>NZ_JBTGUV010000004.1:0-5391346 GCF_054343755.1 Glaciimonas sp. GNP009
GTGTTGGGTGTTGGGTGTTGGGTGTTGGGTGTTGGGTGTTGGGTGTTGGGTGTTGGGTGTTGGGTGTTGGGTGTTGGGTGTTGGGTGTTGGGTGTTGGGTGTTGGGTGTTGGGTGTTGGGTGTTGTCATTGCATAAATCGTTTCTGCAAAGCAAAAACCCTCCCCGATTACTCGGAGAGGGTTTTCTAATAAGAGCCTGACGATGACCTACTTTCACACTGGTTGCAGCACTATCATCGGCGCAAAGTCGTTTCACGGTCCTGTTCGGGATGGGAAGGGGTGGTACCAACTCGCTATGGTCATCAGGCATAAACTGTAGTGTCGTGTGTTCCCAATGGGGCAACAAACAACGCAATCTAGAAGAAGTAAAGTTTTGTATTACTGCAGTGCAGTGACAAGGGTGTGTCACCGCACTGCTGGGTATGATTGCACTTTTCAGGCAAACACATATCTCATTAGCTTAATCTATAACCTGCTAAGGTTATAGGGACAAGCCTCACGGGCAATTAGTACTGGTTAGCTTAACGTATTACTACGCTTCCACACCCAGCCTATCAACGTCCTGGTCTCGAACGACCCTTTAGGGGAATCTAGTTCCCGGGAAATATCATCTCAAGGCAAGTTTCCCGCTTAGATGCTTTCAGCGGTTATCTCTTCCGAACTTAGCTACCCGGCAATGCCACTGGCGTGACAACCGGTACACCAGAGGTTCGTCCACTCCGGTCCTCTCGTACTAGGAGCAGCCCCCTTCAAATTTCCAACGCCCACGGCAGATAGGGACCAAACTGTCTCACGACGTTTTAAACCCAGCTCACGTACCACTTTAAATGGCGAACAGCCATACCCTTGGGACCGGCTACAGCCCCAGGATGTGATGAGCCGACATCGAGGTGCCAAACTCCCCCGTCGATATGAACTCTTGGGAGGAATCAGCCTGTTATCCCCAGAGTACCTTTTATCCGTTGAGCGATGGCCCTTCCATACAGAACCACCGGATCACTATGTCCTACTTTCGTACCTGCTCGACTTGTCAGTCTCGCAGTTAAGCACGCTTATGCCATTGCACTAACAGCACGATGTCCGACCGTACCTAGCGTACCTTCGAACTCCTCCGTTACACTTTGGGAGGAGACCGCCCCAGTCAAACTGCCTACCATGCACTGTCCCCGATCCGGATAACGGACCAAGGTTAGAATCTCAAACAAACCAGGGTGGTATTTCAAGGTTGGCTCCACGCAAACTAGCGTTCACGCTTCAAAGCCTCCCACCTATCCTACACAGATTGGTTCAAAATTCAATGCAAAGCTACAGTAAAGGTTCATGGGGTCTTTCCGTCTAGCCGCGGGTAGATTGCATCATCACAAACATTTCAACTTCGCTGAGTCTCGGGAGGAGACAGTGTGGCCATCGTTACTCCATTCGTGCAGGTCGGAACTTACCCGACAAGGAATTTCGCTACCTTAGGACCGTTATAGTTACGGCCGCCGTTTACTGGGACTTCAATCAAGAGCTTGCACCCCATCATTTAATCTTCCAGCACCGGGCAGGAGTCACACCATATACGTCCACTTTCGTGTTTGCATAGTGCTGTGTTTTTATTAAACAGTCGCAGCCACCTTTTTATTGCAGCCCTTTCACCCTTCTGGCGCGAGCCAGTCAAGCTACCGGGGCGTACCTTATCCCGAAGTTACGGTACAAATTTGCCGAGTTCCTTCTCCCGAGTTCTCTCAAGCGCCTTAGAATACTCATCTCGCCCACCTGTGTCGGTTTGCGGTACGGTCTCGTGTGACTGAAGCTTAGAGGCTTTTCTTGGAACCACTTCCGATTGCTTCATGAATAAATTCACTCGTCTCAACCCCTTGAATTACGCTGCCGGATTTGCCTAACAGCCTTCTCTGAGCCAAAAACCGACTATTCCAACAGTCGGACAACCTTCCGCGATCCGTCCCCCCATCGCATCACACGACGGTGCAGGAATATTAACCTGCTTCCCATCAGCTACGCATCTCTGCCTCGCCTTAGGGGCCGACTCACCCTGCTCCGATGAACGTTGAACAGGAAACCTTGGGCTTACGGCGTGGAGGCTTTTCACCCCCATTATCGCTACTCATGTCAGCATTCGCACTTCTGATACCTCCAGCATCCTTTACAAGACACCTTCGCAGGCTTACAGAACGCTCTCCTACCATATGACCTATAAATAGGTACATATCCGCAGCTTCGGTGACTGGCTTAGCCCCGTTACATCTTCCGCGCAGGACGACTCGATCAGTGAGCTATTACGCTTTCTTTAAAGGATGGCTGCTTCTAAGCCAACCTCCTGACTGTTTTAGCCTTCCCACTTCGTTTGCCACTTAGCCAATCTTTGGGACCTTAGCTGGCGGTCTGGGTTGTTTCCCTCTTGACGTCGGACGTTAGCACCCGGCGTCTGTCTCCCAAGCTCGCACTCATCGGTATTCGGAGTTTGCAATGGGTTGGTAATTCGCAATGAACCCCTAGCCATAACAGTGCTCTACCCCCGATGGTGATACTTGAGGCACTACCTAAATAGTTTTCGGAGAGAACCAGCTATTTCCAAGTTTGTTTAGCCTTTCACCCCTACCCACAGCTCATCCCCTAATTTTTCAACATTAGTGGGTTCGGACCTCCAGTGCGTGTTACCGCACCTTCATCCTGGCCATGAGTAGATCACTTGGTTTCGGGTCTACACCCAGCGACTGAACGCCCTATTCGGACTCGATTTCTCTACGCCTTCCCTATACGGTTAAGCTTGCCACTGAATGTAAGTCGCTGACCCATTATACAAAAGGTACGCAGTCACGGAACAAGTCCGCTCCTACTGTTTGTATGCACACGGTTTCAGGATCTATTTCACTCCCCTTCCGGGGTTCTTTTCGCCTTTCCCTCACGGTACTGGTTCACTATCGGTCGATTACGAGTATTTAGCCTTGGAGGATGGTCCCCCCATGTTCAGACAGGATTACACGTGTCCCGCCCTACTTGTCGCACACTTAGTTCCACACCACCGATTTCATGTAAGGGGCTATCACCCTCTATGGCCACTATTTCCAGAGTGTTCCATTATCGCTGATGCTAAATCGTGCAGGCTGTTCCCATTTCGCTCGCCACTACTCTGGGAATCTCGGTTGATTTCTTTTCCTGTAGCTACTTAGATGTTTCAGTTCGCCACGTTCGCCTTGCATACCTATGTATTCAGTATGCAATACCCATAAAGGGTGGGTTTCCCCATTCGGAAATCTGCGGATCAAAGCCTGTTTGCTGGCTCCCCGCAGCTTATCGCAAGCTACTACGTCCTTCATCGCCTGTAATCGCCAAGGCATCCACCATGTGCACTTATTCACTTGTCCCTATAACGTTAGCCTCTGATCGCGTTCACGACCAAAAACCGGTTATAGGATATTACTTATGAGTATTACTTTAGCGTTTGCCGTATCCAAAGTGTTATCGCATTTGCATACTTACGTATGCTCTTTTGAGAACTCTTTAATACTTTTTGATTTGATACAATCATACCCATCCACACTACTGTCGTAGCGCAGACGAATCTTTACTTCTTCTAAATTGTTAAAGAACAAACAGCCAATGATCTTAAAAAGATCAAACCTAAATCGCTTTATTTCACGCTACTACCCCGCGCAAATACTGACTTAGGTTTGATTTTTTACGCTTACTTTATGCACCAGGCGGTGTGCCCAGCAAAGTAAATGGTGGAGGCTAACGGGATCGAACCGATGACCCCCTGCTTGCAAAGCAGGTGCTCTCCCAGCTGAGCTAAGCCCCCCTTAAATCGTACCTCTATAACTGGTGGGTCTGGTTGGGCTCGAACCAACGACCCCCGCGTTATCAACACGGTGCTCTAACCAACTGAGCTACAGACCCGTCCTGATTAGCACGTTCCTAATATGACTGTTCTTCTTCTAACTAACACACCGATAAGTGTGGACGCTTAATGTCCGGGCAAACTCTAGAAAGGAGGTGATCCAGCCGCACCTTCCGATACGGCTACCTTGTTACGACTTCACCCCAGTCACGAATCCCACCGTGGTAAGCGCCCTCCTTGCGGTTAGGCTACCTACTTCTGGTGAAACCCGCTCCCATGGTGTGACGGGCGGTGTGTACAAGACCCGGGAACGTATTCACCGCGACATGCTGATCCGCGATTACTAGCGATTCCAACTTCATGTAGTCGAGTTGCAGACTACAATCCGGACTACGATACACTTTCTGGGATTAGCTCCCCCTCGCGGGTTGGCGGCCCTCTGTATGTACCATTGTATGACGTGTGAAGCCCTACCCATAAGGGCCATGAGGACTTGACGTCATCCCCACCTTCCTCCGGTTTGTCACCGGCAGTCTCATTAGAGTGCCCTTTCGTAGCAACTAATGACAAGGGTTGCGCTCGTTGCGGGACTTAACCCAACATCTCACGACACGAGCTGACGACAGCCATGCAGCACCTGTGTACTGGTTCTCTTTCAAGCACTCCCTGATCTCTCAAGGATTCCAGCCATGTCAAGGGTAGGTAAGGTTTTTCGCGTTGCATCGAATTAATCCACATCATCCACCGCTTGTGCGGGTCCCCGTCAATTCCTTTGAGTTTTAATCTTGCGACCGTACTCCCCAGGCGGTCTACTTCACGCGTTAGCTGCGTTACCAAGTCAATTAAGACCCGACAACTAGTAGACATCGTTTAGGGCGTGGACTACCAGGGTATCTAATCCTGTTTGCTCCCCACGCTTTCGTGCATGAGCGTCAGTGTTATCCCAGGGGGCTGCCTTCGCCATCGGTATTCCTCCACATCTCTACGCATTTCACTGCTACACGTGGAATTCTACCCCCCTCTGACACACTCTAGCCTTCCAGTCACAAATGCCATTCCCAGGTTAAGCCCGGGGATTTCACACCTGTCTTAAAAAACCGCCTGCGCACGCTTTACGCCCAGTAATTCCGATTAACGCTTGCACCCTACGTATTACCGCGGCTGCTGGCACGTAGTTAGCCGGTGCTTATTCTTCAGGTACCGTCATTAGCCCCAGGTATTAACCAAGACCGTTTCTTCCCTGACAAAAGAGCTTTACAACCCGAAGGCCTTCTTCACTCACGCGGCATTGCTGGATCAGGCTTGCGCCCATTGTCCAAAATTCCCCACTGCTGCCTCCCGTAGGAGTCTGGGCCGTGTCTCAGTCCCAGTGTGGCTGGTCGTCCTCTCAGACCAGCTACTGATCGAAGCCTTGGTGAGCCTTTACCTCACCAACTAGCTAATCAGATATCGGCCGCTCTGATAACGAGAGGTTCTTGCGAAGCCCCCTCTTTCCCCCGTAGGGCGTATGCGGTATTAGCTAATCTTTCGACTAGTTGTCCCCCATTACCAGGCACGTTCCGATATATTACTCACCCGTTCGCCACTCGTCAGCGGAGCAAGCTCCCTGTTACCGTTCGACTTGCATGTGTAAGGCATGCCGCCAGCGTTCAATCTGAGCCAGGATCAAACTCTTCAGTTTAATCTCTGTTTTGTGGCATTGCTGCCTAGCATCGCTGCTATCGCTCACTCAAAATACTGACAGGCTATCTCCCCAATTTGACTCAGGCAAATATCCTATTTTCTTCTTTTGTGAACATTTAATGTTTTAAGTTATACGCAAACCACCGAAGTAGTTCACGCTGCACTTTCATTAAACGCCCACACTTATCGGCTGTTAATTGTTAAAGAACTGTCTCTGTTTGGCGTCACACCCAACCTTACGCTCGGTGTTCGCAGCGCTGACAAAGCGTTTTGTTTGTCAGCAGCAGAGAGATGAGATTATGTGGCACTTCGAACTTTTCGTCAACTTCTTTTTAAATCATTTTAGAAACAATTTAAAACCAAATCAACTCACAACTACCGCTCAAAACACCCCACTTTACAACCTCGTTTCCGCCTCCAATTTCGCCCTTCGCACCGCTTGCGCCGTACTCAGTATTTCGCGTCGTTTTCAACAGAGGCCGAACTATAGCAACACATCTCAACACTGGCAAGCAATTTTATAAACAATTTTAAACATTTTTTAAGTCATCAAATAAATTGTTAATTAATCAAAATAAGGCACTCAGCAGGCTTGACTCTTTTCGACCACTTAGATCAAGAAAATCGTGGCGTGGCGGCAATCGCTAGAACTAGCCTCCAGCTTCCCTCTTGAACTGTACCTGATATGAAGTGGTCTACTTCCTAAGCCCTATTTGTCCGAACAGATCGGATAAAGCCCGCAAATTCATATTTAACGGCGAAAACGAGCGCATTATCAAAACACCATCAACAGCTGACTAAGATTCCGTATGCAGAGTCGGCTGGGAAAGCACACCGTCTTATAGTAGCTAATTGGCAACCAGCAACAGCAACGAAAATCGTAAAAGTACCCAACTTCTACAGGAGAGCGCCATGAATATAAGCCCAATGGCTGGCAAACTAGCCTCGCCCGACACGCTCGTTAATATTCCAAGACTCATCACTGCGTACTACAGCAATCGCCCCGATCCGCATGATGTTACACAACAGGTCACATTCGGCACTTCCGGACACCGGGGTTCATCGCTTCAAAATACATTTAATGAGTGGCATGTACTCGCCATCACGCAAGCCATTTGTCAGTATCGCAAACAACACAATATTACCGGCCCGCTATTTCTTGGAGTAGATACCCATGCGCTTTCTGCTCCCGCTGCGGCTAGCGCACTCGAGGTATTGGCGGCAAACGGCGTGAATGTCATGCTTGCCGAAAACGACGAGTACACGCCAACGCCGGCAATTTCTCACGCGATCCTGACTTATAACCGAGGTCGCACAGCAGGCCTGGCTGATGGCATAGTCGTCACTCCGTCCCACAATCCTCCTGATAACGGTGGCTTCAAATACAATCCACCGAATGGTGGACCGGCGGATACCAACATTACTAAGGGGATACAGGCGCTCGCGAATGACTTTATGAAAGATGGTCTGCTGAGCGTAAGGCGGTTGTCTTTTGAAAAAGCGTTGCTCGCGCCCACTACCCATCGCCACGATTACCTGGGTAACTATATTGCCGACTTGGGCAATGTCATCGATATGGAAGTAATACGTGGTGCTGACATTCGGCTGGGTGTCGACCCCCTCGGGGGCGCTGGCGTCCATTATTGGGCCAGAATTGCTGAACATTACCACATCAATTTGACGGTGATTAGTGCAACGGTTGATCCTACCTTCAGTTTTATGACCCGCGATTGGGATGGCAAAATCCGTATGGACCCATCGTCTCCCTATGCAATGCAGCGTCTAATAGATATCAAGGATCAGTTTGACGTCGCATTTGCCTGCGACACTGACCATGATCGCCATGGAATTGTTACACGCACGCATGGTTTGATGCCGCCAAATCACTATCTTACTGTCTCAATAGACTACCTGTTCCGCCATCGCCCTCAATGGCGGCAAGACACCGGTGTGGGGAAAACGGTTGTTAGTAGCCAAATGATTGATCGTGTATGCAATAGATTAGGGAGAAATCTGTACGAGGTACCGGTCGGGTTTAAATGGTTTGTCGATGGCCTTTTCGATGGCTCTCTCGGTTTTGGAGGCGAGGAAAGCGCTGGCGCTTCCTTCTTGCGCCGCGACGGTACTGTTTGGACAACGGATAAGGATGGTCTCACACCTGCATTATTAGCAGCCGAAATGACAGCACGCAACGGCAAAAACCCGGCACAAGTTTATCAAAAGCTTACCGAAGAATTAGGAACGCCCGTTTCCGACAGGGTCGAAGCGCCTGCAACAACCCCTCAGAAAGCCACGCTTGCGGCACTTTCTCCACAACAAATACACTCGACAGAATTGGCTGGTGAGAAAATCACCAGCATTCTTACCCAAGCGCCAGGAAATAATGCCTCCATAGGCGGCCTAAAAGTTTGTACAGAAAATGGCTGGTTTGCAGCACGCCCTTCGGGCACTGAGGAGATTTACAAAATTTACGCGGAAAGTTTTCGAGGCGATGCACATTTGCAGCAAATCGTCGAAGAAGCACAGACTATTGTCGATACGGCCCTGCGTACCGAATCAGGAAAAACAACGGCTAGCTAACTATCAGCAGACCATAATTACATAGGAATTGCAGAGGCTTAGTAAATCCCATTACACTAAAAGCTCTTTTATTTGGTCAAGCTCATATGCTAAAAGCCCTTAGTCGATTGTGGTTGCGAAGCATTAAAAAAATTAGCAAATCGCAACAAAGCCAACATAAAAAATTGGTTAAAACGTTCCTCGCGCCTCCCGCGCCGGCAAAACGTAAATCGACTAAATCAACGGCTAAGAAGGCCACCCCACTTGCCAAGCGATCCATAAGATCGACGTCCGCTGGTAAATCCACCTCTAAAGCGCCCACAAGCCCGGCACTGCCCGGGCGCTGGCTGCCTTTTTATTATTTATCAACGAAAGACAGTGCTGCGATAACGCGCCGCCGCATGCAATATTGGCTTTATTTACCGGCCAGCGCCAGCGCTATTGGGGCCGAACTTCCTCTAGTTGTCATGCTCCACGGCTGCAATCAAAATGTAGACGACTTCGTACGCGGCACAAGAATGAACGAATTGGCCGAGAAGCAAGGATTTGCTGTCTTATATCCACAGCAATCCTATAGTTCACACATGAAACGCTGCTGGAATTGGTATAACAGAGAGACGCAGGCAGGAGGCGGCGATGCCAAACGTATTGCTGCGATCATTAATATTGTCGCAGACAAACACCCAATTGACACAACGCGCATCTATATAGCGGGTTTATCAGCCGGCGCTACGATGGCTTCTATTGTGGCGCTTAATTATCCACATTTGATTACCGCCGTGGGCATACACTCGGGAACCGTTTTTGGCGTAGGGCACTCTATTATCGGTGCCTATGGCGTGATGCAACGGGGGGCACTCAAAAGCGCGACTGACATTATCGACACTATTAGTCAAAAATACCTTTTATTCCCGACGATGCCGGTCATGTTAATTCACGGCCTGCAAGACAATGTTGTCCGCCCCATTAACGCATTGCAATTAACCCAACAATTTAAAGCGTTGAATAAGATAGCAGAAGACAGTAAAGTCGTCGTCACTGCCAAGACGGGAAGCGCTGCCAACAGCCGAAATCCACACAAACCCTACACCATCCAAGAATACTACCAAGCAGGCAAATGTCTGATCCAAGTCTATGAGATTTCTACTCTCGGCCATGCGTGGAGCGGTGGAGACTGCTCACTACGATACAACGCATGCGAAGGCCCGGACGCTACCCAACTGTTATGGGATTTTTTTAAAAAACAACGTCGAATTGCCGTCCAAAAACCTGTTGAGGTCTAACCATTTAGACAAACAATTGATATCAACATTGCTCTTTACGAATACCTTAAGCCAGGAGCGCCTTCACAAAATCCTTTTTATCGCTTGCCGGTTGCCTTTCAAACTGGAGCGCAGACTCAACATGGTGGAGATGATGCCGCATCAATAGGACCGCTTTTTCCGTGTCTCCCGCTTTTGCGGCAGCTATAAAAGCCAGATGCTCATCCGATGAACAGACGGCGTCCCGTGTTGATTGGTATAGCATCGTTATCAACGAACTCCGGCCTGCCAACTTCACCAGAATATCGGTCAATACCTGATTGCCTACCGTCTTCGCCAACAATATGTGAAAGTCACTCAATAGCTTGGAACGCGTTTGCGGATTCTCTTTTGATAATGCATCGCGTTCCAACTCCAGATGGCGATCGATTTCTAAATAATCATCGATTCCCGCCTTCGCCACAAATTCTCGTACCAGCGCTTCCTCCAGAATTCGCCGCACAAAAAATAGTTGGCGCGCCTCTTCTTCGGTGGGTTGGCTGACAAATGCCCCCTTGTCCGGTATCAAATCAATTAATTTATCTTTTGCCAGCATCACCAAGGCCGCACGAATCTTGGTGCGGCTGACTGAATACAGACGCGCAAGTGCTTCTTCACGCAATTTAGTTCCTGGCGGCAGTCGCTGCTCCGCGATCGCCATTGCAATGTCGGCCGCGATGTCGTCCGAACTATCGGAAATGACTGGGCTCAAGGGCATGTTCATATTATTACTGACCTTAAAAGCGCTAAAGTTATCTAAAGGCAGAAATTGTACTTGGAAAACCTATTTTTAAAACTTCTATTCTAAATGAGAAATACTGTCCGTCGAGATCGCACCACAACCATTCGACGGACACGCATATTTAATCACAAGAGCAAAACACCATTTACATTGATGCCGGCATCAATGATTAACGCCCTTTTTTGCAGCTCTACTTAAGCCCTACAAAAATGAGCAGCGGATTGTTTAATGCCCGGCCTGCAAATTCAAATCAGTGGCCGGCCGCACATCCTGACGCAAATTTTCGCGATTTTTTTGCTCGTCATATGCCTTAATCGCGGCAACGTCACCATTCAACACAGCATGCGCACGTGTTCTATCAATATCTTTCTCCCATACCGCCACGACCACGGTTGCCACACAGTTGCCAAGTAAATTGCCAAGCGCGCGAGCGATACCCATGAACCAGTCAACCGACAGTACCAGCACCAAACCAACCACCGGAATAGCAGGAATCGCAGACAATGTCGCCGCCAGAATCACAATCGCCGAGCCGGGAACGCCATGCGCACCTTTCGAGGTGATCAACGCAACCGCCAGAATCGCTAATAAGTCGGTAGTCGCTAAGGGAGTGTTGGTCGCCTGAGCAATAAAAACAGCAGCAAGCGTCAGATAAATCGAGAACGCATCTAAATTAAATGAATAGCCAGTCGGAATCACCAAGCCCACGGTCGAATCTTTAATGCCCATATATTCAAGCTTTTTCATGATCTGTGGCAACACGGCATCCGACGATGCCGTTGCCAACACTACCATCAACTCTTCGCGCAAATATTTAATAAGTTTAAAAATACTGAATCCGGTAAGTCGCAGGATCGACCCTAAAATGGCAAATACGAATAAAACGACCGACGCATAAAATAGCGCCACCAAATAACCTAATTGCTGAAGAGAGCTGACGCCGTATTTGCCGACAGTAAAAGCAATCGCACCAAATACTCCCAAAGGCGCGAGCTTGATGATGAATGACATGCATTTAAAAAATGCCGCCGACATACTGTGGACGATCGTCACGATCGGTGCGGCTTTCTCGCCGATCAACGATAACGCGCAACCAAAAATGATAGAGAAAAGCAAAACTTGCAACACATCACCTGATGTAAAAGCGCTGACAACCGTATCAGGGATAATTTTCATCGCAAAATTACCGAAGCCGGTTCCCCTCACCTTGTTGGCCGTTGCCACATAATTCGACAGCGAACTGGCATCCAGAGCGCCAACATCGATATTCATTCCAGCGCCTGGGTGAAACACGAACGCTAGCAACAATCCCAAAGCCAAGGCAATGGCTGTCACCACCTCAAAATAAATCAGTGCCTTTAAACCAACCCGACCAACTTTTTTCAGCTCGCCTGCGCCATAAATGCCTTGCACCACGACACAGAACACAATCATAGGAATGATCATCTTGACCAGCTTGATGAAACCATCCCCAAGCGGTTTCATACTTTCGCCAAACTTGGGATACAACACTCCCACGATAATGCCCAAAATCAAGCCGATAACGACCTGTCCAAAAAGTGATTTATACAAGCGCTGCATGTTTGTCTCCTAGTAACTAGAAATATTAATTTTGACATCAAGATCTTGCCACAATCGCAAAACTAAAAGTGCTGAGATGGTGACTGCCCTACACGCAATATAGTGCATACTTTTTTTGTATGCAATAAATGAATTCAAGAGTAATATCCAAAAATACCAAAAGGAGACAGGCATGGAATTAAATCCAACACCAAATCAAGTGGCCCATTCGATGGATGAAAATTGCGGCAATCAAATAATGCAATGGTCTGAGGACTTAGCGCGGCACACCGAAGTAGAAGGCATGTTGACCCGCACCTACCTGACGTCAGCGCATCACTCCGCAGCTGCGCAATTAGCCGAATGGATGTGCGCGGCAGGAATGCAGGTCCGGCGCGATATGGCGGGTAATGTCATTGGCCGCTATGAAGCCATCACCGCGGATGCACCCGCTCTCGTCACAGGATCACATTTTGACTCGGTCAGAAACGGCGGCAAATATGACGGTAATCTCGGGATTTTGTTACCCATTGCCTGCATTCAGCAATGGCATAAAGCAGGAAAACGCTTCCCGTTCGCGCTTGAAGTCATCGGATTCGCTGAAGAGGAAGGCGTCCGCTTTAAGGCCACCTTGCTCGGCAGTCGTGCAGCAGCTGGCACCTTCGATATGGCGGTACTCGATAATCTCGATGATGCTGGACTAAGCATGCGCGAAGTCATGGCGGCCTCCGGTTTTCATGCGGTCGGTTTGGCCAAAGCGGCTTATGCCCCGGAATCAGTGCTGGCCTTTGTCGAAGTCCACATTGAGCAAGGACCGATATTGCTTAACGAGCAATTGCCGGTTGGCGTCGTCACCGCCATTTCCGGTGCTTCTCGTTTCATGGTGGAAATCGACGGACTAGCTGGGCATGCCGGGACCGTGCCGATGGAAATGCGCCGCGATGCAGCGATGGCTGCGGCCGAAATAGGGTTATTGATAGAACGAAGGTGTCAGGGCACGCCGGGATTGGTTGGCACGGTTGGTATGTTTAATGTACCAAACGGCGCTGCTAACGTCGTTCCCGGCAAGGCACTCTTTTCCATTGATATTCGTGCCGGTGACGATACGATCCGGCAAGCTGCCGTTGCAGATGTACGCGCTGAGATTGAACGGATCGGGCATCGTCGCAACGTTACCATCAAGACCCGCCAAACCCATGACGCCGTCAGTGTTCCCTGCGCGCCGTGGTTACAACAACAATTGGCAAAGGCTATTGCGTCCAGCAATTTGCCAGTGCGCCACCTTCCCTCTGGTGCCGGTCATGACGCCATGGCGATGGCTGCAATTACTGATGTCGCGATGTTGTTTGTCCGCTGTGGTAACGGTGGCATTAGCCATCACCCTGATGAAATCATGACTGCTGAAGATGCTGCACTGGCAGCGCAAGTATTCACACATTTTGTCGAACAATTTAAAAAATAACGATGAATCTGACGCCGCAACACGGATCTGTGATCAGTCAAGCTTCCGGCTTATTAAAGCACGGCAAAAGTTAAGACATCTCCAAGACAAAAAATTTAACCCAGGAATTGGAAAGAAAAATGACGAACACCACCACTCTCACCATCGACGGTTTCACCCTCACCGCGGCGCAAGTCGTCAGCGTGGCGCGTGCGCCGCATCTGCCTGTGACGCTGGCGCAGTCTTCCCGCACGGCATTAAAAGAAAGTCGCGACTTTATTGAGGCGACCTGGATGCACGATGATGCGCCCATGATGTATAGCTTCAACACCGGCGTCGGTTTGCTCAAAGACACCCGTATCAAGGTGGAACATATCGCCTTGTTTCAGACCCAGTTGATCAAGGCCCATTGCGCCGGGATCGGCGAACCGTTCTCGGAAGAAGTCAGCCGCGCCACGATGTTGCTGCGCGCCAACGCTTTTGCGAGTAATTATTCGGCCCCGCGGGTTGAAGTGGTGGATCGTCTGCTGGCTTTTCTGAACGCCGGTATTCACCCGATCATGCCGCAAAAAGGATCGGTCGGCGCGTCCGGCGATCTGGCACCGCTATCGTATCTGGCGGCGGCCATTGCCGGTTTCGATGAAGCCGAAGTCATGTATCAGGGCCTGCGCATGCGCGCACCGCAAGCCATTACCGCAGCGGGTATCGCGCCGGTCAAATTTGATTTGCAAGCCAAGGATGCGTCGGCGCTCATTAATGGTTGCACCGCTTCGCTGGCTGTTGCCGTATTGGTGGCCCACGATGCCCGTCATCTCTTAACCGATGCCTGCCTGTCATTAGGCCTGACATTGGAAGCAATGCGGGCCGAAATGGCCGCCTTTGATCCACGCATTCAGCAGGCACGTCCCCATGCCGGTCAAATCAAAACGGCAGCGGTCGTGCGCAAATTACTCAAAGGTTCAACCCGCACCACGCATGAAGCCCGCGCCGTACAGTTTCCCGAAGAATCCCGCCGCACTGACATTCCGTACACGGCGCGGATTCAGGATGTCTACTCACTGCGTTGTGCACCGCAAGTGTACGGACCGGTGTTCGATGCGCTCGATTACATCGATAACATCGTCGACAAGGAAATCAATTCGGCCACCGATAATCCCTTGATATTCGGCAAAGAAGGTGGCGGCTTTGAAATCATTTCCGGCGGCAATTTCCATGGCCAATATCTGGCGCAGGCGATGGATTTGATGGCGATGGTGATGACGGATTTGGGTAGTATTTGCGAACGTCGCGTCGCCCGCCTGATCGATCCGACCTTGTCATGGGGCTTGCCGCGCAATCTGATGAGCGGCGTGCGTGGCGTTAATACCGGCTATCCGGTGGTGCAATGCTCGTTGAGTTCGTTGGTGATGGAAAACCGCACCTTGTGTATGCCCGGCAGCGTTGATAGTATTCCGGCCAAAGGCAACAGCGAAGACCACGTTTCCAACTCGACCTGGTGCGCCCGCAAGGCCGCGACAGTCGTGGCAAACACGCAATATATTATCGGCGTTGAAATGTTGTTAGCCGCACAAGCCCTGACGATGACCGAAACGTTGCTTCCAGACTTTGTATTGGGCCAAGGCACGCAAGCCGCCTACGAGGAAATCCGCCGCCAGATTCCGGCCTGCCTGGACGGTGACCGCTGGTTCCATGACGATATTCTGATGGCGCAGTCGTTTGTGGTCACCGGATCGGTACGTAATGCCGTGGTGGAGAAAATTGGGGCGTTTGTGTAAATATTTTTAAAAATGGATCTATTCAACATGCATACCCACTCGGCCAGCAATGGCCACGTGGGTATTATTTTGCGACAAATTACGCCAACCGACCGGAGTTATCGCCACCACCCCATACAGGCGTCAACTTCTGATAGGTCGCACTCAGTCTGATTTAACCGTTGTTTATCAATTGTTGTTGCTGAATTGATGAAAAGGCTGCGATATTTCTTAAGCGACGATGTTACGAGATTGCGCCCGTGTTAACATCTTTGCTTTGATCCGCACCACCCTTCATGACCTCATCCTCGCTCGCTCGCATCGTTGAAATAGTAGCCGTTGTTCATCCTGACATTCTACTTGGCCCCATTCAGCCAGAACTCATACGCAACGAAGTTCTCGCAGATCTTCTGGAGGACACCGCACGGCGGTCGCCTGACCAGATCGCGTTAATTTTTGCAGACCGATGCGTCACTTATAAAGAACTCAATCAGGCCGCCGACCGCGCCGCTTCCGCACTCATTGACGCAGGTGTAAAACCGGGCCAAATCGTAGGCTTATGGCTTCCACGTGGAATTGATTTGCTCATCATGCAAGCCGCCATAGCCAAAGCCGGTGCAGCATGGCTACCATTAGATGCTGACACCCCAGTTGAACGTATTGCAGTCTGCCTCGAAGATGCCAGCGCACCGGGTATAGTTACCTGCGCTTTGTTTTCATCACGGCTTGAGAACCTTGGTCGCCACCTCTGGACGATAGAAAATCTGCTTACGCCGCTGGAAACGCCGCTTCAAAGTCGTACTGGCTTGTTAAGCACCCATCCGGCTTATGTCATTTATACATCCGGATCAACCGGCAAGCCCAAGGGTATCGAAATCACCCAAGGCGGCATCTGCCACTTTCTGCGTAGCGAAAATGCGGTACTGGGCGTGCGCGGGTCAGATCGCGTTTACCAAGGATTTTCTGTCGCTTTCGACATGTCTTTTGAAGAAATCTGGATCAGCTATCTGGTTGGTGCGACGCTATGGATCGCGCCAAAAGAACTCGCCTCCGATCCAGAGGCATTACCGCTGGCATTGGCCGCAAACGGCGTGACCGTATTGCACGCTGTGCCCACTTTGCTGGCATTGTTTAATCAAGATATCCCAAGCCTGCGCCTGATCAATCTGGGTGGAGAAATGTGTCCGGAGGCTTTGGTCAATCGATGGGCTAAACCAGGACTACAAATATTTAATACCTATGGACCGACCGAGGCAACCGTCTCTGCCAGTTTAGCGGCATTACGTGCCAACGAACCGGTGACAATTGGTTCACCTTTGCCAAACTACGGCATGCTAATCATTCATCCCGCGACTGAAAATGGTCTGACGTTGATGCCGCGTGGCGATACCGGCGAACTGTGTATCACCGGCCCTGGCGTCGCCGCTGGTTATCTCGGCCGCCCTGACCTGACCGCAGAAAAATTCTTAGTCAATCCGTGGTCATCCGGCGCACATGATGGCCGCCTGTATCGTACCGGCGATCTGGCACGGATCGACACTGACGGACGCGTTCAATGTTTGGGCCGCACCGACGATCAAGTGAAGATTCGCGGCTTTCGCGTCGAATTAGGCGAAATCGAAGAAGTATTGGCGCGACAACCCGGCGTCGGGACAGTCGCGGTCATATTGCGCAATGATGACGGTATCGATCAACTGATCGCTTTCATTGTTCCAGAAAATGGTGCAACGATTGCTACTGGCACACTGCGCGCAGCGCTCGGGAAACTTCTGCCGCCGTACATGGTGCCGGGATTTTTTGAGTTGATGAGCGAGATGCCACGACTGACATCGGGCAAAATTGACCGAAAAGCCCTCAAAATACGTCCACTTACGGTCAGCCCCGTCGGGACAGCAAGCGTTGGCTCGGACACAGCAGAAACAGTAGCCGAAGAAGCGTTATTCGCCGCATTGATCAAATTATTCCCCGGTCAACCTATTCGTCGTGATGCCGACTTCTTTAGCGATCTTGGTGGTCATTCACTCTTTGCCGCGCGACTTGCTTCCGCATTGCGAACCGATCCTCGCTTTGCCCACGTCACCGTACGCGACATCTACATGAATCGCGTGATTGGTCGCATCGCCGCAGCTTTATCAGAAGTGCCCGAAATCCCAGTTGCAGTCGATACCACCTGGATCGCTCCATCGTCGTTGAAACGTTGGTTCTGTGGAGCCGCCCAAGCCGCAGCTGTGCCATGGTTAGTGGCAATGCGGATGATGCAATGGCTCGCACCATTTTTTACGTATCACTTCTTTACCGGTGATCCTGGAGATTCAATTCCACGTGCAATTGTCATGTCGGTCGGCGTATTTTTACTGGCAACGTTTTTTGAATTCGGCATAGCTATTGCTGCCAAGTGGTTAATTCTAGGACGCCTTAAACCCGGGCGCTACCCGCTGTGGGGATTAACCTATTATCGCTGGTGGCTGACTGATCGTCTGATTGAGGCAGCGCCGACCTATTTGCTTAGCGGCTCATCGATTTACACATGGTGGTTGCGCGCACTCGGCGCGCGGATTGGCTCGGAGGTGTTAATTGGTTCAATTATGTTACGCGTACATGATTTGCTCATCATTGAAGACGGCGCAACGATAGGCAATGCTGTCAATTTTGAAAATGCACGTGTAGAGCACGGTGAATTGCGCATAGGGCAGATTGCGATTGGTCGAGAAGCCAACGTTGGTTCTTACGTCGTCATGGAGGGAAACACGACTATTGGAGAATTCGGCCATCTGGAAGGACAGTCCGCGCTAAGCGATGGTCAGTCCGTCCCGGCGAACCGGATTTGGGGTGGTTCACCGGCGCGAGATATGGGCGCTTTCGACAAACGCTCTAACTCACCACGACCACCCGTAACCCGTAAGCGTCAAGTTGGCGAATCGATATTCTTTTTATTAGGCGCATTACTGATCACCACGCTGTTCTTCATGCCGGTTTTTCCTAGTTTTATTCTGATCGACTGGCTTGATAACTATGACCGCTTCCCATGGTTACAAAGTAATCAGTTAACCTTCCAGCTAACAAAATATTTTGTGATGGCCTTCCCTGCGACAGCGGTGTTGATTATCTGTACGGCGTTACTTTCGGCTGGCATTCGCTGGAGTATTTTGCCGCGACTCAAAGCCGGTAGCTGGCCGGTGCGGAGCAATAAATATTGCAGCAAATGGCTGGTGAACCAGATTCAGGAGTCCAGCCTGAGTGTTCTGCACGGCGTATACGCGACCATTTACGCACCGTTCTGGTATCGTCTGCTCGGTGCCAAGGTCGGTCGTGGCGCTGAAATTTCGACTGCGCTGGGCGTTGTGCCGGATATGCTGACTTTGGGCGAAGAAACGTTTATTGCCGACGCCGTTCTGCTTGGAGATGAGCAAATCGACGGCGGCTGGATGCGGATGCAGCCAACTGTCATTTCACGCCGTAGTTTTGTCGGTAATGGTGCCTATATTCCCGACGGCACCACTTTGCCAGAAAACGTCCTGATTGGCGTTCACTCGCGCGCACCCGCCAACGACAAAATGCACAACGGCGACGTCTGGTTAGGATCGCCGCCGATTAACCTTCCAGCGCGTGAGCAAGTCAGCGGATTTCCTGAGCATTTAACATTCCGACCATCCAAGCGCCGCCGCCTTGGTCGCGGTTTAGTAGAAGCCTTCCGTATCGTCTCACCACACGCAATCGTGATTGCCGTCGGTTATACATTGGTATTAAACCTGATGCCGCTAGCCGGTGCAGGACTTTGGGGCGAAGTAATCTGGTTACTGACGTTATCAGGGCTGATGTACGGCGTCGGGACGTTTATTTGGATCGTCTGTATCAAATGGTTATTATTAAAGCGTTATCATAAATGCAGCGTCCCAATGTGGACCCCTTTTGTATGGCTATCTGAAGGCGTAACCAATCTGTATGAGGGAATCGCTGTCCCGAACTTACTCAATTACCTGCGCGGAACCCCTTGGCTACCGCTGGCGTTCAACCTGCTGGGATGTAAAATTGGACGCGGCGTGTATCTCAACACCACTGACATTACCGAATTTGACTGCGTCACCATTGGTGACTACAGCGAACTCAACGCTTTGGCTTGTCCACAAACCCATTTGTTCGAAGACCGCGTCATGAAGATCGATCACGTCACCATCGGAAACCGCGTCTATATGGGGCCTCGGAGCGCAGTTCTGTACAGCGCGGTGGTCGGTGATAACGCCAAGCTGGGCGCGCTGACACTTGTTATGAAGGGCGAGCAAATACCTGCTGGCACCAGTTGGCGTGGTTGTCCTGCCGCACCGGAGTTAAAGGGATCGAAATGAACGTCATTTGCGCGCTCTGAATCATGCTAGCGTATCAATCAGGGCAACCAATCTCCGTCACTCCCTGGCCGCTAGCGGCTCCTCATATCCAGCAAGTGCGCGCTATGAGGGCTGTCGGTGGTGGCGAGCTAAAACCGTTGATTCTCGCCATCAGTATCATTACACCGCAAACAACAAACCGTGATAGCGCCCGGAAGCTAGTCCGTGCGGCGCTGCGTGAAACACTCGGTATTTTGCTTGATATGTCACCGCAATCGGTGCCCTTGATTTCTGAACCCGGTCACCCCATCCGATTAGCTTTACCTCATCAGCAGATTGGACTGTCGATAACCCATGAAGCTGGTTTTTCACTCGCAGCCATCAACTTGTATGGCAAAATCGGTATCGATACGATGCGAACCGACAGCATTTCTGATTGGCAACAGGTAGCCCAAGACTATCTCGGAAGCACTATTTATAACCGTATTTTGAGCAAGCCCGAAAACCAGCGTGCGATTGCATTTGCGGAACAGTGGACGCGATATGAAGCGAGTCTTAAATGTCTCTGTTTAGGTATTACAGAGTGGGATTTAAGGTTAGATAAAGCATTACGCCAATGCGCCGTAAATTCGCTGATGTTGCCAAATGGCATGGTCGGCACTATCGCCACATTGCCCGCCAAACCTTAATTTTTGTTGTCTCATTTTAGCTTGGCTTGACGTTCGGCTCAAACCCTACAAAATCACTTTGCCGCGCATCGCCTTGTCTTTGCCCCGCCGGGTTTTTCCTTCAACACGTTTAAGCTGCGAAGAATAACTCGGTTTCGTAGGGCGACGACGCTTCTGTACCACGGTCACACCTAATACCAGCGCACGTAGTCGCTCTAGCGCATCCACCTTATTCTGTTCCTGACTGCGTGATTGTTGCGCCTTCAGAATCACCACGCCATCCTTGGTAATGCGCTGATCTTGCAGCGCCAGCAGTTTTTCTTTATAAATAACAGGAAGTGACGATGCGTTTATATCAAAACGCAAATGGATAGCGGACGACACCTTATTCACGTTTTGACCTCCCGGCCCTTGTGCGCGCACGCCGGTCATCTCAACTTCTGCAAGAGGAATGCTAAGGCCTTCGGCGATAACCAGCAAATTTTGATCGTTAGGAGGGAACATTTGGCCTATTATAAAGCGGCAATTTCGAAGAACCTAATACCACCAGAAAACACCAAGGTTGAAGGCCGTTAACCTAGAGGGAAGTCCTGATGCGCGCCAAAGTTATCAAAGTAAAAAATGGGTTAATCATTCTGATCGCCCTCGCTTTTAGCGCAAGTGCTGGTTCAAGCTCGGGTGC
Source organism: Glaciimonas sp. GNP009 (assembly GCF_054343755.1). Taxonomy (NCBI): domain Bacteria; kingdom Pseudomonadati; phylum Pseudomonadota; class Betaproteobacteria; order Burkholderiales; family Oxalobacteraceae; genus Glaciimonas; species Glaciimonas sp. GNP009. The sequence goes on from NZ_JBTGUV010000004.1 coordinate 20,554, forward strand.
GACGGAGCGCTTCACAATTGATTCCGACCATACGTTTTCGTCATTCGAATATAGCCATTGGGGCTTATCGATGCAGCGCAATCGGTTTGATCGTACCAGCGGCTACATTGCGTTTGATCAGGCTGCAGGAACCGGTGAAATCATGATCGAGATTGAAGCAGCATCTGTTAATACCGGTACCGAGTTATTTAATAAAGCACTACGTGCCAGCGAATTTTTTGATGCCGAAAAATATCCAAAAATACTATTTACCTCTTCGCAGTTACTATTTGACGGAGACAATCTCAAGCAGGTCCAGGGCGATCTAACTATTAAAGATGTCACCCATAACGTGACGCTGGAAATAACCAATTTCAATTGTCGCTTTATGTTGCTGTACGGAAAGCGGGCTTGCGGTGCGAATGGCTTCGTCAAAATTCTCCGAAGTAATTACCACTTGGGACGTTTTGTACCTTTTGTCAGCGATGCGGTCACGCTGCATATCGTAGTGGAAGCGATCAAGGATTATTGATGCTTGCCACGCTTCATTCTCATGATCGAGTAATCAAACAAGAAGTCATCCAAGTAAATCCGCGTTACAGCTATTTGGGTAAAAAAAAATACTCTCTTCTAAAGAAATAACCAGACATACACCAACGCAGCAACAACTAAAAGAAACGGAATCGAGTAAACATGAAAGGTGATCCACGCCTTTTTGTCCGGTGTCATACGCAGCGCAATAATATTAGCGAGTGAACCCAACATAAAACCAAATCCGCCGACGTTAACGCCGAAAGCGATCAATCGCCAGTCGCCACTATATTCCGCAAGCAAAATCGCAGCGGGGACATTACTGATGAATTGCGACGCCACGATACCGGCAAGATAGAGTCGTTGCGATTCGGCAAGACCGACACTCTCCACCAACGCATGAACTATCGGCAACTGCGCTACCAGTCGTAAATCGACAAACATTAAAATGAATACCAACAGCAATGCCCAGTCGATCCGCGCCACCACGTTGCGCTGCGCAAATAAAAAGATCGCCAATACCATTAACAAAGCGGGGGCGGCATAATGCCTGTCCGTCATGATTAAAAACGGCACATACATAGCCAGCGATATGAGAAGCAATTTTTTATTGATCGGGGTCATCGCAGCATCCTCCTCAACCATCAGTTTTAAACCGGGAAATGCAACTACGGTCAATAAAACCAGCGGAATCATAAAAATGCATACCATCGGTAACATCGCGATCACATAATCCTGAAAAGAGAGATGTGAAAGCTGCCAGAGGAAAAGATTTTGTGGATTTCCAATGGGTGTCAGCGCAGAACCCGCATTGGCCGCCAGCGCTTCAAAAATAATCAGGCGGGTTATCGGCAATTTGATCGTGGTGCGCAAACTGAGTGTCAACGGGACCATGACGAACAGTCCTACGTCGTTGGTCAACAGCATCGACAAAAATGCGGTGGCGAGCACCAGAAAAACAGCAAGGGCGCGCTCAGTTGGCATCAATACCGTTAAATGCCTGCCCAAGCGCGACAGATAGCCGCTTAATTCAACACCCTTGGTTAACGCCAGCAAACCGGTCAATGTCGCAATCGTGGGCCAATCGACCAAATGCGGATACTGCTGAATTTTTTCGGGAGCAATAGCCGACAAAATCAGCAAAATGACGAATAAAATTAGAAAAAAATAATCTTTACGTAGTGTTTCAAATAAAGTTGCAAATAAGGATGAAGTTGTCGATAGTTTAATAATATTTGTCATTGTTGGTCGAGTAAACACTTTGTAAATCGGTGTAAAGTTTGCGAATTCCGGGCGACTAGCCGACGGTGAACGAACCGTTTAAGGCGTTTTCATCAACGCCCTCTAATCGTTGTGCCTACACAGAATACTGCTTCAACGCAATTATATCGATACACGCTCAGTGAGCGTGAAAAAGCAGGAGCACCGCACGTAGATCTTTGCTTTAGTGTATTTGAAAAGCGCAGCAGTACTAGTGGAAACAATCATTTCCACGCTGTAAGTGCGTAATTGCAGATTGGATCGCTTGACGGCGGGAAGATAGATTTGTATTAACGCGACATTCCATCAACTGCTGAGCGCAATTTATTTATGGAAGCATCCAGGTCGGTTTTTAATTCTTCCCAGGCATTCAGTCCACTATTTTTCAAATCCATGCTTTTTTTATCAAGATCATTCAGATCTCTTTGAAAGCCTTGAATAGTCGGCTCCATACGCAGTCTCGCAACTCGACCTGACTTCTTGGCCTTAGCATTAAGACTATCAATTTTGATTTTTAAGTCGGCAATTTGCTGGCGCACCGCTTTTAAATAGGTATCCCGTTGTACTTCTACACCATATATTTTTTGTCGCGTATCGGGCGACTCTGCGAACGTGTTTTCGTAAAAACACAAAGGTAATAAAGCCCAGAGCAATAAAACACCAATATTCGATTTAGCTACTTTGATGGTGCGTTTCATGTACATTCCCCGGTAGGCCCATCACATGGGCGTGATTTGAGCGTCTTATTGGAACGTCTTATCAGTGATCCTATAAGGGAGCCGTGATAACAGGTTAATAAATAAAACCGGTATGACACGTCAATAAATAGCAGGAATAGTTGACGCCAGATAAGTCCTGCAATTTCACTTGTTAACGAAAGCTCTCCATTCAGCCTATCCTCTATTTTCGTACTTTCAAGAAAATTCTATTCAGTATCGAAGCCACGGGTTGTACCTGTGTCTATTGAGCTCAAACCTCAACAAGTGGCATATCTGCTGACTGGCCCACAATATCGAGAACGGCTTACATAATTGGACGAATTGTTGAAATATCCTTGGAAGATCAATACTGGCTAAAAAGCGATACGATCAACAAAAAATTAACACACCTAAAAATCTGTGATCCCCATGACTGCAATAAGCTCCAAAATTGACTTGCAGAACAGTTAATTGCGATTACAATTGTAATCATAAAGACAACATTAATAACTGATCCACATCAAAATTTATCGTCAACAAATCAGAAAATCAACGCCTTAGTGGCGATTCTGGTTTAGAAATATCGCATCCCGTCCGCGTCTTTTTATTTTTAAAGGGATCAGTCACGATGGTTAATACAGTCCCATTTCTCTCCCCACATCCGACACACGTCATGAACGTAAAGACGCATTGCGGGAACTGCAATTTGCGCGACCTATGCCTTCCAATCGGACTCACCGAGGCCGAACTTGATCGATTGGATCAAATTGTTAAACATAGACGGCGCATTACGCGCGATAGTGCGCTCTATCGGATGAACGAACCATTCGTCAATCTGTATGCTATTCGTGTCGGGCATTTCAAGACATATCAAGTTAATGCCAACGGAGCTCACCATATTTCCGGATTTCAAATGACCGGTGAATTACTAGGGATGGAGGCCATCAGCTCATATCGGCATCAATGTAACGCAGTGGCGCTGGAGGATAGTGAAGTCTGTGAAGTGCCGTTTTCGGACTTGGAAAATCTCTTGAAAGATGTCCCGATCATGCTGCATTATTTTCATCGCATGATGAGCCATGAGATTGCACAAGATCATAACGCCATGCTGCAATTAGGGAATCTTCGCGCAGAGCAACGGTTTGGGGCTTTTTTGCTCAATCTTTCGACCCGATATAAAAATCGCGGCTATTCAGCTACGAATTTTCAATTACGGATGTCTCGAGAAGAAATTGCCAACTACTTAGGACTGACTAACGAAACTATTAGTCGGTTGCTTTCTCATTTTAAAAAAATGGGATGGTTGAAGGTCAACAACCGCGAAATTACATTATTAGACGTTCCCGCTTTGCTGATGTTAGTAGAGGGAAAGTAACCAAGCTGTGAAAAAGTCACCACCCAAGAGCGAAAGTCCAAAAAAGAGTAGCGCCAATCTACTCAGCAGATAAAAATATCAGGCGGTAGTAATGCCTTACGTCAACCAAGCTGTGAAACATCTGCCGTTACTGTCGCTGTCTCTTAACCTTTTCGCTATTCCTGCAACATTAATGGATCACAACATCAAATCGGGCCTACCAATTTGTTACGTTTAAAAAGGCGACTTTACCTGCTTAATTTTTTTCCATTGCTTATTGAGTTTTTTAAGATTGATTTCGTTATGCGCTGAGACATAATCGCGCACGTATCCAGAAACATCGGCCAGTCTTGGCTTACCCGCTGTACATTGCTGTAATAAACCATCAGCTACACGCGCATCGTTTAATTCGCCTAACGTATCTTGCAGCACGCTAAGGGCGGCAAGATACGTTTTGATTTTTTTTGCAGAATATAACGAAGAAAAGAACGCTAATCCATAGCGCATTTTTTTTGCCGCAATCCGTAATTTGTGACGCTCTGTCGCATCGATGGCACTTAGCCCCTTTCCGCGCTGACGTAGTTTCTTTTGATATCTACGCAACTGCGCAGTGGCGAAAGGGCGCAACGGTGCATTAGCACGTTCCAGTAGCGAGGTGGCAGTGTCCGACTTTTTCCCTAACTGCTGATTTGCATCATGGATACATGCGCCCAAGATCAATATAAGACGTGCATACCGGCTAGAGTTGAGAACTTTGACAGCATTACTTCTGCTCTTCTTCGCAAAGTCAGCGGCTTTTTTCTGTAACGGCATAACGGTCCGCGGTCCGTTGAAACCGAATGTCGCGGCGGCCAGTGTAGGACCAGCAAACACTTCCCAGTCACGTGCACTTCCTAAGTGTCTACCCAACCACTTGCACTCCTCCAGTAAAAACTCCGGTTCTGCTAACTGGTCTCTAAAAATCACGAGCGCTGAGCGCAGGCGGCGCACGCCAACCCGCATTTGATGTACGCTCTCGGCATCGGTCCCGTATTTAATGCCAGCTTCGTTACCTTGAATTTGCTCCAGACAATGGGCAAGAATTATCTGAAAACCCTCTCCTATCGTCTTTTTAGCTGATAATGCAAGAGCGCTTGCCGTTGTTATCGCCGGTGGTTGCGGTGCATACAATCCGTAACCACGCTCAGCCTTACTAATATTACCGACGCTTAGTGCTATCGTCTCTTGCAGCGCTAATGCTAAGGCAAATAAATTTCCTGCCTTCCCCGATTTAAGTTCCAGTTCAATTTCACTAATCGGGATACTAATAACGCCGTCGCCATGACTAGAGACAATCTGGCCCTGATCGAGAGCCAACTCTACTTCGTCACCTTCGGGCAAACGCAACATCCAGATACGCCGCTGAAACCGCGTAGTGAATACAGGGGCGAGTTGCTGCATCAACTGTGGTCGACCCAACAGCTTGAACCATCTGGATCGGGGTTTCAACAGTGCCTGAATTGCCGGCAGGTCAGGCCTGAGATCCGTGACTTCGGACTCCCATTCGTTGCGCTGATGCAAGCCACTGTCGACCTGACCGCCCGCTTTCAATGTCTGGATTAATTTGCCATCAACTTCCCTCACCCGAAATCCTGCCCGATGGCGCATTAGATAACAATCCGGCGCATCGAAGTAGGTGCTGACAAGTTGTTGTTGGTAAGGTTTGGCGATCGCCAGTTGCTTTAACAAAGGATGCCGTCTAAAAGCGCTAACCGCACTTGGGGCAATAAGGAGTTTTAATTCTATTTCCATCACAATCTCTGGATGTGGCGCCGCTTTGTTTTATTAATGGCCATGCGGAGTGTTGGCTTACCGAATATCAATCTAATCAAATTCAACGGCACAAAAGCATAAAAGTAGAATCGACGGCTCTTCGTTTTCGCAATAATTTAATGATGAAATGCTGCGCAGTCAGCGTTCAAGCCGTAGAAAACTTATTGATCTGCCATCACCAACATATTACACCCACCACGAAACAGTCATTGCGGCAATTTTGCCTGCGCGTGCGTCAGCTGTGCCTCAAGCTCACGAATGCGTCTTAAGAGATTAAGCGCTACTGCCAGGCCGTGACCATCCAGCTCAAAATCATCCCGCAAACGTCGCGCCGTTCTGGCAATCACGATGTAATGTGTCTGATAAAGATCATTTTCCGCATCAACACTGGTCGGTGCAATTTCGCCCATCTCGACCAAATCCTGCAATTCGGCCAGCGTCAATCCGGAATAATCTGCCAACTGATCTAGCGAACAAAGGCCTGCATCATTGAGCCATACCGCTTCCACAATATGCGTACGCATCACTAACCTCCTGTATTGAAGTGTGCACGAGGATTAAAAGTTGATTCGGCGGCAAGTTTTACAAACAAGGCTTGCTCACCCGGCGTCGCCGACTTTGGTACCTCAATCCGAACAACTGCAAACAAATTGCCATTTTCGCCGTTGGCGGAAGGGAGACCCCGCCGAGCCAGACGAAATTGTCGATTAGCCGCCGTAGCGGGTGGGATCGTCAACTCAACAGTACCGCCCAAAGTGGGAACCTGGACGGTTGCACCCAGCACTGCTTCCCATGGAGATAGCGGCAGATCGATATAAAGATCTTTTTCGCTGACGCGATAAAACGGGTGGGGAATAACCACCATGACGACATAAAGGTCGCCGTTTTTGCCACCATTACTCCCTTGCCCACCTTTGCCTGGCAAGCGTAACCGCTGACCGTCTTCGGCTCCTTTTGGCACCTTGACTCTGAAGGTCCGCGGTACGCGATGAATCAAACCTTGTTTATCATATTCCGGCAAACTCAAATTCACATCGATTTCGCCGCCGACATAAACCTGCTCAAGTGTGATCGGGGCCTTGACTTCATAATCTTGCCCGTGGGAAGGGCGACGTTGACGCGGTTGTCCACCCTCATGGCGGGAAGCCGCAAAGGCAGCCAGGATGTCGGCCATATCGACGTCGCCGAAGCCAGCATCAGAATCGTTAAAGGTTTGCTGCCAATCTTTGGGCGGCTGAACGTTTTCTCCCTGCTGATGGCGACCTAGCGCGTTATAAGCATCGCGCTTTTCCTGGTCTTTCAGCGTGGCGTAAGCTTCGGCGACTTCTTTGAATTTTTCCTCACCGTCTGGATCTTTGGAGACATCGGGGTGATATTTATGCGCCAGCTTACGGTATGCCTGTTTTATTTCCGCAGTGGTGGCATCTCTTTCGACACCAAGGGCACTGTAATAGTCTTTGAATTTCATATTCGCGCCCAGAATAAATTTTGATCGATGGACAGGTCGACTAGTCGCAAAGAATGGCCATCGATTTGCTTCCAAGCTTTAATCTTACTGTATATGAAGAGGAGTGTATGCAGACACAAAGGAAAAATGCCTAAAACAAGATAACTGCGTAATCGCCGACCAATCACGGGTTATCGCGTATTAAGCATCGCTTACAGACTTCCATCCCGAAAAATCCAATTTACCTATTACTGCCACACAATTTTGGGATACATCCGCTTTTTTTGATTACTCAGAACATTGGCATAACGCTTATTATTTTCGTAGTGAAACATTCAAAACTGCGTCCAATCGTCACTATTAATATTTTTTACAGGCGCCTTCCACGTTGATTCGCGCGCCAGAGTTTTGTTCATCTGCGGCAATCGTGTAGCCGGTCGAACGACAGCCTGAGCGGTCGCTTTGGTCGCGCCCTTCTTCATCGCTGCATTGACATGCGGCTGGACTATTCGCCTCGACGATTCTGATTCCGATGCAGTTAACCCCTTTGAATGGCCCGATAAAGTAGCCGCAAACGCTTGTGCGGCGCGCACCTCCTGGCTATTGTCCAATCTAAAAATACTCACACTCTCCGTCAAATGCGTCGCTTGATCCTGCAAAGAACCCGCCGCTGCCGCTGCCTCCTCCACTAGTGCCGCATTTTGTTGCGTGACTTGATCCATTTGACTAATGGCGTGATTGACTTGTTCAATACCATCGCTTTGCTCTTTACTTGCGGTGGCGATTTCACCAATGATATTGGTCACGCGTTTGACGCTACTGACGACCTCGCTCATGGTCACTCCTGCCTGTTCGACCAATTTGCTCCCGCTGCCGACCTGGGCGACAGAGTCGTCAATCAGGGCTTTGATTTCCTTGGCTGCGCCTGCAGACCGTTGCGCAAGATTCCGCACTTCTGCCGCCACTACCGCGAAACCGCGCCCTTGCTCACCCGCTCGGGCCGCCTCGACCGCCGCATTCAGAGCTAGAATGTTGGTCTGAAAAGCAATCCCGTCAATAACACTAATGATGTCAGCAATCTTCTTTGATGAAGTCCGGATAGCGCCCATGGTGTCAACCACTTGCGCCACCACCACGCTACTGTGGGTCGCCACGTCGGAGGCACTGACCGCCAGTTGATTTGCCTGATTAGCATTGTCTGCATTTTGCCTGACAGTCGATGTCAGTTGCTCCATCGCGGCCGCTGTTTCCTCCAGCGAACTGGCTTGCTGTTCAGTCCGACTCGACAAGTCCATATTGCCAGCGGCGATCTGCCCGGACGCAGTGGCAATTGTATCGGCCGACCTCTTGATTGTATTAATTGTTTTTTCCAAAGACTCCCGCATGCATTTCATGGCATACATCAGACTGCGATCATCACCAGGACGCGTATTTATACGCAAGGTCAAATCACCTGCTGCGATCCGGTTTGCGATATCAGCCGCGTATTCCGGCTCGCCACCGATGGCGCGCAAAATACTACGATTAGTAAAAGTGGCAAATATGATGACTAAGATCGCGATCCCCATCAGTAATAAACCAGCCTGGTACAACGACACCATGAAAGCGCTGTCAATATCATCCACATACACGCCCGTAGTGGCTATCCAGTCCCACGGCTGATAAGCTATTGAAAAGGAAATCTTGGAAAACGACTCTGTTGTTCCTACCTTTGGCCAGACATAGTGTACAAAACCGCCTCCAGATTGCGCCGCTGCTTTAGATATCAAGCGATAGACGTAATTACCTTCCGGGTCCTTAAAATCGGTCAAATCGCGCCCGTTCGTTTCTGGCTTGATGGAATGCATAATCACTACTTGTGAAAAGGATGAGATCGTAAAATAGCCATCTTTGCCGTACCGCATTGCTCTGACGCGCTCTAGCGCTTGTTTTTGTGCGTCGGTTTTGCTCAGCGCGCCGCTATCGACAAGCGCACCGTACTGCGCGATCACGCCGATTGCTGCTTCCGAAATATGTCTAAGATCATTTTTTCTCTCTTCGATACGAATTTCACGGGATTGATATGCACCGAAAACGGATACAGCCAGCAGCGCAATCAGGCTAATAACTAGCGGCAACCAGAGTTTTTGGGTAAAAGTAAGCTTATTCACAGCGAGGTCTCCTATAATATTTCGTTGTTTGCCAACAAGGAAATATGTCTGCGGGAGGGCTGTGCATGATTCCCGGGTAACATTCTTGCTGCCTTTGCATTAACGGCAGTTACCCGATAAAAATGAAGCTTTGCGGCTTCCATCGGTGATTTATTCTCTATCCGTGGTCTTGTTGCGCTGATTCGTCGCACTGACCGATGCTCCGAATATATTCCTGCAAAGTCTTCGCAGGATTTGCAGGAACGCCAAAAACAAGGTCAGCTTCATCAAACCAACCCACTTGCCAATAGTGATAATGAAGTAAGAATTTAAATGAGGTAAAGTCGCAGGGAACAAGTCTTTCGCCCCATCAAGCGCGGCATTTAAGAAATCGTATTATTTTGTTATTTAAAATGTAAGATTTACAAAATCGGAGCTAATTGAATGCACGCTGTGCCACTTGGGCTGATTTCTGCCGCTGTCTTTCTTTTACACGTCGCTGGCGTCATCGCCGCCGCACACGCCTTAATGCATACCCGTACTTCACAAGGCGCGGTAGCATGGGTATTTGGACTCGTACTTCTGCCCTATTTTTCACTATTACCGTATCTATTTTTAGGAAGTAAACACTTCACCGGATACGTAGAACTGCATCACTCACGCGTGGCCCGCAAGCGCAAACTGGATGACTCTGATCAACTGGATTTGGTCAGACAATACCCTCCCGACCCCGCCGCACAACGTTACACTGCAATCAGCGCCATGCTTGGCGTACCCTTTCTCAGCGGACATCGTTTGCGCTTACTGATAGACGGAGAAGCGACATTTGCAGCCATTTTTTCTGCCATCGCTGCTGCCGAATACTATGTTTTGGTGCAATTTTTTATCATCAAGGACGACGCACTTGGTCGCCGACTTCAGGCGGCACTACTAGAACGCGCTGCCGCTGGCGTCAGCGTCTATTTGCTTTACGATGGTGTGGGCAGCCATGATTTGCCGAGTAGCTATGGAAGCGTCCTGCGCGATGGAGGCGTAAAGGTACATCCATTCGCCACGCGACGATGGCGCAACCGCTTCCAGCTAAATTTCCGCAATCATCGCAAAATAGTCGTGGTCGATGGGTCTAGGGGCTTTGTCGGTGGACTCAATGTCGGCGAGGAGTATCTTGGACGTAAACCGCCGTTGGCACCGTGGCGCGATACGCATATGGAATTGCAAGGCCCCGCAGTCGGCGACCTGCAACTGGCGTTTGACGAGAATTGGCATTGGATCACCGGCCAGCAACTCACGTTGTTACCGCCCCGCCCAACCGATGGCTCAGCCACCAGCCTCATCGCCGCTACCGGTCCCGCGGATGCGCAAGAGACTTGTTCGCTGTTCTTTGTCCAGTTGATTCATGCTGCACAAAAGCGCATCTGGCTGACCACGCCCTATTTAGTGCCGGATTCAGCGCTGATCGCCGCGTTGCAACTAGCGGTCTTCCGTGGCGTCGACGTTCGCATTATGCTGCCTTCGCGCCCAGATCACCGTACCGTATTCCTGGCGTCAACACTTTATGCGCATGAAGTGGTCCGCGCCGGAATCCGCGTGTTTCGCTATCAGCCCGGTTTCACCCACCAAAAAGTGATGTTGATCGACGACAATACTGCCGCCATCGGCAGCATGAACATGGATAACCGGTCACTTCGGCTTAACTTCGAAATCGCCGCCCTGAATATCGACGTCGCTTTCGCCAGTGAAGTTGAAACAATGCTGCAAGAGGATTTTAAACAAGCAATAGAAATCGGCACAGAGGAATATGCCCGCTCCTCTTATTTACACCGTGTGGCGATGCATGTTGCCCGCTTGTTTGGTCCCGTGCTGTAAACCTGTTTATCCGTTAGTGAGCATTAATTCGGGCCTTCAACTTATCCGTAGCGAATCAATCATAGAGACTGAATGATAACTATCGCGCCATCTCGCTATTTACGACAAGGGATGGCGTCGCCTCCGTCACGGCCGCCATATCTACTCTCGATTCGGTGAGTTTTTTGTTCAGCACCTTCTCCAGTTTTGCCATTTCCCGTTCAGAGTCGGTCCACCAGTCAGTCGACCAGATACGGTGCAAGGTCCATCCCAATCCTTCCAGCACAAACTGCCGCAATCGATCGCGATCTCTCGCGGTTGGTAGTGAGTGATAAGTAGCACCGTCACACTCAACACCAAGCAAAAACGTGCCTGGATGGTCGGGATGAACGACGCCGATATCGAGTCGATATCCTGAACATCCAACTTGCGGATGGACAATCCAGCCACGATTGCGCAATGCGCGAATTACCTCGACTTCAAATGGGCTGTCGGGTTCGCGTCCGGTCGGAATGGATTGCTCAACCAGCGCTCGCGGTCCCTTCTGCGCAAATTCCAGATAATTTTTCAGATCAATGACACCGGTCGCACGTGTCCGTGAAACGTCGATATCTTCGGGCCGTATCGAACTATAAATCGTCACGCCGACGCGCGCCCGTGTGATCGCGACGTTAAGGCGGCGATGACCGCCCTCTTTGTTCAGCGGTCCGAAGTTCATTGGCATGCGACCGGCAGCATCTTTACCATAAGCAATCGAAAACAAAATCAGATCGCGCTCATCGCCCTGCACATTCTCAAGATTTTTGATGAATAATTTTTCTGGACCGTGTTCAGCAATATGCCGTTCCAACTCTGGCGCTTTGCGTAGCTCTTCATCCAGCAATGTTTCAATCAGGCGTCGCTGAGTCTGATTAAATGTCACCACACCCATCGTTAACTGGCGTCGTTTTTCATCTGAAAAGTGAACCACGATAGCAGCAACAATGGCGTTGGCTTCAGCGCGATTGGTACGGCTGCCGCCGCGATCATAGACGCCTGATACCAACTCCAGCCGCACCGCCTGATCTTGTGTCACAGGCGAGGGAAAAGTAATCAGCCGTGCGTCATAATAGCGATGATTGGAGAACGTAATCAGGCTTTCATGACGGCTACGATAATGCCACTCCAGTCTGAGCGTCGGCATACCCGCGCCCAGACATTCATCCAATATGCTTTCAAGATCATGGACCACAGTATCTTCACCGTCCCCAGCGGTTTGATCGTCTTCATCATCGGCACGTGCAAAGAAACTAGTAGGCGGCAGTTGTTTCGGATCGCCGACCACCACCAATTGTTTGCCGCGGGCAATAGCACCGACCGCATCCCACACCAAAATTTGCGAGGCTTCATCAAACACCACCAAATCAAAACTGGAATGCGCCGCGTCAAGGTATTGCGCGACGGAGAGCGGAGACATCAGCAAACAAGGCTTTAACTTCGGTAATAAAGTAGGAATTCCGCGAACCAATTTCCGTACCGGCAAATGCGCTTTTTGCTTAGCTAACTCGCGCAGTACCAAGCCCATTTCGGCATCCGGCTTTTGACCTGCGTCAATCCGCGGTACTTTACCCGCCAGCACCGCGTGAAGGTATTGCTCAGTCAGTTGCTGAAATCGCGCATCGGTTGCACGGAACTCTCGAATCTTCCGATCATGGTCCGCGCTGGAAAAATTACGCAGAACCAACTCCTGATCAGTAATGATTTTCAGCCACCATACCTGATAGGAATATTCAACGTAATCAATCAACTCCGGCAACGCAATACGGTCCTGTTCGATCGCCTGCACTACGCTGGAAATACCAGCATCCACCGCCTGCTTGCGCAATCCGCGCCACTTACACCAACTACGCAATCCGCGTTGCTGTGCGCGCCATCCTGCCAATACACCGCGCACCCGAGTCGGCAAACCCGCCGCGTGGCTAGCGCCAGCCAGATCAACTCCGGCATCGGAATATTCGGTCACCAATGCCAGTTTGAGCGTGAATTCGCGGAATGCATTTTTGAACGCAACCAAGTGTAGCGATAACCTATCTTGTGGCCCCAGATCGGCACGATGATCATGAACAAGTTGGCGCAATCGTTCCGCCAAAGTTGCAGCCATAACGCCGTCAGTGATGGTCGCAAAACGTGCAAGGACCAACTCAAATTGCTGGCCCCATTGCTCGTAACGCGCGACGGCTGCCCAATCAGTTTGCGGCCCCTGATACTCGGCCCCCAACCACTGCGTGGCTTGCGCCTGCGCCAGATTCAAGGCCTGATCTTCTTGATTCAATCCACGCAAGGCGTCCAGCATCGCCACGATATCGGAAGCCGATGGTTGCTGTTGTTGTTGCGTGTGCGGCATCAAACGCGCCATCAGATCACGTGACGCAAACCAACTCTTAGGCCACCAGGTTTGCGAAGCGGCTGTCCACAGCGCCGCCAACTCGGCACCGTTGGCTTGCGCGATTTCCGGCTTAAAACCTAAAGACGCCAATTGCTGCGCAAACAGGTGACGCCGCTCGCCATGCTGTCTTAACTTTTGTAATGCATTAAGCTTAGTTGGATCATCGCCGAGAGCGGCGATCCCGGTCGGTATTTGAGGCGCTTGCAGCAAAACGTCCGCTAGCGCATCAAAAAACTCCAGCAATGCAAGCGATGGCGCCTCAGCACTGATCGCCATCATCGGTTCGAGTGCCAATGCGGCAATTTGTACTTGCTCAGAGGCACTGTCCAACTCGGCCATTGCGTTGAGTAACTGATCTTCCCAGGCATTCGACCACGCGCTATGACGGATGAGGCGTAAAGGATGTTGTTGAATCGGGCCCAGTTCCTCAACTACTACCTGGATCGTGCGCACCAGTTCACGCAAGCTATCAAGACCAGCGCGGTCATGCGTATCTGGATTGGTCCACGGCATGGGCGCAGCAGTCCAACGCTGTTGATGCAATATTGCGCTGTCAGTCGCCCCGCGCACGGTCTGGCCATGCGGATAAGTGCGATGCAGCGCTTGCACCAACGCATTCAGATCCTCGCGCAATGTTGCCAGGCGATCAGCTTCGCGCTGCCAGTCGCCCGCCGCAAATTGCTGAGAAATATTCATCGCAGTGCGCAATTGCTCCAGAACTTCGGACTTCTTGGCTTTGGCAGAATGCAACTGTAAGCAAAATGGGCCAAGTCCAATCGCATTCAAGCGGCGTTGGACAACGTCCAGTGCGGCCATTTTTTCTGAGACAAAAAGGACGGTTTTACCTTGCCCCAAAAAATGCGCAATCAGATTGGTAATGGTCTGAGACTTCCCTGTTCCCGGCGGACCTTCAAGCGCAAAATCATGTCCAGCGCCCGCGCGACTCACAGCATTTAACTGGGAAGAATCGGCTAATAACGGCGTCAACAAACTTTCCGGCGTATGGCGCTGATCCATGTCTGCGCGCATGCCGATATCTTCGCCGCGGCTCATCGATTCGGTTGGCCTTTCGATCAAATGATTGACTACCCGATTCTGTCTCAACTGATCACTGCGATCCTGCAAATCTTTCCACATCAAATATTTTGTGAAAGAAAATATCCCCAGATAGACATCCTCCAAGACTTCCCACCGAGGTACGTGATTGATCGCCAGACGCAAAATTTGCCAGATCTTTGCCACATCAACGCCATTGCCATCCACCGGAAGTGGATCAAATCCTTTGATCGTCAGTTGAAATCTTTCTCGCAGCAACTGAATCAACGTTGGATTGATGATGGTTTCATCATCGTGGCGTTTGATCGAGTAACCGGCCCGGACCGATTGTCGCGTCAGCGTCACCGGCACCAATAATATCGGCGCAAGCAAAGTTTTCTCAGCGCGATCGTCCTCAGTCCAGCGTAGAAATCCTAACGCAAGATAGAGCGTATTTGCGCCTCCCTCCTCCAAACCCAAACGCGCAACGCTGTAGATTTCGTACAAATGCGCATCCAACTTTTTAGCGTCAACAGTTGCCAACAACTCGTGCATTGCCAACGCTTGCAATGCAGCAGCGATCAACGGATCTTCACCATTGCGACGCACGGCAATCGCCGTGACACGCGGATCGTCTGGATTGGTAGCGTCCATTAATAATGACTGATGCCGAAACTTCCACTCCTTCCCATCTGATAGCTCATCTTCGAGATGGCTGGGATTTGGCACGCACAGCGGCAACATCACCTTGGTCGGCTTAAAATTAATCAGTCGGTTGCGCAGTGTTAAATCCAGCAACTTTGATTTCCAGCGTGCCAGACGTCCATCCGCAGTTTCAACGGGTGCATCGTCATCGATCAGGCTGATCCCATCGAGCGGTGGCAACAGCGGCGGCGGCTCGATGCGTGGTTCCTCAGTCACTTGCGGAATGTCGTCGCTCTCGTTCGCTGGCACACGGAATGGCAGCGGACGGATTTGCTCCATGCGAGCGCGTTTTATATCGATAGCGAAAAGAAATGCATCCTCATCGTGTAGTTGCTCCTGACCATTTTCACAGGCCAGCCGAAGCGAGGCTGCGGGTCGGTGCGTCAGCATGGTGGTTTCAAATAGCAACAACTCACCACTGGCGACGCGTTTGCGAACCGCTTGTCCATCATCAAATACGGCATTCGGTAGCGTCGTGTTGATCAACCAGCAACCGACCAACGCATGACCTTTTTTAATGATGACAAGGGGATTTAATCCAGCTTGCTCCATGCACGACACCAACAACATCGAAGAGTCGAGACAGGTGACCAGACCGCTACTGAGAATCCGGTCGGGCGTACGAATTTTTTGACCATCGTTTCCAAATGACGCCGCTGGATTAATGTAATTTAACTTGAGCGCACCGATAACGCTATAAATAGCCGAAATCTGGGCCCATGCATCGTCACGGTTTTTAGATTGATAACCGTTCATGCTTTGTCCTGCACCGGCTTTATGCAATAGCTCACCGGACTGCGCCATCAGGCGATCAATAGCCGGATGATTGGGCAACGAGAATGCCGCCAATAATTCTGGCAAGGCCCGCGTTCCGGCCCATTGATCATAGGCCAGCACATCCACTGCATGCTCTGCGAAGGCAACCTCATGATTATTCGCCATGACCTGAAAGATAATGCGACCACGCTCAGCCTCGTTCAACTCAGCCAGGTAACGATGGGAAATTTTCAAATCGATAGGGTCGATGCGGCGTGTCTGGTGCGCATCAAGTTGTGCAAATCGCAATCGAACCGGATCAGCAAAAGCAGGCTCGCAACGAATGACAATCTCGACATCAAGGAGCGGCGCATCGCTATGATTCTGGACCGAAAGACTACGAATCAACGGAACATTATTTTGATAGGACGCATAGTTCACCGTGGCATCTACCAGCGCTGCGATGGTGATCTCTGCTAGCGCTAGCGGCGGCACGTCTACATGTAACTGACGTGACTGTGGTGACTGTGGTGACTGTTGTGGTTGCTCTAACTTCTCCGACACTGCGTCCTCTTCTTTTTATCATCCAGCGCGACGTTCAGTCGCCAAGGTCAACATCATACCAACCCGTATGCAAAATTGCAGGCTCTATCGATGTTAAAACTGCTCGTTAATGACGGATTTGAAGTTATCGGAAGGTGAAAAGGAAATCAGACTCTCTGATATTCCCTGCAAGAATTAGTCTTAAACAATAAAGTTCAATACTAGCGCTAATGTGCACACTTAATGGTGATGCGACCAGTCGCCGGTTGGGGATGCCAGATAAGAATCTACCGCCGCCTTTTGTCCGGTGGCATGGCGCTTCAATTCGCCGCACTTGCAGAGTCCCTGATAAGGCTGAATATGGGAACATGCCGACACTTTTTGCAAAAAAACCTGCACAGGCTTAGTGCACTTTTCACATTTAAATGTCAGCGTCCGCGAAGGTTTAATAGACATATTTTGAAGCTGCTTTCTGCCGTTATTGGCGGCGATAATTGTGACGTTATTAACTATACCGTTTTTCAAATTTCTTAAACGTTTTACACTTTACTTTTGCATACTTTACTTTTTTACACTTTCTTTAACTTTGAAAGTGCCCAGAATGGGGGATTAACGCGCCGCCAGACGCCACAGCGACGTGACTTCTGATGCCCGTGCCGCGTGCAACGGATCGGACGCATCAGCGACTTTCGGATGATGTGGCTTAACATCCATTCGGCCTACGACGATTAAGCCAGCCTCATCAATGAACGCCAACAATGCTGCCCGTGAACGTAAGGCTAAATGCTCAGCCAGGTCGGACAGTATTAACCAGCCTTCGCCACCCGGCGCAAGGTGTTCAACTAAACCGTTAAGAAAACCGCGCAGCATACGATTATCGGGATCATATACCGCGTGTTCAATAGGTGAACTTGGGCGCGCCGGAAGCCACGGTGGATTACACACAATGAGCGCTGCCCGTCCGGGCGGAAAAAGATCAGCCTGCATCAGCTCAACTTGTTGGGTGAGCGCAAGTCGGGTCAGGTTTTCTTTAGCACATGCCAAGGCACGCGGGTCCTGATCGGTCGCCACTATGTGGGCAATACCGCGACGCGCCAACACTGCCGCCAGCACGCCGGTTCCTGTGCCGATATCGAATGCCAGGTTTGTCATTGGCAGCGGCGCTTCCGCTACTAAGCCGATATACTCGCCACGCACCGGAGAAAACACCCCGTAATGCGGATGAATACGCTCGCCAAGCGCAGGAATCTCCACGCCTTTCTTGCGCCACTCATGCGCGCCGACCACCCCAAGCAACTCACGCAACGAGGCAACAAAAGGACCGTTTGCGACGCCGTAAGCTTCCAGGCAAGCCTGTTGGACATCTGGCGCACGCCTCAGCGGAATACTATAATCTTCATCAAACGGCAGCAATATCATGGCTAAAGTACGACCACGCTGCGATTGCGCCTGACGATGAAAATTGAACACATCGCCAGGCGTTGTTGCTAGCTTTGGCGGTTTTCGGTCAGTACGCCGCGCTAAAGCCTGCAACAATTGGCGCGCATTTTGAAAGTCACCGCGCCACAACATCGCCGTGCCTTCAGATGCCAGACGAAAAGCAGCATCTGCGGTCATGCGGTCATCCGCTATCACCACGCGTTTAGGTGTGGGCGCGCCACTTTCGGAATGCCAGCGCATCGACTGCAACATATCATTTTCGGTCCAGCTAATCAGCGATGGTTGACTCACAACGACGCCTCCGATAGACCGAACGGAATCTGGAATGATTGCATCGGGAATACTACGAAATGAGCAAACATGGTGCTACCTTAATTAAAGTCGGCTTAAACGGGCATCCTCTCCGCAAGCCTGAAATCACAAAACCTGAAAGTACCGAAGATTTGACGCTTTGGCTCGACCAGTATTCAAAGACAACTGAGGCAAAACCGTCATGGCAATGGGTTAAATCACGTCAATCAGAACCGTTCATATCCCAACAAATAGCGCCATTGTCCTGCTGGCAAACCAGCCATCGGCACGCGACCAAGGCGAATGCGCTTCATCGACACCACTTCCAGCCCGACCTTTTCACACATATGCGCGATCAAACCGCGTGGCGGGGCTTTCAGCGGAAAACGCAAGCGCGTTTCATTTTGCCAGCTGACCTTGATCGGTGCCAAAGGCTTGCCACTGAATTTCAACCCGTAACTAAGCAATTGCAATCCATCCGGAATAATATCGCCGCGTACCTCTACGATGTATTCCTGCTCTATCTTGGCCGTGTCATCGACTAACTTCCGGGTAATTTTCCAGTCTTGCGTTAATACGACCAAACCGCTTGCCTTGGCTTCAATAGGATTGACCACGGACAGACCGACCAAATGATGTTTTAAAAACCGCAATCCCGATCGATCATCTGCCGTAAGGTTTGCTGCACTTAAGAATTGAATAATCGGCGATAAGTCGGAAGGATCGAATGCCAGATCAATACCAGGCGGCAGATGCAGCAGAATAGTGACCGGATCAACCGGTTGCAAAACAGCATCGGGCAGCAATGCAACACTATGTTGCGGTAGCACCCTAAAACCGGCCTCCTCGACGATTTCGCCGTCCACGGTGACCCATCCGCCCTGAATATATTGTTCAGCCTCGGTACGAGAGCAAGAGACTAGCTCGGAGAGGTGTTTGGCGAGGCGGACGGATTCTGTCATGGCAAAGGTCGAAATTGAATAGGCGCTTCTGTAATCAGCGCAGGTGTTAGGGAGAATGCTGAACGGGGTCCGACATCGATGCTGGCCTTAGCCAGCAATGACAAACGTAACGAGGTATCTAAAAAGCAATGATTGTCAGCATCATTTTTACGGCGTAATTTACGGCGTGATTTCGCATTTCCCTTGCCGTATTTATACGTAATTGTGCGTGTTTGTACGTCCTCATACATCCTGATTTAACGTCTTCATTTAACGGGTGTTTTAGACCGTCCATGAAATGCCTCAGGGCGCGACTTGTTTCTCTGCTCAAAAATCTTTACCGCATCCAGCGCCGCATTCTCTTTGGTGCGCAGTTCAGCATGATCATCGTGCAAAGTAAAAAAATCAGCAGCTTGCGCGCGCATCACGTGCTTGATCGCCGCAGCATCAATCAGGTCATACTTTTCAGTCAATACCGTGGTGACTTCATCCAGATATTCTTCGTAGGTCATTGTCATGGTGTTACTCCAATTTATTCTTAACGCCAAGAGGCTGTCGATCAATCATTTTGCAGCCCGCTAACCGTGGGGCGACGAGCCAAATTCGACAGACTTCTGGACCAAATAGGGCGGATAAGCAATCTGCCTTCCGCCCTACTGTATTCTTATTTTAATATGAACTTTAGATCATCTTTAAAACGATCAAAGATCCATTTTTTTTATCCGACCCAGGTCCGCGCATTGCGGAACATGCGCATCCATGGAGAATCCTCACCCCAACTATCAGGATGCCACGATTGCTGCACGCTACGGAACACACGTTCAGCGTGCGGCATGATGGCATTAAAGCGACCATCTGCAGTGGTGACCGCGGTAATGCCCTGCGGCGAACCGTTAGGATTGTATGGATAAGCTTCACTCACTTGCCCTTTATTATCAACGAAGCGCATACCCACCAACGCCTGATTAATATCGCCAGTTTGCGAGAAATCTGCAAAGCCTTCACCATGCGCAACCGCAATCGCAGTTTGCGTACCGGCCATGCCTTGCAGGAAAATCGATGGCGATTCTTCGATTTGTACCATCGAAAACCGGCCTTCGAATTTTTCCGACTTATTGCGCGTGAATTTTGGCCACGCTTGCGCGCCGGGAATGATGCCTTTTAAATTAGCAATCATCTGGCAACCGTTGCAAATACCCAGTGCAAACGTATCGGTGCGGTTAAAGAACGTAGAGAACTGATCAGCCAGCGCATTATTGAACAAAATGGTCTTGGCCCAACCCTCACCAGCACCGAGCACGTCGCCGTAAGAGAAGCCACCGACGGCGATAAAGGCTTTGAAATCGTCGAGTTTGGCGCGTCCGGCAATCAGGTCGCTCATGTGCACATCGACCGCAGTGAAGCCCGACTTGTGCATCACATAGGCGGTTTCGATGTGTGAGTTGACACCCTGCTCACGCAAAATTGCCACACGTGGTTTAGCGCCGACATTGATAAACGGTGCTGCTACATCTTGCTGTAAATCAAAAGTGATTTTTGGTGTGATACCGGGATCGTTCACGTCCAGAATACGATCATATTCGGCATCGGCACTGGCTGGATTATCGCGCAGACGGGCGATACGCCAGCTGGTTTCACTCCACAAGCGTTGTAATGCAATCCGCGTCTGGCTGTAAATAACTTTTGCATCACGGGTAAATTCGATCACATCGCGGGCATCGGGTTTGCCGATAATGTGACTGCATGCGCCAAGATTATAAGTACGCAACACGTTCATGACATCCGACTTTTGCTCGGCGCGGACTTGAATCACAGCACCTAGTTCTTCGCTGAACAAAGCGCGTAATGTCATTTCATTGCGACGTTCAGACACTTGACCAGCCCAGTTTTTCGAATCGCCCCAATCAGCAGCGTGTTCACTTTCCATAGCCAAAATATCGAGATTGACTGAAAAACCGGCATGACCGGCAAATGCCATTTCGCACAACGTGGTAAATAAGCCGCCATCCGAACGATCATGATAGGCCAGCAATTTATCTTCGCTATTGAGTTGCTGGATAGCGCTGAAGAAAGCTTTCAGATCTTCTGCGCTGTCGACATCTGGCGTTTCATTACCGATCTGCTGCATTACCTGCGTCAGCGCCGATGCGCCCATACGGTTTTTACCACGTCCAAGGTCAATGAAGATAAGAACAGTATTGCCTGCATCGGTTCGCAACTGCGGCGTGAGGACGCGACGCACATCGGTGACCGGCGCAAATGCAGAGACGATCAATGACACCGGCGACGTCACTGCCTTATCCTCGGCGTTATCCCTCCAGGTCGTGCGCATGGACAAAGAATCCTTGCCAACCGGAATACTGATGCCAAGCGCCGGACACAATTCCATACCCACTGCTTTGACTGTATCAAATAATGCGGCATCTTGACCGGGCTGACCACACGCGGCCATCCAGTTGGCCGACAATTTGATATCTGAAATATGAGCAATTGGCGCAGCAGCAATGTTGGTCAACGCCTCGCCGACCGCCATACGGCCCGACGCAGCAGCATTGATCACCGCCAACGGGGTACGTTCACCCATCGACATCGCTTCGCCCAAATAACCCTCAAAACTCATGCTGGTCACGGCGCAATCCGCTACCGGAATTTGCCATGGGCCAACCATCTGATCGCGCACTGAAGTCGCGCCCACAGTACGATCGCCAATCGTGATCAAAAACGACTTATCCGCTACCGTCGGCAATTTTAATATGCGCTGCGACACTTCCAGCAAATCCATGCCGGTCAGATCCGCGGCTGGCAAATTGTGAGCCAGACGCTGGACATCCCGGTGCATTTTAGGTGGTTTGCCGAGCAACACATCCATCGGCATATCGACCGGATTGTTATTGTGCTGCGGATCAATGACCTTCAATTGACGTTCTTCTGTGGCGGTGCCGACTACCGCAAACAAACAGCGTTCACGCTGGCAAAAGTATTCAAATAGCGGCAAGCTTTCTGGTGCAATCGCCATCACGTAACGCTCTTGCGATTCGTTGCTCCAGATTTCCTTCGGTGCCATGCCGCTTTCTTCCAGTGGCACTTTACGCAAATCAAAGATCGCACCGCGCTTGGCATCGTTGGTAATCTCAGGGAATGCATTCGACAAACCACCAGCGCCGACGTCATGAATTGACAGAATTGGATTGGTATCGCCCATCGACCAGCAAGCGTTGATCACTTCTTGCGCGCGCCGTTCCATCTCGGGATTGCCACGTTGCACGGAGTCAAAATCGAGATCTGCCGTATTGGTACCGGTCGCCATCGATGATGCCGCGCTGCCGCCCATGCCGATACGCATGCCGGGACCGCCCAGTTGAATCAGCAAGCTACCGACCGGCAGTTCATTTTTAAACGTGTGTTTATCTGAGATGCTGCCGATACCACCAGCGATCATGATCGGCTTGTGATACCCGTGCACGTTGCCAGCAACGTTTTGTTCGTAGGTACGGAAGTAACCGCCTAATATAGGACGACCGAATTCATTATTGAAAGCCGCGCCGCCCAAAGGACCGTCAATCATAATTTGCAATGGCGAGGCGATACGATCCGGTTTGCCGTAGATCGCGGTGCCGGAGGCACTCACAGAATCAGCAGAAACCGTCACATCGCCCGCGTTTTCCCATGCCTGATTAGCGTCCGGGAGCATCAAATTGGATACGGTAAAACCCGTCAAACCGGCCTTGGGCTTGGCACCGCGACCAGTTGCACCTTCGTCACGAATTTCACCACCCGCACCGGTGGATGCACCGGGAAAAGGTGAAATCGCAGTCGGATGATTATGCGTTTCGACTTTCATCAGGATGTGCGTCAACTCATCTGTCGCCTCATAGACGTTGCCGTTGGCCGCGCCGCGTGGATAAAAGCGTGACACGGTCGCGCCTTCAATGATCGACGAGTTGTCGCTATAGGCGACGACTGTGCCTTGCGGATGCAATTCATGGGTATTTTTGATCATCGCAAACAATGACTTGTCCTGCGTCTGGCCATCGATCGTCCAGTCCGCATTGAAAATCTTATGTCGGCAATGCTCACTATTAGCCTGCGCAAACATCATTAATTCGACATCAGTCGGATTGCGTTCAGCACGGGTGAACGCTGCCATAAGGTAATCGATTTCGTCGTCGGATAAGGCAAGGCCGAGTGTGCTATTGGCTGTCTCAAGCGCCGCTTTACCGCCAGCCAAAATATCAATAGAAGCCAGTGGAGTAGCTTCTAGTTCACGGAACAAGTCGCTGGCCGCTTCGGGACTGCGTAACACCGTTTCCGTCATCCGGTCATGCAATACATCCGCAATCGCTAAAATACTAGCTTCGCTGAGTTTTTTAACCCCGCCGAGCAGGCCAGATTTAAGGTGCACCTGATACGAAATACCGCGTTCAATACGCTTAATGTTCGACATCCCGCAATTGCGCGCAATATCGGTCGCCTTACTTGCCCATGGCGAAATCGTTCCAAACCGTGGGATAACGATAAATTCTTCGCCGCCGCTGGTTCCCTCGAAAAGATCACCGTAAGTCAGGAGCGCTTGCAAACGACCGAGATCATCTTGCCCCACTACTGTTAAAGCATCGACAAAATGATCATAACGACCGGTAACGCCGATTATATTGGCGTCAATCAGCTGTAATTGAGATAAAAGACGTTGGGAGCGAAAAGCAGGAAGGGCATTAGAACCCGGCAAAATCAACATGGCGATATGGAGGGGTTGTGCAGCTATAAGCCGCGGGTTAAATCAGAAGCCGCCATTATACAACCATGCCTCGGAAGGCGCTCTATTCGTTCCCGTAAAATCCTTGTTTCGGTGCTAATTTTTCCACAATGCGGAATCCTTGGATGAATGAGGGATTCCGCAACTGGTTGTCACATCCATGCTAAAGGTAGATTGGTACGTAATCTCTCTCACCGCCATAGCGCTTTGTTAGCCATAAAAGCGCGGTAACGTCCATGGTTGCAGCAATACTACCTTGGCGGATTTTGCGCCCGCCCGAATCCTAAGAATCGAATGAGTATAGATTTTTTACCATCATTATTTGCCACTATTTTCCACGCAGGAAGTTGGCAAAAATAAAAGTTAAAAATCCTTCAATACGATTTTACCAATCACATGGCCCGCTTCCAACGTTGCATGCGCTAGCCGTAAATTAGCCGCATTGATTGGCGAAAGGACTTGCCCTACTGTCGTTACCAGGATTTTGCTATCAATCAAACGTGCAATTTCATTCAACAAATTGCCCTGCTCTTGCATATCGGGGGTCTGATACATTGAACGCGTAAACATGAATTCCCAGACAAAACCGGCACTTTTTGACTTGAGCAAGCTAAGATCCAAAGGCGCGGCATTTTCTACAATGCTGCAAATCATCCCTTGAGGCGCGATCACTGCCGCCGCCGCTGGAAAATGTTGATCAGTGTCATTCAAAATCAAGACATGATCCACCGTTAGAAAGCCCTTCTCCTTCAGTTGCGCCTGTAAATCACCAAAATGGTTAATGACGTGCTGCGCGCCCAGCTCACGAACCCATTTCTCCGACTCCGGACGCGAGGCAGTAGCAATCACCGTCAATCCAGCAACTTTTGCCGCTAATTGAATCGCAATTGAACCGACTCCACCAGCGCCACCGATGATCAGAATGGATTTGCGCGGGATGGCGTGTGGTGGCGTTGTGACTTGCAAACGCTCAAATAACGCTTCCCAAGCAGTAATGGCGGTGAGCGGCAAGGCTGCAGATTGCTCAAAATCGTGCGATTTCGGCATATGGCCGGCGATGCGTTCGTCGATCAATTGAAATTCGCTGTTGGTACCAGGCCGCGTGATGTCACCGGCATAAAAAACTTTATCACCGACCTTAAAAAGGCTAACGTCAGGACCGACCGCCTGCACTATTCCAGCGGCATCCCATCCCAAGACGCGCAGCGCTTCTTCAACTTTGGCTTTTGGTGCGCGCACTTTCGTGTCGACCGGATTAACGGCGATTGCTTTTATTTCAACAAGCAAATCACGACCTTGCGGCGTCGGCTTACTCAGCGTCACATCCATTAAGGACTCTGGATGATCGATTGGCAAATAGCGCGTTAATGCAATGGCTTTCATGTGTGCTCCTGATAGGTGTAAAAGTAGTGACAAATACCAATCAATTTTGATTGAGGCGCTGCTCAGCGAATGAAAACTATTATCCCTGTTTGAATTATTTTATAAAGAGTCTATTATTTGATTCACTTTCAAAAATAATTTGCCAATGTACTCAATCACAGACATCCAGCTTTTTGTTCTCACCGCAGATTTAGGCAACTTATCCAAAGCTGCGCGCCAACTTGATCTGGTGCCAGCAACCGCGAGCGCGAGTCTAAAACGCCTGGAACTTCACCTAAACACACGATTATTTGTTCGCTCCACGCGAAGCCTGCGCTTAACGCCGGAAGGCACCTTATTTTTAGAATATGGGCGTCAAGCTTTGACGCTTCTCAATCAAGGTGAAGCCCATTTACGTAGCGACGGCGAAATCAAAGGGCATTTGCGCTTATCCATGCCCGCAGACGTAGGTAGAAACGTCTTACTTCCCTGGCTGAATGATTTTCAGCAATCCTATCCAAAAGTAACTCTGGCCTTGCAATTCTCCGACCGCATTATCGATCTCTTCAGTGCACCGATTGATGTTGCCTTTCGGTATGGCAAACTAGATGACTCCACATTGATTTCACAACCGCTGGCCGCGAGTCGGCGCGTAGCGGTCGCATCACCCGCTTATTTAGCGCAACATGGCACACCGACCACGCCAAAAGAGTTGGCCGAACATAACTGCCTACTGTTTTATCTCGAGCGCGGTTTGTTTAACAACTGGCGCTTTCACTCTGGAAAACATGCAATCGTTATCAAGGTGCGCGGTGACCGCATGACGGACGATGCCGCGATTGCGCGGGAATGGGCAATTGCCGGATTGGGGATTGCTTACAAATCATGGCTGGATGTGAGACTGGATTTAGCGGAAGGAAGATTAGTAACATTGCTGGATCAATACGTCGGAGAAGAAACCCCGCTCAACATGGTCTATCCGGATCGCAGCAGCGCTTCACCCGTGCTACGCACATTACTCTTATTTTTGCGTGAGAAATTTCATGCTTTGGGTATTCCTAGTGAGAGAGCTTATTAATCCATATGAAGACTGCGGATTATTCTTAACTTTAAAATCGGTGGTCGTTTTTCAGAAAGTTCTTAGGACTATTGACGACCATTCCCGCTTATTACCTTAACATTTTTCGTCCCCACTATTGAGGGATGGTAACGAAATTCAGTTAATCTCCTATTCCAGGTATAGCTCCAGATAAAAAAAGAACAGAATGATTCATACGTAATACTGCGTCAAATAGTCACCGATAACGGCGATATCGCATTAAGGGTCGTAATGGTTCAGTTAGCGGTTTCTTTAGATTAATTTGTAAGTCTGCATCATCAACTGTAAATGCAAATTTTTGCAACAAAAGACCCCAAACCAGTTTTATAAATTGTTGCGCCATTGTTTGACCCAAGCAGAAATGTCTGCCGCCCCCAAATCCAATCAATGAAAAGGCTTGTCGTTTATCTTCTTCACGTCCGGGAGAGAAACGATCTGGATCAAAGTTAAGTGGATTAGAAAATACCTCAGCCAATCGATGGCTCACTGGCGGACAAACTGCAACGAAACTGCCAGCTGGCACGACCATATTACCTACTTCGAAATCATACAATACCTGGCGCGGTATCAGATTGACCGTGGGGTATAAGCGTTCGACTTCTTTGATGAAGTTTCTCATCTGATATTGAGACTGAATAGCTGTTGGTAATATCGGATACTGTTTCAATGGATGCTCAGTTTCCTCGCGAATTTTGGCTGACCAATCGGGATAATGCGCCAATAATAAACCGGTCCAAGTGGCCAATATCGGTGTGTTAGTTTGCGCTGCAAAAAATGTCATGATGGCTAATCCAATTACTTCATCATCGGACAAAGCAGATCCGTCGGGATAGCGCGAAGACATAAGGGATCCTAAAAGATCTTGATTTTTTATCTTTTGCAAGCGTCTTTGTCTAATAATCTGCAAAAAATGATTTTCCACCTCACGCCGCGCATGATCACGTCGCCAATGAGACAGTAAAGGGGCATTAGTCCATACAACCGATACTAAACTAATAGTATTTTTCATTTCACGATACAACTGTGAAATATGCAGTGAATCCGATGAAGAACAGTCTTGTCCCAGAATAAAACGACTCATGATTTTAACGAGTAATGTCTCCATAATGATGGAGATATTCAATGTTCCCTCTTTGCCACAGCGAGAGGTGAATTCTTCCACTACCTTAACGATGGTATCTATATAACCTGAGGCTGCTTGTTCATGTATGGCAGCATGTAACAGGCGCATTTGTTGATCCATCCGCGCTGGTTCAGTATCGTAGACAATGCCTTTTCCCACCACCGGAGTGAGGATACGATGAAATTCTTGTACGCCCAATTGTGCATCCGTCGCATGAAAATACGCCGCATGATTCTGCGATCCCAGCAAAACATACACCGTTTTTCTCAGGAATTTAAAGCGAAATAATTTACCATGCTCCTCTAGGCCACGTTGAATAAATGGCGTTGGGTTGCCACGGAACGCTAGCAGATGTCCCAGAACAGGTATTTTGCCGGATACCCACGGGGCAGATTGAACTATCAAAGTAACTCTCCTAATGAGGATTTGCTTTTGCCAGAGCTAACGTAGGAAAATAACAGCTATACAGTCGATAATTCAAAAGCGCTGTACGAAAAAAAACACCATTCACCGCATCGCCCGACCAGGTGCCATCTGCCTGTTGACGCTGAACCAGCCACATGATGCCGCGATTGCCAGCTACTGATTGGGGTCCTTCAATCGCCAACAGGGCGAGGCTCGCCCAGCTAGTACTGACGACAGTACTCGCAGGATGATCTACATAAGAGCCGGTATGACATCCAGAAAAATGCTCTCCCCAACCACCATCGGCGTGCTGTATGGTTTTCAACCACGCAGCTGCTTTTTGCAACGTTGAATTAAAAGGAGAAAGCTGTGCAGCGCATAGTGCTTCTACCGCAAACCAAGTCGAATAGATCAGGTTGACACCCCAAGCGGCTAACCATGTGCCATCAGATCGTTGCTGTGCACATAAAAACTTTATTGATCTGTTGATGGCATGACGTACAGTTTCAGATCCCAGCTCTGGATAATCCTGAACGGCAATATACAAGGCGCGCAAAACAGAAGCTGTACATTCAATGTAGGACAGTTCAGCCATACAATTGCCATATATTTCGGTTGGATTAGCGTTATTCATCCAATGCATACCGCGACTACGTTCATAAGAACCAAAGCCACCGTCTGCATTTTGCCGGGTCAACAAAAAAACAATCGCGGCTTGTAAGTGAGCGACGGAAATACGATTTTCTAGTGAGATTACCTCTGGTAGATGATGGCAACTTAGTAAAGCACTGATTACTTCAGCAGTGCAGTCAGAGATTGCCCATTGATGTGTTGAATCGTTAAAGCACCAACCTCCCGAATTTGAGTCTCGTTCGTCACGCTCTTCAATTGGTAATTCATTTGTAATTTGCATATTGTGGAGACGATGATAGGCAGCACGCACAGCTAGTATGACTTGCTCTGTTACTTGATGTGAAGCTGTCAGTGCTTGCAGTGTGAATGCCGTATCCCATGTCAGCGAGCGAGCGCCGGCATAACGAGTCCCTTCGGCTGCGCTAGTCCAGCACCAACTATCCAACATCTCTACACTGCGATATACAGCACTATGATTAGGATTTTCGTGCCACAGTGCCAATATATTGAGACTACTGCTTAGACTAGAAAGACCTTGAAAATTGCTTGTACGCTGCTCAGCAAGGATACGCCCCAGACAATGCGCCAAGGCACGCTGGCGCACTCGTTTTGTGCCAAATATATAGGGCAGAACACCTTCGCTCCAACGTTGGATGTCATACAAAATACGCAATACACGAGCAGGCATGTGAAATACATCGGTCAATGCAATTGTGTGACGACTTGCGTGGCGCTGACTACTATCTGCAGCTTTAGAGTCGGAACCATATAATTCATTGCGTATTGTCTGTGCTACAAAGCCTAAATCATATTGGAACCGCACGCCCTTTAGGTAAACCATGCCTCGGTAAACTGAGCGGGTATGGCAATAAAAGCGAGTGGGTGATAAAAAAAACCAACGCGGTGTAAGAAAAACTTCTGGTCCGCCTATATTTACAAAATGCCAGTCATATAGCCCCAAGATTGCCAACCAGAATTTGCCATGAGTCGGAACACTATCTACTCCACCCGGTTGAGAGTCCAGCCACCTATGTGCACTGCGTAACATAGGGTCATCTGCAGACATACCTAATAAACGGGCAGCGACATACACTAGGGTAGTCACATAGCGGTAGGAATGAGACTCATCATGGAATCCCCATCCACCATCAGGTCGTTGGGTTTTCGCAAAATAATGCAATATGGAAGACTTCTTTTCATCAGCAATCGGATGCCCAATTATTTTATGCGTCAACACTACCTGCGCGGTGGGTAACGGACACCACCACATCTCACCTTCCCAGTCCCCCGTTTTATTTTGACTTTGGATAAAGTAAGAACAGGCTCGTTTGAGTGCTGAGGCAATTTGAGACTGATTGCACTCATCTTTAGACGAGCAGATTATTGTTGATCCGGATTTCATATGCTGGTTTTTAGATATTTTCTTGTTAATATCAAACGATTTTGGTGAACTACTGCGTGATGCGATTCAGTCAGCCAGGGAGTTTTTAGCTAATAGAGTCAACGATAGTTCGTGTACCGCCATTGCAAACAACCAGCGCAAACCTTGGTCGTATTTGCGAGACAGTCTGGTGAGCACAAACGTACTAGCGACGTTTTATGCGAAGACACTCGCATCTATTTATATATTAAATGAAGACAATATTAGGATTGCAATTCTCTGCATGCTGACAATCTACCGGGCAAAATAATATGCTTATTTTTGCACATAGGACTTCCAGACTTCCAGGCAGCCGTCGCCAGCTTCATTCAGAATTTTTATAAACCAAACAGTAAAGACCTGGGGTTGAACTGCAATCCATTCCAGCAAAGCAGGCGTGGCTATCCAAAACCAATTCGAGGCTTCATCAGGATTTGGCACAGGTTCGCTGTTAAATCTACCAACGTAAATGTGATCGAATTCGTGCTCAATAAGATGATTGGAAACCGATGCCCTATAAGTAATGGCGGCGACTTCTTGCAAGGGGCAATCGAATCCCATTTACTCCATGAGCCGACGATGTGCCGCATCATCGTTGTTCTCTCCATGTCGTGGGTGACCACAGCAGGTATTTGTCCATAAACCACCAGAGTGATATTTATCCTTAGCGCGCTGCTGCAACAACAAGCGACCATCACTATCAAAGATAAAAATTGAGAATGCACGATGCAATACACCATCTTGATGTACTTGTAATTTATTACCAACGCCAATGGCGTGATCATATTGATCAACCAGAATGAGTACTTCGTCCATGATGTGGAATCTTTAATAAAAAAGGTAACACCAACACGCATGCTGCAAATAGATTGCTCTGTTAGGATTTTTTTTAAGCGTCATTCAATGACGTGTAATCACACAGCTCATCTTGTCTGTTTTACTTCAGATGGCTTACTTTATCGAACGACCCTCCCATTTGTACGAAGAAATTTCGCAGCAGCAGCAGCAGCAGCAGCAGCAGCAGCAGCAGCAGCAGCAAATTAGTAACTTGCCAGCGATCTTT
This sequence comes from Glaciimonas sp. GNP009, assembly GCF_054343755.1. NCBI lineage: Bacteria > Pseudomonadati > Pseudomonadota > Betaproteobacteria > Burkholderiales > Oxalobacteraceae > Glaciimonas > Glaciimonas sp. GNP009. The sequence continues at coordinate 51,603 of NZ_JBTGUV010000004.1, forward strand.
TAATTCCCCTCAGGAAATATAATTTCTCCATATTAACGCTCTTATTGAATTACGCAGACATTTTTTTATACAAAGTATTTATCCAAAGGTTTTTGGTATAGCACTGCTTTAGCCTGTATGAATTTTCAAGGTCGTTACTGTCGCATATTGTAGAAAAATAAAAACGAACCAGCATTCCAAGTAAAAGAATTTGCTCGTACTTAAGATAACTATGGACTATTCTTAAATTTGAAAATGGCATACATTTTCAGAAAGTTCTTAGCACTATTGATGATCATTCCCGTTTAATATTGCCACAGAGTTTTTCACCTCCACGATTGCAAAATGCGATAAAGATTGCATTAAATCGTCCTCACGTTCGTAGCGGAAGGTCTTCCCCCATGTCCAGCAGTCGCACTCTCAGCGCATCTAGCAGCGCTATTCCAACACGCCTGAATCAACCTGCGCTGGTGCCGATTAGTCTCTCTGGCACGGAAGGCATGAACGCATTATTCGATTACACCGTCGTGCTGATGACACCCGAATCCTTGATCCATCTGAGTGAAGATATCGGCAATGTCAATCTTGACGATTTCATTGGTCGCGAGTTAACCATCATGATTGCATTGGATGGCAGCGGTGGATTTTTCGACAGCGCATTTGCTGACAATCTGCTTGGCAACATCGGTGCTGGGACGCGTGAAATCTCCGGCTTGATTACCGCTGCCCGTGTGCTGCGTCAGGAAGGACGCCATGCGCTGTACGAAGTCACCTTGCGCCCATGGTTGCATCTGGCGACACTGACCACCGACTGCAAGATATTTCAGGATCAAAGCGTGATCGAGATCATCGATCTGCTGTTTGCCGACTACGCCTTTCCAGTCGACAAGCGTCTCATTGAGACTTATCCCAAACGCGACTATCAGACCCAATACAACGAAAGCGACTTTACGTTCTTTAGTCGATTGTGCGAAGAATGGGGAATCAACTATTTCTTCGAGCATGATAATGGCGTCCATCGACTGGTCTTAATCGACAGCATCGGTGCGCATAAGAATTCGCCCAGCAGCGCTTATCACGTGGTGCAGTTTCATACGGAAGGCAAACATATCGATGAAGAGTGTATTCATGCCTTTTCACCCGTACATCAACTTACCTCCGGCCAGTACACCACGCGGGATTATGACTACACAAGGCCCAAGGCCAATCTCACCGCCAACCGCTACGATCCCCGCCCCACTGCGCACAGTGAGCAAGCGGTCTACGAATGGCATGCCGACGCGCATTATAGCCAGCCGAAGGCGGGTTCCGGTTCAGCAAGCACCAACCCGGAAAGCCAGAATGATCCGTTTGCCGAAGGCGATTTCATCGCCCGTTTGCGCATGCAAGCCCTACACAGCGTCGGCCAACGAGCGCAAGGCCAAGGTCATTTGCGCGGCATGGTGCCCGGTTGCATCTTTACGCTGGCGCGTCATCCGCAGACCGCCGCCAATGCCGAGTATGTGATCCTATCGACCACACTGAGGATCGACGAAGCCGCGCAAGAAACGCAGGCGTCCGACAATGCACACCGGCAACGTTATCGCGTCCACGTCGACTTTACCGTCCAACCGACGAGCCAGAACGTGCGACCGCAACGGTCTACACCCAAACCGTTCACCCACGGTCCCGCCACCGCCACAGTGGTCGGTCCGCAGGGACAAAACATCTGGACCGATACCCTCGGGCGCATCAAGATCCAGTTTCCATGGGACCGCCTCGGCCAACACAATCATCAGAGCAGTTGCTGGGTCCGCGTCGTCGCACCGTGGGCTGGCAATCAACTCGGCGGCATGCATATTCCCCGCATCGGGCAAGAAGTCATCGTCGACTTTCTGAGTGGCGATCCCGACTTGCCGCTATGTACCGGACGGGTGTACAACCAACTCAATACGCCACCGTGGGCATTGCCGAGTCAAAGCGCGTTATCGGGCTTTCGCTCACGCGAACTGACGCCCGACGGTGGCAATGCGGCCAGCGGACGCAGCAACCATCTGGTCATGGATGACACGGCAGGCAAAATCCAGAGCCAGCTCAAAAGCGATCATCAGCATAGCCAATTAAGTTTAGGCCACATTACACGCATCGAAGACCACGCCGGTCGCAAGGAATCCCGCGGTCAAGGATTTGAACTGCGCACCGACGGGCATGGCGCAATCCGTGCTAAAAACGGTCTGCTGATCAGCACCGAAAGCCGTACTCATGCCAGTCACCACATCACCGATCTGGGCGAGACGGCACAGCGCCTGATCGATGCGCACGGTCAACAGCAAAGCTTTGGTGAACTGGCGCAGCAACATGGTGCGCTTGAAGCCGATGAGCACAAAGCGGTCACCACTTCACTCACCGATCAGAACGATGCGATTCAAGGGACCGGCGGCGAGGCCAAAGACGGCAGCTTTCCCGAATTAACTGCACCGCATCTGATACTCGCCAGTCCAGCGGGGATCGCTACCACGACGCCGCAATCGACCCACATTGCCAGCGGGGAGCATGTAGCGCTCACCAGCGGACTGGATATAAGTTTGTCGGTCGGACAACGGCTCATCGCCAGTGTCAAAAACGGTATCCGACTATTTAGCTATCAAGCAGGGATGAAACTTGTCGCTGCCAGTGGCGACATTAGTCTTACCGCGCTAAAAGACAGCATCAATCTACTTGCCAAACTCAACATTACGCTCACCGCCAACCGTATCGTCATCAACGCCACCGAAGAAGTCATGATCAATGGCGGCGGCAGTTATGCCAAATGGAATGCCAACGGAATTGAAAGCGGTACAAAAGGAATGTGGAAAGTGCATGCCGCCAGCCATTCGACGGTTGGCCCCAACAGCGTGCCGATCGTATCACACCAATTTCCTCAAGCAGCGTGCAAAGAATGTCAACAATCGGCGCGCACCGCGGCTACACGTGCAGGCTCTCCTCCAATCTAATTAAATTGAAAAGAAAAATATGATCTATTACGGCCTTGACCCATACCATCCAGAATTGCTCAGCAAGATCGAAGCGACCTTAACCGAAGTCAGCACCAAACACGCTCAGCTATCAACCTTCGTGTTGATCGACGGTACCTTTGATGACGACTTCGGTATGGAAATGTGGAAAAAAAGTCGAAGCGAAAACAGTGAAGTTATGTCTCTATACGACAAGACGGTATTGAGCGAACTGGAAGAATGTGCCCCCTTCCTCATCGCCATGACCGCAATGAATTTACCCGGTGTACTTAAAAGCTGTGCAGGTAAGCCGATGCTCAGTATTCTACAAAGCCCACTCACCATCCATGCGCTAAAACGCCACTTCGCGCCATTCTTACAGATCCGCACAACATCTGACGGGATGTGTTTTTCGCTCCCGTTTTCGGACACAATTTGCAGTGAAGATATTCTGTACAGCTTCGATACCGCACAACGCACAGCATTCTGTTCCGGCTTTGCCAAATGGCACTTAATCAACCGCAAAGGCACGCTGACGACCATCGACGGAACATGCTTTGATGCAGCATCGTACCTACCTTCTGCGGTGGGCGAATCTAATGCCATCGATATCACCGACAAGCAATACGCGTGGTTAATCGATAGTGGCGAAGCAGATTACATTTTGCGCGAACTTGCTAAGCAACCGTTCGCACTGCCGCCGGACCAACCCCCCTCCATGCTCTTTCCACGCATCCGCACGCTATTGCTGGCAATGGACAAACGCGATATCACCGTTGATCACGAGCGACATGTGCTGGTTGCACAATCTCTGCAGCTTCCTGATTATTTTTGCGCTCTGGATATGTTGGATGAAGCGCAAAAGCTTGGTGTCGAAGCTGCGGTAAAGCGCGCTTCTCTGCGCACGCTCGGATAAACCCGATTGACTATTCCAATCAACCTTAACATTGTCCCTGAAGAAGAGTAAATGCGCGCAATTATCCAATCTCATCTAACGAACGTCGCTTTCATTAAGTGGTCGGTATTAATCACCTCCGCCCTTGTTCTCACTGCTTGCGGCACGACGTCTCACACGACCTTGCAAGCAGCAAAACTCAAACGTGCGGTATTCGTTACTATTCCATCGACAGCTGTGACAATGTCCTGTGCAAATCATACGAGTGGTTACATACACTCGTATGCAGTCCAGGAGCCGCGCACGATGGCAAGAGACATGAAGTACTCCTTCAAGTGCTTTCCATATGAAATGGGTAACTCGATCGTCGCGGCTGGTTTCTTGCTGCCGGATCAATGGCAGCCGGGAATGAAAGTTAAAGTTCGCTGGAAGCCAAATGCACGCGACTGGATAGAAAAAATTACCACAATTAAGCGGTACGACACACCAGAGACATTGTTCGTCCATTTCTTCGACAACGATGAAGTTCGAGTGTTGTCATCATTCCCATTTCCAAGAAGCACACACCACCCCATTCTCCGCAATGTCACCATCGCACCACCCGAGGAAGAATAAATGCATCCAATCATTCAATCTGCGCCATGGACATTCGCCTCCATTAAATGGGCGATATTACTCACTACCACGCTCGGTCTCACTGCTTGCGGCACGACGTCGCACACGACCTCGCAAGCAGCAAAGCCCAAACGGCCCGTATTCGTGCCGATTCCCTCAACCCCGGCTCCAATGTCATGCGCAAATCACACGAATGGGTACATTCACTCGTATGCAGTCCAGGAGCCCCGCACGATGGCAAGAGACATGAAGTACTCCTTCAATTGCTTTCCGAATGAAATGGGTAACTCAATCGTTGCGGCTGGTTTCTTGCTACCTGATCAATGGCAGCCAGGAATGAAAGTTAAAGTTCGCTGGAAACCTAATGCGCGCGACTGGATCGAGAAAACCACCACGATTCCACGATACGACAGAGTTGGAACACTTTTTGTCCACTTTTTTGACAACGATGAAGTGCGCGTGGTGTCAGCGTTCTATTTTCCAAGAAGTACCCTTCATCCCATTCTCAGCAATGTCACAACAGCCCCGCCCGAGGTAGAATAAATGCACACATTTGTCCAATCTGCACTAACGAACATCGCTTGCATTAAATGGTCGCTGTTAATCACGGCCGCAGTCGGTCTCACTGCTTGCGGCACGACGTCGCACACGACCTCGCAAGCAGCAAAGCCCAAACGGCCCGTATTCGTACCGATTCCATCGACAGCTGTGTCAATGTCCTGTGCAAATCATACTGATACATATATCGATTCCTATGCAGTTCAGGAACCTCGCACGATGGCAAGGGACATGATGTACTCCTTTAATTGCTGGCCTCATGAAATGGGCACCTCTATCGCAGCACTTGGTTTCACGCTACCTGATCAATGGCAGCCGGGAATGAAAGTTAAAGTTCGCTGGAATCGGCCAATCAAAGGCGAAGCTAACTGGATAGAAAAAATCACCACCATTCCACGGTACAACAGAGTCGGAACACTTTTTGTCCATTTTTTTGAAAACGATGAAGTGCGTGTCGTGTCAGCGTTCTATTTTCCAAGAAGTACCCTTCATCCCATTCTCAGCAATGTCACAACAGCCCCGCCCGAGGTAGAGTAAATGCACGCAATGATCCAATCTGCGCCATGGACATTCGCCTCCATTAAATGGGCGATATTACTCACTACCACCCTCGGTCTCACTGCTTGCGGCACGACGTCGCACACGACCTCGCAAGCAGCAAAGCCCAAACGGCCCATATTCGTGCCGATTCCCTCAACGCCGGTTTCAATGTCCTGTGCAAATCATACGAGTGGCTACATACACTCATATGCAGTTCAGGAGCCGCTCACAATGGCAAGAGACATGGTCTACTCCTTCAATTGCTTTCCGAATGAAATGGGTACCTCAATCGTTGCGGCTGGCTTCTTACTACCGGATCAATGGCAGCCGGGAATGAAAGTTAAAGTTCGCTGGAAACCTAATGCACGCGACTGGATAGAAAAAACGACCACGATTAGAAAGTATGACGAAGTTGGTTCCCTTGACGTCCATTTTTTTGAAAATGATGAAGTACGCTTGGTTTCTTCTGCTCATTACTATCCAGGAAGTCCGAAATACCCGATTCTCAGAAGCGTCACCATCGCACCACCCGAGGAAGAATAAATGCACACATTTGTCCAATCTGCACTAACGAACATCGCTTGCATTAAATGGTCGCTGTTAATCACGGCCGCAGTCGGCCTCACTGCTTGTGCCACCACGCCACACACGACCACGCAAGCAGAAAAATTCAAACGTCCCGTATTCGTTCCGATTCCATCAACAGCCGCACCAATGTCGTGTGCCAATCATACTGATGCATACATCGATTCATATGCAGTCCAGGAGCCTCGCACGATGGCAAGGGACATGAAGTACTCCTTCAATTGCTTTCCGTATGAAATGGGAAATTCCATTGCAGCACTGGGTTTCACGCTACCTGATCAATGGCAGCCCGGAATGAAAGTTAAAGTTCGCTGGAATCGGCCAATCAAAGGTGAAGCTAACTGGATAGAAAAAACCACCACCATTCCACGATACGACAGAGTAGGAACACTTTTTGTCCACTTTTTTGACAACGATGAAGTGCGAGTGGTGTCAGCGTTCGCTTTTCCTGGACCACATCATCCTATTCCGATGAACATCACCATCGCACCACCCGAGGAGGAATAAATGCACGCAATTGTCCAATCTGCACCATTAATCATTTCCGATAACACTGAAAAGGAAATGACGCCAACCACCGCCGACCTCTGTAGCCTCATTCTAAAAAAAGGACGACCAACCAAAAATATTCCGTGGTGCCAGCAATATATCAATATTGGCGTGTTTTTTGATGGAACCGATAACAACCGATACCGAGACGAGCCGCTACAAAGTCATACCAACATCGTCAAGTTGTTTAATGCCCATAAAAGTGCGGACGGGCAAGGCTGGATGCAAGCACCAGGACATTATCGAATTTATGTTCCGGGGTTGGGTACGCCCTTTCCGGAAAACAACGAATGGCGCGAAACGATGGAAGGAAAAGCGTTCGGCAAAGGCGGACAAGCGCGGATTTTGTATGCGTTGCTGGAAGTTTATAACGCCGTATATCGAACATTCGACCAAAATAAAAAAAAGTTCAATGATAAGGACATCGCAGCCAAACTCAAACAATACACCCGCGAAATTGACACCGGTGATCCATTAAGCGACGCCCACGAACCACGCCCCGACCGGCGTAGTTGGTTTAAAGGGCTAAGCGACGAACTGGATATTGCATTGCGTCTCGCGCGCAAGGATCGTCCCTTACCAAAAATCCCCAAAATTAGCCTTTCGGTTTTCGGATTTTCTCGTGGCGCGATGCAGGCTCGGGCGTTTTGTTACTGGTTTAATGATTTGCTGGCGAAAGATGGCACCTTTGCGGGAATGCCTGCCAGTATCGAATTTCTTGGACTATTTGATTGCGTGGCGAGTACCGGTATGTCGCAATCGGCGGCAGAAACCACACCGGCGTTTTGGGCCGATGGACATTGGGCGTGGGCGAATGAAACGCTGTCCCCACTGCCAGCATGCGTGGAACAAACCGTGCATTTTAGCGGCGGGCATGAGCAGCGTCGCAATTTTCCGCTCACCCGCGTGCAAGGAAAAAACGTCACCGAAGTGATCTATCCTGGTGTGCATGCCGATGTCGGCGGCGGTTACGCGCCGGGCGACCACGGACGTGGAATCAAAAATGGCAAAGGAGAACTGGATATGCTGCTTTCGCAGGTCCCGTTGGCGCATATGTATCTGGCTGCGAGTAAAGCGGGTGTGCCTTTAGTTAACTATTGCGTGATGGAGTCTGATCTCAAGGAAGACTATGCCATCAACCCCAAACTTGCCATCGCTTGGAACGATTACATGGCGGCCGGAAAAACAGAATTTGAGGGCGATCCAGAGCGTAAGATCGTTCCCACGTTTCACAGCATCGTCCGTCAGCATATGCGGTTGTATTACTGTTTTCGACGATTGCGATTGGAGGGGTTGACTAACTCTGTCGGTTACAACCGCGCCAACCAGCAAGAACAACACAATATGCAGAGCTATAACGCCTTACTAAAAGGCGATGTCAAACTGCTGACAAAGCGCGCCCAATTAGCGGCCGATGAAAGGAATGGTCGAGATAGTTTTGGTCGCGATGTGCATGGTCGCCCCTCTCTCCGATTTGCTGCCGAAAATCATGGCGTGGCAAACGCCTGGCAACTGCGTCTGGCGCGTAGCGGGGTGCCCCCGGAATCAAATGAATTATGGGCCTTGGGAGAAATGACCAAAGCAGCAGTGCCGCAGAAAGCGCCCTTTTTAGTCCTGCTGGAAGAATACGTCCATGATTCACTGGCGAATTTCTATTTGGCCGGTTACACCACCCTTGAAGAAAAATCAGAAGCCTTGCTCAAGATGGCAATCACGCATCACGATTCAGGGAAAGCGCCATCGACGCCGTATAGAAGTCGTGTATGGCAAAACTATCAAAAGGGGATCAAGGACAATCCGCAACTGGATGCCATATTGCAAAGCCGTGTCGACACATTGGAAGCGGCGGATAACATGTCCAACTATCGGAATGGAGAAATTGACCCACAAACACGTCGTCCTTACGCTTACTACCGTGCGGACAAAATTCAAGCCACGCAAAGCTCCAGACAGCAGACTGTTTTTTCGAAAGATGAGCAAGCTACGCTGGCGAGGTTTTATCCGCTGCAAACTGATGCCGACGTCGCTGAATTGCGCTCACCCTTTATTGTTACTCAGACAAATACACGTCGTGAAGGAAGTGGCTATTTGCGACAGCGACATATCTTTGAATAGTTCACGCCCATCATTCATCCGCGAAATTCCACTTAACGCATTAACGAGTAATTAATTGTTAGTCGTCGAAAGCAATCAGGTATTTATTACTGATACGGCGCGAGTCAAACTAAAACAGCCGAACTTCATCAACGTAAGAAAGAACACCGCATGTCTATAGACAAAAAGCCCCGACCATTTCACCTTATCAAAACCAGACAACTCCGCAGAAAAATCGTCATGGTCCTGCTTTGTAGTATTTTCTTGCTTCTTGGTATCACGCCACAAACCGGCCGAACAAACGAGCGTCCTCCACCGTCGCTCATGCAGGCAAATATTTATCATCCTGGCGTAAAACTGGCAGAGTATTGGGTCAGTGAAAAATTGGATGGCGTAAGGGGCTATTGGGATGGAGTGGCGTTATGGACCCGCGGTGGCAATCCGATTCATGCGCCTGCGTGGTTCACTTCTGGCTGGCCGAAGGTTCCGCTAGATGGTGAGTTATGGGCCGGTCGCGGACTATTCACGACAGCCGTTTCGACCATACGACAACAGACACCCAATGATATTGCGTGGCGCCAAATTCGTTTTATGGTATTTGATTTACCGGCGCATTCAGGAACGTTCGATGAACGTATTCCCGTGCTGCAAAATCTCGTCACCAAGATAGCAAAGCCATGGGTTGAAGCGGTAGCGCAAATCAAGGTCGCGGATCAACAAGCGTTACAAAGCATGCTCCAAAAAAATGTCAACCAAGGCGGCGAAGGCTTGATGCTACATCGAGGCAATGCAACCTATCGCGGCATACGCAGTGACGATCTGCTCAAAATGAAAACGCATGATGATACTGAAGCCAGAGTCGTGGGCTATCTTCCCGGAAAAGGAAAACATCTCGGCGTGATGGGTGCGCTGATAGTCGAAACACCAACAGGATTACGCTTTCGGATTGGGACGGGGTTCACGGACGCCGAGCGTCGCCGACCTCCGCCGATTAGTAGCTGGGTGACGTATCGCTATCGGGGATTACATCCAGGTGGCGTACCGCGATTTGCGAGTTTCATGCACATACGCGATGAAATGCCACCAACTGAACTACTGCAAACGATCAAACAGTAAAGCTGCTTTAACATTCACATTTAGCTAAAGTTAAAACGGTGTGTCAATTTAAAGCGCAGATAACTCGTAGCGTTATTTTTACCAGACGACATTATTATCGTGCTGGTGAAGAAACGAAAATAAAAATGTCGAAACGCACAATCAATACTAAGCAAAATAGGTGCTCAACGCCGCTCAACCAGAATCAGTTCATCACTATTCGTTCATAATGTAGAAGCAATCCAGACACCATTCCTACCGCATTGCAACATCGAGAATCCTTGCAAAAGGACCGCCATTCAGTTAAAAATGTAATCGATTACATTTTTAACTGAACCGCAATGCGTACTGAAGATTCGCCTTTACCCACCTCCGATCACCCGGGTTCAATCTCGTCTGCATCAATCTCGTCTGTCGCCTCCCACGCAGGCGTATCAGTAGCGACTGTCTCGCGTGTCATGAATGGGCAAACCGGCGTACGTCCCCAAACCCGCGATAAAGTCATGGTTGCGGTTGAGGCGTTGGGATATCGGATGAATCATCTGGCGCGCAACTTGCGCACTGCCGAGAGTCGCTTGCTGTTAACCATGGTGCCTGACGTAGGCAATCCTTTTTACGCTGAGATTGTGCGCGGCATCAATCAAGTCGCACGTCAGCATGGTTATTTTGTCCTGCTATGCGACACCGGCGCAGAGGAAGAGCAAGAACGTTCGTATTTTGATCTGCTGCGCACACATCGTGCTGACGGCGCAATCTGCCTTGACCCCGACACCATTCAGCACGCATTAGCCAATGAGTCAGTGCGCCTGCCATGGGTCGCCTGTTGCGAGTTTGATCCTACAGTTGCCGTCCCTTATGTCAGCATCGATAATCATCGCGCTGCCAGCGATGCGATTCGCCATTTGCTTCAGCGTGGTCATCAGCGCATCGGCTTGATCAATTCTGACGCCCGTTATCTTTATGCGCGGCAACGCGAAGCCGGGTATATCGACACCATGCACGCTGCCGGTTTGACACCACGCCCGGAATGGCGCAAAACCGTTCAAAGCCTGGATTACGCCGCTGGAACCGTCGCCACGTTAGAAATGATGGCACAGTCGGATGCGCCGACAGCCATTTTTGCCGTCTCCGACACGTTGGCCATCGGCGTCTTGAGCGCCTTGCGTCAACTTGGCAAACGCGTGCCGGAAGACGTCGCGGTGATCGGCTTCGATGACATTGCGATTGCTGCGCAGATTGATCCTGGTCTGACGACGATTGCGCAGCCAATGCGCGCACTGGGTGAAACCGCCGCGCTGCTTTTATTGCACCGCTTGACCGCGCCAACGGTTCCTGTATCGGGCGTTCTGCTTGACCATCATCTGGTTCTCAGAGGGAGCACGTAATGATGCGTATCCGGTCGCAAATACCGCTTTGCCCTGATTCCCGCCAACACTGCGGCCCATTGACCAAATCCAACGGCTTGCGTGGCGATGATTTTTCATCAAAATCCTTATGAGGATCTTTCCGTGAGGACCAGACCATGAGTGTCACCGTCAGCTTCCAACATATCTGCAAAGATTTCGGACCGGTACGCGTATTGCACGACGTCAGCTTCGATTTGGCGCCCGGTCGGGTCTATGGTTTATTGGGCGAAAATGGTGCCGGAAAATCAACCTTAATGAAAATTTTGGCGGGTTACGAGACCGCCAGCGATGGACAACTGGTCATTGACGGCCAGCCGCAACGCTTCACCAGTTCGCGCGCAGCCGAAGCCAGCGGCATTGTGTTGATCCATCAGGAATTTAATCTGGCTGAACATTTGACGGTCGCGCAAAATATATTTCTGGGTCATGAAAAACACAAAGGCTGGCTACTTGACGATGCCGCGATGCGCGAAGACGCTGCGCGTTACCTCAAACAGGTTGGTCTGAACGTCAGCCCAGATACCAAAGTACGCCACTTAATCGTAGCAGAGAAACAGCTGGTGGAAATCGCCAAAGCACTCGCACGCAAAGCACGCTTCCTGATTATGGACGAACCGACCGCAACGCTGACCTCATCTGAAACGCAGCGATTATTTGCGCTTATGGCGCAACTCAATAACGATGGCGTCACCATTCTTTATATTTCACACAAGCTTGATGAAGTCGAACGCATCACCGATGAAGTAATCGTTATGCGCGATGGTCGCTTTATTACACGCGAACCAACAGCAACTTTGACTCGGCAACAGATGGCCAATTTAATGGTTGGCCGCGATCTGTCAGATATGTTTCCTCTAAAATCGCGCCACGCCACCGACGCCGCAGTTTTATTGCAAGTAGATGGTTTATGCGTACCTGGTTGGTCAAAAGAACTCTCCTTTGAAGTACGCGCTGGTGAAATTTTAGGTTTTGCCGGACTGGTTGGCGCGGGCCGCACAGAGTCGTTCGAGGCCTTGCTTGGCTTGCGCCCCCGCAGCGCTGGAAAAATTACTTTGAGCGGCAAGCCGGTCAATCTGCGTAATCCTCGTCAGGCGATGCAACATGGCGTGACCTATCTCAGCGAGGACCGTAAAGGTAAAGGATTGCACGTCAATCTTGGGCTACGCGAGAACCTGACTATGATGACGGTGGAGCGCTATGCTCACCCATGGCTCGACATCAACGCCGAGAAAAAGGCGCTGGATCAAGCAGCCAATGTCTTCAATATTCGCACCGGCGATCTCGATAGTAAAGCACGCATGCTGTCAGGTGGAAACCAGCAAAAGTTAGCGCTTGCCAAAATTTTGCATCCTGATCCACGCGTCATCATTCTTGATGAACCAACCCGAGGGGTCGATGTAGGTGCCAAGCGCGATATCTATTTTTTAATTCATCAGTTAGCAGCGGAAGGACGCGCAGTCATTGTGATTTCGTCCGAGTTGATCGAACTGATTGGTCTTTGTCATCGCGTCGCGGTGATGCGTTCCGGCACATTACAAACAACGCTCGACAGCGAGCATTTGACTGAAGAGGAGTTGATTGCTCATGCAACCGGCACACACTGAATCACCCGTTGAGGCGCAGAATGAGTCGCACAATAAAGCGCACAACAAGCCAGCCGCCGCTTCTGCCATCATCGGTCGCATTAAAAATATTGGCCCATTGATTGGCCTGATCGCTTTATGTATTGTCGGCACGCTGCTTAATCATGACTTTGCCACTGTCGATAATATGATGAACGTGCTGACCCGCACCGCCTTTATTGGCATTATCGCGGTTGGCATGACTTTCGTGATCATATCGGGCGGAATCGATTTGTCGGTCGGTTCCATGGCGGGCTTGATTGCTGGCAGCATGATCTACTTTATGAACATGCTGATGCATGGTGTAGGCGGTATGCACTTGAATCCCACTACTATTGTTGTTTTAGGTATTGTATTGGCGCTGGTGCTTGGCTCTGTGTTCGGACTCATACACGGCTTGCTCATCACCAAGGGGAAAATTGAACCGTTTATTGTGACCCTTGGCACGCTCGGCATCTTCCGGGCATTTCTGACTTATCTAGCCGATGGTGGCGCGCTGACGCTCGACAATCAATTGTCGGATCTATACAGCCCTGTGTATTACAAAAACTTGTTGGGCGTGCCAATTCCCATATGGATATTTCTTCTAGTTGCGATTGGCGGCGCTGTCATTCTCAATCGCACCACCTTCGGACGGCACGTTCAAGCGATTGGATCGAACGAGCAGGTGTCACGGTATGCGGCGGTACGGGTGGATATGGTGAAGATATCGACCTATATTTTTCTCGGACTTTGTGTTGGAGTCGCCACCATTTTATACGTCCCACGTCTGGGATCGGCCTCACCGACAACCGGCCTGCTGTGGGAGTTGGAAGCGATTGCCGCAGTGGTTGTCGGCGGCACAGCGCTTAAAGGTGGCGAGGGACGCATAGTTGGTACAGTTATCGGTGCGATTTTGCTCTCCGTTATCAGTAATATTCTCAACCTGACCAGCATCATTAGCGTCTATCTCAACGCAGCGGTCCAGGGCATCGTCATCATCGCGGTGGCTTTTCTACAGCGCAGTCGAAGATGAAGAAATAACGTTAAAAGGTTTAAAAAGTTAACGCAGTTTTTTACAAAGGGATTGCCGCTCACGGCACCCATCTACCGGAGGAGACACCATGAAACGTATCACCAAAATACTGGGCGCAGGGTTGTTAGCACTGAATGCATTGTCGGCGGCATCCGCATTTGCAGCAGAAAAAGTTGTATTAGGCGTAGCGATTCCCACAGCGACCCATAGCTTTACCGCCGGTATTGTCTGGTGGGCGAATGAAGCCAAGGCAGAATTGGAGAAAGCGCATCCCGGTTTGAAGGTCATCGTCAAAACGGCCGCCACCGCGCCGGAACAAGCCAATCAGCTTCAAGATATGCTGACCGTCAACAAGATCAACACGCTGGTTATTTTTCCCATTGAGTCGGCCTCACTCACGCAACCCGTGGCGCAGGTAAAAAAGAAAGGTGTCTACGTTACCGTCGTGGATCGCGGCCTCACCACGAACGATGCACAAGATGCGTACGTAGCGGGCGACAATACCGCTTTCGGTAAATTGCCAGCCGAATACATGGCTAAACGATTGAACGGCAAAGGCAATATCGTCGTTTTTCGCGGTATGCCAACCACGCTCGACAACACGCGTTTTGATGCATTTAACGCTGTGATGAAAGATCACCCCGGCATCAAGATCCTGGATGCAAAATATGGCAACTGGAACCGAGATGATGCGTTCAAAGTCATGCAAGATTACCTGACCCGCTTTAAACAAATCGATGCAGTCTGGGCGGCGGACGACGATATGGCGATCGGTGTACAGAAAGCAATCGAGCAAGCCAAGCGCACGGATATCAAAGATGTATTTGGCGGCGCTGGTGCAAAAGGCGCTGTGAAGAAAATCATGGATGGCTCTGATCCCCTGATTATGGCGGACGTTTCGTACTCACCTAAGTTCATCTATGATGCGATTAAAATGACCGCCGAAGCACGTTTGAAAGGTGAAAAGTTACCAGCGAACACCATCATTCCCTCGGTATTGATCACGAAGGAAAACGCCAAACAATTCTACTTTCCCAATTCACCGTTCTGATATGTAAACGCACATTTGAGCGCGTCGCGATAAGCAGTAATGATGGATACAGGACCGCATGATGGGCGTGACATCAGGTCCTGTATCCACCGTTTTAACAATGCTAAACAAAGAGGATTAACCATGAAAACGATCAAAGGGCCAGCCATTTTTCTCGCCCAGTTCATGGGTGACAAAGCACCATTCGATACACTTTCCCATCTGGCTGCATGGGCCGCCGGTCTGGGATATAAAGGTATTCAGTTGCCAACCGACCCGCGCCTGTTTGACCTGACGCTAGGCGCGAAGAGTCAAACCTACTGTGATGACATCACAGGATTACTGGCGCAACATGGATTAACGATTACCGAATTATCGACCCATTTACAAGGCCAGCTCGTCGCAGTGCATCCGGCTTACGATCCTTTATTCGACAACTTTGCAGCGCCGCATGTGCGCGGCAATCCCGCGGCGCGGACTGCATGGGCCATCGAACAGTTAACACTCGCAGCAACGTCATCTCAACGTCTCGGCTTAAGCGCCCATGTGACTTTTTCAGGGGCACTGGCGTGGCCTTATTTATATCCATGGCCGCAGCGTCCAGCGGGTCTGGTGGAAACAGCATTTGCTGAGTTGGCTCGGCGTTGGCGTCCTATTCTGGATGCGTTCGATGCCGCTGGTGTTGACCTTTGCTACGAGTTACATCCCGGTGAGGATCTCCATGATGGCGTCAGTTTTGAACGTTTTCTTGATGCCGTTGACCAGCATCCTCGAGCCAGCATTTTGTATGATCCCAGCCATTTTCTGTTGCAACAACTCGATTACCTTGCTTTCATCGATATCTATCACGACCGGATTAAGGCTTTCCATGTCAAGGATGCAGAATTTCGTCCAAATGGTAAACAAGGCGTGTACGGTGGCTTTTCGTCCTGGCAAGATCGTGCCGGACGTTTTCGCTCACTCGGTGACGGGCAAATTGATTTCAACGCAATCTTCTCCAAAATGGCGCAATATGATTTTCCTGGTTGGGCGGTGTTGGAGTGGGAATGCTGCTTAAAGCATCCCGAGGACGGCGCAGCAGAAGGAGCGGAATTTATTCGACGTCATATTATTCATGTGGCAGACCGCGCTTTCGATGATTTCGCGGGTGGCGCAGTCAAACAGGATCAAATCAATCAATTGCTTGGGCTAGTACGCTAGAGCTGCAAAATACGACCACATAATTTTGGTAAAAAGGAACAGAAATGCAACGACGTTTAAGACTAGGAATGGTGGGCGGCGGCCAAGGCGCGTTCATCGGTTCGGTGCATCGGATTGCCGCCCGCCTCGACGATTACTATGAGTTGGTGGCGGGCGCATTATCCAGTGACCCGACGCGCGCTGCCAATAGTGCTACCGAGATTCGCCTCGACCCAAGCCGCAGCTATAGCGACTATCAAGAAATGGCGCGGCAGGAAGCCGCACGACCGGATGGCATTGACGTCGTCACCATCGTCACACCAAACTTTTTACACGCCCCGGTAGCAAGAGCATTTCTGGAAGCTGGTATCCACGTCATTTGCGACAAGCCTTTAGCTATTTCACTCAAGGAAGGCCAGGAACTTGCTACACTCGCACAACAAAAAAATCGTGTCTTTGCACTCACTCACACTTACACCGGCTATCCAATGGTGCGCCATGCCAAAGCGCTGGTCGAAGCAGGTGACATCGGTGACCCAAGACTGATACAGGTCGAGTATTCACAGGATTGGCTAGCCGCCTCTATTGGCAGCGCCAATACCGGCGCTGCCGACAACTGGCATAACGATCCGTTACGCTCAGGTCCCGGTGGGACGCTGGCCGATGTCGGCACGCATGCCTATCAACTGGCGCAATATATTAGCGGTCAAA
The DNA here is from genome assembly GCF_054343755.1 of Glaciimonas sp. GNP009. Lineage (NCBI taxonomy): Bacteria > Pseudomonadati > Pseudomonadota > Betaproteobacteria > Burkholderiales > Oxalobacteraceae > Glaciimonas > Glaciimonas sp. GNP009. Next base: position 68,448 of record NZ_JBTGUV010000004.1, read on the forward strand.
CACCCACTCAACTGCTGGCTGAACTATCTACTTTCGTACCCGGACGTCCTATCGACGACCACGTACAAGTCATGCTGCGCTACGCCAACGGCGCGCGCGGCACGTTGTGGGCGAGTCAGGTCGCCACCGGCGCTGAAAATGCCTTACGTTTGCGTTTATACGGCAGCAAAGCCCAACTCGCCTTCAACCAGGAAAATCCAAACGAGTTATGGATCACGCCGCAAGGCGGTAACGCCCAGCGCCTTACCCCGGGCCGGGCCGCCAGTGCCGCCGCCGCGCATGCCACACGGGTTCCCGCCGGTCATCCGGAAGGTTACATAGAAGCCTTCGCCCAATTGTATGTGGATACCGCCTTACAGATTACGGCGATCAACGCAGGTCTACCCATTCCCGAAGCGACACGCTGGCTGACAAACGTCAATGATGGCGTCGCCGGGATGGCATTTATTGAGGCCGTCATTCGTAGCCATCAAAATGATGCGCAGTGGACGGATATTGCACGCTGAAAGGATGCGATTAAAACATGAATGACAGTTGTATTCCGCCTTAAAATAATCGGAATAACAATACTTTTCCCGCATAAAAAACAGATTTAATTAATTGGTACTGATCGCGGATACGCCGCGTCACAACATACTATTTATGATGAAATAAAATTGTATTTCCAACCCGTAGATTTAAAAATACCGGTGGCGATGTCCACCGGTATGGGACTTCTTTGACATATTCGCCAATATCAGATGTCATCCGGTTCCGGTGAATGCAACGCTTCCTGACCATCACGCTCGGCCTTCATTCTCTCCAGTTCCTGAAGATTGTTCTCAACCCATTTTGCTAAATCCCCCGTCGGATCTCCGCCCTGACGTATCTGCTCTACAACTTCAGCGATATCATGCTCAGCCTTTTCAATACGCCGATCAAGGTCAGATTTTTCGTGATCACGACGATTGGAGCCAACTCTACTAAACTGCCATAGTTGCGCCAGAGTATTGTTCGCCTTGAAAAGTTGCAGTTTTCTGTAGTTATCCAGCCGCCCATCTGTCACATCCAATTGTTTTCCATAGTTGCCGCTTAGCCTGTAGGAACCGTGGAAACTTGGGTCTATATTCCACTTAAAGTTATGCCAGGATGATGCTGCCACTACATCAATAGTGACAGGGATACTATCCCCGGCGCGGTCATCTGCATGCAACATGCAATGAGGGGCATAATCCACAGTTAAGAAATAAACTCTTGTAAAAGCAGTTTTAAACCCTAGAACCCAATGTTGATTATTCCCACCAGTATAGGGATACTGAACAACAGGCGTTCCCGGCCCTTTTTCACCCCCTAGAACGTCCATTACTTTTCCGCTAAGTCGACTGGTAATAACATATTTAGCTCCAGTTACCAATGGTACAAATTCCGTGAACACAAATGACTGGGAACTGCTGTTGTCACGGACCCTGATTCTGTATCCCTCCTCCGTTCCAGAAAAACCGGTCAGTATCCCGAAGGGATGGCCATGAAGAGTTCCTCCGGCCACCAGAATATAAGAACGCTTATCCTGACTGAGTACCAAGCGCCAATACCGAAATCTATCGACAGGATCGGTAACATTCAGCGAGCGCACCGAAACCGTGGAGTTGTAATAGCCCCAGGCCAATATGCAATCGCCACCTACCTTGTCTTTTTTCATGTTATGCAGCACATATAAACCATCAAACTCACCGCCTTTCACCTTTTTGATCCGCCACTGCTGGGATCTATCCCGAATAAAATTTGGCTTTAACCCAAGTAGAGTGCCGAATATAATGCCGTGTGATGGGGTATCTACATAACCCAGCGCGTCCCCGCTATTCTTGCACTCAGAAATAATATACGTTTTGCCTTCCTCGGGAGTTTCAGTCGAGAATCTCCAGGGATCCGGCTGCGGCCTGTTGGGCGTATCTTTTCCACCAAACAACCAGTCACACCCGTAAGCCAAGCCGCCTATCAAATTACCTAAGGCTTCGCCTGCCACACCACTTTTCCACCGATCACTAGCCGGTCCCCAAACATAATCCGGCCTGTTAATTGCACTTGTGGGAGGCTTTTTACCGAGTGATGCATAAAACCCCTTCTCGTAGAGATCACATTTACCGCTGCCTGGAATTTGACCTATCTTCAGCACATCATCGCCAACACAAAAGGCAATGATCGCATGGTTATTTTGTCCAAATCCGCCACCACTATCCATGTAAGCATTATCCTCCCCGCCCACGGGCCAACCCGGTATAAACCATTCATTGCCCCATGTATCAAGCGCGGTCACATCAAAGTCTCGATGACCGTTATTTGTCTCTATCGCGTAATAGGCCGTCTCCCACATCCTTTTTTTACAGGACAACTTGAGGTTACAAATAAAAGTATTAGTCTTGGGATCGAAGACCTCAAAGTGGAGAACGCCAGAGACGTGCCCCGAATTACCGACATTCACCGAATTCCACAGAACATAGCTTCTCGCCTGTCCTGGGCCGACCGTCCCGGATGGCGGACCAATCTTCACCATCTTGCCAGCAGCCTCATCCCAGATCGCCCAGTCGCCGCTAAACTTCTCTACTCGTACGATCCGCATATCATAAGCAGTACTGTTATAGATGATGACTTCACGTATGCGCATCATGACTGTGGTCATACGAATCGTCCCACCGGTCTGCGCCAGATCCACGATCGTGAGGGGAGCGTTACCCGAATGGAGCCAGATGTCCACGTAAGGACTCACGCTATTGAGGTAAGGATCGTTGGGGTCCGCAACACGCTTGACGTTAGGATCAAAATGGGGATCGACGCTAGTGTCAACACATGGCGTAATGGCATGACCATGGGGCAATCGAAGCTTGGTATCGTCGGCATTTGAAGTCATTGAACACCTCGTCTATAAGGGTAATCTGATTAATAACTGTGTCAAGTTGCGATCACAGATTAAGCGAAAAATTTCTCACGTGCAAGTATTTGCACTATGCGTTGACAATATTGTCAGGTAACACATATCGATACGCAGCAATTGAAAACGACGAACACACACCAAATACACGACGACCATCACACCAAGATAACAAGTTGAACTTAACGATATCTGCACCAGGTTTTCTTAATTTCAATCGAACCCGAATCGATCTAAAAACAAGGCCCGATGAGGCTAAGCGCAAGTGAAAAACCGTTTAACTTATACTGATTGACGATAAACTTTATAGGAATCAAAATATGATCGTAACTTCTAGTGCTTTTCCATTGTTTTATTCAAAATATGCCGAGCTAGAGCCACCGGCGGAGAATCCTATTAGCGAGGTTGATCGTGTTACGTTGACTCATGCTCTGCGCTCGATGCAAGAAAGCATCACGCAACATTGGCAGCAACAAGGTAAAAGTATTGGGGAAGCCAACGACCCTGACGACGACCAGCTGCAGTGGAGCGCCAGAGTCGAAGCTGCAAGATTTATGTGCGGAGTCTGTTCTGTTTTACCGCCCGCTGACACTCAACTCTTATACAGTGTGGATCAGGTGCCAGTGGGAGCACTAACCATGCTTCATCGACAGGAGGCCTTGAATGTTCCGTATGTAGAAATTTTTGTTACGCATCCGGGCAGCAGCGGTGCCGGAGCAGCGCTGTTAGAGCGGGCTGTAAAAAAATCAATGGAAATCGGGGGACTTGGACAACTGATGCTCTCGCCGATAGACAGTGCCATTCCTGCATATGAAGCACTTGGCTTTTCAAAAATACCTGAAGGTATGTTTCTTGATCCTGCCGAAAGTGAAAAATGGCATCTTTTTGGCGACGCATGGAGACTCGTTAATGGTGTCGGTGAAGTTAAAACTGGCTAAAGTATTTCACAAGCCACATTAAGGCTGACCTCGACGAGAGCGCGCTAATGCCAGCTTCTCACATAGAACAACGGTACCGTCGATCAATCGCGGACCTGCTCGATTCATCAGATCGGCATCGATACCGAATAAATTGTTGCGATGAACTGCCAGCAAGCCAGAATAGCTGCGCCAATAATCGAGGTCACTTTCATCATCTTTCCGTTGTCCACTTATGAGTACCTCTGGATTTTCAACCAGCACGGCTTCTATATTAACGACTGGTGCTGTCACTGACAGATGGGCGAAGATATTTTCTCCGCCGCATACGTTGATCGCATCGCTGACAATCTGGCTGCCGTTGAGCGTATACAGCGGGCGACTCCATACCTGATAAAAAACTCGGACGCGAGGACGTTTCTGGTATTTAAAAGCGAGAGCGTCAATTTTTTCACCTAGCGCGGCTGCCTCTTTTTCTGCGTCACCAGTTGTGCCTAATAGTCGGCCTAGACGGATGATGCTGTCCGGGATATCGCGCAACTTGCGTGGGTCGCTGTAAAATAATGGGATGCCGAGTTTTCGTAATTGTTCCAATTGACGATCGGCACTGTTATGTCGCCATACCACCAATAAATCCGGTTTGAGCGCAATCAACCGCTCTATGTCCAGCAGGCTGTTGTCACCTATTCGAGGAATACTTTTTGCAGCAACCGGATAATCGCTGTACTTGACTGTACCGACTATTCGGGACCCACCACCGGCGGCAAATATTAATTCCGTAATATGCGGGGCCATTGTCACTACGCGCAAAGCTGGCTGCGCTAACGTGATGATATTGCCTGCGTCATCTTTGACTATAATAGCCGCTCCTGAAGCATTTACTATGACTGAAAGTTGCACACTGATGAGCAATACCGTCATTAAGAAAATACGCTTTACGATGTTCGGTTTCACAATAATATTCCGATATACAAAATTATTAACGCCCGAAAGTTTTTAGCGCCACGTTTAGAAGTAGAAGCATCGTGTAGGAATGTAACGAGCAATGAATCAACTACATTTATTTATAGAAAATTTTTTCTCGACACTTAGATGGAAACCGACCCATTACATACGCGCTACGCAGGAATAAAAATAGACCGATTTTCGTGCGTGATGATCTCGATCGGATGCCCTAAACATTGGCTCAGAATTGGTGCTGTCATCACCTCGGCAACCGGCCCGGCACGCCAACCTCCATCTCCCATCAGCAGCAGCGCATGACTCGCCACGCTATGCGCCAGATTCAAGTCGTGGCTTACCATTACGATGGCTTTGGGCGACTCACTGTTCGCGCACAGTTCGTCCAATAAACGCATCACGCTAACCTGATGCGCCAGATCCAGCGCATTCGCAGGCTCGTCGAGCAATAATAACGGCGTATCCTGCGCCAACACAGCGGCAATCGCCACCCGCTGACGCTCGCCACCGGACAAGGTACGAATATCACGTTCGGCAAGTGCTTCTACATCCAGCGCTCTTAACGCACTTAAAGCGGTTTCCTGATCAGTATCGGATTCCCAATAGCGGGTATCGTGATACGGATGCCGCGCCGCCAATACGGTTTCAATCACGCGATAACCGAAGGCGTCACGCGTTCCTTGTGGCAAAAACGCGCGAACCCGCGCCAGCCCTTCCAACGCCCATTGTGATAACGGTTTTTCAGCCAGTTCCACTACCCCGCCATCGGGCAAGCGCAAACCTGCCAGACAGCGCAAAAATGTACTCTTCCCAGCCCCGTTGCGACCGATCACACACCAAAGCTGGCCAGGATGCAGATCCCAATCCAAACCCGCGACCAGCGCACGACCCTCGATAGTTAAATCGACAGACCGGGTGCGCATCAGTGTTGGAGATGTCATCATCGTTTGCGAATGTGGTGCAGTTGTAATAGAAATGCCGGCACGCCGATCAAGGCCGTAATCACGCCGACCGGCAATTGTGTTGGCGCAATAACAGTACGCGCCAATGTATCCGCCAACAAGAGAAACGTGCCACCGGCAATGGTCGCAGCAGGCAACAACAAACGGTGATCCGGTCCCAGCGCAAACCGACACGCATGCGGCACAATCAACCCGACAAACCCAATCGCGCCCGCGCTACTCACCGTGCAAGCAGTCAATAAGGCCGCACAAAAGAACAACCCCTTACGTAACGACGCCACATGAATCCCCAACGTCGCCGCCGCCTCTGCCTGCATGACCATGACGTTAATATGCCGTGCTTTGCGTAAAGCAAAAATAAGTGCACCGCTCAAAACAATCCAAGGCAACCAGCGCAATTGCGTCCCCGACAAATCGCCGATCAACCAAAACACCATACTACGCAACCGACTATCCGGCGCAATCGACAGCATCAACGTCACCAAAGCACCGCAACCCGAAGCCACAATCACGCCAGTCAACAACAGCAACGGCGCGTTACCATCCGAAATCCCACCCCGCAAATCCCGATAAGCCAAACCAAACAACAGCAACGCCACAACAATCGCACCCGCAAACGCCGCCACATCAATCATCCACGCCGCACTAAAAAAAAGCATCGCAAACAACGCCCCAACCGCCGCCCCACCAGAAACCCCCAGCACATAAGGATCAGCCAAAGGATTACGCAACAACGCCTGCATCATCACCCCAGCCAAAGCCAACATCGCCCCAGTCACAAACCCAGACAAAGCCCGCTCCAACCGCAACTGCAACAAAGTCGCCGCCATACTTTTAGGTGCACCACGCAACACCTCACTCAAAGCGCCAAAAATATCAGAAAAAGACAACGTCACCGAACCAACCGCACAAGCAAAAACAATACTAACCAACGCCAACAAACCCAACCCACCCAACACCAAAATCGCCCGCCGCCCATCCCGCGACCCACGCGTAGAAGAAATTGACGATTTTTTCAAAGCTCCACTATTAATCACGCAATCTTTCAAACACAAAAAAATAATTCAAAACAAAACCCAAATATCAAAACCGTCAATACCAACGCAATCGCCGGTGCAGCCACAGTTGACGTTGCCTTTGAACTTGCAGGCGCAGCCACAGTTGACGTTGCCTTTGAACTTGCAGGCGCAGCCACAGTTGACGTTGCCTTTGAACTTACAGGCGCAGCCACAGTTGACGTTGCTCTTGAACTTGCAGGCGCAGCAACAGTTGACGTTGCTCTTGAACTTGCAGGCGCAGCCACAGTTGACGTTGCTCTTGAACTTGCAGGCGCAGCCACAGTTGACGTTGCGGTTGTTCTTGAAGTTGAAGTTGACGTACTCCGTCATGGACGCTGCCAAGTATTTCAGCTGTCAGTCGGGAATTGTTGGAAGACATGTTTGAGCGTAGCGAGTTGGTCTTTCAACCCGACTGGCGGCTGAAATACTTGGGGACCCGCAGGGCAGCGTCAGTTGCGGTCGCCTTCTTTTTGGTTACTTTTTCTTGGCGGGGGCGCCGAGCCGAAGCAAGAAAAAGTAACTAGCTGTCGGGCTACCCCCGACAAGCCCCCACGGAGCAAAAGCCCCCCAACCTACCGACTACCGACCACACCCCAGCCAATCACCGAAACCCATACCGAACACCCAAAAACAAACTACTCCCAGCAGTCCCATAATACCGCGCCAACTCATAATCCTTATTGAGCACATTATTCCACCGCCCAAACAAAGACCACTTCCCAGTCAAATCAACACTAGCATACAAGTTAACCAAACTATACCCACCCAAAACAACCTGATTATCCCCATCATCGTACCGCTTACCAGACACCACCATCTCAACACCAGACTTCAACGCCCCAACCCCATACTCAAGCGCCACCGTTCCATGCTGCCGCGCACGCCGAGCCAGCAACTTCCCACTAGTATCATCCCGCGGATTCTGCACATCCAGCGAACCACGCAAAGCAAAATTACCCAACTTAGTACTGCCGCCAAAAGAAACCCCCTCAAGCGTCGCCTTATCAACGTTATAAGCACAACCATAAGGATGGCTATCCGGCTCAACCGGACAAGTCGTAGTCGAGACGATCAAATCAGTTATTTTGTTGTGATAGTAAGAAATATTTAACTGCGAAGTCCCATTGTCATACACCAACCCCACCTCCGCATTCTTACCTTTTTCCGGTTTGTTCGCCGCAACACCATAACCGGGGTAATACAACTCATTGAAAGTCGGCGCACGAAAACTAGTGCCATAACTGACATTAGCCCGCCAGTCCTGGTTCAAACGATAGCCATACCCAAGACTACCAGTCGCATGCGTACCAAATTGCGAGCTATTATCATTCCGGATACTAACGGTCGCCAGATGATCTCCACGCTTCAACTGGTACGATGCAGCAACCGAATTGGTCGTCCGGTCACCAGACAAACCGGTGGCAGAAACCTCCTCCTCACGTCGCTCAGCCAACAACTGCAAGACGTCTGTCCCGATGAACAAATCATTTTGCCAGCTGTAATTATTCTGCTTAGTCGTTACATCGCTGATCCCATCCGGCTGATCGCTGCTGATATAAGTCGATTTATCGGTAGTTTGCGACACCTGAACCTTACTATTCCACCAAGGCAGAATCTGGTTTTTCGAATACACAGCCACATTTTCAAGTTTTTGCACGACACGCGTGTCGAAATCCGAACCATCGTCGTACTGCGCATTCAACCGGCTTTGCAAAAAGGTCACGCCAACTTCCTGGCCCTTTGCCAGCTCCAACCCAAACTGTCCGCTGGCACTATCTTTTTTGTAGCCGTCTTTATCTGGATTATAAGAACTATACGGCGAAGGGTCTGGCTTAGTCGCTGAAAACCCATCTGCATTTTCATGCGCCACCGATATAGCGTAACTAAAACGATGGTCGCCTTCGGTCGCGCCAGAAATACTCGCATCCATTGTGCGGGTACCATAGCTGCCGGCACCGGCAGATGCAGTCAAACGCGGCGCGCCCGAACCTTTCTTGGTAAAAATTTGAATCACGCCACCCATTGCGTCAGCGCCATAAAAACTACTCAAAGGGCCATACACGATTTCGATGTGATCAATTTGTGACAATGGAATGCTGGACCATGTAGCGCCGCCGGTCGTGGAAGACCCGACACGGACGCCATCGATTAATACTATATTTTGATTATTAGCTGCACCGCGCATGAATACCGATGCCGAAGTACCAGGACCGCCGTTAGCAGTGATTTCAATTCCACGTTGCTTTTGCAGCAGTTCAACCAGCGAGGTTTGTCCCGATAGCGCAATGTCTTCGGCAGAAATCGTCACGTTGTCGCTGATCACATCACTGGCTTTTTGTGGCGTGCGTGTTGCTGTGACTAGAACGGGCTCTAGTGACTTATCCGAGGCTTCCTGAGCAAAACTGGATGCGGAAAAAGTAGAAATAATAAGCGTAGAAAGGCACAAAGGCCCAATCATTCGCGCAGCGCGGCGCGGATGGGTCGGTGAAACAGTTAGGGTCATGATAATTTAAGCAAGAAAACAACCACCAGCTCGCCTCCCCGCGCGCTGGATTCAAAAGAAATACCTCCGCAAGACATTGCACTGAACAATCAATCCAGCAAAGTTGCCGGATCGCATTTCGCGACAGATCGTCCGTACCGCCTTAAAAGTAGTTCCACCTGCTACTGGCCGGTATCCGGGCTACCAAGTCCAACTGCCTTACCTTCCCGCGCGAAACACAGTGGTGTTAGAGGCAGCTTGTCACATTGTGTAATCAATATTTTGCAGCAACTACGCTGCAATTATCGGCCATAGTGAATAGGCCGACATTAACCGGTCATTCAACCAGTCATTCATTAAGCAAATTGAGACGCTTGTTTTCCGTTGCGGGGGCAGCACACGTATCGCGTGTTTCCCGTTTAACTGCGAACACAGCCGTGTTCGCGAGCACCAAAAGCACCGGCATTCTAATATTCATCTGCCTTTACAGCAACAATAAATCTTCGAATCCGCGTGCAAAATCCCAGCGAAATCAGCAGATTAGCGAAATCACTTCGCCGTAACCGATCTTATGGGCTGCGTTGGCAGCCTTTCGCGCAATATCCGCAATCGCCCTTGGCGCTCCGATTGGCATGGAAGCCTCCTGGGCTAAGGCATGGCAGGCTAAAAGGAGGCGAATAGTCCCTGCATGGCAAATGACGGCAACATCATCGCCATTGTTGTTATTTTCGCCACTGTTCGGTGATGGTGAATGAAGTCGCGGCAACGCACGATAAAACGCATCCACGCGTGCCGCCATCTGCATCACGCTTTCTCCACCACCCGGTCGATAGTCAATCACCGCGCCCGCCCATGCATCGATCTCATCACGCGGGATATCCTGCCAGGATTGCATTTCCCATTTTCCAAAGTCCAGTTCCACTAGACGGTGATCAAGAGTCGGTGCCGGCCAACCCGGTTGTCGCGACAAACTATCCGCCAACCCCGCGCATCGAAGGAGCGGACTAGAAAACATCAGGACCGGCTTTGGCAGTACCTTTATCAATTGATGCAACACACGCGTATTTTCTTCTTCGGATACAAGGAGGTCAGAACGCCCGTAGCACAAGTCGGATACAGCTCCTGGCGTGCTCGGCTTCGGATGACGCACAAGATGGAGTTGCATCATTATCTTAAGTACATCATTTTAAAAGCGGCATGGCAGCCAATAAACCAAGGTAAAAGGTCACTTCTGCCACCTGCTGCACGGCACCCAGACAGTCGCCGGTATAACCGCCAATGCGCTTAACGAAAAAGCGGGCGAGCCACAAGGTAGCAATAGCGCTACACACCAGACCAGCGGCTATCCCCGCCCAAGGCGCCCAACCCAAAACACCGATTGCCAATAAAGGTAACGCAGCGAAAGCCATCGCCACGCCACATTCAGGTCCGGACATCTGCTCTGCCAATGGTTTTGCCTTGCCCTCGGCTTTGACATACGTCAGCCGCCAAATCAAACTACTCGCCATCAAACGGGAAATAGGATGGGCCGTTAGTAACGCTGCCACGACCGCCCAGAACGGCAGGCTCACGAGTAACGTGAATTTCAAACCGAGCATCGACACCATGCCGATGACACCATATGCACCAACCCGTGAATCCTTCATAATCTCAAGAATACGGGCGGCAGTATAACCACCGCCAAAACCATCACAGCTATCAGCAAAGCCATCTTCGTGGAACGCACCGGTCAGATAAATGCCGCCAATGGTCGATAGCAACACCGCCACCGCGGGCGGCCACACATGGGCCGCCGCCGCATAAATCGCTGCCGTCACAGCACCCACAACAATCCCCACCGCCGAAAAATAACGCGAAGCTTGCTGTAACCATGCGGGATCGAACCCAACCCAGCCGGGAATGGGCAGTCGCGTAAAGAATTGCAGCGCAACGAAGAATAACCGCACTTGATGGGTGATTGCTTTGGTCAGACTACGCGAGCGTAACGCACTGGGTCGCATGCTGGACATGGCTATTCAGTATTCACTGTGCATGCGGAGGCGTAGAAATAGAATCAACCGCTGCCGAGTCAAAGGTCGCCATTTCCGTCATAAAAAGTACCGCCGCCTGCACCAGAGGTAATGCCAGCGCTGCGCCCGTACCCTCGCCCAAACGCAAACCTAATTGCAGTAATGGTTGCGCTTTAAGGAACGTCAACATCTGTTGGTGGCCTCGCTCGTCCGAGCAATGCGCAAAAATGCAGTAATCCAGGATTTCGGGACGCAACTGTGCGGCGACCAGTAATGCGCTGGTAACAATGAATCCATCGATCAGCAAAACCATGCGGCGTTCGGCAGCAGCCAGCATCGCACCGACCATCATGGCGATTTCAAAACCACCAAATGTCGCCAATACATCAAGCGGCGCAACGATGCCACCGTGAAAACTGACCGCACGCTGAATCACATTTTGCTTATGCAAAATTCGGGCAGCATCAAAGGCGGTTCCCGCCCCCACGCAATCGACCAGCGGCAAGCCGGTGATCTTGTGCATGATGGCCGCCGCTGCGGTGGTATTGCCGATTCCCATCTCTCCAAAACCAACGATATTGCCGGTTAGCCCCCCAATCAGGTCCATGCCGTGTTCCATGGCTGTGGTGCATTGCTCAGCGGTCATCGCCGACTCGTTAGCAAAATTTCGCGTTCCGAAACCGACTTTTTTACCGATTAACTGAGGAGGCCAACCGAAATCATGATTAACACCAGCATCAACTATCTGCAAAGCGCAATTATTTTGACGTGCAAAAACATTAATCGCCGCATTTTGGTTGAGAAAATTTTCAACCATTTGCCACGTCACACTTTGTGGATAAGCAGAGATATTCTCGGCGACGACACCATGGTCAGCGGCGAATATAAGGATAGCTGGCTGGATGAATGTCGGACGCGTGGTTTTTTGGATCAATCCGATTTGAAGGCCGATTGCTTCTAACGCACCCAAACTGCCTAACGGCTTGGTTTTATTATTGATGACAGTGGTGATGGTATTACTGAGATCGCTATCCTGAATGGATACAATGTGAGGAATCTGCATGGCAATATTGTCCGATGTGTTTCTGTAATGGTTTCTAGAATCTGCGCGGCGTCCACGATACAACGTTTGCGCCAAAACACTTCAGAAAACGGCAGCAAAGGTGTTGCTGCCCACATACTGCCGACATGCGCGCACAGCGGTAATGCGTTCTGCGTCAAAGGTAAGACAGCGCGGCCCGTCTGTATTCCACCTAAACTCCGCATCAGGAATTGGCAGATACACGATGTTACGACGAGCCGATACAACCATGCGTGCTGTAAAGCCAGGTTTTTAAGTCCGGTCTTAAAGCCCTGTCTTAAAGCGTCTTATACTGCTTCCGAACCAGTTTCGCCGGTACGAATGCGGATAACTTGCTCGACTTCGCGGACAAAAATCTTACCGTCACCAATCTTGCCAGTACGCGCAGCTTTGATGATGGCATCAACAGCTTGCTCAGCAAGCGCATCGTCAATCACCAATTCAACTTTTACTTTTGGCAAAAAATCGACGACATATTCCGCGCCGCGATACAACTCGGTATGGCCTTTTTGGCGACCAAAACCTTTGACTTCAGTGACGGTTAAGCCATTGACGCCGACTTCGGCCAACGCTTCGCGTACTTCGTCCAGTTTGAACGGTTTGATAATGGCAGTAATTTGCTTCATGACAACTCCTTTATGCAATTAACAAAAATCTTTTGATACAGGAAGAAAGAAAAGGAGACCAAGAGCGCTCGACACAATTATGTCATGCTCCAAGCTTCACTCTTTAAACTTTGAAGTAATCGGGTAACGCCAGTCACGACCAAACGCACGGTGCGTCACACGACAACCAACCGGTGCCTGTCGACGCTTGTATTCGTTGATCTTGATCAGACGCGTAATACGTTGAATATCATCAATCGAATAACCGGCGGCTTCGATCTCGGCAATGCTCTGATTCTCTTCCATGTACATTTGCATAATGGCGTCTAACACATCATACGGCGGCAGCGAATCCTGATCAGTCTGATCAGGCCGCAGTTCGGCCGACGGTGGACGCGTCAAAATGCGGGTGGGAATCACTTCACCCAGCGTATTTCGATATGCGCACAAGCGATACACCAGCGTCTTGGCAATATCTTTAATAACAGCAAAACCGCCCGCCATATCACCATACAGCGTGCAATACCCCACTGCCATTTCGCTCTTATTTCCAGTGGTCAATACAATTGAGCCAAATTTGTTCGACAACGCCATCAGCAGGGTGCCACGAATACGCGCCTGGATGTTTTCTTCGGTAGTGTCTTCAGCTATGCCCTCAAACTCGCTAGCCAACGTGGATTTGAAAGCGCTGAAACAATCATTAATGGATATTTCATCATAGCGCACACCCAGTCGCTGCACCATATCGCGCGAGTCAACCCACGACATTTCTGCTGTATAAGGAGACGGCATCATGATACAGCGTACTTTTTCAGCCCCCAGCGCATCGACCGCGATCGCCAACACCAATGCCGAATCCACACCGCCAGACAAACCCAGCAAGACACTGGGGAAACCATTCTTACCAATATAGTCGCGCACGCCCAACACCAAGGCCTGGTAGACCTGCGCCTCTACCGACTGCGTAGGCGTAATCGAGGATGGGCCAACCAGCGGTGTCGCGCCATCAAATTCGATGATCTGCAAGTCTTCCTGCGCGTGCTTCAGCTGCGCCGCGACTTCACCGTACTGGTCCATCACAAACGAGTTACCGTCAAAGATCAATTCATCCTGCCCGCCCACCAGATTGGCATACACCAGCGACAAACCTTTTGCCGTGACGTTCGCCCGCATGATGTCGTAGCGCAGATGTTGCTTGTTCATATGGTACGGCGAGCCATTCGGCACCAGTAAAACCTGCGCGCCAGCGGCACGCGCGCGCGCGGGCGCATGCGAAAACCAGGTATCTTCGCAAATATTCAGACCGAAACGAACGCCTTTTACTTCAAAAACAAATGGCACATCAGAGGCTGAGAAATAACGCTTCTCGTCAAAAACAGCATCGTTCGGCAACGCGTATTTGCAATAAGTACCTGACAACGCACCATTAACGATCACGGATGCAGCATTAAAACGTGCGCCATTTTGCAAAATGGGATGGCCGACCACAACATGTACGTCACGTAAATCTGCCAGGTCCGCGATCAATGCGGTCATTGCTTCCTCAGTCTTATCGTAGAAAGCCTGACGTAATAATAAATCTTCTGGCGGATAGCCCACCAACGACAACTCCGGCGTTAATACGATGTCCGCGCCCTGCTGAGCGGCACGACGTGCAAATTCAGCGATTTTGGCGCGATTACCGGCAAGATCACCGACGGTGCTATTGATTTGAGCGATGGCGACTTTGACTGTCATGGCGATGAATATGAAATGTAATTGATGATGAAAACAGCGAAATTAGGCGAAATAACAAATTCAAGCCCCGATTATCGCATGGGTGTCACATGCGTATCGTTTATGTATAACCTATCTTCCGCTTGCTTATCTCTTCGCATGCGCTATTTGTTGCTTGCGCCCGGCTAATCACATATTTATTGGATTGCTATTGCGCTTTATTCTCACTGTTTAGCCTGATCGTCTCTCTTTTATAAAACGTTTAGGAGCTTATAAACCCCATTCAACCCTCACTTAAACACAGAAAAAGTTGTCTTCCCGTGGCCCTAAAGGCTTTCAAAGCCCAGATGAAAAGTCACTACGATACGGTTTTCTTGACTATTTATTCTCATGACCACCATGCCATTGTTCGCGAAACTGGACCGACCACTCGGCATAAAAAGGCCTGTAATAGCAGAAACTTCCATGACGCCAACCTTTATTAGTCATGCCAGAAGATTATCTCCGAGAGTGCTAAACTCAATCCTTTCCTCGTAATCTCTGGCTTCCCAGATCGTATTGACTAAGTGAATAAGCAAACACCACCACCGCCAACATTGAAATTTACACCCCGCATTGTTTCCTCTCTGGATGAAATTGGGCAACCCGCGTGGGATGCTTTGCTTGCGCTTCAAGCAGAGAACAATCCATTTTTATCCTTTGCGTTTTTGCACGCATTGCACGAAACCGGTTGCGCCTCCGAAAAATCTGGCTGGCAACCGCAATATTTAACGTTGTGGGATAACGCTGAGGAAAACACTAACGATACGGCAACCGTGCCGCAATTGATGGCAGCGCTTCCCCTGTACGTAAAATACCACTCGTATGGCGAGTACGTGTTCGACTGGGCCTGGGCGGATGCGTATCAGCGTAGCGGTTTGGAGTATTACCCAAAGTTGCTGTCGGCAATTCCATTCACGCCCGTTACCGGCAGTCGCCTGCTGGCGCGCGATGCGGCATCCGCTGCGGCGTTGATCGACCTGCTGAAAACCTTACGCGTAGATACGCAGACTTCTTCTACCCATATTTTGTACCCGCCGCCAGAACAGGCCAAAGCGCTGCATGCGGCAGGATTTTTATTGCGCAGCGGCGTCCAGTTTCATTGGCTCAATCCGGGTTATCGTGACTTTGATGCATTTCTCGATACATTAGAACGTAAAAAACGCAAAAACATTCGTGCCGAACGGCGTAAGGTCGCCGAGGCTGGCGTCACCTTCCGACACGTACGCGGTGTCGATGCAACAGAGTCAGACTGGGTATTTTTTAATCGCTGCTATCGCCATACTTATTCTGCCCATCATTCCACACCTTATTTAAACCTGGCATTCTTTCAACGCATCGGTGCGACGATGCCACAAAATATCTTATTAATCGTGGCCGAGCGCGCGGGACGACCAATTGCGTCATCACTGTTGATTCACACAGAGACAACCTTGTATGGTCGCTATTGGGGCGCAATTGAAGAAGTCCCTTGTCTACATTTTGAAACCGCTTATTACCAACCCTTAGAGTTTTGCATTGCGCAAAAAATCGGTTGCTTTGAGGGCGGCGCACAAGGCGAACATAAAATGGCGCGTGGATTTCTGCCACAGAAAACCTGGTCAGCACATTGGCTCGCCCGCCAAGATTTTTCCAACGCCGTCGCCAATTTTTTAGAGAGGGAAACCGATGGCATTGAGGCTTATATGGATGAACTCAATGATCGCAATCCCTTCAAAGGCGACGGTTGATTTCCTAATACCCGCTTTGCGTCTTGGCGCGCGACCACAGTCGACCAACTTGACGCATAAGCACCACCGCACCACCAACCGTTACCCCTTCCTTATCGATCAGAAAGATTTGCTACCACGCAGCGCCCATCCGTAAGATGGCCCTGTCACGCAGAACCTCACCTATGCAACCGACCGACATTCTTCTCGCACTTCTTACCGTCACCATTTGGGGTTTTAATTTTGTCGTCATCCGAATAGGTCTGCATGACTTACCACCTTTATTTTTCTCGGCCCTGCGTTTCATTTTTGCGGCGATACCATTGATATTTTTCATCAAGCGCCCAGCCATACCCTGGCGTCTTTTGATCGCTTACGGTCTATTCCAATTTGCGCTGCAATTTGCGTTGCTGTTTTCGGGCATGCATCTGGGATTTACGGCGGGACTCGCGTCGTTGGTGATACAGCTTCAGGCCTTCTTCACCATCGGATTAGCAGTCTTGATTTTAAAGGAGCGTCCACGCGCCGCACAATTAATTGGCGCGTTTATCGCATTAGCTGGCATGGCCCTGGTTGCCATCCATGTTGATGGCACTGCCACTTTCATCGGCTTCTTGCTCGTGGTCTGCGCTGGCGTGAGTTGGGCCTCAGCCAACATCGTCACCAAAACCATCGGCAAAGTCAATCCATTGGCGCTCGTAGTATGGGGATCGTTAATCGCCGTGCCACCTTTATTATTGGCATCATTTTTGACCGAAGGCCCCGCTTCATGGACCAATGCAATCAGCCACTTCACCTGGATATCCGCTGGCGCGGTACTGTTTAATTCGTATCCAAATACGATCATCGGCTTTGGTATCTGGTCCGTCCTGATGCGCAAATACCCGACGGCCACTATCGCGCCATTTGCATTATTAGTGCCGGTAGTGGGAATGCTGAGCGCAACGCTGGTGTTAGACGAACCGTTGCAATGGTGGAAAATTGTGGCGGGATTACTCGTATTATGCGGACTGGCTTTGAATCAATTCGGCGCAAAACTCATGCTGATACTCAAACCAAACAAATAATGCTTAAGTGACGCCTATCAACAACAAACGATGCATCAAGCGGACTTGAACGGGCAAAAGTTGTACCGTTTTAGTGTTAATTACTTGCAGCCACTCAACATAATCGCAGGCGTTATTTCTTGCGTGGCATAAAAAAAGCGCACCGAAGTGCGCTTATCTTAAAAGGAAGCAAAAATTATTTTGCTTCCAATGTTTTATTGTAAGCTGCCACACCCGCCAAAATTTCTTCGCGCGCATCTTCTGGACCGCCCCAACCATCAATCTTGACCCATTTACCTTTTTCCAGATCTTTGTAATGCTCAAAGAAATGTTGAATCTGGTTCAGGCGCAATTCATTCATGTCTTCCGGCTTTTGCCAATGCGTGTAGATACTCAACACTTTATCGACTGGCACGGCCAATAGCTTGGCATCCTGACCCGCTTCATCCGACATTTTCAGCACGCCGATAGGACGGCAGCGCACAACCACCCCAGGAAACAACGGGAAAGGCGTAATCACCAATACATCAACAGGATCGCCATCATCCGACAAGGTTTGCGGAATATAACCGTAGTTGCACGGATAATGCATCGCCGTACCCATGAAACGATCAACAAAAATCGCGCCCGACTCTTTGTCGACTTCGTATTTGATTGGATCAGCATTCATTGGAATTTCAATGATCACATTGAAATCATTCGGCAAATCACGCCCTGAGGATACGTCGTTCAAGCTCATGTTGTCTCTCGTCTTGTAAGGATGGGTAAAATAATGAATGCGAAATTATAACGGTTCCAGACGCCATCATGCACTGCAACATTTAAAGAAGACGGCGAACCATTATCAAAATAATAATAATGTTACAATTTTGACCGCTTTCTAAGACCTTTTTACTATCCACAAATACAATGTGTTATGCGCACAACAATAGATTTAAAAAGAGTGCCTCACTACATGAAGTAATTGACGCTAAATGTGGTGAGCAATGCGGCATACATTACGCCACAAAATCCACCACGGCATTCAACACATCATCTTGCTGGTCCCGATGGGGTGAATGGCCACAATGCGCAAGGGCAACATACCGGGCATTCGGCACAGCCGCCACGATCAAATCGACTTGATTCATGCTGAAATACTCGTCCTCCACGCCTTGAATAACGAGTGTTGGCGCGTGAATATCCGCCAGGAATTGCTCGATATTCCAGTCTTGAAAAACAGGCGAGACCCATGTGTCGTACCAAGACCAAAAAACCTGATCGACATCTTTATGATGCCTTTGGAGTTTTAGACGAAAATCAGTCGTTTCGAAGGCTTTTTTAGCCTTAACAATGCCTTCAATCGCCTGTTGCTCGACATTCACGTGCGGCGCTTCCAGCACAATAGAGAGCACACGTTCGGGAAACAGCGCAGCAGCAATAATCGCCATCGATGCACCATCGCTATGACCGAATAAATGCGCCTGAATCACGCCCAATGCATCCATCACCTGCGGTACCAATTCCGCTTCCTGCTCAATATAATCCGGCAGACGCTGACCTAAAGGCCCGTCAGAGTCACCATAACCCTGCCGCGACCATGCAATCACCTCGAGACCCGTAACACGCGCCAGTTCGACAGGGAAATTGCGCCAGATCGAAACTGATCCAAGCGCCTCATGCATGAGCATAATCGGTGGCTGCGAGCCGGGCCAGCGTTGATAAGCTAACCGTATGTTATGAATTTCAACGAAACCCTTTTCATCCATAATATCTTTCTTGAAGTTGTCCATGAACTTAACGAACGGTTAGTTGTATGTCAGTCTACAGTTCCTTTATCAGGCAACAGACCCATTTAGTGCCAATACTTCCTCTTGTGCTTTTTTCAGTAGAGATTGCGCCGTCTCCAAGACTTCCTGAATGGTAGATTTTTGAAGTTGGTCGTACTCGCTGTCAAATGCCATGGACAAAGCAGCGAGGACCGCAGAAGTACGACTGTGCAGAATCGTGAGACTGTCCAGGATATCGATCGTTTTTACGGTACGTGTTTGAGCGTTTGCAGACATGGCAACTTCCTTGGATAGTGTTTAATCCGCGCCCCGTTTCCAAGCGGGGTGGGCGGAAAATGGCAGGGTTGGAAAACCAGTATCCAAAGCAACCGGCAGGCCGAAGCCTCCCCACCATTACCGCCCAAAGAAGGCTTAACAGGGTTTTCGCACGAAAAAAAACGGCATTGCGCCGTTCGTACGCTTTGGATAAATCAGGTTTCCAATCCCGAATCCCTCTTTTTCAGAGACATTTTTAGTATCTAGTAGTTTTGGCGAACACGCAAGCGTTAAGGTTTATCCACCGCAGAAAACATGCTCCCACAAAGTTAATACGACAAAATGCAGCGAGGGCAGCTTTCCATAAAACTACTCATCATCTCGGCTTGGTAAGTTGGTAATTCAAGTGCACCTTCACCGTCGGCCATTCACCAGCAATAATGCTGTACACGCACGTATCACGCAAAGTACCGTTTGGCGAAATCTGATGCTGCCGCAAAATACCATCCAACTTAGCGCCCAGTCGCTCAATACCAGCACGGCTTTGCAGATTAAAGAAATGTGTACGAAATTCGACCGCGATGCAGTCCAGTTGTTCAAAAGCGTGCGTCAGCAACAGAAGCTTGCATTCAGTATTAAGCGGGCCGCGCTGGACCCGTTTGCGATACCAGGTTGAGCCGATTTCAAGACGTCGATTTGCCGAATCGATATGCATATAAGTCGTCATCCCAACTGCCTGACCGGTGGCGTTGTCGATAATCGCAAAGGGCAGCATCGCACCCTTCTCTTGCAGGTCGAGACGTCTGCTAATCTCCGCGTCCAATTTATCAGGCGTCGGGATCGACGTGTACCACAAGTTCCAAAGCTCGCCATCTTTCACGGCCTCGATCAAATCATCTTTGTGCGCAGGCGACAACGGTACTAACGATGCGAATTGTCCGGTCAATGTTACTGGTTGCGTCAAGCTCATCTTCCTCTTTCTTTTAAAAATCACGACTACTTCGTTATGAAATGATAATTTTCCGCGTCAACGCGCAGGGAGAGAAACTTAACCGAAATCGCAGCCCCCCTTCCAAAAATGCAAATTGCAGCATCGCAGTACCTCGCACACACTGAATGCTTCGATTGAAACTATAAACTGCCATCATGACCTTCGATACCCCTGATCCTCTTTTATTGCAACAGTGGGTCGGAAATACGACAACTTCCGACGACCTTATTACGGTCGGCGCTGTCAACGCACTGGCTGCAATCCTTGACCGCCCGACTTTATTCGCCGCAGGTGCAGCTTTGCCGCCGTTATGGCACTGGATTTATTTCTGGTCAGTAGCGCCTCAGGCTGAACTGGGCAGTGACGGACATCCACAACGCGGCGGCTTTTTGCCGCCTGTGCCTTTGCCACGCCGCATGTGGGCTGGCGGTCGGCTGAAGTTCGGTCCCCCACTTCCGATCGGAGTCGTTGCAACCCGCTCCTCGCGTATACAAAACGTAACCGAAAAACGCGGCGCATCCGGCAATCTGGCTTTTGTAACCGTCCAGCATCAAGTTGCGCATGCAGGCCAAGTTTCTATTACCGAAGAGCACGATATTGTTTATCGTGCCATGCCAGAACGGGGCGCTGCCACTTCAGTGGCCAAGCTTGCGCCGACCGAAGCCGCATGGTCGCGCACCATCACGCCGGACCCAGTGCTTTTATTTCGTTACTCTGCACTCACTTTTAATGGTCATCGCATTCATTATGATCGCAGCTATGCGAGCGAGGTCGAGGGCTATCCCGGTCTGATCGTGCATGGTCCATTGATTGCTACGATGTTGGCCGATTTACTACAGCGCAATATGCCGGACGCGTCATTGGTCGCATTCAATTTTCGCGCAGTTGGTCCATTGTTCGACACCGAACCCTTCACCGTTTGTGGACAGCCAGACGCCGATGGCCGTACGGTGCGACTCTGGGCCAAAAACAATCGCGGCGAACTCGCCATGCAGGCGGAAGCAACACTTGGCGAACTTGCCGACGCAACAGTCAACCCATCATAAAGAACCAGAATGTCTACTCAAACCAATACTTACGAAGATATCCGCGATGCTGTGCGCGCTTTATGCAGCGAATTTTCGGGAGAGTATTTCCGCAAGATCGATGAAGCGCGAGGCTATCCAGAGGAATTTGTTAACGCGCTGACTAAGGCCGGTTGGCTGGCTGCGCTGATTCCGCAAGAATACGGTGGCTCTGGACTTGGCTTGACCGAAGCGTCCGTGATCATGGAAGAGATCAACCGTGCTGGCGGTAATTCTGGTGCCTGTCACGGTCAAATGTACAACATGGGCACGTTATTACGACACGGTTCGCCTAAGCAGAAAGAATTGTATCTGCCAAAAATTGCCAGCGGCGAATTACGCCTGCAATCGATGGCCGTAACAGAGCCAACCACCGGCACAGACACCACCAAAATCACCACCACGGCAGTACGCAAGGGCGACCGCTATGTCGTCAATGGCCAGAAAGTGTGGATTTCACGGGTCCAGCATTCGGACTTAATGATCTTGCTGGCCCGCACCACGCCGCTAGCCGAGGTGAAGAAAAAATCGGAAGGCATGTCGATCTTCGTGGTTGACCTGCGTGAAGCCATCGGTAATGGCCTGACAGTGCGCCCTATCCTGAATATGGTGAACCACGAAACCAACGAATTATTCTTTGAAAACCTCGAAATTCCAGTCGAAAATTTGATCGGTGAAGAAGGCAAAGGCTTCAAATATATTCTGGATGGCCTGAACGCAGAACGCACGCTGATCGCCGCCGAATGTATCGGTGATGGCTACTGGTTTATCGACAAGGTGACAAAATACGTTAATGAACGCATTGTATTTGGTCGTCCAATCGGACAAAACCAAGGCGTGCAGTTCCCTATCGCAAAAGCCTATGTCAATCTGGAAGCGGCAAACCTGATGCGCTACAAAGCGTGCGAATTGTTCGACGCGCACTTGCCCTGCGGCACGGAGGCGAACATGGCCAAAATGCTGGCGGCCGATGCTTCATGGGAAGCCGCCAATGCATGCCTTCAATTCCATGGCGGATTTGGTTTTGCGTGCGAGTACGACATTGAGCGTAAATTCCGCGAGACCCGCCTGTATCAGGTCGCGCCAATCTCGACCAATTTAATCCTATCCTACGTTGCTGAGCATGTGCTCGGCATGCCCCGTTCATTCTAATTGGAGAGTTCCATGCGTCCATTGGATGGCATTACCGTAATCACACTTGAACAGGCAATTGCCGCGCCGTTTTGTACTCGCCAACTGGCCGACCTCGGCGCACGCGTCATCAAGGTCGAGCGACCAGGCGTTGGTGACTTTGCACGCGCTTATGACGAACGCGTACACGGATTGGCCTCGCACTTCGTATGGACCAATCGGTCCAAAGAAAGTCTGACGCTTGACGTCAAGCATCTGGAAGCCGACAGCATTTTGACCAAGTTACTCGAAACCGCGGACGTGTTTGTACAAAACCTGGCCCCGGGAGCCGCCGCACGACTTGGCCTATCATATGAAGCATTGCACGAAAAATTTCCACGCCTGATCGTCTGCGACATCTCCGGCTACGGCGCAGATGGTCCGTATCGCGATAAGAAGGCCTACGACCTGATGATACAGAGCGAGTCCGGATTTCTATCGATCACCGGCTCACCCGATGAACCGGCCAAAGCAGGATGCTCGATAGCGGATATCGCTGCGGGCATGTATGCGTACTCCAACATCCTTGCGGCACTCATCCAGCGTGGCAAAACCGGTCAGGGTTGCAACATTGACGTATCGATGCTTGAAAGCATGGTCGAGTGGATGAACTATCCGCTGTACTACGCCATCGATGGCGCATCGCCACCACCACGCGCCGGAGCCGCGCACGCGACAATTTATCCTTACGGACCATTCCTCGCTGGTGACGGCAAGGTTGTCATGCTTGGCCTTCAGAATGAACGCGAATGGGCGCTATTTTGCGACAAAGTGTTGCAACAACCGGCATTGACCAGCGACCCGCGTTTCTCTTCAAACTCTGCGCGTACGGCAGCGCGAGAAGCATTACGCACAATCATTATTGATGCCTTCTCCACCCTGAGTTCAGCCCAAGTGATTGAACGTCTTGAATCAGCGCAGATTGCCAACGCGCAAATGAACGACATGCACGATATATGGGAACACGCACAATTAAAGGCACGTCAGCGCTGGGTGGAAGTCGACACACCCGTCGGAAAAATTCCCGCTCTACTACCGCCCGGCATACCCAATACCTACACGCCGCGCATGGATGCTGTTCCTGGATTAGGTCAACACACTGATGCCATCCTGAACCAAATCGGCTATGACAACGACGCTATCGTCGCTCTGCGTGCACAGCACGCTATTTAATAAGAATAAACAATTTACCATGACTGATCACCCTAGCCAGACCTTAGCAAACTTCGCCGCCACTTTGCGTTTTGAAGACATCCCCGAAGCAGTCGTAAGACGCGCCGAAGACCTGATGCTGGACTGGTTCGGCTCCGCTTTGGCCGGCAAGAACGGCAGGCCGGTAAAAACGATTGAATGGTTTGCAACCCAGATGGGCCCGGCCACCGGCACCTCCGAAATTCTCATCTCGCGCCGTCAAACCACACCGTTATTTGCGGCAATGGTCAACGCCGCCTCCTCCCATTTTGCAGAACAGGACGATGTCCATAACGGCTCGGTATTTCACCCCGCCGCCGTCGTTTTTCCCGCAGTGCTGGCGGTGGCGCAATCACTCGGCAGCAGTGGACGCGAGCTGATTACCGCTGCCGTCGCAGGTTACGAAGTCGGCATCAGGGTCGGTGAATTTCTTGGCCGCTCGCATTACCGGATATTTCATACCACCGGAACCGCCGGAACAATCGCCGCTGCCGCAGCGGTCGGACATTTATTAAAACTGACGCCTGAGCAGATGCTGCACGCATTCGGGTCAGCTGGCACACAAAGCGCAGGATTGTGGGAATTCCTGCGCGACGCGGCCGACTCGAAGCAATTACATACGGCTAAAGCAGCTGGCGACGGATTGATGTCTGCCTACCTCGCCAGCGAAGGATTTACTGGCGCAAGACGGATTCTTGAAGGCGCGCAAGGCATGGGAGCTGGCATGTCGACCGATGCCGATCCAGCGAAGCTGACCGATCGTTTGGGCGAGCGCTGGACATTAGCGGAGACGTCATTTAAGTTTCACTCATCTTGCCGCCATACACACCCTGCGGCCGATGCGTTGTTGGCAGTGGTCACGCAACATGACCTCGCCCCTGATCAGATAGCCCGCGTAGTCACGCATGTGCATCAGGGCGCTATTGATGTTCTTGGTCCGGTGGTCAATCCGCAGACGGTGCATCAGGCAAAGTTTTCGATGGGGACGGTGCTTGGGTTGATTGCGCAGTTCCGCTGTGCGGGGTTGAGGGAATTTGAGTCGTTTTATAACGATGCGCGAGTTGCTGCATTTTGCGATAAGGTGAGTATGAAGCTGGATGAGGAAGTCGATGGTGCTTATCCCGCGCGCTGGATTGGTAAGGTAACGGTTGAGACGGTTGATGGGCGGACGTTGCAGGGTCGGGTGGATGAGCCTAAGGGTGATCCGGGGAATACTTTGACGCGTGAGGAATTGGAGTTGAAAGCGTTGCGGTTGGCGGAGTTTAGTGGGGCTGCTAGCACGGCTGAGATGCAAGTGGTGTTTGGGAGGATTTGGGGAATTTTGGGATGTGGGAAAGTGGAGAGGTTGTTGGGATAAAGATGCGGTTGCGTTTATGGGCGTTGGGTCTTCGTTAATTAACATGGTTTGGTGCTCCGTGAGGGCTGGTCGGGGCTACCCATATGCGCTAACCAGAACCAATAGCTGTTAACATTTGGAAATTGAAATAGATCTCCAAAATAAAGAATGCAAACAAACTGTTACAACACAGTGAGTGAAGACTGGTCGAAGATAGTTGCTTTGCTTCCTGATGGTTGGGAAGATAAGGCACAGACGTTGGGCGCCTTAAAGTATGGTCGGCAATTTTCTGGGCCGGATAATTTATTGCGCGTGTTGCTGATGTATTTCAGTGATGGTTATTCGATGCGTGAAACGGTGGCGCGTGCTCGGGTTGGCAACGTGGCGAATATCTCAGATGTTGGCTTGCTCAAGCGGATCAATAAATCGGGGGAATAGTTACGCTGGATGACGGAGCGCTTAAGCAAAGAGAGGCCGATGGAGGGCATGAATTGCTCTGCCTTGGCAGGAAGGCGGATCTTGGCGGTGGATGGCAGCGCGATTCGGGAGCCGAGTGCAATTACGTCGAGCTGGCGCTTACATTATGCGCTCGATATCGGGACCTTAGCCTGTCATGAGATGGAAATTACAGACGGCAAAGTAGGTGAATCATTAAGCCGGTTTGCGGTACAAAAAGAGGACGTCATCGTAGCTGACCGTGGCTTTGCTAACCGGCGTGGTGTCAATCACGTGCTGGATCGAGCGGGTGATATTCTGGTGCGGATGAATCTGTCAAGCCTGCCCTTACAAGATGAGGCAGGCCAACCCTTTGTCCAGCTGGCGCATTTAACTTCTTTGAAGATGGTACAAAGCGGAGAATGGCCAGCGACGATGCAAGGTCAAGGTACCAATGAAAGCATAGCGGTACGTGTGTGCGCCTATCGGAAGAATGAAATACAGCGTGCCGAGAGCGAACGGAAGTACTACCAATACCTCAACAAAAAGCAGCAGAAATTCCAGGCTGATACTGTGGCGGCAACAGGTTATATAGTGCTCTTGACGCGTTTGAAGGGCCCGAATGCCGAGGCCATACTGGCGTTATACCGGCATCGCTGGCAGATTGAACTGGCGTTCAAAAGAATGAAGTCGTTGCTGGGATTGGGTCATTTAAAAAAGAAGGATGCCGAGGGTGCTAAGGGTGCTAAGGGTGCTAAGGCTTGGCTTCAGGGGGAAATTATTGGTTGCATGTCTGATCGAGTGGTTGATTGCATTGGACGATCATTTTTCCCCTCTCGGCCCTACGCAGCACGAAGAAAAAAGTTATGAAACATCGCTGCCGGTGGCGTGAAATGGCGTTGGTGCATTGGCTGCTCAGCGCCACCGTCAATCCCCGTTTGTCGTTGTTTGCTTGTATTGAACGGTGGGGAGAAGTCAGCCGATTTTTTTTTGCGTGAGCCCCCGCGAAAGAAACGTCAATATCAGCAGGATCAATTTAGGAAGGGTAAATTTGGTTAGCGCATATGGAGCAACCCCCGACAAGCATCCACGGAGCACAAACCGTTTAATTAACGAAGGCCGAAGTTTACCACCTTGTGTTGCCTTTGAAGTGGCTTTTAACCTACATAGACAGTTAAACGAATAAGCCCAAGCAAAAAACAAAAAACAAAAAAACCAACACCTACCACCAAAACAAAATCACAAATAATTCATCAACGAAATTTTCTGTATTTTCATAAAAGCCAACTGCGTTGCCTGTAAAGAAACCTGCCGCTGCGCCAACTCCACACTAGCCTTAACCACATCCAAATCCTGCAAATCCGACAAATAACTCTGATCCGAAATATTACGCGCCGAACCGCTATTATCCAAAGCATCCACCTCATTCAACCGCGACCCAACCGACGCAGAAACCGTCAACACATTATCCAAAGAATTCGCCAATTTAACATTCACCGTACTCAGTGAATTCAACAACTGCGTACGATCAGCAGATGTCCCATTATCGATCGGCTTACGTAGCGCTGAAATCACGTCCCCAAGTGCCGAAAAAATATCGCTACCCGCATTTTTTGCAGTAGAAACATTCATCTTATCGCCATCTGCAGGCGTCCCGCTCACACTGATTTGCACACCACCAAACGTAATTGGCGCACCATCAACAAATGTGCCGGTTGCGACTTCTTCAGGAGGCTTGGCGATAGTTGTGACCGTATATTTTCCAGCACTAAAACTAATCGAAAAATCTTTACCAAAGTTCACATCTGTCGCATCAGTCACAGCACTTGAACCAAACACAGCCGTACCGTTATTGCTAGCAGGTGACGAAGTGACATAACGCGCACCACCCTGGACTGATTGAAAAATTGAGCGACCGTCATCAGTAGCTGCCATCTGGCGCGAAGCATCAACCTGCATCAAGCGCTGTCCCTGATCACCGACAAAGGCAACCGCTCCGTCGGCTTGCTTAACAAACGGTGGCGTACCGCTTTGAAATCCGGCAAATATAAACTGCCCATTACCATCAGCAGTATTCGCTAATCCTAGCAACTGATCGTAATTGCTTTGCAACGTGGTCGCGATAGATGCACGATCGGAATCTGACAGAGAACCATTACCACCCTGCACTACTAACGACTTGATATTGTTATAAATATTCGTGACGCTGTCGAGAATATTTCCTTCTAGCGACAAGGTTTGTTTGACTTGATTTCGGCTGCTGGCGTATTGTCCATTAAGCGATATCGCCTGCGCCGTAGCCAATGCACGAGTCGCTGCAATTGGATCATCGGAAGGAGCCAGTATTTTGGTGTTAGCACCGATTTGCTGTTGTACGCGTAGCAAATTGGCCTGCTGTGTACTCATTGCGGCCTGGCTTTGCTCATAAAACGATTGGGTACTAATGCGCATCAAATTCTCCTGATGAATGATAGAGCGGTGGCGATATACAATAAAAGTCGCACCGTTCTGAGTAACATTTCAATATTATTTAATTTTTTGGAGAGGACGATCGCTCAGGTATGAATCCCCAATACGGCATCAAACATCGTTGACGCCGTCTGAATCACTTTTGCATTCGCTTGATACATCTGCTGAAACATTAAGAGATTCGCGGTTTCTTCATCTTGATTGACACCCGATACCGACTGCTGTGCAGCTTTGATTTGCGCGGTCAGACTGGTTTGAGCGGTACTCGCTATTTGTACTTGTCTGGTCTTGTTACCCACCGAACTTACCAGTTGAGAGTATGAATCGTTAAAACTAGCCGTTCCGGCATTCATCGTTTTTTTACTTTGCAAAGCGCCTAACAACAACGCATTACTACCATCAGATACGCCACTGGAATTTGGCTTAAGGGTAAACTGATCGCCGGTAGAAGGCGATCCGGTAATAGAAATCGAAACACCGTCAAAACGCATCTTTGCGCCAGCTGTATACGGCACGGGCGTACCCGGATTATAGATTTGAGTTGTGCCATCAGCCGAGGTCACACTCACACTGGCATTTGACGGAAATCCTGTCAGGGTATTTGTTGCCTTGTCGTAAGTAAGTGTTGTTGTTCCCGTAAGCGGAGCATTTAAATAAGCTGCATCAATCACGGGCGCGCTGATAACACCAGTACCTTGATTGCCAGCAACGTTACCGGTCAGAACTGGATTTGCCGCGGCCAATTTAGCTGGGTCGGTCGCGATCACGCTCAAGTCACGCCCACCGTTGCGCGTGGGTTGAATGAGAAAAGAATCGCCAGACTGTGCCTTACCGCTTCCTATCGCCATCGTGACACCGTCAAATGTGACGGGAAAATCTGCATCGCTGTAAGTGTTAATTACCTTGTTATCAGACAGCCTGGTTAGTGAATACGCCAGAGCGCCGGGAGCGCCGCTAACAGTCAGCGTGTAGTCGCTGGTAGTCAGTTGTCCAACATCCGAAAAAGTCGGGGCCAGTTTCATGTCACCCTTATTACGATCATTCGAGATCGCTGAAGGACTGGCCTGTGAAAAGAAATCCTGCCCCAATGCACCAGACAAATCCACGCCCAACTTGTGTTGCGCATTGAATGTATCTGCTAACGAAATAGCGATTCGTCCAAGGGAATTTTGTGCATCGCCTAATGCCTCATTACGAAACTGTAATAAACCACCAAGTGAACCACCGGTCAGCACGCTATCCTGCATTTCAACCGGTTTGCCATTGGCATTGATGACCGCCACCGCAGAACGACTCGGGTCGGCAGCGGAGTTCACCACTTGTAAGGTTGATGCTTTAGCGCCGAGTACCAATGTTTGTCCGTTGCCGATAAATACGTTGTACTGACCACCATCTTGCACCACAACCTTGGTCGCTACCAGCTTACCCAAATCACTCACCATTTGATCACGCTGATCCAACAAATCATTCGGTGCCTGTGTGCCATCAACGCCACCGACCAAGGTGATCTGCTTATTGATATTAGCGATCTGATCCGCCAAGGTGTTAATCTGATCAACGTTCCCACTGATTTGCTGATTTACGCCACTATTCATATCGTTTAGTTGCAAACTCATCGAGCGATACTGATTGGCGACGGCTTGTGCCGCACTCACCATTTGCTGACGCGCTGCCGGATCAGACGGGGTATTAGCAACACCCTGAACACTGGTAAAGAACGTCTGCATTAACGGTGCCAGACCAGCAGTCTGGTTAGCCAGCAGATTGTCAATCTGACTCACCTGCGAAAAGAAGGTCGATAGGGCCTCATTAGTCCCCTGCGCCTGGTTCAGTTGGGAGGTCAGGTATTGATCATAGCTGCGAACGACGTTGGTGACTGCCGCGCCATTCCCAAAAAAACCAACACTAGGCGCATAAGTCCCACCACCCGAACCGACAACAGCGGTCTGGCGACTATAGCCGGGAGTCGCAAAATTAGCCGAATTATGTCCCGCGGTGAGCAGCGATGCTTGCGCTGCATTCAAACCGCTTAAACCGATATAAAACATACTATTCGACATAATTCCATCCTGAAAAAATCAAGTAACTGCTTTGAGTACACAACTTATATTGGATATAACGGCTGTTGCGGCAAATACCTGAAGGCCAGAAACAGCATTATTTTGCTTAATCTGTGTTGCGTGATCGTTGCTGCCATCGCTTGGTTGCAGCAAACGTTGAACACTGGCGGCCATGCATTACTTTTACAAATGCCCGAACGTCCAAAATTGAATCAACTTATCTGCTGCATAATACGGACCAGTTTATCCCCGTATTGCGGATCTGTCGCATATCCCGCGCGCTGTAATCCATATGCTGCGGCTGCAGGATCACGTGTTGCCAATACATTCGCGTAGCGTGGATTACTCGCCAAAAAATTGGCGTAATCCGTAAATGCTTCCTGGTACGATCCATAAGCCCGAAACGTCGCGCGGGTATGTTGGGCCGCGCCATTAACGTATTCAGTAGTAGCAGCTTCTACCACTGGACCCGTCCAGTTTTTACCGGCTTTGATACCGAATAAGTTGTAGCTTTGCGTACCGTCGTCAGCTTTGACTTCACGCCGCCCCCAACCCGACTCCAATGCCGCCTGCGCCAGAATCAATTGCGATGGCAGGCCTGTGGCTTGACTGGCAGCCTGCGCTGGCACCGCCATATTACTGACAAATTGTTGAATGGTTGCTTGTGAGGTGCTGCCCGCATTCGCCGGACGAGCTGATTTGCCCGACGCGGCCTCATAAAAGGACAAATTGGGTATAGCGACCGCTTGCTGCAATCCGAGTTGAGATAACTGTTGCGCATCTTGCAGCAAATAGAGAGATTGCTTTGGCGATAATGGCATGAGCGGAGCTGGTCCGGTCTGATTCTGCGACCCATCCGGTGGCTGCGCACGCTGATTTGCGTCTCGCGTCAGTTGAGCAGCCATGGCCTCAGCCAGACCAAGTCCACGACCTGATAAATTCTGGGACAATTGTTGATCCAGCATTGAGGTGTAAGTTTTTGTTTGCTGGCTATCGAACGGTCCATCGGAGGGTGTCGCGTCACGCATGCTCTTCAACACCATCTGCATGAACATTGCCTCAAACTGACGCGATACCTGCTTGATGCCTTCGGCTGGTGAATTCTTGTTAGTCCGGCGTAAGACGTCCACGCCCTGCACATCAAGCGCAAAGCGTTGATCCAGATCGCCACTGCGATTACCGGGGATGGCCGGACTGGTAGCGTTGGCTGCTGTGGAACCGATGGGAAGATTACCTGGAGATGCAAGGACGTTCATATCGCCTTCAATATTCGTTCACTAAATAACTTCCAACTCGGCACGTAATGCACCAGCCGCTTTCATTGCCTGCAAAATCGATACCAAATCCTGTGGATTAGCACCCAATGTATTTAAACCGCGCACCACGTCCGCCAGCGATGCGCCGCCACGAACGACTTGTAAAGCGCCACCGCCTTGATTTAATTCAATTTGCGAGGTTTGTGCGACAACGGTATTGCCTCCGGCAAAGGCATTCGGTTGACTGATCACTGGCTGCGTGTTGATCACGACCGATAAGTTGCCGTGTGCGACGGCGCAATCAAGTACCCGTACAGTTTGATTCATCACCACCGATCCAGTACGCGCGTTGATGACAACTTTGGCCGGCGCTTTAGCCGGCGTGACATCAATATCTTCAATCTGGGCTAAAAAGCCAACTCGCTCTTCAGGTTGCGTCGGACCGAGAACGCGAATCACCCGTGCGTTCAGCGCCTGCGCAGTGCCCTCACCAAAAGTGCGATTGATCGCATTTACCGTTTTTTGCGCAGTGCCGAAATCTGAAACGTTCAGCTCCAGTATGAACGTTCCGGCTTCACCGATCGGCGACACTACCGCCCGCTCGATAACCGCGCCCGAGGGAATCCGACCAGACCCAAGTTGATTCACCTGCACTCTGCTGCCATTGGCGGACGCACCAGCCCCGCCGACCACCATATTGCCTTGCGCTACCGCGTAGACCATGCCATCAGCACCTTTCAAAGGCGTCATTAACAAAGTGCCTCCGCGCAGGCTCTTGGCATTGCCCAGCGACGACACGGTGACATCGATATTCTGACCGGGCTGGGCGAATGAAGGCAGACTCGCCGTTACCATGACTGCCGCAACATTTTTTAGCTGCATATTATTGCCCGCAGTGACCGAAATCCCCAATTGCGACAACATATTGCTTAGGCTCTGCGTAGTAAATGGCGTTTGCTGCGTTTGATCGCCTGTGCCATCCAGGCCAACCATCAATCCGTAACCAATCAACGGATTGTCACGAACGCCTTGAATGTTAACAAGTTCTTTCAAGCGCTCTGCTTGTGCTGGCAGTGGACTGAGGAATGCACAGAAAAGAATGCTGACAAATAAAGCCGCACAAGTCTTACTCACGCGCATTAGAATCGGTAAGGAACAGTAGTCGGTAAGCTGCTTAGGATACATATTGGGAGCGCTAACTCAGAACGGTAAGACATTGAGGAAGAAACGTTGCAGCCATCCCATGTTCTGCGCTTCGTCGATATAGCCCTTTGCACTATATTCAATACGTGCATCAGCGACTTGATTGGACGATACCGTATTGCTGCCAGTAACGGTACGCGGATTGACTACGCCAGAAAAACGGATGAACTCAGTCCCTTGATTAATCATCATTTGCTTCTCGCCGCTGACTATTAAATTGCCATTACCCAGGACTTCAGTCACGGTCACCGTAATTACACCGTTGAAGGTATTGGCCGCATTAGCACCACCCTTCGCCACCAATGCACTCTTTCCATCGGCTCCGGCATCAAGACCACCGAACAAGCCACCAAATAGTTTGGGAACTGCAGTGATCGCGGAACTAGCGCTACCGGTACGACTGGCATTGGTACCGGAATTCTTTGTGGCATTGACGTTTTCATTGACAACAATCGTCAAAATATCGCCGACATTACGCGGTCTTCTGTCTTCGAATAAAGCTTGTGATCCGTAGCCGGATTGAAAAATAGAGCCATTCACTGGCGCTACCGGACGGACTTCGGCACGTGCAGACATCGGCTGTTGTATCAACGGCTCACGCGGGATTTGCGCACAACCAGCCAATTGCGCAGTAAGTAGAACGATTACACCCGCCAACCTGATGTGCAAATTGCTATGCTTATCAGTGCAGTTGTGCGTATTTTTCGCCTCGCAGGCAATCTCACGCGTACGGCTATATTTTCCTGCCAACCGATCCAGACCAGCGTTAACCACTTCCATCATCACAACTGCGTCAGTTTTTGTAACATTTGATCTGATGTAGTCACGGCCTTGCTATTGATTTCATATGAGCGCTGAGTCTGAATCATGTTTACCAGCTCTTCCACCACGTTGACGTTGGAGCCTTCAACGTATCCCTGACTGAGCGTTCCACCGCCATTTTGGGCCGGCGCGGTTTGATTAGGACCTCCAGAAGCATCGGTTTCAATGTACAAATTTTCGCCCTGACTTTGTAAGCCGGTCGGATTCAGAAATGTCGCTAACTGGATTTGTCCCACCTGTACAGCAGCGGTGTTGCCCGGTTGCGTGACCGAAACAGTGCCGTCACGACCAATCGACATACTAGTAGCGTTTTGCGGCAAAATAATTGCTGGTTGCATCGGAAAACCGCTGGCTGTTACCAATTGACCGTTCTGGTCAGTTTGAAACGAGCCATCGCGGGTATAAGCTGTTGTACCGTCTGGCATCAAGACCTGAAAAAAGCCATCGCCGTTGATCGCGATATCCTTAGCGTTATCGGTCTTGGTCGGATTGCCCTGCGTATGGATTCTTTCAGTGGCCACCACACGCACACCGGAGCCGACCTGCAAACCCGACGGCATGCGCGTCTGATCCGACGTCTGTCCACCCGCCTGGCGCAGGTTTTGATACATCAGATCTTCAAATACAGCACGACTACGTTTAAATCCTGTAGTGCTGACGTTGGCAAGATTGTTGGAAATGACGTCGAGGTTGGTCTGTTGAGCGTCAAGACCGGTTTTAGCAATCGAAAGGGAACGCAACATCTAAAACTCCTGCAAGGTGGCCGAAGCCGTAATCAAATATTCTCGGGAAAGACTGGCTAGCTAGTCACCGGAACTGTGAAATGTTCAATCCAGATCGGAACAATCAAACGTGGCAAAATTGCATAACTATTCAGCCTGTATTCAAGCGAAACGATGAGACTCAGATTCAGCTTAAGCCTCAACCACAACTCAACCTCAACTCATGCTCAGCAATTGATTGGCATGTTGATCGTTCGTATCGGCGCTCTGCACTACTTTCATCTGCATCTCAAACTGTCGTGCATTGTTGATCATGTCAACCATCACTTCGACCGGATTCACGTTGCTGCCTTCTATCGCACCCGACGTAACAGTTACCGTTGGATCAGCTTCTGCGGCAGCCATCCCGTCACGCATACGAAACAAGCCATCATCGCCGCGCACTAAATCTGCGTTGGATGGCTTAACCAATTTCAACCGACCAACTCCCGCTGCGCCAGTGATCGGATCGCCCGCCCCCATAGCGGTAATCAATCCATCTTTGGTAATGCTTACAGTCGACCCCGGTGGCACGACCAGCGGACCGGCGTCGCCGATCACAGGTCGTTGATCCATGGTAGTCAATTCACCGCCAGCGCCAACCTGAAGATTGCCGACGCGTGTATACGCCTCCCCGCCATCGGATGCTTGTACTGCTAACCAGCCATTGCCATTGATGGCGACGTCCAATGCGCGACCAGTTTCTGTGATCGGACCATTGCGCATATCGGCTCCAGGCGTTGATGCCACTACAAACGACCTGGTTGCCGCACCTTCGCCGACTACCGGCACCGCGCGGAAGTTGTTGAGTTGCGCCCGAAAACCGGCAGTTGAGACGTTCGCCATATTGTTCGCTATGGAAGCTTGTTGCTCCATAGTTTGCTTGGCGCCGCTCATGGCGACATAAATCATCCGATCCATGATGCACTCTCTTTACATTGCGCTGCGCGGAGTTCATCAGACCAGTGATGACAGCATGAATCAAACGTCAGCAGGTGTAGTGATGGCAACTTCATTAGCGCATGCTCACCAAGGTCTGCATGACCTGATCTTGCGTCTTGACTGTTTGTGCATTGGCTTGATATGTGCGCTGTGCAATGATCATATTCACCAGCTCGCTAGTCAAGTCAACATTAGATGCTTCCAGCGCGCCGGAACGTAATGCTCCTACTTTGCTACCGACACCTGGCGCGCCAGTCAGCGGCTGACCGGAGGCAGCAGTTTCCGAATAGCCATTGTCGCCAGTAGGCACCAAGCCATCAGGGTTGGCAAATGCGCTCAATACGATTTGCCCCAGTGACTTGGTTTGCTCATTTGAATATTTGCCGGTAACCGTACCGTCCGGATTAATCGCAAAAGCGGTCAACGTACCCGAAGTGTAGCCATTTTGATTCTGGTTTTTGGCCTCACTGACATTCCCAAACTGACTAGTGCTAGTGATATCCATGCTGAACGCTAATGGGGTTGACCCGTTACCGAAATCCAGACCTGCAAAATTTATTTTCCCACCAGCAGGGCTAGTCGGTTGGCCCGCTGCATCAACGGATAGTTTTCCGTTAGTGTCAAAGGCAATGGCACTCAGTGCGGCACCACCGCTTGATGGCTTGGTCGCATCAGTGGCGTCAGGCGCCACTTTTGCACCGTTAGCATCTAGCGGCCAGCCGTCGGCCGTGGCGTACATACTCCACGCGTTAGCACCAGTTTTAACAAAATAGGTTGAAATTTCGTGTGAGTTACCGAGCGAATCAAACACCGTTGTCGCATTGGGATAGTTGTAAGTCGTCGAATCCGTAGCGTCGAATGGTGTTTTGATCGGGACCGCACTGCGCGAATCCAAATTGAATTGCGACACAATAGCGGTAGTCGATTTTGGTGCCATGGCAACTTGCGGTAACTGTAGCGCCGTTGGATTGCCACCACTCAAAGTACCGCTGGCGGTGACAGGATAGCCAGTCAGACGCAGACCGCTTGCGCTGACGATATAGTTATCTTTATCCACATTGAACTGGCCATTGCGTGAATAGGATATTTCGCCACTAGGACTAGCCAGACGAAAAAATCCATCCCCGCCCGTGATCGCCATATCGAGTGCTCGTGTGCTGGTCTGAACTGCACCTTGCGTGAAATTTTGCGTAATACCGGCAACATGCGTCCCCAGACCGACCCGTGAACCTGCATAGACATCAGCGAACAAAACACTACCTGTCTTAAATCCAACGGTCCCCGAGTTGGCAACGTTATTGCCGATAACATCGAGATTATTAGATGCGGCATTTAAGCCGCTTACTCCCTGTGCAAAACCCATTGTGTTTCCTTTTCGGATTGATTGTAAACAACCTAATTTTTTACCATCGCTAACCCGGCGTTATGCCATGAACCACGATGAAGATGGTGACAGACCCAATTACAAAATCAACTTAACATCACTCAAACTGACTTTGGCTGGCTTGCCCACATCTAGCGAAACCGACCCGCCGCTCTGCACAACGCTGGCCACATTCTCGTACGTGAGCGTATTTGCTGCGACTTTGTCGACCCCAGAAGTACCTGCAACACTGATCGTGTAATTGCCATCCGCCAATTCCGTTCCGGCATCGCTCTTGCCATCCCACACCATATTGGTAACTCCCATTGGCTGCGCGCCAAGATCAAAGGTACGCACGACATCACCTTTGGCATTGGTCACGCTGACACTGACCTTATCGGCAGAGCCCAGCATTTCTACGCCAAATTTAGTATCGCTACCGCTTACATATTTGATGTCTTGACCCGGTACCAACACCGTCCGACCGATCAACGACGCCGCTTGTAGCGCCTGGTTGGCCCCACTTTGATTCACCAGCGAATCCAGCGTCGCATTGAGTTTTTCGATCCCACTGACGGTGCTCATCTGGGCTAATTGCGAGGTAAGCTGGGCATTGTCGAGCGGATTAAGTGGGTCCTGATTATTCAATTGCGTGACGAGTAATTTAAGAAAGCGTTGTTCACTGTCAGCGGTCGATGTACCGTTTAGCGATGCCGTTGCAGAAGACTGAGCGTCGAGTGAATTTGTTGCGGTAATTGCCATAAATTTTTCCTGAATCGAACGAAGAAGAAAGCACCGCGTAAAAAACGCGTAATGCACTATTCTGAGTTGCGTGAGCTGGGCTAAATAGTCCTGTTCTAAATAAGCTGATAGTAAGTAATCTGGTATTACGTGATGAGCTCGCTTCAAGTGATATCTCGCTATTGCTTTATTGGCCGATCGTCAGGGTTTTTAGCATCATGGTCTTTGCGGTATTCAAGACTTCCACGTTCGCTTGATAGGACCGCGATGCCGACATCATATTGACCATTTCCTCGACCACATTGACGTTCGGCATTGTGACGTAACCATCTGCGGCGGCCATTGGATTTTTAGGGTCGTACACCATCCGCATGGGCGACTGATCCTCCACTACACCTGCAACTTTGACGCCACCGATATCGCTTAGATTCGATGATGCGACTTCAAACATGACTTGCTTGGCCCGGTAAGGTTTACCGTCGGGGCCGCTCACGCTATCGGCATTGGCAAGATTGCTGGCGGTGACGTTCATACGTTGCGATTGCGCGCTCATGGCAGAACCAGCAACATCGAAAATACTCATGGAAACATTCGACGGCATGTGCTTATCCTTTCGTAACTAGGTGCTGACATCTCTATGTCAGTTTATGACTTCGGCCATTTGCCGACCGTCTTATTGGTACTTCCAATAAGACATTACTGCACCGCCGATAGCATTGATTTAATTTGCGCACTAATCACGGTCAGACTAGATTCGTAGTGCAACGCGTTATCAGCAAAATTGACACGCTCAACATCCATTTCTACTGTATTGCCATCGATACTGGATTGGGTGGGAATCCGATACAGTAAATCTGTATCGTTGCTAAGCGTTTGCTCACCTGCCAAATGCCGGGAAGAAGTCGTTGTCATAGAAAGCGATTCAGATTGCCGTCCACGCTCAACTGCCTGCGTCAACGTGCTGCTGAAATCGAAATCGCGCGCTTTGTAATTAGGCGTGTCTGCATGGGCGATATTGACCGACAAAACCTCTTGCCGCCGAGCGCGCAAATTGAGCGCCTCCTGCTGAAACCGAAGTGCATTATCAAGTCTGTCGACCATGTTTCCATCCTATAAATTAACCGCCCTGCCTACATCCCGAGTGCATTCCGATCTTGGCTATCCAAGTAAACCAACCGCGATAAGATCGCGTAATTTTCCTAGACCTTTTGATGAAAACAATTATAGGTAGCGCGACGCCATCCCAATCGCTAGAACAAGAAGAGAATGTCAATCCAATTCACACTTTGCAGGGACCAATGCATTTGTCCGTGCATGCGTTTTAGATCGTAGGTAAGCCCGATTACCCAAACAAGACTGCGATCACTTGCCTCTTCAACGGTTGGTGCGAATCGAATATTCCGTAAAATCAAGGCAACTGACTGGTGCGCCAGTGATCACCGATCCAAAATCGGCAAAAGTGCCGTTTTCACCGGCGTGCGCACCACCATCAACAGATGATTTAATCAAATATATTACCCAGAGCGAGGCTGCATCAATGCACCTGCATCGACAAAATCGACGGCAATCACGATCATTCCGCACGCAGCTTTGCGTCCTTTTACGCTTTAGCGTGGACCTGCTAGCTGCTGTCATGAGTATGCTTCTTGTTGCGAATCACTCTTACGCTAGTACACAAAGAGCTACGCCGCTTAGCGGTAATGCGCTGCCGATCATTAAGGCATTTTTGTTAAATCAGGCTGCTGGGCTGCCCGGAAAAATTGTTATTACAGTCGATACCCCGATGTCCGGCGCATTGCCGCCGTGCGATGCGCCCGAGCCATTTTTACCAAGCGGCGCAAAAGTATGGGGCCGCGTATCCGTAGGCATCCGCTGTAATGGTGTCTTACCCGTCGCCGCGACGTCGATCAATGCGCCCGCTCCTCAAGCGCAACAGGCGTGGACACGCTACGTGCCGGCCTATGTCGCAGTCATCGCCAATTATGTTGTCGCAACCCGTGCGATCAATGCGGGGGAAACATTGCGCGCTGGTGACTTCAGTTTGCACGAAGGCGATCTCTCCATGCTGCCACCCAATATTCTGACTAACGTTGAACAAATTAATGGCATGGTCGCACTCAATCGCATTGCGTTGGGCGCGCCAGTGCGACCAGAACTATTGCGTGGCGTGGTCGTTATACAGTCGGGACAAAACGTCAAGGTAATGGCAACAGGAACCGGATTTGTCGCCAGTACCGAAGGTCGCGCCATGACTAGCGCAGCCATCGGTTCCCGACTACAAGTCAAGACCGTCAGTGGCCAAATGGTCAGCGGTAAAGTGCGCGCGGACGGCAGTGTTGATTTACTATATTAGTCCAATGACTATTCGCTATAGTGGGATAGCAAACATCAAGTTGATAACCCAAAAGTATCGACAATGGCATAAGTTGTCAACTTAACATCAATAAAAAAGCTATCTCGCTCCCTACACGAACAACCAGACTAAAGTTTTTCAACCAACTGCCGTTATACCGTTGAGATCCTCTGAGGAAATATTTTGAAAATCAATCTACCCATTAATTCGGCAAATAGTATCGTTAGCCCTGCCTCTGGCATCAACAAGCCAAACTATAGTCGCGTTCAGGGGAGTAATCCCCCTGCTACGACAGCGACCAACGTTGTCGATACCGCCTCCGGCCTACCGAATAACCCCAGTTCGCTGACAAACCAGGTGCGTGAATTGCAAAATCAACTGGTGCAACCAAGCAATGGCGATTTCGATGCTGCCAAGGTGGAAAAAATCCGTCAGGCTATCAGCGAAGGGCATTATCAGGTAAATGCAGGCAAAATCGCTGACGGTCTGCTGGACACGGTAAGGGACTTACTAAAAACGTCAGCCGAACCGAACCAATAATTTGGGTCACCTGGTAACTTTATGAGCAGACATCACATCAGCCTTATGGATGAGGAACGCGCCGCTATGGAAGCGTTTCTGGCGTTACTCGAGCAAGAGGCGCAAGCCTTGATCGGTGGCAAATTCTCGGATTTGGCGTTGTTGACAGAGCGCAAAGGACAATTGGCTGATCGTATCGCTGTCCTTGACCATGAGCGCGAGCAACAATTGCAAGAACTGGGTTATCCGACCAATCGCGCAGGTGCAGATGCGGCAGCCGCGGCTGGCGGCGATGGCTTGCAACGCGCTTGGCAGAGACTGTTGTCATGCGCGGCGACATCACGCGACCTGAATCACCGAAACGGTATTCTGATCCATACTCATCTGGAGTTCAGTCGTAATGCAATTAATTTTTTAAGCGCCTGCGGACAATCTCTGTACGGTCCCGATGGACAGCACAGGGTTGGGCGAGGAGTTGGTAAAAGCCTCGCTTCAGGCTGAAACACGCTCCTATATCGGCCCTTAATATCAGATACCACAATTGGCACGGTTAGTATTAAGTGGTTATTCGTAATTCATGGTGACCTGACCCGATTGCCCCTGCAATCCTGGTGTCAAAGCCCCTCTCCCGCTGATCACAAAAGCAAACGTAAAATTTGAATAGGCGTTATCGCCATCAAAAGCTTCAGTGGACCCGCTCGCACGGCTCAAGCCAACACATCGGGTTGCATTACATAAATAGGCTAGTAATCCAACTGGAGGCGGCGACATGAAGGCGTACCGCCAACTAACTTTACGTGCTGTAGCGTTGTTTTTGATAGTTCCATAAGGCTTAATCTGACCGGACTCGACTGCTTCACCACGTTGGAAAATGGCCGGTAGTGAGATTGATCCGGTCCACGAACCGTTGACCCTTTTGTTTAACGCCTCCTTAAATCGGCTATCTCCACCTGATTTATACCGCGTCAACGGATCGTTAGCCGCGGTGTCATAACGCTGTAAATAGCGCGCTAAAGGTATCGCATCGGGTGCGGTTTCCGTGGCGTTAGCAGGCGTAGAACCCACCATTAAAAAAATAAAAGCCACGTTCCACTGCCTGCCTTTGCCCATTTTCCATGCGCGGAATGTACGCTTTTTTTCTCGTATTGTTGACGCATATCAAACCACCTCCGCCCCAATCGTGTCACGCATGCGCCCACGCAAACGACTGATAGCCTGACTATGCAATTGGCAGACGCGAGACTGACTTACCTCAAGTACTGCGCCAATTTCCCGCAAATTTAGCTCCTGATCGTAATATAAACTCAGCAAAAGACGCTCTCGATCAGGCATACTTTCTATCGCCTCCAACAGCACCTTACGCAGCCCGCTTTGCAGCAATTTCTGGAGAGGATCACTATTGTCGGTCGGCTTATCTTTTTCATGATGCGCGCCGCTTAATTGCTGATCAAGAAACGAATTCTCATTACTGCCACCTTCGAAGTCTTCGTAATACACCAACTGACAACCATGAATCTCTTGCAATAGTCGTTGGTATTCCTCCAGTGACAACGCCATGGCCTGCGCGATTTCACTTTCAGTCGGTGACCGCGCAAGTTTTTGTTGAAGCCCTTGCAAGGCGACCTCAACCTTGCGCGCAGACTGTCGCAACCCACGTGAGAGCCAATCGTTGGCACGCAACTCGTCAAGCATTGATCCACGAATTCGCTGGCTAGCGTAGGTTTCAAACTGCGCCCCCTGATTGTCCTGGTAACGATTAGCGGCATCCAATAGGCCCAACATACCAGCTTGTATCATGTCATCAAGCTCAACGCTGGCTGGTAATTTGGCAATTAGCTGCAAGGCCAGACGACGTACCAACGGTGCAAATTTAGTCAGCGTCCCGGACTTGTCCATTCTCCCCTGTGCTGTATACATTGCGATGTTCCTTATCTTCCCTATCTTCTTAATTAACGCTGGTACCAAACTTTAGGTATCGCCACTGACTACGCCCCTCACACATTAGCTGACGTGCCAAAGTCATTCGGTCATTCGGTCATGCAAGCAGTTCCGGCATCGCTGTGCGGTGTGAAGAGTCTCCATTTGCCACATCGCTCCTTGCCTTGGATGACCATTGCATCAGGTCAGCCGCTATCCGGCGAAACGTCAGGGCTGCGGTGCTCCTTTTGAATGCCTCTACCACGGTCAAATGTAATTGCTGCGCGTGTAAAATCTGCAAGTCAGTCATCACCGCACCAGCCGGTTCCACCGATACGGCCAGATAACGACTGCCGGTAACGGCAAGATTAGTAAGAATGCGAGATGCCTCTGCATCGCTGGCAGCACCATTCAGCACTATCCGTACCTGTTGAAGCGCGTGTGCATGGTGAAGACGTTTGATACAAGCATAAGCGGCCGTAATGGACGCCGGTTGTGGCTGCAACACCACCATCACATAATCGGCCTGACATGCTAATGGCGACAGCGTACCGTCGTCGCCTAAAGCGGCATCAATCAGGATAATCTGATCTTGGCGCAATTGCTGTAACCCAGTCGCTGATGCTGGCTTTGATACTAACTCTCTCCGTGCTATGAGTACCTGAACGCCGCAAGCGGCACGACCACCCGCCGCATCCAGAGACAGCCGTCCCGACACTACGTCGCTCCAGTTACCCAATGCGTCAACTTGCCAGATCGCAGAAGCTGTGCCTGAAGGACTCGGCGTGTGATGGACAGATTCATCGATAAGTAATACGTGCTGACCTTGTTGTGTCAGTGCAGCGGCAAGATTCATCACGACCGTGGTCGCGCCACTTTTACGACCGCTTCCTACCACGGCGATCATCCGTTGGACGTTAGTTGAAGAGGACTGCGCCATCATCGCGCGCAACCCATCGGCCTGATCGGACATTTTTGGGATCATCCTAATCTCCGCTGGCGTTGGCGGGTCTCAGCCGTCACCGCAGC
Organism: Glaciimonas sp. GNP009; assembly: GCF_054343755.1. Classification (NCBI taxonomy): domain Bacteria; kingdom Pseudomonadati; phylum Pseudomonadota; class Betaproteobacteria; order Burkholderiales; family Oxalobacteraceae; genus Glaciimonas; species Glaciimonas sp. GNP009. The sequence goes on from NZ_JBTGUV010000004.1 coordinate 111,583, forward strand.
CCCGACTCAGGAATTGCTGATATATTGATCAAAGCTATGGCTGGATCGATATCCACTACACCAGAGTCAGCACTTTCACGATTTTCTATCGGCATGTCTTTTGCGGCATTTTGTAGCGACACTACGCCAGTATCCAAAACGTCCATCAATACCAAACATTTTTCCAGCCCTTCGAGCAACACCGTGCCTGACACGGCAGCCGACACCGGACTGATCCCGTCCATGCGCATGCGCATTGATCTTCCAGCCAGATGGGCTAACAATGCACGAGCCGACGGGGCCCATTCCGCTTGCGCACGTTGCAAACGCCATACGGTCACGCTGGTCTGACCAGCGATGAGCAATCGCTTCATCATGTCGGCATCACCAGGCTCACCGCAGCCACCAGATTGCTGGATAGCCTGCTTCAACAATTTGAAATAAGTGTCGGCTTCCACACGCCAGCGATACCACTCGATCATTTGTGAGGCCGCTACTGATTGCCCCAGATTGCTTAACAAATGCCATTGCGCCAAACTCTTACCTGATCGTAAATCGATGATCCTCGTCACCACGCAACGCACCTCGGTGATCACTTGGCAATGAATAGTCGTATCGCCTTTTTTTTGTAAATTGCGTAGACCAACCGTTATTTCTGCTAAGGATTGAAGCGCTGCTTTGCCTTTATAGATAATCGGTTCCGACGATCCAAAATGCAGTTTATCAGCTAGCTTCGTCAGAGAAATCAACGTATCAGCAAAGATGACGGAAGTAGAAGCGCGGCCCCGCGCCAACCATTGCAAACTGCTGTTTTGCTGATCAATGAGCAAGCTGAACGGGGGCAAGCTATCCAGAACATGGATAACAGGCTTGCCAAAATCCTGTTGTTGCAGCCACGATAATTGCCGCAGAACAGGTGAACTGGCTGACGCTTTTTCCGCGGTGACAGGGTTCTGGCGAACAGCCGTTGTCAATATCTGACGCGGCGCGGCAAGCGCCATACCAGTACTATCCGACAACAGCAAACCGCCATGCAACATATAAGCATCGCCGCTATGCGCCGCATTTAGCGTCACTTTGCCACCAATCGCCAGCACCACCTCGTTACAACCGACTGCAATTTCGTGACGGGCATGTGTCATCAATGTCTGGGTTACACCGGTAGCGCTCACCTCTTTATCGTCCAGTTGGCGTCGCAGGCTTCGTGTCGCATCAAAACCAATACCACCGGCGGCAAGAGCGGCTGCATTGGCTCCCAATGCTACGGAGTCATTGGATAGCGCCCGAATCAATTGCCGACATTGCATGCGCAAGCGCTCCGTAGTTGCGGTGTGTAATACCGTCTGGGCCTCGTGCGCCGCGGCTTGCAAAGCGGCAGCTTGAGCGATCTCCGGTAACGGCGTCAGTGGACTTTTCAGATCAGCCTCACCGGGAACAAATAAGGCACTCCGACTCGCGGACTGAAACACACTTTCGACTAGTTCAGACCGATTGGCAACGATCAGATTTTCAGGCACTTTTTGGCCGGTTGAAACATAATGGACCGGCAGTCGGTGGCGTATGGCCGTGTCCAGCAATGCGCCTGGATGCGTGGCTTCGTCCATCTTTGTGAATATGCATCCAGCTAATGTGCCGCCATCGATATCTTGACGGTACGCGTGTACCACTTCGTTAAGGGTATCGCCATGGCTGCTGGCATTGAGAAGCAACAAACGCTTAACCGGATGGCCTGTGCCGCACAGCATCGCGACCTGTTCGGCGACACTACGATCACGCTGACTTTTGCCCACAGTATCAATCAGCACCATATGTTTATCCCGCAAATCGTCAAGGACCAGCCGCAGGTCCACAGCATCCTTCACCGCATGCACCGAAACACCCAAAATCTGACCATAAATACGCAACTGCTCGTAAGCACCGATTCGGTAAGTGTCAGTGGTCAACAATGCCAGCTTTTCAGGACCGAAACGCATTACGCAGCGGGCCGCTAATTTTGCGGTGGTAGTCGTCTTGCCAACGCCGGTCGGCCCCATCAACGCATAGACGCCGCCATTATCCAGCAGTGCATTTTCATCTTCGAGAACTGGCAGATTACGTGCTAACTCGGCTTTAACCCACGCCATACCGGAAGCGTAATTTCGTCCCGTCGGCAAATGATCCAGCATAGCCTTCGCCAGCCGTGCACTGAATCCCGCTCCCAGCAGCATGCGTAATAAATGACTGCGAACGGGATCGCGACGCTGCTTTTCGTTCCATGCCAAACCTGCCAGTTGCTCCTCAATCATGCCGCGCATTGACTGTAACTCGGTTAATACACTGTCTTTAGTTGGACTGTCATCAACTTTTATGACTGGTGTTTGCAGCAATGGCTGAGGCAACGGTGGGACCGCAGCAATGTTGATCGGCGCAACAAGCTGCTCAGAAGGCGTTGATGGCGTGGTACTAATCATCGGGATGATTGCCGGTGCGACCGCAGACAAGACAGCAGACGCAAAAACGTCGCCCTCTACAAACGCCACGATTTCTACGCCTTGTGGGGTAACACGATTAGAAATAATCACGGCATCCGGCCCTAGCTTTTCGCGCACCAAACGTAGCGCCTCCCGACTGGTTGCTGCGGTGATCGTCGTGGTGTTGACGACATTACTGATGGCAGTGATATTGCCTCCCTGGCTAACCGGTGTGGATGCTACAAAATCTGCTAAATGACTTGCTGATTCAGCTTTTGATTCAGTTTTTAAGTTGCTCATCAAGATGCGCTCAGACTCGCCCATTAACGCTTGATCGGTTGCGGTCATGTCATTAAGGGCGTTCAACCTTTACCTCCGATAGTGGCAGTAACCTTGATATTGCGGTTATCTGGAATTTCGGCATGCGACAGCACTTTTAGCTGCGGCAAGCTACGTCTTAAAAAGCGCGCCAAGAGTGCACGCAGTGGATGCTGGACCACAAGAACAGGCGTCAGACCAAGTTGTTGCTGGCGATCAATAGCCACCTGCGTCTGACTCAGCAAACTATCCGCCAGACCAGGCTCAAGACCGCTTCCGGTGCTTAACGCCTGTAACAACATGCGATCAAGCGCCCCATCAAGACCAATGACCTGCAATTCGCTATCGCCGGGAAACAACTGCTGCGTAATCGCACGACGTAACGCCAATCGTGTGATTGACGTCAACTCGTTAGCGTCACTGATCGCTGGCGCATGTTCGGCCAACACTTCTAAAATGGAGCGCATATCACGGATAGGAACACTTTCGTCAAGCAAGTTCTGCAAGACTTTCTGTAAATTCGTCAGTGACAGGACCTTTGGCACCAAGTCATCACAGAGCTTGGGCGCTTCTTTGCTGATCCGATCCAATAGCTGCTGAACTTCTTGCCGTCCTAATAATTCGGCTGCGTGCGCATGGATCAGATGGTTCAGATGTGTCGCGATCACCGTGCTTGCATCGACCACTGTGTAGCCATAAATTTGCGCCTGTTCACGCAAATTGCTATCTATCCAGAAAGCGGGAAGCCCAAAAGCCGGATCGACGGTGGCCGTACCCGGCAAGGACGCGCTGACCTGTCCTGGGTTGATCGCCATCCATTGCCCCGGAATCGCTTCACCATGGCCTATTTCAACCCCTTTGAGAGTAATCACATACGCATTGGGCTTGAGTTCAAGGTTGTCTCGAATATGGACGACTGGGACCAAAAAGCCGATGTCCTGCGCAAACTTTTTACGAATACTTTTGATGCGCCCGAGTAGTTCACCATTTTGCGTGCGATCCACCATGGCAATCAATCGATAACCAACTTCAAGTCCAAGCGGATCAATCAGCGCCACATCGTCCCACGTCGCCTCCGCTGGCTCCATCGCCGCAGCCGCAGCCGCAGCAGCGTTCGCGGCAGACGCGGGACTATTGGCAGCATCCGCCGCCATTACTTTGCGTCGGGCGACGCGCTGACCAATCCAGACCAGACCACCGGCAATCGCCAAAAACGCGAAATGCGGCATACCCGGAATCAATCCCATCAGGCCAATGATGCCCGCGGTCAAATACATTACCTGTGGATTGGAGAACAATTGCCCCATCAACTGCTCGCCAACGTTCTCATCGGTAGTCACGCGTGAGACGATCACACCAGCAGCGGTCGATATCACCAGCGCCGGAATCTGGGCGACCAGACCGTCGCCGATGGTGAGCAAAGTGTAACTCTTGGCAGCGACTGATATATCCAATCCGTGCTGCGCCACGCCGACCACCAGTCCGCCAATCACATTGATCAACATGATGAGCAAACCGGCAATGGCATCACCGCGCACAAATTTGCTGGCACCGTCCATGGAACCGTAAAAATCAGCCTCTTGCGATACTTCTGCGCGGCGTTTACGTGCAACATCCTCACCAATCAGTCCTGCATTCAGGTCAGCATCAATCGCCATTTGCTTACCCGGCATTGCGTCAAGGGTAAACCGTGCGCCCACTTCGGCAATCCGGCCTGCACCTTTTGTGATGACCATAAAATTGATCAGCACTAAAATGATGAACACGACGATGCCGACCGCAAAATTACCGCCAACCAAAAAGTGACCAAACGCTTCGATCACCTTCCCCGCAGCATCTGGCCCTTTATGACCTTCCATGAGAACCACGCGGGTAGAAGCGACGTTGAGCGATAGCCGCAACAAAGTCGAAAACAACAAAATCGCCGGGAAAGCAGCAAAATCCAGCGCCTTCATTGTGTACATGCTGACCAGCAACACCATCACTGACAGCGCAATGTTGAAAGTAAATAGCAGATCCAGCAGAAACGGCGGCAACGGCAAAATCATCATGCCGAGAATCAGAATGATCAGAATAGGACCGGCCATGCCTTTGATCTGATTGCCCGCTAACAGCAACTTTGGTAGTTGCATAAAAGAGGTCAGGCCAGATTTGGCGGTTAAGTCTGCAAACTTCATACCGGACTTCCTAATGGATCAAGTGATTCGGGTACTGGTAAATCTTCCGGATTACGCGGGGCGGCGCCGTTGCCACTTCCCTCGCGCCAACGCTGCAACTGATATACCCAGGCCAACACTTCAGCAACCGCGGTATAAAGCGCTGCCGGTATCTCATCACCGAGAATGGTGTGCCGATAAAGCGCACGGCTCAAAGGTGGCGCTTCGAGAATGGGCACATTATTTTCGACACCGATGGCACGGATTCGCAAGGCGATCAGATCGGTCCCTTTGGCCACCACGCGCGGTGCACGCATTTCTTTATCCTGATACTTAAGCGCGACGGCAAAATGGGTTGGATTCGTGATCACTACGTCTGCAGTCGCCACGTCCGACATCATGCGACGACGCGCCATCTGTTGCTGCTGGCGACGTATCTTGGCCTTGACCAGCGGATCGCCTTCACTTTCTTTATGTTCTTGGCGCAGATCTTCACGCGACATGCGCAACTTCTTATGAAAACTCCATAGCTGATAAGGAACATCAATAGCGGCGATCAAAAACAATGACGCGATAATCCATCCGCAACAATTGGCGACTAGTCGCACTGTATAAGGGAGCGCTGAATTAATCGGTTCGGTTAAGAGCGCCAGTATCGCGTCCATTTTTGCGGAAATAATCGCGTAGGCGATGCTACCGACCAAAAATGATTTGGCGATGGCCTTGGTTAATTCAGCCAGCGATTGAGACGAAAACAGCCGGCCAAGGCCAGCGAGTGGATTTAGCTTGGAGAATTTGGGTGCCAGCGATTCAACTGAAAACAGCCATCCACCCAACAAAAGTGGCGCTACCAGCGCCGCTATAAACATCAACCCCAATAGCGGCGCAATGGCTTGCAATGCCTCAAGCCACACCATTCCAGCCTGCGCCAGCATGTGCGAGGGATCGAAGGCAGAAGCACGTTCGAATTGCAAGCTGCTTTGCAAAGCGTGGCCCAGCCGTTCGCTCATGGGTATCGCGGTCAACCACAACCCACCGACGCCGGTTACCAATAATACGAACGTAGTCAGTTCTCGTGAACGTACAACCTGACCTTCTTCCCGCGCCTTTTCAAGACGACGAGGTGACCCTGGTTCCGTTTTTTCGAGATCGCTTTCTTCCGCCATGCATGCTCCGAGCCTGAGGGAGCGAAGTGTGCTCCCCCGACAGGGATTATTGCTGCTGGAGCCATGGTTTGATCAAGGGAACAGGCTCGAGAACGGGTTGCTTCTTGGGCAATCGATGCGTTTGAGAGCTATCCGCACAAATCAGAGGACTTAAAAACCCATACTGGCAAGCAGGTCATCAACTTGGGTCTGATCGGATACAGCATCTGCCGAACTGATAGGAGCGACTTGCGGACCGTTCAAGAGACCTTGGGTATCGGTCTGAATCACGACATCAGGACGCTTATCCTGTGATGTATTGTCAATAAGCAATTGCAACAATTGTGTTTCCATTTGTTGTACCACTTCCATCATTTTTTTGATTACCTGTCCCGTCAGATCCTGAAAGTCCTGCGCCATCATGATTTCAGTCAATTGCACGTTCGTTGCTGCTGTTTGCTGCGGGACTGCTTGCAGATAGCTGCGCGTGTCGGTCACAAGTGCTCGGGCATCGCCTAGCGCCACAGGTTTTGCAAACCAGGCATCCCAACGGCTGTGTAATTGCCTGGCTTGGGACGCTAACTGATCTTGAATTGGTTGTGCAACATCGACGGCATTCAAAGCACGTTCCGCCGCACGTTCGGTCATGGCAGCCACATAATTGAGACGGTCGCGCGCATCCGGTATCGCCTGTGCTGCTTTGGCAATCTCTTGATCCAACCCTAACTCGCGCATGCTTTCGCGTAACGTCCGTGTCAAATGCCCAATACGACTAACCAGCTGTTCGGCAGTGTCTGCGGCAACCGGAATGGGGGATTGAAGCGACATATCTGATGCAACGATGGTATGCGGCATCTCACACTCCTTCTCTTTGAATTTTTTCAAAAATCTTGGTGATTTTCTCTTCCAGCGTTGCGGCGGTGAATGGCTTCACCACATAACCGCTTGCACCCGCCTGCGCCGCTGCAATAATATTTTCTCTTTTGGCTTCCGCCGTGACCATCAATACTGGCAACTTTGCCAGCAACGGATCGGCGCGAATCACCTTCAACATGATCAAACCATCCATGTTAGGCATATTCCAATCCGAGACAACCAGTCCGAAGTTACCCGCTTTCAACTTCTCCAGCGCCGCAACACCGTCTTCTGCTTCATCGACGTTGATGAAATCCAACTCTTTGAGCAGATTGCGAATAATTCTGCGCATGGTTGGGAAATCATCTACCACGAGAATTTTGATACTTTTGTCGATCATTTAGTGCTCCAGACGATGATTACTATTGCAGGTCGACCGCTTTTCTGGCGGACAAAACTGCTACTTTATAAAAAATTTTCAGGTAAAAGGTAGGACTAAACACCACTGCTTATCGATCTGGTCTTTGGACTACGAATACCGTGCACATTAGCTTTCAAACAATCGGTATAAATTGGTGTGCCTGGCTTCCGGTAGCCTCTCATTAGTCTTCACTTGCCACTCGTTAACTTCTTTTCTTTAAAAACGACGCGTTCTTTCGCTCAGTACCGTAAAACGGGTGAATACACGCTGACTCATTTCACTCATACTCACCACTTCAGTTGCTGCGCCAATTGCTATCGCTTCGCGTGGCATACCAAACACCACGCAACTGGCTTCGTCTTGCGCAAACGTGTAAGCACCCGCCTGACGCAACCGTAGCAAGCCGGCGGCGCCATCGCGGCCCATACCGGTCAGGATGATGCCAATAGCATTTTTTCCTACGGCTTTGGCAGCTGAATCAAATAAAACGTCGATTGATGGTCTGTGCCGATTGACTGGTGGCTCCTGATCGACCTGAAGTAGGTATTGCGCGCCCATACGCGCTATCGAAAGGTGATAGCCGCCTGGGGCAATGTAGGCATGACCAGGTAAAATTGGTTCGCCGTGAACAGCCTCCTTGACCGTAATTCGACACAATCCATTAAGACGTTGTGCAAAAGATTGCGTAAATCCGGGCGGCATGTGTTGCGCGATCAAAATACCAGGGCACTCCGGTGGCATGGGCTGCAATATCTCCCTAATCGCCTCGGTCCCACCAGTCGAGGCCCCAATGACAATAATTTTTTCTGCATTTAATAACGACACACACGCTAAGGGCGGCGGTGCAACATTGATCTCGTTTTTCTCGCGGCGAACCAACGTGCGCCTGATCTGCAGACGTGCACGTGATGCCGTACGAATTTTATCTGCAACCAGATTGGTGTATTCAACCAGGTCATCAGAGGCACCAAGCCGCGGCTTTGGAACAAAATCGACTGCACCCAACTCCAGCGCACGCAAGGTAGTTTCTGATCCTTGTTCCGTCAGCGAAGAGACCATTACGACCGGCATTGGTCGTAATCGCATAAGTTTTTCCAAAAAATCAAGGCCATCCATACGTGGCATTTGTACATCTAACGTCAACACATCTGGATTTAATAGTTTAATCAGCTCACGCGCAACAAGCGGATCGGGCGCTGTCGCAATCACAGTCATATCCGGCTGACTATTGATGATTTTACTAATCAGACAGCGCATTAAAGCTGAATCATCAACACATATTACTTTTATTTTATTAGCCACTTGTCCCTCGTTTTTTATGGCCGTCTCATTCCGGGTTTATTTCACCGACTACAACAATTCAACTTATTTCCGTCAATTCAGATGTCTTAATACAGGTGTACGATCTGATCATCAAATCGCGGCAAGCAAAGGAAAGCTGGAATCAGCTTCAGTCCGTCAAGATTTAAGCACCGATTAGTCCGCGATACAAACGTGTAGTGAGGATCAAAGAAAGCTTCCCTGCAAAGTTACGGCAAACGCGCTAAAACCTGCACCAGTTCACGCTCCTCTTTTTGCACTTGCACGAAATCATCATGTCGACGTAACTTCAACACCATCACTTTTCCGGTTCTTGGAAAGTAATTCACTCGCCGCGGTAATTGCCCGCGTAAATCCTGCGCTGCTAAACGAATCTGATTCAACTCAAGATAACGCAGCACAAACTCAGCGTTGCGATCCCCTATGTTTAACATCGTCATATTTGCTAATACCGCACCGCCACCGAAAACCTTGGCTTCGAGTCGATCACGACGCGCACCGGCTTTCAACAGCTCGTTCAAAAGCACTTCCATGGCGTACGCGCCATACCGCATGGCATGCATTGATTTCATTCCCTGCAAAGCATTCATTGATACCGCGGCTGTGGCATCCCGCGTATTGGCCCCGCCATCTTCAGGCAGCATGAAATGATTCATACCACCAATACCCGCCATACTATCGTGCACACACGCCGACACGCATGAGCCGAGTACTGTTGTCAGTACCATGTCCTTGTCGGTGACGTAATATTGATTGGGTAACAGCTTCACGGCTTCAATCTGAAATTCGCGATCAAAATAATGATGACTAGCGACCGGCTCCATTTTTGCAGAAATCATGGTCGCACTTTAGGTGTGGTCAGTTCATAGACGGTTTGTCCACGCAATCTAAACGGTTGATTTACATAAGAAAAACTCTCCGAATGTCCAGCAAATAACAGGCCGTGCGGCTTCATTAAAGGCGCAAAACGCTCCAGAATTTTTCCTTGGGTTGGCTTATCGAAATAGATCATTACATTGCGACAAAAAATGGCGTCAAATGGCTCTTTGAGAGCCCAGTTTGGGCTCAAAAGATTCAATTGTTCAAAGCGGACCATAGCGGCAACTTCCGGTCGAATTTTTGCCTTTCCGGTCTGTGCTCCGGAACCTTTTAAAAAAAATCGCTTCAGCCGCTCCGGTGACAATTTTCTCACCTGTTCGATGCTGTACTCACCGGTTGCAGCCTTATCAAGTACCTGCGTGTCGATATCTGTTGCCAATACCCGGGCGGTGCTAGCCCGATTACCGAGCGCCTCAATAAGCGTCATGGCGATTGAATACGGCTCTTCACCGGTGGAAGCAGCAGAACACCAGACGGTGATCGGCTGGGCGCATTTAAGAGCGTGCGCTGCCAATAACGGAAAGTGATGCGGTTCGCGAAAAAAAGCGGTCAGGTTGGTAGTCAGTGCGTTAGTAAAGGCCTCCCATTCGAGGCTATCCTGATCAGATTCCAGCATCGCCAGATAGGACGCAAATTCGGTAAGTCCCAAAGCGCGCAAGCGCCGCGATAACCGGCTGTAGACCATTTCACACTTTTTTTCGCCCAAGGCTATACCAGCGCGTTGATAGATCATATTTCTTACGCGGGAAAAATCATACTCCGTGAACACAAAGTCGCGCATAACGCTAGTGTTTGAAACTGGTGATATTGGTGAAGAACGCGTCATGGCGTTACCGTCCTGACCATGCGGATACAGAAAAATCGTTCGCTAGCATCCTGCAACGGAAGGTTTTTCGAAAATTTTGGAGTGCACACATCAAATAATTTGCCAGTGATATTAACGATGATGCGAACCATCTAAGAATGACAGCCAACGATGTCAGAAACTGATGGTCATGCTGTGATTTTCTGCAACTATCTGGATATCCCTTCAACACAGTCAACGTTATGTGTACCCGATCAAAATCAATCGATTGGCAAATAGCATTGGCTACCCATTTTTTTCTTTGCGTATTCGACCGAAAAATATTGTTATGCATGTTTTATCTACACGATGATAAATATACATAAATCTGTTGCCATTCAATGGGTCGAAAAACACGTTAAAACAAGGCTTCCTTCCTGCATGTAACAAATACTTGCGCCCGAAAGCTTACTTTGAAGGTCGGACTGATCACCTGCGTACCAGTTTGCAGATCTGATTAACGACCCATACAAAGCAATTTGACAACGTTCACCAAGCAATTCGACGGAATCGTTATTCAGAGCCCGTTGGATGCTTTGATGGCGAATGGGTGTGACTTGTATGGCCTGCGCGACCATGTAACATGCGCGCTGGTGGGGTAATATCGATGACGCGCTTGGCTGCCGGCTGGTTTTTTTCGGTAGTGGTTTGTGATGTATTCAATGATGCATGCAATGAACTATTGAATGATGTCTGACCATGCAAATGTGTCACAACATCATGTCGATCCAACTTAAATGCGCTGACGACGTCAGCCAGAGCAGCAGCTTGATCTTGCAAACTCTCAGCCGCCGCAGCCGCTTCTTCAACCAATGCGGCATTTTGTTGTGTGACCTGATCCATCTGACTAACCGCCTGATTTATCTGATCGATCCCGGCAGTTTGTTCATGACTGGCCGCGCTAATATCACCCATGATGTCAGTGACGCGACGGATGCTAACTACAATGTCGTTCATCGTGGTACCGGCCTGATCAACCAGCTGAGAACCAAGGGTGATTTTGTTGACCGAATCATCAATTAAACCTTTGATCTCTTTGGCAGCACTCGCGGAACGCTGCGCCAAATTTCTGACTTCTGCAGCGACGACGGCGAAACCGCGCCCTTGTTCACCCGCCCTCGCCGCCTCGACCGCGGCATTCAATGCCAGAATATTGGTTTGAAACGCGATCCCATCGATGACGCCGATAATGTCTACAATTTTTTTCGATGACGCATTAATTGAGCCCATCGTCGTCACCACCTGAGTGACGACAGAACCGCCGTGGAGAGCGACTTCCGATGCAGTGACGGCAAGTTGATTAGCCTGGCTTGCATTGTCGGCATTTTGCCTTACGGTTGATGTCAATTGCTCCATCGATGCCGCTGTTTCTTGCAGTGAACTAGCTTGTTGCTCGGTACGCGACGATAGATCCTGATTCCCTGCTGCGATCTGACTCGATGCGGTGGCAATCATATCGGTACCATTGCGTACTTCACCCACTATCTGCTGAAGGCTTGCATTCATATCTTTTAACGCCTGCATGAGTTGCCCGGTTTCGTCCTTCGACCTGACTTCAATATCGGTGGTTAAATCACCATCCGCCACCCGACGCGCAACATCCACTGCAAACTCCAATGGCTGCGCTACCTTGCGCGCAATCCACATCGCCATCCCCATGCCAATGACGATCATCGCGATCAATAGTGCACAAATAGCAAGGCGAGCGTTACGGAAAAGTGTCTCTCCATTTGCGCTAGCTTTTTGGCTGCCAATACTATTCGCCTTTTCCAACTGATCGAGCGAAGCATTTAATCCTTGAAAGGTCGAAAAAGATTCATCACGAATAGCGTTTAGCGCATCTTCTTTTTCGTTTCCTTTCGATAACGCGAAGATCTTATCGTTCTGGGAAAAGAAAGTCTCCATACCGGCTTTAACTTTTTCAAAAGTAATCTTCTCGGCCGCTCCTAGATTCATCGCTCCATAAAAAGATATATTTCTTTTTAGCGCCGCTTTTATTTCTGGCACCTGGACGGAATAGCTTTCCATGCCCTTTTCATCGTAGGACGTGACGTGCTGCAACTCCATTAGACGCAATCTGGACAACTCCGATTTCAGACGCAGAACGGCACGAACACTTGGTAACCAGTTGCTGTTAATTTCGGTGGCTGCGCTATTTACACGCCCCAACTGCAAAATCGAAAAGCCGCCCAGTAATATGGTCAGAATCAGCATCAATGCGAAAGAAAGTACCATCTTCCTTGCAATCTTGAGGTTATTGAACCAAGTCATATTTTTCTTTTCAATTCAAAAGTGTAAGCAACGTATCAGTCGCAGCGGTGTAAAAATGGGTGCAGATGTCAGGATGTTAAATATCAATATGGCACTATTCTAGTTTTCGATCAGTCACGCTTAAAAGATCTTTATATAATCTCTGAAAAGTAGCCGTTACCAAGACCAACAACGCGACTTAAAGGGGTTAACGGCAACATTGAAGATTTATTTAAGCCTTCTACTACTGAATTTTCACAAGAAGATTTGACGAAAGCGATGCACATAAAAACTCATCAGAGAGCACGTAGAACATTTGGCGCGGACTCCATGACAAAAAAACGCATAACAAACCATGCTAAACATGAGCAAGCAGTAAAATAGGGGCTCAATACCAACCATCTCCAGTCAAACCCATGAACACATCACCAAACACAGTCGTTGCACTGGAGATTAAATGTCTTACCTGCTCCAACTGATCGAGCAATACGGTCTGATTATTGTTTTTTTTAATGTCTTACTCTCACAGTTAGGCGTGCCGCTGCCAGCATATCCGACGTTGATCATCACTGGCGCACTAGCCAGCGGTGGTGAATATTCAACTACCATGTTGTTACTCACGGCAGTATTGGCGGCATTAATTGCTGACTATGGCTGGTATCTGACAGGACAACGCTACGGCAGAAAAGTGATGGGAATGTTATGCCGCGTTTCGCTGTCGCCAGATTCCTGCGTACGGCAAACGGAGGCGATTTATGCACGATGGGGTCCGCCCTCATTGCTAATTGCCAAATTTATTCCTGGCTTCGCCTCAATCGCCAGCGCATTGGCCGGTACGATCGGGACCCGTCGCCCAACTTTTCTGCTCTTTGACGGGGCTGGTGCGGCCTTGTGGGCCGGTCTGGCAATTTTCCTTGGTTCGCGCTTTAGCACGACAATCGACCAGTTATTGCTTCTGCTAGAAGAGTTGGGTGAAACCGGTTTAGCGATCATCCTTGCTGGAGTTGCCATTTTTGTCGTGGGGAAATGGTGGCAACGCAAACGTTTTATGAAGTCATTACTGATGGCGCGTATTTCGGTGGCGGAATTAGAACGATTACTGCAGCAAGGTATAAAACCGGCGATTGTTGATGTCAGAACGCCTTTGGCGCAACAGCAGGGTTGGATTCCTGGTGCAGTCATCACCTCATTACAACAGATCAATACCTTCACCCTCGATGCGACGACCGATCAGGAAATCATCGTCTATTGTGCTTGTCCTAATGAAGCATCGGCGGCAGCGGTCGCCAAACAATTGATGCAACGTGGTTATAAAAAGGTACGGCCCCTGACTGGCGGTATCGATGCGTGGGTTGCTGCTGGTTATCCTGTCGAAACCTGACACCGAACTAAGACAACATGGTTGTAGCGCTGGCGGTATTGCGATGAAATACCAAAGGTGTCGAACTATTTTCCCCCACGAAAGTTGGCATGCTTAGATTAAGCCTTGATGCGTTACAAATTTTGGATGCAATTGACAGGCGTGGTTCATTCTCAGCAGCGGGCATTGCCTTACATCGCGTTCCCTCGACAATTTCCTACACAGTCGCCAAACTGGAACAGGACTTAGGCGTACAAGTATTTGAGAGACGTGGACCAAAAGTCACATTAACCTTAGCTGGTGCTGAACTTCTAAAAGAAGGCCGCTATATTTTAAAGGCCGCAGAAGACCTTCAACATCGCGTCAGACGCGTGGCCTCCGGCTGGGAAACTGAACTCACCATCGGGTTGGATTCACTATTTTCAGGCGGAGCGCTGGCAACCGCACTGGTGACTGATATCGCCGCATTCTATGAAGTCGCTGATCATACGCGGCTGCGCATTGCACGAGAATCGCTGGATGGCACGTGGGAAGCACTACTTGATCGTCGTGTCGACCTGCTCATTGCAGCGCCGGGTGAAGGCCCAGCTGGTGGCGGCTACATTGCCGAGCCGATGGGAAGTCTTTCATTCGTCTTTGCCGTCGCGCCAAACCATCCTCTTGCACAAGTAACGCACCCTTTAGGAAAAGCCGACATGCACCCCTATCGCGCCATTACGGTGGCCGATTCTGCCAGAAAAATGGCGGCGCGCACTGTCGGACTTTTGCTGGGACAAAATACCTTAACAGTACCCGATATGCAGAGTAAGTTCGCATTACAAGTTGCCGGGATCGGCTTTGGTTTTTTGCCAGAACCGTGCGCGCGTGCAGCGCTTGCTTCGGGTCAGTTAATCGCCAAAGAAGTGGAAGAACCGAGACAGGATGAACAGTTTTATCTGGCTTGGCGAACCGGTGAGAATGGTGCTGCGCTGGCGTGGTGGGTAGAACGCATGCAGCAACCAGATGTAATGCCGCGCCTAATCAATCGCATGATTCAGGGAATACATTAATCCACATCGAAAACGCAATTGATCTTTTATGACGATGGCTTCTGCTGACGCTGATACTCACTATGCTTGATCTCAAGATAGGTAGCACGATCCATTTCATGTAACTGTTTCGCATATTGTTCGGTAGAAGTAAACCAACTTTGCAGCCGCATTTCACGCTGCGCGGCGGGTGGCGCAGAAAATGCGGAGAGGTAGGAATCAATGGCGAGGTAATAGCGCATCGTATTACGCTCCACCAGGCCACGCACGCCGCCGATATAATCCGGGCTTGCATGCAATTGCTTACTCGTACCATTTTGGATGGTGAACCCGACTTTATCTCGACCGATTGTTGCGAGATAACTTTGCATAGCTAAACGCCCTGCGAAGCTGTAAGCGTATGAATACGTCAGATGCAGAAAAGTTTTACCTTCCTGAAGCGATGCTGCGTCAAGTTGTATATGGTAGTCACTCGTACTAAGGGGACCGTTTTTTGCATGAAGACGCACAGCAAAATAATCTGGTGTCTTCGCAGCTACGCTGTACGAAAATGTGACATCAAAAGCTTGAGAAAGTGGCTTATCGTATTTTGTCCCAACGCTAACCAGCAGCGCGTCGCCACTTTTATCTGCAGAAGCATGACAATATTTGATATTAAGATGCAGCGTTAACACGTCACACCAATGCGACGGATCATTGAGCGCTATATTGACGGTAGAAAATGGGTAATCCACTAATACGTAAATATCACCCGTCAAATGACTGGAAGACTCGGTAGAGTCGAGATATAACGGCCTATTAAACTGGTTATGACTAAGTTGTCCGCGCAAATCGGCATATCTGGCGCGTAGGGTTACGGGTGAAAGCGATTCCACTACTTCTGGCTTGACTATTCCTGCGGCAACAGCGGATCCCGCACCAATTAATAGCATGCAGATAGCTAAACAGCGCAACATCCGCCTTGTTGAATATTTTTTAACTAAAGTATTCATCCTTCTTATATCTTACTGCGTGCAGAATTTATCTGCTGAAATACTGTCACTCAACAGTAGGTTCTAATAACCTACGATTGTTTGACCTTGCCTTGTCCAATATCTTCCGGCTATAGTTAAGGCATGCGTTATAAACTATATTACTGGCCGACGATTCAAGGGCGCGGAGAATTTATTCGACTCGCGTTAGAGCAATCCGGGGCGACCTATACAGACGTAGCACGTCGATCGGAGCGAAGCGGGATGGGCGTGGCGGCGATGCTGCGTTTGATGGAAAATGGCGTCAATCCGTTACCCTCGTTCGCCCCGCCGTTCTTACAATCTGGCGATATATTCATTGGGCAAACTGCAAACATCCTTTTGTTTTTGGGCCCACGTCTACATTTAGTTCCTGAAGATGAAGCAATGCGCCTCTGGGCCCATCAGCTACAACTCACCATCGCCGATCTGGTCACCGAAGTGCACGATACCCATCACCCTGTCGCCAGTGGCCTTTATTACAAAGATCAAAAGCCTGAAGCATTACTGCGCGCAACTGACTTCACTGGTGCAAGGCTACCGAAATTTTTGGATTACTTTGAGTCGATTATCGTCAGCAACCCAAAAAGTGACAAATACTTAATCGGCGACGCGTTATCTTATGTGGACCTGTCAATGTTTCAGATAGTCGCAGGATTGCGATATGCATTTCCAAAAACCATGAAAAGACTTGAACCCGATTATCCCTGTTTGATAGCATTGTACAAATTAGTCGCTTCACAGCCGCGGATAGCACGATACCTGGCCTCATCAAGACGGCTGGCGTTTAACCAGCAAGGGATTTTTCGCCGCTACCCTGAATTGGATAGCTGAGCGCACACGCAGTACCCATCAAGAATAACAGCGTTTAGTACGGCTGAGCGTCCTAATATAACGCGACCACGCCACCACCTAATACCCCACATATGAGAACTAAACTTTCGTTCTAGTCCTAGCGACAGAAGAAAAGCTTAGTGATAATTTAGAGAAACCAACGCAATTAAATAAATACGATACCGTACTTATTTAGTTGCTATTGGTAGCGTCCACAGGGCGAGAATTTGAAAGCTTTAGCGCGTACAAGGCAACAACTAACTTGTCTTACCTTCAATTTATATCCTTAGTTTCAATTTATATCTTTTCTTAACTGTCACCCAGCCATGTTAGACGGCTTCGCATCAATAAATGCACGATTGATAACCAAAAACTATAACCGGAAACATCCCCAGCTAAGTCGGTGTTTCGCAGCATCTTGGTCGCTCGTCGTTACCTGTCAATAACATCATCAAAGGATGCCCATGGGCCCTATCACCTCCCGTCTCACAACGTCACCGCCCCCCGCGAATTCCGCAGCTCACGCGCCGGCTTTAACTGCCGGCGCCCGTTCGACATTTAGCACTCGGGTCACAAACTGCAATGGTGTTGATGCCTCACAACACAAAGTGAAATTGTCGCATCATGCAAAAGCGCCCAGGGAAACCCGCAGACAACGCATTAATACGGAAATTAAAAATGAAAAAATAAATGAAGAAAATGAACAAGTGGAAATGGCCGCACTGCGAGATGGTTACGCGCAATTTTACGGGAATCCTGGCGACGTTTCTTGCCTTGGCTCATGCGCTGCGGAAGGACCTATCAATAAAACAGGATTGGCGCTAGCCATTGTACTGATAGCAAATGCATGTAAACCATCGCTATTATTTTCAGCTTATTGTAAACAGACGGGAACGCGTTTTCCTATCTTACCGACGACCACTGAAGACCTGAAGCTAACGGCGCCCATCAAAAGCCGGAACAATGATACGGCTGCAGTCACACCGTCAAATATACCCACGTTAGCAGACATCGGGAACGGCCTTTTAGAGTGTGGAAAATATGTATATGACAGCCTGCCAGCGCTGCCCAAGGGAGGTATACAGGGCGTCGGCGCAAGTGTTCCTGAACATAACCGGGAAAGATATTGGCACGTAGCTGATCAAGAACCTAAGCCTACTCCTAAAACTTTCTGGGCCGCCCTTACCGCCGATGCTGAGACAACTTCTTTAAATACCTCAGCAGCAATATTTAGCGGTATCAACGCTTATCACCACTGGCTACCGAATGTTCCGCAAGACGAACGATTAAAGGGTCTAGCACTCGAGTACACCCGTAATAATATAGTCGATGTTAAGCAGCTTCTGGTCGCGTTCGCACCTTTAATGCCGCGCGAGTGGGGGAAGGAGGTAACGGTTGATCAATATGAGTACGCGATATTGAAGTATGCGACGCAGCTCCAGCGCGCTCCCGATGGCAGCAGGGTCTGGTTGAGTGACATTGTGCAACCGCAAACGGTTAGGCCGCAGACAGAATTAAAAGAAGCAGCCACGAAGCTATTCTTTAATGCTTTAGCAGAAATAAATGAAACATTGGGCGCTCGAACCTTAAGAGATTTCATACACAGCATTGTAGACTGGGATCTACACGCTAATCCCACCTTGGATAAATTGCCTAAATTGGCTACTCAAATAAGAGGGTTAGTGCTCAGGAGGCTGGCGCTTCCCGGGCTTTCACTGACTGCGACGGAGCGTCACCGATTGGATACGCTGGTAAATTGGTTTACCGAGGCGACATTGGTGGATATGGATCCGTTGCTTAGCGCGGAACTTAACATTCAGCATCCTGACTTTGGCCAGACTTCCTATCATAGTCGTGACGGCACATTAATGAGCATTGGGGCCGGATTCATTCATCAATTTCCAGCAAAAACCAGCCACCCCCTCACGCCCGCCGTTCTGCGTGAGGTGGGCCTGCATAGCTTGATTAATCTTTCTCCTCAAGCATGGCCATCGACTACCGGCGCTGCCCTGATACGCTTTTACAATTCGCTTCCGGCAAATACGCCCGGTGAGCTCTTAAAGAGTCCCGCTGAACGTATGAAAGCCGGACTATCTTCTCTGATGGCGCCTGTACTAACCAAAATTCGGCTCTTGCAGGAAGTCAAAATTAAAGAGAATGCGTTCTTATTATGTGCAGCCGAACGGTTCAATAACGATACATTTCACGAACAGCAGTCCAGGAGTGCGCTAAATGAACTTGAGTTAAGTAAATTTCATTTATACAAATTCGGCATTGAGCATTTGCCACAAACCGATCAAGAAAATCTTATCCGCTCAAGTAGTGAGGGTCGACTAGAAGTATTTGTACCCGAAGTGATTTTATATAAAGCCGAAGACGATAACGCCTCTTATAAAGCCACACTTACTGCAACATCTGGATTTATTGTCGGAACCGGATCCACACACAGCACGGGGTCTTCCGAATATTATTTATTTTCAGAGGAGCGCTCCTGGAGCTCCCCGGTTGTTTCCAGAATTACGAAACAAATAGCGGGCGATGTAACAAGGTACGTGAATGACCATCATGCCACCTTTACCAGCGGCGTCCGGTTCCAGCCGTCCAGCCAGATTAGCTTTGAGACTTCATCTATCTTTACATTTGGAACAAATCCAGATGAAATCGCCATCGCCTTGAGTGGGTTGTACAACTTCCCACCATCGATACATAAAAGATTTATCGATGCGTCAGCGGAGAAACCACCATCGACAACCGTAACCGGAAACCTCCATTCTACAATTTATGCATTCGGAAAATTCCTTATTGGAATGATTCCAGAGGGAAGTTGCGTAATTGCCGTCCTTGACACAGCTGAAATGATCGCACTGCCCGCAAATACCGACGAGGGTCTCGCGGAGCAAGGAATGGCAATAGGGACGGATGCCTTATTTTGTTTCACCGGGATGGTCAGAGCAGAGCAGGCAAGTTATCTGATTCCCTCTGTTCGCCCTCCTTTTAACTTCAGAACTTCAGACGAATTTGCGGAATCCAAGATTACAACGCATCTGGCAAAACAAGCGCCCGAAACCGGCTCAAAAGTGGATCTGAAGCAGGAGAGAAGAAAGCTTGCGGCAAGTACTCATATGGCGATGAAACCAAAGGACTTACAGTTTAGAACTGGGATTTCCGAATTTATTGACACTACACCAGCTAAAATCGTAACGCTCCCTAACAAGATTTCAGTTCGGGGAAACACCCTCAGGGTGCCGCGCAACTTGGCCCCGAAAGGCCTTATACAAAAGTCTGAGGGTGGGCCAATATATATCGTCATGGGGTTAGCTAATTCAGAAAAAAAAGTGAGTTACCTCTGGAATGAGCCAAAACAAATATTGGAATTGCAAACCGATCAATGGTTGAAGTCATATGAACATCTGCTCGATCAAGATCCGCAAGTTTTATCCACATTTATGCGTAAATTTCCCCAACCCTCATCCTCAGCAGATGTAGCCGGCATGTTATACAACAACAAACGTCTCAACAGCGTGCGCCAGATCAAATACCAGAGTTTCTTTGATCATCCGCCTGTGCAGGCAAAGCATGGTATCTACAGCGTAGGAGACCGTGAATATATCAAACTTGAGGGCGGATTCTATTTACTCGAAGAACAATCCGAGCCCAGTGGAGAACGTCGTATTAAGGGAGAGGGTATTTTGGGAAAGGGCATACCGGAAGACTTACGTCTTGATATGAAATATGACGGCGCTAATTGGTACGTAACGAACAATCATTTGATTACACCCATGAGCGAACTTCCCAAGACTATTACTTCTTTTAACGCGGCAATAGAACAGGGGTTTAACCTACCAGAAGGTTGGTCGACATCCACGATGTACGTTGATCATTTTAACCGCGATCAATTTATTTTCAGCTTTCATGATAAGGAAGGCAGAATCCAGTATCGCTCTGGCCCGGACCGAAATGATGCACTCGAAGAACTTACCACTGAAAAATTCGATGAAAAGCAATGCCGAGTGAAACGAGCGCCACCCGTCAGTTTGCAAGCAAGCTGTAGTTCGCCGGCCGCGTATATTTCTCCTCTGCCATCCGAATCCATGCGTAGACAAGCGATCAATGAGCTGGTTGCATTAGACATTGAAACGCGTCCGTTTTATGAACGCCCACTGCTGCGACTTGAAATACTTCGCGATGCTGAAAAAATTCAAAATGTGTTCCACACTAATCCTGAACTGGAACTACACTTTTCCACCATAGCCCTCCTTATCCGTAGAGAAAGATCAACATGGCTGCGCATAATGAGCCAAATGAAGACGTTGCAATGGGGAACTGATACCGTACCGGCAAAAAGTTTATTGCGCCTGTCAAATTTTTGGAAAGGCGTGCAGGACCATTTAAAACGTGCATCGTTTGAAGATTTTGGAGGTCAGGAATCGGCGTTAAACGATATCTGCGAGACGAACCTGAAACTCTGCGAGAGCCAGCGATCCTATATTGAACTGAAAGAGGTTTATCTTAAAAAAGTAGTTACGTTGAATCGGTTAAGTAATGAATACAAAACTGACTTCCTCATACCACAACAAAAAGCCACAACCCGCTTATGGAAAGTGGTTATAGGTCCCGTTTTAACCACAAAGTTTACTAAGGCTGAAGACTGGACATTCGAGATACATGCGAGAGGTATATCGGAAATAAGAAAGGCTTATGGACAAAACTTTGCTGATAATGTCCTATCTGCTTACGCCACCAACCATGAACATGCGGAAAATTTGGTCGACTGGTCGAAAGACGCCCCTGAATCATTCTGGAAGGACGCTTCTGCGTTTTTTCACGTTATCCCTGAAGATATAACGCTAGCTTACAAAAAGGAAATGATTGGAGTACTGTCGAATTTTCGGAATCACGCTGCTCCGGCCAGTGCCGACAATTTACGCATCGTCTCACCGGCAATCAGCCCAGAAGGAGTTCAGTATCGATATAACCTGCAGAACCACGTAAAAGGCGCTCCTCAGGAGTCTTCGCTCTTTGGCAACGAGATTACAGCCTATACGTTTGAAGAGAATTGGGAGGGTGGGCAGCGGGGCGAGGTATTTCTAACGACCTCAGCATTTTTATCACCCATTAATAGCCCCATGACGCTGGAGGAAGTTCTGGGACACGAGTTGGCACACCTGGCAATTCCAGAGGGTCAGCAGGAAATTTATCTCTCTGCAGACCAATCAAAATTCGGCCATTGCTCAGAAGACGGGATGCGTCGGCACGCGGACGCGATACTCGGCTCACCGGCGGCATTTCTGAGTTATATAAAAAATCCACCGGATATGAAACTAGGTTTTCTAACGCATTTCAGGACGGTATTGCCCTCTCGTTTCAAAGAGCATTTTCCCCAGGGCATCAAAGGAGCTATCAATCAGGAACGCTTTGATGGTTTTGTAACAAAATTGTTCGAAGGGCCACCTGATGAAAAAATTAAGGCGTTTATGATGCCCGACATATTTGTATCATGGCTTCAACACATGTTGAAAACACTGCCCACTGGAGACGCTCAACCATCAAATTTTAGACATAAACGCGAGTCCTCACCTAACCCTTTAGATGCTCAAATCCAAAAACTTCTGGTACGTGAATTGTTTGACGCAAGCCGACGCAAAAAAAACACCTGATGTCGCACCCATGGATTTGATGTGTGTTAGCTGTCAGGTCGTTATGCAATATCAAAAATTCATGAAGGCCTATCGACTTTATTTTAACTAAAAAACCGAAATCGCTATTGCTAGTGTTGCGAATATACCTATGCGTTGAGCCCGTTTGTTGTAACTTATATTGATTCAGTACAAGCCTACATGGTTTGTGACATTCGCAGAATCGCTCCACTACATTACGGTTTCGGTACTACTGGCAGTATTCTCTTTGTTCGTTCCAGTTTTCTGTCGCTTGTTGCATATCAGCTCTCTCTTGAGCATAACAAATTAGACTTTCGTTCTCGTCCTAACGACAGATGAAAATGGCAATGATAATTTAGATAAACCACCGCAATTAAACAATGTCGCCTCGTACTTTTTTGAACCACTTTCTTTTGCGTTCAGAAGGACATGAAATTCTTTTTTAGTTGGTATGAGAAGAGACGAACAGCCTACCTCATTTTGATTTTTACCATCTTCACTCAGCTATCACCGAGCAGTTTTAAATGGCATGACCTCACTGAAAGCGCAATTAAATATCCGTGAACATGCGCAGAAAAGTCATTGCTTTACAACCTCTAAGTTGTTCATAGTTACCGGTTATTAACATCATCAAAGGATGCTCATGGGTCTCGTCATCTCCACTCCCTCAACCCCAACCTCTTTTAAGAGCTCCGCAGCTCGACGACAGGGTACTAGCCCAGGCACTCCATCCCAATTCAGTACGCGATTCAAAAGCTGTAACGGTTCTGAAACGTCCCTGCATCGCGTGAATTCACCGCATTCAAAAGCACCTAGACTAAAGCGCAAAGAACGCATTGGGGTGAGAAATAAAGCTGAAAAGATAGCCCAACAACAGGAACAACAAAGAACGGCGGCAATTCGAGAGATGAACACGCCTATATTGCAGGACTCAATCCGCCCACTAATCGGTAAAACAGAATTGGCCCATGCAGTTTTAGGGCTAGTCACTGGAATTAATCCCATGCCAATTTGGTCGGCTTACCGTGATCATCCTGGCATGCACTTTCCTGTGTTGGCGAATACAACTGGACGGACGTATCTGGTGGGACCTATCGAACGCGAAAACACTAGTACTGCGAAGGTCGAACCGTCGCACTTACCGACCTTGAAAGACATCGGAAACAGCCTTTCAGAATCTGACAAGCATATAGACGACCACCTACAAAAGTTACCGGGTTCGCGGAGGTTATTGCAGGTAGCCAAGGATGCGCCTGTCTTTTTGAAGAGTCCATATCGGCCGCCAGATGATGAAGCTAAACAAGAGACATCTGCTTCTTTGATCAGAAGCTCCTCTCCCCCGGCACCGACGGTAACTGCAGCTCCGGGTTCCACTCCTGTTACTACCAGCATCGCAAAATTCTCATCTCCTACAAATCAGGCTTATGCTTCGATAGACAAAGCAGCGATGTTGAGCGGCATAAACGCTTACCAACACTGGCCTACGAACGTCCCGCAAGACGAGCGATTAAAGGGTATCGCATTCCAGCGACATAATGATCATATCTCAAATGTTTATCAGCTTCTGGACGCGTTCGCGCCGTTAATGCCACGTACATGGGGAAACAAGGTATCGGTGGATCAGTATGAGTACGCGATGTTGAAATATGCGATGCAATCCCATCGTTTTTCTGCTGATGGCGGAGGCGCTCGGATTGACCCTGCAGAACCGCAGCCAGCCAAACAGCAGGCAGAACTGCAAAACGACGTCGCGAAGTTATTTTTCAGTGCTTTAGTACAAATAAATGGATCATCTAGCGCGCAAAGCTTAGAGGATTTTGTACACGACCATGTAAGCGCGGAACTAGACACTAATCCTACACTGGATAAATTGTCCAAATTTGCAGTTCGTACCAAAGCGACGGTTCTTCAGCGGCTAGCATTGCCAGCGCTCTCGCTGAGTGGAGCCGATCGTAACCGGTTCAATACACTCACAAGGTGGTTTGCCGAGGCGGTATTAATTGATATTGATCCTTTGTTCAGCACACGACTTAACATTGAGCATGCTGATTTTCGCCATACGCCGTACCACAGCCATGACAGCACATTAATGAGCATCGGGGCGGGATTTATTAATCAATTTCCAGCTAAAACTAGCCAGGTCCTTACGCCCGCAGTTTTACGTGAGGCGGGACTGCATAGTGTGATTGATATGTCTCCTTCGGCATGGCCATCTGCCACTGGACAAGCGCTGATGCGCTCCTACAATTGGCAGACAAAAAATATGTCGGGTGAGCGTTTGGGAACGCCATCTGAACGGATAAAGTTCGCACTTGCGACCTTAATTGCACCTGACATACCAAAGATCCGACTCATGCAGGAAGTCGAAATTAATGAGGAGGAATTCTTATTAAGTGTGAATGATCGGTTTAATGGAGATGCGCTCCACAAACTGCAATCCAAGAATGCGTTAAATAAACTTAAACTCAGCAAATATAATTTATACAATTACGGCCTAGAGCATTTACCTTTATGGGATCGAGAGAACTTAATCGCATCAGGTAAAGCTGCGCAATTAGAAGTGTTTGTGCCGAAAGTAATTTTGTATGAAGCCAAACATGCTGATGTCTCTTATAAAGCCGTGTTTAATGCAACATCAGGCCTCATTATACGAACCGGTTCAATAAACAACGATGCGCCTTCTGACTATTATTTATTTTCCGAAGAGCGCTCCTGGGGATCGCCCGTCGTTTCAAAAATTACGGAACAAATACATCAAGCCGGTAGTGTCAATAAGTATGTGAACGAAAATCATGCCAGCTTTACCAGCGGGGTTCGGTTACATCCATCCAATCACACCACCTTCGAGGCTACATCTACCTTTATCCATGCAGAGAATTTTGACAAAATTGCCAGAGTCGTGAGTGGCTTACAGAGCTTTTCGCCGACAATACATGAAAGGTTTACTGATGCCTCCCCTTCGCAACCACTGTCTCCAACGTTAACTGAAGAAATCTTTCACTCCGAAATTTATGCACTTGGAAAATTTATTATTGGGATGATTCCGGGAGGTAATTGCGTGATCGCCATCATGGATACTGCAGAAATGATCGCACTGCCGGCAAAAACCGAGGATGGTAAAGCCGAGCAAGGATTAGCGGTAGAGATGGATGCGCTATTTTGCTTTACCGGACTGGTTAAAGCTGATCAGGCGCGTTATCTAATACCCTCTGTTCGTACTCCTTTTAACTACAGGTCACCGAACGAATTTGCTGCATCTAAGGCTACAGAGCATCTTTCAAAACAACCTCCCGAAATAAGCCCAAAAGCCGGCTTACCGATAGAACACACGAAACTTGAAATAAGTACACATCTCGCTACCAAACCAGAAGATTTGCACTTCAGAACTGGCATTTCCGAATTTGTCGATACCGCACCAGCAACCGTCAGCGCGCTTCCGAACACGATTTCAGTTAAGGGAAACACGCTCAATATCCCGCATAACCTGTCCCCCAAAGGACTCATACAAAAGATGGCTGGTGGACCGATATATCTGGTCATGGCCTTAGATGGTTCAGAAAAAAAAGTGGGTTACCTCTGGAATGAATCGGAAGAAAAATTGGAATTGCAGACTGAGCAATGGTTTAAAGGATATGGACATCTGGTCGATGAAGATCCGCAAGTTTTTTCCAGGTTCATGAAAAACTTTCCACAACTCTCATCGTCATCGGACGTAGCGGATATGTTGTACAACAACAAAATTCTCAACGCGGTGCGCAAGCTTGAGTACCAGAGTTTCTTTGACCAAGCGCCGGAACGGCCAGAAAGCGGCGTCTATAGCTTAGGAGGCCGTGAATATGTCAAGCTTGAAGACGAATTCTATTTACTGGAAGAGAAATCTGGACCGGGCACGGAACGTCGCGTTATGGGAGAAGGTATTCCAAACGACTTACGCCTTGATATGAAATATGACGGCGAAAACTGGCACGTAACAAATAATCATTTGATTACACCAGTCTCTGAGCTTCCTAAGACTATTACCTCTTTTGATGACGCAATAAAACAGGGGTTTAACTTACCAGAAGGTTGGTCAGCATCGACGATGTACGTTGATAATTTTAATGCCGATCAATTTATTTTCAGCTTTCAAGATGAGAGCGGCAACATCATATATCGCCATGGCCCGAACCAAAAAAATGCATTCGAAGAACTTTCTGCTGAGGCGTTTGAAGAAAAGCGATGCAGAGTGAGGCGAGCGCCACCTGGTACTTTGCAAGCAAGTTGTAGCATGATGGGCTTTAACATCACGCCCTTACCACGAGAGTCGGCACGGACTAAGGCAATCAATCATCTTGTTACGCTGGATATGAAAAACCTTCCTTTTTATGAGCGCTCGCTGCTTCGACTTGAAATGCTACGCGATGCTGAAAAAATTGAAAATGCGTTCCAAAAAATTCCCCAACTCGCACAAGATTTTCTCGCTTTAACCGCTCGCATGGTTAGCAAGCCGAAATTGACCGTGTCTGCCGCCAGCAAGGAGCTACGCACGTTAACATGGGGACGCGGCACTGTGCCAGCAAATAGGCTGCGGGATTTGACGCAGTTTTGGCAAGAAGTACACTTACAGCTAGAGCATGAATCCTCTGATCATTTGGGAGGGGCGGCCACTGCACTGAAAGATGTGTGCAAACTAGGCCTGCAACTCTGCCAGACACAACAGTCTTATGGCGAATTAGCAGACCTTTACGTTGATCAGGTAAAAGAGCTGAACCACTTAAATGATGATTACGAAACCAACTTCATCATGCCGCAACAAAAAATGACATCGCGGCTCTGGAAAACGGTATTTGGTCCCCCTCCAGCCTCAGTACTGACAGAGGCTGGAGGCTGGACATTTGCGGTGCGTGCCAAAGGCTTATCTGAAATAAGTGCTATTTATGGAGCGAAATTTGCCCACGATATTAGTGCTGCATACGCCAATAGCTACTCACTTGCCGGTCAGTTGACAGACTGGGCGAAGAACGACCCACAACCATTCTGGCAGCATGCTTCTGCTTTTTTTCACGTTGCTGAAGAAAGTTTGACAATGGCCTACAAAGATAATTTGGTACGAACAATATCAAAATTTGGCAGTTGCGCCGCTCCCTACAACATCAATAAGCTACGCATTATCTCGCCGTCAATCAGCCCGCAAGGAATACATTACCGATATAACCTGGAAAAACATATAGAAAGCGCACCTCAGGAGGCGTCGCTCTTTGCCAACACGATTTCAGCCTACACTTATGAAGGCGGCCCTGAGCGTGGCGAGCTTTATCTGACAACCACAACATTTTTATCACCAATCAACAACCCCAGTTCGTTGCAGGACACCTTACAACATGAGTTGTCACATTTGGCAATACCGGACGGTCACCAGGAATTTTATCTTACAGCAGACAGATCAAAATATGGGCACTACTCAGAAAACGGTCTGCGTCGGAACGCCGACGCCATACTCAGTTCACAGGCGGCATTTCTGGGATATGCGGGAACTCAACCACAAACAAAGCAGATTTTTTTAGCGCATTTCAAAACGGTATTGCCCGCTACCCTCAAGAATTATTTGCCCGAAGGTATTAAGAACGATCTCACTGATAAACGTTTTCAGGAGTTTGTCAAAAAAGTCTTCGAAGGACCACCCGATGAAAAAATTGCGGCATTTATGATGCCTGATCTATTTATCGCATGGCTTCAACATATGTCAATAGTATTACCTAAAGTAGGTGCTGAAAATACAAAATTGAGACATACGCGCGATGCTTCACCTAACAATATGAATGTCCAGGTCCAAAAATTTCTGGCACGTGAATTGTTTGAGGCGAGCAGTCATAAAAAGTAAAATTGGTATAGATTTCATGGTATTTCTGCCTCATGTGCATGATGTAAGGAAGGTATGCGGTATCAAAAGCACATCGAGGTGAGTTGATATTCGTCAACCAAAGTACCGAAAACAATGCCAGAAATGAATCGAAGCGAACTTGTCGCAAAGCCAACTCACCTAGGTTCCGCAATATGCGGAAAGAATCACCCCGCTAACGCTATCGATCTACAGACAAAATAAAGCCAATATTTAGCAAAATTCAGCATTCAAAGTGGGCTCATAACAAAATTAGCTAATGAATTATTGAAGAGCCATTGAAAAAGTACTGTATATTTATACAGTACAATAGAAATTATCTTTTTCTCGTCTATTTAAATAATCTGTTAATTAAGTCAGTTAGCAAAAATGCTATCCGACTAAACAATTGAGCTAAATTATGTCCGCCACTCCACATATTATTGCGCCTCCTGCCGCTCGCTCCAGCAGCATATCCGTTGCTGCACAGTCGCTAGTTGAATCGCTCCCGCATGCGTTGTGGCGCGGCAATCAAATGTCATCTTATCGCGGCGCCGTCATGACATCTGGTCATGACGCTCTGGATCAAGAGCTCCCCAATCGCGGATGGCCCCATTCGGCATTAATAGAGCTTTTGTTGCAGCAAGCTGGAAGTGGTGAAATGCATTTATTGCAACCTGCCTTAACCATGCTCACGCAGGAGAATCGAAGGATCGTCCTTTTGCAACCTCCCCATTTACCCCAAATAGCAGCGTGGAGCGGCTGGGGTCTGCCCGCGCATCGATTGCTATGGATAAAGACCGCCGGAAGTGCCGATGCACTTTGGTCAGCTGAGCAGATTTTACGCAATGGTAGTTGTGGTGCTCTGGTGTTCTGGCAATCTCATATCCGTACCGATGCGCTACGACGCTTGCACCTTGCAGCACAAGCCAGCAACACCATGTTGTGGATGGTCCGACCTTTGAGCGCGGCCCATGAGTCGTCACCTGCGCCGTTAAGACTGTTGCTCCGCCCTGCACATAACGGTATCGAAGTACAACTACTCAAGCGTCGCGGACCGCAACATATTGAACCGCTTTACCTGACTTGGGCCAATAGCGAAGCATCGGATGCAGTGGAAGAAACATCAAATCCATTAATACATTCAGTCAGCACAAATATTACGGACACAAAAATACTCTCAAGAATCAACATTAAGACAACTCAGTCCATGAAGAAGAACCAAGGGCATAACCAGGAACTCGCACTAGAAACACAAATCCAGTCTGTGGAATTGCCAGCACCGCATAACCAATATTGACGCGAATTGACTCGAACTGACGCGTACAGCCACTTTTTAGGAGGCCAATAATGATGCCTTTGTGGATTGGTGTACATCTTCCTTTATTACCGCTTGAAACCTGCCGCCCGCGCTGGTCTGCACCAGGCATGATGGCGGTAATGGATCACGATCAGGTATTGACGATGACAACCGATGCTGCCGCCAGCGGTGTGCGCAGCGGAATGCGGCGCGGCGGCGTGCTGGCAATCGCTCCCCAAACTACCCTTTATGAACGGGATTTAGTCAAGGAGCAAAGTGCAATGGATGCGATAGCGCTGACATTGTTGCAATACACACCGGAAGTCACACATGCCGAAGAAGCCAGCTTACTGCTTAACATCAGCGCCAGCCTGAGCGCTTTCGGCGGTCGCTTAGTACTCTGTCGTCGTGTGCGTGCAAGCATTGATGCGCTCGGCTTTACCGCACAAATCAGCATGGCGCCAACCGCACAAGGAGCGTGGTGTTTAGCGCGTTATGTACCGCGTTCCGGTCTACCCAAACAACGTCGCAGCGTCCGAATGGATACCGCACTGCGCTACATCCAGGCATTACCATTTTCTGTATTGCCGGCAACACATCCTTATCAAGAGTGGCTGGAAGGAATCGGCTGTCGCACCATTGCTGATCTTCGCAGATTACCGCGCGCGGGATTGCTGCGACGTAGCGACAAACGGATACTGGAAACGCTCGATTGTGCGTATGGCGTCGCACCGGAAATGTTTGAATGGGTGCAAGCCCCGAAAGAATTCTCAGCCTATCTGGAATTGCCAGATCGGATAGAACATGCCGAATCGGTCTTGTTCGGCGCACGTCACTTAATCCAGCAAATGATCGGCTGGCTGGCGGCACAACAGTTGGCGATCTCTGGTTTTGTTCTTTCAATGGAACATGAACGCGGGCGTCAGGCAATTGCACCAAGCACTTTGGAAATAACACTCGCAGAACCGGCATGGCATGAAGCGCATTTGTTGCGCTTGCTAAAAGAGCGTCTTAGCCGTTATCAGCTAAGTGGTCCGATTATTGCCGTGCGACTGAGTGCAACCCAGGTAACCCCAATGTTGCCACCTACCGCATCACTCTTTCCTGAGCCCGGCGGCACCTCAGCTGACTATCATCGTTTGTTAGAACTCTTAACAGCACGACTCGGCGCAGAAAATGTCCTCGCGCCAGCTGCATTGGCAGATCATCGGCCAGAAGTGGCGAATGCCTGGCAAGCTGCCAGCAATACCCTTTTGCAGACGACCAATACGATCATTGCAAGCCAACGACCATTTTGGCTTTTACAACAACCACTCGCCCTGTTGGTGCGCGACCATCGACCATTTTATGGATCACCGTTAAGGTTGCTGTCGGGGCCGGAAAGAATTGAAGCCGGATGGTGGGACGAAGGACTTGCTGTACGCGATTACTTCATCGCAGAAGGCAGTGAAGCGGCGCGTTATTGGGTCTATCGCGAACGTGATGGAGAAGATATCAATTGGTATTTACACGGACTGTTTGCCTGAATCCTCTCGTCTTTAATTCAGTAATGAAAATCGTCAATAAATGATAATCCCACTTAAATAAGAGTATTGGCGTACTGCATACAAACCAAGAATCACCTTCAAAAATATCAAAAATACGCGTTAAATTTTGACTTATTTTTTACTAATTAAATGTAAAGACTTCCCGTAAAGCCGCGTTTTATCGTTTTTTTATCGTTTTTTTAAAATGAATACTCTGCCCCTAAAATCAACACTTCCGGACTATGCTGAACTGCACTGCGCCACCAACTTTAGCTTCCTGCGTGGTGCGTCGCATCCGGAAGAATTGGCTACCCGCGCTGCACAGTT
The DNA here is from genome assembly GCF_054343755.1 of Glaciimonas sp. GNP009. Lineage (NCBI taxonomy): Bacteria > Pseudomonadati > Pseudomonadota > Betaproteobacteria > Burkholderiales > Oxalobacteraceae > Glaciimonas > Glaciimonas sp. GNP009. The sequence continues at coordinate 143,099 of NZ_JBTGUV010000004.1, forward strand.
AGGCTACCGCGCACTCGCCATTACCGATGAATGCTCTGTAGCTGGCGTTGTCCGCGCACATACCGAAGCCAAAATCCATAAGCTGCATCTGATTATCGGCAGCCGATTTCAGTTAGTCGACCAAGATGACAATCCGACTTTCTCAATCATCGTATTAGCCCAAAATCGCGAAGGCTACGGTAATTTATCAGAGCTCATAACATTAGCACGTACGCGGGCTACCAAAGGATCATACCGCCTGAGCGCCGATGATCTGACTGAACTTGATGTCGCTCCCCACTCAGATGAATGCGAGAATCCGTACGCACATCTGCGCACTCTGCCTGATTGCCTGATCATACTGTTGGCTAGTCATGGCATGAGTGCTGCCGCCCTCGCCAAACAGGCAAAGTGGCTGAAAAAAAACTTTTCACAGCGGGCCTGGATCGGTTTAACGTTGCTCCATCGTGCCGATGACGATCAACATCGTGGCATCGTCGAAATGGTGGCAAGCAAGATGTCTATTCCAATAGTTGCGACCGGCGATGTCTGCATGCATGTGCGCTCGCGCAAGCCGTTGCAGGATACGCTGACCGCTATCCGTTTGGGTAAGCCGATTGCAGCGTGCGGATATGATCTGGCACCAAATGCCGAACAGCATCTGCGGACGCGATTGCGTCTGACTAACCTCTACTCACCTGCGGCATTAGCAGAAACCATCAACATCGCCGATTTGTGTCATTTTTCACTCGATGAACTACGTTACGAATATCCGGATGAGTTAGTACCTGCGGGTCAGACGCCCACCACTTATCTGCGACAGGAAACCTATATCGGCGCGCACCAATTGTTTCCGGAAGGTATTCCCCTTAAGGTCCAAAAACAAGTTGAGCAAGAACTCGACCTGATCAATGACCTCGGTTATGCGTCGTACTTTTTAACCGTCTATGACATCGTTCGCTTTGCGCGCAGTCAGGACATACTATGTCAGGGACGCGGTTCGGCTGCGAATTCTGCAGTATGTTATTGCCTCGGCATTACCGCAGTGGACCCAGCGCGCAGTACGCTTTTATTTGAACGCTTTATTAGCAAGGAACGCAACGAACCACCGGATATCGACGTCGATTTTGAGCATCAGCGGCGCGAAGAAGTTATCCAATATATCTATAATAAATACGGACGGCTGCGTGCTGCATTGACGGCAGTAGTGATCAGCTATCGTCCGCGCAGTGTATTGCGCGATGTCGGCAAAGCGCTTGGTGTTGATCTCGGCGTAGTCGATCAGGTTGCCAAATCGCATCGGTGGTGGGATGACAAGCACAATCTGGATCAGCGTTTTCTGGAGTGCGGGGTCGATCCCCAATCAGCGCTGGCCCAGCAGTGGTCAACGATATCCCATACGTTATTGGGATTTCCCCGCCATCTGTCTCAGCATCCCGGTGGCTTTGTGATTTCACGCGGCAAGTTATCACGTTTGGTGCCGATCGAAAACGCAACGATGAAAGATCGTAGTGTTGTCCAATGGGATAAAGACGATCTGGATGCCTTGGGAATACTGAAAGTTGACATACTGGCGCTAGGCATGCTGACGATGCTACGGCGTGCCTTGGCGATGGTGGCGCAACAACGCGGTGAAGCATTTGAACTGCGCAATATTCCTGCCGAAGATACAGCAACCTACGACATGATTTGCAACGCCGATACAGTTGGTGTGTTCCAAATTGAAAGTCGTGCTCAGATGAGCATGCTGCCGCGTTTGCGACCAAGAAAATTTTACGATCTGGTCATCGAGGTGGCAATCGTAAGACCCGGACCGATTCAGGGCGGCATGGTCCATCCTTATCTTCGACGAAAACAAGGACTAGAAAAAGATACCCTTCCTAATGACGAATTAAAAGCGGCATTAGGCCGCACGTTAGGCATACCTATTTTTCAGGAACAGGTCATGCAAATCGCTATCATCGCCGCAGGATTTACGCCCGGTGAAGCAGATGGCCTGCGCCGCGCGATGGCAGCGTGGAAACGGAAAGGCGGACTAGATAAATACCGTGAAAAATTGATTGCCGGTATGACGGCAAATAATAAGTATGAGAGATCATATGCCGAAGCAATCTACAGCCAGATTCAAGGATTTGGCGAATATGGCTTTCCAGAAAGTCATGCGGCCAGTTTTGCTTTGCTGGCCTATGCCAGCGCATGGTTGAAATGTCATGAACCGGAGGCTTTTCTGTGCGCGCTATTGAATAGTCAGCCAATGGGATTTTATTCGCCATCGCAACTAACGCAGGATGCCCGCCGCCATGGCGTTGAAGTGTTGCCGGTTGATGTCACCATCAGCAATTGGGAGGCAACTCTGGAAACCTGTTCTCAATCAAAAGCAACTCAATTAAATACAGCGCAGCCAAGGGCAAGACAAGCAGTAAGATTAGGACTAAATATGGTGCGCGGCTTAAGCGCCGATAGCGTGATGGCGATCGAAGCGGCCCGTGCAATCAGAGCCTTTAGCGACATTCATGACATGGCCTTACGCGCGCATTTAAAGCGCGATCAGTTACAAGCATTGGCGGCAGCCAACGCACTGATCGCCCTATCTGGCAACCGTCGACAGGCGTTGTGGCAAGCATTAATCAGCGCACCCGATAAAGACTTGTTAAAAATCGCTAAAGTAGAAGAGCCGTCGCTATTGCTAAACGCACCCAGTGAAGCAGAAAGTCTGGTCAACGATTACCGCACGCTAGGACTGACACTTGGTCGCCATCCTCTCGCATTTTTGCGCAAACAATTAAGCGCAAAACGGTTCGTTCCAGCCGATGTACTCAACACCTTTGCCAATGATCAACTGGCCCGTGGCTGCGGCATCGTCACTGTTCGGCAACGTCCCGGCACAGCAAAAGGCACCATGTTTGTCACCATCGAAGACGAGACCGGTTCAATCAATGTCATTGTCTGGCCTGGATTAGTCGACAAACAGCGCAAAGAATTGCTCAGCGCCACCCTTCTCGGCGTCTATGGCATTTGGCAATCCAAGGACAACGTCAGACATCTGGTCGCTAAACGACTGGTGGATTTATCTGCATTACTTGGGCAATTACAGACTAGCAGCCGAGATTTTTGTTAAACGCATTTACCGCAAGATTATTTACTTGTAGCAGAGCAAATCGACCCCGCCAATCAGTGTACGATTTTATCGCGCCTTAACACTTCTCGAACTTCTGACTTCGACCGAGATTGTATGAAAACGCAAAAGCAGGAAATTTTCGTGGGTAGAGTGATCATTGCCGATATCGTGACGATCACGTAGCGACCGTTTTATGGTGCCGATTGTTATGTGCACCGAATTTTTCTGCGTTTTCACACAGCCTCGGCCAAAAGCGGACGTGTAATCGCTATCGAAAAAAAAGTGAGCGCACACGCCCTTGCAGGCTATCAAAGAAGTAAAGAAATGCGAATCAAAGAACAGCACCTACCGATAGAAAGATTCGACCGTGCCTTTCACTTTAGTCATTAAGGGGTTGCCCTTCCGATCTAGCGCCTTTCCGGCCGGGACTTTAATCCATCCCTCGCTGATACAATATTCCTCAACATCGAAGCGTTCTTTATCGTTAAGTTTAATACCAACATCATGTTCAAATATGGCCGCATTATGGAAAGGGCTACGAGGATCGACTGAGAGCCGATCAGGAAGTGGGGGGCGGTTTTGGGTATCGTTCATAGATTCAATTATCAACTATAAGATTAACCAAAACAAATTTTTTTCGTGGTTTCGCTAAATCACTTGCTTGAATCTGCCGCCAATTGCGGTCATTTACACAGCGCCAGCTGAACGGCCCCTTCAGACTGATAGCGGACGCTATATGGAGGAAGCTAGCTAGAGTGTACAATCTTCCATGTGTTTCAAGGATATTTGTTCCCCCTCAAACTAAACAATAATGAAAATTTCATGTGCTTGGTGGAATACAAGCCTCGCCCCAACAAAGGCGAGCGACAGAGCAACAGACGAGTCCAAACGTATCGCATTACAAGTCATCAGCGAATTACTAGTTACTAGAGGATTTCACATATTGGGATTGTGTGAATTGTCTGAAGCAGAAATCGACTGGTTGAAAGACCATTGTTCTAGACTCGGATTTGAGGTGGTAAGTGGAGTAGAAAAATTGAATCGTGTAACGTATGACACGTGTTTAATATACGACTCCAAAACCCTTCAGTATCGAGCAAACAAGAATATACATGCCATGAGTGGGCAAAGCACACAAAAAATAGCGCAGCGTGTGGAGTTCACAATTCTAAAGGACCAAACACTTCTAAATGTGTTTGTTTCTCATTGGCCCAGCGTAATGAGGATGAACAAATCTAATGTAGAGAGAAATAGATATGGCGACCATTTAAAGAGTGCTGTGGATGAAGTTTGGGAAGTAGACCCTTTAGCAAAAATCATACTGATGGGCGATTATAACGATGAGCCGTTTGATACTCCACTAGCCTTTAACCTAAAGGCAACTAGAGATAGGCATTTGGCTTCCGCTAAGCCAGGTAGTTTATATAACCCGTTTTGGAATCGTATCGGGAGCGATCGCGACTATTCTCGAGGCTCCGATAATGTCGGATTTTGTGGCACCTATTTCTACGCCAAGGACAAGCTCGATAGATGGCGAACCTTTGATCAAATCATTGTTTCTTCAGGATTGCTCGGCCAATCGCAATGGCACCTAGACGAAAGTGCAGTCGAAGTGATAAATCTGCCTTCGTATACTGAGCAAGTGATGGATAAGAAGACAAAATTTGACCACTTTCCGGTTGCGATCACAATTGAATGGAAAGCGTTATGAACGAATTTTTAGTTGCAATTCGAACTGGCATGGATGCGGCACAAGTTGCTCAACAAGAGCACGCTGAAATTAAGGGTGTTTTACGACGGCTGGAGGAGTCCCTCGAATCTGCTACGTCCGGCACTGTCACGATCAAAATTATCAAAAGAGCACTGAATTCGGATAATGAGTTATTGCAGACTTTTGCATTTTTCTTCGCAAAGGAAAAGTATTCAGCTATTGTATTAAAGGGACTGAAACACTCACCATCCAAGATTATAGAGATTGCGCGGTGGAGACAGGACTCTTTAGGTTACCCATGCAAAATTACTGTTGGGATGGATGAATATGTTTGTACGGACGCTGAATCCTTGACGTCGGTGCTTACGAAAATTATTGTCACTTCTACCGTTGGATTGGCAATTGCAGACATCGTAAAAGATCAAGCAAAATTAGCTAATGTGGGTTCAAAGACCCCAGCCGGTAGCACTCATACAAAAAATCAATTTAAATCCGTCGCAAATGAAGTGGTTGTAAGGTCAGCGCTAGGGAGAGTCATTGAGAAACCATTTGTTGGCAAGACGATCAGGGTGGTAGCAAAAAAGAAAACATCTGGCGTCCCGGCGAAACCGGCGCTGCGTACGACCGCCGGTAAAGTTACTGTTCGAGCCTCAGCTTCCAGTCCGAAAGTATCGGAAAAATCGTTGAAGCAATCGTCCCGCACGAATTCAACGGGCGCACTGAAGACGCCTCTATCAAGGCAATCTGCCCTAAATCAACGCGTTGTCGCTGCGAAACCAGCAGCGCGTACAACCGCCGGTAAAGTTACTGTCCGAGCCTCAGCTTCCAGTCCGAAAGTATCGGAAAAATCTGTGAAGAGATTGTCCCGCACGAATTTTACAGATGCGTTGTCGATGCATTTAGCAAACCAATCTGCGCTAAGCCAGCCCGCCGCAAAAAAGGCACGGCTAGTAAAACCGGCACCTAAGAAAAATGTCGATCGTAAGCCAATAGCGAAGAAGACTACAGGAGGTGCACGCCCATCGACAAACCCAAAATTAGTCGTGAAATGAGTGTAAGGCATTGAATGTAATTTTCAGCACTTCTCAATACTTCACCCTAGCAATGACTGCTAACGCTGCATAGCTGTCATTGCAATGAAAAATCTGTACGACTCTTATTGGTCGATAGCGCGGGCATTAAGGGCAATATTGCCAGGGGCGATAACAGTGAAATCTGCGCCATTTCTGAGCTGACACTTCCTGTCAGATCAAACCATGACTACTGCATTGCACTCAATCAGGGCCGGGATTGCGTTTAGGCGATAATGCCGCCGGATCAATGGCCGGTGTTGAAGACGGTTGTAAACTGCTACCACTTTCTACTTTGGATTCCACCATTTGCTCAATGCCGGCACCCGGATCTTCGGTTCCATCCGCCTGCACCGCGACTTCATGCAAAATATGCTGCGAATTCAGCCTATCTTCCGTGGCGGAAGGTGAAGACTGATCCTTTTCTACGTGAGAGGTTGATCCAGAACTAGAAGTCTGGGTCGGTACTTTCTGAGCTAAGAATTTTTTATCTTCCTGCTTAAATTTCTCTTTGCTGGTATCCATTTCTGCTCCCAACTGTCTAAGAATTTAATCGCGCCCAAGTCCTATTGTAGACTCCGTATTCCAGACTTAAGGCTCAATCGACCATCCGGCATAGACATCACGCCTATCGTCTTCGTACTGCCACTTTACACCGCATTCCTCGCAGACGTAATGGGTCATGATGACTGCGGGCTGCCCCATATTGCGCACTTTCACCGGTTCACCAATTTGCGTCAACTTGGGATGGCCCACGCCTTTACGTTTTCTCAACTCTATTGCATTGCATGCTTCACACGACATACTGACTCCTTTTATTCGGACAACTCCAAAAAAATATCACCACGCTTCATTCGTCTAGCCAGCGTTGGAGTCGATGTCAGCCAGGCTTTCACGCCCACGTAATGTTATCTCAAAGCCATCGCCGGATTCGTTAGCGACGATATGCCCTTTTCTACCGAGAAAAACTTCTACGTCAGCTTCAAGCGGCGCGAGCGGGTCGGTCGAAATAGCCCGAAGTCCTTCAATGCAACTTTTAACGAATAGCGTTTGCTCGCCCTTTTCTGTTAGGGCCAGTTGCCCATTCTTCCCATAGGCAATATATTTCAAACCCGATAGGCGCTTAGCATTACGCGCTACGCAAGCCGTCTCTGGCCCACGGTTCCGTGTCCGCGCGATCTGTGCCAAGGCGTCGTATTCATCTTTTGTTAAACTTGTTGGACCGTTACTATTATTGTTACTCATTACTATTCCTGTTAAATATTCTTCTGTTATTTTCCGCTTGCTGAAAACCTGCATCATTTTAACGCAGCGCAATTAAACAGTTGAGTTGTAAAACAAGCTTATTACATAGAAAACTCTTTGAAGACCGCTAATAACCCTATTAATCATGTTATTGCATACGCAAGGAAACACAATGCCAGCCGAGTGCACTCACCGACCAGTGCAAACGCACTACCGGCGCGTTCTTTAATAGCCTCAATTGAATGACAATAGAACATCATTCATCGAGGTTGACACGCGTCAAAATGATAAACAAGAAATCGCATGCAAACCCTTCAATGTACGGAAAAATGGCACCGATACCTGGTCAGGCTATGCTTAGTCCCAATAAATGATGCGACAAATAAGTTCGAAGTTGTGCATCCAGCAAGCTGAATAATTGTCGAATGTATATTGAACCGCCTTTAGCTGAGTGGTCTGTAAGTGGATTTGCAAAGGCGTGGACGGAACGGGATAGACGGTGTGTTTTCTTTTTAATTGGTCGGCCAACCCGTGGATTTGTGACAAACAAACTGGCGATATCATTACATTAGTTACGCATCATATCGCCAGCAAAAATCACCAGTAATGTTGAACGTGTGGTCGAACTCGCTCACGATAAAGAACATCTATTGCTTGCAGCAAGCTATCTGGTAGCGGCGGCAAATCGGCGGCGATCATATTTTCTGCAACCTGATCCGCGCGCTTGGCGCCCGCTAATACGCAGGTGACCGCCGGTGACATCAATATCCAGCGCAGCGCCAGTTGCGCCATCGACATACCAGTCGGTACCAAAGCGCGCAACGCTTCAACTGCTTCCAAACCGGTGGCATAATCCAGCCCTGAGAACGTCTCGCCACGATCAAAAGCAGCGCCTTGTCGATTAAATTGACGATGATCATCTGCTGCGAACGTACTGCTCGCATTGAACTTACCCGACAACATACCGGAAGATAACGGCAATCTGGCTAGCACACCTACTTGACGACGCGTGGCTTCTGCAAAAAAGAGCTCTTGCGGACGTTGACGGAAAATATTGTAAATGATCTGAACGCTCTGCACATCCTGATATTCAATGGCCTTTAATGCTTCTTCCACCCTTTCAACGCTAACACCGTAATGCTGCACCTTACCGGCTTTGACCAAGTCATCCAATACACCAAACACTTCCGGCATGTAATAAACATCGGTCGGCGGGCAATGCAATTGCAGCAGATCTAGTGCATCAGTGTCCAGATTTCGCAAACTGCGTTCAACAAAGGCAGTTAAATTTTCGCGGTTATAACCGCCAGCAACATGCGGATCTAACCGACGTCCGGCCTTCGTCGCAATATGAAATTTTTCGCTACGTTCTTTGCGCAATTGCGCCAATAACCGTTCACTGCGGCCGTCACCATACACATCTGCAGTATCGAAAAAATTCACGCCTTCATCTAATGCCTTGTGTAACGCCAGACGCGACTCTTCATCGCTCACAGTGCCCCACGTTCCACCAATTGCCCAGCTACCAAAACTAACCGTTGAGACTTTCCAGCCAGTCCGGCCAAGTACACGATATTCCATTGATTGTTCCACCTTGATGTTGACTACTCATTAGTTGTCGACCGTTGCCGAGACTGAATTGCCGACATTGAATGACACTCTGCAATACGTCACTCTGTTCACTATAAGGGCTTCAAGAAAATACATCCAATGATAACTTTGCTTTGGTTGATACCGGTTTTGACATCAACACACCGACACTGTGCTCATTGATACCAGAATCACTGCCGTCATCATGGCGCTGATTGCGCTGCAAGTACTTTAGAAGGTAGCTAAACGCTATACAGATCCCGCTGCGGCAGCTTCCCTTGCCCGCTCTGCGTCATAGACTTTCAGATGTGCGTAAGCAATCCGCAAAGGTGACGGACTTTGTCACATCTTACTTCGTGGCAGACCTGAGTTATCAGGTCTGCCTGATGTCACAATGCGATCAAATGGCGCTCAATTTCAAACACATGCACATCTTCTTTACCGAGCGCTCTGAGTGCTTCTGCCAGACCAACGAGATAGTCTTTATTGTCGCCGCTGGGACCAGCGGATGCGGCGATTTGTCGTGCAATCTCCAGCTCGGTCGCCGGTCCGAGGAAGGCCGAATTTTCTTCTGTCGCGATATAAACCAATCCCTGAGCGCTTGTGCCATCTTCAAATACCATCTCTGTGTAGAGACGCAGGTAACCGTTCTTTTCGCGAAAATCAAGCTGCTCTAAAATATCTGGCGTAATAAGATAGGCCATTCCTTCGCAAACTGCGTCAGTTTGCGGTATCAGCGTCACCACTCTGCCGGGCGCATCAAGCGTCCCGCGATGATCGTATGAGCCTTGCCAGAAGCGTCGGCTCCAATGTTTAATATATGCAGGCCGTCGTTCGACAAACGGAAAATCAACTTTGAATATCAACGATCCATAGCCGAATAACCAAACACTGGAATGTGCATTAAAACGATCCATCAATTTATTAATAGCCGTTGTATCAGCAGGCATGGCCAAACCTTTTAGCGCTTATTAGTAATCGTGTTAATAACCAACTACGGGGATTCAGAAACATGAAATTAGTTATCTATTAATTAAAACCTAATATTACAGAAATCTTTCTATGCTTGCTTGTCAAAATTAGCTGAAAGGTTGAAAAAACATAATCTGATCGTAGACACTTTAAAGCCACACAAACGCATTTGACAAGATTAGTCGGGATTGCCATTTCCCTAAAAAACATCTATAAACTCTTCACCCTTCTTTATTATGAATGCTCTGCCCTCATGCCTTTTTTTGCCCCGCCGTCACCGCTTCACGCCATCGCATTACCATCGTTGATTGGGCGGGCGGTATGGATTAAACGTGATGACTTATACCATCCAACAGTCTCCGGAAATAAATTTCGCAAGCTTAAATATCCACTCATCGCGCTTAAAGGCCGCAAAGTTACACTGACCACGATGGGTGGGCCTTGGTCGAATCATCTGCATGCACTTGCTCATGCGGGCGCTTTGTTTGGATGGCCAACGCGCGGATTGGTACGTGGAACCGAAGCAATGAATACAGCAACGTTAGATGACTGTCGACAACTCGGGATGGAAATTCAATTTGTGACACGCGAAGACTATCGCGCGCTGCGTGATATAACGGATGAATGGCGACGCTACCTATCCGAAACAAACGATGACGTCTGGTTTCCAGAAGGCGGTAGCTCGGCCGCCGCACTAAAGGGCGTAGCGGAACTAGTCAACGAACTTCCCTTTATTCCAGAAGTCATGATGGTGGCTTGCGGCACTGGTGCTACGATGGCAGGATTATTAGCAGGCATGCAGGGCAGAGGACGTGTAATCGGCATTGCCGTACTCAAAAATGCAGGCTATCTCCATAAAGAAATTGCATTATTACTGCAACAAGCTGGTTATCCATCCTACACAAATTATGAGCTTATCACCGATGCGCATCATGGCGGCTATGGAAAAGCACCGCCAGAATTACGACAATTTTGTCGCGATTTTTCGCAGGAAACTGGTATTCCTATAGAGCCGGTCTACACTGGAAAGCTTTTTTTTGCTTTGCGAAATATGGTCCACGCTAATGCATTTAGAGATGACGAACGCATTGTCGCTGTGCATACAGGAGGACTACAGGGAGCACGTGGATTTGCCGACTGACAGATCGCTTCGTATCGCCTTGGGCGTTACTTCTATAATGCTAAACCGAGACTTGCATTAGACGATCCGACGAATGTTGTAGGTTATACATTACTCAGATTTCACTTTCGCGTTCTGCCTATCGCGCCCGTAATGCCCATTGAGCTCACAATAATGCACAACACCGCAATTCCCTGCGATGACGTCAATCCTTCTTTTAAAAACAGATAGCCGGAAATCGCGCCCAAGGCAGGTTCAAGGCTCATTAGCATACTAAAAGTTTTGGACGGCAATCTTGTTAGCGCGATCATCTCAAGGCTGTAAGGCAGAGTCGACGAAAACAACGCTACCAGCAACGCAGTCGGCAAGATCGATAATGAGAACAAGTCAGTTCCCGCATGATAAAAGCCAATAGGAAATATAAAAATGGTCGCCACCAACGCACCTAATGGGACACTCATGCGGCCATTCGCATCACCCGCCTTTTTACCCGCGATGATATAAACAGCCCAGCAGGCGCCAGCAAACAACGCAAATAAGATGCCCGTCGTGTCTAGCGCCCCTGACAATTGTCCGATCGGCAATAACAGATACAACCCAAAGACGGCCAATCCTAGCCAGATCAGATCAGCAGGACGGCGCGAATAAAATATGGCAACGGCTAAAGGCCCAGTGAATTCGATGGCGACTGCTGGCCCCAACGGTATTGTTTTCAACGCCATGTAAAACGCGAGATTCATACAACCTAACGCGGTGCCATACATAATGATAGGACGCCAGGCGATCTGCGTTAACGGGGTTCGCCAAGGGCGAAAAATGGCACATAAAAAAATGGCTGAGAATCCGATGCGTAAAGCCGTCACACCTTCGGCCCCAATACCAGCGAATAAGCTTTTAGCCAGCGCAGCGCCGCCTTGCAGCGATGACATCGCGACTAGCAAGCAGACTATCGAAAGCGCTTTGCCTTGGCCCTTCGCCACCGACTGGACTACGGGTGCTTCAGAAGAATGCTGCATGAATAGTCTTTTTTGAGTCACTACAAAAGAAATAACCAGCACATAACCAGTAAATACCAAGTAAATAATAACCGGCATCCGCTTAGATCACTTTGATGCATTTAAGAAATAGGGAAGATAGTATCCTTGATTTGCCGTTAACTCACCAGTCGACCAGCTATTCGAACCAAAGAGTAAACAGTCTTGATCGTAGCCCAACTGATCGATGCAACATGGAACGTTAACAAGCTCAGAAGAAAAAAAATGGCGAACGTTGGTTCGCCATTTTTTTAAATCAGCCCAACAGAAAAATTTATTTTTTCTTTTTTGCACCGTTAACAGCGTCTTTAAATGCTTTACCTGCGGTGAATTTGACCGTCGTTGCTGCTTTAATTTTGATCGCTTCGCCTGTACGTGGATTGCGTCCGGTGCGAGCAGCACGCTTACCACTGCCGAATGTACCGAATCCAATTAATTGTACGGAGTCGCCCTTTTTTACCGCTTTAATGACGTTAGCAATCAAAGAATCGACAGCACGTTTAGCGGCTGCTTTTGATAGTTCACAATCTGCAGCAATACCTTCAATCAATTCATTTTTATTCATTTGGTGACTCACTCTATAGGTTGATAGAAAGAAAATTCTAGCACTGCATTGCCTAAAAGAAAATGAAACGTCGGTTATCAGGGCAAAATAGATGAAAATACACCCTATTTAACATAAATGCACACCCTCAACGCCTGTTCCTCTCCTGAAATTGCCGTGTTAGGGGATAATTACGTCTACATTCCTGCATGCGCAACGACCTCTTTATTGTTACGCCAACAGATTCTTGTATTCACTTAATCAAACAATCATGCCAAAAAACAAGCGCCCAATACCCCGAAAATCCGCCCCTTCCGACGAAGAAATTCAGGATGCTTTAGTTCAGCAACTGTGCGATCTGTCTATCGGTCTGGCCGAGCAGGAAATCGGCGCAAGCAACGAAAATAACGAATCGGATGGTTCAAATGGACCATCAAACGATACCTTAAAAGAACAAGAGCGCGAAGTATACAAGATCATTAAAAAAAGTCTGCATCAAAAGAAAGACGACGTCTTATACGAATCGCTAGACCGCTTAAAACACGCAGACACGGCCGTCTACCAATTGCTAAAAGAGCGCATTGAAGAGGCTGCAGAAGTAGTCTTAACGCGCCGTGATGAAGGTATTACAGTTGAAATCAATGCATTTTTAATCCCGATGTTCGTACGCACGATCGGTGGCCTAGAGTGCGCGCAGTCATTTCAAAATCAGGATGCCTTCGATTTGCTGACCAAAAGTTTGCAAAAGGCGCAATTGGAAAGTCAGGACGCCACGGTCGTTCTGGTTAGCTACGCCTATCATTTGGATGAAATCGACAGCATCACTTTTAGCCACATCAACGCCATGGTGCGCGAAGCGCTGGCATCGATGACCGACAAAAAAGCGGCTGCGACACCCGCTATTGAGAGTAGCTTTGGCGGTTGGCCTGACAGCGATTTCGGGCCGGATGATATCGCGGTCGAACTGCGCTTTTTGCTTGGCTTTACGTTAAAGACTGCTGATGACGCGTTTTATCACGTCCCGGATGAGGACGCTGCCGTTGACGCTTATTTTGAAGCGCGTGAGAAGCGTTTCCAAAGTTGGACAGAGCAAGCCGCACCGCTCGTCAAGCAATGCCTTATCACCGATGACCGCGAAGTCGATGTTAATTTTCTCTATCAGGATCTATTTCATGGCGGCAAAGAACGCGGTATCGCCGAATACTTTATGCTGCAAATGATGTCGGAATTAAATCACGGTCTGGAACAGCAAGGTGTCAGTGCAGAAAATACTACCGCCATTATCGGACCGGCGGAAGTTCGCGGCGACGTGGTTTTGCGCGTGAATTTATATAACGAATCCGATGGGGCGTTGATCGCATCGTCAGAAAAACCTTCCGCGGTTACCCGTGAACTAGATATTGAAATCGAAGATACCTACGATGCACTGACGACAATCGGCGTCAGATCGTTGTCGATTGCGATGAAATTTGATGTTTACGGACAAGCTATAGACGTTGAGGCTTATGTAGAAGGGGAAGCCGAAGCTGAAAAGAAGGCTACATAGGCCGATAAAACGCAAACGCGAGTACGCACTAAAAAACTAGCGCGTTGTTCGTATTTGTCTGGTATTCATCTCGTATTTATGGCGTCTCGGTGTTTCTGCGACCACATCTCGGCTAGCCTTTAGTGACGAGAGCAGTTTTAATTCGAGAAGAACCAAGCGCACGCTCAGCAATGCTGGTGCGCTTGACGGCAGCCTTTTAAACCGCCCATCTCCTCAAGTCAACTCAGATAACTATCAACTCCATCATGCAAGATCATTACTGACTGCCGCTCGGCATCGCACCAGAGGGTGGAATGATTATCACAGGGGGGCCTACCTCGGTCGTCACACTCTCTCTTAAAATCCCACCAGACTGAGAACTTCCTCCGACAACGCCACCCGGCTGCATACGCTGAACACAATCCGAACGATCTTTTTCAGGCAATGCATCGCAACGGCTCAATCTATTTTTCTCGAGTTGCGCTTGCGGATCGGTCAACTGACCTTTTTTTGCTGCCTGAAGTGCCGCGCCAGCTTCACGCAGGCAAGTAGGCCGGTCTTCATTGGATGTACCGTTCATACAGGCGGTGCGTTGCCTTTGATAAGCGGCATTCGCATTCGATTGATTGCTATCTGCGGCTTGTACGGAAGTACCAAAAAGCATCGCCAGTAATGCAGCAAGGGCCAAAAATGAGGCACGAAAATGTTTGAACTTGCTTTGTGATGATGTATTTGATGTCTGGATCAGGTATCGAGGGGAAAGCATAAAAACCTCCTTTTAATAGCGGCCAATAGATATCTGGCCGCTGAAGACGAATTATGTTGCGAATATCGATGATGCCAGTGTTGGACTTCTTAAGATGTAATAAATTGTCTCAAACCAATTAAAGCCAGAAACAGAGGAGCACTAAAACGTTTGTGTGACATATACCTCGTATTGGTGGGAAACGTACTATTGCATCCCACCAAACCAAACTTCAACCACCGCTCCCGATGATTGAAGCCCATTGAAGCTGAGCTTAGCCTTGTGACCATTAAATTTCTGTGATGTTCAATCGATTCTTAATCTGCCTGCAATAATTTTCCCGGAGCGGCTTTTTTTGCAGCAACCGCCTGATGATCTTCAGCCAGGAACAAATACATGGCAGGAACAACAAACAGCGTGAATAATGTGCCGATTGACAGGCCGGTAAAAATCACCAGCCCCATCGCATGCCGCCCCGCCGCGCCCGCGCCAGATGCGATCACCAGCGGTAATACACCAAAGACCATGGCCGCAGTCGTCATCAAAATAGGCCGCAACCGCACAGCGGCAGCCTCTTCAATCGCCTGCCGTTTACCTACGCCGGTTTTTTGTAGTTGATTCGCCACCTCAACAATCAAAATACCGTGTTTGCTGATAAGCCCCATCAGGGTCACCAAACCGACTTCGGTATAAATATTGATCGAAGCAAACCCCAAAAAGATAAACATCGTGGCCCCGAACAATGCCAGCGGCACGGACACCAGAATCACAATTGGATCGCGGAAACTTTCAAACAATGCAGCCAACGCCAGAAACACAATAATCACCGCAAATAGCATAGTCACGAGGAACCCGCCCGACTCCTGCATGAACTGCCGCGACTGTCCCGAATAATCAACCGTATAACCGCTCGGCGCGACCTCGGCGACTGCGCTGCGCATGAAAGCCAACACATCCCCTTGTGAGGAACCAGAAACGCCTGAAAGCGTGACCGAATTGAGCTGCTGAAAACGACTGATCGCTTCCGGCACTACGTCGTATTTAATATGGGCAACAGTGCTCGCTGGAATCATCGTACCGGTTGGCGTCTTGATGTAAAAATTCAACACCTCGGACGGATTTAAACGGTTGACTTGCAAGACCTGTGGAATCACCTTATACGAGCGCCCCGCGATCGAAAAATAATTGACGTAACCACCGCCCAGCGCAGCACCTAACGCAGCGCCCACATCTTGCTGCGTCATACCAAGCGCGGCAATCTTATCCCGATCCACCACCACTGTCGCCTGCGGTTTATCGATCTTCAGGTCAGTATCGATAAAGTAAAATTTGCCGGAAGTCCGCGCCTTGTCCAATACGAGTTGTGCGATGGTATTGAGATTTTCGAAAGGCTCGGTAGTGGTGATAACAAACTGCACCGGCAATCCAGACGAGCCCGGCAAAGCGGGAAACTGAAACGCTGCAATTTTTGCACCGGCAATCTTATTCCACTGCGCCTGCAAATCTTGTTGAATTTCCTTGGCGCTGCGGGTTCGATCTTCCCACGATTTCAATAGCATGCCGCCAATACCGGCATTCACGGTAGGCACACCGGTTATCTGGAACATTTGGCTATACTCAGACATGCCCTTGCCGACCTTGAAAACCTGGTCCGCATACCTTTGCATTTGATCCGAGGTAGCCGTTGGTGCACCGACGACCTGAGACAAGACGATGCCCTGATCTTCTTCCGGCGCAAGTTCCGATTGCGACATCTTGAACATCAGGCCAAGCACCACCATCAATATCACCGCCATCACAATTAACACCGGCCAGGTATTCAACAATGAATGCAAGGTGCGCTGATAAGTGTGATGGACCTTTTCAAATACCCGATCGATTTTTTGTACAAAGCGCCCCGTGTCCTGCTCCGGACGGAAGAAGCGCGAACACATCATTGGTGACAAGGTCAAGGCGACCACGCCCGATACAGCCACCGCACCCGCCAGCGTGAACGCAAACTCCGTGAATAACGCACCGGTCAGACCACCCTGAAAACCAATCGGTACGTACACCGCAATCAGCACCACGGTCATGGCCAGAATCGGACTACCAAGTTCACGCGCGCCCAGCAACGCGGCATCCATCGGCGACTTGCCTTCCTTCATATGCCTGTCAACGTTTTCCACCACGATAATCGCATCATCCACGACCAGACCGATCGCTAGGACGATGGCCAGCAGGGTCAGCAAATTGATGGAGTAACCCAATGCCAACATCACAAAGAAGGTACCGATCAACGACAACGGCATCGCAATCACCGGCACCAACACAGCGCGGACACTGCCGAGGAAAAGGAAGATCACAATCGTTACAATCAACAGCGCCTCAACCAAGGTTTTAATAACCTCTTTAATCGAGGTATTGATGAACGCAGTTGAGTCGTACACAATTTCGCCCGTCAAGCCCGCTGGCAACTGTGACTGAATACTCGGAAAAACGGCGCGAACACGTTTGGCAACGTCCAGAATATTGGCATCTGGCGCAACTTTGATACCAATGAACACTGAACGTACGCCGCTAAAGGCTACGTTGAAATCATAGTTTTCAGATCCAAGCGAGACTGTCGCCAGATCCTCCAGTCGAACCACGGAATCACCACTGTTCTTGATGACCAGTTTCTTAAACTCATCTACCGAATGGAGATCGGTACCAGCGGTCAACGGTATCGTGACCATTTGACCTTTGGTTGATCCCAGCGCCGCCAAATAATTATTATTCGCCAGGGCCTGACTGACATCTGCGGCTGTCACGCCATAAGCAGCCATTTTTGTAGCGTCAAGCCACGCTCGCAGCGCAAACAAACGCGCACCCAGCAACTCGGCTGTCTGCACGCCATTTACCGAATCCAGCTTAGGCTTGACCACCCTGCTTAGAAAATCGGTCACGTTATTGGTCGGCAACGTGTTGCTGTAAAAACCCAGATACATGGCATCCGTGGTCTGACCTGTCTGAACGGTCAGTACTGGTTGCTGCGCCTGCGCTGGTAACTGATTTTTAACTGAGCTGACTTGGGTATTAATTTCGGTCAAAGCCCGATTGGCATCGTAGTTCAGCCGCAAAGTTGCCGTGATGGTTGAGACGCCACTACTGCTGGAGGACGACAAATAATCGATCCCCTGCGCCTGCGCAATCGCCGACTCGAGCGGTTGCGTAATAAAACCCGCTATCGTCTGCGCATCAGCGCCGTAATAGGTAGTCGACACGGTAACAACGGCGTTCTGCGTTTTTGGATACTGATTGATCGGCAAGCTAAACAGTGAGCGCAATCCCAGCACCACCAGGAGCAAGCTCACCACCATGGCCAAAACAGGTCGGCGGATAAAAATATCGGTGAAATTCATAAAGGATCGCCTTGGTGGCCTCAGTGTTCCTGCGGAGTCGGGTTTGGATTATCGAGTGGCTCGACCGTATTGTTAATGACTACAGCAGTACCGTTTTTCAACTTCAATTGTCCACTGGTAACCACACGTTGGCCTTCCTTCAGACCGGTCAATATCGCGACCTGATCACCTCGCGTTTCGCCGGTTGTCACAAAAACCTGCTGGACTATAAGATCGCCTTCTTTAGGCGCGTTGGCCGCATCTTTAGGTGCATCCCTAGGTGCATCTTTAGAGCCATCTTTTTGTGGCGGTTTCTTCTCGGCCGGCGCGATAACGAACACAGTGGACCCGTACGGGTTGTATGTAATCGCGGTTTGCGGCAGCGTCAAATACATCTTCTTGCCACCTATTTCAACGTTCACATTTGCAAACATACCTGGCAATAGCTGGCGCTTGGCGTTAGACACCGTAGCCTCAACCTGCACATTTCGCGTAGCCGGATCCACCTTGGAACTGATGGCGGTGACCTTGCCACTGAAGGCGGTATTGGCGTAAGCGTCGTTCGTCAGATTTAATACCTGTCCAACCAATAACCCACCGAGTTGTTTTTGCGGGATATAAAAGTCAACATAGATTGGATCAATCGTTTGCAGCGTCACAATCTTATCGCCAGGATTGAGATATTGCCCCGGATTAACTGTCGTTATTCCTAACTTACCCGCAAATGGAGCGCGAATGGTCTTCTTATCAACCGTGGCAGATTGTTGGTCGGCTAATGCGCGCTTGCTCTTTAAATCGGCCATATCGCTATCGATCTGGGCCTGACTAATCGCCTGCACTGCAAGCTGTTGTTTGTCACGCGCTAATACCGAGGCCGCAAGTTCAGCATTGGCTTGTAGAGAGTGCAATTGGGCGATGTCGGAATCAGCGTTCAGTTGAACCAGCAACTGTCCGGCTTTAACATCCTCACCTGACTTGAAATTGACTGTGCGTACCAACCCGGCAATTTCGCTCGTCACATCAACGCCTCGCACCGCCACCATCGTGCCGACCGACGATAAATGCGGCTGCCATTCAACGTTTTTAATCGTCGTAGCCGAAATCGTTTGAGCGCCTTGTTTGGGCGCACTAGCGATTAATTTTCTGATATGAAGAAAAAATCCAAGAGCCAATAAAGCAATCAAAAAGATCACCGCTCCAAGCATAATGAGCATGCGTTTAGTCATGGATACTTCCCTTTAGCATTCTGAATTCAGATGTTATTTGTTGATTTTTGTTAGGTCTATTGCGTGCAGGGTAAAACAGGCATAACGTCTACATTATTGCCGCTTTCGGCTCCGGGTACTAAGTACTGAGTACTAGGGTCACCACTAAAGTAGCTGTCACAGCCACATTGTCCAACGTGCAGATCGATCAATCTTCTTTAATAGGAACAGGCAAGGTCACCCCTGTGGACGCCGCTGCCAACGTGGCGCGATTCCACCAGCCGCCGCCAAGCGCCTGAAACAACGCGGCGCTGTCGGCATAACGTGCCGCTTGCGCCTGAACCAACCCGACTCTCGCCTGTTGATAAGTGCGCTGTGCGTCGAGTAGCGTGAGATAACTAATTGCACCAAGCTTAAATTGTTGCGTGCTCAGGTTCAAAGATTCCCGCGACAGGGATTCGACTTCGGCCTGTTGCTTCAGCGTCGATGCGTCTAAATCTAACGCTCGCAGTGAATCCGCCACATTTTGAAATGCAGTCAGCACGGTTCCGCGATAATTCGCCGCAGCCACATCGTACGCAGCAATCGCCGCGCGCCGTTTGGCGGTCAGTGCGCCACCATTAAAAATCGGTTGAGTCAGTCCTGCGGCCAAACTCCAAATCGCCGCACCGCCAGTAAATAGCTTAGGAAACTCAGTGGCAACCGGACCATAACTTCCGGTCAAATTGATTTGTGGATAGAGATTGGCGGTGGCGACACCAAT
The DNA here is from genome assembly GCF_054343755.1 of Glaciimonas sp. GNP009. Taxonomy (NCBI): domain Bacteria; kingdom Pseudomonadati; phylum Pseudomonadota; class Betaproteobacteria; order Burkholderiales; family Oxalobacteraceae; genus Glaciimonas; species Glaciimonas sp. GNP009. The sequence continues at coordinate 163,082 of NZ_JBTGUV010000004.1, forward strand.
TTGCGCACTGGCCTGGTGCAGCAAGGCTTCGCTGGCGCGAATATCCGGTCTTTGTCGAACCAGCGCCGATGGTAACGATACCGGCATTTCTTGTGGCAGTTGCAACGATCCCAGATCGAATTCAGGCAAACCCGCTTCGCTTGGAAGCTTGCCCGCGTAGACGGATAATTGGTTACGCGTTAAAGCTAATTTTTTTTCAAGCGGCGGTATCGTCGCGCGCGTCTGCGCGACCGTATTGCGCTGAAGCAGAATGGTCGAACGCGCGATAGCACCAAGGCTGAACTGTTTCTCAATCACGTCTAACTGCTGCTCTTGTGCCTTGAGTATCTCGCGCGTAGCCTGAAGTTGAGCCCGCAATGAGGACTCCTGAATCGCGGTTGTCACCAAATTTGATGTCAGGGTCAAGTAGGTCGCTTCCACCTGAAACTGTTGATAGTCAAGACTAGCCTGCAGCCCTTCCAGCTGACGACGGTTAGCGCCGAATACATCCAACGTGTATGACACGTTGACTGAAGCGTTATACAAATTAAAAATTCCTGAACCTTGGCTGTTTAGTGGACTAGCCTTCTCACGCGTAGCGCCAAGTTGGCCGGAGACACTAGGAAAAAGCAGACTGCCAGTTTGGGCGCGCAAATTTTCCTGTGCTTCACGCAACGAAGCTTGGGCAGAAGCCATGCTTGGACTACGTTTAAGCGCGTCACGAATCATTTGATCAAGCGCAGCAGATTGAAAGAGTGACCACCATTGTGCCGGAATATCTTGCCCAATGGAAAAACTCTGTGCAATCCCTGCAGGACCGGGCGCAGCGTCAGTTTGTTGCGGAAGCGACGTCGGGGTGTAATGATCACCAACGTCAGGTACATCGGGGGCCTTGAAATCAGGACCCACGGCACATCCGGCGAGCAGCAGCAACATAGCCACACTCAACCGTGCACGCGCAGTCAGATAAGAACCTCCGCTTATGTGCTGGCGCATGGCCTGCAATCCAGCCTTATGCGCTCGGTTTCTTAGCTTATTACGTGGTCGATTTGTAGGGATCATGGTTCTTATCCGACTGTGTGATATACCGACACCATAGCTTGAAAGAGTTAATTCAAATAACAGCAACTTATCGCAGATTTTACCTAATTTTTCTAATCTTTTCTGACAGAGAATAACCGCTTCTCTGGCCTGTGCTCGCTGTTAAAACAAGTTAAGCACTGGTAATATTGTGAGGCTTTTAACTACGTTTGTTGTTTCTTTAACCTTGGGGAAAATTGGTTAAAGGTTGATCTCACTGACGACCTGAGCAAGATACTAAAAACGAAGTATGTTAATGTAGCATGAATTAAAAAAACCAAACGTTTTATTTACCCATGAAAATAACAGCTCCAAAAGACAGACAAAAAGTGGCGCAGGAATCGGTCCAGGACCTGGCCCTTACTGCTCCAGCTACTATTATCAAAAAAAACCGTGTTGGCCGACCACGTTTAGGCACGGAGGCAGAACGCCTCGATCTTCTGCTCGATGCCGCGACGACGGTCTTTTTGGAAGAGGGCTACGGGCTAGCAAGCATTGCCCAGATTGCTCGCGCTGCCGGTGTGTCCACGCGTACCATTTACGAGAATTTTTCCAATAAGTCTGCACTTCTGATCGCAACGGTTAAACGATTAGTCGTCAATGAGCTGACCAAAGTCATTGAAGACGGCGTACTCGAGACCTGCACACCAGACGCGGCGCTCACCAGACTCGGTACCGTCATTCTGACGCGGGTCACTTCTCCGGATGCCATTAGGCTGTACCGCCTGGGTTTGGCGGAAGTTGCACGAAATCCAGATCTGGCAGAAACTGTTTATCAGGCTGGGCCGATGCATACTGAATCACTGGTTGCTGGTTACCTTAAGGCACAAGTCTGCCGCGGAACGTTGGAAATAGATGACCCAGTGAAAGCGGCCAGATTATTCATCGGCATGGTCACCGCAGCCCCGCTTCAAATTGCGTTATTTGGTTTAACGCAACGAATAGGCCAAACTGAACTAGACCAACATATTAAAAGCGCGGTACAGTTATTTCTTAGGGGCACATTGCCGCGAGAGAAATAATGGAAACTATGATGAGAGTCAAAACGCGAGCCATATAAAGAACCCATATGTCTCCTTCACCATGAATCCCCATTAATTTATTCCGCCCGGCGCAAACATTCGCGCCTTTACCCAAGAGTTTAACAATCGAGCAATATTTTTCCACCCTGTTTTTATCGATCAATATGTCAGACCCAACATGCGCGAACTCCCAGACCTGATCGCTTGCGAAGGATGTGATGCTGTTTATCATAAGCGGACTCTGCACAACCGTGAGATCGCGGTTTGCTTGCGCTGTGGTACAGAACTGGCGCGCGATTCATCGCACACGCGAGCACGTATATTGCCGCTGGCTGTCGCTGGCCTGATCGTGTTCATCATTGCAAATGCCTTTCCGATTGTTGAAATTGAGCTACAGGGACTGACCAATCAAACGACATTGTTTGGTGCCGTGCTGGCCTTAAGCGCGGAAGGCATGTCGCTGGTCGCTTTTTTAGTATTGGCAACCACTATCCTCTCGCCTCTTCTACAGTTGGTCATACTCATCTATTTGCTAGTTCCACGTTCAGAGGCGCTACAACCTCCCGTATTTCGCTGGTTGCTGCACACGATGCAAACGCTGCGCCCTTGGGGCATGATCGAAGTATTTTTACTTGGCGTGCTGGTAGCTATTGTTAAGCTGTCAAATATGGCCACCGTCCTACCGGGCATCGCGTTATGGGCTTTCGCCGTATTGACAATATTACTGGCAGCAATTATTTCATTTGATCCGCGCTACCTATGGCAAACAACGTCGCAATATGAAGACGGAGAAACGCCGTGAGTACGCCAATGTCATACCCAGCTGCGTCTGATGCCAGAGCCGAGATTAATGGCGGCGTTATAGACTTCCAGGATGAGGAAGAAGTTAGCAAAATCGCACTTCCAACTGCGGTCAGCCTTGGTTTGATTTCCTGCCATCATTGCGGCACAGTTTCGAAAGAAGTAAAAGAACACGAACGCTGTGGCCGCTGTAAAGCCACGCTGCATACGCGTAAGTCAGATAGCATCAACCGCACCTGGGCGCTGCTTATCGCCGCTTGCATCATGTATATTCCAGCCAATCTGATGCCGGTCATGATCACCCGAACGCTTCTCAGCGTTCAGCATGACACGATCTTGAGCGGTGTCATTTATTTTTGGATATCAGGAGATTGGGAACTTGCCGGCATTATTTTTATCGCTAGTTTTTTAGTGCCGTTATTTAAACTAAGTGCCATGATATTGCTGACCATCACGGCGCAACGACAAAGCAGATGGCGTCGTTTCCAGCGCGCAAAGCTATATCGTATTGTGGAACTGATTGGGCGCTGGTCAATGCTGGACGTTTTTGTCGTATCGCTACTCGCGGGACTGGTGCAGATTAGTGGCTTCGCCAGAATTACCGCCGGCGTTGGCGTAGCGGCATTTGGCTCGGTAGTGATCTTGACCATGCTCGCCTCACTGACCTTTGACCCACGACTTATATGGGACCAAGGGGACCAGGGGGACCAAAATCCCGAAGAACCGCATCAGGATCGGACGCAAGACCAAGCTTCGGAAGTCACTGACATGGCAGACGCCACAGACAGACAAGAGAATAAACGGAAAGAACGCAATGACTGAAGAAAAAGAAAATCCTTCGCTACCCGACCTGCCGACGCCGCGGATGAAACGCCAGCGTAACTGGTTGCCGTCTCTTGTATGGTTGATTCCGATTGTTGCCGCCTTAGTCGGTCTGACGCTGGTGGCAAAAATAATCGTCGAACGAGGTCCGGTTATTACCGTCACGTTTATTACCGCAGAAGGTCTGGAGGCGGGTAAAACCAAAGTGAAATACAAAGATGTGGATATTGGGACGGTTGAAAAAATTACGCTTAGTAAAGACCACTCTCATATTATCGCGACAATACAATTACTTAAAGAGGCCAAAAGCTTTACTGCGATGGATGCCCGCTTTTGGGTGGTACGCCCGCGCGTTGCCGCATCCGGCATATCCGGCCTTGGCACCCTACTCTCTGGTGCCTATATCGGTGCCGATGCGGGTAACTCCACAGAGACCAAAGACGAATTTACCGGACTTGAAGTCCAACCCATCGTTACCCGTGACTCTACCGGCTTACGCTATCTGTTACATGCCAGCGATATTGGATCGCTGGATATTGGCTCGCCAATTTATTATCGCCGCATTAAAGTCGGCCAGGTCGCCGCTTACGATCTGGACAACGATGGCAAAGGTGTCACTTTACGTATTTTCATCAACGCTCCTTACCAGAAGTTTGTTGGCGCAAATACGCGGTTTTGGCATGCCAGCGGATTCGATATGCAAATTAGTTCCAGTGGGTTTAAACTTCGCACCGAATCGTTGGCAACGGTTGTTTTGGGCGGGATCGCCATGCAATCGCCCGACGATAATATTGGAACGCTGGCGAAAGAAAATACCGCATTTGGATTGGCAGAAGATCAAAGCGCCGCAATGAAACCAGCCGACGGCCCGCCTCAGACAGTCTTACTTTACTTTAACCAGTCGCTACGAGGACTATCGCCAGGTGCCACGGTTGACTTCCGAGGCGTCGAACTAGGTGAAGTCAAATCGATCGGAGTCGAATATGACACCAAAAAACGTGAGTTTCTGATGCCGGTACTCATCCAGATCTATCCTGAACGATTAGGACGCCGGATGATAGAAGACGAACGGGAATCCCCTTATACCCAGCAGCAACGGTTGCAATATATGATCAGTCGCGGACTGCGGGCGCAACTGCGGACTGGCAATTTGCTTACCGGTCAGATTTACGTCGCACTCGACTTTTTCCCCAAAGCACCGGCGGTAAAATTTGATGTCACAAAAGCACCATTAGAATTGCCAACCATTCCAAACAGCCTGGACGAAATCCAATCTCAAATCGCTGATATCGCGCGCAAATTGAGCAAAGTACCATTCGACCAAATTGGCACCGATCTCCAGAAAACGTTGGGAACACTCAATCGCACTCTGACCAATACGGAGAAATTAACCAACACATTGAACACCGATATTGCACCAGACGTTTCCGCAGCAATGAAAGATCTGCGCAAAACTTTGTCCGCTGCACAGCAAACGTTATCGTCGGACGCACCTCTACAGCAAGATATTCGTCAAACCTTGCAAGAACTATCGCGCTCGGCGGCTTCATTGCGGGTGTTAACCGACTATCTGGAACGCCATCCCGAATCTTTGATCCGCGGCAAGCAAGAGGACAAAAAATGACATTCCCCCTATTTCGTGCGTATCAACCCGCCCATCGCCTTGGTCTTAAGCACGCCCATAAATCTGCGTTTTATGGCCTCGCTGCCATCGCCGCAGTCACGATATTAGCCGGATGCTCGGTGACGCCAACACGGTTCTACACGCTCGCAACGCCATCCGCGGTTCGTGCATCCAAGCCCGTTGTGGCACAACAAAGCATCTACATTGAAGTGCCTGCGGTTGGCGTGCCAGAACGTCTGGCGCGACCGCAACTCGTGGTGCGTGCGCAAAATACCCGGGTCGATATTCTGGAGCAGGATCGCTGGTCATCGCCATTCAATTACGAACTCAGGGATGCGCTGGCAAGCGGACTGGCAGACCGACTGAGTGCGGTCGACGTCACCCGTGGCGGTCGTCCATCTGGCGCACCTGGCTATCGGATTGCGATTGACTTGCGTGAATTCGATGCAGCACCGGGGGATAAGGTTCACGCGTTATTCGGTTGGACCATCACACGCTCTGACGATGGCCGCAGCACTTCGTGTCAGTTAGCGGTTGCGGAACCAGTGAATGGCGGAATCGACGGGTTGGTTGCGGGTGTCCAGCGTGCGATAGCGGAAACCGTGGAGGCTATCGCGGTAGACGTGGGCACATTGGCAGCGGGTAATCCCAGCCGGTGCAAAAGTCTTTAATGAGATTGTTTTAGCCTGACCTTGCAAAAAAACTTATTACTAAAAAAACACGCAATGGAACGTCAGCAATGCCTTGCGTGCTTTTCAGTGGAGACGTGATGTTTCGCTAACTTAGCCGGTACTAGAGAGGGATTAGCGACTATTTTTTTGATCCGCTCTGACGATTCAATTGATCTAATATTTGATAAGCAGCGGTCACTCTTTGATCCACCGGATAGGACTTGTTTGCCAGGATCACAATCCCTATTTTCTTTGTCGGAATAAAAGCAGCATAAGATGAAAAACCATTAGTAGAACCCGTTTTGTTAATCAGCACATCTTTTTTTGGCTGCAACGGCGGATGCAAGGCCGTTGCTATAGATCCATCATAGACGAAGGACGCGGCGTTTCCAGCTAGTAATTTTTTCAGTTCCACCGGATAAGCATACTGTTCCCAGATCAAATCCTGCGTAAACTCGCCCGTCGTGAAATATCCTGTATGCGTAGCGGTCACTGCTCGCTGCAATGTGGCATCAAGGTGGATCACCGCCATATTGGCTTCAATAAATCGAATCAAGTCGGCAGAATCAGTTTTCACTCCATAAGCTTCTGACGCCAGAACGCCGGGATTCACTCTGACCGGCACATCCTTTGTTGTGTAGCCTTGCGCATAATCCTTTTGCTGATCTGCTGGCACATTGATATAACTGTGCGTCATCCCCAACGCAGGAAATAAATTCTTTTCAAGCGCATCTTCAAAAGACACGTTCATACTCTTGGCGGCAATTACGCCGAGCATGCCAATACTGACATTCGAGTATTTTCTGTAAGTGCCCGCGGCGTGCGTCGGCTTCCAGAACTTCAAATAATCCATCAACTGGTCGGTATTATTAATACTGTCCGGCACTTGCAGCGGAAGGCCACCGCCAGTATGTGTGCCGAGATTAAGAAGACTGACGTTATCGAAACTGCTGCCTCGCAATGAAGGCAAATACTTGCTTGCACTATCCGTTAGCAAAAGACTGCCATTAATTTGCGCATAAGAAGCCAGTGTTGCCGTAAAGGTTTTGCTAAGCGACCCGATTTCAAAAAGAGTTTTGTTGGTAATGCGTTGCTGCGTCTCCTTTGAAGCCACGCCATAGTTATAGAAATAACTCTCTCCATTAATCGTGACGGCAATCGCCATGCCCGGGATACTATATTTTTGGATGAGCGGCGCGACAGCATTGTCCACGACATCTTTTATGGTGGCTTGTTCGGCATTACCTGCAGCAAAACTGCTGTTTGCCAAAAAAAATGATAGAAAATATAAAATTTTTATCCTGCTTATTGCACTTCCACGCATAGGTTAAACACCCTTCAATTTCAAATAAAAAGATTTATTAAAAACGTCTCGCTGACATAACTCTGACGCAAAAGTGATCCTTTATCAAGATCGGAAATTCACCACTTTGCACAGCAAATCGGCAATATCCTCGCTTGCTCAACTTGCTCAACTTGCTCAACTCGCTCAACTCGCTAGCATGGATGAAGTTCAGATCAATCTAGTCAGTGATGAAATCCGCGCATAACCGGATTATTGACCAAGCCATTCATGAACCGGCGAATCATATTGATGACATTTTATTGCCGCGTCAGGGATGATTGGAAAGGCGCAGTTGGACTTTAATGATTATTGGCCAGTCTGGACCGGACGAAGCCTATATGTTCCCGGAGCACATAAAATTGATCGGCAAAAGCTAGTGGCATTTTCATCCGATTAACAGATTCTTCAATATGATCGAGCCGTTGCAGCATATCGGCACGCTCTTCCGGAGTCTGCGCGGTTGCCCCACGCTCGAGCGCTATCAACGAACCGTACCAGCGATAAATCCGTGATTTTATGCGCCAGCCATAGAGCAAAGGAACCAGACGAAATGCGGGGATCAGAAGCAATATCAACGGCAGCAATATCACCACAGTGCGATCAACAAGGCTAGCCAGCCAGTATGGCAATGTACGATAAAAAAATCCTTTACCTGACTTGTAATACCGCGTTGCATCGTCGCTGATCCGAAATTCGTGCGCCAGCGGAGCGGGAAACTCATTAGCGCGTTGCAATATGTTAGCACCGCTATGCACTTCCTTGAGGGCGTCAATGAGCAAGTCAGATAAGGCCGGATGCAAATCATCCCGTGCAATCAACTCAGCAGTCGGTGCTATGAGTTGAATATCGCGGTTAGGAATATTTTTTCCAAAATCGAATACCCCCTTAGGAATTTTCAACTCATTCAGATAAGCAAAGCGCCGCGCATAAGCACTCGCCTGGGCAAAATCCAGCAGGCGAATACCGGGCGCTCGCAGTAACCTACCCATAGTTGGCGGCGCAGCGGAGTCACCCATCAAGAATGCTGCATCAATCGTATCATCCGTCAGTGCCTTGGCCGCTTCATCCCCGCCCATATCCAACAGTGCAGTGTTGCCGCCCAGGACAATACCATTTGCCTTCAAAAGAGTGAGAGCGAGCACTCGCGATCCACTTCCTTGCAGACCGATTGCCACGCGCTTGCCTTTTAATTCGGATAGCCGATCAATGGATTTTTTGCCTCGATAAAATACCGACACCGGAACGTACGCAATACTTCCCAGCGACATCAAACGATCTGTCGACATATCTGCCGCCACGCCGCCTTGCACAAGTCCGATGTCGACGCCAGTGGTTGGATCGTTCAGTTTTCGGAGATTATCCAGTGATCCTTCAGACGTGACGATGATGAGCTTGACGCCGTTTCGGGCTAATATCTTGCGATATTTTTCCGCATCGTTCCAGAAATTACTATGCTCCGGTCCGGTCGAAATAGTGAGTGTTTTGGGCGGTGCCGGATCGATCAACCAGATCGCCAGCCAGATCCCGATGATCCCAAGCAAAACAATCGGACCGAAACTGATCGCAAGATCGCGCCACGAGATCGCGACAAAGCGCGTCTTGATGTTTTTAACAGATTGCTTATATTCAGATGCAGTGTTTGGAATCGCCATGAACCTATTTTAACGTTGAAAGCGTCGGTTGCAAAAATTGCGGTGCATTACTATCAACCAGCGGACGTCGCAGTGTGCCCCATGAAAGGCGGCCAAGCGGACACTGCACCCAACGATAAAACGCAGCACCAGCCAAAATACTTGCCATCCACGCCACCAGCATACCGATCGCTTGCAATAGCGGCCTTGTCGCAACAAAGCGGGTAAAAATCGCGTTCACAACCAAACAAACCGGAAAATGCACCAAAAATATACCATAGGAAATATTCCCACACCCGCGAAAACGCGACCACCATTGTTTTCCGACAATAATATTGGACTGACTGCTAAGCCGACTAATCCAAATTAAAGCACACGCAATGACCAAAGCAACCGCAATGCGGCTACGAAAATCGATGAGTAGCGCGCCGGTTGCTGGCAACAATATCGCCGTAAGCAGAAGCGCAACCGACAGTGGCCGACGCGCCGGATCGCGTGCCCACCAGGCAATGACGCCTAAACCGTAGCTTCCAAAAAAATATACTGCCCAGGAATCCCATCGCGCATCCCGATTAAAGTATAGAAGTGATAAACAAACGCCGCCGATGATCATCGCGGGCACAAGCCATGGCACGCTGCGCCGCGCAGCCAGCTTGCCCGCCGACCACAGCATCAGCGTTAACAAAGCATACAACTGAAAGTCAATCGCAACATACCAGGCACCGGCCGATATCGACTCATACCCTAATACGGTATGGAGTAACAGAACGTGCGCAGCCATTTGCGCGAACGTGGGCATTGCAGAGATAGAGGAATGCGTCATCCACACACCAGCCAAAATCGACGCGCCGACTGCCAATCCTGTCGCGACCATAAAAGGCGGCACTAAACGAATATAACGCCGCCATACCGTGTGTAACGGGTCGATGAAGCCCGGCGCACCTTTTGGGGAGAGCGATTTCGCAGCTAAAAACCCACTGGTCACAAGAAAAACCTGTACCGCGATCCGCGCGTAAGATTCCAGCCAACCGATAAAAGTGGGCGCGAAAGGTCTGACGTAGTCCGACATAGGGCCATAAAATGCCAAATGGTGCAGCACGATCAACTGTGCGGCGATGATCTTTAAGAAATCAATAAAGCCGCTTTGGAAGCCGTGGCTATTACTGTTTTTTAGATCGGAATTCGATGGCCCGGGCAAAGGCGGAAGATCGCGCATTTTTACTTGTTTTTATAACGACTGGGCGCTCATGATACTGTTTACGTTGTGCCTGTCTAGTAAATTAATTTTTACACCCGATATTTTCTGAATGACAATTCTTACTCATGAACAAGAATGGTAGGACGGGAGCAACATAACCATTAATATTCACCGCAAAATAAGTTGCACATTATGTTATACCTAGCCGGTTTGACTACGCACTAAGCCCCGACATTTAAGATGAACCCCGACCATTTACCCCTTTTAGTGAGCCGCGAAATGCCCTTCGGCAAATATAAAGGTCGCTTGATTGCCGATTTGCCAGGCCATTATTTGGGCTGGTTTGCGCGGGAAGGTTTTCCATCCGGGGAACTGGGAGGGCTATTAGCGCTGATGTATGAGCTTGATCACAATGCACTAAGGCATCTGCTTGACCCGTTGCGGACCACAGCCAGACAAAAATAACGCTCTCTCGGCCGCTATCGTTAACAACAGGCAATCATCAACGCGCCATGCCGCTGCGGCAGATTAACCCATGACGCGTAAAGAATCACGCCAATCCTGGTTTAACGTTTGGTTTCGATTTTTTTGCGGAATTCTCTGCGAACTATTGCATTTTGAAAACGTTGTATTTGCTCATCGGTGACAGGAACCAGCGGTGCTACGGGGATAGGCTTACGATGCTCATCGACTGCAACCATTGTAAAATAGCAACTATTTGCATGGCGAATCAAGCGTTTCTGGATATTTTCGGTGACAACTTTGATTCCGATTTCCATGGATGTGGTGCCCGTGTAGTTGACCGACGCCAAAAAAGTGACCAATTCACCCACATGAATCGGTTCGCGGAAAACGACCTGATCGACCGATAGCGTCACCACATAAGTAGCAGAATAACGGCTAGCGCAAGCGTAAGCCACGCTGTCGAGATACTTTAGTACAGTGCCACCGTGCACATTACCCGAAAAATTTGCCATGTCAGGCGTCATCAACACGGTCATCGTGAGTTCGTGCGAAGGAGAAGCGATCATTGTGAGTTCCGGGGAGGGAGAAGCATTCATAAAACCGTACCTTTAATAATATTGCGAATTCTATTGATATTGTTTAACACGCATACGAAGTTACTTTTTTTCCTATTATGCCGCAGATAGCATGCCAAACATCGCAAAGCCACTGCACCGCGCTCAAAATTTCAACGGTTTCACATAACCGGTCAATTCAAAATAGCCGCGCCCAACCGGCTTGCCTGCCCTGCTGACCGTCACAGCGCCCTCCCAATAGACCGATCCGGTCGACTGTCGTGAATCCAGTTCCTGATCGTCTTGCAAGGGATTCAGCGCCCATTCAACCGTTCCTGTACGCAACACGGATTGCACCGGATAACTGGCATCCGTGCGTGGCGAGCGCCAATTGCGCTGCGGTAAAAACTGCACCTGATCCTGGTTAAACTGCGTCGTTTCTCCATTCGCCTCACGCAACACCGCATGCGCCCACACTTTGGCACCGTTGCGACTACGAATTTGAAATGCCATCAACGCCACGCCATCGTCCAGATTAGCACCCAGCCAATCCCAGCCAGAGGCATCGGCCGCCAACACGCTGGTCGACCACTCATGATCAAGCCAGGCCGTTCCCGTCACCACTTCCTCACGACCAGCGCGTCCAATCGTGCCACTCACACGTAATTGTGGTTCGCTATAGTAATAACTGGCCTGTGCCGGCAAAGGCCCCTTGCGAGAATAACCGTTCTCTCCTTGTAATAAAGGAGCTTGTGTTGGCGTCAAAGCAAACTTCAGGGTGAAATCCCGCGCCTCAACGGTGACTTGATACCGACCATCAACGCCGCGCACTAGTCGCCAATTATCCAGCGCCACATCAGTATTACCTTCTTTTGCATACGCAAGACCAAAACCGGCGCGGGCGCTCTTTTGATCATGTAACAACTTACCCAGACTAGGATCGGATAACGCGGCGTGCGCGATGATTAATTGGGTTGGCGCAAAAGCACTGGGGTTAGCATGATCGTTATCCGTGGCGGACCGAAAAAAAGTGATCTGAAATCCCAATGGCTTACCGTCCGGTTTGGTCAGCCAACCAGTGGCGTACCACCATTCCGTGCGAAAATCCGGATGCGCACCAGTATCGCGGGGCAGCGTGACTGCATGATCTGGTGTTACCTGAGAAAACTGCGGCGGCGCGGCATCTGCCATACGCATTGATGTCGCTACCGATACGGAAAACATCATGAACAAAACAGCTAACCAACGTTTACAGACCGTGTGCATTACCAATCTTCCTTTACAGCGCGTACCGCATCAATAGCCACCGCCCGCAGTCCTGATACGACCGCCGTGATCGTGGCAGAAATCAGTAGCAACAGCGCGACCGAACCGAGACTAAGCCACGGCATATGTAGTTGCATGGTCCAATGAAACGACTGCGGGTTAACGATAAAAACAAGGATCAGACTGATTGTCCATCCCAGCAAGAAACCGACCGCAATCCCCGCAGCGGTTAGTAGACCACCTTCCACCGCCAAGACGCCCAAAATCTGCCGCCGCGTCACACCGACATGACGCAACATGCCAAATTCCTGCGTGCGAGCCAAGGTCTGCGCCGAGAAGGTCGCTGCCACGCCAAACAGACCAATTACAATCGCAACGATCTCCAACAAATACGTCACGGCAAAGCTGCGATCAAAAATTTTAAGACTAATGTCGCGAATGTCACCCGGCGTAGAAAACTCCAGCAACTTGCCAAATGACAACTTGCGCATTGCCGCTACCACCGTAGAGAGTTGAGCGCCGTGCTGCAGAGTAATCGCTGCATCCGTCGCATCATTATCCCCGCTCAGTCGACGATAATCGTTCAGTTGCAACTCAACAGTCCCGGTTTGCCGCGCATAGTCGCGCAAAATACCTGCAACCACAAAATGTTGTGCGTGCGCGCCAATCGGTAGTTGAACCCGCTGACCCAACTTGTATCCATAACTATCTCGCATCGCCTCAGATACCCAGATCGGTAACGCATCAGATGAAATTGCTGATGGAAGAATATTTTTACCGATTAATGGCAGACTTTGCGCTGGATCTGATACATCAATTTCACGCGCGACTAATGTCACAGGCGGACGCGCCGAATCGAGTGTCAAGGTGGAAGTGTGCGAAAACCTCGCGCGCTCAACACCAGGAATCGCCGCTATCAAGATCTGTTCACCACGTCGCATTGATCCGGTATCGCCATTAGTGGCCGAGCGCACGTATAAGTCAGCCGACAGCAATCCTGTCAGCCAGTCGTCAACCGACACCCGAAAACTCGACACCATGATCGCCATCGCTACAATTAAACTAAAGCTTGAGAGCACACCGCCCAACGCGATCGAAGCCTGACCCGGCACATTGGCAAGACGCGCCACCGCTAAAGTCCAGATGACACTACTATGGCCACTCACTTTTTGGACGACAGGAAACACCAGCGCCGATAATCGCGGCGTCAGCGCAATGCCGCCGATCAACAACAATGCCACAGCGATGTAACCGAAGATCGGCAGATCAAACAACGGCGGCATCTGCGTCAACAGCCCACCAACCATCAGGCACAGCAACGCAGGCCACGCCGTCGCAAGACGCCCTAACGCAGTTTCTTCGCTACCCGATTTTAGTGCCGCGGCAGGCCTCGCTCGGGATGCTTCGAGCGCTGGCACCAGACTGCCAAGTAGTGCAATACCAGTGCCAAGCAGCAAAAAAATACCCGCTGCGGGTGCATCGACCTGCACGCGTGGTTCTACGCCACGGAAAAAACCGCCACCCAAATCACCACCGAAAAAATGTAATGCCGCTGCCGCCATCACGTATCCCAACAGCAATCCTAAAAGCGATCCCAATCCTCCTAGCAAACCGCCTTCCAGCAAAACCTGACGCAGCAACTGACCACGTTCCAAACCCATCACACGCAATAATGCAAACTGCGCACGGCGTCGAATCACCGATAACGCCTGTGTCGAAAATACCAAAAATGCGCCGGTGAACAGCGCCACCAATGCCAGCACATTCAGGTTAACCCGATAAGCACGCGACATATTATTCGTGCGATCTTCCTGATCCTGATTTTCCTGAACCTGCAACCGGCCTTGCATCTGCGTCTGAAGCGCACGTCGAAATACCTCCCGATTGACACCGGGTGACAATCTCAGATCGACGCCCGACAATTGTCCTAAACGGTCAAACCGCCATTGTGCCGCGCCGATATCCATCACCGCAATGCGCTGCCCTTCCCTTGCTCGCACCAAACCGCCAGCGACGCGCAAATTAACTGTTCCGGTGCCATTGCGCAACGCAAGTTGATCGCCCGGCCGCACATTGAGCCATTCCTGTGCAGCTGTAGAGAGAAATATCGCATCGTCAGAAAGCGTATCAAATGGATGCGTCGGGTCCGGCACGCCGATTAAGTCAGGTGCAATAAGAGCGGCTCGAAAGACATCAATTCCCAAGACTTTCAATGCACTGCGCTGTCCCGGTACAGTGACATCGAGTTCCAATATAGGACTTGCCAGCGCCACCCCTTTTTCACGTGCAATGACCGGATACAAGCCCTCGTTGAAGAGTGGCTGCACGCCACGAATCTGGAGATCGGATGCACCAGAGAGACTCCTCGCCGCGGCCGAAAACTCGTTAAATGCCGCGCCATTGATTAAGTCGACGGCATAACCCAACGAGACCCCGAGCGCGATAGCAATGATCGCCACCAGCGAGCGCACCGGATGCGCGCGCCATTCAGCACGCAAGAGCCAGCGCGATAATAGACGGGTCGGACTGAAGCCAGACCGGAATCGGTCAATGGCGGGCGGTTTCTCAATCACTTGACTCATTGCCCGATTTTCGAAGAGGTCATGCCGCGACTCGCAAAGGATGCAAACCATTTGCAGTCAACTCAAGAATACGATCCGCGGTGGCGGCCGCTGCCATCGAATGCGTCACCATGATCGCCGATGCACCGTTAGCTTTGATTTCGTTGCGTAGTAAAGTCAACACATCATGCGCAGTTTCTGGATCGAGATTACCGGTTGGTTCATCGGCCAGAATAAGTTTAGGGCGATGCACTAGCGCACGGGCGATCGCAACGCGCTGCATTTCTCCGCCAGACAATTGGCGTGGAAAGTCGTTACCTCGTCCCGCCAGACCAACCGCTGCCAGCATCTCAGTGGCACGTTCAAACCCCACCCCATTCAACAACAGCGGCAACGCCACGTTTTGTTGCAGGGTCAAATGCGGAAGGACATGAAAAGCCTGAAAAATGAAGCCGAGTTTTTTTCGCCGTAAGCGTGTAGCCGCATCGTCATTCAGACTAGACATAGCGACACCATCAATCAATACCGTTCCTGAATCCGAGACATCAAGCCCGGCGATCAAATTTAACAGGGTCGATTTACCGACGCCGGAATCACCCATCACAGCGACGTATTCTCCGGGCTGAAGCACAAAGTCGAGATGCGCCAGAACGGTGCGTCCATGACCATAAGATTTTTGCAAACCGCGACATTCCAGCGCGGGAACCGTGGCTTTATTCATAGTTACGCATAGACAGTGTTAATTCTATTGGCATGACATCTAACAAAGATTGAATTGTGTGGAAAATAGAAATAGGAAAATGTACGCGCGCATTAGATAAACTTATACAATCACTATGAGTGTAGCGGATTCGGCGCAAAGTCACCGGCCGCCGAATTTAAGCGATTAAGACTAATCACTATCACCCAAATAGTACGCACCAATTCACCATTTCAGGGACCTGTTCGGTTATTTGCTTACTTTTCGAAACGTCAGATTGATACGAAACGCACCCGTCAATGGATGCACCCCGTCTTTGATCGGCAACACGCCGTGAAAATACAGTCTGGCCGGACCGCCCCACACCACCACATCCCCGTGCGTCAACTGCACGCGCAGTGGTTTGTCCTCACGTCGCAGCCCGCCAAATTGAAAATTTGCCGGAAGACCCAATGAAACCGAAACGATAGGCGCGCCCAGATCGGGCTCGTCCTTGTCCTGATGCAACGACATCTTTGCACCCACCGCATAGCGGTTAATAAGGCAGGCGTCCGGTACAAAACCCGGATATCCGGCAGCAGTCGCCGCCTCTATCCCCAATCTGAGTAACGCGTCTGGAAGCGGTGGCCATGGCAATCCTGTCTGTGGATCTGTAGTGTTGTAGCGGTAACCAGTTCGATCTGCCAGCCAGCCAAATCCCCCGCAACTCGTCATCGCTGCCGACATCTGAAAGCCACCCGGCGTCACCATGTGACGAAACGGTGCTTGTCCCACAACATCAGTGAGCGCCGCAAAAATCACGGTTTCATAGGTCAAAGCAAAGTGTCGAAGCACCACAGCACCGGGGCAAATTGTTTCTTTCCAGACACGGCTTTGCTCTGCATGGTCGAATAAATTCAGCGTCATGATCAATCCACTTGTTTTCGTTACAAATAGCACCAAGGCACGATAGAAAGATGCGAATCGACCAAAAGGAGCATTTTCAATCTTACCAATAATGATAAAAGAATTTTACCTCCGCTTCATACTTAGCTCTCGTGCATGACATCAGAACTCATTTAAAAATATTTTCTTTTTTGTGACGGGTATTTCCCAAGCACACAATTAATAATATTATAAAAGCCCTCAATTTAGCGCCACTACGGTGCTAAATCAGTCCCAAGATGGTGCCTTGTGCACGCATTAAATGCAACCGCGCACCAAGCTGAATCCGCAGTTAACATTCACCTATCACCAATCAAGTCTTTTAGATTATTGCATGTCCACGACCATGTATACATCAACGACGACATCAACTAATATACCAACGGACACACCCATTCACGCAGGCAACTTACCGTTTGCATCAACATCGATTATCACAATTAAGGGTCGACAATGGCGAAGCGTTTGGCATCACTAATGGTTTATGGGGTCTATGGCGTCTCTGGTTTGTTGGCTGGCATCGGCGGTTCTGCCAATGCGATGACCATCAATATTTCTCTGGATAACGATCCCGGCAAACTTGATCCGACCCGCTCATCGATGATCGCCGAGCGCATGGTGTATCAAAGCATCTTCGACAAATTGCTCGATCTGGACGAGACTGGCAAGATCATTCCCATGCTGGCCCAGCGCTGGACCATTTCGGATGACAAAAAAACCTATACGCTCTTTCTGCACAAGGGCGTCAAATTCCAGGATGGCACACCGTTTAATGCCAAAGCGGTGGAATTTAATCTGCGCCGCGGACAGGAAAATAACTCCCTTCGCAAAAATGATCTCAAATACATTAAGCAGATCACAGTCGTGGATGACGCGACGGTGAAGCTTGAACTGAGCGAGCCGTTTGCACCGTTTTTATCGATCCTCACTGATCGTGCGGGCATGATGTCATCACCCGAAGCCGTGAAAAAATTTGGCGACGACTACGTCAATAATCCGGTCGGTACGGGTCCCTTTATTTACAAGGGCCGTCTGAAAGGCGCCACACTAACGCTGGATAAAAATCCCAATTACTGGCAACCCGGCTTGCCTAAAGCGGATCAGGTGGTCTACAAGATCATGTCCGACGTCAACGTCGCATTTAATAATTTGCGCAGCGGTCAGGTGGATATCACCAATCGTTTTCCGTACAAAGAACTCAGCAACAGCAATCCCGGTGCCAAATATACGGTCATCAACAAACCTTCACTCGGCTTCCGTGGTTTCTATTTTAATACTTCCAAATCGCCATTCGATAAAAAAGAAGTACGCGAAGCGATTGATATCCTGATCGACCGCGTTGCTATTGCCAAGGTGGTCTATAACGGCGCTGTATCTCCCGGCCATTCACCCTTCAGCAAATCCCAATTCGCTAACGGACCTTTGGATCTTCCCCCAAAAGTCGATCTGGCAAAAGCCAAGGCGTTGTTAAAGGCCGCTGGCAAAGAAGCTGGATTCTCGTTTCGCTTGACCTTGCCGACCACGCCGGAAGAGTTACAAGTCGGTCAGATGATACAAGGCATGCTGCGCCCTGCCGGCATCAGCGTCACGCTAGAAAAAGCCGACTTGGCGACCCAAATTGAATCTGGCAAAGCGGGTACTTATGAAGCGCTGATGGTTGGCTGGAGCGGCCGCCCCGATCCCGATCAGAATATCTATGATTTTGCGGTCACCAACGGTTCGCTGAATTATTCCAAATACGGCACCAAAGAAGTCGATACGCTGTTGCAGCAAGCGCGGATCGAAAGTGATGACGCAAAACGGAAAGTTTTCTATGATCAGGCGATGCAGATTCTGGTCAGCGATGTGCCGTATGTTTATCTGAATCATGACAACGTCCTGTTCGGTATTGCGAAGGCCGTCAAAGGATTCAAATTCGTGCCCGATGGCGTGATCAGAACTGTGACGCTTTCCAAATAGACCTCACCGATACAAGTTACCCAAACCCATGCCTAAGATTTTGAAACGGATTTTGCTGGTTTTGCCGACGTTGTTGCTGGTAAGTATCGTGATTTTTTCGTTGCTTGCCATTTTGCCTGGTGACCCCGTAACCGCCATCCTAGGACAAGAAGCCACGCCCGAAGCAGCACTTGCATTGCGGGCGCAACTGGGGCTGGACAATCCTATCTATGTGCAATATGGACATTGGCTTTGGGCAGTTTTACACGGTGATTTAGGACGCTCCTTTGTTGACCATACTCCGGTAGTCGATAGTCTGATGCAACGACTTCCCGTGACCATCGAGTTGGCACTGGGAAGTTTTCTGGTGGCCGTTCTGATTGCCGTACCGGCCGGGATCATGGCGGCTGCCCGTCCTCGCGGTGTTGCCAATTATGTCAGCACATTTATCGCATTGTTTGGCATGTCCGTACCGCATTTTTGGCTCGGCATGATGTTCATCGTATTGTTTGCGGTCAAGTTAGGATGGCTTCCCGCATCTGGTTACGTCCCTTTTATGGAGGACTGGCGCGGCAATCTTCTCGCCATGCTGATGCCGGTAGTGGCAACGGGATTGCGCGAATCGGCGATCCTTATGCGGATGGTGCGCAGCAGTCTGCTGGAAGTATTAAACGAAGATTACATCCGCACTGCATTCTCAAAAGGTTTAAAAGACTGGCAAGTCGTCATCGGTCATGCTTTGCGTAACGCGATGATCCCTGTGGTGACCGCGAGCGGCTTGATGGTCTCTGGCTTGCTCGGCGGTTTAGTCATTACTGAGAGCATCTTTGGAATTCCCGGAATGGGAAAAATGATCGTCGATGCCATCTTCCAGCGCGATTATGTGACAGTACAAGCCGGTGTCATGGCGGCGGCCTTGATGGTCATCATCGTCAATCTTGCGGTAGATCTGCTTTACAGCATGATCGATCCGCGTATCGCTAAATAGAGGATACGCATGAATCAATTGCATCAACCTCTTGCCCAAACCGGGCAAACCGGACAGACCCAACCAGCAAGTCCGGTCAATGCACTCCCGCAAGTAGTGCGCTTTGCCGCCTTGCGCCGCTTCGCAGCTAACCGTCTGGCTGTGATTGGCGCGGTAATTATCATGCTG
The DNA here is from genome assembly GCF_054343755.1 of Glaciimonas sp. GNP009. Taxonomy (NCBI): domain Bacteria; kingdom Pseudomonadati; phylum Pseudomonadota; class Betaproteobacteria; order Burkholderiales; family Oxalobacteraceae; genus Glaciimonas; species Glaciimonas sp. GNP009. The sequence continues at coordinate 182,819 of NZ_JBTGUV010000004.1, forward strand.
CTGATTTTGATCGCCATATTTGCACCGTTGATGGCGACGCATGACCCCATTTTTGATCAGGACTACGGCAACATTTTGTCGTCCCCTAGCAGCGCACACTGGATGGGAACCGATGACTTAGGGCGCGATATCTTTTCACGCATGGTGTTCGGAGCCCGTATCTCCCTGCAAGCGGCGCTAATCGCTGTAGGACTGGCATTCTTTGTCGGCGTACCAATCGGCATTGCCAGCGGTTATTTTCGGGGATTTTTGGATGAATGGATCGTGATGCGGGTGGTCGATGCTTTGCAGGCATTCCCGTCATTGATTCTCGCGCTAGCCCTTGCCGCCGCGTTAGGCGGTGGTTTTTATAACGCGATGGTCGCTATTGGGATTGGCTTCGTCCCGGCCTTTATTCGACTAGCCCGTGGACAAGCCATGTCCATCCGCAATCTGGATTACGTCATGGCGGCGCGTTCGGTCGGTGCCACCGATCTGCGTATTATGCGACGCTACGTTTTGCCTAATGCGATGGCACCGCTGGTCATTCAAGCGACATTTGCGATGGGTTCGGCGATCATTGCCGAGGCTGGATTATCGTATCTGGGTATAGGCGCAAGACCGGAAGATCCAAGTTGGGGCTCAATGCTGCATATCGCGCAGGGTTACCTGAATACCAATCCGACATTGGCATTGTGGCCCGGCATAGCGATTTTTACCGTCGTGCTCGGATTCAATCTTCTCGGCGATGGCATTCGTGAAGTCTTTGATCCCAAATTAAGTCGCTAAATAAGTCGCTAAAGAAAGCTGATCCATGCTGGAAGTCAACAATCTCAAGGTCGAATTTAAAAGCCATGGCAAATCCGTCGCTCCGGTAGATGGCGTATCGTTCACCGTCGGCGACAACGAAACCGTCGGTTTACTTGGCGAATCCGGCTGCGGAAAAAGTGTCACTGCCCTTTCCGTATTGCGGCTATTTCCCATGGCGAGTAAGCCGATATTAAGTGGTGACGTGCGCTACGGTGGACGCGATTTGTTGGCGGCCAATGATGCCACGATGCGAAGCATTCGCGGCAAAGAGATCGCGATGATCTTTCAAGAGCCGATGACCTCACTCAATCCGCTCCATCGTATCGGCGCTCAGCTTGGTGAAATGCTACGCATGCATACCAAGTTAGACCGTCAACAGATAGATGCGCAGGTGATCGCCATGCTACAACGCGTCGGCTTGTCCCGCGCGACACTGTTGGTTGACGATTATCCCCATAGTCTCTCGGGCGGGATGCGCCAGCGTGTGATGATTGCCATGGCCCTTTTATGCAAGCCAGGACTATTGATTTGCGACGAACCGACTACGGCGCTGGACGTGACCATTCAAGCGCAAATCCTAGATCTGATGCGCGACCTTAAGCGGGAACAGGGAACGTCCATTTTAATGATTACGCATGATCTCGGCGTAGTGGCGGAAATGTGCGAACGGGTCGTGGTTATGTATGCCGGACAAGTGGTAGAACAAAGCACAGTGCGCGATCTGTTCGACGCGCCTGCCCACCCTTACACGCAAGCTTTAATGCGCGCACGCCCGGCGCTGGATAGCATTCCCGGCCAGCCGCTCATGGCAATCCCGGGATCGGTGCCACTGCCGGGATCAGTCGCAACGGGTTGTCGCTTCGCGGCACGTTGCCCCAAAGCAGACGACCGCTGCCGTGCGTTAATGCCAGCGCTACAACCAGTCAAATCCAATCACTTGGCGCGATGCTGGTATCCGGGCTGATCCCATCAAATCCTTGCCGAATTTGAAGCTGACTTTAAAGGCGAATTTAATGCCGAATTTAACGACTATGCCGACACTCACATGACTTCACCAACGTTACCGCTACTGCAAGTCTCTGGACTCAAAAAACATTTTCCATCAGGAACCCGCGGTTTGCCGCCGGTGAAGGCGGTCGATGACGTTTCGTTTGAGATCGCCGAAGGCAAGACGCTTGGATTGGTTGGGGAATCCGGTTGCGGCAAATCGACAACCGGACGCAGTGTATTGCGCCTGATTGAACCAACTGGCGGCGCGGTTCATTTTATGGGTCAGAATCTTGGTGGATTATCAGCGTCTAAATTGCGTGCCATGCGCCGCAATATGCAAATGGTGTTTCAAGACCCGTTTGCCTCGCTCAATCCACGCATGACAATCGGCGAAGTGCTGGAAGAGCCATTGATCGTGCATCAACTGTTTGACCGAGCAACCCGTAAACGTAAAGTCGCAAAAATACTGGACGTGGTAGGACTCAGCCAATCCTATGCTGGCCGTCACCCGCATGAGTTCTCGGGCGGACAGCGGCAGCGCGTAGGGATTGCCCGCGCCATCATCACGCGTCCCAAACTGGTGGTCGCTGACGAGGCGGTATCGGCATTGGATGTCTCCATTCAAGCCCAAATTCTCAACTTGCTGTTAGATTTGCAAAAAGAATTGGGACTCACCTATTTATTTATCTCCCACGATCTAGCCGTGATTCGCCACGTCAGCGATACCATCGGCGTCATGTATCTGGGGCGCATGGTTGAGTATGGAAATTGCGAGTCCGTTTATAAAGCACCGAAGCATCCCTATACGCAAGCGCTACTATCCGCGATTCCACGTGAACATCCCGATCAGATTCGCCAGCGCATCGTATTACAGGGCAGCATTCCCAGCCCGACCGCGCCACCGACCGGTTGCCATTTTCATCCCAGATGCGCATCTTGCATGGACATCTGCAAAACGCAGGCCCCGCCGCCAGTTCAAACCGCTCCCGGCGAATATGTGACTTGTCACCTTTATTCTTAGCCACCTTATTGTTAATATCCTTTATAGCTAATCGCCTAGAAAGAATGTATGCCATCCTTCAACACTAATCACTATCCCTACGCTTCCCGCCGAAGTGCAGTCTTCGCCAATCGCGGCATGGTGGCAACATCGCAACCCTTGGCTGCGCAAGCTGGTTTACAGGTTTTGCAAGCTGGTGGAAATGCCATTGATGCAGCCATCGCTGCGGCCGCCGCGCTGAGCGTGGTCGAGCCAACCGCTAACGGTATCGGAGGCGACGCCTTCGCCCTGATCTGGCACAAAGACAAGTTGCACGGACTCAACGCCAGCGGCGCGGCGCCGCAGGCCATTTCGCTCGAAGCCCTTAAAGCCGCGGGACATACCAGCATGCCAAAATACGGCGCATTGCCGGTGACTGTGCCGGGGACACCGGGCGCGTGGGCCACCATGGCAGAACGTTTTGGCAAGTTGCCGTTGACCCAGTCGATGGCTGGTGCGATCACTCTGGCGCAAGAAGGATTCCCCGTTTCGCCGATGATCGCCGTAGCTTGGGAAGCGGCGCATAAAGGCTTCACCATCAACCTGAAAGAAGCACACTTCAAGCCATGGTTCGACACCTTCGCCCCGCAAGGCCGTGCGCCCCGTGCTGGTGAAATCTGGCGTTCCGCAGGCCACGCCCAAACGCTACGCACTATCGCTGAAGATAACGCCGAAAGTTTCTATCGCGGTGCCTTGGCAGAAAAAATCGCCGCCTGTGTACGTGGTGCTGGCGGCTATCTGGATGTCGCCGATCTGGCCGCTTACAAACCGGAATGGGTCGATCCGATCAGTGCCAATTATCGTGGCTATGACGTATGGGAAATTCCGCCAAATGGTCATGGCTTGGTGGCGTTGCTGGCACTGAATATATTGAAGAGATTTGATTTCAGCGAGCGTGATGCGTTGCTGACCTATCATCGTCAGATCGAAGCGATCAAGTTGGCTTACGCTGACGGTCTGACACATATTGCTGATTCTGGTCACATGCGGGTGTCGGTTAAAGATTTGCTGTCCGATGGTTATGCCGACGAGCGTCGCAAACTGATCGGGCAACGCGCTAACTTGCCTGTGGCTGGTGAACCGCCGCGTGGCGGAACCGTCTATCTCAGTACCGCGGATAACGAGGGCAATATGGTGTCGTTCATTCAGAGTAATTACATGGGCTTCGGTTCTGGATTGGTCGTGCCGGGTACTGGGATCGCGCTGCATAATCGTGGTAACAACTTTACTTTGGACGCTTCTCATCCTAATTGCCTGGGGCCTGGCAAGCGGCCTTATCACACTATTATTCCTGGCTTTCTGACCAAGGATGGGCATGCGGTTGGGCCATTTGGTGTGATGGGAGGCTTTATGCAGCCGCAAGGACATGTGCAGATGGTGATGAATACGGTGGATTTTGGCTTGAATCCGCAGTCTTCACTTGATGCACCGCGTTGGGAATGGGAGACTGGTAACAAAGTTAGTATTGAGCATACTACTGTTGAACCGTTGTTTCGTGGTTTGAGTGGGTTAGGTCATGATGTTGCCTGGTCTGGTAATCAGCTTGGATTTGGTCGTGGGCAGATTATTTGGCGCGATGAGTTTGGTGTGCTTTGTGGTGGTACGGAGCCGCGTTCGGATGGGTGTGTGGCGGCTTGGTGACGTTGGTTTTTTTGACGTTTGAATGTTGATTTAAATTTTCTTTTAAGTAGTGTCGATTTGGTTAGGTTAGGTTAGGTTAGGTTAGGTGGTTGTTTAGGTTAGTTGGTTGTTGAGACGGTTGATGCTCCGTGGATGCTTGTCGGGGGTAGCCCGACAGCTAGTTACTTTTTCTTGCTTGGCTCGGCGCCCCCCGCCAAGAAAAAGTAACCAAAAAGAAGGCGACCGCAACGACGCCGCCCTGCGGGTTCCCAAGTATTTCAGCCGCCAGTCGGGTTGAAAGACCAACTCGCTACGCTCAAACATGTCTTCCAACAATTCCCGACTGACAGCTGAAATACTTGGCAGCGTCCATGACGGAGTACGTCAAGGTCAACTTCAAGAACAACCGCAACGTCAAAGGTGGCTGCGCCTGCAAGGTCAAACGCAACTGCAACTGCAACTGCAACTGCAACTGCAACTGCAACTGCAACTGTGGCTGCGCCTGCGCCTGCAACGGCCTTTATAGTTGATGTGATTTAGTTTTGTACTAACCTCATCTACAAGCTTTATATGAATACGCACTTTAGACTGATTTTCGATAACGACAAATAAATCATCATGAAGAAAATCTCAATCACCCGCGTTTTATCCGAGTTACCTGACTCGTCTGAATCGGTTCCAGCCATTACTGGTGGTGAGCCTGTTAAATCAGTTTCACTGCCTGAATATGTCTATGCAAAGTTACGCGAAGATGTTTTTGAGATGCGGCTGTTGCCGGGTGATCAAATCACGGAAACTGATATCGCAGCTCATTTCAAGGTATCCCGTACACCCGTGCGTGAGGCTTTGCAACGTTTGCAGGGTGACGGTCTTGTGCAAGGCTATGTGCGTGGCGGTTGGGAAGTTGTGCCGATCAATTTAAAACGTTTCGAAGATTTATACGAATTTCGTAAACTGATCGAAGTACACGCGGTCGGCCGCCTTTGCGCTGGATTAGCCGAAGGATTAGCCGATGGTGGCGCGGTCAATGGTGCCTTGATCGATAACCTCAAAGCGATCTGGTGTGTGCCGGTGAGCGAACGCTTGACTGATGGCGGCCAGGTCGCTGCTATGGACGAGGTATTCCATCAAACCTTGGTGCGTGCGAGTGGAAATCTGGAAATGGCAAGTGCTTTTGACCGCCTGACTGATCGCATCCGTATCGTACGGCGTTTAGATTTTGTCTACGGTGATTGCGTACAATCAACCTACGATGAACATGCGGCGATTTTGGCGCAAATCAGCGCGTACGCGGGTGGGGAAGCTATTCGACTGATAACGGAACACATTGAAGGTAGCCATGCCGAAGTGAATCAAATTACGTTGCATAGCCTTCACAGCGCACGTGCCGCGGCGTCAACCGAGCGAGTGCGTTATGCGGCGGTAAAGGTATTGCGCAATGCTTGATCAGGTATTTAACACCATTATTCTGACACCGTCATTTCGCGCTTAATTACGCAACATAAAAGACATCGCCGACAAGCTATTTAATATCCTGACAGCGTATTGCACAGAGGGTGCAGAGAAGCTCACATTAACACCATCAATCCTCTGCAATATCGGCAGTTGACAGAAACAATCTGCCAGCGCAGGACTCTGCGTTTGTAGCTTGCACGTGATCTGTGGCTGTAGAACGAACGGTGCGGCGTCTTTAATCGTGTGCATTGCGGCTTCGGCGCCTTCGGCTAGCAACGTAACAGCACGTTGTGGCGATATCGAGATGCCGCTGGTATTTCCTTGCGCCATTTTTACGCTGATCAGATTGGCTTGTGGAAATAGCAGTTTGGCCTCATCAACGAAGACATCGTCACCGCTGCCAAAAATCACCGGGACGCCGAACTCTCCGGCCAGTGCGCCGTAGATTCCAGCCTCTCCTAACTCCAGATCATTGAGCCAGACTCGGGCGAAGGCGAAGCTGTTGATGGTGTGCGCGAGGATACCGCTACTTTGTGAGCGGCCGTGATAGCCGACCATCATCACCGCGTCAACGCCGGTCTCGACGCCGCTCATCATTCCTAGCAGGCGGGGTTTGCCGAGAATTGCGCTGGCGGAGGGGTGCAATAGATCCGGTAGGAGGTTACGAAAACCGCCGTGTGAGTCATTGACGAGGACTTCTGTTGCTCCTCCGGCGAATGCGCCCTCGATTACTGCGTTGGCTTCTAGTGTCATTAGGCGTCGTGCACGTTCGTACTCGGGATTACCGGCGCGGGTTTGTTCGGGATGGAATACGCTGGCAATGCCCTCTATGTCTACCGAGATAAGTATTTTCATTGTGGTCATTCTTAATTAGGTCTTCTATTGCGATGGTTTGAGTCGTCTGTAGCTGAAACGGTTGCGGCTCCGCGGGTGCTTGTCAGGGATTAGCCCGGCGGGCTTCCTCGCCGAGAAAGTGCAACGATAAGGACACGGCTCTTTCGGGTTGTTGTATCAAATACAGTCGTCGTTAATTATTGCGGTTGCCGCTCCGTGGGTGCTAGTCGGGGGTAGCCCGACAGCTAGTTACTTTTTCTTGCTTAGCTCGGCGCCCCCCGCCAAGAAAAAGTAACCAAAAAGAAGGCGACCGCAACTGACGCTGCCCTTCGGATTCCCAAGCATTTCAGCCGCCAGCCGGGTTGAAAGACCAACTCGCTGCGCTCAAACATGTATTCCAACAATTCCCGACTGACAGCTGAAATACTTGGCAGCGTCCATGACGGGGTAGGTCAACTTCAACTTCAACTTCAACTTCAACTTCAACTTCAACTTCAACTTCAACTTCAACTTCAACGGCAACGGCAACTTCAGCTTCAAGAACAACCGCAACTTCAAAAGTGGCTGCGCCTGCAAGGTCAAGAGCAACGTCAACTGTGGCTGCGCCTGCAACTGCAACTGCCTAAATAGTTGATGTGATTTAGTTTTGTACCAATCTCATCTACAAGCTTTATAGGTTAATACGTCTTAATTGAATTAATTACGTTTAGTAGCATCGTCACCAGACGCCGCCACATCCCGCAACGATCTGCGCAGATGACCGTCCCGCCCTTCCACTGTTTCAGCTGCAAACAAGGCATTAACTATCGCTTGTTCAGTGCTCTCAGCCACGGCCTGAAACAACGGATCAAGCACGCTATCGTGCAGCGTTGTCCATTGTTGTGTCGCGTAATCGGGACGGTATGAAACCGTCTGCGCGGTCGAGAACGCTAGCGCTAGGTCGCCGCTGCCGTGTCCGTAGTTGGAGCCGGCGCGACCAAGACCGATACCGCAGCGCGTGGCTAGACGTCTTAACTGACGTGCATCCAGCGGTGCATCGGTTGCGATAATCATGATAATTGAACCCATTTCCGGCGCGTCGTTTAGAGGCAACCAAGGATGGGCCAAATTGAGTTGATGCAGTTGTTCGCCGATGTTGATGCCGGCCAGTGTCAACTCAGGGAGTTTGCCGAAGTTCGCCAATACTAATGCGCCGACACAATATTGTTGACCATTAGCGCCGCCAATGTTGGCGTAGCGCGATGCAGAGCCGATGCCGCCTTTCAAGTCAAAGCAGGACATGCCACGGCCTGCACCCACGGAACCTTGTAAAAATATCGGTTCTGCGGCGTTCAATGCATGCTGGTAATGCTCGGTAGTGACCGCCATCGCCTGAATATCGTTGAGGTAGCCATCATTACATTCAAATACCAACGGATTGAGAGTGGGATCAGCGCGCCCGATTTCGGGATTCGTTTTGATCGCTGAGATGATCTGTGCGGTGGCGACCGTGCCTACCGACAGCGTATTGGTCAACGCAATCGGCGTCTCCAGCACGCCTAGTTCCTGCAACTGTACCAAGCCGATACTTTTGCCAAAACCATTGAATACCACGGCTGCGGCAGGCACTTTGTCGCGGAACGGGTCACCGTCGTGGGGGCGGATGACTGTCACGCCGGTCTGTATCGCACCTTGCATCAAAGTGACGTGACCAACAGTGACGCCAGCCACATCGCTGATCGCATTGTTGGGGCCGGCAGCGAGCGAGCCGATGATAGGAATGGATAGCATCAGCGACGATCGATCTTAGGGTCCAAAGCATCCCGCAGACCATCTCCTAGCAGATTAAATGCTAGCACCGTAAAGAAAATTGCCAGACTCGGAAAGATCGCAATATGTGGCGCTGTCATCATGTCGGCACGTGCCTCATTGAGCATCGCGCCCCACTCCGGCATCGGCGGCTGTGCGCCCATGCCCAGGAAAGACAGACTCGCTGCGGTAATAATCGAGGTACCGATACGCATCGTGAAATATACCACCACAGCCGACACCGTACCGGGAAAAATATGCCGCAAGATAATCGTGCGATCATTCGCGCCAATACTGCGCACCGCCTCAATAAAAGTCAGATGCTTCAATACCAGCGTATTGCCGCGTACCAGGCGGGCAAAGGTGGGAATGCTGAAAATAGCCACCGCAAAGATGACGTTCGACATACCGCTACCCAAGATCGCAACGATACCGATGGCCAGCAAAATGCCGGGGAAAGCGAACAATACGTCGCAGATACGCATAATGATGCGATCGGCCCAGCCTTCATAATAGCCCGCGATCAGACCGAAAAATGTACCCACGATTGCGCCCACCGCCACCGATGAAAATCCTGCGGCAAGAGAAATCCGCGTACCCATCAATATACGGCTAAAAATATCGCGGCCCAGAGAGTCGACACCGAACCAGTGCGCCAGCGATGGACCGGCATTTAGTGCATCATAATCAAAATAGTTTTCTGCGTCATAGGGCACCAAATACGGTGCTGCTATTGCCAACACGATCAAAAACAATACGAAGCAACCGGCTGCGACGGCCAGATGTTGCTTCTTGAACTTGCGCCAGAACTCACTCCATGGTGTCCGAATAGAAGTGGGAAGCGGGGCTAAGACAGCAGCCACAATAGCGGCACTGCGGACGGATGGAAGATCGCTGGTTGGGTTCGACACGGCCGGCCTCACTTGTAACGGATGCTCGGATTGATGACGGCATACAACACGTCAACGATCAGATTAATAAAGATGAATTCGAGCGAGAACAATAGAATCTCCGCCTGAATAACCGGATAGTCACGCATATCAACCGCGTCAATCAGCAGCCGCCCCATGCCCGGCCAGTTAAAGACCATTTCCACCACGATAGAACCGCCCAGCAAAAAGCCGAATTGCAGGCCCATCATCGTCACGACCGGAATCAGCGAATTGCGCAAACAATGTTTAAGAACGACAACAGTTTCAGAAAGTCCCTTGGCTCGTGCGGTTCTCACAAAATCTTCTTGCAGAATCTCTACAAAAGATGCACGGGTAAAACGCGCCATCACCGCAGCGACTGCCGCGCCAAGGGTTAGCGACGGCAAGATATAGTGACGCCAACTATCTGCACCAATCGTCGGCAACCAGCCAAGCTTGACCGAAAACAGTTCCATCAACAGCATGCCAAGTGCAAACGCCGGGAATGAAATCCCAGACACTGCCAATGTCATGCCTAGTCGATCAGGCCATTTATTGCGCCATACCGCAGAGACGATGCCAATGAACAAACCAAAGAATACCGCCCACACCATGCTGGTCACCGTCAGCAAGAACGTAGGCCAAAACCGCTCCGCAATCTCCTGACTCACCGCACGCTTGGTACGTAGCGAATGTCCGAAGTCACCCCGCAAGGCATTGCCGAAATAATTCAAAAATTGCTGATGAATCGGCTTATCCAGACCAAGATCGTGACGAATCATCTGCACCGTCTGGAGATCCGCTTCGGGTCCCGCAACCAGACGCGCAGGATCGCCCGGTAACAAATGGACGAACATAAACACCATGACCGCAACAATCAGCAAGGTCGGTATCAGGCCCATCAGGCGTTTTAATACATAAGGAAACATGGCACGTTCTGGTAAATGGTGAATCTGCAATTTCTACAGAGCCAGCCGGGATGAGTGATGTTGCATGATGTTGCGTTATTTTTTTGCACTATCTGGCGAGCGGTCTTGCAGCCGCAATATGGCATTAGCGGCATTAGCAACTTTTACGGCATTACTCCAAGTCTGCGACCACCCCATCGCCTTTTCCTGCTGGTACAACTTTATTTGATGGGAGTGAATGATGTGTTTTTATTTCATTCATTCCCATCAGCAAGTGACGACTATTTCAATTCTATTTCGTCGAAATTGAACGATCCATCAGGCATCACAAACATACCGCTCAGATTTTTGCTTCGTGCGTACAGCAATTTTTCAGTCACGAGGAAAGCCCAAGGTGCATCCTTCCAGATTTCAGTCTGCGCATCTTTGTAAAGAGCAGTTTTTTGCGCACGGTCAGTGGTAGTGAGCGCATTGGCGATATCAGCATCCACCTTGACGCTCTTGTAATAGGCGGTATTGAACAACTTAGGTGGGAACGATTCCGACGCTAATAATGGACGCAAGCCCCAATCCGCCTCGCCAGTAGACGACGACCAACCTGTGTAATACATCCGTACCGGCGCCGTGGCGGGATTCGGTGAACTTTCCACCTTCTCCACACGTTGTCCGGCTTCCAGTGCCATGACCTTCACTTTGATACCAACCTGCGCCAACTGCTGCTGAACAAACTGAATGATTTTCTGCGCTGTTGTGTGGTTATAGGCTGACCACAACTCCGTTTCGAAACCGTTCGGATATCCCGCTTCAGAAAGTAATTGCTTGGCTTTTTTAATGTCGTAAGGCCAAGGACCGGTTTTCAAGGCGTAATCGACGCCTTGTGGCAACACGCCATCTTGCGGCACGGCATAGCCATTAAAGGCAACTTTTACCAGGGCTTGTTTATTGATCGCGTAATTGATCGCTTCGCGTACTTTTGGGTTATCAAACGGCTTTTGTTGCGTGTTCATCGAAATGTAACGTTGCACAATCGATGGCGAAGAAATCAAATCCAAATTGGTCTTGCTCTTCAGCAAATCAGCTTGTTCATAAGGCAGTGGAAACGCAAACTGTGCCTCGCCGGTTTGCATAATCGCGCTGCGGGTATTGTTATCGATGACCGGCTTCCAGGTAATGCTATCAATCTTCGGATAACCTTTTTTCCAATAGCCGTCAAACTTGGTCACTTTCAAATAATCGGTTTGCTTCCATTCCACAAATTTGAAAGGGCCAGTACCGACCGGATGGAAAGCAATTTCCTTGTTACCGTATTGCTTCAAAGCAGTCGGTGAAATCATCGCGGCAGAAGAATGTGCCAGCGTATTGATAAATGGCGAGAAAGGTTCTTTCAACGTGATCTTGGCTTCGTAGTCATTGACAACATCGACCTTAACAATCCGATTGAACAGATTAAACCGTTTAAGTTTATTATCCGGATTGATCACCCGTTCGAGCGACATTTTGACCGCATCTGCCTTGAAATCAGTACCGTCCTGAAACTTCACATTTTTGCGCAGGCGGATGGTGTACACCAAACCGTCTTTGCTAACGTCATAACCTTCTGCCAGCACATTCACCAATTTCAAATCTTTATCAAAGCCAAACAAACCTTGATAAAACGACTTAATCACTGCTTGTGACAACGTATCATTACTATCATATGGGTCCATCGTAGTGAACGTCGACGCGACTGCCAGCGTGACATCTTTGGCGGCAAAAGCCTGCCCCGCTGCAAGTTGTGCTGCCAGTGCGACTGCGGTGCTGACTAGCACTTTGCCGATCGGTTTTCCATAAAAATGTCGCGCTGAAAGCATGTTATTTCCCCTGGTTCAGATTTAATTCAAGATTGGTTAGGCAGATACAAATGACTATTAAAGCAAAAAAAACAAGAAAAATAGTGGACGAATCACGCCCCAGAATTAAGCGCAGAATTGACGCCTTATTCATTCGCTAGTGCAGCTAAGAAAGTAACGCACTCGAGGCGATTTTGCATAAGTTGCATCCAATTTAAAAAGCGCCACCTACCTTATGCATAGCCACAAAGTGTCCCGGGCCAACTTGCCTCAACGGCTCAACCAACGGCAGATCGCCGACTGCACGAATGGGACTAGGAATTTCATCCTGCTGCAACGCGCGTTTCCGATGACGCTGAGTTGGATCAGCGACCGGCACGGCAGCCATTAACTTGCGGGTATAAGGATGCTGCGGATTTTCAAAGATTGCACGGCGCGGACCAATCTCCACAATTTGTCCGAGATACATGACCGCCACCCGATGACTGACGCGCTCCACCACAGCCATATCATGCGAAATAAAGATGAACGAAATACCTAATTCTTGCTGCAAATCCAGCAGCAAATTCACAATCTGCGCCTGTATCGACACATCCAGTGCCGAGACTGATTCGTCCGCAATCACTATCTTGGGATTCAGTGCTAACGCACGCGCGATACAAATGCGCTGACGCTGACCGCCAGAGAATTCATGCGGATAGCGCTGTGCATGTTCCGGCAGCAAACCTACCCGCTCCAGCAAATACGCCACCCTGTCTTGTGCGCCTTTTGCCATGCCATGCACCAACAGCGGTTCCATGATGGAGTATCCCACCGTTAAGCGTGGATCAAGGGAGGCGAACGGGTCTTGGAAAATAAATTGAATCTCACGCCGCAGCGAACGCAATTCCGAGCGCGGCAAAGTCGCCAGATCACGACCACCAAACTCCACGCTTCCGCTGGTGATATCCACCAGTCTCAACAACGAACGTCCAGTGGTCGATTTGCCACAGCCCGACTCGCCAACCAACGCCAATGTCTCACCCGGATAGAGATCAAAACTAATTTGTTCGACCGCATGCACGCGCTGCCTAACGCGACTGAAAATACCGCTTTTTATATCGAAGCGCGTCGTCAAATTGCGTACTTTTAGCAACGGCTGTTGCGTCGGATCTGCACCGGGAATCGACCGGACCAACTGCGCTGCATCGGCCAGGTCCACGCTCATCGACGGTACAGTTCCAGCGATGGCAATTCGCTCCGGCAAGTCGGTCCCTTGCATTGCACCAAGACGCGGCACTGCCGCCAGCAACGCACGCGTATAGGCATGCTGCGGTGCTGCAAAAATCCCGTGTACGACCCCTTCTTCGACCTTTTCACCCTGACGCATGACAACTACCCGGTCTGCGATTTCTGCAACGACGCCCATATCGTGGGTGATGAACATCACGGCCATTTGCATTTCATCCTGCAAAGCGCGGATTAGTTGCAATATCTGGGCCTGAATCGTCACGTCCAGCGCCGTAGTTGGCTCATCCGCAATCAACAGTGACGGCTTGCAAGATAGCGCCATCGCGATCATTACGCGTTGGCGCATTCCGCCAGATAATTGATGTGGATGCCGATCCAGCATCCGCCGTGCTTCTGGAATCCGCACGATCTCCAGCATACGTAATGCTTCAGCGCGTGCAGCAGAAAAGTCCTTGCCCTGATGCAGTCGAATCGACTCAGCGATTTGCTCACCCACCGTAAACACGGGATTAAGTGACGTCATCGGCTCCTGAAAAATCATCGCGATTTCTGCACCACGGATGTGCCGCATCGTATTTTGATCGGCGCTTGCCAGATCAATGGCGCTGCCATTACGACGGTGAAACATCATCCGACTGGTGTTGGATATCTTGCCGCCACCATAATCAATCAAGCGCATAATCGCTTGTGAAGACACTGACTTACCGGAGCCCGATTCACCCACAATCGCCAATGTTTCCCCCGCATCAACATGGAATGATAGCCCTCGCACTGCTTCGACCGACCGCTCCGAGGTCACAAAACTGACCCCAAGCTGATCCACGGTCAACACACGGCGCGCAACTGGATTGCGCAACTCTTCAGACGCTGGCACTTGGTGCGCTGATTGGGTCATGGTCGTCATGGTGGTCATGATCCGCGTCATTGGCTATCTGACTTATAAATTGCCGTCAGCGGCGATTCGCCGACTCTTGCGACGCCGCGATACATACCTTCAGTATTAAAAGGAAACGTCACATTACCTTTTGCATCGATAGCAATTAACCCGCCACGACCGTTATAACGCGGCAACAATTCCATCACCACCTGTTCGGCCGCATCTTTTAACGATAGGCCCGCATACGCCATCCGCGCTGAAATATCATACGCGGCGACAGTACGCATAAAGGCTTCGCCCGTTCCGGTAGCCGAAATAGCCGCCGTCCGATTGTTGGCGTAACAACCCGCTCCAATGAGCGGCGTATCTCCCACCCGACCGATACGTTTATTAGTAATCCCGCCAGTCGATGTCGCCGCCGCCAAGTTACCGTGCGAATCAAGCGCTACCGCCCCGACTGTTCCAAATTTATTATCCGGATCGATGGGCGCAATCTCGGCAGCAGCGTTGCCAGCAGCTTCGCTAGTCGCATCATGATCCAACAACATCATGCCGCCCTGATTACGCGCACGTAGCCACTGCGCATGACGCGCTTCGGTATGAAAATAAGCAGCATCGACAACCGCAACACCATAATCCGCCACAAAACTTTCTGCACCCGCCCCCACCAACAAGATGTGTTCGCTATGCTCCATCACGGCACGTGCCGCCAATATCGGATTGCGCAGATGGGAAACATTGGCAACCGCACCGGCAGCCAACGTCGCGCCATCCATAATCGCTGCATCCAATTCGTGCGTTCCTGCGGACGTGTAGACCGCCCCTTTGCCGGCATTGAACAGCGGGCAATCTTCCAACATACTGACCGCAGTAGCAACGGCATCTATTGCGCTGCCGCCATCCGCCAATATTTTTTGACCAGCGCGAAGGATGTCATTCAAAACTTGGTGATACGCCCGCTCTTGCTCGGTATTCATCGCGCTGCGCAAAATCGTACCCGCACCACCGTGGATGGCGATCGTCGCGGAGATGGCTGAAGTTGAAATTGCGGTTGTCACGTTAGCTCAGCCTTTTTGGGAAGTGATTTGATTTTTCCTGTCTTAGTAACAGGTAATTTAGTAGCAGCCGACTTAGCACCGGCAGACTTAGTATCCGCAGACTCATCAGCGGCTACTTTTAGCAGCGACGATTTCTTATTGGTTTTGCTGGCCTTCACAACTGGCTTACTTTGTTCAGCGTCAGACTTTTCCTGCCAGTCCGGATAATGCAACCAAGGCAGCACAAATTCAGTCATTTTCGATGCAGCATGGACGGAGCGATCCGCCCGATGCGCAACCGCGTCGCAGGTTGCCTGAATCAGCGCCAGCGCCGCAGCATCCGAAGTTGGCGACAATTGACGCTCGGTCTGCGCATACAACGTCACATCGGCCAACGGCACCAACGGCGAAGTTGGCACATCGGTAAACGCCAGCAACTGCGCGCCGCGCTCCTTCGCCAGCGTTGCCAGCGTGATCGTATCCGAGACATAACGCGGGAAAGCCATCGCAATCACCAGATCGCGTTGATCCACTTTAAAAAACTGACGCGCTGTCTGCGACGGGCCGCCTGGCCCAGCCACCGACAACACATTGCGACAATACGGCTCCAATCCATGCGCCGTGATACCGGCCAGATGCGCACTTGCCCCAAACCCAAGCACAAAAATGCGCTCCGCCTTGAGTATCATGCTGACCGCCCGATCACACAGTTCCGGCACCAGCGCCCGCTTGGTCGCCTCCAGATTCTGAATATCCGCAGCCAGCGCATTCGCCATGATTTCTGCACTAGTCGCCGCCCGCCCAACCTGATCGCGCAGCTTTTCAACCGGTGCTAACGACGATGCAAAATCCAATACCAACGCCGCCCGAAACGCGGGATAGCCATCAAACCCAAGAGCATGCGCAAAACGATTTGCCGTCGCCAGAGAAAAGCCAACAACGTCAGCCAGTTCATCAATGGTCATCGTCGCCGCCCGAAAGACATTCGCCAAGACGTAATCAGCAGCCTTCCGGTGCGCCTTTGACAGCTCGGGATAAACTTTGCCTATACGCTGGGCAACGGCGCTATGACGTTGCCATGCATTTGCAGTGTGATGTTGCACCCGATATCTCGCTCTCATTATTAATTTATGTAAATATATTCTCAAAACATTTTTATGTAAAGAAAATTTATTTTCATTTTTAAAGCGTTAAAAATTGCACAGAACTATGCAAAAAATAGGTGATTTCATGCTTAAATACACAATATTGCGTATAAACAAGAAATGCAAAAAAATGCACCGCTGAGGCATAACCTGAAGAGTAAAAGTAGAGAAAAGACAGACCAAAGGCAAAATATGCGCAGCCACGTAACAGGAAAAATCATCAGCTTTGCTTTAGCGCTCGGCGTCGTTAGCGCCCTATTTTGGGTGATGTCGACATCAATAAATTTACCGCAAAAAGACAAACCACAGCCATCGCCGCAAACCACCGACACTCCGAGCAAAGCTAGCCTCGCTCCAAATAATCCTCCAAATCGAGAGCCAAACCAAACAATCCAATCCGATCAGCAGAACCAAATATACAAATGCAGAACCAACAATCGGGCAAGCTACTCGGATCAAAAATGCGGCGATACGCAAAGAACGACCACCGTTAACATCCACGAAACAAGCGGCGGATTTATCAGCCCAGATCCACACACCATCGCGGACACACGCGCAAAAATAAGAACAGAAATGCAGCAGCCAGGTGCAACCGCCATCGTCTCTGACTCAACGACGAATAATCCTCCTTATGAATGCACGTATCTTGCTGCGGAAATTAACGCGATTGACGCTGCGTCGAGAGAACGTCATACAGGACAAGAGCAACAGCGACTTCGGTTGAGACGAGAAGAGGTGAGGACGCGGGAGTTTCGTTTGGGATGTTGAGGTGTGTGATTCACGCACACTCGTTTCACATTTCTAAAACAAAATCGTCGCGATAATTTTGCGTATGAATCCGCTCTTTGGGCGTTGCAAACTCTTACAAAAGTAAAGTTTTGTCTGCAATTTTAGCCAAGCGCTTCGCTTGCAGAAATGTATAAAGAATATCGGCCCAAAGCGCACTAAAAAGTAACGGAGTCTGACCGATTAAACGCCCTCTAAGCGCTAGCTCTTTGATTATTTTAAAGAGACTAAGCCAGAAAAAAACAGAAGCACTAGTACAAATATTGAACAGAGGATATAATTCCACCCCTGTTGGGGCGTTAGCTCAGTTGGTAGAGCAGCGGACTCTTAATCCGTAGGTCGTGTGTTCGAATCACACACGCCCCACCAAGCTACATAAGGCTCTCCGAGATATAGCGGGAACCTTTTCATTTTTTGTGGTGGGGGAAATTTTGTCTAATCTTCTCAATCGCAGCCTTAAGCGAGTCATTCGCAAGGTGCGCATACCGCTTTGTACTGCTTGCAGACTTAAATCCCAATACAGCGCCGACAGTATATTCCCCGAAAGATGGAAGGCTCGGACGAATGTAAATTTATCTAACCGTCTGTTGATATCCTATTCTGAATCTTGCATGATTTTCTCCCCTTGGGATCAACTTACTGCGTAACGTGAGTGATTTTTATGGAATGGGCGGGGACAAATTATTAAAAAAGTGATCACCGTGTTTACCTAACACACACAAAATCGAACAAAATGTTCCAAGGAAGGAAATTTCAAGGTCTGTGTACTCCTAACCGATCACATAGCTCATAACGGTTTGTCGCCAGAACAGGCGGAACAAATCGCCCAACAGATGGCGCTTGGGCCGGACTACTTTAAGGGGTATATGGTATCGACTGAGGTGAATCGTATAGGCAGAAGTGATCCGTCCATCGTTGAAGCGCTTGGTTAGAAACTGGAGTTAGCGCCCTTTCCGTCGACGCCGAATGTCATTTGATATTTTAATCAACTGCCTGCTTTCGACCCGAAGCGGTCTTTCGACTTGCCGGAAACGAGTAACTCAATATTTACGTAAAAAAACTACCTTCGTTTGTGTGAAGTTGAGAATCTACGTGACTAATCGCTTGATAAATACCTTTAAGTAGGGCGCCGTATAAAGGCCAGAATCAGGCCAAATACGATCAACATTGCACCACTTATACGATTGAACCATCGAAATCTTCGAGCGTTATTCGTCAACGTTCCGAGCCGTGCGCCGATACCCGCATAAATGGCAATGGCTAACAATTCAAACAATAAGAACGTCGTACCGAGTATAAAAAAGCTAGTCGCGTATGCCAAACGATCAACAAATTGCGGGAAAAATGCGGTAAAAATTAGAATTGCCTTTGGATTTCCCGCTGCGACGAGAAATTCTTGTTTCGCAAGTCGCCGTAGCTTGTCCCTTGGAAGCTCGGCGTCGAACTGAGTTTCTTTAACTGAATCTGATAGGTGAACGGGTACAGAGCGGAGCATTTTTACGCCGAGCCATACGAGGTAAGCTGCACCACCAAATTTCAATAAAGTGAAAAGTGTTTCTGATGCAATCAGAAGCGCTCCTAAACCAAAGCCGGAGATTGATATCATCCCAGCAAAGGCGAGCAATCTTCCAAATGCCGCAAGTATTGAATAGCGGACGCCATCACGAGCACCATTGGATAAGGACAGTACGTTATTTGGGCCGAATGCCATATTTAGAGCAAAGCAGGCAGGAAGAAAGAGCCAGTAATTTTGAAACGACATTTTATTCACCTCTCTTTAGCTAACTGTATTACCGTTGTTAGCCGATTGTACGCATTTGGTAACTGGCGGTTTAGACCCGAAGCGCATGTTCGGACATTCTGGAGAACGGTCATGTATCGTCGGGTGCAAAAGTGTCAACCTATTTCAGGACGGAAGCCCACAAAAAAAGCCCGCATGACCTTTCGGTTGCGGGCTGAATCCAAACCTTTGCGGTGTTGGAGGAGACAGCTAAACTTTAACACAAAAATGGTGCGGTGCAATATGGTAAAAATACGGTAGTGCCAATTGCCCAACCATAACGCGGACTATGCGGGGCGCTGTTTCAATCTGGCGTGGGGTACAAATACCCTAAAAATGGCGATGGGCCTTTTAGAATTATGATTTATTCTAGATCGAAAAAAACAACAATGCGTATAAAAAACTGCAACAATTCATTTCCTTGTCGCAAATAATATTAAAAAATCCATTGATTCAGATTGCTTTTCACCTTTGCTGACACTACGATAAATCAAATGCGTGCGGATTCTGCAACCCAAGACGAGCGCGTGTAAGTCTGCAATCAATGATTCAGAGAACGATAGACGAATGATTGCTCTGATCGTCCTATTTCTTGATACAGCATCGCTTAGCGAGGCTTTTCACTGCACTAAAACCGCCCGCTCCCACACCCGATCTGGAGATTATTGTGACGGAACCACGCAAAGGCCAAGCGCCTGCAGTGTTAAAAAGAGATGAGTTTCACCTTGAATTTCGTCGCTCTTTTATTGATCCCACGTTTGATGTGGTGAAGTCGGAAATCGATAAAGTCGAGCAAGTGGCGTGGGAAAACTATATCAATGGCAACAAATCACCCATCACTGCAAAGGCGGGTCCCGAATTTGAGGACCCTGATTATGATCTGTCGGTGGAGTGGAAGGCGACCCGGGATGCTTTGATTGAAGCGGAGGATCGACAAAAGAATCCTGCGACGAAATCGCGGGTTTTGTTGATTTGTGGTTCTGCGCGCAATGACGGCAGTTGTCCTGGCGAGATATCCAAAAGTTTTCGGCTAGTTAAGTACGCTACCGAGACGTTGGAAGCACGCGGTATTGAGGTGGATTTGCTGGATCTGAGTCTGCTCATTTCGGACTATGACAAGCATATTTATCCTTGCAAAGCCTGTGCTTCTACAGCGATGCCGTTGTGTCATTGGCCGTGTAGTTGTTATCCCAATCACGGTCAGCGGCAGACCAATGACTGGATGGCTGATATCTACGAAAAATGGGTGTCTGCGCATGCGATCATTATCGTGACGCCGGTGTATTGGTATCAGACGCCATCGGTGTTGAAACTAATGATAGACCGGCTGGTGTGTGCTGATGGCGGCAATCCCGATCCGACCACAACGTCGGGCAAAGATGCGAAGAAAGCCAAGGATCTGGAGTTGAAAGGATGGCCGTATCCGAAGCATCTGGCGGGCCGTGGTTATGGTCTGGTGGTGCATGGTGACGTGGCGGGGATTGAAGGCGTGCGGCGCGGATTGTCGGATTGGCTGGATTGGATGGGCCTGATTGATGCGGGTGCATCGTCGCGGCTGGACCGGTTTATCGGCTATTACGAATCGTATGCAGAAAGCCATGAGGTTTTGGACCGTGACCTGGCGGTGCAACAAGAGGTGCGTAACGTTGCCAGCGCTGTGGCGAATGCGGTGGTCAAAATAAGGGAGGGGAATTTTACGCCGCCGGATGCGGATTTGAAGCGCCCTCGGCCTAAATAGGGTTGGCTTTATTGGACGGCGTTTGCAGCTTACAAACGATTCAGCGGAATCTTGCTCTAAAAGTTTGCGCTTGATGGATAACTCCGCTATCGTCTGCTGGTCTCCGAGAAAAAGGAGAACGGGTTTGATCGCTCGACAATGTACAAGGCGCACAACGGCGCAATGCCGTTTTTTTGTGCGACTTTCCTTCGCTCGTCCTTAATGGGCGGTGGTGGTGGGGATACCTTCGGGTATGCCGGTATCCTTGTACGCCGGTCGATCAACCTTATCATTTACCGCCCACCCCGTTTGATCGCGGGGCGCGGTCTAACCGTACAAGGAATCAATAATGTCTAGTATCGTCACATTTACTACCCCCCACTTACAAATCACGCCACGCCTTGCCCACCAAGCCAGCGCCCGTTTCATTCAAACGATTGCCGCTAACATTATTGGGAGGATCCAATCATGAGCGATCCGAGCATGAATGATCCGTCATCGTCTCCAAAACCAGAGTCATTGCATCAAGCGTTTTCATGGTTACCGGCCCGCCATCAATCAGATGAGCCTGCGCAGTTTTATGCCATGACAAAGGATGTCTGCGAAGGTATTCAGACCTGTGTCGATTTGGCCCATTTCAGCATCATGGACAGAGATAGTGATACGACGCCAATGCTGAATGTGGACGACACGGATGGGTTGCTGTGCTTGGCGATAACGTCGTCTCAGATGCTGGCGCACATTGCTTCTCTGCGGATTGATGGGTTGGATGTGTGTGCGCGTAAGAGGCGTCAATAATGCTGTTTTAAAGTGGCCAGTCTCACCGCACGTGCTCTGATTTTTTTAAGCATTTCGAAAAAAAAGAAATTCACAAACCGCAAGCAACATTGGCCTCAGATCAGCGGACTGGGCTGATCTCGGCTTGATGATACCAAGGTGAAGCAACTGCTCACCTTGGGTTTGGTCGGCTTGCGCCATCTATTTATCGGTGATTTCTGGCGCAATAACTAGATCAGTCCAGCGTATTGTTGATTTGGGTAATTTCGCAATATACTGATCTGTCGCGCCAAGAGCACGCGCCGGATCAGCAATTTTCTTAGCACAGCGACTGCGCAAGCATCATCGCGGCTTATTGCGGGTGATGAAAAGCCAGCCATAGATGCCGAGATTGACAATTATGACGACACAAGCCAGTAATAACTGGATGTCTCTGGATAAACCGGCGGGATAGATAATCGCCAGGAAATAATGTTCGACGAAGTCACCCGCATAGCCCGATTGACCAGCTTTGACGCGCAGGAAATTCTCGATATAGGTAAGAGGACAAATGCGCCCCGTAAGCTCTACAAAAAATCCCCATGCAACGGCTGGCAAATGCGCGACGATGAGCCAACGCCAGCGCACCACTAACGCGGCTCCGAGAAGGACGAACGCGATAAAAGTGAGATGAAATAGCAGTACTGCGTCGGCGGCTAGTCGATAGAGCATGATCTCAATGGCACGCGGTGGGCGGCCAAACCTTTTATAAATAACACTGTAAACACACATTTATCTATGACACCACGATCTGGCGTGTAATTTACCCGCGTCGGCGAATTTATGCGAAAGACGTTTGTGTCACCTTCATAAAACGTTGAATGGGAATGCATTTGACATCTTAGCGCCATCCTTTAGTTTAGTTGCAATCTATGCAGCCACTCAGGTTGACGATGCACTATTTTTTGATCCGGTTGAGGACTTCGCTTCGTTGGCTGAGCAGAAATAGGCTAGGCTCAGGCAACATTGGGCGAGCGCACCGTATAGGTCAGATGGATAACTCAGGCAATTTAAACCTGCATCGTCAAAGTTAGCAAGATGCGTCAGATAGCTGCGCGGTACGCCCCAACAACAAGTGAGGTAAAACATGCTGGATCACATTTTTGTTTCGGTCAGCGACATGCAGCAATCAATCGCGTTCTACGAAAAACACTGATACCACTTGGCATTAGCCACGTGATTGACTACGACGGGGCCAAGGGACCTGCGGGCCATCCTGACCTGAAAGGCTTTGGCCGCGACGGCCGTGTATTCTTCTGGCTGCGGCACGGTACTGCAGATGCCCGCGCAATCCATGTCGGCTTTGTCGCCGATAGCGAACCGGTAGTGGATACGTTCTATGCTGCAGCCATCGCAGCAGGTGCTACCGATAACGGCAAACCTGGCGCTCGCCTCTACTACGACCCGCGCTACTACGCTGCTAACGTTTTCGATCCCGATGGTTACAGCCTTGAGGCGGTGTACAAGAGCTGGCAACACCCGTAGTCATGAGAGAGAATCCTCAATGACTACGAACTTGTGCGTTATGGCGTGATTAGCCCATTGAAGAGCACCGTATTGATGCTCTTGTGATGACGAGGTTACGGTTAATACACCAATGAGGCCGCAAACTCAAGTGCGCTTCTAAACTGAGGGCGGCTCTTATAAGTGAGTGCGGCGTAGAGTTTCAGTCTGTGCTTAAAAGCCTTCCGATTCGTCACCGCATTGCTACTTGAGACGATAGAAAAATAATCGCACGCCTCGTTGACGACGGCCTCCATTTCGCGGTCAACGTTTTGTCCTGAATCCGCCTGAGTGGCCAATTGCTGCACTTGAGAAACATAGAGTTTGATCAAACTTTCATCACGAGACGCTTGCATTCGCTACTCCAATAAAAAAATGTAATCGATCCTACGACTCTGTACCCACTTGTCGAGTGAGACAGCAAGTTAAGACATCTCTCAACAGAAACAGTTATCATTTTAACATTATTTATTTATATACAACGTGTTTAATATTGAAATTATCGGTCTACGGAATAATTGAGAGCTTTGAAGTGAACATTCCTCGAAACGCGAGAGCGGTCACGGATTTAGTTATTTTAGCTATGCACACAATGATGATGATCAGGAATTCTCTCTCGACGGATCACTTGGGATGGAAGCCCCACGGCTACGAATCGACAGTAATCTTCCAATAAGTTGATGCATCAGCAGCGATGCCCTGGTCGATGGTACGTTCCAATTTAGTTGGCAATCCTGTTCGCAATGATCAGCGTCCATCCAGCAGATTTCTTGGGCGCAGGATTCGGTAGTTTTGGTCTGGATCATGCGCTCACACAAAATCAGAAAAAGAAAACGGCTAATAGTAAGTCGATATTCTTTACAGCTACAACCTTTTTTGACAGGGGTTGCGCGTAAGTATCTGATTGTTATATCAATAATTTTTAGGCATCTTTATTGCTTATCTAACTCCGATAGTATTAATTTTTACTTGACCATAAAACTAAAAATGAAACTTTCCCACCTGACTTTCCTCGCCGCCGCATTATTTAGTCTTGCCGCCGTGTCAAATAACGCGATTGCGGCCGCGATAACCTCGTTAAGCGGTACCGCGGTTACTATCCCTGTCACTCAGACGTCGAGCGCAGGCCCGATTGCGGTCACGCCCAACATTACATGGTCCAGTACGACCGCGTATTCGGTATTTGGCTACAATGCCAGTTATGGATTTGGAAACAATGGAAACTGGAACGCAAATCTTTCAATGGTCGGTTCGAATTCAGCCAGTGATACGATGACATTTTCATTCCTGGCACCGGTAGCCGGTTTTGGCGGCTTCCTGAACTACGCTCCTGGTTATGGCCCAACGGCCATTTCAACGTACGATGCGATGAATACTCTCTTGGAATCTGCCCTACTGACATTTACAACTAATGGCTCGACTAATTCTGGCGAATTTTTAGGCTTTCTCGATACAACAGCAGATATCAGCTCTTTTACATTACAGGGTGCATACATTGGCGGGGCGAACTTTATCGTGGTGGATGGAGACGTTCCTGAGGCGGCTTCCTTAGCACTTTTGAGCTTGGGCTTGTTAGGTTTTGGCTTGGCGCATAAGCGTAGACAATCAGTCGCTTAGATTGCGTAATCCTTCTGCGTGAAGGCTTACCAGATTGGAAGCAGAATGAAGTGTCGACGTTGCCTGGCAATGTTGCATTGCCGTTTATTGTTAAAAAATATTATTAGAAACGCTGCCTGAAGTTTCTGAAACTCCCAACCAGTAAACGCCAATTTCTTACTCGTCCCCGGGGAGCCATTGTTACGGCATCTCGCAGCGTTTTAAAGATAACAGGTCTGCAATCACAATGTGCTATCAATTAGCGCATGAAAGCAAAACACCGAAGAACGTTACAAGCGGTATTTACCAAACCAACCTTGCCGTTTATTATTTTTTCTGACATGGAAGCGTTAATCATTGCGGTCGGAGGCGAAGTGCGCGAAAGCGAAGGGTCTCGCGTTGTGTTTGAATTAAATGGCAAACGCCTATATCCCCACCGTCCACACCCCGGTAAAGAAGCCAAGCATTATCAAGTTGAAGAACTCCGTGAGTTGCTTACTTCACAAGGAATCACACCATGAACAATGCAATGATTTATAACGGTTACACCGCCCGTATAGAGTTTGATCCACGCGACAATATTTTTGTGGGCCGCGTGCTGGGCATCACCGACAGCATCAGCTTTCACGGCGAAACGGTCACAGAGCTCAATGCTAATTTTCATCAGGCGATTGCGCATTATTGTGCCGATTGCAAAGCCACTGGTCGCCCCCCCGAAAAACCAGCGTCCGGTAAACTCATGCTGCGCGTGCCGCCAGAAGTGCATGCTGCTGCTAGCATTGCCGCACAAGCATCCGGCAAGAGTCTGAATCAATGGGCCAGTGAAGCATTGGCACGGGCTGCGCACGCTCTATAGCGTGAATGCCAAGTGCCCATCTAATCGGCATAAGCTACGATCTGCGCACCAACTCTTATTGGATTTAAGTACGGACGATCACACCTTGATTTAGGGACCCGTTACTAAAACACTGCCCGTAGGTCGACATCTGCTCACGACCGATGCACCTATTTTTTGTATAAACAAAAAATACCTGACCTAAAGAATTTTTGTTTATACAATAAATCGAATGAACCATGAATTCGATACAGCCAACGCCAACGCGCATGGCATCGGCCAAAAACGTACCAAGGGCTATACCATCAAAAACGTTTACCAGTCACTTCACCGAAGCACCAAAGTATACGCGCTCCACCAACGACAAAGCCTGCTTAACGCGGGCTTATAAGGTTTTGGTGCGGGTTGCTACCACCGTTTACCGGCGCTAAAATCACTCCCATTGGATCATCAATGAGGTTCGCCGACCCGCATGGTTAAAGGGTTTGGCTGTGGTCGATATGGCGTCCCAAACGATGACCCACCAATCCTACCTGTTTATTCGGGGGATTCTTCTCCAACAGCAACCACAACGAACGAATCAGATTCTTGATCATCAATTCGATATGTTGACGGTATAAAAAGACGATGGGATAGACCAGAAAATCCAGGTGCCGGCCTGTCCTGCCGCTCGATCCACAAGCATGTCCGCAGCATCCCTGTAGCCTGTTGCGTAGACCGACCACTTGTCACCATACAAGCGATGGTTAAGCTGCGCGCTGTCAACCCATGAACCGCTTTTGAAAAGCTTGTCGCCGAGCACCGGGAACAAGACTCCACTGATCAGATCTGAGAGATCGTCCAATCGCGGTTCTTCATCATCGCCGGGAGTTGTCATGGCCTGACCTTATGTCTATCGAACAGACGTTCAAAGAAATCGATCACTATTTTCTTGGCCTGCGGCCCTACAATCCATGCCAAACGCGAGCACATCCTCTCCCCGCATTGACATATTGCGATGGTCTTTCCACCGCAAGCGCTGGACCCATGTTTGAAAGCCGTGAACTCTCCAAGGTAGGAAGTTCCCAAGATTTCACCTAGATCGCCGGAACGAATGGGCTTTGTCGTGGGCAGCTTCTCTTCGATGAATTCGGCCATCGCAGTCTTTCCCAACGTCTTCATTAGGTGGGCGACACGTGCGCCTAACGCGTATTGCGAGGGGATAGCTTTGCTAGCGCCTTAACGGCAGCATTTACTCTCTTCGGTTCAGCATCGAGAACCGTCATCTCGTGGCCGTTGACACTCTCCTTGGTGGATATACACCATTTTGCGAACTGCGTCATTCCCCTCCCCGATTTGTTGTAGTTTTCTTAAAATAGTATCAGATTAATCACATAGGTAACGGTTTACGCAGGTTCGCCAGGAGGAACATCTTCAGGAGACGAAGGCACATTTGCCTTTTGCTGAATGATTCGGCATCGTTCCAGCAGAACCTCAAAAGGCTCAGCGTCATCCAGGAACAAGCCGTCATCGACCATGTGCTGATAGTCGGAAGCAAGCGTAACCAGCGCACCGTCATCTGGTACAAGTTGCAGGCCGCCAGAAACTGCCGCGTGGTAGTCGATCAGTTCGCCCTGCGGGGATTTCTCGGCGAAGAACATGTTCTTATGATCGGCAACTGCTTTACCGAGCGCAGTGTCTGCGATAGCCGCATCCACGAAACCGGCCGCATCCAGCCGAGCCACGTCATGCCAATGACGAGCAAAACGTTCACCCCCACGAAAAGCACCCTGGGCACAGAAGACATGGATCGCCGTGGCCTTCTCCCAAAAGGTGCGCTCGGCGCGCATCACCTGCGGCGTGGCCATCGGGAATACGAGCATCGGCAGGTATGCAGCCGCATCGCACTGGATAAGGCGTGGTTCGCTGGGCTCGCCGGTAGAGCGGGCACCGAATTCCAGCATGACAGCCGAGGCAACGTAGCCCGTACCTGCTATCAACGGAACGTAGTCGATAAAAACCTTGTCATCTTCGGCCCGTACCGATGCGGGTAGAGACTGCCGCTCAAGGTCCTGCTTGAGCCTTGGCACAATTTCGCTAGCAACCCATTCTGCCAAGCGCGCCCGGATCTCTTTGCTCCATTTCTTTTCTTGGCTCTTGCTGGCTGGCAGCGGTGCGTCGGCGT
This sequence comes from Glaciimonas sp. GNP009, assembly GCF_054343755.1. Lineage (NCBI taxonomy): Bacteria > Pseudomonadati > Pseudomonadota > Betaproteobacteria > Burkholderiales > Oxalobacteraceae > Glaciimonas > Glaciimonas sp. GNP009. The sequence goes on from NZ_JBTGUV010000004.1 coordinate 210,468, forward strand.
CTCCGACTAGATCACCTGCGATTGCGCGGATATCGTAGGTCAGATCGACATCCTCCGAAAACCGGCGGATGACACCATAGGCCTTGGACAGAGATGTTCCACCCTTGAAGACCAGATGACCAGCATGGGGACCATCGAACAGGTGTCGTAGCGACCAAACGACCCAGATATCTTTTTCAAGCAGATGAGGCAGACGGCCGGAACTACTGGCAGCCGCGTTGAGCGCCTCCAGACGCTCAACAGTGGAGAGTTCGAAAAACTCAGCCATGCGCCAGCAAAGCGCTAACTTCTTGCGCCATCCAGGTCGGCAAGCGCGCACGCGCCGATGCGACTTCTTCGAGTTCGGACGGTTGCAGTTTGGACCGAAGCTTACGTAGTGCTTCGCCAGCCTTCTCAGGCCCCAGCCAAGCGAGCGCCCGCACTACTTCTCCAGCTGGACGGCCAGGAAAGATCAGTTGCCAGATTGGCGCGTGCCGGAATTCGACCGTTTGCGCGCCGACCTTCAGACGCCGATTGCGCCCGGATGTCAGATAGATGGCCTTCATTGGCACTTGAGTGGTGAGGCCAAGCGCATTGGCTGCAGCTGCCCCATGGGGCACGATTGTTTCCCCACGCTGACTAGCCAGTCCTTCGACCAGTTTGTTGGTGGACGGCGCATGCGTCCCGAAACGGCTCTCCACGGGCAAAACGTAAATACCTCGCCCAGCCCGCAACAAGGCACCGCGCTTCACCAGGCGAGAGAGCACTTGATCGACAGCAGCCCTGCCACCCAAATGCAGAAGCTCCTTAGCGACCAAAGGGGTGCCTTCCGGCAACCCGGCTGCGTATTCCAGTACTTGTTTGGCAATGGTTTGCATAATGAAACACCCTATTTGGTAGAATTATGCAAAAACTTCTGACACTTGTCAAGTTGGCTGACGGATGACTTGGCAGCGCCCGCCCATGTACGCCCTAGCGAGTTGTCTACAAGACTGCCTATAGTCATCATTGCTCTACGTGACCAATTCCGAACGATGAATGATCATCGCCCCGTGAGGGAACAAAAGATGGATAACCAAGATTCAGGCCAACTTGACCGCATCAACGCTCGCAGCACGTCGGCCGAACCGCCTTGCGGCGTCGACGGATACGAAGAACGCCACCAACTTGTCGTTGCCCACCCTCTCCCCTTACGGCGCACCATCCGCCGACCCGAACTGCACCAGTTGGTCCCGCTCGCTGATACGACGATCTACGATATGGAGCGCCGTGGAGAATTTCCGAGGCGCTTCAATCTGACGCCGCGTTGCGTGGTGTGGGATCTTGCGGAGGTAGAGGCTTGGCTGGCGGCGCGCCGTCAAGCCTCGGATGCCGATGCGCTGAAACGCACCCCTTCACCGGATGTACGCCAACGCAAGCGACGCCCGTCAAACAAGCGCCCGAAGCGTAGGCACCGACAGCGACGCAGGGAGCAGCGTGGCCGTATAAGCACCACCTCCCACCCAAGCATCAACCATATTCGCCCACTCCTGCAACATGTGCCGACGCTGCTCACCGTATTCCGCTTTGTTGTAAATGGCTCGCGACGAACGTCCGTCCTCGTGCGCCAAGGACTTCTCGATCCAATCACGGTTAAAGCCAACTTCGTTGAGCAATGTCGATCCGGTTCGCCTCAGGTCGTGCACTGTGAACGGTTCCAGTGGGAGGCCGGTTGTTTTCGCCCGCTCAGCCACGATCTGCGTGACCCGATTCAACGTTGCCTGGGACATGCACCGATCCGCGTCGTATCGCGACGGCAGCACGTACTTGGAGCCGCCAGCGCAAGTGTGCAGCGCCACCATGATGTCGATTGCTTGCCGGGATAGATAGACGTTGTGCGGATTGCGGCCCTTCATGCGGGACTTCGGAATGGTCCATAGAGCCCCCTCGAAATCGACCTCATCCCAAGTCGCCTGGATCAACTCGCTCTTACGCACTAGGGTGAGGAGGATCATCCGTAGCGCCAGCCGGATGGTAGGGTATGTCGCCACTGACTCCATTTGGCGGTGCATCAACCGGATTTCGGTTGGCGTGAGCGCCCGGTCCTTCGGAACAAATGTAGCAATGGATGCCGCCCCCACATCGTCCGCAGGATTGGCGACCTTCTCACCGTGCAGGATCGCAAAGACGTAGATCTGTTTGACGATGTCGCGGACATGGACGGCGGTAGCCAGCGCTCCCCGAGCCTTGACCTTCTGGCAGAGCGTTCGCAGATCGTCGGCGCTGATCTCGCCGAGCAGTCGATTTTTGAAAACCGGCGTGATGTCGCGGTCGATGATGCTCTTGCGCATTGAGCGCGTGGTCTCCGCCATCTTGGCACCCGCCAGCCATTTGACGGTAAACTCGCCGAAAGTCTTGGCCTCGGTCAGACGGCGTTTTTCGCGCTGCTTCTCCATTGCTGGGGACTTGCCGTTGCCGATTGCCCGCTTGGCATCCAGCAGCTTCTCCCGGGCCATCGCCAGCGAGATACCCGCCGGACCATAGCGGCCGATAGTCAGCGCCTCTCGACGACCATTGAGACGGTAGTCGTAGCGGAAAGTGATCGTTCCCGCCGTTGATACCGTGACGTACATACCGTCACGGTCGGCGAGCTTGTACGGAGCCGCGCCAGGCTTGAGGTTTCGGAGTGCGGTGTCGGTAAGCATCTTGGGTTTTCTCCTGTTCGAGACGGTTTTTACCGTCAAGGGTCAGAAGACCTAAAGATGCCCGAAAACCCGCATGAAACCTAGCTTTCCGGGGTGATTTTTACCGTCAAGACCGAAATAGTCATAACGGTAAAAATCTGGGTCTGAATCCGAGGTCAAAATCTTACCGTCAGCTTTACCGGCAAGTTATTTTGCTTGGGGTCGATAGCTACCGATAGCTACCGTGACGTAAATTATTATAAATCAATAACTTACGTCACTTTTTCGATAGGCACCGATAGTCCCCGAACAACCTCAAATCACTCCCACTCAATCGTTGCCGGAGGCTTGCCTGAAATGTCGTAGACGACACGATTTATGCCGCGTACTTCGTTAATAATCCGATTCGATACACGCCCCAAAAGCTCGTACGGCAAATGTGCCCAATGTGCTGTCATAAAGTCTTGGGTTTGCACGGCGCGTAAGGCAACGACATACTCGTAGGTGCGCCCGTCGCCCATGACGCCAACGGATTTGACCGGCAAAAATACGGCAAACGCCTGACTGGTTTTGTCGTACCAGGACTCACCGCTCTCGTCTTTGGTATTGCGCAATTCTTCAATGAAAATCGCGTCAGCACGGCGTAACAGATCAGCAAATTCTTTTTTGACTTCACCCAAAATGCGCACGCCTAAACCTGGGCCCGGGAACGGATGACGATAGACCATGCCATGCGGCAGACCTAATGCGACGCCGAGTTTGCGGACTTCGTCTTTGAAGAGTTCACGCAATGGTTCGAGTAATTTCAGATTCAACGTTTCGGGTAAACCGCCAACGTTGTGATGACTCTTGATGGTGGCGCCCTTTTTGCCCTTACCAGCGCTTTCGATGACGTCTGGATAAATCGTTCCTTGCGCTAGCCATTTGGCGTTTTTTAGCTTGGCTGATTCGACCTGAAAAACTTCGACGAATTCACGACCAATGATTTTACGTTTGGCTTCAGGATCAGTTACACCCGCCAGATGCCCCATGAACTGGTCTGTTGCATCAACACGGATGACTTTGACGCCGAGATTTTCGGCGAACATTTCCATCACCATATTGCCTTCATCAAGACGCAGCAAACCGTGATCGACAAATACGCAGGTCAATTGATCGCCGATAGCGCGGTGGATCAGGGCTGCGGCGACACTACTGTCGACGCCGCCGGACAAACCGAGAATGACCTCATCCGTACCGACTTGCTTGCGGATTGACTCTACCGCTTCGGCGATGTAATCGGGCATATTCCAATCAGGCTTGCACCCACAAATATCCACAACGAAACGTTTGAGGATGGCCTCGCCTTGCTCAGTGTGCGTGACTTCAGGATGGAACTGAACGCCATAAAAGCGACGCTCTTCATCGGCAATACCAGCGATCGGGCAATTCGTGGTCGATGCCATCAACTTAAAACCTGGCGGCATCTGCTCCACTTTGTCGCCATGACTCATCCATACTTTCAGCATCCCGTGTCCGTCTGGCGTGACGAAATCAGTGATTTCATTGAGCAGCGCGGTGTGACCACGTGCCCGTACTTCGGCGTAACCGAATTCACGCACTTTGCCCATTTCGACCTTGCCGCCGAGTTGTTCGGCCATGGCTTGCATGCCATAACAAATACCAAATACCGGCACGCTCAATTCAAATACTACTTGCGGCACGCGTGGCGTATCGCCTTCGGTCACGCTGTTCTGTCCACCGGAAAGAATCACGCCAGCTGCACCGTAATTGCGAATGAATTCGTCTGATACATCGTACGGATATACTTCGGAAAATACACCCGCATCACGCACACGACGTGCAATCAACTGGGTAACCTGAGAACCGAAATCGAGAATGAGTATTTTTGAGTGCATGATGTGCGCCTAAATAGCATAAAAAAATAAATAAGACTTACGCAAAATCGCCCCAGTGGCAGTGCGCCTTTCTGGACGCCTAGCGTGCCGTCTTGGTCAACACGCTTTGTTGGGATGGTTTTGCGTAAGTCCTGATAAAAGGTAAATTCCAATCTGGTACGATAATATGCGCATGCAATGCAGAGAGCGCTAGCTTTCATCCGACTACAAACAAAATCAAGTTAAAACCGCAACTACGTCGACCTTTATGACAACAAGTTACGTGCACTTAAGCCGAAACCACAAGCGCCACGTATGGTAAAACCACACGTGGCGCGACGTTCACAGGCCAAGCTGGGGATCGGTGGTAAAACCGTTCACCAGAATATCGGTCACTCAGTCCGATAGTTCGGCGCTTCCTTGGTGATCTGCACATCATGCACATGCGACTCACGCATGCCAGCCGATGTGATTTGCACGAATTCAGCCTTGCTTTGCAAATCTTCAATTGTCGCGCAGCCACAATAACCCATGGATGAACGGACACCGCCTATCATCTGATACAGGATGGTCAAGACGCTGCCTTTGTAAGGTACGCGTCCTTCAATCCCTTCAGGGACAAACTTATCGGCCTTGCTTGCCGAATCCTGAAAATAGCGATCAGCAGATCCATCCGACATCGCGCCCAAACTACCCATGCCACGATATGATTTGTAGCTGCGCCCCTGAAACAGAATAACTTCGCCAGGCGCTTCTTCGGTCCCGGCAAACATGCTGCCCATCATCACCGTCGAGGCACCGGCTGCGAGTGCTTTGGCAATATCGCCAGAGAAACGCACGCCACCGTCCGCAATCACAGGCACGCCGGTTCCCTTGAGAGCTGCAGCGACATTTGCAATCGCCGAAATTTGCGGTACGCCGACGCCAGCTACGATACGGGTGGTGCAAATTGAACCTGGGCCAATACCGACTTTAACGCCATCTGCACCATGCTCAACCAACGCCAATGCCGCGGCGGCAGTGGCGATATTGCCGCCAATGACATCTACACCGGGAAAATTTTGTTTGACCCATCTCACGCGATCCAAAACACCTTTTGAGTGACCGTGCGCAGTATCGACAACGATAACGTCAACGCCTGCTTTGACCAACAGGGCTATGCGCTCTTCATTATCAACACCAACACCGACCGCCGCACCCACGCGCAACTTGCCCTGATCATCTTTCGATGCCAGCGGATGAGTTGTTGATTTTTGGATGTCTTTAACGGTAATCAAGCCCCGCAACTCAAACGCGTCGTTGACGACCATCACGCGCTCAAGGCGATGCTTGTTCATCAGTCGCTTGGCTTCGCTTAGATCAGCACCGTCCTTGACGTACACCAATCGATCCCGAGGTGTCATCTTGGCGCGGACTTGCGCGTCCAGTTCTTCTTCAAAGCGCAAATCGCGGTTGGTAATGACACCAACCAGACTTTTGCCTTCGACTACTGGAAAACCGCTGATACCATGCTGTTCAGATAGCGCAATAACGTCACGAATAAGCATGGTTGGTGGAATGGTGATTGGATCACGTACCACACCGGACTCAAAACGTTTGACCTTGGCGACTTCTCGCGCTTGCTCCAGTGCCGTCAAATTTTTATGGATGATACCAATGCCACCTTCTTGGGCCATGGCGATTGCGAGGCGAGCCTCGGTAACCGTGTCCATTGCTGCTGACAATAGCGGTATGTTCAACACAATGTTACGCGTCAAACGTGTCTTGAGTGTAGTATCTTTAGGGAGTACGTCCGAATAAGCCGGAACCAACAGCACGTCATCGAATGTGAGTGCATTTTGAACAAGACGCATAGCTTTTCCTATAGGCGCAAAACCGAATTATACAGAAATCTTGACAACTCGTCGCCTATGTAACGCTTTTTAGCGTAACTATTCGCTTCTCTGTGCTCCTCTGTTTCACTCGCTGATTGACATGGCAATCAAAGCATGGCGAAATCAGACTCTGACTTGATCGCCGACTCTTGTAAGGTTTTAGGATAAAAATGATCCAACTTCGTATAAAACACTTTTTTATCACTACCGCCACGTTTTGCCTGTTGGGCATTGGTAGCGCAGCTTTAGCACAATATGTGTGGCTCGATGATAAAGGTTCGAAACAATATTCGGATATGCCGCCACCTACTTCCGTACCGGCCAAACGCATACTGAAGATGCCGGGAAATTTTTCCATTCCCTCCGCCGATATCAGCCCAAACAAAGCCGAAAGGAGCGACACGCAAAATGGCACTCAAAGCATGGAAAAAGTTCCGCCTACGCTGGCGGAGCAAAACGCTGCTTTTAACAAACGTCAGAGCGATCAGGCTGAAAAAGACAAGAAAGCCGCTGATAATGCCAAAATCGCAGCAAATAAAGCCAAAAGTTGCGACAGCGCCCGGGCTTTTCAGCGGAACCTCGACTCTGGCCAACGCATCGCTCAAGTGGACAAAAATGGACAGCGTGCTTTTTTTGACGATAATCAACGTAACCAGGCGTCGCGTGACAACAGGCAAGTTTTGGACGAGTGCAAATAGATCTACACTTATGCCGTGAGTCTAGGAGACTTGGTTGCAACGTGATCGTATAGTTGAAAATTGTCGGCGCTGTAAGCATAACTGTAATGTATTTATGCTGAAAAACAAAAAACAATCCATTGGGGTGCCGAGCGATTTCGGGCGCCGGAACCGGCACCGACTGCCTTGCGAAGCCTTGGCTTATGGAATAAAACTCTGAAACGTGGTCGCTGGCTAGCGACGGTACTTGAAAGCGATTTTCTCCCGTTAACCCGTTTTACGATTTCTCATGGGATTTTTTGTCTGCCCGTTTCCGTCTCGATTCCTTAGGATCTGCAATCAGAGCGCGATAAATTTCAATTCTATCCAGTTCCCGTACAACGGTATCGAGCGTTTTGAGCTTGCCGAAAATACCGACGCGACAAAGGTCTAGGTCAATTTCAGGACATTCATCTAGCAACCCGCTCAAGATAATCGCATCTTGTAGCAAGGTGCCTTGCGGCACACTCAAAGTGCGGATTGGCTGACTGGTTGGCGTGCCATAGCAAACCTGAATGCGGATCAACGCTACGCTGGAATCTGCCTTCTCCGAGTTTGCAGACGCATCAATGATTTTAGTGACAGGGGCCGTGACCTGATACGTATTAGTCGTCATATCCGCATCTCACGGATTGTCGCCGTAAACAGTTTCAGCACGTTTGCAAAACGAGTCTACAAAACTATTGGCGATCATACTGAACACTGGACCGATTAATTTGTCCAAAATTTTATTTGAAAATTCATAGTGCATATCGTACTCAATCTTGCATGCATCTGCTCGTAACGATTTAAACGTCCATGTGCCTTCCAGATGCTTGAAAGGCCCTTCCACTAGCCGCATTTGCATTGAGACCGGGGCATTATTGATATTTTCAGTAGTAAACGACTGCTTGATGCCGTGATAGTGTATGTTGAGGGTCGCGATTAATTTGTTATCGTCCCGCTCGAGCACCTTAACACCGCCGCACCATGGCAAGAATAGCGGATAATCTTCCACGCGCTCGACAAGGGCGAACATTTGTTCAGCGCTGTATCCCAATAATACCGTTTTGTGTACAACTGCCATTAGCTTCAACCATTTGATAGAATCACAACTTGAAATTTTAACCGACCTGCACCATCTTTGACTACATGAGTATTATTGACAACAAAAAAGCTTTTCATGATTACTTCATTGAAGAGCGTTTCGAAGCCGGCATGGTTCTTCATGGCTGGGAAGTAAAAGCTATCCGGGCAGGACGCGCTCAGCTAAAAGAAGCCTACGTGATTATCCGTGACGGTGAAATTCATTTGTTTGGCGCGCATATCAGCGCCTTGCTGAGCGCCTCTACGCACGTCCATCCAGAGGCAGTACGTACCCGAAAATTGCTTTTGCATGCCGAAGAGATCAAAAGACTGATCATCAAGGTAGAGCGTTCAGGTTTTACAATGATACCGCTGAATTTACATTACAAAGGCGGCCTCATTAAATGTGAAATTGGAATCGGCAAAGGTAAAAAGCAACATGACAAACGCGATACGGAAAGACAACGTGACGGCGAGCGCGAAGTGCAAAGTGCGATGAAGCAACACCGACGTTAAGAGTTTTCTTCCATAAAGAAAGTCTGTTTAGCATCGGGGCTTTAAATGTCAACAGCGCCATCAAAACGTTTTGCTGGCGCTATTTTATTTTCTTCTGCGTAGAGACTTAAAATTTTTGTATTAAAGGTTTTGCGTTAAGGCTTTCTCACGCCACCCTGGGATTTAACCACTTGCATCGCTGTGCTTATCAAGCCACTGATATCGCCCAAATTTGATGGGATGATAATAGAGTTGTTGGTTTTTGCAAGTTGGCTAAATGCTGCGACGTATTGCTCGGCCACCTTTAGATTGGCAGCGTCCGTACCACCGGGCTCTTGCAATGCTGCTGCTGTTTTACGAATAGCTTCGGCACTGGCCTGAGCGATTGAAAGAATTGCAGCAGCCTGACCTTCAGCGCGATTGATTGATGCCTGCTTTTCACCTTCTGACTTGGCGATCGATGCTTCACGCTCACCAGTGGCAATATTAATTTGCTCTTGCTTGCGTCCTTCAGAGGCAGCAATCAATGCACGCTTCTCACGCTCGGCAGTAATTTGGGCCTGCATCGCGTGCAAAATTTCTTTTGGTGGTGTCAAATCCTTGATCTCGTAACGTAAAACTTTTACGCCCCAGTTAGCGGCCGACTCATCAATGGCGTTCACGATCGTGGTGTTAATGTGATCACGCTCTTCAAACGTTTTATCGAGTTCCATCTTACCAATTACCGAGCGTAAAGTCGTTTGCGCTAATTGTGTAATCGCAGCAAGATAGTTTGATGAGCCATAAGATGCGCGCATCGGATCGGTAATCTGAAAGTAAAGAACACCGTCAACTTGCAACTGCGTGTTATCACGCGTGATACACACTTGCGGCGGAACATCGAGTGGGATTTCTTTTAGAATATGCTTGTATGCAACGCGGTCGATAAAGGGCAAAACGATGCTCAGTCCTGGTCCAAGCGTTGCGTGGTACTTCCCTAAACGCTCCACAACCCAAGCATGCTGTTGCGGCACGACTTTGACCGTTTTCATGACAAACACGATAGCGATAAAAAATATAATTAACGTTACGCCCTGGAACATAGTAAATCCTTCCTCTATTATTTATTTGAATGACCGGCCACAATTAAGCGACTGCCACGTATTTCCTGAATAAAGAATTGCCCGGAATGCGCCACTTCTCCTTGGGCCAATTCAACATCCCACAACGCACCACGGTACTTAACCCGTGCTGTATACAATCCAACATCGGCTGCATCGCCGCCAACGTTTTCTTTCATCCAATGCGCGACATTGATGGTCTGCCCGATGTCTAAATTGACATTGCGATCCTTGGCAGAGTCGATCTTTTCACGCTTACCAAATTGACTACGCCGCACCACAATTGTCCCCGCAACCGACACAATGGCAGCAATCACGAATTGCCACTCCAAATCGGCACCAAGCCAAGCCACTAGCGCACCAGCAACCATACCGATGGCGATCATCAACAAATAAAAGGTTCCGGTAAACAGTTCAGCCAACACGAGAGCGCCGCCTAATAAAAGCCATCCTATCCAAGGCATCATAAATTACTCCCTTGCAATTATTTGTTATTAGTTTAACGCACAAAAAAAAATGCGAGCATTTTGCTCGCATCTTTATGGAAAAAAACTTAATTGAAGCAGCTTTAAAACCTGCTTCGAGGTCAAATCAACCTACAGATGGCAATGTTATTGCGCTGCAGCGAGATTCTTCCATGTATCAATGACAGTATCGGGATTAAGCGAAATTGACTCGATACCTTGCTTCATCAACCACTCGGCAAAGTCTGGATGATCAGATGGACCTTGACCACAAATACCGACGTACTTCCCTTTTGCCAGACAGGTCGCGATGACCTTGCTCAACAACACTTTGATGGCAGGATCACGTTCGTCAAAGTCAGCTGCTAATAACTCCATGCCAGAATCACGATCAAGACCTAGGGTTAATTGAGTCAGATCGTTGGAACCGATGGAGAAACCGTCGAAATGCTCAAGAAATTCTTCAGCCAAAATAGCGTTGGAAGGCACTTCACACATCATGATGACGCGCAAACCGTTCTCTCCACGTACGAGGCCATTTTTACCCAGTAAGCCAATGACCTTTTCGGCTTGGCCAACTGTACGCACGAACGGCACCATGATTTCAACGTTAGTCAAGCCCATGTCTTCGCGCACACGCTTCATCGCCTGGCATTCCATTTCAAATGCTTCAGCAAAATCTTTAGACAAATAACGTGCAGCTCCACGGAATCCCAACATCGGGTTTTCTTCATCTGGCTCGTAGCGTGAACCGCCGATGAGTTTTTTGTACTCGTTCGATTTGAAGTCTGACAAACGCACGATCACGGTCTTAGGCCAGAATGCTGCGGCGATAGTCGCAATCCCTTCAGCCAACTTATCAACATAAAACGCTTTAGGTGACGCATGACCACGCGCTACCGATTCAACGGCTTTCTTCAAATCTGCGTCGATATTCGGGTACTCCAGAATCGCCCGTGGATGCACACCAATATTGTTATTGATGATGAACTCAAGACGCGCCAGGCCAACACCGCTATTTGGAATCGACTGAAAGTCAAAAGCCAACTGTGGGTTACCGACGTTCATCATGATTTTCAATGGCAGCTTCGGCAATTCACCGCGTGCCACTTCAGTCACTTCTGTTTCCAGCAGGCCGTCATAGATCTTGCCTTCATCACCTTCAGCACAAGACACCGTGACAAAAGTACCATCGACCAGAACATCGGTTGCATCGCCGCAGCCAACGACAGCCGGAACACCCAGCTCACGCGCAATAATCGCCGCATGACAGGTACGACCACCACGGTTGGTAACAATCGCAGCAGCGCGCTTCATGACCGGCTCCCAGTTAGGGTCGGTCATGTCGGCAACCAATACATCACCCGGTTGCACACGCTCCATATCCGCAGCATCGTGAATCACGCGAACTGGGCCAGCGCCGATTTTTTGTCCGATAGCACGACCGGTTGCCAACACGTTACTGCTACCTTTGAGCTTAAAACGTTGCTGTGCATCAGTTGGTTTTTCTTGCGACTTCACGGTTTCTGGACGTGCCTGCAAAATATAAATTTTGCCATCGCGACCATCTTTGCCCCATTCGATATCCATCGGACGCTCGTAGTGCTTTTCGATAATGGTGGCGTACTTTGCCAACTCAACGATTTCAGCATCATCGAGCGAGTAACGATTGCGCATTTCAATTGGTACGTCAACGGTGCGGACCGAACGGCCAGCTTTTGCTTCGCCAGTGAATTCCATCTTTATCAGCTTCGAGCCGATATTGCGACGAATAATCGGCAATTTGCCTTTTTCCAGCATTGGCTTATGGACGTAAAACTCGTCGGGATTAACCGCGCCCTGAACCACTGTTTCGCCCAAACCATAGCTCGACGTGATGAACACGACGTCTTTAAAGCCAGATTCGGTATCGAGCGTGAACATCACACCAGCTGCTCCCAAGTCCGAACGCACCATGCGCTGCACGCCCGCTGAAAGGGCAACTTCAGCATGAGTGAAACCTTTATGGACACGATATGAGATCGCACGATCGTTATACAACGACGCGAATACATGCTTCATCGCTTCGAGAATATTTTCAATACCGACCACGTTGAGGAAAGTTTCCTGCTGGCCCGCAAACGATGCATCTGGCAAATCTTCAGCTGTCGCTGAAGAACGCACGGCAAAAGACATCTCGCTGGACGAATCAGCAACCAGGCGCTGGTAAGATTCTTGAATATCTTTTTCAAGCTGCGGTTGAAATGGCGTAGCAACGATCCATTCACGAATTTCAGCACCGGCTTGCCCTAACGCCCGTACATCTTCCACATCTAATGTTTCAAGACGATCGGCAATGCGTTGCGCCAATGATAATCCGCCGTTGGCACTGTAAGACAGAAAGTCTCGGAAAGCCTGCGCCGTAGTAGCAAAGCCACCCGGAACCCGCACTCCAGCGGTTGCAAGCTGGCTAATCATTTCACCCAGCGATGAATTTTTTCCGCCGACGGTATCAACATCCGTCATTCGCAGATTTTCAAAGGGAACAACGTAAGCCGCTCCCTGGGCAGCGCCCATCTGTATTGCATTTGACATAACAACCTCTAGTTTGATGATAAGAAATCTTTAAGTGCATGCGCGTAACCATTCTCTTTTGTTATGCTCTGGCAGGTCGCGCTAATTTATCTGTTGGTCGCCATTTTATGTCAATTCGCAACTAAAGTGAGAACTAGACTAGTAACAGAATGTGCCCATTGTGAGCAATTTGATCATCAAGGCTCTTTATGCCAAGGTCTTGTATCATGTACTCTATCACTGCGAACAGTATTAGGATTTAGTTAGATTTCCCTCTTTTTAACCGGTTTTTTTCTCATATACACTATGTCAGACGCTCCAACGCTTCCACTGCCAGCCGCAAACCGCACTGTCTTTTTTGTTTCCGACGGCACCGGCATTACCGCCGAAACGTTCGGGCATTCGGTCCTGACACAGTTTGAACTGCGCTTTAAGCAGGTGCGGCTGCCGTTTATCGATACGCTCGATAAGGCTTACGAGGCGACGCGCAGAGTCAACGAAGCATTCGCTACAGATGGCAAATTACCAATTGTTTTTTCTACATTGGTAAAAACAGATTTGTCAAAAGTCATACAGCAAGCCAAGGCTATGCATATGGATTTGATTCAAACTTTTGTCGAGCCACTGGAAAAAGAGTTAGGAATTAAATCAACTCATACCGTCGGTCGCAGCCATAACACTGCAAATTCCGAGGAATATAAGAATCGAATCGAAGCAATTAATTTTTCGCTGGCGCATGACGATGGGCAGTCGAACAAAAATCTGGCCGATGCTGACGTTATTCTGGTTGGTGTGTCACGCTCAGGCAAAACACCAACTAGCTTGTATCTGGCGATGCAATATGGCATTAAGGCGGCAAATTATCCGTTGATTCCCGAGGATTTCGTCCGCGAAAAATTGCCAAGTGGCCTAATGCCATTTAAACAAAAAATCTTCGGTCTGACTATTTTGCCGGAGCGACTGTCCGAAATACGTAATGAACGACTTCCAGGTAGTAAGTATGCCGCGCTTGCTAACTGCCGCTATGAAATCAATGAGGCGCAAGCCATGATGCAACGTGAGGGAATAAGGTGGATGTCATCAACCACCAAGTCAATTGAGGAGATCGCCGCGACCATCCTGCAGGAGATGAAAACAGAAAATGATGGATAGTATGAGTCGATCAGCCAACCAATCTGCTTACCGGTATTATCCCGCTATAACGAGGTAATGCTTTATTCGAATCAACGTAGCTTGATGACATGGCTGGCAACCGTTAATAAGGCTGTGATTGGCGCACTTGCTCAAAAAAACAAATAGCGGCAGCGGCGGCGACATTGAGTGACTCCATTTGTCCCAAATGGGGAATAACAACCCGCTCGCTGGCTTCTGCCAATAAATCCTCAGCAACGCCCTGCCCTTCATGACCGAACAGCCATGCCACAGGCGTTTTCAGGTCTGCCTGAAACAGACTCTTTTGGGCATAGGAACTGGTTGCCAAAACCGGTATTTGTGCATGCGTGACGATCGCTAACAAATCGACATTCTCAAAAATCTCAAGCAAAAAATGGGCCCCCATACCAGCACGTAGTACCTTTGGCGACCAAGCATAGACAGTGCCAGACGAACAATAAACCTGTTTGATGCCAGCGGCGGCGGCGCTACGCAAAATAGAACCGAGATTACCAGGGTCTTGCAGATTATCGAGCAACACCGCAGATTGGGTGATGGCGTCCGGCACAAAAAATTGCGGTGTATCGACGACAAATAATAGCCCTACTCCATGCTCCACCTGGCTCAGAATAGTAAACTGCGCGTCAGAAAAGGCAACACACTGAACGCCTCCTGACTCACAACGAGCAATCAAAGCTGCCGCTTCCGGGTGCAACAATGCGCTTTCGCTAGCAACGCATAACGATGGGAAGCCGTAATGTTGTAGATATGACTCGGTTAAGTGGACGCCATCCAGCAAAGACTTACCCAACTTGCGCCGCGTTTGTGAGCGGGTAGCCAGCAGTTTCAATTCTTTATACAGAGAATTATAGGGGGAGGTAATCAGTTTCATATTGGCGAAAGGTGAGGATTGCAGCTAACTTGTGGCACATCGGACATTTTAAGACGATTAAGGTACGCGAACTTAAACTGCACGTTCAAGCAACAACATTGCGCGAACCGGAGCATACGATTTACGATGGACTGGCGATACACCGTGTACACGCAGCCGCTCCAGATGTAATGCGGTCGGGTAGCCTTTGTGCTGATCGAAGGCATAGAGCGGATATTGCGCGTGCAAAATGTGCAACGCCGCATCACGCGCAGTTTTAGCGAGTATCGATGCAGCCGAAATCGCTTGAACCTTGTCATCCCCCTTCACAATCGCCTCGGCACGAATGCTCATAACCGGACAACGATTGCCGTCGATCAGCGCGAGCGTCGGTGGCATCGACAACCCTTCGACAGCACGCTTCATCGCCAGCATACTTGCCTGCAGAATATTTAGGGTATCGATCTCTTCCTCGCAGCATTCCGCAATCGACCAAGCTAACGCACACTCTTTAATTTGCACCGCCAATAGTTCGCGTCGCTCTGCTGTCAACTTTTTGGAATCACGCAGGCCGATAATAGGACGGGATGGATCAAGTATGACGGCTGCAGCAAAAACCGGCCCCGCGAGCGGTCCACGCCCTGCCTCGTCAACGCCACAAACAATCTCGTCTGGGTAGTCATAATCAAATAGCGGCAGATCAATGTCAGAAATTTTCAAATTAGTGTCCAACTATCTATAAAAAAATTCATAATAGTGCAATGTCGATACGATATCGGCAGACAAGGCGGCTTAGAAATCAAAGACACGCCAGCACTTTAACTTTACCAGTCACGGTCTTCAACTCTGGCAGAGCGCAGCATAACTCGCAACGCCTGGTCATTTAAGCAGCTCAATACATCGGGTATAATAATAAGAAGACATAATTAATACTGATCAATGATTTTCAATACTGCTTGTGCACTCTCGTTCGCGGTATCGCGTAACAGCGCGATGTGCATCTCAGTAAAACGCTCACGCAACATCTCTTGAAGCGCTACGTCTTGCAATTGGCTCCACAACGCGTCAGCAAGCTTTTGCGGCGTTGCCGCATGCTGCAATAACTCTGGCACCAGAAATTCCCGGGCCAAAATATTTGGTAGTCCGATCCATGGCTGATAGCTCATGTGGCGCAATATTTCCCAAGTGGCACGCATCATCTTGTAAGCAATCACCATCGGTTTTTTGTACAGCGCGACTTCGAGCGATGCCGTACCGGATGCCACCAGAACAGCATTCGCTGCTTCCATTGCAACATGTGACTGACCATCAAGCAATTGGATTTCAACATCTTGCAAGCCAGCTTCTTTGATCAACTCGATAAACAAAGCGCGCTGTTTCGGGCCAGCCATTGGCGCTATAAAACATATATTTTTATCACGCGCTGCCAGCATTTTGGCAGCACCGACAAAACTGACTGTGTTGTAACGAAGCTCCGACATGCGGCTGCCCGGCAAAATTGCCACGACCGTAGCATTGGCTGGCAATCCTAGCGTGACACGTGCCCCCGCGACGTCCGGCACCATTGGAATGACTTGCGCGAGCGGATGGCCCACATAAGTTGCAGGAATTCCAGCCTGGCGATAAATTTTTTCTTCGAATGGAAATATCACCAGCATATGCGAACCGGAGCGTGCAATTTTCTTGATCCGCCCGCCACGCCAGGCCCAAATTGATGGACCGATAAAATGGACTGTGGGAATACCCGCGTGATTGAGTTGCGTTTCTAGTCCAAAATTAAAATCGGGAGCATCCACCCCAATAAAAATATTTGGCTTTTCGATGAGTAAGCGATCTCGCAAAGCGACCTGAATTCCTTTTAGCTCTCGATAGTGGGCGAGTACTTCAAATAAGCCGTTTACCGCTAGCTTATCCATCGCCCAATGACTAACGAATCCATAATCTGCCATCTTGGGACCACCGATGCCGTACATCAAAGCCTCCGGCAATTGTGGTCGCAACCCAGATAACAAACAACTCGCTAACAGATCGCCCGAGGTCTCTCCGGCCACCATTGCAATCGAAACAGGTGATATGTCCGGCACGTTAGCGAATAATGCCGCGTTGAGAAGAGCTGATGAATTCGCGCAGCATGCGAACATACTCGGCTGAGTCAGGAGACTTTAACTCTTCTGCCTCTAGCGCAGCTTTGGCTTCCTCTAAAGGTAATCCTGAACGATAAATCAATCGATAAGCACGCTTAATCGTCATGACCTGTTCGCTGCTAAAACCACGTCGTCGCAAGCCTTCGCTATTAATCCCCGCAGGAACTGCCCGATTACCGGCAGCTGTTACAAACGGGGGGACGTCCTGGCTGACTGCCGCAGTAAATGCAGTCATTGCGTGAGGGCCGATACGGCAAAATTGATGTATTGTGGTGAATCCCCCAAGCAAAACCCAGTCGCCCACGTGCACGTGTCCTGCCAATGTCGCATTATTTGCTATGACTGTATGACTGCCAATTTGACAGTCATGTGCAACGTGAACATAAGCCATTACCCAATTGTCATCACCTAACCGCGTGACACCGACATCCTGCGATGTCCCCAAATTGAGCGTTACAAATTCGCGGATTGTATTGCCGCTTCCAATCTCAAGGCGCGTCGGTTCGCCAGCGTATTTTTTGTCCTGTGGCGCTGCACCAATCGAGCCAAATTGAAAAAATGTATTATCACGACCAATGCTGGTATGCCCCTCAATCACAACATGTGGCCCAACCTTGGTTCCGGCATCGATAGTGACATTCGGCCCAATGATCGAATAAGCACCGACTTCGACCGTACTATCAAGTACAGCGCGGGAATCAACAACTGCGGTAGAGTGAATTCGACTCATCGAAATCACGCAGAAATATTAGCCGGAGCAACAGGAGCGACGGCATGTTCAGGCGTTACGGCATGGCGCATGGTGCACATAAATTCTGCCTCCACAGCAAGCTCTCCATCTACAGTGGCAATCGCTTTGTATTTCCAGATTCCACGTACCACGCGCAGAATTTCAACCTCTAGTTTGATCTGATCCCCGGGTTCGATAGGGCGACGGAAGCGCGCCTTATCTATACCTAGAAAATAGACCACAGTATTTTCGTCCGGTTTGCGGCCTTCACTCAAAAAAGATAATAACGCGGCTGTTTGCGCTAATGCCTCAATGGTTAATACACCGGGCATAACCGGTTTGTTCGGAAAGTGACCGTTAAAGAACTCTTCGTTGATCGTGACATTTTTGATAGCAGTAATCGATTTACCACTTTCCCAGCGCAATACCCGATCCACCAGTAATAACGGATAGCGATGCGGTAAGTATTCTTTAATCTGGCAAATATTGAGACCGTTATTAAGACTATTCATTATCTTTTTCTGTAAGCTGTTTAATGGAATTTTCCAAGGCCCGGATTTTCTGTCGTGTGGCGCTCAAATTGCGCACCAGCGCTGCCGATTTTTCCCAATCGCCATGCTTTGCAATTGGATAGAAACCCGTGTATTGACCTGGCTCCAAAATAGAACGTAAGGCGAGTGTACCGGCTGAAACGTGCACATGATCAACGATGGTGATATGACCATGTATCATAGCCGCGCCACCGATAGAGCAATATTTCCCAATCTTAGCGCTACCGGCAATGCCTGCACATGCAGCAATAGCAGTGTGCGCACCGATATGGCAGTTATGGGCAATCTGGATCTGGTTGTCCAGCTTAACCCCTTCTTCAATAACGGTATCGGATAAGGCTCCGCGGTCAATCGTCGTGTTTGCGCCAATTTCAACATCGTCCCCGATCATCACACGACCGGTTTGTGGAATTTTAACCCAAGTTCCTGCATCGTTCGCAAAACCGAATCCATCGGCGCCGATTACCGCACCCGAGTGGATGATACCGCGCTGACCAATTTCACATTCTGCATAAATCGTGACATGTGCATGTAATCGGGTCATCGACCCTATTTTTACAGCACGACCAATCACACAGCCCGGGCCGATATGCGCATGATCAGCAATCACCGCCTCTGCATCAATAACAACGTTCGCACCAATATATGCGGTCGCCGCTATGCTTGCAGATGGATCTATAACGGCAGAAGGATGAATACCGGCATTCACCAATGGCGCATTTAGCTCCACAAAAATTTGCGCAACGCGCGCAAAGTAAGCATAGGGATTTGTAACAACAATACGTGTTCCCTGAAAGCCTACACTGAGGAAGGCATCATCCGCCACAGACAAAACGATGGCCGCTGCCTGACTTTGGATTGCTTGAGATCGAAACTTGGGATTGGAGAGAAATGTAATTTGTGTTGCCGTTGCATCACTTAACGGCGCAATGCCGGATATCGCAATATCCGCATCGCCAATTAACTGGCCGCCCAAGCGTTCGACCAGTTCTTTCAGCCGAATGCTCATTGTGGCCTCATTTAAAAACTAGATTACTTATTGAGTGCTTTCAGCACTTTATCGGTAATGTCAATACGTTTATTCGCGTATACAGCATCCTGAAAGACGATATCGTAATTTTCAGCATCTGCAATTTGCTTAATTACCTTATTGGTCCGCTCCAGCACAATGGCCAACTCCTCATTCCGACGCTGGTTCAGATCCTCTCGAAACTCACGTTGTTTACGTTGAAAGTCTTTATCCAGATCAGCTAGTTCGCGTTGACGCTTTAATCGCTCAGATTCCGGAATTGTTGCAGAATCCTTATCTAACTTGTCAGACATACCCTTCAGGCGAGCAGCCAGATCCTGCAAATCTTTATCGCGCTTGGAAAACTCAGCCTGAATTTTAGCGTCTGCAGCCTTGGCAGGTGCAGCCTCACGGAAAATCCGTTCGTTACTAACAAAAGCGATTTTTGAACCCTCCTGCGCATAAACAGCCGCGCTCGAGGTCAGACAAAGTGCCAAAACCGCAGCCAATTTCAGCGATCCGAATGATGTAGTAAGAGACTTCAAAGCCGTTCTCCGCTATTCAAATTAAACATTATGCCATTCTTGTACAACAGTGCCATTTCTTAGAATCCTGTGCCTAACTGAAACTGGAAATGTTGCACTTTATCAGAAACACTTACACCATCTATAATTTGAGTTTTAGCATTCAAAGGCATACCCCAACTCAACTTCAATGGGCCAATCGGAGAGACCCAGCTCAAGCCGAAGCCAGTTGAGTACCGCAAGTCTTTGAAAGACATTGGCGTCTTATCAGCAAATACCTGACCGCCGTCCAGAAACGTAAACCAACGTAACGTACGATCATTGCCAGAACCAGGGAACGGAAACTGCATCTCGAGGTTACCAAATATACGCTTAGAGCCACCAAGTGAGTCGCCATATTGATCGACCTTCGAGCCGAGTGTTGAAGCTTCGTAACCGCGTACGGTTCCAATACCACCAGCATAATAGTTTTTGAAGACTGGGTAAGCCTGACCAAATAGCCCTGCACCGTAATCAACTTCGCCGTTCATTGCCAATGTCACGGCATTACCAAATAGCGGTTGGAAGTATTGATGCTGATAACTTGCTCTGTAGTAACGCAAAGTACCAACAGCAGATACTTCCAGATTAGCACGCTGATAACGGCCCTTTGTCGGAACCAGAGCGCTATCACGACTATCACGTTGCCAAGCTACAGTCAGAGGGAAACTAGTTGTCGCTGCCGAACTTGGACTTCTAAGGAAGCCCGTCGCAGGGTCAATTCTGCCATTACCGAAATCGGCCACATATTGCTGATAAAGGCTCGGGCTCAGACCATCCGCATATACTTTGGTATTTTCAACACCAATGCCGAAGAAAATCGTGTCAAGTTCTGAAAACGGAACACCGAACTTGACATCACTACCAAGAGTACGGACTTTATAGTCACCCTGCGTGTACACGGAAGGACTCACTGTGCGCAAGTACAAATCATACGTCCGACTGACGCCGTCGTCGGTGAAGTACGGATTGGTCTGCGATACGGCAATAGTCCGATTAGTGTGACTAGTGTTGACTTCCAAGCCTACCGTGTTACCACTACCAAACGCATTCTGTTGCTGAATAGAACCGGTTAAGCTGACTTTGTCGGCTTGTGAAAAACCTGCACCAATCATAATGTTACCGGTCGGCTTTTCGGTCACCGTCATGTTGACATCAACCTGATCCGTGGTCCCTGCGACTTCTGGCGTATCAATATTCACATCTTTAAAATAACCCAGGCGATCAACCCGATCACGCGATAATTTAATATTTGAACCGTCATACCATGAATCTTCAAATTGACGGAATTCACGACGCACCACTTCGTCACGGGTCTTGGTATTGCCAACCACATTTATGTGACGCACGTAAACCCGTTTACCAGGGTCGACCGTAATGGTAAACGCGACTTCCTTTTTATTCCGATCTAATATCGGATTAGCATTCACATTAGCAAATGCATAGCCGAAATTACCAAGGCGCTCTGAAATTTTCTTCGTAGTGTCGGTTAACTTCTGGCCGGAAAATACCTCACCTTTTTTCAGTTGTATTAATGACTTAAGCTCGTCTTCACGACCGAACATCTCACCTTCCAACTTGACATCAGATACTGTAAATTTATCGCCTTCATTAATATTTAAGGTAACGTAAATATCTTTTTTGTCTGGTGTAATTGATACTTGGCTAGAATCAATCTGCATTTCGATATAACCACGGTTCAAATAATACGAACGCAAGGTCTCTATGTCGCCAGCCAGTTTTTCTTTGGAATATTGATCAGCCTTGGTGTACCAGGTAAACCAACCTGGCGAACGCAAATTAAGTTGTTCTCGTAACTTATTGTCAGAAAAGACTTTATTTCCAACAAAATTAATTTGCTTGATGCGAGAAACGTCTCCTTCATCAACCGCAAAATTAATGTTAACGCGATTTCGCTCAACTGGCGTTACCGTCGTTGTGACTTTCATACCGTACAAACCACGCGACAAATACTGACGCTTCAACTCTTGCTCCGCGCGATCAACTAAAGCCTTATCGTAAATACGCGACTCACCGACGCCGATCTGCTTCAGGGCTTTGGTGAGCTGGTCTTTATCAAATTCTTTGGTTCCAGAGAATGCAACGCCAGCAATTGCAGGTCGCTCCTCGACCATAATCACTAGTACATTGCCATCCGACTCCACTCTGACGTCTTTGAAGAAACCAGTGGCATACAGCGCTTTAATGGAAGCTGTTGCCTTTTCGTCGTCGAAAGTTTCACCGACACGCACCGGGAGGTAATTGAAAACGGTACCAGCCTCGGTCCGTTGGATACCTTCGACACGAATATCCTTGATCACAAAAGGCTGCACAGCCAGCGCCTGTCCTGAACAGAGAGCGAAGGCCGCGATTGCGATCAAACGACGGGGAAGAATCGACAAAGGGAAATGCTGGGAATGTAATTTCATTAGCGATCGTTTGTTATCAATGTCCTCGCCGACCACGATTGTCGGACAAGAAGAAAAAACTTGAGATGAACCTCACTATTTGAGAAGCATGTAGCGAGGCTCAACACTAAAATATAAGGCGAACGATGTCATTAAACATAGCAACTGCCATTAACGTCATCAAAATGCCAATACCTGCACGTTGAGCAATTTCTCCAAAACGTTCAGGAACGGGACGTCCGGTCAAAACTTCCACCGAATAATACAGCAAAAGGCCCCCATCTAAAACCGGGATAGGGAGCAAATTCATGACACCTAAACTGATACTAATAAAAGCAATAAAGCTGAGATAACTAATTGCGCCAATACGTGCAGTTTGCCCTGCGTAGTCCGCTATAGTAATCGGACCAGTAATATTTTTCCAGGAAACCTGACCAACCAACATTTTTCCCAGCATTTTTAAGGTCAAAACGCTGCTATCCCAGGTTTTTTCGGCACCTTTTACCAGCGCTGCCAACGGCGTACTACTGGCAACAATCATTTCTGGCGCTAATGGTACCTCTACTTTAATCTGGCCGAATGTCTCGCCTTTATTTTCTTGCCGGGCTGGCGTCACTTCGAGTTGAAAAACCTGACCCTCACGCAATCCTGCGATGGTGAGCTTTTTATCTGGTGAGGAACGTACCTTTTCAACTAATGCCAAGCCATCATCAACCGCAAGACCATTAACACTCGTAATTAAATCACCCTCACGTAACCCAGCCTTCATAGCAGGCCCATCAGGCATGACTTTGCCCAGTACCGCTTTTGGTCGTGCCAGTGAAATCCCCAACTTCCCTAAAAAATCACCCTCTAGCTCCTTAGCGCTAATACTGTTTAACGGTAAAGTGACAGTATCCAATACATTTCCGCCTGAAGGTCCAGTATTCGGGTGCTGAACATCCAGCTTCACACTACCTTTTTCAAGCGCAACCTGCATCAGCTTCCAGCGAAGGTCTGACCAAATCTGAATAGGCTCACCATCCACCGCGGTCACCAACTCACCACCACGTAAGCCAGCTTGATAGGCTACAGATTGCTCTGGGACGGCGCGTAATTTAGGTGTCGGCTCTGGGATGCCATGGATGTATAAACCAGCGAATAACAAAATAGCGAGCGCAAAATTCGCTAGCGGCCCAGCAGCAACAATCGCTATACGCCGCCATACGGACTGATGCGTGAACTCACGCTTAAGATCTGCCGGAGACATGGCGCTAATGTCTTGCTCGCGCGCATCAAGCATTTTTACATAGCCGCCTAATGGCAACAGGGAGATCGCCCATTCGGTCTGATCTGGCCCAAAGCGGCGTGAGAAGACCACTTTTCCCATCCCGACAGAAAAACGCAAAACCTTCAGGCCGCACAAACGTGCGACCGAGTAATGACCGAGTTCGTGAATGATGACTAATGAACCCAACGCCACCAGAAAAGCTAAAATTGTTTGTATGAAGGCCATCAGGAGATTAATGAGCGAACTGCAAGACGAGCCACATGATCCTGCTCAAGCAGTGAGTTAATATCGGTTACCGTGCATAACGGCAACTTGTCCATAGTACGGGCGATTAATTGATCTATCATGCGAAATCCGATTTTTCCATCAAGAAACGCTTCGACAGCGACTTCGTTCGCTGCGTTTAATACCGTCGCCGCTGATCCCCCTGCCAACAACGCATCATACGCGAGTTTCAAACAAGGGAAGCGAGTCAGGTCAGGCTTAGTAAATTGCAATTGACCGATTATAGTCAGATCAAGTGGAGCAACGCCAGAGGAAATACGCTCAGGGTAAGCCAAAGCATAAGCAATCGGCGTGCGCATATCAGGATTACCTAATTGCGCTAAAACAGAACCGTCCACGTAGGACACCATCGAATGAATAACACTTTGGGGATGGATCACCACCTCAATTTGACTCGCTGGCGTACCAAACAACCAATGCGCCTCGATGACTTCGAGGCCTTTGTTCATCATGGTCGCTGAATCGACTGAAATTTTTCGCCCCATTACCCAGTTAGGATGGGCAACTGCTTCTGCTGGCGTGACTAATTCGAGCGTCTCGACCGCTCTTCCGAGAAATGGACCACCAGATGCCGTCAACAGAATCTTGACAATTCCCGCAGCACTCGGATCACGCTGATATCCGTGTGGCAGGCATTGAAAAATCGCATTATGCTCGCTGTCAATCGGCAAAAGCGTTGCGCCACTGATGCGCACGGCATCAATAAACAACTGGCCCGACATGACGAGCGCTTCTTTGTTCGCCAACAGGATTTTTTTTCCGGCATACGCTGCTGCCAGCGATGGTGCCAATCCTGCGGCACCAACAATCGCAGCCATGACCGTGTTGCAAGACGGTGAACTCGCCACTTCGCACAAGGCTTGCTCACCGTAAGAAACCTGTGTTTTTAAGCCTTTTGAAAGCAGTAGCCGTGACAATTGAGAGGCCGCTTGCGCAGTACCCACAACAGCAACCTGCGGCCTGAATTGTTCGCACTGCTCTGCCAGCCGCTCAATCCTGCTATGCGCGGTCAACGCGTAAACGGCATACCGCTCAGGATGGCGCGCAAGCACATCGAGCGTGGATACACCTATTGAGCCGGTTGAACCGAGAATTGTAATATTTTGCATGAGCGACCTTAAAACCAGTAACCCAATAATGCTACCAACGGGAGCACAGGAATCAACGCATCAATTCGATCTAAAACGCCGCCATGCCCCGGTAACAGTTGACTGCTATCCTTAAAGCCGGCACGGCGTTTTAATAATGACTCAAATAAGTCCCCTATTACACTCGCCATTACCAATATTGTCATGACACCAAATAAGCCAGGCCAACCCCACACCAGGAATAGCTGCACAGGAAAAGTATCTGCTAACGGTATCGCTGCAGGAGAAACGCAAATGAGGCTGGCGATCACCAACACAAATACCCAGCCTCCAATCGCCCCCTCCCACGATTTACCCGGCGAAATGGACGGTGCTAACTTACGTCTCCCAAACGCTTTGCCACAAAAATAGGCGCCAATATCTGCAACCCACACGATGGCCATCACTGAAAGCAAGTAAATTGGAGAATGCAGGAAAAGTCCGAGGATAGCAAGAAAACAACCAAAAATCGAGATCGCGTAGGTGAATCCAACGATGCGATTACCAACACTGTTGAGCGCCGGCAATCCTAAACCCAAAGAAGGCGTAAAACGCAGACACCAAAGCGCTACGCAAAGAGCAAATAGCGAACCCAGATTGGCACCATTGCCTTTTACCAATACCAAAATGAGTAAGATCATTGCAGCAGCGGCACAAGCTAACGCACGCTGGCCAGTGACGCCAAAAAGCCGCGCGCACTCCCAAATGGCAGCGGCAAAAAAAAGTACGGCGACAATAGCAAACGCAGGAAAAAAATTGAGATAAAGAATCGGCAATAACACTGCCAATAGTAACAACGCTGTAATTACACGCGTTTTAAGCATCAAGACGCCTTTTTATGTTTTACCAATTGCTCACTGGTACGCCCAAAGCGACGCTCACGCTGCTGATAAGAGGCAATCGCCTTATCTAGTTCAGCGGCGTCAAAATCAGGCCAATAAGTATCCGTAAAATAGAGTTCGCTATACGCTAATTGCCATAGCAAAAAATTGGAAATCCGCTGCTCACCGCCAGTGCGAATAAATAGGTCTGGTTCCGGCGCATAAGCCATAGCCAGATGCTCAGCGAGTTGATCTTCAGTAAACGACAACCCGTTGTCAGGGATACCTTGGGCCAACATCTTTTTTACAGCCTGCATAACGTCCCAACGACCACCATAATTTGCACAAATGGTGACAGTTAAATTGGTATTGTTCGCAGTTTTACGCTCAGCATTGGCAATCATATCCCGCAACTTAGCGTCAAAACGACTCAGATCACCAACCACCTTCAGACGAATTCCATTGTTATGCATTTTTCCAACTTCACGTTCGAGCGCGGTAACAAAAAGGCGCATTAATAATGACACCTCTTCTTCAGGACGTCGCCAGTTCTCAGAACTAAATGCAAACAAAGTGACAAACTCGACACCAAGCTTGGCACATGTCTCTACAATATTACGAACCGCCTCGACGCCTTTACCGTGCCCCGCAAAGCGTGGCAAAAATCGGCGCGTAGCCCAACGGCCGTTGCCATCCATAATGATAGCTATATGCCGAGGCACTACCGCACTTGACGGCACTGAAAGCGTCGAACTTGAATAAGTCATGAAAAATGAAATAAGAATGATTGTTTAGAGCCTGCTGCTTCGAATCGTCCGTAAAATTCTCGGTACCGATTTAGAATCTTACTACGCAGACTTGATCGGAATGCGGGAGCAGCACAAAAAATTTCACTTACAGAAAAATTTCTTCTAGTAAACGTCTGTTCATGTGCCGCTCGTCAATCCATTGATGGCTGCTTACAAAATATCCTGAATCGGACATCCAGCAATACTTTACACCGTCAAAATTTCTTTTTCTTTATCTACGACCTGCTTGTCTACATCGGATACCGCTTTGTCTGTCAGCTTCTGAATTTCATCTTGGGCGCGTCGCTCGTCATCATCGGAGCACTCTTTATCTTTAACGAGTTTTTTTAGCCCTTCATTGGCGTCTCGACGAATATTACGTATAGCAATTTTCGCATCTTCTGCTTCGCTTTTGACGAGTTTGACCATTTCTTTACGACGTTCTTCCGTCAATGCCGGAGTCGGAACACGAATGATCTCTCCTTGCGTCGATGGATTCAGGCCTAAATCAGCTTCCCGAATCGCTTTTTCGATGACAGCAATCATCTTCTTTTCGAATGGCTGTACACCGATGGTACGGGCATCAATTAAGGTCACACTTGCGACCTGGCTCAAAGCCGTGGGGCTACCGTAATACTCAACTTGAACATGGTCCAATATGCCGGTATGGGCACGGCCGGTACGTACTTTGGCCAAATCTGCGCGCAAAGTCTCAAGGGACTTCTGCATTCTCAGATCGGTACTTTTTTTAACGTCAGCAACGCTCATGCTGCTCTCCTATTCGTAAGCCTTAGGCTTTAATCTTTGAATAACTTAATTTAAAAAACTGCCTAATATTCAGCTATACCGTCCACTAAACATTCCAAGATATCATTCTAGAATGAAGACCCTGCGGAGATACCATGCAGGTCCACCCTCACACGCGTGAACAGGTTGATATTTTAAACGTGAACCAGCGTACCCTCATCTTCACCCATAATCACGCGCAGTAACGCGCCCGGTTTATTGATAGAAAATACTTTAATGGGTAGCTTTTGATCGCGGCACAACGCAAACGCCGTTGCGTCCATTACTTGCAGATGCTTAGTAATAACTTCATCAAAAGTAATAGTGGTGTAGCGTGTCGCGGCAGGGTCTTTTTGAGGGTCTGCGCTGTAGACGCCATCAACTTTGGTCGCTTTAAGCACTATTTCAGCGCCAATTTCGGAACCGCGCAACGCCGCCGCCGTATCCGTAGTAAAAAATGGGTTACCAGTACCTGCTGCAAAAATCACTACTTTATCTTCTTCCAGATATTGCAACGCTTTTGGTCGTACATATGGTTCTACCACTTGCTCGATACTGATCGCCGACATGACGCGTGCAGTCAATCCGGCTTGACGCATAGCATCTGCCAGCGCTAGTGAGTTCATCACTGTTGCCAACATGCCCATATAATCTGCCGTGGCGCGATCCATTCCTTCTGCACCGGGTGCCACACCGCGGAAAATATTTCCGCCGCCTATAACAATCGCCAGTTGCACACCTAGCGCTGCAATTTCGGCAACATCGGCAACCATACGATCGATAGTCGCTCGATTGATGCCATAGGCATCATTGCCCATCAGGGCTTCACCGGAGAGCTTAAGGAGAACACGCTTATATGCTGGTTTGGTCATGGTCTGAGTCCTTCGTTCTATCCGATTAACAATTAATTATTACGTATTTTTATTATTACACTAGCTATTCGAGGCTACTATTTTTTAAATTAGCCACAACTTAGCCGTACAAATTACAACTTTGCGCCTGTAAAGTAAATCCGCCCCATTAAACTGCAGGCGATTTGCAGTCACAAAATGCTTGTCGCGCCATTTAGTCCACGTATGGATCAAAAAATTCCCGACAACAGAAAAAACGGGCCTTCCGGCCCGCTTTTTCCTATTATTTAAGCTTGTCCGGCTGCGGCAACCGTTGCCGCAACCTCTGCAGCAAAGTCATCTACTTTTTTCTCTATGCCTTCACCGACCACAAACATCGCGAACGACTTAACGCTGGCATTTGCCTCTTTAAGCATTTGTTCGACGGTTTGTTTGTCGTTTTTTACGAACGACTGATTCAATAAAGAAACTTCTTTCAAGAACTTCTGTACCGAGCCTTCAATCATCTTTGCAGCGATTTCAGCAGGTTTGCCAGATTCTGCAGCCTTCAAAGTCGCTACCGAGCGTTCTTTTTCGATCAGTTCCGCTGGCACTTGATCCGAAGACAACGATACTGGCTTCATTGCAGCAATATGCATAGCAACATCTTTTCCGACTTGCTCATTCGCAGCGTCGTACTCAACCATTACACCAATACTGGTGCCGTGAATATAAGAAGCGAGTTTGGCAGTGGTTTCAAAACGCTGAAAACGACGAATCGACATATTCTCACCGATACGACCAATCAATTCTGTACGGCAAGATTCGACAGTACCTCCATTCAATGGCAAGGCGGATAACGCAGCGATGTCAGCTGGATTATTTTCCGCTGCCAACTTGGCGCAAGCGTTAACCAATGCGATGAATTCGTCATTTTTGGTTACGAAGTCTGTTTCGCAGTTAACTTCTACCAAAGCGCCAACGCCGCCAGTGATATAAGCAGCAACAACGCCTTCGGCTGTAATCCGGGAGGCTGCCTTCGAGGCTTTTCCACCTAATTTAACACGCAAAATTTCTTCTGCTTTGACCATGTCGCCTTCGGCTTCCGTCAACGCTTTTTTGCATTCCATCATTGGCGCATCAGTTTTTGCGCGCAGTTCACCAACCAGTGCTGCAGTAATTACTGCCATATTATTCTCCTAGAATTGGGGCGGGTAAGGCGCTTTCGCCATCTGGTCGCTTAAGTCACTTGTGAGGCTAAAACCGTCAAGAACTAGACCGAACCATCATCCGCACACCAGTCAAAAATATTCGGGATATACAAAAAAAGGGGCCATCGCTGCCCCCTTTTTTTGGTTGAAGTGTGTTACCTCAATCTCAGGATTTACGCCTGATCGTTAACTTCAACGAACTCGTCACCAGCATTAGCCTTGATCAACTCAACTACATCATTAACAGCGTTAGCACGGCCTTCAATGATTGCATCAGCAACACCACGAGCGTACAAAGCAATTGCTTTAGACGAATCGTCGTTACCAGGAATAATGTAAGTTACGCCTTCTGGTGAGTGGTTGGTATCAACAACGCCGATCACCGGGATTCCCAGTTTTGCGGCTTCAGTGATAGCGCCTTTGTGGTAACCGACGTCGATAACAAAGATTGCGTCAGGAATGCCGCCCATATCCTTGATACCGCCAATAGCTTTTTGCAATTTGATCATTTCACGCTGGAACATCAAACCTTCTTTTTTGCTCAGATTTTCTACTGAACCGTCAGCGATCGAAGCTTCCATTTCTTTCAGGCGCTTGATCGAAGTCTTGATGGTTTTGAAATTAGTCAGCATACCGCCCAACCAACGTTGATCAACGAAAGGTGAACCTGAACGTGCAGCTTCAGCAGCGATGATTTCACGTGCCTGACGCTTTGTACCAACAAACAGGATGTTGCCGCGATTGGATGACAATTGGCGAATATACTTCATCGCTTCTTGGTACATACCAAGGGTTTTTTCCAGGTTGACAATGTGAATTTTGTTACGATGACCGAAGATGTAAGGTGCCATCTTTGGGTTCCAAAAACGAGTTTGGTGACCAAAGTGAACACCGGCTTCCAGCATTTCGAGCATTGTTACGGACATAATTTTCTCCAGGGTTGGGTCTGGAATCTGCTCAGTCACCAGATTTGTATATATACATATACAAGAAGGGCACCCTTTTCGAGCGGATTCGCGATTTAAAACAACGAGTTACGACGTTACTATCTTAAGTGCTAAACAAAATAATGCAACGCTGCCTGAATAGCAATTCCAGCCAGCCCAAGATTCTACCTCAAAACAGGGTAATGCTTCAAGTACCCAATGCCTGTTTACAGCGAAGCTAAGCCAGCTCGACTATAATTAGGGCTAAATTAGGCAAGCTGCCGAATCTCAATTTAGCTGGGACTACCATTCCCTCTATTTTTTATGATTCTTTCGACATTATTTTGTCATTCTTTTCCCACATTTATTCACCTATGTCCTCTATTTCAATTAAAACATCCGAAGATATCGCCGGTATGCGGATTGCTGGCAAACTCGCCTCGGAAGTTCTTGATTACATTACTCCTTACGTTAAAGTCGGCGTCACTACCGGTGAACTGGATCGTCTTTGCCATGAATACATGACAAATGTTCAGGGAACCATCCCAGCGCCATTGAACTATTGCCCCCCAGGTTACACGCCCTATCCAAAAGCAATCTGCACATCAGTAAATGATGTGATTTGTCATGGTATCCCTGGCGATAAGGTTCTTAAAAACGGTGATGTCGTGAATCTTGACATTACGGTTATTAAGGACGGCTATCACGGCGATACAAGCCGCATGTTTTATGCGGGCGAACCGTCAATCATGGCAAAACGTCTCGGTGATGTGACATATGAATGCATGTGGCTTGGGATTGCCAAAATTAAACCCGGCGCGCATTTGGGCGATATTGGCTACGTCATTCAACAACATGCAGAAAAAGCCGGATACAGTGTTGTTCGCGAATTTTGCGGGCACGGAATCGGCAAGGTATTTCACGAAGAGCCTCAAGTGCTGCACTATGGACGTCCTGGCACTCTCGAAAAATTAGAAGCAGGAATGATTTTTACCGTCGAGCCAATGATCAATGCCGGGCGCCGCGACGTTCGCGAAATGGGCGACGGCTGGACCATCCGTACAAAAGACCGTAGTTTGTCGGCTCAATGGGAGCACACAGTTCTGGTGACGGAAACAGGTTATGAAATTCTGACAAAATCGGCTGGAACGCCACCGCCGCCGGCTTTCATCGTGTAAGCTGGCGCTACAAAATTTATTGCCATATTAATCATTGCGTTACTCGGCAGGCCGGTTTCAATCCTGGATTGACAACTGCCTCCCGAGTTTTTCGTTAATGTGCGCTTGTGATTTGGCGCGGGAAGTAATCGTATCATTCGTCAATATAGCAATCGTTCCAGCTGTCCCAACCGCCTTTTTCCGCTCCCTTTAGCAAAGCTATGTCGACACTTGCCAAAACCCTAAAAAATCAACTCAAAACTGAACGGCAAACGGTCATCAATGCTTTTTTAGTCAACGGCAAACCCGAACCGCTACTGAAGCAATTACGACAAAGTGTCGATACCGCTCTGACGTTAGCGTGGAAAATACTCCAGTTACCCGCCTCCGCCTCATTGGTTGCAGTAGGCGGGTATGGTCGGGGGGAGTTATTTCCGCATTCTGATGTCGATCTATTGATTTTATTAGAAGCGGTACCCGATGCTGAGCTAAAGAACAATCTGGAACAACTTGTTCAATTATTTTGGGACATTGGCCTGGAAATTGGCCATAGCATCCGTACGATAGACGAATGCATGACCGAAGCTGCTGCCGATATCACCGTCAAAACCAGTTTGCTGGAGGCCCGACTGGTCACTGGCAACAAGCACCTTTTCTCTGAGTTACAAAAACGGTACGACGCAGCGATGGACCCACGTGCCTTTTTTCAAGCAAAAAAACTGGAAATGCGGCAACGCCATGTGAAGTTTGAAGATACCGCGTTCAGCCTTGAGCCCAACTGCAAAGAAAGTCCGGGCGGCCTGCGTGATTTGCAGGTGATATTGTGGGTCGCCAAGGCCGCGGGCCTAGGTGACTCATGGACTCAGCTTGCCAAGCGATCTTTGATTACAGCCACTGAAGCACGGCAGCTAAGACAAAAAGAACGAGCGTTCAAAGACATCCGCATTCGTCTGCATATTCATACTAATCGCCGCGAAGATCGACTGGTGTTTGACGTCCAGACACCAATCGCTGAAACCTTGGGTTTCAAGACAACCGAGACCCGACGCGCCAGCGAATATCTGATGCAGCGCTATTATTGGGCCGCTAAAGCGGTCACACAGTTAAATTTGGTGCTTTTGCAAAATATTGAAGGGTATCTGTTCCCACAGCCCATAGTTCCTCGGCCAATTAACGAACGTTTTAATCAAATAAACGGGCTAATTGACATAGTCGCGGATAATCAATTTGAGACCATGCCGTCCACGATGCTCGAACTATTCTTGCTTATCGCGCAGGATACCAGACTTAAAGACATGACCGTGCGTACGCGCAGGGCTCTATGGCATGCGCGCGCAAAGATTGATGCTGCGTTCCGTCGAAATCCCTACAATCGCTCATTATTTTTGCAAATTATTCAAGCACCGCAAGGAATAACCCATGCTCTACGCGGGATGACTGAGACCGGTGTTTTGGGGCGCTACCTCCCCAATTTTCGTCGCATCGTAGGTCAAATGCAACATGACCTGTTTCACGTCTATACAGTCGACCAGCATATTTTAATGGTGGTTCGCAACGTGCGCCGCTTTACGATGAGCGACCATGCACACGAATATCCCTTTTGCAGCCAGTTAATTGCCAACTTTGCGCGCCCCTGGATACTTTATGTAGCGGCGCTTTTTCACGATATCGCAAAAGGTCGCGGCGGCGATCATTCCCAACTCGGCATGGCCGATGCCAGCCAATTTTGTCAGCAGCACGGATTGACGGCAGAAGACACCGAGCTCGTGGTCTTTTTGGTGCAACAGCATCTGACGATGTCTCAGGTGGCGCAAAAGCAGGATATGTCAGATCCTGACGTTATTTTGCAATTTGTTAATACGGTCAAGGATGAACGTCATCTAACAGCGCTCTATTTACTGACCGTCGCCGACATCCGTGGAACCAGTCCCAAGGTTTGGAACGCCTGGAAAGGCAAGTTACTAGAGGACTTATATCGCATCACCCTAAGAGTATTAGGGGGTGAAAGCCCCTCCACTGATCGTGAACTAAAGAATACCCAAGAAGATGCATTGAGGACATTGCGCTTATATGGCTTGCCCAATGATGCGCATGAGCCATTGTGGGCGCAACTGGACGTAGCGTACTTTCTACGCCACGATGCCGCCGATATAGCCTGGCAGACGCGTTCTTTCTACACACTCGTCAATAGCCCGAAACCAATCGTTAAGGCCCGGCTCGCGCCAATCGGCGAAGGCTTGCAAGTGGCTGTGTACACGCCCGATGAAACCGATTTGTTTGCACGTATTTGCAGTTATTTTGATAGCAAGAATTTCAGCATTCTGGATGCGAAGATTCATACAACCAAACATGGATATGCCCTTGATACATTTTTATTGAGTGCGCCGTTGTTCGCCAAACATTATCGCGATATTATTAATCTGATTGAGCACGAACTGACCGAGCAACTTGAGGCGCGTGGTCCACTACCTGCGCCGACTCGTGGTCGGTTGTCACGGCTGTCACGTACCTTTCCGGTTACGCCAACAGTTGACTTACGGCCAGACGAACGGGGACAATATTATTTATTGGCTATCACTGCCAATGACCGCGCTGGTTTGCTTTATTTGATCGCGAACGTACTCGCCAAATACAAAATTAATTTACATACGGCCAAAATTATGACGTTGGGCGAACGCGTCGAGGATGTATTTTTAGTCGATGGCAATGCGCTCAATCATAATCGCCTGCAACTACAACTCGAAACCGATTTACTCGATGCTTTGCAGATTTAAGCCTTATTTTATTTTGCTTTCACCATTTTTTACCTTTACCTGATTTGCATCTTTATGACTGAACCGTTACGCCTTTCCAAACGCATGTCCGAACTCGGCCTGTGCTCACGCCGCGAAGCCGATGAATGGATCGCCCGTGGCTGGGTGCGTGTAGATGGCATCATTATCTCTGAGCTTGGCAGCAAAGTACTTCCACATCAACACGTCACAGTAGAGCGCCAGGCCAGCGCCGAACAGGCAAAGCGCGTCACTATATTGATCAACAAACCAATGGGTTATGTCAGTGGTCAGGCCGAAGATGGCTACAAGCCAGCTGTCGTTCTGGTCAACGGTGCCAGTCGTTGGAAAGAAGATAAATCCGTGCAGGAATTTCACGGTAGTCAATTGCGTCATCTGGTTCCTGCTGGTCGGCTGGATATTGATTCCGTTGGTTTACTGGTTTTGACGCAGGACGGTCGAATTGCCAAGGAACTGATTGGCGAAGACTCGTCCATCGATAAAGAGTATCTGGTTCGCGTCCAATATCCGCATGGTGCAAAGTTGCCTGACAGCGATCTGCGGCGACTTAATTTTGGCCTTTCTCTGGATGGCAAGCCGCTAAAACGGGCCATCGTCAAATGGCAAAACGAAGATCAACTGAGCTTTACGCTACGAGAAGGTAAAAAAAGGCAAATTCGTCGCATGTGCGAACTTGTCGGCCTGAAGGTAACGGGATTGAAGCGAATCCGAATCGGCAAAATCACGCTTGGAGATTTGCCGACAGGAGAATGGCGTTATCTGAATCTTGACGAAAGTTTCTAAAGGGCAAGTCACATTCTATTGCAGAATGTGCTTTCCCTGAATATCAAACTTCGAGCGGTATAGTGACAGCGAAAGCATAATCTCAAAGAAAGCGACGTTTTCAAACGTCCGCTTTTCAGGAAAAAAATAGCCAAATAAATTTATAAAAATCGATCTAAAATTTTACGGCTTACTTTATCCAGAGCGTGCATATCCCTGATCACAAAATGTACGCCGTGGTTATCCGCGATAAGCAAGGATGCGCCAACTAGTCGACGGATATCTTCCTCGCCCTTTAACGTAAAAATAGCGTCACCTCGGTTCGTTGTTACAGTCCAGCTACTCGGCGTTGAATAGCTCGATACATGTTGAATGCGTGTGATTTCAGGCATAAACTCGCGACTTGCCAACTCGTGCTCGACCATTGCGCGGGAATCATCCGGCAAATCACTTAAATGATCGATCCATGCAAGCTCCTGCCCATTCGCGGCCACAATTGACAGGCCTTCGTCGGCTGCGCTAATCGGAAACGCCCGCACTGGCAAAACGCCCTGATAGACTTCACCCTCGGCCGCAGTAAATACCAGTCGGCCAAACGCATTCAGACTCAATCGAAAATCATGCAGTGTCATTTTTATTGTCATCTTAATCGATAGTCTCAGGAATTTTACCGGTAATGCTATTCCAGTTTTCCAATTCCGGTTCCTCATCAACGTTGCGTAATTGGGCCTGATACAGGCGGTAATATGCACCTTCACTCGCCATCAGTTCATCATGATTACCGACCTCAACGATCTCCCCACGATCCATTACTACGAGTCGATCTGCTTTTCGTAACGTTGACAGACGATGCGCAATAGCGATGGTCGTACGGCCTTGCACCAGATTATCCAGTGCCTTCTGAATCTCTTTTTCAGTACTTGTATCGACGGACGAAGTCGCTTCGTCCATGATTAAGATACGCGGATCAATCAACAAGGCGCGCGCAATCGAAATACGCTGGCGCTCACCGCCTGACAGCGCCTGACCCCGTTCGCCGACCAGAGAATCGTAACCTTGTGGTAAACGCAAAATAAATTCATGCGCATGCGCGGCGCGGGCTGCGGCCACCACTTCTTTGCGGGTCGCCTCGGGCTTGCCATAAGAGATATTGTCAGCGATGGTTCCGAAGAAAAGAAATGGTTCTTGCAGGACGAGACCGATATTGCGACGATATTCGGCAATAGGCAAGGCCCGAATATCCACGCCATCGATCCTGATCGCACCTTCGGAGACATCATAAAAGCGACAAATCAGATTGACCAGCGTGCTTTTTCCTGAGCCACTATGTCCAACCAAGCCGATCATCTCGCCCGGTTTAATGGACAAATTCACCCCCCGCATCACCGACCGATTACCGTAGCGGAAGCCGATATCACGCAGTTCAATGGCGCCTTGAACATTCTCAAGATGCACCGGATTGGCTGGTTCGGGAACGCTCGAGACGTGATCGAGAATTTCAAAAATGCGCTTAGCACCGGCGGCGGCTTTTTGTGTCACCGAGACAATTCGGCTCATCGAATCCAAACGCGTATAAAAACGACCAATATAAGCGAGGAAAGCCACCAAAACACCCACGGTTATCTGATTTTGTGAGACTTGCCAAATACCGAAGGCCCACACCACCAACAACCCTATTTCGGTCAGAAAGGTAACCGTTGGAGTAAATAACGACCAGATTTTATTGACCCTATCGTTGACCAGCAAATTATGCCGGTTGGCTTCCTTGAACCGTGAAGCCTCGCGTTTTTCCTGAGCGAACGCTTTAACTACTCGTATTCCTGGAATCGTGTCGGCCAGAACATTGGTCACTTCCGACCAGATACGGTCTATTTTTTCAAAGCCGTGACGCAAGCGGTCACGTACCAAATGGATCATCCAGGCAATAAATGGTAACGGCAGAAGCGTAACCAACGCCAACCAAGGGTTAATCGAGATCAAAATCGCTGCGGTCATCAGCATCATCAACACATCAATCGCGAAATCGAGCAAATGCAACGATAAAAAGACACAAATACGATCAGACTCAGATCCGATACGCGCCATTAAATCACCAGTGCGTTTTCCACCGAAGTATTCTTGCGATAAACGCAACAAATGTTCGTAGGTCGACGTGCGTAAATCCGCACCAATACGCTCACTGACAATCGCTAAAATATAAGTCCGCGCCCAACCCAGTGTCCATGCCACCAAAGCAGAACCCAACAAACCGGCCATATACAGTCGAACGAGGCCGACGTCGATTGGCTTGCCATTTTGATATGGGATAAGAATATTATCCATTAACGGCAACGTCAGATACGGCGGCACGAGGGTCGCGGCGGTCGATGCCAGCGTTAGCAAAAAGCCAAATATCAAAGACCATTTGTAAGGCTTGGCAAATCGCACCAACCGAAACAAGGCCCAGCGCGATGATACTGCGCCCTTTTTTTCTGGACAGATTGCACACGAATCCTCACCCGGCGGCAGTGGAGCCTGACATTGGGCGCACACTCCTTCATCCAGATGATGTACCGGTTGCCCAGACAAATATGCTTCTAGTTGCTGCTCAAAATGGTTGATCAATCGCAAAGCAATGACATTCAATCCCAGCGTGTAGCGCCAGCATGCCAACCGTTTTTGTGGATCGATGAGTTCAAGGCTTCCTATCCCTGCGTGATCGAAGTGACGTAACGACAGTCCATCTGAGTAAAGCCATTGTCCCCACTCTATGTCGCCTGACATTTTGGCCAATACACGACGATCAGTCACAACCACCAAACCACGCGTAAAATGTAATGCGGAATCGATATCCACTTCTAACCAAGCAGCGATCTTTTCTTCGGGCGCTAGTTGTGGTGCGACCTCCACACTCCAACGATCGGGCATAGATTGCATGATATTTTTGGAATGTAAAATCGAGCTAAGGTGTTCGCTTGTCATCTGAACCGCATGGTACATCCCTTAGTAGGATGAAATGGAATGAGTGGAATGTTGCTTATTCGCTTTTGATAAGCAACAATAACGTCACATTTTGTGTGATGTTTGATGCAATGAATCAATTACGGTGGCATATCATTTAATAGACAACTATTATTCTGCCGTATTTTAAGGGTTTTCATAAGCTGATTGCGATCAATAGACATTATTTATTTTTTATTTTGTGTAAACCATTTAACACTTAAAGCGTTAAAACCAATTGGGTATTTCTGCAGCGTGCGATCCCATGGCCTTCCTAGATACTCATGAAAAACATAGAATTTCTCCGAATTACGTCCCTACGCGGACCAAATATATGGACGTATCGTTCAGCGCTAGAAGCTTGGATCGATATCGGAGAACTGGAAGATTGCCCTTCCAACGTCATTCCAGGCTTTAACCAGCGTCTGACAAGCTGGTTACCGTCGTTGATCGAACATCGTTGCAGCTACGGCGAACGTGGTGGTTTTGTGCAGCGCCTGACTGACGGCACCTGGCCCGGTCATATTTTGGAACATGTCACTTTAGAATTGCAAAATTTAGCCGGTTTACCGGGCGGTTTTGGCAAAGCGCGTGAAACATCCAAGCGCGGCGTTTATAAAGTGGTCGTCCGCGCACGTCACGAACAAGTCACTCGCGCCGCTCTATACGCCGCACGCGATCTTGTGATGGCAGCGATTGAAGATCGTCCATTTGACGTTTCCGCCCAGATCACCATCTTACGAGAAATGGTTGATTCGCTATGTCTTGGGCCAAGCACCGCCTGTATAGTTGATGCAGCCGATCAACGCCGCATTCCTTCGTTGCGACTGTCAACCGGCAATCTGGTACAGCTTGGTCATGGCGCGCGCCAAAGACGCATCTGGACCGCAGAGACGGATCAAACCAGCGCCATCGCAGAAAGTATTTCACGCGACAAAGATCTGACCAAAAGCTTGTTGCAAGCTTGCGGCGTGCCGATTCCGGAAGGACGCCTGGTCGACAGCGCCGAAGATGCATGGCTGGCCGCTGAAGATATCGGGTTGCCTGTCGTGGTCAAACCCACCGATGCTAACCACGGTCGTGGCGTTTTCATCGACTTAAATACCCGCGCCGAAGTCGAAACCGCCTACGCTGTTGCGCTGGAGGAAGGTAGCAGTGTCATCGTCGAGCGTTTTGTGCGAGGCAACGAACATCGCCTGCTGATTGTTGGCGGCAAGTTGGCCGCTGCCACACGCGGCGAACCGCTGTCAGTGACTGGTGACGGCAAATCAACTATCAGCGAACTAATCGACAGTCAGTTAAATAGCGATCCCCGACGCGGCGATTTGGAAGAGCATCCCCTTAATCCGATCATTTTGGATCAAGAACCTATCATCAGAATGGAGCTGGAACGTCAGGGTTATTCCTCCACCACGATTCCACCTGAAGATAAGCAAGTACTCATTCAGCGCACCGGCAACGTATCAATCGACGTCACTGCAAAAGTTCATCCTAGTGTCATCGCTGCGGCATCACTGGCAGCACGCATTATCGGTCTGGATATCGCTGGCGTCGATTTGGTGGCAGAAGATATATCCCAACCCCTGGAAAAACAACGCGGTGCGATTGTCGAAGTCAATGCTGGACCAGGGCTGTTGATGCATCTGAAGCCAGCCGAAGGCGAGCCGCAACCGGTCGGACAAGCCATCATTAATCACCTGTTCTCAGGTGAAGAAA
Source organism: Glaciimonas sp. GNP009 (assembly GCF_054343755.1). NCBI lineage: Bacteria > Pseudomonadati > Pseudomonadota > Betaproteobacteria > Burkholderiales > Oxalobacteraceae > Glaciimonas > Glaciimonas sp. GNP009. The sequence goes on from NZ_JBTGUV010000004.1 coordinate 250,132, forward strand.
ATGGTCGCATTCCAATAGTTGGTGTCGCTGGTACGCATGGCAAAACTGTGGTTTCTCACTTGATCGCTCGTCTGCTGAATCTGAATGGACAGCATACCGGCCTGGCATGCAGCGATGGCCTTTACTTCAACAATCAACAAGTTGAGAAAAGTAATTGCGCGCATTGGACCGGCGCGCATCGGGTATTGCTTAATCGTGCGGTAGAAGCTGCCGTATTCGAAAATGGCGGCACGACTATATTAGCCGAAGGGTTGGCCTACGATCGTTGTCAAGTCGGTGTGGTGACTAACATCGCCGCAAATGACCAACTACCTGAATACTATATTGACGATGCAGAGCAAATGGCAAAGGTACTTCGGACCCAGGTCGATATTGTCCTGCCGACCGGCGTTGCCGTTCTGAACGCGGCAGACCGTTTAGTGGTTCCAATGGCAGAGTTGTGCGATGGCGAAGTTATTTTCTTTGGTATCGATCAAACGCTACCGGTGATCACCGAACATCTGGCCCAAGACAAACGCGCCGTATTCGTTCGTCAAGGACAAATCATACTGGCAAGCGGCAAGGATGAAATCATGTTGGCGCGTGTCGCTACCATCCCATTGACTGCCGACGGTCAACCGACCTTTCAGACAGAAAATGTATTGGCAGCAGTCGCAGCAACCTGGGCCCTTGGTATTTCGGTGGATTTGATTCGTGCGTGCATCGAGACCTTTAATATGGAACAAGTTGTGCCACATGCCAAATCACGAAAAAAACAATTGGCGTAATCAATTCACCAGCACACGTAAATATGTTGTGTAAGAAATATAAGAGCATGATGTGATGTTGCGGTGATTGATTTGGCATTGCCCTCAAACCAAGACATTTTATGTTTGGATTGTCAGGATTTACATTTGGCAACCCACATTAGTACCCATTAAAATTGGTCTAACAGACCAAAAAATCAGGAAACTTGTTAATGGACGTATCACGTATCCGAATTCTACGCGGCCCAAATTTATGGAGCCGCCACACAGCGATTGAAGCAATCGTGTCTTGCGCTGAAGCAGAGCGATCGATTGCCGGAATGGTCGGTTTCGAGACTCGGCTGCGCGCTCGCTTCCCCCATATCGGGTTCCTTGAATCGACTGGCAGCGACGACAAGATTTCAATGGCACACGCGCTGGAAAGTGCCGCGCTTGGTCTGCAATCGCAAGCCGGTTGCCCTGTCACGTTCAGTCGGACCGTTCAAGCCTTGGAATCCGGTGTTTATCAAGTTATCGTTGAATACACCGAAGAAGCAGTCGGCAAACTGGCTTTTGAATTAGCCCAAGCTTTATGCAATGCCGCCGCCAACAATCAGCCATTCGACTTGGCCGATGCATTGGCCCGTTTGCGAGACCTCGACGAGGACGTGCGTTTGGGGCCAAGTACCGGTTCGATCGTTGAAGCTGCGATAGCCCGAGGTGTACCATTCCGTCGCCTCACCGATGGTAGCATGGTGCAATTTGGCTGGGGTAGCCGCCAACGTCGTATTCAGGCAGCAGAAACCAGCGCTACTAGCGCGATTGCAGAATCGATCGCGCAGGACAAAGAACTCACCAAGATGCTGCTTAACGCGGCGGGTGTTCCTGTCCCGCAAGGCCGCGTTGTTTCAAACGCTGCCGATGCATGGGACGTTGCGCAAGAAATCGCCAGCCCGGTTGTGGTCAAGCCACGCGACGGTAATCAGGGAAAAGGCGTCGCCGTCAATATCAACACGCGCGAGCAGGTCTTCGCTGCCTTCGATGTCGCCGCAAAAATCTGTTCGGATGTCATCGTTGAGCGCTATCTGCCAGGACACGACTTTCGCTTACTCGTGGTCGGCAAAGAAATGGTTGCTGCCGCCAGACGCGATCCGCCGCTCGTTATAGGCGATGGGGTCCACACTGTTCGTGAACTGGTCGACAAAGTTAACAGCGATCCCTTGCGCGGTGACGGTCATGCGACGCCCCTCACCAAAATTCGCTTCGACACCATCGCTTTGGCAACACTAGCCAAGCAAAATTACCAGGCTGATACTATCCCGCCAACAGGCGTGCGTGTAGTTTTACGCAACAACGCCAATCTGAGCACTGGCGGCACCGCCACCGACGTTACCAATGACGTCCATCCACAAATGGCTGCGCGCGCGGTCGCCGCAGCGCAAATGGTAGGGTTGGATATTTGTGGTGTTGATGTCGTCTGTAACAGCGTCCACAAGCCACTGGAAGATCAAGAAGGCGGCATCGTTGAAGTAAATGCTGCACCAGGCCTGCGCATGCACATCAGCCCTTCCTACGGCAAAGGCCGCGCGGTCGGCAAGGCCATTATCGCAACCATGTTCAGCGCCCATGACGATGGTCGTATTCCATTAGTCGCAGTTGCCGGAACTAACGGCAAAACCACCACCGTGCGCCTTATCGCTCACCTGCTAAGTTGCAAAGGCCTGCGTGTCGGCATGACCAACTCAGATGGCGTGTATATCGAAAAGCAGCGCATTGATACCGGCGATTGCAGCGGTCCGCGTAGCGCTCGCAACGTCCTGATGCACCCTGACGTCGATGCAGCGGTATTCGAAACCGCCCGCGGTGGCGTCTTACGTGAGGGCCTTGGCTTTGATCGCTGTAACGTCGCCGTTATTACCAATATCGGCATGGGCGATCATCTTGGCCTGAGTTTTATCAGCACAGTGGAAGACCTTGCCGTAGTCAAACGCGTGATTGTTGAAAACGTCGCCCCTAACGGTGTTGCAGTATTAAATGCCGGTGATCCGATGGTCACTAACATGGCGAAAGTGTGCCCAGGTTCCGTCACCTTTTTTGCCCATGATAATAGCAACCCGGTGATGACGACGCATCGCGCACAAGGTAATCGCGTGGTCTATCTGGATGGTACAGATATCGTCGCGGCCCAAGGTACTAACGAAGTGCGCCTGCCATTGGCTGAGATTCCATTAACCCGCAACGGTGCTATTCGTTTTCAGATCGAAAATGTGATGGCAGCAACCGCAGCAGCGTGGGCTTTAAAACTCGATTGGGAAATCATTCGGACCGGACTGCGCACATTTATCAATGATCCAGCTACCGTACCAGGCCGTTTCAATGTATTCGACTATCGCGGTGCAACGGTGATCGCTGACTACGGTCACAATCCGGATGCGATTGTCGCGCTGGTTCAGGCGGTTGAAAACATGCCCGCGAAACGCCGTTCTGTTGTCATTAGCGGTGCAGGTGATCGTCGTGATGAGGATATCCGCCAGCAAACCCAATTGCTGGGTGACGCTTTCGATGAAGTCATCCTTTATCAAGATCAGTGTCAACGTGGGCGCGCCGATGGTGAAGTATTGGCGCTGCTGCGAGATGGCTTAAAAAATGCGCGCCGTACCACCGCCACCCAAGAAATTAATGGTGAATTCATTGCTATCGACACTGCACTGTCAACATTAGGTGAAGGTGACTTGTGCCTGATTCTCGTAGATCAGGTCGAGGAAGCGCTGGAACATATTGCAAAGCGAATTGCCGAGGGATAGATACTGACATCCTCGACTGATAAAAAAACGGGCTAACCTTATCGAAAGGTTAGCCCGTTTTTTTAGTGCTTAAACTTGTTAAGTAATGATAACTTCATCATTTCAAACAACCCTTTAATACATAACAATGATGCTTATGACGTGATTATCAACTTAAATTGGCCATGATCCTACAAAATGACATCTTGTACGTCAGAGTTTCGTCAGTCGTCATCATCCGGATCTAACTCTGGAAACAACACAGAAGTATAGCCAAAAAGTGCTAAATCCTTGATCCGCATTGGATACAAAACGCCATCTAAATGATCACACTCGTGCTGAACAACCCGCGCATGAAATGCATCAACCGTGCGACTAATCGGGGCACCGTACTGATCGACACCTTCGTAATGCAAATTAGTCCAACGCGGCACCACGCCGCGCATCCCTGGCACTGACAAGCAACCTTCCCAGGCGTCATCGGTGATATCTGACAAGGGCCGCAACACCGGGTTGATCAACACTGTCTCGGGTACTGGCTCAGCCTCAGGATAGCGGACACTATTTTTAAAACCAAAAATAACGATGCGTAAGTTGACGCCGATTTGCGGTGCGGCCAAACCAGCACCATTTGCCGCATGCATGGTGTCAAACATATCGGCGATCAGCGCTTCTAGCTCGGGGGTATTAAAGTCGGTGACCGGTTCTGCTTTCAACAGCAGACGCGGATCACCCATTTTTAGAATTTCACGAACGCTCATAGAATCAATCGAGAAGCAGAGTATTGGAAGGACCTTATTTTAACCTCAGTTCAGTGAGATTCGAAAGTAATGAAATATTCCTTTGAAACTACATTCTCGGTTTACAGCACGATTGGTTTGCAGCACAGCCGAGCATACCTTCAGCTTCACCTTCCCAATACCGTCCTGCTATCGGTTTTGGAAGCGTGATGTCAATTTATGTTTTCTTCGTATTAATGTTCCGATAAATTTTTCAACTTCCGTATCTAAGTCGTTTCCCTAAGCACTGCGCGTGCGCTCGTAATTTTGCACTAAATTCTTGTATCTTGCGTTTTGGCAGCTATCTGGGAACGACTTTTTTAATATTTTTTATCGGATCAATATGCATCGCAATATAAGTAGTAAATTTTCTCAATTTCCGGGTTCTTTTCTCTTTCGAATTCTTACAATTTTTTGCCTGTCTGCGACACTGCATGCGGCGCCGCTCAATCCGCCGAAAACTGATAAACCTTTTGAATTTTCCCTATCCGGATTTTCTAAAGATATTCCTGAACCTTACACGCTCTATCGCGATGGGCAATTCGTTAAACATGGACTTACCGATAAAGCGGGAAAGGGTTACATTAAAAATTATATTAAAACGAGTTGTTACGTCATTCTATTGAGCAATGACCAACGTCTAAAAGTGAATCCAAAGGGAAAAGAGTGCAACGAATATAAATTACCGATCGATATTGAAGATGATGCTGCGACAAAAGCAAAAAAAGAAACAGATAAATTACGCGAAGAAGAAATGCAGAACGATTATAAGAAGCAAGCTGCTGCCAACGATGATGAGCTAGCCTGGTTAGGAAAATTACCACCTATCTGGTCAAGTGAGGTTTTTGAAGAGCGAACTTCAAAATTATTTGAAAAAATGGGCATTGATATGGATGTCGGCACCATTGATCTGAATCAGTTCGAATGCAAAAATCCCGCTCAGATTGGCGACATTCCTGACATGGACGCGGTGAACGAGTTTTTGGAAGCAACTATTGCAACACTCTCAGATCCACATTCTAAGAAGGGAAAATATTATGCAAAAAATATTAATACCATCTGGAGGAATCTAGTATCAGCTGCGGCAAAAGGGAATTGGTTGGCACGCGTACAAATTTATCGACTATTAGGTAGAAAGCACCACGATAAAATGAGCTACCTTGAACGGTATCGTCTATTGCAGGTAACGGAATGGTTGCAAGAGAAAAAAATTGGCTCACTTTATGGTTTATTCGGGGTTGCTCTGGAAGCGACTGGATTCTCGGACAATGGTTTTTTGGATCGATTCTCTGCAATGAAAGGTAGCTACGGATCGCAATACGTATTAGGTACTTCGCTGCTTAGTGACCCAGATCCTAAGCTGCAAGAAACAGGAAAAAGGATGATAAATTGTGCCCGCTCTGCCCTACCTGCATTTGCAAAGCTATATAAGCCTGCGCCCAAATAGGGTTGGACTTTTGGGCATTGATCACCGACTCGCACAGCGCAACGTGGCTCAGTCGGATGACGCCGATGTAAGCCTAATTGCATTCACATAAATTCTGCCTAATCTCAAAAAAAATATGACCATAAAAGCATACCAGCACACTCGAAGCTTATGGAAGGGGGCTCTCATATCACCGTTGATAGTTCCCTTGTGTATGTGCATTTACCTCGTGGCCTTCTTTATAGGATGTACAGATGAAGTGTCTATTGCAGTCTTCTATGATTTGCGGCTAGCGCTATTTGCTATCATGTGCATTGGCGGCTTTTTCACTTACTCCATCACCTTTGTATTGGTTGTGCCGATGGCTCTATGGCTGCGGCGAAAACAGGCCCTATCGTCAGTGCGCCTGTGCATCTGGTGCGCTGCGCTCGGGCCTGTGACATTGTTCCTTTATGCACGACTACTAAACGGATCTTCTGCAGAAATTAACTATGAAGAAGTCCTTTTCGGTATTGGGTTCGGTCTGTGCTCGGGTATTGTTTTTTGTGCGGCTTCGGGCGTGAGGCTGCTGGCCCGCCATTCTCAAAAAAATCAAGACGCAGCATGAATTACCCCGGTCAGCGGTGCATGGCGCGCCAACTGCGACGTGTCACACCCGCACGTGAACTTTGTTCACGCACATCGCGATCGCATCCGCTATTTTGAGGAAGACAAACCATTGTGGTGGGGCTTCATGCATGAGTAAAAGGAAAATGATCCGCGCCTGGTTTAGACCCTGTTGAAGACCAAACCTGCTTGGGTAGAAGCCGGGACGTTGCACCAGAAAACTGATCCTTTGGTGTGGGATTACCGGTTTAGTCCCGTTTGATATAACCGCGTTTTAAAAACAGATTCGGTTTTTTCCTGCTGCCATTTTTTGAGGGCTTAAATCGGGGTTTTTCCATCAATCGCCGGTTGCGGGATATGGTGGATGGTAGAACCCATGCAGTTTATCTCCCCATGAGAGCAGTGTCCGGTTCAAGATTATTGCACCGAAAACTGCTAATCAGGGCATCTAAGCGCGCCTTTGCTCTGAAGTAAGGCCAACTACGAATCGGGATATGATTGCACGGTACTAAACAGCTAGTCTGTAACACAGCCACTTGTTTTTTCCACGCATCTGATCGGAAATATCTTAAAGAAAGTTTTTTTCATGAGATTTTTTTTGAAACCCTCACGGCAGTCCACGCTGACCTGCTCCGCATTATGTAGAGAAGCGCTTGTGAGAATCACAGGCGCAATACTTCAGGGTTTAGAAGGTGCCGAAGGAAATTTACTGAAATTGTTTCAGATATTCAGCGAACTCAGGACCGGTTTCATGGTGCTTGAGGCCCATTGCCAACGTTGCTTTCAGATAGCCTAATTTCGAACCACAATCGTAGCGCTGACCAGCGTAGCGGTATGCTAATACCTTTTCTTTTTCCATCAATGCCGCAATACCATCGGTTAATTGAATTTCACCGCCAGCGCCCTTACCCGTCGCTTCCAGACAGTCGAAAATACCATTCGTCAGTACGTATCTTCCGACGACCGCCAATGTAGACGGTGCATCCGCAGGAAGTGGCTTTTCAACGATACTATTTACGCGTTCCAAATTTGGTTTAAAAGAGTCAATACTGACGATCCCGTATTGTTTAGTGTCCGCGCGCGGCACATCCTGCACTGCCAATACGCTACTACCCTCTTGCTCAAACACGTCGGTCATTTGCGCTAATACCGAGCGCTGGCCCGCGTCGACATCCATAAAGTCATCTGCCAACAATACCGCAAACGGCTCATCACCAATGACAGGGCGTGCGCACAGTACCGCGTGCCCAAGACCCAACGGTGCCGATTGACGGATAAAAATACAATTTACGTGCTTAGGAATAACATTACGCACCAGATCCAGCAGCCTGATTTTTCCGGCTGCTTCCAATTCACTTTCAAGTTCATACACGGTATCGAAGTGATCTTCAATCGCTCGTTTGTTCCGACCGGTAATAAATACCATATCAGTAATACCCGCAGCGACAGCCTCCTCAACAGCGTACTGAATTAAAGGTTTATCGACAATCGGAAGCATTTCTTTCGGCTGCGCTTTGGTGGCTGGCAAAAAACGGCTACCCAACCCGGCTACCGGGAATACTGCTTTTCTAATTTTTGTCATGATCGCTTTCTAAAAGAGTGCGTAAATCAATTTATGCGGAGGCTGTTCGATGAAGTCTTCCGCGTTACTAAGCTTGGACAAAGCTTGCCCTGTATCAGCGTGCCTTAAACCCTTGACGACGAAACTGGCCATTCTCGCTAGTGTCCAGCTCCTCTGAACGCGTTCAGCTAGGATTGCTTTTCAGAATAAATTTCCATTTAACTAAGAATTTGACTTGGTTTTCGCCGGGAGGTTCGCAAAACAATTTATCCAATTGATCAAAGACTGTAGCCCAGTGCCTTGATTATGCGTCAATTATTGTCTGTATAACATTAAAAAAGAGGAGTTTGAATGTTAATTAGTTCCAGCCATTGCACCTCGGTCAGTATCGTCAGATTAAGTTCACGCGCTTTCTTTTCTTTTGAACCCGCGCTTGCACCGACAATTACAAAGTCGGTTTTTTTAGATACCGATCCTGCGACATTGGCGCCCAATGCTTCTGCTTGGGCTTTCGCTTCGTTACGACTCATCGTGTCCAGATTTCCTGTAAAAACAACTGTTTTTCCAGAAACGGCAGAAAGCGCGGAAGGGCGCTCGAAATCTATAACAGTAACAAGTGGCTCTGCGGATGCTTGATTGCCGGTCAGCGCGTCAAGCACCTCACTGTTATGCGGTTCAGCAATAAAACCAAGGATGTCATTCACCATACTTTCTCCCAACCCATTGATTGAGAGTAAGTTGGCGTAGGCTTCCGAATCGGGATTTTGCGCAGCATCCATAGATTTGCGCCACTCATCCAGTGACAAATAATGTTTAGCAAGCAGGCGAGCGGTGGCCTGTCCCACCTGATGTATTCCCAAGCCGTATATAAATCGATCCAGAGAAATGACTTTAGCGCGCTGGATTGCAGCAAACAATTTCGCCGCAGATGTATCACCCCAACCTTCCCACAAACGTAGCGGCGGTAGCGAGCGGCCATCTTTGTCGCTCTTGCCATCCCGATCTTCCAAAGTGAAGATATCAACTGGCGTTTTAATCAGCCCTCGTTCATAAAAAAGTGCAATATTCTTCTCGCCCAAGCCCTCGATATCAAATGCATCCCGAGATGCGAAGTGCTTCAAACGCTCAATTACTTGCGCGGCACACACTAATCCACCAGTGCAAAAACTCCCTGCATCACCGTCCTCTCTCACCACCAGGCTATCGCACACAGGGCAATGCGTCGGAAAAATATAGGGAATGCTGCTTTCAGGACGTGCGTCTTGCACCACGCCAATGATCTGGGGAATTACATCACCCGCGCGTTGAATAATCACCGTATCACCGACACGTACATCTTTACGTTGAATCTCATCTGCGTTATGCAAGGTTGCTCTCTGCACGAGGACGCCACCAACACTAATGGGTGCCAAATGGGCAACTGGTGTGATTTTTCCTGAGCGCCCAACCTGGCACTCAATTGCATTGATTACCGTTTGCGCACGTTCCGGAGCAAATTTCCAAGCAGTTGCCCATCGTGGCGATCTGCTGACGAAACCAAGCCTGTTTTGCCAATCAAGGCGATTAACCTTGAGAACAATCCCGTCAATTGAAAATCCAAGCGATGAGCGCTTGCGTTCAATATCTTCATAGTAAGTGACAAGCGCACTCAGTGAGGTTTCAGTCACCTCCACCAGACGGCTTGGTTCGTTCAGCGCAAAGCCCCAGGTTTTAAACTTGGCGCGCGCTTCCCATTGCGTGCCAGCGAAAGCTTCTGAAATTTCACCCCAAGTGTAGGCGTAGAAACGCAGCGGTCGCTTGGCGGCGATGCTTGCGTCTAGCTGACGCATACTCCCGGCGGCGGCATTGCGTGGATTCGCAAAGATTTTTCCACCGACCACTTCTTGTTCAGCGTTAAGTTTTAGGAAACCATCATCGGTCATGTAGACTTCGCCGCGGACCTCCAAAATTGCAGGCCAACCATCACCATGTAACTTCTTTGGTATATCGCTAATGGTCTTGACGTTGGCGGTAATATCTTCGCCCACGCCACCACTTCCCCGCGTGGCCCCAGAAACCAGTATTCCGTTCTCGTAACGTAATGAACAAGACAAACCATCAATCTTTGGCTCACAATCGATCTCAACGATGACGTCTGAGTCTTTGAGTTCGCGGAGAAAATTTCGAACTCCGTCGAGCCAGCCTTGTATATCGTCTTCGACAAAGGCATTATCCAACGACAACATCGGTACACGATGGATGACTTTCTTAAATCCTTTAGCTGGCTCAGCCCCTACTTTTTGCGACGGACTATCAGAGCGTATCAACTCGGGAAAGCGGGCTTCAATGGCGTTATTACGCTGCCGCAACGCGTCATATTCAGCGTCACTTACTTCCGGCGCATCTTCTGCATGATAGAGATTATCGTGATGAGCAAGCAGATCCGCGAGCTCGGTAAGCTCAGACGCAGCTTCCTGTGCTTCCAACTGCTGCACCGGTGTATCAAAGTTTGAAGTACGACTTAACGTACGATTTTGTGCTAATTTTGTCATTGTGTCCGTCCCGAGCGCCAGAAATCCTGTATTAAATATTGCATACTTTGTTATGGCCGTTGCTCTATTTCTAATACCTTTAAGTATACAGGCGAGCGCAACAAAAAGCTTTTGCAATACGAGATAACTAGGGACGTGGCCAACTATGACGTTGGTGTCGATCTTACGCAACATGACCTTGATAGTGCAGAGGCGCTAATAACGGAAAGATGAAGAGTAGGATTTCTTATTATTATTTTTTGTAGTTTTTGATTATTGCATTCAAGTGCAGCTGGGATTGGGCTTTTTATGCACTACTGGTGCAACTAACGGTCCCACGATTTTTTTGGGCGCACATGAGAATCTGCTGATTTCTTTGCTTACCGCAGATTCAAGTATTTTAGTTTCACCTTATACGCACGTGTCCCCGTCAAACCCGCCCGCATAATCGCTCTGAAGTCTGTGCATTATCGGTTTCAATGCGGGATAAAGGTCAACATAAAGCGCATATGCCTTGCGATAAATCTGACTATCCGTTGGATTAGGTATAGTTCGGGAAACCAGCGTCACCCAACCTTTTTCCGCCGTTTGGTTATCCACCAATCCAACACCAACAGCCGCAAGCAGCGCCGCTCCCAAAGCAGCTTCTACATTCTGTTCAATGGTGTAGACGGGATAACCAGTAACGTCGGCAATGATTTGCATCCATAAATCGGAATGCGCAGCGCCGCCGACCACAATCAGTTTGGCATCGAGAGACTGTGCTCCTTTTGCACCTGCCTCAATATTATGTTTGAGGGCGAAACTGACGCCCTCCAATACGGCCCGATAAAGATGTGCTCGTGTATGAAACAGGCTTAGACCGACGAAAGCACCACTGGCCTTTGCATCCCAGATTGGGCTGCGCTCTCCCATCAAGTAAGGCAAAAATAGGATTCCGTCCGATCCCGCAGGAATCTGTTTCGTCTTTTCTTCCAGAATTTGATGGACATCGCCAGCCTCCACATACTTTGCCGCCTCAATCTCCGTCTGACAAAATGTATCCCGAAACCAACTTACGGAAGCGCCAGCCGTAATTGCACCACCAAAGATATAAAGATCTTTTTAGCTGTTGTGGACGTGCGGCATGCTAATCAGGCCGTGACGCGCATCGACTTGCTGATTAATATAGCCCCAACACATACTGGTGCCGATCATGGCCACATGATTTCCTGCCCGAGTCACGCCCGCTGCAAAGGTCGCAACAGCTGCGTCAACACCGCCCGCCACAACTGGTGTGCCGGCGGCAAGCCCAAGACACGCAGCCAGTTCAGACCGCAATCCACCCACCACATCGCTGGAATCGACCAGACGCGGCGGCATCATTGCAAGAGGAATACCGAATTCAGCCAGCAGTTCTTTCGACCAGGCGCGTGCTCGCACATCATAGATACCGCCAATGTTCCCAGCCGAACTATGATCAATCGCCACTTCTCCACATAGCAAGTAGTTAACATAGCTATTTGGCGGAAGAAACAAATGCGTCCGTTGCCACACATCCGGGCGATTATTCTTTATCCACAGCATCTTGGTAAAGCCATAGTAACTATCAACCGAATTGCCAGTGATATCGAATAGTCGCTCCTGATCGATTGTTTCCTTAATCCACTTAACTTCTTCATTGGCGCGTCGATCCATCCAGATAAGACACGGATGCAGTGGTTTCATCCACGCATCAACCGGGATGCCCGCACCGCCGTATAAACTACTGACGCAGACCGCTTTGATCTGTTCAGCGGGTAACCCACTTTTTTCTACTACCTGCTTGATGCACTCCATGACCGCCTCGCACCAGACCGAAGGCCATTGCTCGGCCCAAAGCGGTTTTGGCGTATCCAGTTGATAGCCCGTGGCGTGCTGAGCAATAATCCGACCAGCGCTATCAACCAGCAATGCCTTGGTACTTTGAGTACCTATATCGACGCCAATAACGTAATCCATGCGGTAATCCATGCGATGCCTTAGGTAGACGTTGGTTTGAGCAGCACTTTGATCGAATCAAGCGAATTAGCAAGAGCGAATGCTTTTTCCCACTCATCCAGTGAAAAAGTGTGTGTAACTATACCTTCGGAAGTGACCAAACCTCGGTCAAACAAATCAATGGCAACCGGATAACAATACGGTCCCAGATGCGCGCCACGGATATCAAGCTCTTTACGGTCGCCGATAATTGACCAGTCAGCGCTCGTTTCCTTCCCGAACACACTAAATTCTACAAAACGGCCCAATTTTCGAATTAGCTCAAGACCCTGAGTGACACCGGCCGGCACGCCTGTCGTTTCAATATACACGTCACAACCATAGCTATCGGTAAGCGAATCAATAATCACCTTTGCATCATCGTCAGACGGGTTAATAACCATATCCGCGCCCATTTGCAGCGCCGCATTCAAGCGTTCGGGAACTAAATCAATGACCACCAATTTTTTAGGCGTTTTTAAACGTGCAACCTGTACCATCATCAAACCGAGTGGACCGGCGCCAGCAATGACGACTACATCATCAAACTGAATGTCTGCACGATTGATAGTATGAATAGCGCATGCCATCGGCTCAATCAAAGCCGCATCTTCCAACGACAGACTGTCTGGAATCTGATGCACGATCGCAGTCGGTGGAATACGCATGTAATCTGCCATTCCACCGTCTGCGACATCACGCTGGAAGCCGAAAATATTGTGCACTTCGCACATCCAATATTTTCCTGATTTACAGTATCGGCATTTCTCGCAAGGCACAATCTGTTCGGCAATAATACGGTCGCCGATCCTAACACCAAAATGTTCCTCCCCGCCCTCCCCCGCTGCAACTACGTAACCGAAAAACTCATGGCCAGGAACGACGGGGGGCTTAACCCACGATGGCTGTCCCTCACCACCCCAGAACATGGCTGCGCCAGAGTGGCACTTGCAGTCACTGGCGCAAATACCACAGGCTGCAATCTTGATCACCAGCTCTTTGTAGCCGGCAATCGGTCGCCTGATTTTTTGCAGTCGGTAATCCTTCGGCCCGTGGCAGACCACTGCTTGCATAGTATTTTTAAAGAATGTCACTTTTTCTGATTCAGCTTGAATTTTAGTTTCCCCCATGATTAATTCCATAAAATAGTTAACTGTATGATTGCCCACAGAGGACAATCAGGCTTATTTGCTTGCGCTGCGACTAATGTAAATAGCGAGCAGAATAATGACGCCCTTTATAATATTCTGGAGGTAAGGAGATACTCCCATCATATTCAGGCCATTGTTGAGTACGCCGAGCATCAATGCGCCAACCAACGTGCCGAGAATGGATCCGCGGCCGCCATTGATTGCGGTTCCTCCCATTACGACTGCCGCAATCGCATCAAGTTCGAACGAGACGCCCGCGTTAGGCTGACCGCTCATTAGTCGCGATGTCAGCACCAATCCGGCAATTGCCGCAGTAAAGCCACTAATCGCGTAGACCATAAGTTTGTAACGAGGAACACGCACACCACTTAACCGCGTGGCCTCCTCATTGCCACCGATCGCGTAGATGTAGCGACCAATCGGCGTGTGGTCAAGTACGATATAGGCAATAACGAACACCATTAACATGATCAAAATGGGCGTCTGGATGCCGGCGACACTGCCCCGACCGAAAAATTCAAACCAGTCAGGTAAGCCGCCAATCGGATAGCCACCGGTATAAATCAACGCCAGTCCACGGGCAATGCCCATCGTGGCGAGAGTAACAATAATCGGCGGCATCTTGGCATAGGCGACAAAAAAGCCATTTGCCATTCCAAACAGAATCCCCGCCACCAGTCCGATGAGGATAGCAAACACTGCCGGTATGCCTGCCACCATAAGACCAGCAGTGATCGTTCCGGTAAGCGCCATAACAGCCCCGACAGACAAATCGATACCACCGCTTAAAATCACGCACGTCATGCCGACCGCTATGATCGCGTTAATAGAAACTTGCCGCGCGATATTGACAAGATTAGCAGCAGACAGAAAGTCGTCAGTCGTGGCGGTCACAACCAGACAAACGAGAAGCAGCCCTACAAACGGAAAAAAGGCAGGAGATTTTTTTAGTTGTTCCAGTAGCCCTGTAAATGAATACGCAGGTTTTTCTGAAAAATGACGTGCATTAATGTTTACCGGTGGTTGCATTGCGCATTACCTCACTCGAATTGATAGAATCCGCCGCTAGCACTTTGACGATTGATCCTTGTTTGAATACCGCCACTCGATCACACATACCGATTATTTCTGGTAACTCTGAAGAAATCATGATGATCGAATAGCCGTGTAGCGTTAACTCCCGCATCAGACTATAAATTTCGGCCTTTGCCCCAACGTCAATGCCGCGTGTCGGCTCATCAAAAATAAGAATCTTGCAATGATGATTAAGCCAGCGAGCGATGACCACCTTCTGCTGGTTACCTCCGCTCAAGGTTGATACCAAAGCGTTCAAACTGGATGTTTTAACACCGACTTTGTCGATCATTAACTGGCTCGCGCAGCGCTCAGCAGTCCTATCGATCAAACAACCCTGACCCACGTATTTGCCTAAATTGTTGATAGATATATTGTCTTTAATACTGAAATCGATAATCAGGCCTTCGGATTTTCTACTCTCAGGCAAAAGACCGATACCACTTTCCAGAGCCTCGGCAGGGTCGCGCAAGGCAGCTAACACACCATTCACGTACACCGTCTTATGCGCGGTGGGATCGGCACCGATGACCGCACGCGCCAGTTCGGTGCGACCCGAACCGACCAGACCCGCAAAACCGAGAATTTCACCTTCGTAAAGGGTGAAGCTATTACTCGGCCCATCCTTATCGATGCGTACGTCCGTTGCCTCCAGCACCACGCGTTCAGAATACCGATGTACTGGCTTGGGCGGGAAGTTACTTTCTAGTTTCCGGCCTACCATCATCTCCACCAAACTATCGACATTGGAAGCTAACGTATCGACCATCCCCACGTATTTTCCATCGCGTAAAACAGTGATCCGATCACACACTTCAAATATTTCGTCCATGTGATGCGAGATAAAAATCATCGCCACGCCATCTTCTTTAAGATCACGCATAACGCTAAAAAGATGCTCTGCTTCCATGGGTGTGAGCGTCGCTGTGGGTTCGTCCAAAATAAGAATTTTGGCGTTTAATGCCAATGCTTTAGCTATCTCGACGAACTGCTGTTGGGCGATACTGAGTTTGCTAATATCGACAGAAAGGTTGATATTAATTTTCAGCTTATTAAATATCTGCTGCGCCTTTTGACGCATGCTTGCCTTTGATAGCAAACCAAACCCGTTCGTCAGCTCGCGCCCCAAAAAAATATTCTCCACGGCATTCAGATACGGCACCAAGCTGAATTCCTGAAAAATAATGGCGATGCCAGCACGGATTGCATCGTTATAACTATAAAAATTTTGTAGATTGCCATTCACAAAAATTTGACCATTATCAGGACGATAAATCCCACTGAGGACTTTCATCAAAGTTGACTTGCCGGCGCCGTTTTCGCCCAATAGGGCATGAATTTCTCCCTTATTAACAGACAAATTAATATCGGACAACGCCTTCACACCAGGAAAACTTTTTGAAACATTTTCCAATTTCAAAATCGTGTTCATTGTCGCCTCGCACAATCGATCAAAAATCAGAGCGCACTCTCACCATGACGTCGTGAGAGTGCGACGACTACCAACGGAATGTGTTAGCAGCGGCCTTATCCACCAACTTGACGTCAACCGGCACAGTGGGCGGCACGTTTGCTCCCCATTTTTTTGCTAATGCAATCGCGAGGGCCAGCCGTATCTGGTCGCGTGGATATTGCGCTGCGGTTGCAATAAATCGGGAGTTATTTTTTTGGATTGCCGCAATCGCTTCTGGTGCACCGTCCACGCTCACCAGCTTGACATCTTTGCCACTAGCTTCAATGGCCGATAGCGCGCCCATCGACCCAGTGTCATTAACGCTAAACATACCTTTTAGTGCGTGATTTGCTTGCAGGATGTTTTCAGTGACGGTCAGCGCCTGATCCCGCTCCTGCTTACCGTTCTGGATGGTAACAATCTTAATTCCGGCAAACTTTGACAATGCCGCCTTACAACCTCGCACCCGATCAAGAATCGGGACCACAGGAATCCCATCAAGAATCGCCACATCTCCACTGCCATTAAGACTCTTGGCAAGATAAGTGCAGGCCATCTGACCGGCATCGAAATTTTTGGACCCGACAAAAGAATCCACCGGACCGTCCGCATGCGCATCCACCGCTACCGTCACCACCCCCGCGGCGTGTGCAGACTTAACGGCTGATTGAATACCTACCGAATCGGTTGGGTTAATCAACAAGATATCGACCTTCTTCTGAATCATATCCTCGACATCACTAATTTGCTTGGAGACATCATGTCGGGCATCGGTCACTATCACCGTGGCGCCAATGCTGGCCGCAGCATCCATCAATCCTTGCTTCATGGTGACGAAATACGGATTATTTAATTCTTGAAAAGACATCCCGATTTTTAACGGTGCAGCTGAAGTTGATGGTGAAAAGGTTATTGCACAAAGTATTACTGTCATGCATAGCGCTAAATTTTTTTTGCAAATCATAACGATCTCCTCTGTTTTTTTATTTAAATGATGCCAATGAAACGGCATGAAATTCTGGTTTATAAAAAACTTCCCGATAACCAGGAAATCATGACTTTACTGGTAGAGCAATTGCAGCCCTTCCTGTCGCATATGTTTAAGATAAAATTCATAAAAATGCACCCTCCTAAAAGTTGAAAAACACTTTCACTAACGTCCCAGGACGCATCTCTGACCTCACATAACTCTTACTAAAAAAGAAGAGAAAAGAAAGAAAGATGAACGTTATTTACCCCCGGTCACTCAATTAATTCACCCGCACCCACCTCTTCAAGCTTTGTTGTAATTTGAAATTTTTATCTCGTCATATGCACGAAATTTAGATGGTGACATCCCTTTTTGGAGCAAAAACTGTCGATTAAAATTCGACACATTATTGAATCCAACTTTGAAGCAGATATCGGTGATGCTCAGTCGCCCATTCGTCAGTAACTCACAAGAACTCTTGATGCGTAGATGGTTGATGTAACTAACGAAAGTCATTCCAGTATGTTTGTGAAAAGCACGTGAGAAGGCGCTAACGCTCTGGCCTGTCAGGGCGGCGAGATCAGGCTCATGCAGTTCATTTGAAAAATTTTTACTGATATACCTTAAGGCGAGATCTATCTTCGATGTCGCAAAGACGTCCGGCTCGGATATGTATTCTGAACTCGCTAGCCGCTTGCGACCGGCATCGCGCGACAGTAGTTCTATTAAAGTTAGAAATAGCTGTACCCGTCGAAAACCATGTGCCTCAGTTAATTCCTGCATCAATGGCTGCGCTAACAAGCCAGTTTCTGGCTCGAATAATAAGCCGCTATGCGATTCTTTTAATAATCTTCTGAGATACCGCAGTTCTGGAAAAATTTTGATTATATTCAAGGCCAACGCACTAGGAAATTGCAGCACAAGACAACGTTGTTTCACCGTCTCGATGCCAGGTAATTCACTGACCCAGTTATGTGCAAGATTAGGCCCTATCATTACCAGGTTTCCCGGAACGAAGGTGCCAATATAATCGCCGACAAAAAATTTTCCCGTTGTGGCAGTCACGAGATGAATTTCGTACTCGGGATGGCGATGCCAGCGGACAGTCTTGTAAGGATAACCATGCGACCAAGCACGAAACGACTCATTACCGCCAAGATGCACAACTTCAATATCTGGCGCCATATCAGCACCCAACGCTAATCAGCATATCAGACCTCTGACGCCTGATTCATAGGGCATCTGGCAAACACACGTTTTTGATTTTTTAACGAGTTTTATTTTTATCCATAATTGGACTATGGATAATTCAAAAAGAAAAGCTGTCATTATTTTGTCCCCGCTGGTTGCACTGCGCTGATAGTCGTGCGACATACGGGATGTGCAAAAGGAAGTGCAAATCCCGCGGTCGAAACAGATCACGTCGTTATGGTTTATGTGACTTAGTCTAGATGCTCAATCTTTGAGGGACTACCAAAAAAAGTGCATGCCACGATACTTTTTTGCGATTATTTGACCCTTCACTTTTGAAGTCCGTAGTTCTAGCGAATCACTAAAGATTAAAAAAATTTGTTTTGAAAAATTATTAAGGCATATTTTTTGCCCTAAATCGGGATCGAATAAGCAAGTAATCTGTAGACAATGACCTCTAATGATTAGCGCTAAATACTGCTTCATCACCTCTGTAGACGTTAAGATTTATGAAAAAAGGATGTGACGTGGCACGATTTTTTTTGCCTCTTTTTTTGGACCGGATATGTGTAAGCGTAAGTCGGAAAAGTACACTTACGATGCAACTATAAATACGAGGTTGTGAACCGATATAGGACGCATCTTAAGATTTTTCTTAACTTGTGTTCACATCATCAAATCTATCAAACGAATGATCAGATTTTTTAAACTCATGTTGGATATATATAATCCAGGCCAAAAGAGACCGACACATTAAGAAATAAAGTAATCGTGAATGACAAATCTGCATAGTCTGAGCGTGACCAGCAAAGCAGGATATGAACAATAATAAACACCAAAAATATAGGTGAGATTGGACGCATCTGCGCAAGAAGGTTGTGTATATTTATTGCAGGAGCGATGGCGGAGGAGTTGTGGCGTCACATCAAAAAAACATGACGAAGGCTAGCATTTCATCGATCATCACGGACTAAAAGCGGTGATTGAAAAATGGAATGCAGGCGTGACTATCGGCTACTTTGATGAAGGAATATCAGCGGTCACCTCGGCAGAATTGATGGGTGAAATTCGACAGTAAATTTCTAATCTGATTTTCCGAGTACAAGGTACGAATAGCTAAAGATGGCGCAAGAAGAGATGCCGACGGATGCGTCAGTCTCATGTTTCAAGCGCCGGGACATATATACTACCCAACCGCACCACCCGGCTACATCCGTCGGTCACCCAGAGTAATACTAAGGCGGTACGATTATGTATCCATATGTTGAAGCGCAACTGCAACTATTTAAATCTAGCTAGTAGATATTTCAAATTCGATATCGAATAGCTGAAGTCACGACAAAAACTTACGGCAGAAAAATTAACTAAACAAACGCAAAGCGCGCGTGGAACCTGCTGGAATTTCGGCACCGTCCATGTCGAGATAGAACGCATCCACCTGACCAGCGATTTCTGATAATTGCATGTCTGCCAGTGGCTGATTACTGTCATCCACCACCACACCGCTTAAACGCGATGCGAGCGAGCGAGCGCAGGCGACCATCGCACCATAACCATCGCGTGACTGAGAAACGCG
Organism: Glaciimonas sp. GNP009; assembly: GCF_054343755.1. NCBI lineage: Bacteria > Pseudomonadati > Pseudomonadota > Betaproteobacteria > Burkholderiales > Oxalobacteraceae > Glaciimonas > Glaciimonas sp. GNP009. The sequence goes on from NZ_JBTGUV010000004.1 coordinate 269,935, forward strand.
TGGAACGTCGAGTAAAAGTGTCAGACGCGCCGTTGTTTCGCTGGTTGCACTGGCATTTATCGACAGCGAGAACAACACCCCGCCATCGCCATCCGACATAATCAGACGACCTTCCGGGCGGGCATCAAAGCCTTGTCGGGTCAAAGCCGACATCAGCGTCGTTACTGCCCAAGGCGCCCCTTTGGACTGAATATTCACACCCAACTGAGCATCATGTTCAATCACGAATTGATGTAATGCGCGTGCGCCTTGCATCACTTCGGTCATATCAGGAATGTCCGGTTCAGCTCCAAGATCGTCGCATATCTGACGTAAACTTATTACCAATTCAGAATATTCAATCTCGTTCAATGGGTTACTACGATTCGCCATCTGTACACCAGCCATCAACGATTTGTAGATGCCGCCATGTGCAATCGGCTCCCATTCGCCATGACTATCTTCACCTATATAATTAACCGGTTTGTTGCCGACATAGCGCAAATTTTGGAGGACTGGCAAAATCTTATCGCCGCGCACCGGGGCTTCCAACGAAAGTGGAATCACGCAATCAATCAAGCCATCGACAGGTAATTCAATTTGCGGGGGAGCAACGGTCTTTACCATCACCGCCTCCAATCCTGCGACTTCTTCCGCTGCAGACGGCGCGGTCATTTGGCCCTGCGGTTCAATTGCCAATTGCTCTGCAGTCAATTCAATATTATCTTGTGGAATATCGTATGGCACCGATCCGTCGGGTGTGGCTTCTGGAGTAAACAATACGGGCTCATGTCGCTCTGATCGCTCAGACGGAGCCGCTGGCGGTGTCATCAAGACGTCGTCATGTGACGTGGAGAATGCCCGTTCAACACTTTTCTTGGCCTTATATTCTTGCCATTTATTATAAGAGACGACGCCAACAATAATGACACCGCCTATGACGAACAGACTGGTTTGTAGATCGGTCATGCTACTAAGGCCTCGAAAGCGAACATACTGGCAAATACAACGGTGCCGGAGTACGCGCAAATAACGGTTGAAATAGGGAGCTAGTCATGTCCACTGCCCGCAGTCTGGACAGTGATCCCAGGCGGCAATAAGTCTGCGGTAAATTCAGTGGCAGCATAAACTAACGAATAAGTTAATAGTAAATAAGTAATAAGTGGTTAGCAACGGGCGACCAAATTGTTATCGAAGTGGTCCAGATGAAGCAAACAATTCGAAATTAAACCTAAAAAGAGGCGATAAGAAATAAATCGTCTGCCATGATCATCATCTTCAGCCAACCGATTTTGTCTTCATAAACCTAATTTTCACAATGAATTCGAATTTTGCAATAGTGCATCTACCAATGCATCTACCAATCCATCATTATCAATAAATGTAAGAATAACGCCTACTGTTATTGAATATATTTCATTAACTTTCTTAATTACCGCGGATTAAGTCGGTTATACAGCCGAAGTGACATGACCAATCCCCAAAAAGCCTTTGTCGGACACAAGAATTCAGCTAGTGTTCCCAAAAAGTCATCATTTCGGTATTCTTCATAATGACGGCATAATCACGCGATAACAAATGAAAGACAACATTTCCATTCATCATCAAGCTACAGTCGCAAAGCTTCTGGCGGACTCCATATCCACCGCCACAATGCGCGAAACGCCCTGTTCTTGCATCGTTACGCCAATCAATTGATTCGCCATCTCCATCGCAATTTTGTTATGAGAGATGAACAAAAACTGCGTATGTTCAGACATGCGCTTCACCATATTGCAGAAGCGCTCAGTATTGGCGTCATCCAACGGCGCATCAACTTCGTCTAGTAAACAAAATGGTGCCGGATTCAGTTGGAACATTGAGAACACCAGCGCTGTCGCTGTCAGCGCTTTTTCACCGCCCGACAACAGATGGATCGTGGCGTTCTTCTTGCCCGGCGGTTGTGCCATCACTTGTACGCCGGAATCAAGAATCTCGTCGCCGGTCATAATCAGCTTAGCCTGGCCGCCGCCAAACAAGATCGGGAACAGTTCAGCAAAGTGGCCATTTACCCGATCAAACGTATCCTGCAACAATTCACGTGTTTCAATATCGATCTTGTGAATCGCATCTTGTAGTGTGTTGATCGCTTCAGTCAGGTCAGCATTTTGCGCATCGAGAAAATTCTTACGCTCGGAAGCCTGCGCCAACTCATCCAAGGCCGCCAGATTGACGGCACCCAATCCAGCTATCGCATTCGTCAGCCGGGTGACTTCACCTTGCAAATAAGACGGACGCAAATCGTCATGCAACTTTTCGCTCAATGCGACTTCATCTGCGCCAAACTCGACCAGTTGCTGTGCGTATTGCTCTTGGCTCAAACGTGCAGCCTGTTCCTTCAACTGTACTTCCATAATGCGGTCCCGCTGTGGTTGCAAGCTGCGTTCCGCCTGTGTCCGCGTGTCTTCGTGCTGCCGCAAGTTTTGCGATACCTGATCCAACTCGTGCCGTGCATCGGCCAAGGCACGTTCCTGATCCGTGCGCTTGTCCAGCAAGTCTTGCAAACCGGTTTGCGCGGCCTGATCGTCCAGACTCTCTAACTCCAGATGGCCTTGCTGCATATTCGCAAACAACTGCGCCGCTTGTTCCAGTGCAGTAGAAATACTGCGCTTTAATTCTTCGATTTTGTTGCGATGTGACTTTTCAGCGTATTCAGTTTCCTGCGCGCTGCGTTCCAGTTCGCGCAGGCGTTGGCGGGCATCGTTGAGTTGTTGCTCTTTATTAAGATAGTCGGTTTGGCCATCCTCATGCTTTTCCTGCAACTCGCCCAACTCAGCATCGAGTTGTTCAAACTTCGCCTCAGATTCCATCTTAATTTGCTGTTGCTCGTTTTCCTGAGCGGCAATTTCGGCCAGATCGGTCGCGATTTGTGAACTGCGCTGATTGAATCGTTCTTGCAATTCGGAGAGTTTCATCACGTCAATCTGCAAGCTATGCACCGCTTGCGTGAGAGCGTTATGACGAAGGCGCAACTCTTGTAGACGTTGCGTCGCTTGCGTTAACGCCGCCTCAGCGCGTACCGAGCGCGAGCGCGCTTCGTCGGCCAGCATTTGCTGCGCCCGCAATTGTTTGGTGATGTTTTCAATCTCTTGCTGGCGCGCCAACATTCCGTCCTGCTCCGAATCGGAAGCATAGAACCGCACGCTGGTTTTACTAATCACGTGCCCTTGGCGGGTCACAAAACAAGCGCCTACCGGCAATTTGCTACGTTCGGCAAACGCCGTTACGGTGTCGTCTGCCACAAATACGTTGTGCAACCAATCTTGCATTAATGCGCGCAAGCCCGGATCGTTGAGCTGCATCAAATTCAGAAAGGGCTTAAAACCGGCTGGAACGGGGACGCTGCTTTCTGATGCTATCCCGCTAGGCGTGAATAATGCGAGTTTCCCTGGAGGCGCATCGTTAAAAAAGCCTTTGGCCCAGTCCAGATTCGACATTTCCAGGGCAGATGTACGCTCGCGCAAAACCGATTCGAGTGCAGTTTCCCAGCCTTGATCGATGTGCAGCTTTTGCCATAGACGTGGCAACTCGGCAAGCTCATGCTTTTGCAACCATGGCTGCACCTTGCCCTGACTCTGCACGCTTTCCTGCAATTGCTTTAGCGCCGTCAGACGGGCTTCTAATTGCGCATTGTTTGCAGTTTCGGTATTCACCTGCTGCTGTGCGGTGCGCCGCTCTTCTTCAAGACGCGGTTGTTGCTCTTGCGCCTCTTCCAGCTGCATGCTGACCTCTTCCAGCCCAGCCTGCTTTTCTTCGAGCTGCATTTTGAGGTTGGTCAAATGCGTGGTGTCTGGCAAGTTCAGTCCACTTTTTTCCTGCGACAAGCGCTCGCGGCGACCGGTCAGGCCATTCAAAATATTCGAGGCGTTACGCTGATGCGTTGATTCCAGCTCGATTTGCTGCTGGAATTGCATGATTTTGGCGCGTGACTCTGTAGTTTTGAGTTGCGCCTCACGCCATAATTGTTCCAGTGCCGGCACGTGATCACTATGCTGTTGCGCGGTAACTTGCGATTGCTCTACGCGGGCGGCCAACTCTTCAAGGTGAATCTCTGCTTCCGACAAATCATCCTGGTGCTGCGTGCTTTGGCGTTGCCATTGGTCGCGCTGCGCGGTCAATGAATTGAGTTGCGACTGAAGGCGATTGCGCGATTCGATAACAAATTTGATTTGCGCTTCCAGACTGCCGATTTCAGAATTGGTCTGATACAAATGGCCCTGCGCCTGATGCATACGGTCACCCGCTGCATAGTGCGATTGCCGCATATGCTCAAGTTCTGTTTCAACATGCCGCAATTTGGCAGTTTGCTCTTCTAAATCTGTCTGCGCTTTTTCGATCTCGCGGAAAAATTTTTCTTGCTCGGCTTTGGCTTCGTTCTTGCGCAATAACCACAACAATTTTTGTTTTTCTTCCTGATCACCTTGCAATGCATGGAATTTATGCGCAACAGCCGCTTGCGCCTCTAATTTTTCGAGGTTACTGTTCAACTCCCGCAGAATATCTTCCACGCGCAAAAGATTGTCGCGGGTGTCGTTCAGCCGATTTTCAGTTTCACGGCGGCGCTCCTTATATTTAGACACGCCCGCGGCTTCTTCCAGGAAAATCCGTAATTCTTCAGGCCGCGCTTCAATAATGCGGGAAATCATCCCTTGTCCAATAATCGCGTAGGCGCGTGGTCCCAAACCCGTACCCATGAAAATATCCTGGATATCGCGACGTCGAACTGATTGATTATTGATGTAATAAGTAGACGTTCCGTCGCGCGTCAGCGTACGCTTAACCGCAATTTCAGCATATTGGCCCCATTGTCCGCTGGCTTTGCCCATCCCGTTATCAAAAACGAGCTCCACAGACGAGCGACCCGCAGGCTTACGATGTGACGAGCCATTAAAAATGACGTCCTGCATCGACTCACCGCGCAACTCGGAAGCTTTGGATTCACCCAAAACCCAGCGCACGGCATCAATAATATTGGATTTTCCGCAACCATTCGGACCGACTACACCGACCAGTTGGCCAGGAACCTGAAAATTGGTTGGATCAACGAAAGACTTGAATCCCGCTAATTTAATGGAAGTTAGACGCACGTTATTGACTATTCTTATCAAAGTCGGCGAATACAGCGCCGCCGCATTCAAAATGCATAAAAGCGAGAAAAATCTCGCAAAGGATCAGCATCATAACATTCGACGTGACCTCCGTTGACGCGGAAAAGGTCAAAAATAGTGATAACCCATACAATCGTAAAGAGGCAATAGTTGGAGGGTGACTCTAACGTAGTAAAAACCTGTCTTCCACACCGCCTTAAATCATTTTATTTAATAGCCATTAAGGAACAAAGTACGCTAAAGATTGCACCAAAGGAAATATTTCTTCAAGTTTATAACCAATACTCCACACACTACCCCCGCTTATTTGCCTCTGTGTATTTAGTTCTGTGTATTTACTTCTGTATATAATGCGAAATACGCTTTTTTGCCTTACGAATCCTTTTTCTGCCATTTAAAATCTCCGTGAATCCACTACTAGACCAGTTGCAGCCTTATCCATTTGAAAAACTGCGGATGCTCTTTTCCGACGTCACCCCAAATACAGCCTATAAACCGATCAGCCTCGGGATCGGTGAGCCTAAGCATCCGACGCCAGCTTTTATACGGCAAGCGCTAGCAGACAATCTGGACGGTCTCGCCAGTTATCCGAGCACAGCCGGAAGCGAAGCCCTACGGCAATCAATCGCAGGATGGTTAGAACGCCGCTATAACTTGCCCGCGCTCAACGCTACTACGCAAATCCTCCCAGTTAGCGGCTCTCGAGAAGCCTTGTTCGCCTTGGCACAAACCGTCGTGGACCCCTCTGATCGTGATGCATTGGTCATGTGCCCCAATCCGTTTTATCAAATTTACGAAGGCGCAGCGTATTTGTCGGGCGCGCAACCGTATTTTGTTAATTCAGACGCAAATCGCAACTTTGCGCCGGATTACAGCAACGTGCCGGAAAATGTCTGGGCGCGCGTTAAACTCCTTTATTTGTGTTCGCCGGGTAATCCAACAGGTGCGGTACTGACTCTGGACGACTGGAAAGAACTGTTTGCGCTCTCAGATCGTTATGGATTTATCATCGCCGCCGACGAGTGTTACTCAGAAATATATTTCAAACCGGAAGCGCCACTCGGCAGCCTGGAAGCAGCACATCGTTTAGGACGCGATGGCTACCCGCGCCTGATCACGTTCTCCAGCTTATCCAAACGCTCCAATGTACCGGGCATGCGCTCAGGCTTTGTCGCTGGCGACGCCGCGATTTTGAAGAAGTTCTTGCTATATCGCACCTATCACGGTGCTGCGATGAGCCCTTCTGTGCAATCAGCCTCGATAGCCGCCTGGAACGACGAAACCCATGTTGCAGAAAATCGTGCAAAATACATCACCAAATTTCAGCAAGTGACACCATTGTTGCAAGAGGTATTGGACGTATCGCTCCCTGACGCGGGATTTTACTTATGGGCTAAAGTCGATAAATGCACTACGCTTTCAGATGTCGACTTCGCCAAGTGCCTGTATGCCGAATATAATGTCACGGTCTTACCGGGAAGCTATCTTGCCCGTGATGCACATGGCATCAATCCAGGTCAACAGCGTATTCGAATGGCACTGGTCGCAGAAGTCGACGAATGCCTTGAGGCGGCACATCGCATTGTTAAATTCGTTCACGGTTTACAAAACCAATAAACGTACCAAATTTGTTCACCACTGGTAGTGACTGTCGATAACGACTAATAAGTACAATCATCAATAGTAGTAGTCAATAGTCACCCACGGCGTCTGAGCGCTTTTCACACACATCGTGTTTAATAACATTTTTTTAACTTTTAACTGACAAAATCATGACTCAATCTCTAGAACAATTTATTGACCAAGCCTGGGAACAGCGCACTGAATTCTCACCTAAAACGGCCCCTTCCGACCTGCGCGCAGCGGTCGCGAAAGTGATCGCCGAGTTAAATCAAGGTACCTTGCGCGTCGCTGAAAAAATCGACGGCAACTGGATTGTTAATCAGTGGATCAAAAAGGCCGTGCTGTTGTCATTCCGCCTGGAAGACAACATGCCGATGCCTGCAGGTGAAAATATGCAATTCTATGACAAGGTTCCGACCAAATTTGCGAACTACACAGCGGATGATTTCGCCAAAGGCGGTTTCCGCGTGGTGCCACCGGCGGTCGCACGTCACGGTAGCTTCATCGGCAAAAACGTCGTTCTGATGCCTTCTTTTGTCAACATCGGCGCATATGTCGACGAAGGCACGATGGTTGATGCTTGGGCAACGGTTGGCTCTTGCGCCCAAATTGGTAAAAACGTCCACCTGTCCGGCGGCGTTGGTATTGGTGGTGTTCTGGAGCCTATGCAAGCCAATCCGACCATTATTGAAGACAATTGCTTCATCGGTGCGCGATCGGAAATCGTCGAAGGCGTCGTAGTTGAAGAAAACTCAGTCATTTCGATGGGCGTCTATATCGGTCAATCAACCAAAATTTATGACCGCGCAACGGGCGAAGTAACTTACGGCCGCATTCCGTCGGGCTCAGTCGTCGTTTCTGGCAACCTGCCATCCGCCGATGGCAAATACAGTCTGTATTGCGCTGTTATCGTTAAACGTGTGGATGCAAAAACACGTGCAAAAACAGCTATTAACGAACTACTACGCGACGCTTAATAAGTAACGCAAAATAAATAAGCCTCGGAACCAACGTGTGCACTGGTTCCGTTTCTTATTTTAAATATAAATTTACCACTTAGTTTTGTTGATATTTTTTGCTTATTTCGTGATTATTCAATCCAGACCGAACACCATAAAGCAAAATTGAAACTAAAGTGACTTGTTTAGGACTTACTCAAAATTGTCCCAGCAACGGGCTTGCCAACTCTGTCGATGCAGACAGTAGCGACTTTGGCTAGAAACGCACAAAGCCGCTGGGGCGATTTTGCGTAAGTCCTGACACCTATTTTTTGAGGAACCCTTATGGCAATGGATCGCTTGTTCCGTCTGATGCAGGAAAAAGAAGCATCGGATATGTTCCTGACCATCAACTCGGCAATCCACCTTAAGATTAAAGGTCAGTTGGTACCGATCAATCAGCAAAAAATGGATAAGGCAACCATTCTTCTGCTATTGAACGAAGTTGTGCCGGTCGCGCGGTTGCAAGAGCTGGAACGCGATAAAGAACTGAATATGGGTTTACACATCAGCGGAATCGGTAGTTTCCGACTGTCGGTATTCAAGCAACGCGGCAATATCTCCGCAGTTATTCGTTATGTTCCATTCGACATTCCGGCGTTTGAAGGTCTTGGCTTGCCCCCCGTTCTGATGGAACTAATCAACCGCAAACGCGGTTTGCTCCTTGTCGTTGGTGCCTGCGGCTCAGGCAAATCGACGACAATTGCATCAATGCTGGACTATCGCAATAAAACCCAGGCCGGTCACATTCTGACGCTCGAAGATCCGATTGAATTTTTATTCAAGAATGAGCGCTCGATCGTCAATCAACGTGAGCTCGGAATTGATACCGACAATCTCGACGTTGCACTCAAAAACGCTTTACGGCAGGCCCCCGATTGTATTTTGATCGGAGAAATCCGCGACAGAGAAACGATGTCAGCGGCACTTGCCTATGCCCAATCAGGCCACTTGGTGGTGTCAACGTTGCATGCAAATAATAGTTACCGCGCTTTAAATCGGATGATCGGCTTTTTCCCTCTGGAAAATCGTGCAACCTTGCTTGAAGATCTGGCATCAACATTAACTGCCATCGTGTCGCAACGGCTGGTCAACACAACAGACGATAAACGTACGCCAGCGGTTGAGATTATGCTCAACACCAGGCATATATCTGAGCTAATGGAAGATGGAAAAATCGGTCAGATTAAAGATGCCATGGAAAAAAGTATGGCGCCAGGCTCACAGACCTTTGAGCAAGCACTGATGCGATTGATCGAAGAAGGTATCATTACGCAAGAAGAAGCACTTTCTCAAGCCGATTCCCCTAGCAATTTATACTGGCTCATCAGCAACGCCAGTGACAATGGCGCTGCGTCCAAAAAAACAAACACCGTACCACCTTCTCCAGATAAAGGCGAAGGCCCGACCTACACTGAGTTTACGCTTGATTTATAGCAATCTTTAAAGGTTTAGCAGCGGAGCCGATATATATCGCCTTATAGCCAGCTCCGTGCGCAGCTAAAGCGCACGTTGCTTCGATTTATACTCATCGTCCATATCACTCAAAAGAATGTAACCTCGCATGGCAATTACCCTTTATGGCATCCCGAATTGCGACACAGTTAAAAAAGCCCGCACCTGGCTTGAAGATCAAGAGATCGCCTACACGTTTCATAATTTTAAAAAAGATGGCGTCAGCGTCGCCCTGATCAACACATGGCTCGCCGATATCCCCTGGGACGTGCTGGTGAATCGCAAAGGCACAATCTGGCGCAATCTATCTAACCAGCGCCGCGCCAGCATTACCGACAGTATCAGTGCGACGCCTTTGATGATGGAGTTCCCTTCCGTTATCAAGCGGCCGGTATTATTTACTGGCAAAAACACCTACGTCGGCTTTTCCGACGCGCTTTATCAACAGATTTTTAATCAATAACTATGTCAAATACCGTCGTCAGCAAAACCCTTGCACTTGCAGAGGAGTTGATCTCCTTATCTTCCGTCACACCACAGGACAAAGGATGTCAGGACCGTCTGATCGAACTCCTTTCTCCGCTTGGCTTTGTCTGCGAAACGATTCAGTCTGGTGATGTCACCAATCTCTGGGCCCGTAAAGGCACCACGCAACCATTACTGGTGTTTGCTGGTCACACAGATGTAGTGCCAACTGGTCCACGTGACCAATGGCAATCAGACCCCTTTCTGCCCAGCCATCGTGATGGCAAATTATATGGACGTGGTGCCGCCGACATGAAAACCTCGATTGCCGCCATGGTGGTGGCAGTCGAAGAGTTTACGCTGGCCCATCCAAATCATTCCGGCTCTATAGGTTTTTTGATTACCAGTGATGAAGAAGGTCCTGCCACCGACGGGACCGTGGTGGTCTGCGAAAAGTTAAAAGCCCGCGGTGAACAGCTCGATTATTGTATCGTCGGCGAACCGACTTCCAGCGGTGAACTCGGCGATATGATCAAAAATGGCCGACGCGGGACGATGTCAGGCAAGCTCATCATCAAAGGCGTGCAAGGCCACATCGCTTATCCGCACTTGGCTAAAAATCCACTCCACCTGGCGATGCCAGCACTAGCGGAGTTAGCTGCGGAAAAGTGGGATGACGCTAACGAGTACTATTTGCCAACTTCTTGGCAAATGTCAAACATTCACGGTGGAACCGGTGCATCAAACGTCATTCCTGGCGAAATGGTCATTGATTTCAATTTTCGCTTTTCAACAGCCAGTACGGTAGAAGACCTGCAACAGCGCGTCCAAGCGATTCTAGACAAACATGCACTCGAATACTCGCTGGCGTGGATTATCGGCGGTCGCCCATTTTTGACACCACGTGGCGCATTGAGCGCGGCTTTAGCATCTGCCATCAAGGCAGAAACCGGGATTGAAACCGAATTATCGACAACTGGGGGGACTTCTGATGGACGTTTTATTGCGCAAATCTGTCCTCAAGTCATCGAATTTGGTCCCCCTAATGGCAGCATTCACAAAATCGATGAACACATTGAAGTGCGCTTTATCGATCCATTGAAAAATATCTATCGTAAGACGCTCGAAAATCTGCTGCCGTAATTTGCTGCCGTAATCCGGTATGCAATCGCCTTGTCGTTAGAGCGACAAGGCGATGAACTCACCTCCTCCCAGCTAAATACAATCACGACCAAAACATTGGCATTCAAGATGTCGCCTTTTATTTACGTTTTGTATGCGATTAATCGGATCTTTCTGCTCAACGCTTTCATATAGAACGGCAGCGAGAAATACACATCAATAGTCGACCAACATTGCGCCTCTTCTTCTCGTCAGCGCTCATAACATCTATAATCCGTCCCATGACACCCAATTCTTTCGCCACCATCCGCGATTTGCTGCGCTACGCAGTCACTCGCTTTAACACCGAAGCACTATTCTTTGGCCACGGCAGCAGCACAGCCCTAGACGAAGCCGCCTATCTGATCCTGCATACATTAAAGCTGCCACTCGATAAAATCGAGCCGTTTTTTGACGCGCGATTGTTGCAGCAAGAAGTGGACACAGTGCTACGCGTCATCGAACGCCGCAGCACTGACCGCGTTCCCGCCGCTTACATCACGCAAGAAGCATGGCTCGGCGATTACCGCTTTTATGTTGATGAAAGGGTGATCGTTCCACGGTCGTTTATTGCTGAACTGATTCCCGATTTCTTTTCGCCATGGGTTCAAAATCCCGCAGCAGTCACCAATATCCTGGAATTGTGCACCGGTTCTGGCTGCTTGCCGATCATGTTGGCGGATGCCTTTGGCAACGCGCATGTTGACACTGCTGACATTTCTGCCGATGCGTTGGCGGTAGCGCGGCGCAATGTAGACGATTACGACTTGCAAGATCGGATCACTCTCATCGAATCTGATTTGTATACCAACGTACCTGACAAAAAATATGACCTGATCGTTACCAATCCGCCGTACGTTAATACTGGCTCAATGGGTAAGTTACCGAGAGAATATCTGGCGGAACCGCAGATTGCTTTAGCTGGCGGTAGTGACGGAATGGATTTAGTGCGTACAATCGTGGCTGGTGCAAAACAACGCCTGACCAAAAACGGTGTGTTGATCGTGGAAATCGGTAACGAACGCGCATTTGCCGAAGCAGCATTCCCTGATATGGAAATGACATGGGTATCGACCAGCGCGGGCGATGACATGGTGTTTTTATTAACAGCCGATCAGCTGCCTTAACAACAAGAAGATGCCAGAATTTAGGCAAATTGATAAAAGCGCCTTATCATAGGCGCTTTCTTTTTTAGGGAAGCACGCTAAAAGTGGCAGGAAGGGTTAAATATCCGACGATTTTGGGTTTTTAATAGTCTTTCCTGACTTACTGAAGATTCAATCAATGATTGACCGCCATAATTGATGCTAAATGTGCTTCCAGGCATGCAGCATTTATTCTGGTCAATGTGAATACTGCGTCACTTAGCTTCCCCCAACGCATTTCCAACACACCATTTTCATGATACGTTTCCTACAAGTTTCAATGATGCGCGGCATCAAGCCGCTGCTCGACAAAGTCGATATTACCCTCAATCCGGGTGACAAAATCGGCCTGATCGGGGCTAACGGCGCCGGTAAATCAAGCCTGTTCGGACTATTACGCGGCGAACTTCACGCCGATGCCGGCGAGATCGACTTTCCCTCCAAATGGCGCATGGCATACGTCGCGCAGGAAACCCCTGCCCTTGACCGTCCAGCGTTGGAATACGCCATTGATGGCGACATCACGCTGCGTCGTCTGGAAGAAGAATTGGCTTTTCTGGAAAGTGAACCGGAAAGCGCTGCCAATGGCACGTTGATCGGCGATTTGTATAGTGCGCTGGCCGACGCCGATGCGTACACGGTGCGCTCACGTGGTGAACAATTATTGACCGGCCTTGGTTTCTCAATGGCACAAATGCAAGAACCCGTCGCCAGTTTTTCCGGTGGTTGGCGCATGCGTTTGAATCTGGCGCAAGCGCTGATGTGTCCGTCCGACTTGTTGCTGCTTGATGAACCGACCAACCATTTGGATCTTGATGCCATTATCTGGCTGGAAGACTGGCTCAAACGCTATACTGGCACACTGATTATCATCTCGCATGATCGCGACTTCCTTGACGGCGTCGTCAATGTCATCGTGCATATCGACGAACGCAAATTGAAGCGTTATACCGGCAACTATTCATCATTCGAACGACAACGTGCTGCGCAAATGATTCTGGCCGCTGGTGCGCTTGAAAAGCAAACCCGTCAACGCGCACATCTTGAATCATTTATCAGTCGCTTCAAGGCGCAGGCAAGCAAAGCCCGTCAAGCGCAAAGCCGGATGAAAGCACTCGCCAAAATGGAAGAGCTGGCACCACTGCGCGCCGCTGCTGAATTTTCTTTTGAGTTTCGTGAGCCACTGAGTGCGCCTAATCCGTTATTGACGATGGAAGATGTCAGCGCCGGTTATCGGATTGAAAGCGCAACCAGCCATGATGTCACGGAAAAAGTTATCATCGCCGGGATCAACTTCTCACTGCAAATTGGTCAGCGAATTGGATTGCTGGGCGTCAATGGTGCGGGTAAATCAACCTTCATCAAAACCATTGCAGAGGAACTGAAACCACTGCACGGTGACGCCCAGTTCGGTAAAGGTTTGTCGATTGGCTATTTTGCCCAGCATCAAGTTGAAATGCTGCGTCATGACGAATCACCGTTATGGCATTTGGCAAAAATTGCGCCGACGACGCGTGAACAAGAGCTACGCAATTTCTTGGGTAGCTTTAACTTCAACGGCCCGATGGTAACCAGTTCTATCGCACCTTTCTCCGGTGGCGAAAAAGCCCGTCTGGCCTTAGCCTTGATCGTCTGGCAGCGCCCCAACCTGCTGCTGCTGGATGAGCCGACCAACCATCTGGACCTGGAAACCCGCGAAGCGTTGACCATGGCGCTGGCGCAATTCGAAGGCACGCTGGTACTGGTATCGCATGATCGTCATCTGTTACGCGCAACGACCGATCAATTCATTATCGTTGCCGATGGCAAAGTGGAACCGTTTGACGGCGATCTGGACGACTACAAAGACTGGCTATTCAAAACCAAGCTTGCTGCCAAAAACGTTGGTAAAGATGCCGGCTTACCTAAAACCAAGGAAACCGCAAAAATCACCAGCGCAGTCGCACCCGCCGCAGCGCCGCAGGTTGACAGCGCAGACCGCCGCGAACAAAAACGTCAGGATGCAGAGGCGCGTCAAAAACTCGCGTCGTTGAAAAAGCCGATCGAATCAAAGATCAAACGTTTAGATGAGCAGTTAGCAAAACGTAACGCACAAAAAGCAACCGTTGATACGCATCTGGCCAATCCGGAAGTGTACGATAAAGATAAGAAGAAAGAGCTCACAACTTTGCTGACCGATCAGGCGTTTTACGCCAAAGAGTTGGCACAACTGGAGGCTGAATGGCTAGAACAGCAGGAAGCATTGGAACAGCTGGGCAACTAACCAAGGTGCGCAATACTGCAGATAAGACGATTGCCGGTATTGACTCCTACGATGTCAGCGATGTCAACAATAAGGCGACTGGCCAGCAAAACGCTGGTCACGCTCTCGCTGTGCCAACCCTTTCCATCATCGGTTGCGGTAAAGTGGGGAAAACCCTTGCGCGGCTTTGGCACGCGCATCAGGCATTCCAGTTACTGGACATATTAAATCGCTCCTCCGATAGCGCGCAGCAAGCGTGTACGTTCATTGGCGGCGGTAATCCCGTCAACACCTATGCCGAGTTACGCCACGCAGATGTCTATCTGATCGCAGCTGGTGACGATCAGATAACCGCCTGTTGTGCCGCACTTGCCGCTAGTGGAAAGCTCTCTGCGCGCAGCGTCGTCTTCCATTGCAGCGGCGCGTTAGGTTCCGATACACTGATTTCTGCGGCCGAGCAAGGCGCGGCAGTTGCCAGCATTCATCCAATTCGTAGCTTCGCTGATCCACTACAAGTTACTGAAAATTTCGCCGGTACCTACTGCGGCAGCGAAGGCGACACCGTCGCGTTCGCCCGACTGATTCCCGCATTTGACGCCATCGGTGGATGTTGCGTCGCCATCAAACGCGAAAACAAAATTTTGTATCACGCAGCAGCGGTATTTGCATCAAACTATCTGGTAACGCTGATCGATGTGGCCCGTCAAGCTTACGTAGAGGCGGGTCTGCCGCCCGACGTTGCACTACGCTTAATCGAACCACTGCTCATTGAAAGCGCCACTAACGCCTTTAAGCTAGGCCCGGCAATCGCCCTTACCGGCCCGATTGCGCGTGGCGACATGGACACCGTCAAGCGACAACGTGACGCGGTGCAGCATTGGAACCCCGAAATTGCCGGGCTATACCAACAGTTTGAAGGATTGACGTTGCATCTGGCGCGACAAAAACCCTAAAGAAATTCATAAAAGATTTTTCTTTTTACTAAACAACTATCTAACAACCAAACCATTACTTCCCATTCGTCAGGATGAGCGCTTAATATAGTCGTTAAAATTTTTATCAACATATACACACGGATGGCCCAAGTCCGCAATTTGCTAATCCCTTTAGCTTAGCGATATCACTCAATTCACACCGACCGAAGGATTAAAAATGGCTTCAATAAAACTTTCCAGTTTGACCAAAATCGCCGCTGCCGTTCTTATCTCTAGTTTAGCGGTCAGCGCTTTTGCCGCCGACCTTCTCGATACGATCAAAGCACGCGGAACACTCAAAGTAGCAATGGAAGGCAATTACCCTCCATTCAACTTTAAAGACCCTAAAAATGGTCAACTTACCGGCTTTGAAGTCGACGTGGCTAATTTGATCGCAGCCAAACTCGGCGTAAAAACAGAGTTCACCACGACTGAATGGAGTGGCATTCTGGCGGGCCTGGGTGCAGGAAAATATGACGTGATTCTGAATCAGGTTGGCATCACCGATGAGCGCAAAAAAGCATTCGATTTTTCTATTCCGTACACGATTTCCAGTGCGCAGCTGATCGTCCGTAAAGATGAAAAACGCAACTTCACTAGCCTGGAAGATTTAAAAGGTAAAAAACTTGGTCTGGGACAAGGCACCAACTTCGAACAAAAAGCGAAAAGTGTCCCAGGTATTGATGTCAAAACGTATCCAGGCTCGCCAGAATATTTATCAGATCTGGCAAGCGGTCGAATTGATGCAGCCTTGAATGACAGCTTGTTGGTTGGCTATTTGTTAAAAAATACCAAGCTACCGTTAAAAGCCGGTGCACCAATTGGCGCAGTCGATAAAATTGGTATTCCGTTCCAAAAAGGCAACCCAAAATTTCAGGCTGCTCTTGACAAAGCCATTGAAGACATCCTGAAAGATGGCAGTTTTAAACAAGTGTCGATGAAATGGTTCGGTATCGATGTCAGCAAACCGCCGACTGCAAAGTGATAGCATTTGCGACGTATCATTTCTAAGCCAAAGAGATTTTTTCGGCGATAATCTAAGGATGCATCAGATGGATGCCATTAATGCAATGCATTAACAAACCATTCACGGCTTAGCTGTTTTAAAATGAGCGTCTTATCAGCGCAACTATCCCCGCCCGAATTGTCGTGCGGGGATATTTTTTCACAAAGACATTATGGAATTACTGGAATTGTTGCAGCTTGCACTGCCGACCTTGATAAAAGGCGTGGGCTACACCCTGATATTTGCGGTGGCATCAATGCTAGGCGGTCTTCTACTCGGTTTTCCGCTGGCGGTTGCGCGCATTTTGCCGTCGCGCCTGTGTCAATGGCCTGCCACCGTCTATGTCAGCTTGCTACGCGGCACGCCCTTGCTGGTGCAGATTTTTGTGATTTATTATGGCCTGCCAAGCGTTGGCATCAATTTTTCTCCCTTGACTGCCGGTATCCTTGCATTAAGTCTCAATTCATCAGCCTATCTGTCCGAAAGCCTTCGGGGCGCTATTATTG
This sequence comes from Glaciimonas sp. GNP009, assembly GCF_054343755.1. Lineage (NCBI taxonomy): Bacteria > Pseudomonadati > Pseudomonadota > Betaproteobacteria > Burkholderiales > Oxalobacteraceae > Glaciimonas > Glaciimonas sp. GNP009. The sequence continues at coordinate 286,636 of NZ_JBTGUV010000004.1, forward strand.
GTGTGGATAAAGGTCAATGGTCGGCCAGTTACAGCATCGGTTTGACATATTGGCAGACACTGCGCTATATCGTCGTTCCTCAAGCCATCAGGATTGCCGTGCCTTCGATGAGCAATACACTCATCAGTTTAATAAAGGACACGTCCTTAGTGTCGGTCATCACCGTCACGGAACTGATGCTGGCAACTAAAGAAGTCATCGCCGTGACCTTTCGTCCACTGCCCTTATATCTTGCAGCCGCGGTGATGTATTGGTGTTTAAGCATTTGCTTTGAGCGCCTTCAAAGCCGTCTTGAGAAGAAATTGGGTAAAGCGCATAAAACTAACTAAGTTTTATGCGGCTCTTCTGCGCTGTAGAGCGCTAAACCGACTCAAAACCAGCGCTCCGCAATTTGTCTATGCCGGTCCAGATACTTTTAAAACCAAATATCTAGAAATTGCTCGGATTATGATCTGGTACCGGATCCTCTTCAGGGCTAGGGACGGGTCCCGGTCCTGGCAATGGTGGCTCTTCCGCCGGGACGGGTGTTGGCGCGCGGTGCCCAATACTGCCCGCTTGCGATTCAAAAAAGGCTGCTTCAGGCATGCTCTTCTCCGTCTGATGTAAGATTTTTATCGACAGTTCTCAAGGACAACTCTCAGTTCAAGCTCCCCATTACGCCAATCAATGGCGCTGATAACTTTTAAAATCTGAGTTTACTCCGTCAACGCAATCAAATTATCAACCTCAATTTTAGCAAAATCGACACTGCTATCGAACGCCGTATCACGGGTCGAATGTGCACTTTCCGTATTATTTCTACTAGTAACCTGAGCGCCAGCAATAAGAATTTGGTATCCATCGTGCCAAAGATCATCGTGGCCTTGCGTCGGCAGTGGCACGATGGTGTAACCACGGTAGTCAATATTTTCATTTTGATTATCAGCTGAGAGCATTTTTTACCTCCATTGAATTGGTCGGAAATTTATCTAAATATCCTAGCATGCGACCGAAAATTACGCATCTCGTGTCGATGATGTACTGTGTAAGAGTGATAACGTTATTGAAAGTGAACCAAATCCATTGTTATTCGTCCTACTTGCAGTGGTGCAAGAATCTATGCGTTTTCATTATCCACCCGCAGTCTCAACTAGTTTGGAGAGATCGATCATGACAACACACAGCACGCACAGCGAGGACGAATCGACCACAGAGCATCAGCAAACCCCGCATTGGCGTATTGACGACCTGGCATTCTCGACAATCGATATTCCAGCCGTTCGTTCGGACGAAAATCTATTTTATCTCGTCGCCTGCGCCTCATTTGTAGAAAGCGGTTCCGATTTATATACGCAAAATTTAATTGCTTATTACGGTGACGATCCAGAAATAGCCGACTGGTTAACCCACTATTGGGAAGTAGAAGAACTACAGCACGGCAATGCCTTAAAAGCGTACATTGCCCACGTCTGGCCAGAATTCAACTGGCAACTTGCCTATAACGATTTTCTCGAAGAGTATTCGCGTTATTGCAAGGTCGAACTGCTTGAGCCTAGCAAAGCCCTTGAAATGGTCGCCCGTTGCGTTGTCGAAACTGGCACTGCCACTTTCTATCAAGCATTAGCCCGCAGCACCAATGAGCCTGTCATGCGCGATTTAGCAACGCTGATCGCAAACGACGAAGTTAATCATTACAAACATTTCTTCCGCTATTTTCGCCGTTTGCGCCAAAAGGAAGGCTTAAGTCGCCGCCATATTTTCGGTGCTTTGCGCCGACGCACATTTGAAATGAAAACCGAAGATAGTGCATGCGCTTTACGGCACGTCTTCAAGTTCCGCGAACCAGAACACGCCAACGACTCCTTACGTTTAAAAACAATTAGCGCAATGATGAATACGACCGTGCGCACCAATCTGCGCGCCGATATGACTATTAAAATGATGATGCGCCCTCTCGACCTGCCACCCGTACTCCAAACTCTGGTCGCCTATCCGGTGACACAAATTATGAACCGGGTTTTTTTACGTTAGGATTTTGGAGCTAGTCCGTGCGCCAAAGCACTTCATCACGTTTTCGGCTCACCAATCTGGCCGCAGTGGTAACAATATCACGCCCTAAAATAATCCGACCGCACTAACTCAGTGCGCAGTCAGGTTGTGCTTTTACTAACACGCACTCAAAAGACGCGCACTTTCGGCCCACGGTTCGAATGCTGTCTATCTTATAACCCTATTGTCATAAAACTGATTCCCCAGTGCAATTTCCAAGGGTGATGCCATTGGCATGCATCCTGCTAATACAGGTGGGAGGCTAGTACAAATAGTGATTGCCCTCTCATCCATACATAACAAGGGGATTTACATGACACGTCGCACAGTCTTAAAAGCTACAGCACTTGGGGCATTCGCACTCGCCGCAGCATCTTGGCTGCCGTCGGCGTTTGCCGCCGACACCATCAAAGTCGGTATTCTGCACTCCCTATCAGGCACCATGGCAATTTCAGAGACATCTTTGAAAGATGTCGCGCTGATGACCATCGCAGAAATCAATGCGCACGGCGGTGTAATGGGCAAACAATTGGAGCCGGTCGTCGTCGACCCAGCTTCCAACTGGCCGCTATTCGCTGAAAAAGCGCGTCAACTGATTTCGCAAGACAAGGTTTCAGTCGTATTTGGCTGCTGGACATCAGTGTCACGTAAATCGGTTCTTCCGGTTTTCAAAGAAACCAACAGCCTTTTGTTTTACCCGGTCCAATATGAAGGTGAAGAGTTAGAGAAAAACGTTTTCTACACCGGCGCAGCGCCAAACCAGCAAGCTATTCCTGCAACAGAATATCTGATGTCCAAAGAAGGCGGCGGAGCTAAACGCTTTGTACTGCTGGGAACCGACTATGTCTATCCACGCACAACCAACAAAATTTTGCGTGCCTTCCTGCATAGCAAAGGTGTCAAAGATACTGACATCGACGAAGTGTATACACCGTTCGGTCACTCCGACTATCAAACCATCGTTGCTAACATCAAGAAGTTTGCAGCAGGCGGCAAGACTGCCGTTATCTCGACCATCAACGGCGACTCCAATGTTCCTTTCTACAAAGAACTGGGCAATGCAGGCTTGAAAGCTACAGACGTTCCAGTCGTGGCCTTCTCGGTCGGGGAAGAAGAGTTGCGCGGCGTGGATACCAAGCCATTGGTTGGCCATCTGGCCGCATGGAATTATTTTGAGTCGATCAAAAATCCTGTCAATGCTGCCTTCATCAAAAAATGGAAAGCCTACGCAGTTGCGCAAAAACTACCTAACGCCAGCACTGTCGTGACGAACGATCCAATGGAAGCGACCTATGTCGGCATCTACATGTGGAAACAAGCAGTAGAAAAAGCGAAATCGACTGATACCGATAAAGTCATCGCCGCGATGGGCGGTCAGAAATTCAATGCGCCGTCAGGCTATGTATTGGAAATGGACGCCACCAATCACCATCTGCACAAGCCAGTAATGATCGCCGAAATCAAAGCTGACGGTCAGTTCAACGTCGTCAACAAGACCAAGACCACTATCCGCGCGCAACCCTGGAGCCCATACATCGTGGGTAACGAGAGCAAGCAAAAGCTGTAATCGTCTCATTGCAATAAGTGTCAACCGCCTCATTCACCACGCATGATCATAAGATTTAGCGCGGCGAATGAGGAAATGAGGATACAGCAAAGTATCGATGCATTACCAAACACTAGCAACACCATTTCTTGTTGAGATGAACTGCTTCTGACGGCTTGCTTCAAGTCCGTCACCGCAGACAACGCTTTACCTTACTCAAAAAAGAATGCAATGAATCGGCTCAAAAAAACGCTTATCATCGGCTGGCTCTGCATTCAAACGATGGCAGCACATGCCGCCGTTGATCCAGCACTCCTAAAATCATTAGCCGGAGACGATCCGGATGTCCGTATCGAGGCTGTCAACAAGATTGCAGCACTCGCTAACGAAGATGCCGCAAAAATCCTCAATGCGCTTAATACCGATGCGCTGTATTCCCGACCCAACGGTGATGTACTGATCATCGACGACACGAAGACTGACAACCCGGCGTTTAATCCTGCGACCGATCAATCCGGCGCAACACCAGATGATGCAGAAGGTATCAGTGTCAACAACCGACTACGCGGCGCTGTCGAAGGTGCGCTATCGGGATTGAAGCTATTCTCTCCAGATAGCAAACGGCGCATGGCAGCAGCAATCGATTTGTTGAAAGACGCCAATCCGGCCCAGATTCCGCTCATCAACAAAGCCCTACAAAAAGAAAACGATCCTGACATTCAGGCCACTTTGCAACAGGTCATCGCCACCGCCAACTTGCATGCGACTGATCCCGCATTGCGCAAAGCGGCAATTAAAACCCTTGCCACCAGCACCAACGCCAGCATCAAACCAGCGCTGGAAAGACTATTGGATAAAAATCCCGATGGCAGTTTTATCGAGCCAGATGAATCCATCCGAATTGAAACGGTTCGTACCCTGGGCGCATTGGATCGCCAGTTGGCAACCACTGAGTTCATCGGAAAAGTGTTTTACGGCATCTCTCTCGGCAGTGTCCTATTGCTAGCCGCGCTGGGTCTCGCCATTACCTTTGGGCTAATGGGCATCATCAACATGGCGCACGGCGAAATGTTGATGATCGGCGCTTACACCACCTACGTCATCCAGATGTTATTTCGCAAGTTTCTACCCGGTGCGCTGGACGGATATTTGTTGGCGGCCTTGCCAGCCGCATTCATCGTCACCGCCGCAGTCGGCATTGCGCTAGAACGCTTGGTCCTGCGCTGGTTATACGGTCGGCCACTTGAAACACTTCTCTGCACATGGGGAATTAGCTTGATGCTGATGCAAACCGTACGCACAATTTTTGGCGCTCAAAACGTCGAGGTCGCCAATCCATCCTGGATGTCGGGCGGTGTCACTGTGCTCGGCTCGCTGGTTCTGTCATACAACCGCATTGTCATTATCTTCTTCGCCTTGTTTGTCGTATTTGCAGTCTGGCTGATTCTAAACAAAACCCGCCTTGGCTTATTTGTTCGCGCAGTCATGCAAAATCGTCGTATGGCGGCGTGCGTCGGGGTCGCTACCGACAAGATCGACATGATGACCTTCGGCCTCGGCTGCGGCATCGCTGGGCTGGGCGGCGTTGCGCTTTCCCAACTCGGCAACGTTGGTCCAGATCTGGGTCAAAGTTATATCGTCGATTCATTCATGGTCGTGGTCCTCGGCGGCGTGGGTCAACTGGCTGGAACGGTGATTGCCGCCATTGGCCTAGGCGAAGTAAATAAATTTCTTGAACCGGTCGCGGGCGCAGTGCTGGCCAAAATCGCGATTCTGGTATTCATTATTGTATTCATTCAAAAACGTCCACAGGGCTTATTTGCACTGAAAGGCAGGAGTGTCGAATGAAAAGCTCTACCATTATTCCGCCCCCGTTGGCGTCTGGCGACTCTATAACCAAAGTTGAGGCGCAACCGCAAACCTCATTCCCGGTCATGCCTGCAAAAACATCACTGTTCTCGCGACCAGCATGGATCGGCATTGGGATTTGCGGCGTGATTCTGTGCCTGCTCCCGATACTCAACCTGAGTTTTCCTGACGGACACCCGCTGCATATTTCAAGTTACACCGTCGCCCTTATCGCCAAATTCATGTGCTACGCCATGGCGGCGTTGGCGCTGGATCTGGTGTGGGGTTACGCCGGTATTTTATCCCTCGGTCACGGCGTCTTTTTTGCGCTGGGCGGTTACGCGCACGGCATGTACCTCATGCGGGCGATCGGCCGCGACGGCGTCTATCAAAGCAACTTGCCTGATTTTATGGTGTTTCTGGATTGGAAAACCTATCCATGGTTCTGGTCGATGACTGACAACTTCTGGTACTGCATGGCGTTGGTCGTGTTGGTGCCGGGCGCATTAGCGTTTGTATTCGGCTATTTTGCGTTCCGCTCGCGGATCAAAGGCGTCTATTTTTCAATCATTACGCAAGCGATGACCTTTGCCTTTATGTTGCTGTTCTTCCGCAATAATACCGGCTTCGGCGGCAACAATGGCTTCACCGACTTCAAACGGATTCTAGGTTACTCGATTACCGCGCCATCTACCAAGGCCGTGCTCTTTTTGATTACCTTTGCGTTTTTGTTAAGCACATTGGTGTTGTGCCGCTGGATCGTCAACTCCCGCCTCGGACGCGTGTTACAAGCCGTCCGTGATTCCGAATCACGTCTGATGTTCATCGGCTATAACCCGCTATGGTTCAAGTTATTTGTCTGGACGCTTTCAGCAGTGTTATGCGGCATTGCCGGTGCGCTCTATGTCCCACAAGTCGGCATCATTAACCCATCCGAAATGTCGCCCGCCAACTCAATCGAAATGGTAATCTGGGCAGCGGTCGGCGGTCGTGGATCGTTGATCGGTCCGATCATCGGTGCCTTCACCGTCAACGGTTTGAAGAGCTGGCTCACGGGCGCATTTCCCGAACTCTGGTTATATGTACTCGGCCTCATCTTCATTCTGGTCACCCTCTTTATGCCACAGGGAATGGTTGGCGTCGCAGTCAAATTAAAACAAAAATTCAGTGCCTCTAAGGAGTCTGCATGACCGAGCTCTTTAATCCAAAATTGCCCACTGGCACTGTCGACAACAGCCGACACTCCGACCATGGCACATCATACGCTCGGCTCAAACCCGAGGGCCTTGACACCAGCCACGGCGCGATTCTGTATTTAGAAAATATTACCGTTTCGTTCGATGGTTTCAAGGCGTTGAATAATCTAAATCTGGATATTTCGGTCGGCGAATTACGCTGCATCATCGGCCCTAACGGCGCTGGCAAAACCACGATGATGGACGTGATTACCGGGAAAACCCGGCCCAGTTCTGGTACAGCTTTTTTTGGCCAGACCATCGACCTGACGCAACTCACCGAATATGAGATTGCCCACTTAGGCATTGGTCGCAAATTTCAACGCCCTACGGTATTTGAGCAACATACCGTGTTTGAGAATTTGGAACTGGCGATGAAAATGGACAAGCGCGTCCGAATCACGCTGTTCGCAAAATTAACATCGGAGCAATTGGGAAAGATCGATGAAATTCTAAGACTGATCCGTCTCAACGGTCAGGAAAGCAGATTAGCAGGTTTGCTTTCCCACGGTCAAAAACAATGGCTCGAAATCGGCATGCTGCTGATGCAAGAACCGCAATTAATATTACTGGATGAACCGGTCGCCGGCATGTCGGACGCCGAAACTGCTCGCACCGCTGAACTACTCAATGAACTGCGCGGCAAACATTCGATTGTCGTGGTTGAGCATGACATGGGCTTTGTCACCGAAATTGCCCAACAAGACAAAGTTACCGTCCTGCACGAGGGATCAGTCCTTGCCGAAGGCAAGATGTCCGAAGTCCAGGCAGATGAGCGCGTCATCGAAGTTTATTTGGGACGTTAATATCACTCAAAGTGGCATCGTTGACGCCAGACAATATAAAAATGGCGGCGACCATTCAAAACTGGATTGCGCAAATTACCGCTCGGTGCGGTTCTACGTAAGTCCGAAAAAGATCATCAGGAAAATTGCATATGTTAAACGTCGAGCAACTGAACCAATATTACGGTTCCTCCCATACTTTGCGGGGCGTGTCATTAAACGTGGAAAAAGGCAAATGCCTGAGTCTGCTGGGACGCAATGGCGTCGGCAAAACAACCTTGCTGAAATGTCTGATGGGCGTATTGCCAGTTGCAACCGGCAAAGTGACGCTGGAAGGCCGCGACATTACCAAGTTAAAACCACATCAGCGCGCCGCCCTTGGCATCGCTTATGTCCCGCAAGGTCGCGAGATTTTTGCCCGCCTGACGGTTGAAGAAAATCTATTGATGGGCATGGCGACCAAATCCGGCAAGAAAGCCTCGCTGATCAAAGGTGAAGTCTACGAACTTTTTCCGGTATTAAAAGAAATGCTGCAACGGCGCGGCGGCGATCTGTCCGGCGGCCAACAACAGCAACTTGCCATCGCCCGCGCTTTGCTGGCCGAACCAAAACTGATCATCCTTGATGAGCCGACCGAAGGCATTCAACCGTCAATCATTAAAGACATTGGTCGCGTGATCCGGCTTTTACGCCAAAGGGGCGACATCGGTATTCTGCTATGCGAACAATATTTCGACTTTGCTCAGGAGCTGGCTGATAACTTTATCGTCATGTCGCGTGGAGAGGTTGTTGCATCCGGAACACAGGCACAAATGGATGATCCGAGCGTTAAAAGACACTTGGCGGTATAGTCTCGAAAATGAAATTTGTTGATGCCCCAGACCTTCCAATACCGACCAAAACGCTCGGCCCAACCGTATCCGCGGCACTCGTCTCCGCAGCAGATCAGCGCGTATTTCCGGATTCAACGTTATCTCTGCAAACCAATAAACCCGCTCCATGGCAGGCCCGGCTAACGCTGGGATTTGCCAACGATCAAGGCACAACGCGCCTCATCGAACGCAGCCATTTTGGACCGTTGCGGGTACAAAAAACGCTTTACCCAGAACACCCTTCAGTCTGCCACGCGATCATTATCCATCCACCCGGTGGCGTCGTTGGCGGTGATCAATTGACAGTCTCAGCCACAGTCGGTGACCACGCGCACGCGCTCATCACCACACCCGGCGCAGCGAAATGGTACAAAGCCAACGGCAACGTGTCGCAGCAGCAAGTAAATCTCACCGTCGATGAGGGTGCGACGCTTGAATGGCTGCCGCAAGAAACCATCTTCTTTAACCACGCCGCTGTCAAACTAGATCATCAGGTTACGCTCGCCGCCGATGCCAACTACATCGGCAGCGAAATACTATGCTTCGGGCGTACCGCATCAGGCGAGTCATTTGATGATGGCAAAATAATGCAGCGCACCAGTATTCGTCGCAGAGGCAAACTGATCTGGTTCGAGCAAGGCACATTAAGCGGAGGCACGGCAGCTATGCGCAGCCCTTTGCGGCTAGCCAACTATACCGTCTGCGCCACGCTGATCGCCGTGGGGAAAGCATTACCAGCCAAGGTCATCAATGACCTGCGCGAGGCCAGCAACCAGTTGGTCGACGGTCAGGCGATGATCGGTGCAACACAAATGAAATCAGTCATGGTGCTACGATTTCTTGGTCATTCCAGCGAACTTGCCAGACAATGGATGACGCAGGCGTGGCAACAGATCAGGCCAGAGTTATTAGGACGAGAAGCCGTGATTCCCCGTATCTGGAATACCTGAATATGGCGTTTCAATCAGACAAAAAACGTAACAAGATAAAGAAGGAAAGAGCCAAATGGAACTGACTCCCCGCGAAAAAGACAAACTATTGATCTTCACCGCCGCGTTATTGGCGGAACGACGCAAAGCCCGTGGATTGAAACTGAATTATCCAGAATCAATTGCCTTGATTACTGCCGCGATCATGGAAGGCGCACGCGATGGCAGAACGGTCGCTGAGCTGATGTCGGAAGGCACTAAAATTCTCAGTCGGGCGGACGTGATGGACGGTATCGCCGAGATGATCCACGACATCCAGGTGGAAGCCACTTTTCCGGACGGTACCAAGCTGGTGACGGTGCATCACCCGATTCCGTGATTTCAGCGCTACTGTTTGCTCACTTACCCTATTTTGTTCCCTCATTTTAGACACTGGAAATCACCATGATCCCCGGCGAAATGCTGATCGAAGACGGCGACATCGAACTCAATGTCGGCCGCAGAACTACCATTGTCACAGTCGCCAACAGTGGTGACAGACCGATTCAAATTGGCTCGCACTATCACTTTTATGAAACCAATCCAGCGCTTATTTTTGAGCGGGACGACGCCTATGGCATGCGCCTCAATATTGCTGCCGGTACTGCCGTGCGTTTTGAGCCGGGCCAGAAGCGGACCGTTGAACTGGTCGCGCTAGCGGGTGAACGCAAGGTCTACGGTTTCAATAGCAAAGTCATGGGCTCACTGGACAAAAAAATGGACCAAAAAGAAGAAAAAATTCCACAGATTCAGAAGGAAGCCAAATGAGCAAAATTTCACGTCAGGCCTATGCCGAAATGTTTGGTCCGACTACCGGCGACCGTATCCGCCTGGCAGACACGGCATTGTTCATTGAGATCGAAAAGGATTACGCAACTTACGGCGAAGAAGTTAAATTCGGCGGCGGCAAGGTCATCCGCGACGGCATGGGTCAGTCGCAACGCAATCACCGTGACGTCATGGATACCGTCATCACCAACGCCGTCATTCTCGACCATTGGGGCATAGTCAAGGCCGATATCGGCCTAAAAAGTGGCCGGATCGCCGCCATCGGCAAAGCGGGCAATCCCGATATCCAACCCGACGTCACCATGGCAATTGGCGCAGCAACCGAAATCATTGCTGGCGAAGGCATGATCGTCACCGCTGGCGGCATCGACTCACACATTCACTTCATCTGTCCGCAACAAATTGAAGAAGCATTAATGAGCGGCGTGACCACCATGCTAGGCGGTGGTACCGGGCCGGCAGTTGGTACGGCAGCGACAACCTGCACGCCGGGACCATGGCATTTGCACGCCATGCTATCGGCCGCGGATGCTTTCCCCATGAATCTGGGATTTCTTGGTAAAGGTAACGTCAGCCTGCCAACGCCATTAGAAGAACAAGTGCGCGCTGGTGCAATCGGCCTGAAGCTGCACGAGGATTGGGGTTCCACCCCAGCGGCCATCGACAATTGCCTGAACGTCGCAGACCGCATGGACGTGCAGGTTGCGATCCACAGCGACACCTTAAACGAAGGTGGCTTTCTGGAGCACACACTGGCGGCGTTTAAAGACCGCACCATCCATACCTTCCATACAGAAGGTGCGGGCGGTGGCCATGCGCCGGATATTATCGCCGCAGTCGGTCAAGGCAATGTGTTACCGTCCTCCACCAATCCGACCCGTCCTTACACCGTCAATACGTTGGACGAACATCTGGATATGCTGATGGTCTGCCATCATCTTGACGCGTCGATTGCAGAAGACGTCGCCTTTGCAGAATCCCGAATTCGGCGCGAAACCATTGCCGCAGAAGACATCCTCCACGACATCGGTGCCATCAGTATGATGTCGTCCGACTCGCAAGCAATGGGCCGCGTTGGCGAAGTTATCATGCGCACCTGGCAAACCGCCCACAAGATGAAAACCCAACGCGGTTCGTTGCCGGAAGACAGCAGTCGCAACGACAACTTCCGCGCCAAACGCTACATCGCCAAGTACACGATTAATCCGGCCATAACGCACGGCATTTCTCATGTAGTCGGCTCCATTGAAGTCGGCAAGATCGCTGATTTAGTCCTGTGGAAACCAGCCTTCTTCGGCGTCAAGCCATCCATGATACTAAAAAGTGGCATGATTGCGGCAGCACAAATGGGCGATCCAAATGCCTCCATTCCTACGCCCCAACCGGTCCACTATCGGATGATGTTTGGTGCGTACGGCGGCGGCCTCAAAACCTCATTAACCTTCGTTTCGCAAGCGGCGTATGACGATGGCATCGGCGACTTGCTTAAACTAAACAAACCGGTGGTTGCGGTTAAAAATATGCGTCACTTACGCAAGCATCACATGATCCACAACAGCGCCACGCCGCATATGGAAGTCGACCCGGAAACCTACGAAGTGCGCGCCGATGGCGAACTATTAGTCTGCGAACCGGCAATCATCTTACCGATGGCGCAACGTTACTTTTTATTCTGATTGTTTCAAACATTTATGCTAACTCTTAATACAAAAATCGACCATGCCGACCGCATTGATGGCGAACTGGTATTGCCCTACGACCTGCGTGAAAAAAGCCGTCTGCGCGCCGCACTTACTTCCGGGCAGGAAGTTGGCGTCTTTACCGTCCGCGGCACAGTCCTGCGCCATGGCGATCTGATCGCTGGCGAAGACGACGACGGTACGCAATCGGTGATAAAAATAATCGCCGCTGACGAGGCCACGTATCGCGTTGAATGCGCGACGCCATTCGCACTATTACGTTGCGCATTCCATCTTGGTAATCGCCATACACAGGCACAAGTGGGAGATGGCTTTCTACGCATTCGCAAAGATACCGTATTGCGAGAAATGCTGGAAGGTCTTGGCGCAAATGTGATTGAGCAGTTCGCCGCATTCGAACCAGAATCCGGCGCGTATGGCGGCGGACATCACCACAATGATGGCTTATTAGCCCCCGTCCCGCTGCGCCAAAAAATTCATCGGCCCGGCGACAAGCCAGAAACCACAACCTAAACGGATCGCCACCATGCAAGCGACCGCTCTGCTCCACTTGCTGCAACTATCCAGCCCATCGCTGCCGATTGGTGCCTATAGTTATTCGCAAGGTCTGGAATCGGCGATAGAACGCGGGCTGGTAAAAGATCAGGCCTCCGCGCGGGACTGGATCATTGATCATCTACATCACGTTGTGGCCTATTTTGAAGCACCGATTTTATGGCGCTTGTTACAGGCTTTTGAACTGCGTGATGCTGATGCGGTGCGTGTCTGGACCGAACGTTTTATTGCCGCACGTGACACCGCCGAGTTCCGCGCTGAGACCATTCAAATGGGCTACTCTTTAGGCAAGCTGGTGATTGATCTGCACATTGGTGATGCCACGTTGATCGCCCTATTGCAGGCAGAACCTGAATTGCCATTACCGACCGCATTCGCCTTTGCCGCTGTGGCACTCAACATACCGCACGAAGCCACGCTGCTGGGAATGCTGTTTACATGGGCCGAAAATCAGGTCTTGGTCTGTGTTAAATCCGTACCTTTGGGGCAGGTTTCGGGACAGCGTTTATTACTATCCTTACAGCCAGAACTACAACGTGCCGCCGAGCTTGCGCAACAAGTGGCGGACGACGACTTATCCAATTGGTCACCAGGATTATCGCTCCTGTCGATGCAACATGAAGAGCAATACAGCCGACTTTATCGATCCTGAGTTGTGCATAATAATGCCCCGTTTTAGGCGTCAGCAAGCGATACCGAATTCAACCATTTTTTGTAAGAGATTTCTATTATGAGCAACACGACCAGTACCAATACTATTGCCACCCCAAACCCATTACGCGTCGGCATTGGTGGCCCCGTCGGTTCCGGCAAAACGGCACTGTGCGAGATGTTATGCAAAAGTATGCGTGACGACTATGAAATGGCGGTCATCACCAATGACATCTACACCAAAGAAGACATGGAAATCCTCTTGCGCGCCGATGCATTGCCAGCCGAACGCCTGATGGGCGTGGAAACCGGCGGCTGCCCGCACACAGCCATTCGCGAAGACGCCTCGATCAATCTGGAAGCGATTGCCCGCATGAGCGCCGACTTTCCTGACCTTGATCTGATTTTGCTGGAATCCGGCGGTGACAATTTAGCCGCCACTTTTAGTCCTGAATTGTCCGACCTCACGATCTATGTCATCGACGTCGCCGGTGGCGAAAAAATCCCACGCAAAGGCGGTCCCGGCATTACGCGCTCGGATCTTCTCATCATCAACAAAACCGATCTCGCACCTTACGTCGGTGCCAACCTTGATGTCATGGCGCATGACGCCAAACGCATGCGCGGCGACCGCCCTTTCCTCTTCACCAATTTGCGCAGCGGCGATGGCGTAGAAAAAGTCGTCGCCTTCATTCGCACGCAAGGTTTGCTGGACCGCGCAAAATCATAAATTGATACACGCCGACGCGTTAGCTTAAGTTGATGCGTCGGCATGTTGTTTCGATGGAACTGGATCACGCCATGCTATAAGCTCGTCTACGCTAAAGCGAAACCGTCCAGCGCGAAACGACACACGCAGGTGTCGGTACTTTCTCAAATAATAGATCCCAACCATTGCAGCCGCAAAGCCAGAAGCCGCGCCGACACCAAGCGCCCAACGCGGGCCGAATCGGTCTGCTACCCAACCCACCACTGGCGCACCAAGCGGTGCGCCGCCCAACGCCACCGCCAGCATTATAGCCACCACTCGCCCACGCATCGCAGGCTCGGTGGATAGTTGCACCAAACTATTGGTAGACGTGGTGAAAGTCTGCGTCGACACGCCGATGATAATCAGCGCAAGGCCAAAAAACACATAGTTAGGCATGATCGCCGCTAACGTGCAACCAATCCCAAAGACCACAGCGCCAATGAGCAGCAGCCCGATATGCGGTTGCGCCCTTCTGGCCGCCAACAACGCGCCCGCCACAGAACCGATCGCCATCGTCGACGTCAGCAAACCATATTGCCCCGATCCGGCATGGAAGACTGTCACTGACATGGTCGAGATAAAAATTGGAAAGTTAAGTCCAAAAGTACCAATCAAAAACAGCATGAGAAGCACCGCTTTCAAATCGGGACGCCGCCATACATAGTGAAATCCTTCGACTAATCCACCGGGCGTCCGCGGCGCTCTTTCGGACCGATGCAAATTACTCACGCGGAGGAATGTAAGCGAGCAAAGTACAGCAACAAAAGAGACCGCATTAATCAGGAAAACCCATCCCGAACCAACCGCCGCAATCAACAGACCGGCGAGGGCCGGTCCGATCATCCGTGCCGCATTGAATGACGTCGAGTTCAACGCCGCCGCGTTCGCAAGATCGGCTTCTCCAACCAGTTCCGACACAAACGTCTGGCGTATCGGAGCATCAAATGCAGTGACACAGCCAAGCAAAAATCCCAACAAATACACGTGCCACAACTGAATCAGCCCGAAAAGTGTCAGCAACCCCAACGCGAGCGCCAACACCCCCATCATTGCCTGCGTGGCGATCAACAGTCTTCGCCTGTCGAAATGGTCAGCAACGAAACCCGTCAAGGGCAACAAAAGCAGCTGCGGTCCAAACTGCAACGCCGTCACAATCCCAAGGGCTGTCGCATTCTTATGCGTCAAATGGGTCAGCACTAACCAATCCTCCGTGGTGCGCTGCATCCAGGTGCCGACATTAGACACAAGGGCACCACCCACCCAAAGCCGATAATTGACATTATTTAATGACCGGAAAGTACCCATCACCGTACCACTATCGCAAGCTTTGCTTGTGCGGCAACCTGCGCCGCAAACCTACTCATTCGTGATCCTTATCGAGCAATTCGATGATCTCTCGCACTGAACCGGTCTCGCCCAACCGTGGAAAAATCAGCGTGATGCTATTGGCGTGCGCTTCGGAGCTCCGGTCAGTCATGGCGTCGATAGCCAGCGTGACATTGAACCCAAGCTCGTGCGCCTGACGTGCGGTCGACTCAACACCGATGCTGGTCGCCACGCCGACGATCACCACCTGTGTCACAGCACGGTCTTTCAGATACGAAGCAAGGTCGGTGTTGGTGAATGCGCCCCAAGTATGCTTCGTCACCACGGCATCATCCGGCTGCTGTTTCAGCTCCGAGACAATATCGATCCATCCCGCAGGCGGCGTCCCCATATGACGCGCTTGTTCTGTTCGCCCCGGCGCACCACCCGCTACGTTGACCAATACGATGGGTAAACCATGGCGGCGAAAGGCATCAGCCAACATCGCGGCGCGCTGTATTACTTCGCTCATAGGAGGGACGGCCGACAGAGCGGCCATGCCGTTCTGCAAGTCGACAACGATAAGTGCGGTCTGAGGATCAAGTGTAGTGACTGTCATGATATGTTTTCCTTTTTTGATGTGAACTTCAAGATGATTAAATGGTAACCGGCGCACGACGCTCGGCGCACAACACACATTGATTACAAAATGATTACAAAATGATTACAAATAAGACTTCCCTACTTCGTGAAAGTCGAAAACCAACGGACGCAGTCCGACTCAGCACCTTCGCGCAAAGCCACCGGCATTCTCGTTTCGCAATTTAATTAATACAGAGAGAAGCACAGGTTATGCATCAACCAGGCGACTAAGCAGCTTGATACTGACAGCAAGTGTTGCTTGTTCTTCCGCCGACAATTTGGTGTTGATGCTACGGAACAGCCAATCCTCCCGCGCCGACCGTGCCGCGCTGACCCATTCTCGACACGCCGTCGTGAGCGACAAGATCGTTTGTCGCCCGTCTGCTGGATCCGGCGCCCCACTCACCATCCCGGCTGCGGTCAATACGGCGACGGTTGCACCGATGGATTGCGGCCGCACACCTTCCGCCAAGGCGAGCGCTGTCACCGTTGCTGGTCCCTCGCGCTCCAAGCGACTCAGAACCGACATTTGCGATGCCGTGAAATCCCCCGGATACACCTCTTCGCGCAAGCGCCGCTTTAGTTTACCCATTAACACCCGAATCTCACCGGCAAGCATCAACGTGCGCGCCGCCTCATCATCATGGGCTTGTTGTTCGTGTTGGTTCATAGACTCATTTCGATAAACGATAAAAAAACTTCCATCCTCAATCTCCAAGCTTACAACTACGGATTACAAGGGCAAACTACAAAGCTTAACTACAAAGTTAATCTACGAAGCTTACCTTCCTATTAGGATAGATAGTTTGTTGTCCGATGTCAAGGGGGCCGCGACGTTGCTGTGAATTTGTATAAGATATGGCGCTTGTAGGGTGTTAAGTAAATCCCCATAACGCGACGACCGCTAAGCAACAATGGCATCGCAAACGCGCTGGCGCTATGGGCGAACAACAACAAGGCGCAGGATAGAATCCCCGCCATTGCCATCGGAAAAAGTATGTGACGCATAATTACCAGCGCGTAGCACCTAGCGTGGCCGCGGCTTCTTCATACGCACTGGAAGCTACTTTTAAGGCGCTCGCCATCGGCAGAACCGCCAAGGGAAATGCGGTCTGTATCAACCCCAACAGGACGCGGTTTTTACGATACAGCCATTGAATCGGCCGTTGCAGCATGCCGAGCTAGAGTTGTTATTTTGTCTACCTCGAAAGCGTCGCGAACCAGGAAAAAGTCGCACCGTTCCGTGCCTGGATCATTGAATATTGCGGGACGAATGAACAGGCAATACCGGAGCCATTTTAGCCGTGCATGGATTAACACGACTAAAGCCGCGGAACGCCCGTTATCAGTCAGTTCAATCGGTCGATTTTTTCCGGATTATTAGGATACGTATTTCAACGAATCAAATTCCGCCCATGCACAAATACTTGATGACCTGATAGTCTTCGATGCCGTATTTAGAACCTTCGCGGCCCAGACCGGATTGCTTGACGCCACCAAATGGCGCGACTTCGGTAGAAATCAGACCAGTATTGATACCGACTATGCCACTCTCAAGCGCTTCCGCCACCCGCCAGATACGGCCGATATCGCGTGAATAAAAATAACTGGCCAATCCGAATTCGGTATCGTTGGCCATCGCCACCACTTCGTCGTCAGTGGTAAAGCGAAACAAGGGTGCCATCGGGCCAAACGTTTCTTCGCGCGCCACCACCATATCGGAAGTAACATCGGCCAAAATAGTTGGCTCAAAAAAACTATGTCCCAACGAATGACGCTTGCCACCCGCAAGGATGCGCGCGCCCTTGCTCAAGGCATCCGCAATGTGCTGCTCGACTTTTTCAACTGCTTTTTGATCAATCAACGGCCCTTGGGTCACGCCCTCTTGCTGACCGTCCCCGACTTTCAACTTGGCAACTGCCGCTACCAGTTTTTCAGCGAATGCATCGTACACGCCAGCTTGCACGTACAAGCGGTTGGCGCAGACGCAGGTCTGTCCGGCATTGCGGTATTTGGACGCCATTGCGCCCTCGACAGCGGCATCCAGATCAGCGTCGTCGAAGACGATGAATGGTGCGTTCCCACCCAGTTCCAACGATAGTTTCTTAATGGTTGGCGCACATTGCTCCATCAACAAACGTCCGACGCCGGTTGAACCGGTGAACGTCAGCTTACGCACAATCGGATTGCTGGTCATTTCTGCACCGATGACACGGGCAGCGCCTGTGACAACGCTAAACACACCCGCTGGAACACCGGCGCGCTCCGCCAGTACTGCCAGCGCCAACGCTGAGAAAGGTGTGGATTCCGCAGGTTTCAGCACCATCGGACATCCCGCAGCCAACGCCGGGCCAACTTTGCGGGTAATCATCGCTGCGGGAAAATTCCAAGGCGTAATCGCCGCGCAAACGCCAATCGGCTCCTTGATCACAACAATACGATTATTTGGCGAGGTCGATGGAATGGTGTCACCGCCAGCGCGTTTACCCTCTTCAGCAAACCATTCAATAAAAGAGGCTGCATAAGTGATTTCACCCTTGGCTTCAGCCAGCGGCTTGCCTTGTTCCAATGTCATGATCAGCGCCAGATCATCCGCATTCGCCAACATCAGATCATTCCATTTACGCAAAACCACGCTGCGCTCTTTGGCCGTTTTACGACGCCATGATTTCCAGGCCGCGTTAGCGGCAGCAATCGCACGTCTGGTTTCGGTCGTACCCATTAGAGGAACCGTGCCGATAGTCTCGCCAGTAGCGGGATTAGTGACAGGAAAAGTCTCACCGTTATCGGCATCGGACCAGACACCGTTGATATAAGCTTGCTGGCGAAATAAAGAAGCGTCTTTTAATTGCAACATAAAAAATCCTTAGCGGGTAGTTAAGACAGGGAGTTTATGGGCGTTGCTATCGCAATACAGTCAAGATGCAATACAGCAACACGAAAAAGTAAGCCGGGGATGACATTATTAAGGCGGCTGAAAACTCTCAAGCCGCAGCTGCGAATATTACTGAATTTTAACCAGAGCGTGTTAACGTTCGAATGTTGATTTATAAATGGTTTGTTAGATGTTATTGGTATGGTTTCGATTCGTCGACGACTGAAACGGTTGGTGCTCCAGATGCTTGTCGGGGTGGCCCGACAGCCAGTCATATATGGACACTCTCAGTTTGACAAGCATTCAATCGATGATCAGAAACCGGTCAAGATTGCATCCATATATCGGGACTTTAGGCGGGATTATTCCCTTGTCCCTGATCGAGCCAAAAGAAACTAACCAAAAAGAAGGCGACCCCAGAGACGCCGCCCTCAGATCACCAAGTTTTTTGACTTTCAGTCAGGTTGAAAGACCAACTCGCTACACTCAAACATGTCTTCCAATAATCCCGACTGACAGCTGAAATACTTGGCAGCGTCAATGACGATAGGTCAAAAAAAAATTCAAAACAAATTCAAAGACTACCGCAACAGCCTTCATAACGTATGTGATTCAGTTTGCACCAACCTCACTTTAAGCTTTATATGTCAACACGCCCGAATGCGTCATTTTGATCGCCAGAGACAGATCAAAGACTACGCACTGCGCATCACGGTGCCCAGAATAGCCAGCGCTTCATCCATCACAGCATCAGGAATCGTCAATGGAAAGAGAAAACGAATAACGTTACCGTAGACGCCGCAGGTTAATAATAACAAGCCTTTTTTAAGTGCTTCTGTCTGGACCCGTTTAGCGAAATCGGCATCAGCATCGCGGGTGCCCGGCTTCAGAAATTCAACTGCCACCATTGCACCAAGCCCACGAATATCGGCAATCTGAGGTACCTCTGCACCCAAAATTTCAAGTTGATTCTTGAGCTTTTTGCCGAGGATATTGGCACGGTCGACCAGTTGCTCTTCCTCGATCACTTCCAGTACGGCCAGCGCGGATGCAACCGCCAGCGGATTACCGGCATAGGTACCGCCCAGACCACCAGGCGCTGCTGCGTCCATAATCTCGGCCCGTCCGCACACTGCAGACAAAGGCATACCACCAGCCAAACTCTTGGCCATCGTCATCAGATCAGGAATTACATTGTAGTGCTCAATAGCGAAGAGCTTGCCGGTGCGCGCAAAGCCAGTCTGAATTTCATCGACGATTAGCAAAATACCCAGCTCATCACATAACTTACGCAACGCTTGCATGAGTTCGACAGGTGCGCAATAAAATCCGCCCTCACCTTGCACCGGCTCCAAAATAATCGCCGCTACACGTTGCGGATCAACATCGGTCTTGAACAGCATTTGCAAGGCTGCCAGTGAATCTTTTGTTGTGACGCCATGCAACTCGACCGGGAATGGGACATGATAAATTTCGGAAGGAAATGGTCCAAAGCCCACCTTGTAGGGAACGACCTTGCCGGTCAACGCCATTCCCATCATAGTGCGACCATGAAAAGCGCCCGAGAAAGCGATCACCGCTGTGCGACCCGTTGCAGCACGGGCGATTTTGACCGCATTTTCTACAGCCTCGGCGCCAGTAGAAAAGAATGCTGTTTTTTTGGCATGAGTGCCCGGCGTGATCGCATTGATGCGCTCTGCCAGCGTAACGTAACTTTCATACGGCACAATTTGATAGGCAGTATGGGTAAATTTACCTAACTGCTCCTGAATAGCGGCCACCAGTTTGGGATGGCGATGCCCGGTATTCAGTACCGCGATACCGGCAGCGAAATCAATAAAGCGGCGATTTTCGACATCCCATATCTCTGCATTTAACGCATGTGAAGCATAAAAATCACACATAACGCCGACCCCGCGTGGCGTCGCAGCATTCTTGCGTTGGTGAAGTTGCGCGTTGGTGGAGTTGTTAATTGGTACTGTAGTGGCGTGAAAACCATCGTTTTTCATGAAAGCTCCGTTAGTGTCTGGTTATGTATTCTAAAATCCATAACGAATACTAAGGCTGCCGTGGATCTATAATATAGTGCCACTTTCAATTTTCTTATGGAGCCACTTTTGCCGATCGCCTCACTTTCCGAGTTTCTCCAGATGCGTATTGAGCGCCCTAAGAAACTGGCGTCGAAGCAAGCCATTGCAGCGAAATCCGACGGAGGCAAAGATGCAATCGCAGTGCCCTCTACGATCAGTGTATGGCTTCGAGAACAAGCCACCAGTCATCACGCGTAAAGAAACCCAAAGCTAAAACCACTTTATTCAGTCAACAAAACGCCGCTCCTTCCGCACAATAAATGCAGAAGGAGCGGCTTTTTTGCGTCGACCCGAGTCAGAAATGCGCGATGAATTTATTGCGCAGATTGATAGCGACTACACCAATAGAGCCTGTTAGCTAAAATTGAAATCAATGACAAAATAAATTTTTGGTTCAGATAGGTCAGCTACGAAAATAACATAATTGCAGAGCTGAAATTTCAGGCTTAAGTACAAAAAAATTCATTTGAATTTGCAGGAATTGGGGAAAGGAAACCTGTCTTAATTTATGCTCTTTTTTTGCCTAATGATTACGCTTTTTATTAATATCGGGAACCGTTGATGCACCATCGGGAAATGTAGTTTTATTTCATGAGCACGAGGCTACCGATAATCACCGCCATAAATAAAACACCGCCTATAACAATAGTTAGCCAATTCAATACACTAAAACGATCATTTTTATCATGATCAGGTGTGACTGCATGATTGATTTGATTCACACGGATTTGTACAGGCACGAAGAAAATTGGTGCCATCAATGAAATAAGTAAACAAATATGTCCGAGCCTGGAGATAGATGCCACAACAATCCACGCGATAGTGAGCGAACCTGCATGTAGCTTACCCTGGCTAGTATTCGGCGTTTTGAAATCACGTATTTTTTTAAACATTTGATAGCAAAACAAAAAAGCAAAGAGTGCTCGCGCAAAAGGCACAATATTGATCTTTTCCCGCGCCTTAACAAGCTGCCAATTTCGATAGAGCCAGACTATCTGGTAAAGCCCAAACGTACAAAACGACAACACTAAAAGCTTGGTAATTGAAACAGCGAAGAACGGTGTTTGCATCTCCGCTTTACCGTTAAACGAGCTAGGTACTTCTAATGGGGTTTCAGAAATAATGCTTTTTTCGTACTGGTTTGTATTCAAAATTTTCTCTACTTAGAAAGGACCTCAAGGGACCACAAAGTCTAGAGTAGCGTTCTTTTTTGTTAAACTGTTTCCTTCTTATATTAGTTAGGTGAATTACTTAACCAATGCCCTGAGCAACCATCGCGAGCAGATTGAATCTTCGCTGAAATTCAAGATTTTTGGATGGGCGCTTGCTGATGACGTCAGCAATTTCTTTATCGTAACCACTGTTGATATAGGCTAAGTTTTTCTGAACGTTCGTCGCATAGAACAGAAACTGTCCCTTACCGATAGACAGGCTTGGATTGGTCGCGACATATTCGGATTGCAAAATATGTAAGAACGCTTCTGCCTGTGCTGATTAAGGCACGTCGTAGCCGAGATTATAATCAGCCAGATTTTGCGCAGTATTTGCCAGCATGGATAACGCACCTTGTATTTGCTCTGGTGTTGGATGGTCTGTGTTGTACACTTCTTTCGCATAACGGCTGGCATTTTTTTTAATAAGTTCAACTTCTTTCGGATGCAACTGCCAATTATTAACATCAGGGCAGTCCGACGCAATATTCACCGCCAAACGCCGCCGACCTAGGCGGGGTGCGGCTATGGCCTATTTTTTAAAGCGCCTTAAATCCAGAACTCTCACATCATTTTTTACCGCAAAGCCAAATACAGCGCCAACCCCTAAAAATATAAATCCAGTTATAACAACAATATTTTTTCAAGAACTGTTTGCATTAAGGATGTATAACCATGGAAGCAAAAACACAAGCTGTCGTTGCATAGCTAATAAAAGTATAAATTTTTACTTCAAATTTTATCAAACTATCTTTTTTATGATTTAGCATGTTTTTGGTGGGTTGCATAAAGTAGGTGATTTAAATGGACTATCCATAATTGGCGTAACAATTGGTTGTAGCCATAAGCTACCAATCGAGAAACCTGTTTGCACCCAAGGATTTTGTGAAATCACATATGCGGGAATAAGAATCGAAGCGGAATCGTAAAGAGCTGTTCCTGAACTGGCTGGTTTTAACAAATAATTAGTCGTTTTAAATGCGCCAGCCAGTACGGCGAGTCCCAAATTTAAAGGGGAAGGTGTCCAAATAGACGCCGCACCTAATCCTGTCGCAGCCTTATCAGTAAAGTCCACCATATTGTCATGATGTTGCTCGGGCGTTGTATCTGGCGTCAATTCACCTACAGACTTTCAATTGATTAGAAAATACATTAATAGCTGCTTCTTAAATATTGTATTGGTCCGATTACGTAACCCTCAAAAGTCGTCGGGTAAGTAATGATTCCATATCTCTTCTAACATCGACAATGACATGCACATACATGGTGTCTTGCCTTACTTCGTAAATGACGCGATTCATTCCAGATAAGACTTGCCTGTACTGTGTGAGATTTAGCTTTTCAATTTCACCTGGAATGCAACCAGCCTGCGGAAAATTTTGCAGATTACGAATGGCGTCTTTTATTTTCGCGTAAGTAGTGCGCCAAGTGTCAGCGGAAAAATTCTTGATAATATAGGCTCTGAGTTCATTCATATCTTGCTCAGCCGAATCGAGTATGACGACTCTGAAGCCCATTAGTGATCAGCCTTATCCAGTTCAGCGAACACATCCTCAGCGTCACGAAATTTACCTTGCTCAATTTCACGATTACCGAGTGCCAGAATTTTTAGCAGCGCGAGCGTTTCTTCTTGTTCTTCAAAGCTCTTCACGTCCATAACAACCAGCTTGGCTTCACCATTTTGCGTAATGAGCATAGGCTCACGATTTTCGGTGATGTCTTTGATAATTTCAGCGGCGTGACTCTTGAGGTAGCTGATAGGCTTTACCTGAGTTGAGAATTTCATGATCAGACCTCTATTGCAAATGAATGAGGACCAATTTTAGTCCTAATTAAGACTCATGTACATAGCCGGAATTCGTATTTTTAAAATGAAATTAGTGGCATTTGCACCCGCGAAGAATGCAAATATGCAGGGACTGCCCGGACAGCTTGGACAGCTTGGACCGACTAAATCTTCAGCCTTGGAAGATGAACCTGCTCTGCACTACCCGTACCACTGCCGTCTGATCTTTCAACGAAATAACTTTTAATGACATTGCTATCATTGACAATCTTCATTGCTGGTTTGCAATCGCGGATGACTTCCAGATCGGCTTTGCTCGGTCTATAGCCCGTGATTTGTTCTGGACGGAATGCACCTGATAAAACTGCCTCCAGAAAAACTTGTGACTTGAATTCTTCGCTGCCAGTCAAGTGAAGTCGCTGCCATCCCTTCTCTACAGCCAATTTGATAGCGACCTTGATTTCGTCGTCCGTGCTACTCGCTATTTTTATTTGACAACCATAGTCATAAATTTTTCCGCCACCATTCAGGTTGATTTGAAAACACATGCCGATCTCGGTTACAATCTCGTCCACCCCATTGCAATGCTCCGCAAATATCTCCAACAAAATCGGAATGTAGGTTCTGGAAAAAATCGCTTCGCGGTATGTTCTGCCGTTCTTGAAATCGGTAACCGTTGGTGTGCCCTTTAGAAGCGGACGCCCCGATCTGAAAGCTGAGTCCGGTTTGCTGACCGTTGGAACCGAGCGTAGCGCCAAGTCCCACGTTGCTGCCACTGTTGGTCGATTGCACATCGGTGGTGTTGGTGGCGGCGATCAGGTGGATATTGCGGGCCGCGTCGAGGCTGATGTCGTGTGCTTGCAGTTTAGCGCCTTCCATGCGGATATCACCCTCGCGACTGGTAATGTTGATTGTGCTGGCTTGCGCTGTCGTGCCACGCGCTTGCGTTGCTCTGTTCTTGCTGTCCTGCTTGCTTTGACCTACACCCAGACTGACGCTGACGCCAAAACCCTCACCCTTCGCATCCGGATCAGGCGGTTTTTTGGCGAGTACATCTTGAGTCGCATGAATGCTGCCATTAGCGGCATCGACCAATCCCGGCAATGCTGCCGACAGTTTGTAGGCGTCATAACCGGCTTTGAGGGCAAGTGCACCTTTGAGGCGATGATTGCTGGTGGCGTCCGTGGTGGCGTCGCCGTTGCCGGTGATGCTAACCGTGTCGGGGCTGATAACGCTATTAGTATGTCTGGATTCATCCACTTTCTCCGACATACCAACGCCGCTGTTAAGATTGTTCAGAACATTATCTACTAGGTTTTTTGCTTGCCTTGCCCATGTCTTTCTATTCCGAAATCTCCAATAACATCTAGTTTCAACCAGATGCTGATGAGAGTCTTTTATTTTTAAAAACAACTGAATACTACGGATCATTTTTTTTACCGTCTTAAATCAAGGACGCGGGTGTCGTGTTGTATTCCTAAACCAAATACACCAGTGATCGCGGTCACACCCATGCCATCACCCGTACCAGCTATACCAATTACCTGGGAATATCTCTTAGTTTTTATTTTTATTCATGATTTTTCTCATCCTCTGCATAACTTTCTTTAGCTTTTTATATGAATTTTTGAATGGCATTATTTTTAACATATGAGCTTGTGCGGAGTATCCTGATATACAAGTGAAAATTCCACCTAGCAATAAACCAGCATAAGAAAGATATTTATTCTCTATATATTGAATAGATAGATAAATAATTCCCGCTCCCAAACAAAATAATAATGTCATAAACCGTCTTATATTTTTTTCAGTCATTTCCATTTCCATTTCCACTTCCACTTTCACTTCCAAATTTATTATTAATTGAGTCTCTCAGCGGTTGCAATTGTGGTTTGACATATTTTTCGATTGCCTCAATAACCACAGGCAACGGAATATGCAAACGATCAGCTACCTGTTTTGCCGCTTGATCGACCAATATTGAGTCGACGACTACTTGCCCCATATCTGGGCGAATTACTTGCTCTAAGAAACTTAAAACACCAGCGGCTGCTTCAAAGGTATAGCAATTTCTAAATTTCCCGCTGCTGTAGCAATGGCAGCTACACGAGAAAAATTATTACCTGTTTGAGAAAAGTAATCAGCATATTGAGTATTATTTTCATGCCGTTGCTTTGAAGTTAATGATGGCGCAATTCCAGCAGCACAATCGGCGGCAGCTGCGCCGCAATGTGCGGTAGGAATTGGCAGTATATTTCTCGTCACTGGCGCTGTGTATTCACTATTGCCAGCATACGTGATCAAACTCGGTACAACATTATTATTGGTATTGCCTACAATATAGGCACGTAATGCCGCATCGTCCGCTGCAATTTGTTGCGTAAAGATGGGCTCTCCCTCTGCGGTTGTTCCAACCCTCATCCATGTGCCGTCACCTAGATTTGTACCAATGATCGTATCTGGACTACCTGCTTCCATCTGACCATCTTTTGTCATCGACATACCCCGCATTTGCTCTTCAACTTGCTCGACCGTATATTTTCCATCGCTGTTCGCGGCCAGTCGCTTGGCAAGTGTTTTTTCATCAGGATGCAACTGCCGATTATTCGCGTCCGCGGAAGACAGCATGAATCAACACGTTTCAAGAGTGATCTTCTTTATTCGTGTAGCTTCTTTTTGCCTTTTTGTATTCGTTGTCGAAGGGCTTTAATCTTAAGGTGTTTGCTGCTTCAGAATAAGCCCCAATAGCTGCAATAGCTGTACTTATGATCACTCCCCAAAACATAATTTCTCCGGTCGCGAAGCAATAAAATAAAGCGGCCAGTATGAGGCCAGTGGCCCAAATTAACGCTCTGAGCCATGGAGAAAAATTCCCGTCTTTAATGAGTTTCATTTTTGTGTCCTATTGCATTATTTAATTTTTCTGCAACGTCATTTTCTGCTTTGCTAGATTTTATAACTTCTGCCACTTCGTTGATAGCGGGTCCAGCGAGAGGAAACCTTTTAGCGAAACCTATACTGAATATATCTGTGAAACTACTGGTAGCTAATTGACCAGCATTAGGCCTCAATAACTGTTCAAACGTCGACGCCCCAAATCCAATTAAAGTCGCCGTCCATGCCATGCTAATTTGCGTAGCTGCCCCTGCCTGTGATGCAAGATTCGGGTTGCCTGCTAAAAATGTTGCATACGCAGTAGCGGCCGCAGCGAACCGCCCTGACTGCGTAGCCGTATAACCCGCAACATCTGCCATCTGATCTCTAGTCGGCAACGGAGGATCTACCCTCACCACCGAACATTGCGCTCCGACACAATGTGCCTTTGCAAATGGATTAAATATCCCCGACGAATTGTTCATGTTAAACGCCATATTTTTTGTCGGAGACCACCCATAATTACCACCGGAATTTTGTGCAATGTATGTCATCAAATCTGGAGAAATATTGGAAGGAATCTGCTGTACTAATTGTTGCTTGCCATCTTTTCACACGACCGACCATTTCGCACCATCATCGTAGACCGTCCCCGTATCGCCATTCACATCGACAATTGCGCCTGCATCGACGCCTTCTCCCAACGCCTTGTTGTTTGCCGAACGCATGGCATCTTCAACTTGCTCGACAGTGTATTTTCCATCGCTGTTCGCGGCCAATTGCTTGGCAAGCGTTTTTTCATCAGGATGCAACTGCCGATTATTTACATCCGCAATCACCCCCACATTCGCCCCAATCCCCGCATCCCGCACACTTCCGCCAGCCAATGCCCCCGACGCCGCGCCGACCAAGGTTGCACCCAAGCTCATCATGTCATTAAAATCCTGTGTTCCCGGTTCATAACCCTGACTAATTAAATAATCACTCAATACCGGTACCATCGCTTCATGCATCATGCCAGCCGCAAGTCCAGCGGCTGCGCTGCCGCCGCCGATCCTGGCTTCGATCAAGCCGACGATGCCGTGCAGGGCGATCTTTTGTGGGGAACCGTCTGGCCATTTTCCTTGCGCCAGATCGCCGACCATGTTGGTCAGCACTGCGCCAACCAGACCCGCGATGCGCTGATTGTCTTGTGCTTGCTGTTGTTGTAGTTGCAGGTCCTGTGCTTGTTGTAGCGTGAGCGTATTGGATAGCGTTGCATTGGCGGTGGTCGCGTCGCGCTCGGTGAGTGTGTTTGCGGTGGCTTTGCTGTTGGCGTCCGTGGTGGCGTCGCCGCTGCCAGTGATGGTGACCGTGGCGGGGCTGATGACGCTGTTGGTGTTGCTGCGGTCATCGCCGCTTTTGGGCATGCCGATACCGCTGAGATTGCCCAGAACGTTGCCCATCACGTTGCTGGCGATGCTGCCGGTGGAGAGGCTGACACTGATACTTTCGGCGTCGGTGTGCTGGGTATTGACGAGATCGCGGCTGGTGAGGCTGGCGGTGCGCAGACTGTTTTTGTCGGCCTCGGCTTGACTGGTGATGGCTGCACCGGTGAGGTCGGTATTGCCTTTGACGTTGATGTCAAAGCCGCCTTTTCCAGCGGCGATGCCGCTTTGTCCGACTGCACTGCGATAGTTGTGGTCTACCGTTTGGCGTGCGTAACTGACACCGCCACTAGCCAGCACGCCGACGCAAATGGGTGGAATACATAGACTGAGACTGAAGCCGCCATTTTCTTGCTTGCTGTCAAAGTTGCTGATGTCCTGTTGCGTCAAGATGTTGAGATTGCCACCAATGTCGAGATTGACTTTGTTGCCCGCCAGTTGCGCACCGATCATATTCAGATCGCCGCCACTTTTGACGCGGAGGTGATTGGTGGCGCTGATCTGGGTATTGTCGTAGGTGGTCTCATGACCGTTAGTGTGCCCTTTGGCAGCAGACGCCCCGATCTGAAAGCTGAGTCCGGTTTGCTGACCGTTGGAACCGAGCGTAGCGCCAAGTCCCACGTTGCTGCCACTGTTGGTCGATTGCACATCGGTGGTGTTGGTGGCGGCGATCAGGTGGATATTGCGCGCCGCGTCGAGGCTGATGTCGTGTGCTTGCAGTTTAGCGCCTTCCATGCGGATATCACCCTCGCGACTGGTAATGTTGATTGTGCTGGCTTGCGCTGTCGTGCCACGCGCTTGCGTTGCCCTGCCTACAAATGCTTTCCAGCCCCACCTAAATCTAACGGGATTGGGAGTCGATTTTTTGATTTAATGAATAAAGAAGAGAAGTGAATTTAACGGCCGGAACTGCGCTTCTCGTAAAACCAGCTTAGGGATCCTGCAAAGAAACCAATGAATAAAATACCTAGCGACCAGCGTCCAATCCGATTCCAGGTAGGTAATTGGTAGGGGATGTCGTATAACAGCCAGCCCATAAATGGTCCGGCTAAGAACTCTCCAATCACCGCGATTAATCCCATTGTAATCAACCAGAAGAGTACGTAATAAACCCATCTTGATAATTCAAAGTATGTTTTTAATTTCATTTTTTGTTCTCTCCAGTTTTTTGTACAAGTCCTTCTAATACCTCTTGAATACCTCCTGAACCCGCGCCGCCCGCCCAAGAAGGAAGCGGAGTTTTCGGTGCCCATTTTGATACTCCCATCCCAACATCTTTCCAGTCCTGTCGATACCATGGATTAAGTACATTATTCAAACCGCCTTCAATTTTAGAACCAATCGGATAACCAATCGCTGTCCCAATGGCAGCGCCGGTCATGGACCCATTCGGATTCCGACCTTGCATCCCCGATCCCGCTAATGCGCCGCCTGTATTAATAAACATCGCCGGTAAAAAGCCCAGTCCGCTAGAAGCTGCACCCGTTATACCCGCCATAGCGAAACTCCAGCCATCAAACGAATCACCCATAATCCATTGAGCTACCCCATTAACGCCCATGCCAATCCCAGCACCCGTACCAGCCATGCCTAGGGCGGGAAGTCCAGTTCCTGTCACTAGCCCGAATCCGACCATCCCCAAACCAGCCAAAGCAGCCCCTATCGGATCTTTTCTAATATTGTCGGCCACCAGATCATTATAAGTCTGCCCTTTACCAAGTTGTCCTTGCCCGGCGTCGTAGCCAGCCTGATTTTCAGCAGTAAACTCGCTGTTGTAATCATGATTCGCATACTCGGGATCATTGACGTCACCGTCACAGTTCAGGTTCTGGCAACCGATGATGCTGCGTAGTTCATAGTCATGTTTGCCACCGGCAGCATTCGCAGTCTCCGCATCAGAATTGCTCAGTATTTCGGCTACGATCCGGCCTTCAGCTTCCTCCTCGCTAATCCCCAGTTTCTTGGCAACTAACTTCGCATTCTTCTTTGCTAAATTATATTCACCTTGATGCAACTGCCGGTTATTAACATCAGGACAGTCCGACGCAACAACATCTGGTTACGGCTAGATGATGGTGGGGATTTTTGTGTTTATAAAAAACTAAATACTACGAGCTATTTTTATCGTCTTCGCCTGGTTTTTTAGTGGTGTTCAGTGAACCGATAAAAGCTAAGAAGACAGCACCTACGCCTGCGCTCATTGGGACTAGTATGCCAACTGGAGTAAAGGTGTTTTCTAGCATTGCTTGAGTAGCGAACGCTAACCCCTTTGAATAAACCAGTGCCGTAAAAAATCCAATATGAATGCTCATCATTGCGACTAAAAAAATTACCCAATACTTAAATCGGCTTAACCATTGCGTAATCACCTGGCCAAATAAGCCACCAACTATTCCAGACCAGAATCCGTCAAACATATCACCTCCGATTATTATTTTTTGGATGAATTAACCGCACCTTGCGCAGCATCGCCTGCGACCTTCCCAAATACTCCGCTATTAAAGCGCGTGATAAATCCTGGCACTGTTGCCCAATTTTTTATAGTATTAGGTGTGCCAGCCCATTTGAACATTGCCGTACTATACATGCCAGTTAAGCCACCTATAGCCATTGCAGCGGTTAATCCCGGTATAGAGAAACGCTGATCGAAACTGATACCGAAATTTTGTATATTCTGATATTGATCATAACCTGCACCAACTCCTGCGCCAACCGTATAAATCGTCCCCGAAACAGCCATCCCCGTCCCCAAAGCAGCCCCCGCCGAATACGCCGCCGTAGCCGCCTTATAAGCGGCATAAACATCCATCACTGAGCCGCCCCCCACGCCAGCAGTTGCCACCCCGGCAGCGGTTGCAGCAGCGGCAAGCGTCGCTTTTCTTGCCAGTTCCTTAAAGGTTTGCTCGCGCTGCATTGCAGCAGCAATATCACTCTCTGATGGATTGTTGGTTCCTCCATAACCTGCATACATATCGGCATTCGCTTTCTGCTCAGGTGTGGTGTAGAACATAAATCCCGTTCCACTCTTGCCTTCTGATGGCAGTAAACCACGCCCTGCTTCTTGTAAAAAAGTATACGCACTTTTATCCCATGCGCCGGGAGAACCTGCCTGCACCTGACGATCTGCCTGTGCAGTTAATTCCTGCTGCGCCTGGTCAAACGATATACCTTTTTGGGCCGCATAACGTTCAGCATTCGTTTTGATCCACGTTTTCTCATCAGGATGCAACTGCCGATTATTTACGTCCGCATTCTTCCCCATCATCCCGCCCATGCCAGCGCTATCCATCCCGCCGCCTGCCAATCCTCCGGCAGCCGCACCGACCAGCGTGGCTCCCAGTCCCATCATGTCGTTGTAGGCCTGCAGTCCTTCCTTGCTGCTGATGTCGTAGCCGTTATTGAGCAGGTAGTCGCTAATGAGCGGTGACATCTTTTCAACGCTCATGCCTGCTGCGACGCCGCCAGCAGCGCTGCTG
Source organism: Glaciimonas sp. GNP009 (assembly GCF_054343755.1). NCBI lineage: Bacteria > Pseudomonadati > Pseudomonadota > Betaproteobacteria > Burkholderiales > Oxalobacteraceae > Glaciimonas > Glaciimonas sp. GNP009. The sequence goes on from NZ_JBTGUV010000004.1 coordinate 318,050, forward strand.
TCACCGATCTTTGCCTGGATCAGTCCGACGATGCCGTGCAGGGCGATCTTTTGTGGCGAACCGTCGGCCCACTTGTCTTGTGCCAGCTCACCGACCATGTTGGCAAGTGAGGCGCCGACCAGACCGGCGGTGCGCTGGTCTGGTTGTGATTCCCCTGTCAATAGCGGCAGTGCAGTTAAAAAAATTAGTTCTTAAAAAATAATATTAAATAGCATAAAACATAGAAGCTACAGAAAAATATTCTTCCAAGTGATTGACTATCGTTTTTGATATCGGGACCATTCCAGAGCCACATAGTTTTATTAAACAAGTACGCCCATATTTCTCTAATTGCCATTAATTGGAGTATTAAAATTCCAACAAAGTCAAATTGTTCCTCCCAGCGTCTTAGGCATGCATTTAAAATAGAGACAATAAGAAGCATCGATAAAATCGAAATTCGAATCCACATTATCTTTCTCCTTTTGTCGATTTATTTATTGTCGATTCTGTCTTCATTCTTTTTGCGAATGCTCCCCATCCTCCAGAAAGTTGAATTGCAGCAGTAATACGAATCGCAGTAGCTGCGGGAATCTTAAGCACAAGCTGCATATATTTTTGTGCCGCCTGAGACGTTACTTCCGCACCTCCCACTACTAGCGGATCGTCAATAATTGCTGAGGCCAACGTAACCAACATTCCAGTCACACTAGCGGCATTTCCAATAGCGCCCACTGGATTAACAATCGCCACGACCGTCGCCGCAGTTCCAATATCATTAAGTATCTTCTGATCCAAGGCCTTCACATAAGCCGCCGTCCCCGGGTCAGACATATCCAGATTCTGCCCGCCACAGCCAGCGGAAGCCCGCGGACACGGGAAGTATTTCGGCGCATGCATTTTTCCATCGACTACAATCTGTTGCGCATAGCGTCCTTCTTCATCCAACGGCAAGTTGGTCGCAGGATCGCGTTTGCTATTATTTTCGCCGGGTATTTCAGGTTTTCTGATCGGCGCTTTAATGATCACACCGGCAATTTCTTTATCAACGTAACCGCTGTTGATATACGGTGAATTTTTTTGGTCATTGGTGGCATAGAACAGGTATTGTCCATTCCCGATGGATAGTGTTGGATCGGTGGATGCGTACTCTGATTGCAGCGTATGTAAAAAAGATTCTGCCTGTTTAAAGTAAGGCACGTCGTAGCCAAGATTGTAATCAATCAGATTTTGCGCGGTATTGGCTAACATGGCTACTGCACCTTGCAATTGTTCTGCCGTGGGTTTATCTGTTTTATAAAACTCTTTTGCAAATCGTTCAGCATTTTTTTTGATCAGGTCAACCTCAGCCGGATGCATTTGCCGATTATTAGCATCAGCAATCACCCCCACATTCGCCCCAATCCCCGCATCCCCCACGCTTCCGCCAGCCAATGCCCCCGACGCCGCGCCGACCAAAGATGCACCCAAACTCATCATGTCATTAAAATCCTGCGTTCCAGGTTCATAACCCTGACTAATTAAATAATCACTTAATACCGGCACCATCGCTTCATGCATCATGCCAGCCGCAAGTCCGGCGGCTGCGCTGCCACCGCCGATCTTGGCTTCGATCAAGCCGACGATGCCGTGTAGGGCGATCTTTTGTGGGGAACCGTCTGGCCATTTTCCTTGCGCCAGATCGCCGACCATGTTGGTCAGCACTGCGCCAACCAAACCCGCGATGCGCTGATTGTCTTGTGCTTGCTGTTGTTGTAGTTGCAGGTCCTGTGCTTGTTGTAGCGTGAGCGTATTGGATAGCGTTGCATTGGCGGTGGTCGCGTCGCGCTCGGTGAGTGTGTTTGCGGTGGCTTTGCTGTTGGCGTCCGTGGTGGCGTCGCCGCTGCCAGTGATGGTGACCGTGGCGGGGCTGATGACGCTGTTGGTGTTGCTGCGGTCATCGCCGCTTTTGGGCATGCCGATACCGCTGAGATTGCCTAGAACGTTGCCCATCACGTTGCTGGCGATGCTGCCGGTGGAGAGGCTGACACTGATACTTTCGGCGTCGGTGTGCTGGGTATTGACGAGGTCGCGGCTGGTGAGGCTGGCGGTGTGCAGACTGTTTTTATCGGCCTCGGCTTGGCTGGTGATCGCTGCACCGGTCAGGTCGGTATTGCCTTTGACGTTGATGTCAAAGCCGCCTTTTCCAGCGGCGATGCCGCTTTGTCCGACTGCACTGCGATAGTTGTGGTCTACCGTTTGGCGTGCGTAACTGACACCGCCACTAGCCAGCACGCCGACGCAAATGGGTGGAATGCACAGACTGAGACTGAAGCCGCCATTTTCTTGTTTGCTGTCAAAGTTGCTGATGTCCTGTTGCGTCAAGATGTTGAGATTGCCACCAATGTCGAGATTGACTTTGTTGCCCGCCAGTTGCGCACCGATCATATTCAGATCGCCGCCACTTTTGACGCGGAGGTGATTGGTGGCGCTGATCTGGGTATTGTCGTAGGTGGTCTCATGACCGTTAGTGTGCCCTTTGGAAGCAGACGCCCCGATCTGAAAGCTGAGTCCGGTTTGCTGACCGTTGGAACCGAGCGTAGCGCCAAGTCCCACGTTGCTGCCACTGTTGGTCGATTGCACATCGGTGGTGTTGGTGGCGGCTATCAGGTGGAGATTGCGAGCCGCGTCAAGGCTGATGTCGTGTGCTTGCAGTTTAGCGCCTTCCATGCGGATATCACCCTCACGACTTGTAATGTTAATTGTGCTGGCTTGCGCTGTCGTGCCACGCGCTTGCGTTGCCCTGCCTACAAATGCTTTCCAGCCCCACCTAAATCTAACGGGATTGGGAGTCGATTTTTTTGATTTAATGAATAAAGAAGAGAAGTGAATTTAACGGCCGGAACTGCGCTTCTCGTAAAACCAGCTTAGGGATCCTGCAAAGAAACCAATGAATAAAATACCTAGCGACCAGCGTCCAATCCGATTCCATGTGGGTAATTGGTAGGGGATGTCGTAAAGCAGCCAAACCAATAACGGAGCGGCTACTAATTCGACAATTAGTATTCCAACAGCAGTTCCTAAAAAAAATAAAATCACATGACGAAGCCAACGACATAATTCAAAATTGATCTTGGATTTCATTGTTTACCCTCCGCTGCTTTTTGCGCGGCGCTACCTGTGACTTCTTGCATCCCAGAAGAAATCATTCCCCCGAACCAAGAAGGAATTGGAGTTTTCGGTGCCCATTTTGATACTCCCATCCCAACATCTTTCCAGTCCTGTCGATACCATGGATTAAGTACATTATTCAAACCGCCTTCAATTTTAGAACCAATCGGATAACCAATCGCTGTCCCAATGGCAGCGCCGGTCATGGACCCATTCGGATTCCGACCTTGCATCCCCGATCTCGCTAATGCGCCGCCTGTATTAATAAACATCGCCGGTAAAAAGCCCAGTCCGCTAGAAGCTGCACCCGTTATACCCGCCATAGCGAAACTCCAGCCATCAAACGAATCACCCATAATCCATTGAGCTACCCCATTAACGCCCATGCCAATCCCAGCACCCGTACCAGCCATGCCTAGGGCGGGAAGTCCAGTTCCTGTCACTAGCCCGAATCCGACCATCCCCAAACCAGCCAAAGCAGCCCCTATCGGATCTTTTCTAATATTGTCGGCCACCAGATCATTATAAGTCTGCCCTTTACCAAGTTGTCCTTGCCCGGCGTCGTAGCCAGCCTGATTTTCAGCAGTAAACTCGCTGTTGTAATCATGATTCGCATACTCGGGATCATTGACGTCACCGTCACAGTTCAGGTTCTGGCAACCGATGATGCTGCGTAGTTCATAGTCATGTTTGCCACCGGCAGCATTCGCAGTCTCCGCATCAGAATTGCTTAGTATTTCGGCTACGATCCGGCCTTCAGCTTCCTCCTCGCTAATCCCGAGTTTCTTGGCAACTATCTTGGCATTCTTCTTTGCTAAATTATATTCACCTTGATGCAACTGCCGATTATTTACATCAGCAATCACCCCCACATTCGCCCCAATCCCCGCATCCCCCACGCTTCCGCCAGCCAATGCCCCCGACGCCGCGCCGACCAAAGATGCACCCAAACTCATCATGTCATTAAAATCCTGTGTTCCCGGTTCATAACCCTGACTAATTAAATAATCACTTAATACCGGTACCATCGCTTCATGCATCATGCCAGCCGCAAGTCCGGCGGCTGCGCTGCCGCCGCCGATCCTGGCTTCGATCAAGCCGACGATGCCGTGTAGGGCGATCTTTTGTGGGGAACCGTCTGGCCATTTGCCTTGCGCCAGATCGCCGACCATGTTGGTCAGCACTGCGCCAACCAGACCCGCGATGCGCTGATTGTCTTGTGCTTGCTGTTGTTGTAGTTGCAGATCCTGCGCTTGTTGTAGCGTGAGCGTATTGGATAGCGTTGCATTGGCGGTGGTCGCGTCGCGCTTGGTGAGTGTGGTTGCGGTGGCTTTGCTGGTGGCGTCCGTGGTGGCGTCGCCGCTGCCGGTGATGGTGACCGTGGCGGGGCTGATGACGCTGTTGGTGTTGCTGCGGTCATCGCCGTTTTTGGGCATGCCGATACCGCTAAGATTGCCTAGAACGTTGCCCATCACGTTGCTGGCGATGCTGCCGGTGGAGAGGCTCACACTGATGCTTTCGGCGTCGGTGTGCTGGGTATTGACGAGATCGCGGCTGGTGAGGCTGGCGGTGCGCAGACTGTTTTTGTCGGCGTCGGCTTGGCTGGTGATGGCAGCACCGGTCAGGTCGGTATTGCCTTTGACGTTGATGTCAAAGCCGCCCTTTCCAGCGGCGATGCCGCTTTGTCCGACTGCACTGCGATAGTTGTGGTCTACCGTTTGGCGTGCGTAACTGACACCGCCACTAGCCAGCACGCCGACGCAAATGGGTGGAATACATAGACTGAGACTGAAGCCGCCATTTTCTTGTTTGCTGTCAAAGTTGCTGATGTCCTGTTGCGTCAAGATGTTGAGATTGCCGCCAATGTCGAGATTGACTTTGTTGCCCGCCAGTTGCGCACCGATCATATTCAGATCGCCGCCACTTTTAACGCGGAGGTGATTGGTGGCGCTGATCTGGGTATTGTCGTAGGTGGTCTCATGACCGTTAGTGTGCCCTTTGGAAGCAGACGCCCCGATCTGAAAGCTGAGTCCGGTTTGCTGACCGTTGGAACCGAGCGTAGCCCCAAGTCCCACGTTGCTGCCACTGTTGGTCGATTGCACATCGGTGGTGTTGGTGGCGGCTATCAGATGAATATTGCGAGCCGCGTCGAGGCTGATGTCGTGTGCTTGTAGTTTAGCGCCTTCCATACGGATATCACCCTCGCGACTGGTAATGTTGATTGTGCTGGCTTGCGCTGTCGTGCCACGCGCTTGCGTTGCCCTGTTCTTGCTGTCCTGCTTGCTTTGACCTACACCCAGACTGACGCTGACGCCAAAACCCTCACCCTTCGCATCCGGATCAGGCGGTTTTTTGGCGAGTACATCTTGAGTCGCATGAATGCTGCCATTAGCGGCATCGGCCAATCCCGGCAATGCCGCCGACAGCTTGTAGGCGTCATAACCGGCTTTGAGGGCAAGTGCACCTTTGAGACGATGATTGCTGGTGTGTTGACGTTCGGCCACCATGTCACCGATACGCGTGACCGCACCACCTATGCTGCCGGTTAAACTGCTGCCTAAGGTCACGCTGTGGCTTTCTGCATGATATTGACTGATGCTGTTGTTGTGCACTGCTTGCAAATCGACGGCATTGCCGCCAATGTTGAGCGTGTCTTTTGCCAACAGTTCCGCGCCTTGTGTGGTGACATTGCCTTGCCCTGTGCCGCGGTATTGCGAATCCAGACCTGCTTGCAGGTTGAGATTGCCGCCATTGGCCGATAGCAGGCTGGTGCTGTAATCGGTCGTGTCTGCACTGCTATTTTGTAGTGCACTGTTGGTGCCGTAATTAGTGAAGCGCGCATTAGCTCCGCCTGTGATATCCATTCTGGTGCCGCTGCTGTGACTGCTGGTATCGGACGTTTGCGTGTTGGCAGCGGCGAGTACGTTGATGTTACGTCCAGCGCCGATGCTGATATCCTGATCGGCGGTAATCGCGCTGGCGGTGATGGTGGTATCGCGCCCACTGTTGATATGTACATTGGCGCCGCTGATATCGCTGCCAATCTGATAGATGCTTGTATCGGTCTGGGCCTGATCCTGCGCAGTCTTGCTATAACTAAGTCCTGACATGAAGTTGGCAGAGAGGCCGTTGCTGGTTTCCTCGGCAGAGAAACTGTTTTGGCTGGTTTGTTGCGCACTGGTGATGTTGACATCGCGTCCTGCATTCAAGGTCAGATCGTTCTCGGCGATCATCTGACTGCCGTGGATGGTGGTGTCGCGCCCTGATTGCATGGCAATTGTCTTGCCGGTGAAGCTGCTGCCGATCGCCTCTGTGGTCTGGGCATTCGCTTGCGAACGGCTACTGGAAGACGACAACAGGCCTTTGGATGTGGTGTGGATGGCCTGATCGAGACTGCCGCTTTGTTGCCCCGTACCGATCGTGATATCACGTCCTGCAACGGCAGTCAATTGATCCGCAGCATTGACGGTGGCGGCGCTGGCGTGAATATCCTGACCGGCAATCAAGGCCAGATTACCACCCGCATTGATCGCGCTGCCATTGACTTGCGTCTGACGTTCATTGAGGTGATTTTGATCGTTGTAACGGACATTGCTGGTGGCTTGCGTGGTGACGGTATCGAGGTTCAGGTCACGACCAGCTACCAGTGCCGCGTCGCCGGTTGTGTTGAGCGTAGCCGCTACCAGATTAATGTCACGTCCGGCTTGTATCGATAGTTGATCGGCAGTGATGCTGGCGATGCTTCCTATGCCGATCGTCGTGCCGTTTTTGCTGTTGCTGGTTGTGGTGTCTGTACGCAGCGTGACATCGTGACCGGCGAGAAGTCCGACGCGGTGACCGCTGATGCTGCCGCCGCTGTTAAGGATGTCATTTTGGGCAATTAATAATGTGCTGCCGGTTTTTCCGGTACTGCGTAGCTTGCCGCTATTAGCGATGTCGGCGGCATGGACGACCAGATTATTTGCCGCTTGCAGCGTGCCGCCGTTGTTGAGACTGCCGTTTACCGTCAGGTCGATATCGTGGGCGGCGATCAGGCTGCCAGTGGGCGCAATGTCGCCAGCGCTCGCGCGACTGAGGTAGACCACGGGCGCCAATACCTGGGTCTGACTGCCATCTGCCAAGGTAACTGTTTGACTGACCAGCCACACCATGTCGGTAGTGAGCGCGGCCATTTGTGCGGCGCTTAATGCAATGCCGGGTGTCAGCTGGAAGGCATCAGCGCTGGCGACTCCGGCCTCCATCAAGGCCTGATATTGGGTTTCGTTGTTAGTGTAGTCACCTAGAAAACGCTTGCCGGTCAGTTCGGCGATCTGGTCGTTGATCAGCTTCTGCTCATAATAGCCATCACCCAAGCGCTTTTGCAGCCGTTGCGGATCAAATGAGAGGCGACGCAAAAGATAGTCGCTGGAAATAAATTGTTTGTAGTTGGTAAACGCCGGATCGGTTTCAATCAGATACGGCTGCCCCGGTTGTGGATGGACAATAAACAAACCATTGTTGGGTAGCACCAAATTGGGTAGCGGCGTAGTAGCCGTGCCCACTGTATGGCGTGCGCCGTCGTCGAGTGTCTTATCGGCGGCATTAGCGTCTAACTCGCTGCCGTCGATGAGGGGGACATCACCGCTATCAACGCCGTTGCCAACGGCATGGTTGGGACCAGTTACCGGTTGCGTATGATCTTGTTGGGTCCATACCGCTAACGCCAGCGGCACCGAAGGCAGAACGACATCGTAGGCGGCTCCGTCATTGTCGTACTGATAGTGGTTGTCGTGATGGCTGCCGCTGACCCAATGATAGTAGTTTTGGCCGGCGGTCATCGTCTGCGTGGTACGGATTTCTCCGGCTGCGCCAAGATTGTGGATCGCTTCGGCATTGCCACTGAGCGTACCACCGGCAATGATGGTGCTTTTATCGTTGATAATCGTGCCAGATAACAGCATATTGCCGCCGGACGTGATCATGCCGGGATCGCTATGCGTTACCACTGTGTGCTGCACGGTCTGTTGGTAGTCGCGCTTGTAGAACTTCTCAAAACGCGCACCACCCGGGACCACCAGCACGATGCCGCCTTTACCCGTTTCGGTCAAACTGATCTGATCGGCGCGATACCAGATGTCGCTGTTCCAGGAGCGGTATTCTGTAACGTGACGGGTCAACGCGGGATCGTTCTGCAAACCGGTGCTGAAGTGATTATTTTCATTGATCAATGCGGCGGTGGAAAGACTTAAAGCGCCACCGGCGTCGATGGTGGCGGAGCTGTTGCGGATTACTGTGGCGTTGCCAGTGACGTGCCCATCGGCATCGAGTCCGCCGCCCAGCACCATGTCGCCCATGCTCTGAAGTAAAGCGTGCTCACGATTGATGATCGTGTCAGCGCCGATCTGCAACGTATTACGCGAGGCAATTACACCGGCCTGCTGGCTGCTGGGGTCCGACGCATTGATCAGCGTGTGCGCGCCGATCACGATATCGTTGCCGTAAATACGTCCGGTATTGTGGAGAGTGTGGACTGCGTGCAGGATGGCGCTGCCCTCGCCACTGTTGATCAGGCCGTTGTGCTGGTTGTCGATCATGTCAGCACGCAGGTGCAAGTGGCGTACTGCGGTGATATCACCACTATTTGTCAGCGTACCGGTCGTGGTCAGTGTCAGATCACGATTGACCAGAAACGTATTGCCTGCGGTATGACGGTAATCGCTCTGCAAATGTAATGTCGCGTCCTGTCCTGCAATGAGCGTGCCTTCGCCGGTCAGGGTCGCCGCATCAATTGTCACATCACGCCCGCTTGCGATGGTCCCGCCGTTATTGGTCAGGCTTCCGCTGGTGGACAACAGAATGTCACTGGTTGACCCTTCTTTTGCCTTGTTACCGCCCGTGTTGGCGATCACGCCAGCGCTATTATCGAGACTAGCAACGGCAAGCGCGATCGTGTCAGCCGCGCCGAGTTGGCCCCCAATGTTGGTCAAGGCGGTGTTGTGATGGCTATCACTTACGCGCAGGTCGCGGCCTGCGTAGACGGAACCGGCATTGTTATTGAACAGCCCCCGCGTGGCGAGGGTCAGGTTGCCAGCCGCGACGATTTGGCCGTCCGCGCTGTTATCGAGATGTGCGCTAGTGAGTATCACGTCGCCATTGCCGCCGATAGTACCGGCATGGGCATTGATAATTTGGTCGCTACCATCGATCTGCGTCGCTCCGGTTCCGCTGTTGGCGATGCGTCCGGCGCTATTATCCAGATTACTACTCGCTATGCGCAGTGTGGCGGCGCTGCCGTTGGCTTCGATACGGCCATTCCGGTTGGTAAGCCCGCCGCTAGTCTGGACGTTGACGTTGCCGCCACTTTGGATGACGCCATCGGTATTGTCGACTTGGCCGGTGATTTGCGCGTCGGCATCGTCGGCTCCGCCACCATCTACTACCAACGTCAAGTCGTCGTTGGCGTACAACGTACCACCGCTGTTATCGAAGTTAGCGGCATGCAGATCGAGCATTCCGGCGCTGCCGATAAAGCCGCCAGTATTGTTGGCGATGCCATTGTCAATACCTTGCGTCACCCAAAGTGACAGGGCCGCCGAACCTGTTCCCTGAGCCAGGCTTTGGAGAGTACCGCCCGCGTTTTGCAGACTCTGCGCGGTAATGTTAAGACCATTTTGGGTGGCTTCAATCTTGCCAGCGGTATTGTTCAGTTGTGCGGCTATGTGGAGTGCCAACTGACTACCGCCGAGATAGCCAGCGCGGTTGTCAAACCCGCCTTGGGTGGTGGTGATGCGGGTGCGCCCTTGTGCAAACAGCATGCCACCCCGATTATCGATACCGGCTGCGGTGAGTGTCAGTTGCCCATTGCTGCCGATGCTGCCGTTGACGTTGCGCAATGCGCCGCTATCTAGGCGCATGACGCCTGAACCGGCATGCTGAATCGTACCAGCATCGTTACGCAGACTACCGGCTTGCAGTGTGAGGTGGTCGGCATTGAATGATAGTACGCCGCCGCTGTTATCAATGTCCGCGTTCGTGCTGATGGTGGCGAGGGTTCCCTCACCAGCGCCCGACTGGGTAAGCGTGCCGCCCCGATTGGAGAGGCGCGCCGATTGACTGCGCCATTGCCCACTACTAAAAACACCGTGGTCGTTGATCAGCGCACCAGTGGCGCTCAGCGTTGCCACACCGCTTGATTGCAGATTGCCGCCCGTGTGATCGATATCACCGGCACTGGCGGTCAGCGTGATGTTGCCCGCGGCACTGGTTTGTGCATTCGCCAAATACAAGCTGCCACCGCTCATGGCGATGTTGGTGCCAGCGCTGTTCTGACCGGTCGCCGATAGCATCCCGCTGGCGCTTAGATGGAGATTTCCAGCTAGCGTAGCGTGGCCATTAGCGTCAATCCCCGCAGCTAGAATGCCAGTCGAATCAAGACTGGTTGCGTGGATCGTCATATCATGTTGGGCCGCTAGTGTGCCGGTATTGCTGACGTTACCGGCACTGGCGAGGTGGACGCTGTGCTGACCATACAGCGTGCCGGTGTTGGTCACATCGTCATCACTGCGCAGGGTAATCTGACCGCTGGCATTCGTCTGGCCGTTAAGCGTAATCTTGCCATGGCTGTCGATGCTGATATCTCCCGCTTGCGCGGCTAGCGTGCCCATGCTGACCACGCCGACACCGGCTTCGGTACCGATCAAATGGATCTTGTTGGCATACATACCGCCCAACAAGGCCACGTCGATACTGACGGTTGGCTTGTGATCATCGCCCTGCATCACCTGCACGCCCAGATCGGCATAATTGACGTGATTAGTACCCGCGACGACGTTGAGGCGGTCAGCCCATAATTGCCCGTTCACCTGAACACTACGGCTTATAAGATCAAGCTGACTGGTATTTGTACCCTGCAAATCATCAATGCGGATATCGCCACCGGTGACGCGAAATGCCTGCAAACTACTATCGCCACCAAACATCGGCGTGCCAGTGGTCAGCACGCCGCGCGTCGTGTTGATGAAGCCGCACCCACTGCACGTGATCCCGTTCGGATTGGCGATAATTACCTCGGCGCGCTGACCGGCAACTTCGGTAAAACCCGACAGTTGGCTACGTCCACCACCGCGTACTTCATTAAGAATAATGCGCGCACTGCCACGGCGTAATGCAGGATTGCCATCGACCAAACCGCCTTGCTGAGTACCGGTAATACCGCGTGCATTATTGAGAATCGCCCCGTGATTATTGACATCGAACTGGCGGTATTGATTGTGACTGAGTCCTGATGCGTTCGGCGCGGTGATCTGGACTAGTGGCCGCCCGTTGGCGGTCTGGTCGACCGTGGGACGGTGCGCACCAGCGTTAGGGTCGGCGATAATCTGGGCCTGCACCACGGTGACGCTTCCAAATAAAGCAGCAATGATCAGGCTCAAAGGAATAAAGCGCAAACCAGACCACTGAGTTACCCGAACCGGACCGGAAGATCGTTTGGACTTTCCACCGCCTCCCGACACATTCTCTGCAACGACCATGCGTTCGCCACGAGCGTGATTAAAGATGATGCGGTAGGCTTGTTTGTTCATAAAGTATCCGATTCAGGAAAAGCATGACCAGAGAAAAAATGTCGGTCAAGGTGTTGAAGCGTGCGCGAAATGATCCAGTGACGTTTTGTACCGGACGACATGCGAACGCCTTTTTTAATATTGATAGCTGAGATTGAAACCAACCGCTGGCGTCGCAGTGACAAAACCTGCGGGCTTATAAAGCGGCCAACTGGAGAAAAGATCGACACTGATCCCCCGATAGCCGCCACGCAAACCGACAGTGGCCCCGACCATCTTGTCGCCCAACAGATACTGCACGCTCGGGCCGAATACCTTGCCAACATCGATGCCGAGATAAGCCGACTGGCCGCTCTGCGTCAGCGGAATATCGAGTTCATTACGGAAGAAGAAACCGCGTTCACCCGCCAGGGTCAACTCGCCGTCAAAACCGCGTACGGTATAGCGATTGCCGAGCGACAGTTGGTCTGTCATATACAACGGGGAACGCGTATTTTGAGCACGTAACGTGCCGATGTATGTCAACGGTTGCAGCGCAATACTGAAAGGCACAACCAAAGTGGCGTCGATACTTTGCAGTGAATAACGGAACGTAGGATCGCTATCGCTACGCCAATCCTCGTCTGCCTGACCGTTAAACCATGACACGCCCCAGCGGTTGGCGAAAGTCAGATCAAGTTGGGCATTGCCGAAATAGTGCTGGTGTACCCAGGCTAGTTCAGCAAAGGTGGTATTACGCTTTTGACCGTCGATTTCGGTGGCGTCGATATAGGTATGACTCCAACGTTTGCCGACTTTAAATTGCCAGCTATTTTTTTGGAACTGATTTCGCTGAAATAACTGCGTCACGTTAAATTCCAAATTACGCGACTTCCCAGCTGACACGAAGTTCTGATAAGCGCCTGCAATTTGCTGATGATAGTCAAGGCTGCTGGCACTGAGCGCGTAACGCCAGTACCCAACCGGAACGGCATAATAAAGGCTATTGCCGCTGGTGCCGTGCTGCCCTGATTTGCGATCGGCATCGGTATTGATGCCGATGTTCACCATATCGCTTAAGCCTAATGGATTGTCGACGCCAAGGTTGAAGCCCGTTTGCAATTTGCCAGTGCCCTGCGCGCCACTATCGTCCATGTGTGCGCTTAATTTCCACGACTTGTCACGATCAACAGCGATGACAACGTCGCTTTCACCGGAGACGTCACCGGGTACGATTTCCAACGTCACATCCTGACTTGGGACGCGCTTCATCTGTTCCAGTCCCTGTTCCAGATCGCGCAAATTAAGCAGCCGCCCCGGGCTGGTAGGAAAAGCATTTCTGACGGTTCCATAAGTCGCCGGATCAGAAAAACGCAACGTTCGAATAAGGCCCGGCACCAAGGCGAGGGTAAGAGTTCCAGTGGATAAATCTTGGACCGGAATGCCGATACGGGTTGTGCTATAGCCTTGCTGCAGAATTCGGTTGGTCAAACGTTCTACAATCAGGTTCACACCGTCTTTGCCAAGGCATGCGCCAGCGTAACGGCGCAGATAATCATGCGCAAAATGGAACGGGTCAAACAATAAATTACTCGCGCCAGCCAATTGCATAACGGGTGAAAGCGATTGCGGAACGCGAAGTACAAATTGCGCAACTGTGAAACACGGCGACTCTACCGGCAGCGACAATAGGTTCGGGTCATTATTATTTTCCACAGCGCCAGAGACAAAGGGCGCTAACGCGTCCAGGTCAACTTTGGGAAGTTGCAAGGCGCGCTGACGTGATAGGGCTTCGGCCTGACTGCGACGCCGTTGCTCTTCTGTAGAGGAAGTTTGAAGTGCCTCCGCTTGCGCCGTCTGGGAACCAAAGACCACAATACTAAAGGTGAATAACAAGCTTGCCGTTAAGCTAAAGGCAGCAGGCCGTTGAAGGTAAGCAATGCTGGGAATGATGGCGTATTGTTTCAAGATTGCCTTTTTGAAAATGATTCAATGACATCATTCTACAAAGCAATAACCTCCAATAGATATCAGATAACGCTCAAAATAAGAGAGACTTTTCTATAACTTTATTAAGATTTATTACCCACACGGGCCAATTCGTGTAAGCCAGATGCCGAGCCCACAAAATCGGTATAGAAGTTGGCCCCCAGTGCGCTACATATTCCTCCCGGATGATGTACATTATTGGTACCAAGCGGAAACATTTACTTTGGGCACTGATGCACTAGTGACATCTATTACCAAAATGTCCACCATTAAGGCTTTGAGGAAGCGATCCCGTTTTCCTCGTGAAATGCCCTTAGTCAAAAAATAACTAAAATCATAAAAACTATTGAGTTAGTAAAATAAATTAATTTTTACTATCATTAAATTTCTGCAATACTCTGTTTCAGAGGCTTCACTCTTCCCGAACATTAAAAGGAATCGTATGAATAAGCTTACAACTGCAGCCGGCGCACCAGTACCGGACAATCAAAATATCCAGACGGCTGGTCCACGTGGTCCTGCTCTATTGCAAGACGTATGGTTTCTCGAAAAACTTGCCCATTTTGACCGTGAAGTCATCCCTGAGCGCCGTATGCATGCTAAGGGATCGGGCGCTTTCGGCACATTTACCGTCACGCATGACATTACGCAGTACACGAAAGCAAAGATCTTCTCTGAAGTCGGCAAAAAAACTGAGATGTTTGCACGCTTCTCGACCGTGGCAGGCGAACGCGGTGCGGCTGATGCAGAACGCGATATCCGCGGTTTCTCGTTGAAGTTTTATACGGAAGAAGGTAACTGGGATTTGGTCGGCAATAACACGCCTGTGTTCTTTTTGCGCGATCCGATGAAGTTTCCTGACTTGAATCGTGCTGTCAAGCGCGATCCAAAAACCAACATGCGTAGCGCTGATAATAATTGGGACTTCTGGACCTTGCTGCCTGAAGCACTGCATCAGGTGACCATTGTGATGAGTGACCGTGGACTGCCAAGGTCATATCGCCATATGCATGGTTTCGGCAGCCACACCTTCAGTTTTATCAATGCAAAAAATGAACGTAATTGGGTCAAATTCACATTCAAGACGATGCAGGGCATTGAGAACATGACCGACGCCGAAGCGTCTGAATTAGTCGGTAACGATCGCGAAAGCGCACAGCGCGATTTACTCGAAAGTATCGACAAAAAAGATTTCCCTACCTGGAAATTATTTGTTCAGATCATGCCGGAAAAAGATGCTGGTACTTATCACATTAACCCTTTCGATCTGACCAAGGTATGGCCACGTAAGGACTATCCGCTGATTGAAGTCGGCGTGATGGAATTGAATCGCAATCCAGAGAACTATTTTGCCGATGTTGAGCAAGCGGCGTTTTCTCCGGCCAACGTTGTGCCGGGTATCAGCTTCTCGCCAGACAAAATGCTGCAAGGCCGTTTATTCTCTTACGGCGATGCGCAACGCTATCGCCTGGGCGTCAATCACCACCAGATTCCGGTGAACGCGCCAAGATGTCCGGTCAATAGCTATCACCGTGATGGTTCTATGCGCGTCGATAGTAACGCTGGTAGCACAATCGGCTATGAGCCAAACAGCAAAGGCGCATGGCAAGAGCAGCCAGATTTCTCCGAACCGCCATTGGCACTAGAAGGTGCAGCGGATCATTGGAATCATCGCGTTGATGACGATTATTATTCCCAACCGCGGGCATTGTTTCAATTAATGACGCCAGCTCAACAGCAGGTGTTGTTCGATAACACAGCACGTTCTGTTGGTGGTGCATCTAAAGAAATTCAGGCGCGTCATATTGGCAATTGCACCAAAGCTGATCCTGCGTACGGCGCTGGTGTTGCGAAGGCATTGAGTTTGTTGGCTAACAACAAGTAAGCTGAATAATTTGGTTCTTATTTGAATTAAAAAAGTCTCGACTACGTTTTGTAGCCGAGACTTTTTTTGCCTAATGCCCGGTCATGAAATAAGTTAACTTTTATTCTGTCGAAAGCGCCGAAGCCGAGCGTATCCATAAAAAATGAAACATGAGAATGATTTGTCATAACGCATGACGATCCATTCTAGCGCCCCGATTAGTGCGCCCTTTTAGCCGGTCTTTGCTGAAAAACCAACATTGCGATCAGCATGAAAGCGAACAACGAAGCCGACGCCGTGTAGCGGCTTAAAGCCAAACCACCGGCATGGAGCGGCTTATCCAAAAAATCACCGACCACAGCGCCAAGTGGACGTGTCAAAATAAATGCTGCCCAGAACAAGATGGTGCGACTTATTTTTGTCCCGTAGTATGCCGCGACAACAAGCGCCAGCAGACCGGAGAATATTAACGCAGCCCCGCCGTAGCCGAATCCTGCCGTATCTGCCGTCCAGTCACCAAGCGCAGTTCCTAGCGTTTGAGAAAACATAATAGTCACCCAATAAAACATCTCGGCTTTTGGAGAACTGATGGCGTTGACCGATACAGACCCAAACGTGCGGTACCAGAAAAACAGCGAAGCGATCAATAACGCAAATAATAAGGATGATCCGCCTGCATATCCAACTCCAAGCGAACGGTCAGCAAAATCTGCCAACGTCGTGCCGACCGTTGTCGTAGCAATAATCGTTATCCAGTAGAGAAATGGGTGAAAGCTCTTTGCCTTAATCTGAGCGGTTACAGCAATCAAAAATACAGCCGCAAAAATAATCGTTCCGACAAGATAACCAAGATTCATCGACATGGACACCGCATCGCCACCGGTTTCCCCAAGTGTGGTCGCGGCTATTTTTATAATCCAGAAAACTAAAGTCACCTCAGGAACCTTACTTAAGGTATGTGAATTAGTATTATTTAGTGGGTTAACCATGCGTCTGATCCTTATTAAGTTTGCCAATTATGTCGTTATTCCGGGAGATCGACAGATAGATCACCAAACTCGTAATGATCACTAAAAATAAGGCACTGATGCCAGCCGTTCCCAAACCAAGACCGCCATTTACTATTGGCTGAGATAACAGATCGCCGCAAGATGCGCCAAACGGACGAGTGAGTATAAAAACGATCCAGAAGCATGCAACAGCGTTGGCTTTGAAAGCGTAACGGGCCAGCGCTACAACAGCAATAAGTGTGCCGAATAATAGCGTCGCTTTAGGATAACCAAGCCTCAAACCTTCAGCGATCCAGTCACCTGCGGCAGTGCCTAAAGCAAACGTGAATAAAATAGCCGTCCAGTAAAAAAACTCACGTTTAACGGTATTAATGGAATGAATCGATAGCGTTTTCTCTTTGAAATACCACACGGCAAACGTCGCGATCAGTACCGCGCTGAATGCGCCGGTCGAGACAGCCAACGGCACTCCGAAGTTATCACTCAGGTTATCGGTAACGAGTGTGCCAAATACGCTAATTAATACGACGGCTGCCCAATATAGCGAAGGGATATAACGCTTTGCGCGAATTTGCAAAGCCAACGCGATGGCAAGCAATACTCCCGTACAAACGGACGTGCCGATTAATCCAAAATGCAGATCGACATTAAGATAATCGGCGGCAGTCTCGCCCACCGTCGTAGACATCACTTTGATCACCCAGAAAATTAGCGTGACGGCTGGCACTTTATTAGCCCAATGGGATGTTGATCGTGTGGCAAGAGTATTCAAGGTACGCTCCGAAACCGAATGGATATAACCCAGAGCATGACTTAGAAAACTTAGGCCAGACATAGGCCAAAAGTGGAATTAGTCGCAGGCGTGCAAAGAGTTTGGTGCAGACCTCTGATATCGCTTGATTCATCGACCACTGAAACGGTTGGTGCTTCGTGTACGCTTGCTCAGTCTCTTCCAGCTTTAAACCAGGCTCAAACGCTCTGCATTTCCCTGTCATATTTTAAATGTCGCTCAATAGTTGCGTCATCTCCTATTGAGCTGTCTGTTTTTATTAGATCACGACAACAATCACCGGGCTGAGAAAAATGTTAATAGTGCTGTCACAGGATGTTGAATTTCAATCCCATCGATAAGCTTAGCCTGACATCTGCACGAATAACCCGTTGCCAGCAACACCTCATCCTTTTTTTGAGCGCGTACGATGGGTCCCCAGCTTTGACCATAAATCGTTTCAGAAATAGATCTTTTTTTAGCTTCATGGCCATATGTGCCGGCCATTCCGCAACAACCGCTTGCTTTGATTTCTAGCCGCAGACCCAACGCTTCAAAAACCTTTTGCCAGTCTGTGATCGCTGAAGGAACGTTAGTTTTTTCGCTGCAGTGTGGAAGCAGAAAAAAATCGGGAGATCGCGTCGCGGGAACTCTTCTCAAATCGGCGACATGATTTGCTAACCATTCCTGCACCAGCTGCACGGAAGGCCCGGCATTTTCTCCCAGTACTTTTACGTACTCCGCACGATATGCAAGTGTCATCGAAGGATCGATTCCCACCAGATTAATTCCACTCTTTTCAAGCTGGACGAGTTTATCCGCAGTACGTGCTGCTACACGCTGAAAGCGCTTTAAGAACCCATTTACGTGCAGTGGCTTGCCATTCTCGGCATAGGGAGCGAGAAATGGTGTGAATCCAAGCTCGCGGAGAAGCTCAAATAGATCGAGTACAAGTCGCGTCTCAAAATAACTGGTAAACGCGTCTTGAACAACAATAACAGATTTGGATTTTTCGAGGGGAGACAGTTGGTTCAGATCACTGGCTATTGCGTTGGAAAAACCCCTACGCCGTAATTCTGTTTGCAAGTCGATACCAGTCAAGACCGGCGTCTCCACCAAATTGAATACACGCAATACTTTCCTACCAACGCGACTCCCAATTAGTGCGTTGTAAAGCGTCGAAATCTTTGAGACAGCCGGCAGCATGCTCTCCAGTGAAGCAATAAGATAATCTTTTGGCGATCTTAGGTAGCGGCTGTAATATAGTTCAAGAAACTTGGCCCTGAATTCCGGGACATCCACCTTGACAGGACATTGCCCGGCGCATGATTTGCATGCCAGGCACCCGTCCATGGCTTCAAAAACCTCATTCGAGAAATCGTAGCGTCCAAATCGTTTCGTAACGGAGTTGGCGAGTCGAATTGGTAGCTTGGCGATCACGCTCTCTTTACGAAGTCTTGCAGTTTCTGCCAAAGGATCGACACCGTGCATAGCAAGCTGGCGCAACCACTCCCGCAGCAATGACGCCCTTCCCTTTGGAGAATGCCTGCGGTCACGCGTCGCTTTCCAGGAGGGGCACATCGCGTCGTCCTGGTTGTAATTGAAACATGCGCCGTTGCCATTGCAATGAAGCGCCTCCGTAAAAGCCGCGCGGACGTGCGGGGGTACAACCCGATCCAATTGCCCACGTGTCGGGACCGAATCTATCCGCAGTAGCCGGGCATCATCAGGCGCGACGATTTTGCCTGGATTAAGGCGATTTTCGGGATCGAAAACAGCCTTGATCTCCTGAAGACACGCGTAAAGTGGTCCAAAAAAATCCGGTGAAAATTCTGAGCGAATTCCCTTCCCGTGTTCTCCCCACAATAGACCCTTATACTTCTTCGTCAACACGACAACCTCTTCAGAGATCAGCCTGATCAGTTTTTCCTGCTGAAGGTCCTTCATATCTATGAACGGCCGAACGTGCAGTACTCCTGCGTCGACATGACCAAACATACCGTAGTCCACCTTATGGCTATCTAACAAAGCACGGAATTCCGCAATGTAATCGGCAAGATGTTCCGGTGGAACGACTGTATCTTCTACAAACGGTATAGGTCGCTTTTCACCCTTCGTGTTTCCAAGCAGACCTACCGCCTTTTTTCTCATTCCCCAGATACGCTCCACAGAAGCGTTGTCCTTCGCCATCGTAAATCCGCATCTGCCTGTGCTGCGCGTATCGTCCTGAAAATAAGCTTCGACACGATTGAGTATTACATTTAATTCTTCTACGGAGTCTGCAAGGAATTCGACCAGATTGATTCCCATCGCCGGCACTTCATCTTCAGGAAAAAAATCCTTAACGCCCAGCCAGATAACATCCTGTCTTGCCAGTCCCAACACCTTGGAATCAATGGTTTCGATTGATGAAGCACTAAGTGCCATCAAATTCGGAGCATCACGCAATGCGTTATCGAAAGTTTTATAACGGATGTTAACCAACGCACTGCATCGGGGTATCGGCAAGACATTGAGCTTGGCTTCCACCACCATACCGAGCGTACCTTCAGAGCCACAAAGAATATTATTGAGGTTAAATAGTCCGTTTTCATCCCTGATGTGCGCAAGGTCATAGCCGGTCAAACAGCGATTCAGTTTTGGGAAAATGGAAGCAATGAGATCTTTCTTGTTACGGTAGATCGCATCGATCACCCGATGTATTGCTCCCACTCTGTCGGTGCGACACTTCAATATCTCCAGTTCAGTCGGCCTCAGCGCCCGCGAATGCCACAGCGTGCCGTCAAGCAGCACTGTCGACAATTCAAGCACATGATTTCTTGTTTTTCCATACAGACAAGATCCCTGGCCACTGGCATCAGTGCTGATCATGCCGCCAATCGTAGCGCGGTTCGAGGTGGACAACTCTGGAGCAAAGAAAAGGCCGTGCGGTTTTAATGCCGCATTCAACTGGTCTTTAACAACACCCGCTTCAACACGAACCCAGCGTTCTGCCACGTTTATCTCAAGTATGCGGTTCATGTTGCGTGAGATATCTACTACGATGCCATCGCTCAGGGCTTGCCCGTTCGTACCCGTGCCACCACCTCGCGGCGTAAGCGCTAACGCAGAAAACCGAGGATCTGCCGATGAGCTGGTAATACGCACGACATCATCCACGGTTTTAGGAAATACGACCAGATTTGGCAAGCGCTGATAGATCGAGTTATCCGTGGAAAACACTGTACGGTCCGCGAAGCGGGCACTAACCTCTCCTTCAAACCCGCGCACTTGAAGCTCTGAAATGAAGTCGAGGTAGATAGACTCTACCGGCAACGATTCTAAAAGTCGTGGAATCATGGTTGACTATTGAGGCCCGTGGTTATGCCGTCATCTTGAAAATAGCGGTCGCATTATTGCTATCGAAGCTTAAATCGAGCTTTTCATCGCCGTCTCCATGAACTATCTGGTCGCGTTCAATGAATTCATAGAACGAACCAGGCACATCAATTTGCTCGAAACTGCTGACAGCACCTTTGAACCGTCTTGATACTGAATCCGCAAGAAAGGCCGTCTGGCGAACCCTGCCGTTCTTCGATACTTCCACTTCCGGCTTGATTGAAAAGCCAGCGGCTTTCAAGGAAGCATGCAGCTCATACAAATTGCCGACCCGCGCAGTAGCATGGTTAAAGGCATTTCCTTCAGTCGTAATCCAACCCATCTCCGCCGATTCCGCGACGATCGTACGATAATCCTCGATGCAGGGCAGCTCGTGTTGACGACCAAAGCAGGCAGCAATGCCTAATACGACATTGGCTGCGTCATGAAAGGGCAGCGACATATCTCTTTCCAGTCGATCCAGAGTACCTTGAAGAGCGGATGTGACCGGATCACGACTTGTAGCGATCGTTCTGTAGACCGCTTGTTGGCATTCATCAGAAAGCTGGTCGGTAAATATCTCACTAATAAAAAATTGCGGGATGTCCTCGGGGAAATCCTGGTGCGCATATGAGCGCCCCATCATCTTCAGGCGCGGTAGAGGATATTCTCCGTTAAGCTGATAACCCAACGGAATCAAGAGCCGCGTCAACGCAGCTTCGCCCGAAGGAAACCCGTCGATTCCGTCAATTAAGACGGTACGCGCTGCACCATGATCCAATACAATTTTTGTGTCCTCGCTCTTGAATTCATAGACGTATCGTTTGGCAGCAGGTACACGCCTCAATAAGTCATGGAACAGGACCAGAGCGAGCGTCTGTGCAATCGACGCGCGGTCAACAGTACCGAGCGCCGGGCGATTTGTCAGCGTGGGGATGACATAGACATGATTGAGCACGTCTTTTGCGTCACCCTCATCGATGATGTAGGACAATAATTGAAAAACTGCCGATGATTCCATAATTTTTCCCTATTCATTAAAAATTTACCGACGAACAGCAACTAGCCGTAATTGCGACCAACCGTCAGGCCGCCACAAACATACAAGGTCTGCCCGGTCACGTAGTCTGCTTGCTCTGACACCAAATAACTTACCGCGCTTGCGACGTCTTCGGGCTTTCCCAGCCTTCGTCTGGGAATGGAAGCGACCATAGCGCGAGTTTGTTGACTGTCCGGTTGGTTGTTCGACGCCCACAACTCGGTCAGGATCTGGCCGGGTGCGATACAGTTAGCGCTAATGCCAAACGGCCCAAGTTCTATCGCGAGGGTGCGCGTCAATCCAAGGAGCGCCGCCTTCGAAGCTGAATAGCCAGCTCTGCCAGCCTTACCCAAGACCGCACCACTCGCGATATTAACAATACGGCCCCATTGATTTTTCTTCATGGCTGGCAAGGCCGCCTGGATGGTCATCACAGAAGCTTCAACGTTGACCCGCCACTGCTGGCTCAGTGCAGTTGACGTGATCGTTCCGACGGTCTCGACAGCAACCGCACCAACGTTATTAACAACGATAGTTATCTCATGAAGGCGACAGATTTTTTCAAGAATTACCTGAGTTTCTATCGGATCGTCCAGGTCGCACTGATAAAGATGTCCTCGAAAATCGGGGACCGGGTTGCGCGCGATACCGATGACCTCGTAACCGTCCGCAGCCATTTGTTCCGCGATGGCCCGTCCGATACCACGGGTAGCCCCCGTTACTAGAACTGATTTAGCCATTTGATACCTTTCGTGGTTGTTCGGATTTCTGTCCAAGATAGGCGTCGACGATATCCGTCCTCTGGATTAACTTTGCGGGCTGATCATGCGCGACGATCTTTCCCAACTCGACGACGTAGGCATAGTCCGCCGCCTTCAACGCCCGCTGGACGCTTTGTTCGACCAGGAGAATCGTCGTACCGGCGGATTTCAGTTCGGCGATCACTTTGAAAATTTCGTCAACGATCAGTGGTGCCAAACCCATACTTGGTTCATCCAACAGCAACAGTTTCGGCTCCGCCATCATTGCGCGCGCCATGGCAAGCATCTGCTGCTCACCTCCAGAGAGCAAACCTGCTTGTTGCCGGAGGCGCTCCTGCAAACGCGGAAACAAAGATAGAACACGCGCACGCGTTGCTTTGTAGCGTGAAGTCGGTAGCCAAAAGCCACCGAGTCTCATGTTTTCATCCACGGACAGGCTTGGAAAAATTTGCCGACCTTCAGGCACCTGAGAAATACCCATGCGAGCGATTGCGGCGGCGGACCGCCCACTGAGCGGCTTCCCTTGGTAATTCAACGTACCGGACCGGGGCTGGACCAATCCAGACAAGCTGCGCATCAGTGTTGATTTTCCCGCTCCGTTGGCGCCAATGACCGCCACAGTCTGGCCAGCCTTGACGGACAGGGAGATGCCGCGCAACGCCTCAACTGCGCCATATGACACATAAAGTTCATTGATATCAAGCATGGGCGTCCTCTACTTCTGTTCCCAGGTAGGCGGCGATGACCGCAGGGTCGCTGGTGACCTCGTCTGGAATACCGGAGGTCACTAGTCGACCAAAATTGAGCACTGTAACCCGGTCGCTCAAGCATTTGATGAAAGGCATGTCGTGCTCCACGATCAGGATGGTGACGCCTTGGTCATTAATATCCCTGATCAATGTGGTTAACGTATCGCGTTCTACGTCGTTCATCCCTGCCACCGGCTCATCCAGCAACAGCAGACGGGGCCGGGCGGCTAGCGCCCGCGCAATCTCCAGTCGGCGTTGCGCGCCGTAGGGCAAACTGGCTGCTTGCGTGTGTGCATGATCGGCTAATCCCACCCGATCAAGCAGCGACAGTGCCTCGGCGACCACACTCTTTTCCTCATCGCGTCCCCGTCCCCATCCCAGTGCAGCCGAGAATACGCTTGTAGAAGCGAGCGCGGTGGCACCAAGCATGACGTTTTCGAGGACCGACATCGAACTGAAAAGTCGAATATTCTGGAAGGTGCGCATCATGCCGATTCCGGCTCGGTCGCGAAGAGGTATGGCACTTAAATCGCCCACACCGTCCATGTGAATAGTTCCAGACGTCGGCCGCTGCACTCCGGATATGATGTTGAACAGGGAAGTTTTACCTGCACCGTTCGGCCCTATCAATGCATGGATGTGACCTTGCTTGACCGTAAAGGAAACCTCGTTCAGCGCAGTTAGCCCCATAAATTTCATCGTGATTTTATCGACGATTAACATATCCACGTATCCTAAGAGTTTTGATTGGAAACAGTCCCGATGGCAGGAGCATGACGACGACGACAATCACTAGGCCGTTAAACATGGTGCGGTATTCGGCCAGCCCACTGAGCATTTCCGGCAAGGCGATCAAGACGATGGCGCCGAGAATTCCACCCAGTGGCGAGGCGATTCCACCTAGCACGACATAGCTCAATACCGTGACACACGATTGGAAAGTAAACTCATTGGGAGAAATACTACCCATCGCATGCGCATTGAGGGCTCCCGCCAGGCCTGCTAAGGCGGAAGAAATCAATACACAGGTCAGTTTCACTTTCCCTACATTGATTCCCATGACTGCTGCCGCAACTTCATCCGTCCGCACCGCCTCCATGTTGCGTCCAATGCGTGATTTTGAGATCCACAGCATTCCCGCGGCAACCAAACACACGATGAGATACAGAGTAGCTAAAGAAACAGGGTGCGGAACGCCGGAAATGCCTAACGCACCACCGAGAAATTCCATATTGATTACCACCGACCTGACGACGGCAACAAATGCGATAGTACCGATGGCCATATGAACCCCGGACAGACGCAGCATTGGATAAACAATCAATGCAGCGACTGCCGTGGCAAAGGCGATCGCCATCAACACCGACATCCACAGAGGTAAGCCAAACTGCATCGACAACGTGGCACTGGTATAGGCGCCCATCGCCATGAATGCGACCTGCCCAAGAAACAATTGCCCGGTTGCTATTACCCAATAAAGCGACAATGCCAGCAAACAGCCGATACCAACTTGGGTAAGCAGGGTCTGGTAGGTCCATAAAAGGTTATCAAAAAACACGTTCATGTCAGACCCTTTTCGCTGATTTCAATGGAATCAGGCCGGTAGGCAAGAACCATAAGGTGGCAAGTAGTAACGAAAATGTCACGGCATCCCGATATGCAGAACTGATATAGGCGCTAGTCATGATTTCGACAACACCGAGCAGCAAGCCTGCGACCAGCGCTCCAGGGATGCTACCCAGGCCGCCAATGATCACGACGGCAAAACCATGAAGCATCATTCCTTCGCCCATAAACGGTTCCACAGCGTTGGTGTTCATGCCGATAAGCGTACCGGCCACTGCAGCCAAAACGCCTGCCATACAGGAAATAAGGGCCGTGATCCGAAATGGCGACAAACCAACCAGCAGCGCCGCGATTTCAAGATCGCCGACCGCTCGCGCAGCAATACCCCATCTCGACTTTTTCAGAAACCAAAACAAGGCTATGACGATCACGAGGACAATCCCGACAATACTGATTTGCAGCTGGCTGAGCGTGATCGCTCCCAGATTCACGATAGTGTTTCCACCAAAGTTTGGCGGAAACCGAAGCGGTTCCGCGCCGACTAAGCGTGTTAATAGTGAATAAGCGAATAAGGACAACCCTGTTGTTGCCAGTAGCGATGCGAGATATCGATCCGTGCGGCGGCGCAGCGGTGTCACGATAATACTATCGAGCAAGATTGCAAAGACGCCAGTTGTAACGGCCGATATCAGCAGCGCACCGAACAGATTGACGCCCAATGCTTTGGCAGCCCACAAGGAAACGTAAGCGCCTACGGCAAAATAAACACCGTAAGTCAGATTAATGACGTGCAGAACACCAAAAATAATTGTAAAACCTAGGGAAAACAAGGCATATACAGCACCGAGTACGAGACCATTTGCCAATTGTTGTGCGAACACGTTATCTCCTTTTTGCACAGGGCAAAATGCAGCCCTGTAAAGCATTGCAGCCAACGAACAAATCGAACATTATGGGAAAGAGCAAAGCGGCAACCTGCGCGGCTCCTCTTTCCCCACAACATATCAATACACTGGCGCGAACAAATCCGAAATATCACGACCCGTGCAGTTGGCCCTCTTCATTTTTTGTCTGGATAGAAATACTTTGACGATGCCAAAGACATCGCCCAACCCTGCTACATCGGTGCAAATTTGCCATCTTTGACTTGCAGCGTTACTGCGTTACCCACACCACTCGGATCCCGATTAGGGGCAAAAGAAAAATCCCCGAATAGTCCATGAATGCGCGACTTGGCCAAGGTATCGCGAATGCTGGCTGGCGTCTTTAAAGGAGAAGTTTCGATTGCCGTCACCATGAGCATCAAGCCTTGGTAGCCCTGTGCCGCATACGTATCTGGATCTTCTTTGAATTTTTTCCGATAGAGGGATATGAATTCGACATTTTCGGGATCTTTGCGGTCGATAAACCATGGACTTGAGACCACCAGACCCTCTGCGCTCGCGCCGGCCAGCTCAATAATTTTTGGCGAGTTGAAGCCATTTCCACCCACAAAGACCGTTTTCTTCGGCAACCCGAGCTTGGCGGCCTGCGTCAGAATGGATGCACCGGTATCAGGATAAGCGCCGGTGAAGATTGCATCAACGTCCATCGATTTCACTTTTGTAAGTTGGGCTGAGAAATCAGTGTCTTTCGTAGAAAAGGACTCAATATCGACAATGTCGATTTTTTCCTTGGCGGCAATGGCTTTATAGATTTCTAGCGATTGCACCATATTGGGATCATCGTTGGCGTAGAAGATGGCAGCGCGCTTGATGTTGTACTTCGCCTTGGCCCTGCTCACCGAAAGCGGAATCAAAAGTTGCTCGGCCAGCGACGTGCGGAACACATAAGAACAAACATCAGGGATACCCTTTGCAGTCGCATTGACCGTCAACATCGGCACTTCTCGCTCACAAGCAATTCGGCCAGTAGCAAGGGCCTCGCTACTTAAGGTAGGTCCGATGATAGCCGTCACTTTTTCTTGCGCAATAAGGCGTCGGAAGGCATTAACCGCCTGATCCCGATTACCGGCCGAATCCTCTACAACGAGTTTTAAAGGACCGATACCTTTTACACCTCCCCGGGCGTTGACCTGCTCGGCCGCCAGTTGAATGCCTTTGTAGGTCTGCCCTCCGAATTTGGCATTCGGGCCGCTGAGGACCTGGACAATACCAAGACGTACTTCTGCAGGAGCAGAGATCGCCGTTGCACTGACGATAAGTGATAGTGCGGCAAACATGGTGATACTGATTTTTTTGGTACATCTGATAGTCATTTAATTCCCCCCTGAACTCACGATTGGCATCACATAGAACCCGATGAGATGACTATAGAGGATCAAAAAACCTCTAGCAAATCAAAAAATTGCAAGTGCATAGAATTAAATTCAACTCGCGTTTAGCCTTCTGGAAATTTCAAGGGTGGTTGAGAAATATGCGAACGGAAGCATCTCTTTTCGTTGAATAATTCCATTACATCCACACAGCGAGGAGTCGAGATGTCTAAATTCTATCCAGCGATCGATGGTCAGTTTCGTGAATTTATCGAAGACCAACAACTTTTTTTTACTGCCACCGCGCCGGCTAACGGACGCGTAAATGTTTCTCCAAAGGGCATGGACACATTTCGCGTACTCAACCCAAACCAAGTGATCTATCTTGATTTGACCGGTAGCGGAAATGAAACAGCAGCCCATGTCACCGAGAACGGACGGATGACAATCATGTTCTGTAGCTACGGGCGACAGCCGATGATCATGCGGCTATACACGAAGGCGCGCCTGATATTTCGTGGTGATCCAGAATGGGACGAGCTGCTGGCAATGTTTCCGGAGATGCCGGGCACCCGGCAGATATTTTTTGCCGACGTTGAATCGGTTCTAACGGCATGCGGCTTTGGTGTTCCGGAATACGATCTGAAACGGGTGCGACCAACGTTGCAACAATGGTCCGAGGCTAAAGGAGAAGAAGGCATGATGGAATATTGGTATGACAACAATATGGAAAGTATCGATCAGCTGCCAACCGGTTTGAAAGTGGAGGAATAAAAGATGCTATACGACAACAATGATCTGAACGCATTGCGTGAACGCTCGACTGCAGCGATTTCGGACGCGCTGGACACGATCACCCGTCGCCAGCAAACGATTTCGCCATCGATCAGTTTGCTTTATGGCCAGCGGATCTTTGGACCTGCCATTACCATCATGGTCGCCGCAACCGCAGAGAAAGCATTTCATAAAGTTTGCATGCAGACGCTCGATGAATGCGAGGAAGGATCCGTTATCGTCCTTGCAGGTGATCCTGATCCCATCACCGCGGCATTCACTACAACCGAAATAGCAATAGCGAGCAAACGCCGGCTAGGCGGGTTGCTCACGGACTGTGCGGTCCGCACGCCAGCGGTATCGGCTCCCGATGCGGTCGGTGTTGCCGGCGCTGGTCGCTCGCCCGCCAGCGGTTTTGGCAGGATCAAAACAATGGCGCTGTGCCCTTCCTCAACCTGCGGCGGCGTCACAATCAGTCAAGGCGACATTATTGTCGGCGACCATCTTGGTGTGGTTGTTATACCGACCAAGCTGGTCCATGAAATTGCGGTCATCGCGCATCGGTACGAACAACGCATTGCCGACATGGAGCGCGATATTGACGTGTCTGGCAGCTTGCGCGGGGCGACTGACCGACATTGGAAAATTGTCGAAGCCGAAGCCGAAGGAGATGGCCAATGAGCACAAGCCAGGTGACACTGCATTTTGCCGACGGCGAACAGGCCCTCGTCCATTGCGACACCGAAAGCAATATCTTCAATGCTGCCAAAGCAGGCGGCATTGGATTGGCGCACGATTGTCTCAACGGCAGTTGTGGGACATGCAAAGGCCATTTGCGATCGGGTGCAGTCGACTATGCCTTGGAGCGCAGCTTGCTGGCCGTGTCGGGCGATGAGCCAGATGCCGTTCTTGTTTGCCAGGCGCAGCCGGTGTCTGCCTCTCTGGACATCGAACTGCCATACACCAGGGCCTCGCTTCTTCCCCAGAAAAAGCGAATGCTCAAGGTCATCTCCAAGACTAAAGTGAGTGCCACTGTTTGGGATGTCCGCTGCAAAGTCGAAAAATTGCGGATGTTCGAATTTCTTCCTGGGCAATATGTCAAGGTCAGCCCGCAGGGACAAGACTTCATGCGTGCGTACTCTCCATACACCTTGCCTGGAAAAAATGAGGTTGGATTTCTTATACGCGAACTAGCGAACGGCGCAATGTCTGGCTACCTAAATGAATCTCCGGTTGTAGGCGATGTCTGGAACGTCGAAGGCCCATTCGGTGTTTTCTACCGGCGGCATACCATCGCCCCGTCTCTCTATATCGCCGGCGGAACAGGTCTGGCACCCATCCTATCGATGTTATCCGATCAGGAAAGACTGCAACAGCCGACAGGCCCGAAACATCTCGTATTCGGCGTCTCGCGATTGGAAGATTTGTTCTACACAGATGAATTGAACGCGTTGCACGCCAAGATCGCTGATCTAACTGTGACCCTGGCGGTGGTGGATGGCATACAAGGACCCAACTGTGTCAAGGGTAGTGTATTAGACGCATTGAGTCCCGCCCTCTTCCAATCGCTCGGCACAACAGGCGCCACCTACCTTTGCGGCCCTCCCGCGATGGTGGGTGCGATACGTGATCGCGCACAAGAGTGGGACGTTCCTCTCCAGCGCTTTTATACCGAAGAATTTCTCCCTACTTAGGAGCATTGAATGAAATCCCAGAATCCCATTGTTTGCGCTGCGCAAATTGCACCGGTCTACATGAATTTGGAAGCCACCGCAGACAAGATCATCGAAAAAATCGCAGAAGCCGGCAAGCTCGGCGCCGAGCTGGTCGTGTTTCCGGAAACGGTTCTGCCTGGTTATCCCTATTGGACATTGATCCACGATCCCTACAGCGCCCGGATTCGTTTTTCCGGTAAGTTATACGAGCAAGCATTACGGCTCGATTCTCCTATTGTCAAGCGTCTGCAGACAGCGGCACGCGAAGCCGGCTGTGTCTCAGTCATTGGCATCAACGAGTTAGACGGCGGCACAATCTACAACAGCCAGCTTTCCATTGATGCTGACGGATCAATCCTTGGCTGCCGCCGCAAGCTCGTGCCTACGCATCATGAACGGATTACATGGGGAAAAGGCGATGGATCCGATTTGCAGACGTGGAATACCAGCGTAGGGAAAGTTGGTGCCCTGATCTGCTATGAGCATACAAACCCTCTTTTCCGATACGCAATCCAGGCACAGGGAGAAGATATTCATATCGCAAATTGGCCGGGCGGGATGCCTTGGACTGACGACCTGATTGACGCAGCGGTACGCATGTATGCGATCGAGTCGGCGTCGTTTGTCATTAGTACCACCTCTATTTTTACCGAAGACATTGCCGACTATCTGGGCACTGAAGCCTCACAAAAGCTGAAAATTGGCGGTGGTGCGTCGTCCATCGTTGCTCCTGGCGGAAAATATCTGGCGCGTGCACAAGCTGACAATGAAGAACTTTTGACGGCGCAACTTGACTTCAAACTCATTGCAGAGTGGAAACATATAGTCGATGGCTGCGGTCATTACTCCCGGCCAGACGTATTGAAATTACAGGTTAACCTCAGCAAGCAACTCAACATCGAAACCACGTACCAATCATCTTTTAATTCTGGAGTATAAAAATGGAAAAATATGTAACGCTGTCTTTTGATGACGGTCCGGACGCAGAAACCACACATGTTGTGCTTGATGTACTAAAAAAGCACAATATCAAAAGCAGTTTCTTTGCCATATGCTCGAAACTTGAAGACCCGGAAGCAAGAGATGCGGCAGAACGCGCAGTGCGGGAAGGTCACTGGTACGGTAGCCATTCTCACATGCACAAAACGCCGATGGGATGGATGGAAAATTTCGAGGATGCCATACCTGAAATCGATCTGGGCTTCGAGGCGCTTGGCGCACTTGCGAATCCCGAGATCATGTACCGGCCGTATGGCTTCGGTGGCGTTCTCGATACGCGCTTGTTGAACACTGTCGCGGTAGACCACTTACTGGAAAAAAAATACAAGTGCGTTCTGTGGGATTTCACACCTCGCGAATGGAAAAACGTCGACTCATGGGTAGACATGTGCGTTGACCATTGCGAAGGAAAAGAGTGGACCTGTTTAGCGCTAAGAGACAGTGAGAAAACAATCGGTGCGCAACTCGATGCATTGATTGTCAAGCTCAAGGAAAAGGGCTTCCAGATCAAGCAGGCCTTTCCTGATCATATTGTGCCAATCGCAGACGGGAAAATTTTGCAAAATATCGAAGGATATGTCGCAAAGAAAGAAACGAGACAAGCATGATCTTTTGCATCTATCGGATAGACAGGCACGGAAGCGGCACCGAGAGGAACAGGCTTAGGCAGCCGCATCTAGAGTACCTTTCGCGATATGCCGCGTCGATTCTTTTGGCCGGGGCACTTTTAGAGAATGGCAATCATGAAGACGCACCTGCTGCAACAGAAATCGGCAGTATGTACCTGGTCGAATTTGATGTTATTTCTGACGCTGAATTTTTCGCATACAATGACCCGTTTCATCTGGCAGGGCTATTCAAGGAGGTAAGCATTTCTGCTTTTGAAGCCCGGATCAGGAAGCCATTTGCCGGTGTTAACTAGCTAGCAAGTGGCTGGAACGTTCGGAGAATTCACTACGAACCCACTCAGTCAAGCTGCGCAGCCCCGGCAAGGCTGCGCGCTCGTCTGACACAAGAAAGTAATAAGTTCCATTCACCACGTGTCTGTCTTCCATGACCTGGACAAGTCGCCCTACGCGTATATCTTCCGCAATTTCAGAAAACCCGGCGAGTGTGATGCCGAGTCCTTCAATGGAGCCCTGGATCGCCAACTCCCTGCTTTCAAATATCAATTTCCGTGCATGCAAAGGAAGATCCATTCCGGTTCCACGAGCCCATGCCTCCCACTCCCCCGGCTGAGTTTCTACCTGCAAAAATCGAAATTCTTGCAAGCTTCCCGAAATACTTTTAGTGAGGCGCAAAAGTCTTGGACTGCAAACAATGACAAGTTTCTCGGAAAACAGTGGAATTTTCGAGTAACCCGGCCAATCAGTCTGGCCGAAGCGAATGGCACAATCGAGATCATTTCTGCCAGGGCGCGTCATGCTGCCGTCCTGCGAAGACAACCGTATGTTGACGTGAGGATGCATCTCCTCGAATTTAGCCAGATTAGGAATAAACCAGCGTGAGGCGAAATTAACAGGCATAGCGATATGTACCGCCCCTCCCTTCTTGTTCTCTCGGAATTCTGAAATAGCGTTATGAAGATTATCGAAAATATCCGACAATACTAACAAAAGTTCCGCACCGCGCTCGGTCAACTCCAGGCCGCGACCAGTCCGATTAAATAACTTGGTACCAAGATCATCCTCCAAGAGCCGAATCTGATGACTGACACCCGACGCTGTGATACATAGCTCTTCGGCAGCATCGGCGAGGTTAAGATGCTTTCCCGTTACTTGAAAAGCACGCATTGCGCGAAGGGACGGAAGGCGGCTCATTTGAAGTTTCGGCAAAAATGAAAATGGAATCGGCTATCGGTTAGTAGCTTTGACAGCTTTAAACCGGAGATGTACGTAATCAGCAATCCAATCACCATGTCCCGTTTTCAACACAGGTTCAAGCAATTTCTTGGCATAGCCCATCGCCTCCATCCGAAGCTCCGGCGGTACCTTAGAAAAGAATGGTTCACCAAACATCTCGAACCAAGCCTCAATTCCTTTTGGTAAAGGTGTCGGACGAGGAAATGTCTGGATGGAAATAACAGAAAAACCACTGACCTCCAGCAAATCACAACACTCGTCGGAGGCTGGGTAATAGAAACGCGGCACTTCCTCCTCTTTGACGCCGAAATGGAGCAGCGTAGCGATCATAGCGGTGTGGATCGCAGCCACATTACGATGCGCTCCGGTTTCCACCACAAAACGTCCGCCGGGTTTTAGAGCACGCCAGACACCCGCAAATACCTTGTCCACTTCCGGCATCCAATGAATGGATGCATGGGAAAAAACGGCATTGAATCGCGCTGGAAAGCTCAGGTTTTGAGCGTCAAGTACAAACGCGTTCACGCCACGTTCTCTGGCGCGTTTCACAGCATCAGGATCGATATCCACACCGGTGACGCGCGCACCACTTTCCATCAACAGTGCAGAAAGCAAGCCGTCACCACACCCCAAGTCGAGGACCTCCTCTCCCTGTTCGACGTTCAGTAATTCAACAACGCGCAGACCATAATCTCGGACAAACCGAACATCAAGTGATTGCGTAGCAGAAAGGCAAGAATTCATGCTGGACTTTCGTTACCGGATCTATGATAAAACTATACATTAAAAATCACAATCTATCAGCCTCGCGTTAGCGCAACTGCTCAGCCTTTCCATTGCGCCAAATGAATAGCGACTCATGCGGCTCAGTAAGGTCGCCCTTGCTGTCGAATTTCACAGTGCCCAGCGCCGTATCGAAAGAGTGCGAATGCAAATAATCGACGATATTATTTCCCATCCTCCCTCGATTTTTCTCCAGCGCTTGAATCAGAATTTGGGTACTTGCATAAGCATTCAGGGTGAATCCATCAGGTTCCGCTCCAATAGCCTGTAAAGACACCAATGCCTCACGCGCGCTAGGCTCGTCGCGATAGTCGTGATCGAAGGTGAAGAGCAGCCCTTCTGCCGCACCGCTCGAAGCGTCCCATACACTGTGATTTCCCGCGCCATCGTTGGAAATAAATTGTCCTTTAAATTGAGCGGCACGTGTTTGTTTTAGAAGCTCGCCCAACTCCGCCGCCTGGTGTCCACCGTAAAAAATGACATCAATCTCACTTTTGACCAGATCTGCGGCAATCGTCGAAATCTGCTCAGTACCATCAAGAGTAAATATTCGCTCAGGCTTGATTCCTTTTTTCGCAAGTGCATCGAGAACCCTTCCGCCGTGCCCTTTTCCGGTAAGGTCGCCTTCTTGAACGATCGCAATTTTCTTTCCTGCGAATTTTTCAGCGATAAATCCTGCAGCCAGTTTGGCCTGCTCATCATCTCGACCGGCTACGCGAAACACATTATGCAAGCCACGTTCCGTTAATGCCGAATTGGATGACGCCGCTGAAACCATCGCAATATTTGCCTCGGCATATATCACGGACGCAGGCATTGAGGCAATCGAACAAACATGTCCAAGTACAGCTTCCGCTTTTTTTTCAACTAGCTGCTTTGCAATCGTTTCAGCTCGATCAGCCGCACAACCGTCATCAATGAATTCGGCCGTTAAGTGCCCCCTATTTTTTTGACTTGCATTAGCATGATTTATTGCTGCCGTTACACCTGCACGAATCTGCGTGCCAAAGTTGGACAGACTGCCGGAAAAAGGCGCGACGACGTATAGAGTAGTATCTGCCGTATCGTTGGCTGCAAAAGTCGGATTACAACAAATTAGCAATGCCAATATAAAAATTAATTTAAATCCAGTTTTTCCATTTTCCATGACAGATCCAGTATTGTGCAATGGAATGCCCCGTGACACTCCAAACAGCGTATTTTAGAAATTTTGCCGATGTGCCAATTTGAATATCTACACTGGGTTATTGACAGAAGCAAAAATAGGGAAAGTCCTATGCCGCCTATGAAAGGCTAACTATCATAGGACTTCCTCTATTGGTTAATATGCGGTCCCAGGCAACCTGAAAATCATCTCAAGTATTTTAGAACTTATGGCGGACACCCAAAGCAACTGCTGCCTGGTTACCCGATGCACCAACTGTAGAACCCAAAACCCCCGGGTTGGTTGTATTTGTCGCGCGTAGGTCCGACACGAATGCGTACAAGTCAGTACGTTTCGAAAGAAAATAGTCGGCACCCAGATTGAACTGATTCAATGTCCCGTTTTTAGCGCCAATGAAATCGAGTTTAGTATGTTGCACACTAGCAAGTAGATGTAAGGGACCGGTAACAGCGTAATTTACGCCAGCTTCGAAAATATCAGCCTTGTCGTTGCTCAAGCCACCGATGATGTTATTGGTCGCCGCACTTGCCAGTGGTTGCTTCGCACGCGACCAGTTACCATACAGACGTGCCGGACCGGCTTGATAGCTAGCCCCTAGCGTAAATGTCTTCAGCGCTGTATAACCGGGATGACCGATGAATACGGGAGCAGAATTAACTAAGGAAACGTCGCTAGCTCCAGCCGTGGGCGTGCCTAGTTTAGATTGGTAGTAAGCAGCGAATAAAGTGATGGGGCCTCTTAGATATTGACCACCCAGACCAAACGATTGACCTGTCGATGTCTGACCGGCGACTTCCCCTAAACCATAGATCGCGCTAGCAGTAAAACCAGCCAGGCTTGGCGTGTTGTAACGGATCGAGTTGTTGGTGCGAGTACCTTCCAGGCGGTCCAGAACATGTCCCGGTGCAGCAACAAAAGTACCAAAATCGACAATAGAGGTCCACACACTGACATCGTCCAGAAGGTCAGTTTGACGACCAAGCAGAACAGTCCCAAAGTTGCCACTCAAGCCAACTACGGATTTACGACGGAATAAAGTAGATGTCCCTTTGTCGCTTTGCAATGCACCGGTGTCATTGGCGAAGCCAGTTTCCAGTTGGAACACCGCCTTCAGACCGCTCCCCAAATCTTCAACGCCTTTGAAGCCTAGACGTGACCCCTGGACGATCCCGGAGACCATGCTTAATTGACTACCCGTCTTGCCACCCGGTACTGCGGTCGTATTAGCTTTGTTTGTATAGGCGACGCCAGTATCAACGATGCCGTAGATTGTGACCGAGCTTTGTGCTTGCGCTGTGCCTGCGGCTAGCACTGCAAGTGCGATGCATGATTTTTTCATTTAATAATCCCTATATATAATTTTTTTAGTCATCTGCGGGTATTGCGAAAGTAAAGAGTTGTCAGTAATTTTCTTTGGTTGTATATCCCCTTCCATGTTGTCGGTTGGCACTCAATTTAAAGCCGTGATAGAGCACTTGCGAATACCTGAAAAGCGCTACAGTCGGGAGCGATGCAAGTCCAATTGCTGCTTGTCAGTCCGGGTGGCAGCATCATCTTCGCGAAATCCCAACAAACGCTGACCTAGTAACCAACGTGGCGTGCCAACGTCGCATAGTGGGAGCAACAACATAGTCAACCGAAGTCAAGTTCAAGCTTACGAAGCTGGTAACGGATATCTCGCCACCGAAAAAAACTTAGTTTCAGCGAAATAAATAGTGACTTAAGATTAGCAACACGAAATATCCGAAGCAAATCAAAAAATTCGTCCGTGATTCAAATTAATTCAATCCAACATTAAAGTAAGCTCTCTTTCACATGCTTCGCTCTTGAGCGGCGCAGCGATTCGCCACGGCTACCCGAACGCATGTAAGGCTGCAGTAGCAGCAACATGTATATGCGGCAGCACAGGTCATCTGACCAACTGCAACAAGAAGCAGATACCGGTGTAAGAGGTTTGGCGAGTTACTAAGCTGTACTTCAGCTAGTGAGAACGCTCAGGGGGGGAACGATTAGTGAGCGCAATTAATGCGAACGATTTGAATACACGTGCAGATCAGCAGCACGATACTCGACGCCTGGCTAAACAGCATTCCGCAAATCATATTCACTGCAACCACCAAGACAATGATTGTTTTTCGTTCGAACCTATCGAAAATAGGTACGTTTTCGGTACGACGGCAAACACACGTAGCCGAACTCGCCACTCGCCGGGACCTGTTCGGATAAAAAAATACACCTATTAAGTCATTTTAAAATCAACATGCCAATAGCAACACGCCCTATTAAATCTAACTCAAATATAAATCAGAGTTCATCATACAACCGCCGGGGCAACGTGCGGTGCCGTCCGCAATGTCTCCGCAATCAACTCCAATGCATGCTGAATTTCTTCACGGTTGGCGACGCCGCCGATGCAGACCCGCACCGCTTCCGGCGGTTGCATCGATACCGAAAAAGCATCGCTCGCCACCACACCAACACCGGACGATTGCAAATGCGCTGCAAATGCTTTTCGATCCCATGGCGCAGGTAGACTAATCCACAAATGGAAAGCCTCCGGATGCGAGAGGTAACTTCCCGCCGGTAATAATCGCGCCGCTAGCTTTTGGCGCGCCATCGATTCCTTGCGGATCGCATTCAACGCCAAATCAGCCGTGCCGTCGCGAATCCAGCGGGTTGCCAACGCCGACGTAATGGGCGATGCCATCACCGTCGTTGCCCGCACCGCAGATGCCAGCCGGGATGCATATTGTGCGTCGGGAGCTACCAGATAAGCAATTCTTAAACCTGCGCCAACACATTTTGCCAAACCCGCAATATAAAACGTCACATCCGGACCGATGCTGGCGATTGCTGGTGGCGTCACGCGCGGCAAAAAACCGTAGGCGTCGTCCTCGATAATCGGTACCTCATAATGACGGGCCACTTCCACCAACGCCTGTCGCCGCGTGTGTGACATCACTATCGTAGTCGGATTGAGCAAAGTCGGATTGCAATACAAGGCTTTCGGCGCGTATTGTGCGCATGCAGCCGCAAATGCAACCGCGTCGATTCCCTCACGATCCATCGGCAAGCCTATCAAACGGATGCCAAGTTGACCTGCTAATGCTCTTAGTCCGGGATAAGTCAGCTCTTCACAACAAATGACCGATCCTGATGGTGCTAGCGTGGTTAGCACGGCGACCAACGCAGCTTGCGCACCAGGTACAACCAACAAGCGATCATGATCAACCACCAATCCGCGTCGGCGCAACCATAACGCACCAGCCTCACGGTCTTCGGGCGATCCGCCAAAATCTTGATACCGCAGCAAATCTCTTAACTTACCACTCACGCTGGCAAAGCCGCTTTCCATGAGCGTTAATAATTCCTCCGAGACGGGTTCCGGCGGCATGTTCATTGACATGTCGACGTTAGGTCGCCCTTCAAATACACGGGGAATTTTGGGGCGGCGAAGACCGCACACAAACGTACCGCGCCCAACCACAGAATCCACCAAACCGCGCCGGTGTGCTTCTGTGTAAGCACGCGCCACGGTAGTGAAATCGATGCCCAGCAACTCAGCCAGCTTACGTTGTGGCGGCAACCGTTGCTCTGCGGCTAATTGACCCACAGCAATATCGTCGGCGATGGCATTGGCAATCGTCAGATAGAGAGGGCCGCTTCCCTTTTTCAATTTTGGCAACCATCCATTTTGAAGCTTTACCATCTTCATTACTCCCATTCAATCCTGCGTCACTCTTCAGGCTAAAAAAAATCTTTAATACAATGTATGCATTTTTCATTCCATACAATCACTCTGTAATTCGACTCGAATTGTCCAAAAATATGCCTGTTCTGCACCATCCCTGCGCATTTTTTAGGCACTTCTTGCACGAAGTTAAAGCATGCGTTTCCGCTATGGTGCAACGTCATAATGTGAATTGAATGGGACGATTGAATGGATTTTCATCAAACCCGGAAATTCGCCCAAATCCAGGCCCGTGGGAAACGCAATAGCAATGCGGCTTTGCCATTTTAAAAATCGATTGCATGCATTTTTTTCCATTCAATATGGGCATATAGACCGATTGCATGGCACGCCATATGCATTCAATGAGGCCGTCACGACAGTGCGTCTGACCGACAGCAATCAGCAAATGTCGCCGCATTTCAACCCATTCATCAGGAGCTATCAACATGCCAACGGTCAAACATCCAGCCCACGTTAAAGGCGATTTCTTTGTCGATTACGAAGAGAAAGTATTTGAAGATATCAAAGCTTTACCGGGTGAAAAAGCACTGGTTACTTTTCATACTGTTGCCTTTGAAGGGTCGATTGGGTTTGTCAATTTATTGCAAGCCACGCGCCTGCAACGCAAAGGTTATGAAACCTCTATCTTGTTATACGGTCCCGGCGTCACATTAGGTTTGCAACGCGGCTTTCCAACGCTTGGCGATGAGGCATTTCCGGGTCATCTGAATTTTAATAACCGGATCACTTCTTTCATGGAAGCAGGCGGCAAAGTCTATGCCTGCCGCTTTGCGCTTCAAGCTTTATACGGCCACGGTGAGCCTTCGTTGATTCCCGGTATTCGCGCAATCAATCCACTTGACGTACTGGATTTGAAGTTGATCCACACGCGTGCAAACGCGTTCATTCTTGATACCTGGACGCTATAAACCTTGCAAAGGGCGGATCATGAAAACGGACAATACAATGACAAGATCATCGCAAAAAAAGACGGTACGCGCGGCAGCGATTCAGATTGCACCAGACCTTGAAAGTGCTGGCGGCACGTTGGACAAGGTTTGTACAGCGATTGAAAGTGCGGCTGCAAAAGGTGCGGAGCTCGTAGTTTTTCCAGAGACCTTCGTGCCTTACTATCCTTACTTTTCTTTCGTCCGGCCGCCCTTTGCAGCAGGTGCTGAACACCTGCTTTTATACGAACGTGCAGTCGTTGTGCCGGGTCCGGTAACCGCTGCCGTCTCGGCTGTTGCTCGTAGTCACGGCGTAGTCGTTGTGCTGGGTGTGAACGAACGCGATCACGGTACGCTATACAACACGCAACTAGTGTTCGATGCCAATGGTGAACTGGTGTTAAAACGTAGAAAAATTACGCCGACTTATCACGAGCGCATGATCTGGGGTCAAGGCGACGCCAGTGGACTCAAAGTCGTGGAAACCGCCGTCGGTCGTTTGGGTGCGCTGGCATGTTGGGAACACTACAATCCACTAGCACGCTATGCTTTGATGGCGCAGCATGAAGAAATCCATTGTGCCCAGTTTCCCGGCTCTATGGTTGGACAGATATTCGCCGATCAAATGGAAGTAACGATACGCCATCATGCGCTTGAGGCTGGTTGCTTTGTGGTGAACGCCACCGGTTGGTTGACCGATGCCCAGATCATCGCGATCACACCCGATCCTGCCGTCCAAAAGGCGCTGCGTGGTGGTTGCTGCACTGCCATCGTATCGCCGGAAGGTGTGCTGTTGGCACAGCCACTGCGCAGCGGAGAAGGCATGGTGATCGCCGATCTCGATATGGCGCTCATCACCAAACGTAAGCGCATGATGGATTCCGTCGGTCACTATGCGCGGCCAGAATTATTAAAACTGGTCGTTGATGACCGTCGACATGCCCCTGTTTCACCACTTTTTAGTGAGGATACAGATAACACCGAAAACGAACAACCAACCTTCAACTCCGCCGACAGCCCAACTCTTGCGAGCACACATCATGCAAACAGTCTCCACACCACATCAACAACTAATTACTGAACTGCAATCGCTGGGCTTGCGACTCAATGACCCCAATGCTGGTGCTGCCAGTCGGCGCGGCGGGGCCGGCCCATCCGATCATAAGGCGGTTGTGGTGGATGGGCATACGGTGATGATTCCGGTGCATACGGCAAGCGCGTGGTCGTCGCCATTTGTGGCTGCGCCACTCGGTCCCGATGGCACCAGTGCGTTGCTGCGGGATGGGATTTCCGTTGGCGTTATCTCGTTCCCGCGTCAGCCACGTTTTTACAAAATGCAGACAATGGACGGTATTCCTTACTCCAAAATCGCGACATTACATGGCTCTGACGTACTGGCAACTACCGTGCTACAAAGCTGCATCCGCTACGAGAGTCGGCGTAAATCCTGTCAGTTCTGCGCGATAGGACAATCACTTGCTGCGGGCAGAACTATTTTGCGCAAGACGCCCGAACAATTAGCGGAAGTCGCGCGTGCTGCTGTTCTGTTGGATAACGTCAAGCATATGGTGATGACAACCGGCACGCCAAATGCCACCGATCGTGGCGCGCAGATTTTGTGCGAAAGTGCATTTGCCGTCAAGAGCGCGGTCAACCTGCCGATTCAAGGGCAATGCGAACCGCCGGACGACGATCTCTGGTTCAAGCGCATGCATGATGCCGGAATCGACTCACTTGGCATGCATCTCGAAGCAGTAACGCCTGAGGTGCGCGCTCGTATCATGCCAGGCAAGGCAAGCGTTTCGATTGCGCGCTATTTCGACGCGTTTGAAAGCGCTATAGAAGTATTTGGATATGGTCAGGTTAGTACTTACATACTCGCTGGACTTGGTGATACCACCAAAGCGATTTTGAGTATATGTGAAAAACTGATCGCCATCGGTGTCTATCCGTTCGTTGTGCCTTTTGTGCCAATTGTAGGGACGCCGCTGGAAGATCATCCCGCACCATCACCCCAATTCATGCGCGAACTACTGACACCGCTGGCAGCCATGCTGGAATCGCGTGGCTTGCGCTCAACCGATATCAAAGCGGGTTGCGGGCGTTGCGGTGCCTGTTCATCATTATCAACTTTTGAGAAGAAGCCATCATGAGCGCCGTCTGCACGCCATTAGTTGTCAATGCCGATAACGCTTTTGCAAATGCTACGGTACGCATCAAACTTGCGACGACACGATACGAACGTGAGGCAGCAAAACGCTTGAGGTGTGCTGTTTTTTGCGATGAGCAAGGCATCTTTGAAGGTGACGATACAGATGAAATCGATCAACGCGCATACCCTATTGCGGCGATTCTCTGTATTCCGGACATGCCCGATGAGCTCGTCGGGACCGTCCGTATTGTCGAGTCGCAATCTGGCATCTGGTATGGGTCACGTCTGGCTGTGGCGCGTCATGCGCGGCGAATCGGGTCAGTTGGTACTGGCTTAATTAACCTGGCAGTGCGTACCGCGCATGCACATGGATGCAAAACTTTTTTGGCGCAGGTACAAAACCAGAACGTGCCGTTGTTTGAAAGACTGCACTGGGCCTCGATAGACGAGATTGATGTCCATGGTCGTCCACATCATTTGATGCAAGCCGACCTTAACTTTTATCCACCGATGCACGATGGCGATATCGGCTTTGTGCTGATCCCTGGTGTGATATGAACATCGCCGGTCCAAAGTTGAACGCAGCATTACAAGAATCAGGTGCATTAATCACATTAAGCGCACTAACGACGATGTTGCGCGACTCACGCGGCATCGCGCATAAGCGAGATATTGATGCCGTTATCCGCACACTGGGAACCACCTATGATCGCACCGCCGCTGTGCCGGTCGGAGATGACTGTGCGGCAATCCCTGAACCCGACGGTAACGGTTATCTGTTATTTGCGATTGAAGGCTTTATCAATGAATTTGTCGCACAAGAACCGTGGTTTGCCGGATATTGTGGCGTGATGGTCAATGTCAGTGATATTTATGCCATGGGCGGTCGTCCAGTTGCCATCGTCGATGCATTGTGGAGTCGCACCGGCGATGCTGCGCAACCGATACTGGAAGGACTGGCAGCGGCCTCAACCATTTATAACGTGCCAATCGTTGGCGGTCATAGTAACCGCCGCAATGATAGAGAGCAATTATCGGTCGCTATCATTGGCCGAGCCAAGCGGCTTCTGACCAGCTTCGATGCACGTCCAGGTCAGCACTTGGTGGCCGCCATAGACTTGCGTGGGCACTTCCATGAGCCGTATGATTATTGGGATGCCAGCAGCGGTTCACCAGCACAGCGCCTGCGTGATGATCTTGCGCTATTGCCGATGATTGCAGAAGACGGCTGGTCTGAAGCAGGCAAGGACATTAGCATGGCAGGCGTAGTCGGCACTGCATTAATGCTGCTGGAATGTTCAGCAATTGGTGCGACCATTAATCTTGATGCTATTCCTAAGCCTCAGAACGTCGCGCTGGAACGCTGGTTAACCGCCTTCCCCAGTTATGGTTTTTTGCTCAGCGTAGCCGATGTACATCTGGAACAAGTATTGCAGCGCTTCACAGCGCGAGACATTGCCTGCGCTGCGATCGGTCGCACCGATGCCTCCGGCGTCGTGCGGTTGCAACGCGGCGGTGAAACGGAAACGCTATGGGACTTCAACGCAGAGCCGTTGATTGGCTGCGGGCCAATGTCGGCAATATCCGCCGGAGTTAAAAGCCACTAAGTGAAAAGCCACGATTTTAAAAACCTTTTATTTTCGACAATCCGATACGACGTCCGCCCTTTATTGTTATATGGAGAGAACCATGCCCGTAGTCCACTTTAGCGTCCGCTGGCCGGACAATTCAACCAGCGATTGCTACTCTCCATCGCGGGTCATCAAAGATTATCTGGAAGTCGGAAAAAGTTATCCAATCCCCGATTTTGTAGAACGTAGTCGCGCCGCATTAACCATGGCGAGCGAGCGTGTGCAGCAAAAATTTGGCTACATGTGCTCATCCGCGATGGATCAACTTGGTCAAATAGAACGCACTGCCAGCCGGTTTGAAGATCAGGAAAACGCATTGGTCATTGTCGAAGCGTTTCGCCCGTGACGGTTGACTGTTCATTCTTTTTGCGATTGACCATTCGCTTGATCCCTTATCCGTCATTTATCCAATCAGCATTTGGAGAATAAATATGAATACTTCACCTCAATTATTGCAAGACAATCATTATTCGGTATTGATTATCGGCGGTGGCCAAGCCGGATTGTCGATGAGCTACAACCTGAAGCAGCAATGCATTGACCACCTTATTCTTGAAAAGAACCGTATCGGCCACGCCTGGAGAAGCGAACGCTGGGACACATTTTGTCTGGTGACACCCAATTGGCAATGCACACTACCGGGATTTCCTTATACTGGAAACGATCCGTACGGATTCATGAAAAAAGATGATATCGTCGACTACATTGACCGATACGTCGCCTCATTCGAACCACCTGCCGCCGAGGGCGTCGGAGTTACAAGGCTGCTTCGCAATGCTGCAAACGTGTTTGAAATCGAAACAACCAAAGGCAACCTGACAGCTGATCAGGTTGTGGTTGCCATCGGTGGTTATCACATACCAATAATCCCAGGCGTGGCAGAAAAATTACCCGATCACATCGTGCAATTACATTCGTCTGATTACGTCAATCCTGAGTCACTTCCACCTGGCGATATTTTGGTCGTTGGTACAGGACAATCCGGTTGCCAGATAGCTGAGGATCTCCATCTCACCGGCCGCCGCGTGCACTTATGCGTCGGTGATGCACCGCGCGTTGCACGCACCTATCGTGGCAAGGATGTGGTGGAATGGCTTGACCACATGAAGTATTACGACCTTCCCGTTGAGCGCCATCCGCTTGGCACGGGCGTGCGCGAAAAAACCAATCACTACGTCACTGGACGTGACGGTGGACGCGATATTGATTTGCGCAAATTTGCGCTGGAAGGAATGCAATTATATGGTCGCTTCGAGACGTTCGCCGATGGTATCGCAACGTTCGGCAGCGAATTAAAAAATAACCTCGACAGTGCCGATGCGGTCTCCGAAAACATCAAAAACAATATCGATAAATTTATCGCCGACAATGCCATTGATGCACCAAAGGAAGCACGCTACGTGCCGCTCTGGGAGCCACCAGCGGATGCGCCGCAACGTCTTAATATGGGCAGCAATAACATTGCCGCGGTCATCTGGTGCATCGGCTTCCGTACCGATTTTAGCTGGATCGAAGAAACCATCTTTGATGCACGCGGCTATCCGGGCCACACGCGCGGCGTGACAGACATTGCGGGGCTGTATTTTCTTGGCTTGCCTTGGCAATACACATGGGGATCGGGACGATTTTCGGGCATTGCACGAGATGCCGGATATTTGCTGGAACACATTGTCCGACATCGCGATAAAAACCTGCCTACCATGAAGATATCTGTGCAATCAACACAA
Organism: Glaciimonas sp. GNP009; assembly: GCF_054343755.1. NCBI lineage: Bacteria > Pseudomonadati > Pseudomonadota > Betaproteobacteria > Burkholderiales > Oxalobacteraceae > Glaciimonas > Glaciimonas sp. GNP009. Next base: position 362,544 of record NZ_JBTGUV010000004.1, read on the forward strand.
CTAGAAGTGCAAAATAAATCAGCGCTTAATTGTTAAAATTACGCATCAAATTTGCGCTCACTGACCATCAACTTAAATATTAGGACGAGACAGATTCAAGTAAAGATAAAAAATAAGAACTAAACCGAAGGACAAAAGCGCAGCTCTGGCTGGCTGACCGGGGAATTAACTGCACCAAACCAACAATAAAAAAAGGAAGCCTTTTGGGCTTCCTTTCTTATTTTGGAGCGGGAGAAGAGGCTCGAACTCTCGACCTATACCTTGGCAAGGTATCGCTCTACCAACTGAGCTACTCCCGCGTTTTCTTTGCTAACCGATACAGGAGGAGATTCCCGAAATCCAAACCTATCTGGAGAGTGACCTCGGCGAAAGGTGAATCTACTCTTGTATCGGCTATGCTTTACTTAAAATCGCAAAACACATTTAAAGCTAACTAACGAAGGACCGAAGTATAGCAGCCCTTCAACAAACGCACAACACCTAATTCAAACTTGATAAAAAATGTCTTCACAATGGTAAATATAGCGTTAAAACACAACATTCAACAATGTGGTGACAAATCCCTCATCACATTTCGATAATTTAATTATCACACTGAATCATCCAAAAAATCAACAGCGCAAAGAAATCTTATGTAAATTTTCGACACTGAGGCGACTCTCGCGTTACCGGAAGCTGCGCGCGCAAATCTTTCGACGATTTTTATTGCCGCAATTTCTTTAGGGAAAGACACCATCGCACAAGCGGTATCTCCATAGACCAATGGGCTATTGCATCCCAAATGCCTGTAAAACCAACCAGATATTCGCTGCAGAAATAACAACGAACAACATCCATGACAGCGCCGAGGTTGTCAGCGAATTGGCAAAGACTCCCATTAAGTCGCGGCGACTAGTAAGCTTAATCAACGGATACATGGCAAAAGGTAATTGAAGGCTCAATACGACCTGACTCATCACCAACAAACGTCCCACAGAATGTTCGCCCCACAAGATTACACCAATCAATGCCGGCACCAAAGCCAGGCTGCGTGTAATCAAGCGGCGCTGCCAGCAGGGTATTTTTATTTTTAGAAAACCATCCATAATGACCTGGCCTGCGATTGTTCCGGTAAATGTCGAGCTTTGGCCTGAGGCCAGCAAGGCCACGCCAAATAAAATACCTGCCACGGCGGTGCCCGCAATCGGGTCTAGTAAGTGGAACGCTTCGTCGATTTCCACAGCAACGTGACTACCGCTGGTGTGAAAGGCAGCGCCAGCCAAAACCAGAATAGCGACATTGATCACTAGCGCGACCATCAGGGAAAATATCGTATCCAGACGTAAAAACCGGATCGCCTGCTGCCGGCTGCGATCATTACTCTCAACCACGCGAGTCTGGACAATCGAAGAGTGCAAATAGAGATTATGCGGCATGATCGTCGCACCAAGAATGCCAATAGCCAAATAAAGCGGTTCTTGGCCGGCCAGCGCTTTTAACGACGGGATCGCGCCAGCGGCGACGGCGCTCCAGTCTGGCTTGACAAATAACAGTTCGGCAAACAGACAAACACTGATGGTGAGAATCAAACCAAGAATGATTGCCTCAATCTGCCGAAAGCCTTTTCCTTTAAGACCGAGCACGATAATCGTATCAAATGCCGTCAGCAATACCCCAGTCACCAGCGATACGCCAAACAGTAACTTGAACGCCAGTGCGCTTCCCAATACCTCGGCAACATCACACGCGATGATCGAAACCTCAGCAAAAAACCACAGAGTTTTGCCCGCACGTGGACTGTATTGTTCGCGGCAATGCACTGCTAGATCTTTTTGGGTGGCAATACCGAGTCGCATACTCAGACACTGCAACACGATCGCAGCAAGGCTCGACAAAATCACCACAAAAAGCAAGCTATAGCCGAATTGTGATCCCGCCTGAATATCGGTCGCCCAATTTCCGGGGTCCATGTAACCGATTGAGACCAACAAACCTGGACCAGTAAAGCGGACTATTTTTCGCCATAGCGGTGCAGTGGGAGAAACTGCTACCGTACCGACGACTTCAGACGGGCAGAATGGCGCAGTGGCCGTAGTAGGTAAACCAAACATAGTTTTTCAGTACACGAGGATGAATTTGATTCAATCGCAAGGCTGGTGCTCTGCGATGGTTTGAAGCCTATCAAATAATGCATCACTAGTGTAACGACTTTATGCCAAACACCCTACCCGCTCTTGCAAACGTCCCAGCATGGGTAGATATTCCTTTACAACTAACGAGTTTTACCATCGTTTTTGCTTGAAAACCAATCCATAACAAAAACACCCAAACACCGTGAACAAACGATCTGCTAGGGTATTTTGATATCCGGGACGATCAACAAGCTGCCAGAAACTACCCTAACCGTATACCAGCGCCAATGCCCTCGCACCAGGCGCGCATAGATCGCAAGGTACGAGCCAACTTGCAGCGCGACGATAACTAAAGCACTCACTATCGTATCACCAGCGACAACTGCAATGAATGACATGACCGCCACCCAAGTGCCGACAAAGCACACCACCGCCGCATTACGTAGCCATGGCCTGGCAGGGTTATGACGCAGCATTTGACACACGACACGACGATAAATCAGGGCATGAAGATGCAGGCGATCTGCATGTCCGGGACTCATTTTTCGGACGATCTTCCTACGATAGATACTATATAGCACTTCAATAATAGGGTACGCACAGATTGCCAATACCTGCCATGCGTTGATCGAAGGATTGCGTATAAGTAGCAATATCATGACCTCGGAAACCAAAAAACCCAAAAGATAAGCCCCGCCATCTCCGAGAAATAATCGTCCTGTCGGGTAATTAACGACCAAAAAGCCGAAGGCAGCTCCCGCAATCAACAACGCCAACTGGGTCACCAACACGTCTCCACACCGCCATGCGAGATACCCAAGTGCGGCCAACATAATAATAACTACGGTTGCCGCGATGCCATTAAAACCGTCAATTATATTGATAGCGTTGGTCCCGCCAGCGACCACGAAAGCGGTCACAAGAATAGCAAATGGAACGATTGTTAATAAAGCGTCGAAGCCCCATATGTCCAGACCATCAATGATGGCACCAGATAACCAGCTTGCTAGAAATGCAGAAACCATACTGGCTACCAGGCGCGCCTTGACCGATACTCTTTTTGTCAGATCTTCCAACGTACCAACCAGAAAAATAGGGCAACTGGCAAGCAGGAGTGAAAACACGTCTTGTATGTTGATTGGCTTAACAAGAGACGGACTAATGATTGCAAAAAAAATGGCTGAAAAAATGAGGCCAGTCATCACAGCGATCCCGCCAATGCGCGGGACTGCTATTGTATGGACTTTTTGTATCGCAGAAAGATCGTGATCTAAAGAATGCTTACCGTGCCAATTTTGTGAAAGTACAATCAACAAACTGGTCGCAAAGCTGAGAATCGCAGCAGCAACACCGAAAGAAGCCATATTCAATATGTTCATTGCGCCAGCCATTTTGGAGTTAACTTAATTGATCTCAGGTTTAATCTTAAAAAAGACCGGTTCGGGGTAACTAATATCAGCGCTTCAGTTCCGATTTTTAGCGCCGCATTCATCTCACCACTGCACTTTTTACTTACTTCTCCGAACTAGCCAGCGTCAGCAATCTCATCAACCTTACTAACGCGAGCCGTGATTAAAAGTCGGGGCCAAATATGCGTATCACACCCATCTCATCGCTTTATGGGTTTGAGTGAATTGTGCCATTTTCGGTAACGAGAACAATTGAGGTATTTTTTGTGCAACCGATTGTTCGCTCGATAGCCAGCGGACCAAGTCATCCCCAGACATTGGTTTTGCGAAGTGATAACCCTGCCCTACATCAAAGCCAAGTTCTTGAAAAAAAGTCGCGTCACTCTCAGATTCGATGCCTTCTGCAACTGTTCGAAGATCAAGATTTTTCGCCATATTAACGATTGAATTGAGGATTAGAATCGAGCGCTTATTTTTTCGCGCAGACGCGATAAACGATTGATCGATTTTAATTTCGTTAAACGGCATCTGGCTTAATTGCTGCAATGAGGAGTAACCTGTCCCGAAATCATCGAGCGACAATCCGAAACCGTGCATTTGCAATCTGGTAACGCTTTCCAGCAATCCTTTGTAGTCCTTGGGAAGCGCTGTCTCGGTGACCTCGATAGTAATACGCTCAGGATTTATCTGATGTTCCTTCACAATGGCCAACCATCTGTTCGGTATCGCAGTATTTTCCAAGGTTAACGGTGATGCATTGATAGAAATACTGATTTCCGGCCTAATCGAATACCACTTTTTAGTGGACTCAAGCACGTTGCACAGCAGATCTTCAGTCAATTGGTCAATCAGACCCGCAGATTCCATCAAAGGAATAAATTGCGACGGAGGAATCACACCTTGATCTGGATGCATCCATCGAGCAAGAACCTCAACACCGACCGGCGTGCGCGTAGCAAAGTCTAATTTTGGTTGAAAATAGGGCACGAATTGCCCTCGTTTTAAAGCGGTACTCAGATCTTCTTTAGACCAGCACTGAAACGGCACTCTCTTGCGGAAAACATATTCAGCTTTTTGTGGATGCAAGGTCGGCGATATGAGATTTTTGAAATTTGAGAATTTAACTGGCTTAATGATCCGACCAGAAAGTCGTATGCCGTAACTTAATATTATTTCTTCTGCAGAACACAGTAGATCATCTTCCAACGCTGATGAAAGAATGACTCGACCTATTTTTGCACGGGGCGCTTCACGGAGAAATTCTATTCCATCCATGCCGCCCATCCGTAAATCGCAGATCGTGAAATCAAACTCCTCGGCATAACCATCAAGCAGCGCTAATGCCTGTTGCGCATCAGCTGCTTCGGCCACAAAACCGACTCCTAGAACTTTCAAATACATCACTAGAGTGGCACGCTGACTTTGATCTTTTTCAAGAACCAGTATCTTTTGGTTAGAAAAAATAGAATAGGGAATTTTCATAAGACCAATCTAGGTTAGCCGTTCAGATCAACACTGGGCTGATATCGGAAGTCAACTCAATATCAGGTTCCAACCAGCATTGCAGAACCTCTTTGAGAGAGGCCGTAGAAGCAGGTTTCGCAATATAACAATCCATTCCAGCCCTAAGACAACGCTCCCTGCCTCCCTCCGTACTATTTGCAGTAACCGCAATAATAGTCAAATGCGCTCCGGTAATTTTCTCGTGCTGCCTGATTTTTTCAGTCATTTCGTATCCATCCATGACCGGCATCTGGCAATCTGTAAAGATAATCTTGCAGCTATTACTAGATAGCCAAGATATTGCTTCCGCACCGTTCGATAGAACTTTTACGGCGTCGAAACCAATCCTCTTTAACTGATGAACAATCAGTTTTTGAAGGATTTTGTTATCTTCGACAACGAGAATTCCAGGCTGTATTTTCATCATTTTTAGCGATAGGTATTTTTGTCGTTTAGGGCGAGCCCTTAGCAACGCGCTATAGTTCCGGAGACTTTTTTGTATAATTTATTGACGTTCCGTTTGACTCTTAGTCGCAAAAAAACCTCGTGATAAGCCAAGGCTTTTTTGCGATGACCACATTGTTTATTTTGCAGGCAGGCCAGCTAGCAATCCGGTCAGTAGACCTGACACAGGTGTCAACGCGCCCGCGCCAGAAGTACCAGTCACACCACTCAATGTGCTAGTCAAACCGCTGACTAGTCCAGTAACCGGCGCCAGCGAACCGGCACCAGGAGTAGCGACGCCACTCAACACACTGGTCAGACTACTCACCACTGTTGTCACAGGAGACAACGAACCAGCTCCTGCTGAGCCAGTGACGCTAGTCAATGTGCTAGTCAACGTGCCAACTAACCCAGTGACTGGTGCCAGAGAACCAGCACCCGGAGTAGCAACGCCGCTTAACGTACCAGTCAAGCCACTGATCAGACCGGTGACTGGTGCCAGAGAACCGGCACCCGGAGTAGCAACGCCGCTTAACGTACCAGTCAAGCCACTGATCAGACCGGTGACTGGTGCCAGAGAACCGGCACCCGGAGTAGCAACGCCGCTTAACGTACCAGTCAAGCCACTGATCAGTCCGGTAACTGGTGCCAGAGAACCAGCGCCAGGAGTAGCAACGCCGCTTAACGTACCAGTCAAGCCACTGATCAGTCCGGTGACTGGTGCCAGAGAACCGGCGCCAGGACTAGCAACGCCGCTTAACGTACCAGTCAAGCTCCCTACCAACACTGTTAGCGACGACAGCGATCCCGCGCCAGGAGCCCCTGGCAAGCCGCCTACAGTGCCAGTTACACCTGTAATCAAACTAGTCAACGACCCTAAAGGATTGGTCCCTGTAGCGCCGCCTAAGCCGCCTGTCAGAGAGCTAAGAAGAATTGTCGCTGGCGACAATGGATTGGTACCACCGCCCGCTAAGCCGCCAAGACCGGCGAACAAACCATTGACCTGGTTACCCAATAACGGTTGCAAGCTATTGGTCAAACTGTTGTTAGCGAGAGCAATCACAGTGCTACCCACAGTCGTCACGACACCGCCCAAACCTGCGGATAGTGGCGTATTAATGCCGCTCAGTTGCGTGCCACCAGCAACGACGGCGCTGCCAACCGCGATGAGCAAGCCGTTAACCGGCTGGTTAAGACCAGTAGTATTGCCAACTGCTTGCGTTACTGTATTAACCGTGCTGGTAAGAGGCACAATCGCTGTGCTTAATGCCAGCGTAACCTGCTGGACCGGGCCTGTCGTCAATGTAGTCGTTAATGGCACAGCGATTTGTTTTACAACACCACCAACAGCGACCACCAGTCCACCAACCGGTGTGGTGACCGGGGCCAGAACTGAAAGCTGATCGCTACCTAATCCAATCACCAGTTGTCCGGCGCTTTGGACTGTGTCGCCAACCTTACCGACCACACCACCAACACTACCGACGGTGATACCCACTGGATCTGTTGCAGTACCGATCTGACCAAGGCCGTTTGTCACGCCAGCACCTAGCGTTGTCAGGACGCCGCTACCATTGCTGACAACACCATTCAAGCCACTACTTATGCCAGAAGTTAATGGCAACTGACTAGTCAACGTCGTACCTAGGCTACCTACTGCAGTGCCGATACTTGATACGACTGAGCCTGTATTAGAAAGAAGATTCGACTTAACTAAATTGTTAGTTCCACCACCAGTGCCACCAGTGCCACCAGTGCCACCAGTGCCACCAGTTGCGCCTGTGCCGCCAGTTGCGCCTGTACCACCAGTTGCGCCTGTGCCGCCAGTTGCGCCTGTGCCGCCAGTTGCGCCTGTACCACCAGTTGCGCCTGTGCCGCCAGTTGCGCCTGTGCCGCCGGTTGCACCATCCGTGCCATTGCTACCATTTGTACCAGCTGCACCTGTACCCCCCCCAGCTCCCGTGCCGCCAGTTGAAGCATCGCCAGTACCACCTGCCGTGCCACCCGCTGTGCCACCACTACTCGCTCCACCGATTTTGCCTATCGTACCGTTGCCAGCACATCCCGATAACAAACCAGCAAACAATAGTGATACTGCGATTAGGCTTCTTTTCTGTGATGTTTTCATGATATTTCCCCGGGTTGGTAATGCAGAAACGCCTGCTTTGGGGTCCTTAATGCAAATAACATACCAGAGGAAAATATCAGAAAATTTAGCTTGTTTTAATAAGTAGAAATTTGTACAAATTTTAAATAAATGCTTTTAAAATCAATCACTAACGATTCTTTAGCAAATTTTTAAGGGCGCAATTTTAATCGGGAAAATATCTATTTTTGGACGTAACACGTTACGTTACATCAAGGAACATCAGTATTCCCTGGCGTGAAAATTCGTTGCCTTTTCAAATACAAAAAAGTGGATTTGTTCTACTTTATAAACCACGCTTTTCTAAAGGAATTACACTGAAAAATTAATGCCAGAGACCTTTATATGGTTAAAAGCGCACCCTATTTACCCACCCGGCTACGGCCAAAACTATCTGTCGGTAACGGCAAACGGCGCAATATATATACTGCTGGAATACAAAGCAGGATCGCTAGAGCGCTACTCACCACACTCCATCCAATACCATAGTTATAATTTTTCGGAATCAAATGCAAAGAAATCGCCATACCACGAATAAAACTAAAAAAAATGAAGTGCAATGGAAAAATCGTTAACGTATTTTCTGAAAGCCATTTACTGACTATCGACGACGGTAATAGCCTGGAAACAGAAAAGGTGGCGATAATCCCTAGCAATGCGATTGGAAAATAGAGTGAAGGCCACACACCAAAATGCATGTTAGCCAGGTCGACCGAGCCAGTTTTAGACACTACAAAAGCAAGTAATCCAAATGCGGCAATAAAAGTAAAAATAAAATACACTCGCTTAATATGAGTGAAATAATCCTTATCTCGGACGCATTGTCCGATGGCATAAAACGCAAGCCCTATCCACATGCTATCCAATCCCAAAGGAAATCTATAAGGTACAAACTTCCACAGCATTGAGATGGCAAACGCCAGAACCACAAACAGACAAGTGGAAGTCATCGTTGTCAATAATTTGCGCGAGGCGTGATAGGCGATGACCGTCAGCAAAAAGCACGGAAAAAACCAAAGCGGAGGATCGACGTAAAGATCAGACTCAAGTCCGCTAAAAAATCCTACCACCGGCCCGTACCAAGTATTCCCTGCATAAAGCAGTGCCTTGATGCCGACATTACGTGTCACCAGCCAGTAAATAAAAGCAACCAAAAAAAAGAGCACATAAGGTATCCCTATATTTTGTAAACTTTTTTTTGAATTACTGACAATAGTCGCCTCTAATTTAGTCGGCTTAATCAGAAATCCGGAAATAAAAAAGAATAACGGGACATGAAAACTAAAGATTAAATGCGACAAATAATCCGGAAGACCTCTACTATGTCCGAGAACAATAAGGGCAATACCAATAGCTTTAGCATTGTCGATAAAACCATAATGATTCTGTGCTGGCACATTACGTGTTGCGCTAGCAGTCACAATATTTCCCGCTAGATCACTCACGAAACCAGTCTCGTGTCGGAAAACTTATCTGGCGCCAATAGCCTTTCCACTACTGCAGACCAGCTTAAATGCTCTTTATGAGGGGGCAAACGTGGTGTACCCAGCGCGCTGCGTAGCGCGCGGAAAATAGAATCTGCATCGCCGGGCTGATATCCAAAGCGCGAGACGAAATCCCCTACGATGCCATCAGGGCACACGGCAGGTAGACCAAAAAAGTCATACTGCATCAGCTTCATTGAGGTATCGGAAAGATAGCGTGGAACGTTTTCTGATCGATAAGGTGCTATTCCTACGGTTGCATGTTTGATATATGGCAGCGTAAGGAGATGTGGCATCTCATCATGCACAACAACGTTTTTTCCAAAGTCAGGATGCGCCGCCATACCGCAACCAATAATATGAAAAGTCACTTCAGGAAAAAGTCTTGATGCCACTACAAAAAAATCTGGATCGAACAACATTGATCCCACCGATACCGCAGTCAGACCGGGTCCATAAGGAGATGGATCAGCATGTTCTTCGACCGAAAAATCAAAGCCGTGTGGTACTACATAACAATTATCCAGACTCGGCATCTCATCAGCCATGAATCGAGAAGTGAGGCAAATCGCGTCCATTTTTGGCGCGACTTCCGTAAAAATTTCCTTAACATACGATGCAACATTAATCGTAGCAAGGTCATCAGAAGCAAGATAAATGGTTTTTGCCTGCGGATTCAGGCGCTTTACAAGATCGAAAAAAATTGGAGCGATTCCACTTTCAAAGATTACAACATCCGCTTGCTCTATCCATTCGACCAAGACAGGATTGGGATTGTTGACGTATCGTTTAAATAAAAATTTTTCTATAGGAGAGAAAATATTTTTACGCGTATTGAATGGATGGATAAATGTCTTCCATAGAAAACAGTGGATGCCATCGCGCAAACCTACTTTATTTGCGAGACTATTTAGCGATTTTCTGGGGTCGGATTTTAACTGCGATAGTAGACTGTATTGGCAAGAAAAAAAACTGGTAGGACCATATTTTTTTAATTCAGCTGCAATAAAATGTACGTTCACCCTTCTTCGGGACCGATAGTCGTGGGCAGTAATCATTAGAGATCGCATTGTGTATCTTTCTAGAAGTAAATTCTTGCTTGGCGTTCTAATCTGACCGGGCATAGAAAAATACAATTTTTCGTCGTTGCTTGGTGGTGATACTTAAAGGCATTGCTCAACATCTTGGTGCCATGTTGATCTGCCATCTATTCACAGAAATACTTCATCAGTTAGGCGTCTGATTGCGGATTAAGTTCGGCATTAAACTTTGTAATAAGGGTATTATTTAAAAGTTCATAACAGCATCCGGTTTTTCCATCAGAATCACCCGCTTAAATTCTGCTTGTATGCGCGCTAGTGCATCTTCCGATTCGGCCTCAAAACGCATGACTGCCACCGGTGTGGTATTCGATGCCCGCACCAATCCAAAGCCATCCGGATATTCCACGCGTAAGCCATCAATCTTGATAATGTCATCCGCACCGGGAAACTCCGCTTGCTGCTGTAAAGCGGCAATCAGCGTAAAGTTCTCGCCCTCGGCCAAGGTCAATTGTAATTCCGGCGTGCTAGTCGATTGCGGTAGTGCGTTCAGCACCGCTGAAGGATCACTCTCCCGACTCAACAATTCCAGCAAGCGGACACCGGCATACAAGCCGTCGTCAAAACCATACCAACGGTCTTTGAAGAACACATGTCCACTCATCTCACCGCCCAACGGCGCACCGGTCTCGCGCATCTTCGCTTTCACCAGTGAATGGCCGGTTTTCCACATCAGCGGCTTGCCACCGTGCTGCGTAATCCATGGCGCCAGATGGCGCGTACATTTAACGTCGTACAAAATTTCCTGACCCGGATGACGGGTCAGCACATCAGCGGCAAACAGCATCAACTGCCGATCCGGATAAATGATCTGACCATCTTTGGTGACAACGCCCAGACGATCGCCATCGCCGTCGAACGCCAGGCCAATTTCTGCGTCAGAGGTTTGCAGCGCCCGAATGACATCCTGCAAATTCTCCGGATGCGCCGGATCGGGATGATGGTTCGGAAATGTTCCGTCCACCTCACAAAACAATTCTTGTACTTCGCAGCCGAGGGCGCGATACAGTTCACCAGCAAACGCACCCGCCACGCCATTGCCGCAATCGACAACGATCTTCATCGGCTTTGCCAACGTCACGTCGCTGAGGATGCGTTGCAGATAGGTGTCCTTGATATCGTGCGTGCTGTAATGCCCCACATTCTGCGTCTGCTCGACCGTGCGGCTAACCGCATCCGTCGCAATCGACTGATACAGTGCCTGAATGGTTTCGCCATAAATCGCCTCGCCCGCCAAAACCATTTTGAAGCCGTTGTAATCGGGAGGATTGTGGCTGCCAGTCACCATGACGCCGGATTGTGTGTCCAGCACATGGGTCGCAAAATACACCATGGGCGTGACGACGACACCGAGATCAATCACGTCGACGCCAACATCCTGTAACCCTGACGCCAGGGCCGCGGTCATTTCGGCGCCAGATAAACGGCCATCACGACCGATCACAACTGTCTTTTGCCCCTTAGCGATGGCCGCTAGGCCAAAAGCCTGACCGATATGACGCGCGATGCCAGCGTCAAGCGTTTTGCCAATAACACCGCGGATGTCGTAGGCTTTGAATATCGAATTTTGGAGTGGGAGCATAATTTTTTTAGTCAATTTAACTTAATTGGTTAGAGGCACATAAGCCCCAACGGAAGCGCATTAGAGACAACATCTCTTTGCCTTAACTACGTTTATATATATCCTCGAAACGAACAATATCGTCCTCTCCCAAGTAACCGCCTGACTGTATTTCGATCAAATGCAATGGCATTTTTCCTGGATTTTCTAACCTGTGCTTAACGCCTATCGGTATGTAAGTGGACTCATTTTCGGTGAGAAATTTTTCATCTTCTCCGCAGGTAATGCGTGCTGTACCACTCACCACCACCCAATGTTCGGCGCGATGATGATGCATTTGGAGCGACAATTTTCCTCCTGGATTAACGGTGATACGCTTAACCTGGAAGCGATCACCTATATCGATTCCCTCATAACTTCCCCAAGGTCGGAACACACTTGTATGATTCAAATGTTCGGTCCGTTGATTCTCCTTAAGATCATTGACGATTTTTTTGACATTTTGGACCTGATCTTTGTGCACTACCAACACCGCATCTTTGGTTTCTACGACGATCAAATCCTCGACCCCGACGACCGCCACAAAACGACTTTCCGCTCTGATCATGGAGTTTTTTACGCCATCGGTATAAACGTCGCCTCGCAGGACATTCCCATCTATATCAGCATCCAGTATTTCCCATAAAGCAGACCATGATCCAACGTCGTTCCAACCGATTTCGGATGGCACAACGACGGCATGCGTAGTGTGCTCCATGACGGCGTAATCAATCGACTCTGCTGGACAAACGGCAAAGGAGGTCTCATCCAAACGGCAAAAATCGAGATCACGATAAGCGCCGCTGAACGCCTTATCGCAACTTTCTGCTATAGCGGGACGGAAGGCGTGGAGCTCTTCAAGATAACGCGATGCCAAGAATAGAAACATGCCGCTATTCCAGCTATAAGCTTTATCCGCAACAAAAATTTCGGCCGTGGCACGGTCAGGCTTTTCCACAAATTTGTCGACTGTGTAACAACCATCCGTTCCTTCCAGAGCTTCACCGCGCCGGATATATCCATACCCCGTCTCGGGGCCGGATGGGACGATACCAAAAGTCGCAAGCGCGCCACTGCGCGCCGCTTGCGCCGCACGCTGCAACGCCACATGAAAAGCCTCGACATCAGCAATCACATGGTCTGCTGGCAGCACCAGCATCAGCGCTTCCGTATCTTCTTTCAATAAAAAATGTGCCGCTACGGCGACCGATGGCGCGGTATTTTTGCCTTCAGGTTCCAGCAAAATACCTAATGGCGCTACGCCAATGGCCCGCAATTGTTCAGCCACTAGAAAACGATGCTCATTACCGCAAGTAATTAACGGCGGCATCAACTCGGACCACTCCGACAACCGTAATAATGTCTCTTGCAACATCGAAAAATTCGAGCAGAGCGGCAGCAGTTGCTTTGGCAGCGCCTCACGCGAGAGCGGCCATAAGCGCGTTCCAGAACCTCCGGCAAGGATAACGGGATAAATTCTCATAGACCATCCTGCGTCATGGCAGCCGTGGTCCCTACTCTTGCTTTTGACCCAGAATCCAACTGATAGTCCGACTTGGAATCTAACTTAGAATCAATTTTAGATTCAGATTCAGCTGGAGATTCTGGCGGCTTATCGCGAGCATCACCCCATTCATGCTTGCCCGATTCCGGTAAATGAAGCATCTCACCAGCACGGTTCACGCTATATTCCTTGACCACAACCATTTCTTCCAGATAAGCGTCGGGCAGTATTCGCGTGTATTCAAACAACACACTACGCACCACTTCAGAGCCAGAACATACATGGCTGCCGTGTCCGATCCAGGTTGGTCCAATGATGGTGCAACCGGCCTCAATCAGACAACCGGCACCAATATAAACTGGCCCTTGAATGGTGGTACCGTTCCAATCTATGCTGGTATTAAGGCCGACCCATACCCCATCGGCGATTTGCGTCCCTGGCACTTCCAGCTGCGCTACTTCACCCAACAACACGCTTTGCAACACACTCCAGTAATCGGTCACAGTACCAATATCAATCCAATTGAAGTACCTTTGCTGCGCGTAAAATGGCAGGCCTTTTTCGGCCATCAGCGGGAACAGATCGGAGCCGATGTCGAACATTGTGCCAACAGGTATCAGATCAATGGCCTCCGGCTCAAAGATATAGATGCCGGTACTAGCGAAATTAGAGAGTGCGTCTGCCTCTTTCGGCTTCTCCTGAAATGATTTTATGCGTCCATCAAGATCCGTCACCACCACGCCATAGCTATCCACTTTATCCCAAGGCACCTCCTTGGTGACAACGCTTACCATTGCACCTTTTTTCTTATGCTCAAACAGTGCGGACGTCAGATCCAGATCAATTAACGCATCGCCGCAGATCACAATAGTCGTATCATCAAAAAAATTCGCAAACTCCTGAATTTTCTTGATACCCCCCGCTGAACCTAACGGTTCGGGAATGACCTCGCCACTATCATTGATATAGCCTTCAAACGAATAGCCAATCTGAACCCCGAATTGACTACCGTCCCCAAAATACTCTTCGATTTTGTGATGTAAATAGCTAACATTCACCATGATGTCACGCACGCCGTAACTAGCAAGATACTCGACCAGATAAGCCATTACGGGCTTGCCCAAAATCGGTATCATCGGTTTGGGAAGATCATAGGTCAGGGGACGAACGCGCGTGCCCTTGCCTGCCGCTAAAATCATTGCTTTCATGTTTCACCTCTTAAAATTTAATTTGGAATATCGTCAATATGATCAGGTTGCTATCTATCCCTCGCCCAGCAAATTCAGTACATTCCACTTCAGGCTTTCAGGTTTGTTGCATGGTTTGTATGTCTGTTGGAACTATCGCCCCGATGCTTGCGACACAAAAGCAGAAATCGCATGATGTCAATGGTGTAGCGGCGTAATAGTCGACGTGGTTCAAGACACAATCGATATAACCATTCGAGACGTGTGCGTTGGATCAAACTAGGCGCTCGCGCTTTATCCCCACTCCAAAAATCGAATAATGCACCAACGCCGATCACGACATTTGCATGCAATGTCTGGCGACTCAACAGTATCCATTCCTCCTGAATCGGATTGCCGAGAGCCACTAATACCACTTCTGCCTCAACCAAATTGATCGCCTTAATCAACGCGGCATGATCATGTTCAATCCCGGTATAACCGTCGCAAGTACCAACGACCGTTTGTCCAAGGTTCATGCGGACATGTTCCGCTGCTTTGGCGAGGACTTCAGGCTTTCCTCCCAACATGAACACCCGTAGCGGTCTTTTCGCGCAAGAAAAGAAATACGGTATGAAATCTGTACCGTTTAAATTTTCTTTGAATTTGTCACGACGAAATAGAAACGCAGCGATATCCATTCCAATACCATCATTAACAATCGCTACCGAATCGCTCTTCATCGTTCCCAAAAGATAGCGACATTGAACGATGAAATTGGTATTTGCAAAAAATAGTGACACTTTCTTTTTGCCCTGCACTATTTGGCGCAAATACCTGGCCAACACTGGTGAAGTGGTTTTAATGACCGGGTAACCCGCGATCGGAATAAATTTTTCTTCGCTCATGACCCACTCCTGAAAAAACCTCAACACCATAAAAGTACAATCCATTTCCGTATGTTCTTAAGACGCCATTTAGCGCACAAAAAAACGACGGAATCGCAAAGCAGCAAGCAACATCTCGTGCCATGAACTATTCACTGCGCGAATTTTCCAACCAGTAATAGCTACGATAAATGGATACAGCAAGCAGACAATCATTACGCCTCCCGCAACCAGCGTCACGTCGGTAAAGTGTGGAGGCATCATTAGAAGATAAGCACCCAATCCCAAAAACAATATGATGCTGCCCACCAAAGGCGGTGCCAGCGCAAACCACATCATGCGAACGTCCAGACCAAGTGCGCGATTGAGCAAGGTTTGTGAAATAGGGAATACCAGCAAAAAAGCACCGCAAAATGACAGACTCATACCAATCAGTCCAAAGTGATAGAAGGCTGCAGACAATGCGGTTGCCAACATTAATTGGGCGATGCCAACCATTACCGGTATACGATTTTTCCCCATTGCAAAAAACAGGTAGTCATTTAACTGGGTGATGGATGACAGGAGATACAAAATTGCAAGGGCGCCAATAGTTGGCGCTGCAGGTAACCACTTCGCCCCAAACACAGCCGTTATCAGAGGTTTCGCTAACACGGCTTGAAAACACAACAGCGGCGCAACGCAAAAGAACGTAATACCGAGTATTTTTAAATAGCCCTTTCTCAATGCTGCCAGATCCGTCCCTGCATTCGAAAACACCGGCAGCGCCACTTTGTGCATCGAACTGGCAATCACCAGATACACGGCTGACGTCACCCGCTTAGCCAAGTTATAAAGACCAGTTGCATACGGCCCAAGAAATATACTGACTAATAAAGAGTCGCCGTTGGTGTTGGCAAAGCTGAGCACACCCGACATTCCTACCTGACGAACATCATCCCAATATCTACGCATCAATGCACGGTCGAATACCAACCTTGGCAACCAGCGACTTTGGGCCACCACCAGCGCCAGGCCAAGACCGGATGCGGTCACTTGTTGCACCACCAGCGACATGCCGCCCCAGCCCTTGGTTGCCAGCGTGATGCCGACCACACCGCCAATCGATACCGATAGGATGGAACGAATAGCCAGTTGACGGAACATCATATTGCGCACCAACCTTGCCTCATAAGCGCGCACCAGACCGTAGAAAAGTACAGAAGCACTCATCCCCTGCAAAACAGTTTTTAAATCTGGAGCACGAAATAACGAGGACACCACTCCGGCCGAGAAAAACATTAGTCCTGCAAGGATTAATCCTGCCAATGTGCAGCAAGTAAAGACCCACGAATACAGACGGTCATTTGGTTCTTTGGTGCGCACGATCGGCATCGCTATCGCATCGAATACGACAAGACGGGTAAATAGAATAAAAAGATGGGCGACCGTCAACAAACCAAATGCATCCGGTGCCAAAAAGCGCGCCAGCACCGCAAAGATGACGAATGACAATATCTGCTGGGCGAGGTTATCCACAATCGACCAGATCGATCCTGACGCGACGCCACCCGCTTTTTTTTGCTTTATTGCGCCCATTTCCATAACTTTATATCCAGTTCTACTTTCATTTTTTCCCCGTTTCGGCTTCTGCTTCATAAGCTTCTACTCAATAGTAAAAACTCTCTAACCTCTACCAGTCGCTACATGGCCCGCTTCAATATCTCCACTTGCGGCTTTTCTCCGTTCTCATCGGGTTGGATGCTGAACGGATAGCTACCTAACCATCTACCGGTAGACCAGTATGTCCAACCACCCCATGCAGAAGTGTTTTTGGTGCCGTCAACCAATGCTGATAAGGCTTTCAGGCACGCTTCGTTTGGTGCCACACCAAATTCACCCAGAAACAGACGTTGCTTGGTCGAAATTGCCCATTGCGTGATGTTGGCCATGACCGTCTTCATGCGAGCGGTATCAACACAGGAGTTGTTGGTGCCAGAAGAATCAGCATCTGCGTATTGATGCGTTTCGAGCATGTAGTTATTGGCAGGATCGTGAAATGACCTAAACGCGTCGGCGTTTGAGGTGCCTGCATCCTTAGAAAACCAGGAATGCGCGCCACTCCAGCCTCCTCCAGGAACTAAAATCAGATTCTTTGCACCTTTTTTTCGCAAGGCTAGAACGGTTTCCTGCGCGGTTGCTGCCCACTCAGCGGTCGGCAATTTACTGGGTTCGTTCATCAAACCAAACGCAACATTGGCAGGGTCTTTGAAAGAGGGCTGAAGACGCGTCCATAGGTCGACAAATGCTTCACGCGGGACATCAACAGAGCCAATAGGCTTGCTGCGATATTCACCATAATTATGCACATCCAGAATCACACAAGCGCCGATGGAACGGGCATCGGCCACCGTGGATACAATCCTGTTTAACTCAGCGGAATCAAGTGCACCAAACAATTTAGGTTGCACTCGCTCCCATAGAAACGGCAGCCGAAAGGTATTCATTCCCAGCGACTGAAAATAACGCATATCGGCGATATCAGGATAAACATAATCTTTAAAAACCGTACCCGGCAGCTTCTGAGCAGCAAACTCTGCACCACTCAAATTGACGCCAACCAGCCGTTTGTTATCCAGACAATTAGCAACTGCCAAATGCGTCATAAGAAAGCATCCTATAAACATGCCAATGGAAAAAGCGCCTCGCGCTATGCGGGAAAATGCAAATGCATAGGAGCGACTTGCATTTTTAAGCATCGCCCTTAAGAAGATTTTCTTCATCGTTCATCACTTTCACAGAAAAGAGGCTGGGCATTAGATGTCATTGGAAATAACGGAAGTATTTTTTTCTTAAAGCTATTTCCCATCGTTTTAATCAACTGCGCTCCAGGCTTTTCAACTAAATGAAAATTAAGCCAGGAGACAATCAAGACAATGACGGAAAATATGACCAGAAAAATAATTTGAAGCGAGATCGACACCAGATCGTTGCTCTTCTCCGGAAGTAATCTCTGGAATAGATAAATGACCGGCATATGCAGTAAGTAAATTGAAAAACTACATTCGCCGCAGAAAACAATAAACTTATTTTCGAATAATAATTTTGCGATTGCGGAGGGAAACGTAAAGCTAAATACTAGAACCGCGCCAACCACGGCTGTCAAAATACTGCTATAAAATTCTTTATTGCTTAAAAATGGGAGCGGTAGGACTCCACTTTCCATCACGATCATCAATCCGATCAACACTGCGTGCAATGCAGTGATTGATTTTTTATCTTGCGTTGTTTTAATACTTGATCGGATCACACCAGCTATGACACCAAACAAAAAATAGTGTAGTTTTCCACCAATAAAAGTCCCTGGAAAAACATCCCGATAAGACAAAATTAGCACGCTTCCGATCACTAAAAATAGAATGCCGACGATATCAAATCGTGTTGTGTAACGGCTTGCAGCGGCCCAGATAATGACGAACAAGAAATAGAATTCAACTTCCGGTGTGATACTCCAAAAAACGGATACGTTGCCGGAGAACAAGAGATGGCGCAGAATATTTTTGCTTGATATCTCGTAGATAAAATTCGGATCAATATGTGTGTAGATGATGTAGGAAAGAAAAAGAATCACAAGATAAGCGGGCGCTATCCTAGAGAATCTGGATATCGCATAATTCGTCACATCCAGCGCTGAAAAATTCTTTCCGATATATAGATACGCCATCAAAAAACCACTTAATGAAAAGAAAATCATCACGCCGATTTCGCCTGAAAAATTTATTTTCAGTGGAAGAGAAAACCAACTCACTGCATGGGCGTAGACCACCATCAACGCCGCTAATCCGCGTAAACCGGTAATCGCATCAATTCTCGTTTTTATCATTTTTCATCAGACAGTTAGCTATTTTATAAATATTTTTTAAATTAAATTTAATAGACTGGTGCGCCTTAACTTGTCATCAGATTTTTATAAACATCCACATATTTATTGGCGATATGTCGCCAGTTATAACGATCCGCAAATTGCTGCATATGCGTCCGTCCCGCTATATAGTTACGTTGGTTTTCTTTGTGCAAATGCAGAAGCTGTTCAATGTTATCTTTGGTATTTTCTGCCGAAAGTAACATGCCACTTTGAGATTGTTCGACCAAATTGCGAAATGGGGGAATGTCGCTGAGAACTGGTGTCAACCCAGCGCTCATTGCTTCAATCGGTGCAATACCGAAACCTTCATGCCGCGACAAACAAACAAAGTAACTAGATTGCCCAATGAGTGCAGCCAACTCATCATCCGTTGGATTAGGTACTATTTGGACTACATCGGCCAGTCGATGCTCACGCAACCAGGTACGTAACTCGTCTGCAGTGTGATCGTATTCCCGTCCTGCAATAATGAGTTTCCAGCCCGGATGTTGCGTCTCTAACTGTTCAAATAACGCAAGCGTTTCGAGCAACCCTTTATTAATAGACCAGCGCCCGAAATAGATCAGCGTCTGCGTTGGCGTCGGTGCTGCCTGGTTCCTGTATTTTTCAACATTGACACCGTTTTCGATCACTGCCAATTTAGGCGATTTCACAATTTTTTTAAAAATGTCACCATCATTATCGCTAGTGGCAATAATTTTGTCGTACACCATTGAGGAGGCGCGCGTTACTGTATTGAAATAGACTTTTTTAAGTGTCGATGCAAATTTTGTGTGAAAAAATCCACCGTGCGTTGAGGCCACAAGCGGTCGACGATGTAAAGGCTTTGTCAACGCCATATAGTCAAAAAAGAAATCAACACCGTGGACATGAATGACATCAGCATCGGCGACATGCTTCAGTACTTGGGGACATAGCGGATATCGGGTAGTTCCGTGAAAAGGCAGACGCACCACGCCCACACCGTGGACAACCGCTTCAGGAGCCAAAAATTCGCTAGAGTTTCTGAACAATCGGTTGAGCGTAATAATCCTCGGAATCTGGTCGTGGTGTTCGCGCTGTTGTCGGGCGATATTTTGCACAACGTCTTCCATGCCACCGATGGAAGGAGAATACTGACGCACAATGTGCACGACTTTAATAGGCATGTGAGATTCCTTTTATGTGCGGGAGGGTTTAGAAGCGATTTCGAGGAGCGTTGACAGCGCTCCCTTTTCACGGCCGACTAGACAGCCGACCAGAAACCAAAGAATGCCAGCAGTCTTTAATGCAAATAACGAAGTGCCACTGACGCACAGGATCAGGGACATATACAGGGTGATATAGGCCCGAAAGCGATCACCTCTTTCATCTTCCATTTTGAGCATCCAAAAGGAGAGCCACAAAAAGAGGCATAGGACCAAACCAAGGCGGGTCAATAAAGAGGGATAACCCATGTCGCCGAAACTGATATCGAATCCATCTACGCCAAAAATCATGCCAAGATTCATATTCAGCAACATTTTTCCACTGACATAAAGCCGTCCGATCACGCTGTCGCTATAGCGACCGTCAAAGAATATGGCGATGCTCAACAGCATCCCGACGCTAAGCACTGGCAAGACAATCATCCAGACATTTTTTTTGCAGAATGGGACGCAGCGCATCAATACCAGCGCTGCTACCGTAATCATTCCGTAGCGCGAGTCGCTCAATGCAATCATCGTGACGGCAGAGAAGAGAAAGAACAGCATTTCCTTGATTTCTTCACGTCGCTTGCATAAGCCCCAGGCACCGACGATCACCGCAAAATTGCCAAGCGATACAGGCTCCAAAAAGATGGACGATACCCGGTGATTTCCAAGTAGCGCCGGGAAAATCGTGCGCCCGATGCCTTCAGGCCGCATCCCGTTCAATCCCAGTACACTACCCTTAGCCCAGTTGGAGCCCGCGGCCAAACTGCCTTGGCTGACATAGTAAGAAAAGATATTAAAAATGCGAGAAAACAAATCCAGGAATAGCAATTCGAAAAATCCAAAAAATAGCACCACCACGACCATCATCTTCAATAAACGATCAGCATAGTTGAGGTCACCGATCTGACGTCCAAGTCCGTAAAACAGGATAGGAATCATCACATCCCTGAATCCTTTCGGGTCCAGTTGATTGCGAAAAATGGCCATCAGAAACAAGTACGCGCCAACCAGCGTGGCAACGGCAACGAATTCAAGCCGGATGCTTTTGACCAATACGATAAGGCAGGAGAGGTAGATAAAGCCTTCAGCCAATCCGACACCCGACATAGAAATCGGATGCACGTTGGTATGGATCGCGCACAGGGCTGCTTGATATACTAGTGCTACCATCAAGATCCAAAATACCAGACTCTTATCCGGAATTGCCACACTGACCTGACGAGGAAAAATAAAATTCCTGATGCTTGATAAATATTGCATACGACTGATTAACCTATAGTGATGCAAAGAATACTAAATACATGTAAGTACCGCTAAAGCGGGAAGCAATGCAGCAACGTAGAACATGATTTTTGTATCTACTTTGTTTTGCGACATTCTTTTCATATCCGTTATTGCTAATAATCGATAACACAACCAAAGAAATACAATGGCTCGTGCGTCAAAAAGTGACGATCACTGAACCTACAATTTCGGTACCGCTGTGGCGGAGTTGCTCACTAAAGGCGGTGAGTTCTGTAATACCTGTGTAATTCTTTCGCACCACTACCAATGCGCCGCCCGCGTGCGCAGCAATATTCAGTGCATCAGCGGCGGTTGCAAATGCTGGTGTGTCATACAAAATGATATCGAAACGGTCGCACAGAGCTTCATTCACCAAACCTAATGCCGTACCACTCATCAACTCATCAACATTCGGCATCATTGAACCTGCGGGAAGTAAAGAAAGGTCAATGAACGCTTCCATAGGAGAGAGCAGATGTAAACCGGCATTGCCTGACAACACATCCGCCAATCCATCTCCAGAGGGCAAATTAAATAGACTGTGTTGACTTGGCGTACGCAAATTGGCATCGACGATCAATGTCTGTTTGCCCAGTTGCGCGAAGACGACTGCCAGATTGGCTACCAGCAAACTGGTTCCATCGCCCTGATTGACGCTGACAAGCGCCAGTGTCTTGTTACCCTCCCCAAACCAACGCCGCATCAACTGACTACGGATACTGCGCAAGGCCTCAACTTCTGCGCTAAACGGTTGATAGGCCGCCTTCAAAGTGGGGGGATAAGTTCCTTGCTCCGCCAACAAATAGGGATAATCAAATTGACGTGACAACGCCATTTGAATGTCGGTCTCGCTGATCACTCCAAGCCGCATCGCGGCCTCACCAAAAGGAATACCTTCTTCCTTTTGCAGATTTCGGATGCTTGCCAACTGCTCCAGCGTAATCTTGCCTTGCTCAAGCAATATGCGGCCTAAATTTGCATCTCTTCGGACCGTTGCAGCAGGACTAAGAATAGAGCTGACGGAGTTGTCCATATTGATTAACCTTTAATCTCTGGCTTTGCACGGCTGGAAACTAATCGATTGGCCGACGCAACTTTTTTGGGTCCCGCACTACCCCAATTTATTGTGCCAAGCACTGGTGCGCTCAATGCTTTCGCTGCATCGCTATCCGATCTCACGCGCCGATGTGCTAACTCTTGCAATATCGCTAATGCAAATCCAAGCATCAAGCCCATCATGACCGACAGCACGATGTTGAGCGGAATATTGGGACTAGCTGGACGCACTGGCGTCGTTGCTGCATTCAGTAGCGATACATCCGACTGGTTGGAATTACCTTCCAATTCCGATTTTGTCAGACGCAAATTGACTGCGTCGTAAGCACGCTGTGCGTTGTCGACATCTTTGACGAGAACAGATAGGCCATCGCGGGCGCGGTTAAGTTGCAATACCTTGGCTGTTTGAGTCGCTAATGCTGCGCGTACTTCTGCTTCACGCTGCCGTAATATGCGCCCGTTGTTTGCAGAGCCATTATTGGTGGCACTAATATTGCTATTTAGTTCAGCACGCAGTCTATCAACCTCAGCTTTTGCGGCCTGATATTGTGGATGGTTCGGTGCCAGATTTTTTGACAATTGTGCAAATTTCCCTTCTGCCAGCGCCAACGAAGATTTCAGCGTTTGAATCAGCGAATTCGCGATCACATCTGGCGAATCCCTGCCACCGCTACCCATTGCCTGATTAGCACGCGACGATGCCTCAATTGCTTGTCCTTGCGCAGCGACCAGTTGACTAGACAAGTCATTTAAGCGTGCCGTTTCAACATCGAGATGATTGTCAGTACTGACCAATCCATGCTCCTGCTGATAGGCCGACAACTTGCTCTGTGCAGCCTCCAGATCAACGCGCAAGCTTTTTATCTGACCGGTAAAATACGTTGCCGCTTGTCGCATCGGGGCGACCTTAATCTCCAGATTAACTTGCTGATAGGCATTTGCAAAACCGTTTGCAATTGCTGCAGCGAATCGTGGATCCTTGCCTTTGGCATTAATTTCAACCACGCTGCTCTCGCGCGCGGGTGATACATCCACCATTTTCAACAACATATCAGCCAGCCAGTCACGGATTGTTTCTTCTCCCTTTGTGCTATCGGCGAAACGCTGCTTAAAGACTGGATCGTTAGCCAGACCAAGATTGTCGACTGCTTTCAAAGCAACACTTCTGCTGATCACAATATCCATCTGTGTCGCCATATATCCCGCCACCAATTGCGCTGGCAAAACCTCTCCAGATACTGGATCGGTCCCTTTATAGTTGAGCAACATGGTGCTTGACGCCTTATACGTTTTTGGCAAAAACAGACTGACTAAAGTCGTTGCCGCTACGATCAGGATCAACGTATAGAGCACGATTTTATAGCGCGCACGCAGGATAGTTAAAAGCTGATAAAAAGTCATGAGAGCACCTCTCGAACAGGGCTATTCAACAATAAGATCGCAAGCGACAAACCGTTGACACGGCTCATAGCTATCAAAATAAACTTTCTTTGACGTACACGACATCATCCGGTTTAAGCTCATCATCATTTTGCACGCCGATCATTACCGTTTTTCCATCAGCGTCGCGGCGTTTAATACGCAAGCCGCGCTCGGTCCCGCGTGGTGTGAGGCCACCGCCAATTGATAGCGCTTGCGTCACGCTCATGTTTCGCTCAAGGCGATAGCCACCGGGATGCTGGACTTCACCATAGATGTAAAACTTGGGAGCGCGATCCACATACACCATGTCTCCATTCATCAGATCAAGATCCCTCGTCATGTCAGCTGAGTGGATCATATCGACCAGATTGACAACTCGCTTACTGGTTTTTCCATCACGGGTACGAATGATGGTGGCGGTATCGCCGCCGTCAGGACCGACGCCACCTGCAACAGCCAGCATATCGGTCACGGTGCGTGTTCCATTAATTGGATACCGGCCGGGGCGCAAAACCTGCCCAAGCATCGAAACCTGTTGGCTCTGTAACTCAGTCACCATGATATTGACCTGCGCCTTGAGCAAAAAACCACCGCTAATTAACAAACCTGCGATCTTTTTTTCGGCATCCGCAGTCGATAAGCCACCGATAGTGACATTGCCGATAAGCGGAAATGTCACACTACCGGACTCACTGACTTTGGTCTCCAGGTTCAGGTCAGGATTGCCAAATACTGCTATTTTCAAGCCATCGCCGGGGCCAAGCTGCATATCGGCTGCTTGTGCAGAAATTGCTGAAAGTGCCGATACCACCAGCAACATCATCAGCAAGGCTGCGTAGAATTTTTTTATCATTGCCTTCATCCTCATAAGTTATTTCTTTTCTACTGTCGTATTGACTACCATCTTCTGGTCGTCTAAATCTTTCCACTATTTCACTACATACATGGTCAATGTCATCAAGTCACTCAGCGGTATATGTCTCATGTTGATAACGAATCTATTTTTTATTCAACGCCGTGACCGGATGCGATTTCTCTTCGATATTCTCGCTATCATTTTTGTCCACATAGTCGAGTTTGGCCAAAGGACGTAAACGTGCGATTTCTGTCGCAGCGACCTCTTGCATTTTTTTATTCAATAAAAATCGCTCGATCTGGGAAGCAGCCTGTGAGGCCGGAATCGGACTATCGACCAAATCGGTAAGTGCACAGAGTAAATCTCGTTCTCCGTCCTTCAGAACAAATAAATGATTTCCCCCCAAGTTCTGAAGCTTGCTAAAAACTTCAGCAGGAAGATCGGCATTGGTGTAGGAAACAGCATTTTTGACATACGCAATTTTGTGCGCAGTCAACCACGCCTCCACCTGACTAAGTGATGTTCCTGCGTCCATGACAGCTTTAAGCGATTGACTAAAATCTTGCGAAGCGATGCTTAACTGACTGATATCTAACACCTTGCGATGTGCGAATAACTCTGGATGACTCCGAAAATAATTATCGATATCTTCTTTAGATGGCCTGACGGTTGTTCCTGCTTCGGATTCCAGATAAGCCTGGACAATTGTCTGCGTTTTATAGCGCTCAATGGTCTGCACGACTTTTGGATCGCGATCAACTTTGTTACGCTCGGCTTCTCCCAACAAGATTTTCCTATCAATCAACGCTTCCAATGCCTGCTTACGTGCGGTTGGTCCGACCGCCGCCGCTGTACCGCCCCCGTCCTGTGCCGTACCAGCGCTTGCTAATTCCGCGTCTAACTGATGGGCCGTAATCTCGCCACCATTGACTCTTACCAATATCTTGCTGGTATTCTTATCCCTGTCACTACAGCCTGATAAGCCCATAGCAGCAAGAGGTAGCAGCAACATCAGTATCCCTACACCATTTATGCGGTGAGCTGAACTAATGTTGCGGGTTGCATTAAACTGTTTTGAGCAATTCAAGATCCGACTCCCACGAATAAACAAACGACAACACACTTTTCTTATTTTTCTCATCAACGCAGCCTTAATCAGGACTAGAAAATAATCGATCAGGCACTTAGTCTCCCCATCATTTTTGATATAGGAAAAAAGCCAATCGATGAGCGCATGGGACGACGGCGAATCTGGTACAGCAACAAACCAAGCCCTACCAAAAAGATGGTCCAAATTTCAGGCTTTTGAGGCGGTTGTCGCTTAAAATTTTTGAGAAAGTAATACAGCGAATCATCGACAACTGCGACACTTGACACCATTTTTTTTGATACGCTACTTCCATCGCCAATGCCTGAAAAATTTCGGGTGATGGCATCGGTATTCGCCCAGGCGTCGTGCGAACCCTCTAATGCAGAAAAGATCACACGGGGCGCGACGGGCGAACTGAAGGATCCAAATTGCGCGGGATACTCAGACTTCGGCATTTCGAAACTAACGCGCTCGACATTCTGTGCGTTAGCGCCGCTATAGTTATCAACATCATGGCTTGATCGCAGCGTGCTTGCGCCATGCGGAGCGAGCTGAAAAATCGGCGTTGCGGCGGCAGCAATATTTGCTTGACCTGCAAATAAAAAACTCAACAACAATATGGCTATTTTCATCATATTTTCCTTTAAATATTCATAGAGCATCGCGCATCATTTGCGCCTCAAATAACCCGGTCAAAACCCCACCGTCAAATGCTGATATCAACATCAGCTTTGATATCTCCTCCGCCGTTTTTCGTTGTGAAATTTTCACACCACG
Organism: Glaciimonas sp. GNP009; assembly: GCF_054343755.1. Lineage (NCBI taxonomy): Bacteria > Pseudomonadati > Pseudomonadota > Betaproteobacteria > Burkholderiales > Oxalobacteraceae > Glaciimonas > Glaciimonas sp. GNP009. Next base: position 389,462 of record NZ_JBTGUV010000004.1, read on the forward strand.
GTTTAGTAAGCATTATCTTTTTTCAACACTTCTTTGACGGTACGAACAATGATCAACAGATCCAATCCTAGCGACCAGTTGCGTAGATATTCCAAATCAAATTCAATCCGTGAGCGCATTTTGTCCAGCGTATCGGTCTCGCCACGAAAACCGTTGACCTGTGCCCATCCGGTAATTCCAGGTTTCACTTTGTGCCGCAACATGTAACCCTTGATCAGCTTGCGATACATTTCATTGTGCGCAACAGCGTGGGGGCGCGGTCCGACGATACTCATGCGACCTTGCAACACATTGATAAACTGCGGTAATTCGTCCAGCGAGGTGCGACGTAAAAAACCGCCAAAACGCGTTACCCTCACATCGTTTTTGGTGGCCTGATCGACCACTGCACCATCTTCGCAAACACCCATCGAGCGAAACTTGTAGACGACAATTTCTTCGCCATTTAATCCATAGCGGCGCTGCGAAAAAATAATTGGACCAGGTGAAGATAATTTCACTCCAATTGCAATGGGTAACATAATAGGCAACAACATAATCTGAATCAGTAGCGCCAAAACGATATCGCTCCCCCGCTTCAGAACGCTACGTAATCCGGTGAAAGGTGTCTCACAAATACCGATAACCGGAATACCGCCCACGTGATCCAATCGCGCCTGAATCAGATCGAAGGTATAAATGTCGGGTACAAAATAAACCGATGCAGTCGTATCCCGTAATTCCTCCATTAAGGCGGCCAAACTGGGATGTGCTGACATCGGCAGACAAATAAAAATTGTCTTGATTTTTTGCTCACGTACATAAGGACCTACGTCAGCAATCAAACCAAGGTACGGACTTGATAATTCAGGTGACCGAGTTGCTTCATCGTGATCATCAAAAAATCCTCGTACGTCAATACCCGCATTGCTACGTGACGTCAGGCGACGAAGAATATCTATGCCGGGATCGTTCGACCCAACAACAATTGCAGTCCGTACTTCACGGTCCTTCCCCACATTGAATGCCAGTCGATAAGCGGTCAAGCGGCTCAATAGAAGCGCAAATGGCGCAAGCCCGAACCAGGTCCAGACGACATGATCCGAGAACTCATAGCGCAGTCCGGTACCCTGGCCAATCAACGTCAATGCAGCTACGACAATTGACCAACCCAGGAAAATATCGGTGGCAAATGCGAGTTTGTTACCAATATGCAGAGTACGATACAGATCAATCTGTTCATAGATAAAAGATGAAATAAAGAAAGCAATAATCATCAGCGCCAAATAGTCGCCGGTGAACATTTCATCCTGCACGGTGATGATCAGATACAACAAGCCAAGAATGATGGCGGGATCAAGCAAACGCTTGAAGAACGAAACGAGGGGGATATCATTCTCGGTCATTTTGTCCTACCTTAAAATGCATAACGCGTGTTGAGCATGACGCCGTTGCTTACGTATCCGCCAGAAGAGTCAGCGAGCACTTGTGTACTGCGACTGCCTGATAGTTGCCACTCCCATTTTGGGGTTGGGTTATACACCACCGTCAATGCCGTGTTACGGAGGACGTCATTCATATCAGTAGAACCGATAGTGCCGGATGCCGAAGATTGGCTAAAATCTCTCTTCTGATATTTGAATTGCCCAACCACGCGGATTTTTTCCGAGTACTGCCAACTGGTTGCCACACTAGCGCCGTGATTTAAGGAGTAGACCGTCGATAGATCATCCACTGCGCCAATCTCCCTCCAGGCAGCGATAGTAAAAGCCAGTCTTTCGGTCGGTAACCAGTCTGCAGAAAGGCGGGAATTGAAACCTTTAAAATCACGTACAGAAAACGCATCTTGCTTTCTGCTCACCCATCCACCAAAGAAGTGAAGACGCGTTTTAGCCGTTAACAACCAATCTATTTTTGCCTTGATTTCATCCTGGTTATAACCATTGAAAACTGATACGCCGCCACTCTGTTCGGGATTCGGAAAATCTGCGCGTGTGTGACGCAATTGGAGTCCGATAGTGCTGCCGCTGGCGGCAAGATAATCGATTCCAAATTCGGTTTGATTCTGTGCGTTATTACCCGTTTGTTGCGATGCCAGGTCATACCATAATTTGCTATGTTGGAGGCCTGCATGCACGCGCCAACTAGGATGGAATAACCACGATCCATTCACATACGCAGTCTCTTGCGTCCGTATATTAGCTTCCAGCAAATGGAAGTCAATGAAAGGCGTCAGACCTTGTGAATAGGTAACGCCCGCGTTACCCTCAACGTGATCGCCAGCATGCCAGTTCCAATTGGCGGATACATTTTTATCCAGATGATTTAGCTGATCGAATCGTTCGTATTCGACATTCGTCACATTTAAATTTGCAGTCAGATGTTGTTGACTAATACTTTTGTCTAGGGCCAGACCAAACTGCGCGCGACGTGTTACATCGGATAAATTGTTCCCTGCACCCATACCCTGCGCAACGCCCGAGTTCTGCAATCGCAGCAAATTGTCATCGTAACTTATGCCATAACCAACATAAGGAGTAATGGAATCAGCGGCCGGCGTCATGATATCGGCAAGCGGAATAGTATCTGTCGGTACCAAGTCACTCGTATCGGCTAGAGCCGCTACGCATGAACACATGGGTATCAGCAAAATGGCTTTCCAGCGAAACCGCCTGAGACCGACGCGGCGTTTTAATTTATTCATTTACTATCTTTCTTGACCGTCAAATGACATTCCGAAGTCAGCAATCCAACGCCCACAAACATTTTTGTTAGCTATTTACATATGCAAAAGATGCAAAAAAAAATTATTGTTGAAAAATAATTATTTCAAAACTAAAAATTTTCTACACGAATCGAAATAATGTGTTCTTTGTTACTATTTTTTTAGTAACGTCGCGCATCGAAACTTATAAAAACTTAATTAAAATTTAGCTGAATAAGGGCCGACTAATCGTGATGAGCGAGTGACGGACAGTGGAGGAAAGGAACCGAAAGAAGGAACTAAAAGAAGGATGTGAAGGGTGTAAAGGATGTGAATGGCATGCATGTAGCGTCTTCATTAGACGCCGTAACAACCTGCGCTCGAAGCGCAGCAAGGACTGTACACATATTAATTGCGCATCAACCGAACGCGCGGCATGGGCAGCGAAATACTTAAAATCGCGAGAGATTAGGAACAGCAGTGAGCTAATTTTTTGCATCATTAATCTTTTGAAAAGTAATATTTACATTTGGCATCTGGCGCAGTATCGAAGACAAAAATACCGTCGATAAACCGTTCTCGTACTCACTTATATTTAAACGAGAGAAATAAATTTGTTAACTTTTCCTATATCCATAACAATGTTGTGGCACAGCATAATGACCCGAGATAATTCTGTAAGTTCAGTTCTGGATCGATTTGTTACATTTTCTTTTGAGACTCGTCCCACATAAAAAAATAAGCCTCACCTCAGCAAAAAAATAACTTATTAACTCGTTTCGTAAAAAATTCCATCATCTCTCAGAGGTAAGCTGGTAGCCGATCCGTAGTCATATAGCTATGACTTTAAAGCATCAACATTACAAATTAGCAGAATATATACAACTATTTTTGGTACACTACGAATAGTTGTATTACGAGGTATTAAGAGACAGATTTTTCTGAGAATGATTTTGATGCAATGCACCAAAATAGCTCAAAAAAATTAGTCATGAAGGGATAATTGATGGTTTTACTAAATTTTGTAAATGTTAAATATGGGCGATAGTTGATCGGATATACATGTTTAATTTCTCATTGTTTTTAGTTCAACCCTCAGAAACTTTAGATTTAATTTTGGAAGCATTAAAAACACTTTTTCCAAAATAAATCTGATGATCTGTTGTATTTTTTAAAATATAAAAATATCTTCCTCGAATTGGCAAATAACTGATTAATCAACTTGACATACAACATTGATCCTCTATATTGTGCATATACATCGATGTAGATGCATACATAGAAAGAGGTAGATATGCAAATTGAATGCACTTGCTCAAAGTTACGACAACTGACACGTAAGATGACTAGTATTTACGACCAGCATCTAGCTACTGACGAACTCACCATTGGTCAATATTCGCTGCTATCCCGCATCGGCCAGTTTGGTCCGATTGGTGCCATACCTTTAGCTACAAATATGGGTATGGATCGCAGCACGATGAGCCGGGCTCTCAAACCATTGATTAGCGCGGGCTGGGTCCAAACAGTCGATTTACCGTTGGAAATGTTGACTGATAAACGCTCATTCGGACTTAGCCTGAGTGACGAAGGAAAGCGTAAATGGGAAGACGCCATGCCAAACTGGCATAAAGCACAGGAAGAAATTAACCACATATTAGGAAAAACAAACCATCAAAGTTTGATGGCGCTCGTCGATGCTGCCAACAATAAATTTCTCCATGTTTAATATTATTTATGCATAACACTATACAAACCATCATGGCGCGCACACGCTTTAATTACGTGTGGATCGTCGTCGGCATCACATTTTTAGTATTGCTCTCCGCAGCCGGCATTCGGGCAACGCCGTCGGTAATGATCCTGCCGCTAGAACATGAATTTGGCTGGACCGTCACGACAATTTCATTTGTCATATCGGTCAATATTGCGCTATACGGTTTAATCGGTCCATTTTCTGCCGCCGCCATGCAACGTTACGGCATTCGTCCCATCGTATTAGGTGCATTGGTATTACTCGCCGTCGGCACAGCGCTCAGCACCTTTATGACGATGCCTTGGCACATGGTTCTGGCCTGGGGTATTTTGGTCGGTGCAGGCAGTGGCGTTGCCGCCAACACGCTCGCAGCCACGATCGTTAGTCGCTGGTTCGAAACCAGACGCGGTTTGGCGATGGGATTATTAACAGCTAGTTCGGCCACCGGGCAAATGGTATTTTTGCCACTAATGGCGTACATGGTTGAGCATTTTGGCTGGCGTTCGGTTGCGATACTAGTCGCCAGCGTGGCGGCATTAGCGATTCCTCTGGTCGCCATATTTTTACCAGAGCGTCCACAAGATATCGGTTTGAAGCGTTACGGTCAACTCGAAGAGATTCACCCGGAAGCCGGCGCTACGTTAAAAAATCCGTTGTCGATCGCTTTCGATGCTTTACGCAAAGTCGTGAAAGTACGCGATTTCTGGCTACTATTTTTTAGCTTCTTTATTTGCGGGATGAGCACTAATGGGTATATCGGCTCGCACTTCATTGCGATGTGCGGCGACTATGGCATTTCTGCAGTTGGTGGTGCCAGCATCCTTGCAATGATGGGACTTCTAGATCTGGTAGGAACAACCATGTCCGGCTGGTTATCCGACAGATACAATCCACGCGTGCTCTTGTTTTGGTATTACAGTTTACGTGGCGTTGCGCTGATTTTCTTACCACATGCATTTGGCCTTAGCTATTATGGCTTGCCTATCTTCGCCATATTTTATGGCCTGGACTGGATTGCAACCGTACCACCCACTGTAAAGTTGGCAAATGATGTCTTCGGCCGACTTGCCGCACCGATTGTGTTTGGCTGGATCGTCGCTGGACATCAATTGGGTGCAGCGAGTGCCACCATGCTGGCGGGTACCTTACGCAATAGTTTGGGGACATACAATGCATCATCGATGATGATGGGGGCGGCATGCCTTATTGCAGGGATATTGGTACTGAAGATCAAGGGTCATCGGGTGGATGGCGGTTTGATCACTCCAAAGCCCGCAATGAGTAGCTGATTGCGCTAATCGTCGCCCTCATCTGGTGGGCGGTGCTGAAGCGTTGAAGTCTGAGATACTACGACAAAACAAAAGGGGCTCTCAATACTGAGAACCCCTTTTACATTTTATAAAACACGAACGGCGCTTTTCAGGCGAGGCTGACCAAAGTCAGTAACTGATTTCCTTCCGTCACCTGGTCACCGACTTCATAGTGCAATTCTTCGACTACACCGGCGCTCGGGGCTGAAATAGTGTGCTCCATCTTCATCGCCTCCATCACTAACAATGGCGCGCCCTTGGCAACAACATCACCCTTCTTGACGTGAATCGCAACAATCTTACCTGGCATTGGCGCAGTCAGGCGGCCGGCTTCTGCTTCGGCCTCTCCCGAATGGGCCATCGGGTCCGCATAGGTCAGCACGGCATGCGTACCCGATGCGAACACGTGAAATCGCTCACCTTCCCGCACCACCGTACCGCCCACCGTCTGGCCATCCAGTTTGATAGTCAGATCAGTCCCTGCGCGCGCGATAATGCGCATCGCCGATGCAGTCTGCTCAAGACTGATTGTCCAATCGCTTTGGTGGTACGCGACGGTCAAGGCATAAATACGTCCATCGCCAGGACGGTCAGCATGGTCGGATTCATCAACATAGGCGACTGAGCGTGACATGATGCTATTTAAGCGCCACCCCGAAGCCGTCGACCATGGATCACTACGATTAGTTGTGGTTTCTTTTTCCGCATCAAGCAGAACAGCGGTGGCCAATGCCAACAAAGCGAAAGATACCGATTTGGTAGGCGGAAATAACGTCTCCTGATTCCGTTCGATCAGGCCGGTGTCAAGGTCGGCGCTTGAGAACGCATTGCTAGCGATTAACCGCTTTAAAAAAGCGATATTCGTCGCTACACCAACAATCTGATAGTCAGATAAAGCCTGTCCCATGCGTGATAGAGCCTCCCCGCGATCAGCGCCCCAGACTATCAGCTTGGCAATCATGGGATCATAAAATGGCGAAATGGCATCACCCTCACGCACACCTGAGTCAATACGAACCGCTTGGGTGGCGCCATCGGAAGCAGTGAGTGCCAATTCATTCCGCCTGAATGCGAGCGCTTGGGGAGTGCGCAAATGACGTAACGTTCCAATCGAAGGTAAAAAACCTTTTTCTGGATTTTCTGCATAAATCCGCGCTTCTATTGAATGGCCATTGATCTGCAACTGCTCTTGCTTCATTGGCAGTGCTTCACCAAAAGCAACCCGCAATTGCCACTCTACCAAATCGGTTCCGGTAATCATTTCAGTTACCGGATGCTCAACCTGAAGCCGGGTATTCATTTCCATAAAATAGAACGAACCATCCTGATTAGCGATAAATTCTACCGTCCCGGCCCCGACATAGCCAACCGCCTTGGCGGCTGTCACTGCGGCGTCGCCCATCGCCCTTCGGCGCGTGGTGGTCATTCCCGGCGCAGGTGCTTCTTCCAATACCTTTTGATGACGGCGTTGCACTGAGCAATCGCGTTCGAATAGGTAGACGCAATCACCATGCTGATCGGCAAACACTTGGATTTCAATATGACGCGGACGTGCCAGGTATTTTTCCACCAATACTTTATCATCGCCAAAACTGCTGATTGCTTCACGCTTGCAGGAGATGAGCGCCTCCTTAAAATACTCGCTCTTTTCGACTATCCGCATCCCTTTGCCACCGCCACCAGCGCTGGCTTTTAACAATACCGGATAACCCATATTGTCTGCCTGAACCTGCAAAAATTCTGGCTCCTGATTCTCGCCGTGGTAACCGGGTACCAGCGGTACGTCGGCTTTTTCCATGAGTGTCTTGGCGGCAGACTTCGAACCCATTGCATCAATTGCAGATGCTGGTGGACCGATGAAGACTACGCCAGCGTCCTCGCATGCGCGAGCAAATCCGGCATTTTCAGACAAGAAGCCGTATCCGGGATGGATCGCTTGCGCACCAGTAGCCTTGGCAACCGCCAGAATGACATCGGCTTTTAAATAACTGTCCTTGGCCGCAGATGGTCCGATCAACACCGCTTCATCGCACATGGCAACGTGCTTGGCATCGGCATCTGCTTCGGAGTAAACGGCGACCGTTTTGATACCCATTCGGCGGGCAGTGGCAGCAACCCGACAGGCAATTTCTCCCCGATTAGCGATCAGAATTTTTGTAAACATGACGTACTTTCGAAAAACTTTTAGGGAAAACAGACAGACCGGTGTTGGGCGCACATGATGTGATTACGCACATCTTTACATTCTGAAAACACCAAATTTGGTATCGGGAATCGGCGCATTCAAAGCCGCACTTAATCCCAATCCAAGCACCGTCCGCGTATCTGCAGGATCAATTACACCGTCGTCCCATAATCGCGCACTGGCGTAATACGGATGGCCCTGGTGCTCGTATTGCTCCTTAATCGGTTGCTTGAAACTTGCCTCCTCCTCGGCACTCCATGCACCACCTTTTCCTTCGATACCATCGCGCTTGACCGTCGCAAGTACGCCAGCGGCCTGATCGCCACCCATTACCGATATACGCGCGTTTGGCCACATCCATAAGAAGCGCGGTGAAAATGCACGACCGCACATACCGTAATTGCCAGCACCAAAACTACCGCCAATAATCACGGTAAATTTTGGCACCGCGGCGGTCGCCACTGCCATTACCATCTTGGCGCCGTTACGTGCAATACCCTCATTCTCGTACTTTCTGCCCACCATAAAGCCATTAATATTCTGCAAGAACACTAACGGAATTTTGCGCTGACAGCATAGCTCTATAAAATGTGTTCCCTTCAGCGCCGACTCTGAAAACAGAATACCGTTGTTGGCAATAATGCCGACGGGTATGCCGTGAATGTGGGCGAACCCGCATACCAGCGTCGTGCCATAGCGCGCCTTGAATTCGTCAAATCGCTGCCATCAACGATGCGTGCAATGACTTCGCGTACATCGAACGGTTTGCGCGCATCTGTCGGGATGATCCCGTACAATTCTTGTGCTGCAAACTTTGGCTCTACTGATTCGCGCATCGCCATGTCACATTTCTTTTGACGATTCAGATTCGACACGATCGTGCGCGCCAGAGATAACGCATGTAAATCATTTTGCGCCAGATGATCAGCGACACCTGATAACCGCGTGTGCACATCGCCGCCGCCCAAGTCTTCAGCGCTGACGACTTCGCCGGTCGCCGCCTTAACCAACGGTGGTCCAGCCAAAAAGATGGTTCCCTGATTTTTGACGATGATCGACTCATCGCTCATGGCGGGAACATACGCACCGCCAGCGGTGCAAGATCCCATGACGACTGCGATTTGCGGAATACCTTTAGCGGACAAATGCGCCTGATTATAAAAAATCCGCCCGAAATGATCCCGGTCGGGAAACACGTCATCCTGGTTCGGCAAATTGGCACCCCCACTATCGACCAGATATATACACGGCAAGTTATTTTGCTCGGCGATCTCTTGTGCGCGCAAATGTTTTTTAACGGTCAGCGGATAGTAAGTACCACCCTTGACCGTGGCATCATTGCAAACGATCACACACTCCTGCCCGACCACGCGACCAATACCGGTAATGATTCCGGCGGACGGTGCAGCTGCCACGCCGTGCTGATCTTTGTACATATCGAAAGCCGCAAGTTGCGATAATTCGAGGAACGGCGTACCCGGGTCGAGTAACATCTGGACACGCTCACGCGGCAATAATTTGCCGCGGGCGATATGCTTGGCGCTGGCCGCTGCACCGCCGCCATCGGCGATAAGGGCAACCTTGGCTTTCAAGTCATCAACAATCAGTTGCATCGCAACGGTGTTCGCCTTGAAATCATCGGAGCGCGTGGATAGTGTTGATTCTAAAGTTGTCATGAGATTGGTGTCGATAGCCGTTATTTAATTAAGCGAGAATCTGAGAACGAAAGCGCTGTAGACCACTCTGCGTCTTTAGGAGAGAGGACCTCGCTTCTATATTTCTCAAGCAGGAGCCCACGTTTTTTATCCGCTGCCTCTATGGCGCGTTCCTTGACATGTCCAAAGCCACGAATTTCATCGGGGATATTCGCTAGTTTGATCGCAAACGCGATGTTGTCAACGGTCAATGAAACGCTAAACTCATTAATCATCTGAATATAGTCCTCGATCAGGAAACGCTCTGTTTTGCGCTCTTCAGAGTAACCAAAGATATCAAAGCGTGTTCCACGCAAGCCTTTGCACTTAGCAAGCACACGAAATGCTGGCAGCATCCATGATCCAAAATCCTGCTTGATCAATTGTTCCTGACTATTGCGCTTAGACAGTAGCGGCGGCGCAAGATGAAATTTAAGTTGGTAATCTTTGCCCGGTTCACCCTCAAATTGACTTCGTATTTTTTCAAGAAATGCTGGCTCTGAATACAAGCGAGCAACTTCGTACTCGTCTTTGTAAGCCATTAGCTTTGCCAGATTCCGTGCAACCACGATAGCGAGTGCGCTGCGCGACCCTTCGTTGATTTCTTTTTCCTTGAACCGAATACGTTCAACAACATCACGATAGCGGTCGGCATAAGCCTGATTTTGATAGGCACGCAGCAAGCTTTCACGATGTGTGATGACCTTGTCGAGCGATTCTGGCAAATGCATCACAATAGCGCTTTCGGTTGCCGAAGACGCCAGATCGTCGTGCTTTTCTGATCCATGTTGCGCCAGATATCGCCCCCAATCGAACGCCAGCTTATTTTTTTCCACGGCAACACCGTTTAATTCAATGGCGCGAATCAGACTTTCATAGGCTAACGGAATCCAGCCTTTTTGCCAGGCGAAGCCAAGCAGCAATGGGTTAGCGTAAATCGCATCACCAAGGTGCATCAACGCGCGCTGGTTGGCATCCAAAAATTCACACGCATCCCCGATACTCTGACGTAATGCATTTTCAGTTTCAGTCGTAGGGAAAGCCCAGTTCCGATTGGTGAGAAATTCTGCAGTCGGCGTTTTCGCACTGTTGATGACCGCACGTGTGATATCGCGGCGGGTTTTCGACAGAACATCCGCTGATGCCGAAACAATTGCATCACAGCCGATAATCAGACTTGCCTCGCCCATGGCAACACGGGTGGCGTAAATTTCATCCGGTGTCGGCGCAATTTGAATGTGACTGACAACAGCCCCACCTTTTTGCGCCAAGCCGGCCATATCTAATACCGTAACGCCTTTATTTTCAAGGTGCGCCGCCATGCCAATGAGGCCGCCAATAGTGACCACGCCAGTGCCGCCCACACCGGTTACCAAAATACCATAGCCTGACGCTAACGGCAGGATCTCGGGACGCGGCAGCAATGTAAAATCAGGCGTTTCACCACCAGCTTTTTGTCCTTTGGATTTGCTCGCTGGCTTGCGCATCTGCGCGCCTTCTGCCGTCACGAAGCTAGGACAGAATCCATTCACACACGAGAAATCCTTATTGCACGAAGATTGATTAATCTTGCGCTTGGTACCCAGTGGCGTGACCAGCGGCTCTACTGAAAGACAGTTTGACTTGACCGAGCAATCGCCACAACCTTCGCACACCGCGTCGTTGATGAACACCCGACGCGCTGGATCAGGATAAGTGCCACGCTTGCGGCGGCGGCGTTTTTCAGTTGCGCAAGTCTGGTCATATATTAATACCGAAGTTCCCTGCGTATCACGCAACTGACGTTGCAGATCATCCATTTGATCGCGGTGATGGACGGTAACGCCTTCTGGTAACCGAATTTTAACAGTGTATTTCTCTGGCTCATCGGTGACGATAATAATCTTTTGCGCACCTTCTGCGTGCATCTGATGGGCAATCTGGGGCACCGTCAATATGCCATCCACTGGCTGACCACCGGTCATTGCCACGGCATCGTTATACAGAATTTTGTAGGTCACATTTGCGCTAGCTGCAATTGCAGCGCGGATCGCCAACAGACCCGAATGGAAATAGGTACCATCACCGAGATTAACGAAAATATGTTTGTCGTGCGTAAAGTGCATCTGCCCTAACCAGGATACGCCCTCGCCGCCCATTTGGCTAAAGGTCTCGGTACTACGATCCATCCACATGGACATATAGTGGCAACCAATGCCGGCCACGGCCCGCGATCCTTCCGGGACTCTGGTAGAAGTGTTATGCGGACAACCGGAACAAAACCACGGTGGCCGCTCGGTCACGGCGAGCGTTTTCTTGGCGTCATTTTCTTTGGCTTCAATGATCGCCATACGCGCTTGAATACGGGCACGAATATCATCCGGAAGATCAGCTTTTGCCAGTCGCGTTGCGATGGCTTTGGCAATCAGAGCCGGTGATAACTCATAACGGGCTGGCAATAGCCAGTCACCACGTGGCACCGACCATTCACCACCTTCATTGTCGCGCTCATCGAATTTTCCGTACACCTTGGGCCGCACGTCATCACGCCAGTTATACAACTCTTCTTTCAATGCGTATTCAAGGATTTGACGTTTCTCCTCCACCACCAAAATTTCTTCCAGTCCGGTCGAAAAAGCTCTGGCATCTTGCGCATCAAGCGGCCAGATGCAACCGACCTTTAGTAGACGAATACCGATCTTGCTACAGGTCTCATCATCCAGTCCGAGTTCAACCAGCGCCTGACGCACATCCAGATAAGCCTTACCGGCAGTCATGATCCCAAAGCGCGCAACCGGTGACTCGATCACGACGCGATTGAGTTTATTTGCACGGACATACGCAAGAGCGGCATACCATTTATAGTCAAATAATCTGGCTTCTTGCGCTAGCGGTGGGTCCGGCCAGCGAATACTGACGCCGCCTTCAGGCATCGCAAAATCGTCTGGCAACACAATCTTGACCCGTTCCGGATCCATTTCAACCGAGGCTGTCGACTCGACCACATCGGTCACACATTTCATACCAACCCACAATCCCGAATAGCGACTCATGGCCCAACCATGTAGACCGTAATCGATATACTCCTGCACACTGGATGGATACAAAACGGGAATACCAGCGGCAATTAGTGCGTGCTCCGATTGATGCGCCACTGAAGAGGATTTAGCAGCGTGATCGTCACCAGCCAGCAATAACACTCCGCCATGTGGCGACGTACCCGCCGAATTGGCGTGCTTAAAGACATCGCCAGATCGATCTACGCCTGGCCCTTTTCCGTACCACATACCAAACACTCCGTCGTGCTTGCCAGTTGGCCACAAATTGGTTTGCTGTGTTCCCCATACTGCGGTTGCGGCGAGTTCCTCATTGACCCCCGCCTGGAACACAATATTATTGACTGCCAGGTGTTTTTTTGCTTTCCATAAAGCCAGATCAAGCGCACCCAGTGGGGACCCACGATAGCCGGAAATATAACCAGCGGTGTCCAAACCGTGCAATTGATCACGCTGCTTTTGCAACATTGGCAACCTGACCAGCGCTTGCGTTCCACTTATATAGACCCGACCTCTGTCGACCGTATATTTATCGTCGAGGGAAACCGCTGTTAAAGCGTCTAGCATCGGAGGTGACAAGGGAGAGTTCACGCGATTTGCCTCTTAAATTTTAATTAGGAGAACAGTATATTTATACGGTAATCTTTGGTACAACGACAAATATGCATAGTCGGTATCGGAAAAACGCATGGCATCTAATCTTACGCTCAGACAGCTGCGATATTTTGTCGCGGTAGCGCACGCGCAACAAATTTCGTTGGCTGCCATTGAGGAAAACGTCTCGCAATCCACCATCAGTAATGGTGTTATTGCTATCGAAGAAGAGTTGGGAGTGCGCTTGTTTGATCGCCTGCCACAAGGTGTAGCCCTCACATCTGAAGGGCAAGATTTTTTGCGGCATGCCAAACATATACTGGAGTCGGTACGGGATGCGGTAGAAAGCCCGCGTTTTAAGGAAAAAACCTTATCGGGAACGGTCAGAATCGCCGCTTCTTACACTTTACTTGGCTATTTTTTACCAGAGCAAATGGCACGATTTCGGGCCAGCTATCCCGATGTAGAAATCCACTTACAAGATATGAACCGGCGCGATGTAGAAGATGCGGTGCTTGCCGGAGAGGTCGATATCGGCATTGTCATTTTGTCTAATGTTCAGCAGCAATCCCGGTTTGAGCATGCGGTTTTGGTACGGTCCAGAAGACAGTTATGGGTTGCGCCCAATCATCCATTGGCGCAAATTCGTTCTCCGTCGCTGAAGGATATCGCCGAATTTCCGTATCTGTTATTGACCACTGACGAGGGCGAACATTCGGCCCTTGATTATTGGAAAAAAAATCGGCTGCATCCAAATATTGTCATGCGGACCGGATCAATCGAGGCATTGCGTGGATTGGTTGGTCACGGTTTTGGGGTCACCGTGCTGTCCGATATGGTGTTCCGACCATGGTCGCTTGAGGGAAAACGCATAGAGGCGCGTCCGGTATTCGATATGGTGCCGCATATGGATGCCGGAATGCTATGGAAGCGCCAGCCAACGTTTTCGGAAGCGGCGCAAGCGTTTCAGCAATTTCTTATTCAATCATTTGGTATATGAACACGCATCGCTGCCACGGTAGTTAGGCAATTGATCGGCTATTTGTCAGCCAGTGCGCAATTTAGGAATTTCATGCTAAGACTTCAACCGTTACCTGATTACCTGTTCGCGGCCTATATAGATCGCTCCGTAGAACAGTACACGGCCGATCTGATGCAATCTCGAGGATGCGCAGAACCGGTTGCACGCCATCAGGCAGAGAAATCTATTCTGCATCTTCTGCCAAACGGCAATGCCACTGAAGGTCACCATATAAACGGAATTTGGACTGAAATAGAACCCGACCCGATTGGTGTGCTTTGGTATGAAATAGAAGAATCAACGCTTTTCATTTACGATTTTGAAGTATATCTGGACTATCGGCGACTTGGTTATGGTGCGGAGGTGCTTAAACTGGTGGAAGCTGAAGCGATCCGTTTGGGAATGTCACACCTTGAGCTGAATGTGTTCGGTCACAATGTGGGCGCTCGGGCATTGTATGAAGGTACTGGTTTTGAGGCGATTGAGATTACGATGCATAAACGGATCGCTCAAGCTGCTTATTAGGTGGGTTCGATTCGTTGGTAACTGAAACGGTTGGCCCTCCGTGGGTGCTGGTCGGGTGTGGCCCGACAGCCAGTCACTTTTTCTTGCTTCGGCTCGGCGCCCCCGCCAAGAAAAAGTAACCAAAAAGAAGGCGACCGCAACTAACGCTGCCCTTGGGGTTCCCAAGCATTTCAGCCGCCAGTCGGGTTGAAAGACCAACTCGCTACGCTCAAACATGTGTTCCAACAATTCCCGACTGACAGCTGAAATACTTGGCAGCATCAATGAAGAGGTAGGTCAACGTCAACGGCAACTTCAAGAACAACCGCAACGTCAAAGATGGCTGCGCCTGCAAGATCAAGAGCAACTTTAAAGGTGGCTTCGTCTACAACAGCAACAGCCTTGATAGTGGATTTAATTCAGTTTGTACTAACTCCATCTACAAACTTTATATCAAAACGCCTATGAAGATTATCTTGATTATGTCGTCGATATTTTCAACAAGCATTTCATTACTTGCTTCATCGAAGATCAGTTTGGCCTGAAGAACCTGGATTCGATCAACGTTGATATAGCGATGTGGGAATGCGATTATCCACATTCGGATTGCACATGGCCGGCGTCATCGAATGTGTTCCACACACAGTCAAGCCATTTGTCTGACGAGATCATCAACAAAATCACGCATCTGAACGCTTTGCGTGAGTTTTCGTACGATCGTTTCGCTATATTGGGTCGTGAAAACTGTACCGCGAGCGCATTACCCGCACAAGCCACACACGTCAGTATTGAGCCAGCATTAGGCATGGGCGGCGCGGCTCCAGAGCGCGATCCAACCAAGCCAGTGACCTCCGGTGACATCAATAAGATGTTTGCTGAGGCAGATGCAGCCAATCAAAGCGCTGAGTTGATCTCAATTAGCCTAACCTGCGCTCTGTCGGTAGTCTGATAAGATTATCGGGCTGCTTAGTTTGACCGATTTACGTTTCCCCTAACCTGCACAATGATTTCATCGCGCAGGTTTTTTTCAGCGGATGCCAGCGGTTATATTACGACGCTTCTCCGCCGACTTTTCGACTCCTTCGAACGGTATTTACATGCCAATTACACGGTTCCAATACAGCCGGATTCCTGCAGAAGCTGAGGCCCTTTGGGTAAAGGTACGAGATTTCCTCGCCAGCACATGAATCCTTTCGCGACCAGGTACGTCGTTTTATTGACAAAGAAATCGTCCCATACCACGCCCAATGGGAAGCCGATGGAATCGTGCCTCGTGCTTTGTGGCTCAAGGCTGGCAGTGCTGGTTTGTTATGCGTAACTGTCGCTGAAAAGTATGGCGGCGCTGGCGGCGACTATGGTTACTCGGCGGTATTAATAGAAGAACTCGCTCGTGCAAATGCCACAGCGGTCGGCTTTACCACTCACTCGGAAATCGTCGCCAATTACATTGGCGCCTACGGCAGCGCAGCACAGAAAGACAAGTGGCTCCCTAAAATGGTGAGCGGCGAAATGATTGCCGTC
The DNA here is from genome assembly GCF_054343755.1 of Glaciimonas sp. GNP009. Lineage (NCBI taxonomy): Bacteria > Pseudomonadati > Pseudomonadota > Betaproteobacteria > Burkholderiales > Oxalobacteraceae > Glaciimonas > Glaciimonas sp. GNP009. The sequence goes on from NZ_JBTGUV010000004.1 coordinate 405,765, forward strand.
ATTGCAATGACGGAACCCGGCGCTGGCAGTGACCTGCGTTCGATCCGGACCAGCGCACGGCGCGATGGCGACGAATATGTCATCTCTGGCTAGTCATGTGTGCCGAGTTGACGGCCGAAGTCGCTGCGATGGTCAAGCTTAACGGCTCAGAAATGCAAGGGAAATTACTCGACGAATTACTGCAGTTGCACGGTGGTTACGGTTACATGAGCGAATATAAAATCAGTCGCGCATGGGTTGATGCGCGCGTTGCCAGGATTTATGGCGGCACATCCGAAATCATGAAAGAACTTATTAGTCGGAGCTTGTAATCATGCCCCGAAAAAAATAGCAGATATCGTTTTTAGATATCTATGTTCATCACTATTTAATGCCGAACTGCTAGGCCGGTCCATACGATTCATTTTTCCGCCTGCAATAAATATGTCATTTTAACTACCTTTAAAAATGAAAATTTCACAGCATCCTTTCAAAGAAATATGATGGGGTGACCTCCGTTGATGGCAGCTTCAGATGAACGGATGCCTGAATAAAATCAGCTGAACTTAACATTTTTTGAACTTAAAATCTGCTGAACTAATCATGCTTTTAAAGCATTTATTTTCTTCAAAAAAATTTCATTTCTTTTCTTAAAACATTAAATATGACTTTTTTTGTTTAACGTATGTGGTTTATACGTATATTCAGTTTCCCGCAAGATACGTATATTCAGTTCGTCGCAACGTCAATAGCGTACACATAGAAACAATCTTTTTCGTCAGACATCTGAAGCTGTTATTTGATGTCTCTATTTGGGAAATCTGGCAACACGTTCTTCACAGATTTTCGTCACCCACGCATTACTCTCCCGGCTTATTTGAGCTACCAATTCCTGCAAAAGCGTCATAACGGCGTAAGCACATGTCCAATCCAGCACGCGATACATCAGAATAAATAAACTCCCTAGTCACATTTAGTTAAAAGGGAGCGCAAGTCATCGGTGGGTGCCGCAATATTACCGACGATGCGTTCCTATGCCTGCATCTGCGCGGCATGCGACGCACCATTCGTAGCAGATGTGGTGCTGCCTTATGCCTGTGCTTCTAATATCTTATGTCTTCAATCGATATAGATTTTTCGAAAGAACAATAAATGAGTAAGTTTTTGCGTCGAGATGAAGAACAAATAGTTGCATTGAATAAGTACGAGAAGCTACATCATCACTTTCATGATCGTTCGTCGACAGCACGATCAGGCGGACAACGGCTAGTTGAACAATATTATGCCGATGTCCTGCTTTTGTTCGATAACTGGAAAGAGACGCTTCTCATTGGAAGACTGGGGTCTAATTTTTTAGCCGGTCTTACCGTGGCTGCCGTTGCCTTACCACTTAATGTCGCCTTGGCGATGGCGTCCGGCTTGCCTGCCAGTGCGGGGCTGATCGCAGGCGCGGTGGGCGGTGCACTTTCCGCTCTCTTTGGTGGTGCTACCTTACAAGTCACAGGGCCAGCAGCAGCATTGAATGTGTTGGTGTTCGGCCTGGTGGCGCAATTTGGCCCGATAGGTGCAGCAGCGGGCGCCATCGCTGTTGGCGTGATTCAACTTTTGTTCTATGCAATAAGAGCCGGTGGTATCGCACGCTTTCTTCCCGAATCTTTATTAGCCGGTTTTACGACTGGCGTGGGACTAAAACTGCTTGATCAGCAAATCCCAAAGCTGCTTGATATCGATTCTCCGGTCAGCGAGCTGGCGCTTAACCTGCACGTGCCTGTGTGGTTAAACACCGTCAACTGGATTGCTGTACTCACCGGGCTGTTTGTCATGATTTTCATGCTGGGCCTAGTACGTTTTAAAAAATTTCCTGCCGCTATTGTTGGCCTAACTATAGCAACTGCACTCTCAAGTTACCTCCATTGGGATGTACCAGTAATCGGCACTGTGCCCTCAACTCTGCCAGGTTTCTCATTTCCTGAGCTTTCATTGGTTGCATGGACAAATTTATTTGTAGCCTGTATTCCTTTAGCCATACTGGCATCTGCGGAGAGCCTGCTTTCTACCCAGGCCATCGAAAAAATACGTCCGCAAACTAAACCTTATGGAGCGAATCTTGAAGTGTTTGGGCAAGGTATCGCCAACATTGGCGCGGGGATGTTTGGTGGCTTGCCGGTTTCCGGCGTCATCGTGCGCTCAAGCGTCAATGTGCAAGCAGGTGGGAATAGTCGCATGTCCTCGCTCTTTCACGCCGTACTTCTCCTCATTGCGCCGCTTTTTATGGCGACATGGATAGGCGCAATTCCTGTCCCTGCGCTGGCTGGACTTCTTTGTGTTATCGGCTATAAACTTATCGATATTGCTACTTTAAAACATCTGGTTCAGCAACATAAACTGCAGGTGATTGTTTACCTACTTGCCATGGGTGGGGTACTTTCTGGTCATCTTAGTGTTTGCATGATTTTGGCATGTGCGGTTGCTGGCTTAGACGCATGGATTAACGGAAGAGCCAAGCGAAGACGACAAGTAGTAGAGCAGAACTGGGATACTCACTTAGCTCAGGGAATTCGCGCCCACTTGCCAGCTAGGCGCACGAGTCCATTCAAGAGCGTGCCAACTGCCGTATTTACGCCGCAAGATGAAGATTGGCAATCGCATCTGGATCGAGAACCTGTGGTGCATCCAACCGCATTTGTCCACCCTAATGCATCGATCATCGGACACGTTGTTTTAGGTCCGCGGGTGCACGTGGCTGCCGAAGCTGCGCTCCGGGCAGATGAAGGAACACCTTTTTTCGTTGGTGCTGATACTAATATACAAGACGGCGTTGTACTCCATGCCCTCAAAAGCCAATGGGTTCAGGTCGGTGAAAAAAAATGGGCAATCTACGTGGGCGAACGCGTCTCCCTGGCGCATCAGGCACTCGTTCATGGCCCCAGTTTCATTGGAGATGATACCTTCGTCGGGTTCAAGGCCGTGGTGCATAACGCGATCGTTGGTTCCAATTGTTCCATCGGAATCGGCGCGATTGTGGTCGGAGTAGAAATTCCTGATGGACGTTACGTACCGCCCGGCACGCTGGTTGATACAAATGAAAAGGCACAAGCATTGCCTGCTTCCGAAGCGCATCACCACCACTTCAACGCGGATGTTGTCGATGTCAATCGCGGACTTGCTTCGGCCTATCTGGGAGAAGAAGTTTACTTTCCAGCCACACGTGTAAAAAATCTCCTATTCTGAAAGAAATTTAATGATTGAAATTTTTCTAGGTACAGCGGCTGTCTTCAGTTTATTACTGGTCATTTTGGGATTCCGCTCGTTTTATCAGGTAGAAGAAGGGCATTCGGCCGTCATCACTAATTTGGGGAAATTACGTGCCGATAAACTTGGAGAGCCCTTCATCGCAGAGCCCGGATTGCATATAAAGCTTCCTTGGGAAAAGCTACATGAATTTTCAATCATGGAGCGCACGATTTCTCTTCGAGAGGAGATGCGGGAAGTTGAGTTCTTAGCGCGTGATGGGACCCAATTGCGCCTGACTCCGCAAATTCGCTTTCAATTTCAAAAAGAGCGTTTCCCTACCTATTTGTTTGGTATGAAACGCCCTGCATCGCACCTAAGGGAACTCTTTCGCAGTCTACTGAGTGCAGAGGTTGCCAAGTTTGGTCCTGTCGATGCTCCCGAAGGTTCGTACGCGGAGATTCGGCGTAATCACGGATTGTTACACGCGGGGTTAAAGCAAAGCTTTTTAGCACGCGGGCTGGAAGAGAAATACGGTATTCAGTTTAGTGCTGTGGAAATTACCGAGATACTTCCCCCTGCCGATTTAGCGCAGGCTCTTAACTCCGTACAAAAAACGGAAACTGAAAATATTACTTTACTCAGTCGGTTCCGCGCCGAATGTTCGCAACGACTAGCAGCCGCTGAGCACGCAGTGAGTATTGCCGCATTGAAGGCCGAGGCAGTCGAATCAGAAATCTCGATTCTTGGCGATGCGATGAGAGAGCTTCAGAAACAAGGCACGCTTGATGCCTACCTCCAACGTCGGCGGCACGAAGTTACAGCCCAATCAAAAACCCTTTACTTTAAAACCTAGAAGGATTATTTATGGAATCTTTCAGCTACTTTCTATTTTTTTCATCATTCGTGATAGCCGCATTCATACTCTTGCTCACGTTTTATCTGATTCGGTACGCTGCAGTAGTGGTGCAACCTGAGGAGGTCGTTTTACTTCTTAGCCATGGTCGTTGCCGTGAAGATATTTATACGTCCGGCATTCACTTTCGGCCCTATCTGTGGATACCCGGGCATAGGATTATTCGCATATCGCGCCAACTGGAACACCAGTGTTTCAGAGATATACAAGTAAATGATGCAGTCGGTACCACGCTCCGTATCGATATCTGGATGGATTATAAAGTGTCGAATGCCCGTAAGAGCATGTTCGCTATAGAGTCCTGGCGTACGGCGCTGAATCAATTAGTACCTGATGTGCTGATGACCCAGACCGGACGTGTACGTTTAGAAAATCTGCTATCTGACCGTGAGAGTATCGCTGAATCCGTATTCGAGGGAGTTCGCACTGAAGCGCTTAAATGGGGTGTTTCTATTGAGTCTCTATTTATTCAGGATGTTCGGGTATTGCCAGATATTTCTCGCCAGCTGTCTAGTCTGGTAGCGGCACAGATAGAAATGAAAAAGTCGCATCTGGAAGAAGAAGGCCGCATCAAAATTCAAGTATTGGACGCACAAACGGAGGTTCGCGTCGCAGAACTTCAGGCGCGCGCTAAATCAATGCACCCTATCGGCGTGGCCCGCGCTTACAGTAAGATGGCAGACCATCCAGGCCTGCTGGAAAGATTTCAGGAGCTGTACCAACTTTCCCTTTTGCCTTCAGGCCGGGTCGTTTCTTTTGTCGGTTTTGAGGGCAGTGAAATTGGCCCGCTTGATGCAATGATGATTCCCGTAGAGGACAACGCTGCGAACCACATGGCGCAGGTCTCTAATTACTCTCGCTAAGCACTGCCATACCTGTCGGACCTGCGCGGAGTAAAACCTCTGTCCGCCTCTCAGGTTAAAAATAAGAGGCGGACTACCGATAAACCTGAAATGCCGTATAGAGACTTCAAAGTAAGACAAATACTTCGATGCGGTGCTTAGGGCGTCCAATACGAACAGATTTTCTAGCACCTACATGACAAGTTGCCGTCAACAAGAGCAATAACTTAAGCTTTTGCCAGTTCTACCGCAATAGCCGAAGTGATTCGGGCATCTTCAACGCCAATATGCGGTGCAAAACGGCCAACTACCTGACCTTGTCGGTTAATCAAAAACTTTTCAAAATTCCATAAAACCTGTGGCGCTGGTGCCAGATCCAGGTTGTGTTTTTTCATCATCTCAAGAAAATCATCAGCGCCTTCAGTCTCTGGGAATGCCTCAGTTAGTGCAGCATAAAGCGGGTGCTGATCCTCACCGAGTACAGATATCTTGGAGAAAATAGGGAAACTGACACCATAGTTGAGTGAACAAAACTCTGCGATTTCTTTATCGGTTGCCAACTCCTGCTCGCGGAAATTTCCTGCAGGGAAGCCAAGAATAGACAGACCCGCTTCGTGCTTGTCGCGGTACATTTTTTCCAACTCAGCATACTGAGGCGTCAATCCGCATTTGGAAGCTACATTCACCACCAGGACAACCTGTCCCTGATAGTCTGACAAAGAGGCAGAACTGCCATCTGGACGTGAGAGGGGGATCTGCGTCAACGATTGCGTATTGTCCATCTTGTGGGAATCCTTTTTGGCGATTGTAGAGTAATGCTTTACTCAGGTTGAGGATGTCGTACGTGTCTCTGCTGATTTTAGCGCAGAATACCAAAGAGCGTCTTGCTCAGAGCCCTACGGAATAGTCGCCGATAAGGTGCTGGATAAATGGAGAGACTTAAACTGCGAGTGGAATTATGACTCGCCTTCGATGGTCGTTGTCTCATAGGCACATTGCACATAAGTCATGCGCCCACCAGCCAGCATGAGCGCACAAAACATATTCAGATCGACGATTTCTGGAACTGAAAACCATAACGCGAGTTCTGTAAAAACTGCGTCATTGATCGCCATATAATCTCCAGAAAATAATTCGGCATAACGTAACGCAGCGCACTCCGATGCGTTAAAGCGATCACTGTCACTCGTCAAACAAGCGATGTCATCCTCAGATACGTTGTCAGTTTTGCGCGCTAACTGACAGGCCGTGCAGGTTGTGATAGAGGCGATCCGCAACCGAAACAGTTTCCGCAGGCGGCTGTCGAGCAGTGGATGATTATGTAGCTGATCAAGCGTACTAAGCCATGCCAGCGCAGCGTCTGGTCGGTGGCCCCATACTTGCACCGGGATCGTGGAAATCAGCATTCGACTTGCTTTGCCGCGCTCCCTGGCTTCGCGCAGCGGTTGTGGCAAATCATCCAACGATACCGGTGCAATCCGCGACATCTTTTTCTCTCTCGCTTTACGCCACTCGTTCGATGATCGTCGCCGTACCGTTTCCACCAGCGCAGCGAATGGTTTGCAAGCCAAACCGTGCATTGCGGCGCTCAAGTTCATGCAACGTACTAGCCATAATCCTTGCTCCGCTCGCACCGAGTGGATGCCCCAATGCAATCACCCCACCATTCACATTGAGACGATCATGTGACACACCAAGTTCACGCATCCATATTAACGGCACCGGAGCAAAGGCCTCATTCACCTCAAACAGGTCGATATCGTCCAATGTTAAACCCGCTTTTTCCAATACCTTGCGGGTTGCGGCAATCGGACCGGTCAGCATCAATGTCGGATCTGAGCCGACCGTTGTAACGGCACGAATACGGGCCCGGGCCTTGAGGCCAAGACTCTTCGCTTTATCGGCTGACATGATAAGCAATGCTGCTGCGCCATCCGAAATTTGCGATGCATTACCCGCTGTAATACGGCCGCCTTCTGGACGGAAGCTGGTCTTAGAGTCGTTAATGATGGTGGTCCTGGAGGTTACCTGCGCGGAGACTTCTCGCTAACAATGTTCGTCAGCACACCAATGCCCTCAACTGCTGCTTCTACAACATCCCCCGGATTGAGGAAACGCCCCGTTCCCATCCCAACACCTGCTGGTGAACCGGCGGGAAATTCATCCCGCGTAACGATCCACGGATCGACGCCGGTGGTGGCATCCTGACTTTTAGCGGCGGACAAATCCATACCGATACCGGGAGGCCCGCTATGCTGCAAATCCCGTGCGCTGACATCGTTGCCGACCGTATAACCCAATACGCTCGAAAGCGAATCGTCGTGATCGATCGTATCCGACCCAATCACCACCACCAACTCGACTTCATGATCGAGCTGATCAGTTAAAGGAGGGAACCGAATCTGATCTTGCGCGCCAATCAAAGCGCCATACGATTTCAAAAATGCGAAGGGTTGAGCGGGCGCTTTCAGGCCAAATTCAACCAAATGCTTAGCGTAATTTGCACCTGCGACCCCGACCCGATTAACGCGCTCAATCGGTGGCAACAGAAGCACCGATGACAACGCCAGCACAGCGCCAGTAAAGCGCAGCGCCGACTGACCTTCCCCTCGCGTAATACGCGGCGCCCACTCGCTGAACTCGCCAGAGATGGGCGTGACAGTGCCCGTGCCCGTATCGACTAACGCCCAAAACGGCGCGCCACTATCCGTGCAGCGGGCGACCTTCATGCTGCTTTTACCAATGGCGTGACACTGCCAATTTTAGCTGGATCCAGATGCAATAACTCACACGCATTTTTCCAGCGGATTTTGTCCAGTTCCATAGGTGACAATCTCAAACCATCTGTCAGATCATGGCGCACCACGTCGCCACCGCCAAAATTGCTGCCGTAGAGAATACGGTCAGGGCCGATGATATCGACCTTCGCCTGACGCATCGGCACTTCGTGCAATTCGACGTCAAAGTAAAAATTCTTCATGTGCGATAGCAACGGTTTTTTGTTGTACTTAACATCCAGATTTTGGTTGGTTTTTGCCAAACGACCTAGTTGGTAAGGAACGTAACCGCCACCGTGTGTAATGTAATTTTGAGGTTAGGGAAACGATTCAGCACACCGCCGCAAATCAGATTCCAGAAACAACGCGTCTCGTCATACTGCATACCGACGATAGCGGTGGTTTCGTAGTGGTCTTCGTTGGCTTTCTTGCCCCACGTGACTGACTGGTTATAGCCTTGAATAAACATCGGCAAATCCAGGTCGCACAATGTCGACCAGACGATATCCAGTTCCGGCGAATGGAATTCCAGGCCACCAAAGTTGGCGCCACCGGCGACCAGACCTTTAACACCCAGTTCGGTACAAGCACGACGTAATTCGATTGCTGCCGCCTCTGGCGCATTCAACGGAACGTGCGCCGAGAACATCAGACGATCAGGAGCGTGCGAGCAATATTCGGCCAGAACGTCGTTCACCTTACGTGCGAACGACACTGCGAATTCGGCTTCGGTCCAGTACATGTAGCAATGCGATGGAACTGACACAACCTGCAAATTCTGACCCGCAGCGTCCATACCTGCCAGACGCGTTGTTGGATCGGCCCGGCGTGCCAGATAATCGGCCAACTTTGGTCCGGTGCCTGATCGTACAGCTGCCTTACGTTCTGGTGAACCGAGGCCAAAAATCCAGTCGCCGACGCGTAGTTTGATGTCATCATCTTCATGCTGCTCGAAAAATGGTCCCCAGTGCGGATGTTGGTCGTAATAACCTGGATGCGGTGCGTGCGCGTGGAGATCGATAAGCATGTCTCGTGAACCGCTGCTAGTTGATGAACAGTGCATCGAAGCAAAAAAGCGGAGAGGTTCAGTGCGATGTTGTGGCGTTATACCATCCGTCTGATTGAACACATATTTATTTTATGTTCTATATTTAGCCTTTTGCAGAATTAGTTGCAGTATAGAATAAGTCGTTATAACATAAAAATATGATTAATAATTAATTTGAACATATTTTTAAATTTCGTTTTTATTGATAATTCTTGGCGGCAAGAAATCGTTACGGGCCGGTTAAGGAGATCATCTTTAGGCATGGCATTTTGAGTAAATAGTTTTCATCTTACGTTGCTGGCAATCGGTCCATAATGTGTGCTCGGTTGTATCCGGGACAGCGTTTTTTGGCCGTGATGCAGGTGTTCGAAACAATAACCACGCATATTGGTGAATAAATGGTCATTCATAGTATTGAAGATGAGACCGGTGTCCATTGCGTCGACGTGGCGTTGGACGACAATGGCACTTTTACTTTTAAGGTGTTTCGTAAATATCCGGAAGATCAGGGAAGATGGACGTTGGTTGCTGATTACGCTAAGACGACGTATGCGACTGAAGCTGAAGCGTTGGCTGTGGCTGGTGGGACAATACCATGGGTGAAAGATGTGCTTAATCTCCGCGGCAAGGATAGCTGATATTCAATGCCGTTTGTGTTTTGTGGTGATTTTGTGGTGTCATCCGACAGTCGGTTATCTTTTCTTTTTCGTTGAATAGACTGGAAGCTCAGGCGACATTGGTTCGATGAAGAATCCTCGGTTCCTCGGTTTTAATTAACGAAAACCGATGAAGTGAGTGAGGCCGCGCTATCTATGACCCCACAAAAATAGCAAACTTATATCCGTCAAAGCCAGACCTCCCATCAAAGCCCCTTCCCCACCACAATCCCCCGAATCATCGTCCCTAACCGCAATGGCAAAAGCGACTTACCAACATCAGTCGGCACCAATAACTCACTAAGCACGTACCGAACCAGCAATTCACAAGCCAGATCGCGATCTATCTGGGTTGCCAACCGCTTGTCCCAATCATCAAACACAATTTCCAAAACCGATTTGTAACGCTCAACAGCGTCATCAAACATGCGTTGAAAAAAAGCAAAAGCATATTCCGGTGCTACCGCCAACAACCGCCGCACCTTATCCTGCCGTAAAAAATGATCAATATAACCAATCACCGCATTAAACCGATCATCAGGATCGGCATGCAACGTCGCCACTTCAACTAACCGTTGATGAAATTGCGCGCGCTGATGTTCGCTAAATGCATCAAGCAAAGCATCCTGTGAAGAAAAATAGCGATAAAAAGTCCCACGTGAAATACCCGCAACTTCACATACCGCCAGAATCGACACGCGCTCGACGCCCGAGACCAGAATGACCTCCTCAGCGGCTGCAATAATCTGTTGAATAGTCGTATCTGAGCGGCGATTGCGACCGGGCTCACGCGGCGGCGGGACGATTAATGCCACGCTTTTTTTACTTTTCTCGGCCGGTTTTACCACCATTGGTATATTTCCAATGTGTACTTGTCGCTCTCCGATACTACTGATAAGCCTACCAATACGCTGCGGTAGCTGACGCCGATCACCCTCTCCCAACACTAATAATTCGCTCAGAACATACCGGATAATCATTTCGCAGATTAACTCACGGTCCAACTTTACCCCAAGGCGTGCATCCCACGCGTCAAACACGATCTTTAAGGCATCCTGAAAACGGTCAAGGGAATCAAGGAAAGCATGCTGAAAAAATCCGAACGCGTATTTTGGAGCAACCTGCAATAGGCGGCGTGCCTTGGTCCCTTTTAAAAAATTATCGAGATGGGCCACCAATGCGATGAAGCGCTCATCCGGGTCATCATAAGGCTCGGTCACGCTAATCAATGCCTGATGGAATACGCCACGCTTATGCTGAGTATAGGCTTCTAAGAGTTCATCCTGAGACGAAAAATACCGGTAGAAAGTGCCGCGAGAGATACCAGCAACTTCGCATACAGTCAGAATAGAAACGCGGTCAACGCCAGATTCAAGAATGACCTGCTCAGTAGCGACCAGAATTTGATCAATGGTTTTTTCTGAGCGACGATTACGTCCAGGTTCATTGGTGGCATCACCGCGTGAGTCTCCTCCAGTTTCACTTCCACCTCGACGCTCATGGCGCAATTCGGTCTGCGCGGCGTCAGGATCAAATTTACTTAGATGGCACGATGCCAGCGGTTGAAGCAAAAAATCACCACCGCGAGAAATTGCGCCGATCAACTGGGTAATCCATGACAACAATTGACGCCGATCGCCTTTTCTCGGAACCAGAAGTTCGCTCAATACATAACGAATCAGCATTTCGCAAACCAATTCACGGTCAATACGAATTCCTAGCTTGGCATCCCACGCATCAAATACGATATCCAGTACTTCCTGAAAGCGATCTACAGAGTCATGGAAAATACGTTTGAAGAAGCCGAATGCGAACTCGGGTGCCACTTCCAGCAGCCGCCGCGCTTTGCTATGTTTGAGGTAATTATCCAGATAGGATATCAGCGCATTGAAACGATCTTCGGGCGTGAGGTAAGGTGCCGTCGCGGCATGCAGCGCAAGATGAAATCTGGCCCGCTTATGCTTGGAGAAAGCATCAAGTAGCTCATCTTGCGATGAAAAATAGCGATAAAACGTGCCGCGTGAAATGCCCGCGACTTCGCAGACGTTTTGGATAGCAACACGGTCTACACCCGACTCAAGAATCACTTGCTCGGCAGCGGCCAAAATTTGGTCGATTGTTTCTCCAGAGCGCTTGTTACGTCCGGGTTCACGGGGCGGTATTTCAGCTAACGTATTTTTAAGATCACTTTTTTTACTAGTATTTTTTTCACTGACTTTTGGGATGGTTTTTGCACCAATTTTTTTGTTCATTTTTTTACTTTCCACCGCCATTTTTTTGGCTCCCACCGACGTCAATTTCTGCTTACCATCAAGGCCAGCATTCAGCTTCACGGTTTGCTCTGTGGCCGAAATAAGCGATATACGCGATACACGCGATACACGCTCGTTACTTTTCATTGCCGACTCCGTTCTGTTTCTTTAATAGAAAAGTGTATTAAAACACATTGATAAATAAAAATTGCCATAGTCAAACCGATTATTCGAGGGTGTAAATAATTCTGTATTCCGATTTATATTCTAACCTTAATATTTAGGCATATCTAAAAATTTTGTTCTATTTATGCTTATAATATTTACATATTTATTTAATTTGTACACTTTCAGAGAGAAACTGAAAAACGATGAAATAAGACGGTTCTGTAAATGGATGTGGTTTTTTGGAATTTTTTTTGGGGAATCAACGATTAACAAGTTACGGCGACATCAATCGAGAAAATTCCAGGCCAACATTGAAACGAGAGGAAATAACGCTGACGCCGAATTGCTGAACAAATCATGATGGCGGCTTACATGCAGTAAATCACCACCCAGTGCACAACCCCCAACAAGGTGTTGGCTGAACGGCACGCTTAGCGAAAATCGCTTTCATCTGGCATCGATTGGCAGGCCAGGTGCAACGTCTGCCTTTGAGACCAAATCGCAATGGCCTCTTCATACAAGAATAAAATGAGGCCTGAAGTCACTGCCTATGTCGCGGTGAATGGCTTTATTTAAAAAACGCTATGCATGACTACATTGAGATGTTATGTAGATTTCGTATATCTCGTATGAGAACTAGAAATTGGAAATGCTTGGGACGTGCCCCCATACTGCATGCCATCAACACTTTCTTCGGAAACTACCATGACAGCGCAAAACATCTCACTATCCGCTAACGACTTCAATCAAGTCGCTGATACGGCAGCACATCCTGCTAATGATGTCGCTGTCAAACAAAGTCTGTTGCAGAAAATTTTTCTACTGTGGATTAAGCCTTACGAAAATGCGGGCGGTTTCATTCCACATATATAAGTCTTCACCCGATCACCAGCATAGTTGGTAATTCGGCCTAGTGATCTTATTTACAGATATTCAGTAAGAAAGTTTGTTCAGGAAACCGCGAAATCACGCGGTTTTTTTTCGTTTTATTTTTGTCTTGTCATCAGTGGTTTGTGCTGGCAAAGCGCAAATACCAAATGGCACGTATAACGTCGCGCTCAACCCTTCTAAGGCTTCGGCTATCGATTGCTTCAAACCAGCTTTATATGCATTCGGCGAGCCACAGCATGATTGCTGGGGCTCGCCGAAATTATTTTAAGGGGCCAAAAGTATCGTGATATCAATTAAGACTATCGACTGACTGATGAATTAAACATTACACGTTTTAATGCCCATCAAATAGCTTCATGATGCTGCGCTTCTCGTCGTCTTCTGCTGTCGCGGGAGTGCCATCTTCATTTGTTCCCGATCCTCCGCCAACTCCCAATGAAGCAATGAAGCCGTTCCCTGGAGTGAAGTTATCGAAGAATAATTCATTGTTAATGGTAGTGATACCCTCGGGCATTGGCATCTGTACCTGTGGAACGCCACGCAATGCACGCCCCATATAACTGACCCAAATCGGTAATGCCAATTGTGCCCCAAACTCGCGGCTACCAAGAGTCTTCGGCTGATCAAAGCCCATCCATGCGACGGCGACCAATGAGTTTTGATAACCGGCAAACCAGCCATCGAAAGCGTCATTCGTTGTCCCTGTTTTACCGGCAATGTCAGTACGACCCAACACGTTAGTACCCGCACCCGTGCCACGCTGCGCCACGCTCTGCAACAAACTGGTCATGAGATAGCTATTGCGTGCATCCAGTACTCGCGTTGCGTTCTGACCTGCTATTTCAGGCTGTGCGCGCGACAATGCTACGCCATGTGCATCCACGACTTCAGAGATCAAATACGGATTGACGCGATACCCGCCATTTGCCAGCACCGCGTAAGCTCCGGCCAGTTGCAGCGGCGTAGTCTGACCAGCACCCAGAGCTGTCGGCAGATACGGAGGAATTTTGTCCCGGTCAAAGCCGAAATGTGTGGTCACAAAATCTTGCGCATATTTAGCACCGATAGCATCCATCAGGCGCACAGTCACCAGATTCTTGGAGCGCTGTAAACCGGTCCGCATTGGCATTGGTCCATCCGGCGTATCGTCATCTTTCGGCTCCCAATTAGGTTGCCCGGGACCGCCCGGAAAAGAAACCGGCGAATCGTTAATGATCGACGCCGGACCGAAACCCTTTTCAAGAGCGGCGGAGTATATGAACGGTTTAAAAGTCGATCCCGGCTGACGCCATGCTTGCGTCACGTGATTGAATTTATTTTGATTGAAATCAAAGCCGCCAATCAATGTCTTGATCGCGCCGGTTTGCGGCGTCAGCGCCACCAACGTCGCCTCGACTGATGGTAGTTGAGTGATTTGCCATCCTTTTGGTGATTGCATGACGCGAATCACTGAACCAGGTTGAATGCGGTTATTTTTGGCAGCTTTTGGACTCAAGGCTGCAGCGGCAAAACGCAAACCCTCACCACTTACGGTGACCACGGTATCGTTACGCAGCATAACTTGCACTTGCTTACTGTCTGCGCTCAGTACCACGCCCGGCACAATATCATCGTTATCGGGCTTGTTATCAAGCGCATCACCGACGGCGTCATCGCGCTCATCGCCATTTGACGGTAATACAATCAATCCTTCCGGGCCTCGATATCCATGCCGACGATCGTAATCCATTACCCCTTTGCGCACCGCATCGTAACCAGCCTGTTGATCAACTGAGTTGAGAGTCGTAGTGACGCTTAGACCGCGGGTATAAATCTCATCTTTATACTGGGTATACAACATCTGACGGACCATTTCAGTCGCATATTCGGCATGTACGCTGTAAGTATTTCCGGTCGTCTTGACTTTGATATCTTCGGCGAAAGCCTGATCATATTCCGGCTGAGTGATGAATTCGAGCTGTAGCATGCGCTTTAAGATGTATTCCTGGCGAATACGCGCGCGCTTGGGGTTAACTACCGGGTTATAAGCTGACGGCGCTTTTGGAAGTCCGGCGAGCATCGCTGCCTGTGCCAGCGTGACATCTTTTAACTCTTTACCAAAATAAGCCCGAGCCGCTGCGGCAAACCCAAATGATCGCTGTCCCAGAAAAATCTGGTTCATATAGACTTCAAGAATCTGGTCTTTTGTTAAGGCATTTTCAATTTTGTAAGCCAGCAAAATTTCATAAATTTTACGCGTATAGGTTTTTTCGCTAGATAAAAATACGTTACGTGCAACTTGCATCGTAATCGTACTAGCACCTTGCGAAGCCCCGCCGTGCATAATATCAGTGCCAATTGCCCGCAGAATACCGATCAGATCGATTCCGCCATGTTGATAGAATCGCGCATCTTCAATGGCAAGCACGGCATTTTTCATGTTAGCCGGAATATCCTGCAACTTCACCAGGCTGCGGCGCTCTTCGCCAAACTCGCCAATCAAAACATGATCAGCGGTGTAAATGCGTAGCGGCACCTTGGGTCGATAATCGGTGATAGCGCCTAGATCCGGCAATTGCGGCTGCATCACCACCAGTGCGTAAGCTATCAGCAAACCACCAATGACTGCACCGGCAAGCACCACGCCGCCGATTGTGAATAACAATCCATGCAATAACGTGCCGTTTTGTTTTTTTGGCTGATGGAGGTGTGCCCTCGTCGATGTCAATTCCGCTAGTTTGGATTTGTCGGCAGGAGGTTTCAAATTGTTTTGTCGAGATTTTAATGTAAATAGCATAACGATATTGGATGGAATTAGCCCCATATCCTACAACATGCAGCGCGAACTACCCAGAATCGTCTGTAAGAAGAAGTAACTTTATTAAAAAAAGTAAAAATCTGGTTTAGGAAGTAGAGGGAAATTGGATAAAAAACCAATAGAATACGGTGCTAATTCAACAACAATTCAACAATAAGTCGATACAGATTCGATAGATCAGACAATAAGAAGTGATCGAATCATCTCGTCGGTAGCGCTGGCTGCCGCTTGCGGCGTCTGCAACGGGAACAAATGACCACCGGGAAGTAGTTTTATGTGGCTGCCAACCAATCGTCTGGTCGCTGCCATACCTGCTTGACGACACTCAACTGAATCAATCCCGCCGATAAAACCAACCGGGACCGGATAAGGTGGCCTCACAACCTGACCCAAGTGATGGGGTAAGGTCAAATAAACTGCTGTTTCAATTTCACGCTTAAAACGCAACGCTACACTTCCAGACTGCTCTACGGTGCCGTGCTCAACGTAATCGCGCAACACTTCTTCGGGCCAACTGGCGAACACCGGTTTAGTGGAGAAGTGCTGATAAACCGCCTCGGCATCGGGCCATTGAATACGACGGCGCTGCGAAAACCGTGCTGGAGACCAACGTCGGTCAAGCCCCAGCGCTTTCGCCAATCTAAATACACCGGCTCGCCATCCTACGGTTACGGGCGCGTCTAACAGCACCACGCAACGTACCAGATCAGGGCGCTGTCTTGCGACCATTAAGGATAAAATTCCGCCCAGCGAATGACCGACCAAAATCACTGGCTGTTGATAGCGCACAAGCAATTCATTGACAAACTCTTGCACTAGCGCGGGCCAACCATCTGTTACCGGATAATCTGGATTATGGGCATGCATTTCCAGGGCATGGACATCGTAATTCTGACTTAACAGATCAAGAAAACGGCGATACGTTCCGGAAGGAAAGCTATTTCCATGCGCAAAATGCACAATGGGACGGGGCGACGGGATTTGGGAAACCATGGATGAAATATTCGTAAGTGTGCTTGTAACGGTATTTAATAGAGTCATTGCGGGCAGTGAAAAGTCCTTATCCACGCACACGCAGGATTTAATAGACTCTATTAAAAACCATAAGCGTTGTTTGTCACAAACCAAATTTTAGAGCCGGCGCTCAATGATCGTCTCAGCGACCATACCAATAACGTTTATGTTGCTGGCGATACTCCGTCACATCAAGCGTGCTGCCAAAATGTAAAAGTATTGCACCAGATTGATCATTGCGTACATTGCGAATACCTAATTGTTGATAACGTTCCAACACTTGCGCCTGAGGATGTCGAAATCGATTGCGATAACCCATCTGAAAAATTGCCACAGACGGATTAACCTCTTGCAAAAATGCGCTGGTTGAAGAGGTTCCACTACCATGATGCGGTACGAGCAGCACTGTCGATTTTAAACGACCGGGCGCATTCGGCGTCATGACGCTATCGGTGGCAATCGCTCCTTTATCCTGTATCAATTGTCGCTCCTGCGCCTTCTCTATATCGCCGGGAAGCAGGATCGACAAGTCACCGTTGGTAATTTTGAGCGTGCAACTCATGGTATTCGCCTTGCCCGATTTTCGATCCTTACGTTCGTTATTTTCATAATTATGCTTTGCAGGAAATAGCATATCAAACTGCACGCCATCCCAATTCCATGACTGTCCGTCCTGACACCGAGTGTGGCCCGGTGAGACAGCAACAATCCGATGATCAGGGGATAAAGATGAGTACACACGATCAACCTCAATCGCCTTTATCACGGACATTGCACCGCCGGAATGATCGCTATCCGAGTGTGAAATCACCATCGTATCAATCGCGGTGATCCCTCTGGCCTTTAGATACGGCACGATAATCCTGCTACCGGCATCGGACTCAGGCGAGTAATAAGGCCCCGTGTCATAAAGCAAGCGATGCCCGGAAGTTTCAATCAGCAGGGCCATACCTTGCCCGACATCAAACGCAGTAACCGTCATCTCACCCTCCGCGGGCCGCGTTGCGGAGTGTAACAATAACGGTAACCAGCCAATCAGGGCTAACCAGCGTAACGGCCAGCCGCGTGGCGCCAATAACCACAGCGTGGCAGCCATCGCGATAGCAAAAGTCCACGCTGGCGGCAACGGCGCTTGCCAGACAGCCAGCGGAAAACTGCTGAGCCATGTCAATACTGTTGCCAGCCAATCCACCAGAATATGCGCCAGCGTTAATACCCATCCCGATAAGGGTGCAGGCAACATACTGCCCATCAATGCCATCGGCGTCACTAACAGGCCAATCAACGGAATGGCAATGGCGTTCGCGAGCGGACTTATCAGGGATATTTGTCCAAACAAAAGGATCGTCATTGGCACTAATCCGATTGTCACGACATATTGGGTATAAGCGCCGTTTTTTATAGGATCGAGCCACACTCTGGCGGGAGTATTGGGAACCAAAGCGGACGCATCAATTAACTGCTTGGTGCGGCCAACGCTAGCATACAAAATCGTACCCACCGCGCCAAAAGATAGCCAGAATCCTGGAGAAAGTACCGCCCATGGATCGCGTAGCAATACCACCATTAGGGCGATACACAAAATATGAGAAACACTGGCAATCCGTCCGGTCCAGATGGCCAATGCGACCATCAATAACATATACAAGGTTCGCTGAGCAGGCAAGCCAAAGCCTGCCAATAATACGTACAACAAGGCCGCAGCCGCACCGGCTAATACTGCCGCTTTCTGGGCGGGTAGACGCAACGGTAAAGTGTTGCCGATAAAAAAAGACCGTCGCCATAACGCCGACATGATTGCGGCAAAAAGGCCCGCAATCATCGTGATATGAAGACCCGATATGGAAATCAGATGCCCCACGCCAGTACGATTAAAAATTAGCCAGTCGTTTTGATCTACGGCACGCTGATCACCGATGACCAATGCGACTAAAACACCGACATATTTCTTTTCTGGCAAAGCCGCCAAAATACGTTGGCGAACCCAACCGCGCACCGCTTCTACACAATGACCGAAAGAGAAGACAAAGCGGTCTAATTGACGGTTGTTTAGTGACACATCTACTGACGAATCAACAGTTTCATCTGCGCTTAAAGAGGATGCCTTGTCAGCGCGAACATAGCCTGTTGCACGCAAATTTTGTTCGAGCAACCAAACTTCGTAATCAAATCCGTGGGGATTGGCATTGCCATGTGGTCGTTTTAAGCGAACTGTCAGCCGCCAGCGTGCGCCGGGTTCAATCTGACCAATGTCGCCAATCTGAACGCCGTCATTGGCTTGTTGCTTTGGTTGATGATTGAATGGGCGATACCAAGACAGCGCCAATTGGGATGGTATCGTTGGTGTTACGCCCTTTTGCGGTAAAACTTTTTCGACCGCAAAGTTAAACCGCACACCTTGTTCAAAATGGGTCGGCAAACTCGCAATGGTACCGATCAATGTGACGTCCCGCCCTTCCCACTCGACCGGCAACTCCTGTCGCAGATAATAGTGCGCAAACAGCGCCGCCCAGCAAAAGCCAAGTAACGCACCGCAAACAATCAGCCCCGTTATTTTTATCAGTCTATGCCGAAGTATCCCTGCGACTAAGCCAGCAAGAGCCGCCAACAAGCACACAATACCGATGAGAAAAGCGGACGGCAATGCTGCTTGAGTCTGTAAAAAAACCACACCGATTAAGAAACCAAGAATGAAACTCCGCACCGGCGACTACTTCAGCAGCGCAAGTCGTGGCAGCGCCGCGAGCGCGTTCGCGGTGGTTGCCTTGGCCAATTGCTCTGTTGTCATCCCGCGTAACTTTGCTAAAACTTCCGCAATCAAAGGAATTTGCGCCGGTGCATTCTTCTGTGGATGCAACCACGCTGGCGACATGTCCGGCGCATCGGTTTCGAGCACCAGTGCGGTCAGCGGCAACTCGGCCGCCAACCGTCGAATCTGCAAGGCGCGTGTAAACGTCATCGCCCCGCCAAACCCTAGCTTAAAATGTAGTTCGATAAAGGCTTCAGCTTGTTGAAAGCTACCGTTGAAGGCATGCGCGATACCGCCTCTTACTTTGATCCTACGCAAGTATTTTAACAACGTATCCTGAGAGCGCCGTACGTGCAACAAAACCGGCAAGTCGAATTCACGGGCAAGTTTTAATTGTTCGACGTAAAAATGTTCCTGCTTTGCGCGCAGCACGCCTTCGCCCAAACCCGGAACGAAGAAATCGAGCCCTATTTCACCAATCGCGACAAATAAAGGATCATCCATCGCCAGTTTGATCGCTGCCCGTAGCGCTAATAAATCGGATTCTTCGGCCTGAGGAACAAAAATAGGATGAATGCCAAGCGCGTAGGTGCAATTTGATTGCTCAGCCGCAATGGCCGCTACGGTGGCAAAGTTTGCCCGTTCAACCGCAGGAATGACGATCCACGAGACTTGATGCTGTAATGCCGCCTCGGCAAAGGTTGTCTGCTCGCCACCAAATTCGGCGGCGTCAAGATGACAGTGGGTATCGATCCACATGGGATGTGTCCTATAGAGCAATTTTTGATGGAGGTTTGCCAGCTATCTAGCGGGATTGGCAGATTAATATCGTAGCATGCGGTAATATCTGTCAACAGATCTAACACCTGAGTATTAGGAAAATTAGGGAAATTACGCATATTACTAATTTTAGAGAATGCACGTGTTTCGCGTTTTTTACGCTTTACCCGAACGCTGATTCTTTCGCATTTTTATATGGCGTAAAAATATTCATCCGTCTTCCAACATGCCATTAGCCCTATCAACCATATCAAACCATTCAGTGCGTCAGTACCCCGCAATAGCCTGATAACATGCTGATCGAAGAAAATTGAATTAAATCAGATGGATATACAAGAAACTACTCCGCTTGCGGATAACCAAACACTTGCAAAAATATTTGACCAGCGCGAATATCGCAATGCATTAGGCACGTTCACCACCGGTGTGACCATCATTACCGCGTGCAACGACAGTGATCTGGGCGACGGCATCGAAAAGCGCGTTGGCATCACCGCAAATAGCTTTAATTCGGTTTCGCTCGATCCACCCCTGGTTTTATGGAGTCTGGCAAAATCATCAAGTAGCGCGCCGATATTCGAAACGGCTGAATACTGGGCCGTACATATCTTGTCGCACGATCAGGACGCTCTGGCAAACCGCTTTGCCAAGCGCGGCGTGGCTAAATTCGCCGGACTTGAAACCGAAAAAGGGCTAGGCGGCGTGCCGCTTCTGCCGGCCTGCACCACACGCATGCAATGCAAAACGGCCTATCGCTATGATGGCGGTGATCACATCATTATGGTTGGCGAAGTGATGCACTTCGATCATTCCGATATTCCACCGCTTGTTTATCAGCGTGGCAGTTATGCCATCGCGACGCGCAAGGAACTGGCCGATGAAGCGGAAGCATTGATCAAAGCAACGACAGGTGCACGTATTTTCAATACCAGCGCGATGAGCCATTTACTCGGTAGCGCTTACTTCCAGTTATACGGAAAACTACGTGAATATGGTGCGCAACAAGGTTTGAATGATACCGAATTTTTTGTACTCAATACGTTAGCTGCACGCGAAGGGCTGAGTATTGAAGAGTTCAACCGTCTATTCGCTTACGCCGGTCATTCGCCGTTAATTATCGTGCTCGATGACATGACCGCGCGCGGGCTATTGCAGGCTGTGGCTGATCAAGGCGAGAAAAATGGCAGCGGTCTTTTCTACCTCACCGCGCTGGGCCGTGACCTAACGCAAAAAATTGCCGCAGCGGGATCGGAAATTGAGGCCGATATGATGGGGAAAATGGGTGCTGTTGATGCTATCGCTTTACGCACATTGCTACGTCGCTTCATTAACATTCCTGATGATCCCGTCGAATTTGACGAATAATCGCCATTTCAGTCGTCAGCAACCATCGCGGCGATCCTCTTATGATGGATCCCGCAGATAAGTTCTACAAACTATTTCTGCTGAACTTATCTTTTTTAACCGTCTAACAAATCTGGCTAAACCCTGCGAGCCGCACTCCGTCAATGATCCAGTGCAAGTCTTGCCACTTGCAAGACCTCTCCAGTCGTCGCATCCTGAACAAATGTCACTATTCCAAACTGATCAACCGGAACATCCCCTCCGATGCTATCGAGGGAGATGTTCTGCTGAATCTTTACCATGCCCGCTTTCAATGCAAACGGCCCCAACCAACGTCTTACAACAAACTCGTGATGAAGAGTGACGCCGCCATTTTCGCCAGCAGCGACTTTTGACACTAACTTATTCTGATATACAGCAACAAAGGCATTTTGCGTTTGCTTAGGATCTGTTGTGGTGCTGGGACTAATAATGTCGCGGGCTATGGCAGTCAAATCATACGACCGTGGCCCCCGCGCCTCGTTTGAGGTCACCTTGATCATAATATCGACAGGCGATGCTTGCGCGTTAATATGCTGAAGTGCGCTCTCGGCGGCACTCGCCGTACTCCACTTTCTGAGCTCACGCCCGCCTGCAAAGACCTCCGGCGTGTACACGACTTTGGTGTTGGCATAGTCGGCTAATGCTTGCTGGCGCAGTGTAAATGCATGATCACCGAATCGATCTTTCCAACCCAAACTATCCCAATAGTCGACGTGCAATGCCAATGGAATCACCATATCGGCGCTGACTTTTGAACCGATTTTAGCCAGCCATGCATCAGCGGGCGGGCAACTGTTACAGCCTTCGCTTGTGTAAAGTTCAACCAGCGCCACACGGTGAGCGGGACTTTTTGCGGTCAACTCAACTGCTTGCGCGGTGGATATCAAGCCACCGGACAGTACGGCTAACAGCGCATATTTATGCATGATTGAGATGACGTTAGAGATAGTAGAGGCAAACACGCGCAACTCCAAAAAGATGATGATGTCCTTTGGTCGCTGAGTTGGTTACTTCCTTACAGACACCTCCTAAACATCTTTAATATTATCAATATAATAATATTAAAACGACAATCCCCGGTCACAATACCAATACACACATTTAAGGATTATGAAACAGACGGAGCCCGATAGAGATTTACGACATCCCGATCCACCCGCACCAGGTTTTGTCCTGCATCGACAACAAACTCTGCACCATTGAAGGACGGACGCGTCAGCAATAAAATCGCCTCCGCAATATCAGACAGCGGCGCCACATACCCCAGCGGTGTTGAGCGCTCAGAGGAGTATTCAAAATCAGCTTGGGTCTGATCTCCGCTAGGCGTCATCAATCCAGGATAGAGGGCATTTACTCGCAGTACCGCACCACCAGATATGGCTAACATAGCGGTCATATTTCCTAGCGCAGCTTTCGCCACGGTATAACTAAAATCCTCAGGGTGGAAATTTGCGCGGACCTTTTGATCAACGACATTCACCACCACGCCTTGCTGACCACGTTGCTGGGCCTGCTGGAAAAAAGTTTGCGTGAGTAATAGTGGCGCACGGCAATTAATTTGCCAGGATCGCTCCAGATCCTCAAGTGCAAAATCAGCCAATGTGTCAGGAAAAAATATAGCAGCACAATTGACCAAGACATCAAGTCGCTCAAACGTGGCATAAGTGGCTAATATCATGGCCGACAATTCGACCGGATTAGATAGATCGGCGCGATGAGCGACGGCTTTATGTCCCGCTGCCTCAATCAACGCGACCGTCTCCTGCGCCTCAGCCTGCGAATTACCATAATGGACTACCACTGCATAGCCGGCCTGCGCAAAGCGCTCAGCAATCACACGACCGACGCGTTTGGCGGCGCCGGTTATCAGTACTACGGGTTGCGTCATATCGATGATCGTTCTAAATAGGTTTTTTATGCGTATTCGCGGCGGCGTGATCCATGAATTGCGCCATTCGCAAATCCAGTTCAGTGACGCCATTCGCATCGTGGGTTGCCAGTAGAACAACTACACGATTATAAACATTCGACCACTCAGGGTGGTGATCCATTTTCTCTGCCAGCAAAGCGACTTGCGTCATAAATCCAAACGCAGCATTAAAGTCGGCAAACAGAAAAGTCCTTTGAATGGCATCCCGGTCTTTCACTGCAGACCATTCGGGAAGACTCTGCAGGGCCGTAACTGCGCCGATATGTGATGGTCGTGTCATCGAATAATATCCATGTGTAAAACAGTAATTCTATCGTCAGAAGCGATACCGCGTCATCTGTCACGCCTACTACCTCGTTACTCCACGGTTGCATGTCATCCAAGAACTATGCGTTATAGGACGAAAACTTTGCTAACCCGCGCCAATCTTCGATTGCGTACATCGACATCATTGAACGTCATTACTCTTTATTATTGGTCAATAAACAATTACCTATTATAGGTTGTGTCTAAACGTACGCTAAGACGTGACTTTGTAACGAGTTGAATCGTTGCTTGTGGCAAATATTTTTACGGGTATAGTTTGCCTATATTCAACTTTTAGGGCACTTATGAAACGCTTCCTCTGCGCGGCAATGTTCGCCGCAATAAGCTGTACCGCGTTTATTTCAGCACAGGCAAACGCGCAGGTCGGGGTGAATATCATCATCGGCTCACAACCGCCGCCACCACGCTACGAACGCCTTCCACCACCGCGTGCAGGCTATATCTGGGCGCCAGGTTATTGGAACTGGGCTGGAGGTCGTCACGTGTGGCGACAAGGCTATTGGAACCGGGCACGTCCTGGTTATCAATATCAACGACCGCGCTGGGAGCAAGGTCGCGGCGGTTGGCAATTGAATCGTGGCGGCTGGGAACGAGGACATGGCGGTCGTCCCGATTATCGCGGCAATGGACGCCCAAATTACAACAATCATCGGGGTAACGGACGCCCGAACGGTGGGCGACATGACAACGGCAATCACGGCGGCCGAGACGATCACCGCGGCGGCAATCGCTAACAAGCAGACTAAAAAATAGTCGGCATAGCAATGAGGTGCACCATGAAGCAATGAAAAATCCTTTCTCGCAAATGCGACAAAGGATTTTTTAAACGAACATCACGAACCTGATAATTACCACTATTTTTTGTGCTTGGTTCTGGTCTGGATCGGAAGAATCAGCCACGTGCGGCATGACCGAACGCCCCTTCCACTTACCTCAAATCGTTCATCAATATTACTAGCGTAGTGTCCTCACTGTTTTGTCACATCAACGCGATGTTGTGCTGTCGCTTTGCGTCCACCATGCGTGCTTGCTACTTCCACTGTTGCATCATAACTACCCACTGGCAAGGTTGACAGGCTCAGTTGTTGTTCGGCTCCTTGCAAAATGTCACGGCCAGCTTCGTTAAGAATTTTCCAGCGGTATGTAGGTGCCGCGCCGGAGGCTCCCGCAAAATTTGCACTCGCTTTCAAGTTAGCCACTTGCCCTTCGATAATTGACGAGTCTCCAGTAATACTAGCCTTTTGTTCTACTACGCTAACGTTAATAGTGGCACGACTTTGTTCGCCGTGTTGATTGGTAACTGTCAGCGCGTAGGTGCCCTCGCCGATTTGGTCTTTGCCAACAATCGCGTCAGCATCTGCTCTATCAGCATAACGCAGGCTAAACGGTCCGCTTAATTTTTCCCATTTATAGTGTGTGGCGTAAAGACTCTTGCTACCTTCGAGTTTGTAAGCAAAACCTGTACTGGTGGTGCTTACAGCATTAATATTTCTTCCAACCACGGCTTGCGGAGGATTCACCGGTGGCGTGATATCGACCAGCGGCGGATAAAAATTAGCAACTACTTCGCGTCTTTCATCCAAACGTCGAGCGTTGTTTTCATACCGTTGAGTGCCCATCTCAGCACCTTTGTACAAAATGTCTGGATTGGAAAAGTAATTTAATCGGGCACACGAAGGTGAGCAGTTATAAGCCATGATAGTGCGCCATCTGCCCCCGCCAGTGCCGGCGGTGTGCTTATAACCATGTTGATACTCAGGTGTTCTGGTCGGCACACCACCGAACTGATCGAGGTCGTGACTGAGGCCCAGGTTATGTCCGATCTCATGCGCGAAACTGTAATAACCTGTCGCATAACTATAATCAACAACTGAAAAAGCAGTCGCTTTTGATGCATTGACATACCCCGTCCCTGCCGACGTATTTGATGTCGCCAGCATGACCACCACATCTGCGCGATGACTTTCTCTAAAACCATGGACCGGTGCACCTAATACCGGATCGTTCGTATTTTTAAGCTGAGATAGCATATTGGTGTACTTTCCCTTTTCGTCGTAACTGGCATCAAAGGTTCCGGCATATTCAAAAGTAATCGCGACACCGCTATTTTTTGCGCCTTGGTTTGCCTCGGCAAATGCGAGTTTAATCACCGCTTGCAGGTCCTTCGCTTTTGCGCGGGATTGATTCGTCGTCACAACCATGACGCGAATCGTGCTATGCGCACTTTTTAACTTTATACTATCGCTACCGTCAACAAACTGCGTATGCATGCCGTCGCCAGCTTCAGCGAGTATTTGCTGGAATTGGCGCTCTTGTTGGTCTTGCTGCGTATTATCGGCACTTCCATGTTCGGCGTGCTCGGCTTGATGTTCGACCGCGTCGTCTGCTTGATCGAGCTTACTGACATCGACTTTCACAATCGCGTGCCGTCCATTTTTGAGAGGCCAAATTTGATAAAGCTGGCCTTCATGGTGGAAGGAGCCAGTGATGTTTTCGCCATTGCGCACGAGGATGGCCTGGTTGGCAGCATCTGATGCATGTTCTTCGTCAGTCTCATCAGATGAGATTTGACCGCGCCATATACTGACGCCATCGACATCAGTTTCTGCTGTAAATTTTTTAAAATGTAATACATGACCATCATCTATTGGCAAAGCGATTTCGTCTTGCTGATCATTCACCAGTAAAGGTGTAGCCGTCGCCAGGCGCACTGATGCGGTCGCTGGCGCTGCCAATATTTCTGCCAAGCCGCTACTAGCCGCCGCAGCAGCCGTATTTATTGGAGAGTCGATATCGGTCTGTTCTAGTTGAAATAATTGGTTCTCCTCAATTGAATACGCCGATGCGCAGTAAATAAGGGACATAACTGTTGATATGGCTACCAATCGGAGTGTTTTTTTTATTGAGGTCATTTTACGGTCTGAAATAAATAGAAAAATCGAAGTAGAACGATTTAATCTGATGAAATAAAATTATAAAAATAAGAAGATTCTTGGCTTACATCTACGAATACGCTTGAATCAAATTTCCTGGCGAAAAAAACTGAAATTGACACGTTTCGAGAAGTGCAAAAACGGGCATAAAAGATAACGTCACCCATTATCGTGGGTGCGAATGAAGAAGGTAATGGGACAAACCCGGAGCGTGATAGAGACTATTCTTAGCTTATATAGACTCACCATAAGCAAAAAAATGAAACACAAACCTCTTTATGAGAATGAGTCGACATAGCGCGATTGATGTTTTTTTGAAGACATCTCTGGCGCAGTAATAACGTCATCACTTCATAAAAAAGTGACATCCCTCTTTTCTTGCGTTATCTTGGAATAAATACTCTTTTAAGAACCTGAGAATCTATCGCCAATACTCACTAGCGGGCGAAGGAGCAGCGCTGAAATTGACATTTAGATGCGTAAATGAATATCTAAAGCAACCTATCCGCCCCGGTTACGGTTGCTTT
Organism: Glaciimonas sp. GNP009; assembly: GCF_054343755.1. Lineage (NCBI taxonomy): Bacteria > Pseudomonadati > Pseudomonadota > Betaproteobacteria > Burkholderiales > Oxalobacteraceae > Glaciimonas > Glaciimonas sp. GNP009. The sequence continues at coordinate 432,968 of NZ_JBTGUV010000004.1, forward strand.
TAAAGAGATTAAGCAGGTTGCAATCGGTAAGACCAACCCGATTCATACACTTTTTTTTGTGAAGGATAATACTTGCTTTTACATACCATCTACCTGATAGCGATTGTTGCAGAGGCGATGTCAGGCGCGATCATGGGTATGCGCCGCGATATGGATCTTTTTGGAATTTGCATGATTGGCACAGTCACCGCATTAGGTGGCGGAACAATGCGCGATGTGTTGTTGGGCCACTACCCATTAAGTTGGATCGCCAATCCGGAATATTTACTCTTCACCATTAGCGCAGCGATCGTCACTGCGGCGGTGGCGCGCGTTCTCCATCATTTACGGACGGTGTTTTTAGTAGTTGATGGCTTGGGCTTGGTGGCATTTACGGTGATAGGGTGCAACGTTGCGATGGCTAGTGGTATGACGCCGGGTATCGTCATCATGGCTGGCTTGATTACCGGTGTTTTTGGCGGGTTGTTACGAGACGTATTATGTAACGAAATTCCATGGGTGTTACGACGCGAACTATACGCCACTGTATCGCTACTAACCGGTGCTTTATATGTTGGCCTACTTTGGATAAAAGTCGATACCAATGTCGCGTCCTTGATCGCGATCGGAACGGGCTTCTTGTTTCGATTATTGGCAATGCGATTTCACTGGCGATTGCCGCGCTTCAACGGTGACAGAATACGTGGGCTGGATTGATGCATGATGGCGTCGGCGCGGATATCAAAAGGTCCGCGCTGTCAGTAATTTATCAGAAAAAAATAACAACTCACGCATTGTTTCGTCGCAGAGTATAAACAGCATTTTAAGTGCAGCTCAACCCAATCGCTCAAGCAAGGCGATTGCGCCAGCCGGTGCACGTTCTTTGGCACCGTTGATAAAGAATACAAACACATCGCGTGCCACGTCTTGCTTCGTCTGGGGAGTGATGCGTGGAAACACATCCTGATCAACCGCACTACTCCCTACAGCAAGTTTGTTAAAGCGGGTCGCCCACGTATCAAGCGACTCGGGAGAGTAACCTGACTTTATTTCAGATTGACTACACATCAGTCTTGCATAGACAAAATCGGTACTGAAATCTGCAAAGGAAGGGTAATCCCTTGAGTCGGTGAAAACGCTCGCCATTTTGTATTTCCGCATCAATTTAAAAAAATCAGGGATCATAAAACTATCATGTCGCACATCCAGTACATGACGCAGTTTTATACCGTCAATTTTATTCGGAAGTAGTGAAACAAAAGCAGTGATGTCGGCAATATCACAGCGTTTGGTGGGTGGCAATTGCCATAGAATCGGGCCTAATTTTTCTCCAAGTTCCGCAATACCACTCTGAATAAAGCGCTCAACAGACTCACCCGCATCCGCCAGTATCCGCCGATTGGTGCTATAACGCGGTGCTTTCACCGAAAAGAGAAAGCCATCTGGCGTTTCTGCCGCCCATCGTGCGAACGTAGCGGGCTTTTGCGTACTGTAGTAAGTACCGTTTATTTCGATTGCAGTGACTTGGCGACTGGCGTATTCCAGTTCATGGGCATGAGCCAGACCTGCCGGATAAAAGTTGTCACGCCAAGGGGCGTAAGTCCAGCCACCTATGCCAACGCGTATGAAGCATTTACGGTTTTTCATCTTCGCTCCTTAGCAACGACGATGCTTTTATAATAACAACATATTAACGCAACGGAGAAAAAGGCGAACTGGAAGGTAAAAACGTTGATAAGGATGTGATTAACAGGGAAAATTCGGACTAATGAGGGTAACGCGGGCTAGTTGTTAAAAAACCGTTCTTAAAAAGCAAAAACCGCTGAGCAACAAAGCTGATCAGCGGTTTCCACTATTGGTTGCGGGGGCAGGATTTGAACCTACGACCTTCGGGTTATGAGCCCGACGAGCTGCCAGACTGCTCCACCCCGCGTCTGTACTTTCAAACAATATCAGGATATTCTCTGATACTTTACATCTGGTTGCGGGGGCAGGATTTGAACCTACGACCTTCGGGTTATGAGCCCGACGAGCTGCCAGACTGCTCCACCCCGCGTCTGTACTTTTCAAACAATGCCAGGATATTTTCTGACATTTTAAATCTGGTTGCGGGGGCAGGATTTGAACCTACGACCTTCGGGTTATGAGCCCGACGAGCTGCCAGACTGCTCCACCCCGCGTCTGAGGAATGAGAGTATAAGCTGGTTTGATTAATATAGCAAACGTTATAGTCAGAAAGCGCATTTAGATGGTGCGGTGATACACTTCCATGTCAGGTAAAAAAAGCAGGCTAAATGAAACACCTTGTTTATAGTAACAATTCCTTTCAACGCATAATGAATGATGTGCCTTTCAAAACATTGTGCCCAGACCTTTAATTCGCTACCTATGAAATTTTGCTCCGAATGCGCGCATCCTGTATCCCTGCAAATCCCACCTGACGACACGCGTTCACGCTTTGTCTGCAGCAATTGCGGCACGATCCATTATCAGAATCCGAAGATGGTGGTTGGCTCAATTCCGGTATGGGAGCACGATGGAGAAATAAGTATATTGTTGTGCAAACGCGCTATAGAACCGCGACTCGGTTACTGGACGCTTCCGGCTGGATTCATGGAGAACGACGAAACCACTGAGGATGCTGCACGCCGCGAAACAGAAGAGGAAGCCGGTGCCAAAATCACCCTGCATGGGCTTTTCTCCATGATCAATGTCCCGCACGTTCATCAGGTACATTTATTTTATCGGGCGACTTTGCTCGACCTTGATTACGCGGCTGGCATCGAGAGTCTTGAAGTGGAGATGTTTACCGAAGCGCAAATTCCTTGGGAAGATATTGCCTTCCCAACTGTTGCTACCACGCTGAAGGCTTTCTTTAACGATCTCAAACTAGTGCAAAAAAATGGTGCCAGTTTCGGGTTCCATACCGAAGACATCTATAAGCCGATGCGCAGCAAGTAGTTTTCTAATCCGGCGCTAGATTAAGAAACTACTATCTACCTTAAAAACTTGTCGGGGTTAGACTTCGTTTATCCTGACAAGCCAACAAATGTTCGGTCTATCTACGTGGCAGATAGGAAGCAATCAACGCATCGAGCGGCATTGGCCGGCTTAATATAAATCCCTGAATTAAATTGCAACCGTATTGACGCAAAAAAACCAATTGATCATCCGTTTCAACGCCCTCGGCAATGACGCCCAATTTCATGTGGCGGCCAAGCTCAATCATGGCGCGTACGATCGCTCTATCTTCCCTTAAATGCGGTAGACCATCAACAAATGAGCGGTCGATCTTAATAGAAGAAATCGGCAATCTTTTGAGCCTTGAGAGCGACGAGTAACCAACGCCAAAATCATCAAGACTAATCCCTACACCGAGCTCACGCAGTGCCTGCATAACAGGAATCACCTTTTCGGGTTGCTGCATCAACATACCTTCTGTCAGCTCAAGGCAAAGATGATGGGTCCCGATGCCAAACTCTTTCAAGATGACGGTCAGCTCATCCGGCAAATCATTACTCGTAAATTCCGGCGCCGCCATATTGACATGCATTTCCAGGTTACTCAATCCCGAACGATGCAAATATGCAAGATCTCGGCACGCCTGACGCAACACCCAGCGTCCGATATTGATGATCAGACTGCTTTGTTCAGCAATCGGAATAAAAATGTCCGGCCTGACGATATCGCCGTTTGCCCTGCGCCAGCGGATAAGCGCTTCAACGGCGTGCATCTTCTGATCGCTATCATTAAATATGGGCTGGTATTCGAGAAAGAATGCATTATCAGTCAGCGCCTGATGCAGTTCGGCCTCCATGGTCATTCGTTGCGCTACGTCGGATTGTTCAATCGCTAAAGTATGGGAAGTACTATTCGAAAAAAAGCTGAGCGCATTTCTGCCATTCTTTTTAATACGATACATTGCGGCATCGGCGCTGCGCAACAGTTCCGGACTGGTCATCCCATTTTCCGGGAAGATGCTGATGCCCACGCTGGCCGACACCGTCATATCATTGCCGTCAAACAGAAACGGCATACACGCTGCTTGCAATACCTTCGATGCCAACGCATTCAATTGCTGGTCTAATGGCTGCGTGGCACCATCCGGTATCAACAAAATCGCGAATTCGTCCCCTCCAAGCCGCCCGACATAACTTCCTGATGGAACAAGTAGCTGTAACCGCCTTGCAAATTCCTGCAACACTACATTACCGGCTTCGTGACCGAACGCATCATTAACTGGCTTAAAACGATCCAGATCGATAAAGATTAAGCCAAACGATGTTCCCGCAATGGTCGAATTCTGACAAGTGTTATCGAGCATATGATAAAAATAGGTGCGGTTTGCCAACTCCGTCAATCCGTCAATCTGCGCTAACTGCCGAATGGTTTCCTGCTGCTCAAGTCGTTGTGCAGTCTGGGCGATCAATACACCTATTGTCTCGGAAAGAATCGGTAGCTGGGCTTCGTGCTGGCGGGAGAGTTTGCTATAAAATTCCAGCACCCCGGGACTATGCCGCTGACCGCCCTCCGTCACATACACGACCGGAAAGATGTAGCCAGACCGCAATCCGCATTTGACAGCGCCATTGTGACGCAAGAAGCCCGGCGCGCTTCCCAGATTTTCAATCCAACGCGCCTCGCCGGATTGCCACACCAAACCCACTGTGCCAATGCCCGCGGCCATCCTCAATGCGGCGCTTTCTTCGTTGAACGCTTCGAGCGAGTATTGGGGGTTGTGCCAGAAATGCTTACATAAAAGTTGCTGCGAGCCAGCCAGATCAGACTCCAATGGGCGATCTAAAGCCCAATAAGCACCCCATTCCCAACCTAAATTCTCACATACCACTTTAATAACTTTGGTGACAGCAACACCTAAAGTATCGGTACTTAACAAAAATTGGGTGCACTCAAAACTCAGCCGCTCACGTATCGCGACATGCTTTGAAGCAGTCGTTTCTAACAAAACGCCACTACGGACCGCGTGCTTCCTGGCGGACTGAGGCAATGACATCAGGCGGAACCAGTGCATACCATACTTCTCAGTGACAACGCGAAACTCACGGTCGACCGACTCGCCTTCCAGACTGTCCGTTTTGAGCGTCGCCTCCAAAACTTTTAAATCTTCCGGAGGCATGCTAATTAAGCAATTTTTTAGAGATGGATACCATCCCGCCTCGACTCCCAACATGCGCGCGGCATTAACCGACAATACCAACTGATCGGTCTTAACGTCGAACCACCAGCGCCCAAAGAACGCTGCTTGCTCACTAAAATCGGGAACAATGGCTTCGGAGAGCGGGGTTCGTAAGGAGGGCGTAACGCTTTCGTTATTCGGCCGTCCGAACACTGGGGCCGAAGATACCAAAGAGGAGAATTCATGCATAGTGGCTAATATCTCAATCTCTTGGATAATGTTAATTGTGACTAATTACAGCATATTCCATTACAGCAAATTTCGGGCCAACAAAAAGGTTCGACCATTAAGCGTCAATTAGGCGCGGCGTTCAACTATCAATATTATCGCGCACAAAAATGATGCAAGGCGCGTTCCTTGCACCATTTACTGCTCGGCAACATGCATTCTCATCCTTATAGGTTGGGCAGAAGTGGTTAATATGGCAAACTTGGATGCATGCGTCTTCAGAACTCAACGTGTCATTACTTTTTTATCAAGAAAAATCAAACGACGAGGATGAGTTAATGAGATACATACTACCAGTTCAGTAAAATTTCCCAATAAGCATTCTGATGTAATAGTGCACAGGGAAAATTTTTGATATTCAAAAATAGTTGACTATGAGAAAAACGCGATTTAACGCTGCTCACTTCCTTAAAATGGTAATCAAAAGCGCCCACAAGACGGTCAGGGACCGACGATGATTCCCTGGTTAGAAATTGACACACCATTTCCAGACGTGTCAGAGGCATTGGGACCGGACGATGGTGCGCCCGGACTACTCGCTGCGGGGGCTAATCTTTCGCCGCAGCGGTTGCTTAACGCCTATCGACATGGCATCTTTCCATGGTTTTCTGAAGGCCAGCCTATCCTTTGGTGGAGTACAGACCCGCGCATGGTGCTGGAAACCGAACGCTTCAAATACTCTGCCAGCTTAAAAAAAACCTTAAAGAAAATCCACCGTAATCGCGCTGATCGTCGCTGGCAGATTCGCTTTGACTTTGCTTTTGAGGAGGTCATGCATGCATGCGCCGCGCCACGGCGAGATGGTCAAGGCACATGGATATCAGATGAGATCATTGAGGGCTATCGGGCACTTCACCACCTCGGTTATGCGCACTCAGTGGAAGTCTGGCTTGATGGCAAGTTGGTTGGAGGCGCTTATGGTGTCAGCATCGGACGGATGTTTTATGGTGAATCAATGTTCGCGCGTGTCACCGATGCCTCCAAAATTGCACTGGCCTACCTGGTTCACTTTCTGCGTCAAAACGGCGTTACGCTGATTGACTGCCAGCAGGAGACGCCGCATCTTGCTTCGCTAGGTGCGGTTCCCATTTCTCGCGACGCCTTTATGCGACATCTCACCGAAGCGATAAATCATCCACAAATTCACAACTGGCGACCGATACCATTGTTCCCATAACAAGATTAGTAAGCATGGACTTACTAGCTGGTAAGTAAATTTGGCAAGCTATTGCAGTTTTCGGGTTGGTGCCAGGAGCGCGCCACCAACACGACATTGCGCTTACGGTGTAAATTACAGCTATAGGAAATACGCAAAATGATCCCGACAACGGGTTTGTATCCTCTCCGGAAAAACACAGTACGTTAGTATCGGGCCGCATAGACGGCTAGGAAAGCTCAACGTTGCCGGAGCGGTTTGCGAAAGTCCGAACTATTGAACCGGTCAGGAATAGGTACATGACGCACTTAAAAGATCTCCCATTTTCAACCCTCCAATTTTACGCAACGGCACCGTACGCTTGTAGCTATCTGGATGGGCGCCAGGCACGCTCACTGGTAGCGACGCCGTCGCACCTGATCAATGCCGATGTCTATTCCGAACTAGTCAAAAATGGCTTTCGACGCAGCGGCATTTTCACCTATCGACCTTGTTGCGATGGCTGCCATGCCTGCACGCCTGTGCGCACACTGGTCAACGCGTTCATCCCTAATCGCAGTCAGCGCCGAGCTTGGGAGAAACATCGTCAGTTGACCGGCTTAGTCACCAATCTTGCTTACGTACATGAGCACTACGAACTCTATTTACGTTATCAAATTTCACGTCACGCAGGTGGTGGTATGGATCAGGACAGTCGGGATCAATACGCGCAATTTTTGCTGCAAAGTAAGGTCAATACCCGTTTGGTCGAGTTTCGCGAACCAGACGGCACGTTACGAATGATCAGCATCATTGACGTGCTTAATGACGGACTATCTTCGGTCTACACGTTTTATGACCCAGACGTGATCGGTGCATCCTTTGGTACTTACAGTATTTTATGGCAGATCAAACAGGCGCAACAACTCGACATGGCGTATGTCTATCTTGGCTATTGGATCAAAGATAGCCTTAAAATGGCATACAAAATAAACTTCCGACCACTGGAAGCGTTAAGGGAAAATGAATGGGGTACGTTAGAATAGTGAAATTCGCCGACGTAAACTAAAAAATGGGACCATTCCCTTGTCTTATTGCCGGCCCACCAACCAGTTCTATACAACCGTTACCGCTCAGCCTACCGTGCCTTCCAAACTCCTGTACAACCTTGCCCGCCCCGCCCTATTCTCACTCGATCCAGAAGCCGCCCATCATCTGACCATGGCAGGTTTACGTCGTGCTCAGTCAATGGGACTTACAGCACTATTACCAAAACCAGCCCGAGATCCGCGCATCGTCATGGGAATAACCTTTCCCAACCCGATCGGACTGGCCGCCGGACTGGATAAAGATGGATCTACGATTGACGGCCTGGCTGCGCTGGGATTCGGTTCGATTGAAATCGGCACTGTGACGCCAAAAGCCCAGCCAGGCAACCCGCGACCACGCATGTTTCGACTCCCCGCTGCCAACGCCCTCATCAATCGCATGGGCTTCAACAACGGTGGCGTCGATGCATTTATCAAAAACGTGCAATCGTCGAAGTTTTATCAGGAACGTACTGGTGTGCTCGGGTTAAACATCGGCAAAAATGCCTCCACGCCAATTGAAAATGCCGCAGACGATTACCTTTTTTGCCTGGAAAAAGTCTATCCGTACGCAACCTATGTCACGGTCAATATCTCGTCCCCGAACACCAAAAACCTGCGTCAATTACAAGGCGCATCAGAACTCGACGCACTCTTGTCACAACTCAAGCATGCGCAGCAGAAGCTGGCAGATCAGCACAAACGTTATGTACCCGTCGTATTAAAAATTGCCCCGGATATCGACGCAGAACAAGTTAAAACCATCGCAGATGCGTTGTTGCGCCACAAAATGGACGGCGTCATCGCGACCAATACCACTATCACGCGTGATGCAGTCAAAGGACTTCCTCATGAGAATGAAGCTGGTGGTCTATCAGGTGCGCCAGTGTTTGAATTATCCAACACCGTCGTGCGCCAACTGCGTGCTGAGTTGGGTGATGCGATCCCGATTATTGGTGTGGGTGGAATTTTGAGCGGTGCCGATGCGCAGACCAAAATGGCGGCTGGCGCAGCGCTAATACAGCTATATAGTGGACTGATTTATCGCGGTCCGTCTTTGGTTCGGGAGTGCGCAAACGCACTTAGGAAAAACGGGATAAATTGAAAAATGCGTTGGTCAACTCGTCTCAAAGTGAGTTATAAAGTTACGTGCGAAGCGAAATGACCAATTCTTCCTGACCTCGAACCGCATATTCAACCGCTGCAACCATGGCGCAATTGCGTTATCGCGTCATGGCTCGCCGTAGCATAAAACTGAGTCCATCGACAGCGGCGACCATCGCTAGCATGGCAACAATCACGCTAGCCGCTTGCGGCATCTGAAACAGCGACAGATGATATTTCAACATTTGGCCTAAACCGCCTGCGCCCACGACCCCCAATATAGCCGCCGCCCGGATATTATTTTCCCATCGGTACAGCGTGTATGACATCATTTGCGGCAAGGTTTGGGGCATCGTTGCGTATAAAAATGCCGGGATAGCTCGCACGCCGTTGATGCGCAAAGTGGCCTCGGGCAGCGACGACGTATTTTCATACGCATCGGCAAACAGGCGACCAAGGACGCCTGAAGTATGCGCCGCCAGCGCCAGCGTTCCGGCGAATGGCCCCAATCCTGCCGAGATCAAAAGAATGGAAGCCCAGACTAGTTCCGGGATTGACCGCAAAACGTTCAACAGCGTACGGGTTGCGGCGCGTGCAGTGCCACCGAAACGACCACTCGCCACCAAGCCAAGCGCGACACCGGCCATCGCCGCCAGAATCGTACCGAGTGCCGACATTGACAGCGTTTCTGCCGTACCTACCGCAATCTTAAGCAAAAATGGCGTAGATAATTCCGGCGGCGCAAAACCATGCAAAAACTCACCCGTCGTTCGCACCGCTTCTTGTGTAAAAAAGGCGCTCCACGTTAAGGAAAGCGAAAGAAAGCTTGCAATCACCAGCGCCAGCAAACAGCTCAACAACGCCACCGTCGAAAAACGCCAGCGCGGTGCTTTCGGTAACCCAGCGAGTACAGACAAGGGAGAAGCGTCAGAGTTGTGCATCGTCCTTCTCACTCAAGCCTCCCGCGCAACATTTTGCTCACCGCGTCAGCGCCTGCGACCAACAACACAAACACCAGCAACATCGTCGACAATTCCGCACCGGCCATCATTTTCATCGATTCATCCATTCGCTGGCCGAGACCGCCAGCACCGACAAAACCCATCACCACGGAGCCACGTATCGCGCATTCCCAACGATAAACGGTATAACTCACGAGTTCGGCCGCCGACTCTGGTAGCGCACCATGCAATAGTGCGGCCAGCCGTCCACTACCGTTTTTAAGCAACGTATCGGATGCGTGCGAATCGGATGACTCCAGGATTTCTGCGTAGACTTTTCCTAGCATTCCGCAATACGTCAGCGCAATCGCGATCACGCCAGCGGTGGGTCCCAGACCAACAATCCGCACCAACAATAACGCCCATACCAGTTCAGGTACGCTGCGCAACAACACCAGCAACCAACGGACGATTTGTCGGGATGACTGCGCCAGCAAACCCATGCGCCCCGTACCTATCCGCGACAGGGATAAATGTGATGTGACCACAATCGTCATCGGTATCGCCACCACCATCGCCAAAGTCATACCAACGGTTGCCATGGCGACGGTTTCCCACGTCGCGGCCGCAACCATTTTTAAAAACGATAACGAGTGCGCGGGTGGTACAAAACTCGCCAGAAATTTCCCCGTTGCGCTTAAGCTTTGCGTGTCAAACAAGGTCCACGGCTTAAATTCGCTGAGCTGCAACATTGGCCACAACAGCAAAAGAGCAATGATCGTGACCACGACCCGACCCCGCCAGGCGGGATCTCGGTATTGATCAAGATGTTGATCGCGTTTGGGCTGGATCGCGATAGCTGGTGGTGTGCGCATGACCGGCATCAACAACGTGGAGTGAGGGCGGCCGGTATCAGCGCTGGCACAGCCGGTGGCGACTGATGATCCCGCTGCGCCGAATCCATATCGGGATCGGCTCCCGTGGCGCTCTGGATAACATTGCCGAATCCATGGCTCTGTCCCCGGCTCTGATACAGCGCGTCAATCATCGCGTCGGTAACCTCATCGCGTGCGGCGTCGAATACGATACGCCCATCTCGCAGACCGATAATCCGCGGAAAATGCGCACGCGCCAATGCCACCTGATGCAGACTACATAGCAGCGTTGCACCACGCGCAGTGGCTTCCTGCTGGAGTACCGCCAGTGTTTGCAACGACAGAATAGGATCTAACGCGGATAGCGGCTCATCGACCAAAAATAAATCAGCGCGACTAATCAGCAGCCGCGCGATCCCACAACGTTGCCGCTCACCGCCCGACAAGCGGTCAACACGGGCATATAATTTATCCTGGAGATTGACGCGCGCCAGAGCGTTGAACGCAGCAACTGGGTCGACCGGCTTCACTAATGACCGGATCGCTTGCCACACACTCCATTGCGGCAACAATCCCGCTAATACCGCACTTACCACGCGTTGGCGCGGCGGCAATGGTGGTGTTTGGGGTGCCAAAAAAAGTCGGGTGCGCATGGCGTGACGGGCGGCGCTGCTTAAGCGCCATGGATCATGGCCAAATAATGTAAAACTGCCCTGATCCGGTTTCAGTGCACATGCCAACGTGTGCAGCAACGTCGTCTTACCCGCTCCGGACGGTCCGATCAGCGCGATTTGCTCACCCTGATCAACGGACAAACTCAAGTCGCGCAAAGCCAACCCAGCATCAGTGGCGCTTGGGTGACGGACGGACATATTGGTGAAGGAAAGTATCATACTGAAAAAATTAAACCGGAAAAATTAAAATGCAGTCCCACGGTGACAGCTTGGATTTTTACTTCAGCAAGCCTGCGTTACGAGCAGCAGATTCGATAGAAGTGTAATTTTCCGCTTTGGTTGGTATAAAACGTGTGGTGCGCTGCAAATCCAGAATTTCTTTGTCTTGTGGATTATCTTTATTCAACGCCAAAAACGCATCGGTCAATTTTTGACGTACTACCGGATTCATGTCTGAGCGCACACTCCAGTTATAGTCGTAATATCCCGGCGTGGTATAAAACACACGGACCACTTTTGGGTCAACTTTACCTTCCGAAACCAGTTTTTCCCATACTGAAATATTTAACGCGCCTGCATCGACTTTTCCGCCAGCGACCGCAGCAACAGTGGCATCGTGAGCGCCAGAAAAGGCAATGCGCTTCATATCAACATCAGGATTGATATGTGCAGCAAGCAAATAGAAGCGCGGCATCAAATGACCAGACGTGGACGACTCCGAACCGAAGGTGAAATTCTTACCCTTCAAATCCTCCAGTTTAGTGATCGACTTATTTGTCGTCACAAATACGGACTGAAATTTTTGATCCTCTTCACGCTGTACGATAGGAATCACTTTGCCGCCACTGCGGGCATTTGCCTGCACGAAGGTGAAACCGCCAAACCAGACCATATCGAGTTTATTATTAATCAAACCTTCGACCGACGCTGCGTAGTCAGTCACCGGAGTGAACTCAACTTTCATGTTCAGTTTTTTCTCAAGATAAGCCCCGAGCGGTTTAAACTTGCGCTGCAATTCGGTTGGTGCCTCGTCCGGAATCGCCGACACGCGTAAAACCTGTTGCGCATAAACCAAACCCGTAGCGCTCAGAGAAATTACTGCTGCCAGGGTTGCGAATAGCGATTTCATATTCAGCAAAGAAGAAAGTCGGATCATCGTGCGGCCTTAGTTTATTTGATTGATTAATCGGTTAGTACGTTTTTCAGGACAATTGCTTGGTTGACGCTGGAACTGTAGTACACCTTACTTAGCCCGAACATTCGAAAAACGCTCTCAGGCCAATACATGAATGCCAGCAACTCCCGCTTGCATCTCGCCCACGACAGCGGCATCGCCAAACCCTTCACGCTGAAACAGTTCCAACACCGCATCGACCGCATCCGGCGCACAAGAAACCAGCAATCCACCCGATGTTTGCGGATCTGATAATAGTGCTTTTTGCACGGCACTAATGCCATTTCCTAACGTGACTTCGTGACCATAACCATCCCAGTTACGTCCCGATGCGCCCGTGATATAGCCTTGCTCTGCCAATTGATGCACGTCAGGCAACAACGGAATCTGATGCATATTCAGCGTTGCGGTAAGCTTGGCGGCACGTGCCAATTCCAGCAAGTGGCCCAACAAACCAAAACCGGTCACATCAGTCAGCGCGTGGACACCGTCCAGTTCGGACAACAGTTTACCCGGCTTATTAAGCTTGGTGGTGTTCTCTATCAGTGCCGCGTAGCCCTGCGCATCCAATGCGTCTTTTTTCAGCGCTGCCGACAGAATGCCGACCCCAATCGGTTTGCCTAAAATAATCTTGTCGCCCGCTTTGGCACCCGCATTGCGCTTGACCTTCGAGGGATGCACCAGACCAAGCACCACCAGACCATAAATCGGTTCGACCGAATCAATCGTATGACCGCCAGCAATCGGGATACCGGCTTCAGCACAAATTGATTCGCCACCCTTGAGAATTTTGCCGATCACTTCAATCGGCAACTTATCGATCGGCATACCGACCAATGCCAACGCCATGATCGGTGTGCCGCCCATCGCATAGACGTCTGAAATCGCGTTAGTGGCGGCGATACGTCCGAAATCGTAAGGATCGTCGACTATTGGCATAAAAAAATCGGTGGTGGCGATCAGCGCTTGTTCGTCATTTAATTTATAGACGGCGGCATCATCGGCGGTTTCGATCCCGACCATTAGCTCCTTCGGCACCGCAAAGCCAGTTGAATTTTTCAGTATCTCGGCGAGAACGCCCGGCGCAATCTTGCAACCACAGCCGCCACCGTGAGAGAAAGAGGTGAGTTTGATGGTCGGCTTGATTGTCAGTGAAGCAGCGGTTGGAAGGCCTGAAACAGCGCTATCTACGATATTCTCGTTCATAGTAATCCTGCGGTAAGTTATCTATCTTTTGAAAAATACGTTGTTTGCGCTAATTTTAGCTATTGATACTTAATTTTTGCTCGCAAATTAGTGTAATAACCCAGGCAATCAGGCGCGGCGGTGCAGCGTTTGTGCCGCGCTCAAAAATGCTTCATCGGAAATATCCGGCAACTCAAGCACATTCGCCTCACCGAACTGACCGAAATTACGTTTGATTGACTGCAAATAAGCCGGATCATAATGCTTTACCAATAATTCCTCGACCAGTTCGTGCATATGACCATCCACCGCCATTTTTTGCCAGCGACCAATCGTCTCGCGGCCATGTAGCGCGGTCAGGCAACTAAGCTGCGTGTTCAATAACGCGGGATCAGTCACAAAATGCAGATAGTCGTCCATCAGCAACTTAACCCGGTCTGCATGCGCTAGCCCGAGTGCAATGCAGCGCGATCCGCGGATTTTTGCCATTAAGGCATCCGGAACGCGCAAATTACCGACTTTTTTGCTTTCCGACTCAACGAACACCGGAAGCGCCGGATCAAAATGGCGCAACAGATTCCAGATGCTACTTTCAAACGCTTTTTGCGATGGTTGCGGTGTTGTCGGCAAATTTCCCAGAACGGAACCACGATGCGCGGCAAGTTGCTCCAGATCAAGAACCTGCGCACCTTGGGTGGCCAAGACTTGTAATAAGCGACTTTTACCACTTCCCGTTGGCCCACACACCACGGTATAAGATAGGCGCGCAGCATGTTCGGCCAAGGTCGCACTCACGTGCCGACGGTATTCTTTGTACCCACCGTCTAACTGAATCACAGGCCAACCGATTTTTGCCAGTATGTGAGACATTGCCCCACTTCTGTTACCGCCACGCCAGCAATAAATCAGCGGCTTCCAGTCCTTCGGTTTATCGATGAACAAAGCCTCGATGTGATCGGCGATATTTCTGGCGATCAGCATCGCGCCCAACTTTTTGGCCTCAAAGGTATTAACCTGCTTGTACATGGTACCAACGCGCACCCTTTGCGCGTCATCCAGCACGGGGCAATTTATGGCTCCGGGAATATGGTCTTCGGCAAATTCGGACGGGCTTCGTGCATCAATAATGGCATCAAAATCACTTAACTGCGGGAGGATGTCTGCAAACGGCAGAAGGGCTGGATACTTCATGCTGCGATTTTTTTATGACGTAACGTTTTTGGGCGGCGATTATCTGGCATGGTCTGGTTCTGGACAAAAAATATCAAAAAATTAAGCTATTACATCAACTATTACATCAGCCGTTAAGGCTGCTAATAAATCAGCGCCATAGCAAAGGGTCATAGTAAAGGGCCCAATCCTGCAGACTCCCGGAATAGAGACATTATCCGTTTCCTTTGCTTCACTTGCCTGGTGCAAACAGTATACAGTTTCCCAGCGCACCCGCTTGAGAGAAATCACCCGATGGTGGTCATGTAGTTAACGAAATGATGCGCCCCGGAACACCCGACCACGCAGAATGTCTATTACACTAGCCACATTAAACCACGACGCCCACAATCCCCTTGCGCCACCCCCTGAAAGCGACAACCACATGCAAGTAAAGCGACGTAACTTGATAAAAATGATGGTGACAACCGCTATCGCCGGAACCGGAACAGTGATTGGCATGATCGTCTCGCAAAAAGCAAACGCCGCCTATAACGTATGGACGAATGAATACACCTTGCCTTTACCTATTTTGCAAAGGGCTATTGAGCAACAATTCCCGAAAACATTACAATACGCACAAGTATTTGAAGTTTATCTAAGCAAGCCACACTTGACGATAAACGTGGCAGAGAACCGCATTATTACGTTACTAAATTTGAAAGTCACAAGCAATTTTTTGCTGCTTGCACCGTTAAACGGCACCATCACACTCAGTAGTCGCCTTAAATATGATTCGCCAACCAAAGCCATACGGCTAGATGCACCACGCGTTGATAACGTGAATGTGGGCGGTATCGGTGCGCAATATGAGCAACAACTCAACGCCATCGGCGCAGTCGTGGCAGAACAGGTTTTGAACAATTATCCCATTTACACGTTCAAACCGGACGAATTGCGGATCGGGCAAAAAACATTTGAACCTGGCGCTATCACCATGCAAACAGACGGCATCGTCGTTCAGGTTAGAGAAACCTAACGCAGCCTGCAAAGCGACGGCCTTAGCAAATAATTTGCGATCGGGTAGAGTCCGGTATTCTGCCGGACTCCGGTCCTTAAGCCAATACTCCATTAGCTTGCTAGCGCGGCCACCTGGCTTGTCGATGCGCATCTCCGCAATGTGCGCCAGCATCTGAACTGACGTCAATGCAAATCGCAGCAACGTTTCGGTATCAGCAATATTTAGCATTGGCGTCGTATCGCTAGCGCTATCTATGTGAAATAGGCTAAATCGGGATTGGGGTCGCGCTACCGCTCAGTCCACACATGCACGCATACCGACTGCGATTTGGTTTTCTGCAGGTTGGCCGTATAATTAAATGCATGCAAGCATTCAATCTTACGACCATTAATCCGGTCGAACTCGATCCCATTCCTGACGTACCGGAAAGCTACGGTCCGCGAAACGAGGAAGACTGGCGCGTGCTGGCCTTGATGCTGGAAGGAATGTCGAGCGGTCCGGCGCTTCCAACAGATAACGCATTTTTTGTCGAACTCGACGCTATCGTCTCTCAACACTAACCGCCCTTGCTTCGCCTCGAAATCACCCCTTTTGCCAAATTGCAAGTCAAGGACGTGACCCGCTACTACGTCAAGGAAGCATCGCCTGCCATCGCTGGCCGCTTTCGTGACGAGTTCCGGGATGCCTGCCGGTTTCTCGCCGAGAATCCCGACGTAGTCTCTCTGCGCTTTCCCTATCGGCTTTCCGAAGCCGAAATCCGCACTTGGTCGCTGCATCGATTCCCATTTCGCCTGTTCTATATCGAGGACGGCGATGTTTTGCGTGTCCTCGCCGTAGATCACGAACGTCGGAATGTTACGCCGTCGCTGCTCGAACAAGTCAAACGCGGCAGCTAATCCAAACAAGGAAGCTCATAGGCGCGTTTTGACGTTCGCAAAATTCGCCACTACATCACTTGCGGAACGTTAATACGCGCTTCAGCGCAAACAATGGACTCTGTCGCATCGTTGATGAATTCTGATTAATCGCGTGCCACCCCGCAAGACCGCGTACCAACGCCATTTTGCTACGCCGGCAACGTAATGAAAAGGGAGTACAAAACCCACCGGGAAAAGCGGGCGCGGCCGAATTCACCCATAATTAACGCACCCGCAAAGAAAACGGGTACAGCACGTTACTTACCAAATGAAGAGATATCAAATGACAACACCAATCAAGATAGATTTTGTTTCCGACGTTTCATGCCCTTGGTGCGTGATTGGTTTGAATTCTTTACAGGAAGCGATCACCAGGATAGGTGATGAAATCGCTGTCGATATTCATTTCCAGCCTTTCGAACTGAATCCGAAAATGCCAGCGCAAGGGCAGGATATCAATGAACATCTCACCGAAAAGTACGGCTCAACGCCGGAACAGCGCGAGCAAAGCGCCAACATGATCCGCGAGCGCGGCGCACAAGGCGGCTTTGTTTTTAACATGGATAAACGGAGCCGCATCTATAACACTTTCGATGCGCATCGCTTGCTACACTGGGCCGAGTTGGAAGGCAAGCAAATGGCGCTTAAGCGCGCTTTATTCACCGCGTATTTTACCGATGGCAAAAATCCAGGCGACCATCAGGTTTTGATAGCGCTGGCCGAAACAGTGGGATTGGATGGCGATAAAGCCAGAGAGATTCTATCGTCAGATACGTTTGCTACAGAGGTACAGGCGCAAGAACGACTCTATCTTGATAATGGCATCCACTCCGTACCGGCCGTCATTATCAATGATCGCTTCTTGATTCAAGGAGGCCAACCGGCAGACGAATTCGAACGCGTATTGCGAGAGATCGCTGTTGCCGCCTGACGTCACTTTTTTACATGCCATCACGTTGATGGCATGAGATCGTTGTCCGAATCGGTGCCAAATCGAACATCGTGATGAGCACCGTTCACGCATGGGCATGCCGAACAACACTTCCCATCAGTCTGGCATTCGATCAACCAGACAGCGGGAGCAATCAGCCCTTGCGTGAAAACTTCGCGGTCAACTGGTTTAGCTTCTCGGCACGCGCAAGCGCTTCGGCCTCAGCCACACGGGCCGCTTCTTCTGCGACGCGTTGGGCTTTGCGGTGATCAGCATTTTTCTTGAAACGTTCCCGCAAAATCTCGGAAGCATGCGTCCGATGGACGTCCGTTACGTCGTCTGAAGGTTTGCCGTCCAGATCAAATCTGACCGTCGCTTTTTCCATCCCCTTGAGATAACGCAATGAATTCACGTGCATCCCCAAAGCCATCCGCATTACCTTGCGATTGAGTTCGGGACAGCGTGCAATCAGTTGCTTGTCGATACCAATCGCCAACGGCATATATTCGCGGAAAGCAGCGAATTTTTCTTGCAATTCCTTAAGCAAAATACGGGCATTTTGGGCCGGAGCAAGCGTGGCAGGAACAACTGGATCAGGGGAAATACTAGGAACTGGACTTGAAGTAGGACTTGGCATATTTTCTGAAAGCAAAAAGACATTTATAATTTCAAGCGGTGAAGCATATCACGGAGAAGCACTTTCATTCGATTTCAGCTGCTTTTTTGCCACAGTCGATATATCCGTAGGGCAACCTGTGCATCATCAGCAGCATACAAAATCTGGCGCTCGGTAAGAGGTGAATTGGCCCAATTACTGGTAGACGTCTTCTTGGATTTTCTTAAACGCTGACCAAAAAATCGCGCCACCGCAGTTTTGGCACCAACATCATTGCGGCTATCTTGCCGCAATGCGCGGGATAAATCCAGCGTATGAGCCGACTCTATTCCCAACTTTTGCTGCAAACGCTTAACATCATCTCTCAGCCCAAATCCTACCTTCATTATTTCAGGCGATTCAAGTATGGCTTTCAACGCTGCCCGAAAAGAGGGAGGCACACCGCCGCGGCCTATCGGAAATAAGAAAACAACGTCGTTTGCGGCCAACTGAATCAAATGTGGTCCATCTGACAACTCGCCCTTATTAAAGGTCGGTTTGGACTCAGTATCAAATCCGATCACATCAGTCGCCATCATCACGGCAAGTGCTTGCACCGCGTCTGCTGAAGACTGAATAACCCGCACGTCCGAAAGAACAATTCCTTCGTAGACAGGCAGAACAGGAAGTACAGCAAGCAACGCTGCACCGTCTTCTGTCATCGGGTTAATCGTTAATGCATCATCATTTGACATGCGTAAAATTTCTAGTTTTAGTTTACTTGGTTCAATTATACGTCCGACGTTATCGAACACCGCCGAAGCGCCCTTGCAATAGTGACCGCACAAGCAGACGCATGAATAAAATTAAATTATCAAAATAGAAATATACAGCAAAAAATTACTTTTTAACTAACGAATACCCACATCTTGGTGTGGCCGCTTAACCCCAACCACACCTTACCACTCAGCATTTATATATTCGCCTAATCAATGCGTCTCAGCTTGTAGCGCCTCGATAATATCCGCCCGCTTTAATTGTGGCGCGAACTGCAAAATAAAATCCATCGTGTATGACCGCAAATAAGCGCCGCGTCGGACCGCTAGCCGCGTCACATTAGATGCAAATAAATGTGACACTTCCAAAGTTTGCAACCCGTTTTGACGGGTATGTTCGGACGCCATGGCAGCCACAATCCCAACGCCCAACTCCAACGACACATATTGCTGGATCACATCGGAATCCATCGCCGTCAACACAATGTCGGGATTAATTCCAGCGGCACGGAACGCCGCGTCAATATGTCCCCTTCCGGTAAAACCCACATCGTAAGTAATCAATGGATATGCCGCCAGATCGCTAAGACTGATTGGGCGCTCAACCAATAATAAGGGATGATGTTGTGGCACCACGACCACGTGACTCCACTCGTAACATGGGAAAGAAATCAGTTCCTTAAATTGTGACAAACCTTCCGTCGCAATGCCCACGTCAGCTTTGCCTGAAATGACCCAATCCGCAATGTGCTCCGGTGAACTTTGTTGCAACGCAATGCGTACATCAGGAAAACGCGCACGAAAGCCTTGCACCACGCGTGGTAATGCGTAGCGCGCCTGCGTATGAGTTGCGGCAATGGTCAGAGTGCCGGTCGTTTCACCCGAGTATTCCTTGCTGGCCTGACGAAGATTCTCAGCTTCTTGCAAGAGCTTTTCGACGATCTGCAAAATGCCTTTACCGGGATCGGTCAACCCGATCAATCGCTTACCATTGCGTACAAAAATATCGACGCCCAGCTCTTCTTCCAGTTCACGAATCTGGCGACTGACGCCAGGTTGTGAGGTGAACAGAACGTTAGCGACTTCCGTCAAGTTGAAGCCGCAACGTGCCGCCTCCCGGATCGATCTTAATTGTTGAAAATTCATCTTGCATCCTGGTTGTTGTGAGATGGTTGGTCCGCAAAGACGTGCAAACGACGCGGACGTACCACTAATATTTCACCCTCTTTTAAATCAAGCCGCTTGAAGCGATCTGAGGAAATAACTGCTTCGATCAGCCCTGCGTTGTCATCGCGTTCCAACTCTAATTGCGCCAATGGCCCAATCGCGTGCGCCCGTTTCAGCTTTACCACAATGCCTTCTGCCCCCGTCGTGTAGCGGTCAATATCAAGATCATGAGGCCGAACATAGCCGATTCCGGCGACATCTTCTGCCTCCTCATGATTCGGTGCATCGAAACGCACTCCACCGGTATCCAGCACACCTTGGTTGATGCGGCCATGGAACAGGTTGACGTTACCCAAAAAGCCATACACAAACGGCGAGGCAGGATGTTCGTAGACCTCTTGCGGTGAACCGATTTGTTCCACCTGCCCTTTGTTCATCAGCACGATCTGATCGGCCACTTCCAGCGCCTCTTCCTGATCGTGGGTCACAAAAATACTGGTCACATGCAATTCATCATGTAGACGCCGCAACCAACGGCGCAACTCTTTACGCACCTTGGCATCCAGCGCACCAAAAGGCTCGTCCAGCAACAACACCCGCGGCTCAACCGCCAGAGCGCGTGCCAAGGCAATCCGTTGACGCTGACCGCCTGACAATTGCGGGGGAAAACGATCCGCCAACCAATCCAGTTGCACTAATTCGAGTAGTTTTGTGACTTTTTCGCGGATCACACTTTCGGAAGGCCGCTGCGCCCGTGGTTTGACACGAAGGCCAAAGGCGATATTTTCGAACACCGTCATATGCTTGAATAACGCGTAATGCTGAAACACGAAACCAACCTGACGTTCGCGCACATGGCGCGACGAAGCATCCTCGCCATCCAATAAAACGCGTCCGGAATCCTGTCCTTCAAGCCCGGCAATAATCCGCAGAAGCGTGGTCTTTCCGCAGCCGGATGGTCCCAACAAGGCAGTCAACTCTCCCGTAGGAAAATGGAGAGAGACGTCATTCAGTGCGGTGAATTGACCAAACTTTTTATTGATATTCGTTACTTCAATGCCCATGACATTCTCCTGATGGTCGCGTCTGCATTTGCGTTTTATTTACAGCGATGCAATTGCGGGTTGGACCGATACGCTGGTAGACTTTTCACCGCCAATTTCATCACGCAAACGCCATTCAATAAACGACTTGAGCGCCAGCGTTACCAATGCCAGAAATGCTAGCAATGAAGCCACGGCGAACGCTGCCTGAAAGTTATATTCGTTATACAAAATTTCGACTTGCAAAGGAATGGTGTTGGTTTCGCCACGGATATGACCGGACACCACAGACACTGCGCCAAACTCTCCCATCGCCCGGGCGTTACAGAGAATCACGCCGTACAACAGACCCCATTTGATGTTCGGTAAAGTGACGTACCAAAAAGTCTTCCAGCCCGATGCGCCCAATACCAGCGCGGCCTCTTCTTCTTCGCTTCCCTGCGCCTGCATCAGCGGAATCAATTCTCGTGCTACGAAGGGGAAAGTCACGAATACGGTCGCCAGGACGATGCCGGGCACCGCGAACAAAATTTTGATGTCATGCTCGCGCAACCATGGTCCAAACCAACCTTGCGCGCCAAACAACAATACGTAAATCAAACCGGATATCACTGGCGATACTGAAAACGGCAAATCGATCAACGTCAGCAAGATATTCTTACCGCGAAAATCAAACTTGGCGATGACCCACGATGCGGAGACGCCAAATACCAAATTTAGTGGAACGGCAATTGCCGCCGTCAACAAGGTCAGTTTGATGGCGCTGACCGCATCCGGTTCTATGATGGCGGCAATATAAGCCTCCCATCCTTTTTTGAAGGCCTCAACAAACACGGACACTAGCGGAACGACTAAAAAAAACGTCAAAAACAATAACGCCACTGTGATCAGCAAGGTCCGCACCCAGAACGGCTCTTGCGTAGCGTGAGGCACATGGATCGGCTCACCTTTGGCGTGTAACGTAACCGAGCTCGTCACCGCACCTTTGCTCAAGGACGCAGTTGGCGATGCAGTCAAAGTGAGATTGTCGTTGGATGGAATGGCACTCATAGCGGCAAAAACTTTCTCTTAAACTTTTTCTGATTGACCACGCTTGCGGGTCCAGGCTTGCAAAATATTAATCGTCAGCAGCATCAAAAATGACGCCGTCAACATCACTACCGCAATCGCGGTGGCGCCTGTATAGTCATATTGTTCTAACTTTGTGATGATAAATAAGGGCGTGATTTCGGAGACCATCGGCATGTTGCCAGCGATAAAAATGACAGAACCGTATTCGCCCGTGGCACGCGCGAAAGCCAACGCAAAGCCAGTCATCAACGCCGGTAATACGGTAGGAAAAATCACGCGGACAAAGGTTTGCCAGTTATTGGCACCAAGGCTTGCGGCAGCCTCTTCCAACTCCCGCTCCGCATCTTCCAGTACCGGTTGCACCGTGCGCACCACAAACGGCAAACCAATAAAGGTCAACGCTACCAATATCCCTAATGGCGTGAAAGCGACCTTAATTCCTAACGGTTCCAGATAGCGCCCAAACCAGCCGTTAGCGGAATACAACGCCGTCAGCGCGATGCCGGCAACCGCAGTTGGCAATGCAAACGGCAAATCGACCAACGCATCAATCAGCTTCTTGCCCGGAAATGAATACCGCACCAAGACCCAGGCAACGATGCCACCGAACACAACGTTCAGCAACGCGGCCAGCAACGACAGACCAAACGTCAACCGGTACGACGCCATCACGCGGGGTGACGTTACCGCAATGACAAAATCGGCCCACGTCATGGTGAAGGTCTTGAGAAACACCGCCGATAGCGGAATCAACACAATCAACGCTAAGTAAAATAGCGTAAAGCCGAGCGACAAACGAAATCCCGGCATAACCCTAAATGGGGTTGCAGACTTCACCGAATGCGGTGTCGATAAAGCGGCCTGACCAAGCATAAAAAATTCCCTTATTACAAATACAGCTAACGAAGGTCGATAATCGCACCTGATTATTATAAAGAGAACGAACTTTTTTGCATGTAGATAGATTGATTCCGCATAAGCGAAGCGAGGGCGTCATTACGCTTAATGAATAAAGAGTAGATGCGAGAAATATTCTCGGCCTGGAGGATTTATCGTAGGTATTGTGGCGCTTATAACAAGCCGTGTTCGATGCGTAGCGCTGTTGAGCGCGCAAATGAAAATAAAATGACAACTATTAGCGCAATCCTAGTGAGTTAGCCCGACAATACGACGTAATGCGTAGTGGCGCCCTTCCTGCGACTCTCTCATCGCGATAAGTCGAATACTGTTTAATTCGCTAGTACGGTCTGCACTAATCGCTCCAGCAAGGCTTGCCCGACCAGCCAGTCTCCTAGATGAGAATCGGCATTAATATGACCCAGCGCACCAACATCGACATACTCTGCGCCCCACAGTTTCGCCCACTTAACCGTTTCGCTGGCCTCCATCCAGGGATCATTCAGACTCCCGACTACGGTCGCCGGAAAGGGCAAACTTGCTCCCAATCCCGCACTCACCCCAAATTTTTCTGGATCAGCGGGCGCAACAAGCAACGCCCCTGCAATCAGCTCTTTCACCAGCGGACCTTCAGCCAGCGCGCTATGAACCGTCGTCAGACAACCAAAACTATGCGCAATTAATAATATTGGCTTAAGCGGTTTGTTCAGCGCCGCTTTTTTCGCCAATACATCCCGCAGACGTTGCGACCAAATCGCCAAATCAGGTTGATCCCAATACTTCTGTTCGATCCGTTCAAATGCAGGGTATAGGCGTTCCCAGCGGGATTGCCAATGCTGCGGCCCGCTGTTATTTAATCCAGGCACGATCAACACCCAAAAATCAGACAGTGAGCGCTTCAACGATAAGTTAGGCATAGTTAAGGAGGGAGCCCTTTTAATGGGGGACACCATTCAACGTTGATGCTGTGGCGAATTTGTCCGCGCGCTGAGTCGTTGAAAATGCATCCAATGAAGCCTGCGGCAGATCCCAGAAGAACCCTTGTGCCGAAATGCGCGCGCCATTTGCAACAAATGCCTGTTGCGCCAGTTTTTGTACACTTTCAAAATCACGTAATTTTTCGAGACGCTTAAAAATAATATGAATCCCGTGTTGATGAGTAAGATCCAGCAAACGTCGGGTCGCATCGTCGTTCGTTACTCCGCGCCCATCAATCTTAAGGACGTCCGGTCGCACGCGCTCAAGCAGACTATGCGCCTCCGCTACGGTATCGGCATTGATCGCCAGACGGAATTGATTACGGCGATAATTATCTATGACATAGTTTAATAGCCAGCTTTGCGTGGATGTTATCTTAGGCAATTGCAGAACAATATTTTCATGCGGCAATCCCAACAATTTCAAAATTCGACGAAACGCCATTCCATGATTACTATCCACTGCCGCTAACAGGCGTGCATGCACACTGAGATAGAGAGCGGTATTTTGCGTCAGGTGAACACTCGGGTCGCCTTTTGGAGATTGCCGGTAAAAGTTGATGGAATGCAGCATTCGGCATAGACGATCAAGTTCGATCGATTCGTCGTCACTGGCAGCATGATCGAGTAGTTTCCATAGGTACAATCCGTTGTCATTCGGAGAATAGCTGTGTGCAAAACCTTCATAGCCGACAATCCGATTGACGTGCTTGTCTGAGAGGGTGTCTTCAACCTCCGGGCCAACTGCTATCTGACGTATCGGCTGAAATACACTGGTGAGGGCGGTGTTGAAATAACTTCCCTGCACGCGACCGTCAGCATCAAGCCAGACGCGATGTGTCCGGTTTGCGCTTATTGATGGAGACTGGCCTGACTGCACTGAAGCTCGCCCGGTGTGGGGCGAATTGTCATGCAGGCGAGCCAGGTATTTGTCCAAAGTAGGAAATAACATGGATTACCCAGGTTGAAATCTTAAAATATTAAATCTTGGCGATGGATACTTCTGTGGCCTTCACCAGTGCGACTACTTCGGTTCCAATGACTAGTCCGAGATCTTTTACCGACCTTGTGGTGATGACTGAGGTGACTATGCCAGCGGGTGTTTCGACATCGATTTCGGAGACCACTGTGCCTTCAATGATGGCTTTGATGCGGCCTTTAAATTGATTGCGGACGTTGATGGCTTGGATGGACATGATGTTTCCTTAGATTAATTTCGTTTGATTAAGTGATGCAATTGGTTTCTTCGTTCTTCGTTCTTCGTTCTTTGCTAACCAGTACGGCTACTGCTTCGTGGACGCTAGTCGGGGGGTAGCCCGACAGCTAGTTACTTTCTTTTGCTTGGCTAGGCCCCCCCCCATCAAAAGAAAGTAACCAAAGAAAAGGCGACCGCAGAGCCGCTGCCCTACGGGTTCCCAAGCATTTCAGCCGCCAGTCGGATTGAAAGACCAACTCGCTACGCTCAAACATGTCTTCCAATAATTCTCGACTGACAGCTGAAATACTTGGCAGCGCCAATGACGGGGTAGGTCAAGGACAAAGGCAACTGCAACTGCAACTGCAACTGCAACTGCAACTACAAACTACAAACTACAAACTACAAACTACAAACTACAAACTACAAACTACCGTTTGATTCTGGCTGGAAATTCTTAGCATTGGACTATATAGGTCTATATTTCTACAGATTAGTAACAACTAGGATAATTTTCCAATGGATACTTCCGTGGCTTTGATGAGTGCTACGACTTCTGACCCGATTACTAGTCCGAGGTCTTTTACTGAGCGGGTTGTGATGACGGACGATACGATGCCTATGGGGGTTTCTATATCTAGGCCCGAGAGGACCTCGTCTTCAACGATGCTGATAATTTTTCCTCTGAATTGATTGCGGACATTGATTGCTTGAATACTCATGACTTCTCCTGAATTTTAAAAATACGGATGGAATGCTGCGTGAGAATAGGCATTAATCTAAATTGCCCAGCTCACCTGACTTACCGTGCGATGGAAGGAAATATCGCCCAGTGTCTTGTCGATTTCTGGTGCGGGATGTTTTAATACGCGCGCTAGAATTTTTTCTTCCAGTTGTGCAAATATCAGATTCCCGCGTGTCCTTGGGCGGGGTAAATCGATGCGTTCGTCTAGTGTTATTTCGCCCTCTTCAATTAGGAGCACGCGGTCTGCAAGCGCAATGGCCTCTTGCACATCATGCGTGACTAATACTGCAGTGAAGCCGCTGGTCTGCCATAGTGATTCGATCAGTTGCTGCATTTCAATTCTGGTTAAGGCATCGAGCGCGCCTAACGGTTCATCCAGCAATAACAGCGCTGGGTTATGCACCAACGCTCTTGCGAGGGCCACGCGCTGACGCTGACCGCCGGATAATACTGCCGGCCATTCGTTGGCGCGATCTTCTAATCCGACCTGACGTAATGCTTTACCCGCTATCACGGCAGATGATCTGGATGGCAAACCTAATGCGACGTTGTTTAGTACTTTTTTCCAGGGAAGCAGGCGCGAGTCCTGGAACATAATCCGAATTTCGGGCGCTTGTTTAAGATCGGCTTCCACTCCAAACTGAATCTCGCCAGCACTCTCGGTTTCAAGTCCCGCTATCAATCGTAATAACGTACTTTTTCCGCAACCGCTACGACCTACAATTGCCACGAATTCGCCAGCACCGATCTCAACATCCAGTGATTTCAACACATCGCGTCCCGCGTAGGATTTAGACACCGACTGAATGGCGATGCTAATGCCACGGCGTGGCGTGATGGAATGGTCCACCACGGCTTTGACGTGAGCGTTTTCAACAGAGTCAATTTGCATATTCATATCCGTTTTTTGGTGAATGTTTTGCCAGTATTATTTCAACGCAGCGGTTAAGTGGCATCAGAAATCAGGTTTGACATTTCACTGATAGCCCGGATGCCACCGCAACCAATAGCGTTCTAAGCCACGTGCCAGCATGTCAGCCAATTTGCCTAGTAACGCGTACAAAAGAATCCCTACCAATACGACATCGGTCTGTAAAAATTCACGTGCATTCATCGTCATGTAACCGATTCCCGCTTGTGCAGAAATCGTTTCTGCGACAATCAACAGCACCCACACCAAGCCTAGAGAAAATCGTACGCCGACCAAAATCGAGGGTAATGCCCCCGGTAAGATCACATCCCGATATAACGGCCAGCCGGATAGGCCATAACTTTTAGCCATCTCGATCAATCCTTTATCGACCGAGCGAATACCATGAAAAGTATTCAAATAGATAGGAAAAAATACGCCAATTGATACCAAAAACAATTTCGACGATTCATCAATCCCAAACCATAAGATGACCAATGGAATCAGCGCCAGAGCAGGAATATTACGAATCATCTGAATCGTCGTATCCAACAGTGTTTCAGCAGTGTTGAACGTTCCGGTTAGCAAACCCAGCAACAACCCACAACCACCACCCACGACAAAGCCAGAAATCGCTCGCCATGCACTCACCGATACGTGCTTCCAAAGTTCACCTGACAACGTCAGCGACCATGCCGCACGGCCTACTGCAAAAGGCTCCGGCAAGATACGACTCGAAAGCCAGCCAACCCGAGCTGCCAATTCCCAGCCGGCGATAAGTAGCAAAGGGACTAACCAAGGTAGAAGTCCCGCACGCCACGCAGTCGAGCGGGCGCTCGGAACAGCTCTCTTCTGCTTTGGACTGATGGGAGAAGCGGTGAATCTTGGTGCGGCTGATGGGCCAACAACGGTACTCATAGTGATATCCTTCCATCCAACGGATGTGGGGTGCTGCTTAGTGCTCATAAAATAGTGCTGATTACCTGTCGTGGGAGACCTGATAATCCTTTTTTGTTCGATCACATTGCCCGCAGTAGTTAATCAACACTAGTTGCTGTAAGGGTGGCCGTTTCTTGGTCAGCTACCGCCTGGGGCAATATATTGTTTGCCATCACTTCACCAAACGGACCACTTAAGGAATGCGCACCATCAGCGGCATGACCCTTGCCCAACAATGGAAAAACGAGTTCAGCAAAGCGATATGATTCTTCGAGATGCGGGTAACCGGACAAGATAAACGTATCGATCCCAAGTGCTTCATACTCTTTCATCCGCTCTACCACTATGGCAGCGTCACCCACCAGCGCTGTTCCTGCACCGCCGCGAACCAGCCCGACACCAGCCCATAAATTGGGTGATACTTCCAGCTTGTCGCGCTTGCCACCATGCAAGGCCGCCATACGGCGCTGACCTTCTGAGTCCATCTTCGAAAACGCGGCCTGCGCCCGCGCAATAATATCGTCGTCGACATAGCTAATTAACTCTTCAGCGGCTTTCCAGGCGGCTTCATTGGTCTCACGCACAATCACATGCAAGCGAATACCAAACCGAACGGTGCGCCCATATTTAGCTGCTCGGGCGCGCATATCGGCGATTTTTTCGGCTACCGCTGCCGGTGGTTCACCCCACGTCAGATAAACGTCAACCTGTTCGGCCGCCAGTTCATGCGCGGGTCCCGACGATCCGCCAAAATACAGTGGAGGATAAGGTTTCTGGATTGGTGGATAAAGCGTTTTTGCGCCTTTTACGGTGATATGTTTTCCGCTAAAACTGTAACCGGCAGCGCCGCCCTCGCCAGCCATCGTGGCACGCCAGACACGCAGAAATTCGTCCGAAATTTCGTACCGTTCGCTATGTTCGGCAAATACCCCATCAGCTTCCAATTCACCTTGATCGCCACCCGTCACGACATTTATCAGAAGCCGCCCATTGGACAGCCGGTCAAATGTCGAAGCCATCCGAACCGCCAAACCTGGACTGCTGAGACCGGGGCGAATGGCAACTAGAAATTTGAGCTTTTGGGTTGCACCGATAAGACTGGATGCAACCACCCATGCGTCTTCGCACGAACGTCCAGTCGGCAACAACACGCCGTCATAGCCAAGCGTATCGGCAGCCACAGCGACCTGTTTCATATAGTCGTAATTAACCGGGCGAGCACCTTGCGAGGTGCCTAAATAGCGACTGTCGCCATGCGTTGGGATAAACCAGAAAACATTCATTGCAGATTCCGTATTAAAAATGTGAATCAAATTGATGAGATTTGTTACTTTATTTAGCTATCGCGGGCGCAGCACAGGCGGCTGCCAAACGATATCGGCAACTTTGATCGCCTTAGGTATGAGGCCAATTTCTTTAAAACTGTCTGCGACACGCTGTTGATCTGTCACCATGGCTGCATGCAACACCGTGGTCGGCGATGGTCCGGGCCGCCGTGCCAAAAACAGATGAACCGTCGCCAGATTCAAACCACTTAGATCAGAAATAAGTTGCGCTACTTCTTTTCGATTTGCTTGCACGTACTGATCTGCTTTCGTCAGCTCATCCAATAAGCGCAATACAGTATTCGGATAACTTTGGGTAAAGGAACGCGATGCCAGATAGAAAGAATTATTATTCGTCAGGCCATTGCCGGTAGTCAGTACGCGCGGCTTCAGCGCCAATTCGGCAGCACCATAATAAGGGTCCCAAATAGACCACGCGTCCACAGCGCCGCGTTCAAATGCTGCACGTGCATCCGCTGGCGCGAGATAAATCGGCTGGATATCCGTCCACGCCAATCCTGCTTTTTTTACGGCTTGCACCAAAAGAAAATGCGCACTGGAACCCTTTTGCAGTGCGATTTTTTTGCCTTTCAAATCCGCCAACGTCTTAATGGTGGAGTTGGACGGCACAATAATGGCCGAGCTTTCTGGTTTTGGTGGTTCTGCGCCGACATAGAGCAAGTCTTTATTGGCAGCTTGTGCAAAGACAGGCGGACTGTCACCAGTCAAACCAAAGTCCAGGCTACCAACTGATAACGCTTCCAGCAATTGCGGGCCGGCTGGAAATTCGAGCCAGACAATTTTGCTGTTCTTAAAGCGCTGCTCCAAAATATTACGCTGCTTCAAAATCACCAGATTGACAGCACTTTTTTGAAATCCAATACGAATTTGCTCTGGCTCTTTTTTATCCACCGCCGCCATTGCCGACGCACCAAAGAACGACAAAATCGCGAACAAAGCAACAGCGCGCAACACGTTAAAAGCTGCGGAATGGTCGAAGCGCTGCTGAAGAATGAATTTTTTCATGGTCGTTTTCATCTAACCCTTCGGCGCCGGAGTAGCCAGCATCGCATCGCGCGTCGTGATTTTTTTAGGAATCAGCTTCAATTCAAAAAAAGTATCCGCAATCTTCTGCTGTTCATCAAGTACTTTGCTATCGATAGGCTTGTAAATATGCGCGTAATTTTTCAAACCGATTTCAATAACATCCTTATCCAATCCTTGAATCGGCGCTAGTTGTACCGCCGCATCTGTCAAATTAGCGCGTATCCATTGTCCTTCTTTGCTCACTTCTTCAAGGATGGCACTAATGATCGCTGGATTTTTTTCTGCGTATTTTCGTGCGCTCAAAAAGAACTGATGATGACTTACCACGCCTGCACCGCTGGCTAAAACACGGGCGTTTAGCTGTTTGATGGCAGCAGTCTGAAACGGGTCCCATATAGCCCACGCGTCAACCGCACCACGCTCAAATGCTGCACGTGCATCCGCAGGTGCAAGGTAGATGGGCTGAAATTCTGAATAAGTAATACCGGCTTTTTTCAATAAACTAATGACTAGCCAGTGCACGTCCGATCCTTTATTAAAGGCAATTTTCTTACCTTTTAATTCAGCGACGGTTTTGATCGGCGAATGTTGCTGGACCAATATACTTTCTGCTAATGGTGTTGGAATTTCATAGCCGCTATACACAAAATCGGCACCTGCCGCCTGCGCGATAATCGGCGGGGCTTCGCCGACATAACCAAAATCGACCGAGCCGACGTTCAAAGCCTCCAACAATTGCGGACCGGCTGAAAACTCCGCCCATTTAACCTCGATACCCAGCGGCGCCAGACGTTTTTCCAACGTCCCGTGCGCTTTCAATAATACGAGTGTGCTGGCTGCTTTCTGATACCCGATCCGCAGTAGACCTTGATTGGCTTTCTTGTCCAGTGCAAGTGCAAATTGCGGAACAAAGCTGGTGAGAACTCCGGCTCCGGCGGCAGATAACATTGCCAGCGCATGACGACGCGTAAGTGTTTTTTGCTTGAATTCGGTCATAACGCATCCTGAAATATCTATTTTAAAAAAAAACGCCCCCCACCACGATCACGCGTGCTTATAAGCATCGCCGTACGATGCGGTCAGGAAAATAATGTCTATGTTAATTAGGTTCGGGGAAGGCATCATCTGTGAAAAGTCTGCCCTCATAACCTTCACGCCGTTTAAACGCTACATCGAATCTGAGAAAATGGAATGGGGGTGAAGCGGTTCCCGTTTAATGCATGCAGCGCCAGCAGGCTGTTAGACAACTGATCAACACCCTCGTTAATTCGACTGACGATTTCTTCTGCCAGCACCAGACCGCCCTCTTCCGACCAAGCGACCTGTGCTTCTGTCGCATAAATACTTTGCAATACGTGCCGTGGTCCCAGCGATGACAAGACCGGACGCAACGCATAATCCAAGGCCAGCATATGTGACTGACCGCCGCCCGTGGCCAAAGGCAACACCAACTTGTCTTGCAACCCGAATTGCGGCAACAAATCCAAAAATGCCTTTAATACGCCACTATAAGCCGCTTTGTACACAGGGGTTGAAACCACCACCGCAGTAGCGGCCGCAACTTGTGCCAGTGCGGTTTGAATTGCCACATTTCCAAAATCGGCGCGCATTACCGCATCGCCCGGCAAATCCCGCACATCGAGCTTCGTATACCGATGTCCCAACAATGCCAGTTTCTGTCCAATGTGATGCAAAACCCGGGTCGAGCGAGAAGGTGCCGAGGGGCTACCGGCCAATAACAAGATAGTCATTTTTAATCGTACTTTTTAAACGATGTTCTAAAACAGGGAAGACGTGACTGACAGCAGCTAAAAAAATCGTATGCCGCTGCGGTCCGTAACGCTATCAGCGATAAGAAAAATAGACTTTACTTAGCACTTGGCTGATAAATTTGATCGAATACGCCACCATCGCTAAAGTGTGTTTTCTGCGCTTTTTGCCATCCACCAAAAACCGTATCGATAGTGAATAAATTCAACTTCGGAAATCTTGATGCGTACTTGGCCGCGACCTTTGGATCAGTAGGACGATAAAAATTGTGCGCGGCGATTTCCTGACCTTCAGGCGAATATAAATATTGCAAATAAGCCTCCGCAATCTTGCGAGTACCGCGCTTGTCTACCACTTTATCCACGACGGCAACCGGAGGTTCTGCCAAAATACTGCTGGACGGAAACACCACGTCAAACTTGTCTTTGCCAAACTCCGCTTGCACAAGATAAGCCTCGTTTTCCCACGATAACAAGACATCGCCTACGCCACGTTCAGCGAAGGTGACGGTTGATCCGCGTGCGCCAGAATCCAGCACGGGAACGTTTTTATACACGCGGCTAATGAAATCACGTGCTTTGGCATCGTCATTATTGTTCTTTTTGAGTGCGTAGCCGTAAGCTGCCAGATAAGCCCAACGTGCACCCCCGGATGTCTTTGGATTGGCGACGATTACTGATACGCCGGGCTTGGCGATATCATCCCAATCCTTAATGCCTTTCGGATTTCCCTTGCGTACAAGCAGGACGATAGTCGAGGTATAAGGTGTGCTGTTGTGTGCGAGACGCTTTTGCCAGTCGGGCGGAAGCAGTTTGGCTTTAGCTGAAATTTCGTCAATATCATAGGCCAGCGCCAGCGTCACGACGTCTGCATCCAGACCGTCAATGACGGAACGTCCTTGCTTGCCAGAGCCACCGTGGGACGCTTTGATCGTGACGTTATCGCCGGTTTTTTCTTTCCAGTATTTGGCAAACGCTTTGTTATATTCCTGATAAAGCTCGCGGGTCGGGTCGTAGGAGACGTTCAAGATCGAAAAATCTGCTGCATGGGCGATAGGAGCGACGATGCCCACTTGCGCGACCAATGCGATAGTGATGACTGACCGGACGATTTGTTTCAACATGATCTGCTTCCCTGAGCTTTTTTTGTTTTGGAGAAGACAGATTAATCAGAGTGGAAAGAAAAAAGAACGAATTCTTTCTTCTCTCGTTATGCGAAAAACAGATATGCATGGACAACCCTAATGAATAAGGGAGGGCCGTTACTACTACAATAAAGGATAAAGGATCACGACCCACGTCGCGACGGCGACAATGCAAGTCAGCAAAACCGCCGCACTACCAAAATCTTTTGCATTTTTTGATAAGGGATTTCGCTCTAATGAGACCCGATCTACAACCGCTTCGATAGCTGAGTTGATCAGCTCAATGATAATGATCCAGACCAGAACGGCAATCAGCAGCAATTTTTGAATGGCTGAGACCGGCAAAAAAAAGGCGATGATAATGCCTGGAATGACCACCATCAGTTCTTGCCGGAATGCGTTCTCGTTTTTCCAGGCGGATTTCAATCCATCAAAAGAATAAAAGAGCGCGGAAAATATTCGCTTGAGACCCTTGGTGCTCTTAAATTCGCTGATAGGTTGTTCTGCAGTCGCTGATGTTCTTTGACCGAGCGGTTTGGATTTAGGCATTTCTCGCGAAGTGGGTGGTCGGATCTGGGATTTTTTACGCATGCTGAACTTCGCTTCAAATCTGATTTTTCGGAAAAGGTTGCCGATGACATTAATAGGCGTTTTGGTGCTGCTGACGAATTTTAACAGCCTCATATGACAAGCTTAACCTTTAGCCTACGAAAACATCGGCTTTGAGATCGAAAGATCAGCACCTTGGCAAAACGAGGCGACCAGATCGAATAACCTCAATTCGCCGTTTCAACCGGCGAAGGATTGGTCACCGGTTCGTGCCAGTCACCTTCATCGGCGACGGTCCAGTCAATCTGTACTTTCCCAGGCGCGTTCTGATCTTTTCTCTCCCACAGTCGAAATCCGCCAAGAAAGGCAAATGCGTTGTCTCCGCGGCGTGTGTGCGGCGGCAGTCGCTTCAGGTGCGCGATATTGCCGCCACCCAACACCACGTAATCGGGCAACAATGCTTTGCGAAAACCCTTCACGACATCCTCGACCATGCGACGCCATTTCTTGTTTCCCATCTTTTCACGTCCCAATTCACCTAGATAATCCTCGTACGTTTGTCCATCCGTGTAGGGCAAATGTCCCAGTTCCATTGCCGCTATGACGCCATCGACGATGAATGCTGAACCCAGACCCGTTCCCAGGCCAAGAAATAGCATTTTCCCGCCTTCATAGCCGCCCAATGCTTGCATTGCAGCATCATTGATGACCTTCACCGGCAACCCGAACGCGGCTTGAAAATCGAAGCCAACCCAGCACGGACCAAGATTCTCTGGCTCTCGCACCACGCGACCACGTCGGACCACGCCGGGATAACCCATCGAGACCGCATCGAATTTCCAGCCCTTTGTGATCTTCAGGACATTTTCCACCATTTGTTCGGGCGTCATCTTAGGGCCAGACTCAAATCGAACGGGCGTTTTATGATCAGTAGAAACACATTTAACGTGAGAGCCGCCAACGTCAATGACAAGTATTTTCATCGGTTTGTCCTTTAACAGTTTTTTGGTACTCATGATGTCCGCGTAACGGCCCCGGGACGCTCCGCTTTCTCGCCGACGCGGGTAGCTTGTTGTACTGGTATCGAGAGCAATCTGGCGGTATTAATCAACGCCATGTGGGTCAGCGCCTGCGGGAAATTACCCAGCATATGTTGACCGTGCACGTCGTATTCCTCGGATAGCAATCCAACATCGTTGCGCAAGGCCAGCAAGCGCTCAAACAATGCCTCACCCTCTTCACGGCGGCCCAGCAAAACAAGACAGTCAGCTAGCCAAAATGAGCAAGGTAGAAACACACCTTCGCCCGGTGGCAGTGCATCTACATTACTACCTGTTGAATAGCGCAGCACTAACCCGTCCACTAAAAGGTTGCGCTCAATCGCTTCCACTGTTCCACGCACGCGCGGATCGTCGCAAGGCAAAAATCCAACCTGCACCATCAGCAGTAAACTTGCATCAAGATTTGACGCGCCATAAGACTGAACAAATGTATTATTTTGCGCGTCGTATCCCTCGGCGCAAACCTGTGCATGGATTGCGTCGCGCACCTCGCGCCAACGCGCAACCGGGCCTTCCAGACCAAACACTTCAACGTCCTTAATTGCGCGATCAAAGGCTACCCAAGCCATCACCTTAGAGTGCGTGAAATGCAGGCGCGGTCCACGAATCTCCCAAATACCCTCGTCCGGCAAATACCAGTTCGATTCCAGATAGTGAAGCAAACTGACTTGTATTCCCCATGCTGCAAGATCCGACTCCATCCCTACCGATCTTGCCAGATGCAGCGTGTCCATCACTTCACCATAAACATCCAGCTGAAATTGCCTGGACGCCGCGTTGCCGACGCGCACTGGTGCCGCATTGCCATATCCGGGTAGCCAATCCAACTCCGTTTCATCGAGCCGCCGCTCACCGGTAACGCTATACAGTATTTGTAAGTCTTCGGGACTGCCGGCAGCAGCGCGCAGCAACCATTCACGCCAGGCAATCGCCTCTTCATGGTAACCGGCCAATAAAAGCGCGTTTAACGTGAAGGTCGCGTCACGCAACCAGCAATAGCGATAATCCCAGTTGCGCACGCCGCCCAGTTGTTCGGGTAACGAAGTCGTAGGCGCTGCAATGATTCCACCAGTAGGCTCGTAAATAAGCGCCTTCAGCGTAATCAAGGACCGCACCACCTCATCATGCCAGCGCCCCTCGTAAGTGCAGCGTCCGGACCACTCTCGCCATCCGTTTTCGGTTGCCTTTAGCGCAAGTTCCGGATCAACCACCTTTTGCGTCGCTTCGTAGGAAGGTCGATAGTTGAGCGAGAACGGCACACACTCGCCCTCGC
The DNA here is from genome assembly GCF_054343755.1 of Glaciimonas sp. GNP009. Classification (NCBI taxonomy): domain Bacteria; kingdom Pseudomonadati; phylum Pseudomonadota; class Betaproteobacteria; order Burkholderiales; family Oxalobacteraceae; genus Glaciimonas; species Glaciimonas sp. GNP009. Next base: position 469,050 of record NZ_JBTGUV010000004.1, read on the forward strand.
TCACGTAAAACTCAGCGACTGTTTTCATATTTTCGCCATGGACCGGGATTTTCGTTCGCAGTTCCAACGTGTGTGGTCCAGCTGTTGCTAACAATAGATCATCGACTTGTTGCACCCAAGGCACGATAGACCCGTAGTCGAACCGAATGATGAGCTCCATGGACATCGCCACCCGTCCACTCACGCCTTGAACGATACGCAACACATCCCAGCGTTCATCCGACACCGGCATGCAATCGACAATGCGAACAATGCCTTCAACGGTCTCGAACTCGGTTTCTAAAATCAGGGTACCGTCGCGATACTGTCGTTGGGTGGACCGAATCTCCGCTTTTGGTGCAATCAGCCAGCGACCGTGTTCCGGCGCGCCCAGCAACGCTGCAAAGCAAGCGCCGGAATCGAAGCGCGGCAAACAAAGCCAATCAATGGAACCGTCACGACCGACCAAGGCAGCGGTATGGCAGTCACCAATCATTGCATATTCTTCAATAGGAAGTGGCATCAGCAACCTTCATGTTGGTTTAGCAGCCTTCGCTGCGGGCATCATTCTGTTGCGTGGGCCTGCTTCTATGACAGCCCGGCTAGGTGGTGATGGTCGGAGGCAAGCTCATTTCATGATACGCCGGTTTCAAAAACGGCATCATTACTCGGGTAGGACAAACTCGACAGTGACGATCTGACAAGTAGTGAACAGTGTCGTTTAATAGGTGCTGAACCATCCAACATATCGGAGGGTAATCAAGTGGCCAGGGGAAAAAATAGGTAATCTAAAAAAAACTCCGGAAGATTCAATAATCCAAAAGTAAAATCAATCGTTCGATTGTTTAAAGATAGGCAGTACAAGGCAGCAAGCCCTTAAAAAGCCTGATTAGCCATTTTTTACTATGGCAACATTACGGGTAACTGTTGTGAATATGAGAATAGCATTTCTCAGTTTTTCACATTGTGATATAACGTATCATTGCAGTGCAATATTTTAACTACTCACCCGAAACCAGAAATCCCGATGAAACCAGCTTCCGCAGACGACCTTGGCAAGACCTCGATTCAGGTCATTGAACGCATGATGTCATTGCTGGATACGCTCGCGCTTTATCCCGATCCGGTTAGCCTGAAAGAACTGTCGGCGGCAACCAACCTGCATCCTTCGACCGCACATCGCATTCTGAATGACTTGGTCCTGAAGCGTTTTGTTGATCGCTCCGAACCGGGAACCTATCGACTCGGCATGCGATTGCTGGAACTTGGAAACGTGGTCAAAAGCCGTCTAAACGTGCGCGAAGCAGCGCTTGATTTTATGCGTACTCTTCATCGCAAAACCAATCAAACCGTCAATCTTTCGGTACGTCAAAGTGACGAAATTGTGTATATCGACCGAGCATTTTCGGAGCGTTCAGGAATGCAAGTAGTTCGTGCAATCGGAGGCCGCGCACCATTGCATCTGACCTCAACCGGTAAGCTTTTTTTGTCGATAGATGATCCGAAACTGGTGCGTGCCTATGCGACACGGACAGGTTTAGCAGGTCATAATAAAAACTCGATAACCGATCTGAGCAAACTCGAACGCGAACTAGGATTAGTACGCTCGCTCGGCTATGCACGTGATAACGAAGAGCTCGAACTCGGTGTGCGCTGCATGGCCGCCGGTATCCGTGATGATTCAGGCAAACTAATAGCCGGCCTGTCGATCTCAGCCCCAGCCGATCGTCTGCAAGAGGAATGGGTAGAAGATTTGATGACCACCGCGCAACAGATTTCAGCAGTATTAGGCTACGCCGCAACGGTCCCGTAAACTGCGCTTCGCAAGATTCAAATACGTATCCACCGGAGTTGCAAAAAACCGTCCCAGCAAAGCGTGCCGACGAAGACAGTACGAATGTGCGGAGCCGCGTACGTCGAGCCACGTTGGCGGCAAGGAAAGCACAACGCAGCTGGGGCGATTTTTCGCAGCTCCGGGCCTTAGTGCTTTTCGTCTGGTTGCTCATCCAATGTCTCAAACAATGCAATCTGCAATTTCGAGTGAAGTTTCACAAACCGCTGCCACAATAGAAACGCCAATCCAGCTGCAGCAATCAATACTAAAATAAGTAAATTGGTTGTCGGCAAAATTCTACTGCTCAAGATCACGATCAATAACATAATGCCGATGATCGATAATGCTGGAATCACCTCGGCGATCACACGCCGGACCGCGTATGTATGCAAACCGGCGTGCTCTGGTCGTACTGCCATTTCGGCTAACAACATACTGAGCGCCTGTAATTTACGATACGTCGCAATCAAAAATGGTAACGAGATGAGCAGTGCGCCGCCCCAAACGACTGCTTTTTGAATTTGCAAGTCCGCAATCCAGGCAGACATAGCGCTACCCAACGTGTCGGAAAAGTAGCCGCTGATAATGAAAATTGCCGCAACCATCGCCAAATTGACCGTTACCTGTAACAAAATACGTCGAATAATTTTTGACAGCTCGGCGCGATCACCTTGCGGTTGCAGACTCTCCAACCAGGTTGAATACATACCGAAGACTGCTGACAATTTGACCGGCATCGACTTGGCCAAGCGTGTTGACAGTGGGTCTGCCAGCTTAATCAGATACGGCGTAAGCAACGTCGTCATGACCGATACGGCGACGACCGTCGGATACAGAAAATCACTGGTCACTTTCAGACTGACGCCTAACGCCGCAATAATGAACGAGAACTCACCAATCTGGGCCAGACCCATGCCGACCCGCATGGAAGTCCTGCCGTTGTGACCGGACAAAAAAGTAGCGATGCCACAACTAACCAGTTTACCCAATACTACGGCAATCGTAATCACCAGGATAGGCAACCAATATTTCACCAGAACCGTTGGATTGACCAACAATCCGATGGCAACAAAAAAGATCGCGCTAAACATATCCCGTATCGGTTCAATCAGGCGCTCAATCTGTGGCAAATGCCGGGATTCGGCCATGACTGCGCCAATAATAAAGGCACCCAACGCGACGCTATAATTAAGCTTCATCACGAGCAGACAAAAACCAAAGCAAAGACCGAGGACAGTGACTAAAAAAACTTCTTTGTTTCGGAATTGCGCGACATAAGCCAACAGGCGTGGCACGATCAAAATGCCTAATACCAACGCTACAATCATGAATAATAAAAGACGCCCAACCGTTCCTGCGACATCGATTGCATTCACGGAACCTGTTGCCGCAATTCCCGACAACAAGGCAATCATGCCGATCGCGAGGATATCTTCGATGATCAGAATACCGAAGATCAACTGCGCAAATTTCTCCTCTTTCATCTTCAGCTCGGTCAATGCCTTGACGATGATCGTGGTTGATGAGACCGCCAACATCGCACCGAGAAAAACTGCATCCATTGTCTTCCAGCCGAAATACATACCGATCTCGTAACCGACCCAGAGCATCAGACTAATTTCTGCCAGTGCCACTAAAAAGGCGGTTGCACCGACTTTGCCAAGCTTTTTGAGACTGAACTCAAGCCCTAAAGAAAACAGCAAGAAAATCACGCCAAGCTCTGACAGGATATGAATCGTGTGCTCATCCTGAATTAACTGGAAAGGCGGAGTGTAAGGCCCGATGATAATCCCGGCCACGATATAGCCGAGAACGACCGGCTGCTTGAAGCGGTTGAATACCACCGTGACCACTCCTGCGATCAACATGATCACTGCCAAATCCTGGATGAACAACTCTACTGCCGGCATGTTGATAGTCTCCTAAAAAAAATTGCTATGGGATGAGTTGCGCTGAGGTAATGGCGCGACCATTCGGCATCCATTCGGATGTAATCAAGCTTGGGATGATCCAACTATCAACCAACTTGACCATGCTGCCGAGCTGCTTCATGCATCGCTACCAACGAAGAAAGAGAGGCCTTTCAGTAGAGATTAGCGGTACTTTCCTAAAACCAACTGTAGATTCCGCATAATAACGTATCGACCACTGTGGATTCAATCGAAAATGCATTTAAATGCTGGCTAAACGATGATTTCGGCGCCCCGAGACGCGATCATTCCAATGATCCAGCAAGCGTTAAGCGGCATCTTGGTAATGTGAAAAGCGGATGATAAATTCGGCTTCACTCCGAATAACTCAGCAGAGTTCTACCTCAACCTTGATTTTGACGCCGACGTCGGCGTTGATACATTTCCATCAATGGTGTTGCGGAAATGCCATGCATGACGATAGACATTGCTACTACCGTCAACACGATAGAACTGACGTGCGGGACTAATGCTGCCGCCTGATAACCGGCTGGGGCAATCCATTTATATTGCAGTGCAAATGCAAGATAGTAAATAGAACCGATTCCCTTTATACCAAACCATGCCATCAGACGTCGCTGCAAGGTTGTGACCTTGGCACCTGTTAAAGCGATGGCGACCGATAGCGGTCGAATGACAAAAAAGAGGAGTAACGCCAACACGACGCCGACTGCTGAAAAGCCGATGTGCGATAACAGAATGCCGGTGAGTATTACCATCAAAAATTCTGCAAAATTTTCGAGTTGCTGATTAAAGCCTAATACCGTTTCAGTCATGTACGCAGACGCTTTTACTGGATGCGTGGCAAGTTCTTCGTCGCCTTTACCAAGTGCCTCATCCAGCGCCTCACCTTGCTCGCGATCAGCACTACGTTGACCGCTATTGGTAGACTCAATGCGGCGCATCGCCAAGCCGGCTGCAAAGACGGCCAAAAAACCAATGCCGTGAATCAGTTCGGTAGCACCATAAGCCAGCGCGATTAACCCAATCCCGAGAAATTCTTCCATACCCAAAGCCAAACGAAAGCGTCGACGTAGCCCAATCACCAATCGCCCCACCAACCATCCCAAAATCCAACCACCACCAAGCCCGACAACAATACTCCACAGCACATGCGGGACCGTATAGGCATTCGCAAAAGAGGCGGCAGACGGTACGCCAAGCAAGGCCAGCCCAAGCATCACAAAGGGAAAAGCGGTACCGTCATTGAGACCACCTTCGCCGGTGAGACTGAATCGAATTCGATCTCGATCACCGATATCTTTGATCTGGACGTCCGAAGCCAATACAGGATCAGTCGGCGCCAAAATTGCGCCCAGCAAAATCGCCGCACCCAATGGCAAATCACATAAAAAAAGTCCCACCACCGCCACGAGCGGAATAGTGACCAACATTGCCAGTACGCCTAAACGCATCGGTAAGCGCCAAATGCTGTCACGAAAAGGCATGCGTAACTTAAGGCCGACAGTAAATAACGATAGAAGCAAGGCGATTTTGGCCACCGTTGTCAGCAACAAAGCGTGTTCAGTCGGGACGAAGTTAATCAAACCGCTGACGGCGGGCCCTAAAATATAACCAACCGGCAAATAAAACATCGCAGGACTGACTGGCAAACGCTCTAAAAGCGATGCCAATAATCCCATTGACAGTAACAAGGTGCCGACGATCAGGTACCAGATAAGAGAGTAATCGATAGCAATAACTCCTCGTAATTAGCGTGACCTCCTGATAATTTTATCAATATATCAGATAAGGAAAACGACTCAACAAGGGTTTATAGAACGTATCAAACCATGTTTGCGAAGCGATAGACTAGAACCCATTGAGTATCTGCAGCATCAGCGCCACCAACTTTGACGCATTTAGTCGAACGACGACGCGAAACATCTTCATGGTCTTGGGACCGTGAAGATGACGAGTACAATTTATTGTCAGCGTTGATCTTCAGCGTGTACGGGCCGCGTTTAGCAAATATCAGGCTATCAGATAAAAACTGGCTCTATAACGTAGAGTCGATTTGTCAGACGAAGTTCAGCGCATCGGGAATCACAACCGCAAGCTTCATGAGTGACAATAGTTACTGTGTTTTAGGCCTGACATGACCAGTCAACGCGTTTCCGGCATCCAGCGGCAAGCGACGAGCGATGGGTATCGATGCCAGCGAGAATAAGGCAATGACGATAAATGCAGGCCAAAAATCGGCAGCGACAACTGTCGCATGTCCTTGCAGACGGCTTGAAAAAATGATCGCTAGCCCACCAATAGTGACGCCAAGACCCAGAGAAATTTGCTGTACCACACTCGACAAGCTTGTAGCGCGACTGACGTCAGCGCTGTCGAGATCGGCGTATGCCATCGAGTTGAAACAGGTAAATTGCATTGACGGAAAAAAACCGCCCAACAACACCACGGCAACCATTACCAAATAGGGGGTTGTTGGCGTGAATAGGCCGTAGGACGCCAGTGCTAATGCGGCAAGGAATGCATTCCAGATCAGTACCGAACGGAACCCAAAACGACGCAACACCGAGCCGCCTATCGCTTTCATGAAAATGGCACCAAAAGCCGATGCGCACGTGATCGTGCCGGCATGAAAAGCTGTCATTCCCAAACCGATTTGTAATGATAGCGGTAACAAAAATGGCACCGCTCCAAGACCAATCCGGAACAATGAACCGGCCAGCACACTGACACGGAAGGTAGGAATTCTGAGCAAACTCAAATCCAGCAGCGGGAATGGTGCAGTACGCGCATGACGTAAGTACAGCAATAAAAAGATGATGCCAATCACGCACATGCCGCCCGCAAGTTTTGCCGAGACCAACTCGCCATCAATCAGCGACAACCCCAGCATCAACAGCGTACTGCCGATAGCAGACAAAATAAAACCTTTTACGTCCAACGGTTGTTGTTCATCAGCCCGAAAATTTTCGATGAAACGACCCGCCAGATAAATGCCGAGAAGGCTAATCGGCACGTTAATAATGAAAATCCAGCGCCAGTGAAAATACGTTGTAATAAAGCCGCCCAACGGTGGACCGATTACCGGTCCAAGCAATGACGGTATGGTCAGGTAACTGATGGCCGTCACCAGATCCGAACGTGGCACGGACCGGAAAATCACAATCCGCCCAACTGGTACCATCATCGCACCTCCTATTCCCTGCAAGAAGCGTGCAGCGACAAATGCTAATAAGGAACTCGATGCGGCGCACAACAACGATCCGGCCATAAAGACGCCAATGGCGGCACGAAATACGGTCCGCGCCCCGAAACGATCTGCCACCCAACCACAAATGGGAATAAAGACACCGAGTCCAACCACATAGGCAGTGAGTGCCAGTTTGAGTGTAATGGGTTGCTGCCCGAGATCATGGGCGAGTACCGGTAATGACGTCGTAATCACAGTCGCGTCCATGTTTTCCATGAACAACGCACAGGCTACGATAAGTGGAATAAGAAAGGTACGGCGCACTGCAATCAAGGTAGAAAGAGGCTATTTAATAAAGCTGATTAAAAAAAATAAAGCATTCTGTTAATGTCGCCAAATATCACAAGATGTAATGTAAGGGCGCATATTAAAACTCACAAACAATCACAACTATATTTTATAGACAGTCGCGCCAAGAAGAATACGAACAAGAACAAGCGCGTATGAGAACCACACATAAAAAAGCGCTCTGTGCAAAGAGCGCTTTCTCCAAAATTCTATTACTTAGCTTTGACCTGATGCAATCTTGGAGCCTGTCAATGTAGGTAGCGGGGAATTATTTTCTGCTAACCATTTTTTGATCCGATCGGCATCCCCCTGACGCGAATATTTTCCACGTCCATCGAGAAATACCATCACCATAGAGCGACCTTCGATATTTGTTTGCATGACCATGCAACGACCAGCTTCGTTAATGTAGCCGGTTTTCTGAAGGCCAATTTGCCATCCTGGATTTTCAACCAGATGGTTCGACGTATTGTATTGCAATGGACGACCACCCGGCTCTACGAGGTATTTGGAATCGGTAGAATATTGACGAATAATGGGATGCTGATAAGCCGCAATCACCAACTTGGCCAAATCACGCGCGCTTGCCACGTTAAGATGCGATAAGCCAGTGGAATCAACGTAATGAGCGCCAGTCATGCCCAGTTGTTTGGCCTTGGCATTCATTGCGACGACAAATGCTGGCAATCCACCGGGATAGTTACGTCCCAATGCCGACGCAGCCCGATTTTCAGAACTCATCAACGCGATATGCAGCATATCCGTGCGACTCAGTTGGGAGCCAATACGCAAACGTGAACTGCTATGCTTTTCGCGATCGATATCATCATCCGTGACGGTGATGATCTCATTCATATCCTGCCGCGCTTCGACCACGACCATACTCATCATGAGCTTGGTCAACGAGGCAATCGGCAAGGACACTTGCGAATTTTTGTCAAACAGAACCTGACCGGTGGTTTGATCAATCACCAATGCAACGTTCGACTTCAACTCAAGCGGGTCGTGCGTTAAATTTAAACCTGCGATTTCACCGGCTGTTAATATCGGCGGGATGATGACGGCTGGCGGAGTGTAAGCGGTCCGTTGAAAGACAACCTTCCGATGGCCTTTGACATACACCACTTTTCGGACCAAACCTTCGCGCTGCTCAAGTGAGGCGAGATTATGCTGGCCTGATTTTTTGCCGGATGCACGGTTAGCGATACGCTCACGTTTATTTGGGGCGCTGGCGACATCACCTTTGGTATTTTTAGACCGATGAGATTTGGTCGCAATTGTTTTTTTCGATGCAGCCTTGGCGTTTTTGCTCTTCAAGCTTTTAGCAGAGGAGGCCTTTCCTGCTTTGGATGTGGTCGAATCGTTATCCGGCGCCGCAGATGCTGTTGCAACTGCAAAGAATAATGATAATAAAATGACAAGCGCGGATTTGGCCATGGACGGCTCCTGATTCAACAAGCAAATAATCTGTCAAAGTGTAGGCATATCAAGCAAAAATCGCAAGAGAATTAAGGAGTTAGCAGTCGTATTTAAACACTTTTCTCATTGCGCATATCGACAGCACTCAAAATCCTCTTGAATAGTTGTCAACATAACCACCCATTAGTTGTATTTTATGTAAACTTGTCTATTTTTCAACTACAATCATCACGGAATCTATCGAAAATGAATAATCAGCTTCCCGCTGAAAGTAGCTGCACACTTCTGACGGCGCGCTGTCCCACAATGACTTAATAGCAACTACGCGCTCACTTGGCGTTCGCATTCTGGCAACCCAACTATCGAATTGCAAAGGCAACTTCCAACCTTTATCGGACATGACTTTGAAGCCTGCCTGGCTTAACAATTCTCGCCAGGCTGGCAAACTGCGATTGCGCACATGCGAAGCGTCGCGCAGCAACTCGATAGATTGCAGGTAAGTGTCAGCCAACACGTTATCCGGCGAAGCGGTATCAACAACAATGCACTTTCCGCCCTGCTTTAAAACACGCGCCATCTCGGCTAGTGCTTGCGGCAGATTTGTCCAATGATGAGCGCTGTAGCGAGTACACACTAAGTCAAATGTCGCATCAGCGAAAGGCAGAAGATCGGCACTGCCCTGTTGCACCTCAAGATTCTCCAAACCGCGCTCGCGGGCAGCGCCAGCAACCACGCGCAACATTTCTTCCGCCAAGTCGTAAGCGATCACTTTTGCAACGTGGGGTGCCAGCGCAAAGCTGGCGTGGCCGCCACCGCAGCCAATGTCAAGCGCAACTGGTTGATGGAATGCTTGCGCGTAAGCAGCAATATCCTGCAAATCGACACCTTGCGAATGAACGGTGCTCGTTAAATAGGCCGTGGCCGTGCTGCCAAACTGTTCGGTAACCAATTGATCGTGTTTACGCAGAGTTGCGTAAGGGCTGTTGGTGTCAACACTTTTCATTCTTATCTCTCTTGAAAAGAAGGTAATAACATCGATGTACGCGATATACGCTTAACGGCTACAAATTCTTTTCCAAAATAGCCGCGGTCCCGAGATTATTTTTTCACTACAAAGACGACCCCAGCAATGGCCACCAACATACCAATAATTCCTAACAAATTAAACGCCTCACCAAACATCAACCACGCCATTACGGCGGTCGTCGGCGGGGTCAGATATAGCAGACTGGTCACGCTAGTGGCAGCGCTATTACGAATTAACGTAAAGAGTAAAAAGATCGCCCCAATTGATAGCGCAAATATTGACCACAACAGCGCCCCGATAAAACTGGGAGTCCATTGCACCGAGGACAATCCTGGCGAAAGATGTTCATAAAAAATAGCAAACGGCAAGATCACAATGAATGAAGCGCTAAACTGAATGATGGTGCCGGTGCGCAAATCAAAATGCGGGCAGTGATGTTTTTGGTAAAGCGTTCCCATCGTTATAGATATAAGCGCCATGACAGCGAAGGCAATGCTGGACAAAGACAATCCCACCAGACTGATTTTGGCCGCCACGACTAAACCGACACCGCCAAGTCCAAGTAACAGACCGATCCATTGGCGTGGACTGACCGACTCTCCAATCCATCTTGCGGCAACGGCAGTCAGTATTGGTTGCATGCCAACAATAAGTGCCGATAATCCCGCTGGCATGCCTAATTTGATCGCGCACCAGACGCCAGCAAGATAACCGGCCTGTAGCAATATTCCTGCCACAGCGATATGCCTAATTGTCCCGACTGGCCACGGTGCTTTCAGGATGAGTACCAGCGGCACTAACACTATCAGGACGCCCGCAAACCGCATTAATAAAAAAGTGAGTGGCGGTGCGTAAGGCAAGCCAAATTTGGCGACAATAAAACCGGTACTCCACAGCAGCACAAACACCATCGGCATCACAAAAAGTAAGCCTCGTAATAAGCCACTTCCAGATTTAAGATTTGTTGATTGCACCACCGTAGAAGTCGCTAAAGAGGGAGGATTAACTGGCTGCATAAAAAGAAATATCTATCCTGAAGTAAAGGGCGATGCATTGTCCGAGGGCATCGCCAGATAAGTGACCTGGCGACTCGCATGCTGCGCCGCCAGAGCGACCGTTTGTAAATGAACTGCTACCGTGTCCTGTATGTTTTTGCCATAACCGCCAGCCATTGTGACCGCTAGTGGAATTGCGCGCTGACCGGCTGCGGAAAATACCATTTGATCGCGTCGCGCCAAGCCATTTAAAGTGAGTTTTAAACGTCCCAACCGATCGCCCTCATGGGGATCTGCGCCAGCGAGGTAAATGATTAATTGCGGCATAAAAAGACGAAACATCTGATCAAGCGCATCCTGTAATACTTGTAAATATTCAATGTCTCCTGTACCGTCCGGCAATCCGACATCCAGATCGCTGCACTCTTTACTAAACGGATAGTTAGCCGCGCCGTGAAGCGACAAGGTAAATATGGAGTCGTCACGTGCCAGGATTGACGCAGTACCGTTGCCTTGATGCACATCCAGATCAACAATAGCCACCCGCTGAACATGGCGCTCAGCCTGCATCAGGCGCGCCGCTATTGCTGAATCGTTAAACACGCAAAAACCACCGCCATGATCGGCATAGGCGTGATGCGTTCCACCAGCCAAATTCACCGCAATCTGATCACTGGAGCTTAGCGCAGCACGACAAGCAGCAATCGTCGCACCGACCGAGCGTCGAGAACGTTCAACCATTTTTGCTGACCAGGGGAAACCTATTTCCTTTTGTGCTGCCGTGGATAAACTACCTGCAGAAACGGCCTCGATATAATCGGGATGATGCGCCAGCGCAAGAACGCCATCAGTGGTGGATGGCGCTTCGTGCAACGTAATGCCACCCCCGCTAGCACTAGTTGCCTGTACACCTTCATGTATCAATCGATATTTCTGCATTGGAAAGCGATGTCCAACCGGCAGAGGCAATACGAAATGGTCGCTGTAAAAGGCTTTCACGTTTAAACCATGGCCGTAACAATAAGGCATTCAGTTTATCAGCTTAAGCGATGCTCTTCAGATTCAAAACCATGAGAAGATTTCACGTGAGAAATGCCTTGTACCACATTGCGTGATGACTCCCCTATTTCAAACTTTCCATCCATTTGCTGCGTCGCACCAACAATTACTTGACAGGCAAATGCAATGAGAATAAATTTAATTATTGCATCGCACAAGGCGTATTTTGCTCCGGCACACACGGTGGTTACTACGCATCAGTCAATAGCGCTTGCAATATCCATTTGTTCCTCACTCACACTGTATAGCATCTCTGGAGAAGCTCTTATGTCTACACCCGCCGAACAATTTTCCTCCGCAGCTAAAGCCAATTTTGAAGCCAATCTGGCACTCTTTACTGATTTCACAGCTAAAGCATTTGGTGGCATGGAAAAACTGGTAGAACTCAATGTGACTGCTGCAAAAGCATCTTTTGAGGATTCGAGTGCTGCGACAAAAAAACTATTTTCAGCGAAAGATCCTCAGGAATTTTTGTCGTTGAGCCTGGCTCATGCACAACCCAATACTGAAAAAGTCATTGCGTACAGCCGTCATTTAGCGACTATAGCTGCGTCAACTAAAGCTGAACTTAGCAAAACGGCAGACGCACAAGTTGCCGAAACCAAGCGTAAGGTCATGGAGTTATTTGAACAAGCATCGAAAAGTGCTCCGGCAGGCAGTGAAAGCGCGATTGCTTTCATTACAACTGCGATCGGAAATGCCAGCGCCGGATACGAACAATTCACTAAAAGCGCAAAGCAAGCGATGGACACGATGGAAAGTAATGTCAATACCGCAGTCGATCAGCTATCACAAACCGCAGCCAAAGCATCTGCCGTCAATATCAAGAAATAAGTCCCACAGTTAAAGTAGCGAATGGCACCAAGGGGAAACGTAAAAAGCGCGAATGAATGGCAATAAATGTAAATGAAAATGAAAAATGAGGAGGTGCCAGGTGAAAGCCCGGCCCTCCTCATTTGTTATGTTCATCAAGTCGCGGTTACGCCGTTCCCAAACGGCGTAACCAGTTTTAAGCCTTTGCCACTTCTGCCCGTCCTTTGACTGACATAATCAGATGCTCGGCCCGTTCCCGCGTTACATAATCCATTAATGCTGGCAAACCACATGCACGCAATAGCTGATCGCTGCTACTCAGCCCTGAAGTACCGGCTTTCAATGCTGCTTGCAGTACTTCTACCTGCACCTGCAAACGTTCGCGCGTCAGCGTCGCAGGACTATCAACACCGGTAATAATTTCTGCCCGCAATAGCTCTTGCAAGAGTTTTTCGCGATTGTTTTCAAGCGTCATGAGATAGGCATCTATCGCGGGCCGCTCCGCAACCCGATGTAATTGAAGAGCGGTATCAAAACGGCTCCGCATTGTTTTTTCAAACACACTCGGTAACGTCGGCATCGCTTGCCAATTGGCATCCCAACGATCTGGATTGCCTTCCGGTTCGGCATCGCCATCCAACCCCAAACTAACCTCGACCAACTGGCAAAGCGCCAATTTGTCACACAGTGCATGCGCCTCGGCGATCACGGCATTATGTCTAGCTTGATCGATGTGCGCCTGCAAGCTGGCAACCGCAGCGCTATGGCGCGCTTCTATTTGCGCTTCTGCACCGCGTGGGACCGCGCCAGTCCGGCTCCAGTCTTGCTGTGTCTGACGCAACATTCCGGTTAAAACACTCGGCACGGCAACTTCTATTTGGCTGATTGCCGCTTCAAGGCTGGTACACAACTCTTCTTTGACTTGCAAATTTTGTCGACGCTCAGCATCGGCGGTCGACGCGGCCTCTTTACGCTGCGTAAAAATCGTATCGCAAGCAATACGGAAGCGCTGCCACAACAATTGTTCATCCTGTCGCGACAATGGCAGCGCCTTGGCCTGCTCTTGCCAACGTAGCTGCAATTCGCGCAGACGTTCGGCAGTATCACGCTGATTTACCGGCAGTTCAGAGGCTTCAGTAATCAGCTTTTCGCGATTGGTAATCTCTCGCTGCTGTTGCACCAACAACGGCGCCAGCAGTTGTTGACTTGCGTTGGCGAACGACTTATCGAGTGACTTCTTTTCACTCCGGTTAATTGCTCCGAGACCTCTCCAGGCTTGCTGCTTCTGCTGACAGAATTGTGCAATGGCCTTCCAATCCGGCAGTCCAGCAACAGAACCGGTGCTGCGATACGAATCAGTATTGTTCAGTGCTACCGCCGCATATTGTTGTATCTCATCAATCAACAGCAGCGCCTTGATCTGATTACGTTGACGCTCTTCAGCCAGCAGCTGAAAATGTGCCGCTACCGGTAAATAGGCGGCTGTACACGCTGCATCAAAACCATCCCATAGCACTTTTGGCGCGGAGCCGGCCGAACTATCAAGTGACTTCCAGCGTGCCCGCAAACTGCCAATTTTTTTGGCTAATTCGATCACCGCTAAACCTTGATCAGACAACTCCTGCGCAGCCTTCATCAGCTCCTCGCGCGAGACATTACCGCCCCAACGCGCCCAGCCTTGCAAGCGTCCTAACTCACCACGTGCCTGCACTAATCGTGCATTTTGTGGTGGCGTGATTTTTAGCGCTTTGAAATCCATCGCGCGTAACGTCTTGTCGCAATCCATTGCGACTTGCAAAGCACCCTCTTCCAGCGCGGCCTCCAAGCCCTCTAACGCAGCAACAAACTGCTGATGCGAGGCGACTTTATCCGTATCAGTCGGCTGCTCAACACCGACAAGTGGCTGTGCGCTTTTAGGTAAAACTACTGGCTGAGCTGAAGCAATACTCAGTTTCAATAACGCTTCGTAACGTTGCTCAGCAATCTGATCAGATGCTTGACTTGCTGAAAGAACACCCAAGCTAGTCCAACTGCGGCGCAACAGTTCAGGCTTCAAGGTCTCGGCTGCCATTGACTCCCATTGCGTCAACAATGCGAGCCGTGCATTGAGTGTTTCCTGCGATTTCAGCAACGTCTGGAGGCGCTGTTGCAAGACTTGGAAGGCGACCGCATATTCTGACGCCAGTTGTTTCGGTAAAGTTATTGCCTCAACATTGGTCTGATGCTGCTGCATGTGCTCGGCTATTTGGGCCGCTTGGAATGCGACCTCATCTGCAGTGTGTGCCAACGGATCGTCGTTAATTTGCTGATTTAATTGCCGTAAACGCGCTAGCAAACCCAGCACGGCCCGCTGTAATTCAGCTTGCGCGGATAACCGACTCGCCAAAGCCGCACTGATTTGTCGGAATTCTTGCTGTTGCATCTCAAGCGGGTTTTCGATTTGCTGCCAGGCGCGATCCAGTTCTGCGACTTGATTCGGCAATAGCTGCTCTTGATTCAGCAATTCTTGCGCGGTTTGCAGGCAAAGAACTGCTTGCGCCGAGGTTTGTTGCTGACGACGCAATACATCGAGTCTGGATAGCATCAATTTTACGACACGACGATCGACGTTCCGCATCGCTTTCAACACTTGCTCCAGGCCGTTAGCGCTATGCACCCATTGCGCAGCTTGCAATCGCGCATCGGCAAATTCGGCTTTCAGGATAAAGACCACCGCCGAAGACTCTTCCGTCAAACTAGCCGCTTGTTTTAATGCCTGTTGGCGCGCACTATCGATGGCTTGCGCACTGGCAACGCGAAGTTCCGTTTGCTGAAGTGCTTTCTGTACCACCATTGATTGTGCCGCGGCGGCAGAACGACCTGCACGCTTAAAAAGAAAACCGAACATAAAATAGATACCAATCAAATAGAGGCGCAACTGATTTCTGACACAGTCTGAAATCCGAAAAAAGAAAATAAGAAAATAAGTACGGCGCCGATAATCAGCGCTTAACTATAATTAGTTTAAGCATTAAGCGCTATTAACTAGCCTTCAAAGCGCTTAATTTACCGTCAAGCATGCCCAGCAGCAGTTTAAATGATCGAGCACCAATCGGCTTAAGAATTGTTAGCTTCGTACAATAAACCTCATCCGCAAGAACCCGAGTCAACTAGCCAATTAACCGATAAGCTATGTGCAGCTGATCCAGTCCTGCCAACATCTTAATAAACGCCGCAGCACTTTGGGTTGGCTCGCCCTTGACACCGAGATCGATGTGGCGCTGCGTCTCAGCGTCGCCTACGTGCGGAAGACTAAACACCTTTACCAATGGAAATTCAATTTCAATCGCCTCCATCAAAGGCGTCAGAACAGATTCCATCGCACCGTACACAAATACCGACTGCTCAAGTTGCGGATTTTGATGGAATAAGTCTGCGTGATAGGTATCGAGCACCCACTCAAACATAGGCCATGCCATAACCGGAAACCCCGGTGCAAAATGGTGTATACCTTGCGCTTGGCCTGGCGCTTTTCCCTTGTTTTTGAATGAAAATCCAGGAATTTTGTTATACGGGTTAGGGATAATGTCGGCACCCAATGGGAACTCACCCATTTTAAGACGATGCAGGTTATCGGGCGTCTCATAGTCTGGCTCGAGACCCGCTTCACGTGCAGTATCGGCGACCCGTTCACGAATTTTTTCACGTGCTTCAGGATGCAAAACCAGTGGAACACCAAGCGCAGCGGCGGCACATTGACGCGTATGATCGTCGGGGGTAGCACCGATGCCGCCTGTACAAAACACTATGTCGTTACTAGAAAATGTACGTTGCAATGTGGCGATGATGCGGGCCGGATCGTCTCCAAGATACTCGGCCCAACTCAGGGTCAGGCCTCGCGCAGTCAACATTTCGAGCACTTTTGGAAAGTGCTTGTCAATCCGTTTGCCAGACAGAATTTCGTCGCCGATGATGATTAGTCCGATTGCCATAAGAGGTTCTTTTACGATGAGTAAGGGGGGAAATTACCGAAATCGATGAAAATTTACCGAGGTTTACCGAAGCCCACTGAAGTTTCCTGAAATTCACATTAAACGACGCGGCTCTTCATCGCCGATCGAAAGTCCGCTGTTAGCGCCATTTCCACTTGCAGCATCGCTATCGACGGCATCAGTTCCACGCTCGGCAATGATAATTGTAGCCAACTTGCCAGCGCGATACTTGCTCAGCGCTTCTAGACAATAATACTCAAACCACAAACCAGTAAACACAAACACCAGTACGTATAACCAGATTGATCCGGCAGCCATAAAAGGAAGGATAACCAACCAAAGCGCTCCTCCCAACCATAACAAAGTCGGTGCAGCGCCCAGCATGCCTGTAATAATACCGATTGTCAGGAGTGGCCAACGATGAATCTTCAAAATCGCCTTTAGTTCATCTTTATCGGCGTAATCAGAAAGTGCATCGTAAGCAATCACCCGATAAGTCAGCCAACCCCACAAAAGCGCCGGAATAATGAAAGCCAATGGGGGAATCAACCACAATGGCAGGGTGATCAGCCACAAGACGCAGAATAATAAAAACGATGAGCCTGAAATCCAAAGACTGCCGAACAAAGAGCCGCCCTTGCGCTGTGACAATGTGGCGTAGTGACGGCCACCGACATGGCGGGCAACAGCTGGCAATGCGAACAATCCAACAAATACCAGCGCGGTCAGAATCATCATCGGCAACAGCAACCACAATGCTACCCAAGGCACAATAACTGCCTTTAAGGCACCAAGACCAAGCCAACTCAAGGCGCCGCCCGCGGCATTCATCCCGGTACTACCAACCAAATAACTTTGCAGCCAGTCAAGCAAAGGTTGCAAACCCAGCCACAATGCCAAACCCCAAATTATCACGGATAGCAAAAATGGTAAAAAAGTCAGTATCAACATCCGAAAATGCAGTTGCGACAGCAGCGCCCGACCGAATGCGACGATGACGGGCCGCATCAGCGACGGGGCTTTCTGCCAAATTCAACCATATGTTTTAATCCCAGCCATTGCTGCTCCCAAAAACCGCTGCCATAGTTACGTTCTTTGCCGAGCGGAATTGGCAACTGATCCCGGATGCCGGTGCGTTCGAACGTTTTTCCAAAAAAAGCAGTGCGAAATAGCACATCCCAAAAGGAGAATAAGACACCAAAATTATGACCGCCTAATGATCCTTTACCTTTACTTTCATGACCGATTCCAATCGCATGATGCCAACGATGAAAGCGTGGTGAAACTACGATAGCATCGCCCAACTTGCCGAAATGAATCCTGACGTTGGCATGTTGCAAACTTTGAAGCATGCGGGACGCGGCCACCAAGAGCACATATTGCGATGGCTCGACGCCAATCGCGATGGCGATCAGGGCCATGAAAATATCGCGAATTAAGTCGTCTAACAGATGGTTACGATCATCCGACCAAAGGTTCATGTTTTGCTGACTGTGGTGCAAACTATGCAAACCCCACATCCAGCCAAAACTATGCTGAGCCCTGTGGTACCAGTAATCGAAAAAGTCGAGAACAACCAAATACACCAAAAAAGTGACCAATGGTCGATCAGTGATGCCAGGCCACAGATTCTCTAAATTGAAAGGATGTATGCCTTCCAGATGGAACCACTCGGTCACCTGCGCAACAACCGGATCGATCAGAAAAAATATTAGAACTGAAAATGCGCCCAGACGCTGAATCACGGTGTACAAAAAATCAATCCGACGAGCCCGTTTGTCGCTTATTGGATGGACCGGGATAGCAGATTCCAATGGCCGCAAAATGATGAATAAGACAATCAATTCGCACACCCCGATCAAAAACCACTCGACGCCATCAAACGCGTCTTCAATGTATTCACTGAAACCTAGATGAAACATCAACGGTTGCACGGCAACCTGAAATATCCATGCCTGCACATTGGAAAACAGATTAATCAGACTATCAATCATGATGCTGGCTGCTTTCTACCGATACTAGCGCTTGCGGCAATGTCATAAGGACCGGGGCTTTTGCCTCTCGCTTTTTCTGCTGAAATTTTATAGGCAGGATGCTCTCTTAAGGTAGCAAAACAAAACCCTTTTTTCTCTAATCCAGTAATAAGTGGTTCGAGGACCGCGGGTGCCCATGGATCTTTGCGCGACCAGATACCCAGATGCGCTATAAGGATGTCTCCGTCCTTGACGTTTTTTAACTCACGCTCCAACAACAGTTTATTGGGCCATCTGTCGCTGGGGAGTTCGTCGCCTGAAAATCCGGCATCGGCCCAGGCCACGTGCGAATAACCACAAGCTTGTCCCGCAGCCAAGGTGTGTGGCGTCAGGTGGCCGCCAGGAGCGCGCCAGAATGGATCAAGATGGGCACCCGTCAAACTATGAAAACGCTGCTCAACACGATTGATTTCTTCGCAATATTGCTGAGGCGTCCATGATAACAATTTGCCACCATTAGCGCCAAACTGGGGCTTCATTTCAATGTTTCCATCTGCCAAGTCACGCTTCGCGTACACATGATCGAAAGTATGGCTGCCGAAGGCATGACCATCCGCTACCAATGACTTCCAAAAAGGTGCCCACGATGGATCAAGAGAATAGTCGCCGTTGATGGTTTTTTCATTTGCCATAAAGAAAGTGGCTTTAATGTGATGACGACGCAATGTCTGGGCGATAAATTCTGCCTGCGATTGGCTACCGGTATCAAAGGTCAGGTACAACGTACCCTTGCAGGCGGTGGCAGGAATGGTCCCCTGCGCTTGCGCTTGTGACAAGAACAGAAGGCCAGCACAACTTGCCACCGTCATTATGGTAGCCAACCGGGTACGAGGCCTGCCGGACTTTATCGAAGAACGGGTCATCACAATTCCGAAGCGCGGTTGGTAAAATAAATACCATGCGGTGACCGACCTACCGGGACCGTTTTAATCACTTTACGGCTAGCAATATCCACCACCGAAACCTGCTTGACCCAGCGCTGCGTGACCCACATCGTCTTGCCATCAGCCGTCACTTCCATGCAATCCGGACCGCCTGGCACGTTAATCACACCAACATTTTCAAGTGTCTCTAAATCCAGAATATTGATCGTACCGGCAACCCGGTTCGATACAAACACGTGACGCTTATCGCCTTGTGGGCGGAAGTTATGCGCGCCATCGCCGGTCTTGATTTTCTTGACAATTTTTTGCGTACGCCAATCCACTACGGCGACATAATCGCTACCCATGACACCCACCAACAGATACTTATTGTCAGGCGTCATGTAGATACCAGCCGGTTGCTTTCCAATTGGCATGGTCCACTTGACCGTTTGGGTGGCCAGGTCAACGGCTGCAATCTCATCCGTGCCCTGTAGTGTAATGAAAGCCAACGTACTATCCGCACTGAAGGTCATATGACTTGGCATTTTAGGCAGCGGCAGACGCTTGGCCAGCTTTAGCGTTTTACCATCGAAGCCATAAATATCAATGCGATCCAGACGTAAACCGTTAGAGATAAACCATTTTTGATTGGGCGAAAAACCGATTTGATAAGGATCAGCAATATCTTTTACGAGACTCTGTATTTTCCCCGTTTTAGGGTCCAAAAAATACAATTCATTACCGGTAGCAGCAGCCACGATCAGTGACTTATTGTCTGGCGTCGGCATCAGGTGGTGTGGCTCCTTACCAACCGGAAACGATCCGATTTCCTTAAATGTATTCTGATCGATCAAACTAATAGTCGCATCACGCGAATTCAGGACAACAACGACAGTAGGAGCAGTTGCGAGTGGAACAATGGGGGAAACAGCGCCCGGTGGCACCGCAAGTGCGGGCAATGCAAACAATACTGTCAGCAATCCGCAGGCGGTGGCTAGTGACCGGATAGAAAATGTAGAACGCGTGGTAAGGCCAGCAAAATCGGACATGGCAACATTCAGAAGAGCAAAAAAGATATTTTACCGCGCAAGCCGTAACGATGCTGCGCCCTTTGACTTAAATCACAATATAAAGAACGTTACAAAACAAAGCTTGAATACTCAGCCTGATCTCAAGGTGACATACCAAAGCGTGGCAACCAGACTAAATATCAAACCCTGGTACACCTATTTGTAGACTACTACTACAATACTTCGTTCTGTTAAACCGTTGATTTTGGTTTACACTACCATCCATATTAACCAATCAAAGAGGAAAGCAATGTCAACTACTACCGTTTCTGGCTTGCAATACGAAGATACCACTGTCGGCACAGGCGCAGAAGCCAAAGCTGGCGACCACGTCAGCGTTCATTACACCGGCTGGTTACAAAATAGCGACGGCAGCGCAGGCAAAAAATTTGATTCAAGCAAAGATCGCGGCGATCCGTTTGAGTTTCCGCTGGGCGCTGGCCATGTCATTAAAGGTTGGGACGAAGGCGTACAAGGCATGAAAATCGGTGGTGTTCGCAAACTGGTGATTCCTGCGGCAATCGGCTACGGTGCCCGTGGAGCTGGCGGTGCGATTCCACCAAACGCAACGCTGATTTTTGAAGTAGAACTGCTCGGCGTATAAATAATACGCTAGGCCACTGCCTACATCGTATCGAATCCACTTATTCCACTTATGCAACATACGTCTGGTATTGCGTTTAGCGCTATTTTAGCGTCGGGCCTATTTGCGGCAATTACGTTGAGCGGATGTACTGTGGTCAGTGTGGCAACAACTGTCGTTGGCGCGACGGTGGCAGTTGGATCTGCTGCCGTTAGCGTGGCAAGTACGGTTGTGAGTGGCACAGTGAAAGCTGGCAGCGCAGTGGTAGGTGCAGTTGTTGATTAAGTGTTTGCACGCCGTAGAGCAAAAAATATGCCTAAAATGGTAACTTTAATTTAGCCAATCAGTAGACCAGGCTATCTCAAAAACAATCCATGGCACAGCCTATGCGTCCTGCGACCCATCCACCGTTTACATTCTCATCAATCTGCCTGCTTCAGGCATTTCCATTTTTTACCCAACTATCCTATGACTCTGCAAACTGAATTCGACCAGGCATTAGCCGACTCCAAGAACCTCGCTGAACGTCCTGATAATATGACTTTGCTAAAGATGTACGCCATTTACAAGCAAGGTAGCCTGGGCGATGCAACTGGAGATCGTCCCGGCATGACAGACTTTGTTGGTCGCGCAAAATGGGATGCCTGGAATGCATTGAAAGGCACATCCCAAGAAGTTGCAAAACAACAATATATTGATTTTGTAAAAGACTTGCAAGCGTAACCATGCCTCCCATCTTCTGACAGTTTATTGGGTTAATTCCCACGCAAACCGATCATGCAGAAAAAAGGCCGTACGACTATAAAAGTAGTGCGGCCTTTTTTTTATTTCGGTAGTGCAGGTTTCAACCCCTTCTTGTTTAACCCCTTCTTACCTCTGGGTTAAGCAAATTCGGTGGCAAAGCCCCAACCGTGGCTGGCAACAATGCTGCCAGTAAATTGGCCGCTGCGCATAGCGCCATTGCGCGCCGCGTTGGTTCTGAGGCGCTGGCGATGTGCGGGGTGAGTACAACATTAGACAGCGTAAGAAAGTCGGGATGCAAGGCCGGTTCGTTCTCAAACACGTCCAGTCCAGCCGCCGCAATTTTTTGGGCGCGTAATGCCGCGATCAGTGCCACGTCGTCCACAATCCCGCCACGCGCCAGGTTGACCAACGTAGCGCCGGGTTTCATCATCTCCAGTTCCTTAGCGCCAATAGTGTGGTGCGACTCTTTCGAGTACGGTAGCACCAGAACCACATGATCGGCCTGACGTAGTAATTCTTCCTTACTGACAAAACGGGCATTGTTGGCACGCGCTTCCAATTCCGGCGTTACGCGGGAGCGATTATGATAAAGCACTTGCATGTCAAAACCGATTGAGCGCCGGGCTATGGCTTGACCAATCCGTCCCATTCCAATGACGCCGAGTGTCGCACCATGCACGTCAGCGCCTAGGAAACTGTCGAAGCGCCATTGCTTCCAGTTACCAGCTCTTAACCAATGCTCCGATTCTGTAATGCGACGCGCCGTCGCCATCAATAACGCCCAACCAAAATCGGCGGTCGTTTCGTTCAGCACGTCCGGTGTATTAGTCACCATGACACCAGCTTTGGTAGCCGCTGCTACGTCGATATTGTTATAGCCAACCGCCTGATTACACACTGCCTTGAGGCGGGGACAGGCGCTTAGTACCGCAGCCGAAACAGGTTCGCTGCCGGTAGCGATCAAACCATCCTTATCCTGCAGTTTTTCAATCAGTTCTGCAGGAGAAAAAATACGATCGATCTGGTTCGATTCGACTTCAAAATATTGCTCCAGATGCGTGATGATTTCCGGAAAAATGGCACGGGCCAGCAAAATTTTTGGCTTATTTAATGCATTCAATGTATTCCCCATGACAACGTCCTTAATGTTTGTTCGGTTTCAATGCTTGGTCGCGCATAGTTTTATGCGCGGAAGAAAATAAAACTCATAATAGCGAAAAGTGGCAACAGCACGACACATGCCCATGCCATATAACCGAAGAAGGAAGGCATACGGATACCACGTTCTTCGGCAATCGCCTTGACCATCAGGTTAGGTGCATTACCGATATAACTATTGGCGCCCATAAACACTGCACCGCAAGATATTGCCGCTAAAGTGCCGGCCAATTTACCCATCAATTCGATAGCATCGCCAGACGCCGTATTAAAGAATACGAGATAGGTCGGCGCGTTGTCGAGGAATGATGACAATATTCCTGTGACCCAAAAATACATCATGTTATTGGGCTGTCCGTCCGGTCCCGTCACCGCCGCCACAATCGCGCCAAATGGGCCTTGTACGCCAACCCGTAACATGGCGATGACTGGCGCAATCGTAATAAAAATCGCAGCAAATAGCTTACCAACTTCCAACATTGGCTCCCATGTGAAATTATTACCTTCTCTGGCAATTTTCGGGGTTAGCCACAACGACGCGACAATCACGACCAGCAACAATCCATCGCGCAACAAATTTTGCAATTCTACCGGCGTGCCGTAAATGTCGTACGTAATACCCGACTTCCACAACCCACTCATCAATACCAGACCAATCACAACGATCAACAATATAAAATTAAATTTCCCCTCGAAACGCAATTTCGGATTGTCAGGCGTTGGATCTTGGACCGGCGGCAATTGTTCTTCGCGATTGTTGAAATAATGACGATCCAGAAAATAAAAAATCACCAGCAGAGCAACCCACATGAAAATGGTTTCGGAAAATATATTTTTAAAGGTCCAGGTAAAGTCGACGCCCTTCAAAAATCCGAGGAATAGCGGTGGATCGCCTAATGGTGTCAGTGCGCCACCAGCGTTTGCGACCAAAAAAATAAAAAATACAATAATGTGGACAGCATGCTTACGATTGTCGTTCGCTCGAATCAACGGCCGAATCAACAACATCGAAGCGCCTGTGGTCCCCATCAGACTCGCCAGCACGGTTCCTAGTGCCAACAATCCGGTATTAAGGGCGGGCGTGCCGTGCAAATTGCCCCGCAAACAAATACCACCCGCCACCACAAATAACGCGGTCAGCAAAATGATAAAAGGTAAATACTCGGCCATAAAAGCATGCACCACGCCTGCCGCCGCCAATGGGACACCGAACCAGATAGCGCAGGGAATCAAAAATGCCGCTGACCAACCCAACGCGATTTTGCCAAAATGGTGATGCCAAAATCCTGGTATCAGTAGCGGCCCCATGGCAATTGAGACCAATAAGCCCATGAAGGGAATCCCCCACCATACGGATAATTGAGCGCCATCAAGTTCGGCGGCGTGGGCTGCAATAGGAAGAAAACTGGCAAGCGTGATGAGGATCTTTTTGAGCAATTGCATCTTTCGAATCAGATAAAAGTGCACTATTTTAAGCGGGTTTAAATTACACAAAAATTTGTGATTAAAATAACATTGTCTGACATTAACTTAATTCATTATTATAAATAACAATTATGAATTTTTAGCAACGTCGGGAATTTCAAATACTTGCCGCAAATAGTTCACATACGCCGCATCATCGCACATGTTTTTTGATGGAGTATCCGACAATTTAGCGACAGGTTGCCCATTACAACGCACCATCTTCATGACAATTTGCAGCGGGGTATAACCCAAATCATTAGTCAAATTGGTACCAACCCCAAACGCAATCCGCGTCCTGTCCTTGAAGCGTAAATACAAAGCTGTCACTTTGCCAAAATCAAGACTGTCCGAAAACACCAAGGTCTTCGTCGCAGGATCAACACGATTATCTTTAAACTGTTGGATCAAGCGCTCTCCCCAATCAAACGGATCGCCAGAATCGTGGCGCGCACCATCGAAGAGTTTGCAAAAATACATATCAAAATCGCGAAGAAAAGCAGTCATTCCATAGACGTCGGACAAAGCAATACCCAAATCTCCGCGATATTCTTTACTCCACATTTCAAAGGCATATATTTGCGAATCACGCAGTCTCGGCCCAAGTGCCTGACACGCTTGCAAGTATTCATGCGCCATCGTTCCAAGCGGAATCAATCCGAATTTCATCGCGAAATGGACGTTCGATGTACCGGCCAGATGCTCAACAAAATCGCGTTGCATGGTCTGCACCACTTCTTCGTGCCAACTCCGTGAAAACCGGCGTCTGGTTCCATAGTCCGCCACCTTACAACCAGACATGGCAGGATCGTCGCGGATGAGCGCCATTTTGTTGTGCAAACGCTTTCGCCCTTCTTCAACGTCAGGATTTTTTTGAGTAGCGCGGAAATACACCTCATTGACAATCGCAAGGACCGGCACTTCAAACAATATCGTGTGCAGCCATGGACCTTTTACCAAGATATCAATTTCGCCGTTGTTCAATGGCGAAGGTTGCACCGTAATATATTTTTGTTGCAGATGAAATAAACTTAGAAAATCGACAAAGTCACTTTTGATAAAGCGCAGACTCAGCAAATATTTCAGTTCTTCGTCTTGAAAACGCAGTCGGCACAATCCGGCAATTTCATCCCGAATTTCGTCGACATACGGCGTCAGATCAATCCCGTCATTACGACATTTATACCGATACTCAACTTCTGCTGCGGGGAAATGATGCAATACCACTTGCATCATGGTGAATTTATACAGATCGGTATCGAGAAGGGAGCGAATGATCATGGTGTGCCAAATATAAATAGTGTGTGAGCCATCGGGACAACTCGTAGTATCGACTTTGCTAATATCACTTCGATATTACGGTTAATAGTTAATGGCTTAAGGCTTAAGGAGTTTTTTTAACATCATTTTCGGCACGCTACGGATAGCTGGACAATTCGGTCTCCGTTACCGCTGCAGGCGGCTTCTTCCGGTCCGGCTCAAAAAAGCACCAGACCACTTGCGGCCAGCGTGACTGGATGTCAGCTTCAATAGCATTGATAGCATCGACCAGCGCGATATCCGATGTCTGCGGCCGCATTTCGGCCTGGACTGCGATCATTATTTGGTGACCCCATTGCATCGATATCAGGTTCATTACATGATCGATTTCCGGATGCGCTGCGATATGCGTTTCAATCGCAGCATGCAGTTCGGGGGCGGCTGACTCTCCGGTCACCATCGCCTTAACTTCCCGCATCACGATGACCGCGACGATCATCAGCAATAATCCGACCGCAATCGAACCGCAGGCATCCCATAATGGATTCCCGGTCAAGACCGTCAGGACCACTGCGACAAATGCTAATGCCAACCCAGCCAGCGCGGCAATGTCTTCACCCGCTACCACCATGAGTTCAGACTGGCGCGTTTCACGGAACCATCTAAAAAAAGACTTCCCGTGTGAAATTTTACGGATTTCAATCATCGCGCCACGCAGGGAAAAAGCTTCCAATACGACCGAAATGCCTAATACCCCTAAAGCAACCCAGGGATTATTAATTGGCTCGGGGCTTCTCAGATGCTTGATTCCCTCCACAACCGAGAACGCGCCACCGACAAAAAACAACAATATCGCCACCATCATCGCCCAGAAATACACCACCCGCGCGTATCCCATCGGGTGAGAGTCATTCGCCGGCTTTTTGGCCTCTTTCAATCCTATCAGGAGAAAAACCTGATTGGTGCAATCAGCGAGCGAATGAATTGCTTCCGCCAGCATCGCTCCGGAGCCAGTCAATATAGCCGCGACAAATTTGGCGAGAGCAATACCGCCATTAGCCCCTAAAGCGTAAAAAATCGCCTTGGTTGAACCTTCGTTATGGGATGCCATATTTTTTTGACGCCATGGGTTAACGGTTAAAGGTGCTGCAAAAGTTGACACACTAGCTAATTTTTTGCCCTCACGCAAACGCGATTGGATTTTATTGTTATGCTCCGTCAAGGCATCGACAGAGAGAAGTTCAACACTTAAAACCCGATAAGTTGCAGCATAACGGCATATCTCGCTATGGAAAAGACCCGCCAACGCCGTCTTAAGCAGAATTGTGAATTTGCTTATATGAATTCTATATAACCGCCGTTTGTAGGAAATACCGAATTACCTTAAAATACAGTGCTTTGCAACTAAGAGCGCGCCAAGATTATGCTCTGGTGGCTAACACCGCCATCTAGCCTGACCTTTGACTCGTTGCCGCTTCAAGTAATACTTACAGATTGGACTGTTGTTATGACCCACGTTGTGACCGAATCTTGCATCAGCTGTCGCTATACCGATTGCGTAGATGTTTGCCCGGTTGATTGCTTCCGCCAAGGCCCGAATTTTTTATCAATCGATCCGGATGAGTGCATTGATTGCGCCGTTTGTGTCGCTGAATGTCCTGTTAATGCGATTTACGCAGAAGAAGACGTTCCCGCTGATCAACAGCAATTCATTAAATTAAATGAAGACCTGTCGCGCTTCTGGCCGTCGATCACCAAGACAATTCCACCGTTGCCCGACGCTGACGACTTTAAAGACGTTACGGAGAAGTTGCATCTTCTTCAGCGTTAAATTTAAATAGCATTAATAGTATTGCGAAGTATTGCAAATGAACGCCCTAAAGTGTTTTCCGCATTTTTCGCCAAATGCGCTCAGGTACGAAGAAAAAGTCCTCGTAGCTGATTGCTAGCCAAAAAAATGTGATCGATATACGTCGCAAGCAACTCAGCGTCGCTTGTGCCGCAAACAGGTCAATGCCATTCGTTATTGCTCGCAGTAACGATTGGGGGACCCAAACCAAACAGGAATCAGATAGTCGTATGGAAACCAGCGCCAAGATTGATGCATCTACTCTCCCCGTTATCAACAATAGCAACAACGCACCGATAGAAGCGGACGCCGTCATTATCGGCGCTGGTCCAGTCGGTCTGTTCCAGGTATTCGAACTGGGTCTGCTTGAGATTAAAGCTCACGTGATCGACTCACTGCCAGTTGTTGGCGGCCAATGCGTCGAACTCTATCCCGACAAGCCGATTTACGACATCCCGGCTGTGCCTGTCTGTACCGGACAAGAGCTAACCGACAACCTGTTAAAGCAAATTGCTCCTTTCGATCCGACCTTCCATCTTAGCCAGGAAGTCACTGTGGTCGAGCGTCGTGAAGACAATCGCTTTAATGTCGAAACATCGGTCGGCACCCGCTTCATCACCAAAACCATCTTTATTGCGGCCGGTGTCGGGTCATTCCAACCAAGGACGATCAAAAGCGAAGGTATTGACCAGTTCAACAATTCTCAATTGTTTTATCGGGTCAAAGATCCACTCCAGTTTCACGGCAAAAATTTAGTCATTTGCGGCGGCGGTGACTCCGCACTGGATTGGGCCTTAAATCTGGTCGGCAAAGCAGAATCAGTCGTGCTGTTGCATCGCCGTGAAGACTTCCGCGCTGCGCCTGCCTCGGTTGCTAAAATGAAGCAGTTGTGTGAAGAATTTGAAATGCAATTTCTGGTCGGTCAGGTCACTGGGCACGAAGTTAAAGACGGCAAGCTATCAGAGATCAAGGTAACCGGTCCTGATGGCGTAACCCGTCGTCTGCCATTGGATACGTTATTGGTTTTCTTTGGCCTGTCGCCAAAACTTGGCCCTATCGCCGAGTGGAGCCTGGATATCGAACGCAAACAATTAAAGGTCGTCGATACTGAGAAGTTCGAAACCAATATCCCTGGGATTTTTGCGGTCGGAGATATCAACACTTATCCGGGCAAGAAAAAGCTTATTTTGTCTGGTTTCCATGAAGCCGCGTTAGCTGCGTTTGGTGCTGCACCGTACATTTTCCCTGACAAGAAGATTCACATGCAATACACCACTACTTCGCCTAAATTGCACAAAATTCTGGGTGTTGAGTCACCAGTCTTTGATTGATTATTAGTTGATTACTCGTTGATATAGCGCAATAACTGGGGTGAATTCTGGCTTTATAGCCCTTCTCTTCGAGATATAAAAAAACCGTCAAGGTAGTTTACCTTGACGGTTTTTTATTTTTTATTTTTTATTTTTTATTTTTTATTTTTTATTTTTTATTTTTTATTTTTAACTCTTACTACTTTGACTGGGCTTGTGTCACTTTAGCTGATTCACAGGCATCGCCGAAAGTTAACGGTTGAAAATCGAGAGGGCTAAAACAGCCTTCATTCCGCACCATTGATCATTGATGGAGATCAGCAGGTGACAGTGCGCGAGGATCGTCAATGATTGAAACGAGAAAATCGCGCCATTATTCTCTCACCAGACAATAAAAAAACCGTCCGACATGCAATCAGCATCTCGGACGGTTTGTTCAAAGCTAAATTAAATCAGCTTATTGTGCGGCAGGCGCAGCTGGAGTCGATGCAGCAACATGCGCAACCGGAGCAACATCACCGGCTTCTTGTGCAGCTTTCATTGACAGTTTCAAGCGACCACGGTCATCGGTTTCCAACACTTTGACTTTGACTTGCTGGCCTTCTTTCAGATAGTCGGCGACCGCATTGACGCGCTCGTTGGCAATCTGGCTGATGTGCAACAAACCGTCTTTGCCTGGCAACACTTGCACAATCGCGCCGAAGTCCAGCAACTTCAATACTGTACCTTCGTAGATCTTGCCCACTTCAACGGAAGCTGTCAGTTCTTCGATACGACGCTTCGCTTCTTGACCGGCAGCTGCGTCGACAGAAGCGATGGTGACAACACCTTCATCGCTGATATCGATCTGTGTGCCTGTCTCTTCAGTCAGCGCACGAATCACAGCGCCGCCTTTACCGATCACGTCACGGATTTTTTCCGGATTGATCTTAACGGTGATCAGACGTGGAGCGAAGTCAGACAATTCCGATTGAGTGCCGCTCGGAACAGCTTTTTCCATCTCGCCCAAAATGTGGATACGGCCGACTTTAGCCTGCGCCAAAGCGACTTGCATGATTTCCTTGGTGATACCCTGGATTTTGATATCCATTTGCAACGCAGTGATGCCGTTTGCAGTACCAGCGACTTTAAAGTCCATGTCGCCAAGGTGATCTTCATCACCCAAAATGTCTGTCAACACCGCAAACTTACCGCCGTCTTTGATCAAACCCATAGCGATACCAGCAACGTGTCCTTGCATCGGCACGCCAGCGTCCATCAATGCCAGGCAACCGCCACAGACCGAAGCCATTGACGATGAACCGTTAGATTCGGTGATTTCCGATACCAAACGGACGGAGTAGCTGAAATCTTCCGGTGCTGGCAATGCTGCCAACAGCGCACGCTTAGCCAGACGACCATGGCCGATTTCGCGACGCTTTGGTGTACCGACACGACCTGTTTCGCCAGTAGCGAACGGAGGCATGTTGTAATGCAGCATGAAGCGATCCGAGTACTCCCCCATCAATGCATCAATTTTTTGCTCGTCGCGGGCAGTACCCAAGGTAGCAATCACCAATGCCTGTGTCTCGCCGCGTGTGAACAAGGCTGAACCGTGCGTACGTGGTAAAACACCAGTACGGATGCTGATTGGACGCACAGTGCGTGTATCGCGCCCGTCAATACGTGGCTCGCCATCCAGAATTTGCGAACGAACGATCTTGGCTTCCAGATCAAACAAGATATTGCCGACTTCGGAGCTATCCGGTGCCGCAGCGTTCATCGACAATGCTTCAGCAGCCAACGCAGCGATGACTTCGCTAGTCGCATCTTTTAGCTTGGCGGTACGCGCTTGCTTGTCTTTAGTTTGATATGCTTCACGCAATTTAGCTTCTGCAAAATGCGCAACGCGAGCGATCAGCGCATCGTTCTTTGGCGCTGGGCTCCATTGGATTTCTGGTTTGCCACCGTCACGTACCAGATCATGAATCGCGTTGATAACCGCTTTCATTTGATCGTGACCGTAGACAACTGCACCCAACATGACTTCTTCAGACAATTGCTTGGCTTCGGACTCAACCATTAACACTGCTGCTTCAGTACCGGCAACAACCAGATCCAGCAACGATGTTTTCAATTGTGTCGTGGTCGGGTTCAGGACGTATTGACCGTCGATGTAACCAACACGGGCAGCGCCGACCGGACCAGAAAATGGCACGCCAGAGACTGACAATGCAGCAGATGCACCGATCATCGCAGCGATATCTGGATCGATTTCAGGATTGACCGACAGCACGTGAATGATCACTTGCACTTCGTTCATGTAACCCTCTGGGAACAACGGACGGATCGGACGATCGATCAGACGCGATGTCAGTGTTTCTTTTTCCGAAGGACGACCTTCGCGCTTGAAGAAACCGCCTGGTATACGACCAGCAGCGTAAGTTTTTTCAACATAATCTACAGTCAATGGGAAAAAATCTTGACCTGGTTTAGCATCTTTACGTGCAACCACGGTAGCCAGAACAACGGTATCTTCAATCGATACCAATACTGCGCCAGAAGCTTGACGAGCGATTTCGCCTGTTTCCAACGTGACTTGATGCTGGCCGTACTGGAAAGTCTTAGTAACTTTATTAAACACGATATTTCCTCTCTAATTTTACCGACAGATTTTCAGGGGCTGTCGTTCACCTCACCACAGACGGTTTGATCACTTCATATTGAAGTAAAAAAATCGTCTCCTTACGAAATACTTCCGGATAAGACACGTCAGTCAACCAATGCGTTGCACTAATTTAGGCGCTAAATCCGGTTTCTTACAATTGCACTTATGAACAAATACGCTTCGCAAAAAGCAAAAATGCCTGCATCAGAGACTGACGCAGGCATTTTACCTATCGATTAAGCAACAATACAGTCACGAAATATCGAGACAAAGTATTGGAGATCAATGACAAGCCTATCAACAAGCCTATTACTTACGCAAACCGAGTTTTTCGATCAGCGAACGATAACGGCCAAGATCTTTACTTTTCAGGTATGACAACAGGCTCTTACGACGGTTAACCATCATAATCAGACCGCGACGTGAATGGTGATCTTTAGCGTGTGCTTTAAAGTGACCATTAAGGTCGTTGATACGTGCTGTCAACAAAGCGACTTGCACTTCTGGCGAACCAGTATCATTTTGCGCGCGTGCATTGTCAGCGACAATAGCGGCTTTAGCTGTTTTTTCGATAGTCATACTTACCTTTCACAAGCGGTACACAGAGTGGAAACCCCATATACCGTGATTACATAATTAAAAATGGCCCACATAGACCAAAGGCGCAGTATATAGCAAAACTTCTACGGATTCAATCACTTGACGCCGTTATCACGTCT
This sequence comes from Glaciimonas sp. GNP009, assembly GCF_054343755.1. Classification (NCBI taxonomy): domain Bacteria; kingdom Pseudomonadati; phylum Pseudomonadota; class Betaproteobacteria; order Burkholderiales; family Oxalobacteraceae; genus Glaciimonas; species Glaciimonas sp. GNP009. The sequence goes on from NZ_JBTGUV010000004.1 coordinate 501,319, forward strand.
GCCTATATATTATAAGACCGGTATTATCATATGGTTATTGCCAAACTACTTTAACCGGATCCAAATGATTGCATCGCGTACGGAATTAAGCCTCCTAAATGCAGTCCTAGCAAGGTAGTCCTTGCTCGCTCCTTTAGAGGTCATTCCGTACTTTTATCAATAAGGAATCATTATGAAAAACCTCGCAAGCGCCCTTATTATCAGCCTGGCAGTCATTCTGGCAGGCTGCGCTGTTCCAGTAAATCCGGGCGACCCTGAAACCCAAGTCATCAGTCGCCTCGGCAAGCCCACTGCTACATATCAAGACGGCAATGAACGCCTGCTTGAATACGATCAGGGTGCGTTCGGGCAGGAAACCCATATGGCGCGGATTAGCCCGGATGGACGCCTGATTTCCTATACGCAAGTCTTAACCCTGGAGCAATTCGCCAAAATCAAGGTCGGTCAATCAAAGAACGACGTCCTGCGCCTCGTCGGACATCCGCTTGATACCATCTTTTATAGCCGTGTCAAACTGGAAGGCTGGAACTACGGCTTTAAAGAAAGCGGTGTTTGGAACTCCTTGATGACGGTGTACTTTGATGAGGCTGGTATCGTCAAAAAGCTTGAAAATGGGCCAGATCCACGCTTTGAACACTCACGTTTTGGGCTATAACTGTCAACTTTAAGTAGGGTGAAAGCACTCGGTAAGCCAAATTGTAGAATTTGATAGGCTCTTTTCGTGAGGACTTGACTCTGGTAATAAATAAACACACCCAATGGAAGGCATTCCCTTAGGCAAAAAACCATGAAAATGAATCCAAAATTTCTGATTCCGCCTCGCATTCGCGCCATGCTTATCAGCACGGTTCAAGAATGGCTAAATCAACGGTCGGGCAGCAAAGGTGCCGCATTAGCCTTTTACACACTATTTTCCATGGCACCGGTCCTGGTTTTGGTAATAGCCATCGCTGGTGCCGTATTTGGACAACAAGCGGCGCAAGGAGAGATTGTCGGTCAACTATCCGGCTTGATCGGCCCCACTGGCGCAAGCGCGATTCAACTGTTACTAGCCGCCGTGCATAGCAGTCAGTCAGGTGTGATTGCGACCACTATTGCGTCCCTTGCTTTAATCGTCGGCGCAACCACCGTATTTTCTGAACTCAAGGATAGTCTGGATGAAATATGGTACGTGAAACGCAATCAGTCATCGGGACTCATGACGCTGATACAAACCCGCTTACTTTCATTCGGGCTAGTACTGGTCCTGGCGTTTTTGTTGCTGGTCTCTTTGGTAATTAGCGCGGCGCTGGCGGTCTTGCAAAAATATTGGAGTGGTTTTTTTGGCGATATCCCTATCGTCCTGCCGTTCATATCCTCGCTATTTTCGTTTGCCGTCATTGCGGCGCTGTTCGCGTCTATTTATCGGCTGTTGCCACAAACCAAGTTACCTTGGCGCGATGTCTGCATTGGCGCAATTGGCACTGCCGCACTGTTTATCGTAGGAAAGATGTTGATCGGAATTTATCTGGGTAACAGTGGCACGGCGTCGAGCTATGGCGCAGCCGGATCGGTGATGGCGTTACTTCTGTGGATTTACTATTCAGCGCAGATTTTCTTTTTTGGGGCGCAGTTCACACGCCAATATGCGCTGTATTTCGGCAGCCTTCGTGATCAGCAAGTCCCCAGCCCCGATCAAGCTAATGGTGCCGGGCGCGCTGATCATTTAGTCGTAGATCCAGACCGTTAAGCCCAGACCACTGATAAGACCTTAGTCGACGTAAGGCTCCAGGCCATTGTCGGACAAACGCAAAATACGACCGCAACGTCGCGCCAGTTCGATATCGTGGGTGACGATCACAAATGCGGTCCCCATTGTTTGCGACAATTCCAGCATCAGATCGAATGTCATCTGTGCCGTGGCCCGATCAAGGTTCCCCGTCGGCTCATCTGCAAGCACACATGCCGGTTGCGTGACCAAAGCCCGCGCTAACGCCACGCGCTGGCGTTCACCACCGGACAACTCACCCGGAACATGGATCACACGATTTGCCAAACCCACACGTGACAACACTGCATGCGCTTGCTCTTGGGCGTCCTTGCGACTCAGGCGTCGAATCATCAATGGCATGGCTACGTTGTCTAATGCCGAAAACTCCGGCAACAAATGATGAAACTGATAAACAAAGCCAAGCGCAGTATTGCGCAAATCGCCCCGCGCTTTTTCACCCAAATTACTCAAATCTTTACCTAGCAACGTGACGCCACCGGTCGTCGGTGTATCAAGACCGCCTAAAAGGTGTAGCAAAGTTGACTTACCCGAGCCAGACGCACCGACGATCGCGACTTGCTCACCCTTAACGACGTCGATATCGATACCATTTAGCACCTTGACGGAGTAGCTGCCTTGGGTAAAGGTTTTTCCCAAGCCGCGGCTCGACAAGATAATTTCGTTCATGCTGTTACCGTCATTGTTGGATTTCAGTGAGTTATTCATAGCGCAGCGCCTCCGCTGGTTTCACCCGTGCGGCCCACCAACTTGGATATAAGGTGGCAACAAACGCCAATATTACCGCAACACCGCCAATGGTATAGACGTCAGGCCAGCGCAAATCAGATGGCAACTCGCTGATCACATAAATACTTTTCGGTAAAAACTGGACATGCAGCGCGTGTTCTATCGCCGGGACGATGACATCGATATTCAACGCAATCAACACCCCAAACCCCACCCCGAGCGCGGTGCCGATCAATCCCACCAACGCGCCTTGAATCATGAAAATTTTCATAATCGAACCCGGTGAAGCACCCAGCGTGCGCAAAATAGCAATATCCGCCTGCTTCTCGGTAACTGTCATTACCAGCGTCGAAACCAGGTTAAAGGCCGCGACCGCAATAATCAGCGTGAGTATAATAAACATCATGCGCTTCTCGGTTTTAACCGCGGCGAACCAGTTACTGTTTTGCTGCGACCAGTCACGTAAATACAAATTAGCTGGCATTGTCTTCGCCAACTGCTGCGCGACTTCTGGCGCCCGCAACATATCTGTAATCTTGAGACGCAAACCGGACGGTGCAGTCAGACGAAACATTTTTTCTGCATCTTCCATCTGGATAAAAGCCAGCGACGAGTCAAACTCATAATGACCGGCTTCAAATATCCCGACGACATTGAATTGCTTCAGACGCGGCACTACGCCAGCGGGCGTCACCTGCCCTTGCGGAGCCAGCATAGTAACTTTGTCACCGATACCTGCGTGCAACCCACGCGCCAATTCACTACCGAGCACGATATTAAACTCACCCGGCTTCAATGCATTGAAATCGCCCTGTTTGATTTGCTTGGTGACATCCGAGACTTTTGGCTCTTCTGAAGGCATCACACCACGGATGCCAACCCCGCGCACTTCACCATCACGCGTTAACATGGCTTGCGCCTCGACGTATGGCGCAGCGCCAATGACCTCTTTGTTATTGAAAGCCTGCCTGGCGACCTCTTCCCAATTTGGCATTTCACCGGAGCCATCGAATACTTCGATGTGCGCCAAAACCGACAGCATGCGGTCCCGCACCTCTTTTTGAAAACCATTCATCACCGACAACACCACGATCAGCGCCGCCACACCAAGCGCGATCCCAGCCATCGATATTAACGATATGAAGGAAATAAAACTATTACGGCCACTCCGCTTGCCAGCGCGGGTGTAGCGTATGCCGACCAACCACTCAAACGGTATATTTTTAAAAATGCTCAATGCAAGGCTCCTGAAATCAGCAAGCAGTTTGCCATAATTCAGAAGTCTTATAACGTTTTGTAACGAATTCAAACACTTAAAGGCGTTTGCCAAAGTATTTGGTGCAAATTTAATAAGTCAATTGAATCAACCAGCGATAAATAATGAAAGATGAATTATTAAATGCCGAGTTAGCGATATCTGACACATGCACCTAAATGCGGCGTCCCTAGACCAGAACCCAGTTCGATAGCGCAGTCATGCTCTGCCACCTTCATATAACGTCTTAATGAGCAAATCTTCGGTACTGAATCCGCCCGTTTCCTTAAAACCGCGCTGGTAAAAAAGCGCGCCAATGGCGATGATGCGATAAAGTTCATCTTCTGATAACTTATCGGAAATTTTAGCAATTTCTGTCGCTAACATTTCCACTAAGTCTTCAAAAGTAGGACGCGGTATTTGCCGACTGGTATTGCCCCACATATCCATTATCAGCTCTGGCCCCATGGTTTTCTCCTTGAAAATAAACAGTATAGGAAACTTCACAGAATTCGCCAGTGATGTTAACGGGCAGATAAACCCATAAAAACAACCGGCACTATCGATTAAAAATACCATTTACATCTCGAGATGTTGGGAGATGGATCTAAGCTCTTTTGTCAAAGAACTGCGGAGATGCACTTACCTTAAAAAGGTAAAGCAATCTAAAGATAACGGTTTTTCCACTTCCGCTACAGAGATGCCATACAATTCGGGCATGAAACATCTCGACATTCTTCTACCATTCAGCCTACCGCCCGCTGAACTGACACGCGACATATTGCGTGAAATAAAACTGCCTGCGCTGAGCACGCTTGTTGCTCGCGCCAAAGGCGGCAGTAAACAACAACAGATTCTAGATGAATTTGCCAGGGCGCTGCCGCATGAAGGGTGGTTATCGCAACACTTCGGTTTAAGCACCAACCAAAACATTCAGCCGCATAATTCGAACAACGCACCGACAAGCCCTCCAGTCGCAGTCGCTGCCATGCGCGCATGTGGTCTGACCGTAGACGACGGTTACTGGTTCATGCTTCACCCGGCCCACATTCACATTGCGCGCGACCATCTGGTATTGACCGATATTCGACAGGTAAGCCTGTCCGAAAAGGATTCTCGCGCATTATTTGAAGAGGCTAAATCCCTTTTCGATGGCGAGAACCGCATCTTGCTGTATGGCGATGCCAATACATGGTTTATGCGCGCCGATGACTGGCAGCAATTAAATACCTCAACACCGGATGCGGCATGCGGCCATAACGTCGATATCTGGATGCCGCACGGAGAAGGTGCACGCCCGTGGCGCAAATTGCAAAATGAAGTACAAATGCAATGGTTTGAAAACAGCGTCAACGAACAACGCGCTGCAACGCGTCAGCAAGCTGTGAATGCCTTATGGATGTGGGGCGGCGCCAGCGCACAGCCCGTTGATGGGTCAAGCGCCTTACCTTTTTATAGCCACACCTTTAATTTGCACGGTTGGTCGCGCGCTTTTGGGCAAGATAGCCAGCCTAACGCCAACGTGATGGGCGATGCGGAAAAGCTTATCGCCACTAGCGGCGAGCGTGGCTTGCTGTTACTGGATGATTTAATCGCTCCTGCGCTGACCGGCGAATGGTCAGAATGGATACAGGCATTTCAAGCGATGGAACGTGACTGGTTTGCCCCGCTCTTAAACGCCGTGCAACAAGGCAAACTGAAACAATTGACACTCACATTTACCGACAATACCCGGATCACCGAATTGACCACCACGCCTCTCTCCCTTAAAAAATTCTGGATAAAGCCTTCGTTGAACGAGGCCTTCACCACGACTGCGGAAGAGCCAGTGCAATGACGCGCATCACTACTCGGCCCTATCCATTTCGCGACTCCGAGCGCTTACGTCAAAGTGGCGTTCATCCAGTCCTGGCCCGCGTCTATGCGGCACGCGGTCTGCTCGACGTAAAAGAACTTGAAAGCGAATTAAGCTCTTTGATTGCACCGAGCGGGTTGTTGCATATTGGTGACGCCGCCATCTTTTTAGCTGATTCCATTGCAGCGAAAAAGAAAATGGTCATCGTTGCCGACTACGACTGCGATGGCGCGACCGCCTGTGCGGTCGGTCTGCGCGGATTGCGGTTGCTGGGTGCCAACGTCGACTTCATCGTGCCGAATCGTTTTGAATACGGCTACGGCCTGACGCCGGAAATCGTTGAACTGACTGCACGAGAAAAGTCGCCTGACATTATCGTCACCGTCGACAACGGTATCGCCAGCATTGATGGCGTGGCCGAAGCCAATCGGCGTGGCATCGAAGTTGTCGTCACCGATCATCACTTGCCTGCCGATACATTACCCGCAGCACGCGTGATCGTGAATCCAAATCAGTCCGAATGTGGTTTCCCCAGCAAAAATCTGGCAGGCGTCGGCGTGATGTTTTATGTGTTGCTGGCGTTGCGCGCAGAGATGCGCAAGCGTGGCATATTCGATGCACAAACCCAGCCTAAACTAGATGTGTTGCTCGATCTGGTTGCACTTGGTACCGTTGCCGACGTCGTTAAACTGGATGCAAATAATCGGATTCTGGTCGCCCAAGGTTTAAAACGGATGCGTGCAGGCAGAATGCACCCCGGGATTGCCGCCCTATTTCGGGCCGCAGGACGTGAGGCGCGCCGCGCCACGCCGTTCGATCTCGGATTTGCCGTGGGTCCACGCCTGAACGCTGCAGGACGATTGGCCGATATGGCGCTAGGCATCGAATGCCTGACCACCGACGATGAAGGCCGCGCCTGGGTCATTGCCCAACAACTCGATACCATCAATAAAGAACGTCGAGAAATCGAAGCTGGAATGCAAGACACCGCACTCGCATTACTCGATAATTTCAGTCCGGCTGACAGTAATACGATCAGTGTATTTGATGCTTCGTGGCATCAAGGTGTCATCGGGATTGTTGCCTCGCGACTAAAAGATAAATTTTTTCGACCAACTATCACCTTTGCCCCTGGCAGCGATGGCATGATCAAAGGCTCAGGCAGATCGATCCCCGGTTTCCATTTGCGCGACGCGCTGGATCTGGTATCTAAGCATGCCCCAAGTCTGATTGAAAAATTCGGTGGTCACGCCATGGCTGCCGGATTAACAATACGTGCGGATGCATTCGAGACCTTCTCAGCAGCGTTCGAAAAAGTCGGCAGCGCTTGGCTCGGCAAACATCAACTTGAACGAATCATCGAAACCGATGGCCCTTTAGAAGACGCCTATTACACCACGCAATTCATCGAGCAGATGGAAGGCCAGGTGTGGGGCCAAGGCTTTGCACCACCGGTATTCTGCGACGAATTCAAGGTCATCAGCCAGCGTATTCTCAAAGAGAAACATTTAAAACTCTTGTTAGAAAGAAATGGCACACGATACGATGCAATCTGGTTTGGGCACACCGACGCACTCGGTGGCAAAGCCAAGGTAGCCTTCCGTCTTGATGCCAATGAATACAACGGCGTTACCAAAGTACAATTAATGGTGGAGCATGCGGAGGCGCTTACTTAATAGCTTACTTAGTAGATAGTCGATCTGTCGACATTTAGCCGGTTCGAATTTTGGATAAAAACCTCTGTTAATATCATGGCAATTCTGGGGATTACCGCTGCGCTTCTATCACACAGTTAGCTGCGGTGATTTTTCGTTAGCTGGTAAGGCTAGTCAGGCCAGCGACAGTGTTTTGATACTAACGGACCAAATCACATCCTATGTCCCGTACACGCCCGCCACTCCACCGCATTCAAAAACCGTTGATGACGAGTAGCCGGTTGCGGTTCATTATCATCGGCAGTGTCGTGTTACTGGCTGGCTTAGTCTGGCTTGCAATTACCATTGTGCAGCCAGCGGTTCAACGCACCATCGTGATCACCACCGGTGCAGATGGCGGCATTTATCGTGGTTTTGCCGAGCGCTATGCCAAAATTTTAAAACGTGAAGGAATTACGCTTGATATACGCAGTTCATCCGGAGCTGTAGAAAATTTTGATCGGTTGAAGAACCCCGATAGCGCATATGAAGTAGGCTTGATTCAGTCTGGTATTGGTGACGCTAACCGCGCGCCAAATCTACAAACGATTGCCGCCGTATCCTACGAGCCGATCTGGGTCTTTTACCAGGCATCCACCACCATTGAGCGTTTATCCCAACTGCAGGGGAAGCGGGTCTCCATCGGCGTTCCCGGCAGCGGGTTACGTATCGTGGCGGCTGATCTGCTAAAGCAAAATGGGCTTAACAAACAAAACACCAAGCTACAAGAACTGGGTTCGGCTAAAGCGTATGAGGCATTAAAAAACGGTACACTCGATGCCGCTTTCTTCATAGGACGACCAGATTCCGAAATGATGCAGAGGTTGCTCAAAAGCGATCTTAAGCTGATGAATTTTGTTCAAGCCGATGCATTGGTACGTCAATTTCCATCGCTATCCAAAGTCACCTTTCCACGTGCTTCAACCAGTCTTGCCGACGATCTGCCACACACCGACGTGACCTTATTGGCGGCCACGGCGTTACTCGTATCGAAAGACACATTGCATCCGGCATTGGCTTATTTGTTACTGGACGGTGCCAATGAAATTCACGGCGCGCAAGATTACTTCACACCACGCGGATATTTCCCCAATCAAAACGCCGAAGATTTTCCTATTTCTGACGAAACCAAACGTTATTTCAAATCTGGCCGTCCTTTCTTGCAGCGCTACTTACCGTTTTGGTTAGCTAACTTCATAGAGCGCCGATTTATTATTTTGCTGCCTTTTATGGCGCTGCTATTTGGCTTGCTACAAGTGATACCAAGAATCTATGCGGCCACGATGAGAAAGCGGTTGGTGGTGTGGTACCGAGAAATAAAATCGCTTGAAGATGAAATATGGGCGACCAAAAATCCGACTGTTGAAAGTGTCAATCAATGGCGCGATGAGATCGAAGAAATTGACGCCAATGCCAATCAAATCAGTATTCCACAACAATACTTTGGCGACGTTTACGCCCTGAAACAAGCCATCAGCGTGGTCCGCGCCCGTATCATGAGCGTGGCAACAACCGTTCGCCGCGATCCGCCAAACCCAGCTGATGCGGTCGCTACCGATCAAATCTAATGCGTGTACAAGTGCATGGTTTGTTGCCAGCTTCCAAGAAAGTAATCGTGACAAGCAAGCCGGAAGCGAAGTACTCAAATGAAGACGGAAAAAAATATTTTATCGCACAGGTAAAAATTGCAGGAATGTCCCGCCGAGCAAATTCTGTACATAGCTGATTCCGGCACGCCGGTATTTTTCGGCGATCACCACCGCCAACAAATCAATACGACCAATGATCTTGCCGAACTCCCGTTCAAAGCTTAGATTGTGCTCACCTTCAGATATATCGTTAGACAGTAGCAATAGCTGGCCAGCAGGATTTCGTCGCGTGCCAAGTATCCATGAAGCAACTTCGAGGTTGCGGGCCGCGTTGTATAAAAACTGGGCGTTAAGGCCATCAATAAGATAAAAAGTGGTTTTACCACCATGCGCGGTAATGATCATGTCGGCCGTGGCATAAATAAACGCCGCTGCGCGATCGCCCTGAAAGCTTGGATCAAGGGCCAACGACAATGCCGCAATATCATGCTTCCCCTGCAACTCTGCCCAAGGCTGGCGCGCCTCTATCGCAACCCGTACACGTTTGATTGCATCGTCCCGACTAGTTGCCGTCTTTTTCCACTCGGCTGGGTTGCGTCGATACAACTTATCCAATAAGCGATATAAGCTGTCAAGATTGTCGCGCATCGCCAATGTTGCCACGCGGTTAACGTCCGACTGTGCTAACTCGCCCGCGCTGACCGATGCGCCTTGCACCTCTCCGCGCGGCGCGGGGATCGGCGCAAAAAGTCCGCATCCGCTCAGTGATATGGCTAGTCCAACGCTGAGCGCCACACTACGGGCAGCCAGTTTTGATGATTGTTTTGACATGATTCTATTCAACTTAAATAACAGTAAAGATGCGGAGAAAGCATTCAGGAGCCGTTCTGATTGTAATTTGCTGATGCTCAGAGACTGGCGATTTAACAAAAGTTCACCTTGACCCAACGAATCGGGATGAAATCGCGCCTACAAATCGACTCCCCTTCATCGTTTTGCATTCGATAACCAATGGCTCGCGTATAATTTAGGGTTTATTGCAAGAGACATCATCATGGAAGCCGAACGCTTAAATTCCCTGCAAGCCCTCCTCTCAGACCTCACGTCACGTGAGATTGAATTACGGAGGTATCTTTGACTTCGATACCAAGGTAGAGAAACTCGATCAAGTCAATGGCGAACTCGAAGACCCGGACGTCTGGAGTGACCAGAAACGCGCCCAGGAACTCGGGAAAGAAAAGAAATCATTAGAATCAATCGTCGTCACCTTGACCAAGATTGAAGCCGACCTGCGCGATACCAGCGATCTGTTCCAGATGGCGCGCGACGAGCAGGACGAAGAAACGGTAGAAGCCGTGGAAGCCGATACCGAAGAGCTCAAAAAGCTGGTCGAAGGTATGGAATTCCGCCGTATGTTCAACAATCCGATGGACCCGAATAACTGCTTCATTGATATCCAGGCCGGCGCTGGTGGAACTGAAGCACAGGATTGGGCATCGATGTTGTTGCGTCAGTATTTGCGCTATTGCGAACGTAAAGGCTTCAAAGTTGAGATCATGGAGCAGTCTGACGGCGAGGTTGCCGGGATTAAAACTGCAACCTTGAAAGTAGAAGGCGACTATGCCTATGGCTTTTTGCGTACAGAAACTGGCGTCCATCGCCTGGTGCGAAAATCGCCGTTTGACTCAGCCAATGGCCGTCACACGTCCTTCTCAAGCCTGTTCGTTTACCCAGAAGTAGACGACTCTATTGATATTGACGTCAATCCGGCAGATGTGCGCGTCGATACTTATCGCGCCTCCGGTGCCGGTGGTCAGCATATTAACAAGACCGACTCAGCGGTGCGTTTGACGCATGGCCCGTCCGGTATCGTTGTTCAATGTCAAAACGACCGCAGCCAACACCGTAACCGCGCCGAAGCGTGGGACATGCTGAAAGCCAAGTTGTATGAGCTGGAGTTGCGCAATCGTATGACCGAGCAGCAAAAACTGGAAGATTCCAAAACCGACGTTGGTTGGGGTCACCAGATTCGCTCGTACGTACTGGACCAATCCCGTATCAAGGATCTGCGCACCAACTTCGAGAGCGGCAATACCAAGGCGATTCTCGACGGCGATCTGGATGACTTCATTGCGGCATCGCTGAAACAAGGCGTTTAACATGTTCAATGCGCTAATTATGCTGAGATGCTGAGATTGCGAACAGAGCAATTAAAGACTTAACAGCAACATGATAAGCGCCGACGTTGCGCCAGAAGCCAGTAACTATTTGGCGCAACGTGCTTATTGTGCGCAATGTCCACGTTCTCACGAGCGCATTCAACACCAACAATCAGTACCCGTTATTTCATCGTATTTATCAAAAAGAGCCTGACATGACGACAGATAATCAGCAGCAACCTGTCCCACAAGACGAAAACAAAATCATCGCCGAACGCCGCGCCAAATTAACTGCCCTACGCGCACAAGGCGTCGCATTTCCAAACGATTTCCGCCCCATCCATAAAGCCGCCGATCTGCACGCGCAATACGCCGAACTCGATAAAGAAGCGCTGGACGCCGCCGAGGTCAAGGTTGTCGTCGCCGGACGCATGATGCTGAAACGTGTCATGGGCAAAGCCTCCTTCGCGACCTTGCAAGATGCATCAGGTCCAAAAGCCGATGGCCGTATCCAATTATTCATCACCAAAGAGCTCGCTGGTGAAGCGGAATATGAAGCTTTTAAGCATTACGATCTGGGCGACATTCTTGGTGCAGAAGGCACATTGTTCAAGACCAAAACCGGTGAGTTATCGATCAAGATTAGCGTCCTGCGTTTGTTGACCAAATCCTTGCGCCCTTTGCCAGACAAGTTTCACGGACTGTCCAATCAGGAAACCAAGTATCGCCAGCGTTACGTTGACCTGATCATGAGCGAAGAAACCCGTCGCACATTCAAGGCACGCACTGCCACGATGTCATCGATCCGTCGCTTCATGGAAAAAAATGACTTCATGGAAGTCGAAACACCGATGTTGCACACGATTCCCGGCGGTGCTGCCGCGAAGCCGTTTATTACCCATCACAACGCGCTCGACATGCAAATGTTTCTGCGTATCGCACCAGAACTATATCTGAAGCGTTTGGTAGTCGGCGGTTTTGAACGCGTGTTCGAAGTCAATCGTAACTTCCGTAACGAAGGCGTGTCGCCGCGCCACAATCCGGAATTCACGATGATGGAATTCTATGCCGCATATGTCGACTACCAATGGTTGATGACCTTCACCGAACAAGTCATCCGACAAGCTGCAATCGATGCCCACGGTACCGCAACCCTGACCTATCAAGGCCGCGAACTGGATTTGAGCAAGCCGTTTGAACGGCTGACAATTGTTGGTGCGATCAACAAATATGCCCCACATTACGAAGATGCACAGCTGCACGATGCTGACTTCATCAAAACTGAATTGGCAAAATTCGGCGTCAAGCCATTCGCCACCGCCGGACTCGGTGCGTTGCAGCTGGCGCTATTCGAAGAAACCGCAGAAGCCCAATTGTGGGACCCAACTTACATTATCGACTATCCGGTCGAAGTGTCACCGTTGGCCCGCGCATCGGACACTGTACCGGGTATCACCGAGCGTTTCGAACTATTCATGACAGGCCGCGAAATCGCCAATGGCTTCTCGGAGTTGAACGACTCCGAAGATCAGGCAGCGCGTTTCCAGGCGCAAGTTGCCGCCAAAGATGCGGGCGATGAAGAAGCCATGTATTACGACGCCGACTATATTCGTGCGCTGGAATACGGCTTGCCACCGACTGGCGGTTGCGGAATTGGCATCGATCGCCTGATGATGCTCATCACCGATTCGCCGAACATTCGTGATGTTATTTTGTTCCCACATCTGCGTCGGGAAGATTAGTCCTTAGTAATAAGCAGACCGATTAAACCGGCGTATCAACCAATTGCCGCCAGCTTCACGCTGGTGGCAATTTGCGTTTACATCTGCACTGACGACACCTGTATTTTACTATTTAGCAAAGCACCTGCTGGGCTCAGGCTTGGAGTCGGTCATCAACTGTGCGCCTCACGCCATGGTGATTCGTTATTTTTCTGTTCGAAACCACATCGATCGTGAATTGGCGTCAGATAGCGCCATAAATATCTAAAATATTGCCCTACATAACTATAAAAATCACTTTTTGGTCAAAATCCAACATATTTGTACAATGTGTTACAAGCAATTACATCTGAAACATTCTGCTGCTAAAATTGCATGAAAGAATCATAGATAATGAAACCACTGAATAAAAACTGTTAGAGGAGATAAAAATGTCTGATCCAATCAAGCGCCGTATTCATCCCCTTGTCGCAACCGCCGCGGTTGCTGTCACGCTGGTTTGCCTGGTGGGCGTTGCGGCCATCACCGGCTTGATTCCCACCTCTAATAGCAGTGCGCCACCGGTAGCAGCGATGTCTGCACCAGCGCCTGGGGTCGACAATCAACCATCCATGAACAATTCGAATATTGCACCCACACCCGCACTAGCGGCGAATCAAAACAACAATCCGGCACCCTCATCACAATCTAATTATGTTGCTGAGCAACGCCATGCACCGCCTCCATCGCAACGTTATGCGAACGAGCAACAATCTCCTCCTCCCGCGCCCGTTTGTTATAGTTGTGGCCGCGTTGAATCGATACAAGCGATTCAACAGGCAGCTAAACCAAGTGGCTTAGGTATCGCCGCTGGTGCAATATTAGGCGGCGTCCTCGGGCATCAGGTTGGCCACGGAAACGGCAACACACTGGCGACTGTTGCCGGTGCAGTCGGCGGCGGTTTTGCTGGTAATGAGGTCGAAAGTCGGACCCGCACCACAACCAGCTACCGCGTAGAAGTGCGGATGGAAAACGGTAAATTGCGGAGTTTTCCACAGTCGGCACAAGAATGGCGCGTTGGCGATCCGGTACGTGTTGTGGATGGTCACCTGGAAGGACGCGGCTAAACGCTTAAAAGATTGCTACAAAAAAAACCGCTGTCACTACAAAATGTAGTGACAGCGGTTTTTTTAATGCCTTACCAACTTATCAGCCTGCGCTAACATGGGCCGATCAAACCATTTTTGAACTTGGTTCTATTACCTCAGGAATAAAGCGTACTTATTTGCCGTACTTACTTAGCCTCGTCTATCCACGCCAACTGAATAGCTTCCAGAATTTTCTCGCCTGACCGATTAGGATCATCGTCGAATCCATCCAGTTCGCAGACCCAACGGTGCAAATCGGTAAAGCGAATCGTCGTCGGATCAACATCTGGAAACTTGTCATACAAAGACTCTGCAATTAGCAGTGTATCAATCCATTTCATTACGCTCATCCTTTTAAAACTGCAAACCGGCGGCGTCGAAATATTATTTCAATCACACGTTGGGCATTTAATCCGTTGCCTGAACAGCCGATTGTCACTCTTCACTCATCGACTTTCAACCATAACCTTACCAATGTCCTTGGTCAACGCCGAACATCGATAAGCGCATCAATCACCGACATCAACCTATTAGTGATTTTCGCTCGCATGATTGATCGTATACTTTGGTATCTCGACCACCAGATCTTCTTCGCCGACAATCGCCTGACACGATAGACGCGATGTTGCTTCCAGTCCCCAAGCCATATCAAGCAAATCTTCTTCTTTATCATCAAGCGCATTGAGTGAAGCGAAGCCTTCACGCACGACGATGTGGCAGGTAGTGCAAGCACACGATTTTTCACAGGCGTGTTCGATGTCAATATCATTTGCGAGAAGGACGTCACACACCGTTTTGCCAGCAACAGTCTGCAACACAGCGCCGTCAGGACAGTAAGTAGGATGGGGCAGTACGACAATTTGAGTCACGGTAATTACCTCTACAATATTTGGGTGTTATGGACTAATTCAAAACTTAACGGCAAAAAATTATGAAATCTGATCGAGCGTCTTACCAGTAAGCGCATCGTGAACGCTACGATCCATGCGCCGCGCCGCGAACTCTTCGGTCCCACGCGCTAACGCATCGACCGCCGCCTTGATCGCAAGATGATCATCACCTTGCGCCTTGGCGCGCACCTCGACGATCAACGCTGCGATCGCCACATTTTCCTGCTCGGACAACAAGGCAGCATCGCTAGTCAGTGCCGACTCGGTCGCCAGCACGATTCGCTCAGCTTCTACCTGCTCCTCTCTCAGCGCCCGTAACTGCATGTCAACGTCGGCCGAGGTGAACGAATCCTGCAACATTTTTGCAACCTGATCATCTTCCAGCCCATATGACGGTTTCACGTTGATCGACGCTTCAACACCGGATCGCAACTCACGCGCAGAAACAGATAGCAAGCCATCTGCATCGACTTGATACGTCACTCGAATCCGCGCTGCACCCGCGGCCATTGGCGGAATACCACGCAATTCGAAACGTGCGAGGGAACGACAATCGCTCACAAGCTCACGTTCGCCCTGCACAATATGTACCGCCAACGCGGTTTGACCATCTTTAAATGTGGTGAATTCTTGAGCACGCGCGCACGGAATCGTTGAATTACGCGGGATGACTTTTTCAGCTAATCCACCCATTGTTTCAATTCCAAGCGACAAGGGAATCACATCAAGCAACAACCAGTCATCGCCGGGAGCGCGATTGCCAGCCAACAAATTAGCTTGAATAGCAGCGCCCAACGCCACGACTTTGTCGGGATCGATATTCGCCAAAGGGATCGTCTTGAAAAAATCGCCCACCGCCTTGCGGATCGCTGGCATGCGCGTTGCGCCGCCGACGAGCACGACGCCATCGATATCATCCGCAGTGAGGTCCGCATCGCGCAACGCTTTTCTGGTGGGCGTCAATGTTTTGGCAACAAGGTGTGCAGTCAGCTCGCCGAAGATGCCCGCGGTCAACGTCAAATGTACTTGCTCACCAGAACTCAATGCAGCATCAATGGTGACTTCTGTTTTTGACGAGAGTAATTCTTTGGCTTCGCGGGCTTTGACCATCAAGACCCGCGTGTCGCTATCGGAGAGAGGTGCGAGTTGAGACTCCTGACTGATCCAGCAGAAAATACGATGGTCAAAATCATCACCGCCAAGTGCCGAATCGCCACCAGTTGCCAAGACCTCGAACACACCTTTGGTCAATTTCAGGATGGATATGTCGAAAGTACCGCCGCCCAAATCGTAGACAACATAAATACCTTCCGACGCGTTATCCAGACCGTAAGCAATCGCAGCTGCAGTCGGCTCGTTGAGCAATCGCAGAACATTAATACCCGCCAATTGCGCCGCATCTTTAGTCGCCTGACGTTGCGCATCATCGAAGTATGCGGGCACGGTAATCACCGCCCCAACTAAATCGTCGCCCAATGCATCTTCCGCTTGCTGACGTAACGTCGCCAGAATCTGCGCAGAAATTTCAACCGGACTTTTGATACCCGCAATCGTTTTGATTTGCACCATGCCCGGCATATCCTGAAAATCATAAGGCAGATTTTCAACATAGGCGATATCTTTGAGGCCGCGTCCCATAAAGCGTTTGACCGACAGAATCGTATTTTTTGGATCGCTGGTTTGCGCGGCCTGTGCCTTATAGCCGATGTGCGCGTGGCCGTTAGGCAAGTAACGTACGATTGACGGCATCAAAGGCCGCCCTTCTTCGTCGTTCAATACTTCTGGAATGCTGTTACGTACCGTCGCCACGAGCGAATTGGTGGTACCAAGATCAATCCCCACCGCCAGACGATGCTGATGCGGTGCGGTGGACATGCCAGGTTCAGAGATTTGAAGGAGAGCCATAGTTTTATTCCGGGAGAGCGATGCGGATACCGAGGGCGATAAACGCCGAGCCGGCCAATCGATTCAGGTAAGTGGCGGCCGATGCTTTGCGTTGAAAAAAAGCGCCGACCATTCCAGAGAAACAAGCAATCACGCTAAAAATAGCGAGTGCCTGCAATATAAACACAACCGCAAGCAACAGCATCTGCGCCGGAATATGGCCGGCACGTGCATTCACAAACTGCGGTAAAAAGGCGATAAAAAATAAGGTAACTTTAGGATTTAACATATTCGCGATCACGCTCTGCCAATAAATACGGGACAGCTTGATTGCGCTGGATACACCCTCGGTCTGGATCGCGGCGGTCGACAGTAGCGTACGAATTCCCAAATAAATCAAATAGCCAGCACCTGCATATCGCAGCAATGCGTAAGCAGACGGCGACGCTTTAATCAATGCCGCAAATCCGAATACCGCCAACATCGTATGAAAAATCAAACCAGAGCTAAATCCCAATGCTGCGACCAAACCAGCTTTTCTACCCTGCGCAATACCACGCGTTAGAACGTAGATATTGTCCGGACCGGGAGCCAGCGTCAACGTCATTGCTGCAAGTAAAAACAACCAGACTTCAGGCATACTTGCTTTCTGTTTGCGTTATAGACATGGTGAATTTCAGGACTCGAGAAGCGAGAACGTATTACCAATTTCTTCCCCAAACTTCTCCAGAAACATTAATTGCCTCACGTATTGCGCGGCCTTTTCAAAATCTTGTGCATCCAGCGTTGCGGCAATCTGAATCAAATCTTTGGTTCGAGCTAAACGTAATGCCTTATCGAGCCGATCCAAGGCTTCAATGTCCTTGGCGTCCCGCGCATCTTCCAAGGCCTCGCGCCACTCCATCTGCTGCATCAAAAAACTACCCGGCATTGCCGTGTTCGATTCAGCCTGCAAGTCAACGCCGTTTAGCTCGCACATATAGGCAGCACGTTTAAACGGATTTTTGAGAGTCTGATAGGCTTCATTGGCACGCGTCGCCCACTGCATCGCGACGCGTTTTTCAGCGCCGGTGGCATTCGCAAACCGATCCGGATGGATCTGATTCTGAACCTCGTGATACGCCTGCTCTAGCGCCGTAAGATCAAGCGAAAATTGCTGCTGAAGATGGAACAGATCGAAGTGATTTTGCATATTTACTTAAAACAAAAGCCTGTTCTACTGCAACAGGCTTAGTTAGTCCATGAGGGATACAACACGACAGACTTATTAATTAACCATCTGCACTCGCTATGGCTTCAAAATAAGCCTAACGAGCAGCAACACAATCTGCTTGGCCTGATACCCGACCGGTCACATCAAATGGTAAAGCTTTCGCCGCAACCGCACTCATCCTTAACATTCGGATTATAAAACTTGAAACCTTCATTCAATCCTTCACGGGCGAAATCAAGTTCAGTACCGTCAATGTAAGGCAAACTTTTAGGATCAACAAAAACCTGAATCCCGTGCGATTCAAAAACCGCATCTTCAGTCGTCTTCTCGTCAACGTATTCCAGCTTATAAGCCAGTCCCGAACACCCGGTCGTGCGCACACCAAAACGCAAGCCGATACCCTTGCCACGTCTTTCGATGTAGCGATTGATATGCTTTGCAGCTTTTTCAGTGAGAGTAATTGCCATAACCTGTCATCTCTTTCTGTTACTTTTTAGCTAGTTGTTGTCATTGTTCCGGCAACTACAACTACACGGAGAAGCTGCTCTCAGCCAGATCAACATCAACGACTAACTCGGACTTACGCAAAGCCGTCCCAGCAAGGCGTGCCGACGCAGACAGCACGTGAGTGCGGCAAGGAAAGCACAACGCCGCTGGGGCGACTTTGCGTAAGTCCGAAAATTAGGCTGCTTGTTTGTGTTCTACGATTCCATGCTTCGCTTTGTAGTCTTCAACTGCCGCTTTAATCGCATCTTCTGCCAAAATTGAGCAGTGAATTTTGACTGGCGGCAGTGCCAACTCTTCGGCAATTTGCGTGTTTTTGATCGACATTGCCTGATCGAGCGTTTTGCCTTTGACCCATTCGGTGACCAGCGATGATGATGCAATCGCTGAACCGCAGCCGTAGGTTTTAAACTTTGCATCCAAAATCACGCCATCTGCGCCGACCTTGATTTGCAACTTCATTACGTCGCCGCATGCTGGCGCGCCGACCATACCGGTACCGACAGTGTCATCGCCCTTTTCGAAGGCACCAACATTGCGCGGGTTTTCGTAATGATCGAGAACTTTTTCTGAATAGGACATTTTGCTACTCCTTGTTATGGATCTTGCAGCATAGTAGTCAGTCAACTACGAGCCGAAAAAAATACTAGAATCAGCTAACTTTTAGTGAGCTGCCCACTGGATCGAACTAATATCGATCCCGTCTTTATACATATCCCACAGCGGCGACAAATCACGCAGCTTAGCGACTTTTCCTTTAATGAGATCAATCGTGAAATCAATCTCTTCTTCAGTCGTAAAACGACCGATAGTGAAACGGATCGAGCTATGCGCCAATTCGTCGTTACGGCCAAGTGCACGCAAAACATACGATGGTTCCAGACTAGCTGAAGTACAAGCTGAACCCGACGACACTGCAATATCTTTGATCGCCATGACCAGCGATTCGCCTTCGACGTAATTGAAGCTGATGTTCAGGTTGTGCGGAACACGATGATCCATGTCGCCATTCACATACACTTCTTCCATCGTTTGCAAACCAGTCGCCAGACGATCACGCAGAGCGCGGATACGCACCAGCTCAGTCGCCATTTCTTCCTGTGCAATCTGGAACGCTTCACCCATACCCACAATTTGGTGTGTAGGCAATGTACCCGAACGCAAACCACGCTCATGACCGCCACCGTGCATTTGCGCTTCCAGACGGACACGCGGCTTGCGGCGTACGTACAACGCGCCAATCCCTTTAGGACCGTAAGTTTTGTGTGCTGTGAAAGTCATCAGATCGACTTTCCAGTTTTCCAGATCAATTTCAAGCTTGCCGGTTGCCTGAGCCGCATCGCAATGGAAAATAATACCTTTCTTGCGACACAATTCGCCGATTTCCTGAATTGGCTGAATCACGCCAATTTCATTATTCACCAGCATGACCGATATCAAAATGGTATCTGGGCGAATCGCCGCTTCCAATTGCTCGATGGTGATCAAGCCATTATCTTGCGGTTGCAAATAAGTTGCTTCAAATCCCTGGCGCTCGAGTTCACGGACGGTATCCAGCACCGCTTTGTGCTCGGTCTTGACCGTGATGATGTGCTTGCCTTTAGTTTTGTAAAAATTCGCGGCACCTTTTAGCGCAAGGTTATTACCTTCGGTCGCACCGGATGTCCAGATGATTTCACGTGGGTCAGCCTTCACCAGCGCAGCAACTTGCGCACGCGCATCTTCAACTGCTTTCTCTGCAGTCCAGCCATACATATGGCTGCGTGAGGCTGGATTACCGAATTGCTCGCGCAGGTACGGAATCATTTTATCGGCAACACGCGGATCAATCGGCGTCGTTGCTGAGTAATCCATATATATAGGGAAGTGCGGTGCCTTCAATGTATCTATCAGGCTTTTTTCCAGGGGTGCGTTCATACTTTTTCCAAGCTCCAATCAAGCAACCAGGTGGGAACGATGCATTACCACCACATTTTGTTCAGGGTTTTTCGGTTTTTGGTGCGCTTTTTGGTGCGCTTCTTGCTGATCCACCAAGTCTTTCAACGAAACCGAATCCAGATATTCAACCATTTTTGCATTCAACGTCGACCACAGATCATGTGTCATACATCGACCACCGCCTTGATCAGAGCTGTGACAATTTTCTTTCCCGCCGCATTGTGTTGCATCCAGCGGTTCATCGACGGCGATAATAATGTCGGCGACTGTAACGTCTTTTGCTGGTCGGGCCAGATTATAGCCACCACCAGGTCCACGTACCGACTCCACTATTTTGTGGCGTCGTAACTTTCCGAACAGCTGCTCCAGATAGGATAACGAAATTTCTTGCCTCTCGCTGATCGCTGACAATGTGACAGGGCCGTTACCTTGGCGCGATGCCAGGTCGATCATTGCTGTTACTGCAAATCGGCCTTTCGTAGTCAACCGCATGGAATCTCCGTTCGTAGAACACTCTTTCATTCTTTATTCGGAATACCTGAATAATTTTGTCTAGTATAACAAACTTGAGTGAATCCGTCAGGTATTACCCTATTTTCAAAAATTCATATAAACTTCAATCACTTGCACGATATTTCTATAGCAAAATCTATTCTAATTTGCGCACTATTTGACGATATTTCTTTCAGTCACTCGGATTATTCTGCCTTGCAATGATCACATTCACAGGATACCGCCGGGCAAGACAAAAAAGATCAGCATTTCTTTTAAACGAGGCCGCAAGCAAGCCATCGATAGCACTATAATATCGCCCCTTCCGGTATAAATATTTAGAAGCACAGACGCATGGCCACCCGCAAATCCAAAACACCGCAGTCACCGACCCATAGAGCTGAGAAGAAACGCGCCGATATTTTAAAATCGGCCGGAAAATGCTTCCGCAAAACTGGCTTCCATCAAACCTCCATGCAAGAAATTTGCAACGAGGTCGGCCTTGGACCGGGTGCCGTCTATCGCTACTTCACCGGCAAAGACGCAATTATCGCCGCCATGGCCGAGGACGAACGACGTCAGGCACGCACGATGCTGAGCGAATTTCATGACACCGATAATTTGCCGCAAGCGCTATCTGCCATTACCCAAGCCTTTGCCTTACGCTACGCGGCAACCAGCGACGCGGGGTTGATGACAGAAATCTACGCCGAAGGACTGCGCAACAAAAAAGTCGGCGCCATCATTAAAAAAGCAGAATCAGAATGGGTCGACGGCCTCGCTGACATGTTGCGCACGGCACAAAAACGCAAACAAATTGATCGCAAACTTGATGCAGGGCAAGTCGCACTACTGTTGACTGCCATGTGGGACGGCCTTGTTATACGGCAAGCCTACACACCAAACCCGCCAGAAGCGTTATTAGCCCTGTTTGACAATATGCTCACAAGCTGGCTGACCCGCGACCCAAGCCAGGACAAATCACCTAAAACAACAACAGACCAAAAAACCAAACTACCGGTTGCGCGTCCCGTGACGGAAAAAGCAGCCCAAAAAGCCGAAGACGATCTCCGCCAATCCAATCTGTTCAAACCAGAAAAAAAGAAAGCCGGAAAAAAATCTAGCGAACCAGAAGGGTTGCCAGCTTTGCCATCAATGTTCCCAGAGCCAGACGACACATCAGAAACCGACGAAAATACGGTTGAATTAGACCTTCGCCAAATGAGTCTAATTTGAATGATCATTCAATATTAAGGCTACCTAAAACAAGAACGTAATCAAGCCTTCCGCAACAAGTGCATCGGCCCAAACAGGCCCTGCATACGCGCATTTCCGATAAAGCTCAGATTATAAGGATGCTCTGCCATCATCTTCGGGAATTGCGCAGCCACAGCCAGCGCATTGACTTGCTCGGCAATCTTTCCCCACAACACCAGCGTCGGTAATTCAGGCGACGCATTCACACTATGATCTGCCAGTCCGCACAAAACAACTTGCAAAAACGGCAACCACGGCTTAGCCTCCTTAACCGGCGGCACAGAAGATCGAAACACCAAGGTCGCGTTGAGCAACAGAAATCCCTTTGCAGTCAGATTTTTTTGTAGCTCAGCCAGAGTCTGAATTGTCGCAGAAGCACTATTTTGCGCTTGCAATGCAACCCCCACCATCGCATCACCCGCGGTCCTCTCAATATTTAACTGACCGTCCGCGACCAGCAACATTTTCATAAAGTTACGCAGCGACGTTGCACGATTGACGGGCTTTGACAGGCCCTTTTCAGACCACAACGCACCAACCGCACCATCCATAAAACAGACCCCCGTTGCACTCGCATCCCGCGGATAAGGCCCTTCGCCGACCAACACATACTCAACCTCATCCAAAGGCAGCGCAAAAGCAGCAAACAAACGCCCTTGCGTCGGCAAAAAGTCAGACCTTACCAAATCAGGCAGATAGTCAGGATATAGCGCCGCCATCGCCGACAAACCCTCCAACAAAATTGGACGCCAGGAGGGATCAGCAACCTCTAACGCTACATGGATATCCGAAGGAATAACAGCATCAGATGGATCAAGCTTCATCATTTAAAATCAATTTCATCAAGTTGCCTAACGAGACAATATTAAGGCCCAATAAGGTGCCTTAATATTGCGCTTAATAACATGCCTAATAATGCATAAAAATTATTTTAAATAACAATTTTTCACTCTAATTTTTGAATGAATGATCAAATTTATATTCAGTCTTTTTACAATCTGATTCAAACTCAAATATCGACGCAATTTAAACATAAAGCATATCAAGTTGGCACCACATTATCCACTCCCGGCGCACCAAACAACTGCTGCTTCAACTGATGCATTTGATCCCGCACCTGCGCCGCCTTTTCAAACTCCAAATTTTTCGCATGATCACTCATCTGCTTCTCCAGTCGCTTGATTTCTTTACTCATTTGCTTTTCACTCATCGACTCATACTTCACGCGATCTTGTGCCGCATGCAACTCCTCCCGCGCGCCCGAAGGACTGTACACACCATCGATCAGGTCACGAATTTCCTTCCGAATACCAACCGGCGTAATCCCATTTTCAAGATTGAAAGCAACCTGCTTGGCACGACGTCGTTCGGTCTCATCTATTGCACGGCGCATTGAATCCGTCATCCGATCCGCGTACAAAATCGCCGTACCATTCAGGTTACGGGCGGCGCGACCAATTGTTTGAATGAGGCTTCGTTCAGAGCGCAAGAATCCCTCCTTATCCGCATCCAGAATAGCCACCAACGATACCTCTGGAATATCCAGACCCTCGCGCAACAAGTTAATCCCAACCAGCACATCAAACGTACCCAAACGCAAATCACGGATAATTTCAACGCGCTCGACCGTTTCAATATCACTGTGCAAATAACGCACCTTGATACCGTTATCACTCAAGAAGTCAGTCAACTGCTCCGCCATACGCTTGGTCAGCGTTGTCACCAGCACACGCTCGCCTTTTTTAATGCGAGCGTTCGCTTCAGTCATCAGATCATCCACCTGACTCAACGCTGGGCGCACCTCGATCAACGGATCGACCAAACCGGTCGGACGCACCACCTGCTCCACCACCTGATCAGCATGCTGTTTTTCGTAATCGGCGGGTGTCGCCGAAACAAAAATCGTCTGCCGCATCTTGCCTTCAAACTCATCGAACCTCAGCGGCCGATTATCCAACGCGGATGGCAAACGAAATCCATAATCGACCAGATTGGTCTTTCGTGCGCGATCGCCGTTATACATGCCGTTAAGTTGCCCAATCAGCACATGTGACTCATCCAGAAACATCAACGCATCTTTTGGTAAATAATCAACTAAAGTCGGCGGCGGATCACCCGCTTTCGCACCGCTTAGGTGGCGCGAATAATTTTCGATTCCTTTAGTGAACCCAATTTCCTGCATCATCTCCAGATCGAATCGGGTGCGCTGCTCAATACGCTGCTCTTCGATCAGCTTGTTTTCACGCCGGAAGAAATCCAGCCGCTCGCGCAACTCATCCTTGATAGTCTCAATGGCGCGCAACACCGTACCGCGTGGCGTCACATAATGCGAACCTGGATAAACCGTAAAGCGTGGAATCTTTTGCTTCACGCGCCCGGTCAACGGATCAAATAGTTGAAGACTGTCGATTTCGTCATCGAACATCTCAATGCGCAACGCCAACTCCGCATGCTCAGCCGGAAACACATCTACCGTGTCGCCACGCACGCGGAACGTACCGCGCCCAAAATCGATTTCATTGCGGGTGTATTGCATCTGAATCAACCGCGCAATCAGATCCCGCTGGCTCACCTTATCCCTCACGCGCAGGGTCAAAATCATCTGATGGTATTCGCTCGGGTTACCAATACCGTAAATAGCCGATACAGTTGCAACGATTACAACATCACGCCGCTCCATCAACGATTTTGTGCAAGACAATCGCATTTGCTCAATATGCTCATTGATGGATGAATCTTTCTCAATAAACAAGTCCCGCTGCGGCACGTATGCCTCGGGCTGGTAATAATCGTAGTAACTAACGAAGTATTCCACCGCGTTCTGCGGAAAGAATTCTCGGAACTCGCTATATAGTTGCGCCGCAAGCGTCTTATTAGGCGCAAATATGATCGCCGGACGCCCCATCCGTGCAATCACATTAGCCATCGTATAAGTCTTACCCGAGCCCGTTACACCCAGCAAAGTCTGGTAAAACAGTCCGTCTTCAATGCCCTCAGACAACTTATCGATCGCCGCTGGTTGATCACCAGCCGGCAAAAATGGCTGGAACAATTTATAAGGCGAATTGGGAAACGTGACGATCTTCGAATCATCAATCTTGTTAGAAACCTGTGCAACTTGTGATTTGTCAGCCATGAGCGTCGACCTTTGGTAGAATATGATGTTATTTCGCGCCGCCTCGATTGTGATCCGGCACAGCATTCAACCTGGAGTCTGTCGGACTGTGGGAGTCGAAGCGAGAAATGGGCTGGGCGAGGATAGATTTTGCCGGATTCACAGCGCCAATAGCATGCTATTGGTCAAGAAACTGGTGAAATACGGACCGCTCAGGTCATTTTGTAGCCGATTTCCATAGTCCGGCAAACTCCTAGCTGCAAACCTCCTGTTGGCAGCCAACTTTTTATGTTATCACGATGAACGCTCCTCTTTCAGCCTCCCTCTTCACCGCCATCGAAATGGCGCCACGCGATCCTATCCTTGGCGTCACTGACGGCTTCAACTCTGACAAAAATCCGAACAAAATCAACCTCGGCGTTGGTGTGTACTCCGACGACGATAGCAAAGTACCGCTACTGCAATG
Source organism: Glaciimonas sp. GNP009 (assembly GCF_054343755.1). NCBI lineage: Bacteria > Pseudomonadati > Pseudomonadota > Betaproteobacteria > Burkholderiales > Oxalobacteraceae > Glaciimonas > Glaciimonas sp. GNP009. The sequence goes on from NZ_JBTGUV010000004.1 coordinate 526,975, forward strand.
CGTACGCAAAGCCGAGGCGCAACTGATAGAAAAACTGTCACCGCGTACTTACTTGCCTATCGACGGTTTAGCCGCGTACGACAAAGCTGTCCAAGAACTAGTATTTGGGGCCGACAGTGCCGTAATTAAAGAGAAGCGCGCCATCACCGTGCAAGCCATCGGCGGCACTGGCGCGTTGAAGCTAGGTGCAGATTTTCTCAAACGCTTTTCTGCAGAAGATACGCAGGTATGGATCAGCGATCCAAGCTGGGAAAACCACCGCGCATTGTTTGAATTTGCAGGCTTCACGGTCAACAACTATCCGTACTACGACGCGGCTACACGCGGCGTCAATTTTGCGGCCATGCTCGACGCATTGAAGGCAATGCCACGCGGATCGATTGTCTTGTTGCACGCTTGCTGCCACAACCCAACTGGCGCCGATCTAAGCAGCGACCAATGGACCGAAGTCATTCAGGTTGTCACGCAAAATGGATTAGTTCCTTTCCTCGATATGGCCTATCAAGGATTTGGCGACGGCATTGACGCTGACGGCGAAGTCGTACGTCGCTTCACTGACGCTGGCGGCCCGCTGTTCATCTCGAACTCGTTCTCTAAATCGTTTTCACTGTACGGCGAACGCGTAGGTGCATTGAGCATCGTCGCCACATCCGCAGAAGAAGCCGGTCGCATCATGTCGCAACTCAAGCGCGTCATCCGCACCAACTACTCCAACCCACCGATTCACGGCGGTCAGGTAGTCGCCACCGCACTGGCATCGCCAGAGCTGCGTGCATTATGGGAAGAAGAACTGGCAGGCATGCGCGTACGTATCCGCGAAATGCGCGAACTGCTCGCCAAGAAATTAAAAGAACAAGCACCCGCCCACGATTTCAGCTTCGTCACCAAACAGCGCGGCATGTTTTCATACACAGGCCTCACCAAAGCACAGGTAGAAAAACTGCGCGACGAGTACTCAATCCACACCATCGATACCGGTCGTATTTGTGTTGCTGCATTAAATACGAAAAATATTGATTATGTTGTAGCGTCAATCGCAAAAGTCCTTTAATATACGGGCTCTTTTGGACGAAGACGATATTGAGTTTAAAACGTTTTCGGCCAAAAAAGATTGCAAATTAAATGACGAAAAATTTGACAGTTTGAATCTTTCGAGACTATAATTCTGCTTCTTTCTTTTCCCTGATAGCTCAGTTGGTAGAGCGACGGACTGTTAATCCGCAGGTCCCTGGTTCGAGTCCAGGTCGGGGAGCCAGAACACATAAGGGCCTGCAAGCAATTGCAGGCCCTTTTCGTTTGTCCTTTTAGACTGTTTGTTAGACAGTGTCTAATACTCCTTCCAAATACAGCCCCTCAAACTTGTTCCGCAATACCCATTTTGCGTTCATAGAAACATCTGTAGATGAAACTAATAATGGCTTTACTCGCAAAGCGGATTATTAGACATCATGCCGTGGATGGGGTGGACAAATCGAGTTCCAGACTATCACGCTCAAAGTTGAGAGTTGGTGGTAACTGGGTCAGTAAATTTTGTGACCTCCAGTTGCAAACAGCAGCGCTGTTAATTTGCTCCAGCGCTACTGGCTGCCGCTGCTCAAGCGCCCTACCAAGATCACAATTATTCACAACGAGCTGCGCTCTGGCCAAGTCAAGTTCACGCGGGAACCCAATGAGGGCACGATGAGCAATTTGTCCCTCAATGTGCTCACGCAGCACCTCATAGACCTCAGACACCATTGACCATACATTACGATTGATTTGCTGGTGTAGTGGAAAGGAAAGTACTAATAAGCCTTCAGTCATAGTGGCACGAACATCAACTTCATCCGCTGGCAATATTTTATTATTCCTCTTATCAAAAACATCAAGCACCCAGCGACGAAACTCTGCCGCTATAGCGTAACGTCGAAAAGCTAAAAATATTTTTTGGAAAAATGGCGCCGCTGGGAATAGAGCCAAAACATATTGCGCAGTACCTTGATCTTGGTGCCGAAAATGATCGTCCAGTTCACGCCAATAGAGAAAAGGCATGCGTGTTTTACGTGGTTAATTCGCACGGGCGAAGGCGGTGTTAAATTAAATCCCTGTTCTGGTGTGCGTCGAAACAAAGAAACGCCACGAGAGCGCTATGTGGAGCACGGCGAATTTCAAGCGGCACGCAAATTAGCAGTTCGTCAAATTCGTGGTTTGATGGACCTCATATGATCAATCTTAATCGCAACCGTAGGTTAACAAATCATTTTTAATAACATATATGTTATAATGCAGAACATGAATTACACGATCACCTACTATAGTCAAGAAGTTGAACTCAACATCCTGGAACTACCCGAAACCCTGTTAGCTCGGTATTTTAGTCTGACTGATCGTATGGAGACCTATGGCTCTAACTTAGGTGAACCCCATACTAAAGCCTTCGGTGATGGTCTCTTTGAGTTGCGCTTGAAAGGCGCTGAAGGTATCGCTCGCGTCTTCTACTGTACTGTAATTGGCCGCGAAATTGTTATGTTGCATAGCTTCGTAAAAAAGACACAAAAAACACCCCTGAAAGAAAAACGTATTGCAGAAAATCGCATGAAGGAGTTTAAAAATGGCATCTAATCATTCACTATCACCTATGACTCACGCACAACTCAAAGCCAAAGCCCTTGAGAACCCTGCCGTTCGTGCGGAATACGAACGGCTGAATCGAGAAGAATTCGCTATCTTGGATGAGATTCTCGCTGCCCGCAAAGCGGCAGGACTGACCCAAGCGCAGATTGCTGAGCGCATGGGAACCAAAGCGCCAGCGGTCGCCAGATTAGAAAGTGCACTGGCCTCAGGAAAGCACTCCCCGAGCCTCAGTACCTTACGTAAATACGCCACGGCGCTAGGCAAACGTCTGGAAGTACATCTCGTGTAAAACTCATCGCAATACACAAAACATAAAGCATAAATCCGACTATAACGTCGGATTTATGTTGTGCGAACTGCTAGCTCAAAATTGATTAACATAATTTATAAGGCGAAATATATTTCGAGTCGTCCAATGAGCAACCGAAATCGACCATACATAGCCATCGAAAGTGATATAACGATTAAAACTTGCTTTAGACGTTTACCTCCCCTACCAGATTGTCATATGGACAACGGCTACTACAAGAGGTATCGTTCACTTGCCATGGTGATACGCCATCATGTAACGCCGTTTAGAAGGATGTAAAGTGCACATCGAAGACATGGTGAGCCCTTATCAAAGCGAGGTATTTCCAGAACGGATCACAGCCACCTCGTTCACTGAGAATTCCCTGTCGCCCTTCCTCGATCCTTGCTGCTGCGGCTTGTAAATGCTCAGTTGCCAGTTTCGCGTACCGATCCACCATCACACGCGATTTCCGGCTTCCCAAATACTCCAGTTCCTCACAAGACGTTACCGGCTGACGATGCCATGATGCCCATGTATTCCGGGGATCATGAAACCTGAAATCTTCTATCTCTACTCTCTTTAGCGCGTTATGCCATGCGGTGTTGGTCACATCCCGTCGGATAGGTTTGCCACGATACGTAAAGCAGGACTGCGGATACTCACCAATTTGTTTCTGTAACACGGCCACTGCATCGTGATTCAGTGGCACCCCTTGCGACGTGCCATTTTTTGTGAGATTCAACTACGCGGTATGCCGAATCAAACCCACGTACAACACACTGGCAGAAGACGCGGGCACGCGGGTGCTGTAATGCGCTGAGGTTGCATTCGATTGCTTCCTTCGTACAAACGTTGGCGTTGGCGTTAGTGAAGTACATGCAGGCGAAAATTTCATCCTAATCTTCACCAAATAGGCTGGCGAGTGTCCTACCGTCCTCACGCAAGCGCTGGCTAAACTTGTCCATCAAATGGGCAATGCATTCAATATCGATCAGGGCTTCTTTTTGCGCGTATTTTGGCTTCCATTTTTCGACCGGATAGGTTGCATCGAAACGGATGGCACTTTCCAGCATGTCGGTTTTAAACTGCGCGTACATACCTTTTGATAATGACCACGCATGGCGATTGATACGGCTTCTTAATTCGACATTCGAAGGCGCGAGTGGATGAGGGGGCGATGCCAGCCCCGCTTCCATGCGATTGAATGCGTCGATGTAGGCCCGTTTAGATTGCAGCGCTTTTTTGCCGGTGAAGCCCATCGTCAATAAAGTAAAGCCGTCTCTGGCGATCTGAAATGCGCGCTCTTTGCGAGTGGCACCATGACCGATTGCGACCTCAATTAACCTCTCCTCAAAGTTGAGGTCATGCCAATCTTGGGGGCAATCTTCTTTTAAAGATGCAATTGCACTGAGTACCTTGTCGTGACGTTGACGAAAATGTTTCGCAACTTGCGTACTAGTTGCGGTGACTTTGCCGCGGATGACCGTTAAGTTGGGGACGAACGGAATGGCGGCGAAATTAGCCATGAAGTGCTCCTCTTTGAGACTTATGAAAGTCCAGCAATTCTTTTCTAAGAGAATTGGTGGGCGCGAGTGTTAGAAACTTGTAAAGAGCCAAGCGAGCAGTATTCCCCTTGCGGGTCTTGTATTTCTGCTCCACCGCGCCCATAGAAGCTATAGACGTAAAAAATGCCACTGACTGACGGGGTGACATTCCGCTCTTTATTCGTGTTTCTACGCACTTAACTGAAATATACGCCGGGTCTTTGCTGCTTGTCAAATGCAGTTCACATTTGGTGATGGAAATGGATTCACCTTCCTGAAAGCTGTGATCATTCAAAAATGACGATGGCTGCTGCGCGAGAAATGCCTGTGATCCTGCAACGCTTATTAGCAGCGAAATGCACCAGGTTAGTCGTTGTATCTACCGCCTAGCGCACGGATGCCATTCTCCCGCATGAGCCTCTCTATCCGCTATTTACCAGCAGTGAAACCGCGCGGCCGCAATTCCTCAGAAGCTATTTAACAAACAAGGGAAATTAATAGTGAAAGTTGTTAGCTTTGATATTTCTGATCGTCAAAACAATGCGTTGGAACGCTTGGAAGATTTGAAGTTTTGACTGGTATCCCAGTATTGGGTTTATAACCCCATGACCGTAATGTGATTTTTATCCTTCCAATAGCTGCGCCACCAAACAAGCATTCCGCGTCAGTTAAGTTGGCTTTCGGGAGACGCGCACGCAAGGACAATAAACTCACCATTACGGGCACCACATTCGCACTGCAACAGTGCGACTGCAGTATTTTCGCGTCATCTTGGGGTGACCAGCATCACCCTGTACCCATCGCGTTGAGACTCGATTGCATCATGCAACGCAGAATAAATTTATTATGAATCAATGACTTACGAGCTGTAGTGATCAATTGGGCGGCTAGTCACAGGACGATGGCATGATGATTGCTAGCATAAGCTGTTATAACAAGTTATGTCAGTTATCGGGTTTCCCTTTATATTCACTGAAAGGAACATATATCGTGCGTATTTTTCTATTCATTCTGGCCTTCCTCATAATGCTCTCCTCGTCAGCATCGGCACAGCAAAATCAATTACGCGTCGGCTATCAAACAGGCGAAGTAAATGTGCTCTTGACCTATGCAGCCAAAGCCGGGCTGTTCGAGAAGCAGAAGCTTGACGTCAAATTGATCCCCTTCCCGGCAGGCCCCGCGATGCTACCCGCGTTGGCGTCCAAGGAAATCGATCTGGCATGGATGGGCGAATTCCCGAGCGTCACGGGATATTCCAATGGCATGCCAATCGAGATTTTGTCGATGGAACGGCTCGACTATACAAATATACGCGTGGTCGGGAATCCGGCTGCCGGTATCAAGAGCGTCGCTGATCTCAAAGGGAAAAAAGTTGGCGTCTCAGTCGGTTCTTCGAGCCACTATCATTTGGTGCAGGCACTTACCCAAGCGGGCCTGAAACAGTCAGATGTCACGATAGTCAACCTTTCTCCAGCAAACATGCCGCCTGCCTACATCGCGGGGCAAATAGATGCGGCAGTCACTTGGGAGCCGAGCGTCGGCGTCATGGAAAAAGCCGGCGCGCATACAATTGCCACGACACGCTCACTGGGCATGATCACCGGCGGTGTCTGGGTCGGGCAAAAGGACCTGAGCCGCAAGAATGCTGAAGTATTGCAGGCCTTCCTCCGCGCATGGCGGCAAGCGCAACGTGATTATGTCGCCAACCCCAAGGCAGTGCGCCAATACGAAGCCAAGCGGATCGGACAAACTCCCGAAGAATTTGACGCCCTCATTGCGCGACAGTCGGTTAGCAATCCAAGTTTCGAAGAACTTCTCACAGCTGACTTCATGGGAGCGCCGGGTAAGGAACTCGATTCAAGATTGATGAAGCACTTGCAGGGCATCGGTGCATTCTTGGTATCGGAACATCGTATCAAGGAAGAGCCAAAAGACTGGGCATCGCTGTTCAACACCGCACCGATCCAGAAAATCATCGCATCGGAAAAAGCCAAGTAACACTGCGTCCGATTCGCAAAATAATCCTGGCCACAATCGCTTTACTTACAGCAATCAACCTGACGAGCATCCAATATGAATGACATGACCAATATTAAACAGCTCACCATGAGCGACCTTGAACAAAAGATCGTCAATGCCATTCACTACGAAGACTGGCTAGCGTTGACGTCGGAGCTGGTGACGACCGGGCAACCGGATTCCGAAAATCCACTGGATCCTGACCTGCCATCCGGCTCGGAGGAAAAAATCGCCCTATGCGTGGCGGCCAAACTGCGCGCCCTGGGCCTGGATGTCGAACTGCATGAGAAAGTGCCGGGCCGCCCCAATGTAATCGGCACCTGGGTCGGCAAGGGCGACGGCCCGACCTTGATCCTCAATGACCACCTCGACGTCTATCCGGCGGGTGACCCAAGCGCATGGCATATGACGAACGGCAATCCGTATAACCCAACCGTATCGGGCGACAAATTGTACTCAAGAGGCACGTCCGATACCCGGGGAAACCTAGCCTGCACGCTGCTGGCAGTCAAGGCGCTGCGTGACAGTGGGGCACAGTTCAAGGGCACGTTGAAGTGCATCTATACCGTCGACGAAGAGAAGCACGGCCCGAATGGAGCGATGTATCTGCTCGATGAATTGGGCATTCGGGCGGATTACGAGATTACGGCGGAACCGTCCGGCTGGACGCGCGGCCCCAACGACTGGGGCATCGGCATTGCAGTCGCGCACTCGGGTAACTGCATCCTGGAAATTAAGACGGAGGGTACGAAATCGCATCTCTGGCGTCCGGACACCGGCATCAATGCGATCACCAAGATGAGCAAGCTTCTCGCTGCCCTTGAATCGATCCAATTTAAACACCAGGCACCCACCTACTACGGTGGCACCATGCCGATGATTTGCCCAACCAGAATCGCTGCCGGCGTGCCGCGCGAGATGCAATTTACGCCGGCGGAATGCAAAGCCGTCATCGCCGTCGTCGGCATCGTTCCCGGTATGACGCTGGATTCGGTCATGGTGGATATTCAATCCGTTATCGATCGGCTGGCAAAGGAAGACCCATCATTTACTGCGTCGGTCCGCCAGTTCCCCAATTCGCTGTTTGTGCCCGCCACGGAAGAAGTGCCGGAAAAGTCCGAACCTGTCGCCGCACTCACGGATGCCTATCAAAAAATCCTGGGAGAGGCTCCGGTCTACTATCGAAAAAATGCGTATTGCGACACGATCCGTTTTTCTCATGCAGGCATTCCCTCGGTGACCTTCGGTCCCGGTGAGGATGGATGGCCACCGGTCAACGAATATATCCACACGCCCAAGGCGGTCCCAGCCACGCAGATTCTTGCAATCGCGATGCTGCGCATCCTCGGCGAAGCTGAATAACCAAAGCAGATAGGTCACAAATGGACATGTCCAGTTCCCTTGCGCTCTCTCCACAATCGCTTTCGCAAAAGGCAGCAGATGTTGCACGATCTGCCAAGCCGATTCTGCGGTTCGATCAGGTCGGACTTGAGTATGACGGTCGCGACGTATTAAAAGATTTGAGCTTTTCCGTCAATCGCGGAGAAGTCATTACCATATTGGGGCCATCCGGATGCGGGAAGACGACGATGCTCAATATCGTCGCTGGCTTCCTGCAGCCAAGCAGCGGTCTCGCACTGGTGAACGACCGTGAAATTGCCGGACCAGGTCCTGACCGAGGCGTGGTCTTCCAGTCTTATGCATTGTTTGACTGGATGAGCGTAGAAGATAACATCGCATTCAGCCTGCGGTGCGGGGGCAAGAGCAAGCAGGAACAATTAGCGGTGGCCACGGAAATGGCGGCGCTTGTCGGCCTGCAGGGATTTGAAAAAAGCTTCCCGTATCAACTGTCCGGCGGCATGCGCCAGCGTTGTGGACTGGCCAGGGTATTGGCCGCCCACCCCAGCGTGATGCTCATGGACGAGCCATTTGCTGCGGTCGACGTGCAAACCCGCGAAACGCTGCAGGAAGAGATCCTGCGCATCAAGACGGAAACCAAATGCACGATCATCTTCATCACGCACAGTATCGATGAAGCGGTCTTCTTGGCGGATCGCGTATTCCTGATGCGCAAAGGGCGACTGGGCGCATTCGACGAATTTGTGGTCGATCTGCCGGAACCGCGCGGTTCCGCGGAAAACAGGCTGCATCCGGAATTCCTGTCGATCCGTGAAAAAATTTATCGCACAATGCGTGCGGATGCATCCTGAAGCCTGCTAGGAGAATATGTTGAAAGCCAAGGAAAGTTTCAAATCAAAACGGCAATACTGGATGCTCGTGATCGCATCGCCGTTGTTGATCTTCATATTGTGGTTGATCGTATCGAAAGCCGGATGGGTGCGTCCGATCCTGTTGCCTACACCTGCTGAAGTTGCAACCAGCTTTTATGACATGGTAGTGAATGGTTATTCTGGCGTGAGCCTTTTCATTCATTTGCTGGCAAGCCTGACTAGAGTGGGAACAGCATTCTTGCTCGGATCGGTATCGGGCATTGCCATCGGCATGCTGCGCGGACGAATCAACAACGTCGACGCGGTATTTCTGGTGCCAAGCGAGATGCTGCGGCCGGTCCCGCCGCTCGGCCTGATTCCCTTGTTCATCCTGTGGTTCGGTATCGGTGAACTGTCGAAAGTGCTGCTCATTTTAGTCTCCGTATTCCTGATCATGATGGTAAGCGCGCAAGCCGGGACAAGAAGCTGCCAGGCGGATGCCATTCGGGCCGCGCAAACCTGCGGCGCCGGCCGCTATCAAGTCTTTCGGTTCGTCGTGTTTCCGTCGGCTCTTCCGCAGATCATGACCGGATTGCGGGTCGCGTTGGGAACGGCATTGTCGATTCTAGTCGCGTCGGAATTGTTGGGGGGTGATCGCGGTCTCGGCTTCATCGTGCTGGATGCCGCGAACTTTTTCCGTACCACTTATGTTTTTGCCGGAATTATCGTGATCGGAATTGTCGGGTTTATATTCGATCGCATCCTGGCGTATGCCGGTCGTCGCGTTGTCCATTGGGAAGGTCGTCGATGAAAACTATTCGAAACGGGAGTCGTCATGCCGTCGCATCTTAAAAAACTTGAAACCAAAAAATTGATTGATCTGAAGACCTCGCCGATTCCGTTTTATGCACAGGTGCGGGATGCGCTGCGACAGAAAATTCTGGACGGCGCACTGAAGCCGCATCAAAAAATGGCGTCGGAAAGCCAGATGATTGAAACCTTCGGCGTGAGCCGCATCACTATTCGCCGGGCGCTGCATGAACTCGAAAATGAGGGCTTGATATTTGGCGTGAGTGGAAAGGGGACGTTCGTTTCAAAGCCCAAGGCATTTCAGAACCTCACGCACCTGCAAAGCTTTGGCGAGGCGATGCAGGCCCATGGATACGAGACATTTTCCAAGGTCATCAGTCTGAAAGAATTGCGTGCTAGCGATCATGTCGCAGAAAAGCTAAAGGTGGCAAAGAACGCGAAGGTGAGTGAGATCAAGCGAGTACGCTATTTGAACCGCGACCCGGTTTCTATCGAGACAAGCTACTTTCCGGAGGCAATCGGGCGCCGTTTGATCAAGGAAGACCTGACCTCAAAAGACATTTTTCTGATTCTTGAAAATGATTACGGCATTGTCCTTGGGGACGCCGAGCTGGTGGTCGGCGCGTACTTGGCGGATGACTTGCAAGCCCGCCTGCTGGGCATGGAAAGCGGGTTCCCGATGTTGCACATCGAGCGATTGACCTCTGCGGCAAATGGTCAACCAGTTAGCTATGAGCATCTTTACCATCACGGGGATTCCTTTAAATACAAGGTCAGGGTCGAACGTAGCCCAAGCAAAGTCAAAAAATAATCTCCTGTCTCGCGCTGTTCTTGGTGTTCTCGTTGTAAATAGCGCTGTTTGAATGAATGATGAATGAATTAAGGCACATCAAAGTGGACATGAATCGTATTGATCTTGGATTTTCGTCGTTGCAAAACGGTTATAAGGAGCACTTGTTCACGCCTATGGACGTGGTGCGCGAAGTATTTCGCCGCATTCGCGAACGCGGCAACGACCATGTATGGACCGAGCTTGTCAGTGAGCAGGCAGCGATCAGCGAAGCAGAACGCATGTTTGCCGACGTGCGTTTCGGCAAAGCGCCACCGCTATTCGGCATTCCATTTTCTGTAAAGGACAATCTGGATGTGGCTGGCATGCGCACCACTTGCGGTTGTGACGGATTTGATCGTTTTCCTGAGATAACGGCAACCAGCGTCTCGAAGGCAATAGCAGCAGGCGCCATCCTGATCGGCAAGAATACGCTTGATCAGTTTGCCACCGGATTGAACGGCACGCGGACGATGGGCGGCTACTGTCGCAACGTATTTGACGAGCGCTATATTCCGGGCGGTTCGAGTTCAGGTTCCGGTGTCGCGGTTGCGGCGGCCTTGGTGTCGTTTTCACTCGGGTCCGATACCGGTGGTTCAGGGAGGGTGCCTGCCGCGATGAATAATATTGTCGGCGTCAAGCCGACTTTGGGCTTGGTCAGTAGTACAGGGCTAGTCTATAACAATCGCTTCTTCGATTGTGTGCCGGTGTTTGCCCGCACGGTTGAGGATGGATACGCAGTTTTGGAAACGATCCGCGGTTTCGATGAAACAGATGACTTCAGCCGCAGCGATGCCGATGCCTTTTCGCTGAAAGTCGAATTGTCCGACAACTTCAACTTTGCGATACCCGATGCGAAGCAGCTGGAATTTTTCGGAGATTCTCACGCTGAGGCAGCGTTTGCAATGGCGATTGAAACAATGAAGATGATCGGTGGTCGGCCGGTCGAGATTGATTTCTCGCTATTCATCGAGGCTGCACACTTGCCCTTTGACAGCGGATTGTTGGCTGAACGTGCGGTAAGTTATGGAGACGTCGTGGCTGCAAGACCGGAAACGGTACATCCGGCAGTCGCCGCGATGATACGCACGGGTCTGGCGTACTCCGGTACCGAGACCGTGCGGGCCATCTACAAGATGAACAGCTTGCGCGGCAAGGCCAGAAAATTGTTCCAGGAATTCGATGTGCTGATGACGCCTACGGTTGGCCGCGCATACACTTGCATAGAGCTTGAGGCTGATCCGATCGGGCTCAACAATAACATCGGCTATTACACCTACTCAGTCAGCCCGCTAGATCTTTGTGCGCTTGCGCTGCCAGCCAGCATACGGGATGACGGCATTCCGTTTGGTATTTCACTGTTGGCAACGGCGGGCAGAGATGGGGTCTTGCGCACCCTTGGCGAGCGGTTTCAAAGGCAGGTGGGTCTGAAGCCCGGCGTCGACCAGAAGAGCTGGCCGGTTGTCGGGATGGACAGGCAGACCCGATGAATGCGTTTTTCTTTGTGGCAAACCTGGGACAATTTTCTTACTGTTTGGTAGTTCTGGCGATCGCAGGCTTCGCCCAGGGTACGTTCGGTCTTGGATTTGCCATGATTGCGACACCGTTGCTGGCGCTGACGCTTGATTATCGCGGTGCGGTTTTTCTGGCAGCGGTTCCGCTGTTGTTCGTTGCGGTTTCATATCTGATCGTGCAGTGGCGGCAGGTCATATCAGAGCCGCTTACAAGAGGCATTACCCCGGGCCTGATATGTGGAAGTGTTCTAGGGGTATGGGTTCAAACCTCGCTTCCCCAGTACGCTGCCCTCGCATTGCTGGCGATATTGCTGGCAGGAAGTGCTGCGCTTCCGACCATTTTGCAACGTTCGCTGGCGCTGCGGCGAAAGAGCGCCAACACGTCACCAATGCTGTTCGGTGCCTTCGCAGGTTTGACCGATACGGCACTGAACGTAGGCGCTCCCTTTATTGTTCTCTATGGCGGGTTGAATAAGCTCAATCGCTTGCAGCAACTGCTGGCATTGAATTTGTGTTTCGCAATTGGAAAAACAATCCAGGTGACGTTGACCACTGCCGCAACGCCGATGCCGATCACAATCGCGTACCTGAGTTGGGGGATATTGGCTTCACTTGTCGCCTATCTTGCGGGCGCACGGATGGCGGGGCGATTTTCTGAAGCCGGATTCAGATGCGCCCTTAATTTGTTTCTGTACGTGATGGCATGTGTCATTGGATATAGAGCGATAGCACAAGCGATCATCCACTAATTGATGTCGAGGATAGCCAATAAGCCGTCGGCAAAATTATTCACAATAAATAATTATCAGCTATTCAAAAGTCGCCATTTTCACTACTCATCACCCAAGACGGATTTGATGGCCGTCACAAAAAGACGGCGGAAACAATTTATTTCGAGCTCATTTTTGATACTGCCGTCCGTATTGATACGAAGCCCTTTTTGCGCAAGCCAGGTGCTGTCAATGCCTTTCTTGAGCGCTCGAAGCAGCCGAGGTGACAATGCCCTGCCGACGTCGATCGGGATGACGGCTGACGTCTGGTGAGTAGCGACTGGCGGCGAAGTAGTTCGCCCGCCCAGTGAAGCCCCAACTTGGATGTTCTTAAATGCTGCGTGCAAGTTGTCATTTACAACCTTGAGCCACTTACCTTCCTCCAGCGCCATGCGCAATGTCGCCCGAATACCCGGATCGGTAATCATATCCAGAGCTTGCTCCACATTGGACTTTGTTTTTGCCACATAACGCGTCGAGCCACTTGCTGCATTGGCATATGCCGTGATGATTTCCCGAAAGTGGACGCCCTGAGCATTGCGGAGACTTTGCGTCTTTGGGCCGCCAATCACTTCAAGGCGCCGCTCAACCTCTGCCATAAGACGCGGGTACGTAGCTGCTGTAATGCGCTGAGGTTTGATCCTGCGCATATTGACTCACTCCACTGGCTTTGGTGACCTAGGCAGAACAACTCCAACTTTCCAACTCCACGGACAATGCAAAATCCACGAACAGATCGATTCTGCTGACCTTGGGCGGACTGACGTCACCACCATTACGATTGATCTCACGGCTAATAGTCGACGGTGCTCTCCCAAGAGAACGTGTCATCGAGCGGCGCGTTTCTCCTGCTACTAATGCTCGTGATATTTCTTCGCGTTCAGCCAGACTCAGCGCCAGCCTGGATCGACTGCGTATTGCCGGACTTCTTCCGCCCGTCGGTGCCAGTACATTAATTACGGACGAATGGTTTCGTTTAAATAGCTCACCAACACTCTGGAGTAGTGTAACCTTCCAGACAGCGCTTCCACATCAATTCTTTTTGACTTTCTGAATAACAGATTCGCGGTCTTTGCTTCATTTGCAACTTCTAAAGTGTTGTATCGACCGGTTGAATCCGCCGCCAAAAGCGGACATCTACCCCACGTCAAGGTTGCTGTTCGAAATCCACGATTTCGACATCGTGATCTGGAACAAGTGGTTTCCCGAATGCTTAGCGCCAAAGTTAGCCTGCAACACCTGCTGTCAGCGACGCGAGGGAGATTGCCATCTTTAATGAAGTGACAAGTTCTGGTTGTCCGACGAACGCAAGGTTCGTAAGGAAGACAGGCATCGTAAATCCAATCCCACCGAGCAGACCCGCTCCGAAAATATGATGCCAACTCCCATCTAGCGGCAATTTTCAAATACCCAGAGCAAAGGCTGTGAAGCACATCAAGGTAATGCCTTATCACTTGACTATTAATAGTCCCGCAGCGATGCCGATGCTATTTATCGGAGCAAGCTCTGACCCGCCTGCCGATGCTAACCAATAGCCGCATCGGGGAATTGCTGCCGCACCACTGGATATCGGCCGACTATTCTTTGCCATCATGGCCAGGTCAAGTCCAAACCAAGCATCCTGCTAAGGACGAAGGTGACGAAGCCCAGGCCAAGTAGCGATAGCACGAAGACTGCGGCTACCTTGCCGCCCGCACGTAGCACTGCGGGTATGTCCCTCTCCTTCGTCCCTTGATCGTAATGCCACTTGATGGCGAAGAACATGCCCGCGCCCAACACGAGAACCTTGAACGCAACTAAGACTATAGGGATCCAATCCATGATTTTCAGTATTTCCAGGCTATTACTTGACACTATCTATCGTGAGGAGTACTACCTCAAAACGCTGCTTCCGCAGCTTCATTTTTGGGCAAAGGGAAAGTCATGACGAACGAGGTCAAAACCAAGTCCCGTTATGTGTATGGCGTAGGTGCAGACGCGCTTTATCAGACCGATATCGTCGAGTGCCATCACGCGTTCCAGATCAGCCGGTAGGGCAAAGCTCCCAAGCATCCTGTTTGAATCTTTCATACCATCTACCTTTCAAATAACAATGGCATCCAGCGGGGTGATTTGCCGAATGCAGATGAGTGAGGAGAAAACGTCAGCGACTGCCATGCAAGGATGGTCTTACTACCATTCTAAGGTATTCTACTTGAAAGTAATTTCCATACATTGAGACAAAATGTCCCAGTTGATAACCATGCAAGATGAAAATTTGCCAATCTTGTTGCCGCGATTGGCCGTGCGGCGTTCACATTTTTTGCACATTGCGGATGCGTTGAAGGCTGCGGTGTTAAACAGATCGCTGAAACCGGGCGACCGTCCAGCTCCGCAGCGCTTGTTGGCAGCACAGCTGGACATCTACCTGACGACGATTACGCCCGCATACGAAGCCAGATGCCGCACCTTGTTGGAGGGCCGCGGCGCTCGAGGCACTTATGTCGCCGCGCCGAAAGTCGAATTGACCTCGAACCTCGACCTGAGCATGAATAGCCGTGTAGCACAACGTCGGCTATCGGTCGTTTCTGGACGAAGTTTCATAAATAGAATGACAGGTTCAAGTCGTAACTACCTTATATAAACATCACTATTTCCAGAAGATATTTTTAAAAAAATTGTCTAAGTAAAGGTCGAAATCCCATTGATTACGGGGCTAATAATAAAATCAAAAATGCATTTTTATTGGACAGCGATCACCCGTTAATCCGCAGGTCCCCGATGCGAGTACAGGTCGGGGAGCCAGAACATTAGTAGCAGAAAAAAAAGAGTTGCCAGCTTAAGCTGGTAACTCTTTTTTTCGTGCGTACTCCGCAATTAGCGCATTGCACGACAATGCCTACGGTGCCATCCCGTATAAGTTCGTGCGACAAAATAATGGTTCTGGAAGCGGGAATATCTTTCGAGCGTGCGCTGTTCCCGCTACTGGTTTTGGTGGACCGACTCGGCGTCATCGGCGTCGTTGATCTGCCCGCTCGTATGGGACGCAACTACACCACGGTCAGCCGAAAGGTTGCGAAGCGGGAAAGTCTCGATAAGTTAAGTTGCTGAATGCGTAGTAAGGAACCGTTGTAAAGCCGTATTAAAAGGGGCACCGGTCCTTTGTGGCATGTGCCCTCCTCCCGAGATAATAAGACGCTCCCCGCCCAATCTCTGAGCGAGACGATCGGTAATGGCTTCGTACGCGGCACTGTGACCACCGGAAATATGAAGCATTGGAAACAGGGCTTTTTTCAAAAGAAGCTCAGGGACGATAGCCTCGGCAGGAAAGCGAAAATTCTTTAAGTGACTGGCAAATACTTTTAGCGGCGGCGGCAAGGGATCGGGTAATGGTTGATTTGGTTGAATGATGCGAAAAAGAGACCGCAGCGCGTTCTCATCGTCATCAGGCAGATGGGCTGCGAGACCTAAAATCGCATAATGGAAAGCCGTTACATCAGGATGATCGATGGCGATGCTACTAGTGCCGGACTCAATGATGGTCAAAGAGGCGATCTTTGCAGGATGTTTAACCACTGCTAACATGGCAACTGCGGCACCATATGAGTGCGCCACAATATGATCACCCTCCTCAATAAGTTCTGCGATATAAATGCTGTCACGCTCGAAATCCTCGCTGCCGAGCCAGGGACTTCCACCATACCCAGGACGCGCTGGCATAACCAGACGCCAGTTGTCTGACATAGGCCATTGCGCCTCCCAAGCCATTGCTCCACCGGCTCCACCGCCGTGAACAAAAATGATGCGGGGACCTTTGCCGCGCTCTTCTACGATCATTCCTCCTGGACCCACATATCGCATTTCATCCATTCTATATTCCTCTTATTCACCAATTATGTTTTACATAAGCGTTGGAAAACGCCATCGATATAAGCGATTTAAATTACCTGTAATACTTAACCCGGAACCACCTCGCACCACATGTGAGCGTATTTTAAGTCTATGTAAAACGCATTGTAGTGAATATCCAGCCACTCGCTTGCGCACCTTTATATCGCCCGTAAACGTGGAAACAATGCCAAGGCATTTTTACGGGCGATGGCTTCATGCTCTACATTTTTTAAGCTGCTGAGAGTACGAAACGCTTCGACATTGGCATTAATGCCCTCCTCCGGCGTGAAAGGATAATCGCTGCCGAAAAGTATATGCGTGAGCGACGTCAGGTGGCGCAGACCGTCGATCATGCTGTCGCTGGCCGATCCTGCAAGATCGTAATAAAGTGAAGCAAGTACCTTACGCACCTCTGCGGCACCACCAGCAGGTCGCTGCGCCAGAAACGGTAACGAAGAGAATGACGCTATTCTGTCTGCTACTGCAGTTAATGCGCCACCTGCATGTGGAATGATCATGCGAATATCCGGGTAACGCGTAAGCGTGCCAGCAAATATCAGATCGGTAACGGTGCGCGCCGTATCCATCGGAAATTCCAAAATCGGTGCTGGCCTTCCTAATCCCACTGCCTCAAAGCACGCTGGCGAGGTGGGATGCAAGAATAACGTTGCCTTGCGCCGATTGAGTTCAGAGAAAATAGGATCAAGGCGCTGGTCGCCGAGATAAATCCCATGGACATTGGTTTCCATGACAACGCCGTCGAGGCGCAAATGGTCAAGTGCATAAGCAATTTCTGCAAGAGATGACTGAATATCAGGAAGAGGTAATGTCCCAAAGGCGCCAAAACGTTGTGGATTACGTTGTGTCAGATCCGCCGCAAATACGTTCACCTCGCGCGCCAGCCTTTGCCGCGCTGGCGCATCGTTAAGAAACCCCACACTTGGCGATGATATCGATAATATTGACGTGTCAATATTATGTTTATCCATATGCGCAATCGCCCCCGCTTCGGACCAGGATGGCACCGGAAATCCGCCATCAAGTGTGATAAGACCGGCATCACTTAATGCATGCGCGTAACATGGAGGTAAGTAATGAGAGTGCACATCGATTAACCCACACTCGCACCGCTCTGCACACCCCGATGCAAGACGCATGATCGCACCCTCGTTGGGCTTATCATTCGACCCTGCCGGCCCGTTTTTGTGAATATCAAGACCACTCTCCATGTTCTTCATATTTTTTCCTTTATGCGGCTGCGTTCAGCTATGCCTAAATGGTAAGCCTCTACCCAATATAAATATATATAATTAAGTTCATACTAATCATGAATATGGCGCATACATGAACGTCCCTGATTTAAATTTCTTGTACGTTGTACAAGCGTTATTCGAAGAAAAGACAGTGTCTCGGGCTGCGGAGCGCTTGGGGTTAACCCAGCCCGCAGTCAGTCACGCCCTTGCGCGACTGCGAACTCTATTTCAGGATGATCTATTTGTGCGAGCAGGATCGGTCATGGCACCGACACCAACTGGCGAACGCGTGGCTATGGGCGCCATACGGGTGCTCACACTAATCAAGCAAGACATCTGGGACGCACGCGCATTTGATCCGCTTACCACGACCCGAACCTTCTCTGTCTGCCTGAGTGATATGGGGATGATCGTCTTATTGCCACGTCTGCTCGGGGCACTCCGGCAACATGCACCCGAGGCAACCTTAAAACCGATTCAAGTACCCTCTCTGGAATTGGCTTCGGTGCTGCAAGACGGTGCTATCGACTTAGCCATCGGCTATCTCGGGAAGATGGGAGACACTCTTTATCAACAAGCGTTATTTCGTCGGTCGTTAGTAGGTATTATCCGTAACCGCAGAAGAAGAAAAAAGGCAATTACCTTAGAACAATTTATTAATAGCAAACATGTTTTAGCAGGAACGCTGGCGCTCACCAATCAACTACTCGCGGAAGAATTACGTCAGCATGGTGCCCGTCTGCTGATTGCGGTCGAAGTACCTTATTTACTCACCGTCCCCAGTATTGTTGCCACGTCCGATTTCATCGCGTGCGTGCCTAGTGAACTGGCCGAACTGTTTTCTCACATTGCCGATATCGAAGTGTTTGAGCTGCCAGTCGAATTACCGGATTTAACCGTGAAGCAGTTTTGGCACGCGCGCTTTCACGACGATATCGCGCACAAATGGTTTCGTAATCTGGTGGCCGATACCCTAGGCAACGAATAGTCAAACAGGATCAATATTTACCCGAAGCACTGGCTTGCCCTGTTAAAAAAATAGCAAATTGATCTATTGATCTATAAGATATCCCTACTCCGTGGGTTTTATTATAAAAAAAGGAAAAGAGATGAATGGCTTGATGATGTCCGGAAAATTGCTCATTTCCTCGTTAATTGTGCATGCTGACCGCCACCATGGCGATACTGAAATTGTGTCACGTCGGGTCGAAGGAGATATTCATCGCTACACCTATCGAGACTGTCACCGCCGTGCGCGGCAACTGGCCAACATACTCACCGAACTAGGTGTCAAAGACGGAGAACGCGTGGCGACGCTGGCGTGGAACGGGTATCGGCATCTGGAGCTTTACTATGCGATTTCCGGCATGGGCGCGGTCATGCACACCATCAATCCGCGCCTGCATCCCGAGCAGGTGGCCTATATTGCCAATCACGCCGAAGATCAGTATCTCTTCTTCGACCTCACATTCTTGCCGACAATTAAATTGATGGCGGCCCACTGTAACACCACCAAGGCCTTCATCGCCATGACCGACCGCGCGCACATGCCGCAAGACACGGGTATTGATAACCTGTTGTGTTATGAAGATTTGATGGATGCCGCTTCTGATGACTATTCATGGCCCACTTTTGATGAGGAAACTGCATCTGCCTTGTGTTATACCTCGGGTACGACAGGCAATCCAAAGGGCGTCCTCTACAGTCATCGCTCAACGCTCCTGCACACATATGCAGCTGCCCTGCCCGACACGTTAAACTGCTCCGCACGCGACGTCATTTTGCCGGTTGTGCCAATGTTTCACGTGAACGCGTGGGGACTTCCCTACGTTGCCTGCATGGTCGGCGCCAAGCTCGTTTTTCCCGGAGCGGGAATGGATGGCAAATCAATCCATGAACTACTCGAAACGGAACAGGTCACGCTCGCCGCAGGTGTGCCGACAATCTGGCAAGGTTTACTAAACTACATGGAAACCAACGACTTAAAATTTTCGACGATGACGCGCACGGTGATCGGTGGATCTGCCTGTCCGCCCGCCATGTTGCGCAAGTTCCAGGAAGTATTCGGCGTGCATGTTTTACACGCCTGGGGCATGACCGAACTGAGTCCGCTCGGCACCGTATGTGCATTTAAATCCAAACTATTAAAAAACAGTCCGGAGGAACGCTACGCAGTACAGGCGAAACAGGGGCGCGCCGTGTTTGGCGTGGACATGAAGATTGTCGACGAGGATGGCCACGAACTGCCTTGGGATGGCAAATCCTCCGGGAAATTAATGGTGCGCGGCCCTTGGGTCGTCAGTCATTATTACAGGAGTGAAAACGAGGCTGAACTTGAAATGGACGCCGATGGCCGTGGTTGGTTTCCGACTGGTGATATTGCTAATATTGATGCCGATGGCTATCTGCAAATTACCGACCGCGACAAAGATGTCATCAAGTCCGGTGGCGAATGGATCGGCTCAATCGATCTCGAAAACATCGCGATGGCACATCCCGCTGTTTTCATGGCGGCATGCATCGCCGTCAAGCATCCCAAATGGGACGAGCGTCCGCTGTTGGTGGTCGTCAAGAAGCCCGATACTGACCTGGATCGCGATGCATTGCTCACCTTTTACGAAGGTAAGATCGCCAAGTGGTGGACGCCGGACGATGTGGTATTCGTCGACGCGCTTCCGATGGGCGCAACTGGAAAGATCCTCAAAAAGAAATTGCGCGAAGAATTTGCAGATTACGTACTACCGACGATATAAGAATCGATTAAAGACGCGCTCTATTTTTTTAAAAATAAGGGTGAAGAATCCGTTCAAAGGATGAGCTTAGCGCTTAATCACTTCCAAAGATAAGTTGGATGTTGCGCTCGTTAATACATACGCGACCGAAAATCATACTCGGTTCGATTCAAATCATCGAATTCAACCATCAAAAGCCTTACAACCATGTAAGGCTTTTTCTATTCAGCCCTTACCGCGTCTGCATCCCTGCTCAGACCGAGAGAGTCCCACGCAAAACAATAGATGACATAACGGCAATTTTCATGCAATCTCAAAAAATTATTGAATTTATTACATTCACCCACATTGGGTCTTCATCTGCCAGCCAATAAGGGTTTGTTGTTCAAGCTAATAGCTTGAGTTCTCCGCATTCATAGGATCTAAGTGAAGAATCCACACAAGCGACGGTTGCAAATCGCCCGTTTGGAACTTCTCAGTTAACCCGCCTACATCAAGCAATCTAATGAACACCGATCAGCATAAAGAGCAAAAAAAAGAACAAAAACCGTCGATCCAGACGCAAAGAGTTTAGCAACTATTTGCCCATTAGTAGTCGATTTCGATGGAACATTGACGCCAACCGATACGCTCGTTGAAGTGCTCATCCAACTGATAAAACGATCGCCGCTGACTTTACTGCCCTTGCCGCTTTGGCTTCTGAAAGGGCGCGCCGTTTTTAAGTACAGGATCGCCTTACAAACAACCATCTCCGCAGCGCAGTTATGGTACGCCAGACAGATCCCACGTCAGCTTGGCTGGACGCTTGCCACAGCGGCAAGTGCTTCACTGTTCCTGTGTACATCATCGGTAAACCAATTGCATTGACGCCGAAATAAACTTGTAAATGATTGATAATTGGAATCTCAATTTTTTACGGTGTCATTCCTATTTGATCAATGTTGCGCTTCATTCGTATTTATATAAAAATAAGTCATTGGCCGAGTCTCACGATAAAAGCAAAAAAGCCCGCATAAGGCGGGCTAAAATTAAGCGTAAAAAACGTTTATGCGTTGTTATTAGCTGATTTGCGACGTGCTGAAGCAAAACCGAGAAGTCCGAAGCCGAGTAGCGCGATAGTTGCTGGTTCTGGGACTGCCGTTGTGGTGAAGTTTGCTGCTTCAAAAGAACGATAAGCCTGAGAGTCGAACGTCAGCGACGTAATAGCCGATCCGGTATCCACAAAGTTGACGTAGGTTTCGCCGTTAATGCCTAAATTTGCAGTCGTGAAATTGGTTGTCGCTCCATTTGCCTCTTTGACTATCAGCGTGTTGTACCCGTCAGGTGTTCCCCATTCAAAGCTCACATCAGATACGCCGATGCCAAATGAAACGATCGCAGAGCCCAAATATTGATTTGGTTCACCTGCCAACCATTGCCCAATGGTATTGGACGGTCTAGAAGCATCTGCCGAGAGACCAGCTGTCAATAGACCGCCAGTGACGTTGCCGCTTGTTAGCACAAAAGCGCTGCCGCCCTGATTGCTACCTAAAGTGCCAATGACAGATGCATGTGCAACAACGCTCGACAATGCCGCAACGGTAACAGCAGCCAAAGCCAATGATTTAATAATGCTCATTCTTTCCCCTAAGAAATGGAATCAAATTAATAAAAAATAATTAATTATTCAACCTAGAAAGAAGCAATTTATATGCCATTAATTTTATGTCTTTTGTAAACAAACACTTAACGAAAACGTAAAAAATATTGGTTGTGATATGTAAAATAATGCAACAGTGCCATTGTGAAATAATGGTCACATGAGCAATTGATTGCCAGATTAATCAAAGGCTCATGAACAGTTGATTTTTCATCAGATCGTCTTGAAAGTCACTATTGAAGGACTAAGTGACCGTGACAACGAACGACTTGAGTAACGACGTCTCCACAGCTGAAAATATAGCTTGTCGTATCGATGGTCGCTATCACAATAACTGAAAAAATCTACACACCGTAGAAGCGCAATTAAAAAATTTTTCCCTTTTTAAGTTTGACTTTTTAGGTTACTTATCAGCTAATCCAGCACCATCATTCCCGACAATGTCATACATGCCTGAGACTAGCTTGGAAAGCTCAGTATCGACACCACCAGCCCGTATATTTCAATAAAGTAACTCCCTTAAATTGCCATTGACTTGTGTCGGAACGCGCACTAAAACTCAATACGCAACGCCCTGCACTTCAAAGAAGTGTTGTCCGTAAGCAGTGCGTTGTTTACTTAAGGAGATCACAATGAGCAGCCAGGAAAACAAGCAATTAGTGATGCGAGGCTATCAGTTATTCAAAAATAATGACATCAACGGATTACTCGAACTGTATACCGATGACATCGAATGGAAAGGAGCCGATTCTGAATATGTTCCGTTCTTTGGCACTTATAAGGGTAAGAATCAGGTAGCACAATTTTTCACTAAAATGGATCAGGCACAGGAAGCCATTCAGTTTGAACCACAAGCTTTTATCGCTGAAAATGACAAAGTCATCGTGACAGGCCAATCCATATGGTTAGTAAAATCAACTGGTCAACGATATGAAAATCCTTGGGTCCATATCTTTACACTTCGGGATGGAAAAGTGGCCAAATTCCAGCAATATAATGATACGGCCGCGGTAGAGGCCGCTTATAGACCGTCACAGACTTCTACGCAGCAAAAGAAAACACAAAACATCACTAAACACAATTAGTGTGACTTAAAAAACACCGGTCAACAATGTCATAAAGATTGGTATGCGCCAAGACGCAATCGGCATGACGGTAATATCAAGCGAGGCACCCAAGCCGCGGCTTTGTGACTGGGCCAGTCTTCCGGCTTAGGTGTAGCGTTAATATTTTGCTGCTTGATGATAACTACCGACTTATCGGCGTGGTCCGAAGATTTAGACCGCGCCACTCAAAGCTACGGCGTCAGCGCCAGCCGCAATCCGAATCGGACACGATGGATCATTAGCCGCACGCCACACCGCTTCAGCTACATCAGAAGCTAGAGTAACCTCAGTGGATTGCTGCCATCCGGCGAAGACACTTTGCGCCAAATCTGCATAAGCCTCAGGGATGCCATACTGTATCCGAGGCTGTGCATTTTGACCGAAGCGAGTCTCGGGTGCGCGTCCCGGCAAGACCAGATTGACTCGCACATTAAATTGCTGAAGTTCCAGCGCAAGAGATTCGGTGTACGCGTTGATCGCGGCTTTGCTCGCGGTGTACACGGAGAGCAAAGGGAGCGCCCTCAATGTCACACTTGAAGTGACGTTCACGATGACGCCAGCCTTGTTTTGCCTAAACTGGGGCATCACAGCTTGGGTCATTGCTATTGTGCCAAGCGTATTGGTTTCGAATATCTCGCGGGCTGTTTCCATCGAGGTACCTTCAGCAGCGCCCAGCATGCCGATCCCGGCGTTGTTGACCAGAACATCGATCGGCCCCGCGGCCTCTACTGCCTGACGGACGCTTTCGGGATCAGTGATATCGAGGCCAATTACCCGAAGATGCTCAGAACGCGGCAAAACGTCCGCGCGCGGCGTGCGCATGGTGGCGATGACCTTCCAATCGCGATCCAGAAAGTATTGGGCGGTGGCGAGGCCGAAACCGGATGAACATCCGGTAATGAGGACGGTTTTCATAAGAACTCCTGTAATGGGTTAGCAGAGACTAGACTATATCGCTCCGAAACAAGACTTGCTATAATCGATAGTCCACATTTCATTTGCAAGAGTCCAATCATGACCGATCCACTCACGGAAGTTGTCACACTACTACAACCGCAAGCGGCATTCTCAAAAGTCGTCAGCGGCGCAGGCCCTTGGCGTGTGCGCCGCTCGGAAGACGGTCAACCCTTCTACAGCGTGATCCTCAACGGTTCATGCCACCTCGCAGTCGACGGACACGCGATGATTAACCTTGAGGAAGGTGACTTTGTTCTGATTCCAGCGGCGTACGGCTTCACTATGTCCAGCCTCGATCCGACGACAACGGACGACCTCAATACCGTGCCTGTCGCGCTGCTCCATGGCGAGTTCAGACTTGGCGCTCAAAGCGGGCCGCCCGACGTTTTATTGCTGGTGGGTCACTGCGCGTTTGGCTCGCCGGACGCGGCCTTGCTGGTGTCGCTCCTCCCACAACTCGTGCACGTTCGCGGCGAGAAGAGGCTGGCCACTATCGTGCAGCTTGTCAGTGACGAATCGCGCGCGCAACGTCCCGGGCGCGATGTCATCCTTACCCGCCTTTTGGAGGTTCTTCTCATCGAAGCCCTTCGATCCACGGCTGGGACTGCAGCGTCACCGGGCCTCTTGCGCGGGCTTGCCGACGAGCGCCTCGCTATCGCAATACGACGAATGCACGAAAACATGACGCAGTCCTGGACGGTCGGACAATTGGCGAAAGAGGCCGCCCTCTCCCGCTCGGCATTCTTCGAGCGGTTCAGCCGCGCAATGGGCGTCGCCCCGATGGAGTATCTGCTCCGTTGGCGCATGGCTATGGCGAAGAAGCTGCTGCGGCAAAAAGAGACCGGCGTCGCCGAAGTTGCCGAACGCGTCGGCTACGGTTCCGCAAGCGCGTTCAGCGTTGCATTCACCCGCCATGTCGGCTTGCCGCCTACCCGTTACGCGCGCGAGAAAATGGCAGCGTAACAAGCATAACGCGGGCGTTTTTTCTTTTTCTAAGACGTCACCAGATTGCGCAGTTCATCCATTCTCAAGCAACGATGAACAACGCAGAATACTAAAGCCCCGCAGCCAACTCCCGCGTAAGATCGGCGGCCGATATTTCCTTGCAACCACTGGCATTCTGCCCAGACCATAAGGTTGAAAAATCACTGCTTCCCTGACTTTCAGCCTTAGCACGCAAAGGAGCGATTGCAGCAGTGGCAAGCGGGAACGCAGGCGGTGCGGTGCTGATGGGGCCGAGCTCCGTCATGAGCCGGTTAATGATGCCGCGTGCAGGTCGCCCGCTAAAAAGATTGGTGAGCGCGGTATGACGCGCAGCCACGCTTTTGAGTGCAGCCCGATGTAACGCGCTGGTAGTGGCTTCGGGACATAGCATGTACGCTGTACCAATTTGCACCCCCGCAGCGCCAAGTGCCATCGCAGCGGCAACACCTTTGGCATCCACAATACCACCGGCCGCAATGACGGGAACCTTCACTGCACGCACGATTTGCGGCAACAAAGCGAACGTACCGATCTGTGTATTGAGGTCATCCGATAAAAACATCCCGCGATGACCACCCGCTTCAAGACCTTGTGCAATGATGGCATCGGCTCCGTGCGCCTCAAGCCAAAGCGCCTCCTCAACAGTCGTCGCCGAAGACAGTATTCTGCCGCCCCAGGACCGCACCCGTGCCAGCAATTCGGCCGAGGGCAAACCAAAATGAAAGCTCACAACAGCGGGCTTGAATTCGCTCAATACGTCGGCAGCTTCGGCACTGAAGGGCAACCGTCCCGGGCCGGCCTGAATAGCATTCGGGTCAAGTCCAAGCTCTTGGTAATAAGAAGAAAGCGTCGCCCTCCACAGCGCCTCTCTCTCCGCAATCGGCGCGGTGGGCGTATGGCAAAAGAAGTTTACATTGTATGGCTTGGTGGTTTGCGCCCGGATCTCTGTCAGTTCCTTGCGTAGCGCGTCGGGGCTTAACATGGCGCACGGGAGCGAACCCAAACCGCCTGCATTGGATACGGCAATCGTTAGTTTGTGATCTTGCACTCCCGCCATTGGCGCCTGGATTATTGGTAGCGTGACCCCCAATAGCGTTTGTAAGGTTCCCATCTTCTCTCCGATATTGTTCTAATGCGTTTGTTAGCGTGCGCTGTACACGATGTTTGATATTAGTTTAGCGTAAAGCAATGCCACCTCAATCCAGCGCGTTCATGACTTTAATGACCACAATTTTCATGTTGGATCATGCCTTGATCCAAAACGTATTGCAACATCGACATATCGCGATTTAACATCCCTGATGCAATCGACTCCGCTCCTAATTCTTAGCTAATTATTTTTCGTTAAGCTGCTTCTCTAATAAGTTAAGGAAAGCAAGGTATTCACGATGATGCTAGGCCGCGCCAAGAAAAAAATCCATTCAAACTTGATTTTATTGCTAGTAATAGCACCCATTGTGTTCAATTTGGGAGGCTGTGCCAGTTATCAAGCATTGCCGTTAAACGATCAGTCCAGTTTACTCACGCATCTCCCTGCGCTGAACATTGACGCTAAACAGCTGTCCTTGCCGGAATTGGCCACGCACTCTTTTGCGTCAACGCCTGACGGCCTGGATATGACCGACGTTGCGATATTAGCTGTACTTAACAACCCCGATCTTAAGTTAGCACGCAATGATGCCCATATTGCGCACGCCCAGGCCTTTTCCGCTTCCTTATTACCTAACCCTCAGCTAGCGATGTCGGGTGATTTTATGCGCAATCCTATATCGGGCTCGACGCCGGCTTACGGTATCGGGCCTACCTATGATTTCGGCGCGCTTTTGACCCATTCGGCATTGCGCAAAGCGGCCGATGCCGACGCGAGTAAAACGGATTTGAGTCTGCTATGGCAAGAGTGGCAAGTGATTGCACAAGCCCGCATGCTGTTTATTAAGCTGACACAGGGTCAGAAGTTGATGCATATATTACAACAGCAACGGGATGATTTTGCGCAACGCTCACAACGGTATCAGCTGGCCTTGCAGCGTGGTTTGATCACTATCGAGACGGCGACCATCGCATTGACCTCGCTGCAGGATGTCCAGCGTCAAATCAACGAGGGACAACGCCAACAGAACCAAGCCAGACACGATTTAAATGCGTTGCTGGGATTGGCTCCCGATGTGCCGGTGCCATTGCAGGGCTCCGCGCAGCTACCGCCTCTGGACCGTGCTCAGATAGCTGCCACCTTGCCCCATCTGGCGCAACGCCGCCCTGATCTGATTGCGCTGAAGTATGGATACGCTGCGCAGGACCAACGTTATCGGGCAGCGATTATCGCGCAGTTTCCATCGCTGGTAATCGGGTTGACGCGATCACGCGACAACAGCAACGTCTCATCGCAAGGTTTCAATATTTCTGTATCACTCCCCATTTTCAATCAAAACCAGGGAAATATCGTGATCGAACAGTCGACCCGGCAAAAGCTGCATGATGAATATCAACAGCGCATCAATGTTGCTAACAGCGATATCGACCGAATTTTGACCGAGCAGACGATCAATACGCAACAAATGTGCGAAATAAACAGCACTCTGCAACAACTGTCGGCGCAACGAAAAAAGGTTCAGGGGGCATTGGCAGCGGGTAACGTCGATGCGTTGGTGCTCTCCAATATTGATACTGCGTGGCTGGCCAAACAAACCGAGCAAGTCACTTTAGAGCAAGCCATGCTGGAGCAACGCGTCGCTTTGCAAACGCTGATTGGTGGCGAATTGCCTACCCGGTTGCCGCCCGAACTCCAAGAAAGTCGTAAACCATGAAAAAGAAAATAATCTACGCGTCGGTCGCGAGCACGCTCTTTTTGATAGCAGGATTGACCTACGTTATCTATAGCAGCCGCTCGCCAGCTAATGCAGCGGATGCAGAAACACCCATCTCGGCGCAGGTGGTGACGCAGCCACTTAAGCAAGGCATGTTGACTAGTATGCTAAGCGCCTACGGCGACGTTACACCGGAACATACGGTTGCTGTCAGTAGCGCTTATCCAGTTCAAATTACGAAATTATTTGTCGTGCAGGGACAAAGTGTCAGCAAAGGTACGCCATTGGCGGTAGTGCAGAGTGATCCGTCAGCTGTCTTGAGCTATCAACAAGCGCAGAGCGCCAACACTCTGGCGCAGGCCGAATTAAAGCGCACCAAAGAACTACTGGGATTGCAAATGGCAACGCAATCACAACTGGATACGGCGCAAAAAAATTGGCAAGATACGCAAGCAACTTTGATGGCCCAACAAAAACTTGGAGGCGGCAATCCCAGCAACACGTTGTTGGCGCCCAGCAGTGGTGTGGTGTTGACGTTAACCGCAGCACAGGGTGATCGTCTGGCGGCAGGCGCATCGATGATGCAATTTGGCAATACTGATAGTCTGAAAGTATTGCTAGGGATTGATCCTTCCCATCGCGCAACAATCCATAAAGGTAGCCGTGTAACGCTGGCACCGTTATCGAATCCAGCCCAAACCGAACAGGCCAGCGTGAGCGAGATACAAAATCTGCTCGATCCTAAGACCCAACTGATTAACGTTGTGGTGACGTTGAGCGATACCGCTGCTAAACGATTTATTCCAGGTATGCGTGTTCATGCCGAGATTGCTACGGGACAGCAACAGGTGTATGAAGTGCCGCGTCAGGCGGTGCTCAGCGACGATCAGGGTAGCTATTTGTTTCAGGTCAAACAAGGTAAAGCGGTGCGAGTTGAGGTCCGTAATTTGATCGATAACGGCGCAACGCTGGGCGTAAGCGGAAACCTCGACCCTGCTGCACCGTTAGTGGTGTTGGGAAACTATGAATTAAAAAATCAGATGCTGGTGCGGGAGACCAAGCCATGATCGGTCTCTGGACACAAAATCATCGTCGATCGATCTTATTTTTACTTGCTATTCTGGCGTTGGGTGGAATGCTGGCTGCATTCAAGCTGCCGATTTCACTATTCCCTACTGTCGATTTTCCGCGCGTCGTGATTTCACTTGATGCGGGCGATCAGCCACCTGAACAAATGGAGATGTTGGTGACACGGCCCGTCGAAGAAGCCGTGCGGCGGGTGCCAGGTGTGCGCACCGTACGCTCTACGACGGCGCGTGGCACGGCGGAAGTATCCATCAATTTTGATTGGGGTTTAGACATGGCGTCGGCGACATTACAAGTCAACGCTGCCACTGCACAAATCATGTCGCAACTACCGGCTGGAACGGTCATGCAAACGCGGCGCATGGATCCGACGGTATTTCCTATCATTGCTTACAGCCTGACCTCCAAAACAATCTCACCTACGCAATTGCGTGACCTTGCCGAATATCAGTTAAGACCTTTGCTCACTGGTGTAAATGGCGTGGCGCAGGTGCAAGCCACCGGCGGTGCAATGGAGGAATACCATGTCAATATTGACCCGCAAAAATTACTTGCGCGCGGTCTGTCACAGGATGATGTATCACGCGCTCTGGCCTCGAACAATGTCATCAATGTCGTCGGTCGGCTAGAAGATCACTATAAATTATTTCTGGTGATGGCTGATTCCAGACTTGTCAACATAGAGCAAATAGGTCAAACGATTGTTTCCAGCGGCAGCAACGGTGTCGTGAGAGTTGCTGATGTCGCGGACATCCGTCATGCAGCCGTTCCCCAATGGATACGGGTAACTGCAGACGGCAAGGATGCAGTATTGTTGTCGGTGTATCAGCAGCCCGGCAGCAACAGCGTGCAAATTGCCAACGATATCAAGAGCAAGCTGGCAGACTATAAATTGCCAGCGGGCGTCCACCTGGCTAATTGGTATGACCAAAGTGAATTGGTTACCGCTTCCGCCACCAGCGTACGAGATGCCATCCTGATTGGCATCGGGCTGGCGGCAATGGTGTTGTTTATCTTCCTGCGTAACGTCAAGATTACGCTTATCGCCATTATCGTCGTGCCAGCCGTATTAGCCACCACTGTCGTCCTGTTATGGCTATTAGACATGAGCTTTAACATCATGACGCTCGGTGGCATGGCGGCGGCGGTTGGCCTGATCATTGATGATGCGATCGTCATGATCGAGCATATCGTGCGTCGCTTGCATGCGAAGGCCAACCTTCCCGATAGTATAGAAAAAACGGTCACGGACGCAGCGCTAGAGTTTTTCAGGCCTTTGTTAGGTTCCAGTGCATCCACACTGGTCATTTTTATACCGCTGGCATTTTTAAGCGGCGTCACTGGTGCTTTTTTTAAAGCCTTATCATTGACCATGGCTGCGGGATTATTTATTTCGTTTCTCATTACATGGTTGGCGGTGCCAATATTAGCAGCCCATTTTCTAAGCGAAAAAGATATCAATCAGGAGCACGACGGTCGCCTTACTTTATGGATACATAAAAAATACGAACGCCTGATGATGCGGTTACTCAACCGACCAGCGTTAATATTGCTGCTGATACTGCCTTTAATCGGAATCGGTTTTCTCGGCTACCAGCATGTTGGCTCAGGCTTTATGCCAGCCATGGATGAAGGCGGCTTTGTGCTCGATTATTATAGCGAACCGGGCACCGCCGTGACGGAGACGGACCGACTTGTCCGTCAAGTCGAAACCATCATCCAGGCCAATCCAAATGTACTCACCTATTCTCGTCGCACCGGAACTGGTTTAGGCGGTGGCTTGGGTGAACCTAATCATGGTGATTTTTTTGTAAAATTGAAGAGTGGTCAGCGACAGCCAGTTGACCTGGTAATGGATCAGGTACGAACCCACGTAGAACATGAAGTACCGGGTCTACATATAGAAATGGCGCAGTTGATGGAGGACTTGATCGGCGACTTAACCGCAGTTCCGCAACCGGTAGAAATTAAAATATTTTCCGCCAATCCCAAAAATTTAAGTGACATTGCAAAAAAAATCGCTGCACGTATCAGCAAGATCAATGGGTTAGTGGACGTCAAAAATGGCATCAATCCATCTGGTGATGCGCTACGCGTTCACGTCGATCCAGCAAAGGCGATCCAGGAAGGTCTTGATCCCGCAGCCGTCTCCAAGATGTTATCCGATAGCCTGAGCGGCAACGTCGCTACGCAGATGTTATCCGGTGTGAAAGCCGTCGGGGTACGGGTCTGGCTGCCGCAAAGTCTACGCAATAACGACAAGGATTTGCGCTTACTCACAGTCCGTGCGCCGGATGGTCATCTGGTACCGTTAGAAAAAATTGCCACCATCACGCCATTGACCGGACAAGCAGAAATCAGCCGTGAAAACCTGAAGCCGATGATCGCCGTGACCGGACGTATTAGCGGACGTGACCTGGGCTCGGTGATCGCTGATGTCAAGCTTGCGCTGGCGAAACCCGGCCTGTTTCCGCAAGGTGCTTATTTTGAATTGGGCGGTTTATACGAGCAGCAGCGAATTGCATTTCAAGGGTTGATGACTGTATTTGCTGCTGCATCGGTGTTGGTATTTTTGCTGCTGCTCTTTATGTACGAAAGTTTTCGACTTGCCGGGGTAATTCTCTTTACGTCGCTGACATCGGTTTCTGCCGTGTTTGTCGGTTTATCGTTAACTGGCATTGACCTGAATATCTCTGCAATGATGGGTATGACAATGATCATCGGGATTGTCACGGAGGTAGCAATTTTCTACTTTTCTGAACAGCAAGAGTTGCTTGATGCGGAACCGCCATTGACCTGGCACAGCGCATTAATACAAGCTGGTAAAAATCGCATGCGCCCCATCGTGATGACCACCATAACGGCCATTCTAACCTTGTTGCCGCTGGCCTTCGCATTAGGAAAAGGATCTGAAATGCAACAGCCGTTAGCCATCGCCATTATTTCAGGATTAATCGTGCAATTGCCGCTGGTGCTCTTGGTGATGCCGGTTTTATATAGCGTCATTGGCCGTAAAAAATGACGCCGCATGCTGCACCCCGCCATCAAACTACACGTGAGGGCTAGCGCGCCTGAGCCATCGGCGATAAAGAAAAAAAATGGCGCACCGAAATACGCCATAAACCTTAAGCAACACCAATTTAGAAAGCTGCAGGGCGCCATTTAAGCAAGCGCTTTTCCACACGAAGCAAAAGATAATCTGCCGCCAGTGCAACCACTGCCAATACGATCATCGCAGCAAATACGCCACTGGCATTGAATGCGCCCTGAGCGGTGGAGATTAACAAACCAATTCCCTGCTTGGAGCCAAGGAACTCGCCCACCACAGCCCCGACCAACGCAAAACCAAAACTGACATGCAGACTCGCCAGAATCCAGCTAAGTGCAGATGGGATCACAACCGACATCGTCACCTGACGGGACGAGGCACCTAAAATCTGTGCATTAGCAATCATATAACGGTCCGCTTCCCTCACACCCTGGAAGGCATTTGCAAATACGACGAAGAACACCATGACGACCGCCAACGCCACCTTGGAAGCCATACCCAAACCTAAAGAAATCACAAAAATTGATCCCAGTACTACCCGGGGAATTGAATTTGCAATTTGAATATAGATGCTAAACACATCGGACAATAGTTTGTTACGTCCCAACAGAATGCCGCAAATTACGCCAGCTACTGCACCGATCAAAAAACCCAATACTGTTTCTTCCAAGGTCACCAACACCTGCACCCATAAAGGACCCTGTGATGTTCCTTCCACTATCCAGTCATAAATCTGGATGACGATCAATGACGGTTGCGAGAAGAAAAACGGGTCTATCCAATGTAACGTTGCGCCCAACTCCCAGCCACCGAGCACAATGACTAGTATGGCGATCCGTAAAGAAATTACCAACCAATAGCGCATCTTTATTTTTCGCTTGGCCGCTTGTTCGACAATCGCCAGGCTGGCCACGCTTAGCTGATCGAGTGAATGTGCTTGAGTCATTTCAATACCTTGTAAATAATTGCTACTTGTAACGATCAATGACCGCCAAAGAAAAAGGGAAATGCTGATGGCTGCTCCTCTTTATGGCTCTTGACTATCGGTTCGGATATAAGATTTAAAAATGACAATCAGTATTCCGGCCATAAGGCGCAGCATTGACATAAAATCAGGCGAAAATCAGATCAGAAGTTCGCATCAGCTAATATTTACTTCTTCCCTTAAATCGGACCATATCTTGCGTGAAATATCGATAAAGCGCTGTTCATAGCGGACCTCTGACATCACGCGAGGACGTGGCAAATCGATTGCGTAGACACTCTTCAATGTTGCTGGACGCGCAGTCAACACGTAGACCTTATCGGCCAGGGCAATTGCCTCTTCCAGATCATGCGTAACAAAAACAACCGACCCAGACTGAGAGGACCAAAGTTGCAGCAACTCATCCTGCATTAAGGTTCTGGTCTGCATGTCCAGCGCGCTAAAAGGCTCGTCCATTAATAGAATTTCCGGGCTATTAATAAACGTTTGTGCCAGCGCAACGCGCTTTCGCATACCGCCGGAAAGTTGGTGCGGATAATGATTACTGAACTTATTGAGTCCAACTCTCCGTATCCATTCTTCGGCCAGCGCGTAAGCTGCTTCTTTTGGCTTACCGCGGAACAACGGCCCCGCGGCCACATTGTGTAGCACGCTGCGCCATGGGAACACCGCGTCGCTCTGGAATACAAAACCGATGCGAGGATCGATACCCGTCACGCGTTCGCCCATGATCCTCACCTCGCCAACCGTCGGTTTCAGAAGCCCCGTGATTAAGCTCAGCGTCGTGGACTTGCCGCAACCCGTAGGACCGACGATCGCACAAAACTCGCCACGGGCAACACTCATGCTAAAGTCGCGCAACGCCACCGTCGCCTTGCCATCCGGCGAAATAAAGCGGCAAGAGACATTTCGGATGTCAATCGCCGGGGTGTCGCGCGTCAACGTCTCTGCCGCTTGCACCAGTACCGGAGCAGGTGCATTTGAGGATAAATTCATTTCCATTTCTTTCGTTTAAGGCAGGTTGTGTGCACGTGAAAAAGGTGACGGCCCTCACCCTCTGCCACCGTGACCTATTTTTCTACGCTCGGCTTCACCAGCATTGACAGGCTCGCAGGTAATAAAAAGCGCGGACAAAAATGGTAATCTGATCTTCAACCAGAAAACATCACGATCATGGCGTGCTTGCGAGTAAGCTGGATGCATCCGAGATGCTCCCCATTGGCGTGATGCTCCCGGTGACTATTTATTTGCTTGGTGGGATAAATTCATTGGTATAGGTCTTAGATAAATCGATGTGTTTACCTTTGACGTTCGGATTAAATCCCGAGAGCACTTGCAGCACGGTTTCGGGGCCGCCAACAGGCATCCGACCATCCGCTGAAAACATCGGCAGCGAATTTTGCATGGCTTGCAAATAGACTGCCTTATCCTTGCCTTGATAATCCTTCGGCATCTTGCTGGCGATCTCCGCAGCATCATGTGTTTTGATGTATTTAAGCGTTTTACTAAACGCGCGGGCTAATTTGGTTGCTTCTGCTTTATGCGTATTCAGCCATGAGCGCTGGACGTATAAACTTGAAGCTGGGTAAAGACCGCCAAGCGCTTTTACGGTTCCCTCCACCGTACGCATATCCACCAGTACAGATGCTTCGCCGGTTTTCAGCAACTGAGAAATCGTTGGTTCAGTGGTCATGCCGGCATCAATCCTGCCCTGCTTGATAGCAGCAATAAAAGTATTGTCAGCACCAACCGGCAGCACAGAATATTGATTAGAGCTAATGCCCTGTTTTGCGGCCAGATATTGGGTAAGGAAGTTGGTTGACGAGCCCAATCCAGTGACGCCCAGTGTTTTGCCCTTCACGTCGGCCATGCTCTTAATGGTTCCTGCTGATTTGGTCGCAACCATTTCAGCTTCGCCCGGCACCTGACCAAACACGACGATGGCGGTTACTTCTTTCCCCTTGCTTTGCAGGTCGATTGAGTGATCATAAAATCCCACAACAGCCTGCACTGCGCCTGCCAATAGCTCGTTTTCTGCATCGACTCCGGCTGGTTGCGATTGCAATTCAACATCCAGTCCCTCGTCCTTAAAATAACCTAACTGCTCGGTCAGTTTTGCGGGCAAATAGATCATCTTGGTAATGCCGCCAACCATGATAATTATTTTGGACGACTCGGCCGCCATCACCGTAGTCGGCAGCGCCAGTGTCACACTTGCCGACATCAGCACTACTGCTGTTGAAATTTTTGTCAAATACATCGCGCCGCTAACAAACTTACGCATTATTATGTCTCCATTATTTTTGGGATTAGATCTACCGCAAATTATATAATCGCTGTGATCTTCCTTTATTAGACTTCTTTCAGAAGCAAACGTATTCTAGGTGTCCTAAACTTTCATCCAGCTTACCAATTCCACGTTTTTTATTTTGCAGTGCAGCAAAAAAAATTAAAATAGGACACAGTTCCATGAAACTCCTGCTAATCGAAGATAACCCGCCTTTAGCGCTATGGCTAACCAAAATACTCAGAGAAGAAAAATTCACCATTGACGTAGCCGTCGACGGCGTCGAGGCAGATCAGGTGCTGCAAAATGAAAACTATGATGCTGTGCTACTCGATCTGATGCTACCTAAAATGACGGGAAAAAACGTACTACGTCGATTACGCGAACGCCATAACAACGTGCCGGTGATGATTTTGACAGCAAGCGGTTCAATCGACGAGAAGGTCGATTGTCTTGGTATCGGTGCCGATGATTATCTAGTTAAGCCATTTGAAATACGCGAACTGGTGGCGCGGATTAAGGCGCTTATTCGACGGCAAAGCCCGGACAAATCAACGGAAATACACTGTGGTAATTTGATATACAACAGCAACACGCGTCAATTTTCAATTAACGATAAAAATCTTCTACTACCGGCGCGCGAGCATGATGTGCTGGAAATTTTAATGCTCAAACAAGGGAAAACAGTGTCTAAGAATGCGCTGGTCAATGGCATTTTTTCACTAGCAGACGATCCTAGCCCAGATGCAATAGAAATCTATGTGCATCGATTACGCAAAAAGTTGGAAAATTCTCAGGCCAGCATCATGACGTTGCGGGGATTAGGTTACTTACTTAAAAAGAATGATGATAATTAGTCTACGTTTTCGTCTATTGCTGTGGCTACTTATTCCACTGGCGATATTCATCATCCTGAGTGCAAGTTTGTCTTACCGCAGTGCTCAGCAGACGGCCGACCTGATCCAGGACCGAGCATTGCTGACGTCGGCCCAGGTGATCGCCAGCGATATTGTTTGGCTCGATGGGATACCCCAAGTGAGCGTCGACCCGGCAGCCCTTGAGTTATTTTCTTCACCCCAACAGGATCATGTCTACTATCAGGTTATTACCAATCAAGGTTTGCTCATGGCAG
The DNA here is from genome assembly GCF_054343755.1 of Glaciimonas sp. GNP009. Lineage (NCBI taxonomy): Bacteria > Pseudomonadati > Pseudomonadota > Betaproteobacteria > Burkholderiales > Oxalobacteraceae > Glaciimonas > Glaciimonas sp. GNP009. The sequence goes on from NZ_JBTGUV010000004.1 coordinate 563,460, forward strand.
GCCATCCGGATTTACCAGGGCCGGTCGATTTTAACGGCACCGGTCCGCAATTTAGCACGCAGCAATATGACCAGCAAACCATTCGCGTTGCCACGCAAATTCGCCCATTGTATGACGCTGGCACCCAACTAAATGTTGCGGTTCGGGTTGCTCAAACGATGCAAGGCCACGACCTGATGGTAGCCGACTTGTGGCGGCCGTCTTTGCATCGTCAGATCACGATGTTAATTCTGGCTATCGCACTAGTGGTAGTCGGCCTGACCATTGAACTGCGCCCGATTATGCGGTTGAAAGACGACCTCGCGGGCCGTGACCCCATGTCTTTGTCACCGATCAAAGTCGCACAACTCCAAGGAGAGTTGCGTCCCATTGCCACCGCCTTTAACCAGTACATCCAACGCCATAATACTCAGGTTGCCGCCCAAAGACGTTTTATTGCAGATGCCGCGCATCAACTTCGTACACCATTGACATTGATCGATTCTCAAATCCAGTTCGCTCGCAAGATAACCGATCCGGCCCGTCGTAGCGAAGTGCTGGAAGCGATGCAGGAAAGCAGTCGCAGCATGGGGGCTCTTACGGATAAACTACTTTTGTTATCGCAAGCAGAAAGCGCCGCTAGCCACGCTGTGCTGCGACAACCGGTTGATTTGGTAAAACTCATCACCGCAGTGCTGGAAGATATCGTACCGTTAGCGCAACGGAAAAATATTGATCTTGGCATGGAAAGTCAATGTGCGGAAGTACATGTGGTCGGCAACGAAGCGCTGTTCTCCGCGATGATCATGAATTTGGTGGATAACGCCATCCGCTATACACCGCAGAATGGTAAGGTCACCGTCACCGTCGGCGTCAGCCCCCCCGCAACGACGCATACGGCAATAAAAACACCAATGGCACAATTGGTCGTGGCGGATAACGGCCCCGGCATTCCTGCCGAAATACGCGACCGCGTATTTGAACGATTTTATCGCAATGCAGCGCCCGGACAACAAGGTACAGGACTTGGGCTAGCCATCGTTAAAGAGATTGTGCTGGCAGCGCACGGCGCAGTCACGCTTGAGACAGGACTAATGAATAAAGGGTTGGCAGTACTGGTGCAATTGCCACTTGGAACGCCTCAAACACTGCGTTGAGATCCGTTTTGCAAAAGAGTTATCTTCAGGAAAAAAATACTTTTCACACATACCACGCCCCTCTTCCAGAATGTCTGCCAGACAGATAGTCCGCCATTGCCGAATACCACACAACACGGCGCCGTTTATAAAAAGAGAATCACCGATACGTGTTGCAATCGCGCACAAACCACCATAAAACGCAGGTTTCGAAAGCTAGAAGAAAGCTTGGCGCTTTTATACTCGGCATCGCGATGTATTGATATTGAGCGACTCAAGAGACCTACTTGAGAGATCAATTTAAATCATCTGCAAAACAAGCAAAAAAAACTTTAGCCATCAGGAGACAATTTTGAAAAAAACAGTATTTGCACTAGCTGCCCTAGCCGCACTAGGATGTTCTGGCACTGTACTTGCACAGTCCAATGTCACTATTTATGGTTTGATTGACGCCACCATCAGCACCACCAATAACGCCGATAGCAAAGGCGATCGCCTGACGCAAATTCCCGTCGCATGGTTCAGTGGGAACCGTATCGGATTTAGAGGTCAGGAAGACTTGGGCAGTGGCCTCAAAGCACTATTTAAATTAGAGGCAGAATATGTTGTCGGTACCGGTGCAATGGATACCCCTGGTGTCTTGTTCAACCGCGACGCTTGGGTCGGTATGCAAAGTGACGCCTTGGGCCGCATAACGCTCGGTCGTCAAAATACACTTGCACGTGATTTTGCTCAAGTTTATGGGGACGCATACGGCTCCGACAAACTTGGCCTGGAAGAAGGGGGCTTCACCAATAATAATAACTTCAAGCAAATGATTTTTTATGCAGGTAGCGCAACCGGAACGCGCTACGATAATGGCCTCGTGTGGAAAAAGGTATTCGACAATGGACTCGTCGCAGGCTTAGGCTATCAATTTGGCGTAGTGGCGGGATCATTCGCGAACAACAGCACAAAATCTGTCGCACTCGGATACAACGGCAGCAATTTTGTATTGTCCAGTTTTTACAATGAAGCCACTGTCGGCAACTCACTTGACCGCTCAACGGAACAACACAAATCGTATTCCCTCGGTGGCAGTTATTTCGTGAATAGCCTAATTCGCTTGAATACCGGTTACTTCCATTACACGGCAGAACAAGGCGCACTGGGAAAGCGTAAGGATGATGCTTACACCGTATCTGCCAAGTTGACACCACAAGGCCCGTTCGACTATGAAGTCGGCTACCAGTCAATGAAGGCTCACAACGCTGCCTATAATGTGTCAGGGACAGGTACCTTAAACGCCTATTCCAACGCAAGCTTTTCTACTACGGCAGGAAGCGGGAAAAAATCTACCGTCTTCGGCTCCGCTTTCTATCATTTGTCCAAGCGCACTGAATTGTACTTAGCTGCGGATTACATGAAGCTCACAGATGGCTATCGGGTGGCCTCTGCAAATGGGTTCAAAAATCAAACTGAACTCGCTGTCGGTATGCGTACCCGTTTCTAATTCATACAACGATGTAGTCAACATTATCGATGTCTGATATGCCTGTTCGATGCGGCAAAACCCTGCCGCATCGAACCTGCTTAAGCGTCTAAAACCCGGCAAGTTGACGTGAACAGACTAAAAGTGCGTTCCGATAATAATCTTTAATACCCATCGATCTGCAATCTGCATCAGACCGCGCCCTCCTCCCGCGTTGATATCTATACCACCCATCTCTTGATCCAACATTGCATAGTATGTTTTGCAATTTTTGCTGAGCGCCTGAGGGTCTGTCACCGATTCCACTTCATTGGATATCTCATTCAACTTGCGCCAGTTCTTGTTCTTCTGATTTTTTTCGATTCGCTGTGCGATCAACAGGATCGACTTCTTCCTTAAGAAAAAAGCCGCGATGTCCTGTTGATAACCTATTTACTTGCGTTGACGCGTACGCAAAGTTAATCCCATCAGTACCAAACCGGTCAGCAATAGCGGATAGGTTTCTGGTTCCGGCACAGCAGTTGGCGTCACTGAAACATTATCTAGCGTAGCGTCAATGGAATTGCCGTTCGCAATATTTGCATCAGCGAAATTGATAACCGTTTCGTTTGAGATTGCTGTGAAGTCAAATGCGTACGCGGTCATTAACTGCGCGAGGCTTCCAGTACCATATGCGGTGTATTGCGAAGTGAAGATCGATGGTCCCGATATATCATTTACGCTTACGTTCAAATTTTGAGGTCTCCCACCTCCAGTGATTGCTCCATAATCAAAACTTAGCGCATACGTTTGTCCAGCTACCGTAATGAGATCTTGTTTGATCGACCCGCCAGCCATATCGCCGGCACCAAATAAAGCGACGTTTCCGTTAGGATAGTTAGCATCGGTCCAGCCATACTGCGCATAAACATTCCCAGAGGTTACCTTTACATTTCCATTGAAATTCCAACCAGATTGCCCATTTTCGAAACCGCCGTTAGTAACCAGTTGTGCCGTAGCGTTCGCACTTCCTGCTGCTGCAAGTAGCACCAGCGCAGAAATTTTTATCAAAAGACCCGTTTTCATCGCATTCCTCTAAAAAATATAAATCGTCATGTAATTGCTCATGGTGCTTCGACGGCTATTAGGCATTTTTCGTGCCAAGAACTTTTAGCTATAAAAAACAATGTGTTACAAGGCAAACTAATTTTTTATAAACATAACTGTAAAAAAAGTCGACAAATAGCGAGAGACTATTGACGAACGGCTTCTTGATCCCAACGACCAATGAATCTTTAACGGCAGCTTTCGTCCGTCGGCTTTACCTATCGATCCGATTGAAAATATTACGTATGTAAATTGGGATCAACGGTCTACACTCCCTCAGGTACCAAACTGCTAATAAACTCAGGAGAAAACCTTGTCAACTGAACCACAATGCCCTTTCACGAGCGGTCCCAGCAAATCCCCAATGGCTGGCGCTAGAACAAACGCTGACTGGTGGCCAAATCAACTGAACCTCAAGACTCTGCATCACAATTCGCCCGTCTCCGACCCGATGGGCAAGGCGTTCAATTACGCTGAGGAATTCAAAAGTCTCGACCTGAAGGCGGTGGTCAACGACCTGCATGCGTTGATGACAGACTCACAAGACTGGTGGCCTGCGGATTACGGTCACTACGGACCGCTCTTTGTCCGTATGGCGTGGCACAGCGCAGGCACATACCGCATCGCCGATGGTCGTGGCGGCTCTGGCTTTGGCACGCAGCGATTTGCGCCCCTCAATAGTTGGCCGGATAACGCCAGCCTCGACAAAGCACGACGTTTGCTGTGGCCGATCAAGCAAAAGTATGGCAAAAAAATCTCATGGGCCGACCTGATAGTTCTCACGGGAAATGTCGCCATGGAGTCGATGGGATTCAAGACCTTCGGTTTCGCCGGTGGGCGCGAGGACGTATGGGAACCACAAGAAGACATTAATTGGGGTTCTGAAGATACGTGGCTTGGCGACAAACGTTATAGCGGCGACCGCGAACTCGAACAGCCTCTTGGTGCGGTGCAGATGGGCCTGATTTACGTCAACCCGCAAGGGCCAAATGGCAACCCCGACCCACTCTTGGCCGCACGCGATATCCGCGAAACATTCGCCCGCATGGCCATGAATGACGAAGAAACAGTCGCGCTCTGCGCGGGCGGTCACACCTTCGGCAAATGCCATGGCGCAGCGTCAGAGGACCACGTCGGCCGCGAACCCGAAGGCGCCGAAATCGAAGAGCAAGGCTTAGGCTGGAAAAATTCCTTCGGTAGCGGCAAAGGCGTCGACACGTTCACCAGCGGTCTCGAAGGCGCATGGACTGCCACACCAACTACGTGGGACAACAGCTACTTTGACACTCTGTTCGGTTATGAATGGGAGCTGACCAAGAGCCCCGCCGGTGCCCACCAGTGGACTCCCAAGAATGGTGCGGGAGCCGGGACTGTACCGGATGCCCACGATTCAACGAAGCGGAATGCGCCATTTATGTTGACCACCGACCTCTCGTTGCGGATCGACCCTGCCTATGAAAAGATTTCTCGCCGCTTTCACCAGAATCCACAAGAATTCGCAGAAGTGTTTGCCAAGGCCTGGTACAAGCTGACCCATCGCGATATGGGCCCGGTCGCGCGTTACCTTGGTGCGCTTGTTCCGAAGGGACAGTTGCTGTGGCAAGACCCGCTTCCGTCAGTCGATCATGAATTGGTCGGTGAGCAGGACATTGCGGCACTGAAAGCTGCCGTCCTCGCATCAGGACTGTCCATCTCTCAACTGGTCACGACTGCCTGGGCGTCGGCGGCAACGTTCCGCGGAAGTGACAAGCGCGGCGGTGCCAACGGTGCGCGCATTCGCCTTGCGCCGCAGAAGGACTGGGAGGTGAATCAACCGGTTGAATTGGCCAAGGTGCTTCAGGCCCTGGAAGTAATCCAGAAGAATTTCAATGGCGCGCAATCGGGCGGCAAAAAGATTTCTCTCGCGGATTTAATCGTTTTGGGCGGCAGCGCTGCCGTTGAGGCAGCGGCAAAAAAGGGCGGCCACGACATCACGGTTCCCTTCTCGCCAGGGCGCACAGATGCTTCACAAGAGCAGACCGATGCGCACTCATTCGCGCCACTGGAACCAGTAGCAGATGGGTTTCGCAACTACCTCCGCAAGGGACTTGAAGGATCAGCGGCTGAACTACTGGTGGATCGGGCTAACTTGATGACGCTCAGTGCTCCCGAGATGACAGTACTGATCGGTGGCATGCGCGCGTTGAATACAAACTTCGGACAAACCAAGCACGGGGTGTTGACCAAACAGTCCGAAACATTGACCAATGATTTCTTCGTGAACTTGCTCGACATGAGCACGAAGTGGCAGAAGTCAACTACGTCTGAAGGCGTATTGGAAGGGCTTGATCGGGCAACAGGCGAACCCAAATGGACAGGTACGGTGGCTGATCTCGTGTTCGGCTCCAACTCCCAACTGCGCGCTATCGCCGAAGTGTATGCCAGCAGCGACGCGCAGCAAGCAATGGTGCATGACTTTGTTGCAGCCTGGACTAAGGTGATGAACCTGGATCGTTACGATCTTGCTTGATTGCAGATAAAAGTCCTGCGATTTCACTGACTAATCGCGCGATAGTTGGCTATGCAGCTATGATTAAAAAGCCCCGAAATTCGGGGCTTTTTTTGTGCGGTGGGAACAGAAAATTATACCGACTGTCGCTGAAAGAAGAGTAAAAGGACTCAACCGGTTGTGCTGAATCCTTTCATCTAAATTGCAAATTGCAATCGACTATACTTTACGACGACGGACAAATACTAAACCTGCTAACGCAACACCAAAAAGTGCGATCGAGCCTGGCTCGGGAACAGCGGTTCTTTCAGTGCCAAGCCACGAAACTATATTGTTAGCGAACGCTGCATCGTCTGCGCCGCTAGTACCGTCTGCACCAATAGAACCATTCTGCCAGTTAGTATCACCAATGAACAGAAGCTGTCCAAGGCCAACGTTATAAACGGCCGCCATACCATTTGCCGTTAGCAACGTCGGGCTCGCTTTCGTTGGATCGACAGCTGACCAGGTATTGAACTTTATATTTGTGACACCGGCCACCAATGCGTTGCTCCCTATAGTTGCATAAGTTCCGTTATCACCGCCGGTATGGATATCTGCAGCGCCAAATAATCCCAGAATGGAGGCTGTCGACACTGACCACGGCCCAGAATCAGAACGATCAGTCACATACACGGCACGCCCACCAGAGTTCAAAAAACTGAGCAGGTTGCTTTGTTCCGTGCCATTTAAAACATTTGTACCGCCATTCATCCATAGCCCAGTCGCAGAACTCACAGCGCTTGCACTGTTGAAATCTGTTAAAGCAACCGTGTCACCAGCTGCTGCAAAAAGGGCGTCAAAGCCCGAACCACCACCGAGGCCACCAAAACCACCAACACCCGAGCGATATCCAATAACGGATGCGCTGGCAGTGCCAACTAGCAGGACACTCATTAACGCCGCAGCTCCGAGTACTTCAAGCGTTCTTTTCAAAAAAATTTTCACTTTTCATTCCCTCAAAATATAAACTCAACTCCGAATAAATCCACGTCTTATCTTATTCAACGAGGATATTGGCTTCACATGCCGATATTCAGAAAAATAGGAAGAACTATGCCAAAACTCTGAGTACGGAGCGTTTTTTGGGTGATTCTCTTTAAGAATCATCTACTTATCTATAACCTCTACATCAGCGCGATTGAGATGTCTGGACAAGCCTGACGCCGAATGTAAAAAATTCCGACACGTTGTTCGTAGCGCCCTGCACGCCCTTCCCCGCTAAGTGATTGATCAATATATCAATGTCTTTAATCACCAGAACTGTCGATGACGCGCAACTAAGACGAATCCAAATACAACACGTCGTCATTTTTGCGAGATAAACACAGGATTGATTAAAGTCATGCCATCAAAATATAAGACATCGCAGCCAAAGCTTTACCGAAATTGTCAGGCCTTATAAAGACGCCATTGGATAAATAAGTCGATCAACGTACCGCCCTGCCGCCAAACAATCAAATCTTCGCAAAATCACACCAATGCTCTATACTGTTTTCGTCCCTACAAAAAAGGGAACGGGTTTAGCAGCCTGACTTATCCAAAGTGCACAAAAAAACGGCGCACTGCCGTTTTTTTGTGCACTCACCTTTGTTGCGCCTTTTTGGGGGGCAATGGTGGGGAGGCTTCGGCCTGCCGGTTGCTTTGGATACTGGTCTGCTAACCCTGCCATTTGCCGCCCACCCCGTTTAGCAGCGGGGCGCGGTTTCATCCTATCCAAGGAGTCCGCAATGTCTCGCACCACCACGTCTAACCTCGCCCACCCGCAATTCGTCACGGCGGCACAATCATGAGCAAGCCGCCAATCACGCCATCCGACGAAGCGGAATTTCCGGAGGCTTATCACAAGCCATTTTCATGGCTGCCTTCTCACCATCAAACAAATCCGCACGCGCAGTTTTTTGCCATGAAGGTGGACGTCTGCGAAGGTATCTCGACCTGTATTGATTTGGCGCATTCAAGCAATTCGGATAGAGATACCGATACGGCACCGACGCTCGATATCATTGCCACGGAGCGCTTGTTGCGGCTCGCGTTGATGTCATCGCAGATGCTCACGGAGATGGCTGCGCGTCGGATTGATGGAATGAGCGATCGTGCTAACGTGCCAGCGGCATCAGGCTCTCCCTTAGCTTCTTGATTTGACGCTCCGATCATAGTTGTGATCGGGGCGTTTTATTTACTGGCCATCACGCGATGGCGCTGACGTTTAGGCCGTGGGGTGCCTGCGCGTCCAGCACAGCCAGATCAAGTTAGTCTGAGCTTCAGAAATCATTCTGTACACAAACAAAAGGTCAGCAATGTCGCCGCCCTTTTGCGCAGCCGTCAAATAATTCTGCGGTGACCTCGTGGGTTAAACCCAAGCGATATATCTCAGAATATTAAACTTGTTGTTTAGGGTGTGGTATCGCTACTAGTTTCAAACAATTCACGTACCAGAAGTTTTGTGACTCGAGCATTCATATCGTCAGGTGAAGCGTCGCGCTTATGTCTCAATTCTGCTTGTTCAGCACCTGTTTTGGGTAAAGCTTTTGACATATGCTGAAGCCATGCGACAAATAGATCTGGCATCATGAATGCTTTAATTTTTTCATCAGCTGGCCCTTCGAACACTTTTTTTATAAAGCCCCTAAAGCGTTCATGACTAATATGCGTATTGACACCCTCAGGTAAATACTGACTGAAGCTGGATGGCAATACTTTCTGGAAATGCCTCAGAAAACTCCTTTTTGCGTGAGATAGTCCTTTCACATATCTCAGAAATGCGGCCGGCGAACTGAGTAACACGTCTGCTTGCCGACGTAGCCCGTTTTCTGAGCAGTACCCATATTTTGATCTGTCGCCAGTTAGATAAATTTCCTGTTTACCGTCGGGTATTGCTAAATGTGATATCTCATGTTGTAAGGTTTCCTGTAAGGCAGTGGGGTGATTGATTGGTGATAAAAATGTTGTAGTCGTTAGATAAAGCTCACCCCGTTTCAGGCCATTTTCGTGCGTGTAGGCTAAAACCTCGTCGGCAAAGAGTGCCGTTTCTTGAGGAATGCCTTCTATGTGTTTTTGCATGTTATATCGATACCGTATTCCCTCTGGGCTGACCAACGGCGAGATAATGCGTAATTTATCGATACGCACTGGGGCAGCGTAACCCTTAAATTTTGAGAGTATTCGTATGATTTCATCTTTGTACCCTGACGTTATCTTTTCCGGGGCAACGTGAAAATACGCAGCAACTTGCTCCCAAAATGATTCAGGCGCAATCTTTGACCAGTCCAGCAACTGTCCCGTAAGTTCATGGCTGTTGGCATATGCGGCGCTAATATCATCGGCAAAGTATGGTCCAAAAGTATGACGTATTTCGGACAAACCTTTCGCGCGTATCTCGAATGTCCAGCCCGCAGCCCTGGTAACCTCTGAGGTTAAAGGAGGACCAAATACCCTTTTCCATAAGCGCGTTGTGATTCTTTGTTGCGGTTTGACATAATTGATTTCGTATTCGTCACTTAACTGATTCAACGTGTTTACTTTTGTGTTGTAAATATCTTTCAGTTCACTAAAGGTCCGCTGGTTATTGCAAAGTCTTAGGCTCGACTCACAGATATCTTGCAACACCGCGGCCTGCCCTCCAAAATCATCATTGGGCTCACGTGCGAGCCGTAACTTCATTTCGTCCCAAAAATTCGTTAGGCTTAGTAACCGATCTTTTGGTATGCCATCACCTCCCCATTTAAACGTCTTCATTTCGTTGATTACCCTCGGCGACATTAATTTTTCCCCTTTATTCATTCTCGTGGTTAAAATGAAAAAAAGTTGTGTAATGTGCGGATTATTGTGAAACAATTTTCGAATTTTTTCAACGTCGCGACTCATTTCCAGTCGCAGTAACGGACGCTCATAATAAGGACGCGTTTCAACATCCATTGCAACAAGCTGGTTTATTGCCTTTGTACGCGCGGACTCTCGCGGTAGGGGGGCGATATTAAAGTTTAGCGCACTGCAACTTGCTTTGGGACCTTCGGGTGGCGCTCGCCTCGCCCTGCATTGTTTTTCTTCAAATTCACCAGCAGAAAGTTCTTCGAATGCATTTTTTCTGTCTGGGCCATAACGATATTGGGTCTTACCGCTCTTATCCTGAAAGCTGAGGACAAATTGATCAGGGTTAGAGTTATCAATGTACATCGTCGATGTTGACCAACCTTCTGGTAAGTTGAATCCTTGTTCCAAGGCTTCGTTAAAAGAGACAATAGTCTCAGGAAGACTGGTGACAGGGGTAATCAAATGATTATTTGTTACGTGCCAGTTAACGCCGTCATATTTCATATCAAGGCGTAAGTCTTTTGGAATACCTTCTCCCATAATACGACGCTCCCCGTCGGCTTTGATTTCCTTCTCCAGCAAATAGAATTCGCCTTTAAGCTGTATATACTCGCGGTCTCCTATGCTGTAGACACCGCGCTCTACCTGCTCCGGCGTATGATCAAAAAAACTCTGATACTCAACTTTGCGTACCCCGTTGAGACGTTTGTTGTCATACAGCATCTCAGCTATGCCTGCCGAAGATACGCGTTTTGGAAAGTTTTTTATGAACATCCACAAAATTTGTGGATCTTCATCGATCAAATGTCCATATCCCTGAAGCCATTGCTCAGTCTGCAATTCCAATTTTTCTTCCGATTCATTCCAGAGGTAACTCACTCTTTTTCCTGAATGATCTAACGCCATAACCAGATATATCGGCCCACCATCAGACTTCTGGATGAGCCCTTTGGGAGATAAGTTGTGCGGCACATTGAGGGTATTTCCCTGAACTGAAATTTTGTTCGGGAGCGCCTCGACTATGACGGGCGCGGTATCGAAAAATTCGGAAATACCAGTTCTAAAGTGTAAATCTTCAGGCTTTGTAGCGACGTGCGCGCGCTCCCCCGGTTTAATTTTTTCATCCGCCAGATCGGCCACTGGGCCTGTTTTTGGCATTTGCTCTGATAAATGCTTTTCGACCTGAGATGTCGCAAATTCGTCTGCACTTCCGTAGTTAAAAGCAGCTCGAACAGACGGTATAAGGTACTGCGCCTCGTTTATTTTAATCAATCCGGTGAAACAAAATAGTGCATCTGTTCCTATCGCCATTCCTTGTTCCGCTCGTCCCTCATCGGTTTTTGCGGGCAGCGCGATCATTTCAGCTGTATCAAGGATGGCGATCACGCAATTACCCTCTGGAATCAATCCAATAATGAATTTTCCAAGCGCATAAATATTAGAATGAAAGATTTCTTCAGTCCAGGTCTGAGGATGCGGTTGCGAGGGCGACGTCTGTGGAATTCTTTTATGAATTGCTGCGGGAAATATCTGTAATTCACTCACCACGAAGGCGATTTCGTCTAGATTTGTTGCAAAACCAAAGATCGAGGGAGCCTCGAAGCTGGTGTGATCGGAAGGAGGGAACCGAATGCCGCTTGTGAAGCTGGCATGATGCTTGTTCACATACTCCGTGACCCCACCAGCTTGCTGTATTTGCTCCGTAATTTTGGAAACAACGGGTGCCCCCCATGAGCGCTCTTCGGAAAACAAATAATAGTCGGAAGATACCGCGTCGTTTATCGATCCGGTTCGTATGATCAAGCCAGATGTTGCAGTAAATGCAGCTTTATAAGAGATATCAGCGTGTTGCGCGTCATATAAAATTACTCTTGGTAAAAACACTTCCAAATGAGCAACCTTACCTGAACGAATTAAATTATTACGATCGGTTATTGGCAATTGCGCCAAGCCAAAATTATATAAATTATATTTACTGAGTAAAAGTTCTTCTAACGCATTCTTCGATTGCTGTTTGTGAAGCACATTTTCAGTACTCCGATCATTAATAATCCACGAGAAATGCTCCCCCTTTTCCTGGACTGCCTGCATGAGCCGGATCTTTGGAAGTAAGGGTGTCATCAGAGAAGCTAGTCCGGATTTCATCCGCTCAACATGACTTCCAAGACGTTCATTTGGCGTATTTTTTGTAAGCGAATTACAGAAACGTATCAGTGCAGGCGCTGTTGTCAAAGGCCATGCCGCAGGAGACAAATCGATCAAACTATGCAGTCCCGCTTCACGCAGAGCGGCGGGAGTAAGAGCTGACCTGAATTTTGGTGGGAATTGATTAATAAAACCCGCGCCTATGCTCATTAATGTGCCATCGTAACTTAAGTAGGTCGTGTCACGAAAGTCCGGGTCATCAATATTAAGTTGCGCGCTGAGCAAAGGATCAATCGCACGCAATGCCGCCTCGACAAACCACTTTGAGAGCGTGTTCAACCAGTGACGATCGGCGGTATTGAGTAAGGGTACGTGCAGCTCTAGCCGCTTACGAATCGCTGCTTCGGTACGCACAGTAAGCTTGGACAATGCATCCAGCGTTGGGTTAGTTGCCAGTTCGGTGGTCACGCTACTGTGTATGAAATTTTCTAAGGCCTGATCGCCTGATGGCCCATTTATCTGCGCTAAAGCATTGAAGAATAACTGCGCAACCTCGTTCCGCAATTCTGCTTGCGGTCTGGCCGCCTGGGGTTCCGCGGGATCATACGCAGAAACATGATTATCATCCTTGGGATGCTGGGCTTGCATCGCGTATTGCAACACCGTGTACTCGTATTGGTCCACAATTGCATCGCCCCCCCATGTGCGTGATATTAATGGTGCGAACGCGTCCAGGAGTTGATAAATATCTGATTTGTAATTCTGGCGTTCAAGTGCCAGTCCCTTCAATCGTTCGTCCTGCGGAATATTCGCAGGCCAGCGGTGGTAAGCGTTTATCCCGCTCACGATTGCTCCCGTGTCGATCAAAAAATAAGCATCACTTATGTTAAAAGAAGGTTTTGCAGTGTTGGTGATAACGGAACCAGAGGAAGATTCGACAGTTATGTTGGATAGTGCGGTAGAAGTACTTTCATTCCCATAAGGAAGCTCTATTTTGTGCTTTTCGTTACTGGGCCTCCAATAGGCTTCATTAAAATCGTCAAGTCTAGCGCAATCAACACCCGTCATCCGAGGCTTCGGCCACGTCGGCAGGCTGTCGTATACATACTTTCCATACGTTAGCAGGCCGTTTCCGATTTCTCCCAATGAGGGGAGATGTGAGGTCGCGACCGCAGCCGTACCATTGTTCGGGCCTTTAACAGGCGTAGGCAGATTAGGGTCTATAGTGGTATTCGGAAAGCCAGAAAAACGCGTTCCCGTCTGCGCACAATACACTTTTAATAATTGCGCTGGTTTACATGCATTTATCGCTAATAGGACTGCAAACGCGAATCCTGTTTTGTTGATCGGTTCTGTGGTGGCCCGTGCTTCAACACCAGAAACCAATTCAGGAACATCATAAAACTCAGAGTAACCAGCTCGCAATGCATTCATTTCAATTTCTATCTTTTTTTTATTTATTTCTTCGCTTTTAATTTCCATATCAATGCGTTGCCTGCGCGTTTGCCTTGGCGCTTTTGCATAATGGGATGCCTTCACTTTATGCGGTGATGCGTCAAAACCGTTACACCTTGTGACGCGAGCGCTAAATTCGGAAGCAGTACCGTGACGTGTCGTGGAACTCCCGAGAGAAGTTGAAGGCGTTCGGGTAGGAGTGATACGAAACATGAGCATCCTTTGATGAATTTAATGACAGTTAACGACAAACAACTTAGAGGCTGTGAACACTGACTTTTCTACACCTATTACGGCAAATTAATGGTGCATTTTGTGAAGCCATGTCGGTAAAAACTGTTTGGTAATAGCTGAACGAAGATATAAAAATGAAGCTGATGCAGGCTGCTTGTCTCTCGCAAGGAAAAAACCGCAACTACATCCTGCTAGACACAAACGACAACAGCTCAAAGCTACGGTAGGGTAATCATTTAATTGCGTTTGCTTCTCTAAATTATCACCGCGCCCTTTATCTGTCGCTAGGACAAGAACGAAAGTTTGATTTGTCATATCCTAGAGCGTTCTGACACACAAAAAACTGCAAGCCTTTCCTAAAAAAATAAGACAATAAGAGAAACAAAAAGGATTTCGCCACAGATAGGTGCAGGCCATCCCGTTGCGTTGGTCGCTTCCGTGAGCCAAGTCCGCTTCCAAACCATTTAAATCCTTCGGTCATTGCATTGCCAGAACTCAATTGAGTGCGGGTGTGCACAAGTGCACCTCAACGTGAATACAATCTGCGTGTTTGTTGAGCCATTTGGCGACATGCCGATAAAGCGCGAAAGCATTATCAATTTAAACATAACTGTTTTACGATAAAGAAACTTGGCTGAGAGCGAGTCGGGACGATGGTATCTTTAACGTGTGGACTATAAAAAATTCTTCGAGATTGAGAGACAGCACATGAAATTACGAAGTAGCCAATCTTTTGCACGACTATTAACGTTAGCTGCGATGACAAGTCTGGGCGTCGCAGGATGCGCTGGAGGTCATATTGACCGCCCTTCCTCACCCGCTAAGGTTACCTTGGCCTGCGCACAGTTAAACGGCATGAACATTCCCGCTACGTCAATCGGCTTGCCAACCACGGGCGCGCTGGTTACCAGCAGCGTAACCGTTCCCGCATCTGGAGCCGGTCCTGCCGCAGTCGGAGAGTATTGCAAAGTGCTTGGCGCTATCCATCCTTTGGACGCGCACGCGCCCAACATTCAGTTTCAGATTAACCTCCCGACCAACTGGAACAGCAAAGCAATGATGTGTGGAGGCGGGGGATATAACGGTACCATCGCGCAAGGAACCGGCAACGTTCCGGCAGGCCCTGTAGACCAACAAATACCACTTGGACGCGGCTACGCAACCTTTGGCAGCGATTCGGGGCATCAGGCGAATGCGAATGGCAGCCGCGATGGGACTTTTGGCATGAACGATGAGGCGCTGAAAAACTTTTCCAGTGATGCATTAAAGAAAACCCATGACACAGCGATCGCCATCATTAAAGCCCGCTATGCAACCCCTATTCAAAAGACTTATTTTGCGGGTGGATCAACCGGCGGACGTGAGGCCTTGATCGCAGTGCAAAACTGGCCAGCGGACTTTGATGGCGCGATCGTTCTTTATCCCGCATGGAACGCTGCCAGTCTGGATCTGCAATTCGGACGGATCACCCGGCAACTCTCTCAACCGGGCGCTTATCCTAACCGCGCCAAGCGCAAAGTTTTGTACGACGCCGCTATCGCTGCATGCGACATGCTCGACGGCGTCAGCGACGGTCTGATCAGTAACGAGCGAGCCTGCAACGCCATTTTTAATCCATCGAGAGCGACGCTAAACGGCACGCCGATAAGGTGCGAAGGCGGTGCCGATACAGGCGATACCTGTCTTTCCGATGCGCAGATTACCTCTTTCAATGTGATCAATACGCCACTTGATCTGCACTACACGTTGGCCAGCGGAGAAACAACGTATCCCGGTTTTAATACATGGGGTACGGATTTTGGGATTCCGGGCACGGCAGGCACTAAGGCGCTTCAGCCCACGGTGCTCACCCTTTCCCTTGGCATCGAACAACCAGCGAACCCGATGCCGCCGATCACGGCGACTTCCAGTCCTCCTTACAACGGCACTTTTTGGGATCAATGGGTCAAATATTTTGTGACGCGTGATCCTCAATTCAATTCACTAACGCTTGATCCCCAGAACCCCGGAGCATTACAGGCGCGCATTGTGGAACTGACCGAAATTCAGGATCTGAATAAAACTGATCTGTCTGCGTTCCAAAGCAAGGGCGGGAAAATTTTGATGGCGCACGGATTACATGATGCGTTGGTGAGCACAAGGGCCACCGAACAATACTTTTCCCGCGTGCGCAAGACGATGGGTGCAGTGAAGGTCAACAGCTTTATGCGCTTCTACGAAATTCCTGGCTACGGTCATGCGGCAAGTAGCGTGTTTAATGCGGCGTGGGATTCGCTCACAACGCTTGAAAACTGGGTAGAAAAAGGCACAGTCCCTCCAATGCAGATCGTCGCTGATACAGCTGGTGTCCCAGGCCGCACCAGGCCTTTGTGTGAATATCCCGAGTGGCCAAAATATAAAGGCGCCGGCGATGTTAACACCGCGCAAAGCTTTGTCTGCGCTTCTCAATAGCAAAAATAACGGTGCGATGCGGTCGCAATTTTAGTGCGACCGCATACGAATGGATTTTGGCGCATTTGTCGCTTGCTTTCGATTGAGCCTTTCGACAATGTCCGCCCGAGCCATCACGCAATGTCTTATCTGACGGCGCATCACAGCATTTCAACATACATGGAATGTGTCGATAAACTTTACACCTTTTGAGGACCACAAAATTTATTTTTCCTTAAACCCTTGATTTATAAAGAAAATTTATTAGGCATGAAAAATGCTTATTATTTCTAAAGTGGAAATATTTAAAATAAATCTCTTTAGGAATAATATGAAAAAATTTTTTGGATTTGTCGCTGCAATATTGTTAGTAACGCCCTTCGTCCACGCAAGCCAGATCAGCGGTGTTGATGGATTTGGAAATCCTGTTGTTCCAGGTGCTACATCAACGATTACATTTGATGATCAATCGGATGCCACTTTCTCGTCCCTATCCACGGGTGGCGTAACCTTTTCAGGGGTGGGCGGGTCACTTCGCACTAATAACGACTACCACAGCAACTATAACGGAAGGGGTACCCGTTATCTGGATAACAACGCTGGTGCAACATCCAGCATCAAATTTGCATTTGCCGCACCCGTAAGTGCGTTTGCATTTAACTGGGGTGCATCCGATGATGTATGGACCCTTACTGCGTTTAATTCACTCAATGCGGCAATTGAATCTTTCGTCCTTCCGATTACCCACGGCTCGAATGCTGGAGACTATGTGGGATTGGCTGACGCCGACATCTCATATGCAACCTTAATCACGTCAACATCCTATGACTTCATATTCATAGACAACTTTACCGTTGCCGCCGGCGCTACAAATGTGCCAGAACCAACGTCGATCGCCCTGCTGGGACTTGGCCTGATGGGCTTCGCTGCAGCACGCCGCAAATCAGCAAAAAAATAATTTAATAGACCTTACTACATCATCAAAGCCCGCATCGAGCGGGCTTTTTTCATGATAAGCGGACCCGATAGTCAAGACAGTTTTTCAACGAATTTAAGCTGCGCCCGCTTCTTCCTCTGATGCAGAAAGCTGCTGCGTATTTATCCTCCCGAAGTAGTTGAGCAATCAGTACAGAACAAACAAGCGGATGTACGAATTGTCACGTCCATCACACAAGATGTTGATTCTATTGAACGCTGGAAACTTTCAGCGAGGCCGGTAACTTTCAGACATAGAAAAGCAAAAACGCAACATCTGATAGCGGATTAAGAGATACAATTTGCGCCGCTATGTTAGAGAAGTAATCAGCTTCATCGAGAACAACTACAGCCTCTCAAACCTTCTTCCTCATTTTCACTTTTTCACGGATTTTCATGAACGCCTCCCATTGGTTGCCTAGTATGGCGCATGCGTTAATGTTGCCTCCGTTCAGCTTATTTCTTCTGATGGCAACTGGGCTTCTAATAGCACGATGGCAACCGCGCTTTGGGCGCTGGATTACCGCAGGAGCGGTCATAGCGTTGTTCTTTTTATGTACCGAAATCGGTGCAAATTTTTTGGTACTTCCACTGGAAAAGTTGACGACCCCGCTCGTATCGACTCAAACCAAAGCGCAAGCAATTGTAGTGCTCGCAGCTGGACGGCTTGAGCACGCAGAGGAATACGGACGCGCTGATATTCCCGACTATATTGCACTCGCCCGATTACGCTATGCAGCCAGATTGCAGCATCAGACCAACTTGCCGATTCTGGTATCGGGGGGCAACGTGACCGCTTATAGTTCAGGAAAAGCAGATGCTATGGCAATCGCCTTGCGCGAAGATTTTCGCACTCCGGTTAAATGGATCGAGGGAATATCCAATACGACTGCCGAAAACGCGCTGTTTTCGGCCAAAATTCTGCGCCAGGATAGTGTTCAGCGAATATTGCTAGTGACCGATGCAATGCACATGCCGCGGGCGAAAATGATGTTTGAGCAAGCTGGTCTGGTAGTTGTCGCCGCACCCACTATGTTTTTCGGCCGAAGTAAATTTGACCGACTGTCTCTACCCTCTTTACTGCCCAGCGCCGAAGGCCTACGTCGTTCGTACTACGCAACTTACGAATGGCTTGGGCTGGTCTGGTATCTCAACTCGATGTGAACTAAATGATGACACTGCGCTGGAACTCGAAATGGTCGAAACGATTTTGTTGGGCGTTGGTGTACGCGACCCTGACAACGGCCATCGTAGTGATATTTTTCCTTGAAAAATTAAACGTCCCACCCCGAGAATTGTCTCCGTACATCACACATCGGGCATCCGGTCACAATCCCTTGATTACAAATGTGGGAAATTGGTTGGCCCAAACGTTGCTCGCAGCGGATCGAGGCAATCCCTTGCCGCCAATTCCACTCATGTGGCGAATTGGTGCGCAACATCGTGCACTACAACCTCTACCCTCGTCAGATTCAAACGCCGATAAGCTGGTCTCCACGCCAGCAGAATTTGTCGAAGCTCTCAAGCAGGCGCATGCCGGAGAGGTGATAACCCTGCTGCCGGGGCGATACCACTTCGACCATACGATCGCAATTAACCAGGTCGGTTCATCGACGGCACGAATCACAGTGCGCGCCGTGCGTCCGGATACGGTCTTTCTAGATTTTAAGATGGTTGAAGGCTTTAAGGTATCCGAACCGTATTGGACATTTGAAAATCTGAATATTCGCGGTGTGTGCACACCCCAGACAGACTGTGAACATGCCTTCCATATCGTTGGGAATGCCACCTATTTTATTGCGCGTAACAATACGATTGTGGATTTCAACGCGCATTTTAAAATCAACGGCGAGGACCACCACTTTCCGGACAACGGACTCATTGACGGTAATACGCTAACGAATACAAGCGTGCGTCAGACCGATAATCCCGTGACACTGGTCGATCTGGTTGCCGCTAGTCATTGGCGCATTTCACACAACCTGATCACCGATTTCATGAAGGCTGACGGCAATCAGGTTAGCTATGGCGCTTTCGTTAAGGGCGGCGGCTCGGATAATCGTATCGAGCAAAATATTATAGTGTGCGAATATCTGCTACCCAGCTCGCCTGGTCAACGTGTCGGACTCTCTCTCGGTGGCGGCGGTACCGGACCACAATATTGCCGTGACGAGAGGTGTATTACGGAGCAGGATGGCAGCATTATTCAATCAAATCTGATTGCTTCATGTTCAGACGATGGTATCTATTTGAACCGTGCCGCAACGAGCAAAATACTTCACAACACCCTGATCGATACCGGTGGCATTTCGGTACGTTTTGCTGAGAGCACCGCCGATATTCAAGGCAATCTGGTCGATGGTCTGATACGGACGCGAGATGGCGGGTTAATGCGCGCCACCGAAAATCTCACAACCAGTGCGACCAGTTTGTATCTTGGAAAACATCCTGCGCGCGATTTATTTTTGAATCCCATGGCCATGAATTTTTTATGGAAGGAAGAACTACCGGCGCGCCTGGTCTCTGATAAGACGATCAATGACCTGTGCGATGCACCCCAAACGGGTGGCCAGCGCTACGGCGCTTTTGAAAATTTTTCAGCATGTTTAACGCAATAAATATGGTTCACCAAAGCTTCATTATTTCTTGAGTTACACCACCGTGCCCAATTTTGTAGAATAAAAAATATGGCATAAAAATAAATAGAAACATGCTAAATTGATCCTCAGAAAGAAAATTTTCTCTCACCCGAATTAAACAAACAATAAGACGGTCGATTACTTTGAAAAACCTGTTTATCTGTGTTTCACAGGCAATTTTCGAGCGCAATAATGCTGCAACATTTCCCTCTGGAAAAATGATTTCCTGCATGACAGCAGATAGTTCAAATAAATTTTAATGTGGAGTTGGCTATGAGCGTAGTTGCAGTGGTTGGTCTGGGATATGTGGGACTACCATTGGCGGTAGAATTCGGTAAAAAACGGAAGACCATCGGATTTGATCTCTCCAGCCGCAAGATCACAAGTTATGCACGTTGCATTGATCCAACCGGTGAAGTCTCGACGGAGGAATTACGCGCAGCGAGACACTTAAGTGTGACAGTCGATTCATCTCAATTGTCGGAAGCAGATTTCATTATTATTTCAGTACCGACACCAGTTGATATTGCGCATAATCCCGACTTCACGCCGCTCAAAGCCGCTAGTCAAACAGTTGGGCGCCACATGAAGCGTGGTGTGATCGTTGTCTATGAATCCACCGTCTATCCCGGTGCCACAGAGGAGGTCTGTGTTCCCATTCTGGAAAAGTATTCGGGGCTGAAATGGAAGCAAGACTTTCACGTCGGTTTTTCACCGGAACGAATTAACCCCGGCGACAAAGAACATACGCTGACCACCATTTTAAAAGTGGTATCGGGGGATGATCTCGATACGCTGGAACAGGTTGCAGAACTTTACGAATCAATCATCACCGCAGGGGTCCATCGCGCCTCTAGTATCAAAGTCGCCGAAGCGGCAAAGGTGATCGAAAATACCCAGCGCGATCTGAATATTGCACTGATGAATGAACTTGCCATCATATTTGACAAAATCGGCATCGACACGCTGGAAGTACTGGAGGCGGCAGGAACAAAATGGAATTTCTTACCCTTCCGACCAGGCCTTGTCGGTGGGCATTGCATCGGCGTCGATCCCTATTATCTGACACACAAGGCAGAGATGATTGGTTATCACCCTCAAGTAATATTAGCGGGTCGGCGGATCAATGATGGGATGGCAAAATTCGTTGCAGAGAAAACGGTGAAATCGATGATTGCGGCCGGCTTCCATATCAAGGGCTCAAAGGTCAACGTATTAGGACTGACGTTTAAAGAAAACTGCCCGGACATTCGTAACTCCAAGGTGGTTGATATCATTTTGGAGTTGCAGTCGTACGGGGTGGAAGTGCATGTTCACGATCCTGCTGCGTTAGCCGAAGATGCGCAACACGAATACGGCATCACATTGGAAACCTGGGAAAACCTACCGCCTGCCGATGCGATTGTAGCCGCTGTGTCACACAGGGAACTTTTATCCAAGTCGCTTACCGACATTCAATCCAAACTGAATGACAAAGGCTGTTTTATTGATGTGAAATCGCACTTCGATCACGTCGGATTGCGAGAGGCTGGCTTTACTGTCTGGCGATTGTAATAATTACCACTAAAAAAATGAAAAAATTTCAGGAAGTTAAGCAACATCTGGCAGCCCATCAATACCACTGGTTAATTACAGGCGTCGCAGGGTTTATCGGCTCCAATCTGCTGGAGGCATTGCTACGACTTAATCAGAAGGTCACTGGACTAGACAATTTTTCGACCGGTCATCAACATAATCTGGACCAGGTACGAGAGGCGGTCGGCGCAGATAAATGGCAGAATTTTGCATTCATGGAAAGGGACATACGCAAATTAGAGGACTGTGCGATTGCTTGCAAGGAGGTCGATTATGTTCTCCATCACGCCGCATTGGGTTCTGTCTCGCGCTCGATCGAAGACCCCATTTTGACTAACGCCAACAACGTCACCGGCTTCCTCAATATATTGGTTGCCTCTCGCGATGCATTGGTGAAACGCTTTGTCTATGCTGCGTCAAGCTCCACCTATGGTGATCACGCTGCTTTACCGAAGGTAGAGTCAGTCATCGGCAATCCTCTTTCGCCTTACGCTGTCACCAAATATGTCAATGAGTTGTACGCTAATGTCTTTGCCCGCTGCTATGGCATCGAAACAATCGGGTTACGCTACTTCAACATCTTTGGTCCAAGACAGGATCCGAACGGCGCTTATGCAGCCGTGATCCCACAGTGGATCGCTGCACTTATTAACAATCAGCCCCTGTATATCAACGGCGATGGCGAAACCAGTCGAGACTTCTGCTTTATCGAGAATGTGATTCAAGCAAATCTGCTTGCTGCGACAGCAGATAAGGACGCGGCCAATCAGGTGTACAACGTCGCCCTAAATGACCGTACCAGTCTGAATCAACTTCACGAAATGATGCGTTTACTACTACTGGAGAAATTTCCGCATCTGCACGAACATCGGCCTCAGTATGTCGGTTTTCGAGCAGGCGACATCAGAAACTCTCAGGCGGACATCACCAAGGCGAGAACGTTGCTCGGCTTTGAGCCAACACATCGCATAGGTGAAGGTCTCAAACAGGCAATGGCGTGGTACGTCCGTAACCTTGCGCCGACTATATAGCGTGACCGATATCGCCTCAACAGACAGGTGCACTTTGACAACGCATGCGCGCTTTGAAGATATGCCTTTGCCTTATCGAGATTTATTTGCCAAGGTACAGAGTGGCGTCGACGGCATTGACTTCTTCTCGACGTTGCCCTGGTTTGAGCATCTTGCGGAGACGGCGTTAAGTCATCGGCATCGCCTGCGACTTTATTGCATCGAGTCAGGCGTAGAACGTCTGCTGCTTCCGATGTGTCACAAGGTGAATCGAAATAGGTTTTTTGGCACGCGTCGACTGACCGCATTGGCCAATTACTATACCCCGCTATTTGGACCCGTGGGCATGCCATCTGACACGCAAACTGCCGAAATGCTAACCGCCCTCCTTCGCGCAGCGGCAAACGACAAGCCGCAGTGGGATACCATCGATCTGCATCCTCTCGATGTTGATGGCAAGACATTCGCCTGCCTTCTAGCCGGATTTCAGGCTGCAAGCATGCCAATACAGCGCTATTTTTGTTTTGGCAATTGGTATCTGGACGTTAATGGACGTGACTATCAGGCATATTTCAATGGCTTGTCATCCAAACTGCGCAACACCATAACGCGCAGATCAAGACAACTGGTGGATGCGAAGCGCTTGCGTATCGAAATTGTTTGCGACGCCAAAGACATCGAAAAGAGCATCACTGATTATGAAGAAATTTACCGCTCCAGTTGGAAAGAGAATGAAGTTTTTCCTACATTTATTCCCGGTCTGATACGTTCATGCGCCAAACAAGGCACGTTACGATTGGGGATCGCTTATGTCGACGATCAGCCAGCGGCAGCACAAATCTGGATCGTTCATCATCGCGTCGCATCAATTTATAAACTCGCCTATAACGAACGTTTTACCAAATTATCCATCGGCACAATATTGACAAGCAGGCTGATGCAACAGGTGATCGACATTGATAAGGTGCGGGAAGTAGACTATCTGACCGGAGATGATGCCTATAAGAAAGACTGGATGTCGCATCGACGAGAACGGTGGGGCATCATTGCTTTTAATCTACGGACTTTGCGAGGTGCCATGTCGGCCGCAGATCATTTTGGCCGGCGACGCATCAAGCAACTTTATAACGGAATAATTCACTGAATATCTACATGACGGCATGCGACCTTTTTCTTCCCCACTTCAAATACGCGTTTTCAGTTCAGCCTGATCAACGAAGAAGCGGGTGCAAAGTCGCTATTGAAGCGCGACCATTATGGAAAACCACAATTTGAAATAAACATACATCGCGCTAGCAGTGATATCTGCATTAATTCATCAGAATTTAATTCCCTCGATTATAAAAAATCCATATTTAACATAAACTCAGACTACAATATTCACACATTACTCTCCTCGAAAAACTGTGTTTCTCAAGTTCAATTATTTTCAACTATTACTTTTTCGATTCAGGACAAACATTGAGGACGAGTCTCATCAAACATCGAAGGCTGGATGACTATCTGACGCTTCAAATGCCCTGTATTCCTCCACTCGACAATCTCCGTTACTACGGGAAGTGTCTATTTGCGATTCCGGTCGTGCTGTCGATCCAGCAAACGAATACGTTCTCGGACTTATCTTCGGTGGTATTGAGGTTAACGAATTTCGTTAAGTACGTTTTTATGACGATGGTTTGCTTCGGGCTCTCGGATCTTCCGTTTCTCATAAAATGAAATCTCTTCGTAAAACAATCGCCATTCAGTTTTTTGCGTCAAACGGGGCGAATGTCATTAATTTTTTTCTAATCATCGTCCTGGCACGCGTCCTCACGCCGGCAGAAATCGGAATATTTTCAATGACATCAGTCGTTGTTAACTTCTCGCACGTTTTTCGCGATTTTGGCGTCACATCCTACATACGGCGAGCAAAGGTACTGACTCCCGAGATAATACGTTCTGCCACCGGCGTCTTAGTGACCTCATCATGGATGATTGCTACTTTGCTATATTTTGTCAGCAACTATGTCGCAGAATTTTTCAAACAACCTGGCGTCGGCGAGGTCATGCGGGTTCTCGCCATCGGATTTTACTTTATCCCCTTGGGGGCAATACCGCAAGCTGTTCTGGGACGCGAGTTCCAAGCTGAAAAATCAGCCCTTGTCTCATTGATCAGCACCCCTGTATACGTGTCGACCTCTCTGATTCTGGCCTATCACGGATTCAGCTACATGACTATGGCCTGGGCAAATCTGGCGAATATCATTGTCACCGGTTTGGTTTTCACCGTATTGCGTCCGAAAGGATTGCCATGGCTACCATCCTTTCGTGGCTGGCGTGCTGTTGCGCATTTTGGCATGGGAGCGATGCTTAGCTCCACGATCAGAGCCATAGACAATGCCGTTCCCGATATCGTGCTGGGAAGAATGAGCGGCCCCAAAAATGTTGGACTATTTAGCCGATCAAACTCAGTCGTCAACATCTTCAACACTATTGCCGGTCCGACGATTAATTACATGGCCCTGCCATATCTGGCCAAGACCCATCATGAGGGCCGCGACCTGGCGGTCGAGGTTGCCCGTGCGATAACCTTGCTAACCGGCCTCATATGGTCGGCGCTCGCGATAACTGCCTCACTGGCACCAGACCTCATTGCATTTTTGTACGGACCGGCCTGGGTGGAATGCGCACCGATCGTACCAATGCTCTGCATCGCGTGTGCTGTGCAGGCTACATTCGCTTTCATGCAACCGGCGCTAACAGGTATAGGGCGTCCTTACTGGAGCGCTTTTCCGATGGCAAGCAGTCTGATTGTCAAAATCATCTTGGTTCTGCTGATTTTTAAGAATGATCTGATTTCTTTTTCCTGGATCATCGTTGTTGCTGAGTTTTTTTCGATTCCCGGCTACCTTTATCTGGCCCGTCGCTACATCAACCTTTCCCCATCCGTCATCCTCAAATCAACTCGCGGCAGTTTGGCGATCTCCATCATCATGGTTCTGTGCGCAACATTAGCGGTACGATTGCTGAATGGTTATCAAACACCATTCGTTCGTCTGGTCATTACTTTGGCTTTCCTTACGCCTGCGTGGATCGGGGCAGTATTCTTTTTTAGGCATCCTTTGTCGGGTGAAATAAAAACGGCATATCACACCTTTTTCACCAAAATTAAAACGGTGCAAATTCGATAGAGTCAAATGAACTGCGTAGCTTCAAAGCACTTCGCCTATAAAAGCCACTCTTTGACAATCCCACTAGTCAATTCCCAGGCCGACAGTGGAGGCCGATCTACTAATATAAACGTGAGGTGCAGGTATCGATCTTGCCTCTCTTGGAGCTACTAAAAATGCAGCCGCTGATTCCTTCTTTTCAACTGCCGTCGGTGTCAGTTATTATTCCTGTTCGAAATGGCAAAGACTATATTCAGGAAGCGATCGATAGCGTGACCTGCCAAGTTTGGGGCGATGTCGAAATTCTGGTGATTGACGATGGCTCGGACGATTTCGCTTATGAAACGCTATGCGATCAGGATCCCCGCATTCGTGTCATTCGTCTGGATGGTCAAGGGGTGTCGAGTGCGCGGAATGCCGGGATGAAACTTGCAAAAGGAAAGTATTTTGCATTTCTCGATGCTGACGATATTTGGTTTCCTGGCAAGTTGGCAGCACAAATCAACCACTTCGAGCGTCACCCCGAAGTCGGTGTTGTCTTTGGCGAATTCATCCGCTGGCAGTGTGATCAAAGCGGCGTATTTACTCCAGCAGAAACACTTTCTTCAAATTGTTCAACGTTGAGGGGCATCGACCCGGTACGGTCAGGCTGGCTGTATACCCGACTATTAGGCGGCCTGCTTGTGGGAATGAATACAGCGGTAATTCGCCAAGATATTTACCGCCAGATTGGTGGCTTTAACGAGACCATGCGCATCGGAGAAGATTATGAATTCTGGCTGCGTGCTTCTCAAGTTGCCGAGATGCATTCTCTTGCCGGACCGGTGGCCTTGTACCGCATACATTCTGCAAGCGCCATGGGTCGGCTTGTCCCAGACAACCATTTGGCTAGCCTTTTGGAAACGGCGCGCGCACGTTGGGGCCTGTCCAATCCTGACGGCTCGCAACTATCCAAGCGGGAATTTAATCTGCGAGTCGCCATGACGCATTTTAGCCACGGCTATTCCCATTATTGGCGTGGCGACCCGGACATCGCTCGCACATCGTTCCTGAAAGCGTTTACCGGTGGTGCGCACAGGACCAAATCTCTCGTGTATTGCGCGCTTGCTGGCTTCAAATCCATAAAGAGCGGGAACGCTGACAAACAGCGTCCAGCGCCCCTACAACAGTCCAGTCTCTCGGGGATAGAAGCAAGTCCAATCAAAAGTATTTCCACCAAATCAGCGGCCAAAGCCAAGGCTCAAACTGAAAAGCCCGATAACCGCAACGGCGAGATGCCAATAGCGATGGGGACGCCTCTTTGGGCACGCATGGTATCTACCATAATATGCGGTGGACTAACCGGAAGCCCTGATCACGCCTTAACGATTTTCACCTTCCACAAGGTACCAGGCGAATCCGATACCGGATACCAGGGTGAATTTTCACTGCGTGACTTTCAAAGCCTGATCGCTATTCTGTTAGAAAATTTCAACATACTGCCCTTGGCCGAGGGCATCGAACGTCTCCAGCGCAAAGATCTCCCGCGCTTTGCTGCAGCAATCACCTTCGATGACGGTTATCCAAACTGGCTATCCGGCGTGGTCCCTGTTTTAGAAAAAAGCGCCATTCCGGCGACCTTCTTTATATCGACTTGCCAACTAGAGGGTCGGGCGCTCTGGTTCGAGCGGCTTTATAGTATTTTGAGATTAACCGAAACAGATCGCACCCCATTAATTGCACCTTTAATGGCACACGGCTTATATTTGGATCATAAAATGATCCAGGACGCCGATAATATCCTTAAGGCAATCAAATACCTACCAACTATCCAACGCGATAACGTCATTTCCTCCTGCGAGGCCGCGCTAAACCTCAAGCCAAATTATCCGCTGTTTACTACTCATGATTTGAAAGCACTGCAATCAAAGGGATTTGCCATCGGCGCCCACACCGTCAACCATCCCATTCTTGCATGTTGCACCGATGCAGACGCCCGCATCGAAATCGTACGCTCAAAGGAGATGCTGGAGGACGTCCTACGAGAACCGGTCAATCTTTTCTCATATCCGAATGGCGTTCCCGGTCGTGATATCAAGCCGAGCCATGTGCGCTTAGTGCAAGCGGCGAGATTTAAAGGTGCGGTGACGACGGCCTTAGGTGCAGCTTCGAATCACACCCCCATATTCCAGCTACCAAGATTTGACCCTTGGGCCAGAACGCCGCGTCGATTACTTATTCAGTATTTGATGACGTTGAATAGGCCATTCCCAATCATTGAGGAGACTCAGGATGCGCTGATGGTCGAATAAATAATCCCGCTCAGGATGGTTAAATAAAGTAGCCGTCGAAATATCGCAATACATCCGTTAGCAGTAAAAACAATTTTACCAAGTGAGATTTGTGATTACCAACAAGCAGTACGAAGTAACCGGTTTTCACAATAATAGAGTGTCGATTCCAGGAGGACCTGTGGCGGTTAGCAATATTAAAAAATTACAAATCCATTTGCATGTAGCAATACCTACTAGCAAGGAAAACATGGATTTTCCGATTACCGCCCAAAGAAAAATAAAACGTGTGATTCGTAAAGCCTTTGACTGGACTGTATGGGCGGTCAGCAAAAAATTTCTATTCAAAGGTTATAACTATGCATCCCGAATCTATTGCAATCGGGGAGATATCGCGATCAAGCTCGCAATCAAAGAATTGTTGCAAGCACGTTTCCATGATTTTCAACTTGAGTTTGTAGAAAGCGAATGGGGACAACTCAGCGACGATGCGATCGAGAGAATCAATAGTTGTGCCTCTCTTTTTGTAATAGCAGGTGGCGGTTATTGGGTATTCAATAAAGAGAAGAAGTTAAGCCCTTCGTTCCTATCGGACGTTGATTATTTTCAAAAAATAACATGCCCGTTAGTTGTCTTCGGATCGGGGGTGAATTTCAATAACCCATCAGAACAATTTGATTTCGATATTAACAATACGCTCAGAGATGCTTTCACCAAGCTAGATGATCGGGTGGATTTGCTTGCAGTAAGATGTGAATTAACCTTCAATTTTCTACGCTCACTTGGCTTGAAAAAACCACGATTATTATGTGATCCTGCAGTTTTTTTGAAGGCTAACGATTCTCCATCCCGGACTACGTCTGAGCATATTTCGATAGGTGTTAATCTCGCTTTTCATGGCCCCTTCGTGGAGGCGATTCTTAAAAAAAATCTACACATATATGTAGCGCTCCTTCAGTCTATTCAAAACAAATTCAACGTGAAATTTTATTACCTTATTCATTCTGATGAAGAATTTTTGATCGTGAAATTACTCAAATTTTCAGGTATTAAAATTGACGTTATCGATGAGCATGGTGGCGACCTCGTGGACGCGTATGGAAATTTAGACGTTGTTTTATGTCAAATGATGCACTCTAATATTCTCAGTTTTAATGCTGGAGTGCCGACTCTGAATATCGCCTACGATTCTAAAAATTTTGGATTTAATAAATTAATTGGCATGGAGAATTTTTGCATAAGTGTTTACGATCTAAGTGAAGAAATTCTTTTTGAAAAAATGACAGATATCATTACCAATCGCGATGCCATTAAACTCAAGCTTGCCGCCAAAAAGAAAGAACTAGCACTTTCAATGGATTTATTTTTGAGCGATGTAAGAAATATGACGATTTCATATCGCAAGTTATGCTTGACGGAGAATGCTCAAAACGAGATTGTAGTTTGAATGGTTCAACGTACTTCACGCAAAAGCGTGTTTCTTTGGGCACGATACTGGAAATAATCCTGCGCTCTCAACATTACGCATTGGGGCGTATTGCGTCTAAAGCTTCCCACGCCAAGTCGGTAAGTTTTATTCGCAAAATCAGATTTGTGGCGTTGCGTCCCCATACCATTATCGATACAACGAATGCCGAGTGGACCCGCGTTCTTGGCCAATAAATAGAGCAGCAATCTCCCTGGCGAATACGATGAATAAGTCGGATCGTACACAGGAAACCAATAATGCAAAACGCCATTCGACATTAGTCCAAAGTGCGAACTAATAAAATGATTGCCCGCATATACTTTCGACAAGACACCTCGAAATTCCGTCCCCTGCGTTGCCTGCAAAAGACTCAAACATCTTTTTGTCCACGCATTTTCCAGACTGTTTGGGACGCCGGTTGAGAGATATTGAAGCCTTTTCATTTCGATTAAATAGTCTAGATCATTCACATCCGTTGAATGAAATTGTAAACTGAGCTCGCCTTTTTCTTTCGAAATTTTTTGTACACATCGCAACGTATCTTTAGCAAATTTCGGTACGATTTTTTCTCTTTCTTCCCAATATGCATCAAATCCATCAGGTAAAGAAATCGTTGTTCCCTCTCGAATGAAGGCAGTATCCAGACCCAAAGCAGACTGGGAAGCATGTAAATGATCGAATGAATACTGATGAATTCCTGAAACTTGCAACATCCTCGCAAGCTCGCCAGGTATTAATGCTTCTGATGTGATGATCCCATTATGATCGGATAAATGTAGCCCTATTCTTTCTGCCCTACCTAACAAAATATGTGTAAATTGAAATGGGAAAAATCCTACAGCGGAATCACGTCGCATTTTTACCGTGACAAAACATTTCCCACTTACTGCTTCAGCAACTGCCTGTGCAAAATAGGGAGAGAAAAACGGACTATGAAAAGCGCTGTTTTCTTGGGTAATCTTAAGCCATGCATTAAAGAGATGTTGAGGCAAATCCAGTATTGGAAATCGTCTAAAATAAATTCCTTTCAAACCATTTTCTCCTATTTTTTCGGAAGTCATAAAAGACCTATATGTTTGACGTCAACGTCGCCTGGCAATATACATATACCGACTAATATGATTAACAATCGTTACCAACAATCGGACGGAAGAAAAGAAAGGTAGCAAGTTGCGGAAACGAAATATGTCCACCGTTGCAGGTCCATTCGTTTTCGGGAAGGTGAATGCGCCCAAGGACGCGCGGCAACAACTGCGCGCGACGCGTGTCGGTAAGCCAGGGATCGCTCGAAAAAAGGGTGGAAAAGCCAATATCCTCAGCTATGTCGACCAGCGCTTTATTGTATGTGCCATGGGGAAAAGAAAGGCTGGCAGTTCCACCCTGCTCGAGAATCATGTCATGTGCCCTCTGCAAGTCGGCTTTGGGATCAAAAATTGCCGTTAGCGGTGCGTGAGTATGTCCGTGTGCCGCTAACGCCAATATGGCACGATCAAGATCGATGAGATCAGTGCGACGCATCATTTGTTGACCAAGGCCAAGGTCTTGGGAGTAACGGAAGAGTATGTCTAACCTGTTAGCAAGTGGACGCTGGGCAAGAGTAGCAGCCATGGCATGATTTCGCTGGGATCCTGCTTGTTCAGATAAGCGTAAATCAAGACCAAGTTCACGCGCCAAATCCAACGCGGACTGTGGTTCTGCGAACACCCGTACCAATGCATCTTGCCACCATTGCTCGCTTGATGACCCAAGGACCTCTGATGCAATAAAAACCACGCCTGAGAGGCCTCTGCGTTTAAGTTCTGGATAGGCATATTTGATAGTATCAAGCCAGCCATCATCAAAGGTGATCAGAGCCGCTCGGTCAGGTAGAAAGCGTCCAGTCTGCTTTGCCTCCTCCACATCGCGCAGACTAATGATTTGATAGTGTCGTTGAATAAAGTCCAGACATGCGGAAAACCCTTCAACAGAAAAGGTAAATTCTTTCTCCGCATGACGATAAGCGTCCGAGTCTCGCGGCAGCACGCGATGAAACATGAAGGTAGTCAGTGTCCGGGAGTTGCGAAAACGATGGAGCAATCCGAGTAATCCCAGATCATAGAGTGCCTTGCGTAGCACAAGCTTGACTAGACGTTTCACAGAAAATCGATTCATGATAAAGTTTTCAACACGGCAAAAGGGTCACACATTTTTTTCATCTGCCAACACCTCGCCATTTCGTCCGATGTCGGTTGCCACAATCGGCAAACCTTTATTTTTGGCCTCTTGCCTTGTTGGTAAAAGCAGCAATTTTTCAAGTCCGACTAATAAAGCGACCACAAAATAATACAAATCGTAATAAGCCAAGGCCAGAAATCCACCACCAACCGCAAATCCGACCATGCTGACCTGGCACATTGCAGCAAGATCAGATGCCCATTTCAGCCCTTCTTTCCCTTTGCAAAATGCAAGGATGCGAGTACCCGTGCGCCAGGAAAAGATCAACAGCAAAATAAAAAATATGAGTCCAATATATCCATGTTCGCCAAGCACCTGGAAATAAATACTATGGGCAGCATGATGGTTACGCGGATCAGGCGCGTAGATGAAAAACATTTTGGGTGTAAATATGCTAAAACCGCCACCCATAAAATTTTGTTTTGCAACATTTAATGCAAAATACCAGGCGTTGATACGGCCTAAAGAAGAGTCATCCGTTTTGTAGTCATCGATGGTCTGCATTCTTGCAAACCACTCCCCGGGCATCACCATAAATACGATGGTCGCGACCAAAACAAGGGCAATACCAGTTTTAAATTTCTGCTTACTCTTGATCCACAAGAAAAAAAACATTGCCGCCGCCGCAACCAGCGCCCCTCGAGAGTAGGACCCTGCTGCCGAAATAGCGGTCAATATGGCTACGCCGCCCATGCCCAACCGCATCCATCCCTTGGTAGCTTGAAGTTGCAGAAACCGCACAATCGGGAGAATAGCAATGAACGCCAAGGCTAAGGCGTTGTTATCGGCAATATAGCTGCCGTCTGGTCCATAGACGTGATAATTACCTCCGGAGACTAGCGTAAAAATTCCACCTTTCAGGCCGTAAAAGGCTACGGAGAGTCCCACTACCCAAGCCAATGCAATGATGTCCTTTTTGGATTTGATCACGATGATCGTAATCAAGGTCATGAACAGGGTCTTCATAACACGGTTCCATTCAGTCCATACCAGATCAGGTTCCAAAGCAACAAAACTTGTCGCCGTCATCCAGACCATGAATAGAATTAATGTGACCGTCACCGGTGTCATTGATAATCGCCACTTGTCCTTTGAAAACACGAGAGCGATCAACGTAACCACTACGACAATTGCCGCAAACGGGAAGTCATAGGCTGCGCCATATGTTAGCCGGTGCGGGTTCATCAGGCTCAACCAGGTGAAGGTCAAAACGCCAATCATCGGGCTTTGAAACGTCCGCCACAGCAATATGAACACAACACCGAATAGGAGGTAGTCACGCATAAACCAGCATACTTTTAAATAACTTTGCTACGCGTACCGCGTTGGCATTCCATGTCAAGCCTTGGTCTGCAATCGTTCTACGCGCATTTCCTCCAACTTCGTGACGTAGTCCGATGTCGGCGCATAGACGTTCGATAGCGACAGGAAGTCCATCCGTATGGTCCGGGTCAAACAAAACAGCGTTATAGCCGTCAGTAAGTATCTCCGTTATATTTGGTTGATCCGGTCCAACAATAGCCTTGCCCAATGCCAGATATTCGAACAGTTTCAAGGGCGACGCATAAGCCACTACCGCAGGTTGTAATGCGATATCAAAGGCGGCAACATAGCGCGCAACCTGGTCACGATTGACAACGCCGGTAAAGGTGATGCGGTCGCTGATGTTCAGCATGGCCGCCTGATGCTCGAGCTGGGCGCGGGCCGGGCCGTCGCCGACGACTAACAAATGCCTGTTAGATGTTAAGGTGTCTTCTGCTCCTTCCCCACCAAGAGCGAGCATGGCAATTACTTTATCCAGCCCATGCCAGTCCCGTACGAATCCGGTGAAACCCAGCACCATTTTGTCCTGTAATCCGAGCGCTGTTTTAGCCACTTGCGGATCCATCGTCTGGTCGAATCGGTCGACGTTGATGCCGTTCGGTATCACGAGTATGCGACTGCGGTCCACGCCATATGATGCAACGATATCGGCCAGTACGCCAGTGACTGGCAATACATAATCTGCCCCGCGCCATACATAGGTTTGCGACCAGCGTGCCAGCCATTTTAGTGAAAGTCCATCATAATGTGCGCGCTCTTCAAAAATCGGCGCATTAATTTCGAGCAGCATGGGTAATCGATATTTGCGCTTGATCCAGATTCCAGACAGGAGTAGCAGGTTGTAGCGCTCATATAAACAATCAGGTTTATGCAGCCGTATAGCCTGCGCCAATTGGCGATACGCTACCAGTGAATACGCCAGTTCCATCAGTTCGTAGACAAACTTCGGTAGGTGACGCTTGAACCAGCTCATTAGTCCGCTATCAGCACCGAATGCATCCATTTTCGCGCTGAGCGGTGCGACGATAATCACCTCGTGCCCTAGCGCACGTAACGCACCGATCATTTCTTCGATGTGCACATTTTGGCCATCCATTGAGCGAGTTCGATGGTGATAGAGGATCTTCATATTTCGCCATTTCTGAGTATGTTGCGAAACAGTTTAAGTTGTCCTGCAGTGGTCTGATCCCAACTAAACTGCTCAGCATAACGGCGCGTAGCAGCACGGTTCGGATAGCCAGCTTGCAGTGCTCGCACTGCTGTTGCAACACCGGCCGCGGTACGATCACGCATTAACACACCAGCATCCGGGGAGGCGACGACTTCTGGTGTTCCCCACACATTGCTGGCAACTACGGGTGTGCCGCATGCCATCGATTCCAACAATACGTTAGCCCACCCTTCCCTGCTTGATGCTAAAACCAGGGCATCAGCAGCGCCATAGTAAGTTCGTAATTCAGCCTGTGGCAAAGGACCAAGAAACGTGACCCGCTCGGTAACCCCAAGATCTGCAGCAAGCGCTTGTAATCGCTGTAGTTCCGGACCCCGGCCGGCGATCATCAATCGGGCCTCTTTTAGCAATGGCAAAGACGCTATGACCAAGTCATGTCCTTTGACCGGTAACAAATTACCCACTGATAGTAATGTGAATTGATTCAGGCCAAGTACTTTGCGCGTCGCTTCACGATCTATCGGCTGAAACAGATTGAGATCCACCCCATTGCGTAAAGCCACGATACGATCTGCTTTCACACCGAGCGTCGTTATTTCTGCTTTTAACGCTTCGCATACTGTAATAACACCAGCAGCTTGATTTGCCGCCCACTGGATCATTTTGCGGGGTATTTGATGATGCGGAATCAGCGTAATGTCTGAACCGCGCGCCGTGATAACAACCGGCTTATTGAAATAACGGCCAAGCATCGCCGCAGCAACACCATCAGGATAAAAGTAATGCGCGTCTATCACATCAAAATCATACCCATCATCGATGATACGGGACAGTACAGGCTTCATCGCTTGGGCCATAAGATAAGGACCTACTGTCATACCTATCTTTGGTACTAGCAAATAGCGCGGGTGCGAGACATCAATACCAAACAATGTTTCCTGGTGAGGTACTTTGGCAAAATGGGCGTAGTTTCCAAAGCGTGGGTGCGAAAATGGAAACCACGGCACAGGGGCCACAACGCGCGCTACTACTTCACCACTGGCGACCAGATGGCGCAGACGAGTTTGCACAAATATACCGTGTTGCGGCCGTTCAGCATTCGGGAACAGCGTACTAAACGTCAGTAGTTTTATCACTTAATACCCATAATTACTTAACACCTTTATAGACCGCCGGACATCTCGGAGATTGTAAAATCACATGATCGACAATATGGTTAGTTCGCATGGTTTCTTTGTAGATAAGTGCAAAGATCAGGCAAGTTCCGAAGACAGAATCGCCACATCACTACTACTTTCTTTCAACACATTGCGCAGAAAGGAGGCAAACATCAGCAACGCCCACAGCGGAGTACTGTAGTCACGCCGTCCGGCCAGGTGTTGCTCAACCATCTTATTCAAAAATTGCATATCAAAAATTCCGGTATCAGCTAGAAGTGGTCCGAGTAAAGTCTCGCTTATAACCTCCCGAAGCGGGCCGCGAAACCAAGTTGCCAATGGGATAGAAAAACCCATTTTTTTTCGATATAAAATATCATCGGTAAGCGTTGCCTCCAGCGATTTCTTAAAAATATATTTACCCTCGTTGCCATTTAATTTCAGCGACGATGGCAGACTGGATACCCATTCCACAAAGGTATGATCAAGCAACGGCACGCGCACTTCGAGCGCATGCGCCATGCTGGCACGATCTACTTTAGTCAGAATATCCCCGGGCAAATAAGTCTTCAAATCCAGATACTGGAGCAACGATAACGGATCCTCGGTCGGTGCTTGCGCTGCATGACCACGCATGACTTCGATGGCTTGATAACCTTGAAGATCCTGACGGAATGGTTTGCTAAAGAGCTGCTTGCGAACTTGATCCGGCATAATCGAGACCCCATGGAAGTAACCTTCCACCGCATCCTGCGCCAGTGCCTCAAAGGTGGTCTTGGCGCGCAGTACGCGCGGTGCCCAATCAGCCTTAGGATAGTGTTTTCCAAGAAAGCCAAAAACTGGTTTGCGCAGGCCCGTTGGCAGTAATGAACGCACACGCTGTTCGGCCATAGCATATTTATAACGTCGGTATCCGGCAAAATTTTCATCACCACCATCGCCCGACAGGGCTACCTTGACGCGCTGTCTGGCTAATTGACAAACACGGTAGGTAGGAATCGCGGAACTATCGGCATAAGGTTCGTCGTAAAGATTGGCGAGTATGTCGATAAGTCCGTAGTCATCTTTATTGACTGTCTCGGTAGTGTGTTGCGTTTGGAACTGCGCAGCAACTTGCGCCGCATAGTGCGATTCGTCATAGGCCAAATCGCTAAATCCAATCGAACAAGTAGTAACTGGCGTGTTAGTCAACTGCGCCATCATGGCGACTATCGCACTGGAATCAACACCACCCGATAGAAATCCACCAAGCGCCACGTCCGTGACCAAATGGACACTCACGGTTTCGCGCAGGCGTTCAATTAATTCTGCTTCCATCTCGGCTTGAGGCTGCGGTGCTGCCAATCTGAACGGGACGTCCCAATACTTACGCTGGTGCGGTATTGCATCGCCAGGTGACAACGTGATCGTGTGGCCTGGCTGAAGCTTGTGTACCGCCTTGAAAATCGTACGTGGCTCTGGTATATAACCGTAAGCAAAATAATCTTCTACCGCGCAGGGATCAATAGCGCGTGGTAACGAAGAAACCGCAAGCAAGGATTTCAATTCCGATCCAAATACAAACTGACCATCCGGTAACAATCCATAGAACAACGGTTTGATACCAAGCCGGTCACGGGCCACAAATAAAGTTTGTCGGTTTCTGTCCCATAACCCGAAAGCAAACATGCCGCGGAAATGTGTAACACAGGCTGCACCCCATTGCTCCCAGGCGTGCACAATAACCTCGGTATCGCAACGTGTGCGGAACACATGACCGAACGAGGTTAGTTCCGTCATCAGCTCTTTGAAGTTATAGATCATGCCGTTGAACGTCACGACCACGCTGCCATCTTCATTAAACAAAGGTTGCTGACCACTGGAAGGATCGACGATAGCCAAGCGACGGTGGCCAAGGCCGATCCCTGCTTCAACGTGATAGCCGCCCGCGTCCGGTCCGCGATGATGTTGTGTCTCGTTCATCCGCACGAGCAATGCACGGTCAATAATTCGTTTACCTGACGTATCAAAAATTCCCACTATTCCGCACATGATTTATCCACGTCCCAAAGTGATTTTTTTTGCGGTAGACATGTCGTCATACATGTTGGTGTAAGACGCCAGCATTGCTGCCATGCCATATTGTTTTTCGACACGCGCTTTACCGGCAACCCCATGTTGAATAACAAGATCGGGATGATTGACATACCACGCCATGGCGTTGGCCAACGCTACTGGATCGGATGCGGACACCAGCGTGCCGGTGATATTTTCGACCACTACTTCAGGCACGCCACCGACCCGGGTAGAGAGAACCGGCAAGCCCGTCGCCATCGCCTCCAGGATGGTGATGGGCGTTCCTTCCGCAATTGAGGACAGGACAAAGAGAGAAAATGTCCGCATGATTTCCGCAACGTCGGTGCGCGCGCCAGATAACCATATCTGATCAGCGAGACCTGCCGCGGTAATTTTTTCCTTAAGTAAAGGTAGGAGTGGTCCATCGCCGACAATCGCTAGTCGTAATTGTGATTTTTTTTCGGGTATCAGAGTGAGCAAGAGAATGAAGGCATCAATCAATCCTGCATGATTTTTGACATCCTGCAACCGGCCCACGGTGCCGATTACAAAGCTGCCCGCTGGCAGTTTTTCAGAAAGCATACTTTGCGCCCCCGAGGGTGGGTGGAACGTATCTGTATCAATACCGTTTGCCAGTAAGAGATTTTTTTTATCCGGCACGCCGATGGTCGTTGTGAGCCAATTGCACAAATCCGTCGAGACCGCGTAATAGCAGTCGTAAAAAGGCAGCAACCAGCGCCGCAATCGGTTATGTCTTTGATTGGTCCCGTCTGGATCGCTGGCATCGCGGCCATGCTCACCATGGACGCGAACGGGTACGTTTGCCATCGCAGCAGTCACCCCATATTCAAGCGCAGACAAATTATAGGTATGCAAAATCGTCGGCCTTAATTGACGTAGCAGACGCCACAACTTCAGATGTGCGCTTAGGCCCAGACCAGCCGGTTTATGCAGGGAAAAGATACGCACATTCGGTTTAGTAATCTTCTCAGAAAACGCGGTGTAATCCGTGAGGCAAACAACGGCATGGCGATATTTATCCGCAGGCATGCGATTGATGCAGTCAACCATCAATGTTTCAAGACCGCCGAAATCCAGCCGGTAAAGCAGGTGCACCACGAGGGGAATGTTAGTCGTCACGATCACAGGCTCTATTCCGGCTCTAATGTTTTTTATTATTGGCAAGTGTGGTTTCCAATGGCGTCAAATTTTCACTCAGGAAATCATGCAAAGCCTGACGCGCGATCTCAGGTTTATCCGAATACGGGGCGAACACAATCAAGGCCGCGCCATCGTCGCCTTGCATGAGTAGCTTGCCCTGAGCCTGAAGCAATTTCCCCTTGTAGTCGTTCGCAGTAAGATGCCCATTTATCCAGTACCAGCGCCACATCAGCACAGAGCCAGATGCGCTCTGAATCATCTCTTCCCGAACCGAAATTTCACGTCCCAGTATGGATTCCGTACGATTCGACGCGTTTAGTTGCGTCCAAACTTCATCTTTTTCGGGCAGCACGCGATTTGCGGAACTAATGAGTGTCGCCCCTGGATGCTGGTTGCGGTAATAGTGAATCGATACTCCCACCGTCTGCGTACCACTCCGAAAGAAACGATAAAGTTCTGCATTGGATGGATTGACAGCCGGTTTCCAGGTTGTGAACGCAGGCGCATCCTGCCAGCTCACATGCACGTTACTCAGATCGGCCTGTAGCGGAGTGTTCCTCGTTTGCCCCATAATATGCGCAAACAATGGCCATATCCCGAGGCAGACCAGAATGCATGCAGTGGAAACTATTAACTTTCCGATATGGACGGGACCAGGACTACTGCTCTGCGCAGGAATGGCGTTATTTGATTTTGTTTTTGCCGATACTTTTTGTGGTCCCTCATGCCAAAAACTACCGATCTGGAACATCAGGAACATGACAAGACCGAAGAATAACCAACCATAAATCAAATGATCCACGCCAACCGCAAGCTTCATGCCGCTCAGGTGCCCAATCATCACAATCATGTAAGCGCGCAAACCATTTGCAATAATGGGAACCAGAATTGAAATGAGAATAAATATGGCACGTCGCACAGGTGACCGATAAGTCTGATACGCATAGAGGCAACCTAGCGTGGCAGAGGCAATCAGGTAACGAATGCCACTGCATGCTTCGATTACCGACCAGCGACCAGATGGAATGGAAAAGCTATTTCCCTCGCGCAATACAGGAATACCGGTTACACGTAACGCTGCGACGGTGAAATTTGCCGTAAACTCGATTAAGGGTGCGATAAAAATCTCACCGAACGGAACCGCTAGCAAGAGAAAACACAACGGGAAGGCAATCGAGGCGGAAATACGGCGCCCCAACACGGAGACGACAGCAAGGATGATCATCACCACAAAGGCAAATTGCCGGACCACTTGAACATCGGCCAGATTACCCAAAAGCCAGACAAATCCGCAGAATGCCAAAAGGAGCATTGTTGGGTAATATGGTTCCGGCTTCATCTGCGCCAAGACTTCTCGACGCTGCCAGATCAGCCAAAGACTAATCGGCAAAATACTGTACTGATGGGTGAAAGTTTCCGAACTATTCCAAATCATCACAATCGATCGCGCCGTATCGAAATAAATCAAAAATGGCAAAAGGAATGTGAAAACAATCAGGATTGCTTTTAGGATAAATGATCGATCGGTGTATACCAAAGTCTGAGAGTGCATATAGTGGCGATCAATTATATAAATGTAGGTGGCATATTTATGTCGAGCAGACCATCGACAATGCTAAGTTTGTTCGCCCAGCCGTAAGTCGCTTTAACTTTTTCCCTTGCGCGCGCGCCCAGATTGTCGTGTTCGACATTACATCGCTGAAGTAAGTCTGTCGCCATTGTGACGAACTGCTCAGCGCTCTCTGCCAGCATAAGCTCCCGATTGGGCATGGCATCAATCCCCTCGAATGCTTGCGAAGAAACCAGCACGGGCTTCGCCATCGCCATTGCTTCCAACACCTTATTCTGAATACCGCGCGCAATACGCAACGGTGCCACAGCTAAATGTGCATGCGCCAAATAAGGACGTACATCAGGCACGGAGCCGGTCACCTGTATCCCGGGAAAATTCGCCAGTTCTTGCACCTGCGGCGACGGTCTGGCCCCAACAATATAGAAAAGTGCGGTTGGATTCTCGACACGTATCGCTGGCAGGATGTGATACGCAAACCATCGCACTGCATCGATATTCGGCCAATAATCCATTGCCCCGGTAAACACCATAACTAGCTGGTTTGGCTGATATGGATTCGGAAATAGATGTTCTGGTGAAAAATAATCTGTATCTACACCGTTATTGAA
This sequence comes from Glaciimonas sp. GNP009, assembly GCF_054343755.1. Lineage (NCBI taxonomy): Bacteria > Pseudomonadati > Pseudomonadota > Betaproteobacteria > Burkholderiales > Oxalobacteraceae > Glaciimonas > Glaciimonas sp. GNP009. The sequence goes on from NZ_JBTGUV010000004.1 coordinate 604,084, forward strand.
GAACCCAATTTTGTGCGCACTATCGGGTGCAAGTTGGCGGAATAAATCAGCCTCGGGTGCCGACACAAATAAGGATGTATCGAAATTGCGAGAGACTTGTTGCTCGTAAGATAGAAGTTGGCGGGCTTCACGTCGATATAGCCACCGCATAAACCATGATTTTTTTTCCGAATATTGGCGCCACTTATCCGAGTCGACATCGACAAAATCAATAACCCGTCGAGTCAATTGCGCGCTCCCTGCATATTGGGCCATCGCGGACGAAAATACGAGGACCCGACTAATCGGATTATTCGCCAATACCCTCTTCACCCATGCATGTAAACCGGGATCGCGATAGTAATCGAGACTGAGTGCACGATTCCCACCGAGCGCACCAAGGCTGCGCAGCCGCGCGATACGCGAGTTCAACGCGGCAAAATGCGTATCGTCGCAAAGTTGTTTTACCTTATCAACGTATTGCCAATCGTCAGGATCATCGACGAAAGTGCCGAGATGCACGTGATAGCGCTGCGCCAGATGCTTTAACAAATGATAGGAACGAATTTTGTCACCCTTATTAGGGGGATAGGGAATACGATGAACTAAAAAGAGGAGATGTTCCACGCTTTATCCCAGATTCTTCACAATATGCGGGCCGATCACGTTGGCAACGCACAAGGGCAAACGTTGCCACACCTTGATCATTAACTGGTATTTTGGATTCAACGGATTGGTATCAGGGATCGGCTGAGCGCGGCGCAACTGGTACTCGTAGTGCAACGGTTGCGGTTCGAATCCCCAGTTTTTCTTAAAATCGAAAGCTCCCGTGCCCTGCTTGCTACGGCCAAAATCGAAAACGCGAATACCTTTTTTTACAGCGTATCGCATTAACTCCCAATACATGAAATCATTCCCTGCAACGTCCCGGGCTTCGGCGGTGCCGCCGCCATAGTAAGGTAGCACCTCATCACGGAAGTAAAAACTCATGACGCTGCTGATGGTCCGCCCCTCCTTGGTTATTGTCAGGATTTCGCAATTTTCGGCAAAAGTCTCTTTTAACAGTCGGAAATATTTCTTCGAAAATACAGGTGTTCCGAGGCGATGCACACTGGCGGAATAAGCCGCAAAAAAACGATTCACACTTCGATCAATGCTACTTTGTAAATTGGCCTTGATACCCTTACGAACCATTGCGCGCTGTTTGCGGGGAATGGCCAACATATTTTTTTCGTCATCCGCATAGATATCCTTACGAAAGGTCACGTAAAGACTTTTTGTAGGCCACTCTGGATGTTGAGGGTGATGATGGCGATATTCGAGGTAATCGACATTTAATTTTTCGGCAAGCTTTTGTGCCGCACGATCTAATGCGTCAGCCGCCGCAGGTGAGCTTGCCGCAATTCCACCGTAAACACAAAATGGCAGGGAACTCAATGAATGCCCAAAAAGAAGACTCTTGATTTGTGCCAGCGGCAGTACGCCTTGAATGCGACCCTCGCATTCAACATATAGAAAATATGTTCGATGACCAAATGCACGTTCGATAACATGCTTCCAACCAGCGCGGTGGAAGAAACTTGTGTGAGGACATGCCAACACAAATTTATCCCACTTTTCGACGTCCGCATGCTGCATCATACGGACTGTAAAAACAGGCGCTGATGGAACCAAATGCGCCGCTGTCGGCCGCACAGCTTCTGCGATCAGGTTCATTTGTTATCCAGAAAAATACGGTCCATCCGATCCCATTGAAAATCACGCGCCAAAGCATTAATTCGCGCCTCCGTGCGATGCAGATTCACGTAGTGCCGAAAATGGGTTTTCAAGCCGATGCCCCTCTGGCGCGGTTGTGCAGGGTCAAGCTCCCAAGGATGAAAATAAAATATCGCCGACTGCTGATCCTGGCTATTGACCTGTCGCAAGAGCCAGCGCGACATAGCATAAGGAAAGAAACGAAAAAATCCGCCGCCACCAGCAGGGAAATTTCTGTTGAACGCGCGCACGGTGCTAATGGGTAATTCGAGCAATCCATCTTTGCCATTAGGATAAAAGGCAAAACGCGGGGCATCCGGCATGCCGTAATGATCATGCTTGACCGGATAAATACTGGAACTATAGCGATAACCTGCATCGTGTAACAGATCTAACGCCCAAAGATTGCCGTTAGCAATCGAAAAACTTGGCGCCCGATATCCTAAAACAGGCTGTCCACCGATATCCTCCAGCACCTTTTTGCTACGCGTAATATCAGACAGAAAAGCGCCAGCGTCCTGGTCGCTCGCTCTGCGATGGCCATATCCATGACTCGCTAATTCATGGCCACTGTCAACTAGACGCTTCACCATCGCTGGATAGCGTTCCGCAATCCAGCCCAGAGTAAAAAAGGTGGCCTTGATGTTGTGGTCGTTAAGAATTGTCAGTATCAGGTCAATATTTCGCTCAACCCGGCAAGATATCGACGGCCAGCTATCTCTGGGAATAGTCGACGCAAAAGCCGATACCTGGAAATAATCTTCCACGTCGATGGTCATTGCATTGCGGATCAATGCTTTATTGGATGCCTGATTCATATCATTTCCCTGTGAAGGACGGGTCCACCATACGTATATCTACCGCACCCCAAAAAAATTCTGAGCCGATGAAATAGATTTCATTGATTATTTTCGACTGGAATATTTTCAATCGGTGATGGGAAATTAATACTGTTAAGCGCCGTTAAGAGAGTGAGCATGGTCTGCTCCAATTTGTATAATTTTTCATACATATCTTGCAGACCATCAGTAGGATTTACGCTCTCCGTCGCCACAAGCGTGGTACCTGCTTCGATATCGCTAGCCTCAACAGGAAGACTAAATTCCTGTTCAATATCCCGAATCACTTCCTTGACTTCGGACGTGCCAAATGCTTGAAGCTCTTCGAGATAGCCCATCAGAAAAAGACGGTCACACAAGGTATTGATCTTTCGAGGAATTCCTCCCGAATAAGCGAAAATCTCAAAGAATGCCTCTTTGCTAAAGGACGGTTCGCCCTGCCAGCCTACGGTACGTAACCGATGCTCTATATAGGCCTGGGTTTCTTCGACATCCATTGGGCCCAAATGATAGGTGGCGATCACGCGTTGGCGCAATTGCTCCATGCCCTGGCTATGAAGCGTTTTACGGAATTCTGGTTGTCCGAGCAAAAATGTTTGAAGTAACGATTTGTCGCCAACCTGAAAATTAGACAGCATCCTTAGTTCTTCGAGCGTCTTCGGCGTAAGGTTTTGAGCTTCATCAACTACCAGCAATGCCTGCAGCCCATTTAGATGGGATTGCTGTAGGAATTTTTCGAGCTCCATCAACAAAGTCGCTTTACTGACGCCTTCACATGACATCCCGAATGCGCCCGCTACCACTTTCAAGATATTATCTGGATCAAGATGGGTATTAGCCAGATGCGCTGCGACGATTTTTGTTGATTCAAATTTCTTGAAAAGATTACGTACAAGCGTCGTTTTCCCTGCTCCGACTTCACCTGTAATAACGATGAAGCCTTCACCTTGCGATATCCCGTATTCGAGATAACTCAAGGCGCGCTTGTGTCCTTTGCTAGCAAAGAAGAAAGCTGGATCAGGGACGAGACGAAAGGGTTTATCTCGCAAGCCGTAATATGTTTCATACATTGGTTGCTAAACTCCGGTTATAACTGGACATTAAAAAATCCCGCAATCGTATTTGCCCGATATCCAATACCAGCCTGATTTGATTCGCCCTGACTTCTACTGAGTTCGACAGTGCCTTTGAGCTTGGCAGAAAACTGTTTCACGATGTCCAGACGCAGCGTTTGCGTGTGATCAACCCGTCCGCTTGTGAGTGACTCGACCCGAGAGGCGAGTAAGCTAATATTTGCGTTTATTTGCGAAGTAAGCCGTCTACCTAACACGACACTTCCACCCACTTGATTGGTCTTGTCATTGCTCAAAGAAATACCGTTATTTTGCGCAGTTGACAGGGGCTCGCGCTGGACGTCGAAAAGACTGACCACTAGCGTAGTTTTGGGGCTGATGATCGCGACGGATGCCTGTAACTGTTTTTGGAGAAATACGGCATTGGTAAAGTAGTTGGTTGAATTGTTCAGAGAGCCGGGCAGACCAGCATTCTGAATAATGTTGTTAACCGCCTGCTGTCGCTGCACCGGGTCGGCTAGCGTCCCCGACAATAAACGATTCAAATAGGCGGACGTATCAATCGCGGCAGGCAGTCCAAACTGAGACTGTGTCGTCGTGACTGTATCGTTGTAGCTGATATCCCAGATCGCGGTGCGACTGCGCGTAGTCGCGGCAAGCGAAAATGTATCGCCATAATATCGCCGGCCGACCGTTGCCACCAGACTGGTCCGCTGATTCACGGCCAATGCAAAACCCGTCGTCCAGGAAAAGCCATTGGTTAATTTACCTATGCTTGGGTAGTCGTCACGATCGTAACCGACGGTGGCAGTCAACTTCAACACTGGGAGAAGCAAATAGCTGAGGTTACCCGATGTGCTTGCCAACTTGACGCTGCTCAACGTCGGGTAATGCGTGATGCGGTCGCTATATTGCCAACCCCACCCAAGTAGTCGGAATGCAGGTCCGCTGTTCACATGGAACGACGTTGTATCTGAGTGACTGCTTGCTAAGGCACCGCTGCTGGCAGCCACCGAATCAACGGCATATCGTAATTCTGCAGCAGCAAACGTATCGAATGTATGCGCTAGGTAAGGACTAAAATTAAACGTTCGCACATTAGTACGATTGTTGGTTGCGTAGATGTTATTCGTCGGCTGTGCACCGAACGCAGAAATATTTTGCTGACTCTCTGAGGCCGCGCTATCGACAAAAAAGAGTTCGTCAATCAGCTCAGCTTTGACTGTTGCATGCAGCTGATTGGTAAATTTTGAACCGGTGCTTTTGTCTGAATAAATAACTTCCTGGACGATATCTTCCACATTCACTCTTAAATATCGACCAGTCTTAACCAAAACAATTGAAGGCGAAATTTCAGTAATATAATCGCTTTTTGCGAACGATTTTGGAGCAAGATTAACGTTATCCGTATAAGTCTCATTGACGCCCAGGCTGGGTATGATGGACCACTCCGCGGCGAAGGTGACTGAAGACAGAACCAGTGCAACTGCGGTTGACATGATTTTCAGTGGGAACATAGGATGAAAATAAGTCCTGCTGAAAGGCCGGTTACTAATAGTATTCCCCATATCCATAGCTCTCCTGGCCAGGAAACACCCTACTTTTGTTGTACACCAAATTGACGTTCGAACATCCCTCAAGTTGTTTGAGAGATGCCTGCACAGCATGCTGACTTGTCGTTTCTGCTTCCACCACAACCACGATTTGCCCCATCTGACTGGCTAATGCATGAGCGGAGCTGGTCAGCAGTAATGGCGGAGAATCAAAAATCACGATCCGATCTGAATACCTGCTGGCAATTTCTTTTAGCAACAAACTCATGGCGTGACTTGCCAGCAACTCCGTAGCATGCTGTTTACTTTTTCCAGAAGGCAATATCGTCAGCGTATCGACGTTGGATTTCAATAGCACATCTGCGACATTAAGATTCTGTTCAAGCAGTATGTCCAGGAGGCCACTATCTGCTTCTATGCCGAGGGTTTTCAATACCGACGGGTGCGCGATATCTGCGTCAACAAGCAAAACGGTATGATCCATCTCCATCGCAATGCTCATCGCCAGATTAATAGCGCAAAACGTTTTCCCTTCGCCAGGTAAAGCGCTGGTAACCATGATTAGATTGCCGGGATTAGTGGCGCTACTTTTTGGATTAAATGCTCTTTTAATGAGCGGACGTTTAATGACTCTAAACTGTTCCGCTACCAGCGAACTGGCACCTCCCGCTGTAATAAAACCCAATTTACTTAATCTTGCGAGATCAATTTCTATCACCTTACCCGCAGGTAATTGAGGGAGCCGCGTGATAGGCTCATCGTTCGGCTCAATAACTTGCAGCGTCGGACTTCTTGATACTTTACTGGGCGAAGGTTCCATCCCTTTTTTTGCGTCGAGCCGGGCCGCCGCTCTCTCAATAATGCTCATCCAAACTCCCAATCTTGTTCAATTACGCTAGGCCGTACGCCTGGCCTGATAAGCTAGACCGTTTTATGGCAGCAGATGGTGTCTGCTTAGCCATGTGCTTTGAATAACAACACCAACATCACGCCGAAATAAAGAATGATGAATCCCGCAAAGGATGCACTAAATCCGATGGCACTTTTTTTGCGCCGGGCACTTTCATCAACAGTCCAATTCATGGTCACTGCGCCTAATACCGGAATACCGGTAGCTTCCAGAAGTTCACTCTGACTTAGGAAGGTGGGTCGAATTTGACTTATAAGTAACGTCAATCCGACGCCAGCTGCCAAGGCAGCGACGAATAAAATCGAAAATAGTTTAAGTCGGTTCGGACCAACAGGTAAGATTGGAACAGTAGGAGGATCGATAACGCGAAATGTCAGCAAGTCCGTTGCCGAACTAAGATCCCCAGATAACTTGGCGGCGTCGCGGCGTCCAACAAGTTTTTCATAATTTTCTTTATTAATCTGATAATCACGATTGAGTTGGGCAAACTGGGCGTCTATATCGGGCGCAGCCCCGTTTTGCGCCTTCAGTCGCGCATAGCGAGCGGCATACTCGCCTGTCCGCGCTCTCATGCTGGCAACTTTTGCCTCTGCCGCAGATAATGCGACGCTCAATTGCTGCAACATAGGGCTGTAATTCGCACCGGGGTCAATCCCACGCTTGCCTGTTCTGGCCTCTTCAGCTCTACGCGTTTCAAGCTCGGCAATCAGGCGCTTAGTAGCGATAACATCTGGATATTGTTCCGTAAATTGCATACGCAAATCATCCAGGCGCTTGGTTAGCAACTGGATACGCGCATCCATCTGCGGATTTAATACAATTGCAGGATCATTCTCTTGATTGCCGCCCGGCGCTTCGCCGGAGACCTGACGTTTAATCGCATTGCGCGCTTGCTCTGCCTCTTTCAAATCGAGCTGGGCCAAACTTAATGCATCAGCGGATAGTTGCAACTGCGTCTCGTAATCGCTACCTTGACGAGGCAGCAAACCAGCATTTTTTTGTTTGAATTCTTTTACTGCATTTTCAGCTGCATTTAACTTATCTTCGTAGCCTTTGATCTGCTCTTCAATAAAACGTACTGCCTTGTCCGAGTCTTGCTTTTTGTCGCCGACACTACCTTCTACAAAAATGGTCAACAAGGACTGAACAACATCTTTGCCAAGCTTAGGATTTTGATTGTTATAAGTGATGGTGTAAATGTCATCGCGCCCTGTTTGCGTTATTTTAATTTGTGTGGCCAGTTCATCAGTCAACTTCTCTTTGTCGTCAATATTTTTGGCCTTGATATCCAAGTCTGTCATACGCATGACACGCTCAAGATTGGGTCGACTCAACAGCGTGTGGCTCATGATTGAAACTTGCTGTTCAACGTTCGGGACGCTAGTCATTCCCGATAACAAAGGCTTCAGGATACTTTGGGTGTCGACGTACACGCGAGCAGACGCCTGAAAATCATTAGGTAGTCCATAAATCACACCACCACCAACCAAAAAAACTACCCATGCAATGGAGGTCGCATACCACTTGTATTTCCATATTACGACTGAAAAAGATAAAAGCCGAGGTATTAAATCCAACATAAGCTAACGTTCTCCATACATACTTAATTCGGCCAAAAAATCCGTGGCCAATGCATGAATACGCACAGGACAACCTTAGGCTACTTATCTCAATAGCAATATCGAATTGGGTACGATCCGTTAAACATTCCAGATAAGTCGCCGAAAATTTGCGACATTCAAAATGTTTCAGCACCCTTAAGTTCTGACAATATTGCACCTTTACATTTTTTGATAATATCATCACGTGAAGATAATATTAGTGGTTATTTGCACATTTTCTTAATGGTCTATTTTATGTCTCTTTATGGCCCGTCATATATTATTAAAAATATTTCCCGTATAACATTTTTACAATCTATCGATAAGAATAATATTTCCTAAAAAAAATTTTTTAAAAGAAAATATAAGAAATTATTTCCCGCGTTACATTTATACGTGCAAATTTTAAATAATATTTCCTGAAGATAATTTTTATACGTGGAAAATTTAAATTTACTGGCACAGATATCTAAATAATATTTTAAAGTTATTTATTGACAATAGATGAGAGTAGTTCCTAAAAATAATCAATTTATCGATCAAGATAATATTTAGATACTAAGAGGTGTAGTAGTTGTTATAGTCGTTGGTTTTAGTACAAAGCAAATGATGATGAAAAACCTCGCTGTTTCATCAGCGCTCTGCATGGCGACGTAAGTTAAATTTTATCAAAACGATAATTATTTGGCCCTCCATGCAATAGTTGTATTTTCCAAACCTCCGGCTCGACATGAAGTAACAAGGACGCGAAATGCTCAGTAAAGAAAACAGTTTTGTGATGAAAGCAACCCTCTTGTCGGCTGCGTTTCTATTTGCCTATGGCCTTGCTGCATGTAGCAGGACGCAGTCTGCAGACGCATTGATAAGCGAAGCAAGGAACTATCAGCAAAAAGGAGACGACGCGTCTGCACAAATTCAATTGAAAAATGTCCTGCAAAAAAATCCCGATAATGTGGAGGCCCGATATTTGCTGGGAATGATTGCCATAGAAACCGGCGATCCACAGTCAGCTGAGAAAGAACTGCGGAGGGCATTAAGCCTAGGGAAAAGCGCCGAGATGGTGTTGCCTGCCTTAGGGAAATCGCTGCTCATGCAAAATCAGTTTCAGAATGTGCTGGATCAAACAGAAAAAGTTTCTACGCAAGGCGACGTCCTGGCTATGAGAGGGAACGCCTATCTCGGACTGAGGAGAAATAAGGAGGCTAAAGAAGCCTTTGAATCTAGCCTCAAAAGTGACCCCGATTTTCCTGCTGCTCTCATTGGATTAGCCAAGAACGCGTTGATAGAGAATGATGTTGCGGCTGCCACCAGTTTTGCGGAACACGCAGTTAATAAAAACCCAAAGAATATCGAAGTACTGCTATTTAAGGCCAATTTGCTGAGTGGGCAACACGCTACTGAACCAGCTTTAGCGGCTTTTAATACTGTACTAGCACTGAAACCTGACAATGTCGACGCGCTGTTGAATAAAGCCTCTTTAGAAATAGGCGCGAAAAAATTTGCTGAAGCCAAGATCGATATCGATGCCGCGCAAAAAAGTGCTCCCAAGAATCTAATCGTTCTTTATATGCAGGGATTACTGGATTTTAGTCAGGGAAAAAACGCGGAGGCATTAGAAGGTATACAAAAAGTATTAAGTGCCATGCCGGACTATATGCCGGGGGTACTGATCGCCGGCGCACTTCAATACAATTTGGGATCAATGCCACAAGCGAAACAATATTTGACCAAATATCTCGCTAAGAATCCAAATAACCTCTATGCGCGCAAATTACTGGTCTCGACTTTTTTGAATAGCGGCGACATCGCTAACGCAAGTCTCGCTTTAGAGCCTGCATTGAAAGACCCTTCACAAGACGTCGAACTGTTAATGCTTGCCGGCCAGACTAATATGCAAAGCAAAAACTTTATCAAGGCGGCAGAATATTTCGAAAAAGCGAGTGCGTTGGTACCGCAAACTGCGAAGCCGCATACAGCATTAGGGTTGAGTAAGTTAGCCATGGGAGAAAATGTAGGAGGAGTCGCTGAACTGGAAATGGCGACGACTCTGGATACAAAATCGCCGCAATCGGGCATTTTGTTAATCATGGCGCACATACGTCTTCAGGAATTTGATAAAGCGCTCACGGCAGCAAACGCACTTGAGAAAGAACAGCCTAAAAATGTTCTCGTTCAAAGTCTAAAAGGTGATATTTATTACCAGCAAAATAACCTCGTTAGCGCACGCGCAAGTTTTGAAAAAGCTCTTTCGCTACAAGCGGCTTATTTTCCTGCAATTATCAACCTGGTTCAATTGGACTTAAGGGAAAAAAAACCTGATGTAGCAAGAAAGCGTCTCGAGGCTTTACTAGCAGTAGACAAAAAGAATATTCAGGCAATAAACGCCATGGCAAGTCTTGCGCTTTTTCAAAAACATCAAGAAGAAGCAACAGCTTGGCTAGAACGTGCGACACAGGAAGATCCAGAATCATTACCTGCCGCGATGCGCCTGACATCACGTTATTTGCAAATTAACGAAAAGTTAAAAGCGCTGACGCTGGCGCGTAAGTTGCAAGCCACCCATCCAACCGATCCCGACATGTTGAACCTGCTGGCTCAAACACAGTTTGCCAACAACGACAAATTAGCTGCGTTGGAAAGCTTTCAGAGACTAGTTGCTTTACTGCCAAATTCGCCTGTGACGCAGTTTAAAATTGCATCGGTTCAGATCGCTCTGAACAATCCTTCCGCTGCGTCGGAAGCAATTAAGAAGGCGCTTGCGATACAGCCTGATTATTTGGATGCCGAGATTTTGCAAACGTCCTTATATATGCGCAGTGGCAATCAGGCGCAAGCAATTGAGTTTGCCAGGAAGATCCAGAAACAAGCCGGACAGTCAGCCATAGGTTATGAAATAGAAGGCAATATCCTGCTATCCCAGAAAAAACCTGACTTAGCGGCGAAAGCCTATGAGCAAGCTTTTCTTGTGAATAACAAAAATGTAACACTGCTGATGAAGCTGCATGAATCGCTGAATTTAGCTGGCAAAACGAAAGAGGCAGATGCCCGGGTCAACCAATGGTTCGAGCAGCACCCAACGGAGGTTGCCCTACATATTTATCTAGCGGAAACCTATCTCGCGCAGAAGCAAACCAAAGCCGCAATCGTGCAATATCTATTGGTCTTACGTCAGGAACCTCGCAATATCGGTGTGCTCAACAATCTGGCCCTTGCGTATCAGCAAGAAAAAGATCCTCACGCATTGGAAACAGCAGAAAAAGCCCATCAATTGGCAATCGACAACCCTCAGGTAATGGATACGTTGGGCTGGTTGTTAATCGAACAGGGTGATACAACGCGCGGCCTTCCTCTTGTGCAAAAAGCCAGTAACGCTGCACCAGATGCGTTGGATATCCGGTATCACCTGGCGCTTGGATTGCTGAAGTCTGGCGACAAGGTCAAAGCAAGAATCGAACTGGATAAATTAATAGCAACAGGGAAAAACTTCGCAAATATGGAGGAAGCTAAGGCTTTGGCAAAGACAATATAATTGCTGTCGGCTGGCTTTAGCTAGAAGTAATCAGGCAAAGCCAGCATCCTTGTCGGGTTGCATTCGCTCACCCATTATTTACCATTCACCATTTATTTTTACTGCACCTGAATTGCATATGCACTCTATTGAACAGGTCAAGCTCCTCTTGGCGGATACCCTCAATCTTGGTGAGCGGGCAAGCACCTTGCACGCAGATTCCGGCTTGCTGGGAAGTATCCCAGAATTGGATTCAATGGCCGTTATCCACATCATTACCGCACTCGAAGAGCGCTTCGGCATTGTCATTGATGACGATGAAATCAGTGCTACTATTTTTTACACGGTAGGCAGTCTTGCCACTTTTATCGAGCAGAAACTAGCGCAATGAAAACGCATCCCGATCGCTTTCCTGCGGAATCTTTTTTTCTGACGGCCGCGCCTGGGAAGCGCTTTTGCATCTATCACGCACCACCGCCAGATCGCGTCTGTCGTGGGGCGTTTATTTACGTTCATCCATTTGCGGAAGAAATGAATCGGTCACGTCGAGTCGTCACATTGCAGGCCCGCCAATTTGCCGAGAACGGTTATGCCGTGCTGATAATTGATCTGTTCGGTTGCGGTGATAGCACTGGCGAATTTGCCGACGCAACGTGGGAAATTTGGAAGGCAGATCTGGGCATTGCAGAAAAATGGCTCATTCAGCGTTTGCACACCCAAATAGGTTTATGGGGGCTACGGTTGGGCGCATTACTCGCGATGGATTTCGCACGGCATGCGCAAAATCGGATAACCTCCATCATTCTTTGGCAGCCTGTGATCAACGGAAAATCCTTTATGACGCAGTTTCTCAGGCTACGCGCTGCAAGTAGCATTTTAGCCGACGGCCAGAAGCCCATCGGAACCTCAGTGACGACAAATGCAATGCGGAGTGCAATGCTTGACGGAGAAACGTTCGAAATAGCTGGCTATGACATTTCCCCCGCCCTTACTTCCGCCATTGATGCCCTCGATGCCAAGACGCTATGGGTGAATACTGCTCCGATATATTGGTTCGATATAAGTGGCCCTGGCCTCAATACAATACCGTCATTAACAACCGAAGTAGTCAACGAATGGCGGCGTCAGAATGCTGACTTACACCAGCATGCAGTGTTGGGACAGCCTTTTTGGGCATTACAAGATATATCGGACGCACCTGCATTGCTAACCGTCACTACATCCCTTCTTGATGAAGGTTCGGTGATGTCAAAATGAATGCTGAAGACCATGCTGTACGCTTCCTTTGTCACAATGATTGGCTGTATGGTGTCTTAAGTATGCCTGAGCAGGCCGGTAACAGAGGTGTCGTGATGCTGGTCGGTGGCCCGCAATATCGCGCGGGAAGTCATCGCCAATTTACGCTGCTGTCGCGCTATCTCGCTTCATCCGGCATAGCAACAATGCGGTTCGACTATCGAGGGATGGGTGACAGCGAAGGCGATACGCGAAATTTCGAGGATATTAATGATGACATCCGCTGTGCAATAGACCATTTTATTCAATCCGTTCCCGGCATGACTGAAGTGGTCATTTGGGGCCTCTGTGATGCAGCATCAGCAGCACTCTTTTATGCCTGGCGGGATAGCAGGGTTACCGGACTTGTTCTGCTTAATCCGTGGGTACGAACTGAAAGTGGTTTAGCAAAAGCCCATCTCAAACATTACTACTTCTCACGTCTGTCTGACAATGCCTTGTGGAAGAAGATTTTGACGGGGAAAGTGGATTATATTGCCGCGGCCCGCTCGTTAATCAATGACGTCAGGGTGGCGTGTTTTAAGCGCGCCCAACCAAGAGCATCAGCGTCATTACCGGATCGCATGTTTGATGGATACAGTCGTTTTAAGGGAAAAGTATTATTAATATTAAGCGGCGACGATCTGACCGCTAGTGAATTCAGCGATCTCGTTGCTTCAAACGAAAAATGGCGCGTACTTCTGGAAAATCAGCAAACTCAAACTCACACGTTACCCGGTGCAAATCATACTTTTTCAACGAGAGTATGGCGCGACAAAGTCGGGCGCTGGACCAAGGACTGGCTTCAGTCATGGTAGAAAATCCAAATTGATGGTGGATTTTAGCTACCATCAATTTGTATGTATTTGCACATAAATTTGCACAGTTATTTACAGATTTATTTATGCATCTATCGCAGCGGCGCGAACATCAAAAGAAGCTTTCCGGTATGACCAGTATGTCCCCGGGGCGCATCCATATATTGGCGGAAATATCACCGTCCTTAATCAAGTCATTCAGACGAACAGACAGTTTCCGTTGCTTGCCATCGATGGTCCGAATAATACTGGCTTTATTGCCGGATGCAAATTCAGTCATCCCCCCCACAGCAATCAGTACATCCAACAGAGACATTTCCTGACGATAGGAGAGTGCCTGCGGTTTGGCGGCCTGTCCGATGACGCGAATTTGCTCGCTGTACGATCCGACAAATCCAGTGACCATCACGGTAACTACTGGCTGCTGAATAAATTTGGTCAGAGAATTTTCTATATCTCTAGCCAGTTGCGTTGCGGTTTTACCACTAGCCGGCAGATCTTCCACCAAAGGCGTTGAAATTTTTCCGTCAGGGCGCACTGGAACACTGAGAGATACTTCGGGGTTATGCCAGACGATAATATTGAGATTATCTCCTGGACCAATCAGATAATCATGCCGCTGAACCTGGCTATCGTCCACCTGGGGTTGATGGCTGGTGCTAGCGCATCCCCCGAGCATCAACATCGAAACAGCTAAAACGGCTAACCATCTCATGAAGTCGCTATACATAATTTTTTTCCTTTTTGATCATTGAAGTTGAGACGAGAGTACAAAAAAAATACGGTGATTATTTTCATCTTGTTGATAAGCCTATCTGCGGGCAATCAGGTCACGCACAAAGTTGACCGGAATCGCATACGTAATGCCACTGGGATTAGTAATCGCAGCTTCCTTCGTTGAATTAATCACTTTGTTAATAACACCATATACAACGCCCGTTTCTGGATCGTATAACGGACTTCCGCTACCGCCGGGGTAAGCGGTTCCATCCAGTTGGAATACTGGATATGCGTTCCGTTGCATTTGTATGATGGCTTTTACGTCCAGATATTTGGCATTAGGCGCCTGCGTGGCAACCGGCGTAATCGCCGCAATCATGCCGCGATGGGTCACATGATGAAATCCTAGAATGCCGGTAAGAGGAAACCCTGTAAAAACCATCGATTGACCTTCTCGGACAGCAGTAGAGTCGCCCAGCTTCATAGGCGGAAGCGGCAGTCCGCTGATTTTTAACAAAGCCAGATCATGCAACTTATCCATGGCGATCAATACTGCATCCCGATACTCAATGCCCTCACCTTTTCCTACCGTAATACGTAAAGTTTCCTTGTGCTCACCATCAATCAACTCAGGGATAACGTGCGCATTAGTAATGACGCTAAGACCATCGCCCACAACAAATCCAGTACCCACAAAACTAGTCGCTGGGCTACGGAGCTGCAAGAAAGTGCCAATCCCAACAATGGATGGCTTAACGCTTTCAATCGTCTGCATCAACTCGCTGGCACTGATAGGTTCCAGCAAACAATACCCAATTAAAAAAATAAGGGACTTTCTAACCAACGATAATGTATTTTTCACATAGTCTCCCATTGGGGATATATTGAAGTCGAACATAAAAAATCTAAAAAAAATGGTTGCGATTTTTTACTCGTAATAGTGTTATCACAAGTCATAAGTCACCATTCATACCAGCACTTCGCCAGCCGCAGCCTGGCTAAGAAAAGCCGTAGGGCTAGCAGTCAAACCGTACGCACCGGATTGAAACAAAACAATCAAGTCCCCAACCTCTGCCTTAGCCAATTCCATATCTTCTGCAAGTATGTCGAGCGGTGTACATAATGGCCCCACCACGGACACTACTTCGCGCGCGGTCTCCAACATTTTATTGCCCACCGTGACCGGATAATTTTTGCGAATCACCTGACCAAAGTTGCCGGAGGCGGCCAAATGGTGATGCAACCCACCGTCAACAACTAAAAAAATCTTCCCACGTGAGGTCTTACGATCCAGAATCCGAGAAACATAGACGCCTGCTTCGCCCACCAGATAGCGTCCCAACTCGATGACTATCTCAGTATTCCCCAACGCAGCCCGCACACGCGGTAGCCACTGCCCTAGATGCTCACCGATCGGACGCACATCTAAAGGCTTATCTCCGGGAAAGTAAGGGATACCGAATCCCCCGCCAATATTAAGAAAACGCATGGGCTGTGGTGCGTACCCGGCAAGCCGAAAAGCCAAATCAAATGTACGCGATTGTGCATCCATAATTGCAGCGGGGTTTAGGCTCTGGGAGCCGCTAAAAATTTGTAATCCGTGAAAATCGACATCTAACCATGCAAGGCGTTTGAGCAGCTGCGGCACCAATTCGGCATCGATACCAAATGGTTTGGGACCGCCACCCATTTTCATACCCGATGTTTTCATTTCGAAATCCGGATTTACCCGCACAACCACCCGAGGCGCAATTCCAAGTAGTTGCCCGATATCAACAACTGCTTCAAGCTCGTGCTCCGACTCCAGATGAATGACCACACCGGCGGCGATCGCTTGGGTTAACTCTGCGGCTGTTTTTCCTGGTCCGGCGAAACTGATACAGTCTGGCCTCATAGGCGTATCGAGCGCCACTTTAAGTTCGCCGCCAGACGCAATATCAAATCCATCGACCAGATTGGCCATACACTGAACGACAGCAGGCATCGGATTTGCCTTGATCGAATAATGCAGCGCGATCTCTTTTGGCAAAGAACTGCGAAGGTACTGCGCCCGCGCTACCAGCAGGCCGCGATCATACGCATAAAACGGCGTCTTTCCGACACGCTGAGCCAGTTGTGTCAACGGTATGCCGCCAATCTGAAGGCAATTGCCGACGGTCGGAAACTTCTGCTGCGGCGCATGAACTGGTTTCGGCAGCATCGTCATTTCACCTGATCAGTAAAAAATGAAGCTAAGCTCAGTTGCAAAAACTTGCGATCAATTTTCCCGTTTGGGGTACGCGGCAACATATCTGCCCATTCCTCGACGTGCGCTGGAACCATATACGATGGCAAACGACTCTGACATCCCTTAAGCAAAGCCTGAGACGATGACATGCCGTCAGCGCGTGGGACCACAACAATAATAGCTTGGCCCAACTGTGGGTGCGGCACACCAATTGCGGCTGCCTCCGCCACCAATCCTGTTGCGTAGACCACCTCTTCTACTTCATGCGGGCTAACCCGATAACCTGATACTTTGATCATGTCGTCATCGCGTCCAATGAAATAGAGAAATCCCTCTTCGTCCAAGCGCACGGTGTCGCCCGACCACACTGCAATCTCGGCGAACGGAAGCGCCTTGTCCTGTCCTGGCGCAGGCTTAAAGTGCCGCGCAGTTTTTTCTGGATTATTCCAATAGCCCATAGCGACCAATGCACCACGATGCACTAATTCCCCCGGCTCATTCGGCTCGCAAAGGGTTCCGTCGGGACGAACCACAATCACTTCAGCATTTGGAATGGCACGTCCAATCGAATTGGGGCGCGTAGCGATTTCAGAAGGTGGCAGAAAAGTGGAACGGAATGCCTCCGTTAGCCCGTACATCAAATAAATCTGCGTTGCAGGTAATGCCGCACGCATTTTATCCAATGTCGGACGCTGTAACGCGCCTCCAGAATTGGTAATGTAGCGCAAACTACTTGCATCACCCCAATCTTGTTGCGCCAATTGATTCCACAGCGGCGGAACAGCAGCAAGACCGGTAATGCGCTCAGTCTTTACGGCCCTGACGATATCCGGTGGAAATAAATAGTTCATCAAAACGACTGAAGCACCGGCATAAAACGCAGTCGTCAATTGGCTCAATCCATAGTCGAAACTCAACGGTAACGCAGCAAGAATGCGATCTTGTGCGGTATTACCCAGATAACCTGCCACACTGACTGCACCTGCAACCATATTACGATGAGATAGGACCACCCCTTTCGCGCGGCCCGTACTGCCGGAGGTATAAAGAATGGCGGCCATGTCGCTATCAATACGACGGTGGCGTGTCAAGGACCTGAGTTTATGACAAACCTCGTCCCAATAGACAAAGTCTATGCCCTGCAATAAAGAGGAATTTGGCAATGCCGCCCCTGAGCCGACGATAATAACCGTATGCAAATCCCTGCTCTGCTGCATTACATCCGCAAGAGCCGCCAACCGGTCGGTCGTCGTTATCAGGATATTGACGTTGCAATCAGCAAGAATATGCGCGACCTGAGCAGATTTGAGCAGTGGATTGACGGGCACAAATACGGCTCCGGCCGCTGCCGCACCAAACATTCCCACCACCGCTTCGAAACGTTTCTCCAGATATATCGCAACCCGTTCACCGGCATTGATCCGAAGCTCGAGCAAAAGCTGCGCCATTGCATCGACTTGTGTCGCCAGTCCAGCATACCCGAGACGATGTCCTTGATACACCAAGGCTTCTGCATCTGGCGACGCAGAGGCTGCGTGAAAAATAAACTCGTGAACAAGATTAGTCATTGCGGCAAAAAATCAAAAAAGGTAGACGGCTTACAGGGCCAGATAAATGTAACTTTCAATCAAAAGACTGTGCTTACTCAACTTACTTAATCCCATGTCGTCCGATTAAGTCATACAACGTTGGCCGACTAACGCCAAGTAATTCAGCGGCCTTAAGAATATTGCCGTCCGCTCGACCCAATGCCTTCACCACAGCTTTGTATTCCGCGTCGTCTCGTATCTGCCGTAAGTTAATCGGCTCCTCCGTCGATGGATTCACAGCCAGACCGAGATCATCCGCGGTTATCTGGGGACCATCCGCCATGATGACAGCACGCATCACGCAATTTTCCATCTCACGTACATTGCCGGGCCATGCATAACCTTCGATCGCAGTCAAAGCCTCCTGGCTAAAGCGCAGCACAGAACGTCCCTCTTTGGCGCTGATCTTATTGACAAAGTGATGGGCCAGTAATGTCGCATCACCGGCTCGCTCCCTCAAGGTAGGAATCTTGATCACGATCTCGCTCAAGCGGAAATATAAATCCTCCCGAAAGCGTCCGGTAACAGTCAACTCTTTTAAATTTTGGTGGGTCGCGCAAACGACACGTACATCAACTGGAATTTCAGTGTGACCACCAACGCGCTCAATGACACGCTCCTGCAAGAACCGTAGAAGTTTTGCTTGTAAAGACATCGGCAAATCGCCCACTTCATCCAGAAAAAACGTGCCACCATGGGCCAGCTCTACCTTGCCTAACGTTTGCTTGGCAGCGCCGGTGAACGCACCTTTTTCATAGCCAAATAACTCGCTCTCCAGAAGATTCTCGGGTATGGCGGCGCAATTAATTGCCATGAAGCGATGCCCATGACGCGCGCTAAGCTGATGCAATGCCCGCGCCAGGATTTCCTTTCCTGTACCGCTGTCACCCAACAGCATGACCGAAGCAGAAGACGGAGCAACCTTCTCTATATTGCGGCAGACCTTCAACATGCCAGCATCACGGCTAATCAGGCCAGTCATCGGCGAGTCGCTTTGTGCCAATTGCATGCGGCGATTTTCGCGCTGCAGTGCATGCAAATAAAAAGCACGTTCAACGACCAGACGTAATATTTCATCGTCACACGGCTTTTGATGGAAATCATACGCGCCCATACCGATCGCACTGACCGCATGGGCGTGGTCCTGATTGCCGGTTAAAACGATTAACTTGGTATCAGGAGCAAGCGCCAGTAATTGCTGTAACGTGGCCAATCCCTCGGTCGCACCGTCTGGATCGGGTGGCAAGCCAAGGTCCATCGTCACGACCGCAGGTTCGTGCCGCCGCATCATTGCCAGCGCGCTTTCACGGTCACCTGCAATCAGGACTTCATAAGCGTCGAAACTCCAGCGCAATTGCTTTTGGAGGCCAGGATCGTCTTCGATGATCAACAGCTTTGGTTTATTTTGACTCACTGGCTTCCTCTTGCAATAGCGCGATAGGTTTCGTCGTATCCTTATGAAATGGCAGCATCATCAGAAAGTTTGTGCCGATTGACTCTTGACTGATGACGGTAAGTTGGCCTCCCAACTCATTGATATACTCGTGACTTTCAAACACACCAATACCCATTCCTGCCGATTTCGTACTTTCAAAAGGCTTAAACAATCGGTCACGAATGAACTCCTTGCTCATCCCTCGTCCTGTATCGTTGATCGATATCGCCACACGTTCATCAACCTTTGCAACACTAACGACCACTTTGCCGGCTTTGGATGTTGCTTCAATCGCGTTCTGAATGATGTGACCAATCACCCGTTCCAGCCTTTCCCAATCGGCCATCACCACTAAGCCGGGATCACCGATCTCAAGCGTAGGTCGGGGTTCTGCACGCGACTTGGACTGAATGATTTGCTGTAAGAGCGCATCAATGTTCAACGGAATATAGGTCTCAATAGCGTCTTTACGGCTCAACTTCTGCAACAACAATTTCATCTTTTGCACTGAGTGATCAATCGTCGCGAGCATGTCTTTTTGAAATTCTGGATTGTGCTTATGCTTTTCTGCATTCGACATCAATAGCGATAGCTGTGAAATCAAATTTTTCAAATCATGTACAACAAACGTCGACATACGATTAAAGGATTCAAATTGTCGCGCAACCATCAAGGCATGCGCAGATTCCTGCTGCGCCAAATAACTAGCGGCCTGACTGCCCGCAATTTTAAGCAAGTCTATGACCTCCCAATTTAAATTCAACGCACTTCTGGGTTGGGCCAGCACAACAAACCCCAACAATTTTCCATGCAAGCTAAGTGGTATTACTAACCAGGCTTTGGAAAAATTGCACAACCACTCAGGCAGTGCGACATTGGTATAACGCGTCGGATTGTCTGCATACTCTTTAAGATCAATCACCCATTGTTTCTGCTCAAGAAAACGACATAAGGAAAGATTCGCGGGGTCGGACTGGCTCATGAGAGACATATTCCAATTTGCGAGGCGTTCACAGTGTCCTGATTGTCCTGATTCGCGGGTGACAAAAAGCGCCCCTCCCGGACTTTCGACCAACTTGGCTAATGCCTGAACAACGCGCACTCCTAAATCAGGTCCATCTTCGGACAAAATCCGCGTAAATCGTAACCACTCTTCACGATAGTCATAGGTGTAATTAAAAAAATGCTTGCTGATCACCACTCGTAACCATGAACGAAATACGCCAGAAAACAATATACAACCCAGCAAAATCAACGCGCCAAACAAAAATGCTACCTGAATGACTGTGCCCCAACGGCCACCAAAATAGCGCAGGTAATAACCGGCAGATGCCATCGCCAATAAGTAAATTGCTGCGCCAAAAAGTGACACGGAATGAAACGCAATGCGACGAGAAACGGTGAAACCCAGTGACCATTTGGGATTACGGGATGCCGACATAGCAATCAACGGCACTGTCAGCGCGTTGACGACACCGCGAGCCGACCATATCTCGATATTGACGTGCCGAAACAGCATAGCGTCGCTATACATATAAAAATCATAGGCAAATAGACCACCCATGCCCATGCAAGCAAATTTAATTCCCCAGCGTTCTTCGACAGGTGTATTGCGATAAAGCTGCTCCACCAACAGAAGTCCAAGTACAGCGGATGCTAATCGGCCAACGGTACTAGCCATCACAACGATCTCTGCAACGACAAAATGCTGTTCCGTATTTCTGGCAAGGGTAGCCAATAAAATGACCAGATAAAATATCCCGATCGCAACGACTACCGAATTTAATCTTGGCCCAGACAGACTTTTCGGTTTCTGAAAAAAACCCATCAGCAATAGCAGGAAACCAGTCCACCCGGCATTCCTGAGCACTTCGGTTACATCGCTGATTACTGAAAAATGCGTGGCCCAACCGGACTGCCAGGCCAGCGTCGCACTCCATCCTATCGTCAGCAGACAGGAAAATATCAGCGCCTTAGCGTTAAGTTGCTTCCTCCAACTGGTCAGCAGCAGCACAATGAGAGAAAAAAATGCGAGCATTGCCAACGAGTAGCCCAGTACCGCGATGTTCATCGACATTTGAAAGGCTACCGCCATCTTATCTGCCGGCCCCAAAAAGCACGACTCTGAGCGTATCTATCAATATAAGAATGTCCAAAAATAAGCTGTTGTTTTTGACATAGTACAAATCATATTGCAGCTTCTGAATCGCATCCTCCACCGAAGAACCGTATTGATAACGGACCTGCGCCCACCCGGTTATTCCCGGCTTTACGCTATGCCTGACGTTATAGAACAGAATTTCTTTGCTGAGTTGCCTGACAAAATATGGCCGTTCCGGTCGAGGGCCGACAAAACTCATTTCCCCCTTCAGGACGTTAAGAATTTGCGGCAGTTCATCAATACGCAATTTGCGAATGATCGAGCCGACCCTGGTTATACGGGGATCATTCGACGAGGCCCACTGCGGTTTTCCTGACTGCTCCGCATCGTTTCGCATGCTACGAAATTTGATCACCATGAAGCAGTCACCATCTTTTCCGACGCGCTCCTGCTGATAAAAAATCGGCGCCCGATCCTCGATGAAAATACACAAAGCAGCAAGCAGCATGATCGGTGCTGTAAAAATCAGAAGGATCACACTAGTTAATATGTCGAAAAATCTTTTGAAGAAAACACGCAGCGTCGTCTGGTCAAATCCAGTACCAAAGACTAGCCAACTCGGCAGCAAAGAATCGACTCTGATCTGGCACACTTCTCTTTCAAAAAATGCCGCTGACTCGATGACGCGGATACCGCTTAGCTTGCATTCCAGCAACTCATTGATACGTCCACTCGCTCCACGCCGATTTTGTAGTGCGACCACAATCTCATTAACATCATGCCTTCTGGCAATCGTTAGCAACGACTCATCAGCGCAAAAAATGTTGCCTTGTGGTACGCAATTAGTTTCGCTCCCGACGGAAACATAACCGACGATATGATATTTATTGTCACTGATACCGCTGGCCACTACGCTACATTCACGCGCCAGTTCGCCAATACCTAAAAAAATAATCCTTGAAGCCAGAAATTCAGATTTAGAAAATTTAAAAAATATGGCGCGTGCCAGCAGAATGCCTACGCCTGCAAAAAAAAATGCTAATAGCAAGATACCGCGACCCAGATAGAGTTCGGGAGCCACATAAAAAACGACGATCAAGATCCCAAGTCCCATTGCGAACGAAGGCATAATGCGAAGAAATGTCGTGCGCAGCCCTCCATTTAGGTTACGTTGATACATTCCGAGCGCACTCATCCCGAACACGATTGAAACAACAAACGCACAATTTGAAGGCAAAAATTCGGCGAAGTTTGTCGCCCAATGGCTACCTCCAACGAATCGAATATTGACGCCCAGGTACGCAGCGCTCAGCAAAATCAGAATTTCCACGCCAAGCAGAATAGATACTATTTTTGATACATAGTGATTTGAAATTTTTAACACGCTTAGCTCCGCACCCTTGTTGCTCCACGAAATCCACTACACAGCATGGAACAATGATTACTCATTACGGCGAATATCACTTTTGTCGTTCTTACACGGTCAAAAAAGTTATTACTCGGGCAGAGACGTATTCAGACTTGGCAATTGCGTTGTCGCTTATGCCGGAAAAAAACTGGTAATGACCCACTAGAAAAACTTTCATAGAGCAAAAATTTATACGAAAAAAATCCTTGGTGTTCTTTGATAAATTTTTCCCCGATGACATGAACAATCACTTTTTCAATACTGCAACTTTAGTTAAAATGTTCTATTTATAGTCACATAACTATAGCGCTGGAAATTGTCAAGATTCCTACGAAAACTGACATTTCCTATCATTTATTTTTCTCGTAAAAATAATAGAGTTCACAAAAATATGAGTAACTACTCAAGAGATTTGATGCCGCCAGACCTCGCGAATGAGAGATGGAGATAAGCGAATGCACAAAAAAAATCGCGGCTTTAGTACACATTCCTCGCTTTATCGGACTCTCAATAAAGTTTGCACTTAGGGAAATCTCCGTTATGGTTTGGCTGTCCTCGAGAAAAAGGGGATCGGGCTTGAGAACCTGCCATCCATAGCGCACAAACGGCGCAAAGCCGTTTTTTACGTGCGTCTGCCTTTGTTGCGCCTTCATTGGGCGGCATCGGTGGGAGCCTTCGGGCTGCCGGTGGCTATGGATGCCGGTTTCTCAACCTGCCTTTGCTGCCCACCCGCTTGAGAACGGGTCGCAGTGTAATCGACACCTTTGGAAATCACACTATGCCAATTACCACGACGCCTATTCACCCCAACTTATACAACATTAGTCGCTTTTACAGCCAAACCAGCACGGTGGACCACTCATGAACACACCACCACCATCACCATCCAACCAACCAGAATTTCCAGGAGCATTCCATCAATCATTTTCGTGGCTACTTTTGGAACACAAACATAATGAGCGCGAGCAGTTTTATGCCATGACGGTAGATGGCTGCGAAGGCATCAAAACATGCCTCGATATAGTCCATTTGAGTAATTCGGATAGAAATACCGATACCGCCCCAACACTGGATATTGTTGCGACGGAGCGCTTGCTGCGTCTGGCACTGATGTTATCTCAACTGCTGGCGGACATGGCTGCGCGTCGTATTGATCGGCTTGATGACAGAACCAGCAGGTAACCTGAAAAAGGTGCGTCTGGGCGGATGGCGACGATGCAAGCGCCTCACCCTGCCCTTAGCATCATCAGACCGCGGCGGCGCAACGCCGCGCTGCTAAGATAGAGTTATCCCACCATCCATCGTATTTGGAGATTTGCAGATGACGACCAAGAAACAGACTTTTTCATTTCCTCAGAGCAAAGGCGTTCCGGCCCAAGTGGGTCCGTTTGCACATGCCACTCAATGGGGCGATATGGTGTTTATTACCGGACAAATGCCGACCGATCCCGTTACCGGCGGGTTGGTCGGCGACGATATCGTGACGCAAGCCACGCAAGTACGCAAAAACCTGGAGGCCGTGCTGATCCAGTTTGGCCTGACATTTGATGACGCGTTAATGGTGCGGATTTACCTCACCTCTTTTGACGATTACGACGCGTTTAATACTGCGTATGGGAGCTGGTTCAAAGGTCCGCTGCCCAGCCGCACCTGCGTCGGTGTCACCGGACTGGCAGTTGGGGCGATTGTTGAGATTGACTTGATTGCGGGAATACCAAAGAAGCAATGAGAGACGCAATGCGTTGAGGCCTACCGAGGCGTGCATCCACACAAGATGCACGCCGAGCCGCAATTACACGCCAGCGCAAACGCCATCTGCACGGGGATCGGTAGCACCTTCGATCATGCCATTGGGATGCACGGCGACCACACCCGCATGGCCCATCATATCGGTGTAATCGTCAACGACTTCGACTTCATGCCCTGCACGACGTAAGGCTAAGATAGTCTCCGGATCGATGCGCCCTTCCACCTTGAGATTCGTCGAAACATCGCCCCACGTGCGGCCCAGTAGCCAGCGCGGAGCGCTCACTGCGCGTTGCATATTTTGTCCAAATAAGACGTGACGCGTGAACACCGCCGCTTGCGTCTGAGGCTGGCCCTCTCCACCCATGGTGCCGTAGGCAATCGTGCGGCCATCGTTGAGTTTGGCTAATGATGGATTGAGGGTGTGAAAAGGTAGTTTACCCGGCAAAAGTTGATTAACTCCGTCGTCAAGAGAAAAACTGGCACCACGGTTTTGCCAGACTACGCCAGTATCCGGTACGACGACACCGCTGCCGAACTCCCAAAAAATACTTTGAATGTAGCTGACGACTCTACCTTGCGCATCAGCGGCACCCATCCAGATGGTGTCACCAGGTTTGGCAGGATGCGGCCAAGGCGCAGCCATGTCGGATCGAATGTAGGCGGCCTCGCTATCAAGTAGCGCTTCTTTGAGCCAGTCGCCAGCATTAACGCTCATGTGGGCGGGGTCACTGACGTGCGCGTTGCGCAGGATGAACGCACGTTTGGTCGCTTCGACCAGACCGTGAATATGCGCGAAGCCATCGGCTTCCGTCACGCCCAAGCGGTCAAACAGGCCGATGATCATCAAGGCCGACACGCCTTGCGTGGGTGGCGGCAAATTGTAGACACTACCTGACCGCAACTGCACCTTTAAGGGCGCAACTATTTGCGCACGGTAGGTGGCAAGATCGGCGGCGCGAAGCGGACTGCCTAGCCGTTCGAGACCGCTGGTCAAGGTTTGTGCCAGATCGCCACGATAAAAGTCGTCTAGACCTGCGTGCGCCATTCTCTCCAGCGTGGACGCCAGTGCTGGTTGTTTGAGGATGTCGCCTTCGCTCGGCACGCCACCGTGCGCATACGTATCGACAAAGCCCGGCTGATCAGATAGTTGAGACCATTTATCACGTGTCAGTTGCACTTGTGAACGGGTAATGGGCACACCAGCTTTGGCATGACCGATCGCATCCGACAACAGCCTTGCAACCGGCAATGCTTTCCCCCAGCGACTGGCATGCTCCAACGCCACGGACCAACCGGAGACCGCACCAGCTACCGTCAATGCTGCACGTGCACCACGGGTCGGGATACTTTGTTCACCAGCGTAGAACTGGCGATCCGCCAAACCCGCAGAAGGACCGCATGCCTGAATTGCGACCGGCTCACGACCGGGTTCGCTGATGATCCAAAAACCGTCTCCACCAATGCCGTTCATGTGCGGATAAACAACGGCAATGGCGGCTGCGGCGGCAACCATTGCCTCGACTGCGTTTCCACCTTCGCGCAATACGGCAGCACCGGCTTGCGCTGCGAGATGGTGCGGTGCGGTAACCATACCGCCGACACACGTTTTGCTATGCAACATACTTGCTCCTATTGGTTTTGATTTAATGTCGTTCCGCACAGTGCCCGTAAAAGCAGCGTGCGTAATTATGTGCTTTCACCTGGTTCTAAATCTGTGTTTTATCAGTCAAGCTAAATAGTAGTATTAACGATTTCTGAATAATTGGTTAGATTATTTTAATTGTAAAATTGAGGTCTCTTTCGTATCGTATATTCTTTTGTTAGCCAGAATTCGCTGCACGAAGAACGATAAACTTCAATCGATAAACTGCGCGTTTATCGAAGCGACTTATTCCCGTTAAAACAAAAAAATCAAAAATGACGGAGACTAAAAAATGTTTAAAAATATTTGTGTCGCATTAATTATCTTTTTGCCCTTCTTTCAATCCACAAGCGCCTCTGCGCAACAGCCCATAAAACTAAAAATGGCGCATCAATGGTCAGACGATAAAGCCAATTATGTCGTTGTGGCTGGTAAAAAGTTCGCCGAAGAAGTGGCGAAAGCATCGAATAACCAAATAATAATTGATATTTTCCCCGCGGACTCTTTAGTCAAAGCGCTCAATACCCACACAGCATTAAAAAATGGCGCAATCGATCTGGCTATTTATCCCTATATTTACTCCGCTGGAGCGATCCCGGAGATGAATCTGGTCCTATTGCCGGGGCTGTGGAAAACGCCTGAAGATGTGTTCCGATTCCGCAACAGTGAAGCGTTTGCAAAACTCGAGCAAAAAGCGGAAGCGTATGGATTCAAAACGTTAAGCTGGATTCAAATATCCGGCGGCGTTGCGTCCACCAACAAGCCGATAAAAATACCTGCTGACATCTCCGGCGTGAAGGCAAGAGCTGCGGGCAGAATGATGGAATTTGCATTGCAAAAGGCTGGCGCAAGCACGGTATCGCTAGCGTCATCGGAGACCTACAATGCGATGCAACTTGGTCTGCTGAATGCCGTATGGACATCATCTGGCACGTTTGGCTCATTTAGGTTGTATGAGGTGGCCAAATACTATATCTCGCCAGAAGACTACAGCATTTATTACACCATTGATCCGATTGCGATCAGCATGAAAACCTGGAATAAGCTGACACCGGCGCAGCAGAAAATATTAGTCGATGTTGGCAAAAGTCTGGAACAGGAATCTTTTGAAGCGGCAAAGAAAGACGATCAAAGAGTGGCAAAACTGTTTGCGGATAACGGTGCAAAAGTAAGCAAAATGACGCTCGTCGAATGGACGCAATGGCAGAAACT
Source organism: Glaciimonas sp. GNP009 (assembly GCF_054343755.1). Classification (NCBI taxonomy): domain Bacteria; kingdom Pseudomonadati; phylum Pseudomonadota; class Betaproteobacteria; order Burkholderiales; family Oxalobacteraceae; genus Glaciimonas; species Glaciimonas sp. GNP009. The sequence goes on from NZ_JBTGUV010000004.1 coordinate 631,478, forward strand.
ATTCCAGGAATACAGTTTTGAAAAATTCCGCAAAGAGGTTCCTAATGGCGCTCAGTTGCTTGATCAGAGTGTCGTTTTCAAGAAATAGACCCAGACCATATTATGGAAAATATTTCTACGGCTGCTTCTGCTTCGAATACTGCTTCTAATACTGCTTCTAATTCTGCTTTCACTACCACTGCTTTTGAACGCATGATCGACCGATTCTGCAATGGCCTCGGTATGTCGGTCGGGCTGGTTGTGCTGCTTGCGATGACGTTGATTTCATGCGGGGTGATCGCACGCGAATTATTCGGCTTTTCCGATAATTGGATTACCGAAGTCACCTCTTATTTGATGGGCTATGTCACCTTTGTTGGCGCGGGCTTTCTGCTCTGGAGTGGACGCCATGTTCGCGTAGAAATACTGGAATCTCATCTGGGAAAGAATGGCAAGACTGCGCTATTTCTCATCACCAACGTGGTCGTTGGCATGGTCGGCATTTTACTCGTCTATCTCAGCTTCAATTTTTGGCTTGAAGCATGGCAGAGCGGCGAAAAATCGTGGGGCACATTTTCCATTCCTTTGTGGATGCCCTATTCGATCATGCTTGCCGGGACCGTCATTTTTTTGTTTCTGCATGGTGCGAGAGCCTTCATAGATTGGCAAAAATTGCACAGCCGACAATGTAAGAACAACTATATCCCCGCAGGCATCCCGCATAAAAATTGATTTAGAGAGACGACAAAATGGAAATGCTTATTGGCCTCGGGATGTTCGTTAGTCTCTTGGTGGTGTTGACCTTGGGCGTTCCGATCGCTTATTCGTTATTGTTTGTCGGGATTGGCACATTGCTGGTGGTGAGCGGCGATATCAGTTCTCTCGGGATTGTGGCCAATACCTATTGGAGTTCGGTCACCAACGTTACGCTGACCTCATTGCCTTTATTCATGTTAATGGGGGCGATTATCTCGGCCTCAGGAATGGGCGCGCGTCTCTATAATTCGCTGGCAACCATTTTGCATGGCATACCGGGCGGTCTTGGTGTGGCGACGACAATCGCGTGCACGATCATGGCAACGGTTTCAGGCTCCAGCGTGGCGACTGCCGCAGCGCTCGGCGGCTTTGCCATTTCGGAAATGCGGCGTCATGGTTATCCGGATGCGGAAGCATGTGGCGCGGTGGCGGCTGGCGGAACCCTCGGTATTTTGGTCCCCCCAAGTATTCCCTTGATCGTCTACAGCGTCATCTCCGAACAATCCATCGGCAAGCTGTTTATGGCATCCATCGTGCCGGGCCTCATCATGGCCATGTCCTTTGCGGTTTATCAGGTGGCGATGTCACTTCGGAGAGGTAAACCAGCCGTTGTGGGTACTGAGCAGAAAAGAACCGTGACGGCAATGGAGCGCCTGGCAGCGGTAAAAACAATCGGTCCTTTCGTGGTCTTGATTTCCATCATTCTTGGATCGCTATATTTGGGACTGGCTACGCCGCCCGAAGCGGCTGCACTCGGAACGGTCGTTAGTTTATTACTTTCCGGGATTATTTATCGCGACATGACGTGGGATAAATTTCGCACCATTCTTCTCGGAACCGCTCAAGGCAGTGTAATGATTCTGGTGGTCATCGCCGGCGCTATCGTGTTTGGCTATGTGATGACGACTACGCAAGTGGCAACGGCACTTTCATCCTCGGTTGCGCATGCCCACTTCTCTCCATGGGTGGTCTTTATTTTCATTAATTTATTGCTGCTTTTTCTCGGATGTTTCATGGAGACCATCGCCATTATCGTGATTACGATGCCGATACTTATTCCCATTGTGACCGCTTTTCATTGGGATCTCATCTGGTTTGGCGTCATCGTCGTAATCAATATGGAAATGGCATTGATCCACCCACCGGTCGGTCTCAATTTGTTTGTGGTGCAGAATGTGGCGCGCGATGTCCCTTATCGTCGTATCGTGATCGGAACGCTGCCTTATGTCGGCATTATGATGGCAGTCCTTGCACTGATTGCGTTCTTCCCTGCATTGACCACTCTTTTGCGATGAGGTCTGTAACGCTGCATTCAGAAATAAATAATCAGCAATAAGCAATAAGCAATAACAAAATGCCGGGTCAAATGATTTGACCCGGCATTTTTATTCACTGTCGCTAAACCTGATTCACGCACTTGCCAATGTAGCCTCAACCGCTAATCCGATTTCCAAAATCTTGCGATCATTGCCACCAACAGCGGCCAGCATCAATCCCACCGGCGCATCACCTGCCGCATGGCAAGGCAACGAAAGCGCGCAACCATCGAGAAAATTGATCACCGACGGATTCCGCAAAATCAAGCCGTTGGCCTTGTTATACGCCTCGTCGCTGGCCTCCAGAGCGGCGATAGTCGGTGCCACAATCGGGATAGTCGGCATCAACAATGCGTCGTACCCCGCAATCCTGCGCTCTACCGCTACGATCCATTGCTTGCGTGCCGCAAACAAGTCAATCAAGTCAGCTGCGCTCATCTCCTTGCCACGCAGTATGCGCGAGATCACGCGTGGATCGTACGACGCGGCGCGGTCGGCGATCAGCGTCCGATGCCAGGCGTAGGCTTCGGCTCCGGTGAAACCGCTTTTTGCATTGATGGCAGCCAGTTCGGCAAACTCGGGGATGTCGATTTCTTCAATTAATACACCCGCCTTTTCCAGACGCTGGCGTGCCTTGGCAAACGCTGTTGCAACCTGGCTATCCATACCATCCAGCACCAGAGTGGTTGGTAGCGCCAGACGCAAGCCACGTAGCGAATAAGGCATTAGCGGAAGGATCGGTTCACCGGCGATAATGGCATCAATCGTTGCGCAGCAGGTGACGCTATTGGTGATCGACCCTATCGAATCCAGTTGCGCCGATAGCGGCAAAACACCTTGCAGCGATACTCGGCTAGCGGTCGGCTTGAAGCCAGTCAGTCCACACAGTGCAGCGGGAATCCGAATTGAACCGCCAGTATCAGAACCAATTCCGGCAACCGCCATGCCATCGCTGACCGACACAGCCGCGCCGGACGACGAACCGCCGGGAATGCGCCCATTGGCCCGATCCCATGGATTGCGCGGCGTGCCGTAATGTGGATTGATACCAAGACCGGAATAAGCAAATTCGGTCATATTGGTACGCCCAATGATGACTGCACCGGCGGCGGCCAGTCGCTGCACCACTACCGCACTTACCTGCGCTGGCGGCGCATCGTTGAGCGCCACCGACCCAGCCCGCGTAATGCTACCGGCGACATCAAACAGATCCTTGACTGAGATCGGTAAGCCTTCTATCGGTGAGCGAGTCTGGCCGCTGACGCGCAAGATATCCGACGCTTGCGCAGCCGCCCTTGCTGTGACTTGGTAGATTTCGGTGAATACCCGGCTGCCTTCGCCGGACTGCGCCAATGCGCGTTGCAGCGCGGTCTCGGTCAGCGCTGCGGAGCTGGTGGCATTCTGTTGCAGTGCTGCGGACAAAACCTGCAGGGTTGGTAGCGTGTTAGTCATAAGGTCTCGAAAAGGGTGTGATAGCTAATATTTGCTTTTTATGCCACCTCTGGCAATATATCGACTTCGTAATGGTGTCGCAAACTGCGTTGACGGCGCGGATCGAACAACTCCATTGTAAATGACTGTGCCGGACGAATGCCACCAATTGCACCAACAGTTCCGCAAGTCATTCCGCTGCCTGCGGGCAACATTGTGGCGCCGTTAGTATAGCCAGCGATCAGATCCTGCGGCGTGCGCAGTGACGCTAACGGACCTTCCTGATACAGAACTTGTTCGCCGTTTTCTTCGATGTAGGAGCGGATCACCAGTTCGTCCCAATAGTCTGCAACTTCGGCCAGACGCCACGCTGTGTTAGCAACCGGTTTTACGCATAGCTGTTTCGACAGCGCTACGCTATGCGCCTCCAGTTTGCGGTCAGTATGGTCGGAGGCAATGCTGACATAGAGTTCGCCTTCGGCGGCGAAGACAAAGGTTTCGACCTCTCCCGACGAATCTGGGCCAACTACCTGGACTTGGCGCGACTGCGTTAGCTGGTTGCTGGCAATCCGGTAATACAAAGGAACGGCGCTGGGGCGTGAGATGCCGAGTGCCGCCAGTTCCTCTATGTGATGTTCAATGGCGGCGTGGTCGCGCCCGGCCCAACCGGCCACGATTAGCGTGTCGATATCGGTGTCGAGTTGGCGTGAACCTTGTTCGGTGTCGATTTGAAAGGAGATATGCATGATGATTCCAACGTTAAAGAAGACGGCACTGCAACGTGCAAAGCCGTGATGGTGGTGAAATTAGCGGACTTTTTTAATGAACACCAGGACCAGAAACGTTGCGGCTAATTCCAGCCCCGCCACGAAGTAAAGTCCAGAAGCCACGCTACCGGTGGAGGTTTTGAGCGAGCCGATAAGATACGGTGCGACGAAACCAGCCAAATTGCCAATCGAGTTGATGAGTGCGATGCCACCGGCGGCGGCGGTACCGGTAAGGAATGCCGCGGGAATCGACCAGAACACCGGGAAAGCAGCGAGAATACCTGCGGCAGCCAGCGTCAGGGCACACAGCGCCAGCACCGCATTGCCAATAAAGAATCCGGTCAATATCAAGCCAATGCTCGCTACCAAAGTTGCCAATGCACAGTGCAGACGCCGTTCGCCGCTGCGATCAGAATGGATGCCATTCCATATCATGGCGACGGTACCAGCGAGGAAAGGAACTGCCGAAATCAAGCCGATCTGCAAATTACCGACGATGCCGATTTCCTTGATGATGGACGGTGACCAAAAGGCAATCGTGGCGTTGCCGCTAACGACGCAAAAATACACAGCAGCGCATAGCCAAACCCGATAATTACGGCATGCGTCACGTAGTGAGGAATGTTTGCTGTCATGGTTTTCCGATGCCAACGCTTTGCTTACAGCCTGTTGCTCTGTCGTACTCAGCCATTTTGCATTGACTGGCTTCTCCGGCAGATAAAGCAATACCAAAATACCGGCGATTACGGAGGGAATCCCTTCCAGCAAAAACAGCCATTGCCAGTTAGCGAAATGACCAACGCCATCCATGCGACTCATGATAAGACCGGCAATCGGGCCACCCACGACGCCAGCAATCGCGAAGGAGGTCATGAACAGGCCATTAACACGCGCCCGCAGAGCTGCCGGAAACCAGTAAGTGAGGTACAGCACTACACCCGGGAAAAAACCGGCTTCGAACACGCCCAGAAAGAATCGAATGACATAAAAGCTGGCGGGTGTCTTGACATACACCATGGCCATTGAGGTCAAACCCCACAGGATCGTGATCCGGGCGAGCGTTTTTCTGGCGCCGATTTTTTCCAGCAACAAATTACTAGGGACTTCAAACAGGAAGTAGCCGATAAAAAAGATACCAGCGCCAAGTCCATAAACGGCCTCACTAAATTGCAAATCCTGCAACATTTGTAATTTGGCAAAGCCGACATTGACCCGATCTATCCATGCCAGTACGAACAGAAATACCAGAAACGGAATCAGCCGCCAGGCAATTTTCTTGTAGGTATCTTCCAACGCATTGTTCGCTAGTTTGATGTTGTTGCTCATGTGATGTCACCTGAAAAGGAAGTTGCTTCGCAGCCGTTAGCGAAGGATTGCGCGGTGTTTCTATGATCACCGTCACCGGTAGTACAGATCTGTCTATCGGATGAATTGAGTATGCGTAACGACCAGACGCCTGTCCAACAAGAAATTGTCAGCGCAGGCGATTGAAAAAGCTTATGAGCAAAAGTGGGGAGGTTTATGGAAGTTTAAGAGGATCTGTTCCTCTTATGGTGCGGGGCCTGATCAGGCAAGCGGGAAAGGCAGTTCCAGCGGTTCGGACGGTAATCTGGCGATTTCCGGTCCCCAATTCAGTGCGAATTCGGACGCGGTTTCCTGCGCGATGCTGGCAATGGTCTCGGTCAGCGCATTTTCTGGATCGTTGCGAAACGAGGCCATCAGCAGCAAAGCGGGGAACTCAGCATCCACCCGCAGCAGTTGCAAACTGCCATCATTGAGCTCACGCTGGATGATGGCAGGCGGCACTACGGCAACGCCGAACCCATCGCTGACCAGTCGTATCATGGTGGCCACGGAGGTAATGCAATTGATATGCAGCGAGCCACGTTCGCTGTTGGAAAACAGTTGTTTGATGATACTGTGCGGTCCCGAATTGCGGGCAAAACTGACCAGCGGAAAGGCAGCCAGATCGGACAAGGTCAGGGTTTCGTTGCCGATCTCCAACTTGCTGCTGCCAACCCAGCGCATCGGCAATTCGCACAGCTTGAAATTGCGTACATTGAGCGCGATCACTGGCTCTGCCAGCAGAACCAAATCCAGGTCACCCTTGCTGAACTGCTCGCTAAGATGAATAGTGGTATCGCTGGCGATTTCAATTTCCAGTTGAGGAAACAGTTTGTGAATACGTCCAATCAGGTCCGGAAACCAGCTATGTACGATGGATTCGATCACGCCAATCCTGATTACGCCAGAATAGTTATCACGGGCCGACATGTCGTCCTTCATTTCGCGCATCAGCTTGACGATACGTTCTGCATACACCAACGCCTTGCTACCGTCAGTAGTCAGGGCAACCTCACGTGCGCCACGATCAAACAGGCGCAGACCGAAATCCTGCTCCAGCGTGGCAATGCGGCTTGATACCGCAGCTTGCGTGGTGTGCAATTTTTCCGCTGTCAGCCGAAAATTTTTCAATTTCGCCAGCCAGACGAAGGTTTCGAGGAAACGGGTGTTCATCTGTCTATCGGTAATCTGTTATAGGTAAGGCATTAGTTTAGCTTAACAGGAAAGCATGAGGGGTGAAGAATGACGACCTAGCTGCGCTCGATTCTGATTTAATGCTGCTTAAGCGCTGAAGGAATTTATCGATCATGTCCATGTGATTCTGTAAAATTGTAGGTACTGGCAGCCTGTAGCTGCCAGCTTCCTTGCTACAAGTCTTAAAGCAAATTCATCTTTCTCGCCGCCTCACGCAACTCACCCCGAAAATCGGGATGGGCAATGCCGATCAGTTCCTCGGCGCGCTGTCGGGCCGATTTTCCGCGTAATTGCGCTACGCCGTATTCGCTCACCACATAATTCACATCATTCTTGCTGGTACTGACATGCGTGCCTGCGGTCAGTGTGGGGACAATCCGGGAGATGGTTTGATCCTTCGCGGTGGCAGGCAGGACGATAAAAGACTTTCCGCCGTTTGACCGATTTGCCGCACGTACGAAATCTGTTTGACCACCGGTACCGGATACTGGACAGAACCCCAATGTTTCCGAACCACACTGGCCGATCAGGTCTACTTGCATCGTCGCATTGATGGTGACAAGATTGTCGTTCTGGCCAGCGAGATATGGATCGTTCGTGAAATCGGCAGGATGCATCTCCAGCACCGGATTGCGATGCATGAACTGATAGAGTTTTTTGGAGCCGAGCGCAAACGTGGCGAGCATCTTGCCCGGATGCATATTTTTCCGCTTATTGGTGACAGCGCCTGATTCAACTAGCGTCATCAGACCATCACCGAGCATTTCGGTATGAATGCCAAGGTCACGCTTGTGGGTTAATTGCATCACCACTGCATCGGGGATGCCACCGTAACCAATTTGCAGCGTGTCACCATCATTGATCATATCCGCGACGTATTTGCCGATTGCTTCCTGTACCGGGCCAATTTTAGGTAAACCGACTTCTGGCAGCAGCTCCTCACTTTCAACAATGGCCGCGACCTGCGAAATATGGACGCGACAATTACCGTAGGAATACGGCACATTCGGATTGACTTCAAGAACGATCGCACGGGCCTTTTCAATCGCAGCCATGGTGTAGTCCGCGGCTAGACCGAGTGAGAAATAACCTTCCTCATCCATCGGCGAGGCCATGCTAAAAACAACATCGGCGGGCGAGAGTCCTTGCCGAAGCAAACTGGGTAACTCGGCAAAATAGGCGGGTATATAGTCGGTCCAGCCAGCCTGACCTCCGGCGCGTGACGCCGGGCCAAAGAAATACGCAACGTGGCGCACATGATCCGTCGTCTCATGGTCGTAATAGCCGTACTTTCGCAATGGAAGAATCTGAGATATGCGCACGTCCAGAAAATCCCGACGCTGCTCGGAGAGTGCCGTCAGCAGCTTTGGTGGCTCAGCAGAACCGGTCGGTACGACAATGGTGTCGCCATTATGAACAAGACGAACGGCGTCGTCGGCACTTAGACGTTTTTCCTGATATTTTTGATCGAACGACATGTGGATCTCCTCATTATTTTGTTATATTTATATTGTCTTATGATGTCTTATTTTTCGGTATTACTGGTGCGGCAATAGCCAGAGACTATTTTGAGGCGTGGTGGTCGGCAAGCGCCCTGCTTTCACGCCGCGATTTTAGTTCCGTCAGGTCGCTTGCTTATACGCCCTGACTTCAGTCAAAACATGCATCAGAACGTATCGCCAGGCACGCGTACCCATCCCTCCATCAACACCCGTGCGCTGCGGCTCATGATCGCTTTGGTCACCGTCCATTCATCGTTGTTCTGGACAGCTTCTGCACCCACCCGCAAGGTACCTGAAGGATGTCCGAAACGCACTGCACTTAACGCGCCACCGCCAGCGGCGAGGTTCACCAGCGTGCCGGGTATCGCTGCGGCGGTCCCGATGGCAACCGCTGCCGTACCCATCATGGCGTGATGGAGTTTGCCCATCGACATCGCCCGAACCAGCAAATCGATGTCGCCAGTCTCAACCGGTTTACCACTGGAGGAAACGTAGGCAGCGGGTTTGGCGATGAAGGCAACCTTTGGTGTATGTTGACGATTAGCCGCTTCGTCAATGTGCTTGATGAGTCCCATGCGTACCGCGCCATGCGCACGAATGGTTTCAAACAGGGCCAATGCCTTGTCATCGCTATTGATCGCATCTTGTAGTTCAATGCCGGTGTAGCCGATCGCTTCTGCGTTGACGAAAATGGTCGGTATACCCGCATTGATCATCGTCACTTTGAGCGTGCCGACGCCCGGCACTTCGAGGTCGTCGGTGAGGTTGCCGGTCGGGAACATTGATCCACCCGCGCCCTCTTCGTCGGCTGCTGGTGAGATGAATTCCAGCTGGACTTCGGCGGCGGGAAAGGTCACACCGTCAAGCTCAAAGTCACCAGTTTCTTGCACGCTGCCGTTGGTGATCGGTACATGCGCGATGATGGTCTTGGCGATGTTCGCCTGCCAAATACGTACCGTTGCCATGCCGTTTTGTGGAATGCGACTGGCGTCCACCAAGCCGTTACTGATCGCAAACGAACCAACTGCGGCAGACAGATTGCCACAGTTTCCGCTCCAGTCAACGAATGCTTTATCGATGGCTACCTGACCGAACAAGTAATCGACATCGTGATCGGGCTTGCTGCTTTTGGACAGAATAACCGTCTTGCTGGTACTTGAGGTCGCTGCACCCATGCCGTCAATCTGTTTGCCGTAAGGATCCGGGCTGCCAATGACGCGCAGCAATAACGCGTCGCGTGCAGCGCCCGGCACTTGCGCTGCTTCTGGTAGGTCTTGCAGGCGGAAGAACACGCCTTTGCTGGTACCGCCGCGCATGTAGGTGGCGGCAATTTTGATTTGGGGCACGTGGGTCATGGTGATGTTTCCTGAGTTGTCTTGAGTGGTCATGCGCGGCACATTTTTGCGCCGCGCAAGATGTCAAACCGTCTATCGGGATAGTGCTGCCTGGCTAGCTTTTTAGCTAACTTATTAGGCAGATTGTTGGCCAGACTGTTTGCAACTTATTATGCAGTTGCCGACGACTCCAGAAAGTCCTGAGCGAAACGTTGTAGCACGCCGCCCGCTTCGTAGATCGACACTTCTTCCGCGGTATCGAGGCGGCAAGTGACCGGCACTTCCACACGTTCGCCGTTCTGTCGGTTGATAACCAGCGTCAGCGTCGTACGTGGTGTACGCTCGCCAATCACGTCGAAGGTTTCGGTACCGTCGATGCTCAAGGTAAGGCGGTTGACGCCCGGCTTGAACTCCAGCGGCATCACGCCCATACCGACCAGATTGGTGCGGTGAATACGCTCAAAACCTTCAGCAGCAATCGCTTCTACACCCGCCAGACGCACGCCTTTAGCGGCCCAGTCACGTGAGGAGCCTTGACCGTAGTCGGCACCGGCGATAATGATCAATGGTTGTTTACGCTCCATGTAAACTTCAATGGCCTCCCACATGCGCGTAATCTTGCCTTCCGGCTCAACGCGGGTCAGCGAGCCTGCTTTGACTTTGCCGTTTTCCAGCACCATTTCGTTTTTCAGTGTTGGATTAGCGAACGTCGCACGCTGCGCCGTGAGATGATCACCGCGATGGGTAGCGTATGAGTTAAAGTCCTCTTCAGGTAAACCCATCTTAGCCAAATATTCACCGGCTGCGCTATTGAGCATAATGGCGTTCGACGGCGATAAATGATCAGTAGTGATGTTGTCACCCAAGACCGCCAACGGACGCATACCTTTCATCGTACGCTCGCCAGCCAGTGCGCCTTCCCAATACGGCGGACGACGAATGTAGGTCGTCTCTGGACGCCAGTCATACAACGGACTGACTTTCTCACCGTTATCGGCAACCACGGCGAACATGGGCTCGTAGACTTTGCGGAACTGTTCCGGCTTCACGCTGGAAGCGACGATGGCATCGATTTCTTCGTCAGACGGCCAGATATCTTCCAGCGTCACAGCGTTGCCAGCGGCGTCGATACCCAGGACATCTTTTTCAATATCGAAACGGATCGTGCCAGCAATCGCGTAAGCCACCACCAATGGTGGGGACGCCAGAAACGCTTGCTTGGCATACGGATGAATACGACCATCGAAGTTGCGGTTGCCCGAAAGAACAGCGGTAGCGTAAAGATCGCGATCCAATACTTCCTTCTGGATGACTGGATCAAGCGCGCCACTCATACCGTTGCAAGTGGTACAGGCAAAGGCGACAACGCCGAAGCCGAGTGTTTCCAACTCCGACAATAGCGCGGCTTCTTCCAGATACAGTTTGACCGTTTTGGATCCCGGAGCCAGCGAGCTTTTTACCCATGGCTTGCGCGTCAGACCGCGGGCATTGGCATTGCGCGCTAACAAGCCTGCGGCAATCATGTTGCGCGGGTTGTTAGTGTTGGTGCAACTGGTGATGGCAGCGATGATTACGGCACCGTCTGGCATCAGACCGGGCTCGTTTTCTACCTTGCCGCTGATACCACGCGCAGCCAGTTCGGAGGTTGGCACGCGGCTGTGTGGATTGGATGGCCCCGCGATATTACGTACTACCGAAGATAGATCGAAATGGATGACGCGTTCGTACTCGGCATGCTTCAGGCTGTCAGCCCACAGGCCAGTGGCTTTGGCGTAGAGTTCGACCAGTTTGACCAACTCATCATCACGACCGGTCAGTTTGAGGTATTTAATGGTTTGCTCGTCGATGTAAAACATCGCAGCGGTCGAACCAAACTCGGGTGCCATGTTGGCGATGGTGGCACGGTCGCCCAGCGTCAGATGGGATGCGCCTTCACCATAAAATTCGAGGTAAGACGATACAACCTTTTGCGCACGCAAAAACTCGGTCAGCGCCAGCACGATGTCTGTGGCAGTAATACCCGGCTGCGGTTTGCCGCTCAGTTGGACACCAATGATGTCGGGCAGACGCATCCAGGATGCGCGACCCAGCATGACGCTTTCAGCTTCCAGACCACCAACACCGATGGCGAGCACGCCCAACGCATCGACCATCGGCGTGTGACTATCGGTACCGATCAGCGTGTCAGGGAAAGCGACGCCATCTTTTACCTGCACCACCGGCGACATGCGCTCAAGATTGATCTGGTGCAGAATACCATTGCCCGGAGGAATCACGTCGACGTTTTTGAACGCCTTTTTGGTCCAGTTGATGAAATCAAACCGGTCTTCGTTACGACGGTCTTCGATGGCGCGGTTTTTATCGAACGCGTCCTTATCGAAGCCACCGCGCTCAACGGCTAACGAGTGATCCACCACCAATTGGGTTGGGACGACGGGGTTGACCAGCGATGGGTCACCGCCTTGGGCGGCAATCGCGTCGCGCAGTCCTGCAAGGTCGACCAGTGCGGTCTGACCGAGGATGTCATGACACACGACACGCGCTGGAAACCATGGAAAATCCAGGTCGCGCTTACGCTCGATGAATTGCTGCAGGGATGCAGTCAGCGTCGCAGGGTCGCAACGACGCACGAGGTTCTCGGCCAGCACGCGTGACGTGTACGGCAGTTTATCGTAAGCACCGGGCGAGATGGCATCGACCGCGGCCCGCGTATCGAAGAAATCTAGCTTGGTACCGGGAAGGGGTTTGCGATTTTCTGTATTCATGGCTCAGTCGGGAAAGAGGAGAATGCTCAGGTTTTAGGCGTTACTTACTGTCCTTGGTCGACCCGAGCGGCAAAGCGTCCGGGTCGATGTTCCTGCTTTTTATTAGTACGCGTATTGCTGAAAAATTGCTAAAAAAACGATTAGCGTTTGTCGATCGGTACGAATGCCAAATCGTCTGGTCCGACATAATTGGCAGATGGACGAATAATCTTGTTATCGATACGCTGCTCGATCACGTGTGCGGCCCAACCGGAGGTACGGGAAATCACAAACAGCGGCGTGAACATCGCTGTCGGCACACCCATCATATGGTAAGAAACGGCTGAAAACCAGTCCAGATTCGGGAACATTTTCTTGACTTCCCACATCACGGTTTCCAGACGTTCAGCAATGTCAAACATAGCTGTCGAACCAGCTTCCGCTGATAAATTGCGTGCAACTTCTTTAATTACTTTGTTGCGTGGATCGGATACGGTATAGACCGGATGACCAAACCCAATCACGACTTCCTTGTTCTCTACCCGGCTTCTGATATCCGTTTCTGCTTCGTCCGGATTATCGTAACGTTTCTGAATTTCAAAAGCTGCTTCATTCGCACCACCGTGCTTTGGACCGCGCAAAGCGCCGATTCCACCAGCGATCGCGGAGTAAAAATCTGAGCCTGTACCGGCGATAACACGGCTAGTGAAGGTGGAGGCATTGAATTCATGCTCTGCGTATAGGATCAGCGAAACGTGCATCGCTTTTTCCCATTCGGCGGATGGCTTTACACCATGCAACAGATGCAGGAAATGGCCGCCGATAGACTCATCATCGGTTTCAACTTCGATGCGCTTGCCGTTGGTGCTGAAGTGATACCAATACAGCAGCATCGAGCCGAATGATGCCATCAAGCGGTCCGCGATGTCGCGTGCGCCCGGCGCATTGTGGTCATCTTTTTCTGGCAATGTGCAGCCAAGCACCGAGACACCGGTGCGCATCACGTCCATCGGGTGCGAGGCGGCGGGCAGCGCTTCCAGCGCGGCCTTGACGCTAGCTGGCAAGCCGCGTAGAGATTTCAGTTTCGCCTTGTAGCCTTTCAGTTCTGCGGCAGTCGGCAACTTGCCGTGCACTAACAGATACGCGATTTCCTCGAATTCGCAGGTATTGGCGATATCCAGAATGTCATAACCACGATAGTGCAGATCGTTGCCGGTTTTGCCGACGGAACACAGCGCAGTGTTGCCTGCAGTGACGCCGGACAGCGCGACAGATTTTTTTGGCTTGAAAGGGGTTACTTGAGCTTCACTCATTTTTTGATTCCTGATAGAAAAGAATTGGTGTAATCGGTAAATTGTAGTCAGTGCTACGCTTTATTTCCCAGCAACAAATTTCTCAACCGTCCGCCGCAAACATCACGAAGGTTCGGGTCACCTGGATGGGAATGAGAGATAACGCTGCCGGGTCGGCTTTGCGCCTATCCTTTTATTTTTTCTGGGCGGCAAATAAGGCATCCAGATGCTGCTCGAAATCGTGATAGTTGATCCGGTCATACAATTCCATGCGCGTTTGCATGGTATCGATTACGTTCTTTTGCGTGCCATCGCGGCGGATGGCGGTGTAGACGTTTTCGGCGGCCTTGTTCATGGCACGGAAGGCAGACAGCGGATACAGCACCAAACCAACATCAGCTGATTTCAGCTCATCGACCGTGAACAAAGGCGTGGAACCGAATTCAGTAATGTTTGCCAACACCGGCACTTTGACAGCGGCGGCAAATTGCTTATACATTGCCAGCTCAGTGATCGCTTCAGGAAAGATCATGTCGGCACCCGCTTCGACACAGGCCATCGCCCGATCCAGCGCGGATTCCAGTCCCTCAACCGCGAGCGCATCGGTACGCGCCATGATGACGAAATTGTCGTCGGTACGTGCATCAACTGCAGCTTTGATACGGTCAACCATTTCCTGCTTGCTGACGATTTCTTTATTCGGACGGTGACCGCAGCGCTTGGCACCGACCTGGTCTTCAATATGGATCGCTGCTGCTCCAAATTTGATCATCGATTTGACGGTACGTGCGACGTTGAAAGCACTTGAACCAAAACCAGTATCGACATCCACCAACAATGGGAGATCGCACACGTCAGTGATACGGCGCACGTCGGTCAGTACATCATCCAAATTGGAGATACCGAGGTCTGGCAAGCCGAGCGAACCGGCTGCGACACCGCCACCGGAAAGATAAATCGCCTTGAAACCGGCGCGCTTGGCCAGCAATGCGTGATTAGCGTTGATCGCGCCCACAACTTGTAACGGGGACTCTTCTTGCATCGCCTTGCGGAAGGCTGCACCTGCGGAATAACTCATGTTTTCTCCTTATGGATCGCAAACTTGTTTCATGCAGATATCTGCAATTCTAATACCGCTAAACTCTGCAACAACCATGCCAACTAAATAGCTCGTTTTAGAAAACCCGGATGAATGTTGAATAAGTCATTAAAATCAACATCTTGGAATGAAGTACCAAGGGCGATTCGTTGTAATTTAATGATTTATTTAACAATAAATGTTTCAATTTTTGTTTCAAATAATGTTTCATTAAAATGATGAAACATTATTTGAAACAAAATGGAACATCGCGCTCACACATGAAAATGCCATTGAACAACATTCGTGCCGCTCAGCGCCACTCAGCGCCATTCAGCGCTATCAATAGCAATGACTGCCGATGATTGCCATTGAACATCACTGAGCTGGATCAACCGCCTTACCGGACATTATTTATTACGCCAAGGTAACATCAACAATACTGATTGGCATAAGTTGGCATAAAAATGAAGAAAGAAGAAAGAGCAATGACAACGATTGAACTACCTTTTCGAGCGACAACAGCGCAGGCATGCCACTGGCTTGCGCAGCAAACCGGATCACCGTGGACATTGGCACGCATGATAGAGAGCGGCTTGACGCCTTACGTCTGGCTGGAATATGACACCGAGTATCCAGCGCTGTTTGGTGATGCCAACGGCGGTTATCCGGCACCGATTTTTTTCGAAGGTGATACGCAGCGACTTGCCGCCGGTAGCGAAGATGTACTCATCACGATTACTAAAGATGTCTATCGGATAGTGGCGCAACTCAAACCTCCAGGTTTTAGGAGGGCTTTGCACGAGTTACGTTTTCTAAAAAAAGATCTGGAGCGCCTGACAAGCAAACTCAAACGTGAGGAAGACGCCAAGACCAAGGCCGACGCAAAAGCCAAGTCCGAACCAATCAGCGCCGACGGCGCAAAGGAATCACAAAGTGGCATCAACAAAGATCAAGCATTGATCGCATTTGCCAGCCTGGTAAAAATTGATCTACAGAAGGCGCTTGACGCTGGCGGTGGCATATTTGGCGATGATGGAGCAAGAGTTAAAGCGAGTACTAAAAAAGCAAAAAACAAAGCTGTGTGGAATCCGATTACGTTGGCGCTGGGATTGAACGACGTGTATCGAGTGCCAATGCCACATCTAAAACGTGCATTTAATACACATGATTTTTTAGCCGAATGGTCTAACGAATGGAACCAGGCTCTCGTGCTATTGGGCAAATAAAACGCCAACCGTGATGGTGGCGACAAAACGCCTGAAACACCATCCTTTCATCCGAAGAAGTCTCGCAATGTGAATTTTGAAATTTTCATGAACAACTGTTCGACTTCCGGCGACCACTCACGCCATTGCAATGGCGTCACAATATGCCTTTTTACCCCACAGAATGTGGCAGAAACTGCGCATCCGCAAATATTCAGAAACGCGCAGTTTCGCAAATCATAAATTACACGTAAAGTGGAACCTAATGCTAAGTAAATACCACAAATCGTTGATTGTTTATCCACGCCATGGAAATTACCCTCGTCTATATGTACTCACTCAAAATAGAAGTTGGTCGACGACTAAAGCAAGCAAGAGAAGCTACCGGAAAAACGCTGGTCGAAACCTGCGCAGAAGTCCCGGGACTTTCACCTACGAGACTGTCAAACTGGGAAAATGGGACGCGAACAGCTGACCTCCAAATTGTCAAAAAACTAGCAAAAATATATCTGACCGGCGCTAGTTACCTGATGACGCTGGAGGATGAGCCACCAGATCCAAGATCAACCTTATTGATCACGCTATACAGGGCAACTGATATTCGCGGGCAAGAAGCAATTTTGCGCGTTGCTGAAATGGAATCGAAATATACGGTGATCCTTCAACTGCCCCCACCTGCAGACGAGAACAAACCTCCAGAACAACCTCAAAATCCTGACAGTTGATAAACCAGCATAAAAATTAACGAGACGAACCCACCGACAAGGTGGGTTTTTTTTAACAAAAATATAGTAGGTGTGGATATTTCTATTTACTTAATCCACATTAGGTGTAATATAAAGCTTAGCAGATTTTGAGGCAATCAACAGTTTGATGAAACTTTATCCACCACACTCAATACTTTGTTGCCTTAATCAGGGGATCGCAGCGATATGACGAATAGTAATTTGATACTGGAGATGTGAAACGAAACGAAAAGTAACGACAGTACGGCTTGAGCTTTTTTGAATACATTTAAGTTAATGATTTGCTGCTAGGTATTTTTGTAACCGAAGACAGAATCTACGCCCAATACAGAAATGGCTGCCTCGTATACTCTTTCGTTCGCACACATCAACATCAATGAAGAGCGATGAGGCGCATGGCGGAATACTTCCCGCACACGCTTTACCGCTACAAGAGTGCCGGTTAGCTCTACAACGACGAACGGCGCATCCTGTGCATGATTGCGTTGATGATAGTCAATAACGCGATTAACAACTTCCATGGCAAGTGAATTAACTTGCGCCTCGTCCTTGGACGGTCCCGTCAGTGTGCCAATGGCAATGCCAACTACCAAACTTTTATTGTCTATGCGTGCTTCAAATGCGGTCAACGATGCTAACCCTCCTAATTCCTCCCCATCTGCAGGAGGTAAAAAAGTACTATTAATTTTCATTTCGTAGCTCCAAAAAAAAACGTTCATCACGTACCCGCGGATGCCATTTTTTGTCAATCGCAACACACTAGGGCCACTTTTTAAAGAGTCTTAAAAACTGTGACGCATTTAAATAAAATGATTAGCGATGAAGAAGTTTGTCGGTAACAGCTGCGTAATACCTAGTATCGATTTGACGTGCTTTTAGTATCAATAATAAGCGGCACAAGTTCTAGATAGTGCGTTATGCGGCCAGGTCTTTCAGTGGCATGCTTATTTATGTTCTGGTAGTACATTCAACACGTGGGCAAAGATCGCTGACACGTTTTTAATGAAGCCATTGTATGAGTGCTTTGAAACGTGCATCACACGCGTTTAACAAATTTAAGTAATTTCCTATAGCCTCCTTCCGCGATAACTGGCCCTATTTAAGCACAACGATATTTAAAATATCTCAACACAAATGTGGCCACGATCACTGCCTACAAAAAACGTTCTTGAATGGATGTTTGGGATAACCACCTCTGCAACAGCGCCACGATCCACACCGATGGATAAGATCACGACATTTGTAAGGACCCGCGTTGGTTGTACAAAGGGCGCGTCGACTCTGTGGATGTGGGCAAGTCAAGCCGGATATTTAATCATTCAGCATTTGAGATTGACATCGACGACCTGACGGGTCGCGTCGAAATAGCAACTCTATCCAACACTCCCCTTCTACATTTCCATACAGCAACGTTACGGATTGCTACTAAGCAATGTATAGAAATACCTCTGACCACTCTCCATCGTTGCGGCATCAACATTTTCGATGCTTGTAAGTTTACGTAAGTTTATAACAAGATTTGTGTAAGGTTACGGCCCCACACTCCACACGCGCAGGCTCGCACAACAAGCGCGCATTACAAGCACGCATAACAAGCACGCATGAAGACTATTTGGTATTTAGCCCGTCTAAAAATTGCAATCTGGGAAAAACCCGACTGGCATCAAGGTCGCTAAATAACAGCACAGCAGATTGCAGAGTTAGATTTAACAATTTTAATAATGAAGGAGACAGGCATGGCGATCAGCATTGCAGCAGGAAAAGTGGCCTCACGCAGCATCACTGCGGACGAGAGAAAAGTCATTTTTGCGTCATCACTTGGCACAGTATTCGAATGGTATGATTTTTATTTATACGGCGCGCTGGCGGCGATTATCGCTAAACAGTTTTTTGCTGGCACGGACTCCAACACAGCATTTATTTTTGCGTTGCTGGCATTTGCTGCGGGATTTATCGTGCGCCCATTTGGCGCTTTGGTATTCGGCCGTCTGGGCGACATGATCGGTCGGAAATATACATTTCTGGTAACGATCCTGATCATGGGACTGTCGACCTTTGTGGTCGGCATTTTGCCTAACTACAACTCTATTGGCATTGCCGCACCAATCATTTTGGTCGCTTTGCGTATCTTGCAAGGTCTTGCGGTCGGTGGAGAATATGGCGGAGCCGCCACGTATGTCGCCGAGCATGCGCCCGATGACAAGCGTGGTTCGTTTACTGCATGGATCCAAACAACAGCGACACTGGGATTATTTTTGTCTCTATTAGTCATCCTTGGTACACGTACGGCGATGGGTGAAGAAGCATTCGCTGACTGGGGCTGGCGCATTCCGTTCCTTTTGTCGATCGTTTTACTCGGCGTTTCGGTCTGGATTCGCTTATCCATGAGCGAGTCCCCTGCCTTTGTGAAAATGAAAGCGGAAGGTAAAGTCTCCAAAGCACCGTTGACCGAAGCATTCGGCCAATGGAAAAATATGAAGCTGGTCATTTTAGCTTTGTTTGGTTTGACCGCAGGTCAAGCCGTGGTCTGGTACACAGGTCAGTTTTACTCGCTATTCTTCCTGACGCAAACGCTTAAAGTTGACGGTCCAACTGCCAACATTCTGATTGCAATGTCTTTATTACTTGGCACGCCCTTTTTCTTGATTTTTGGCTCGTTGTCGGACAAGATTGGTCGCAAGCCAATTATTATGGCGGGTTGCCTGATAGCGGCACTGACGTACTTCCCAATCTTTTCGGGCTTGACGCACTATGCCAATCCAGCACTCGAAGCAGCTCTGAAAAGCGCACCGGTCACCGTCACAGCAGATCCAGCGACTTGTCAGTTCCAGTTCAATCCAACTGGTACCAAGAAGTTCACTTCTTCCTGCGACATCGCCAAAGCCAAGCTGTCTGCCATGTCGGTTAATTATGAAAACGTCGCAGGCGCGCCGGGTTCAGTAGCAACCGTCAAGATCGGCGATAAAACGCTCACTTCGTACGACGCAAATGGTTTATCGAAAGCAGATGCTACGGCTCAGGACAAAACGTTCTCCGCTGCGTTGTCCAGCAACGTCAAAGAGGCAGGTTATCCGATCAAAGCAGATCCAGCAGAAATCAACAAACCGATGGTCTTGTTATTACTGTTCATCCTGGTGGTCTACTGCACGATGGTGTATGGTCCAATTGCGGCGATGCTGGTCGAGATGTTCCCTACTCGCATCCGCTACACTTCAATGTCATTGCCATATCACATCGGTAACGGCTGGTTCGGCGGTCTATTGCCAACTACCGCATTTGCTCTGGTTGCTTTCAAAGGCGATATTTATTATGGACTGTGGTATCCGATTGTGATCGCTATCGGTACTTTCCTGATCGGCATGCTGTTCGTAAAAGAAACTGTGAATAACGATATCTACGCGGAAGAGCGCTAGTCCGATAAGAGACCGCAAAGTTAATCAAAAAAAGTAATCGATGTCCTGCTCCACATCATCAAATAGCAACACGATCATGTGGAGCAAGTCATCTTCAATTCAGTTATTTTTAAACGCCTCTGCGACACAATGATCAAGAGTGGGTTGCATCAGTGAGAATACATAGGCAATAGCTGAGCGTCCACGATTACTTGCTCACTTCTGGCGTGCGATCGATGAATGGCGTGCTCTTCTTTATATCCGGAGTGGGTGCAAGCACTGCAATATAACTTCCAAAAAAAACGCATCAAGCAAGAACTAACCTGCTTAATGCGCTTAAAGAAACACCTTCAACTCCGCTGATTATTTATCCCGCTTTACTTGTCCCGCATTACTTATCTATAAACTGCTCATTACCGACAATGCCAATTTTGGTGACACCAAGCCGTTGCGCCGATGCCATCACGGCGGCAACCGATTTGTACTCCACCAGTTTGTTCGGCCGCAAATGCACTTCATCCACATTTCCCATCGCTGCTACCGCCTGCAATTTACTTTCCAGCTCGGCCTTGCTTGCCATTAGGGCTCCGTTCCACAGCACATTTCCCGTTGAATCAATATCCACGGTATCAACAATCGGCGGTGCTGATTGTACTGGTGGATTACCAGTCGGCATGTTCAACTTTATTGCATGATTCTGGATTGGAATCGTGATAATCAACATGATGATGAGGACCAGCATGACGTCAATCAATGGCGTCATATTCATTTCCATCATCGGTTCCGGATCGTTACCGTTTCCACCAGATGAACCAATATTCATACCCATACTTTGCTCCCTGTTATTGGCGCGGTGGCGGTTCGGTGATGAAACCAATCTTGGCGATCCCGGCCCGCTGCGCGGTCAAGATCACTTTGCCGATATATTCATATTTGGTTTGCTGATCGCCGCGAATGTGCAACTCTGGCTGTGGCACGATGACCGCCACCAACTTCAGCTTCGCCAACAGTTGCGCGGTGTTCGGCACTAGTTGCTCGTTCCAGAACATGTCGCCATACTTGTTCACCGCCAGATTGATATTCTCCGGTTTGGTGACATAAGGTTGATCAGTTTCGCTCGGAAGCTTGACCGGAATCGTGTGCGTGACGACCGGAATCGTTATCAGAAAAATGATCAGCAACACCAACATAACGTCTACCAGCGGCGTCGTGTTAATCGTGCCGATCACTTCGTCTTCGTCCCCATCGGAAGAGCCGAGTGACATACCCATGATTAGCCAACCTTTTTCTTGATGCTGGCAATTTGACCCGCAGAACTCGTCGACATCACACCGCTCAACAAGACCGAGTGCAGATCGGCGCTAAACGAACGAATCTCTTCCATCGCGCTTTTGTTACGACGTACCAACCAGTTGTAACCCAGCACAGCAGGAACGGCGACTGCCAGACCGATGGCGGTCATGATCAGCGCTTCACCGACCGGTCCAGCAACTTTATCAATCGATGCCTGACCAGCGATACCGATGGCGGTCAACGCATGGTAAATCCCCCATACCGTACCAAACAGACCAACGAACGGTGCTGTTGAACCAACTGTCGCCAGAAAAGCCAGACCATCTTGCAAACGGCTTTGCACCTTTTCGACTGAACGCTGGATCGACATTGTGATCCAGGTATTGAGATCAATTTGCTCTAGCAATGCACCATCGTGGTGTTCGGTCGAGGTACTGCCGGTCTGGGCAATAAAATGATAGGCGCTGGCTGGCTTGAGACCTGCAATCGCCACTTCGACGCTAGGTGCTTTCCAGAAATTGTTCTTCGCATCTTTAGCCTGACCCATCAATTTCACTTGCTCGATCAACTTGGTGATGATGATATACCAACTGCCCATCGACATCAGGACCAGAATAATCAGCGTACCGCGTGCCACAAAATCGCCGCCCTTCCATAAGGCATCAAGTCCGTATGGATTACTGACCGTTTCCGTCGTGGCCGGAAGCGGCGGTGGCATTGGGTTGGCGCTGATGCCCGATGCCGCTACCTCCGCGGTATTAGTAGTTACTGTGGAAGTGGAATCTGCTGCCGATGTAATGGCTGAAGTTCCAGCCGATGCCGATGTCTGCGCCACAGCCAGCGGAGCGGAGAGTGTCGCAGCAGTGATCATGACAACGACAACAAATGCGGATAGGCGATTACGAGGTGTAGACATACGAGTACTCCAAATTGTATAAATGAGATTGCTGAAAAGACGAACAAAGGTGTACTACTTCAGACTGCTTATTCCAGCTTCCAGACATACTGCATTCTTGTCGTAGACGCGATTGCCTGTCCATCGGCCATCGCGGGGACAAAGTGACAAAGGCTCCACGCTTTCATGGTCGCCCGGTCCAGATCTCTGAAGCCGCTGCTTTTTTCTACTACAGCATCAAGAACATTGCCATCAGCACCGATAGACAGTTTGACGTTAACCACGCCCTCTTCTTCATTTTGCAATGACGCTCTTGGGTAAGCTGGTTTTTCGCAATTTCCCGCTACTTTTGCGCTGGTATGGGATGGCGTTGCAGGACCTGTCGCTGCGGCAGATGGTTGCGCGGTTGACGTCGGCAAGTCCGGCGTGGATGGTTTGACATTGGTGACCGCTGCAATCACGTTCACCTGTGGTTGGGGCTGCACTTTCACCTCAGGCGGCGGTACAAACGGTGGTGGTGGCGCGACTGTTTTTGGTGGTGGCGGTACTGGTTTAGCTGGTGGTGGCGGTGCTGGTGGCTTGATCTCTTCCACGATCTTGGTTTCGACCGGTTGTTGAATCACTTCAACAACCTTACGTGCAAGGCCCGTAAGAAGTGCATACACAAGGGCCACATGCAAAATAACCACCACACTGATGCCGACTACATTCCTGGAAGGTTTTTTTCCATCCTGCGTGAAATCCATACCTCTTTCCTCCGTTACATCGTTGTTCAATTGCTGAAAAATTCTGCAACCAATTCTGCACATTAGTACGCCAGCAAGTGATCAATTGCCCGCTCCACAACGACAAGACCAAATGGGGTCATCTCGTTATGGAACGGGCGCAAGCCAATCACTAATGACTCATTAAGAAATCCTCGAAAAAACGATTGAGGATTCCAAACAATCGGCTACTTAAATGCATAGTTCGCGCGCACAAAGAAAGCCCGACCGATTGCGTCGCCATAACGTGCGTCGTAACCGTACTGGAAGTTATCGGTCACGTTGGAGGCGGGTGGATCGGTATTGAACAGATTTTTGATACCGGCAGTCAATGTCAGGTTTTTAAACCCGGCGTAGGTTCCAGACAGGTTGTAGCGGGTGTACGAACCAACGTGATGATTGAAACCTTCCGCGACGGAGCTGCCGTTTTGATCCCGATAGCCGGTCGCAAAAGATTGCTGCACCACTGCGCCCCAAGGACCTTTGCTCCAGGTGAGTGTCGCAGTATGGCGCCAGCGGAATATCACGCCACCGGCCGTACCAACACCGCCGCCATAGACGCCCAGATTGCTTTTATACGCGCCACCTTTTTCGGACTGATAGTCGTATTGGTTGACGTAAGTACCGTCCAGCGCCATTCCAAAATTGCCCCAATCAGATTTCGGCAGACGCCATGAAAGACCCAGATCAATACCTTGCGTTTTGACGTTGCCAAGATTGACGTTGGTATCGATGATGTAATTGAGTGAACCATCAGGATTACGCACATAATCTGCGGCATATTTGACTGGATCGCCAAAAATATCACCCTCTGGCACTACCGATATCTGGTTCTTGATTTTGATATTCCAATAATCAATCGAGAGCGTCACATCTTTCAACGGTTCCATCACAGTACCCAACGTAAATGAGTTGGATTTTTCTGGTTGCAATTGTTTGTTACCGCCACCTTGTCTGAAGAACTGCTGACCGCAATCACGCGCGCTGATACCGCCCGACACTGCTGTTCCGTTAGGGCATAACGACGGATCATCATAGACCCTGCTGGTATAAGTTTTGGAGTTTGGATCATTCAGTTCATACAGACTAGGCGCACGAAAACCTGTGCTATACGAAGTACGGAACATCAAGCGCTTAGCCGGTTGCCAGCGTAGCGCTACCTTAGGATTCAACGTATTGCCGACGTCGCTGTATTTGTCGTAACGCAAGGCCAGCTGTGCTTCCAGCGACTTTACGATAGGGACATTGAATTCGGTAAACACCGCGCTGACATTACGACTACCTGAAGAAGACTGGGCATCTTGCGAACCAGTGCTTTCGGATAAATCTGCTAGCGCATGATTTACGTTGAACTGTGCGCTTTCATGGCGGAACTCACCACCAATCGCAAAACCTAACGGTCCTGCAGGCAACTGGAACAGTTCACGGCTGGCCGTAAAGTCGATCGACGCAGTTTGCGTTTTCGCACTTTCATAAGCGCCGAGCACTTGCGCGCTGTTCAGATAAGCGGTTCCCGCTGCACTTTGCGCGCCAAACGGATTGATAATTCCGCTTAACAGTCCGGACTTCACCAAATCATTGTTTAAATAACCGCCGTTCAGCTCGTCGCGTGCTTTACTCATCGAATAAGACAAACCGGTCTTGTAATCCCATCCAAATTTTGTGCCTTCCATACTCAACAACAAACGGTCAGTGCTGTTAATGGAATCATTGATACGCTGTCCAGCATCCGCAGAACGCCAATTGAGCGAGAGCGGACCGCCGCTTAAGCCTGCGACTCCGGGAGTTACGCCGTTCCCAGGGTAATACGGGCTGGAGCTTGGAATCAGATAGTCGCTGCTGGTACCGCTACCGTCACCGGCAAAAACATCACCTGCGACGCGTGTTCTTACCTTGCTTTCGGCATGCAGGTATTCAATCGAAGCGGTATTATCTGCATCGAGCTTGAAGGTGCCTTTACCAAGGAAAGAGACCTCTTCTGTTTGCGGAATAATACCGATATTGGCTTGACTGTTATAGCGACAAGTACCGGCGGCGGAAGGATTGGCGAAAGGTGGACGGCAACCAGAACCGTAATACGGATTGCCACTCAAACCAGAAGGTTTGCCCGAGGTTGGATCAATCGGACCGGCACCGGGGTCGTAAAAGTTGGCTGGACTGGAATTACCACTACTGGCATTCAATCCAATACCAGGATTGCGACCACCCAATTGTGAAAAACTGCGGTCGCTTGCTTTGACGCCGTTCTGCGAGTGATAGTCAATGACGCCAAAGAAATTGAAGCCATCCTTATCCAGATCGCCCATACCACCGGACAAATTGAAACGTTTTTCGGCGCCGCCAGCCTGCTCGGGCACGATGCCTTCGACACTCAGATTAACGCCGGTGTAAGAGCGCTTGGTAATGAAGTTAATCACACCGCCAATGGCGTCTGTACCATAAATGGCTGAAGCGCCATCCCGCAGAATTTCTACGCGATCAAGTGCTGCAAGTGGAATCACATTCAAATCGACTGCCGCGCCGTCAAATGCGCTGTTGGCCAAACGACGACCATTGAGCAATACCAGCGTTTTGTTTGAGCCAAGACCGCGTAAATCTGCGGCTGCGCCAACTGTTTTGCTAGTGCCGACATTCGACGATGAATTAAATTGTGTTTGATTGCCGGAGACGGTTGCCAATACTTCGGCAGCGGTGGTTGCACCCACTTTGGTAAAATCATCCGCCTTGATAATTGTGATCGGCGATGCACCTTGCGCCGCCACGCGCTTAATGGATGAACCTGTAATTTCGACCCGTTGCAATTGCGGTTCACTAGAAGGATCCTCCTGCGCAAACGCAGAATGTGCTATCAGGCCGAAGCCGACAGCCATGCCCCCCGAAAAGACCCTACGTAGTGATCTCGACAAACCCTTTTCCGTCATCATAAACAAACTCCCCTGGGGATAATAGTTAGAGTTGAAATTAAATCTTTGTAAATTTCGATATATTTATTAATCGCCTTGTGAGCGATTTGAAGAAAAATTATTCTCTTTTATAGAATAAATAAAAATAATTTCCGCAATATTCAGAATTAACAAAAAATAACAAAACACGACAAAAAACAAAATACACGACGATTTATTGGAAAATGGCATTTATTTAAACGATCAATAACATTCCACAATGCAACATTAAGCAAATTTTGTGCCATGCAAAATTACCCCACAAATCTGGTGTATGCTTTCACAATGGCAACAATACAAATGTACTTTTGAGTGCGCTTTTAAGCACCTTACAAACGCTCTTTAAGATATTGTTTACATAGCGTTTTTTAACGCCACGGCACCATAAAACAAGCTTTATAAAAGGCCAAAAAAGGGAAATAAAGATGCGGATTTCTAAACGACTAGGCCATTTACTGCTCGCACCTCTTTGCATATTGATAGTTGCAAATGCAGCAGGTACTGCATCAAATCCAGCAGACCTGTCTAAAGTCGTACATGTTGCGTTTGAAGCAGCCGACGATGGATTCGATATGGTCCGCACAAACAACAGTCTTTATTCAACATGGGTTGGTGAAGCGATCTATGAGAGTTTGCTGACCTACGACTATTTGGCGAGACCGGCTAAATTGGTTCCAAAGACGGTTGAGGCCATGCCGGAAATCAGCAAGGATGGGCGAACTTATGTCTTCCATATAAAGAAGGGCATATTTTTCACCCCGGACCCAGCTTTTAACGGGGCACGACGAGAATTGACGGCACAAGATTATGCGTACTCCATCAAGCGCGTCCTTGATCCAAAAAATCGCTCGCCGCAGGCTAGTTCATTTGAAGGAAAAATTGTCGGCCTCGATGCAATCGTCGAGGAAGCAAAAAAATTAGGACAGTTCAATTACGATGCGCCGGTTGCGGGGCTTGAAACACTGGATCGTTATACGTTGCGGATCCAGCTCAATGCGCTCGATCAGACATTCCTCTATCTGTTGGCACACTCGACAACTGGTGCGGTAGCACGTGAAGTGATTGAAAAATATGGTGCGGACTCGGGCCGGCATCCGGTCGGGACCGGAGCCTATTTTCTAAAAGAATACGTCCCGCGTAGCAAGATTGTGCTGGAAGCAAACCCTGACTATCGGGGTTATATCTGGAATTTCAAATCTTCCGGGGATGCGTGGGATAAACAAGTCATCAAGGATATGCAGGGCAAACATATGCCACAAGTCGGCAGAGTTGAAATCAGCATCATTGAAGAAGAACAGCCACGCTGGCTGGCCTTTGATAGCGGGCAACTGGATATCGGTGAACTAGCCGGTAGCTCAGTTGAAAAAGCATTAAATAAAGACGTGCTTAAACCGCAGTACACATCCCAAGGCGTCTCTCTATATCGCTTTGTCGGGGCAGAAATTACGCATACTATCTTCAACTTTAAAGACCCTATCGTTGGCGGTTATACAAAAGAGAAAATCGCACTGCGTCGCGCCATTGCCATGGCCTATAACCTTGATGATGAAATTAGACTGGTGCGATTTGGTCAGGCCACCAAAGCGCAATCGGAAGTGCCGCCCGGTGTCGCTGGCTATGATCCGAAATATCGTAGCAGTATTGCTTACGATCCTAATCTGGCAAATAAGCTGCTGGACTATTTCAAGTACGGCAAAGGTTCGGATGGCTATCGCAATATGCCGGATGGCAAACCCTTCACAATCAAAATTTTTTCGACCGCCTCATCCGCAGATCAAGCTCGGATGGAAATTTGGAAACGCTCTCTGGATGAAATCGGCCTACGTACTGATTTTCCAGTCAGTAATTTCGCCGACAATCTCAAAGCCGCATCTGAATGCAAGTTGATGATGTGGGGTCTCGGTGGAACCGCCAGCATCCCGGATGGCTCCGATTTTCTAGAAAGTTTTTATGGGCCGAATGCTGGGCAAGGCAATCTCGGCTGCTATGCGTCCCCCGCATTTGACGATGCTTATCGTAAAGCGAGGGTATTACCCGATGGCCCCGAGCGGCAAGTATTTTACAATTTGATGGAGCGCCAAATCGAAGCGGATACCGCACAAGTATTGCATCTCTCACGCTTTCGCAACTGGGTAATCCGTCCATGGGTGAAGGGCTTTAAAAAGCATCCTATTTTGCATGCGGACTGGGAATATCTAGACATCCAAAAACACTAACTTTGAGGGCTTACCCCAAATCGCCCCAGCGGCGTTGTGCTTTCCTCGCCGCACTATTGGGACTTACGGAAAATCGCCCCAGCGGCGTTGTGCTTTCCTTGCCGCACTCGCGTGCTGTCTTCGTCGGGACGCCTTGCTGGGACGGTTTTCCGTAAGTCCCAAAGGTAGGTTGCCCGAAAAAGTCGCGTACTTAAATGGCCGATACAGTTTTATTAGCAAAAGACAACATCGTTGCAATATGGAGATTTTAAAAATAATGCATTCATCATCGTACCGTAGACCGCTTTCACTTCACCGATCTGCCGAATCAGGTGGTCGCTTTGGTCGCCTTTGCGCCAATCTGGGCGGTGGCTTGAGCGTCGTCAGCTTGTGTATCGCGGTGATCTTCGCCTTACCGCTGCACACGGCTAGTGCGGCACCTACGTCACCAGCCGATCCGGGCAAGGTGTTGCGCTATGTCATTCCAGCGGCGGAAACCGGTTTTGATCCGGCGATGACGCGTGATCTGTATTCGCAGGTGGTGAATCAATCGGTATTCGAACCGCTCTTTACTTACGATTATCTGGCAAGGCCTGCCAAGCTGGTGCCACTCACAGCGGAGGCGCTGCCCGAGGTATCCGCGGATGGTAAGACTTATACCATTCGCTTAAAAAAGGGGATCTATTTTTCTGCCGATCCCGCCTTCAACGGCAAGAGGCGCGAGCTGACGATGGCTGACTATGTGTATTCCTACAAGCGTCTGCTTGATCCCATACTCAGCTCTCCGCAAGCCTGGCTGCTTGAAGGAAAAGTCATCGGACTGGATGAACTGGCGACCGATGCCAGAAAAACCAATCGCTTCAATTATGACTCCAACATTCACGGTCTTGAATTGCTTGATCGTTACACCCTGCGCATCAATCTGAAACAGCCTGATTTTAACCTCGGCATGATACTAGCTCACCAACCGACCGGTGCTATGGCACGCGAAGTGGTGGAGAAATATCGTGACGCGCAAGGTCAGGTGATGGCAAATCCGGTAGGAACCGGGGCTTATTTGTTGACGCAATGGGTGCGTGGATCACGTATCGTGCTGTCGGCCAATCCTGACTATCGCGGTTATATCTGGGATTTCAAGGCAGGTAGTGATCCCGACGATCAACGTATCGTCGCGCAAATGCAAGGCAAGCACATGCCGCAAATCGGTCGGATCGAAATCAGCGTGATGGTAGAAGACCAATCGCGTTGGCTGGCTTTTCAGAAAGATGAAATTGACCTCTTTCAGCTAGAGGGACCGCTCGCCCCACAAGCGCTATTGGATGGCAAGCTGAAACCGGAGTTGATCAAAAAAGGTATCCAGCTATCGCGCATCGTCGATCCAGAGATCAGCTATACCTATTGGAATATGCGTGATCCTGTTTTGGGTGGAATGAGCAAAGAGAAAATCGCTCTGCGCCGTGCGATTGCGATGGCCCACAATGTCCGTGAAGAAATCAAGATCGTCTGGAATGACGAAGCAATTCCACTCGAATACCCGATCCCGCCCGGTGTCATTGGCTACGACCCGAACTACAAAAGCAGCATCCAATTCGAACCCGATGCGGCTAACGCCCTACTCGATAAGTTCGGCTACAAAGTTGGTAAAGATGGCTGGCGCACTCTGCCAGATGGCAAGCCCTTACAGATACGCTACACCGCCCGCGCCGACTCGCTGGGACAACAACAGTCCGAGATGTGGAAGAAGACCTACGATCTGATTCATATTCATATGCTTGGCGATTTGAAGCCGTTTCCGGATATTTTGAAGGCGGAAAAACAATGTCAGTTGCAAACTCGTACCGCACCATGGATAGCTGACTATCCCGATGGCGACAACTTCATGCAATTGTTCTATGGCCCGAATATCTATCAGAACAATAACGGCTGCTCGAAGATTCCTGAGTACGACACGTTATATGCCGAATCGCAAAAAATGCCAGCCAGTCCTGAGCGTGACGTGCTGTATCACAAAATGGCGCGCATTTTAGAGGTCTATGCACCGATTCGTCCTGGCTATGCCCGCTATCGCAACATGCTGGCGCAACCACGCGTTATCGGCTTTAAAAAGCATCCGATATTGCCGATCGAGTGGATGTATTTTGATATTGAAAAGCGCAAATAGTGTGCTTTAGTTTTGCTGAAGTTCTCTCAAATTTTTTGAAAGAAGTGCATGAAATCATCATCATTTTTCTGGACAGCTTCTAAAACGTTATCCACGTTGGCATTGGCTGGAATGGCACTAAATCCAGCGGTCGCACATCCAACTGCGGCGCCGAAGAGCATGCAATCGCCAACCCTGCGACCTTTGATTCCGTTACTGGAGGCAGAAGAAATCACACCGGTGTGCACAAGAACATTAACTGCACTGCGGCAGCGCGTGTCAACCATCGAGCAGCAACCCGCAGCCCATGCCAACGATACCAAAAGCGTCCTGGCCGACTGGAACGCCCTGCAAATCACTATCGAAGATTTGCAAGGTCCGGTTGATATTCTCAATAATGTATCGCCCGACCCAAAGGTGCGTAGCGCAACTGAAGCCTGTTTGATCGAACTGAATAAATTCTCAACTGAACTGCTGCAAAACGAGAACCAATACGCCCGCTTCAAAGCCATACGACCGGACGATCCAGTCGCGCAAAAATTACGTCAGGATATTCTGTATAGTTTTGAGGATGCCGGCGTCTCATTGCCTTCAGTCAAGCGTGCGCGGCTAAAGGCTATCCTCGAAAAACTGGAAACATTAAGTCAGGAATTTGCCCGCAACATTCGCGACAATACCCAAAAGGTGACATTCACGCAAGCCGAGATGCAAGGCCTGCCGGTTGCTTATATGGCACGCGTCAAACCAGATGATCAGGGCAACTATCAGTTAGGCTTCGACTATCCGGATTACAAGCCATTCATGGAATCGGCAGATAATAGTGACGCGCGACGACGCTATCAAATGGCATTTGAGAATCATGGTACGCCAGCAAATCTCGACGTGCTAAAGCAAGCAATGGATCTGCGCCATGAGATGGCCGGCCTGTTCGATCTTCCTAGCTATGCTGATTTGGTGTTACGCCGCCGTATGGCTAAGTCGCCACAGGCAGTCTATGCATTTCTGGATGAAGTAAAGGGCGCGGTCACCCAGTTGGAACGCAAGGAAATCGCAGAACTGCGTGCGTACAAAGCGGAGACCCTAAAAACCCCGCTCGCAGAGACGACGTTATCGCGTTGGGACCTCGACTACTGGCAACAAAAACTCAAACAGGCGCGCTATAACCTCGATCAGGAAGCGCTTCGCCAATATTTTCCGACTGATGCGGCTGTGCCCTGGATTCTGGGTGTATCGAGCACGTTGTACGGGGTGGAGTTTATACGGACCGAAGTACCGGTCTGGGACCCGGAAGTACACTATTACGATGTTGTCGATATCAAAACAAAAATGCGTATTGCCGGCATTTATCTGGACTTGTATCCACGTGCGGGCAAATACGGTCATGCCGCCGCGTGGGGCACGCGCGGTGTCAGCACCCTCGTTCATCGCACACCGATTTCAGTGTTGGTCACCAACTTTGATCGTCATGGCTTGAACAGCGACGAATTGGAAACCTTGGTCCATGAATTCGGTCACGTGTTGCATGGCGTGCTGTCGCGTGCCAAATACGTTAGTCAGGCAGGAACTAACGTAGAGCTGGATTTTGTTGAAGCGCCGTCACAAATGTACGAAGAATGGGCACGCCGTAAGGAGTCCTTGGTATTATTGTCAAGTTATTGCAAAACCCCATGCCCGACAGTCGACGATGCCCTAGTGCAGAGAATGACTGCGGCCCATAATTATGGGCGCGGCATACGTTATGCCCGCCAACTTCTTTACGCCAGTTACGACATGCGCATTCACAACGATCAAGCGGCAACTGAAAAGCCCTTAGCGATTTGGCAACAAATGGAAGGTTCGACGCCGCTCGGCTATGTTCCGGGAACTGAGTTTCCAGGACAGTTCGGACATCTGATGGGTGGCTACGCCGCCGGATACTACGGTTATATGTGGTCAGAAGTATTGGCACTGGACATGCTGTCGCGCTATAACGGTAAGCTTATGAATCCAGAGGTTGGCCAGTTTTATCGCCACACCATCTTGTCACGCGGCGGCGAAACATCAGGCAATGAAATGGTCCGCACTTTCCTTGGGCGCGCGCCCAACAGCAAAGCATTCTTTGCTGAAATTTCCGGCCAGCGCCTGCAATAAGGACGTCCATGACCGCTTATATTCTGCGCCGCTTATGGCAAATGGTACCGACGATGCTGGGCGTCATCGTATTGGTATTCTTCTTGTTCAACTGGGTTGGAGGAGATCCTGCGTATATTTTGGCTGGCAAGATGTCAAATCCTGCACAGATCGCCAACATCCGTGCTCAACTTGGGATCGATCAGCCTTATATCGTCCAGTTGTGGATTTTCATCAAACAGATCGTCACCTTTGATTTTGGCGCTAGCTGGAGCACGGGCGAATCTGTCTCTCACGTGATCCTGACGCGCCTTGGTCCATCATTGACCGTCCTGATTCCACTGACTATTCTGGAAACGTTTATCGCAGTCGCGTTAGCGCTGGCGGTCGCATTTGTACGCGGTTCGATCACGGATCGGATGGTGATGATTGCTTGCACCATAGGGATGTCGATCAGTATTCTCGTGTACATCATTCTGTTCCAGTACTGGTTTGCCTACAAACTTGGCATGTTTCCGGTACAAGGATGGGGTAGTAGCTTCACCGAGAATCTGTTCCACTATTCCGCACTGCCAATTCTCATTGGGCTGGCGGTCAGTATCGCGCCTAGTTTACGTTTATATCGGACATTCGTGCTGGACGAAATCAATCAGGATTACGTACGAACAGCGCGGGCCAAAGGCTTGACCGAAAAACGCATTATGTGGGTCCACGTTTTGCGCAATGCGGCGATTCCTATCATTACCAATGTGATGTCCAATTTGCCAGCATTGCTGATTGGCGCGTTCTTGATCGAACGCTTCTTTTCGATTCCAGGCATTGGGCGAGAGGTGATTTTGGCGGTCGAGCGCAGCGATTTTCCTGTGATTAAGGCAATCACAGTGTACGTAGCCGCTGCCACCATGCTGTTCAATCTGTTGACCGATCTGATGTATCAGGCGGTTGATCCACGCGTTCAGCTGAAGTAAGAAAGCACTATCGCTATGTCTATTATCGTGGATTTTAAAAAGAGAAAAAGTGAGGCAGCAAAGGCGGCGGCAACGATTCCGCCTGACGCTGTTACCACTATTGCCGCTGCTAACGCTTCTGCCAACGCCACCGCTGCAACACCGACTCTGCTGACATCGGAGCCATCGCCGGGTTTATGGGCGTTGGCGTGGCGTCGCTTGCGTGCCGACTGGGTCGCCATGGTCTCGCTGAGTGTCGTCGGATTATATTTTTTGGTACTCATACTCTCCAGCACCGGTTTGATAGCCAGCGACTGGAGTGATGAGGTGGCCGTTAATTATGCGCCGCCATCCTTCATGGGTGCGCAAGCGATAGCGGACAATGGCGGCAATCCCAACGCCATCGTCGCAGAGCCGCTACCCGATAACCCACTCGATCCGTTGGCCGACGTTCTTCGCACATTACGCGCTAGCAAAACCGTCGCGCCTACTACCCCGGTGGTTGCCAATGATTATGGCATCACCGATCCGCTGCAATCCGAGCTGACCACCATTCGCAGCAAACTGGCACAGGATGGCACCAAAGCGACGGTCGCCCGCAGAACTACTTTGCTGTTTGGTGCTGATAAATGGGGCCGCGATATTATCAAGAAAACGATTAAGGGCGCTGAAACTTCTATCGTAGTCGGGTTGGTTGCCGCGCTGCTGGCGACTGTGCTTGGGACCGTTTTTGCGGCGATATCGGGTTACTTCGGCGGCTGGGTGGATGATGTCTTCAACTGGTTCTATAGCATCTTCACCTCTGTACCTTATTTGCTGCTGATTTTGGCGGTGGCGGCGGTGCTACAACAAAAAGGTGTGCTGACGATTGTGCTGATTTTGGGCCTGACCGGCTGGACCGGCACGTTCCGCCTGATCCGGGCCGAATACATGAAACATAAAACGCGCGAATACGTGATGGCGGCAGATGCCATCGGTGCTTCGCACTGGCGAAAAATGTTTTCACATATTTTCCCCAATATCAGTCACGTGGCGTTGGTGCAACTGTCGATCCTTGTAGTCGGCTTCATCAAGTCGGAGGTGATTCTGAGCTTCCTCGGTTTTGGTGTACCGGTCGGCGTGGTGTCTTGGGGCAGCATGTTAAACGAAGCACAAAACGAATTAATTCTTGGCAAGTGGTGGCAACTCGCCGCCGCAAGTATCGCGATGGCAATTCTGGTTACAGCATTTTCGCTGTTCACCGATGCGTTGCGTGATGCACTAGATCCGAAATTAAAATAGGAATCGCCATGAATATGCTGCATCCGAATAGTTTGAACGTTGCACCAGAACTGCCAACAACAGTGCTGGAAGCGCCATTGCTGCAAATACGCGATTTGCGCGTGAGCTTTCGTACCGACAAAAAGAACACGGTCGAAGCAGTCAAAGGAATTTCTTTCAATATTGCGCGCAACACGACGGTCGCCTTAGTCGGTGAATCCGGCAGTGGTAAGTCGGTCAGTTCGCTGGCGGTGATGGGATTGTTGTCACCGGATAGCGCCAGCATTGGCCCGTCCAGCAGCGTCTTGTTTGAAGGCCGCGACTTATTAACGCTGTCCCCGACTGAACGACGTCAATTATGCGGCAAAGATATCTCGATGATATTTCAAGAGCCAATGACCTCGCTCAATCCGGTGTTCACCGTCGGCTTTCAGATTGGCGAGGTATTGCAGCAACATATGGGTATGAACGCCAAAGCGGCACGTATCCGCGCGATCGCGTTGTTAAAAGAGGTCGGGATTCCTGAGCCAGAAACCCGAATAGATGCTTTTCCCAATCAATTGTCCGGCGGTCAGCAGCAACGCGTCATGATCGCCATCGCCATTGCGTGCGAACCAAAATTGCTGATCGCCGACGAGCCGACCACTGCGCTCGATGTCACGATCCAAAAGCAGATTATCGATTTGATCGAAGCGCTGCGTAAACGCCACAAGATGTCAGTCCTGTTCATCACCCATGACCTGGCGTTGGTGGGCGAAATTGCAGATGAAGTGATCGTCATGCGCAACGGCGAAGTCCGCGAAAAAGGGACTACCCGGCAAATTTTTGAAGCACCGCAAGATGCCTATACCAAGGCGCTTCTATTATGCCGACCGTCGCTGGATAGCCGCCCGTGGCGCTTGCCCGTGATCAGCGACTATATGAATGGCAATCCAGAAATTGATCATCCGGAGCTGACTGCCAAGCAACGAAGTCGTGGCCTGACCGGCAAAGAAGAAATTCTGCTGGACGTGCGCAATCTTGGCAAAAGTTTTTACTCCCGCCAGGGACTATTCGGACGCAAAGAATTTAAAGCTGTTCAGGATGTTTCTTTCACACTGGCACGCGGAAAAACCCTCGGTGTCGTGGGCGAATCCGGCTCGGGGAAAACCACCGTCGGCCTGACCTTATTACGCCTGCATCAAGCCACTAGCGGACAAGCCTTGTTCCAGGGAAAAGATATATTGGCGATGTCGAATAAAGAATTCATGTCCTATAAACGACGGATTCAGATTATTTTTCAAAACCCGTATGCGTCACTCAATCCGCGCTTTACCGTCGGACAAATTTTGCTGGAACCGATGCGGATTCATCAGATTGGTCGCGACGATAAAGAGCGCGTCGACATGGCGCTGCAACTATTGAAAAAAGTCGGCATGCCAGCCGCTGCATTCCACCGCTATCCGCATGAATTCTCTGGTGGTCAGCGACAACGTATTGCCATCGCCCGTTGTCTCACACTCAAACCCGAAGTGTTAGTGTGTGATGAGTCGGTGTCGGCGCTGGATGTCTCGGTCCAAGCGCAGGTTTTGAACTTATTACAGGATCTACAAGAAGAGTTCGGCATGAGTTACATCTTTATTTCTCATGATCTGGCAGTCGTGAAATACATCGCCGATCAGGTCATGGTGATGCATCAGGGCGTGGTAGTCGAACTGGCAAACTCGGATGAGCTATATCGCAATCCGACCAATGCTTATACGCGCTCTTTACTGAGTGCCATTCCGCGTGGGTTACAGCACTAGATTTACATCACTGAAGATTGATTGCAGGAATTTTTTTGTATTGCAATCGACGGCAACCGACACAATCGGTTACTCTTTTTGTACACACTCATGAGGTGATTCTTGTACGATAATATTCGCGCCCTTTTCAAGCGGCTTGCGCCCGCTGTAGATTTTTGTTCGTTGCGTCTGGTGGATGAAACCAGCGAACACATCATGGTCCGCCAGGACATTTTGCAACCCATCAGTCACCGCTCGGATCGTGGCGCGATGCTTACGGTCATACATCGCGGCGGTTATGGTTACGCTGCCACCAGCGACCTTAGTGAGAACGGGCTGAAAGAGGCTTTGCGACGCGCCAAAGATTGGGCTGAGGCCAGCGCGGGACGTTCAGTAGTCGACTATTCGCACATCCTCATGCCACGTCCGGTTGGCCACTATGCTGGACCGGGAGCCGGCGAACAAAATCGCGCCACCCTCGCCAGCACATGGTCACGCAAGGACGTCATTGCGTTGCTGTTACGCGAGTCCACGGCTTGCCGAATCGATAGCCGTATTGTCGACTGGTATGCGGCGTTTGGCACAATAACAACCGACCAGCTTTATATCAGCGCCGACGGTGCCGACGTTCTCCAGCAATTTCATTACGTTATGCCCAATCTGGCAGCAACCGCCAATCAAGGTGGCGACACACAAACCCGCAGTTTGGGCGGCCAATATAATGGTTACTGTCGGCAAGGCGATATGGAAGTGCTGAGCGCGGCTGGTTTTGATGGCTCGGGCCAACGTATCGCTGAACAGGCGTTGGCGTTATTGGCTGCGCCAAACTGCCCGACCGGGATCATGGACTTACTCTTGATGCCGGAACAAATGATGTTGCAAATTCACGAATCGATTGGCCATCCGCTTGAACTGGATCGTATTCTGGGTGATGAGCGCAACTTCGCGGGAACCAGCTTTGTGACGTTAGATATGTTCGGCGCTTTTCAGTACGGTTCAGAATTACTTAATGTGACCTACGATCCAAACCGTGTCGACCAATTCGCCAGCTATCAATGGGACGATGACGGCAGTCCGGCGGAACGGAGCTTCGTGATCCAAAACGGCATTCTTAAAAAGCCACTCGGTGGATCGATTTCTCAAGCCCGCGCCGGTATTGACGGCGTCGCCAACTCCCGCGCTTGTAGCTGGAACCGGCCACCAATAGATCGTATGGCGAATCTAAATATAGAACCCGGTAGCAGTTCATTGCAAGATCTGATCGGATCGGTCGAGCGCGGTGTATTGATGGATACCAACGTCTCCTGGTCGATTGATGATTCACGCAACAAGTTTCAATTTGGCTGCGAAACTGGTCGCCTGATAGAAAATGGCGAACTCAAAGGCGTGGTCAAAAACCCTAATTATCGCGGCATTTCGGAAAGTTTCTGGCGCTCGTTAAAAGGAGTTGGCGACCAATCTACATTCAATGTAATGGGCACGCCGTTCTGCGGTAAAGGCGAACCATCACAAGTGATTCGGGTCGGCCACGCATCGCCCGCCTGTCTGTTCAGCAATATTGCCGTGTTTGGAGGGGATGCAGCATGACCAACATCATAGAACCGATTCAATCTCCGGCAGACCCGCTCACCAACCACATGCAGCAATATTTTTATGATTTGGCAGCACTCGTCCAAAGCCGTATGCATGGTTCAGAACAATTCACTTGCTGGTTTTCTGCGGAAGCGACCGACTTCGTGCGCTTTAATCAGAGTTTGATCCGTCAACCGGGTCACGTCCATCAGATGCGTTTATCATTGCGTCTGATCAACGGTAAACGCCATGCCGAAAGCAGTGCCACGCTCGGCGGCGATCTGGCGACTGACAATGCGCAATGCATCCGTATGCTTGGTCAATTGCGGGCGCAACTGGATGATCTGCCGGATGATCCATATCTGTTATTTTCGCAAGAGATTCGCAACACCGAACACATTGTTCCCTCATCATTGCCGAGCAGCGCCGCCATTGTCGATCAGGTATTGAACGCCGCAGTCGGTACCGATCTGGTCGGAATTCTCGCTGCCGGTCCCGTGTATCGCGGTTTTGCCAATTCCTTCGGTCAGCGTAACTGGCATCAAACCGCCACCTTTAATCTCGACTGGAGTCTGTACCAAAACCGCGATAAGGCCGTGAAAACCTCCTATGCCGGTTTGCAATGGGACGCTCAGACATTTCAGGCCAAATTAGCCAGCGCCAAAGCGCAACTCGCGCTGCTGCAGCGCCCGGCGATGACTGTTAAACCCGGCGCCTATCGCGTTTATCTGACGCCGACTGCGCTCAACGAATTGTTCAGCATGCTGAACTGGTCGGGCCTATCAGAGAAATCTCTCCGGACCAAGCAAAGTGCATTACAACGCATGCGTGATGAGGGTCTGGAATTGAATCCGGCAGTGATGCTGATCGAAGATACCCTCAACGGTGTTGCTCCCGGCTTTCAGCAAGATGGCTTTATCAAGCCTGATCAACTGAAGTTACTTGAACACGGCAAGCTGACCGGCAGCATGATCTCACCACGCACCGCACTAGAATATGACATCGCCAATAACGGCGCCAATGCTGAAGAAATGACTTCGTCACTTGATCTTGCTGCGGGTAATTTAGCGTTAGCGAATGTGTTGGCGGAGCTCGGTACTGGCATTTTTATCAGTAATTTGTGGTACCTGAATTTTTCAGACCGCGCCAATTGCCGTATCACGGGTATGACGCGCTTTGCCACATTCTGGGTAGAGAATGGGAAAATTAAAGCACCGTTAAATGTGATGAGATTCGATGATTCGTTATTTCGGCTGTTGGGAAATAAATTGCTTGGCTTGACGCAAGAGCGGGAATTGTTGATCGATGGCGAGTCTTATGGTGAGCGACGAGTTGGAAGTACGCGGTTACCTGGGGCGTTGATTAGTGATGTGAATTTTGTTTTGTAGAGAAGTTGTATTTCAAAATTGAGCTATGTAGACCCGATCCGTTCAAGTCACTTATGGAATCAGCGCTGCAAAACGGTCTGCTAACGTGAGACGTGATCTTGCTGGCCAGATGGCACTGAGTTCAAATTGTGGCAATAATTGACCGTGCTCAACTTCACAAAATTGTACGCCGTGAAATCGCATGGAACGTACCGTCCCAGGAAGCAAGGAGAATCCGCAGCCTGCTACTACGCAGGAATCACCGTTAAGGTCCGATTTACGTCCTGCACAATCTGAAGTTCGATACCAGCTTGCCGAAAGGTGCTGAGAATACCAGCACGTAGTTGCGGCAATTGTTTCTCGGAAAACCAGACAAGTCCTTCTTTGGCCAACTCTTAAAGTGATATTTTATGATTGATGCCGACGGAAATTACTGTCGGCAGGACAGCAACCAAAGGGTCGCGACGGATCAGCTTCTCATTCATTTTTCCGACTAAAGTCACTGGTGTATGCAGTAGTCCAAGATCAATTTCTCCGGTTTCGAGCGCCCTTGCCTACTCCTCGATACTCATCTCACGCAGTACGAGATCCACGCCAGGCAACGCAACACGTAGCGCAGCGAGAGCACGCGGCAAAGTATCGAACAGGACCGCTGATACAAAGTCAATCGATAACGACCAGCGCGATGGGTCCCAATGTCCCGCGCCCTGATGGCGGCTGAGTCGATTCTCGCCATACTCAGGCAGATATCATCGATCATTGACGCTCCCGCGTCGGTCAGCACAGCGCCGCGACCACTCAAACAACTTTACTCCCAATTTTTTTCATTCGACCTAACGCCTGGCTTTGCGCGGGCTGTGCCACGTCCAGCTTAATACCGATGCCTACGCCATGTATGGCATCGAAGCGGCAATTGAACGTGCGCATCGATTCGTCGAAGCTGACACTGATAACCAGAGGTTACGAGCGCTATTCGAGACGCCGGATTTAATTAACATTGTCATCGGCGGTAAGACACCAACTTTGGTTGGTCGTGTATTTATTGATGCCGAAAACCCATCCCATTGGAAAGCGTAGTGTGAGACAGAGCATTCATAGCGTTTTTGAATTTGACAGGGCATTTTAATAATCGCGGTCCCCCGTTATAAATCTGCACTCTGAGCATCCACACTAAATAGACCTGTCTACGATGGTGAAACCATAAAAAGGCCTCGGTATAAATATGCTGAATCTGGATTAGTTTTTTTAAGGAGCAGATACGATGATTTCAAGACGATTATTTAATATCGTATTGATTGGTGTACTAGGTATGACCGTCAGCGACTGTTCGAGCGTCGACAAAGCCGGATCAGTATGTCCCCTACGGTAGGCTACCTGATCCATCGCTTCCACAACCAATGGTCTAGAGACCAACTCCCGCCGCCGCGGCATATCAACACCAGCAGCATGGCAGCCCACTGAATGTGCGTGGGCCACGCCTGAGGATAGACAAATACTTCAATGACGGCGGTCATCCCCAGTAATACGAAAGCCACGGGCCGCGTCGCCAGTCCCAGCAGCAGCAATACGGGCGCAGTCAATTCGATGGACGCCGCCATATAGGCTGCGAGTTCCGGTGGCAAGAAAGGCAGCCGGTATTCTTCCCGGAACAGTTCGATCGCAGTATTCCAATTGGCGAGCTTGGTCATCGCAGAGTTCCAGAACACCGTGGCAATGGCGATGCGCAGTGGAATGGCCAGGAGAGTGTGGGGAACACGGTCTAACCATTGGCGCGGACCGCTCTCATGGAGCGTGGAAGGGGGGGTAGATTGTGGTAAGGATGTCATCGGTTTCTTCTTGAATTAAGGTGCGAACGCTGATAGACGGACGTCGGTAAAGCATCCACGTATCAGGTGGGCGGCTAGCAGCGCATGCGTATCGGCACAAGGTGCGATCGTCAGAACTGCGTGCAATGGCTGCCCGGAAAACAGTGCGGTCGTGCAACGCCATTCATCCTCGCTCAAGCGCACCACATGGATGCTGCTCTCTGTGCGGTGCACCAGTAGCCAGACCGGACCATCTGCGAGATTGATCGCTGTCATGGCGTTGTCATCGCGCTCCAGAACGGCGTACCAGATTGTGTCTGCCGGAAATGTGCAGTGCAGCAATGTGACTGCCGGGTGCCTTACAAAACACATCTGCAACAGCTCGGCTTCATTCAACTGGGCGAGGCGCGCGATTTCTAGCGGGATTGCATCCTGTGCATGTAGCACATTACTAACCTGCCATTCAAGGCGGGCGACATCCGGCAGGTAGGGTAACGATGCGGCCTGCGGAAGTTTTGCGAGGAATTCAGGGAAATTTGCGCCATATTCGTCCAGCAGCGCGCTGTCTGGCGCAGCCTGATCGGAGAACAGGCGCGTGGCCCCCTCAAAGAATTCGGCTCCAACCAGATGCGCGATAATCGGATAGGATAAACGTAGTGCCGTTGCGAGTGCGCTCACAGTCGTGTTGCGGTGAATGTTGAGTCGCTCCTCAACTGACCATCCATCGGCGCGTATATAGGCCGACAGACCGTTATCTGCTGGCTTACGCAGACTGTTGTGCATCGCATGTTGCAGTTCGCGCAGCGTTGGATTATGCGCATTCATGTCGTTGCTTCTCCAGTGCCATCTCAGCGGTAGCGGCTTCTTCCATCAATATGTGCATTGGTGGTACGTCAGTATCCCATTCGATCAACGTGGGAACTGGGCCGAAACGCCGGAGTGCTTCCCGATACAGTGCCCAGACCGCCGGCGCGACGGGCGAACCGTGGTCGTCGACGCGCAAAATACGGCCGTGGTCGAGTTGACGCACGCTATGTCCAGCCAAATGGATTTCGCCGATCGCTGCTGGCGGTAAAGCAGAAAGATAGGTCATCGGGTCCCAATTGTGATTGCTGGCGCTGACAAAGATGTTATTTACGTCACAGAGAATGCCGCACCCAGTTCGTTGCGCCACATGCGCGAGGAATTCCCACTCTGGAATCGTCGAATGCCGGAAACGCAGATAAGTCGATGGATTTTCGAGCAGGATGCGCCGGTTCAGGTAAGCCTGTACCTGCTCTACATGGCGGCAAACGATATCGAGCGCTTCTTCAGTCATCGGCAGCGGTAACAGGTCAGGCAAATAAGTACCACCACTGACACTCCAAGATAAATGTTCAGAGATCAGTCCCGGCTCAACCCGATCGACAACACTGCGCACCCTTGCCAGATGGTCACGGTCCAGCCCCTCGGCACTGCCGATCGAAAGACCGACTCCATGCAAAGAGATCGGATAGTCACGACGAATGGTATCCAAGTCGCGTGGCGCAACGCCTCCACCCATATAGTTCTCGGTGTGTACTTCGAACCAAGCGACCTCCGGACGTTCGTCGATGACCGCCTGGTGATGGCGGAAACGCAACCCTATACCTGCTTTGGCCGGGATCGGGTTGAGCGCACTCTGTGCGCTGACGGAGGAAACGTGCATACGCTGGCGAGACCTTAGCTAGCCTGCAGTTGACCGCCCTGGATTTTGGAGCAATCCCCAGCCGGGAGCAACACGAACGATTTCACATCACGCGCCTGAGTAGCCTGACCGGCACAAGAATGGGCGCCCTGGGCACAATCGTTCTTTGCGACTGCATTGACGCCATAACACTTCTCAAGTTTGTTTTTTGTCATCTTCATCATATTGTCTTTGACAACCTGTGGCATGGTCCCCATATCTTTCATTCCTTGCGCTTGCGCCGGTAATGCTTGCATGGTCAGTGCCAACGTAACTGCGGCCGTCAGAGACGAAACGGTTGATAGTTGTTTGCTCATTTTGTATTCTCCTGAAGTTGGGTCACAAAAGCGTGATCTTATGAGTAAATTCGCTGACAGACGACGAAAGGTTACGTGGCAAACAAAATTTATTTTTCGCGACAGAATCTTCTTCAAGGTGCAAAATTCGCGAATGTCATCCAAAATCCAGCGTGCCAAACCCGCTTTGAGTCTTGTACAGAAGCCTCAGGGCCGGGCCACGCCCGATCACCCGGAGCGCTCACCAGATAGCCGGCCGGATGGCACGCTCGACTGGTCCGTTTATATGGCCAGAACACAAGGAGGAGATGGTGATGCTTATTGTCTTCTGCTAGAGCAGGTCACTCCTTATTTACGGGTACTCGCATCTCGTCAGATCGAAAATGGGAGCGATGTCGAAGATGTGGTGCAAGATATTTTGCTGACCGTCCACACTGTGCGTCATACGTACGATCCGGCTCGACCGTTCGGTCCTTGGCTGGTGACTATCGCCAACCGTCGCATCATCGATAAGCTTCGACGACAGGGCCGTTGTAGTGTGCACGAGGAACCGCTTGCCCCGGAACATGAAACCTTTTCGACCAGGAACCTCCATGAGGAGGCGGTCGATGCCAGTATGCTCCGCGACGCTGTAGGGCGTCTACCAGCTCGACAACGGGATGCAATCCAAATGCTGAAATTAGAAGAAATGTCATTAACGGAAGCGGCGAGCGCGAGTGGCATATCGGTTAGCGCACTCAAAGTCGCGACGCACCGAGCCTTAAAAAACTTGCGCAAGCTGATCGACAAACGAGGGGGTTCAAGATGAAATCAACCTCCAGTCTGATAGCATCGTTGGTCGTCAACGTAAAACCGGTGCGGCGTTTGCGTTCACCTGCCGTGAGGACTTTGTGCTGGCTATTATTTGCGGCGTTGATGCTGGCATTGGTCGCCGTCGGACATGGTGTTCGACCTGATCTGATGCAGAAACTGCATCAGCCAGTTTACGCCATTGGGGTTGCGGCTGCCTTGATGACAAGTGTTCTCGCTACGACAGCGG
The DNA here is from genome assembly GCF_054343755.1 of Glaciimonas sp. GNP009. NCBI lineage: Bacteria > Pseudomonadati > Pseudomonadota > Betaproteobacteria > Burkholderiales > Oxalobacteraceae > Glaciimonas > Glaciimonas sp. GNP009. Next base: position 675,653 of record NZ_JBTGUV010000004.1, read on the forward strand.
TGTTTATTGGGAGTATTCCCGGGCGCTCGAAACGCTGGCTCCTTTTGCCCATGCCGGCGTTTGCGATATGGATTTCTACGATAGGCTACGGATGCCTGACGGCCTGGGTCAGTTTCGGTCCCGACGGCATGTCTCCGGGTGAAACCGCGCGCTGTTTTGCGACACTGGCAATAACCAGCATCCCGCTATCGCTGTCGCTGCTCATTATGTTGCGATACGTCGCGCGGTTGTATCCAGTCCCGATTGCAATGACGGCTAGTCTTGCGGTCGCTGCGACGACCGCCGTCGCTCTGTCGCTGTTCCACCAGATCGATGCAACGTTGATGATTCTGATGCTGAACTTCGGCGTTGCAGCATTATTCTTGGGTTTGAGTCGCCTATACGGCCAACGATTGTTTGAATGGGTCACACCGATGGAATAGGCGGATCCACAAAAACGGTTACTAAATGGTAGCTTACCTCGTATGGCTCGGCATCAAATTGCGCCGCTCTATCCCGGTTCAACGATCAGCTTCATCTAACGAAACACTGTTCGACGCAGAGCTTCCACGAGAGAAGCTACGTCGACTTGCACTGCAAAAATTTAATGCCCGTGATACAGGTCGCTAAAATTAGTGGACGATTGCATATGGTTCATTCCTGTCTGTCTTTTTGCCATGGCGTCATGGGTCATGCCATCAGCAGCAAATACGCCGAATGATGCAACGCTGAGGATAGCCGCGAAAGTGCAGATAATAAGCTTATTCATTTGAAACTCCTTTGTGTTTATGAATGACGTTCAATATGAACGTCAGGTATTTACCAATATTTACCAATTCCATGCACTATCGAGATGGTGCATGTACCTGATGATGATTAGTCTTGATGCCGCCTACTTCATTACAAAAATAAACTGAAAATTTATTTATTTACTTGTCCCTGAGTTCTACCTGAGTCTTACATCTCATACGGAGATTGTTTACTTCGCTGGATGCAGCGACGTTATTTTTAATTTGTCTTGTGTCAACGAGACGCAAACAACCCGATCATCCCTCTTCGATTCATTGACCGTCATCGTTAGCCCACCGCCGTTGAACCGGACGATATCGCCCACTCAAAAGATACGCATTTTTCTCACTAGTCCTTTGCTACACTTAAATATACGTACACGAACGCCAACCAGATGTGGCTAATTAATGAATACGGGAAATTATTTTTAATCGCCCCCCGCTTTATGAGGGCGTGTTGACATTTAGCTATGCGAGCGTTCAGTTAAGGCGGAAAGCGGCAGGTCACTACTTTCGATTTAACTGACCCGTTTCGGCGGCAGAGGTGGTTATTTGCACAGCTCGGTTTCCTATTGTGTGGCGCGTACTTGCATGCAAAAATATGTGAACACTTCATCCATTGAGGAAGGGCTAAATGAACAGCGTTATCGATTTCGTTGCCGCAGTCCTGTGCTGGCTTCTCTAGACATTCAGCGCTCTGTCAATTTCTTCGTTTCCAAGCTAGGTTTCGACGCCCACTATATGTCTCAGGAGCATATGGCATCGTGATTTATCCGAGCACTGCGCCGGTATTGGCCGGGCCCGACACCAAAACAACGCTTAAATACACGATTGAACGCCGCTTCCGACTGATACCCGACCGCTTCTCCAATGTCGCCGACCGAGCGCTTGCCTTGCGCCAGCCATAACGCAGCCTGTGCCATGCGCGTCTGCATCAGCATCGTTGCAGGTGTGGTGCCTGCAACGCTACGGAATAGGCGGGCGAAGGTGGCGCGCGACATGTGACAGGCCGCCGCCATGTCCTGCAGCGACCAGGGTTTCTCTGGCGCGGCCAACATGGCTTGCAGTGCCGCCTGCAAGCGCCTCTCGGCCAGTACCGCGAACAGGCCCGGCATAGTGCCGGCCTGTTCCAGCCAAGCCCGGATCACCAAGGCAAACAGTGCAGATGACAACTGCGCTATCACCGCGTTCGCGCCCGGCCGCATTGCTTCCGTTTCGACCCGCAACATTGTCATCAATGCTTGCAGCCCGGCAAAGTCGGACCGCCCAGCCGTGCGTACCATGATGACCTCGGGCAGAGCGTCCAGCAGCGCGTTTGACGCGCCAGGATCGAACTCAAACTGGCCGCTTTTTCAAGCGCCTCAGGAGAAATGTAGAGCATACGATAATCCCACCCCCCATCCGTCGCTTGCCATCCCTCATGAACCTCGCCGGTATTAACTATGCAGACCGTGCCCTGAGGCATGACGGAACGCCGCCCATTGCCTTGTGAAAACGCTCGCGCACCGCGTTCGATCACCCCGATCGCGTATTCCTTGTGCGCATGCGCGGGAAATCTGTGCGTTGGATAGCTCGACTGCAGCATTTCTGCATTGGCGAGTAGCGGCTCTCGCCAGAAAACAACGTTGTTCTTCGCTGGAGGCGATTTGGATCATCAGACTCTCCGCAATACGATTTCCAGAGCAGGAAATTTCTGTCTCAGGACCAGCGCAAACAAATTCCAAAACTTTCCAAGAAGAGATATCGCTTCGTCATAAAAATTGATGCGCCAAGCACTCATCTTCAATAAGAGTAGCAGATACAAGCGTTTACGTACCCTATGAAAATATCAATTCCAGACGGTATCGAATCACACACTTGATTGATGCATTTTCAGTAATTTTTTGGATCGCGATATGACAAACTGGGGTGACCCCTGGTTAAATGAACGTTTGTAGTGACGCTCGGTGGGTGCGATGCCATTTTGAGGGATCAACCCGGCCGCCTCCTTGGTTGCTGCTCCTTAACCTCGTAGGCCAAGAAGCCTGTGCGTTATCACTGATACAGCCGAAGCTTAAATATTCATAATTGTTGCTGCAGATTATTGGTGATGACATGAAGTTAAAGGCCATACCATCACCCTCGCCTTATTTAGCTGTCGGCATCGAGAAATCCGCACCCTTGCTTATGTGCTGCGGCCAGCGTTGCATAATAGATTTTTGTTTTGTGTAGAATCGAACACCCTCCTCACCGTAGGCATGGGTATCGCCGAACATGCTTTGCTTCCACCCACCAAATCCATGCCATGCCATAGGCACAGGAATTGGGACATTAATGCCAACCATACCAACTTGGATTCGGCGGCCAAATTCTCGCGCAACTCCACCATCCCTTGTGAAAAAAGCGACGCCGTTACCAAATTTGTGACCGTTTACCAAATTGATCGCATCCTCAAAACTGTCAACTCGAACGCAACCGAGGACAGGGCCAAAAATCTCATCCTGATAAATGCGCATTTCAGGCGTCACATGGTCAAACAAAGTCCCTCCGGTAAAAAAGCCTTTTTCAAATCCCGGGACAGAGTAGCCGCGCCCGTCGGTAACTAGCGTGGCTCCTTCTTCGACGCCGGACGCAATGTAACCTTCAATCCGGTCAAGCGCCTGACGCGTGATCACTGGCCCCATTTCAGCCTTGGGATTCATCCCATCTGATATTTTCAAGGCACGTGCTCTTTCCGCGAGCATCGGGACGATGCGGTCTGCGACATCGCCAACCAGAACAGCGATGGAGGTTGCCATGCAACGCTCGCCAGCGGAGCCATATGCGGCACCAATCAGTGCGTCGACTGCCTGCTCCACATCGGCGTCCGGCATGACAACAAGATGATTCTTGGCACCTCCCAGCGCCTGAAAGCGCTTTCCAAAGTGAGCGGCACGCTCGCCTATATAGCGCGCAATCGGTGTCGATCCGACAAAACTTATCGCTTTAACATCTGGGTGTTGAAGCAAAGTGTCTACCGCCAATTTGTCTCCTTGCAATACGTTAAATACACCGGGTGGCAGACCTGCCTCGGTGAACAACTTTGCCATTAGAATGCTTGCGCTAGGGTCTCGCTCGCTTGGCTTGAGAATGAAGGTATTCCCTGCTGCAATGGCAATTGGAAACATCCAGCATGGGACCATGCAAGGAAAATTGAATGGCGTAATACCGGCCACTACGCCTAGAGGTTGGCGTAGCGTCCAATTGTCCATTCCTGTACTGACTTGATCCGAGTAATCTCCCTTAAGCAATTGCGGAATACCGCAAGCGAATTCGATAATGTCGATGCCGCGTGCGACTTCACCTAACGCATCCGAGAACACCTTGCCATGTTCTGCAGTAATCATTGCAGCAAGTTCCTCCTGATGTTCATTCATCAACTGCAGAAATTTATTGACGATTCTGGCTCTACGAATTGGCGGTGTGTCAGCCCAGGCTGGAAATGCCGCCGCCGCGGATGCGACCGAGGCATTTACTTCCTCTTCGGAAGCCAATGCAACATCACGCGCCACGGCGCCGGTAGCGGGATTAAAGACTGGCTGCGTACGATCACTTTTTCCTGATACCAGGGTTCCGTTGATATAGTGGCCTATTGCATTTGTGTCTGTATATGGAGAATAAGAAGTCATTTCATGTCCTTAGTCGGTGGAAGTGAAATCAGTGTAGTTCTCCTGTTTAAGCAGTTCAATGCCGTTCTACTTGATTCATTGTTCAATAAAGTGAACAATGACAGTATGGATACTTTAAAAAATGTCCCTTTATGGGGCCACATATATTCTTTGATTGTTCTCGAAAATGCAGGCAGCTATACGGCGGCGGCAACCCGACTTGGCGTAAGCAAGGGCGCTATGAGTCAACGCATTGCCGAGCTCGAAAGGAATGCCGGTGTCGCACTGGTTCAGCGGACGACAAGAAGTGTCCGGCTGACCGAGGCCGGACAGCGCCTCGTGGACTTAAGTCGAAATGCATTTGAGGTAATTCAGCAAAATTTTCTGGAAATCAGAGATTCCGTAAGCGAACCGCGCGGCCTCATACGCGTTACCGCAGCGGTGGCACTTGGTCGCCAGCAGATTGCCCCCATACTTGCTGCGTTCTTGAAATCGTATCCAGGAATACGCATTGAGCTTGAGTTATCGGATCAATTCACTTCGTTAGCGCAAGAAGGTTTCGATCTTGCGATCAGACATGCAAGCTCTGCTCCCGATACACATATCGCTTGGACACTGTGCGAAACGCGCACGATTCTGGTTGCCAGCAACGCTTATCTACGTAAACGCGGCACTCCCAAAGTGCCAAATGATCTACTGAATCATGACTGCTTGCACTATTTCCGACGTGGAGAATTGCCGACCTGGAGTTTTGTTTCCCGCGCAAAGAAAAGTTTGCGTCAAAACGTATTACTAAACGGTCCATTTGCTGCAAACAACAGTGAAGCGTTACGTGAAGCGGCATTAACTGGTTTAGGCATCGCTTTACTGCCAGATTTTTCTGCGCAAGCGGACATCGCTGGCGGAAAGCTGAAACGGGTGTTGGAAAATTGGGAATCGGTTGGCGCATTTGGCGAAAAACTATATGCCATCCGGCCGTATAGCCCTTACCTGCCGCGGGCGGTGCGTGTTTTCGTAGACTACCTGCGAGATAGTTTAAAGGAAGGATTTTCTTCAGAAGAGCATCCTGTAAAACGTCACTCTCGGGATGCGATGGTCAAGTAATTTCACCAGTTGAAGCTACACGAATGCCGACGCATTGTTTAAACCGCGGTAACAGGTTTGCCGGGTAAAAAATTATTCGTGCTCGGGAAATAGCTGTTTTTATCTGCAGTTACGATGCCGATGCCCGCATCATCGTGCCGTTGAAAGCAGCCGGAAGAATCGCGGCCCTTATGGGCCGAAGCCATATGTTTTTAGTGCGACTGTCTTTGCCACACGCGATGATCCACCGTCGTTACGGAAAATAAGAAGCGGCGTCTTAAATCGCTGGTCACGAAGTAAATTTTCCGCACTGTAAGGAAAGCGTTCCATTGCTGGATGCAAAAAAGAATTGAAGATCGCTGTCCAGGTTTTCCTGATATTGTCAGAGCCCTCCACAAGTTCGTGAGAACAGAGCAACGGACTGCGCCCAGCTTATGCCGGTGGAATTTTTTAAGAAAAACGTGATAAGCGACTCAAAAACCGGTGCGCGGTTGCACAGAACCTCAAACGGAAAGACCCCACAAAATCGAGCGAACCTGCGCAGTTTTGGGCGGCGTACGGTAACCTACCTTCGTCTATCAAAGAAGATCGACGGGGATAACTCAGGCTGCGACTCTCGAGCTTTTTTTGGAGACTAAATTATTTGGACGAGATGAAAGTTAAATGCTGAGTGAGTTCGTCATGGAGTAGCGCCGACGCGATGTGTCTTGGTCCTCCTAATTGCGTCAACAAATCTCTGGCATTCGATTCACTCAACTTGATATTAAACGACACACGAGCATTTTTTAGTAAGGCAAAAATTTCATGGCCATTTTCTGCATTAAGACTTACACGCAGATTCAGTAGGGACTCACCTCCCCTCGACTCCATATCCATTAGCTGATCAAAATCAATATCTTCAGACCGTATGACCGTCGAATTTTGATTGTGCGCTTTCTAGGCATCAATTTGAGCATTGGCTTTTTCAAAGAAGTCTTCATCCTCAGGATCAAGTCGTTCCGAAAGAACTGCCCGTGTCGGCGTTACCGACAGCGCCGATGCAGCAGTTGCCGCACGTGAAATCGACTTGAAAATAATGCTGAAAAATCTGATTGAAATTCCATTCGCTATACGCCGGAAGGCGGCGTGGTCAACTTGTCGGTCAGGAAGGAAGGCGCTTTTGCTGTGCTGATGGTCGAAGACACCGGTCCCGGTATTGCCGTCAGTGAAGGGCCCAGAGTTTTCGATCCTTTTTATCGTATCCTCGGTAGCGATGCCGAAGGCTCCGGGTTTGGATTGTCGATCGTCCGGGCCATTGCCGACAGCATTGAGGCGATTATTACGCTTGGAGACCGTTGTAATGCCGACAGTGCGCCAGGTTTACGGTTAATGGTCCGGTTTTCGCCAGCAACCACCTCACCTGCTGGAAATACCTTCGCATTCCGGCCCACATAGATAAGCACTAAGGTGAAATTGCAAAAATCCAAAGCCAGCCGCGTAGATCATTTCAAAAAATGAAATAAACCTTTGCTCTTTCCGCTATTTTTATTGCGAGGAGAAACAAATAAACTATAGCTTATGTTGAATTAAAAGTAGTTGAAGCAGGTACCACTTTGGGTACTGCACTTTTATTTCCTCTTAAAGAGACACATCATGAACATTAAAAATATTTTAGCAGGGCTGGTATTGTCTGCATTCGCCGGTGCCGCATTGGCAGGCACGCCGTATCCCGTCGAAAGCACATTCGCGCCGGCAACTAATGGTGGCTGCGCAATTTCTGCGGCGCAGTCTGGCCATGAAGAGGGCTACACCCAGGCAAGCGATGAATACCCGGTTGACGTGGTATCCAAATCGACGTTAACGCGCCAGCAAGTCCAGGCCGAATTGAAATTATCAGACGGACAGTCGCTAAAAAGCGTCAGCTATGCCGAACTGGTCTTTTTACGATAATTGCGTTTGTGAGCTGGGATGAACCGTCAGTGACTGACGGTTCGGTAAAGAGACGTGTTCGTGGGTTCGATTCAGGCAGTTTGTCCTGAGGCAGAATAAACCACAACAACGATGAACACGTTTAAAGCAGGCCAGCTTGGGCATACGCCCAAGGCTGCTTAAAACGTATGGCGAATACCAGTCATGACACCGACCTGATTCAACCCTGTACCGACGGTACCACCGGCATCCAGTGCAACCGCAGCGGAACCGGCATTTTCGATATGCCCAAGCGACGTATATAACGCTGTGCGTTTGGACAGGTTGTACGTTACGCGTGCAACCGCTAACGTAGAGACCTTGGGGGTGCCCATGATTTTCAAACGCGATACCTGTGCGTCAAGCACCCAGTAGCTGGCAAACGGGAAGCTGGCACCGACGTAATACAAATCGGAATGGGTGTCTGTGGCATCTTTAATCTTGCGGTCCACCAGACCTGCGCCAATTTTGGTCAGGCCCAGCATGAAGTAACCGTTCAGGGAAACACGTTGATCGTGGTAATTGCTGCTGGTCAATCCACCAGCGGCACCAGGGCCACCGTATAAAATATCGTAGGCGCTGGCGACACCGAACGATGCAGCGTCATAGGCCAGTAAGGCGGTCATCTGACGACAGGCTTTGGCGTTACCGGCGATTTCTCCTGCACAATTGGTACCGGCAGGGCCGCCCGCAGCGGAGGTATCCCGTCCTAAGCTATAGGTGGCACCCAGCGTCACACCTGCAAAAGTGCCGAGGTAACCTATTGCGTTATCGCTACGCGCATTAGGTAGATACGAGTCTAGACTACTGATCGAAAAAATATTCGGTCCCATGACGTCGGCCTTGAGCGACGCGATATACGTCATGTTGACTTGACGTCCAATCATGATCGTGCCATACGTATTCTTTAAACCGACATACGCCTGACGTCCGAACAAGCGGCCACCCTGCCCCATGGTACCGGTATCCGGTGTGAAGCCGCTCTCCAGTACGAACAATGCCTGCAGTCCGTCACCCAGATCTTCCGTGCCTTTGAAACCGATACGGGATGGCAAGGTGCCAGTCAGCGAAGGAATTTTGACGACCGAATTACCGGCCGCATTGGCATGTGTGACATACTCCACGCCGGTATCGATGATGCCATACATTGTCACCTGGGATTGGGCCAGCACTGCCGATGCGGAAACCGCCATCGATAGTGTCACGATTGCATTCGCTACTAATTTATTCACGTGCTGTCTCCTGATTTTTTTAAAAAAACTTATATTATTTTTGCCGTCTCGCAAGGAGTATGGCGACCTGCTTGTCTACAGCAGCGTAGCCGGACAGACGCAGCACTGCTCAGTCGCATTCATCAATGCGAGATGAGGTTCGTGACGATGAATCCGATAGTTAGCTGTAAGCGTGCGTTGAAGCGGTGGAGGATGGCGTAACTGCGTGTTGCGCCGATGCTGAGCGATGGTGTTTGATGAGTAATACGGCGATCATCGCAATCACTGCCGGAATAGCGATCGCGATGAAGTTCATCTTCAACGGCAATGCCATGCCCACCAGCGTGCCAATGACGATGGGTGCCAGGATTGCACCACTGCGCCCTACGCCCGAGGCCCAGCCGATGCCAGTGGAGCGTATTGCCATCGGATAGAACTGGCCAGCATACGCATACGTAACGATTTGGGTACCGATGGTGGATGCACCGGCCAGACCGACTAGTATGAACAGCACTTCGGTCGGAACTTTTAATCCCAGCAGGGAGATGGAGATGGCAGCGAGCGCATACATGCCGACCAGCACATATTTAATGTGAAAGCGGTCTGCCAGCCAGCCACCACCGACCGCACCAATGACCGCGCCAAAGTTGAGTACCAGCACAAAGGTAAGCGCAGACCCAAGGCTATAACCAGCAGTTGCCATCAGCTTGGTCAGCCATGAACTGAGTGCATACACCATGAACAGGCACATAAAAAAAGCGACCCAGAACATCAACGTACTCCATCCACGACCATCCTGAAACAGTTTGGCAATCTGTGCACCTTCGGCTTTGTCTTCTGTCGGCAACACGAAACTGTCATCTGCAATAGGCCGGTAGCTTGGATCGATGCGGCTGACCGTCGCTGCGAGTTCTTCTAATCGGTTATTTCTGATCAGGTAGGGCATTGATTCGGGTAACCACTTCAGAATCATCGGCACCAGAATAATCGGGAACCCTGCTGCCAGAAATACCGACGACCAGCCATAACTGACGATCAAACCTTTCCCCAGCAGCGCTGCCAGCATCCCGCCGACGGCGTAGCCACTGAACATCAGTGTCACCATCGTTGAGCGGATGCGCTTTGGTGCATACTCAGTCATCTGTGCGACTACGTTAGGCATGACACCACCAATCCCCAGCCCTGCCAGAAAGCGCATGGCACTGAAGGTATAGGGATCGTGCGTAAGGCCGGCGGCGGCGGTGAAGATGCTGAAGAGGCCAATGCAAATGGCGATGGCTTTGCGGCGTCCGATTTTGTCGGCAATGGTGCCCAGAAATATGGCGCCGAACATCATGCCAAACAAGGCGGCACTCACCATGAAACCGGCATTTTGAGCCGTTACCCCCATGTCTTTCATGATCGAAGGAACGGCGATTCCGGCGACTGCAAGATCATATCCATCGAAAATGATGATTAGGGCACACCATAACAGTACCCGAATGTGAAAACCATTCAAGCGTGCCTGGTCGGCAAGTTTATGAACGTCAATAGTGCGCATGTCTCTGTCTCCATTTTATGAACATCGTCCGTATAGTTCGGCGATGTATTATTTATGTTTTTTTTAAATCATTTCGAGAGGGCTTGGCGCACCTCTTCGAAGGTGTGTTGAGAATATATAGCTGTGATAACCCCGTCCAACACCGATTAAGTATCTGTTTAATACTTCACAGGTATAGTATTTCTGACGGGACTTTAATCTTCCGGCTGCTTACTCTCCATTTACACGATGGTTAGTTGTGCCACGAGGTTTAATCAAACAATCAGGGTGTTAAAAAATCGGATATGGCACGCGTAAATAATGGTTCCGCTTCAATATTCGAGATATGTGATGCGGGCAATGTGACGACTCTCCCGTTCTTTATTTTTTGCTGCATCAGCGCGGCATCCGCTGCCGTGGTGACGGGATCGTAGTCGCCGACGATGATTAAGGCGGGATGGGGAATGGCGTGAATGTCTTCACGTAAATCCGCTGTTGCCAGTGCTTCACAGCAACTTGCATAACCTTCGGTATTTTCAGCGCGCAGATGAGCGATCAGTTCGGCGATGATCGGGTTCTGACTCTCTATAAAAGCAGGACTGAACCAGCGTGAGGCTGCGCTATCGGCGATGGCACCGAGGCCGTCAGCTCTGACTGCGGCAGCGCGCGTGAGCCAGCCGTCGGTGGTACCGACTTTGGCCGCAGTATTGGCAACGACCAACTTTATCAAGCGCTCAGAGGCATGGATGCCCAGCCATTGTCCGATCACGCCCCCCATCGACAAGCCACAAAAATGGGTTTTAGCGATACCAAGATGATCGAGCAGTCCGGTCACATCCTGTCCCAGTTGCTGCAATTGATACGGTCCTTTGGGACGGGCAGACTGGCCATGACCACGTGTGTCATAGCGAATCACATAAAAATCATGGCTCAGTGCATCGGCCTGCGTCTGCCACATGCGGTGATCGGTTCCCAGCGAATTCGAAAACAGCAATGCGGGATGCGCAGGGTTGCCTTCGGCAACATAAAAAATATCAGTGTGATGAATGTGGGCGACAGGCATGATGCTCCCTGAATGATCGATTTGAATGCATGGAGATTCAGATTAGCCCTGCCCTGCTGATGAAAGGCAATCGTGTCTGAATATAGTTTAACCAGGTACCGGCAATATCAGAATGAGGCGATCAAGCTGAAACAATCAGCTTGAAACAAGCGAATAAAACTTAACCCAAATCGCCGCCACCAACAGGCAGCACGGTGCCCGTGATATACGACGATTCATCCGACGCCAGGAACAAGATCGCGTTGACTTGTTCGGTGATGGTGCCGTAGCGATGCATCAGACTGCTGGCGACGGTCTGATCGATAATGTCCTGATACCAGGCCTCTTCATCTTTGCTCAGCGGATTGGCATTGCGCGGAATGTTGCGCGGCGGGGCTTCAGTACCCCCGGTAGCTATGGCATTAACCCGGATGCCATCCCCGGCATGTTCAAATGCCAGACTGGCCGTCAAGGCATTGACGCCGCCTTTTGCAGCAGCATAAGGAACCCGGTTAATACTGCGGGTGGCAATCGACGATACGTTGACGATCACGCCCTGTTTCTGCGCGATCATCACTGGCAAGGTGGCGCGGCAGGACCAAAGGGTCGGAAATAATGAGCGGCGAATTTCTGCTTCGATTTGCGCTTCTTCATATTCCTGGTAGGGTTTGGCCCAGATCGTGCCACCGACGTTGTTGATCAGAATATCGACGCGTCCGAATGCTTCCATGCCAGCGTCGACCATCTGGCGCGCACCTGCATAGGTTTCCAGATCGACATTCACAACGATGGCGTGGGCTTTTAATTCGCTGATTTCTGCTGCCATATCATTGATCAACGCTGAGCGATCAGCCAGCACCAGTTGCCCACCTTCACGTGCAATTGCTAATGCAACACCGCGCCCTATGCCTTGCGCAGCGCCGGTCACAATCACGACTTTATTCTTGAAACGCTGAATCTGCGTCATGCTCACACTCCGCTGCTGGCTGAGAATTTTTCAAAATGAAAACTGGCTGGCTTTATACCGATCTGGTCTAACCAGGTTCTGACGGCATCCACCATCGCGACCGGTCCGCACAGGTAGATATCGACGTCGCCATCATTGAGCCATTCAGCCGCGACATGCCCGGTGACGTAGCCTTTGCGCGCATGCTGGCTTTCTGCTACGGCGACGCAAGTGCGGTATTCAAATTGCGGGTGCTTGGCAGCGATCCGATCAAGTTGTTCGAGTGCAACCAGATCGGTATCGTTGGTAACACCAAACACCATCCGTACCGGTTGCTTAAAGCCGTCAGCGGCGAGTACCTCCAACATCGACAGAAATGGAGCGATGCCGGTGCCGCCAGCAAGAAACAATACTGGCCGGGCTACTGCACGCAAATAAAAACTGCCGTAGGGACCAGAAAAAGCGATCGGCTGACCCGGTTGTGCTTCTTTCGCCAGAAATTCGCTCATTTTTCCATTCGGCACGTTGCGTACGACGAATTCGGCTTGTGCTGCGCCAGGCGGCGAACTGAACGAATACGAGCGTGTCAGGCTGGTGCCTGGAATCTCCAGATTCACATATTGACCCGGCAGAAAATCGAGGCCAGTCTGATTTTCCAGATTGATCGAAAATTGTATCGTCGAATCAGAAAAATGCTGTACTGAACCGACGCTACCAGCGTGGCGCGAAACGGCAGTCTTGCAGGCCACGGAGGTGGCTGGGATCTGGATCACGCAATCGGAGGTCGGGCGCATCTGGCACGCCAGGATAAAGCCTGCTGCCGCATCCTTGGCATCAAGTGCATCTTCGATATAACTCGACTCCGGCATCGCATATTTTCCTGACTCACAAAAGCCGCGGCAGGTACCGCAAGCGCCATCGCGGCAGTCGAGTGGGATATTGATTTTCTGACGATAAGCGGCATCCGACAGCTTTTCGCTTTCGTTACAAGCAATAAAGCGGGTGATGCCGTCTTCGAATTGCAGCGCAATGTTGTAGCTCATCGCCTTGTCTCCTAAGTATGCTGTTTTAAATGTGGTAAACGTCAATCACCTGATTGATGTAATCGTTTTTCAATACCACGTATTTGTTGACTATGATCGGATGCTCGCCTGAGAAATCAATCATATAGCGCGACATGCCGAAATAGCTGTAATTGGTTTTGTAACGGTGGCTCAGCGTTTGCCAGTTGAAGCGCACGGTACACACATCACCGTCGCGGCTTTCGAGCTCAACGTTAGCGATGTTATGGCAGGTGCGCGTATCTGGCATGGTGGCGCTGGAGCGCTCGGTCTTGATCCGAAATACCCGATCTTCCAGACCTTGCCGGTTGGGATAAAAGATTAGGGAAATTTCGCGCTGCGGATCGGTCACCAGCTTATCGTCGTCATCCCATGACGGCATCCAGAATTGCGCATCGAGGTGGTAGCAATCGAGCCACTCGTCCCATTGTTCATCATCGAGCAACCGGCTTTCATAGTATAAAAAGCTGCTGATGTCAGTCATGCCAATGGTTTTCATGCATGAGCTCCTTCTTCCAGCAAGGCTTTCTTCATGACGTCTAGCCAATAGCGATGCTGTATCGTGTACAAGCCTTCATCTTCGGTTTTGACACCGCTCATCAATGGCTTCAAACCGAGTTCTTTAGCGGCTTCATCGGCGCCTTCCACCCAGTGTTGCGAGCCACGACACATATCGTTCCATGGCGCGGCAATCCCTGCGTAGCCTTGCTGGCAAGCGCGGAATTCTTCCAGGTCGTCTGGTGTGGCCATGCCGCTGACATTAAAGAAATCTTCGTATTGACGAATCCGATGGGCGCGGGCCTCGTCGGATTCTCCTTTGGGAGCGATGCAATAAATCGTGACTTCGGTTTTATTCACTGAAATCGGACGTAACACCCGAATTTGCGAGCCGAACTGATCCATCAGGTAGACGTTCGGATACAGGCACAGGTTGCGCGAGCGTTCTATCATCCAGTCTGCTGTGGCAGGCCCGAAGTTTTTGGCAAATTCGTCGCGGCGCGGGTAGTTGGGACGGTCTTGCGGATTAGCCCATTTCGACCACAGAACCAGATGCCCATGTTCAAACGCATAAAACCCACCGCCCTGCTTGCCCCATTTGCCAGCATCCATGGCGCGCACATTATCGGTACGCGTGGCATCTGCTTCCTTGCGGCGATTTGTCGTCGCAGCATAGTTCCAGTGCACGGCCGAAACGTGATAACCATCGGCACCATTTTCTGCCTGCAGCTTCCAGTTGCCGTCGAAGGTATAGGTGGAAGCACCGCGCAATACTTCGAGGCCATCTGTAGACTGATTGACGATCATGTCGATGATCTTGCCAGCTTCACCCAGAAACTCAGTCAGCGGCAGTATGTTTTCATTGACGCTGCCAAACAGAAAGCCTTTATAGTTTTCAAAGCGTGCGACTTTCTTCAAGTCGTGCGAGCCTTCCTTGTTGAAGCATTCCGGATAACCGGCTTCTTCAGGGTCTTTTACTTTGAGCAACTTGCCGCTGTTATTGAAGGTCCAGCCATGAAACGGGCAGGTATAGGTCGCTTTGTTACCGCGCTTGTGGCGGCACAATTGCGCCCCCCGGTGGCTGCAAGCATTAATGAACGCATTCAATTCGCCCTGACGATTCCGCGCAATAAAGATCGGTTGCCGACCAATATGGGTGGTGTAGTAGTCATTATTGTTTTGAACCTGGCTCTCGTGGGCCAGGTAAATCCAGTTACCTTCAAAAATATGCTTCATTTCAAGTTCAAATAAAGCATCGTCGGTAAAGGCGCTACGGTGCAAGCGATAGTCGCCCTTCTCCTGATCTTCAATCAGATAGTGGTCGAGGTTTTTGAGCTTGGGCGTGTTGTCAGGATAAATGGGGATCATGATGGGTTCCTTCTGTTTAAGAAAGGGGCAGTGGAAAAGGATATCCACACTGCCCGTTTTTTTATTACGCAGCAGCCCGGATGCGATCAACTTCAGTAGTCGGCGCAGCAGGCGTTTCTGAGTACAGATGAAAATCGAAATCAATCGACGAGAACGGATGGCTTAATTCTTTGGCAGCCAGTTCTTTTTCGTCAGTAATTTTGTGGATGGCAGGTACCAGCCCTTCGCGACTGGCGAAGGCAAAGTCATCCCACAGGTATTCATCACCATCGATATTGATTTGCGTGGTCAGCTTGCGATGCCCTGCGCCCGTGATGAAGAAATGAATATGCGCAGGACGACGACCGTGACGACCGAGCAGATCAAGTAATTGCTGGGTCGAACCACTTGGTGGACAGCCATAACCGACCGGGATGATGCTGCGGAACTGATAACGCCCGTTGGCGTCGGCAATGATGGTGCGACGCAGATTGAAGGCCGACTGGCTAGGATCAAAGAACGAATAATTCCCCATCAGATTGGCATGCCAGACCTCAACCTTGGCACCTGGCATCGGTTTGCCATGCGCATCAAATACCGTGCCCTGCATAAACAGGACTTCTGCTTCGTCGCTTGCCACATCTTCATCAAGACGGGCAAATCCGCTATATTCCGGCGCACCTGCGACGTACAAAGGACCTTCGATCGTGCGTGGTGTGCCGCCAGTGAGCCCGGCTTTGGCTTCGACTGCATCAGCACGGATATCAAAAAATCGTTCCAGGCCCAGGCCCGGTGCAATCAAACCGAGTTCATTATTGGCGCCTGCGACAGTCAGATACTCAAGGCCTTTCCAGAATTCACTCGCTTGTATATCCATATCTTCAATCGTCTTGCACAAATCACCGACTACGCGCAATACGATTTGCTGCACACGCGGATTGGCTGGACGGATAGCAGAATCGATGATCCAGCTTTTTACCAGTGTGTCGATTTCGGTATGTGTCATGTTTGTCTCCTAAAATGTATTTTTACGGGAAGGGGTGAAACAAAATGGGTAGTGCAGGTGCGCGAACCGGGCATGCCTTATTCATGCGTCGTTGTCCCGGATAGAGG
The DNA here is from genome assembly GCF_054343755.1 of Glaciimonas sp. GNP009. Taxonomy (NCBI): domain Bacteria; kingdom Pseudomonadati; phylum Pseudomonadota; class Betaproteobacteria; order Burkholderiales; family Oxalobacteraceae; genus Glaciimonas; species Glaciimonas sp. GNP009. Next base: position 691,813 of record NZ_JBTGUV010000004.1, read on the forward strand.
AAGGATGACGGCACATCGGCATGATCTGGATCTGCATGTAAGGAAATAATGGCAAAGTAGAAATCAGAGTATGCAGTTCATCAACGCTGCTGACATCGAATACGCTGATGTTGGCGTATTGACCCGCTATCCTCCACAGATGCCGCCACTTGCCACTTTCCTGCAATACCTCTGACATTTCTTTTTCGGTTTTTTTTAATGCGGTTGCCTGGTTCTCGGGCATAGCCTGAGGCAAGTTAACGTCCATACGTACGTGAAACAACATAGTGTTCTCCTGGTTTTTATAATGAAGTCAGCAGCGCTATGAGCGCTATTATTTACGACGCATGAACTGTAATTTTTCACGGTCGATTTCAACGCCCAGACCTAGCTTGTCAGGGACCTGCAGCATGAAGTCCTTGTAGATCAGTGGTTCGCACAACACTTCTTCGGTCAAGAGCAGTGGCCCGAACAGCTCGGTACCGTAAGACAGATTGCTAAACGTCGAAAACACATGCGCTGAGGCTGCGGTGCCGATACCCCCTTCGAGCATGGTGCCACCGTACAAACCGATTCCGGCCAGTTGCGCGACGGTAGCGACCTGAATCGCCGGGATCAATCCACCGGATTGCGTGATCTTGACAGCGAACACATCGGCCCCGGCGTTCGTAGCCAGATCAAAAGCGTCTAACGGACCATGCAATGCCTCATCGGCCATCACTGCTACGGAAAAGCGGTTGGCCAGACGCGCCAGACCTGCTTTATTTTCTGCACGGATCGGCTGTTCGATTAAATCGATACCACCGGCCTCAAGCGCAGCGATACCATTGACGGCCTCCAGTTCGCTCCAGGCCTGATTCACATCGACCCGCACGCTGACATCAGCACCCAGGGCCTTTTTGATGGTCAGCACATGCGCCACATCGTCTGCCACTGAGCGCGAACCAATTTTCAGTTTAAAAATTCGATGTCGGCGCAGCGCCAGCATTTTTTCTGCTTCGGCAATGTCTTTGGTGGTATCGCCGCTGGCCAGCGTCCATGCCACAGGTAACGCATCGCGTACCCGGCCGCCCAATAATTCACTCAACGGAATACCCAGACGGCGCGCCTGCGCATCGAGCAACGCCGTTTCGATGGCACATTTGGCAAACCGGTTGCCTTGAATAATTTTACGTATTTTTGCCATCGCCTTGCCCACCTGGCTGGCATCCATGCCGATCAGCAACGGCGCGATATGGGTATCGATATTCGTCTTGATACTCTCAGGACTTTCTTCGCCGTAACTCAAGCCGCCGATAGTGGTGGCCTCACCCCAACCTTCGAATCCATCCGCACATACCACCCGCACCAGCACCAGCGTTTGCGCGTGCATGGTCGCTACCGATAATTGATGAGGACGTATGGTCGGAACATCGACCAGAATAGTTTCTATAGTTTTGATCATATTTTATTTGTATAATTAAACGAATAACAGGAGGTTAGACGAGCAAAACGGGGGCGTCCAACACCGATTAGCTATCATTTCAATACTTTTTGGGTATAAAGATGGAATTGCGTCACTTACGCTACTTCGTGGCCGTTGCGGAGGAGAAAAACTTCACACGAGCAGCCAAGCGGCTATTTATTGCCCAACCGCCGTTGAGTCGCCAGATACAGCAACTGGAAGAAGAGTTAGAGGTTTGTTTGTTTGAAAGAGGGTCGCGACCGCTCCAACTGACTGAGGCTGGCCGATTTTTTTACGCGCATGCGCAGCAATTGCTGGGCAAGGCAGCAGATTTGAAATCTATGACCCAGCGTGTGGGGAAAATTGAAAGGACGCTGTCGATCGGATTTGTTGCCTCCACACTGTACGGATTGTTGCCAAAAATCATCCGTCGCTTCCGTTCGGAGTACAGTGCGGTCGAGATTAACCTGCATGAAATGACCACCATGCAACAAATCAAGGCCCTCAAGGATGGCAGTATTGACGTCGGGTTCGGGCGTATCCGCTCGGAAGATCCGGATGTGCGCCGCATCGTGTTACGAGAGGAGCGATTAATCGTAGCATTACCTACAGGCCACTCCCTTGCCGCGCCGGGGACAGCGCTAAGGCTCAAAGAGTTAATCGCTGAAACTTTGATTATATTTCCGAAAGCACCCCGTCCCAGTTTTGCTGACCAGGTACTATCAGCTTTCAGCGACCGCGCGATCAAGCTCGAAAAGATCATCGAGGTCAGGGAGCTGCAGATTGCAATCGGTCTGGTCGCAGCCGGGCAAGGCATCGCTATCGTCCCAGCCAGCTTGCAAGGAATGAAGCGAGAAGATATCAGTTACAGGGAACTGGAGGAAAAGAACACCACGTCTCCCATTATCTTCAGTGTACGGAGGGCGGATCAGTCAGAAGAACTGGGTCAATTGTTGCGCCTCATCTACGATATCTATGAGGCAGAAAATATTCCACACGTGAAGGAAACGCTGTAAATCTCAGGCGCTTGCATGTTGTGCGTTCATCTTGCATTAACGCCGACGCTAGGGGTCTTGGTCGTCCTAACTGCTTCAACACATCTCTCGCATGCGATTCACTCCTATTTATATTGAGCGACACACGCGTATTTTTCATGCACTCGAAGAGTTGATGGCCCTTATCGGCGTTCAGGCTCACACACAAACGCCGGTCTGAGTGTCGTATCCAGATATTCGCAAGGCCCAACAGCAATGAGATCAATTAACCGTAGCAAATGACCAAGGCGAATGTTTGAAACCACTAGGGTAAATCGAATCCAACACGTAAAAATGCTCCGCAAATTCAATCGCCATTACGGTATATATAGCTCTTAGCGATGTTATTTATGGCGAATTGCGGAGTAAAAATCCGCAGGTCCCTGTTTCGATTTCAGGTCGGGGAGCCAGAACAACAACCCATGGGAGGGATAGGATGGATGACGACCGGCAGTAAATCGGTGAGCAAAACCGGGACGCGCTAATAGCGAAACGTCCTATATTTGTGTCTATAATATTTTTGTGGGCACAATTAATTTACGCCTTCTCATTCAATCATGCTGACATAGGGGTGCTAGAAGAACGTTTACGATCAATGGGCGTTTGCGGTTCCTAGATCGTGGTGCCAACGGGGATGGGGCGCGTCCTAAAATGGTGACCGACAGTTGATGCTACATTTCAGCCGCGACTAAGCAGTTTTAGTTCTTTTGAACTTATGTTTATTAGAAATTTTGTAAGTTCGTCTTGCAGTAGCGCCGATGCTATATATCTTGGGCCTCCTCACTGCATCAACAAATCTCTCGCATTAGATTCACATTGTTCCCATTTCAGATTTTAGCACCTATATTAAACTCTAAGCACTTGATTTTAAATGGAAATTTTGGTGAAAAGTGCAAGTTTCGAACTTGCCGGAATGTTTTTAAGGAACATCTGAGCGCATCTGAGAGCACTGCTTACCTATAAAGTTTTTTTTGAAGGTGTTCTGAAGTGTTCTGAGATGTGCTGCAAGAATCCCGCAATGTTCCCTTTTTTGTTCCCTTTTTAAAAGGGAACAAAAATGCTACGTTTTTCTTTTTGCGATGATCAAAGATTCTTTCACTTCGCGTGATCGATCTGCTGATCAACCCATGGTCATATGCTTATGATCGATGTTCTCACACCACACGTCATAATTTTCGCCAAACGAATTTTTAGCAAGATTGATCAAAACATCGATATCGATCATGCCGGTGTTTGAGTACGAAAGCAACAAATCGCTTTCCGATTTTTTGACGCCATCGAACATTTCTGTAAACGCGCCGCGAACTTGCGTCTTAATGCAGAACGGCGACTGATGACGGTCGATGCGATATCGACCTTTTACCAGCTCCCCTTTTTTGTGCTGGATTTCCGGATCCTATGCGAGTTGTAGAAGCTGACATCCGCGACACATATCCACTGAGTTACGAAATCCTCACATCACAACTCTCGAAAAGATATATAGATTTCAAGATCAATAAAAAATATCACGATTTGCGAAAGATTTTGGAAGCTAATAAGAAATTTTGTCTTGAGCGCCTACTTGACCCCGGGAATCCGACCGGAACGAAAAAGAATTTTTACAGTACGAATATCACAAAAGAGTTTGACCGTGATTATATTCGCGTCAAACCAAAAATCATTGAAGTAAAGCCACAACTTGAAAACACCCCCTAACGCAACCGCCCCCAACGCAACCGGAAAACCCACAGCCGGCGGCATCGTTGCATTCGATTCCGTCATTTTTCGGTGGCGGGATTTTCGTTTGCGTCGAGCTCGATAGTGTCGATAAGAATTCTTTGTGTGATTTTTTCCGGAATCGAAAATATTTCGTCGTTATCAATGAAAACGGGGGGTTCGTTTGAGTAGTCGTGAACGACTGCCGGTGATTTTCCCCATATATTTTTCTTCGAATCCATTGTTATTTTCCCCTGGTATTTTTTCGGTTCTTGAATGCTGTCGGCGCCGGCAAAATCGGCATCGTCAAAAAGGCTCAGTAAACAACACTGTTCTAAAAACATACTTTAAACCATTGTAAACAGTGGCTGTTTATCGTATCATTTTCCTATTGATTCCCCTATTGCCCTGTTGTAGTTTTCGGTGAATTCACCGGCGATTTTGTAAACTTTCATCTAGTACCCGAGTAAAAATTTGTGTCTATGCGTAGCTTGATTTCAAGCTCTTTTTACGCTCACAAACTCGCCTAGAGATTTTACAATTTCGAGGGGTAATACTGTGGAAAAAACTGATTTCGATTTTAGCTACGACTACAGACATGACGCAAAAAAAGATGGTTTCTTTTTGTTTAACGGACTGCTACTGGGCGATTCGCTGATAGAAACTATAAATAAAGAGCAAACATCTAAATCCGCAGCTAACGAAAAATCTCTTGAGCGGACAGAAAAGGCCATGCAGGCTGCACACGAAGCTCGCGTAAATCTCAAGCTGCGCCTTAAAAAAAATACAAATATTGAAGATCATAATTTAATTCGGACGGATACAGTAAGAATGTATCGATTTCCGCCACTACCACATCGAGCCGATCCTCACGTAAAAATTTACGATAAGCGAGAGGTGCTTTTGCGCTATCAAAATGTCGAAGCAATCGCGTCAGATCGCGAAGAAAAACAGCATATAAAAGGCAGATTAGACATAACTCGAAGGATGGGAAATACACGCAGTCTGATAACTATTAAAAGCGGATGGCGTCAGGAATTTGATGAACTCGAAAGAAATCATCCAAATTTTTCTGAGGTAATTGACTATATGCGGTCGTCTTATTCTGTTGCCGAGCTGTCCGGACTAGTTGCAACACCTGGGGCAATTTTGCTAGACGGACCTGCAGGCTGCGGAAAAACATACTTCGCTGGTAAATTGGCTGCTCTCATGGGTGTTAAAAAAACTCACGTTTCATTAGAGTCAACGCAGTCAAGCTTTGAGCTCGACGGACTTGCAGAAGGTTATAAAAACTCAAAACCCGGGCTTTTTTATCAGAGTTTAATGACTTGCGATCATGCAAATCAGTTTTTTTTATTAGACGAAGTGTGCAAGATTTCTGGTGATGATCGTCACAGCCCAGCTTCCGTTTTGTTCCAAATTCTTGAAAAAAGCACGGCTGTTAATTTCGTAGATAAATGTGAAAATTATCGAAATTTAGACTGCAGTCACTTCTTTTTTGTTGCAACTTCTAATCGCTACGAAAACATAGATGTTGCGTTGCGCAGCCGCATGCGTCGATTCCAAATCGGTATGCCTTCTGATCCGTCGATAATTATCATGAATTTATTCAGCGAACTGAAGACAAGAAAAGGCCCCAATTTTTCCGATTTTCAGCTTGAATATGCCGCTATTGAGCTTTTATGTCAGCAGTCTCCGCGAAGAATTCGACAGTTGATAGAAGATGCGCTTGGTTCTGCGATATACAACTCTCGCATGACAATCAAGGTAAAAGATTTGAAGGTAGAAAAAGTAAAACCATCGATCGGATTTTAATTTCATCTAAGAATTGGAGCTAAAAATGTGGCAACAAACAAATGAAGAAAGACTTCTGGCAGCAGCGCGAAATAGAAATATGCGACGTATCGACCTGCTTTTTAGAATGGGTGTAAACGTACTTGATGCATTCGGAAGCATCGATAATTTTCACGCAACTTGCGGCGCGAAGGAGCTTGAAATATTGGTATGTGCGAGTCCAGGGATTGGTGTTGCACGTCTCGAATACATCGAAAAAAAATGGAGTCAGGCGGCTCACAGCGTGGATGGTATCGGTCAAAAATCATCGCTAACTCGATTAAGATGAGAGAAAGCATATACGTATGATCGCTTACGTTTTGCTCATAGGTGACTTACATCAGAGGCTCAGCTTGGGGCCCAACTTTGTCACAACAAGAATACGCTGCCAGTACCAATGCCTGGTAACTTATTTTTTCCTGCTTAATCTCGATGCTACGACTTACCGGATCGAAGGCAGTCACATCGCTAAAAGGAGCGACCACTGCGTCTAATCGCTCGGCCATTTGTGCAGCAGAAAAACTGGCTATTGCAAGAGGATTTTTTTTGTTGTAAAGCAGTCGATAGCAATGGTTTGGAGTAAAAACTGCCGCAATCACGACTCACTATCATCAATCTGGTGGTCGTATCAAGCTTACGAAATTCCTTTGCGAGTGTATATCCGGCCAGGCCGCTGCCGACGATTATGATAGGCGACATAAATATTTCTGTCTTCTCTTTAAAGTTTACTACGCACCATGTGTATGGCCATCATGCAACCATCCTCATCTCAAAGTCGGCTTTCCCCACACCGCAATCCGGGCACTCCCAACTATCCGGAACGTCATTCCACCGGGTGCCAGCAGCGATTCCGTGATCTGGCATCCCCTCCTTCTCGTCGTATTCAAAACCACACACTGCACATTGCCATTTATTCATTTCAATTTTCGATTTTATAAAACATCCAAAAACCCTGATCGCAGGCATGCCATCAGGGCCATGATCAATGCATCACCGATCACTTCATCGCATCAGCCACCGTTTCTGCATTGACCCATTTACGCAAGGTTTCCTGCATATGTCGGATCATGAATTCTCCATCCTGCAAATACATGACTTTCTTTGCTCCAGATTCAAGTCCTTTCTGGATACGCTCGCAATTGGTCACATCTTCCAATACAATTTCACCCCAACGTGCAGCATAATGCTCCAGTTGCAAGCGATGTCGCACCGAGGTTGCTGCAGGTATGCGGATAGTCAGGATCCAATGTGTCTTGTTATGAGCGACGGGCCAAAACTCATGGGTCCAGTAGCCGCCTGTCGAGTAGTCAATATTAAAGTTTGGAAAAATAGCGGTAACATCAGCCGACCAGCATGCCTCCTTGGTTGGATTGACGGCAGGATGCGCTCTCAACTGCAAGACTTCATCGCTAAAATCGCTACCAAGCAAACCACCGGTATCGACCTTGCAAGCGAGTCTTTCCACTTCCGAGTTGGGTGGTGCGGCATATTCGGGATTGCCATAAGCCGACCAGGCGCAGTGCAAACCAAAAGTTTGTCCACTTAACGGTCTGGCATATTTATTGTGGACCGCATGCGAGAAGCCTGGTGCCAATGTGGCCGGGTGAATCGCCGGCACATGGTATGACTCGGAAAAAGCGTCCATAATCAACTTCCAGTTGGCATCAAAACGCGCCTCGATCACTAGCGTTTGATGATCTTTACCATACGGTACCCCTGCAAACGATACGCCGTAAGGCCCCAAAAAGTCTTGCAGGCTAATTTCGGGCTCGCGCTGCATGTTGACGAAGATCCAGCCCTCCCATACTTCCGTCGCGATAGGTGTGAGACCACATGTCTTTTTATCGAGATTAAAGAAATTTTTCTGGTCAGGCACACCCGCCAACGTTCCGTCACTTTGATAGGTCCAGCCGTGATATGCGCAGCGAAACCGGCTACTCGTCCCGCACTCATCGGTGACGACAAGATTGCCGCGATGCGAACAGACATTGTGAAAAGCCTGCACTTTGCCTTGCGCATTGCGCGTTACCAGAACGGAGGCCTTGCATATCTCAATTTCCTTGACGAAATAGCTATCTGTCTCAGGGAGCTGGTCGATGCGGCCTACATGCAGCCAGGATCTGCCAAAAACACGGGTCCGCTCCTGTTCGAAAAATTCCGGAGAGATGTAGGAATCGACAGGCACCGGTCCGGTACCCAAGCCCGAAGTTAACGTGAAGCTTTCCTTTGAGCCGGCTTCGCCTAGATGTGCTCCTATCACCATGTCGTTCATGACTGTATCTCCGTTATCTTGATAATTTTTTGACGGTCCTGCGCGCGTTCCCCACCACCAAACGGCCATGGTCCTTTGGACACGTGAAGGTCGGTACGTAACTGGGCATGATGCGCACGCGGTTGGCCGTGCATTTCTACAGCCATCGCGGCATGCGCGATAGCCAGCAAAAGCTTGAACAGACACGCGGCTTCTTGCGGCATGTCGTCAAATGCAAACTGGTCAAGGTAAGTGATCGCATCTTCCGCTCTGGCGAGCATCCGGTCGTAAAAAAGTTGAATTTCCTCCATGGAAGCCTTCGAGCGCTGCTGCCAGCGTTGGTCGTTGGTATCGCGTACCCAATACGGAACAAATACCTCCAGGTCTTCGAAATCTGCTGGCAATAGCCGCGATGAAGTCATGGCGCTGCCTCCTTGTTGACACACGGGTTCAAGCTTTCTGGCTTTGTTACGACCGCATCTGCGTGCAATGCATGTTTATCCATCATTGTTTTTGTCTCCTAGTGGATGATCTTCAAAAGATTTTTATTGTTTTCAGGAACTTGAAGATATCTTCTATTTCCTGCAGAGCACTATTTTAACTTTGCTTGCACTCGTCTGAAGACCAACCTTATTTTTCGAACCGTCACGTACTAAGCGAGATACCAAGCATTAACCATACCAATCAGTAAGCCATTGATTTATATGTATATTTTTAAAATAAATATTTTCATCAAAAGGAATCATGACGCTTACGTCAGGTAATGCCTCTCTCGGTGACCAATTCGTCGCCCTGGCAATGATGCTTAACCCAATTATTTTCTGTGCTGCTCAACCTTATCGCTACCGTCAGCAATAGGGTTCTCCGATGAACGCGAACGCGTCGAATGGCGAACGTCAAAAAGGCCATAACGACCTTTGAGACATGGTTAGCGGCTTATAGCGAGACGTCTTTTACCGGCTCGTTGTGGAGTGCATTCGCAGCACGATATGCAAAGGCTACGATAGGGCCGAGCGTCGCTCCACCAGCCCAGTACGCCGCCCCGGATGCAGATGCGATACAATTGCCGACCCCATACAGGCCGGAAATCGGTATGCCAGCCACATCAAGAACACGACCATAGGTATCAGTTTTAGGTCCGCCTTTGGTATCGAGTGCGCTCGGCCCCATCAGCGCTGCATAGAACGGACCGGTGTCACTGATCGGTGACATTGTGGGATTGTGCTTATTCGCATTCTTTACGTTAACCGGACCATTAAACATCAGCTCAACCGGACGCTCGCCACGCTGAAAATCCAGATCTTTACCGGAGCGGGCAAAGCCATTAAAACGTTCAATCGTCGCATCCAGATTCTCCACAAAATCTGACGAAACGACGACGTTGACCCGATCCCGATACAGGGCCAGACGGGCAGCAATGTTTTGTGCGAGTTCTGCGCGTGTTGCCCCTTGAATGACATGATCGTTATTTTGGTCAGATGGCACAATAAAGGATCCGTAATGTGGCTCTGCGCAGTGATCCTGTGCCTGCTGGTCCCATATGGCGATGAGTAACTGATTCGGAAATTCCTGACGCGGGCCATCCCACACCCAAAACGCCCGCGTTACCTCGTTGTATTGCAGCTTCTCGTTGACGACTCTCCGTCCATGCTTGTTGACGTAGATCATGGAGTCACCGGAAGCGACAAAAGTCGACCATACGGCGCTTTCTTTGGCAACGGCTTTTTCATAAACAATAGGAGCGTTCCAGCTATGGTTCATGTTGGCCAACTGCACGCCCAGCGGACTGGAGATCCGGATAAAATCACCCTCATTGGCAATCGCCGCGCAACCGCCGATGACCGCACCGCCCAAAAATTCACGCCGCAGTTCCGCATCGTGCGTAAAGCCACCGGATGCAAATACCACCGCTTTTTTAGCCCCAATCCGACCTACTGTTCCGTCGGGCATGATGACTTCCACACCGATCACTTCTCCGCGTCCATTGCGGATGACGTCCTTTACCCGATGCGATACTTTGATATCTATTCCATCGCGTTTTGCCGCAGCTGAAAGAGTCTTTATTCCTATTTTTCCGCCATCGACTGCCGTAGCACCTTTAGGCTGAAGCACCCGTCCTACCGGCACCTTGTTTTCCGGTAACTCAGCCCAGTAGTCAACGACTCCCTCGGGATGTTGATAGGGCAATGCGTCTTTTTCATTGAGGAGTTCGGCTGCGATCGAGGCGCTGTCATAAAAAGCTTCACACATCGCGTATTGCCAGGCACTCAGACCCAAGGTGGGGTGGGTCGGGCTATAGGTAAGAGGGGCACTCAAACGGGCGACAAGTTTCATGAAATCGGGTTTCGGATCGGCAATGCCGGCTTTTTTCAATTGCGCGTTATTTGGTATCCAATACCAGAAACCGGATTTCCCAGTCGTCCCACCGATACTGTCGGCTTTCTCCAGGACCAATACCCGGTTACCCTGCCAGCGCGCAAACAAAGCAGTACTCAGGCCTGCTGCCCCACTACCGCAGACCACAACGTCATAATCAGCGGTAAGGTCGACACCACCTGCTAAGTCAGCTGGCAATATCACTTTTTCATCTCTTGTACTCATTCGATTTTCTCCACTTTAAGATTTTTTACAGATCATCAGCAAACGGTATACAGAGCATACACAACATCAGAGGACCCGGGCTCGACGATGAAACAGGGATAACCTCGCAGTGCCACCAGTTCGAATACATCGTATTTTTTGAAGTCATCAATGTCCAATGCTTTCTTTAACGAAGTGCAATACTTTTTAGGTATATGGTCCACACTTGGGCGATGCCGATTGTTATCGACGAGTCAGACGATACAAACTGACTTGAAAATTGCGCACCTAGGAAACATCAAGCGATACCGCATGACTGATATTTTGGGGAAAGGCTGCCCGCGACAGGCGTGACCAGGCTGCGCCAGGTATGCCGCTCAACGCACACAGCATAAAATAATTTACTGATCGCCGGCACTACATAAAGCGCGATGGAAGGGGAGATTCTAAAGTACGCATCCTGATCTTTATGCGCTCCTTTTGGGGGCGTAGCAGATCAGGTGCCATCCGAGGTAAGTCACGCAGACAGATCGTCGCTGACGTCTTCCCGGCTTATCTGTGGGCTACATGGATCTTGTCTCGCAAATCAAAATCTCAACCCCTGCCATAGCGAAGTTTGGCAGGTCCCCTACCGCAGCCTCCCCGGCGGGTGACGCCAACGCCGATTCAATTGCACTGACCGAATCGAACGTTAGCATGGCAACCATGTATATATCCGCGCGTCCCTCTGGCCCCATGATATCGCCAGTACTTAACTCGAAGGAACGCAGGCCGGGCAGCGTTTTGGCGATCGGCGCGTGGATGCCGAGGTAGTGGCTGTTGAAAGCTTCGACATTTACCGGATGTTTATAGAGAACTAAAATTTTTGCCATGACTTTTCCTGTTAGTTGAAAACTGTGAAAATCAGATCACTTCACCCGAAGCATTCTGAGATTGTCGAAAAAATAATTTTATCTATTTGCGTCAATATGACCGAACTTACTTAAACCCAAACATAATGCTCACCTTATAAAAGGGACTTGTATGACAAACTAATCGTACTGAAGCTTAAATTTCATACAAGCAATGTCAAGAGCTGCGTATCATCAGCGACCTGATCGCCCACCTCAAACAGAATTTCTTCAATCACGCCGCCAGCCGGTGCCGAAATCGTGTGTTCCATCTTCATGGCTTCCATCACCAGCAACGCTGCGCCCTTGGCAACGATATCGCCCTTTTTGACATGGATCGCGACGATCTTGCCCGGCATCGGCGCGGTCAGTCGTCCTGCATCAGCTTCAGCGAAACCTTCATGGGACATCGGGTCCACATACGTCAGCGCGGTATGTGTACCGGCATTGAATACATGAAACAGCTGATTTTCGCGCACGACCGTGCCACGCACCGTTTGGTCGGCCAGCCTGATAACGAGATCGCTGTCGGCATGCGTTAGCAGCACTAGCGGGGCGCTGGTCTGATCGTCAGAGAGGAGCCATTGATCCTTACCATACGCGATGCGCAGCGCATGCTCAGACTGTTCAGTGGAAAAATCGAGCTTGCGCTGCAAATGACTGTTCATGCGCCAACCGGATGTGGCGGACCATGGCTCATTTGCCGCGGTGGCAATCTTTTCCGCACCCAGCAATGCCGCACTGGCCAGTGCAAGGGACGCAACTGATGCAGGCTGCGGCACTGGAAACAATACCTCCTGATTGCGCTCGATCAACCCGGTATCGAGCTCTGCCGAAGAGAATGCCCGGCTCGTGATCAGGCGTTTCAGGAAGGCGATATTGGTACTGACGCCAACGATTTGATAGTCGCAGAGCGCCTGCTCCATACGCGCGAGCGCCTCGGAGCGGTTAGCACCCCAGACGATCAGCTTGGCAATCATCGGATCATAGAAAGGAGAAATGGTATCGCCTTCACGTACCCCCGAATCTATCCGCACCGCTGCTGGCTGGTGGCTGGCACTTTGTTCGTTGCACGCAAACGCCAGCGCCTGTGGTGTACGCACATGCTGCAAGGTCCCGATCGATGGTAAAAAACCTTTCTCCGGATTTTCTGCATAAATCCGCGCTTCGATGGAATGGCCATTGATTTGCAATTGCGCTTGCGTCAACGGCAGCGCCTGTCCGGCGGCCACCCGTAATTGCCATTCGACCAGATCGGTGCCGGTGATCATTTCGGTCACCGGATGCTCGACCTGCAGGCGGGTATTCATTTCCATGAAATAGAACGAGCCGTCCTGATTGACAATGAATTCAACGGTACCGGCACCGACATAGCCGACCGCTTTGGCGGCAGTCACTGCGGCGTGCCCCATGGCGTTACGGCGTTGCTCGCTCATGCCTGGTGCCGGTGCTTCTTCGAGTACCTTTTGATGGCGGCGCTGCACTGAGCAATCGCGTTCAAACAGAAAAACACAGTCGCCATGGCTGTCGGCAAATACCTGGATTTCGATATGGCGCGGACGACTCAGGTATTTTTCGACCAGCACCTTGTCGTCGCCGAAGCTGCTGATCGCTTCGCGCTTGCAGGAGGCCAGCGCTTGCTTGAAATCACTACTATTCTCAACGATGCGCATGCCCTTGCCGCCGCCGCCAGCGCTGGCTTTGAGCAAGACCGGATAACCCATCACATTAGCCTGTGCGTGCAGGAAGTCGGCATCCTGATTATCACCGTGATAACCAGGTACCAGCGGCACATCGGCTTGTTCCATCAAGGTTTTGGCTGCGGACTTGGAGCCCATCGCATCAATCGCTGATGCCGGGGGACCGATAAACACCACCCCGGCAGCTTCGCAGGCGCGCGCAAAAGCTGCGTTTTCCGACAGGAAACCATAACCTGGATGGATCGCCTGGGCGCCGGTCGCTTGGGCTACAGCAAGAATAACGTCGGCTTTCAGATAGCTGTCGCGCGCGGCAGACGGGCCGATCAAGACAGCCTCATCGCACATCGCAACGTGTTTGGCGCTGGCGTCAGCTTCGGAATAGACGGCGACCGTTTTGATGCCAAGGCGGCGGGCAGTGGCCGCTACACGGCAGGCGATTTCGCCACGATTGGCAATCAGAATTTTGGTAAACATGCGTACTTTCGAGAAGGATGGAATGAAGAATGCAGGATGGCAATGGCGCCATGAGATTCGCGCATTACATTCGGAAGACACCAAATTTGGTGTCTGCAATCGGCGCATTCAATGCCGCACTCAGTCCCAGTCCCAGTACGGTGCGGGTATCGGCCGGATCGATCACGCCGTCGTCCCACAACCGTGCACTGGCATAATACGGATGGCCTTGCAGCTCGTATTGTTCCTTGATCGGCTGCTTGAATGCCGCTTCTTCATCGGCACTCCAGACCCCGCCTCTGGCTTCGATGCCATCGCGCTTGACCGTTGCCAATACGCCCGCAGCCTGTTCCCCGCCCATCACTGAAATGCGTGCATTCGGCCACATCCACAGGAAACGCGGCGAAAAAGCCCGTCCGCACATGCCATAGTTACCTGCCCCAAAGCTGCCGCCGATGATGACAGTGAATTTGGGTACCGCAGCAGTCGAGACAGCAGTGACCATTTTGGCACCATTACGCGCAATTCCTTCATTCTCGTATTTGCGTCCGACCATGAAACCATTGATATTCTGCAAAAACACTAACGGAATTTTGCGCTGGCAACACAGTTCGATAAAGTGCGCGCCTTTTAACGCTGACTCCGAAAACAGGATGCCATTGTTGGCAATAATGCCAACCGGCATAACATGGATATGGGCAAAGCCGCACACCAGCGTGGTGCCATAACGTGCCTTGAATTCATCGAAGTCACTGCCATCGACGATGCGGGCTATGACTTCGCGCACGTCGAACGGTTTGCGCGCATCGGTCGGAATGATGCCGTACAGTTCCTGTGCGGCAAACATCGGCTCTGCCGGTGTGCGTAACGCACCTTGCGATGGTTTGCTGCGGTTCAGGTGCGAGACGATGGTGCGCGCCAGCGACAGCGCATGGGTATCGTTTTGTGCGAGATGATCGGCTACGCCCGACAGGCGCGTGTGAACGTCACTTCCGCCCAGGTCTTCCGCGCTGACCACTTCGCCGGTCGCGGCCTTGACCAGCGGTGGTCCGGCCAGAAAGATCGTGCCCTGATTCTTGACGATGATCGACTCATCGCTCATTGCCGGGACATACGCGCCACCTGCGGTGCACGACCCCATCACCACCGCGATTTGCGGAATGCCCTTGGCCGACAGATTGGCCTGATTGAAAAAAATCCGGCCGAAATGGTCACGGTCCGGGAACAAGTCATCCTGATTCGGCAAATTCGCGCCACCCGAATCGACAAGATAAATGCATGGCAAATTGTTTTGATTGGCAATTTCCTGCGCACGCAAATGCTTCTTTACCGTCATCGGATAATAGGTGCCGCCCTTGACGGTAGCGTCATTGCAGACGATCACGCATTCCTGCCCGCTAACGCGTCCGATGCCGGTAATGATTCCGGCAGACGGTGCAGCCGCGACACCATGCTGGTCCTTGTACATGTCATAGGCGGCCAGTTGCGAGAACTCCAGAAAAGGGGTGCCCGGATCGAGCAGCATCTGCACGCGCTCGCGTGGCAGCAATTTGCCAAGTGCCAGGTGCTTGGCGCTGGACGCCGCACCACCGCCTTCGGCGATGGTGGCCACTTTGGCGTGCAAATCGTCGACGATCAATTGCATTGCTGCAGTGTTCGCCTTGAAATCATCAGCACGGGGAGAAACAGTTGAGGTCAAAATGGTCATGAGTGTTTTTTATTATTTTAAGTGTTTGATGTCACATCAGATCAACCCGAAAAAATGATGCTGATTTTTTGCAATAGCAGGCCACGCCCACGCCGTCCATACGATGTTAAAAAATATAGTGCGGTTAGCTGGAAGATACGAGGAAAAATGCTGAGGCCTCTGCACCGTTGAAACTCGGTGCAGAGGCCATTTTTTTCTACTGTAATGTTTCGAGAATATCAGCGTTAAAGGTCGTCGCATTGAGCCCGATATCATTCTCTCCGGGCGTCATATAAAATGTCACGTGCTGGGCCTTCAAATCTGCATACTCACCACCGGCAACCGAAATGTATTTGATCCCCGATTTGACTCCGACCCGTTGTTCGAAGTGGTAATTCTGCCAGCGCCAGAATTCTCCTTTTTTATCGTAAGCTTCACCGTAATAAATAACGTTGGTATTGACGTCTTCATACACTATTTTCTTGCTGTAAGGATGCTCTGGAGGTGGTACTCCTTCGACGACCCACACTTCGACAGGTGTAACGCCCTGCACTGACTGGGCAATCGGATCGCTATAGTCGATATGCGGCCATTCTCCGGCGGTTCCTGCTTTTCCGGTTACGCGGGCCTTGTTTATCTTTGAATAATCGATATTTGCAAGAATCCAGCGTTTTCCCAGCAATTTAATGGATTTATATTTGGTCGGGCGCGAGTTCCAGATATTGATATCGTCGTTAATAAAATCAAAGCCTCCGACGTTATCCATCCACGCATTACCAGAGAGCCGACGAATGCGCCGCGCCGACTTGATATAGGCCCACTGATCATCCGGTTTTCCGGCAATATCATATTGGGTGGTGAAGGTACCGACGCCCTTGAGATCCTGCGGCGTTAAAGCAACCAGAACCAATTTATTCAGTACATCTTTATCCGTAAATGCACTATCTCCATCCCACAAACGACCCTTGTTATAAATCCGCTGGTAAGTCCAGCGTGAACTCGATTCATAACCATTTTTATTTGCCAGTGAGAACATCACATCTTGCTTAATGTCCGATCCGGTAGACGCACCATAATAGTAATTCCAGATTACCTTGTCGCCGGCAAAAGGATCTGCCGGGTCGATATTCGGAAACGGCTTGCCTGCCACATAACCAGTCACTTCTCTGGTCTGTGTATTAAATTTGACCTGTCCCGAGTATTTTTTTGTAGCTTCCCAATACTTTGCGTCCAGCACTAACGTCGGGCTCTTCACCAGTGGATATTTTTTATTATGATTACGTACGAACCAGGCCATTTTTTCGGTCAACAGATCACTGATTTTGTGACCCATAAAAGTATCGTTCTGAATACTGTCAATATTGGCTTTACTGATGACGGTACCTTCGGGCAATTCTGCAGCGAATAGCGACGAACTGGCGGCGAGCAAGCTGGCAACCACCAAGGCTCGGGAATATCTGAAATTTGACAGTGACATGATATGGGCTTTCTTTTTTGAAATACATGTATCAAACGTTGCGATGGTATGCATTGCAGGTTTCCTTTTTGATTTCAGAACTGATAGGTCGCACGCAGGGTGGCGTAATTGTGATTATTCAGCGCGGCAAAACCCGAACTTTGATTGCCCGGATCAGAGATATTATTTTCCCGCGCATATTGCGAATAGAAAAATACTGCATCCGCTGAAAAACGCCAATGGTTACCTATGCTGTAGGAAACACTGGGAATCAAAAAGGCATTGTGCGCCTGAAACTCGGCACCCAGCGCTACCTGATAGATCAGCCGCGAGCTCATGTACGGAAACTGAATGAAGGCGGTTCCGATGGTGCTGTGCTTCTTCAGTTTGGCAGCCGAACTGACTGCCGCGACGGCGTCATCATTATTGTTAAAATTCTGAATCCAGGTATCAAATATCTGAGCCGAAGAAAAGGAAGGACCATTAGTTCCCAACCAATCCTGCAAACGCAACTGCTTGTCGACACGGAACGTCGTTTGGATAACATCTTTTTTAACGATCGGCCCCATGACTCCGGCATTATTCGGAATCTGGAAATATCCTTGCCCATTAGGCACGCCACTGACATTCGAATTCGAATTGAATAAGCGACCAAACTGGTAAGCCATTTCGAAATTGAGGATGGAGTCAAGTGGCTTGCTTTCACCACTTACGCTAAAGCCTGCTACATCAATGATCGGATAAATCCAATCGCCATATGCCTTGTTGGTAGGTGCCTGTTCGTAGTACAAGCCTTTTACGCAACCCGTTGAATCGCGTTGGCCAGATCCGGCAAATACTCCGCAGGGATTGAGGACAAAATCAGGTTGAAATACGCGTTGATAACCTACTGAATAATTCAGACTTCCCGCCTCTCCCGACCAGCGCAGTGCCCCGGTGACATCTTTGGCACGCCCAGCCGGATGGTCGTAATTGAATTGCGTTGCATAGGCAAGGTAGTCCACCCCCATATTCGGCGATCCGCTCCATCGTCCACCGTAAATGTCATAGGTATTGCCGATATCTTTGTTGCGGTCCCAGCCGGGACGAACCACAATTTGCAAGGTGCCCTGCGCCTCAGGTATCGCAATCTTGACATTGGCCATAATCAACGGTTTGCGTAACTCGTCACTTTCGGGCTCGCCAAACAGACGCCAGCGATAATCAAAGCCGTTTAACAAATCGTTCGGATGAAAAAAATCCGTTTCTCCGAACACGACTTGCTGCTTACCCAGTCTTACTGTCACGCGCTCGCCAACCTTGAAGTCTGCATAAAATTCACGCAGTTCCTCCTGATCATACTGACCGCGTACATTGCAACCAGGCCCAGTAGGCGATCCGGCAACGGTGGCACTGTAGCAGGAGCGATCCTGCAGATTTTTTTCATAGGAGGTGATCAGCTCACGATCAGCCCGGCCAACAGCACGCCAGGTCACAGGGCCAGTACGAAAATCTGCTGCAAGTTCCAGGCTACTGCGGGCCATCATCAGCTTGCCTTTTCCGCCTAATGCACTGTATGCAGGTTGACCCGGCAACGGGGAAGTCTGGTCACGATTGTTCTGCAGATTCCAGGATAACCAGGTACGGACAAAACCGCCGATCTTGAAATAATTCTGGCTGAACGTGTCAATCGGCGCACTCGCTACTGCCACCAATGGACTGTTTTCAGGTGCCATTGTATTGTCGTCGGCAGCCAGTGCATTCGCTCCAGCAGACCCCAGTAAAATGGCCATCGCTGAAAGTATTTTCAACGGCTGTGCATTTCTGGTTTTTTGTCTTTCTATTTTCATATGTCCCCCGCCTCGTTATAGTTATATATCTGAAAAACTTCACCAACACCTTCCGGCGCCGGTTATTACCTTCACCATAAAAATTGATTGACTCCCGCCGTCAGGGAAAGGTGGCCGCCGCGTCAGAATTATGGACAGCGCAGCAGGAATCACTGATCACGGCATCATGCTTGCGCTTGCCAACTACAAATTCAGGACGGAAAACATAGACCATGGCTGGCACGATCAATAGCGCACTAAAGGCCGATATGAATAACCAGATCGCCATCAGGATTCCCATTTCTGCCTGGAATCTGAGCGACGAGGCGAACCATAAAACCACACTTGTGGTCAACGTCAGAGAGGTGATCAGTACGCCCTTGCCTGCTGTTCGCAAAGCTCTGGAAATGGCCAGTTTGAGGTCATCGTGCTGATGCAATTCTTCGCGAATCGCATCGACCACATAGAAAGCATAATCAACACCCAAGCCGATGCCCAGGGCAGCGACCGGCAGCGTACTCAATGTCATTCCTATTCCGTGCCAGGCCATGACGCTGAAAGTAATCGTATTCGAAAGGAGTACCGGAACCAGGAAGAAAATACCGGCCCGGGTTGATCGATAGGCGACTGTGCAGCAAATGACCAGCACCAGCAGCGCAAATGCGATACTTTCGATCTGCCCTGAAAAAATGACTTCGTTGACAGCCGCAGTGATGCCTATCAAGCCACCCGCCAATACATATTTTCCATGAGCGACGGGATGATCAGCGATAAAAGTCTTTAGTCGGGAGATTGCAGTACGTATGGTGTCGCCACGGTGATCTTTGAAGAAAAAAGTCACAGGGGCGAATTGCAATTGCGGCGTCATGAAGCGTGCAGCATCACCAGAATCTGGCGCCCACATATAGAACAACTCGGCATTTTCTGCGGTAGTTTTCCCGAATCGACGATAGCGCGGGTTATCTTCACGCAGTACCTGATTGACGATAGGGAGGACGTCGGCAACCGACAGACTTCCGCCTATCTGTGGCTGTGCTCCCATGAAGCGCTGCATGGATGCCATGCTTTCCAGCACCGCAGGTTCTTTGACATCACCGGGCTTTTCACCGGAAAACACCGCGTACATCCGGTCTGCCCCCTGAAACTGACGATTGATATCAGCAGCATCCCGGTTATAGCGTGAGTTCTGCCAAAGAATGGGGGACCCGGCATCGGCATCCCCGACCTGCAAGTTAAACGCATACAGGCCGGAACCGATGAAAACCAGCGCTGCGCCTGCCAGTAAAGCATAGCGCCAGGCGGAGGTAGTGAGAAAAATGCAGGCACTCAAAACCCGTTCGAGCAGGCCCGAAATATTGACGGGATGCGCGAAACCGTTCGAAATTTTGACCCATGACAACAGCACGGGGGTCATCACGCAAGCACAAATTGAAATCGTTAATACCCAAATGGTGCCGATCAATGCAATTTTTTGCATCAATGGAATCGGCGTGAGTACCACCACAATCATGCAACCGGCATCTGCAATGACGCCCAGCATGCCTGGCTTAAATAATTGCAGCATGGCAGAACTGGCCGCGGCCCTGGAAGTCGGAACTCCAGCCGCCAGCTCATCGCCAAATCGCGTGACCAATTGTACCGAATGCGAAATGGAGCGTGCGGTGATCAGAAAGGCGATCACGATTACCAGCGGATCAAGGTTAAAGCCGATCAGTCGTGCTGCACCCAACGCCCATAATGCACTGGTAAGGCCGGCCAATAAGGGCAGCAATGTACCGCGCCAGGTACGGGCCGTCAGAAATAATAGCGCTAGTAAGCAAGCCAGAGTGGTGAGAAATATGCGGATAGTTTCAGGGACGTAATGGTTAACCCAACCGAACAATATCGGCTCGCCCACAACGCTCACGCGCACCCCGTTCCCGGAAAAGGAATCGGCAAGCGTCATAATTTGCGGAAAGATCTTGTTGTAATCGATCGCATTTTCATAAAAATCGACGGTGATGAGCGCTGCCTTCAGGTCCGCCGACACATACGATCCATAAATCAACGGGCTGTTCAACACCTTGCTTTTGAGTGTTTCCATCTCCGCTGGCGTATGGGGTACGTCCGGAAACATCACCGGTTTAGTCTCGATGGAATCCGTGGTCGCTTTTATTTCCTTTAGCTTGCTCGATGCCAGCGACAGAATTTGAAAGGGATTGACGCCATCGACCAGGGCTAAATCATTGGTCAGTTTTTTTATTTTTTCCAGTACCGGTGTCTGAAAAATATCGCCCTTATCAGTTTCCAGCTTGATGCTCACCATATTGGAGCCACCGAAATCCTGACGAAATTGTTTATTCACCTGAACGTATGGATGATTTTGTGGCAGTAGGTCGTCAAATACCGTCTTGACTTTGATTTGCACAGCAAAAAATGCCATCGTCAGCGTCGCTATGGAAAACGCCACTGTGACCGCGACGCGTCGCCGGATGCAGGCGTCGACGAAAGACTCCAGCCTGCTAAATACTTTATCTTTCATGTTCGTCTCTTTATGAATGGACTGACTCTTGAACGGTCTGTCTGGAAAAATTACAATGCGTTTGCAGCTGTGACTGCGACTCTGGATCCTGATAGAAGATAATGACTTCCTTGTGCAGCAATAGCGGTGTACCAGCTTCTGTCTAGCGCTGAAAGCCGCGTCGAAGTCCATTGATGTGCATCTGCTGCGCCGATCAAAATGACGCCGCTGCGGCCAACCGCCAGCCAGCGGGTGCCGTCCCACAACACTTTGAACAGATGTTCGGGCGAAGGCGATTTTTCTTCGTTCCAATGTTGACCACCATCCTGTGTCACCAGAATGACGCCACCGAGACCAACAGCTACCCCCGTATTGGCATCCTTAAATGCCACTGACATCAGGCTGCTTTTCACCGGATCGGACACCGCATGCCAGCTCATGCCTTCATCGCCAGACATCGACATCTCGCCGAACTCGCCCACCAGCAACGTCCATCCTGGTCCAAACGCAATATCATTCCAGGCTGCATCTTTAGCCACACCAACTTGCAACCATGTGCTGCCATAATCTGTAGACCGGAGGACGCTTCCGGCCTCGCCGATGGCCCAGACACTGCCGCCTGCGAGCGTTTTCACACGCAACAGATTGTTTGATATGGCTGATTTCGGGACCGCAATCGTGCGCCAGGATTTTCCTGCATCTGAGGTCACCAGAACTACCCCGCCGTTTCCTACCGCAACCGCCCTTTGGGTATCCCATGCGGCAATGTCCTGCAAGGTCTGGGTGCTTCCGGAGTTTTGCAAATGCCAGGTACCACCAGCATTTTCCGTCCAGGCTATTTTCCCGTTACTGCCGACCACCCAAGACCTGGATGCATCAAGCACAGCGAGGCCATAAAATCCTTCTCCGCGTGCAAAGACGGGCAACGAAACCGCCTCTCCTTTTGGATGCGGCTTGATAAAGAATGCCGCATAGAGCAAACCGCCGACAATTAACAACGGAAGCATCGACATGAATATTTTAAAAACTGGTTTCATCTTTATCTTTCAACTTTTGCATCCATCGCAACCATTTATCAATACTGAAATTGGTCGCACTTTATCGCTGCCACTTTGAATACATGCTATTTTTTAGCGTCATTACTGTCCAATGCTTTATTTATCGAAGCGCAATACCTTTTGGGTATGTCGATGATTAAGTCTGGAATATCCTTATAATTTCTTCAGACGTAACGACACCTGCACAAGGAAAGCGCTGAATAATCGGCACAGAAAAGGCAACAAAAAATAGGGGACGTTAGCTGCAGTCCACATGATTTATTTCGTCAAAACGTCGGGAGCGATATCCGCCAGAGCCTGTTAAAGACGGCGTTTGAAAGCGCCATGTGCATTTCACATACACTCGGTTCCAAAGCATGAGACAGTCTGCCTCCGGGACCAGGAGTGGTATAGAAAATTCCTGCCTTGATCATTGATGCATCAGACAAGATGACGCCGTCGCTTTCAAAGTAAAACGCCCGGGAAGTATTCCGGGCGCCGGGTCTGTTATTGCGCGTTCAGGTCAGTACGGTGAAAAAAGTTTCGCGCATGGTATTGTCCTGAGAAAATCCGGCCGCGGCGATTTCACTGGAATCCCAGGTCAGTAATGGCGTATCGGGATAGTGTACATAGCCCCCTGTGAACACTTCATTACGATTACCGGACGGATCGAAGAAATAGATCGTCGCTCCGCGCGTAATGCCGTGACGATTGGTACTCACCTCTACTGGTATCCGATATTTTCCTATCAGATCAGCGGCATGTACCAGGTCGGCAACTGACTCCAGCAAAAATGATACATGGTGAAATTTATTCGATTCCGGCTGCAGCACAAAAGCGACGTCATGTGGTTTGGTGGAACAGCTGACAAACAAGGCAAGCGATGCTTTCGATTCCGCATCGATCAAGCGTTCGGTCATATCGAATTCAAAAACGTCCTGGAAAAGTCGCGCATTTTCATCAATATTTATGCCACCTAATAACACGTGGTCTATCCTGTTGATACGGAACCCACGGATTACCCCTTCCTCCGGCATCACACCGGGATTGGTGGTGCCTAGCGTATTTCCGATCTGCTCTTTTTCCGCATACAGATGCATGGTGTGCCCGCTTGGCAGAACAAACACCAATCTCCTCCCGCTTTTCGCATACACGCCTGCTGCGATACGTTCAACGGGCAAACCGAACTCTTTAATCCGCACTTCAAGATTCGAGAGAGTCTGGTCGTCATAGACTTTGAACGCAAAGTAATCCATTCCTGCCGAATCGGCCTCGCGCAAGACAATACAGTGATGATCATGTTCATCCCAAGCTTTGTAATACACCTGACCGCTGGCGTCGGTATGCACCTCAATCAAACCCATATGATCGCCATAATGCCGACGTGACGCCGCCATGTCCAGAACCCGGATGCACACTTCGCCTAATCGTAAAACGCCTCGTAAAGCCATTTTTATCTCCTTTATTATTATGTAGAACGGGACAGTAATGAGCAGGTGGCCAAAGCACCGCCTTGATGCTATTTACTTGCGCATTACTGTTTTTTTATCAAGCGACATCCTTGAGCAAGCCGCGTTCCTTGGCCATTGTCATGGCGGTGTCTTCTATCATGTCTTCCTGACCGCCGATCAAATTTCTGCGCGCGATTTCAATCAGAATATCGCGTGCTGGCACACCATATTTTGCTGCGGCTTTTTTAGCCGGATGCAAAAACGTCGAGTACACGCCGGCATAACCGATGGTCAGTGATTCTCTGTCTACGCGCACCAGTGTGTCCATCAGTGGCACAATAATTTCTTCTGCTACATCCATCATTTTGAACAGATCAACACCGGTTTCGATACCCATGCGCTCGCATACTGCCGCAAATACCTCCAGCGGAGTATTGCCCGCCCCTGCGCCCAGACCACCAACCGAGCCGTCAATACGGTTAGCTCCGGCTTCAATCGCTGCAATCGAGTTTGCCACGCCCATGCCAAGATTATGGTGCCCATGAAAGCCAAGCTCGGTCTCAGGCTTGAGTGCCGAGCGCAACAGACTGATACGGGCCTTAACGTCCTCCGGCAGCATATAGCCGGCTGAGTCAGTTACATAGATACAATTAGCGCCATAGGACTCCATCAGCAACCCTTGCTCAAGCAAGCCTTGTGGTGAGTTCAGATGTGCCATCATCAGGAAACCAGTCGTGTCCATGCCGAGATTTCTGGCGCAGGCGATATGCTGCTCAGAGACATCCGCTTCAGTGCAATGGGTGGCCACATGAACGCTATGTGCGCCGCAAGCCCGTGCGGAACGCAGTTGTGCCATGCTGCCCAGACCAGGTACCAGTAAGACCGAGACCTTGGCCCGTTTAAGGACGGGAATGACGGCGTTCAGATATTCTTCATCGGTGTGCAGCGCTCTTCCCAGATTAAGGGAATGACCGCCCAGCCCGTCGCCATGGGTCACTTGAATGAGGGGTACACCAGCGTCATCAAGCGCAGTCGCGACACGGACCATCTCGGCCAATGTCATCTGGTGGCGCTTGGGATGCATACCGTCGCGCAAACACATGTCATGCAAAAAGACTTTTCGGCCCCTAAGAGAAGTCATGCCAGCTCCATTTTTGTAGGTTGCAGTGTCAGTTTTCCGCTAAGAATTTCTTCCGCGAACATCTCTGCAGTGCGGGTGGCAGCCGCAGTCATAATGTCCAGGTTTCCAGCGTAAGTGGGCAGGTAATCGCCTAGCCCGGCGACTTCCATGAAGACCGACACCTGCCGACCTTCGAACACTGGGCCGTTAATGAGCCGATAGCCGGGAACATATTGTTGCACCTCTTTAATCATCGCCAATACCGAGGCAATAATCGCCGGTTGATCAGGCGCGTCTTCGGTTTCACAATAAATCGTATTGCGCATCATCATGGCGGGCTCAGCCGGATTGATGATCGCCATTGCCTTTCCAGCCTTGGCGCCCCCAACCTTTTGAATCGCATGCGAGGTGGTACTGGCAAATTCATCCAGATTTTTACGGGTACCGGGTCCTGCCGTCTTCGACGAAATGCTGGCGATGATTTCGCCGTATGCCACAGTCTGCACGCTTGAAACTGCATATACAATCGGAATGGTGGCCTGCCCCGCGCACGAAATCATATTGACATTCATTTCACCGCTTCCAGCCAGTGAACGCAGGTTAACAGGCGGAACACATAACGGCCCGATCGCCGCTGGCGTGAGGTCGATCATCATGACCCCCAATGCATTCAATTTACGGGAATTTTCTGCATGAACATACGCGGAGGTAGCATCAAATGCGATCTGGATACCGTCTGCTGCAATATGTGGAAGCAAATCATCGATGCCGTTAGCGGTCGTTTTCATACCCATTTTCCGGGCAAGTGCAAGACCTTCGGAATTGGCATCAATGCCGACCATCCAGACTGGCTCTAACACTGCGCTACGCATGATTTTATAAATCAGATCGGTACCTATATTTCCCGATCCGATTAACGCGCATTTAATTTTCTTCATCGTATTTTGTCTCGTTAGTCCCGCTAGCAAGTTGGGTTTGCGCCATACTGCGTTTTTCTGCTGTGGTTTTTCCTGATACAGCAAAGTGTTCCGGCAACAATTCGTCAATCAATATGCGCACCTGTTCCGGCCCGACATCAAGGGCCGCTATAACTGCATTGGTGACTCCTGCAATAAGGGCACGCTTTTGACTGACAGTGCGGCCTTCCATCAGATGGATTTCAATAATTGGCATTTTTTTCCCGATTGGCGGTTAAGCTCTTTTTTATTAATCTATGATGCGATTCTGAAATTCAGAGTCGATCTCTGTACTACAACAGACTTACCCGACACTAATTAATCCAACAATGCCGCATGTTGGTTAAACAAAACGCATAGAGACGCTTCCCAGTTCCTGAAACCGGGCGACAACTTGATCCCCAGCCTTGACAGCAATCGCTTCCGTAATACCTCCGCTCATGACAAAACTGCCGGCGGCAAGCTCTTCCCCCTGCGTATGCAGAATATTGACCAGTTTGGCAATCGCCTCTGCCGGATGATCAAGCACTGCGGCAGCTGCTCCGGTGGCCACAATTTCTCCGTTGATTTCCATCACTACACCAAGGGTGCGCAGGTCGAGATCCTGCGCATAACGCGCCCTCCCCCCCGTCACAAAACGCGCACTGGAACTGTTGTCGGCAATCACGCTGGGCAGATCAAATTTGTAGGCCGCAAAGCGCGAATCAATGATCTCTACCGCTGGCAGTACAAAATCGGTGGCTGCCAGTACATCGTCTCTGGTACAGGCAGGACCGCACAGAATCTTGTTGGTCACAAAGGCTATTTCACATTCGACCCGTGGATGAATCAGCTCAGCTGTCTCAATAGTCGAATGTTCAGGCCGGGACATATCGTGTGTCAGGAAGCCAATCGCCGGTTCATAAACCTTCATCTGCAACATTTTTGCCTTGGAAGTTAACCCGATCTTCCATCCGATCAAGCGGTTACCGCGGGCCACCCAACAGCGACGCAGCTCGTTTTGGACCCTATACGCATCCGCAACCGTCATCGCCGGAAATTCATCAGTAAGCAAAGGCATCACTTGATGCCTGGTATGCGCATCGGCAACACGCTCTGCGATCAGCACAACCTCAGCTTTGGTCAATGACTGGGTCTGACTAGGATTCATACGGTGCTCCTTCCGGAAAAGGCAACACTGCAACTTCCTAAGCCACCAATGGTGCACACCAGGCGGTCGCCATCTGTAATCGGAATGAGCGCTGACTGCGATCCCGACAGGATGACTTCACCTGCCTTGAAAGAAATACCCAGCGCTCCCAGAGTATTGGCTAGCCACGCGACTGCGTTCGCGGGGGATCCCTGAACTGCAGCGCCCGCCCCGGTAGATACCAGTTCACCATTTTTTTCGACGATCATTCCTGCCAGCGTAATATCCAGCAAACGCGGATCACCCCGCGTTTCACCGAGCACAAATACGCCGCACGACGCATTATCTGCAACCGTATCCTGAATCTTTATTTTCCATTCAGCAATTCGGGAATCCACAATTTCAAAACAGGGCACGACGTAATCGGTAGCCCGGATCACATCCATTACGCTAACGCCGGGACCGATCAGATCATGTTTCAGGACAAAAGCCAGTTCGGCCTCGGCCTTGGGCTGGATCAAGGTTGAAAGATCGATGGTGCTGTTGTCTGCATACTGCATGGCCGATGTTAATTGACCGAAATCCGGCTGAAACACGCCTAGAAAATCCTGAATAGCTTTACTGGTAACGCCAATTTTCTTGCCTACAATGGTCTCTCCAGCCTGCAAGCGACGCTCTACCATACGCTGCTGAATCCGGTAAGCGTCATGTAAATTCATTTCCGGCTCCCGCTCCAATAAAGGTGGCAAGGTCGAGCGCGCTACCATCGCTTCATAGAGTGCATCGCCGTAATTCTGGATTTGTTGGAGTTCCATGTTGCGCCTGGCCTTCTTATAGTTTGATGCAAACGTTGCGTGTCTCGGTGTAGAACTCCAGCGAATGCACACCACCTTCACGGCCGATACCCGACTGCCCGGAACCGCCAAAGGGCGTGCGTAAATCACGCAGGAACCAGCTGTTGACCCAGGTAATGCCAACTTCTACGCGGGCAGCAACGCGGTGCGCACGAGAAAGATTCTGAGTCCAGATCGTGGTCGAAAGCCCATATTGCGTATCGTTAGCCAGATTGACCACTTCATCTTCGGTATCAAAGGGCCGGATATGACAGCACGGTCCAAATATTTCTTCCCGTACGACGCTGGCATCATCCGGCAACCCGGTCCAGATGGTCGGCTCTATCCATGCGCCTCCCTTCAGCGCGTCCGGCAAATCCGGTACTCCACCGCCAGTAACGACGGTTGCGCCCTGCTCCACTGCCTGTTGATAATAGGAAAGGACCTTGCGCTGATGTTCCAGACTGATCAGCGGACCGTAATTTACGCCATGGTCTTCCGGGCGGCCATATTTCACAGCTTCTGCCTTGACCTTCAGAGCCTGCACAAACCTGTCAAAGATCGGACGTTCGACGTACACGCGCTCTGTCCCCAGACAAACCTGACCGCTGTTGAGGAAAGACGAACGGAAAATGCCATCGACCGCCGCATCAAACTCGCAATCGGCGAAGACAATGCCGGCATTCTTTCCGCCGAGTTCAAACGATACGTCCCGCATTCCTTCTGCGGCCGCCTTCATGATGGCTGTTCCTGTACGCGTCTCACCCGTAAAGGTTATTGCATTGACGCCCTGATGCAGTGACAGATGCTCTCCTGCCGATCCGGCCCCAAATCCATGAACGACGTTATAAACGCCTTTTGGCAAGCCCACCTTGTTCATCACTTCCCCGAGCAATGTCGCAGTCAGCGGTGTTTCCTCTGATGGTTTTACAATGACAGTATTGCCGCAGGCCAGTGCCGGTCCGACTTTCCATGTCATCAGTAAAAACGGGGCATTCCATGGACAAATGATGCCGATTACTCCTTTCGGTGAGCGGGTCGCATAGTTCAACGCACCCCGTCCATCCGGCGTCGCCATCTGAAATGACTCGCTGGCGACGTTTTTAACGACGTCGGCAAAGACCTTGAAGTTTGCCGCGCCGCGTGGAATGAAGGCATGCGTCATGACATGGTGCGGCTGACCGGTATCGGCCATCTCGGCTTGCACAAAATCATCGAAGCGACGGGTAATCTCGTTAGCGACTTCATACAGCAATTCGGTGCGTTGCTCAAGGCTCAACCGTCCCCACTCACCTTGAAGGGCAGCGCGTGCCGCCTTTACTGCGGCGTCGATCTCAGGCAGGCCAGCTTCAGCGACGCTGGCAATGATGCGACCGTCGAGCGGCGAACGTTTTTCAAATCGTTTCCCGCTGGTTGCCGCAGTAAATTCGCCGTTTATAAAATTCTCTATCTGGTGCATATCATGTCGCCTTTTTAATTTTCACTCAGCAGTGCAACTGGCGCGTTCCGGAAAAACAATGGCCATGTTTTCATTGCGCTTTTACCGCATTGCATACAACCTTATTGGCGCAAGCAGCAAGGCCAGTGGAAATGATTTTATGTTTGAGCCTTGATACCGTCAAATACCTTTGTTGTAGATAGTCGATACTTAATTGGTATTAAGTTGTGGCTTGTATATTCTCCGGTTCACTCTTGCTTCTTACTTGACCCGTCTTTAGATCGTCTTGAACAACGGACTACGCACCTGAAGCGCATCTGCAGCAGAAAAAAATCTTTCTGTATAAATGTCCCGCTCAAATAAACGTCCCTGAATGAGCGTAGTAATACAGGCGTCAATCATTACCGGCGGTCCGCACAGGTACGCCTTCTGGCCACGAAAATCGTTGTCGAAATGCGCCTTCGCTGCTTCGTGGACAAATCCTCTGGCACCGCTCCAGCCATCGCCAGCCACTGCGCCGGAAATCGCAGCAATATAGGTAAAATTCGGATGCAATGCAGCCAGCTGTTCGAACTCTTCGTGGTAGTACAGTTCATCACGGCTGCGTGCGCCGTAGATCAATGTCAAGGGCTGGGTGCAGCCTGTCTCGATCAAATCGACGATCATCGATTTAGGACTCGACAATCCGGAACCGCCAGCCAGGAACAACGAAGGCAGTTGTGCCGACTTACGTACAAAGAAGCGTCCGTAAGGACCGCTAAGGCTTACCCGATCTCCGACCTTTAATTCCTGATGAATCCAGCCGGTGACCTTTCCACCAGGAACGCTGCGGATGTTAAGTTCGATTTCACCGTTTTCCGAGGGTGCATTCGCCAGCGAAAAGGCACGCCGGGTGAGGCCATCGGGCATGTTCAAATTGATATATTGGCCGGCTTGAAACGCCATTCCCTGAAGATGACACAGGCGTACCCATAGCCCTTTTATGGTCGGCGTCAGATCCGTGATTCTGCTCACCACGCCTTCAAAATCCTGGACCGGCAACACCAGCGCGTCGGGATCTTCCTCGATATCGGCCTCGATCGTCACATCGCTATGCAGCGTGGCGCAGCAAGCCAGGCATTTCTGCTCTTCCCGCTCAATATCCATGAGCGCGAAAATAGTTGCTTCGCCGTGCGCGATCTCGCCATCCAGCACCTGAACTTTGCAAGTGCCGCATACCCCATGACAGCAGGCATGCGGCAGGTGCAGGCCTGCACGCAAACTCGCGTCCAAAATGGTCTGTCCTTCTTTTACTTCGATGCTGCGACCCAACGGTTCTATTGTCAGTTGATAACTCATCAGTTCACCCCTCTATATTCCTACCCCGGCCATACCCTCTTTGCCGGGAGTCTGAAGACGCAGCACATCTTTATGTTCCAGGCCATTTTCAGCCAGGGTTTTTCTGAAATCCGGAACCCAGGGCTGCCCAGACTTCAGCCAGCGCACCTGATCCCAATCGATGGCCGAAAATTCGGGATGTACCCCATAGGCCAGCGTCAGGTGATGGTCAAGGAGCGCCTGAAACGGGGTGTCGGGTGGCAGGCAAAATACGGTCGGGGCGTAAAACAACAAATGCTTATCCCAACCCACATACAATAATTGCGCACCATGAAAATTCTGTTTCCTATCCTTGTTATTGACCGGATAAGGTTTGATCGATACAACAGCCATATGTCCTCCTGTTTTAATTTTTTGTAGATGCCTGACGCCATTGCGCAAAATTTTTCTGATCTTCCGATCCCTCGAAATCCAGATTATCTTTACCGAATTTAACGTTCCAGTATTCCATCACCGATTTGATCGGATCAAAATCCGGAGCACTCGGATCTGCACCTTCGGCAAAGCAATTGCCTTGGGCAATCTGATGTGCCGGGAGCCATGCCTGAGAATATTTTTCCGGCTCATTTTCAAAAATGCACTTGCAGTGAGTAGAACAAAAATGAAACTTGTCACCCAGGTAAGTCGACTCATGGTAGGCAATCTGAGTCGGATCATCAGGCTCCGTAAACATCATCGGGATCTGGCAGGTCTGGCATAGCATCGGCATGGTCTGGCTATAATAGCGCTCACCCTTGTCTGCTTGCTGCTGCCAGAAATCGATACGTGGCCGATAATGCTGATCGAAGGTATCCGGGTATTTCGACGCCAACCAGGTCTTCTCCTCTTCACTTGGAAGCCAGGTATGAAAATTGGTCATCGCACCCGCACCGTAAAAAGCCATCCAGGCCTGATGCGAAATATGATCTTTTTCTTTGCGTATCTGCTCGACGCAGGCTGGCACTTTGATACCATAGCGTGCGAGGTCATTGAAAAGCCCCATCGCATTTTCTTCAAAATAGATTTCCCACGCTTCTTTCCAGCTCATGACGCGCTTGGGAAGCATGTAATCCATCATCATCGCCACCAGCGTCAATACCCTCACCCCGCGCCATGTCCACTTATCAATCCAGCCCTGCACAATAGGTAAATTGTCTGGATCCTGCTCAAGCATGAATTTGATAAATTCCAATCCGAGGGTCATGTGTCGGGCTTCGTCGGATTGCGCGGAAAAACCGAATGCCATCGCGGACATGTCACCGTTATAGGCGGCACCGGAAATGAACGGTACAAACACCAGATTGGTGAGTACATATTCGAAAGAAAATCCGATTGCGGTAATGAACTCAAATGGTCCCGCTGTCATCGCATCTTCAAAGAATGATTTGGACACTGACAGGTACCACATCTTGTCATTCATATTGCGCCAGTCATGCAAGCCGTTGTAGAACTTGTTGTAGTTCGACAGAGCATGGATCTGTGTCTGGGCATGACGAATTTCATCCAGAGATTGCATTTGACACGCGACTGCAGGTCCGACGCCGCGCATTTGCCGACCAATGTGAGCGAAACCACGATGCGAGTTGTATTCGAGCGACGGAAAAGCAGACATGATCAGTTTCAACGCATTCAGATAGCGCGCATCGGTGACACCAAGATGGCCGTTATTTTGCGAGAAAGCATCGATAATGGCGTACAACTTTTTTTCTTTTTCTGCCTGATACTTCCAATAGGAATCCATCGTCAGCCGAAACGGATCTTCCCATTTGTCCCAGTCGTGAATCTTGATACCCTCGAACTTCATGTAGGGATACACATCATCCATCGATTCATAAGTGGTTTCCCACCCCAGACCGCGGGTCATCAGCGCGTACTTTTCCTTCAGGCCCAGCTTTTTCTTGACTTGCATATCCATGCTGCATCTCCCAATAAGTGGCGTGCTCTGGTTAATTCCAGAACAAGGTAAATTGTTCCTCTGTCTCATCGACATGACCTGAAATACTAATCATGTGCAGCTGCAATTCCTGCAGATCAAAACTGCGACCCATTTTTTCTTCCACGGTGTCGCGCATGATCACCATTCTTCCGGGCACGTCTACCTTGAGCATCGCAGGCTGTTCGTTCACCACTGCTGCGGGGTTATCATCAACAATCGCAGCGACAATCGCACGGCTCTCGTCACTAGTCTGGAGCGCAATAAATACGTTATACATAGGAGTTCCTTAAATCGACAGACCCAGCCGAAGTGCGCGGGCATTGAAGGCATCTACAATTATATTGAGGGTCACATTGGCATCTGATTTCAACGACATCAGGGCCAGCGGAACCAGCGCTTCTACGGCACGCTCGCGCCAATACACTACCCATGCGGAGAGCAGTTCGCGGTTCTCTGCTGATTCTGCTGCAGCAGTTTTAATACAGGCATCCACCCATTTACTGGTCTCCACATGCCAGTCGGTCATGAACGACGTCAGCATGGCAATCGGTGCTCCGCCGGCAGCGGTGATTTTTTTATCGATCACGTTTTGATACACCAGTGGATACAACAATCCATCAAGCACGAAATTTTGCGCAACGAACAATTCAAACCAATCCTTTTTGACCAGCAAATTTTCAGTGTAGCGGCGCAGCCCTTGCCAGTTAGCATTCTCCATCCAGGCGTGCTTTGCCAGATCAAGCGCATCAGCATCTGCAAGCAGCAGACCGATCCGGGTCAGATACTGGGCAATACCAAGTTGGTCCATCGCATGGAAGGTGCAGGGCTGGGTAATCGCCGTGCCATATCCATAGGCACAAATGTAAGTATTATTAAGGTTTCCACCCCAGGCCAGATGGCGCAGTGGCAGTAATAAATCGAGCGCCAGCTGCCGTGTATCGGCGCTGAGCAAATCAGTCAGATCACGCGACTCGACAAAATGAAAACTGGCATCGACGGCTTCATGTTGCCGGGCCCTGGCCATGGTGTAAGTCGCATAATAAAATTGGCGCGGGTCCTTCAATGCATACCAGTCCTTCATGACTATCTTCGTGCGACGGACATCGTAGAGTTCGTGATCAGGATCCCAGGTCGGGCGATAGTGAAAGTTATTCGTCGGCTGCAGGTCATAGGTCCCTTCCTGATAGCGTGTCGCTGGCTTGTCAGCACCAAAGCGTTGCGCAATATGATCGAAGGTCTGACGTTGCGGGGTAATGCTGACGGTGCGTAAATCGATGTTCATGCATCCTCCTCTGTGATGGTAATAGGCGTAATGGGACAGGCAGCTACGCTCTGTCTTCCGAATTGATAGATGGTTCAGACTTGAATCGTTCAGTGGTGGCATTGCTTAATCGCCACGACCAATCCTGTTGTCCCGGCGCGACCAGTTCATCGTCTAGCAGCAACGTCACCTGGTGATCCTTGCAAAATACCTCGAACGCATCGCGCTCAAGGATGAGCTCAGCAAACAGCGCCGGCTCACCTACAGCGAAATCAAATTCCACGAATCGTTTTCCGCGCAACTGGCGCACCCGCACATATTTGAGCGAGGTATCAAATGGCAAGGGATAACTGCTGTTTGTCTCTGCACGGGTCATGACATCGCTCGCTTGAAGGTTGGGTGAAGTAGAGAGGACTCAGACGCTTGAGACGGTGCAATCAGCCCAGCGAGACGACCGATGGCACTTACCTTCAGGTCACTCAGTGGATAGACGCTGCAGGCAAGCAGACGGCGTGCGCGCTCATCTTCTTCCCTGACATGGCTGCGGCTCATCGGTTTGGTGTGAATTTGACCGGAAATGACTTCGATCTTGCATACCCCGCAACCGCCACCACGGCAGCCCACCGGGATACCCTTTTTACCGCTACGCATGAATGCTGCCAGCAAGGTCTCACCCGCTTTGCAGGTGACTGTCTGGCCGGTGTTGACTAACATCACTGAAAACATATGCGCAGACGCAGCCAGGTCAGTCACTGTTTGTTGCGCGCAAAAGGGCGAATAAGATGAGTCATACGGTCTCCTGATTTTTGTCTGAAGCGCTCACCCAAACGGCGGCGCGACTATTTGTCTACTTCATTCAGCAATAAACGTACCAGCGATTAAGTCATTGATTTATTTGAATTATTTAAATAATCAATAGCCAGGCAAAGGAAGCACCTGACGCTTTGGTCAAATAAATAATGCACACCTGACTAAACCGTAGGGCACAGGATGAAATCAAACGGATAAAAACGCGACGGTACGAAAGCCGTCAATTAACCGATAAATCAATTGAGAGCTGAAACGGATACCTAGGGGGAACAACAGAAGTTCAGAGCGGACGGAACAGCAAAATATCAGTGCAGGAAATGCGAACCAAAGAATGAAAACAGCTTTGATGCTTAACAGAAACAAAGTGTGCAGGCCGCTTTTCTGGTCAGAGGTGATGCGGCCTGCAGCTCACTATTTAGTCAGCACATGCATGCCCGCCAGGGTCCGGGTGCCTGGATAGCCGGTACGATAGCTGGCGCCGAGTGATGCCCAGCAGACGTGCAGCATGGGTAAGATTACCGCTGGCTTTTTCGACGGCAAATTTCAGCAACCCGTCTTCATGCGTATTGAGATTAAAGTCTGCGCTGAGCAATTGGTCGTAAGGTATCCCCTGATGGGGATCTGCAGTCTCATGTAAATGCCCGTCTCCGGCGATTGCCTCGCCCTTTCGCAGCGGCTCTTCAATGTTAGCGAACAAATCGTCAATTTCGATAACGCCGCCGTTGGCGACCAGCAGAACGCCACGTTCGATGACGTTCTCCAGTTCCCGAATATTTCCCGGCCAGGGATATCTGGATAACATCAGCAAAGCGCGGTCAGTTACCCCCCTTACTTTTTTGTGATAACGCAGACTGTGTTTTTCAATCAGTGACTCAATCAGTAATGGCAGATCCGCGCGTCGCTCACGCAGCGGTGGAATCAATACCGGATAGGTAGCAAGTCGGTAATACAGATCTGCCCGGAATCGTCCGTCTGCAATTGCCTGCTGCAAATTCACATTGGTCGCGGCAACCAGCCGGACATCCACTTTACACACCTGGTTATCGCCCAGGCGTTCTACCTCACCCGTTTGCAGTACCCGCAACAGCTTGACCTGGGCGGCCTGACTCATTTCTCCCACTTCGTCCAGAAAAAGCGTTCCCCCATGCGCGCGCTCAAAACGTCCGGGCCGGGATTGGTCAGCTCCCGTGTAAGCGCCTTTGGTTACACCGAACAACTCGGACTCGATCAGATCCTGGGGAATGGCAGCGCAATTAATCGCCACGAACGGTTTGTCTGCACGCGGCCCATTGTCATGCAACCAGCGCGCGAAACGCTCCTTTCCTACGCCTGTTTCCCCCAATAGCAACACACTGATGGCACTGGGGGATGCTTTATTAAGAAGATCGAAAGCCTGGCGAAAGCCAGCCGACACCCCAATCAGACTACCCGGCTTACGTTCATTGGATAAATTCGCCCGCAACTGCGCGACTTCCTCCTGTAATTCCATCAGTTCTCTGACAATGTTATCAGGATGAAAGTAACGTAGATAATCCGGGTCTTCCCACTCTTCAGCGAGCTTGCCCACGATCCGGCAATTGGCGGCCCCGCATGCTTTACATTCGGTTTCACGAAATACCACGAAACGATTCATAAAGGCGGTGGCATAACCGGAAGCATAACCAATCTGGCTCCAGCACGCGTGGTCCTTGCCGATACCGAATAAGTGGGATTGCGATTCGGCTTCCCATGAATATTCCCACAGGAATTCGCCATAAAATGTGCCTAGCTCCAGGTTGATTTCAGAGTGGACCATCCTGGCCTTTACCATCCCCTCCAGCATATGCATTTCGGCACCAACCAGGAAGATATCTTCGAGTGAATTGTTACCGACAATTTTCTTGGCGAGTTCCGCATCTTTTTTTCCGGACTCAAATCCCATACGTACCAGCAGCCCGCGCGCGCGCTCCATTCCCAGCGAATCAAACAATTCCTTGCGTAATGCACCGAACGCTTTGGTGTGAAGCAGCACCATGCGGCCCTCATCAAGCCAAATTTCACCGTTCTCGGGGTCGAAACGCAGGCGCGAGCGCAAATTCAAGCGCTCCATCAGGTCCATGGGTTTCATGCTATCTCCTTTATTTTTATAATTTACCGAAGAAGACTGGACGTGACGACACAGCCTCTTTACGGCAGTAAAACGTTTATTTTCGACTTCCATATCGATGACAGCGCTAATGCCACACACGTTCAAGTGGCTCGCGACCATCAGTTTATTTTCTCAAAATACGCCGTCTCATAGCGCATTGTCCCACTTGTCATTTTTAGTAGTTGCTTGTCTTCTTTTGGCTTAGTGGTAAGATTCCTTCCATACAAATAATAACTTAAAAAGTAATATCACCTCATAAGGTTGCGTCGTGATTTACGTTACAGGAGTCTAGGACCTGCATGGAATTTCGCCATCTGAAATATTTTATTGCGGTTGCACAAGAACAGAATTTTGGTCGGGCGGCGGTTGCGCTCAATATTTCTCAACCACCGTTGACCCGTCAAATTCAGCAACTCGAAGAAGAAATAGGCGTACAGCTATTCACTCGGACCCCCAAGGGAGTGGAACTCACATCGGCCGGAGAACTGCTGCTTGAGGAAGGCCAGAACATACTCTCTTTGATAGAACAGACAACCGAGCGAACCCGGCGCGCTGGTCAGGGAAAACTCGGCCGGGTGGACATCGGAATTTTCGGCTCCGGTACGCTTGATGTCATCCCCAAATTGCTGTTACGTTTTCGCAGCACCTATCCCGACGTCAATGTGGTGCTGCATACGATGACAAAAAGTGAGCAAATTACAGCGATCCGTCAGCGCAGAATTACGGTTGGCTTCAATCGTCTGCTCGAGCCTTATCCTGACCTCGGAACCGAACTTGTCGTCACCGAGGCGATTGTCGTGGCGCTAAATGCGCAACATCCGTTAGCAGCAGAACATGCAATTCCGCTGCAGGCGCTCAGAGACGAACCTATGGTCATGTTTCCTACAGGAACTCGACCGAATTTCATCGATAAAGTAGTAGATCTTTGCAGATGCGAAGGATTTCTTCCGGTGGTATCGCAAGCCGTTGGCGATGCGGTCACCGGGCTGGCATTGGTCGCAAGCGGATTCGGGATTTCTCTGGTGGCCGAATCAGCGACCGCTATACAATTGCCTGGTGTGGTTTACCGACCTTTAAAGAATGCACCGCATGCTGTAGTCGATTTGAGTTGCGTCTATCGACTCGATGACCAGTCCGTTATTCTGAAAGCATTCCTTGAAGTTGTCAGGGAATTTGCAAGTGAAATCCGAGCTTCCATTAGTTGACTTATATTCAAGGGTAATCTAAAAATATTAGTCGACACCTTGACGCTACTCTTGAT
The DNA here is from genome assembly GCF_054343755.1 of Glaciimonas sp. GNP009. Taxonomy (NCBI): domain Bacteria; kingdom Pseudomonadati; phylum Pseudomonadota; class Betaproteobacteria; order Burkholderiales; family Oxalobacteraceae; genus Glaciimonas; species Glaciimonas sp. GNP009. The sequence goes on from NZ_JBTGUV010000004.1 coordinate 729,839, forward strand.
TTACTTGATAAGTTTTTTTGTATTATTAACTAACTCGTAATGTTATATTTTCCGGGCTTAAGGCATTTGCAAAAATTCCGGCCTCGACTCAGAGCGCCGTCTGCGAGCCGACTCCGAAACGATGAAATTAGTCTACTTGTGCTTGATCTCCCTAACGTATATTGAAAAGAGGATTTTCCTCTTTCGTATTAACAGGATATGAAATGGCTTTCATGTTTTGACAGATGGCAGTCTATGGCTACCTGCTATTTTTTAACGATATTGCTGGCGAGTTGATGGATCTGCGTCTCGTCAAAGCAACCGGCAACATATGGTTTTGATTATTTTGAAGCGAGATAACGATGATTAAAGTTAATGGTTTGCAGCACATCGGATTGACCGTTCCTGATATGGATCAGGCAGTGCGATTTTTCGAAGGGGTATTTGGTGCCGTAACCGTTTTAAGCACCGGCAGGATGGAGATGGATGGCGAATTTATGGTCAGAAAGCTCGGTGCAGCGAGCACCTCCCGCATACGCGATGTCAAGTTCCTGCGTTGTGGTAACGGCACCAATCTTGAGTTGTTCGAGTACGAGAACGAACCTCCTACGCCGATCAAACGCAATTCCGAAGTTGGCGCGTTCCATCTGGCTTTCGAGGTGCCAGACGCCTATGAAGCAGCCGATCGGCTTCGCGCATTGGGAGTGGAGGTCCTTGACGGACCGACCTACATAGATGCCGGGCCGTTGAAAGGTTTGGACTGGGTCTATCTGAAGGCACCTTGGGGTCAATATCTGGAGCTTTTAAGCATGGCGCACGGTCCCTTGGGTTACGAATCTACAAGTGCAACCAAGATGGCTGACAGCTGGTAACGATATCAAGCACCAGTATCTGAGTTTTCGGTCATGTTCATAGCTGTTTTTTCGATATCGCGCTTATAAACTCGTCGGATCCTCCAAATGCGACCCTAGCTCGTCTACCTGCTATAGAAGATGAGGCAGACGGCCGGAACGGCTGGCAGCAGCGTTGAGCGCCTCCAGGCGTTCAACAGCGGAGAGTTCGAAAAACTCAGCCATGCACCAGCAAAGCGCTAACTTCTGTAAGCGTGACTTCTGGGCCGTCCGGACTTAGGTAGCGCTATGCGCCAGAGTGGTTCCCACTACTTTTATGATGGGAACTACTTTGAATACTGAATTGAAGCCGGGCAACCGGAAGGGACGACCGAACTATCCGGTCGATTTCAAGCGGCGGCTTGCCGCAGCGGCCTGTGAAGCCGGGGTGTCGGTTTCCAAGATGGCGATGGCAAATGGGGTCAATGCCAATATGGCGTTCAAATGGCGACGGGAATTTCGCGCCGGCCTGTTTGGCGATGCACCGCAGACGATGCCAACATTACTTCCCGTTGTGCTCGTCTCGATTCGCTTACTCACGCGGTATTTATGTTGATGATTCTCAAATTGATCATCTCGAGCTCATCAGAAAAAGCATTCAAAACAAAAACGGTCACTTGATAGTTTCTATCGAAGAAATATAATATATGACTAATCACAATTAATATTCCTGAGATTAGTAATATATTATATGTCTTAATTCATTACTAAATAATCAACAATTAAAAATAATGAAAATAAATAAATAATTGCCTATTAATTTTGATCTAGACGTAACAATTTCCCTGGTATGTGGCAACTCAACTTCGCCACGCAGATACGAGCATGATCACAAAACATTATGGGAAGTGGATTAAGCGAGGATTAGATGGAGATAAGCGAGTTCGTCTTGAAGCGCTTTTTTCGACGACTTTTTGATAAATGTTCCCTTTTTGTTCCCTTTTTCACAAAAGAGACGTGGAAAAAAACCTAAGTGTATGATTTTAAAGTGGAATTCTGGTGGAAAGTGCAAGTTTCGAACTTGCGACCCTCGCAGTGTGAGTGCGATGCTCTACCCCTGAGCTAACCTTCCATTTGGCGATCTGTCGATCGGTGTCATTGGATCAACATTGCATTGATTGACCACCGATAATATAAATTATCGCACACATTATGTGCTGACGAAAGTGCCGTATCGAACCGGAAAGCGAAGCGTTATTGGCGCTTCGCTTCTAGTACGCCTTTTACTTCGCGAATCACCATTAACGCTTTTTGCAATTGCGCCGTTGAGGCAATTTCAGCAGTGAATGCCATTCTCGCATGGGCTTTGGCACTTTGGGTACTGACGCCGATTACATTGATTTTCTCGCGCAAGAAAATTTCCGAAATATCACGCAACAGACCTTGGCGATCACTGGCCAGCACAAAAATATCGACCGGATACACCGTCTCAACAGCTGGCGCGCCCCACGTAGTTTGAATGACGCGCTCTGGTGCTTTTGCACGCATTTCAGAAAAATTCTTGCAGTTTTCCCGATGGATGGAAACACCTTTTCCACGCGTGACAAAGCCGACGATAGGATCTGGCGGGGCTGGTTTGCAACATTTGGCCAACTGCGTCATTAAGCCGTCTGTTCCCACCACCAACACACCGGTCTTGCCGCCATGATCGACACTTGAGGCGCGACTTTTGCGTGTAATCGCGGCTTCTTCCTGCTGAATATCAGCAGTCGCAGGCTTGATGCTTTCCTCTTCGCGCAATCCTTGCTCGACGTGACGCAAACTAAACTCGTCCTTAGCGAGCGCCAGTACCAATTCTTCCAGTTTGGAAAAGCCTAACTTACGTGCTAATTCTTCCAGATTGACAGCTGTTTTGCCTTCCCTTTGCAATGTTTTATCAAGCAATGCCCGACCGGTAGATAGCGTCTCTTGTTGTTCAATCGCATTGAACCACGCACGCACCTTGGAACGGGTCCGGGAGCTGGTCGCATAACCTGGGGTGAGCCAATCACGCGATGGGCCGGCGTTGCCAGCCCCACTTTTGGCGGTAATGATTTCAACGGTTTGCCCATTTTTGAGCACCGTGTTTAATGGCACCATCACACCATCGACGCGTGCACCACGACAATGATGACCAACATCGGTATGCAGGTGATAAGCAAAGTCGATCGGCGTCGCGCCGTTGGGCAATTCAATCACGCGTGCTTGCGGTGTGAGTATATAAATATGCTCATCTAACGTAGCGGATTTTAATTTTTCCAGCCATTCGCGACGGCTGTCTTCGTGCTCAACAACGGCATCAGCGACTTCGCTTTTCCAAGCTAGCAATTGTCGCAGCCAGGCAATTTTTTCATCGTATTTCTGTGCTGAAAAATTCGAGCCGCCTGCTTCTTTGTAGCGCCAGTGCGCCGCAACGCCATATTCGGCAAAGTGATGCATATCGTTGGTACGAATCTGCACTTCCAATGCGCGCTCGTCCTCAGCCATCACGACGGTGTGCAGCGATTGATAACCGTTTTGCTTGGGACGAGAAATATAATCGTCGAACTCTTTAGAAATTGGTACCCATATATTGTGAACGATACCCAGGACGGTATAACAGGTCTTGACGTCTTCGACAATCACCCGAAACGCACGGACGTCGTAAAGCTCGGAAAAGTCGAGCTCCTTGCCGCGCATTTTGTGCCAGATACTAAAAATATGTTTAGGTCGCCCGGATACTTCTGCTTTAATGCCAGCGTCCGCCAGCTCACTTCGCAAACGCGCAATAGCGACTTCAACGAAGCCTTCCCGCTCGATCCGCCGCTCTTCCAACATCTTGGCGATACGTTTATAGGTTGTCGGATCAATGAAGCGAAATGAGAGGTCTTCCAGTTCCCATTTTAATTGCCAGATACCAAGCCGATTCGCCAGCGGGGCGTACAAATCAAGCGTTTCACGCGCATATTGACTGGTGAGCGCATTCTCTAATTTTTGCTCGGCAAAAAAACGTAATCCCACCAGCCTAGACGCCAACCGCACTAACACAACGCGCATGTCACTCGCCATTGCCAATAACATTTTGCGCAATGTCTCTACTTGCGTAGCAGCTTGCTGCGCAGCGTTTTTCCCTCGCATTACTTCTTGCGGCAATGCAAAAGTAAAACCGTGCAGACGCATTAATTGTCGAACGCCGACGACCAACTCGCTAATTTCTTTACCGAATTGCGGCTCAATCATCGCCAAATTGGCAGGATCAATTAAGGGCAGTTCGAATAGCAGCCCGGCGATACGCGTTTCAACATCGGTGTTGAGCAATGCCAATACATTGGCCACGCCTAGCGAAAATTCGAGCGCAGTTTGCCCGGTCGCGACTGTCTTACCCTTATACCATGGCTCGACGAACGCTAACGCGTCTAGTACGCGTACGCTATCGTCCGCACTTAAACCAGTGCAAAGTTGCACTTGATCGGCATCTTGGGTTGAAGTTAAGGCGACCATCGGCTATCTACTTTTGTGCGGCAACAATAACGATTTCGACCAGGATTTCTGGTCGTGCCAGTTTGGCTTCAACGGTAGCACGGGGTGGTGAATTTCCCGCTGCGACCCATGCGTCCCATGCCGAATTCATGCCAGCGAAATCTTTAATGTCTGCGAGATAAATCTGGCAAGAAAGAATGTGCTCTTTATCGCTGCCAGCCTCAGCGAGCAAACGGTCAATGTGACCTAACGTTTCCCGTGTTTGTGCTTCGATATTCTGACTTACATCCTCGGCCAACTGACCAGCAAGATAAATGGTGCCGTTGTGGATCGCAACTTCTGACAATCTTTTTCCTACATGCAAACGCGTGATACTCATAGTGTCTCCTTCATACTAGAAATAATTCTATTTTAACTACTTATCAAGACCATCAAAGCCATCCAAAAGCAATTTTCCCGGCAATGCGAAGCAACGCACCGGTGATAACCGACAATCGAAAACCGATCGTGATGTTATTTTTTTGGCTGCTCACTATCTTGGCAAGCCCATTAATATCTCGCCGCTGGCGAGTACTATGCCTCTTGTCCGAACAGAAAGTCGCTTATAACCGCAATTTGATCTGCATGCAGCAACGTTGGCGCGTGTCCTACACCAGCAAATTCGACTAGTTTCGCCTTAGGGCCACGCTGGGTCATCGACAATGCGACTTCATGCGATAGCAAATCTGACTGGTCGCCACGTATTAATAATGTTGGACATTGAATGGCATCATACGCAGACCACAACATCACTTCGGCGGCCTTGTAGTTATCAGCTGTGGAGGTCGCAAACGGGACGGCTAATCCCAAATCGTAATGGCGGACCCATTCTCCAGCAGCGTTTTGACGTAAAACATCGGCAGCCAACTTGTGCCACTCGACGTCAGTGTGTTCTCCAAAAGGGAGAGAAATCGACTTAATATAAGCCGCTCCAGCGTCAAAAGTGGGAAACCGCATATCGGCTCCGATATACGCTGCGATCCGGGTAAGCGCGTCGGGATTCAGATGGGGACCAACATCGTTAAGAACTAGCTTGCGAATAGGATTATCTGGCAAAGATGCCAGACCCAAACCAATCAGGCCACCCATTGACGTGCCGACCAGATCGACCGTGTCAGCATTTAGTCTGGCTAATAAAGTCACCATATCGCTGACATATTGTGGCACGACATAATATTGGGGATTACGCAAACGACCAGAGCGACCGCGACCTACGACGTCCGGGCATACGACGCGATAGGTGTCGCACATATTACGTGCCAACTGATCAAAGTCATCAGATACCCGTGTCACACCATGCAAACATAGCAATACGTTAGGGTTATGTGGATCGCCCCATTCCTGATACGCCATTGCGTGCAAACCTGCAGGGGAAATACATTGGACAGTCTTGTGCAAAGCTGAAGTCATAAACGGCATCCGGTTGAGCAGACAAGTGAAAGCCCCTCTATTCTACCGTCGCTTCCACTAAAAAAGCTGCGTTAATGGATAATCATGACCGATGCTATCGATAAACTCACCCGGCGCACTTCAACCTAAACCCGTTTATTTGCCGCTCTACCGATGATATTTCAGGCAAAAGAACAAAAAAAAGCGCCGACACAATGTGTCGGCGCTTTTTTTCGTTGAAACCGATTTAATGCAAGTTGCTGAAATCCAGCAGAGCGCCTGTCTTTTCTATCAACTCTTCTCTTGTCACACCGGTGGCTAATTCAACCACTTTTAAGCCCTGCGGCGTCACGTCAAGTACGGCCAAATCGGTAATGATACGATTTACCACTGCGATACCAGTCAACGGCAAATTACATTCATCAAGGATTTTGTGGGATGTTGAACCGTCTTTAGCCTTAGCCACGTGCTCCATCAGGACCACGACGCGCTTGACACCAGCGACCAGGTCCATAGCGCCGCCCATGCCTTTGACCATTTTTCCTGGAATCATCCAGTTCGCCAAATCGCCGCTTTTCGATACTTGCATAGCCCCTAAAACAGCAAGGTTCACTTTTCCGCCACGAATCATGGCAAACGAGTCTGCTGAACTAAAGAAAGAAGATCCCGGTAAAGAAGTTACAGTTTGCTTACCCGCGTTGATCAAATCCGCATCGACCTTGTCATCGGTAGGAAAAGGGCCAATACCCAAGAGACCATTTTCTGACTGTAACCAGACTTCCATATTTTGCGGTACGTGGTTTGCGACCAAAGTCGGCAAGCCGATACCCAGATTTACGTAAAAGCCATCCTGCAATTCCTGCCCCGCACGCGCGGCCATTTCATCACGAGTCCATGCCATATTTATTCTCCGATCTTATATTGTTTTTTACTCGCCTTCAGTACGACTGCCGTTTTGCAGGCACCTAAGACGAGACGTCGAGACTTATTTGCTTACGGTGCGTTGTTCTATCCGCTTTTCCGGGGACGCATTGACCACGATCCGATGGACAAAAATTCCTGGGGTATGCACTTCATCCGGATCAATTTCACCAACTTCGACCAAATGTTCAACTTCTACGACAGTGATTTTTCCAGCCATCGCGACGTTTGGATTAAAATTACGCGCCGTTTTGTTATAAACCAGATTACCGCTACGATCCGCCTTGTAAGCCTTGACGAGAGAGATGTCAGCGACTAACGAACGTTCCATGATGTATTTTTCACCGTCGAATTCGCGTACTTCCTTGCCTTCGGCGATCAGCGTACCCACACCGGTTTTGGTGAAGAATGCAGGGATACCCGAGCCGCCGGCACGCAACTTCTCCGCTAACGTTCCTTGTGGAGTGAATTCCAACTCAAGTTCACCAGCCAAATACTGCCGCTCGAACTCTTTATTCTCGCCCACGTACGATGCAATCATTTTCTTAATTTGACGGGTTGTCAACAGTTGACCGAGGCCAAAACCGTCTACACCCGCGTTATTCGAAATTGCAGTCAGATTTTGAACGCCAGAATCACGCAATGCTGCAATGAGGGCCTCAGGAATACCGCACAAACCAAAACCACCAACCGCGACCGTTTGGCCGTCACTCACAATACCCGCCAACGCGCTGATCGCGTCAGGATAAACTTTATTCATACCGCTATCTCCTTATGAGTTAACTCAGACTATTTTTGCTTTTAATTCGCCTGATAGCATATGATGATCTGTCGGTTCCGACAATACCGTAAAAATACGCAATGCGCCTTTCCTTCGGACACTTTGCAATTTTCGGATCATTGAATAAATATGACAGCAACGCCTACAAACTATCACATAAAACGCTCCCTTCGTTCGCGATCACACAGGTGTAATATAGCGCCGCTTGTACTCATATAATTGCCAATGAATGACTCCCCAGAAATTGATTATCAAGTCATTTTTGACCATGCTCCAATTGGCATGTGCGTTTCCAGGCATCGTGTCATGCAAGTATGCAATGCCGCGTTAACCAGCATGTTCGGCTACGAAAGTGGTCAATTGAATGGCCAATCCTTCCAAATTCTTTATCCTTCACCGGATGAATTTGAACGCACTGGAGCACGTATCGTACCAATAATGAATGCAAAAGGGGCATATTCTGATGAGCGCATCATGCGTCGAGCAGACGGCGAACTTTTTTGGTGCCACGTCATTGGTCACACCTTGGTGCCAACTAACACACACGCAGCCGGAATCTGGACTTTTGAAGATTTAAGCAGTAAACGCAAGGCGTCAGCAGAGCTTTCACCGCGTGAGCGAGAAATTGCGGCATTGTTGGTGGAGGGAAAGACTAGTAAATTAATCGGCAAACAAATCGGTTTGAGTCCGCGTACCGTAGAAATGCATCGCGCAAATCTGATGAAAAAATTTGCCGCAGCGACTTCAAGTGAGTTAGTGCATCGACTACTGGGGATGTCTCAGGAACTCTGACACTGCCGGCTTCTTTCATTGGCGCGCTAAACAGTGCCACAGGTAGTGCTTTATCGTAAAGTACTTCTAAAAGAAATATCGTCTTGTAAATGCCAAATGGTGACTTGGTTTTTATCTGCAATCGCCTGAGTTAGACAAGAAAATGCCTTCCGTAAGAGTGCACAACATACAACTTAAGCCGCTATGAAAATCGCATATACCGAATATTCGACAGGCACAATCTCCACAACGAGATAAGCTTCTCAGGTCAACATTTCACGCACGGCGTCAGGCAACGGCACAGATTTCTCAAGCTTGAAATCAATCCATACTAACTTAGAAGATCCCTCTGCAACGATAACGTCAGGCGAATCAACCCGGCGGATTTCGTACGTCATCTCAACGCTTGAACGACCAACTGTTCCCATGCGGCAATAGACCTCAATGTCGCCAGGATATCTGAGCTGACGCAAAAAACTGCACTGCGCATTCACCAGAACCGGTCCCTGAAAGTGATCAATAGGCCTTCCCAAGGTTTCCAACCACTCTATCCGAGCCTGCTCTAAGTATCTGAAGTACACCGTATTATTCACATGTCCGAATGCATCCATATCGCCCCAGCGAATTGCCATTCGACTACGGTGAACTAATTTATCACTATCCATTACGTTCTTTCAAAAAAACAGATCCATACGATGGCACTACCGAATGCGAACCGTGGCATTACGACTGATGCGGGAATGCAACATTAGCACGTGCAAGCCATACTGCACGCAGCATGCACATGGCAAAGTCTAGTATTCTGCCGCAATATCCGTGACAATTAGCACAAACGTTAGAAAATTAAATATAGGTGAAGAGACAATGACCGAGAACCAACCGCAGAGCTTACTTGAACAATACGGCCCAAGAGAGGCAATGGAATATGACGTCGTCGTCGTGGGAGGCGGTCCTGCTGGGTTAGCCGCTGCCATTCGGCTAAAGCAGTTAGCGAATGAAAAAGGCAAAGAAGTTTCGGTCTGCGTACTTGAAAAAGGAAGCGAAATCGGCGCCCATATCTTGTCTGGTGCAGTGATGGACCCGCAAGCACTAACTGAGTTAATCCCCAACTGGAAAGAACTCGGTGCGCCACTGAACACGGAAGTCAGCGAAGACAGATTCCTCTTTTTGACGGCCACGAAAGCTTTCAAGACCCCTAACTGGATGTTACCGTCCTGTTTTCAGAATCACGGAAATTACGTCATTTCACTCGCCAACGTCGTGCGTTGGATGGGTCAGCAGGCAGAAACACTCGGCGTAGACATATTTCCTGGTTTCCCAGCCGCTGAAGTCCTTTATAACGATGATGGCTCAGTTAAAGGCGTAGCGACGGGCAATATGGGCATTGGCCGCGATGGTAAACCGACCGAGGCGTTTCAGCTGGGCATGGAACTACACGCCAAATACACGCTGTTCGCCGAAGGTGCACGCGGCAGTCTTGGCAAACAAATCATCGCCAAGTACGATTTAAACAAAGGTAAGGATCCGCAAACTTATGGTTTGGGGATTAAAGAACTGTGGGAAATCGATCCAAAGCTGCACAAGCCAGGCTTGGTGATCCATACTGCCGGGTGGCCGCTCGATACCAAGACTTACGGCGGTTCTTTCCTCTATCACCTGGAAAACAATCAGGTCGCAGTCGGTTATGTCGTCGGCCTGTCCTATGAAAACCCGTACATGTCGCCGTACGAAGAGTTCCAGCGCTACAAAACACACCCTGAAATTAGCAAATTTTTCGTCGGTGGTAAACGTCTGTCGTACGGAGCTCGCGCAATCACTGCTGGTGGTTTGCAATCCCTGCCGAAGCTGACGTTTAACGGCGGTGCATTAATTGGCTGTGAAGCGGGATTCCTTAACGCTAGCCGCATTAAAGGCAGCCACGCAGCGATCAAAACCGGCATGCTGGCAGCTGATGCAGCCTTCGAAGCGATTGTCACTGAGCGCCAACATGATGAACTAGTCGATTACGCCAGTGCATTCGAAAAATCGTGGCTCCATGCTGAATTGCATAAGGCACGTAATTTCAAGCCTTGGATGAGTAAAGGTCTGTACTTTGGCAGCGTAATGGTGGGGATCGACCAAATCGTATTCGGCGGCAAAGCGCCATGGACTTTACATCACACTCATGCCGACCATGAATGTCTGAAACCGGCGGCAAACTATGCGCCGATCAAATATCCCAAACCGGATGGAAAGCTGACATTTGACCGTCTGTCGTCGGTATTTATTTCGAATACAAACCATGCCGAAGAACAGCCGGCACATCTGACGTTGAAAGACGCATCGGTGCCGGTAAATGTCAATCTAGCACTATATGCGGGGCCGGAAGCGCGCTATTGCCCGGCTGGTGTGTACGAGTTTGTCACCAACCCGGATAAGACTGAACGGCTACAAATCAACGCGCAGAATTGTGTCCATTGTAAAACCTGTGACATCAAAGATCCTACGCAAAATATCGTTTGGGTGACACCAGAAGGCGGTGGTGGGCCGAATTACGCCAATATGTAGGTGGTATTCTATAGGCGACATTCGCTCCCCCTGAAAAAATCGAAAGGAGCGGATGTCGTGGCACTTGGCATTAAAATCGGTTCACAGTTTCTTGACGGTATGCGGCGCTTAACCGCATGTCCCAGTCACATTCACTCGACTTTTTAAGAGTGAGCTTGAAGTTGATTAATGGAAAAATGTCTGATTTTCCCCCTATACGATCTTATCGCGCGCATCTTAAAGAATTCAACTTCTGCACCTCCGCAAGACACTTCATTTCAATCCGCAATATGCCTCGCGGCAGAACACCTCGCCATACCGCAACAAGCGAGGAATATACCCAGCGATTTACAATGCGGTATCGACAACGCCCACAATTGTATGTCAGCTTCCATCGCGGCACTAGCTTAGGTGAGCAATAACGTCCGGTCCCACCCGAGCAAGCTTCAAATTACCCGCTAAACGCACCTAATCCTCCAAAACACGCATAAACTGCGATGCATTGCATGAAGGCCCGACACTGCAGTCGGCAAAAATGCGCATTATCCACAAAATGTCAGCAAATATCGATATTCGTCGACTTACTGACGGGTTTTTATTGTGACAATAAATAAATTATAGTGTTTATAAAACAATATAAATATTGAAGTAATGTATCAAAAATTTGTGGGGATAATCAATTCCACAAAAATCATCGAGGAGCCTTTAGTACACATTGACAGCTCTTTCCAGAAATTCACAAAGAGCTTTTATATGAAAACTGTTCGTCGATTGCGCATTCTTTGATTTTTGTTATGTAGCTTTAAAGATCAATCTGCTCTTGCGAGTGCGATAGTGACTTCTGAGGCTCAAGTAAATTTGGTGTGTATAAAATGCCCCCCCGATTTAAAGGCGTTAGTAAAAAATATCCGCTTACCGATTGTCGCAGAAACTGTTCATCTTGAAGCCAATACCGCTGCCATTGGCGGATGCGTTACTACCGACTCGCTAGGGCATCGACCCAAGCAAATAAAATAGGTTTTTGGTTGTGATTCAACGGTGCCTGACATTAGTTTTGTTTACGGATTTAGCTAACGTTACGCAATCTTTTAAAACATATAACCCAAGGAACCAAATGAACATGATGAAATTGGCACTGCCGCTGTTAATCACACTTGTTTACGCTCCCGCTCATGCTGGTGTAAGTCCATTGTTTGATTTAAACGCAGATAAATTAACCGTCTTTGCAAATACCTACGCAACTAGCGGCGCGAATTCCATTATCTACGGCAACGTCCTATCTGGTGATGTATCGACCATTGGTGCTGCCGCAACCGTCTACGGCAATGAGGTTTCTGTTGGTGCAAACACTGCTGGCGGCGCGGCCTCAAAGGTCACCGGCAATATCTGGTCAGGTGATGTGTTAACCACTGGTCAGAGTTCCATTACTGGCGGCAGTCTTAAGTCTAGCGGCGCAGGGACAATGGGCGACAGCGCAAAAGTCGCGGGCAATATGACATCGGGTGGCGTCACCACAGTTGGCGCCAATGCTGTTCTTAGCGGAAACTTGCTGTCGGGGGGCACCGCCACTGTTAGTGCATCAGGTTCAGTCGGTGGGACTATAGGAGCCACCGGCGTAATTACTGCTGCGGGTTATGTAACAACGCCGAATTTAACTTCGTCTCCCATCAATCCGACAGCTTTTACACAATCGATACAAAATACGGTCACATCGACCGCTAATCAAGTAACGGCAGCACAAACCGCTTTGGATAAAATGGGCTCGGGGACAGTTCTGGCGGCCACCATGGTGACTAGTAGAACACTTCTCCCTGGCGTGTATAGCGCGCCTAGCCTGTCAACGACTGCCGGTACTACCCTAACTCTGGATGGCCAAGGTAAAGCCAATCAATTTTGGGTCTTTAATATCGCTGACATTCTGGCTTTCGGCGGTACGACAAACATTGTATTGGCAAATCCTGGTGTCGGCGATAGCGTGATCTGGAACGTCACAAACGGGTATGCTTCCCTCGGCGACACCGCGCATGTAATCGGCACCATTCTGGCGAAGACTTACATCAGCGTCGGTGCCAACGCGATCGTCGCTGGCGTAAATGCTTCCTCTTGTGGTGGCGTATTTTCGGCAACTTCTTACGTCCAGGCTGGTGACACCGCCAAAATCGGCGGTACTGGTTGCCTGGGTACAGGAAACGGCTTTGGGATTGGGACAAATGGCACAGCAGTGCACATTAATGTCACGTCACCGGTGCCGGAACCAGAAACGTACGGCATGATCTTAGCTGGCCTTGGTTTGTTAGGCTTTATGGCGCGTCGTAAGAATCAAGCTTAAGTATTTAACACGTGCGTCTGATATTGGGTCAGCGCACGCTCGAATTTGCATTTTCTTATTTTTTTGATCCTGTTGAAGCAGATTCTCGTTGTGCAGACAGTACAGAGATGCATCTTCATCGTGACAAACTGCTTCAAATATTAGAAATCGAACAGGATGAAATCTACAGGACCCATGGCGTTATACAGTCCACTGTCCCGCCACGATTTTCTCTAGCCAAAATGCGCCAATAACCGTTTTAACATCGGTAATTTTCCCCTCGCGAACCCACAGTAACACCTCATCTAGCGGTGCTTTAAATACATCCAGAAATTCGCCATCATCCAGACGACGTTCACCAGCGGTCAGACCGCGGGCAAGAAAAATTTCCAAATGTTCATCAGCGTAGGCAATCGCATTATGAATCGTGCAAACGTAATGCCACTCAGTTGCTGTATAACCAGTTTCCTCTTGTAGCTCGCGCTTCGCACATTCCAGATGGTCTTCATTTGCATCAATTTTACCGGCCGGAAATTCAATAAATACGCGGTCCAACGGATACCGAAATTGCCGCTCCAGCAAAACAGTTCCATCCTCAAACAAAGGCAACACGACAACCGCACCGGGATGCTTTATGTACTCACGTATGGTTTTCTGTCCATCCGGCAATGCAACGACATCGCGTTGTACTTTAAGAAAACTGCCATCGTAAGCCAATGCGCTATCAATCCTGGTTTCTTTCAGGTGTTGGTCCATATAAAGGCTCCGGTAGGAAAAGGGAAAAGAACGCTGATAGGAAATAAGGAGGATACGGTTGGCGCCCGACATTCGCTGCCATTCAATAACAGCATATTTACTCAACGCGAATGATTGCCATACTGACACTTACCCTGAGAAGAAACTCCTCGATAGGCTTATCTAATTTGCAGTGTGATCGATTATGCGTTACTGGCGCGTCCCGTCATGGTCAATTGCACTTCGTCCTGCTGATTGATTTTAAATTGAAATCAGATCAGGACCCAGACATGCCTTGCGGAACAAAATCAAGTCGACTTATGACCGCGACTTGACGTTACCGCCTAAAGTGATCAATTCGTCAGCTGCGTTTTTTACGCAGATATCGGTGTACATAACCCGGAAAAGCGAACACCAAAAACAAGCATCCCGTGACTGCAAAGAATTCCCAGTCCTGTGTGAACCGATTGCCAATGCGCGACTCAAGCAAATAAGCAATTCCACCAACAATGAAGTACCACACAAACAATTCAATCAATCGCGCCCAAGCAGGTTTGATAACACCTGGCTTGAGCGGAATAAGCGCCAACAAACGTTCGTTGACGAATGGAAGGTTGGCTGCCAACAACGCCAAGAAAATGACTATCCAGCTGGATGAAGATACGTTCACGCTATTACGACGTCAGGCGGCCAACAAAACTGGCCAGAGAGCGAACGATTGCAGCTTGACTGATATCCATCAAAAATCCGGGCCAAATTCCGAGTACTAATACTGCAAGGCCATTCAGACTCAACAACACACGCACGTCTCCGTGAGCTTCGATTTTAGACGTATCCTGCGCATCATCGAAATACATCACTTTGATCACACGCAAATAATAATAAGCACCGATCAATGAGAACAACACAGCCACGATTGACAGCCAGACTTGGCCAGTACCAAGTACCGCACGCAAGATCGATAATTTACCGAAGAAACCTAACAAAGGTGGAACGCCTGCGAGGGACAACATCAACAACAGCATGATCGCAGCAAACCACGGACTCCGTTGATTAAGACCCTTGAAGTCATCGATATTTTCAGCTTCAAATCCAGAGCGTGCCATCAACATGATGACGCCAAAAGTGCCGAGCGTAGTCAGTACGTAGGTGATTGCGTAAAACAATGCAGCGCTGTAAGCACTGGTAGCAGAATACATATTGCCGTCAACCACACCCGACAATAAGCCGAGTAACAAAAAGCCCATGTGCGAAATCGTTGAGTACGCCAGCATCCGCTTAATATTGGTTTGCGCAATTGCGGTAATGTTACCAATCGCCATCGACAATATCGCAAGGACCATCAGCATTTGTTGCCAGTCAACCGCCAACAATAACAAACCTTCTACCAGCAAACGGAAACAAATGGCAAATGCGGCCAATTTTGGTGCGCCACCTAACAGTAGCGTCACAGCAGTCGGTGCACCTTGGTAGACATCCGGAACCCACATATGGAATGGCACAGCACCCAGCTTAAATGCAAGGCCAGCGACCAGAAACACCACGCCGAACACCAATGTGTTGTGTTGGGTTTCAGTACCGCCACCAGCGATGGCACGAGTAACTTCAATCAGATCCAGTGAACCGGTCGCGCCATACAACATCGACATACCGTACAAAAGAAATCCCGAGGCCATCGCGCCAAGTACAAAGTATTTCATCGCTGCCTCAGTCGCACTGGCATTATCACGGCGTAATGCCACCAACGCATACAAAGACAACGACATCAGTTCTAAACCGAGGTAAATAATCAGGAAATTATTCCCTGATATCATGACCATCTGCCCCAATAAAGCGAATAACGCTAATGGATAAAATTCGCCACCAAGATGATTATTGACCATCTCGCGGTCGCCGATGTATTGGCGCGAATAGACTAGCGTAACGAACACGGCGATATAAGAACAAAGCTTCAGTAGATGCGCTAAAGGATCACTCACAAACATATTGTGAAAGGTATAAGCCGTCGCACCCGCATTGAAATCAACCAGTGTCAGTCCAAAGCAGACCACTAACACCAGCAAGGTCAAATAATAAGTGATGTGACGTTTGGCATCCGAGATAAACATATCAATCAGCAAGATTGCGGAGGTCGCAATCAGCAGAAATATTTCTGGATAAACAGGGATCAGATTTATATTATTCATTTATTTGCCGCTTATTTTTTTCACTGTTACTAATCGCGCACGAATCGCGTTTTTATTTCTGCTTAAGGACATGATGTCATCAGTTCAGTTTGGTCATGGCAACATGCTTTAACAGGTCAGCCACCGAGACTTGCATCGCATCAGCAAACGGCGCTGGATATAACCCCATCGCAATAACAGCAATCGCCAATAACCCAAGCATAAAGAACTCACGTTTATTAAGGTCGCTCATTTCATTGACGTGTGGATTGGTAATAACACCAAATACCACACGCTTGACCAACCACAACGAATACGCAGCACCTAGAATTAATGCAGTTGCCGCCAGAAGACCAATCCAGAAATTGGCCTTTACAGCACCCAGGATCACCATAAATTCACCAACAAAACCGGAAGTGCCTGGCAAGCCACTATTGGCTAGTGAGAACAAGACAAATAATGCGGCAAAACGCGGCATCACGTTGACCAAGCCGCCGTACTGAGAAATCTCACGCGTATGCAAACGGTCATACATCACACCGATACAAAGGAACATTGCACCAGAGACGAAACCATGGGAAATCATCTGTACGATACCGCCCTGCACTGCCATATCATTAAACAAGAAGAAACCAAGAGTGACGAAACCCATGTGAGCGATAGACGAATATGCCACTAACTTCTTCATATCATTTTGAACCAATGCCACTAATCCGATGTAGATCACAGCAATTAGCGACAGCGTGATCATAAAGCCAGAAAGATAGTGACTTGCATCCGGTGCGATTGGCAGCGAGAAACGCAGGAAGCCGTAACCGCCCAGCTTCAGCATGATGGCGGCCAACACGACAGAACCACCGGTAGGCGCTTCGACGTGTGCATCTGGCAACCACGTGTGCACTGGCCACATCGGTACTTTAACTGCAAACGCCATCAGGAAAGCCAGGAAAATATAGATCTGCGCGGACATCGATAACGGCACTTGATGCCACGTCAAAATATCGAAACTGCCACCGGAGACGAAGTATAAATAAAGCAAAGCGATCAGCATCAACAGCGATCCGAAGAACGTGTACAGGAAGAACTTGATCGCCGCATAAACGCGATTAGCACCGCCCCATATACCGATGATAATGAACATCGGCACTAACGTTGCTTCAAAGAATACGTAGAACAACATACCGTCAAGCGCACAAAATACGCCGATCATGACACCCGACAATATGAGAAACGCTCCCATATATTGTGCGACCCGCTTTTGAATCACTTCCCAGGCAGAAATAATCACCATTACGTTAATGAAGGCAGTCAAAGGTATAAACCACAGCGACAGGCCATCAATTCCGACAAAGTAGTTAATGTTGAACCGTGTAATCCAGGCAGCTTTCTCGACAAACTGCATGCCGTGGAAGCTGTTATCGAAATGTGTTATCAATGGCACCGTGACGGCCAAACTGACCAGCGCGCCAAATAGCGATAGCCATCGAACCATTTGCCGATTATCGTCGCGACCAATTGCCAGGACGAGCACACCAAACGCGATCGGGCACCAGATCGCGAGGCTAAGAAGAGGGAAAGTTGACTGAATCATGGTTATTATTTACTTTACTTCGCCAACTTATTTGGCAAACGGAGAAGGCATGAACCAAACCAGGAAGCCCAGCACACCAATAATCATCACAAACGCATAGTGATAGATGTAACCGGACTGCCAAAGGCGGGTAATTTTCGAGAACCAGTTGACGGCCTTGGCGCTACCATTCACAACCAAGCCATCAATCAGGCTGCGGTCGCCAACGTTCCACAAACCACGGCCAATTAAACGTGCACCGCCAGCAAAGACAACATCGTTGAATTTATCCAGGTAGTACTTATTGTCCAATAACACGAAAATCGGATGCAGCTTCTGCTTGATCATCGCAGGCACACGCGGATTGATCATATAAAAATAGTAGGCGACCAACACGCCGGCAATCGCCAACCATAGAGGTGCTGAAGTCACGCTATGCACGACCATGCTAACAGGGCCGTGGAAATCGTTACGTAGCTCTTCCATCGCGTGATGCGCCTGATCGACTACGATTACGCCTTTGAAGAAGTTGCCGTACAACATAGGTTCGATCGTGAAGAAACCGATAACCGCCGAAGGAATCGCCAGCAAAATCAGCGGGACCGTCACTACCCATGGAGACTCATGTGGTTTTTGCCCCGGTGCCAGGCCGTGATGCGCATGATCGTCCGCAACTTCTGCGTTTTTTTCATCGTGATGATCAACGTGATGATCGTCATGATGGTGGGCCTTACCGAAACGCTCTTCACCATGGAACACCATGAAATACATACGGAAAGAATAGAATGCAGTCACAAAAACACTCGCCAGCACTGCGAATTTTGCGAAACCGGCGCCATACAAATGCGTCGCTTCCACAGCTTCAATTATGCTGTCTTTCGAGTAAAAACCTGAGAAAAACGGCGTTCCGATTAAAGCCAGCGAGCCGATCAACGACGTTATCCAGGTAATTGGCATGTATTTACGCAAACCACCCATGTTGCGCATGTCCTGATCATGATGCAAACCGATAATCACGGAACCGGCACCAAGGAACAACAGGGCCTTGAAGAATGCGTGTGTCATCAAATGAAAGACTGCAACGGAGTAAGCCGATGCGCCTAATGCGACCGTCATATAACCCAGCTGCGAAAGCGTTGAATACGCTACCACGCGCTTGATATCGGTTTGGATCATCCCAAGGAAACCCATAAACAACGCAGTGATCGAGCCGATGATCAGAATGAACGACAATGCCGTGTCTGACAACTCAAACAACGGTGACATACGTGTCACCATAAAAATACCCGCTGTCACCATCGTCGCCGCATGAATCAATGCAGAGATTGGCGTCGGACCTTCCATCGAATCTGGCAGCCAGACGTGTAGTGGGAACTGCGCAGACTTACCCATTGCACCAATAAATAAACAGATACAGGCGACAGTCAGTAACATCCAGTTGCTGCCCGGCAGTGTCAGTTGTGCCAAGGCGCCTTTTTGCGCGAATACTTCGGTGTAGTTCATCGAACCCGAATACGCCAGCAACAAGCCAATACCAAGAATAAAACCAAAGTCACCAACGCGATTGACCAAAAATGCCTTCATATTCGCCACGATAGCGGTCGGCTTGGTGTACCAGAAACCAATCAGCAGATACGACACCAGTCCCACAGCTTCCCATCCAAAAAACAACTGAAGGAAGTTGTTGCTCATGACTAGCATCAGCATCGAGAAAGTGAATAGCGAAATATAAGAGAAGAAGCGGTTGTAGCCCGCATCATCCTTCATGTATCCGACGGTATAAATATGCACCATTAGCGACACAAAAGTCACAACGCACATCATCATTGCCGTCAGACTATCGATCAAAAATCCGACTTCCAGCTTGACGCCGCCAACGGTCATCCATGTGTAGAGTGTGCCATTGAATGAGGCACCATCTATCACTGCAAATAATGTCTGGATTGAAATAATGAACGCGATCAGTACGCCCAGAATCGTCACTGTGTGCGAAGTCTTGCGTCCGATTACATTGCCAAAAAATCGCGTTCCGAACAAGCCTGCGATTGCTGCACCTACAAGAGGTGCCAACGGTACAGCCAGAAGTAATTGTGGGTTAAGTTGCCCCGCCATGATGAACCTTATCTTTATTCGTTGTTCGCTTTGGTCGCGATATGCACGCCGCACAATCCGCCGTACTGTGCGCTGTCACTTGTTTTACTTATGAACGGCCACTTTTGCCTGAACGACGACTCCAGAACTTTACCCTCCGAACGCTTATTTCAGAACATCTTCTGTTCAAAACCAATTGCTCCATGCCACGGGTTAACATTCTTATTCAAGCCGTTCCGGCCAATACGTCAACCCTTCAAACTATCGAGATCTTCTACGTTGATGGTGTCAAGATTACGGAATAACACAACCAGAATTGCCAAACCAATCGCCGCTTCTGCTGCCGCCACGGTCATGATGAAGAAAACGAAAATTTGTCCAGCTGCATCGCCCAGATAATACGAAAAGGCGATGAAGTTAATATTCACCGACAACAACATTAATTCAATTGCCATCAGCAAGACAATAATGTTTTTTCGGTTCAAAAAAATACCCACGATCGCGATAGCAAAAAGAATCGCGCCGAGGATCAAATAATGTGACAGTGATAAAGTCATGCTGCGTTCCTCTTATTTTTTCTCTGGCGACGGTGGCGCATCGAATGGCCGCTGCTCGGACTTCATCTTGACCAGACGAATCCGATCACCACTGCGCGCTTTGACCGCCTCATGCGGAGCCATGCTTTTGGTGTCTTTACGACGGCGCAATGTTAATGCAACCGCAGCCACAATTGCCACCAATAAGACTACCGCTGCAATTTCAAACGCATAAACATATTGGGTATAAATCAGTAAGCCGAGCGCTTTAGTATTGCCTATGTTGGCGGAAATGGCGGGCACTTCACTTTCCGGTGCCCAGAACCCGCGCAGTAACACCGCGGCCATTTCCAGGACAATAATCACACCCACCGTTGCTGCTAGTGGAAAGTAACCCCAAAATCCCTCTCGTAATTTATCAAGATTAATATCCAGCATCATTACGACAAACAAGAACAGCACCATTACCGCGCCGACGTACACCAGGACCAGCACAATCGCCAGAAACTCGGCCTTGAGCAACATCCAGATACCAGCTGCGGAGAAGAACGCCAACACCAGAAATAAAGCTGAATGCACTGGATTGCGCGCTGTGATAACACGTAAAGCGGCCATCACCAACACCACTGAAAACGCGTAGAACAAGAATGTCTTAAATTCCATAATCGACCAAAAAAGTCAGCTAAATAAGCTTTAAATTCAGGCTTGAGGATAAATCGTCCTCAAAACCGGGAGCAATACCAATTAACGGTATGCAGCATCCGCAGCACGGGCAGCGGCGATCTCGGGTTCATAACGATCACCAACTGCGAGTAACATTTCTTTGGTGTAGTACAGATCACCGCGTTTTTCGCCGTGATATTCGAGAATATGTGTTTCAACGATAGAGTCGACTGGGCAAGACTCTTCGCAGAAACCACAAAAAATACATTTGGTCAGATCGATATCGTAACGCGTAGTACGGCGCGATCCATCATCACGTTGCTCTGACTCAATCGTAATCGCCATCGCAGGGCACACTGCTTCGCACAATTTGCACGCGATACAACGCTCTTCGCCATTGGGGTAACGACGTAACGCATGCAGACCACGAAATCGGGGTGACTGCGGTGTCTTCTCTTCAGGGAATAACACTGTAATTTTGCGCGCGAACAGATAACGGCCGGTTAGCCGTAATCCCTTGAGCAGCTCCAATAGCATCAAGCTACCGAAAAAATCCTTGATCGCTTCCATTTGCTATAAACCTTCCATTACTTCCAGATATTCCACGGACTTTGAATCCAGGCTGCGACTATCACCAGATAAGCGAGCGTCAAAGGGATAAATACTTTCCAGCCGAGGCGCATGATCTGGTCATAACGATAGCGCGGGAAAGACGCACGGACCCAAATAAACATCGACACAACCAGGAACGTTTTCGCACCGAGCCAAATCCATCCAGGGATGAAATCCAGAAACTGCACCGGAGATGCCCAACCACCCAGGAATAACAATGTTGTGAGAATCGATATCAAGATCATGTTGGCGTATTCCGCCAGGAAAAACATCGCGAACGACATTCCCGAGTACTCAATCATGTGACCGGCAACGATTTCTGACTCACCTTCAACCACGTCGAACGGATGACGGTTTGTTTCGGCAATTCCAGAAATAAAGTAAATCACGAATACAGGCAACAAAGACAACCAGTTCCACGACAGGAAGCCAATACCTTTATCGTAGAAATAACCTTTGCTTTGTCCCATAACGATATCTGTCAGATTTAAGCTGCCGGACACCATCAACACGATCACCAGCGCAAAACCCATTGCAATCTCATACGACACCATCTGTGCCGAAGCACGCATCGCGCCGAGGAAAGCGTATTTAGAGTTTGACGCCCAGCCCGCAATAATCACACCGTAGACTTCCATCGATGTAATCGCCATCACGAATAGCAAACCGGCATTGACGTTAGCCAGCACTGTTTCGGGACCAAATGGAATCACAGCCCACGCTGCCAACGCTGGCATGATGGTCATGATCGGCGCAATAAAAAAGAGGTATTTGTTTGCACGCGATGGCAAGGTTACTTCTTTAAGCAGCAACTTCAGCGCATCGGCAATCGGTTGTAACAAACCGAAAGGACCGACGCGATTTGGGCCGAGGCGAATATGCATCCAGCCGATCAGTTTGCGTTCCCAATAGGTCAAATAAGCCACGCATAACAATAGTGGCACAACGATGACGACGATCTTGACGATGCTCCAGATGAGTGGCCAGACCATACCTAAATTGTCGGTACCTGCCGCATTGATGGCCGCGATAAAATGATCCATCACGCTTTCTCCACGCTGATAGAACCAAACATCGCACCCAATGCGTTTGTAGATGAATGTCCTGCGGCTATGCGCACCACGTTCTCGGGCAAGCCCACATCTATTGCCGCCATCAACGATGCAGCGCCCTGCCCTTGCTTCACCTTAATCAGGTCACCCGTTGCGATACCCATTTTCTGGGCTAGCGTCGCAGATAACCAGGCTTGCGGCACCTGTGCATCGGTAGTTGTTTGCAACGATGAGGCGCGACGGACAACCGCATCAGAGAAATAGATAGGTACATCTGCAACACGCTCAATAGCATCGCTGACTGCGATGACTGCCGACACTGGCTGCAATGCAACATCAGAGATGTTATTTAGACGACTTTGCAGATTTGCTTCTGCAAGATTATCGGTGCCAAGTACTTCTGCACGAATCGCTTCGGAAGTATCGTAGTCAAAACCGGGCAAACTGAGCAAGTTTCCTAACACGCGTAAAACTTTCCAAGCTGGTCTTGCATCCGCCAATGGTCGCACCGTGCCATTGAAGCTTTGGGCGCGTCCCTCGCAATTGATGAAGGTGCCGGAAGTTTCGGTAAATGGGGCAATGGGCAACAAGACGTCGGCATAATCTGTAGCGTGCTTATACGCCGATAAAACCACAACCATTTCAGCCTGATTGAGTGCAGCACGCGCGACTTGCGGATTAAAACTATCCAACTCAGGCTCAACATTTAATAAAACATAGGCCTTGCGTGGTGAAGCAAACATCTCTTGGGCATTGGCACCTTTGCCAACCGCAGGGATGGCCTGCGCCAGATAACCACCAACTGTGTTCCCTGCCTCGGTCATATAACCAAACCTGGCGTCAGTTTGTTGCGCGATCCACTGAGCGGCCGCATGCAATTGTGACGCTTGTGGATGCTGCGCAGCCGCGTTACCGAGTAATACTGCTTTCGAAGTACCTGACAATAAACTTGTGGCAGTTTGTTTTGCACTCGCCGATGGCGCAATATTCTCAAAACCCGAAGGTATGGCAATACTTTTTGCTTGTGCAACCGCTACCACAACCTCACCAAGCATAGCCAGCCATGCGGACGGTGCGGCGATGATCTTATTAGCGACGGGCATCAGCAAATCATCATCAGTGGCGTGCAGAATGCTCAACTTGCCGCCGCGCTTCACACTCAAACGTAGCCGTGCCGATAATAACGGATGATCTTTCCGCAGGAACGAGCCAATCACGAACGCCCGATCAAGGTCAGCGAATTCGTTGATCGACATACCCAACCAAGGTGAGACCTTGCCATCCAGAGCGAAGTCTGACTGACGGGTACGGAAATCGATATTTTCTGAACCAAGTCCACGCACAACTTTCTGCAGCAGAGAGAGTTCTTCCAACGTTGAATACGGCGTGCCCAACGCGGCAATCGCATTAGCACCGTGTTCATGGCGGACATTACGCAAACCATGCGCCACGTATTCCAAGGCCGTTTGCCATTCAACTTCCTGCCACTTGCCGTCTTGCTTCAACATCGGCTTGGTCAAGCGCTCGGCGCTGTTCAACCCTTCATAAGCGAAGCGGTCTTTGTCGGACAACCAGCACTCATTGACATCATTGTTTTCTAAAGGCAGCACGCGCATCACTTTGCCCGACTTAACCTGGACGATCAGATTGGCACCAAGGCCATCATGCGGGCTAATTGATTTCCGACGCGACAGTTCCCAGGTACGAGCGCTGTAACGGAATGGCTTGGAAGTCAACGCGCCAACCGGGCAAAGATCGATCATATTGCCGGACAGTTCAGAGTTAACAGTCTTACCAACAAAGGTCGTGATTTCGGAATGTTCCCCGCGACCCACCATGCCGAACTCCATGACGCCAGCAATTTCCTGGCCGAAACGTACGCAGCGGGTGCATTGGATGCAACGTGTCATTTCCTGCATGGAGATCAGTGGACCAGCATCTTTGGGAGACACTACCCGTTTTTCTTCTTCGTAACGGGAGGAAGATTTACCGTATCCAACCGCCAAATCCTGCAATTGGCATTCGCCACCCTGATCGCAAATTGGGCAATCAAGCGGGTGGTTAATGAGCAGGAATTCCATCACGCTCTTTTGCGCTGTGACTGCTTTGTCGCTTGCAGTGCGCACGATCATGCCGGCGCTTACTGGTGTAGCGCAAGCAGGCAAGGCCTTCGGTGCTTTTTCTACCTCGACCAGACACATGCGGCAGTTAGCCGCAATGGAGAGTTTTTTGTGATAACAAAAATGGGGAATGTAAGTACCAATTTTATTGGCAGCATCCATTACCATGCTGCCTTCTTGGACTTCCACTTTTTTGCCGTCTATTTCGATTTCGACCATGGCTTTTGCTTTTCTTGCCTAAGTATTTTGCTTACTGTTTTGAATTACGCCATCACAAACACACATAATTTCACTCAATCAATAGTGTCATATGGTCGCGCAGTAAATTTTTAGCGCCGCCCTTTAAACATACGCTGGCACCAGGCAATGCTTATGCTCAATGTGATACTCGAATTCTTCACGGTAATGCTTCAGAAAACCGCGTACCGGCATCGCTGCTGCATCACCAAGCGCGCAAATCGTGCGGCCCATGATATTGCCCGCGACAGTATCGAGCAGATCGATATCCTCTGGACGACCCTCGCCATTTTCAATCCGATGAACCAGTCGATATAGCCAACCGGTACCTTCGCGGCATGGCGTACATTGCCCGCACGACTCCTCAAAATAGAAGTATGACAATCGTTGTAAAGCCTTGACCATGCAACGTGTATCGTCCATCACGATCACTGCGCCAGAACCGAGCATTGACCCCGCTTTTGCAATGGCGTCATAATCAAGATCGGTATCCATCATGACGCTGCCAGGTATCACAGGAGCAGACGAACCGCCGGGAATCACCGCTTTGATTTTTTTACCGCCACGCATACCACCAGCGAGTTCTAACAACTTGGCAAATGGCGTGCCCAAAGGCACTTCATAGTTGCCCGGCAATTCAACATCGCCCGAAATCGAGAAAATCTTGGTACCGCCGTTATTTGGCCTACCTAGTCCGGCATATGCTGCGCCGCCCATATTGAGCAAAAAAGGGACTGCCGCAAATGTTTCAGTGTTATTAATGGTCGTCGGTTTGCCGTACATACCAAAGCTGGCTGGAAACGGTGGCTTAAAGCGCGGTTGCCCTTTTTTACCTTCCAACGACTCGAGCAATGCGGTTTCTTCACCGCAAATGTAAGCGCCATAACCATGGAACGCATGCAACTGGAAGCTGAAAGCGCTTCCGAATATTTTGTCACCCAGTGCGCCCGCAGCGCGTGCTTCATCCAGCGCCTCTTCGAAACGCGCATAGCCAGCCCAAATTTCACCGTGTATATAGTTGTAGCCGACGGTGATACCCATCGCAAACGCACCAATCGCCATACCTTCAATCAATGCGTGCGGATTGTAGCGAATAATGTCGCGATCTTTAAACGTGCCAGGCTCGCCCTCGTCCGAGTTACAGACCAGGTATTTTTGACCGGGAAACTGACGTGGCATAAAACTCCACTTCAAACCTGTCGGAAAACCAGCGCCGCCACGACCACGCAACGATCCCGCTTTTAGTTCTGCAATAATTTGTTCCGGCGTGATACCGTCATTCAGAATGCGCTTCAACGCAGAGTAACCACCGCGTTTAACATAATCTTCGTAATGCCAGTTGTCACCGTCGAGATCTGCAAGGATCAATGGATTGATATGTCGATTATGCAGACTGGTCATTTTGGGCTCGATTCGGTCAATTCCGCTAGCAAGCCATCGATCTTATCGTTCGACATCCAGCTGCACATGCGCTTGTTGTTAACCAATAGCACCGGCGCATCACCACAAGCGCCCATGCATTCACCTTCCATCAGCGTGAACTGGCCGTCTGCGGTGGTTTCGCGATAGTCGATACCTAATTTGTGCTTAAGATGTGCCGCTGCTTTTTCGCCGCCGGACAACTGACAAGGCAAATTGGTGCAAATCGTGATCTTATGTTTACCGATCGGCTTGGTGTTGTACATGTTATAAAAGGTCGCGACTTCCTGCACCGCGATAGCCGGCATCTCGAGATAATCGGCGATGTCATGCATCAGTTCTGGCGACAGCCAGCCTTTTTCATCCTGCGCAATCGCCAATGCAGCCATTACTGCCGACTGTTTTTGGTCGGTAGGAAACTTCGCTACCTCGCGATCAATTTTTTTGTATGTATCTTGACTTAACAACATGTTGTTGGCCATTCGTACGCGGTGATCTGCGCTGGTTATTGGTAAATTCACGGCGAGTGCTGTAAAGCGCACCACACTCACGAAAACATGTACTCGCTATTGGAAACTTCTAAAAATCTGCCAAACAAACCGAATTCGCTTTTGTGATGCTCACAGCACTTCCGTACTTCTGCGGGCTGCCAACATCTTCAAACAAAACCAAGTTCATTCGTACTGTTTTTTAGGTATCCAAAAGTCAATCCTTAGCGGTCAATTTCTCCAAACACAATATCTTGCGTTCCGATAATAGTGACGGCATCCGCAATCATGTGGCCCTTAGCCATCTCATTCAAACCTTGCAAATGCGGGAAGCCGGGTGCACGAATTTTCAGACGATATGGCTTATTGGCCCCATCGGAAACAATGTACACACCAAACTCACCTTTTGGATGTTCAACGGCAGCGTAGGCTTCACCCGGCGGCACGTGGAATCCCTCAGAGAAGAGTTTGAAGTGATGAATCAACTCTTCCATGTTCGATTTCATGTCAACGCGAGAAGATGGTGCCACTTTGTGATTAGTCGTCATCACCGGACCATCATTGTTTCGCAACCATTCTACGCACTGCTTGATAATATGGTTTGACTGACGCATTTCTGCGACGCGTACAAGGTAGCGATCGTAACAATCGCCGTTCTTACCGACTGGAATATCAAAATCCAGTAGATCATAAACTTCGTAGGGTTGCTTCTTGCGCAAATCCCATTCGATACCAGATCCGCGCAACATTGGACCCGTGAAACCCATGGCTTTGGCGCGCTCTGGTGAGACAACACCGACGCCAACCAGCCGCTGTTTCCAAATACGATTATCCGTCAGCAAGGTTTCGTATTCGTCAACGTATGTAGGAAAACGGGCTGTGAAATCCTCAATGAAATCCAGCATTGAACCCTGGCGGTTTTCATTCAAGGCCTTGATGGCTTTTGCGTTACGAACAATCGATGCTTTATGCTGCGGCATTTGGTCAGGCAGATCGCGATACACACCGCCGGGACGATAGTAAGCGGCATGCATCCGTGCGCCGGAAACTGCTTCATAACAGTCCATCAAATCTTCACGTTCGCGGAATGCATACAACAATACTGCCATTGCGCCGACGTCCAATGCATGCGCGCCGATCCACATCAAGTGATTCAACAAACGGGTTATTTCATCGAACATGACGCGGATGTATTGCGCACGCAAAGGCACTTCGAGGCCTAGTAAGCGCTCGATAGCCATCACGTATCCGTGCTCATTACACATCATCGACACGTAGTCGAGACGATCCATGTAAGGAACCGATTGCAAATAGGTTTTTTGCTCTGCCAATTTTTCAGTTCCGCGGTGCAACAAACCAATATGCGGATCGGCACGCTGGATAACCTCGCCATCCAACTCCAGCACGAGGCGCAAAACACCATGCGCAGCAGGATGTTGCGGACCGAAGTTCAGCGTGTAATTCTTGATTTCTGCCATTATTTGATCCCGTAATTTTCTTCGCGAATCACGCGCGGCGTGATTTCACGCGGATCTATCGTAACAGGCTGATAAATTACGCGCTTTTGCTCTGGGTCATAACGCATCTCAACGTAGCCAGAAACAGGGAAATCTTTGCGGAACGGATGACCGATAAATCCGTAGTCGGTCAAAATACGACGTAAATCGTTATGACCTTCGAACAGGATTCCGAAGAAATCGAATGCTTCGCGTTCGTACCAGTCAGCAGCAGACCAAATACCTGTCAAAGATGACAGAATAGGCAACTCATCATCGGGCGCAAATACACGCACGCGCAAGCGCCAGTTATGTTCGAGGGACAGCAAATGCGAAACGGCAGCAAAACGTGCACCGTCCCACGCCCCATCACCGTACGTTGAGTAATCAACGCCGCATAAATCGATCAACTCTTCAAAGCGCGTATCGGCATGATCACGTAGTACGCGCATGACCGACAAATAATTCGACGCCTTGACGATAATGGTGACCTCGCCGAAGGCAACAGTCAGACTTTGAAGATCGTCGCCTAGCGCATTACGCACAGCTGCTTCAAGGGTTTCTAATTTCGTCGTCATTCGGTTCTCTTAGCGCGCAATCGTATTGGTGCGGCGAATCTTGTTTTGCAGCTGAATGATGCCGTACAGCAGGGCTTCAGCAGTCGGAGGGCAGCCGGGAACGTAGATATCAACAGGCACAATACGATCACAACCACGCACTACTGAATAGGAGTAATGATAGTAACCACCACCGTTTGCACACGAACCCATTGAAATAACCCAACGAGGCTCCGGCATTTGGTCGTAAACCTTACGTAACGCAGGTGCCATCTTATTACAGAGCGTTCCTGCGACGATCATGACATCCGACTGGCGCGGCGATGGGCGAAAAATAACGCCGAAACGATCCATGTCGTAGCGCGAGGCTCCGGCGTGCATCATCTCGACTGCACAACAAGCCAAACCAAACGTCATCGGCCACAAGGAACCGGTACGCGTCCAATTAATGAGTTTATCAGCCGTAGTGGTGACAAATCCTTCGTTCAATACACCTTCAATTGACATGATTTACTCCCAATCCAGCGCGCCCTTCTTCCATATGTACCAGAAGCCGACAACAAATTCAGCGATGAATACCATCATCGTGATGAAGCCAGCCCAGCCGAGATCTCGCATAGCGACACCCCAAGGGAAGAAAAAGGCAGTTTCCAGATCGAACAAAATGAACAAAATGGCGACAAGGTAATACCGCACATCAAACTTCATGCGCGCGTCTTCGAATGCTTCAAAACCGCATTCGTATGGAGAGTTTTTTTGAGCATCGGGCCGATGTGGCCCAAGAATACGACCCAGCAATTGCGGCATAACACCAACCGCAATACCGATCAATATAAATAATAAGACGGGGAAATAATTTTCGAGGTTCACGATTTTTCGCCAATAATTTGAACGGTTAGCAAAGTGATGTGAGGTTAAGTTTTATACCGATTAATTCGATCCGTATAAGACTTAACTGCTTGAATCTACCATCACTAGTTCCTCGATAACAAACCAGCGTAGGAACAACTTTGCTGACTTTAAAAGCTTGGTGCCGACGGCGAGACTCGAACTCGCACAGCTTTCGCCACTACCCCCTCAAGATAGCGTGTCTACCAATTTCACCACGTCGGCATAAGGGCATATTTTAACCTGTTTTCGCATTTTTGTTCAATGCACAATTTGATTAAAACCCAGTAATTACGTTCTAAACTAAAACTATTTAGGGATTTGATTCGAAGGGTCGGTACTATGCCCTGCCGCAGCTGGATTTGTCGCTGCCGCTGGCGCACTTGCGGCCGGTGTCGCTGGCGCGCTACCCGCTGTATTTGGCACAGGAACCGTAGTCGATGGAATCGATGCCGCCGGTGCGGATGCCGCTGGCAAACTGTCCATTACACCGCCAGTTGCTGCAGTGCGATGACTACCCAAATAAACCAAAGCTAATGTTGCACAGAAAAAAATCAGCGCGGCCAAACCCGTCGACTTTGACAAAAAATTCGATGAGCCAGTCGCTCCAAACAAACTACCTGAAGCGCCCGAGCCAAAAGCTGCGCCCATATCGGCACCTTTACCATGCTGCAATAGGACAAGTCCGATAATCGTTAACGCCGACAAAACTTGAACGACAACGATAATAGTAAGTACTGAGTTCATTTAATGATTTTCCAATGGAGAGATACTTCTGTTTTTTACGATCTAATTCTTTTAGCGCTTTTCACTACTATATTTCCGCCGCACCCGCATGAATAGCTTATTAATCAGCTGTTCAATAGCTGGTGGACCTACCGCCTTATTGACACCGGCAAGTCACATCGATATTACGAGCGAATCGATGTCTCACCGGTGCGAAGCTCAAGCCGCAGCAATAATAGAAAGAAAATCTGCTGCCTTCAATGCTGCACCACCGATCAGGCCACCGTCAATATCCGGCATTGCCATGAGTTCGGCTGCGTTATCGGGCTTCATGCTCCCGCCGTACAAAATCTTTACAACCGATGCAGATTCGCTGTCCCTAAGCGACACTTTACTCCGCAAAGCTGCATGGACATCCTGCGCCATTTGCGGCGTGGCTGTTTTACCCGTCCCAATCGCCCATACCGGCTCATAGGCAATCACAATCTTCTTGATCGCAGAGACCTCAAGCAGTGCCAGTACGGCATCTAACTGCTCACCGACTACAGCATCGGTTTGTCCTGCTTCACGTTGTGCCAAGGTTTCACCCACGCAAACAATCGGGGTTAAACCCGCCTGCAGCGCACTCAACGTTTTTTGCGCCACCATTTGGCTGGACTCACCATGATACGCGCGCCGCTCGGAATGGCCGACAATCACATACTTACAGTCAAAATCAATCAACATAGAGGCCGCCACCTCACCCGTATAGGCACCGGAAGCATGAACAGATACATCCTGCGCGCCCCAAGCCAATGCTGTTCCGGCAAGCGCGGCCTGGCACTGGGCCAAATACGGAGATGGCACACATACTGCTATATCGCAATTAGTCGCCCCAAGGCCAGCCTTCAGTTCCGCCAGCAATGACGTGTTGGCAGCTAAGCTGCCATTCATTTTCCAATTTCCAGCTACGAGATTGCGACGCATTATCGGCAAAGCCCACTATTTTAATAACCCGACATTCTAACGCGGGAGGACCGAGGCGGTCAAACCACAGGATTATTACCCATTATTTTCACTGATCGATATCCATAAAAACAGGAGAAACGTGCTTATTTACAACCTTTATAGAAGGGAAGCGCCTATAAACACCATGGGTTAAGCAGCGAGGCGGCGTCGAAATACCCAACGCGCCGCATCAGAATCTTTTGCGGCAAATTGATAACCCTCTACATCAAAGTCTTTCAATTGCTCTGGATCTGTAACTTTATTCACGGTCGCGTAGCGTGCCATCAACCCCCGCGCGCGCTTCGCATAGAAGGAGATAATCTTATATTTACCGTTTTTCCAGTCTTCAAAAACCGGTGCGACGATACTCGCCTCCAAGACTTTGGGTCGAACCACTTTAAAATACTCATCCGATGCCAGATTGACCAAGACATCGGCTTTAAGTTTGGCTAACTCCTGATTTAGCCCTAGTGTTACGGTGTCATGCCAAAATGCATATAAATTCTTGCCGCCAGGATTCGCCAGTTTTGTCCCCATTTCCAGTCGGTAAGGCTGCATCAGATCGAGTGGCCGCAGCATGCCATACAACCCGGATAAAATACGGACGCGACTTTGTGCATAAGACAATTGTTTCGCGTTCAACGAGTTGGCATCAAATCCTGCGTAGACGTCACCATTGAATGCCAAAATTGCTTGTTTGGCATTAATGCTGCTGAAATTTGTTGACCAGGAGGAAAACCGCGTGGCGTTCAGATGCGCAAGAGCATCGGAAATATGCATCAGTCCGCCCACTTCTGCGGGTGACATTTTTTTTAACACGTCAACCAATTCAGCCGAGCGCGAAATAAAATCTGGCAATGTATGTAGATCAGTAGTCGGTGGCGTGGTGTAATCGAGCGACTTGGCAGGCGATAGAACAATTAACATAGATAATATCCGTACTCATGTATTCAAAAAATAAACATACCGAAAAGAATTGTTCCCAATGATACCGAAGCGCATCGTAATCGACACGAATGTCTGTTTAGATTTATTTGTTTTCCGTGACCCACGCTGGTCAGCATTGATGGCAGCGCTTCAATCAGGCGAGGTTGAAGCCGTAACGCGTGCCGACTGCCGCATGGAATGGCAACTGGTTTTGCATTACTCGCACCTGCCCATTAACGACGAGACGCGTCCGGGATTCAACCTGGCGTTCGAAACATATATAAAATATGTTGAGCCGGAGGCGCTATCTCCCCGCACCGATATCCGATTACCGATTTGCTCCGACCCGGATGACCAGAAATTTCTGGAATTGGCACTAGATACGCACGCCACAACGCTCATTACCAAGGACAAAGCGCTCCTGAAGCTAGCTCGCAAGACCGCTAAATTAGGACTTTTTTCGATCATTCCCCCTCAGAGTTGGCAACTGCCGCAACAGTAATTACGCTTCTTATATGAGTTCGGCCACAAACCGCTAAAATAAGCATGTAATTATAGAAACCTGTTGCCGAGCAAAATATTTAAAAAAATTTCATGTGTTTGTCAAAATTTCCCGATGAAACTAGTACAAGTGCGGACCGGCATCGCACTGCTGGATGGCTCTCGGAAAATTAACCACAGCCGCATCTGTTATCGTCGATACCTGATCATAAAAACTCATGACCAAGCTGCCCAATGTTGCCGCATTTACGGCACCTCTTACCTCCCTAAACGCCACCGTTCCGACGTTGCGGTCAAAACTACCTAACGTTGGCACCACCATTTTCACAACCATGTCAGCGCTTGCGATTGAAAAAAATGCGGTCAACTTAGGCCAGGGTTTCCCCGATTTTAATTGTGATCCTGCGCTGGTCGGCGCCGTTAGCGAGGCCATGAAGAATGGCCTGAACCAATACCCTCCAATGGTGGGTATACCTTCACTGCGATCAGCCATCGCTGAGAAGATCAAAAAACTGCACGGGCATAGTTATGATCCGGCCACTGAAATCACCGTCACTGCGGGCGCCACCCAAGGTTTGCTGACGGCCATTATGTGTGCGGTCCACACCGGCGATGAAGTGATTGTCATCGAGCCGGCTTATGACAGCTACGTGCCAGCCATTGAATTGGCTGGCGGCAAACCGGTCTTTGTACAAATGACACTCGGCGCAAACGGATACGCTGTGCCATGGGATAACGTCGCGGCAGCGGTGAGTCCACGCACCCGGCTCATTATGATCAACTCTCCGCACAATCCCACCGGCAGCGTGCTGAGCGCCACTGATATAGCAGCATTGGCAGACATCGTACGCGACACCGACATTCTGATCTTATCGGATGAAGTCTATGAACACATGGTGTATGACGGCTTGACGCACGAATCGATCAGCCGTCATCCTGAGCTGGCCGCGCGCGCTTTTATTGTGTCGAGCTTCGGCAAAACCTATCACGTTACGGGCTGGAAAATTGGTTTCGTTGCAGCACCCGTTGCCCTCTCTGCGGAATTTCGCAAAGTGCATCAATTCAACGTTTTCACGGTCAATACGCCTGTCCAGTATGGGATTGCACAGTATATGCAGAATCCAGCGCCCTATCTGGAACTGTCCGCCTTCTATCAGCGCAAGCGTGATTTATTTCGGACTGGCTTACAAGATTCTCGCTTCAAATTATTACCTTCTGATGGCACGTATTTTCAGTGCGTGGATTACTCCGCAATTTCCTCCACAAGTGAGGTGGAATTTGCGAGCTGGTTAACTAGTGAAATTGGCGTTGCTGCGATTCCTGTGTCCGCTTTTTACTCGACGCCACGTCAATCCGGCATCGTGCGCTTTTGTTTTGCGAAACAAGATGAAACCCTGCATAAGGCGCTGCAACGACTAAAAACCATTTAAAGTTTGACAGTTAACACTTACGCATTGCTCACACCGATTGATCACCCCGCAAAGGAAATATTGATGATAGACGTCTATAGCTGGCCAACACCTAACGGTCATAAAATACATATTATGCTGGAAGAATGTGGATTGCCTTATCGCGTACACGCTATCGATATTGGCGCTGGCGACCAGTTCACTCCAGACTTTTTATCGATTTCTCCTAATAATAAAATTCCTGCCCTCGTTGATGAGGAAGGTCCCGATGGCGAACCGATTTCGATATTTGAATCTGGCGCTATTTTGCTTTATCTTGCCAGCAAGACAGGCCAATTCCTCGGTAATACTGATCGGGAACGATTTAAGACATTGGAATGGCTTATGTTTCAGGTCGGCGGCGTGGGTCCCATGTTAGGACAGGCGCATCACTTCCGCATGTACGCACCGGACCAAATCGCATACGCCGTTGATCGGTATACCAACGAAGCCAAACGCCTGTACGGTGTCATCGATAAACAACTGGCTACCAACGCCTATCTGGCCGGGAGCGAATATACCATCGCCGATATGGCGACTTTCCCGTGGCTGCGTTCATGGAAAAATCAAGGCGTCGAATTGAGTGATTTTCCACATGTGGAAAAATGGTTCGACACCATCAGTCAACGCCCTGCCGTTATCCGCGGCGTGGAAGTGCTGGCTGACTTACGTAAGCCGTTGACGGGCGACAAAGAGCGTAGCATTTTATTCGGCAATCAACAGTACGAAAAAAGATAACTGCCGACAGTAAATCTGCTGAACTGTGGCATTCCCCTTACTTTCAAGTACGGGTAATGCCACACCGCCAGTGATTGAGAATTTATTGATTATTTCAAGGCGAAACGGTCACTAAGGTCAACGTATCAGGAATAAACCGTGGTCGTGACGTTGCTTTTTTCCGTGGAGTTTTACCCGCAAATTCTATTTTTGCGGCTACCACATATATATTGTGAGAAACCGGATCAATCGCCATGGTTCTTGCTCCCTGTATGGTGTTGACCGTTTGCATGCGTTGATAGTGGGTAGAGTCACGAGCGCCAATGATATCAAGTGTGCCATCGCCATTCGAACTGAATGCCAATTTGGTCGTCGCATCAAAAGCAGTTGCATCGCTGCCTCTACCGATAGTCACAGAATCCAGTATCTCGCCCGAACTAGCGTCGACAATAGCCATCTTTTGATTATGGCAACCAACAAATAACCGCTGCGTCACCAGATCAATCGAAAGCCCGGCTGGCTCGTCACAACTTGCAGATAAATCGACCCGCTGAATCACTTGCAACTTCTGTGTATCGACGATAACCAGTTGATTTTTATCCTCTAAATTCACGAATAAACGCCCTTTTCCGTCGACCGCCACAAACTCCGGCTTACCACCCAATGCTATCGCAGCAAGTGACTTCCCCGCCAGTGCATCAATCGGCGTGAGACTGTCCGACCCGCCATTGCCCGCGAATACACGTTTGCTGAGCGGGTCGTACACAATCCCGTCGGGCTTCTTTTCGGTAACGGTAGTGCTAATAATGTTAAGAGTGGACAGCGCAAAGATGGTTACTGAATTGCCTTTCCCGTTACTGGTGAATCCTCGATCCAAATCAGAGGCAATCGCAACGCCATGCACCCCAGGGGTATTCGGAATTGCGCCGACTAGTTTCTTTTTATCGACATCAAATACTTCCACCCGATCGCCGTGTGCGATAAATAAATGGCGGTGCTCAGCATCCATCGTCATGTAGTCCCATTTCACATCGCCTTCCAAATGAAATTTATCCATGACGTGATAGTGCGGTTGATGGCTGACCTCAACTCCCTTCTGATTGGCAAGAGAATCAACTGAACTTAACATGCCCACTATCGCCAGAGAAGTAATGGCGAGGGATAATGCAACTTGCGTGTTGCGCAGCGAAACAAGAAACATGCTGGCATTCCTTTCAAAGGATAAAAATGTATTTGGCTAAATGATGATGCAATAAAGATTCATAACATTTCGTGCAGAAAATCTTATGCAACCTTTTTTACAAAAATCTCTTATAAAATTCTTATAAAAGCGTCGGCCTACAATCTTGGTTAGCTTATTAGAACTAATTTTTTTGCTCTGATTACTTATTGTCTTTAGATAAATCCTCGGCTAAACCCAGTTGATTACGCAACTCAATTTTAGCCGAGGCAAAGCCAGTCTTAAAATCATCACGCATCATGAGATTTGCGGCGATCAATGTCCCGACAATACGACCGGCTTCAATGTCTGAGGGATAATGTACACCACCGACAATACGATTATTCGCATACTCGCGCGCGCGCGCCATAATTTCGGCACGCTTTTCGGGCACCATGTTTGCCAAAACTATCCCCATCAATGTGCCGCCCGTTGCGTGGCCGGAAGGATAAGATCCAGATGCCGTCAGTTTAACCACTGGCTTGACCAGATCACTATATTGATAGGGGCGCGGACGCTGCCAAAAATTCTTGGATGGGTCCACCACTGCTCCCTCCGAACTCACGACACGCGAGAAAAAATCCGAAAATTTTGGCAAATTTTCAGGCTTAAAATTTGGCCCCAGCACATCTGCAAATCGCCAGATATTTTCCACAGCGTCGGCTTTAGCCCGCGCTACCATTTCCGGCGTACGCGTGACCTGCACGGTCAATATCTCTCCCAACTCGGCCTTGGTCTGAGCCGAGTCGTTAGGGGGCGGCGGCGGCAATAACTTCACCAAATCAATATCTCTTGCTGAAATAAATGGCTCAGCGCCTTTTGCGATCGCAGGT
This sequence comes from Glaciimonas sp. GNP009, assembly GCF_054343755.1. NCBI lineage: Bacteria > Pseudomonadati > Pseudomonadota > Betaproteobacteria > Burkholderiales > Oxalobacteraceae > Glaciimonas > Glaciimonas sp. GNP009. The sequence continues at coordinate 766,868 of NZ_JBTGUV010000004.1, forward strand.
GAACCGATAAAAGAGGATGCTGCAAAGAGACAGAACGCTAAAGATGTATATAAATTGCGCATAACAATAACCTTAGAAATGATTTAAGTTTTAAATGCTTAACTTGTTCAAAGTGCTCGAAGTGCTCAAAGTACTCAGCGTGTAAATTCAACCCAAACTTGATACAACTTATCGACGCCACGCATATCCGTTGGTGGCTCGGGATAGTGCGCGTTCTGCACCGACTGCAACGCGGCCCGATCAATCATGCCGATGGCGCTCGATATGATCACGCTGGCTTGCGATGGAATGGCATCTCGCAAATGGAACTCCACTCGCACACGACCTGAAAAATGCAATGCGGCCGCCGCTGGTGGATAGGCAACCGCAGCCTGCACCGCAGCGCGCACTTTGGCCGCATACGCAAGACTTGCATCGGCCTTACCGCTAGTAGCCGGAGGTGGCGTAGGCGGTGATGGCGGTGCAGGCATCGAAGTCGGTTCGGCAAATGCGGTTGGTGTCTGTGCGAGTGGCAGCGGAATGGTTGGCGGTGTAACTGGTTTCTGCGGAACGGTCTGCGCTTGCGGTTTGGTCGGGATCACCTTTGTTTTTGGAGTCGGCTGCGGTTTTGGCCGCGCTGGCTCAGGTGGTTTGGGCGTCGGAAGCGCCTCTGGCGGCTTCTCTTCACTCAATAGAGTAATCGGTACCGGCGCCGATAAGGCAGGCTTCGAAGGCGTTGCAACCAAAATAATACCGACGACGGTCACCAACGCAATCTCTACCAGAACCGCTAGGCCAAACGCTCCCACAGGAAAGCGATGAATGGGAATAGTTGCAGACATAGCCGCCCTTATTTGGTGTTGGCATTGCGCGTAGCGAGACCAATTTCGGTCGCGCCACCGTTACGAATAGCATCAATCACTTCCATCACCTGCTGCAATGATGCAGTCTGATTTCCCGCGATGGTGACAGATGTTTTTCCACTGTCGCGCTTGCGCAGCAACGCGGTCAGTTGCGTCGCCGTCAGCGTGTGATTTTCGACAAGCAACGCGCCATCCGGTGCAATTTCGACCAACAATTTAGGAGGTGGCATTGTGACGGCAGTTGAACTGGTTGGCAATTTGGTGACATGGCCCGAAGTAGGAATCATGCGTAACGTCAACATCGCAAAAAAAACCAGTAAAAACAACATGATATCGATCATCGGAATAATTTCGATACGGGCTTTCCGTGTTTCCAGATAACGCATCTCAGGCTCTCGCTGGCAATGTGATCGACTTGACGTGTGACGTCGCTGGAACCAATGTCGACACGTGCGATGCAGCGCGCAAAGCCGAGTGTGAAGCCAGAAGATCGTGACGATTGACCAGCATAATCTTGATCGTCTCAAGCTGATGCAAAACAATTCGCACGCGAGTATGCAAGGCATTAAAAAATACCAGACCGATCATTGCAATCAAAAGACCTGAAGCAGTCGCAATCAGGGCTTCAGCAATCCCACCTGTGATCTGCGCAGCGCCATTCTGGGCGTCGCCCAGCACATGAAATGCGTTGAACATGCCAATGATGGTGCCGAATAAACCAAGCAAAGGCGCCAACGTGATTACCGTGTCAAGCACCCACAATGAGCGATCAAGAATTGGTACTTCATGCATGATGGCCTCCTCCAGATGACCGCCAAAAGTATCCCGGTCGGCGCTGGCGGGTTCTTTCTGCAAGACGTCAAACAAGCGGACATGCGGCAATTTTGCCAGTTTTTCTGGTACAGACCACGTACTGAGCTGGACGTTGTCTTTTTTTAGCAAAGCAATTAACTGTTCGCCACCTTGCTGCATGTTAGACAAATGACGGGTGCGCTCGATGATAACGGTCAATGCTACAAGCAACAAAACCATCATCAAATACAGTGTGCCACCGGAGTCATTGGCCAGTTCAAATAAATGTGAAATATTCATAATTTTAGATAGGCAATCAAAGGTCAGAAATCAATCATCAGAAAATGGGGAAAGCAATGCTTCCCCGCTAAATCAGATGACAGAATTAGAAATCAAGGGTGAGCGTCAAAGAAGTGCTACGCGCTGGAAGCAAAGTCAGTTGGTCACCCGGAGCCGGGACTGAGGTTTTTGTCGAGGCCGGTGTCACGCCAACGATACTGTGATTATCAAAGAGATTATTGACACCGAACTGAACCTTCGCCTGCTTAGCCCAACTCACTGGATTCTTCCATGTATAGTTGACGAACAGATTCGATAGAAGGAACGGATCAATTGACACAGCTTGATGGATACCACCGTTGTCGTTATACATCTTGCCTACGCGCTTGGTGAACCAGCCTGTATTCCAGGCACCTTGCTCGTAACTCAGACCCAGCGTTTCAGTATCGCTCGGCGCACTGGCAACCCATTGACCGTTGGAATATTTGGAGCTTCCATAAGTGCCATTGATATACAGACTGAAACCGCCGCCCAGAATGATATTGCTTTCCGCTTCGACACCTTGCGTCACTGACGTTCCGTTGGCATAAAATGTGGTATTACCACTAGTATCAGTCGACGATGAATAGGCGTTATCAAACTTGATATGGTAAGCATCGACGTCTAACGTAAATCGCTCCGACTTCCACACAGTACCAATCTGAAAAGTCTTGGTCTTAACCATTGCAGGCAACACAGTGACATTCGCATTTTTGACGTCAAAAACGTTGGTCGGCGGGATCTCGCTACCGGTCGCAAACTGGGCGTAAGCAGACCAGTTCTGTTGCAGTTTGTAATGCACATCCAACGACGGAAGCGTCGAGTTATAGGTCGTTGCATGCGAAATACTTGGCGCGCCACCGAGACTACCGACCGTCTTGCCGTTGTCAGCAAACTGCGTAAAATCCTGACGGTAAGACGCATACTTCACGCCTGGAGTGATTTTAAGATCATTCGTGACATTAAACTCGTACTCAACAAACGGTTGCAGTGTCGTCGTTTTAAATTTCTCATGAAAATTTGGCAGTACAGCATCAATCCAGGTACGGGGATCGGACGGAATCTGGTAGCGATTGGTATCTGCATATTCAGACCACAGACCGGTGCGTAAAGTCCCCATGCCTGATTCTTGACTAAGACGTAGCAAATTGCCGTAAGTCCGATACGCATTGAGCTTGTCAGTGCCGCTAGTCGTCGTGATCGTGGTGCCGTTGTAATTTTGCTGGTTGTGATAAGCGTAGGTGTACAACTTGTCGTCCAGCTTCCAGCCGTTGCCCAGATTCGAGGTCAAACCAAGATATTCAAAATCTGATGTGACATGATAAAAATTATAGCCGTAATAGTTGGCCTGTTTTGGGTCGCCGCTCATAAGGTAATTGTCGCCATACTGCGCAACTTGCGCGCGGGTCGGGCCCTTGGTGTTCGGCGTATTTGTGTGCAAATCGATTGACGATGCGAACACAGTCAGTGCAGTGTTGTCGGTGATTGCAAACTGGTACTTAAGTGAAATGGCATCACGCTTTTGCTTGTTATAGGTTTCGTACCCGTCCGATTTCATCTCATGCACATTGAACAAAAGGTTTGAAGAACCGTCGGACCCAAACTGTCCAGTTTCATGTTCGAGACCAATCAAAGACGTGTTCCAGGTCCCGTATGATCCGGTCACGCTGGTGCGTTGCTGCGGATCAAGATTACGTGATAATAAATTAATTGAGCCACCGAAATTGGCGGGACCAATTGTCGCCGCAGAGCCAGGGCTGCGATCAACCACCGCACCGCCGATAAACTGTGCAGGGAAAAAGGCCCACGTATGGTGAGTCGGGCTATTGGTGTCCTGAAATGGAATACCATCAAAGGTCACCGAATAGTCACCATCCTGAAAACCGCGAAAGTAAGTCTTGGTATCACCAAGACCAGGGCCGTTTGGGCTATAGCTATACACGCCCGGCGTCATTTGAATCACTTGGCTAAAGTCAGCAATCGGCGAAGTATAGTTACGAATGAAAGCTTCGCTCACTTCGGATTGGGCTGACCGTGCCTCCAATGACCCTTGGGACGGTGCGCTTTTGGCGGCAGCAGGAATACGCGATGTCTGGGTTGCAGAACCCGAACCGTCAGCCGCACTGACCGCACCCAGATCGGTGGCTTGCTGGGCATATCCAACGACCGGTGTGACGATGCACAGCATGGCGATGGCTCGCAGAATGTGGGTATTACAGGTTTTAAGATGTGGCGTGGAATGCTGCTTAAGACTTGGCTGGACACCGGACGTTGGTGTTGGCTTGACGCTACGAACTTTCATGATGTCTCCTGTAGAAAAGGAGGCATGCTAGTGAATCAATATTTCGTCCTCATGACGTTGTCGAAAAACAACACCCATTTATAACTTTGTAACCTATTTTTCGCCAAAGTATCAATTTTGTGATCCATTTAAGATAGTCTGCCGTCGTCGAAATAACCACCAACGCGGATCACATGCGCAATCGTTTTCACCTCAGGAAGATGCGGGATATTCGACATCCAGTATTTCTAACTCATCCAATCCGGCAGGTGTCATCAAGGTGACGAACTCGCCTTCATGCGCTTTGGTCAGCGCACGTGCAACCGGTGAAATCCAGCTAATTTTTCCATGTAACGGATCAAGCTCGTCGATCCCAACGATAGTCACCGTGTGCTCTTCGCCGGCATGATTTTGGTAGCGCACTGTTGCCCCAAAAAAAATCTGATCGCGACCATGATGCACGCTCGGATCGACTATCTCAGCCTGATCCAGGCGCTTGGTCAAAAATCGAATCCGTCGGTCAATTTCACGTAATCGCCGCTTGCCGTAAATATAATCGCCATTTTCAGAGCGATCTCCGTTTGAGGCCGCCCACGAGACAATGCGGACAACTTCAGGCCTCGCGTTATCGATCAAATCGAGCAACTCAGCTTTCATGCGCGCATGCCCGGCAGGCGTCATATAATTTTTGGTGCCCGCAGGAATTGGCGGCAATCCAAACTCCAGATCGTCGTCATCGCCATCGGATTCTTTGACAAAGGCTTTATTCATACTTAGTATTGTAGTGCGATTTCGCCATCACCCGCAAATTTGCCAAAAGCAATTGTGACGGCATCGGGTATGCAAGTATTCAAACTGGCTAACCTGCGATCATTGAGCAGAATGGGACGTTACTGCTTAGTTACTGCTTAGTTGCAGCCCAGTTACTGCTAAATAAGAGCGTACTAAATAACAGCAACGGAGATAAGAATCTATGAGCGATTCACTCCGTTAGTGTTTGCAGTACCATTTTCCATTTCTTCCCTTTGGGACATAACGCCATATGCCAGTCATTTCCGCCAGTGATCGTCGCCCCTACCGCATCGGCTTGGCCTCAAGCCGCACGCATCAAGACGCCCCGCACTCACCGCTTGCGCAGTTAATAAATGGTAGTCGTGCAGCAATTGAACAGCATTTACAGCCGAATTTAATCGTCGTCGGCCGCACGTTGGATGCAATCAACCAGCTTGGCTTGCTTGACGGCTATCCACACGTGGAGCGCTTTCCCTACGGACGACAAGGCGGTTTGATGAAACTGGTCTCGCGCGTAGTCGATAGTGATCCAACGCGTACGCTCGATGCAGTGATTTATTTGATGGATCCAGTGGATCCGTCGTCAACCTTCCCGGAAGCCGTGGCGCTGAAACGTCAGTGCGTGATTCACGGTAAGCCTTTTTTATCGACGTTAGCAGGTGCGCGGGAATGGCTGGAACTGGAGTCCGTCGCGCTCGGCGCAGTGCCGAATCCAGAGCTTGACCTGTCCTTTGATCTTGCGAATGAAGGCATCGCGCTGATTGCGCACGACGCCATGAAAGAACGCATGCTGGCCATTGCCGAACGCCATTTTTCTCTGCTCGATCAATTTGCGTTTCGCTGCGCGACCGGTACTACCGGTAGTCTGCTCAACAAATTGGCGCAAAAAATCAAAGGCGAAGAAGCCGGAAGTCATTGGGTGAAACCCTTTTTGAGTGGCCCAATGGGTGGCGACGCACAAATTGCAGAACTGATATTGGATCGTCAGCAATGTCGGCGCGTGCTGTTCCTTGAAGATCCGCACGTCGCTCGCCAACATGAAGCAGACATTCAGTTGCTTGAGCGTGCTGCGCGCACGGTGACTGACTATGCGTTGTGTATCAATGATGCGGGATGTGGCGAACGCTGGTTAACGTTATTGGAAAAGCGCGTTTCACTGAAAAGTAACTAACAAAACTGACCATTCGTTAACTGTATTCGCATTCGGAATGTTCTTGCAATACAACGAAAAAGGCAGCGTTCCCATAGCGGAAACGCTGCCAATGTTATTGCTGCGGATTCGGCGATTACCAGTTACACGCGACGCGTGCCAGTATTCACCGCTGCAGTCGCACCAGATTCCAGCGTAAAGCCAGCGCCTGAATCCGTGCCCAGTGTTTTCACCAGATACGGCATCAATTCTTTTAACAGCGGCTCAAGCGTCCATGGCGGGTTGAGGACAAACATACCGCTACTGTGCAAACCGAAACCATCCGGCGACGGTGTCTTGACAGTCAAGGTGACGTTGAGCCAGCCATTTGCTTTCAGACGCTTTAATTTATCCGGCATTTGACGCGATTCCATGCGATTTAGCACTGGATACCACACCGCATAAGTTCCGGTTGAAAAGCGCAACAGCGCATCTTCAAGCGTATTCTTTACCAAACGATAATCGTCCTTAACTTCATAAGGCGGATCAATCAAGACCAAACCACGGCGCGACGGCGGCGGCAATAATGCCTTCAAACCCAAAAAGCCATCACCCTGCGTAATCATGACGCGTTTACCACGACTGTTACTATGACTACGCTGCGCATCCAGTTTGCGGAAATTGTCAGTCAATATCTTGCTGTCGCTTGGATGCAGTTCAAACAAACGCAAACGGTCTTGTTCACGCATGGTGATATCCGCACAATACGGCGAGCCAGGATAGAAACGCAGTTTGCCGTCCGGGTTGAGTTTGCGCACTACATTGACATACTCGGCGAGCGCTGGCGGCAAATCCTTACGGCTCCAAAGACGGCTAATACCGGTTTCAAACTCAGCATTTTTTGACGCATAACCGCCATCCAGCGCATACACGCCCGCGCCTGCGTGGGTGTCAATGACGGTATAAGCGGTATCCTTCTGGCCGAGGTAATCAAGCAGTTGGATGGTCACGAGATGCTTCAGCACGTCAGCGTGATTGCCTGCATGGAAAGCGTGGCGATAACTCAGCATAAAAATATCTATCTTGGTAAAGGGTGATTCCAACTGCATATCGGCAGCGCGGCAGCGTTTTTGTCGATGTGGTTAGCAACAAAAAAAAGATCCGCCTCGCACGATGATTGTCGTATGCGGTACGTTGCAATTCGTGGCTAGCGCAAGCTTTCTGGATTGAACTATAAATAGTCCAAATAACTGCTTTGCAATGGAGAAGAGGCGTATTTTAACAATTTCAGCGACTCGATGGCAGATATCACACTTTTAGCCCTGTTTTAGGCGACTAAGTGTGCATTCTGCACGCATTTTCGCCCTAACATCCTCACAATTCGGTCAAGATTTTGCGAAACGGTTCTTCCACCGCTAGTGGTTAATCCGGCAAAGATTGCATTTTAGATAATTCTTTGGCAACTTTAACGCAAGCATCAATATGGCGATTGCCCACCGAGCGAAAAGCGGAATAACCAATCGCAGCAGAGACCATCTGCCCAGCTATCGGAACCAATCTGACGGCATTTTTGCTGACCAGCTTGACACCGCTGCGCATTAATATTTTGAGCAATAATTCACGCGTCACGATACGGCCAACCAAGGTACTGCCAGCGCCCACAATGACGCTGTAAATGGCGACTTTACGGGTTGGATGCAGAACTTCAATCTGCTCTGGTGACAGACCAAACTCTGCATTGATATCTTGGATTAGACCTGACAACAAATGAATATCGATGGCGATATCCACCCCAAACACCGGCAACGCCGAGGCCCCGGCCGACCACATCGCACGACGGGCGACCAATGCCTGACAACGACGTCGCACAATATCCATGGCGACGTCAGAAGCCGGAATAGGTGTCTCAAATGTAATTTTTGGTTCAGTACGAGCGTGTAACCATTTGGGAATCAACATTGCACCTTGCCTTTCTTTCCCTCTTTTAAAGGGACGCTGGAAAGTCTTTTAACTGACACTGCCGCAGAGATTAGTAAGAGTGCACCTACTAAGATTAATTCAAAATCGTAAGGACTAACGACAAACGGCTAACGCGAACGTATAGCTGGTTGCTGGCTTGGGCAGCGTGTTGCATCGCGCCAAAAATGTAAGCCACAAAAACTGGCCTACCCCGCATAGCCTTTTACGTTGTCCAGACGGAAATAAGCCTCCAGCAATGCGCTCTTGAAAATAGCTCCCAACAACACCGGTTCAGCCTGACTGCGCACAATAGGCAAACGCTCGCCTTGGTGATCCAGAAATAACTGTAACGCATTACCTAATGACATATCGGGAGTGATGATATGCAAAAATTCCCGACGTAAAAAATCAGCCGCTACACGACCTGAAGTATCACTTTTATCTAATAAAACCGACGTAATATCCTGTAGCGCCACCACACCACAATAGTGCTGAGCTTCATCAACGATATAGATATACTTCACCGGATATTTCAAGAACAGGCTACTCATTTCATCGAACGATGCGTCCATTGAAAGAACCGTATCTGCGGGACGAATCAGATCACTCATATGTATTCCACGCAGCCGCAATCGCTCCTGCGTATCGCGATTGCGCTTCAGCGTGATGTCGTACATCGATGCGCCATCCAGACTGCGGGCGATGAAATAAGCAACCACGCATGACAACATGAGCGGCAACATCACCGAGTAGCTCAGCGTCATTTCGAAAATCATCAAGATCGCCATCAAAGGGGCACTAGTCGCCGCAGCCAAAAACGCCCCCATTCCAACAATAGCGTACGCAAATGGAGGAGAACTGACATTGGGTAATAGTGCATGTACCGCCAGGCCGAACAAAAACCCAATCGCTGCACCGACAAACAAGGTCGGCGTAAAAATACCACCAACTGCACCCGAACCTGCCGTAACCGCAGTTGCCACAACTTTGGCCACCACTATAAGCACAACACTCCACCATAGCCATGAGGTATGCAACAACGAATTCACTACGCTATAGCCGTTACCCCAGACTTCAGGAACCCACACCGATATGACGCCGACAATCAAACCGCCCAAACCCAACCTTAAAGGAAGCGGTAATTTAGTCTTTTGAAATTGTTTTTTAGACGTTTGTAATAAACGCAGGAACTGCGGGGCTGCGAAACCGGCCAAAATACCGAGCATGACGAAGAGTACTATTTCGGCCCCGGCAATCGTTGGAAAGGCGGGCATTTCATAGGCCGGTTTATAACCCGGCAACGCTCGCATAGTCATATTAGCAACAACCGCGGCAACTACTACCGGACCAAAACTCTCCATCACAATCGCGCCAAGAACGATTTCAGTCACAAAAAAAGCTCCGGCAATCGGCGCGTTATAAGCGGATGTAATACCTGCCGCCGCACCGCATGCCACCAAAAGTCGCAAACGACCAGGTTCAAAATGCGTAAAACGCCCCACCAGAGAAGCCGCCAGCGCGGATAACTGCACCATTGATCCTTCGCGCCCGATTGATCCTCCCGATGCAATGGTGGCTAACGAAGACAAACTGCGCAAAAGACTATGGCGAACTGGAATATTGCCATCACCAATCGCGACTGCCTCCATGTAATCCGAGGTAGCCGCGGATGGCACCCGTTTTGCCAGTATAAGAATCAAACCGGCCACAACGCCGCCGCCGGTCGGCAATATTACCCGCCAGTGCCATGGCAAGCCCTTTGCGATGCTCACAAAACTGCCACTTTCCCCTGTCAACAACAATTGCAAGCCAACGATACATTCACGAAACAGAACCGTTGCCAGCGCGCCCAACACGCCAACGATTACCGCCCATAACAGCATCGAATGGCTGGGAGAAAAATGAAATAGGCGCTGGATGCGGATTCGATATTCAAGAAGAGTGGTCCGCATAAATAATGGCGTGATCCTGAGTTATACGATTGATTAAATTACAAGAAACACATTTTTTATAACGTTATTGATCGGCATTACAGGCCGGCATGCAGATCGGAATACGGGTCCCGACCGGTACAGCATAGTCAATTCTTGCACGTCAGGGCTGAAAACTGCACCGATGTCACTAAGCATCGTCATCATCACATTGACGCGAAAACCTCTATTCGCCAGGAGAAACGTCGACTGTTGACGCCATCAGGGACTCAAAATACGCCATATCCTGCGCTACCGCGACTTCTGCTTTCGCGGTCATGTGTTCATATCGCCTCAGCATTGTTTGGGCCAATTCAGTGATGCGCGCCCCACCACCGTTTGCACCACCAGTTGCAGTTGCCACCAATGGCTCCTGAAAACTGGTATTCATTTCCTCTACCAGTAACCACGCACGCCGATAGGACATCCCCAGCGCGCGCGCTGCGGCGGAAATCGATCCATATTGGGCGATAGCTAGCAACAACGCCGCCTTACCGGGCCCAAATGCAATAACTCCACCCCGCATTACTCGCAGCCGTATCGATTTAGTATGTGTCATGCACTGATTGTAGCAAGTCGAAGATGGTCGCCGCCAGACACTTATGACTATTCGGAACGATTACTGCAAAACTATAAGTATTGACGCTCGTTATATCCTGCCATATATTTCGCTATCGTTTTTGCTCTATCCGGGTTACTTTCATTAGTTGCCTACTATCATCTTACCTTCGGAGAACTCTGATGACACCACGCATGCTACCAACACTCAAACGCTTTGCCGTCGTTGTTGTCGCCGCATTGCCACTCATGCTGTCGAGCGCATCCGCACACGCTGCAGATCTGATCGTTTCAGCCGCATCCAGCCTGACCAATGCTTTTAAAGAAGTGGCGCAAGACTTTGAAGCCCAACATCCCGATACCAAGGTCATCCTGAATTTCGCTGCCTCCGACGTTTTATTGCAACAAATCGTCAAAGGCGCACCGGCAGACGTGTTTGCCTCCGCCGATCAGGATGCGATGAACAAGGCTGAAACAGGAAAAGCGGTGCAATCCGTAAGCCGCAAAAACTTCGCGAGCAACCAAATCGTCTTGATCGTTCCGGCAGATAGCAAGCTGGCAATCACCCAGCTTAAAGATTTGCTGTCGCCCGCCGTCAAACGTGTCGCTTACGGCAATCCTGCATCAGTTCCAGTTGGTCGCTATACTAAAGCCGCTCTGGAGCGTGATAATTTATGGACCGCCGTCGAAGCAAAGGGAATTCCTGCGCAAAACGTTCGGCAAAGTCTGGATTACGTGGCACGTGATGAAGTCGATGCCGGTTTTGTATTTTCGACCGATGCCGCTATCATGCCGGAAAAAGTGAAAGTCGCCGTTCGCGTCCCGTCCACCACGCCGGTGACGTATCCGATTTCCATGACGACCAACACCAAACAGCCGGCAGTTGCCGCACAATTTATTAGCTACGTATTATCGGCCAAAGGTCAGGCAACGCTGGCCCGCTATGGTTTTTTGAAACCTTAACGACTAACGCTACTGACTAAAGCCAAAAATGATAAAGCATATCGATGATTGATACCCGATGAATGCGGTCTGGATTCCACTTGCTCTTTCGCTCAAAGTCGCAGGCTGGGCGACGCTATTAAATTTGGTTTTTGGCGTCGCCATCGCCTACGGATTGGCGCGCTGGCGCTCATCGGCCCGTGATTTGGTCGACTCGATCCTGACGTTGCCATTGGTGCTACCGCCGACCGTGCTCGGCTACTATTTATTAGTCGTTCTGGGTCGCCGGGGCGTGGTCGGTGAATGGCTTGAAAAATGGGGCATTGAGCTGGTCTTCACATGGCAAGGGGCGGTTATCGCATCCACCATCGTCGCATTTCCACTAGTATTAAAATCTGCGCGCGCCGCGTTCGAAAACGTTGATCCACAATTGGAGAATGCGGCACGTGTTCTCGGCATTTCAGAAGTTGCTGTGTTTTTCCGCGTCACACTACCGCTTGCATCCAAAGGCATCAGCGCGGGTGTTTTACTGGCATTCGCCCGCGCACTTGGCGAGTTTGGTGCGACTTTGATGATTGCAGGTAATCTGCCAGGCCGCACGCAAACACTATCAGTCGCTATTTATGCAGCTGTGCAAGCGGGTGACGACAATACGGCCAATTTATTGGTATTGATTACATCCGTGACCTGCGTCTTACTACTGCTGATCGCGGGACGTTTGGTACCAAAAAATCCGCGCCGGGCGTATTGAACAAACCATGACCATTAAAGTTCAAATCCGCAAACAATTACAAGCCGATGATCGCCGTTTTCAACTCGATATCGACTTCATCTCCGATAGCAAGCGGATTGTCCTATTTGGACCTTCCGGTGCAGGTAAAAGCCTGACGTTACTTTCCATTGCGGGGCTACTGACGCCGGACCAAGGTCTCATCCGCATCAATGAACGACAACTATTTAATCAAGCCAGCAACATTAATCTGCAACCGCAACAGCGCAAGGTTGCTTATCTATTTCAGGATTACGCGCTGTTTCCACATTTAACCGTGGCACAAAATATTGCCTTCGGTCTGCGATCTGGTTGGTTCAATCCACGCAAAGCAAACAACTTTCCGGCGGTCAAAAAATGGCTGACATTATTCGAGCTTAATACCACCGCCAATAGCTATCCGCATCAACTGTCCGGCGGTCAACGTCAGCGCGTGGCGTTGGCCCGCGCGTTAGTTCTCGAACCAGATATTTTACTGCTCGACGAACCATTTTCAGCCCTCGATCCAGCATTACGTGATCGTATGCGAAGTGAACTAAGCGCACTCCAACAGCAACTCGATGTGCCAATGCTGGTGATCACTCACGATCCCGCTGATGTCGCCCTGTTGGGGGATGCCGTATTCGAAATACGGGATGGAAGGATTGCCGCGGATAAGATAACGTCTCCGGGTTCGAGTTGAGTTCTGCCGAAAGCGCCTTGCTAAATGATAAAAAGCCGCGATCTTCTGGAGCGCGGCTTTTAAAATATCAATGCGTTGTTTTTTAGTATAAGCCAGAAAAGCGGTGATTTTGCCGTCAAACACAGCTTAATCAAGGATTGACGCAAAAACGTCTCAGCAAGGCAGACCGAAGAAGACATTACGAAACTAAGGCCAGGAGGGATAACGCCGCTGAGGCGATTTTTCGTCTATCCGCTAAAAAGATTTAGTCATCGCCACATACATGCCCCTACGCTGACCAAATTGCGGGGCGCCCACTCCAATCCCTGAACCATCGCGAATTTGATAGACCCGATCAAACACGTTAATAACACTTAGACGCGTCGTCAGTTTTCCTACCGGAGAGTCTTTAAAAATATGACTTACACCAAGATTGACTTCTGTATATGAAGGTAAATGTTCAGTATTAGCAAAGCCACTACGCAAGCCACTCCCGTACAGCGCATCTGCGCTATATGTCGTGCCCTGCCAAAGATACGAAACGCCAGCCGATGCGGTCATACTTTGATCGTGATCCAAATGGACCCAATGATTGGATACATAGTCCAATTCACTTTGCTCAAAGTTGTACTGGCTTGAGGTAATATTTTTTCCTAATGCGGACGAGCGCGCCACATTGAAATACGCTCCAAGATTATCGTTACGGTAGTTGAGGGTTAACTCCAGACCGATCACTTTCCCTTGCGCATAATTAAACGGGGTGAACAGTAAAGCGGAGCCGAACTGGCCTTCGTCCAGCATATTTTTCACTTTTTTGTAGTATCCATCCAATCCAATCGTTAAATGCGGCGTCAATTGATGCACAACGCCAAGATCGAAATAATCGGCACTTTCGGCCTGCACCGCATCGTTCTGATTATTCGCTGCAGCGTTAGTCGTGCCATTGAAGCTGGCGACTGTCGTTGCAGCGATCAACTCACTCGTTGGTGGCGTAAAGTATTTTGCATAGCCTGCGTGAAACGTCGTACGCGGCGTCATCTGATAGACCACACCGATACGCGGACTAAACTGACTGGCCGACACATAAGCATTTAACCAATCCATCCGTGCACCGGTGTTGATGGTGAACTTGTCGTTTAGTTTCCATTCGTCTTGCAAATAGACGCCGGTCTGATTGGTTGTCTTCTGACCTTGGTCATTGATCGAAAATGGTTGCGTTCCCATCTGATTGCCGTTGTCATCAGCAGCAAATGTCAGTGAATCATTGCTATTTTTGAGGCTCTCGCGAGTATAAGAAATACCGGCACGCAATGTGTGACTGTCATTTAGGCGAACACTTCCGTCTGCCTGCAAACCATTTGCCAATCCGGTACGCAGAACGCGCGAGGCGACACCCGTATAAAGCAAATCGCCAACCGGATCGGGCTCAAATAACACTTTGGAATAGCGACTAAATGCAGCAACTTGATAGTCAATGTCGTTACCGATCACGCCTTGCAAGGCAAGAATGCCATAGCGATTAGTCTCTCGCTGGCGCTCATTCACGTTCGCCGAAGGATAACTATTGACGCCATTGAGCTGAAAGCTCGGTGTTTCTCCAGCGGTATTGGGAATCTGAAAGCGGCCGTCCGAAGTACCAAGGATCAAACTAACCCGCGTATCGGGATTCAACAAATAAGAAAAGTAACCGAATCCCTTATTTTGCAATGTCCGATCATGAAGAGCGGTCGATGCGCCGGTCGGATTTTCAATACCGAGATTGTTTGCATCAAAAGATCCATTGAGGTAATACCTAAATGCATCATGGGAGCCACTGACGTCCCCACTAATTTGTCGGGTATTGTTGCTTCCGAACATAACACCGATATTACCGCCGTTTTCAACTTGCCCAGTCTTGGTATGTATGTCGACAACACCCGCAGTACGATAACCATATTGGGCTGGCAATGCACCTGTCAATAAATTCACGCTATCGACAAAACGCGTATCAAGCGTCTGCCCGAATCCCGAAATACTCTCCGGCAAAAGTATGCCATTGAGGCGGTACTGCAAATTGGCATGATCCCCACGCACGTGTAGTTGACCATAGGAATCCTGTGCCACACCAGGCGCACGCAACAGTACTTGATTAAACGGCGTGTCTTCGCCCTGTGGCAGTGCGGCAATATCCTTGCGCCCAATCCGATAGATACTGCTGCCGGTTTCTACAGAAATGCCATTTCTGGCGCGATCAAGCCGCTCACTCGTCACGACGATCTGATCCAGAGTCTCGGCGCTGATTAACGTCAAAGAAATGGTCGGGCTGGACACATTTTTGGCCACCCTGATCAATTTCTTCTCGGGAGAAAAAGTTGGCTTATCTACGTTCAGGGCATAGTTGCCGGGTGCGATGTCAGAAAATATAAAACTTCCCCGATTATCGCTAATGGTGGTGGCAACGACGTGACCTGCCGCGTCGTTCAAATCAACCTTTGCATCCGGTAAGGGATGACCGAGTGCATCATGAATTAAACCGCTGATTTTCTGGGTCGAAATCTGCGCTGATTGTGCTGTTTGTGCATAAGTAAAAGGCGTGGAAATACCGGTGGAAAGCGCAATCAAGGCGCTTAGCCGCAACAAACGTGTTTTCATTCTCAAACTCCGAAATGGCAAAATGCAACCGCGCTCCATCCAGGCTATAAACAAGTTATAACCAGGCTGTCGTCGCCTAACTGCATCAAAATAGTGTGGAAGTTAACTGCGAGAATAAAACTGCGGCGGCGCATGTGAGTGCGGCGTGAGATAACCTCTTAGCGGTAGCGCGAAGAAATGCGCCTTGTCGGGGGCGAGGTGATACACAAAAACCAGCATCGGTACCAACGCCATGAGCGGCAGCAACGAAGGCGGTGCCGGTACATGGACGGCAAGATTGCAGCTAACACATTCTCTCGACTCCTCAAGCAAACTATGGCGATGAAAAGCAATGCCAATCAGCTGCGCCACCAAAATAGCCACCGCACACCACAAAGCGATTTGATAGAAGCGCGTCCTGAGCATTCGCCGACGCGGGAAACTATTTAAAACGATCAATTGCATGGTTCGCCCGAAGACCGACTATTTCTACCCTCAAGGTTCCGCCCTAACAAAGCCAGATCGCTTTTCAGATCGCTCTTTGCAGCGTGATTAATCGACAAAGGCAGTAGTGTCAGCAGAAAAAATGGCGTGTCGTTCATGTAAATAACAGGGCGGTCAAAGATCATAAATAGATCGGCAAAAGGGGATGATGGCCAAAGTAAACTGACTGCACCCCATTAGCACCGCAATACTGCCTAGTTTAAATGCCAACCAAGATTTCATCAACAAAAATGCAACTGAGTTGCAACAAAAATGCAACTTAGTTGCAAAATTGAGACGACCTCCACAATTTATCGCATTTTTAGGACGTACCTAATTCACGCAGTGGATTTTCCAAACGCCCTCTCAACACCAATAACTACATCAAGGCATAATCATGCTGAATAAATTGTGATGATCATCATTATTTTTTTAAGTGAGTTGCGCAAAATTATCCCAGCAACTGGCTTGCCAACCCTACCGACGCAGACAGTATGTTAGTTTCGGGCCGCGCAGGTCGGGTCCGTAGGCGGCAAGGAAAGCACAACGCCGCTGGGGCGGCTTTGCGTAAGTTCTATTTTTATCGTCGGACGAAATAACGGTCTACTCTCATCGATTTTTTGTAATATTAAGACCAAGGATACAAATGAACAGCCGCGAAGAAATATTAACCCTTTGGCAGGCGCAAGAAGCAGACGTAAGATCGCGACTCGCCCCGCCAGGAGTGGCGACTCTGGCACAACTGAAAGAGCTTAGCGGCATAGAATTTCTCCAACATATCTGGGAAGGCAAATTGCCGTCTTTGCATATTGGAGAGACGATGGAATTTATTCCACTCGAAGGTGAGCCAGGCCGTGTCGTGTTTCAGGGTACGCCCGGCCGAAAGCATTACAACTCGCTTGGCAGCGTTCATGGCGGCTATTTCTGCACACTACTCGACTCCGCACTCGGGTGCGCAGTGCACACAATGCTTCCCAAGGGGATCGGGTACACCACACTGGAACTGAAAGTAAATCTGCTCCGTGCATTAACTGAAAAAACAGGTCCGGTCAGAGCCATCGGAAAAGTGATCCAGGTCGGAAAACAAGTCGGCGTAGCCGAAGCAAACATCGTTGATGTTGATGGCAAAATATACGCGCACGCGACTACCACCTGCTTGATTTTTCCACTGCCTTAATTTTTTTTCGTGATTTTTCCAGACAGGTAGCTCGCTATCGCTCGAATCACTCTGGCCAGTGAGACGAGCGAGAACACCTTTGACTGAGTATTTTATTTTACTGTTGTCATTACGCATAACTATTGGTTATGTCACCACCAGCACACCGGTCATATCCTCATGACCAGAACCACAAAATAAATCACAGTGAAAAATAAACTCTCCGACCTTATCCGGCGTAAAACGTATCCGTGATTCTTTTCCAGGCAAAATATCTGTGCGAATACCAAAGTCGGGCGCATTAAATCCCATTGGCATGTCAAGCGTCGAGAACGCCAATACCACCGGGAGTCCTCGCTTCAACATAATGCGATTAGGCGCGTACGTAAATCTACTCGCCACCACCTTTATTACTTCATTGGGTGTCTCTGCCAACGCACCGCTTGGGATCGTCACTGCGAAAATGGCACTAGCCCCGGCACTTGCGATACCCATCAAAAACTGGCGGCGTTCTGTATTCACATTCATGATTACCCCTTCGCAATCGGCAATTCGGTTAGATTGAGCTCAGGATTTTTTTGGATTGCGGCAATCTCTCGAAAACCTAAACCGCGATACGGTTGTGCGCTATCCCAGACCAGTGGCGTGCGCTTTGGCTGTGATCCAGGCGCGGGCAACGCGAAAATGAGAGACTTTGCGGAATGGTGCGCAATATGACCGGTCATGTGGTGATTTTCTTGATGAATATGCCCGTAGAACACTGTGACGTTAGCGTGTGGCATCAATAGCGCGATCGCTTTTGCACCATCCCGCGTAGCCCAATCCCATTGCGGGTAAAGATCAAATAATGGACGATGCGTAAACACGACGATTCTTGCGTCTGGCGCTAATTTATCCAAGTCAGCTGCGAGCCAATTCAGTTGCTCTTCGCCAATACTTGCACCCGGATCTGAAACATTATCGAGCACGATGAAATGCACTCCTTTATGATCGAAGGTGTAATGCGTTTTGCCAAAAAATTCCTGATAAGCTGCGCCCTGATCCAGTCCGGCATCATGCTCACCGGGCATAAAATAAACCTGCTTTACCTTTAACTCTGAGACTATTTTTTTAAATTCTGTCAGGCGCTTCCGGCGTTCCTGCGGATCGTCTGTGGTATGTGTCAAATCGCCAGTAAATACGATGAAGTCCGGCAATTGCTCCAGTGCATTAACAGCCGCGATAGCTTTTGGCAAAGTGCCACGTGCATCTGGATTAGGTGCGCCCTCGAAGCCCCAATGCGTGTCAGACAATTGCACAAAAAAGAAGTTTTCTAAAGTATTACCTGAACTATTCGCCGCGCTTGCCCAACCACTCAAACCTGAAGCAAATACTGCACCACCCAGACCGGCAAGTCGGATAAAACTGCGTCTGTTTAGTTGATTACTCATGTGAATCTCCTCGGTTTTCCCATAGTCGCCGATCATTTGAACGGTAAAGCGAATACCAGCATTAAGGAATATTTATTCCCAAATACCTCAAAAAAAAGGACAGAACTATTTTTCGTCATTTGGGGAATAAAATTTAACCTCGAGCGGTATGATAGAGAGAACACGGGAAATCTACGCATGACGAAGTTATCCAAAGAAATGCGCTTTCAAGCCATTGTGATGCCGCATTTAAACTCGGCATTTAACTTGGCTAGATGGCTCACGCGCAATGGAACGGATGCTGAGGATATCGTGCAGGAGGCTTATCTGCGGGCGTTTACTTTTTTTGATAGTTTTTATGGCGAAGATGGTCGTGCATGGCTCCTAACTATTGTCCGAAATACTTTCTATACATGGCATCAGAAAAATCCGACGCAAAATACCGAGTTCGATGAACAAAGTCACAGTATCGATGGCGAAAATATTGGTATCTCCCACCAGTTTGATAACAATCCGGAAAATATACTTTTGCAAAAAGATAGTCAGGCGCAACTATTGCGTGCCTTGCAAGCGTTGCCGTTGGCATTTAGGGAGGTGATGGTGCTACGCGAACTGGAAGAGCTTTCTTATAAGCAAATTTCAGTGATCATCGGCATTCCGGTTGGCACGGTGATGTCACGCTTGGGACGCGGTCGTGGTTTATTGCAAAGCACATTGCGAGAAAATCTATTGCCAACCAATTCGGCAAAAAAAAATAAGATTAACGAGGCTAACCCCGTTCCTAGCCAAGCACCGCTAGTTCAACCGGCACCAATTACATCGGCGGTAAAGCAAGCATCATCCGACCTACCGATAACATCAATGCAGCGGGGGATTTGATGGAACATGACGAAGTACTTGAACTCTTACCCGCCTACGTCGATCAAGAACTCGGGGTATCAGAGACGATACAGATCGAGCGTCACT
Source organism: Glaciimonas sp. GNP009 (assembly GCF_054343755.1). Lineage (NCBI taxonomy): Bacteria > Pseudomonadati > Pseudomonadota > Betaproteobacteria > Burkholderiales > Oxalobacteraceae > Glaciimonas > Glaciimonas sp. GNP009. The sequence continues at coordinate 786,505 of NZ_JBTGUV010000004.1, forward strand.
TGAATAACTGTTTCGAATGTCAACAAGATTTTGCGCAACAAAGTCAACTTAGTGCCGAGTTAAAATCCGCTGCATTTCACTTTGAAGCACCCGCCGGTCTCGCGCAAAGAATCAGCGAAGCATTACCAAAAGAGCGATCAACCTTTGTTGCGCCCACCGCCAAACGTTGGCGACCTGGCGAGAGATTCGGCTGGCATTTGGACCGCTTCAACGTGGGCGCATTCCTAGCAACTCTGGCTGCTGCGCTCTGGAGTGTCAGCATGTTTCTCTCGCTTCCATCAGCACAAGATCAATTGACGGAAGAGATTGTAGCTAGCCACGTCCGCTCGTTACAAGTAGACCATCTGTCCGACGTCATTTCCACCGACCGTCACACGGTCAAACCGTGGTTCAACGGTAAGCTGAATTTTTCTCCCCCTGTATTCGATCTTGCCCCACAAGGGTATCCACTGACAGGCGGAAGACTCGACTATATCAATGGTCGCCCGGTAGCTGCATTGATTTACCATCACCAGCTACATCCCATCAATTTGTATATTTGGCCAACTAGCGATCACGACGCCGTACCACGCACCGAAACCCGGCAAGGCTATCATCTCGCGCACTGGACAATCAGTGGAATGACCTATTGGGCAGTATCCGATGTAGCGGTAGTAAATTTAACGACCTTTGGAACGCTGCTAACGTCACAGATTAAGCAAGCTGGATAGTCGCTACTCCGATTAAGCGGTTTTGTTCTGATTGTAGCTACTCCTAATTGTTTCCTCTATCGCTTAGTCCCATGGCACCTTGGGATATTCTGGCAATACCCACCCTTGCGGGATATGCGCACGGCCGGTCAAGTTAGCCCCGGGCGTGGGTGCCGGAGGGGGTGGGATTGGCACCACCTGTTTGGCGGCGTTGATCAGCTCTTCTTTGTTACCGTTCCATTGTGGTAGGTCGGCGGGCGGTAAAGGCAGCACTTTGTCCAGGTTGGGGAAGCGGAGGTCGCGATTGCGTCCGAGTGCATCGCTGAAGACTAGATAGCGATCAGCGCGTGAAGTATCGATGCCATCAGGCCCAAGCCCTGCGACTTGCTCAAATTCAACACGCAAATAAATTGCAGCACCTACACTACCGAATTTGACGCCTTCGTGAAGGTAATGGAGTGCACGCGATTTGTCTTTTATGAAAAGGTTATATTCAATTCCTAGTTCCTCCGCGGCATCTCCATTGCCCTGTGAAAACGCACATTCGAGCATCTTGAGGGCGATCGGCACATTGGCCCACCGACCACGTTCGGGCGCGTCGCTACCAGAATTCAAACTGCGCCCTATCGTGAACTGGGCATAACTGCTTCCCATCTCCGCGGCTTGCTGCCAGAAAGCCCACGCGTTGGTTGGGTCGGGCTTGACGATAAAGCCATCGGCGTAATAATTGCCCATCACCGCGTACGCCAGCGGTACGCCCATCTGCATCGCCTGTTCTGTCAGTGCCATCGCCACCTGCGGTTGTCGTGCCACCAAGAGTTTATCCGAATCGATCAACCCCCACACCCCGGTCTGATACAACGTTGCCAGATTGTTCATCGCCCTCCAGTGCTTGCGCTCCGCTGCTTTGGTGTACAGCGCCAGAATTTGCGGCCAGTCACGGTCCTCCTTCCAGAGCGTGGGCGTGTCCAGCGCCACCGCCTGTTGATACCAGATTTCTGCCTGCGCATCCACCGGCGGCGTCACCGTCAATTCATGCTTGCAGAGGAACTCTGTACGGTGTGGAAAAAAAAGCGGGGGAATCTGGTGACGGGGAAGTGTGTTATCCATGGAGCACGATGCTACGGACAGCACGAGAAGCGACAGCACCATTGCCGAAGATAGCGTTAATAGTAGTCGATGAATAAAACGTCGCAGGCGATATCGCAGCGTCATACTCATCACCCCATCTCAATCAATCGCCACTTCACCGCATAGTTCGCTACATCCACCAGCCAATCCTGCTGCGGATCGGGAAAAGGTTGTCCCTTGACGGCCCAGGTTTGGCGCCAGCGCCAGTTAACCAGTGCTTTGAGGGGATGTTCGTCCGGCAAGAGCGGTTGCCAGATGCCGGTGTGGGGACAGGTTTCTGCCCCGTCACACTCAGTGCGGACCGGATTGGCCCGCGCTTCGCGCCATTCACCGCTGCTGAGTTGTCCGATACGGGCGGGGACCGGTAACTGCTCGGGATCGCCTCTAAAATGCCACATGATACGGCCGGATTTTGGCCCTAGAAAATGGCGCAGATTGTCGAACCCTTCGTTATCGGTATAGCGTTGCGGGGCCTGCTGGCGATCAAAAAGCAGATCCTCATAGCTGGTCCGCGCCAGTAACTGAGGCAGCCAATAGCCGCTAAAAGGCACTCTGACGCCCTCGTATTCCGATGACACATGATTATGCCCCTCTCTCAACAAAGCATAGGGCACCTTGGGATATTCTGGCAATACCCACCCTTGCGGGATATGTGCACGGCCGGTTAAGTCCGCTCCAGGCGTGGGTGCCGGAGGGGGCGGGATTGGCACGACCTGTTTGGCGGCGTTGATCAGGTCTTCTTTGTTACCGTTCCATTGCGGCAGGTCGGCGGGTGGTAAAGGTAACACTTTGTCCAGGTTGGGGAAGCGGAGATCGCGATTACGTTCGATGGCATCATTAAATATGTCATAGCGCTCAGCGCGTGAATTATCGATACCATAAGGAGAGAGGCCGCCGACTGATTGAAATTCGCTGCGCAAATAATTTGCGGCCCCCCAACTCCCGAATTTGACGCCTTCGTGCAGGTAATGAAGTGCGCGCGGTTTGTCTTTTATGAAAAGGTTATATTCAATTCCTAGTTCCTCCGCGGCATCTCCATTGCCCTGTGAAAACGCACATTCGAGCATCTTGAGGGCGATCGGCACATTGGCCCACCGACCACGTTCGGGCGCGTCGCTACCAGAATTCAAACTGCGCCCTATCGTGAACTGGGCATAACTGCTTCCCATCTCCGCGGCTTGCTGCCAGAAAGCCCACGCGTTGGTTGGGTCGGGCTTGACGATAAAGCCATCGGCGTAATAATTGCCCATCACCGCGTACGCCAGCGGTACGCCCATCTGCATCGCCTGTTCTGTCAGTGCCATCGCCACCTGCGGTTGTCGTGCCACCAAGAGTTTATCCGAATCGATCAACCCCCACACCCCGGTCTGATACAACGTTGCCAGATTGTTCATCGCCCTCCAGTGCTTGCGCTCCGCTGCTTTGGTGTACAGCGCCAGAATTTGCGGCCAGTCACGGTCCTCCTTCCAGAGCGTGGGCGTGTCCAGCGCCACCGCCTGTTGATACCAGATTTCTGCCTGCGGATCCACTGGCGGCGTTACCGTCAATTCATGCTTGCAGAGGAACTCGGTACGGTGTGGAAAAAAAAGCGGGGGAATTTGGTGACGGGGAAGTGTGTTATCCATGGAGCAGGCTGTCAGTGTAAGTGAAATAAAAAGAAAAAGCGCTGATGACCAGCGGCCTAATCCGCATCGGGTCCGGTTTGGCGCGGGTGAAATAACGTTGAGCAAGGTGAGCATCCCATTTTTCCAAACCGGTTGCCCACTGCATTGGACTGTCATGCCAATGCCTCGTTATAGGTAGCGGCAGCAGGGGCTTGCGCCACGCGGACGCCAGTAACGCCAGTTCCCCCTCGCTGGTCGGAGTAGGTGACGATGAAATCCTGAATCCGCCCATTTTGTTTATCAACAAATTTGGCATTTTCTTTCATTTTTTTTATCCAGTCGCGGTGGACTTCTTTGATGCTCTTTTGGCTGCCATCCAACTCCTCTCCCGCCAAATTTCCCCATACCCTCGTCCGTGCGCCCCGTGCAAATTCCGCATTCACACAACTGATGTTGATTTCGCTATCCACCACCATGCTGCGCACGTTCATGTTGGCGCTACCGAGCGTTAAAAACACGTCATCGATAATCATCAGTTTGCTGTGGATGTAAATTTCACGACATCGGTTCGAATGCGAATCCTGCGTATACAGCTTGGCGATCAGGATTTTGATGCCCATCCCCTCCAACTCCGCCTCGGTTACCGGGATGCGCGCAGCCGAGTCGACAATATCCCCCTTGGTGATCTCGTCAATTGACGGTATCAGCCTCCCAAGCGACATAAGCTTCTTGAAAGGAGTCGCAATCCATTGATTGAAAAAGCCCAAACTCCATTCACGTTGCTGCCTGACTGCCTCATCGTAGTTCTTCATGGTCTGGGCTTGGCCCAGTTCGGCCACGGTATCGTAGGTGCGCGGGACCATCCCGTGGCGCTCGGCTTCGGGAATGACGATAAAAACATATAAATCGGGAACATTGGCTCCCCATCCACATTCCCGCATACGCTTAACATAACGCTTACGCATGGCTTTCAGATGTTCTGCCCATGGTGTGTACTGAAAGTATTGATTTTCGATATAGAGATAATTGCGCGCCTGACTGGTGGCCAGCCAGTAGGCTTCCTGAATAGTTTTGTCCGACTCTTCCGGTTGGGTACGCACGATCTGCGCCATCTGCCGCGTTGTGCCGGAAGGAAGAAGCCTAAAAGCATCCGGCGTGATCGCCTCCCGCGCGGACTGCAACCAGCCCGGTTGACTGTCGCCTCCGCCCAGTTTGACAATCGGGCCCTTGAAGGTCTCGTCCAACATGTCTTTAACAAGTTTGGCACGGCTAGTATTGGAATTTTTCTTGCCCGTCTCTCCCTGTATGGCAGACACTTTAGAGGATTCAGGCACAGGGTCCCAGTTCCGTTTGGCCTTATCCCATGCGGTCACAAAATTCCGGTTCAGGCAATGCAGCGCTTTACCCTTCACCCGAATCGCGTAGTCACGGAATGGTTTAAGTCCGAGCCCAGGATTGCGCTTATCCGCTCCGCCTTCGCGTTGATGCCCGCGTCGCTCATCGTTATAAAGGTGCGCAGGCGTATCCCAATAGTCGGTGGTGGAATTGAGTCCCATCACGTAGCCGACCGCTTCCTCTCGCAGTTCGACATCAATCAGAATCGGCTTTTGGTGATGCGTTGCTACGCGGATCAGGCCTAACACTTCAATATCCGTAAACCGTGGCGTTTCTCCTTTCAAGCTCGCCGTTATCGCTCCAGCATCAGCTGAGCGATAACGCACATGCAGATTGGGAATACGCCCCGCCATCGCATCATCCCACCAGTCTTCACAAAATTTGGCACGCGCATAGTTGGGGTCGCTCTTGTTGGCCCGCCCCCATTTAGGATGACCGTAAAGATTGCTTGCCACACGACCAATAGGGCCAAACCATCCATCAGCGAACCACACCAGCAAACGCACCGTCACGCCTTTACTGGCTCTCTCACGCAATAAATCGCCGTAAGTGGTACTACGCGGCCAATCCTTTGCGTTGCGATCTGTCACTTCCATACCGGGATCAAAACCCCAGCAGATCAAATCAATGCTTTTTATAGCCCCGTTGATATCTTTAACAATGTGGGGAAATGCTTCTGATGCGCAGATATAAAAATCGAGGTGATTGTCGACCGAAATCGGATGCCGACCAACACCATTACGATTCTCCAATAACCATTGCCGACTCATGGTAGCCCGACAGTTGACTTCATCAACATGGGTCGTTTCAGTAAAAAATAGGTCTTTGATATTCGGTGGCATGGAACTCCTGTCTTTTGGCTTTCAGGTAAATCGAAAAAATAGTTTGTGCTTTAGCTGTTGCTATTAGTTCTTGCTATTACGGACTTGCGAATCCCGGCCATCATCTGTTTTGCCCAATTGGCGCAAGCCTTTTCGCGACAGCTGGTGTTGTGCTTCGCCCGGGTGTGCGCTTACGGGCAAGGTGAAACGATTACCGTCTGCCCATTCCACCTCGTAGCGACTAGTCTTGGTATGGTTGTCAATCACGATTCGTCCCCATGCATCAGTGACGCCTTGATTGAGCAAGGCGCCATCGCGATAGAGGGCATAAGGTTCTGGCGCAAGCAGCTTTAGGCCAGCTACAGTGTGAAGATCAAAGACCATTTGCTCTTTCACCATTACCGGCTCTGGCAATATGGGTATCGTCACGTTCTTTGCGCCCATATTTGCGTGACTGGCGGCATGTGCGACCCAACCGCCGTTCGTCCCACTTTCAATTCCGTTGGCGCTCCATTTGGTATAACTGCCACCGCCATTGATTACGACCTCCTCTTTGGCGTTAATAGCGATCCGATTCGCGGTGAGGGTAATATTTAGTTTGGCGAGTAAATTAACGCTGTGTTTAAGCGCCTGAATGTCGATATTCCCATCGGCTGACGTGGCCTTAATACCGCCTTTGCTGGTGAATAGCCGGATGCCATTTTTCACATTCGCGATGAGCCGCTGTCCGACCGACAAACTTATATCCTGTCCGCTGGTGATCGCAACATGTTCACCGCTGGCAATGTGGGTCGATTGCGGCGTCGTGGTAGCGATCCCCGCTGGACTGGCGAGTATCAGATGCGGTGCGGTTAATTCGGGAAAGCTGCCGTCTTTGGCCTCGCCAACGGTCCCTTGAATCGCATCGTTCTGATCGGTGAGTGAAGTGGTGACCGCTTTGTGCTCATCGGCTTCAAGCGCACCATGTTGCTGCGCCAGTTCACCGAGGCTTTTCTGTTGGCCGTGCGCATCGATCAGGCGCTGTGCCGTCTCGCCCAGATCGGTGATGTGACGACTGGCATTGGGGCGGCTTTCGGTGCTGATCAGCAGACCGTTTTTAGCACGGATTGCGCCATGCCCGTCGGTGCGCAGTTCAAATCCTTGACCGCGGGATTCCTTGCGACCGGCGTGGTCTTCGATGCGTGTAATGTGGCCCAAACTCAATTGGCTGTGCTGATGATCGCTTTTAAGCTGGCTCTGAATCTTGCCAGCGGTGTCATCCATGATCAGATGGTTGCTGCGTCCGCTGGCGGCATTGCCGCCGTCAGGTGTCAGTTCCCGTGAGCGAAATCCGGATAGCGCACTCTGGCTCGGCAATGCCCACGGTGGCGTATTGAGTTGGTTGTACACCCGTCCGGTACATAGCGGCAAGTCGGGATCACCACCGAGAAAGTCGACGATGACTTCCTGACCGATGCGCGGAATATGCATGCCGCCGAGTTGATTGCCAGCCCACGGTGCGACGACGCGGACCCAGCAACTGCTCTGATGATTGTGTTGGCCGAGGCGGTCCCATGGAAACTGGATCTTGATGCGCCCGAGGGTATCGGTCCAGATGTTTTGTCCCTGCGGACCGACCACTGTGGCGGTGGCGGGACCGTGGGTGAACGGTTTGGGTGTAGACCGTTCCGGTCGCACGTTCTCGCTGGCCGGTTGCACCGTAAAGTCGACGTGGACGCGATAACGTTGCCGGTGTGCATTGTCGGATGCCTGGGTTTCTTGTGCGGCTTCGTCGATTATCAGCGTGGTCGAGACAATCACATACGCGCGATTGGCGGCGGTCTGCGGATGGCGCTCTAATGTAAAGATGCAACCGGGCACCATGCCGCGTAGATGGCCTTGGCCTTGCGCTCGTTGGCCGACGCTGTGTAAGGCTTGCATGCGCAAACGGGCGATGAAATCGCCTTCGGCAAACGGATCATTCTGGCTTTCCGGGTTGGTGCTTGCTGAACCGGAACCCGCCTTCGGCTGGCTATAATGCGCGTCGGCATGCCATTGATAGACGGCTTGCTCACTGTGCGCAGTGGGGCGGGGATCGTAGCGGTTGGCGGTGAGATTGGCCTTGGGCCTTGTGTAGTCATAATCCCGCGTCGTGTACTGGCCGGAGGTAAGTTGATGTACGGGTGAAAAGGCATGAATACACTCTTCATCGATATGTTTGCCTTCCGTATGAAACTGCACCACGTGATAAGCGCTGCTGGGCGAATTCTTATGCGCACCGATGCTGTCGATTAAGACCAGTCGATGGACGCCATTATCATGCTCGAAGAAATAATTGATTCCCCATTCTTCGCACAATCGACTAAAGAACGTAAAGTCGCTTTCGTTGTATTGGGTCTGATAGTCGCGTTTGGGATAAGTCTCAATGAGACGCTTGTCGACTGGAAAGGCGTAGTCGGCAAACAGCAGATCGATGATCTCGATCACGCTTTGATCCTGAAATATCTTGCAGTCGGTGGTCAGTGTCGCCAGATGCAACCATGGGCGCAAGGTGACTTCGTACAGCGCATGGCGTCCTTCCTGACGCAGCACACGGGCAGCGGTAATCAAGCCGGAGATTTCACGCGTCCCAGCACCGATGTTGCCAAGCAGATTGTCAGCAAATGCGCTGTCGAAAAATCCACCGCTGCCATCCAATGCAATCATGATGGTTAACTCGCGACCAATGAAATCATCGAGATTGACATTGCCGATATCTTCACTCAGATGAATCAAGGATTCGGGTGTCATCAGCACGACGGTGTAATCGAATAATGCGTTCATGCCTTCCGTGCCAGAGAGACTAATCGGCACCAGCGCAGGTTGATTCAGGCGTGTTGGAATAGCGCTGCTAGATGCGCTGAGAGTGCGACTGCTGGACATTGGGGAAAGACCTTCCGCTACGAACGTGAGGACGATTTAATGCAATCTTTATCGCATCTTGCAATCGTGGAGGTGAAAAACTCTATGGCAATATTAAGCGGTAATGATCATCAATAGTGCTAAGAACTTTCTGAAAATGTATGCCATTTTCAAAATTAAGAATAATCCGCGATTATCTATTTCAGGGACAATCTTATCATCTCTATGCCGATACTAATCAACGCCATCCTGCCCGACTAATCTGGTGTAATTTATTGAAATACTATGTCGCATAATTTTTACGTCTCCACATCCGGAGACATTAAAAATGCATCTCAAAAACCACTGTATTAATGCAGTTCGTTCAGGGCGCCAAAATTCAATAGTGCCTGATTTTTTATATGGAATGGGTGGCATGGGGATGAGGCCTTACCAGACTAACGTGGTATAAGTCGCCACGATAGCCTGTAACTATTGATATTTAAATACTTCAATTGTTCACAAAAATACTCGTTGTAGCAGAGCTTATCCGAGCGACTAAAGCTACCTCCGATTTTTGCAATTATTCGCAGTGACTTACTGCGCCTTTACTGTACACTTTTGTGCATAAAAAACCCATGTAATGCACATTCACAAAACGAAATTTCAAATAGACGCTAGTCATAAAATAACTTCAGACATAGATTTATCTCTATTCTTTCCGAATCATCAAATCTAAGCAGCCTTGCGCTCGGCTTCCACCTCGGCCCGCAACCGCCTTGCTGCCGTGACCATGTTTTCCAGCGCGGCATAAGTCTCCGGCCATCCACGCGTTTTTAAACCGCAATCAGGATTAACCCATAGCCGCTGATCAGGAATCACACCGCGGGCTTTGCGTAGCAAACGTTCCATTTCGTCGACTTGCGCCACCCGCGGGGAGTGGATGTCGTAGACGCCGGGACCGATATCATTTGGATAGGAAAATTCACCGAATCCATCCAGCAATTCCATATCAGAACGAGAGGTTTCTATTGTAATGACGTCCGCATCCATGGCGGCGATCCACGGCAAGATATCGTTGAATTCCGAATAGCACATGTGTGTATGAATTTGCGTTTCGTCGGATACGCCAGCGGCGCTGATCTTAAATGCGCGCACAGCCCAATCAAGATAATGCTTCCACTCAGTTGCTTTGAGCGGTAAGCCTTCGCGGAACGCTGGTTCGTCAATCTGAATCATGCCGATACCGGATTTTTCCAGATCGTGCACTTCGTCACGGAGCGCTAAGGCAATCTGTAGCGCGGTGGTTTCGCGCGGTTGATCATCGCGTACAAACGACCATTGCAACATCGTCACGGGGCCGGTTAGCATCCCTTTCATAGGCTTGTCGGTGAGTGTTTGAGCAAACTGGCTCCATCCCACAGTCATCGCTTCTGGACGATACACGTCACCGTAAATGACCGGTGGTTTGACACAGCGCGAACCATAACTTTGCACCCAACCGTTGGCCGTGAATGCGTAACCCCACAATTGCTCACCGAAATACTCCACCATGTCATTGCGTTCCGGTTCGCCGTGTACCAACACATCAAGACCAAGCTCCTCTTGCTTTTGTACCACCAGGCGAATTTCATCGCGCATTTGATCAAGGTAATCCAGATGACCAATATCGCCGCGCTTGTACGCCGCGCGCGACTTGCGTATCTCTTGCGTTTGAGGAAAAGAGCCAATCGTCGTTGTAGGAAATAGCGGAAGCTTCCACTTTTCTTGCTGCTTATCGATACGTGTTTTAAATGCGCTGGTCCGGTGCGCATCGCCTTCCGTTAGTGCTGCCATACGCTTCTGCACGAGTGGATTGTGAATCCGCGTTGAGTGCCGTCGGCTTGCCAATGCCGTCCTTGATGCAACAAATTGCGCATCGACTTCGCGTGTGCAGTTTGAAAGCTTATCGGTATTCAAGGCCAGTTTTAGAGCGACGATCTCTGATAGTTTTTGTGTCGCAAATGAGAGCCAGCTTTTCAACTCAACGTCGAGTTTATCTTCACATTTGAGATCAACGGGAACGTGCAATAACGAACAACTAGAGCCAATCCATAATCGGTCGCCCAATTGCGCCTGCAACGGTTTGAGTGTGGTCAATACGCTATCGAGATCGCAGCGCCATAGATTGCGCCCATCGACCACACCGAGTGACAATACTTTGCCGTCCGGCCAATCGTGGGTAATGGCATCAAGTTGGCCAGCGCCACGTACCAAATCGAGATGGACGCCCATTACGGGCAACTCGCGCAGCAGTGCGGCATGCTCTTGCACTTCACCGAAATAGGTGGTCAACAATAATGGTGGCGCATCCGGTTCCAGCGCCGCGTATGCCGGAGAGAAAGCCTGAATCCAGGTGCTATCGAGTTCCAACGCCAGAATCGGCTCGTCAATCTGAACGACTTCCACGCCGGATACCTGCAACCGACTGAGCAATTTTTTATAGCCGGCGAGGACGCTGGGTAACAAGTCCAGCTTATTATCGCGCTCAGCATCAACCTTGCGGTCAGACTTCACCTTCCCCACATGCAAAAGCGTCAGCGGTCCGACTAACGCGACTTTGACGCGGTAACCGAGCGCTTGCGCTTCAGCAATCTCATCAAATAACCAGTTAACGCCACCGTCAAACTGGCTATCGGCACTCCACTCTGGCACGAGATAGTGATAGTTGGTATCGAACCATTTGGTCATCTCCATTGCAAAATGCTGCTTGTCGCCTCTTGCCAAAGTAAAATATTCGGCCAATTTCAATTGCTTTGGATCAAACCCGAAGCGCTTGGGAATCGCACCCAGCAATGCCAAAGTACCCAAGACCTGGTCGTACCATGCGAAATCTCCGACGGTGACGAAATCCAGCCCGGCATCGGCTTGCGACCTCCAATGACGGGCGCGTAGTGTTGCCCCGGTCTCACGCAACGCAGTCTCGTCGGTCGTTCCTTGCCAGAACGATTCCTGTGCAAATTTCAACTCACGTTGAGCGCCAATACGGGGAAATCCCAAAACGTGTGCTAGTGCCATTATATTTCCTTAAAAACGATGCGTGGGTGCGCTGGAATGCGATGGCTGGTAGTTTGAGGTAACTTGCCGTATGATTCAAACGACAAATATTAAGAATCAACTTGAATTTTACTCATAGTCAAAATCAAGACTGCCAAAGCTACACAGATCACGAGGACACTTCGTCAATGCAATCTATTCTGGAACTACGTCATTTAAAGACCCTGAACGCCTTGCGAGAGGCTGGCAATCTGCTGCGCGCTGCTACGCTGCTGAATGTCACCCAATCCGCGTTATCTCATCAGATTAAGCAACTTGAAGATCACCACGGCACCAGTTTGTTCGAGCGTAAATCGATTCCAGTCCGATTTACGCCAGCGGGCGAAAGACTACTAAAACTAGCGGATACGGTATTGCCGCAGGTCGCCGAAAGCGAGCGCGATCTGGTCCGGATGGCACAAGGTGTCGCTGGACAATTACGGATAGCGGTTGAGTGTCACACCTGTTTTGACTGGCTGATGCCGGCGATGGATATTTTTCGCAAGCGTTGGCCCGAGGTCGAACTGGATATCGTATCTGGCTTTCAGGCTGATCCGGTCGGTTTGTTGTACGAACATAAAGCTGATGTCGCTATCGTGGCAGAAATCGATCTGGACGAGAAAGTCGATTATCATCCGTTATTCAGTTTTGAAATCGTGGCGCTGGTGGCGCACGATCATCCGTTGGCCGCACACGATTTTCTGGTGGCGGAAGATTTTGCCAGTGATACCTTGATCACCTATCCGGTTCCCGACGACATGCTCGACGTGGTGCGCCAGGTCCTTAAACCTGCTGGTATTAATACGGCTCGCCGCACGACTGAACTGACCGTCGCCATGCTGCAACTAGTGGCAAGTCGACGTGGAATCGCTACCCTGCCGATCTGGGCGGCACAAAATTATTTGAACCGCGACTATGTTTTATCCAAACGCATTACACCCGCGGGGTTGATTGGCAAACTCTATGCCGCTTGTCTGCCGGAAGCGTCGGAAAAGCCTTATTTGGCGGACTTTGTTAACACGACACGCGAAAGTTGTTATTTGAATTTGCTAAATGTCGAGCTGTTATGACGATTGAGAATATGCCGCGGTGGCGGCTGTGCGGCTATTCCCGATTACTTTTGCCCTGCTTGTAGCAACTTGCTATCTGCTCCCAAGATCGTTCGCCCCGCAGTGAAAACCGTTCAGCGAAAAAAATCAATTAATCTATATCGTAAATCATTAAAAATGCATCAAATAAAAACACAACCAACATCGCTGGCACTGTTCTGTAAAGTCGTTGATAACTTTGGCGACATCGGTATTTGCTGGCGTTTGGCCAGGCAGTTAGAGCGCGAGCATGACATCGCCGTCACTTTATGGGTGGATGACTTGCGGAGTTTTCAGCAGATTTGTCCTGAGGTCAGTGTGGAAAGAGAGACGCAGCAGATTGCGAACGTAACGGTGCGCCATTGGCGCGATCAAAGTGCGCCGTTTACGTCGGAAGATGTTGCCGATATAGTCATTGAATTTTTTGCCTGTGACATACCGCCGACCTACATTGTAGCGATGGCGCAGCGTTCGCCTAAACCTGTCTGGCTTAATCTGGAAGGTCTCAGCGCAGAAACCTGGGTAGAAGGCTGTCATAAGCTATCGTCGCTGCCATCGCAATCATTGACCAAGTATTTTTTCTTTCCTGGATTTACGGATAAAACTGGCGGTTTACTGCGCGAGTCAGAACTACAACAACAACGCCATGCCTTTCAACATGATCCTGCCGCAATGTCGGCTTTTCTTGCCCGATTTGGCGTAACACCGGCGGAGATGGCATCTCTCAAAGTCTCGCTATTCTGCTATCCGAATGCCCCCGTTTCGGCGTTGTTTGATAGCTGGAAAAATGGTAATACTGCGGTTACTTGCCTGATACCAGAAGGCGTCGCGGTGGATGCCGTGCAGGCATTTCTTGGACGGGATGCAATTGCGGGTGCCACTACGACCCGCGCCGGTTTAACCGTGCAGGTGCTGCCCTTCATGCCGCAACCAGATTACGACAAACTGTTATGGGCCTGTGATCTGAATTTTGTGCGCGGCGAGGACTCATTCGTCCGTGCCCAATGGGCGGGAAAACCGTTTATCTGGCAAATCTATCCACAAGACAAAGATTTACACCACGTTAAATTGAAGGCATTTCTGCAATGCCATACAGCCGAAACGGAGATTTCAACAGCTTTCTGTCTGGGCTGGAACGGTGCCACCAATGACAACCGTAACTGGACGTCGCATTTGCCCGAGAGTTGGCTTCTATTCGCAGCGGACCTGGAAAAAATTGCCATGTTGTCTATGGATTGGGAGTCTCAAATGATGAAAAATGGTGACTTCACCTCTAATTTACTCAAGTTTGCCGAAACAGTTCGGTAATAGAGGCTGGAAATTAGGTTAAAATGTAGGGCTAATTTTTAACGCATTTCAACATTCAATCAAACGTGGGCACGCGGCTCTTTGCCAGTGATCTACAGATGATTCTTCAGTAACCACCTTTTTTACGACTATTCGCTATGAAACCTGCAAAAGAAATTCGCGTTGGCAACATCATTATGGTTGACAGTAAGCCAATGATCATTTTGCGCTCTGATGTCAACGGTTCGAGCCGTACGGGCTTTACCTATAAGTGGAAGATGAAGAATCTTTTGACAAATAGCCCACAAGAAAACGTCATGCGCGGCGACGATAAGTTTGATGTCGTTGTGCTAGATAAAAAAGCAGTGACGTATTCATATTTCGCCGATCCTTTGTATGTATTCATGGACGCTGACTATGAGCAATATGAAATTGAAGGCGAGAACTTGGGCGATGCTTTGCACTACCTAAAAGACGGCATGGAATGCGAAGCTGTGTTTTACGATGGCAAAGCAATTTCAGTCGAACTGCCAACCACAATCGTGCGTCAAGTTGTGTACTCAGAGCCAGCAATTAAAGGCAATACTTCGGGCAACGTCCTGAAAGAAGCCAAGATTGAAAATGCTGTCGAAGCGCATCGTCACACCGTTCAAGTGCCACTGTTCGTGAGCCAGGAAGACATGATCGAAATCGATACGCGCACCAACGAATACAAAAAAGTTGTTCGTAACTAATGTCAGCTACTGTCAATTAATGCAAATACCGCTTAGCCATCTAAGAGTCTTTATGTAGGCTGTTAAAAAGCGGTATTAACGTAGATAAAATGCCCCGAAGTCTCAACGACTGTCGGGGCATTTTTTTGTTAGCACTATGCGAAGTCCAATGTGATCAACGCGAGTAAATCGATATCGCTTTACAAGCGATCGGCCTGCATCCTTATCGCCATCACCCATCACAAAAGAATGCAAGCGCGCGATCGGATTGGGCGAACCCTGTCCTTATTTCGCCTTGGCAAACATATTGAAAATGCTCGAAAAATCTAAACCGCCCGCTCCGCTCTTGCTGTGAATGTCGTAAAGATTTCGCGCTAACGATCCCAGTGGAATGCTGCTGCTGGTTGACAATGCATTTTCGGTCGCGAGGCCCAAATCCTTCAACATCAGATCGACACCGAAACCACCACTATATTCTTTAGATGCGGGGGCATTTTCCATCACGCCCGGACAGGGATTGTATACCTCGAGCGCCCAATTACGGCCCGAACTTTTTGACATGACTTCCGATAATACGTTGGGGTCCATACCGTTCGCCATACCCAAACGTATCGCTTCGGAGGTGCCGATCATCAATATCCCCAGCAGCATGTTGTTGCACATCTTAACGGTCTGACCAGCCCCGCTTTCGCCAGCATGAAAGATGGCTTTTCCCATGATCTCAAACATTGGTTTGGCGACGTTAAATCCGTCCTCAGAGCCGCCGACCATAAACGTCAACGTCCCCGCAACCGCCCCGCCCGTGCCCCCAGATACTGGCGCATCGACCATTGTGAAGCCCTTTTCGCTCGCGGCCGCGGCTACCTTGCGAGCGCTATCCGGCGCAATAGTCGAGCAGTCAATGAGCAGCGTCCCAGGCTTTGCCTGCGCCAAAATACCATTATCGCCAAAGTACGCAGATTCAACATGGCGACTGGCCGGCAGCATGGTAATAATCGTCTTGGCGACCTTGATTGCAGAAACCAAATCCGGATTGTTGTTGCCACCACCGGCGATAAATTTTTCAACACTGGTGGGTACCAAATCATGGCCGCTAACACGCATCCCGGCACGCACCAAATTCAGCGCCATTGGCAAACCCATATTGCCAAGACCGATAAAGACTACATCGCTATTCATATTCCATCTCCTTAACTACTGAACTCTACATTTAGCAGAACACCTAAATAACTTTAGCGTCGTATTTAGCCCGCGATATTGCTCTGGCAAACGGCTGATCAAAACCTGTCGACCAGAAGAATCCAAATGGTCGATCAGGAGACAGCACGCTGCCTTCGCTAATGATGTGCGTGCAAGCTTATTTCATTGAGATCGTGGTATTGATCTGACCACCATCATCGTCGGGTGCAAACCAGCGTGCCGTCACCGTCTTTGTCTGGGTCCAAAACTGAACGGCTTGTTTGCCGTTTGGTCCCAAATCCCCAAGCTTGGAAGCACGTGAACCAGTGAAGCTAAAGTACGCCACAGGCACCGGAATCGGGACATTGATACCGATCTGACCGACATCAATTTCATTTTGGAATTTGCGCGCCGACCAACCCGAAGACGTAAAGATTGAAGTGCCGTTGCCATTAGGATTGGCATTGATAAACGCAATCGCATCGTCCAATGTCTCCATTTCGACTACGCACATCGCAGGCCCAAAAATCTCTTGCGTGTAAATATCCATGTCGGCTTTTACGCCGGAGAATATAGTCGGGCCGACGAAATTGCCATCCGGGTAATTAGCGACTTGGCAATTACGACCATCCAACAACAGATTTGCGCCTTGCTCTACGCCGGTCCCTAACAAACGTTCTGTGCGTGCCTTGGCCGCTTTTGACACCATCGGTCCGAGATCAGCAGTCCGGTCACTGCCCGGACCGATTTTCAAGGTGCGGGAGCGTGCCACAATCTCCGGCAACCAATCTCTTGCCTTACCAACCAAAAGAACCACCGAATTCGCCATGCAACGTTGACCAGCAGCACCAAACGCAGCGCCCAGCAAATTATTGATCGCTTGATCTTTATTCGCATCCGGCAGCACGATGCAATGATTCTTCGCACCCATCATGCATTGCGCACGCTTGCCGGACTCGCTGGCGCGGCGATAAATATGGGTACCGACATTGGTGGAGCCGATGAACGACACCGCTTTAATATCAGGGTGATCGCACAACATATTGGCGACATCAGGACCGCCATGGACGACGTTCAATACACCCGGTGGCAAACCGGCTTTTTGCGCCAATTCAACTAAAAACAGCGACGAAGATGGATCTTGCTCGGAGGGTTTCAATACGAAAGTATTGCCACACGCAACTGCGACCGGAAACATAAAACACGGCAACATAACTGGAAAGTTAAATGCCGTGATTCCTGCACCGACCCCAATTGGTTGATGGATTGTATAAACATCGACGCCTGTCGCCGCATTTTCTGCCAATTCGCCGAGTTGCAACGAAGTAATGGAGCAAGCGTGCTCGACCACTTCCAGGCCGCGCATGATTTCGCCCTCTGCGTCTGGTAAAGTTTTCCCATGTTCACGCGTAATTAATTCAGCGAGCGGTGCAATGTTTTCACGCAATAGCTGCTGAAACTTCAACATGATGCGCATACGCTGACTAAGCGACGTATTGCGCCAAGTGCGGAAGGCTTGTTTGGCGGTAGCAACCGCCTCATCGACTTCGGCCTTGGTCGCAAACGGAACACGGGCGACGACTTCTTGCGTGGCCGGATTGACGACATCACGCCACTCTGTGCTGGTGGACTGAACTGCTTTGCCGTTGATGTACAGCGGCACGTTAGGGATACTTGTGTCAGACATGATTAACTTCCTTCAAATAAATAATAAAAATTAGGCGTGCAGAAATAATTCACATTAAATCGAGAGATAAACTTAATAACGAAAGCAAGAATGCTAATTAAACTCAGGCATCACGCTGCGTTCACTTCTTTATTTCACCAGCGAGCAAGAGGCATCCATTGGGTTAAATGCCGGATCTGCCGGAATAGTCGATAACAACTTCAAATAGTCCCAAGGTCCTTTCGACTCGGCTAGCGTTTTGACCTGATACAAATACACATCGTGAATCACCCTGCCATCAGGGCGAATTGAGGCGTTGCGCATCACCGCATCATTGATCGGAATTTCACGCATTTTTTTGGAAACAACATTCGCGTCGTGGGATTTTGTAGCAGCTGTTGCCTTGAGATAATGGTTGTCCCCTAATTTTATTGATATAAGATTTACGCAAAATGTTTAAGCAGCCCAACACTTCGTAGCTTTACACTCTCATAAAGTCTTCGTCGGTATGACTGGCCGGGACAATCTTGAATAAATCCTTCGATATTGTGTCGACACATTCTGCATGTGCATTATTATTGTGACAATAGAAAATAATTCACAATGGCTTTGCATTTTTGCAAAGCAAGTATATTTAAGAAAATACAACGATGGCGGCACTAGATTGGGACAACCTGCGCGTATTTCTGGAGCTGACACGCAGTCAGGGCTTGGTTGACGCAGCAAAAAAACTGGGTGTAGACCATTCGACCGTATCGCGACGAATGCGGCGCTTTGAAGAACAAGTTGGTAGCCAGCTATTTGAGCGCAATAATCAAGGCTATACCTTGACCGCCGAAGGTCATCGCCTGATCGAATACGCAGAGCAGGTAGAAAGCACGGTGTATGCGGCGGCAGAAGAGTTGAGTGGACACAATAGATTGCTGTCGGGACAAGTCCGATTGGGTGCCACCGAGGGTTTTGGCACTTTTGTGCTGGCACCGCATCTGGCGCATTTTTGCGCCCGCCACCCGCATATCAGTGTTGATTTGCTACCGGTGCCACGCTTTGTTAATTTATCTAAACGAGAGGCGGATATCGGCGTCACCCTTGAGCGGCCGCAAAGTGGTAATTATGTCATGACCAAGCTCACCGATTACGTGCTCAAGGTATACGCAACTCCGGCATATCTGGCTAACCACCCCACTATCCGCACAACTGACGATCTGGTAAGCCATCCTTTCATTGGCTACGTGGATGATTTGGTTTTTTCGGAAGAGTTACGCTATAAAGAAAACGTCGCGCCCTCTGCATTTCGCGCTTTTCGCAGTACCAGCGTAATCGCGCAATATACGGCGGCATGCCGCGGCCAAGGCCTGGCGATCCTGCCTTGTTTTCTGGCCCAGCAAAGCAATGATCTGGTACCGGTACTCGACGGCCAAGTTGACATACAGCGCACGTTTTGGCTGGTCGCAGCGGCCGAAACCCGCAATGTAGCCCGCGTCGCCGCTCTGTGGAGCTATCTGCGCGACGTGATGGAACCTAACCGCGCCTACCTGATGGGTGAATCACGTGATATGGTTTGGTTAGAATGACGAGAAGGTAAAAATCTTCCAGGCATATTGCAGTATTACCGCCCTGAAGTACCAACCAATCCGATGCAAACGTCAGGCTGAGCGAGGTCGACGATTATTGTAATGTCTCCTTGTATTCGCGGCGTGCATACTGTTATTGGTGGAGCACCGGGATAAATAAGGATACCCCAGATCATACGTGCACCGATTCTCGTCAGTCCGACAGGCTCCCGATACGTTATAATCGCGAGTTCCCGGTAATGCCCAATTGCAGCATCCGCTGCAGCAGCCCACGCGCATTTTCCCGTTTTCTGAAATCTATCAAGGCAAGCGACCGTAGTCGTTTGAAGCACGCATCATGCAAGAACCCATTTCCGCGCAACCGTCAGTCGATCAAGCCATCGCTCAGGGGATTGATCACGCCAGCGAGCAAATCAGCGATTCTGCCGAAGTTTCCGCAAATAACGTTTCGCTCGAACAAATCGCCAGCGAAGTTGGACGCCGCCGCACTTTTGGTATTATTTCCCATCCTGATGCCGGTAAAACCACGCTGACCGAAAAACTGTTGCTGTTTTCAGGCGCGATTCAGTTAGCCGGTACCGTCAAGGGCCGCAAGAGCGGACGCCACGCCACCTCTGACTGGATGGAAATTGAAAAGCAGCGCGGCATTTCTGTCGCCAGCTCGGTTATGCAATTCGAATACCGTGACCACGTGGTCAATTTGCTCGATACGCCCGGTCACCAGGACTTCTCGGAAGATACTTATCGCGTGCTGACTGCCGTAGACTCTGCATTGATGGTGATCGATGCCGCCAAAGGTGTCGAAACACAAACCATCAAGCTGCTCAACGTTTGCCGCATGCGCAACACACCGATCATCACATTGATGAACAAGATGGATCGCGAAACCCGCGATCCGCTAGAGTTGCTCGATGAACTGGAAACAGTATTAAAAATCCAGTGCGCGCCGGTGACATGGCCAATTGGTATGGGTAAATCATTCCGCGGCGTATATCACCTGCTGCGGGACGAAATCTTATTGTTTGCGCCAGGGAGTGAAAAAGCCGATCAGACTTTCGAAGTCATCAAAGGCATCGACAATCCACGTCTCGATGAGATGTTCCCGCGTGAGATTGAACAATTGCGGATGGAAGTCGAACTGGTGCATGGCGCATCCCATCCTTTCGATAAAGAAGCGTTTTTAGCGGGTATTCAGACGCCGGTGTTTTTCGGCTCTGCGATTAACAACTTCGGTATCCGCGAAATTCTTAATGCATTGATCGACTGGGCTCAGCCGCCCGGCGCACGCGATGCCACTATCCGCACTGTCGCACCGACAGAGAAACCATTCTCCGGCTTCGTATTTAAGATTCAGGCCAATATGGATCCGGCGCATCGTGACCGGATTGCCTTCCTGCGGGTCTGTTCTGGCCACTTCGAACGTGGCATGAAAATCAAGCATCTGCGCCTTAATCGAGAAATCAAGGTCTCGAACGTCGTGACCTTCATGGCGTCGAGCCGTGAACAAGTTGAAGAAGCATTCGCTGGCGACATCATCGGCTTACCGAACCACGGCAATATGCAGATTGGCGATAGTTTCTCAGAAGGCGAACTGTTGCAGTTCACTGGAATCCCCTACTTTGCGCCAGATTTTTTCCGCTCAGTACGGATTCGTAATCCACTGAAAATCAAGCAACTGCACAAAGGTTTGCAACAGCTAGGCGAAGAAGGTGCGATTCAGGTTTTCAAACCGGTTTCCAGCAGCGATCTGGTGCTTGGCGGCGTGGGTGTACTGCAATTTGAAGTGGTTGCCAGTCGCTTGATGAATGAATACGGCGTCGATGCCGTGTTTGAAGGCACCAGCATTAGCAGCGCCCGCTGGATTAGCTGCGCCGATAAGAAGATGTTGGCGGATTTTGAAAGATCATCTGCCGGAAACTACCTTGCTCACGATGCCGCCGGCAATCTGGCTTATCTGGCGAGTTCGGGCGTTAACCTGCGTCTGGCGCAAGAGCGTTGGCCGCAAATTACATTCCACGAAACGCGCGAACATGCGGTGAAACTATCCTGATCTGAAAGTGAAGGTTTATTCAGATGTAAAAAAAACGGTCCATTGGACCGTTTTTTTATTTGTCTCACGAGATAACGGCAAATGCCGTATCCCGTTTTACGTCTAGACATCTCAAGCTTTGTAAGCCCCTTTGTTATCGGCAGCCGCCAATTTAGCATTCTGGTACTCAAGTTCCTGCTCCGGATCGACCTTACCATCCAATTGTTGATGCAACCGTACTTCATCCAAATCGCCCGACCATTTTGCGACCACAATCGTCGCAATACCGTTACCAACAGTATTGGTCAAAGCCCGTGCTTCGGACATAAAGCGGTCGATTCCCAGGATCAGCGCTAATCCTGCGACCGGCACATGACCAACCGCGGTCAATGTTGCTGCCAGCACAATGAAGCCACTACCCGTCACGCCAGCTGCACCTTTAGACGTCAATAACAACACCAGCAGCAAGGTAATCTGATGCCAAATCGTCAACGGTGTGTCCGTCGCCTGCGCAATGAATATGGCTGCCATGGTCAGGTAAATCGACGTACCGTCCAAATTAAAAGAGTAGCCTGTTGGGATCACCAGACCAACCACCGATTGCTTGGCACCAAGGTTTTCCATCTTCGCCATCAAGCGCGGCAACACCGTCTCTGATGATGATGTGCCCAAGACGATTAATAACTCTTCCTTGATGTATTTAACAAACTTCCAAATACTAAAACCATGCAATCTGGCAACGGTGCCAAGTACAACGAAAACAAAGATGAGACAAGTTGCGTAAAACAACCCCATCAGTTTTCCCAGTGACAACAGTGAACCGATACCGTATTTACCAATAGTGAATGCCATCGCACCAAAAGCACCGATTGGAGCCACTTTCATGATCAGGCCCACAATGCCGAATAAGACATGTGACAGTTTTTCGATCAAATCAAAAATCAGCGTGCCACGACCGCCAAAACGATGCAGTGCAAAACCAAAAAGTACCGATATCAATAGCACCTGCAAAATGTTGCCTTGCGCAAAAGCATCGACAAAAGTGCTAGGAATAATGTGGAAGAAAAAGTCGCTGGTGGACTCCATTTTGCCAGGCGCTGTGTAGGCGGCGAGGCTTTTGGTATCCAGCGCGGTGACGTCAATATGCATCCCTGCACCCGGCTGAAAAATATTGATCATAATCAAACCGATGACCAAGGCCAGCGTGCTCATGATCTCAAAATAGAGTAGAGCCATCCCGCCGGTTTTGCCGACTTTTTTCATGTCTTCCATACCGGCAATACCAATCACTACGGTACAGAAAATAACCGGTGCGATGATCATCTTGATCAGTTTGATAAAGCCGTCGCCCAACGGCTTCATTGAAGCCCCGGTTTCCGGGTAAAAGTGTCCCACCAATACACCAATGACGATGGCGGTCAATACCTGGACGTACAGTGATTTATACAGCGGCTTTTTTGCCATTTTATCTCTCCATTTACACATATTGTGCTTAGATTTTTTCTGCCTGCGACAATCTTTGTTAACTCTGCACCACATATCGGCCATAAGTCAACGACAGCCACGCAACAATATTCTTCCCTAATACTCTTTTCCAATTTTTGGTACTGCACTCGTTAATCACGAGCAAGCAAAGTTGCTTGTGACAGTAAAAGCCATAAAAATTAGGAAGTCCGCAACTTTAGCTGAACCAGACAGTATCGTTCAAGCTATTTGCAGAGATATGTGGAAATCACTTAGCCGCGATGAAAGCGAGCAGGAGAGCGTTAAAAAAGGAAAATTGAAGTATTTAGATGGCTGTGGCGCTGGCTGGCCATCGAGAAAGTTTCTGCAGGGACGCGCGCGCTCGTCCCTTGCCCTTTAGCGTTTGAAATTACTTCACGCTTGCCGGATATACTTTCACCAGCACGATACGTGGCCCGTTCATCTTTTTGACGACAATATCAAAACCATCGAACGCGACTTTCTGACCCTCTTGCGGCAGGTTACCCAACTTGGCCATAATCAATCCGCCCACCGAGTCAACGTCGTCGATCTCTTCGATATCGCCACCCAAAATTCGCTCCAGTGAGAAGATCGGCAAACTACCTTTACCCACCAACGTACCATCCTCAAGACGCGTCCAATCATTGTCGTTAAGACGGAACTCGTCGCGAATTTCACCCACCAATGCACCCAACAGGTTATCAAGTGTAATAAAACCACGCGGTACCAAGCCTTTTTTGCCGATGATGGCAAAGTGCGGCGCGCCACTGCGTACGAGGCGAAATAAGGCCAAAGCAGACATGCGAGAGGAAATATACTGGACCGGACGCAAATACTCTTTCAAGCTTTCTATCGACTTCCCTTCTTGCTGCGCGAAGAAAAGATCCTTCATATGCACAACACCAAGAACGGTCACCCCATCATCGTCAAAATAAGGATAACGACTAAAGCGATGGCGATAAATAATTTGCAAATTTTCGTGGAGGCTTAAATTGGCATGTAGTGCCGCAACCTCATTAATTGGCCGCATCAGATCCGATACTTCGAGTTCACTGAAATCCAATGTTTGCGCAAGCACATTCCACTCATCCGGCGTGAACCTTTCGCTGGAGCGGCTGCTCCGTAAAATCAATTTCAACTCATCGGCAGAGTATTGCGTATCATGGCCGTGGCCTTGCGCTAAGCCAAATAATTTTAGTAGTCCGTTGGCGCTGGCGTTCAACAACCAGATTGCCGGGTACATCATCCAGTAGAAACCATATAGTGGCAACGCACTCCACATGCCCACTACTTCAGGATTACGAATGGCCATGGTCTTTGGCATAAGTTCACCGACCACGATATGTAGGAATGAAATAACAAAAAATGCGAAGATAAAGGAAGCGCCGTGAATAATCTCGGGAGATGCAATGCCAATCCAGCCAAAAACGGGTTCCAACAATCCGGCAAAAGCCGGTTCACCAATCCAACCTAAACCAAGCGAGGCCAATGTAATGCCTAGCTGACAAGCAGATAAATAAGCGTCTAGCTGGCGGTGCACCGTCGATAAAATGCGTCCGCGTGTCCCGTGTGTTTTGGCAATTGCCCGAATCCGCGTTTGACGCAATTTAACTAAACTAAACTCGGCGGCAACAAAAAAGCCATTGAGCGCAACCAAAAATAGCGCGGCAATGACTAATAACAAGTTATTCAATGCATCTCTTCCATAATATAAACAAGCACTAAGTATAGGCGAACGAACACAGTGCGGTGTGATGCGTTTTTATGGGATGCAAGAAATAAGCCGCAAAACAAGCGATTTAACGGGCACAAAGGGTGAACCAGGAATAAATAAAACTTTGACCTGATGGTCAAAGAAATATATTCATTTTTTTGGATAGAATCTGGAAGAGATTAATATCTAAAATTCCTCCATAAATTATTAATTTAATAATTTATGGAGGATTTCGAGTCCGGATTGATTCAGGATTGAAAATTCAGAATTTATCATCCGACTTGCTAGCAAGATGATTTTTGGTCCGGTTTAAAAATGGCAACAGAGTGTGGCTAATGTGTACATAAAACCTACAAACTACATCATCGTTGCTAACGCACATTGTCGATAATGCTCTGCTGCCTTTTCAGCGTTTTCCAAACCCTCGTGCAATTGCGCCAGTTTAAGGTGCGCTTCGCGCACGGTACGTGGTTCAGTGGCATTCGATAACGCCTGCTGTAAATGGCGCTGCGCCTTGCCCCACAACTTTTGTTTAAGGCAAAAGGTGCCAAGCGTCAGGGCTAATTCAGGGTCCTGCGGCTCTATAGCCGTCCAAGCCTCACATCGTTCAATTTGCGTCCGCAGCGCCGGTGTCCCTTCGCCCGCGACCGAGTCACGGTATACGCGCATCAATCGCACATCCCACTCAACAATCAAAGACTTCTCGATCATATTCCGCGCTTCATCCTGCATTTCGCGCTGCGTAAAGGCGCTAGCGGCGCGAATGACAAGGGACGGCTTGACACGATCCTCTGCCGGAATCGTCAACCATAGACGTTGAAGTGACTCCGCATCATGCGAAGCATCCTTCAACAAATCGTCATATGCCAACTCACGCAGCCGACTCGACAGCACGGGATTCAATGCATCATGCTTATCGAGTGTTTTCACCAGGCGTAGGACTTCAGGCCAGTTCTTGGCTTGCTGGTTTGCTTTTAATGCCAGACGCAAAGCTTGAATATGGCGAATGCCGCTCGCATTAAGCTCACTCACCGCGACCAGCGCGGCTTGCGGCTTATGTTCGTCCACCAGCAAGTTCAGCGTCGTCATCAGGCGCGCCGTCTTCATCGCTTCTTTGTCTTCGATACTTGAGAGCCAGATATCGCGACGGTCAAACTGTCCCATGCGATGCGCGGCACGAGCGGCGATCAACGCTGCAACGCCCAAATTGTCGTTCAATTCAGCGGCACGCGTGGCGGCCTTTTCGGCTTGGCCAAAACGTCCCTCAAACAAAGACTTAAGAGCGTCACGAAGTGCTTTATTGGATCGCTCTTCACGCTTTTGACGGCGATAAGAGATCACTTTTCCTGGTAATTTTTGTGTAGTCCGAATGGCGCGGACCAATATATATAAGGCAATGAAGAACAACGCTTGCAATAACAGGAAAAAATTCAGCGACAAATCTATGCGCTTAAACGAATAAAACAACGCGACGTTACCAACGTTATAACGGGCAGCGACAGCCAAGCCAATGGCGGCGGCAAACAGGGCAATGAGCCAAAGAAAAAATCGCATAAACCTATCGCTTGTTTTTGTAAGTACGAATCGCAGCCAGACTGTCCAACGCTGGCATATTGATTGACAAATTATTACCTTGTATCTGCTTTAACAGGGCCTGCGCGGTCTGCGTCTGCTTGGCACGGGTATCAAAATATTTCGTGATAGTTTCTTGCGCTGCGATCAAATCACTGCGGAAAGCCGACTCATTATGTGACAACAAACCAAGCCTTGCATTGAGCAAGCGTAATTTCAGATTCTCGCGTGCGTAGTATGCTTGCGTGGGCGACAAGAGCAACGCATCGGGCGAATTGACCGTCCGTACTCGTATAAGCTGGCCAATTTCTACCCACATTTCGGCAGTCCAGCTTTGCCACGTCTGCTTAATTACGTCGCCCCAATTGGTGCGAAGCTGACCATTTATTGATGTTGTGTTATCAAAAGCGGTCTTACCAACCAAATTAGCATCATTAGCCTTAGACCCTTTCGATCCTACCGGATGCGATCCTTTGTTGCTCAGCTTCTCGACGGACTGATTGATAGGTGGACTGGCTGGCGCGTTAATTGGCTGACTGGCCACGGCTACCGGTTGCACGTCTGATAACAACGGAAGACTGTCTATTTGACTAATTAAACTATCCAGGCGCACTGCAATGCCAGTGGTATCAAGCGTCGGTAGTGCCTTCAGTCTATCGATATCGTGCGCAATAGCACTACGAATGATGACGAATTGCGGCTTGTCGGATCGCGCCAAATTCTTATCGGCATTTTCCAAGGCGATCAATGCCCCCGACACGTTACCCGCTAATTGCAATTGCTGGCTGGCGGTAGACAAAACATCCTCGACTTCAGATAACGCCCAATCATCGCCATTTTTTGAAAGATCCTGATATAACTGCGCCAACGCAAGCTGCTGACTTTGAGACTCAACTTGCTTGTTTTCCAACACAGCAACTTTCGCCTGAAGCTCTTTAGTCCCGTCCTGAACCGATTTAACTACAACTTTAGTGTCGTTATTACTACTATCGCCCACTTGCAAACGTCGCGCCATCTCAGTGCGCAACTTCACATTTTCGTTGTGAGAACTCCACCATTGCGCGGCCAGCAAGACTGCAAGTATCAGCACGAGAACATAGACCGTGCGTAACTGCTTATTAGCACTTTTGCCATTATTCAATGCGTATGGCTGCAACACGGAAGTATGCGGCGGCGAAGACGACGCGTTAATTTGTGGACCAGCTGTAGGGCCAGCGGGCTGGTGTGAGTGGGGAGTGGATTGCGGTTCAGTCATAGTTAGAATTGTAACGCGTCGAGTAGTCGTTCGTCCCCTGAGCCTGTCAGGGTTACTGCAGTAAATCCTAGCGCATGTGCAGTATCGGCAATGCGGGCGTGGGGAACTAGTAAATTTTTCTGTTGCATTTTTACAACATTAGGATCATCTTGTGCAACGTTTTCCATGGTTTGCACCATCTGCATCAATATTCTAAGGGCTTCTGAACTTGTGACTATCCAGTCATTTTGGGTCATCAGCAATTCCTGCAATTGGGTCGCCACAGCAGGCGTCATCGCAGGAGCCTGACGGCGGTATGACGAGAGCGACAACACCTCAGCGCCAGCAGCGCGCAAACTATCGGCTAACAACTCACGTCCACTGTCACCACGTACGATCAATACGTGTCGCCCTGATAAGCCAGGTAAATCTAACGCCTCCAGCAATCCTTCTGAGTCCGTTTTTGCAGCGTCAGGTGGGCTAAAAATAATCGCATTTTGTGCGCTGACGCCGTGGCGTCCCAACGCCAGTCGGCTACCTTCACCAACAATGCCAATTGCCACGCCGGGCGGCCACTGCGCTATATACTTGAAAGCCGCATCAATGGCATTAGGGCTGACAAACGCGACCATTGCAAAGCGATCAAGCGTTACCAACGTTGCTTGTAATTCAGCATCATCGGTCAGCGGTAGAATTTCCAATAATGGAAAGATAACCGGTTCTCCACCTCGGGCCGTAATCTCTTGCGCCAGCAGTACCGCTTGCGCTCGCGGACGTGTAATCACGATCGGTCGCCGTCTACTCATGCAGATCAAACTCCTAAAATGGTTGCCCTGTTGCTTTGCTGCGTCGCTTTACTAGGTTTCTTGGGCTTCTCGCAAAACATCAAAAAGCCATTAAAACCGCTAAAACTATTAGCAGAAGCACCGACTCCTTCATATATCGCGTTAGAACCTTATTGGAATCCTCTGATTAAGCATCTTCCGCGAAATCCTCTTTACATGCAGCCAGAATCGCAGCAGCACCTTGCTGTTCGAGTAATTCGGCAATCTGCATGCCCAGCGCTTCGGGCGCGTCAGCAGCTCCTATGATATCGGCGGTCACTGATCGTAAACCATCAGGTGTACCGATCATTGCGCGCAAACGCATATTGGGACCTTCTATAGTTGCAAATGCCGCCAGAGGAATCTGACAACTCCCTCCAAAAACCCGCGACAAAGTGCGTTCGGCGGTAACCGCCCGAGCACTGGCTAAATGATTTAAAGGAGCGAGTGCTTGCTGCAGATCATCGCGACCCTCACAAATTTCGATGGCCATCGCGCCCTGCCCCGGTGCTGGCAGACTTTGTTCTGGCGCGATCACCGCCCTTATCCGTTCAGCTAATCCCAGCCGTTTCAAACCTGCTGCAGCGAGAATAATAGCCGCATATTCGCCCTTATCCAATTTACCCAAACGCGTATCCAAATTACCGCGCAAAGGTTTGATCACCAAATGCGGAAAGCGCGCAGCGATCAACGCCTGACGTCGAAGACTACTCGTTCCGACAATCGCGCCCGTTGGCAGTGTCTCAATAGATGCGTAATCGTTAGATACAAAAGCATCACGCGGATCTTCGCGCTCCAACACGGCCGCCAGCGCAAAACCTTCGGGCAATTCCATTGGCATATCCTTCAATGAATGCACCGCCAAATCAGCGCGGCCTTCAGCCATTGCCACTTCCAGCTCTTTAACGAAAAGACCTTTACCACCTACCTTGGACAACGTTCGGTCAAGTATTTGATCCCCGCGCGTAGTCATACCGAGAATTTCAACGACGCAGTCCGGATATAATTCCATTAATCTAGCACGCACGTGTTCGGCCTGCCACATGGCTAAGCGACTTTCGCGGGATGCAATTATTAACTTGGAGGGAGGAAATATTTTCAACACACGCTCTTTCATGTTTTATCAAAGTAGCCCAATACGGCCACACCCGCGTCGCAACGACGCAGGCTGTCAGGCCAAATTCTAGCATGCGCCCCTTCAGCGTCTGTACTAACAATCAATGGAAACCGTACTTAACATCCGGTTATTGGTAATTTTCGCGTTGTTTACTTGCGCTCCTGTCGTCGTTAAAGAGCATCTCAGAATACGAACACCACATTATTGCACCTTGGCATTGTCGATTGAACTGCTATTCCATCCCTATTTGAGTTAATGTCTTAGTCTTTGGTTGTAATCGGGCTAACAAGTTATCGTTGGCCAATTTCTATCTTTCATTCAGAAAAGCAGACAGCACGTCCACCATGGCAAAAAAACTGATCCCCTCGACATCTCCCGCTCGCACCAAGAGTCCCCTTCCTAATAAAGACGCTCCGCTCAAAGAAGATATCCGGCTGTTAGGACGTCTGTTAGGCGACGTCTTGCGCGATCAGGAGGGTGATGCCGTATTTGACGTAGTCGAAACGATACGCCAGACTGCCGTGCGTTTTCGTCGCGAATCAGATCAACAGGCCGGCGCTGACCTCGATAAGTTATTGAAAAAACTGACACGCGACCAGACCAATTCTGTTGTGCGTGCATTTTCGTACTTCTCGCATCTGGCAAATATCGCCGAAGATCAGCACCACAATCGCCGCCGTCGCGCACATTTGCTGGCTGGATCGGCCGCGCAGCCGGGCAGCGTTGCGCATGCCTTAACCAAGCTTGATGACGCTGGCGTATCCGGTGCGACGGTGCGCAACTTTCTAAAAGACGCCCTGATTTCGCCCGTACTTACCGCACATCCGACGGAAGTACAGCGCAAAAGCATTCTGGATGCTGAGCGGGAAATAGCCCGTCTACTAGCCGAGCGTGACAAGCCGCATACACCAAAAGAGTTACGTGACAATAGCGAACTTTTACGTGGTCGCATCGCCACCTTGTGGCAAACACGTATGTTGCGCTATTCGAAGTTGACGGTCGCGGACGAAATAGAAAATGCTCTGTCCTACCACCGCATCACTTTTTTACGTGAATTACCTGCGCTTTACGACGATATCGAATCTGAAATCGCCACCCAGTTCCCGACCCGCGCCCGCCAATCAGGTGCCGTCGCACCTTTGGCTCCCTTTGTGCAAATGGGAAGCTGGATCGGCGGCGATCGCGACGGTAATCCGAATGTCAACGCTGATACCATGAAGCACGCATTGCAACGGCAATCGACCACCATCCTCGATTTCTATCTGGAAGAAGTTCATCTATTAGGCGCAGAACTTTCGGTATCGACGCTGATGGTTGGCGTCAACCCAGAGTTAGAGGCATTGGCTCAGTGCTCGCCTGACATGTCAGACCATCGTTCCGATGAGCCGTACCGACGCGCCTTAATCGGCATTTATGCGCGACTCGCTGCGACCGCCCGCGATCTTGGTGCGACCAATATTTTGCGTAATGAAGTTGGCGCCGCGTCACACTACGTCACCGTGTCTGAGTTTACGCAAGAACTGCAAATCATCGAAGACTCGCTGGTCGCCAACCACGGCGGCGCACTGGTTAAGCCGCGCTTATCTACTCTAAAGCGCGCTAGCCAAATTTTTGGATTTCATCTGGCCTCGCTGGACATGCGTCAAAGTTCCGACGTGCATGAACGCGTACTCACCGAGTTATTTGTCCGCTCAGGCGTAGAACCGAAATACAACCAACTCAGCGAAGAGCAAAAAATTGCCCTGCTTTTAGCTGAATTGCATAATCCACGTCCGCTTTTCTCGCAATATATAAGCTATACGGACGAGACCAACTCAGAGCTTAGCATTATGCGGATGGCACGCGAAATCCGTCAACGCTACGGTGCACGTGCGATTCGTAACTACATCATCTCGCATACTGAAACCGTCTCTGACTTGCTAGAGGTCATGGTCCTTCAACAGGAAACCGGATTGCTACGCATCCAGCTGGACACTACCGACAACAGCGCTAAGGCAGTCGTCAACAGTGAGCCTGAGTTGATGGTCATTCCGTTGTTTGAAACGATTCCCGACCTGCGCGCTGCAGCCGACATTATGCAGCGCTGGATGTCCCTACCACCCGTCGCGAAGCTGATTGTAGAACAAGGCCGCTTGCAAGAAGTCATGCTGGGATATTCCGATTCCAATAAAGATGGCGGTTTCCTGACCTCAAATTGGGAATTATATAAAGCAGAAGTCGAACTGGTTCGCGTCTTCGATGCTGCGGGTGTCAAACTTCGCTTGTTCCATGGACGGGGCGGCACAGTTGGTCGTGGCGGCGGCCCAAGCTATCAAGCTATCCTGGCGCAACCGCCAGGCACGGTGAATGGTCAAATTCGGCTAACCGAACAAGGCGAAATTATTGCGTCAAAATTCTCAAACCCAGAGATTGGTCGCCGTAATCTGGAGCTGCTGGTGGCAGCAACACTAGAAGCCAGTCTGATGCCGCATACCGCTGTCGGTAAGCAAGCCAAAAAATTGAGCGAATTTGAACAATTAATGGATGGCTTATCCGAACGTGCCTATCAGGCTTACCGCCACCTCGTTTATGAAACCCCCGGATTTACGGATTATTTCTTTGAAGCGACACCCATCGCAGAAATCGCAGAACTAAATATTGGCTCGCGTCCAGCTTCCCGCAAGTCGACCCGTCGGATTGAAGATTTGCGTGCCATTCCGTGGGGATTCTCTTGGGGTCAATGTCGCTTGTTGCTGCCGGGCTGGTATGGATTCGGCAGTGCATTATCAGGATGGTTGAACGATGCCGATGCGAGAACCAAAACGCAAAAAATGACACTGTTGCGTACCATGTATAAAGAATGGCCGTTCTTCGCCACACTACTCTCAAACATGGATATGGTGCTATCTAAAACAGACTTGGCTGTTGCATCACGTTACGCAGCATTAGTAACTGACCGGAAATTGCGGAACAGTATTTTTAAGCGGATTGTGCAAGAACATGAACTCACCAGCAGCTTGCTGTCATCGATTACCGGTGCCAAGGAGCGACTGGCGAATAACCCATTGTTAGCACGCTCAATAAAAAATCGGTTCGCTTATCTCGATCCGCTCAATCACTTGCAGGTGGAATTAATCAAACGTCACCGTAGTGTCACGGCCTCGGGCAAGACAACTGAAGAACGGGTCAAACGCGGAATACATTTAAGCATTAATGGTATTGCAGCAGGATTACGGAATACGGGTTAAACAAAATACTTCTGTTTGTCGTAGACAATATTCAATACAAATAAAAAGTAGGCTGAATCAATGCATTGATTCAGCCTACTTTTTTATTCCAAGCAAATTGGAAGCGTAAAGGTATGCTCTCGATGGTTCAATGACGTGTTACTCATCATCCGGTCAAATGATCTCAAAATCCACCACATCAGATTATGTTAACTGCGGATTCAGAGTCGAATTCTGTCAACCTTTCACGCAAAAATAAACTCCCATGGCTTTGCATTACTGAGCCATAGTGAAGCCGCCTTACTACAATTTACCGCGCTCATATGATTCCGGTTGGGCAATGAAAGCCATCAAATAACTTACCAGTCAGGGGATTCGGCAAACTGTCAGTTTGTAAGTCAAGCACGACCTGCCGACCATCAAATGTGTATTCCACTGCAACCCGATTGGAAGAGGCCGTCTCAATTGCGCGACCACGCGCCACCAAGTGAAATAGTGCCCATGGTCCATCAGTCCGATCGGATGAAGTATCAGGACGCACCCGTGGGTTAGCCGAGATCTCCGCCATTGCGCCACCGCGTGGACCCGGCCAACTCACCCTAAAAGGTAATATTGGTCCGTGTGAATATCGAAATGCCTGCCCGTCAATATCCACCAACAGTTGTGTAATTGCTGGATCAATCGAGGTTACTTTTACATTCATTTTCCATGACATTCGTTTCGAGCCTGGATCGCGGAAAAACACTTCGCGGATCGCCGCTGCTCGCTCAAATGGTGCTAAATCGGGACCACTCACCACCGGCAGCGCCGAATCGACTACTTTATAACGCCAAGGTTTTATACTGCTATCAACAAGTCCCGTGAGATGTTTCTGAAAGAAGTCGTCAATCAGACCACCGCTAGAAAAGACACGAATAAAGTCCTCAATATCAACCTCCTGATTACTTGTCACGAAAGGATATTTCCCCTCGATCGCAGTCCGGCAAGCGTGCCCTACCCCCGTTTCTATTTGCATTGACAACAATGCCACGGCTTCCTTCAATTTGGCAGTTTGTAATCGTTTAATGTCATGCCGAACCGTTTCGGAAGCATGTTCGGCAACACCGTACAATACCGCTTGGAAAGGCTGCGGGAGGCGTGCCGACTCCATCCGCAGCTTGTCACCAATATCATTAACCAACGGCAACTCACTATTGGCGAGTGCATTGTCAGCGACTACCAATAGTGTGTATTGCTCGTTAAGCAAACCGACAATGGCGTCTAATTGTAACGCTCTTTCAACCACGGGAATAACCCGCAAAGCTGGTCCACTTCCGGTATCTGCCTGACCAGTCACTACCTCACGCAGCGCGGCGAATCGATTGTCCACCAATTCTTTTTCCAACTTTAGATTTCCCCTCCCATTAGCATTCAATGTATTAGGAAGTGAACTTGGGGTTCTAACGCCTTCTGATGTTTTACCAATAATTGCCAAAGCTTTATCGGTCAAGGATTCATCCGCAGACGAAGCGAGAAAGGACAGCGAAGTTTCACTGGTTGCAGCACGTGCAAGTCGGACCAACGGTGAATCGGGGGCTGCCAAAATACGCAGAGCCTGAACGTCAAGAGCCAACGAACCGGTCGTGACATTTGCAATGCTGGAAAGTGGCCGAATATCGTCCAAAAATTGATACCAGTAATTCCCGTAATCCGTCAGGTACTGGCGGCGGATATCATTAATGGTCCGAGTAGTTAGCGCATGAACCCCATTTCCCTGAGCCAAATAAGCCTGCTTGACATCCCCGCGTCGCCCCATCACCCATGCGTCCGCTATTTGTGCATGACTCACAAATTCTGGCAAACGCTTATTAAAAACATGATGGTACCCGTGATAAGAATACAAGCCAGGCACTCCGCGTTCCAGCGACGAACCATTTTTCATCGTCAGGATAACGTTCGCCTGCGGACCAAGTACCCGCAACAACGTAAAATTGTCGGGAGCCTCTTTTTCCATTGCAGCGATAGCACGCTTATAAAGTCGAGTCGTAATGGGATTATTATCCAAAAAAGTACGCGCAACTCTAATAAGATCCTCATTTTTTGGTGACAAAGATTGTACTTGCTGCCCTTCTGCAAAAAGTGCAGTCAAATGAGGCATCAAAGCCGTCTGACCACCAAGTTCCTCGGCACTATCAAAGCGCTCCCAGTCATGTAATACCCAACTTTTAATCGTCTGTCCATTGAAATGGTCTTTATCGAACAGCATCAGGTAAGCCGCAAGCGTGTCATAAACGGCGTCCGCGTCCCTTGCCTTGATATTAGCAGCCAGAGCGGTATCAATACGTCTGACGATTTGTGGCAATAGCAATTGTTGCTGTAGAGACGCGTAAGTTTTTTGTCCTGAATGTTCAATCGCGGGCGCGGCATAGAGGCCGTAACGATAGGCCCCGCCTGGGCTCTCTACATTGAGGTCTTTATAGCGCGACAAATCACGGGCCGAATCAAGCACTGTTGAAATCTCCCATAGATTTGGGTTTTTTCGGTAAGACATCACAAGCTCTTCCAGCGCAAGAGTCTTGCCTTTAATTGTTTGCAAATATCTGTGGTTATTGCCGAAACTTCCCACTAGTGCACTTCCGAACCAGACAAAAAGTGTTATCGTTAAAAAATGCCCTACCATTCGTATCAGTCGAAAACGCCATTCCCAACGTAAGTTGGGCCGAACCAGATGTGCCTCCGGAATGATAACGTGTCGAAATAAGTTATCCAGAAAAAAACTGCGATTGTTTGTTCGACTGCTGCCTTGCGAGTTGTTACCAGGTTGATCACCGCCGAGCGTCTTCAACTCTTCCAAACCACGCCGAAACCGCTGAAATAATGTTGCGCGATCTACAGCCAGAATTTCACCTGTTTGCGCTGCGCTGGTAAAGTAGACACCACGTAACCCACTGCGAAGTTGCGTATCGTCATAGAGAGAGTCGAGGAAAACCTGTCCGAGGAATTCTGTTAACAGGACAGACAAACTCCGAAATTCCTGAGGTAGGGCATACAGCTTCTTACGTCGGACGAGATCATATTCCTCTTGTAGACGACTATCGACACCCGCCTCAAGGCGTAGTCCCAGCAACGCAAGCTCCTGCTCGTAGTTAGCACCGGTTTTTTGAAATACGGTCGTTACACTTTCTTTATGATAAGGAAGCGTGAAACCCCATATTTGGGCACGCTGCTCTACTGTCAACGATTGAAAATACTCAGAAAATCCAGGCAAGAAATCCAACTTGGTGATAACGACATAAACAGGAAAGCGAATCCCAAGATTACTGCGCAGTTCAGTGAGTCTCGCACGCATCGTTGTTCCTAAGATGGCACGGGATTCAGATGTTCTTTTGAGTAAGTCAGGAACGCTTACCGTCAGCAGCACGCCATTGAGCGGTGCACGCGGTCGATATTTACGTAATTGCCCTAACAAGCCAGTCCATTCGGCGGCATTCACATTCTTAGTTTTTCCACTCTTTTGATCGTCCTGCTCAACGTAGCGCCCTGCGGTGTCAATCAGCACAGAGTCGTTCGCATACCAATAGTCACAATTATGTGTGCCGTTTTGCTCCGTCAAAGCGGCCTCACTCGCCTCGTTGACCAGGGGAAACTCAAGACCAGAGTTACGTATAACTGTGGTTTTTCCCGCTCCGGTGGTACCAATTATCATGTACCAGGGAAGTGCATACAAATATCGCTTTCCCTCAAGCAGTCCAGTTATTCCACTAAGGCCACGCATCATCTTCAATTGCCGAATAGCCTTCGAGACAACTGACCTAACCGCATGTATCTCAACACGGGCAACGTCTGATGACTGATTTTTTATGGGATGAAAGACTTTCCGCAATAAATCATCGTCACTACGCATTGCCTGTACTAATTTATAAAGCCAATACGTTCCATAACCAATCACTACCATCGATACAATGAGCACCCGCAGCCATTCGGATGCTAGCGGTTGCACATCACCTAATACCAGCAGTGGTCCGGCATTCCAAATTAGTAAACAAAATGCAGCAACGCCAACGATACTTGCGGGCAAATGCATTAGTCTGCCAAGCAAGGCTGCCAGTAATAAAACAATCAGCGTCACGCGCATAGCAGTGCCAACCATCGGGTAAAGCCCGCCGAATCCAAATAACGGGCCCACAAACCAAATAGCCAGGGCGATTAACAATAAGGCGACAAATACAAATACTTGTCGTGAAAAAATCAAATCAACTATTCTTTTAAGAGAAGACATTGCGTTCCTGTTACTGCTTAACTACGATATCTACGCGGCGGTTGCGCGCGCGTTCTGCTGCGGTTGCATTACCAACAATGGGCTCTGACGCACCCCTCCCAATGGTCACTATAAGGTCTCCGGAAATCCCGTGAGTTTTAAAATATTGACCAACGAACCCGGCACGCTTTTCAGATAGCACCTGATTATCAGGAAATTCAGCGGTGTGAATACGTTGACTGTCGGTATGACCGATGATGGTTACCTGTCCACCCATCCGGATAATTTCACTCGCCACTTTGTCTAAAGTCGGTCTGATATTATTCTGCACCGAACTCTTCCCTTGAACAAACATCGTATCTCCCTGGAATGTGACGATACTACGATCGGCCTCGTCAGATACACTTACCAAGCCAGCCGAAATTTCAGATTTCAATAAAGCAGATAGACGTAAAGGAATCACCTTGGCTGGTGTCGGCGACACCCGAGACGGTTGTAGTGACTGTTTAGCGATAGCAATAATATGCCGTTCGATTTCGACGCTTTTTTCAAGTAAATGGTATTTGTACCAAAAAAATAATCCAAACAGGACCAGCCCCAGTAGCGATGCCATAGTCCATACCGGCAAACTACGTAAGAGCGACATTCGACCTGCTGGTTCACCCTGCCAATGCTGCGACAATCCCGGTTTGAGTGGGTCGCGCGCGCTATTAAGTAGGGTCAGAAGTCGCTGACGAATATTGTCAATATGACGTCGTCCATCGGCTATAACGCTATAGCGCCCCTCAAAACCAAGTCCGAGAATATGCAATAAAATCTCGATGACACTTTCGTATTGCTGCGGGTCACTTGCCAGACGTCCAAGGAGTAAAAAAAACTTCTCCCCGCCATCATTTTCACCCTCAAAGGTGACTAACAAACTTTTCAGTGCCCATTCGCCTCCAGCCCATTCAGTGCGATTGGCGCTTTCATCCAAGGCAGTACAAATACAATACCGCACTACCGTCACGTGCTTCCATGGAAGATTTGCGGTATCGCACAAAGTCTGAAAATCAACAATTTCGCGCACTAACAACAAATAGAGTGCATCGACTTTTTCCCTCTCTGTGAGCTTTTCAGGCATGTCGGCTAATGCGCGTAACAAAGGTCCGGCGGCTTCTAGCAACGGATTTATGGCCGCCTTTACTTTGATTAGTCGACTCTGAAGACTATTCGCCAGATCAAATTCATTGGAAACCTCTGCAACCGATTCGGATCTTTTTAGTTCCGACTCTTCGGCATTCCACAATAATGTAGCGGATAAACCAGCTTGTTTTACGCCCCGCGCTGGATTGATAGTTTCTCCGCTTGACGCATCTTCACGTTGGTCGCCGCCATCACTTTCGGCTGACGTACTCATTTATTTCGCACTCCCCATAATTCAATTTGAAGCTCTGGGAAAACTCCTGCAACATGCATAGCAAGTCCACCATGCTTCGCTATCTGCTCCCAGAGCGGCCCGCTACGTGCCAGCTCAAAATATACATACCCGGCATTGAATGGAATTTGCCGCGGCGGAACGGGTAATGGGATAAGCGACAAACCAGGCAAGTGCGAGCGGACCAGTTCCGGTAAGCGTTGCGGTGGACCAATTTTTGTTTGTGCAGCAAAATGCATTTTTAATGTATCGGCTGGCATTTGCGCGCTAACGGCCAGTACCAAACTGGTGAAACCAGCCAATTCTGTGGGCAACATCGCAGCATTCCGAATTCCATGCGCCTGGTCAGTCAAAGGAATGGGTTGTGCACTTCGGATGAGTACCTGGCTCAGTAGATCGTATATATTGTCAACGAGCGGCTTAATACTTCCGTATATGGACATGTGGTTGTAACCAGGTGCGACAACAGGTCGACGGGTC
Organism: Glaciimonas sp. GNP009; assembly: GCF_054343755.1. NCBI lineage: Bacteria > Pseudomonadati > Pseudomonadota > Betaproteobacteria > Burkholderiales > Oxalobacteraceae > Glaciimonas > Glaciimonas sp. GNP009. The sequence continues at coordinate 824,901 of NZ_JBTGUV010000004.1, forward strand.
TGCGGACGCACAAACGTTGACAGCTCGCCTGACAGCATGATGAGTTGACGGTACAGTTCAACCGGGGCAATTTCGCCGATCTGGCACATGTGCTCCAGCAATGGTTCATACCGGTTTAAAATTTGCAATAAAAGGTAATCAGAAACCTCAGCACCAGCTCCGGCCTTACCATCACTACCGGAAAGGCGAGCCGAAAGTGCATCAGCCCGTAATTTAGACAAACCGTGCAATTGCAATATCCACTCGCGAAGTAAGCTATTCGCGGAGCAACCCGTCACAGGAGGAATATGATCGTTGTCATGCAGAGTAACAGCACCATCCGACTTTAACGACTTGATGCGAGTTAACGCGATGCCAATCCACGACTCAGTTAGCTCGCTCTCGGGAAGGAGACGTAAGCGCAAATGACATAACTGAACGGGTTTTGGTCCTTGCCCAATTGCGTTACTGTCGCGCAGTTCATCGTCGAATGCGAGGTAACGAGCCAATGATCCTCCTCGATCATCAAAAGTCGTCTCTTCTGCATTCGGTAAGCGCAATGGAACGGCCAGATAGATCGTCTGATTTTGATGCTCAGGAACAATCGTCAATGGCGGCGGTGGCGGTGTATGAATGGGAACATCAAACGGTGTGCCGTCTGAAAAAATACCGGAGCCACTTTTAAATACTAACTTTCCAAACAGTAAGGTTTCTCTATCAATTTCATACTGATTGAATCCCCAAAAAAATGGACTTAGCGACGCCGTCCTTTTATGAGAAAAATGTTCGAAATAACGTTCCTGCTGCTGAAACAATTGTGGTCGTAAAAAAAGTCCTTCGCTCCACACTACTTTGTTATACCAACTCATTTTTTAATCCAGTTCAGTGATCGAAACAGTCTGCTCATCGAGATAGATCTTGAGCCTCGCCTTGTCAGCGGGAATTGCGGCTCTGTACCATGCCGCATCCGGCGCAACGTCCAACGTATGAATCACTCTCCACACAGATTTCCCCAAATCACGAAAGCCTGCCAATACAGCAATAGAAGTGGTTTCTGGATGTGTTTTTCGCTGGATTATCTGCTTGTTACCGGGACGCAGAATGAACTCATCCATGTGAAGCAAGTCCGATCCGATTACATTTTTTCCATTATTTTGTAAAGAAATAAAATCCGCATCGTCAAAACTTGCAGCCGACTTAAGTTCGTACACTCTCACCATAACCGGCGCAGATCGACCTCGGTCGTCTTGATTAACATGTCTACTTGCCTCAATCTGAAGGTCCAGTTTAGTTTGCTCTTTAATAGGTGATCCGCTACTACATGCCATCAGCGTCGATATCAGCAAGAGTGCTCCAAAGTGCCTTAACACAATAAATTGAAATTGGTGTTTAGGAAATAAATCTGAATACATTTGTAGTAAGAAAAATAGGGCAAAAAATGGTTGCCCACAATGCCCTGAAAAAACAGAACACTCTGCCCAACCTTCTCAAAAAAATCCGCCAGAAAATTCTCCGGCGAAAAAAATCTGCATCACCAATTGGAAAATGCAATAAATTTAATTTTAGGCCACGTTCTTTTTAATATCGAACGTTGCGGTGATTGCGCCTCCGCTGCCACCTTGTGCGTTCTGAACCACATATTCGTGCTTCAATCTAGAGAACGACAAACGCACCGTTTCTTTCGGGCGCGTCTCATCAATGCTGGTGCCCGAAGCCGCAACACGCGTAACCAAAACGTCGTTCATGGTCAACTTAAGATATTCCAGTGGATTGCCGCCTGCTTTACGCACGACAAGAACTGACTCATCAATATGTTTACCGCTCAGGCAATATTGAATTAAGTTAGGACTAGCACGATCGATATAGTGTTGAAACTCCAAATCGTCAACGGTCGCTTTACCAGCACCGCCGCCGGAACCTGCATGCATATTTGACTGTTGGGAAACACTCCACGACCAACTTAAGACTTCAATTTCCGCTTTATGACTTTTGTCAGACGATTCGCCGTCAATGCCGTTAATCTTAAGAAACATATCCTGTGCCATGCGCGTTATTCCTTTTTTCTTTGGTTAAAAAAACTTCTAGGTGAGTGATTTGAAAAATTCCGTCATACCAATTACTGGAATTATTTTTTTTTAGGCGAGCGCCGCATCGCTCCGTTTCTTTAACGATGTGTCTAAATAGAAACCACCGCTTCGCTCATCAAAAATATTACTATTTATTTAGCGCTAAATAGGTTGTAGCGCTTCTCCGCTCCATAGCTTTTAAACTGGTTTGAAAGCTGGCCACGATTAACCAGGTATTCCAGAATCGGAGTTGGTATGTTCAAACCAAATTCGTCATGAGGCCCTTATATATATGGAAATCCACGCCATGTATCCTGAGTTGGTTATGGCGCCTCCTTAATTAAAGGTAACTTTGCCACCAGGCGTAGAGAAACCGTCAAACCCTCTAACTGAAAGTGCGGCCTCAAGAAAAATTTAGCTTGGTAGTAACCAGGGTTGCCCTCGACATCTTCTACAACCACTTCGGCGGCCGCTAATGGACGGCGGGCCTTGGTTTCTTGAGACGAGTTGGCAGGATCTGCGTCAACATAATTCATTACCCACCCGTTCAACCATTGCTGCATTTCTTCACGCTCTTTGAACGAACCAATTTTGTCCCGAACGATGCACTTAAGATAGTGAGCGAAGCGAGAGCAAGCAAACAAATATGGAAGACGCGCCGAAAGATTCGCGTTCGCGGTAGCATCGGCATCATGATACTCAACAGCTTTTTGGAGTGATTGCGCCCCGATAAAGGCTGCATAATCTGTATTCTTTCGATGGATCAATGGAATGAAGCCATTTTTTGCCAGTTCCGCTTCACGACGATCCGAAATCGCAATTTCGGTAGGGCACTTAATGTCGACTCCGCCATCATCGGTAGGAAAGGTATGGCAGGGCAAATTTTCTACAACGCCACCGCTTTCAACGCCACGAATTAATGTGCACCAGCCATAACGCTTGAATGAACGATTAATGTTCACTGCCATTGCATAGGCCGCATTTGCCCAAACATATTTCAGGTGATCAGCGCCATCTGTGGTTTCTTCAAAATCGAATTCGTCCACCGGATTGGTATTAATACCGTATGGCAGACGCGCTAAAAACCGCGGCATAGTCATCCCGATATAGCGCGCATCTTCTGAATTACGCAACGCATTCCAGGATGCATATTCCAGATTCTGAGTAAATATCTTCGTCAGATCGCGCGGGTTAGCCAGCTCTTGCCAGGAATCCATTTGCAGCACAGACGGCGACGCCCCTGTAATAAATGGCGAATGTGATGCAGCGGCGACCTTGGCAACAGAGGCTAAGAGATCGACATCCGCCGGCGTATGATCAAAGTAATAATCGGCAACGAGACAACCATATGGCTCACCGCCAAGTTGCCCATATTCTTCTTCGTAAATCTGCTTGAAGAAAGGACTTTGATCCCATGCCACGCCTTTATAACGTGTCATGGTACGCCGTAATTCGTCCTTCGAAACATCCATGAATCGAATTTTTAGATTCTCATCTGTTTCGGTATTGGTGACCAAATGATGCAAACCTCTCCATGCACTTTCGACCTGTTGAAATTTAACATGATGCAAAATCAGATTGATTTGCTCCGATAGTTTATGGTCAATTTCTGCAATGATTGTCTGAATGTTTTTGTAAGCATCATCGCCTATCGTGATCGCATTTGCGAGCGCTTGCTCGGCGAGTGTTTTGACGGCACTCTCTACCGCCTCACGCGCCTGCTCGGTTTTTGGTTTGAACTCTCGTGACAGTAAGGCACTGAAATCAGATTGCGACACTGCAGCATCCACTGCAGGTCGAGCTAACGTTTCACGTACAGCCATATTTTCCTCTTTGAATTAATTAATCACTACAATTTGGCGGCCGAATAACTTTGTTGCTATTTGGAATCTGGAGTCTTTGGAGATGCTTTCTGGGATTCCGGTTTTGGGGCATTTGCCAATATGTTGAGTAATGCAGGATCCTTCAGCACACTAGTGACAAGACTTTCTGCGCCGGCCTTTCCATCCATGTATGTCTGTAGGTTTGCTAGTTGGGTCCTGGCTTCTAAAAGCTGTGACAACGCCGAAACCTTTCTGGCGATGGCTGCAGGAGAAAAATCTTCCATATTTTCGAATGTCATATCCACCAGGAGTTGGCCATTACCGGTAAGGGTATTAGGTACTGAAAATGCCACACGCGGGTTCATCGCTTTCATACGTTCATCGAAATTATCCGTATCAATACTAAAAAATTTTCGATCGCCAATTGGTGGCAAGGCGTCAATTGGCATCCCAGATAAGTCGGCGACAACGCCCATCACAAAGGGAAGTTCAACTTTTTTTTCCGAACCATAAATTTCGACGTCATATTCAATTTGTACTCGAGGGGCACGATTACGTGCCATAAATTTCTGCGAACTATTAGATTCAGACATAGGACCTTTAAATGACGTTGATAAATAAATAAACGTGTTACTCGTAAAATTTCTGGAATTAGTAATGAAAAAATCTGCTTGATTCGATTAATTCGATTAATTCGATTACTTTCTGTTGCGCCATACGAACTAATTAATATAAAAAATAGTTAACATGAATTTAGCGCGCTATCCGGCTAGCGCGAGAAAAATTCCTGCGCCAGGATTGCACTGTAAAAGGCATTGGTATATAGGGAGTCAATCAAGCTATTTCAGAGAAATCGAGTCTGTAAAAAAGCCAAGCTTGATAGTCCTAATCATTCCGGATGATAGACAATTTTCCCCGACTCCATATCGATTCGAAGCCGCTTTATTGGCAGACCTTTGCCTTGCATATCCAACCAATATCGACTGATACCAGGTAAAATTTTTTGCTCAATAAAACTAATCAACGTACGAGCGCCGGTTTCTTCAGTGGGGCAGTGAGCGACAATATAGCTCACCACTTGCGAACTATATTCCAACGTAATCTGATGAGTTCGTTCCATACGAGCGCAAACACGATCTAGTTGCAGACTCACAATATGAGCAATGCTGTCGTCCATTAACGGAAGATAAGGAACGATACAAACACGGCCGATAAATGCAGATGGAAAAATACTTAACAACTCCGGCTGCAAAGCATCCAGCAAATCCTGAACTTCAGGAAGTTGATCCAAGTTTTCGCATACATTGGAAAGCAATTCGCCACCGACGTTGCTGGTAAGTATCAGCACGGTGTTTCTAAAGTCGATGACACGACCTTCGCCGTCCTCCATCCAACCCTTGTCAAAAACTTGATAAAAAACTTCATGCACGTCTGGATGCGCTTTCTCTATTTCATCGAGTAAGACAACGCTGTATGGCCGTCGACGGACCGCTTCAGTTAACACTCCCCCATCACCGTAACCCACGTATCCCGGAGGTGCCCCTTTTAACGACGAGACCGTGTGCGCCTCCTGATATTCACTCATATTGATCGTAATTAGATTCTGCTCGCCTCCATAGAGCATCTCCGAGATGGCAAACGCGGTCTCAGTTTTCCCAACACCCGATGGTCCCACCAACAAAAACACACCAATTGGTTTTCCTGGGTCGCTCATGCCAGCGCTTGCGGTCTGGAGCCGTTCGCTGATTAACGCCAAGGCTGCAGACTGACCAATCACCCGCTGCGCCAATTGATCAGGCAACTTCAATACGGCATCAATCTTATCTTGCAACATTCGCCCAACTGGAATACCCGTCCAATCAGCAACGATAGAAGCAATTACTGACGCATTAACCTCAGAATGGACCATCGGCGTATCTTGTTGAAGCTCTCTTAGTTCAGCTTCCAATTTACGCAATGCCTCTTGAAGGTCCGCCTCTTCTGGCTGATCCGACGGTTCGTCCGTCTTAACGGCAGCGTCGAATCCATGAATCGGCCATCTCGCTTCTGAAAGTTCCTGCACTCCTGCAAGTGTGGATACGGATATTTTTTCCTTTATCGAACCTATCGACGCTTTTGGTAGGGACTCGACAATATCCGGATTTGACTTAACTTCTTGAGTTAAAGTGCTTCCGGCTAACTTCTGGCGTATCAGGAGCAGACGTTCTGTTAACGCTTTTTCGGCTTCCCAACGGAATTCTTGCGTTTTGGCGTCCTGCTGAAGCTTAACTATTTTTATGTGTAATTTCGCGATTTTTTCTTGATTCGGCCTACCAAGACTTTGTTCTTTTTTTAGCATACCGGCTTCAATCTCAGCCGCAAGCAATTGGAAGCGCAACATCTGCAGGGCTGCTGGTGGAGCATGAAAGGTGATCGCAACGCGCGCGCAAGCAGTGTCTAGCAGTCTAATTGCCTTGTCGGGTAATTGGCTAGCGGGAATGTAACGATGCGAAAGATTAACGGCCGCCAGAATCGCCTCATCCAATATCCAGACGCCGTGATGTTTTTCCAATGTACTCACCAAGCCTCGCAACATCGTTATGGCGCTAGCTATCGCCGGCTCCGGAATTTGTACTACCTGAAAACGACGCGCTAGCGCTGGGTCCTTCTCAATGTGACGCTTATACTCACTCCATGTAGTGGCACCGATAGTGCGTAAAATCCCGCGTGCGAGCGATGGCTTCAATAGGTTGGCAGCATCGCCGGTACCCGCAGTGCCGCCAGCGCCAACAAGTGTATGAATTTCGTCAATAAACAAGATCACCGGAGACGTGGCAACGATCACCTCTTCCAACACGCCTTTCAACCTTAATTCGAATTCACCCTTCATGCTCGCACCAGCTAATAATGCCGCAACATCAAGTGATAATAATCTTGTGTCAGCAAGGGACGGCGGCACTTCCCCTCTCGATATGGCAAGCGCAAAACCTTCAACCACTGCGGTTTTTCCGACCCCGGCATCGCCAGTCAGAAGAGGATTGTTCTGCCTCCGTCTTAATAAGATATCGATGATGGTACGGATTTCATGCTCACGTCCAATCACCGGATCAATTTTTCCTTCACGCGCCTGCTGAGTCAAATCCGTACAGTAAAGCGCCAAACTATTTTGGGTGGGTATTCGCTGGACCATTGCGTTGTTGACTTCACCCGGTAACGCGCAAGGAAATCCGCCGCCATCGAACGAAGTTTCCCCTTCTTCAATTGATCCTTGGGTAATGACAGGAAGCATGTCAATCAGCTCCTGAATTGGAATATTTTTGAATCCAATAAAAATGCCCGTTAACACCCTACGCAGCTCGGGTGTAGATAACAATGCCACCAGGAGATGACTACTACGTATCTTTCTTTCTTCGAACTCTAATGACGCATGAATCCAGGCTCGCTCAATCACCAACTCTATGTGATGTGAAAAATCAATTATTGAACTAGCATCGGTAGGAAGATGACTCAACGCCTTTTCCAATCCGATTTCCAAGCAATCCGCATCGATTTGAAAATGTTTAACAATCCGTCTTAAATCCGAATCTTTAGCTTTAACAATATGGCATAGCCAGTGTGCAATTTCTACGTATGGATTACCACGAAGCTTGCAAAAAGTGGTTGCACTTTCAATGCTTTTGAAAAGCGTTAGATCAAGTTTTCCGAACAATAATTGACGAGATAAAGTCATATATTTTTGTATTGTATAAATGAGATTTGAAGAAAAAAATTTACGTCATCAACTTTAGCGGCGCTATGGTTTGACGTATTCAAGTTCGAGCATAGTACACACATGCTGATACTTTTTGAGCTGAGAAAATTCTAGTTCTTTAATTTGATGAACAGAAAATATTTACGAAATACTTAATTTTTGTGCGCCGTTGAACACTATTTTTTACCTATGAAAATCACTCTTTATAATTAAATTTTTTTATATTTTTTTCTTCATATATTTTATGAAATATAAAAAATAATTCTGAATTTTCAGAATCTTCTTACATATAAATAACGATAAATTAGTCATAATTGCGAAAAGCAACTTTGAACGAATATCTTTTTGGAAAAAATTCGACTGAAATGTGATTGATATTTATTTATTCTTGCAATCACATGTTGTGTCGACACATTGAGCTGGCTTGAAGATTGCAACACGCGGGCTATCACATGTTGCAAACACTATTTGAGAGAGGGTTTAGTGAAGCGAGTATCAATCAAATTTTCGGGCATTAAATTGTTTGATGACGGATCACTTTGCTAAGTGGCCGACTATCCGACTAAAAAAATTAGCACTCGTAGCGCATGACGATCTCTGTCTGAAGAAAAATGAGATTGATAGCGTAAAACTTACTATTGAAAGACCGTATTAGATGCTGATAAAAACTGAAAAATCATCCGATAATTTTGATACTAAAAATGATTATGTAGACGCTCTACGCAACGAAGAAGACTTCGCACTTGTATTAAATACGACTGTAATCGACGATCAAAGTTTCAGCGATTTGATTGTCTCGAACGGTTCAAATCTAGAGTTAAAACAAAGGCCGTCGTTTCATTCAACGCTAAGAACTCCAGGCTGGATGATAAACAAGGAAGGTGCTGCTGCAGCTATTCTTTCGCAAACCGGCCTCGGGAATCCAGATGATCTTTTAGCATCTTTAGCAGCGGAATATGGGCGTGCATTGTTAGGGCATGAAACCGATAATACATTTGACCTCGCAATCCACGGAGTGCCAAGTCGTAGTTTAGCTCCGGTGGACCCTTTTTTAGACAGTTCACCAGACCTTTTAGACGGCTCATTGCTGCAAGATCTGCTGGGAGAAGATTTGGCGATTAATACAATTCTCTCAGACCTTGATCAATTCAATACTGAAGCTTTATTTGCCGAGGTTGAACCACAAGAAATACTTCGCCTGCTTGCTCCAGGTGACACAGCAATCCTTCCTGATCGAAAAACGGGGCTATTAACCCAGCGCGAACATCACATGATTAGTCTTGATAGTTATTTACCTATTTTGGGAACGACATTGGACAAAAAAAAGGATTAAGCATGATGCATGCTACGACGAAAAGAACTCCTGGCAATACAAAAAATATCGACAGCAAGGAATTTTTATTTTAAAAAAATTTTCAAAATACGGATTAAAACGTGGAAAGAAATCACCCATGAGCCAAGCAGATAAACTGCATGCAAGTACGTATCTTCCAACGTTGATTGATCGCCTGCAAGATGATGCTCCGAACATCCATACGGAGCCTCCCCATAAATACTTATTTGGGACACAGGCCATGCGTAGCGTTATTAAGCGAGATCTCACGCTATTGCTTAACACCACCAATCTTAGTAATGCGATCGATGAGAAAACGCTCTCCGCCGTAGCGAGTTCGGTGATGAATTATGGCATCCCTGCCCTATCAGGCGAATACATCGCAGATCGCAATTGGATTAAAGTAGAAAGAATGATACGTAAAGCGATTGTCGATTTTGAGCCGCGTCTACTACCAGATTCGCTTTCCCTCAGGCCGCTAACCGACAATGCGAATTCCAATCATTACAACATATTGTTCTTTGAATTAAATGCATTGATTCATTGGTCTCCGTATCCTCTTGAGTTTCGCATTCAGAGCGCATTTGATCTCGAGACCGCTAAAGTAAATTTTCTAAAAATCTAAAATCTGCATGGCTACTTGTCCGTAAAAAAAATGTCGAATTCGTTTGTGACGCGTTCGACACACATATATCAACCCAGAAGGCGTTACGCCTGAGAGCTTTAATGGACCCCAAATTTCTTGAGTACTATAGTCGTGAATTAACTTACATGCGAGAGATGGCATGTGAATTTTCAGCGCAACATCCAAAGATCGCAAGCCGACTGGGAATGCAAGGCATTGAGGTAGCAGATCCTTATGTGGAGCGATTAATCGAATCGTTTTGCTTTTTATCTGCACGCACGCAGTTAAAGCTGGACGCTGAATTTCCACGCTTTACGCAGCGCCTTCTGGAGGTTGTTTATCCCAACTATGTCGCGCCAACTCCATCTATGTCTGTAGCACGTCTGCGGCCAAGCCTCAAGGAAGGAGACTTTACCAGTGGCTTTAAGGTCCCTCGTCACAGCGCTCTTACAGCCGCTATTCCAGCGGGAGAAAAAACCGCTTGTGAATTTCGCAGTGGACAGGATGTCACGCTCTGGCCAATCGAAATTATAGAAGCCAAACTAGCAGCAGTCCCTCCGGATATTCCGGATGTAGAACGTCATTTGGTTTCCAACGTACGTTTGCGAGGGGCGCTTCGCATAAAATTACGTACCACGGGCGAGGTCAATTTTTCCGAACTAAAAGAATTGGATCGATTACCAATATTCATTAATGGAGACGAACGTATTGCTTCGCATTTATTTGAAATGGTGCATGCTGGAACCATCGCATCGGTAATACGTCAATATGGCGCGGCACGTGGCGAGGGCCATATAGTAAATAAAGGTGCCGTCGAATTTGAGGGTTTACGTCCAGATCAAGGATTACTTCCACTACCGTGGAATACTTTTCATGGCCATAATCTTCTCCATGAATATTTTGCCTGTCGTAGTCGATTCTATTTTTTTGCAGCAACCCAACTCGCTCCCGGCCTCGCTCAAATTCACGGTCGTGAAGCTGAAATTGTCATTTTATTGGATCGGCTACCTCTCGCATTAGCGACCCACGTTGAGGCATCACGTTTCCAGTTATTTTGCACACCCATCGTCAATCTATTTCCAAAGCGTTCTGATCGCATAGAAGTCGATCGCGGCTTAACCGATTTTCATTTGATACCCGACCGTAGTAAACCGCTAGACTACGAGGTATTTTCGGCATCGCGGGTGCTGGGACAACAAGGACAGGACGCCGACGAGATTACCTTTAATCCTCTCTATCAAACATTGCACAGCGACGCCGGTAACAACGGTCGCTATTTCTCGATCCGGCGCGAACAACGGCTGACGTCAGTCAATACACGTAAGCAAAAAGCTGGCACATCCTATATCGGCACCGAAGTTTTCGTGTCGTTGGTTGATCAGGCTGAGGCGCCTTACTCGGATGATATAAAGTATTTATCTGTGGACGCACTTGTAACCAATCGGGATTTACCTCTCCTTATATCCAAAAATGGTATTAACGAGCTGAATATGGCCGAATCTATTCCGGTAGATGGCGTTAGTCTGATTTTCCCACCCAGTGCACCGCGCGCACCATTCGCCCAAGGAGAAACTGCATGGCGGTTGATTCGCCAGCTAAGTTTTAACTACATGCCACTTTCAGACCTCGATCATGCCGATGGTGGACAAGCAATGCGTAATATGTTGCGCCTCTTCGTTGCCTCGGGAGAACGCGAACAAAATGTTCAAATTGATAGCTTAATCAGCACCAAGACCGAACCGGTAGTGCGGCGCCTCTCGGGAAATGGATTACTCGTTTACGGTCGCGGAGTAAGTTGCAGCTTGACTGTCGATGAAACCGGATTTTCGGGTATAAGTCCGTACCTTCTCGGATTGATCCTGGAACACTATCTGGCCCGTCATGTCGCTATCAATGTGTTCACTGAAACCGAACTGCACTCTCTTCAAAGGGGGCTGATTACAAGATGGCCGGCGCGTATGGGCGGACGAGGCAACGTATGACGTTCCCAATAAAAGAGTATAGCGAGACGAAAAATTCGTCGTCAAGCGATAGCGTCACACCATTACCGCTGGAAACATTAAAAGCGTGGTTCAATGAAGCAACCCCGTGGAAATCAGGCTTTCTGAGTTTGTTGCGGGCTGTTGCTGCCCGTGACCCTATGGCGCCTTTACCAGGGACCGCCCACCTTCCTGACGAAGAGTTGTATCGCCTTGGCCAGCAGCCAACAATGATCTTTGCGCCGCGTGAAATTGCATCCATTCAGGTTCGTCATGGCCGACTTGGTATCCGCTTATATGGCCTTGGTATATGGGGTGCACAAGGGCCACTACCGCTCCATCTGACCGAGCTCGCCTACACGCGAATTGTTGGCCATCATGACGATACTTTGATGCGCTTCGCCGACCTATTTCATCACCGGGCACTTTCGCAATTCTATCGGGCCTGGGCATCCTCTCAAGCCACTGCATCACTTGATCGTCGGGGTGAGGAAACCTTCTCCCTTTATGTTGGAAGCTTGGGGGGAATTGATCCAAAGGAAGCTGAAGACTCCTGTCTTCCGGTGCATGCAAGGCTGGCGAGCGTCGCCCATTTGGTCCGCGAAGCGCGCAATCCCGATGGAATCTCGGCAACACTCTCCTATTATTTTGGCGTGCCAGTATTGATCCAAGAGTTTATCCCGCAATGGATAGACATTCCCACGTCTGACTACAGCCGATTAGGCCATCCTGGAACGCCCTCAGTCCTTGGCGAAGGCGCTCTGCTCGGTACCACGATTGCTGATAGTCAACACAAATTTCGTTTAGTCCTGGGTCCGCTTGAACTTGATCAATATTTACGATTCACGCCACAAGGCAACGATTTACAGGCACTTATCGAATGGGTACGTGCCTTTATCGGCTATGAGTATGCCTGGGATGTAAAACTATTAATAAAGAAAAATCAAGCACCTTCTGCATGCGCCGATACGGTCCATAAATTAGGCTATTCCACTTGGCTTGGTAAGTCTCAAGATCACCAGCCTATTACGGGGATGGTGTTTGAGCCTGAACAATACAATATTCGAACTCAGAAGACTAAACATGAATCCAGGCAATGACACATCTCTTATTCGTTATGGAGAACTATTAGCGCCAATTTGCGTTGACCAGCCTTGCGGTCCTAATTTGGAATACGATCCTACATTTCTCTTACTCCAAAACGCGACAGCGACAAAATCGGATGCGCAGTTCGGCGACTTCGTCGGCACTCCAGACCCGATCAACTGGTCCGACGTCGAGCGAAATACGCACGCCCTTCTTTTACGCACCAAGGACATACGCCTGATCATCCTATTGATGCGAAGTCGAATCAATCTTGACGGCGCAGAAGGATTAAGGGATGGCCTAGCACTGCTAAAGTCTATGTTGGAATGTTATTCAGAGCAAATTCATCCTTCATTTACTTTTGAGGATCAGCGCGATCCGGTCATGCGAGCCAACGCGCTGGCTGCACTGGCTGAGCAAAATGGCGTGTTATCTGATCTACGCAATATTGCGCTGCCTAAAGTCGCCGGTGTGCAACTACAACTACGCGATATTGAAAAATCATCTGCGATGCCGCGTATCAAAAATGCGTTAATGCCGGAGGCAATTAACCGCATTCTAAAAGAGCTATCCGCCAAACGCGACAGACATGTTTTGGCGCTGGCAGATGCTATGCAACTGGGTGAAAAATTGATCGAGAAGATCAACGTCACCCTTGGTGATGCCGCCCCCAATCTTGACCCCTTGCGCGCGTTGCTACAACCGTTTGGATGGGTAATTAATCAGCAACAAACAAACACCCCAAAAGCAATGATGGTTAAAGACGAACAGCCGACTTTGTTGTCGCATGGATCAGTACAGTGTCCACAACCTGATTCCACTTTGATAGGGCCTGATCAACTCGGACAGTTGCCACCAACATGTACGGTGACTAGAAGTGCTAATAATAGTGGGAGCTTTATTGATAATGCTTTACAGCCAACCACTGACCGGTGGTCTGCTCTTGCAAAGTTGCAAGACGTACGTAATTGGTTTGAAGAAAACGAGCCAAGTAGTCCCGTGATTGTTTTATTACGTCAAGGAGAGCGAATGGTAGGGAAAAGATTTTCTGAGCTAGTCGATATTATTCCATCTGATTTGTTGGCAAAGTGGGATGAGACGGATATTTAATCCCTCGCTTAAATTATTTAGTTCGACAAAATAACTTGAAATGAATACTCACCATATGCAAAATTAATTTTTCGTGCGTGACTGATCAGCACCAAGAAAATCAATTTGCGGCTTCTGAATAGGAAGTTGACGAATAATAGTATTTTCAATACTGACCTATAAGTTGATAGATCAGATAGACAAGTAAAAATAAATTCCGACATCGTGATATCCGGTCATTTACTTTTTGTCAAATATTGACTAACAAGTTTGAGTAAACATCCGAAATCGGTCCGGTTTTACTTATTCTCATGGACGTGTCCAAATCACACAAAAAAAGGCAAAGTTTAACGCCACCGATCACATGCAAGAAACCATTCTATTTTCAATAACCTACAATGACCCACGCCGTTAGGATAACTTTGTCACGTTCACATCAATTGTTTCAAGTCTTGCTGCTTGACATCTGGCTTCAGGTAAGCGTGTTGGCACAGCAGACCGAGATTTTTTCAAGCGATACTTTGCGATCGCGCTGTGCTGGGTTGATTGAACAACTGCGTAATAAAATGCGCGACGCCGACTACGATCAGGAAATCATAGAAGAGGCCAGTTACGCACAATGCGGACTTTTGGACGACGTAACGGTTCGCTATTTGTCCGACTTCCAAAAATCAGAATGGCAAAGCGCATCTTTAGAGAGTCATTTTTTTAGTAGTAATAACGCTGGTGACAATATCTTTGAGCGCATCAATCAATTACTGCTTCAGACTAACCCCTCGTTGGACCGAATCGCTCTTTACGATTTAGTACTCAGACTAGGTTTTAGGGGGCGTTATGCTAGCGAAGAAGAGCCAGAACGACAGCGGTTCATTTTACTACTTGGTCGTTATTCGCATTCGACTGTGCAGTCCGCTGATACTACTAAAGCCAAGATAAGGAGCCATTTCTTAAGCGCTGCAGCTTTCTCCTTATTGTGCAAGACTACGCTCGGTATTGTATTTGGCGTAGCGTTATGGTGTACTTTTTCCTATCAATTAACGCGAAGCGCTGATCGGTTACAGATGTTAAAGCCGGTGGATTCCATTATGTCCAAGGAAGATTAAACGTGTATTACTCCCGCCCTCGTTTCGTATTATTAATATGGTCCACAGTCTTAATTTTCAGCATTATTCAACTCTTCTTTATGCTCGCATCGCAATTCCAATGGCTTGGCATTATTGCGATTTTCATTCTTGCCGTTGTTCTCGGTGCATCGCTATCATTAACAAAAATAACTTCCAGGTCAGGATTGCTGACAGATACTTTAGATTTATCGCCCCCGTCAAAATTGCCTGTGATTGTAGTAATTGGACCGCATGCATCGGCCCTCTTTTCAAGTAACGGCGCGTCTGAAAAAATAAGGGAGGATGCACATGCAGTCTGGCTATATGCTGAAACGCCCGCACAATTAAAAGTGGTGATTGCTTCGTCATATGCCATTCATCAGCGTTTTCCTCAAGCTGTGTTACTACCTCTCCTAACTGACTACAGTATTGATGAAACTGCACTACGTACCGAATTCTCTCATTGGCAGTGCGCCTTACGTGCAATAGAGAGAGAAAAAACAGGCGTTACATTAAAAGCGGAAACGACCATTCCTGAATATACGCTGCCATGCTATGTGGCGGTATACGCAAAGCTGATTGGCCATCATGGTCTGTACGCATCCACCACCGCTACCTGGATTAGCCAGACAACTCATCCCGGCAAACTTCAGCGCGGTAAATACTATTTACGAAAAAATCTTGATCTAATCCGCCAACAACTTGAGAGCATCCCCACTTCCTCTCTTCCTTGCGATACAAGACGAAGCGTTTTAGCCTTGGCTTTAATCCAATGGCTGAATGACACTACGATGATAACGACGCTGTCCTCGCTGACAGATACTACGCCGCTCATGCCAGCAGGTATATTTTTAGCAGATGTCGAGCGAACCCCATCACGTGCAGGTGCATGGTCAAGATGGTTAACTACAAAAACCGGTTTACCAACGGTACCAGCCAAAGCGAGTACAGAACCGTTTCCTTTACCCGACTTTTTACCATTGCTGCTCACGAACCAAAAAGACCTCAAAGGGCACAATATTTCTCCATTATGGACCAACTTCTGCCATGCGTTATGGATAGCCATAGCGGCCTTGTGTATCGCGTTCGCTGCATCCGCATGGAATAACTATCAGTTCATTCAACGTCTGGCGGGTAATCTTAATACTTACCTAAAAATACCAGACATCATGCATGATAAAAAACGTAATTCCTTACATAGTTTGATACAAGATCGCACAAGATTACAGGCGCATGCTCAATTCGGAATTCCGTTCGGAATGCGTTGGGGATTTTATCGCGGAACGTCTTTTCTGCCATTGATTGATGTTGCCATAGCCAGTTATCACCCTATGGACTTAAGTACGATTACCTTCAACTCAGTACTACTTTTTGATACGGGGAAAGCGACCCTCAAAGCTGGAGCTGCGCCGTTATTAAATCAGACGTTATCGCAGTTAAAGGCAAATCCAAAAAAAATTGTCCTAATCGCCGGTCATACCGACAACGTCGGCAGTCCCAACCAAAACCTCTTGCTGTCTGAGGCCCGTGCCCGTGCGATACGCAATTGGCTGATTGAAATGTCTGCATTTCCGATCACACAATTTGCGATTCAGGGATACGGCGATACCCGTCCGCTAAACAACAATATTGATGAATTGGAGCGATCACGCAATCGCCGCGTCGATATTACTTTGATCCCACAACCAATACAAACTGAAAATAAAATACCTTGATGCAGTTTTTTATATCCAGTTACCAATCAAAGAAAAAGAAAAAATCAAATTAAAAAGAACACTCAAAGATTTAAAAAAGATACTTTCAATCACTAAATTATGAATAGTCTTAAGACTTTCAATGTCTTCTAAGTTTATTCTCGAAAAAAATAGATGACACGACATCGTTTCAAGAATTCTCTCGTATCGAGACAATGATGCGCGCTATACAGTTCAGTCCATATATAAATATTTATAAATGGAGCAAAAATGTATCATACGAACTTTTCTTTAGGAAACAGAATTCGGGTTGTCATCGCAGATGATCACCCCGTCACTCTTTCAGGTCTTAATGCATTGGTACGGCAATGCAAAAATATGGTTGTAATAGGTTTTGCCGTTGGCCCTAGTTCTCTCTTTGATCTGCTAGCCAAAGCGGACTGTAATGTTGCAGTGATCGACCTTTCAATGCCAGTGGGAAATGAAGTCGATGGGCTGGAAATGATACGGCAGATACGGCAGCGATTCTCGAACGTGGCTGTTGTAGTGCTGACGGCAACCAAAAAAACCTCGCTCTATCATGCTTTACTGACATTGGGAGTCAGCGCGATTCTGCATAAAGGAGGTGAAATTGCAGAGATCGCGGAAGCGATCAATCACGCATGCGACGGGCAAATATTTTTAGGCAAAAGTAGCGCAGAATTAATGAAGATGCGACAGTTGATCACCGTTGAAGATCGAGATCCCAGAAACAGTTTAAGTCCACGCGAGATTGAGATATTACGTTTTTTCTCAAGAGGCGTCTCTGCTGTTGAAATATCCCAACAGCTCCATCGCAGTATTAAAACGATTAGTCATCATAAGCGATCGGCTATGGAAAAATTACAACTGGATACCGATCTTCAACTTATGCGCTATTTTGCAGAGAATGGGTTTGATGATCATCAAGATTAATCGGACGTGAAATATCGATCTGGTAAGTCAGCAGCGTGGCATCGGCAACGCTGACTTAAATGTAGATAGAATTTGGGGAACTCTGACGACAAGGCATCTTATTATGATCGTAATAGATACCTTGTTACGTCATTTGCAGGATCGAAAAAAATTTCTACGCTGCGCGCCCTTTTCTTCGCCAGAAATGCGTTATAAAAAGTCCAGAAACGTACAAAATTCGCTCCTGGCCTAATAATATCCAGATTTCCCAAGCGCTTTTGACGCACATCAACGTTTAAAATTGATGAGGCTAAATCATTCACGACTGCTAGAAACTGAATACCGTCTCATGACAAATTTGATGGGGACAGAGAAAGACCTTTGGATATACTTGAACGGGAACACGATGCGGTCATGCTAATGCTAGATAAATATTAAGTTCAAACCCGTTAAACAATAAACGCTATTGGACATGAAGCCGATCTGAAGCTCACGGTTGCTAATCTACATAAAATCAACTCGCATCTTGGTACGCTGAACCAGACGATCGTTAAATAGAAATAGGTTGGCTCTCCATTTACGAAAGCATCCGCTGCATAAACATCGCTGTACCCATTTCAGGGCTCAAGGCATAGTTTGCAAAGCCGCAGGATTTATAAAGATCGCTTGCACGCGTATTTCCATCTAAAACTTCCAATGTTACTTTACAGCAGCCCAGTTCTTTTGCAAGATTCGCGACGTGCTCGACCAACTTCCGGCCAATACCTCGCCCCTGAAACGCATGCGCCACCGCGAGATCATGAATATTTAATAGAGGCTGGCAAGAAAACGTTGAAAAACCTTCTATACAAATCGCCAGACCGGCGGCCGACTTCCCACAAAAGCGAGCAATATTTGAATAGTGCTCCTTTTTTTGAATTCGCCGATCAAGTTCTCTTTTACGTAATCGGTAAGAGGATGATTTCCACCCATCTGACCCGATGCATATGCATTTAGCAAGTCAATGATGGCATGCGTGTGCTGGAGGCTATTTAAATCGGCTTTTACTATTTTAATTATTTCTGTCATGAGATGGTCTTGTTTGAAGTTGTCTGCGTGTAATTTACCACCATCACTCATTGAGTTGCTGTGATTCTGTAGAATCATGGGATCATCTGATTCTAGACTGCACATTTAAGACAACCATGACTATTTCCAAGCATATCCCAGCCCTCAGCGCCGATCTCAAATCGTTTATCGAAGGTTTACCAAAAGCCGAACTACATTTACATATCGAGGGCACGTTGGAGCCCGAATTGCTATTTGCGTTAGCGCAACGCAATCAAGTTACATTAGCGTACGCAACTATTGAAGAATTACAGGCCGCTTATGCTTTTAGCGATCTGCAGTCATTTCTGGACTTGTATTATGCCGGTGCGGCTGTGCTCCAAACGGAGCAAGATTTTTATGAAATGACAGCGGCTTACATTGATCGCTGCCGCGCTGATAACGTGCGCCATGCTGAAATTTTCTTCGATCCACAGACCCATACCGAGCGCGGCATTGGAATTGACGTTGTTTTCTCCGGCATTGCGCGCGCTTTACGTGAGGCGCGTGACGCGCATGGTTTTAGTAGTGCGATGATCATGTCGTTTTTGCGCCATCTATCGGAAGAAGATGCATTTTCTACGCTAGAAGCTGCGCTTCCGTTGCGTGAACAATATCTTGATTTGTGGATCGGCATTGGCCTTGACTCTGCCGAGCGCGGCAATCCGCCAGAAAAATTTGAGAAGGTATTTGCGCGCTGCGGGCAACTTGGGTTCCGCCTGGTCGCTCATGCTGGTGAAGAAGGTCCACCAGAATATGTCCGTGACGCACTGGATGTTCTTCACGTTGAGCGTATCGACCATGGCGTGCGCAGCGAAGAAGATCCAGCATTGATGGAACGACTCGCGAAACAACGCACGCCGCTAACAGTCTGTCCGTTGTCAAACCTGAAGCTGTGCGTGGTAAATGACATGGCTGAACACAATCTCGCTCGCTTGCTACACGCCGGTCTGGCCGTAACTATCAACTCAGATGATCCTGCATATTTTGGCGGCTACATGAACGCTAATTATCTGGCAGTTGCCGAGTCGCTTCAGCTTGGCCGAACGGATTTGGTCGAACTTACCCGAAATAGCTTCGAGGCCAGCTTTTTGCCAGCGGTAGAGAAACAACGTTTACTGCAGGAATTGGATGCGTACTGTATGTCGCATTAACACGCCCGCAACAGTCATACTGCTCCACAGGATCACTTTGTTGAAAATAAGCGCCTGTACGAGCAGTGAAAACCTTCCTCTGACTACCTCTTCGCGCTACCAATACTCTCCCAAACTCATCACAGCGAAGTATTTCATTTTTTGCTTCTTGAGTTTGGTTTAGCACAAAGTTGGAGCATCCACAAAACCATCCACTACCAAACGACATATTTGAGCGACAACGGGAGATCCGCAGTCGAAAGACAAAAAAAAGCCCGCATGACCTTTCGGTTGCGGGCTGAATCCAAACCTTAGGAGGTGTTGGAGGAGACAGGTGTAACTATATCGACTCCTTGACCTGTTGTATGCTGAATTATTCACATACCAGTTATTCATAAGATATATAACTTTCATATAGAGACAAAATTCACACGATCAAAATATTTTTTATCAGAGAAATTGTGCCATCAGATTAAAACGTTTCGCGCGTGACGCAGTCTAATTGATGGTATGAATGATTTCTGGCTCACATATGAATTTATCACCGGGAGAGCGCTATGAATGATAAGGAAAAACGCGATGCATTCGCACGAGAGCTAACACGCCGTTTTGATGAATTTACCAGCTGGGCAATTGAAAACTGGCCGGTCGAATCATTTCCACTGATGCAATCCGACTTCACAGCGACAGGAAAAGATATCAGCGACATTTTGGGACATAAACTTGCTCAAGGCGAAGAAACCGGAGGAGACAACCATGCAGGTAATGTGTCCCAATCTGAGCATGAACCGCAATATGTCAATGTCACGCCAATGCCTTGGCCTTAATAATTGGATGGCAACGCGTGACAGTAAGCTAAGTGCGCACCAATTGAGCACCAATTTTGTGCAAACGCCTCCTCTAAATAAGGAAGTTATTAGAAGTTCGCATTATTTTCACGTAGGTTCTTGCTAGTAACTCTTTTTTCAAGCAATATCGAAAAAGCACCATATATTTTGACTAGCAGCTGAAGCAAACGACAGCGCAGTCAATAGTTTTGCAAGAAATACGCTTAAAAGTCTTCTGATATCGGCACTTAACAATCCCACCTGTGGAGATTACGATGGATACTGTACTGGCCTCACCGCGTTTAACCCGCGCAGGGATTTTGTTTTCAGTAATCGTCGATTATCGGCATTATCAGTGCCTCGTGCCTGCCGCGACCCTTGCGGTATTATCGCATTCTAAAGATCCAAAACTTGACCTATTGACTACTTATCGGGCTTTTCAGACCAAAATTGAGGGCGTTGCACGGCGCGTCATCAATGCTGGTGTCGCAGGTGTTCCGGTGGTTGTGAGCAGCGGATACTTCCACTAGCGCTTGAGCGCATCTCGCAATTTTTAAAAAAAGAAAACGCTCAATATTCAGTTGGGAACAGTAGAAGTTTATGCTTTTTTTTGGTCACTGCCGTCCGCCAAACATCATTTTTTACAAGCACATGGCCTCGATGCTTGAAGTAACTAGTTTGTCCTGATCAATCAAAACTGAGGATCGTTACTTGCTCTCGCCCAGTGCTCGCGTTGTAGGTATTGCAGGTGTAACAGGAGCCACGGGTACGATGGGTAAGGCTGGAGTAACGGGCATCGCTGGCGTGATTGCTAGAGATGGACTAAATGTGGAGGGCGTCCTGGACTGTGTTGGTATGGTCGTCTCTGGCAGAGGTGTGAGCTTTTTCTGACAGCCTGCTAACAATCCAGCGGATAAAGCAACGACAATCATTGTTCGACGAATCTGCATACAAAGTCCTTTGTAAAAGACAGCAACAGTGATTTTTTTTCATACTTCTTCTCCGTCCAATTTAGACATCATTTGGATGAATCGTTCCCTCGATATCCAAGACAGACATATGCGGTCATCGAAGCTTCTTCCAACGTTTATACCTCTTGCGCTCTCTCCAAAGGATGATCTTTACATCAAATGCAACATCGTGCGATTGCTAGTTAACAGCAGCGGGGCACATTACAGTTCTTGCGCGTATAGCTAAACATGATGGCTTAAAAACCATGAGACTTCCAAAAAAATATCGACAAAGAAATTGCACTGGATGTGCAAGTTCCACCGCCATGTATATACTGACAAAGAATTTTTTTAGTACCAACCAACATAAGAACAGCGAGAAATACTATGCAAAATAGTGACGACATTGGTAAGCTCATCCTTCGTGCAACTCTGGCGATATTGATTCTTTTCCACGGAATTTCAAAAATTTTTAATGGTCCTGGTTTTGTCGTCGGCTTAGTCAGCAATGCAGGGTTGCCGCCAGCAGTCGCCTATCTGGTATATGTCGGCGAGGTATTGGCGCCAATAATGATATTGCTAGGCATCTGGACGCGTGTCGGCGCTTTAATCATCGTCATCAATATGTTGTTTGCGTTTTCGCTGGTACACAGCAAACAGCTAATGACCTTGTCCAGCACCGGTGGCTGGGGATTGGAGTTACAGGGATTTTATTTGTTTATAGCGCTCGCGATTTTACTGTTGGGCGCTGGCAGAATGAGCATTGGCGGGCGAGCAGGACGTTGGAACTAAGCGCCTTCGGCTACCGCTTTTATGTTGCATCCAAACCCGCTTAGTTGCGGGTTTTTTTATAGCCTCTAATCTTACGTTTTCCTCTTCTCAAAAAATTATATCGTAATTTGATATAATTCCATTCTTCCATTTCCAACATCGATGCCAAAATGACAGATGAAACTTCTTCTCCGCTCACGAAGCAAGACTTCGAAGCGCTTTCAACATTCCGCTATCAATTACGCAAGTTTTTAAGATTCAGTGAAGAAGCTGCGCAGAGCAACGGTGTCACCCCGCAGCAATATTTGCTGCTATTGCACGTTAAAGGGTCGCCCGGTCGGGACTGGTCGACGGTGGGTGAACTGGCGGAGCGTCTGCAATCACAACACCACAGCGTTGTCGCGCTAGTTTCCCGCTGCGAAAAACTACTGCTTGTACAACGCCGCACCAGCGAAGTCGATCGGCGGCAAGTCAATGTCCATCTTTTACCGGCTGGTGAACGCTGCCTGGCAACCCTCGCCAGCCTCCATCACGAAGAATTAAACACACTGACAGACACCTTCCGTATTCCAAATATCAATGTTAAACATTCATCATGAGCGTTCCTACACAGGCATCGAATCACGCCCACCTTCATCATTTGCGACGCGATTTTTCAGCCGATCCAAGACTTTTAAAAATCTCATTGATCGCGGTGGTGATCGGCTGCTGCGGGACATTGGCGGCATTTGTATTACTGGCGCTGATTCACCTCTTCACGAATTTATTTTTCTTTCAGACGTGGTCGTTCTCGGTGCGTTCACCGGCTGAGCATCATTTAGGCGTTTGGGTCATCGCCCTGCCAATAATTGGTGGACTGATCGTGGGTCTGATTGCACGTTTTGGTAGCGAAAAAATCCGAGGTCATGGCATCCCGGAAGCGATTGAAGCGATCTTGTTTGGCAAAAGTAAAATGTCGGCCAAGGTCGCCATTTTGAAACCATTATCCTCGGGGATCGTGATCGGCAGCGGCGGACCGTTTGGTGCAGAGGGACCAATCATTATGACAGGTGGTGCTATCGGCTCACTGATTGCACAGCATTTTCACGTGACGTCGGCAGAGCGTAAAACGTTACTGGTTGCCGGTGCCACCGCCGGGATGACGGCTATTTTTGGTACGCCAATTGCTGCGGTATTGCTGGCCGTTGAGTTATTACTGTTCGAATTGCGACCACGTAGCCTGTTGCCTGTGATCGTTGCTTGCACCGTGGCCGGATTTACCCGCCCACTACTGTTGGACGCAGGTCCGCTATTCCCGCTAAAAACCGGCGCAGTCGGTCTAGCGACTATGTTCTCTTGCGTGATTGCAGGGATTTGTGGAGGCGCGCTATCGGCCTTTATGTCGACCGCACTGTATAAGATCGAAGATCTGTTTGGCAAGTTGCCGATCCATTGGATGTGGTGGCCGGCAATCGGTGGATTGGCAGTGGGGATTGGCGGATATTTCGAGCCACGTGCGTTGGGCGTCGGTTACGACGTAATTGGTGACCTGCTAAATAATCATTTGGCGTTGCAAGTCGTCGTGAGCCTATTGCTGGTTAAGGCCATTATCTGGATGCTGGCTCTGGGCTCTGGCACGTCCGGCGGCGTGCTCGCGCCGCTGTTGATTATTGGCGCGGGGCTTGGGACCGTCCTTGGCCCACTATTACCCGGTGGTGATATGCATTTGTGGCCGTTGGTTTGCATGGCTGCGGTTTTGGCAGGTGTTTTGGGCGCGCCACTTACGGCTGCGGTATTTGCATTTGGATTGACGCATGACGCTAATGCCCTGCTGCCGCTGCTATTAACCTCGGGCGTAGCGTACGGCTTTACGGTATTAACCATGCGGCGCTCCATCATGACCGAAAAAATCGCCCGTCGCGGCTTTCATATTTATCGTGAATACGGAGTCGATCCACTGGAACGGCAGCATGTCGAAGAAATAAAAAGCGGCGTCGTCGTATCAATACCGTCTGATCTCAACGTAGGGGAAACCTTGACTCGATATTTTGGGATAGATCAACAATATCGCTGCTATCCCGTCGTCGATGCAGACCAGCAATTAGTGGGCATGATTGATCGCGCCAGCATTCATCCGCAAGCTGACCCTGCCTCATCCATTGCGATGATATTAAGCCAGTCCGGCCAACATCAATCCCTGATTGTTGCGTTGCCGGGTGAGACCTGCCGTATCGCTGCCGCAAGAATGGCGACACACCACCTGGAAAGATTGCCAGTCGTATCGGATATCCATTCGAAGCGCCTGATCGGCATAATCAGTCGTAGCGATCTGATTAAGACTTATCAATCTTATTTCGACGACGAACAAAAGCGTGAGCGCCTGTTCAGTTCACCGGCGGCGACCAAAATTTAGCATGGCAGCGTAAGTGGCGATTGCGACTGATACCCTGTGACGGTCGTTATCACCGCTGCAAATAAATATACGCAAACAAAATAAACAAATAAGTGCTTGCGCTCCCAGATTTGTCGGACAATAATACAAATGAGAATCATTACTATTTAAACGGTACCAGAAAATCTGACAAGGAGTCCATCTTGACCAAGCCAGTGACATCCAAAGCCTCTTCCGCGCCCACAGATACGATATTGATAGATATTAATGCACACAACATAGCGCCAGAATTGTTGGTGTCTGCCGTGTTGCAACGTATATCGCAGTACAACACACGCAGCCTGGGAACTGGCGATTGTGCGCAATCAGCTGCAACCATTGAATATCATTTGCGCACGCTAGCCGACTTGCCGACTCTAGCGCCAGTACTGCGTGCTACTTGCCAACAGTTATCAGAGCAATGGGCATTGGTGGGAGAGCGAGCCATGCCCAAGCATCCGCGCTCCGCGTCCACTTTTCTTACCCGCCTGATTTCTGGTAGTCGTACGAACTAGATGTTTTGGTAGCACCCAATTTAACGGCCAACTGGGCCAATCGCATTCCCCGGGAAGGGAGTAATCCCGCCTGAACTTCGCTGCTATGCCATACGTCTTAACCGGCCGTACCCCACCCTGAGCCGGTTGGTACAGAAATGATTGGTATAAAGCGAATTGTTTAGACGGTGTTTGTCGTGTGTATGTGTTTTATCGGCAGTAGCCACGCTGTCATTCTGTGTAAGGTCTCCTCCTGATACAGTCAAATAGCCAAGCCGATTTTTTTACGAAATAAAGATATTCTTCAATGCTTAAAAACGTTAACAATGCTTTGTCAGTTGACACGAATCTCACATCAACAAATCTCCGTTATTCAAATACGTATTCTTTAATGTGTTGGAAGATAAAATCTTCGTCTCGAAATGACCGCATCGCGCCGCTAATTCGCAGTCTTACAACACAATTGCCATTTGTCCTACATTCAATGCCAGGCGACAAAAGTACACTTCGTTCTATTGAGCATCCATGGTGTCGTTGCCGGGGTTTTCCTTAGATATTACCTATTTACATCTATGAAAGGACGGAACATGAATATCGGTCTCCACCTTACGCCTATCGTCTCTCTGATTGCTGGCGTATTAATTCTGGCTATTCCGCGGCTGCTAAATTACATCATCGCGCTATACCTTATCGTCATTGGCTTAATTGGTCTGCTCGGCAAATAATGTTATTTCAACCAGCATCCTGACGCAGTCAAACGGCTCGTCAGATACAAACACCAGAAAATAGTTTAACTACCTCGTCAGAATCGCTTGACACGTCAAGCGTATATCCCATACATTAAGCCCATGTCTTCTGCAAAACTCTCTTCCCGCTCACTGTTGCTTACCTCTGGCTCCCTGCCAGGGCTACTGCTACTACTGCCGCTAATAGCGCTATCGCTACTACGCGCACTTTGATCTCGACTACGTATTAATTCAGGTACAAACGAGATTGCAACTGGTAAATGTTTGACTCTTGCCAGCAGCAAAAAAACCAAATGCAGTAAAACAGAGAATCCTGGTAAAGGGTCTCGAACAGAAAAGCAAATTTAAAATGTATTTCAAGCCAACCTTCCTAGCATTTATATATGGCGCAAGACACACAAGCGCCGTGACAATGACACTGCCTGTGCGCGCAACCCTATTGCGACTGCTAAAACTACCGATCGGTTGCCTGGCCTCGCGTTAATCTGCAAGTGGCCGTCAGGCAACCTTTTTGCCACTACACACTATTTTCCGAATTTCACCAGTTCTAATAGAGGCTCATCATGATGTTGCAAAACCCAGCTACTAAATATCGCCCGTTTCCACCGATTCCATTGACTGATCGTACTTGGCCCAACCAAATTATCAGCGTGCCACCAATCTGGATGAGCACCGATTTGCGCGACGGTAACCAAGCATTGATCGAGCCTATGGATGCCGAACGCAAACTGCGCTTTTTTGAGTTGCTGGTAAAGGTGGGTTTAAAGGAAATCGAAGTGGGATTTCCATCTGCTTCTCAAACTGATTTCGATTTCGTTCGCAAACTGATTGAAGAAGATCGCATTCCTGACGATGTCACGATCATCGTATTGACGCAATCACGCGAAGAGCTGATTCGTCGCACTGTTGATTCGCTCAAGGGCGCTAAGCGTGCGATGGTCCATTTGTATAACTCCGTTGCGCCGGCATTTCGCAAAATCGTCTTCAAGATGTCCCGCGACGAAATCAAAGCTATCGCCATCGCCGGTACGCAATTGATCAAGCAACTCACGGATGCGCTTCCAGAAACACAATGGCGATTCGAGTATTCTCCTGAATCCTTCAGTATGACTGAACTGGATTTTTCCAAGGACATCTGCGACGCCGTATCTGCGACCTGGGAAGCATCCCCTAAGCGGAAAATCGTTTTTAATCTTCCTGCCACGGTCGAATGCAGCACGCCAAACGTCTACGCCGATCAAATCGAATGGATGCACCGCAATCTGGCCCGTCGTGATTCTGTCATTCTCAGCGTCCATCCACACAATGATCGTGGTACCGGCGTCGCTGCGGCAGAGTTGGCCGTGATGGCAGGCGCTGATCGGGTTGAAGGCTGTTTGTTCGGCAATGGCGAGCGCACCGGCAACGTCGATCTGGTCACGTTGGCACTCAACTTATACACGCAAGGCGTGAATCCAGGCCTGGATTTCTCCGACATCGACAGCGTTCGTCAATGTGTTGAGGACTGCAATCAATTGCCCGTACATCCCCGCCATCCGTATGTCGGCGATCTGGTCTTCACAGCCTTCTCCGGCTCGCATCAGGACGCGATTAAAAAAGGCTTTGAAGCACAACAAGCTGACGCCATTTGGGAAGTCCCGTATTTGCCAATCGACCCGATTGATCTTGGTCGCAGCTACGATGCGGTGATTCGCGTTAACAGTCAATCCGGCAAAGGTGGCATGGCGTATTTGCTGGAACAGGAATATGGCCTGGTCATGCCACGCCGTTTGCAAATAGAGTTCAGCCGTGCAGTTCAAAAAGCAGCCGATTCGACTGGCAAAGAAATCGTCTCGAGCGACATTTACCGGATCTTCAAGGAGGAATACCTTGATAAACAAACCCCATACGTGTATCGCGCGCACCGCATGACCGAAGACTCAAGCAAAGCTGAACCAATCAATATCGAACTCGATATTATGCGCGATGGCCAACAACTAACCCTCAAAGGGAAGGGAAATGGTCCGATCGATGCCTTTGTCAATGCATTAGGACTGGATGTAAAGCTCATGGACTTCCATGAACATGCCATCAGCGCCGGCGCTGATGCGCAAGCCGCCAGTTATATTGAATTGCGCCTGAATGACGCGCCAACCGCATTTGGTGTGGGTATCGACGCCAATATCGTGACTGCTTCATTCAAAGCAGTATTAAGCGCAATCAATCGACAAATTGGCATTGCCAGTGAAGCCGCCAATCAGGAAAACAACCACAGAGCCGCTGCTGCATAAGCATTCATCGACTCTATAACGACTGACGGCTATCGTGGCAACCCCGCGATCGCCGTAACCTGAATCCTGATGTATTACCGTATGTTGTGGATGACGGACCTGTTGCGCTTTGCCGTTACCAATGACAAAGCGCACATCTTTCATAAAAAGACGTGCGCTCGTGTGGTGTTTCGTGTTGTATAGTACCGGACAAAAGCCCGGTCATTACCGATAAACTTAACCCAATTTGGCGTTACCCAACTGTACTAAAACAGTACTAAGCCGTTATTGCGTTTTACGCAGCTACAGCAAAATTTAACGCGTTGATACTGACACGTGCGGCGGCAAATCCAGCTTCTTTAGCATCTGGACCATAATTCAAGCCATCGGCACGTATTACTTCGATATCGGTAATACCTAAGAAACCGAAAACAACTTTCAAGTAGTCCTCATGGGCAAAACCCGTTGGCGTACCAGCGTGTATGCCACCGGATGTCGCCACAATCACTACCCGCTTACCTTTTGCCAAACCTTCTGGGCCAGTTTCCGAATATCGGAAGCTTACGCCCGCAACACAAATCTGATCAATCCATGCTTTTAGTTGCGTTGGAACGGTAAAGTTGTACATTGGCGCGCCAAGGACAATCACATCCGCCGCCATAAATTCGTTCAAAATCGCCTCACCGAAGGCAACCTCTTGCTGTTGCGTCTCGCTGCGTTGTTCAGCGGGCGTACCCTTAGCCACAAACGTTCCACCGGAAATGTGTGCGGTGACGTCTTTGCTCAAATCACGATACACCACTTCAACGCCAGACTCGGCCGACGTCAAATTAGCAACGACCTCACGAGTCAGTGCGCGCGAAGCCGAAGCGTCGCCAAGAATGCTCGAATCAATGTGTAATAATTTCATGATAATTCCGTCCAATAAATGTAGAAACTGTTCAAAATTTGTGACAAATCAGAGCAATTGAAGACTTGTTTCGTCCGATGCACGTCATAAAATAATGAAAGATTCGGATAACGCCAACCTGGCGCATGGTTTAACAGCATCCTACCTTGCACCACAAAATTGAACTAGCCGTCAATACTGAGATATATTGTTCTATATAAAGAACAATGAAAGACAATTGTGAATGATTTAAATGACCTGTATTTTTTCGCTAATGTGGTCGAAGAAGGCGGTTTCACGGCCGCTGGCAGATCCCTTGGGATTCCAAAGTCGCGACTATCGCGTCGCATCTCGGAACTGGAGGCACGGTTGGGCGTCCGATTACTGCAACGCAATACGCGTGGGATTGCACTCACTGATATCGGCAGTCGCTATTACAAGCAATGCCAGATCGTTTTGGCGGCGGCAGAAGCTGCGGAGAACGCGGTCACCAGTTCGCTGACCGAACCGAGCGGTCATGTGCGGGTAAGTTGTCTGGTGCCGATTGCACGTGAAAAGTTGACGCTTGCTCTCCCGTTTTTTTTGGAGCGATATCCTCGCGTAAGTGTCGAGCTGGTATTGACCAATCGGCGCGTCAATTTGCTGGAGGACGGAATTGATATCGCAGTCCGCGTCCGTACCCCTGAAGAGGAAGATCCCAATCTCGCCACGCGCAGACTGCAACGGACTGAAGTTTATCTGGTCGCTGCACCGACCTTAATGAAACAATTCGCGGTCCCGGAACACCCCCGAGCGTTAGCAAAATTTCCTTTTCTCGGTGCAGTCAATCAGGATCGTCGTGCACATTTTCCGATGGTTGGCCCCAACAACGAGCGGTACACACTAGTAGTCGATCCAAGACTAACGGTGGAAGACTTTACCATTCGAAAACAAGCCGCATTGCACGGCCTTGGGATTACGATGCTGCCATCAGAAAATTGTGACGACGAAATCGCCCGCGGAGAACTGCTGCGCGTCTTGCCAAATTGGGGCATGCCTTCGGGCACGCTGCAACTGGTCTATCTGACGCAGCGCGGACTCCTGCCCGCGGTCCGAGTTTTTATCGATTTTTTAATTGCGGAACTGTCCGAAAAATCAGAAAAAGTTAGTTAGTCAAGGCGCGGCAACGATGATCTCGCTAATCGTACACCACTGAATTGCCAACGCGCAGTCGCAGGGAAAAAATTGCGATAGCTCAATCGTGTGTGACCAATTGGTGTCACACACGACGACCCTCGCAGGACATATTGATTCACCATAAACTTACCGTTGTACTCACCTACCGCGCCTTCAAGCGCAGTGTAGCCCGGATACGGCCCATAACTACTCGTGGTCCATTGCCAGACTTGCCCAAAATAATCGGTCTCATCGTGATCGGCAACGTTAGCCGCACTCTCCCATTCGGCCTCGGTCGGAAGTCGCGCACCCGCCCAACGCGCGTACGCTTCGGCCTCAAAAAATGAAATGTGTGCGACCGCCTCATCCAGCGCTATTGGCTGCAAACCATTCAAGGTAAATTCCTGCCATGTCGAATCAAATTGGGAATGTGATTCTTGCCAGTAAATAGGATGAGTCAATTTTTCCTGCGTAATCCAATCCCAACCTGCGGCAAGCCATAACAAGGGATTTTGATAGCCACCATCTTCAACAAAAGCGAGATATTCACGATTACTGACCAGACGTGTTGCAATAAAAAATGGCTCAACAAATTGGCGATGGCGCGGTGTTTCATTATCAAAGAAAAAACCGACACCATCGTGCCCGATCTCCACAATACCACCATCGAATTTTTGCCAGTGTGATAGCGCTATTTGCGGCAATACATCCCTTGGCGCAACTTGATACAAAGATGTTTCGAGTAATTTATAAGGTGGCTTTAGCGGATTCATCGAAAATAGATGTTTGATATCCGTCAGCAACAACTCTTGATGTTGCTGCTCGTGATGCAATCCTAATTCGACCAGGGCGGCCAACGCATCAGCACTTGCAGATGGTAATTCTAAAGAAAATATTTGCGATACACGTTCGTCTACATTGCGGCGATAAGCCCATACCTCGTCCAATGACGGGCGCGTTATCAAGCCACGCTGCGCGCGCGGATGTTGCTGACCAATACCGTCGTAATAAGAATTAAATAGAACGCGGAACGCAGGATGAAATGGCTGAAAATTCGGTTCGAATCGTTCCAGAATGAATGTCTCAAAAAACCAGGTCGTATGCGCCAGATGCCACTTAACCGGACTTGCATCCGGCATCGATTGCACGCAGCAATCCTCTGCCTCCAAGGGTGCCACAAGCGCCATCGTATCTTCACGCAGCCTGGCAAACAAGGCCGCTAATGTCGCCATAGCCAAGGTCGGGGCCGCCACTTTTTCTACTGTCAAAGCACCCATTCTCATCCTCCCTGCGCGTGACACACCATGAACCACTCATGCGGATCACACCATGTCTGAATCTTGCCAAAACCGGCTTGCTGCAGCAGCGCGGTAAAACTCTGCTGCGTATACTTGTAACTGCTCTCAGTATGAATACGCTCGCCTGCCACGAACTGGCGGCTTCCACCATTTTTCCAGCGCACAGTCACGTTGCGCTTAGCTTCCAGATGCATTTCTACACGATGTTGTTGAGCATTATAAAAGCCGCGATGACGCCATTCACGAAGTTCAAAATCGGCATCCAACAGACGATTAATATGCTGTAAAAGATTGAGGTTAAACGATGCAGTCACTCCCAATGCGTCGTCATAAGCGGCATCCAGAATTGCCTTGTCTTTGATGAGATCGATCCCAATCAACAAGCCGCCACCGCCACTTTTATGTTCACCGTCATCGTTGTCTTTACCGCTATGGTTGCTATGATCGATCCCAATGGTTTTTCGAATCCGCAATAAAAATTTCAGCGCCTCAAGCGGCGTGTAGTTACCGATGGATGATCCCGGATAAAAAAATTGTCTACGTTCGCGCGAGATCGATACGGGTAATTCAAGCTCGTTCGAAAAATCCATGCCGAGACAAGTCATCGCGATGTGGGGAAATTGTTGCTGCAAACCCGCCACCGCCTCTTGCAAAAATTTCTCGGAAATATCGACCGCTACGTATTCACTGGGCTGCAAACTAGGAAAAAGCTTGGCGGCCTTGGCGCAATTGCCAGCGCCAAGATCAATCAACGTCGCCTTACGCCCCACCGCCGTCGCGATTTGTGACGCATACTGATCGAAAATGATTGCTTCGGTGCGGGTCGGATAGTATTCCGGCAACTCACAAATCGCAGCAAACAGACGCGAGCCGAGCGTATCGTAGAGATATTTGGGCGATGTTGACGCCTGAGGTGCCATTAATCCGGCCTCAAGCTGCGTAACGATCGCATCCTCAATATAACTTTGCGGCGTGCAGTTTTCCGGCTGCTCCGGTTGTTGTTGTTGAGCCAAGGAAGTCTCCAGAATGGTAAAAATAGTATTTATCGAACTAAGGCGTCCAACATCAGGCTATATATTTTGATGAGATTTAGGTAAAAGCACCGCGTACGCTAAGAATTGAGATGAATTACCGACAATTCTGCGCTGCTTCGCAACATCTACTACACTAGCAAACTAGTTTGATACCCCGTGATAGTAGTATTTGTATAATTTATCAGAGTATCGACATTCAGGTCAGACACTTGGTTCAAATTTACACGCGGAAATGCCATGCCGCAAACACAGCGCAACAAATTAACCAGTTAGCAACAAAATCAAAAGTAACATGACAACCACAACAAAAGTCCCTCAAAAACGCAGTTTAGCTACTTTAGCCGGATTAATTCCCTACCTTTCTCCTTATAAGCGCCAATTTGTACTGGCTGGGATTGCGCTATTGGTCGCCGCTGCCGCAACGTTGGCGATCCCTTACGCTTTCCGACAAATGATTGATTTGGGCTTTGGTGGAAACGGCATCAAGGACCCAAGCCACATTGATCTGTATTTTCTGGCTTTATTCGGCGTCGCGTGTATTTTGGGCGTAGCCACCGCGGCACGTTTTTACATGGTGTCCTGGCTTGGTGAACGCGTCACTGCGGACCTGCGCAGCGCTGTCTACTCCCACGTCGTGACCCAAAGTCCACAATTCTTTGAGACTACCAAAACTGGCGAGGTGCTCTCTCGCATCACGACCGATACCACGCTGATTCAGGCGCTGGTCGGGACCAGTATTTCAATGGCGTTACGCAATGGTTTACTGTTCGCTGGCGGCTTGATTATGTTGTTCGTCAGCAGTATCAAACTGAGCTCGATCATCATCGTCATGCTGGCCTTGGTAGTGCTACCAATCGTCTGGTTTGGACGGCGCGTACGAAAACTGTCTCGCGCCTCGCAGGATCGTGTTGCAGACGCCTCGGCGATGGCGGGTGAAATCTTGAATGCGATGCCGACTGTACAAGCCTTCACGCATGAAAACATCGAAGGAAACCGTTTTAAAGGCGCCATTGAAAGTGCGTTCGCAACTGCAATGGAGCGAATCCGCGCCCGTTCGTTGTTAACCATGATGGCGATTTTACTAGTGTTCGGTGCGATCGTATTCGTACTATGGTTGGGCGCGCACGCGGTCGTGCAAGGCAAAATGAGTGGCGGTGAACTGGGACAATTTATCTTGTACGCAGCGCTGGTTGCCGGTTCAATCGGTGCGTTGGCAGAAGTCATGGGCGATACGCAACGCGCTGCCGGCGCGACTGAACGCTTACTCGAATTATTATCGGCTAAGTCACCTGTTCAGTCATTATTAGTACCTGAAAACTTGCCGCCACGTACCGAACAAGGTGCGGCAGTAACGCTGGAAAATGTTGCCTTTCATTATCCATCCCGTCCAGACACGGCGTCGTTATCAGCGTTCTCGTTGACTATTCGTCCCGGTGAGACCGTCGCGATCGTTGGTCCTTCCGGCGCGGGTAAAACCACTTTATTTCAACTATTGCTGCGCTTCTATGACCCGCAACAAGGCAGCATCAAACTGGACGGCGTAGACATTAAGTTTCTGGATTTGCATAGTTTACGTGATGCCATCGGGATCGTTCCACAAGACACCGTCATCTTTTCTGCCAATGCGATGGAAAATATTCGGTACGGTCGGGTCGACGCTACGGATGCAGAAGTCATCGCAGCGGCGACCATGGCAGCCGCCGATGAGTTTATTGTCAGGCTTCCTGAAGGCTATCAATCGTTTCTGGGCGAACGCGGTGTACGTTTATCTGGCGGCCAGCGTCAACGCATTGCGATCGCCCGCGCCATGTTGAAAAATCCACCATTACTGTTACTGGATGAGGCCACGAGCGCACTTGACGCCGAATCTGAGCGTGTTGTC
This sequence comes from Glaciimonas sp. GNP009, assembly GCF_054343755.1. Classification (NCBI taxonomy): domain Bacteria; kingdom Pseudomonadati; phylum Pseudomonadota; class Betaproteobacteria; order Burkholderiales; family Oxalobacteraceae; genus Glaciimonas; species Glaciimonas sp. GNP009. Next base: position 859,265 of record NZ_JBTGUV010000004.1, read on the forward strand.
CAAGGCGCATTGGAAGCTGCCATGGTCGGTCGTACCACGCTGGTGATCGCTCACCGTTTGGCGACAGTCCAACGGGCCGATCGGATTATCGTGCTGGAACACGGCCATATAGTCGAAACAGGAAACCACGCGTCACTTGTCGCACAAAATGGCCTTTACGCGAGTCTGGCGGCGCTGCAATTTGGCACTGCAATTTAATAATGGCATCATCTAAAACCCTTTGATCGGAAAACCGCTATGAGCTTATTATTTTCCCCCTTAACTTTACGTAGCGTCACGCTGCCAAACCGGATCGCCGTCGCTCCGATGTGTCAATATTCGGCCCAGGATGGCTTTGCTAACGACTGGCACATGGTGCATTTGGGCAGTCGTGCGGTGGGCGGCGCTGGACTGGTGATTGTTGAAGCGAGCGCGGTCGTTGCCGATGGCCGAATCACACCCGAGGATCTTGGCATCTGGAAAGATGAACATATTGCGCCATTACGCCGGATCACGCAGTTCATTGCTCAGCAAGGCGCAGTAGCCGGCATTCAGCTAGCCCATGCCGGACGCAAAGCCAGTGTCACGCGACCATGGGAATCGACGCAAGGCAGCATTCCATTAGCGCAAGGTGGCTGGCAAACGGTAGCACCGTCGGCACTGGCCTTCGACACTAGTTTCGCAACGCCGTTAGCACTCACGGTGGAACAAATTGCCGATATAGTGCAAGCGTTTGTCGCTGCTGCAGAACGTGCCCACAAGGCTGGTTTCAAACTGATCGAAATACATGCAGCACACGGCTATTTGTTGCACGAATTTCTATCGCCATTAAGCAATACCCGCACCGATCAATACGGGGGCAGCTTTGAAAACCGCATACGTCTGGTCATGGAAGTCGTCACTGCTGTCCGTCAGGTCTGGCCTCAAGAGTTACCGATGTTTGTGCGGGTCTCTGCGACAGAATGGGTCGAGGGCGGCTGGAACCCGGATGAAACAGTGGCTTTGAGCGTATTGCTACGGGAAGCGGGTATCGATCTGGTGGATATCTCGACTGGTGGCAATGCGGCCAATGCCGTCATTCCGGTCGGTCCGGGATATCAGACGCAATTTGCGGCCCGCGTTAAAAAAGAAGCAGGCATTGCCAGCGGTGCAGTTGGCATGATTACGGAGCCGATTCAGGCTGAACACATTTTGCGCACCGAACAAGCCGACCTGATCTTGCTGGCGCGTGAATTGTTGCGCAACCCTAACTGGCCACTACACGCTGCGGATGCGCTGCGTGCCGAAACACCATGGCCACCGCAATATGCTCGCGCCACATCACGCAAAATGCCAATGCGGCCGTCGATTGATTATGGCGATGAGTGAAATCAATCGCGTATAAATTAGCCGTAACTTCGTTCACTCTTAGTTCACGTTAAGTACCGACTAACAGCGATTACGAGAAATCAGCGCTGCCGAACCCGTGAGACGGTTTGGGAGCGTGATCGCAACATCAAGTCGCGGACATACCAAGTCCGACGGCGACTTCAGAAATCAGGCGACGCAACCACACCACGTCGGGCGCAACATGCGAGCGCGTATGCCACAACATATAAAACCGCATTTTGGGCATATCGAACGGAAGCGGGAACACCTGAATCGGCCAGTCCTTCACAAAGTAATTAGCGAACTGACGACCGGTCGTAAAAATCAAATCTGACTTTGCCAACACATGCGGGACCAATGCAAAATAGGGAATTGCCACCTGAATGTTGCGCTTTAATCCTTGCTCCGCCAAAGCCGCATCAATGCTGCTCCGATGGCCTTCGATGTATGGGGTCGGTGCAAGGTGCGGCATCTCAACGTAATATTTTAGCGTCAGTCCCTTTTTGGCAACCGGGTGATCACGGTGCATCATGCAGACGACTTCGTCCTCAAACAGTTGCGCAAGATGCAAATGCTCAGGCGGATCGGGCCAATTACCGATGACCAGATCCAGCCGTCCGGTCTCCAGCGCATTAGAATAATCCAGCCCAGCATCAAGTGCATGCACCATCAGACTGGCGCCAGGAGCGCGCCGCCGCACTTGTTCAATGATCGAGGGAATCAACAAAACGTTCAGATAGTCCGGCGTTCCTACATGGAATATCCGTGCAGTGCTTCCTGCTTCAAATGCTGCTACCGGTGCGCCGATTTTTTCAAATACATCGAGTCCTTCCTTCGCCAGCGCCAATAGTTCCTGCCCGCGCTCGGTTGCTACCATTCCCGTTTTGCCACGCACTAAAATGGCATCGCCGGTCAACTCGCGCAAGCGCTTCAACGTATTGCTGATAGTCGGTTGCGATTGCCCCAACTTAATCGCCGTGCGTGACACACTCTTCTCCACCAGCAAAGTATGCAAGACGCGAAGCAGATAGGTATCGAGATGATGATTAGCGCGAGAAGTCATTAACAGTGGAGGAAAATTGAGTGAACATGAGGCGAACATAAGCCATCGGACAAATATGCCTGACAACTACCAAAAAAGTGTCTTTATACATTCTTGAAGGATAACGGATAAGTGACTGATTGAGTATATTCACATTCGCACAACCCTCATTCGTTTGATGCCTCTTTTCTGCTGTTGGGTGTACGCAATGCGTTGACGAAAAGAGTGCGCATGATTGGTGCACATTTTATGCGCTCCGATTATTCTCATCTCAAGCGGTCTCGGATAAACATTTTCCAACGATGACCGGCATTGAAGGCTTACATAAAGAGATTCACCAAAAATAGGCTCTTTTGAGGCGGCATTACATGATTCAAATTCGATTTCCTACCAACTTTAGACGACCGGTCTAATTTACGCTATACTTGCTAATATCATGCGAGCAACCTACGACATCACCAAACGCCACATACTCGACGCTGGACAGCAAATTATTGCGGTCAAAGGCTTCGCGGGCGTTGGATTAAGCGAAATTCTGAGCGCTGCAGATATTCCAAAAGGATCTTTTTACCATTACTTTGGATCAAAGGAACAATACGGCTGCGCGCTTCTTGAGCAATATTTTGATGAATATCTGGTTAAGCTCAAGCAAATACTGCACGCTCCCTTCGATGCTTCCAATACGGCACAATTAGCACGTTACCGGCTCTTGCAGTATTGGGGAGGATGGGTTGAAAGTCAGTCAAGCCACGACCCCAAGGGACGATGCATGGTGGTGAAGTTGGGCGCTGAAGTTGCCGACTTGTCGGACGATATGCGCATTGCACTGTGCAAAGGGACCAAACGCCTCATGGAGCAGTTGGCTATTTGCATTACCGAGGGCATCACAGAAGGTTCTCTGGATTCTCAGCTTAATCCCGAAAAAACGGCTGAAATGCTTTACCAAATGTGGCTGGGCGCAAGCCTCCTTGCCAAGCTACAACGCGATCGCCGCCCTCTCGAAAACGCCATGGAGACCACCATCAGCGTTTTGAAACAAGGGTAAAACCGCTTCCTTAGCAGTCTTACATTTGTTTACGAGAATCTCCCTGTTCATTCAGCCTATTAACTGAATGCTTTAAACAATCAAAAGCTATTTCTAACCCACATCGCTTGATTTACATGACAGCCCTATTGACTCGTCTTTTAGCTAGTCGACCGGTCTAATTTATAACTAATAAGGAATCGTATGTTTAATTTCGAACTCTATAATCCAACAAAAATTGTATTTGGTCGCGATACCGTCGCCAAACTATCTACATTAGTCCCAACTGATGCGCGCGTATTGATCTTATTCGGTGGTGCAAGCGCACAAAAAAATGGCACACTTGATGAAGTAAAAGCTGCGCTGGGCACACGCGAAGTGCAGGAATTTTCCGGCATCGAACCCAATCCTTCCTACGAAACCCTGATGCGTGCCGTAGAACACGTGCGCCGTGAAAAGATCGATTTCCTGCTAGCCGTGGGCGGTGGCTCCGTCATTGACGGCACCAAATTTATCGCCGCAGCCGCACACTTCGATGGTGAGCCTTGGGATATCGCCGTCAAAGGTGGCGTCAATATAACCAATGCTTTACCTTTTGGGACGGTGTTGACATTGCCCGCCACCGGCTCAGAAATGAACAATGGCGGCGTTGTGACGCGTAAATCAATCCAGGCCAAACTCGCCTTTCATAGCCCGTTGGTTTATCCGCAATTTTCGATACTTGATCCGAGTAAAACCTTTACCTTGCCACCACGTCAAATCGCCAACGGCGTTGTCGATGCCTTCGTGCACACAGTAGAACAATATTTGACCTATCCGGTAAATGGTCAGGTACAGGATCGCTTTGCTGAGGGATTGCTGCTGAGCCTGATTGAAACCGGTCCTCGCGTCATGGCCGAACCCAACGACTATGATGCGCGTGCTAACTTGATGTGGGTGGCGACATTGGCATTGAACGGTTTGATCGGTGCCGGCGTACCGCAAGATTGGGCGACGCATATGATCGGCCACGAACTGACGGCGCAATATGACATTGATCACGCCCGTACCCTGGCAATCGTGTTGCCATCGCTATTGACAGTACAACGCGAAAACAAGCGTGCCAAACTGCTGCAATATGCTGCGAGAGTGTGGAACATCACAGAAGGTAGCGAAGATGCCCGAATTGATCAAGCTATCCAGAACACCCGCGATTTCTTTGAAAGCATGGGCATTAAAACTCGCCTCGGAGATTATGAATTGGGTCAGGCTGCCATTGATATTGTGGTGACACAATTGAGTGCGCACGGGATGACAAAGTTAGGCGAACACAAGGATATTACGCTGGAAGTGAGTCGCAAAATCCTTGAAGGCGCTTTATAGTAAAAGAGACATCCATACCGGATCAAAATGGCGTGGCGTACGCGTAACCGCAACCGTACGCATCTGTTCCTTTAATAAGCTGCGAATAGTGCGTGAGCGTTACTGCGTCACTACCGGGCCGGATTTCTTTTTCTCGCATAAACTAATGCAATGCTATTTCATTCGATAGCCATCCTACCGACAACGCCGGGACACCGGCGTTGGTTCAACTTTCAGGAGACTTAACCATGCCTAAAGACAACACACTCAATCGCAGTATCGTCCTTGCCGCCCGTCCACATGGCGCGCCGACGGCCGAAACGTTTCGGTTAGAAGAAACGGCTGTCCCGACGCCAGCAACCGGTCAACTATTGCTGCGCACTCTGTACCTGTCGCTTGACCCTTATATGCGTGGTCGTATGAGCGACGCCCCATCTTATGCTGAGCCAGTGGCGGTGAATGCGGTTATGGGCGCTGGCACAGTCGCCCGCGTAGAGGCATCGCTGCATTCTGATTTCAAAGTAGGCGATCTTGTGCTCAGCTATAGCGGCTGGCAAGACTATATGTTGTCCGATGGCACCGGTCTGACAAAACTTGATCCTCATCTTCTTAAGCCATCGCACGCGTTAGGGGTACTGGGCATGCCCGGCTTTACCGCGTATGTCGGCTTGCTCGATATCGGTCAGCCGATAGCTGGCGAAACTCTGGTCGTTGCTGCTGCAACCGGCGCGGTTGGCTCTTTAGTAGGACAAATCGCTAAGCTGAAAGGATGTCACGTCGTAGGAATCGCAGGCGGTGCAGAAAAGTGCACATATGCAGTCGATGAGCTAGGTTTTGATGCCTGTATTGATCATCGCAGCAAAGACTTTCCACAGCAACTGGCCGCAGCCTGCGATAAAGGGATTGACGTCTATTTTGAAAACGTTGGTGGTGCAGTATTTGATGCCGTACTACCGCTGTTGAATTCATTTGCACGTATTCCAGTATGCGGCTTAATCGCCAACTATAACGCGACAGGATTACCGGAAGGACCAGATCGCTCATCAATACTTTCACGTGCGATATTGACCCGCCGCCTGAAGATACAAGGATTTATTAATTCAGATTATGCCCCACGTCATAACGCGTTTTTTAGCGAAATGAGCGGCTGGTTAAAAACTGGAAAAATTAAATATCGCGAGGAGTTCGTTGACGGCCTGGAGAATGCACCGCAAGCGTTTATCGGTCTTCTAGAAGGTAAAAATTTCGGCAAATTAATCATCAAGGTTGCCGAATAAAATCCTGCCTTAGTTGAGGTCAGCGTGACCGCGTTCACCCTTGCCAAGAATGTCTGTTAATAACAAAAAACGCTCGCGAACCGGAACAACCGGAGCGCGAGCGTTTTTGCTGTCATTAACTTTCAAATTTCCCATTAGGCAAATCGCGATGAAAGCACCGCGCTGCTGACTGACTTTGCTTAAGCCCTGATTTATTTAGTTCCGAATATCCGGTCCCCTGCATCACCCAAGCCAGGAACAATATACGCATGCTCATCAAGGTGTGAATCCAGACTGGCCACATATAATTTAACGTGTGGATGCGCATCCTGAAATACTTGCACGCCTTCTGGTGCGGCAACCAGCGCTAGAAAAATAATTTGCGCATCGGTCACACCACGTTGCTTAAGTACATTGACTGCGTACACGGCTGAGTTGCCTGTCGCCACCATCGGGTCACAAAGAATAAACGTGCGCTCAGCCAAATCCGGCAAACGCACAAGATACTCAACCGGTTCCAGCGTGGCAGGATCGCGGTAGACGCCAATATGTCCCACGCGGGCAGATGGCACCAAATCCAACAAGCCATCACTCATACCAATACCTGCACGCAGAACTGGCACCACGGCAAGCTTACGTCCGGCAATTACCGGCGCATCCATAGGTTGAATAGGCGTTTCAATACGCTGTGTCGTCAACGGCAAATCCCGCGTGATCTCATATCCCATCAATTGGGTAATTTCACGCAACAACTGGCGGAAAGTACGCGTCGACGTATCCTTAATACGCATATGGGTCAGCTTGTGCTGAATCAACGGATGATTAAGGATAAACAGATTGGGGAAACGCGGGTCGCTGAGCATAAGAATGAGACGAAAAATGATCGGTTGAGGTGAGCGAAACAAGGCAACGTATCTGTCAACAAGTGCCGCCGTATTTTCAGGCGGCGCTTATGAAACTCTCATGCACCTTTTGGAAAGTTTTATGCGACTCTTTAACGGCACCATCGAGGCCCATGCACAGTATGACAACCACCAGCAAACACCAACTACTGCGTGATGGATGCCGAGTTTTTTTCAGGTGCGACTAAAGTCAGCAAAGCTAAAATTTGCTCCAACTCATGGCGTACTTCGATCAGGTTAATTTTATTCTGTGCAGCTTCCGCGGCGGCGGCCATAGAATCTTTTTCTGCCTGCGCCATCCTGCCATCGAGTTTGTTACGCGCACCGCTAATGGTGAAACCTTGCTCATATAACAGTTCGCGGATACGCCGAATCAACAATACTTCATGATGTTGATAATAACGACGATTACCGCGCCGCTTAACCGGCTTCAATTGCGTAAATTCCTGCTCCCAATAACGCAAAACGTGCGGTTTTACGCCACAAAGTTCACTTACTTCACCAATAGTGAAATAGCGCTTTGCAGGAATAGGCGGCAAGACGATAACCTCAGATTTACTAATACGATCATTCATGAATTAGCTTAAAGAACGAGGGAAAAAGGTTGTTGCGAAGTCGCTTCGACCATGCCTTTAAGCTTCTGACTGGCATGAAAAGTGACGACACGACGCGCGGAAATAGGAATCTCTTCACCGGTTTTAGGGTTACGACCAGGTCTTTGTGGCTTGTCACGTAATTGAAAATTACCGAAGCCTGATAACTTAACCGCTTCGCCGCGTTCCAACGCATTCCGCATTTCATCAAAAAAAGTTTCGACCATATCTTTGGCTTCGCGCTTGTTAAGGCCAACTTGTTCAAATAAAAGCTCCGCCAACTCGGCTTTTGTTAATGTCGGTAAATCTTTTTCAGCCTGCGAGCGCGCCTGTGCCTCGCGCATCGCCCGATTCAGATCAGCGTCCAATACCGATTCAAACTCAACTGCCTGCATATCGCTCATTCTGCGTTCATTCCGTTGTTCTCACCCTGTTTTGCGATTCGCCACGTCAAAAAAACGAGCATTCTACTTATGCGACTTTTCAGCACGAACAGCTTCGTCATAGCGCCTCTCAGTCACGCACCTGGAGCTTGCTTTAAAGCATAGCCTTATTTTCCAACCATAAAGATTAACTTTAAGGTTGGCTCAAAGCTGGCATGAAAAAACCTACCAACGACACTTACTACTGGCACAAACTTCACGTCAAAATGTAAGCCTACCAAATGTGTATTACCTGACAGGTTTTATGTTTTTTAACAATCCAGCGTTTGCTTAACTGCGCAATTTCGCGCCGTCAATCTTTCCAATTGCCGCAATCAAAGCGGTCATGGCAGCATCAACGGTATCGTCTTGAAGGGTGTTTTCAGTATCTTGCAAGGTAAACCGGAAAGCAAGACTTTTTTCGTCATTTTCTAATCCCTTGCCATGATATTCATCAAATAAAACAAAGGCTTGCAGAATTCGACAGGCGTTGTTAGTACTCTTTTCGGTGGCAAAAATATCCAGCAAATCTTGCGCGGGAACACCTTGATTGACGACCACCGCGAGGTCCCGTACCACTGCCGGGAATTTAGAAATGTCGACGTACTTGGGAACTTCGCGTTGCTGTAAAGCCTCTACCGTAATCTCAAATACAACTGCCGCCAACGGAAGGTCATATTTCTGCTGCAAGCGCGGATGCAGCTCACCAATGAATCCAACGGCCTTGCCGTTCAACATGACCTGTGCCGAGCGGCCAGGATGCAAGGCCGGATGATCAATCTTAGCGAAGCGCAATATTGCCGGAGCGAATAAGGCCTCGAGATCTGCCTTTACATCATAAAAATCGACGACGCGGCTAACCTGTCCCCATTGCTCTTCAGCGTAGGGACCGTACGCCAGACCAGCGACATGTTTCGGTTGATCGAACCCTGCGACTGCTAACGCGCCGTCCTGGCTATCTACGTTACGCAAAAATACGGTACCAGATTCAAAAATACGGACGCGACTCACTTTACGGTTCAAGTTGTATTTCACATTTGCGACCAAACTGGCGATCAATGAAGAACGCATCACGCTCATCTGACTAGCGATAGGATTGATCAGTTTGATTGGTTGCACGTTAGCCGCAAAGTCAACTTCCCAGGCTTCTTCGACAAAGCTAAAGTTAATCACTTCCTGATAGTCCAGCGCGGCTAGCTTATGGCTGATTGCGAACAAAGAGCGCGTATTTTCAGGCGCAATAAACATTTCATTCGGCGCAACCGGCGGCAATGCAGGTATATTTTCAAAACCGTACACGCGCACGATCTCTTCGATCAGGTCTTCTTCAATTTCGATATCGAAACGGTAGGACGGCGGTGTAACCGAAAAAATACCCGGCTCTTGCGTAAACGTCAGATTAAGGCGTGTAAAAATATCCGCTATCGGTGCATCGGTCAGCGGCACACCAATCACCTTCACAGCGCGAGCGGTGCGAACGGTGACGGGCAAGCGTAACGGCAAGTTAATTTTTTGGTCGTCAACAGGACCGACTTTGGTATCGCCGTTGCCGCAAATTTCGATGAGCAACGCTGTGATCCGTTCGATATGTTCAACCGTGGTCGCAAAATCAACGCCCCGTTCAAAACGATGCCCGGCATCTGTGGAAAAATTAAACCGGCGTGCGCGTCCCTGAATCGCTTGCGGAAACCAAAACGCTGCTTCGAGATAAATGTTCTGCGTCTCCAACGAAACAGCGGTCGCGTCACCACCCATGATACCGGCCAGCGATTCGATTTGCTGTTCGTCTGCAATAACGCCAATCCACTCATCAACACTAACGGTATTGCCGTTTAACAGCTTGAGTGACTCACCCGTTTTTCCCCAACGTACATCAAGACTGCCATGGATTTTATCCAGATCAAACACGTGGGTCGGACGACCGAGTTCCAGCATTACATAATTGGAGATATCCACCAGTGCCGATATCGAGCGTTGACCGCTGCGTTCCAGACGTTGCTTCATCCATTGCGGCGTCGCAGCCCTGGCATTCAAACCGCGAATAACGCGGCCCGAAAAACGGCCGCATAAATCTGGTGCCGAAATAGTGACCGGCAATACTTCTGAAATATTGGCGCTTACTGCCTGGTAAGCTGGATGCTTAAGTTCGGTGCCGGTTAATGCAGACACTTCGCGCGCCACGCCCAATACGGAAAGGCAATCGGCCTTATTCGGCGTCAGTTTAATCGTGAATTTCAGATCATTCAGCTCATAATAATCACGAAAATTCATTCCTACTGAAGCATCGCCGGGCAATTCCAGCAGACCTTCGTTTTCTTCGGATAATTTCAGTTCACGGGCCGAACACAACATGCCGTGCGATTCAACTCCACGCAACTCGCCCACTTTGATTTCAAAAGGTTTGCCGTCAGCACCCGGCGGCAGCATGGCTCCCGGCATCGCGCACGGCACTTTAAGGCCAGCGCGAACGTTCGATGCGCCGCACACGATTGTCAACGCAGTGCCGGTTCCAACATCGACCTGACACACATTGAGTCGGTCTGCGTTCGGATGTTTGGCGATCTCTAACACGTGGCCAACCACGACATTCGTGAACGGCGGCGCAACCGGCGCGACCTCTTCTACTTCGAGGCCTGACATCGTCAGCAAGTGGGATAATTCGTCCGAAGTCATGCTCGGATCGACCATTGTACGCAGCCAGCTTTCAGAGAATTGCATAGTAAACCTTCAAAAACCTTTCATCATGGAAGACTCGGATCAGCTTGCTCGCCATGAAGGCGGCACATAGCATCCGAGACGTCTTGGGCGAGCGCGATTTCTAATTAAATTGCTTTAAAAAGCGCAAATCGCCTTCGTAAAATAGACGCAAGTCGCTGATCCCGTAACGCAACATTGTCAAGCGCTCGAGACCTGAGCCGAACGCAAAACCGATAAACTGCTCAGGGTCAAGACCCATATTGCGCACAACGCTCGGGTGAACCTGACCTGCACCGGACACTTCTAACCAACGCCCTTTTAGTGGGCCACTGCCAAATGCGATATCGATTTCGGCCGATGGTTCGGTGAAAGGAAAATAAGAAGGTCGGAAGCGGACTTGTAAATCGTCAGTTTCGAAAAACGCTTTGACGAAATTCAGGTACACACCCTTGAGGTCGGCAAAACTGATATCTTCAGCGATCCACAAACCTTCAACCTGATGAAACATCGGCGAATGGGTAGCATCACTGTCCACACGATAAGTGCGACCGGGTGCGATTACTTTGATCGGTGGCTTGTTCATGCGCGCATAGCGTACCTGCATCGGACTGGTATGCGTACGCAATAGCAACGGCTTGCCTTGTGTGTCATTGCCTTCGATGTAGAAGGTATCCTGCATTGAGCGCGCAGGATGATTTTCCGGGCTATTCAATGCGGTAAAGTTAGTCCAATCTGTTTCGATTTCGGGACCGTCGGCCACATCAAAACCAATCGACCGGAAAATTTCTTCAACCCGTTCCCAGGTCCGCATCACGGGATGAATTCCGCCAACGCCACGACCACGACCAGGCAAAGTCACGTCAATTGCCTCGGCATTCAAACGGACTTGCATCTGCGCGTCTGCCAGCGCATCACGGCGCGCGGTCAGCGCGTTCTCGATCTGCTGTTTGGCGACATTGATCACGGCACCTTGCACTTTACGTTCGTCCGGTCCGAGCTTGCCCAGACCTTTCATTTGCTCGGTAATTTGACCGGTTTTGCCAAGATATTTGGCTTTGGCGTTTTCCAGCGCAGCCGCATCAATTGCGGCAATAAAATCAGCCTGGGCTTGCGTTACAAGTTGTTCTAGGGAGTTCATGCAGTTTTTCCTGCTCCAATGGGAAGCCGAAAAATTCCAATAAGCATTAGTAATGAAGGGGAGAAATTAAAAAAGTGTTTAAATAACGGCGTTATCCGCATCCACTGCGTTACACCTATCGTCCAATTGCCAAGGGCATCCAGGCGGCGTAACAACACACTTTTAATCTATCCACACTCTCATTTCCAAAGCAAACAGGAACAAGAAACCATTAAAAATTCAGCAAAGACAAACGAATGAAATCGTATTCGATACAGAATAAAATGGCAGTTAAAAAACACAAACGGGGCATAAGGTATACACCTCTGCCCCGCTCGGGATTGCGCATGCTTCATAAATTAAAGTTACCTGAGGTGACCTCAACTCAGCTGCACTAGCAAAACTACGTCGTTAATTACGCAGCGATGATGGCTTTAACTTGATTGACAATCGCAGCAAACGCTGGCTTGTCCATCACTGCCATATCGGCCAGGACTTTACGGTCCAGTTCGATAGAGGCACGTTTCAGACCATTCATGAATACGCTGTATGTAACGCCATGCTCACGAGAAGCGGCGTTAATACGGGCGATCCACAATGCACGGAAGACGCGCTTCTTGTTACGACGATCGCGATACGCGTATTGACCAGCGCGCATAACTGCTTGCTTGGCAACACGGTAAACTTTACTGCGGCGACCGCGGTAACCCTTAGCAAGGGCTAGAACTTTTTTATGACGGGCACGAGCTGTAACCCCACGTTTTACTCTAGGCATAGTAACTCCTTAATAGTGTGAGGTTATGAGTTCGGCAACATTGCGCGGACGGATACCATGTTTGTTTCATGGACACCGACTGAACCACGCAAATTACGTTTGGTCTTGGTTGTTTTTTTGGTCAGGATGTGACGTTTGAACGCTTGACCGCGCTTAACAGTTCCACCCGGACGGACGCGAAAGCGCTTCTTAGCACCGCTTTTCGTTTTCATTTTTGGCATGATTCTATCTGTCCTTAAGGACAGCTCCTTTTTTAACATGATTGTAGGTGGCAACAATCGTTGCACTTGTATGCCTACTCTCACTTGTTTAAACCTGACCACCCAATTCCGTGACCAGATTTTGCAACGGAATCAAGTCCGTTGCTTTTGGATCGGGCGGGCGATAAATCGGTCACCTGATCACAAAATTTGAAAAGAAATGCAATCAACGGAGTCATCCGAATCATTCACTCCTTCTTTGTATTATTTCTTTTTCTTAGGGCCAATGATCATGATCATCTGGCGCCCTTCCATCTTAGGCCACTGCTCAACTTGTCCGAACGGCTCAAGATCAGATTTAAGGCGTTCCAACATGCGCACACCGATATCCTGGTGGGCCATTTCACGACCGCGAAAACGCAAGGTGATTTTGGTTTTATCGCCGTCTTCAAGAAACTTGGTCAAATTGCGCAGTTTGATGCCGTAATCGCCATCATCGGTACCCGGACGGAATTTAACTTCCTTGACCAGAATAACCTTCTGTTTCAATTTGGCTTCGTGGGCTTTCTTCTGTTCCTGGTATTTAAACTTACCATAGTCCATAAGACGCGCAACGGGAGGCTGAGCAGTCGGCGCAATTTCCACCAGATCTACGTTAGCTTCTTCAGCCAGACGAAAGGCTTCCGCCAACGAAACGATACCGAGCGGTTCGTTTTCGACGCCGCTAAGACGCAATTCAGGTGCTGTTACTTCACCATTTATGCGATGTGACTTGTCCGTAGCTATTGCAGTTTCCTTTAAAAATCAAATAGATAAGCCGTGCTTCCACGCTTTGGGTTTTCCGATCAGGCTTTGGTTTCAACCTCAATTTTGAGGCGCTCTACCAATGCGTCAATTGACATGACACCTAAATCGACATTACCCCGCGCACGCACGGCCACTGTATTTGCATCACGCTCCTTATCACCAACAACGAGGATATAGGGCGGTTTTTGCAAAGAATGCTGGCGTATTTTATAGGTAATCTTCTCATTACGCAAATCTGCCTCTACCCTAAATCCTTGTTTCTTCAGCGTTTGTGCAACACTTTGCACGTATTCCGACTGTGCATCCGAGATATTCAAAATAACAACCTGAACCGGTGCCAGCCATAAAGGCATCGCGCCAGCGTGGTTTTCAATCAAAATACCAATGAAACGCTCCAACGAACCTACAATCGCCCGATGCAACATGACCGGAACCTTGCGATTGTTATCTTCTGTCACATATTCCGCGCCCAAACGACCAGGCATTGAGAAATCGACCTGCATCGTGCCACATTGCCATGAGCGACCAATAGAGTCTTTCAGATGATATTCAATCTTCGGACCATAAAACGCACCCTCACCCGGCAATTCCTCCCAAGTGGTTCCTGACGCACGCAGAGCGTCGCGTAGTGCGTCCTCAGCCTTGTCCCACACATCATCTTCACCGACGCGTTTTTCCGGTCGCAGGGCTAGTTTGACCGCGACTTCGGTAAAACCGAATCGATCATAGACTTCACGTACCACTTTATCAAAAGCCGCAACTTCGCTCTGGACCTGATCTTCGGTACAGAAAATATGACCATCATCTTGCGTAAAGCCGCGCACACGCATCATGCCGTGCAAAGCGCCGGACGGTTCGTTGCGATGGCATTGACCAAACTCGCCAAAGCGCAGCGGCAAATCGCGATAGCTATGCAGTGTAGAGTTAAATATTTCGACATGGCCCGGGCAGTTCATCGGCTTCAGCGCATAGCTGCGATTTTCCGATTCAGTTGTGAACATATTGTCACGGTAATTTTCCCAGTGCCCGGTTCTTTCCCACAACGAACGATCCAGAATCTGTGGTGCCTTTACTTCCTGATAACCATTATCTTGATAGACACGGCGCATGAACTGCTCAACTTGTTGCCAGATAGTCCATCCTTTTGGATGCCAGAAAATCAAACCTGGCGCCTCTTCCTGCATATGGAATAAATCTAAAGCGCGGCCTAGTTTGCGGTGATCGCGCTTTTCTGCCTCTTCCAGCATGTGCAAATAGGCTTCCTGATCTTCTTTTTTAGTCCACGCAGTGCCGTATACCCGTTGCAGCATTTCATTTTTAGCATCACCACGCCAGTAAGCGCCCGCTAACTTCATCAATTTGAAGACTTTTAGCTTGCCGGTAGAAGGTACGTGCGGACCGCGGCACAAGTCGGTGAACGACCCTTCGGTATAGAGCGAAACCTCTTGATCAGCCGGAATTGATTCGATCAACTCGGCCTTATACGCCTCACCAATTGACTTGAAGTAAGCGACCGCTTCGTCACGTGGCAATACCCGGCGTGTCACTGGCTCGTCTTTTTTTGCCAGTTCTGCCATTTTCTTTTCGATGACAACCAAGTCTTCCGGAGTGAACGGGCGTTTATATGCGAAGTCGTAATAGAAGCCATTTTCAATCACCGGACCAATAGTCACTTGCGCGTCGGGGAATAACTCTTTGACTGCATAGGCCAACAGATGGGCGGTCGAATGGCGAATCACATCAAGGCCCTCGGCATCTTTGTCGGTAATGATGGCCAAGGCGACGTCGCGCTCAATCAGATATGAGGTATCAACGACGACGCCATCGACTTTACCTGCTAACGCGGCTTTTGCCAGGCCTGTACCAATACTTGCGGCCACTTGGGCGACTGTCAGTGGCGCATCGAATTGACGCTGTGAACCATCGGGAAGTGTAACTGATACCATTTTGAACTCCATATCGATCATCGCTCTACATTCAGCGATGCCATATTAAATAAAATAAATTGATGAATAATGGTCAAAAATGCAGACGAAAAAAAACGCGGACCAGCCGCGCTTTCTCAACAATGAAAAAGACCTCGACTAGTGTCGCGCGCAGATTGCGGTGGTAGTTCGCGGTGTCATAACCAGGATGCCTTTCTCGCTCTTACAGATATTGTTTCGTGTTTTGACTGCTGTGATGGTCTAAAGCCTGCAGATTGACAGATGATACCAGAAAACCACCGCAATATGGGTAGCTGCGCATCAGCCGTCCAACGAGCGATAAGCGGCGGACGTATCGTTTTAGTCGACTATTTGCCGTTTAAGCCCCATCTGCGATGTAGAGCGAGCCAATGGTAAATCACCCACTTAACGACTTATTAAGTTTACACCTTTATTTTGGCACGTTACTCGCCACGACTGATTTGGCGTCATCTGTCCGATTCCACCAACCGCCTCCCAATGCCTGAAATAACGCTGCGGTGTCAGCAAAACGGGCCGCTTGCGCCTGCGCCAGATTGATAATCGCTTGCTGATAGATTAGCTGCGCGGTCAACAGCGTTTGCGGACTGGCTGCGCCTAGTTGCACTGATTTTCGAGAAATTTCCAGACTTTGCGCTGCCGCCCGTTCTGCCGCCAATTGCGCTTTAAGCGTTTGGGCGTCATATTGAAGCGCGCGCAAACTATCGGCAACATTTTGAAAAGCAAGAATCACAGTACTACGATATTGCGCAGCAGCTTGCTCAAACAGCGCCTCAGAGGCCCGCTTTTTATGGAGCAGCGCGCCGCCCGAAAACAACGGTTGCGTCAGTCCTCCGGCTAATCCCCAAAATCCGGTTCCACCCGTAAATAAATTACCGAGCTGACTTGCCGAACTCCCGATATTGGCACTCAACGTTATTTGCGGCAGCATATTTGCTGTCGCCACGCCTACCGCCGCTGACGCCGCATGCAACTGCTCCTCTGCAGCACGCACGTCTGGTCGTTGCCGTACCAGATTTGATGGCAGACTCACTGGCAATTGCTGAGGCAAACTTAATTGTGACAAAACGAATTTTTCATCCAATTCATCACTTGGGAAGCGCCCCGCCAACGCAGTCAATCGATCACGTTGCTGAGACAATGCATTTTGTAAAGGAGGCAAAGTAGCCTGCGTCTGCGCCAGTGCCGCATTTTGGATAGATACGTCAGCCAGCGCCACATCACCCAGTTTGTACTGACGTTGCAATAAATCCAGCAATTTAGTCTGCATGCGGATGACGTACTGGGCCGCAGCGATTTGCGCCCGTAAGGACGCCTCCTGAACAGCTGCTGCGACCACATTTGAAGTCAGCGTCAAATAAGCCGCTTCGAGCTGAAAGCGTTGCTGTGCCGCCTGTGCTTGCAAGTTTTCGACCTGACGCCGATTACCGCCAAAAACATCCAGGTTGTAAGACACATTGAGCTGTGCCGTATGCAGATTAAAGACCGGCGTTTCCGACTGAATCGGCGTCGTCGGCACCTTCTGACGCGTCGGCGTGAAGCTCGCATCAACAGTCGGGAAAAAGCTTCCACGCTGCGCCGCGACTTGCTCTTCCGCCGCCCGCAAAGCAGCTTGCGCCGACTGCAAATCCGGGCTGGCCTTCAATGCCTGTGCAATCACCGTATTCAAGGGCGCTGACTGAAATAACGTCCACCATTGCGCCGGAATATCCATACCGGCTACAAATTGCTGTTCGGTCCCACCCATTGTCTCGGCAGAAACGGTTTTAGTTTGTAAAGGCTCTTTGGAATAGCCTTGCACCGATGGTGCGTCGGGCTGCCTAAAGTCAGGGCCAACTGCGCAACCGGCCAACACCATGGCGACTGCCAATAACGGAGGACTTGCGAGAGACTGCAACGTACATTTTTTCATGATTTAACCTATTCAATCTTTGGCCGTACTCCGGCTCAACGATCTATTTTTGTTAATCGACTAGCGGCCATCGGGAGTCGGACTTACCCCTTTACGACGTTCTATCCAACGCTCCAGAGCGAAATAGAATGTGGGCAAAATAAACAGTGTCAACAGCGTCGCGACCACCAATCCACCGACAACGACCGTGGCCAGGCCGCGCTGTACATCGGTGCCGACACCGGTTGCCAGCGCGGCTGGCAACATGCCAACCGACGCTACGGTTGCAGTCATAAGCACCGGGCGGAAACGTTCAGAGGCGCCCGCCAAAACCGCCTCCATTAACATCACACCTTGTTGTCGCACCCGATTGATGTTGGATACCATGATGATGCCGTTTTGTACCGCAACACCAAATAGAGCGATGAAGCCGACGCCGGTCGCAACGTTAATAGTATTGCCAGTGACACGCAATGCGATCAGGCCGCCCAGTGCGGCCAGCGGCACTACACCCAGAATGAGCATGGCTTGGCGCAATTTGCCAAATCCGGCATATAAAATAAGCGCCATCAAACCCAGTACCAGACCGAAGACCACAATCAGACGTGCTTGCGCCCGCTCCTGATTTTCAAACTGGCCGGCCCATTCCAGACGATATTTGGAATGATCAAACTGCACATCACTAGCGACCCTGGCTTGCGCATCTTTATAATAGGAAAGCAAATCACGATCTGCGTAATCAAGTCGAACGGTCAACTGTCTGTGCGTACTTTCATGCGTAATAGTACTTTCGCCTGTTCCAGCCCTAATATGCGCCAATTGAGAAAGGGGAATGCGCGCGCCGCTGGATGCCGTAAGGAGCAAGTTTCCCAGTGCCTCGGACCCATTCCGACTATCCTTGGGGAACCGAACCGTCACGTTATAGATACGATCGGCAACATACATCTGCGTCACCGGCGCGCCTCCGATACCGGTCTGTATCAAGTTAGAAATATCGGCAATATTAATACCGAGACGGGCAGCGGCAGCCCGATCAATATCAATCACCATCTGTGGGATCGGTGGTTCCTGAAAAATCGATACGTCAGCACTTCCTCGTACGCCGTGCAGAACGTCAACAATGTTATTGCCGATGCGACGCAACTCTTTGAAATCTTCACCATAGATGCGAATCACCAACGGACTATGCGCGCCACCCACCGCGTCATTAACGCCGTCACTAATCGGCTGACTAATACCGATAGAAAAGCCAGGCAGCTGCACTAGCCGTGCGTTGAGACGTCGAACAAAATCGGCCTTATTTTCTCCAGGAGGCCAGGTGTTATATGGTTTCAACCCCACCGGCACTTCCATATGCGACGGCGTCCATGGATCCGTACCGTCATCACTACGACCAAGCTGCGTGACGACATAAGAAACTTCAGGGAACGATAGCAGCGTACGCCTTAATTCGGCCGCCATTTCGCTGCCTTTTTCCAGCGACAATCCAGATGGCATCTGGACTTGCAACCAAAGCGTCCCTTCATCCAGCTGCGGCATGAACTCGCGCCCGGTAACAGCACCTAAAGCAATCACACCGACCAATGCCACCACACCAATCACATACGCAATCGATGGATTGTTCAACATACCACCAAGTGTATTTCGATAACCTGTACTTAACCATTCGAGGGGCTTGTTATGAAATATTTTGCGTGGCTTTCGCAACGCCATATAGGCCAATCCAGGCACCAGAACGATGCTACAAATAAGCGCACCGATCAGCGCGTAGCTGACGGTGAACGCCATTGGTGATAACAGCTTTCCTTCAGCACGTTCAAACGCGAACAACGGCAAATACGCACTAATAATAATCAACGTCGCAAAGAAAATCGGCTTGATCACTTCGGTGGTCGCTGCACGAACTTCTATCTCGGTTAGCTCTTCAGTTGGCTTGGCCTCGCGCCGCCGCAAAATCGCTTCCGTCACAACAATTGCACCATCCACAATGATGCCAAAATCGATTGCGCCCAACGAGAATAAATTCGCTGGCATTTTGGTCAAATACATCATAATGAAAACAGCTACCAACGCCAGCGGAATCGTCACCGCTGCAACCAGCGCACTACGCGGACTACCAAGAAATAAAATCAGCACGATACATACAAGGCCAATTCCCTCCAGCACCGTGTGGCTGACTTTATGGACGGTCAGTTGAATCAGTTCATCGCGATCAATATAAGGAACAATTCGCACCCCTTGCGGCGCCAATTGTTTCTGTAACTGTGCCACTTTTGTATGCACATCCTTGATCACTTCGGACGCATTTTGATATTTCAATAGCTTGACGATGCCTTCAATCGTATCGGGATTGTTGTCCTTGCCAAGAATTCCCTGACGTTCTTGATGACTGTATTGCAGTTTGCCGAGATCACGCACCAAAACCGGCACACCGCTGACTTGCTTGACCACGACATTGCCAAGGTCCGTCAAGCTGCGCATCATCCCCAGTCCACGTACGACATAACCCTGCTCACCACGGGAAATACGACTGCCGCCTGCGTTGGCGTTATTGTTATTGATCGCAGTGGTCACGTCCGGTAGCGAAACGCCAAAGCGCTGCAATTGATTTTGATCAATCTCAAGCTGATATTCCATCGTCATGCCGCCAAAATTGCCCACATCCGCAATACCTGGAATCTGCCGTAATTCGGGGATGACGATCCAGCGCTGAATCTCTGACAGTTCCATCAAATTCTTGCTATCAGACTCAAGCGTGTAGCGATAAATTTCGCCCGAAGGACCGCTGACCGAATCCAGAGTTGGTGTAATCCCTGTTGGCATTGTTACCAGCGCGATGCGCTCAGTGACGCGCTGACGCTCCCAGTAATCTTCAGCACCATCTTTAAACGTCAGTGTAATCAGGGATAAGCCAAATGTGCTGGACGAGCGTATATGTACCAAACCAGGCGTGCCGCTCAATTGACGTTCTAGCGGTATCGTGATCTGTTGCTCAATTTCTTCCGCAGCCAGACCGGGCGCCTGGGTCGTCACCTGTGCGGAGACATCGGACAGTTCAGGATAAGCTTCTACCGCCATACGGGTCCACGAATAATAGCCAAACAGCGCCACCAAAATCGTCACCAGAATCACTGCATAGCGCTTTTGCAGGCAATAGCGGACGACGTTATTAATCATTAAGAAGCACTCCGCCCTTAGTCACAACCCGATCCCCGACGTTGAGGCCGGCTTGAATACGGACGCTGCTGTTTGCTTCACTACCCAGTTCAACCTTGTGCCTTACAAACGTCCACGGTGTCGTCTCGACGAAAACGGTAGTGTCATCGTTATTCATGAGTAATGCCGAAGTTGGCACTACTGGCGCGGATGTTTGAGCGACGGCGAACGACACCCTTGCAAACATGTTTGGCTTTAATTTTCCATCGGCATTAGGCATGCTGATACGCACCAACGCACGACGTGTATCCGGTTGCAAAACATCGCTGATAAAACTGACGCTGCCTTTAAATGGCATATCAGCATAAGCTGGCAAATGGATCGCCACTTGCTGTCCGGTCTTGATGGATGACACTAAATTTTCAGGCACATTGGCAGTAATCCAGACGTTATCCAGATTCGCTATTGTCATCATCGACGCGGTTGGATCATTGACGCTTTGACCGACGCCGATTGACAATGCCGTGATACTGCCGGAAGTAGGCGCGACGATATTGAGGCGGCGTCCATTGCTATCTGCGCTTACCACACCCAAGGATTTCAACCGCGTATCAGCGCGAGTAAACTCAGCCTGCGCCTGAATGCTTGCGCTTTCAGCTTGCTCCAAATCCTTCGCCGCGCCTGCGCCAGCGTCTTGAACGCCGCGCTGGCGATCAACGATCTTCTTCGCCAGTTGCAAAGTATCGCGGGCCTTCTGTTGGTCCGACGCTGCTTGCGCAAAATCACCCGACGTCATCACCAGCAACAGCTGTCCTTTTTTGACATGATCGCCAAGGCCAACCTTTAGCTCCAACACTTTTCCCGCAACCGGTGGCACGATATTGATGGTCCGGGAAGGATCGGCTTCTACCTGCGCTGGCAATTCCAGAGCATGTGCGGTATCCATTGCCGCAACCAATTGCACGGTAAGACGGTCACGCAGCGGCGAATGCAAAGGAACTGAAATCTGATCGCCTTTTCGAATCAAATTAGGGATTGGCTCAGCGTTGGCATCTGCTGCATGGATAACACCTTTACTGCTTGACGTAATCCAAACGATTCCGGCAATAGCGAGGACACCGATTGCGAGAATACAAACATTTTTTTTTCTAGGCAGGATAGACTTTTGCATGATGGTACTTATAGTAAGAATCGTTGTTCGCTGATCGGGCTGATCTTCCCAACATCAATGTAATTCTGTTGCATTCGTCGCTTTATCAGGTGTTGTAAAAAGAATGCGACATCAATGTATGGCTTCAGGGCTTGGAGGGTTGATCAACTCTCGTGGCGGGAACCTTGCTGATCAAGGCAGATTTCAAAACGTCGGCCTGTCCGGTGTGCTGATCGACGATTTCAAAAACAATTTTTTCACTATTGAAAAATTGGTATAACTGCTCTTTAACATACGTATTTTTGTCACCAGTAACATCTAATGACAAAGATGAAGCCGCTTGTAGATTGGAACTTACAGTGTGCGTACCGGAGCTGGTTTCCATCACCAGATAGGTCATCGGAGCCAAATTGGCGATCCATTTACCATCCAAAAAAATCTCAGTCTTTTGTTTCGGCTCCATTGTTCCGGGCCGTATCAGATAAATTTTCCCTAAGCCGTTAGTCGGTGCCACAAACTGCTTAGCGTCGGCATCTTCACCTGATGTTGCAAGCGGCACGGTCACGCATTCAATCTGGTGCAGAAACCGTCGACACGGCACCAGCGCATCCTGTGCGTTTGCCGAAGATATCGTCATGCCCAGCGCTAGCAGGATGTAAATAAATAGGATGCGAGTGGAATAAGTCATTGAGTCGGAACTAGCGCCAGTAAGTAATATGGCACAGGGAACCTAACTAATTGACAAGATTCCTTGCGATTCCAGAAGGAACTACTACAGAATAACCACCGATCCTGTCAATAACCTGAAGGAAACCTGACAAAATCCTGACAAACAAAAGATAAGCGATCAATTGATGGTAAGAGACTAAATAGAACGCGGACGGAATGCAGATGCCAACATCGCAATCGAAGCAAAGCCATCCAGATGACCGCTGCCAATATGGATGATTGTGGGGCGACAGACCTGCAATTAGAGCAGCAATTTAGACTGCAACTAAGACTGCAACTAAGACTGCAACTTAGTGGGAGTGCCAAGAATAGGAAAGGGGAAAAGCACTGAGAATATGGTGCCGCATGTCGGTCCGGGTTCCACGGTGATTCTGGCCCCATGGTCTTTGGTAATATCGCGCACAATCGCTAATCCCAGGCCATTGCCAGCAATATTGTCATCAATACGATAAAAGCGCGTAAAGATTAACTCTTGCTCCGAGGCGGCGATGCCGGGCCCCGAATCCTCTACCGAGAAAATGCCGCCATCGTTGCCTTGTATCGTATTAACAGTGACAGTGCCGTTGCCAGGTGAGTAGCGGATCGCATTATCGATCAGGTTATCGATCAGATCACGTAATAGAAATGGATCTCCCATTACACGGGTTTTATGCAGATTAAAACCGATGTCGATAGCCTTTTTATCGGCTTCTTCGACGAAATGCTGAATCGACTCTTCCACCAGTTTATTTAATTCAATGACTTCCAGCCGTTCTTTTTCAAATTTTGTCGGCTCCGCTCTTGCCAAGGCTAACAACTGATTAGTCTGGCGGATCATCCGCTCGGTCGACGATGCCATGAGTTTGATCGAATGCGCGGTTTCCGGTTCGCTAGCGTTCTTTTGTAGTAACCATTCCAATTGCGTTCTGAATCCAGCCAACGGGGTTCGTAACTGGTGCGCGACATTTGCCAGAAAATGTTGCTGTCGCTGAGCGCCGTTTTGCACCTTGTTGAGCAAACCGTTGATAGCCGTCACTACTGGCCCAAGTTCCAGCGGCACATTGTTTTCATCCAACGCGGATAAATCGTCGTGGCTACGTAAATTCAAATCCAGCTGCATTTTTTTCAGCGGCAACAAGCCTTTGCTCACAGCAAACCAGATCGTCGCAATCAACATAATCGCTAATAGCGCCTCCAGTATAGAGAGCGCAAAAAAAATGACGGATCGAATATGGTTACGCTTACGTAGCGTTTCTGCGACGCCGATAAATACCTGCTGGCGCCCAACCGTCGTCTGGAGTGCCACTATTCGCACCGGCTCACCGCGCATTTGACCTTCATAGGGCGTAGGCTCGTTTAATGCTTTTTGCTGCGGCAGCGCCGGAAAATCCGCATCACCAGCGAGCAACTTCCCATCTTGGCTTCGCACCACCAAATAAATGGCGTCAAAGTGATCGACTCGCAATACTTGCTCAGCCTGTTGCGACAACGTGCTTTCTACCTGGCCATTCTTTTCCTGCAAACGGGGAACCATGGCCCAGCCAGCATCTGCCAGACTTTGATCGAAGGCAATTTGTGCAGGTACCCAAGCCAGCCAATAACTAAGGCCAGCGCCAACAAAATTCACAATGAGGAGCGGCACAATTAGCCACATCAGCAGGTTGATCCGAATACTGTTCATAGCTCGACTTTTTCCAGCATGTAACCGAATCCTCGTATAGTACGAATTTCAATTCCGGCATCCGCAATTTTCAGTCGAATACGCGAGATATAAACTTCCACCGCATTAAGGGTCAGTTCCGCACCCCAAGGTAAAATCGCATCAATGATCTGTTGCCGCGACACCACGCGGGACGCTTGTTGCAGCAGATATTCAAGGACTGCCCATTCACGTACCGAGAGTTCAATCGACTTACCATTGATTTTTGCTCTGCGGGACGACGTATTGAGTGAGAGTCCACCCAAATGCATCTCCAGCGGCTGTGGCGCGCTGCGTCGCAATAAAGCCCTTACCCGTGCCACCAATTCCTGTGTCGCAAATGGCTTCACCAGATAGTCGTCGGCCCCAATCTCCAGACCGTAGACCCGATCCTGGACGGAGTCGCGTGCGGTCAGCAACAACACGGGAATATGGCTGCCACGGGCGCGCAAGCGACGGACGACTTCAAAACCATCCATACCCGGCAAACCGATATCCAACACCACTACGGAAATCTCGGTGCGTTGTAACAGTGCGTCAGCATCGCTGCCATTCTGCACCACGTCAACGACCATTCCATGACCTTTGAATATCCGCAAAATGCCGTCGGCAAGTACTGAGTCATCTTCTACCAACAGAATGTGCATAATCTTATTTGCGAAGTTTGAATATGGGGCAGTAAATATGGGAAGCCGCAAGGAGTGCATCTACTAACCACATTATTTAGATGCCAATTCTAATCGGTATCGTTGATTGAAAGTGCTGCTCGGCTGCGTGATGACAAAACACACCCCCTAGTCGACGGCGCAACAGCAAGATTGAGCAAAAACTATTCGTTATAAAAAGCCATAAAATTATGTAGTATCGTGCGTGGCCGCACTAAATAATGGCCTAATATTAACTATTTATTGGAAAGACGACTCACGCTAACACGCTCCCCTGAGATTACGTGCGCGAAAAGAGTGGTTTCTGCAACGGGAAAAGGGAAGGCAACGCAAGTGAATCTTGGCCTGTTCGAAATACAGCAATGTCACCACGACAAAAGATAACCCGCCCCAGACTGGATAATCGTATTGACCTCCGATTGACCTCTCTTTTTTCATTAAATTGCAATATTGACATCGTCGTCTGCATCATGACTCTGCGCTATTAAAGGATAAAATTCATGACCGCTGCCATTGGTATTATTTCAACTATCTTAATTACCTTAGTCGCATTGCTACACGTCTATTTTCTAATACTTGAGATGGTGTTCTGGGATAAACCACTAGGACTGAAAACGTTTCGCCTGACGCAAGAATTCGCCACCGCCTCCAAGGCATTAGCAGCGAATCAAGGCTTATACAACGGGTTTCTAGCTGCCGGTTTGTTGTGGGGACTTTGGTTGGGACCAAACGGATTCTCGATCAAAGTGTTTTTCCTGCTATGCGTCATCATTGCTGGCTTATTTGGCGCAGCAACGGTGGGCAAGAAAATTTTGATCGTTCAGGCGCTTCCCGCCATCATTGCCCTAGCTGTGTTGCTGGCGATTTGATCCGTCCTTTGATACTTCTTTGGAGTAGCTCAACAGCTAACTCGGGCATCTTACCTGCATCAACCTTCTATCGCATCAAGCTTTGTTGGAGCTGCACTTATTGATCATCTCAGCGCCGATTTTTTGCGCCTCTCGCTCCGCGTCTTCTTGATTCGCAAAGACGTGCTCAACGGAAACCCGTTGATTAGGAAAAATATTATTCCGGTGCATGGGATTGGGTGACGGCGCAAAGATGGTTAGATATGCGGCCCAATGCTCGCTGTCAGGCAATAAGACGGCCGAATACTCAATTTCATACGTACCTAAAAGTTCGGATGGCATCGTAGTCTCCTCATTGTTAGGAATATCCTACCATGGAAAAAACAAGACTACTTTATCCGAGCTTGTCATAGCTACGCATCTGCATACTCTATTGTCCAGATTGGCATCCGCTTAAAAGGTTTGCCTAATGTTGACGGCCGTCAGTTTGCTTTTTTCTGCGCCAGAATCTTGCCAATTAAGCGTCCTGCAATCCACGACAATGCAACGCCAACACCAAAGATTGTCGAGTTTTCCCAAATGGTACTTACTATGAATGCCGGAAGTACTAGCTTATAAAGCAGCACAAACAAGCAGATCACAACCCACGACGCTATCTGTCCATAATATCTGGGATTGAGTGGCACTTTTTTTTGAATGGGCGGTGAATTTGCACCGCCTGTTTTGCCAACCAGATCAGCGCCGCATTGCGTGCATGTTAAATCGGTCGTGAGGCTTTGCGTCTTGCACTGATGACAAATCATGATTTTCCTAACGTTATTATTGGGAGTGCGCGACGCGTCTGGGATTCTAGCAATGCGCCCAATGTCTAGGCATGCACTGGCACGCGAATCGGGGAACGGCTAAGAATGGCGCTGAAAATGAAAAAGGCCTTTCCGAAGAAAGACCTTTTATATTCTGGTGGGCGGTGCAGAATTCGAATCTGCGACCCCTTGGATGTCGACCAAGTATTCTAACCAGCTGAACTAACCGCCCGTTTGCAACAGGACAGAATAATACAACAACACTCGCATCTGTACAACCTTATTTTAAAGCTTCTGGCAAAGATTGACCATCAACCACCAGAACGCAGGACTCATATGGCGCCCTACTATTAATTAGATGCAATTTCCGCAGGTAATTTGTGCCAGACGCTGAGGCCTCGAACCTCTTTGTCGATGGTCCCTAGCACACCCTCATGCAATTCAAGCTCGTCGACGCTGGCAAGACGAACGAAAATTTCCGCCAAAGGCGTTAATGGCAAACGCGCCCCATCTTCACCCTCTCCATCCTGGTTATCGCCAAAATCAATGCTAAAGCTATTCTGACCGCGCGTCATGGCAAGGTAAACTTCTGCCAGCAACTCAGAATCGAGCAAAGCGCCATGCAAAGTCCGATGCGCATTTGAAATGCCATAGCGATCACAGAGCGCATCCAGCGAATTCCGCTTTCCGGGATACATTTCCTTAGCTTGCACCAGCGTGTCGATCACGCCGTCAATCTCGCTACTAAAAGTTTCAAGGTCCAGGCGTTTAAATTCAGCATCCAAAAAGCCCAGATCGAACGGTGCGTTATGAATGATGACTTCTGCGCCGTTAATATATTCTTTCAGTTCGGCGGCAATCTGTCGAAATTTTGGTTTATCACTCAGAAATTCTGTGGTCAATCCATGAACTGCCAACGCGCCGTCTTCAGAGTCGCGTTCAGGATTAATGTATTGATGATAGTTATTGCCTGTCAAACGACGGTCAATCAATTCAACGCAGCCGATTTCGATGACCCGATCACCGGTGCGCGGGTTAAGGCCTGTGGTTTCGGTATCTAAAACAATTTGTCGCATAGTCACTTATTTTTAAAAACTGGTAAAGGTATACAAAAAGCCAAGATGGCGTTGTTACAATTTGATGGTGATCTGTATTGTCAGCAACGATTGGCGAAGTGGTCAGCTGCTACTAAAAGGTGTACAAAAAAGGACTGTCCGCAAATGCATGCCCTTGGGTGCATGTAGTACCAATTGGGGACCAGATCAACGACAAGACCTAGATATTGGGCAAAAAAAAGCCTGAACTATAAGACCGTCGTCACGCCACGGTTAGCCAGTTCATCAGCACGTTCGTTGCCAACATGACCTGCATGCCCCTTAATCCAGCGCCAATCCATTTGGTGCTGTGCTTGCGCGGCATCCAGAGCCTGCCACAGATCGACATTCTTTACCGGGGCTTTTGCTGCGGTCTTCCAGCCGCGCGCCTTCCAGCCATGAATCCACTCGCTAATGCCTTTTTGAACATATTGGCTATCGGTATGAACGATGACTTCACATGGCTTTTTTAGCGCCTTTAAGGCCTCGATGACGGCTAACAATTCCATCCGATTGTTGGTGGTATTGCGCTCGCCGCCGAATAGTTCCTTCTCGCTACCGTTGGCAATAAGTAATGCGCCCCAACCGCCAGTGCCAGGATTACCTTTACAGGCGCCATCGGTAAATATTTCTACTTTGTCCATGCTTGATATCTTATTCGTTAGTAGTTTGTTAATTGAAAAGAAAAAGAAATCTAAATTCTTTGATCTACAGCGTTATCGCCGTCTTAATTCTTACCTGCTTTGTGTGTTCTGTTCGTCGCCGGCACGCCGTTAGCCGCCTTGATCGCTTTTTTGCTAAACGCGGGACCAATCAGATGCATTCCTTTAACGCGCTTGATCGCTTGCACTATATACGTGGCACCAAAATATGGCCACCAACGGTTACCCGCTTTCTCCATAAATGAAAATCGGTTCAGCCATTTCGCGGTTGCGCAAGGCGGTGCATAACAACCGAAACGCCCGCGATTCACTTCCATGTTGAGCAACTTCAGCCAATCCTTAAGTCGGAGCAAGCTAATAAATTCGGCATTTTGCGGCAAAAAATGGGCGCCTGAAAGCCGACCGGTCGATTGCCGTATTCCCCATAGGCTGGCTGGATTGAAGCCACAAATAATGACTTGACCCTCGGGGATTAACACGCGTTCCACCTCGCGCAACACCTGATGCGGCTCGGCAGCAAATTCCAGCACATGCGGCAGAACGACAAGATCGAGGCTTTGCGAGGCAAATGGCAGGTCGGCGAAATCGTGGGCAATAACTATTTTTGATTGGCCCTGATTAGTCTCCATTCTGCCTTGTGTTTGGTCATGCGTCTGATCTTGGCCCGCGGCCTGCATTGACGTGGAATTATTGCAACTTTCGTTCCTATTTTGCGCCCAATTCTCCAACGGTTCACTATCACTTAACCACTTGTGACGCATTCGGTTCGCCCGCAAGGTATCCATTTGAGGCAAACCAATTTGCATCGCATTAAAGCCGAAAATATCTGCGGTCATCGCGTCCAGATGCGCCTGTTCCCAGGTAAGCATATATTGGCCAATTGGCGTTTGCAGCCACGGGCCGAGCGCTATAATAGACTTTTTTGAAGACGGATATTCCATGACTGCCTTGTTAAGTAACGCGTTGAGTGTAGTGGCGATTCCGGCTTTCAATGACAATTACATATGGCTTATACATGATGGATGTCACGCCGCAGTGGTTGATCCGGGTGATGCCGCCCCGGTAATCGCCGCGCTGGGCACCCTGACACTCAAACTTAGCGCTATTTTACTGACACATCACCATGCTGACCATGTCGGCGGGGTGCAAATTTTGTTGCAGCATGCCAATGTCCCCGTTTTCGGCCCCGCACATGAAGTCATTGCTGATGTTACCAAACTATTAAACGAAGGCGATATTATTGACGTTCCGCAACTGCCATTAACACTGTCAGTACTGGATGTACCGGGCCATACTAGTGGTCATATCGCCTATGTTGCGAACCAACAAAATTGGTTGTTTTGCGGTGACACCTTGTTTGCAGGCGGATGCGGACGCTTATTCGAGGGCACACCAGCCCAAATGGTGACGTCGCTCTCAAAGCTGAGCGCCTTGCCCGCAGAAACACAAGTTTATTGCGCACATGAATATACAATGTCCAATCTGCGTTTTGCGCAGGCAGTTGAACCTGGCAACGGAGCACTGACCCGTCGCATTGCGACAGAACAAGCAAAACGTGATCGCCAAGTCCCAACAATACCATCGAGTATTGGCGAGGAAAACGCCACCAATCCTTTTTTGCGTTATGGAGAGCCGGAAATTATCGCCAGCTTGCGAGATAGCGATCATCTTCCACATACCGATCAAGATAATCCCATCGCTGCGTTTGCCGCGCTGCGGCTTTGGAAAAATACTTTCAAATAATATGCTCCAAATCCAACAGCCGTCCTTTCGTCACGCCCCATGATCCAACGCCTTAGATTATCTCTTGCCAGAGGGCAACCGCCCTTAAAGTGACGGATTGTCGTCCTGCTGTAAGGTCTAGGTTATTAATTACGCTATTAATCAATCACTTATCTCCTTGAGAAAGCATAATTTTTGCTTGACGCGACAAAAGCTGCTTACGTACACTACGCTCTATATTTCTATTACTTGGCCCTACTGGCCGGTTTCGCAAAAAAGATTCCATGCCATTTAAATTCAAGACATTCGCGCTTGCTGCCATCGCTTTTTTCGGCAATCCGCTGCTGGCCCATGCTAGCGATATTTCTATTTACGCCCCCACTTTTAGTTTAATCGACCCCGCCAATCCAAGCGCTGGTGTGCTTGGTATGACGCAGGTCGACGTCTGGGCGAGAATACGAAAAGGTTTCAGCATTCCCGACCTGGACAACGCACAAGTCACCTCCCAAACTGAATTTTATAGCTCGCGTCCCGATTATTTTGAACGCACCACATTGCGCGCATCTCCCTACTTGTTTCACGTTGTACAGGAGCTCGAAAAACGCGGCATGCCAACTGAACTAGCTTTATTGCCGTTCATCGAGTCATCCTTCAATCCGCAAGCTTTTTCTAGCGCCAAAGCGGTCGGTCTATGGCAGTTCATGCCCGCAACAGGACGCGATTTCAATCTCAAGCAAGATATGTTTAAGGACGACCGGCGTGATGTTCTGGCGTCAACGGACGCCGCACTGACTTATTTGCAAACCTTGTTCGGCATGTTTGGCGACTGGCAATTGGCACTGGCAGCATATAACTGGGGTCAGGGCTCAGTCCAAAAAGCGATCGACAGAAATCAGGCGGCTGGTTTACCAACCGACTTTGCCAGTCTCGCCTCTCAAATGCCAGCGGAAACGCGTAATTACGTCCCCAAATTGCAAGCCGTTAAAAATATCATCGCAGCACCGGACGCATACAATATTGCGCTCCCGAAGATCGATAATGAACCGTACTTTGTAACCATTGGCAAAACCCGTGACATTGATGTCAAGGTAGCAGCGCAACTGGCAGAACTGTCGCTTGATGATTTTAAGGCGCTCAATCCGCAATTTAACCGACCAGTAATTATCGGTAGTTCGGACACCAAAATTTTGCTTCCGCAATCGAATGCAGAAAAATTTAAGAAAAATATTGCCCAATGGACGAAATCATTGTCCACCTGGACATCTCACACAGTCGGAAATGCACGCGAACGGATTGAGGCGATCGCCGCCAAATTCGACACAACACCTGCGATCTTGCGCGAAGTCAACCATATTCCACCGCGCATGGTATTGAAGGCTGGATCGACTATCCTGGTGCCTAAAACTGAAACACAAAATAGCGATATCACAGCAGAAGTCGCTGACAATGCGACGATGGCAGTGGCACCGGATATTCCAGAAACGCGCCGCATTTTCGTCAAAGTTGGAAAACGCGATACGCTTGCATCCATCGCAGGGCGCTACAACGTTAGTATAAGTCAGGTCAAATCGTGGAACAGTTTACGTCGCGATAGCATTAACCGCGGTCAAAGTCTGCAATTGCAGGTACCAAACCGACCCGGCGCCTCCAATGGCGGGGCCAAACGCGCTTCCACTGGAACGCAATATCATAAAGCCGTGTTGGTAAATAGCCGTGGTCAACGCACAGAGCGCATTGTAAAAGTAGCAAGCCCAGTGAGAAAAGGGAGTGCAACAAAACACAATACAGTCGTCGCCTCCAAAAAAGCACACGCAGCAGATGCCAAGGGTGAACTAATCGCGTCTAGCCGTAGCACACGGAAGCAGTAATCCTTATATTCCGATCAATACGCTTACCTATGCTGAGATAAACATCACGGGATAGCGCAAGATAATTCGCGATATAGCGGGGACTAGTTGCCGGGATCGTAATGAACCCCTACAATCTGGCCCAGTTCGCGTAAAAACATATCCGTTACACTGCGATTGATACCTTGGTATTTGTCATTGCGCAGGAACGCACCGCACAACCGCGCCGCCGTCACATGGCGCGCATATCTGGAGTCAACATGGCATTTCTGCAAGGAAAAAAAATCCTGATCACCGGCGTATTGTCGAATCGCTCAATCGCTTATGGCATCGCTCAAGCGTGTAAACGTGAAGGTGCGGAACTCGCGTTTACATACGTCGGCGAGCGCTTTTTAGACCGTATCACCAAATTTGCAGCCGAGTTTGACAGTAAACTCATTTTTAATTGTGACGTTGGCAGCGATGAGCAAATCAACGCATTATTCGCCGATCTGGGAAAATCCTGGGATCAGCTAGATGGTATGGTCCATGCCATTGGCTTCGCCCCGGCAGAATCGATAGCAGGTGATTTTTTGGATGGCTTGTCCCGCGAAGGCTTCAAGATTGCGCATGACATTTCCTCCTATAGTTTCCCTGCAATGGCCAAAGCAGCGTTACCAATGTTGCGTCCAAATTCGGCATTACTGACGTTGACTTACCTCGGCTCTGACCGCGTGGTACCGAACTACAACACCATGGGTCTGGCGAAAGCTTCGCTGGAAGCCAGTGTCCGCTATCTTGCAGAGTCGCTCGGCCCTAAAGGAGTACGCGTCAACGGTATCTCCGCCGGTCCGATCAAAACACTGGCAGCAAGCGGGATCAAAGGCTTTGGCAAAATTCTGGGCTTTGTTGCCGAACACGCCCCATTACGTCGTAACGTCACCCTCGAAGACGTCGGTAACGCATCCGCGTTCCTGCTGTCTGATTTGGCAAGCGGCATCACCGGCGAGATTACCTACGTCGATGGCGGCTTCTCAAAAGTCGTGGGCGGCATCTCCGAGTAAACACTTACCATTTTCTTAAAACATCAACAACGTCCGGATGTCTCGGACGTTTTGCTTTCCTCTGCGGCTGAAGGTCGACAAAAAAACAACGAACGACGGTCTTATAGGTTTCTGTTGAAGCTGTTTATGTGCAACAGCAACATTTTTCGTGTATCACGGGCGAAATTACTGTATTATCATGGGCTGCGTTGCAATATGACGCAAGCAACGATTAAGCGAGCAAGCAAGTTTAATCGTTAAAAACAAAAACAAGTAGCTGCGCAAGCCTAAGCATGTCTTCGTTCAATTTAGACATTGCATTGTAAAAGCCCTCCCGCCTTGTGTGTCGTTTAACTGACACCGTCCCGGCGCAAAGCTTTTGTGCCGAAATTTCTTTGTCGTTTCATAGTCATTTCGTTGGTTGGCGTTGCTTTTTTGCGTTCTCAGCATTTGTCACTTAGTTGATATTTGCACGATGACGCTGAACTTTACGAAAGAAATAAATGACATTTGAATCACTAGGCTTACACGCGTCCGTTATCCAAGCACTGACTGAAGCCGGCTACACAAAACCAACTAGCGTTCAGGAACAAGCTGTTCCAGCCGCTATCGAAGGCCGCGACCTAATGGTATCGTCGCAAACCGGTTCCGGCAAAACTGCAGCTTTCATGCTGCCAGCTCTGCATAAATTCGCGTCTGAGCCTGTTGTTGATCAAACTGGCAAAACACCAAATCAAGAAATGCAAGCATCGCGTTCACGCGGTGATCGCCCACGTTTCAAAGCTGCGCAACCAAAAATGTTGGTACTAACCCCAACACGCGAATTGGCACTGCAAGTAACGAGCGCTACTGATAAGTACGGCTCACACATGAAGCGCATCAAGGCAATTTCGATCCTCGGTGGTATGCCTTATCCTAAACAAATGCAATTGCTGGCTAAAAATCCAGAAATTCTGGTCGCCACACCTGGTCGTTTGATCGATCACATGGAATCAGGCAAGATCGATTTCTCGCAATTGCAAATTCTCGTCCTTGACGAAGCTGACCGTATGTTGGACATGGGTTTCATCGACGATATCGAAAAAATCGTTGCTGCTACACCTGAATCACGTCAAACCATGTTGTTCTCGGCTACGCTTGATGGCGTTGTCGGTAACATGGCAAAACGCATCACTAAAAACCCAATGATCATTCAGATCGCTGGTTCAGCAACCAAGCATGAAAACATTCAACAAAAGGTGCATTTTGTCGACGATCTGTCGCACAAAAATCGTTTGCTGGATCATCTGTTGCGCGACGAAACGATGGACCAGGCAGTTGTATTTACTGCCACCAAGCGTGACGCTGACAATATCGCTGACCGCCTGAACATCGCCGGTTTCGCTGCAGCCGCATTGCATGGTGACATGCATCAGGGCGCCCGTAACCGCACTCTGGACAGTCTGCGTCGCGGTCAAGTGCGCGTATTGGTAGCAACTGACGTTGCCGCACGCGGTATCGACGTCCCAGCGATCACCCACGTGTTCAACTACGATTTGCCTAAGTTCCCTGAAGATTACGTCCACCGTATTGGTCGTACTGGTCGCGCTGGCCGTAACGGTGTGGCTGTATCGCTGGTGAACCATGCTGAAAGCATGAACGTTAAGCGTATCGAGCGCTTCACAAAGCAATTAATTCCGGTCGATGTCGTTGTTGGTTTTGAACCAAAGAAAACAGCTTCTGCACCACGCTCAAACCACAAACCAGGTGGCTGGAAACCAGGCGACAATCGCAGTGCGCCAAGTAAGCCAGGCGGTCGTACGTTCAGCAAGCCAGGCGCTCCGCGTCGTGACGGTGCTGGCGCAGGTGGTGGTGCTGGCGGTGGTTACAAAGGTAACCGCACTAACGACAGCAGCACACGTCGCTCGTTTGGTGATCGTTAATTAGAGATTTGAAATTGGTTGGCAAGACAATCGCTTATTGATTGTTAAGCTACGCTAAGCAAGACGGCCATCGGATTTATTCCGGTGGCCGTTTTTTTATTGGTATTTGGTGTTTTAAGTTTGGTCGTCATTAATTCAAGCGACTTGCACTCTGAGGACCCTTGTCGAGGGAGCACTTCAGTTGGGTGCTTTTTATTGCTCCGACTCAACGCACCCACCAAGGAAGCATAACTAAAAAGAAGGCGATCTCTGAGCCGTAGTAATAAATACGACTAATGAAAAAGTATCTCCAACCTTATTTAACCCGGGTCCGTCCCGAACTCAAATAATCTGCAATTGAATCCTGTGTAACCTCGCCCAAATAACTACTATCGTGATCGATTACTGGCATCCAGCTCGTACTATGCTTATACATTTTGGAAAGCACTACGCGCAGGTTCTCATCCGGTGTTGCGCTAACGGGGAATGGCTTCAACTTATCCGAGCAAGCTCCTTGCGCACCGCGAGCATCCCGACGGGAGACAAAACCCATGGCATGATTGTCCACGTCGGTAACAGTGACGTAGCGATAATCATTTTCGTCCATTAATCCATAAGCATTTGCTAGCGTAGAGTCATCCCGCACGGTCGCAGAAGTCGTCGCTGCATCACCAGCCCGCACTAGTAACAGGCGTTTCAAAGTAGCGTCCTGACCTACAAATGATCCAACGAACTCATCTTTTGGGCGCGCCAATAGTGTATCGGGATGATCCAGCTGTACCAACTTTCCTGCACGGAAAATCGCAATTTTATCGCCAAGCTTGATCGCCTCGTCAATATCATGACTGACCATAATCACTGTCTTGTTCAATTGACGCTGCATTTGAAAAAACTCATTCTGAATCGACTCGCGATTAATCGGATCGACGGCACCGAATGGCTCATCCATTAGCAAGACTGGAGGATCCGCAGCTAACGCCCGAATCACCCCAATACGCTGCTGCTGACCGCCCGATAATTCGCGTGGATAGCGTTTTAGATATAACTTGGGATCAAGTGCTACCATCGCCATTAATTCGGTCGCGCGCTCACGGCAACGCTTTTTATCCCAGCCCAACAAGCGTGGCACGACCGTGATATTTTCTTCGATAGTCATGTTCGGAAACAGGCCGACCTGCTGAATAACATAACCAATGTGACGACGTAAGGTAACCTCATCGATACCGGTGGTTTCTTCACCATTCAATAAAACACGGCCGGAAGTGGGAACGATCAAACGATTGATCATTTTGAGCGTCGTGCTCTTTCCGCAACCGGAAGGTCCAAGAAATACACAAATTTCACCCTCGGCGACGGTGAGACTTACCTCATCAACGGCTTTTACTTTGACGCCATCTTTTTGGGTGAAGACTTTACTTAGTTTGTCGAGTTCAATCATTATTTCTGCATTCCTTTCGGTGTTAGTACGCGTTGAAGCCACTGCAGCAAAGCGTCGGCAACAATTGCCAGGACGCTGATCAATACCGCACCGACCACGAGTTTTTGCATATTACTTTGGCTAATCGCGTGCAAAATCAGCACGCCCAAACCACCCGCTCCGATCACAGCGGCAACTGCCATCACGCCAATATTCATGACGACTGCGGAACGGACTCCACCTAAAATCACGGGAACAGCCAATGGCAAATCAACCAGACGCAAGCGCTGCCAAAACGTCATGCCGATACCAATGCCCGCTTCTTTGACGCCGTCTTCAATGCCATCGAGTGCCAAATACGTATTGCGCATAATCGGCAACAACGAATACAAAAATACTGCGGTGATGGCGGGTAATGGTCCCAGACCCTGGCCAAAACGGGAGAACAACGGGATCATCAATCCGAATAACGCGATCGATGGTAACGTCAAAATGACGGTGGCCAATCCGAGCATCGGGCTGGCTAACCCACGGTGACGAATCATCACTATGCCAAGCGGAACGCCAACCAAAATGGCCAAACCAACGGCGATACTCACCAACATCAAATGTTGCAAAGTCAGATGTAAAATCTCAGGCCACGCGCCGGAAAGATAGTTAAATAAACTCATTTTGCATCCCTCACATCAAACCTTGAGCGCGTAAAAAATCGGCCGCAACCTGCGCTATCGGTTGTTGATCGATATCCACTTGCTTGTTCATGGCTGCCATTTTTTGCGTGTCGATAGTGGCCGACAAAGCGTTCAACTGTTCGGCCAGCTTTGGATTGGCGTCGAGTATTTCTTTACGAACCATGGGCGCCGCGGTATAAAACGGAAAGAAACCCTTGTTGTCTTCTAGCAGCTTTAAATTAAAACCACCAATGCGACCATCGGAAGAGTACGTAAGGCCAACATACAACTGATCGTTTCGTAACGCGGTATAGACCAGACCGGGATCCATCTGCTTGACCTCACTCCGGTCAAAATGCATGTTGTACAGTTCTGACATTGGGCCTAAACCATCTGAACGTGAGGCAAATTCAAAGTCAACCCCGAACAAATGTTTGCTGTCTGGATCGCGCTCGCGATCCGCTGCGATTCTGTCTACCAGATCTTCTATTGTTTTTATTCCTTCTTCCTCAGCGCGTGTGGCAGGCACTGCTAACGCGTAGGTATTATTTAATTTAGATGGTTTCAGCCATATCAAACCTTTGGCGCCGTCTAATTGTTTGACGCGTTCATAAGATTGCTCGTCGTCCAGCTTCTCGGTAATTTTGTTAAATACAATTAATGAACTGCCGGTATATTCCCAAACGATATCTAGCTGGCCGCTTTCTATCGCCTGGCGCATGATGGTGGTACCCAAGCCATTTTTCAGCTCAACGCTGTACCCTTTAGACTGTAAATACTGTTGCGTCATGGACGATAGAATTAACTGTTCGGTAAAGTTTTTACCGCCGACTACTAAGGGGCCAGCGATCGCGGCTGACGCCATTACGAGACTAAATATGCCGAACGTCATTGTCAGCAAATGCTTTATGCGTAAAAAATTCATTTTTTTCTCCTTCTTAAAAGATGCTGATAAACCGCATCTGAATCTCTGCGGTAGCAATGTCTGCGATATCGTTTATCGCAATAGACCGCGTTTGCTGAGATAGGCGTTGCTGCCGATAGAAACGATGGCATCAAGTATCAGCGCCAGTACTGCCGTGGCGGTGGCACCAAGCAATAGTTGATCCTGGTTGTTGAGATAAATGCCGGGGAAAATAATGCTACCGAGACTTTCGCCACCAATCAAAATCGATAGCGGTGCGGTACCAACATTAATGGCTAAGGCGGTTCGGATACCACCGACAATAATCGGAATGGCATTTGGCAACTCGACCCGGAACAAGATTTGGTAGGGCTTCATACCGACACCCTTAGCCGCGTCGCGTAACGAGGGCGGGACTTGCTTCAGCCCTTCGTACGTATTGCGTACTATGGGTAGTAATGAGGCTAGCCATAAAGCAATGATTGACGGTTTATCACCGATGCCGAAAAACGCTAACGCAAGGGCCAATACGGCGATCGATGGAATGGTGTTGCCGATATTAAATATCTGCATGAATTTTTCAGCGTGGCGCGCGAATAGAGGGCGGCTAAGTAAAATTCCTGCGGGCAGACCGGTCACAAGGGCCAACAACATCGACCAGCCAACTAGTTGCATGTGCCGCATAGTGTAATAGATCAGATCACCTTGATAACGCTCAATGGCGTCGGCACCGACCGTCCAGCCGATGCCCGCCACGGCCAATATAGTGATGGCTGTGCCGACGATGGCATTACGATAGCGATTCGTCATGTTTTACTCCATTTCTGCCGCACGAGTTCAAGGCACAGAAAATACCTGCACACACAATGACGCGCGAGCATGACAAACAAAGCTGTCAATTTATTTATCCCATTCCGTATCCTGAAAGGACTGTTCAGAATGGGTCGACTGCCGCATTGGGGCGGCAAACTGAATGCAGGGATAACCCCACGTTTGATGAAACTCCAACATTTATCGGAGCAATAGACGACCCACTGATGCAGGTCATGAAGCTTCACTGCGCCATTTTGGGGTGGCACAATGTTTCAAAGAGGCACTAGTGTAATGAATTTTCTTGATGAAGTCTAGTAATGATTTTTACCAAACCTATTACCGAAATGTCTATTGACCGCTAAAACTACTATTTTCAGCGTAAAATTTGGAAAAAAGAGAATGGGCAGAGCAGAAAAGCAGAGAACAAAATGAATACGCGTTTATATTTTATTCGTGTTTCTTAACAAAGTCAGTCTGCGACGGCCAAAAGCGCAACCACACACTGACTATTGATGCGTATCGGGCTATCAGTATTAAGCTAAGCGCAATTGACTTGCGGCTAACGCTAATGCAGTAATGCGCGCCCAATCACCCGATTCCAAAGCATCCTTCGGCGTCAACCACGATCCGCCAACACATGCAACATTTTTGCACGCCAGGAACTGTGCGGCAGTTTGTTGCGATATGCCGCCAGTCGGACAAAAAACAACATCACTCAAAGGCCCTGCAATCGCGTTCAACATCCCTACGCCACCTGCTGGAACTGCCGGAAACAGCTTGAGTTGACGAAATCCGGC
Organism: Glaciimonas sp. GNP009; assembly: GCF_054343755.1. Lineage (NCBI taxonomy): Bacteria > Pseudomonadati > Pseudomonadota > Betaproteobacteria > Burkholderiales > Oxalobacteraceae > Glaciimonas > Glaciimonas sp. GNP009. The sequence goes on from NZ_JBTGUV010000004.1 coordinate 898,522, forward strand.
TTCACGCGCCGCCATCACTTCCGAAGGAGTCATCACCCCCGGCAACAATGGCAAGCCGCTCGACTTTGCCGCAGCGATGAGAGATGAGGTCAATCCGGGGGATACACCGAAAACGGCGCCAGCATCACGCGCCGCAACAAATTCGTCCGGATGGGTGAGTGTACCGACGCCAACAATTGCTCCTGGCACTTCGGCCATTGCGCGAATCGCTGCCAGCCCATGAACCGTGCGCAGCGTTACTTCCAGCACACGGATGCCACCGGCAACTAACGCCTTTGCTAATGGGACGGCATGGGCAATATCGTCGATTGCGATCACCGGAATCACTGCAGAAGTGCGCATGATGTCCAGCACTTCGTTGTCATACAAATATTTGGAAGATGTCATATCGTTGCTTTCTTATGTTCGTCAAAACTACGTATTTTTCGGCTACCTCATTTAAGCAACCGTAATAATCTTCATGATCTTAATAAGATCATGAATCTCAGACTTAGTTAGAAACAGCTGCCACCAACTCACGCACAGGAGGTAAGTCAAAACAGGTTGCGCCCTCCTCAGCCGCGCTCACCGTGTTGCGGAACATGGCAAACAATTCGCGCCCCATGCCGACTTGATTAGCGTCCAGATTGACCAACTGCAATTGACGTTGCGCCCACTCGGCGGCTGGCACGATCGCCTCAAGTATACCGTGCTCTGCGTCCATCTTGATCATGTCACCGGTACGCACCAGCGCCAATGGCCCACCGGCCGAGACTTCTGGTGTTACGTGAATTGCTGCCGGCACTTTGCCCGATGCGCCCGACATACGACCGTCGGTAACCAGCGCCACGTGACGCCCCTTGTCTTGCAGCAGGCCCAACGCAGGTGTGAGTGCGTGTAGTTCTGGCATACCGTTGGCACGCGGCCCCTGAAAGCTCAACACAGCGACAAAATCGCGGTCCAACTCACCTGCACGGAAGGCTTTCATAAACGCCTCCTGTGAGTTAAAGACAATCGCGGGCGCTTCTACAATCCAGTGCTCTTTCTTGACTGCTGAAATTTTGATCACTGCACGGCCCAAATTACCGGTCAGCAAACGTAAACCACCGTCTGCGGCAAACGGTGTGGCGGCAGGTCGTAATACCGAGTCATCACCGCTTTTTTCCGGAGCAGGTTTAAATACAACTGCGTTACCTTCTAAAAATGGCTCTGCGCAATGCGCGCGCAAACTGTCTCCGAGAATCGTCGTTACGTCTTCGTGCATCAGGCCAGCATCAAGCAACTCGCGGATCACAAAACCGGTCCCACCAGCAGCATGAAAGTGATTGACGTCTGCATCACCATTCGGATAAATCCGCGTCACCAATGGAACCACGGCTGACAACGCATCAAAATCATTCCAATCAATAACAATCCCCGCAGCTTTAGCAATCGCCACCAGATGTAATGTGTGATTGGTCGAACCGCCGGTTGCTAACAATGTCACGATGGCATTCACAATACTCTTTTCGCTAACCACATACCCGACCGGGCGATAGTTGCCGCTGTGATCAGTAATCTTCAACGCCTGACGCCCTGCTTCGGCGGTCAGCGCATCACGTAATGGTGTATTCGGGGTGATAAAAGCAGAGCCAGGCAGATGTAAGCCGAGCGCTTCCATCAACATTTGATTACTGTTGGCGGTGCCGTAAAAAGTACACGTGCCGGCGCTGTGATAGGACTGGGATTCAGCCTCTAGCAAACCTGCCCGATCAACTTTGCCTTCCGCATATAACTGGCGAATTTTGACCTTTTCTTTATTCGACATCCCACTGGTCATCGGACCACCAGGAACAAAAATCGCTGGTAGATGTCCAAAATGTAATGCGCCAATTAACAGTCCTGGCACGATTTTGTCGCAGATACCCAGATACAACGCGGCATCAAACATGTTATGCGACAGGGCGATAGCCGTTGCCATGGCAATTGCATCACGTGAAAACAATGACAACTCCATACCAGGTTGCCCTTGTGTCACACCGTCACACATTGCAGGCGTTCCACCGGCAAATTGCGCTACGCCACCCGCAGCACGAACGGCATCTTTAATAATTTTGGGGAAATTTTCGAACGGCTGATGCGCCGATAGCATGTCGTTATACGAAGAAATAATCGCAACAGAAAGATCTTTATCCTGTTTAAGTCGTAACTTATCGTTCACCGGAAAGGCGGCAAATCCGTGCGCAAGATTGGTACAAGATAACGCACCGCGCTGTACATCTTGCCGACGCGCTATCTCGATACGCTCCAGATAGGCACTGCGATAAGGTTGGCTGCGCGCGATAATTCGCTCTGTTACTTTGGCAACGCTGGCTAGAACGGACATGTTTTAATCCTCGAAAATAAGATGAAATAAGCTCGCAGTGCAAAATGGGAAAGCAAGCTTGCGATATTCAAACTGTAATTTTACTACAATTAATTTTCACCCGCCTTCTCTGCTTTAACTATATTTTATTCATTTCGTTGAACTGTAGCGAACATTACCACCACCTGTACAGCTGATTTTCATTTGGAATTGATCCTATATTATAGATATTTCAGCCAAGAAAACAACTTTCCTCGCTACAGAGCCTTTAGGTCCTGTAGCCCGTCAACTTACGCTGGAGCTGCGGTGCAAATCGAAATCTAGCAACAAATTGTAGTGAAATTACCAAAAAATGTTGTATAGTCCTACTCAACCCAAGCTGCCATGAAAGTCCGGACATGCCTAATACTACCGATACTGCGCACGACACATCTAGCCTCAAACCTGATGCCGCCGCCTTTGAAGCACTACAAAATCACTACACTACGACAAAAAATATCGCACTGCGTGAACTGTTCGATGCTGATCCTCATCGCTTCAAACACTTCTCCTTAGAAGCTTCCGGTCTATTTCTGGATTATGCCAAAAATACGCTGACTAGCGAAACCATGTCTTTGCTATGCGATCTGGCGCGTGAGCGTAAGGTTGAGACGCGACGTGATGCCATGTTTGCTGGCGAAAAAATCAACACTACCGAAGACCGCGCAGTTTTGCACACGGCGCTTCGCACGCCTTGGCCGCCAAGCGCAGGCAATAGAGCACTAGTCATTGATGGACAAAAAATCGATGATGATGTCCATGCTGTACTTGAACAAATCGCGGCATTTACAGAAGCAGTACGGGCAGGAAAATGGCTTGGCTATAATGGCAAACAGATTACCGACATCGTCAATATTGGCATCGGCGGCTCGGACCTCGGCCCCAAAATGGTTTGCCAGGCACTTCGCGCCTATCAGCATACGGAGCTGAAATTACATTTCGTGTCCAACGTAGATGGCCATGACATCGATGCTGTTTTATCGCAAATTGATCCGGCCACGACCCTATTCGTCATTGCGTCCAAAACGTTCACGACGATGGAAACCATGATGAATGGGCACAGCGCCCGCAACTGGTTTCTGACACAGGCGGACGGCGCGCAGGAAAGCGATCTGACCCATCACTTTGTGGCCGTATCCACCAATACCGAAGGCGTCAAAGCATTCGGCATTGATCCGCAAAATATGTTTCCATTCTGGGATTGGGTTGGTGGTCGCTATTCCGTTTGGTCTTCAATTGGTCTTTCAGTTGCGCTGGCGGTTGGATTTGAACAGTTTAGCGAATTTCTGGCCGGCGCGCATGCAATGGATAACCACTTCCGCAGTGCGCCGCTTGAGCGGAATATGCCCGTTATTCTGGCACTCGTCGGTATTTGGCAACGCAATTTTTGCGGCAGCGCATCGTTATCGATAGCGCCCTACCATCAAGACCTGGGCAATTTTCCATCGTATTTGCAGCAACTGGAAATGGAAAGTAACGGCAAGCGCGTCGCGCTCGATGGCAGTCCGCTTCAGATTAAAACTTGCCCTGTTATCTGGGGAAATGTCGGCACCAATGGCCAGCACGCCTACTTCCAGTTATTACATCAGGGTACCGATGTCACGCCTGTCGACTTCATCGCTGCATTGGCGCCGAGTCATCATCTGCCCGGCCATCAAGCTGCACTATTGGCAAATTGTTTTGCCCAATCAGAAGCCTTCATGCGCGGCAAAACAGCAGACGAAGTGCGTGCTGAGATGCAGAATAAAGGGATGCCAGAATCTGACATCAGCGCACTCTTACCGCATCGGACCTTTCCCGGTAATCGTCCTAGTAATACCATTTTGATACAAAAGTTAACGCCAACATCGCTCGGATCACTGATTGCACTATACGAACATAAAACCTTTGTACAAGGTGCCATCTGGGGAGTTAACAGTTTTGATCAATGGGGTGTCGAGTTGGGCAAGGTAATGGCTACGCATATTCTTGACGAACTGACCGGCAATACGGCCCCCGACAAGCACGATAGTTCAACCAATGGTTTAATTGGTCGTGCACGTGCGGCTTTATCAGGTAACTAAGACACGCTAAGACACGCAAATAGGCCAAAACGCAGTCTCAACGCCGGCACTGCATTATCGGTTGAGGCTGCGAAACGTCACGCAGCATAGCGCGCAATAATGTCGCTCGAATCAATGTAGACTTTTTAAGTAAACGGATAATCAAACATCATGGCTCTAGCAGAATTTGATCTGGCAATCTTTGGCGGCACTGGCGATCTGTCAATGCGTAAATTGTTACCTGCGATGTACTCGCGTGATCGCGCCGACGATTTGCCACCACACGCGCGCATTTTGTGCATTGGGCGACATGAATTGTCGAACGATGATTTTCTACAGCATATCGATAAAGACGCCCGCCCTCACATTTCGATGGAGACGTTTGATCCCGTCATCTGGGAACGGTTTTGCAAGCGCGTTCAGTATGTAGCGATGGACGCCACCGATGCGAAGTCTTATAAAGCACTTGTGGCAGCAATGCGGCCTGATCCAAGCGTCACTAATGTATTTTATCTGGCGACGCCACCTGCGCTGTTTTCTAAAATTTGTCGTAACCTGTCAGCTTCCGGATTAGCCACGCCCAACTCGCGTGTAGTCCTCGAAAAGCCACTCGGTCGCGATCTTGCCAGCGCCAAACAAATTAACGCTGAAGTGGGTCAGATATTTTCTGAATCACAAATTTTCCGCATCGATCATTACCTCGGCAAAGAGACTGTTCAAAACCTGCTGGCGCTCCGCTTCGGTAATGTTCTGTTCGAGCCATTGTGGCGTCGCGAATGGATTTCTGACGTACAGATCACGATCGCGGAAGAACTTGGCGTTGGTAATCGAATGGGTTACTACGAAAGCTCCGGCGCCCTGCGCGACATGCTACAGAACCATTTGCTGCAATTATTATGCATCGTCGCCATGGAGCCTCCGGTATCGATCACTTCCGATGCTGTCCGCGATGAAAAACTCAAGGTTCTGCGCTCATTAAAACGCTTTACACCAGTCAGCCTCGCGCAAAATGTCGTGCGCGGCCAATACCGGGCAGGACATGTGAATGGCATTGCAGTACCCGGCTATCGCAAAGAGCAGGATGCCGATCCGCACTCACGTACCGAAACCTTTGTGGCGATAAAAACCGAGGTGGATACATGGCGCTGGGCTGGCGTCCCCTTTTATCTGCGTACCGGCAAGCGTATGGCCGATTCGCTGGCAGAAATTGTTATTCGATTTAAGAAAATTCCACATTCAATTTTTACGCAACCGAATAGTAGTTTTGAATCCAATTGCCTCGTCATCAGATTGCAACCCGATGAAGGTCTGCATTTGAATTTAATGGCAAAAACGCCAGGCGACGGCATGCGGCTGAAACCGGTTGAACTGGAGCTGAATTTTCGCGAAAGCTTTAAAGCACCGCGCATGGAGGCCTATGAACGTTTACTACTCGATGTATTGCGCGGCCAGTTGACGCTATTCATGCGTAGTGATGAATTGGAAGCGGCCTGGGAATGGGTAGAGCCAATTCTGAACTATTGGGAGCAGGAAGAAAACGAACCGATTCCTTATAGTGCAGGTACTTGGGGACCGGCGGCGGCGAGCGCCCTGATTGGACGCGACGGCTTGCAATGGCGCGAAGAAGCATTACCGGAAGTATAGGAGTCCACCGTGGCAATGCTCCTCGATGCTATTCGTACGCAAATTGATTTGTTATCTAAGTCGGAGAGAAAAGTCGCGTTGACGATTCTCGATAATCCGCAACTCGCGCTGTCCGAGAATATCACCGCGCTAGCCAAAAATGCCCTCGTTTCTGAGCCCACGGTAGTACGCTTTTGTCGGGCTGTCGGGTATGAGGGCTGGCATGATTTCAAACTGAAATTGGCCCAGAGTCTCGCGGTAGCATTGCCTGGTGCGAATGAAATGCTGGCGCAAGATGATATCGCTGCAGATCTGGTTAACAAGATTTGCAGTCGATCAATTAATACTTTGCTGGACTTGCGCAATCACCTCAGCCCGGATGCGATTCAGCGCGCCCTGGATGTTCTGCTCAAAGCGAACAAGATCGAGTTTTACGGCCAGGGCACGTCAGGTATTGTCGCTGCTGATGCACAGCATAAATTCTTTCGATCCGGCGTTCCAACCGTCGCCTATTCCGATCCGCACATTCATAGTATTGCCGCATCGCTGTTGCAACCAGGCGATGCCGTTGTCGCCATCTCGCAACGAGGTGGCAATGCCGCGCTGCTGAGAAGCGTGCAGCTAGCAAAAAAGGGCGGTGCCGATATCATCGTGTTGGGACCAAGCGGAACGCCGTTGGCTGAACTGGCAACGGTATTAGTGCCGATCGATCTCAGTTTCAATACTGACCCGTATACGCCGATCTCAGCGCGTCTTGCGCATCTTGTCGTGATCGATATTCTGGCAGTCGGATTAGCCCTTAAACGCGGTCCGGAGTTTCGAAAGAAAATGCAGAACGCACAAAAAGCATTGCAGCAATTTGACATGCAGTTTGACTCATTCTTTCGTTGATGCACTCCTTATAAATATCACGTAAAAATCAATCTCAAAAAGACCTGCGCTAATGTGGTTACTGCACCATGCAGCGCGGTGATACGTAACACCATAAAAATAAATTGACCCAAAAGAGACAAACCAGATGACGCCACCTTCCGGATTTCAACTACCAGTTTTTCTGCACGAACAAATGCGCCGCGACATCGCTTTTTTTCATCCACGCTCGATTGATCCCGCTGGTGGATTTTTTCATTACTTTAATGACGACGGTAGTATCTACGACGCGTCGAGTCGCCATCTGGTGAATAGCGCGCGTATGGTATTTTGTTATGCACTGGCATTTCGTCTGGATGGCAAGGAAGAATATCGGGATGCGGCGCGTCATGGTTTGCGCTTCCTAGAAGAAAAACATAAACAACCTGAATATGGTGGCTATGCTTGGGTGCTTGAAAATGGTACTCCAATCGACCGCACTCAGCATTGTTACGGCTTGGCGTTCGTTTTATTAGCCCATGCACACGCGCTAAAAATTGGCATTGCCGAAGCCGCGACCGGCTTGCGCACCGCCTTTGCATTGATGGAACGCGTGTTCTGGTCGGAGGCCGACGGTTTATATGCGGACGAAGCGACGCCGGATGGCGTTGTATCGCCCTATCGTGGACAAAACGCGAATATGCATAGTTGTGAAGCGTTGATTGCCGCATTTGAAGCGACCGGCGATAAAGTCTATCTTCATCGCGCAGAGCTGTTAGCCAACAACATCACAAACCGTCAGGCGGCGCTCTGTGATGGCTGGATATGGGAACATTACGATGCTGACTGGCGCGTGGATTGGGAATACAACCGTCACGACAGTAGCAATATGTTTCGACCGTGGGGTTATCAACCGGGCCACATGACCGAATGGTCCAAATTATTGTTGCTGCTTGATCGCCATAGCGCACAGTTGCAACATGACAGCGACTGGCTGGTGGTGCGCGCACAAGCACTCTTTGATGTAACGATGCCGTTGGCTTGGGATGCGCAACACGGTGGCTTGGTGTACGGGCTAGCACCGGACGGCACCGCCTGCGACGATGACAAATATTTTTGGGTCCAGGCAGAGTCGCTGGCAACGGCTGCATTGCTGGCGCAGCGCACTGGCAACCCGGAGTATTGGGATTGGTATAACAAGCTATGGCAATACAGTGCGGATCATTTGATCGATCAGCAGCGAGGCGGCTGGTATCGGATTTTGCACCGCGATAACCAACGCTACGGTCCTGAAAAGCCACCGCACGGCAAGACTGACTTCTATCACCCGATGGGCGCGTACCTGGAGTCGTTATATGCGGTTGACTGCGCTTTAGCATAGGAAGCGTATCGATATTGTTGGTTTTTCGGATGCAGGGATTGCCGCTAAGATTTATTCCTTGATCCGCAAATACCTGCAAGCCCGTGACTCGAAGAGGTAACCAAAAACCGCCGCAAGATGCAAACCTTATTTGTGGCACAACCGCCAAATACCTCGGCTTGAATCAACAGCGCCATCAACTGCGACTCTCCTCATCCGCTCATATAAGTATCGGCTACCCACCCGCCGCAAAGCGCGCAAGCAGATTCCTTGGTGCGCCGTATAAAAACACGCTGAATTTTATTTCGCGCTGATAAATGTAGCGACAGCACCGCGACTGCGCCTTCCTATACCGTCCTTTAGAGCAATGAAAATGTACCAAAGCTACTTGTAGTAAAAATACAAAATATTACCTTCGTTCAAGACAGCATACAATTTCCATTAAACCGATAACCATTTCTATTCCAGCGATAACTTTTAAGGTATTTAAGTGCTGAACCCCTAGACCAATCTGCGGCTTTTTTGCAACACAAATATAGTAAAACTACATAAAACAAACAATTTACATCGAATGTCGTTTAACATCCTCATCAACAAATCAAGTCCGGCAATGCAAATATTTGCAATAGCAAGACTCAAAAAATTTCGAGCAAAAAGACTCGAAAAGCGTGGTTAACACCATATTTTACTTAGGAGATGAAATGAGCAAAACTGTTTTAAAAAGTCTGCGCGCGGGCTCTCGCCTGCCAATGGTAAAGCCACTTGCAGCTGCAATTATTCTGGCCGCCACTTGCGCCGGCCAAGCACAAGCCCAATCCAACGTCACCATCTATGGTCGCGTGGATGCCGGTATCGATTACAACAGCAACCAGTACAACGCTTCGAACGGTCAACGCGGTGGAAAATGGGGTACTGGCGGTAACAGCTGGGGTACCAGCATGTTCGGTTTTAAAGGTACTGAAGATCTGGGTGGCGGACTAAAAGCTATCTTCACGTTGGAAAACGGTTTTAATGCGGGCAACGGCGCAATCAACGGTAGCAGCCCAAACAACCCGGCACAAATCTGGTCACGTCGTTCTTTTGTTGGTTTGTCAGGTGATTTCGGTACTGTCAAAATCGGTCGTGATTTAACTTTACCGAGTGACATCGTCTGGAGCCTGGATCCAACCGGTCAACAGAATCTGGGTTCGGCAACCTTGGTTAAAGGACGTAACTGGCCGCAAACCAGCAATCAGGTTCAATACATCTCGCCAAGTTTCGGTGGCTTCACAGCCCAAGGCGCATACGGTTTCGGCGAAACGCCTGGTGCAACCAAACCTAAGAGCAGCAGCGGTATAGCATTATCTTTTGTCCAACCTGGTTACTCCCTTGTAGCGATGTATGACGTTGCAAACGACGGTGCTGGTCGCTACTCGACCTTGTTCACAAATTCGAAAGAGTTGACACTAGGTGGAACGGTCAATATCGATAAGCTGAAACTATATGCAGCTTACCAAAATCTGTCGGCACCACAAGACGTGACGACTGGCTCAACCAAAGCGAACCATTTCTGGGTCGGCGCCAACTATCAGTTGACACCTGCACTGACATTGATCGCGGCCGCATATCACGTAAAACTTAACCAAAATGTCGGCAGCGCCAACTTGTTTATGGTGGGTACAAACTACAGTTTGTCGAAACGCACTTTGCTGTACGCAAGCATCGGTACTGTACGTAACGGCTCGAACACCAACTTCCAGGTTGAGTCAGGCGATGGCACTGGTTTGACTGGTCAAAACCAAAATGCGTTTTACACAGGTGTCAGCCACTCGTTCTAAGCAATACCAGGGTAAAGTGGATGGTCGCGTCGCTTGAGCTCGGCACGGCTGTTCACTTTACCTTGTAAATCTGCCGATTAGTGGCAACTGCAAGACGTCCCTGGGTATCCCCCAGATTTTGCCCATTCGACTATGAATGGGCATTTTTTATGGGCGATGCTTATTGATTGATAAATCGCGATTGACTATCTTACTTTGTGATTGGCTTGAAGGCTGCGGCAGCGTTATTTCATCATTTTGTCAAACGCGACAGTGCGTTACGCAGAATGTGGTGATGTGGTGATATAGCCGGCACTCCGGTGGCCGGCACTCCGGTGGCCGGCGAACCGGTCGCCAAAGGTAGGCGACAGTTCAGCAGTCACAATCATGAAGTTGAGATAGCACGCAACTTTTACTTGGTATGTGAAATCAGGTTTGGCGTTGACGGGCCATTTTTATCTGATGCTGTTGAGGGCGATGCCTGCGTACCCTCTTCGGCTGCCATTTTATCGCTGGCCCCATCACCCTCGATTGCGGCAGTGTGCGTCAGAATGCCGCGTTTAGCCTGCCTCTGAAGCTCTGCAAATGGGCTCGCACGATTCATCGATACACCAACCGCCAGAACGTCGATCAACAACAATAACAATATCCGCGACACCATCGGAATATGCATATTGCTGCCTTCGTCGTGCTCGACCGCCAATGTGTAATCTGCCCTCTTGGCAAGCTGAGAATTGCTCGGTGCCAGCGCAATGATGGTCGCACCGGAATTCACCGCCACCTCAACCGCTGGAGCCAAATGGCGCAAACGACCGGAGTTCGAGATAATCACGGCGACATCAGTACTTCTCAACAACGAGGCTGAGATTTCCTGTAATTGTGGATCAGTGTAAGCGGACGCAGGTATACCCAAACGGAAGAATTTCTGTTGCGCATCTTCTGCCACCAGACCGCAACTACCAAAACCATAAAACTCTACGCGTGAAGCCTGACTCAGAATATCGATCACCTTGGTCAGTGTGTCTGCATTGAGATTGTCGCGTACTTCCATCATCGCTGAAATAGTATTGTCGACGACCTTGACTCCCACATCCAGAGACGAATCGCCGACGTGCACCTGACTATGCGCGACCGGTACAGTGCCGGTGACGCCCGACGCCAGTTTCAACTTAAAATCGGCAAGTCCCTGACAACCCATGGTGCGGCAAAAACGAATCACGGTTGGTTGACTGACCTCCGCACGACGTGCGATTTCCGATATCGGCTCGCTCATGACGGCGCGAGGATGGGCTAAAATCAGACTCGCTACTTTCTGTTCAGCTGGTGAGAACTGTGAACGCGCCTTGCGTATTCTTTCCAGAATCGGCACGGCGTTGCCGCCACCTAAATGCTCTGCCAAAATAGCTGCGACGCCGACAAAAGCGGGATAAGGCGCAGTGATGACATACGTTGGAATTTTGGCCAGATAAGTACCGAATCGCCCTTTATTTTCAAAGCGTGCACGGAATGCTGAAGTGGCAAAATATTCACCCAAGCGTGGCACTACACCACCGCCAATATAGATGCCGCCCAACGTACCCAACGTCACCGCCACGTCAGCTGCAACTGTACCCAACATAGCGCAAAAGCACTCCAATACTTCACTACACAAGACGTCAGTGCCATTTAAAGCCCGCTCCACAATCTGGGCCGTGTGTAGCGGCTCCGGATTGACTACACCGCGCATGTCGGCCAACGCCATATACGTAATTTCGATACCAGGACCTGACACCAGACGCTCGGCAGAAACGTGAGAATAGTGTCGCCAGCAATAGGCAAGGATCGCTGCTTCACGCGCATCGCCAGGCGCAAAACTGACGTGACCGCCTTCGCTACCCAGCGCAATCCAACGTCCTTCTGAAGGAATTAAGCCTCCGACGCCTAATCCGGTTCCAGCACCGACCAGTCCGATGACGCCGCCAGTCAATGGTTTTCCACCACCGATTTGAACGCAATGGACATGCTCCAGATGCGGCAATGCCATTGACAACGCGGTGAAATCATTGACCACTAACAACGTGTCAAAATTGAGGCGACGACGCGTGGCTTCGATCGAAAAAGCCCAATGGTGGTTGGTCATTTTGATCTCATCACCATGCACCGGATTGGCAATCGCAATAGCGGCATGCCGCACTTGCGGATGGGGAATGGATGCCAGATAAGCTTCGACCGCCAGCGCAAACTCTGCATAATCAGCGCAGCGTAAAGTCTGAATCGCTTCAATTTGGCCGGGAGCACGTTCCAATGCAAATCGCGCATTCGTACCGCCGACATCTGCGAGCAAGCGTGGGCCATCCAGGTAACCGTCCGCCGAGATTGCGTTAAGATTTGCGGTTGTAGATGACGCCATGAAGTGAAACTTTCAATCAATACAATTGGTTAATTAATCTAAAAGATAATTCGACTGTTGATGCATCGGTGCACTTCGACATATCGTTAAATGCACGCATCTCTTAATATCAAATTATCGCATTAGTTTTGCCAAATTTCAGCGATCCTCAGGCCATTGCGCCCCGGCTCGTGCCATCATCGCAAATGAGGCCGTTGGGCCCCAACTACCGGCCATATAAGGCTTGGGTGGAGACGCGCTTGATTGCCAGTGGTTCAACAAAGGCTCTACCCATTTCCAAGCTGCTTCTTGCTCGTCGCGACGCACAAACAACGATAAATTACCGCGAATGGCATCCAGCAAAAGACGTTCATAGGCCTCGGCCCGACGTTGTTGAAAAGCTTGATCGAACGACAGATCAAGTGCTACCGGCTGCATGATCATCCCATCGCCGGGTTGCTTTGCCAGACAATGTAATTGAATCGACTCATCCGGCTGCAAACGGATCACCAGACGATTACTCACTGTTCCGCTGGGTCCAAATGGCATCGGCAAAATCGCATGAGGAACAGGTCTAAAGGTAATAATAATCTCTGCGGCACGATGGGCAAGACGCTTACCGGTGCGAAGAAAAAACGGTACGCCAGCCCAGCGCCAATTATTAATCTCTGCGTGTAAAGCCACAAAGGTTTCTGTCTGCGAATGCGTTCCGATACCCGGTTCTTGTAAATAACCAGGCACGGACTGGTTATTAACAGCGCCTGCCACATATTGACCACGCACTGCGCGCAGTTCGAGATCTTCCGCAGAAAATGGTCTGAGAGCACGTAATACACGGACCTTTTCATCACGTACTGCGTTGGCATCAAACGAAGTCGGCGGCTCCATTGCTACCGTGCACAACAATTGCAACAAATGATTTTGTACCATATCACGCAGCGCGCCAGTCCCATCATAGAACTCTCCGCGCCCTTCCACGCCCAGTTGTTCTGCAATCGTCAGCTGCACGTGCGCAATTGATTCACGCCGCCAAAGTGGTTCGAACAAGCTATTCGCGAAACGCAACGCCAACAAGTTTTGTACTGACTCTTTGCCAAGATAGTGATCGATACGATAAATCTGATCTTCGGCAAAAACCCGTGCAACCGCGTCATTAATGGCATGCGACGAACGCAAATCATGGCCAAGCGGTTTTTCCAAGACAACCCGTGCTTGCGATAAATCAATCGTGCTCGCCGCCAGATTGGCACAAATGCGTTCAAATAAGAGCGGTGAAGTCGCCAGATAAAAAACCGAAACAACCTTATTCTCCGCCAGCAACTCGGCGAGCCGTTGATACCCGGTCGGCTCGACCAGATCCAGCGGCAGATAATCAATACGTGCCAAAAAGCTTTGCCACACCGCGTCATTCGGATTGACTGATTCGCTACCCTTCACATATTGGACGGCATTTTTGCTCACCCAATCCAGATACTCATCCCGGCTAAAAGACTGCTTTGAGACACAAATAATGCGTCCGCTCGCGTGCAACTTGGCATCCCGATGGGCGACAAAAAGCGCCGGAAGAATCTTCCGCATCGACAAATCGCCGGTCGCGCCGAACAGGGTAAAAATAAAAGGAGGTTGGGTTTGCATCGCTTTTCTGTAATAAATAAAAACTTATATTGCAATATTAATGTAGCATTACTACAATTACAAGTGATGAAAGAGACGATTTAACTTTATTATCTAATAAAATCAATTTTCTCTGTAGTTTTACTAGCTAACTTTTGATTACTCTTTAAGAGTTATCGTTTAGCCATCGCAGAGAAATAATGAAAGTTGCTGAGCAAGGGTGAACCATCACGCCGGAAAATCAGACATATTTAGTAGCAAAGGTGTAGCTTCCATGCACCGGTAGTGGATAGGTGTTTTTCAGTTTGCGTCAGCAATCGAGAAGCCAGCAATCACGGCTTACCAACGAAAGACACCTTATTTAGCGTTTTTAATACAGGAGACAAGTATGAAACTGCAGCAACTCATTAAAGCCACAATGGTAACAACGGTCACAGCAACTGCATTAATATCAGCATCCGCGGCGGTCAATGCCACGCAAGTTGAAGTGCTGCACTATTGGACTTCCGGCGGCGAAGCCAAATCGGTCGCAGAACTGAAAAAAATCATGGAAGCCAAGGGTATAACCTGGAAAGACTTCGCAGTCGCCGGTGGCGCTGGTGAAAACGCGACGACGGCACTTAAAGCCCGCGTCATCGCCGGTAGCCCTCCGACTGCCGCACAGATCAAAGGACCCGCTATTCAGGAGTGGGGCCAAGAAGGCGTGCTGGCGAATATTGACGCCGCCGCAACTGCCGGCAAGTGGGATGCGCTGCTGCCGAAGGTCGTTTCTGACACGATGAAATATCAAGGTCATTATGTGGCTGCGCCTGTCAACGTGCATCGCGTGAACTGGCTTTGGGTAAATCCTGAGGTATTAAAAAAAGCGGGCGCCAAAACGCCGACCACATGGCCAGAATTTTTTGATGCTGCCGATAAGATTAAAAAAGCTGGTTTTATCGCCATCGCACATGGCGGACAGCCATGGCAAGATGCCACGGTCTTTGAAACAACGGCGTTGGGTGTCGGTGGCGCTGATTTTTACAATAAGGCGATCGTGAAGCTGGATCAAAAGGCGCTCACTAGCCCGACTATGATCAAGACTTTTGACACGCTCGGAAAAATCAAAACCTACATCGATAAAAACGCTCCTGGGCGCGATTGGAATCTGGCTACTGCGATGGTCATCAACGGTAAGGCCGGTATGCAGTTTATGGGCGACTGGGCCAAAGGCGAGTTCACCGCTGCAGGCAAACAACCTGGCAAAGATTTCCTCTGCGTGCCAGCACCGGGCACAACTGGATCATATACTTACAATATCGACTCGATCGCTATGTTCAAAGTAAAAGATCCTGCGGAACAAAAAGCACAGTTAACACTGGCAACGGCCATCATGAGTCCTGAATTTCAGGAAATTTTCAATCTGAACAAAGGATCAATTCCAGTTCGTCCAGATATTCCACGCGCCAAATTTGACAGTTGCGCAATCGAATCAATGAACGACATGGCAGCCGCAAACAAAGCCAATACTTTAGAGCCAAGTATGGCCCACGGCATGGCGGTCAGTTCGGCAGTCCAAGGCGCAATGCTGGATGTAGTTTCGAAGTTCATGAACTCGAATATGACATCGCAAGCAGCCACGCTGGCATTGGCCAAGGCAGCAAAAACTAAATAATTTTTTATTTAGACAAATCAACCTTTAAGACGTACATATACATAAACTCGCACATGAAGCTAACAAAATAAATTAGCGCACTAGTGAAGTAAATAGGTATGTAATAAGTACGTAAATAAAACCCGGATGTCAGCGTGATCGATATTAGCGCGTTGGCATCCGCCCGGTCTGAGGTTGGCTACTATTGCACATGCAATGGCGTCAGCACCGATGACCTGGCTATGATCCTGCATCAGGAGACTCGCATGTCCGATCAAACCCTCCCCTCTTCAACGATATCAGCCGGGAGCGCTCGTCATCCCTCGAAAAATCTAGCACCGCGAGGGCGCATCGCTGCTTTCGCCGATAGCTGGCTACCGCGTCTGGTATTATCACCGACCATTATTATTTCACTTGTATTTGTCTACGGATTCATTGCACTGACGGGATGGATGTCGCTGACCGACTCCCGCATGATGCCGAACTATACGTTAGTTGGTTTTCATCAATATACGGATTTGTTCGGCCTTGACCGTTGGTGGGTCGCTGCGACGAATCTAGGCATTTTCGGCGGGCTGTTCATTGTGATTTGCCTTGCAATTGGCCTTTTCATGGCGATTTTTCTGGATCAGAAAATTCGCGGTGAAGGCGCTTTACGCGCCATTTATCTTTATCCAATGGCGCTATCGTTCATCGTTACTGGCGCGGCGTGGAAGTGGATTTTGAATCCAGGACTCGGTCTGGAAAAGATGATGCATGACTGGGGATTTACCCACTTTACATTTGACTGGCTGGTTAATTCTGACTTCTCGATTTATACCGTGGTCATTGCCGGTGTCTGGCAGTCATCGGGATTTGTAATGGCGTTATTTCTGGCGGGGCTACGCGGCATTGACGACAGCGTTATCAAGGCCGCCCAAGTCGATGGCGCCAGCCTGCCAACGATCTATCGGCGCATTGTCATCCCTGCTTTACGTCCGGTATTTTTTAGCGCCTTACTGATACTTGCCCACATCGCTATTAAGAGTTTCGATCTGGTGATGGCGTTAACTGCTGGCGGTCCTGGAACTTCGTCCGACGTACCGGCAATCTTCATGTATCAATATTCATTCTCCCGCGGTCAACTGGGATTGGGCGCGGCGTCGGCAATGATGATGCTGGCAACCGTCATGGCAGTATTAGTGCCGATGATGTACCTGGAAACGAAAGGAGCGCGCAATGGCCGCTAACCGCATGAGCAACACTAAAAGCAACGGCAGCACCATCCACCACGAGGGTTCCAAGCTTACAATCGGTCGTGCGGCGATTTACGTACTGTTGATTTTTTGCGCGCTGTATTACCTGATACCGCTGTATGTGATGCTGAGTACATCCGTCAAAACGCTGGATGAAATACGCACAGGCAATCTACTCTCGCTACCGCACACTCTCACCGGCGCAGCATGGATCAAAGCATGGGGTCACGCATGTACGGGCGTCGATTGCAACGGCCTGGCCCCCTACTTCTGGAACTCACTCAGAATGGCGATTCCGGCCGTACTCATATCGACTCTCATCGGTTCACTGAATGGTTACGTGCTCGCGCATTGGCGCTTCCGCGGGTCTGAGATTGTCTTTACTGCCCTGATGGTGGGCTGCTTCATCCCGTTCCAGGTCGTTATTCTGCCGATGGCGCGTTTGTTGGGAATGGTCAATTTGGCTAATACCACGCCGGGTTTGGTATTTGTACACATTGTGTACGGCATCGCGTTCACCACCTTGTTCTTCCGCAATTACTACATTACGGTGCCAGAGGAGCTGGTGAAGGCGGCACGTATTGATGGCGCAGGTTTCTTCATGACTTATCGCAAAATTATTTTCCCATTGTCGCTGCCGATTTTCATGGTCTGCTTCATCTGGCAATTTACGCAAATCTGGAATGACTTTTTGTTCGGCGTGGTGTTTGGTGGCTCGGACGCTAAACCAGTCACAGTCGCGCTCAACAATCTGGTCAATACCTCGACCGGGGTGACTGAATACAATGTCAATATGGCCGCCGCGATCATCGCTGCATTGCCGACATTGGTGGTGTACTTGCTGGCTGGAAAATATTTTGTCCGCGGGCTAACTGCTGGCGCTGTGAAAGGCTGAAAACCGTTCACCGCAACTGTTGTTGTGGCGTGACTGAAGACTCACCAAAGACTCACAACGACTCACAACTGACTCACTAACGGGTGAATGTAACCCTCTTATTTTGCATCAGTCGACATAATCATTTCGACTGTAAAGATCGATCAAGGGATGGAGTAAAGATGGCTAGTTTATCAATTCGCAATGTGCGCAAAGTGTATCCAAACGGCAATGAAGTTCTCAAAGGTATTGATCTGGAGATTGCAGATGGGGAATTTCTGATTTTGGTCGGTGGCTCCGGGTGCGGCAAGTCGACGCTGCTGAACATGATCGCCGGGCTGGAAACTGTCTCCGAAGGGGAAATCATGATCGGCGACCGCGTGGTCAACGATATCCCACCAAAGGCGCGTGACATCGCGATGGTATTTCAATCGTATGCTTTGTATCCAACCATGACCGTGCGCGAAAATATTTCGTTTGGTCTTGGCATCCGCAAAGTACCCAAAGCCGAACAGAAAAAAATCGTCGACCGGGTAGCACAAACCCTTCAAATTACCCATCTGTTAGACAGCAAGCCAGCCCTTCTTTCGGGCGGCCAGCGCCAACGCGTGGCCATGGGCCGGGCTATCGCACGTGATCCGTCGCTGTTTTTATTTGATGAACCGTTATCCAATCTGGATGCCAAACTACGGGTAGAAATGCGGGCAGAAATTAAATTATTGCATCAACGTCTTGGCAGCACTATCGTCTACGTTACCCACGATCAGATCGAAGCGATGACGCTGGGTGACAAAATTGCCGTCATGAAAGACGGCGTGGTGCAACAATTCGGCACGCCACAAGACATCTACGACAATCCCCAAAATTTGTTTGTGGCTGGGTTTATCGGCTCGCCGTCAATGAACTTCCTGCGCGGCAAACTGGTCTCGCACGGAAGCAATGGCGGTGCTGCCTTCAATCTGGAACATGACGGACAATCCACATTGGTTCCGCTGCCCCCAACGCATACAGAAACACCCGCCATTGCCAGTTGGATCGGTCGCGAAATCATCTTGGGGATTCGTCCGGAACACGTCACTGATGCACAAAGCGCCCGCGGTGCAGAAATTGGCGCTTCGATTTCACATGATGACTATCGTCCGAGCGAAGTCTCCTGCACCATCGAAATGACCGAGCCAACCGGCCCTGACACGCTCGTATTCACGTACTTCAATGGTGCACGCGTCACCTGCCGCACCCATCCTCGCGCAGCCGCAAAACCGAAGGAACAAATGCAATTGGCTTTCGACTTATCGAAGGCGGTATTTTTTGATCCTGAGTCGGAGCAGAGAGTTAGTTAAGTAACGGCACACCATCACCGTGCTCTCATCCATGACAAGATAAATGTAATATTAGCGAATAAAATAGGCGGCGCATAAGGCCGCCTATTTGCATCCTGTTAAGCTTATTGCCGCGTATCCGGCGCTCTTACTGTCATTACTTTAAGACATTTCATCGATCAGATAAGGCCAGATTAAACATTGAGGTGGCGCATCTCAAATGCGCCCGAAAGTACACCTCTTTTGATCCTCGACTAAGTCTGCGTTATTCCACATAGACTTGCAAAATGGCGTACTGGGAGCAAACAGCGCCGCCGCTAGCAGCGGATAAATAATGCCTTTGTACGCAATGATTCTAATGCTTAACCCTATTGACGCCATCTTCTCCTGATGAAATAGATTCCGCGACAATCGGCCTATTTTTGATTAGGGCGATGACTCGCCTCCGGCGGGCAACTTTGTTTCTCGTCTTCGGCGGTCATTGATTATTTGATGGCGTTGGTTATCTTTCATTTTTTTCCATCCCTTGCACTCGTCACGCGTGCGCAGGCAAGCGGTGCAGAAGCCAGATTTTCGGTCAAATTTACAGACCTCTATACAGGGTGATTTCACACTCATATTTTAGCGGCCAATTGCGGCATATGGACTTCCACTGTAATGTGCGATAGTCCTGTAACTTGCCGTAACAGAGCGTGATAGAAAGATGGACCATGCGCTAGCTTGTCAGTCACCACTGAAATTACGGCACCAAAGTGGCCGGGGCCAAGACGCCAAACATGCAAATCGATCAACTTATCGCCGGCAGTATCAACAATTGCCTTGACCTTGCCAGGCAATAAATCATCAGGGCTGACGTCCACCAGGTTTGCGCCTGTATCGCGAATCAGACCATAGGACCAGTTTGCAATCACTAATGCACCGACAAGGCCAGCAAGTGGGTCCATCCATAGCCAGCCAAATGATTGTGCCAACAGAAGACCAATAATCGCCAATACCGAGACCGCTGCATCGGCAATGACGTGAATATAGGCTGCACGCATGTTGTGGTCACGGCGATCAATCGTATCACTTTCTTGCTGATGCGCATGCTCTTCAAAGGCAACACTGTGAACACCTTGCGGCAGTGTTAGTAAAGCTGTAAACGCGTGAGGCTCGGGAATCTCTGTCGTTGACTCAAGATAATCCAATGTTTGTTTGAAGGAGAATATTTGGCGGGTACCGTTCGGACGCACGGTCGTGACACACACTTCCCCTGTGGGTAAACTGGCACCCGCGGTTTCTGCTTTGATGCGAAAAACAGGCGGGACGCCGTCCTCAAAAATGGAGAGTACCAACAACCCGCCAGAGGTTTCTATGTTGTGAACTTCTTCACTGTGACCATGTGCGGCGTGATCGTGTTGATCGCTATCCGAATGCCCATGACTATGGCCAGCATGGTTACCACCGCTCAGTAACCAGGCGCTAGCAATATTCACCAGCAATCCGACCACGGCAATGGGAATGGCCTCACTAAAGCTAATAGGTACTGGCGACAAAAGGCGGGCAATGGCTTCATAACCAATGAACAAAGCAATCATCGCTAGGATGATGGCGCTGGAAAAGCCCGCCAAGTCGCCCAACTTGCCTGTTCCAAACACAAAGCGGGTGTCATTGGCATGTTTGCGGGCGTAAGTGTATGCTAACGCCGCGATCAACATCGCACCTGCATGGGTAGACATGTGCATGCCATCGGCCACCAAGGCCAGCGACCCAAATAAATGACCACCAATAATTTCGGCCAGCATCATAGCAGTGCAAAGCACAATCACAGCCCAGGTTTTGCGCTCGTTTTTGTCATGGCCTTCACCTAAAAAAACGTGGTGATGATCAACTTCAAACGGGGCATCATAAAGTTTATTGATCATAGATTCACTTAAAATAGCTGTGGACAACTTCAATCAGTTGCTCCTTTGCATCGCCTTGCGCACCGTCATGCGAATGAGGATCGGCGTCGACCAAATGGGTACGAATATGGTCCTCCAAAACCACAGCGAGCAAGCCGTTCATAGCACCTCGGCAACTGGTAATTTGCTGCAATACAGTAATGCACTCACTTTCCTCGCTCAAGGCGCGCTCAATCGCATCGATTTGCCCTCGAATGCGACGCACACGGTTTAAAAGTTTCTGTTTGTCGCGGATTGTGTGGCCCATATCTTCAACTCCATAAATAGGATAGGGGACTATATCATAATCAGGCAAATAGGAATGAGCAATTAGAGGAGCACCGGATAGAGGAGCACATATTGCGAATTGCTCGCGCTTCTTCCAAAAAAAGGGCGTTTCCGGCGAAGTGGGTGAAACGCCACTTATCCACCAAGCTCAATTTTTGTTACGACCAAGGCACCGTTCACTTTTTCAGCGACGAAATTGACCGTCTCTCCTTGTTTGACCTGGTCCAGCATTACCGGATCTTTCACCCTAAAAACCATCGTCATGGCTGGCATTTCCAGATTTGCCAATGGGCCATGCTTGATCGTGATCTTACCGGCTTCTTTATCAATTTTTTTGACTTCTCCGGTCGACATGGCAGCAGCATCAGCGGATGGCACTTCCGCAGTGTTAGCTTTGGCTATTTCTTCGGCCGCCATCGCACCAAACGGCATAGTCAATGAGACAGCGATTATCATGGCGCGCGCTGCCGATTGAATTGAATGGGTTCTCATTTGAAATCCTTTACGATATGTGTGGAAAAAATTTATTTGACAACGATATTCCCGCGCATCCCCGCTTCGAAATGTCCTGGTTGTAGACAGGCAAAATCGAATGTACCGGCTTTGTTGAACTGCCAAATCAGTTCACCGGTTTTACCTGGTTCCACAGATACCTGATTAGGGTCAGAGTGTTCCATTTCCGGAAATTTAATCATCAATGCGGCATGTTCTTTTAGCTCTAAGATAGAACCCAAAACTATTTCGTGCTTTACCTGGCCGGTATTCTTGACAACGAACTTGACCGTTTCACCGCGTTTGATTGAGATGGTCGCCGGTGTGAAACGCCTCGCGTCGTTCATATCAATTTCTATTGTTTTAACTACCTTGCTTGCGTCGCCCGGCACCCCCATTGGTGCGGCATAGCCTTCCTGTTTGTCATCTGCCTTAGCATGGCCATCGTCACCATGAGCGAAGACATTCATCGATAACAGGGACAGTGCCAGCATCGTTGCGATTAAAGTGGATTTCATAAAATTATCCTCATAGTTAAAACCAGATGTTGTAGTGCCTAAAATAGAAACAAATCGCAAAAACTATTAATGGTCGCTATGCGAGCCTCCCCTAATGACCTTCAGAATTTTTTCACCTGGCTTCGCCTCCATGTGCTTGGCATCTGGCGCTTGCATAGCGTCCGGCATCGCGGCATCGTCACTTTTCCATTCATAGGCCGTTGTGCCGGGTAGATGCTTATACCAACCGGGGTCCTTATAGTCATTTCGCGCTATCCCTTGACGTATTTTTACGGTGGTAAACATGCCACCCATTTCAATGCCGCCAAACGGACCGGTACCGGTCATCATAGGTAAAGTGTTGTCGGGCAAAGGCATCTCCATCTCTCCCATTGAGCCGCCTTTGTCGCCCATCACCATATAGTCCGGTATCAGCTTGTTAATTTTGCTGAGAACATCGCGTTGATCCACGCCGATCATCGTTGGTACGTTATGACCCATCGCGTTCATGGTGTGATGTGCCTTATGGCAATGGAAGGCCCAATCACCTAGCGCATTAGCATCAAATTCAATCGCCCGCATTTGACCTACCGCGATATCTGTCGTCACTTCAGGCCAACGCGATCCAGGGGGCGTCCAACCGCCATCGGTTCCTGCGACAACAAATTCATGCCCATGCAAATGGATCGGATGATTGGTCATTGTCAGGTTGCCGACGCGGATGCGCACCCGGTCATTCTGGTTACACACCATCGGATCAATGCCAGGGAACGCACGACTATTGAAGGTCCACAAATTGAAGTCGAGCATCGTGCTGGTTTTAGGTGTGTAACTGCCGGGATCAATGTCATAAGCGTTGAGCAAAAAGCAGAAATCACGATCTACACGGTGCTGAGTCAGATCTTTCGGATGCGTGATCCACAGCCCCATCATGCCCATCGCCATTTGTGTCATTTCATCCGCGTGCGGGTGATACATAAACGTACCGGGACGCTTTGCAATAAATTCATATACGAATGTTTTGCCCGGTTGGATACCGGGTTGCGTCAGGCCAGTCACGCCATCCATGCCATTCGGCAAGCGCTGTCCATGCCAATGGACGCTCGTATGTTCTGGTAATTTATTGGTGACGAAGATACGTACCTGATCGCCTTCTACCACCTCAATGGTAGGTCCCGGAGACTGACCGTTATAGCCCCATAAGTTGGCCTTCATCCCTGGCGCTATTTCGCGCACTACGGGTTCGGCTACCAGATGAAACTCTTTAACGCCATTTTTCATGCGCCACGGCAAAGTCCAGCCGTTCAGAGTGACCACCGGGTTATAAGGACGCCCGTTCGATGGCGAGAGAGGCGCTTGTGTAGTCGCCCCAGCCATTGTGGCGGCTTCAGGAAGTGATGCGGCCCCCACCCGACTGACTAAACCAGCGCCAATCGCGACAGCGCCCGCACCGTTGATGAAATTTCTACGTGAGACCATAATAATTATCCTTGTATTGTTTGTCGATTAGTCAGCGGCCGCGCCAGAAGAAAAACCGGCTTTATTACTGCCAACCGACGATCGGCCGGTCTGTGCCATTTTTAAGGTGGAATCGGCGATCCAGTAATCGCGCAGCGCTTCAATAGCGCCATTGACGCTGATAACTTGCGCGCGGGCGTCAGCTAGCAAATCAAATACGCTGATTAGCATGCCGTTGTAACGCAGCATTTGTTCGTCCGAAATCCGTTTCTTGAGAGGCACGATTTCATCCCTGTAATGGCGGGCGATATCGTAAGAGCTGCGATAGTCGGCGTACGCTACGCGCACCTCCGAGCGGGCGTTTACGGCCAACTCGGCTGAACGATTTACCGCTTGCATGTATAGCGCCTCGGACTTTGCCACCCGTGCGCCGCCCCAATCGAACAAGGGAATTTCAAGCTGAATCGAATAGCCATTCTCACGCAAAGGACTTTGGTTATAGTTGTTATGCATTAATCCTACATCGAGGATATTAATGAACCGCGTGGTCTTGGAAAGCCCTAGCGATGTCGCCAGAGCGGCAAGTTCGCGCTTCGCCATCATGATGTCGAGTCGATTTTGCATGGCCTGCACTTCGACATCGACAATCTCTTCAGGCGCTTTAGGCAGATCAGGGAGGCGAGCCGGTAATTGAAACGCGGTACCGCTTCCCCATAAACCAAGCAACCGTGTCAGTTTTTCACGTTCAGCGACTTGCATCTGTGCCGCCCGTGCTAGTTGCACCGTCACGTCTGCATAGAAAGACTGCTGACGCAAATGCTCCAGTTTGCTCCAGTTGCCAACCGCCGCCATCTGTCGTGCCAGTTGCGCGCCACCTTCAGCGGAAGTACTGACTTGCGTCAAATACTTAACGGTTTCCTGCGCTGAGACGGCAGCAAAATAGGAGCGGCGTGTTGCATCGGCTACAGCTAAAACTTCCGCAGCAGCAAGCAATTGTGCCTGCTCGAAGTAACGCCGTTCAAGCTTGCTGGCAATGGGCATTGTCAGCAAGCTCATGATAGGCAGCATTAAGGTACGATCAATCTCGATATCGTCGCCGCGGCGCAAACGACCGAACGTAAAAGAAGGATTCTTGAGGCGCCCAGCCTGTACAAAATTAGCTTCAGCGATACCCAGTTCGCTGTAACTCGCTTGCAGACCTTTGTTATTAAGTAAGGCGATCTTTACCGCATCGTCAACGTTTAGTGGCTTTGTGAGAAGTGGTTCAATGGTCATGGCAACACTATTGACGTCCGCGTCAGATTTGACCCACTTGACTTCCTGACCGATGCGCTCCTTCGTCATAGACTGAACCGACGAAAAGCCGCCGTCCTGCGACAGCGAAGCACAACCACCCAAGAATAAAACCGAGGCTGTAAGAACAAGCCGGCAAAAAGAAACAGAAGATAATCGCATGATCGCTCCTTAGCGTGATTGCATGCCGTCGTGCACTGGCATAGCGGGTGGCATTTGATCGGGCGGCGATGCTGCTTTTTTATCTGCGAGCATGGGACTATTTTCTTTCATATTATCCATGCTTTTGTCAGACATGCCTTTCATGCCTCCCATGCTGGAGGCCTTCATCGCATCAATCTCGCTCACGTCAGCGTTGGACTTCTTCCAAGCCTGAACATCAGGATCCTGATAACTTTTGTAATCCAAAAAAACGGATTTATACGGCGTACTAGCGGATGTGGCTCGCACGTTTTGTGCATCGTCAGAGGTTACTTTCGCCCCGACAGCGAATGGTATTAACCAGGCGCAGGCAGAGAGAACGCACCTCGTAAAAAGGGTGGAGTTCATGATGTCTATCGAAGATCAAAGTCAAATAAAGTCAGAATGCGCACAACAAGTGGGCATGACGTGGATGTGCAGAATTTAACTATGCAGCGGTGGCTAGAATAGCCCTGTGCAAAAAATTAAATTTGCTTTTTAAATAAAGAGGAGATGAGGTGGCCGTTCAAGGCCGTCTGGAAAAATGACAGTAAAACGTTTCTCGCTAGGAATACGTAGCGCGCTGCCTATTGCCGTTGGCACGTTGAATGTAGCCATCGATGGAAGAAATGCAGCGGTCCCAAGACAGCAACCGGCACAAGTACCACATTTGCTAAAGCTCGATTGCTTGCCATTCGCTTTAGAGAGAAACCCGTCACTGCCAGTAACACCATGATCAGAATCGAAATGATCACTTTGTTGACTAGTGGCATGATCACCCCCCGTTGAGGCAACTTCCGCTGTGTGGTGATGGCTGGATCCACAACCGATCATCATAGCTGATGCGAAGCCTTGCGTCGGGAGCGCAATCATCACCCGCCATAACAACGCAATTTTCAGGATTTTAGCCATGAATTAATTATAATTTAAAAAACAGGGATACAAGGTGAAGAATGCAAAAACCACACGACATAACCGCTGGATGCGGAAAAAATCGAGGCAAGGACGGCTATTTATTCTAGAGCAAGCTGCAATTTTTCGTGTCCAGGATTACTCTTATACGCTGAAAATTGTTGAAACACTCCTACTTGGTAAGTGTATGGTACGTACCAACTTGCCAACACACCGAGATCATCCTTGAAACACTACGATTGGCGTAGAGGAGACCGCCACCTTGACTACGTAAGGTGATCCCTATCTGAAACTAGTTTCGAAATGTAGCTCCCTCAATGCCGATGCCGATGATGCAAGTCTGGAAAATGGGCATGTGTGTGCACCAACGCTTGCTGCTGATGGGCGTGGTTATGCGGTTCTTTGCCGTCCCATGGAAAGTCATGTGCGTGTTGATGATGGATATCATGGTAATGCATGTGGGAATGAGAATGTGGCATCGGCAAATGGGCATGCTCGTGCGCATGCCTTTCCGTCACGTGCAACCAGATGCCAATCCCCATCAACGCCGCACTCATCCAAAATACGTTACCGGGAACTTCACCAAGAATGAATAGTGACATGATCGCGCCCACAAACGGTGCGGCAGAAAAATAAGCACCGGTCCGGGCCGAGCCGAGATGCCTCAATGCCAGTACAAACATCACTAGACTGAGGCCGTAACCGCAGAAACCGACAATTCCGGCACTCAATACAGTACGACCTTCCGGCACAGAATAACCCATAGCCAGCGCAATCGACAGATTCACCAGTCCTGCCACCAGACCTTTCATTCCAGCTACTTGCACGGCATCGCTTCCTGATACTTTTCGGGTCAGATTATTGTCGATGGCCCAACATATACACGCGGCAATGATAGCCAGCGCTCCCCAAGGCGTGCCTAGCTCCTTGGTCTGCTCCCCTGACAGAAAAATACCCGCCAATACAATGAAAATCATTCCCATGAATATACGGCGGTCGAAATTTTCACGAAAAACAAACCAGGCTAGTAAGGCGGTTAATACGCCTTCCATATTGAGCAATAACGAGGCAGACGAAGCCGGAACATGCATCAAACCAACCAGCAATAATACCGGCCCGGCAACACCACCGAATAGGATTGCCCCAGCTAACCACGGGAGATCGCGGCCCGTGAGGCCGTCAGTTCGTTTTTTCTTGTCGTAAGTCGCGATGGTACGTATCGCATACCATGCGAGCAGACCAACCCCGCTCCCAAGGTAAAGCAGTCCTGCAGCCATGACCGGTGCCATTTGACCCACAAGCAACTTGGAAAATGGGGTACTGGCACCAAACAACGCCGCCGCTAACAGCGCGTAAATAACGCCTTTATGCATGATGGATCCATTGTCTAACTAATATAGTTTAAACCCAATTTTGCGTTGGGAAATAAATCCCACAACCATCAGCCAATCGTTGATTCGGGTGATGACTCGGCTCCGCTGGGCAATTTTGCTTCTCTTCTTCGACGGTCATTAATTATTTGATGACGTCGGTTATCTTTCATCTTTTTCCACTCCTTACACTCGTCGCGTGTGCGCAGGCAGGCAATGCAGAAACCAGATTTTCCCTCAAATTTACAGATATCAATACAAGGTGAACTCCCACTCATATCTTAGGTGCGAACCCTGTGACCTGCCGCCATCGATGCTGGCAGAACGATGGACCATGCGCTGACTCCTGGGTCACTAATGACACTACAGCGCCAACATAGGCAAGGCTAAAACGTCGAGCTGATGAACGCCGATAACGTCGGCCTATATCATGGCACTGCAAAGCAAGATCACAACCGCGCTTTTGCGCGCGCTCTTTGTCGTGATCTTCCCCTAAAAAAAGTGATGATGATCAATTTCAAATGGAGCACCGTATGGTTTATTCATCATAGATTTACTTAAAATAACTATGAACAACTTCAATCAGTTGCTCCTTTGCATCACCCTGCACGCCATCATGTGGATGAGGATCGGCATCGACCAAGTGAGTACGAATATGATCCTCCAATACCACAGCGAGCAAGCCGTTCATAGCACCTCGGCAACTGGTAATTTGCTGCAATACAGTGATGCAGTCACTTTCCTCGCTCAAGGCGCGCTCAATCGCATCAATTTGTCCTCGAATGCGACGCACACGGTTTAAAAGTTTCTGTTTGTCGCGGATGGTGTGGCCCATATTTTCCCCTTAATAAATAGGATGGGGGACTATATCATAAGAACGAAAATCGAAAGACGGAGTTGTGAAGCGTGATGCGCTCTTTAAAATGTGCAGTTTGTTCACATTACAACGGCAGGTCCGAGTGGCTGACGATTGGTTCGCGCATGCGCTATCAGTGCAACACAAAGACGACCTGCTCGGTGAGAAAAGGCTGGTACATTAAACAGAACTAGGTACTCAGCCCTTTGACCACCTTAGTTCACAGCGGTTACGACATACTTCGCGTCCTGTTTGGTAAAGTCGATCGTCACTTTTTTGTCGACAGAAAGTTTGTCGAAGAACATCTTGTCTTTCACCGAGAAAGTCATTGTCATTGCTGGCCAATTCAAACTTTTCACCGGTCCGTGTGCCAACGTCACTGTGCCCTTGGTCGGATCAACTGCCTTCACCGTACCAGTCGCCTTGTGGCTGGTTGCTTTGACGCTGGAATCGGAACCCATTTTATCCATAGGCATGGTCTTCATGTTCATGTCCATGTCCTTCATACCACCAGATTGCGCCGTGGCCAAGGCGGATGCAGATAACGTCATCATCAGGGCCAGCGTTACGATAGATTTCATATTTATTTCCTTATTAAGTTAAGAGAGATGATTTAAAACTGACTGCCTCCATCCATTCAACGAACATGGTGCGGATGGCGGGCATCTGATACTTCACACACAATTGCTGCTACTTCTTGGTCGTCTCAATGGCGACCATAAAACGTGCTATTCAGGCCCTATGCTTCTACCTCTATGCTTCTACTTTTAAGGTTGTGCTCGCAATAGCCATGCTGGCGGCGATTCGACTCCGTCGCAGCTGACGCCGCCGTAACAGCAAATAGACCGCAGGCACGACAAACATTGATAGCAACGGTGCCGTAATCATTCCACCCACCATCGGTGCCGCGATGCGCTGCATGACTTCCGATCCAGTGCCAGTGCCCAGCATAATCGGCACTAGCCCAGCGATGATGACCGCGACCGTCATCGCCTTGGGGCGGACCCGTAACACTGCACCCTCCCGAATCGCATCGATCAAATCTGCCTCACTATCCTTGCCGTTAGCCAGGCGCTGTTCCCAGGCGTGTTTCAGGTAAAGCAACATAATCACCCCGAACTCGGCGGAGACGCCCGCCAATGCGATGAAACCGACGCCGCCAGCGACCGACAGGTGATAGTCGAGCAGCCATAACAGCCAGATACCGCCCGCCAGCGCAAACGGCAGCGTCCCCATAATCAAGGCCGCTTCGTCGAAACGCTGGAAGGTGAGATACAGCAGGACGAAGATAATCAGCAAGGTGGCCGGAACGACGACTTTGAGTTTGGCGGTGGCACGTTCCAGATACTCGAATTGTCCAGACCATGCAACAGAGTAGCCAGCCGGTAATGCGACTTCTTTGGCGACGGCTTGCTGCATATCGCGTACGGTGGAGCTTAGGTCGCGGTCCCGAATATCAACATAGACCCAGCCCGACAACCGTGCATTTTCACTTTTCAGCATCGGCGGGCCATCGTTAATGCGAATGGCAGCGACATCACCCAGTTGAATCTGCGCGCCGCGATCGGTCAAGACTGGTAACTGGCGTAGCTTTTCGATAGAGTCTCGCACCTCGCGCGGATAACGCACATTGATCGGGAAGCGCTGCAAGCCCTCAATGGTTTCACCAATGTTGTCGCCGCCAATCGCCGTGGAGACGATGCTTTGCACATCAGCGATATTTAAACCATAGCGCGCGGCCGTATCGCGATTGATGTCAACATCGATATAGCGGCCGCCGTTCAAACGCTCAGCCAGCGCCGACGACACACCGGGTACGTGCTTGACAGCATGTTCGATGGCTTGCGTAATACGGTCAATTTCCAGCAAGCTGGCCCCCGCAACCTTGATAGCGACCGGACTTTTTATACCTGTTGCCAGCATGTCGATCCGGTTGCGAATCGGTGGAACCCAGATGTTAGACAGCCCAGGGACCTTGACTATGCGGTCGAGTTCCTGAATCAGCTTGTCCGGCGTCATGCCGGGTCGCCATTGAGTGTGCGGCTTGAACTGAACGATGGTTTCAAACATTTCCAGCGGCGCCGGATCAGTGGCGCTCTCGGCTCTCCCTGCTTTACCAAACACGGTCTGAACCTCTGGTACGGTTTTAATCAGACGATCAGTCTGTTGTAGCAACTGTGACACCTTGCCCGCTGACAGGCCCGGCAATGCAGATGGCATGTACAGCACATCTCCTTCGTCCAGCGGCGGCATAAATTCAGCGCCAAGATGCCGCATCGGCCAGATCGTTACGATCACCACCAACGCTGCACCCAGCAAGGTTAGCTTCGGAAACCGCAGCACGATATCAAGCAACGGGCGGTACAACGCGATCAGAAAGCGATTGAGCGGATTTTTTTGCTCTTCCGGTATCCGACCGCGTATCAAGTAACCCATCAAGACAGGAATCAACGTCACGGCCAAACCGGCCGCCGCAGCCATCGCATACGTTTTGGTAAAGGCCAGAGGCGCGAATAACCGCCCTTCCTGCGCTTCCAGCGTGAACACCGGAATAAAAGAAAGTACGATGATCAACAGCGAAAAGAATAGCGCTGGACCAACCTCGGCGGCGGCGTCGCCGATAACGCGCCAGTGGTCGTTGCCTTTTAATTTTGTTCCGGGATGGGCGTGGTTCCAGGCTTCGATATGTTTGTGCGCATTCTCGATCATCACCACCGCCGCATCGACCATGGCACCGACGGCGATAGCGATACCACCCAGCGACATGATATTGGCGTTAACACCCTGGTAATACATGACAATAAAAGCGATCAGGATACCGATCGGAAGCGTGATGATGGCAACGAGTGCCGAACGCAGGTGAAACAGAAAGATCGCGCAGACCACAGCGACGACGATGAATTCCTCGATCAATTTGTCTTTCAAATTGGTGACCGCGCGTTTGATCAGGTTCGACCGGTCATAGGTCGGGACGATCTCGACGCCGGGCGGCAGACTGGCTTTCAATATCGCCAGCTTCGTCTTCACGGCAGCGATGGTATCCAGTGCGTTCTTCCCAGAACGCATAATGATCACGCCACCAGCGACTTCACCTTCACCATTTAGTTCGGCAATCCCGCGCCGCATTTCTGGACCAATCTGAATCCGCGCTACGTCAGCCAACCGCACTGATACACCCGCCTCGGTGGTCATTAAAGGAATTTTGCGGAAATCGTCCAGCGACTTCAGATAACCCGATGCGCGCACCATGTAGTCTGCTTCCCCCAGTTCCAGCACCGAGCCGCCAGTTTCCTGATTCGCTTTCTGCACCGCCTCGATAATCTTGCCTTGCGGGATGTTGTAAGCGCGCATCTTTTCAGGATCGAGCACAATCTGGTACTGCCTTACCATGCCGCCAATGCTGGCGACTTCAGAGACATTCGGTATTGTTTTCAACTCGTATTTGAGAAACCAATCCTGCAAGGCTCGCAACTGCGAGAGATCATTCTTACCGCTGCGATCCACCAACGCATATTCGTAGATCCAGCCGACACCGGTCGCGTCCGGCCCGAGCGCGGTTTTGGCTTGCGGCGGAAGGCGCGACTGGACCTGGTTCAAATATTCCAGCACGCGCGAGCGCGCCCAGTAAGGGTCGGTGCCATCTTCAAATAATACGTAGACGAAAGAATCACCGAAAAATGAATATCCCCGCACAGTCTTGGCCCCCGGCACCGACAGCATGGTCGTCGTCAGCGGATAAGTCACCTGATTCTCGACGATTTGTGGTGCCTGACCTGGGTAGCTGGTGCGGATAATGACTTGTACGTCAGACAGATCGGGAATAGCATCCAGCGGTGTGCGCGAAAGTGCCCAGATGCCCCAAGCGGTCACCATCAGCGTCACCAATAGCACCAGAAAACGGTTCGCAATTGACCACCGGATTAGTCTGGCGATCATTGCGCAGCTCCCATTGGCTTCTTCGCTGCGTCGTTCGTGCTGAGCGGCTTGATAGAGCTGATCTCAAATGCGCCATCCTTGATCGGACGAATCTCGAAAACGACGGTGTCACCCACTGCAACGTTATGCGGCAAACCACTCGCTGGCAATTTGAATCCCATCGTCATTGGCCCCCATTGCAGAGTTGGAATCGGACCATGAGAAATGGTGATCTCTTCTTTGTTAATACTTTCGACCTTACCTTGGCCGCGGTGCATAGGTCCAGTGCCTTTGCCGGTTTGCGCAACGGTGGCGTTGGCCGGTGTGGGTGCATCCATACCGCTCATTGGTGCATTCATTGGGCTCATGCGGGTTTCGGCTCCCTTCAGGCTGGCTTCGGAATCAACCAGGAACTGACCGGAGACCACGACCTTCTGCCCGACTTCCAATCCTTTGCGAATTTCGGTCTGACCGTTTGTTTCGCTACCGACCTCAACCTCGACTGGGAGAAACTTACCCTCTCCTTGCGCCGCCATGACCAAGCTGCGAGTGCCTGTCTGAATCACCGCTTCCGTAGGTATTAGCAAGAGGTTCTTACGCGTAGCGGGGTACAAATTGAGCATCGCAAACATACCTGGCACTAGTTGACCGGTAGGATTCGCTAACTCAATACGTGCCTTCAGTGTGCGGGTAGTGGCATTCACGTCCGGCAAGATTGCGTTGACCTTCCCCTTAAATACCATTCCTTGCAACGCAGGCGTGCGCGCCTCAACCGCATTGCCTGGACGCACCTGAGCGGAGACGCTCTCAGGTATGTCGGCATTAATCCAGATCGTGCCCAGACCATTGATTTTGAACATCGGCGCGCCCGCCATCACGGTCATCCCTTCACGCACCGTAAGCTCCGAAACAACGCCGCTAATCGGCGCAACAATAGTCAGACGCGCTTGCACCTTGCCGCTGGATTCGACCAGACGTATCTGTTCATCAGTCATGCCGACCAGCCGCATGCGTTGGCGCGCACCATCAAGCAGCGTCTCTAACCCATTCCCCTCCATGCGTCTGACAGATAGGTACTCTTCCTGCGCCGCGATCCACTCCGGCACATACAATTGCGCCAACGCTTGCCCTTTGCGGACCGGATCAAGGGGCGCACGCACAAACAGTCGTTCGAGAAAACCGTTGCTGCGTGCCTGCATCGATACCACATCGCGTTCGTTGTAGGCAACACTACCAACGGCAACGACTGCCGACGTCAGGTTTCCCCGAGTGACTTCGGCGGTACGAATACCCAGATTTTGTTGGACGCGCGGGCTGATATTGACCTTGCCACCGTCGGCACCATCGGCACCATCGCCCCCGCCGTCAGCATAAACCGGTACCAGTTGCATATCCATAAACGGCGACTTGCCAGGCTTGTCAAACTTTTGCCTGGGTACCATCGGGTCGTGCCAATACAGTACTTTTTTACCAGTATCGCTATTAGCCGTGGCACTCGATAATGGCGTCGTGATCTTCCTGCCCTGATGCATGCCAGCCGCATATAAGCCATAACCGGCTGCTACGAGCACAACGACAGCGGCAGCGGCAGCGGAGACGAGAATTTTCTTATGCTTCATTTGGTATCCTTGTTCATTCCCGTTTGCGCCATCAGATCGTCGGTAGGAAATAGAAAATTGAGTTGCGCCCACAGACGGTCGGTGTCAGTTGCCAGTTGTAACGCCTGAATGCGGATATCGATATCATTGCGACGGGCCGCCAGTACGTCTACCAAACTGGCTTTGCCACCACGGTAGGCGGCAATCGTTGCTCCCGTGCGTTGATTGGCTAGCGGAATCAGTTCGCGTTCATAGCGCACAGAACGCTCGCGATCGTTATGCCATTCGTCGATCATGCTGCGCGTCTCTGCAATATGCGCGCGCAACGTATCCTCGCGGATATCTTTGGCTTGTTCGACTAGCGCCAGTTTGGAAGAGAGTTCGCGATCCTGGCGGTTCTTCCGATCCCATTGCAGTGGAATCGAAACGCCAACCGACACCATATTCGAATACGCAGAGCCACGTTGCTGGAACGCGACCTCGACGGTCCAGTCGGCTTGTTCGTTGGCCTTCGCCAGTTTGGCGTCGGCTTCGGCGACTTCCACCTGCTTGGTGAGAACTGCTATTTGAGGATGATGTTCAAGCTGCGTATTCAACGTCGCCGGGTCCAGCCGGATAGTATTGGTGGCAGGTTTCGCGGCCAGGGATAAGCTGGCTACATCGCCGATCCAGCGTGCCAATATAATATTGGCATTGCGCACACGGCGCTGTATTTCGCTGGCACGATCATCAAATATCGCTAGTGCGCTGCGGGCAGCAAAAACGTCGGCTTGGCTGCCACGACCGGCGCGATATGCCCCTTCGGCTGATTGGATTTCAAGTTTGGCCTGCTCACCTTGCTCGGCAACAACCTGGGCCATCGCGTCTGCGTAATACCGGTCAAGCCACGCCAGAGCCGTATCGCGCTCAATTGCAGCGGTTGTTACGGTTTTCTCGGTAAGGCTTTTTTGTGCCTCAAGCTCGAAACGGTCAGAACGTAGTCGGCGTTTATCGGAACGTGTGATTTCCTGCATCAGGCCGACCCGACGCATGGTCATGAAATCGTTATTGAGACTGCCACGATCGCGGCCCGTGGCTGGCAGATTGTCGATACCGACTTTCAATACCGGATCAGGCAACTGACCTGCAGCAATCGCCATGTCACGCGCAGAGGCGACAGAGAAATCCTGAGCGGTCAGCTGGCGCGAACGTTCTACGGCGCGGCGCTGTGCCTCGGCCAACGTCAGCGGAACCTCAACTGCGTAAACATTGGCAGGGTGCACCAGCGATAATGCTGATGCGATCAGACTAATTCTTAGGAAAAAACGAACAATCGCAGTGCGCACTTGAGGGTGCGCAGCAGGCGGGGATAGCATCGGCGATGACATGAAAGCTCCAGATAGCGAAAGACAACATCAGACGTGCTCACGGCACGTCGATGACGGACTAGGCGATCTGGGAAATTAAATGCGGAAGCAACAGTTGCGGATGGACAATGGCGGCGCCGTGGTCCGCGTTAAAAGGAGGGATTCTGCATGCGTGGTAATTGGCGTATCGATGAGCGCCACATCGTGCACTACCAAGGTCAGTGTGGCCGCTACAAAGGCTTTAACATGCGGCAACTCGGGTTTATCAAGTGATTGATTACCTGCCTGATCGTTCGCCTGGCACAAACTCGGCTGCGTCGTATCCATGCCCTGACAGCCAATCATCGTCTGATCCACCTCCATCGTTACCGACTCGCTAACCTGCCCTATCTTCAGGCCTGGGCAAGCATATCCAGCCACAGCAAGCTGCATGAACAGCATGCTGATCAGCACAATGATTGTGGCAATCAGGCGAGATGGGCGGGTGAGTTTCATTATTCTTAAATTTTTACTTAATTTATAGTAAACAGCAGCGGTAATTATTGTCAAGTAACGACAAATTTTTGGCAGCTAATTTTCCATTTTTTGTTCCTAAAAAATACATCCCAGGTAATGCAATATTGTCACTTGGCGTCGTTAAAAAATATTAACAGTGCATTATCATCGTTCCCCCTGCGGGAAGGTCAAGTAATATTTGAGGCTAAGCCAAGATACAGTAGTTTATTATTGAACCGTGGATCGACGTGTAAAACGATGACAACACTCATAAAATAAAAGTCGAAATAACTAAAAAATAAAGCATCGACAGCCCTTTGATTAATATGAAAATGACGGGTGCATCTGATATTAAAAAACCGGATACACGCGTCCTTCACTAAGTGTCGCATGTAAATGCTTTTCGACAACTAACTACAGTTTCGTATTGTCCGAACGACTATTAGCTCTTGAGCGCATTGAAGAATAGGCGCTGTTGACCGATAATTCCTGGGTCACACGCTGTCTGAGTACCGTTTCTGGCGTTTCCTGTGCTTCCATTGATTCCGGCGATTCTTCCGAATCATCATGAATAGATCGCATTTCGAAATCTTCGGTGGCCTCGCGGATGTCCAAAACAGCTTCAGGTCCTCCATCGCTCTGAGTAGATATAGTCATCACTTCCCGATCATTAGCGGTAGCGTATACATTGCGCGTATTGTCTTTAACACTCACAACCGAGGCATTTAATCGGTCCAGATTTCGCATACTTACTTTGAGGCCATCCAGAACAGGTTTGCTACTATTCGCGCCAAAATCGATACCAGCCGTAAAACCCTCAGCAATATTGACTACTTTTGTTGGCGGTAAAAAATTCATAGCGCTGGTCATTTTTCCACCAAGGAAGCATCCTCCCACTGCTGACGCAAACAGAAGCGGAATACTAGCAGTACCGACCACTACCTGAGACATAACAGTGGCTACCGCACCGGTGGCCACCAATGCAGATGCGGTCTGAATAGCGGCATGTCCTCCAGCAGCGATCATCCCGCTTGAAGTGCAATCGAAAAGGCGTTGTTGTACAAAATCAGCACCGAAGGTAAGTTGCTCATTAAATTGCACATGATCTGTAGATTGCTTCACTGAAACATTCACTTCAGCACGTTGAACCGATTCAAAAGCAATACATAAATTATCCAGCGAGAAGGGCAACATGCCTTCTCCATTTTGAGATAATCTGTAATCAAATCCAATATGTTCTATATCCGCCACATACGCGCCAGCTTTAATAGTTTCTCCGAAAGGTGCTGACCAGCCAGTTTCAAAGTGAGCAAAAGCCTGAATATGTGTCTCGGGATTCACTTGCACGTTACCCAAGCATTGACAGAGAGAAAGTGAAGGGAATACTGTTTGAATTTGCACACCCACTTTTGCAGACACTCCCGGCAGCTCTGGCGCATCTCCCCCAATTGCAAGCTGCTGTATAAGCAATGGCGTCCGTATCGCCATCCCGGCCTTAAGTATCTGAAGAAAAAGGCTGGTGTTGGTACTCATTTTCATACTGGCCATTAAGACATCAACTTTGTCACTTAGCGCCTGAACCAACGCAGGATTCTCTCCTGAATCGCGGGCCACATGATACTTTATAAGCGCTTTGCTTAGGCCATCAACTTGCGCTCTCGGATTGCGTTTGTCCAAATCTGCCCTGACGTCGAACACCTTTCCTCGTACGTCCTTTATTTCATCATTGATCTGCTGCGTAGCCATTTCCTGCAGATCGTTAAAAAATTGTGACGGAGAATCGAGTATCCACAACATTGCCTGTCTGGAGGGATTCAGAGATTCAATTTGTTCCCTCGGGAGAGGGAGTTCTCTTATGTCTGCCGCCATGACGATCGTTTGTTGATCCGGCGTATTTTGCAGTGGAACAATAGCAGTAGGATTTTCTGGGATTATATGAAGTAGAGATTGTGGCTGACAGGTGATCACTCTTGGATTTATCATACATTTTTACCCTTCATTTTATCGATAAGAATCCCTGGCCGAATGGGATCGATCATGTTGTTTTTTTGAAATTATTCAACATCATCATTCTATAAAGTCGCGGTATTCGCCTGATATCAGTAAACGCTCAAAATAAGACAGATAACGCTATTAATTTATAAGACTTGTCACCATCATCAACGGCGCTAACGCAGCGTTATGCACAAAAGGAAATAGGCGGTAAGGAACTAATCGCATCACCTGGATACAAATGAGAAGGTGGTAACTGCCGTGATTTTGGCTTGCGCTCAAATTCTGCGTAGAATAACCATTAGGACTAGTAAAGTTTTCGATCAACCCTTCACCGTACCGATACCTTGCCATGAACCAATTAGAACAACTCAAGCAGTTCACCACCATCGTTGCCGACACCGGTGATTTTCAGACGATGAAAGCGTTCGCGCCACGCGATGCGACGACGAATCCATCTTTGATCCTGAAAGCCGTGCAAAAAGCGGATTACCAACCGCTCATGGAAAAAGCTGTACGTGATCATTCCAGTTTGTCGACACGCGATATTATTGATCAGCTGTTGATCGTCTTCGGGCTCGAAATATTAAAAATTATTCCGGGCCGGGTATCGACAGAGACAGATGCACGCCTGTCGTTCGACACGCAAGGAACCATCGAAAAAGGCCGTAAATTGATCGGCCTGTATGAAGCGGCCGGTATTGATCGCCAGCGCATACTGATTAAAATTGCCTCGACATGGGAAGGCATTCGCGCAGCTGAAGTTTTAGAAAAAGAAGGCATTCATTGCAACCTGACTTTGCTATTCTCTTTGCCGCAGGCGATTGCTTGTGCGGAGGCAAAAGTTCAATTGATTTCGCCGTTTGTTGGTCGGATTTATGACTGGTATAAAAAATCGACTGGCCAGGAATACACCGGCGCGGATGATCCTGGTGTGCAATCTGTGAAGCAGGTTTATAGTTACTTCCGAAAATTCGGCTACGCCACTGAAGTGATGGGAGCAAGCTTCCGGAATACCTCCCAAATTCTGGAACTCGCTGGCTGCGATCTACTCACCATTAGTCCTGATTTACTACAAAAACTGGAAGAAAGTAACGATCCGGTAACACGCAAACTGAGCGCTGACGCATCGAAAGAAACTGAAGTTGAAAAAATAAGCCTGGATGAATCGGCATTCCGAAACATGGTGAATGACGATGCTATGGCGACCGAAAAATTGGCCGAAGGTATTCGTCAATTTAGTGCCGACACCGTTAAGCTGGAAAAATTAATCGAAGCGCTACGTTGATCAATTTTCAGTAAATTTTCAGTTTTATTGACGTTAACTATTCATCAAGACTAGTGAACGTATCCGACAATATGGGGTTTTTTAAGCTTAATTTAAGCTGAAGTCTGTATCCGCATTACGTATAAATCTCTCCTATAAGAATGCCCCGTCGCCTGGCGCACGGGGTATTCGGCGTCAAACTAACGCACGGCGACAACAATATTTTTACCCGGATCGCCTTGTTTGTCCTTGTCGGACTGACGTACCAAAAAACCATCCTGATTGTCAAGTTTGCCCTTGAACTGGAGAACCATGGCCGCTCCATCGTGAAAGCGGCTCTGGAATCTTCACATTTGCGATTGCGGCCCATCCTGATGACGTCTTTCGCGTTCATCATGGGTGTTGTGCCACTGGTATTCTCGCAAGGGGCCAGTTCAGAGATGCGCCATGCAATGGGCGAGACCGTCGTTAGCGGTATTGTTGGGCAAACCAGCAGCGGATTTTTCTGCCAGTGACAATCCGCTCACCAGTATTGCAGGCTTGCCGATTATTCCAGCCGGATTACCATCGTCGCTACAAGAGCGTCGTCCGGATATCGCTGCGGCGCAACGCACCATGGAAGCATCCAATGCCCGCATCGGCGTTGCACGTTCGGCGATGTTTCCTGCATTGATGCTGAATGCTTCGGGTGGCGAAGGCACTAGCCTCGCTAATATTTAATTGGAGTAGCCGCTCATGGGTGCTCGGCGCGTTGATGTCTTTGCCCGTAATCGATGGCGCCCCAACAAAAACGATGTCACTCAAAGCGAAGCGGTATTGGAAGAGTCGGTTGCCAGTTACCGGCAACGTGTACTAGTCGCATTTAGCGAAGTTGAGGATAACTTAGCCGGATTACGTATTTTGCCGGGACAAGCGGCACAAATTGACGACGCACTGGTATAAGCCAGACGCTCAGCCGACGTCGCACAAAAATTGTATGACGCGGGTCGTTTTCGTTATCTGGACTTACTCGATGCACAGCGCAAATTAACCGCAGTTGAACGTAACGAAGCGCAGCTAAAGGGCAGTCGTGCAGTCACTACTGTCGCACTCATCCGCGCATTGGGTGGCGGTTGGGATAGCAACGTTGCAGTAGGAAGTCCTGACAAGGACATATCGATAAAGGTTAGGCAAATCAATTTGCGTTGAGGGATCAAGCTGTTAAGGTAGCACGGGAGTACTTTTTCCAATGCGTCTCAGCCCTTTGGATTGACGTCAGGAAAATGAAAATTTCCGTGTCACCCATGGGCTTGATGAAGCCTTCGATGAAATCGACCGTCTTATTACGGTCATCAGAGGAATCTCTTCCCAGCGTCCAGGCGTCGCACTAGCTGAAGCGAGTAATGTAAACCTGGATTTTTTGAACGCGGTCATGCCCAAATGCATGACCGCGTTTTTTCATGGTTTCACACTTTTCTCTCCTCGGCGTGGCATGGAGTCTGTTGCGCGTATTCGGTGCCTTTGTACTTGCCGCTATTACTGCCATTCCGCTTGGACTACTGATGGGAACCGGCAGGATTGTGCGCGGCATCTTCGATCCGCTGCTTGAATTTTTATCGTCCGCTGCCGCCGCTAGCGTATCTGCCCTTGATCGTGATCTTGTTCAGGGTTGATGAGACGGCAAAAATTCTACTTATTTATCTTGCCTGTTTTGCGCCAATCGCCGTGGCAACTCGCGCGGGCGTTGCCGGCGTTCAGTCAGAGCAGTTGCATGCTGCGCTATGGATGGGCGCCAATCGTTGGCAACTGTTACGGCATGTCATTTTACCGGCGGCACTGCCCGATATTCTGACCGGCTTACGGATTGCTATCGGATTCGGCTGGACGACGCTAGTCGCCGCTGAAATGGTGGCAGCTACGGCAGGTATCGGTCAGATGGTGTTGAATGCATCCAACTTCCTGCGCACCGATATCGTGATAATGGGCATCGTCCTCATCGGGATTATCGCTTGTCTATTCGATTTGGTCATGCGATATCTGGAACATAACCTGGTGCCTTGGAAGGCGCACCACTGACTCCACCATCATACAAAGTAGTGAAAAGATGCCCTGTAAATTACTGCGCACCACAGAAGATCGCAGCAAATTATAGGCGCTCGGTATCGCCCGTTTTTGGCTGCCACTTCATTAGTCGTTTCTCAATCATGCCGACCAAGGAATCAAGAATCAACGCAAATGCAGTTAACACCATAATGCCGGCAAATACGGTATTGATATCAAACGCCCCTTCAGCCTGCAAAATCAAGTAGCCAACACCACGTGCAGAACCTAAATATTCACCGACGATCACGCCGACAAAAGCAAGCCCGACAGACGTATGCAAGCTGGAGAAAACCCATGATGTCGCCGATGGCAAATAGACTGTGCGCAGCAATTGCCGCTGATTCGCACCCAACATGCGAGCGTTTGACAGGACGACAGGACTGACTTCTTTGACGCCTTGGTAGACATTAAAGAATACAATAAAAAATACCAATGTGACCGCCAATGCGATTTTGGACCAAATGCCCAATCCGAACCACATAGCAAAAATAGGTGCCAAAATAACCCGTGGCATGGCGTTAGATGCTTTGATATAGGGATCAAGGATTGCCGATGTCAATGGTGACAGCGCAAGCCATAATCCTACGCCTAAACCCAATACAGTACCGATCCCAAACGCCA
Source organism: Glaciimonas sp. GNP009 (assembly GCF_054343755.1). Taxonomy (NCBI): domain Bacteria; kingdom Pseudomonadati; phylum Pseudomonadota; class Betaproteobacteria; order Burkholderiales; family Oxalobacteraceae; genus Glaciimonas; species Glaciimonas sp. GNP009. The sequence continues at coordinate 940,181 of NZ_JBTGUV010000004.1, forward strand.
GCATGGTTTCTGTCAGCGTCACCAGCAGGTGGGAATAAATCTCGCCTGGAAACTTCAACGTGAACCATGTTGTGTCACCGATACCGACATCCAGACTGCCGCTGCCAACCGTGAACCATTGCCAGACCCGCTCCAATACTTTGATTGGCTCGCCGAAGAAAAATGCGGTCTGCTGGTTACGGGTCACTACATGCCACGCTGCAAAAAATATGACTAATACCAGCGCTTGATAAACGCGCATATTTTTGTAATTGGGTTTAATTGCTTGCCACATAATGTCGTGCTCTTTCTTATTTTTTTGGAAATAGTCACAATTTCTATTCGATGACTAACCTATCCTGATATCGTCTTGCGTCTTGCGTCTTGCGTCTCGCCTTGTAGCTTGGTCTGTCAGGCGATTTTTTTCTGCTGCTGATAGCCTTTCAGCACCTCGTCCCTCAATACGCTCCATATCTGCTGATGCAGTTCTACGAAGCGAGGATCGCTGCGAATTTCTGCGACGTCACGCGGACGCTCAAGATCAATCACAAACTCACCAATCGGATGCGTTCCCGGCCCGGCAGACAGGACGATGACACGATCCGACATGGCAATTGCTTCGTCCAGATCATGGGTAATAAAGAGAACCGCTTTCTTTTTCGCACTCCACAATGCAAGCACTTCATTTTCCATCAGCTGACGCGTTTGAATATCCAGTGCCGAAAACGGCTCATCCATCAAAATAATGTCTGGATCAAGAATCAATGTTTGCGCCAATGCCACGCGCTTGCGCATGCCGCCGGATAGTTGATGCGGAAAGCGATCGCCAAACCCTTGCAGTCCGACCCGCGCTAACCATTCCTCACCGAGCTGCTTTGCCTCAGGCTCTTCCATCCCTCGATATTGCAAACCGGCGATCACGTTTTGCAACGCGCTGCGCCATGGCATTAATGCTTCCGACTGGAACATATAACCGGCACGTTTATTTATACCCGTCAACTCTTCACCGAACACTTTGACGCTGCCGGTAGAGGGTTGCAACAAACCCGCACCAACATTGAGCAAGGTCGACTTGCCGCAACCGGTCGGTCCCACTACCGAAACAAATTCCCCTGGCGCGATGGTAAGGGTGGTGTCTGCGACGGCGGTATAGCGCTGTGAACGATCATCTTTTGAAATGAAAGTACAGCTGATATTGTCGAGAAATAATGCTGGCGTCGGTGAAACTGGAGTCATAAGAATGATGGCGCAAGCCGAAAAAATTGCGATGGAAAATAAAACGCATCAGATAAGTTTTATCGATAAAAATCAACGATAAATCTAACCTATAAAAATCATCGTTCAGCGCACTTATATAGTGACACAACATGGCGATGCTGCTGCCGCATTCATCTAACCGCAGGATGTCGGCAATTAACTAAAAACCAAATCGCCCTGCTCTCCTTTTTCTGGTGCAGGGCGATTTATTTACCGAGATTAATACTTGATTGATCTCAGCATTTTATATCAGCTTACTATCGGCTTACTTAAACTTAAGATCGGCCTTTGTCACGAATGCATTGGTGTACGTTTTAGACAGGTCAATTTTTTTATCGGCCAACGTCGGATCGAACGATTCTAGCGTGCGCAATGCAGTAGCGGCGCCTGCGTCCGGGAACTTTCCATCCGGTGAGATCGCTTCACGAACCTTGGTGAACGCTTCAATATAGAGTGCACGATCGCCTAGTAAATAATTTTCAGGGACGGCCTTGACGATATCTTCTGGCGCCGCTTTTTGCAACCACCGCAAAGCGCGCACCATCGCGTTGGTTAAAGCTTGTGTCGTGTTGGGATATTTCTTGATAAAGTCAGCGGAGGCGTACAAAGTCGCCGCTGGCATCGGTCCGCCGAAAACAGCTTCCGTCTCTTTTATCGTGCGCGTATCAGATATGATGCGAATCTCATTTTTTTGCTGCAGCATCGTAATCAAAGGGTCCAGATTAGCAATGGCATCAATCTGTCCTGAACGTAATGCAGACAATGCACCGGCCGATGCACCGACGCCGATATACGAAACGTCAGTAGGCTTTAAACCACCTTTTGCGAGTACGAAATTGCTCATCATGCTGGTAGAAGAACCGGGTGCAGTCACGCCGATTTTCTTACCTTTTAAATCAGCAATCGATTTGTAATTCGGCATGGTCTTATTGGAAACCGCCATCACGATCTGTGGCGCACGGCCTTGCAGCACGAACGCCGTAATCATCTGATTTTTTGCTTGCATACTAATGGTGTGCTCGAATGCGCCGGATACGACATCCGCGCTGCCACCAATCAGTGCCTGCAACGCTTTCGCACCACCGGCGAAATCAGAGATTTCAACCTGCAAACCTTCATCTTTGAAATACCCTAGTTGGTCAGCGACCGTCAAAGGAAGGTAATAAAACAAGTTCTTGCCGCCGACAGCAATCGATACTTTCGGCTTTTCTAGTGTTTGCGCAAATAATTTGCTGTTAAATGTAAAATATCCTGCCAAAAACAGGCAAAGTGCGACACCAAACTGCTTCCAGTTAAACTTCATTTTGTCTCCTCAACATCAATGGTTACGTTGTAACGATATTATTTATTCCGCTATTGGAAGCGATGAACTTTGTTTTTTTAAATCCTAGTAGGATTGTGACCACATAATACCGCAGGCATCGCGTTATCTCGCGTTACAAGCTGAAAAGGCACATGGTGAGTTTTTTTTATCGTTATTCGGCGACATAAAATGAATACCATCGCCCCTTATGCTGTGTATTAATCAACTACAAGTTAAATCGACAATGTTTAGATCTCTAAGGCTGCACGTGACGAAAAAGCATGTCGACGACGACGAATGATTATCGTTAAGTGGCGCGACGGTCCAACATGGCACGCGCAATAGTACCGGCATCCACGTATTCCAACTCGCCACCAACCGGAACCCCACGAGCCAGGCGGCTAACCTTCAGGCCGCGTGCTTTCATGGTTTCGCTAATGTAATGGGCGGTGGCTTCGCCTTCGTTGGTGAAATTGGTCGCTAACACTACTTCGGCTACGACCCCATTGGTGGCGCGGACGATTAATTTTTCAAGTTGAAGATCCTTCGGGCCAATACCATCAAGCGGCGACAACCGTCCCATCAACACAAAATATAGGCCTTTAAACGTCAACGTCTGCTCGATCATCAACTGATCGGTGGGTGTTTCCACTACACAGAGTAATGACGTGTCACGCTCAGGATCCAAACATACCTCACACAGATCATGCTCGGTGAAAGTATTGCACATTGAACAATGCTGTACTTTTTCGACCGCTTGCATCAATGCGCGACCAAGCAACGCTGCGCCATCACGATCATGCTGCAACAGATGATAAGCCATACGTTGCGCCGACTTCGGGCCGACGCCGGGCAAGTGGCGTAAAGCTTCTGTCAAAAAGGCCAGACTGGAAGGGGTTTTCACATCAGACCTTAAAAACCACGATAGATCTTGCGACCCACCGGTGCATAGTGAAGAATCGGTGGCGGCTTATAGAAATGCTGCATTAGCGTGCGCCACTCTTGATACTGAAACGATTGCATGAAGCCGATCGTGTGGTGTTCTAGCGTCTGCCAGTGCACCAGTAAAATATAACGATTCGGGAGTTCCACGCAACGCTGCAACGCATGCGAAATATAACCCGGCGTGGACATAATCAGTTTTTTCGCCTCCGCGAAAGCCGCTTCAAATGCGGCTTCCTGACCGGGAATAATATCCAGCGTTGCAGCGTTAAGAATCATAGGATGCGGTACTTAAAACGGCATTTTGAAGCCTGGTGGCATACCAGCAGTGAGCCCGGACATTTTTTCTGCCGAGGTTTCTTCTGCCTTGCGTACGGCGTCATTGAAAGCAGCAGCGACCAGATCTTCTAGCATGTCCTTGTCATCAGCCAGCAGGGACGGATCGATCGTCACGCGCTTGACAGCATTTTTGCAAGACATGACTACTTTGACGAGACCGCCGCCAGATTCACCTTCGACGTCGATCAAGCCCAATTGATCCTGCGCTTTTTTCATATTATCTTGCATTGCTTGCGCTTGCTTCATCAAGCCTGCGAGTTGGCCCTTCATCATAATGTTGCTCCTTTAAGTTAATTCAGTGTTGGGAATGACACAAAATCGCACATTGATGGCGATAATTTTTATTGCTATTTAGCAATCTATCCAGCCCATTACGGTTGGGCGATACCAACTGTTTAACTGCGCTTCGACGGCGTTTATAACAATTCCTCCGTCGAAGCAGTTAGCCCAATTTTAAATTGGCTTGTTTTTTCGTCACCCATGTCAATTTTACATTGCCGTGACCTACCGTCCGTGACCTACTGTCCGTGACCTACCGTCCGTGACCTACCGTCCGTGACGATACTGCTCAAGTTCAGGCTTAGCTTCAGGCTAACGGTTTGACCGATCCAGGAACAATCGCTGCACCGAACTCACGAATCATGCTTTGAATAAATGGATCATTTTTTGCGGTCTCTTCAGCTAAACGCTGCCGTTCCGCCTGCTCGCCTTGCGCCTTCACATTCGCGGTGTGACGCACGTTCCCAATTTCTGTCTCGACCCGCACCGTGCGACCAAAACGCTCGGTTAACGCCGCAGTTAGTTTATCAACATTAGCGGGTAAGCGTAACGTCTCGAGGGGAATGCGCAGGTAAATTTGAATGGCTGCTCCGGTACTGTCCAAACGCAGCAACTCACTTTGCTGCGCTAGTTGATGTGCCACACCACGTACCGGCAATAGTGCCGCCAAGGTTGGCCAGTCGCCATCCCAGTTCAATGATGGATCTGGATGATAAACGAACGGGTCAGCAGCGGCTTTCTGTGGCAGTGGATTTGACGATGACGATTGCATTGACAGCGCATCCATACTCAACGTTGCGGTTGGCTTGTTTGCCGGTGTTGGCACAGACGGAGTACTTGTTACAGGACGCGCTTCTGAACGACCTGATGTGTGCATGGCGGAAGCGGTACGTGGCTCTGCGCGCGCGTCATAGCTCGATCCGGATGAATCGTTATCCGACAAGTCCATCGGCAGCGGAATATCCTCTTCCCAAGGTGGTGGCGACGATACAGTAGAAGTTACTTTCGGTGGTTGACTTGCCGGTACTTTGATCTCCGGGATCGCCGTCGGCTGAGATCTGACCGGTATCGCAGAATTACTGATTGCCGCGGTAACCGAAGCAGTTGCAGGCGCGGCGGGAGAGGCGCCCGGGCGTTTGCTGGCGACGCCCCCTCGCGCTGCTGCCAATGCTGCCATCGCCGGACTGAGGTTACCATCGACACGTCCTACAGGAGCGCTGGTGGTAGCGGCCTGCGGCGCACTACTTAATCGTGCTGCAGGAATTGACGGCGTCGGAGCGACGGTTATTGGGGCTTTAACTGCAACGGCTGGCGATGAAGCGGGAGTGAAAGATGATGCAGGTGATGCAGACGGGCGCGACGGCGCAACTGATCGCTGCTGTGCTGCCACTATTCCTGTTCCATCTCCCGATTGAGGCCGAAACGCCAACATTCGCAGTAAGGTCATTGAAAACCCTGCGTACTCATCCGGTGCCAAGCCAAGTTCATTACGACCGTGCACAACGATCTGATAAAACAATTGGATTTCTTCGACATCAAACGCCGCAGCCAGACGCATGACATCTTCGCGCTCAGGCAAATCTTCTGCTAACGCTCCAGGGACGCTTTGCGCCAACGCGACGCGATGCAACAAAGTACCGAGATCTTGCAACGCGGCACTATACGACAAACTGCGAATTGCCATTTCATCAGCAACAGCCAACAAACCGGCACCATCGTTTAGGGCCAAAGCATCTAGCACCCGAATCAAATAGGTCTGATCCAGCGCGCCCAACATTCCCTGGACCGCCTCAAGCGTTACTTTGCCAGCTGCGTAGGCGATCGCCTGATCGGTTAACGATAAGGCATCGCGCATTGATCCGTGTGCGCCTTGTGCCAGAAGGCGCAAAGCCGGTGTTTCGAATTCAATTTGTTCCTGCCCCAGAATATCGTCCAGATGGCTAATGATATGACCCGGCGGCATCTGCTTCAGATTGAATTGCAGGCATCGCGACAGGACCGTTACCGGGATTTTTTGGGGATCGGTAGTAGCAAGGATAAACTTGACATGATCGGGCGGTTCTTCCAGCGTTTTCAACATGGAGTTGAATGCGTGGTTGGTCAGCATGTGGACTTCATCGATCATGTAGACCTTGAAACGGGCGTTTGACGGCGCGTAGACCGCCTGCTCCAGCAATTGCGCCATTTCATCCACACCGCGATTGGATGCTGCATCCATTTCAATATAATCAACAAATCGCCCCGCATCAATCGCCACGCAGGCATCACACACACCGCACGGCTGAGCGGTAATTCCACCGTTGCCATCAATACCCTGACAATTTAAGGCCTTGGCGAGTATGCGCGACAGCGTCGTTTTACCAACGCCCCTTGTACCAGTGAACAAATAAGCATGATGTAGGCGCTGTTGCTCCAGCGCATGCGTCAATGCCCGCACAACGTGCTCCTGACCAACCAGGGTGTCGAAACTTCTTGGGCGATATTTACGAGCTAGGACTTGGTATGACATAGAGTGGCGGGCGCGCATTGCTGGCTGTTAAATTCAGCACTCATTTTACCTTAGAGGAAGCGCTCGCAAGGATTTTAAGAAATGCCGACAAATCTGCCCCGAGTTGGCTCGCTTTTGCGCTGGCACATATAACAAATTCGGACTACGCTAACCTTGCCATGCGTTCAAACATGCAACGTCAGATCAAGCCCGCCAGGAGATGCCATGCAATCGCCCACGCACCAAGTCACTAATCAGGTCAAACCACTGACCGATAACAATTTGTATAACGACGACGCCATATTGACGGCGGGCGTGCAACGCCTGCAAGCTGGCTGGCACGCCGCAGAGCTAGCCCGTTACGGTGCAGAATTGGGTCGCGAAGAAATCTGGGCGTTGGCAGATGCAGCAAATCGTCATGCGCCAGAATTGCAGTGCTTTGACAGTTTGGGTAACCGTATCGATGCAGTCGAATTTCACCCAGCCTGGCATGCGCTATTAGGAATGTTACGTCGCGAAAACTTACACGCCTTGCCTTGGAGTGCGCCCCGCCCCGGAAGCCATGTTGCACGGGCAGCTGGCTACTTTCTCCATGCGCAGGTGGAGGCAGGATCATTGTGTCCAACTACCATGACGTTTGCCTCGATTCCTGTCTTGCAAAAGGAACCAGCCCTGTTCGCTGCCTTGCAAGCCAAATTATATGCGTGCGAACACGACGGTCGCGATCTGCCGCTAGGACAAAAAACGTCCATGCTAATTGGTATGGGCATGACTGAAAAACAAGGTGGTTCCGATGTGCGATCAAACACCACACTGGCTATTCCACTACCCGGAGGTGGCGGTCGTGGTGCAGACTACCTGTTGACAGGCCATAAATGGTTTTTTTCTGCACCGATGTGCGACGCACACATGGTATTAGCACGTACAGAATTAGGATTGAGCTGCTTTTTTGTGCCGCGCTGGCGGCCCGATGGCAGCAAAAATACCGTATTTATTCAACGACTCAAGGACAAACTCGGCAACCGTTCAAACGCTAGCAGCGAAGTCGAATTTGAAGATGCCTTTGGCATTATGGTGGGTGACGAAGGGCGCGGTATCGCTACCATCATCGAAATGGCAAATCACACACGCCTCGATTGCGTCATCGGCAGCGCCGGTCTCATGCGCCAAGCGCTTGTGCAAGCATTACATCATGCGCGTCATCGTAGCGCTTTCGGTGCCCCCTTGGCCGAACAGGCATTGATGCAAAACGTCCTCGCTGATCTGGCGCTGGAAAGCGAAGCCGCAACACTATTAATGCTACAACTTGCCAGTGCATTTGAGGCACCCAACGATCCCTTACAGCGCGCATGGAAACGCATTGTCACGCCCGCCGCAAAATTCTGGATATGCAAGCGGGCCTTAGAATTCTCAGGAGAATGTATGGAAATCTGGGGCGGCAATGGATACGTCGAAACTGGCCCGATGGCACGTTTTTACAGAGAAGCACCGGTCAACTCAATCTGGGAAGGCTCAGGCAACGTCATGTGCCTAGATGTATTGCGGGCAATCGGGCGCGAACCAGAAGGATTTACCCTGTTACTTGAACATCTGCACAGTGTCACCAGCGGCCATGCTTCTATCGGCGTGATGTTGAGCAGTCTAAAAAACTTACTTTCAACACCGCCGGATCAGCAAGAACGCAACGCTCGCCGATTGGTTCAAACCCTCATATTAACGGTCCAGGCCGCATTGATGGCGCAACATGCCCCGCCAACAATTGCCGACGCATTTATTGACAGTCGTTGCGACGCTGCGGCAGGACGTGTTTATGGGACTTTGAGCAGTGAGATCAACGCGGATGTTCAGAAACAAATCCTGAAGCGGGTAATGCCGTAATCTGAGCATTGATATGTGAAGTAATGGTTTTCGCCAAATAGAGCCTGACGATACTTATACTGGAGCGGATTTTGACACTTCAGACAAAAAAATAGCCCACTATGATGTGGGCTAAGCTCTTGATTTCATTGACTTATACTTGGAGGCGGGGGTCGGGATCGAACCGGCGTAGACGGCTTTGCAGGCCGCTGCATAACCACTTTGCTACCCCGCCATTCCTTGAAGTCAACAAGTAACAACAGTATCGGAAAATTTGCCAACTTTCCTGCTAGCACTACCATTCCTAAACTATCGGAACAGACGCACATTCTAATGCTGGTTTAAAACTGCATTAGGTCCATTTACATCTATCAACATGGCTGATAGATGCTAGCTCGGACATTAAAAAAGGAAGCTTTTTGAGCTTCCTTTTTTGAATTTGGAGCGGGAGAAGAGGCTCGAACTCTCGACCTATACCTTGGCAAGGTATCGCTCTACCAACTGAGCTACTCCCGCATTTTCTTTTGTATCCGCTACGCTGCTCTGCAACATCTACTGGAGAGACGCCATTATAGATGGTCTAAAAATGATGTCAAGCATTTTACAAAAGGTACTTAATAAAAATTCGACGCATGGTTTTTACTGCGCTTTTTCTTTAATCAGCGGCCAAGCCTTACGCAGGTAATAGAACATTGACCAAACCGTCAGTACGGTTGCGATCAACATCAATCCATGCCCAAGAAGCCGGATATCAACGCCGAATAATTTGCCGGAATACAGCAGAACTGGAATCGCAGTCATTTGGGCGGCTGTCTTAATTTTCCCTAGTGAACTAACCGCTACCGATTTAGACGCACCAATTTGTGCCATCCATTCGCGCAACGCGCTGATGGTGATTTCTCGTCCGATGATGATAAACGCAATGATCGGACTTACCCGATCCAAATTAACTAACACTAACAACGCGCCGACGACCATTAATTTATCGGCGACCGGATCTAGAAATGCGCCAAATGCCGAAGTTTGATTCCAGCGACGAGCGAGAAAACCATCGAACCAATCCGTCAAGGCTGCCACGATAAACACAATGGCCGATCCTAGCCCGATATCCGTAGCAGAAAACCCAAAATCAGGGAGATAGAACACACCAACTACCAGCGGAATGAGCGCAACGCGTAGCCAGGTCAGAAGAATAGGAAAATTAAAGGGCATAAATTATATTTAATGTTATCGCCATGAGACTAAGGGCTTAACTCTGCGTCCCACGATATTGAAACGCAAAATGCGCTGAGCGAGACCAAATTTTAGCCAACTTTCCTGCCAATAACGCGCTATTGGTCAAGAGATTGGTAAAACACGGATCGTTTAGTTCATTTCGCAGCCAATTCCTCGCAGGAGCGCAGAGCCGATCCGACAATCTTCTGGCTTATTGCTCGGTATGCTCTGTGACCAGCACTAATTATCTAGGAGTATGGCTGCAGTTGGGAAATAAAACACGGATAAACCGCCTTAATCGATTTTACGCAACAACTTAGGTCAATGGAGTTGACGATAAATATCTTCAGCCAGTTGCCGCGAAATACCCTCCACAGAAGCTAAATCATCAATACTGGCATCTGCCACCGCTCTGAGTCCTCCAAAGCGTGCCAGCAGCTTTTGGCGTCTCTTTGCACCAATGCCCTCTATCTCCTCCAAACGAGAGGTTTGACGTGCTTTAGCGCGTCTTGCGCGCATGCCGGTGATGGCAAAACGATGCGCCTCATCGCGAATCTGTGCGATTAACATCAACGCAGCAGATTCCCTACCCAATTCGCGCGGCGTACGTTCGTCCGCAAAAATCAACGTTTCCAGACCTACTTTGCGGCCCTCGCCTTTAGCAACGCCGACGATCAGACTAATATCCAAACCAAGTTCTGTCAGCACTTGCCGCGCCATTTCGACCTGACCTTTGCCACCATCAACCAACACGATATCGGGCATCGTACCGCCGCCATTAGCGACTTTCTCGTAACGTCGCATCAATACCTGACGCATCGCGGCATAATCATCGCCCGGGGTAATGTCCTTAATGTTATAACGCCGATATTCACCATTTTGCATCGCGTGATGATGGAACACAACACACGATGCCTGCGTTGCTTCGCCAGAGGTATGACTAATATCGAAACACTCCACGCGAAAAGCATCCACATCTGGAATATCGATAGTCAGGACATCGACCAATGCGCGTGTTCGGGCCTGTTGAGAACCCTGCTCCGACAACAGTCGGGTCAGCGAAATTTCGGCGCCCTTTTGCGCCATATCCAGCCATTGACGGCGTTGGCCTTGCGGTTGAAATACCAGATTAATACGGTGTCCACATTGCGCCATCAACGCCAGCATTAATGCCGGTTCGTCGATATCGAGATTCAGGATCAGTGTGCCAGGAATAAAAGTATCAATGTAATGCTGCGCCAAAAAGGCCTTCATCACGGAAACATCAATCGCTTCATCAGCGCCAATCAATGCGCTCTCGATATGCGTGGGGAAATACGCCCGATCCCCAAGATGGCGACCGCCGCGCACCATCGCAAGATTGACGCAGACGCGACCGCCTTGCACAATTGCGGCAATAATGTCGATGTCGCTATCACCAACGATTTCCATACTTTGCTGGTGTAAGACTTTAGATAAAGCGCTAATCTGATTGCGCACTACAACCGCTTGCTCAAATTTTAATTCAGCCGCAAACGCGTGCATTTTTTGATCTAGTGTCGCCATCACTTCGGTTTGGCGACCGCGTAAAAATTTGGCGGCATTGTCGACATCAACCGCATAATCCTCACGCGTGATCAGATCGACACAAGGAGCACTGCAACGCTGGATCTGATGCAGCAAACAAGGCCGTGTTCGATTGGCAAATACCGAGTCTTCGCAGGTTCGGAGCAGAAAAACTTTCTGCAAAATTTGTATCGATTCTTTCACAGCCCATGCGCTGGGGAATGGGCCGAAATATTGATTTTTTTTATCGATTCCGCCGCGGTAATATGCCATACGCGGATATTCCTGGCCACTAATCTTGAGATACGGATACGACTTATCATCTCGAAAAAGAATGTTATAGCGCGGCTGCAAAGACTTGATTAAATTGCTTTCAAGTATTAATGCTTCAGCCTCGCTGCGCGTCACAGTAGTCTCCAATCGTGCAATTTTCTGCACCATCATTGCCGTCCGTGGACTAGCAAGATTTTTCTGGAAATAACTAGAGACGCGCTTTTTTAGTTCGCGCGCTTTTCCAACGTACAAAATATTGTCAGCAGCATCGAAATAGCGATACACGCCGGGCAGATTCGGCAGTTTGGCAACCGTATCCAAAACGACCGCCATCGGATTAGGAATCTCAGAATCAATCATATTTTGAACTATTCAATAGTGCTACAGCACTGCCGATCAAGCGGAAACAAGTGCGGTAACCAATTTCTTGGCAGACCGGTATTCAGCATTTTTTTGTAGGCCTTCCCAATCCAGCGCGATACTTTGCGGCACTAACGTTGTCAGACGTGCCGCACTGGCTTGCGATGCCATTGTCGCTTCGAGACGCAGGCCAGCCAGCAATTCATCAGCTTTATCGGGAGAGTTACAAATCATCACGACATCGCAGCCAGCGTTTAAGGCTGCATTTGCGCCCTCTAACACTGTACCGGCAGAACTGGCCGCAGCCATGCTCAAATCATCGCTAAAAATAACGCCGTTAAAACCGACTTCTTCGCGCAGTATCGTCAGCCATTTTTTTGAAAATCCGGCTGAATGTGAATCTACTTTTGGATAAATCACGTGCGCCGGCATCACCGCCGATAAACTCATTCCGAGCCAGTCATACGGTTTGACGTCCTCTTCCATAATCTGCCGCAATGACCGCTGATCAAGCGGAATCGAGAGATGCGAATCGCCTTCTACAAAACCATGACCTGGAAAATGTTTTCCGCAGTTTGCCATCCCGGCTAACCGCAGTCCATGGCTCAAGCTTTTTGCCAATAAAGTCACTACGCGTGGGTCACGATGAAAGGCACGCTCACCGATCACGGTAGACCCACCATAATCAAGATCGAGCACTGGCGTGAACGACAAATCGATTCCGCATGCCCGCAATTCTGCGGCCAGCACAAAACCGACCGCCGTAGCCAGTTTGGTCGCGCCTAATACATCGCGATCCCAATACTCTCCAAGCGCGCGCATTGCGGGTAGGCGTGTAAATCCATCTGTTCTGAAACGCTGCACGCGTCCGCCTTCATGATCTACCGCAATGAGTATCTTCGGACGGGCTGCACGAATAGCAGCAGTTAACGCCGTCAGTTGCGCCCTATCCTGAAAATTGCGCGTGAAGAGAATGACGCCGCCTGTGAGCGGATGTTGAATCCTTCGAATATCATCCGCAGTCAGGCTGATGCCGACGACGTCGAGCATTACTGGCCCCATTGGCTGTCGTGGCTGACTGTCGCCATCGGTTTCAATTTTTACTTTATCAATCATTACCTGATCAATTTCGACATGACCAAGCTGAAGTTGATCAATCAAAAGATGATCAGTCATTAGCGCCCTGTCTTGCTGATCCGCATTTGAAACTATTACACTCATACTCATATTTTTTCCACAATGACAAAAGCGACCGCATACTCAACTTCGTCAGTAATCGACACCTGCGCGGTCAGACCGTTCTTCAACATAAATTCTTCAAGAACACCGCTGGTGAGGACCACAGGCTTGCCGCCAGGTGCATTCAACGTCTGCATCGCGCGCCATGTCATCGGCATTCTCAGACCTATTCCGATGGCCTTGGAAAATGCTTCCTTTGCCGCAAAACGCGTCGCTAAAAATCGAATACCGCGTGCCGCTATCTTAGCTTTTCGATGATGGTATTTTACGAGTTCTTCAGGCCCCAGAATTTTTTCCGCAAAGCGGTCGCCATGACGCGACAACGCCGCTTCAATCCGTGGAATCTGAATAATGTCAGTACCAATGCCGTAAATCATGATGTCCTTTTACATTCTGTTTAGCCGCGATTTAACTGTGACGATTCAACCGTGCCTTCACCATCAATGCTTTCATTTCACTGACCGCCGCTTTCCAACCAACAAACACCGCGTGCGCCACAATCGCATGCCCGATATTGAGTTCAGCGATGTCTGGTATCGCGGCAATCGCCTGGGCATTGGTGTAATGCAAACCATGGCCTGCGTTCACCTTCAACCCACGGATAACGCCTTCCTGGACTGCCCGCTGGACGCGCTCAAGTTCGCTACGCTGTTCGGTAGCTTGATGCGCTTCTGCATAGCGCCCAGTATGCAGTTCGATGACTGGTGCGCCGACTTCTGCCGCTGCCTGAATCTGATCCACATTGGGATCGATGAAAAGGCTCACGCGTATTCCCTCGGCTTGCAGTTGGCGTACCGCAGCTTGCACTTCGGTAAAATATTTGATGACGTCGAGGCCACCCTCGGTTGTCAATTCGTGTCGCCGCTCCGGTACCAGACACACATCTTGCGGTTTAATTTTGCAAGCAAAATCAATCATTTCTTGCGTCACGGCCGCCTCCAGGTTCATCCGCGTACGCAACAAGGGACGAATGATCTCGACGTCTGCGTCCTTAATGTGACGACGATCTTCCCTGAGATGCAATGTGATTGCATCCGCCCCAGCTTCTTCCGCCTCCAAGGCGGCCCGTAGTGGGTCCGGATAGGTTGTGCCACGCGCATTACGTAATGTTGCGACATGGTCGATATTAATGCCGAGGTCAATGACCGTTGGGGTGGGATTAAGATAGCTCATCAGTTTATGGGGTCGCAGATGGAATTAGTGGGTAGATATATTGGGCAGAGATAGTCGGTAAATAAATAGACAGTAGAATTAAAGCATAATTCAAAAGTACACCGACCTAATCGCTCTGTCATGAGTTTTGACGCAAAGAGGTCTGCACCGTAGAAGATGAAGGTCGGACAGATAGCGATGGTGGCTCCACAACGGTGGTGACAACAGCGGCAGCGTCCGAAGTTTGCGGAGCAACCCGAGCGCGCGAAGTCAGCAAAAATAAAGCAAGCGCCCCGGCCAGTAGCCCCCAGAACGCGGAACCAATACCCGCAAATGAAACACCGGATGCGGTAACTAGAAAAGTAATTAATGCAGCCTCACGCTGACTGTCATTCGACATCGCTACCTTAAGGCCATTCGCGATAGTTCCAAGTAGCGCCAGCCCCGCAATTGCCAGTATCAGTTCTTTTGGAAACGCAGCGAATAATGCCCCCACTGTTGCGCCAAATACTCCCACCAGCAAATAAAAGATCCCTGCGAAAACACCAGCCCAATACCGTTTTTGTGGATCTTCATGCGCTTCTTTGCTAGTACAGATTGCTGCCGTAATGGCGGCCAGATTCAGTGAAAAACAACCAAATGGCGCGAGCAGAAAATTGGTTATTCCAGTCCACGTAATGAGTGGAGAAATCGGCACATCGTAACCCGAAGCGCGCAGCACCGCGACGCCTGGTGCGTTCTGTGATGCCATATTGACGACAAATAAAGGAATCCCTATACCTATCGCCGTTGCCCACGAAAAGGTCGGCATCGTAAATACCGGTTGGGCGAAGGCGATATGAAAATTCTCGAAATGCAATAAGCCCTGTTTCGCCGCAATCGCTATGCCAACTCCCAGTACGAGGATGATGGCATAACGTGGAATCCAGCGCTTGCACAACAGATAAGCAATAAACATGGCGAAAACCAACCAAAATTGCAGCTTCATAGCAACAAAAACATCCATGCCGAAGCGCACCAGAATACCGGCCAGCATCGCTGCGGCTATCGATAATGGAATTTTACCCATGGCCCGCTCGAACCAACCTGTCACGCCGCATATGATGCAAAGTGCTGCTGAAAATAAAAATGCCCCAATCGCCGCCGACATCGGTACGCCAGCAAGGCTGGTGATCAACAGCGCTGCGCCTGGCGTTGACCACGCGGTAACGACTGGCGTCTTGTAGCGCAATGACAAACCGATGCATGTGACGCCCATTCCCAATCCAAGCGCTAGCATCCATGAGCTAATCTCAGCGGGTGTCGCACCGGCAGACGCGGCGGCCTGAAACACGATAGCTGCCGAGCTGGTAATGCCGACCAATACGGTGATGAAGCCAGCAGCCAAAGTGGACCATGGGAAATTTTTCATTCGCATTTTCTTGTTGTCTTACAATTGCATCAAATCAATCAAAATCTGGCGCGTATTTAACGGTGCGCCCCCCAAATGATAGGCCAGCAAAAATCGCATTAATACTTTGCTCTGCGCCTGCGTGTTGATATCACTGTAATCCTCGCGCGCCATATCCAGCAATGTTTTACCGCTAACTGATGGCCAGCTATCGGATAGCCGCGCCACCCTAGGTCCGCGCTCCGGATCGACCACATACAGGAGATCGGACTCGACACGCTGCCGACTACCGGTACAGATCGTAAAATCCCCGGAAACCCCGGTTTCTTTCAATAATGCGCGTTCAAACTGCCGCAAGACGATCGGTGCTGGCTCCTGATGCGCCAACTTGTTTAGCGTGACGACGTAATGATTAAACAAAGTTGGATGGGCGTCGTCCCGCGCCAACAGCTTTACCAGAAGTTCATTAAGATAAAAACCACATAATAGCGCTGACTTTTCCAATGGCAACATCCCGCCAACCCATTCGGCAGCGGTTAATGTACGGATTTCGGATTTGCCGCTCCAGCTGAGAGAAAGAGGTTGGAACGTTTGCAGCACACCACGCAGTTTCGACAGCGGACGCTTCGCACCTTTGGCTACCAAAGCAATCCGTCCATAATCGCGCGTAAATACATCCAGTATCAGACTGGTTTCGCGATGCGGATAACTATGCAGAACAAAGCCAGGTTGCCCCGCAATCCGCGACTCTGCAGAGGGACGAGTAACGCGCTTAGTTGCGACCGCGGCGGCGGCGGATGATTTTCCGCCATTAGGGGGAGTTGAATGTTGAATTGACGCTGAGTTGGCAATCAATCCAGGAGAAGGTGCAGATTCGGTTGTTGCGGCTATTGTGGTTGCACTATTTGCCAAACCAGAGAACGCGTTCTCGACAACAGCAACAAGTGTAGAGTCCGCCACCACGGTAGACAATTGTTCCGCGTGGACAGCAATTGCCTCTATAGCCGCATCAACACTGGTGGCACTCATACCGACGTCTTACTCGTAACCGTAGGCGCGCAATCCGGCTTCGTTATCGGCCCAGCCGGATTTTACTTTTACCCAAATTTCCAGATAAACCGGACCACCGAAAAGGCGCTCCATATCCAGACGGGATTGTGTCGAGATATCTTTCAAACGCGCGCCCTTTTGACCGATTACCATCGATTTATGCGTATTACGCTCAACCAGAATCGCGGCAAATACACGTCGCAAATTACCTTCCACCTCAAACTTTTCGATAAGAACAGTACTGGTGTAAGGCAACTCATCGCCAACAAAACGGAATAACTTTTCGCGCACGATTTCAGCGGCTAAAAATTTTTCGCTACGATCGGTAATGTCATCTTCGCCAAACACCGGTGGGTTAAGCGGGAGATATTTACGCGTCTCCGCTTGCAAGTTTTCCAACTGAAACCGCAGTTTGGCAGACACAGGCACAACCGCGGCAAAATCCCGTAACGCCGCAATTTTCTGGGCGAATGGCAACAACACAGCTTTGTCTTTAACGCGGTCTGACTTATTAATTACCAATATGCAAGGCACGCTAGCGGGTAAGAGCTCAAGCACTTGCTGGTCGGCTGGTCCGAAAGTACCAGCCTCAATCACAAACAAGATGACATCTGAAGCCGTCAACGTCGTCGTGACAGTGCGATTCAGCGTTTTATTCAATGCATTTGAGTGACGGGTCTGGAAACCAGGCGTGTCCACATAGACAAATTGCGTATCGGGCAAAGTTTGGATGCCGGTAATGCGGTGTCTGGTGGTCTGCGCTTTGCGCGAAGTGATACTCACTTTGGCACCGATAAGTTCATTCATCAACGTCGATTTACCAACATTGGGACGACCTACTATAGCGATGTAGCCGCAACGAAAGTCGGATGCGGGTGCCTGGGATACGGATTCTGTCATGCGGTTGTCGATTTACTCGCGGTAAGTGGTAAGGTATTTAGAGCTATTTTTAAAGCCATTAACGACGCGCAGCAACGGTAACTTTAGTACCGACTGTTGCCGTCGTAGTTGAGGTCGTTGTTGCCGCGCCCGTTTGCGCTGGTTGCGCTTTCGATACTACAGAAACGTCTGCGACGATAACTGGTGTCAAATTGGCAGGAAGCGCCGCCGCCTTAACAGGATGTTTTACAGCCTCGCTTTTAACAACATCCTTTATTGATACTGGCTTTGACAGTGCCACTTCCTTACCGGGCGCATCAGGCTGAATGGTAGCAATCCCAGCAAGTTTCAATTGGGAGGTTCTAGGCTTACTTTTTCGCGTCGCACCCGGTGTTTTTATAAAAGCTTGTTGCACTGCTTCCAAAGCTAATTTTGCAGCCGCTTGCTCACCTGCGCGACGACTTCCTCCGGTGCCAAATACTTGAATTTCTAATTTTGGAACGAGACATTCAATTTCGAATTCTTGATTATGCGCAGCTCCATGCGTCGCCACTACATTATATTGCGGTAAAGCAATTTTCTTTCCTTGCAGATATTCTTGCAATAACGTTTTAGCATCTTTACCCAACGTCTTTGGATCGACGGTATCTAAAATAGGAATATACAAGGCCCGTATTGCATCGCGCGCGACATCGAAACCAGCATCAAGGAAAATCGCGCCAAACAACGCCTCCAACGTATCTGCAAGAATGGACGGACGGCGAAAACCACCAGACTTGAGTTCGCCTTCACCCAATCGCAAAAATTGAGACAACTCCAGGCGTTGTGCAATTTCATATAACGATTGCTGCTTTACCAAATTAGCACGCACCCTGGACAAGTCACCTTCATCAATTTTGGTATAGCGGTCAAACAACAACGATGCGACAACGCAATTCAATATCGAATCGCCTAAAAACTCTAGCCGCTCGTTATGCAAGGTGCTATGACTGCGGTGCGTCAAGGCCTGCTGCAACAACGTAGCATCCTTGAATGTGTGGCCAAGCCGATTTTGCAATAATATAACGTCCATTTGGTCTACGACTTACTCCATCAATCGATGGTTTTTTTGCTAGACGAACTAGCGGTTGTTCCAGAATAGTCAATTAACAAGCTGACCGGTGCAACGATCGAAATTATTTTTCTATACGCGAAGTTAATTTCAATATCCTCGCCATTTTTGGTAATGTCCAGATCTTTACCGTGGATTGCATCGATATAGCCCACTTCGGTTTGACGATCAAATGCGTCGCGAATTTCTTTTACAGTACCGCCGCTTGATTTAACAGTTGCAACTGCTTTTTTAATCGATGTATATTCAATAATAGTAGGAATAACTTTTGCAGAAAGGACGACAATAAATCCAAGAATTGCTAACCAGACAATTAAGCCAAACAACGTAATACCCCGTTGCTGCCTCCAGGCATTCCTTGAATTTCTTGTCATTCATCGCTCCTGATACGTTATTGCGTCAAAGAATTTAATCAAAAAAAGTACCAATACGCTTCAGATTACCTAGATTCATCCACACCAAAAATGCCTTACCAACAATATTTTGATCTGGGACAAAACCCCAATAACGACTATCTTCGCTGTTATCCCGATTATCGCCCATCATGAAATACTGCCCAGAAGGAACAGTACATGCGAAGCCATCTTGATTATAAGAACAGTTTTCTTTATACGGAAAATCCTGAACACCACTTAAATTGATCGGAGGGGCTTGTTCCACCACGGCAATTTTATGATCAACATTCGACAGATTTTCTGCAAATTGCTTGGAATAATTTAAGCTATCTTCATTTAAATAGTCTGGTAATGCGGTATAGGTAAGCGCGGTGCCATTAATGGTTAAGCGCTTGTTTTTATACACTATTTTATCACCAGGAACGCCAACTACGCGTTTGATGTAATCCAATGACAAATCCTTCGGATATTTGAACACCATCACATCACCGCGTTGAGGGGTACTTACGTCAATGATTTTTTTGTTGAGGATGGGTAGCCGAATACCGTAAGTAAATTTATTCACTAGAATCAAGTCACCCACTAACAAAGTAGGGACCATTGAACTCGATGGAATTTTAAACGGCTCATAAAGAAAGGAGCGCAAGAAAAATACCATGGCAATGACGGGGAAAAAACTGCCGGAATATTCGACCCAGGTTGGCTGACGCAATAGGTTAGCTTCCAGTTCGGCGCGACCACTACTTTCTAATTTGATGCCTTCTGCACGTAATTTGACATTCCGCGCATCAAATGCTGCCAGCGCCGCATCGGCTTTAGCGCGACGTTGCGCGCGTAAATAAAATCGGTCCAAGAACCAGATAATTCCTGTTACCACCATCAGCACAAACAGAATTAACGCGAAATTTCCTAAAATTGATTGCAATGTCATTTGTCATCCACTTGTAAAATTGCGAGGAACGCTTCTTGTGGAATTTCCACCGAACCGACCTGCTTCATGCGTTTCTTACCTGCCTTTTGCTTCTCTAGCAATTTGCGCTTACGACTAATGTCGCCGCCGTAACACTTTGCCAACACGTTTTTACGAAGCGCTTTGACGTTTTCACGGGAAATAATATTCACACCAATTGCGGCCTGAATCGCGACATCAAACATTTGACGTGGAATCAGTTCACGCATCTTGGCAGCAACTGCACGCCCACGATGATTACTGTTAGAGCGATGCACAATAATCGCTAAAGCATCGACTTTTTCACTATTAATCAGCATGTCGACTTTGACCACATCGGCTGAACGATATTCTTTGAACTCATAATCCATTGACGCATAACCGCGCGAAGTGGATTTTAGGCGATCAAAAAAGTCCAAAACAATTTCAGCCATCGGCATTTCGTAGATCAGCTTCACTTGCTTGCCGTGATAGTGCATGTCTTTTTGCATACCTCGCTTCAAAGTACAGAGGGTAATAACCGACCCGACGTACTCTTGCGGCATGTATAAATTGACCGTTACGATAGGTTCACGCACCTCTTCGATTCTACTCGGCTCGGGCATTTTTGATGGATTATCGACCATCAAGATAGAACCGTCGCGCAGGACAACCTCATAAATCACCGTCGGCGCAGTGGTGATCAGATCCATATCGAATTCGCGTTCGAGCCGCTCCTGGACGATTTCCATGTGAAGCAAGCCTAGGAAACCACAGCGAAAACCAAATCCTAGTGCTTGTGAAACTTCCGGCTCATATTGCAAAGCGGCGTCATTCAGCTTCAGTTTTTCCAGTGAATCACGTAAAGCATCATACTGATTAGATTCAACCGGAAATAGACCTGCAAAAACCTGAGGCTGAACCTCTTTAAAGCCGGGTAAGGCTCCGGTGGCCGGATTATTTGCCAGCGTCACTGTGTCGCCAACCTTCGCCGCCTTTAGTTCTTTAATACCAGCAATGATGTATCCAACCTGTCCTGCAGACAACGTTTCGCGGACTTGCATTTTCGGCGTAAATACACCAATGCTTTCAGTCAGATGTTGCGAACCGGCGGCCATCAGCTGTATCTTGTCTTTAGGACGCAGGGTCCCATTCACAATGCGCACTAACATCACTACGCCAACGTAATTATCAAACCAGGAGTCTACGATCAGAGCCTGTAAAGGCGCATCCGTATTACCCTTTGGCGCGGGTACCTTAACAATAATGGTTTCGAGAATTTCACGCACGCCTAAACCAGTTTTGGCCGAGCACTGCACTGCGTCGGAGGCATCTATGCCGATAACATCTTCGATTTCTGCTTTTGCGTTCTCTGGATCGGCAGACGGCAAATCGATTTTATTAAGAACCGGCACAACTTCAAGTCCCAGGTCTAGCGCGGTGTAACAATTAGCAACGGTCTGTGCCTCGACCCCTTGTGAAGCATCGACTACCAACAATGCGCCTTCGCACGCAGACAATGAACGACTTACTTCATAACTAAAGTCGACGTGCCCTGGCGTATCGATGAGGTTCAAATTATAGATTTGCCCATCTAGTGCCTTATATGACAAGGCAGCCGTTTGCGCTTTAATGGTAATACCGCGTTCGCGCTCGATATCCATCGAATCAAGTACTTGCGCGCCCATTTCACGATCTGACAATCCTCCACAAAATTGGATGATACGATCCGCCAAAGTAGATTTACCGTGGTCAATGTGAGCAATGATGGAAAAATTACGAATGTTGTTCATTAATGTTGGTCGAGGCAATGCGATTACAAAAAAGGTGCTCTGATCCGGGCTGTTGTCGCCCAGGCGAGCACCATTTATGGCAGGATATTCAATTGACGCCATTTTACCGGATTTTAGTGGCAAAAAACTGACAAATCGGACTTGTGCGAATTCTGGTGAACAGATTTAACGGCCTGATCAACCCCAAACGTCCTACTTCGTCTTATCGAATATATCCAGGTCTTTCGCAGCGACAAGCCATAAAATCATGAAAAGGCGTCTTAAATCACCCGGGATGCGCACCTTGCGTTCTAAAGCATCCTGACATTAAAGAAATGTTAATTTTTCACGCGGTTACACAGCGAAACAGTTATTCATTGCTTTAAAAAAGAGTTCACCTTGTCGGAATCCAAAAAATAATGGCAAAGTTGCACAGGTGATTGCCCTTCTTTGTTGCCGATAAGAACAGGGACTAACTCGTCGTAGAGCGCAACCAATTCCGGGGCACCGTCCACATCAATTTGCTCGACAAGGCCTTGCCCGTAAATATTAACCAGTTCTGCCATCGCGGGTAATGCTAATAATGCATGCAACATATCGTCACATAAATGACAATAAGAACGTCCCAAGAGAGTGAAAGTAATTATCGACATCGACGTCCAAAAAAATTCTCATTCGCCACTTAACCCGCGATATGCGCAAATAAAGCGATCTTGTTAGTAGAAAATAAATTACATAAAAAAAGCTACAAACTTCGCAGTCTGCAGCTTTCATCGCCTTACGGACTATTCTCGCCTGCAGCAAATATCCAGCCTTACAACCCAGCCAAACGTGTTAATTAGTTGGACGTAATGGCACAAACTGCGATGACTCACCACGGCGAACTAACACTACAGCCATTTTTTTCGATTCTAATTTAGAAACTAAAGCATTGAATTGCTTAGCATCCTTCACGTCCGTATTGTTCAAGCGCTGAATCACATCGCCAACCTGTAGACCAACGCGGGCTGCGCTTCCTTCAACTGAATCAACCAATACGCCATAATCAACTTGCATTTCTTTCTTCTTGTCGGCGCTCAAATCACTCACCACCAATCCTAATGCATTGGCTACCGGGCTCGGCTTTGCAGCATCAGCGCTACCAGCCGCGTCATCTGCCTTTTCAACTTTATCCGTTTTCATTTCCGTAATCGTCAACGCTATATCACGACTTGCACCTTTACGCCAAACAGTCAAAACGCCCTTCGTACCCGGTTTGATGTTGCCAACAATGCGCGGGAGATCATTCGCTTTTTCAATCGTCGTACCATTCAATTTCAAGATAATATCGCCTGCCTGAACCCCCGCCTTGGCTGCTGGACCATCAGACTCAACGCGTTCAACTTGTGCTCCTTGCGCTTTCGGTAAGCCCAATGATTCCGCCACCTCTTTAGTGACCTCACCAATCTGGACACCAATACGACCGCGGGTAACTTTTCCTGACGTTTTGAGTTGATCGGAAACCCGCATCGCCTCATCTATCGGTACAGCAAAAGAGATACCCATAAAGCCACCTGAGCGACTATATATCTGGGAGTTAATACCAACCACTTCCCCACGCATATTTATCAAAGGTCCACCCGAGTTACCAGGATTCACGGCCACATCGGTTTGAATCAATGGCAAATAGTCACCAGTATCACGCGCTTTTGCAGAAATAATGCCAGACGTGACCGTATTTTCAAGATCGAAAGGTGATCCTATCGCCAAAACCCATTCGCCAGCCTTGATCTTATCGGAATCGCCCATAGTCAGGCGTGGCAGGTTAGTACCTTCGATTTTCAGCAGCGCAACATCAGTGCGACTATCCGCCCCAATCACTTTAGCTTTAAATTCACGCTTATCTGTCAGCTTCACATATACTTCACTGGCCCCATCAACAACGTGGGCATTAGTCATAATGTAGCCGTCTGCTGAAATAATGAACCCTGAACCAACACCGCGCGGCACCTCTTCAGGTTGCTGCGCCTTGGCACTCGGTTTACGCCCCTTAGGAACAAGTGGTTGTGGCTTACCAGCACCGTTTGGTGGGACGCCGAAGAATCGTCGCAAAAACTCCTGCATTTCATCATCACTCGGCTGACCGGTAGCCGCCGCATCAGCTTTCGCTTTTTCGGTAGTACGAATATTGACGACAGCCGGCCCTGCTTTTTCAACTATTTCCGTGAAGTCGGGCAATCCGACCATAGGAGCCGCGACAGCAGAAGGTAGCGTGTCGAATATGACGGGAACAACAAAAGATACAGTCGCTCCTAACAAAAGT
Organism: Glaciimonas sp. GNP009; assembly: GCF_054343755.1. Taxonomy (NCBI): domain Bacteria; kingdom Pseudomonadati; phylum Pseudomonadota; class Betaproteobacteria; order Burkholderiales; family Oxalobacteraceae; genus Glaciimonas; species Glaciimonas sp. GNP009. The sequence continues at coordinate 964,236 of NZ_JBTGUV010000004.1, forward strand.
GCTGAAAAAACATGATGAGCAGTGCGAGCCATTTTCATAGTGTATAGGTCTTATTTATTTTTGAGTTCAATCGAATTGGCAACCTGACGAATTGCCACGGCAGGTACTTCACCGACAATTGTCAACCAGAAGTCACCTTGACGTTTTCCTACAATATTCAAAGCTCCTTGCTGCATCGAGCCTTCCGTGCGACTTTGACTACCCGGCTCAATAAACACCGATATGGCAGCTAATCCATCAGAAAAAACAATTTGCGACACTTCCCGTCTAACCGGTGCTGCCCCTGAGTTCTGCGCGGGCGCATCAACTACTACACGCTTTAATTCCCGCACCTTCTTGAAACCAGGCGGCATTCCGGTAACGGCCCATTCATTCAAATTTGTGGGGCTCATCGCACTATGCTCTACATGCCAACTACTCGTATTGCCAAAACTTGATCTTATGCGGTTACGTGAAATGTTACCGATGAAAATCTCGGTGAACGAGATCTGTTCAACGATCTCGTTTTTATTATTTAACGTCTGGGCTCTCATCAGCAGACCTGACTTTTTTTCTGCCCAAAGTTTATAGCCATAACGCATTTTATCTTTGGGTTCAAGCAGAACCGCCTGACAATCATGACCCGCTACCCGACCTGATTCGCCAAGTTTGACATTGTAATAATCGGTCAAATCGCTGGGAATGGAAGCAAGGATCGCAGGAAATACATCCTGCGTAACCCGTTTCTCAATCGATAACGTCTTGGTGTCGGGCATGTAACAAGTCACGTCCTCATTGTGACGAATATATTCGCGCGGTTTGCCGTCCAACACTTCTAACTTTTCTAACTCATTGCGCCCCTCCAAGATATGCGTAATGCGTGATGTACGCATTTGATTGCCTTGTTGGTATACGAACGTGCCTGAGTAATTAAGCTTTTGTGCCGCAGACTGAATTCTTTTCAAAAGAGTCTGCGCTTCATGATTGTCGGCAAGCTTTTCTGTCGTTACTCCTTCCGCGCGCGCGGAAAGAGCAAATAAAGTCGACAAAATAATGAAAAACCGAAGCAGAAACTTAGTCTGCCGCATATTAGTTATCAGCATCAATGGCAAATGTAGCTGAGCGAGCGTATTGCGCAGTATTATAAAGTGAAGGAGAGAAACGCTGGTGCGCCGACAAATACTCATCAATACGCGAATCGCGTAGTACTTCAGAATCTGCTGGTAATGTCACGGTTTGAGACCCATAACCCACATTAATGTTAGAAGCTGACGCCAACGTCATTTGCACCGCAGAAAGCATCGCCGGACTTGTAGACTGATTATTCACATTCATCATGTGCGGCACCGTAATAAACGCAACTGCAGCAACCGCTGCTGCCGCTGCCATACTGGGCAGAGCAAAACGTTTTAACGAGCGCGTGCCGATTGCAGCAGACCCACTGCCTATAGCAATGTGTCTCTCTGCAATCGGCACGACCGCCAGTGGTGCAGCGATCATTGCGGGCTCGGCATTCAGCCGTTCAAGCATGCGCGAAGTAAAGTCTGAACTCAATGAAAATGCCATGTCGTCAGAGCGCAATATATCGCCAATTTGATGGTAAGCATCCCACGTTGCACGCCCCTCATTTTGACGCAATGCCGCCAATGCCACATCCACGTAAGCATTAGATAATTCACCATCAGCCAAGGCAGATATCTGCTCTTGGGGTATTTCATTGGTATTCATAAGTCACCTAGTTAAAACCTGGCCAACCCCTTCGTTCCCGAAAATCGCTATTTCGCTTTTACCAACGTTTGTCGATAGCCGTACCTAATAACGGCCTCAACTTTTCTGCGATAGCTTCTCTTGCTCTAAATATTCTGCTACGCACTGTACCGATCGGACACCCCATTGCTTCCGCAATCTCGTCATAACTCAGCCCCTCAATTTCGCGCAATGTTATTGCCGTCCGAAGTTCATCCGGCAAAGCCTCCATTGCGACATTGACTGTTTGCGCTATTTGCTTGGTTGCCAACAACGACTCAGGAGTGTTTATATCCCTTAGTTGCTCTCCATCGTCAAAAGTTTCTGCATCTTCCGAATTTGATTCCGTTGATGTAGGCGCTCTGCGTCCTTGCGTCACCAAATAGTTCTTGGCGGTGTTAATTCCAATTCTATATAACCAAGTATAAAACGCAGAGTCACCTCTGAACTGAGGGAGTGCGCGATAAGCTTTAATAAAAGCTTCTTGTACAACATCCTCAGCTTCTGCTTGATCACGGACGAGCCGCGACACAAGGCGCATTAGCTTACGTTGGTATTTAATAACCAATAGCTCGAACGCTTTTTTGTCGCCGCGTTGCACGCGTTCAACAAGCAGTTGATCAATTTCGCGTTCTGTCGTCAATGCCCATTCCTTTTGCTTTTGCAACATACGCGCATGACCGAAGCATGGACAAAGTGCACTACAATAAGTTCAACCATTTGGTTGTTCATATCTTACTTTCTTTTGACCGTTCGCATGTCCACGAGATGCGATCCAACGACATGCTACAGAGATTGCCCTGAAAACATTTTCAGGTACACAGTCAGCTAGTATAACGACAGACTTTGTCCGCCCGTTATGCAATTGAAGCCGCAATAGCAGTAAATTCCCCCAAAGGGTGGATCCACTCAACAATTGCGCGGTAACTGGTACCTCAATCGTGTCGACAATCGGTGCATTAGGTAAGATTTCCACAATACTTATCTGGCCAGCGCCAGAGATGATGATACGCAGTGGTTGCGTTGTGCCCCGATAACGAAACCAAGCACCAACGCTGATCAGCAGACCCAAAACGCCAAGAATTATTCCAATTGCGGGCAAAAGACGACCGATGAAGCCTAAGCCGATTAACATGCTAATCAAGGCGGCTGCGATTGCTAATGCAGACACCAAAAGGAACAAGCGCCTGGATGGCAGCACCAACGCAGAAACCGCAATCGACATTCGAGGATTAAGTGGCGTCTCGCCGGATGGAAGAGTGTTCATTGATATACTCATTCAAGCGTCACCTGACGTTTGAATGAGTATATACGGAGCTGCTTAGGCTTTACCAAAAACCAACGTCCCGTTAGTACCGCCAAAACCAAACGAGTTTTTTACTGCAATATCAATTTTCATATCACGCGCTGTGTTGGCGCAATAATCAAGATCACATTCCGGATCTTGATTGAAAATATTGATAGTCGGCGGTGAGACCTGATGATGCAATGCCAGAATCGTAAATACCGATTCCAGGCCGCCTGCGCCACCTAACAAGTGACCTGTCATCGACTTGGTCGAGTTGACAACTAACTTGTACGCATGATCACCAAAAACAGCTTTGATCGCATTAGTTTCATTCTGATCGCCTAGCGGCGTCGATGTACCATGCGCGTTCAAATACTGCACCTGATCGCCATTTATACCTGCATCTTTAAGGGCCGAGCCGACACAACGACGAGGTCCATCGAGGTTGGGTGCCGTCATGTGGTACGCATCAGCACTCATGCCAAAACCAAGCAGTTCTGCATAAATTTTAGCACCACGGGCTATCGCATGCTCGCGCTCTTCAAGGACAAGAACACCAGCACCTTCACCTAATACGAATCCGTCGCGGTCCTTATCCCAAGGGCGGGATGCAGTTTCAGGATCATCATTACGCGATGAGAGCGCTCTTGCCGAAGCAAAACCACCCAAACCTAACGGTGAAATGCTGGCCTCAGAACCGCCGGCAATCATAACGTCAGCATCACCGTATTGAATCATACGTCCGGCCTGCCCGATACAGTGCAAGCCGGTTGTGCAAGCAGTAACTATCGCCAGATTTGGTCCTTTCAGACCGTATTTGATCGACAAGTTGCCTGAAATCATATTAATGATCGAAGCTGGAATGAAGAAGGGACTAATGCGGCGCGGACCGCGATTGGTCAACTCGACATGAGTCTCTTCAATCAGCGGCAAGCCGCCAATACCAGAGCCAATGATGACGCCGATACGTTCGGCATTTTCATCAGTGACTTCCAGGCCGCTGTCTTGCATCGCCTGAATTCCTGCTGCCATCCCATAATGGATAAAGGTGTCCATATGCCGCGCATCTTTTGCGGGCATGTAGTCCTCGACATTAAAGCCCTTTACTTCTCCTGCAAAATGCGTGGAAAAAGCAGAAGCATCAAACTTGGTGATGGCTGCGATACCGGATTTTCCTGATATGACTGCATTCCATGCATCGGCAACAGTATTGCCGACCGGTGAAATGCAACCCAGGCCAGTTATCACAACACGACGTTCACGTGAGCGAGTCAAACGATTCTCCTGGATGCGTTTAAAGCAGAACTAGGCCGCTTTAACATGCGCCTTGGCGTAGTCAATAGCCTGTTGCACAGTAGTAATTTTTTCAGCTTGTTCGTCTGGAATTTCCATGGCGAATTCATCTTCTAGTGCCATCACTAATTCTACGGTGTCGAGTGAGTCTGCACCAAGATCATCAACAAATGACGATTCAATTTTGATGTCAGCTTCTGCGACGCCAAGTTGTTCTGCGACGATTTTCTTTACACGTTGTTCGATATCAGACATGTGATGCCTCCAGTTATTAGGTTACAGAAAGTGCGCGCATTTTAGCAGATTTGCGCTGAGAAAATTTACTTTTAGCATCGGCGGTTAATAAATAGCCAACTCCTGCCAAAAGCCCTTAATTATTTACGACATACTTCACTTTACAGCTCAGGACTTCATCCAAAAATATTCGACTGAACACAATGCCCAAGCCTCGAAACATCTTAATCCAAAGACAGATTAGGACAATTTACTCAATTACAATACATACCACCGTTTACGTGTAAGGTCGTACCGGTGATATAACCAGCCTGAAGTGAGGCAAGGAAACCCACCGCCGCTGCAATATCTTCTGCAGCACCCAGTCTTCCCAGAGGAATTTGTTGTAGGAGCGCAGCGGTTTGCTGCTCACTGAGAGATTTAGTCATATCGGTATCAATAAAACCGGGTGCTACACAATTGACCGTAATGTTTCGACTACCTATCTCACGCGCCAAAGCCCGGCTCATGCCAGAGACACCCGCCTTCGATGCCGCATAATTCATTTGTCCTGGATTTCCGGTTGACCCGACTACAGAGGTAATATTGATGATCCGTCCATGTTTGGCTTTCATCATTCCACGCAATACAGCACGGGATAAACGCGCTACGGCGGTCAGATTCGTGGATATCACAGCATCCCACTCCTCATCTTTCATCCGCATAGCTAGCTGATCATGCGTAATACCGGCATTGTTCACCAAAATCGAGAGCGTTCCGAATTGTTTTTGCACCAATTCGACAACTGCCGCACAAGCTAACGCATCATTAACATTGAGTACTACACCTTGTCCACCGCCTAGTTGCTCCTCATTAAGGTACGCCGTGATAGCAGCAGCGCCGACCTCTGACGTGGCGGTACCCACAACTTTTGCACCCCGGCGCGCCAGTTCAAGCGCAATTGCACGGCCAATACCGCGCGAAGCGCCAGTAACGAGCGCCACTTGACCTTCTAAATTTTGTGTAACCGAATTTTGCATTTTAATTATGATTGTTTAGAGTGTTTATTGAGATAACTTATTAGCTAGCTTAATTAGATACTTTTTTAATTATAAATGCCATGCCAAATGCTGGCGCCGTTATAACACTTACTTCAGCAATGCCAGAACTTTATCCAATGAAGCCTGATCAAAAATCGATTCGCCCACCAATTCACCGTTAATGCGCTTGGTAAGGCTAGCAAGAACCTTGCCAGGACCGCACTCGATAACATGCGTTACGCCGCTATTACCGATTTTTTGAATCGTTTCTACCCAACGTACCGGACTGGCAGCTTGACGAACCAAAGCATCTTTAATAGATGCGGCATCAACAGCAGTTGCGACATCGACATTATTTATTAACATGATCTGCGGCGCCTCAAAAACCAGACTCTCCATGTATTCGCGCAAACGATTTGATGCAGGAACCAAAAGCGAAGAGTGAAATGGTGCTGAAACTGGTAATGACAAGGCACGTTTGGCACCTTTTAACTTCGCTGCTTCACAGGCTCGCTCAACTGCTGCCTTGTGGCCCGCTATCACGACTTGTGCGGGCGCATTAAAGTTAACTGCCTCGACTACTTCACCCTGTGCAGCCTCTGCACAAACCGCCCTTACGTCATCGTCCGATAAACCTAAAATAGCAGCCATTCCGCCCTGCCCAACCGGCACTGCCTGTTGCATTGCCATCGCGCGAAAACGCACCAGCGGCACGGCATCTTTAAAGTTGATCACTCCGGCTGCGACCAACGCAGAATACTCACCTAAGCTATGCCCTGCAACGATAGATGGGACGACTCCACCCGCCGCCATCCAAGCCCGATAAAACGCCACGGCCGCTGTGAGCATGACAGGTTGCGTATTAGTGGTCAGATCTAAATCTTCTTTGGGTCCATCGGCGATAAGCTTCGCGAGATCAAACTGCAGTGCCTCCGAAGCTTCAGCGACAGTGTCCTGCACAACTTGATTATCCGAAAAGCCGTTCAACATACCTACCGCTTGCGAGCCCTGCCCAGGAAAAACAAATGCAAATTTAATCATACGTTTTTTATAATGCTATAAATTAATGAGGTAGACGGAAAATAAAAAAGCCAGCGTATTGGGTAATGTGTGCCAAAAAATTTCAGAAGCGACCATCAAGCATTTTTTCATACTGCGCGCTTGGGAGCCGATCCGACTAGCGACCAACTTACATTCTTGCCACAATAGCACCCCAGGAAAAACCACCGCCAACAGCTTCCATTAGTACATTCTGTCCAGCTTTGACGCGACCATCACGCACAGCCTTATCAAGCGCTAACGGGATTGAAGCGGCAGATGTATTCCCATGCTGGTCAACGGTGACAACCATCCGCTCTGGTGGCAGACCAAGTTTGCGCGCGGTACTTTGCATGATGCGAATATTCGCCTGATGAGGAATCAGCCAGTCGATTTCAGATGCTGAAATACCAGCGATCTCCAACGCTTCCTTAGCGACTTTTTCCAGTACCGATACCGCTAGCTTGAACACCGCCGGGCCATCCATATATAAGAAAGCACTACCATCAACCGCCCCACTACTTACGTTGCCAGGAACGCATAGGATATGCCCATAGCGGCCATCAGCATGCAGCTTGGTAGCGAGAACGCCTGGTTCCTGTGAAGCAGTCATCACAACCGCGCCAGCGCCGTCTCCAAATAACACGCATGTAGTGCGATCTTCAAAATTCAAAATACGGGAAAAGACTTCCGTTCCAATGACCAGAACGTTCTTGTGCGTACCGGCTTTGATGAAGGCATCAGCGATTGAAGCGCCGTATACAAAGCCACTACATACCGCTTGCACATCGAATGCAGCGCCACCGGTGGTAATACCCAGTTTCTGCTGCACCACGCAAGCCGTACTCGGAAAACTCCCAAAATGATCAGGAGTCGACGTGGCGACAATAATCAAATCAATGTCGTTTGGCTCCATCCCCGCCATTTCAAGCGCATGCTTTGAAGCAGCAACGGCGAGATCACTAGATTGCACATCAGCCTCAGCGTAGTGCCGCGCCGATATCCCGCTACGCGAAAATATCCATTCGTCCGAGGTTTCAATACCTTTCTCGGCCAATTGCACTGCGAGGTCCTGATTAGTAAGGCGTTTGGGTGGTAAATAACTACCGGTACCCACAATTTTGCTATAAATAGTCATGCTGTCTTCTGTTGGGGTGGCTCAATATTGGTGGCAGCATTTGCAAGCACTTCAACCTGCACCAAAGCTGCTTCTGTCTGCGGCATCAACGCTGCAATGGTCGTTGTAATACGTGATAACACATCATGCTTGGCTGCATCGAACGCACGCTGAATGGCCCATTCGTAGCCATACACGTCAGCACTACCGTGGCTCTTGAACACTAGCCCACGTAAACCGAGCAAACTTGCGCCATTGTATCGTGATGGATTGAGACGGCGCGATATTGCTTTAATAGCACTTTTCGCAATTAAAGCACCGATCATATTAAGAATACTGCTTTTAAATTCTGTCGTCAGCACACTTTTTACCAGCCTTCCGAGGCCCTCGGAGGCTTTAAGAGTAACGTTGCCGACGAAACCGTCACACACCACAATGTCGGTTGTTCCCTCAAAAATATCGTTACCTTCAACATTTCCATAGAAGTTGATAAGACCTTTTTCGTGATCAGCCCGCAGCAATTCTGCGGTTTGCTTGACCATTTCGTTGCCCTTGATATCTTCCTCGCCAACATTGAGCAAACCGACCGTAGGCTTAGCCTTGCCCTCCATGGCTGAGACAAGTGCTGAACCCATGAGAGCAAATTGGTGCAGATGCTGCGGCTCGCAGTCAACGTTCGCGCCAAGATCAAGCATATAAGTCGGCCCGTCCTTTTGATTTGGAAGGATGGTACAAATTGCTGGCCGATCCACGCCAGGGATAGTTTTTAGCAAATAACGCGAGACTGCCATCAGCGCGCCGGTATTTCCAGCTGAAACGCAGGCACGTACCTTCTCGTCTTTCACTAATTCAAGCGCCACGCGCATGGAGGATTTCTTTTTACGCCGTAACGCGGTTTCAACCGAATCATCCATCGTTATCACCTCCTCCGCGTGCACGACTGACAGACGAGGGTGTTCCTGCGCTTTGTGCTTTTTTAATTCGGCCCGAATTTGATCCTCAAGGCCGACCAATACTAATTCAGCCTCTGGTTCGCGTTTGGCAAATGCAATAGCTGCAGGCACTGTTACAGATGGACCATGATCGCCACCCATACAGTCGATAGAGATTTTAATTGTCATTATTTTGATTCAGTGCCGTTTCCAACCAACATTATGGGGCAGATTTGGCTAGCGTCAAAATCACCGCTCACAATTTTTAACTTACAAAAGAAAAGCGGCATCATTGAGAAGCTCAATGATGCCGCTTTTTTTACTTAAGACAACAAGTAAATTACTCGTCGTTCTTAGTCTTCAATACCTTACGGCCACGGTAAAAACCGTTTGGGCTGATATGGTGACGCAGGTGTGTTTCACCTGTAGTTGGCTCAATCGCCAGAGGAGGCGCTACCAAAAAATCGTGGGCACGGTGCATGCCGCGCTTGGATGGGGTCTTTTTATTTTGCTGAACAGCCATGATAACTCCTGAATCTAAGATCTAAAATTTTAACATATCTGGATTTACTACATAGAAAATCCAGAAATTCCTGCCGCTTTTGGGCGCGGAATCCCTTACTCATTGCTACACTTCATGCCACACTTCGTCACGTTCGGTACTGCATAACATCACAACCGCGACACTTAGCGCAACAACGTTACCGCAATCTGGAACGACAACCCCTACAACCTTGCTACTTCAAATTCTTTAACATCGCAAATGGCGAATCTTTTTTACCGGCCTTTAACGCCTCGAGTGCAGACGTATCGGGGCAAACAGCATGCTTAGGTGACAGTGGCAGGGCCAACAGCGCCTCGTCTTCTACCAATTGAATAATATCGAGTGCTTTGGAGCCGATAATGACATCGATCTGGTCATCGTCGAGCAAAGCGTCAATATCATCTGCGCTCGCCTCATCTTTTGCCAAAATCAACACAGATTCCGAGTCGACATCAAACGCAAAAGGGGACAAGCAGCGTTGACACGTTATTTGTAGTGAGCCGGTCACCGTCAATGTTAATTGTGGATGCGCAACATGGTTTGAACCACCAGCCAGCACCCATTTTAACGTCCCCGAAGGGTCAGCCAGTTCTTCTGCCAATCGCCCCAGATCAGAGACCGGGCTTGCACCTTCACGACGTTCTTTCAGGCGGGAAAACTCAAACGCGTCGATAACAAAAGCACTCATAGGCGAAGCGGAACCCTGAAAACCTGCGATAATAACAGCCTTTCCCCTTATCCGTCAAAGTGTTACGGCGCTTTTGTTGAGCACTCATTCAAAAAAACGTCAAACTTCGTTCCTATGCCCTCTTCGCAACAGCTTCCAGCGCCAACGCGGTCCGGCGTTATATCAAATATCCACATCTCACCTCGTCTTATTCTTGGCTCTAGCTCCAAATATCGCAAGGAATTGCTCTCCCGCTTGCACATTCCGTTCGAGGTGATATCTCCAGAAATCGACGAAACCCCGCGTTTGGGCGAGACACCAGAAGAAACTGCCATGCGACTTGCCAGAGAGAAAGCATTGGCGGTGGCGTTGATGGCGCCAGAAGCACTGATTATTGCATCAGATCAAATTGCGACGCTAGACGGGGAGCAGATCGGGAAACCGGGGACGCATCAAAATGCCCTCCTTCAACTGCAAAAAATGCGTGGTCGACGAGTTGTGTTTCACACAGCACTATGTCTGCTGGACGGACGCTCAATTAAATCCGAGAGCATAGTGCAACTGGAAAATATTCAGACTTTTGTCACCTTCCGTAATTTGCCAGACGCAGAACTGGATGCTTATTTGCATATTGAACAACCATACGATTGCGCAGGAAGTGCCAAAAATGAAGGACTTGGGATCGCCATTCTTGAAAAAATCGAGAGCAGCGATCCAACTGCGCTGACGGGCTTGCCACTCATTGCACTAACCGGCATGTTACGCCGCGCTGGCGTGTCCTTTTTCACCAATTAAAACGGCGCGCATATCTTCCCGTATCGTGACTCTCACATAATCATTCTCATATAGAAATAAAGGTTAGCATGGCAGGTATCCTGTATTTGATTCCCAATACCCTCGGGCAAACCGACGTCGAGCATGGCAATCCTCTGGCTTCCGTTATTCCGGAAGATGTCCAGGGCCTCACTGCGAAACTAGGTTATTTCATTGCCGAAAACGCTAAAACAGCGCGTGCATTTTTGAAGTTAATCAACGCCTCGCATCCACTGACACAATCGCTGCAAACCATTAATATCGCCGAACTTAACGTTAATACACCGGTTACCGCATTACCGGCACTGTTGGCGCCATTACTGGCCGGTCAGGATGCTGGCCTGGTTTCTGAAGCGGGCGTCCCGGCAGTCGCCGACCCTGGTGCTAATCTGGTGCGAATGGCGCATGCGCATGGCATTCAGGTCAGACCGTTGGTTGGTCCGTCATCATTATTATTGGCAGTAATGAGTAGTGGTTTAAATGGACAAAGTTTTGCGTTTAATGGTTACCTGCCAATTGATGTTGACCAGCGGACCAAGCGCATCAAAGCGTTGGAACTGCGCTCCCGTCAAGAAAATCAAACCCAGCTTTTTATCGAAACTCCGTATCGCAATACTGCCTTACTGGAGGCCCTGAGCGCTCAATGCCAGCCGAATACATTGATTTGTGTCGCAACCGATCTTACGCTATTGACCGAGACAATAAAAACGCAAACGGCCGCGCGCTGGAAGACTGCACTCGGCACGAACAAAGGTCCAGACTTTCATAAAAAACCGACGGTTTTCTTGATACTCGCAGAATAGCTAGGAAAAAATTAGTCGAGAACTATCAACTAAAAATACGGATGATTGGTGAGCTATTGCGCATCCGCGTTAGATAGTCTCAATCAAGTGAAGCCAATACGCTCGCACGAGCGTCAAATCTAAATAAACCTTAGCTAGCAATTTTGCGGAGCAGAGCAGCGCCCAAAACGCAAAACGGCGACAGTGTTGCGCTGTCGCCGAATTTGCATGTCTCGAAAGACGTATTCTTGAGAAGTCGAAAACTTCTCGGGGCCGCATTTAATGCAGTGGTGTCCAGCATTTAATCGTCATTCTAGTGCAAGGGGTGTATTGCTCCAGATCCGTCAATTTAATACCGGTTGATTACTGTTGAATGGCTAACGATAGTGTAGTTTCTATATTCGCCTCCTCAAATAATTCTGCTGAATGTGACTTCACTATACGACAAAATCATCAGAGTGCAAGACGACTTATTTTCAAGTCGCCTTTATCAACATAATTATTTACATAATATTAACGAAATTATTTACATTAAATTAACTTAAATAATTTATATGTTATTAACGTAATACCGGTTTCTGCAAACTCATCATCGTCCCCACGACGCCCTCGCCAACCGACACGCCAAATTTCTTCAACACACGTTCAGGCAACCCTTCGCTCTTGGTGTAATCAACCACGTCTTCCGCCTTCAATATATCGCGTGAGACACTCTCGACCGTACCGTAGCCGTCCGCCAATCCCATATCAATCGCTTTACTGCCAGTCCAAAACAAACCAGAAAATGTTTCCGGCGTTTCTTTCAGACGCGTTCCGCGACCTTTGCGAACTACGTCGATAAATTGCTGATGAATTTCGCCAAGCATTTCTTTCGCAAAGCCCTTTTGAGTTTCGGACATCGGACTAAATGGATCGAGAAATCCTTTATTTTCACCAGCCGTTAATAACCGCCGCTCAATACCCAGTTTTTCCATCAGACCGGTAAAACCAAAGCCATCCATCAAGACCCCAATCGATCCGACAATACTCGCCTTGTTGACATAAATTTTATCTGCTGCGGCAGCAATATAATAACCACCCGAAGCGCACATTTCGTCAACCACGACATATAACGGCTTCTTCGGATATTCCTTACGTAAGCGACCAATTTCGTCGTTAATAATTCCCGCCTGAACCGGACTTCCGCCAGGACTATTGATACGCAATATCACACCGACCGAATCAGTCGCCGCAAAGGCATTATCAAGCGCCGGGATCAATACGCTTGCAGATCCGTTGCCGTCTGCGTCAATGACACCATTAAGTTTAACCAACGCCGTATGCCGACCAACCGTGGTCGTATCAGCGCTCTCGTAGTGGGCCGCATACCAAACCCCAAAGCCAATCAAGCATAAAGTCGCCAGCTTAAAGAAAATTCCCCAGCGACGGCGCGCACGCTGCTCGCGCAACGAAGCGGTCGCCAACTTTTCCAGTAAATCACGTTCCCAGCCTTCTTTTTTCGGATTTTCCATATTCTCAATATCGGTTTTGCAATTGTTAGTACGCATTCCGGTTTTCGTCCACCGGGAAAATTAAGCCGCGCCTGGCCGCACTACACTCCAGGTGCATTAACATAGTCATCAGGGCGCCAGAATACCTGATTATCATTTTCTTCTACCGCCACTTTGCGCAAACTCGCCCCACGACAAGGGCCGCCAACGCACTTTCCCTGATCAGGCGTGTAGATTGCGCCATGCGTGGCACACATAAGATACAAGCCGCTGGATTCAAAAAAATCACCTTCATTCCAGTCCAACTCTATCGGAACGTGCGCGCACCGGTTCAAATATCCATGTACGCTATTTTCATAACGGACCACAAAAGCGGTCAGCGCTTCACCATTCACTTTTACGGCAAAGCGCACACCCATCCCACGCTCAACGAGATCAGAAGAAGAGCAGATTGGTATCAAACCAGATGTCATGTTGAATTACGCTGAAATAACTGCATTTCACGCATTGTCATTTAGCCAAGCATGTAACGCTATCGCTGAACTAGCAGTAAAGACCGGATGCAACGGCGTTAGTTCACTGGCTGGATGCACGCCATAATCGACCGCAATAGCTGCTGCACCAGCATTGATAGCCATTTGTAAATCATGCGTGGTATCGCCAATCATGACAGTACGCTTAAGGTCCTGGCCAAGTTCACGCGTCAATTCGTGTAACATCGCCGGATGTGGCTTTGAAAAAGTCTCATCGGCACAACGCGTGGCATCGAAAACAGACAGCAAATTGCTGGAGTGGAGAGCACGATTTAGCCCAACTCGACTCTTCCCGGTTGCCACAGCCAAAAAATAACCTTGCTGCGACAGATCCGCCAACATTTCCCGAACGCCATCAAATAGGATTAAATCTTCATCCTGCGCCAAATAGTGGTGGCGATATCTCTCTACCACACGTGGATACAGATGCGGCTCTAATCCCGGCATCGCCATACGAATTGCCTCGGACAGTCCAAGCCCGATGACATGCGACGCGGCCTTCCGATCAGGAATCGCCAGACCAAGATCTTTTGCCGCCGATTGAATACACTTCACAATTGTCGCGGTGCTGTCCATCAGCGTACCGTCCCAATCAAATACAATTAAATCAAAACTTTTCCGCGCCATATTTCTGACAGTAACTTGCCAGCTCCTTGTAATTTCTTAAAAAATGCGTTCATAGGTGAGGATTAGCGAAGACACCCTGACCTAACACTCCCATTTTAATCGTCCTGCGCTTGTTCTGCTGCCGAGCTTGTTTGCGGCAAACTTTTTAGAAAACGTTCACATTCTGGCGGTAGCGGCGCCTTTAAAGTCACCGGTTTTCCACTCTCCGGATGCGTAAAAGTAATCTGATAAGCATGCAAAAACATGCGTTTAAATGCAATTCGCTCGCCATCTGCCTTTTGCAAGGCACGATTTAATGAAAAATCGCCGTATTTATCATCACCTGCGATCGCAAAACCGCTTGAAGCAAGATGCACCCGAATCTGGTGAGTGCGACCCGTTTTTAACTCAGCCTCAAGCAACGCAAAATCGCCATATCTGCGAATAAGACTAAATACCGTGTGCGAGGCCTGACCTCCTTCTTGCACCCTCACCCGACGCTCACCATCTGCGGCAGTATACTTGTGCAAAGGCAACTTTACATGCTGACGCGCATTTTTCCAATCCCCGTGCACTAAAACTAAATAACGCTTATCGGTTTCGCCATCACGCATTTGTTCATGCAAATTAGTCAAAGCGGAACGTTTCTTTGCTAATAATAAAATGCCTGAAGTATCACGATCAAGACGATGCACCAGTTCGAGAAATTTGGCGTCGGGGCGAGAAGCCCTCAATTGCTCAATCACACCGTAGCTGACACCGGACCCGCCATGCACGGCAACACCCGCCGGCTTGTCAATGACAAGCAGATGACTATCCTCCAGGAGAATTTTAAATTCCGCACCCGGTGCCGTCTTTTCAGCTCTTTCTGCAATACGGATGGGTGGTACGCGCAGGATATCGCCTTCCAACAATCGATAAGTCTGATCTATGCGGCCTTTATTTACCCGGACCTCGCCCGAACGCAAAACGCGATAGATATGACTTTTCGGCACTCCCTTGCAAATACGTAATAAAAAATTATCAATCCGCTGGCCCGCTTCTTCGTCGGAAATAGTGATTAACTGGACTTGGGGAGCGACTTCAGGAGGCGCGACAACTTCAGATACTTTGGTTACTTTAGATAGGTTGGTTAATTTGGCTGCCTCAATCATCTTGCTTTGAAGAACAGTTTTGTACTTGGTAGCGGCTGGGGTCCGCACCTGTGCCTTGCCCTGAGTTCGCCCATCGCGGCGGCCCTCAGCCCTTACTCCAGAAAATCTCGCTAAGTCCTTCATTTTGAATATATAATTGTTTCACAGTGGTTACAAACCGCTGTTGGTGTAAGAATAAAAAGACCATTCTACACAGGGGCGTCTCCACCAGCCTCGCCAATTTGCAAATTTGATGGAAAAATGTGTACGCATCACCCCTGCGCGAGTCAAGGTCGCACCGTAGTTGTCATCGGATAACGCGCACGGTTGTTGGACAGTATGTTTGGATGAATAGGATAAGTTTGATGAGACAGACACGCGATTCAGATTGTTGAAACGTTATGTGACTAGCTCATTAGTAGATGCAGTGAACGTAACGCCAGTTTTTGCTGAACAATGCACTTTTTTGACTTACCAAGACGCTCGCCCCCAGATATCATGCTCGCAATGTGTAATTGCGCTAAGCAAGACCTGATTCGATGCACGCTGGTTACGCTCAGCAAGCGGCGATATTGCATTCGCGCCCCGTTGTGACTCGCCATCGTTGCGCTGACACACCATGGCAATTCCCTCCCCCCAAACACTCCTTCCTCGCGTACATCCCTGTATTCTGCTGCTGGAATCATTGCTTAATTGCATGATTAGGTGGCATTAAAAATGGCCTCAGGGCCACGGAGTGAAAAAATGAAACGCATGTTGTTTAATGCTACGCAGCAAGAAGAATTGCGCGTAGCGATTGTTGACGGGCAAAAGCTCATCGATATCGATATCGAAACCACCGGACGCGAACAACGCAAGTCCAATATTTACAAAGGTGTGATTACCCGTATCGAACCGTCGCTAGAAGCTTGCTTCGTCAATTACGGCGAAGAACGCCACGGCTTCTTGCCATTTAAAGAAGTTGCCCGCACCTATTTTAAAGAAGGCGTTGATGTTCGTAGCGCCTCTATTAAAGAAGCGTTGCGTGAAGGCCAGGAAATCATGGTTCAGGTCGAAAAGGAAGAGCGCGGCAATAAAGGCGCTGCCCTTACCTCTTTCGTATCATTGGCTGGTCGCTATCTGGTATTGATGCCTAATAATCCACGCGGTGGTGGTGTTTCCCGTCGTGTCGAAGGTGAAGATCGCCAGGAGTTGCGGGAAACGATGGACAAATTGGACCTGCCTTCTGGCATGTCCGTCATTGCCCGCACTGCTGGCATTGGTCGTAATGTTGACGAACTGCAATGGGATTTGAATTACCTGATGCAACTATGGCGCGCTATCGAAGGTGCTGGTACGCAAGGTAATGGCGCATTCCTGATTTATCAGGAATCATCGCTGGTCATCCGGGCTATTCGCGATTACTTCCAGCCTGATATCGGCGAAATTCTGATCGATACCGACGAAATTCACGAGCAAGCGCAACAGTTCATGGCGCACGTGATGCCGGATATGGTTCATCGGGTCAAACGTTATCACGACGACGTGCCGTTATTTTCCCGATTCCAGATCGAACACCAAATCGAAACCGCGTATTCGCGCACCGTTCCGCTGCCATCAGGCGGCGCGATTGTGATCGATCATACCGAAGCACTCGTATCAGTCGACGTCAACTCGGCCCGCGCAACCCGCGGCAGCGATATCGAAACCACCGCATTTAACACCAATTGCGAAGCCGCTGAAGAAGTCGCTCGCCAATTACGTTTGCGCGATCTGGGCGGTCTGATCGTCATCGACTTCATCGACATGGAGAATGCGAAGAACCAGCGCGAAGTCGAAACACGCCTTAAAGACGCACTGCGCTATGATCGCGCTCGTGTTCAAATGGGCAAGATTTCTCGCTTCGGTCTGATGGAGTTGTCACGTCAGCGTCTACGTCCTTCGCTGTCGGAAGGTAGCCACGTAACCTGCCCGCGCTGTAACGGCACTGGCCACATCCGCGATATCGAATCCTCTGCTTTGCAAGTCCTGCGCATCATTCAGGAAGAAGCAATGAAGGAAAACTCTGCTGCTATTCACGTCCAGGCACCGGTAGATGTTGCTGGGTTTCTGCTGAACGAAAAGCGTGGTGAGATACTGAAGATCGAAACCCGTCATCGCGTGGCCGTTATCCTGATCCCAAACAAGCATCTGGAAACGCCGCACTACAAACTGGAGCGTCTGAAGCACGACGATCCACGCCTTGAAGAAACACAAGCCAGTTACGCAATGGCAGAGCAAGCTGATACCGACATCGGTTATAGCAAACGCCAAAAAGAAGAAGGCAAACCGCGTCAGGAAGCCGTGGTCAAGGGCATTACTCCAGACCAACCAGCACCTATCGTCGAGCGTAAGCCAATAGCTGTCGCCCCTGTTGCAGCCTCAGTAGCAGCGACTGGTGAAGGGTTGATTGCCAAGATCATGGCATTCTTCTTCAAAAAACCAGCATCGACTGAAATCGCCGTTACCCCAACTGTTGCCGCAGCAAAACCTACCCGCGAACGTGGCAATGACCGCAATGGTCGTGGCCAGCGTGGCCGCAATCGTGGCGGTCGTAATCGCGACCGTGACGAAGAAGGCGCACCAGTCGAAGCCCGTGAAGAAAATGCTAACAGCACTAAGAAAACTGTCGTAGCAGATGTCGTCGTTGCGGCTAACTCGGAAACCAAAACGCAACAACGTCAACCACGTCCACCAAGAGAGCCACGTGAGCCAAAAGAAGCGCGCGAAGCACGCGAGCCTCGCGAGCCAAGCGAAGGCCGTCAACGCGGCGAACGGACACCACGTCCACCACGCGAAGAGCGTAAAGAGGTCGTAAGCGAAGTAAAGAAAGATGAAACGCTTCTTCATACTCCGGCTGTCGAAGCACCTTTGGTAGCAGTCGGCATCGCAACAGAGAAAGCCATTGACGCTGAATCGTTGGATGCGGCCGCTCCTCGTACAGATGGCGAAGCCGGTGAAGGTGAAGAACCACGTCGTCGTCGTCGTCGTGGCGGTCGTAATCGTAACCGTCGTGATCGCGATAGCACTGAAACAGGTGCTGAAGGTAACGAAAACTTCGTGGATGCGGGATCTGAGTTTGCCTATGACCCAGAAACTGCTCCTGTCAGCCATGCGACAACTCCGATTGGTATGGTTATTGCTGCCGATACCGCTCATGCAATCGCGCCAATCCAGGCAACTGCGCCGGAAATCATGGCACCAGTACCAGTGGCCGTGACAACTGCTCCCGCAATTCTGGAAAATGCAATTAAAGAAACACACGACGTCGTTGCTCCGGCAGCACTAGTAGTTGCTCCGGTAGTTGCTCCGGTTGAAGCGGTAGCATCCATCGTTCCAACCACATTGTCCGCCGCTATCGCTGCCCCAATTGCGCCTCAGCACGTTGTTTCTGACGTTGTAGCATCTGAGGCTGTTAAAGAGCCAGCTGCTTTGGAAACAACGCCAGCAGCTCCGGTGATACCAGCAGTCGTATTACCAGAAGTTATGCCAGCGCCGGTCGTCACCACTGCAGCGACAGTTTATGCTGCTGAAGTAACAACACAGGCTACGCTCTCCTCTGCCAATGCGCCTCTGACCGAGATAGCCAAAGAAACGCATATAGCAGATGTCAACGCGTTCATTCCAGCAACTCCTTCAATTGCTAATGAAGTTGTTAGCAAGGTTGAGCATGAAGTCGTTACGACACCATTTGTTGCGCCAGTAGAAGTAACAGTGGCGGAGATAACAGTGGCGGAGATAACAGCGGCGGTAGCGCCAATCGCGTCCTCGCCGATTTCTTCTTCGGTTGATGAACTGCAAAATGCATTGGAATCTGCTGGCCTGACGCTAGCAGGAACCGATCCAGCGAAACTGCGCGCAGCGCAAGAGGCGGCGGCGAAAATTGTCGTTGCACCACGTGCACCACGTGAGCGTAAGCCACAACCGGTGTTGGTCGATGAGCCACTGGTTCAGATCGAAACTGAACTGAATCGGCAATAACACATTCGCAACTGGATAGCGAAAAACCATAGTTGAGGAGTGCGGCTAAACCAACGCCCTCCTTAACTGGCCGAACTAGTTAAATCCAGACTGTGATGGATAAAAAGGGAGTTTTTAAACTCTCTTTTTTAACGTCCAAAATTTGGTCCAAAATACCAAAATTCTGCCGCCGTGGTATCTTCTGTATCGTATTGCCAAGATCATAAAATTCATTACTTTTAGAATTTGTGACAAGCTCTATTGCGCCGACCAGCCATCCTGTCATCATAGGACCATAACGCCGCCGAATCTTTACTCGCGTGAGTAAATGTAGATTTCCAAGCTGTTACCCTAAAGGCTAAGTCAGAGCGAACAAGGCAGCCGATCAACAACAAGATCTTAACGCGCTAAGATATTTTGAGATAATTTGCATATAGACAATATGACTAAAAAAGTCATTCCACTGATTGATCACCGCTTACTCGGCCCCATCGTCCCGACTATTCTTGAGGCACCAACGGGAGTTATCACCGATGCATCAGGCCGACCGTTGCACGATTTGCGGATTTCAGTAACGGATCGCTGCAATTTCCGGTGTGTCTATTGCATGCCGCGGGAAGTCTTCGATAAAAATTACGCATTCTTACCACACAACGCTTTGCTGTCGTTTGAAGAAATCACGCGCTTGGCAAAACTCTTCGTGGCGCACGGTGTCAAGAAAATTCGCTTGACCGGTGGCGAGCCGCTTTTGCGTAAAAATATCGAAAAGTTAATAGAACAACTCAGTGCATTGAGGACACCGGACGGCGAGGATATCGATCTGACATTAACCACCAATGGTTCTTTACTGGCAAAAAAAGCACAATCGCTCAAGGATGCTGGATTAAATCGCGTTACCGTCTCGTTGGATGCGATAGACGAAAAGATTTTTAAGCAAATGAATGATGCCGACTTTCCTGTCGCCGATGTATTGCACGGACTGGATGTCGCCCATCAAGTAGGACTTGGCCCGATTAAAGTCAACATGGTCGTTAAGCGCGGTGTCAACGATCACGAAATAGTGCCGATGGCGCGTTACTTCAAGACCTCACCATTTATTTTACGTTTTATCGAATACATGGATGTCGGCGCGTCGAATGGATGGAAAATGGATGAAGTGGTTTCTTCCTCAGAGGTCGTAAAACGAATCCAAAGTGTATTTCCAATATCGCCGTTAGCGGCTAACTACACTGGCGAAACTGCGCAGCGTTGGCGCTATGATGATGGTGGCGAGATCGGCCTGATTTCCAGCGTCACGCAGGCGTTTTGCAGCGATTGTAGTCGCGCTCGGCTCTCAACCGAGGGAAAGTTATATACCTGTTTATTTGCCAGTGAAGGACACGATTTACGCGCCCTTTTGCGTGGCAATGGCGGCAATTGCAGTGATGCAGAAATCGCGACAGTTATCGGCCAGATCTGGCGGGTACGAGATGATCGTTATTCCGAGCTGCGAACGCTTAATACCAATGGCTTGACCCCGGCAAGAAAAAAAGTAGAAATGTCGTATATCGGAGGATAAGTTCTGATGCGCTAATCTCAGGATACTTTCGTCGTATCCAGTTTTTCTTCATCGTCCTGATTTAAGCTGCAAACTGTCCATCAACAACGCCATCCACGCCACCATCTTATGCATATTAGTCAAATAACAGGTTTAATCCTTGCTGGCGGTCGCGGCAGCCGGATGGGCGGTGTTGATAAAGGCTTACAGACAGTAAGCGACGTCCCAATGGTCGCGCACGTCATAGCAACGTTAGCGCCTCAAGTAGGCTCGCTCATGATCAGTGCCAATCGCAATCTAAGCGCATACGCTACCTTTGGCGTGCCGGTCTGGCCCGATGCAAACAATGACTTTGCTGGCCCGCTTGCAGGTATTCAGGCAGGATTAAAAAACTGTCAGACACCTTATTTAGTCACGGCTCCATGTGACTCCCCGTTTTTACCAGACAATGTAGTGTCTGAATTGGCGAAGGCGTTGGAAAATACCGCGGCAGATATTGCTGTCGCAGCGACCTCCGGCATTAACTCAAAGATCCAGACACAACCGGTTTTCATGTTGATGAAAACGACAGTACTTATAGATCTGACGGCGTTCATAGACGAAGGTGGGCGCAAAATTGAAATCTGGTATCGGCGCTTGCATTACACTGAAGTCCTGTTTCAAGATGCCACGCCATTTCGCAATATCAATACGCCCAATGAATTACGTGAAGCAGACAACCACCAATGACTAAGCAATCCTATCCTTCGCCATCGCTGCCATCGCGATCCTCACGGTCGTTGTTAAGCGCAGCAATCAGTTGCGTCTCCGATTACGATTCCGACGCGCTGCCAGTAAGTCACGCCCAAGCGATTATCCGGGACTGCATTACGCCGATTCATGCGATAGAAAAGGTTGCCATCCGCACCGCACTTGATCGCGTGTTAGCAATCGATATTATTTCGCCGATCAACGTTCCTGCATACGATAACTCGGCAATGGATGGATATGCTTTTCATAGCGAGAGCTTATGCGCCGACGGTGACACGCTGCTCAGCGTCATCGGTACATCCCATGCAGGACGCGCGCATCAAGGTCCCGTTGCACCGGGACAAGCAATACGAATCATGACGGGTGCGCCAATGCCCGACGGCCTTGATACCGTCATTCCACAAGAATTCGTCAGCGCATTCAACGGCGACGTCACAGAATCAAATGATGCGAACGGCTCGTCACAATTACCCCGCTCCAAGCCTTTCATCACGATCGCTGCGGGCGCAGTCAGAGCAGGCGCTAACCGTCGTCTGGCTGGCGAGGATTTGCAAGCAGGTGCCGCGGCATTAAAGAAAGGACGGATTCTGCGCCCTGCCGATCTCGGCTTGCTGGCCTCATTAGGCATCGCCGAAGTACCAGTCCAACGACGCTTGCGCGTAGCTTTTTTCTCAACCGGAGACGAGTTACGTTCAGTTGGTCAAGCGCTTGATCCGGGCTGTGTTTACGACTCCAATCGTTACACTCTATATGGCATGTTAAGCCGATTAGGTTGCGACATCATCGATCTCGGCGTGGTTGCCGACGATCCCGCAGCATTAGAAATCGCGTTCAAAAGTGCGGCAGAAAATGCAGACGCCATTATCACTTCCGGCGGTGTGTCTGTCGGTGACGCTGACCATACACGACAGATGATGGCGCAGTTAGGCGAGGTAGCGTTCTGGAAACTCGGGATGCGCCCAGGTCGCCCCCTCGCATTCGGTACAATTAACAGCTCCAACAAACCGGCCGTCTTTTTTGGACTTCCTGGCAATCCGGTAGCCGTCATGGTGTCGTTTTATTTTTTTGCGCGTGATGCGCTTTTGCACATGATGGGAGCACAACCAGCACCGCTTCCTCTTATGCAGGTAACGTCCGCATCGATCATTCGAAAAAAACCGGGACGCACCGAATATCAGCGCGGCATATTGATCCGTCAGGAAAGTGGCGGGTGGTCGGTGCGACCAACTGGCGCACAGGGTTCAGGGATCCTGCGTTCGATGACTGAAGCCGATTGCATGATCGTTTTAGCACACGATCAAAGGGACGTCGCCATCGGCGATCAGGTTGAGGTCATTCTATTTAATGGCCTGATTTAAAGCGACTTCCAGACGGTGCCTGCCCGAATCAATTTCGCATTGCCGATGCACCGCACCGTCGTACAAATTCGTATTCTCAAGCCCGCTGGCTAAGATTTTTAGAGCTTGCCTGAGCGGTCGCATTACGTGGTTAAGCGGATAACCCAGGTAGCGTACCGATAGAGGTATCGGTGCTTCCGACAGTCTTATATCTCGTCAACAATTGATAAAATCAACTTTCTTCGTCTTGTAATTGTTCTGGCTCCTTCCCCAGCACCAATTGCGCTGCCTCGCTAGGTAGCGCCTCAACCGACTTCAATTTACGCGCCATCTGCCGACTACGAACCTCGGCCTGATCGATGTTTTTTGCTGCCCGCTCAAGAGCCAACTTGGTCGCTGCCAACACGTCACCAAACTTGGTGAACTCGGTCTTCACTGCGCCCAGGACTTGCCAGACTTCGGAAGAGCGCTTCTCAAGCGCTAAGGTTCTGAAACCCATTTGTAGGCTGTTTAATAATGCCGACAAGGTCGATGGGCCAGCGATGCTGATGCGATGGAGTCGTTGCAAGTCATCGGCCAAACCTGGACGCCGCATCACTTCTGCGTACAGACCTTCAGTAGGCAAAAAGAGAATCGCAAAATCGGTAGTAAGCGGTGGTGATAAATATTTTTCCGCGATGGTTTTCGCCTCGCCCCGCACGGCACGCTCCAACTCACGGCCTGCCAAGGCAACGCCATCGGCATCTGCGCGATCAGCGGCCTCGGACAATCTTTCATACTGCTCTTTAGGAAACTTTGCATCAATCGGCATCCACACCGGCGTATTACCGTCATCATGGCCTGGCAACTTAATCGCAAACTCAACACGCTCGCCACTACCGGGAACCGTCTCCACATTTTTAGCATATTGTTCGGGCGTCAAAACTTGCTCCAACAACATTTCCAGCTGCACTTCGCCCCAAGTACCACGCGTTTTAACGTTGGTAAGAACGCGTTTCAAGTCGCCGACGCCAATTGCCAGTTGCTGCATCTCACCCAAACCTTGATGCACTTTTTCCAGCCGGTCCGAGACAATCTGGAAGGACTCACCCAAACGTTTTTCTAACGTTGCGTGCAGTTTTTCATCCACGGTCTTGCGCATCTCTTCAAGGCGCAGACCATTATCATTTTGCAGATCCTTAATTTTTGCTTCCAGCGTGGTACGAATTTCTGTCATCCGCTGCGCGTTCGACTCAGTCAGCGTGGCCAGGGTCTGATTAAGTGTATCGCCAAAACGTTGCAGAGAAAGTGCCTGCTCTTCACGACTGGTCTGCGCCTGTTGATTCATGGCCAGGCGCATGCTGTCGAGTTGCTGTGCATTGGTCTCATTGAGTCGCACCAATTGTTGGGCAAACGCATCGATCTGACTATTCTGCAATGTCGCCACACTGGTCATTTGGGCTAATACGGTCTGTTGCAATTGCCCAAAACTCGCACCGATTTCCTGACGCGTACTCTGGGCACTACCTTGCACCTGATCGCGTAGCTCTCGCTCATTACGATCACCGATATCTTGTTGACTACGCAACAAATCGTCTTTGATTTGCGTCAATTGCGCCTGCTGCGCATCACCTTTTCCAGAGTGACCGGACCGCCAGATCGACACGACCTGAAGCGCTATGATGATCGCGGCAATAATGAGCAAAACAAATAATTCAGATAACGTCATGATGTCAGTTCAAAAAAAAGGGGCTGCATCCGCAACCCAGTAAAAAAATCCACGTCTGATAAACTACGCTTGCGTATCCACGTTATCGGGCTTATTACGCATCCAGTCAGCGGTATCAAAGAAAGAACTCATCAAACGCTCCTGCAATTGTTCCTCTAACCCGACATCCTGCATCGCCAGCGCCATACACCGCAGCCATTGATCCCGCTCCGGCGTCGAAATCGCATACGGCAAGTGCCGTGCGCGCAAGCGCGGATGACCAAATCGCTCAACAAACAAGTCCGGGCCACCACTCCAACCCGACAAGAACCAATAGAATTTGTCCCGCGACCCATCCAGCGAAGTGGGATGCAAAATCCGCACACCAGAAAACGCAGGCTCCAGATCCATCAAATCATAAAAGCGATCAACTAGCTCGCGCAAACGCTCAGCGCCACCAATCAATTCAAAGATAGAAGGCGGCGTCAGTTCAACAGAAGAATTTTTATCAATAGTCATAGATCGGAATGATAACGCAAACACCCCCTAAATTCATGCCTCTCGCAAAGTCTCCAAAGGCGGCCGAGACAAAACCCCTCTCAACCCAATCCACCCACCCACAAACGTACAAACCGCCCCAATCACCATCCCGGCAACCCAAATCAACGGACTAAACGCCCAGGTAAAACTAAACACATAATGCGCTAACGCCCATCCTGTAGCCGCCGCGCCAGTTGCCGCCAAAAATCCCGCCAAACTGCCAATCAATGCAAATTCAATCCACTGCGCATGCGACAACTGCGTGCGCGTAGCGCCCAAAGCCCGCAATAAACCCGCCTCCCGCGTGCGCTCCCCTTGCGAACTCAACAACGCTGCATACAAGACCAAGCCACCGGACGCCAACGTAAACAGGAACAAAAATTCAACCGCCGCCACGACCTGATCGACCACGTCCTGCAATTGCTGAATAATACTGCCAATATCAACAATGGTCAGATTCGGGAAGTCACGCGTCAACTGGTTACCAAGATTGCTGTGCGCAGGCGGTAAGCGGAACGCCGTAATCCAGGTTTGCGGTGTATTCACCATGGCCTTCGGATTTAAAATGACAAAGAAATTGACCTGCATCGAGCCCCATTCCAACTTACGCAAGCTGGTAATCGGTGCACTGACGGTCTGACCAGCGATATCAAATGTGAGTTTGTCACCTAACTTCAGGTTCAACGTTTTTGCCAGCCCTTCTTCAACCGAGGCTTCCGGCTGATCGTCTTTATACCAATTACCGGCGACTATCTCATTTTTCAGTGGCACAGCCACCATGGTCGACAAATTGAATTCGCGCTCTACCAATCGTTTAGCACGGTCTTCCTGATACGTTTCCGGCTTGATAACATTGCCATTAATTTCAGTCAAGCGACCACGAATCATCGGATAGAGGTTCGGTTGCGTAATACCAGCTGCAACAAGTCGTCGATTGATATCGGCAAGTTGGTCGGGCTGAATATTAATCACAAACCGGTTTGGCGCATCGGCAGGCGTCGATTGCCGCCATGCGCCGATAAGGTCACCGCGGATCACCGTTAGCAATAGTAACGCCATCAAACCAAGCGCCAACGCGACAATCTGCACAATTGTGGCTCCTGGTCGGCGTTGCAATCCGGTCAGGGCAAAGCGCCAACTTGGATGCTTGAAAGCGCCGCGCGCGGTCCGCAAGGACTTCAGTGCTAACCACGAGATCAGCCCAAACATCGCAAAACAACCCAAAAATCCAAGCGCCGTCAGCAAACCCAACTTTACGTCTCCCGCTTGCCAGAGCAACAAGCCGATAAAGGTGAGCGTTCCCAAACCATAGGTTGCCACGACCGCGACTTGCGGCGCGTCTTGCTCGCGTCGTATGACCCGGTTATGCGGCACGTTGCGCAGCTGCAAGATTGGTGGCAGGGCAAATCCAACTAATAATAGCAATCCGGTCACAATTCCCTGCAAGCCAGGGGTAACACTCGGAGGTGGCAAATTATGGGCGACGAACTTACCAAGTGTCTCAAGCAACACAAAATGTGCGCCAAATCCGACTAAGGCACCGAGTACACTTCCAATCAGGCCAATCATTAAGAATTCGTATAGATATAGCTGTGTGACCTGATTTTGGGTCAAGCCGAGACAACGCAACATCGCACACGCATCAAGATGACGTAACATGAAGCGCCGCGCTGCCATCGCTACAGCCACAGCGGCCAACATCGCTGACAACAGACCCACCAACGATAAAAACTGCTGCGCCCGATCCAGCGTAGCGCGCATTTCGGGGCGTCCGGTCTCCAGCGACTCTATGCGCACGCCCTTAACGTTATCCCGCGCCATCGTGGCTTCTACCCACCCCTGAAATGCCTGAACTTGCGGGGCCGCGCCGGCCAATAATAAACGGTAAGTAACGCGAGAACCGTCTTGCACTAAATGCGTCGATGCCAGATCAGCGAGTGACAGCATCACGCGCGGCGAAAAGTTGACAAAGCCACTACCGCGATCCGGCTCGACCGAGAGAATGTGTGCAATAGTGAAGGTGCGATCACCGAGCTTAAGCGGTGCGCCGACGCTGATGTTTAATGCGGTCAGGATATTCGGATCAACCCAGACCGTACCGGCAGCGGGAACGGCGCGGGTGATGGTGTCTGGCGTTCCTGGCTTATCGGTAATACTTAAATTGCCACGCAAAGGATAGGCGGCGGAGACGGCTTTTAACGAGGCTAACTGAGATTTGGAATCATCGCCCTCGCCTGATAATGCCATGCTAGGGAATACTACGGTGTCGGCAATGGTCAATCCACGCCGCTGTGCCTCGGCGCGCCAATTCGGGTTGACCGGTTGGTCAGCTCCGATCAATAAGTCGGCACCCAACAATTGGTGGGCATCACGCGCTAATCCCGCGCGCATCCGATCAACAAAAAATCCGACCGAAGACAATGCCGCCACCGCCACAATTAACGCCACCAACAAGAATCGTAACTCACCCGCCCGCCAATCGCGTTGGGTCATGCGCAGAGACTGCAAAATCATGTACTAAGCCTTTGAAAAACCCAGCGCAGACTACGCCACAACTTGGGCAACAACCAGATTGCAAAAATAAAGAATACCAGCAAAAATCCGAATAGGACCCAAGGGTGGTAAAACGCTGCCCATAAAGCGCCCAATACGGTGACATCTTCGGAAAATGAGGCCGCCCAATTACTTAATGGTTCTGGTGAAGTATTGATCATGGCGCGACTACCCGCCTTGGTAGCATGGGCACTGGCGGCAAAAGTGCCACCGACCAGCGCGGCAGCCGTCGTCACTGCAGGGTCCATATGTCCCATCGCGGCGGCGCTTAATACAGCACCGGCAGGAATGCGGATAAACGTCTGGACCGCATCCCAGATTGAATCGAGACCCGGTATTTTATCGGCTAAAAATTCGACCAGCATCAACAAGCCGGTAATACCCAAAATCCAGGGAGACTGCAATACTTCAAGCGTGTGCGGAAGGGTGATCCAACCCAAGCGTCCGAATAGTCCGGCGACGAATAACGCCATATACAGGCGAATGCCGCTGGCCCAGGAAAGGCCTGCTGCCATCGCGGCAGTCGAAAGTGTATCCACCATATCGGCTCCCCACAGGATTCTGCTTCACCATCAATCAAGTCGATCGAGAAGCTAATTACATCGGTTAAATGAGAAAAACCTCGCTAAAACAACGTTTTTATACGATATTCCAACTTTGAAAGGTCGGCAAGCATTGCGTGAGCCGTCCGATAGCGCCAACGGCAATCACTATCAACCACGCAACATTAACCGTCCAGCCAACACAATCAAAGCCAGGCTGAAGCACAATCTCAAGCGACGTTCAGGCAACTGATGCGCCAGCGCCACGCCGGATGACACACTCACTATCCCGCCAATAGCCAGCGGAATTCCCACAATCCAGTTGACATGACTGGCGTAGGCAAACGTGCATAAGCCACCACCGCGCCAGGCGACACCAGGGCGAGGGCCATTCCCTGAGCCGCGGTTTGCGTCGTACCGAAAAAGGCCACCAGTGCAGGCGGAGCAACGACACCGCCGCCTACGCCAAAAAATCCGGAGACCGCTCCGCCGACAACACCGACCACGGGTAAATAATTCAAACCCAAGACCTTTTTCGTACGGGCCAACGATTTTTTACGCAACAAATTCCATAACAAATAGCAACCCAACACTTCCATAAACACCGCAAATGCAAAATGCAACGTATTAGCGGCAATCACGGTGGCGTACCATGCAGTCGCATACGTCACTAAAACGGCTGAACCACCAAGCATGCTTGCCGCCCGCAAATCCAGGCTATTGCGCTGGCGGTAACGCCAAAATCCAATCAAAACGTTCGGCACCACCATGACCAACGCCGTGCCTTGCGACAATTGTTGATCCATACCGTAAAACATACCGAGGACGGGAATCGCTATAAGGCCGCCGCCTATTCCAAATAACCCGCCCACGCCGCCCAAAACAACACCCAACAGGAGGTTTCCACAAAAATATATCAATACGTCGCACATACTTTAGTTCTAATAAGCAACACTATAATAGTGAACTTGAAGAAATTTTAAAAATATACTTATACAACTACAGTAGATATCAATAAAACACTGAATTCACACTGTATTTGGTGGGCCACCTTGGTTCTCAACAAAATGAAAAAGCACAGCACGTTAACATCACAATGCTGAAAAAATAATCGAAGCCCGAAAAAGATGTAACTGAAGCGATATTATTTACAGGTAAAACAATGGAGCGTTGCGGGTGGTTAAGTGATTAATCCGTGACGCCGAATCCAAAAAACCGAGACGTAGCCCGGTTTTGGTGGTGTACATCACAATCCAACACGACTTACAACTAAAAAATATATCGACCGCAATTTCGCGCTAACGAGAATAATTAATCAGAGTAGTTATTCCGGATTGACCAGACGCGGAACTTTTACATCACCACACTGAGCACGGTCACGCAAAGCATGATCCATCAATACTAGCGCCAACATCGCCTCAGCAATCGGCGTGGCGCGAATCCCAACGCAAGGATCGTGACGTCCGAACGTTTCCACAATTGTTGGCACACCTTGTTTGTCAATCGACTGACGTGGCGTGCGAATACTCGATGTCGGCTTAATCGCAATGGTCACGGTAATATCCTGGCCGGTTGAAATCCCGCCCAGAATACCGCCGGCGTTATTTGTCAGGAATCCTGTTGGTGTGATTTCGTCACCATGGACTGAACCTTTTTGTACGACGGACGCAAACCCCGCACCAATTTCAACCGCTTTGACGGCATTGATACCCATCATCGCGTATGCAATATCAGCATCGAGCCGGTCATACAATGGTTCGCCCAAGCCGACCGGGACATTGGAAGCAACAACGTTGATGCGCGCTCCGCAAGAATCGCCATCTTTGCGTAAAGCATCCATGTACGCTTCCAGCTCAGGAATCTGCGTCGTGTTCGGCGCAAAAAAAGGATTTTGGGGAACATGTTCCAAGGACTCGAAAACAATCGGAATCTCGCCCAATTGGCTCATATAGCCCTTAATGACAGTACCGTATTGCTGCATTAACCATTTCTTGGCAATCGCCGCGGCCGCTACCGATGGCGCGGTCAACCGGGCAGACGAACGGCCACCGCCACGAGGATCACGGATGCCGTATTTTTGCCAATAAGTGTAATCTGCGTGACCAGGGCGAAAGGTTTCGACTATGTTGCCGTAATCTTTGCTGCGCTGATCTTGATTGCGAATCAACAACATGATTGGAGTGCCAGTCGTTTTACCCTCGTATACACCAGAGAGAATTTCAACGGTATCCGGCTCTTGTCGCTGAGTAACGTGACGCGACGTGCCCGGTTTGCGTCGATCCAAATCCGTTTGCAGGTCGGCTTCCGATAATTCCAGACCCGGAGGACAACCATCCACGACGCAGCCAATGGCTGGGCCATGAGATTCACCAAAATTGGTAACGGTAAATAATGAACCGAAGGTATTGCCGGGCATGGTGATCCTGATTAATTAAACGTTAAAGGATAATTTTACCAGTGCCAATGACACAGCAGTTATTCCGGTGTCAGTTCTGAGGGTTTTTCACGGTTTCTGAAGGTTTTTGGGCCGGTCTTTGCACAGAAGGGTGGATGAGGCGCATCTGGTCGTCCTGCAAACCGACTAATAAAGCCTGTCCGTCCGAAGCGACGCGGAATTGCCCATACCGTGCGTTCGCAAAAGCCGCACCTTGTCCTTCCTGAAAAAAATAAGCATCAGAAACTACTCTCACCCGTCCATTGCGCAGCCGATATTCAATCAGTGCCTCATTCGCCGCTAACGGCTTGCCGTTGTCGATCCGAACAAATTTTGCCGGTATTTGACCCGACTCATCCGGTACGGATATAACTGCCTTGCCAGTGATTGGCAGAGACAAGGAGGATGCCATGATATCTCTGGATAATTGCCAATCCAGCGCCATGTAATCGCCTTGCATCAACGAGCGCGGATCCACCGGCGCCATCGCCAACGATACACTCCGGCCGTATTTGAGCACCTCTTCTTTATGCCAGATAGCTTGATTGATCGCCGCCAGAATCAGCATTAATCCAATCAATATCAATCCTCCCCGATTACTTTTTACGATGCTGCGATCAAACATTCTTCATCTCCGCAGGCAGGCGACTTAAAAAGAAATAGCCAAGTAATAAGAGGCCGCCGGTGACTATTAGACCAATCGATTTCACCAACAAAGTAAAGTCCAAAGAATAATAAAACCATGACAAATAGCACAGCGAGGCGACAATTCCGAGGGTAATTAACCACCGTCGCCCTCTCGCAAAGCCTAGCAATATCAACATCCCACCCAGTACGAGACCAACCACCCAAACGCCGAGAATGGAAAACACCAATCCGCATGTAAGCGCGACACGCCGCCACGCTACCGATAAGGTCGAGGACAACCGGACAACCAGCTCAAAAAATACAATGCCAACAATCGCCGGATCGAGCAGATATAACCATCGATACAAACTGTCACCCAATCCATCATTGCGGTGTCCGTCGGCAACTTGCGTTAACAACCAGGCAGGGAACCATACCGATGTTAGTCCCAGACACAACAGCGCAACCGTCAGTCCCACGGCGATTGGTAGAAATGTATGTCGCAATCGCATCAGCCAATAAGACTCATCCAACCAAAGTAGCGCAACCAACGCGGCACAAATCGGCAGAATAGGGCTTGGCCCCAGCCACATCAAGAATCCCATATGCAATGCCAGCACAGACAATATGGTGCACAGCAAACGATGTAAAAAATCAGGGTTCAGCACGAACAACAAACATTGGACCAATGCAATGCAAAACAACGGCCATGCAACATCCACACCATAAGTCGCAAATAACCAAAATCCCGCCATGCCCTGCCCCGCCAAACTCAAGGCCAGCGCTAACTGTTGCCATAGTTCCGTATGGCCAATTCTATTAATGCCGCATGCCATGCCAATCAGTACCAGCCCCACGACAAGTAACGCGCCATCCTCATGCTGTAACTGATCGATTAAGAAAAAGCCACAAAACGCCAAGAGGAACAAACCACCCAACCAGCCGCAAACGCCGAGCATCAAACGTATAAACCAAGGAGCGGACGGTTCTGGGTTCAACCAGACTGGTGTTTCGTTTGTCGTTACTTGACCTTCTGCATGCAGTTGCTGCCAGAGGCGCGAACATCCTACTGAAGAATTATCGGAGTCTTGCATTTCAGCTAAAGGCGCGCCAATTTTCATTGCCGTTCCTGAATCCAGCCACGCTGCACCCTACGCAGCCAAAGCGCTGCCATGCTTGAAGCAATCACTAAAAATAATCCTATCACTATCAAGCCAACCAGCCATGTAGGTCTATGCCCGAAAAAAAGTATCCCAACCAATTGCCCCGTCCCTCCCGCTATCAGCGCAAAACAGCATCCAGTTAATATGACCACCTCGCGACGTCGACGATAAAGTACAAAAAATCCCGACAATACGATCAGCATGACAATAGAACTTAACTGAATCCAATCTGGATGAGCAATGAGGCGACCCGGTAAAAATATAATATGGTAAGTGGCTGAGGCCAATGTCAGCAATGCGGCAAAGCGGATAAAGAATCTGTATCTATACACATTGTCGGCAGCTGCAGATTGAGGATGACTACGATGCAAAACAATTTCAGTGCAAGCCCATATCAAACCATTCAGCCAAAATAACGACACGGATAAAGTATTACCGCCTTCATTACCACCGAACAGGCTAAACAATGCACTACCGGGATACAGCGTCAAGGCCACGTTCAATAAACCCAACCAAAGACACCATGCAATATTTAACCGTGAGACCAACACCCAAGGAAATATCAAAATACTCCAGGTTAAAAATAATTGATAAGGATCTGCACCGGTTTGATAAGTCTGCCCAAAGTAGGCCAGAAGCGCTCCGCATAGCAACATCGCCGCCAGCAATGCCGTTTGCCCCTTTAAAGTATCTAGCGTAAAACGCCTGGCAAGTAACGCAGCGCTAATCAATAGTCCCTGCAATAAAATGAATTTAGCAAATCGTGGCAACGCTTCCCAATTAAATGCAAAGAAGAAAATAACGCCAACAGTCAAAAACAAAATGCCGCCAAACAAACAAACATTCTTCAGAAAATATTTCCAATCGGACCGGCCCGGCAACTCGCCAGACAACTGCCAAGCACGCTCAGCCGCCATCGGGGTTATTTGTTTTTCTTGTAGCCAATGCGTGATGGCAGGACGTACTGAATATGTTTGACATGTCCGTACGAAATCGGATTCAGAATGTAATTTCGGGCTGAGTGGTGTTGGTGGTGTTAATGGGATTGGTGGCATCGTCACTTCCACGCACCCCGCAAATTCTGGACTTGTTGCTGAAGATATTCAGGTGTCGCATCAGCTGGCATAACGGCCTTTCCTACTGCCAGCTCAAGCACCGACAACGGGCCACGTTTAAACGAGCGCCCAAAAGGATTACCGTTGCCATGTGTCCACATACTGCCCCACAATCCGCGCAAAGCCATCGGAATGACAGGAACAGGCGTGCGTTCGATAATTTTACTGATCCCACCGCGAAACGCATTGATATGGCCGTCAGTCGTCAATTTACCTTCAGGGAAGATACAGATCAGGTCGCCATCCTCAAGTGCCCTGGCAATATCGGCAAAGCCTTTTTCCATCAACACCGAATCTTCTTTCGCAGATGCGATTGGGATCGCTTTACTATTTCTAAACAGCCACGCGAGAACCGGCATTTTAAAAATTCGATGATCCATCACAAACCGAATCGGCCGCGGGCTGGCTGCCATGATCACAATGGCATCCACAAAACTAACATGGTTGCAGACCAATACCGCTGCGCCGTCCTCTGGAATTCTACTGATATCAACAGTGCGTACGCGATGTATCGTATGGATCAATATCCACGCCAGGAAACGCACCAGATATTCTGGTACTACCGAAAAAATGTAGCCAGCAACGACAGCGTTAAGAATCGCTGTGACCATAAAAATTCGCGGAATCGTGAGTCCCATTTTTAGCAGCACCATCGCCAGTAAAGCGGCGACCACCATAAACAAAGCGTTCATGATATTCATCCCGGCTATCGTGCGCGATAAATGCGCTGGATCACACCGCGTCTGAATCACCGCAAACAGCGGGACGATATAAAAACCGCCAAACAATCCTATCATCAGGCAATCAAACAAGATGCGTATGCTGCTCTGCTGTGCGAAAAACCCAATGAAATCAACCGAACTCGTATTCGTATATCCCTGACTGGCAAGAAACAGATCAAAACCAAACACCGATAATCCAATCGACCCGAAGGGGACCAACCCGATTTCGACCTTGTGGCCGGAAAGCCGTTCACACAGCAGCGAGCCACCACCGACGCCGAGCGAAAATACTGTCAGCAATAAAACAAAAACACTATGATCTCCGTGCAAATAATTTTTGGCATACAGCGGAAATTGCGCCAACATAATCGCACCGTAAAACCAGAACCATGAGTTGCCCATCATCGCCAGAAATACAGGACGATTTTGATGGGAAAAACGCAAATTCCGAACTGTTTCGGTAATTGGATTCCAATTAATGATCAGGTCCGGTTCTGGTGCTGGCGTGAGTGGAATCCGGCGACTAAAAAGCCAACCGACGATTGCAATCAAAATTGTGCCGCCCGCTACGAGCTCGATGCCCCAGGATTGATGAACAACCAGCACCGCGCCAAGAATTTCGCCGACAAGAATACCCACAAAGGTACCCATCTCAATGACGCCATTACCGCCGACTAGCTCGTCTTTTTTTAATTGTTGTGGCAAATAAGCGTATTTGACGGGACCAAATACCGTCGAATGTAATCCCATACCAACTATCGCGCCGACTAAAATCCATAGGTTACGCGTCATCCAGCCGTATGCTGCCAACGCCATAATGGCGATTTCAAACACTTTTACAAGGCGTGCGATACGGGACTTTTCAAATTTGTCTGCGAACTGGCCGGAGGTAGCCGAAAACAGCAAAAACGGCAAAATAAACAATCCAGGGATGAGATTATTTAAAAACCCGGGATCCACGCTAGTCCAGCTTAGTGCGTCATAAGTCAGAATCGTCAGCAACGCTGTCTTAAAGACATTATCATTGAAAGCACCAAAAAACTGCGTCCAGAAAAACGGTGCAAAACGGCTTTGGCGCAGCAGAGAAAATTGATTTGGTCGGTTTGATGGTTGCATGGGCGATCAATAAGCGAAAATTACACTATGAAAATGATGACGTCGACAATTGTACGTGGGCTCCATTAGATTGAGAAATAGGCGCTTTCTCTAAGTTTGGATTTACGTTTGAATTTACGTTTGAATCAACGTTCTAATTGATGTTTTTTTGCCTTAGCTTTACCTTCCAGACGTATCGCCTGTTGATGGTGCAAGGCGTTTAATATTCGTCACCAATTCTTAGTGACTCTCCAGCGCTCCCAGTATATTCAGAATCCCGGCAACCCATCATAGATACAAAAAAACCGTCAGCAGCGAATGTTTGCCACTAACGGTTTTTTTCTCATGCTCGACCATTCTTAACTGAAATAGGCACATAAGTGCGGCAATGTCATATTAAGAACCATGCTGACCGATCAATCATCCGGTGACGGCGTACTGATTGGCCAATCCCGAATGTAAGCTTTGAGCATCTTGTTTTCAAAACCTTGCGCATCCAGCACCGCCTTTGCGACATCATAAAATGACATAACACCCAGCAATGTATTCGCATCCATTACGGGAACATAGCGCGCATGACGCTCTAGCATAATACGGCGCACTTCATTCACCTCCGTGTCGGGTGTGATCGTGATCGGGCTGTCATCCATGTGCTTTCGCACGGTATTGGTCCCAACTTCGCCGCCATTTTCATGGATTGCTTTCAGCACTTCGCGAAACGTCAGCATCCCCACCAACGTGCCGAATTCCATCACCACGAGCGAACCGATGTCCTTTTCGGCCATCGTGTTAGTCGCCTGTAGTAGCGGTGTCTCCGGTGTCACCGTATAGAGGATGTTGCCTTTGACTTTGAGTATTTCAGAAACTTTCATTGGGTCATCCTGCCTTTGCTTGTTATGCTTGTATTGAGAAACCTGCGAATCTCTGCAGCCGGTAGAAAAAGCCTCCGAAAGTTTCATTTTTGACTGATCTTATTATCAA
The DNA here is from genome assembly GCF_054343755.1 of Glaciimonas sp. GNP009. NCBI lineage: Bacteria > Pseudomonadati > Pseudomonadota > Betaproteobacteria > Burkholderiales > Oxalobacteraceae > Glaciimonas > Glaciimonas sp. GNP009. Next base: position 1,000,511 of record NZ_JBTGUV010000004.1, read on the forward strand.
ATAGTCCCAATATTGGGGCAATTGACACAAAAAAATCAAAAAATGTATTCGCTTAGCTACTTTTTGCTTCGACTCACTAAAACCTTCAGATGCCTTGAATGTAGCGTAAGCCCGTCGAAAAATCTAGCACTGACTGAAGCACTGGAAATACGCCTTAAGAAAAACGTTCCGGGTTCAATAATAAAACAAACAGATTAATAGGAGAAATCGTCGTCATGAGCAAGCCAACATCCCCTGGTTTTGATACCTTATCACTCCACGCGGGCGCTATCCCGGATCCCACTACCGGGGCTAGAGCGACACCGATTTATCTCAGCTCCGCCTTCGTCTTCAAAGACTCAGATCACGCTGCCTCATTATTTAATATGGAACGTGCAGGACACGTTTATTCACGCATTTCGAACCCTACCAATGCCGTTTTGGAAGAGCGCATCGCAGCGCTCGAAGGTGGAGTTGCAGGAATTGCGGTCGCCAGCGGTCAGGCAGCATTACATCTTGGGCTGGCCACCATCGCTGGCGCAGGATCGCACGTCGTAGCATCGCGCGCCCTGTACGGCGGTTCACACAATCTGCTGGCGTACACCATGAAACGTTTCGGGATCGACACCACCTTCGTTGACCCACGCGATCTGGACGCCTGGCGCGCCGCGATCCAACCAAATACAAAGGTATTATTTGGTGAGACTCTGGGCAATCCAGGCCTAGACGTACTCGATATTGGGCGAGTAGCCGCAATCGCACACGAGCACTATCTGCCATTGTTGGTCGATTCAACCTTCACCACACCCTATTTGCTGCGCCCGTTCGACCATGGAGCCGATCTGGTATTTCACTCTGCGACCAAATTTCTTTGCGGTCATGGCACCGCTATTGGCGGTCTGCTGGTAGATGGCGGCACCTTTGACTGGCAACAAGCGTACGACAAAACTGGCCATTTCGCCGAACTTTGTGCGCCTTATGATGGCTTTCACGGCATGGTATTTTCGGAAGAGTCAACGGTCGCGCCGTTCTCTCTGCGTGCGCGCCGCGAAGGTTTGCGTGACTTCGGCGCAGCCATGAGTCCGCACAATGCTTTTGCCATATTGCAAGGCGTAGAAACCCTCGCCTTAAGAATGGAAAAGCATGTCGCAAACACCCGCAAAGTAGTCGATTTTTTAATCCGGCAAGACGCCGTGGAATCAGTCGCCTATCCCGAACTGTCATCCCATCCCGATTATGCGCTGGCAAAAAATCTTCTGCCGAAAGGCTGTGGCGCCGTATTCTCCTTCAACCTGAAGGGTGATCGCGCTGCGGGTCGCCGCATGGTGGAGTCATTAAAAATATTTTCCCACCTGGCCAACGTCGGTGATGCCAAGTCATTGGTCATCCATCCAGCATCAACCACCCATTTCCGCGTACCAAGTGACCAGCTGGCCGCATCCGGGATTGGCGAAGGCACACTCAGATTATCTGTCGGACTAGAGAATGTCGACGATCTGATAGAGGATCTGGCTTACGGCTTGAAAGCCGCGCACCGAACCTCAATTCAACCGAATACGGGAGCTTGAAATGCTGATAAATGTTCAGGGGCATGATGCTTATTGCTACACGGGCGGCAAACCGTTTGACGCTACATTACCGACCGCGGTGTTCATTCACGGGGCACAAAACGATCATTCGGTCTGGATTTTACAAACCCGCTATTTTGCTCACCACGGATTTAGCGTGCTTGCGGTTGATTTGCCAGGACACGGACGAAGTCAGGGCGCGCCACTAACAAACGTTGAGTCGATGTCCGACTGGCTTTTGGCTCTGCTCAAGGCCGCCAATGTCACCAAGGCGCTATTAGTCGGACACAGCATGGGTTCGCTCATTGCATTGGAAACCGCCGGCCGAACACCTTCGTCGGTCTTGATCGGCGGCATCGCCATGGTCGCAAGCGCCTATCCGATGAAAGTATCCGAAGTGTTGCTGGAAGCGGCGAATAGTGACCAGCCGACAGCCATCGCAATGGTCAACAAGTGGTCGCATGCGAGTTTTGTCCAGAAACCGTCCAACCCCGGTCCCGGTTTCTATGTTTTGGGCGGCAGCCAGCGCTTAATGGAACACATCGCAACGCGCGATGAACGCAATGTCGCCAAAGCGACGGATCTGCCGAGCACAGAAAATATACGCAGCGGAGACACCGTTTTTTATACTGATTTCATGACCTGCAATACTTATCAGCATGGCGATGCTGCAGCTTCGGCAATCCGCTGTCCAGCCCTGTTTCTATTAGGAAAACGCGATGCCATGACGCCGCCCAAAGCGGCGAAAACCATCATCAGCAACATTCCGCATGCGAAAGTCGCGCTGATAGACAGCGGACATGCGCTAATGGCAGAGCAACCGGATGCCGTGCTCGATGAATTATTTCATTTCGCAACTGGCATCGACTGGCTAGAATAAATTTCTGCCCCCTAACAAGCTGCATCAAAACTGAGTTGATGTATTTTGTTATGGCATTGAAAACATTTCACGCCCATAAGGCTTCTGAAGGGAGTTCTACATGCCTAAATATATAAAGGATACGGAGGGCAAGAAAGAAAATTTTGCCTCCTTTGCGCAGTTCTATCCCATGTATCTTAACCAACACGCTAACCGCATTTGTCGCCGATTGCACTTTATTGGATCGACCTTCGCCCTTTTATCGTTCATCGCCCTCCTGTTTACCGGAAATGGATGGTGGCTATTGAGCGGCGTTCTGAGTGGATATGGCTTTGCGTGGATCGGCCACTTCTTCATCGAATAGAACCGGCCAGCGACGTTTCGCTATCCGCTCTATTCATTCATTGGTGATTGGGTGATGTACGGTCAAATGCTGACTGGCAAAGTAACTTTCTAAATATATTTATTTTATTTCAACATTCCCTGCAAGAAAGGATTATTATTTCTCCGGTAAAAGAATACATTTTACTTTTTAGCAGTATCGGTCCTCGAAAAAACGTAATCAAGCGTTAATGGTCAGGCACACAACGCTATCGACATCAAAGCTGCACGCCACGTTATACGTTGGTCAGTTAATACGCGTTAATGACACATTCGACGTCTAAGCACTAAGAAAACAAGCAGGTAGCACGACTCTCAATGTAATCCATGTGGAAATTGTATTTTGAATGATATTCAAACATCTTTTGGAGAAACACGATGAAAATTACGCTCGCGATGCTCACTTTGACCGCAGGATTAACCTTTGCTGCCAGTGGGTTCGCCCAAACTGCGCCTGCTGCCGCGCCAGCCGGTACTTCTGGAATGTGCAAAGATGGCTCCTACTCTTCGGGCGCCACAAAAAAGGGCGCTTGCTCAAAACATGGGGGAGTCAAAGATTGGTATGTGAAGGCTGCTGACAGCCCTGCCGCAATGGCTGCCGCACCTGCCGCACCAGCGCCCGCCGTCGCAGCCGCTGCAGCATCTCCCATGAAAACGCCCGCCCTTCCGGCGGCGACCCCAGCCGCAGGTGGTGGCGCTGGTAAAGTCTGGGTAAATGCCAGCTCCAAGACCTATCATTGCTCCGGTTCCAAATGGTACGGAACAACTAAAGCAGGTTCGTATATGACGGAAGCCGCAGCGAAAGCCGCCGGTAACCACGCTGATCATGGCAAAGCATGTACTTAAGATGATTTTGTAGATAATTTTTTTGGTTGACCTTTTTGGCCGAATGCAAAAGCGCCCCTTTTTTGGGGCGCTTTTTCTTTCATGCGGTTACTTTTAGACGTCTTTTTAGAATATCTGGGTAAGTTCTGTAGGAAGGAGTTACAACGACTCTTGCGAGGATTGACCAAAATAACGCGCCAAAGACTGGTCCAATCCCAACTCAATCGTTTCTTCTACCCGCTTCGCCAACGGTGGCGCATCAACGGCATACGAAGCAGTATTGAAGACGAACAGGCGATAGATCTCCGCTAATTTTAAGCTATCAGGATTAGCCAGTAAGGTCCACTGATCCAGGTGCGACAACGCATGACGGTTCCAGCGCAAGCGTTTTGGCAGCGCTTTGCTAATCCGCCCGACCCATCCTGCCTCGAGCATTTGTTGCAACAAATTTTCCGACTCATCAAAACCTAATCGCGTCGCACGTCGAATCTGAGTTGCACTCACTGCAGAAGAGCTATTCGCTATTCTAGCCTCATGCAATACCTGCAAAACCGCCATGGCATCAACAAACGCGCTGCCGGGCGTCGGCACGTGCCACCATCGTTCGTGCTTGATCACCGGTAGCGCCGCCACTACCAGCGCGCCGACCAGCGTGATCATCCATAGCATATAAATCCATAGCAGAAAAATTGGCAATGCTGCCAACGCACCGTAAATGATCGTATAAGTCGGGAATTTGATCACATATGCAGCAAAAATCCGTTTAGCAACTTCAATGGCTATCCCCGCGAAGAGTCCGCCCCACACCGCATCGCGCCAATTGACGAACCGATTCGGTACAACTACATACAATAAGGTGAATGCCGCTGTCGTCAAAGAAACCGATACCACTGTGTAAAACCATTTTCCTAACCAGCTGATGACCAGACCGTTCGTGGCTTCTGTCAGATAGGAGGTAGCCGTAATCGAGATACCGATCAGCAATGGTCCTAATGTTACTAGCGCCCAATATACAAGCGCCCGTTGAATAAAGGGACGCTGGGTTTTGACCCTCCAGATGCTATTGAAAACCTGATCTACGGTCGACATCGTCATACCGGTTGTCACAATAAGGGCAACACCACCGACTGCCGACAGGCTTGCAGATTTGCTGGCAAACTGATTAAGGTTACTCAAAATTGTATTGGCAATCCCCTTAGGCATCAGGTTATGCACGAAGTATGCTTCCAGCGATGCACGGAAGGTACTAAAGAGCGGAAAAGCGGTGAAAATTGCCAACGCAATGGTCAGCATGGGAACCAACGCCAAAATAGTCATAAACGTCAAACTACTGGCAACTTGCGGTAAACGCTCCTCGCTCAGGCGGCGACCCGCAAAACGAAATAAGTCGCGCAACTCATCCAATGACAAACCGCGCAAGTGGGAAAATTTAAATGGAAACATATTTTTGTTGTGACCTTTACAGCACGACAGCAAAGTCGGACGCATTTTTAGATGCTTACAAGCGCTATCGGTCAGCGTAAAGTATTGATAAAGCGCCCTATAATACCAACCTATGAGCTCAACCCACACATCCCACAGTATCAACCGCAAAATCGTCATTCTGGTTTTGTATTACTCGCGCCATGGCGCAACCAGAAAACTTGCCGAATTAATCGCGCAAGGTATTGACGCAACACCGGGCTGCGAAGCCCGTTTGCGCACGGTACCAGCGGTGTCCACTGTCACCGAAGCGACCGAATCAAGCATTCCGGAGCAAGGTGCGCCTTACGTTGAATTAATGGATCTGGAGCAATGCGCCGGATTGGCGCTAGGCTCACCAACACGGTTTGGCAACATGGCGTCGGCCATGAAATATTTTTGGGATGGTACCAGCGCCCAATGGCTCGGCGGTGCTTTAGCCGGCAAACCGGGTTGCGTATTCACGTCCACAGGCAGTCTGCATGGTGGCCAGGAAACCACATTGATGTCCATGATGACACCGCTATTTCATCACGGTATGTTGATGATGGGTCTGCCTTATACGCTGCCGGAATTGATGACCACCAGTAGCGGCGGCACACCTTACGGTGCCAGCCACTGGGCGGGAATGAATGGCAATCAGCCCATTTCGGCGGAAAGCCGTATTTTGGCAATCGCGCAAGGTAGTCGCCTGGCTGAGACCGCGCGCAAACTGCAAGGAGCATGACATGACAAAAGACGCGAGGAAAGAAGTCAAAAAAGACGTCAAAAAAGACGCCGAAAATAACCTCATCACCAACCCAGCCGGGGCAACCATGGTCGAAGCCCAAACTTCTGCACAACTACGTCCATGCCAGTGGTTTTACTTCGGCACTTCCGGTACGTTGCTGATTCTGATCGCTCTGTGTGTTGCCTGGGAATTATTTTTAGCACCGTTGCGCCCGGGTGGATCATGGATGGTATTGAAGGTTATCCCACTTTTGCTCCCCTTACGTGGCATTCTGAAGCGCGATATCTACACGATGCAATGGTCGTCCATGCTCATTCTGATTTACTTTGCGGAAGGTATCGTACGCGCTACCAGCGACAGCAATCATCTCTCGGCGATGCTGGGATGGGCCGAAGTGGCGTTGACCTGCCTCTTTTTTGTTTGCTCGATCATGTATTTGCAGCCCTACAAAAAAGTGGCGAAAGCGCTCGCCAAGGCAGCCATCGAAAAAGCTTCCCGATCCCGATCGACGTAACTTCATTCCCACACGCGGTTTCACAATCATCCAGACATGACCAACTCAGCTGACTTTATAAACGCCTGTAAAAAAACCATCGGTGACGCTTACGTGCTGACCACCAACGATGACAAGGCGTCTTATTTGACAGACCAGCGTCAACGCTTCACAGGTCAGGCAATAGCGGTAGTCAAGCCGGGTAATACTGCCGAGGTCGCGGCAATTGTGCGCCTGTGCAATCAATACAACGTACCGCTCGTTCCGCAAGGCGGCAATACCGGACTCGTTTTAGGCAGTGTCCCCGACACCAGCGGCGTCGCGATTGTGTTATCGCTGACGCGCCTTAACCGGATTCGATCAGTCGATCCGGTCAACCATACCATCACCGTAGAAGCGGGTTGCATCTTGCAGCACGTGCAAGATGCCGCATTCGCAGCCGAGCGTTTGCTCCCCTTATCGTTAGCTGCCGAAGGCAGTTGCACCATTGGCGGCAATCTCGCAACGAATGCAGGCGGCACGGCTGTTTTGCGCTATGGCAACACGCGTGAGTTATGCCTGGGACTCGAAGTCGTGACCGCACAGGGCGACATCATGGAGGGGCTACGCGGCTTGCGTAAAGATAACACCGGCTATGATTTACGTGACCTGTTTATAGGAGCTGAAGGCACACTTGGGATTATTACTGCTGCAGTAATGAAAATATTTCCATTGCCAAAATCGCAATTAACCGCACTGGTTGCGTTACAAACGCCAGTTCAAGCTTTACGTCTGCTGACCTTAGCGCAAGGCCATTGCGGAGCCACGCTAACCGGTTTCGAATTAATGTCCGATCTGTGTTTACAATTGGTAGCCAAACACATGCCGCACCTGACTTTTCCATTCTCGATGCACCATCCGCACTATGTACTGCTTGAACTATCCGACAGCGAATCAGAAGCCCATGCCAGCGCCTTGCTGGAATCCTTACTGGCGAGCGCTCTGGAACACGACATTTGTCAGGATGCTGTCCTGGCGTCCTCTTCCGCGCAGTCAAAAACATTATGGAACTGGCGAGAAAGTATCTCATCGGCGCAAGCTAAAGAAGGCAAAAACATCAAACATGACATCTCTTTGCCGATTTCGCGTATTGCTGAATTCATTACGGTCACCGACGCCCTGTTGCAGCAACATTTTCCCGCATGCCGCAATGTCACTTTCGGCCATTTGGGCGACGGAAATTTACATTACAACGTTTCACCAGCCATCGGCTATTCCGCTGACCTGTTCCTCGCGCAACAATCCAATATCAATCTTGTCGTACACGACAGCGTACACAAATTTGGGGGTTCAATTTCAGCGGAACATGGCATCGGCGTCCTAAAGCGTGAGGAGTTACTACGTTACAAATCACCGGTAGAAATTTCCTTGATGAAAACAATTAAACAAGCATTAGACCCACTCAATCTAATGAATCCCGGGAAAGTCATCTAGGACCGCTCAGTTACAAAGCGCGAACCTCTTAATTATTTACGTTCTTTGTCTCTGGTTTCATACTTCGTGGTTCGCACAACCCATTCTACAAACCTTGGCTTACACACTGTTACACAGAGTTTGTCTACCAAAAAGCAATCGCCACGTTATCCTCTGAAGAACCACGGTCACCATCGCAATTAGCTGGTGTAGTCACAACGAGCTTCTTCACCTTAAGCGGAATAAGATGTTGCCGACCATTCAAAAATCTCGCTTCAACTTGCCATTGGTTACGATCTCATTTTTGTTCAGCGTAGGACTCGGCACACTGAATCCGCTCAGCGCGATTGCTGCGCCAGCATCACCGACACGCACTCCCGACTTCACTCCCCCACTCGCTCCAACCATTGCTCCCACGCCGTCGTCCACCGCACCGTTATGGGAAAACGAAAAAGCACTGCATGTGTTGAATCGTCTGGCGTATGGTCCACGTCCGGGTGATGTGGATGCAATCAAAAAAATGGGCGTAAAACGCTACATTGACCTGCAATTAAATCCCGAACGTATTCCGCTTCCCCAAACGCTAATCGACCAGTTGGCTAGCCTTCCTACCTATCAACTCAGCACCACGCAGCTTTATCAACAATACGGCCCGCCCTCTTTCCCCCCCAATACTGCAACCCCGGAAGAGAAAAATCAGGCACGTCAGCGCGCCAACAAAGAAATCACATTGCAAGCGCATCAGGCCCGATTATGGGAGGCGACTGAAAGCCCGCGTCAGTTGCAGGAAATCATGACCGAATTCTGGTTCAACCACTTCAATGTTTTTGAAGGTAAAGAATGGGTTCGCTACTGGAACGGCGAGTATGAAAAAAATGTGTTGCGTCCCAATGCATTGGGTAATTTCAGGCAATTGTTAGGATCGGTGGCGCATCATCCAGCCATGCTGTATTACCTCGATAACTGGTTGAGTAGTGGCGTCAATACGCCGGAGGCCCGCGGTCGATTTAAAGGTTTAAACGAAAACTATGGACGTGAATTACTCGAACTGCATACACTAGGTATCAATGGTGGCTATACCCAAGCCGACGTGATTGCATTAGCACGCATTTTGAGTGGCTGGACTATTGATGTAAAAGACATGAAAAATGGAGCCAATAACAGCTCCAGTGGCGGCTACAGTTCAGACCAGCCCACCTTCATTTTCAATCCACGCCGCCATGACACCGGTGACAAAATTTTTCTCGGTCAGACCATCAAAGGACTCGCCGGTCAGGACGGTGAACAGGAAGGTGAGCAAGCGCTTGACATCGTAGCGCGGCAACCTGCCACGGCACGGTTTATTTCCACCAAATTAGTCCAATATTTTGTCAGCGACAAACCCGATCCGGCATTAGTTGAAAAGCTGGCGCAGCGGTTCCTGAGCACCAATGGGGATATCAAAGCGGTGCTGCACACCTTATTTGATAGCCAGCAATTTTGGTCTCGTGCCAATTATCAAACCCAGTTCAAGACACCTTATCAGTACATCGTTTCCGCTTTGCGGGCCAGTGACATTCCGGTCATGAATGTCAGGCCGGTTGATAACGCGTTGAATCAATTGGGTCAACCTTTATATGGTTGGCTGACGCCGGAAGGGTATAAATTTTCCGAAGAAGCGTGGCTCAATCCGGATGCGCTATTACGCCGAATCAATTTTGTCAGCAGCCTTGGTAATGGCAAATCGCCGATTGGATTTCCGCCACCGCCGCCCGGACCACCTTCTAATGCAGTCCCATTAGACCCGCAGCAGTTGATAAAAACACTGTCGCCGTTACTCGATCAACGCAGCATCGATACCATCACAACCGCACCCGCCAACTTGCAAGCCAGCATGATTCTGGGTAGCCCCGATTTTATGAAGAGGTAAATCATGAAACGCCGCGATTTTATCCGCAGCATTAGTCAACTTGGCATCGTCGGCAGCGGTGCGATTCTGATTCCGATTGGACTTTCTGGCTGTGTCGTTGCGCCGCCCAACAAGCCAAATACCGCTAACCTGCAAAAGAGCAATCGAGAACCGGCACCACTCGCCTACGGCACACCGCCGAAGCGTGACCGTCTGGCGGGTGACGGCACGCCGCGCATGGTTGTAGTTTTTTTACGCGGAGCGGTGGATGGCCTTAATGTTGTTGTACCGCATGGCGACCAGCATTATTATCAGGCCCGCCCTACCATCGCAGTGGCACGTCCTGGCGACAACAATGGTGCAATCGATTTAACCGGATATTTCGGGCTTCATCCGGCATTGCAACCGCTCAAGCCTTATTGGGATAACGGCCAACTGGCGTTCATTCATGCATCCGGCTCGCCCGATATGTCGCGTTCGCATTTTGAGGCGCAGGACTATATGGAAACCGGTACACCCGGTCAACACAACACACACGACGGCTGGATGAATCGCCTGCTGGGCACTATGCCGCCCAAAGAAGCGCCCATGCAAGCACTGACACTAGGCGAGTCGATACCACGCATCCTGACCGGCCGTGCCGTCGTCGCCAATATGCCGACCGGGCGCGATGCCACCCGACCAACGCAGATCGACAAACCGGACGTCAATCTTGCCTTCAACGCGTTATATCAACAGGATCCAACGTTAGGAAAAGCATTTCGGGATGGCCTTGCAGCGCGTAAGGAAATGATGATGGACCTGAATAGCACGGAACAACGCGCCGCCAATAACGGTGCGCCACTTCCAAACGGACTCTCCATTGATACGACAAGACTAGGCCGTCTTATGCGCAGCAACCCCGCGATCCGGCTTGGCTTTGTCGCCGTGGGCGGATGGGATACGCACGCCAATCAAGGTAACGGTACGGGCCAGTTAGCCAACAGACTGCGCCCTTTGGCCGATGGCTTAACCACGCTCGCGACAGAACTCGGTCCAGCCTTTAACGACACCGTGATCGTCGTCATGTCGGAATTTGGCCGAACCTTCCGCGAGAACGGCAATGGTGGAACCGACCATGGACACGGCAATGTGATGTGGCTGCTCGGCGGCAATGTACGTGGCCGCACGATATACGGCAACTGGCCTGGCATCGATGACAAATCTCTCAACGAAGGTCGCGACCTGGCAATCACCACAGACTTCCGCACCGTATTAGCGACGCTGGCAGAAAAGCACATGCGCGTCGGAGATACCGCGCTCCAACGTGTCTTCCCGCAATTTCCTGGCGCTAATAATCAAAAATTAAACTTCCTGATATAACAAAATTTTTGGGCTCAAGGACGGGCCTCAAAACCAACATAAAAAGGCTCCGTCATCTGCTGTAACATCTCCGTCTATTGCCTATCATCATCTTCAATCGCGTTCACTTTCGACATCAATTCGACATAAATTCGTCATGCGTTGACGGAAACGCCGCCACGCGCATCTGTGCGCGTGGCTATTTCCTACACAAAAATCAGGTTTCTTCCTATACCAATTTCGGCCCGGAAGTCTAAGCTACTTCAATCGGGCAACATCTTGCGCGCGCGTTTTTGCGCCTTTACAGAATCGAAAAGTCCGCTGCACAAGGTGAGTAACTGCGCCGCTTCACCCCAGGGTGGTCGTTTAATTGACGTACTTTTTCCTATGCCTACTTCTATTTCCCTACTTTTTATTGCGAGGTAAAACTAATGGTGACGCGCAAAAAAAATCCGTCTTCAGTGGACGGTGCCGGATCGATTTTCAGTACAATTTCAGGGCCATCAGACGCCGCACCGCCGAGCAGCGTTGGTAGTAAAGATGGTTTACCGAATAAATTACGCGAAAAAGTGATTAGCGGACAAGCTCTATCCGCGCAAATGCCCTATAACGATAGCAAGCCAGGCGAATATGGAACCGGCGAAAGTGGCGCCCCCGACCCGCAAACCGGTTCAGTTGGCAACCCATCGGGCGAATTAGCTACCGCGAGCACCACAACCGAAAATACGGCATCGCCCAAGGTAGGTGACGGTCACCCAAAAATCGGCGGCAATCCAACCTCCGGTCCTCTTGATCGCGTTCGCGTCGACGCTGGCGATCAGGCGCTCACCACCAATCAGGGCGTGCCTGTTGCGGACAATCAAAGCTCTCTTAAAATTGGATTGCGTGGCCCGACTGCATTAGAAGATTTTATTTTGCGCGAGAAAATTACCCATTTTGACCATGAGCGGATTCCTGAAAGAGTCGTCCACGCACGCGGCACGGCGGCGCATGGCTATTTTGAATCTTATAATGACTTAAGTGATTTAACTCGCGCCGCACCTTTTGCGCAAGCCGGTAAACGCACGCCGGTTTTCGTCCGCTTTTCGACTGTCGCTGGCGAACGTGGCTCCGCGGATACGGCCCGTGACGTGCGTGGATTCGCAGTCAAATTTTATACAGATGAAGGCAACTGGGATCTGGTCGGCAATAACATGCCGGTCTTTTTTATCCAGGACGCGATGAAATTTCCGGATCTGGTTCACGCGGTGAAGCCCGAGGCGCACAACGGCATTCCGCAAGCATCAAGCGCTCACGATACCTTTTGGGATTTTGTGTCGTTAATGCCCGAATCAACACATATGTTGATGTGGGTTATGTCAGACCGGGCGATTCCGCGCAGTTTGCGCATGATGCAAGGCTTTGGCGTGCATACATTCAGGTTGGTGAATGTTGAAGGTGAATCAGTATTCTGCAAGTTTCATTGGGAACCCGTTGCTGGGACGCATTCCCTGGCATGGGACGAAGCGGTAAAGATTGCTGGCGCTGACGCCGATTTTCATCGCCGTGATTTGTGGGAAGCAATCGAAGCTGGCGCCTATCCCGAATGGGAGCTTGGCCTGCAAGTATTCACTGAGGCACAAGCCGAACAGTTTGGGTTTGACGTACTCGATCCAACCAAGCTTATTCCTGAAGAAATGGTCAAAGTCATTCCCGTCGGCAAAATGACGCTCAATCGCAATCCCGATAATTTCTTCGCTGAAACCGAGCAAGTAGCCTTCTGCACTGCGCACGTCGTACCTGGAATTGACTTCAGCAACGACCCATTATTGCAAGGTCGCATTCACTCCTATATTGATACGCAAATCAGTCGCCTTGGCGGCCCCAACTTTCATGAAATCCCCATCAACGCACCGCTAGCGCCGGTCTATAATAATCAGCGTGACGGAATGCATCGCCAGGCAATACATCGTGGTCGCGCCAGTTACGAGCCCAACTCTTTAGGCGGCGGTTGCCCGTTCCAGGCCGGGGCACGTGGCTTTACAAGCTTCCCGCAGCCGGTCGCCGCCGATAAAGTGCGCGGAAAAGCGGAGCTGTTTGCTGACCATTATTCCCAAGCCCGATTATTTTGGAATAGTCAGACACCAGCCGAACAAGCACACATTGCCTCAGCTTTCCGCTTCGAATTGACGCGCGTACAAACACCCGCAGTGCGCGTGCGCGTGATATCGATGCTAGTGAACGTTGATCCAATACTTGCGGACGCAGTCGCACATGGCTTGGGTTTAGAATTGCCACCAGCAATGCCGCTGGCGTCTGATTTGCCGATACCTGAGTATGCGCTTTCTCCAGCTTTATCTCTGACGTTTCGGCCCGGTGAACTTGGCATCAAAACACGCAGAGTCGCCATCCTGATTACCACAGGCGTAGAAGGTGCAACTGTGAGAACAATCTACGCCTCATTACTTGCTGACGGCGCAGTACCAAGGCTGGTTGGAGCACAACTAGGCAAAGTGGCGACTAGTGATGGCGATTTTCTAGACGTGGAAATTTCACTGGAAGCCGCACCGTCAGTGCTTTACGACGCCGTGGTCATCGTCGCCAATAGCACTGATATCGCCGCAAAATGGACGAAAAACATGCAAGCGATGGATTTCCTTCGGGACCAATATCGCCATTGCAAACAAATAATGGTAGTGGGTAACGGCGCTGCTTTATTTGAGGCCGCAGGCGTCACGTTGGCACCAGTACCGCAAAACGATCCTTCTTTCATCGATACCAACGCGCACACTTTAACGCAAGCAATTGACGCCTTTAAACTGGCATTAGCTGGCCCACGTGCATTGATGCGGGAATCCGAATCACCACCGATTGCAAATTAAAAATAGGCTCATCTCCCCGACTAGATAGCACGTGTCAGGGGAGATGGGTTACGCCCTTTTATTTCTTCCGAGGTTTTTCATAGCGCTGATACCTTGCTCAGATCAAGTCTGAAGGGGAATGTGGCGGCCACCTGGAACAGGATCGCCAACCGGCGGTGGAGATGAGGGAACGGGTTGTGTGGGTGGAATTTCCACCGGTGGTGGCTCTTGATGCATCAACATATTTACTCCTTCGCGATTGTGATTTAAATGAACGGCTGTGGCTGGTTTTTACCAAGACACCTTTACGGCATTCCTGATCAACCATGAACGTAGTAACGAAATAGCTGGAGCAAAAATATCCCACATCGAGCTATAAGATTTTGCCGCCATACACAATTTAAAATCCAGGCAAATAGATGCCTATCAGCGGAACGCTGATTCAAGTGTAGGGAAGAAGGCGCTTTGAAGTTGGCCGATGAAGTTAGCTTACGAAATTAGCTTATTAAGCGATGTCGTAAAGGGCGTTTTACGATGATGAAAATTGATTTATCTTTTAGCATCGTACCAACGCCCGAATAATGCTCCACTGCCGTCGGGATATCGGCAGTTTTTGCTCTACATCGCGCAAAATAACATTCCACGTTTGCTGCAATACCGGCAACAATTTTTTCTCTGATCCATCGTCGTCATTTTTATCAAACGTAAGGCTGCCACGCTCCACACCGACGATCGCGTTTCTCGCGACCAAAGTATTCCGATGAACCCGAACGAACTGCGCACGTAATTCTTCCTCTATCGACATCAACGAATCTTCGATTAAATATTCCTTCGATTTGGTACGCAAGATAACGTACTTCAATTCTGCTTTTAAAAATCGTACTTCATCTATCGGAACAAGTAATATCCGACCGCGCTCCTGAACCGAAAAATGCGTCCGCACCGCTGCTGATCGGGTTACCGGATCGGAACCTGGAAGAGAAATGTTTTCCTGTATTTTTGTTGCACTCGGAAAGCGCAATTGCGTCGCGCGCAGCAGCGCCTGTTGCAGCCGCACTGCGCGCACAGGCTTCAACAGATAATCAAACGCGTGCACATCGAAGGCGTTCACGGCATAGTGTTCATACGCCGTGACAAAAATAATGATCGGCATTTCCGCCGCGATAGAAAAATTCGCGTTACCGTCCTTAACAAGACCTGCATAACCGGCATAGCCCTGCTTCAGTTGCTGCACCAATTGCAACCCCGTTACTTCTGGCATCTGAACATCCACTAACACCACATCAGGTGCCGTCGCCGCAATACCTTCCAACGCAGCTTGCGCATGCTCGGCCTCGCCAACAAGAATATGTGGACAAGCTTCGGCGATGTCAGACAATACAGTGCGCAGACGCGCACGCGCTGGCGCTTCGTCATCAACTATATAAATGCGAGGAATCATGCCATTGATGGTCTGGTAATCCAGCAGTGTAGTCATGCCTGTTAATAAAAAATGTTAACTTCCATCGAGAATCAAACCCGTTACTTCAACCTGCTTAGGACATTTTGTAAGGACTAATCCTCACTCTCCACTCACTTCGTAAGATCGTAGCGTCGTGAAAACTACCCTCACATTTCAAACAATTTTTTTATCCAACTTCCCTGTTGCGGCGTCGCTTATAGACGTTTTCACATAAGGGAATCGCACACGCACCTCAAACTGTCCATTAACGACCGCTGTTGTCAACTGTCCCTCAACGTCATATAACAATGCAAGGCGCTCACGAATATTATTTAACGCCATTTGATTGCCATCCGACAACACCAATCCAGTCTGCGCATAATAAGGATTAATCACCGCGATCTCGATCCGCTCCACGGTCTTCTTTAATTGAATACGTATGATCGATTCTGTGGTGCTTGGCTCGACCCCATAATGCACCGCGTTTTCTACCAGCGGCTGCAATAACAAGGTAGGGATTTGCGTCCTATGCACCACTTCATCGTCAATTCCTTCGCGCTCCCATTGCACCTTCAAACGGTCACCGAGACGAATTTTTTCAATTGATAGGTATTGCCGACATAACTGGCATTCGTTTTCCAGCGTCGTCATTGCGCGAGGATCACGCATCAACACGCGAATTAAATCGGCCAGATCCTCCAGCGCCGTTTCTGCACGCCTCGGCTCGGTACGAATGAGCGCCAGGACCGCATTTAAACTATTAAACAGAAAATGCGGCCGTATCCGCGCCTGTAACGCCTGCAATCGCGCCTCAACCAACACTGGTGAAAAAGCACGTCCGCGCAACTCAAAATAGTGCTGCAAAGAAATGCCGAATAATGCGGCAATTAACATCGGACCGATGATCGACAAATCCACAAAGCTTTGAAGAAACCAATCATAACTCGACAGCAAAAGTATCACCAGACCGGTGACGCCAGCGGGAATCACTGCGCACAACAAACGCTGCCCCCAAAACGGAAATCGATAACTAATCCTTCGCATCCCGCACAAAAAAAACAGTGACAAAAAACACGTCAATTCAACCAGCATGGATGACTCAACAAATTTCATCACCATGGATATCAGTCCATCCACCCGCAGTAAAGTCGTCGCCAACAAAGCGACATTGACCACAATTAAGGTCCGCGCTACCACACCCAAATTACAGCAATCGGGAATAACAGACTGACCGGATAGGTCTTTGGCAACTTGCTGCATGCTATCGATTGGACTGATTGGGTTATTTTTACGCATTCTCAGTACTGGGTTGGATGCCATGAAAAATGGACCGGTACGCGCGAACCCGGACAATTACATAAAGGCCAGAATAAATGTTCAGGCAACAAATAATAACTAAATCAACAACAAAATAGACGTTTGATCACATAAATGCACGTAAAACTACCCTGATTGAAGGTCAATCGGAGTAAAAATGCAGGCTTGTTTTATAATCGTGCACTAATTAAAGTCGTTAAAGTCGTAAGCTTCACGCAATGGCCACGCATTAGCCACTTATTAACCAGTTTTGTACGCGATTTATACCTATTATTTCTTACCGAATTTACCCGATACCATGACAGAACAATTCTCCAAGAAGGCCGAAGCCTGGTCAGCGCGCTTTTCCGAACCGGTTTCCGACCTGGTCAAACGTTACACCGCCTCGGTATTTTTCGATAAGCGTCTGGCAGAAGTCGACATTCAAGGCTCTTTAGCCCATGCCGATATGCTGGCACACCAAAAAATTATCTCTGCCGATGATTATGCCGCGATTCAAAAGGGCATGACACAAATTCAAGAGGAAATAGCTGCCGGCAAGTTTGAATGGCTGCTCGACCTTGAAGATGTCCATTTGAATATTGAAAAGCGACTGACCGAACTGGTCGGCGACGCGGGCAAGCGCTTGCACACCGGACGCTCCCGCAACGATCAGGTCGCCACCGATATTCGCCTCTATTTGCGCGGCGCTATCGATGATATCTGTGGTTTGTTGCGTGATTTGCGCCTGGCATTGCTGACATTGGCAGAACAACATGCCGATACCATTTTGCCGGGCTTTACCCACATGCAGGTCGCGCAACCGATTACTTTCGGCCACCACGTTCTGGCTTATGTAGAAATGTTTGGTCGCGACACTGAGCGTATGCAAGACTGCCGCAAACGTGTTAATCGGTTACCGCTTGGCGCAGCGGCGCTCGCTGGCACTACTTTCCCGATTGACCGTCATCGTGTGGCCGCAACGCTAGGCTTTGACGACGTGTGCCGCAACTCTCTGGATGCGGTCTCGGACCGTGATTTCGCCATTGAGTTTTGCGCTGCTGCTGCGCTGGTGATGACGCACATCTCCCGCATGTCAGAAGAATTGGTCATCTGGATGAGCCCAAGAGTCGGCTTTATCGATATTGCTGACCGATTTTGTACTGGTTCGTCGATCATGCCGCAAAAGAAAAATCCGGACGTTCCAGAACTGGCCCGCGGCAAAACCGGTCGCGTAAATGGACATCTGATCGCTCTATTGACTTTGATGAAAGGCCAGCCGCTGGCCTATAACAAGGATAATCAGGAAGATAAAGAACCATTGTTCGATACCGTCGATACCCTGACAGATACGCTGCGCATCTTCGCTGATATGGCCGGCGGCATCACCGTCAAGCCCGATGCGATGCGTGCCGCTGCGTTGCAAGGTTATGCCACAGCAACGGATTTGGCCGATTACCTGGTCAAAAAGGGCCTGCCGTTCCGCGATGCACACGAAGCGGTCGCCTTGACGGTACGCCATTGCGTCGATCAGGGATACGATTTGAGCGACATGTCATTAGAGCAACTACAAGCATTCTCCAGCTTGATTCAAGCGGACGTGTTTGATGTGTTGACGCTAGAAGGATCAGTCGCAGCACGGGATCATATCGGCGGCACAGCACCTCGCCAGGTACGTTTAGCAATTGCGCATTTGCGTGAGCAATTGGGCTAAAACCTGCCGTAAAGTCCTTTATACTTCTTGCACAGTTGATACGCCCAATTTACGCGTATCAACTTAACGAATGAGTAAAAATACAAAATGAGACGTTGGCTAAACAACATTAGATACACATTAAAAAAATACTAGCAATGCCAAACAACAATAATCGTGACTGAATGGCTAGACCGAATCACCAAAATCGCCAATTTGCTATTCTATTCCGTTAATTAAGCGCCAACTGAATGAATGCATGGCCAAACACGTGATTGGCGTCAAATACGTCCATAACAGCCATTACATTGTTTGCGTGTCATCGCTACAAAAATTAACCCCGGAGAGTTCACCTATGAAACTGAATACTTTTTTAAAAACACTGACCGTGCTGGTACTCGGCGCGACATTGGCACAATCTGCACTAGCCGCTGAAGTCAAACTTGGTTTGGCTGCTGCATTAACAGGTCCGGCAGCAAAATATGGCGTCGCCATCAGAAACGGTTTCACGCTGGCTACAGAAGAAGTCAATGCCAAGGGCGGCGTTAACGGCAATAAACTGCTATTGGTCATAGAAGATGAGCAAGGCAAAAAAGAAGACGCTATCAACGCGTTCAAAAAACTGATTTTCCAAGACAAGGCGTTGCTGGTATTCGGCCCAACTCTGTCCAACTCGGCTTTCGCTGCTGATCCGATCGCCAATGCTGCAAAGGTCGTCGCCTTCGGTACCAGCAATACCGCAGATGGCATCACGGCAATGGGCCCTTTCACATTTCGTAACTCAGTCATGGAAGCCGACGTATTGCCAGTGACAACACGCGCCGCGGTCATGCATTTCGGCATCAAAAAAGTGGCAGTCATTTATGGCAACGACGACGCATTCACCAAAAGTGGTTACGACGTTTTCAAAGCAACCCTGGCCGAGCAAAAAATTCCTGTCACGACGACTGAATCGTATGCCAAAGGCGACGTTGACTTCAAAGCGCAATTAACCAAAATCAAAGCATCGAATCCCGACGCTATTGTTTGCTCTTGCCTGACTGAAGAAGCCGCCAATATCATCTTGCAAACCCGTACACTCGGCATGAAGCAACCGTTCATCGGCGGCAATGGGTTGAACTCTCCAAAGCTTTTTGAAATTGCCAAGGGTGCAGGCGACGGCACTATTATGGGTAGTCCGTGGTCGGCAGAAAATATGACGCCAGCCAACAAAGCATTCATGGCCGCGTACAAAGCTAAATTTGGTACTGAGCCGGATCAATTTGCGGCACAAGCTTACGATGCGCTGTATATCGTCGCGGCGGCACTAAAAAATGTCAAATTGACTGGCGCACTGCCAGCGGACCGCATCGCTTTGCGTGATGCGCTGCCAGCGGTCAAGATCGCAGGCGCAACCGGCAACTTTGCGTTCCGCAAAGCACCGGAAGCCGGTGGCAAAGCTGTCGGCTATGACGCGCAACAGGAAGCAATTGTGAATATTGCTGAAGGTGGAAAATTCGTCCTAATGAAGTGATCCGTTATTGCAGAACCGGTGTGGCAGCGATCAGATTGACATGAAGGTCTGATGAAGATTTATCCGGTTTTGCCATAGCAACAGGAAATAGAATTGGGTCTCAAAGAATCACCGCAATATCGAAGCAATACCAATCAATTGAATTAACGACAGGGCACACCGATAAAGCATCGGCGTGCCTTTCGCTTTAGATTTTAGATTTTAGATTTTAGATTTTAGATTTTAGATTTTAGATTTCCATTTTACTTTGCATTAATTTTGGTTTTTTGGCTGTCCGGTTTATAAAGAGTTTCCCCTATGCTTGAACAACAACTTATTAACGCCCTGTCACTCGGCAGTGTCTATGCGCTGTTTGCGCTCGGTTTCACGCTGGTCTTTGGCGTGCTCGGTGTCATCAATTTGTCGCATGGCGCGATTTTTATGTTGGGTAGCTATGTCGCGTTAATGCTGGTCGAACAGCTCGCGCTACCGCTATGGCTGGCAATGTTATTGGCGATGCTGGCTTCGGGCCTGATCGGCCTGATCGTCGACTATATCGTGCTGCGACCACTGCGCAAACGTAATGCACCCCATTTAGCGCCCATGATTGCGACGATTGGCGTCGCCATTATTCTGACCAATCTGGCGCAAGGCTTATTCGGCGCCGAAAATAAGCGCTTCCCAATGGGGATTATCCCCGAAGACAGTTTTACCTTCGGTAGCGTGCATGTCACTGCGGTGCAAATTGGTATCGTCGTTGTTTCGTTTGTGTTGATGCTGGTTTTACTGGGCGTCATGCGTCGCACTCAGTTGGGACGCGCATTGCGTGCGATTGCCGAATCGCCAAAGGCCGCCTATTTGCTCGGCATCAATGTCGAAGGTTTGTTCTATCTGACCTCATTCGCGGCAGCGGCGCTGGGTGGCGCGGCAGGCGTATTGGTCGGCTTATCGTTCAATGCGATTACACCATTCATGGGCCAACCGATGCTACACAAAGGCATCGCCGTCATCATTTTGGGTGGCATGGGTGATATTCGCGGCGCAATGATCGCTGGCCTGTTTCTCGGATTTGCAGAAGTGTTGACGGTAGCGTACTTATCAAGCGATTTCCGCGATGCAGTCGGATTTGGTTTACTGTTTTTGATCTTGCTCGTCAGGCCGTCAGGCATGTTTGGCAAAGTGTTGGAAAGAAAGGCGTAACAGATGGGATTCATGGAATGGTGGGACGGATTTTGGGCAACCTATAACACCGTCGTCTTCAGCATCGGCGTCAACGCGATGTTGGCCTTATCAATTTACGTCACGCTGTCATGCGGATTACTATCGCTGGCGAACGCCGCGTTCATGGGCATCGGCGCGTATTCTGCGGCCCTGATCAGCATGAACACCGGACTACCATTTCCGGTAGCGCTTGCCGTCGGCGGCGCATTACCAGCGTTGGTAGCACTCATTATTGGCATCCCGACTCTGCGCTTATCTGGCGTTTATCTGGCGATGGCGACTCTCGGCTTCGGCGAAGTGGTGCGAGTCGTCGTGTTAAATATGAATATCACCGGCGGTCCGATGGGGCTCAACGGCATTCCGCCAACCACTGAATGGTGGCATATCGTATTGCTGCTCGGGATTACTTTGTACGTGCTGGCGCGCATCAGACGCTCTAAGATCGGCCGAGCGTTTGAAGCGATTAAAGAAGATGAAATCGCAGCCCGTCTGATGGGCGTCAATGTGGCTGGATACAAGTTGCTTGCGTTTGTCATCGGCGCGACCATCGCCGGTGTGGCGGGTGCCCTGAACGCGCATTACACCTTTACGATCGGACCGGGAAATTATGCTTTTGAAAATGCCGTCGACATCCTCACAATGGCAGTTTTCGGTGGCACTAGCAGTCTGATCGGCCCGACTATCGGCGCAACATTATTGACCTTGTTGCCGGAAGTTCTGCGCCACTTTAAGGACTTCCGATTAGCGGCCAATGGCGTCATTCTAGTGTTGGTGATTTTGTATCTACCAAAAGGCATTTGGGATCCACGCCGGATGCGTCACTTATTCTCTAAACCGGATAAAAAAACCCAGCCGACAGGAAAGGTGAGCTGATGCTTCAACTCAACAATATCAGCAAAAACTTTGGCGGTTTGCAAGTTTTACAAGACGTTAATTTGAACGTTCCGCAAGGCGGCATTTTCGGTTTAATTGGCCCCAATGGCGCAGGAAAAACCACCGTTTTCAATTTAATCACCGGTCTATTGCGTGCTTCCGGTGGTGACATCGCATTTGATGGTCAGGATATCGGTAAAGTAGCACCGCATAAAATCACTGAACGGGGCATCGCCCGCACCTTTCAGAATATCCGCGTGTTCAAGGAAATGACGCTGCTGGAAAACGTCGTCGTCGGCATGCATGATCATATGGATTACGGCTTCGCCGGTTTGCTATTAAATCTGCCTGGCTATCGCAAAACTGAAGCAAAAGCACGTGAAAGAGCGCTGGAATTATTGTCTTGGGTGCGCCTCGATCACAAAGCGCAATTGCTGGCAGATAGCTTGTCATACGGCGAGCAACGCAAGCTGGAATTCGCCCGTGCGCTCGCCACCAAGCCAAAATTATTATTGCTTGATGAACCGGTCGCTGGCATGAATCCCTCCGAAAAAACGGAACTGATGCGAGAGATTCTGAACATCAAGGAACGCGGTTTCAGTATCTTCATGATCGAGCATGACATGCGTTTTGTGATGGGCTTGTGCGACCGAATAGCGGTTCTCAATTTCGGCCGCATCATCGCCGAAGGCACACCGGATCAGATCAAGAATAACCAGGAAGTCATTGAGGCTTATCTGGGCAAGGAAGAAGCAGAATGAAGCCAATCTTAAGTGTTCGGGACCTGGCGGTTTCTTACGGTCATATCGAAGCTGTAAAAGGGATTAATCTCACCCTCAATGAGGGTGAGATTACGGCCCTGGTCGGTGCAAACGGCGCTGGAAAAAGCACTGCCCTATTAGCGATATCGGGCTTGTTAAAACCAACGCGGGGACAGGTATTACTGGAAGACCGCGACCTTACTCGACTATCTCCTCACAAGATCGTCCAAAGTGGCGTGGTGCAAGTGGCAGAAGGCCGCGCCATTTTAACCACGCTCACCATCGCAGAAAACTTGGCTTTAGGTGCCTACACCCGCAACGACAAGACGCAGGTTGCGACAGATCTGGAATGGATTTATTCCCTATTCCCTGTCCTGCAAAAACGCAAAGAAGGTCTCGCTGGCAATCTCTCCGGCGGTGAACAGCAAATGCTGGCCATCGGCCGCGCATTGATGGCAAAGCCCCGCGTGCTGCTACTGGACGAACCTTCGATGGGACTAGCACCGCTGATGATTCAAGAAATTTTCCGCATCGTTAAGGAAATCAACCGCACCGGCCTTACCATCCTGTTGGTGGAACAAAACGTGCGGCAAGCGCTACGCATTGCGCAACGTGGTTACGTGCTGGAAACCGGACAGATTGTATTGGCCGATAGCGGCGTAAATTTGCTGAACAACCCGAAGGTACTAGAAGCGTATTTAGGCGGCTGACCGTCAACGACCAAAACCGCTCGCCCAATGCAAAACGTGACACCTTATCCGTGGATAAGATGTCACGCCATGTTCAACCAAACTCAACCAAACAAGCTAATTACTTCTTCTTTGGCGGAATAAACAAATCCGTAATCGTACCCAGACCCATCTCAGCAGCAAACATCGGGGTCTCAGATAAAGTCGGATGCGCATGAATCGTCAGTGCCAGATCTTCCAGATCGGCTCCCATTTCCATTGCCAGCACCGTCTCGGCCAATAACTCACCAGCATTCACGCCAACAATACCGGCGCCAATAATCCGTTTAGTTTTCGGGTCCCATAACAATTTAGTCATCCCATCATCACGCCCCATCGCCAATGCGCGGCCGCTTGCTGCCCATGGGAAATTGGCTTTTTCGAACGGAATGCCTTTGGCTTTGGCCTCTGTTTCCGTCAACCCCATCCATGCAATTTCTGGATCGGTGTAAGCGACCGATGGAATCGTCATGGCATCAAATGCCACCTTATGACCACCAATGACTTCGGCTGCCACTTTCGCTTCGTTGGTCGCTTTATGCGCCAGCATCGGTTCGCCACACACATCACCGATTGCAAAGATATGGGCCACGTTGGTACGTTGTTGCTTGTCAGCAGGAATATAACCACGGTCGGTGACAATAACGCCCGCTTTTTCGGCGGCAATTTCTTTGCCGTTAGGACGACGGCCGACTGCCACCAGCACCATGTCAAACAATTGTGGTTCTGTTGGCGCGCTGGTGTTACCGTCAGCACCTTCAAACGTAGCGCGCAAACCTTTTGGCAACGCTTCCAGTTTGGTGACTTTGGTTTTTAGATAAATCGCTTCATAGCGTTTTTCGATACGCTTTTGCAGCGGTTTCACAAGGTCACGATCAGCGGCCGGAATCAAACCATCGGCAAACTCAACGACCGTGACTTTGGAACCTAGCGCATCGTATACACAGGCCATTTCCAACCCAATAATACCGCCACCAATGACCAGCAATGTCTTCGGAATTTGACTTAGCTGAAGCGCACCGGTCGAGTCGATCAGGCGTGGGTCATCGTAAGGAAAACCAGGAATTTTGGCAACCGATGATCCCGCTGCAATGATTGCACTTTTAAATGCGACAACTTTTGGACCTTCCGCCGTTTGCACAACGATGGTATTGGCTGAACTGAACTCGCCCTTACCCGTAACAACCTGGACTTTGCGTGCTTTGGACAAACCGCTAAGACCGCCCGTCAGTTTTTTAATGATACTTTCTTTCCAGCCGCGCAATGCATCGATATCGATCTCAGGAGCTGACATCTTGACGCCAAAATGCGCCATTTCTTCTGCTTCAGTAATCACCTTGGCAGCATGCAGCAAAGCCTTTGACGGAATACAACCGACGTTCAGGCAAACACCGCCAAGATCAGCATAGCGCTCAATCAGCACGACTTTTTGACCAAGATCGGCAGCGCGAAAAGCTGCTGTATAACCACCAGGCCCAGCACCCAACACCACGGTATCGCATGCAATATCAGCATTACCGGAGAAGCTAGCAGCCGCAGGCGCACTAGTAGGAGTTGCTGCGGCAGCCGATGCTGCGGCAGCAGGAGCCGCCGTGGCTGGTTCAGCAATCGCGCCACTTGCTTCTACGCTCAAAATGACCGAACCTTCGGCAATTTTTTCGCCGACCTTAACTTTTATCTCCTTGACGACACCGGCGTGGCTCGATGGAATTTCCATACTGGCCTTGTCCGACTCAACCGTAATCAGCGACTGATCAACTTTAACGGTGTCGCCGACTTTAACCAATAATTCAATGATTTCGACTTCCTTGAAGTCGCCGATATCCGGGACCTTGACTTCGACCATACTCATAGGGTTTGCTCCGTTTTATCTTCCCACATAGGGATTGGGTGGTGTCGCTCCGCTGCTTTTATAGCCGAGCATGTTCGCTACTATTGGTCCGTTGCCATAACCCGCAACGTGACGCCTTATGCTATTTTCGTGACATCATCAGGCGGCCTCAGCGGATAACAAACATCATTTATCCGCCCATTTTTCTTGAGTCCCGCATGTTGATCCAGCATCTTGCATTTTTTAAAAGACACGCCGTAGAAGCTTTTTCAAGACCGCTATGGCATCATCAAAAAACTATGAATTCTCAACGGAGCCGCTGAACTTTTATCGAACTCAACGCCAGCCTGTACGCCAATCTCGGCAATTTGGTGAGCGCTGAGATCCTGATCATAGACTGCATACATTCCGCCGAGCGCAAAATTTCGCCCGCTGCCGATACCCCAGAAACGTTCAAAGCTAAACACTTCACGATACGAATAGATGCCGAAAATCCCATGAGGATTAGCGATCAGCGCGGTGATTTGCGATGACTCATACGGATCGTCGTCGTCTTCTTTGGTATTTAAAAAATACTGATCTTTAAGAATCGTATGGATGCTGGAAAACGTTTCAAAAATATCTTCTCTGGTATCCAGCTTGCATCCGTCGCCCATCCCTAGCATCAGCTTTCGCATCACTGGAAAATGGGCCGCAGTACCGGCCAAAGTGATAAAGGAACTGCCGACCTGAAAAATCTTATTGTTGGCTTCATAGGCATGTGACAAGCGGGTATCGCCGAAGGTAACGAGCGAATCCGACGCAATCGCGATCTGGTTATTTTTTTTAACCACAACACAGGTAGTCATGACTATTCTCCGACATATCAACGCGCAGGATGAACGTTTAGTAACAAATACCAGCCCGCACTATTAGACCGCAGGTGACCGGACGATGAGGAAACGTCTCCGCTCCTCACCCCGCTTTTACATCGTCCTAAAAAACCCCAATCCCAGCACAGTAAATGCCTGAAACATACCTTCAATGCGCCAAAATTCGACTGCACTTTACAGCAATGTTTTACGCATATCTGCCAACACTTCGCCTAGATACACGCTAAACCGTGCACCCATCGCACCGTCAACGACACGATGATCGTAAGACAGCGACATAGGCATCATCAGACGCGGCACAAATTGTTTACCATCCCAGACCGGCTTGATGGCCGCCTTGGATAGACCAAGAATCGCCACTTCAGGGGCGTTGATGATCGGCGTAAATGCTGTGCCGCCGATACCACCCAATGAAGAGATGGTGAAGCTGGCACCTTGCATATCGGGGCCTTTTAATTTGCCATCACGGGCCAGCGCCGACAGATCGCCCATTTCCTGCGCGATTTGTGCGATACCTTTTTGATCGGCATTTTTGATAACCGGCACAACCAGACCATTCGGCGTGTCAGCGGCAAAACCGATGTTGTAATATTGTTTCAGAATCAGATTTTCACCGGCGGCATCCAACGATGCATTGAAAGCTGGAAATTTCTTCAGAGCCGCGATGCTGGCCTTGATCACAAACGCCAACATGGTCAATTTAACGGTCGACTTCGATTTCGCGTAAGCCGCGTTAGCGTCTTTGCGGAACTCTTCCAAATCCGTCACATCGGCTTCGTCGAATTGTGTCACATGCGGAATCATGACCCAGTTGCGGTGCAGATTTGGACCACTGATTTTCTTGATACGCGACAACGGCAATAATTCGGTGGTGCCGAATTTGGCGAAGTCAAGCGATGGCCATGGCAACAAATCGAGTCCGACGCCCGTGCCTTTGCCGGCTGCGCCTGATGCGCCGCCCGGATTGGCAACAGCGTTAGCAACAACGCCCTTGACGTAGTTCTGCACGTCTTCTTGCACAATACGTGCCTTCGGACCAGTACCATTCACGCGGCTCAAATCTACACCGAGTTCACGTGCAAATTTACGTACTGATGGAGATGCATGTGGCAATACGCCATTTGCCGCTACTGGAGCGGCAGCGACTGGGGTTGGCGCGGGCGCAGATGCGACTGTCGCCGCTGGTGCGGCCGTAGCGGCCGGTACACTCGCTGGCGCAGATACCGCAGGAGCCGTCCCGCCAGCGGTTTCCACCACCAGAATCAACGTGCCTTGGTTAACTTTGTCGCCGACCTTTATTTTGACTTCCTTAACGACGCCAGCCTGAGTCGAAGGAATCTCCATGCTTGCTTTGTCGGTTTCCAGCGTCGCCAAAGACTGATCGATCGTGATCGTATCGCCGACCTTAACCATTACTTCAATGACTTCAACGTCTTTCACATCGCCGATGTCCGGCACGTTGACCTCTACCAATCCGGCGGGCGCAGCGCTTGCGGCTGGAGCAGCGGCTTGCGCTGGGGCCGGTGCTGCGGCAGCCGGTGCTGCGGCAGCCGGTGCTGCGGCAGCCGATGCTGCGGCAGCCGATGCGGGCGCGGCTGGAGCCGGTGCTGCGCCAGCACCTTCAGCTTCCAATATCAAAATCAGCGTGCCTTCACTGACCTTATCACCCACCTTGATTTTCAATTCTTTTACTACTCCCGCCTGCGTGGACGGAATTTCCATACTGGCTTTATCGGTTTCCAGAGTCGCAAGCGACTGGTCGACCTTGATTGTATCGCCGACCTTTACCATCACCTCAATGACCTCAACGTCTTTGACGTCGCCAATATCAGGGACTTTAATTTCCACCATACTCATCGCTTAGCTCCATTCGTTCTACTCGCTACGCATCGCATCGCCATTCACAAAGGGTGACGACTACGATGCATGCAAGGTGTTTTAGTTTGTCTGGTATTTCCAGAGCGCCTGCAAAAGACAACTCTTAGCAAGGTCAAGGGGGTTGCATGCGTGCCACCGGGACCTTGCTATGACGTTATCGCCCGCAGGCACAACGGAAGTGCTTATTGTGTGACCGGATTAAGCTTTTCTGGATTAATACCATACTTGGTAATGGCTTCAGCGACAACTGCTGGTTTAATCTTGCCTTCATCAGCCAACGCCTTCAAAGCAGAAATCACGACAAAATAGCGATTTACTTCGAAGAACTCACGCAACTTGGCGCGGGTGTCGGAACGACCAAAACCATCAGTACCCAAAACCTTGTAAGTACGACCGTTTGGAACAAACGCCCGCACTTGCTCAGCATAAGTGCGCATATAGTCTGTAGAAACAATGATCGGGCCGCTGGTATCTTGCAGGCACGCAGTGATGTGCGCTACACGTGGTGTATCAGTCGGATGCAACATATTCCAACGCTCAACATCCTGACCATCACGCGCCAACAGGGTGAACGACGGCGCTGACCAGACATCGGCATCAATGCCCCAGTCTTGTTGCAGCAAGGCAGCACCTTCGATGACTTCGCGCAGAATGGTGCCCGAACCCATCAATTGAACGCACTGCTTGTTTTTCTTGCCGCCTTCCTGGAGCAGATACAAACCTTTGATGATGCCCTCTTCACTACCTGGCTTCAAACCAGGATGGCTATAGTTTTCATTCATCAACGTCAGGTAATAAAACACATCTTCCTGATTGGTGACCATGCGACGCAAACCGTCGTGCATGATGACCGCAACTTCATGCGAGAAAGTAGGATCGTAAGGCACGCAGTTTGGAATCGTCGAAGCAATCACATGACTATGTCCATCTTCATGTTGCAAGCCTTCGCCGTTCAAGGTGGTACGCCCAGCAGTACCGCCGATAAGGAAACCACGGGCACGCATATCGCCTGCCGCCCATGCCAGATCGCCGATACGCTGGAAACCAAACATCGAATAGTAGGTGTAGAACGGAATCATGACGCGATTGTTGGTCGAGTACGAAGTCGCCGCAGCGATCCACGAACTCATACCGCCCGCTTCGTTAATGCCTTCTTGCAAAATCTGTCCGGCTTTATCTTCACGGTAGTACATCACCTGATCTTTATCGACCGGTTCATACAACTGACCAACCTGGCTGAAAATACCGATTTGGCGGAACAAACCTTCCATACCGAAGGTGCGGGATTCATCCACCATGATCGGGACGATCCGCTGACCCAAACTAGAA
Organism: Glaciimonas sp. GNP009; assembly: GCF_054343755.1. NCBI lineage: Bacteria > Pseudomonadati > Pseudomonadota > Betaproteobacteria > Burkholderiales > Oxalobacteraceae > Glaciimonas > Glaciimonas sp. GNP009. Next base: position 1,029,743 of record NZ_JBTGUV010000004.1, read on the forward strand.
TCGCGCAGCAGCGTTGTCAAGATCCGCACATAAGCTTGTGTCGTCGAGATTTCACGGCCTTCTGCGGTCGGTTCTAATACGGCTTTGAACGTTTCCAGCGGCGGTACGATCAACTCTTCATCGGCTTTCATACGGCGCTGCGGCAGAAAGCCGCCGAGCGCTTTGCGGCGCTCATGCAGATAAATCATTTCCGGCGTGTCGTCGGCGGGCTTGAAGAATGGCACATCGGCCAACTGATCGTCGGCGATTGGCAATTGGAAACGGTCGCGCATCGCTTTGATGGCTTCGTCGTCCAGTTTCTTGGTGTTATGCGCCGTGTTGCGCGCTTCGCCAGATTTGCCGAAACCGTAACCCTTAATACTCTTGACCAGCAACACTGTCGGCTGACCTTTATGCTCTTGCGCAACTTTAAACGCAGCATAAATCTTGTGCGGATCGTGACCGCCACGGGTTAGATGCCAGATGTCGTCGTCGGACATTTTGCTGACAAGTTCCAGCAATTTCGGATGTTTACCGAAGAAATTTTTACGCACAAAGGCGCCGTCTTTGGCTTTGTAGTTCTGGTATTCGCCATCGACGGTATCCATCATGACTTGCTGCAAGATACCTTCTTTATCACGTGCCAGCAGATCATCCCAACCAGCACCCCAAATAACTTTGACGACGTTCCAGCCAGCACCGCGGAAATCGGATTCCAGTTCCTGGATGATCTTGCCGTTGCCACGTACCGGACCGTCCAGACGTTGCAGATTGCAGTTGACGACGATCACCAGATTGTCGAGCTTCTCACGACCGGCCATACCGATGGCACCCATCGATTCCGGCTCATCCATTTCACCATCGCCGCAGAATGCCCATACTTTGCGATTGGCGGTGTCTGCAATGCTGCGTGCGTGCAAATATTTTAAAAAGCGCGCTTGATAGATCGCCATCAGCGGACCAAGACCCATTGATACGGTCGGGAACTGCCAGAAATTCGGCATCAGTTTAGGATGCGGATAAGAGGACAAGCCCTTGCCATCGACTTCGCGACGGAAATGCAGCATTTGCTCTTCGGTCAGACGACCTTCAAGAAAAGCGCGAGCATACACACCAGGCGATGAATGGCCTTGGATGTAGAGCAAATCGCCGCCGTGACCTTCAGAAGGTGCGTGCCAAAAATGGTTAAAACCAATACCCAACATGTTTGCCAGCGACGCAAAACTCGACAAATGGCCACCCAGATCGCCGTCCAGACGATTGGCTTTGACCACCATCGCCATAGCGTTCCAACGCATCCATGAGCGCAAGCGCTCTTCAATTTCGAGATTCCCCGGACAATGTTCGCCGAGATGAGCCGGAATAGTATTGACGTAGGCAGTATTGCTGGAAAAAGGTATTTGCGCTCCGCGACGACGCGCCAGATCAAGCATGCGCTCCATCAGGTAGTGCGCGCGTTCAGGCCCTTCAGTTTCAATAACGGCTTCGAGTGCATCTAGCCATTCTTTGGTTTCAATGACATCGGGATCGTTGGTGGCTTGCGCCAAAACCTGGTCGAGCTGGGCTGACATACAGAGTCTCCTTAGTTATTTAAGCGCTTTGCACCGATATCTTTTGGCATCGGATGGAAGGGTGAGGCTTACATCAATACGGTAAAAAATCTCACCTATGAATTGTAAATATAGGCGATGCCGGAATTCTAACAGAGACTTTTTACACTTTCAAATGGTGATACACGTTTTCACAATGCGAAATTATGCGGCATGGCAGCATAATTAAGCTTGACAAATAAACATTCAATCACACCGTGAGATGGCCATCCTGCTAACTTAGGGTTCAACTTGGATAAAAAAGAGAAACAATTCAATGCGGCAATGCAGCAAACTCGCGTATTTCCACCATTTCAGACCAGAAACGCAGTTATAAAAAAACAATAAAAATAACAAATAACAACAACCGATAACAACACCGTATAAAAAACTAATTCATCTTTGGCTTACTATCGCTTTTCTTGGCCCCGATGCGACTTTCCTTCCCCGCCAACAAATTACCGATATTTTTGGCATGCCGATAAACCAGTAATGCGCTCATGACCACGATGGCTAACAAAATGACATCAGGACCTTTCATCAACGTATAAAAAAACGGTGCAAACAAACAGGTGACCAACGCTGCCAGCGACGAGTAACGAAACGCATACGCAATAATCGCCCATGTCACCAATGCACCCAGTCCCAGCAATGGATTGATCCCGATCAGGATACCAAACATGGTCGCTACGCCCTTGCCACCAACAAACCGAAAGAATATAGGCCACAAATGGCCCAAAAACACGGCCAGCGTGACCAATGCAATTCCCCCGTCGTTTATGCCATATTGTGGTCCAAATTTTTGTGTCAACCACACAGCGAGCCAACCTTTAAAACCGTCCCCGAGCAGGGTCACCACTGCCGCCGCTTTATTTCCACTACGCAATACGTTAGTAGCCCCGGGATTTTTTGATCCGTACGTACGCGGATCGCCCAATCCAAATAACTTACTCACCACAACTGCGAACGAAACCGAGCCAATCAAATAAGCGGCAACGACAAATAAAACTATATTCATGCTTTTTCTTTCTTGTGAATTCGTATAAAAGCCAAGCAAAAATGATGTTTACCGATATAGACAACAACCTAAAAACACTTGATTGCATCAGCATGGTTACTTCACCTTATTTGCGTAATCCTATTAACCCTTTAGTGCACACGTCACCGATTGCGCCTTCAGCACATCCACGATGATCTGCGGCGTAATACCAATCAAAAAACCGCGACGACCACCATTAATATAAATAACCGGCAAAGATAAAATACTCTGCTCAATGTAAATTGGCATGGCCTTACGCACTCCAAACGGCGAGGTACCGCCGATCATATAACCGGAATGGCGCTGAGCGACTTCCGGCTTACACGATACCACTGACTTGCAGCCGATCTGCCGTGCCAGATTTTTAGTTGAAACCTGACAATCCCCATGCATCAGGACAATCATTGGCCGCGCCGTATCGTCCTGCATGACAAGCGTCTTCACCACTTGATGCTCTTCAACGCCTAAAGCGACGGACGACGTCGCGGTCCCGCCATGCTCTTCGTAGGAATAGGGATGCTCTGAAAAGGATAGACCGTGCTGACGCAAGAATTGCGTCGCCGGGGTCTCCGAAATATGCTCTTTTTTTGCCATATAGGACTAAAAGCGCAAAAATGGCCCGAACCAGCAAGGCTCGGACCATCGTTTAAGAATAATCATTGATACGACTATGTCGACCATATTTTCCGCAATGCGAATCGTCTGAAAAGAGGTAGTAACAAAACCATCATCAGTCACCGCAAGGAACCGGAGTCCTTGCAAACAAACCGATTAACGTCATCGTTAGCTTATTACCTCGTTGCTTTTTTCACGTAATCATCGCGTACTTAAGTAACGCCTTAAGCGTCTGTAACCGCCTGAAAACTACATGTGAATGGGCGCTCAGCGTTACTTTACACTTAATCAACATACAATCAACACTCAATCACTCCAGATGAAACAACGCAGTTGCGTCAACACGCCGGAGTCAAAGTATTTGTTTATGACGGTGTCGCTTCCGTAGATCCTGGTGTAGCGCCATTCGATGAATCGGTAGATGTTTCTGATTCGTCCGCATCATCCTCAATTACTTCACCTGTGACCTCATCGACAGAACCTTTTTCGGCTTTGCGTTTCAGCTTTTCTTCTTTTTTCTTTTTCTTTTCAAGCTCTTTTTGACGCTTTTCGTATTGAAAATTCGTTTTTGCCAATTTGGCCCCCTTAAGTAGATACTGTAAATGCTTTAAATAGACTTTGTATGATGAACACAGGATACAGTAGAAACAAATGCCTTTGAAGGAATTCGGCCCAGTCTTCATTTCACTCTCATTCTAGAGGCGCTATATAGAAGCGCAATCAACGCGGATTTCCTCGGCGCAACCAGCAAATCCCTAACGACCTCGAGGATGATGTTCTGCATGCAAAATTTTCAGCCGCTCGCGGGCAACATGCGTATAAATCTGCGTTGTTGAAATATCGGCATGCCCTAGTAAAAGCTGGACAACGCGCAAATCCGCACCGTGATTCAGCAAATGCGTGGCAAACGCATGACGTAAAGTATGCGGTGATAAAGGTGCATTGATCGCCCCCAAGCGCGCATTTTTCTTGATCAGCGTCCAAAACATTTGGCGCGTCATGGGACCGCCCCGCGCAGTGACAAACAACGCGTCATTCACTTGCCCCGATAAAATAACCGGTCGCGCTTGCGCCAGATAGCGCACGATCCAACTACGCGCTTCCTCGCCAAACGGCACCAGTCGCGTCTTGTCGCCTTTGCCAGTAATCCGCAGCACGCCTTCATTCATGCCGACTTCTATCGATTTCAATAACACCAGTTCGGACACGCGCAAACCGCTGGCATACATCAGCTCGAGCATGGTGCGGTCACGCAAGCCTAAAGGCGTGTTGACGTCCGGTGTCGCCAGCAACGTTTCGACTTGTGACTCTGACAAACTATTCAGATTACGCGGTGGCGCTTTGGCAGACCGCAAATGCAAGCATGGATCGACAGCGATGCGATTCTGGCGCAACGCCAGCAAATAAAAGCGTTTAAGAACCGCCAGGCGTCGATTCGATGAGGTGGCCTTGCTGTCACATTTAAATTTAAGATAATCAACAAGGTCATTGGCCTCAATACCGAGCAATGGCTTTTTTCGCTCCGCTTGTAACCAATAGGCAAACAAGGTCATGTCGCGACGATAAGCCTCTAACGAATTTTTTGCCAAACCGTCCTCTAACCATAACGTATCGCAAAATTCATCGATAGCGGTTTGGTTATCAATGTTCAGTTGCGGCCTGGCATCGACCAAAACAGGCAAACTTTTCACAGATCGACAACTCCTTCGTGCGTCAGCAACCAGCGTTTTACTCCCACATGGAAACCATTGACCTCATCATCGTGCGAAAAACCGCCAAGACCGCCAGCGGCGGTAACACGATGGCATGGAATCACCAGCGGAAACCAATTGGCACCACAAGCTTGTCCTACGGCCCGTGGCGCCGACTGAACCAATCGGGCAACCTCTCCATAAGTTAGCACGTCACCACGTGGAATAGCCACGATTTGCGCCCATACCTTACGTTGAAATACAGTGCCGATGGCAGCCAATGGCAAATCGAAGCAAAAGTCGGGATTGTGCAAATAATGAATGATCTGTTGTGCAGCACGTTCGGTTAACGCATCCATCGGCGCTTTTTCCGCATACGACTTTGGCAAATATACCAACTCGCGCAGGACGCCGGAATCGGATCGAATTCCCACCGCACCAAATGGTGCCATAACGATGCCAGAAAAGAGTGCGGATGCGCCCGCATTGGTGAATTGCCGCTCAGAACTATTTTTCATGCGCTTATTTGGTCGCCAAAACAGGAATTTCTGAGTCAAATAAAGCCGGGGCCTCGATGCGAGAAGTAATCATTAAAATTCAATTAAGCATCAATTAAGCATCAATTAAGCATCAATTAAGCATGAACTAAGCGTCAATTGAAACGCAATTTATAAGCATTAAAAATAAAAAAGGCGCATCTGACGATGCGCCCCAAATACTTCTCTATACGTTCCCGGCCGTTTAAACAGCTTCATTTGAAACGCACTGTCTCCTCAGTATCCCCGGTATCAATACCGTTTTTATGCACCACCACCTATAACCTAAAATTCTTACCCTTGATCCATCCTGTCACCACGATTTAGCAACTGTTGCCGCACAAAAAAAACACTGCTCGTGATTCAGAATGGGCCCCAAAAATAAAAGGGACCTTTTTCCGCTTCGCACCCTTTTGGGGCTAAAGCGCAAAATTCAATGGGTGACGAACTCTAACAGGAGTTAACTAATTTTTACAAATAATTTTAATGAATCAATGTGGTTATTCTAGATAGTTTTAGCCTAATTCAAATTAAAAACTATGGTTTTATTCGAATTAATGTTAATGGAGAAGTTATCTTAAAAAATGCTCGTCAGGAACTATCAGGACTTAATTGATGTTGTCAAAAAATAGATAGCATTGGCATCATTTACATGAATTTGATCAAAATTGACTGCAATTGCAAAAAAATCGCTGGTCGGCGGTGAGTAACTTTATTGAAAACACCCACTTTACTAAAAATTAAATACTTCGTTACTTATTAACATCAGCCATCGCAGATTCTTTTCTCACTGCATCAATTAAATCTTTACCAATTCGACCAGCCATCTGCGTTTGAAGCGGTAATAAGGCCGCACGCCATTCCGCATTTTCTTTAACATTCAGATGATAAATCGCCGTTTTTCCGGTTTTTTGTATCGCCGCCAACGCAGCCGCATTTTCCTCCTGAGCCCTGGCATTGCCGTACTTGGTTGCCTCCGCCATTGCCTGCGTTAACGCGGTACGAATATCCCACGGTAAGCTGTCCCAAAACTTTTTATTGACGATAACTGCGTAGCCAAGATATCCATGATTTGAGACCGTGATATTTTTTTGTACCTCGTACATTTTTTGGGTGTACAAGTTTGAAGGAGGATTTTCAGTGCCATCAACAACACCACTCCTCAACGCTTGCACCACGTCTGAAAAAGCCAGCGTCTGAGGATTGGCCCCGAGTGCACGCATCTGGACGTCCAAAACCTTTGACGATTGAATACGCATTTTCAGCATGTTGAAGTCAGCCGGAACACGCAACGGCTTATTCGCCGACATCACTTTAAAACCATTATCCCAATAGGCCAGACCAATAATCCCTTTGGACTCCAGCTTGTTCAAGAGTTGCTTACCAATGGGGCCTTGCGTCACCCGATGCACGGCCTCCAAGTTTGGAAACATATACGGTAAATCAAATACTTCAAACTCCTTCATCCCCAGCGGACCAAACTTCGCCAATGAAGGTGCCAGCATTTGAACAGCACCAAGCTGCAACGCTTCAAGTTCCTCTTTATCTTTATAGAGTGTGCTATTCGAATATAGCGCAATCCTGACACGCCCTTTGGTCGCTTTTTCGGCCAACTCTTTAAACCGCTGCGCAGCTTCCCCTTTAGGCGCATCGCTGGCAACCACGTGACTGAACTTGATAACGATTGGTTCTTGTGCAGCAACCTGGCAACTGACTAATGTCGCAGCCAACAATATTGCCACACGCACTATTTCTGCCACCAACGATTTTTGTTTCATGCTTACCCCAAGTGATCAACGGATGGATTGTTACCGGATCTGGCCGCAGTGTGCACAAGCTGCGCCGCACTCACAAGTGTGGATAACCGCAAAAATCCACCAAAAAATGCGCCTATCACACCTCGTCAGCTACACTAGTAGCTCAATCGCTCTGTTTCTTCAGCGAAAACCAACACAACCACACCGCCAACCCCGCTAAAACGCGTTTAGCTGTCATTATTCCCTTATGCCACAAACAACATTTAAGCGATTACCCAACATAACTACCGCGGGACTGCAGCGCACCTGGCGGTGGCTGATTCCGATTTTTTTGGTACTGCTATTTTTGGCTGTTCTCATATGGTTACCGTGGCAATCCCGACAAATGGAAGCCAATGACCGGCAAGACCAGTTGATCGCCGATACGCTCTGGGTTGAGCAAGCCATCACTTTTCAGCTCAACCGCGATGACGAGAGTGTCCGTCTGATCGCCAGCGAGATCATTAAACATCACTTGACCGTTGCGCAATTTGCCGACCGTCTGAAGCCGCTATTAAAAAACAGCCGCGAGCTACGCGGAATCGCCTGGCTCAATGCCGAAGACCATATCATCGCAGGAACCGACGCCTTGCAAATCACGAATCCTGACTATATAACCCACGCAACTAAATCAGCAAAACTGGTACGCGATGCCAAGATTCCGCAATACACGCCGCCCTATAAGCTGATCGACACGGCCAACGCCATGTACATCGATTACAGCGTCCCATTATTTATAAACAATCAATATCTCGGCAGCCTTGTCAGCACGTATTCTGTCAGCGGCATTCTCAATGAATTGGTGCCATGGTGGTTTGCACAAGATAACGAAATTTCACTCACTGACGCAGACGAGGTCACCATCGCCAAGCGCGCCGCTGGTGGCCGTGGCCATGACGTCTACACGCATCGTCGACCAATCGACCTGCCAGGGTTATCTCTAATATTACGTACCAACAGCGTCAAGAGCGCACCGCAATTTTTACCCAATTTATTGGTCGGATCAGTCATCGCCTTATCGCTTGGCCTAGTATGGAGTTTACTGGCGCTGTGGCGCGATATTCACCGCCGGCTAGCTGCAGAAAATGCACTACGCCAAGAAGTTGCATTTCGTAGCGCCATGGAGAACTCACTCGTCACCGGATTGCGTGCGCGTGATCTCAAAGGTCGTGTCACCTATGTCAATCCGGCATTCTGTGCCATGGTCGGCCTCGACGCAGACCGATTGGTAGGCAAAGTCCCGCCAATGCCCTATTGGGCGCCTGAGGCACTGGAAGAATTCCAGGAACGCTTTACAAAAGTGTTAGAAGGCGAAGGAACGCCGCAATATGAAGCTATTTTTCTGCGAGCCAATGGCGAACGGTTTCCGGTGCTGATATTCGAATCAGCATTGGTCGATGCGCAAGGCCAGCAAACAGGATGGATGGGATCGATACTAGATATTTCAGAACCACGCCGCGCCGAAGAATTAAATCGAAAACAGCAAGAAAAACTGGAATCCAGCGCCCGCCTCGCCAGCATGGGCGAGATCGCATCGACGCTGGCGCATGAACTGAACCAGCCGCTCGCCGCCATCTCCAGTTACACCACCGGCGCGATGAATATGCTGGAAAGTGGCAGCATCAATGCGCCCCAACTGAAACTGGCCCTAGGAAAAGTCAACACGCAAGCACAACGTGCCGGACAAATTATTCGTAGTGTGCACGAGTTCGTCAAAAATCGTGACCCCATCCGCGAGCCACTGGCAATCCGCACACTAGTCGACAACATCATGCCATTGGTCGAATTACAAGCGCAGACTTCTCAGGTCAATGTTCGGGTCGAGATTGCACCATCATTGCCATGGGTATCCGCAGACCGCATGATGCTGGAGCAAGTCCTTCTCAATCTGACCCGCAATGCCATTGAATCAATGTCAGAGAACAGTGCCACCCGTCGCATCTTGCGCATCAAAGCAGTAGCACTCGATCTCGACACAGAAACGCCACAAATCGTCATCTCTGTGATCGATCAGGGCCACGGCATTCCGGCTGACGTGGCAGCACGCTTGTTTTCACCGTTCTACTCAACTAAAGCCCACGGCATGGGCATGGGACTCAATATATGTCGCACCGCCATAGAATTTCATGGCGGCACACTGAACTACTCGGACAACGATGGCGGTGGGACAATTTTTCAGTTCTCGTTGCCGGCAAATTTTCCGCATAGTCAGCGATGACTACATTGAAGAGGGCGTAATGCGGTATTCTGTTTTCTCCCTCTCAATAGTTTAAATATCTTACTGGACGTGCCACCTTGAGAGATGTTTTCGGATGTACCGTGAGAAAGACGCTGTATTCGGGACCCAAAAACTTGAATTGTGTATCGATACACGATACAATAATTCTATGATAAAAAGCTTTCGACACAAGGAACTGCAACGCTTTTTTGAGCTGGGCAGCAAAGCGGGCATCCATGCTGGACACGCGACTAAATTGCGGCTTCAATTGGCTGCTCTGGATCAAGCGATAAAGCCGGAAGACTTATCAGCCCCTTCCTGGGGACTACACCCGTTGAAGGGGGATCTAAAAGGACATTGGGCGATCACGGTTAATGGGAACTGGCGAATGATTTTCGCTTTTGATGCTAGTGACGCGATTCTTGTAGATTATCGCGACTACCACTGATTTTTACGGAGGTTTATATGACGCGTATGCATAACCCGCCACATCCTGGTGAGGTATTAAGAGAGTATCTGGGCGACGTGACCGTGACGGACGCGGCCACCCGTCTTGGCGTTGGTCGCGTCACGCTTCAACGCATCGTTACCGGCGCTGCGGGAATTTCTCCTGACATGGCATATCGCCTGGGTTCGGCCTTCGGCACCAGTCCTGAACTGTGGGCAGGAATGCAATTGCAATATGATTTACACAAGGCAGGAAAGGTCAAACGACCAAAAATCGAGCGCATCGCAGCATAGCTAAAAGAAAATACGGCTATGGATAGGCATGCATAGACATACAGTTGACTGTGAGACACGACTGAACTAAGGCTATTTTGCGTAAATCCGACAATAACGAATAGATATTATGCTGCACATCATTGACGACGAAGAAGTAATCCGCGATGCCTTAAGCTGGCTTGCGCAATCACGCGCCATTCCCGCACTGAGTTATTCCAGCGCGCAACATTTTTTGGCATCACTCGACATTGCCACCAACGAAGCCGCCGCAATTGAAAAATTAACCAACGCTGCTGCCGCCATCGGCACGGCGAATTCCGGTTTACATAAAAGTGACGCACAGACCCCCGAAGGCGATTGTCTGTTACTTGACGTTCGCATGCCTGGGATGAGCGGCCTGGCGTTGTTCGACGTATTGTCGGCCAGGAAACTCACGCAACGTTATCCAGTCATTTTTTTAACCGGCCACGGCGATGTTCCCATGGCAGTCGACACCCTCAAGCGCGGCGCTTTCGATTTTTTCGAAAAGCCCTTCAATGACAATAAATTGATGGACCGCGTACAAGAAGCTCTACAAACTTCACGCGCAGCAATCGCGCGCAGCGTGATCGACAGCCGCCTCGCCAACCTATCCATCCGAGAACGCGCAGTACTAGACTTAATCCTGATCGGCAAAATGAACAAAGTCATCGCCGACCAGCTTGGCATCAGCATGCGCACGGTAGAAGTCCACCGCGCCCATATTTTTGACAAAATGCATGTAAAGACAGCGGTGGAACTGGCAAGATTATTGAACTAGCTGGCTAACCTCATTACCAATTTCGAACTACCCACCACCGACCACCGACTCCTATAACAGCACTATCGTCGCCCGTGCAAATCAGTCGCACCGAAATGCGGCGGTGCCAACATTGCCTGCGCCGAATTGACTGCACTACCGACGTCATGGCCATTCTTTGCATATTGCCCGACCAGATCACAACCAAGACCCGCCGCATTACTCTTCTTGAGATGCAAATCGAGCAACGCAGCCGACTCCGCCCACAAATTGACCGCAGGAGGCCTGGCGCGCAGTTGTTCAAACTGCGCAACAACGGCATCAAAATTAAACTGCGGAATCTTCTGATTGAGCAGCGTATCAGTAGAACCGGCAGCATCAACGGTCGAATTGTCAGTCACCGTCTGCAAAGATAACACGCGACGACCATCCACTTTCGTGAACCAATTATCAATAATTGCCTGCTGTTTCCGAGCCTTAGCCAACACCCGATCGCCCGCTTGTCCAAACAGCAAAGCAGCAGCGGCGATTCCCTCGCTAACATGCACAGCAACCACCTGCTTGCCTATGCTATCTGTTATCACTTTGTCGTCGTTATCTGCTTCGCTGCTAACGTCATCATTGTCAGCTTGACCGTTATCATCACTAACGTCAGCATGACTATACTGATCTGCATTCATAAAGCCCATGCTATCGGCAGCTTCGGGCAGGGCAATTGGATATGCTGAAAGTAATTCTGTTCCGGTCAATGTCTTGCCATCGGCAAACTGGAATTGATTGATTTGATAACTAGCGCCATTAAAATAATTAGCCACCGTGATGCTGTCACCGTTGCCGTAGTCTATGATTAAGTCATTCTTGACGCGTCGCAAACCGTTTAAAGCATCAGCACTGACGTCTGTGAATCGGATCACATCCGTGCGACCGCCGCCCGAGTAATCAGTACCATAATCATAATTGTTGATCGTGTCGTGGCCGTCGCCGCGACTTAACATATAGGTGTCATTACCAAAGCCACCATTGAGCATATCGTCACCCTTGCCACCGGTCAGAATGTCGTTGCCAGCGCCGCCGCTTAACGTATCTTCGCCGCTACCGCTGGTCAGAATATCATTCCCATCGCCACCGCTTAACGTATCCTTGCCAGCGCCGGTGGTCAGCGTATCGTTTCCACTTCCACCGTCTAATTGATTATTACCTTCGCCCCCTTCCAGCACGTCATCGCCCGATCCGCCAATCAATGTGTCGTTGCCGTCGCCTGCGAATAACCGGTCATTGCCGCTGCCACCATTCAGATAATTATTTCCAGTACCGCCGTCGATGACGTCATCACCGCCAAAGCTATAAATCGTGTCATTACCGCCGCCTGCATAAATCGTCTCGCCACTATCAGAAAATCGCAGATTGTCATTATTGTCGGTCAGCATCACCGGATGCGTAGCCAGTATTTGTGCGCCGGTCCACACCTGACCATCAGCAAACCGGAACTGGTTGATTTGATAGTTCACGCCATCAAAATAGTTGCTGATCGTGAGACTGTCACCGCTTCCGAATTCGATGATCAGGTCTGTATTGACAGTACGCAGACCCTGAATATCGCTGGCATTCATATCGGTAAAAATCACGACATCCGTGCGACCACCACCCGAGTAATCAGTACCATAATCATAGTTATCAATCGTGTCGTGTCCATCACCACGACTTAACATATAGGTGTCATTACCAAAGCCACCATTGAGCATATCGTCACCCTTGCCACCGGTCAGAATGTCGTTACCAGCCCCGCCGCTTAACGTATCTTCGCCGCTACCGCTGGTCAGAATATCATTCCCATCGCCACCGCTTAACGTATCCTTGCCAGCGCCGGTGGTCAGCGTATCGTTACCACTTCCACCGTCTAATTGATTATTACCTTCACCACCTTCCAGCACGTCATCGCCCGATTCGCCAATCAATGTATCGTTGCCGTCGCCTGCGAATAACCGGTCATTGCCGCTGCCACCATTCAGATAATTATTTCCAGTACCGCCATCGATGACGTCATCACCGCCAAAGCTATAAATCGTGTCATTACCGCCGCCTGCATAAATCGTCTCGCCACTATCAGAAAATCGCAGATTGTCATTATTGTCGGTCAGCATCACCGGATGCGTAGCCAGTATTTGTGCGCCGGTCCACACCTGACCATCAGCAAACCGGAACTGGTTGATTTGATAGTTCACGCCATCAAAATAGTTGCTGATCGTGAGACTGTCACCGCTTCCAAATTCGATAATCAGATCTGTATTGACAGTACGCAGACCCTGAATATCGCTGGCATTCATATCAGTAAAAATCACGACATCCGTGCGACCACCGCCCGAGTAATCAGTACCATAATCATAATTGTTGATCGTGTCGTGGCCGTCACCGCGACTTAACATATAGGTGTCATTACCAAAGCCACCATTGAGCATATCGTCACCCTTGCCACCGGTCAGAATGTCGTTGCCAGCGCCGCCGCTTAACGTATCTTCGCCGCTACCGCTGGTCAGAATATCATTCCCATCGCCACCGCTTAACGTATCCTTGCCAGCGCCGGTGGTCAGCGTATCGTTTCCACTTCCACCGTCTAATTGATTATTACCTTCGCCCCCTTCCAGCACGTCATCGCCCGATCCGCCAATCAATGTGTCGTTGCCGTCGCCTGCGAATAACCGGTCATTGCCGCTGCCACCATTCAGATAATTATTTCCAGTACCGCCGTCGATGACGTCATCACCGCCAAAGCTATAAATCGTGTCATTACCGCCGCCTGCATAAATCGTCTCGCCACTATCAGAAAATCGCAGATTGTCATTATTGTCGGTCAGCATCACCGGATGCGTAGCCAGTATTTGTGCGCCGGTCCACACCTGACCATCAGCAAACCGGAACTGGTTGATTTGATAGTTCACGCCATCAAAATAGTTGCTGATCGTGAGACTGTCACCGCTTCCAAATTCGATGATCAGATCTGTATTGACAGTACGCAGACCGCGGATATCGCTGGCATTCATATCGGTAAAAATTACGACATCCGTGCGACCGCCGCCCGAGTAATCAGTACCATAATCATAATTGTTGATCGTGTCGTGGCCGTCGCCGCGACTTAACATATAGGTGTCATTACCAAAGCCACCATTGAGCATATCGTCACCCTTGCCACCGGTCAGAATGTCGTTGCCAGCGCCGCCGCTTAACGTATCTTCGCCGCTACCGCTGGTCAGAATATCATTCCCATCGCCACCGCTTAACGTATCCTTGCCAGCGCCGGTGGTCAGCGTATCGTTTCCACTTCCACCGTCTAATTGATTATTACCTTCCCCCCCTTCCAGCACGTCATCGCCCGATTCGCCAATCAATGTATCGTTGCCGTCGCCACCTAGCAAAGTGTCATTACCTTCGCCACCGTTGAGACGATCGTCACCAGCATTGCCACTAAGCGTGTCATCGCCATCGCCACCATTTAACGTATCGTCGCCCCCTCCTCCTAGCATCAAATCGTTACCTGCATAACCATATAAAGTATCATTCCTAAGGCCCCCAACAATTAGATCACTTTTCTTCGTACCATTCTTGTTCATAACGCTGCTCAGTTCAGCAAATAACTTTTGTATTTCAGGCGATGCATCCATTGTGGAGAGACCCAGCGCGATCATCTCCGCCCCGATCCAGATAAAATCCTGCATCGCACTTCCCGCTGCACGATTAAAGTCGATCAAATCGTACAACCCCTTTATGCCATCCGCCGCAATCGCTGCCTTGAAGTGTTTTTCCAGCGCACCATAATCCAAGTGCATCCCATCGGCATCCACCTTCAATGTAATCTGATCGATCAACGATTTAAAGCGTGTTTGCAACAATAACGAACCGTAGATCGATTCCTGCAATGCGTCATAAGCTAGATTGAGGCTGTTTACCTGTTCGGGATATAAACTAATCGTGATAGTCCCAGGCTGACCATTTTTGCCTTCCGCCATATTGAATCCGTTTAAACCATGACCAACAAAATTATGCATCGCAAAATAATATTGCCCGTTAAACGCTTCCAGAATATGCAGCTTCTTTTCCCACGCGGCAACGATGGCGCGACCGGCGGCGTCGTCGGTGATGACCTGACCGCCCAGCGATTGCCAGATCACCGTATAAGCACTGCCAGCGCGTTCTTGCAGGGTTTTAGTCATGCCGGATGTGTCGACCCAATCGGACAGCATTTGATCCAGCAAGCCGCGCTGTTCTTCTCGTGTGGTGGCGGCGCTGTAGTGCGCTAATACGCTTTGTAGCGAAGTGGATAAGCTGGCGGCTTCGCGCAGGTCGCGCACTTTGCCTGCGCCTTGCATATCGGGCAGGTCTTTGACGTTATCGGCAATCACGACTTCATCAGTAAATTCCCGATGGAAGGCGTCTTCTTCAAAATTCACGTCACCCATGTTGCCGGTGCTGCCATCGGTTTTTGTGTACGTACCTTGGTCGGCTAACTGGTTACCATTGGCGAGTGTTTGGTTATGTGATTTTTTGTTGACGTTGAGACTGGCGATGCCGAGTTGATCCAGCGTGAATAATTCATTGGCTTGAGATATGCCATCCTGATTGAGATCATGCCAGACTTTGAGCTGATTCCAGTTGGCGTCGTTTTTATCGATCTTGCCATCGTGGTTGGAATCCAGATCAGCCAGTGCACCGAAACCATCGCTGGCGGTGTGGCCGTTGTCGAGTTGGGTGGAATTGCCGAAGAGTTCCGTTCCGTTATCGATCACGCCGTTGCCGTTGCGATCCATGACGAGCAAGCCATCGTCAGCGCCGACCCAGCCGGTCGCGGTTTTGATACCGTCGTTGTTGTTGTCGAAGTAGATGTTGTTTTTGCTGCTGACGGTTACGATGCCGTCGCCATCTAGGTCGAGGACCAAGGGATCGCAGCGGTAGGTGCGTGAACGGTTGAAGAAATCTCTGATGGCATCGCCGCCCAACATGCGCCACGCGCCAGCCGCGTTTGCGGCGGCGGCTTTACCGAATGCTTCGCCGTATTCTCGTGCATCTCCATCAGGTAACTGGACGTAATCGTTGCCTAATCCACCGAAGACGGTTGGGACGATATCGCCCATGGTGCCGGCCCATGCCCATTTTGGTAGATCGAAACCGTCTACCGCTGATTTTACGTCCTCTGCAATAATTTTTCCGGCATCAGGAATGCCTTTTTCTTTAAGGACACGTTCAATGACTTTTTTTGCCAATCCATCAGATACTTCCTGAAACTTAGCTTCACTAATCGGCTTACCCATTTGCTCCCCAATCGACTCCGTCGCCCCCCGCACAAACTCGCTAGATTTGGAACCATCATTGGCGTTAATACTGGCAGCGCGATCCAGCCAGGTTTCCAGACGATTGCGCTCATCGGTGTAATTATTCTTTTGCATTTCTCCTACGATATCGCGCAGATAGCGGTACGCGTCGGCGTACTGATGATTAACTCCCATTTCTTGAAGGGCCAGCACTTCATGGATGGACAATTCAATAGCAGACATAGTTTATTCCTTGGTAGGTGGTTGGATAATTGTATTTTGGTCGATCAGAGTCTTGACAACTTCGTCAATTTTTACGAAGTCTTTTCCTATGGGTTTAGCTATTGTGTATTGCACGTCGAAGCGATAATCTATGGTCCGATGTGCGATGTAAACAAATGTCCAAGGTAGTGGATCTTGCACACGAACTGCTTGCTCATCTGCCGCTTGAAAGATGTAATAGGTACTTAAAGAATCCGGCTTGTTTGGATTTCCCAATTGGTACATGCGGTAAATACCTTGGTATCCAATCCGATATTCCAACCCCCGACGGGTGGGATCAAAGTGATCTATCGCGTTATCCTCCATATTTTTTGCATAGTTGGCACTGGAACGATCAGGTGCTGATGTGGGGCTTAAATATATTTCCACCTCATCTTTTTCCGGGGCTTTTCCCGGTCTTATCGGCTCCATACTCGGATAATGAAAAGCAAACGTAATCAGATTTTTATCTGCATCATCCGCTTCATATTTAACAGGTAAAGTAAACGTCGCTTTCCCATCATTCGAATGCAGTTGTTTCACCGAATCGTCCTTCGTATTCGAAACGATCAAATAGAACACCACCACCGACAAAAAAATACAGAATATAAAAATCGCTATCGTCATCACAACGATCCCAAAAATACGCAGCCATGATCTTTTACGTTTCGTCATGCAGCGACCTTGTTTCTCGTTATTTCGGCACTTTGATTTTGTCCACTTATTGGGGTGTTCAACAGGTGATTGTTGAGCGCTTTGCTTAACACCAGAGCGCGTTGCGCGCTTGGTTGGTATTGGTCTAGCGTGTTTCGAATAGCATCAAAACTATCTAGTTGCAGCCCATCGGCATCCACCTTCAATGTAATCTGATCGATCAACGATTTAAAGCGTGTCTGCAACAATAACGAACCGTAGATCGATTCCTGCAATGCGTCATAAGCTAGATTGAGGCTGTTTACCTGTTCGGGATATAAACTAATCGTGATAGTCCCAGGCTGACCATTTTTGCCTTCCGCCATATTGAATCCGTTTAAACCATGACCAACAAAATTATGCATCGCAAAATAATATTGCCCGTTAAACGCTTCCAGAATATGCAGCTTCTTTTCCCACGCGGCAACGATGGCGCGACCGGCGGCGTCGTCAGTAATATCCTGACCGCCCAGCGATTTCCAGATCACGGTGTAAGCACTGCCAGCGCGTTCTTGCAGGGTTTTAGTCATGCCGGATGTGTCGGCCCAATCGGACAGCATTTGATCCAGCAAACCGCGTTGCTCTTCACGTGTGGTGGCGGCGCTGTAGTGTGCCAAGACGTCTTGCAGTGATGTCGACAAGCTGGCGGCTTCGCGCAGGTCGCGCACTTTGCCTGCGCCTTGCATATCGGGCAGGTCTTTGACGTTATCGGCAATCACGACTTCATCAGTAAACTCCCGATGGAAGGCGTCTTCCTCAAAATTTACGTCACCCATATTGCCGCTGCTGCCATCGGTTTTTGTGTACGTACCTTGGTCGGCTAACTGGTTACCATTGGCGAGTGTTTGGTTGTGTGATTTTTTGTTGACGTTGAGGCTGGCGATGCCGAGTTGGTCCAGTGTGAATAATTCATTGGCTTGAGAAATACCATCCTGATTGAGATCACGCCAGACTTTAAGTTGGTTCCAGTTGGCGTCGTTTTTATCGACCTTGCCATCGTGGTTGGAATCCAGATCGGCCAGTGCACCGAAACCATCGCTGGCGGTGTGGCCGTTGTCGAGTTGGGTGGAATTACCGAAGAGTTCCGTTCCGTTGTCGATCACGCCGTTACCGTTGCGGTCCATGACGAGCAAGCCATCGTCAGCGCCGACCCAGCCTGTCGCGGTTTTAATACCGTCGTTGTTGTTATCGAAGTAGATGTTGTTTTTGCTGCTGACGGTTTCGATGCCGTCGCCATCTAGGTCGAGGACCAAGGGATCGCAGCGGTAGGTGCGGGAGTGGGTGAAACGGTCATTGATTTCTTGGCCTATTTTAGTGGCTGCATCGAATGCCTCTTCGTAATAATTGGAAGCTAAATACCCTCCAGCCACTCCAGCAATAACTCCTAGGGGTATTGCAAACGGTCCGATGAATGGCGCGCTTACGCCAGCGACAAAAACACCTACTGCTTCACCGAACGCATAACCAGCGCCCAGTGAGCCGACCATTTTTACCTGACTAGTAAGGTCACCACCAATAGAGTTTCTCAACGTATCTAAGAGAGTATCTGCAACCGTTTTTGCATCGTCACCAGTTTGTACAACTTTTCCTAAATGTTCCACTACGGGTACAGCATCCTTACCTATTCCTTTTGCAATGGCTTTGATTGCTGCTGGTGTAGCATCAATAACAACGATGCCGGATTTTGTAACAATGTAAGCAATACTCATTTTAGTTTCTCGCTAATTTTAATTCGATTGTTTATTGAGTTTTTTGACACACATGACAGCCGTGCAAAAACAGAAAAATAATAAAAATAATAAATTGCAAAATATATAAACAATTTCACTTTCTATTAATAATTGAAATCGAGATGTGCTGATATTTTTTGTTGTCGTCATCATCAAAATTAAACATAAGCACATCAACCATAATTTCTTCACCTTATCCAAATAGCTTTTCTCTTTGATGTTTTCCTTTAATTTTTTATAAAATTTACCGGTATTCAGAAAAATGTTTTCTCTTATAGAAAAACTCAAAAAAATTGCGCCAAAAAAAAATAGAAATACAGAATAAATAATTTCTACAGGAAACCAATTGTGAGCAAACCTTAAGAAATGTCCCGTATAAAATACGTTGCAAAATCCCAGAAAAATGCACGTTCTTCCTATCAATAGAAGGGCTTTAGACATGATATTTTTTATGTCCATAAAACCGCCTCCCGATACTTTTCATTTACCTCATTACTAGGCCTAATCATGCCGCGACCTTGTTTATTTCGGCTCGTTGGTTTTGTCCACTTATTGCGGCGCTCAACAGGTGATCGTTAAATACTCCGCTTAACGCCGAAGCGCGTTGCGAGCTTTTTCCAAATTGATCTAGTCTGTTTCGAATAGCGTCAAAACTATCCAGATGCATTCCATCCACATCTATCTTCAATTCAATCTGATCAATCAACGACTTAAACCGTGTCTGCAATAACAGTGAACCGTAGATCGATTCCTGCAATGCGTCATAAGCTTGATTGAGGCTATTTACCTGTTCGGGATATAAACTAATCGTGATAGTCCCAGGCTGACCGTTTTTGCCTTCGACCATCTTGAAGCCGTTGTAACCCATGCCGGTCAGGTTATGCATCGCAAAATAATATTGCCCGTTAAACGCTTCCAGAATATGCAGCTTCTTTTCCCACGCGGCAACGATGGCGCGACCGGCGGCGTCGTCGGTGATGACCTGACCGCCTAGCGATTTCCAGATCACGGTATAAGCACTGCCAGCGCGTTCTTGCAGGGTTTTAGTCATGCTGGATGTGTCGGCCCAATCGGACAGCAGTTGATCCAGCAAACCGCGCTGTTCTTCACGTGTGGTGGCCGCGCTGTAGTGTGCCAAGACGTCTTGCAGTGAAGTCGACAAGCTGGCGGCTTCGCGCAGGTCGCGCACTTTGCCTGCGCCTTGCATATCGGGCAGGTCTTTGACGTTATCGGCAATCACGACTTCATCAGTAAATTCCCGATGGAAGGCGTCTTCCTCAAAATTTACATCACCCATGTTGCCGCTGCTGCCATCCGTTTTTGTATACGTGCCTTGGTCGGCTAGCTGGTTGCCATTGGCGAGTGTTTGGTTGTGTAATTTTTTGTTGACGTTGAGGCTGGCGATGCCGAGTTGGTCCAGTGTGAATAATTCATTGGCTTGCGATATGCCATCCTGATTGAGATCACGCCAGACTTTGAGCTGGTTCCAGTTGGCGTCGTTTTTATCGATCTTGCCATCGTGGTTGGAATCCAGATCAGCCAGCGCACCGAAACCATCGCTGGCGGTGTGGCCGTTATCAAGTTGGGTGGGATTGCCGAAGAGTTCCGTACCGTTATCAATCACGCCGTTGCCGTTGTGGTCCATGACGAGCAAGCCATCGTCAGCGCCGACCCAGCCTGTCGCGGTTTTGATACCGTCGTTGTTGTTGTCGAAGTAGATGTTGTTTTTGCTGCTGACGGTTTCGATGCCGTCGCCGTCGAGGTCGAGGACTAAGGGATCGTAGCGGTAGGTGCGGGAGTGGGTAAAACGGTCATTGATTTCTTGACCTAGTTTGGTAGATTCGTTTGCAATGGCTTTGATGGCTGCGGGCGTAGCATCAATAACAACAATTCCGAATTTCGTGACAATGTAAGCAACACTCATTTAAGACCTTAGTTAATTTATTTAGACAAAATTTCAAATTTCTTGAAACAGATGGAGGCGATAGAAAGCCAGAACATTAATAGAAACAAAAAAGTGCTGAATAAATAGAAGGTGTAACTATTAGTGAACTGAAATCTAGATATATGGCTGCCATCATTAGCCGTAGGAGCAACAAGTAAAAAAAACGAAATTAACCCCATTTTTTTTGTATTATCGAGATAGGTTTTATTTTCAACACTTTCTCTTAATTTTCTGTAAAACGTAGTTACATCTAAAGACTCGCGTTTACTCATTGAGAAGGTATCCAAGACCACGCCCACAAGAACGAAAATTACAGAAAAGAGAATCTCTACTGGGAACAAAGTATGAGAATTTCTTAAGAAATGCCCTATATAAAATACGTTACAAAATCCAAGGAAAATGCATATTCTTCCTATTAATAAAAGTGCTCTGGACATGATATTTTTTATGTCCATAAAATCGCCTCCTGACACCCTATATTTGCTTCGTTATCAGGCAGAGTCATGCAGCGACCTTGTTTTTCATTATTTCGGCTTTTTTATTTCGTCCACTTGTCGGAGCTTCTAACAGCCGGTCGTTAAACACTTTGCTTAAAGTCAGAACTGCATGGATGGGCATTGCAATAGACATAATTTATTCCTCGGACGATGACGCGACGGTGATGTTCTTTTTAATCAGGTCCGTGACGACTTGGTCTATTTTTATAAAGTCTT
Organism: Glaciimonas sp. GNP009; assembly: GCF_054343755.1. Lineage (NCBI taxonomy): Bacteria > Pseudomonadati > Pseudomonadota > Betaproteobacteria > Burkholderiales > Oxalobacteraceae > Glaciimonas > Glaciimonas sp. GNP009. The sequence goes on from NZ_JBTGUV010000004.1 coordinate 1,051,349, forward strand.
TTCCTATCGGTTTGGCTATCGTGTATTGCAAGTCGAAGCGATCATCGATTGTTCTGAGAGCTTTAAAACTAACGATAAATGGCAATGGATCTTTGATCGCGACGGGTTGTCCGTCTGCTGCCTGAAAGATGTAATACGTGCTGAGTGATTCCAACTCTTTCGGATTGCCTTGTTGATACCTGCGATAAATGCCGCGATTTTCTACGCGGTATTCGAGTCCTCGACGTGAGGGATCGAACTGATCGATCGCGTTTTTCTCCATATTTTCGGCGTCGTTAATTCGAGGAAAATCAGACACGGTTGTCCGGCTTAGATATATTTTTATCTCATCTTTTTTTGGTGCGCTTCCCTGTGTTATCGGTGCCATGTCTGGATAGTGGAAGGCAAAGGTAATCAGCTCTGTATTGGTGTTATTTGTTTCATATTTTTGAGGTAGTGTAAAAGTCGCTTTGCCGTCGCTTGAATGCAGTTGCCTCACTGTTTTATCCTCGCTGCAAGAGATAACTAAAGAAGCCGATACAGTCATTAGAAAAATGTGAAAGTAAGATCGTTTGCCTATCATCATGCTCACTACTCCTTGGTTGATTATGTCGATTACCCTGTCAACGTTTGACCATTTAAAACTTGCTTTGTGTCAAAGCGCATTGCACGCTTCAGTGGCGATGAATCGTGTTGCGAGCGGAACGCCATATACTCGTTGTTCACATTTTTATGGAACGTCGATTCCAATTGATTGCATCAAGATTGGATAGCGTGACTGCAATGGCAGAAAACGCTGTCATGAATTATTTTGGTGTCTATTTTATTTTTAATTATTTTCAATTTTACAAATGAAATTTCCGAATTGATACGAGACTATTCTCGAATTAACATGAAAAATTCTATAAATAAATTTATAAGGAAGATAACTCTCGGCGAAGATCGAGAATTCTCTTAGATGAATTTATTAGAATATTTATCGCTCTATTTATTGACATATTTTTTTATTTATTACGTGGTCTATCTCTCTCGCCCTGCCTCCTGAACGGCCTTCTGCACCGGCGATAACAGATATTCCAATACTGTCCGTTTGCCCTGCTGAATTTCTGCGACAACTTGCATGCCAGCGGTCATTTGTAATTGGTTGCCTTGCGGATCGACCAATATCTGATGCGCCAGTTTGATACGGGCTTTGTAGGTTGATCTGGCGTTGTTGCCGTCATCGCCGCTGGCATTGCCTGATGTACCAGTGGCGTTGGTGCTGCCCTTTTCGGGATCTGATGCGTCGGCGCTTAATCGTGTGACTGTGCCGGTCAACATGCCGTATTTTTGGAACGGGTAGGTAGCGAGTTTGATTTGCGCGGTTTGGCCGATTTGGACGAAGCCGACATCTTCGTTTTTGACAGAGACATCGGCATACAATTGCTCGTCCTGCGGCACGAGCGTCATGATAACCGTACCGGGTTGTACCACTGCGCCGACGGTTGTGGTGGCAAGATCGTTGATTACGCCATCTTGTGGCGCGCGCAGTTCCATCAGTCCTTGTTTGTAAATGGATTTATCCAGGTTCGGTTGCAATTGGGCGAGTCGGGCGTGGATGTCGGCAAGTTCGGTTTGCAGGTCGGCGTGATAGGTGTCGTGTAACTGGGTGATCCTTTGCTGTTGGGCTGCGATGGTTGCGGCAAGCGAGGCGACGATTGACTGTTGCGCGTCTAGATCTCTGGCTTTTTCAATGGCGTCGCGCTGCTTCTCGTCGGCAGCCAGACCGCTGACAAAACCTTCTTTTTCTAGCTTGGCGTAGGCTTCTGCACTGCGTTGATACAGCGGTAATGTTTGTTTTAATTTAGCGGAAATCTGCACCGCACTGCGGTACTCGTGCGTGGCTTTGATGACCAGTGATTTCTCTTGATCCAGACTGCTTAGAAATGCTTGCCTGTGCGCCAAAAATTGACGCTGTACCTGCGCGTATAGCTGCGGATCGTCTCCTGCTTTGGATGCCATCGTTTGATCTGCCAGTTCGGCATTGATCCGACGAATCTGCATGCGCTGGATGTCAATATCCTTGCTGACGCCGTTACGATCGGCGTTGGCCAGTGTGGTATCGAGTTGGGCTAATAGTTGACCGGCCTTGACGCTATGGCCTTCATTGACGAGTATTTTTTTGACGACGCCAGGTTCTGCCGGTTGCACGATCTTGACTAAGGTTTGCGGGACTAGCTTGCCTTCGGCGGTGGCAATAATGTCGAGTTTGCCGAACGCAGTCCAAATGATCAATATTAAAATAAGAATCGATACTGTCCATAGAACCAATCGCTTGATGTGGCTTGGCGCTTCGGCTTCGATCAAACGCAGAGGATCTTGCCAACGATTGGATGAAGGCAGCGCCATGATCGGGGCCATGTTTTGCGCGAGCTCCGACTGATCTGGTTTGCCCCACTTGTCTGATGATGTGGAATTATTTTTTGATGATGTCGAATTATTTTCTGATGCTGTATTGATGCTTGCATTCAGATTTGCATTGTCCGGTGGCGTGGATGGCATTAATTGCCTCCTTCTGTTGCTTGCAATATGGAATTACCAAGCACATTGCTTTCTGCGTCAGGGTTAACCAATTGCGCGCCGTTTGCGGTTAGGCTAAATACGGCGTCGACCTTCAGTCCCTGCGGTAAGCCATGTGTGATAAATAGCATCTTCACCTTGCCCTTGAGAGAGTTGATGGTCCGAGCAAATTGCTCTGCGGTAGGCGCATCGAGGGCGCTGGTGGCTTCGTCGAAGATGAGGATAGTTGGCTGCTTTAATAAGGCGCGGGCGATGGCAATACGTTGCTTTTGACCGCCGGAGAGGCCGGCGCCACGTTCGCCAATTTCGGTTTGATAGCCTTGCGGTAAGGCTTCGATGACGTGGTGAATTTCTGCCATTTTGCAGGCGGTGGTGATGGCCTCAAAATTAGCGTTGGGGCTGGCCATTTGTAGGTTCTCAAAGATAGTGCCGGAGAAGAGCGTGGTTTCCTGCGGCACGACGCCGAAGTAGCTACGCAGTTCGTTGGCCGCGAGATACCGGATATCGACGCCGTCAATCAGGATGCGACCAGCACTGGGTTGGTAGAAGCCTTGCAATAATTTTGCGAGCGTGCTTTTGCCGCAGCCTGATGGCCCCATAATGCCGATGGTTTGTCCTGGACGGATGGTCAGGGAGACGTTTTCATAGACGAGCGGAAGGTGATCGGCATAACGAAAAGCGATTTCGCCTATTTCGATTTCACCATGCCGTGCGGTGTCGCGTGCGGGGATGACTGAATAAGGTTCAATCGGCACGTTCATCAAATCGCCTAGCCGCGCTACCGATAGACTTGCTTGCTGAAATTGTTGCCACAGGCCGACCAGACGCAACATTGGTTGTGACAATTTGCCCGCAAACATCTGGAAGGCAACCAGCATCCCAATAGTGAATTCCTTTGAGTGCATGACGGTGTAGGCACCGATACCGAGGATCAACAGGCTAAGTAATTGCTCCAAAAAGTTGGCGGTGGTGTTGTAAGTATTGGCCAGTTGCTTGGTGGAGAAACCAGCTTGCAGATAACTGGCGAGATAACCGCTGTACTTGCTGTTGAGTTGCGGCTCTAGTTGTAATGATTTGACCGTTTCGAGGCCGGATACATATTCCGTCAGAAAGGCTTGATTGCGCGCCCCGAGTTGAAACTGTTGTTGCAGCCGTGTTTGAAACAACGGCGCTACAACGATACTTAGCCCGACGATTAACAATAAGACGGCCAACACAATCAGCGTCAAGGTAACGCTGTAATGAAACATAATGGCGACAAAAATAAATAGAAATGGCAGATCCAGTATCAATGTCACGGCTGCGCCAGAGATGAACTCGCGGATGGTTTCAATTCCGTGCAGACGCGCGGCAATGATGCCGGTCGGACGATGCTGAAAATACTGCGGCGGCAGTTTAAAAAGGCGTTCGAACACTGATGAACCCAATACCGCATCGACGCGGTTACCGGTATGTAATACCAGATATTGGCGCAACCACGATAAGACAGCCGAGAACAGCATAAAAATTGCCATGCCAATCGCAATCACGATCAGCGTGCTTTCTGTGCGGTGAACTACTACTTTATCGATGATGGTTTGCGTGAACAGCGGCGTTGCCAGTGCAATTAACTGGATCACCAGCGAGGCCAGCAATACTTCTTGCCACAATTTTTTGTGTTTGAGTAATTCAGGCACAAACCAGCTGAAGCCGAATGTGCGCGTTTGCCGCGCTTCGGTCTCGCTATCAATATCCGTACCGGGATCAGCTTGCACATTAATGCGGGTGAGAAAGCCGTGATACCGAAGTGAAAAATCTGCGGGCGACATCATGGTTGGTGATACCTCACCTTTTTCCAGTACCAAAAAACTGTCGGTATCGACTTCCAGGATGATGGCTGGTATCGCATCCGGCGCTTCTGGCGGTAGAACTGAAGTTGCGCTGTCTACGCTGTTTGGTGTGTTTGGCCTGCCTGCGATATCTGTCATCGCAATTGACACTTGGGTCATTGCCGATAGCAACGCAAGTTCGTTCGAATTGTTGCCCTCTGTTGGGGCGGCTTCGACTTGTAGAAAAGGGGATTTGGGTGTCAACCAAACGACGGTAGGTAGACATTCTTTGTCCACATCTGCGGTAACGCAGCGCGTTAGTTCCGCATCGAAGCCGTATAAAGCAATAGCCGCAACCATGGAATGAACGGTGTGTGGCGCAGCTAATTGTTGGATCGCTAATTCCATGGAAAAGGGCTTGCGATGAAGTACGCAGATTCCCTGTAAAGCCCAAAAAAATGCATTTGTATCGACCTTCTTATTACGCATAATGACGGCTTTTCTCTTTATGCCTATTTAAGGCATTATGTTGTTGGAAGTTGTGCTTTTATTACTTTTAGCAGTCGAGGCGTTGATAAACGCTTGCCTTCATTCAAATGGCATCAGACTCAACCTGCGCTGGTGGCAAAATCAGCATTCCACGTGATCGCTCAGCGTGTTTCCGTGCGGGTTATTGAACCGGATCGGTAGAGCTGAAGGTTTCAAGAATCGCATTAATGCTTTGGTTGTTAATTTAGACAGAGAGCCATTAATGAACGAAAAAACAGACGCGAATAGCGGCCCATAACTGCTCAAAGCATTGCGTGATAGCGCGCAGTTACACTGCACGTAAGCCCGCACATCCGTCGCGCGGCTGTCCTTGTCCAGATTATTATTTTATTTTCATTAATCCTGTGCAATTCTACAAAGCGCGCTTGCGAATTGATATGAGACAATTCTTAAACTGAGATAAGAAATATCCAAAAATTCGGGCAGATTTTTATTGGCTATTTGAGCCAAGCCAAGAAGGTACAATTCGTACCATTGATATGGTTGGCATGCAGGTTTGATGGTGCTGGCTTTTGATATCGTTTGCTGCCTTTTTTTTGCTTTTTTTCTACCAATTTTTTGTCGTTGTACGCAATTTCATACTATTCATATTCATAATTTTTTGTGGCCAAGTGGGCTGACTCAAAATTTCATTTCACCGCACTTAACATCGAAATAACCATTTTTTCCATGTATATCATTAACCTGTTGCTCCCCGATTTCACCCTGATCCTGCTTGGCGTTATTTTGCGGCGGACGACCGATTGGGGCGATGCCTTCTGGACCGGTGCCGAGAAGTTGGTGTATTACCTGCTTTTTCCTGCTTTGCTGTTTTATTCCACCGCGCGTACCGTATTGCATTTCGATACCACCGGAAAAATGCTCATGGTGGGATTAACGGCGCTTGGTGTGGCGATCATCCTGACCTGGATCGGCAAGCCGTTTTTGAAAGCAACGCCGATGGATTATGAGTCGGGTATGCAAACCGGCTATCGCTTCAATTCCTATATGGCGTTGGCGCTGGCGTCACGTATGGCGGGGGAAGAAGGTACGGGATTGATGGCATTGTTGATCGGCTTTGGCGTGCCGCTGTGTAACCTGGCGGCGGTGCACTCGCTGGTGCATAAAAACGGCGGGTTGTTGAAGGAACTGGCAAGAAACCCTTTGTTGGTCGCCACGGCATGTGGCTTGTTATATAGCTTATCGGGTATGCCAATACCGGATGTCGCCGGTGCGGTCTTGTCGCGACTCGGCAATGCCGCGTTGGCAATTGGCTTATTGCTGGTCGGTGCAGGTTTGCGTCTTACTGGCGTGCGTCAGGCCAAGTTGATGACGGGATTTTTTCTTACAGTAAAATTACTGGCGCTACCGGCGGCAGCGTTGATACTTGGTCGCTGGGTGGGATTGGGGGCCTTGCAATTGCAAATAGTCGTGTTGTTCTGTGCATTGCCGACGGCATCAAGCGCTTATATTTTGGCAGCACGGCTTGGTGGCAACGGACCTTTGGTGGCGTTTTTGGTTTCTGCAGGAACGGTATTGTCGGCGCTGACTTTGCCGTTATGGCTGGGATTGCTGCACTATCGTTAATTACGCTGCATCTGCATCAGATTACAGTCCGTACTGCTGCAATGCCCATTCAACATGCTCGCGAATCAAGGCAGATGGATCGTCGGCACGGGTTTGTAAGGCAGCGATGATTTCTGATGCATTATGCGTTGTTATGGCCGTTGCGGCTGTATTACCCAATCCGATCGCAATATTACGCAACCATCGCTCGTGCCCTATCCTGCGAATCGGGCTGCCTTGTAAGCGCTCATTAAATTGGGCTTCGGTCCAGCCAAACAGCCCTACTAACGTGGCGTTATCGAGACCGTTACGTACATCAAAATCATTCAACGTGGACGGTTGAGCAAACTTATTCCACGGACAAAATAACTGACAATCATCACAGCCGTACACGCGGTTGCCGATCAAGGCTCGAAATTCCAGCGGAATGCTGCCTTTTAATTCTATTGTCAAATAGGAAATACAACGGCGTGCATCCAAAGTATAGGGCGCGATAATGGCCTTGGTCGGACACACGTCGATACAGGCGCTACATTGACCGCAATGGGACGTGATCGGTGCATCCGTTGGGAGTGGCATATCCGTCAGCATCTCGCCTAGAAAAAATAACGAACCGGCTTCACGGTTCAACAGTAAGGTATGCTTTCCGCGCCAACCTAAACCCGCCTTTTGCGCTAGCGCGACCTCCATCACCGGTGCGGAGTCGGTAAATACACGATAACCAAAGGGACCAATTTCGGCGGTAATGCGATCTGCCAATTGCTGCAAGCGCGAACGTAACACCTTGTGATAGTCACGACCACGTGCATATAGCGATACCGTAGCCGACGTGGATGCACCGGGCTGAAGCCGATTTTTCTCACGCTGACGCCATGCGGCATCGCTATCTTGCGGCAAATAATCCATGCGCACGCTAATCGATCGAATGGTGCCCGGCACCAATTCTGCGGGTCGCGCACGCTTTAAACCGTGTGCTGCCATATAATCCATGTCACCGTGATATCCGAGCGCAAGCCAAGTCTCGAAGCCAGCTTCTTGTTGCGACAGATCGACATCCGTAATCCGCACGTCAGCAAAACCCAATTCGCGCCCCCACGCCTTGATGGTGGCGGCAAGCGCAACCATTGCGGTGGGGTTATGATCGCGTTTGATATCGTTATTGATATCGGTGCTGTTGTCGACGCTGTGATCGATGCCGTGATCGTTAAGATCAGCGCGATTCAAGGCGGTTTCAGTAAAATGCGGTAGAGACATCAGGACATCAACTCATCAATGACAGAGGACTATTTTACGAGATGCAAGACTTTACCTTTCATCTACATGACGAAGCAGGTACGTTTGCCCTTGGTGCTGCATTATCACGGGCGCTGGCACCGGGTCTGACGATTTATTTGCATGGGGACCTTGGGGCTGGCAAAACAGCACTGACCCGCGCCTTATTGCATGCTGCCGGTTATACCGGCCACGTCAAAAGCCCAACTTATACTTTGGTGGAACCTTATACCGTCAATATAAATCAACAAACGGTCGAAGTGATGCATTTTGACCTGTATCGCATGGGAAGTCCGGAAGAATTTCTAGAAGCCGGTTTCCGCGAGCATTTCAATGATTCCAATATTTGCATCGTTGAATGGCCCGAAAAAGCAGAAAATATTCTACCAACACCAGACATAAACGTCATTCTCAGCGTCTCAGGAGACGGGCGTGATGTAAAATTGTGCGGCGTAACCGATAAAGGTAATCAATGTCTCGCTCGACTGAAATTTGCACCAAACCTCTGAAGTCCAAAAGCCGCCGTACCATTCTCAAAGCAGGTGGAACGCTGCTTATTTCGGTTGTCGCGCCACTGACCTCGCAATCTGCACGGGCCGCACAAATTCTTGCGGTACGGGTCTGGCCTGCTGACGACTATACCCGCGTTACGCTGGAAAATGATGTCGAACTAAAAGCTACCCATTTTCTGGTGCAAAATCCTGCCCGAATGGTGGTCGATATCGAAGGGATTGAACTGAATCCGGCACTGAAAGAACTGGTCGCCAAAATTCAATCGAACGATCCTTATATTAAGCAGGTTCGGGTTGGTCAGAATCGACCAAATGTGGTCCGTCTGGTGTTTGACCTGAAAGATCAGGTCGTACCGCAGGTCTTTACGCTGGACCCAATCGGGAATTACAAATACCGTTTGGTGTTCGATTTGTATCCACTAGTGCCGCCCGATCCAATTGCCATGATGATCCAAAAAGGCGAATGGCCGACAGCGGAGCCGGGAGAGATCGTCCCGCCAGTAGCAGTCACCAAGCCAGTACCGGTGGTGCCACCGCCAGAACCGCCGGTGGCAAGGGTTGATCCCAAAGCGCAGAGAAAACTTGAGAAGTCGCCCACCATGACGCGGATGATCACCATTGCACTTGACCCCGGTCATGGCGGTGAAGATCCTGGCGCAACCGGTAGTCGCGGCAATCATGAAAAAGATATCGTGCTCGCCATCGCCAAGCGCCTTAAAGCCAAGATTGAACAGCAGCCTAATATGCGCGTAATGCTAACGCGTGACGCTGATTTCTTTGTGCCACTAGGTATGCGGGTGCAGAAGGCACGTAAAGTTCAGGCTGACTTATTTGTCTCGATCCATGCCGATGCTTTCGTGACACCCACTGCGCGTGGCTCGTCCGTTTTTGCATTGTCTGAAAAAGGTGCCACTTCGACCGCCGCCCGCTGGATGGCCAACCGAGAAAACGCCTCAGATTTGATTGGCGGGGTGAATATCAAAAGTCATGACAAGCAACTTGCGGGCGTTTTGCTCGATTTGTCTACCACTGCGCAAATCAATGACAGTATGAAACTTGCCAGCGCGGTCCTTGGTGAAATCGGCGGTATTAATAGGCTTCACAAAGGGTCGGTCGAACAAGCCGGTTTCGCAGTGCTTAAAGCGCCTGATATCCCAAGTATTCTGATTGAAACCGCCTTCATCTCAAACCCGGAAGAAGAAGCCAAACTGACCGACAACGCCTATCAGGACAAAATGGCCGACGCCATACTGACCGGCATTAAGAAGTATTTCTCGCACAATCCGCCACTGTCCAAGAACCAGATGACATAACTAGTATCTGCTCACCACTTTTGGTGGCAATGTGCAGACATAAAAAAAGGGTATGGCGCAAACAAATGCGTCATACCTTTTTTTACATCTGATCCATCGCTCTGATGGCAGCAGATTACATCAGCATTAAAGCACCATAAATCTTAGGCTGTACAACAACAAGCTGCATTTTCAGCAGCCCTAAGCTTGCTGCCCTTTTAGCTTTTGATACAGTTTCCATATCGCACCCAAAACCACAGGGATCGCTGCTGCGCCGACGCCAAGCAATACAATCGTATTTAAATGATCACGAATGATTGGCATATTTCCAAAGAAATATCCCGCTGACACCAGACCGACGACCCATAACAAAGCGCCAGTGATGTTGAAAAACTGAAACTTTGAAAATGTCATCTTGGACACGCCAGCCACAAAGGGCGCGAAAGTGCGGACAATGGGGACGAAGCGCGACAAAATGATGGTTTTTCCGCCATGATGTTCATAAAACGCATGCGTCCTTTGTAAAGCCTTTTGGTCCAGCCATCGATAATCGTGGGAGTAGACTTTCTCCCCGATCTTGCTACCGATCCAATAATTCAGCGTATTACCAGTGGTCGCCGCGATGATCAGCAAACCCATCAATAGCCAAATATTCATTTCGCCCATCGCGCAAAATGCACCGCCGATAAACAGCAATGTATCGCCAGGCAAAAATGGGAATACAACCAATCCTGTTTCACAAAAGACAATTAAAAATAACACCATATAGATTAAGGTGCCGTATTCCTTAATCAAGAATCCTAAGGATTTGTCAACGTGCAGAATCACGTCGATGAATTGCATAAAGTCCATAACTCTCCTAATGGTTGCGCGAAATAATACACTACACGGTTAGCCGAAAAAGCCAATGTCACTAAAAAAAATCACACACGGATTACCAGTAGACGACCGTTCATGCGCGAAACGATCGTAAATCAACGAAAATCATAAAACGCTCTTGCCGGTCTGTGCCGGTCAAAAGTAGTACTTATACAAAACTTCCCCACCAATACCACCTGACGACGGCCTTAATAAGGTGGTCGTCAGGTGCGCCACCGCTTGAGCGGTCTTGCGTCCATCCTAAAAAATAGAGATACCTTACTCCAGACAAGAATCAAGCTTCAGGGTTCGGTATAATCTGTAAATGAATGCTCCATTGCCCTCCTTTCGTGCTATCCAGGCTCTTCCTGACAACCTTATTTCGCAGATTGCTGCCGGAGAGGTGGTGGAACGACCGTCTGCGGTTGTTAAAGAACTACTAGAGAATGCGCTCGATGCTGGCGCAACCCAGATCACCGTCCGGCTCGAACAAGGTGGCATAAAACGCATTTCCATTACCGATAACGGCCGCGGCATCTCTCCAGAGCAGTTGCCGCTCGCGCTGGCACGCCACGCCACTTCAAAAATAACATCCCTACACGATCTTGAGAATGTAGCAACCCTGGGTTTTCGCGGCGAAGCACTGGCCTCCATCGCCTCGGTTTCGCAGATGACTTTCACTTCCCGCACTGCCGATGCCGCCCATGCTTGCGAAATCGACGGTAGTACGCTCGTCGTCACACCGTCGTCCGGCGGCCAAGGCAGCACGGTCAATGTCCAGGATTTGTATTTCAATACACCTGCACGCCGCAAATTTTTAAAATCCGACCAGACCGAATACGGCCATTGTGCTGAAGTGGTCCGCCGCATTGCGTTGTCACGGCCAGATGTTGCGTTTTCACTATCGCACAATGGTAAAACCGTCGATCACTGGCTAGCCACCGAAAGTGCCAAACGCAGCGCCAGCATACTTGGCACCGAATTTGCCGAAGCCAGATTGCCGCTAGACGAAAGCGCCGGCACCTTACGCTTATATGGCTTCGTCGGACTTCCGACCGCCTCCAAAGCGCGTGGCGATTCGCAGTATTTTTATGTTAATGGCCGCTTCGTGCGCGATAAAGTACTCATGCATGCGGTCCGTGCAGCTTATCAAGACGTACTGCATGGCGATCGCTTTCCAACGTATGTACTGGCATTGGATCTGGACCCGTCGCTGGTAGACGTCAATGTCCACCCATCCAAAATTGAGGTGCGCTTTCGCGATAGCCGGTCGATCCACCAATTCATTTATCACGCGGTCAATCGCGCGTTAGCGCTCACTTCTGCGACATCCTTTGGCACCACGCCAGCGCCGATACCCGCGCCCAGTGGCGCGATGCCGTGGATGCGTGGCTCCGCCGAACACTTACAAGCTATTTTGCAGCCACAACCGCATCAACAGACCACATTTGGTGGGCAATTTAGAGGAAATACTTATCCCGGCGTAGCACAGTCACCCACCCAATACGGCGCCTTGTTTAATCAAGCCACACCAACAAACCCCTCGGCGGCGCTGGGTGTTGGTATGCCTGATGCCCACCAGACCAACGCGAACGATGAATTCCCGCTCGGCTTCGCATTGGCCCAATTACACGGCATTTACATCCTCGCGCAAAATGCCAAAGGTTTAGTGTTAGTGGATATGCATGCCGCGCATGAGCGCATTTTGTACGAGCAACTCAAAGATGCATTGGACGAAAACGCCATGCAAGTTCAGCCGTTACTGATTCCTGTGACGTTTTATGCAGATGACGTGGAAGTCGGCACGGTTGAAGAAAATCAGGAAATCCTGAAATCGCTAGGATTCGACATTGCCGCAATGTCGCCGACAACGCTGGCTGTGCGTGCCGTTCCCGCGCTATTAAAAAATGCCGATGCCCAAACGCTTGCGCGAGATGTGCTGCGGGATGTCCGCGAATTTGGCGGCTCAAGAGTATTGGTAGAACGCCGCAATGCATTGCTCGGCACTCTCGCTTGTCACACAGCGGTGCGTGCCAACCGACATTTGACCGTGCCAGAAATGAACGCCCTACTACGCCAAATGGAAGCCACCGACCGCGCCGACCAATGCAATCATGGTCGTCCGACATGGAGCCAACTGGCAATGTCCGACCTCGATAAACTCTTTTTGCGTGGGCAATAACTGCAATAAGCCGGAATAGTATCGATCAACGAGAAGCGCAATGTGTGTAATCCGCCCAAGAGTCATGGCCGCCAATGACCCTCGACTGAATACGATCAGTACCTAATATTCAAGTCAAGCTCAGGTCGACTTCACGTAAAATTCACGCAATCATCAATTTTGCTCCGACGCTTGCCACCATGCAAAGACCCGGACAAACAAATACCGGAGTGATGACGGAACGGTAGCGCTATGCGCGGCCTGAACCAGCACAATAACGTAAGCCAAAAACTGATAACCGCATGAATCAATCCGCACCAAAACGCCCGCTCGTAATCGCCATCATGGGCCCCACTGCCTCCGGCAAAACTGCAGCCGCGCTCGAGATCGCCCGTCACATTCCGTCCGAAATTATCTCGGTCGACTCCGCGCTGGTCTATCGCGGCATGGACATCGGCACCGCCAAACCAACCCCCGCCGAACGCGCCGCTGCGCCGCACCACCTCATTGATATCATTGACCCGACGCAATCGTATTCGGCCATGCAATTTTGCGACGACACGCTGGCTTTGATCGAACAAATACACGCCCGCGGCAAGCTCGCCCTCATGGTCGGCGGCACCATGCTCTACTTCAAAGCTCTGCGCGATGGCCTGGATACACTGCCGCAAGCCGATCCCGCACTACGCGCCCGCTTAGACGCCGAAGCCGCAATTATCGGCGTGCCAGGAATGCACGCCAAGTTAGCGCTACTCGACCCGCTCACCGCAGAGCGCCTCAAACCCAACGACAGCCAACGCATCCAACGCGCCCTTGAAATTATCGAACTCAGCGGTCATACCATGTCATCGCTACTGACCAACAAACCGCCCCCGCAACTTCCGTTCGATGTATTGCCGATCGCGCTGGAACCGTCCGACCGCAGCGTACTGCACAGCCGCATCACCCAACGCTTCGATATGATGCTTGACAGCAACGACGGCGGACTCGTCGCCGAAGTCGAATCCCTACGCGCCCGTGGCGACCTGCATCTAGGCTTGCCATCGATGCGCTGCGTCGGCTATCGCCAAACCTGGGAATATCTCGACGGCCAATACGATTTCAACGAAATGCGCGAAAAAGGCATCGTCGCCACCCGCCAACTAGCCAAACGTCAACTCACCTGGCTTCGCGCAATGCCCGACCGCATCATCATCGATTGCATCGGTAATAATGTTGCCAATACGGTATTGGATACCGTTATCCAGGCTCAGGATCAAAACCAGCCAAAATAAAGCGAAAATCATCAAAATCAGCCCCCAATTCGCTTGACAACAATTGGAGTGATAGATCATACTAGCGGGCTTCTTTGGTGATATAGCTCAGTTGGTTAGAGCACAGCACTCATAATGCTGGGGTCGGTGGTTCAAATCCACCTATCACCACCATGATCATGTTCTAGGTAGTACAGGAACGTACAGAAACCCGCACTTCTCACTATGAGGATGCGGGTTTTTTGTTTGATATCGTCCGATGTTATCCATTTATATCTAAGGTTTTTACATCCCTACTTTCATCAATGGATGCATGCCAACCTCCCTGAATGAAAAATGCCTAAACTTGCCACCCCGCTGAACGGTATCCAGCTCAAACGTGCCAGACCAAAGGGTAATACTTATACATTGGCTGATGGTGGGAGGGATGTATCTTGAGGTCGCTCCGACCGGTTCAAAAATATGGTGAATGCGTTACCGTTAACCCGACGGTAAAAACACACGTTTGCCGTTCGGTGCCTACCCGGAAGTATCGCTTTCTGGATGGACGTAAGAAGCGCATGGATGCAAAAAAACAAAAAACGGATGGAACCGAGCCTGCGCAAGCGAAACGAATTGAAAAAAATAACAAGTACTGCCAACCCGAATACATTCGATGCGGTAGCGCGTGAGTGGCATGCTAATAAGATGGACACGTGGGGAAAACTAGCTGCAGACATGTTCTGAGCCGTTTATAGAAAGACATTTTTCAGTTAATCGGAAGGATGCCGATTACTGACGTCAAAGCGCCAATCATGCTCGATGTATTGCGGCAAATCGAAAAACGTTGCGCCTTAGATATGGCGAGGCGCCAGGGCCTGGTCTGTGGCCAAATATTCCGCTACGCCATTGCAGTCGATAGAAACTGAAGTAGACCCTTCCCCAGCCTGCGAGGTGCGCTCAAGCCAGGTGCAAAAGGTCACCAGCCATCACGGCGGACGGTCTACCCGAGTTTATCCGTGCATACGAGCAGATCGACGGCCGAATGTACCCACCGACCAGAATTATGTTCCGGCCAATGATGTTGATCTTCGTGCGCACCAGCGAATTGACGATAACGGAATGGAAAGAAATCGACCTCGAAAAGGAAGATTGGCTAATTCCGTGGCAACGCATAACGATGGAAAAAAAGAAGCTGAGCCCACGCAAAGTAGACGATCACGTATTTTTTGCAAATTCAAGGTTGTATTTTATTAAGAGAACTCCACCAATACACAGGCAATAACAAGTATCTCTTTTACAACCTGCGCGATCCTCAGAAGCGTGCAACTAATTTCGGTATATTGGCAGCTATCAAGCGCATGGGATACAGCGGCGCAATGACCGGACACGGCTTCAGATTGCTTGCCATGGGCGTGATTAAGGGGCGCTTGGGCTATCGTCACGAGGCCGTTGACCGTCAGCTATCACATGCTTCAGGAGATACCTACGGCGAGGCCTATGACCGTGCAATGTTTCTTGATAAGCGCAAGGTGATGATGCAGAAGTATGTGGATTCTCCTGAGACTGTGGCAGGCGGGAAGGTCATTGCTCGAAAGTTTGGGCGGGTGGGCTGATGCGTTAGTGCATGCGTTGTTTCGTCATAGCAAAACGGCAGGACAAGGCATTATATTAAAACCAAACCTCGGAATAGTATCAACGAATGTACACAGTCTTTACCAGAATACAGATAAAAAAACCCTTATATTTAATGTGACCCGTACCGCTTATCCAGACCGCAACCACTATAAAGATTCGATTGCGAGTTAATGCGCTTGGCTGCAACTAGTCAAAATAACGTGCTTTACCAATAACCTTGCATCACGGTTTCGGACATGACATCAGGAAGACTTTTTGCGTGGCTGCTGGATTTTGACGGTGTGCCCGACAATCTGGCCGCTATCGTTGATGCTCCAGGTTCCGATGCAAAAAGCCTGCTCCGGGCAGGCTCGGACTGAACGTAAAAAACGTTTATGCGTTGTTAATGCCTGATTTGCGACGTGCCACTGCGAAACCAAAAATTCCCAAAGCCAGCAATGCAATAGATCCCGGTTCAGGTACATTGGCTGTGGCATTACCTGGCGTGAACGTGAAATTTTGAAAAGTCACAAAACCAAGCGATTCGTCAAGGCGTGTCAGGTTCGTGAAGCCCGTTAAGGAAAATGTTTCGATACCAACACTATAGCCTGGCACTGTGAAACTCTTGCTGATGGTAGAGCCGTCAATCTTTGTGCCGAGAAAGGTCACGACTGACGCAGGATCAGCGTTGTTGAACATTGAAAATTGTTCCGACGTGAAGTCAAAGCTATTAAAGCCGGAGCCAGCGGTGTTCTTGACGGTAAGCGTTGACGGATAACCATATGGACCAGCAAAATTATTTTGAACAATATTCGGTCCAACAAATCCGAGAGAATCGGTAAAAGTCATCCCATCCTGCGTATACGTTTTAACCGTCCCAAATGTGCTTCCAAGACCTGCGAAATCGATCACATTTGCATTTGCATTTGCAAGTGCAGCCAGTAGACCTACGGCCGAAAATGCTACAGCAGCAGCGGAAGACCAAGAATTAAGAATTTTCATTTTTTTCCCAAGGAATGATTAAAGAATAATTCTAAATAAGCAACAATCATGCCCAAAAAAAACTTCTTTAATATCAATGACTTAAAAAAATATAATTTTTACGCCTCGTAATATGTAAAATTTGCTGACAACTGATATCGGTGTCGGTAGCCGGCGGCGACCTCCCCGGCACTGGCACTCGTAGCGCAAAAAATGGGCGAGAAATCTCATCCTGTAAGCAAAATTGCTGAGAATGTATCATCGCTGTAATTCGGTCGATGGCGCAGCGCAATTGTCGTTGCATTTTTGCAGCAGTGTAGTCAATTAAGGGCTAGCCTCCATTCCGGATCGATAAGCGTAGTACCTCAAAAAAATAGTTACACTACGCGTATTAATATGTGATTGTTATTCCGTCTGTTCGCGCTAACGCGATTTTGAACCAGGCTGCCGGAATTCATTGCCGCAGCTGCTCGCATGGAAAATAGTTTCCCCACTGCTGGATTTTGATGGTTGAAGATGGGTCAGTGAAGGTCGGCAGCCTGGGTCAAAATCGCGTCAGTGCCAACACTATAGAATATACAAAGTCCCGCTTAAGCGAGAGTGGACAGCGGGCAGCGGACAGTGAAAGAAATACCGCTGCAAAAGAATCCACGCGAGCTGCCGGTGAATCTCAATCGAGGAGGTAACTCACTTCCTCGATTGCGTCGGCAGCCAGAAGCACCGCTGCATTTTGATGTTATGCGTATCGGGGCAACGGGTTGCCAAACAGGGTATTGAGTCACCGTTCCGCGCCTGCAAAGCCCGCCAGACATAATCGCTTGTTATACTAATATCCCGGATACGACCGCCTGCAACGACCAGCGCGCTTCTACCCTGGTTCCACTATTCAGACCCGATTGAATCCAAAAATTACCAGCAGACGACTCTACCCGTTCACGCATGCTTTTTAATCCCAATCCCCCCTGATTCGCAGTGGAAAAATCGAGTGGATTGGCATCAAAACCTTTACCGTTATCACGGATGATCAAACGCATATTAGCGTGCTCCACCTGCAGAGAGACGGTTACCTCGGATGCCTGTGCATGCTTGGCGACATTATTTAATGCCTCCTGAATAATGCGGAAAATGTCCAATTTCAGCACTTCCGGGACTTCCGCTTCAATCACATCCAGATCAAGATTCAGGCGCACGTCGTGATATGCTTTTTTGTAAATGCGGCAATGCCATTGAATCGTCGGAATCAGGCCCAAATCGTCTAGGCTACTAGGACGCAATTCAATCGAGATACGCCTGACTTCATTCATTGCTTCTCGCAACCGTACCACCGTCTCATCAAGAATTTTCGCGCCCTCGTCCGGCTTTCCGCTTTTTACCTGTCGCGCGGCATCTTCGATCATAAACTTTATCATTGCCAACACTTGTCCAATGCCGTCATGCAATTCGGAAGAGACACGTTTCAGCTCGAGTTCGTGGGCTGCAATTAAACGATTCGAAAATTGTTGAAGTTTTGGTTCTGATCGATCCAAAGTTTGCAGTAAAGCGTTGCGATTGTTTTTTTCAGTGAGCACCAGCAACATAGAACGCGTGATGCCATCAGAATGTTCAATCGACTGGGGCACGATAGTGAGTGTACTTTTGCGACCGCTACGGCCTTTAAAAAGGATCTCAAACGATTCGAGCTTGCCAGACTTCAGCGGAAAGGTCAGTACTTGATCAAGCCCCCCTTGACCATTTTCTACTAAATGCGTCAGCAAGGTATCCTGTAGTTCTTCTACCTTAAATCCCAGCATTGCCGCCGCTATCTCGTTGATGCTCAGTATCTTGCTTTGGCTATCCACAATCAGCGAGGCTATCCCGATCAGCTCAGTTAGCTCACCAAACTGTGACTTCGACAACTCCAGCTCGCTACACATCCTGCGCATGGTCATCATCACTTGCTGCAGCTTTAACATTATTGTCTCCTTGCGAGCCTAGGAACCTACTTCGTGAACCGTATTCATTGCGAATAATAAGATTTCCGACTATCAACATACGGACGCGGTTACGTAGCTTTTTTTCCATCATACATTGCGCATCATAGTCGTTACCGCGATCCTGCATTCCTGGTCAGTCGCGGCCATTTATTTCTTCAGCGGCAGCAAAGCGCTATTCAGCGTTTGGCACCGCAGGCAATGCGTTAGGATTTGTAGTTCCCTTTGGTTGTCTTGGCGGAGTAAGGAATGGTGAAGTCGCTTTGCTCGTCGCCGTTCTTTTCGACGGGGCTTGCCCGACCGTACCGGCCGGTGCGGCCTCGCTTCCGCTATCTGCGCTGCATGCACTCACAGCAAGCATAATAAGCAAAACCAAGGGGAATAATAATGGATCCACTTTGCACCGTACAATCGCCACAATCAATCTCCATTTCCATGTTCCTACCTAAGCCTAAAGCTGACACGTTAGGTTAAGGGCCAGACGTCACAGCGGGCGCAGAAAAAAGGGCATCGCTCAATACAGGATTGAGCATGACATGGTCAATCACTATGCGCTCAGTGGTACGCGTCCCGCCGATCGCGGTGTCCAGCACATGGGGGATCTGAAGCCCGTGTACTTTCTTGTAACCGGAAAAATAGGTCTCTACCGGCCAAACTGATCCCCCTACCATCCGGGTGCCGTCAATTTTGGTATCGAGAAAGGTGTCGGCATCAATCCAGAGATGCCGCACCTGACCGTCGCGCAATGTTAAGGCGAGGCGATAGTTATTACGTCCGTCCACCAATTCGAGGCCTTCGAGGAGCACTTTAGTCCCTTTTGCCGCGCTATCCATCAGCGGACCATCCAGATCCTGTTGCGTCGCCGCCGCGTGCGCAGTCTGCGGTGCGTATTTCACCGCTACAGCCCCGCTAGATGTAGGCATCACCGTCCATCCTTGCATCCCATCGAAAACCTGAATCGCTGTCGACCCATGGTATTGAATTTCCAAATACATCTTATGCGGGCGCTGCATATGCAGGGTGAAGGGCACACTCCGGTCGCGCGCCCCGCCGCCAATGGTTGAATGGGCACCCGAACGCGGTTTGTGGATTCCATTGATGGTGCTAAGCTGGACCTGCTCCATCCGGCCGACCTCACTTAAACCTGTAACCGCATGCCATGCGTCAATGCCGCCGCGCGCGGCACCATTGCGGGCGATGATTTGGGCGACAGTGAGTGTCTGTACTTGCGGATTTTCAGCAGAGGATCCTTGTTGAACCGGAGCGATCGCATGGGCTGTGAGGGCGATTGTCAGCATCGCCATCCACGTAATAAGCATGGTCAGCAGCAATCCGGTGTGCAAGATGGACAAACCGAAGATACGGGCGGCCCCGCGATCGCGCATCCCCTCCTCGTCGGAGCATATTGACATTAAGCGCCCTGAGTTTTTCATATCTTCTCCTCTGCCGTTGCGGCGATTCGGTGTTTTGAAGGCCTGTACTGAGAACGTCAAATGACACTGATTTGAACATTCTTACCTTTTTCTGTTGAGACAGTTTTACGGTTTTGCGAACCGTGTATCCGGAAGATCCGCGTTGATCACTACTTTCTCCACGACTATTCGTTCAGCATCCTTCAGCCCGACACCATGGGTTTCCATCTTGAAGGGAATCATCACGCCGTCGATGCGGCGGTAATCGCTAAGTAGCGTCGTCATCGCACGCGAACGACCACCGACATCCCTGATACCATCGACCTTGACATCCAGGAACGTCGCAGCATCCACCCATACCCGACGCACATCTCCATCGCGTAACGCCACCCTGAGTTTATAAGCGCGTACCCCATTTACGCTATCCATACCTTCCATGCGGATTTGACTGCCCTTGGCGGCGGCATTAATCAGCAGACCGTCTAGCTCCTGTTGGGAAGCGGCAATTTTTATCTCCGCCGGACTGAACGATTCGACCGTCGTGCGTCCCATGAAAGGCCGAACCTTCCATCCTGCGCTACCGTCGTAGACCTGAATCGCGGTATCGCCAGCGAAGTCAAGCTCCAGCCGACTTTTGCGCGGTCGCTTCAACTCCAGCCGAAACGGCAAAGCAATCACCTCCTCTGGCTTTACGGGCGTTTCAGCGATCATCATGCGGCGCTGACCAGGGCGCAGATTCGACGGACCCGTTGAGTAGCTATCAACCGTGCCGGGAGGAGTGGGATGGGTCCGCCCAGCATCGATCTTACCTACAAAGGAAATCGAACGAATAGCACCCCAAGCGGTTGCTCCACCCCGTGCCACGACATTCTTATCGACAACTTGTGCTGCACCCAACGGTGGGGTTTCTGCCCGCGCAGCCGAGGTCAGGAAAACTATCACGCCCAAACACACGCATAATTTTGAGGGAATGGAAAGACGATAGTGGTTGTTCATAATGTGCTTTTCCTTTTCATCCAATATTATTCCGACCCAGCTATTCGACCACCAGGTCGTCCGCATGGAACGCGCCAACCGCAATATTTACCCGGTTACCGCGCCGCACCACTTGACTGGCATTTCCAAAAATAATGAAATAATCCCGCCCAGCCACCAACGACGACACTTGTCGCAGCTCACCGACATTTTCCATTGCCGGAACCGCCAGCATCGCGCCGCTCGGTTTGTCGGTCAAATACGGTTTGGCTTGATGATCGAGCAGCAACCTCGCCTTTTCCGGGTCCGTAACCTGGTATTTAAATTGCAGCATCCAATTGGAAGAAACCAGCCGCACGCCCGTTACGTTAATACCCCACATTCGCTCCATTTGCGGGTTGTGGTTGATGCGCCAGGCGTGCGCGGCATTGCGC
Organism: Glaciimonas sp. GNP009; assembly: GCF_054343755.1. NCBI lineage: Bacteria > Pseudomonadati > Pseudomonadota > Betaproteobacteria > Burkholderiales > Oxalobacteraceae > Glaciimonas > Glaciimonas sp. GNP009. Next base: position 1,072,505 of record NZ_JBTGUV010000004.1, read on the forward strand.
GGATCTTCCTGGCTATCAGCGTAAGCTCCGTTGCAGAACCCAAGGATGGCTAGCAAGATGAAGGGACCGACAATGCTACGAACGGCATAGTGCCGGCTGTCCGTTATAAGGGACGCGCCACTTTCCCCACGCACCCTACCAGCAACGCGCGACCAGCCTGAAACCTCCCTGTGCAGCGCTGTATATTTTTGCTCATTCATGCGATCCCCTTGGCTGCTTATTGCCTGCTTATTGCCTGCTTATTGCCCACTTATTGCCCACTTATTGCGTCGTACCCTTGAGGGTAGCGACCTGCGTGCTACCAGCCACACCCCCGCTATTGTCGCGCACCAATAATGATGCGGTGACCGCTCCCCCCAACGCCAGCGGATGATAAGTCACCGTGATCCCGCAGGTAGCGCCGCTAGCCAATGTGGCACCACAGTTACTCACTATCGCGAACTGGGCCGGATTACTCGATGTAATACCGGCTATCGTCAGCAATGACTTTCCGCTATTCGAAAGCTGCACCGTACCGGTCCCGCAGGCCGCCTGTCCAGGCGTACCGCAGTTGAGCGCAGAGGGTATCGATGCTGGCGTTAATGCACTCAACTGCGCAACCGGCTGGGTCGTCCCGTTCACTGCCGCTGCCAGTGCAGTCAATGGGTTAGCGGTCGCCACCAATGCATTTGTACTGGCGATCAGTGACGCTGTACGCAGCAGTATATTTGCTCCCCCGACAATCCCGTTATTGACCTGCGTCGCGCCGATGTCAAACCCCGGTAAGCGACCAGTTGTAGGCCGTGGCGCACCCAGATAATCGATGCTTGTTGCTCTGATCAGACTGTCTGGATCCGCGCCTATGCCGTTGTTATATGCGGCACCGCTATTTGTAATGCTGTAGTTACCGTAGGGTACTGCACCTGGTTGAAGCGGATCAGTCAATGACAGCGGACCATATTTCAGATCGACAAAGTTTCCGGCCTCATCCAGTGTGACACCGGCAACCATGCTGAACGGCGGCAGGAAGGGCTGACCTGGCTCGAACTTCATCCCAGGATTGGCGCGCGGGCCGTTACAGTAGCTCTTGGTCAGCCCAGGATCACTCACGCTGATACCTCGGCCAGGATTGCTGCCATAGATAGAACCTGCTGGCGAAAGGACCGAGTTGTACATATCCGTTACGGTGAATCTGGATGCTGCCGCCGAAACATCGCCGACCGTACCAATATCCCAATACGCTGGCGTACCGGTGCAGTCGCTGGCATTTACCGACGGTGGCAGCACGTTGCAGGTCCGATCGTTGGTATTGTTGCTCGAGCAAACGTTGGATGCACCCGCACCTCCCGTTGCGTCGACAAAGAACGACCTGTTATGCCAAATGATGTCATTAAATATATCGGGGTTGGAATAAGTATTACGCGCCTTGGTCGCAGAGACCGGCACCCGCGCCGAAGCAGTTGTCGGCAACACTGCAAGCAGTGCCGGCGAAGTCATTTCAGTGCTGATACCAGCCGGGCTTGCATACGATGTGGTAGGACCACGGCCATTGATGCCAAACAAGGCGCCGACGATGGCGGCACTATCGTTGTTAGCGATCGTATTTTCATGAATCACCGCCTTCAGCGTATCCACCAGCGAGATACCACCACCCGACCAGCCCGCCACGTTATTCGTGATGATATTGTTGGTGATGGTTGCCCGATACCATTTTTCCGGATTGGTTGGGTTGCTGATAACGTCGTTGCCGTTCACCTGTTGCAACCGAATTCCACCGCCATGACCGGACTGCGCAAAATTACCAACGATCAGATTCGAATCAATCGTGATATTGCCAGTACCGTTGGAAAACGTGGTGTTGGTAGTCAGATCGCCTTCAATATCGATCCCGCCGCCATGCACGGTCGTCGTCTGTTGCGCACTCTGATTAAACAATATTTTATTATGGGCGATCACACCGTTCATATTGACACCGATGGCACCGATACCGCCGCCGCCGCCGTTGCTATAGTTGCCGCAAATGAAGTTGTAATTCACCGCATAATTATCGGTACCGGTGCAGATGGATACGCCTGCTCCAGCGCCTGTTACGTTGGCCCCGCCAGCTCCCGGTGTCGCTTCGACGGTGCCGTTATTGGTGATGGCGTTGTGATGAATATTCACGCCGACGTCATAGCCATAACCATTTACAGGAGGGGTTTCTTCCTCAAATGGGGAGCCGATCCGTAAGCCGCCATGCATAGAGCTGGAATTGCTATAGATGCGGTTATTCGAAATTTCAAGTCCATGGGTCCAACCGTTGGCGTAGATGCCGCCGCCCGCATCGCTGCCAGTGATACTTAGGCCATCTATCCGCGATTTAGCACAGCGGAAGTTCGAATCGCCCATATTCCAGCCGGTCGGTTGTATGGCGACCTTGCTAGGCACGCCCAGATTTTTCGCGATCACCGCAAAATAATTGCTCGGTCCATTGTCTCCAGAAGTCGTACTGGCGCAATCGCTTTGCGGTAGATTTTTGGCCAGAACGGCTATTCCAGGCCCTTCTTCTGTCGCCAGTATGGTTGGTTCGAGCAGCACGACGCCACCGGTGATGGGAGTTTGGGTCGGAAGCGGATCGATTTGCGGTTTATCGCTCAGATTACCGGTGGTGACATCCACCCCGAACAGCTTGTTAATTCTGGGTCTCCAGTCTTCCAGCTTTTGGGTCGGATATTTCGCAGCATTGATCACTACCGAGGCAGCGCCTACGCCTTGTAATTGCACCGGTTTCCACATGATCAACAGTTCAGGATAGGTTCCCGCATCCACAATGATCAGATCGCCAGGCCGGGCGCTATCGATCGCGTCTTGAATCGGATGCGGAAAGCCAGCACCCGATGCCGTGGCTGGGCTCGGATTAAAAAAGGCGGGTTTCACCACTACGGGTACCGCACCCCCGACAGTCAGCGTGACCGAATCCACACTAGACAATCCCGCTGCATTGGTGATCAGCAACTCACCGGTCGCCATACCGCTTGGGACCGTTGCAGTAATGTTGGCGTCGGACCATGACACATTGGTCAGGGCCACACCATTGATACTAATCGTGCCCGCAGTCGGACCGAACCCATAGTGCCGTTTGACCGTGCGCTGGTTGAATGGCGCGCTAGTCGCACTAGGTCCCTGATATGCCGGATTTGGTACATCCACATCGCCCAGCGCGGTGATCTTCACAATATGCGTACCGTCAGCCGCAGCCACCCAGGGTCCTACGTTGTCGCCGTCAACGCGTTTAATGGAAGGCGTGCTGTCGGGATAATTGCAATCGGCCGGATTGTAACCATCGGCAAACGCAGCCACTGGCAACACAGGCGTATCAAGATAGACAGTTGCACCCGGCATGTACGGGTTGGTATAGCAAAAATGGCTGAATGAGGGATTGAACAATGGGTCCGAAATCAATTGTCCCAAGGTTGAAGAACCGGGGCGCATATCGACGATTGGACCGGAATCATTCATACAAGCGATCAGCATATTCGGAGAATATCCAGACGGATTCGGTACGTTGACTTGCCAGGTCGATGGTGCCATACCGTTATAGGTACCCCATTGATCGGAATACACCCGTGAAATTTCCACGCCATGCATATCGCGGATCGATACCGGCGCATGGGCGATGGCGAATTTTTCACCGAAATCGGGCGAGACGGCATTGATTTCAGTCGCAGCATCGTCAAGTATCAAGCCAGTGAAATGCGCAGCAACCGGCGTATTACTGTAGATGAAGAAACTTGCTTTGCCGGTCGCCTGATCGGCAAGCTGTACTTCCTTACGATCGCAGAGCGGTTTGATCGCACCCGCGAACGGTGCTACCTGACCGGAGCCGGGAAACAGACTCATGAAATCAGGCACCGTACGCAATGTCCCGACGCAGGTTGGAAACTGGACTTTAGCGCCCTGGAACCCAAGGCTGGTGGTGGCATTATTCGGATTCTTCGGATTGTAATATGCACCCACCTGGGCTTGATCAGGCATGATGAAAATATTGGCCAGCGCACTGAATTGCTGGGCTGCCGGTGCTACCCACGCGTCGCCGATCAAGATGTTCTTATCTTCTTCCTTAACAATCTCATATCCGGCCGGAGGAATAATTTCGACCACATATCTCCCCGGTGCCAGAGGCAAGCCCGCAGCATCGGTCGTAAAGGCATAGGCACCATCGTAGACCGCAGGTTGCACCTGGTTCCATAGATGGAAGCCGTCATAGCACTTGAACTGGTTAGATGCGCCAAGTGTGTAAGTCAGGAAAGGATCTTGACCGTCTTGTCCCGGACACACCATATTCGGTGACCCATCGGCTTTGGTCCCGGTCGCGTAATCGTCCCAGCTGGTGGTCTTAGTGGTGTTCACAAGGGTGAGCGCTGTCGTGCCGTCCGCATTCAGCAACTTTTTATACAAATTAACGATGACGCGGGGGACGCCCGGCTCCCATTTAAACTGCACCTCAAGGCTCGGATCATCAAAGCCACGGGTCGAGGCATACACCACCATGCCTTGAATCCCCCCGTTTTCGCCGACATTGAAAGGCCGCTTGCCCCAATCCAAAATTTGACTCTGGTTGATGAAACCTTGCAAGCCTTCGTACAGCACGCTACCACTGTCCTTACGGTTGGTGCCGTTACTCAATCCCGGTGGGACAGCACCAAAACTCTTACCCGTAATCGGGTCATTCCAGACATACGAAGAGTTGAGAATGCCGCCAGTTTTTGAACACGGCATGGCACTATTCTGGTTAGCTGCGCCAACCGTGCCCTGCCCGGTAACCGGTTGATAGGTCACGCAGTCGGGCAAGCCACCAGCGTCGACCGTGACGTTGACGCCGGTACCCGTAAAGCGGGTACGGTCTGATTCGACCACATACCAGTTAAATAGAGGGAAAAGCTCGTAAAACACCGCATTGCCATCGGAATCGGTCGGTAATACGTTGGAGACGGAACCATCGCGGAACCGAATTGTGACGGGTACCTGCGCGATACCGGGCTCGCCAGCATCCCGCGTGCCATTGCCGTTTTGATCAATATAGGTACTCGTCACCACACGCGTGAACCAACTAAATACCGGGATATTGCCCAATGCCACCGCACCCGACGGCACCGGATTACCATTTTTATCCGGCGTGTTGCTGGCCAATACCTGGACCGACTTGAAGGCGATGATCTGGTCCAGCCAATGGTCCCAGATGACTAGCATGTAAGAACCCACAGGAATATTAGTGAGCGTGAAATTACCATCATCGTCGCAAGCAGCGTAGCCAATATTCAGGCCCAGCTCACCTTCCTGATTGAGACCTACCATGCAAGACGTTGCAGCCAGCGGCCCACGCGCACCGGAATCCCATAAGGTTTCCTTGACCGGACGTGACATATGCAGGCTAGTAATCCGTCCCGATACCGTCGTCGTGGCAAGCGCAACCGGTCCGGTGACAGGAGGTCCTTCGTTATCGGCACTTGGTGCAGGTGGAATCCCACTTACAGGAACATGCGTCGCAATAATATTTTGTTGAGCGATATGGGCGGGATTCACGAAACCAATAAATGTGTGGAAGCCTGGAGGTCCAAATTCCTGGAAGTAAGCAGGCTCACCTGATTTGACAAAAGCATCCTGCGCCGGCGTGCCTTCCAGAGTAGATACCTGATGCCATATTTCTCCTGCACCACGTCGCACCGCACCGGGATGTGCCATCACGTCAAAGCGGCCAGGCATCAGGTTTTTAACCAGCGCCTGCCCTTGCAAAACGTAATCCGCGCTAGGATTAGCTGGATCGATAGGGTCATTAGGGCAAGTCAGAATTACGCCGGTCAGGTCCTTCCCCGCGTAATTAGGACTGGTAGAACTTGTGCCAGAATTGGTGGGGCTATAAACATTTGGGCAACCGGGTGATCCCAGCAACGCATTCGTCAATGGCATGTTGAAGGCATCGTAAGTTATCTGACCGATCGCATCGCCGGAGCGACCGGCGGTATCCCAGATACGGATTTCAAATCCTCCCAGCCCGTTTTCGGTCGCATCGGGATCGCCATTGGTTGGGCTGCCGTCTTCAAAAATATACACCGACAGTTGTGCTGGGCGCAAAGGATTCGGCTCCACTTTAATAGTGGTCGGTGGATATCCAGCCCCGGCTAACGGTGCAATCTGGCCGCCACTGATCGTATGTCCGCATTTGGCGTCATTGGCACCGGCAGCGCTAGGGGTTAAGCAATCCGGGGTGAGCAGAGGATCACCCGCGAAGGCACCTACAAACGGATTAGCAGCATCACCCGGCAAGATGGAGATGTAATACCACTTGTTCGGATCAAGCGCGACATCGGACGGCAGCGAACGCGGTTTCGGCACAACGACGGTACCGCCGACGCTCTGTGCATCCATACAACTTAATGTTCCGGTACAGCCGGAAGCCACGACCGGCATGTAGCTACGGAAAAAACTAGTGGCTAAACTAGGCGTCGGTTTCCCGTTGATGATCGGTGGTGTCACACCGACATTCGCATTGTGCCAGGTCTGATCCTCTTCTATGATCCAGCTGTAATCGTTGAGCAATACCGTCCCGCTCTGGGCATCGACCAGCGTTATCGGCAAGCCGCTTCCCGCCGGAAACACCACTGTCGCGGTTTGGGCGGGACTGGCGGTACCCTGACTATTCACTGATGCGAACTGGAACGTACAGGTAGCGGGGGCAGCCGCACAAGGTGTCGCGGTAAAGGAGCCGTCGCTACCCAGCGCTACCCAGCTCGGCGCAACCCCAGCGAACTTAGCAGTCAGCGGATAGCCGTTGGGGTCAGTTGCACCTTGCAGCAGACCAGCGCCGCGCGGCACTTTAAGCAGCGATGCGACATTGCTTGGATAGGCGGTCGTCGCAGTATTGTTATAAATTCGTCCCACGGCAGTCGGTGCAGCACCGGTTGCCTCGAAGGTGATCGATACCAACGCACACACGGTGGCCGAATCATTGCCGCAATAGGTAAAACTATCAATCGTAGCCGTACTCGTACTGGCCGGAGCAGTGGTCACCGTATAGCTAAATTTGCCATTAGTGTTAAGCGTCACGTTGCCGTGCGCCAACACAGCGGTGGACGTGGTGGCGCCATTGGTCAACGCCTGCCCCTGAATGACAGCGCGGACCACCCCAATGTCATTGGTCAGTACGTTGTCGCTCAAGGCGGTCGCGTTCGGTGAGAGCGTGTAATAGTCAGGGTTGGCCGTCGCTGTCACCGCTGGTTTGGCACTGGTACCGATGTTTGTGTTGAGGGCACGCACCAACGCAGCACCGGTCAGCGTGGCGGTTCTCGCTGGCGCGACGACCAAGTATCCCTGCATTCCTCCCCTAGTCTCGTTGCCTGATGTCAGCCCAAGCCCCCGATCAAAAAATGGATACACCGCATCGGTGTATCTTCTTTGCGTCCCGGTCGCTGCGCTAGCCCGGGGAAGCACCAATGCATCAATCGTTTTACCCGGGGGCATGTTGACTTCATTCTGCACCTTGGTGTTACCCGGTGCCACGTTGCCATCCTCGCCGATCAGCGTAAACGGTAGTCCGACGACGGCGGGAGTATGGGTGCGTAAGCCTGCATTTACCATCCGCACCATGATGTTGCCCGTGACGGCGTCGCTGCCGGCCAAATCGGGCAATACCGTAGATGAGTCTGCGGGGCTGGTTTGATTGTAGGGTTTGCCATTCACCATAAAGTAAGTCGGTGCATAGTTGACTGCCGCCGGATAACACGGCACCTGCGCTACGCCGGTGGCGACGGGCTTTTGCGATTGGGTGCAACGCGCATCATTCCAACGGATCGATTCGCTGGTTCCGGCTACCGCTGCTGCATCCACCGCCGTATTCTGGTTCACATCAATCTCAGAAAATAGCAAGGTTGCATCCATGTCGTAAGGCACGCCTACCAATCTGGCAAGTGGCGATGGTGTGCCAGCGTAATTAGCATACGCGCCAGGAAAAGCATGGCCGGGAGACTCCAGCGTTTGCGATGCCTCGGCACTCCCTGGCTCCTCGATTTCATACGTTGGCCTGCGCGTTACAATCAGCACGCCATACAAACCCATCGGTGCCTGCAAAGACGGATGACTTCCGGTTTCATATAAGTAAGTACCCGGCTTGAGGTACTGAGGATTCCTGGCTGCTGGCGCAATATTCGTATTCCATGTGTAGGCGATCGTGCCGTTGAAGGCGGCCTCCTGACCAAAGGCGCGGGCGCGCATGCCCTGTTGCGGTGGGGTGAAACCAGCCGCCGCTTGAGCTGGCCAGGTAGTTGCAGTTTGCGGTGGATGGTCAACCGGCGTGACGTCCCGCGTAGGGCTCCCCGCACTACCGCCAATCTGCCCAAGGATCACGAGCGAAGTGGAAGTGCCCGCCGCCAGATTATTTTTTACACTGATATTGAGTTGATTTCCGATCGGCACAACAATCGTCGGCCCGGGCGCCCAGACCGTATTGGCTATCGTCTTGGTTGTTCCAGCCACCGCAGTGCTGCATGGGTTGACGTTAAGTAGCACACCGCCGCTTAACGCCGGACTTTGCGCACGGTCATCTGAACAGTAGCCCCACATCGGAACGATGGTGCCGTCAGGCAGCGTTTTACTCATGCGCTGCGCGCTCAGATGCACCGTCGTGAGCGCACCAGACTGTGCCATTGCTGAGGTTGCCGTCAGGGCCATCGCGGTTGCAACAATGGCGAATTTAAGCGGTAACCGTTTGAATATAATTGTCATTTTCATTTTTATCCTCACCTGTCACAAGGCGACTATCCATCGACAATCATCGATCTCAGTCGATCCCGGTAGCTCAAATCCACTTACAACCTCTCGTCGATTGCTGCCCCCGGAGGATCAATGATCATCATCATCATCATCCCTCCCGGAAACACATCGTTTGTCGTAATCTCTCGCTCATCGTGCGAATGCCACATGAAGGCGTAGCCTGCGCTAGGATTTTGCGAGGTGGCCGTGGGCGGCAACGGTCGTGTGATCGGCTGTACCCCACCGCTGTCTACGGCCTGGAGACCAAGGTAAGGCGTTCCGCCGTACCAGAAGCCATTGGTAACAACCTGGGGGTCTGGCGGCGTAACCGGCATCGGCTTGTTATGATCGGCACACCACTCGCCATAGTTGGGCGTCACCCCGGGTATGGCAGGCGGATTGCTGGCATCGGTATAAAACCCCGCAGTATCCGGATGACATGGAACGGGATCCACCGCACCGGGACCGCCTGCAAATTTATGACCGTAGACGTCCCAGTTCAAGCCCTTGCCGGTCCAGGTAAATAGCGCGTCCACCGATTGCCCTGACACCGAAGGAAAAGTAAAAATCAGCGGCCCGGCGAGACTGGTCTGATCAACCGTTGATAGCAACAGATTGCCATCCCTTGCCAACACCCGCGCATGATTGCCGTGGATGTGTAGCGGATGTTGGATTCGCCCTTGACCGATCTCCCGTACCAGCATCGTTTCACCCGGATGCACATGCGGATTGCCGTTATAAGGCTGCGCCGGATAAGCCGGAGAGAAAGAGCTGTCCATGTCATCCGGCATAGAACGCCCGTTGATCAGGAAATAATTCGGATGAAACGGTTCGGTTTTGACGACGATGGGCGCGCATATCTTGGCACCGCCAAGCAATGCACTATCACAAGCCTGAACCTGATCCAGGGCCGCTGAGTGTATAGTAGAGTCCATCTCTGACAGTTGAAACAAATACTCGCGGTCATAACATGTTTGCGGGTGCCCGTAGGCAGAGGTGGCAAGCCTGAAATCGGCTTGACTACCGAGCGCGGACTTATTGCAGCGCGCCGGGGCCGTTTTTGGTAACACGATGATCGCGCCGTATAAACCCATTTCAATTTGCAGCTCTGCCTGTGTGCCGCTGTGGTAGCCATAGGTACCAGGTTTGGTCGCTTCAAACGAATAGCGCACTGTCTGCCCGCGTGCCGCCTCACGGGTGAGGATGCCCGCCGTACCGTTGGTGGTGGAGGGATGGCAAATCCCACCGCTGATGGGACCGAAACAAACCTGGAATCCGGGAAATACGATCGAGGTATTTCCCGCAGCTACCGGTAACGCATTAGCGAGTTCAAGAGTGACCATATCACCTTCGGTCACGATCAACGTCGGCCCCGGCAATTGCATGACACCACAATAGCTTGTACTGGTCATCGCTGCCGGTGCGAAACCTGCGGGCGACGCTGGCACTACCACGCCAGGCGCAGAACCCGTTTTGCCGCAACCATATCCCCAGGAATAGATTAACGCGCCATCCGGCTGCGATGAATAGCCAGCGCTTGCCACCAGCGAGAACACCGGCGTAGTAGCGCCGCCCGTAATGCCGGGCACGGCCGCTTGCGCGGGAACGCTCCAGCAACCGCACACAGCGATCACCGCTATATTCAACGTCATGATCGCCTTAGCGAACGCCCCGATACCTCTGTGTAGTAGGTTCTCCACAGCCCCTCCTATAGAACGTGAATTTCAGTCATCATGCCGCCGAAATTTTCAGCATCATTTGACAAATGGTCAAGTTGGGTCGTGTAAAGAAAATAGGTCCCCACCGGAACCGTACTGACATCGAGGATCACATCGGCTGACTCTCCTCCTCCGATGGTCACCGAGTTGGTGGTGTAGTACAGATTTTCACCAGCGGTATCGCGCAGCAGCCGGGCATGGAAACCGATCACCAGCATCGGCACGCCGACGGTCGCCAACGTGTGATATTCAGTCACGCTCAAATTCGATACCCGCAGCAAGGCTCTGGTCTGGCCGCCAGTTTTATTAATCGTGATCAGCGTGGGCTGAACCTGCGATTCGCGCGCTACCCCGTCGCTGGCAGCGGTAGTCATGGCACCGCCGGGTAAAGGATTGGTAGATGCAGTAGGCAGACCCGCATAGCCGGGTACGCCGATTGTATCGGGATAACCACGTCCGCTAAGCAGGAAGTATTTATCCTTCATATCAGCGAATGGCTCAGGATTAAACGTCATACCAATAAAGTGGAAGTTAGGATCGAATCCCATCATCTGGATCGGATATTCGACGTCATAGCGGGTGGAACCATCGCCGTCGTTATACGCATATTTGGCGCCCGCGATCTGTACTACACCGCTATCCTTACCAGGAAGCGGAGTGGAACATAGAATGTCTTTCTTACAGTCTTCGGGTGGAAAAGTCGCATTCGGATAGTGCGCTGCGACGCGCTTGGAAATAGGTACGGTGGGGTAAAGATAGTCATGCAAGGCGATGTAAAGATTTTCCCCTGGTGCTAGCCGATTCTGGCGTGGGCGGACAAACAGTTGACCCACCATCCCCATCTGTAAATGCTCCGGCGGCGTAATATGGCAATGCCAGAAATAGGTGCCGGCGTCGGGCGCCGTGTAATAGTAGGTAAAACTACCCGCGATATTAATGGCGACCGATGCATCCGGCACGCCATCGAAAAAAGACGACGCGTTGGGATAACCGTGGAAGTGAACCGTGTGCTGCTCGAAAAGATCCGGCCGCATGATCATCCCGACATTCGACAGCGTCAGAAAGAATTCATCATCTTCGTCAATCGCCATCATCGGTCCGGGCGCTTGCGCCGCTAGTACACCGTTATTCATCATGAGTGCCGGTTCCGTGATGGCGGCATTGTTCGGCGCGGTACCATCCCCCGGAAACACCGGGCCGGCAAATGCACCATTAAACACCTTAGCGACTTCGGTCCCGGGCAAACCGTTATTCAAATCGGCCAACCCAGACAATGCACCGAAGCCGAACAAATAGATCTGCTGTCCATCTGCCATCGTGGCAAATCCGTCTCCACCCGAAATATGCTGGCACTTGATCTGGGGGTTGGCATTGGCGGCTGAGGGCCGGGTGGGGTCGCCGACAATCATCGAGTCGACCTTTCCGTCGAGCGATTTATGCAGCGCCGTACCATTCGGACACTGCACACGAAAGTTCTGTGCGCCGACATGGGTGCTAGCTATAACGAGCAGTAAAGCGGTCAAGCCGCTGTAACTCAACTTCGTGATAAACATCACGACCTCCTTCACTTCGTCAATAGAATGTGAACTTCATCTATACCGTTTGCTGTGAAGCATGATGGCAGAGCGGTTTGCGCAATTTTTTGCATACATTGTTCGGGGGAGATGCGTCATCAGTGACTTCACTGCACGCAGCGCCGGTTCAGCTCGGTCTTCTGGCCAAGAAACCATTCGCTTTGGTGCAGCTAAATCGCTTCTTCCGAATCAGTGCAACCTATTTTTCTTTCCATTTCCCTTGTCATAAGAATACGTTTCTTAACAGAGAAAAAATAGGAGGGTTACCACCCAAACTGATGGTAGGGTATCCATTGTATGAACCAAAACGAGTGGTTTGACGGAAGCAATAGACCTAACGTCTGTGCACTAACGGCAGTGCCAGAACAAGGTAGGAGGAATTTAATTATTCGGCAGGGGCAGGTTGCGGCGGTCATTCCAGTGGAAGAATAGCCAAAATAAAATCTGCAGACGTCACGGCACAATCCAATCTCCATCGACAATCGGGTGCATGGACCCCTGCTGTGCGAAGCGCACAATATAGCCGCCCTTAGAAGCAAATCGCTGGCCGGGTGCCAGTCCTAGTCGAGGATAATAACCATTGACCAGGCGCCTGCTTAACATCGCCTCAACTTGCTCGACTAAATAGTCGCGCACAAAGCTATCCAGCATATCTCCGAGACTTTCTGACAAAATCTGGCATGCCAGATAAGTGTCGGCCTGCACCCGTTCGCTCACGATCGGAATATTACGTATTTTGAACCATCCTAACGGAAAGTTCATCCTGACTTTCCGCACCTCCGGTAAATCGAACGGATAGGTCATCCGTGCGTTTTCACGCCATGCAGGCGGCAGTGGCGCATTTTCCAGTAGCGCCATGACGCCGGACAAAAATAATGATTGCCCCGGTTCCGCGTTGGAGGGCAACAACGCGAGATCGGGTGGACGCAACCACAACACCAACACATCGCCAGCCGCCACGCTATTGACAGCTTTGGCTAGCTCCGCCGCATCACCCGAGATATGTAGGATGCGAGAGGTCGACTGCCATCCTGCACCTTTCAAGTCGTCTGCAAGTGCAGCGGCCGCTTGCGGTCCGATGTCTCCCTTCCGAAAGACCTGAACCAAGCGCCGCCGCGCCGTTGTGCCGTAGTTATTACGCAGACGATATGCCAACAATTCGGCTTCCAGCAGCACCCCTTTGGAAAAATATATCGTATAAAAATCGTTCTCGGTATTGACCGGCATGTCGACATTGGGCATCAGACAGGGAATCGCCTCGCGCTCGCAAAATCGGTGAATCGGCGCCCAGGTTGTCCCGCCCAACCCTGAGACAATTGCAAAGACCGGCTCCGCAATCATGCGTGCATGCAATTGCTGTTCCCATGTCTCCGGCGCGCCGGTGAGTTCCCATACATGTAGTTGCCATTTGCGGGAGACCCGATACATAACACCCTTGTCGCTTTTCATGCGCTGAAAGCCACCGCGAATAAATTCATTTTTATCGCGGAAAAAGCGTTCTAGCACATCCAGCATACCCTGCCGCTTTACCGGATCGGCATCGGGTGTGATGATGGTTGCAAAGTGCAGCGTATCTTCGGTGACGCCCGGCACCGCTTCGCTTGAAAGGACTTTTAAATAGTCGATCAGGGCGGCCGTAGTTACCTCGTCGAATACGAAGCGCGGCATCAGCGCATTGAGCGGCTTCCCATCGCGGCCTATGCCATTCCGGATCGCATTGGCGAGCGTCGCATCGGTGTACGGTTCACGCTTTGGAATAAAACCTGCCCCATAGCGAAAGTCGATATCCTCCGGCCGGTTACCATGTGGCCTGAACAAATAACGGCCGGCAATAGGTGGAATGACGAACTTTCCTTCCGTGGTACCAAACCCGCTGCGGCGATGGCAATTGACGCAAGCGGCTTCGGCACCCTCTACCGATCCGTTAGCGCCCCACTCCGCGTGTACCATCTGGCCTGAAGGCAGAATACCCCCGCGGTATAGCCGCAGTGCTGCATCGGTACCGGTTAAGGGCTCTGCCAAAGTATTCGATACAGCCAGCACGAACAACATTACTATCATGAGCGGAATAAATCCCGCCAGTCTTCGTCCGACCCACAATCGCTGTGCAATCGCCAGGTTGCCTGCCACAATGCGCCCCTTTACTTGACAGCGACCAGATTGCGGTAGGCGTTGAGTAGATCGGCCGCAGAAGAAAAGCCATCGATACGCAGCCAAGGTTTTCCCGGAGCACTGCGCAATAAGGTCACTGGATTATGGTTCATTTTATCGCCCCGATAGACATCAAACGCACGTTGGGTGGCGATACTGGCTTCAACGCTGCCGGTGTAGTGATTCCATTCCGAATCAGCGCCGAATTTTTGTGCATACTTTTGCAATCGCGCTGGCGTATCCTCTTCAGGATCTATCGATATAGAGACAAGATGAACCTTGTACTTATCACTGCCCAAAGCCGTTTGCAATTGTGAAAACGTTTGGCTAGTCAGAGGACAAACCGTCGTACAAGTAGTGTAAATAAAGTTCAAAATAACCGGCCGCCCGTCATTTAACTCGTCAGCCAACGAGACCGTCTTACCATCCTGCCGTACCAAATTTACCTTCGGCAAACTATAGTCGACAACTGCCTGCGACGACTCGGTCGACATAGGATGATGATGATGTGCATGCGCGTCCATATTTACGGCGAACGCACTGGTCGACACCAGTACAGTCGAAAAAAATAACGGACCACAGATTATTTTGGTAAGGCGCATGTTGATTTCTCCGAATAGACGTACAAACATAGGGTTATGCGGTGGGCTGCTCTTTCCGTCAGCCGGCGCTTCCGGGTTGGATATCAAGACCGCCATCAGGATCGCTCTCCGCGATAATATTTCAGCACCTTTGGTACATAATTGCGCGTCTCGTTATAGGGAGGTACACGATAACCGGCGCGGATCACGGCATTCTCTCCTGCGTTATATCCTGCCAGCGCCAGTTCGATATCACCGTCGAAGAGTGTTAATAACCAACGCAGGTACTGCGCGCCCGCTTTCAGGTTTTCGCGCGGATCAAGCAGATTTTTGACACCGAAGCGAAGACCGGTGTCCGGCATCAATTGCATCAACCCGCGTGCGCCTTTGCGCGATATGGCTTGGGCGTTATAGCCGGACTCGGCTCTGATCACTGCATGCAGTAGAAGGGGGTCCAGACCGTACTCCTTTGCCGAATCTTCTACTAGCGCTTTGAGGACCAATGGAATAGAAAAAATAATGTCCCGGCGTGGATGAGATTTCTGCGACTTGGCCTCAGCCAATATTGGGCCGGGAACGACGATCGTTGGTGTATCGCCAGAGCTAAAGTTAGACAGGACTAAGGTTCCCTCGGCATTTACACCCGAATAGACTTGCGCAATCGACGGGCATGAAAAAAATAACGCACCTGCGCCAAACATAAAGAGTAAAACCCGTAGGATCAAGATTGTCATTTTTTTAGCCTCACATGTATGTATAGGCTATTGCGCTGCCAATTGATCTACCCATCATCCCTTTTTATCCATGGGTATAACTCACCAAAATTGCTCAGTAGGGGTTTCACCAGAGCCAAAAATATTTCCGGCAACCTTCCCCCCCGGGAGGGAGGGTAAGTACTACTTTTAGTGGGTATACCCGCACTTACTCGTTGACAAAAAGATATTATAAATTACAATAAAACTTGCAATAAACACAAAACAACTTAGACCCACTCTGCTTAAGCCTGCTGTCTGTTTCCGCCCAGAAAACTTTTATATATGGACGTGATGGCTGGTCTCAATAGCGCGGGATCTTCGGTTCAGGGAGAAGGATAATGACCCGTAACGTCACCTATGGCGCGAAGTCGCTCACGCCTATACCTATCAGCCGGTACGCCGCATTTACCCTGCTTGAACTGCTGGTGGTGATCCTTATCATCGGCTTGCTGGCGGCTATTGTTACCCCCCGCTATTTTGAGCAACTCGGCAAATCGAATACCAAAATCACCCGTGTTCAAATCCATTCTCTCGGTAAAGCACTAGATCAATATCGTCTGGATGTCGGGCATTTTCCCAGCACCGAACAGGGATTAAAGTCACTGTTCACCAAGCCTAACGATGAAGAAAAATGGCAAGGTCCGTATCTGGTCAGGGCCGTTCCGCCTGATCCGTGGGGCCGCGAATTTATCTATAAATCTCCGGGTGATCATGATGGCTACGACATCAGTTCGTTAGGCGCCGACGGACAGGTAGGGGGGACTGGTGAAAACACTGACGTGGGCTCCTGGATGGCTCAATAGAGGCCCAACTTCACCAGCAGCGCAATGAGTACAAGGAGGACCTGATGGACGATGCGCGTACCCTTGAATTTGAGGTTGTGGGAGTAGCGGAAGCCGGTGCCATCCGCATCTTGCGGATTCCTGCGGCTGATGCAGATCTCGCCACGCAACTCGCCCAACGCGAGGGCTTGCGCGTGCTCTCTTGCAAGCCGCGTTCCGCTGGTTTTTTTGGGGCCGGAAAAACATCCAAACCCAATACTGTGCGTTTGGACATAGCGCTATTCGCCCACGAGCTTGGCGCCCTCCTTGACGCCGGTTTGGGTATCATCGACGGCATCGAAACCCTGGCTGAGAAGGAACGATCCTCTGAAACCAGCCGCGTACTTGCGCGCCTGGTACGCGCATTGAAAGAAGGACGAAATTTTTCCGCTGCGATGCGCGACAGGCTGGACGTTTTCCCGCAACTACTGATTGCAAGCATCGCTGCCAGCGAGCAAACCGGCGATATGGCAGCCGCATTGCGCCGCTACTCAAGTAATTTCGAAACTTTGCGGGGAATTCGCTCAAAAGCGGTAGGCGCCGCAGTGTATCCGTTGATGCTGCTCGGAGTCGGTGGAGTGGTTGTGTTATTTTTATTGGGTTTCGTCGTCCCTAAATTCTCGACATTGATTGAGAGTTCGCGGGGAGAAATTCCGTTCGCTTCAATGATGCTGATTAACGTCGGAAAAACGATTAATTTACATCCCCAAATCATGGGCGGTACTTTTATCTGCATGTTGCTGTCGCTGATATGGGCGATCCGACGTGCAGCTCGCGCCCACTGGAATCTGCCGATTTTAGAAAAACTCCCATTCATCGGCATATTGATTCGGATGTTTCGACATGCGCAGTTTTACCGTACTAGCAGCATGTTAATCGAGGGCGGTATCTCCGCTGTCAGGGCATTTGAAATGTGCAGTTCACTGCTTAGTCCCGGCGATAACAAACAACTTTTGCTTGCCGTCGTTGCGATGCGCGAGGGCTGCGCAATCGGGCCGGCACTACAACGCGTAGGGCTGGCAGACCCGGTGGCGTTACGCATGCTAACGGTAGCGCAGCGTACCGGACAGTTGGCAGAAATTTTAGCGCGGATTGCGTCCTTCAAGGAAAACACCTTGGCACGTTCGATTGAGGTTGCTACGCGCTTGTTTGAACCAGTGTTGATGCTACTTATCGGTCTTATCATCGGTGCCATAGTCGTGCTGATGTATTTACCGATTTTCGACATCGCATCAAGTTTACAGTGAACCTTATAGGATCATTTATGCAAAACGAATCCCTCTCACTCACGCGTGTCCTGGATGCAGATTTCATCAGCGATATCCAGCAACAATCGAACGCTGCGTTAAATACTATTGAGCGCATCGAAGCTACTTTCGGCACCGATTCGGACGCTTATCTGCAAGCAGCTGCGACGTACTTCCGGATGCAACCGATCACGCTCGATACCATGCGTCTGATGAAGCCGGACTTCGCGCTGATTTCCTTTGTCGAGGCCAGCAAGCGGCTATGTCTGGCATTTTCCGACGTCAATGATGAATTGATTCTGGTGATGGCCGATCCACTAGATGTACGCACCCGTGCTTGGATCTATGCGAAGCTGCGCAACCGCAGCCAGCAATCTTTGCACTGGGGTATCGCCACCATTTTAGATGTACGTTCCTATCTTATTTCAATGGAAAAATCGGTACGTGCCATGGATTCGATCGGGATATCCGACGCTACGACCACCAATGACAGTAACGCCCTCACCATCTCGATTGAAGGTATCAGTAGCACCGAAAGTCGCATCGTCCGCTTAGTCAACTCAACGATTTACGATGCGTTGCGTGCAGGTGCAAGTGATATTCATCTAGAAACCCAAGCGCATGGCATGAACATCAAATACCGTCTCGATGGCGTGCTGACCATGATCAAGCAGGTAGATGGCAGCGACACTTCAGAGCAAGTACTGTCGCGCGTAAAAGTCATTTCCGAACTAGACATTGCAGAGCGGCGGATTCCGCAGGATGGTCGTTTCAAGGTGCTGGTAGAGGGTCGGGAAATCGATCTCAGGGTCTCGATTATGCCGAATTTGTTCGGCGAGGATGCGGTATTGCGCATACTGGATAGATACCATCTAGCAGGCGAACGCAAAGCATTGAGCCTGGAAACACTTGGGTTTTCTGAACCGGCTATGGCATTTGTCAGACGACTGTCGGCTTTGCCGTATGGCCTGCTGTTGGTCACCGGTCCTACCGGCAGCGGTAAGACCACAACCGTGTATGCCGCTATCTCTGAAATCAATACCGGCCTGGACAAGATCGTTACCATTGAAGACCCGGTCGAGTACCAGTTAGCCGGCGTATTGCAAATCCCCGTCAACGAGAAAAAAGGTCTTACCTTCGCCCGCGGACTGCGCTCGATTCTGCGCCACGATCCTGACAAGATTATGGTGGGTGAGATTCGTGATCCGGAAACAGCCCAGATTGCGGTGCAGGCCGCGCTGACCGGGCACCAAGTATTTACGACCGTCCATGCCAATAATGTATTTGATGTCATTGGACGATTTGCCAATATGGGGGTTGACTCATACAGCTTCGTGTCGGCACTGAACGGTATTCTGGCCCAGCGTCTGGTGCGTATTAACTGTCCGATGTGCTCAGTCCCGGACACTCCGTCTGCAGAACTAATTGCACGCTCCGGACTGACGGACATTGCGTTCGCATCCGTTGACTTCAAGCGCGGGCTGGGATGCGGACATTGCCGTGGAACAGGCTTCAAGGGACGACGTGCCATCGCCGAAACTTTGGCGCTGGACGATATCCTGCGCGACCTGATGGGTGAACGCGCAGCGTTATCCAGAATCAAGCACGCTGCCAGGCAAGCAGGACTCAGAACGCTGCGTGAAGCTGCGGTCGATTTAGCCACCCAAGGTTTGACTACTCTCGAGGAGATCAATCGTGTTACACCTGTGGAATAAAACGGCTACGCTGGTGATCGATACCGATCAAGTTAGGGCGAAAATTGGCCCTCTTGAAAACCTCATCGTGGAAGTCGCGGGAAGCGTAACCGATATGCCCTATGGCGTGGCCCGCTCCGAGCATCTCAGCGCGGCTATAAAAGAGGCACTGGCCGATCTGACGACCAAAGTTAAACGACCATTTCACGCGGTCAACGTCGTGATCGCCGACACTCTGGTGTTTTACGATGTGCTGGAGATCGATGCCCGCATCATCTCATCAGTTGAATTACAGCGGCTAGCTGGATTGAGCTTGGCCGATACCCTTGGGCTGGATGCGGCTGATCTGATGCTGCGCTGCTCGATTCAAAAAGGTGGTCTGAGCGTAGTAATGTGCGGTATTCCTATCCCGATACTTGACGCTATCAAGCATGCGATACAACAGGCCGGATATACCTTAAATCGGGTAGAACCCGCATTCGCAGAATTTTTAAATTGCCGCGCCACGCTGCTGACCCAACCGAATGCGATGGTGGCTAAACTGCGCCATCATTCATTGACACTAGGATTAATACGAGAAGGGAAATGGCAGGCCTTCGCGAACGAACGTTTGTCGCGGCCGGTGTGGACAGAGTTGCGCGATAGCTGCGATGCTTTTTGCAGTCGGGTAGGAATCCCGGATCCGCATCTGTTACCGATATTATTCGACGCCGATATCGAACAAATTCCGACTGATGCAACCGGTCGCTGGCAACCGTTACTACTCACAACGACGCTGTCGTAGGAGTCATTATTGTGTCCTCATTTTATCGTCTTCATTTGAACTTCGGGGCGCCGCAGCGAGCTACGCAACCATTCGCAATAGCCTTGTTATCCGTCGGTTTTTTAGCCAGCGGATACGGGGTACTACAGTTAAGTTCGGCCTATACGAATCGCCAAAATCAAATGATGGAAAGCGATGCATTGACGCTTCGCAAGAGCGCTTTCCAACAAAGTGACGAGACCCCCACGAAGGTTTCAGCAGTCCAACTTCAGCGCTTTCGTAATGCTGCGCTAGTGGTGAATGAATTGCGGATGCCGTGGGATGATTTACTCCAGATACTAGAGTCAGCGCCGATGGAACAGATTGCGCTACTGTCGATTGAACCGATCGCCTCGCGCCACCAGCTGCGGCTTTCTGCGGAAGCGCGCAACGTGTCGACGATGCTGGATTATTTGGTCTATCTACAGCGCCAACCCTCATTGCATCAAGTGATTCTGAGTTCGCATCAGGTCCAGCGTCAGATACCGGGATCGCCAGTGCGCTTTCAGATACAAGCCCGTTGGAGCGAGAAATGAACATCTCATCCGCTTTGGTCACCGCCAATTATGCTTTAACCCGTCGATTGGGAATGAAGGGGCTGATCGGGCTTGTCCTGATCATTTTTACTTTACTGGCAGTGCTAGTGGTTACGCCACGTTTGCAACAAACTACACGCCGTCTGCAATTGCAAACCGCAGTGCAACAGAAGGCCTTGAATCGTGACCGTCGGATCAAGAAAGTGGCGCCAAAATCAATTGATCAGCTTGCACAATTCAATGACTGGTTTCCCACTATTAATCAGAATGCTGGCGATCTACGGCGCGTTTTGGACGAAGCAAGCAAAGCAAAACTTGACATTAACAAAGGAGATTATCAAATCTCGACTGAAGCAAGTACCGAATTTATCAAGTACGAGATCGTATTTCCGGTCAAAGCCAACTACAGCACGCTGCGCAGTTTTGTCGCAGGAGTACTCAATGCGGTACCGAATGCCTCACTTGCGGAACTCCACATGGAACGCCCTGCGGCAAGTAACGACATGCTTGATGCCCGCATTCACTTCACACTTTTTTATCGAGGAGCATGATATGCGAGTCGACATTCCCCGCCCCCGGATAGTGTTGCTGCTGATTGTCGGCATGCTGACGGCATATTTGGCAAACCATTTTCGCAGTGGCCCAGGTGAGGCCACGATAGTGGAACCACTCAGTCGCACGCATGCCAAGGTTGCATCTGATCCGCATACCGGATCATCATCTTCATCGACCTCATCGCTTGTGCTGCCTAAGCGTGCCGATCTGGATCAGGTCTCAAAAAATAATTTATTCGCAGCTACCGACTGGACCCCTCCACTGCCACCGCCACCGGCACCGCCAAAGGCTGCACCAGCGCCACCACCGCAAGCGCCGCCGATGCCTTACCGTTTTGTAGGGATGTTGGAGGATCGCACCAAACCGGCCGCCTTTCTCGCCAAGGGAGAAGCGCTTCTGATCGTCTCCGCTGGCGATACCATTGATGGCAACTACCACGTTGACACAGTCAGTTCCAAGGAAATCGCACTGACGTATCTGCCGTTAAATCAGAAACAAGTCATCCGAATCCAAGGAGAACTCTAGTGATCCACCTCAAAACCAACAACATCCGTCTGCACCGCGCACTATTACCGTTGCTGATCGCAGCTGCGCTCGCAGGATGCGCGGCGCAACGGCTTAACAAGGACGGACAAAGGCAGATGCAAGAAGGCCGATATGAACAAGGACTGGTAAGCCTGCGACAAGCGAGTCTGTTAGAACCGGATAATTTGCGTTATCGCCGTGATTATCTGGATCGCCTGGATGATGAGACCAAAAATTTGAACCAGCGTGGGGAGGCTTTGCGTTTAGCCGGTGACTTCACCGGTGCGCATTATGCTTTTCTGACGGCGCTCAATCTCGATCAATCGAATGAGCGTTCACGTCGCGGCATAGTTGATGTGGCGCGGGATGTCCGCCATAGCGATATTCTTGCAGATGCCGATAAATTGACCGCTGCCGGGAAGCTCGATGCTGCTAAGGATCGCATCCGGGTCGTTTTGCTGAGCGACCCGGCGAATAAACGCGCCAATGAGGCAATGCGCAAGATAGATGACCAACTGGATGCCCAGCACCGTGCAAAAGAGGCGGTGATCGTGAGCCAGTCAATATTAAAAAAACCGGTCACACTACAATTTCGGGATGCCAATTTGCGTATGGTGTTTGAGGCACTCTCACGTACGACAGGTCTGAATGTCATCTTCGACCGCGATGTCAGAGCTGATTTAAAAACCACTATATTTGTCCGCGACGGCTCCATCGAAGATACCGTCGATTTAATTTTGCTGCAAAACCAGCTTGAAAAAAGAATTCTTAACGCCAACACGATGTTCATTTATCCGGCGATAGCGACAAAGCAAAAAGAGTATCAAGAACTCAAAGTACGTACCTTCCAGATTTCCAACGGTGATGCAAAATATATTCAGGGGATGCTGAAGAGCGTGCTGAAGATCAAGGAAGTACAGGTCGACGAGCATACGAACACGCTGGTACTGCGCGACACGCCAGAAGCATTGTCGGTCGCGGCGCGGGTAATTGCAGCCCATGATCTTCCCGATGCAGAGGTAATGCTTGAAGTCGAAGTACTTGAAATTTCGCGTGATCGACTTTCCAACCTTGGCATCGTATGGCCTGACAACTTCAACGTGTCGACCCCAACCGATGTAAATGGTGGCGCGTTGACATTGGGTGCATTGAAACGTCTTTCTTCCAACAGCTTGCTCACAACGCCGCTCCAAGCCGGATTGAATCTCAAACTTCAGGACACCGACGCCAATCTTCTTGCGAGTCCGCGCATTCGTGTGCGCGAGCACGAAAAAGCGAAAATACTCATCGGCGATAAAGTCCCTATCATTACCAATACGGTAACACCGGTGTCAACCGGTACGCCAGTGATCACCGGCTCCGTTCAATACATTGATGTCGGTATAAAGCTTGAGGCTGAACCGCATGTCTACGCTGAAGGGGACGTCGGGATCAAATTAAATCTTGAAGTCAGCAATATCGTCAAAGAAATTTCGGGTCCTGGTGGCTCGTTGGCATATCAAATTGGCACACGAATGGTTTCTACCAGTCTGCGACTGCATGATGGAGAGACCCAGATATTAGGTGGGCTGATCAGCGATTCGGATCGTAATACCGCAGCCAAAGTGCCAGGAATTGGTCAGCTTCCGATACTTGGCCGCTTGTTCTCAAACAACAATGGCAACCATACCAAAACTGAAATCGTACTGTCGATCACGCCGCGTATTTTACGGGCGAAAGGGATTGCTGAAGATACCATGGCCGATGTCTGGTCTGGGACGGAAGGCACCATTCGAGAAAATCCGTTACGTCTGGACCCTATTTCAAGTGTCAGCGCAAGTCCAAATAGTCCCGCAGCGAATAGCGCTGCCCGGATCGAACCCATGCCGCTAACCTTGCCCGCCAAGCCGATTGAGACAGTCAGCAATGCTGTTCCAGCCGGGTCCGAAATAGTCGTTGCGGTACCCGTCCCACCGGCGCCAAAAGAACCAGCTATTTTGACCCCCACGATTATCCCGACATCTGCCCTTCCTCCGGAAAGTGCAATCGTCCAGCCCGCCCTGCCCGGCGGCACTGAGGTGGCGGCTAAAACCAGCATGACGAAGATCGATGGCGACAATAATCCTGACGCCGCTTCAACCAGCGTAGGCATACCAGTCAGCGTGGCCGCTATCATTCCGGCGGCAACTGGCGCTAGCCCAAAAATTATCTTGAGTTCGCCTGACAATGTCAAAGCCGGAGAACGGTTCAACGTGACCCTGAGCGGTGAAAATTTCGACAATATTCATGCCCTGCCGCTTTCCATTCAGTACGATGCGGTGGTCCTGACATTGGTCGAAGTTACGCTGGGGGAATTTAGCATTCGCTCCCATGTTGGTAACGTTGCCCCCTCCATCAATCAGCCTGCGGGCCGCGCCAGTATGCTGCTGACAGCTGATCAAGCAGCATCGTTCATGGGGTCTGGTGAATTACTCAATCTTGGATTTGTCGCGAAATTATCACGCAAGCGGACCCAGGTCTTGGTGGCAAAAGTCGATGTCAATGATGGGCATACTTTACTCACTATACCGCGCCCTCAGCCACTTACATTAGCCGTCAATCCTTAACAGCGGTTTGGGAGATAAGACTTTACCTGCGTTGACTTTATAGAAGAAGTTGACGCCTGTGAATACTGATAAGCGATGATCCTGAATATGTATCTTTAAGGTGCTATCGATGAATACTTTAAATTACCAGCAGATAAAGCGCGCTTCGGTTTGGCGGCTGAGGGCGCAGCCTTGGAGATGGTTGGCCAGCGCAATATATTCGTTATGTTCGCTATGTTCCCGATCCGCTCTAAGCTACCTTCCGCGGCCAACGAGGCAAGCAGGTGATGGAGCTCGCTCAACCATCGCAATTTGCCGAGTATCTGCGCGCGGGTTCACGCTGATTGAGTTGGTCGTCACGCTCGCGTTGGTGGGGGTAGTGGCACTGGTCGTTCTACCACTATATGAAATTTCATCCGTGCGGGTGAAGGAAACCGAATTAAAACTTGCCCTTCATCAAATTCGCGGCGCACTTGATGCCTACAAAAGAGCCTCAGATAATGGCCAGATTCCTAAAGCTACGGGTGAATCTGGCTATCCACCGACTCTGGAAATGTTAGTAAATGGCGTGGAAAATCCTTCTGATATCAAACATGGGCGGTTAATCTTTCTGCGCAGTGTTCCGCGTGATCCATTTTTTTTAGATGCGACACTGCCAGCCGCCCAAACCTGGATGCTACGCAGTTATGGGAGTCCGCCTGAGGCGCCGCAACCGGGCGAAGATATCTTTGATGTTGCCTCTTTATCGCCTCGCAGGGGGCTTAACGGCATTTACTATAAGGATTGGTGATCATGAAACGTGTGCCTTCCATCCCTGCCTACTCCCGCAACAAGGCCTTTACCCTCATCGAGATGGTCATCGTCATGGCCCTCATCGGCCTGCTCCTTACCCTGGCCGTGCCACGATATTTCACGGCACTGGAAAACGGAAAAATCAAGGTTCAGCAGCAAAACCTAGCCTCAATACGTGATGCGATCGATAAATTTTATGGCGATCAGGGCCACTATCCTGAAACGCTTGATACGTTGGTGCAAAGCCGTTACCTGCGCAGCGTTCCGATCGATCCATTGACCGAAAAGAGCAATTGGACGATTGTGGCGCCTGTGGATACAGTATCCAGTAGGGAACCGAACCCTGCAACGGGCACAGATGCAAACGGGAATAGTGGAGGAATAAGTGGCGTTTATGACGTACATAGCGCCGCAGAGGTAAGTGATGCAAAATAAATAT
Source organism: Glaciimonas sp. GNP009 (assembly GCF_054343755.1). Taxonomy (NCBI): domain Bacteria; kingdom Pseudomonadati; phylum Pseudomonadota; class Betaproteobacteria; order Burkholderiales; family Oxalobacteraceae; genus Glaciimonas; species Glaciimonas sp. GNP009. Next base: position 1,098,022 of record NZ_JBTGUV010000004.1, read on the forward strand.
CTAACCACCCGACCCAGTCGCGGTATTGTATTACTTGCGTTGCTATTAACGCTGGCACTAATGGGGATTGCTCTGATGGGGGCCGTTAGCTGGTGGTCTCTGGAACGCCAGCGTGAAAACGAAGAAGACCTGCTTTTTATCGGTAATCAATATAGGCTAGCGATTGAACGGTATTACTATGCAACCCCTGGCAATGCCAAGGCGTTGCCGATGCGTTTGGATGAGCTGATTGAAGACCAGAGATTTCCCATACCTGTGCGGCATTTACGCCGCCTCTACCTCGACCCGATGACGGGCGAGCCGTTTGAATTAATCCATATCGGGGAACAGATTCATGGTGTGGCGAGCACATCGCAGAAAAAGGCCATTAAACGAAGCGGTTTTTTTCCACCCTACACAGCGTTCGAAGGCATAGAAACATACGATCAGTGGAAGTTTTTATTCACCCCGCCGCGAGGCAGAAAAGCAATATCTGTCACACCGAAAGTAGCAGCAAAACAAGAAAAAAATCAGGGAGTAAAACCATGAGCCATCGCGTCTTAATCGTTGAAAATCATAATTTATTACGAGAAGGCCTCCGATCCATGATCATGCGACTGCCCAACTATGAAGTTGTTGGTACAGCGCGGGACGGCAAGGAGGCAATACAGAATGCTGTTCTTTTGCAACCCGATCTGATTTTAATGGATCTGTCCATGCCTGGCATCAATGGGATTGAAGCTACTGCACAAATAAAACGACGCCTGCCTAACATCCGTATCCTTGCGCTAACAGGATATAAAACCGACGAATACGTACGCGAGGCGTTTCGGGCCGGGGCGGATGGCTATGCACTCAAAGATTCTTCGTATGAAGAATTTATTGGTGCGATGCATACCGTCGTTACGGGGAAAAAATTCATCTGTCCAGACTTGTCTGTGCACCTGATCGATATTATTTTACGCGGCGACGCAGAGCCAGCAACCGTTGCCCCGTGGAGTACACTGACCTCCCGTGAACGCAGCATTATTAAGCTAATCGCGGAAGGTCGTACGAATCGCTTGGCTGCTGAGTTTCTTAACATCAGCTCTAAGACAGTCGAAAAGCATCGGGCCAATTTGATGCACAAACTTGGGCTTAAGAATGCAACAGAACTTGTGCTATTTGCGTTGAATATGGGATTAATTGAAAACAAAAACGAACCCAAGACTGTAGTAATCTCGGATTAGCTAATCGCACAACCACTCGAGTATAGGCAGACTCCCTATCCACTGCCGCGAATAGCTTCCATTGATCACTAAATGGATAAGATGTTCCCGCGCCAGTCCGCTTTACTTTATAAACTAAGGATGTATTACTAATCTCTTCATAATTAACGCCAATATACAGTGGCCCTTTTTCGTATTCGGCCGCCAAATGCATATTGTTATTGCCACTAACCTCCGGCAACGGTGTGCCGCCGCCAACAGCTACTCTCGCAAACGCCCCCTGGATTTTGAACCCGCTCATATCTGGCGAAAAAATGCCAATCGCATTGTCCACTCGGGGACTGCACCGAACATATCTTTTGGCGTGCGGTTCATTTACTGTAGACACCATCATCCACTCCGCAACGCGCACAATAGACGCCGCTCACGGACCGCTTACGATGAATGGATACATGCTTCCCAGCACTAAGCAATTGATAATTTGTTAGATAAAGGTATCCGTGATTTCCTTGTTATGTAACGATTTTTATGTTGGATTTTGGTAAATCCCCGACAAAGTCGAGGATTACCTTATGGATGGCTACAAGCGTTGAGGTTATTGATAAATGCGGCAGTTCCCCACAGTGAAGCTATCCATCGAACTGGTACTGTTCAAATTAAAACTTGTGCCGCAGACCGATACCTACACCGTTGCGCGTTGAGGCGGCATTGGCGCTGCCGGCTCCGAGGCTGGCGCCGGCAAACGGCATGACCCCGTTGACATCCTGGATTTCACCGCCGGACAGGGACGTGCGGTCGATTTCAACGTAGATATCTGTGCGCTTGGAGAAATTGTAATCAGCAACCGCATAGAGGGTCGAGACCCTGCCGCTGTCGCCTGCGGACGAAACGTTTTTAATCGAATCACTCATGTAGCCGAGGATAAAGCTAGCAGCCGGTGTAGCCTGATACAAGACGCCTGCAGTCCACACGCTATCGGTACGCTTGAGCGAATTGCCTGCGTTGGAAAGCAAGGTGGTATTGGCAAGTGCCCCGCCACTATTGGACGCTGCCTTGGCAAAACCAGGATCACGCTTAGCGTTGAAGTATTGCACGTACAGGGTCGCTGGACCAGCAACATACGATCCGCCCAAGCCGGCGACCTTGAGCACCGCAGAGTTGGCATCCTTCGATTGCTGATAAACGCCGCCGATGCTCAACGGGCCTTGCGTATAACTCAGTGCGGCGCCGCTTGTTGCGCCAATGCTGGTTTGCCCGGCCCTCTCTCCGACCGAGTATTGAAGTTCAGCCGTGACCGGGCCAAAGCTCTTGGTGTACTTCAACGTGTTGTCAAAGCGGGTGCCATAATAGAAGGAGGCCCATTCGTTTTCGTTGAAGTTACCAATCCCCAAAGGATCGTAGTTGCTCAGTAGGTCATTGGCAATACCATATTGGCGCCCAAGGTCGAGCTCACCCCAACTCTTGTCCTTTAGACCGACAAATGCCTGACGGCCGAAGATCTGCCCTTGCTGGTCAATCGCGCCATTGTTGCTCTGGAAACCGTTTTCAAGTTTAAACACGGCGGAGGTCCCTCCACCCAGGTCTTCCTCTCCCTTAAATCCAACACGCGAACCCTGAAAAGCCCCTTCGGTCATCGCCGTCTGGCTGCCTAATTTACCGTTTGATGTCACCTGATTATTTGTGTAACGGATGGCAGTATCGATCACGCCATACATCGTGACGTTCGTTTGCGCAAATGCCGTAGAGGATAATGTGCCCATTACGGACAGTGTTAATATTGTTTTTTTCATTGAATAACCCTGGATATAAGTTATAAAAAATTTTTCAGAAGCGAGACACAATGCGCACTAATGCGCACTTCTTCCACGCTTTAATTCCCCACACCTTTGCATGAGCGTTTCAAACGCTCTCTACCAGAATGACGTCAAATTATCTTCATAAGTATCCTCGTGAGAATTCTAAAAATAAGAAACTAAGGTAATTGGAACGACTTGAATTTGATGTATTTTTTGATCAATATCAGACTGAATTTTCAGAGAAGATATGAAAGCAGCCCTTCTATGAACTACACCAGAATCAAGCAGCCACTGATGTAACGTCAGACGGACTGATGGCGCATGCACCCTCCCTTGGGCGAAAGTTGAAATACTGTTTGATCATCTCATCGGTGATATGCGGATCGCAGTTACGCCCGCCTGTAAGCGACGTGCCCCACTTCGTTCAGTCGACAATTACTTTCGCAATGGCCTCAGCGACGTACTCGACGTTTCGGCTATTAATGCCGGCGACGCAAATACGACCGGAGCGAACCAGATAGATACCAAATTCATCCCGCAAACGGTCGACCTGATCTGCAGAAAGTCCTGTGTAGCTAAACATGCCTCGCTGCTTCAGGAGGTACTGCAGATCCCAACCCGCAAGCCTGCTTGATAATGCATAGAAAAGCTTCTGACGCATCGTCTTGATCCGAACCCGCATGGCGGTAACCTCAGCCTCCCATTCTTCGCGTAGCAAAGGATCCAGAAGCACGCGAGCGACAATCTGCCCCCCGTGGTTTGGTGGGCTCGAATAATTCGTTCCTACCGTGCACTTCAACTGTCCAAGAACGCGCGCGGCTTCCGATTTGTCTGCGCAGACTACCGACAGGCTGCCGCATCGTTCACTATAGAAGGAAAGATTTTTGGAAAAAGAATTGCTAACGAGGAATCGCGCACCAGTTTGCGCCATCGCACGGATTACAAACGCATCTTCGTCAAGGCCGTCGCCAAAGCCCTGGTACGCCATATCAAGGAATGAAATCAGTTTACGATCGAGCACGACTGAGAGAATTTCTTCCCATTGATTATTAGAAAGGTCCGCGCCCGTCGGATTATGACAACAGGGCTGAAGGAGAATCACGGTTTGTTCAGGCATGCTCTTGAGCGCCGCAAGCATGTCGTCGAAACGAACACTGGCTGTAACCGGATCGTAATAGGGGTACGTCCTGACCTTAAATCCTGCACCCTCAAATATCGCATGATGGCTGCCCCAGGTTGGATCGGATAGCCATACCTCACTGTCGGGGAAGTAGCGTTTTAGAAAATCGGCGCCGACCTTTAGCGCACCAGAGCCTCCAACCGTTTGAATGGTGGCAATGCGACCGGAGGTTACCGCCTCATGCGACGCGCCGAACACCATGTCTTGAACGGCCTCTCGATACGCAGCAATTCCCTCCATCGGAAGATACGGCCGAGCATGGACCTCCAAAGCCAGCGCCGCTTCCGCCTTTGCAACTACCGGCAACAAGGGAATGCGCCCATCCTCATCATGGTAAAGACCAATCCCTAGGTTGATTTTGTGGGAGCGGGGGTCCTTCTGCAATGCATCAGTTAGGCCAAAGACGGGATCTCCAGCATAGGAAGCTATGTGGTCAAACATACTGTTTCTTTCCTTGAATTTGTTCAGACCTGAGTAGCCTGAAATGATAAAACGATGAACGCAACCCAAGCATCAGTTGCTCCTGAGACAAGCCCAGATTACGATTGGAACCCATGCAAAGAAACCGGCGAAAGAGAGGCGTTCCGTTCCTGTGCACGCGTCTTCCACTTCGTAAGCTTCACCATCCTGAGAACGGGCTCCGCGAGGGCCATCCGCCATCAATTGCTAGGGATGCATGCGGGCACCGTCGGTGATCTTGTCAACCCGCTTCTTGCTGTCTCGCAAGGCGACGCCGACGATGCGAGCGTCCTCCTTCCCGAACTTGGCGAACACCGCTCGGTTTGCCCCATCGTGTCCCGTCGTAAACATCTCTTCGGTATAGGCGGATGTAGTTACCCCTTTTTCGATCGCTCGCCGGTGGATCGTGCGCAGCGTGTCGGCATTGGCCGCCATGCAAATGATCGGCTGGCGGCACAACCGGTTGTAGACCTGACCGTCGGCATCTACGTAGGGCTCGCCCATGATGTCCGGGTGCTGCGCGGCAATGCCACTGACCAGAAATGCCGTGACGTTTAGCTTCTGCCAGACAGGCAGATCCTCTAGCACGACAACGGCAATCTTCGTGTCGAATCGGACGACTTCAGTGGCTTCAGTGGCTTCGGATGGGAGGTTGGTTTTCATTGTTGACATAAAAAGTGATGTGGAAGATTAAAGGGACTCGCGGTCGCCGCCGAACGACTTCTTCAATACGACGGCTTGGTAACGCGCGGGCGAAACTGCTCGTCAAACGCCTCCAGCGATGGCATCGGAAGAGTGGGCCTCCGGTCGACTACGCGCATCTCGCGATCGAGCTGGTCCAGCATAGCGCCACGCGCCTGGTCATCGACATAGGGTACGTGGTGGGCATAGAACGGTTCGCACACGTCGAACCCCACGTATCCGAGGGTTCCCTGGAGCAGATGTCTCAGCATGCCGTTGAGTTCGCCATGGATAGCTTCTGGCCCGAACATGTGGCTTTGGCCTCCGAGCGAAGTGACCACCATCGCGCGCTTGCCTACCATACCGCCCTGGTCGTAGATACGGCGGCCGCCGAAGAAGGTACCCGAGAGGAAGACCCGGTCGACCCAGCCTTTGAGTTGCGCGGGCATCGAATACCAGAACAACGGGAAGACCAGCACCAGGAGTTCTGCATCGACGATCTTCTCAACCTCCGCGGCGATGTCCTTCGCGATGGTTTTGTGTTGCCAGCCATGCCGCTGCTCAAGGCTGTACACGAGATGGTCGGAGCGTTCGCGCTGGCCGAAGTCTGCGGCGGAAGCCACAGGGTTGAACTGGCTCGCGTGAAGGTCGCTTAGAGTGACCTGCCAGCCCGATTCACTCAGGGCGTGACATACTGTGTCGCGCATCGACCCGACGAACGACTTCGGCTCCGGATGGCAGTACACTACATGCACTTTTTTCATACTTCGGCCTCGTTATCAGTTGGGTTGACCGCTGCTGCGGCGCAACACTGTCTCGTTGATGGCAGCGATTTCCGCGTCGATCTGCGCCGTGTAGCCACCAGCGGGATGCAGCCAGCTTTTGATTTGACGCAAGGCATGAGCATCTTTGGCGGCGAGCATCCGTGCGCGCTGCCAAGCTGTCACCCGAACTTGGTCAGCTTCGGCAAGCTCGGTGACCAGGCCCCACTCATGCGCTTGCTTCCCTGTGAACGGCTCGCCGCCCATCAGTAGGCACCGTGCACGCTGGAGCCCGATGGCGCGCGCAAGCAGTATGCTGCTCGCGGCCTCGGGCGCGATGGCGAGGTCGACAAAGGGCAATCGCAGCGCAGCATCGGGGCTGCAAATCACCCAATCGGCATGAAGCATCCAAGTCACCCCGATACCTGCGGCGCTGCCATGCACCGCGAGCACTAGCGGCTTGCGTAGTTCGGCGATGGCATGCAGGAAACGCGGCACCGGGTCGCCGCGACCCTGCGGCCACTCGGCAAAAGCTTGAAGATCGTGGCCTGCGCAGAAGGCCTGACCGGTACCCGTCACGAGGACGGCCTTGACATCTTCCCGGGACTCGGCAAGCGCCAGGGATTCGGCAAGTGCTACGAACATGGGCATCGTGAGCGCATTGCGCTTGTCGGGACGATTGATCTCGATGTGGCAGATGCCGCCTTCGAAAGCGCATGCGATCTCCTGTGCCGACGTGGCCGTCACAACTTCTACCGAACTCATGAGGGATCCCCTTCGGGGTTAGTGTCGCTTGCCTCAAGCGCCAGCACCGCCGCCTTGACGTCGGTTTGAAAGCGCTGAAGCGCCTCCAACGGGTAGGGCCGCGAACCGAAGCCGGCCACGAATACGTCGGTCAACTGCTGGGTCGTCTCCTCGAGCGAGGGCTTGCGACCCGATGCGACATAGCCCCACAGCACGTGCTCCATGGCGCCATACACCATGTCTCGCATCAGACGGACGGGAATGTCGCCGCGCAACTCGCCGGTCGCCTGAGCTTCATGCAAGGCGCGCACGAGGGGCGCCGTGTACCGCCGCTTAAATTCCAGGATGACAGCGGAGAACGCCTCGTCGACCGTACGCCCCTCGCCCAACACCAGAGCGCAAAGTCCGGTGCCTTCCCCCATCAGATGCGTAAGGTGCCTGCGAATGACGAACTGCAGGCGCGCACGCATGCCGGGAAGCGCGGGCACGTCACGCTCCAGTTCTGCGCTGATCTCGTCGTACCAGCGGCGAAGCACCTCGATGCACAGTTGCCGCTTGCTGCCGAAGTAGGCAAAGACATTAGCCTCCGAGACACCGGCCTTTTGAGCGATCTCAGCGGTCGTTGCTCGCTCATAGCCTGACGCGACAAACACGGCTTGCGCGGCGACCATCAGGGCTTCGACTGTGCGCTCGGATTTCTGTCCTTTAGCCTTCCGTGTACCAGTCGTAAGAGTAGAAGATGGCATGATACCTCGATCGTTTGTAAGTGACACTCACAATATATATCAAAAGAAGATAAAAGGCAAAATCCTTATAAAAAGCAAGAAAATACTTGCATAAAGCAAATGTCGAATCAAAATAAATGAGTGTAAATCACATTTGGTGATGCCTTGGTTTTGACGACAATCGATGGACGCCAGATGTGCGGCCCGGGCGCACCCCGTCAGGCCCGTAATCGTGGTCAAGCTGCGCAGTCAAGGTCCGCAGGATTTCCTTGAGGTAACCTGAAAAAAACGGACACACGCGTTTGATAAACTGAATTCAAAGGAGTGCAGATGAAAAACGCAAAATAAACAATCTGAACTCGGTTCACGTTCTGGCGTCGAAGTAAATATAGACAACTATTCTGGAGGCATTATGAAACGTCTCTCTATTTTGCTGATGCTAGCCACACTATTGGGCGGGTGCGTCGCAGAACCATGGGGTCCCGGTGGTGGAGACTATTATCACGGCGCTGGCGGCGACCGCGGCCATGATCGAGACCGAGACAGGGATAGAGGTGGAGACGATTATCATCGGCCAGGAGATGGTTACGGCCGCGGTGATAGCTATCATTAGGACGTTTTTTTTGCGTTGCCGCCCTTCACAAAAGTTATATTATGTTGGGCGGCAATGTTGATGGAAACCCTAAAATCGCCACTTTCTACCCAGTTCTTCCAGCCCAGCTTTCTTCAAGTCTTCTGGCGACATGACTATTTTTAACTCCACATTGGCGTTAAAAGTCAGAAAGAATGGTTCAGCAATCATAGGAATTTTTGAAGAGTCGTCGACATCGACGATTAACAGGGCAGATCGTTGCCCATGTTGCTCGGTGAAATAAACTGCTTCCGGTTTTAACTCTTCTAGAATCTGGCCTATTTTCTGACCAGCAGATCCATCCCTGACAGAGTTACTAAATTCAGCATTAGGAAATTTGACATTCAGTAGCATTCGCATCATTACCTCCTGGATTGGTGTGTTTGTGCGGTCACTGGCTTTAATGCGTTTCTGTGAAGCGTATTTCCATTCTAGGATTTCTTGATTATTTCGCTAGTTGGCAATTCACTTATTTTCACAACTTTTGAGAGTTGACCAGCTTGCCCAGAATGCTGCAATGCATTGACATTGTTAAGTGAAAAATGTTTTCCATCTTCCCACCCGTCATCCGATTGCCATACGTGAAAAAGCCCGCTAGATACTGCGGGCTTCTGAATTGGTGCTGGTATGTTTCCCGACCGCCAGCCCCGGTAGTGCGAATAAAACGCAGGCAAGGCTGCATAATAATTAGAAAGAATTACAGTGCCATGACATGAAGCAACGATTAGATGATTTTTATCCAAGTATTCTGCGAAAAAAATCCCCGCTTCAGACTACCGTGTAGCCGATTAAGGCGCTCTTGCTAGCCATTTGATTCTTGCATTAGCGGTTTTTATTGCCTAAAATTTATTTCTTTAAAGCATCAACAGGCTGCAAAAGCCTTCATCCGCATCACCTACAGAAAATTCATTGAAACCGCTTACCGCTTAGCTTGTCCAAACATTTAACGACAACATCTATTGGAGGTGAATACTATGCATCAACATGTTGATTGGAAGGAAGCACCGAAAAGTGCGCGTTGGTGGGCAATTGATGCCAATGGGTATGCTCACTGGTTCCTTGCTCCGCATGTGGCTAGCTTTACTGATTTTTGGTTTGCGGAGGAAATACCGGCACCGACGTTCGGTTATCGGGATATTTGGCAAAAGAGTCTGACGGAGAGACCTCCGGAATAGGGGTTTGCAACCTGCGAGATATTTGCGGAGATAGCATTGAGCGCTAAAAAGCCCGCTGTAAAGCGGGCTTGGTAAGTTTTTTATTATCCTATACCACTATACAACCGCGTACATCAACAAAACGCAAACGCCAACATAGCTGCATCCTCATCCAAAAATAGAAGGGCCGTAACTGACCAGAGCAACGCGTAAGCGGGCGCGCATCTGGCCATGAAGATTAGTCGCTTATTGAAGGACATTCTTTCTCACAATACATCACATTATTTTACTAATACACACATTAAGTCCCTACCTTTGGCTTCTTGCTATCGCTGTCGTCAAGTCGATCAATCCGCCTCTCGGCAACGTCCGCCAGCATGTGCGATGACGTTAAGGCGAGGCGCAGCAAGCGTTCCGTGTCAAGAATTGTCAACGTTGGTGCATCAGATGTGCCTTTATCCGAGTTGCTCATATGGGCCAGATCAATGCATGTCTGCACCCCACGGCAGACATCTACTGTGAGCGCATAAAATTGCGCCACCGGGTTATTTTTATGATGAGAAGGCAGCCATGTGAACGATTGATGAAATGCTTTGGACGGGTCGCTCATGATTGTGTCATCCTAATGTCACGGGCGAAATTATCCAAATTTGCGGGTGAAAATCCAGCAACGGCATTAACAGAATGACCTGAATTTTTCGGCGTCTCGACTGTACTGCTAAAAATAGCAACTGCATCACTTTCGCAGTTTCGTAGGTCGGATGAGATAGGTTTAACGATATTAAGCAATGTCTTTCCTTTGTGTGTATTTTTCATCCGCTTCCCGTTATCAAGCGGGTGGGCGGCAAAATGGCAGGGTTGATAAACTGGCACACAAAAGAAAACCAGCAAGTCCGCGGACTTCCCCGTCACCGCCGCCCATTGAGGCGAACGAAGACGACCGCACGAAAAAAAACGGCATTGCGCCGTTTGTGCGCTTTTGTGTATTCAGGTTATCAAGCCTGTTCACTTTTTTATTCGGGGACGAAAAGAGTATAGAGCATTGCAACGCGATTTGTAAAATCGAGCACCACATTTTTCTAAAGATCGTCGGCTGTGGACGCGTCAGGCAAGGACAGGAAATACCACAGCATGAATGTAAAGTCCGGCTGAATTTTTATGAAGGGTATCGACCAATACCGTCAACACCCTTCTTGCATCTCTTACACTATGCTGTATCTTGACCGCACACCTGCATCAGGGAACGTCGAACATATTTCCTGCCGCGCTATGCGGACTCAACGATTGAGATGGGTACGAAGGTGTGCCATCGGACGGCACCTTCCGCCCGAGAAACGCGATGACTTCCGTACCGAAAACGTCGTTGCGATCACCAGCCACCATATGCCCTGCCGAGGTCACGTTCACATATTCACTATGCGGACAAAGCCGTAGAAAATCCTGCGCGCCTTCTTCGGTCAACACGTCCGACAAGCCGCCGCGCACCAGCAATGTCGGCAACCGAAGCCGACGTGCGCACTCTGTCAGCCGAATTTCGCGGGCGACAAAATCGTGCCGTTGCGGCCGAAACCGCGGGTCCCAATGCCAGCGATATTGTCATCGCTGCCGAGTCGTACATTTTTGGCCAATCCATCGAGATTTTTTGGGGCCTCACGATGCGGCTGATAACTCGCAATCGCGTCGGCGACTTCTTGCAGGGAGTCGAATCCATCCGGCTTTAGGCTCATGAACGCCTGAATTTTGTCGATACCTTCGGTCTCGACACGCGGCGCGATATCCACCAATACCAGGGCCGTGGCATTGACATGTTCTTCACCAATCGCCACCAGGCTGGTTCCGCCGCCCATTGATGCACCGACCAATACCGGCCGCCCTTTGCCCAGCGCGGCGATGACACACTTCAGATCCTCGACCATGACATCCTGACCGTATAATCCGTCCGGTGCCCACTCCGAATCACCGTGACCACGTGCATCAAAAGCCACCGCGTGATAACCCGCCGCGCCCAGTAGGCGACCAGTGCGCTTCCATGCGTGACGGGTCTGTCCGCCGCCATGTTGCAAGATCACCAAATGACCGCTGGGATCGCCCCATGAATCGCCTGCAATCTTCACGCCGCCAGCACCCTCCCACACATGCATAGGATCAATGGTTCCTGCTAGTCTTTTACCTGCGCTCATTAGATGATTCCTTTTGTTTAGTCGTATTTCTATTATTTGTAATGCGTGCAGAGCTTACGAATATGTGGTTAGCGCGATACCACGCTAATGCAACCGATGTCAGCGACGAAGATCATTCGGCAAGCCTCATCATGTCGGAAAATATGGGTGTTGATGGTTCAAACCTTATTATAAGGCCGCATCAGATTCGAGGGGTTCGCCCAGTCTGTCGATGACAATCACGTCGTTAAGCGAATTATTGACAAGCAAGAATGATGTCGTCTAGAGTAAGGAAAAAATTTATAACCTCCATGCGATCCAAACACCCTCTTCAAGCCTTTGGGCCAAATATGCAGTTGCGTCGTCTTCACCACATCTGACCTACACATCTGACCTACACATATGAAACGCCATATTGACGCTTATAGTCTTCAACTGCTGGTAACTGCCGCTCAGGAAGGATCGATCACGCGTGCTGCAGCCAAGGAGCATATCGCGCCCTCCGCACTGAGTCGACGCATAGCTGATCTTGAAGAGGCAATTGGTGCGCCGCTGCTGGTGCGCTCGCCACGCGGTATAACCTTGACCGAGGCGGGACACCTGACAACCGCGCTGGCGACCAGAATTGAGGGTGATCTGGAAGCATTGGTGCGTCAAATACAGGCACTAAGCGGCGAGATCGCCGGCACTGTCAGATTGTTTGCCAATCCGTCGTCGGTCGTGGGCTTTTTGCCCGAACGACTCAAGCGTTTTGCTGCGCAATATCCGCATGTGGACGTGGCATTAAGTGAGGGCAGCAGTATGGAAATCGTGCGCGCCTGCCTGGACGACCGCGCTGATCTGGGGATCGGCGTCAATATTCAGATACCGGCAGGCATCGAGTCGTGGCACTTTGCGGACGATCCGCTGCTGGTGGTATTACCTGCCGGTCACGTACTGGCAAAGAAGAAGAGCCTGCGTTTCGCCGAAGTATTGGCGTATCCGTTAATTTCGATCCATATCGGTGGCACGCTGGATTTATTATTGCATGAGCGCGCCGCGGCTGCATCGAGAACGCCAAAATTTGCGGTGTCTGTCAGCAGTTTTGATGCTGCTTGCCGGATGGTCGAGGCTGGGCTTGGCATTACCGTGCTACCCGAAAGTGCGGCATCTGCATACGCGGGTGCGAATCGCTTCGTGCGCCGTTTACTGGACGAGCCTTGGGCTGGGCGCGAATTACGACTCTTCGCCTTGCGTAAAACACCACGTCCGCGCGTGGTCGATGCTTTGATCGACGTGTTGCAGGGCTAGGCCAAGGTTGTAAGAGTGAGAGAAAATCGAACCTGGAATGGTCGCCTCCCGGGGGCATCGTCGCCCGCGATGCCCCCCTTGCTGACAAAGCACTTCCTCTAAAAGTGTTTGTAACCGTAAATTGCGTCTCAGGAGACTGACATGACACAACTTACGCTCACAGGGCGAATCCTTTTTCTTAGCACTGACCCGACTATTATTACAGCGCAACTTGCTGGGAGCGACCTGGTGTTGTCGCAAGCAGGAAAGCTACGCGATGATATTTCTACCGATGAAATCACGCCGATGCCAGTGCTGGTGCATTACGACGAGAAGCTCGCCGCCTATCCTTATGTGGGCCTGAAAGTCGGCGATAGTTTGCCGATTGGCCGCAACGCGGTGCGCTCAGCGGACTTCAGCGTGACCGTTGCGGGCAAAAACTATGGCAAGGGCTCATCCCGCGAGCACAGCCCGGTGGCGGAGCGCGCTGCGGGAATTCAACTGGTGATCGCCGAAAGTTTTGCGCGTATTTATCGTCAGAATGCGGACAACGTCGGTTTATTCACATCCACCGATTTTTCTCTGATTGAACGCATTCAGCGCGGCGAATCGATTGACATCGCAGAAATTGTCGGCTCGCGGGATACGCTGGCGGCGGCGATCCTGCGTTGCGGCGGCTTATTGCGCTATGGGCAACAGCGCATGCGGTCGGTATCGGCCCTCGCACCGTCACTCGACAGTCACCAGCCCAAAACGCTTTTTGAAAAAATTTTGGCACGTCATGCGATCAAGACCGATGACGTGGATGGCGCATTGCAGCACGGCAGCGGCGCATTCGTACGGGCCGACTGGCGCTTCATCGTCGATTATTACACCGGTATGTGTGCGCACATGCTGCATTCAAGCTTTGGCACGCCGCTAGTCTTGCATCAGCCTGAGGCCATCGTCACCTTCGAAGATCATCTGTCCTACGCCGAGCGCAGCCCGATGCATGCAACCAACGGTTTGTTACCGGATTTGCGTGGTCTGTCGATTGCTCACCGCACTTTTGTAAAAGATTACGGCTTGCGCTCGCATGGTCATTTGCAAGATGACTGGGCGCATGGCGCTGAGGGTATCTCGCATCCGATCATGACCGAGACTTACGCGCTGCCGGGCCAAGTGCTGGTCGGCACCGATTCTCATACGCCGCATAGTGGGTCACTCGGCTGTGTGGCTTTTGGCGTCGGCACCACCGATATGGCTAACGCATTTGTGACCGGCGCCGTGCGCATCACGGTTCCGCAGGTGATGCGCGTTGAATTGACCGGCCCCATCCCGGCCGGTGTGACGGCAAAAGATATCGTGCTGTATCTGCTTGCGCATCAGGACATCAAGGCCGGTGTTGGCGCTGGACGGGTATTTGAATTTGGTGGATCGGCAGTCACGCTGATGAGTACGGACGAACGCGCAACCCTGACCAATATGACCGCCGAGTTAGGTGGATTTACAGGAATCGTCGCACCCGACGCCGAAACGGTGCGCTTTTTGCGAGAGCGGCGAGACATAGAGTTTATCATCGAACCGTGGATGTGCAGCGATCCTGGCGCTAACTATGCTCACGTGATCACAGTTAACTGCGCCAAACTCACGCCAATGGTCGCGCTTCCCGGTGACCCGGGAAACGGCATTCCTTTGCACCAGTTATCGGATCGGGTGGAGGTCGATATCGCCTACGGCGGCTCCTGTACGGCAGGCAAACGCGAGGACTTTGATCATTATCATGCCGTATTGTCGTGGGCTGCAAAACATGATCTGCGTGTGGCTGACGGCGTCAAACTCTATCTGCAGTTCGGCACAATTGCAGTGCGCGACTACTGCATGGCGCAAGGTTATATGGCGGCCTTTGAAGCGGTCGGTGCGGAGATTCTGCAACCGTCATGCGGTTCCTGTGCGAATTGTGGGCCGGGCGCATCAACGGCATCCGATCAAATTACGGTGAGTGCGATCAATCGCAATTTTCCCGGGCGATCAGGTCCCGGACAGGTGTGGCTGGCCAGTCCACCCACTGTGGTTGCCAGCGCTATCGCCGGTGAACTGATCTCGTTCGAAGAACTTTGTCAGCGTTACAGACATCAGACGGCGTCAGCATGACATGATGAAAATTGCACTTTTTCTGGGCGATGGAATCGGCCCCGAGAGGGGGGAGGCAATCGCGCAAGCGGTTCATGACACCCAACCTTAGCTATTGAATATTGACTGTAGACGTTAGCTGTATCGACAGGATTTAAGCGCAAAAGGTTGCCGTGTTGCTGCGGTAGTGTTGTGTAAATCCTGATCAAATTAAAAATAGATGGAGACAAGACATGGCCTATTCACCCCCTTTTTCTTCCGCGTCGCTAGCGACTGTAGAGGTTGCACACTTAACCGCGCCAACGGTGCCACTCGACAGCGGCAGTATTTCCGCCAGACTTGATCGTCTCCCCGCTTCGCGAACAGTATGGAAACTCATCGTGCTGTTGAGCCTTGGCTTCTTTTTTGAAATTTACGATTTGTTGTTTACCGGATATATTGCACCAGGTCTGGTCAAAAGTGGGATTCTCACGGCTACCACGGCCGGGTTGTTCGGTACTTCCGGTGTCGCCAGTTTTATTGCTTCGCTATTTTCCGGACTATTTGTCGGCACGATAGCTTGCGGCTTTCTGGCAGATCGTTTTGGACGTAGAGCCATTTTTACCTACGCCTTGCTGTGGTACGCAATCGCCAATACCATCATGGTGTTCCAAACGACGGCATTAGGCCTCAACAGCTGGCGCTTTGTATCAGGCCTTGGGATCGGCGTCGAACTGATCACCATCGGTACCTATTTATCTGAACTGGCCCCAAAACACTTGCGCGGACGAGCCTTCGCGGTATGTCAGGCAACCGGCTTCGCAGCGGTTCCCGTAGTGGCTTTCTTATCGTATCTGCTCGTACCAAACGCGCCTTTCGGCGTGGCTGGCTGGCGCTGGGTCGTGTTACTGGGCGGTTTTGGCGCAGTGTTGGTGTGGTGGATCCGTCGCAACGTGCCAGAAAGTCCACGCTGGTTGGCAAGCAAAGGTCGCCTGAAAGAAGCAGACGAGATCCTGCGTGCGCTAGAACTCAAAGTACAAACAGAAACTGGCAAACCCTTGCCTGCGCCCGGCCCGTCGGAACCAATCGCCGTTGTGGGCCGCTTTGTTGACATGTGGAAACCGCCTTACCGCAAGCGTTCCATTATGCTGATTATTTTTCACATCTTCCAGACCATCGGTTTTTTTGGCTTTGCCAACTGGGTACCAACCTTGCTGGTCAAACAGGGTATCACCGTCACCTCCAGTCTTCTTTACACAACGCTGATCGGTTTGGCAGCACCTATCGGTCCGTTAATTGGCTATTGGATTGCCGATCGTTTCGAACGTAAACATGTGATCGTCGTGATGGCGGGTGTCAATGTCGTGTGCGGACTGATTTTTAGCCAAGTCAGCGCACCGGCGATGATCGTGGCACTGGGCATCTCTCTCACGCTGGCGGGCAATATTATTTCTTTCACTTATCACACCTATCAGCAGGAACTCTATCCAACCGGCATCAGAGCGCGCGCGGTTGGTTTCGTCTATTCATGGAGCAGACTGTCGGCCGTGTTGAGTTCTTTTGTCATTGCCCATATTCTTGGGCGATTCGGGGTCGAGGGCGTATTCATCTTCATCGCCGGTGCGATGCTGATCGTGATGATCACCATCGGTGTGATGGGACCGCGCACCCGGGGCAAATCGCTCGAAAGCATTTCGCATTGAAAATGATAGACTCCATCGCAAAGCCCGATATCAGCGGCTACAACTTTGGAGCAATGAATCGTGATTACTTTGTATCACTGCATGAGCGCACGCTCGTTCCGACCACTTTGGATGTTGGAGGAACTGGGTATTCCCTATGAATTAAAGATGCTGCCGTTCCCGCCCCGCGTGCTCGCACGGCCTTTTCTTGCCATCAATCCTTTAGGCACGGTTCCGGCCTTCTCCGACGACGCCACGCAGATGACCGAATCGACCGCCATTTGTCAGTATCTGGCGGCCCGATTTTCACCAAAATCCTTAAACGTGGAGATTGATGAACCGGACTTCGGGGCGTATCTGAATTATCTGCATTTTGGTGAAGCAACGCTGACTTTTCCGCAAACGTTAGTGTTGCGCTATGGGCGGTTCGAATCACCGGATCGACTGTTACCGCAGGCGGTAGAGGACTATACAAAATGGTTTCTGGCGCGCCTGAGAACGCTCGAAACCCTATTGGCGCAACAGAAATTTTTATGCGCGGGACGCTTCACTGCCGCCGACGTCTCGGTTGGCTATGCGTTGTTACTGGCGGAACATCTGGATTTGAGCCAGCGCTTTACGCCCTCAGTTTTGGCCTATTGGGAGCGCCTGCGAAGTCGGATAGGATTTCAGCGCGCCATACAAGCGCAAGAGCGGGCAGCCATCGATCAGGACGTTTCGTTGATACCTGCGCCAGATGTGTTGCCGCCCTGAGCGTGATACGAAAAGAGACTACTACCTAGGAAAACACACCAGGAGGGTCGCATATAATATTTGCTGAAGACTTGATCACACTTCTGCCCCTAAACATCAAGTACAACCCAAGCTAACTATCCCACGTAAAAAACAACACTATTTATTCTCGCCGTTTTATTAACACCACCTTACCTTCAGCGACTTGAATTTCGTCTCCAGATTGCAACCATTGCGTTGCATATTTGGTTTGTACCACGCAAGGAATTCCCCGTTCACGACAAATAATCGCAGCGTGCGACAACACGCCACCTTCATCAGTTACCACAGCCGAACAACGCTCTATCAAGTTAAACATAAGAGGTTGCGCCATATCCGTGACTAAAATATCGCCATCGTTAAAATATTTTTCTGCATCGGAAAGTGCCTCGGGATTATTGCAAAGTATGACCCGTGCAATACCGGCTGCGTATCCATCTTGCGCCACTATGCCAGGCAAATAGTCGGGCATCTCTAAGGTTTGATTTGGGCACAACCATAACCATGATGATCCGGTGAGAAAACTATTTTCATTAGATTGTTTAATCCAAATGCATAGATCATCACGCCTTATTTTCTCTGCGACTGAGAGTATTTGTCCGTGAAGAATCAACGCCAATAATTCTTCATAAAGATAATAACCGTAGATATCTAATATTGGAATGTTGCGACTTATAGCTATCTGCTCAAGAAAAGGAAACATGAAAAAAGTGAGGCCAGCCCATCCATTTTTAATTCTCATCCGTTGATCAGATAGAGTGAGAAATAAGGTTAATTTTTGTTGATCCTGATCAGACAGAGTGATGCCGCTTTCCAAAGAAGTTGATGCTGGAGTTGGCGTAGTTTTTTTGGTCAAAGAGCGTGCTGCAGTAATGTAATACATGCGTATTAAATAATGATTTAATGCATCACGATCATGAAAACCAAGTGCAAGAAAAGGGAAAGATCGGACGTGCGCGAACAAGCTATTCTCATCGAAAGGTTTATTGGTCAGCGCCAGCCAGCTATCGTGCTCTTCACAAATAAGAACACGCTTTGCCGTCGCCATCGCTTGCAATAAAGCAATATCACCCATTCGTGTTCTGAGATAGTCTTCTAAAGGCCGTATGACACTGCTTTCCGTGGCCGTATAGGCGGCGATATGGAGGCAATAGAAATCAGCGCAGGACTCAAGCAAATTGACTATCCCAATATTGGTAAGCTCTGTAACGCAGGTCGTATCCAGCTTATCAAAAAAATCCGTTTGCTGCGTAATGAGCGATTCGGTATTTTTACAAAATTGCGTGAGCCTGGCCGTGGTCTTATCAAGTGGAATATCAGAAATGTGATCACCTTCAAAACAGACGTAGCGTCCTTTTTTTACGTAGATCAGCGGTTGGTGCGGTTCAAAAGGTTCGCTCCCGCGGGTATTTATTAACTCCCCGGTACGTACCTTGAACCCCAAATCCATCGTCCACATAGGCTCATCTGTAGACCAGGCATACTGATAATGAAATTCGCTTAGCGTATAGGATTTGGCGGTGATGGGACGTGCTTGCAGAATAAAAATTCTGTTTTGATGTAACGCCCATTCAATATCTACCGGATGCCCAAACATCTGCTCGATGCTAACAAAATGTTGACAGAGTAAATCGATATACTCGTCAGCAAAATCAAGGTCCGCTTGTAAATAGCGATAAATACAAGCACTTGTCGCACGACTCCATACGTAGCTGGATGGAGATATTTTGCCGGAAACAAGCGCATCACACCCCCCTTTTACGACTTCCAGGCGCAGATTATCTGAATCTATTGTTGTTGGATCACAGGTAAAACAAACGCCTGCTATTTCCGCGATCACCATAGCTTGAATGATGACGGCAATAGACTCACCTTTAATCTGTGCATCCTCCCGAACGGCCGCAATCGCTTTCAATAAGCCGCTACGATCAATATTTAATAATGTGGTGAACTGGCCCGCCCTTGACGAATGCACTGAATCTTCGTTACGACTGCTTGAGCGAACTGAAACAAGCGGAGTCTGCAGACTGTCAAAATGGAAAAGTATTTCTGCATCGAAGGCAGAAAGGTTAATAACAATGTCTGCAATGACGACGCCATTGGGGACATTAAATCCTCCGCCTATCAGTTGCGCCAAAGAACATGCTTTACGCCCAAAATGTAAGTCACTTGCATCTTTTAGACTGCTTAAGTAGTTCATCCGAAGAGGATCCTCAACAAAATTGGTGGCTTTTTTATTTAAAAATAGCTTTTAAGCTTCACCCTAGTTTTTATCCCCTTACTTCACTACCTCCAAATAGCGACACACCAACGTACGCTTGAAACAAGCGTCGAGAGTAAATCGACATGAGAAGCTTCAACATTTCCTCCAAACAAGCGGCGCTGATATCTCTCGTTCAAATAGGATCACCGAGAATAAAGATGTGGCATTGATCCATCAAGGCCTCCCGGTTCCATCGCTATTTAATGGGTCATCGCCATCTTTCCGCACCAAGATGAGCCAGATGTTTGCGCAGATTTGATGCAGACACCCACTAACCATTTCCACTAAGAAATATTATAGTAACCGCACTTCCTCTAAATATCTGATTTTAATAAAAATGACTATTTCACTACGCGTTGGCACGTAGATTGCTTAGCTAATTGCGGAGTAGAAGCTGGCAATTGTGAGGTCTTCCTGGATCGCATAACGGGTCATTGCTCTGGTAACGGTCGGTTTGATGACCGTTGCGCGTCCGCCATATGGACGCTTGTGTTCGTTACGGAGCGCAACGGGGACCCAACGATTGCTTTGGCATTTTTGCGCTTTTACGCCTGTCGCTTGGTCGCCCTCTTGTGTTCCGGTTCATCGCATGGCTTTGCTGTGCGCAACCTCTCAACGGAGAACCGAAATGCTGCTCGCCCTTGCCCGTCATTTGTCTCCTTCTCGTACCTCCACGCGTTACGGTGTGCTGCTGCGTCGTGTTGCGACTGCGATGGCACTCGTCACCACCACGCTGATTGCACCGCTGGCCCATGCTGAGGATAAAGTTATTTTCCTTACGTCGTGGTACGCACAAGCGGAGCATGGCGGTTTTTATCAAGCTGTGGCAAAAGGTATTTACAAAAAATATGGCCTCGACGTCACCGTCAAGATGGGTGGTCCGCAGATCAATGGTATGCAGCTGCTGGCTGCGGGTCAGGCCGACTTCATCATGGGCTACGATCTGCAGGTGTTGAGCGCGGTTGAAAAAGGGATGCCGGTCACCACCGTCGCCACCTCGTTTCAGAAAGATTTGCAGGGCATGATGACGCACGAGAATGTCAAAAGTCTGGCCGATATGAAGGGCAAAACTATTTTGGCAGGCAGCACGGCGCACGCAACCTGGTTGCCTTGGCTTGAGGCTAAATACGGCTATACCGATGCTCAGGTGCGGGCGTATACATTTAATCTGCAACCGTTCTTTGCCGATCCAAACGTGGCGCAGCAAGCCTATCCTTCTTCCGAGCCATTTCAGGCGATGAAGGGCAACGTCAAAACCAATTTCTTCCTGTTTGCAGATGATGGCTATCCACCCTACGGCAGCACGATTGTGACGATGCAGAAGACGATCATGGACAAACCAGACATGGTGGCGCGCTTTGTGAAAGCATCGATTGAAGGCTGGAAAAGTTACCTCGCCGACCCAACCGCTGGTAATGAACTGATCAAAAAAGAAAATCCTAAAATGGATGACGAGCAGATCGCCTATGGCGTCAAACGGATGAAAGAACTAAAGGTTTTTGACGGCGGCGACGCAGCCAAACTAGGCGCAGGCGTGATGACCGACGCACGCTGGGAACAGACCTACAAATTCATGGTATCGGCCGGATTATTGAAATCCGACACCGACTGGAAAAAGGCCTACACGACACGGTTTGTTAAAGACCTGAAAATCATGCCTTGATTTTTACGGAGATGAGGATGGTTTAAACGAACTTACGTTGAAACACTTTCCTCATTTTCGATCGAATAAAAATAATCAATAATTAAATAATTAAATTTAGAACTCAGGAAAAACCGTCCCAGCAATGCGTGCCGACGAAGTCAGTACGCGAGTACGGCTAGGAGAGCACAACGCCGCTGGGGCGATTTTGCGAAAGTCCTAAACAGTAAGGAGTACCGCCATGTTAGTTACAAAACAGCCTGTCCTGCGTCGCTTCTGGTATGCATTAATGCCAATGAGCAGTCTTGAAGATGGTCCGAAGCCTTTTACGCTTCTTGGTGAAAATATCGTTTTATGGAAAAAAGAGGATGGGACGCCAGCTGCATTGCGCGACCGTTGCTGCCATCGCACAGCCAAGCTTTCCAAGGGTTTTGTTGAGGGCGATAACATCGTCTGCGGGTATCACGGTTGGACGTATGACTGTTCTGGCGCCTGTGTAAAAATTCCGCAAAATCCAGACAATGCCATGCCCGCCGGGGCCAAAGTACCATCGTTTCATTGCCAGGAAAAATACGGTTATGTCTGGGTGGCACTGGAAGATCCATTACGTCCGATTCCGGATTTTCCTGAAGACGGTGCGCCAGGCTATCGACGCATATTTCAGTTCTATGAGGAATGGAAAACCAGTCCGGTACGGATGATGGAAAACTCGTTCGACAATGCGCATTTTTCTTTTGTTCATAAAGCTAATTTTGGTATTCTGGATCAACCCACGCCAGCCCCTTATACATTCACCGATACCGACTATGGTTTCGAAGCCGAAACGATGGTGCCGATCCGCAATCCGCAAGCTGGTCACCAGATCACGGGCACCAGTGATGCGATCACCAATCGGCACCTGATCAATCGCTACTATCTGCCTTTTTGCCGCCGCTTCGGCTGCATGTACCCAACTAGCGGTATCGATCATATTATCTATAACTGTGCCACGCCAATTGATGATGATCACATGATTTTGGTGCAATGGCTGTATCGCAATGACAGCGAAGAGGCTGTTAGCACGCAGACGCTGATCGATTGGGATGCAGCCATTACGGCCGAGGACCGCGGCATTTTGGAAGCGACTGATCCAGACGCCTGTATCGATACCCGACGCCGCATAGAGTTTCACATGCCGTCGGACAAACCCGGATTGATGATCCGCAAGCAGCTTTTGGATTTGCTCACCGCACATGGTGAAGTCGAAGTTTTTCGTACCTGAACCGGACCGCCAAGGAGAACGCTATGCTGATGAAATATAATCCGATTACTTCTGCGGAACGTGCGATCAACCCTGATGCTGACAGCGTTTTGTTCGCTAACAAGGTAGAAAAAATCTACCCCAACGGAACGCATGCGCTTAACGACGTGCGCCTCAATGTGAAGCGCCGCGAGTTTGTCTCTTTACTTGGTCCATCCGGTTGTGGAAAGAGTACGCTGCTGCGGATGTTTGCAGGTCTGGATCAACCGAGCGCTGGACATGTGCGCTGGTGGAATGAGGGTGCCATTCCATTGCGCCAGCCTGGTCGCGGTATGTCGATGGTGTTTCAGGAAGCGACATTAATGCCATGGGCAAGTGTGGCCGCTAACACCCGCCTGCCGCTGAATCTTGCGGGAATACCAAAATTGGAAAGCGATGCCCGTGTAGCACGTGCGCTGGATTTGGTGGGTCTGTCAAAATTTCATCATGCGTGGCCGCGCGAGCTTTCTGGTGGCATGCAGATGCGCGCGTCGATCGCACGGGCACTGGCGACCGAACCCAACTTGTTGTTGATGGACGAGCCGTTTGGTGCGCTGGATGAATTCACCCGCAACAAGTTGGACGCCGATCTGCGCGATCTCTGGAGTAAGCAGGATCTGACCGTTGTTTTTGTCACGCATAGTATTTATGAGGCGGTATTTTTGTCGACGAAGGTGGTGGTGATGGGCGCGCGACCCGGCCACGTGATTGCCGAGGTTGAGATTGACGGACCAGCGCATCGCGACGAGGCGTTTCGCGTCTCGCCTGAATTTGTGCAGCACTGCCAAACTCTTTCCGAACTGCTGATCCGTGCCAACGCGCTTGACGCGTAAAAGGAGACTACTATGAAATTGCCACTCATTCATAACCCGCGTGCGCTGCGTTTCTTTGCGCCGCTGCTGGTAGGGTTTTTATTGCTAGGCACGTGGCAGACGTTGTGCGTTATCTGGAAAGTACCCACTTATCTGATACCAACGCCACTGGAAATTATGTATGCGCTATTTGCTAACTGGAGCGCGCTGTTTAGCGCATTGCTAGTCACGCTGAAGGTGACTGCGCTGGCGTTTTTAAGTGCAACAATTCTAGGCGTCGTCGTCGCGTTCCTTTTGGTGCAGAGTCGCCTGATCGAAATCAGTCTTTTTCCCTATGCCGTTCTGTTGCAGGTGACGCCCATCGTTGCGATTGCGCCGCTGATCATTATATGGGTCAAGCAGCCGACAGCGGCATTGGTGATCTGCTCTGCCATGGTCGCGCTATTTCCTATTATTTCCAATACCTTATTAGGCTTGCGGAGTGTCAATCCTGGCTTGCTGAGCCTGTTTAAACTGAACCGTGCGACGCCATCGCAGATATTGCTGCGGCTGCGCATTCCAAGTGCTTTGCCATATTTTTTTGGCGGCTTGCGGATCTCCAGCGGATTAGCGTTAATCGGCGCGGTCGTCGCTGAATTCGTCGCTGGCACGGGTGGCAACGGCGCGGGTCTGGCTTATCAGATATTGCAGGCAGGCTTTCAATTAAACATTCCGGTAATGTTTGCAGCGTTGTTGCTGATCGCGGTCACTGGCGTGCTACTCTTTCTTAGCATGGCCGCGATCTCCCGCTTGTGCCTGCGCCACTGGCATGAAAGCGAGTTATCGTGAACAACTTATTGATCCGTAATGCCAATAGCATCCTCACTGGTTTAAGCGGCGATGCGGCCCGCCATATCGGACCTGATATCCGTGTAACGGATGGGCGTATTGCCGCAATCGGCAGCCTGACGCCACTTTCCGGCGAACGAACACTGGACGCCACCGATTGTGTGATTTATCCGGCTTGGGTGAATACCCATCATCATCTGTTTCAGGCGCTGCTCAAAGGCGATCCGCTTGGTATCAATGCGACGCTGACGCCTTGGCTGGCGGCGACGCCGTACCGCTTCCGTGCTGCGTTTGACGCGAAGCTGTTTCGACTGGCGGCGCGTATCGGATTGATTGAATTAGTTTTATCAGGCTGCGCGACGGTTGCAGATCACAACTATCTTTATTATCCGGGACAAGATTTCGATTCTTCGGCGATTTTGTTCGAGAAGGCAGAGAAACTCGGTCTACGCTTTGTACTGTGCCGCGGCGGTGCCACACTCACACGCCAGCTTGAATCGACATTACCGCAAGCGATGCGGGCCGAGACCTTTGATGGCTATCTGGCCGATATCGAACGTCTGGCAGCGCGCTATCACGATCCCGCACCCGACGCGATGCGCCGCATTGTGGTTGCCCCGACCACGCCACCATATTCGATGCGACCGCACGAATTGCGTGAGTGTGCTGCGGTTGCGCGTCGGCTGGGCTTGCGCCTGCATTCGCACCTTTCGGAAACGGTGGGCTATCAAGATAGCGTGCAAAGTATGCACAATATGAGTCCGGTGCGCTTTTGTGAGAGTGTTGACTGGGTTGGTGAGGATGTATGGTTCGCGCACATGGTCAAACTTGATGCGGATGAGATCGCGTTGCTGGGTCAGACCCGCACCGGCATTGCGCATTGCCCGCAAAGCAATGGTCGACTCGGCAGTGGCATTGCACCCATCCGCGCATTGGAAGACGCTGGCGTGCCTATCTCTCTCGGGGTGGACGGCGCGGCCTCAAATGAAGCCGCCGATATGATTTCGGAAGTGCACGCAGCGTGGCTGATGCAACGTGCCAAGGGTGGCGAAGCGGCGCGGCCCGTCTATCAAAATGGCAAAGGCGAAGCTGGCGCTGATGCAGCAACCGTCGAGGATGTGGTGCGCTGGGGTACTGCAGGCGGCGCGGCCGTGTTGGGTTTATCTGCTGTCGGCACATTGGTGCCCGGGCAAGCGGCTGATATCGCGATCTACGACCTTAGCCGCAACCCGCGTTATTTTGGCCTGCACGATCCCGCCATCGGTCCGGTTGCCAGTGGTGGTGCGGCGCATTTGCGCGCGCTGCTGATCGGCGGGCGCGAAGTTGTGCGCGATGGCGCTGTGCCGGGTCTGGACATGCAGGCACTCGCAGCCGAGGCGCGCGACGCTGTGTGCACAATGCTTGCACGTGCGGAGAATATTTGATGAGATAAATTCGCTTGAAATCGACTGTTCTGTGATTCAGTCTGTGTGGCTCTGTCAATCAGGTTAAAAATAAGGTTAATAAGGTGGTGATATTCAAGAAACATATAGTAGAGATGGGTATTCGAAATTGGCATTCGAACGGCTTCTTTTTTATACTTGAGGCTATCGATTTAACCCTTATTTCTTGGAGCCACAACATGAGCACACTTCAATATTTTCCAGTCGTTTTAGCAGTCGTCGCCTTTGCTCTACGCTTTTATGTTTCATCAAAATCAGTATCGCAGCAAGATAACAAATCGATCTAATATGGCGACGTTGCAGTGTTGCAGCGTGGTTTTAAAAACATACTTAGAAAACATACTAAGATTCAGCAACGCTTAGCTTAGTGTCTGAATATTAGTATTTTCTTGCAGGAACAAATGCACCTACCTGGTGCGTAGATTGCGATAGTCGTTATATTCGCAGCACAGTGCCCGATACAATACGTTCGATGTGTATTGTCATCAAAATCCTCCCCTCAGTCTGAATAGTATTTTCCATAAACCAGTCTGTACGGCGTCACCATACCTCAATCCACTATCGCAACATTCCAGACCTTGTGTCAGACGACCTCATATTTGGGCTTGTACTGCGCTTTAATGTGTCGACAAAGTCACCGATTGTGTGAGTATGTTATGCGCCGGAAATACTGGTTGCATGTTTACCGCCCTTAACCCGTTGTATTACGGAGAATCACGGCGTGCAAGCTTGATAACGGTTTAAAATGTCGCAAAATCAGCATTTACCTCTCATCACGATCTCCCATCCTTGCCTGTAGTACGCCATTGGCATCGATCGCAACCTTTCCCTTTGTCATTCGCAGAATAGGAAAACTACCATGCAACAACTTTCTCCAAACGGTCGTCTGGCAATCGAAGAAATCGCAAGACGTCACGGCTTCAGCTTTGATGCGGTGTTAAGCATGCTTGAGTCGGTCATCAATGGAAATGGCGGGATGGCACAGTTTAATCACCCTGAATTCAGCGGCTCGGGCCAATGGATGCAAGGCGGGATGACGATGGTGTCTGACATGTTTAATAATTACCTTAAAAACCGTGTTGATAGCCTATGCTCAGAGCTTGCGCGCCTGGTCGCGAATCAGCCTGACTTGCTGAGAACGGGAAGCTTTCAGTCGCAAAGCCAAGGCGGTTCGCGTCAGGGCGGCCAACAGCAAAACAATTATGCAAATACGCAATATCAGGACGCAAGTTTTACGCAAATGGATCATTCGGCGAGCCTGTTCGTGCCGCCAGCTCCAGGTAAATCTGCTGATTGGTGGCCCGCCGATTTGCGCTGGCCGAATAGCACCGGCGCGCAAAACGACGTGCGCTACGCTTACTTCGCCCAAGCGCGTCGGCTGGTGATTGAGCTGAACGGAAGAGTTACCGTTTATGACACGCTAGACCATCAAATCGGCGGCTTCTCGCAGCAACAATCGTACGGTGGTTCGATCTGTTTTAACAGCCAGTACGGACTGATTGATGTAGCCCGCTTACCGATTATCTCAATCGATGGCATCCCGCAAGCAAGTCAAGCCAACAATAACATCAACCAGTCTACAAACATGCCAATACCAGTGGCAGTGCAAGATAATAATGTGCAACCGGTGGCAGCAACGCAGCAACAACAGCAGCCGTCACAGCCACAACCGAAATCTGGCAACACTGCCGACGCCGATATATTTGTCATGATTGAGAAATTGGCCGACTTGCGCAGCAGAGATCTCCTCAGCGAAGCAGAATTCGTCACCAAAAAAACGGAATTACTTGCGCGACTGTAAGCTGCTTTTTTTTCAACTAGCAATATAAAAAAGCTCTCAATCTTGAGAGCTTTTTTATTTCCGCGTTTGAGCTAACGACGGTTTAACGAGGCCTGCAATCTTAATAGCCGACTATCAATTTCTTTGCCACCAAAAATATTGATAACCCTGATCGCCTGCGTCGTTGATTTTTTTCAACATTATTTAATTAACCCATCTTTTTTGTCGACCCGGCAATTCAAAAACCCCGCTACATTTATTTTCAAAAGAAACGCTTACTTTAAGAATGTTCTTACATCTTTTTTAACGTAAGACGTTTATTATTTAGGCAGAGTTTTTCACCTCCACGATTACAGTCAATCGTCCTCACGTTCGTTGCGGAAGGTCTTCCCCCATGTCCAGCAGTCGCACTTTCAGCGCTTTTAGCAGCGCTATTCCAACACGCCTGAACCAACCTGCATCGACACCGATCAACCCCCGAGAACGACAGAGCGATAAGCATAAGTCCATTAAAAAAAGGGGAGATGCACCATGAGTGCAGAAATCAAATTGACCGCATTAGAGGTCGCCGATGATATCTGGGAACGTGCGCATCGGGTAGGAAATCAGGCCGTGAACCAGATCGGCAACGGGGCACAGTGGATCGGCGGGGCATTAAAAGGAGAGTTTAAAACCAAGCCAACGGTGGGCCAAATTGTCGTCGACGCAGTGGTCAGCATGTTTCCTGTAGCGGGCGAAATCACGGCTGCCCGCGATGCCATTGCGATTAGCTTGCGCATGGCCGATAGCGATAAAGAGGCGAAAGACATCTGGAACTGGGTCGCATTGGTATTGTGTTTAATGGCCGTGGTACCAGTGTTAGGCGGGATCGTGAAAGGTGTCGGCAGATTGCTATTACAGGCGGCATATGACTCCGCCAAACTATCACACATAGGCGAACAGATATTGGCCTTCCTGCGCAAAATGGGCTACGGAAATACACGCGTTTTTTTTAACACGCTGGACTTTACAGCGTATCAGGCAACCGTCACGTCAGCTTATTATGTATTGATGCGCCGTCTACGCGACACGAGTATTTTTACGGCCCGTGAGTTGGGCGCGGTATTGCCCGCCCCGGTCAAAAGCTGGTTGCAAGCGCTGCCGCCAAAGCTCGACAAATTACAGCTTCTGGCCGACAAAATGATTCCACAAGCTTTTAAAGAACTGAACGCTTTACTCAATAAAGTGCGCAGCAATTTAATTGAGGGTAATGTTTTTCCCATCTCAGTCGGTGCGGGTCCAATCAAAATTCGCACCACCGAGGCGCGCATTGGCGAGGTGTCACCTATTCATATTGCGAGTAAGGGACATACATCGGCGACGCGAGCGCATTATAAGCATAAGGAGGGATGGCCTCGATTGGATGGACGTAAGGATAAAATTGGGGACCTTACTATTTACCCAAACTTATATGCCTTCAGTAGTAAAGCATCAATAGAACCGGTATTGCTCCCCGCAGGAAAGAAGGTCTATCTGCCAAGAATAGTTGAAACAGAAGAGCCCAGAAAAATCGGAGGTTTTTGGGCAGATAAAATGCCGGTAAATGGCAAAGCATGGCGGTTGGATTACGCAGTCAAGCAAGGCTGGAGTAAAAACGGCGCTTATCTGGTGCTGGAACACGTACCATCCGCAGACGACATGCGCAAACTGGGTATTCATGTTGACGACAGCTGGGAGGGTATTCGTGCATGGCGCGGCAAAGTGGCCGAGCAAATTGATTCGCAGGGGGCGAAAGCCACCGGTATCTTGTTGCCGGGTGGCGAGATTCAGCTGTATATCGACTTTCATGACGCCTATCACAAGCCGCTGCGTGAATACGTTGAAAAACATGTACCGGTAAAGCCGACCAACTGGACGGACGCAAACATTCCACATCATGTGCGGCCAACCGCCGTCTTTTTGGCCCCTAACGAACGCTCCGCCAAGATCGTCCAGGAAGGTTATCTATTACGCGGTGCGGCCACGGCGGGTAGGCAAACAAATAACTAACAGATAGGGAAATAATATGCAAAACCGACAATCGATGACACCAGAGCAGGAACAGCAAGCACGGAATCAGGCGTTTTACTTACTTAAAAAATATACCAGTTTTACTTTTCTGGATCAGGTCAGATTGCGGTATCAAGGTTTTTTGGATGTGTTTGTTAAGCAACTTAAGAATCCGCCGCTTACGGTACAAAACTATCGCTATGCCGCCCATACTCAGATCCGGCACGAATATGAATATAAAGAATTCCTGCGCCAGATGATACCAATGGAGCAAGGGCTGGCGCTGCTCCGTTCCTCGCCTCATAAGCAAGAGGCGTATAAAACGATGTCTCACGCAGGTTTTATGGGGCTATTATTTGGTCGCTACGCTGATGAACATGGATTGGAAGATGACCCTTTTTATATTGCTTTAGGCATGGTCTGTGAACATCCGGGAAATAGCATTCATCCGAGCAATCATACCGCCTTCATCAAGGACGTCATGATCGCGTCGGAAATGCAATCTGCTCGGGGAATCACAATGAGGGAGTTTAAAGATTACGACCCTTTTCGTTTAGTGGATGAGGATAGCCTACGTCAGTCCCAAAAATGGACCTATGAAACCCTCTTCTTCGAACCCGAATGGCCGATCCCTCGTATCTTCCCGGATTACCTTCCATCATGCCCGCCTTATAACCATAACCATCAGGATCAAATCTTCAGCGGCGGGACCATTCCCACTGACGGTATCTGGGAACCGTGGTTTATCATGCCGATCTTCACCAATACCGATCCGGCAAAAATGGCCGCAAAAGTCGGTTGCCCTAATTATTTTTTAGCGGGTGCGGTCGCCACCGAATATCAATTGGAAGGCACGGATAAGTGGGAGGAAGTCTGGTGGCGTTTGCTGTGGGAAGACAAGCGCTATCTGGATGGCACGATTCCCGCTGAAGAAGCGGACTATGTAAAAACCCGGCCACCGGTCGCACCGCCAATATTCGCCGATCAAAAAGCTTATCCGGGCGATGTGTGTCCAATAACCGGCAACTGGCATGCACCGCATATGCAAGGCAAAACGGTGCGATTGGAGGCCGGGAATGTCATACCCGGATCAAAAATTAACGCCGCGGGAAATGCTGTGACCTGGTATCTCAAAGTGTAAAGTCTTCAGACTATTTTATAGTTGCTTTTAGCGGCTATTTTTTCTCGCAGATAATGGTCAATTAAGTTTGTTCACATACCCGCTTTTGGGAACCGCGAGAGACTCCCCCAAAAAGCGGGCACTCTACTTCGCCAAAATGTTATCTGATTAGTTGTTGCTAAGCAGTCGTGAGGACGCCGGATGGCAAGTAGGGAAGTAGGGATATCCCGTCGGAAAGGCTTAACTTGCGGCCGTAACTTGCACGCATTGTGAGCACTTGGCTCTATCTGTTGCTAAATGTCTTTAAATAACGTTGACCGGTTCGTTAACACCGCATACAAAAGGGCTTTAGCCGATAAACTACTATTTCGGAATGCTATAATCCCGCCCGAGTACCGATTCCCGAAACACTGTCTCTGTAAATGGTGAGCTTAATTGCAGCTATTTATGCTGAAGTTGCCGAATAGACTGAACCAACGAGCGGCATAGGTTCTTGGCGCATGATCTCACTATGCTGCATTAGCTGTATTTTGCCGGTCGATCATCGGGATAAATGCGAGAAGCACAGAATTGCGCTTCTAAATATTTATGCAACACGCAATCTGGCTCGATACTGACAAAATTAAACACACAACTCAATGGAGTTCATCTATGCAGACAACGATGTGGTTAAAACGCTGGTTGATTGCAGTATCAATGGCAACATTGGCCCTTCCCGCAGTCGCTTTTGACCGCACGTTTCCGCAGACCACCTTGCGTGGCAAAATGACGATTACCGCCTATCCTGCGATCGTCATTGACAAGGCCAATTTGCAGCTTTCCCCCGGTTCACGGATTTGGGGTCAAAATCATCTGACGCAAATTCCCGTATCTCTGGGCGCTAGTACTTATTTAGTAAATTACACACAAAATATCCAGGGTGACGTAGATCGCGTCTGGATACTGACCTCCGACGAAGCGAGTCAGTCAGTCGAGAGTCAACGCAGCAATTTGAAATGGTAGTCATGGAAAACACGATACAAAAGAAAGTCTACATAAAAACGTTCGGCTGTCAGATGAACGAATACGACTCGGATAAAATGGCCGATGTCCTTAACGCGTCCCATGGCTTGGTTAAAACTGATCGCCCGGAAGATGCCGACGTTATTTTATTGAACACTTGTTCGGTCCGCGAAAAAGCGCAAGAGAAGGTATTTTCCGATCTTGGCCGTTTGCGTGAACTTAAATTCAAAAATCCTGATCTGTTAATCGGCGTCGGCGGTTGTGTTGCCTCACAGGAAGGCGCGGCAATCGTTAAACGTGCGCCGTATGTTGACATCGTATTTGGCCCGCAAACTCTGCATCGTTTGCCAGAAATGATCAAGCAACGCCGCATGACCGGCAATTCTCAGGTTGATATCAGCTTTCCTGAAATCGAAAAGTTTGATCACATGCCACCGGCCAAGGTGGATGGCGCGACCGCGTTCGTCTCCATCATGGAAGGTTGTAGCAAATATTGCAGTTATTGCGTGGTGCCCTACACGCGCGGTGAAGAAGTCTCGCGCCGCTTTGAGGATGTATTGACTGAAGTCGCTGGTCTGGCCGAGCAAGGTGTCAAAGAAATTACGTTACTGGGTCAAAACGTGAATGCATTCCGCGGCGAAATGGCCGATGGAGAAATCGCTGACTTTGCGCTGCTGATCGAATTTATTGCCGAGATACCGGGTATCGAACGTATCCGCTTTGTGACCAGCCACCCGAAAGAATTCACGCAACGGTTGATTGATACCTACGCCAAAGTGCCTAAGTTGGTCGATCATTTATATTTGCCGGCGCAGCATGGTTCAGACCGCATTTTAGCGGCGATGAAACGTGGATATACCGTCCTTGAATACAAATCAGTGATCCGACGTTTGCGTAAGGTGCGCCCTAACATTTGTATTTCCAGTGATTTTATCGTTGGTTTTCCGGGTGAAACGGATGAAGATTTTGATGCATTGATGAAACTGATCCACGAGACCGGTTACGACAATAGCTTCAGCTTTATTTTTAGTCCGCGCCCTGGTACGCCTGCCGCTAATCTGGTCGACGACACGCCGCATGAGGTCAAGTTGAAGCGTTTGCAACATTTGCAAGCGGCAATTCAGGCCAATACAATCCGCATCAGCGAAGAGATGATTGGGACCGTGCAACGTATATTGGTTGAAGGCCCATCTAAAAAGGACGCTGAGGAATTGCAAGGACGCTCTGAAAACAATCGTGTGGTGAACTTTGATGGCGGCCCAAACGGCGCACGACTGATCGGACAACTGATCGACGTCACCATCACAGAGAGTTATAAATACACCTTGCGTGGCGAATTGTTGATGACCGCAGATGTCAATGCAGCTTAACGTGTTGCTGAATGTCGTTGCTGTCGCTGGTTGCTGACTATTACCGAGGTTCAGGCCATACAGATCGCATAGATCGTGTAATCTGGCCCTTGT
Organism: Glaciimonas sp. GNP009; assembly: GCF_054343755.1. Taxonomy (NCBI): domain Bacteria; kingdom Pseudomonadati; phylum Pseudomonadota; class Betaproteobacteria; order Burkholderiales; family Oxalobacteraceae; genus Glaciimonas; species Glaciimonas sp. GNP009. The sequence continues at coordinate 1,130,971 of NZ_JBTGUV010000004.1, forward strand.
ATTTGCACGATTGACGCCGCCATAGCAAAAAGTATAACGCTTTTTTCTCTCATTTTGATGCAATCACTTAAGAGCAGACATTCGCTTGAAAACCAAAACTAAAACCCCATCGCAGCCGTTCTACTTCACTCCCGAACCGCTGGATAATACCCGGCTGGCGCATTTATGCGGGCCACTGGATGAGAACTTGCGTCAAATTTCTGCTGCTCTGGACGTGACACTTTTTCGTCGCGGTGAGAAATTTATTGCCTCTGGCGCTAACGCCGAACGCGCAGTTTCCATGCTGGAACAGTTTTATGCACTGGCACACCGCGTCATTTCAGTGGATGAAATTCAGTTGGCGCTGGTCGAACAACGGGCTAATCAGGCGCATAAGCGGAGTAATGGCGTAAATGGTGGCGAGGACGGCGATGAGGATGTTGATGACATCATTAGCGACCCTTACATTACAACGCCGATACCACCATCGCAAATAGAGAGCCCTGTACTAAAGACGCGTCGGGCTGATCTACGTGGTCGCACACCGCATCAAATAGCTTATATTCGCGCGATTTTGGAGCACGATGTGACGTTGGGCATCGGGCCTGCCGGTACTGGCAAAACGTATCTGGCGGTGGCATGCGCGGTTGATGCACTCGAACGCGACGCAGTAAAACGTATCGTCCTGACGAGACCGGCGGTTGAGGCTGGCGAGCGACTAGGATTTTTGCCGGGTGATCTTGCACAAAAAGTCGACCCTTATCTGCGCCCCTTGTATGACGCATTGTATGACTTACTTGGTTTTGATCGCACCCAAAAAATGTTTGAAAAGCAGGCAATTGAAATTGCCCCGCTCGCTTATATGCGCGGCCGTACGTTAAACCACGCCTTCATTATTCTGGACGAAGCACAAAATACGACGCCGGAACAAATGAAAATGTTTTTGACACGTATCGGTTTTGGCAGCAAGGCCGTCGTCACTGGCGATGTCACCCAAATCGACTTGCAGCGCGGCCAGAAGAGTGGTTTGATTGATGCGATGAACATCATGAAAGACGTGCGCGGTATCGCTTTCACCCGTTTTAATAGTACCGACGTAGTGCGTCATCCACTGGTAGCAAGAATCGTGGATGCCTATGAAGCTGCGTCATTAGCAACGCCGGTGGCATCAACCCATGGCGTGCTTGATCCAGTGTCGCCGCCGATCAAGGCAATCAAACTTCCTAAACCGATTGAAACAGGTATCACCAAACGTGCTCGCAGCCGCAATGTCGCAAAAAAATAAACCTCCAGCTAACAAATTGTCGTTGTCGGTGCAATATCCCGATCCCCGTTTAAAAGAAATCATTTTGCGTCCGCAAGTACGGCGCTGGGTGAAGGCGGCGCTGCTGGCGCCAGCCGAATTGACTATTCGTTTTGTTGATGTAGAGGAAGGCCGAACCCTTAACCGCGATTATCGCGGCAAGGATTACGCCACCAATGTGCTGACCTTCGCTTACACCGAAGATGAAGACGCAGAAACGACCGAGGCCGATATTGTTCTCTGCACCGACGTTCTGCAACGCGAAGCCGCTGAACAAAACAAATCGGTCGAAGAACACACCGCCCATCTGGTCGTTCATGGCGTTTTGCATGCACAGGGCTACGACCATGAAGATGATGAAGAAGCGACCGAGATGGAAAGCCTCGAAATTGAGATTTTGACCGCTTTAGGTTGGCCTAATCCCTATGCGGATGAAGATGCTGGTATTGCACTGCTTTAATCGAACCTACGCAAAGTGACGTCCGAGATATAAAGGCATAACTATCATCCATGCCAGCCGATGCCTTAACACCGGGCGATTAACATAGCGTTGCGCCTTTTTTTAGAAAAAGGCGTAGACGTTCCGACCAACTTCAGCAAACCCTCATAGCCGACGAGCTACAAACACAGTCCGTATAGGCGCATCGATTCATCCGGCCGGTAATCGCCCCTTACAGACGATAAGCACATCAAGCTAGAAACTCCCCCTTAATTTACCCAGCACCAATAAGCAATTTCAGAAAATAACATTTCTTTTTTGGACACATATTCTATTCTTTTTTACAAAAAAAGGTCTAGCATAGACGTATAGGACCGCCCAAAAATCATCCCTGCAACGAACTTCACGCGCCTGCCAACGAAGAGATTATCGCTATAGCATAAGCAAGAAAGCACGACGCTGGCGGGGGTTTGCGAAAATTCTAAAATAATGTGTAAGGAATCGTTTGTGGGCCCGACTATGTTTCATTCAAGCATTTTGGGTGCATTGCATGCAAACCTTTGGACAAAATTACATTCCGCTTCTTGACCTCACCTTCTTTAATGTTGGGAGACAAAAATGAATACATTAGCGACCGACGCGTCAAGCCACGCTATCATCCATCCGGTCTGGTTACGTATCACCCACTGGCTCAATGCCGTTGCAGTGATCTTGATGATCTTAAGCGGATGGCGTATCTATGACGCGTCACCGATATTCGCCTTTCGTATTCCAGCCAACCTGACATTAGGAGGTTGGCTTGGAGGTGCATTGCAATGGCATTTTGCTGCGATGTGGCTCTTATTTTTTAACGGACTGATTTACCTGCTGTTCAATGGGGCAACAGGACGTCTTTGGAGGAAGTTTTTTCCGCTAACACCGGGCGCTGTATTGCGAGACGTTAAGAAAGCACTGACGGGCAAGCTACAACACGATGCCCTCGACAAATATAACGCGGTACAAAAACTGGCCTACGTTTCAGTCATTCTCGACCTGATACTTTTAGTTATCTCCGGACTCGCCATTTGGAAATCGGTGCAATTTCCGCTTCTGCGCGATCTCATGGGTGGCTATGACAATGCACGCATCGTGCACTTCTTTGCAATGAGTTTTTTGGTTCTATTTATCGTGGTCCACATCGTCATGGTGGCCTTGGTCCCACGCACCTTGCTGGCCATGCTGCGCGGACGGTGAGCTTGATCCGAATCCGATAAACATGCAGATAAATGCTCAGACACTCAGATAGTGATACAAGGAGATCCGATCATGATCAAGAAATCGCGATTAATCATCGCAGCATCCCAACTCGATACCGAGTCGATTTTAAAAGATGCGCGGCATGAACTATCAATGCCATCGCGGCGCCTATTTGGTAAGCGCGCGCTGACTCTGGGTGGTCTGTCATTGCTGACAGGGTGCAATATCAGCGACGATTTGTCCGTCAATCGGATGCTGGAACGTGTTTCACGCATGAATGATGGCGTGCAAGCATGGCTGTTTGATCCCAACAAATTGGCACCGACATATCCAGCGTCGATGATCACGAGACCGTTTCCATTCAATGCCTACTACGGTGAAGAAGATGTTCCGGAAATTCCGGCAGAAGACTACTTGCTGAAAGTGGGTGGGCTGGTGAGCAATAAGCGTCCATGGACACTCGATGCTTTGCATCAGTTGCCGCAAAATGAGCAAATTACGCGACATATCTGCGTGGAGGGATGGAGTGCAATCGGGCGCTGGGGCGGCGTGCCATTTTCTCTTTTTTTGAAGCAGATTGGTGCCGATCTGAGTGCCAAATATGTCGAGTTTAAATGCGGTGACGATTATCACACCAGCATCGATATGCCGACTGCACTACATCCACAAACCCAATTGACATTAACCTACGATGGCCAAATCTTGCCACCAAAGTACGGCTTTCCGATGAAGCTGCGGATGCCGACCAAACTCGGATACAAAAACCCCAAACATATTATGTCGCTTGAAGTAACAAACACGTACCCCGGTGGTTATTGGGAAGACCAAGGGTACAACTGGTTCGGTGGGGCCTAAGAATCTGTTCAATATCTCGCTAAAACCAGATCTTGAAGGTTCTGAAACAACTCTCCAAATCGCGAGAGATGCTTTATGAGCCGGTGCAGACTCTCTCGCAGAGTCAAGATAGTCTGCACCCACTCACTAGATAACCACTGATTGATAGGGCACTTTTGCCGCATTTATTTATATGGAGATTTACATGAAAAAGCAATTATCGGCCGTCTTGATGGGCTGTCTGTTATTGGCCGCTACAAGCGTCTATGCGCAGGATGCAATGAAACCGGATGCGATGGGAAAAGACAGTATGGCCAAGGATAGTATGTCAAAGGATCAAATGTCCAACGACAAAATGACCAAAAAAGCCCATACCATGAAGAAAAAATCGAGCATGGACAAAGATGCGATGGGTAAAGACGCCATGAGCAAGGATGGCATGGCAAAAGATGAAATGAAGAAATAATTGCGTTGTAAATAGCACTTTTGGCAATGCAATCAATGCATTGCCTTTTTTTTATTTGTGGTTAAATTATCGACAATTAACCTTATATATTGCTGCAAACGGGCACGTTTCTTCGTCCTGTCACATATTTGTTGTATCCTATCGCATTCGAAATAACGTAAATCCAAGGCTAACGCCATATGCCCGAGCACTCTAGTAGCGTCAAATCCTTTGACGCTAAACCCCATAGGTCTTTGTTTGAACGCCTGACCGCCCTCATTTCTCCCGAGCCTGAAAACCGCGCCGAACTTCTTGATGTATTGCAAGATGCGCACGAGCGCAACCTGATTGACGCCGACGCTTTGTCGATGATCGAAGGTGTATTTCAGGTATCCGATCTTTCCGCGCGCGACATCATGGTTCCGCGTTCGCAAATGGATATGATCGATATCACCAAACCCATCGAAGAATGGATGCCGGAAGTGTTATCTACCGCGCACTCACGCTTTCCCGCGGTCGACGGTGATCGTGACAAAGTCATCGGTGTCCTATTGGCGAAAGATCTGCTTCGCTATTACGCAGAAGAATCGTTCGACGTACGTGACATGTTGCGCCCTGCCATCTTTATTCCTGAATCCAAACGTCTCAATGTATTGCTGCGCGACTTTCGCGCCAACCGCAATCACATGGCCATCGTTGTCGATGAATATGGTGGCGTCGCTGGCCTCATCACCATCGAAGACGTGCTGGAACAGATTGTGGGCGATATCGAAGACGAATACGACTTCGATGAAGAAGAAGATAACATTCTGGTCATCCGCGACGGCGATCATGGCGCACGCTGGCGCGTCAAAGCATTAACAGAAATTGCGCAATTTAACGAAGCACTGGATACCCATTTTTCTGACGAAGATGTTGATACGATTGGCGGCCTGATTGCGAATCATTTGGGCCGGGTACCGCGTAAAGGAGACCAATTCGTCTTCGATCACGTGCGCTTTGAAGTCTTGCGCGCCGACCCTCGTCAGGTCCATGTATTGCTGGTCGAAAAAATACAGGGCGTGCTTCCAGAAGATGACGCGTAAGTTGGTGGGTTTGGCGAGTTCGGTATCCTGAATGCATGTGCTGGCCTGGCCGAACTAACTAAATAACTGGCACCCGAGACCAGTCAACGTGTTACCTGTAGATGCACAACTGAACCGAGAGTCCCTCCTCACACCATGGCTCTCGTTTTGCCCCATTCAAGCGACGCGAATCAGTCCTGGCAAATCGTCATTAAGACGACTCCAACAGGACGATTCAACTGATACGCTTAAATCGATATGATTTAAGCGTATTGATCGCATAACTTCTCACCAGTCTAACGCCAACCGATGACCTTGCGCTTCACCTCGAGACAACTCCCGCTAGCCACTCTGCTCGGCGCACTCAATGTACTGGCCTTTGCGCCTTTTGGCGCGTGGCCGATCCAATTGCTGACGCTGGCGCTTTTGATATGGCGGTTGCTAAAAATCGACTCAGTTAAACAAGGTATGTTACTGGGCTGGGCATTTGGCTTTGGTTGGAGTGTTTGCGGCGTGTACTGGCTGTATATCAGCATGCACGTCTATGGCGGAATGCCAGCATGGATTACAGCGTTAGCAGTGGGATTGCTGGCGCTATTCGTAGGTCTGCACGCGGCCACGGCGGCCGGCTTAACAATCTGGTTGCGCCGTCGCTGGTCAGCCTCGCCAGTGATGACTGCGCTGGCGATTTTTCCGTCGCTATGGGCTTTGAGCGAATGGGTTCGTGGGTGGATTTTTACCGGCTTTCCCTGGCTGGTATCCGGCTATGCCCACACCGCCAGCCCACTCGCCGGTTACGCCCCGATAATTGGTGTCTACGGCCTTGGCATGATCGCGGCGTTGATCGGCGGCTGTCTGGCCTTGCTGCTCAACAAAAATGAGCAGGGAAAACTGGCAGGAATAGCAGCCATTGTGATTCTGTTGATCGGCGTGGGTCTACACAAGATCGATTGGACCAAACCCACGGGGCAACCGATATCGGTACGATTACTACAAGGCAACATTGCTCAGGAGATGAAGTTTGATCCGGCAAAAATCGATCAGACACTCGGTCTTTACAAGGATTTGATCAGCGCCGCGCCAGCTGACCTGATCGCCACCCCAGAAACAGCGATACCGCTATTGCAGACGCAGCTACCGCCAGAATATCTTCCTGCAATCGCACAGTTTGCACGGCAATCCGGCAGTTATATTGCGGTGGGCATCCCCATCACGGATGGTCCCAATTTGTATGCAAACAGCGTCCTTGGATTTTCGCCGAACACTGCCGAAAATTCAGACGCTAGCGCCGATAGACCGCACATTTATCGCTATGACAAACACCATTTGGTCCCATTCGGCGAGTTTATTCCTTATGGCTTCCACTGGTTTGTCGATTTGATGAATATCCCGTTGGGCGACTTTACCCGTGGCGCGCCGGTGCAACCGCCGTTCGCGGTAAAGGATCAATGGGTGTTGCCTAACATTTGCTATGAAGATTTATTTGGAGAAGAAATCGCGGCACAACTGGCGGCATCCGCGTCTGCCGGTCATCCTGCTGCGACGATATTGCTCAATATGTCGAACATCGCGTGGTTCGGCGATTCGATTGCTTTACCACAACATTTGCAGATTTCACAAATGCGCAGTATCGAAACCGGCCGCCCAATGTTGCGGGCAACCAATACCGGCACAACCGCCGTCATTGATCCGCATGGCAATGTGACCGCCCACTTAGCGCCGCTCAGTCGTGATGCACTTGCGGCCTCGATACAAGGTTTTACGGGTAATACACCTTATATACTGCTTGGCAACCGCTTACTGTTAATGTTAGCCACGGTATTGTTGGCTATCACGAGACTGTCTGGACGCCAGCGTAAGACCAAAAAAGAGTGAATCAAATACGTTTGCACCGGTCGATTGCTGAGCAATGATTCGTGCGCTCTAAAAAGTCATTCGATGGTCAGTTACTAATGTCTTAACTATAACGTAACTACAACATTATGCAGCCGTAACAGAAGTCGTAACCCAAGCCAGTCACATAAGGCTGCCAAAACCCGCTAAAATCGCTCCTTTAGCGAAACTCACTTTGCTTTTTAGCAACCGGCCCTGCCGCATGGAGCAGCACAAAAAATAATGCTTACATTTCAACAAATTATTCTCAAATTGCAAGACTATTGGGGCGCTCAAGGTTGCGCGCTATTGCAACCTTACGACATGGAAGTCGGCGCTGGCACCTCGCACACCGCGACCTTTTTACGCGCTATTGGGCCAGAACCGTGGCGCGCTGCCTATGTGCAGCCATCACGTCGGCCTAAAGATGGTCGATACGGCAACAATCCTAATCGCATGCAACATTACTATCAATATCAGGTAGTGCTAAAACCTGCGCCAGAAAACATTCTCGATCTTTATCTCGGCTCGCTTGAGGCCCTCGGCCTTGATCTGCAAAAGAACGATGTCCGCTTCGTTGAGGATGACTGGGAAAATCCGACCTTGGGTGCATGGGGTCTGGGTTGGGAAGTCTGGCTGAACGGCATGGAAGTGACGCAATTCACCTATTTTCAGCAGGTCGGTGGTCTGGATTGCAAGCCTGTATTGGGCGAAATCACTTACGGCATTGAACGATTGGCAATGTATTTGCAAGGTGTCGAAAACGTCTACGATTTGGTCTGGACGGAATGGATCGAAAATGACGTCAAGAAGCATCTAAGCTATGGCGATGTCTTTCACCAAAATGAAGTCGAGCAATCGACTTACAACTTTGAGTATGCCGATACCGAATTCTTGTTCCCGCTATTTGGTAGCTACGAAGCACAGGCCAAGAAATTGCTAGCCGTGCCGCTGGCACTGCCAGCCTATGAAATGGTGTTAAAAGCGGCGCACACCTTCAATTTGCTGGATGCACGTGGCGCGATCTCAGTGACTGAGCGGGCTGCCTATATGGGCCGGATTCGCAACCTTTCACGCGAAGTCGCGAAGGCCTATTACGAATCGCGCGAAACACTCGGCTTTCCGATGTGGGAACTCAGCGAAAAAAATGCGCCGTTATTGTTAAAAGAATTTGGCGACGAGTACACCACGACGGTGGCACGCCGCGCAGGGAGTGAAGCAGCATGAGTTCTACCCTTTTAATCGAAATTTTTACTGAAGAATTGCCGCCAAAGGCGCTCGAAAAACTTGGTAACGCTTTCGCCAGCGGCATTTTTAATGGTCTGAAAGCGCGTGATTTTTTAAACACCGATGCCATCGCCACGACTTACGCGACGCCACGACGTCTCGCTGTCATTATCAGTAACGTCCGTGCAGTCTCGCTGGATAAGACCATGCGCGAGAAAGTGCTGCCGGTTTCAGTAGCACTCGACACACAAGGTCAGCCCAGCGTGCCGCTGATCAAAAAACTCGCCGCATTAGCTGCTGCGACCAACGCTGTACTGATCACGCCAGATCAACTGGAACGTGCCGTCGATGGCAAGGCCGAAAGCTTTTTCTACAGCTATACCGCGAAAGGTGCAGCGCTGGAAACTGGCTTGCAAGTCATTCTGGATGACACCGTTGCCAAATTGCCGATTCCGAAGCAAATGAGCTATCAGCTTCAGTACGGCCCGGCCGCTGGCGAAACAGTGCATTTCGTCCGTCCGGCACACCGTCTGATTGTCTTGCATGGCGACGCCGTGGTGCCGTTACGCTTGTTGGGACTGAACGCGGGTCGGATCACCGGCGGTCATCGCTTTTTGTCAAAAGGCGCTATCACGATTGCAAATGCAGAGAGCTACGTCGAAGTATTGGCAAGCCAAGGCAAGGTCATCGCCAGTTTCAGCCAACGCAAGGAACAAATCCGTACAGCGTTGCTGGCCGCAGCCGGTGGTGATCAAGTGTTGATGCCAGAATCGTTGCTGGATGAAGTGACCGCTCTGGTCGAATGGCCGGTGGTCTATCCATGCCATTTTGAAGACGAATATCTGACGGTTCCGCAGGAATGTCTGATCCTGACCATGCAAACCAATCAGAAATATTTTGCGCTGACTGATGCGACCGGCAAATTGCGTTCGCGCTTTTTGATCGTCTCGAATCTGGAAACTAAAGATCCGCAATACATTATTCAAGGCAATGAACGTGTGGTGCGACCGCGGCTTGCAGATGCCAAATTTTTCTTTGAGCAAGATCAGAAAAAAACCTTGGCAGATCGCGTACCGCTACTCGCCAACGTGGTGTATCACAACAAGCTGGGTAATCAGTTTGAACGCACACAACGCGTTCAGACAATCGCGGTTGCTATCGCCACCCTTCTCAGCTCTGATCCTCTGTTGGCAGTGCGTGCGGCCCGTGGTGCAGAACTAGCCAAAGCCGATTTACTGACCGATATGGTGGGCGAGTTCCCGGAACTGCAAGGCATTATGGGAACGTACTACGCGCGCCATGACGGCGAGGCAGATCAGGTTGCGCTGGCGATCTCGGAACATTATCAACCGCGCTTTGCAGGTGATGCGCTACCGACGACCGATACCAGTACCGCAGTTGCGCTTGCCGACAAACTGGAAACGCTGGTCGGTATCTGGGGTATCGGCTTACAACCAACCGGCGACAAAGATCCATTTGCGCTACGTCGCCACGCATTAGGCGTATTGCGCATGTTGCTCGAAAAACGTCTGCCGTTATCGTTACAACATTTGTTGCAAACGACAGCGGCTTCGTTCGCCGACAATGCTAACTTCAAAGATCCCGGCACAGATGTGCTGAGCTTCATGTACGACCGCTTGCGTGGCATATTGCGCGAGCGCGGATACGCACCGAACCAGATCGAAGCGGTTGTCGCGCAACAGCCTGATACGCTGACCAACATCATTGAACGCCTGGATGCTGTGCAGGCATTTGCAGCTTTACCGGAGGCCGAAGCATTGGCAGGGGCCAACAAGCGAATCACCAACATTCTGAAAAAGAATAATGTGGTCCAGACCGGTGCAGTACAAGCAAACTTATTACAGGACGCCGCAGAAAAAAATCTCGTAGCAGCGATGACCAATGTCAAACCGCAAGTCGATGCAGCCTTTGCCCAAGGCGATTTTGCTGGCGCACTGCAATCGCTCGCACGTTTACGATCCGAAGTTGACGCCTTTTTTAATGAGGTGATGGTGATGGCAGAAGACGAACAGTTGCGTAACAACCGTTTGGCGTTACTGTCCAATCTGCACCTGATGCTGAATCAGGTCGCTGACATCTCCAAGCTGGTTGCCTGAGATCAACATGGGACAGACAATCAAACTGATCATTCTTGACCGCGATGGCGTGATTAATCAAGATTCCGATGCCTTCATCAAGTCACCCGATGAATGGATTCCGATCAAAGGCTCGCTAGAAGCCATTGCGCGTCTGAATCAGGCGGGGTATCACGTCGTCGTGGCAACCAATCAATCGGGCGTTGCCCGTGGTTTGCTTAGCATGCAAACGCTGAATGAAATCCATCAAAAGATGCACAATGCGGCACAAATGGTCGGTGCAGAAATTGATGCGGTCTTCTTTTGCCCACATGCCGCTGAAGATAATTGCGACTGTCGCAAGCCGAAGCCAGGAATGTTTATCGACATTGCCAAACGTTTTGATATCAGTCTGCGTGGCGGCGTGCCCGTGATCGGCGACTCCCTGCGCGATTTACAAGCCGGTTTCGTAGCAGGATGCGCGCCGTTTTTGGTATTGACCGGCAAAGGTGAGACTACGCGAGAAAAAGGTGGCCTTCCCCCCGGGACCATGGTGTTTCCGGATTTAGCGGCGGTGGTCGATTTTCTATTGAAAAAGTCGGTAGAAATGTCGGTTTGAAGCACGTAATCTGAGCGCTGGAGTGGGGTACTCAAGTGACTCCAACATACCGCGCCTTTCAACCTGCTGATGGTATAGACATTCTGTGACAACGTTGATGGCTTTGGTTAAGGCTTAAGCTGGTTTGACGTTGCTGCGATTAATATTTTTGGAGTATGTATGCAGTTTTTCTTGTTTCTAAGGTCCGTGTTGTTCTTTGCGATCATGACTATCGCGACGGTTATATGGGCTATCGCCTGTCTTTTTTTCGCGCCCTTTCCTTACGCCAGAAGATATTATCTTACGTCACGCTGGAACGTCTTTATCATCTGGTTAGCGAAGGTAATTTGCGGCATTCATTATCAAATCAAAGGCGCTGAAAATTTTCCAGACGCCCCCGCTATCGTGCTATCCAAGCATCAGTCAGCGTGGGAAACCATTTTTTTACTGCCGATGACGCCGCGCCCGTTAGTGTTCGTCTTCAAGAAATCGCTTACCTACATTCCGTTCTTTGGTTGGGGCATTGCATTGTTGCGCATGATTCCTATTGATCGCAAAGGCCGTGATGCGTTCGCGCAAGTGGTTACGCAAGGACGCCGCCGTCTGGCCGATGGCCAGTGGATAATCATGTTTCCGGAAGGAACACGGATTCCTGTTGGTCAAAAAGGTAAGTATAAACACGGCGGCACACGGCTTGCCATCGAAACCAACTCGGTAGTCGTACCCATCGCCGTTAATGCGGGTGAGTGCTGGCCGAAGAACTCATTTATCAAAAAACCGGGGATGATTACTGTCTCAATTGGCAAACCGATCTCACCAGAAGGCCTAAATAGTGCCGAGATGATGGAAAAAGTTGAAAATTGGATAGAATCAGAGATGCGGGTCATTTCACCGCACGTCTACTCAAAGTAGCACGCCAGACCGTTGATCAGCATTGTTAACAATAACAGCCGCCAATCTTGAAATTTTTGCATCAAAAATCGAAACAACCGACGCCCGACCTTAAGCCGCATCTGCGGCCGCTGGTTTCTCTGCAGCAACCGCTCGCCCGCCAACTGGATCTGTTCAGTATCGAGCCGCCTCACGCAGATCAGGAATCAGAGGCCTCGACAAATCTGACAGTTGCGCCGATAACGCCGCCGGAATCGAAACGCATTCCATCACCGACTGTACCGGTATCACCGCCCGACATTCACACGTCGCTAATGCAGCTTCCGCTCGCTGCTGGCAAACGTCGCCTGCACATCGACGCGCACGTGCTGGACTACGCGCTACTGCGCTCTAAACGGCGTTCAATCGGTTTTGTGATTAGTGACGATGGTCTGCGGGTGACTGCGCCAAAGTGGGTCACGGTCGTTGAAATTGAAAGTGCCATTCGCGAAAAGAAACGTTGGATTTTTGCCAAACTCCACGAATACCGCGATCGCTCGGCACGTCGTCTGCAGCCACAAATGACATGGTGCGATGGTGAAACATTACCTTATCTTGGTAATGACATCACATTACGCATCCGCTCAACCCAAGTCGCCGGTATTGAATTCGATGCCGAAGCTGGTACATTAACGGTTTGCCTTCCTGTTGATGCCAGTGAGCAACAATTGAAAGATCGTGTGTTGGGCTGGTTGCAACTTGAAGCCAAACGCGTATTCGGTGAACGGCTTCCGTTGTACGCAAGCAAGCTGGGAGTGACCTACAAATCGTATGCGCTCTCGTCTGCCACCACGCAATGGGGCTCTTGCACCGCGGACGGCAAAATACGCCTGAACTGGCGACTGATGCACTTTGCCTTACCGCTGATTGATTACGTGATCGCGCATGAATTAGCCCATCTCCGTGAAATGAATCACAGCCCGCGCTTTTGGGCGACAGTACAATCCATATTCCCAGAGTTTGAAACGGCTAGACGCACACTACGCGATAGTGCACAAGAAACGTTACCTATTTTTTAAGCTACGGATGTTAGGTCTAAAATTCGGATATTGAAAATTCGTTTACCATCAGCATCTGTTATCTGGAATCATCTCTAAAGTCGTCACTCAACGCAGTACGTAAATGCGGCATTAAAAGAGGGATACTATTACCCTCCGCATGCTCTAAGCATTTCCCTTCCCACTACCGAGAAAATTTATGCTACTCCTACACACTATGCTGCGCGTCGGCAACCTGCAACGTTCTATCGATTTTTACACCAAAGTGCTCGGCATGAAATTGCTGCGTACCAACGATAACCCTGAATATAAATACACACTTGCTTTCGTCGGTTATGGCACCAATCCGGACCACGCAGAATTAGAATTGACCTACAACTACGGAGTCGATAGTTATGAACAAGGCACGGCTTACGGCCATATTGCTTTAGCCGTTGAAGACGTGCATAAGGCTTGCGCGGATGTCAAATTGCAAGGTGGCAATGTTACCCGCGAAGCAGGCCCGGTCAAAGGTGGCACAACCAATATCGCGTTCGTACAAGACCCGGACGGCTATAAAATTGAGTTAATTGAGCGCAAACCCGGCCATTGGCCGAATGCAAAGCTATAACGCGGTATAGCAGTCCGCCCCAATGTCTTTTACTTCATTCGGTTCGCAAGGCCAACGAACAGTTCCATTGAAACAGTTTCAGGTCTTGCTTGCGGGTCGATACCGGCATCGATCAGATCATTTTCGGTAAACATCCCCGAAAGACTGTTACGAATCACCTTGCGACGCTGGGTAAAAGCTTTTAACACCACATCTTCCAGCTTCTGTTGATCACACGCCAAGGGCTCTGCAATCGGAATCATACGCACGATTGCCGACTCAACGCGTGGCGGTGGATCAAATGCTGTCGGAGGTACGATAAACATTAATTGCATTTTGTAGCGCCACTGCAGCATCACAGAAAGTCGACCAAACGTTTTGCTGCCGGGCTCTGCCACCATCCGCTGGACAACTTCTTTTTGCAACATAAAATGCTGATCCTGGACCAAAGGGGCGATCTCAGTCAATTGGAATAGCAGTGGACTTGAAATGTTGTACGGCAAATTGCCAACCACACGCAGTTTGCCCTCACCCACCAATGGAATGCTACTGAAATCAAATTTCAATGCATCTGCGGAATGCACATGAAGACGGGCAGGATCGAAAGTTTTTTCCAGCCGCGTCACCAAATCTCGATCCAGTTCGACCACGTGCAACTGCTTTAACGATTTGAGCAGCAAACTGGTCATCGCCGCCAAACCAGGCCCAATCTCAACCATGTTGTCATCTGCTTGTGGTGCTATTGCACTGATGATGTCGGTCAATACCTGCTTGTCAGTGAGAAAATTTTGGCCGAAGCGCTTACGTGCGATATGTTTCATGTTATGGGTGCAATACGCTGATCAAAGGTAATACTAATAAGGTGATGGGATTCTGTGCCGAGTGGCTGAAAAAATCTCGCACAAAAAAAATAAATGCCGCATTTTTTTTACACTATTGCGGAGTGCATTCGGCAATCCACTTTGGACGGCGATGATGATTCTTTATCCCTCTGGATTATGCAACGGCACTTTTAAGGGCGTATAAAACTAAGTTATTCTGCCGTGCTAACGCTAAGGCCCACGGCGTCGGAAGTGGCAGTCGCGCGCACCATCTGAGCCGCAGAATGCAGCGCAGCCAGCATACTGCCATGATCCGCTTTGCCTAATCCCGCAGCCGCTAAGTCAAGAGCGGTTCCGTGATCGACCGACGTCCGAATGATGGGTAAGCCAAGCGTAATATTAATGCCGTGCCCAAAGCTGGCATATTTGAGGACTGGCAAACCTTGGTCGTGATACATCGCCAACACGCAATCTGCCTGATCCAGATACTTTTGCTGAAACAGTGTGTCGGCCGGATAAGGGCCACTGACCAGCATTCCTTTAGCCTTTGCTGCCGCCAATACCGGTGTGATGATCTCAATTTCTTCACGTCCGAGGTAACCGCCCTCACCCGCATGCGGATTAAGCCCCGTTACCATAATACGCGGCTGCGCTATACCAAATTTGGTTTGTAAATCGTGGTACAAAATATCTAACGTGCGGCTCAAACTGTCTGTAGTAATCGCCGCAGCCACGTCCTTCAACGCCAGATGCGTAGTCGCTAAGGCAACCCGCAACGGCGGCGTGGTGCGATCAGTCGCCAGCATCATCACTACTTGCGCTGTACCGGTTTTTTCTGCCAGGTATTCGGTATGACCGGTGAAATGAACGCCAGCATCGTTGATAGTGCTCTTTTGCAGAGGCGCAGTGACGATACCGTCAAAGCTTTTTGCGGCGGCACCTGCAATCGCGATATCCAGCGTCTTTAAGATGGCGCGACCGTTACGCGGATCAAGTTTGCCCGGCTGCACATGCACGCTAAAAGGCGAGTCAATCACAGCAATACGATCTGGACCAAAATTGGGCAAACCGCTAAAAAGAAAGGCCTGCTCCGAGAGCGCAACCAATTTAATCGCCGGATCAATCTCAGCCGCGATCATCGCTAAAAAAGCAGCGTCACCTATAAGAACGCTATTGATGTCAGCCCGCAATTCCCACGCCGCCTTGATAGAAATCTCAGGCCCGACGCCAGCTGGCTCGCCGCAGGTGATCGCGAGGATAGGACGACGCGCATTAGCGCTAAGGGATAGTGTTGCGGTACTAACAAATTTTTGATCTGTCATTGAATGGTCAATAAGTAAGTCATTACGATCATGCCGGTTTTACTTGAGTTTTACTTGAGTTGCATTTGAGTTGAGCTTGTTACCCCGCGCACTCACAGGAAGTCTCGATGCGCGCGGGGCTAACGATCAATTATTATCTTCGGTACGGTATTCAACATAAGCGCGATCGCGTAGCTCACGCAACCAGTCATTGGTAGCTTCTTCCGTTTTTCGGTCACGAATGGCAGCACGGGCCGCGAGTCGCTTACGATCAGCCGAAACAGTGTCGGTTTTGCGTTCCAACACCTGAATCAGGTGATAACCGAAAGGTGTTTCAATCGGCTCACTAATTTGTCCGGGTTTCAAAGCGTCCATGGCGCGCTGAAATTCAGGTACCGTGTCGCCAGGATAAATCCAACCAAGATCGCCACCTTTAGATGCTGACAGATCATTTGAGTAGAGTTTTGCCAGATCCTCAAATTTCGCAGCATGATTATCCAGACGATCTTTTAATTCAAGCAAGCGCTTTTTCGCTTCTGCAGCGGAAACTGTTGGCGTAACCTTGATCAAAATATGGCGCGCATGCGTTTGCTCAACTGGCGCAGCGGCTGGTTTTTCAACATTGGTAGCAGCACGTTTGTCGTTAAGTCGGATGACGTAAAATCCGTTTGCACTCTGCAAGATAGGTGAGACCTGTCCTGGCGTCAGCGTGGCGGCTGCATCAAGAAACATTTTTGGCAAACGATCCTGTGAACGCCATCCCAGTTCTCCACCGGTCAATGCATCGGGTGCATCAGAGTAGGTTGCCGCAATTTTGCCAAAATTTCCGCCTGATTTAAGTTGCTGCAAGACCTCTTCAGCACGCTTGCGTCGGGCGCTGACTTGCGCTGGCGAGGCATTTTCTGGTACCCGCACTAAAATTTGCGCCAGGTTTAACTCCTGCTGCGCTTGTTGCGATTGCTTGTTGCTAGCTTCAGCGATCATGTAATTGTCGACTTCTGATTCGGTAATTTGAATCTTGTTGTCGACTTCCCGCTCACGTAAACGTTGTAGCAAAATTTCGCGGCGAATGTCATCTCGAAAAGCAGGATACGGAATATTGTCATGAACCAATTGCTTGCGGAAGTCGCTCATGGACAGCTTGTTTTGTTCCGCAATACGGCCAATGGCAGCATCCAGCATTTTGTCATCAACTGACAAGCCTAATTCTTTGGCTGCCTGCACTTGTGCGCGCTCAAGAATCAGGCGCTCCAACAGTTGTTTTTGCAATTCAGCCGGTGGCGGTGCTTCGATACCCTGACTTTTCATCCGTTGAATCACATCCTTCAGGCGTAAGGCTAATTCCTGACGCGTGATAACTTCGTTGTTAACGACCGCCACGATGACATCGATAGTCTGCGGAGTATTGGCCGTTGTTGCTCTCGAAGCGGGCGCAGTTGAGGGCGCTGGCGCCGTGTCAGAAGTAGTTGGTGAGGCCATGACGGGCGGACTTGATGGGCTCGCCGCTGGCTTTTGTGCCCACGCACTGGATGTGACGCTAAACAGCATTGCCACAATGATCGAGGCTAGCTGCAGCTTATTGGAGTGATTGGACTGATTGGTTTTGCGCATAGTGATGAGAGCATTCATATATAAGTATGACGGATTCAATTACTGATGATCTTGTCTGGTTGATTTACATTCTGATAACCTGGGATGCTGCCTTTTAACGCCTGCATCGGATTAGAGCCGAGTTTTGTCAATCCATTCAATTCAAGCTGGAAAAATAATGCCGAGCTAGTCTGTGCCGTAGACGTCGGTGTGCGCTGCGCTACTACGCGGAAAACCCAACAATCCGCTTTGTACTCTATTCCGATCAGCCCCTCAGCGACCCGACGATCCTGAAGCGAGTAGTTGATACGACCAACACCATACCAGCGTTTAGCTATCGGCCACTGCGCCGAGAGATCAACCTGCTTCAATATCTCGTTATTATTGAGAGCAACATCTGCCGGAGTACGATCCAGACGGTAAGCCAGATTAATCACTTCTTTAGGCGCGGGCTGCCAGCGCATACTGAAGTTTGCACGCTGAACGGTGTTAATACTTTGACTGTATTGCAGGTTACTATCTATCCCTAAAGTGCGCGTGAGTTGACCACTGGCTCCCAGTAATAAATCAGAGCGACTATTGACAACACTGTTATCTAAAGATACCAACGGTGGTGTGAAATAAAAGCGCTGACCGACTGCCAAGCGCAAACGCTCAATGCCACTTTCTTCGATAAAGCGGGAGGTGATTGCTGTGGTTAGCTGATTTGCATCACCAATACGATCATGGCCGGAAAAGCTGTTTTCAGTAAAAATCTGCGCAAAATTAAAGTCAGATACGCCTGTGTCGAACAGCGGATAGTTATTTTGATCTTTGTACGGCGTGCGCACGTAAAACATCCGCGGCTCCAACGTTTGTGTCACGGCATTACCAAACAATTTAGCCTCACGTTCAAACGTCAGACCACCATCGAGAGAGAACGTCGGCAAGACACGGCTAAAACTCGTCGGCGAACCCGGCACCACATCCGTGAGGCTGTACGACGTCGCATCCAATTGAAGTTTTGGTGTCAAAAAATAACTTGCACCAATAATCGGATAGGAAATCTGCGGATTAATGTAAAGACGATCACCCTCACCCGGCAATTGTATGGTCTTTGGCACATCGTAAGAACTATTCTTAAATCGGGTGTATTGCGCATTCACAGACCAGTCAAATCCACCGACATCCTGCCGACTGAAGTTGTAACTCACTTGCGGCAGCCGGTCATATGGACGCACGATCAATGGATTCCCGTTAGCGTCATAATCTTGCAAAACCTGGTAACGCGATGCCACCGCGGACACGTTGCCATATGCGCCACCGTAGGTCAGGTCTAATTCACGGTTCAACAAGCGTTGTGCACTTTGCGTAATCGACCGAGAGAAATCATCCGGATATTGATTGTCGGATGCATAGTTGACATTCCATCCCAAGCCAAAGCCACCACCCAAGGTCTGCGTATGATTCGACTGAATCGCATAGCGATTGGTCTTGGTCAACAGATCATTCGGCAGATATTCGAGTTTGGTTATCCCGCTGTATGTATCGCCAAGATAACGTCCTTCCAGGCCCAACTGCACACCGCGTTTGGTAATCACATTCGGGGTGAACGTCAAGTCTCGGTTGGGCGCGATATTAAAGTAATACGGCATACTGACTTCGAACCCGCCCGTGCTGGTGGCACCAATCGTCGGCGGCAAAAATCCGGATTGACGGTCGCTTGACAGGGGGAAGGATAAAATAGGTGAGGCCAGAATCGGCACATCTTTAAAATACAGCACTCCACCATGGGCTAAACCTTCGCCACGACCGCTGTCGATATCCATGGTACTGGACTTAATGTACCAATCAGGGTTAGTACCGGGACAAGTCGTGTACGTGCCCGTAATCGCTCTAGCGTGATCTTCATCCTGAAAATCATAACGTTCAGCGGTGCCGTGACCTCCGTTTATCCCAAATTTATACGTCGGTTGCGTCAAAAATCCCTGCCCCGAATCCATATTTAGCTTGAGATCGTTTCCAGTATATTCGTCTCCGTAACGATTCATGCGCACGCAACCGTGGGCTTCGACTTCGTTTTCGATGATCCGGTAAGTCCCCTTGTCGGATTTAACTTCTGTCTGACCACGTGTTAGATCAACATCGTTGTCGAGATTCAACACCCGATCAGGACGTCCCGTCATCTGCTCGGCCTCCACCGTCGTTGGCAAATTGCTCTCATCGACGCGCGGCTGCCGGACCAATGTGGTTTGCGCCACCGCTGCCGACGACACAAATATTGGTACTGAAGAAGCTAGTACTGAGGCAATCAGCCATGCGAGACGTCGCATACGCGGCAAGGGCAACCGCACCATCTGGTGTTTCCGCATGGCCACATGCCCACGAAAAGGCGAGCGAAGTGGAGGCGACAGCAAGGATTGCGGCGACGATTGTGAAAGGGATACTGATGAAAACCGTGTCAAGAAATGCATTGAGCAAACGCCATCGTAGGGATTTTTTAAAATTAATCCCTTATTATATGGGAACTGACTACCTACAACCGTATTCCTGGACTGCTTAATGACATCACCTGAATTATCGCCTCAATCTACGCCGCCAAGCACGCCCTCTTTAACTTCCGCCACACCGGATGTGCGCCTGACACAAATAATTGACTGGTTATCAACTTTAGTTGACCATCCTACTCTGGCGGAGTCGATCCGCCCTGCATCTGCTGACGCCAGTTTCAGACGATATTTTCGCATTGATGCTGCTAATTCAGGCGATGCTAAAACCTTGATAGTGATGGATGCACCTCAACCGCAAGAGGACGTGCGCCCATTTATTTCAATTGCCGCCCTATTTCATAATGCGGGCATGTCAACGCCGGACATTCTGGCGCAGGACGTTGAGCGCGGTTTTTTGTTGTTATCCGACCTCGGCCCGACAACTTATTTGCAACAACTCAATGATGAGAAAGCTGACCCTAACGCGCTCTATCTGGATGCAATTGATGCATTAGTTACAATGCAAACGCATAGCAAACCAGATGTTCTGCCAGAATATGACCGCGCTTTTTTATCAAAAGAATTACACATATTTTCTGAGTGGTACATCGGCAAGCATTTAAATGTCACATTGACCACAGAGCAAAGCGCTAGCCTCGATGGCGTCTTCAATGTCATTCTGGCCAACAATATGGCGCAACCGCAAGTCTACGTACACCGCGATTATCACTCACGCAACTTAATGGTATTGCCCAACGGCAATCCTGGCGTACTAGACTTTCAAGGTGCGCTGTACGGGCCCATCACGTATGACCTGGCTTCGTTGTTCCGCGATGTCTATCGCTCCTGGGACGAAGCACAGGTACTCGATTGGGTCATCCGTTATTGGGAACGTGCCAAACGCGTCGGCTTACCGGTTGCCCCTGATATCGACACCTTTTATCGGGATTTTGAATACATCGGCTTACAGCGTCATCTAAAAATTCTCGGATTATTTGCGCGCTTGAATTATCGCGATGGAAAGCCGGAATACATGCAACACATTCCGCAGGTTATGGACTATGTCCGAAAAGCGGCATTGCGCTATCGCGAATTGATTCCCCTGGTTCGCTTGATTGATAAACTGGAAGACACGCCACAGAAAATTGGCTATACGTTCTAAACCAGTATTTTTAAACCAGTTCAACCACTATTTTTTGTTGAATATATTGACGTATAAATACGCTAACGAAATAACTGAGACACCGAGCATTCCATGAAAGCAATGATTTTTGCCGCCGGTCGCGGAGAGCGCATGCGCCCGCTGACCGATACCACCCCCAAGCCGCTTTTAAAAGTCCGTGGCCGTCCACTCATCGTCTGGCATATCGTCAATCTGGTGCGCGCGGGCATCACCGACATCATTATTAATCACGCTCACCTGGGCCAATTAATTGAAGATACCATCGGTGATGGCAGCAAATACGGTGCCAAAATCACCTATTCAGCCGAAGGCACAGCGCTGGAGACCGCCGGCGCCGTCGCGAAGGCCCGCCATTTGCTCGGCGATGCGGCATTTGTCGCAGTCTCCGCCGACATTTACTGCCCTTACTTTAATTTTGAACAGGTTAAAACTACGTTAGAAGATAACGACTTATGGGGCGTTCCCCACCCGATTGAAACCCGCGATGTAGCATGGTTATATCTGGTAAAAAATCCGGCGCATCATCCCGAAGGAGACTTTGTAGTCAACAGCTTTTCAGTCTCCAATAAAGGAAACGAAGGCGAACCGCGCTTCACTTATTCCGGCATCGGCGTCTTCCGTCCGATGATGTTCGACTCCATTGCTGCGGGCGAATTCGGAAAACTGGCACCAATATTGCGGCAATATGCTGATCTCAACCAAATCGGTGGAGAGGTGTATCGTGGAGACTGGACGGATGTTGGCACTATCGCGCGGCTGGAGCAATTGAACGCACCGTTGTAAACACATTTTGTAAAAAAGGCCGCAATTTCCAGGCGGCTGCCGCAAGCATTCGTAGCAACGATTTGTTGCAACGATTTGTTGCAACATTAAGGTCAGCATCAAATGACCGGTACTTCCCGACATAGCGCGCATCATCGACATTAACTCAAACGCAAGGATGCACATGACCCCTTACTCCACACGACGTGCCCAGCTAATCGCCCTGATGCAAGCCAAGGGTGGTGGCGTCGCGATCATTCCGACTGCACCTGAAGTCATGCGCAACCGCGATGCCGACTATCCTTATCGCCACGACAGCTATTTCTATTATCTGTCAGGCTTTATGGAGCCGGAAGCGGTCGTCGTGCTAATCGCGGGAGAGCATCCAAAAGCCATTTTATTTTGCCGTGAAAAAAATCTGGAACGCGAAATCTGGGATGGCGTCCGTTATGGTCCTGTTGCTGCACGCGAAAAATTTGGCTTTGATGCCACATTTCCGATCGAATCGCTGTCCACTGAAATGCCAAAACTGTTGGCCGATACGCCCTCCGTTTTTTATGCACTTGGCCATCAGAGCGAATACGATGAAAAACTGCAAGGTTGGTTAGGCAGCGTGCGTGCCATGGGTCGCGCCGGGGTTGTTGCCCCGTCTGCCATCCATAACGTTCAGGTATTGATGGACGAAATGCGCTTGTTCAAAGACGCCGATGAAATCGCCTTGATGCGACGGGCCGGTGAGATTTCCGCTGAAGGTCATTGTCGCGCCATGCGATTCTCCGGACCTGGTTTGCGCGAATACGAACTTGAAGCAGAATTGCTCCACGAATTCCGTCGCCAGGGGTCGCAATATCCCGCCTACGGATCGATTGTCGCTACCGGCGCTAATGCTTGCGTCCTGCACTACCGCGCCAGCGATGCGATCCTGAAAGACGGCGATCTGGTTCTCATTGATGCTGGCTGCGAATTCGATAGCTATGCGGGTGATATTACGCGCACTTTTCCTGCAAACGGCATCTTCTCCGGCCCGCAAAAAGAACTCTACGAGATTGTGCTGGCCTCGCAAAATGCTGCCATTGAAGTTACGCGTCCGGGCAAGCATTTTATGGACGGTCATGACGCCGCCGTTCGCGTACTGGCACAAGGCATGCTGGATACAGGACTGCTCAACAAAAACAAAGTCGGGTCACTGGATGACGTCATTACCAACGGTGATTTCAGGCAATTTTATATGCATCGCACCGGTCATTGGCTGGGCATGGATGTGCACGATGTCGGCGAATATCGCGACCTGGATGCGTCAATCGCTGAAGGCGAACCGAAACCCTGGCGTGGTTTGCAACCCGGCATGGTGACCACTATCGAACCGGGTATTTATGTGCGACCGGCAGAAGGCGTTCCAGAAAAATACTGGAACATCGGCATCCGGATTGAAGACGATGCTTTAATCACCAACACGGGCTGCGAACTCATGACCACTGGCGCACCACGCACTGTTGCTGATATCGAAGCGCTGATGCGGAAATAACCACCTGATAATGACAGACAACACACATATACCGCTGCATACAGACATCGCCATTTGTGGAGCCGGTCCGGTTGGCGTCACACTCGCCGCCCTGTTAATCAAGCGCGGCGTCGCACCGGATCGCATTGCCCTGATCGATGGAAAAACCATTGATCAGGCGCGCCTTGATCCACGCGCAATTGCCCTCTCGTATGGCAGCCGTCAAATTCTGGAAGATGTCCGCGCGTGGCCGTTAGCGGCGACCGCGATTCATCAAATCCATGTTTCGCGTCGGGGGCATTTCGGCCGCACGCTCATTGAGCGCGCCGACTATCAAATACCGGCATTAGGCTACGTTTGCCGTTATGGCGATTTGATTACGACATTGACCGCGTTACCCGAATTACATGGTATTACTTTGCTGCGTCCAGTTCAGGTCAGCGCCAGCAACGAACAAAGCGACGGTGTCACCATCACATTATCGGATGGTCGCGTGCTGCGCAGCAAGATAATGGTGCAGGCTGAGGGCGGATTGTTTGGCGCGCAAACGAACAAAGAATTACAACGTGATTACGATCAGATCGCTATTGTCGCGCACGTGCAAACCAGTGCGCCTGTTCCACATCGCGCATTTGAGCGCTTCACCGATCAAGGGCCGCTGGCGCTTTTGCCGCAAGATGATGGCTACGCGTTGGTCTGGTGCGTACGTCCTGATAACGCTGCGAAATTGCTCACGCTGCCTGATGAACTATTTCTGAAAGCACTTGAAAATGCTTTTGGCGGTCGAGTCGGACACTTCATTCGTATGTCGTCTCGCAACAGTTTCCCCCTAGGCTTAAATGCCCATCCCGCCACTTCAGTACACACGGTCGCCATTGGCAATGCCGCACAAACACTGCATCCCGTCGCTGGCCAAGGTCTTAATCTGGGCTTGCGCGACGCAGCCGTCCTGGCGAAATTGTTGGCGCAAGAAGTTTCACCTTTAACGTTGGAGAAATTTTCTAACAGTAGAAAAACCGATCGCAGCATGACGATTCATATGACCGACCTGATGGCAAGGGTTTTTGCCAGTGCACCACAAGGCGCACTCTCGCAAACACTACTCGGGTTATCACTAGGTCTTGTAGACGCAATCAAGCCAGCGAAAAATATGCTGGCTGAGCAGATGATGTTTGGGCGGCGTTGAGATCAATTTGAGCGTTTTAATCGGCATCTGATAAATTTATTAAATGCCGATCTGCGTGTCTGGCAACTCAGACCAAGATCATCGATTCATTACCTGACACATGACATGACCATGTGCTTACTCAAATAATGCTCAGCGGAGCAAACGATTTAACCAAATCGTCCAAAGCCTTAAGTTGTAGCAGGAAAGGCTCCAACTTATCGAGAGGTAATGCGCTTGGTCCATCACATTTAGCCGAGTCGGGATCTGGATGCGCCTCTAAAAAAAGACCCGCAAGCCCGGTAGCCAGACCAGCGCGAGCCAACTCAGCAACTTGCTGACGCCGACCGCCTGAAGCGGCTCCCATCGGATCGCGCTGCTGTAGTGCATGCGTCACATCGAAGATAATCGGCAGATCATTGCAGACCTTTTTCATAACACCAAAACCTAGCATATCCACCACCAGATTATCATATCCAAAACAGGTACCGCGATCACATAAGATGAGTTGATCGTTACCTGCTTCTTTAAATTTTTCGACGATGTTAGCCACTTGCGTTGGACTCAAAAATTGTGGCTTCTTAATATTGATCACCCGCCCGGTCTTCGCTAACGCGACCACCAGATCGGTTTGGCGCGCCAGAAAAGCCGGCAACTGCAATACATCAACAACTTCCGCCAAGGGTGCTGCTTGCCACGATTCATGCACGTCAGTGATGATAGGTACGCCAAAGGTCGACTTGACTGCTTCGAATATCTTTAGCCCCTCTTCAAGCCCCGGACCGCGGTAAGAGTGAATCGAAGAGCGATTAGCTTTATCGAAACTAGCTTTAAATACGAACGGAATACCAAGCTTCTGGGTGACACGGACGTATTCCTCACAAGTACGCAAGGCAAAATCTTTTGATTCGAGGACGTTGATCCCACCGAATAAAACAAACGGCGCAGCATTGTCCACATCAATAATGTTATTAATTTTAATCATCAGAACCTTTGTAGATTTTTTAAAGGCACAAAATACAACTATTATTTTGCACCGAAATTAGATAGATCATCCTCACATACAAGCAATTACACGACTTATTTCGGAAGTCGTGACGCACTGCACGCACGGGAAAAACTGAGCGCTTCAAAGCGTTATTTCCAGCGACGCCCCAAGAAATAACAAGGCTTGCTGGAGAATCAATAAAACTACCTAAAAGGCAATATTTAACATCTACAAACCTCAAAAACGTAGTATTCCATGAAAAATGGGAAAAAGTATTTTGCGATGGAAAGATTTCCAGAAAATAAATCAAAAATACAAGAAGAAGAATCTGGCTGAATTTATTATAAAAAGGGACTTCATGCAAAATATAGTGAGAAAATTAATTTAAGCCAACGCAACAAAAATCGCTCCAATAAAAAACCGCGCTGATGAATGTGTATTCATCAACGCGGTTTTATACGTACAAACACGAGATTTATTCGACCGCTTTCACCATCGCCTCAATCACCTTCTTAGCATCCCCAAACACCATCATGGTTTTATCCATATAGAACAACTCGTTGTCCAGACCGGCATAACCAGAGGCCATTGAGCGTTTGTTGACGATGACGGTTTTGGCTTTGTAGACTTCCAGAATCGGCATGCCTGCAATCGATGATTTTGGATCTTTAGCAGCAGGATTAACCACATCATTCGCACCCAGCACCAGCACCACATCAGCCTGACTGAAATCGTTGTTGATGTCTTCCATCTCGAACACTTGATCGTACGGCACTTCG
Organism: Glaciimonas sp. GNP009; assembly: GCF_054343755.1. Classification (NCBI taxonomy): domain Bacteria; kingdom Pseudomonadati; phylum Pseudomonadota; class Betaproteobacteria; order Burkholderiales; family Oxalobacteraceae; genus Glaciimonas; species Glaciimonas sp. GNP009. The sequence goes on from NZ_JBTGUV010000004.1 coordinate 1,157,121, forward strand.
GCTTCTGCCAGCAGTACGTTCATGTGTCCCGGCATACGTCCTGCCACCGGATGGATCGCATACTTCACGATCACGCCTTTGTGCGTCAGCTTCTCGGTCAGTTCCTTTAACGCATGTTGCGCGCGTGCTACAGCCAAGCCATAACCAGGAACGATGATGACAGTTTCTGCGTTACCTAGCAGAAACGCAGCGTCATCAGCCGAGCCGGATTTGACTGGACGCTGAACTTGCGACCCGGCGGCGGCAACGGCACTCGTGTCGCCACCAAAGCCACCCAGAATCACATTAAAGAACGAACGATTCATCGCCTTGCACATGATGTAAGACAAAATCGCACCGGAAGAACCGACCAGTGAACCGGCAATAATCAGCATCGAATTGTTGAGCGAGAAACCGATTCCGGCCGCTGCCCAACCAGAGTAACTGTTCAGCATCGACACGACCACCGGCATATCCGCGCCACCGATTGGAATGATGATCAGTACGCCGAGTACAAACGCGATGAGCGCCATCAAAATAAATGGCAGCCATGCTTGCGTCATGACAAAGATAATGCCCAGAATCAGCATTGCTACAGCCAGCAACAGATTAATAAAGTGCTGACCGGCAAAACTTACCGGCGCACCCTGAAACAGACGGAACTTGTATTTTCCAGAAAGTTTACCAAATGCGATGACCGAACCAGAAAATGTAATGGCACCTACAAAAGTACCAATAAACAGTTCGATGCGATTACCGACTGGCAATGCCGCACCATGCGCCGCAATCCCGAAAGCCCAAGGCTCCGAGACCGCTGCGACCGCGATACAAACCGCAGCCAGACCAATCAACGAATGCATCGCTGCAACCAATTCCGGCATTTTAGTCATCTCAACGCTTTTGGCCAGATACGCGCCAATACCGCCACCGACTACTACACCACCAGCGACCAGCCAGAAGCCAAATCCAGCACCTTGCGATTCAACTTTCAATTTGATGATCAACGCTATCGTGGTCACAATCGCCAGCGCCATCCCACCCATACCGAACGCGTTTCCGCGCCGTGCAGTGGACGGATGCGATAGACCCTTTAGCGCCTGGATAAAACAAACCGACGCAATCAGATAAAACATTGTGACCAGATTCATACTTAACAAGTTAGCGATTTCGGCACCCATTAATGCGCTCCCTTATTGGTATCTGCATCTGCAGCTTTGGTCTTAGGCTCTTTTTTCTTGAACATTTCCAACATGCGCTGCGTGACCAAAAAGCCACCGAACACATTGACCGCAGCGAGTGCGACAGCTAATGTTCCGGCGATCTGACCGACCAGACCTTCAGTCAATCCGGCGGCCAACATTGCGCCGATAATAATGATCGCAGAAATCGCATTGGTAACGGCCATCAACGGCGTATGTAACGCCGGTGTGACAGTCCAGACCACGTGATAACCGACATAGATCGCCAGTACAAAGATGATCAAATTGGTGATGGTGTGCGACACTTCCATGTGTTCTCCCCCTTATTTTTTGACAGACCGCAGATTCAAAATGGTTGGTATGCGGTTGCTATCGGTTAGCCTTATTTCATCCCTGTCATACGATTTTTATCGTCGACAAATACAACTTTCGGTACATAAATCGCCGCATCCGCATCCGAAAATGGGGAATACGTACAAATAATCAACAAATCTCCCAGATGGGCGCAACGGGCGGCAGCGCCGTTGAGCGCAATCGCACCGCTGCCGCGCTCGGCACGGATTGCATAGGTCGAAAAGCGCTGACCATTATTGACATTATAAAGTTCGATTTTTTCGCCCTCAATAATATCGGCCGCTTCCAGCAGGTCTGGATCAATACCACATGATCCCTCGTAATGAAGGTCGGCTTGGGTAACAGTTGCGCGATGAATTTTCGCGCGTAACATGATGCGTTGCATTACTTCTTTCTCCTGTGTTCGATGGTGTCTGCCCGTTTTTACCTGCGCAGATCCACCGAAAATATGTAATGTTATTTGCGAAGAACTTCACCGCCGCTGCACAACAAGGTCGCGACAACAATATCGTCTTCACGGTTAATCACCAATCCACCCTCAGGATTGACGATCAACTTTAAGAAATCCAGTACATTGCGGGAATACAGCGCCGAGGCATCCGCGGCCACTAGCGCTGCCAGATTGCCTTCGCCGATAATGTGCACGCCGTGCTTGATGACGGTCTTGCCAGATTCCGATAAGGGACAATTGCCACCTTGATCGACTGCCATATCGAGAATCACCGACCCTGGCTTCATCGCCTTGACGGTCTCTTCACTGATCAGAATGGGTGCTTTGCGACCAGGAATCAATGCCGTTGTGATAATGATGTCGGCTAATTTGGCGCGCTCATGCACCAACTCAGCCTGACGTCGCATCCAGTCCGCTGGCATTTGGCGTGCATATCCACCGACGCCTTGGGCGATTTCTTTCTCTTCATCAGTAATAAAAGGCACATCGAGAAACTTGGCGCCCAGAGACTCAATCTGCTCTTTTACCGCTGGCCGCACGTCGGATGCTTCAATTACTGCGCCCAAACGTTTTGCCGTAGCGATTGCCTGCAAACCGGCCACACCCGCGCCCATGATCAGCATCCGCGCGGCCTTGACGGTTCCGGCGGCGGTCATCAACATCGGCATGAAGCGTTGGTAGGTATTCGCCGCCATCAGCACCGCTTTGTAGCCAGCAATGTTCGCCTGGGACGAAAGAACGTCCATCGATTGTGCACGTGAAGTCCGCGGTGCGGCTTCGAGTGCAAAAGCCGTCAGACCATGGCTTGCCATTACAACAATGTTTTCGGCATCAAAAGGGTTCAACATGCCGATAATGACCGTGCCGCTTTTGAGATGCGCGTACTCTTCTACCGCAGGAGCACGTACTTTTAACACCGTCTCTACACCAAACGCGTCTGCGACAGTGCCAATTTGCGCACCAGCCGCTGCATAAGCCTCGTCAGTGATACTCGACGAGATACCGGCACCAGCTTGCACTACAACGTGATGCTTTGCTGCTACTAACTTTTTGACCGTCTCTGGGGTCGCTGCAACCCGGGTTTCGCCAGGCCGCGTTTCGGCGGGGATGCCGATTTTCATAAGATTCTCCCTTATTGTGTAAAAATTCTTGTGGTAAATACACACTATTAATTTGTTGCCAACAGATGATATACCACGATGCTAAACCATACTGAATGACACAACGACAGCGACAACGACAACGTCAATGCCAATCTACCGTAGAGAGTCCAATCAATTCAGACAGCGCGCTCCGATAACGGGTGGTAGGGATATTACACGGAATATTTATTGCTAAACAATATGAAACTAGTCATAACGCTCTATCAGGTCGTCATTTAATGAACATCGGCATTCTGTTGTGGTGGATACACGATATTGAAGGGGTTTGATCGAAAATTTGACAGCCACGTTAAAATGTCGGATTACCCGAGGAATTTATGACTGAAGTTTGGAAACCCTCTGCCACGGTAGCAGCCATTATTGAGCGTGACGGCCATTTTTTGTTAGTAGAAGAACACACAAATGACGGCCTTCGTATTAATCAGCCAGCCGGGCACCTGGATCCCCATGAATCACTGATTCAGGCGGTGGTGCGGGAAACGTTGGAAGAAACTGCACACGATTTCACCCCAACTGCGTTAATTGGTACCTATCTGGCCAGCTATTACTCTGCCCGCACAGGCGAAAGTGCCACATATTTACGATTTGTATTTTGTGGCACTGTCGGCAAAATACACAACCAACCACTCGACGAGGGTATTGTCGGCGTGCTGTGGATGTCGCGAGATGAATTAGCCGCTTGTCCAGAACGCCATCGCAGTCCGCAGGTTCTGCAATGTATAGATGATTACTTGCGTGGCGACCGAGTGCCGCTATCAACGCTGCACACCCACGCCAGCGCGCTCACCCATCACAATGACAGCGGGAGCGACCATGTCTAAAGCAAAAAAACGCGTCGTTATCGGCATGTCGGGCGGTGTCGATTCGTCCGTCTCGGCATGGCTATTGAAGCAACAAGGCTATGAAGTGATCGGCCTGTTCATGAAAAATTGGGAGGATGATGACGACTCCGAATATTGCTCAACACGGGAGGACTGGATTGATGCTGTCAGCGTCGCCGACGTCATCGGCGTAGATATTGAAGCTGTCAACTTTGCGGCTGAGTACAAAGATCGCGTCTTCGCAGAATTTTTGCGCGAATATCAAGCCGGTCGCACCCCGAATCCTGACGTATTGTGTAATGCCGAGATCAAATTTAAAGCCTTTCTTGATCACGCAATGAAGCTCGGCGCTGACCTGATCGCGACCGGCCATTATGCCCGCGTACGTCAAGCGCCAGCTGGCAATTTTGAGTTATTAAAAGCGCTGGATGCCAGCAAAGATCAGAGTTATTTTTTGCATCGGCTGAATCAGGCCCAATTGTCGAAGACCTTATTTCCTCTGGGCGAAATCCAGAAAACGGAAGTACGTAAAATCGCTGAACAAATTCAGCTCCCGAACGCAAAAAAGAAAGATTCGACAGGTATCTGTTTTATTGGTGAACGGCCGTTTCGAGAATTCTTGAATCGCTATCTTTCGTATCAACCCGGCCCGATGAAAACCGACGCTGGCGACACCGTTGGTGAACACGTTGGCCTGAGTTTTTACACACTCGGCCAGCGCAAAGGAATCGGCATTGGTGGAATGCAGTCACATAAAAATGCTGCTGGTGATAGCGACCCTTGGTACGTCGCAAAAAAAGACATTGAAAGTAACACGCTGCACATAGTGCAAGGCCACGATCATCCTTGGCTGCTCTCATCGACGTTAGAGGCGGGACAAGTCAGTTGGGTCGCAGGTGAAGCGCCAAAACAAGCGCAATTATCTGCAAAGACCCGCTATCGCCAGGCCGATATGGCATGTAACTTTAATGGCAACTTCGCCAATACCGCAGCTGACACGACCGAAACTTTTTCCCTCAACTTCGACGCTGCCCAATGGGCAGTCACGCCGGGACAGTCTGCAGTGCTATATGACGGCGATGTTTGTCTGGGCGGAGGAATTATCATGTCATCTGGAGACGAAAAATAAAGCAAAGACATGCAATATAGACAATATGACAACCTCTTAAAGCGTTAATGGACACCCCCCAGCCAGCGACCTGACAACCCACTTGTTGGAATTCGTCGCACATCCTTTACGGACCTTCGCGCTAAGAACGCCTCCGTTAATGCGTCGCGCTATTAACGTTACTTTTTGCAGTGCACCGGGTGGAAGATTAGCAATAGCTTCCATTCGCCTTCGCGACCTGCTGCATGTCGCTTGGTGATTGCCTTTCGCGCCTATCCATCTTGCTATTTCCCCTTAGCCGAGCCAGAAGACCCTACCAAAAAGTTTTCCCGATACAACAAATGGAAACACCACCCAAAATTTCAACCCCTTTATTATTTCTAATAATGAAATAGTGAATTATGAATTTTGCTGTTTATTGACGGGAAAGGATTATTTATAATTCATTTCATCGAGGAAACGACAACAGCTTCCCGCCAATATGACACAGTCAGGCGGAAGAAAGTAAAGAAGTACTCGTTCACTGAGGCAGGACCCGATAGGCGTTAATCGCCCGTTCCGCCAAGCCCGGTGTTGAAATTAACTTTATGGAGAAATATATGAACACCAAACAATTGATCGCTGGTTTAGTTGTCTTAGCTGCCGCTGGTAGTGCTTTTGCTGAAATGCCTTACCCTGCGGATGATCATTTCGTTTCAACCAAAACCCGCGCCGAAGTGAAGACCGAATTAGTGGCAGCACAAGCACAAGGTTTGTTGAATCAAAACCACGCCCGTTATCCAATTCTGCCTTCAGAACAAAGCTCGCTAACACGCGCTCAGGTTGAACAACAAGTTTCTGAAAAAACAGATATGTCAATTAACACGGGCAACTAATCAACCGAGTCAAAGACAGGTATGCGATAGTATGAATATCGCTGCTAAAAAAAACGCCACCACAAGTGGCGTTTTGCTGTTTTATTAACACTTTAGATAGTCGTGATTAGATAGTTGTGACTTTTCATAAAAAATAAGCGGCTAGTACAACAATCACGTAAGCACGTATTCAAAATGCGAACTGATGTAGTTACTGATACGCGTAGCAACATCTCATCACTCATCGGGTTTCACCATGTGGTTCCTAGCTTCCTTCTTGCCTCAGCATCTGCTAACAGATTCATGTCCAGCGCCGTTATCTCCGAAACGCTCCTTCGCTTCGCTGACAGCATTGCTGACATCATGGCTGACATCAAAATCGACCAACGGATTTCTCGTTGCCAGCACTTTGGCAGTTTCGCTTAGCGGGTGTGCAAGTTATTCAGGCATCGACCCTATCGCCAAACTCAGCGATGGTCAGAGCATCGACGGCCGCGCACTCAATAACAGCGCAGCCATGACCGCCACGCAAATAAACGCACAATGGCCGACCGTCACCTGGTGGAAAGCTTACCGCGACCCGCAACTCGATACGCTGGTAAAACAGGCAATTGCGGACAGCCCATCTATTAAAATCGCCCAAGCGCGGATTCGTCAGGCCACCGCGTTGGCTGGTGTGGCAGAAGCGGGAACCTTACCGAAGGTTGGTGCCGCAGCGTCAGTCACGCGCGAATTGTTCACCACCGACGGCTTATATCCAGCACCGTTAGGTGGCGGTTGGGACTGGAGCAACGATGCACGCATCAAGGCCAGTTATAACCTCGATCTATGGGATAAGGATCGCAACACATTGGAAGCTGCGCTTGATAATGTACACGTCAGCGCGGCAGAGGCACGTGCGGCACAACTGAATCTGGAAGGCATGGTAGTGCGCAGCTATTTGCAGCTCGCATCCCAGTTTGTACTAAAAGATATTGCCGAAGCATCGCTGGCACAGCAGCAAGCTATCGCTAACATTGCACAACGTCGCCTGCATGCTGGCATCGGTACCGGACTTGAGGTGAATCAAGCCGAAACCAGCTTACCGACCACCCGCGCTGCGATTGAAAAGATCAACGAAGCCATCGCGCTTTCGCGCAATCAAATTGCCGCGTTGACGGGCCAAGGGCCCTCCGCTGGCGACGCTATAGCGCGTCCGATCCTATCGCGCAGTATGGTGAATAGTCAACTTGCCAGTAACGCAGAACTAACGATCAGCCTTCCCGACAATGTGCCGGCCAATCTAATCGGGCGGCGTCCTGACGTTATTGCTCAACGCTGGCGCGTCGAATCGCTGACCAAAAACATCGCCGTCGCCAAGGCAGCGTTTTATCCTGATATCAATATTTCGGCTTTCATCGGGTTCGAATCAATCGGCTTAAGCCGCTTCCTGACCACCGACTCCAATGTTCGTGGTTTTGCCCCTGCAATCTCATTGCCCATCTTTGATGGCGGCCGTTTGCGCGCTAATCTGGGCGCACAAACGGCGACGCTGGATGCTGCTATTGAGACCTACAACAATACCTTGTTGCAGTCGTTGCAAAGCGTGGCAGACCAGATTGTCAAATTGAAATCTGTTGAGTTGCAGCGCAATCAATCCGAACGCGCTATGGCACTCGCCGAAAAATCGGCAAGTTTTGCGCAGCGTGCGTTTAAGGCGGGTCTTACCTCCTATCTCAATGTCATTCAAACTCAAACGGCGTTGCTGCAAGAGCAGCAACGTGTCGCACAAACCCGCGCCGCATATTTGGATGCATGGGCACAACTCATGCAAGCACTGGGCGGCGGACTTGGTGACGATTTGCCGCATCCCAAAGTTGAGGTTGCAAAAGCTGCCTCTTTCGCTAAATAAGGCTGACCTCACGCCATGAGTGAACTCGCCCAAAAACTGGATAGCGCCAATGACGCGTGGTTACCGCGCTTGAAAAAAAGCAGCGGTGCCTGGATTCACGCGCAAGCGCCGACTCTGTTACACATGACAAAAATGTTGCTAGCGATTTTTCTGGCGATGGGTTTGTCGATGTTATTCAATTTATCCAAGCCATCCACCGCGATGGTCACCGTCGTGATTGTGACCCAGCCGGGTAGCGGGCTGGTCATGGCGAAAGGTTTCTACCGTTTCATCGGCACCTTCATCGGCGTAGTATTTTCTCTGGTAATGGCGGCCTGCTTCACGCAGGAACCGGTACTATTTTTGATTGCTGGAATGTGTTGGATGGGATTTTGCACTGCGGGCGCAATTACTTTCCGCAACTTTCAGTCTTACGCGTTTGTACTGGCCGGTTATACCCTGGTGATCGTTGGTTTACCGGCTGCGCTGGACCCGGCTAATGCGTTCGATATCGCCGCAACACGGCTCAGCGAAGTAGTGTTGGGGTTGCTATGTGCTGGCGTCGTTAGCGACGTATTGTTTCCTAAACGTCTGTCAGAAATGATTCTTGCCACGGTCGCTCATCGCTTCGCCCATTTTTCTACGTTTGTGCAAAACAACGCAATCGACCCGCATTCTCAACGCTCGCAATTGGATCGCGATAGCTTGATGCTGCGCCTCATCGGCGAGGTCATCGCGCTAGAAAGTCTGCGCACCTCATCGACTTTCGAAAGTTCAACTGGCCATGTAAAAGCAGACCATTTACGTCTCTTAAATACGACGTTCATGACGGTCTCCACCACCTTTCACTCCCTTGACCAACTTTTTCTACGACTACAAAATACCGGAAAAATAAATACATTTAATGCCGTGATGATGGAGTACAACGCCATTGTTAGCATTATGAGCAACAGCCGAGTCGATATCCCGCTGAAGTTGCAGGAATGCCGCCAACAACTTTCAGAACGGCTTGCTGCGTTACGGCGTGGATTAACATTGAGCTTTGCCGAAATGCTGCACCTTGATGAGACTTACATCAACGATGCCTTGCTAGACTTCGATGCCGCCGCGGCCTTATTACAACGTTTTACCGATGAATTGCGTCTTTACACGCGGGTTCACAACGCCGTGCTGGCGCGCGACCATACATTACCCGCGGATATCGCCCTCACCGCTCATTACGTCAATCGTACCGATCCCATCATGGTGGCCATGTCATCGTTAAGGGCAATGATCGGTTTCGGCGTATCGATGCTGTTTTGGTGGCAAACCGGCTGGCCTTCAGGCGTGGATGCCGTAGTGTTCGCCACCGTCGTCAGCGCCTTATTTGCGGCGTCGCCATCCCCGACCAAAACCGTTATCGGCTTTATGCAAGGCGCATTCATCGGCGGCGTTTGTGGCTTTATCTGCGCGTATTACATCCAGCCCGGCGCGCAAAATTTCGTTATGCTGTGCTTATCGCTGACACCATTTTTGCTCTTTTTTTCATGGCTTGCTGCCAAACCGAAATACACAGGACCCGGCTTGGGAATGCTGTTATTTTTTCTGTCCTATGCCGCGGTAGGCAATGTCTATGAGTTCGACTATGTCGGCTTTTTGAATGGCATGACAGGTGGTCTGATTGGATGCGCGATCGCCGCAGCGATGTATATGATTATCGACCCTGTCGATAGTCGCTGGGAACGAGCAAGACTGATCCGAGCGCTACGGCGCCAGGTAGTCGAAGGCTGCAATAAACCTCTTACCGGTTTATTGGCACGCTTCGAAAGTGGTACGCGTGATCTGGTCGGACGGTTTGCCATGGGGCATTTGGTGCCAAGTGATGATGATCGGGAAGTCATGACATGGTTACTCTCCGTGTTTGAAATCGGGCGTGCGGTAATTCACTTGCGAGAAGATATCGCCCCGCAAAACCGCTACCGAAATAACATGTCCGTCATACAGGGTCAATCGGCACAGTCCACAGAGTCGGTCAATTATGCCCATACCGCGATTGAACGCAGTATCACCACCGTTTCGCAATTCTTTTCCCGCCCTAATCCGCGTAATATGGACAGTGCATTGGTGGCTGTTATCGCTGCTATTGCCGCTTGCCGTGTCGTTTCCACGGTGCAGATTCAGGCCTTGCAAAATTACTCCGCAGTCTTGGCCAATCTCCATCTGATCCGAACTTCGCTTCTGGAGCACGGCCCAACTGATCCAATGCGCAACACTTCATCATCAGGATCTGACAATGCCCCGTGAAATCGCAATTTTTGATGCCCTCGTACCGACCCTGCTTGCTGTATTCATTGGCTGTGTCATCTTGCAATTCGGCGTTGACTGGCTACTAACGCGATTACGTCTGTATCGTTTCGTCTGGCATCCTAGTCTGTTTAGGATTGCCATGTTTTTTTGTATTTTTGGTGGTTTTGGCCTTTTACTGCACGCTGCTTGAGACTCATATGAACTTATCGCTATTTATTAAAAACGTCCTAAAAATCGTCATCACACTGATCGTCGTCGTCATTGCCTGCTGGTTGACCCGAGCGCTGTGGGATCACTACATGAATTCACCATGGACCCGTGACGGTAGAGTCCGCGCAGATGTCATTAGTGTTGCTGCCGATGTCGCCGGTCGCGTGATCGAAGTACCGGTCGGCGACAATGCCTACGTCCACAAAGGCGACATCCTGATGAAAATAGATCCGGCCCACTACGCGCTGGCATTGGTGCAAGCCGACGCAATGGTGGCCCAAAGCCGCGTTGCGCTGACAATTAAACAGCGCGATGCAGCGCGCCGTGCCATGCTTGACGGTGATGTTATTTCAAATGAAAGTCGCGAAAATTCCAGTTCCGACGCATCGGCCGCTGAAGCGGTGCATCGGGCGGCATTGGCATCACGCGACATGGCAAAACTCAATCTTGAGCGCACTAACGTGCTCGCACCGGCCGATGGCTGGGTTGCTAACCTCAACGTTCACGCTGGCGATTTTGCCCAGGTTGGTGTTCCTAAAATGACAGTGATTGACGCTAATTCATTTTGGATTTACGGCTATTTTGAAGAAAATAAACTCCCGTTGATGCAAGTTGGTGACAAGGCCGAAATGCGTCTTCTGGGCAGCGACAAGCTTTTGACCGGACACATTGAAAGTATCGCCCGCGGCATCACCGATCGCGACAACGGGCCTAGTAGCAATGGACTGGCAAACGTGAACCCAAGCTTCAACTGGGTGCGACTGGCGCAACGCGTACCAGTCAGAATTCATATCGATAAAGTGCCAGACGGGATCACGCTGGCGGCTGGGATGACATGCACGGTGGTTGTCAAACCGGGTGAAAAAAGCGCATCGCAGCCACCAACAGTAGAGGCAAAAAAAGCTGGATGAATACCAGAGAAAATATATCTATCAACGCAATATTGCAGTGATAAAAGAGTGAATGGATTAACCGCGGGATAAGATATTCCGATTGATCCACGCATTTTTTTACAATCGGTATCAATAAAGCTTGCCAAGTTGTAGCCTTCGATACTCTTGGCCGCCCTTCCCCGTATCGCCCCACAGCGTGGGCGTGGCATTTCCCACTCCTAGTATCAACAATACATCCTCAAAACGCCGTTTTGCTGCCATAGATCAAAGTGCAACTCTCGGCAGGCCGCGGTCGTTCCAAATAAATACACGTTCTAAGCGACCTTCTGTCATTCGTCAGATTGCGCTTGCATTTCTGATATATTACGAATAATCTACTGATATATCACAACATCACCTAATTAAAAGACAAGACTTCAGCAAAAAATGTCCCTGCGAGGACAACACAACGCCGCTGGGCGATTGCATAAGTCCTTAGAAATTTAACTTAATGGAGTGGCCATGTCGCCATTCGAGGCGCGGAGGCCATTTCAGCATGACAACATTTATGGACAAAGATTTTTTACTCAGCACCGCAATCGCTCGGCAGCTTTATCATGATGTTGCGGCCGATTTGCCCATCATTGATTACCACTCGCACTTGCAACAAAGCGAGATCGTAGAGCGCAAGGTGTTCCGTAATTTAACCGACTTATGGTTAAGCGGTGACCACTACAAATGGCGCTTAATGCGCGCCTCTGGCGTCAGCGAAGACTTCATTACCGGTGATCAGGACGACGAAGCCAAATTCCGGGCATTCTGCAAAATATTACCGCTCGCCATTGGTAATCCGATTTATCAGTGGAGCCACCTTGAGTTGCGTCGCCTGTTCGGTATTGAACTGACCATTAACGCCGCCAACGCCGGTGCAATCTGGGAAGCCGCGAATGCCAAGCTAGCCACGATGGATACCTGGTCCTTCCTCGAACAAGCAGGTGTTGAAATCGCCTGCACGACCGATGATCCCGCTGACGATTTGATCCAGCATGATGAAATCGCCGCCTCGCCACTGAAATGCCGCGTGCTGCCAGCCTATCGCCCAGATCGCGCGATGCGTATTAATCGCGACGATTTCGTCGATTATCTTGCCCATCTGGCGCAGGTTTCTGGCGTTAAGATTAATTCTTTTGCATCGATGATGGAAGCGTTGGCAGTCCGTGTGGCGTATTTTCATCAACGTGGCGGCCGCATCTCGGACCACGCAATTGATACTACGCTGCCGCTAATTGCAGCTACACCAGCACAACTGGAAGCCTTATTTGCCAAGCGTCTGGCGGGCGATTTACTGACGGAAGCTGAGATGGGCCAATACTTGCGCGGCCTTTTGGCTGACATCGGCAAGGTCTACGCCAAATTCGATTGGGCCATGTGTCTGCACATCGGTGCACAGCGCAACAACAATAGCCGTATGCAAGCCCGTCTTGGTTCCGATACCGGTTATGACTCCATTTCGGATATGACAATCAGTGCAGGACTAGCCGGTTTGTTGGATTCGCTTGATGCCACTGATGAGTTGCCGCGCACGATGTTGTTCTGCATGAATCCGAACATGAATGAAGTGCTCTCCAGCATGATCGGCAATTTTCAGGACGGTACTGTCGTCGGCAAGATTCAGTTCGGCCCGGCGTGGTGGTTCAACGATCATAAAGAAGGCAATCTGCAACAAATGATTAGCCTTGCAAATCACGGCGTATTGGGTACCTTCGTTGGCATGGTCACCGATTCACGTAGCTTTGCATCCTATCCACGTCACGACTATTTCCGCCGCTTGCTGTGCCGCCAACTCGGATTGTGGGTCGAAAGCGGTGAGTATCCAGCCGATATCGATGCCTTGAGTCAGATCGTGCGTGGCATTTGCTACGAAAACGCCAAGCAATACTTCAAGCTTTAATTGCCTGTAAATATTGACCACTAGCAGATATTAATTAGCCACGGAAATCTTCATGAGCAACTCGCAAAAGATACTTTGCATACATCCAGATGACAGCATGTTGGTCGCATTAGTCGATCTCGTGCCGGGCGAAGTCGTCGTATGGGAAGGCGAATCCGTCATCATCTGCACGGCGGTGAAGGGCAAGCATAAATTTGCGCGTAAAGCTTTTGCAGTAGGCGAGTTATTAGTGTTGTATGGCGTGCCTGTGGGCAAAGCTACCCAGCCGATCCGCCGTGGCGAGGCGGTCACCACTGAAAATTTGGAACATTACGCTGCCGAAGTCGAACTGGCAGATAGCGTTCCTTACCAATGGAGCGCGCCTGAAGTAAGCCGCTTTGATGGCCTCACTTTTCCGGGTGTGGTGCGCGCAGATGGTCGCGTCGGCACCGCTAATTATTGGCTGATTTTTCCACTGGTGTTCTGTGAAAATCGCAACGTTGAGCATCTACGCAATGCACTGGAAGGGCCACTCGGCTACACCAGCAACGATCTCGCTGCGTTCACCCTGTCATTGTTGGGCGAAGACATGGAAGCGCCCAAGCCGGTAGTGCGACCTTTTCCCAATCTGGACGGCGTGCGCATTATTACTCACGCTGGTGGTTGCGGCGGCACGCGTGCGGATGCTCGCTCACTGTGCAAGATTTTGGCCGCCTATGCGGATCATCCAAACGTAGCAGGCATTACCGTCTTCAGTCTCGGATGCCAGAACGCTCAAATCAAGATGTTTCAAGAGGCGCTGACACTGCAAAATCCGCACTTCGACAAGCCATGCCTGATCTACGAACAACAAGCCTGGGATAGCGAACAAGCCATGATGAAAGCTGTACTGCAAGACACGCTGAGCAATCTTAAGGCGGCCAACAATGTCTTGCGTCAGCCAGTACCGCTATCGCATTTGAAGATCGGCGTGAAATGTGGCGGTTCGGATGGTTTCTCCGGGATTTCCGCCAATCCGGTGATGGGTCAGGTATCGGACTTGGTCGTGGCGTTAGGCGGCTCATCGATTCTGGCCGAATTTCCGGAGCTGTGTGGGGTTGAAGCCAGTCTGATTGAACGCTGCGAAAGCGATGACGATAAGCGTCGCTTTCTCACTCTGATGCGTGATTTTGAAGCACGAGCCGAAGCGGTAGGCGCGCATTTTGCCGACAATCCTAGTCCCGGCAACATCCGCGATGGTTTGATTACTGACGCGATGAAGTCAGCGGGCGCGGCAAAAAAAGGCGGGACTTCTCCGATTATTTCGGTGTTGGATTATGGCGAGCAAACTGACAAGCCAGGCTTGGCTCTGCTGTGTACGCCGGGCGGCGATGTCGAATCGGTGACCGGCATAGTCGCCTCGGGCGCAAATGTGGTGTTGTTCTCAACCGGATTGGGTACGCCCACCGGTAACCCGATTGTGCCGGTACTAAAAATTTCAAGTAATAGCCGGATCGCAAACCGACTCACTGACATGATTGATTTTGATTGCGGCCCCGTTATCGACGGTGCACCCGTCCCGGAAATCGCGAATCAATTGCTCGATATGGTGGTGGCGGTAGCGGGCGGCGAATACAAGACAAAAGCCGACCGGCTGCAGCAATACGATTTCATTTTTTGGAAACGCGACATTTCGCTTTAAGACTTTGTAAGGTTTTTTAGGATTTTTTATGCAGCCACTACACCGCGACACGCCATTCTCTCTACCTATCAAATTTATCCAGTTTGGTGAAGGTAACTTCCTGCGTGCTTACATCGACTGGCAAATCGACCTGCTGAACGAACGCGTTGGCCTGAATGCTGGCGTAGTCGTAGTGCGACCACGCGGTCATACTGCCAAGCCATTGCTGGATGTGCAAGACGGTTTATTTACGACCCTGATACAGGGAATCGACGAGAAGGGCGGCGCAGTCAGGCAATACAGAAAGATCAGTTGCGTACAGCGCGAGATCAACGCTGTCACCATGTATGACGACTTTCTGGCATTAGCGCGTAACCCTGATACCAGATTTGTGGTGTCCAATACCACCGAGGCAGGCATCGTCACGAACGATACGGATGCATTGACCGATGCGCCGCCACTGTCCTTCCCTGCCAAATTAACGCAGTTGATGTTCGAACGTTTTCGACACTTCGATGGTGCACAAGACAAAGGCTGGGTCATTCTGCCCTGTGAACTGATCGATCATAATGGTCCCGCGCTGAAAGCTGCAGTGCTGCACTTTGCCGTGTTATGGAAACTCGACAGTCAATTTATTAATTGGTTAGAACAAGCGAATACTTTTTGCTCCACGCTGGTCGACCGCATCGTTAGTGGATTCCCTGAAAGTCAGATAGCCGATATCGAGACAGAACTTGGCTACAAGGATCAGTTTCTCGTTGCCGCAGAATATTATTATGTCTTCATTATTCAAGGCCCTGCGTGGCTGGCCGATGAACTGCGCTTAGCCGATGCCAATCTGAACATCAAACTAGTCGACGATATTGCCCCATACAAACAAATGAAAGTCGGCATCCTCAACGGCGGACATACCACGCTCGTCCCGGTCGCATTATTGGCCGGATTGACTTCTGTTTCGAAGGCAGTGAATCATCCAACGATCGGTGACTTCCTGATTGCCGCGCTCGATAATGAAATTATTCCTGCTCTACCGTTGCCGCACGACGAAATGGTGCAATTTGCTGCCGACGTGTTACGTCGCTTCCGTAATCCCTCTATCCATCACAAGCTGGAGTCTATCGCGCTTAATAGCTGGCCTAAGTTTGCAGCACGCGTGATGCCCCAAATACAAAGCTTTCACGCAATAACCGGCAAACTGCCGCAACGTCTGGTATTGGCGCTAGCGGCAACGCTGCTTCTATACCGGGGCGACGTGGTAATCCTATCCGACGATGCCGCTACTTTAACGTGGTTTCAGGACGCCTGGTCGCGCGTCAAGACGGGACAAGATACCACCAGGGATCTGGTCGGCCAGTGGCTTGCGAACACATCATTGTGGAACAGCGATTTGAATCAAATAGATGGTCTGACGAACGCAGTCGTCAGCGCGCTGGCATCGATTGAGCGCGATGGCATCCTTGCCACAATTAATGCAATTAACGTAGTTAACTAAATTTACACATTTTAGAGATTGACGGCGAAAGCTTAACAATCCGAAAACACCATTCCAGTTGGAATCATAGATAACAAAAAACAGGTGGGGACAAAATGAACAAAATTAAAGGCATGCGCTGGTGGATGGTTGGCATGGTCACGGCCGGACTAATCGTCAATTACTTGGCCAGAAATACGCTCTCGGTCGCAGCGCCGACCATGATGAAGGAATTGGATTTTACTACTCAGCAATATTCCTATGTGGTGGTCGCCTGGCAAATTTGTTATGCATTAATGCAGCCGATTGCCGGTTACATACTCGATACCGTCGGCACCAAAATTGGCTTTGCAGTCTTTGCAGTGGCATGGTCTTTAGCATGCGCCTCCGCAGCACTGGCGACCGGCTGGCAAAGTCTGGCGTTCCTGCGTGGATGTCTGGGTCTGGCTGAAGCCGCTGGTATCCCGGCTGGCGTCAAAGCGACCACCGAATGGTTTCCAGCCAAAGAACGTTCCATTGCAATCGGCTGGTTCAACATCGGTTCATCGGTCGGCGCTTTATGCGCACCACCGCTGGTCGTGTGGGCACTATTACATGGCAACTGGAAATGGGCCTTCATCATCGTCGGCGCCCTTGGAATCGTGTGGAGCTGCTTATGGATGTTGCTCTATAAGCACCCAAAAAATCAAAAACATCTCAGCGGTACTGAACGCGATTTTATCCTGCGCGGACAAGAAGCCAAGTACAACGAAAGCCACTCTAAAAAGGCCAGCTGGTCGCAAATTGTCCGCAATCGTAACTTTTGGTCAATCGCTATTCCGCGCTTCCTGTCGGAACCGGCATGGCAGACTTTTAACGCCTGGATTCCGTTATACATGGTCACGGTGCACCACATGAACTTGAAGGAAATTGCGATGTTTGCATGGTTACCATTCCTCGCGGCCGACATTGGTTGCGTATTGGGCGGTTACCTGAGTCCTTTCTTCCATAAATATGCAGGCGTCTCACTGTTCACATCACGCAAAATGGTGGTCGGCGTCGGTGCCTTGTGCATGATAGGACCAGCTTGTATCGGACTCGTTTCCAGTCCGTACATTGCCATCGCCTTGCTATGTGTAGGCGGCTTTGCACACCAGACCTTATCCGGCGCACTGTATGCCATCACGTCCGATGTATTTGGCAAGAACGAAGTAGCAACCGCCACTGGCATGGCCGGTATGTCAGGATATTTAGGTGCGACATTATTTACGCTCGTGTTCGGCATACTCGTTACGCAAGTCGGTTACGGGCCGCTTTTCGTGCTGTTGGCTGTATTCGATCTACTTGCGGTCGTCGTGCTGGTGCTACTGGCGCGTGAGCGTGCCTGTAGCGACGCTGGCACACCGATTGGCGCGCAGGTAGCACTCAATCCCTGATCAACATTTGGCGACGCCACGCGGTTATACTTTTGGAAATGGTGTCAAACTGGTAAATTTGGCGACTCTGGGTATCCGAGCGTTGAATCACTGCACACATCATTTCCATCTTATTGCTAAGCGAATCCAACTATGAACGCATCACAACCTGATCAGCAATCCACCGACGAGACGCCAATTAGCGCGGCACGGCGTGTCTACCGTTACCTGCGCCAACGCATCATCGACATGACACTGGTTCCGGGCGCGCGTCTGGTCGAACGCGATATCGCCGAAGAACTTGGTATCAGCCGCACGCCGGTGCATGAAGCGGTGCAACGATTAGCAGAAGAAGGGCTGATCGAAGTGGTGCCCCGCGTCGGCACTTTCGTTGCGCGTATTCCGCTAGACAGTCTGGAAGAAGCGATGTTGGTACGTTCCGCGCTGGAACTTGCAATCATCGAAAAGGCGGCACAACGCGCTACGAAGGATGGGGTCAGCCGCTTGCAAGCGATTCTTGACGCGCAAAGGGCCTGTATTGCGGCAAACGATAAAGCCGGTTTTCATCAGACCGATGAGGCTTTCCACGAGATGCTAGCGGAGCTGTCCGGCTTTCCCGGGGTATGGCCATTAATACTGCAAGCCAAAACCCAGATCGACCGCTACCGCCAGCTAACATTACCTTTGCAGGGTCGTATGGATGGCGTGCTGGTCGAGCATAGCGAAGTTGTGGCTGCGATTGCTGCGGGCAATCCGTCCAATGCGGTGTCAGCCATGCGCGATCATCTCGACCACGTACTGCCGTTGCTCGAAATAACCCGCAAGATGCGTCCGGAGTATTTTATTGCCAGCGCCAAACCAAAAGCTAATAAATTTTAGATTAACGTGAATTGGACTCAGGCAACATCAACGCCACGGCAACGATTGGTGATGTTTCAGAACACGCCTTCATCTTCCAACCGACAACCTGCCATCTGTCCGGGTAAATATAGATACCAATACGGCCGACGCACATATGGTTCGACCGTATCAGCAAAGCGGTATTGAAAACAACTGTCCTATTTTAGGCAGCCGGTAAATCATCCTCAATATAAGCACGCACGATATCGTCAAAGTTATCATCGCTGCTAAAGCCGAGAGCCGTTGCTCGGGTTGCGTCCCATGCACCGGGCCAACTGGAAATAATGCGATCTATGGACGGGTCATGTTTCCACTCCACGCGTTTGGCGACTTCTGATCCGGCGACGCGTTCCAACGCCCCAACCATCTCGCCAACAGTCACTGACACACCTGGTAAATTAATCGTGCGACGCGTACCGAGCGCTTCAGTAGTCAGCGTATAGCCATGAATCAGGCACGCGATGACCTTGCGTGGAGAAAGTAACCAAAGCCGCACTTCCGGGCCGACCGGACAGACCGTCGGCTCACCGTTAAGCGGCTCGCGAATGATACCGCTGGCAAATGATGATGCGGCCTTGTTCGGCTTGCCGGGACGCACACTGATTGTCGGCAACCGCAACACCCGACCATCGACATACCCTTTACGACTGTAGTCATTCAGCAATAGCTCGGCGATCGCTTTTTGTGCACCGTATGACGATTGCGGGTTAAGCGCAGTATTGTCTTGCACCACCGCTGGCAAGTCGCCGCCAAACACCGCCACCGAACTGGTAAATATCACACGCGGTTGATGACCACAAAGACGGCAGCGTTCCAACAACAGGCGCGACGCTTCAAGATTGATGCGCATGCCTAACTCAAAATCCGACTCAGCTTGTCCACTAACGATAGCCGCCAAGTGAAAAATAGCCGCAGTATCCGTCGTGATCGCCCGTTCCAGCAATGCGCTGTCGGCGATATCACCAGTGATTTGCGTGACCCGCGCATCGTCAAAACCGGTTGCGGCGACAATGTCGACCAGTACAATTTTGGTGATAGTCTGTAGCGCGCCCTTGCTATCTGGCAACGTTCCCTGCGCTAATAGCTGGCGCGCTAAGCGCTGTCCTAAAAATCCGGCTCCGCCGGTAATAACTACTTGCATGGAATACTTTCTAAAATGATAGATGTTTTAAAGTTCGTCTTGCAGCGCAATGATTCGCTTATTTTTGCGCTGGAAGTTGCTCTGGCAATTAGGCTTTTAGCCAGGGTTTAAGCCATCCCAAGCCTTCAGAGCTACCGGCTTTAGGGCGATACTCGCAACCGATCCAGCCGTCGTAACCCAACTGATCAATCAATGTAAATAAATAGGGATAATTAATTTCACCCAGGTCCGGCTCATGCCGATCAGGCACGCCCGCAATTTGAATGTGGCCGATTCCACCATGCGGCCGCACCATGTCGCGCTTTAATTTAACCGCAAGATCACCTTCTACGATCTGGCAGTGATACAGATCAAACTGTACGCGCAAATTATCCAGCCCAACCTCAGCGCAAATCGCTTGCGCATCATCCTGACGATTCAGAAAAAATCCAGGAATGTCGCGGCTATTGATCGGCTCGATCACCAGCGTGATGTTGTGTGGCGCAAGCTGCTGTGCCGCATACGCCAGATTGTCGATATACACGGCACGATGACGGGCGCGATCCTGTTCCGGGCCAATCAAGCCAGCCATCACATGCAGCTTATCGTTGCCTAATACACTGGCATATTTCAGCGCAGTATCAATGCTACGTCTAAACTCATCCTCACGCCCTGGTAGTGAGGCGATACCACGCTCACCCTTTGCCCAATCTCCCGGCGGTGCATTAAACAATGCCTGCGTAAGTCCATTGTCGTCCAAAAGGTCTTTTAATACAGCAGCAGCATAGTCATAGGGAAACAAAAATTCCACGGCTTTAAAACCATCTTTCGCAGCGGCCTTAAAGCGGTCTGGAAATTCGTGTTCGGTGTACATCATCGTTAGATTTGCGGCAAAACGTGGCATCGCGAAACTCCTTAAATATTTATTTCGGCAGCATGTCTATGCTGCCGAAATGTTATTACTTGCGCTATTACAGACGAACTATTTATTCACCATCTTAGGCGAAGTCAGATAGATGGAAATTGCCCCGACGACGAGCATTCCGGCCAGCATAAACATACCGGTTTCATTGCTATGTGTCGTATCTTTCAACCAACCGACCAAAAATGGACTGACGAATCCCGCCAGATTGCCGACCGAATTAATCACTGCAATACCGGCAGCCGCCGCTGTCCCCGACAAAAACGCCGTCGGCAAGGACCAAAACAAAGGCGAACACGTCAGCACACCCATTGCAGCCAATGATAAAAATGTGATGGCGATTACCGTGTTGTCCGCAGCCAGCGCTGATATAACGAACCCAACTGCGCCCAACAATGCCGGGATCATCAGATGCCAGCGACGCTCACGCAGACGGTCTGAACGACGCCCGATCAAAATCATCGCCACTACCGCGCACAAGAATGGAATCGCACTGATCAAACCAATATTTAGCGCGCCTTCCACACCAGAAGCCTTGACCAATGTTGGCAACCAGAACGTCAAACCATACTGACCCATAACGATGCAAAAATAGATCAGACACATATGCCAGATACGGGCATCTTTAAAAACACCGGCGGTAGATTTCGGGCTGACTTTACCTTTTTGGTCTTCAACGATTGCGGCTTCCAGAAAATCTTTCTCGTCCTCCGATAACCACTTCGCCTTGCGAATGCTGTTGTCCATTACAAAAAAAACAGCAATACCGATCAGGACCGCTGGAATTGCTTCGATCAGAAACATCCATTGCCAGCCATGCCATCCACTGGAACCGTGAAATGCTTGCATGATCCAGCCAGATAATGGGTTACCGAAAATGCCGGATAACGGAATCGCTGCCATGAAAGTCGCAACCACTTTGGCGCGCCGATGTGATGGGAACCAATAGGTCAGATACAGAATGATACCGGGATAAAATCCTGCTTCAGCCAGACCGAGCAGAAAACGTAAAACATAAAACTGCGTCGGCGTCTGGACAAAGACAAAGCATGCGGACAGCAATCCCCATGTAATCATAATGCGGGCAATCCATAACTTGGCGCCGACTTTGTGCATGATCAAATTACTTGGCAATTCAAACAAAAAATAGCCTAGAAAAAATATACCTGCGCCGAGGCCAAAAACGGTTTCACTGAATCCTAAATCGACCGACATCTGAAGCTTGGCAAAACCAATATTGACGCGATCCAGATAAGCGATCACGTAACACAACATAATAAATGGCACAAAGCGCCAGAATACTTTTTTGTACAATCCATCGGCGTCAATAACGCCCTTTTTTGGGACTATTGGCTTACCAGAACCGGCTGGTTTATTTGCCACATTTCCTGGGTTGATTGTTGATGACATCTTGTCTCCGTCTTGGTTTTTTAAAAAATCGTTCTATGCTGCACATTGTTTGAGTGACTGTTTTAGTCATTCTTTTGGTCATGCTTTTAGTCATGCTTTGGGTAACTGTTTATGTTACTTTCACCACCGTACGCCAAACGTCTGACAAAGATCGGCGATCTCGGCCTCATCCAATGCAAGCGGTTTTTCCTGCAACATCATCCACAAACGCGCCGTCTCTTCAAGTTCTTCCAAAGCCGCAGCGGCTTGCAAAATGCTGGTGTGCCATATCACAGGGCCCAGTCGTTCCAATAACACACCACGCACAGAGTTCGCCAATGTTGTGATCTGTTCGCCCACTTTAGGATGACCGGGACGGCAATACGAAATCAGCGGAATACGGCCTACTTTCATCACCTGATATGGGGTAATCGGCGGCAACACTGCGTCCTTACTCCACACACCCGCTAAAGTCAAGGCCACCAGATTGGTCGAGTGGGTATGTATCACGGACTGCGCTGTCGGATTGTTATCGTAGACTGCGCGATGCAATGTCAATGTTTTGGAAGGCTTATCGCCACTCACCCATTGCCCCGTTGCATCGACTTTGGCAATCAATGCGGGGTCCAGCATTCCAAGACATGCATCAGTCGGCGTGATTAACCATCCATCTTCTAATCTGGCACTGATATTTCCAGATGACCCAACGGTATAGTTGCGTTGAAATAGACTGGCCCCCACGCGACAAATTTCTTCGCGCAATGACTGCTCTTTAAGCGATGGTTTATTCGATAAGGCGTTCATTAGTTTGCAGCTCCCGAGCGCAATGCAATGCGTTCATCACCCAGTTGTCGTAAAGCTTTTTCAAAGAAATCAACGGTTCCAAAATTACCAGACTTAAGCGCCAATGCCAGCGGCACATCGCCGATTGAAGCAGTTGCCGGGACACCAGGATCAATCTGCTTGCCGATGCGCAGCGCAGTAACATTGAGTGCTTTGACGACTGCGCCCGAGGTTTCACCACCAGCGACGACAAAACGACGGACACCGAGAGCAAACAAACCGCTGGCAATCTCAGCCAGCGTGTCTTCAATCAATGCGCCTGCACGTTCAACGCCCAGTTCGGCTTGCACTTGCTTGACCTGCTCCGATGTCGTGGTCGCGTAGATTAGTGGCGCTTGATTGGAAAGATGCTCCTGCGCAAATGCCAACGCGTTTGCAACAACCGGCTCACCTCTTGCAACGGCTAACGCATCGATACGGAAGGCCGGATGCTTTTCTTTCCAGTGCCCGACTTGTGCATTAGTCGCCAGCGAAGCGCTACCGGCCAGCACCACCGACCAACCATCAATCGTCGGCAAAGCGCTTGCCTGCACATTTTGCGACGTGTTTAACAATCCGGCACGGACAAAATTGCCAGGTAAGCCAAGAGCGATACCAGAGCCGCCAGTGACTAACGGCAAACCCGCGCACGCCGCGCCAATTGCGTACAAATCGGCATTAACCAACGCATCCACAATAGCCATGCGCACCCCGCGCTGATGCAGCGAAGCCATTTCGGCCTGAATAGCTTCAACCCCTTGCGCCACGACCGGATAGCCAACCAGACCCACTGTGCCAGTGGTTTGCTGTTGCAGCACGCGCACCAGATTGGCGTCCGTCATCGGTGTCAACGGATGATTCTGCATGCCGGATTCGTTGAGTAGCTGATCATTGATAAACAAATGACCGCGATATAGCGTGCGTCCGGTCTCTGGAAATACTGGACAGGCAAGCGTAAAATCCGCGCCTAGCGCATCCAGTAAAGCATCGGTAACCTGCCCGATATTGCCTTGCGCTGTGGAGTCGAAAGTTGAACAGTATTTAAAGAAAAATTGACGACAGCCTTGCTTCTGCAACCAAGCCAGCGCCGCCAGCGACTCTGCCACGGCTTGATTAGCGGGAATCGTGCGAGATTTCAACGCCACCACAATGGCATCTACCTCGGTTGGTGCAACATCCGGTACACCGATGGTTTGCACAGTGCGCATTCCTTCGCGCACCAGCATATTTGCCAGATCGGTAGCGCCGGTAAAATCGTCGGCGATACAACCAAGAAGAGGTTGAGATATTTTGTTGGCTGGATTAGCTATGCTGGACATACGATTACTCCTTCGCAACCGGCAAGTTAATACCCGGGAAAATTTTAATCACGGCAGAATCATCCTCGCCGCCATAACCGGCGGTCGACGCCATCATAAACATCTGGTGTGCCGCCGCTGATAATGGCAAAGGGAATTTGCTGGCACGCGCGGTATCGAGGACCAAACCCAGATCCTTGACGAAAATATCAACTGCCGATAGCGGGGTATAGTCCGCTTTCAAAATATGGGGGACCCGGTTTTCAAACATCCAGGAATTGCCCGCGCTATTGGTGATGACTTCATACAACGCATCTGGATCAACGCCCTCGCGCATGCCCAGCGCCATCGCTTCGGCAGCCGCGGCGATGTGCACACCCGCCAGTAATTGATTAATCACTTTGACCTTCGAACCAATGCCGTGAGCATCGCCAAGGCGATAGACTTTCCCTGCAATCGCTGCCAGTACGGCTTCTGCTTTAGCATATGCCTCAGCCGGTCCAGATGTCATCATCGTCATTTCACCGGCATTGGCGCGCGCCGCTCCGCCTGATAAAGGACCGTCCAGCATCAATAACTGCAGTGCGGCCAGACGCTGGCCTAATGCGGCCGAGAAATCGGGCGCAACTGTCGCACTGGCAATCACCAGACTACCCGGCTTCATGGCTTCCGCAGCGCCGTTTTCACCAAAAAGCACTTGCTCGGTCTGGGCGGCATTAACAACCACGGTTATCACAACATCGCACTGCGCGCCTAGTTCGGCTGGCGTGGCGCAAGCGATCCCGCCTTCGCTGGAAAACTGTGCCAGCACTGGCGGACGAAGATCACATGCGTGCGTACGCAAACCGGCCCGTAACAACGAACGGGCAACGCCCAAACCCATGGCACCAAGGCCGATGACACCCACGTTTATGGTCATGATTTATCCTGTTTTAATAATGGTGTTAACGCTTACCGCACAACATTGAGCGGCATATTTTTTTGGTTTAATAAAATGCACTGAGTTTGTTTACAAACTTGACTTGAATAATTGCGTCGTGAGCTAGACAGCATCTACGATTTTTTTGACCTTAATCGAAGTAACATTTTTAACGCTGCTTTTCTTGATCACTCCGCCGGTTATCGCAGGCTTCGCACCCTGCGATAACCGGCGCGCCGCGTTAAACATATGTGTTTGCGCTGCATTTCGTGCACTGAGCGCATCACCAGCCGAGATTGCCGTCGCGATAGCGGCATGTTCCTCATAGACCTGACGCATGAAATCGGCATGCCGCGCTTCATTCGTACGGGTGATTTTTGTCGCCGCTTCGAGATACTGATTTAAGAAAGCCAACGTTTGGAGCAGGAAAGGATTACCCGTGGCTTCGGCGATGCTGCGGTGAAACATCACATCGGCCTTTACGCCATCACCGCCAGCCACGACATCTGCCTCAATTCCGCGCAATGCTGTTTCAATCGACTTAAGCTGGCGTGGCGTGCGACGAATGGCTGCCAACGCGGCAACCTCGGCGTCAATCGCCCGCCGTAACTCAACAATTTGCAGAACGGCATCGGCGGAGGATGCTTCATCAAACTGAATGCGCAATGGGCGTAAATGGCCTTGTTCACTGACATACACGCCGCTGCCCTGACGTGGTTCGACCGCGCCCTCATTCTTCAATCGCGAAATAGCTTCCCGAACGACGGTGCGGCTGACGCCATATTCTTCAGAAAGTACTGGCTCAGTCGGCAGTTTTGCGCCTGGACCATATTCGCCGCTTTGAATTTTTTGAAGTAATTCCTGCGCGACGGTATCGCTCAGTGATGCGCGATTGGCAGCTAGTTTTTTGAACATAAGGTCTCGTTATTTTCTAATTATTAACTCATTATTTCGATGAATTAGTTTATCGATTTTTCATAATGTGACCATATCATCATATGACTTTGAATAAAAATCAAGCATCAAAATAAAATTTTTATACCTGCTGGCGCAATCATGGCTTCCGAGAAACACTTTAAAGACTTATGCAGTTATTACTACGTGCGCAATATAGTCCAATCGGACGATACTCCTACGCAACTTTCATCGGTACATTGACCCAAACTGCACAAACTTGCCTCTACAAGACAACAGTTTGTGAAAAATTAAACAGGTCATCCATCCTGAATGTGTTCATTAGTCAATCTACTGCGGCTCAAATTCGACTATGCCGACTATAAAAGAGCCGTTCGCACCGACGTGCAAACTTTCGGCTTGGATTACCAGCAAAGGTGTCGTCCAGCAGAGGTTTTCACAGCGACAAGCAACGGGTATCTGACAAAAAATAATAAGGAGACAAAATGCAATTACTTTATAAAAAATCAATCATCGTCAGCTGTGTCCTGGCCACTCTGGCATTGAGCGGTTGCGGCAGCACTGGTTCCGTCGCTTCAAATTCAGGCTCGGGCGGTTCCACTTCAGGAACCGCTGTGCCTGCGGCCGCACCAGTCAATCAAACCGCGACCGCAGTCAGCCAGACCGGCTCTACCATTTCTGATGCGGGCAATCTGATTGGCACGACACCTTTGCCGATTCCAGGGATCGCTACAACCCAAAAAGATCTTGGGGCTACAGTGTCTAGCAGCGGCAATATAGTCACCGCTCTCGGCAATGGCGTCAGCAGTGGGTTGGGCCAAATGGGAACCAACCCAAATTCGGTCGGCACCACGGTTGCCAGCACAGGGAACGTCATCAGTGCAACTGGCATCACAGTAGGAAACGTCGGTCAGTTAGCGACCGACTCAGGTGCGGCTGGTAGCCCATTGCAGCCGCTGAGTCCCCTCACAGGACCAGTCGGATCCGCTCTGAGTAACGCGGGTGTATCGATTAATAGTGCTGGTCAGCTGGCTGCTTTGTCGCTCGCTACGGGCCCGGTAGAGCAGATTACCCAATCAATAAGCAGCACCATCACGCCACTTGGGGCAACCATCTCCAGCACTACTTTAACAGTGGGTCAAACTACCGGTTTGGGTCAACCAGTCGCAGGGTTAATCACGACCATCGGCAACGGTATTGGTGGTGCTGGCACACAAGTTGGAGCGAGTTCCAGCAATGTCCTGGTGCAGGATGTGGGTGGCATCGTTACAACAGTTGGTGGCATCATAAATAGCACGACCGGTCTATTGCTCTCCCCCGGCACGACGAATAATGCATCCGGCAGTGCATCGAGCAGTCCGTTGGATCCACTTAAATCAGTCACCTCAATCGGTGCGACCGGCAGCAGCAGTGGTAGTCCACTGGCACCTGTTACCAATCTATTGGCCGGCGCATCTGGTTCGGCATCCACTAGCAATCCGGTAGCGCCGGCCACTAACCTTGCCACTGCCCTCGCTCCCTTATTGAGTAGTGCATCGGCCGCTGGCTCTGCGTCCACCAGCAGCCCGTTAATGCCCGTGACTGGATTATTGGGCGGTGTAGGTAAGGCGCATTAAAACTATTGAGCGAAACACGCACTCCCTGCAAAGTCTTCACCCTGCGAAAGCTGGAGGCTTTGCAACTCGTCAACGAGATGACGCTAGGCGGCAACTCAGCACAAACATAAAAATATCCGGAGACATATAAAATGAAAGTAAGTCATTGCCTTGCTGCTTTAACATTCATTCTGATTTCGAGCATGGCAGCAGCGCAAAAAGCTGGTGATACCGTGGTCAATGTCGGTGGGCTTTACATTAACAACTCCAAAAGTAGTAGCACGCCGCTGCATACTGATCTGGGCGTGTCCTTATTGACCCAAACCACCCTGCTGCCGCAAAAATTCGACTCGCCGGGTACGAACCTCAGGGTAGGTAATGCGGTCACGCCGCTATTGACGGTCACGCATTTTGTCACCGACCATTTCGCCATCACGAATGTTGCTGGTTTGCCGCCAAGCTTTAATATTTATGGCAGTGGCAAGGTGACTACGCCCGGCGCTCTTGGCGCTGCGGTGCCTCCGGTCGTACTCAACCAACCTGGAAATGCTCCTCTGGCAAGCGTATTGCAATGGAGTCCCACACTGCTATTTCAATACTATTTCCGCGATCCAAAAGCGACTTTCCGTCCTTATCTGGGCGCTGGTGTTAGCTATAACTTCTTTACCCACGTCAAACTCAACGACAACTTCAATCAGGAACTGAAAAACACGGGCGGTTATCTTGCCTTCGCCTCCACAGGCAGTAATGCAACCACAATCCAAGCCAAAGCGACTTCGTCGTTCAGACCGGTATTAAACGGCGGTCTGAACATTAATTTTGACGACAACTGGTCTGGCAACCTCGGCGTATCGTATCTTCCTCTGCAAACAGATTCGATCATTACGGTTAAAGACAAGAATGGCAATACCGTCTTGACCAGTACTGCAAGACTGAATATCCCCGCCATCGCCACCAACTTTACGCTCGGCTATAAGTTTTAAGGTACCGTAACTGTTGACGCAGGTCGGACGGCTAAAGTAGTCCGACCTGCACCTTTCGCTCCAGAAAACAACACTGCGTCCTCGTCAATATCTAAAAATATGACGACGCTGCACGTAATACCTTCGTAGGTCTTCCTCTTATCTCACGCTTAACAATCCGTTTACAACCATCGGTTGCCCCACAAGCACCATTGAAGAGCATCACAACTCATCCTTCCGTCCAGATGCCACCAGTTAACTGGTCATTTACCGCATTTTTTAAAAACATAAAATAGCTTTTAAGCACATTTCCTTGAGGAAATTCTGCGATAGAATCAGCATTGATTCACGAAAATTGAATCGAAAACCATGAATTGCGCCCGACAAGTGCGCGTATTTTTTGGACTAGCCAGAAGCAACTACCTTCGCCCGGTTATCCAATAGATTGCCCGTGAAGTTGAGATGATAGAAATGAGAAGCTTCAATGAAAAAAATGTTTCTCAAATGTAATTTGACATTACCCTGGGATGTTGCAACTCACGGTGCAACTGCGACCGCAACTCAGTCAACCGATATAAATTGCCCTACGCCAACTTTTTCCCCGCCAAAAAAAATCATCAAACAAACTAGCAATCCTCCCAATCGGATTAATAGCAGCAACAACAGTTCGAAAATCACATCATCAAATAGCATAAAAAACGGTGCTGACATGACCGAAAAAGCAATCGGTGCGCGACATTTTCCGCCATCCAAAATTAGTCCACCTGCGAACTCTCTTCTTCTCATAACACGTCAGCAAGTCGTTGACCGACTGCTTCGCGCAGACACTGCGAAGCTGATGGTTATTGATGCGCCCGCCGGTTTCGGAAAGACGACCTTATTACGCTCTCTGCATCATTTTTTAACAGCCGAAGATAAGGCGGTCGCCTGGTTGACGTTGGATGTGGGTGACAACGATATTGATCAACTGACGCTCAACCTGGCACAAGCGCTGGAAAAAATGCTTCTTACCGCCAGCATTTTTGCCACTATATTTGCGGATGAAGCATCCGTCCATTCGCGTAAACAGTCACCTCCGGGCGTATTGGATACGGTGGTCGCCAGCGCACTGCCGTTTGTACTAATACTTGACGAATTCGAGACGTTACGCAACTCTGCAGTGATGTCCTTGATACAGCAAACTATTGAAACATTGGGAGCGGGACAACAAATCATTATTGGTTCGCGCGGAAGGCCGCTATTAAATCTGGCGCGGTTGCGCGCCCGTCAGCAATTGCTGGAATGCGATGCTACACACCTACGATTTAGTCTGAAAGAAACCATCGAATTTTTGCGCGATAAACGCCATTTAAAACTCGCCGATCAAGAGTTAAAACAACTCCATACCATTACCGATGGATGGCCTGCCGCATTATGGTTATCATCGTTAGCGCTTGAAAACAATCCTGATCCGCGCCAATTTGTGCAGACGTTTTCGGGTTCGAATAACACCATCGCGACCTATCTGGCAGAAGATGTACTGTCTCAAAAACCGGAATATTTGCAAACGTTCATCCTGCAAACCAGCGTCCTTGATCAATTTTGTATCGAAAGCTGTAACGCCGTCACAGGCCGAACTGACAGCCAACAATTATTGGAAGAAATCGAGCATTCCAATATGTTTATTTCACCGCTTGATGAGCAGCGAAAGTGGTTCAGCTATCACCCGCTTTTTGCCACGTTTTTGCGTTCTCAATTGGAGCAAAAATATCCTGGCTTATCGCGCACTTTGCATCGACGTGCAGCGGGTTGGTATCTAGAGCAGAATCGACCAATACCTGCCATTGATCACGCAGTTTTATCATGGGATAAAACGCTGGTACTGGAATTGCTCGAACAAAAAGCAGAATCGTTATTGCTACAAGGCCGGGTCCGTTTACTGGCGCGCTGGTTCGATACATTGAAAGGCCAAAGCATCGATGACAATCCAAAATTAATCTTCGTTTATGCCTGGGTACTGATACATACCAATCGCAGCGGTGAGGCATTAGCGTTGCAGGAGTCAATGGGCAGCGACAGCATTGACGATTGTAATGCTGCTTCTGGCAAGCGAATGTCTTATCCCGCATCAATGGCGCTGCGCACATTCAGCCTTGTGATGCTGGATCGGATTGAAGAAACTGCCCCGATTTGGGAGGGTGCGTATGGCCTCGAAAATGAAGCTTATGCGCCTTTTTTGCAAACGATGCTGATGATCGGTTGCGCCTACTATTACGCGACCATTGGGCGCTATCAGGAAGCGCGGCAGGCACTTGATCGGGTGACGCAGCAGTATTCAACCGGCAGATCGTTATTTGGCGGGGCAGTCGCAGGCTATATGAATAGCATGCTCGATATGCTACAGGGAAAATTTCGCTCAGCGGCTGCGCGGCTGCATCGCTTAATCGGTGAGCCCTCACCTCCGGTCGTGGCACGAGTCGGTGCTGATAGTGGATTTTCCAGTATCTATCTGGCCGAAATTTACTATGAAACCGGACTGCTGGATGCGGCCAAACGTCTATTAAAAATGTACCTTCCGCTGGTCAAAGAAGCGGGCATGCCAGATCACCTGATCGCCAGCCATTTGATTTATGCGCGTATTCTGCGTGCAGAAGGAAATATTAACGACGCCCTGCAAACCCTATTTGATATGGAGCATCTCGGATTACAGCGCGGATTATCACGTTTGGTTGAGATGGCCCGTATAGAGCGCGCCCGCGGTGCGATGCTTGATCGCGATGTCGTCACCGCAAAAGACATGCTGGCGTTAATCAAACCAACGTCGGTCAGCAACCATCCTGATTTTCAACCGATCGCAAATGATATCGACAGTCCAACGCTGGCACTGTTGCGATTGAAGATATATACCGGACAAGCACTCGCTGCCGTTCCGCTGCTAAAAGTCCATTTGGAAGATGCCTCGCGTCGCGGTCGCGTGCGTTATGCGCTTCGTACCAAGGTGCTTTATGCTTTGGCGTTAGACCATGCAAAACAACGTGACCTCGCTTTAGCGATACTGGCGGAAGCTTTGCACGAAGCACTGGCAGAAAATTTTGTGCGTATATTTCAAGACGAAGGTCCTGCACTTTTGACGCTGATCGAAGAGCTGCTGGACGCCCTGCAAAACAGATCACAGGGCAAATCACATACCGGCTTTGCTGATAAACGCAACCAGACGGCACTGCGTTTATTCGCAGAAAAAATCATCGACTCCTACGATCACACGCACGTTGCTGTCAACGACGAAACATCTAAACAACGCGTTGCCATCGCAGAGGGCGGGGACCGAACCGAGAACCTGCGACCGCGCACCGCCAAAAATAGCGGCGACGTAACAGAGCGCGAGCGCGATGTTTTGCTTTTACTCGCAAAAGGCCATGGCAATCAGGTCATCGCCGAAAAGCTGTTTGTCTCCGTGACGACTGTGCGCACGCATTTGCGCAACATTAATCTGAAGCTTGACGCCCATAACCGCACCGAAGCGATTGCCATTGCCCGCAAACGCGCCA
This sequence comes from Glaciimonas sp. GNP009, assembly GCF_054343755.1. Lineage (NCBI taxonomy): Bacteria > Pseudomonadati > Pseudomonadota > Betaproteobacteria > Burkholderiales > Oxalobacteraceae > Glaciimonas > Glaciimonas sp. GNP009. The sequence goes on from NZ_JBTGUV010000004.1 coordinate 1,189,112, forward strand.
TTATTCGGTAATATTTTCGGTAGCGCCCGTCACTCTTGCGGAATCGTCCTTACGCAGTCGATAAGAAAAATTTCTTTGAAAAATCACACTATGCTAGGAAGATGCGAGAAAACCGATACCGCGTCGTTTTACAAACAGGAATAAGGACGCCTATGAAACGAACACCTTGCCTGGTTGCCTCCGGTTTTAACTGCACTCGCCTACGATCACTCCCTAGATCCCTATACGCAGGAAAAAATCAATCGTTCTTTACCAAATTTTTTAGCAGATCTTCGATCTCGCGGCCGGTTTTTTCGATGTGTATCCTGAGGAATTTCTCTACCTCAGCCACATTTTTTTCTCGGCATAGCACAAGAATTTTTCTGTGATCGTCCTGCGATTCCCTCTTGTAACCGGTCTTATTCCATAAAAGCCGCAAGTATGGCTCGAGACTAGCTCTTAAACGGTCAAGGATTGCCGTCGTGCGTGGACGATTAGCTTTTCCATAAAGACACTTATGGAAAACGACGTTCAGCGAAATCAGATCGTCGATATCGCGCGCCTGCTCAAGCTGCTTAATCGTCGCTTCTGCCATTTCAAAGTCTTGCGCATTCAACGACGACATGGCCGCCTTGATTAGACTTCCCTCCAAGGTGGCGCGCAAGTCGGTGATTTCGGCCACATCCTCTGGTGACAATGAATACACCACAGCACCGCGCCGTGGCGTCACCGACACCAGTCCTTCGTGTTCCAGAATACGTAATGCTTCGCGGACCGTGACTTGGCTTACTGCGAACTGCTTCGCAATGGCATCCTGCCGCAATGGTTCGCCGCCCTTAAGCACGCCTTTCAGGATCGCATCGCGCAATGCGTCGGCAATCGACGCAGTTGCAGGTTGCCGATTGGCAATGACGCCCTGTGCAAATGATTCAAGTATTTTCATATTCACCTCGTGGTCGACATTCTAACAAATTTATTTGACATAATCGATTATCGATACTAATATTCCCAATTATAAATTATCGATTATCGATTATTCAAGAGGACCACATGAAGCTAGACCTAACCCAATTCGACGCCCTGACGTTTGATGTCTACGGTACTTTGATCGACTGGGAACCCACGATCATCTCAATGTTTCACAGCACGGCAGACCAATACGGCGTCACGCTCCCGAACGAGCAATTATTGATGGAATTCGACAAGGCACGGGCAGCGCTGCAGAAACAGCGTCCCGCCTTGCTTTATCCGGACGTGCTCCGCGCTGCGTACGGCCAGTTCTGCCGTAAATACGATATTCCGGAGAACGTCCAAGAGCGCGAGGTGTGCGCCAACTCCGTGATGTTATGGCCGACATTCACCGATACGCGGGATTCATTGGCTCATCTGCAGAAGCACTTTAAGATCGGTCTACTTAGTAATATTGACAATTCATCAATCCAATTCTCCGAACGTAAATTGGGAATAAAGGCCGACGTTATCGTTACAGCCGAGAGCGTCAACGCATACAAACCGGATCACGCGCATTTTCAGGCAGCATTCGAGACCTTCGCCGCAATGGGTATTCCAAAAGAAAGAATTCTGCACGTTGGCCAGAGTTTGCGTGCCGACGTCATTCCCGCGAACCAGCTCGGGCTGTCCAGCGTCTGGATCAAACGTCCGGGACGCAGTCTCGGCTCGCGTCCTGAAGATGCTATTGGCGCCAAGCCGGATCTCAGTTTTGACTCGATGCAGGAATTCGTTCTGTATCACCAAGCACACTTGGCACTTGCCTGATCGCATTCAATTTCTTTTTAAGGTAGGAGAACGCCATGAGCAGTAACAACACAGAATCCAAAGCCTGGGTCCACTTTGCAGCGTGTATTGCAATAGTGGCTGGTCTTTTTTGTAGTGACGCCAACGCGCAAATGGCCGACTCAACCGTTGCACGCATAAAGGCCACGAACAAAGTGAAGATAGGCGTTCGCGATTTCAGCGTGCCACTCTCTTACTTGGACGAGAATCAAAAGCAGACCGGCTACACAGTTGAGTTGTGCGCTGCCGTGGTCGCATCCTTGAAGAAGGAATTAAATCTCCCGTCTCTCGAAGTTGTCATGCTATCAGTGGATCTTTCAACACGGATTCCTCTGATTCAAAACGGAATGATCGACATGGAATGCGGCTCTACCGTCAACACACTTGCGCGTCAGAAACAGGTCGAATTCTCTTACGTTATAGCGATTGCTTCCGACCAGCTTCTGGTTAAGGCTTCTTCGCCCATCAAAGAGCTGGAAGATCTAGCAGGAAAGGTGGTTGCGTTGCCGAGCGCCTCCACCAGTTTGGCATCCATAATAGCCATTAACATTAAGAAACACCTGAACATGCGTTTGATGTACACACGCGATCAGGCGGAAGGATTTCTCGCGGTACAGACCGGTCGCGCCGATGCCTACATCACGGATAACACGATCCTCTACGGACTTCGAAAAGCAGCGAGGAATCCAGCCGAATTTCGTATAACCGGACGTCCTCTATCCTATCTGCCTTACGGGATCATGATTGCCAAGAACAACTCTACCTTGCTGGCCATTGTAAATCGTACGATTTCGGAGAAATTCCGCAACGGCGACGGGAAAACGATGTACGAAAAATGGTTCGGCCCATTGAACATGCCACTCTCGCCACTATCCAAGGCATCCTTCGAACTAAATGCCATCCCTGATTGAATTTCAAAATTTCACAGTGCTGTCACTCCATGCGAAGGAATGCAGCATTTAAACGACAGAAATCCTATTCAAAGAGACATTCCATGCTTGCTCTACAACCCAATTCGAGTATTCAACATTCTTTACTCGGAGAAATTTCGGTGCCTGTCTTTCATGATGTTGAACGGGCTGCGCTGCGTATCAAGGCCTATGTACACCGGACTCCTTTGCTGCGTTCTTCCCTTCTCGATGAAATCGCAAATGCCCAAGTCTGGCTGAAAGCAGAAAACCTGCAGGTCACTGGTTCGTTCAAGGCACGTGGCGCATTCAATGCACTGCTGAACATGTCTCCAGAGCAGATATCACGAGGCGTCATCGCCTATTCGACGGGCAATCACGGGCAGGCAATTGCCTGGGCGGCACGGCAACTCAACACAAAATCAACAATCATTATGCCATTCGACGCTCCAAAAAATAAAATCCTTGGTGCGTCGAAACACGGCGCCGAGGTCAAACTATATGACCGTCGCCATGAAAGCCGCGAGGCCATCGGCATAAAAATAGTAGAAGAAACCGGAGGGACCCTGATTCCACCGGGAGATCACCCCGACGTGCTGGCCGGACAAGGAACGGTCATCCTTGAAGCGCTCGCAGACTTCCAGCGCGAAATTGGCGAAAACCTAGGGAACTTTATCACTCCTTTTGGCGGTGGCGGCCTTGCCGCAGGCAGTAGCCTGGTACTCAATCAGTTGTCGCCATCGACCCGTATCTTCACCGTTGAACCAGCAGGCTTCGACGATATGGCACGCTCACTGTCAAGTGGTCGTCGTGAAAGCAATCCTGCCAGAAGCCAATCGATTTGCGATGCCCTGCAAGCGGTGACTCCCGCCGAGTTGCCTTATGAAATTAACCGACGTTTTATGACCGGAGCAGTCGTCGTAAGCGACGAAGAAGTTATCATAGCGATCCGTTTCGCGCTGGAGCAACTTCATGTTGTGGTCGAACCTGGCGGTTGTGTTGCGCTTGCTGCAATCCTCTCAGGAAAGTTGCCTCTTAATGGCGAAAATACGATACTTGTCCTGTCGGGAGGCAATATTGATATGCCTCTGCTGGAAGGCATGCTGCGTTAAATCCAATATCGTCGCAAACCGCGATGTGCCAGTATCGCCCGCCGGTTCTTACCGCCGAAAATACCCGTCACATGACAACCAAATATTTTAAAATCAAGGATTATGATGAAATCATTTTTTCACTTCGCATATCATGTACACGATCTAAATATCGCTCGTCATTTCTACTGCAATTTACTCGGATGCAAGGAAGGGCGAAGTGCTGATACATGGATCGACATCGATTTTTTCGGCCATCAGCTTTCGCTGCATCTGGGCAAGCCGTTCGAGGTAACGAATACCGGAAAAGTAGGTCAGCATATGGTACCGATGCCACATTTTGGCGTCATCTTGCAAATGGATGACTGGCATAAACTTGCTGACGCACTGTCTGAAAGTGCAGAGGTTCAATTCGTGATACCACCGAATATTCGGTTTCCTGGTGAGGCCGGTGAGCAGGCAACCATGTTTTTTGTGGACCCATCCGGCAATCCTATCGAAGTGAAAGGATTTGCGGACTGCGCGCAGATTTACGAAAAATGAGTCCAGGACAAGCCTCTAATTGTGCCCAGATAAGAATTAATATTTTGGCAACTTTAGCCCTTTTACTAAAACTGAGCGTGTTCAATGTTTAGTCTATCCAGCTAACATGCTCCTATTCATAGGCGAAACACCGTCGCAGCGCCAGCCCTCGCCAACGTTCATGCAGATGGTGTCCCAGAATCACACACCAAAATAGGGCGTCTTTCCCCTTTTTAGGGATGCTATTCACACAAAACTTACCAACTTGGTGAATCTTGTACATCAATCTTGTATATCAGATTGGTCCATCAGAGTAACGGACAACCTGGCACACGACTTGCTCATCAAGTTGCATGACAGTTGACCTCCCCACCAAATCCTCCGCCCAGATCGCACAACGGATTACCGATGCGATGCTGGCGCAAAAACTCGCGCCTGGTACGCGGCTCGGAGAACAGCAACTTGCCGAGTTATTTGATGTTAGCCGGACCCAAATTCGTGAGGCGCTCACGCGATTGGTGACACGCGGGATCGTCACCGTCAGCCCACGTCGCGGTTGGTACGTCATTGCACCCACGCCCGAAGACGCACGTGAAGCGTTCGAAGCCCGTCGGGTGCTCGAATTGGGATTACTACGCCATGCACGGCCGATCAGCCTCGACGCAGTACGTCTTTTACGTCGGCACGTTGAGCGTGAACAGGCCGCCGTAGATAGTGACGATGTCGCTGCACGGAGTTATTTGCTGGGTGACTTCCACGTTTGCTTATGCGAATCGTTTGGCAATTCCTTGCTTGCCGATACTTTGCGCGACTTCACGACGCGCACGACATTAACAGCAATGCTTTATCAATCGTCACATCACGCCCGCCAATCGTGTGAGGAACACGCGGGCATCGTGGTGGCACTCGAAGACAACAATCTAGTACTCGCCGAACAACTGATGCGCGACCATTTATGCAATGTCGAGGCGGGTCTCAATCAATCTGTACGCACTGACACACTGTCGCCATTGCGTCAGGCATTGGCGCCGATGACCAACACTATCAATCCACAGCCGCCCAGCATTTTTCCTATCCCCGCTAAAGGAGTCTCAAAATGAAATGTCCGCGTATTCTGCTCGCCTTGTTGACTGCGACTACTTTCGTCAGCACCATCATCAGTACAACCGTCCACGCCGATGCGCTGGATCAGATAACTAAAAGTGGCGTGCTCAAAGTCGCCGTGCCTCAGGACTTTCCGCCATTTGGATCGGTCACCAGCGATCTCACACCACAAGGTCTCGACATCGACGTGGCTAAACTCATCGCCAAGAAGATGGGCGTCAAAATTGAACTGATCCCGGTTACCAGCGCGAATCGCGTGCCCTACCTTCAAACCCAGAAAGTTGACCTGATTATTTCCAGCCTCGGTAAAAATCCGGAACGTGAAAAAGTGATTGATTTCAGTGCGCCATATGCCCCATTTTTTAACGGCGTGTTTGGTGGTGCGGATCAAAAAGTGACCAGTGTTGCGGATCTTGCTGGCAAAACCGTTGGCGTCACTCGCGGTGCTGTTGAAGATCTGGAGCTAACTAAGATTGTACCGGCCAGCACGACCATCAAGCGGTATGAAGATAATAACGGAACCATCAGTGCGTTCCTGTCTGGCCAAGTACAATTGATCGCAACCGGCAACGTGGTTGCAGCTGCTATCATCGCCAAGAATCCACCAAAGAAGCCGGAAACAAAATTTCTGATCAAAAATTCGCCTTGCTCAATCGGACTAAACAAAGATGAAAAGAAATTGCTCGATAAAGTAAATGCAATTCTGGCTGAGACCAAAAAAGATGGGGAACTAAACGCCATTAGTGTGAAGTGGCTTGGTCTGCCCTTGCCTGCCAACATGTAACGCAACATCGGTATTCCGCAATTTATCGTCTGCCTGAAACTTTTTTACACCTCAGAACAGGCAGCGCAATACCGATATGAGCGACGATTGACTTAACACGCCTAAAGGCAAAAAGCGCATGAGTTATCACTTCGATTTTCTGGCACCGTTTGACTACACCAGCGTCATTATCAAGGGCGTGCTGGTCACGATCGAATTGATCGCGATTGGTGGAATTTTAGGCATCGCTGTTGGCATTTTTGCAGCCTGGTCTCGCACCCAGGGGCCACTTTGGTTGCGACCTTTGGTCAGCGCGTATGTCGAGCTGATTCGCAACACCCCATTTCTGATTCAATTATTCTTCATTTTTTTTGGACTGCCCGGAATCGGATTGCACATCAGCGAAATGCAAGCCGCTTCCCTTGCAATGGTCATTAATTTGGGCGCCTATAGTAGCGAAATTATCCGTGCAGGAATCGCAGCCATTGCGCCCGGTCAAATCGAAGCAGGTCAAAGTCTGGCAATGACAAAAATGCAGATATTTCGCCACGTGATATTGCCGCCCGCCTTACAAAAAATATGGCCCGCCTTAACCAGTCAGGTGGTGATCGTCATGCTCGGCTCGGCGGTATGTTCCCAAATCGCGGTGGAAGAACTCGCCTATGCAGCCAACTTCATTCAAGGCCGCAACTTCCGTTCATTTGAGGCGTATTTACTGTCTACCGCCATCTACTTGATATTGGCTATCGGCCTGCGTCAATTACTGCGGTTACTCGGGCATTGGTTATTTGGACGGCCCGCAATCAGGAGCGCCGTATGATTTCATTTTCACTCTGGGATATCGTACGTAATCTGTTATTAGCGCTACGCTGGACCGTATTACTATCATTAGCTGCCTTTGCCATGGGCGGATTGCTTGGTCTGATCATCTTATTTCTCCGGACCTCCAAACAAGTCTGGTTACGGCGGGTGACCAAACTGTATATCGAATTATTTCAAGGCACGCCATTGCTGATGCAATTGTTTCTGGTCTTTTTCGGCTTAGCACTATTCGGTCTGGAAGTACCCGCCTGGCTCGCCGCCGTCATCGCGCTGACTTGTTGGAGTAGCGCTTATCTGGCAGAAATCTGGCGCGGCTGCGTTGAGGCCATTCCACGTGGTCAATGGGAAGCCTCATCCTGTCTGGCGATGAGTTACTTGCAGCAAATGCGCCACGTTATTTTGCCGCAAGCCCTACGCATGGGTATTCCCCCAACCGTTGGCTTTAGCGTTCAAATCGTCAAGGGCACTGCAGTCACCTCTATCATCGGATTCGTCGAATTATCAAAAGCCGGGACCATGATTACCAACGCAACGTTTCAACCGTTCACGGTGTATGCATTGGTCGCGTTAATGTATTTTGCGCTGTGCTGGCCGCTGTCCAAATATAGTCAGTCTCTAGAAAGGAAATTCAATGCCACTCATCGCGATTGATAACGTTAAAAAAAGCTTTGGTACCAATCAGGTTCTGAAGGGTATCAGCCTCAATGTTGATCCTGGTGAAGTCATCGCGATTATCGGTAAAAGTGGTTCTGGCAAGAGCACGTTGCTGCGTTGTATCAATGGCCTTGAAAGCATTGATGACGGCAGTATCAGTGTGGCCGGATCGCACTTGGGGAACACGGAAATTGAGCTGCGCGCACTGCGCTTGAAAGTCGGCATGATTTTCCAGCAATTTAACCTGTTTCCCCATCTGACAGTTGGCCGCAACGTGATGTTGTCGCCGATGATCGTTAAGGGAACGACGGAAAGTGCAGCACGTAAGTCAGCGGAAGAAAATCTGGCACGGGTCGGTCTTTCGGAGAAATTTGATGCATATCCTGATCAGTTATCCGGCGGTCAGCAACAGCGCGTTGCCATTGCACGTGCGCTAACGATGCAACCGCAAGCGTTGTTGTGCGACGAAATTACTTCAGCACTTGACCCCGAACTGGTCAATGAAGTGCTCAGCGTCGTACGCGGCCTGGCAAACGAGGGGATGACGTTGCTCATGGTCACACATGAAATGCGTTTTGCACGCGAAGTCTGTGACCGTGTGGTCTTTATGCATCATGGAAAAGTCCATGAAATTGGCGCGCCGGAAGATATTTTTGCCAATCCACAGACGTTGGAATTGCAGCAATTTTTAGGCGCGGGTGCGTAATACGCTCTATCCGGTTTCTACAACAGGTTTTTTAAACCTTGTCGCTCCCTTCACCGCCAGTAAGTCCCGTAGCAAGACTTGATGGCGGTGTTAGTCTGAGAATTCAGGCTATACGACTATCATCGGCAACTTAAGGATGAACAACGCCCAGTCGATGCTATCGCTCTACTTCCCTAGCAACTGATAAAAAGTCGGATCGCTGTCGCATTCACCGCCGCCGCACTCCAGCACGGTGGACACTAAATTCGCCGCAATCAGCAACGTGAAAATGACAATGGCGAACTTACCTGCAACATTTACTTTCTGTTTGCTTTCCAGCGGACGTTCCCACGTTTTCAGCATCAACATCGCGCCAATAAACAAGATGGCAGCGAGAGACGAAAGCACCGCTAATGTATAAAAATGGACACCAAATACTTCTGAACCATAACCGTTAGTACGGCCAGGAATGATGTGCAAAAACATTTGACGTGTAGCAACGGCCAACGTCAAAAGAGCGCCAATAAGAGAAACGCCATAGTGGGCGCTACGAATCCCGAATCGGACATTCATCAAAAATCCGATGCCGACCGCGATCAGTCCAACACGCTGAAGAAGGCACAGCGGGCAAGGCAATTCATGCAACGCTAGTTGATAGTAAAAGGCAATCGTCAGCGACAAACTAATGCCAAGTAGTGCAAAAATATTCAGTAACTCACTCGCACCGAGAGATTGTGGAATATCGTTTTTTGGTAATGAATAATCAGGGATCATCGCAAGGTCTCGCTTTAAAAGGACAGATTCAGGGAACTTGTCGCGTGATGGTTAAAGGAAGCGATAGTGACGATCAGTAGCGTTAGCCACAAACCAAGGCCGATTTTTTCTTTTCCGGCGAGCATGCTCAGAACGGCAAGCAACGCGATCAAGAAGGGTAAAAACATAAACATGTGAGATTTCCTTTAAGGGAACTAAGCGCTTGAAAGCCTCTACAAATAAATGTTTAAAACGTGGGCTTTCATTTGCGGGCTGACCGCCAAATAGCTTTATCAACAGCAGTGCATTGCTAAAACTAATTTTTGGCGAGGCAACAATGTACACCTAGTCAGATGCCAGTGCCTGATATCAGCGAGATGTTTAGGGATTTTTAACCCTATTGACAGACCTTCAATTAGTCCTGTTAACGGGATAAACAGCATCACCCCGCTAAACGTTCAGGCGCATACTTTGCATTAATATAAATACAACAACTGATGCAACGATACCATGCTCGTTGACCCCCATCACAAATCAACCTATCCTGCATCATCCACCCAGCAAATCGCGCTAAGGAATTGCAATGCCGCTTATCATCGTCATCGTTTCACTGGTCGCTCTTAAGTATTTTGCCATTGGCCCCTTCGCAAATTTCTCCTGGTGGTGGGTAGCTGGCTTGATGGCGATTGCATTCATCTGGTTTGAGTTTGTGGAACGTATGCTCGGTCTCGATAAACGACGCGCCCACGAAGAGTTGGAAAAGGTCCGCAAAGAGCGCATTGAAAAGACCTTTGAAACAAAAAAACGTCCAGGCCAACGCTAATTTCCTTGCACTCAATCTAAAGCCGACCCTTTGTCATTTTTCATAATCGTGCATTCCAAGTTGCCTTTAAGCATTCAAAGCGGCTATGATCCCACCAAGATGAAACTGGATATCATATGCCTGTAGAGATGCGGCAACTTCGTTACTTCCTCGCTGTTGCCGAAGAAAAGCACTTTGGACGAGCCGCTATTCGGCTACATATGACGCAGCCTCCGTTATCGCAAGCGATACAAGCGCTCGAAGCCGATATCGGCGCTATTCTTTTTGCGCGAACCAAACGCAGTGTGGCACTTACCCCGGCTGGCCTGGCCTTGTTGCCGGAGGCGCGCCGCATCTTGCAACAGGCCAGTACTTTGCCTGATCTGGTGCGGCGCGCCGCAACCGGTGAATCCGGATTATTAACGCTGGCGTTTGTATCGACCGCGGACTACAGCATTTTGCCGCCGTTGCTACGCGAGTTCCGCGAAGCGTACCCGCATGTTCAGATCGATTTGCAAGAGTCCACCAGCGATCTCCAATTGGAACAATTGGCGCAAGGTCAAATTGATGCAGGTTTATTGATTCCCCCTTTGCCAGATCAGGCCAAGCGGGGGCTAGACTATTTGCCAGTATTATCCGAACCGCTGATACTGGCCGCGCCATCCGGTCATAAAGCCTTGCGGGTAAAAGGAAAAATCAGTTTGAGTACGTTGAGCGATTTACCACTCATCATTTTCCCTCGCAGAATTTCGCCCGGTTTTCACGACACGATACTGGCGTGCTTTCGTAATGCAGGGCAAACCCCGCATATCGGGCAAGAGGCGATCCAAATGCAAACCATCGTCGGTTTGGTGTCAGCCGGCATGGGATGTGCACTTGTGCCACAATCAGTGTCCAATTTAAAGCGCCCCGGAGTCGATTACCGCGAACTGAAGGATGCAACGTCGCAAATCGAAACCGGTCTGGCCTGGCGCAAGGACAATACATCACCAGTATTACAAGCCTTTTTAGAGTTATTAAGAAAGAAACAATAAATGCTGATACATCCAATGCCCGATCCAATTGCCTTTTCACTGGGTCCACTTCATGTCCGATGGTATGGCCTGATGTATTTGTTGGCCTTTATACAATTTATCTGGGTCGGTAGAATCAGAATTAAACAACCGCATATCGCAGCGGCCGGATGGAAAAAAGAAGATCTCGATGACATGCTGTTTTACGGTGTGCTTGGAGTCGTCATTGGTGGCCGTTTAGGTCAGGTATTTTTTTACGATCCGGTCTTTTACTTCCATAATCCTTCGCAAATTATCGCTGTCTGGAATGGCGGGATGTCATTTCACGGAGGCTTCATCGGGGTCATGCTGGCGATGGCCTGGTGGGGCCGCAAAAAAGGGCGCAAGCTCATGGACATCATGGATTTCATTGCGCCAATGGTACCGCTGGGTTATGCCGCTGGACGTCTGGGCAATTTTATCAATGCAGAACTACCGGGCCGCGTCGCCGACGCATCGCTACCGTGGGCCATGATCTGGCCGAACGTAGACAATTTGCCGCGCCATCCATCGCCTATTTACCAAATGCTGGTAGATGGTATTTTGCTATTTATCATCCTGTGGTTTTTCTCGCGCAAACCGCGTCCGCGTATGGCTGTTGCCGGTATGTTCAGCTTGTTATACGGCTGCGCACGCTTTTTCACCGAATACTTCCGCATTCCAGACTATAACGTGACGTTTGAAGGAATCACTATTTCGGCCGGACAGATGCTGTCGATACCGATGGTGATACTGGGAATTGTGTTGTTGGTGCTGGCGTATCGAACGCCGCGCTTCGCTAGTGCACCTCAATAGTTAAGCCACGTAATTACCGCTTGAACTTGGCTTGAACTTGTGTACGCGAATGTTATGCACTCCGGAACGAAGGTTGTTCCGGATTTTTTTTGAACAATCGATAGGCGAACCGGTCTTTCAAGCCACATACTTAACCGCATGAAGCAAGCGCTTCTGCTCCAACCATGTTAATGGCGGTCAATCTTCCAGAAGGTTATTGGGTATTGATCACAGAAGGACCGACTGATCTAAGAATCCCACCGCCCTATTCGGGCTGAATACCAGCCGCGTGAATTAAGGTCGCCCATTTACCTTTTTCAGTTCGTATAAAAGTCGAGAGTTCTATGGGGCTACTCAGCGCAACATCAATCCCGATTTTTGCAAATTTGGCCCTTAATTCCGGGTTATCAAGCGCTTTAATTATGGCCGCATTGAGTTGCTTCACGATAGCCGGATTGGTACCCGCGCGTACGCACATTGCGGTCCACGCAACCACTTCGTAACCGGGCAACCCTGACTCGGCGATTGATGGCAATTGCGGCAAGATCGCGCTCCGTTGTGCTGTTGTCACCCCAAGCGCACGCATCCTGCCCGCCTCGACTTGCACCAGCGCAGATGGCACATCGGCGAACATGACCGAGATGGTCCCGTTCATCACATCTGTCAAGCCAGCGGCGTTAGTTTTGTAAGGCACATTCAACATGTCGATACCAGCCATCTGCGCAAACGTGCTTCCTGCGACTTGTCCCGTTGCGTTGGCGCTAGCATAGGACAGCTTACCCGGATGGGCCTTTGCATAGGCAATCAATTCCCGTACCGAATGGACCGGGAGTGCGGGCGTCACGACCAATACAAATGGCAGCAATCCAACGCGGGTAATCGGGGCAAAATCCTTGAGCGGATCATAAGGCAGCGTTTTCATCAAACTGGTATTTGCGGCGAGCGTGGTGGTACTTCCATAGAATAATGTGTAGCCATCCGCTGGCGAGCGCAGCACTTCCTGCGCGCCGATAATCCCATTGGCTCCAGGTCGGTTGTCGATGATAACCGGCTGGCCTAGTTCAAGCGTAAGCTGCTGACCGAGGATGCGTAAAGAAGTATCACCGCCGCCACCGACGCCGAAGGGAGCCACAATACGTATTGGATTAGCCGGATAAGGTTGCGCCCAGCCGGATTGCGCCATGCCGGTACTGACGATCAGGCATACCATCGCGCGCTTAATTAGCGGGTTAAGTTGCAGATCAAGATGTTTTGCAAACCACAACGAAAATACCAACGATCTTTTTCTATTTATGATGGTCATGGTCTAGATCTTAAGATACGATGATTAATAGCTTTTTATGTTGGCGCAATACTCGCTAAATCCGTCATAGGTATTACACCAGCGCTTGATAGTGAATACCGGCTTTATGCAGCATCGCATTAAAGATATCGATCGGCATTTCATCTGGCTGCGGCTGGCGAATTGACGCCTCGCGCATTGGCGATTCTTCGTATACCTTCAAAGGTATAGCCTGATTTGGGCCCTGCAATGCATCCATCGCCATCTGCAACTCACAGGCACGCTGCAATCGCCAATAGTTCATGAAAGCCTTTTCTACAGTGTGGCCGATGGCAAGTAGTCCGTGCGTGCGCAAAATCAACATATTCTTATCGCCCAAACTCTTGACCAGGCGTGGCTGCTCGCTTTCATCAGTCGTGATGCCCTCGAAATCATGGTAAGCGATGCGTCCTTTAAGCCGCACGCTCACCAGATTATCGTAGCGCAGACCATCCTGTTTTCCAGCTACCGCTGAACCAGCCAACGTATGCGTGTGGATCACGCAATGGGCATCGTCACGGGCCGCATGAATCGCACTGTGAATAACAAAACCAGCGCCGTTGATAGCGTACTTTGAACTTTCGACCTTGTTACCGGCGAGATCTATTTTGACCAGATTGGACGCGGTCACCTGACAGTAATGCAATCCAAAAGGATTAATCAGGAAATGTGTTTCCGGCCCTGTCACACGTAACGTGATGTGGTTATAGATCAGCTCAGTCCAGCCGAACCAATCGACTAACCGATAGAAAGCGGCAAGTTTGAGTCTATGTTCCCACTCTTCTTCACCAACTTGTTCTGAGCGCATGCTTATCGCTTCTTGCAAATCAGAATACATTTTTTGTTCCTTGATGCATGAGAGGACGCATAAACGGAAGCGCACCACGTCGGGAGTCGTCGGTAAATGTGATTTAAAAAAAATCAAAATATTACCAACTAGTATTCTCAACTTTACGCTTGGCGTCACCCAACTTTTTCTGATCGTTAATCATCGGAAAAATTGTTGTAACTTGAAGTGGTAATAGAAGGATAAGTAAGAAGGGACAAGACAACGAGGGAGCGGCTTATATCCCAAGAGAAATGATTAGATGCTGAAACTGAATTAAAACGTGATGCTTTAAGATGCCAACGGAATGCAGAAAGCCAAACCAAAAAATAGTCAATAACGCTAAGAGGCAATCTGTTTGATCAGATAGCGCCATTCGGCAGCGGAAACGGGCGTAATCGACAGGCGATTTCCGCGACGCAATATTTGCATTTCAGACAGCAATGGTGCAGCCCGTAAGGATGCAAGATTAAATAGCGGCGTCTTCTTTATTGCGCGCACATCTACCAGCATCCAGCGGGGATTTTCACGCGTGGCTTTCGGGTCAAAATACTTACTGTCGGGATCGAACTGTGTGTCATCAGGATACGAGATGCTCGCCACCTCAGCAATTCCGGCGATGCCAGGCTCTGCGCAACTGGAATGATAAAACAGTACGCCGTCACCTACTTTCATGACATCGCGCATATAATTACGCGCCTGATAATTCCTCACGCCATACCAAGGGATGGTCTGATGCGGCAAAGCCAACACATCGTCGATGCTAGCATCTGCCGGTTCCGATTTCATGAGCCAATATTGCATAGTGGGTTCACCGGATAAGGCCAAGTAAAATAAAAAAGCAGCTGCATCTGCATGCAACTGCTTTCGAATTGATTCCCGCTGTGCCGCTTTGCCGGCATCCTGAACCAAGAAGGTTCAAGTTGGCTACAGTTAGTTCAATTTCGGGTTCATCGAACTAGCGACGATCACTCCCATCGAACGATATTCCGTAACCGCTGCGTAAAAATGGTTCAAGGAATTATGACAATGGCGAACACGGCAGGAGCCCTAAGTTTACTCCAAACGTCCTTCATGTCAAACACTTTGGTAAAAAATTAAAACAGTACTTCCTGTGATCCCAAAGCGTCGTCAAGCACCGTATGCATGACAGCAATTTCTTTCTTTACTTCCGCCATAGTAAGATCCGACAAAGGCCCATCAGGCGCTTTTGCCGATAACAATTCTGCCGCCAGACCAAGCGCTGCGATCACCGCGATGCGGTCATTGCCGCGAATTTTTCCTGCATCACGAATAGCGATCATCTTGCTGTCGAGATAAGTAACGGCTTGCTGCAATGTCGCCTCTTCGCCTTCTTTGCAGGATAACGTGTAAGGTTGGCCCATGATTTGGACGCTTAACTGTGTCATGCGTTCTCCTGAACGTGAGGCTGAACCAGCGGTTCATCTTGTGGCAGCGCCGGAATTTTGTCGAGCAATGCGGCAACCCGCCGATGCGCCTCATTAATACGCTTTACAAGGTCAGCGTTTTCGCTGACTAAAGTGGCGGCGTTTTTGCGGAGGTCCGCATTTTCGTGTCGCAATGTCTGCGTTAATTCGGCTAGTAGCCGGACTTTTTCGGATAGTTGGTGGAATTCTGAAATCATGTCGTCACTATAGTGTTGCCGATCAATCTACGTCAATAGATTCGATCAAGGAATTTGCCGCAGCCTAGCAGTCTATCTGAAGTCGCCCTGAATGCGCGATCAATCTGCTCTACAGCAACTCCTTATCTTCATTTGACACATGCTTAATGACAAAGCCATATGCTAGAGTTTGCAATAAAGCCACACTGCTGCCGGCTAACACCTCGCCCACCCGTAATAAGGCAAGATGCAACTCCTCATTCAAGCCGGT
The DNA here is from genome assembly GCF_054343755.1 of Glaciimonas sp. GNP009. Classification (NCBI taxonomy): domain Bacteria; kingdom Pseudomonadati; phylum Pseudomonadota; class Betaproteobacteria; order Burkholderiales; family Oxalobacteraceae; genus Glaciimonas; species Glaciimonas sp. GNP009. Next base: position 1,204,857 of record NZ_JBTGUV010000004.1, read on the forward strand.
CCCCTCGACAGCAGCAGACATTAAAATGACTACGGTTGCGGGACCCAAGCGCCAATTGGCTGGATAGTTATGTAAAAACATTGCTACTAATACGGATATCGCCAATGCTATCAGCATGGAAAAAAAACTCGGACCTAGTATCACCAACGTCAGGCACGCGACAACCGCGCCATTGATGGTATTGATCACGCGCGCCTTGAAATTGGTTTTGGCCAGCGTTATATCCGGCTCAGTCACAACAATCAGAGAAATCATTGCCCAATACGGCTCTGCGATACCCGCTGCACGCAATCCATACCAGGAGATCAACGAGCCGGTCAGTATCTTGATCAGATATAGAAGAGCATTCTTGCGCGGGCTGATGAATTGTAATTCCATTGAATGCATACAATATAGGCGGAGGGCATAGACTAGCACTCCAACCGGCTGAAGGCACGCACAATCCTGCGATGACCGCAACGGCGTTATCTACACGTATTCAATCGTATTTCAACTGACAAATAGCAAAAGACCAGCACTTTGATATTCTAAGGTGATGGTCCATGTAAGTGACGCGTCCGCTGACTCGCTTATGGCGTTTTGATAATCATTTTGCAAGATAATCTATCGCATCGCATCGGCGTGTTCCCGTATGCTTTGGCGCACCATATCGGTCAATTCATTTTCTTCTTGCTCGTCCGCATATTTCAGCAAGGCAGAACGCATGCGCGGCTCCCACGAGCGCTTGATGTGCATGGCGAAATCAGTCATTGCCTGAGGACGGTTTGGCATGGTTTCAAAAAAAGAACCAATCTGATTTGCCATTTTGATGAGATGGTGTACGTTCATTATTTTCTTTCATTTCGCTGTTATCTGGTCTGTAGCATCCTGCTGACCAGATGCGTTAAACACTTAATCTGAATCACTTGGGGCGTGTTGATATTTGAGTGTTGTTTTAAAAGTTGCTTATTGGGTGTTATTGCGATGATTCGATTCATCGACAACTGGAAAAGTTATCGCTCCGTGGATACTGGTCGGGGGCGGCCCGACAGCCAGTTACTTTCTTTTGCTCAGCCAAAAGAAAGTAACCAAAGAAAAGGCGACCGCAGAGGCGCTGCCCTCCCGTTGGTCGGGTCCCAAGCGTTTTAGCCATCAGTCGGGTTGAAAGACCAACTCGCTACGCTCAAACACGTCTTCCAACAATTCCCGCCTGATGACTAAACACTTGGCAGCGCCAATGACGGTGTAGATCAACAGCAACAGCAACAGCCTTTATAGTGAATGTGATTTAGTTTGCACTGACTTCATCTATAAATTTTATATATCAACCGGTCCTAATTCGGATTAATTAACTAGCACTGCGCATTACATTACCATCGATTTTTTTTTACATCACCCCACAACGCGGTCTTTATTCGATCAACAAACGATGCCCGTTTGCGTACACGGCATGAGAGCTTTGGCGCATAAAACCTAACAAGGTGACATTAGCCTCCTGCGCCAACCTGATCGCCAACGCAGTCGGTGCGGAGATTGCCGCAACCAAGCCAATTCCCATCGTGGCGGCCTTTTGCACCATTTCATAACTTGCCCGGCTGGTAATGAGAACCGCGCCACTAGAAAAATCTTCTTTATCTGCCGCTAATGCACCGATCAGTTTATCTAACGCATTGTGTCGTCCGACGTCCTCGCGCACCAACACAACATCGCCATTTTTTCGCACCCATGCCGCTGCGTGCGTTGCGCCGGTCGCTTGTTGTAACTGTTGTTGCTGTTGCATCTGCTCAATGGCTTTGTGTAAGGCCACAGCCGTAAACTGCGCGTCGGATGCTACCGGCGGCGGCTTGCGGATTGCTTGCGCAAGGGTTTCTGCACCACACAAACCACAGCCGGTACGACCGGTCAAATTACGGCGCTTCTCTTTTAGAGCCATGAATCGTTGCGAGGCTATTTCCATCTGCACCTGCATACCATCGGCAGCGCCCACTATTTCACAGCCGAACAACTCGCCGGGATCAGCAAGAATCCCTTCCGTTAAGGAAAAGCCTAACGCAAAATCTTCCAGATCGGCTGGCGACGCCATCATCACCACATGCGAAATACCGTTGTATTCCAACGCAATCGGAACCTCTTCCGCTACCACATCACGTACCGACGTCACCCGACCTTCGCGCCATTTTTCAATGTCAACATGCGCGCTGGTCGGATAGTCTTCCGAGCTTGAGACGGTTGTTACGTCGGTACCTGATACTGGACTACGCATTTACATCACACTTCCTATTTAAATCGCCTCGTGCCTTTATTTAGAGACTGCTGGTTCAGCAGAAGCCCCTTGCAACAAGCGCATTTGTAGTTCTGATACCTGACTAAAGTTCTTCTGCCACTCTGACGGTTGCGATACCGGCATAACCTGCACCGCAGTCACTTTATACTCAGGACAGTTAGTCGCCCAGTCGGAATTATCAGTCGTAATCACATTAGCGCCAGATTCCGGATAATGGAACGTGGTATAGACCACACCAGGTTGCACGTTATCCGTCACCGTTGCACGTAACACGGTCTGGCCAGCGCGGGACTCAATACCGACCCAGTCATCTTCCTTAATGCCGCGATCTTCAGCATCGTGCGGATGAATTTCCAAGCGGTCTTCGCTGTGCCACTCCACGTTCTCGGTACGACGCGTCTGCGCGCCAACATTATATTGCGACAAAATTCGGCCGGTGGTTAAAATTAGCGGAAATTTCATCGTTACTTTCTCGTCGGTCGCGAAATACTGGGTATTGATAAATTTGCCCTTGCCTCGCACAAACTCCCCAATATGCATGATCGGCGTGCCTTCTGGCGCAGCGTCATTACACGGCCACTGCAAACTACCGACTTCATCAAGCTTGGCATAACTGACGCCCTTAAAAGTCGGGGTTAGTGCGGCGATCTCATCCATAATCTCGGATGGATGGTTGTAATGCATCGGATAACCCAATGCATTTGCCAATGCAACCGTGACTTCCCAATCCGACATACCGGCCTTAGCTGGCATGACTTTACGCACGCGTGAGATACGGCGCTCGGCATTAGTGAAAGTACCGTCTTTTTCGAGGAAGGATGAGCCCGGCAAAAATACGTGGGCGTATTTGGCGGTTTCGTTCAAAAACAGATCCTGCACAACGATACATTCCATCGCCATCATCGCCGCAATCACATGCTGTGTATCGGGATCAGATTGAACGATGTCTTCGCCTTCGCAATACAAACCCAAAAAGCTACCGTCCAACGCTGCATCGAACATATTCGGAATCCGCAGGCCTGGTTCCGGGCTCAACGGTACGCCCCAAGCTTGCTCAAATTCGGTGCGCACTGTGGTGTCGGACACATGCCGATAGCCAGGCAACTCATGCGGAAACGAACCCATGTCGCAAGAACCTTGCACATTGTTTTGACCACGCAATGGATTGACACCAACACCGTCACGACCAACGTTGCCGGTCGCCATCGCCAGGTTGGCAATACCGATCACCATCGTCGAACCTTGCGCATGCTCCGTGACACCCAGACCGTAATAGATCGCACCGTTGCCACCGGTCGCAAACAAACGTGCCGCGCCGCGTAATTCTTCGGCAGAAACACCCGTTACTTCAGCCATTGCTTCCGGTGAATTCTCTGGACGCAAGACGAACTCGCGCCAATCGGCATACGACGCGGTATCGCAACGCTCCGCGACAAAAGCAGCATCTTCCAAGCCCTCAGATACGATGACGTGCGCCAACGCAGTAATCAGCGCCACGTTAGTACCCGGGCGTAATTTCAAATGATAGTTAGCCTCAATGTGCGGCGATTTAACCATTTCTGTCGTACGTGGATCGACCACGATCAACTTGGCACCCTGACGCAAACGACGCTTCATTTGTGAAGCAAATACCGGATGCGCTGCGGCCGGATTTGCACCAATGATCATGATGACATCTGACTTCATGACCGAATCAAAAGTTTGTGTACCTGCCGATTCACCTAATGTTTGCTTCAAGCCATAACCTGTCGGCGAATGGCAAACGCGGGCGCATGTATCGACATTGTTGTTACCAAAAGCGGCGCGTACCAGCTTTTGAACGAGATAGGTTTCCTCATTAGTGCAACGTGATGAGGTGATGCCACCGACAGAGTCCTTGCCATGCTTGGCTTGAATCCGACGGAATTCGCTAGCCGCGTAGCCAAGCGCTTCTTCCCATGACACTTCGCGCCATGGATCGGTAATCTTGCTACGAATCATCGGCTTGGTCATACGATCTTTATGGGTTGCATAACCCCATGCAAAACGTCCTTTAATACAGGAATGACCATGATTGGCCTTGCCGTCTTTATGCGGCACCATGCGCACTACTTCATTGCCTTTCATCTCGGCTTTAAACGAACAGCCAACGCCGCAATATGCGCAAGTAGTGATTGCGCTATGCTCCGCTTGCCCCATCATGATGACGGTTTTTTCGGTCAACGTTGCAGTCGGACAGGCTTGCACGCAAGCCCCGCAAGAAACGCATTCGGACTCCATAAAACTGTCCAGCTGTCCAGCCGACACACGTGACTCAAAACCGCGTCCGTCGATGGTCAATGCAAAGGTACCCTGCGTTTCTTCGCAAGCACGTACACAACGGTTACAGACGATACACTTGGACGGATCATAGGTAAAGTACGGGTTCGATTCATCCTTTTTGAGTTTTAGATGATTCGCGCCTTCATAGCCATAACGCACGTCCCGCAAACCCACCACACCAGCCATGTCCTGCAACTCACAATTGCCATTGGTTGGGCAAGTCAGGCAATCCAGCGGATGATCGGAGATATACAATTCCATCACGCCACGGCGAATATCGGCCAACTTAGGCGTTTGTGTCCTGACTTTCATACCCGGTTCGCAAGGTGTCGTACACGACGCCGGGTAACCTCTCTTGCCGTCGATTTCTACCAGACACAAACGACAGGAACCGAACGGCTCCAAACTATCGGTCGCGCAAAGCTTTGGTACATTCACACCCGCTTCTACCGCCGCTCGCATTACTGAAGTACCGGCAGCGACTTCGACGGTGACGCCGTCGATCTCAAGCGTCACTAATTGCGCAGACAATTTTTCTGGCGTGCCGTAATCAAGTTCATTCATCTGGTTCATGGCTGATTCCTTTTACTGATCCCTTTTACACCCGGGAAGGTGACGTGACATAAGGCCACTGTAGTTAAAATTGACAATTGATACGGTGCCGACCTGGATTGCCGACAGTCCCAAATAACAAACTGCTAAGCAGGAACAGGGCAACTATTTGCCGAAGCCCATCCTACTGCGCATGTTTGCATTTCAGCAAATTGCGCACTTAGTGTTCAGCAACCTCTTGCTCTGCGGCGATACCAAAATCTTCCGGAAAATTATTCAGCGCCGACAACACTGGTAACGGCGTCATATTTCCCATTGCGCACAATGAACCATTGATCATGGTGTCGCATAAATCACGCAGCAGATGTACCTGCTGCGGCTGATCAAAACCACCGGTTGATCCAGCTACAATCTTGTCGATCACTTCCACGCCACGGGTCGACCCAATACGACATGGCGTACATTTTCCGCACGATTCAACTGCACAAAATTCCATCGCATAGCGGGCCTGTTTTGCCATGTCGACAGTGTCATCAAACACCACGATTCCGCCATGCCCGACTGTACCGCCAACCGCGCTAAAGCTTTCATAATCGATCTTGGTATCGAATAACGATTCCGGCAAATAAGGCCCCAACGGGCCACCGACTTGCACTGCGCGAATGGCGCGTCCGCTGGCGGTGCCGCCACCGAAGTCAAACAATAATTCACGCAAGGTGACGCCGAACGCCTTCTCCACCAATCCACCGAACTTGATATTTCCGGCCAATTGCATCGGCAACGTTCCATATGATCGACCAATGCCGTAGTTCTTATAAAATGCACCACCGCGGGCCAGAATAATCGGTACCGATGCCAACGAAATCACGTTATTGATCACGGTCGGTTTGCCGAACAAACCTTCCAGTGCTGGCAGCGGTGGCTTAGCGCGCACGATGCCGCGTTTGCCTTCCAGACTTTCCAGCAAAGCGGTTTCTTCACCACAAACGTACGACCCAGCACCCTTGCGGACTTCCAGATAAAAAGTTTTGCCAGAATCGCATATATTTTTGCCGAGATAGTGGCGTGCACCGGCAACCGCAATCGCCTCATTTAAAGCGGCAATAGCATGCGGATATTCCGAGCGCACGTAGATGTATCCCTGCGTCGCACCGACGGCCAGCGCGGCAATCGTCATGCCTTCAATCAGCACAAACGGATCGTCTTCCATCACCATGCGGTCCGAAAACGTGCCCGAATCACCCTCATCAGCGTTGCAGACAATATACTTTTGTCCAGCCTGCGCGTTGGCGACTGTCTTCCATTTAATACCGGTAGGAAAAGCGGCGCCGCCCCGTCCACGCAAACCAGAATCGAAAACCTCTTGCACCACTGCTTCGGGCGACATCGCCAGCGCTTTACGTAAACCGACATATCCTTCATGCGCCAGGTAATCATCTAGCGAGACCGGATCGGTGATGCCGACACGGGCAAACGTGAGCCGTTCCTGCTTTTTCAAATATGGAATCTGATCAACCAGGCCGAGTGCTAGTTTATGACTACCGCCGTTTAAGAAATCGGCGTCAAACAACGCCTCCACATCTTCCAGTTCGACAGGACCATAACCAATGCGACCCGCAGCGGTGGCCACTTCTACCAGCGGTTCTAGCCAGAACATGCCGCGTGAACCATTGCGAATCAATTTAATAGCAATCCCGCGCTGCGCTGCCTTGGCGACGATGGCGTCTGCAATTTGATTGGCACCAAGCGCAATCGCGGTTGAGTCACGCGGGACGTAAACTGTAATCGCTGTGATCATAAAGCACTCCTTTTAGCTTGCACTAATCGATTGAACTTGTCGGTCGTCACGCGCGCATACAAGTCATCTCCGATCATGATATTCGGCCCTGATGCACATTGGCCCAGGCAATATACCGGCTCCAACGTAAATTGTTTGTCACTAGTCGTACCGTGATAATCACAGCCTAATGCTGATTTTGCGTGCGCTTCAAGTAGCTCGGAACCACGCGCCTGACAGGCTTCAGCACGACAGATTTGCACGACGTGTTTGCCAGCTGGGTGTTGCCGAAAATGATGGTAATAACTGATCACGCCGTGCACTTCCGCACGGGACAGATTGAGCTGATCGGCAATCATCGGTACGACATCTGAAGGAACGTATCCGACGGCATCTTGTATGGCGTGCAAAATTGGTAGCATCGCGCCAGGCTTGTCTTTTAATTCGCCAATAATGACCGAGACTTGCGCTTTGATTTCTGCCGAGATGGCAGATTTAAGATCTATTTTAGCGCCGGTCTTCGGGTTCATCAGATGCAACGGAAACGTCTTTTCTGTAATACTTTGCGTGCTCACAGCAAACCTCCTACCAATACGTCGAATGGCGCGCCGGGCGGCAATGATCTAACGCCCTCGCGTTGAATTAATTCATACTTTTTTAAACGCCAGCTGATAACCCACAAGGGTCAGCAGCAATGAAAATTACACTCTATTACATCCCTACAACCACAAGCTGCAATTATTTAAACAGCACCGCTGCTTTTTGCAATGTCGTGAAAATACCCCAGATTAGCGGAATACCGACTGCAGCCCACGCCAGCATCAAGAGCGCTGGGTTACCACCGCTACCGACGAGCGACATATCCACCACAACCGGTGCACGGACACCAGTCGTCGCGACTATTTTTTCGTGCGCGAGATGCTTTTCATGCTCCAGCTCTTCCGCGGTCATGAAATATTTTTCTGCCACTGGACGAATCATTAAATTGCACACCAAACCCACCAGCAGCATTCCCGCGAGGATATACATGGTCGTGTTGTAGACTGCCTCCCGTGGAATGCCTAATGACAATTGATACTCACGCATATAATTTACGACTACTGGCCCCAAAATCCCTGCTGTTGCCCAAGCTGTCAGCAAACGGCCATGAATCGCACCCACCATTTGCGTACCGAACAAATCGGCTAAATACGCTGGTGCAGTCGCAAAACCACCGCCGTACATCGACACGATCAAACATACCGCTGTGACGAATAACGCCATGCTACCGGCCGCGCCAGACCATGGCAGCGATACAAAGAGAATGAAACCAAGTATAAAAAAGATCATGTAAGTTTTCTTGCGCCCTAGAAAATCGGAACATGAAGCCCAGACGAAACGACCACCAATATTAAACAAGCTGATAAGACCAGTGAATCCTGCTGCAATAGCGGCAATCGCGCTCTTCTGCTCTAAGGACAATGCTGAAAATTTTGTGGCAACGCCAAGCAAGCGACCACCAAATACTTCTTGCAACATCGGCGAAGCCATCCCAATCACGCCAATACCTGCCGACACATTCAGGCATAGCACCAACCACACCAGCCAGAATTGCGGAATGCCCCAAATTTTGCTGACATGCACATGTTTCTGCGTAATCATCGTGTTTTTAGATGGCGGCGGCGGCAACCAGCCAGCCGGTTTCCAGCCCGATGGCGGAATCCGATAACCAAACGCACCGGCCATCATGAAGACAAAATAACCTAACGCCAAAACCACAAAAGTTTGCCATACGCCAACGCCTGTATCGCTGGCAAAATATTGCATCAGCTTGAATGCCAAGGGACTGCCGATCAACGCACCACCGCCAAAACCCATAATCGCCATTCCGGTCGCCATACCGCGCCGATCCGGAAACCATTTAATCAATGTCGACACCGGCGAGATGTAACCTAATCCCAGACCGATACCACCGATCACACCCGAACCGAGCCACATAAGCCAAATTTGATGAAGATAAACCCCGAGGGCCGAGATCAGCAATCCGCCGCACCAACATAATGCGGCCACGAAACCTGCCTTACGCGGTCCAACGTGCTCCAGCCAGCTTCCCCAAATTGCTGCAGAAGTGCCCAATATCACGAAGAACATAGTGAATATCCAGCCCAGCATTGAAATTTTCCAGTCGCAATTGCTTGCAAATATCTCAGCAAAAAATCCTATATCACTGCCACACGCCAAAGACTCTTTAATCCCAATCGCCTTGGATAAAGGCAACCAGAATACCGAAAAACCGTAGGCCATTCCGATACAAAGGTGAATCGCCAAGGCCGCAGGCGGCACTAGCCATCGATTGAATCCAGCACCGGCAATAGTCCGTTCTTTTGATAAAAAACCCATATCTCCCCCGCTTATTTCTTTTAAGAGCCCCAATTATATGTATTTAATTACATATATTTTTATAGCAGATAGATTTTATTTAACTATTATATCTATAGCTTCTCTTAAAATACCATTAAGGGGGGCATTCTTCAATATGTAAAATATTGCATATATTTTTCCAGAAGTTGATACAAATATCGTATTCTGAGCGTTACTCGCCGTCATCGCCGCCTTACAAAAGATACTGTTTAAAAACCCATTTTTTAACACCCAAACCGCCTGGGCGCTTGTTTTGAGACTGCCGTCATGGAAAATCGTATGTATAAAGTTACAATCAAACCACATTGGGAAATTGGACAAACTTCTGATGCCGTTCTGGACACGACTGGGCTGTTGATTTTGCTGACATCAATCCGGGAAACTGGCTCAATTTCCAATGCGGCCAAAGCCACGAAGCAATCGTACCGTCATGTTTGGGGACTCTTGCGCGCCGCAGAAGAACTTTTCGGTCATCCACTGGTATTGACCGAGCGCGGTCGCGGCAGCGTTCTCACACCGCTTGCAGAAAAATTAATTTGGGCCGACCGCCGTATCGCCGCTCGCTTGTCGCCCACGTTAGATAGTTTAGCCTCCGAATTGGAGGGCGAGTTGAGCAAAGCCGTCGCTGGCTCGAGCAAAACGATTCGGCTAAATGCAAGCCATGGATTTGCGGTTGCGGCATTGCTGAGTCAGCTAAATGCTATTCAATTACCAATCGATCTGCGCTATCGTAGCAGCACCGACGCTGTGTCTGCTCTATCTCGCGGCGAATGTGATCTGGCAGGTTTTCATGTTCCATTTGGCGAATTTGAAGATGCGATTATCTCCCTTTACGCGCGCTGGCTGAACAAAAAAACCCACTGCCTGATCCATCTGGCAGTGAGAGATCAAGGATTGGTGGTCGCACCCGGTAATCCAAAAAACATTCATACGTTGACTGATCTGGCTAACAACGGCGTCCTTTTCGTAAATCGGCAGACTGGGTCCGGCACCCGCCTGCTCCTGGAAATGCTACTGGCCAAAGCCGGAGTCGCGCAACAGGCCATAAACGGATTTGAGAGCACCGAATTTACACACTCTGCGGTGGCGGCTTTTATTGCCAGCGGTATGGCCGATGTTGGATTCGGCGTGCAAACTGCCGCAGCCCGCTTCGGCCTTGAATTCATCCCGTTAGTCCGAGAGCGTTATTTCTTTGCGCTGCCAATCGCGGCAATGCAAGATCCTCTGATCCAACAAATCATTACCACAATACAAACCGATACCTTCCGCGAAGTGGTCAACCAGTTAGCTGGCTATGATGGAAGCGCAACTGGTGACATTTTGTCGCTGCCGGACGCATTTGCGTATTTACGCTGAACGCGCGATGACGGACACACTAACGATGGTGATGATGATGATGATGATCGGATTTATGCTCGCAAGAAGGTCTCATCTGTACTCAAAATAAGCTAACACGCAGACGTTGTACTCGGTATTCGTACCTGAGCTTATGTTAAAAGGCATCTATATAAGCCAGATATCACACCTTTTTATGGCGATAATTAAGTAAAAGTACTAAAAAAATCCAGGTCAATCGGTCGCTGTTACCATCCTCACCTTAAAATGGCCGACTATTCGCAATTGGTGGAATCACGGAGAATATTGATGAAAAAGTTGTCTAAAGCGTTGCTATGCGTAGCATCAAGTGTTGTCCTGTTGGCAGCATGCGGCAAAAAAGAAAATAAAGAAGCACAAGTGGCGGTATCCGCCCCGTCGGTCTACGTAGTCGGTGCAGAGGCAACCTTTGCGCCGTTTGAATATCAAAACGAACAAAAAGAAATCGTTGGCTTCGACGTCGATCTGATGAATGCGATTGCAGACAAAGCGGGCTTCCAGGTCAAGTTCGTCAATACGCCATTTGAAGGCATTTTCAATTTTCTCGCACAAGGCGACCGCGATTTACTGGCATCTGCGATCACGATCACCGATGAGCGCAAGCAAACCGTCGATTTTTCTGAACCCTATTACGAATCAACCCAGTTGATCGTCGTCCCCAAAGACTCTAAAGTGACAAAATTCAGGGATTTAGAAAAACTCACCGTCGGCGTACAAAGTGCCACCACCGGTGATGAAGTGGTCCAAAAGCTATTGGGTAAGAGTAATCCGAAAATCAAGCGTCTTGAATCGGCGACGTTAGCCTTGAAAGAATTGGAAGGCGGCGGTGTTGATGCGGTGGTCCTGGATACCGGCCCGGTAAAAAATTACGTTAAAAATAATGCAGCATTAGGCTTTCACTTTATCTCCGATCCAGATTTTCCTAAAGAGTATTACGGTATTGCAGTCAAAAAGGGCAATGCCGCTTTACTTGCTAAAGTAAATCAAGGCCTTGCTGCCGTCAAAGCCGATGGCACTTATGACAAAATCTTCAAGAAATACTTTGCTGATGACGCGAAATAATGACGAATAGCCAATAACTGATAGCTATTGGCGATAGCGATGGCGACGAATGTGGCCTCGTCGAGAGTGAAGTGTAATTCTAAGGACTTAAGGAATCTCACATGAAGAAAAGCTTTCTGTCTCTGTTAGCCTTGACCTGCGCGTGCGCCGCCTTAGTGGCGTGCGGAAAAACTGATCCAAAATCAGCAGAAGCAGCTTCCGGAGCAACAAATCCGGTCAATACTAACGTTGAATATGTAGTGGGAACCGATGCCGCTTATGCGCCCTTCTCATCAATGAACGAACAAAAAGAAGCGGTCGGCTTTGAAATGGATATCATCAAAGCTGTCGCCGAGCGGGCAGGTATTAAAATCAAAGTGGAGAATACGCCGTTTGATGGCATCTTCAATGCGTTAGCGCAAGGAGATCGCGATATCTTGATATCCAGCATCACCATTACGGATCTGCGCAAGCAAACAGTTGATTTCACCGATCCATACTTTGAAGCCAATCAATTGATTGCCGTGCCGTTAAATTCTAAAGTTACAAAATTTTCCGACTTAAAAACGCTCAAAATCGGCGTACAAAGTGCGACGACGGGTGACGAAGCAGCCCAGCAACTGGTGGGTAAAAATAACCCCAATGTCAAACGCTTCGAATCTATGCCCTTAGCATTTCAGGAGCTTAACGGTGGCGGCGTTGACGCCGTAGTCGGCGATAATGGCGTCGTGGTTAATTACGTAAAAAATAATAGTGCCAATAGTTTTAAGATTATTTCTGATCCTACCTTCCCAAAAGAGTTTTACGGAATCGCCGTCAAAAAAGGTAATACGGCTTTACTGGAAAAACTGAATAAGGGACTTGCAGATATCAAGGCAGATGGTACTGCCGACAAAATTTACGCAAAGTATTTTTCGGGAAAGACCTAGGAATCATTAAGCAACATTGCATTACTGACAACCAACCCTACGATGAATGTGGGTGTTTGCCTGCGAGTACGGTATAATTTTTGCCTAATTTTTACGCGCCGAAATGCGTGACCAGTAAAAACCGTTGAGTTAAAAAGCGACAATTGCATCGGAAGTCGAATGATATTGGCTTACAGCGACTTACCACCAATATCCAGGTCATAAGTCGCTGTCGGTGAATGTAAGCCGATGTCATACAAATGTTTCGATACACGAATACAGACGCTATTTCACACTCGACAAGTTTTTTGGTTACGCATTTTTTATTCATCCCGCCGCATTGTTTTCTCTTCACAAAAATATGGATTTTCGCTGGAGCATCATCCAGGGCTACGCGCCACTGTTCGTACAAGGTTTTTTCATGACTGTGCAGGTTGCGGTCATCAGCATTATTATCGGCACCTTACTCGGTCTTTTTTTAGGTATGTTGCGCGTCGCTGAAGTCAAGCATGGTCCTTGGAAATGGCCGTTCCGTCTGGTCAAAGCATTAGCAAGTTTTTACGTTGCATTTTTTCGTGGCACGCCGCTGTTTGTCCAGATTCTGCTCATTCACTTTGCTGTCATGCCGGTCTTGATCCATCAGGACAACGGCCTGCTCATTTCCGGTGAACTGGCACGCACCATCAAACAAAACTATGGCGCGTTCATCTCAGGTGTGGTGGCGCTTTCACTGAATGCGGGCGCTTACATTTCTGAAATTTTTCGCGCAGGGATTCAGTCAATTGACCGCGGACAAACCTATGCCGCATCAAGCTTAGGCATGGGTTATCGCACCACGATGCGCTACGTGGTGTTGCCACAAGCATTTCGTCGCATGCTGCCGCCACTAGGTAACGAGGCCATTACATTACTGAAGGATTCATCACTTGTATCCGCGATTGGATTAGCTGAATTAGCCTACGCAGCACGAACGGTAGCGGGTGCTTACTCTCGCTATTGGGAGCCCTATATAACAATTTCTGTAGTCTACTTCACCATGACGATGTGTTTAGCCGCTCTGGTTTCAAGGCTCGAACGTAAGTACGCTGCGCCAGGTCGCCACTAACCGGCTCTTTTGGACTAAGGCCGATTGGCAAACCAATTTGGCAAGAGGAAAAAGATGCATCTTCGCCTTCTTGACTTGTCGCTTTGCCAGCCTTGTTTGCCAAACTACACCATCAGTCCGCCCAGCATTAAAAGTCTTACCCTTAATGGAGATGCTGATTAGGCCACTTCCCACAATTGGCCGTCGGTCGTGATGACTGCCGTCCTAAGCGTCTTGCCAACAAATATCTGGGCGGCAGCGGCGCGATAACCGATCAACTGCGCCTGATATCCCGCACGCTCACTATCCAGTAGCTGGCGTTTGTAATCGAGTATCCATACTTCATCCTCGAACATTACCACCCGATCAAAGCGCAATAAAACATCCGTCATCACTTCCATTTCATTACGCGCTGCGATATGCAAACCCGGATTGAAGAAATGCGTAAGTGACGGTTGCGCCAAAATCGTCCTGGCCTGTTGTTGCACGATCAAAGCCAAGGCTGGTGTACACGGCAACCAGCGCGCAATCGTCGCGACATCAGGTACATTAATCGGCCAGTGCCCATGCTGCGTCAATCGCTCCAATAATGCATGGAGCGCAATACCTTCGTCGATAGCGTCATTATTTGCAGCTATTTCATCTTCAACAAACGGCGATGTCAACGCTAATAGCAATGCGTCGTCATCCATCGGCAGGTTATTTTGAGTAGCAGTAAGTGCCCGCTTCAACGGCAACGCCGTTGGATCAAATATCGGAAGAACAAATTTAAGCTCGGCATCCCTATTCTGAGTTACATCATCCACCTGCATGCCCGACGATGCTAACGCATCCAATTCGGTTTCCGGCACCCATTCCAGACGCGCATACCAACTTCCTTCCGTGACACCGCCGGCTGTGCTATTTCTGGCGCCTGCAACGCCACTAATGATCAGCAGTTGCTTGGCGCGGGTGGTCGCCACGTAGAGCAAGTTCCAATCCTCTTGGGTCTTAAATCCGTCCTCGGCGGCAAATAATTTGTCGCGTGCCGCGCCCCTGTCAGCGGCGCGGCCAAATGCAGAAAAATGCACCGGTGCGTCTTCGTCCTGAGGCCAGTCACATAGAATGCCAATGTCATCACGGGCCGGATCGCTGTGGTTGGCGTCCAGTAACACGACAATCGGCGCCTCCAATCCCTTGGCGCTATGCACGGTCAATATCCGTACTGCGTCCATTGAGGCGTCAATACTGGCCTCATCCGGTGCGTCACTTTCAGCAGTATTTTGCAGCACACGCAAAGCGTCGATAAATTTTGGCAAACTGGGGTAACGTCCGGCATCCATATTCAGCGCCAGTGCCACAAAAGCCTCAATATTGCCAATCGACTGATTCCGCGTCAGTGCGGTCGCATCCTGCGCATAGCGTTCGATCAATTGCCCTTGATGCAAAATGACATCGAGCAAATCATGGACCGATAAACGTGGTGCAACGTCCAGCCAGTGCATCAGCAAACGGGCTGCGCGCTGCAACGCGTCAGAAGCTGGCACAGCCTGCCCGACGGTTAATGTTCCCTCCTCGACAGCTGCCAAAAGCCTTGGCCACCAATTCTTTTCCACACGTTGCGCCAATACGATTAAATCGTCATCGGTCGCAGCGAAAATCGGCGATTTCAGGACATGCGCCAGAGCGCGTCCATCATCGGGGGTAATTAAAAACGTGAGCAAAGCAATCAGATCAGAAATTTCTAACGATTCCAGCAAACCACCGCGCCGATCTGATACAAAAGGAATGCCAGCATGCCGGAGCGCGTTCTCATAAGCACCCAAATGTGTTCGCTTTTTTACCAATAACATGACATCCGACCAACGCACATTACGGCTTCCGCTCCCAGTTTTGATATGCACATGCTGACGCGCTGCGATTAAAGCCTGCGCCACGCTCGTCCCCTCGTCGCGACGCCGCGCATCCTCCGACTCTTCCCGCGGTGTGATTAACGGATTGCGTAAACCTGGTTCTGTCGGAGCTTGCTCAACTGATTCAGCGCTAACCTGTTGAATCAACGGCAAGCGCCACACCGCACCGCCCTCTTCTCCTAACGTCGTTTGGGCAGAAAATAGCGGATTTGCATAAAAACTGGTGTTTAACACTTTAATAATCGCCGTAGCATTGCGTCTGGTCTGATTCGCTTGCAACACCGTTGCGCCCTGCGCTTGCAACAGATCCCGTGCAGCGACAAACACTCTTGGTTCTGCGCGTCTGAAGCGATAAATCGATTGCTTGGGATCGCCAACGATGAACACGCTGGGTTGACCGGCGTCCTCGCCATAAGCATTCAACCAGGCGCGGACGATGCTCCATTGCAGTGGATTGGTATCCTGAAATTCATCCAGCAAGATATGCTTGTAACGGCTGTCGAGCCGACTTTGGATGTACGCGGCACTATCGGGATTGGTTAACAGGCGATAAGCTTGCCACTCCAGATCAGCAAAATCGAAGACCCGCTGTTCTGCCTTCATCGCCTGATAAATGTCGACCAGCGCATCACCGACCACGAACAATGCACGATTCAGCGCCAGCACGTCGCGTTCGCCGCTGCGGCGGCGCAATAATTTAAGGGCTTCGCCGACGTTAGAAAATTCTTCGTCGAAAGCGCTGATGCCGTCTACACCGAAGTTATTTTCCAGCGCTTTTTTGAGATTATTAGTTTTGGAATTGCCACGCGGATTTCCGTTGTCGTCAAAAAATTGATGACATAGCGCATCAAAGTTTACTAATCCTGCACCTTCGGATAGCGCTGTCTCAATTGCCGTTGCACGTTTTTGATTAGTGGCTGTGCCTTGCCCAAGCAACCACGCGATGCTCGTTATTTTGGCGGTCAGTTTGGCGTCATCCCACAACGATAAACGCGCATCGATTTTGGCGTCGTCGCCACACAATTCTTTAAGCCAATTTAGCGGCACGTCGAGATCGCGTGGGGCCATGCTGCTGGCCCACCATTCAGCGCGCTTGCTGACGAAGGCGTTCAATAATTTGCGAGCGTTGCCATCGCCGACGAGTTGATACAAATCTAGCAGCGCTTGTTTGGTATCCGCGTTGTCCTTGTTGTTTAACGACTGCATAAACCGCCTATAAGCATCGGCAAGAAGTTCGCCGGTCTTGTCGGTCAATGTATAGCCGTGTGGCACCCCAGAATTGAGCGGCGCGATTTGCAGCAAGCGCGCAAACCAGCTATGAAAAGTGTCGATGGACAGGCTTTGTGGACTCGACAAAACACGTTCATACAAACCGCGTGCGGCGTGCACAGTTTGCTTCAAGTCGGTTTGCAAGATGCCGCGCTCCACAAGCAACACGCGCACCTGCTCATCAGACGCCAAAGCCAGATCATGCAGCAGTTCAAGCAAACGGTCGCGCATTTCCTGTGCTGCCTTGCGAGTGAACGTAATCGCCAGCAGTTCGGAAGGTGCAGCGCCAGCCAATAACAAGCGCAGCATACGTGCTACCAACAACCAGGTTTTGCCGCTGCCAGCACAGGCTTCCACCACAACGGAATGCTGCGGATCGCAGGCGGCGTTGACGAAGCGCTGCGCTTCTACTGGCACGCCGTTCATTTGATAGGCATGCGGTATTACCATATCGACTTGGCCAGCTTGGCCATCATGGTGTATTGATGTTGGAGTGAGGTCATCCATTACCATGCCCCTTTGCGGCACAAACCACGTACATCGCAATACTGACATACCGACTCGGCACCATTGGCGACCATTGGTGCGCCATCGGAAATCGCCTGCATTGTGTCCTTAATATGCTCTTCCAACATTTTTTGCGCCTGTGCATAATCTTGTGCCACTACATCACCGATTTTGTCCTTGGTGATTTCAAGTGCCACGTAATGTGCGGCGTCCACCGACACGTCTGATAACAAACCATAGAATGCCAATTGATGATCTTCATGGTCTTTTAATTTCTTGTTTAATACGGCAATACTATTCGATTTATAATCCAGCACGGCGCGTTCGCCAGCATCGTTTTGATCAATCCGATCCACGCGTCCGTGTAACGTTATTTCGCCCGTTCGCAATGGCAATATTTTTTCATAAGCCTGTTCGCCAAAAACAAAATTCCACCCATTCGCTTCGCGCTCGTTAGCCCACATTACGTAGGCAGAAATCACTTTCTGCCAACGTGCATAATAGCCCAGCGCGGCAGCATTTTTGGCAATCACTTTGTCGAATAATTGCTGCGATATATCGACCAATACTGCAACCCGCTGATCATGGTTGTTGACAATCGCCTCATCGCGAATTGTTTCGTGATAGGTTTCCAAAATCTGATGTAACCAACCGCCGTAATCCCGCTTTTCCGGCATATCGGAAAGCTCATCAAGGGAAGTCAATCGCAACATCCGTTGCGCAAAAAATTGATACGGGCAAGATACGAAACTGTTGTAGCCACTAGAAGATAAACGCGTGGGACGCAACGCGCTAGCAACTGGTGCCGGCATCGCTGCCGGGATCTCGAGCAAACTGCGCTCGACAATCGGCGCCCGATGACGCGGTAACGACGCTGCACCCGACCGCGCCAGCGTCAGTTCCAGCCGCTCAATCCACGGGCTTACGGGATTTGGCTCGCCATCCTGATGCGCTTGCCAGGACAACACCACCAACGGATTCATCGCCAGCAACTCTGCTACATCGCGCATTTGCTGGCGCTGACGACTTTCACGTGTCGCCAGATTTAACTCGCGTCGGACAGTATTCGCAAAAAACAGCGTCTCCTGGGGTTGCGAAGGAAGATGACTGCTATCAGCACCAACCATCAACACCGCATCAAAGTGTCGCAAACGCGCACCGTTCAGTGGAAGCATCACCACGCGTCGATCGATGGCGGGACTGATGAAGCTGGTCTCATCCATTTGCAGGTTGACCAATGCCCGCCATTCTGAAAATGAGAATAAGGCATCACCTCCTTCATCATCCTCCATGCCAGCAATATTTTGCAGCATCTGCAAAACCTGTTGACCGGCAGGATCAGCGTTCAGTGCACTTGTCATGCCGAGCACCTCGAACACCGTTCCCGTATTGATCCACCCGCGCAGCGTTTTGCGGCCAGCATATAAGTTCGCTTGCTGCGCCAGCGTGGCAACCATTTTTTGCGCGTCAGGAAGATCAGTCAGCGCATAAATGACACTATTCCATTCACCCAGTACATTCGCCCTTCGCAGTGCGATTTCGACCGCCATTACCTGCGCCGATTTATCAGGCATATCAGCCAATGCAAATGGCGACTTCAAAAAATCCAGCAGCGCGGTTGTTTCACCGCGTTGGGTGACAACATCAAACCAGGCAGCGATAGCCGATGCCGCGCGCGTGGTCGACAACTTCCAGCCAGTCTCATCAGCAACGTGAACCTGTGCCCGTTCCAGCAAAGCACGTATCCGCCGTGCAACGACACGATCTTGCGCCACGATCGCCAGTTGCGTTTTACCTGCGTGCAACCAGTCAAGTACCGTCTGCGCACCCTGCACGGCCTCGTCTTCGATACTTTGCGCTGCGCATAGGGCGATACCCGGCGGCAATGCAACATTAAATTCTGCCGACGCAAATAAGTCGTCCGGAGGTGTCGGAAGCTGGCTCTCGGGCGTCGCCGCGACATCAATCAACTCCGGCCATGCAGTGGTATATGCCGAGGCGATAGTGTCAACGCGCCAGTCAAGTGAAATCTGCAAAACGGGCTGATATTGTGCGTAAGCCTGCAAAAATGCGCGTTCCATCGGCTCCGGCTCGACCGAACTAATCCATGCTAACGGTGAGTTGGCCTGCGCTGCAAATCGCAGCATTTGACCAAAACGCACTGCAAGCGCATCGTCGCCATCGAGCTGACTTTTCCAGATTGACCAGACCAGTTCGGTCTCGTCGGACAGTAGCTCGCGAGAACTTGGCGTCAATTCTTCAAGCGCAGTCTGCCAGCGCTGCGCAACGTCGCTCGCATCCTGCATCGACGGCAGCAAGGCCTGCGTCAACTCATCGGATAGGGATAACAGCGTTTGCGCCAACGGTAGCAAATCGGTATTTCGCCTCGCGGTAAATATTTTTTTCAGCCAGGCATGCTGTCGTAACTCCGAATACAACCGCATCAACCGTTCACTACTTGCGCTGGCGATAG
This sequence comes from Glaciimonas sp. GNP009, assembly GCF_054343755.1. NCBI lineage: Bacteria > Pseudomonadati > Pseudomonadota > Betaproteobacteria > Burkholderiales > Oxalobacteraceae > Glaciimonas > Glaciimonas sp. GNP009. The sequence goes on from NZ_JBTGUV010000004.1 coordinate 1,224,698, forward strand.
GAGCATTCAACGCTGGCGGTAAGGTATCAAGCAGGGCTGATAAGGTATTAATCCGCGGCGGTACAAATGCACCCGGTAGTGCGCTCGCCAGTGCCGCTCTTAACAGATGCGCGTGCGCAAATGCCGGAACGACCACTCGCCAGGCAGACAGATCACGATTATTTTCGCCTCCGCTTTCAAGCGAGGCTGCCGATAAAGCACGCGCCACTTCCGACCAAAACGCGTTGGAAGGCGGAATAGAGTGCAACGTCAAGCGGGATTTTAATAAAGACGGTGGCAACATGGACTCACAAAAAATAAGGTGTGGATGAAGCCAGCCACGCAAGAAATCTGCGGTGCTGCTCGTTTTAGCAACAATTGTTTTGCATTTTATGCGAGCAATCGGTGAATATAAGTAAAAAATAAGCAAAAAAAGAAGATCGTAGTCTCCCCTTTTTATTAAAATCGGTTATGATTTAACGAACACCCCGCCGCAACACCATCTAATCACACCCGCAAAACTTGAAGTCCCGCACGGCGCCCCCACTTATTCATTAGAATAGGGACCCAACGCGGGATCCAACGCAGGTAAGCCGCCCAGGTGAACAGATAAGTTGACTTGGTACACAATCATTTTTTTTCCCTCTTCCAGAGGAACTCATGAGCGAAAACATTAAACATATTACCGATGCATCCTTTGAACTAGATGTGCTTAAATCAGACAAACCCGTATTGGTCGATTTTTGGGCCGAATGGTGTGGTCCATGCAAAATGATTGCACCCATTCTGGAAGAAGTCGCCAAAGAATACGACGGCAAAATCCTGATCGCCAAGATGGACGTTGATGCCAATCAGGCAGTACCTGCCAAATTTGGTATTCGCGGTATTCCAACGTTGATTCTGTTCAAAAATGGTGTTGCCGCTGCTCAAAAGGTAGGCGCTTTAGCAAAAGGGCAGTTAACATCTTTCATCGATAGCAATATTTGATGTAAACTAGTCGACATTGCGGTGGTGCGCCCGCGCCGCCGCTTATATTTTCAGAGATACAGTACAATTTAAGTACGAGTAATGTAGAGACACAGTACAAGCAAGATACTACTCACACCACGAAGTCCCCTCCCCCACCAGACAATTCCCACCCCGGGATACTCATATACTATGCATTTATCCGAATTAAAGGCGCTACACGTCTCAGCACTGCTAGAAATGGCAATTGGCCTAGACATTGATAACGCCGCGCGCTTGCGCAAACAAGAACTGATGTTCGCCATTTTGAAAAAACGCGCGAAATCAGGAGAACAAATTTTTGGCGATGGCGCGCTTGAAGTCCTGCCTGATGGCTTTGGCTTTCTGCGCTCGCCCGACGCCAGTTACATGGCGTCCACTGACGACATTTATATCTCGCCCTCACAAATCCGCCGTTTCAATTTACACACCGGCGATTCGATTGAAGGCGAGGTCCGCACACCGAAAGATGGCGAACGCTATTTCGCACTGGTCAAAGTTGACAAGGTCAACGGCGAATCACCAGAAGCGTCCAAACACCGCATTCTGTTTGAAAACCTGACGCCACTGCATCCGAACAAGCCACTTCCGCTAGAGCGCGATATGCGCGGTGAAGAAAACATTACGGGTCGCATCATCGATATGATCGCGCCTATCGGTAAAGGCCAACGCGGTTTGTTGGTGGCATCGCCAAAATCCGGTAAATCGGTCATGCTGCAACACATTGCGCATGCGATTACGACCAACCATCCCGACACTGTGATGATCGTCTTGCTGATCGACGAGCGTCCTGAAGAAGTGACCGAAATGCAGCGCTCAGTGCGCGGTGAAGTCGTCGCGTCGACTTTCGATGAACCCGCAACTCGCCACGTTCAGGTTGCTGAAATGGTGCTTGAAAAAGCCAAGCGCCTCGTTGAGATGAAAAAAGACGTTGTGATTCTGCTGGATTCGATCACCCGTCTGGCCCGTGCTTACAATACCGTGATCCCTGCTTCCGGCAAGGTATTGACCGGTGGTGTTGATGCAAATGCACTACAACGTCCAAAACGTTTCTTTGGCGCGGCCCGTAACATCGAAGAAGGCGGCTCGCTGACCATCATCGCAACGGCGCTTATCGAAACCGGTAGCCGCATGGATGACGTGATTTACGAAGAGTTCAAAGGTACCGGTAACATGGAGGTCCACCTTGAGCGTCGCCTTGCAGAAAAACGCGTTTATCCGTCGATTAATCTGAACAAATCCGGCACCCGCCGTGAAGAATTGCTAATCAAGCCAGATCAGCTGCAAAAAATCTGGGTATTGCGCAAGTTGCTGTATAGCATGGATGAAATCGAAGCGATGGAATTCATCCTCGACAAAATCAAATCAACGAAGACCAATCTGGAATTCTTCGACATGATGCGACGCGGTAACTAATCAATTGGATCAATTTGGGCCTTCGTCATAACTGATGACAATAAGCTCAAATCGAAACAATTGAAGCAAAATGTGTAAAGGGTCTGACATGCGAAAGCTTGCCGGACCCTTTTTTGTAACTGCAATCTGCTAACCAACATTTTACCAAATCGGCCTGAGGCCATGAAGAGCGGCTAAAAAACTCTTAAACCCAAGCAATTTTTTCTATTGCCTGTAGACATAATCGACCGATGAGAACAGAATTATGGAACGTGCAAACACGCAGTTTTAATTAACAAATAACCAACAGCAAGAGACCTTAAGAAGTTCAAGAATGCCATCCTCGCATTACTCGTTAAACAATATCCTCATTTGAAGATCGAAAACTCACCTCTTGGCCTCGGTATTCCCAACGGCTAAGTAAAACAACAATACTAATCTTCAACTTTAATTTTCTGGCGGAAAAAACATGACAATCACCAAGTCCAGCCCATCAAAAGTCGCTACCGTCCTGCGCGTTACCAGCGGTAACTTCATGGAAATGTTCGATTTTTTCCTCTTTGGGTTCTACGCAACGTACATCGCAAAGACCTTTTTTCCTGCGAGTGATGAATTTGCATCACTGATGCTGACTTTTATGACCTTTGGCGCAGGATTTTTGATGCGTCCTTTAGGAGCAATCATTCTGGGTGCATACGTTGACCGCATTGGCCGACGCAAAGGGTTGATCGTTACCCTCGCACTCATGGCAATCGGCACCATGCTGATCGCCTTTGTTCCTGGCTACGCCACCATCGGCTATCTGGCTCCATTTCTGGTGTTAGTCGGTCGCCTTCTCCAGGGCTTTTCTGCTGGTGTTGAACTTGGCGGCGTTTCTGTCTACCTGTCCGAAATGGCAACTCCCGGTCGCAAGGGATTTTATGTTAGTTGGCAATCGGCAAGCCAACAAGTCGCGATCATTTTCGCTGCAGCCCTCGGTTATGGCCTTCAGGTCTGGCTTCAGCCCGCTCAAATCGCTGACTGGGGCTGGCGCATCCCATTCTTTATCGGTTGCATGATCGTGCCTGTATTGTTTGTCATACGCCGCTCGCTGCAGGAAACAGAAGAATTTTTGGCCCGTAAGACGAAACCGAACATGCGCGAGATTTTGCGCTCGATGGTCGATAACTGGGGTCTTGTGGTGGCTGGCATGATGCTGGTATCGATGACAACCGTCTCGTTCTACCTCATCACCGTCTACACACCGACATTCGGTAAATCGGTGTTGAAACTCAGCACCACAGACGCGTTGGTTGTCACCTTTTGCGTCGGTATCTCCAACTTTATCTGGCTCCCGATAATGGGCGCATTATCTGATCGCATAGGTCGCCGTCCTTTACTGCTGGTATTTACGGTCCTTACCATCCTCACCGCCTATCCAACCTTATCCTGGCTTGTCGCAGCACCGAGTTTTGAGCGGATGCTGATTGTTGAGTTATGGTTGTCATTTTTATATGCAAGTTACAATGGTGCGATGGTCGTAGCACTGACCGAAGTCATGCCGGTGGATGTCCGTACTGTTGGTTTTTCTCTGGCGTATAGCCTTGCAACTGCCATTTTTGGTGGTTTTACACCAGCGATTGCGACTGGCTTGATTCAAATGACCGGTAACAAAGCTGCGCCGGGTCTGTGGATGAGCTTTGCCGCCATCTGTGGTCTGATCGCAACACTGGTACTGTATCGAAAAAGTGGCAACCAACGCACATCGGCAGTAAAAGCATCAGCCTGAGTCGACAGGCGCTAACAAGGCGCTTCGTTAATCTTGCAAGATAAAAAGAAGGTAGCACTCGGGGCTGACCGCAATTTGTTGCCGGTCAGCCTATGAATTCGCTCCTCATGACTGAATCCACAGAATACATGTCGTTTTACTGTATAATCGCGTGTTTTCCACCTTGGCAAGTGATCGACAATCGGGTCAAGAAGCATGGCGACCGACGAAGTGACGATTGGCTACCGAATTTTTAGAGGCAATTATGAAAGACGGCATTCACCCAAATTATCGTGAAGTTTTATTCCAAGACATGTCTTGCGATTTTAAATTCGTCACACGTTCGACTATTCAAACACGCGAAACAGCAAACTTCGAAGGTAAAGACTATCCTCTAGTGAAGATTGAAGTTTCTTCGGAATCGCACCCGTTCTACACTGGTCAACATAAAATCGTTGATACAGCTGGTCGTGTCGACAAATTCCGTAAGAAATTCGGTACTGTTGGTTCGAAAACATCCGTCGCTGCAGGTTAATTCCTATCAGCGTAGTCGATGTTTCAAAAAGGCAGCTATGGCTGCCTTTTTTAATTTCAGCAACGCATTCCTCATCCAATGCATTGCCACTTGCAAGTGATGTCTGGCAAGGCTAGTTGAAGTCAACTGATACTGGCAAAACGTAAGCGATAGTAAGTGATGTCTCACGCAACCAGCGAATCGCTATAATTGCCAAAGACTTTCTACCCGATACGCTGTGCCCTATGCCGTTTTTGCGGCACAATACTCCCCCAACTTACTATTCTCATAAAGCCATATCGTGATGAAGCCAGTCCGCCTTCCCGCTTCTGCCACCAGCGCATTGCCACGCTGGGGATTATGGGCGCTTGGTCTACTCTATATATTGCCCGGCTTGTTTGGTCGCGACCCGTGGAAAAATGAGGATGCATCGAGCTTTGGGATCATGTGGACCATGGCGCACGGCAGCTTCAATACGTGGCTGGCACCACAAATCGCGGGTTTACCTATGCCAGGAGAAAGCCCGTTAACCTTTTGGATTGGTGCCATCTGCATCAAATTATTCGGCTGGTTATTAGGCGATCCATTGGCAGCCCGGCTGTCCACGATTATTTTCTTTTTAATTGGCTCACTATCTGTTTGGCATGCCACGTACTTGCTAGGACGCCGCAGTGAAGCGCAGCCGCTTCGACTGGCATTTGGCGGCCAACCCGAGCCAAGGGACTTTGGTCGCACGCTCGCGGATGGCGCGTTCCTCATTTATCTGGGATGTTTGGGGCTGCTATTACACAGCCACGAAACGACCGCAAAAAGCCTGCAGATGTCGCTGGTTGCCTATGCCATCTATCTCGCTGTCCGTTTGTTCGATGCGCCTGCCACCGGATCAAGTACAAAACCATCCAACACCGAAAATCCGAATTCCTTAGCACTCCATAGCGCAGCATTACTCGGCATAGCACTTGGTCTACTGACGTTGACCCGTGGTTGGGGTGTCCCGGTTGCTATCCTTGCAGGCTTAATCGGCCTTGCTCTGTTACGTCAAAAATCTATCGCCATACACCTGCTATGCGTCACTTTACCGGTCGCTATCGCGATTAGTGGCGCATGGTTCGTCGCTGGATATTATTACCTCCCCGAAGGTAATAATTACGCCTTATGGCAAGAACAAAATCTGCAGCAATTCGGCTGGCCGTCGTTACACGCTTTCGCCTATTACTTCAAATATGGCATTTGGTTCGCATGGCCCGCGTGGCCGTTCGCTGGCTGGGCTGTCTACGCCTGGCGTCAACAACGCAAAGCGCTCCATATCGCGCTACCCCTCGCATTCTTTATCAGTCTGAGCGTCATGATGTTGCTGATGCCACGGCCTGATGAAGGCGTGTTGTTGCCACTGTTACCAGCGCTCGTAATTCTGGCAGCGTTTGGCTTGCCGACCATGAAGCGTGGTGCCATTAATGCGGTTGACTGGTTCTCCGTGATGACACTCAGCACCTGCGCCGCGTTCATCTGGATCGGATGGATTGCTAAAGAAACCGGTTGGCCCGCACAAATTGCCAAAAATGCTTACAAGCTGGCTCCAGGATTCAAACCCGGCTTTAATCTGACCGCCGTCGTCATTGCCGCTCTCGGCTCAATCTGTTGGATTCTGTTGGTTAACTGGCGTCTTTCAAGACGACCGGCGGTACTCTGGCGCGCCGTAGTATTGTCATCCGGCGGCGTCGTATTATGCTGGTTATTACTGATGACACTATGGCTACCGTGGATCAACTACGGCAAAAGTTATGCCGGTGTCGCTGAGCAAATCAACACGCATTTACCAACGGTCAAACAATGTGTCGATACCAATGTGGGTCCGGCGCAACGCGCCTCGTTTGCCTATTTTGGTAGCGTCCCTTTTTCCGCTTTAAGCCAGGAGCGCTGCGACTATTTGCTTTATCAAGATAACAACAGAACCAAATCCGACGATGCCGCCATTAAACGCGCCTTTGGCGGTCGCTGGAAATTACTTTGGACCGGACGACGCCCATCGGATCGTGATGAACGTTTCCGCTTATATCAACGCGTTGGTAACTAAGCAGCCGCCCCCTACCATTAGCCGAACATACTATTAACCAACGAGCAGAACATTACACTTTCATTCCTTCATCAAGCTAAAACGCGTCTCGGCCGCTCTAACACAGTCCGCATCGCCAAGCTGGCGTGGCCCATCCTCATCGGGCAATTGGCGATTGTATTGAACGGCGTCATCGACACCGCCATGACATCACGATATTCCGCGACTGATCTCGCCGCCCTGGCGTTGGGTGGCGCGATCTATGTCAGTGTATTCGTCGGTCTAAGCGGCGTTCTGCAAGCACTTTCACCCATTATCGGTCAGTTATATGGTGGACAACGGATGGCGGAAATCGGCTATCAAGTCAAACAAGGTACATGGCTCGCCCTCTTCTTGTCGTTGCTCGGCTGCGTCGTACTACTATTTCCACAGCCTTTTTTATCAATCGCCCATGCGTCACCTTTGCTCAGTGAAAAAGCCACGCTATATCTACAAATTCTTGCGTTAGCGCTACCTGCAACACTCGGCTTTAATGTCTATTCAGCGCTCAACACTGCCGTTGCCAGACCCAAGATGGTGATGGCAATCAAACTCATCGGGGTCCTACTAAAATTTCCTCTGAACGCGTTGTTCATATTCGGTGGTTTTGGCATTCCTGCACTCGGCGGCCCGGGCTGCGCCATTGCTACGACTCTCATTGCATGGCTGATGCTATTGATTGGCTGGATGATCCTGCGCCACAATAGTTTTTACACACCATTTGCTCTGTTCCACAGCGGTTTTGTCAAACCACACTGGCGTGCACAACGTGCCTTATTAAAACTAGGCATCCCGACCGGCTTGAGCTATTTCATTGAAGTGACAGCGTTTACCTTCATGGCGATTTTTATCGCAAGACTGGGAGAGACCGCGATCGCAGGACATCAAATCACTGCCAACTTCGCCACGGTGCTTTACATGCTGCCGTTATCCATTGCAATTGCTACAGGAATCCTGGTAGCACAAGCGATCGGCGCAAAGGAGCTCGATCACGCGCAACGGATAGGCTATTCCGGGATTCGTCTGGCAGCGCTCTGTTCGGCAAGTCTGGGCCTCATCATCTGGTTGCTACGCGAGACAATTATTCGCGCCTACACACCCAACGAAACCATCATCGCAGCCGCCATGCCGCTATTTATATTCATTGGCTTCTATCAATTATTCGATGCGATACAGTGCAGTACCGCTTTTGTTTTACGCGCCTATAAAGTCGCCATTATTCCGACGATTATTTACGCGTTTTCGCTGTGGGGAGTTGGCTTGGTATCCGGCTACATTTTGGGCCTGAATCCGTTCGGCATAAGTCCTCCCGCCTTGCATGGCGCATCGGGATTCTGGATGGGAAACAGCGCAAGCATTGCCTTGGTCGCCGTAAGCCTGCTGTTTTATTTACACACAGTGCAGCGCCGTGCCAAACAGCAACGGCTTTAATTTCACGCAGCAAAATGGCGAAAAATATCGCGTTAATCATTTATCCGATAAAAAACCTATTTGATTGCTCAAAGCTATTGATCTGACGCACCAAATAAGTCATAATACTGCACGCGTTGCCGAGATGGCGGAATAGGTAGACGCACGGGACTCAAAATCCCGCGCTGTAAGGCGTGCCGGTTCGATTCCGGCTCTCGGCACCAGAAGTATTACAAACGTTGGCTAAGTTTGACAATAAGCCCCTAAGAAATCAAACACTTAGGGGTTTTTTGTTGCCTATTGCGCCCATCGTTGCCCATTGACACCCACGTTTTTTACATCCATCCTTATATCCATGGATTACGCAAAAAACCTATGGATACAAAATGCCTAAACTTTCCGTGCCGCTTACCGACATACAGGTAAGAAATGCCAAAGCCAGAGACAAGACCTATACGCTTGCTGATGGCAGCAGCATGTATTTGGAAATTGCACCAACCGGATCGAAGACATGGCGCATGGCATATCGTCAGCCTAATGGGAAAAATACCCGGCTGACCTTTGGTACATATCCAGCCGTATCACTGACGAACGCCCGCAAGAAACGCGATCTTGCAAGAGAGCAGCGAGCCGCTGGTACAGACCCGGCACAACTCAAACGTGACGATAAACAGGCCATAGCAGCGGCGACGATCAATACTTTTGAGCGCGTGGCATGGGCATGGCTGGGAAAAACTGCTGCCACCCGAGCTGAAACAACGCAAGACAAGGTAACGAACTGGCTGAAAAAGGACGTATTTCCTTTCATTGGCGATATGCCGGTATCGGCAATCAAACCGATCGATGTATTGAGCACCATCCAAAAGATGGAAGCGCGAGGTGCGATAGATTCCGCACACAGCGTCAGGCGACTATGCGGTCAAATATTGCGCCATGCCGTGGCAAGTGGTCTGACAGATCGTGACGTAACCATAGACTTGAAAGGTGCATTGTCGGTTGCGCCCCAGATTCACTATGCGGCGATCACTGAACCGCAGCAAGCGGGTGAACTGATGCGTTCGATTCACACTTACACCGGCCACCCTTATGCCGTTGCTGCCCTGAAACTTTCCCCGCTTTTGTTCGTGCGCCCTGGTGAACTGAGATCAGCCGAATGGGTCGAGATCGACCTGGACGCAGCAGAATGGCGTATCCCTGCCAGCAAAATGAAAATGAAAGTAGATCACCTGGTGCCGTTATCCGTGCAGGCCGTGGAGATATTGCGCGGCGTTCATTTAATGACAGGCGGGAGTAAATTCGTTTTTCCAAGTATCCGCACCGGTGCCAGGTGCATGAGTGAAAACACCATCACCGCAGCACTGCGCAGCATGGGGTACAGCAAAGAAGTGATGACCGCCCACGGCTTCCGGGCAATGGCACGCACCATCATGGATGAAGTCATGGGCGAACGCGTTGACCTGATCGAACACCAGCTTGCGCACGCCGTGAAAGACCCGAATGGCCGCGCCTACAATCGTACCGCCCACCTGCCGGCGCGTAGAAAAATGATGCAGCGATGGTCTGACTATCTGGGCGGCCTGAGAGACAGCGATAACGTAATCCCATTCAAGGCCGCATAGCGTCACCAGTTTCGCCATGCCTACCGCGACGGCGGGAAAACAGATAGTTACCCCTTATATCTGCTGGCATGGCTTCCGAGTTTGGAAAAGGGGAAAGGGGGGAAATTGAAATATTCATTCACTTCACTGTGCCTAGCAGTGGCAATAATTGGTATAGGCTCTATATTTTTACCCCACATACGCGAAGCGATGAATCATGGCAACCCAAGGCAAGCTGTTTTTTATTTGTCTGCAGGAGTAATGTATCTTGCTGGCCTGATTGGCGGAGCCTGCTGGAAGACGTCTCTTTATAAGAGCGCCCGAGAAGATGAAATTGCTTCCGCAAAAAATATTGATAAACCTAAAATAATTGACGATATGCAAGACGACGCATTTAAGAAGAATGATCGCCAATACCCTGAAGAATTAGATATAGCGACACAAGCTTGGCGCGCAGTTCGCCACCAAGAAAGCAGTAAACAACCGAAGGAACAGATAACGGATTGGTTAAACGCAACCTATCCACACCTAACAACATCAGCAAAAGATCGCATTGCACTTGTTTGCAACTGGAATAAAAAAGGCGGTGCACCAAAGACCCCGGGGTAACCTACCCACCCATTAGAGCCGCTCTGGCATTGGGTGAGAGCTAACCTACCCACCCATTAGGCCAGTAACCTACCCACCTGTTATCGGCAATAGGTGGGTAAGTTTTCTTAACCTACCTAGCTATTCAGGCACCCATCCCGCCCCCTAAGCTTTGTTCTATTCGCTACTTGGCGATAACGAGCAAAGGTTAGGCAAACAATGGCAACTCGCACAGTTCCACCCGTACCACCGGCAGATACCCTGCCCCCATCTCTCCCGCTCGATGGCATGAGCCGCTGGAACCAGATAGCCCAGTTCTCCCCGGTGTGCAGGGAAAAGTACCGGCAACTGATGAAAGCTGGCAAGGCACCGCAAGCAGTCAAACTGTCTCTCAGATGTACGGTTTACAGTAACCGGGAGCTTCATCGGTGGTTTGCTGACGTTCTCAACTATCGTGCGGAGGTTAAATAATGGCCGCCCGTATCGCCAGGGTTCCGGCAATGGTGAGTGCGTCAGCTCAGGCCACAATCGTGCATCTGTATCAAGGAAAGCCAGTTACTGACTCGCTGGTAATCGCCCGAGAGTTCGGACGTCGGCACGATAATGTCTTGCAACATCTGGATGACTTGAAAGGAGACGGCACGGTTAGCCACCTTGAATCTAAGGAGGCCTTTTACTCTGATGCGCAGGGAAAGAAGCGCCGAATGATCGAATTGACCGAACGCGGTGCACTGATCGCCATGCCGTTTATCGGAGGCAGAAACTCCCGCATCGGCCAGGTTCGACTTGTTGATGCATTCCTAGCGATGCGTGACGAGATGTCCAATCAGACCGGCGACTGGTCACAGTCACGGAAAAAGGTATCGACCGGTTACCAGATGATGAGTATGGCTTTACAGGAAACTAGAGAAGACGACGGAAAGCATACAAGTGCCTTCCATTATGCCAACGAGGCCAAGCTGGTGAACTGGGTAATGTTCGGGCGCTTTGAATCTGTTGACCGTGACCAGATGGAAAAAGTGGATCTCGATTGCATGGAAAAGATCGAGGCAGTTAACGCCATATGGATAGCCCGAGGACGCACATATAACGAGCGAAAAGCCACGTTACCGGCTTACCTAGATTCATTACGCGCTAAACAATCGAGGATTACCCAATGACCGCCCGCATCAAGACGCTGGCCGCAATCTTGCGCCTGCACCCTGGCACATCGTCCGAATCGCAACGCATCCGCTTACTGACCGCGTTGCAGCAGCTTGGTAGTGTGACGACCGATGAGGCACGGCGTTATCTGGATAGCTATTGTCCACCGGCCCGCGTCATGGAATTGCGAGCCGCTGGGCATCGCATCACCACAGTGATGGAGTCATTGGAAACCGAGTGTGGAGCGTTACACACGGCTGGCCGATATGTTTTACACAGTAAATCTTTGCAGGTGCCGACATGATCAGGTACACTAATTATGTTCCTGAGAAAAAGGGAACCGGGTTTGATCGCCTGACAACACAAAAGCGCACAAACGGCGCAATGCCGTTTTTTTACGTGCGTATGTCTTCGTGTGTCCTCAATGGGCGGCGGTGGCGAGGAAGCCTTAGGGCTTGCTGGTTTCTTTTGTGTCCAGTCGATCAACCTCATCATTTGCTGCCCACCTCGTTTGATCGCGAGAAGCAGTTTCACTGCACACAGAGGAAGCACAATGCTTAATATCGTCACGTCTACCCAATCCCGTTTACAAATAATCCAACGTCTTACGAGTCAGTCCAACGCCTTGACAGCCTTGCTGTCTGTGTTCGATGCGCTTACTTCCGATGGTCAGAAGAATGCCTTGGTTGATTGCCATGAGCTTGCCACGGATGTTTCCATCGACCTATCGGCGCTTATTGGCGGTGCAGCATGAAAACCATCACCACACCAACCACGGCAATTCTGAAAGAGCATTTTGAAGTTGGCTCGAATTTGCTGATTTTGTTATCCGGTATGGAGGCCATCACTCGGATGATTGCGGCGTCAGTCATAGACGGCAATTTAACTTATGAGGGCGTCAGTGATGCGGCTTATCTGCTGGCTGACCTGACCGGTGTGGCGCGTAGCATAGTGGAGGACGCACAATAATGACTAAGACCACCACCATAGCCGTACCAGTCGAAGCCATTGCTGAAACGTTTAAGGCTTTCTCCTGGCATCACGGCAAGCCCGAACATTATCATCCGTTACAGACCGCAGCACTGGATATCGGAAAAGGTATCGTAACTATTCTCGAAATAATCGAACTGGGCTTGCTCGATGACGAATCAGAGCGTCCCCCGATGTTCGACTGCAATTACCGTGCGAACTTGATGCGGATGGCGATCACCTCTGCATCACTACTCGCTGAAATGGCATCGATGGAAATCCAGTCTGAAAATAATCGCGTGCGTAAGGAGGGCAAATAATGCGCTCTATCAAAGTCGTGAAAATGGAGGCCGATCTCATACACCAATTTAGAAGAATGGATCACGTCCAAAAGGAGCCTATTGTCAGGCTATGTACGCGCATCGCCGCTAGAAATAAGAGCGAGATGGAAGCTTGTTTGGCCTCGATTGCTAGCCACAACAAAGGAGTTAAATAATGTCCACTCTTTCACCCGCAAGTTGGGCAGTTTCCTTTGGCGGTGCATCGATTCCCTTTGCCACACGTGCCGAAGCCAAGCGCTTTATCAAGATCAATCAGAAGGACGTTGCAGATCAGCGCGGCGGCACGTTCAAGGCCGTCATCGTTCGTATTCCAACGCCTGAAAATGGAACGGAGGCCGTCCATTGAACGCCACCATTGATACTGCAATAGACCAGTTCCGTAATGCGATTGAATCAGATGGCTTGCAACCCGATGAAGTCATTGCAGACGGTTTGATGCATCGTTGCCCCGGTAGGGACGAAAAGCCAAGCGGTACCAGCGGCTGGTATGTGTTCAAAGGTGGCGATGCGCTGACCGGTTTTTTCGGTGGTGCGTATGGGGATTGGAGAACTGGCGAGACGCAAACGTGGTGCAGTAAATCGCGTGACTCGCTGACACCCATTGAACGCACTGAACTATCCAATCAACTATCCGAAGCTAAGGCAGCGGCAGAGATAGAGCGCATCAAACGGGCAGCAGATGCGGCAGTAAAATCACAGGCCATCTGGGATAGCGCACGACCGGCCACGGACGATAACCCTTACTGCCAGCGCAAGGGCATCAAGCCTTACGGTCTGAAAGAGTTCAAGGATAAACGGACCTTGATTATTCCTGCCCGCGATGGCAACGGTGTTATCAGCACGTTGCAATTCGTTGATGCGGACGGCGGCAAGAAGTTTAAAAGCGGTGGCACGAAAGCCGGTCGTTATTACAGCTTTGGCGGCACCCCTGTTGATACGCTTCTTGTCTGTGAAGGATTCGCTACTGGTGCGAGCCTTCACGCCGTTACGGGCCATCCGGTAGCGGTAGCGTTCGATGCTGGCAATCTGGAAGCGGTAGCGAAAACGTTGCACGCCAAACTACCAACCATCCAGATCATCGTGTGTGCCGATAACGACCGTTTCAAGGATACGGAAAATGTCGGTCTCACCAAGGCAACCAAAGCAGCGCAAGCCGTATCGGGCGCGCTGGCGGTACCGGTGTTTCAAGGCGACGACGTAACGCACACGGATTTTAACGACCTACACCAGGCAGAGGGCAACGCAGCGGTGCAAGCGATCATTGACCACGCCGTTGCAGTGGACGCCCCGGCTGATGCACCCAAGGCAGACGCAAGAAAGGAGATGAAAAGAAAAACCGGTTTACCGTATGGATTCACCATTTCTAATACCGGCGTTTATCACGCGAACGAGGACACAGGAAAATCGATCCGCGTATGTGCCCAAATGCACGTCAAGGCCATGATTCGGGACAGGTCGTCCGAGAACTGGGGCCGCGTCATTGAGTTCAAAGACGCAGACGGCGTGCAACATCAATGGGCCATTCCGATGGAAATGCTATCGGGTGATGGTGCAGACGTGCGGCGCGAGTTATCCCGTTTGGGGCTGGAAATCGGATCGGGCTTCGGTGCCAGAAACAAGTTGCTCGAATATCTGACCGAGAGCAATCCGAAGGACCGGGCGCGGTGCGTGCAGCAAACTGGGTGGTTCAACAATGTGTTTGTCATGCCTGACCGGACGATAGGCGACAGTAACGAGATCGTTCTGTATCAGTCGGACAATAAAACGCCTTGCCAGTACGTCCAAAGTGGCACGCTCGATGAGTGGCGCGATAATGTGGCGCGCTTGTGCATTGGTAATAGTCGTTTGATCTTTGCGGTTTCCGCTGCGTTTGCCGGAATGATTTTGCGCCTTGCAGAACAAGATTCCGGTGGCGTTCACTTTGTCGGCAGTAGTTCAACCGGTAAAAGTACAGCGCAACTGGTTGCCGCTTCGGTGTATGGAAGTCCCTCATTTAAACAAAGCTGGCGCGCAACTGGTAACGCCTTGGAGGGTACCTGCGCCCTACATAACGATGCGGCGCTAATCTTGGACGAGATGGCCGAGGTTGAGCCTAAGGAAGTTGGGAGCATTGTTTATATGATCGGCAACGGTACCGGCAAGGGCCGCGCCGGTCGCACAGGGGAAGCCAGGCAGCGTAAAACGTGGCGCTTGATGATCCTTAGTTCTGGCGAGATTGGCCTGTCACAGCACATGCTGGATGGCGGCAAAGTCACGAAGGCGGGCCAAGAAGTCCGCATGATCGACATTGCCGCGGACGCTGGTATCGGGCATGGCCTATTTGAAGAGTTGCACGGCTATGAGGGCGGGGCCAAATTGTCCGATGCCATCAAGGGGATGACAAACGCTTATTACGGGACCCCTGCCATTGCTTTCTTGGAGCATCTGTCCGGCGACTTGGAGAGTTTCCCAGTGGAGCTAAAAAAAGCGATGAGCAGCTTTGTTGGTGCCCATCTTCCCGCTGATGCGGGCGGCCAAGCGGAACGCGTCTGTAGCCGATTTGCCATTATTGCCATTGCGGGGGAATACGCGACCGGTGCAGGCATTACCGGCTGGCAGCAAGGCGATGCCGTCGCAGCGGCGGGACTATTGTTTAAGTCGTGGCTCGATGGACGCGGCGGTGGTGGCAATCTGGAAAAGAACACCATCCTATCCAGTGTGAAGGCTTTCTTTGAGTCCCACGGTGAATCACGTTTCTCCGATACCAGGGATACATCCGGGCGCGTCACGATCAACCGGGCCGGGTTCCGCACTACTACCGATGGGCATCTGGAATACTTTGTTCTGACCGAAGCCTACAAGCGGGATGTGTGTTCCGGCTTTGATATGAAAACGGTAACTAAGACCTTAGTTGAAGCCGGGTGGCTTAAACAAGACGGCTCGGGTAAATCGACACAAAGTAAGAGCTTGCCTGACATGGCTAAAACTCGTTGCTATGTTTTCAGCTCAAAAATGTGGGAGTCCTGATCATGTGGAACGACGCTTTCCAGACCAATTGTTGGAACATGCAAAAAAACGGTGTTCCCGGTGTTCCAGGTGTTCCACCCTTCGGAGAGCCAATACCAGAGCCACTCGGCGCGGAACACCGGAGCGGAACACCCGAAAATTGCCAGTGTTCCCGGTGTTCCATTTTGCCATTTGCGGAACACCGGGAACACCGGCAGAAAACGGTGCTTTTAGATTGGTGTTCCGCAAAGAGCCAAGCTGGTGGCCGTTCCGATGGGTACGGAACACCGGGAACACCTGGAACACCGCAAAAACAGCATCACCAACAAATGCACCGCGAATCTACGTTAAGTGCTTTAAAGCAATTTCAATTCGACCAGTTTCTAATCGACATTGAAAACGGACATCCGGCTGATGATGGTTGCCGGGTTAACAATATGGCGTGGCATTTTATGCAAACCGAAGGAATGCGCTTTGACGAGGCGATCCATAAAGCAGCCGTCATTGTCGTATCCAGCCAGGTGACGGCATGTGAAGCGGCTTACATCGATGTGATGGATTTATTCAAGAGGTTGACCCAATGACGAAAATTTGACGCCTTGCCGATATTTGCCACCACAAGGATACGTTCAGGGCGGCAATACCGGTTCGATCCATAAGACGTAATCAAATTGATTAACGAAAATAAAGAGGCAACCAATTTATGAGCATTGCAAAAAAACGTATCGATGTCACGATTACACTTGGCTCCGGTAATTTTGGATCGAGCGGATCAAATTCCGTCACGCTGTCGAGGCATCACGTTGTCGCGGACGTCGTTAATGCCGGCGGCGAATCGATGGGCGCTCTACAGATGCGTGTCTATGGTCTCACGCAAGGAATGATGAACCAGTTGACGGTGGTCGGTCCAATTGCTACCGCTACGCGCGATCAAAATAAAATTACCTTGACTGCTGGTGACGATATTACCGGCATGAAAACGCTTTACGTTGGTACGATCGACCAGGCATGGGGCGATTATCATGATGCGCCAGATATTTTCTTTAACCTGGTCGGCCTTGCCGGCCTCGACGCAGCCGTAAAACCCGTTGCCCCGAGCAGTTACCAGGGGGCGGCTGATGTAACGACGATCCTCAGTAGCCTTGCAAAGACTATGGGCGTTGCGCTTGAAAATAACGGGGTATCCGGGCAATTATCGAACCCCTATTTCCCAGGCACAGCACTGACGCAACTCAAAGACTGCGCGCAAGCCGCTGATTTCCGCTACACCCTGGACCTCAGTGTACTGGCAGTCTGGCCAAAAAATGGCTTTCGGGCAGGCCCACCGGTTGTTATCTCTCCGGATACTGGGATGGTCGGCTATCCATCGTTCACGAGTAACGGTCTGACGCTGGTAACGCTGCTCAATCCTGATATTCGACTCGGCGGCCAGGTGAAGGTGCAAAGCTCGCTGGCACCCGCGTGTGGAATATGGACCACGGTTAAAGTATCGCACGCGCTGGAATCGGAGCGCGCCGGCGGATCATGGTTTACTCAAATTGAATGCGTCCCCAATGTCCAATAGTCAAAACGGCGTGCGGGATACCCAATATTTCATTCACGAATAAGTAAGCCAATTCGCACCTCAGCTAGGGTGCCTCTGTCTGAGGCGCCCTGTATTAGTCAACATTAAGCGACTAATACGCCCCCGACGGATTACCTGTTGTCCCGCTCTGGAGTTACAGATACTAAGCCGTCGCGCACGCGGGAGCAACCACCACACCTCAGACCGTCAGATTGGGCAGACCATGGGCCGCACCTCATTACTTACCGCAGATCAGTGGCACGAAATAACCTGGCGCTTGCTTAATTTCGAGTCATGTCGGGCACTAGGCCGGGAGTTCGGTATCTCTGAGGCCGCCATCCGGAAGCAATGCAGCGCGCAGAACCGGCAGATACGAATCGTTGCCAATATGCTGGTGGAATCACAGAGCGCGTTTAAATCGCTTCCTTTGGCGGCTCAGGTGGCAGTTTATAAGCGGGTTGCAGAGTTGACGCGCATCGGCCAGGCGAGACCCGAGGATAGCTAGGGACTGGTAGCCACCAGCAGGTAGCCAGTCTGGTAGCCACGGAAATCAGGGGTGCGGATAGGTTGCCAGACGCTAGGTTGCCACGGAGGTTGCCACAGAAAACAGGCCGCTTGCTGGTTTCCAAAGCCAAGGTTTCCACCCGGGTTTCCACAGAAACAGCGGTTACCAAACAGCCGGTTACCACCTTGGTTACCGCGGTATGAGGGGGAAATAACGCCGCAGTTACCGACGCAATTAGCGCGCAGTAAATGCGCAGATAAAGCCGCATAAAGCCGTAAGTTTCGCAACGTCTTTTACCCCTATCTTCATAGGTAAAAGCGGACAATGCCCCGAACTATTTCGCAACGATAACGCCGCGTTTCGCAACCGAGTAAGTGCGCATTTTTAAGCGAATAAGTGCGCATTGATTGCCCTGCGCCGTAAATGACGAAGCAGATCAGACGATGTCATAACTTATAATTAATGCAACTTTTTAGCGGGAAATTTGAAATGGCTGATGGTTCCGCACTTGCCGATCGTTTTTTCAGGACTGGGCTTCGCTATATCCGTTTCGACATCTGAGGTTAATACGCAACAAATATTGTTAACAATTGCAAAATCGATTATTGTTTCATCGGCAATTTGAGCATTTAACAAGTAATCGTACGTATCATTCGGTTAGCTCCAAGCTCTGCCTTGTTCTTGGAATGACCTGTTTTTTTACTACTTTGTGAGGCATGGCCGGGACTAAGCGCCTCCTTTCTCAACACTTCTTTTTGTCCATTTTTAATCCGGCAAGTTTTGTTTATGTTCCTTCTTTGCGGGATTTGTATGTGCGCTACCGCACAGAATGCCTGGGCAAACTCTTATAAATTCGCACCAGGCGATCAAGAACGGGCAGACCGAATGGTTGTGCATCTCGAATCAACGATTGTATTAACTTGGAAAAAAATGAACAAAACCTTCCGCTCCATCTGGAACCCTGTACTTGGCACCTCTGTCGCCGTTTCTGAAATTACAATGGCATGTGGTAAAAGCGGTAGTTCAATCGCTATGGCTGCCGTCCTTACTTTTTTACCAGTTATGGCCGCACACGCGCAAACAGCTGTAATCAGTGGAACTAATCGGATTAACGCAGGACTGGGCGCTACATCAGGAAACTCACCCACTATCCCTATCTGGACGCCAACCGCGATCACTATCGGCTCATCTGGCGGTAGCGGTACGCTGGCTTTAGCAGGAGGCCAGATTGTTGTTACAAGCGCGAACTCCCAACTTGGCCAACAGGTGGTAAATGGCGTCATAAGCACAGGAACTGCCACAGTAGACGGAGCGGGTACGTTATGGAACGACGCAGGAATTTTTTTGGTTGGAAATGAAGCTACAGGATTGTTGACTATTACTAATGGCGGAAGTGTTTCAGCGGGAACTCTGGCACTGGCCTATCAGGATGTTGCTGCAAGCGGCACAGTACTTGTCACAGGCAGTGGCAGCAGCATTTCGTCGGCCTCTACATTTGATGTGGGATTAGTCGGTATCGGCGTATTAACCGTAAGCAACGGCGGCGTTGCATCTGCCGCTACAATTGGTGTTGCAACCAATGCTGGTTCAAACGGAACAATTAACATCGGTGCTGCCGCAGGCACCCCGGCAGCTGCTGCCGGAACGCTTAACACCAGCGCAGTGGTCTTTGGTGCCGGTACCGGTGCCATTAACTTTAATCATACTAACTCGGCTTATGTCTTCGCTGCGGGGATTAGTGGCGGCACTGTCTATTCCACGATCAACCAGTACGCTGGCGTGACCACCCTGACCGGTGACAGCAGCGGCTTTGCGGGAACAACCTACATCGGCGGCGGCACGTTGGGTGTGACCGGCAAACTTGGAAGTACTAATATCACTGTCCAGGGACTTACAGGAAGTCCTGGAACATTTGACATCGAGGGCGCAGGCCAGGTAAAAACGTCTTCCCTGGGAATTGGCGCTAGTGCTGCGAATGGCGTGCTAACCGTGAATGGTCCGAACTCTTCTCTGCGTGTCACAAGTGGGACGACTATCGCTCAAGGTGTCAACGCGCTGGGGACGTTGAATGTCAGCAATGGTGGCAGCATCATTTTGAATTCTCTCATCGCTGGTTCGGGGGTGGGTGCTCATCCTGCGGCAGCAACAATCAATATTACCAGCGGTGGCACATTAACCACTGGCATGGCGGATTTGAGTAACTATAATGGCGCCTTTTATGGTGGTACCGGTAAAGGTACTTTGACATTCAACGTAACGGGAGCCGGTTCCAGCTGGACGGATAAGAGCAGCACTTCAGCAATCATGGGCAACAACACTGGTACTGCTGTATTGACCATTGGCGACGGCGGTAGCGTTACGCTTGCCGCGCCCCTCACGCTGGCGAACAGTGTGGGGTCGACAGGCACCATTAACATCGGCGCTGCGGCAACCAGCGCAGCAACAGGCTCCGGCACGCTGAACACCAGTGCCGTCAATTTCGGCGCCGGCACCGGCACCATCAATTTTAATCACACCAATGCCAGCTATACCTTTGCACCGGTCATCAGCGGTGCCGGCCGCGTCAACGTACTCGCCGGCCATACCATCTTCACCGCCGCCAGCACCTATACCGGCCCGACCACGATCACCGGCGGTACGCTGTCGGTGAACGGCTCAATCGCCAGTTCAGCGGTCACGGTCAGCAACGGCGGCACGCTCGGTGGCAACGGCACGGTCGGCAGCGTCACGGCATTGGCCGGGGGCAATGTCGGCCCCGGCAACAGCATCGGCACCTTGACCGTCAACGGCAATTACAGTCAGGCCGCAGGGTCCATCTACCAGGTCGAAGTCAATCCGAACAACAGCAGTTCGGACCGCATCAATGTGCTCGGTAGCGCCACGTTAGCCAGCGGGTCGCTGCTCAATGTCACGCAAAATCCGGCCGGGCTGTACACGCTGGGTACCCGCTACACGGTGCTCAATGCCACCGGCGGCGTCACCGGCACCTATGGCCTGACAGGGGCCATCCGTACCGCTTTCGTCCAGCTGTATGATACCTACGATGCCAACAATGTCTACCTGACTGCCGAGCAGCAACGCAGTTTTGCGTCGGCCGGCGGCACCCGCAACCAACTCGCCACGGCACGCAGCCTCGACAGCATGAACAGCAGCAATGCGCTGGTGAATGCCATGGCATGGTCGGCCACGAATGCGGATGCCAACCATGCGTCTGACCAGCTCTCCGGTGAAATCCATGCGTCAGTCAACAGCAACCTGCTGCAGGACAGCCGTTACGTGCGCGATGCCGCCAACGACCGTCTGATCGGCGCGCTGTGTTCACCCGGTGCCGATACGCTGACTGCCGCCGGCACCCCGGCCCAACCGGCCGGTTGCAGCACTTCATCTGACAGCGTAGCCTGGAGCCGCGTGTTCGGTTCTACCGGGCGCAACAGCAGCGATGGCAATGCGGCACAACTCAACCACGGGATTGCCGGCTTCTTCGTCGGTGCTGACACCGGTGTGGCGGGTGGCTGGCGTGTCGGTGGCCTGTTCGGTTACAGCCAGAGCACCAATTATGATGATGCGGTCAATTCCAGTGCCAGAACCGATGATTACCATGTCGGTGTGTATGGCGGCAACCGCTGGAACAATACCAGCGTGCGGGTCGGTGCGGCGTATACCGCGCACCGGGTCGACAGCCAGCGCAGCGTCGGCTTTGCCGGCTTCAGTGACCGTCTGATGACCAAGTACAATGCCACCACCTCCCAGGTGTTTGCCGAAGTCGGCCAGCAGATCGCAATGAACAAGCTGGTGCTGGAACCGTTTGTTGGCGTGGCCTATGTGAACGTGCACAGCGATGCATTCAGCGAGAGCGGTGGCCTGGCAGCACTGAGCGGCTCGGGCAGCACGATCAATTCGACCTTCGGTACGCTGGGCGTACGCTCGGGTACCGCCATCACCGAATCGACCCGTTTGCGCGGCATGGTCGGCTGGCGTCATGCGTTTGGTGCCGGTACGCCATCGGTGACCGAAACCCTGGCCGGCAGCACCCCGTTTACCGTCTACGGTATTCCGCTGGCCAGCAATGTCGGTGTGGTCGAAGCGGGCATTGAAACCCAGATCAACACCAACGCGGTACTGAACGTCGGTTATTCCGGCCAGTTCGGCAATGGCGTGCGCGACAATGGTTTCAAGGCCACCGTGGCCTGGAAGTTCTGATGCCTGGGTAGCAAAACCCAGCATCGATGAAAGCTGCAACCTCTTGACGGAGGTTGCAGCTTTTTTTATGTCCGGCGCATGGACCGCTTTGCGCCAGCAGGACAGCGATCGATACAGCAATTGCAGTACTGGACAACTATTTGGATTACCTGGCGCTGGTCCGCACCCAGTCCGCACCCTCAACGCGCAAGGCAAAGCGCGGACATACTGGTTCGCACTTCGTTGGTTCGCAGCGAGGTTCGCACCTCAACGCGGGATAGCAGGCGCGAACCCACCAGCGTACAGGCAATTTTCGAGACCGTCAGTTTGGGAATGTTCGGACTATCGCCTGATCTGTAACAGATCGCCTGTAACAACCGGTGTAACAGCAAAATTGGGTACGCAGCAACCTGGTACGCAGGCCGGTACGCACAGAAACGCCGGTATCCAAAAGTTGGTATCCACTCTGGTATCCACGGAAAGGGGGGTGTATCCAAATTTGGTTATACCCCGCATCGCCTACCGAGAACACCAAAATGGGGGTCTCGATGGCGTTCATAAATCACCAGTGACCCGCATGATGCTTGCCCGCGATATGCCGTAGGTCCGTGCCAGGGCGCTGATCGATGATCCAGCCTTATGCTGGCTGACAATCTCAGCCCGTTGCGCATCAGTCGTTTTCGTTGGCCGCCCCAATACTTTTCCCTCAGCTTTGGCGCGTGCCAGGCCAGATTGCGTGCGCTCTACCAAAAGATCACGTTCCATTTCAGCGATGGCGGCCAGCATGGTCAACATCAGCTTGCCAGCCGGTGAGGCCAGATCGAGGGTGCCCAGTTGCAAAACGATGACCACGATCTTGCGTTTGGCGAGGTCTTTAATAGTTGCCCCAACGTCCTGCGCATCGCGGCCCAATCGATCCAGCTTGGAGACCACCAGCGTTTCCCCTTCACGTATCTGACCGAGCAACGCCTTGAACTGGGGGCGCTGGCTGGCCGATACCTTTCCGCTGACACCTTCATCCGCAAACCAGTAATCCACCTTGTAACCGGCCTTTTCAATATCCAGCGTTTGATTGGCAGTGGTCTGGTCTTTCGTGCTGACCCGGCTGTAAGCGAAGATTGACATGGCATGTCCTTAAGTGGGTTGTCCGTAGTCGTCCATGGGCATACAGGGACGTACAAAGGCGTTCATTAAGGGCATGAATATATATGAACATGCACAAAATGTAAAAGGCTATATTTTGAACGTGTAAAACCGGCTGTTTTTTACCTGTTCATATACGGTCGTTTTTGAACAGCAACAAACAGCGAGAACAAAATATTTCTCTTAATGCAATATCAGGATAAATAGAAATTAGTAAGATTTATAGCAACTTTTATTATTAAAATGAGAAACGGAAATAATTAGAAAATATATAGGATTGTCGTCCTCGACCTGTTTCATAAGAAGATAAAAAATGAACCTACAATTGCACCGACTTAGTTTTCTCGCAGGCATTCTATTGATAGGCGCGAGTCAGGCGAATGCTCAACAAAGTTATACCTTTACAGACCTAGGTAACAGAAGCGCTGCCTATGCCATCAATAATGCTGGTCAGGTAGCGGGGGTTACTAGTCCCAGCAACGGTTATTACGAGGCCACCGTGTGGAATGGCACTACGGCGACCAGCTTGGGAAGCGTGAGTGCCTATGCCATCAACAATGCTGGCCAAGTTGTGGGAACTTCCATCGCCATCGGTCGAGGTTTCATTGCCGCAAAGTGGGACATTGCTGGCAGTCGCGTTACGACGACCCAGTTGGAAGGAGATGCGGCCACCGCCTATGCCATCAACGATGCCGGTCAAGTAGCGGGCCGTAATAATAATTATATTGCCACTGTGTGGAATGGCACCACGGCGACCAGCCTAGGCAATGGAGTCGCCGATGCAATCAACAATGTCGGCCAAGTAGCGGGGTATTCCATGGACAGCAATTATAACGCTACTGCCACTGTGTGGAATGGCACCACGGCGACCAGCTTGGGGAAAGGCGTCGTCAGGGCCATCAATAATGCCGGCCAGATGGCGGGTTTTTCCGGCAGTGATTGGGTTAGCGGTACCGCCACCATATGGAATGGGACCACGGCGACGAGCTTGGGAAGCGGTATTGCCTATGCCATAAACAATGTCGGCCAAGTGGTGGGGCAATCCTACGACACCTATGCTGCCACTTTGTGGAATGGCACCACGGCAACCAATCTCAACAGTTTCCTGACCACCAGCGAAATCAATGCTGGCTGGACCCTGGTAGAAGCCGACGGTATCAACGATAGCGGTTCGATCGTTGGACAAGCCCACAACAACTTGACCAATGAAGCACATGCTTTCTCACTAATCGTCAGTTCTGTACCTGAGCCAGAAACCTACGCGATGCTGCTGGGCGGCCTGGCATTGATTGGCGTCATGGTCCGTCGTCGCAAGTCTTTGTAACATTGCTAGTTAGGCGGTTAACTTGATGTCAAGGTAAATGCCCCACAAGGGACTTCTTCATGCCTGGCGATTCGTTGAAGGCCAGTAAATTGACGAAAGCGGAAAAGGCAGGTTAGCGGCATTTTCTAGCCGAATCATTTTTATGATGAAATGGCCCCACCGTAACGGAAAAGACTTAAGGAATTATTTTTGCATCCATATATGCATCCATAAAAGAATTTCAAATTAAACATAATCATATTAATCAATGACTTGTGTTGTTTTTTAGATTCCGGCTCTCGCACCAAGAAACATAGTAGTAGGTCAGCATAAAGCGTCGCAAACCAAGTAAACACTGGTTCTGCGACGTTTTTGCATTCCGGCCTAAAATCTTAAAATATTCCTAAAAATTGTTTTTTACTTTAATCTCTTACGAAAATATCATGTAAAGATTGCGGATGACTAGCGTCACCCTGGAGCAAACCATGCATGAAATTTATAACGTTCAGGCCTATAAATCGCCCATGTGCCTTCGCAATCTACATTCATTACCTGACGCCGTGGTGCAGCACTTTCAGCCGCAATTTCTAGGTATCCCAAGATCGTTGATCAGGCGCTTTCATGAGTATTCTTGATCAAACTTTAAATAAGATTGATCGAGCGTGCTGCAAATGGCCATTAGTGGGAATGATCCAGATACCGCAAAGTCGAGATGCGTACTAGGTCGCAGATCAAGCCAGTGTCCAAAATGCATGTTTGTTTAGCCCTGCACCTCAATCGGAATTCTCTTACGCTTTCCGTCATGTTACTCACTCGGGAACTTTGGCTGCCTCATCAGCATCGCATCTTCCACTCCGCTCACTTCCTGGATTTTCTTCAATAGTCGCCGGCATGTGCGCATTTCCCTTGAGTTTGCTAGCTCTGTTGCAGTATTAAGGGAACGCTCAATTTCGATCATGCGTAGTAAGTTGCTATTGAGTTGATGCGTTAATTCGAATGACTCCAGCGCCAATTCTTCCAACTCAAGAAGCTGATCTGACTTACTTTCAAATAAGTGCCGATAATGAATATGGCGCAGTTTTCGTTTGATTGTTTTAACTATCTCTGGGAGTAATAAGGTGCGCATTTCGCTCCTCCCCGATATACCCCCGACACGAAGGTCAGGGGCAAATAAGTTAATCACATACAACCATTAGATCGCTACAAAATGTTCACTTCGATTCTTCGCGGTTTGGCTTGTTCGAGCTTCGGCATGTGAAGCGTCAGGACTCCGTCATTAATGGATGCAGCAATTTGCGCCGCATCCAGTTCGCGGCTTAAAGTAAAAGTGCGCTTGTAATGTGCCGCCCGAATTTCGGCATAGACTGGCGCTACAGTTTCCCCCTCTCCTAAAGTTAAGGCGCCCTCAATGATTAGCAGGTCCGCATCTACTCGAATCGCTAGGTTTTCTTTGGTGACGCCTGGCAAGTCGGCTGTGAGCGTGATGCCATTTTCATCCTCGATTACATCAACGAGCGGAAATAAGGATTTTTCATCGTTGATATTGGACTTGTACTGCGCTAGTTCTTGTTTGGTATCCATGTCGAATCCTCCTCTCGATAACAATCGGTTAAATAACGTTATGCACTTCGATGCGGCGGGGTTTCGTAGATTCTCGCTTCGCAATGACGACACGCAGCACCCCATTTTTGTACGTAGCATTGACATGCTCGGCGTCTACATCTTCTGGCAGGCTAATGACGCGTTTAAATGCGCCATTGAAACGCTCACGAGCATATATGCTCAGTTTTTCCTGCCGGTCCGCGGGCACCGCGCTTTTGCGCTCACCTGCGATGATGAGCAGCCCTTTATCGACGGTGAGTTCTAGTTTAGAGGTATCAATCCCGGGTGCTAATGCGTAGATTTCTATGGCGTCATCAGTAGTGCACATATTGATGGACGGAAACGTGCCACGACGTACCGCACGAATACTGGAAGGCGAATCTAACACCCCAAAAAATTGTTCGAACTGGCGTTGAATATCGCCAAGCTCAGAAAATAAATTATTGGGAAATTGCATAGAAGACGAGAACATGATGCATCCACTCCTTTCCATTTATCAGAAAATAAATACGAAAGATTCGCTTACGACTATCGCGGAACTCTCGACCGATTGGCAAATTATCCGCTACTACGCGGATAATTCCTCCACCGCTTCCAATATAGGATCCACCTAAACGCGTTTCAAGACCCCCTATTTCAAATATGTAGCTGTTTGGACACTTGTCCATTTAAGCTTTTTATTTAAAAATTTCGCTCGCTTCTAAAGACGGCCATACCTTCGCCGGTAGCGGTTTTTTGCGCCTTATGATCATTGGTAAAGGGCTGTTGAAAAAACGAGAGGAATGAGACGATAGTTAATTACTGTCTCCCAACCTGAAGGTGCAAGGAATTTTTTAATCAATAACAAAGTTTTATAGATTTACTATAACGTAAGCCTCATATTTGCATCCGTTTAGGGTGCGGTTCCCTTGGGAAAGTTGCAAAATGGCAAATAACAATAGTATGTATAGGCCTTGATTCGAACTAACATTAGCCCTCGTCAATTTGTGTTAAAGGTTGAGCATGAAACTCTCAACTCGAGTAAGGCCCATTAGTTACCTCAAGAATCACACCAAAGCAATTATTAGGGCCATTGTGGGAAATCCTGAGCCTGTGTCACCCAAAATGGCGAAGGGAAGCTGACCATCCTGTCCGTGAAAAATTTTGAAGAACAATAAGAAACGCATGCGTATGCTTGCATTGAGCAAAGTCATCCCTGTTTTTGTTCAAAGCCAGAAATACTTCAACACACAAACGCATCAACGGCCTATCGAATGTCAATCCGATAGGCCGTCGTTTTTTTTAAACGCAGTTCTTTGGGTCTGCGTAATCAGCAACGCATCACAGTAATATTGTCCGACAGTCGCCTCACTTACTGAATGAAAGTTTGGCCCCTAAGATTGGAAGCAAACCATGCATAGACGGCGCATCGCCAAACAATACTGCGCCTAAAACTTTGCTGACCAGATAAAAATACCTGAATCAATGCTTAGTATCGGGTTTATCCATACCATCTTTGTCCATACCCTCTTTATCCATCGTGCTTTTATGCATCTTTTTCTTCATTGTCTTCTTTTTCGTAGTTGGATTGGCCATTGAACCGTTGTCCATCGCGCCGCTCGAGGATGCATCTGTCCCCATACTGCTATTTGGCATTGCAGGTGCGTTTTGAGCCATCGCTGCGCCTGAACCGAAAGCCATCAATACTGCAAGACTCATAAGATATTTCTTCATTTTTCGCTCCAATATAAAAACGCACACTACGAGGTGCAAACCGTCGGAGAATCATTAATATTGTGTTTCACCGAAAAAAGTAGACTCCTTGCTCAGCACCGCACACCGCGTGGCGATAGAAAAGTCACTGAATAACTTAATGATCTTTGCCGCTGAATAATTTGGAAATTAAGTAACCGGCAGCCAAGGCCATACCAACCGCTACAACCGGACTGGTGCGGACATATTGGCGTCCAGTATCCGCAAATCGTTGATAGGCAGCACTCAGTTCGCGCGTGTGTTGCGTAAGCGACTCTGTGGCGTCGGTCAGTGCGCTGGATACTTGGTCGACACTCGTGTGTGCACCATTTGCCATGCGATCAATGGCTGGCCGCACTGTGTCGGAAGCCTTATCAATCGCACTGTGAAGGTCCGCACTCTTCTCTTTAACCATGCCATTAATACCGTCACCGGTTTGGTCTACAACCTTGGTAAGCTCTGGCGTTGTGTCCATGATCTTCTCCAATATTAAAAAAATAAGATGGCATAGGTCGCGTAATTAGTCGGCTCTTAAAAGCCCACGATGGCGTAATAAAAAACGTGTCGTCTTTTAGTGCCCTAGTAGCACTTTAAGAAGCACTGCAACAGGCGCTTTAATACTCAGCAGATACTTGTGTATTAGGTATGGCATCAGATGACTTTTTCTGTTGGCCCAAATTCGTGACAGGTTTCTGGCTCCTGTATAGGTTGATGTTTGCCAGATACACATCGGGTAAATGTCACATCAACTCTCGCATCGCTGCGCTCGCACACTGCCCCCATCTTTTGTTGCGGACGCGTGATGCAAAGCCCTCACTTCACTTACTGTGACAAATCATAATAGATTACCGGATGATCACTATCAGCTAAACACTGATACTTAAGTAGGAGTTCGATAAGGATGAGGTAGGAGATTTGGTGAAAATCGCGGTAACGTGCCGACATTCAAGAGCGGATTGTGCATTTGATGTCAGTAACGCGCCTTACTCACATACGAGACCAGCCATCGCGGAAAAAAATGGGACGATGAGTGACAAATTACATCGGTGATGACAATAGGTGCGGCGCCCTGCAAAGTAACCCTTTGCAAAGTATGCGAATGAAGCCGTAAAGCGAAGTACGAGCAACTTTTTCAAATTTGACAATTAAGCATAAAAAGTAGAATAAAAACAAAAAAAGTCATGCTGATTTAAAAATCAGCATGACTTAATTTACCGTCGGTAACGCAGTTACTCAATACAAGTAAAATAAAAGCGCCAACACCGTCATTGACTACAAATTGGAAGAACAAACTCCGCCCGGGGCTAGCAAGCGTTTTGCGCTTTCTTCGTCGTATTCATATTCGCGCAAAATCTCCGCACTATGCTCACCCAATCCCGGTGGCAAGCGTGTGACATCCGGTGGCGAAGCGCTCATGCGTAAAGGATTGCGTCCGATCAACAATTTACCTTCAGTCGGATGCTCTTGCACACTCCAGAAATCGACACTCTTCAAATGAGGATCTTCACGCAGGTCTTCAATGCTGTTAACTGGGGAGAACGGAATATCTTCCGGCGTCAGCAGACGTAACCATTCGGCATTGGTTTTAAGGCCTATCTGACGCTCAATCTCATCCCATACTGCACGGAAATGTTGCTGACGCGAGGCGAACAGCGTAAAACGCGGATCGTCCATTATTTCCGGCGCACCTGCCAACTCAAAGAACCGCCGCCAGTGCGAATCCGAATACGGCAGCAAAGACAAATAGCCATCAAGCGTTTTATATGGTCGGCGGGCCGCAGCCACTACGGGCGCATATCCCATGTCACCGATTGGCGGCTCAAAAATATGCCCCCATTGGTGTTCGATCATATTGAACGAGGCCATGGTTTCAAACATCGGCACTTCCACTTCCTGACCTTCTCCAGTGCGCAGACGGTGCATCATCGCGAGCACGATCGCATAAGCCGCATGGACGCCACTAATTTTGTCAGCGACAATTGTCGGGATGTAACGTGGCTGTCCTGCGACTACCTCCTGCAACATTGCCAGACCTGACGCAGCCTGAATAATGTCATCATAAGCAGGACGTCCACCATACTCACCATCGTCGCCATAACCGGTAACGTGGCAATACACCAGACCCGGATGGGTTTTGGCGAGCGTGGCGTAATCAAGCCCAAGGCGAGCGGCTGCCGGTGTGCGCATTGAGTGCAACAGCACATCCGTTTTGGCTAATAAGCGATGCAGGATTTCGCGCCCTTCCGGACGCTTCAAATCGACCACAATACTGCGCTTGCTACGATTACTTGTCAGAAAAAATGCGCCCATGCGCGGCGAACGGCGCGGTCCGATTGAGCGGGTTAAATCGCCTTCCGGTGGCTCAAGCTTGATCACATCGGCACCCATATCGCCGAGATACTGTCCCGCCACAGGGCCAAATACCATCGATGCTATTTCGAGTACGCGGATACCGTCAAGTGGCCGCTTTTTGGTAGAATTTTTCATGGTCTACAGCACCGCAACGGGAGCGAGAGGACTACCGGTAGCGCCAACAATCGGCAGCGCGCTGGCAACGAATAAGAACGCAAAACGACCGCTGGCAACCAGTGGATCAAGCATTAGGCCTTCCAACAGCGGCACGCCAAAATCGCGGATCAGTAATTGATGTACCGGAAATACTGTTCCCTTTGCAAACGGCAACACTTCTACCGCGAAGTTATCCGCACCCACCACTGCAACCTCGCGCTCAGCCAACCAGCGTCCAGCTTCGACGTCAATACCCGGCTCAACGTCAAAGGAGACATTCTTCACGCCTTTTTGCGATTCCAGCCAACCTGTGCGCAGTAATACTGCATCGCCCTGCTCTATCTGAAGACCGGCCAAAGCGGCAGCGGCTTCGAGGTCGGCGCGGCTGATCACCTCGCCCGGAACCAATACGCGTCCTTTTAAACGGACCAGATCAAGCAACACACCGCGCGTGACGATAGGTGGCATCTTTTCGACGCCTAATTTAGAAGCGCCGGTAGTGCTGCGAATAGTGTCGCTGGAAAAACCGTTATATAGTTCATCGTCATACCACGCGTGGCACAACGCATCCACGTGAGTACCGATATGCAATGGCATGATGACTGAGTCTTCAGCAAACTGGAAGCCTTCAGGACGCCCCGCGCCCGCAGCATAATCACCACCATCACGGCCCATAAAATGTTGCAAACCACAACGATGAGCAGGCACCGGCGTCTTTGACGATAGCAATTGTGCAAGACGTAATACTTCACCTGTCTGCACCAATCCGGTGGCGCGGCGCACCTGATCCGGTCCGATAAAATTCAGCGCGCCACGTTCGTCGTCGTCGCCCCAGCGCTTCCATGTATTTTCAATCATCGTATTCTTTCTTCAAGTGAGGGTGGTTGGCGCAACGCGCCACTACAAATTCATTAAGGCCGGTAACCCAAGCGTACCGACAAGCGCCGTGCCGCATCGCTCAAACGCGCTACCGCCGGATCATCCGGAGTAAAACACACTGCTGCGCCCATCATCGTCAGCGCCAGCACAATCGATCCCGAAGCATCGAATACGGGCGCACTGACAGCGTTCACGCCCAGATCATTGATATCGATCATGATCGCATCATCTATCGCCCCCAGCCGGCGTTCGCGCACCAACGCCAAGTGTTCTTCCACCGCTGCACGGGTGTTAAATGGCGAATCGGGAATATGTTGTACCGCGGCGATTTCTGCGTCCAGATAGCGTGCCGTCAACTGTGGCGCTGAAAAGGCAGCAAACACTTTGCCGGTAGCAGAACCCAGTAACGGTAACACCATCCCGCAACGCAAGCGCACATCAAGCGGTTGGCGTGCTTCTACCCACCAGATGAGGGTCGGGCCAAGGTTGCCCCAGACGCCTAAACCGACAGTTTTATCTGTTTCACGATTCAACTCTTCCAGACAAGGCCGCGCTAACTGAACAGCGTTCAATGTGGCGACGTTACCGGAGCCCAAGTCAGCGTTGGGCGCATGCGGATGTACGACCATGTATTTGCCCGCGCCAAAAGCCAGCGGCTTGCGCGAGGTCCCGAGAATGCGATCAACACGGCCTAGAAAAAGCAAGTGGTCGCCGCCCGGATACGTGGCTTCAGTGCTGCATTCAAGATATGCCGAGCAACCATCAATGAGCGGCAAGCCATCGATGCCCGGCGTGATAGCGATCCCCTCAAAACGACCAGGGCCGGATTTAGCGAAGCGATTAGAGACATCGACTTGCTCTTCCGATAATATATTGACGACAAACCGTTTCGTTTTGCTATACACAGGAAAACTGGTCGCATTGGTACGCACGCTCCAGACGATAAGCGGTGGATCGAGCGAGACCGAATTGAACGAATTGACCGTCATGCCGATTGGTGCACCGTCCTCATCAAGCGCCGTGATTACCGTCACGCCAGTGACAAAGGCTCCAAGGCAACGGCGCAACTCGGCTGGATCAATGGGTGACACTTGCGGCGACACTTGCGGCGATGCTAACAAAGAATCACTCATGGAGGCTGGTATCTTTCAATGGAATAGAGGGTTCGGAAAGCGCACGGCGAAAGCCGGCTTTGACCACATTTGCAACCAAAGGGTCGCTTCCCACCAAAGGCAAACGTGCGATCTCGAATCGGTCGGCAACCCAACCACACAAGCCACGCCGGAAGGACATGACGCAAACAATAAAGATCGCGCCCTGAATCATTGTGACCCATGATCCAAAACCGGCAAGGTAAGTGCTAATCACCACTAACACGAAAGCCCCGATAATCGGACCAAACAGCGTACCTACGCCGCCAACCAACGTCATCAGAATCACATCGCCAGATACTGACCAGTTAACATCGTTGAGTGTCGCAAGCTGAAACACCAGCGTCTTGGTCGCACCGGCTAGTCCAGCCAGCGCAGCCGACAAGACAAACACCAGCAACTTAATCCGCTCAACCCGATAACCCAACGAAATAGCCCGCGGTTCATTTTCACGAATTGCCTTGAGTACCTGACCGAATGGCGAATGCACGACGCGATAAATCAGCGCGAAGCCACCGATACAGATCGCCAGCACGGTGTAATACATCGCCAAGGGTTGGTTGAGGTTAATGACGCCAAAAAGATGACCGCGCGGGATCGCCTGAATGCCATCTTCGCCACCAGTAAAACCACCAGCCTGTAAATAGAAGAAATACAGCATTTGGGCCAACGCTAACGTCACCATCGCGAAATAAATACCTTGACGTCGAATCGACAGCCAGCCGAACACCACACCTAGTACCGTCGCAGCCAGTGTGCCAAGCACAATCCCAACCTCCGGATTAATGCCCCAATACTTCATTGAGTAGCCGGTTACGTAGGCCGCAGTACCAAAAAACGAAGCATGCCCGAAGGACAGCAAGCCGCCATAACCGAACAGCAAATTGAACGCTGCAGCAAGCAACGCAAAACACAAGGCCTTCATCATAAAGACCGGATAGAGCCCGATAAAAGGACTCACCAGCGCAAGCAGCAACATCAAAGCGGCGATGATCAGTGGCGCATTTTTTTGTGCAAGATCGGATTGCATCAACGCTTTTACATTCGACACCATCATGCAGTCCTCCCAAACAACCCGGCAGGCTTGATCAGCAATACCAGCGCCATAATTACGAAGATCACCGTACTGGAAGCCTGTGGATAAAATACCTTGGTCAAACCTTCCGCCAAACCGAGCGCAAAGCCGCTGAAAATCGCCCCGCCGATTGAACCCATGCCACCGATCACGACGACTGCAAACACCACAATAATAGTGCTGGTTCCCATCATCGGGCTGACCTGATAAATAGGTGCGGCCAACACGCCACCCAATGCAGCCAAACCCACACCAAAACCGTAGGTCAGCATCATCATGCGCGGCACGCGCACGCCAAAGGCTTGAACCAATGATGGGTTTTCAGTGGCCGCGCGCAAGTAAGACCCTAGTTTGGTTTTCTCAATCATCAGCCAGGTAGCACCACATACCACGATAGAAAAGATGAAGACCCAGGCGCGATAAGTAGGTAAATACATAAAGCCTAAATGATGCCCGCCCTGCAACAGCGCGGGAGTGGCATACGGCAACCCGGCCGCTCCGAATAGTTGGCGAAAAGCACCCTCAATCAACAGCGCTGCACCGAAAGTGAGTAACAAACCATACACATGGTCAAGTTGTTGAATATGGCGTAACAAATAGCGCTCAATCAGCATTCCGCTCGCACCGACGATAAGTGGCGTCAACACCAGCGCCATCCAATAATTTAGCCCGAGAAAGTTGAGTAACAACCACGCACAAAACGCACCCATCATATATTGCGCACCATGCGCGAAATTGATGATGTTCAGCAAGCCAAAGATAACCGCCAGACCAAGGCTGAGCATGGCATAGAAGGCACCGTTGATAGCACCGATCATTAATTGCCCAGACAGTGCCTGCACGGAAACACCAAAGAATTCTGTCATAATTTACATACTCAAATAATTGTGAATGTTGGCCACCGTCGTCGGATCAGCGATCTCGGCTGCAGCAATATGATCAACTACACGACCATCTTCAATCACGTAAAATCGTTCTGACACACTGGCGGCGAAATTGAAATTTTGCTCGACCAGAACGATGGTGTAACCCCGCTCTTTAAGCTTCTGAATTGCATGACCGATTTGTTCGATGATGACCGGTGCCAGACCTTCAGTTGGTTCGTCCAGTAATAGCAAATCTGCGCCCGTGCGCAAGATACGTGCAATGGCCAGCATTTGTTGTTCGCCGCCGGACAATTTGGTTCCTTGACTGGCGCTACGCTCGGCCAGATTAGGAAACAATTGGTGGATTTCCGCCAGCGTCATACCACCCGCCTTAATGATCGGTGGCAGCATCAGATTTTCTTGCACCGTCAAGCCAGCAAAAATGCCGCGCTCTTCCGGACAATAGCCGATACCCAGACGCGCAATCTGATCCGGCGATGCGGCAATTAATTCGCTACCGGAAAATGTAATCGCGCCTTCACGTCGCCGCATCAATCCCATGATCGAACGCAGCGTACTGGTCTTGCCAGCGCCGTTGCGTCCAAGCAAAGTAACGGTTTCGCCGCGTTGCACAGTCAGGTTAATGCCATGCAAGGCCTGCGATTCGCCGTACCAGGCACGCAGATTATCAATGGCCAGTAAATCCGGTTGGGGAGATAAATCAGGCATGCGCTGATCCCATGTAAGCACTACGCACCAGCGGATTCGCAGACACGACGGCATACGGGCCTTCGGCCAATATTTTGCCGCGCGCCAGCACCGTAATGGTGTCCGACAAATCGGCCACTACTTTTAAATTGTGTTCCACCATCAAGACCGTACGACCAACCGCAACCTTTCGAATCAGACTGGCGATGCGCGCGATATCCTCATGACCTAGTCCAGCCATTGGTTCATCCAGCAACATCACTTCTGGATCGAGCGCCAACGTGGTCGCTAATTCGAGCGCACGCTTACGGCCATATGACAGATCGGCTGCTCGCACATCACGCCATCGCGTTAAACCCACCGCCTCAAGCAACTCGTCGGCACGCTCATACAATGCCGCAAGTGTCTTGTCAGAACGCCAGAATTGGTAGCTAACTTGCAGCGGGCGCTGTAACGCAATCCGTACATTGTCACGCAAACTAAAAGCCGGGAAAGTGGAAGAAATCTGAAACGAGCGCACCATGCCGCTCTGCGCTACCAAGGCCGGGTCGCGTCGGGTGATCTCTTCACCTTTGAAAAATATTTGTCCACCACTAGCGGGCAAAAAACGTGTCAGTAAATTGAAGACCGTAGATTTACCCGCACCATTAGGACCGATCAGCGCATGGATAGATCCCTTGCGCACTTTCAAATCGACTCCACCAACCGCGATAAAGCCGCGGAAGTCCTTGGTCAAGCCACGTGTTTCGATGATCGTATCAGTCACTTTACCCGCCCCATCAAGCCATCAAATTGTCACGGAAGCTGTCGCCTTCATAAGCAGTGCGGAACACGCCACGGCTTTGCAGGATTGGCACGACCTGATCAACAAAATCTTCAACGCTATCAGGATTGGTCGTCGGACTCAGGTTAAAGCCGTAGCAACCGGTTTCGCGCCAGGTACGCTCCATTTCATCAGCCACTTGTTCCGGCGTACCGATCACTTGAGGAATGGCCACCGACAAGGCCCAGGTTGTTGCTGCCTGACGCAATGTCACCGCCTTGCCATCCGCACCGGTCACCGTCGCCGCCATCAATCCGCGTGAAGCCTGGGTTTCCATTTCCGCCAATGGACGATCTGGATCAAGCTGACTCAGATCGATACCGAACACGCCCGAGAGACGCGCAAGAATGGCATCCAGCGGAATCCGCTCAGCCAATTCTTCAGCACGTTGACGCGCTTCAAGTTCGGTACTGCGCACGATCGGTTGCAGGCCAAATAACACCTTGCATTCTTTACCCTTGCCTTGCTCCGCAGCGGCAGCGCTCAATTGCAGCATGCTCTTTTTCATCCCTGCGATATGCGATTGAATCGCAAAAATCACTTCAGCGTGTTCCATCGCAAACTGCAAACCACGTCCCGATGAACCAGCCTGAAACAACAATGGCCGACCGTATGACGATGGCAACGTCGGCGCAACCGCTTTGCAATTTAGAAAACGACCTTGAAAATCAACGACATTGATTTGTTCGGGATCAGCAAACTTGCCAGTAACGTGGTTCTTCAATATCGCTGCATCGGGAACGCTATCCCACAAGCGGTAGCAAATTTCCATAAATTCGTCGGCTTGGTCATAACGCTCGTCATGACCCAATGCGCCAAGACCATTAGCCTGATGTTCTGCTGCGCTGAAACCGGATACGATGTTCCAGCCAACGCGACCACGACTCAAATAATTCAAAGTCGAAATGCGACGGGTCGCCAGATAAGGCGTCGTACCAGTGGTCGACAACGTCACACCAATACCGAGGTGTTTAGTCGCCGCAGCCATCACCGCTACCAAAGGCATCGGATCATGATTGGGCCATGATGCACCGTATTCTACTGATGGCTTGACGCTACTTTTATAGACCGCATGTGTGGCTGGGCTATCGGCAAAAAACACGCCATCAAAACAACCGCGCTCAAGCGTCTGGGCCAGATTCTGCC
This sequence comes from Glaciimonas sp. GNP009, assembly GCF_054343755.1. Taxonomy (NCBI): domain Bacteria; kingdom Pseudomonadati; phylum Pseudomonadota; class Betaproteobacteria; order Burkholderiales; family Oxalobacteraceae; genus Glaciimonas; species Glaciimonas sp. GNP009. Next base: position 1,261,647 of record NZ_JBTGUV010000004.1, read on the forward strand.
AATAGGCAAAATCTTGCAAGCCATCTAACTGCCCATCCTTCGGATCGGTCCAACTAAGCAGAGTATGCGTACTGGCGCTGTGTATCAGCATTTGCATCAAGTGCATTTTCGAAGACATTGGACTTCATCCTTGGAACAAAAAATAAATAGGCTAGTCAGCAAACGACAGAGCTGAGCAGAGTAAAGCTATCGAATCAGCGATTGCAGATAATCATCGCCCAGACCGACTTCACGACAATACTTGGCGTACCGGTCGAGGCGCAAAAACACATCATCGTAGTCAGTCGCATTACCTTCTTCATCCAGATACACGAGCGGGCCATGAACGTGAAACAACGCGGTCATCTTGCCAGCTTCCGGATCAATATAAAGAGTATGGATGTGACCCGGTGGCTCATAAACAAAACTACCGGCACGTGCAACCCAGTCGTACTCGCGATAGCCCCACGCGCCATCAAGCGTCCAACCGGTTACTGGCGAAGCATGACGGTGGCGCTGAATAGTGCCCTGACCTTCAGCCTTCAGAATACTGATCCAACCACCATTCGAGACATCAAACAGGATCGGACGAACCTTGCCCAATTTACCTAGGGGATACCATTTGTTATCGTCAATCATGACGTCCGGCGAAAACATTTCCGGACGTGTAAAAGGTGATTCTGGAATATTAATTGGTTTGTTACTTTTAATATCACTCATCAGATACTCCCTGGTTTAACGAGTGGGCAACCACCCGCCGACATTGGACGCCAAGCCTGATCCGGGCCGAGCTTACGTTTGATCTTGTACAAATCCCACTCGCCTTTGCTCTCTTCCGGAGACTTGACTTCGAATAGATACACATCACTGACAACGCGACCGTCAGCACGAATGCGCGCATTGGTCAGCACGTCATCGCTGATCGGCAATTGTTTCATACGCTCAACTACGACACGGCCAGAACGTTTGGCTTCTGCAGCGCCCACATCGGCAACTGCTTTCAAATAATGTGTCACAGCAGAATATGCGCCAGCCTGGCCCATGTTCGGCGGTACACCCTTAGTGTTAGGCGTTATACGTTTCGAGAAAGCACGCGACTTGTCGCTCAAATCCCAATAAAACGATTCCGTCAGGACCAGACCTTTGGTGACTGGCAAACCCAGTGCTTTAATATCTTGCAAATAAATGATCAACGCAGCCATCCGCTGACCACCTTTGGTCAGTCCAAATTCGTTTGCTTGCTTGAGGCAGTTGAGCAAGTCATTACCGGCCAACGCCAACGCCACAACTTTTGCGCCGGAAGCTTGTGCCTGCAACAGGGCGGACGCAAAATCGGTCGTACCAACTGGCACCGCGACTTCGCCCACCACTTTGCCGCCTTTAGCGATGACTACGGCAGCGGTATCGTCGCGTAAGGCTTTGCCAAATACATAGTCGGCACGGATGAAAAACCAACTTTCTCCAGCGCCCTTTTCGATCATTCCGTTACCCATGCTGGTTGCCAGCATCGCAGTATCGAAAGTCCAATGGGTCATATTCGGGGTGCAATTGACGCCGCTGAGAGAAGCGGAGCCGACGTTATTGGCAAGCATCACTTTGTCACGCTCACGCACTAAATTATTGACGGCTAAAGCGATTGCGGAATTATTAAACTCCATCAGTGCATCAACGCCCTGATCAAGCCACTGGCGCGCAATGGCAGCGCCAATATCAGGTTTATTCTGGTGATCCGCTGTAAGGATTTCGACATTCAAACCACGGCTTCCCGCGATTTCAGCAATCGCCTGACGCGCACAAGCGATTGAACCGACGCCACCAAGATAACTATAAGGACCAGATGCATCTTGCAACATGCCGATACGAATCAAAGGTTTAGACTGTGCTCTTGCGATCATTGGCGCTAAAGAAACTGCTGAAAGCGCTGATAGTCCAGCTATCACGGTACGACGATTCACCATCTTTAATCTCCCTGGTTTACCACCCTGTTCCGGTATCCAAACCGCATAATTTTCGAGCGATTCCTGATGCCTTACAGGCTGATATATACTTAATAGAATTGTTATCTACCCGATGGTATAGCATTTTTACTGACGTCGCAACTTTTTTGATAAGCGTTTGAATGATGATTATTCATGCTGTAAATCAGCCATAAATCACGTGCGCCAAGCCCACACTTAAGCACACGGAAGCGAGACCATTTCAGGCAAAACAGAGATATAAAATTGAGTGAAGCAAGGAAAGAAATACAGACAACGACTAGGGAAACATCACGTCGAAAAATTGAAACAAAAAAATCAGACCAACAAAAACAAATGGCCCCGCTCAAGCTGAGAAGGGCCATCGGATATGACATATTCCAAATAATTCTGAAACAAGCCAAAAAAGGTTTTAAATAAACCCACCAACTCAAGACTTACGCAAAATCGTCCCAGCAAGGCGTGCCAACGAAGACAGTACGATAGTACCGGCCACATTGGTGGCTAGGAAAGCACAACGCCGCTGGGGCGGTTTTTCGTAGGTCCGGCGTTAGAAGGAGTGGCGCATGCCGATAGCCGCTGCTCTGATGGTCGAACCGTAAGGTACGACGCCAGCAGTAGCAGAGGTGATCGTAGACACCAATGGACCGTTTGCAGTCGCGCTATTCTTAGTCTGACCATAGTTAGCGTACAAAACAGTGGTTTTCGAGAACGGATACTCATAAGTCAAACCGAGTACAGTACCGTGACCGTCTGGTGTGCCATTTTTATAGATGTAATCGATTCTGTCGATAGAAGGAATGAAAGTACCTGTACCGACCGGAATACGTGCGCCGATCCAGTATGAATGCTGACGACTCCAGGTATAGGCGTAAGCTGCCGCACCGGGCGCACCAACGGTCGCAGCCGGGCTCAAATTAGCAAAATTGCTTGGTCCGATGAATTGATAAGCGCCAAGAAATACCTTAGCAAAATCGAAGGTATAAGAACCACCGGCGATTTGCTCACTCACCCACTCAGGCTTAGCAGTTGCAAGAATACTATCTTGCGCCTGACGCAGGCGGGTAGCCGACAAACTCAATGACAACGGACCATTATCGTACGTCACGCTAGGGTTGATCAATTGGCCTGTATTGCGCGTATTTTCATCACCAGCTGCCAACATCAACTTAAATGTCAGACCGGAAGTTTTAAATGTTCCCAACAAAGAGTTGTTTACACGGGAAGTCGACTGCCATGTTCCACTAGTTGCGGTCGCACCAATAGTCGGATAGATAGCATGGTTGGTTGCCGTTGTCGCGTTACCAAAGTACAGACCATACGATGGATCGATCGCAGCAAAGATGACGTCGATCGGTGCATATTGACGACCTGCAGACAGAGTCCAGTTAGAACCAGCCAAACCAACCCATGATTGACGACCAAACAACACACCACCCTGCTGACTAGCACCGGTATCCGCACCAAAACCAGCCTCAAGCACGAAGTTAGCGCTCAGTCCGCCACCAAGATCTTCGGTACCACGGAAACCCAAACGACTCGCTGGACCAACGCCAGAATCTTCACGCAGGATATGCGCTGAATTTACACCGACTGAACCGCCCGGTTTTGTCGTGCCGCCGATTGTACTCACCGATACAATCGCTGCATCTACGTTACCGTAAATGGTCACGCTGGAATCGGCTTGTGCTACGCCGAAAGGTGCCAATATGGCGATTGCAGCAACTAATTTTTTCATTTGTGATGTCCCGTGATCATTTCGTTTTTATATTTAACAGTGCTATCTCTTGAAGACCACACTCAATTCGATGATTTCATACTCACTTATGTGCTTCTTGCGTAAACTAGCTAAAGCGGAAAAAAGAGGATCAACTTTGCCTAATGTGTAGTTTTTTTGAGCTAGGTTGGCACGCTTAATTTAATGCAGGAAACTGTTATTTCAATTAGCAGTTGAGCCCCAGTTTAATTATTTTTTTAATCACTTTTCCGTCCGATAAACTTGTCTCAGTTTGGATGCAGTTCAGTTGGGATCTTTTTGGGTGGTGTTAGCAAATAATGCTAATTCGACTTATTTCTGGCGATCCCGGCATTGATGCAAAATGCACCGTACCGGGCCCCAGACTCTCCATTCACAGATCACGTACAGGCGACGTGAAATCAGAAAAAATTTGTTGCGCTTCTACGAGCGTTGTTTTAAATCACACCAGTTGTCAACTACAGGCCGCTTTTAGCCAAACTTCTAGTCAACCTTACAGTCCCATATACGAGCGCTGGATATCAGGGTCTTGTAACAGGTCCTTACCACTCGCAATCTTGAGGATACGACCGTGCTCAATGATGCAACCGCGCTGACACATGCGTAGTGCATTGCCGACATTCTGCTCCACCAACAACACAGAAATCCCTTTTGTTGCCACCAGTTGGCTGACAATCTCAAAAACTTTATCAACCATGATCGGCGCAAGCCCGAGTGAAGGCTCATCCAACATCAGCAGTTTCGGCAATGCCATCATCGCGCGGGCGACTGCACACATCTGGCGTTCGCCACCGGAGAGGCGGCCAGCAAGTTGGGTGCGGCGTTCAGCCAGCAAAGGAAACAACGTCATGACCTCGTCCAGCGACTGCGCCATGCGCGCCCGCGCCTTTGGATGGTAAGCGCCAAGTTGTAGATTCTCCAGCACGCTCATGAAGGGAAACAAACGACCGCCTTCAGGCACCATGACCAGACCACGTTCCGCTGCTGCATGGGCGGGCAGGTTAGTGATATCTTGCCCATCAAACATAACCCGGCCGGAATGCGCTTTCAAATGACCGGTAATCGTGAGTAGCAAAGTCGTCTTGCCAGCGCCATTGGCACCAACGACAGAAACAAATTCACCCTGTCCGACATCCAGCGTCATGCCATGTAACACCGGCAGTTCCGAATATCCGGAACATAGCGCTTCGACCTGAAGAATAGCGTTGGTCATTGTTGATCTCCCAGATACGCTTTAATAACTTCGGGTGAACTGAGAATCTGCTCGGCGCTGCCTTCTGCGATCATCCGTCCGCGGTCTAATACCACCACCCGATCCGAGAACGCACGCACCACTTTCAGGTTGTGTTCGATGATCAAAAAAGTCAGTCCATTCGCATGCAAATCCTGCAGCAATTCGATGACTTGACCGACTTCACTTTGATTCAGACCTGCCATGACTTCATCGAGCAGCACCAGTTCCGGTTCAAGCGCCAGCGCTCGCGCCACTTCCAGTCTGCGTCGCTCACTCAGTGTCAGGTCGCCCGCGCGTCGCAATGCATGGCGCGCCAATCCGACGCGCTGCAACACTTCCATCGCTTTGTCGCGCGCAGTCGTCAACCGCGAATGCCGCATGAATGCGCCGATCATCACGTTTTCCAACGCACTCAACGTAATCAGTGGCTTGGCGATCTGAAAGGTACGGCCGATGCCACGTTGCGCACGGGCATGCGGGGCCAGACGGTTAATCGACTCACCGCGCAGGCATACTTCACCTTGACTGGGCGATAACTGACCGGAGAGCAAATTAAAGAAGGTCGTTTTACCGGCACCATTGGGACCGATAATGCTGATAATCTCGCCTTTTTTGACCGACAACGTGACGTTATCGACCGCCCGTAAGCCAAGAAATTGTTTGCTGACGCCAGAGACTGAGAGCAAGGCCGTTGCTGTATTCTGCGATTGTATTTGAGACATTGTTTGCGTCATTTTTTTGCCATCCACAGGTTTTGCAGCTTGCGCCACAAGTCACTCAATGCGCCAACCAGACCGCGCTTCATGAACAAGGCTGCCAACACCATCAAAAATCCCAGGATCGCCAGATTGATACCGGGAAGCGCGCTTGCCAGTTCAGCACGTAAAAAATTCTCGAACGGAATAATCAACGCCGCGCCCAGTAACGGGCCAGCAATGGTACCGATGCCGCCAATCAAGGTTATCAATGCAAATTTGACACCTACATCAGTCATCGTGAACAACGTCGGTGGATCGATATAGCGCAGGTACATTGCAAACAAAGTACCGCCAATCGAAGTCAGTCCAGCGCTCAATGCCATGCCGCGCAACTTGACGCTGAGCACGTTGATGCCAGCTGCACGTGCAGCGTCTTCATCCTCGCGCACCGCCAGCAGGTAATAACCAAGGCGACTACGACGCAACACCACGGTCACACCGATTACCACAGCGGCGAAGATAAACATCAGCAAACAGTACTGCCAGCGTTCGACAAAAATCATATTCGCAAAACCTGGCTTAAATGGGATCAAAATGCCACTTGGTCCATTGGTCAGTGAGTCGAAGTGATTAGCGATTACGAACGCGACCTCATTAAACGCCATGGTTGCGATGGCGAAAAATGGTCCACGCAAACGGAATGTCGGCCATGAAATCAGCACCGCGATGAGCGCCGCAAACACGGCCGCGGGAATCATGCTCAGCCACGGCGACACGTCAAATAGCGTGTAAAACCTTGCCGTGACATACGCGCCAATGCCGAAAAATACACCGTGACCGAGTGAGAATTGTCCCGCAAAACCGCCGATAATATTCCATGCCGCCGCCAGCCCACCCATTAAATAAGTGAACGCGATAATGTTGAGCCAGTAAGCATCATGCACCAACAATATAAACGGCAAGAATGCCACTGCCATGCCGCCCGCATATTTCAATAACGTTTGCCGTCTTGTATCGATCCCGCTTTCGCGGTGCAAAGCGCCGTAATGTTCCAACTCAGATTCTGCCTGAGGCTGCACATTAGGCTGCACCTGCGGTTGGACCAAAGGCACCTGTTTATCCAGCGTACTTGTTTCATTGTTGTTCACGGAATCCCACTTCTTCCGCGCCAACCTGACCGAAAAGGCCTGACGGACGCAAGATTAAAACGATAAGAAAAATGATGAACCAGATCGCACTTTTCAATGATGGATCGATGTAGTAGCCAGCAAACGCTTCAACGATACCAACGATCAGGCCGCCGATATACGCGCCCCAGACACTGCCCAACCCACCAAGAACCACCACAGCAAAAGCGGCAAGAATAAAATTGCTACCGACTGTTGGCGTGATCGAATAAATTGGTGTGAGTAGCACGCCAGCCAGGCCAGCGAGGCCAGCGCCGAGACCGAAGGTGTACAAGAAAGTACGTTCAACGTTGATCCCCATCACCCGTGCCGAGCGCTTGTCCTGCGTCACCGCCCGAATCGATTTACCCGCCATTGTGCGCGACAGAAAGAGATGCAAACCGATCGTAATGAGCGTGGTCGCTATAAAAGTCACCAGCCGGACGACGCTGATTTTCATATCACCGACCGTCAATACCGACGCGCCAACCTGACCGCCAATACTGACTGCCTCGCCTCGCGACACTGCCAGCATGATGTTCTGAAACATCATCAACAGACCGAAAGTGGCAAAAATTTGCATGTTCGACTCATTATGCAGCGGTTGAATCACCAGTCGCTGAATCGCCATTCCGATCAGGCCGACCAATGGTGCAACGATCAATGCGGCCAGGTAAGGGTTCAGACCCAGATAGGTGTACGCATAGTAACTGCCGTACATACCAAACATCACCAGTTCGCCTTGCGCAAAATTAACGATTCGCACCACGCCAAAAATCAGGTTCAATCCAATACTGACCAGGCCGTAAATGCCTCCCAGCAGAATGCCAAACACCAGCACATTTAAAATTTGATCCATTGCCTACTTTCCTTAAGTAGAATGCCGCCAATTAAAGCGTGGGCGGCATCCACGATAAACAATGCCTGATATTAGTTACGTGCCAGGGGTTTAAGTGTGGCGCCAGTTGGGGAGGCATTTTCTGGAAACACTGTCACCATCTTGCCGGCCTGCCACTGCGCTGTGACGGGAAGTGCGCGCACGTTTTGGAAATTTTTATCAAATTTGAGGCCATAACCGGTTGCGTACGTACCGTTCGGTTTATCCATTGCGGCAGCGGCGGCACGGACTTTTGCGACGTCCAGACTGTTAGCGGCGCGAATCGTATCGAACAGCATTTGCATACCGACATACGCAGTCATACTTTGCGATGCAATCGGGTCAGTTTTATATTTGGCGCGATATGCTGCAAGAAAACCTTTTGCACCAGGACCGTATTTTTCAGAAATATCGGTACGCGGATAGCTGACCACCAGCACGCCTTCAACAGATCCTGCGCCTAACGATTGCAAAGTCTCCGGGGTGTCACCCACGCCAACCAACATAATCGCGCCAGGCTTAAAGCCTTGATCACGTGCTGTACGCAACAATAAATTGCCATCCGGCACGTAACCTGTCTGGATCAGCACGTCTGGATTGGCTTGCTTGGCACGCAGGACCGTGTCGTTCAAGTCAATTGAACGCATTGAATGTGCGCCAACGCCGACGACCTTTGCGCCGAGGGCTTCCAATAAACGTTTCTGGGTCTGGGCAATCGACGTACCGTAGAGCGAGTCTTCATGCTCGATCCAGATCTTGACGTCTTTCAGGTTCTTTTTAAGTGCAGGCGCTATCAATTCGCGCACAGCGGTCACCGACAGGAGTGCAAAATCGCCGCCATTAGGACTCATACGGATATAGTTTGGCAGGCCACGATCGGTTAGATTTTGTGCCAGTGCGCCGGTTTCCCAATACAGCTTGTTATAGCGTGATGCTGCATCGCTGGCCGCGTTGGAGACAGGGCTGGTGTAGGTGCCGACAAATAGGTCGACCTTATCTTTAGCGACCAATTGCTCAACGGTCGCAATGCCTTGTTGTGGTGTGGAAGCATCACCGCGCACGATATCGATCTTGCGTCCGAGAACACCACCGGCGGCGTTGGCCTGATCCACGGCGAGCTCATAACCGCGGGTAACCTCAACACCGTACAGTGCGAGTGGACCACTGAAAGGATTGATCGCACCAATTTTAATGGGATCTGCGGCCATTGCCAACTGTGGCAACAAGGTCGCGCCAACCAATAACGCGATACCAACAACCGGCTTTAATACAGATTTAAATGCACTCATACTTGTCTCCTGGTGAAAATGAATTATTTTTTTATACGATGTAAAGTCCACGCCGTCTTTCAGCAAACGCTTCAGGCAAGCAGGATAGCGACTACGTCAAACTAGTTACCCTATTGAGAACGTAACCAATTCTTGGAAAATGTACGTGCACAAATCCTGCACGTACGTCATGGCGGCGTAAGGTGAAATGGGACCGCGTCGCCGCGACCAGTTCGCCCTCCGTCGCTTCTGGCCCGAAACTCTCTGCCGTGATTGACACGCGGCTGCCAAGCGGAATACCATGCTCGTCTTGAAAAACGTTGTCGGGTAAATGGCTACGACCCTGACCAATCGGCAGTGGCTCAGCGTTAGCGGCAATGGCAACCGCATCGGAAGAATCAATCTGCTGGATCTGTCCATGACCAAAAGCCTGCATACGCTCCATCCAGGAAAGTATTGCTGGCACGCTACGCAGCATTTCCTCTACCACTGGGGTGAATTGGCGACTAAACCACAATGAGTGATATACCGAAAAATCGGCGATGCATGGCGCCTGGCCTAGCAAATAGGGTTGGCCGCTTAGCATATCCGATACACGCTCCAGATAGTCTTTGCAGGCCGCGGCGGCATCGGGGCCGCGCAGTCTGAGCATCGGGCCTTTCATCGTTTCCCGGTCCAGGCTAAACAAGCTGGCCGTATCGGGTGGTGCGCCAGCAAACATATGTGCGGTATTTCTTGGTGGTGCCAGAACGCTCCAGAACAGCGTGGTATCTGCCCACTGCGCCAAAGTGCGCGCCACACCGTTGCCATGTGAAGGATATAAGGCCGGACTCGGTTGCACTTGCTCTAGCACTTCACAGATCAGCGCACTGTCACAATAAATATCAGCACCGATTTGCAGGAAAGGTGTTTTACGATAACCGCCGGTCAGCGCGACGACATCAGGTTTAGGCATGACGCCCGGAACAATGACCGACTTCCAGGCAAGTTTTTTATAACCTAATGCCAGGCGAATTTTCTCTGAAAATGGAGATATTAAAAAGTGATGCAGAATCAGGTCAGCCATGGTTTAAATCCCTCGGATTGTGCAATCCATTTAATTTAAAATATAAAGCATTAATACGGTAATGCGGCTAAGCGGCAATCCTAACGCTCGTAGCCAGCCCGTGGCACCAGACTCAGCAACATGCCGGTAAAGCCACCATCAATGGTCAACGCGTCCCCATTGATATAGGACGCGCGATCACTAGCCAAAAACAACACGGCGTCCGCCACATCCTCAGGCTTACCAATACGTCCTATTGGAATTGCTTTGCTGCGCTGCTCTAACACGCCAGGCTGGTCATACATCGCAGCAGACAACGGCGTCAAAATCATGCCCGGGTGTACCGCATTGCTGCGAATTCCTTGCGGCCCCCACTCCACCGCAAGCTGCTGCGACAACATGGTCACACCCGCTTTGGCGACACTGTATGCGCCACTAAAGGCCGTCGGATTACTTCCTGCAATTGAGGCAACATGCACCAATGCACCCTTACCTTTGGCGCGCATTTGCCGACCGAAAATTTGCGAGCAGAGAAAATAGCCGGTCAAGTTCACCGACAACAACAAATTCCATTCCTCGACAGGCAACGTATCAAGGCCGCCTGCGCGAATCAGGCCGGCGTTGTTAACCAATACATCGCAAGGACCAAAGGCGGCAAGAGAGAAATCGGCGGCCGCTTCAATACTGGCAGGATCAGCGACATTGCAATGGATCGCGATGGCCTGTCCACCCGCATCGATAATTTCTCTGACGGTTTCAGCGCTGCCTTCAGGATTGACATCGAGTACAACAACCCGCGCACCAGCTTTACCAAAAGCAGTGGCGATGCTACGCCCAATACCGCTACCAGCACCGGTTACTACGCAGACTTGCTGTGCGAGGCCGAATAGATCCTGACCAACGGTACTGCTTAAGCTGGCTGGGATTGGACTCACATCTGTTGCAATACTCATAGCCATTTCCTTTAAAGTTGTGACGTGCAATCTTGAGAACAATGCTGCTAAAGATAGTTATCGACGAAAATTCCTTCTATTATTCCGCTCTCGCCATTCAATGCATTCCAAGATAGGCGGCCCGCACATTTGGGTCATGCATCAGATCAGCGCCCTTACCGGATTGTGTGATGCTGCCGTTTTCCAGGACATATGCGTAATCGGCAATCCCAAGCGCCTGATTCGCCATTTGCTCGACGAGAAAAATAGTTAATCCTTCTTCTCGTAAAGCGCATATCGTCGCAAAAATTTCCTGAATCATGAGCGGTGCCAGGCCGAGCGAGGGCTCATCGAGCAACAGCAGTTTTGGCTCACTCATCAAAGCTCGGGTGATCGCCAGCATTTGCTGTTCGCCACCGGAAAGCGTACCCGCAGGCTGGTGTTGGCGGCTTCCAAGAATCGGAAATCGTTCGTACGCACGCAGGATGTCGCGCTCGATAGCAACCGGATCGCGGCGTCTCAGATATGCTCCTAGTATCAGATTGTCGCGTACGCTCTGATCGGGAAAAATGCCACGGCCTTCCGGCGACAATGCAATTCCCAACCCTGCACGACGATGCGATGGCAGGCGCGTAATATCCCGTGTCATGCCGCCATCCATAAAGCGGATTGAACCGCTGGTCGGGATCTCCCACCCCGCGATACTTTTTAACAAAGAACTTTTACCTGCACCGTTAGCACCAATAATTGCGACCACCGCGCCTGCTGGTACTTCCAGCGAAATTTTGCGCAGCGCTGAAATCGGCCCGTAAGAAACATCAATTTCGTCAAGTATTAGCATGTCACTTCCTCGGCTTTAGCAGTGAGCGCGGTCGCATCAACTGGCGCGCCCAGATACGATGCGATGACCCGTGCGTCAGCGCGTACTGCAGCTGGCAAGCCTTCGGCAATTTTGCTACCGTGATCAAGCACAATGACGTGATCGGAAATTTTCATCACCAGATCCATGTGATGTTCAACCATGACGATGCTGATTCCAAGTCTGGCGATACTGACAATCAGATCCCCTAGTTCAGCACATTCCTGAGGATTTAACCCGGCGGCGGGTTCGTCAAGCAAGAGCAATAGCGGTTCGGTTGCGAGGGCACGCGCCAATTCCACACGACGTTGCAGGCCATAAGCAAGACTACCGGCGGGCCGCAACGCCAATGACGTCAGACCAAAAAAATCCAGCACTGACGCGGTATGTTCGCGGGCTTGATGCTCCTCAGCGCGAGAGGACGGCAGTCCCAACAAGGCACTGAAGAAACCGTTTTGCATGCGACAATGACGGCCAATAAGGATATTTTCCTGGACCGACAGCGCGCCAAACAAACGCAGGTTTTGGAACGTGCGCGCAATGCCCTGCCCACAAATAGCATGGCTGCTAAGCTGACCGATATCTTTGCCAAGAAACGCGATTCTTCCCGAACTGGCTGGAATGACGCCGCTAAGCATGTTAATCATGGTGGTTTTGCCAGCGCCGTTAGGACCAATCAGCGCATGAATTTTTCCTGACCGCAGAGAAAACGATACATCCTGAACCGGATGAATGCCACCGAATGATTTGGCAAGATGGTGAACCTCCAGCAGTTCAGGCTTCGTTCCGCCCGCGTGTATTGCAGGAATCTCTTTTGCCAGTGCGGACAGTGCTGCGCGAGCGCCGCTCAATTCTGGCGACACTTCCGGCGCGGATGAGCGCGAGCGCACTAAGCGCGCACTTACCTTTTTGAGCAAACCAGCGACACCTTCCGGCATCACATACAGTGCAAACAGCAACAGCGCGCCATAGCCGAAATGCTGCACCGATGGCCAGCGAGCCAGATAAGCATCAATCAGCGTCAAAGTTATCGCGCCAATCAACGGTCCATACAGAGAACCGGCTCCGCCGAACAACACCAGCAATAAGATAAAAATCGACAGATTAAAACTGATGTAGTCGGAGTTAATATACTGGCCATGTTGGGCTACCAGCCCACCGGCAACCCCGCAGCACACCCCAGCTATGACAAACGCCAACACCTTGTAACGATACACATTAACGCCCGCACAAGCGGCGGCAATTTCATCAGCCTGAATCGCCAGCCAGGCTCTGCCAAAGCGTCCAGTTAACAGATTACGCAATAGTAAATACGTAATCACCCCAAACACCACCACCAGCCAGACCCACTGCAAGCCTGACAAGGGCGCGCCAGACAACGTCAGCGGTTTGACACCGTAAATCCCTTGCGCACCGCCAAAAACTTCGGTCCATCCTGCGACCAATTTCTCTACCACGATGCCAAAAGCCAGTGTCACCATCGCCAGGTAAGGACCACGCACGCGCAGCGAAGGGCATGCGATTAACGCACCGCACAAGCCGGACAACACTGCGGCACCCAACAGCGCGCATACAGGATTCCAGTCGAAACGTGTACTCAAGATCGCTGTGCCATAAGCGCCAGCCGCAAACAATCCAGCCTGTCCTAGCGATTTTTGTCCCGCAAATCCAACCAGCACATTCATTCCGGCGGCACAGAGAAAATACACGCCCATCATAAACAGCAGGCCCAACTGATAGTCGTTGTCAGCCAACAAGCTAACGATAACAATCGCACCGACAACGGCAATGAGACCTAGCATCCCTTTGCGATCCATTTTGTGGTGCGCGCGCATCAGACTTTTTCCACCGGACGCAGACCCATCAGACCGTAAGGACGACATGCCAATACCACGATCACTAGCAGGAATACCACCACCTCACGCCATTGCGCCTGCCACAAATTGACCATCGATTCCACTACTCCCAGCGCGAAGCCACCCAGCACGCAGCCGCGTGGGTTCGACAATCCGCCGATGATGGCGGCAGAAAAGCCTTTGAGTGCAATGGCCAGACCGATAAATAGCGAAGCTGAGGTAATCGGCGCGATAAGGAATCCACCCAATCCGGCGAGACCGGAACTAAGCACGTAAGCGCCGATCATCATCGCCGATGCATTGATACCCATGGCCCCGGCGACGCGCGGATCATGCGCCACAGCACGCATCGCCTTACCAGTCATGGTGCTACGCATTACCCAATCGAATACAAGCATGATGCCGATACTCACGCCGAGCGTGAGTATTTCCTGCGGACGCACACCGATACCGAACAGGTGCAATACCTTGTCGCCCACCGGAGATGGAACAAATACTTGTGATGGTCCCCACAACGCGAGACCGCCGCTGGTCAGGATGATACCGAAGCCGATGGTACTCATCACCCACGACATTCCGCCCTTGCCAGCAAATGGCCGTACCGCCAACAGATACAATAACAAGCCAGTACCACCGACGATGACCATCACTGCGATCGCCGCGAGAACCTGATGCCAGACGACGAGCGGGACGTCGGACAATGAGGCATTCATCGGTTTTCCGGTCAGAAACCAGAGCGCCGATAAACCGATAAAAGCGCCAAAGGAAATAAAATCGCCCTGAGCAAAGTTCAGCGTTTTGGTCGTGGTAAAGGTGATGCTGAAGCTCAATGCGAACAACGCATAAGCTCCGCCGACCGCAAGACCGCTGATAATCGCTTGAATCACTGTGATCAGCATGGCGAAATAAACCTTTCAGGAAAATTGGCGTTGACGTCGATCTTATTTTTTATAATCGACAGTCATCAATGACTTGATCACTGGATCGGAGTAAGCCACTAATTTTCCGTCTTGCCATTTCACCCAGCGATAGTCCGAGGAGCTGAGCGCTTCGCGATTGGTTGCCGAGAATGGTTTGGCATAGGTCTTCATCACGCCATCGACATTGCCCTGCAAATTTTCCAGTGCGTTGCGCACCTTTGCACCGTCAGTACTATTGGCTTGCTTGATCGCCGCCGATAGCAGCAGAACCGCATCATAGGCATGACCGGCGATACCGAACGGGCTCGACGGCATCTTTGGCGCAATACGCTCAAACAGTTTTTGTTGGCGTGGGGTGCGGTCATCGGTCAGCGTTTGTAGGAAAGTTGGACGCATTGCGGCGCCGCCAGCTATCTCGTTAAAGGAAGGTTGCTGGATGCCCCACGACATCAGCGTCGTTGGCGTATAACCTATCTTTTCCATGCTACGCATCAGTTGGGCGGAAGGAACAGCCTGCGCCCACACGATCAAGGTGTCGACTCCCGCGGCTTTGCATTTATTCAATTGCGACGTCATGTCGGTATCCGCCACAGCAAATTTTTCGCTGCAACCGGGTACGATTTGATGTAACTGTCCGACTTCTTCAATATCCTTCAAGCCGCCCTGACCGAAACCCGTGGTCTCGACCATGTAGCCGATCTTTTTGCTGGTCGGATTTTTGCTAGCGTAGGCCATCAGCGCCGCGATGGAATCGCGGTCAACCATGGAGACGCGAAACATATAGTTATCCACCCCTTTGCTCATCGGAAAGGTAATCGCAGTCGCTGATCCAATCGCGCCAATAACGGGAATTTTCTTTTGATTGGCAATATGCTTCCAGGCCAACGCATTGCCTGAATTGGTCGGCCCGATCACGGCGACGACCTTCTCGGCGTCGATCAGTTCGGACATGTTTTGCATCGACTTTTGTGGCTGCGAAAGATCATCCCGCGTGACCAGACTCAGCTTGCGCCCTAAAACACCACCACTGGCATTGATGTCTTCGATTGCAGCTTGAATACCGAATACCGCGGCCTTCCCGCTAAGTGCCGATGGCGATGCCGACAGATCGCCGTTAAAACCGATCTTAATGTCCTCGGCATGCACCGCTACAGTGTTTGCCGCGAACAATGCTGCCAGCGCCAATCCCTGTCGAATTTTTTTCTGTGTAATTGTCATATTGTGTCCCCTCCGGTTGGTTGCACCTGTGCCGTAGTTAATCTGCGGTCTACTGGTGTGCTGGGTCTTGCTGGTGTTGTCTGCTTCTAATTACTCTGATTGCTACAATATTTAAGAAAGAGTGCTTAGATGAAAGCCCTCATATCCGCGTTCTGCGACCTCATTACATTTTTTGCGGTAGGGCACCACACCGCCAACATACGGCATGAACACGCGTGGCTTGCCGGGTACGTTGGCACCGACGTACCATGAATTAGCTAGCGGAAACAAAGTCTTGTCGGCGACTTCGTTGACATGCGCCACCCACAGCTCTTCTGCCACGCGATCAGCCTCAATCGTTTTATGTCCATGTTCACCCATCCATGACAGACAATCGGCGATCCACTCAACATGCTGCTCGATGGCAAAAATCATATTCGACAGCACCGAAGGGCTGCCCGGGCCGGTAATGGTGAACAGGTTAGGAAAACCCGCCATCATCAAGCCCAAATAAGTGCGCGGGCCATTTTCCCATTTGCTGGCCAGGGTTTCCCCGGCACGACCAACGATATCGATCTTCGATAGTGCACCGGTCATGGCGTCATAGCCGGTTGCAAAGACAATGCTATCGAGCGGGTAATGTGTGTCCGTCGTCTGCAAGCCGCTAGCCGTAATGGAAGTGATCGGCGCGGCACGCAGATCGACCAATGTGACGCTATCGCGGTTATAGGTGCTGTAGTAGTTGGTGTCGACGCAAATCCGTTTAGCACCAATTGGGTAACCTTTTGGCTTCAGCAAATCGGCCACTTTAGGATCATCTACGATAGCGCCGATCTGGCTTCTGACGAATTCCGCAGCGCTATCGTTGGACCTGATATCAAGCATCAGGTCGTTGAACGAGTGCATAAAATTGACACCACCCGCTTGCCAACGGCGTGAATATTCGACCTGTTGTTCAGCGCTGCTAACCTCGTGCGCTTTATGCGGACTTTTTTCGTACAAGGTTCCGGAGCTGGTGTCCTCACGGGCCTGCTGACGCAAACCGGCGTAGTTATCCTTCCATTTCCGCTGAGCCGCGTCTGTCATAGGAACATTGCGCGCTGGCACGCTGAAGTTCGGCGTGCGCTGAAATGCAAACAATTGCGCCGCCTGTTGCGCGATGACAGGAATACACTGAATTCCCGAAGATCCGGTACCGATTACGCCGACGCGCTGGCCACTAAAATCGACAGGCTCGTGCGGCCAGTTACCGGTGTGATAGACATTTCCTTCGAAGGCATCGATACCAACAATATCCGGCATGCGGGTCGACGACAGGCAACCGGTTGCCATGATGCAGAAACGTGCAAAAATGTGCTCACCATGCTCGGTACTGACATCCCATAAACCTTGTTCTTCGTTGTAATGTGCAGCGCTAACGCTGGTCTGGAATGTAATATCCTTGCGCAAATCGAAACGCTCAGCGACATGCGACGCATAAGCCAATATTTCAGGCTGCGCTGCGAATCGTTCAGTCCATTCATACTCCTGCTGCAACTCTTCGGAAAACGAGTAGGAATACTGCATGCTCTCGACATCACAACGCGCACCGGGATAGCGGTTCCAATACCAAACGCCACCGACGTCATCGCCTTTTTCAAATGCACGCACCTTCAATCCCAATGCGCGCAAACGGTGCAGCATGTACAAGCCGCCGAAGCCTGCACCAATCACAACGGCATCCACCACTTCGCCACTGGCACTGGACAAAGGAGTAGTTTTCGCCTGCGCGTTACTAAACGGTTCGACAGCATCTGGCATTATGTCTCCTCAGCCCTACGGCCCTAATATTTATTTTTATAGTATTGACTTACCCCAAAATGCCCCAGCGGCGTTGTGCTCTCCTTGCCGTAGTAGCGCACTGTCTCCGTCGGCACGCCTTCCTGGGACAATTTTGGGTAAGTCCTAATCATCAAAGCAACTTAACGTCCCAACCGATAAAAGTTGCTCGCCGTATCGTGGAACAATGACGCTTTTTCCGTTGCTGATGCACCGGAGGCTATGCGCTTGAATGCGTTCCATAGAACGGGATAGCTACACATACCTTTATCGACCGGAAAATTACTTTCAAACATGCAGCGATCTGCACCGAAGTGTTCGATACAAGCTTCGATGTACGGGCGCCATGCAGTCGACAACTCGCCGGACGATGGTGGAATCGGTTCTTTATGAAATTCAAATCCGATGACCGCCATTGCCAAACCACCCAACTTGACGTGCACATTAGGACACGTCGCTAACGTTTTCATTGAAGCTAACCAGTGCGTAAATACGGTGTCACGTTTACCAACATAGGGACCCACACCAAGTGGACCGCCGGTATGATTCAACACAATCGGGGTCTCGGGAAAAGCCCGCGCCAATGCCGTCAGTTCATCAATTTGCGTGTGATAAAGCCACGCATCAAACGTCATATTAAACGCCTGCAAACGACCAAAACCGGTACGGAATGTCGGGTCAGAAAATAGGTGCTCTTGTGGACGCCCCAACAAACTGGCGGAAAATGCCTCATGCCGTGCCGAGATATGGCGGATACCGCGGAAGCGGCCATGGCCTGCGTCGATGTGTGCCGCTAACAAGGCATCAACTTTGTCTCCCAAAAGCAAATTGCCAGCACCGACAATACCGGCGCAAATGCGGGTTTTTTCATCGCGGCGTTCGCACTCTTCAGCAACTGCCGTGACGAATGTCGTTTCTCCAACCGAACGCAATTCTTCCGGTCCATCGGTACGATATGCATATCCACACTGAGAAAAAACAGTCGCTACAACGTTGTGACCGGAATTGGTATCAGCTAAAATTTCGTCAAGGAAATAGCCGCCTTCGCGCTCCCACAAATGATGGTGCGGATCGATGATCGGCAAATCCGGTTCGATGATTTCTTCCTGCAAACGGAGCAACCAGGCTGGATCAAGTGAAATGTGCTGTAAAACCGGAATGGACGTATTTGACATGGGAAAGCTTTCAGTTAGCGTTAAAAACAAGCACGATTTGCCATCTTCAGTCCAGAGCCGCACATAAACCAATACGCTTGAATCTTGACTGAAATATCTACCGCGATTTAGGCCGCAACCACCGCTGCTTCGCCCACGATTGTGGTGCGATGCATGACGCGACGTTCGTCAGCGTCGAACTTGGTCACCTGATGCATGGTGCAACGGTTGTCCCACAACACGACATCGTCGGTTTCCCAACGATGCGAGTAAACAAATTGCGGCTGGCCCGAGAACGCGGTCAGTTCGGCAATCAGTTTGCGTCCTTCTTCAGAAGACATGCCTTCGACTTCCTCGTTATAGATCGGGCTGATGTAAAGCGATTTACGGCCAGTTCCTGGGTGAATCCGCACCAGTGGTTGCCATACCGGCGGCATCGCAGCGCGCTCTTCGTCTGTCAGTGGACGCAAGGAATTCTGTTTTTGCAAAAATTCAAAGTCATGCAAAGCGCGACGGCCTTCAATTGCCTTCTTCAGTGATTCTGGCAGCGCTTCATAGACCGCATACATATTGGTGAATTGGGTTTCTCCTCCACTACGGCTGACTTCGATCCCGTGCAGCAGAGATCCGGTGCAGGGTATCGCACGGTAGCTACTGTCGGTGTGCCAAAATTGCGCCAATGACACCTGACGCGCTGTTGGGTGCGACAGTGGCATCAATACATTATTTTCATCAACGTTGGAGACACGGAAAATTTCGCGTACGCTTTTTGAGCGAATGATGTCCTGGTGAAATATTTCGGGCTCACCGAAATTGCGCGTAAATTCAACATGTTCCTGATCAGTAATATGCTGATTCGGAAAAACTAACACCAGATGATCCATCCAGATATCGTTCAACAGACGCATGGTTTCCTGATCCAGCTTCTGACGCATATCGACACCAAGTACTTCGGCGCCAAGCGTGGTGCCCAACGGGCGTACCGTAAGTGACGCGTTGGACGTATTTTTGACGTAAGACGACATAAAGATATCTCCAGATCCAGAAAAGGAATGTTTAGTTTTAGGTGTAATTTAGGTGTAGCAAAAGGCGGCACAAACGTGCCGCCATGGTGGACTGCTGCCGCGCTCAAAGGAGGGCGATCAGTCGGCGAAAGAAAAGCCCATCGCCCGGGTGTAATAGTAGATGCCGCCATCCTGGATAATCAGGAACATGGCGCGCTTGTCACCCTTGTTGTGATGCGAGTGAACTGACACCGCTGGCGTCACGGTCGTGGCCCATTGCGACCAATCCTTACGCTTGCCATCGACAATCGAATAGCAGCCTTCGCCCTGGATAATCAGTGCCATCGCCATCGCATTGTGTCGATGCGGACGCTGTGCATCGCCAGGCTGAAGAGAGTTCATCGCCACGGTCAGCGTTGGCAACACATTGCGAATTGCCAGTTGCGACGTAGACGATAAAATCAACGCAGAGCCGGGAATGTCTTTGCCACGCCCTACCGCGTATAACAGATCGATTTGTTTAGTAATTTCATCGGCGGGATAGTGAACGACGCAGGTTGGAGATTTGCCTTGCTCAGGCGCGCGCAGATGCTCGAACGCGAGTTGCGGTTCGTTCGTGACGATCCACAATACGGCATCGGTGCCGTGCGCGTGATAACGATGCACGCCGCCACCGGGAAGCACGAACACATCGCCAGTGCTCCAGTCGATTTGCTCGGATTCGCAATCGGTCGTGCCGGTGCCCGTGATGACATAGACGATGATTCCGCTGGCAATAAATTCGGTGCTTAAGGTCTCACCTGCTTTGATCTTGGCGTAACGCGCCAACGACAAAGGTGTCGTTGCCGGAACCGCGCTTTCCAGCTGCGCCGAGACGTCACAAGCGATCAGGCCAGTTGGCGTGTCGGGATGCAAAGCCTTTGCTGGCTCATCAATAAAGCTTTGATCAGGTACCGCGGGCAGTTTGACGTCAAAGGCGTTACCAGTATTGAAATACCGGGCCGATGCTTGTGCCTTAGTTTTCGGTGCAGCCGCTAGCTGAACGGGTAAATCCGCAATTGTCGTAGGACGCGTTGCTTCAGTCATGGTGATCTCCTAGTGTTCTGTTGCCGTTGGTCCTCCCTCGCGGGTAAGCGCCAAACGATCTTTATGTGTATTACGTTACGCCGCTCACCCCGCAGGGTCAAACGAGAAATTCTTGTCGATACCGATCACTGCAAACACCACTTAACAACATTGTTGCGTGGCTTTAGGGCACACCTTCTATACCGATTGGACCTATTCAATCACCGACGGCAATCGGCACACCTCAGTCACAATAGCTGCAAAATCCGCAATAGCCGGATCGAGACTATCAACACGGGTAGCCACGAAAAAGGTAATGGAAGGGATCGGTGGCTGCGTTTTCAACACACATAACGTCCCGTTCTCAACATCATCCTTGATCAACTCTTGCGGCATCATGCAGATGCATACGCCGCCGCGCGCGACATACAACATGGTCGACATATTATTGCAAAAACTGATCGAACCCGGCATCACACCGTCATCCGCGAACCAGCTTTGCATCTGGGAAAATAAGCGCGCTTCCCGACTGAGCGAAATGATCGGCAATGCAGCGATCTCGCGCGGACTCACCACTTTCAAGTCGCCTATCAGAGCGGGAGCACCGACCCATACCACCTTCATTGCACCAATTGGCATCGCATTGATCTCGGGCGCATGGATCGGCCCACCGACAATGGCAACATCGATTGCCCCACGCCCCAGTTTCTGCAACAAACTTGCGTTCAAATCGATATCGACCTCAACCGCCAGCCCGGGATAACGCAACTTCAATGCATTGATCATCGCCACCAATGAACGTGCGGCGATCACTTCCCCAAGACCAATCTTAACCACGCCGCTGGTGATCTCCGGTTTGCCAGCAGCAAGCCGTAACTGAGACGCATCGATCACCACTTTTTCGGCATGAACCAAAAGCTCACGCCCTTTTAGCGTTAGCTGAACATGCCGCCCGATACGATCAAACAAGACTACGTCCAACTCCATTTCGAGTTCTCGGATGCGTGAAGATACACTCGCCTGAGATGTGTACAGACGCTCGGCCGCGGCACTGAAAGTGCCGAGCCGGGAAATCCAGCAAAAGGTCTCAAGCTGCTGAATATTCATTGTGTTCTTCTTACCTCCACATTTAGTCTGTTGGTTCGTAAGTGGGCTAGTCGGTGGTTGCTTACATCTTTCCTTGGCCAATTACCCCTTATTTACTGGGAGCAATCAACGCAGTCGCCATCGCCTTCAACTCCCTGCGCAAGACCTTGCCGGTCGCAGTGACTGGCAGCGCCTCACAAATTTCGATACGATTAGGTACTTTGTAACTGGAAGCAATTGCACGGCAATGGGCCTGCAATTCTTCACAACTCACTTCCATACCCGGCACTGGCACAATAAAAGCCACAATCATTTCGCCGCGGTCGGCGTCCGGTGCACCGGTTACGCCAGCCAGCGCAACAGCGCCGTGCTGCTGCAATAACTCTTCAATTTCGGCGGGCGCGACGTTGATGCCTGCACGCTTAATCATTTCGGTATTCCGACCAACAAATTGCAAACAACCATCGACGGTCAATTGCCCCAGATCACCCGTTGGAAAATAGCCATCCGATGTAAAGGCCGAGTCGTTTAGTTCGATGCTAGTGCCGGTATATCCCGGCGTTACATTGCCGAATACCTCAATCATGCCGACTTCACCTTGCGCCATTTGTTCGCCAGTATCCGCGTCAACAATACGTACCGTCACACCAGGCAGCGGCTGTCCCTGCATTTGTTTGCGTTGCTCCAGCGGCCAATGATGCCAGGTGACGCAACAGTTTCCGTAGCTTTCAGTTTGTCCGTAGACGTTACAGATTTCGTGCGCGCCGAGAATTTCGGCGGCATTGACGACATCCTGCGCGCTGCCGATCGTGAGGCCGGTGCGCAGACTACGCGTGCGGTCCTGATGAAATGACGGATGCGTGACAATACTTGTCGTCATTGCTGGCAAGGTATAGATCGCCGTACAAGCATGCCGCTCGATCAATTCGATAGCGCCAGCCGGTTCAAAGCGCGTCTGCAATACCAGCGCGGCGCCGTGCGTGAAGGTGGCGCACATCGCATTTGCTGATCCATACGACCAAAACAACGGCAATGCCAGCAGCACTTTGTCGTAAGGAGAATACCCTTGCCGTTCACCGATGTTGAAGGCGTTTTCAAGCATGGCGCACTGCGTCAATCGCACTGCTTTCGGATAAGAAGTTGAGCCTGATGTGTAAAGAATCATCGCATCATCGCCGTTATGACCGCCGGCACCTGGCGCCTGAGATTCATCGAGCGGCGGATGGCGGCTGACGAAAGCCTCATAATCGATCGCGCCAATCAGTGGCAGGCCACCGGAACCACTGCCGCCAATGGCAACAACGGCATCCATCTTTGGATAGCGCGCCGAACGCCATTGACCAGACACGACGGTGCCCAACTCAGGTATCAATGCGATCAGGTCAGCGGCATAATCCTGTTCCCCAAACTGTTCCAGAGTGAACAATACTTTGACTTCTGAGTCTGCCAGTAAAAAATCGAGTTCCGCACGTTTCGACCAGGTACTGAAAGGCACGGCGACTGCACCAATAGCCGCCGAAGCGATACACACTTCGATCCATTCCGGACGGTTATTGACCAAAATGCCGATACGATCACCGCGACCTACGCCAGCAGCACGCATTCCCGCGGCGACGCGGCGAATTCGTAGTTCCAGCTCGGGATAAGTAACACGCTGATCTCCTGCAATGATGGCAGGCCGATCGGTATACCGCTCAGCCATTTCACACGCAAGGTCAAATAAATTTCTACTGTAAGGTGCACGCATAGTTCGCTCAAGTCTTTTCAATGGTTATAACAACTGCGAGTACCTATAAAGTATTTCGCAAGGGAATATAAAAAATGACTAAGCAAAATCATGCAACCAGCGTCAAGCGCCAGGCAGATTCCGAGCGGCAGATAATGCGGTGATGTCGTGCATTCACGCTGATAGTCGTTACGCCCGATTACGTATAACCGGTCGTTACAGCTATCAATATCTTGTGTTAATTATTCGCGCAAACTTTCACATCGCTGCGTTGATCAAAAGGCTCTCGGAAGAGTGTTGATAAACGCTTTTTTCTGTCTCCGGTCGTATCAGCATATTGCTGTCGACTCTTTGTCATTTTTTTATACCCAACAGTAGAGCGCCCACGTATTGCAGTCAAACGAGAAAATCTTGTAGATATTTATTAGGATTTACGAAAAATCGCCCCAGCGGCGTTGTGCTCTCCTTGCCGCCAAAGTGGCCCGGTACTAGCGTACTGCCTGCGTCGGCACGCCTTGCTGGGACGGTTTTTCGTAAATCCTAATGATGCAACTGGTTTGCAACCCCTCCGCCGCAGACAAGATGCTTGGGCGGCAAAGAAAGCACAACGCCGCTGGGGCGATTTTGCGTAAGTCCTTTTCTAAGTAGCGTTGGGGGGCGGGATAGCCTGTCCATACATGTTGATTTTGTGGCAGTTCTTAAATAACAGTGTTGGCGTCATGCCAAAAACCTGACGCACTGAATGGCTAAAATGGGTAGAGTCCGGATAGCCGGTATTGAGTGCCAGATAAACCAGATTAGTCGAATCCATCAAGCGATAAAGCAAACTACGTCCCCGTTTCCATGACCGAAAACTACGGAAAGGCACACCCACAGTCTCCCTGAACAAATGCAAAAACCGCGATACCGAAAGTCCTGCATCACGCGCACTATCGATTGCCGATGCCTGACCGCAAGGATTAAGTTTAATAGAGGCAACTAACGATGCAATCCGTGATTCGAAAGTACGCGGACGCGTCAGCAGTTGTCCGAAAAAAAACATATCAAAGTCTTCAGTCTGCGGATCGATAATATCTCCCAGACTGTTAATTTTTGCATACGCCTCACGCATCTGCCGCACCACTGCGTCGTCGTTTCGTTGACCGGAAACTGCTTTCAAATAACTCGGCAGAAGACTCACATCAACTGTTTCTGGTTCTATATGTATCACCGCGACCAGACGGTTATCACATTCAATTCGGTGCGGCGTATAGGCTTGCACAATCGCGAGGTCGGTGCTTAACCAATCACCTCCGTCGATACTAATCCGTATTGGCTCAGCCAGCGATACATACATAATAATGCTGCCCATCACGCGGGTAGTGCGCTGACCGATCAATCCAGCATAAAACACCCTGTCAGAATTAATCCATATGTGACGTTGGCGCTGCGGACGTTTGCCTGCGTCTGTGTTAACTGGTAATGCATCATTTTGTTTCATTGCAATATCCACCAATATTGAGTATCGGGCGCTAGGCCCCGCATGTTGCAATTACTTTGTTATGTCGCCCTTGCCCCATGAAATGGTGGAAGGCAAACCTGATGTCACGCTATTCATGTTCCGGTAACAGCCAGTTCTAATTCAAAGGGCGCAATGCGGTAGGGCGAACCAAAATATCCGATAAGCTGCATGCGGTATCAACACCCCATGCAGCAGACCCTTCGCAATCCAAGACTATTTGTTCTGCAACAACCGGGACAGAAGTCCCGGCGCTATCAACCTTCCTCTACCACCGGAATCACTGGATGCAATACAGATTGCAATTTCGCCGATTTTTTTCGATGCTTGGCACGAATCGCAAAATACACCTGAATCAGGATCAGGAAAGCACACACTCCCAAGAACGCACCACTAATTGGCCGCTGCACGAACACCATCATGTCACCACGAGAAAGCAACAAGGCACGACGGAAGTTTTCCTCTACCATGGGTCCAAGCACATAGCCGAGCAAGATCGGCGCGACTGAAAAATCCAGAGCAACGAAGATAGCCCCGATCAGACCGAATACCAGCACCTCACCAATTTCAAACAGACTATTGTTGGTACTGTAGACGCCTACCGCGATAAAGAATAAGGCGGCTGGATACAGATAGCGATAAGGCACCTGAAGCAGTTTTACCCAAATACCGATGAGTGGCACATTCAATATAACGAGTAATACGTTACCGATCCAGAAGCTAGCGATAAGACCCCAGAAAAGGTCAGCATGTTCAGTGATCAGTTGCGGTCCAGGCTGGATTCCCTGAATCAGTAATGCGCCCAAAATAAGCGCCATCACGGCATCGCCTGGAATACCGAGACTCATCGTCGGAATAAAATCAACCTGGGTTTTTGAGTGTGAAGCAGCTTCCGGGCTGGCGACACCTTCAATTGCACCATGACCGAAACGTTCAGGTGTTTTGGATATTTTGCGCTCAAATGCATACGCAATAAATGTCGTGATAGTCGGTCCGGTTCCGGGCATTGCACCGAATAAAGTTCCAATCAAGGTGCCTCGCACCATCGGAAAGAATGACTGTTTCAGCTCAGCCTTGCTAGGCCGCATATCGCGCAAGCGCATTTTGACGCCTTTAGCAACAACCTCCATG
Organism: Glaciimonas sp. GNP009; assembly: GCF_054343755.1. NCBI lineage: Bacteria > Pseudomonadati > Pseudomonadota > Betaproteobacteria > Burkholderiales > Oxalobacteraceae > Glaciimonas > Glaciimonas sp. GNP009. The sequence goes on from NZ_JBTGUV010000004.1 coordinate 1,287,892, forward strand.
CGGTTCACGCTGCGCAAAAATTCAGTCACACCAAATAAACCCAGTGCCAAAGCAACCAACTCAACTTTGTCGGAAAGTTCGATCAAGCCCATAGTAAAGCGGGCGGTTCCAGTGTTCACATCGGTTCCGACTAATCCGATCATCAAGCCGACCAGCGTCATCGCCACCCCTTTTAAGGGTGATCCTTTTGACATGGTGCCACCGCAAATCAGACCCAGCAACATGATCGAAAATATTTCCGTTGGGCCAAACTTGAAGGCGACACTCACCAACAAAGGCGATGCAAAAATCATCACAACAATACCAAATGATGCGGCAAAAAATGATGAAATCATGGTAATGCCGAGCGCGGTTCCTCCCTTGCCCTGTTTGGTTAGCGGATAACCGTCAAGACAGGTAACAGCATGCGGAGGATGACAAGGCAGGTTAAGTAAAATCGCACCAATTGCGCCGCCATATTGCGAGCCGTAAAAAATGCCGGCAAGCATTAATATTGCAGGAATCGGATGTAAAGAATAAGTCAACGGTAGCAGCATGGAGATCGCCGAAAGCGCACCCATGCCAGGCAATACCCCGATCAGATTACCAATTAATACACCAACAAACGACCACATCAGATTGTGTGGCTGAAGCGCAACGCCGAAGCCTTGCCACAAATCCATTAAAGACTGTCCGATCATGACTCAACCCCACTGAAACAAAGGAAACTGCATTTTAAGCGCCCACCAAAACACGACTACGCACACTGCCACCATTGCTAACGATAATAGGCATGCGCTCTTCAGTGAATTTTTCCGATCTCCCATTGCGGAGATGAAAACAATCGCAAACGTCGCTGGCAACAATCCACCATAGCGACCCAGGACCACAAAAGCGACGATGGAAAGAGCGATGCAGATCCAGCCACGCCATTCGGGCCGCAAATGTTTTTCTTCCTCTGCCGAAACGCCACTTTTAGCGGTAAGCGCAATTGCTGCACCTACCAGCATCAGCATCGTTCCCAGCGCCACGGGAAAAAATCCTGGTCCCATTTTGCTTAACGTGCCAATGTTATATGTGCGCCCCTGTACCACAGCGCCCAAACCCAACAACATCATCAAACCGCCGCCGTAATAATCTTTATTATATTTATTGATTAAATTGCGCATTGTCATCCTCCTATTGCTACATTAAATTTTTATTTCTTGCGCGACTTATCGAACCGATATCCGTCAAACCTGCACTTTCCGACGAAAAGTTCATTGTCTTAAGAGCACTCTAAAAACCGCAATGAACACGCTTGCCACCCACAACCAAGGTCGACTGAAAAGCAAGGCCGCACAGCTGTGCGGTGAGCGTCGACAATGCAAGATTAATTCGCGTAATGCGTTTTAGAGATCACTCTAAGCTTGCGCTGGTATTTTTATGGGCGAAGACTGCCTTCTGCCTGACTCCAACTAGCTTAATTTATTATTCTACTATTTGGTATTGTAATGTACTTTTAGGTACAAATTAAAACTTTAGAATATGACGTATTGCTGCAACAGACTGCAGTGCAGATAAGTCAACGAACATTCCTTTTTAGGAATGTAGCAACCCTCAAGCCTTAACTTTAAGGTGCCTTTCGATGCACCGCCTAGGGATGAAAAAAGCTCGGAGCCGCCTTGATGCAGATAAATCAAGGTCGGATAGAAGCGAGGGTAAATGGGAAGGTCTTATTGCAAGAGCTTCCTTTGAGCAAATGTTAGCGAGATAAAATTAGAAAAATGTGTAGCAATTTCTATACATTTTTCCTCAACGATTACTTAGTCTTTTCAGTTTTTTTAAAACTAACTAACCAGCCAACGTAAATTGACGCTATGCAGCAACCGGTTTTCGGACCTTTGGCAGTATTGCATTACCAATGATTTGCTTCATTACCTCGGCAGTACCACCACCCAAACGGCACATACGGGCATCGGCAAACGCACGTGCGATTGGGTATTCCCACATGTAGCCCCAACCACCGAAGAACTGCAAGCACTGATCCATTACCTTACCTTGCAGTTCAGTAGTCACCAATTTCGCAACTGCAGCATCGGTCGAGTCCAGCTTGCCCTTCAGATGCAACTCGATACAACGGTCAACAAATACCCGTTGCGCTAATACTTCAGCATGCAATTCAGCCAACTTGAATCGCGTATTCTGGAAGTCCCCAAGCGTCTGGCCGAACATCTGGCGCTCGGTGACGTACGCTTTGGTCCATTCCAATGCCGCTTCAGAACTCGACACGCCACGGATTGCCTGAACCAGACGCTCTTGCGCAAGTTGTGTCATCAGCAGTACAAATCCCCCGCCTTCATCACCAAGCAAGTTGCTCACAGGCACACGCACATCAGCGAAAAATAACTCGGATGTATCTTGTGCTTTGCAGCCTAACTTTTCGAGTTTGCGTCCACGTGTAAAGCCTGGCGTATTGGTCTCAACCAAAATCAGACTGACGCCCTTGCCGCGTGCCTTCGGATCGGTCTTGCAAGCCAACACCAATAAATCGGCGCTATGACCGTTAGTGATAAAAACCTTCTGTCCATTGATCACGTATTCGTCACCGTCGCGCAACGCCTGCGTGCGCATGGCCTGCACGTCGCTACCGCCAGATGGCTCGCTCATGCCTAGCGCTACTACCACTTCGCCGGTCGCCATTTTCGGCAACCACTTTTGTTTCTGTTCTTCCGTACCGAAATCCACCAGATACGGAGCGATGATGTCTGATTGCAGATAAAAAGTCGGGCCAGTTGCGCCTACACGGGCCATTTCCTCTATCAGGATCGCACTGTGTAAAAAATCGCCGCCCATGCCGCCGTATTCTTCTGGAACATTGCAACAGAGCAAACCTAGCTCACCCGCCTTAAGCCACAGTTCACGCGGCACTTGACCGGCTTTTTCCCAGTCGGCATGAAAAGGGACGATATGTTCAGCGATAAAGCGCCGCACGGTGTCGCGGAAGAGTTCGTAATCGGCTGTAAAAATGGTACGTGGAATCATGGCACACTCAAGGTTATAGGTTTGCGGCGCACGCCCAAGAGTAGACTGTCGCCATGGTATGTAGACTTAGGTTTGAATTATTATCGTTGAAGTCTTATTTTTAACTTAGCTACTAACAGCGTTCAAGTACCTGTCCACTTAGGCGCGCGCTTTTCGGCGAACGCCAATGCGCCTTCACGTGCATCGTTGGAGCGCAACACCGGGCCGGTAATAGCATCCTGGCGTGCAAACATCTCGTTAATTGGCCAATCACGCTGTTCAACAATCACGCGCTTACTTGCCGCGACTGACATCGGCGCGTTCGCCAGAATCAGACGCGCCAGACGCTTGGCTTCGGCCAGCGCACCACCAGGTTCCACCAATGCATTGATCAGTCCATAACGTTCCAGCCGCTCGGCAGATATCATTTCGCCGGTAAGCGCGATTTCCATCGCAATACGCTGCGGGATCAAGCGCGGCAAACGCAACAATCCTCCCGCCGCGGCAGCCAGTCCGCGCTTGACTTCGGACAGACCAAACATTGCCGTGCGCGATGCCACCAAAAGATCGCAAGCTAACGCCGATTCGAATCCACCAGCCAACGCATAACCTTCAACAGCAGCAATCACAGGCTTAACCGGAGGCGTCACGGTCATACCCAGGATGCCTCTTCCCTCAACCCGCGTGACTTCACCGCGTGCAAATGCCTTGAGATCCATCCCAGAGCAGAAATGACCACCCGCGCCAGTGAGAATGGCCAAATGCAAGTCATCGCGCCGATCCATCTCATCCATTGCCTCACACACGCCGAAAGAAACCGCACGATTGGCTGCATTTCTCGCCTGTGGTCGGTTGATTGTGATGATCACCAGACCATCTTCATGTTCGACCAATACTTCATCTGCCATGGGTTACATCCTTCATTGTGCGTTCGGTACTACCGATAATTTCTATGCCTCCAGTGCGAGGGGCTCCGGCCAGCATTGCTCATAATACTAAACGGTACTATTCAATACGGTCAAGTATATACTTTACGGCATGATCAGTCGATTTCAAAAAAACCACGCATTTCTGATGTTTATGCGTTTCGGCCAACAATTCGTTAATCAGAATCACACATACTATTTAGTATTTGTTTTATACTCTTCGGTATTGAAGCATCAACTATCGCTTATTAGGCAACCTCTTATGGCAGCACTTCCATTAGCCGGCATTCGCATCCTTAGTCTGGCCGAACAATATCCCGGCCCCTTCGCGACGATGCTATTAGCTGACCTCGGCGCGGATGTGATTCTGATTGAACGACCAGATGGCGGTGATCCGTCACGTCGCTTCCCCGGGCTATTCTCCTCACTGAATCGCAACAAACGCTCAGTGACGCTGGATCTTAAATCTTCGTCAGGCAAAGAACAGTTCTTGCAACTGGTCGATACGGCGGACGTCGTCATCGAGGGATTTCGCCCTGGTGTCATGGCACGCTTAAAGTTGGACGCTGACACATTGCGCACGCGCAAACCTTCGCTCGTATTTACCTCAATTTCGTCGTTTGGCCAAAATGGCCCGATGGCAGGCGTCGCCGGACATGACATCAGCATCCAGGGTTCGGTCGGCATGCTGGACGTACCGCAAGGCCAGGAGGCTAACGCCACGCTACCCGTGTTGCCACTGGCCGACATCTCTTCGGCGATGTTCGCTGCATTAGGTGTTGTGACCGCACTGTTCGCACGATCCCAGTCCGGCAAAGGCGCCCAAATCGATGTCTCCATGTTCGATTCATTAGTCTGCTGGATGACGCCGTTTTTGGTCCCTGTGATGAACCAGCAACCGATCCGCCCGCTGCCCCCCGAAGATCCGGGTTATGGATTGTTTGGCACTGCCGACGGACGCCAGATCACGTTGAGTATTGCAGGCGAAGATCACATGTGGCGGGCGCTTTGCGAGTTGATCGGGCTCGACGAATTTGCGGGTCTGCCGGAGCTAGAACGGAATGCACGCAACCAGGAAATCGATCCACATTTGCGCAATGCAATTGCTGGCCGCAGTTTCGACTGGCTATGTCAAAACCTGGAAGCGGAACGTATCGCTTTCGGTCCGGTGTTAAAGGCAGAAGACGTGGTACAAGATGCCCATGTCAACGCACGCCGCATGGTGGTTGAAATAGAAGGGCAGTATAAAAATGCGCAGAAAAAAGAACGTTTCATTCGGCAACCACTGATTTTAGACGGACAAATCGGCACCATCGCCCGTCCTGCTCCGGGGCTAGGTCAGCATAATAGCGAAATATTAGGGGGATAAAAGTGGGCGCAATATCGGGGAGGATATTGCGCGATTGCAAGCAGACCGAATAAACAGAATAGTAGTCCTGGATTGTCGTCAACAATCCTTGCAGAACATTCATTAGTTTAATAACTTCTATTCAACTGCCGGGTTAAAGTTAGGGACATGTAAGCGCCTGTCACTTTATCTTTATCAGAGCCTGCTCAATTTGGGCCAGGAGTAAATACAAATTACGATGTATCGTATTCCATACTATTTCAAAATCGACTTTGTGATAGCCATGCGCCAAGGCATTGCGCATTTCGTAGGCAAATCCCCAGGGAATTTCACTGTGCTGAGCCGCGAATTCTGGATGCTTCTTTATAATGTTTTTACAAGCCTCTCCAACGATTTCAAAATTACGAACAACCGCATCCTGAGTTTTCTCATCGTCAAGAAATTGCATTTCTGTCATGCCGGTTTTATACCATTCGATACGCTGAATTGCTTCAATAATGTGGCCTAAGTATTCAGCCACACGTGGTTGATCAGTCCTGCTCATACGGGAATTGCCTCCGCAAGCACTTGGGCCCTGAAGCTTTCCGGCAGCGCTTTGGGTGTAAGGACATCAACTGCAATGCCTAGTAACTGGCGCAGTTCGTAACGAATCGCACCGATATCCATCATCGTGGTTTCGCTGGTAGGATCAACCAGTAAATCGAGGTCACTCCCTTCTTCATCCTCGCCGTGTAAAACAGAACCAAACACACGCGGATTGGCCGTATGAAATCTACTTGTGATTTCGCGTACGGCAATACGGTTCTGCTCAAGAGCAGTAGAAGGCTTCATCTTGATCTTTCAAGGGGGAATGATGTTCCACGTTAATACTAAAAAATATACTTATAAAAATGCTTATATTAGCTAGATGCACGTGGAAAAACACCAATATAGCCCATTCTGATTGCCAACTATTTATTTGGCTAATAAATTTGGCTGGCTAAGTAGACTATTTTTTGGCCTTGACGGAGAAATCTTTAACGGATTTTAAGTGAAACTCTTCCAGCAACGGGTTTATGAACCCTTTCGCTGAAGGTAGTTTGCTGGCGCGATAAGGAAGTTAGTCTCGTTAGAGCAATATACGTAAAGTCAATCACGGAAGGAGCCCTAAAAGCTGATGTTGAAATAATATGCGGCTCGCAACCGAAAACTCAAGCAGTTTCCACCGCAGCACGCGCGCGTTTGCGGCGATTTGACTTGGCCTGGATCATGGCTAATACCAAATCAGACACGTGCTCGGCGGTTTCAACCTGTTTCAGGCGGCCGTGAGGTCTGAACCATACGCATGACCAGCTGACGATGCCGCCGACTGCCAACGACGTAATTCTGACATCCGGTACGGTGAATTCGCCGGTGGCGATGCCGTCCTCCAGCAATGCACACAATTTACGATCAAACTCGCGTCGCATCTCTTCAATGACTTCGCTATCCATCTTTGACAAATGCTTTTGCTCGCGCATGTAGATGGCAATTGCCTCCTGATTTTCCAGGACTGCCAGCGTAAAGTCATGCACCAGCGAGCGTACTTTTTCGGTCGGCGAATGTCCGGTGGCAACGATCTGATTCAATACTTCTAACGATGCACGAATACCGCGTGAGCATATTTCTGCCAATAAATCGTTCTTCGATTTGAAGTGCGAATAAATGAATGGCTTGGTGACGTTGATTTTCTCGGCGACTGCTTCAAGCGTGGTGTTGTTGAACCCGCTGTGATAGAACAGCTCAACCGCGACCGAGATGATACGTTCACGTTTGAGTCTGGAAACTGCGTCGCGAATATCTTCTATCTCGGTGGGTGCATGACGCGTGGTATTGCGTGATGAGATGCCCTGTACGCTACGATCAACTTTGCAGGGAGTGGCCATTTTTGCCGCCACGGTTCCCCGCATCTTGACGATATCGACTGGATCTTTACTCTTATGCTCGGCGTTATTTTTCACTTTAATGGGTCTGGACTTGACTCAAAAATCAGATCAGCCGTTTCATCCCGCGGTACAAATCGGCCTTGTACCAACTGCCCGATGACAGGCGTACCGCTCTGCCAAAGCCCCAGCGCACGGACACCGGCGTCCAAATCCACCGTTACCAACGTGTACGGCAGTTCGGCCGCGAAAGCAGGGTGAAATGCATGGTGCGCAACGGTCCAGCTATGTACTCTGCCGGCACCGCTGGCGGCCTTCCATTCCACCGCATCTGAATAACATGCATCGCACAACAGGCGCGGATAATGACGGGCTTTGCCGCATGCGGCGCAATGCTGAATCACCAGGCGACCTTCTACAGCGGCCTCCCAGTAAGGTCGTGACAGTTCGTTAAATTGTGGAATCGGTTTGGTTGGAACGGTCATTTTATTATCCTCTGCGCATGATGGCTAAAGCGCCATCGCCCATATCGCCATAGCCGGTCACGAGACCGACTTCGGCATTCTCAACTTGTGCGCGGCCACCTTGACCGCGTAATTGCCGCACCAATTCAACGATATGATTCAGACCCCATACATGCGCTTGCGACAATAAACCGCCGTGCGTGTTGGTCGGCAATGCACCGCCGAGTTGCAAGCGACCGTTTTCCACGAATGGACCGCCCTCGCCTTTAGCGCAGAAGCCGATATCTTCAAGCTGGCGAATCACGGCATAGGTGAAACAGTCGTAAATTTGTGTGAGGTCGATATCATCATGCGTTACGCCCGCCATTTGAAATGCGCGCGGTGCCGCTTTAGCAATGCCGAGACTGGTCATATCCGGGCGTTGCGTGATGGACCCTGGTGAATCGGGATGACCGGCGGCAACGCCAGAAATATATACCCGTGGTTGACGCAAATCACCGGCACGTTCAGCAGCGCTCACAATAATGGCCGCGCCACCATCGCTTTCCAAACTGCAATCGAGCAAGCGGAACGGATCGGCAATCATGCGCGAGTTGCGATGATCTTCGAGCGTAATCGGTTTCTTCATCAGGGCGTTGTCATTAAGCAGCGCGTGCTTGCGACAGGCCACCGCCACCTCGCCGAATTGCGCAACCGTAGTGCCGTACAACTCCATATGGCGGCGTGCCATCGGCGCATACAATTGCGCCGGAGCGATTGCACCGATAGGGTATTCGAATTCTGTCACGAAATGGAACTGCGGCATCTGGTGGATGCGTGCGCCGGCCTTGTTGGATCCAGCACTGACGTTTCGGCCAAAGGTAATCAATACATGATTACAGACACCAGCGGCGATTGCCGCAGCGGCGCATTGCAGCGCCATCACTGGACTAGCACCGCCATGCGGAATCACCGCTGAGAAACGCAAATCGGGAATGCCGAAGTTTTCGATAAAATCGTCGGATGTACCACTGACGATGCCGACCGGGATGATTCCGTCGATATCTTTTGGTGTCAGCCCTGCGTCCGCGATCGCTTTCAATGAGGCTTCGATTTGAAGTTCGAATGCTGTTTTAGTAGAACCGCGCATGTAGACGGTTTCACCGACACCAGTTACACAGGATTTGTCACGTAATGACATAGTAGTAATCTCATTTCAAAGTTGTCGGACTGCCGCGCACTTGCCAGGATTTACATCGGAATCGGACTAACCGTACTATCTTTGGCGCCAGGGTTGACACGCCCATTAATGAGATAGTTTTACGTTAGTCTTCCGCTATTTATGTGGACGCTGACTTAGCAACTGAATTTTCAACCACATCGATCGACACCCGCTGCGCAACACGTTGCCGATAACCAAGGCTACGCTTGCGCTCTTTTGCGAGTTGCTTGCGATAGAAAGTTGGATCGAGTTCAAGTGCATAGCGCGGGCTGGCGGGGTAATGGCGTTGCAGGAAAGCTTGCTCTTCCTTTATCGCGGCGCGCATTCCGGCCTGATCCGGCAAGTCGACATCACCGCATACCATCTCGGCGAGCCATTCGGCCTGATCGTCCATCATGCGGATGTTGCCGCCACCGGCGACGTTAAACAATCCCACAAAATACAGGCCAGGTTGCGTTGGTGAGACGACGCGCAGGAACAAATCTGGTTTGTGCTCTTCGGTCTCTCCCGCATCTTTAGTCAGGAAGGGCAGTCCAACTGAATAGCCAGTGGCCGCAATGATAGTGTCAAATGACGCGACGCTACCGTCCAGAAAGCGCACTTCGTTACCGGTCACCGATTCAATTCCGGGTTTAGCCGTGATGCGGTTCCAGACGAAATGTCCCATCAGACTTGGATGACTGGTCGGATGTGTTCGTGTTTTCGGTGCAACAAAACCCCATTGCTTCATACTGCCGTGCACGATGCGGGTGAGCATTTCACGCATGGTACGGCGCATCGGCCAAGGCATCCAGCGTTTTTCAATCTTGCCCAGCACGCGTGAAGTCGGCACGCCGAACAACATACGCGGCATGACTAATACAGGCGAACGTGCAGAAATTGTGGTTGATTTAGTGACGACGCAAATATCGGAGGCGATGTCGACTGCACTGTTACCCATACCGACCACCAATACGCGCTTATCGCGGAAAGGTTCGGGAACTTGATAACTGTTTGAATGCAGATATTCGCCAGCAAAGTCATGACGCCAGGCGGCATGCTTAGGCACGCCCTGATGTCCGCTAGCGATCACGACCGAGGTGAACTGTTCAACGGTATCGTCATCGAGACGAACCTGCCATCCACCATTTTTGGCCGCAACATCCACCACTTTAGAGTGGAACCGGATGTGTGGCACTACGCCGAATTTTTCGGCATAAGCTTGCAAATAGCGACTGACGCCGAAGTGATCCGGGTACAGCGGGCCATCTTTAGGAAAAGGGAAATCTTTATATGCTGTGATGCTGACTTCGGAATTCAAGTGCAGCGATCGGTAGGCCGGTGAAAGGCCATTATCATTCTGGTAGACCCACAGTCCGCCAATGAATGAACCAAGTTCGTAGACTACGACGTCGACCCCGCGCGCCAATAAGTGCTTGGCGGCGCAGAGGCCAGCCGCCCCGGCACCAATCACCGCAACCCGCTGTGCGGTTCTGGATGCCGTTTGCATCAGATTGCTTCCAGCTCGAACCAGAAATCAAGGACATCACCAGTGCGGACTTCTGCAAATTTAGTGACGACACGTGTTTTCAATGCCATTTGTTTAGCTGCTTTATCTGGATCTGTCAGGTCGATACCTTTGAAGAAACCACCAATTGCAGTATCAGCACCATCCAGCAAAACATAACCGAAAGCATACGGAGGATCTGGCAAGCCTTGAAATGGCTCATAGACCATCGTGAACGTTTCGATACAACCGCCTGGACCGACTTCAACCCATTCCGTGGTTGGCTCTAAAGTTTGGTCAGAAAAAGCGCGTGGTGGGACCAGTACACGACCGGTTTCGCCACAACGACGACCATAAATCTTAGCGTGGTCACGAATCTGAACGTAGAACCAGCTTGCTGTTTCTCCCAGTGCGTGATTGTAGGTAATGTTCCAAGCCTCGCGGCGTTTCAGCAGTTCCATTTTTTTTCCTTCAGAAAATTGATTGATTTTTGGTGATCTCTGAAACATTCTTGAGGAGATGTTTCCTGAGATCGCCTTTTCACTCTTAGGACTTACGTAAAATTGTCCCAGCAAGGCATACCGACGCAGACATTACGAATGTAACGCAAGGAGGTATAACGCCGCTGGGGCGGTTTTGCTTAAGTACTAACACTCTCGATGTTATGCCTCGATGACCATTGTTCCAAAGAACTGGTGATCACCACCGTTACCGCTGGCGACGCCTACGCGTGCACCTTTTACCTGATGCGCTCCAGCTTTGCCCCACACTTGCAGCGCTACTTCTGCTACGCGAATCATCGCAGTCACCGCAATCGCGTTAGTACATAAAGTACCGCCCGATGGATTGACCGGAATCTCGCCGCCGATCGTATAGCGTCCTTCTTTCAACTGCTCCACCGATGTGCCGATTTTAGCCAGGCCAGCTGATTCGATTGAGTGAAATTCAGTGTTGCTGAACGGTGCATACAATTCGGCCACATGGATCTGCTTTTGCGGGTCGGTGATACCGGCCATTTTATAAGTACGCTCAAACGAACGGCTTAATGCAAAAGCGTCAGCATGGTCGGCCAAGAAGTCATTACCCATACGGTCGCCGATGTAATAACTCTCTGAGCAATGGCCCAGACCAGTAATCCACACAGCGTCCAGATTGCGGTCTTTAATGTACTTTTCTGAAGCTAGAATCATCGCACCGCCACCGCTGGACTGTGGACAGCAATCCATCAGCTTGATCGGATAGCTGATCATGCGTGAATTCATCACTTCTTCGACAGTCGTCGTTTTACGCAAATGCGCATTGGCATTCAATGAAGCGTGGTAACGGTTCTTCACGACTACCGCTGCCATGTCTTCTTGCGACATGCCATACTTATCTGCGTATCGAATTGCCGACATCGCCAGCATGGTGATCGTGCCTAGGGGCAATGGACGCTCGTAGATAGGATCCCAGATTTTGTTCAGTACGGTTTGTGAATCACCGCATTCGCCAACTTTGTCAGCACCAGCTGTCATCACGACATCACTTGCACCCGAAGCGATGTGGTAATACGCAGCAGCAACACTGGAAATACCAGTTGCACCGCCGGTGTTAATACGCAGGAAGCGCTTGTTACGTCCACCGACTGCATCAACGCCCAGGCGTTCTGCGTTACCGATACCAACCATCGCATCTGGCGACAGGGAATACACAATAGCATCGATATCGTCGAATTCAAGTTGGCTCCCGGCCATCGCCAGTACAACTGCTTCGCGTACCAGATCCGGATAACTTGCGTCGTCGCGCTTCGGTTTGAATGCGGATTGACCGATGCCGATAATACCTACACGTGGTTGATTCGTACGTGATTGACTCATTGGGTTCCTCCCAGTTTGTTTCCGAATACGACAACGGTCTGATACATCATGGCTGGACCGCTTGCTGCGTGCGCCAGCGCGGTGTCAACCTTGGCTGCCTGATGCTTACCGGCCGTTCCCATGACCTGATTAGCAGCTTCGGCAATACGTACCAGTCCGCCGCAAAATACAGAATTGATTGACGCCACACCGCCGGACAGATTGAGTGTCGGATGTGCGTGTTCTGTGCTGACGACTTCAGCCCATTGTGCTGGCTCTGCAATACCGAGCGCTTGATAAGCGATTAATTCTTGAAACGGTGTAGGACCACTGATTTCAGCAACGTCGATTTCTTTAATACTGGCAACACCGGCGTCACTAAATGCCTGACGTGCAGCTTCTTGCAACGCTGTCGCAGCAGTTAAATCACGATCACCCAGGAATGCTGCTTCAGTCGCCCAACCCATGCCGCGAATCCACGCCGGATTAGTAATTCCCGCTTTGGCAACGTACTCATCCGATGCCAGTACGAGTGCTACCGCGCCTGTAGTTGGTGTGCGCAGCATGGCTTCACGGACAGGCCAGCGTACCGCTTTTGACGCATTGATCTCTGCTGCTGTCTCAACCGGACCGGTTGCTTCCGGATAGGCGTGAGATCCGCGGCGACGATTCTGCTGCACCAGTTGTGCAGCTAATGTTTGTGCTTCAGGCTGTGCGGCGATCAGCGCATTAGCTTGCAATGCATACGAAGATAAATCATCCAGCGGCAATTTGCGATGAAAATAAGGATCGTTAGCCAGGCGCTCGACTTCAGAAAGTGACGATGATTCTCTTGTGCCCCAGGAAACAATTAACTGCGTCTCGAAATGGGCTGAAGCGATACGCAATACACCCATTACGAAGGCATGTTCGCCAGCCGATGGTGTGGACAGGATGTCGCGATCGACACCACCAACAGAGCCAGATGCGGCCATGATGGAGATAGCACGACCGTCGACCTGGTCATTAGATCCGACGATGATGCCGTCGATATCTTCGATAGGGATACCGGCGCTCTTCAGGGCCGCCTGTGCAACGTCGTACAGGATTTCCTCTAGGGAACGGCGGTCCGAGTTAATCGGGACCATGATGGCTGACCCGATAACGGCCGTAGGTCGGTTAAGTGGCATAAATACCTCAGGAGTGAAGCGCGACGACTATACTGCCGAAGCGCGTTTTTGGGACGCGATGGCAGCAAGTGCCAAAGCGCGTTCGAGAGCCAATTGCTTAAGTTCGCGCCGCTGCAGTTTGCCGGTCGCAGTAAGCGGCAGACTCGTGCAGGACTCGATATGGTCGGGCACCTTATATTTCGACGATTCCGCCGCACAATGCCGCAGTAAAGCAGCAGAGTCGAAGGCCTCGGACGAAACAGGTACCACGAATGCGAAAATCAGTTCACCGCGGATCGCATCCGGTACGCCAACTACGGCGACATCTTGTACTGATGAATGGTGTCGTAAAACGGCTTCCACCTCGGCCGGCGAGACATTAATACCGGCACGCTTAATCATTTCACCAACCCGACCGACGAATACAAAATCGCCATCGGCATTGAACTTGCCCAGATCGCCGGTGCGGTAGTAGCCGTCTTCGGTGAACGCGGTCGCATTCTGTTGCGCGCTGAATCCTGTGTAGCCAAGTGTGGTGTAACCGCGCACTTCAGCTAATCCCGGCATACCGGGCAATGCTTCTTCGCCGGTATCTTCATCGATAAAGCGAATTTGTTGTCCTGGCAGCGGCGGGCCCTGACTATGGGCGCGGCGTAAAACTGGCCAGTGGTACCACGTCACTGCACAATTACCGCAAGTCTCGGTAGCGCCGTAAATGTTACATAACTCGTCAGCGCCCAGCGTCTCGACCGCGATCAAAAACTCTTCGGCGCTTCCGATGGTGACACCGGTACGCAGACTTGCCAGACGCTCTTTGCGATAGTCACGGTGATGCGCTAACGCTGAAGTCATTGCTGGCAAAGTATAGATAGCGGTGCAGCGTTCAGTCTCGATGATTTTCATCGCGCTTGCGGCATCGAATTTTTCCATCAATACTAATGTCGCGCCGTGACCAAAGGTGGCGGGCAATGCATTTGCGCCACCAAATGCCCAAAACAAAGGCGATGACAACAGTACTCGATCGTCGCCCGTGAAGCCTTGGCGTTCACCGATATTGAAGCCGTTTTCGACGACTGCAAACTGGCGCAAAGGCACGGCTTTCGGTGCGCTTGTTGAACCGGATGTATAAAGTACTAACGCATCATCGTCTGCGCAAGGACCGGCACCTGATGCCAACTCGCCTAGTGCAATGGCGGTATCGAAAATCGTGTTATAAGAAGAGAGCGTGCTAACGCCGATCACGTTATCAAGCAACCAGATGTGCTCTGAGACCGGTACACCTGGCAGGCCCTGAAGCGCAACGAAATCAGCTTCAAAATCACGGTCGCCGAAGCGAGCCGCTGAAATCAACAGCGAGAGGCTTGAGTCTTTCAACAAGAAAGCCAGTTCATTCCGGGTAGACCAGGTACTCAGCGGTACCAGAATAGCGCCCAAAGCACCGGCGCCCAGACAGACATCAATCCATTCAACGCGGTTACTCAGCAATACACCCACGCGGTCGCCACGTTTTATTCCGGCAGCTTGCAAAGCGCTGGCTACGCGAGAAGCGCGTTCCGCCAGATCCACGTAAGTGAAGCGTCCTTGCTCGCACACCAAAGCGCAGGCTTGCGGCGCGCGCTGGGCTTGCTCACGAACTAATTCGATCAGCGTTCGGCTAAAAGGCGGCGTCATCATGAATCCAGTTTCGCACCGGAAAGTTGTACAACATCTTTCCACTTCACGCGCTCTTTTTGGGCAAACGCGACCGCATCTTGCGGCGACGACCAAATCGCACGCGCTCCGGTTTCAAGAAAACGCTGCTTGACCACCGGATCGTTCTCGATTTCTTTCAGTGCTGCAGATAATTTGGCAACGATTGGGGCTGGCGTGCCTTTAGGCATGACGAAGGTACCCCATGACGTAACGACAAAATCAGGAATCCCCACTTGCGCCATGGTCGGCACTTGCGGCAAAGTAGGCCAGCGTTCGGCCGAAGTGACTGCCAGCGCCCTCACTTTGCCAGCGCGAATCAGGCCCATGTAGCTGGCAATATTATCGATCGCAAAGTTGGTGTCACCAGCCAATAATGCAGGCATTGATTGCGATGCGCCGCGAAATGGAATGTGCTGCGCCTGAATCCCGGTACGGGCACGGAATAATTCTCCGGCCAGATGCGGCGTGGTACCGATACCGGCAGAACCGTAAGACACGCCCTTAGGTTGCTTGCGCGCCCAGAGCAGAAATTCTTGTACTGTTTTTGCGGGATGTTCTGCCGCGACAACAAACACGTTGCAGTTTTCCCAGATCATCGAAACGTAGTCAAAATCTTGCGCCGGATCGTAGCTCATTTTATTGAACAAGAACTGATTGATCGACAGCGTGCCGACCGTAGCCGATGCAATCGTATATCCGTCAGGTTTGGCGCTACGCACCACTTCCATACCGATATTGCCACCGGCGCCGGTACGATTATCGACAATGAAGCTTTGCCCCAACTTCGCCTGAAGTTTGGCAGCCAGCAAACGGGTCAAGACGTCGGATGCACCACCGACACTAAACGGCACCACGATGCGAACATTCGCTTCGGGCCAGGAGCTGGTTTGCGCCGAAGCTGCTTTAAATACAATCGCAGCACTACCGGCAATAGCCGCCTGAATTACCGTACGTCTTGAAACCATTTTATTGTCTCCCCCGTTGTGTCCGTTGTGTCTTTTGCCATCCGCTGTGGCTGGTCGACCAAATGATGCCTGAGTCGATTAATCTGATGTTACATTATTCTTTGGAATTTTAAAATACTTATTAGAATTTTTTTTGTACTAGCCAGTACATTTTCTCTATATTACGACATAAAGAAGACTCGGTTAAGTGTGATGCAAGGACGGCAAATGGTGTCCCGACCAGCTATTAGCTGAAGGTATCCGTATCGACCAAAGCGAAAGACACATCATGCCTTCTGCTTTAACCAACAAATAAAGACAAATTTATAATTTCCGAACGGCAATAAAAAATATGGCAACGCTTATGGGTCCAGCTTTACTTAACTTATTCCCGCTCGAATGTTGAAATAATCACTCAAAATTCGCTGGAAATACATCCATCAATGCATTCCTGGTCGGCTCTCTTCATAAACCTACTCTGGCAAAAGTTGCCGACTGTTCTCGGGCTCGCGATCTTGACAACAGCACTGGAGAAAGGCTCTGAAATAGCCAGCTCGCCGATGATCTAAAGGACATTATGCTGGAACTGAAATATGAGGATGTTTTGATAAAGATCAATTTTTGTATTAACAAAGACTTATACAATTAACATCATTATTTTGTGTTTTGATACGGCGAATATTTTCACAATCAAGAGTGCTACTTTATCCCTTGAAACGTCGTTTTTTATAGCGTGAAACTGCTTCAATTCCTAAGTGTCACGTTCTACCTAATTTAAGGAGTGCGCGATGAGCAAGAAAATAATTTTACGGCCGTCCGACGCCTGCTTTGACAGGCTGTTTAATAAGACATCAACTCACTCTGTTTCCAAGATTCCTGACGGCGATCGCCTATCCAGACTCCCTAGCTTGTTGGCAACGTTAATGGCAGCATTGCTCATCACGGTATGCGCACTATTGTCAGCGCCAGCATCTGCAGCAACGATCACAATGGTATCGTTGGGTAGCGCTGCTTCAGCCAGATCGGCGACGGTCACCGTCAGAGTTGATCCCACCACCACTCACATCAACGTAACCGATGGAACAACGGTCAATTTTGTTGTTGGAAGCAACGCATTTGCATGGCGATTTGATGTGCCACACAATGTTTTCCTATTCGATTTAAACCGAATAGCACCACCTAATGTTGTTGACCATCAAGTCGAAGTCTATGTTGCACCAAGTATGTTGTCGATTTTCTGACTAAAGCGACTTTAGTAAAAGTACGCATTAAAGTTATTTACTTTTTTTATCTACTTTTCGCCTGCGACAACATAGGCGAAAAGTGATGCTATTTCGTCTTGCGACAACACGCTTTTCCACGGCGGCATACTATTTTTCCCGTTGCTTACCGAAGTAATAAAACGCGTCCGTTGTTGGGGCGGAAAAGTACGCAAGTCAAAAAATCCACCGCCCTCATCTACCATATGGCCGCCATGACAAACAGCACAGTTTGCGGCATACAACTTGGCACCCTGCGCAACTTGTTCTGGCGACGGTGTCGCTATATCTTGCGCCGTTGCGGCAACAGTCGCGAAGACAAATAGACCTGCAATCGCAGTTGAATATAACCGGCGGGGAACACTAACTAAGTTACCAAAGATTTGATGCAATTTATTTCTCCCGGCGTACACCCTTGACGGGTGCACGCACGTAAAACGTCTTTTTTTATATCTGCTTATTTAGCCGGTAGCGCGAAAGTCCATACTGAACCACCTTGTGGAACATTTTTCGCCTCAGGACCAACCCATCGCTTACCCAAGCCGCCGAAGCCAGACAATACGGTGACATATTGTCTGCCATTCATAGTCCACGTAATTGGACTAGCATTGATGCCGGAACTCGTTTGAAATTGCCAAAGCGTCTTACCATTGTCCGCATCCAGTGCAATAAATTCACCGGTATGACGGCCGGTAAATAGCAAGCCGCTTGCAGTGGCCAACATCGAACTCCAATTGGCGTGATCGTTCAACGGAATCTGCCACTTTGCTACGCCAGTCATTGGATCGATTGCTGAGATAAAGCCATGTGGCGCATTCGGCTCAAAAGCGAATTTAATATCTTTTACGCCAACCCAACGCATGCCGGATTTATAGGTCGCTACGGTATCGAGTGAGTAGGACGACGACATGTGGATAGTGTTGGCATACAACAAACCGGTATGTGGATTAAACGCGGCATGTGACCAATTCTTGGCACCGATAATATTCGGCCAGATATCGGCCGACTGGCCATCACGCAATGTCTTGGCGACACCGGTTTCGACCGGACGACCCGTCGCCATATCAATATGCGAAGCCCAATTAACTTTTGCATAGGGATTGGCTGCCAACAACTTGCCATCGGTACGATCAATCACATAAGCAAAGCCATTGCGATCAAGCTGCATCAATACACGCCGCGGTTTGCCATCAATTTTCAATTCGCCGAGGATCATTTCGGACGTTGCATCAAAGTCGAACATGTCGTTCGGCGTGAATTGATAATGCCAGACGATTTCACCGGTTTTTGGACGGAACGCAATCACAGAAGCGGTGTAAAGGCTGTCACCACCGCGAGAATTTGGATTCCAGGGCGCCGCGTTACCTGTACCCCAATAGACCAGATCCAACTCTGGATCATAGCTGCCCGTCAGCCAGGTGCTGCCGCCGCCGTTCTTGTACGCGTTCTCGACCTTCCAGCTTTCACCCGCTTTTTCATCCGGGCCGGCTGTTGTATGACGACGCCATAAATGGTTGCCAGTGGCCGGATCATAGCCGTCGACGAAACCACGAACACCAAATTCGCCACCAGAAATACCGGTCATCAATACACCGTTAGCCACCAATGGCGCACCGGTGATGGAATATCCTTCTTTCCAGTCGATGACTTTCGTCTTCCAGATTTCTTTTCCGGTCTTTTGGTCCAACGCCACGATATTCGCATCCAGCGTGCCACGGAATACCATGCCGTTATATAAGGCAACACCCTTATTCGACACGCCGCAACAAACCACTCGCGGGGTATCAGGATCAAAATCAACCGCGGTGCGCCAGATTTGCTTGCCGGTTAGGGCATTAATGGCAACGGTCCACTTGGCGTTACTAACGTACATCACGCCATCCTGCACCATCGGCTGGGCTTGCTCGCCATATTCATTTTCCAGACCCAGCGCCCAAACAGGTGCCAACTTTTTGATATTCTTTTTATCGATTTGTTTGAGCGTCGAATAGCGTTGCTGGGAGTAACCCATGCCATAAGTCAACACGTTTTCCGGATGCGCGGCATCGTTCTTCAAATTGTCCATCGTCTGCGCCTGTAAAGGTGACGACGCCACCGCACATAGTGCGATCAAACAGCCTAAGGAACGTAACTTTTGTTGATACTTCATGAATGGTCTCCTCCTTATTGTTATATTTTTTTGTAAAAATAAAATCTGAATCAAAAACAAAATAAAGATACGAGACAAGCCTCTGTCTCGCTTACAGCAACTACATGAATATCAATGGGAATGCTCCCCAACCGGGTTACACAGAGAGATATCGGCGTTTAATGGGCTCATTATTACGCAAGCCTTCGACCGAATCGCAATAAACGATTTTTCCTTTGTCGATAACAGCAACGTGCGACGCCACATGCAGGCAAAAATGCATATTTTGCTCGGCAAGTAAAATGGTCGTTCCGCCTTTTCGTAATGCCTTAATCTGCACCGCTATTTGTTGGACAATTACCGGCGCTAATCCTTCGCTCGGTTCGTCCAGCAACAGCACCGACGGGTTGCCCATCAACGCACGTCCAATCACCAGCATTTGTTGCTCGCCGCCAGATAACTGTCCCGCTAATCGATTGCGCAATGGCACTAACAGCGGGAAGGCTTCATAAACACGCTGTAACGTCCAGTCACGCTGATTCTGCAAGCCAGTCTTTTCTGCCAGCGTCAAATTATCTTCCACTGAATGCTCTGGAAACACTTGCCGGTCTTCCGGTACGAATCCCAGCCCGGCGCGAGCGATGCGGTAGGATGCGATGCCGTTGATGCTTTTTCCATGCAGATCTATTTTCGTGGCGGCGCTGGGAATAATGCCCGCGATAGCTTTCATCGTGGTCGACTTGCCCGCGCCGTTGCGACCCAACAATGCCAGGCATTGACCTTGGCCCACTTCCAGATTAATACCGAATAACACTTGGCTGGCGCCGTAAAATGCGGTTAGTCCGCCGACCGACAAACTGCTGTCGGCGCTCACGCAGCAGCCTCTTCAAATCCAGTGCCCAGATAAGCGTCAATGACAGCCTGATTGTTACGAATTTGATCGGGCGTGCCTTGGGCCAGCAATGCGCCGTAATACAATACGCGGATGGTTTGCGCACGGGCAAATACGATGTCCATATCATGCTCAATAAAAATGATCGTTATTTTTTCCCGCTGCCATAAATAGTGGACTCGCTCCATCATCAACAACCGCTCTTCCGGTCCCATGCCCGCCGTCGGCTCATCAAGTAACAACAAACGCGGTTCAAGCGCGAGCGCTAAACCGATATCGAGCAGCTTCTGATCCCCATGCGGTAATTCTCGGGCTAGCGTATTCGCCTTTAATTCCATGCCGAGCATTTCTACGATTTCTGCTGCCCGCTCCTTCACCAAAGACGGCGAACGCGGCGTTGAAAACGAGGCAAAGATATTACTCATTTGGCCACGATGTGCCATCACCGCTGCTTCTAGCGATTGCGCCACAGTCAAGGTGGGAAAAATACTGGACACCTGAAATGCGCGTCCGATCCCGCGTTGAACAATCGCCTTCGCTGGCAAGGTGGTAATGTCTTTTCCGTCAAAAATAATGCTGCCGGAATCTGCTTTTATTTTGCCACTGATGAGATTAAATAGCGTGGTTTTGCCTGCACCATTAGGGCCGATGATTGCTGACAAGCTGCCGCGCTCAAATTCTGCCGAAAAATCATTGGTTGCAACGACGCCACCAAACGCCTTTGTTACATTGGTCATTTTTAGCATGGCGTGTCCCGAAAAATGGCAACCTGTCTAACAACAACAGCAGAGAAATACGTTGAAAAGTTCAAGGAAGTCTCGATTCCACGGGGTTGTCAAATTTGACCAATTGGGCAGGCTTCGTGCGTCCAAGGCGGAAGGCAATAAACCGCTCAACGACAATATCCAGCAAGCCTTTACGTAACAAAAGTACGTAGAGCAAAATAATGGTGCCTAAGACCAGCCCGTAGTATTTGGTATGTGCAGTGACATAATGATTAAGCAAGGTCAACATGGTCGCACCCACCAACGGGCCAAGGAACGTATTCACACCACCTAACATAATCATGAAAATCGCTTCTCCCGACATGGTCCAGTAACCAAAGTTAGGATAAGCAGCGCTCACGTACAAACTCATCAGCACCCCGGCGACACTGGCAAAAGCCGCTGCGATCACGAATGCCGCGACGCGATATCCACGCACGTTCATCCCTAAAAACTCAACCCGCGCAGCATTATCGCGAACCATGCGTAGTGCATAGCCGAAAGGTGATTTGGTGATGTGCCACAACAATCCGAGCGATACGATAACGACGCCGGCGATGAAGTAATACACATGATGCGTATTCGCCAGATCGATACCGAGAAAAATCGGTTTCTTAAAACCGCCGGTCAATCCCTGATCGCCGCCGGTCAGTGTCTGCCAACTCAGGATCGTGCTGTAGAACATCATCTGAATCGCCAGCGTTAGAAAAGTAAAATAAATTTCTTTGGTTTTAGTGCAAATCAGACCCACGATCAAGGCGAGTAACGCACTGCTTAGTACCGCCATTGCCATCGCTGCCGGGATCGACCACATGCCGGTTTGCATCAACAAGCCGAACGCGTAAGCACCGGAGGCATAAAACATGGCGTGACCGAAAGAAATCAGGCCGGTATAACCGATTAACAAATTAACCGAGATCGCAAATAATCCAAATATAGCGATGTGAATGATCAAGTCCAGCACCATCTGTGAGGCGATCACGCTAGGCAGCCCCGCCACAATAATAAAGGCTACGATCACCCATAACGAGGTTGATGAGAGCAGGCGATTGTTCATCGTTGAGCGCCTTTTCCAAAGAGGCCATCGGGCCGTAAAACCAGCACTACAGCCATCAACGCAAACACACCAATTTCAGTAAACATCGGAAATCCGACACTGCCGAATGATCGACATACGCCAATCAAGATTGCCGCAACCAGGGCGCCGCCGATTGAACCCATGCCGCCAATGACGGTGACGATGAATGACTCGATCAAAATAGAGAAACCCATTCCCGGCACTAACGACCGGACCGGAGCGGCCAATGCGCCAGCCAGACCGGCAAGTCCGGCACCGAGTGCAAACACACCGGCATATAGCAACGAAGTATTGATTCCCAACGCGCCTGTCATGGATGTATTGGTCGCCGCCGCGCGGACCTTGCTGCCGAACGACGTTTTGACAATCAGTAGCCAAACCGCCAATGCCACCAAAAAGCTGATGCCGATCAGGAAGATATAGAAGAGCGGAATCGGTGCGCCAGCAATCATTAATGGTGCGGTTGCAAAGAAAGATGGCATACCCATTGACTGAAATTCGGCACCGAACATCAGTTGGACCAGATCGTCCAACACCAGAATCCAGCCATAACACATCAGTAGTTGCATCAAAAAATTACTTTGATACAAACGCCGGAAAAAGATCCGCTCGAGGAATACACCGAACACAGCAATGCCTGCTGAGGCGATGATAACTGCCAGCACATAGCTATCTGTTATTCCATAGATGTAGTAGGCAAGATAAGCACCCATCATATACAGGGAGCCGTGCGTAAAGTTGACCACTTTCAAGACACCGAAAATTAACGTCAAACCGGATGCGACCAAAAATAACAGCATACCAATAACGAAGGCATTCAGGCCTTGGGTCATCATGCAAGAAGCCGACGACACACAGGCTGATAACGCAGTAATATCCACTCAAGTTTCTCCGACGACACCAACAAAATCTGAAAACGACTTGCTTTCAATTCTGGCCCAAGACTAACTGCACCAAGCAACCAGAACCGAGCAACAAGGTTTAAGCGACTAAACTTAAGCCCAGCCGTTTTCTTTTTTCCACTTCATTTCCAAGTCGGTGATAACACCCCAATCGGCCATTTTTGCATTTTCAATGAAAGGCAATTTATTAGAAATACGGCCCCAACCAGTGGCATAGTCAACCAACGTCTGGTCGCTAGCACGCAGTGTCAACAGGCCTTTGCTACCGAATGGCGATTTGATTTGCATACCGCGCAACGCATCGGACATTTTTTTCGAATCAACCGACTTCGTCTGGCGTATGGCCTCAAGCATAAAATCCATACCGGAAGCGGCTTGCCACGACCAGTTTGTCGGAGAATCCTTGAATTTTGCGCTGTAGGCATTCGCCCATGCCTTGTTGTTCTGCGTATTCGGAAAAGCGCTTAGATAACGGGTGCCCGAGTGGACCCGCTTCGGCATCGCTTTTACTTTAGAAATAGTGGTGAAATCTGCCAGCGCAACCGCAAACACCTCAATCTCATTGAACAGGCCATACAGATTGCCCTGATCGATGAAAGAGACCAAATCGCCGCCGATCAGACAGGTAAATATTGCCTGCGGCTTTTCCTGCATGATTTTGGTGATGAACTCGGTGTAATCTGGCTGCGACATTTTTGGCCACGCTTCGCCGACGATCTGCGCTGATGGACTGAAATGTTTCAAATACCGGACGAAAAGCGCAGTGGTATCGCGACCATACGCATAATCAGGACCGATGGTCATCCATTTGGTGAAGTTGTTTTGCTTTGCTACTTCGGCAGCATACTGTCCGGCCACGATCGCATCTTGCGCACCTTGACGTGCAGTGCGAAAGGCATTCGGAATTTTCATCTTCGGGTCAGCGGTCAGTGTCGAAATTTCCGGGCTGGCGTGGATGCATAAAGTGCCGGTCCCGCGCACTACTTCATGCACCGCGAACGCGCCATTGGAAGCATCGCAATCAAGGATAAAGTTGCACTTATCGCTGTTGATCAAATCGCGCGTCAATCGGCTCGATTCTTCTGGCTTACCCTTTGAATCACGGATCAACAACTCGACCATCTGCCCGTTGAAGCCACCAGCTGCATTAAAGGCATCGACCTCTAATTGCGCGCCATTGGTTGACGAAATACCCAATTGGGCAATGCGTCCCGACATGATCGTTGGAATACCGATTTTGATCGTTTGTGCGGTTTGAGCACGCAAAATTGAAGGAAATCCTAAGCTTGCACCAGCCACACCCAGGGAAGCGGCCGCACCTAATATCCGGCGCCGCTTGAGCGATATTTTTGTCATTGTCTCCACCTATATCTATTATATTTTTTAGAAAATTTGATGTTATTTTTATAATTAAATTACGTACTTTTATTATTTCCAAGCTTGATTTAAAATAATTTAATTTTCGAATTTAAGAAAATATATTCATTATTTCGAAAATAATACCCTATTTTTTTATGAAATAATTTTATTTCGGGACTTGGCGATGGTTTTTATTGGATCGCTATGAACAACGCTGCGGCGTTACAACTTGGGTGACGCAACCATGTCGGTAATGGGCATTTCGAAGGTAGTACATTGCAGCGCCACTTCGACAATATTGCGAATAATTAATTGTTCCTGGTCGACATTCCATGCGATGACGAATTCGAGTTCCGGCATTGCCAATCCTGGCATTAAGGGAACCAGTTCTGATCTGGCAAGGTGCGAGCGCACCAGGATTTCCGGTAACAGAGCAATGCCTGAGCCGCTGGAGATAATGGCGATTAACGCCATGATGTTGTTGCACGTGCCGATTGCATCGCTGTCTATACCTTGCTCACGCAACACATCCATCGTCATTGAATGGCTAGCTGACGGTTTCGACAAGGACCAAATGGCATGCGCCTCTAACCGCTCGCGCAAGGTCGCCGCTGCCGGGAACTTGCCTCCCAGTCCGGGTGCCATCATCCAGCACATCTTCACCGTTCCCAACGATTCTGATCGAATATCCGGGCCTACCGCAGGCGCGGCAAACAAGGCGACGTCCAGCTTCCCTGTTTCCAGGCGTTGACGCATTGATGTGGTCAAATCGATTTCAATTTGGTACACCACCTTGGGCATCAATTGACGCAAGTTGGCAATAAAGGTCGGAAACCAACTCAACGCCGCGATCTCTCCGGCACCGATACGCACAGTGCCGCTGGCAGTTTCCGCGTTGTCCAGATCACCTACGACACCATCAAGACGACGCAATAATGGCTCAACCATTTGCACTAGTTCGCGGCCCTGGAAAGTCAACTCCATGCGCCGTCCCTGACGCCTGAACAGTGCCACTCCCAAGGCGGCTTCCATTTCACGCACGCGCGCTGAGATCGCAGGCGGCGAGGCATTCATTTTCAGCGCCGTGGCGTGAAAAGTGCCAAGCCGGGAAATCCAGCACAGGGTTTCAAGATTGAGGAGTGTGACGCGCTTCATATAAACATTATGTGAATCTAATGTGAATTAAAACTAGGTTGGTCTGCTACTAGCCCAGGTCGGCCCACATGGCACTGACATCCGATGATATCGAACCCATCTGAAGAGGCAAAGCCGTGCAATAACGTCCCGCATTGAAAATCAAGGGCTCGCCATCGTGGTAAGAAACCTTATGCACCCGACCGACGAACAATACATGATCGCCGCCATCAATGGTGCTTTGAGTCTCGCATTCGAAACTAGCCAGCACGCCATCCAGCACCGGCGAGCCACCCAATCCCTCCTCGTACGCGAGTCCACCGTATTTGTTTTCATTGGGCGTGGCGAAGCGTTGTGACAAATCGGATTGACCCACGCCGAGAACATTGATCGCAAAATGCCCCGATGCCAAAAATCCTGGCAGCGAAAGCGCGTTCCGTCTGATACTCCACAACACCAACGGCGGGTCCAACGATAAGGCCGAGAAGGAATTTGCCGTCATCCCCTCCAATTTTCCGTCGGGTGCGCGCGTGGTAATAACAGTCACGCCCGTAGGAAAACGGCCCAGCGCATTTCGTAGCTGTCGAGTGTCATGCTGACCGTCCAGATACAAGTGAGTCACCGCCATGATTGCCCCTTAACGTCGAGGGCAAACGCAACCACATGCAAAGGAATTGACGACGGGGCGATCATGATCTTGCTCTTAGCCGTTGACCACATTGACCAGAGGAAGTACTTTTTCGGCCATCAAGATCATAGAGTCGCGCGCCAGTTCGCGGTCAGTCCAGTCGACACCCGCATAGAGCATCGTACCGAATTGGCCAGTGACTTCTTGCAACGCATGGATCTCATCGGCGACCTTTGACGGCGAACCATAAATGACGAGTTGCTTCATGACATCTTCAAGGGTCACGCTGTCGTCAGACATTTTAGGATCGCTTTTGAAAACACCCAGCGAACCACGGCGTTTCAGTTTATTGAACAAAGAACGGTAATAGTAATAATAAGGACCATCGGTGCCTAACGCATAAGCCTCGGCGGTAGCATCATCCTTCGCCACAAACACGGTCTTGGCGACGCGCCAGTTCGCAGGGTCGGCTTCCCGCTCCGCCCGTGCGCAACCTTCGACATACTTGGTCCAATGACTCTTGACCCACTTCGGCAGCAAGAAATTGGCTGAAATAGGATCCCAACCACGCGCTGCGGCTTCGGTAATACCTTGCGAAAATGGCGCGACGGCTGTCACGACAATCGGCGGATGCGGACGCTGGAGCGGCTTCGGAATCGACCCCATCCCGGTCTCCGCGATGTAAGTACGTTCCGTCGATATATTCCAGTGCTCACCTTTGAGATTGTAAGGCGGCTCAGTCGTCCATATTTTCAGCAACTGATTGATCGACTCAAGAAACATCGCAGGACGTGGCAAATCGAAGTTGCCATAAGCTTCAGCATCCGAAGGCAGCGCGCCCGGGCTAATCCCGAGGATAAAACGCCCACCCAGCAAATGATCCAGCATCGCGATGTGACTAGCGAGAGTAACAGGATGATGATTCGGCAGATTGAGAGTGCCAGTACCCAGCTTCATTTGTTTGGTCGCATCGACCAGCGTTGCCAAAAACAAAGCGGATGAAGTGATGTTTTCTTCCGGATCAGTCGCGTGCTCACCTACATAACCTTCAACGAAGCCCAGTTGATCAGCCAAAATAAAAGCTTCGCGGTCCTCGCGCAGGGAAGTTTGCCAATCTTTACCAATAGGATGCATAGGCATCGTGAAAAATCCGAGTTTCATCAAATCTCCTTTTTTTATATTTATATTTAATCTATATCGCTTAAAGCTAGTTTAGGCAAGGCAATAGATTAAAAAAAGACACTTGATTGGACCGTAAACGATCAGTTTTTCTGATGTATTAGATTGTTAACTAAATTGGAGGAATTGTTGACCGCCTAGACTGTTGAGGATTTAAACGTGTAAGAAAGGCAAATCCGCGAGTTGGATGCCAAGTCAGATGATGGTCCATACGCAAAATGATCTCTGCGAGGGGCTTTGCCAACCCTGCCAACGCAGACAGTGCCCAGAAGTACTAAAGAAAAGCAAAAACCGATACGGGTTTTGTTGGATGCTAAGTTGGACGTTCAGTCCTTAGGCAAACACGTCCCAGCAAGGCGTGCCGACGCAGACAATATTTGAGTGCCGGGCCTGGTAGGCGGCAAGGAAAGCACAACGCGGCTGGGAGTTAAGACGGTCGCCAAGTCAGCCAACGGTCCTGACGCAAACGCGTCCCAGCAAGGCGTGCCGACGCAGACAGCACGCTAGTGCGGCAAGGAAAGCACAACGCCGCTGGGGCGCGTTTACGTCAGGACCGGCCGTATGTTGCCTAGGCTGCGCTCAATCTGCTCTGCGCAAGCACGGGCGGCATCCAATAGTTTATGTTCGTGCGACTTGGTTGCCCGCCGACCAATGACGGAAACGTGAATCGCCCCCGCCAAATTACCATTGGCATGTCGGATGGGAATGGCATAGCCGACCACGCCTTCGACCGCTTCCTCTTCGCTTTTCGCGTAACCCTGCTTGCGAATGCGCTGATATTCCGCTTCCAATGCACGCGCATCAGTGATGGTATTAGTAGTCAGTTTTTTTAGCGGCCCAGATAAAGCCTTCGCAGCAAGGCGCGTATCGTTGGCGGCGAATAGCTTGCCGGTCGCGGTGCAGTGCAGCGACAGCCGCTCGCCCAAACGAATATCGAGCGAAATACGCTGCGTACCCATGCATCGGTCAACATAAAACACACGCTGCCCCATATTCATTCCGAGATAGACGTCGTCGCCAATGATTTTTGCCAGATCTTGCAAATGGCGGCGCGCCAATGGCCGCACATCGAGCGAGGCCACGGTCGATAGCGCGATGCCGACGACTCGCGGACCGATTGAGTAGCGCAAGTCTTCCGTCATGGTTAAGACTTCTGCCGCCACCATGGTTTGCAACATATTGTGGACACTGCTGACCGGCAGGCCTAACGCTTCTTTGATTTCGGTCAGGCGCAGACCTTCTTTAAAGCGCACTAACAAGTCAAGCACATCGAAGGTGCGTAGATATCGGTCGGGACTCATGGGATGCCTCGTTAAACAGAAATTACCGATCCTGCCACGGATGGCGACAAGATACTGTTATTGACCAAATGATTTAGTAGTTTCGAAATATCGAAAAGTGATTTTTCGACTAGAAATTATAGCAAAATTTGTGCCATCTCAACACGTCAACTTTACGCACTGCCGATACCGTCATTCCTTCACATTAATTGAAGGAATAACGTGGGCGTATTTGTGCGTATTGAGAGAGATCGTTTAATAAACTATTTCAGGACTATTTAACGTACTTGAGATAATCGCTGTACTTGCCGTAGGCTTTAAAGCGTTTTGCATCGTAGTCATAACTGTAGACCCGCAACGCTGACATACCGAGATGATTATCCGGGCTAAATTTTAGCGGTGAAGAAACGCCCTTCGTGTCGACTTCAAAGCCTTTTGACATTGCTTCGACCATCGCTGCACGGGTCGGCTCCTTCCCGGCTCTTGCAATCGCATCCGCCACCAGTTCGCCAACCACCCATCCGCCGACAAAATTGACATTGGTCTTCAATCCGCCGAAACCGTATTTATCAGCGGCGGCGGCCATTTCCTTGATACCGCCCGGTTCTTCAATGTCGCCCGGCGTGAAGCAGCTGACAAAATGATAATCGCGACCGGCCTCAGGGCCCAGCGCAGAATAGATATCAGGCGTACCAAGTTGCGTAATGGAAAAAGTAGGAATTTTCAAACCATATTGCAGCATCGTCCGCATCAGCAAAATGGTCGGAGTAGGAACGCCGTATACCGTCACAACATCCGGCTTCATGGCGATGATTCCCATCACTTGCGCGGTCACGTCGGCTGAACCGACCTTGACTGGAAACGCTTGCGAGGTACCACCATATTTATGCACTTCTGCATCGACATAATCGGCGTACTCCTTTCCCCCCGCCACATCCATGTGAACAGTTGCAACTTTGAGCGCCTTGAGTTTAAGTTTATCCGCAAAATAGCCGACCCCGACCTGCGCCATTTGCTTGAACCCGCAGTACCCGTTGTAGAACATCGGCGACGGCGGTTCGATACCGGCTTTGGTGACGGCGAAGGTTCCGACGACGGGTAGTTTGCCACGGCGAATAGATGGCATTAACGCGACCTGGGCGCTGGTGTTACCCAATCCTGATATGCCAATGACTGGCGTCTGGCTACTCAATTTTTCATAGGCGATGCGTACCAATGGCGCCTCGTAACGATCATCCTCAAGTACAAGATTAACTTTACGGCCGTTGATTCCTCCGGCCTCGTTAAGGTTGCGCATGTACGACTGCATTCCGCGGACCCAAGGTATCTGCGATCCTGACGCCGTGCCGCTCATATCCATGATCACGCCCCAATCAATCCTGTCGGCGTACACGCCATCGTTAGGTTGTTCAAAGGCATGCGCGGTGATCGCTACGGTGGCGATGACCAGACTGACGCTTACTCTTCTGACACAGCTACTCAGACCTGATGTGGGTGTTTTATATCTGAAAAAGAAAGTAGACGGTTTGACCGCATGATTATGGTGATGATGATGGTGATTCATTTTGTCTCCTGAATTTGGCAACTATGCCAAGTCGTATCGAACGTCTCGATTAATTTCTGAGCGCCCTTTTGACGACTGACATGGATTCGAGCGTGATCTTTCACGTCTCTTTTATTTTTTTCTTCTCTTCTTTGGCTTTGTTAATCCCCTTTTATTTCCCTCTTTTTGATTTATAAAAAAGTTGCAGACGTAACGAACACTGTTTCGTCCAAAGCACCGATCTGTTCGAACTCAAAGTCTTCATCATCAATTTTATTAAAATCATTATGTGTTAATATTTTCGAAAATAAAAAATATATTTCGATATTTGGAAAAATACTTCCATGACACCTGCCATGGAAATCACCTCTTCAAACGCGCCGCAACGTTAAACATTAATCCGCACAACTACGGACATGCTAAGTATTGCAGCGCACAACCAAAAGGAAACACACATGGACATTTCTTCGAATATGGCACCGCAGGTGCTGACTGGACGTTTGGCGCTGGTAACCGGTGCAGGGCAAGGAAACGGTCGCGCCATTGCAATTGGCCTGGCCCGAGCTGGTGCGCGTGTCATCGTCACCGACATCAACGCAGCCAACATCAAGCAAGTGGAAGAAGAGATTCGTGCCGCTGGCGGAGAAGCGTGGGCGCACGTTCTCGATGTTACGTCGACCGACGCCTGTGCGGCTCTTGCGCAAAAAATTGGTGATGAAATTGGTCAGGTGAATGTGGTTGTTAATAATGCTGGAATCCTGATCCGCGAGAATATAGATAGTCCACGTGTTGTCGCCAATATGCAGCGCATGATGGATGTCAATGTCAATGGCACTTTCAACGTGACGCACGCATGGTTACCAGCATTGCGTGCAACACGTGGAACAGTCATTAATGTGGCTTCAGTCGCTGCCTTTGCCGGACAGCCTAACAGTATGGGTTATTCGCCCTCTAAAGGCGCGGTCAAACTGCTTACCCAATCGCTGGCGGTGGAACTTGCCAAAGACGGCATCCGCGTGAATGCTATCGCCCCGGGATTGATCGAAACACCAATGACTATTGATAGTCGCGGCACACCTGAAACGCTGCATAAATTTATGCTTAGAATGCCGTTGGGACGCGTTGGGCAAGCGGAGGAATTGGTTGGACCAGTCGTGTTCCTGGCCTCTGAGATGGCGAGTTATGTCACTGGCGTCATATTGCCGGTCGATGGTGGATTTCTGGCCTGTTAAGCTGCATCAACGTCTAATGACGCAGTAGAATGTGCCTACGATGAAATCGTTCATCGTAGGCGTGATAACAAGTTGAAGTAATGTTGCAAGCGTGAGGTTGAAACCTGAAATAAATTCAGGTATTCATCACAGCAATTTTAATTTTAAGATTGTGGTTTGATTGCGGTCTGATCAATTATGCCGCGGTCAGGATAAACCCGCGATAGGCATTATCCGCAATCTCATCACACTCCTTGCGGTACACCCCAATTCTTGCCACATACGGCATGAATACGCGTGGTTTCCCCGGAATATTGGCACCCAAAAACCATGAATTAGCCAGTGGGAAAAGTGTCTTGTTAGCCGCTTTATTGACATGCTCTACCCAGTCTTTTTCCGCCGGCACTCCCGCCTCAATGGTGGTGATTTTCTCTCGATCCAGATAGGTTATACAATCACTAATCCACTCAACATGCTGCTCAATACCGACCACCATATTGACTAGCGCAGACGGACTTCCCGCGCCTGTGATGATGAACATATTGGGGAAACCGGCCGTCATTAAGCCCAGATAAGTGCATGGCCCATCGGCCCATTTATCGACCAGCGTCAAGCCGTTTCTGCCACGAATATCCATGTTCAGTAGCGCCCCGGTCAATGCGTCGTAACCGGTCGCACACACCAGCGCATCTAACGCATATTCTGTGTCACCACAACGCACCCCTTCAGCACTTACTTCGGTAATCGGCGTCTTTTTTAAATCGACCAGTTTAACGTTGGTGCGATTGTATGTTTCGTAATAACCGGTATCTACACAAATACGTTTGGTGCCAAGCGGATGATCGTGTGGACAGAGCATTTCTGCCACGACAGGATCTTCTACTGTATTTCTAATTCGGGCGCGAACGAAGTCTGAAATCGTGTCATTGGCACGCTTATCGACCATCACATCATTAAAGGAATGAACGAAGTTGACGCCGCCTTTATTCCAGCGACGTTCGTATTCTTGTGCGCGCTCTTGTTCCGTCGCCTGCATCGCGCCTTTATCTGAAAACTCATACAAGGTCCCCACTTCGCGCGCCCGGGTGCGGTGTTCGCGATAGACGCTTTTCCATTGTTGCTGGTCTTCGGGCTTGAGCGCTTCGTTCCATCCTGGAATGGAAAAGTTGGCGGTACGTTGAAAGACCACTAAGTTTTCTACTTGACGGGCGAGCGCAGGAATCGTTTGAATGCCGGAAGAACCGGTCCCGATCACGCCCACCCTTTTGCCACTGAAATCGACACCTTCATGCGGCCATGCGCCGGTATGATAAATCTTGCCGGTGAACTTGGCCAGACCCGGAATATCCGGCAATCTTGTGGCAGAGAGCGAACCACTTGCCATCACGCAAAAACGTCCGGATGCCTGTGCGCCAGTATCAGTTTCCAATTGCCAGCGATTTTGCGTTTCATCGAAAATTGCAGCCGTAATGCGCGTATTAAAATCAATATCCCGACGCAGATCGAAGCGATCCGCTACGTGCATGATATAGCGTAATATTTCTGGCTGTGCCGCGTACTTTTCGGTCCAGACCCATTCCTGCTCAAGTTCAGTAGAAAACGAATACGAGTACTGTAAGCTTTCTACGTCACAACGAGCGCCGGGGTAGCGATTCCAATACCAGACACCACCGACATCATTTGCGGCCTCGAAGACACGCGCTGTCAAACCCATTGCACGAACCTGATGCAGCATGTGCAAGCCGGCAAATCCGGCTCCGATGATTAAGACGTCGTACGCTGCATCCGATGCAGAATTCAATGATTTGACTTGGGCGTCGCCATGCTGCAACGGTGGCTTGGAATGTGGCATCGTATCGGTCTCTTTTTTATAGTTATCGCAGCGAAAAGCTGGTGTGTAAAAAATTTAAACGTTGTCCGTGGCAGCGCCATGTTCGGTGCCAAGATACGCCTTGATCACCGCTGGATTTGCCTGCACCTCGCGCGGCGTTCCCTCAGCGATTTTGCGGCCAAAATCAAGAACGACGATCTTGTCAGAAATATCCATGATCACCGGGATGTCATGTTCCACAATCAAAAAGCTGACGCCGTATTGCTCACGCACGCGCAAGATCAATTCGGTCATTGCGCTTTTTTCCGCGCTACTCATACCAGCCATCGGTTCATCGAGCAACACCAAGCGCGCTTTTTGCATTAACGCACGGGCGAATTCGACTTGCTTTTGTCGTCCATAAGGTAACTCTCCCGGCAACACGTCAGCGATATCGGGCATACCTAAAAATTCCAAAACCTCGGTCGCTGCCGTGAATGCGGCCCGTTGCTCCGCACGCGCCCGCCAGCTTGTGACAGCACCTTGCAGCAGGCCGGATGCGCCTTGCCGATATGCGCCAACCAACAAGTTATCCATCACCGTCAGGCCACCGAACAATGCCAAATTCTGGAACGTCCGCGCCACGCCATGCCGCGAGACCTGATGCGCTGCTTTCCCTGTAATGTCGGCACCGTCGAAAACCACCTGTCCCGATGTTGGCCGATACATGCCAGTGACGCAGTTAAATAAGGTAGTTTTTCCGGCGCCATTAGGACCGATCAACGAGGTAATCTGCCCTGTTTGTGCGGTAAATGACACGTCATCCAGCGCACTTAAACCCTGAAAGCGCATTTGCAACGATGCAATATTGAGTAAAACGTTACTCTTCATAGTAGTCGTTGATGGCATCTTGCTAGTGTTCATCTCACTCGGGGCGCTCAAACTGTTGCCTCTTCGCGCTGACTGCCAAGGTAAGATTGCTTGACCAATGCGCTGGCGGCTACTTCACTCGCAGGACCGGACAATACAATCCGGCCACGATCCAGGACATAAGCGGTGCTGGCGAATTGCAGTGCCAATCGCGCGTTTTGCTCGACCACCAACATGGAGGTTCCCAAGGTGTCGCCGACGACTTTCAGTTGCTCATAAATCGTTTCCACGATCAAGGGCGCGAGGCCTAGCGACAGCTCATCGACCAGCAATAGTCGGGGTCCTGCTACCAACGCCCGTCCTAACGCCAGCATTTGCTGTTCACCGCCGGAAAGCCAGCCAGCGGCTTGTCGACGTCGCTCAAGCAAGCGTGGAAAAAGTGTGTATACCGCTTCCATCCGTTTGCTGACAGCCGCCCGCGGCAATATAGCAGCGCCGACCTGTAAGTTTTCTTCGACGCTTAATTGCTTGAATACCAGTCTGCCTTCCGGCACCTGCGCCATACCAAGTCGCACCAATTGGTGCGAAGGCAAACCAAGAATAGAATTCCCTGCGAAATCGATCCTGCCAGCTGTGACGCCGCCGCCATGCAAACCCAGCAAACCGGTAATCGCGCGGATTAAGGTGGTTTTGCCAGCACCATTAGCGCCTAGCAGGGCGACGATGCTGCCCGCTGGCAAGGCCAGACTGACCGAATCCAGCGCCAAACCTTTACGTGCATAGGCAACCGACAGATTGTCTACATTGAGCATTATTTCCATACGTTGCTCCGCCATGAGGAAAACCGCTTACGCAATTGGACGCCAAGGCCAGCCATGCCGCCCGGCGCAAAAATCAACAATATAACCACCAGCAGTCCAAAAGTCAGATTCACCAGTTGCGGCTTACTATTTAGCAAAAACTGACCAACCACACCAGGCGATCCGCCCGCATGGGTCGCAAAACCGCTGATCACGGCTGGCAACAATAACCAGATAACCGCCCCACATACTGAACCGGCCAGCGATCCCATCCCGCCAATAATGATCATGGCGATGAACTGGACCGCGAAGTTGATGCTGAAAAAATCCGCAGCAACATTGGTCATGAAATACGCGTATAAAGCACCCGCCATTGCAGCGATGGCGGAGCTAAAAGCGAAGGCTTTCAAGCGCAAAATGCGTACGTCGATACCAGCCGCAGTGGCAGCCAGCTCATGATCACGCATTGCCATCAATGCGCGCCCTTCACGTGAGCGCATGGTGTTGCGCAAACACATATAAACCACGGCCACCAATGGCAGCAAAAAGAAATACCAGCGCAATCCAGAGTCGAGTGCAAACGGTCCGACCTTAGCTTCGTTGAAAGGAATACCCACTACGTCAAAGAATTTGTACTGGTATTCGGCAAGCAGATATACGACGATAAAATGCAACGCTAACGTTGACAGCACAAAATACAATCCGCGCACGCGTAACGACGGCAAACCCGCGAAGACTCCGGCTAAGGCGCCAGCTACTCCCGCGGCGATCAGCACCAATGGAAAAGGCCAGCCCCATTGCGTTCCCGTCACGGCGGCAGCAATCGCACCAACCGCATAAAACGCAGCGTGACCGATAGAAATCAAACCGGCACAACCCGTTAAATAATTGAGCGATAGTGCACCTAAAATGGCGATCAGCGTCAGGTTGACTTGCGTTAAACCAATATTCAGCAGTTGCAGGTTAGATAGCCGAAAACCGAATATCGCACGTTGATCCAGTACCACCGGTAAGTAGCACAGAATAGCGATAGCAGCGATGATGCCGATCCAGCGCCAGGGAAAAACAGCGGCTGGTGTTGGGATCACCAATGTTTGGGCGGATGCCTGTAATTGAGGTTGAGTACTCATCGCATCACACCCGACCGAGTTCACGTTGACCGAACAAACCCCACGGTCTCACCATCAGAATCATCAATAGCGGTGCATAAATCAATATGTCACGCGCTTTAGGTGAGATATATGCGGACCCGAATTGTTCAATTAAGCCAACCAGCAAACCACCCACAATGGCGCCCGGAATACTTTGCAAGCCACCGATCACCACCGCTGGTAAGGCCAGCAAACCAATGTTTTCCAGCTCGACAGTCGCCACTTGCAACTGTCCTAAAAAGACGCCCCCGATAGCCGCCAGGACGCATCCGATAGCCCACGCCAGGGCATTGATGCGATTGACGTTGATGCCAGACACAAGCGCTGCTTCATGACTATCAGCAGTGGCCCGCATCAGTAAACCGGCCGACGTGAACTTGAAGAAAGCACCCACGCCTGCCATACAGGCCCAACTCACCAACGCAGCGGTTAAATGCAATTCTGATATCCGTACACCGCCGACTAAAAAACTGCCGGTTGGCAAGGGCGTCATCAATGACCTTGCCTGTGGTCCGTAAATCAATTCGATCATGGCACGCAGCACAATCGCCAATGCAATAGTGATCATAATCACCGGTAACAATGGACGACCGGCCAAAGGACGAATCAATAACGCATGGATTGCAGCGCCCAATAATGCCGCGGAAAGGACGATGAAAACCACCGCCATCGGGAAAGGCAAACCGAGCTGCGTACTGCCAGTCACGGCCAAATAAGCACCGACAACAACCAACATACCCTGGGCAAAATTAAACACCCCGGTCGCCTTAAATATCACCGCGAAGCCAAGCGCCACCAAGCCGTAAATGCTACCCAGCGCTAAGCCGCTGAAAAGGATTTGGGTCATCATATTATTTGGCGACCTGCTGATAGTCACCGTACTTGCCATACGCCTTGAAGCGCTTGGTGTCGTAATCGTAGTTATAAGGTCTCAGTTGCACTAACCCAAGATGATTGTCGGGTGTGTATTTCAGTTGCGACGATACGCCTTTAGTATCTACTTCAAAGCCTTTCGCCATTGCTGCAACCATCGCAGCACGGGTCGGCGCAGCGCCAGCCCGGGCGATCGATTCGGCTGCCAGTTGGCCAACCACCCATCCGGCGACATAATTACCATCGTTCTTCAACGCGCCATTGCCATATTTATCGGCTAACGCCGACATCTCTTTAATAGCAGGCGTTTCTTCGATTCCGCCCGGCGTGAAGCAGCTGACAAAATAATAGTTGCTGCCAGTCTTAGGGCCCAAAGCCTCATACACACCCGGCGTGCCGAGATAAGTAATGGCGAAGGTTGGAATATTCAAACCGTATTGCTGCATCGCCCGCATTACCAAAATGGCGGTAGTCGGTACGCCATGAATGGCGACGAAATCCGGTTTCATTTTAATGATTTCGAGCACTTGCGCAGTCGCATCAGCAGCGGCTACTTTTATTTGAATCGACTTCGACGTGCCGCCGCGCTGCGCCACCGCTTCATCAATATATCCTGCGTATTCTTTACCGGACGCGACATCAAGGTTGATGGTGGCGACCGTTGGCGCTTTCAGTTTCAGCTTATCGATAAAAAATCCGACACCAACTTGTGCCATTTCACGGAAACCGCAAAAGGAACCATAAAATAGTGGCGATGCAGGCTCAACCGCTGGTTTGGTCGTCACATAAGTACCGACAATAGGCACCTTGCCACGTCGGATTGACGGTGCCAAGGCAACCTGCGCGCTCGAGTTGCCGACGCCAGAAATGCCTAATACGGGAGTTTGATTGACTAGCTTGTCGTAAGCGACGCGATCCAGCGATGCGTCGTAGCGGTCATCTTCAGCCAGAATGTTGATTTTGCGGCCATGAATACCGCCGCTTTCATTCACCTTGCGCATATACGCCTGAAAACCCTTCACCCAAGGCAACTGGGCTGCCGAAGCGGGCCCACTCAGATCCATCATGACGCCCCAATCGATATGATCAGCATAGACGCCATCGCTTTCTTGCTCGAAAGCATTAGCGCTAAAAGCGAAGCTGGCTGCGATTAAGCCAAGCGCAAATTTACCAGCAGAGGCGCGTGCGCCACTTTTCAACATAGTCATTTCATCTCCCGTGGTCGCTCACCTGTCAACGCTAAGCGATCGCAGGAAAGTCGTTTTAATATTTAGTGTTTTTCGAATATTCGAAAACCAATCTTTGTTTGCGAAAATATTATCACGAATATGCATCCCAGCAAGGTTGATTTAACGATTTATCGCCGAAACATTTCAATGCTTAATGCATCCAGGAAATAGTGATAAGACATAGGCAACTTTGCCCCGCGAAGTGGTTATGAACCTTGACCACAAAAACATTAACTTGGGGAGTAAAGGTAGAAAAGTACGGGAAGAAGAAGAAGAAGAAGAAGAAGAAGAAGAAGAAGAAGAAGAAGAAGAAGAAGAAGAATACCCCGTTGGCGGAGCACTTGGATGCCAAATCGGTTTTGTAGGAGTTACGCAAACCCGTCCCAGCAACGGGCTTGCCAATCCTGCCGACGCAGACAGTACGCCAGTAGGGCAAGGAAAGCACAAAGCCGCTGGGGCGGGTTGACGTAGCTCCTACAAACTATAGGGCGGCACCGCCGTCCATAGCTACTTCCGATCCGGTCATGTATGCGCTGTCATCAGACAAAAGAAACAACACCAATTTGGCAATTTCTTCCTTGGTGCCAAGACGTTTCATTGGCACTTGCTGTACCCGACGAAGGTTTTCTTCGCGGCTACGGATGTTGAGCATATCGGTATCAATCGGCCCTGGATGAACCGAGTTGACACGAATATTGCGATCCGCCAACTCTAAGGCGGCGGCCTTGGTCATACCGCGCACCGCCCATTTGCTGGCCGTGTAAGCAATTGAATTAGGCGCGCTGCGCAAGGCCACAGTGGATGACATATTCACGATCGCGCCGCTGCCGGTTTCTTCGAAAGCTGCGACCACAGCGCGCATGCCAAGAAAAGTACCCAATTGATTGATGCGCATATGCCGTTCGAACTGGGCGGTGTCGGTATCGACTAGCGCTTGCGGGGTGTACACGCCAGCATTGTTGACCAAACCGTGTAATTTTCCCATGCTGCGGGCGACGGCAACGGCTGCATCCCACTGCGTTTCGGAGGTGACATCCAACGGCTGAAAAATACACGCGTCGCCTAATTCTTGCGCCAGTTGCTGGCCTTCTTCGATCAGGACATCGGCAATCACAACCTTCGCGCCTTCGGCCACCAGAAAACGGACTTGCGCAGTACCGAGGCCACGTGCGCCGCCGGAAATCAAAAATACTTTGTTAGTAAAACGCGTCTGTTCGTGAGTCATATTGGCATTCATAATAAGGTTTGAAAGGCTCTGCACCTGATGCAAAATTGGTCCGTTGATCGCACGGGCTGTTATAGCCAAATCAGGTGTTTGGATCGGTCCAGCGCAACGTCAGGCAGATGTAAATGCAAAGCCACGATAGTCATCGGCGACTACTTCTTCGCAAATCACGCTGTAATTTCCGAAGCCGCCCACGTAAGGCAAAAAGACTTGCGGTTTCCCCGGAATATTTGCGCCCATAAACCAGGACTTCGTACTTGGAAAGAGTGTCTTTGAGGCGACTTCATTCACGTGGGCTACCCAATCGTTCTCGGCACTCAGATCCGCCTCGGCCACGCCACGCTCGTTTTTTTGCATGGAAGCAAGACAATTGGCGATCCAGTTCACATGCTGCTCGATGGCCACGACGACATTGGTCAAAATCGATGGACTACCAGGACCGGTAATGAAGAAGAGATTAGGGAAACCAGCTGTCATCAATCCCAAATAAGTCCGCGGGCCATCAGTCCATTTATCTTTTAGTGAGAGGCCTCCGGTCCCGCGAATATCAATGCGATCAAGCGCGCCGGTCACCGCGTCGTAACCGGTGGCAAACACGATACAGTCCAAATCATATG
This sequence comes from Glaciimonas sp. GNP009, assembly GCF_054343755.1. Lineage (NCBI taxonomy): Bacteria > Pseudomonadati > Pseudomonadota > Betaproteobacteria > Burkholderiales > Oxalobacteraceae > Glaciimonas > Glaciimonas sp. GNP009. Next base: position 1,327,751 of record NZ_JBTGUV010000004.1, read on the forward strand.
TAGCAGCAGCGGTACGCATTCCTTCCGGTACGATTTCTACAATCGGTGCAGTGCGCAAATCGACCAGACTGACGTGCGGTTGATTAAATGTCTGGTAATAATCGGTGTCGACGCAAATACGTTTGGTGCCGATGGCGTGGTCGTTCGGTGCTAGCAATGCCGCGACATCGGGATCATTGACCGTGGTGTGAATTTTATTTCGCACGAATTGTGCAGCGCTGTCGTTCGAGCTGCGGTTGGTATAAATATCGTTGAACGCATGCGTGTAGTTGGCTCCGCCACGCTGCCAGCGGCGCTCGTATTCCGCCTCGCGCTCAGCTTCCGGCACGTCGGTGGTGGCGCGCGTGCTGTATTCATACAAGATACCGGAACGGGTGTGTCGCGCTTTTTCGCGGTTCGCGGCGTAGTCAGCCTTCCAACTTTGTTGGTCTTCGTCCGATAGTGGACAATTCCACGCAGGAATGCTGAAGTTAGGTGTGCGCTGAAACACCACTAATTCGCTGGCCTGACGCGCAATCACCGGTATGGTCTGGACCCCGGACGAGCCAGTGCCAATAACGCCGACACGCTTGCCGGTGAAGTCGACCGGCTCATGCGGCCAGTTTCCGGTGTGATAGAACTGTCCTTTAAAACTATCCAGTCCGGCCAGATCCGGCATGCGCGCTGCCGACAGACAACCTGCGGCAGTGATCAGGAAACGCGCTGACATGGTGTCGCCATGCTCTGTAAGAACAGTCCAGCGCTGACTTTCAGCATCATAGATGGCGCTGCTAATTCTGGTTTCGAATGCGATGTCGGAACGCAATTCAAAACGGTCGGCGACGTGGTTGATGTAACGCAAAATCTCGTCCTGCTTCGGGTAACGCTCAGTCCATTGCCACTCCTGCTGTAACTCCTCGGAGAATGAATAGGAATATTGCATGCTTTCTACGTCGCAACGGGCGCCAGGATAACGGTTCCAATACCAGGTGCCGCCCACGCCCTTTCCCGCCTCGCACACTTGGGTTTTCAAGCCGAGCTGGCGCAAGCGATGCAACATATATAAACCGGCAAAGCCAGCCCCAACGACAACGACGTCGACATCGCTTGCAAGGGCGGAGTGAGTGGGTGAGGAAGTGCGAATCATGGGTGTGTCTTTCTAATCTGTTGCGGTAAGGGAATACAAAGCGGCACCGAGCGTGGCGCCGATATAATCGACAACGATATTGCTGGTAGACAAAAATTGTCCCATCATCAGCATGCCGTGAATCTGGTCCGACAAGTGCAACGAGGTGACGCGCACGCCCTCCTCCTCCAGCCGACGGGCGTATGCTAACCCTTCGTCACACAACGGATCGTTGCTGACCGTCACGACCAGTGCAGGCGGTGTTCCGGCCAGACTCGAAGCCTTGATCGGAGAAGCGTGCCAGTCAAGCCTGTCCTTCACCTCAGGCGTGTAATGATCAATGAAATAGTGCATGGTGGCGGCGGTCAGCGGAATGCCAGCAGTCATGGTCTGATAGGAATTGCTGGCGGCAGTCAAATCTACGGCAGGATAAATCAGCGCCTGAAACGCCAGCGGAGGCACAGTACCATCGCGTGCCATCAATGCCAGTACTGCGGCGAGGTTGCCGCCTGCACTGTCGCCACCGACAGCAATGCGGTCCGGCACGATCGACATCTCGACGGCATTATCCACGACCCATCGCAATGCAGTCGCTGCGTCGTCCAGCGCCGCTGGAAAGCGATGCTCCGGTGCTAACCGATAATCAACCGCCACCACGCACACGCGCGCTGCATTGGCTAAGCGACGACATAACCGGTCGTGGCTTTCCAGATTGCCGATCACCCATCCGCCGCCATGCAAAAAGACCAGACAAGGAAGTTGCTCGTCCAGAAGAGTGCCCATCGGACGATACAGCCGCAGGCACAAGGATCCACCCAATCCGGGAATATAAATATCACGCACCGATGCAACTTCCACTGATGGTGCTTGCATGACATCCTTCGAAGCAGCGTAGGCAACGCGGGCAGCGTCGGGCGTCATTGCTTCAAACGGGACGCGCCCCGCTGCACGGCCTAGCGCGAGCAAATGTTCGACTTCAGGGTCTAATGTTGGCATGTGATTACTCGAGTGGGTTGATAGAGACGTGGCGTCTTAAGGTCAAAAATCCGACGCGACATTTTGTTATGACAACTATATCGTTTTTTTTGCGTCGTTGCACCGCCTGTTCGTGCACAATTGACTCATGGTTGACGCGGCGATTGCAGATAACTATACTTTAATTTCGAAAAAGTTTTCGCTATTTCGAAATTTAATTGAGACTCATGAAGTTAATTCAAAGAGGAATTTATTTTGATTGTCATGCAAACATTAGAAAAAGCGCGAACAATAGAAACCGGTTGTCGTGCGCGCAATAGTCCACAGTTCGTTGGACATATTACCGATTTGATCGAGCCGGATAGCAAAGCAATTACCACCAACGGCGTAGCAAGAGCGCAAGCCTATCTGGTCGAGCAAAAAGCGAATTGGACGCTGCCGACACATTTTCATACTCAGCATCAATTTCAGGTATTTGTCGCCGGCGACGGATTTCTTGGAAAGCATGGCATCCGACATTTAGAGGTGCATTATGCGTCTCGCTATTCTGCCTATGGGCCGCTGATGTCTGGTGAAGGGGGCGTCTCTTATCTGACTTTGCGCCTGCTTGGCGATACTGGCGCATGGTATCTGCCGGAATCACGACCACATTTACCGCTACGCATTAAGAAACAGCAAATGCATGCGGCACCCAGTGCCACAGTGATGGCGCAAGCATTGTCTGGTTTGGAATCAGTAGTTGAAGAAGTGCTGATCGCGCCGGAAGAAAGCGGGCTTGCCGCATGGATCGTCCGTGTGCCACCCCACCACAAAGTAGCTGCTCCTGAATGCGGGGAGAATAACGGTGGGCGTTTTTATGTAGTGACAGACGGTGCGCTGTGTGTCGACAAAACAGATTTAACTGCCTTGGCAACACTCTTTATCCCGCACGATAATGTGCTGGAACTTCAAGCTGGGGCGAAAGGTGTTGAAGTGCTCATATTGCAGTTTCCCGCCAGCGCCCTGATTGACGCCAGCGTTGTACCTGCTTAAACCTACGGTAGCTTAAGCGTCTGCGGGCGACAACTTATGTAATCGCTCCATGGTCTCGATATACTCAAGCTGCAGACGGTACATGACATCCCGTACTGAACTTTCTTCATTGAGCATGCCGACGACCTGACCGACAGGGAAAGAGTACAAATCCTTGCGCTTGGCGCGCACTACGCGTGCATGCGCTTCGTTGTAGAGAATCCCCTGTAGCGGAGTCGGTAAGTAAGCGGGCGCACCCGGTTGCTCCCATGCCTCCGACAATAAGCTCTTAATCATGCGTACCGGCTTGCCGGTCCGGGCACGACGACGCACGGCATCCTCGGTCTTAGTCTCGAATAAGACTTCTTTCTCGAATGGGTCTAACTCGCTTTCACGCGTGCCGAGCCAAAGACTGCCGCACCAGACCCCTTGTGCTCCTAATGCCAGCGCCGCTGCAATCTGACTACCTTTGGCAATGCCGCCCGCCGCTAACACGGCGACGTCATCACCGCACGCTTCAACGACCTGCGGCACCAACACCATCGTGGCGATATCACCGGTATGTCCGCCTGCCTCAGTGCCTTGCGCAACGATGAGCTGGACACCGGCAGCGCGATGACGCGCAGCATGCTCGCCTTTGCCGCACATGGCACCGATCATGACACCACGTTCGCGCAATTCTGCCACTATATCCGGTGGCGGCGATCCCAGCGCGCTGACAACCAGCTTGACTTGGGGATGCGTCAACGCCACGCGTAGCAAGCGGCGTGCACCATCGGGTGTCATGTTACCGCGACCATGCACAATCGAGGCGTGGATGCGCTCACGTTCGTCTTCGGGAAGGGGCGGAACGCCAGCGTCATCCAATATTTTATCCAGGAAAGCGCGATGCTCATCCGGAATTAACTTTTCCAGATCTTGCGTGCTGCTTTCTGATTGTTTGTCGTACTTCGTCGGAATAATGACATCTACTCCATACGGGCGACCGCCCACATGTTCATCGATCCAGCATAATTCGGTTTCTAGTTGCTCAGGCGAAAAAGTCGAGGCACCTAGCACGCCGAAGCCGCCCGCCTTGGTCACTTCCACCACGACGTCGCGGCAGTGAGAGAAAGCGAAGATCGGTAAATCACAACCGAGTTTTTCACAAATAGGGGTACGCATAGTTCTATTCCTTAGCGAAGCGAGTGCGAGATAGTAAATTTAAATAAGAGTTACAGCGCAATACCAAGCTTTTTCACCAGCGGTGTCCAGCGTGCAACTTCAGCAGCGACAAAAGCTTGCGCTTGGGCAGGGCTGGATTTCAGTACAGGTTCAATTCCCAGTTGGGTCAACTGTGCCTGTATGGCAGGACGCGCCATCGTACGATTTACGGCCAGCGAAATCGGGTCAGTTACATCACGCGGTGTGCCTAATGGTGCCGCAAGCAGGTTAGCAGTTCCCGCGATCAAATCGTATCCTGCCTCCCGTGAGGTTGGCACATCCGGCAGATTTCTTTCTCGCGCTTCCGCCATCGTGGTAATGATGCGCAATTTGCCGGATTTTTGATATGGCATGAGCGTGCCGGAGGTCTCGATAACCATTTGCACTTCACCGGCTAGGGAAGCCACAATCGCGCCCGCACTACCTTTGTACGCAATATCGGCTACATCAATCCCTGCAATCGATTTAAATAGCTCGCCTGCCAGATGGACCGTTGTACCAAGTCCGGCATGTCCATAAGATAATTTATTGGGATGTGCTTTGGCGTAAGCGACGAGGCCCTTGAGGTCCGTAAAGGGAAGGTTTGGGTTGACCGCGATCACGAATGGGGCGTTGCTCAGCAGCGCTATCCATTGGAAATCGGTCACTGGATTGTAAGGCGGATTAGCATGCGAAATGGGGGCGGACACGGCAGTGGAACCGGTTGCCATCATCAATTGACTACCATCCTTGGGGCCGTGCAAAAATGTCAGGGCGACGGTCAAACCACCGGCACCAGGCTTATTTTCAATAATAATCGGATTGCCTAACTCTTCCCGTAATGCGTTCGCAAAAATGCGCGCGAACGTATCGCCGGAACCGCCGGGCGGAAAGCCGACCATGATTTTTACAACCCCATCAGTAAAGCGGGCGGCGGCGGCAGGATTAATACCAAACGCCAAACTTGATAGGGCTACGGCCGCGCTCTGAATGATGTGGCGACGCTGGGGCGAAGCGGGTGATCGGATTGTCATTGCTGTTCTACCTAGGGCGATGGTAAGCGAATTGGATGCGGAAAATGATGCTCGATCAGCATCAGAACGCTGCGTCTCTTTATCGAAATTTCGAATTATTATTCTTTATTTCGAAAATGATACCACGCGAGCCTTGGATAACTTATTTTAATTAGTAGAACCGCATTCACACTTTGATACGAAGCGAGGACAGAATGGTGTTATTTTAAAGTGTGATAAATCAATGACTAGCCATCAAAAGTGAGGCCAATAAAATCTGCTCTTTGACTGAAGGGTCGGGGAAAATGATGCCGAGGGAGCGCAATGCGGCGATGGACTGTTGAGGTTAAAACAAACAGCCGCGGGCTCGTTGCCGCGGCATGTCTGCTACGCAATACTAAATCGACGTAACGTCTTGCGCGACATAAACCTTAATCGGTTGCGTAAGGATATTAGCCGGTGCGACCCGATTCAAGTCAAACGTTGAAACATTGGTACCGACGTCAAAGTACCAGGCGAACGATTTGTCGCCAACAACAAACTTGACCGTTTGACCGCCGGTCACATTGACATACTTGGTATCAGGTTTGATGTTGATGGTTTGCGTCGCGGTTCCTGTCGTACCGGGATCACCCAAAAACTTCAGTGGCAATTCTGCTGCAAATGAGGAAGAGCATGCTATGGCGAGTATTGAAGCCAAAAGCGAAGTGCGCAGTGTGCCAGCGGCAGTAAGGGCGGAGATAGAATTATTGGACATGATGTACTCCTTTGTGTTGGTTGTTAAAATTACAATACTTCTAATACTTTTTCTTTACTTCTGAAATAACGAATAAGCCAATCTGTGGCTTCAACTCGATTGCCTTACAACTTGCATTGATTGTTGTCCGACAAAACTAATTATACGCCTTTTACTTTGCATGTTAATATTTAGTATGAAAACCAAAAAAGAGACAAACTATGCCTGACACACTTCAACAACATGACCGTGACCTAATGCATTTAACAATGTCACTCGGCCAGATAACACGCGCCTATAAGGTTGCCGCCGATCAAAGCGTATCGAATTTAGGCTTGTCGCAAGCTACCGCATGGCCACTGGTTATGATTGGCCGCCTCGGTAGCGGCGTGCGCCCGGGCAGCGTCGCTGATGCATTGGGATTGGATCCTGCCTCTGTGGTGCGCGTGATTGATCATTTGATTGCCGCAAAATTGGTCGAACGGCGCGAAGATCCTACCGACCGCAGGGCGAAGCTGTTATATCTTACTGAAGAGGGAAGTTGTCGCGTGCTGAAACTGGAAGCGGCACTGTTACCCTTCCGACGGCAGTTGTTTACCGATATCGATACCGCGGATATTCATGCGTGCTTACGCGTTTTCGACGCTTTAAGCGGTGCGCTGGCTTCGTGCCCGACGCGCAGTGACACACTTTAATGGGCAGTCTGATAGATGCGGGGAAAACCAGCGTTGCAATGCTGGTTCTCTGGTGTGTAAATTATTACATTGCAACATTTCCCTGTAAGTGAGCAAGGGAAATAAAACATGCATGCTAAATATTACCCTTGGTTCCTTTCAATTGCTGGGGACCCACGCACGGAACGATAAGTAACCGGCCGACCGCGTTTGCTCAAAACGATTTGCCAAAGCTGGCCTTGACCTGAGCGAAAAAAACCAGCAGAAGAAAGTAAGAAGTATTTCCACATTCGATAGAAACGCTCGCCGTATTTATCCTTCAATGTGGGCCATGCTTTATCAAAATTATCCCACCATGCCATCAGCGTTCGGTCATAATCGCGGCCGAAGTTGTGCCAGTCATCAATCAAAAACCGTCCTTCAAGGGCGCTGGAAATTTGTTTCGCCGAGGGCAAATGACCATTCGGGAAAATATATTTATCCAGCCACATATCCCTTCTCGTCTCAGTCACATGGTTACCAATGGTATGCAATAGAAAAAGACCATCTGCCTTTAACAACTTGCCGACAACATCAAAGTAAGTAGCGTAATTTTTTGCTCCGACGTGCTCAAACATACCCACCGATACAATCTTATCGAACTCACCGGTAAGTTCTCGGTAGTCGGTTAACAAAATGGTGACGGGCAATCCTGCGCACTTTTCTTGCGCCAGCTTTTGTTGCTCTTTTGAAATAGTAATTCCGACGACTTCGACCTGATATTTTTCTGCAGCGTAGCGTGCTAAACCGCCCCAACCACATCCGATATCTAGTAACCGTTCACCCGGCTTTAATTCAAGCTTACGACAAATCAATTCAAGCTTATGCAGTTGCGCCTCTTCCAGATTTTTTGCGTGCTCCCAATAGCCGCATGAGTACATCAAATTTGAATCGAGCATGCTTTCGAATAGATCATTACCGATGTCATAGTGCTGCTCGCCCACCTGAAAGGCACGATTTTCAGTTTGAAGATTGAAGAATTTTTGACGTAAAATTTCCAGCGCAAATCTGAACTTGGCGGGACCTACGACTGTTTGCTCGAGGTCATGACTGGTGATTTTGAAAAAAAATTCATCAAGCTGCTGACTGTCCCAATCTCCGTCCATGTATGACTCGCCGATCCCCAGTTCCCATTTTGTAAACATTTTCCGAAAAAAAGCATTATCGTAAATTTGCATGTCCCATGGCGCGTCTCCGTTCAACTTGACACCCGCATGTTCAAACAACTGGTTGATGATTTTCGGACCATTCGCTTTCATATTGAGCGTTGTCGGTGTCAATCCACTACTGTGCGAAGTTGTCATGTTATGTCTACCCGAGTATGAAATTTCTGATGCTCTTTGCGAAATAATAATCAGTCTCACGTCTTCTATTAATAACTCGGAATATCAACTTTTATTAATTATGCGAGTTACTAATCATAATAGATAAATATCAGGCGTAAAATTTTTTTAGGCGGGACATGAAATAACTCTTTTCCTCCATCACAATTGTGTTTGCGCACAGAAGTAAAGCCCGATTTGTTTCATCGCGATTGGCAGATACTAACCAGTGGTGATTCGCCAGAATGGTCTAGTGTAAATTTAAATGATGCGAGATGGCGATGATTAATTTTGCATGACTTGAATGCGTGCAATAATTTGATGCTGGATGAGTATATTCACAGTGAATAAAAATGTAAACAGGCAGCCAACCAAGCGCTGCCTTCGCCATCTTCACATAGTTTGCATTGCAATCGCATCGACGATTGCTGAATCGGTCACACGTTTAAAAGCGAAACAAGTGGGTGAGAATTATGAGTGCGCGGTCGGAAGCCACTCTTCCAGAGTCACCTCGAAGGTCATACAAATTGGGTTCGCACCGGCGACAAAGGGGCCACCATAAACGTTACCCTCCGGGTCGGCAACGACGCCAGTGAGTGATGCAATGAGAGAACCATCATCCTTTGAGCGAACCTCTCCCGCAAGGCTGACAATCTCAACCGCTGGCCCTTTAATCTGGACATATTTGCCATCCAGCGTTCCCAAACACGCATCCACCAGACTACCCAGCGCCCCCCGCACGAAGGCGTTCTTGAAGCCCTCTGCGATACACAGTTTCTCGACCCCTAAAACCAGATCTTCGTTAGGTGCGATACGTGCATAAGCAACGCGTCCCATAGTGCCGGTTTCAACGATCGTTGTATCATTCATTCGGACTCTCCGCTTGCGGTTGTATTAAGGGAATATTCGTTTCTGGATCGAAAGTCACGCGTAGTTCAAAGCCATCCAACGAGGTAACCAGCACCGAAATTGGGGTCGATCCAACAATACAGGTATCAGTAATGATGTGACCGCCCTTCACTGTCCCATTCTCTGTGCGAATAGCCGCATGACAATGCACGATGGGACGACCATGCTGATTTTTACCCAGCGTAGCATTGCCAAAAATCATGTATGCGCGCCCAGCCTGAATCGGTTTCGAATAAGCGATCATGGCTTGATGAGATGGATCGGGCGGCGCGACGCAGTATTCGAGATGATCGAAATAACCACCGAGTATCGTGGTCGAGGCGTTCTTGATACCGATCTCGATCAATGGCTTCACAATAGCTTCAAAGAGACTTAAGCCTGGCACCAGCGTCAAACGGACATGTCTGCCACTGGCGGAATGCCGACTTTGAATACGGACCGGATTAAACAGTCCGGGATGCAGCATCATGCGTGGCCGATGCGCCTGTGGCGAGGCATTCGTATGTGACGCGTTCCTGGTGTTCATAGATGACACTCCCCTTCTGCCTCCAATAACGCTTTAACCTCTTTCTTTACAATCTTTCCGTAAGCGGATTTCGGCATTGTTTCCCAAAACACAAACCGACGCGGCCACTTATATTTGGCGATGCGTTCCTCCAAATGTGCCTGTAACTGTCCGCACTCCACAGTCAAATTGTCTTTGGTAACGATCACCGCAATACCGCTTTCACCCCATTTCGGGTCCGGCAAACCCAGTACCGCGACTTCCGACACTGCCGGATGGGTCAATAATGCTTCTTCAATTTCGCGCGGGTACACATTAGAACCACCTGAAATATACATATCAGAGGAACGACCGGTGATATAAAGAAATCCTTCACGATCAACGTGGCCTATGTCGCCGGTATGAAACCAGTCGTCCTTAAATGCCTTGGCATTGGCATCCGGATTGTTGTGATAACCCATGAATACGGCGAGGCCGCGTACGCATATTTCGCCGGTCTCGAATGCCGTCAACTTTTGTCCGCTATCATTGAGAATGGCAATCTCCATTCCCGTGCGGGGAATGCCGCACGTGCCGACCCGCGCATGCGGATCGTTGTCATCGTCGGTATGCATATAAGTCGGCAAAAATGTAATGTTGCCGGTAACTTCGCCGAGCCCGTAATACTGCACCAACACCTTACCGAGCTTCTGTAGCGCGTAACGCTGGTCGGCACGATACATCGGCGCGCCAGCGTAGATGACGTGCTGAAGCGAGCTGTGATCGTAACGGTCTACCGATGGATCTTCGGTCAATATTTTGACGATGGTCGGGACAGTAAACATATTATCGATACGATGTTTCTCTACCAGTTGCCAGGCTTCCTCCGGCACTAATCTTTCGGTCGCAAGCAATACGCTGGCAGCACCGCGGGCCGTATTGACAATCGCGTGTATTCCAGCGCCGTGCGAGAGTGGAGCAACTACCAAGGAACGCGAGCGATGCGATAGTCCTGGTAGCAAATCAGCCAGATGGTTGGTCACCACAAACGCCATTTGTCCGTGCGATAACATTCCTGCTTTTGGATGGCCGGTCGTACCTGATGTATAGAAGAACCAGAGCGGATCTTCATACTCTACCTCGACCTCGTCAAACGGCACTGCACCGCTTGTCGGCGCTGCTGCAAGAGTCCCATAGTCCATTTCTCCGTCACGCGCATCGGAGAGGGCAATCACATGTGTCAGCGCAGGAGAAACAGCTTTAATAGCATCGACGTAATGTGCCAAACCACGGTCATACAACATCACCGTCGCACCGCTGGATTGCCCCAGATAAGCGGCTTCCGGTGGCGTAATACGCACGTTGGTAGGAACCCATACCAAGCCGAGTTTGAATGCGATCCAGGCGCTCTCAAAGATTTGCAAATTGTTGCGAGAATGCACCAAAAACCTGTCACCCTTTTTGACGCCTAATTGATGCAAAGCATGCGCTACCGCATCGACGCGGTCATTAATATCTTTCCAGGTAGCGACGTCATCGCCAATAATGATGCCCGCGTCATCGGGAAAACGGCGCGCGACATCCGATAACAGCCGCCCCAGATTCATGACTTTTTTTAACATGGTCTCGCTCTTATTTCGGTTGGGCTTATTAATTGTTGTTGCATGTGAGCTGTGCGGAGACAAGACAAACATCAAGAATTCAAGATTGATTTGCTCTGGTTTGCTTTGCTTTTACACCGCCTCATCAGGTGCCTCAAAAAACCTGTTGCACGAGCCAGGGTCGCATTGAGAAGCAGAGCCGTACGGAGGTACGGTGAGCATCGGAAATGCGAGATTGGTTTGCGCAGCAGGTTTTTTGAGGTACCTGTTTGGGCAGCAGGTTTTTCGAGGTACCTACCTGACGCGCTCTAAAATGCTGACATAATTTGCTACTGCGGCACCGCCCATATTGAATACGCCGACATATCTGGCATCCGCTATTTGCATTTCGCCCGCATCGTGGCAAGCCTGCATCGCTGCCATGACATGCATTGAAACACCGGTGGCGCCAATTGGATGACCTTTCGATTTCAGTCCGCCAGAAGGATTAATCGGTAAACGGCCTTCTTTGGTGGTGACGCCGTCGAGAATCGCGTGCGCGCCTCGTCCTGGCTCAGCCAAACCCATTGCTTCATATTCCAGCAATTCCGCGATAGTAAAGCAGTCGTGGGTTTCTACCAGCGACAGATCTGTAAGCGTCAACTTTGCCTGCGCCAGCGCCCTCTTCCACGCCAGACTGCCGCCCTCGAAGGACGTTGGGTCACGCCGACTGAGCGGCAGAAAATCATTGACGTGCACTGCCGAGCGAAACTGCACCGCACGCGGCATACTTTTAGCGACATCAGCGGCGCTGATGATCATTGCCACTGCACCGTCTGAAATCAAGGAACAATCGGTACGTTTCAGCGGGCCGGCGACGAATGGATTCTTTTCAGATACATGACGGCAAAAGTCAAAGCCCAGATCTTTGCGCATATGCGCATAAGGATTGGCCGCGCCATTTTTATGGTTCTTTGCTGCGATTGCTGCCAAAGCATCCGACTGATCGCCGTAACGATCAAAATAGGCTTGGGCAATATTGCCGAACACACCTGCGAAACCGCCAGCAATGGCCGCTTCTTCTTTAACGTAGGAACATTTGAGCAAGACATCGCCAACTGCCGCTGTAGCCAGTTCGCTCATTTTTTCGTAGCCAATGACTAGCGCATGGCGCGACTGACCGGATAAAATTGCCTGTAATCCTGAATGAATTGCTGCTGAGCCGGTGGCGCAAGCGTTTTCGACCCGGACTGCTGGCGTGAATCGCATTTCCGGAATGCTATTAAAAATGAGCGAAGAAGGAAAATCCTGCTGCAGAAAGCCGCCATTAAAGGTGCCGATGTGAATAGAACTGATATCGGCCGGTGTCAGACCCGCGTGCGCTATCGCCGCCTGCGCTACTTCGGCAATCAATATTTCAGGATCGAGGGCATCAAGTTTACCAAACTTAGAATGGTTCCAGCCGGTAATGCATGGGGCGGAAGTCGATGGAGAGGAAGTCGTCATTTGGATTCCTAAAAAGAGTTTTCAGAATAATGCTATGCAAAAATAATGCCAAGGTTATGACACGAACGGCAACTATAGGTAACTGTCGCCAAGAACTATCAAATGGTCATTCTCAATGTAGATCAAGGCGAAAAATGAAGTAGAAGCGAATGAAAGCGTATGGCGTCAATATTATCCTTTTGCGCAGCGGCGTGGCGTATGGACCGATTTTTGGGGCGGCGATTGCATAGCAACTGGCGTGCAGCGTGCGATAAAGAATTTTGCTGCACCGCAGTAACGACAGGTGTTTATTTTATGCGACAGGTGTCGCACAAAATAAACACCTGACATCCTTTGTCGAAATTGCATTTTTAGACGAGAATATCAGCACTGGGCTGAGGATAGCTGCCAGAGCAAGAGACGAGGAGGAAGAGAAGCACGACAATATAGCCAATCGGAATAACCGCCGATAGCAAAACTGGGCCTTGGCACTTAAATTGCTCTATCCAATCTTACGCAGCGTAGCTACCAGGTTCCAGAGATCATTTTTTATATAACTAAAATCCAGGAGACAAACAGATGGGTAATCGCGTTGGTATCATTTCACGCCGCAATTTTTTGAAAACAATTTCTGCCACATCGGCAATCGCCGCCAGTGGCTTAAGTATGGTTTCGACACAAGCTTTTGCCGCTGCCGAGTTCACCTTAAAATTCGCCAATAATCTGCCAGTCACACATCCGATGAATGTGCGGGCAAAAGAAATGGCGGCAAAAATTGCGACCGACTCAAAAGGTCGCATTGATATGCAAGTCTATCCAAATAGCCAGCTCGGTACTGATACCGACATGCTGTCGCAAATTCGTGCTGGCGCTATTGATTACTTTTTGCTTTCACCGTTGATTCTTGGAACACTAGTCTCGGATGCACAAATCAGCGGAATTGGTTTTGCATTTAAAGATTACAACCAAGTGTGGGCAGCGATGGATGGCGATCTTGGCGCCCACGTGCGCAAACAGATTTCGGCGAAATCGACACTGTTCGCGTTCGACAAAATTTGGGATAACGGCTATCGCCAAATCACCAACAGCAGTCGCCCGATTAATAAGCCGGAAGACTTGAAAGGTATGAAATTACGCGTTCCACCAAGTCCACTCTGGACCTCAATGTTCCGCGCATTTGATGCTGCGCCAACCAGCATTAACTTTGCCGAAGTCTATTCAGCGCTGCAAACAAAAATCGTCGAAGGCCAGGAAAATCCACTAGCGATCATCTCGACTGCCAAACTGTACGAAGTGCAGAAATATTGTTCGATGACGAATCATATGTGGGATGGTTTTTGGTGTCTGGCAAATAAAACCTCGTTCGAAAAGCTGCCGAAGGATCTTCAGGATATCGTCACGCGTAATATCAACGAAGCCGGTCTGAAGCAACGCGTTGACACCAAGGCACTTAACGATTCACTAGTCGCCGAAATGAAAACCAAAGGCCTGCAATTCAACGATACCAACAACGACGCTTTTCGCACCAAGCTACGTAGTGCTGGATTTTACGAGCAATGGCACAAAAAATTTGGGGATGAGGCTTGGGCCATCCTTGAGAAATACACTGGAAAATTGGCCTGATGGACGCCGCTACGACCTATACCACACCAGTGCAAAGCCATTTTCTGGCGCGGCTTCTGGCGACGGTCAACCGCGGCGTGATGCACGTTGTCGCTGCGGTGGCGGCAACGCTGGTGATTGTTGAGACGTTGATATTGCTGATCGGCGTGACCTATCGCTATGCGTTGCACGATCCGCTGATCTGGTCGGACGAACTGGCCTCAACACTATTCATCTGGCTATCGATGCTGGGTGCGGTGCTGGCGCTTGACCGTGGTGAACATATGCGGCTAACGGCGATTGTTAATAAACTTTCCGAAAAATGGCGCATCTGGTTCGAGACTGTGGCAGCGCTGATTGTCTGCATCTTTGTTCTGATGATCATTCACCCGGCCGTCACCCATGCGACCGACCAAATGGCGATCACCACGCCCGCTCTGGAAATTCCGGACGGCCTGCGTGCGGCGGCTTTGCCAGTCGGTGCCATTTTGATGTTGCTGGCTGCGGTTGCCCGTATGGCTAGCCATGCGACCTTTAAACAAGTCACCTCAGCAATCGGTGTGGTGGGCGTTATCGCTCTGGCTTTGTGGCTAGGCAAACCATTGCTGCTCGCCATGGGCAACTACAATCTGATCATATTTTTCGTCGTGCTGATTGGTGCGTGCGTGGCTGGCGGTATTCCAATTGCGTTTGCATTCGGTACTGCCACCATGGCTTATCTGGCGTTAGCCACGAATGCGCCAATGATGATCGTGGTGAGCCGCATGGACGAAGGTATGTCCAGTCTGATTTTACTCTCGGTACCGTTATTTGTTTTGCTCGGCGCACTGCTGGAAATCAGCGGTCTGGCGCGTACGCTGATCGATTTCATGGCCGCGTTGCTTGGACACGTACGCGGCGGCTTGCAATACGTCCTCCTTGGCGCGATGTTTCTGGTATCGGGTATATCCGGCTCTAAAGCAGCCGATATGGCGGCCATTGCACCGGCTCTGTTCCCTGAGATGAAGAAACGCGGCGCCAAGCCGGAGGAATTGGTGGCGCTATTGTCAGGAAGCGGTGCCATGACCGAAACGATTCCGCCAAGTCTGGTGCTGATCACGATCGGTGCGGTGTGTAGCGTATCCATTACGTCATTGTTCATCGGTGGCTTGATGCCAGCGGTAATTGCGACTATCGCTATTGGGTCAGTCTGCTGGCTTCGGGCCCGTCGGGAGCCGATCACCAACATCAAACGTGCTTCATTTGCAGTCATTGGTAAAACACTGATCATCGCCATACCCGCTCTGGCACTCCCGATACTGATCCGCGTGGCAGTCATCGAAGGTGTCGCGACAGCGACCGAAGTGGCGACTATCGGCGTGGCTTATACCATCGTGGTAGGACTGGTAATGCATCTGTTTATGCGTCACCTCGACTTCAAACGTATTTATCCAATGCTGGTTGAAGCCGCAACCTTGTCAGGCGCGATTCTGCTGATCATCGGTATGGCGACATCAATGGCGTGGGCACTGACACAATCCGGTTTCTCGGCCAAGCTGGTGACGCTGATGCAAGGTGTTCCAGGCGGTGGTATCGGTTTCTTGCTGATTTCAGTGGTTATCTTCATCGTGCTGGGCAGCATATTGGAAGGAATTCCAGCGATTGTATTGTTTGGCCCGTTACTATTTCCAGTGGCGCGTTCATTAGGCGTGCACGACGTGCACTATGCCATGGTGGTAATCCTGTCAATGGGAATTGGCTTGTTCGCACCGCCGTTCGGAGTCGGTTTCTATGCAGCATGCGCCATCGGCAAAGTATCGCCGGATAAAGTGTTCAATCGGGTCTGGGGATATCTCGCTGCGCTGGTTATAGCATTGCTGATCGTCGTTGCTATTCCTTGGATTTCAATCGGATTCCTCGATAAATAATCGACCTAAAAACCATTCGACTTCAAAACCGGCGGTCTGCAAGAGATAGCTAACTAGCTAAACAGACCGCCAACCTAACGGAGATAAAATGTCCCAACATGATAACCGCGCACCTCGGGTGGCGCTGGTGACGGGCGGAGCCATGGGTATCGGTGCTGCCATTTCGGCACGTCTGGCGGCAGATGGATTGCACGTATTGGTCGCCGACATCAACCTCGACGCAGCCACCGTAACGGCAAACAAAATAAACGACTCGGGCGGCTCAGCTACGCCAATTTGCATGGACGTCAGCAATCCTGAAACGATCGCACAAGTATTCGCCGCTATCGCGCTGGATTATGGTCGCTGCGACGTGCTGATCAATAACGCTGGCATCGCAAAAACCTATGCATTTCTGGACTTGCCAATGGATGCCTGGCAAAAAACCGTCACCACCAATCTCACCAGCGTGTTGCTATGCGGTCAGCATGCGGCACGTCTGATGCTGCGACACAAATGGGGTCGCATTGTGAATATATCGTCTGTCTCGGGCTTACGGGCCAGCGCTGGACGCACTGCTTACGGCACGTCAAAAGCTGCGGTCATCGGCTTGACGCGCCAGATGGCAATCGAGTTGGCAGAACACGGCATAACGGTCAATAGCGTTGCGCCCGGCCCGATCGATACGGCAATGACGCAGACTTTGCATTCTGCTGAAACACGCCTCAGTTTTACCAACGGTATTCCGATGAAACGCTACGGAACACCCGATGAAATCGCCGCCGCTGTGGCGTTTTTGGCCGGAGCCGATGCCGCCTACATCAGCGGTCATGTTGTGCCGGTTGATGGTGGCTTTATTGCCGCTGGCGTACTCAGTATCTAATTTGGAATATTGAATATCTATTTGCCTATCTATTGACCGGCCAGGAAAGCACAACGCCGCTGGAGTGGTTTTGCCTAAGTCCTACTTACAAGGAATAATTTATGTTGCGCACTATGGAAAATAAGATTGTCATCGTCACGGGTGCCGGTTCGGTTGGGCCTGGCTGGGGTAATGGCAAGGCCGCTGCTGCTTTATATGCACGCGAAGGCGCAACGATTCTTGCGGTGGATCGCCACTTGCAAGCGGCAGAAGAAACCCGCGATTTGATCCGCGCGGAAGGCGGCGTGTGTGAGGCTATTTCCGCCGACGTTTCGAAAAGCGACGATGTTCAAGCGATGATACAAGCGGCGCTCGACCATTTCGATCGGATTGATGTATTGCATAACAATGTCGGGATTGCCGAAGTTGGCGGTCCGGTTGAAACGAGCGAAGAAAGCTGGGATCGTCTGGTAGCAGTCAATCAAAGCAGCGTGTTTCTGACGTGCAAATATGTGTTGCCGGTGATGGAGCGCCAGAAGAAAGGTGTCATCATTAATATTTCCTCAGTCGCTGCATTGCGTTGGATCGGCTTTCCTTATGTTGCGTACAGCGCGACCAAGGCAGCCATGCTGGCGGTGACCAAAAACATCGCTATACAATACGCATCCTCCGGAATTCGGGCGAATTGTATTTTACCCGGCCTGATGGATACACCGATGATACGCGAGCCACTCAAAGCATCGTATGGCGGCGATATCGAAGAAATGCGTCGCAAGCGTCACGAGCAATGTCCGATGGGATTTATGGGCGATGCCTGGGATGTTGCACACGCGGCTTTGTTTTTGGCGTCGGATGCAGCGCGGTATATTACCGGCGTAGATTTAATTGTGGATGGTGGACTGACGCTCAAGTGTATTTGAACCAGCTATATTTTTCCTCATATTTACACGCCAATCGATCAGAAAAGAATGCCGATACAGCGCTTGTTAAGGCCTCTTCTTTGATCTACTTAATGGTGTCCGAGTGACATAGTTAATCCGATGTTTGTCTAAAACTCTTCCACGCTTCCTCTGCGGTTTCGACAAATGTGCGGGCGCACGGATTCCGATTTTCTTTGTTCCAGATCACAGCCACCTCAACCACCGGCGCGTCCGTCATCTGCCTGAACACCGTTGTTTCCAGATGCATGGCTTGCATTGAGCGCGGGACCATCGCCACACCCAACCCTTCGCCGACTAAATTGACAATGGTTTGCTGCAAATTGGCGGCTAATTTGATGCGTGGGTGAAAGCCGTTAGCCTGGCAATAGCTGACTATCATGTCATAGACGACTGGCGCAATCGTGCGCGGAATGCTAATAAAAGATTCACTTGCCAGATCGTTCGGCGAGATCGTTTCATGACTTGCCAACCGATGATGTTTTGGTAGTACCAGGACCAATGGCTCGCTAAAAATAGTGCGACTATCAAGACCGGTGCAGTCTTCAGGCCGGTACATAATACCGACGTCAACTTTGCTTTCCTTGATATCGCCGACCAGCAAATTAGGCACGTATTCGATCAGTTGCATATCGACGTCAGGATAGGTCACCGAATAATGGCGCGTTACCGATGGCAAGATGTTATACGCCGACGACATCATAAAGCCGACCATTAACCGACCGATTTTGCCTGCACTGGTAGAGACGGCATTACGTTTTGCACGCTCCAACGCACTAAATATCTCCGCCGTGTCTTTGTAAAAATTGTGCCCTGCCTTTGTCAGTTGCACATTGCGCTTGCTACGGTCAAACAGCAACACGCCTAATTCACGCTCTAAGGCCGCAATTTGTCGTGTTAATGGCGGTTGCGAGATATGCAACAATCCAGCCGCACGTCCAAAATGCAGGGTTTCCGCGACCGTTCTGAAATAAGTCAAATGGCGTAATTCGATCATCTGATACCTTCAAGGTATTAATGGGGTGACTATATTGTATTGGAAGTAATCAATCAAGCTAGCTATTCTTAGGCACAGCGAGTGCAGCTTCACCAAATCAGTTTGATTCAGATGTTAGTGCACACTCTGAAAAAGTTTCAATATTCACCAGCGTTGTGAATATTGAATAGTTCTAAAGGCGTCTCAGGTCACAAGCCAGACAATGCCACTCATAAAAATCAGTTCACAATGTAGAACTAGGAGACAAGCATGCCGACACAAACGGTCACCGTATCTAGCAATACCGGCCTTTCAAAAACCACTTCGTATCGCTCATTGGATGAACTATGTGGTGGCGATCCCCAGATGCAAGAATTGATCATGCGCGGTAAATTACTGATCGATAAAGGTATTCCCATTTTAATTTTGGGTGAAACCGGAACCGGTAAGGAATATCTGTCACGCGCACTTCACGCATATAGTGCGCGGCGCAAAGGCAACCTGATTGCCGTCAATTGCGCATCAATCCCGGAAAGTCTGGCTGAGAGTGAATTATTTGGTTACTGCAAAGGCGCATTTTCTGGTGCTTTGCCCGGTGGCATGAAGGGCAAAGTCCAACAAGCCGATGGCGGCACATTATTTTTGGATGAAATCGGCGACATGCCGTTTTCTCTACAAACCCGATTGTTGAGAGTGCTGTCGGAACACGAAGTCATTCCACTGGGTGCGGCGCATCCTGTCAGCGTCGATATCCACTTGATTTGTGCAACGCATCAGGATTTAAAAACGTTAATTGCGCAAGGCCGCTTCCGCGAAGATTTGTATTATCGCATTGCGGGTGGCGTGTTGCGCTTGCCGACACTGCGCGCACGTGCAGATAAAAAACAATTAATCATGCAAATGATAGCTGATGAATTATCTCTCGATCAAATCGATCAAATGAGCCCAATCAACTCTTCTGGCTATCTGAGTTGCAAGGCTGAACGGATTATGTCACCAGTAGCTCTGCAACAAATGATGGCCTATTCGTGGCCCGGCAATCTACGGCAAATGCACGCGGTGGTCCGCTATTGCTGCGCGGTGATGAGCAACAATCGGATCGAAGCAAGCGATCTTCCCGAGGATTTAATGCAGCTTCAGGATCTGCCGGTCAGTCATTCAGTTAATCACTCGAATACCGTCCATCAGGCTTTCCCACCAAGCCGATTATCTCCATCGCGCACGTTTAACGTTCCGCTTAGAGACGAGCGCTCGCGGGTGATCGATGCTTTAGTTGGTAGTCGCTGGAATATTTCTGCAGCATCAAGACAATTGGGAATGTGCCGTGCGTCGCTATATCGAAAGTTACGCGAACTAGAAATTCCCCATGTGCGTGATCAGGCCATGCCCGCTTATGCAACCTAGTTGCGGCGTAGTTAAATCGTAGATTACGCACCGTACCGTGAAGTACAGCAGAGGTTTAAGCCAAAGCTGTTTAATGGCTTAAACCGAACTAACTCCTGTTTCGACAAAATCTGGTTACACCGAAAAGCGCTAATATATTATTTACTTAGCGTATTTTTTTAAGTTCAAAATTCTGCTCAAACTGATCCGGTGGAAGTGGTAGGCCTATATAAAATCCTTGCACCTCGTCGCAACCTTTTGTTCGCAAAAACGTCATTTGCTCCTCAGTTTCCACGCCCTCGGCGATGGTCCCCAACCCGAGACTCTTGGCGATACCAATAATGGCAGTAATAATGGCGCGATTTTCCGTGCTTTCACTAATATCCCGCACGAAAGATTGGTCTATCTTTAGCTTGCAAATCTTAAATCGGCGTAAATAACTGAGGGATGAATAGCCCGTTCCGAAGTCATCGATAGATAACCGAATGCCATGTGCCAACAGTCTGTCGATAATGATGATGGCTTCATGAGGATTATCCATGGCCGCACTTTCGGTCAACTCCAGTTCCAGATAATGCGAAGGTAAATCTTCTTCCGTCAATATCTGCATCACCAACTCAGGCAAACGTGGATCACGAAACTGCACGGCAGAAAGGTTGACCGCTATCCGTGTCCGCGGCAATCCTTTGTCGAGCCACGCTTTGCATTGCCGAATTGCCTGGCGTAACACCCATTCGCCAATTTGCAAAATTTGACCGCTATCCTCTGCAATCGGGATGAAATCAGAGGGTTCCAGGTGTCCGAGTTCAGGATGTTCCCAACGTAGCAAGACTTCTGCACCAACCATACCGCCGTCGCTTAATCGTATCTGGGGTTGATAATGCAGCTGAAATTGTTTTTGCTCCAGTGCGTGACGAAGAGCATTTTCGATGACCATGACTCGCGCCGAATTGGCCTGCATTTCGGACGTAAAAAAACGATACCCGTTTCGCCCTGCTTGTTTGGCACGATACATCGCCACGTCGGCGCTGCGAGACAGCGTTTCAAAATCAGTGCCGTCACCAGGAAATATGGCAATGCCGATGGATGGCGTCACCACCAACTCATATTGCTCAATCTGATAAGGTTTCTTCGCCAACTCAAGTATCTTTTCAACCAAATGCGCCGCACCTATTGCATCTGTATCCGGAAATACCAGAATAAATTCATCGCCACCGAGTCGCGAAATGGTGTCTTGTCCGCGCACCGCCTGGATCAGGCGATTCGACCATGCGACCAATAACTGGTCACCTACTTGGTGCCCGAGCGAATCGTTCACATTTTTAAAATGATCCAGATCAAGGAACATCAGTGTCAGCGCACTCTGGTTGCGCTGTGCGATAGCGAGATCGTGGAGAATACGGTTTTTTAATAGCGCACGGTTCGGTAATCCGGTGAGAGCATCGAAATGCGCCATCCGATGGATATGCGCTTGCGCTTCTTTGTGCTCAGTAATATCACTGAAAATCACGATATAGTTAGAGAGATTGCTGTCTGCATCAAGCACACGACTTATCAAAAACCATCCCATATATAGACGGCCATCGTTACGACGGCATGACATCTCGCCTTGCCAATGCCCTTCCATATCGACGGTGGTCCACACTTTTTGATAAAAATCCTGACCGTGATGGTCGGTTTGCAACATGTTTTGATTCTTGCCGATCGTCTCGGCTTCGCTATAACCGGTGATCGTCGTAAACGCGTGGTTGACCATGATGATCGCACGGTTGACATCCGTCACCATGATGGCTTCGCCGCTCTGCTCAAAAACCTTAGCAATCAAATGCAGCTTGGCTTCTGCCTGTTTGCGGACGTGGATGTCCGTAAGAGTCACCCGCACTACCTGTGTCGGATTCATCGGCCCATCAGCGTCTATACGCAAAGAATCGAGCTGCACTTCAAATGGCAAGCCAGCGTTACTCAACATCGTTAGTTCACATTGCTGCTGTTGCGTCTGTCGCAATACGCCAATGAAATATCGATGCCAGCGATCTTTATCTTCCACCGTGACAAAACGTGCAAAACGACGCTGTAGTAATTTCGACCGATCTATCCCCAACAACGTTGCGGCGGTAAGATTGACCTCAATAATCAAACCCTCGGAAGTCAACGTGAGGTAACCGACCGGCGCAAAATCGTAGAGGTCGACGTAGCGATCACGGGTCTCTTCCAGAATAATTTGCGTCCGCCGCAACTCTTCGTTCTGCATCTCCAGCTCGACCTGATGCACGCGTAGTTCGTGCAGAATTTCGTCCGTGGAGCAGTTTGCGAACTCCGATACCGTTGTCACCGTCGAATGGGCGAGTTTAGTTTCAGCCTCTGATCGTTGCCGATCTGCGTTGTTGGACTTATCGTTCATGTGACCGCCGCCAGAGCAAGTAATATCAAATTCGATTCGCCGGTTTTACTGACAATACGACGCGCATTGAGCAGCATTTTGCGGCGACCAATAATCGGAAAGTCCTGCTCTACCGGGTAGTCTTCAAAAGTCTCATTGTGTTGTCGGACACTTTCCAGCAACTGGCGCAGTGCCAGAATATCCCATTGACGGCTACCTAAATCGTAAATCAAATTACCCACTGTATCTTGCGGTTGAACCTTAAACTCCCGATAGAACGACTGGCTCGCAGATATCACTCTGAAGGAACTATCCAGTACCAGTAATGGCTCACGCACAGTATTGATAATGCCCTCGGCCAGATGCTGGGCCTCGCGTGCCTCAATCGCTTTGATGTGTTCAGTAATGTCGGTAAAGGTCAGGACGACACCATCAATCACATTGTCGAGAGTGCGATAAGGCTGAATGCGGGCCAAATACCAGTCGCCGTTGGCGGTGCTGACTTCGCGCTCAAGCGGAATCAACGTTTCCAGAACTTCTTTGGCCTCGCTTAACAGGTCGTCGCCAGTGAGGTCCGATTTAATGTCGCCCAGGGCACGCCCCATATCTGACTGTGCCAACCGATAAATCCGCACAGCATCCCGGGTGAACCTGCGCACATGCATATTTTGATCAAGGAAAATCGTGCCGACGTGAATATTTTCCAGCAAATTTTTCATGTCATTTTGCATATCGGCCAATTGTTCTATCTTGGCCTCTAATTCTGCGTTGACGGTCACCAGTTCTTCATTGACCGATTGCAGCTCTTCTTTAGATGTCTCCAACTCCTCATTAGTCGATTGCAGTTCTTCGTTAGTCGATTGCATCTCCTCATTAACGCATTTGAGTTCCTCGTTAAAATTCTGCTGTTCCTCGATGGTCGAATGGAGACTCTCTTTAATATAAGCTAGCTCGCGTTGCAACTCTTCAATCTGACGCAACTCCTCAGAACTGGCGGGATGTGCGTCCGCAGCGGGAACTCCTGCCGGTGGTTGTGCCACTTCCCTAAAACTGATTAGCAATAATCCCTTTTTCGTGTCTGGCTCAGATTGCGGTCTGACACTAATGCTCACTATTTGAGTAGCGTCATCCGTTTTGAGAGTGACTTCCTGATCCAGTGTCGAGGTCCCGAGGTTAGCGCCAGCATAAATGGCAACACGAAGCTCCGATTGCAATCCTTCACGCGCCATCTCGATGACATTCAGCGTGGCCTGCCCGGGAGCTGGACGCAGGTATTTGCCAGTATCGCCATGCACATATAAAATGTCACCCTTCAAATCGGTGATGACTGAGGCAGGCGCAAAGGCGCGAATTAACGCGCGTTTTGTGATCTCGGCGAAGCTATTTTCGTTAGTTTTTTTGATAACTTCCTCGGGGACTTTCTTACGTATTTCCGCTGTCCATGATAAGTCCCGCGCATGCACAAGTCGTGTCGGCGTGGAGGACGGTACAGACCGGAATAATTTCCATTTCCGATTAATGGGGGCAAACAGGTCTGTATGCGAACCTACGCCTTCAGAAGGCGATAATAGCAGTGTTCCGTTTTGCTTAAGCGCGTAATGAAAAGAAGGAATCAGACGGTTTTGCAATTCCGGCTCAAGATAGATCATTACGTTGCGACAACTGAGTAAATCCAGTTTGGTGAAAGGTGGGTCTTTCAAAATGTTATGGACCGCAAACACGATCATCTCGCGGATTTCTTTTTTTACACGATAGCCAGTATCTTCTTTGATGAAAAATCGATGAAGCCGCTCTGGCGTGACGTCCTCGCTGATGCCCGATACGTAAAATCCGGCACGGGCGATAGCAATTGCTTCATCATCGAGATCAGTACTATACAACTGCACTTTGCACTCTCGTCCGCACTCATTCATCAATTCACGCAGAATGATGGCAATCGAATAAGCTTCCTCGCCGGTGGCGCAACCTGCCACCCACACCCGCAGTACATATTGATCCGATGTATCGGCTAAGAGCGCTGCAAGAATATCCTGCTTCAAAATGACAAAAGTCTCTGGATCACGGAAAAAACGTGTGACGTTAATCAACAATTCCTTAAATAAGATTTGTACCTCGGCCGGATGCTCACTGAGATATCGCGCGTACATTTCCATATCGCGAATGTTATGAGTCGACATGCGTCGTTCAATACGACGACAAATGGTATTTGTTTTATAAAGCGAAAAGTCGTGTCCTGCGCCGCTTTTTAATAACTGCAATATCTTGGCGACGCTACCAGACGTATCCTTCACACTCGGTAAATGTTCTTTCGATGGCATTGGCTTTAGAGTGTTATCTAACAAATATGCCGCCATTTGATCTGCAGGGAATGTAAAACGGGCGCACCCGGCGTTGATCGCACTGCGAGGCATGCCGTCGTATTTAGCGGTAGTCGGATCTTGGACAATAGAGGTTCCACCCGCCGCAAGGATGGCACTCAAGCCAACAGTACCGTCCGTGCCGGTACCTGACAAAACAACACCAATCGCCCTTGATCCCTGATCTTTAGCTAATGACCCCATAAATACGTCGATCGCCATCCGTTGCCCCCGCGGAACTTTGGGAACGCTGAGGCGTAGCGCGCCGCGACTGATTGTCATATCCCGATTGGGGGGAATAACATAGACGCAATTGACTTCTACTTTTTGCTCGTCCCTAGCCTCACATACTTGCATCGTGGTTGTGCGTTGCAATATTTCTGTTAGCAGACTGACATGATCTGGGTCGAGATGAGAAATGAGTATGAAGGCCATCCCGCAATCGGCTGGAACAGGGCGGAAAAATTGCTCGAACGCTTCCAACCCTCCGGCCGAAGCGCCAATACCTACGATGGGAAAGCGTTCATCGCCTTCCTGTTTTTTGGGACTCATGCCGGCCTTCTCGCCAGCGGCGATATTAACTACTTTAGCCACCATGGCAATTTCCTTTTACCAAGGGTCTTCGTATAAAAATAGTGATATAAATAACAGAATCGGAGAAGATACAAATCGATAAATTAGTACGCATTTTTTTCGATTTAATAACACAACATATTAAAAATTTCGCACGTGTGCTTAGTCTTTCTTTGCTTTAACTAAAGCATAGCGATGTGGTAACTATAAGTCTACTAAATTCACAAGAGGCTGAATGGCGTGATTAAACGGCGCAACACAATCAATCTTAACCAATCTGAATGAAGGCAAAAAGGAATGAAAAATGACAGGGTGATCTATTAAGCGGTTATTTTAATCTCGAACAAAATCTTCGGGTAAGCTAAAAACGAGGGCAACGTCAAACACAAACAGTATTAAAAAAGTTACGCATCATAAACTACTGGGACCACCGACAGGGAGCGACTCCATGAAAACAGCGTTCATCATTTCCGTACTATGTTCAATACTAACTGGCTGCGTTTCACCCGACAATTTTAGTTGCGAAAAACCTGACATCCGTCCGATTTGGTGCAACGGCCGACTGCCTAGTGAAACAGGTCACACGTGATAGCTAAGCGTTGATTCCATGAGCTGATGGAAACAGGAAAAGGAACGTCATGCGCCTTGTCGGCGCAATCGTTCCATTTGGCGGGGAGGTTTTAATACTATCGAGATTGCATGGTAACGCCAGTGTCGATGGTGCCGTACATTTGCACCACTGGACCTCTACCCGGTTCGGCCGGATGGCTTGCGCAACCCACTGTGACTAAGACAGTTAATAAGACAGTTATTGAGACAGTTAACAAACTTACTACACGTAATGTGACCATCAACATATTTTTCATGGTTGAGTACCCAAGTTGATAGCTTGCTTACTATAATTTTTTTTTGTTGTTATATTTATCTTTTTTATCGTAGTCAGTACCTGATTCATCGTATTTTTTATACTAGTCAATATGCTGTCTATCATGAGGTCGGTTTCCTTATTTGTATAGAGCAGCTTTGACACTGCAAAATAAGAACCGTTCGCCAGAATCAACACAACGCTACCGCTTTGTCTGCACCCTAATGTAGAGGTTAATTGATAACATCACATCAACCCGCAACGACGCAACCAAATGTCGTCGGCACGCCTCAATACGATCTTCCATTTCAGTTCAGGTATCACAAACACTGCAATTAAACCCTTTGCAATTATGTAAGACACTGCTGGGTGCGGCACCTGCATGTGCACCCGGACCACCAGCGCCCATACCCGCCAATTGCTCGGCACCGTTCCGAGGTTTCCAACTGTGCGTCGTCTTTAACGCGACATGGCCGCCGCTTAATAATGGGGTTGCATTGGTCTGTTGCTGGCAATAAGGACAGCCAATATCGTTGCCCAAAGCCTGCAAACGCAGCAACTTCTCAAATATGCCATCGCAATGGCTACAGCGAATATCGTAAAGCGGCATTGTATTTTCCCGTCATGTCAGGTCTGTTATCTCACCGAATAGCGCCGCATCAACGGAGATGCGGCGCTCGGTGTCAATCAATCAAAGCGACTATCTTCCCCAATAAGCTTTGTCGTTCAACATGCCTTTTGGCGTGATGTCCTGGTCAAAAATGGAGGTCGGTAGCGACACCGTGCACGCGCAGTTAGGAATATCGACGATTCCGCCGATCCGCCCTTCTACCGGTGCCGCCGTAAGTAACATATAAGCTTGGCTGCCGGTATAACCAAAGTGCGTCAGATAGTCGATTGCCTTGAGACAGGCCTGACGATAAGCGACCGTCGCATCAAGATAATAGTTGACGCCGTTCTCCACACTGATACCTTCAAAAGTCAGCCATTGCTCGTAATGCGGCTTGACAATACTCGGCATAAAAATCGGTGACGAAATATTATATTTCGCCATACCGCCTTTGATAAGATCGAAACCGACGTGACTGACGCCATCCATTTCAATGGCGCCACAAAAACCGATCTCGCCATCACCTTGCGAGAAATGTAAATCGCCCATCGAGAAACCAGCGCCCTTAACATACACGGGGAAGAAAATACGCGTGCCAGCCGATAAATCCTTGATGTCGGTGTTGCCGCCATGCTCGCGCGGCGGCACGGTGCGCGCTGCTTCTCGTGCCATTGCATCGAACTTTGCACCACTCAAACCACGCAAAACAGCAGTGCTAGGATCAGGCGGCTTTGCCAGCCCTTTGGCAGCAAGTGGCGCTTCGCGCCGGTTCCATTCGGCCAGCAAATCGTGCGACGGCAAACAACCCATCAAGCCAGGATGCGTCAGGCCCGCTATCCGAACGCCGGGAATATGGCGCGAGGTCGCATACAACCCTTTCAAATCCCAGATCGCTTTGTCGGCATTGGGGAACATATCGGCCAGAAATCCACCGCCATTCTCTTTTGCAAACACACCTGAAAAACCTACCGGCGTAATTGGCTTAATGTCGAGTAAGTCAATCACCAAGAGATCGCCTGGCTCTGCTCCTTCAACATAAAAGGGGCCTGTTAATGGATGCGCGCGCGTCAGGTCAACGTTCTGTACATCCGACACGTCATCATTATCTTTAATCTGCGCATCGAGAAAATCGAGTGATTCGATCATGATCGATTCACCGGGTTTTACCGAGGACAAAAAGGGAATATCCGGATGCCAGCGGTTATGCCCAAGTTCCGCTTGTTCTGCCAGCGGCACGCCAGGTTTAATTTTGAAATGTTGCATACGTATCTCCTTATCGGGTGACAGACGAAAATGTTAAATAGAGAAAAAAGTAGGAATGGCGCGTATTACCCGAAGCCCAAAAAACTAGCTATTCGGAATACCTTCAATCGGACACTCTGCAGTTCCGGCAGTGGTACGCGTGAGTGCTTCTGCCTGGCGCCGTGCGGCCTGCGGATCATTGACCCAGGTTTTATAGAAATCGAACGGACAATCGGCAACGCCTTCGGGCGCTTCGCCGGAATTGATTTTTCCGGTATAACCACGGTGTAAAAGTTTGTACAAATGGTTTTGCGATTGCCAGTTCCGCCGTGCATCGCGAATCTGGCTGACTGATAATTCGGCGTATTGAATCCCCATTTCTTCGGTGCCGCATTCGCCTAATGTGCGTCCGTCAAACCCGACAATGGCAGAGTGACCGAAATACGAATACACGCCATCGAAGCCCGTCGCGTTGGCGACGGCCACGTAGATGTTATTCATCCACGCCATACATTTGGATACCATTACTTGCTGCTCTTTCGCTGGATACATGTAACCCTGGCAGCGCACGACTAACTCAGCACCTTTCATCGCGCAATCACGCCAGATTTCCGGATAATTACCGTCATCGCAAATAATCAGGCTAATTTGCAAACCCTTTGGGCCTTCTGAAACATACGTTTGCTCGCCCGGATACCAGCCTTCAATCGGTGTCCAAGGCATGATCTTGCGATATTTTTGTACGATTTCACCGTGATTGTTCATCAAAATCAAGGTGTTGTACGGGACCTTATTCGGATGTTCTTCATGCCGCTCACCTGTCAGTGAAAACACACCCCAGACATTCGCAGTGCGGCAAGCCTGTGCAAAAATATCGGTCTCTTCCCCGGGAATGGTGGAAGCGGTCTCCATCATTTCGGTCGGGTCGTACATGATGCCGTGACTGGAATACTCAGGAAAAATGACCAGATCCATCCCTGGTAATCCCTGCTTCATACCCACCACCATCGCCGCAATATTGCGCACGTTATCCAACACTTCTGCTTTTGTATGTAACCGCGGCATTTTGTAATTCACCACTGCGACGCCAACCGCATCTTTGCTTCCTGAAATATCGCCGTGTCTCATCGTGCGCTTTCGTTGATTGGAGGTAATGAAAAAAAATAAATGACTTCGTTAGTCTGCCTGGCGACTAGCAAATTAGTTAGGGACTTAAACCGATAAGTAGCGACTGATCGTGGCTGCATCCACTCGATCCCTGGTGTCTTCGTACACCAGATTTCCTTTGTCGATGACCAGAAAACGATCAGCAATCTCCATCGTGAAACTCAGCACTTGCTCTGAAACAATGATGGTCAATTCACGTATTTTTCGAATCTCTTTGAGACTACGTGCGATATCTTTGATAATCGATGGCTGGATACCTTCGGTTGGCTCATCCAGCAACAACACTCTTGGATTAGTTGCCAGCGCGCGGGCAATCGCCAGTTGCTGTTGCTGACCGCCAGACAGATTTCCGCCCTTGCGGCTGCGCATATCGAAAAGCACTGGAAACAACGCATACAACTCTTCCGGGACCCTTCCCTGCGCAGCGGCTGGCAACCCGGTCTGGATGTTTTCCAATACTGTCATCCCAGGAAAAATCATGCGCCCTTGCGGAACGTAAGCCACGCCGCTGGCAACGCGCTGATGGCTTTCCATTTTGGATAACTCCACGCCATCGATCTGGATGCTGCCGCCACGTGTCGGCAGAATTCCCATGAGCGTTTTGAAGAGTGTAGTCTTGCCCATACCGTTGCGGCCCATGACTGCCACTATTTCCTGTTTGGCGACGCGCAAGTTGATGTCATGAATGACCTGGCTTTGGCCATAACCGGAAGCGAGATGCGCAACATTAAACATAGTCAATCCTTTGGTAAGAAATCAGTGACCCAGATACACTTCGATCACTTTGGGATCGGCCTGGACCGACTCCATGCTGCCTTCGGCAAGGATTTTTCCCTGATGCAGGACGGTCACTTTATGGGCGATACTTTTAACGAATTCCATGTCATGCTCGATGACAAGCACAGAACGTCCCTTGCTGATGCGACCCAACAACTCTGCGGTCTTTTCACGTTCTGATACGCTCATCCCGGCGACTGGTTCGTCGAGCATCAACAATTCCGGTTCTTGCATCAGCAGCATGCCGATTTCCAGCCATTGCTTCTGTCCGTGCGATAAAAGGTCAGCTTGCATGCTTAAATACTCTTCGAGAAAAATATCGATGGCAACCGCCTCAACGCGCTCAATGACATCAGCGCTACGCTTGAACACCAATGCGCCAAAGACTTTTCGACCGCGAGGAAACGAGAGTTCCAGATTTTCAAATACGGTGAGATTTTCATAGATCGATGGCGTCTGAAATTTGCGTCCAACGCCAGCTTGCACAATCTCGTGTTCGCGCATTTTTGTCAGTTCACGATTCTTGAACCGAATGCTTCCAGAAGTCGCTTGCGTTTTGCCACAAATTAAATCCAGCACGGTAGTCTTTCCTGCACCGTTCGGTCCGATGACTAC
Source organism: Glaciimonas sp. GNP009 (assembly GCF_054343755.1). Lineage (NCBI taxonomy): Bacteria > Pseudomonadati > Pseudomonadota > Betaproteobacteria > Burkholderiales > Oxalobacteraceae > Glaciimonas > Glaciimonas sp. GNP009. The sequence continues at coordinate 1,358,499 of NZ_JBTGUV010000004.1, forward strand.
ACGTACCTCATTGCGCTGCACGTACAGATTTAACTTATCGACTGCGGTGAAACCGTCAAATGAGACGGTCAAATCTTCAATGGCGAGGACCGGATGTTCGGTGGATTCAAATCCTATCGGGTTACTCATTTCAACACCTCCAGATTGCCACCGTCAGAATTGGCTAGCGTGCGATCAGATGTCGGTATGACAGAGTTTTTCTTCACTGGCACAACTACTGGCGTTGGGAGTAACGATTCTTTTACGGAACGGCGCGGCATCAGTTTTAATAGCCATTTTTTACCGTGACTGTCATATAGACCAGCAAGACCATTTGGAAAATACATCACAACAACGATGAACAGTCCACCCATCAGGAACAACCATAATTCAGGAAACGTTTCAGAAAAGAAGGTCTTCCCAAAGTTGACCAGCAAGGTGCCATACACTGCGCCCAGCAATGACATACGACCGCCCACTGCTGCATAGATCACCATTTCGATCGATGGCACAATACCGACAAACGATGGCGACATAAAGCCAACCTGCAGCGTGAACATTGCGCCACCAATCGCGGAAAAGAGTGCCGCGACACAATATACAAATATTTTAAAACTGGCGACGTCGTAGCCGGAGAAACGCACCCGCTCTTCTTTGTCACGCATCGCCATTAACAAACGGCCCAATTTGGACGTCAGGATAATGCGACCAAACACCACGCAACTCAGCAATAGTCCAGCATTGACGAAATACAACATTAACTTTGCCGAGTCGGTGCGAATATCCCATCCCAGCATCGTCTTCAAATCGGTGATGCCGTTAACGCCGCCGGTCAGGCCTTGCTGTCCGATAATCAGAATAGACAGAATGGCGGCTATTGCCTGCGTCACGATGGAGAAATAGACGTCTCCAACGCGTCGCTTGAACATGGCGATACCGATTATCAACGCCAGTAATGTTGGCACGATCAACACTGCCAAAATAGTAAAACTGAGGCTATGGAATGGCTTCCACATCATTGGCAATTGGGTGATCTGGTTCCAGTCCATAAAATCTGGAATGCCGGGTGTCGACTGGATTTTTGTGCTGATGGGATCAGATGCTTCAAGTTTCAGAAACATCGCCATGCAATAGCCACCCAAACCGAAGAATACGCCCTGCCCCAAACTCAGGATGCCACCATAACCCCAGCACAGCACTAAGCCCACGGCGACGAAAGCATAAGTCAGATATTTGCCGACCAGATTCAGACGAAAACTATCAAACAAGAGGGGAAACACCACTAACAACAGTACACCGAGTATCAGCAGTCCGATAGCACCGGATCGACCGCCCAACAATTTTTCGTATACCGTATTCATATTGCGCCTTTGTACGATTGGAAGGGCACGCTTATTTGCGCAGCCGGGCAGAAAACAGACCTTGTGGACGCAACATCAGGATCAGGATCACGGCCGATAAGGTCAACACCTTGGCCATCGAACCGGTCAGGAAAAACTCGGCTGTGGATTGGGTCTGGGCAATCGTGAAAGCCGAAGCGATGGTACCAATGAGACTTTGCGCGCCGCCAAAAACCACTACCAGAAAGGTGTCCACGATATACAAGGAGCCACTAGTCGGGCCAGTTGAACCAATCGTCGTGAATGCGGCGCCAGCGATACCGGCTACGCCACAACCAAGAGCAAAGGTGCTGCGATCAACCTTGCGCGTATTGATGCCGACAGCACCACTCATCACACGGTTCTGGACCGTAGCGCGTACTTGCAAACCCCAGCGCGAACGGAATAACAGCAGAAAGATACCACCGGTGAGCAACAGGGTTAATCCCATGATGAACACACCGTTGATAGGAATATCGATATTCGAGGTCAGCTTGAAAGAACCCATTAGCCATTCCGGCAGCGTGGCGCTGACTTCCTTCGCGCCGAACACTGAACGAAACGTTTGCTGCATCGCCAGACTTAATCCCCACGTTGCCAGCAAGGTATCGAGCGGACGTTTGTAGAGTCGACTGATCATCAGCCATTCGGCCAGATAACCAACCGCATAGGCCACAACAAACGATAAAACAATCGCGCCGAAGAAATAGTACGGTTGAAGGCTGGGTGCGTATTGGGTGGTTAATTGGGACAGCAAATAAGTGACGTAAGCGCCAATGGTAAGGAACTCTCCGTGCGCCATATTGATGACGCCCATCTGCCCGAAAATGATTGCGAGACCAAGTGCCATCAGCAGTAGCACGCAAAAAACCGATAGGCCGTTAAAGCCCTGCATGACAAAGACGGCACCGAATTCGGATAGTGAGACCATGGTGACTCCACGTGAATAAAAATTTTTCGTAACCTGTTTCCGCTTGCTGAGGCTTGCTACGGTTGTGAAAAAAGTCTAATGACAAAATCGGGTACGGAATATTCAAGTTTCAGATCTTGATTGCCCGGTGCGCAATCCTGCACCGGGTAATCGATATCAAGAAAAATAAACTATGCGTGGATTATTGATAGCCTTTTGGGAAAGGATTTGGCTCAATCAGATCAGACGTATAGACCACTTTGAACTGACCATCTTTTTGCGCTTCGCCGATCAGCGTTTTGCTCCACAGATGATGATTCGGATGGATTTTTACGGTGCCTTCAGGTGAGGCTTTCAGCTCTATTCCAGGCGAAGCGGCAACCACTTTATCGACATCAAAACTACCCGCTTTTTCGACTGCCGCTTTCCACAACCAAGGGCCCAGATAGGCTGCTTGGGTGACATCGCCGATAACCGCATTCGGACCGTATTTTGCTTTGAATTCGGCGACGAATTTTTTGTTCGCCGGATTGTCGAGGCTTTGGAAATACTTCATCGAAGCGTAAAAGCCTTCAACGTTTTCACCACCAATGCCGAGCATTTCGTCTTCTGTGACTGAAATGGTTAGCAGGTTTTGAGTCTTGGCGGTGACGCCAGCGGCCTTCAACTGCTTGTAAAACGCCACGTTACTTCCGCCGACCACGTCAGCGAAGATGACATCCGGCTTTTTCAGTTTGATTTTGTTAATCAAAGAGCCGAACTGCGTATTTCCCAGTGGATAATATTCTTCGCCAACGACTGAGCCCTTGAGCACGTTTTCGATATGTTTACGCGCAATTTTGTTCGACGTGCGTGGCCAGATATAGTCAGAACCAACGAGGAAGAAGGTTTTTGCTTTCTTCTCTTTAGCTACCCAATTCAGGCCAGCAAGTACTTGTTGCGTGGCTTCCTGCCCGGTATAAAACACATTCTTCGATTGCTCAAGGCCTTCATAGAAAGTCGGGTAGTACAACAGACCGTTTTCTTTTTCAAAGATCGGTAATACGGCTTTGCGTGAGGCGGAAGTCCAGCAACCGAATACCGCGGCAACGTGATCGTTTTGCAGTAATTTTTTGGCTTTCTCAGCAAAGGTCGGCCAGTCGCTGGCACCATCTTCCTGGATGATCTTGATCTTACGTCCCAGAATTCCACCAGCGGCGTTGATCTGATCAATCGCCAGACGTTCGGCCTGAATCGAACCAGTTTCGCTGATCGCCATGGTGCCGGTGGCCGAATGTAACTGACCGACGGTAACTTCAGTGTCGGTAATCGCCAGCTTGGTCGTGTTGACTTTAGCCGTTGGAAATTGTTGCGCAAAAACGGTCAACGGCAGCGCCATCGCGGCACTGGCAGCCAATCCCAATAACATCTTGCGACGTTGAGAAGAAGCGACGGTTGAAGATGTACGACGCGAGGATGGACTATGCGGCATGCGGTGCTCCTTGTTAGACGGTTAGGGGGCGAGAGTTATTTTTGGGCTTTGAGCTTTTGAGCTTTTGGGCTTTTTTCGCTGTTCGGCTTGATCCAAATAGCGCGTTACGGATTGAAGAGTAAGTTCTATACTGCATTACAACAATAAGTCATTTAACTTAGGCGGGAGTTACGTAAACGCGCACCAGCTGCGTTGTGCTTTCCTTGCCGTACTTGCGTCCTGTCTGCGTCGGCACGCCTTGCTGGGACGCGTTTGCGTAACTCCCGCGGTCTATTTGTGAGATTTATAAAAGCTCGCCTGCGGCATTGCTTTCCTACACGATGACTGGAATTAGTGAGGGCAAGTTTTACAACGGGTGTACGTCGCCCGTCAGCGATTTTTATTACAAAAATTTACACTCCCGCACTGAAACAGTGCACAGCTCGTTCGACAAGAAGGCGCTGCGCACTAAGTCCCTTAAAAAAACATACAAAACCGCTCATCTCTACGTCAAATGACGTATAAATCCTGGCGGTGTCTGGTGTGGAAATTGCTTATGGTTATTGACAAATTTATCCCTTGGCAGCGATTGGTCGGCTTTAGTCTGAAAACTGTCGCTAACGCATAAGAAGAGAAGCACACGACGTGAAAGCTCCTGCATCACAGCGCATCGTTAAAGTCCGGCGCGATTACAATACTTGGGTCGCTAACGAGACGCTGGAAGATTACGCGTTGCGATTTACGCCTCGGTCATTTCGCAAATGGTCGGAATTTCGGCTGGCAAATACTGCTTTGGGTGCGGTGTCATTTCTGGCGCTTGAGGCTATCAGCGGGTCGATCACGCTGAATTATGGATTCACGAATGCGTTTTGGGCCATCATTTGCGTGACCATTCTGTTTTTTCTGACTGGTTTGCCGATCAGTTATTACGCTGCAAAGTACGGCGTCGATATGGACTTGCTGACGCGTGGCGCAGGATTCGGTTATATCGGCTCGACCATCACGTCACTGATTTACGCTTCGTTTACGTTTATATTTTTTGCACTGGAAGCGTCGATCATGGCGCAGGCGGTCGAGCTCTATTTCGGACTCCCTGTGGTGCTGGGTTACATCGTCTGTTCGTTGATTATCATTCCGATGGTGACCTATGGCATTACGCTGATCAATCGTCTGCAAATGTGGACGCAGCCAGTCTGGATCACGCTGTTAGTGTTGCCGTATATCGCCGTACTGCATAAAGAACCGGATGCGATTTCAAATTTGATGTCCTTTGCCGGTCGTGCTGAAGACGGTACGGGATTCAATGTCATGTTGTTCGGTTCAGCCGCCACCGTGGCGTTTTCGCTCATTGCGCAAATCGGTGAACAGGTCGACTTTTTGCGGTTTCTGCCAGAAAAGACTCCCGCCAATCGCGTACGCTGGTGGATCGCTTTGTTACTTGCTGGTCCCGGCTGGATCTTGATCGGTGCAGCCAAGATGTTGGGTGGCGCGCTGTTGGCCTTTCTGGCGATTCAACATGAAGTGCCGATGGATCGGGCAATTGAACCAACCCAAATGTACCTGATTGCGTATCGCTATGTATTTTCTGATCCTGCGTGGGGATTAGCCGCGGTCGCGGCGTTTGTGGTGGTGTCACAAATCAAGATCAATGTGACGAATGCGTATGCCGGTTCGCTGGCGTGGTCGAATTTTTTCGCCCGCCTGACGCACAGTCATCCGGGGCGTGTCGTGTGGTTAGTATTCAATGTTCTGATCGCGGTGTTGTTGATGGAACTTGGCGTCTTCAAGGCGCTGGAGCATGTATTAGGTTTGTATTCATTGGTGGCGATTTCGTGGATCGGTGCGGTCGTGGCAGATCTGGTGATTAACAAACCGTTGGGGCTGAGTCCGCCGCATATTGAGTTCAAACGCGCGCATTTGTATGACATCAATCCGGTCGGCGTCGGTGCGATGCTGTTGGCGTCGATATTGGCTGGCATTGCAATGGCAGGCGTATTTGGGCCTGTGGCTAAAGCGCTTTCGCCGTTCATCGCATTGTGCAGCGCGATGCTGATTGCGCCGGTGATCGCATGGTTAACCAAAGGGCACTATTACATTGCACGACCTAATATCTTGTCCGACTTACCAACCAATGCATTGACCGAAAACGCCCCCGAGCAACGCGAATGCGTCATTTGCGAAAAACAATTCGAAACCCCTGACATGGCGCACTGCCCGGCCTATCAGGGCGCGATTTGCTCGTTATGCTGTTCGCTGGATGCCCGTTGCAATGATCGCTGCAAGACCGAATCGCGGATGCCGGATCAGATTCTACATGCGATGCGCGCCGTATTACCGATGCGCTTCACCAGCAAATTGAATACCCGGATTGGGCATTATCTGATTGTTTTCGGTCTGCTATCGGCTGGGCTGGCGTTGATTTTGTGGACGCTGTATTACCAGCAACTATCCAGCCTGACAGCCCCGCTCAACGTTGCAATGACGGCATCAACTGGCACGCCCGATTCTATGGCTAGCGTTTTTATCAAGTTGTTTTCGGTATTAATTGTTGTGACTGGCGTCGGCACGTGGTGGCTGATTCTGACCAACGAAAGCCGCAAGGTGGCGCATGAGGAGTCGGAGCGCCAGACTAATCTGTTATTGCAGGAAATCGAAGCCCATAAGCACACTGATGCCGAATTGCAGCGCGCCAAAGAGGCGGCGGAGGCAGCAAATCTGGCGAAGAGCCGCTTCGTCACCGGCATGAGCCACGAACTGCGCACGCCGCTTAACAGCATTCTCGGCTATGCGCAGATTCTGCAAATGGACGCTGCGCTGCCAGCGGGGCGTCGGGATGCGGTGAGTGTGATTCGTAGCAGCGGCGAACATCTGTTAAGTTTGATTGACGGGCTGCTCGATATCGCCCGGATCGAAGCTGGCAAAATGCGCTTAGCTTCCGATGAAGTGCCGCTGAGCGAATTTTTGGATCAAATTGTCGACATGATCGCACCGCAAGCCGCACAGAAAGGCTTGCAGTTTCAGTTTGATAAAGCGGAACGGTTGCCAGAAGTCGTTCATGCCGATCAGAAAAGGCTACGTCAAATTTTGATTAACCTGCTCGGTAATGCGGTGAAGTTTACGGATAGTGGTGGCGTCGTTTTACGCGTGCGTTATGTCAGGGAAATGGCTTATTTCGAGATTATCGATACTGGTATCGGAATTGGCGCTGATGATCTGACGCGCATCTTTCTGCCGTTTGAACGCAGCAATGCGGCCAATCTGCGGGATGATATCGGCACTGGTCTGGGTCTCGCGATCAGCAGCATGTTGACGCACATCATGGGCGGTCAACTCACTGTTAACAGCGAACCTGGTCGCGGCAGCACGTTTCAATTAAAAATCTATCTGCCGAGGGTGAATGTGCCGCGTCCACGCTTAAAGTTGGAAGATCAAATGTCTGGTTATCGCGGAGCCAGAAAACGTATACTCATCATCGACGATCATGCTTCGCAACGCGCCGTGCTGCATGCGATGCTGTCACCGCTGGGTTTTATCATCGCGCAAGCGGAAAGCGGCGCAGCGGGATTGGCGGCCATTGCCGTGGCGGCGAGTGCCGAGGCGGCGGGTGTCGGGCAACTGCCCGATTTGATCTTGCTTGATATTTCGATGCCGACGATGGATGGCTGGGCGGTATGTCAGACGATTCGTGCACGCGGACATGCCGACTTGCCAGTCATTATGGTGTCGGCCAGCGCCATTGACAGCGGACCGGGACGTCAGGAAGCAATGCTGCACACCGACTTTGTGGCAAAGCCGGTGTCGTTCAATGAACTACTCTATAAAATCCGCCTACATCTTAAACTGGACTGGATCGCGGAGGAACCGAAAATACCAGAACAAAGTACGCAAGAATCAACACCGCAAGTTCAGGATAAAGTTAAGCCTGAAGTACCAGCCAAGGTGATGTTTCTGACGCCATCGCAAGAAAAACTTGAAACCTTGCTGGCGCTGGGCGAGATCGGTTACGTCAAAGGTATTCTGCGACGACTAGATGAAATCGCGCAGCAGGATGCGTTGTATTTGCCATTCACCAGCGACATGCGTCGGCTGGTAAAACGGTTTCGGCTCAATGACTTTAACAACCGTATTAAGGAGATGATGCGTGAGGATGTCGACAAGGTTTGACCGGCACGTGGTGTTGATCGTCGACGATATGCCAGACAATCTGGCACTGTTGTCGGATGCATTGGACGACAGCGGCCATATCGTTCTGGTTGCCACCGATGGTGCCAGCGCGTTGGAGCGTCTGCAACGCATTACGCCAGATCTGATCCTGCTGGATGCGGTGATGCCGGGCATGGATGGCTTTGAAACGTGCCGGCGCATCAAGCTGTTGAAGCATATTGAGCACGTGCCTGTAGTGTTCATGACTGGCCTGACGGAGACCGAACATGTGATCAAAGGGTTTGAGGTTGGTGGCATTGATTACGTCACCAAGCCGATCCGACCGCAGGAAATCGTCGCTCGCATCGGGGCGCATATTAAAACGGCGCGCATGATGTCCCAAACAAGGGGCGCAATTGATGCGGCCGCTAATGCGGTGATCGTGCTTGACGCCAATGGGGCGCCGCTGTGGCAATCGAGCAAGGCGTCACATTGGCTGGAAAAATACTTTTCAGTCGCCGCCGATCACACACGGGTTTCCAGACTGCCGTCTCAAATGCAATTCTGGCTCAATGAAAACCTTGTATTGGAACGACAAAACGGACCAGCCACGTTGCCGTCAATGCCTTTTCAGCCGTTAGTATTGAAGCGTGACGAAGAGGAATTGCACATCCGCCTGGAGAGAAATGCGCGCACCGGAGAATTGACCCTTTTGCTGGAAGAAAAGAGCGTCGTGCCCGCAGATAACGCCCGTATTCCAAGCCTGCTGGAACTCACCGGAATAGGCGGAGTCAACGCAGCGCAGCGAGAGCAATATCGTTTGACGCCGCGCGAGACGGATGTTCTTAACTGGCTGGCAAAAGGCAAAACCAACCGCGACATAGCGGAAATTCTGGGGATGAGTCCACGTACAGTGAACAAGCATCTTGAACACATTTTTATCAAGTTAGGGGTAGAAACACGCTCTGCCGCAGTCGGTATGGCAATCAATCATCAATGTCTCAGCCATTGATCGTTAGATTGCAGACTTACTACTTACTAACTTGCTAATTCACTGAATGAACGTTCGGGGGCGGCGGTTTTAGTCATTGTGTTAGCGGTTCATCTTTATCAGTTATTTGACAAGCATTTAGCAATCCACATTGCCGTCTATAATTGGTCATTGCTATCCTTATTCAGTGTCCACCATGCCCGTCTCGCTCGCCAAACTACTCGTCGTCGGTATTTCCTCCCGTGCACTGTTTGATCTGGAGGCGGAAGAAGCGATTTTTCGTACGCAGGGATTGGCGGCTTATCAACAGCATCAACTGCTGAACGAAAATCAGATACTCAAACCCGGCGCTGCATTTGCGCTGGTTCGCGCATTACTTAAGTTGAACCGGTTGACACCCGATCAGCGCTTGGTGGAAGTGGTGATCATGTCGCGCAATTCGACTGAAACCTCCATGCGCATTTTTAACGCGATCAAACATTATGAGCTGGATATTACGCGCGCAGTATTGTCTGGCGGCGCATCATTGGCACCTTATCTGCACGCATTTAATGTGAGTCTTTTTCTGTCATTGCACGAGGACGATGTGCAGGCGGCGATCAACTCGGATACCGCTGCGGCGTTGTTGTATCAAATGCCGACGCAACAGAATGGTCAGCGGGATAGCAAGGAACTGGATCAAATCCGCATCGCCTTTGATGGCGATGCCGTGATTTTTTCGGATGAATCGGAACGTATTTTTCAAACCAAAGGCATTGAAGCTTTTGAACGCCATGAACGTGAAAACGCTTTGAAGCCTTTGCCAGAAGGCCCGTTTGCGCGGTTGCTGATGGCGCTCTCTTTTATTCAGAGTAATTTTAAAAATCCCGATGGACGCGCCGGTCCGATTCGCACGGCATTGGTAACAGCCCGTTCCTCTCCCGCACACGAACGCGTGATACGCACGTTACGCGCCTGGAACGTGACGATTGATGAAACGTTTTTCATGGGTGGCGTCGCCAAATCGGACGTGTTGGCAGCATTCAGGCCGCATATGTTTTTTGATGATCAGCCAGGTCATTGCGACCATGCTTCTCGGCATGTGCAGACCGGCCGCGTACCTATCAAGCGGCAAAAAAAGAAAGATGACGGCGGCGAAATCTAAACGCCAGCATCACAGCGTCAGGGATTTTTTTTCGGTGCGTTGAATAGGCTGGCTCAATCCGGAGATCGGTCTATCGCTAGTCTTTGCCAAAAGCCAGCAACCTATATTTTCGATAAAAAAAAGCCTCGATATTCGGTCCCTAAAGGATCGCATATCGAGGTCGCTTCCAGTTTTTTCTGGCTATTAAGGCTTACGTACCGAAATCGCATCCACCACGCACAATGCCGTCATATTGACGATGCGACGTACTGTCGCCGATGGCGTCAAAATGTGAACCGGCTTAGCGCAACCCAACAGAATCGGACCGACTGCAACGCCATTACCTGAAGTTGTTTTGAGCAGATTATAGGCAATATTGGCAGCGTCGATATTCGGCATCACAACCAGGTTGGCATCTGCTGTCAGCGGTGAATCATGCATCACTTTTCGGAGCTGGCCGGCGTTCAATGCTGTATCGCCGTGCATTTCACCGTCGATCTCCAAGTCTGGCGCACGCTCGCGGACGATCGCTAACGTCTTGCGCATTTTCTGTGCAGACAGGCTATTGCTGGTGCCGAAGTTGGAGTGCGACAGCAATGCAACATGCGGCTTGATACCGAAACGTTGCATTTCTTCTGCAGCCAAAATAGTAATTTCCGCCAACTCTTCAGCGGTAGGATTTTCGTTGACGTGCGTATCGACCAATACCAATTGGCGATTCGACAGAATCAACGCGTTCATCGCTGCATAAACGTTGACGCCTTCACGACGGCCCAACACCATGTTGATGTAGGTCAAGTGTAAATCATGCGTTCCATACGTGCCGCAAATCATGCCATCTGCATGGCCTTTATGAATCGCCATTGATCCGATCAACGTGTGACGACGACGCATTTCAAGTTTGGCATATTGCTCAGTGACGCCCTGGCGCTTGGTCATTGCCAGGAATGTCTGCCAGTAATCGCGATAGCGGTTGTCAAACTCTGGATTAATGACCTCAAAATCGACATCGACTTTCAGGCGCAAGCCGAAGCGTTCAATACGCTGTTGCAATACTGCCGGGCGACCAATGAGAATCGGTTTTGCCAGATTTTCATCCACAACAATTTGGACTGCACGCAAAACGCGCTCTTCTTCGCCTTCTGCGAAGACAATCCGTTTTTCCCCCGCCGGTGCTTTCTTGGCGATCTGGAAAAGTGGACGCATGAAAGTGCCGCTGTGATAGACGAACTGCTGCAAACGCTCAATATAGGCTTCCATATCCTGAATCGGACGTGCAGCCACTCCGGACGCTTCAGCAGCTCTTGCTACCGCGGGTGCAATCTTGATCATCAGACGCGGATCGAAAGGCTTCGGAATAATATATTCCGGACCGAACGACATATTGGCGATGCCATAGGTAGCGGCAACGACGTCGGACTGCTCAGCCTGCGCTAGTTCCGCGATCGCATGGACCACCGCGATTTCCATCTCGCGGGTGATCGTGGTGGCACCACAATCCAGCGCGCCACGGAAAATGTAGGGGAAGCACAAGACGTTGTTAACCTGATTCGGATAGTCCGAACGGCCGGTTGCCATGATCACGTCATCACGCACTTCTTTGACGTCTTCCGGCAAAATTTCAGGATTCGGATTTGCCAAAGCCAAGACTATTGGACGCGGTCCCATGACCTTTACCATGTCTTGCTTTAGCACGCCACCGGCAGACAAGCCGAGGAATATATCAGCACCGGGCATTAAATCTGCCAACTTGCGTGCTTCTGTTTTGCGGGCAAAGCGCAGTTTGTCCGGGTCCATCAGCTCAACACGGCCTTCGTAGACCACACCAGCTAAATCGGTGACAAAGATATTTTCAATCGGGAATCCAAGATCAACGATCAGGTCGAGACAGGCCAGCGCCGCAGCGCCCGCGCCGGATACGACCAGCTTGCAGTTTTTTATATCTTTACCGACCACTTTAAGGCCGTTCAAAATAGCCGCACCGACGATAATCGCGGTACCGTGCTGGTCGTCATGGAAGACTGGAATCTTCATACGATCGCGCAATTTACGTTCAATTTCAAAGCATTCTGGCGCTTTGATGTCTTCGAGGTTAATACCGCCGAAAGTTGGTTCTAATGATGCAATGATGTCGCACAGTTTGTCCGGGTCGGTTTCGTTGACTTCGATGTCGAAGACATCAATGCCTGCAAATTTTTTGAACAGAACGCCCTTGCCCTCCATCACCGGCTTGGAAGCCAGAGGACCGATATTGCCAAGGCCCAGCACGGCAGTCCCGTTAGTGATCACTGCAACCAGATTGCCACGCGCCGTGTAACGGAAAGCATTAGCGGGGTCGGCGACGATTTCTTCACATGCCGCAGCAACACCCGGAGAATACGCCAGCGCCAGATCGCGCTGGGTGGTTAATGATTTAGTCGCAGTAACACTAATTTTGCCAGGAGTTGGAAACTCGTGATATTCGAGTGCAGCCTGACGCAACTGCTGGCGAAGTTCTTCTTTTTTGTCGATCATCGAATCCATACGCTGCCGTCCCCAAAGTTCTAGTGTAAAGAAAGTAATTTTAGCAGACTGGGCGCTGTCACTTATGCGTATTTGTTATGAACAACTTGTACCAGAAGTACTTTCTGGGCGAGAATACCTTGGGCTATTTACCCAAATCGATGCAGCGCTACCATCAGTTGCCACTTAAGAAACAATACTATCCCGGAGCCAATCCGCTTCCGCTTCTGGTGAATGGAGCTTACTGATCAAGCCACTTTTTGACAGTTTTGGGGAATTTACATTATCAGGCAGTCAATTTTCATAAAAATAAATTATTAAATTATTAATTTATTTCAAGGCATCCGTCTTTGATACGCATCTACACTTCGGCCAGATCAGTATCCACAATAATTAGTTTCTAGCCGCTGCAAGCAATCCGCATTATCATCACGGCCAATCGATCTCTTCAGAAACTCATCATGAATCCCATCATCATTATTGGCGCAGGCACTGCCGCTTACACTTTGGCCCGCGAATTGCGCAAATTGGACAAAGCCACTCCGCTGCTCATCCTCACCGGTGACGATGGCGGGTCTTATTCAAAACCAATGTTGTCAATTGCCTTTGCCCAAAAGAAATTAGCGGCGCAGTTGATCACACAGACTTCAGCGCAAATGGCCGAGCAACTGCAAGCCGACATCATGACCAGCGTTCAGGTAAATAACATCGACCCCATGGCCAAGACACTGGATACCAGCGCAGGCTTGTTTGAATATGAAAAGTTGATATTGGCAGTGGGCGCGCAACCCATTCGACTCAATATTGATGGAGACGCCAGCGACACCGTACTATCGGTCAATCACATCGGCGATTACGCGACATTCCGCGCCCAACTGCTACCGGATCAACGCGCATCTGCCCGCGTCGCGATACTTGGCGCTGGTCTAATCGGCTGCGAATTCGCCGATGATCTTGCCGCGCACGGCCACGCAGTGACGTTGATTGATCCGAACGCATTACCGTTAGCAGCCCTCGCCGCACCGGCACTGTCCCAAGGTCTGCAAAAAGCGCTCACATCCCGCGGCATCACACTGCATTTAAGCACCACCGCCAGTCGTATCGACCATGCCGACGGCGCCCTACAAATAACGTTGGCAAATGGTGAAATTCTCAATGCAGATTTAGTATTATCTGCGGTCGGATTACGCCCAGACTTGCGCCTGGCACAAGCCGCGCAATTAAAAACCGAACGTGGCATTCTGGTCGATACCCACGGTTGCACCAGCAACGCAGATATCTATGCGCTGGGCGACTGCGCCGAATATCTATTGGACAAAGAAGGCCGCACCGGCCCACTACCTTACATCGCCCCCATAATGAGCGCCGCCCGCGCCATCGCCAAAACGCTCACAGGCGAGCACACACCAATTGAGCTAAAAGAATCCCCGGTAATCGTCAAAACCCCAAGCTACCCGCTAGCACTCGTCCCACCACCACGCCACGCTATAGAAGGCGGCCGTTGGGAGACAGAGCAAGACGGCGAAAGAACCATCTGCCGATTCATCGACGCCCAAGGTGTAATGGTCGGCTTCGGCGTAGCACCTCAAGAAATGAAAGTGCGACAAGCATTATTAGCAGCGCTGGGAACCGTGATCGCGTAACTCAAGGCAAGTTGTCGCTAATACGCCAAACACGTCAAAAGTGACACTCTGGGTTGCAGTTGCAGTTGAAGTTGAGCTACCCCGTCATCGGCGCTGCCAAGTTTTTCGGGTGTTAGGCGGGAATTGTTGGAAAACATGTTTGAGCGTAGCGAGTTGGTCTTTCAACCCGACTGACAGTCGAAAAATTTGGGGACCCGCCTACGGCGGGCAGCGGCTCTGCGGTCGCCTTTTCTTTGGTTACTCTTCTTTTGGTGGGGGCGCCGAGCCGAGGCAAAAGAAAGTGACTAGCCTCCGGTCTACCACCGGCAAGCACCCACGGTGCACAGACCGCGTCATCTATCGAAAGCCGAAATGGTGTTGATCACGGAGTTGCACCGAGAAATAAAAAACCTCAAATTAAACGCTACCCAATCGCCGCAATCAACTCCACAATCTCCGCCCCATAAGTCTCCAACTTCTTCTCCCCCACGCCACTAACGCCCCGCAAATCATCCAACGATCCGGGCCGCGCCTTAGCGATCTCACGCATAGTCGCATCATGAAAAATCACATACGCCGGAACGTTGTGTTTCCGCGCCGTCTCCACCCGCCACCAGCGCAATTTATCAAAAATCATCTGCTCATCGCTCGACAAATCTGACTCAACATAACCCTTCGGCTTGCTGCTGGCACGCTTCTGTTTGATCGGCTTTTGATACTCCCGCAACTGCACCTGAAGCGCTCCACGTAACACCGGCTTAGCCGCATCCGTCAACTTCAACGCACTATAAGCCTCGTGATCAACGCTCACTAAACCCAGCGCAATCGATTGTCGCAAAATCGCCCGCCATTCCTGTTCGCTACGGTCACTTCCGATACCGTATGTCGAGAGCTCGTCATGCCGCCATTGCTTGATCTTGTCGGAATCAATGCCGCGTAAGACATCCAACACATGCATTGCACCAAAGCGTTGGTCGACGCGATAAATAGTAGAAAGCAATTTCTGCACAACCACGGTCGCATCGAACGACACTGGCGGTGACATACAGGTATCGCAATTGCCGCAGCGCGTCGACTCCTCACCGAAGTAATCCAGCAATCGTACGCGACGGCAAAACAGCGTTTCACAAAGGCCAAGCATCGCATCCAGCTTGACACCCTGAACGCGCTTAAACGTTTCACCGGCCTCGGATTCATCGATCATGCGGCGCTGTTGCACCACGTCCTGCAAACCGTATGCCATCCAGGCATTGGCCGGGCCGCCATCACGTCCGGCGCGGCCGGTTTCCTGATAGTAACCCTCGATACTTTTAGGCAAATCGAGATGCGCGACAAAACGGACATCCGGCTTGTCAATTCCCATGCCGAAGGCAATCGTCGCGACCATGACAATGCCCTCTTCACGCAAAAACCGCCCTTGGTTTTTGCTGCGTATCGAATATTCCATACCGGCGTGATAAGGCAGCGCAGATATACCTTGCTGATTCAAAAATTCAGCTGTTTCTTCTACTTTTTTACGCGACAGGCAATAGACGATACCGGCATCACCTACATGCTCGGCCTGAATAAAGTCGAGCAACTGCTTACGACCATTCGCCTTTTCGACAATCTGGTAACGAATGTTTGGACGGTCAAATGATGAGACAAATTTTGCGCCGTCCTGCAATTGCAAACGCAGGGCGATTTCTTCGCGCGTCTGGTGATCGGCGGTCGCCGTGAGGGCGATGCGCGGCACATTGGGAAACCGCTCATGCAGTATCGACAGCTTGATATATTCCGGTCGAAAATCATGGCCCCATTGAGAGACGCAATGCGCCTCGTCAATCGCAAACAACGCAATTTTGGAGGCTTCCAGCAAGTCGAGACAGCGTGGTGTCAGCAAGCGTTCGGGCGCTACATAGACCAGATCCAGATCACCGCTACGCACGCGGCGCTCGATTTGTGACGCTTCTTCATAGGTTTGGGTAGAGTTCAGAAATGCGGCTCGGACACCGACTTCAGCCAACGCATCAACCTGATCTTGCATCAATGCAATCAGAGGCGACACCACCACGCCGACGCCTTCACGCAGCATTGCAGGGATTTGATAGCACAACGACTTGCCGCCGCCGGTTGGCATTAATACCAGTGCGTCGCCACCAGCGGCTACGTGACCGACAATCTCTCCTTGCTGTCCACGAAACGACGGATAGCCGAAAATGGTTTGCAGAATATGTAGCGCTTGCGAATTATTTTGGTCAGGCATTAATAGGGACTGAGTAGAACTTAACGAGGAACAAGTTAGGCATCATGGTGCATGATTAAAGTCAAAATCAAAGACTAAACCAGCACCTGACACGGCGAGCGAGCAATGATCAACTGTTCCTCAAAAAAAACCGGCGAACGGACTTTCCGCCCGCAGCCAAGGTCGTATTGAAGAACAATTAAAAACTAAATAAAAGCACATAAAAACAAATAGGGATTGCCGTACGATCAATATCGAAAACACGACATGAGTTGGTACTGATCGTTTTTGGGGTTACTTAATGAAGGAAGCCGTTCCCTACCGCCACCAGCAAAAATATGCCCAACGCTGCACGGTAAATAATAAACGGCCAGGTGGAGAATTTTTCGAGAAATTTCATCAAGCCCCAGATTGCGCAGAATGCCGAAATACTCGCTACCACCAAGCCGAATAGCAGCAACAACCACGCATCCATCGGCATATGCGCATGGAACAAATGCCACAGTTCTTTAAAGCCAGCCAATGCAATTGCCGGCAAACCAAGCAGGAACGAAAAGCGTGCCGCTTCTTCCCGTTTGAAGTTCAAAAATAACGCGGCTGTCAACGTAGAACCCGAGCGTGAAACACCGGGAATCAGCGCGCCAACTTGTGCTAATCCGACAATTACGGCATCCCGCATGCGCATTTCGCCGACTGTGCGGCGATGCTTGGCAGTCAACTCGGCTAAGGCCAGCAAAACCGCCAGGCCAATACAGGCATAACCAATCACTGTCAGACTTCGCAACGGTGAATTACAGGCATTCAGCACCGGTGCCAACGCTAGTCCGACGATACCAATTGGTATGGTGGCAACCAAAATGGCGATTCCCAGCCGCAATGACGGATTGCGATAGTCACGCTCGCGCAACGCGGTAATACTACCAACTGTGACCTGCCGCACATCGCGCCAGAAATAACTCACCACTGCCACCAGTGCGGCAAGTTGCATTGCCGCAGAAAAGGCTGAACCGGGATCGTGCCAACCCAATACAGCAGGGACAATCCGCATGTGCGCGGTAGATGAAATTGGCAATAATTCAGAGATCCCCTGAATGATGCCTAGAATACCAATTTGCAGGTAATCCAGCGAAGCGAAGCCGATATCCAAACCGGCGGAACATACATTTGCCACACTACTCTCCATTCGCGTATTGACGCGTACCAGTTTATAAAAAATATTTCTGACAAAATTTACGCACAATTTTTAGCGAAAAATGAAGATTTCACTCGTGACTTGGTGTGGCTTAGTGCGACTCAATGTTACTGAATGCTATTAGTGCTTAGCAAAATCAATGCTCCCAAGCCACCGCGCCTGTGAAACCAGTGATCAATATGATCAGACCGAAAACAATGCGATACCAGGCAAATAGCGTGAAGTCATGCGTAGCGATATAGCGTAATAACCAGCGCACGCAAAAGAATGCCGAAATGAATGCTGCCACCGTACCGAGTGAAAATAGCGGTACATCAGCGGCACTCAGCAATGCACGATCTTTGTACAGTGAGTAAAAAGTGGCGGCGAACAGCGTCGGAATTGCCAGAAAAAATGAAAACTCTGTGGCTGCTTTGCGTGACAAGCCAAACATCATGCCGCCGATAATCGTCGCGCCAGAACGGCTAGTACCAGGAATAAGCGCAAAGGCTTGCGCAAAACCAATCTTCAATGCATCCAGCGCGGTCATGTCTTCAACGGTTTCAACGCGGCTAAGTTCTTGATTGTTTTGGGGATTTTTATTACGACGCTCGACCCATAAGATAATCAAACCACCCACCACGAGCGCAATCGCAACAGGAATAGGTGCAAACAATTTTTCTTTAATCATTTTGCTAAACAACAAGCCCATGATTGCGGCAGGTATAAAAGCAATAATCAGATTTCGGACTAATTTTTGCGCTTGAGGCTCGGTCGTCAATCCGCGTAATACGGCAGCGATACGCACGCGGTATTCCCAGCAGACCGCAAAAATTGCACCGGCTTGAATCGCGATATCGAATACTTCAGCTTTACCACGACCAATGTCAGCGGAAAAATTCAGCAAACTTCCAGCCAGAATTAAATGACCAGTCGAGGAAACAGGGAGAAATTCGGTCAATCCTTCGACCACACCCATGATGATGACTTTTAACGCGAGAAGAATATCCATGCCTAGTCTAAGTTATGTTGCATTATGTGGGAATCGAGGGGCAACTTCGAAGAGATGGCGACAAACCGGGCAGTGGGAACTGCGTAGCAATGACCATTCAACATAAACCGACCGGCATCAACGAGAGTATTTGAGCAGCTACGCAGTGGCCATCGCGTTGACCAACCCTCATTTTTGCGGCTCAAAGGTAACGACGAGGCGGTCCGCCTTTGTGACAATTTTGGTTGGTACAAACGTCACGCCAACATAGCGCAAATCTTCTGGCTTAAAGCTATACAGCGGAACACTCTGCATTAATTCCCGCGCCAGTAAACCACCTATTTGGGTTGCTTGCTCACTGTAAGCGCCATCAAGATTGGCAAGCGTAATTTTATCCAGCTGTGGATCATTCAATATCACGGCGTTATGCGCCGCGTCCAAAGTGACCACGCCTGACATTGCCAGTTTTCCGCTCCAGGACTTACGCGCCAATGGCAGCGCCATAGTCACGTCCATATCGACATGCAAACGTCCCAGATCGGCATCCAGAGCCAACTGGGCGTTGCTGGCGGTTACGTCAATAAGTCCTAAATAGCGTTTCGTGAAAGGCAAGCGCTTATTCAATGATTGTTGCAAACTAATTAATGAAAAATCAACATCACGCGTGCCAATCAACATCGCGCATGAACTCAATAAAAATACGCTAATAAGAGCGAATATCGCCATCCATCTTAATTTCATCACCATCCTTAATAGTGTGTTCAGAAGCTGTCGCTTTGCCCAAATGTGCGTATCCGAGGGCAAGAGACTGTATTTTCAGATGGTCGCCGCCGTCAATCGTTCAAGCTCATTGAGAAAAAGCATCGCGTGCACCTGCGAATCGCCGCACATCTCCACCGACGGCTGCAAACTTCCGCATACTGCGGGCCGCTCCGGCGCACCGAAAATCAGGCATTTATTTGTATCGTCGAGTTGAATGCACCGGACACCAGCAGGTTTACCATTGGGCATGCCTGGAATCGTCGAGGAAATAGACGGCGCAGTACAGCAGGCACCACAGCCCAGACGGCAGGCCAAGGGCGCAACCTCTACTACTGTCACCGCTGCGAACAGCATCGGCGAGGAGGTTGATAGGGACGATGGTACTTTGGCATTTACTCCCTCAATCATTTACGCAGTCGCTCACTACATCAAAGCCGCATTTTAACCGTAAATGGTCATTATTAGCCTTATATGGCTAATCTCCTGACGCTATAGACTTGGCACAAAGTGAATATTCGGATTAAAAATTCTGGCCAAAGTCGGTCGCACCTTGCAAAGGTGACGATATACGGCAAGAAGGCGCAAAAATAACCCGTACAGTAGGTTTTTAAGGTCGTCCTTGATAGAATAACGTCTTTATCCCGTTATTGACCCTTCGCCATGAATATCGAACAAGCACGTTTCAATATGATCGAACAGCAAATCCGTCCCTGGAATGTGCTGGAGCTGGACATTCTCGACCTGTTGACGGTCGTGCGGCGCGAAGAATTCGTACAAGCGGCATATAAAAGCCTGGCTTTCAGCGATACTGAAATTCCTTTGCCGGGCGATAGCGGGGAATGCATGCTGTCACCGAAGGTCGAAGCGCGCCTGCTTCAGGAAGCTGCCGTCAAAAAACACGAGAGCGTTTTGGAAATCGGTACTGGATCAGGCTACATGGCGGCATTGCTGGCCCATAAAGCACGCCATGTTGTCACTGTAGAAATAGATGCGGAGCTGAAAGCTTTCGCCGAAAAGAATTTGAGTGCCTATGGCGTGCGTAACGTCGAGGTAGTAGAAGGGAACGGTGCGCAGGGATGGCTCGAAGGCAAAGAGACAACTTACGACGTCATCGTGATTTCAGGTTCCCTGCCGTCGCTACCGGTCGCTTTTCTTGAGCAACTAAAGGTTGCCGGTCGCATCATCGCGATCATTGGTGAAGCGCCAGTAATGACTGCGGAGGTGATTACCCGTATTTCAGACACCGCTTACGATACCCGCAATTTGTTTGAGACAAATGTTCGGTCTCTACGCGATGCAGCACCGCACTCTCATTTTAAATTCTGATTTTTACAGTGTGATCCTCAGTTAAATTAACTTCAATTAAATTAATTGAGATTTTGATTTCAAACCCTCATTTCAGCTTCTGACTTTCCATCCCGATGTTAAGTTCTGACCCAGCAAACTCACCGACGAGCATACGATGCAACATCTTACCGCCCCTGAATTAGCTGCCTGGATCGCCGATCCGGACCGTCCAACGCCTTTGTTACTAGATGTTCGTGAACCGTGGGAATATGAGACTTGTCATATTGCCGATTCACAATTAATGCCAATGCAAACCATTCCAGCTCGCCTCAATGAACTGGAAGAAGATCAGCAGGTCGTTTGTATTTGCCATCATGGCGCGCGCAGTATGTCCGTAGCGGCATTTTTGGAGCGCAATCACTTCACCAATGTCATTAACCTAACGGGCGGGATGCATGCATGGGCGCAACAGGTCGACAGCACTATGCCGGTCTATTGAAAGCGCGCAATCTTTTTGCATCAGCGGCCCCGCTTGCCTCAGGCGCATTCCGGCTACCGAAATCGAAAGCAAAGTTGATGCGTCAGCGCCATGGCAATTTGCTAGGCGGACTGATGCTAGTGGTCGGCGCTTTATCGTCTTTTAATTCACAGGCACTTGATCTGGTGCAAACCTATCATCAAGCGCTTGCTAATGATACAATTTATACAAGTGCCCGTTATGCATTAACGGCTGGCCGGGAAACCAGTGTTCAGGGTCGTGCAGGTCTGTTGCCGCAAATTGGACTAAGTGGGGCTTACAATCGATCAGGGGATAACTGGAATAAGAGCACCAACGAATATGCTCTGCAATTAATTCAGCCGCTTTATCGTCCTGCGAATTGGGAGCAATATGAACAAGCAAAACTCTCCGTTGCTGGCAGCGAAGTTACATTTTTTCAGGCCGAGCAAGATTTGATATTGCGCGTCGGACAAGCTTACTTTGATGTATTGGCAGCGCAAGACGTGCTGACCTTTCTAAAAGCGCAAGAAAGCGCCATCGCAGAGCAATTAGCCTCCGCTAAACGCAATTTTGAAATTGGCAGCGCGACTATTACCGATACCAACGAAGCGCAAGCCAGCTTTGATCTGGTACTAGCACAAGAAATCGCGGCAAATAACAATCTGGAAGTTGCACGCAGCACGTTACAACAAATCAGCGGTCAAGCACCCGCGCCGCTGGCGACATTGCGTCCTAGCGTCAAGCTCAGTGCCCCGGAACCTGCGCAAATTACGCCTTGGGTTGGCATTGCAGAACAACAAAATTACAGCGTTTTGGGCCAGCAAATTTCGCTTGAAGCGGCAAAACGCCAAATCAAGTTAAAGCGCGCCGGACATTTACCTACTGTTGATCTGGTCGCAAGCCGTAATTTCTCTAATATTAATGGCAACAATAACCAATTTTCGAATGGTTCAGGCACATCTAATGCGATAGGCGTGCAATGGACGATTCCGCTGTACTCAGGCGGATCGGTTAACAGCGAAGTAAAACAGGCAGTCGCACTGGAAGACAAAGCACGATCCGATCTTGAGTATGCCCGCAGGACGGCAGCGTTGAACGCGCGCCAGGCCTATTTAGGAGTAAGTAACGGATTGGCGCAGATAAAAGCATTGGAAGCGGCAGAAATTTCCAGCCAGTCCTCGCTGGACTCGAATAAGCTAGGCTATCAGGTCGGGGTACGTATCAATATTGACGTATTGAATGCGGAGCAACAGTTGTTTTCCACCCGCCGTGATTTGGCTAAGGTACGTTACGATACGTTGATGAATGGCCTAAAACTGAAAGCTGCAACCGGCGCTCTGAAAGAAAACGACCTGGTACAGGTTAATACATTGTTGGTCCCCGTTTATTATTAGACTTAGCAGTTGGGCCTTATAAACGCGTCACGAAGCTGATCGCAGTACCAGTCGCAGAAAGATCACTGACATTCAGCAGTGCATCATTTCATTGGCGCTCGCAGCTTTAAATATCCAGAAATATAGGTCACTGCTGTCGCAGATAAGCGTTGCTAACCTTTTCGACCTTCATGCCAACTTTATCTGATTCAGAACTCCACGATTAATCTAGAGTAATGAATTATTTACATCATGAAGCGACTTTGATTGAAGCAAATCCTCGGATCTGCTTCAGATCAAATTTTTTCCAAAGTGGGTGCAGTTTTTAAGGCGTGGATACAAAGATCAACAATGTTGACTGCTTGCTCACCCAAATCAAAGCTATCTGGGCTGAACAACCAATTATCCAGTACGCCTGACAACAGCGCCTGCACCGTAATCGCGGCCAAGGTTGTATCAAGATTGCGCGGCAATTGCCCTTTTGCCACTGCAAATCGCAAAATACGTTGAATATTGATGCGCCCCTCCAGAAAGCATTCTTGCTGGCGCATATAGATAGGATCCATTGGATCGACAAATTCGCACTTATGCAAAATCGTGGCAAAAATCTTACGCGTCTGTACGTTGTTGACACCCTCGCCCAATGCAAATAAGCACCAGCTTCGGAATTGTCCGAGTGGGTCAATTGAACTCTCTTCAGCACTGTTACGAATCAGCGCTTCCATCGGCAGATGGACGCGCTCACACATCGTATTGAATAAATCACTTTTATTGGTGAAGTGCCAATAAATTGCACCACGAGAAACACCGGCGGCATTGGCTACGTCGGCAAGGGAAGTATGCGCTACACCTTGCGCATAAAATACGTCTACCGCTGCATCCAAAATGCGTGAGCGCGTTTCCAGCGCTTCTTCTTTTGTACATCTTGCCATTTTTATTTATCTCCGAACCGATGTAGTGTGCAGGTGCAACATTTTTGCCACGAAAAACACATACATTCATGAATGTATGTATAATAGCACATCCGCGGCGTCTTGCCGACTAACTTGAAGCGTCAGGACCATATAGTAGCCCGGCGCTTTACATTCCGTATTTTGGTCAACGTCAACTCCGCACCACCCTCAGCATGACCGGTACTTATTTAACGTACTTTTGCCGTACTTATTCACGATACTTATTCACTTTTTGTGCGAGAAATTTTATGAATTCAGTCAACTCACTATATCGTTTTACGCGGATAGCGTTAGCCATAGCAGTATTGTCAGCGGTTGCCGCTTGCGGTAAGAAACCAGATGCGCCAGGCGCACCGCCGCCTGCGGAAGTATCGATTATTAGTATCGCGCCTGAACGCCTCGCGCTGTCCTCAGAGTTGCCAGGCCGCCTGGAAGCGACCCGCATTGCAGAAGTGCGTGCGCGCGCCGCCGGCATTATTCTCAAGCGTAACTTTGTCGAAGGAAGCGACGTGAAAGCCGGTCAAATTTTGTTCCGCATTGACCCTGCGCAGTTACAGGCAACCTTTGAGAGCACGCAAGCAGCATTGGCAAAAGCAGACGCCAATCTGACTCAGGCAACCCTCAAAGCGCAACGTTATAAACCGTTGGTAGAAGCCAATGCGGTGAGCAAGCAAGATTATGACGACGCGGTAGCGTTACAAAAACAAGCCGCGGCTGATGTTGCTTCTGCCAAGGCCGCACGCCAGACTGCTAGCCTCAACCTTGGTTATGCCACGGTCAATTCGCCGATTTCCGGCCGTATCGGTCGCGCGCTGGTAACCGAAGGGGCGTTGGTTGGGCAAGGCGAAGTTACCCAGTTGGCAACCGTACAGCAGATCGACCCTATTTACGTCAATTTGACGCAATCCAGCACTGACATATTGAAACTGCAGCAAGCGTTGAAAAACGGTCAATTGCAAAGCGTCGGCAAAGGACAGGCGAAAGTCACACTGGTCACGGAAGACGGTAGCACTTACCCACAAAGCGGCAAATTACTATTTTCGGATCTGACGGTTGACCCGACTACCGGCTCGGTCAGCATCCGTGCTGAATTCCCTAATCCTGACCATAGTTTGTTGCCCGGCATGTACGTACGCGCCAAACTGGAACAAGCCGTCAACGATCAGGCGATCACAGTACCGCAACAAGCGGTCACACGGGATATGACAGGCGCGACAGTCTTTGTCGTAGATGCTGACAACAAGGTGGTTGCGCGAACTATCAAAGCAGACAATGCCCAAGGTGATAAATGGGTCGTCACGGAAGGCCTGAAGACCGGCGACAGAGTCATCGTGGAAGGTTTGCAAAAAATCAAACCGGGTGTCGTCGTTAAGCCAGTCCCATGGAAAAATCCAGCAGTCGCAGACACCGCTACAACAACGACCATGCCAACACCAGCGGCCGCACCGGCAGCGGCAGCAAGCGCAGCCGCCGCCTCGGCAACCTCTACCGCTAAATAAGGAGCACCCAGATGGGAAAGTTTTTCATTGATCGCCCGGTTTTTGCTTGGGTGCTCGCTATTTTCATCCTGCTCGGGGGTGCTTTAGCCATTACGCAATTACCCGTTGCACAATATCCGTCCATCGCGCCGCCTACGATCGTCATCAGCGCCAACTATCCAGGTGCGACAGCACAAACTCTGGATGATAGTGTGACTAGTCTGATTGAACAGGAAATGAACGGTGCGGACGGTTTGCAATACATTGAATCACAAAGCCAGGCAAACGGCGCCGTGCAAATCACGGTGACATTTTCGCCTGATACCAATGCCGATCTGGCAGCGGTAGACGTTCAAAACCGCTTGAAACGGGTCGAAGCCCGACTGCCAGCAGCAGTTACCCAACAGGGTGTACAGGTCACAAAGTCGCGTAGTAACTTCTTGATGTTCATCGGCTTATCTTCTACCGATGGCAAACTTGATCCAGTCGCGCTGGGCGACTATTTGTCGCGCAATGTGCTCAATGAAATCAAACGCGTTCCTGGCGTTGGTCAAGCGCAGTTATTTGGTACAGAACGCGCGATGCGTATCTGGATTGATCCTGCTAAATTGGTCGGTCTGAATCTTACACCGGGTGATGTTACCAGTGCCATTCAGGCGCAAAATGCCTTGGTCGCTGGCGGTACTATCGGTGATTTGCCAAGTCCGGGCACGCAGCAAATCTCTGCCACTGTCGTTGTTACCGGTCAACTGAATACAGTTGAGCAATTCGGCAATATTCAACTACGCGCTAACAAAGACGGCTCAATCGTCCGTCTGCGTGACGTCGCGCGTATTGAAATCGGCGGCCAATCGTATGCCACCTCGGGTCGTCTGGATGGTAAGCCAACGTCATTCGTCGGTGTTCAGTTGTCCCCAACGGCAAACGCGTTAGGCACCGCTAAAGCAGTGCATGCCAAAATGGAAGAGTTGTCTAAATACTTCCCGGCTGGCGTCAAATATACCGTTCCATACGACACCTCAACTTTCGTCAAAATATCGATCGAAGAAGTGGTCAAAACACTGATTGAAGCGATCATCCTGGTGTTCCTGGTGATGTATCTGTTCTTGCAGAATATTCGCTACACATTGATTCCGACCATTGTGGTGCCGGTGGCGTTGATGGGTACTTTTGCTACGCTGCTATTGTTCGGCTTCTCGATCAACGTACTGACCATGTTCGGTATGGTGCTGGCAATCGGTATTTTGGTCGATGATGCAATTGTGGTGGTCGAAAACGTTGAGCGCATCATGAGCGAAGAAGGTTTGTCGCCGCGTGACGCAACACGTAAGGCAATGGGACAAATTACCGGTGCGTTGATCGGTATCACGCTCGTGTTGATCGCAGTATTCATCCCGATGGCTTTCTTCAGCGGCGCGGTTGGTGCGATTTATCGCCAATTCTCGTTGTCGATGGTCGCGTCGATGTTCTTCTCTGTATTGATGGCATTTACGCTGACACCAGCATTGTGCGCCACGATCCTGAAGCCAGTGGAAGCGGGACATCATCACGAGAAAAAAGGCTTCTTCGGTTGGTTCAATCGTCGCTTTAACGCCACCACTACCAGCTATCAAGGAATTATCGCAAAGATGCTCACCAAAACCGGCCGTTACATGCTGGTCTATGGTGCGATCGTCGTCTGCGTTGGCTTACTTTATGCGCGTTTGCCAGCGTCATTTCTGCCAAGTGAAGATCAGGGTTATATCGTCACCAACGTGCAATTGCCCGCTGGTGCAAGCCAGAATCGTACTTTGGAGGTGATCAAGACAATCGAAGCGTATTACGCCAAGTTACCTGCCGTTGCGCACGTGGTTGCGATTACCGGCTTCAGCTTCTCTGGTAATGGGCAAAATGCTGGCCTGGTTTTCGTTCCGCTAAAAGACTGGAGTCAGCGTGGCCCGAGTGAATCCGCCGATGCGATAGCTGGCGCAGCATTTGGTGCTTTTTCTAAAATCAAAGATGCAATTATCTTTCCATTGAATCCACCACCGATCCCGGAATTGGGTAACGCAACGGGCTTCACTTTCCGCTTACAAGACCGCGCTGGTTTAGGGCACGCCGCGTTGATCGCGGCCCGTAATCAATTGCTGGGTATGGCTGGGAAAAGTAAAATTCTGGCTGGTATTCGCCCTGAAGGTTTGGAAGATGCGCCACAGTTACAACTTGATATTGACCGCGACAAAGCGAATGCGCTGGGCGTGACATTCGATGCCATTAACAGCACGCTATCGGTGGCGCTAGGTTCGGCCTACGTGAACGACTTCCCAAATCAGGGACGCCAACAACGTGTGATCGTACAAGCTGATGCACCGCAACGTCTGCACCCCGAAGATCTGGCTAAACTGTACGTCAAAAATACAACTGGATCGATGGTGCCAATGTCAGCCTTTACCACCTCGCATTGGATCAGTGGACCGGTGCAACTGACGCGCTATAACGGCTATCCTGCAATGAAAATTTCGGGCGGCGCTTCACCAGGCCATAGTACTGGTGAAGCAATGGACGAAATGGAAGCGCTGACTGCCAAATTGCCTCCGGGCTTTGGCTTTGAGTGGACCGGGCAATCGTTGGAAGAAAAAACCTCCGGATCACAAGCGCCGATGCTGTATCTGTTGTCCCTGATTGCGGTATTCCTGGTATTGGCTGCGTTGTACGAAAGCACGTCTATTCCATTCGCCGTGATGTTAGTGGTGCCGTTGGGTATTTTGGGCGCATTGCTGGGTGTGACGTTGCGCGGCATGCCGAACGATGTGTACTTTAAAGTCGGGATGATTACCGTCATCGGTTTGTCTGCGAAAAATGCGATTCTGATTATTGAGTTTGCAAAAGACTTGCAGGCACAAGGCAAGGGATTGATCGAAGCAACACTCGAAGCAGTACATTTGCGGTTCCGACCGATTTTGATGACATCCCTGGCGTTTATCCTCGGTGTATTGCCGTTAGCCATCAAGACCGGCGCGGGTTCAGGCAGTCAGCGTGCGATTGGTACCGGCGTGATGGGCGGGATGATTACGGCGACCGTTTTGGCGGTATTCCTGGTGCCAGTCTTCTTCGTTGTGGTCCGTAAATTCTTCAAGGGCAGCGAGCGTCAGAACAAAATGTATGCGGCCAACAAAAAAATTGATGTGGAGGACCAGCATGTTTAATTCTTTACCAAAACACCTGACCAGCGTTCTGCTGCTGGCAGGCGTGCTATCGGGTTGCAGCATGGCCCCAACTTACGAGCGACCAACAGCGCCGGTGGCGGGGACTTTCCCTGCCGAGGAGTTTGCAACAACGCAATCAAACGCTGATGCGGTTGCACTGGGCTGGCGTCAGTTCTTCCCCGACCAGCGCCTTCAAACGCTGATTGCGGCAGCACTCGTCAACAACCGTGATTTGCGAACGGCAGCGCTGAATATCGAAGCGGCAAGTGCGCAGTACAACATTACCGCTGCTGATGCATTGCCAAATTTTGAGGGCAATCTCAGCAAGACCCGCAGTCGCTCTGCCGCTAATCAATTGCTTCCCGGTCAAGCGCCGGTCGGCAATGCTTATTCAGTCGGATTAAATATGACTGCGTTTGAGCTGGATTTTTTTGGGCGTGTACGTAGCCTGAAAGATGCGGCACTGGCAAGTTATCTATCTACTGAAGAAGCGCGCCGATCAGTACAAATTACCCTCGTTGCGCAAGTCGCTCAAGCGTATCTGGCGGAACGGTCCTATGCGGAACAGCAAGAACTGGCGCAACAAACGTTGAACAGCCGATTGCAGGACTATAAGCTAGCAAAAATGCGATTTGAAGTAGGCGCATCATCAGCACTCGACTTACGCGTATCCGAAACACTAGTGCAGTCTGCTCGTGTTTCATTTGCCACATTGGCCCGTCAACGCGGTCAGGCAACCAACGCGCTGACATTATTGGTAGGCAAACCAATGACTGATCTTCCAGCGCCACAAACGCTGGAGTCTCAGCAAATCGTGACGGATATTCCTGCCGGTTTGCCGTCCGACTTACTGATCCGGCGTCCTGATATTCGCTCTGCCGAACAACAACTGCGTGCTGCCAACGCAAACATCGGCGCTGCCCGCGCTGCGTTCTTCCCACAAATATCTCTGACTGCTGGGATCGGTAATGCCAGTTCGTCACTCGGTAGTCTGTTTGAAGCGGGTAGTCGTACCTGGTCATTTATCCCGCAACTGACGCTGCCGATTTTTGAGGGCGGACGTAATCGCGCTAATCTGACGTTGTCGGAAGTACGTAAAAACATTGCCGTCGCCAACTACGAAAAAACCATCCAGACCGCGTTCAGTGAAGTCGCTGATGCCTTGGTTGCACGTGGTGCACTTGATGAGCAATTGGATGCACAACAAGCCTTTTTAGTCGCGCAGCAAGAGCGCGTTAAATTGACCGACCTGCGCTTTAAGAACGGCATTGCCAGCTCTAATGAAATGTTGGACGCAGACCGCGATCTGTTTTCTGCTCAGCAAGCATTGATCCAGACGCGTCAATTGCGCTTGAACAACGCGATTGACTTGTATCGATCATTGGGTGGCGGCTTGAACGAAACGACACAAGCGCCCATAGCGGTGGTCACGTCGAAGCAGACAGTAAAATAAAATCGTAAAGATATACATCTGTAAAGGGAAGAAATTCACTTAGAACAAAGCCCGCAACGGATTAATCCTTGCGGGCTTTTTTAATGACTCTATGGAATATCACTCGCGATAGATGACATCAATAGCGTAACCTGTACCACACGATACCGATCCATTCATGCAACGCATAATAACTGCGGCGAAGCCCTTCTCCGGTCGGCATAAAATCCAACAATGACTGTTGGCTACGACTAAAAAATACCGTCGGCGCAGGTATTCCGTCCAAACCACTTTGCTTGAAAAGCATCCGCGCACGTGGCATATGAATCGCATCCGTCACTAACAAAATATGCTTCACTTTGTCCCGAGAGAGAATTGCGTAGGACAGAGAAGCATTTTGCGCCGTGTTATCGGAAGCGTCCTCGATCCATTTCACTGGCGTACCAAAATCCTGCTCCAGAGAGCGCGCCATCACCGCCGCCTCCGACTCTCCACCACCTTCTGGTTGTCCGCCAGTAACTAATATTGGCAAGCCAGTTTCTCGATGCAGTTTGGCCGCATAGCGCAGTCGGGCTAACGTCACGTAACTGGGACTATCAACATCGCCATATTCCGGAGAATTGGCTAACCGACCGCCACCAAGAACGACGATAGCTTGCGCGTCCCCGATTGATTTCATATTGAGAACAGGCGCCTGATTTTCTAACGGCGCGACAAACAATAAAGAACCTGCTTTAGTGCTGATCACTAGCATAATAATCAGTGCACCAACACTGAGCGATAACCCGCAACGAGAGTAGCGGCGACGTAAAGCCAAGCCCAGAAAACAGACCAACATCAAACTCGTAGGTGGAAGCAAAAATGTACTGACAAGATTATTGATAATAAGAGCAATGTGCATTTTGTATTCTTCAATTCGCTCGAGATAGTTATGGCTTGCATGGATGCGCAAATGTGCGAGTTTGCGGGAAAGTCATTCGTGACTATTTCCCGAATCTGGCGAAAGCCGACTAGTGCAGATTCTATCTATTGTAGCGACGACAGTAACAAAGCCAACAGCGCCAAAGTCCTGGCCGTCGCGCCACGATGCAGTCGCGCGAACTCGCTGGCGTGCCGCCCCATCGTCTCACGCTCTTGATCAGCGAGCAATAATCGACTCGCTACATCGAGCATGTCGCCCGCATCCGTTACCCGCACAGTCGCACCGGCAGCGATCGCTTGCTCCGTCACTGCGGCAAAATTAAAAGTATGAGGACCAATCAGGACGGGCCTACCAACCGCACATGCTTCGATCAAATTTTGTCCGCCTAACGGCATCAGACTTCCACCAATAAATGCGATATCCGAGGCGCCATAATATGCAAACATTTCCCCCATCGAGTCGCCGAGCAGCACCTTGATTTCCGGCTTAAGTTGGTCGTTTCCCAAGGCTGATCGTCTTGCCATTAGTAATTTATTCGCCGTGATCAAATTGGCAACCTCATCGAATCGCTGTGGATGACGTGGAACGATGATCAGCAACAGGTTTTCGATCGAAAGCGCCCTCTCCGCTTTGCACAACTCCGCAAGGATGAGTGCTTCCTCGCCCTCCCGCGTGCTAGCGCACAACAGCACTGGGCGTAACCCTATTTGATGACGCAGAGCAATACCGATGCGTACTAAATCCTCTGACGGTTCGACATCAAATTTAAGATTACCGGTAATCGTCACGCTGCTGGCACCGAGTTGCTGCAACCGCTGCGCATCTTCTTTCGTTTGCGCACCAACGCAAGAAATTCCATGCGCGGCTTCAGTCATCAGCGTCTCAAATTTTTTCCCGCGTCGCAATGACCGCTCCGATAACCGCGCATTGACCAACGCTACCGGAACATTATAACGGGCGCATTGTGCAATCATGTTCGGCCAGACTTCGGTTTCCATCAGGACGCACAAGCGCGGCGAAAAATGACGTAAAAATCGACCCACCATCCAACCCGTGTCATAAGGCAGAAAACTTTGTACTACACGCGCTGAGGTACCAAACAGCGCCTGTCCGGTTGCACGACCGGTCGCGGTCATGTGCGTCAACAAGATCGTGTGTTGCGGGTAATCGGCGAGTAGCATATTCACCAGTGGTTCAGCCGCCCGTGTTTCTCCGACGGATACCGCATGCACCCATATATAGGAGGGCGTCGGGTATACAGCACCATTATTTAGCTTCGGATAAAATCCCAGGCGTTCCGGAATATACTGCCGATATCCCGGCTCCTTGCGACCACGCCACCAAAGGCGACACAGCGCCAGCGGAATGATTAGCCACCACACAAAGGAATAAAGCAGGCGATACCAACGCGCCCGCATCAAATCAGACTGTGGCCGGTTAGCCGCGTCAAAATAGCTAATGGACTAGCGTTGGAATCATATTGATTTGCTGCGGGCAAGTGCAAGGTCTGCTCCATCATATATTGCCCAGACATCACCGCATGCGGCGTCTGATCAGAAAAACACACCCACACCGAACTGGCTGCAAAAGGCATCGTCACTTGCGGTCCACTGCGCTGATATTCCATATCCGACTTCATGCTGTCATGCAATTGCAGCATCAGATGATCATATTCACTGCGCAGAGATTTGGTCACATGGGCCGCTTTAAGCACACGCGCTTGCCAGCGAGAATAAGCCTTCACCTGCGGTAAAAATCGTTTTGCGACATCCTCAAACGGCTCGCCCACACGCCATACGCGTGGTACTCCGTCAGGATTCAGATTGGCAAATACACGCAAAATACGTTCGCCATAATTAGGGCGGGAAGGAAACGCATCAACATGCATCCGCTTGTCATCGGCACGCCACGACTGCGCACGTGTCTCGACTTGCATCGGTCGATAACTGGTCGGCGCCAACCGCACAATATCGCTATACGCTGGTAACAAAGAATCAATTAATTGCCGCGCCTGAATACGAAAACGTCCCACCATCGCAGCCATTGCTGCCTGATCAGCGGCATCCCCAAGAACGCCTTTGATAACACCATCAGCATTGAGACTGATATTGCGGCTTTTAGGATCAAGGATAGTTGGCGACAAAAATCGCCGTTCATCCTGCATCAAATCGAACGCAAGCCGAGGAAAATACAATACTTTCCCCGCTTCAAGTGCCGCGATCCAAGCGTTGTTGGGGGTGGCGACGTGCCAGTCTGCGCAGTCGATTTCGAGAATTTGTTGTTCCATCGCCGTATTATGCCGTGTTGTGTTAGCTGGGTGAACTAAGATTGCCGGCATTCGGCAGGTTTATTAAAGAGTCGTGGAAACTAAAGGGACTTTTTTAACCAACTAATTTTTTAATCGACAAACTTATAGTTGCATTTTTTATAACATACTTAAGCCAAAGCGTATCAGTAATTTTTGTGTTCCCTCATAATAACCAGGAAAAATAAAAATGGTCTGGTCTGGTCTGGTCTGGTCTGGCACTACAGTACTTAAAATTGCGATCTAAATGTCTTTTAATACATTCGGGAAAATGGGTATACTTGGAGCGGCTAACACACTCCAGGAATTGATGGGTTAAATCAAATAACTATTTTAAAATCTCAAAATCTATCTTTCGCCTTAATCAGATTTCTTTCAGGCACCTAAACATTTTTCGAATTTGAAATTATCTTGGAATTCTAAAAATTAAGCTAATTTTAATGGTAACTAGTCCAGAGGCATGGATGAACTAAATTAGTTCGGTTTTAAAAGATTAATTTCAACAACATTAAATACCGAATACCTATGAATGTAAACCCATAATGATTGAATTTTCGAGCGAAGCCAGCAGAAATTTTTACAGACTTAAAATCGGTACCGCATTCCTTATTCTCACTTTCGCTTTAAGTTTTTTCATCTGGTTTTTTCCATTAAGTGAGCCGAAGCTAACTATCAACGTCTGGTCCGATACTGATGGAATATCCCAGCTATTTCTTAACAGTGGGAAGGGATATAGCGATGCAAACTCTATTTTAAAATCAGTGGTTCATGGTGACAATAAGCTAAGTTACCCCTTAACATCGTCATTTTCCCCAGTCCGATGGGATCCTTTTATGCAAAATGATAAGAGCGCCACGCTAATAGTTTATGACTCTTACGTAGATATTTTAGGTATCGAAATTTTCTCCACTCGAAATCATATTCAAGCGGCGAATCAAGTTGAGGTAATACGTAATTTAATTGATAATACTTTTATTCGCTTACAGAAAAATGCGAATGATCCGCAACTTAATGTTGTATTAGACACTTACGCAATTGATAAATTTCGCATAATTTTAAGTATATCTTTAGGATTTCTCATATCTTTAACATTAGGAATGATATTATATTTTAAAAAATACTTAATAAAATTGGCAACAATAATCGAAATTAAATCACTCTTTATAGTCGAACATATAAAGATAAAAAAATTCACCCTTAGTGAACTAGCAATTCTTCTATCTATCGGCGCTGTTTCTAATATTTATTTTTTGGCCAATTTTTCCTTTTCTATCGACGATGAAAATGGCGCTTTACGCGGCGGAAATTCTATTATTTGGATTGCCCAGGGTAGATGGACTGCTTTTTTAATTGAAAAATTCCTTTTTCCTCAGTCTGCTATCCCGTATGCGCCGTACATTGCATTAATAGTCTGCCTAGCTATTTCTTATGCTTTAATTGTTAGAGCACATAACTACCCAGTCAACTGGAAAACGTATGGAACTTATGCCATATTTTGTACTTTCCCGACATGGTGGCTTATTTCTGAATTTTACGCTAACGTTCCTGCCGCAAGTATTGGGGTTCTTTTGGTTAGCATAAGTGCGTACCTTAGTTACCTCAACAGCAAAGCAGATCAACTCGAGAGTACGTCAACCGCAAGCATAAATATATTCATAATCGCTACCTTAGCGAGCGCCATAGGCGCCTATCAATCTCTGATACTCCTCTATCTCACGATTATTGCAGGTATCGGGCTAATCAAAACATTACGCACGGATGGAAATTCAGACGTACTCAAAAAACAGATATTTAATAAAATTTTTCGTATTTTTTTAATAACCGTTTCTAGCTTACTTCTTTATTTTTTAATAAATTATATAGCTCAAAAATTAAGTAACACTAGTAGTCCCTATATTGATGGTTTCATTAAATTTGACAAGCTAATTCAATCACCGCTTTCAATATTCACGACGGCCTTTCTAGAGTTATGGCAAATATATCGTGGCGCAAGTAGCAGATTTGGTGCAGATATCCCATTGACTTCTATTTTATTAATATTTTCCACACTATTAATTATGTACACCGGCAGACGGAAAATAATATTAACCGTCTTATTATGGTGTTCTGTTTTAACACTGCCTTTTACTCTTCACCTCGTAGCAGGCGGTGATATGCCGCTACGAAGTATGTTCGCATTGCCTTATGTATTTTGGTTAATGGGAATAATATTGATATCAAATACGAGGACGATCATTGTGCTAATGGGTATATTCGTTATCGTATTCTTTCAACTTGAAGTCATTAGCGTTACGTCGCAATACATTGCTTCCGCAAGTATCACCCAAGCGCACGATAGAATGCTGGCGGCTGACATATATAGAAGAATTGGTGAAGCTGGAGCTAATTTTGATCGAAATAAGCCAATAAAAGTCGATGTGTATGGACATAAAAAATTATCTACTGTTTACGCAGCAGCTTGGTCATCAGCAATCCAAGGCTCCTTCTTCGATTGGGATCAAGGCAACTTGTTTCGTATGATTAATTATATGAAAGTTATGGGTTATGAAAATATTTTTATGATTGACGATCAAGAGCGTCAACAACTAACCCCGTATTTTAATTTTATGCCTTCTTGGCCAGCTTTGGGTTCAGTAAAGAAGGTGGGGGACCGTTATCTTATTAAACTCAGCCAGGATCCGGACCCTTTTCACGCCCAATTCATTCCCACACATTAGTGTGGGACGCCCCATTTTCGAGGAATCTATGAACAAAACCAAACCAATACTACTTTTTTCGGCAGACAAAGCGAATAGGGGACTCGATTTTGTTACGCCCATTAAAAAAGTTCTTGATAGCAATTGGTACGTTCTAGGTGAACAGGTAAAAAAATTTGAAGAAGAATTCGCTAAATATGTTGGAGTCAAGCATTGCATCAGCGTGGCCAACGGTTCCGATGCGTTAGAATTGGCTTTACGTGGACTAGGCGTAGGGTACGGTGACCGGGTGATAACGATAGCTAATGCCGGTTTTTACGGTAGTACAGCAATCCACGCCGTAGGCGCTACGCCAGTATATGCAGAGGTAAACTCCCATTCGCTCACGCTTTGCCCCGAGTCGCTGGCGGCTTCAATTAGCACCAAACCTGCGGCAATAATAGTCACCCACCTTTACGGACAATTGGCGGATATCGAAGAATTGGTGCAAATCGCGCAAATGGCCGGTATTCCAGTGGTCGAAGATTGCGCACAATCACACGGCGCGATTCGCAATGGCAAAAGAGCGGGAAGTTTTGGAGATATTGCTTGCTTCAGTTTTTATCCAACAAAAAATCTGGGCGCTCTTGGGGATGGGGGGGCAATCGTTACTAACAACATCGAATTATCTAATCGTATTCTTCAGCTTCGGCAATATGGATGGTCCCAGAAATATCAAGTTTCGTTGATGGGTGGCCGTAACAGCCGTCTGGACGAAATGCAAGCATCGATCTTACGCATTAAGTTACCTCATTTGGATCGGTGGAATACAGAACGTCGTTCTATTGCAAAGCGTTATAACGATGCCTTTAGCGGCATGGACGTGAAGCTTCCCTGCTCGATCGCCGAAGATTTTGTGGCCCATTTGTATGTGCTCCGGGTTAAAGACCGCATTCGATTCGCCAATGCCTTAAAAGAATTACAGATAAATACGGACATCCATTATCCAATCCCAGACCACCATCAGCCAGCCTATAAACTTTCAGGCCAGCTAAGGCTCCCAATTACCGAGTCGGCATGCGAGACGGTGATTTCATTGCCGTGCTTTCCTGGTCTTTCCGACGAGGAAGTACAACGAGTAATTAAAGCAGTTACCGTCTACTTTTCTAGCGGGATCTGATTATGCTGACACTAGTCATCCCTGTTTATCGAAATGAAGGTTCTATTCCGGACTTGCTTTTAGCAGTTAAAGAATTCAACAAAAAACTGGACAACGACCTTGAGGTTGTATTCGTTGTCGATGGTAGTCCTGACCGCTGTTATGAGCTATTGCGCGATGCACTCCCGCATCAATCTTTCACTTCCCAATTGATTCTTTTGTCCAAAAACTTTGGATCCTTCATGGCAATTCGTACTGGCTTGGAGTTTGGTAAAGGAAATTATTTTGCTGTGATGGCGGCAGATCTTCAAGAGCCCCCAGAATTGGTACTGGAAATAAATCGAATTTTACGTAATCAAGACATGGATGTCGTTGTGGGTGTCCGCGAAGGTCGCCATGACACATTGACAACTCGTATCGCATCACAAATTTTCTGGGGGTTATACCGTCGCTACGTAATTCCTGAAATACCTCCAGGTGGCGTAGACATATTCGGCTGTAATAAAATATTTCGGGATTCCCTCCTTACTCTTGATGAGCGACACAGCTCCCTTATTGCTCAAATTTTTTGGTTGGGGTTTCGCCGTGAGATAGTAACCTATACTAGGCAAGAGCGAAGACATGGAAAGTCGGCGTGGACACTGCGCAAAAAGGTGAACTACCTAATGGATAGTCTTTTCTCGTTCACCGATTTACCTATTCGGTTACTAATTCGTGTAGGTGCCAGCGGTTCAGCACTCGCAGCGTTAATTGGTATTTTCGTGTTGATAGCGAAGTTCCACAAAATGATTAACGTGCCCGGGTATGCAATGACCATGATAACTATTTCGTTTCTCGGATGCCTCAACCTCCTTGGGTTAGGCATCGTTGGATCTTATGCATGGAGAACTTACGAGAATACCAAAAAGCGACCACTAGCTATACCTATGCGAATTAATAGCTTTGGAGAAAAGCATGACTCAGAGTAAGGATTATTTCGTACATAGCCACGCTCTATGTGAATCCGATAACATCGGTAAGGGAACGCGCGTATGGGCTTTCGCTCACGTCCTCCCGCAAGCCAGAATAGGTACCGACTGCAATATTTGCGATAACGTTTTTATAGAAAATGATGTATTTATAGGAGATCGCGTAACTATAAAATGCGGAGTACAAATATGGGACGGCATCACTATCGAAGACGATGTCTTTATTGGACCAAACGTGACCTTCACCAATGATCGCTTTCCACGCAGCAAGGTTTACCCAGAAAACTTTTCACGTACTATCCTTAAAAAAGGCGCATCACTGGGAGCCAATTCGACAATTCTTCCTGGTATAACAATCGGCACAAATACCATGGTCGGGGCGGGTGCTGTGGTAACGCGTTCTGTCCCACCGAATGCGATCGTAGTTGGAAATCCAGCTAAAATTAGTGGTTACGTGGACGCCAAGCCGAGCAATTCGAACCACTCATACCAATCTCGATTAGCGTATCAAAACGTTCTATCAACCTCCGTTGAGGGCGTTACACTACATAGAATGAATGAGGTAGCCGATATTCGGGGCAGTCTTTCGGCAGGAGAGTTTGAGCGTACGATACCCTTCAAGGCTATGCGCTACTTTTTGGTATACGACGTGCCCACTGCTGAAACTCGGGGTGAGCACGCTCACCTTAATTGTCATCAATTCCTTGTCGCAGTTAAGGGCTCTGTTCATGTCGTCGCCGACGACGGAACAAACCGTGAGGAATTTGTATTGAATCACCCTAACGACGGAATTAACCTTCCCCCTATGACTTGGGGAATTCAGTATCGTTATTCAAGTGACGCTGTGTTATTAGTTTTTGCATCACATTACTACGACTCCACAGATTACATTCGGAACTATGACGAATTTATTAATCTTAAAAAAAAGTAAGAAAGTCCTCTCGATATGCGTATTATTTTAAGAAAATGGATGCAGTTTAGCTTCGCCAGATTTCTTGTATCGGGTGGCTTTAATACTGCCCTGACATTTGCCCTGTATCTTTTGCTACTTAACGTTACTTCTTATCGGGTAAGCTACACAATTGCATATTTGTCAGGCATTTTTTTATCTTTTGCACTGAACCGTTTTTTTGTCTTCAATAGTCACCGTGGCGTTCGTTCAGTAGCCCTATTTCCGCTGGTGTACGTTTTTCAATACTTGGCTAGTATGCTAATACTTTGGATTTGGATTGATCAGTTGGGGCTGAGTCGAAAAATTGCTCCGCTTATGGCAATAATTCTTTCTTTGCCAATTACCTATCTGCTTTCAAGACTCATATTTCTAAAAAAGTCTTCATCTTAGATTCATGACCTGAAAATTGTAGGCTCTCGATGCGATTTCAGCAAATACTAAGTAGGCGACGCCGAAAAACTCAAAAGAATGAATGCTGACATAGGTTTGATGCTTAAAGACGATTGCTGAATTTGCAGGAATATGAAATATTTATAGTCACTTCCTTGCAAATTCTGACGAGATTTTTATGAATCCAAACCCTAAAACTCCCCAATCTGCTGAATTATTTGGCTTCCCGTTGATGGAGCATCTGAACCAGTAGCATCCGCTAATCCAGTTGACGGCGCTGATCGACTGGGAGAAGGTTGATCTAGTCGCGTCTGAACCCTTCCAGTCGAAGCGCGGTCGTCCCGCGGTGCGTCCCCGACTCTTCGCCGGTCTGCTGTATTTGCAACATGCTTCCGACTTATTGGTGGTCTGAAATTAGGTGGGGAATCCGTATTGGCAGGCGTTCACTGGCGAGACGTATTTGCAGAAAGAGCCACCGATTGGTCCATCGAGCCTAATACGCTGAAGCGACCGCCTGGGTCAAGCCGGGATGGAAGAACTACTGGAGTAGATCATCTAAGTGGCCAAGCGGAGCTCCATAATCAAAGCCGCCAGCATCAAGGGCGTGATTGTGGATGTAACAGTGATGGCGAAAGACTGTCCACCCCACTGATTCGAATTTACTGGAACGTTCGCGAGAACATCTGGTGAAGGTTGCGCAGAAATGTGGCCTGACGTGGCACCAGAATTACAACCGGGAAGCGCCACGGTTGGCATTACTGGTGGGACGTTATGCCTAGCGCATGAACGGAGTGTTACGACTCTGCGTACACGTGGGTCGGGTATATCGCGACATCGAACGACAGGGCAACCAAGTCCCGGAGCAACCACAGCGCACACTCAAGGCGCTGTTAAATCGCACACAACGCGATACTGTCGCAAAAACCGAAAGACAGACACTAGCTGTATGCATTCATGTACCGAAGGTCGAGTGCATCAGCAGGGGAAAGGCAGAAAGCCGTATGTATTTGGCATCAAAGTATAGATTTTGACAATATACAAAGAAAGACCAATCGTCGGTGCGCCTGCCCGGTAATCCGTATGACAGCCACATCTTGTATGATGTCGACCGTGATTATCGAGGTGTTCAAATTGACGGCGTACAGATTTGGAAATCAGGACAGCGGCGCGGCGTCAGACGCGGGCGTAAGGCAATGATCAAGCGACGTAGTGCCATTGAACCGGCGATTGGCCATATGAAATCGGATGGTAAGCTCGATAGAAAATTGCTCAAAGCGCCGCTGGGTGATGCGATGCATGCGATTCTCTGTGGTGTGGTCCCAACTGGCGGATGACTTTGATAGAGCTAAGGCTTTTTTGCGCCGATATTCTGGTTATGGTATGTAGGATAGTGCGAATAACGGCACTGATTGCGGATACATTTTTAAACATCGAAGTGTTCAGGTCTGACTAAATAGTTGGTAAGGTGGACTTAAAAAGAGTGTTAATTGCGACCTCAACTTGTTGTGCCTTAGGCGGAGTTCTTTCATCCCCCAAATTAACAATATTCTGGGACCAATTACCTTCCGTTTTCCAGCGTGGCGAATCACAGTACAACTCAATAGTCGGACGGTTGAAAGCCGCCGCAACATGCGTTAGTCCGGTGTCGACACCGATCACTAAAGATGCTCGCTGGGCCAGCATGACCGCTTCCATCAACGGTAATTTAGGAAGTACGTAGGCGTTAGGCATTTGTGCGGCCATCTTCTCAGCCGTTTGTTTTTCAGCCTCGCTGCCCCAAGGCAACAATATTGTCATCTTGTATTCTGATAATTTTTTAGCGATGCTTACCCAATTGGCAAACGCCCACTGTTTTTCGGCGCGTGCAGTGCCGTGAAAAAAAACAGCATAAGGAGCACCCGGCAACCACGTTGGCGACTGTTCAAGTGGGATGTCTGGCATCTTCAGATTGAAATCTGCCAGGCCGTCAACGCTATAACCCAACGCTTGGGCTGCAACCTGACGCGCACGCAAAACTGCATGCGTACGCAAATCAACCTTAACACTCATCGTATGAAAAATACGCGATATCGGTTCGTAGCCAGAACCCTCCGTCGCGTTTGCCAATCCAACCCGTTTGCCATTTTCTGCGATACGCGCCATTCGCATAACGATACTTGTTTTCAACAATCCCTGCGTATCAAAAACAACGTCATAAGCATCTTGCTTAAGCAAACGTCTAAAGTCGGACATTTCTCCCCGCGTCGCCACTGTTAGCAGGCTTTTGCGCCAGCGTCGCAACGCAAACGGAATGACTCTACGCACGTCTGGGTTAAGCCGTACCAAACTAGCGTAACCTTCCTCCACGACCCAATCAATATTGGCATCAGGAAAATGGCGTCGGATGTCAGACACCATGGGCATGTTATGCACTACGTCGCCTAGCGAGGAAACACGAACGATGAGGATGTTCAAGCAGATTTCAGTACAAAAAAATGTTAAAAAGGTAATATTGCATCGGGTTTAACTACTAGAATCACCCGCTTAAATTCTGCTTGTATGCGCGCTAGTGCCTCTTCCGATTCGGCCTCAAAACGCATGACTGCCACCGGCGTGGTATTCGATGCCCGCACCAATCCAAAGCCATCCGGATATTCCACGCGTAAGCCATCAATCTTGATAATGTCATCCGCACCGGGAAACTCCGCTTGCTGCTGTAAAGCGGCAATCAGCGTAAAGTTCTCGCCCTCGGCCAAGGTCAATTGTAATTCCGGCGTGCTAGTCGATTGCGGTAGTGCGTTCAGCACCGCTGAAGGATCACTCTCCCGACTCAACAATTCCAGCAAGCGGACACCGGCATACAAGCCGTCGTCAAAACCATACCAACGGTCTTTGAAGAACACATGTCCACTCATCTCACCGCCCAACGGCGCACCGGTCTCGCGCATCTTGGCTTTGACCAGTGAATGGCCGGTTTTCCACATCAGCGGCTTGCCACCGTGCTGCGTAATCCATGGCGCCAGATGGCGCGTGCATTTGACGTCGTACAAAATTTCCTGGCCCGGATGACGGGTCAGGACATCAGCGGCAAACAGCATCAATTGCCGATCCGGATAAATGATTTGACCATCTTTGGTGACGACGCCCAGACGATCGCCATCGCCGTCGAACGCCAGGCCAATTTCTGCGTCAGAGGTTTGCAGCGCCCGAATGACATCCTGTAAATTCTCCGGATGCGCCGGATCGGGATGATGGTTCGGAAATGTTCCGTCAACCTCACAAAACAATTCTTGTACTTCGCAGCCGAGGGCGCGATACAGTTCACCAGCAAACGCACCCGCCACGCCATTGCCGCAATCGACAACGATCTTCATCGGCTTTGCCAACGTCACGTCGCTGAGGATGCGTTCCAGATAGGTGTCCTTGATATCGTGCGTGCTGTAATGCCCCACATTCTGCGTCTGCTCGACCGTGCGGCTAACCGCATCCGTCGCAATCGACTGATACAGTGCCTGAATGGTTTCGCCATAAATCGCCTCGCCCGCCAAAACCATTTTGAAGCCGTTGTAATCGGGAGGATTGTGGCTGCCAGTCACCATGACGCCGGATTGTGTGTCCAGCACATGGGTCGCAAAATACACCATGGGCGTGACGACGACACCGAGATCAATCACGTCGACGCCAACATCCTGTAACCCTGACGCCAGGGCCG
The DNA here is from genome assembly GCF_054343755.1 of Glaciimonas sp. GNP009. Lineage (NCBI taxonomy): Bacteria > Pseudomonadati > Pseudomonadota > Betaproteobacteria > Burkholderiales > Oxalobacteraceae > Glaciimonas > Glaciimonas sp. GNP009. Next base: position 1,401,015 of record NZ_JBTGUV010000004.1, read on the forward strand.
CGGTCATTTCGGCGCCAGATAAACGGCCATCACGACCGATCACAACTGTCTTTTGCCCCTTAGCGATGGCCGCTAGGCCAAAAGCCTGACCGATATGACGCGCGATGCCAGCGTCAAGCGTTTTGCCAATAACACCGCGGATGTCGTAGGCTTTGAATATCGAATTTTGGAGTGGGAGCATAGATTTACTACGAAGGAATTAAAGTGAACGATGAGGAACAAACGATCGCAAGGAAGTTATTTCCAAGCTGCTGAAAGTTTTTTGCACTTGTAGTACGACAGCTCTCATCAATCTCCTTAAAAAGACACAACGGATTCTTGTCTATTCACATTTACAGAATAGATTCGCCATCTCAGACAAAGAAACAAAGACGGTAAAACTTTGAGCGTTAGTACTAATGAAGTGAGGTTGTACAAAGAATTAAATACAGCACATCTCAGGTCTTGATATCTGACGCTGGCACGCAGCATAGGCGATAGGACCCACCAGCCAAGCTTACATGTACATCAATCTTTTAATACCGTCTTCTTAAGTTCATCAACTCAATAGGCAACCTATACCACCAGAATTTGGCTATCTGTTATTAACTCAAAAAGCGTGACTCTTAGAAGTACTTACCAATAAGGACTATACGTGCAGCGCATCCAGCGATTTGCCCGATGAAACCCACTCTTGTATCCACTTCGGTTGACGACCACGACCAGTCCATTGCAGGGATGCATCAGAAGGATTGCGGTAACGCACAGCGACTTTATTTTTCGTTGCCGTATTTTTGTTACGGGGCGGGGTACTTAGCAAATCCTTCAAGGAAATACCCGCACTTTGAGCGATTGCTAGAATTTGCTCACGCGCTTTCGTCATTTCTTCGTGCTCACGATCCTTCAAGCTCTGCTTAACCTGCTCTTGCAATACCCGTAACTGGGCAACCGTTAGGCCTGATAAATCCATAATTACTCCGTAATTTGAGGTTCATTGAAAACTGCACATGCGGTTAACTTATATAGTTTCGCAAAAATTCAACCAATCATTATATTGAAAATTACTGCGAATTTACTGATATCGAATGATGTACTATCAACGGATTGTAAAGGCTGAACACCAAAGTCGATTATGCTGAAAATACTAAAAATAATTTAGTAGTTTTCGATGCAAATAGCGAATCATGCAATAAATGTCGTTTTCGCCAATACGATATTCTATAAAAAAACCAAATTATCTATTCATTTCAAAATGTATATACTGGTTTATTAATACAATTTGAAGTCAGGCAGCGCGATCATTAGTTTCATGAATGCGCCAAATGAAATCTGCGATATCACATTGCGGCGTATATTCTGCTACCGTACGCAACAGTATAGTACGCACTTCTTCAAAATTAAACTGATCGCATGCAATATCCAACTTGGCTAATAACTCCTGCAATACGACCCAAGGAATCTCTAGTTCTTGAGCACGCATTATAAGTGGATGCTCGGTTCCCTCGACATTCTCCCCAATCAACAATTCTTCATATAACTTTTCACCGGGACGCAGGCCAACATGATTAATTTCGATAGTGCCGTCCGGCGTAGAGTCAGATAAAACCTCAAGCCCACTCAAATGCACCATGCGTTTAGCCAAATCAACAATCTTTACGGGGTCGCCCATATCCAAAACAAATACATCTCCCCCCTCACCCATTGCGCCAGCTTGTAAAACCAATTGTGCTGCTTCAGGCGTTGTCATGAAATAACGCATAATCTCTGGATGCGTTAATGTAATAGGCCCACCAGCAATAATTTGCTTGCGAAACAGAGGCACTACCGAGCCGGAAGAGCCCAAGACATTGCCAAAACGCACCATGCAAAAACGTGTACGTGACGGTGATTTAGCCTGGAGCCTTGAAAAGGCCTGCAATATTAATTCGGCGAAGCGCTTGGTAGAACCCATAACATTCGTAGGTCGCACCGCCTTGTCAGTAGAAATCAAAACAAACGATTTGACTCCCGCTGCCATCGCCGCCTTAGCCAAACTTAACGTTCCAAAAACATTGTTCCGGATACCCTCTATAGGGTTATGTTCGACCAACGGAACGTGCTTATAAGCGGCAGCATGATAAACCGTTTCAACAGAGAATGTACGCATAATACGCTCGCATTTTTGCGTATCAAGTACCGAACCAAGAAAAGGCAATAACTCCAGCTCAATTCCAAGATTCTGCTTTAGCTCCACCAACTCCTGCTCAATTGAATATAATCCAAACTCAGACATTTCAAGCAAAATCAAATGCGATGGGCGTTGGCGAATAATCTGGCGGCATAGTTCAGAACCAATTGATCCGCCCGCTCCGGTCACCATGACCGATTTATTCACTATACAAGCGGAAATCAGATCAGGGTCAGGATCAACTTGGTCGCGACCAAGCAAATCCTCAATCTCAATTTCGCGAATATCCTGCACGCGTAACTCGCCATTGATTAAACTCTTAATCGGCGGTGCTACTTTAATTTTTACTTTGAGTGGTTCCAGATGATCTAGGATACGCTTTTGCTGCGCCTTGGTCTGTGAAGGAATAGCGACTAATACTTCCTTGATGTCGTAACGCACAATCAGGTCACGCAGTTCACCAGCCGAAAATACCCTAATACCCGCAATAGTGGCGTTATGCAGCTCTTTGTTATCATCAACAAATGCCACTGGCAAATATTCATTACCGGTGCGCAAAGCGATCGCCAATTGCGACCCCCCCTGACCTGCGCCATAAATAGCCACGCGTACCGCCCCACTATTTCCCATGAAACCGCTTAGCTGCAACAAGTAAGCGCGAGCAATAAATCGGCTCGCAGCAAGATATAGAATCGTGCTAATCCAATAAGTGCCGAAAACCGCGCGGGAATACCCCCCTGTTTGCGTAAATGTCGCCAATGCTGCCAGCGTAACCACGGAAAGAGACACTCCGAACACCACAACGTAAACAATCTTGTGATCTATAAACCGAATGACCGCCCGATATAAACCCAATCGGATAAAAACAGGAATAGATATTATTGGCGTTGCGACGAGCAATAATTTATATTGAAGAAGCAAGGGAAGATTGAGATAATCATAACGCAGCCAAATTGCCAGACAGAATGTCAATGGCAGAAAGACAACATCTAATATTACCGCTATAAATTGCTTGTAAATTCGTGACAAATTTAGAAACCAAATCATATAAATAATTCAATCAAAGTATATAACATCAATAATAATCGGAGCTAACGTTCATCGAATCATTTTAATGTGTAACATTATCCCTACGCACAACTTTTAATAAAGTGAGAAAAATTATTCTAACATCAAAAAATATTGAACAATTTTGCATATATTCAATATCTAATTTCACTTTTTCTGGAATCGGCAATTCATCACGGCCATTAACCTGAGCCCAACCAGTTAAGCCTGGTCTCATCTTATCAACATCATACTCAGTCCGCAATGTAATCAGATCCTCTTGGTTAAATAATGCTGGACGAGGCCCGACAAAACTCATATCTCCACGAAAAATACTCCACAATTGCGGCAATTCATCCAGGCTGGACTTTCTTAGAAAAGAGCCGTTCGGTGTTAAATATTTATTTGCATCAATCAGTAAATGCGTAGCTACAGCTGGCGTATTTATTTTCATGGTACGAAATTTAGGCATGCGAAAAATTTTATTATTACGACCAATACGGTCTGACCAATACACAATCGGCCCTTTCGACATGATAAAAATCCATAAAGCAATCAAAACTATAGGAATGCACAAAAGAATAGATGCCACTATAGCCAGAAATAGATCAAAAAGACGTTTCATAAAATGACCATATTTAAAATATACGCCTTACTGTTTCCTTTAAGCCATCATTTACAGATATCGGTGGTACCCATCCTAACCGCTCTTTGGATTTGCTTATATCAACCTGCAAGGAGCCTAAAAGACGTTGCGCCGTTGCACGCTTTCCAAACATACTAACAAGTAACATTAATACAACAGGAGGTACAGAGAATAAAAGAGAGCGCTTACCAAGCGCTTTTGCGCAGGCATTAAGTAATTCGGAAATTGATAAATCATCTCCATCGGATACAAAAAATATCTCGTTGGCCGCATCTGGATGTTCAATACAGCAGATAATTAAACTTATCAGGTTTCCAAGGTAGACAAAACTTCGTTTATTTTTCACTGCCCCAAATGGCAAAGGAACCCGCGAGTAAACCCAACGCAGCATACTCGCGAAATTTGCCTTTACATCTGGGCCATATACTAAGGGCGGACGAATAATAATAACTTCTAATCCTGTGTCTTTGGCTATTTGAAATAGCCCTAACTCCGCCTCATATTTAGAGACTCCATAAGCATCTTGGGGGTTTGGAATATCTTTCTCTGTGAGTTTTACGCCGTCAATCGTTTCTTCACCATTAACTTTGATCGAACTGAGAAATATAAATCGCTTTACGCCGGATTCCACAGCCTGCTCAGCAAGATTTAATGTGCCAGCAACGTTCACTCGTCTAAATTCAGCAAGAGGATCGCCGGAGACTTCTTGCATCACGTGAACCCGCGCTGCCACATGTATGACCGTATCAATTCCAGCCAGGCATCGCGACCAATCGGTTTTCTCGTTAATGTCTAGAATGACTTCCATTTGAGCGTCTGGCAAAGAAAAAGGCTCCCTGACAGCACAAATCAATTTTACTCCAAGCTCAATCAACCTTAAAGATAACGCGCGCCCAACAAATCCACTGGCGCCAGTGAGTAGAATCGCATGATCGATTTTTTTATTTTGCAATTCCAGACCGTGCTCCATAGATATGTATGGCTATTCGTTATAAAAATCTCGTTAGCCTATGTGACGTTTCTTTCTTACAGCGGAATTTTTCAAAGTTTAGATGACTTATCTACGATACGGTTCCAACTAATTTTCAAATAAGCGCTTGATAAAAAAAATTTAAAAGCACTGCTTAAATGCCATAACAAGTAGCGTATTTTGCGATGACTATCATGCTGCGCATCGTGAACAACCTTGGCATGTTTACTAACTAAAATTTTATACCCAGCCAAACGAGCCCTAGCACAAAAGTCTACATCTTCGTAGTACATATGATACTTTTCGTTTAATCCATGCAAACTAGCATAGATTTCGCGCGGAATTACCATAAACATTCCTGCCACCCAATCAGGCATGATTACATCTTCTGTATCAACGAGCGCCTCAGGTTTTAATGAAAAATGACAAAGTCGACTTAACAATTTTTTGCACAACAAAAAGGGGCTTGGAAAATGTCGAGCACTTGGCTCAACTTCATTTTTTTCATTAAGGACCAACGGTGCGCAGATGCTATTAGGTGATTCTTTAAGAAGAGCCAACAATATGTCGAAAGGATCTCTGAGCAACTTTATATCTGGATTGAGAATGACGAAGTTCTCCGCATTGCTAAAGTTAAAGGCAAAATTATGATTCTCGGCAAAGCCCTTTGGCGTGCTATTTTCGATCAATCGTAAAGGAAATGAAAGTCCATCATAATCAACATCAAATTTCTCATGTATATTACTAATCAGAATAATTTCGACATCATCCCTATTAATTTTTCTTATATTTTGAATCAGTTCTTCAATATATTTTTTATGACCATGACTCACTATTGATATTGAAAATATTTTTTGCATGAGGGTTGATGTAAACAATTAAATGGAACACGGCGCTCCTAAATATCAAGTGAAATTCTTGCTACTATAAGTTGACGCCATGGCGATAATTTACGAATACTTAACGATTCAGGCAGCTTTAATTTTGAGCATAAGGGATGACCGTTGCCCCCTTCGTCTGTTGCCAAACTTATTTCCTAATCTCAGCGAGTACGATGAGCAGCGAAACCTCTCTGCTCATCACAGCAAATTCACGCACCTTCGGCCGCAACAATTTGAAAAAACTGTGTCTGAAGAGACTGTCTGTAACATTATCTATTTGGCTCCGCGCGGTGAACCCATGCACATAATCGCCCATGACATGGCAATCAGACGCGCATACAGCAAAGTCCTGATACTAGTCTCCGTAGCTAAGTTCTAGCATGCCAAGCACATTTATCCAATTTTTAAAAGTATCGGCGGACCGTGTCTCCCCACCCATTGGAAGACTGACCTTAACAAGGCCACTGGTAAAGCTATCCCATTAGAACATTAGTCAAACACCCATATGCTGGCCAACAAGGAACACGTCACCGCCAAGGCCGGTGTCGACAGCTTTTTCCGCATAACCCGATCCCGAGCCATCAGATAGCAGCAAGATCATGCCGTCGAACCAAGGTCGGGAAACGTACAGTTTCAAAGTTTGCAATGGGCGCATAGCTTACAGCGCTATTTTGTCGACCAACGTTACGCATTGCTAATGCGGACAAATGTAAAACGAATGCGCGCCACTAAACGCACCTTTCCGTCCTAGGTCGCACCAAACGCCGTCGCCTTATCGCGCAATACACTCCCTAGGGCAAGATTCGATTATTCACCACTACTCGTATACACTCGGCACATCAAAATACTCAAATATCCGGTGGATACAGGCATGAATTCAATATTTCGATTGCCGATCTAAACAGCCCGTCTTTAAGTAGATACGCATTTTTTAAATTCCAGCATTTAATTTTATAGTAGAAATCGAGATGTCCATCCTTTTAAATAATAAACAAGATATCAGTCCAAAGAAAAATGATTTCGTAATCAAATTCTCTATGTGGTTGATATTGTTAATTACCATCGCTTCAATATTTGTTCCGCTTTCTCCAGCTATGCCATCCGGTGGTCTCGATCCGTCTTGGCAATTCGCGCTCAATCAAGCTGTGGCGCAAGGCTTCCAATTTGGCAAGCAAATTATTTATACTTTTGGGCCTTATGCATCTATCTATACCAAAGAATACCATCCTTCGACAGATTTCATAATGTTGATGGGAAGTTTGTACTTGGTAGCGTCATACGCATTTTGTTGCTCAATATTAATGCGTCGCCTTAAATGGCCATGGCAGCTTACTTTATTTACAGCTTTATTTGCATCAATATACTCCAGAGATGCCCTACTTTTCTCTTTACCGCTAATTGTCGGATTAGCGACGTTCAAAATTATAACGACTAATAATGAACTACGAGATAATAAAAAATTAATCCCACTGTCTATTGCTATAATTTTTATGGGGTTGGGTTTTTTGCCATTAATAAAAGGAACTATGTTGGTGCTGTGCACGCTGACAACATTTATTTGTGCATTATATTGTTTTATTAAAAAACAAAAAATACTAGCGATAATCTGCACAATGTCACCCGCCATTTCGATGCCTCTATTTTGGGTAGCCGCCGGGCAACCCATAGATAATCTGGCAACATATTTCTCATCTATGCTCAATGTGATTTCCGGATATTCCGAAGCGCTGGCAGTGGATGGCGATATTAAAGAAATTATCGCTTACGGTGTCACTTCAATACTTATATTCTTAGCTATCTTTTTCCAAAATAAAATTGATCTTATTTCGAAGTTCTTCCTAGCTATGGTTTATTTTTTATTCTTATTCATTGCCTTCAAGGGGGGATTCACTCGTCACGATACTCACACCATCATAGCTAGTACTTCTCTCCTAATTGGTGCATTGTTGCTACCAATTTTCTTAAATGGAAGAAGCATTTTCCCTGTAATAATCATTGCGTTTATTTCATGGAACTACATAAACCATAGCTACTTTCGTACATCTATGGTGGATATCGGGAGAAACATTGGCTTAACGTATTTTTCAGCTTGGAGGGTGCGAGACAAAGGATAATTAACCCAGATTGGCTGAACGTTCAATTTGATGCTGCCGTAAAGAAAATTCGCGTCGAGGCATCTTTTCCCCTTGTTCAAGGGACCTCAGATATTTATTCATATGACCAATCTTACTTAATTGCATCCGGGAATTTATGGTCTCCAAGACCAATATTTCAAAGCTACATGGCTTACAGCGCAAAATTTGCAGAACTAAATAAAGATTACTTGTTGAGTTCTAAAGCCCCAGAAAACATCTTTTTTAAAGTAGATTTAATCGATGGTCGAATGCCCTCTCTTGATGATGGCGTTAGCTGGCCTGTTATTATTCAAAATTATCAACCGCTGGAAATAAAAAATAATTTTTTGGTTTTTCGGAAAAAACCTACAATAAAAAAACCTGAATTTATAAATATAAAAAAAATGGAGCGGAGCTTTGGTGAGAAGGTAAATCTGCCTAATTCTCCAAATCAATTATTTGCCAAATTGGAATTCGCACCGACCATCGCTGGAAGGTTAATGAGTATTCTCTTTAAACCAAGCCAATTATTTATCACTCTTAATTTAAAAAATGGTAGTAAAAAGGAGTTCCGAATTATATCTAACATGGCAAAGTCAGGATTTTTGATATCTCCCTTAATAGAAAATACACTAGAATTTGGAATGCTGTACGGAAAGCCAGAGTTTTTGAGTGAAAAGATGGTGGAATCTTTCTCAGTGTCATCGCATTATGACGGGATCAAGTCTTGGAGCGGAAAATATACGGCGACCTTGAGTGAAATTAAGCCGGTATCTAAAATTAATGTTTCAGAAATTTACAAATCCGAATTTAGTGATTTTGATGATGAGCTCTTGAACATTAACGTGCAGACCTCAGAGAAATGTAACGGTGTGATTGACATGGTGAACGACAAGCCTCCGAGGTCTGCGGGGATAGTGATCGCAAACTTATTGAGAGTTAACGGTTGGCTTGCAGATTCGATTGAAAAGGCTACATTGCCGGAGGCAGTCTACATAACCTTGACAGACGAGAATGGGAAGCGTCGATATTTAAATACGCGCCGTATTCTGCGAGCTGACGTGGGTTCTCACTTTAAAGACTCCCGCCTTAATAATTCGGGCTACAGCATGGTCGCGAACGTATCCAGTTTACGAGGAAACTATAGCCTTGGTCTAGCTATCAAAACCCTTGGAAAGACTATGACATGTCCACATGTTTCACCTGCCAGTGACTTTTTCCCGATAAGCTTTCTTAACAAAATTAATTTTTCTAAAAGCTCTACATCTCATCGAGTAGGCGCTATGGGCGCCCTTCCGAATGCAACTTGTCAGGGCATCAAGTTAGCATGTCCTGTTTTTAATATCCGCAGATTCAATTCAAGAATTCGGCAAATTCGATTGTGATCTTGATGTTACGCAAATAAATTAGGACCCCCAACGTCCATTTTGCTGGCTGGCCGTGAAAAATTCGGCCAATCGGCGAGCAACGAACTTCTGCGCAGAGAGCATTTCAGCGAAATAGCAGCAGTCATACCTATATTTCGCCTTTCGGTTTAAAGCGTACAAGGAGCACGTCTAAGTTCAAATTAGACAAGACACACCAATTTTTATAAAGCACATCATATAAATACGTCTTTACTTGAACTTCCGGGTTAAAAATCTTTCCATTTATACAATGCCCAGCCACGCTCCGCATGAATGGCAAAAAACGCAGAGTTCGAACAACTGCGAACGATATGCCGAGTGCTGCAACAGTAGAAATTAGTGGTCCTGTCCAAAGGCGTCCTATAGTGGGCGGAACTCTCCAGTTTGCTGTTAGTTGACCAACTATCAGTACATTAATTCCATAAATCCCGAGCGAGCTGCTGAGAAATTGTATTGGTATGTCAAGTAACTGAGGCAATTTCTTAACTCGACGAACGAGTGAGAGTACCGCAGCTGATAACAAAATAATGTTTGGAGATAAATTCGAGTAAAACAGTTGTGAGGGCGCGCCAATTAAATGCCAATAATAATAGGTTTGATAACGTAGTCACGGCGAATGCGACAATAAATACTACCCCAAAAACATCCGACCTAATCGGGAAAACAAACGATCATCGTATGAACAAGCACCGAGAAGTAGGTATCCTGTATTTCCGTAGAATTGCCAAAGATGCCAACCCTCTAATAAACTCTGTAAACTTGCAGGTAACGCTACCTTAAAAGTTATATAAGTAGAGGTAATGTAAGCGTTCCCTCAGTACCCTCTACCCAGAAACACCAAATTTCTGCATGATTTGAATGGGAAGGCACAAATTAATTGTGCCCACAAATTCACATTATGGACACAAATATTGGGACGGTTTCGCGAGCAAAGCGCGGCGCTTATCGCCAGCATTCAACGGAATTTAAACGCAGGGTCGCCGAAGAATCTCTGGTGCCAGGAACTTCGGTATCGCGGGTGGCGCGTGCGCATGACCTCAATGCCAATCAGGTTTTTGCATGGCGCAAGCTATTTCATGTGGGAGCCTTTGAAACTGCCTCGGGCCCGCAGAGTACATTATTGCCGGTTGTGCTCAGCGATCCCCTGCCGGTAGATACACAACCGGTCTTTACCAGTACCGCTGTTTCCCCCGGGGTCATTATTCTGGAAGTAGGCAAAGCCCGGCTTCGACTCGAAGGCGTCGTCGACTCTGCCATGCTTGCCCTTGTTCTGGAACGGTTGCTCGCATGATTGGTCTGCCGGCAGGCACACGTATCTGGATGGCAGCGGGTATGACCGATATGCGCTGTGGTTTTAATGGCCTGGCAGCCAAGGTGCAGACGGCATTGGGCGAAGATCCGTTCAGCGGTCATGTCTTCGTCTTTCGGGGACGGCGTGGAGATATCCTGAAAATTCTGTGGTAGACCGGCGATGGCCTGTGCCTGCTGGCCAAGCGCCTCGAACGCGGCCGTTTCATCTGGCCGCAGGCAACGGAAGGATCGGTATCGCTCTCGCAAGCGCAGTTGTCGATGCTATTGGAAGGGATCGACTGGCGGCGTCCGGAACGCACGAATCGGCCCTCATCAGGCTTGTAAACATCGCCACACATGCGTAAACTGGCACCATGCCAACGCACACCACTCTTCCTGACGATATCGCGACCTTGCAGGCCATGATCCTGGAGCGTGACGTCGCCCTTGCCGCGCAAAGTGAAACGCTGGCGCAGTTGCGGGAAGAGCTTTCCACGCGCGGGATCGAAATCGAACACCTCAAGCTTCTTATCGCCAAGCTCAGACGCATGCAGTTCGGCCGCAAATCCGAGAAGCTCGATCACCAGATCGAACAACTTGAACTGCGACTGGAAGATTTGCAGGCCGATGAGAGTGCTGTTGCCATGGAAGAACCTCCGACCAGAAAGCCACGCCAGAGTGCACCGCGCAAACCGCTGCCCCTTCATTTACCCCGTGATGAGAAGATTTATTTGCCCGAACAAAATGCCTGTCCGGATTGCGGTGGTGGCCTGCGGCAACTGGGCGAAGACGTTGCTGAACAACTCGAATTCATTCCCGCCAGCTTCAGAGTCATCCGACACATTCGTCCGAAGCTGGCCTGCAAGTGCTGCGATACCATCCTGCAAGCTGCCGCGCCCAGTCGTCCGATTACACGCGGTCTGGCAGGTCCCGGATTACTGGCCCATGTACTGGTCAGTAAATATGCCGATCACCTGCCGCTCTATCGGCAATCTGTCATGTATGCCCGTGAAGGTGTCGAACTGGATCGGGGATTATTGGCTGACTGGGTCGGTGCTGCCAGCAGTTTGCTGCGACCACTGGTGGACGCGATTCGACGCCATGTGCTGGCTGCCACGAAACTGCATGCCGACGACACACCCATACCCGTTCTGGCACCGGGTAATGGCAAGACCAAGACAGCGCGACTATGGACCTATGTGCGGGATGACCGTCCTTCCGGATCTGTTGAACCAGCAGCAGTCTGGTTTGCCTATACTCCGGACCGTAAAGGCATCCATCCACAAACACATCTGGCCTCTTTTAGTGGCGTGTTGCAAGCGGATGCCTACGCTGGATTTAACGCCATTTATGAAAGCGGCCAGGTCGTGGAAGCCGCTTGCTGGGCGCATGCACGCCATAAATTTTATGATTTGCATGTGGCCCGACCATCTGCGGTCACCACTGAAGCCTTGCGCCGGATCGGCGAACTGTATGTGATTGAAGCTGAGATTCGCGGCCAACCACCGGACCAACGTCGCGCAGCCCGACAAGCACAATCGCTCGCGCTTATCGATGACTTCGAATTCTGGTTACGGGCGACGCTTCTGCTGCTATCGCGCAAGTCAGACACGACCGCTGCCATCATGTATAGCCTCAATCTATGGCCTGCGCTAAAACGTTATTGTGACGATGGATGCATTGAAATCGATAATTCCGCAGCGGAGCGCTCCTTGCGTGGCGTCGCTATCGGACGTCGTAATTATCTCTTCGCGGGTGCCGACAGCGGTGGAGAGCGGGCTGCCGCTGTTTATTCACTGATCGGCACAGCGAAATTAAACGGTATTGATCCTGAAGCGTGGCTACGCCACGTTCTCACCCATATCGCCGACCACCCGGTCAATCAGGTCCATGACTTCCTGCCGTGGAACTTCACATCTACGATGGCGATAGCCCGCTAATTCTTGCCGATTGAATTTCTCTGCCGGAATTTATCGAGACGGCCGTGGGAATACGCTTACATATAAGCGACGCAACAGCGAAATGAAGGCATATATTCCAATTAGTGAGTATAGATACCATAAATGAAACGCAGCCTGTCCATTAATAAATTTAATTGGCCAATCGTCTGAACGCATCCAGTAATAAGACCAGGCTATATAAATAGCAGACCAAAACAAGATTGGTGGTCCTATTCTTATCACTCGTTTAGAGAAAAATTCGCCTAAGGGCTCAACTTTACCAAGCAATGTCGCCCCAGCAATCATAAAGAATATGGGGACGCATACGCGTGAAATTGCTGCATATATATTCGCAGCAGCCCACCGATCGGAAAAGGCCCCGAACTCCTCGCCACTGACATGGAGTAAAACAACTAATATACAAGCCAAGGCGCGCAGGTACGAAATACGAAAATTCAATTTAACCTCAGAAATTGTAATATACAGGCTTGAACGTATAAAAGAAGGCGCGTAATGGTTTGGCGTGTATTACGGATAAATATATTAGTAATTTAAAATTGAAATTTATCCTGCCGCTCTTTTAGACATATGAACTTACAGGCTGAAATAATCTTAAATAACTTTTTACATCAAGTAAGTATAGGTTCAGCGCTTCATTACACACAAGTTACTACGTATCAGTTCAAACTCACATTAGAATCGCAATATATCTTTCGCGGTTAAAAGTCAAATATGCATGACATTAACCGATCACGTCCCTAAGCAGCGGCTTAATGATAACACCTTGCCCGTAGCGGATATGCTTACATTTATCTTGATCGTTAATATATCCATATTCATAAGTAAAAGGCGGCGATTATGACTTAAGTATGAGAAAGTAAGCGTTTAATAAACGGCCTTACTTAACGACATATTCATACACTAAGACACCCCTAAATTTTTGGCCAGCAATCTTCACCATACCTGAACAACGATCAAGTTCTTGGAAGAGAGGCGTTTGATCCTGGTGTTGAAATACAAAGAAACTCCGTCCTTTTTTCTGATCGGAAGCACAAATTTTCTTTACGTCATCATAGTTTGCAACAGGTTTATATGTGTATTTAAGGCCCGTTTTGGGTAACAACTTGTCTAAATAATGACGGTAATACGCTTCATTTGCCGGCCAATTTAGAAGAATTACAGAATCGTCCTTTATATTATTTGCAATAAAATCCGCGCCTTCCCTATATTCTTCTTTGTAAGAGTTATCTTTATAAAAATAATTAAATATACCAATCAAACTTAATATTGAAATTATTATTGTTAATATAATTGAGAGTAATTCTTTTAGCTTTGACGCAGAAAATAACAATGAAAATGAACAATAGATGACCGGCAACGCGACTAAAAAATAGCGAGGATGCCACATTTTTGATGTAAAGGCGTTATATACAGAATATAAGAATAAAAATAAAATAGTAGCTATCAATAAAATCGCTAAAATAATTTTTTTATCAAAAATCCGTTCTCTTATATGCTTGAGTGAAAAAATCCAATTTTGTTTTTCAGAGTAACCAGTCAAGCATGTCATAAGAAAAACAGCCCAGACTACACTAAATCCGACTCCATAACCTGGCAGCAAGAAATTTAACGTCCCGGGAATCATTTGGGTAATTATTTGAGAGAGATGATACTCCCCCCAAGCATAACCTCCATGACTACTAAATATGAATGCTTTTTTGCTCAGCAACATCCACGGAAAAATAGCAAGAGGAACAATTAAAAATTTTGTGATTTCAAAATATCTGCGACTCGGAAATATGACAAAAAGAGTGTAAATTCCAGCAAAAAGACCGGCCATAAATAAACCAGTGTAATGGGAGTAAGCCATCAATACGTATATGGCTACATCTACCCATATACTTGATGTCCATTTTTTATCGGTCGGAAAATTTGATGCTTGTAATATATGATTAGTAACTCTAACAGTTGCTATCGTGCATAACAATAAAGTTAATGTGTAACTACGTACTTCCTGCGAATAAATGATTGCAGAAGGAGAAAGTGCCAATAAAGTGACACCTAAAAATGCCGACAAATAGCCGACATTTTTTTTCAACCCATAGAAAAATATAAATGGAGAGAGCGCCCCTAAGAAAGCCGATAAAGACCTCAGTACGAAATCCGAACTACCAAAACATTTAGCCCAAAGGATAACTAATAAGTCAAATAACGGAGGAGTATTATCAGCTGCCTTCCAAGTAATAAAGGAATCATTAAAATTTAACTCAGGTATAACTTTGGGAGTGAAATTTAGCCATGATGATCCATGCCCCACGTCCAAAGCGGCAGCTACGGTGAACAATTCGTCTGACCACAATCCGACCTTGTCCAGATGATAGAATCTCAAAAAGACACCGAAACACATAACAATCCAAGCTAAAATAAAATATTTTTTGTCCTCTTTCTGGAGATTAAAAAAATAATTTCTAATGGTCTTGAAGTTAATTAAATTAAAAAAATTTGAATTCGGACTTAAATCCGTATCCTTATGCAAATTTGCTGAGTGTTCATTTTTAAAGACAAATACTTTAACCATGAAAAAATTCACTATTAAACCCGCACCTATCCCAAGTAACTGAGAATAGACAATCATAGGGAACCAAGACAACGTTATCCGAAGTATTAATATGTTGACCACCAAGCCACCCAAGGATCCCACAAGGTACATTTGCCAAAGCCTTATGCTGGGGCCAACGTCCCTTTTGAAGGTCCAATAGTGATTAAGAATATAATTCTGGGTTGATGCAAGTATGTAACACAGTACAGCGATGGGCAGAGCGGCGCCACGAAGGCAGTCCACCAACAAGAAAAACAGAAGTAAGTTGGTAAGGGTTCCGAGCCCTCCAATGACGGCAAATTTTAGAAAGCCATTCAAAAGTGGTCTATGACGTTCCCAGGATGCCGCCGTCATCTATTGAAAACCTTAGCTACCGTTTCCAGGGACCGAAATAAAGTTTCTGTCCCAAGGTTTCTCATTTCCAAAGATACCCAGCCGGTGTAGCCCCCATCCTCCAAACGTCGAGCGAGTTCCTGGTGTTCGTACCGGTCAATAACAGCCGCCAAGGATGGTTCACTGATGTGAACATGACTGATATGAGGGATTAAGGTCTCAAGTGTGCTCAAATTTTCCTCGTTTTCCAACATCGTCCCTAGATCAAGGTTTAACTTAAAAAAAGGAGAATTAATAGCTTGAACCAACTCCAATGCCTCGGGCGTAGTGTTTAGATAGTTGGTTCCGTAAGAGGACGGGTTCGCCTCAATGCCGATAGTGACGGACTTGGACTCTGCATAGGCGGCACAGGCAGCGAAAAACTCCTCCCCTACCGGTCTCTGCTCAGGATGCTCGATGATCCGGTTTCGGGGGCTTCCAAAAACCACATGCGGGCAGCCAACGGCTGCGGCGAAATCCAGTGCCGAACATGTGTATTGCAATAAAAATGCCCTTTCCTCTGGAGTGCCAAAAATTCGCTCAGTCAGGCCGTACCAAAGAGACTGCATAGAGCAGATACCAAAGCCCCAACTATTTTGAATCTCTGCAGCCAGGGAAGCGGCCACAATAATATTTTCGGGCTGATAAGGCTTCTGCGGTACTAGCCGGGTCGGAGCAATTTCGAGCGCGGAAAAGCCTTCAGCCTTCATCTTTGAATAAACCTCTTGATCGTCTTCGAGGCCCCATGCGATATTCGATGCTGAAATTTTCATATTTTATCTACCTCAAACGCATCAACCTCAACCCAAAAATCATCAGGGATTTCGCTATCTAAGGCGCCCACGTTCTCCTTCAGTTGTGTGGGACTACTTGCACCCAAGACCGGTAGAACGCCACGACGTAAAACCCACTGAATAGCGGCATGGGATCCCTTGACCTCATGTTCAACGCATACCCTGGAAAAATGATCGATCCTAGCCTTGTTTTGCTCGTATATTTTCTGTGTTTTGTCGTACCCAAGCTGGCCACTTTTTGCGATCCGGGACTCTGGAGGAATAGAATCGCGATACTTTCCGGTAAGGAGACCTTGAGCTAAGGGAGCAAAGCCTAACATTCCAACGCCTTCCGCCTGACAGAAAGCGCGGACACCATTAATATCGGCTTTATTAATTGCATACGAATAAATGAATTGGTCAAGGATAGGCTTTTCGAGCCCTAGTCGATTGCAAACCTCGTGGCATTCAACTAAAGCTGCGAGAGGCCATTCTGAGGTGGCCCAATATAGAATTCGGCCGGAGTTGATCAGCCGGTTGAAGGTGCGTACAACCTCCTCCATAGGGGTTTCTGGATCGTAACGGTGGGCATAATAAACATCCACATATTCCATTCCCAACCTTTTCATGGACTCGTCGAAAGCCCAGAGAATATGCTTTCTTCCCAAACCCTGATGATAGGTGTGTGAACCAATCGGCCATGAACCCTTGGTGGCCAAGACAAACTCTTCCCTAGGGTATTTCTTCAGCGCATGCCCTAAAAGTGTTTCCGCCTTCCCCATCCCATAATTGTTCGAGGTATCGAAGGATCTGATACCCAGGTCCCAGGCGCCGTCGATCATCATCTGAGCAAATGCCTTGCCAGAATCTTCGGTCCCAATGGTCAGAGCACTTCCAAAGGTGATTTGGGACAACTTAAGGCCGGACATACCGACCCTTTTAAAGGGTTTCATGAGTTACCTTTTTAAGGGCAGAATTGCTAGGCTCAAAATCATACACGAGTGAAGTCGGGCGACCCTTGACCTCGGTGCAGACTTGACCCAGATATTCGGCAATCACTGAAAGTACAACAAAAAGAAGGGAAAATAACAGTGACATTACAGCGCAAACTAAAAATGATGGCTGCCATTGGCCAGGACCAAAGCACATACCAGCTAACGATAGGAGCATCAAAACGAATGAGGCCACAGCAGCAGAAGGGATTTTTCTTAAGGGCTCAATAGAAATTCCCGTAAGACTATCCAGCGCATACCTGATCATTGACTTCAAACGATATTTTGTTTCTCCTGCAAATCGCTTGTCCCTGTCGTACGAAACTACCGCTGTTTTCATACCTAAAAAGGGAACTATTACCCGAAATACTCCGTTGACTTCGGGGAGTGCCAAAAGAGTCGCCACAGCTTTTCTATCCAGCAAACGAAAATTGGCAGCATCTTTTTCTAAACAAATTCTGCCCGATAGCGAATTCAAAGTGCTATAAAACAAATGGGCACTCAGGCGCTTAAAAACGCTGTCATTGGGCCGACCTGCCCGAGATCCGACGACGACATTGGCTCCCTCCTCCCATTCCTTCACCATTTGCAGAATTATGCCAGGGGGATCTTGAAGGTCAGCGTCCATTACAATTACCGCATCTCCCGCCGCTATGCGGAGACCGGCATGTATAGCGCCCTCCAGACCAAAATTTCGAGATAGTTGCACTAAAGTGACAGTTTCCGGGAAGCGCTCACGAAGCTGTCGCATTTGGACTAGCGTTCCATCCTTAGAGCCATCATCTACCAACACTATTTCAAGTTCATAACGGTCTGTAATCGGCTCCAGAGCTGTCAAAATTTCCTCGCAAAACGTGGAAACAAGCTCCTCTTCATTGTACATTGGACCAATTACGGAGATCAATTTTTTCATCAAAATCAGTTCCTATTTATTTCCAAATATCGGCATCGCTTAGTAGCTGCTAAAAGACTCTGTTTCAAGCTTTTCAAGCACATCATAAATATTGTCTATTTTTCCACCTAGGACGGAGTAACACCCCGGTAATTCTGGATGCTTTTCGAACAAAATCGGCCTACCGTCATCCCCCTCATTCTTTACCAGAACGGTTTTGATTTCAAATAACGAGTCGACATACTTGGCATCAAAAACGGCAGGGAGATAACGACCTACATCCCTGATCATGCGGTCAACACGCGTTGCACGCTCATATTCACTAAGTTTTTGGTAAGGATTAATGCCCTGATCGTCATTCCAGTGCATATGCGGGGTATACCGGACATGGGAAAGCGTATGCAACCCACGGGCGGGGAACGGCATCATCGAAAAGAATGGGCCATCCATCACTGTAATGCCCAGTCCAGCTAGTACGGGCGGCACCTCCATCAGCGCCATTTCCGTGATTTCCTGTTTAAGACCAGTTTGCGTCCCAGGAAAATCACCTTTAAATTGATTAAGCCCACTGTAGGTGCAGTTGAAGACGTAGCGGCAAGACAGCATTTCTTCTGATCCGTCATCGGACTTTAAAACCACTTGCAGTGTTTGATTTGGCCCGTTTGATATCGCCGTTACGCTTGTTTGAAGATGAATCTGTACACCAGAATCTTGTAATTCTCGCGCGGCCCAACTAGCCAACTTGGTTGAATCAAATGCATACTCCTCTACTAAAAACACATCCTCGATAAGACGCGGCTCAAATAATGCTCGCAGAGAGGGTTCTACTACTTGAATTTTGGCACCGATATCCCCGCAGAAGCGCTCAAACTGCTTGGCAGTGACCTTGGAGTTACGACGTGCAATCGCATAAAGCTTCATAAAATCTTGCGTTACTGCTTCAGGCCAGTCGCGTACGAATTTAGGCAAATTAACGCGACTTCGATAAGCTGTTGTAAAGCTGCGCGGATAGTGATAACCGTTGTGAACCCGTGCCTGATTGTTGTACGAGGCACGAGTCAGAAGGCCCGCCTCACGCTCCACCAAAACGACGCGCCTCAACCCACGCTGCTTAGCCAGGTAGATCGCAATAGCAGCACCGTAAAATCCGCCTCCGACAATAATTGCATCCAGATTTATATTTGTGGTTGGCATGAGGCAATTTGTTCAGCGCGGGTGTCTGGTATATATTTCGGGTTAGTGGCTACTTCCTCGATATTTAATTTCTCTCGCCTAGTCATACGAATACTGGTGAACTCTTGCCCTACGTGATAAAGCGGGCCCTCATTGGCTGAGCTGACCATGTGCAGGATGTATTCGCCCAATACAAGAAGAACCAGGGAAATCAAGAAAAACATGCCAGATTGCTGAAGGGACAGACTAACCCAACCAGGCGCGATATGAGGTTTCAAAAAACCGACAGCGACAACGTAGATAGAATAGGCCAGGTTAGCAACGGCTCCAAATAATGACAATGATGTAACAAGACGCATTGGGGCACGGGTGGTCGACACCAACAGACGCATACCTCGGTCAATACTTTCGCCCAACCGTTTCGTGTGCGAGAGTCTTGGCGCTGCGCTATACGTCAGATTAACGCGTGCAAATCCGCCTGTAGCCGGTAGATGCCGATAAGTCATCGCAGGTTGGGAATGTTGCAGAATAAAGTTAACGACTTTTTTGCTTAATACACGATACTGAGGCGCTTCTTTGGCTAGATGGATGCCATTAAAGCGCTTATAGAATCCGTTAAAAATGGCGCATGAAACTCGATAAGCAAAGCTTTGTGGCACTTTTTGCTGATTGCTAGCAAATACTACATCAGCTCCCCTTACCGCCTTCTCGAGCATTTCTGGCAGAAATGCGATATCGTCTGCTTGAGAATCAATGACCGCTACGTAGTCGCCCAATGCATTCTCCAATCCGACCCATGACGCAGTGTCGGCATCGACCTCTTTAGTCAACGCATAGATTTGCAGGTTGGGTAAACCATTTTCTCCTGTGAGTTTTTTGAGTACAGAAATGCTGTCATCGTCGGACGCATTATCGACAATGATGATTTCATAATCACTAACCAGGTTAGCAATACAAGAAGCAGCGTCGGATAATATTTTTTCAGTATTTGCTGCTTGGTTGCGTACGACAAATACGATCGACAGAAAAATCGGAAAAAACGCCATTTAATACCCCTTTAAACGCTCTTCACACGATTAGCGCCCTCTTTTATCAACATTCCAAGTATTTTACGTTACGTCTGAGCAGGGTGTCACTCTATTTGTCAGTGGGAAAAACTCAACACAACGCAGGCCAACGTTAAATTCGACTTAAAACAAACGGCACTTTAGTCCGCCCTAAATAAATTACGAAACTTAGAAGTTTCAGATTTCCGAGTCATAAAAAGCGGTAACAAAATTTCAATGAGGTGAATGTAAATATCTTTTATTCGTTCAAATTCATCAACGATTTTATGTCCCAAACCTATAACAGTATTCGTTCACTTATTCATGCTTTGATAGAAACAAAACGTAGGTATAGCAGTGGGGATAGACAGCGCTATATTTACTTTCATTTAAATTTATTTATGTCGTGAAGCGCACTGCGGCTAAGTGAGCGCTTAATCGAGCGACGCATTTTGTACGGTACAGCAGAACTAACCCGTCTCATTAATGGGTGGGTATATAAATACCAAAGTGCGCCTAAAACGGAACCTCTCCAAGTCGACTTATTATGAGATGAACCGCTCAGAATCTGGGCTGCGTGAAAAATGATCGGGGCAGTCTGATCGCTTTTAATAACTTTCAAATCGCACGAGATAAGTTGTTTGTACTCTAAGTCATAAAAATCAGTTTTGGAGCTAACCCCCTCAAAAATTGGCGCAACTACTGATACACCCTTTGACAAATTTTCAATAAATGCGTTAAATTGATCCAGCAATTCATTGGGCGAACTCAAGTGATTAAACAGCAATGTGTTAGAACGACCTGATAAACGCTCTGGAAAGGCACCAATACTCGGAGCGATAATTGGGAGTCCTGAATTTAAGGCATGGCTAAGTGTATAGCTGTAGGTTTCTGGCCATTGCGCAGGAAATAAGACAATATCCAGCGCATGTTCACGCATCAGCTCTCCCAAATCGTTAACATCATATGGGCCAGTAGTGTCTACGACTTTAAGTAATCTGTAGGCGTAACCAATTAATTTAAATCTAAGTGGCAGCCCTAGAATTTTCGCTTTCTCAGCCATTTCCTCCAGTATGTCCGCCCCTTTTTCGCGGCCAACTGCACCAATGACTCCAATAGTGTAAGAGTCTCTTTTTGTAAAGATGCTTGGTATTCTATTTACATCCAATTGCATTTCGACATGCGGAGCAATAATACCTGTTTCAATATGATAGACATTCTCGAAAAGTGACTTTGTAGCACTTGAAGGAAATATAACGCATTGCGTAGTTTCGATTAATGGGCGAAATCGCTCTTGCCATGTTTCCAGCGTTTCCCCCGGCGGCAACGGATATAACGGATTTCTGAGCTTATCAGAATAAAATCCAGGATATCTACCGCTCTCATTAGTAAGAGTTGGATTGGCGTTAAGCCAATAAAAATCATGTGCGGTAAGAATCGATGCAACGTTCAAATCAACCGGTAAGCACAACACAGATGGATCCAGACCCTGAGTATGGTGATAATGGATGGCACTTACACCGATAGCTTTCAACAAACTAACGACGTCCTTATATCCAGACGGCAGAGAAAAAATGACTTTATCAGCATGTTGATCAATACCCAAACTAATACTAATCTCACCCTCTTCTACATGCGGAGCAAGTAAAACATGCGCGACGCTTTGACCAAAATATTGTGCCAACTCATTAACATGTTGCGCGACTCCGCCACCAACTGCATGGGAAATGTGAAGAACCTTTGGTATCGGGAGCGTCGACAAAAGTTGCACGTAACGCGCTACCCTTGCCGACCGGAGGGGATCATTCTTAACAAATAATTCGATGTCAGAATGGTAACTAGGATGCAAGTCTTCGATGACGCCCATGGCACGAGTAACCAGCGCATGCTTTTCTGAGGAAAAACTAACCCCACCCTCATGATAGGCATACAAATTTGGGGAAATTATATTTAACCAACCGCTTTTTAACGCTCGTTGACATAGGTCGTTTTCTTCACCATAGCCTCTGCCAAATTTCTCCTCGTTCAGATAGCCTATGGTATCGAGACATTCTCTACGAATATACATACAAAATCCGACCCCAGTTGGTGCCTCAATACAAGGTAACTTGGCTTGCCTGAACACCGCATCCACCGAATCAACATCGAGACCAAAAGGTTGAGGATTTTCTTGTAAGAAGTACGGGAAACTACAGATGGTTGCGTTATTAGAAAAAGGCGTAACAGTCGCGATATTCTTTCGAGAATATCCCTCGTCGATTAATCTGCTCAGCCAGTCCTTGGGAACGATGACATCGCTATTGAGCAACACCACATCATGTTGCGGGAAATGTGCAAAACCACGATTTACGGTTCGAACGAAACCTAGGTTGCTTTCATTCTTTAGCACCACAAAAACATCCGGCCATTTTTTACCTAACTCTTCCAACATTTCTTGCATACCGGCATCCGGACTTGCATCATTTATTGCGACAATACGCGCACCAGGATTAGACAGTATGTTTGGTATAGCAGCATCAATGCAGCGCCTGGTCATTTCCACCCCGCGATATACCGGGAGGATGACCGCGACAGGATGTGTAGGTGCTATAGGGGAGGCAGTCACTAAATAACTACTAGTTTTCTCCAGTTTCAGCCCACCATTTGGCGATGCTTGGGTAATGGTATTGCTTACATTTAACGCGCTCTTAATCGAAGTCATAGCAGCTACAAAATCACCTCGGATCAACCTACCGGCAAAACGTATCGGCTTTGTAATAAACCATGATGTAGAATTTACCAATTCTTGAATATAAGCATCCCGATCAATCACTATTTGTTGCAGACCAGTAATCGTTTCACTTAAACCGACAATTACTTCATTACGCTCCTCCAATTCACGGGAGCGACTAGTAATCATTTGGTCACGCTGCACAATTCCTTGACTAAGACTAACTATCTTTTCATCTTGCCCCACGGCGGCCGGGGAAGGAAAATTTATACCCAGCGGTAAAGAAGTCGAGGTATTGGCTAAAACCTCATAGGCGTATTGCGGCTTATGCAGTAACGGCAATACTAAATCCTCAATATTTCGAATGGGGAATAAAAGAGTATCGGATATTGCACTGATAATTTTTGCGGTATTTTCTCGTGGCACTAACAGTAAAGCCAGTTCCTTTGCCATTCCGAAAATATTTTCGGTTATGGCATTAAAATTATTGGGATTATATGCGCTCGCCAAAAACCCGTACGTGTCGTACTCCCGTGCCTGACAAAATGTCAGAACTTCGTTTCCCGAACTTAAAGAGTTACATTCACAAAAAACGATAGGGCGATCACGCAAAATAGTTTCTGTTGCACCATCCAATACGCTTCTTTCCATCCCTTCAACGTCCAACTTTATAACGTCTATTTTCCCGATTCCTAAACCATCAATAGTCGAAACATGAATTTTATATGTGGCAGAATTTAATAAAGTTACCTCTGCATCAATCGAGAGGCCGCCAAAATTAACCATCTCATTTAAGTCTATCGATTGGAGAACTAAATCTTTTTCGATCTCAGCCAGACCAATGTTAAGCGCTGTGACATTTTCACAATTATTTAATAATAAATTTTCCGACAAAATTGCATAAATTTCTTTACGTGGCTCGAACGCATATACCCGCCCCTTTTCACCAACAAATTGCGAGAAGGCAAGTGAGTGCGTGCCAATAAAAGCACCTACATCTAAAACACGCATTCCAGGAGAAATTATCTGACCGAGCAAATCAAGCTCATCCATTGCCCATTCGCCATATAGCCCTAACGCATGAGACACCACTTTATCCGCATCAATAATGCGCATTTTTCCATACTGCGTTACAACGATACTCATTACGACTCCGATTGAAATGCTGAAGATACTTGAATGCCTATGCGCAAACTCTGCAGTCCACAGATACCGTGAACCAATCTACTTTTTAAGCTGTGCAATGCCATTGCATCATTTATCCATTGATGCTGAATATGATCATCTCCCAACCCCTCTGCAACTGCTACATTCAGAGAATATTCCCCCTGAATTAATATAGGCATGAGAAATGAAAATGTTACTAATATCGTTTTTCCAGATTTCAAGGCGGGTGGCTGATTGCGATATGCGAGGTCCGACCCCTCGGCAAAAATGTATTGACCCAGGCGATCTTTAATCATGAAACCGAAAGCAGCATGATGAATGTCCTGCTTAGACTGGGCTTTGATACAAAACTTGACAAGATCCCCACCGTTAATCATTGAAAGCTTTGAGTTATCTTCGCCCTCAAACCAAATGTCGACGATATTAACGCCACCGCTCCCGAACGAGTCTGCATCTTGACGAAAAGGGGTTATTCGAATCAGGTTGGAAGTCTGCTCCTCACCTTCCACTAAACCCTCAAAAAAGTCACTAGCTTGATTACTAATTGGCTCGCGGGAACTGGTCTCAATCGCTTTTATTGGAGTCGTCATTACTGGAGTAGTACGTTCCGAGTAAAAATCTTTAATGTACATCCGACAAATCTCATCTGTTTTTCCTACAACAGTATCCTTCCCACGTGAAAGCAAAATGGCTCTATTGCAGAGGCTGACAACAGCACTTGTATCGTGACTAACAAACAGCACTGTCCCACCCTTCTCTTGGAGGGCGCGTAAGTAACGCATACATTTTTGCTGGAAAAATATATCTCCTACTGATAGAGCTTCGTCAATTATCAGGATATCGGCGTCCACATGGGCGATAACCGCGAAGGCAAGACGAATGTACATTCCACTTGAGTAAGTTTTGACTGGTTGATCAATGAACTCACCAATATCAGCAAAGGCCACAATGTTTTCAAATCGCTCATCGATTTCATTTTTAAGTAAGCCCAAAACGCCCGCATTCATGTAGACGTTCTCACGACCAGTGAATTCAGCATTAAAACCTGAACCTAATTCGAGCAGAGCCGCAACACGCCCGTTAACCTCAACTGTGCCGCTGGTGGGCGTTATCGTGCCGCAAATAATCTGTAGTAAAGTCGATTTACCGGCGCCATTTCTGCCGATAACACCAACGGTCTCGCCTTTTTTTACCTCAAACGAAACGTCTGTTAACGCCGAAAATTCACGAAAGTATTGTTTTGATACTTTGCCAATCATTCGGCGCAAACGAGGAAGGATAAATTGCTTGAGACGGTCACGCGGTGCGTCGTATATTTCGTACCGCTTAGTGACATTTTGGATCCGGATCGCAACGTCAGCTTGGTTTGAAGATTGATTCGAAGAGTAGATATCTAGTTCAGAGGACATCGGCAAACCCCTTTCTGGTTTTTTGGAACCAGGCGTAGCCTATCCAGGCAATGAAAATAGCCGCCAAGGTGTAACCACCCAATCCGAGCCAATTGGGAAGATGCCCCCAGATCAGCACCTCCCGCGCCTGTTCGATGATGAAGGTAAGCGGATTAGCCATGATAAACGGGAGAAATCGTGCCGGTACCGCGGTTAATGGATAAAAAACCGGGGCCAGGAACATCAATACGGTGGTAATGATAGTGATGAACTGTCCCACGTCACGGAGAAAAACGCCTAAGGATGCGAGCATCCAGGCAAGACCTACAGTCAAGATAAGTAGCGGAAGCAGGACCAAAGGTGCAAAAAGCGCCGTCCAATGTAAGTAGCCATTGAATATAGCAAAGGCAGCCAGAAGCACGCCAAGACTAATAATGCTATGAAAGAGTGCTGCGCCTATCGTGACAACCGGTAATATTTCAATCGGAAACACTACTTTTTTCACGTAATTGACATTGGAGATAATTAAACCAGGGGCGCGGTTCAGCACCTCGCTAAACAAATTTAATACAATCATGCCAACAAAAAGCACCAAGGCAAATTGTGTTTTACTATTATCACCGCCGATTCCACCCCATCGGGACTTAAAAATTTCGGAAAAAACAAAGGTGTACACCACCAACATAAATACAGGATTAAAGAATGACCAAGCCATTCCCATCGCGGAGCCTTTGTAGCGTCCAACGACTTCACGCCTAGTCATTTGCAGAATAAGCTGGCGGTTGCGCCAAAGACTTTTGACAAGAGCCAACAGAGATGTTGTGTGAGCGGCGTGCGGGTTAACAGAGGTTGTTTGAACGCTCATATCAACGACTCGTCTTCAGCGATTGAGCAGATATTATGGTTTATCATTTATTCCTTGTATCAATTCACTTAAACAAATATCCAGATCGGTATGCCAATCCGGCAGTCCAAGTTTGAACGTATTTTGTAATTTATCTGTCGCTAAACGAGAGTTACCCGGTCTTGGCGCCGGAAGAGGATAAGCTTCGGTTGGGATCGGTTCAATAGCGTCAAGGGAAAGCATAAGCGCCAGACCATTAAGTCCTGCCAGTGTAACCACACGCTTCGCATAGCCGTGCCACGTTGTCTCACCACTGGCGCATAAATTGTAAATGCCGGCACTTGCTAAAATGTGATTCCAAGTCGATTCTTGCGTCTCTAATGCGGCAGTTGTTACACGAGCAATAGTACGCGCCCAAGTTGGGGCGCCGGTTTGATCAGCCACGATCCGAATAGCTTCCCGTTCTTGGGCCAAACGTAATATTGTTTTTAGAAAATTGCCGCCGTGCACGCCATAGACCCAACTGGTACGCATGATCCAATGCGCTTCACACTCCTTCGCTACTGCAATTTCCCCTTCTCGTTTGGTGCGGCCGTACACACTTTGAGGGTTGGTAATATCTTCTTCTGTGTACGGACTCTTTTTGGTGCCATCAAACACATAATCAGTTGAGTAATGAATCATCGCGGCACCAAGTTTTTGTGCTTCTTCTGCCATCACTCCTGGCGCTTCACCGTTGATGCGCATCGCCAGCTCTGGCTCGCTTTCCGCTTTGTCTACCGCCGTGTATGCGGCGGCGTTGATGATCAGGTTCGGTTTAACTGTACGAATGACATCACGCACTTGATCCAGGTTAGACAGATCCATTTGGCTGCGATCAACTGCGATAATCTCGCCCAGACCTTTTAAGCTGCGCTCAAGTTCATATCCTACTTGGCCATTTTTTCCTGTCACCAAAATTTTCATGGAAACACCTCGGCATCGCCGAGCAATGCTGCGATCTGGTCTTTACCCGACAGCAATGGGCTACCTTCGATCGGCCACTTTATGCCGATAGCGGGATCATTCCAGAGAATAGAGCGCTCAAACTCTGGCGCCCAATAATCGGTTGTTTTATAAAGAAATTCAGCAGAATCGCTGGTCACGACGAAGCCATGCGCGAAGCCCGGTGGTACCCACATTTGACGCTTATTTTCAGCCGATAAGACCACGCCGACCCAACGACCAAATGTAGGAGAACTTTTGCGGATATCGACGGCAACGTCAAATACTTCGCCGGCTACGACGCGGACCAATTTACCTTGTGGTTGCTGGATTTGATAATGCAAACCGCGCAGCACATTCTTAGCCGATTTGGAGTGATTATCCTGCACGAAAGTGGTCGTGACACCGGTCAGTTCTTGAAAGGTGCGCTCGTTAAAACTCTCGTAAAAGAATCCTCGATCGTCACCGAATACTTTGGGTTCGATGATGAGTACGTCGGGAATATCGGTTGTTTGAATGTGCATCTTTAATAAACCTTATCTGTCAGTAATCGCAGCAAATATTGACCGTAGCCATTTTTCTTTAATGGTTGCGCAAGCGCTTCGAGATGTTCGGCGCTGATATACCCTTTGCGAAAAGCGATTTCTTCTGGGCAAGCGACTTTCAAACCTTGACGATTTTCGATAGTCGCAATGAATTGACCTGCTTCCAGCAAAGATTCATGCGTGCCAGTATCCAGCCACGCCATACCGCGGCCCATTAGTTCCACATTAAGCTGATTAGTTTCAAGATAAACCCGATTCACGTCCGTAATCTCTAATTCACCACGTGCGGAGGGTTTTATACTGGCTGCGATATCACAGACCTGTTGATCGTAGAAATACAAACCGGTAACCGCATAGTTAGACTTCGGATGCGCTGGCTTTTCTTCAATGCTGACTGCACGGCGTTCACCGTCAAACTCGACTACACCGTATCGCTCCGGATCCTGCACGTGATAGGCAAACACGGTCGAACCCGTGGCCCGAGCAGACGCATCCCGCAATTGCGTTTCGAAATCATGACCGTAATAGATGTTATCGCCGAGGATCAAAGCTGATGGCGCATCACCAACGAATTCGCGTCCGATAATAAAAGCCTGCGCCAGTCCGTCGGGTGTCGGTTGTACTGCATAGGTTAAAGCGAGACCCCATTGACTACCATCACCAAGCAGTTCCTTGAAGCGCGGGGTGTCTTGCGGTGTCGATATGATCAGGATTTCGCGAATACCCGCCAACATCAACGTGGTCAGCGGATAGTAAATCATCGGTTTGTCATAGACCGGCAGTAACTGCTTGGAAACCGCCATGGTGACTGGATATAAACGGGTGCCTGACCCACCTGCGAGAATAATTCCTTTACGTGCTAACGTCATTACTTGATCTCCTCGCTGGCTTTACGTTGGCTATAGTTTTGCTCAACCCATTTCAGATAATCGCCTGACTGAACATTGTTCACCCAAGGCTGATTATCAAGATACCACTGGACCGTCTTGCGAATGCCTGTTTCGAAAGTCTCAGCTGGCTTCCAGTCTAGCTCTCGAGCAATTTTTCCTGCATCAATTGCGTAACGGCGGTCATGCCCGGGACGGTCAGTTACGTAAGTAATTTGATCGCGGTAGCTGCCATTCGTTTTTGGATCGAGGGCATCCAGGATGTCGCATAAAACATGGACCACATCCAGGTTGGCTTTCTCGTTCCAGCCGCCGATGTTATAGACTTCGCCTGGCCGTCCTGCCTCTAAAACACGACGAATTGCGGCGCAATGATCGCTGACATAGAGCCAGTCACGCACTTGCTGACCGTCGCCATAAATGGGTAACGGCTTCCCTGCACGGGCGTTGGTAATAATGAGCGGGATGAGCTTCTCGGGGAAATGATACGGCCCGTAATTATTCGAGCAATTGGTGGTTAGCGTCGGCAAGCCATATGTATGGTGATAGGCGCGCACCAGGTGATCTGATGCGGCTTTCGAGGCTGAGTAAGGGCTATTCGGGGCGTATGCTGTCGTTTCTGTGAACGGCGCATCGTCTGCGCCCAGCGTGCCGTATACCTCATCGGTCGACACGTGCAGAAAACGGAAAGCGGCCTTATCGGTTTCAGGCAAAACTGACCAATGGGCGCGCACTGCTTCCAATAGACCAAAAGTGCCATTAACGTTGGTTTCGATAAACGCAGCAGGTCCGTGTATTGAACGGTCAACATGACTTTCTGCGGCGAAGTGAACAACGGCACGTGGTTTATATTGGGCCAGCAGTGCGGCAACTTGTACGGTATCACCGATATCCCCATGCACAAAAATATGTCGTTGATCCTCATTAACGGTGGCGAGGTTATTAATATTGCCGGCGTAAGTTAGCTTATCGAGATTAATTACCGATTCATCGCTTTGTGCCAACCAGTCGAGTACAAAATTAGAGCCGATAAAACCGGCGCCGCCAGTAATGAGAATCATGTGGGTATCCTGAATGCGTTTAAAAATGATAGCGATCTACCCGACTCAAAAAGAATGTCGTACAGGGAAATACACCAATTTGCCACTAGCCCATAATTATCCACTATTATCGCGGTCATTAAGTTACCAAAACAGCACTTTATATTTCGTTTCCCCTGAGAAAAGGCACCTAAAGTAACATTTTGTTGCAAAGTATCATTCTGTTGTGATGCCACAAATGCCATTTAGATACAATCTAAAATGAATTAAAGCAAAAAAAGTCGAGACCGATAAAATGCTGGTTCTCGGTTAATTTTTTAGCAATCAACCCTCTGGGAATCAACCATTAACCGCGTTCAAAATACCAATTCGTGGATTAATGCAGTTTTACCTGCGACATATCAGGACCAACCTGAAACATAAAATGAATGCCCTACAATAAGGCATTCATTTATCAGCCATCCAATCAAACCATGACAACTAACAATACCCATACTTACGCCATCGGCGATCTGCAAGGCTGCTATCAAAGTCTGGTCGAATTGCTTGCGCAAATTGACGCTGCGACACCAGACGCGAAATTAATTTTTGTTGGTGACCTGGTCAATAGGGGGCCGGACTCAGTGGCTACTTTACGATTAATACGTTCCCTTGGGGATCGCGCGCAGGCAGTGCTTGGCAACCATGATTTGCATTTATTAGCGGCGGCGCATGGGATTCGCAAATTGCATCGACAGGATACCCTGGCGCAAGTGTTGGATGCACCGGACTGCGACGAACTGCTGGACTGGTTACGACGACGACCAATGGCTTTGTTTGAAAATGGTCATTTGTTACTGCATGCGGGCGTTTTGCCGCAATGGTCGGCAACCCAGACCTTAGCACTTGCACGAGAGGTTGAGGCGGTGTTGCAGAGTCCGGATTGGGTTAATTTTTTACGTGAAATGTATGGTAACGAACCGACGCGCTGGGACGATACATTGCAAGGTAACGCGCGTTTACGCTGCATCGTGAATGCTTTGACCCGACTGCGATTTTGTACCGAGGATGGAACGATGGAATTTGCGGCAAAGGAAAGCGCGGGAACAGCGTTGCCCGGTTATCTGCCTTGGTTTGACGTAGCCCAGCGCCAGACAAAAGACGTTACCGTTGTATTCGGACATTGGTCGACTTTGGGTCTGACCTTGAGACCGAACTTAATTGGTCTTGATACCGGTTGCGTGTGGGGTGGGAAGTTGACTGCTGTACGGCTTGAAGACCGTGCTTTGTTTCAGGTTAGCTGTCCAGAATCACAAAAACCGAGTTAATTTTGGGTCTTTTTTTTACTAAGCGTCTGTTGAGCACCGTACTTGTGCAGAATGACTATTCTGCACTTTTCCACTATCGCTCTAATTTCCAACACTGGCCATACTGACAACTTGCTCTTCTGGTCGCCTTTGCCCTAACGCTTCCGCAATGGCGACGTGAGCAATCGCCGCCAGATCGCGTCGATGTATTCCTGCTGTTTCAATTGATTTCAGCTGAATCAACTCTGCCTTAATAGGTGCTGCTTTCATGATTGCAATCATGCTTTGAGCAAAGCTCATGTCTCCGATAAAATCTGCAGCCGGATGCAATTGACCGGCTGCATCGACATAACGTAACGCGTAGGGCTGAATCGGCACGTGCGCATCAACCGCCGCCTCAAACAAATTTGCATGAAATGGCAATATTGCGCCTTGTGCAGCAGTTGTGCCTTCAGGGAAAAAGGCGACGCGCTCGCCGGCATGGATACTGCTGACGAGGCCCTGAAAAATCCGACGCACATCGCGCTGCTTGCCACGCGCAATAAAAATTGTATCGGCCTGCGCGCACAGCCAGCCGATTAACGGCCAGTCACGGATATCTGATTTTGCGACAAAGCGACAAGGTTCTGTTGAGTTGATCACAAAGATATCTAGCCACGAGACATGATTGGCGATGATCAACGCTGGCGATGCAATGTCACGTTGATACGGATTACTGACTTCGACGGTTACGCGGCAAATAGCTAATACCTTGATTGACCAACGACGAATGCGCCAATGACGACCGGCAGCATCGGTAAACGGAAACACTAACGCGCAGGTCAAAAGACCGGCGAACAGATGCGCGATTATCCTGAACAGCCGATAGGCGATCATGCGCGTTTAGGTACGCCATCAACGCCATCAAGTAAGCGTTCGTAAGCAATGTGGCCAGCAACGATCGTCGCTTTTACCTGGCCGGTTAACTCGTAACCCAAAAATGGCGTGTGCTTACCTTGACTCGCCAGTGATTTAGCATCCACCGTCCAACGTACCGACGGATCAAAAAGGCAGATGTCGGCAATACTGCCCACATTCAGTTGACCGGCTGACAAACCGGCTACGCGGGCCGCATCGTTGGTAATTTTTGCTAATGCACGGCTGAGTGGTTGCTCAGAAGGTGCCACGTGTTCTTCGGCCCACTTGAGCGCCAGCGATAACAGCAGTTCAAGTCCCGTAGCGCCTGGCGTTGCTTCTCCAAACGGCAGCAATTTTTCATCGTCATCAACTGGCGTGTGGTCTGAGCAGATAGCATCGATGGTGCCATCCAGCAAACCTTGACGAATTCCGTCACGGTCGCGTTGCGAACGGAACGGTGGCGTCATACGCGCATTCGAATCAAAGAAGCCAATATCCACTTCAGTCATATGAATATGATGCGCGCCGACGTCACACGTGATCGGCAGACCTTCTTTTTTCGCCAACCGTACCAAATCAACACCGGCTCCCGAAGAAATTCGGCATAAATGCACGCGTGCGCCGGTTGCCCGTACCAATTCAAAAATGGTGTACAACCGGATAGTCTCGGCCATGACAGGAACGCCGGACAATCCCAAACGCGACGCTACCGCCCCGCTGTTGGCGATACCATCGTGCCCAAGATACGGATCCTGCGGACGCAACCATACGGTGTAATTGAACGTCTGCGCATATTGCAGCGAGCGCAATAGTACGGTTGTATCCAAAATCGGTTCATCGGCCTGAGAAAATCCAATACACCCGGCGTCGGTCAACTCAGACATTTCAGTCAACTCTCGCCCTTTCAAGCCAACCGTCAACGCACCGAGCGGGTAGACGTGTGCCTGATTTAACGACTTGGCGCGATGTTTTAACATCTCCACCAGACCAGGTTCATCCAGCACTGGATCGGTGTCTGGCGGGCAAACCAGACTAGTCACTCCGCCCTGCATGGCTGCTTGCATTTCCGATTCAAGCGTAGCCTTATATTCGTAACCCGGCTCCCGCAAACGCGCACTCAGATCGACCAGGCCAGGAGCGACTATCAACCCACTGGCATCAATCGTTTTATCCGCAACAAAATCGGCGGGAGGCTGGCCAATAGCGATTACCTTACCATCGGCTATATACAGATCTTGCTTGGCATCGATACCGTTTGCAGGATCAATCAGGTGACCGTTTTTAATGTGCAGTTTCATGTATAAATTTTTTCTTAGCGAGTTTTTTAATGACACAAAATCGTTGGTCAAGTCTTTAGTAAGTTGCTAAGTAAGCCAATAAGTTAGTTACTTATTGGCTTAGCAAACCAGCGATTATGTTGATCCGTATGCCCGGCGGTAGTGTATAAATCGGCGCATGAATATTCATGCGTCCTCATCGACCGGCGAGCATTATTTTCCGCACATTTAATTTCCTGCCAAAATACTCATCACCGCCATCCTTACTGCAATCCCAAAAGTCACTTGTGGCAAAATCACCGCTTGCGCGCCATCAGCCACGGCAGAATCAATTTCGACACCACGGTTCATTGGCCCAGGGTGCATCACAATGGCGTCCGGTTTTGCCAGCGCCAGGCGCTCTGGCGTGAGGCCGTAGCTCTTGAAAAATTCCTGCGCCGACGGCAACAGCGCTCCGGTCATACGCTCGTTTTGAAGGCGTAACATGATGATGACATCGACGCCTTTCAAACCTTCATTCATATCGGTGAAAACCCGCACGCCCATTTGCTCCAAGCCACTCGGCAATAGCGTGCGCGGGCCGATTGCGCGCACTTCCGGCACGCCCAATGTTGTCAACCCATGAATGTCGGAACGCGCGACGCGGCTATGCAAAATATCGCCAACGATCGCAACGGTCAGATTGGTAAAATCTTTTTTGTAATGACGAATCGTGTACATGTCGAGCAAGCCCTGTGTCGGGTGCGCATGACGTCCGTCACCGGCATTGACAACGTGTACGTGGGACTGTTTAGTATCCGTCAGATGTTTAGCGATCAGATAAGGCGCGCCCGATTGCGAATGGCGTACCACGAACATGTCGGCGTGCATGGCGGCCAGATTGTCGATGGTATCCAACAATGACTCGCCCTTGCTTGCGCTGGAGGCAGAAATGTTCAGGTTGATCACATCTGCCGATAAGCGCTTCGATGCAATTTCAAAAGTGGTACGCGTACGGGTGGAGTTTTCGAAGAATAGATTGAATACGCTTTTGCCGCGCATTAACGGTACTTTTTTAACGTCGCGGTCGCTGATACCCACAAACGATGATGCAGTGTCGAGAATGTGCGTAACGACTGAGGTCGGCAGTCCTTCGATGGTCAGCAAATGTTGTAGTTCGCCGTTTTTATTCAGTTGGGGATTAAGCATTGTGATGCACAGTCAAAGAGAGTTCGCCATTTTCGGCGCGATGAAGTTCTAATGATTCGCCAGCCAGCAACGTGATAGTTTCGGCCACAAAATCAGCCGAAATCGGTAATTCACGCCCACCGCGATCAATCAATGCCGCCAGCATGATTTTTGCCGGACGACCGTAGTCAAATAATTCATTGATGGCTGCTCGCGTAGTGCGGCCTGTGTAAAGCACGTCGTCCACCAGCAAAATGGTAGCACCGTTGACGTCGAACGAAATATGGGTCGGCTTGATGTCGGCACGCAGCCCTTTTTCGGCAAAATCATCACGATAAAAGGAGACATCGATAAACCCCAGGCGATCTTTGTCAGACAGGTTCAATGCGGCCACCAACCGTTCAGCAAGCCACGCACCGCCGGAATAGATGCCGACCACCGCAATTTTATCGGCGTTGGCTAAACCGGCGATTACCTGCGCTTCCAATATCCGATATAACGCTTCAGCATCATAGGATGAATCTGGTGAGTGAGTTATTGTCATGAAAATTTATCTTTTTTATAAGTAATCAGTCTGGTTAAGTTTTTTTTAAGTTTTTTTATTAAAGTTTATTATTAAATTAGTTTTATTAAATAAATCTCATTAAGGTTCGCCGCCATTGAGTGTGGGATGCGCGCCCCGATTCAACCTTGCGCGCACAGCTCATTCACTCAACTCATCAAAGTATTGTTGCAAGATGATCGCCGCTGCGCGATCGTCAATCAACTCGCCGCGCTGGTGCGCAATCACGGCCGACGAATAACGCTCGTCGACTAGTACGATGGCGACGCCATAGCGCCCGTGTAACTGGTTGGCAAACCGGCGGCAGCGCACAGTCATCTCATGATCTGCGCCGTCTGGGTGCAAAGGCAAACCGACAATGCAACGGGCCGGTTGCCACTCGCGCATTAAAACAGCTATTTCTTCAAACTTGCCATCGTTGCTGATGGCGCTGATGATGGATAACGGTTGCGCCTGCTTCATCATGGTATTACCAACTGCTACGCCAACGCGTTTAAGACCAAAATCAAAGCCCAGGATCGTTTCCACTAGCGCACCGCCGCGGTCATTGCAACCTTAAATCCAGGTCGAAATGCAATATTCCGCCGGCCTGACATCAACTCAAGCACGGCCAGATTCCCCTGTCAGCATATGAGGATCGATACCAAGTAGTTTCAGGGCTGCCAAAAACCGCTGTTCAATCGGTAAATCAAAAATAATAGTAGGATCTGCCGCGACGGTCAGCCAGCCATTGCGCGCAATTTCCTCTTCAAGTTGGCCAGCTTCCCAACCAGAGCAACCCAGGCTGACCAGGATTTGTGCAGGACCGTTGCCATGCGCAACCGCTTCCAGTACGTCTTTGGAGGTCGTCATCGCAATCTGATCGGTGACTTTGAGCGTCGAAGAATAGGTATTGAGCGGAGAGTGCAGCACAAAGCCACGCTCAACTTGTACCGGACCGCCAAACATGACTGGGCAAGTAGACATGCTGTCGCCAAACTTGCTAATGCTATCGGAGTACGCAACGGCATGCGTATGCTGCGGCGCGATTTCGAGCGTCAGTTCGATTCGGTCAAACAATACGTCCATTGTCATATCGGTGGGCTTGTTAATCACCACCCCAAGTGCGCCGTTGGCGTTATGCTCGCACAGGTAGACGACACTGCCGCCAAACACGGGATCTTGCATCGTGGGCATGGCAATCAAAAAATGATTAGTCAGGTCAAGCGCCGTTGCTTCCTCAGAGGAAGAAGTTACCGCGTGGTCGGGCTGCCAGAATGTTTCGTAGGGGTTTAGTAGCTTAGCCATAATCTGCATTTTATCATTTTTAAATGTGACTATCCTGCTTTGAATAGCTGCTGACCTCGCGTAAAGTAGCCTCATTTGCCCAGAATCTGACTTGCTAAGATAATTTTCTCGAAATAATGACTTTTAGCAATGGTTCGATGTCCACCCGTTTCTTTTCCCATCACCCATCAATATGCCCCAATTTGACAAGTCCCTAGTCTGGTTTCGTCGCGATTTGCGCGTATTCGACAATGCCGCGTTGCATCATGCATTAAAGAATAGTCGCGCCGTCTTTTGTGTATTTGTATTTGACACCGATATTCTGCAACCGCTACGCGAGGCAGGGCTGACCGCCGACCGCCGGGTTGAATTTATTCATGCCAGTATCATGGCTTTAGACACAGCGTTACGAGAATTGGGTGGTGGTTTGATCGTCCGACATGGCTCGGCATTGCCAGAAATTTCTTCTTTAGCAAGCGAACTTGACGTCAACGCAGTATTCACCAATCGTGATTATGAGCCACAGGCGGTTACGCGCGACAACGCAGTTAAAGCCACTTTGGCCAAAAATGGTTGCATCTGGCACAGTTACAAAGATCAGGTGATTTTTGAAACCGATGAAATATTGTCGCTCTCCGCCAAACCTTTTTCGGTATTTACACCGTACAAAAATGCATGGATGAAACGACTTGCCGCGGCGGACGGTGAGTTCTTCCTCAAGCCCTATCCGATTTCGTCCTATGCATCCCGATTGGCAACCATACCGCCAGAGAATGCAGTACCGATCCCTTCGTTGTCAGAATTGGGCTTTACTCAGACCAATTTAAGTGAGCTGAAAATTCCTACCGGCATCGCCGGCGCAGAAGAATTGCTCGAAGACTTCATGCCGCGCATTGGCGGATATGACACGACGCGCAACTTTCCGGCTGTGAAGGGGCCGTCCTATTTATCCGTCCATTTACGGTTTGGGACCATTTCTATCCGCACACTGGCTCGGAATGCCTATCAGGCGATGCGACAAGGAATCGAAGGAAGCGGTGCTTCGGTATGGCTATCGGAGTTGGTGTGGCGCGACTTTTATTTTATGATCCTGCATCACCATCCGCATGTCGCCCAACGCGCCTTCAAACCGGACTACGATGCGATTCAATGGGAGACCGGCGCTCCTGCGGAGGCCGCTTTTCAGGCATGGTGCGATGGCCGCACTGGCTATCCCTTGGTTGATGCCGCCATGCTGCAAATCAATCAAACGGGTTATATGCACAACCGTCTGCGAATGGTAGTGGCGTCATTTTTAATCAAAGACCTTGGTATCGACTGGCGTTGGGGCGAGGCGTACTTTGCTGCGCAACTAAATGACTTCGATCTGTCGGCCAACAATGGCGGCTGGCAATGGGCAGCATCATCGGGCTGTGACGCCCAACCTTATTTCCGCATATTTAATCCGATTACCCAATCGGAAAAATTTGATAGTGAAGGCAAGTTTATCCGCCGCTATCTTCCCCAATTGGCCAAACTCAGCAACAAAGCCATCCATGCTCCATGGCTGGCCGACGCTGACACGCTGGCCGACGCAGGAATTAAGCTGGGCGTCGACTACCCAAGACCTTTGATCCAACATGATGAAGCACGTAAACAGACACTGGCGCGTTACGCAGTGGTCAAGAAGGTCACGGAAGAATAAACATGACCTGGCTTCATTCGCGTTTCGGCACGCCATCCGATACGAATCAGGAAGTTCCATCAACACGCGCTAACGTAGATTTTTAGCGCTAACCAATACTTAGACAAGTGAAATTGCGTGACAACCTGGAAGGACTCCTGAGTCCTGGAACTATAAGGCGGGCGTCCCTTGCCGGACACCCCCAACTTGACGCTCCGGTTGTCAGCTTGATCTGCTATCACAGCAAACCACACCAAATCACACCAAATCACATTATTGCTATTTCTTTTTTTACAAATGCACTAATCGCAGCCAACAACGCGTCCTCCTGAAATGGTTTTCCGAGGTATTCATTGACACCTAATTCCATTGCGTAAGTTCGATGTTTTGCGGCTGTGCGCGACGTAATCATGATGATGGGAATATGGCGAGTCCGATCATCGTTGCGGATGTTACGTGTCAGATCAAAGCCATCCATATGTGGCATTTCAATATCTACGAGCATGACGTCGGGCGTGACTGCCTGTAATTGTTGCAGGGCATCGATACCGTCTTTTGCTAATACCACCTGATACCCTTCGCGCGATAACAAGCGCTGCGTGACGCGACGTACGGTTAGCGAATCGTCGACTACCATAACAATTTTTTGGGTTCGGAGACCCTGCACAGGCACGGCCGGTTGATTGGGTGCGACGATGCTGGCGACCGCACCAATCACCTGACCAGGATTGACTAACTCTTCATTAACGTATTGGCTAATCTCCGCCATATTTGACTCGTTACTTTTTACTTTAAGCGGTGAGCGCAATTGCTGGGCCAACCGCAACGCCACTGGCACAGGGTTCAAAATTAATACAATG
Source organism: Glaciimonas sp. GNP009 (assembly GCF_054343755.1). Taxonomy (NCBI): domain Bacteria; kingdom Pseudomonadati; phylum Pseudomonadota; class Betaproteobacteria; order Burkholderiales; family Oxalobacteraceae; genus Glaciimonas; species Glaciimonas sp. GNP009. The sequence goes on from NZ_JBTGUV010000004.1 coordinate 1,439,845, forward strand.
TCACCTGACCCGAGAACCGTCGCACCGACGATACCGATCATGCGCGACAATTGCGGACCGATATTTTTGACGACCACTTCTCGGTTACCAATGATAGCGTCCACGTGGATTGCCACCCGATCGTTACCGCTGCGCAAAAGAATAATTGGCGAGTATTGCTGGGTTATCGGCGTCACCTGATGCTCCCCCAACAACGCCGACAAGTAATGTAGCGGAACGTATTGGTCCTGCCACAATACTGTGCCGTCATTGTAGGCACTCGCCAACGCTGTTGCTTTCAAGTGTTGCACTTGCTCTACCAAGGCCGACGGTACTGCATAAGTATTGCTGCCGGTCGAAAAAATGACTACTTGCGTCACAGCAAGCGTAAGCGGTAAATGAATCGTAAAATGCGTTCCCTTGCCGGCTTCACTGGAGACTGCAACACGGCCACCGAGCGCTGCGGCTTCAGAGCGCACAACATCCATACCAATTCCACGACCTGCAAGTTTAGTCACTTCAGTAACGGTAGAAAATCCTGACCGGAAAATAAAATCATTTAACTCACCGTCAGAGAGTTGCTGCCCGCTGTCCAACAAGCCAAGTGCCTCAGCCTTGTCGCGGATGTGGCCTAATTGCAAACCTTGGCCGTCATCAGACAGCTGAATCAATATCTCGTTACCATTCTGACGAATTTCAATTTTCAATTGGCCAACATCGTTCTTACCGGCGGCGCGACGACCTTCACGTGATTCAATGCCGTGAACGATCGCATTACGCAGCAAATGCTCAAAAGGTCCGACCATTTTTTCTAGAACGCTACGATCAATTTCCACCGTGCTACCGCGAATATCCAAATTTACACGTTTATCGATTTCTTTCGATACCTGGCGCGTCAATCGATATAATCGCTCGGCGACACTGGCAAACTGCACCATCCGCACATGCATCAAGTCTTGTTGCAAATCACGCGTAAGGCGTCCTTGCATAACAAGGTCTGCGCTAGTGCTTTCTACCGTCTTGGTCAGGCTTTTTTGTAGAGACGACACATCATTGACGCTCTCTGCCATGATCCTGGTTAATTCTTGCAGGCGCGTAAAGCGATCAAACTCGAGTGGATCAAATTCGCGCTCACCTGCCAATGTCATCCGCGAGGATATCTGTGTTTCTGCTTGCATTTCAATTTCACGTAACTGACCACGCAAGCGGTCAACATTTTCGGTTAACTCCACTAAGGATTGTTGGAGCGAACCCACGCCAAATTCCATCCGAGAGCGGGCAATCGACACTTCACCAGCCTGATTCACCAAGCGGTCTAACACATCGGCATTGACGCGCACCTGCGTCACTGCGGCAACACCAGGAACTGTTGCTAGCCATGGCGCTGGCGCGCTACCGTGAACAGCATTCGCCGACATCAGGTTCGTGGCACCAACCGACGTTGACACCATATTTCTCGGATTGAACACCTTCGCGTCTTCCAATGCACTTCCACTTATCGCCTGTGGTGTCGCCTGTTGGAGAGCTTGTTGGAGAGCCTGTTGAGCAGAAGAAATTGGGCTTGGACGTTGCAAGCCTTCGAACATCTGGACGCCATGATCGTAATGCGCCAGCAATTCTTCGCTCACATGCGGCGATGGCGTGGGGCTGTATAACGTTGCCTCAATATGACTTTCCATCTCGTGCATATGCTGACCAAGCACCATCGCGCCTGCCATACGCGCGCTACCTTTAATGGTGTGCAAATGTCGCAAAATAGCGTGTACGGTTTCTACTGGAATGGCAGTAAGAGCGTGGCTATGAATGCCACTATTACGATCAGAATTGCCATCGTCGCCATACATTGCAGTACTCTGCCAACTTCGTAATGCACTTTCGATTTGCGGAAGAATATCGCGCCCTTCTTCCAAAAATACAGGCAATAAATCAACATCAATCTCGTCACGTAAAATCGAAGAGGGATCAACGTCGAGCCCGGTAGCATCGATCGCTTGTAACGACGCAGATATAAGCGGTCGTCGGTTAATCGTTAGCGATTGTTGATGTGGGCTGACGCTAGCCGCGTTTTCTGAAGGGTTTATTCGCTGATGTTCGGGATAAACATCTGATTGAATAACTGTCTCATCAGCGAGATCATCAATCTGCACTTGCGGCCCATGCCGTAAAGCCTCAAGCGCGCTGACCAATGCAGGTTCGTAGTACGGCATTTCACTTTGCGCAAATTGCTGCAACATCCATTTGGCCCGCGTGATCGTCGATTCAATAATGTCGAATTCTTGCTCGCGCACGGGGCTTGGCTGTAAGGCCATCCTCTGCAAAACCATTTCTAGCGCATGCGCAACGTTATGTAATGGTTTAAAGCCAACGGTCGCAGAGCTTCCCGCCAGCGAATGCGCGGCGTAGATGGATTGCACGGCGACTGGCCGTTCTGGTTCGTGACGCCATTCAGAAAAGTCGTGTGATAACAAGCGTACCAACTGGTCGGTCTCCGACAAGTAAATGTTATACAGCGGCAGGCTGATCGACAAATCTCCAATTTTTTTAATGCTGTCATCTTGTCGCGTCTCGGGCAAACCTGGAAAACCAAATATCTCTGCGCCGGGATCAAAAAAATCGGCGTGAATATTCGACAAGCTCGCGTGAGAAAATTTGCTCTGATCAATCGACCCAATCTGACTTGGTTGATAGGCTGCCTCATCGTTTTCTAACGCTGAATTATCGCGATTAAAAGAAAAGAGTAGCGCCTCCGGGTTACCAATTAAAGCAATATTCTCTATATTTGACGAAAGTGATAGATCAATGTCACGGAATGCCGCGCTGCTTGGCTTAATTGGCGTCGTAGCGGACTCGACCAACAAAAATGTTTTCCCATCGCGTACTTGTTCTGCATATTCGATGAGTATTTGTGAGGTACGGGTTGAGCCTCCATCTGCGTAAACCTCTTTTACCCAGTCGTCGAGGAAGACTACCGCATGGTCAAGCAACGCATATAAATCGGGCGTACCGGATCTTGCCTCGGTGAGCCACAAATTCAGCACTTGCTCAACAGCCCACGATGCATCCCCAAATGCATTCATGCCGATCATCCGGCTACTACCCTTTAATGTGTGAAAAGCCCGTCGTAATACGATGAGATGTTCTTGCGCATCAGGTGCTGAGCGGGCAAGCGGAACTGTCTGCTGGACGATGTCCAGCACTTCCTCTGCTTCTGACAGAAAAATATCGAGAAGCTCGGCGTCGGCCTCTTCTTCACTGATCTGAGACGGCGCATCCAAATCCATTTCTGGAAAATTTTCGACATTATGATGTGGCACAATCACAGCAATAATCTCAGTGAGCGACTGCTGTGATGCGGAAAAATATTGGTCGTTGAGAATCTTAATCGCAGCTTGAGCTCGTTCGACAGCCGCATGATCGTCACTTAGGGCTGCGTCGACCCGCAATTGCACTAACGCGTCTTTTAGCTGCCCGTGCAGAGCGGCATTCTCTGGGTTTGCCGCCAGTGACCGCGCCAACTCTACAGATTGGGTCTGATGTTGCAACAACTCGACTTCTACAGTCGGCACATCAAGAAAAGACAACGATGGTAGCGCTTCCAAGAATGACGACGATATTGACTGGCTGCTGTCGCCAGATTTTTCCGTAAAAACATCGGTCTGTTCTAATTTCTCAAACGAGGTTTCTATAGGCGATATTGTAATGGTGGAGATCGAGGCAACTGAATGCGGCATCGCTCCACTCTGTGGCAAGTGCACCGCAGTGTGGCGCTCTAATAAATTCACGCGAAATACACTGCGTTGCGGATCGAAACTTAAGCGTATAGTTTGCGAACCGAAGGCATCCGTGAAGTCAGACTTATCGGCTTGGTGCTGCACTGCCTCAAGATAGAAACTGAGCGCGCCGATGTTTTGTGCAATGCGCTCAAACTCCTCCTGTGCTGGCTCAGCCACATCCTCTCCCGCGTCAAAAAGCTGTTGAAGTGCGACGCGCGTATGCGCAACCACGGCTGCCGCCTCTGACTTCTCTTGTATAGCAAGCGCCCCTTCGATCTGATGTAAGACATAGTCGATCTGAGTTAATACTTCGCGCTTGGTTGGCATTACAAAATATTCGTCGAGTAACTTTTCGACATGGCGCAAGCTAACTAGCATCTCGCCAACTAGCACCTTGACTATTTTTTTTTGTTGCGCGTCCCGATAGATATCATCCAACCAAGGCATCGGTTCAGCGGGTGGCTCATCTGACATCACTGATAATAAGTGTGCCGTCATGGCATCGGCACTTTCCGAAAAATTCACCGGCAAACGGTTAATACAGCTAAGGGAGTATTCGATAAATAGTAAACTCGTCGCTATCTCCAAACCGATTGGATCACCCTGTCTGGCCAAGGTGGCATGACGCGCAATACCGCTTAACTCTCGCAATAACTTAGCGAGAGATGGCGCGTTTAACTTACTGCCAACAGCGCTCAACCCAAGCATTTCTTGCTCAAACTCCTGGTGAAGATCGGGCTCACCAGCGGCGAGACAATCCCACATTTGTTTAGCCCGCGTTAAATGTTCTTTGGCCGCACGCAAAGCTGCCAAATCAACCTGACCATACCGATGCAAAGAAAAATCCGAGGGAACGAGTCCATCCAGCCGATAAGTGCTACGAATCTGTGCGTTTAGTGCTGATGGAGCATCTATTCTGGAGATAAAAAATAATGCATCGCGTAAAAGACGTTCCGAGATACTTGATGAGCCCTGACTTAAACGACGTAGCTGTAAATTGATGCGGGCAAATAACTGCTTAACGAACAACTCGTTTGCAATTTGCGCATTCGCCACGCCATCGGCAAACCCTTGCAATACCCACCAGAAAGCCCTTACCTGATGATTTTTTTGCACAAGAGAAATATCAGCAATAACAGCCTGCATAATCGCCGCATTGGTACACTCAACGGTGCTATCGGCACTTTTTAAAAATGGCAAGAGGGCCATTTCAAAACGTTTGCGCAATGGGCTGTAGTCGACCGACTGGTCGATCACCTGATCGCTCAATTGTCCAAGCAACGGGCTCGCTCCGAAGCTGGTAGAACTCTCGATCATGTCGAACTGCGGACGAGTCGTCAAATCAGGGAAAAACAAGTCTGCAGGATGAATCCGATCAGCGCCGCGAATTTCTAGTAGTGCTTTGTAATAGGGGAACAATTTCACAGGCTGGTGCATCGCCCCAGCCAATAGTTCTTCCAGATATTCGATCAATGCCTGATAAGCAGATTGAATACTCTGCACGTTTTCAACGGTTAGCGCTGTCCGACCAATACATTGCTCAGTTTGCGCATATTCAAGTAGATTTTCAACGGCGTCAGTAATCACTGTGACACCGTCTATATCCACCATTTGCAACGCACCGTGCGCCTGATGCAAATATGTCTTGGCATATTGCAGCGCAGTAGTTTGATCGTACGGGGGCACAACGCCACCCACAACTGGTGTCTCAACAACGTCGGTTGCCGAAAGGTCATCACTTACCGCCAATGAGTACTGTAAAGCCTGGAGTGATTGTCCAAGTGCTACGCGAATTTCGCTCATCACCCAAGACAACGGGCCGGTATCTAATTGCATTGGTTGCATTGGCTGTATTTGTGACACTGTAGCGGGCCCGTGAAAATCTGTGCTCATGACTGCCTCATCAGTTCTAAGGAATCAATACGGTCATCCCACGGGTTGACCTGATTCAGGTGACTTGATCTTATTGAACGTAAAAAGTGTGAGTGATATTTTTTCAAATTTTGCAATTTAACATTCAGACTATAGAGACTAACTTTATCGCCAGTCTCTCAATTCCGTTACCAGGAAAGATAGCCACGCTGCAATCGAATCAATAAAGGTGTTGTTAGTTGGTGACGCGGAAGCGCGATACCGAACTTTTCAAATCTTCTGCAAGTTTAGACAACTCACGAATAGACGACGCAGTCTGACTAGTTCCTTCCCGTGTTTTTTCGGTCACCGTAAGAATATTCTGAATGTTGGAAGCGACACCATTTGCCGAGTTTGCCTGCTGCTCAGTTGCCAACGAAATATTTTGAATCAATTCGGCCAACAGGTTCGACACGCCACGAATGTCTGACAGTGCAGCGCCAGCGGCATCGGATAGCTTTGCTCCTTCGACCACGCCCTGTGTCGACTTTTCCATCGCGACCACGGCATCGTGCGTATCGGTTTGAATGGTGCGTACCAGCGCGCCAATCTGCTTGGTTGCCGCACCGGAGCGCTCTGCCAGGCGCTGGACTTCTTCAGCCACCACCGAAAAGCCACGACCCGCCTCACCAGCGGATGCAGCCTGAATCGCTGCATTCAATGCCAGCACATTGGTCTGCTCCGTAATATCAGCGATAAGCTCAGTGATTTCACCAATCTCTTGTGAAGATTCTCCAAGACGCTTAATCCGCTTTGAGGTTTCCTGAATCTGCTCACGAATTTCATTCATGCCGGTAATGGCGTTTTCAACGGCTTTTGAACCCTCTTCTGCCGCACTTACCGATTGCCGTGCCACATCAACGGACGCGCTCGCGGATTTGGATACATCCGTAATCTGTGTTGCCATTGCCAACACCGCTAGCGTAGCTTCCTTGATCTCGCGCGCCTGTGTTTGGGATGCCTCTAACAATTCGGTCGAAATGCTTTGCGCCTGATCTGACGCTGTCGTTACTTGTCGTGCAGTCGCGGTGACACGACCAACCAGTCCGCGCAACTCTTCAACTGTGTAGTTCACGGAATCCGCAATAGCCCCGGTTATGTCTTCAGAGACTGTCGCTTGCACCGTCAAATCACCGTCCGCTACCTCTTGCAACTCGTTCATTAAACGTAAAATAGCTGCCTGATTCTGGTCGTTCAAGTTGCTGGTATCCAGTTCATGCTGAATAGCCATTAAGCGCTGATCTTCGGCTTCAAGTCGACGCATGTCTGCGTCGTGCGTTCGACGGTGTCCGTCCTGTAATTGGACCCACGCGATTCCGGCCGCAGCCAATAGGGCGAGCAACGCCGATGCCAGCATCAGCCAAAATGGAAGGCTAAGTTCATCCTGTGCATTACGATAACTATCTTGCAAGGTACTCAGGCGCTGCTTTAACAGTTCGTTTTCGGTAAAGATCAATTCTTCGGATTGCTTAGTCGATACAAAGTTCTGTATGTTCGCCAAAATAGCGGTGACGGCGACCTGGTATTCAGCAAAGCTGTTTTCTAACTCAGCTAATTTTTGGCGCTCTTCTTCATTTTTGGAAGCGGGCAAACGCAATATGGCGCTACCATTCAAAAACCCACTAACGATGTCGCGAAAGGTGTTGGTATCCTTGCCAAGCAAAAATGCAGTTTCAGGATTAACCCCCTGAGAAGTCAGAAATTCATTGGCGCTGCGCCCTAGACGCTGCGTCAGCATTACCAGTTGTGAGGCTGCGGAAATTTCGCGCGGTGTTGCTCTGCCTTCCGTCTTCATCGCGGCAATTTGCTCCGACAAATCCAGCAATACAGGCGAAATCCCGTTTAGCTTTTGTAAGATTACGCCAAAGCCTGACAATTCTTTTTGGTGCTTTAAGATAGTCTCAGCTGCCTTATCGGTGTTCAACCAAACTTTCTCCACATCCGCGGCTGCAGAAGCCATTCGTGGGCTCGGCGCAGGAATTTCGCTTCCTTTGTACACCCCACCGGTAGTCAGTAAAACCAAATCCTGATTAAGTTCTTTGCGGCTATCGGACAACTGCTTAAACGCTTCTGTATTACCCTGAATAGCATTCGGCGTCGCTTTACCAATCCGCTGGGAATGCATCAACGCATCGCCTGCAATTTGGGTCTGCGTCGCAATTAGCGTGTCACTTCTGGTACTCAACCACAGGAAGACAATCGTCAGCACGAGGCCGGCACCCATTATGGCCAATAGGGTACGAACTTGCTGCTGTTGCGGCAACTTGCCGATCAGTGGTAATGGCTTGTCTTGATACGATCTGAAGGGCTGACTTGCTACACCAGATGCACCAGATGACTCCACTGAACTAGTTGCGTCTATAAATTCCGATGATGGAAATACTGCCGAGGCGTTGAGCGATGATGCTTCATGGCCCCGCATCATCAGCGGTGCCTGGCTTTTGTTCGACGTTGCGCCATGCTCGCCGACTGCGGCAAGCGATGCTATCCCTGCGGGTCCCGACTCTTGTCGAAAAAAATTGCCGCCATTAATCTGTTCTTCTTTCGCCGTCTTGAATAGGAACGGTAGTTTAAATGCCATTGCTGAATCTCCTAATTGCCAATTCGATGCTGCCCGATGTCACCACTATTACGTCAACTGCTGACGTCGATAAACTGGCCTCTATTTCCCTGATTTCATCTACCAATGTGTAAAAATCGTGGGCTACTTAGTACCTGCGTCAATTTGAGTTCAGTCCAGAGCTGCGACTCACTATCCAAATACTGTGCGGCACTTGCCTTCACACTATTAACTGGATCAGCCCTACCGGCGGCTTCAACTCCAATCCCGTCGACATCCTGGGAAATCGGTTGCAAGACCATTTCATCGATATTGCGTAAGCCGAGAACTCGACTTACCAATAAACCGCTGTTAAATGCTAGTGCATTGGCAAATGCGACAATCCTCGTATCTTGGTCGATGACCGTGATGGCCTGCCCTTGATAGCGTGCAAAATCGATAACGCTTATTAAGGTACCGCGGATATTTGTCAGACCGAGATACCAATCCTGCGTCAACGGTACTTTGGTGATGCGGTCAACAGCGACAATTTCACCCGCTTCTTCCAGGCTAAGTAGCCAGCGTTGTTGCCCGATTAATAAACCTAATTGGTTATGGTGGACCTTGACACCGCTGCGTGCAGCTTCCATCCGTTCGAGTAAATGCGATTGAAATTCACGTAGACGACTACGCCGCGCATCCGCGTCAGTGCCGAATTTGCGCGGAGGAGGGACAGCCAAATACGGTATATGCGGATCAGCTTCTGATTGGCTCATTGAATAGCGCCTGGAATTAGCCGAGTGCTGCGATTTTAGCCAGCAACTCCTGCGGATTAATCGGCTTCACCAGATAATCACGCGCACCTTGGCGCAAGCCCCAAATCCGATCTGTCTCCAGGCCCTTACTGCTACAGATGATGATGGGAATATCTTGCAACTCCGGATCGCGTGAAATGGAACGTGTGACCTGAAATCCGTTTTGACCGGGCATCACAATATCCATCAATATCAAGTCCGGTTTGTCGGCCTTGATTTTGCTGATAACGCCGTCGCCACTCTCAGAGGTCGAGACGGAGTAACCGCCTCTTGCCAGAATATCTGTCAGAAAATAACGCTCTGTAGGAGAGTCGTCAACAACCAAAACCTTTTGAATGGCCATGCTCAACCTTTACTTCAATTATGTCGGAATAGGTACCAGCGCTGTTTCAGCTGGCATAACAGGGGACGTCGTAGAAGCGAATGCCTGATTCGCTTCCTGAAGATGCTGTGTGTAGTGGTGGACAGTCTTTAGCAGACTATCTTTGGTGAAAGGCTTGGTCAGATACTCGTCGGCACCCACCATCGCCCCTCTGGCACGATCGAATAAGCCGTCTTTTGAAGACAACATCACCACTGGCGTTGCATGAAATCTGGCACTCTTTTTGATAAGCGCACAGGTTTGATACCCATCCAGTCGGGGCATCAAAATATCACAAAAAATAAGGGCGGGCTTATGGTCGTTAATTTTGGCAAGGGCATCAAAACCATCCTCTGCGAGGATCACTTGATAACCCGCCAAATTTAAAAAAATCTCGGCGGAACGACGAATAGTGCTGCTATCGTCAATCACCATAACCTTCAGGCTTGCGATGCCAATGGGTTGTGTCATGAAGTTTTTGTCCAGATCAATTTGATTTACCAAATCACTGTAACAAAGTTCAAGAAACTTTAGAACAACATTTCGACGCACCGCCAAATTTGACGGTTTTTTTTGAGTTTACTACAGAAAAGTCTGTCACTTTTGATCGTTGAGTAGCGATTAATCTGCTATTTACACAGATTAATTACGCGGTTTAATCTGCATGACATTTCATCCAGATGGGATCAAATTGCAACTAACAACTAAATTGCTAAAATTACATTACTACCATTTCAAAATCTTCCTTTCGCGCACCACATTCCGGACAAGTCCAGTTCATAGGCACGTCATCCCACAGCGTTCCGGCAGCGATTCCCTCTTCCGGCAATCCCTGCTCTTCGTCGTAAATCCAGCCGCAAATCAGACACATCCAGGTTTTATATGCTGGTTTTGACGCTTCGTTCGATGTTTCGTTGGTATTGCTCACGGCGGAAACCCTTCAATCAAGTAAAATGTAAAGTCGGATATCTTAATCTAACAGCCGTGCAAAACCAAACTTCTCCTCTTATATTGACATTCGGTGTTGCTGATCCAGTCGGCGCCGCTGGAATTCAGGCAGATCTTGCCACATTTTCTTCCATGGGTTGCCATGGATTATCGGTTATTACCTCGATTTTAATCGGTGACACTGCACGTATCGAAGATACGCAGCAGATTGACGCCGATTGGGTCGCTGATCAAGCCCGCGTTTTACTCGAAGATATGCCGGTGGCCGCCTTTAAGGTTGGCGCAATCGGCAGTATTGAAAGTGTCTCCGTGATCGCAGAGATCGTCTCCGATTACCCTGACATTCCTTTAATTCTCGATCCGTTCCTGACGGCGATGCCTGATCAAGGTCAGGATAGCGAAGATCTTCTGACCGCGATGCGCGAACTATTGATCCCGCAAAGCACGGTAATGGTCTTGTCGGCCGTCGAATTATCGCGACTAGCCGAAACCTGGCGCGAACCGTCGACACAGGATCTATCGACTGTCGATGCAATGCACATCATCGAACTGGGATGCGAATACCTGTTCGTCACCGGAACACCCGGGACAGCAGCAGAAATCAGCAATACGCTGTTTAACGATACCGGGATATTGCGGCAAGATAGCTGGCCGCGCGTCTCTGGCTCGTTTAGCGGTGCTGGCACTACGCTCTCCGCTGCCATTGCTGCAATGCTGGCAAACGGGCTTGATGTTCCCGAAGCGGTCTCCGAAGCACAAGAGTTCACCCTCGCTGCGGTCATGGCCGGCCAACGACTCGGTATGGGAAAATTGGTCCCCGACCGTTTTTTCTGGGCCCGAGAAGATGTTTTGGATGGACTTGCGGAAGAGGAAAGCCAACAAAACGACGAGAAAGAACAAAATCCACCAATAGTATCTTGATGTAGTTGGGCTGCATTGCCTGACTGTTCATTTTTTTGCCCTTAATATGAAGGGCGCGCACCCTATTCTAATGATCCTTACGACATGACATCCAATAACGATACGCTATTTTCCCGTGCGCAATTAACGACTCCTGGCGGTGTTAATTCGCCAGTGCGCGCTTTTCGCTCGGTAGGCGGGACACCACGTTTTATCACGCGTGCTGAAGGACCTTATTTCTGGGATGCGGATGATCGTCGCTACATTGATTACATTGGGTCGTGGGGTCCCGCGATCGTTGGTCACGCTCATCCAACCGTGGTTAAAGCAGTTCAGGACGCCGCCGCCCGCGGACTAAGCTTTGGAGCGCCAACCGAAGGCGAAATCCTGATTGCCGAAGAAATCTGCAAACTGATGCCATCAATTGAGCAACTGCGTCTGGTTTCGAGCGGCACAGAAGCCACCATGAGCGCCCTGCGCCTGGCACGCGGTGCCACCGGACGCGACAAAATCGTCAAGTTTGAAGGTTGCTATCACGGTCATGCTGACTCGTTACTGGTTAAAGCTGGTAGTGGTTTGCTAACCTTTGGCAACCCTACTTCGTCTGGCGTTCCAGCCGATTTCGTCAAGCACACACTGGTACTTGACTACAATAATGTTTCCCAGCTGGAAGAAGCGTTTGCAAACATGGGTGACGAAATCGCCTGTGTGATCGTCGAACCGGTTGCTGGCAACATGAATTTGATTCGCGCCACGCCGGAATTCTTACAAGCTATGCGTAGTTTGTGTACAAAATATGGTGCTGTGCTCATTTTTGATGAAGTCATGTGTGGCTTCCGCGTGGCACTTGGCGGTGCGCAAGCGTTGTATCAGGTTGTCCCGGATATTACCGCGCTCGGCAAAGTCATTGGTGGCGGCTTGCCGGTGGCCGCATTCGGCGGTCGCGCTGACCTGATGCAGCACATGGCACCACTCGGCGGCGTCTACCAAGCCGGTACACTATCCGGCAATCCAGTCGCAGTCGCAGCCGGCATGACGACACTGAAGTTGATTCAGGAGCCTGGTTTCTACCAACACCTCAGCGCGCAAACCCTGAGGCTGACACAAGGCCTGACTAAAGCTGCGGCTGACGCCGGAGTTGCTTTTTGTGCTGACGCTATCGGTGGCATGTTCGGTCTCTACTTCTCAGAAAAAGTACCGAATACTTTTGCTGAAATGATGGCTACCGATAAAGAGCAGTTCAACGTATTTTTCCATGCAATGCTGGATGCGGGCGTGTATTTGGCACCGTCTGCCTTTGAGGCTGGCTTCGTGTCCGCACAACATGATGATGCAGTGATAGAGGCGACGCTTGAGGCGGCGTGTGGGGCTTTTGCAAAGTTACGCGCAACCTCGTAAATTATCCGACTAGTCATCCAATACCGCTAAAGTGTGATGGACTAACAATAAAACCGCTGGTAAAGCACGTTGCTTTACCAGCGGTTTTATTTTTATAAAGCCAATATTTTATTGGCTGCTTACGGCAACTCGGCCGATCCCATGCGCCGCAAAATCAAACCAGTGCGCCTCGACAAATAAGCTGATCCGCGATTTTTGTCATAAAAACGCGGACGTGGCAGCATGACCGCCAACCGCGCAGCCTGACTAGCACCAAGATTAGCCGCTGATGAACGGTAATAATGTTGGGCTGCTGCTTCAGCGCCGTAGACGCCGCTTCCCCATTCCACAACGTTCAGATAGATCTCGTAAATCCGCTCTTTATCCATGAGAAATTCAAGCATGTACGTGATAACGAATTCCTGACCTTTGCGAATATAACTGCGCTCCCCCGATAAAAAGAGATTTTTGGCTAATTGCTGGGTGATGGTTGAACCACCAAGCATGATTTTGCCTTTTTTATTATTTCGCGCGTACGCTTTTTCCAGTGCATCCCAGTCAATTCCTTCATGCTCTGAAAAATTAGCATCTTCCGAAGCAATGATGGCACGCTTTAAGTTAGTCGAAATACGGTTATACGGTACCCATGTGTATTGCAACTGAACAGTCGGATTCGTTTCGCGCAGGACTGACAATTGATGTCGCATGAAGCTGGTGGAACTAGGGTTGTGATCGACCCACCACCAAATTTGAACGAAAAAATAAAGTTGCAACGCTAATATTGCGACAATGACAATCAGGAACAAACGCCACACCAGTTTACTGACAGATTTCATCATTATTTCCCGTCAGAATTAAAGCTGCGCACGCAATGCGGCAAACACGCCGCTAGTGTTCGGTCGGACGGAGCGCCAAACAAAAAACGACTCTGCCGCTTGCTCCACCAACATTCCTAAACCATCGCGCACCGTTGCACCATGGGCACTGGCAAACTGCATAAACACGGTAGCTTGTTTGCCATACATCATGTCATAGGCCAAGGTCTGCGGTCCAAAAACGTTTGCTGAGATTGGCGGCACGTCGGCTTGTAAACTGGCAGACGTCGCGTTGATGATCAAGTCAAACGGACCATGCACATCCGCAAACCCGCAAGCAATGATGGTATTTTCCTGAGGAAATTTTTGTGCAAACTGGTCCACTAATTCTTGCGCTTTAGCCACTGTCCGGTTAGCCAAAACCAGTTGCGCTGGACGCGCCAGCAATAGTGGCAATAGCGCCCCACGCGCCGCACCACCAGCTCCCAATAACAAGACGCGCTTTCCAGCGATTGGCGACCCTGCATTACGCACGATATCTGTCACCAAACCGATACCGTCGGTATTATCGCCAATTATCTGTTCATCTCTGAAAGCGAGGGTGTTGACTGCCCCTGCGGCTTCGGCGCGTGCGGTCAACGTTGTTGCCAATGCGTAGGCAGCAAGTTTAAATGGCACGGTAACATTCGCGCCTTTACCGCCTTGCAAGATAAATTCCCGTACCGCATTCGCAAAACCATCCAGCGGCGCAAGCAAGCGCGCATAGTCGATAGACTGTCCGGTTTCAGCAGCAAAACGCGCATGAATATCGGGGGACTTGCTATGCGCTATCGGATTGCCAATGACGACATAGCGATCTGGCATAGAAGAAGATTGCACGGAAGCTAATATTGCGTTTGATAAATCGCATGAGTTTGAAGCAGGTGCAGACATAATGTTGGCAATTTTTTATGTTATTTTTTGGAACACCACACATCGATGTTCTATCGATAAAGACTGATATTGAAAGCTTTATGAAAATTTTTTATTAATATTTATATTGATACAAACAAGACAAAGATCGCCGGATATGAAAAACCAATCTTATAGATTCATATTCACCCATACTTGCCCAAAAGAAGCGACGACAGCTTTGCTTAATGATTATCAACACTCCGCAATTTGGTCTCAAGTTGACCTTCGCGAGAAAAATCCAAGGTTACAATCACTTCCCATACTTCATCCGCAGTGCCAGAGCGCATATTATGCGGAAAACGGTTAAACGGCGCTGCTCTTTCGATTATTTTCAGCGCGGCGGCATCAAGGCCAGGAACGTTCGAACTTCTCTCCACTTCTAGGCCGCCGTCTTTTGTATAAATACTCCCGTCCTGAAAGATCGGGACCGACACTACTAATTTACCGTACAATTTTCTCCCATTTTTACGAGGAAAATTCAACGTTCCCAAGCGCTCCACTCTGTCCGCAAAAGCTTTGTAATACATCGCGTACCGCACGCCACGCGTACTGGGCGTTATCACAGTTTTCCGCGGCCGCTTGTTATAGTCTTCGATACTCTTGGCAATTTCGGCCTGTTCGCGACGCAGTGCTTTGGTATCCGGCGTAAGCTCATTACCATCCTCTGTCGGCACGGCATCTGTACGGCTATCCTGAGATGTCGTTTCCGGAACCGAAAACAATGCCGCGCTCTGCATCTGTGACAACATTTGCTGCTGCTTTTTCTCTAGCGCCGCGATCCGGTGATCGGCGGTGTTGAGGCTGTCGCCATCTTCTGTTTTCAGCATATCCGGTAACGGCGACTTGGCACGGCCAGCGTCGGCGTTACCACCTCCATCCAGATTTGCTTGCGCCAACGCCTCCGCTTTCACCGGCGCACTCTGCGTTTTGGCGTTCACGAGAATCACTTCTAGTGCTGGATCAGTTAGCCTGACCTTAGCCGATGCTGGCAGCGTAAAGCGAACGGCCAGCAGCGCCCCGTGCACTAAAACCGAAATAGCGATGGCGATATATAAAACCAGATTTTGAGAAAATGGTTTCACGCGCAGCAAGATTGGGCGTCCGGTCGTCAAAAGCTTAAGGCTTCATGTCGGTTGAAGCAGCGCTGCCCGCAACCACATCTGCTTTGGCATCAGTTTCCGCATCGACACCATTGACCGCGACATCTGTAACTTCACGGTCATCAATACTATTGATATTACCGTCCTCCGCGGTTCCCTCACCCTCTTTTTCTATTCCCGAATGCTCGTTCGGCAAATCCATGGCCGCATTAAGTTCGTCCACCATTTCATCATCATCCGAGGCATCATTTGGATCGCCCTGTGCCGTGGTCGCGGGCGGCGTCAACACTTCCAGCAATCGTACCTCGATACTCAAATCGATTTCGTCCCAACGAATCAAATCAAGTTTTACTGACGCGCCCCGTGCAACTTGTGGCATACCAGGTAACTTGATTACTAAAGGTATATCGGTCAGACGTAAAATTTCGTCCTTCAACACAACCGCTTCAACCTGCTTCACCTGTTCCTGGCCCAGCCAACGAAGACACCAATAGCGTTCCATCGTTGACTGAAAATCACCGTAACCCGCGTAGGTTGCATCGAAAGCCGAAACAATCGCGAACAAGTCTGCATCGCGCGGTTTGAATGGCGCCACCAGTGGCGCCGTGACGCCACTCTCAACGCACGCCAAAATCTGCCATTGATTCACAAGATCGGTATAACGACGCAACGGTGAAGTACTCCATGCATATTGGTCGACGCCCAATCCCTGATGAGGCGCGGCGTGGGTTACCATGCGCACCTGCATTTTTGTCGCCCAACCACCACTGCCGCCGCCCTGTGCACGATAAATTCCCGGCACACCGTGGTCATTCATCAGTTTTCCCCAAGTACTATTGGCAAAAATCATCAGTTCAGCAACGATCTTGTCGAGCGGCGCACCACGTTTGCGACGAGCAATCGTGACAACGTCGTCTTCAACATAAAAATTGAAGTCAACGCGATTATTTTGTTCGGGACGCAGGCCGAAACTTTCTCGCTTCGCCATCCGACCTTGTTCGAGTACAGAAATCCATTGCCACAGAATGGCGATATCCGCCTTATGGGGATAGTCGCCTTCACCGCTCGCCAAGTTATCTTCTGTCACCAGCATATCGAGCGTGTTGTGACGTAAATTAGCGGAGATTGGTACCAATTCGGCTTTGGTTTCGGTGCTGATCAAGCGCCAGTCTTGCGGGTCCAGCGTTGCGTATAACGACAAAGCCGGACAGTTCTTTCCCTCATCCAGAGAGAACGCTTCGACCAACGCATCGGGCAACATGGTAATTTTGTCGCCGGGCATGTAGACGGTTGACATGCGATGACGCGCGATCGCATCGATGGCGTCATCACGTTTGATCGAGAGTCCAGGCGCAGCGATATGGATACCGATCCGTACATTGCCATCTGGCAATATCACAACTGACAGCGCATCGTCGATTTCGGTGGTTGTCACGTCATCGATAGAAAATGCAAGGACGTCAGCCAAAGGCAAGGTTGCAGCGGTCGGAATAGTTGGCACCGAGATTTCTGGGAAACCCGCGCCTTTCGGGAAAAACTCAAACAGAAACTTGGAAAAATGCAGATCCTTTGGCGATGCAATGCCCCCAACGACCAGCATCAAACGCTGCGGTGTGGTTTGCAAGAAAACGCAAGCGGCATCAAGCGCCTTGTATTCAATACTATTTTTATCTGGTTTAAATAATAACTGCAAAGCCAACGGCTTCATCGCATCGGGCAACTGATTAGCGACCAATTGTTCGACATATTCAGCCTGTATGAGCGCTTGCTGGCGCTTTTTTTCGACGCCAGCCTGCGCGGCTTTAAGCGACGCTTCAGGCGCAGCCTTATAGCGCCCACGACCCTTTTTATAAAAATATATCGGTGCCGAATGTAAGCACATCAACAATCCGGCGGCTTCAGACGGTATTGGAGCATGACCAAAATACTCGGCACCCAATTCTGCAAAACCAAACTCTTCCTGACCCGCAACTTCCCATAAGAAATCAACATCAACTTCTTGTGCGATAAGTTTTGCGTCATCGAGCAGTTGTTGCGGTGTCGGGGCGCCAAACTGTATCAATACGTCTTTTGACTTAATTTTGCTACGCTTTCCGGTAGGTAGTTCGACCTGATAAGCCTCGCCCTGCTGTGACAAAACAGACCCTGCTTTAAAGTCGCCGGACTCTTCAAAAAATAGATTCATTGATTACGATTCATTGATTACTTTAATTATGGATTCTGAGTATTGCGGTGATGACTACTTTGCTAGTTGATACCGCCTGCATGGTGTAATGATGACTTACGCAAGATGGTGCATTGCGTTGCATTAACATCACCACCACATCGGCAACAAATAGTGACATGCTGCAGCACGCATCTTGCGTAAATCCCGTATCTGTTTTTAATCGATAACGGCAAAGAACAACTTTTATCATTCAAAAAAAATGATGATCAACAAAATAACGCCGGATTCATTCGACTAACCCGTTAAAACATTCCGTAAAAATTTAATTTCCGGAAAAAACACTTCAGTCACCAGCATTACGCCGCCTTTGCGACGAAACGTCGAACGCCGCGCAAATAGGGGAGTCGGCAGTGTTGCCAAACCAGTCGCCGCGCGCATCCGACGGACCAACGGATGACCATTATACAAACGGGCATATTGCAATTGTCCCCGCGCCACAAGTGGATCGCCAAACAGTGTGGTGCCTAATGAGCGCTCACCCAATGTGCCGAAAAATGGCCACTCGGCAGTTGTCGCGCCCAATGACAAGACAGTATGACCTAACACCACAGGATGACCATCGCAGATTAGCAATACATCCCGCTCTTGCACCACTTGCCGCTGAGGCAACAAAATTGCAGCGCATTCGTCAGCAAGACACATTGCACGATGCTGATGCAAACGCTGCACTCGAAATTGCGTGCTGTTTGCCATTAACTTATAGGTCAGCGACGCGCGATCAATCAACCAGTCGCGCATCGACGCCGTTGGGTGAACACCATTTGGATGATCATGCCAATGCGCAAAACTCGGCGAGCGCGCCATCAGCGATCACTCGGCAAAGGAGGAACGTCTACTCCGCAAAACGTCAGTATGGCATCGGCATAATCCGCAAAGTCGCTGAGACCGTGATCACCTCCATTGATAATCAATTGCTTCGTCAATGGATAGTGATCAACCATTTCGTGCCAATCGAGAACCTCGTCGCCGGTGGCTGCAACAAGGAAATAGCGTGACGGCAGCGTAATTTTCGCCGAAACAAGCACTTCAAGTTCAGCAATATATTCGCGCTTGAATTCAAAAGGTGCGTCAGAGTGATACTGCGTATGCATACCCACATATTTTTCCAGATCGCGCGGCGGCTTCACCGCAGGATTGAGCAATACCGCCCGACAACCGGTCTGTTCGGCCAGCCACGTTGCATAAAAACCGCCAAGTGAAGAACCGATTACCGTCAGATCGCCTGGGTTGACGTGCGCGATACAAGCCTGCGCGAGTTGGATCGCAGCCTGCGGTGAGGCTGGTAATTGCGGACAGATATACTTGTCTTGCAGTCCTAAACTTTGTAGTCGCTCAGCCAGAAAACGCGCCTTAAATGACGAGGGCGATGAGCGAAAGCCGTGCAAGTAAAGGATCATGATCGCGCTGGAATGATCACTGACGCCGTGGCCGATGCATTGCCAGAATGTGGCGCTGACTCTGGCAAAGAGTGTGTACCCGGATTTGCCAACGCATCCAGGATTTTTTGATGAACACCGCCAAATCCGCCATTGCTCATCACCAATATCTGATCGCCCGGGTGTGCGGCCTGCGCAACCGCGCCGATCAATCGATCCAGCACGTCGAAAGCTTGCGCCTTATTGCCTAACGGAGCCAAGGCCTGACCGAGATCCCATCCGAGCGCTTCCTTACCTTCACCCTTGGCCCCATAACCAAACACCAGATCGGCATCAATCAGACTATCCGGCAACGCCTCTTTCATGGCCCCAAGTTTCATCGTATTGGAACGCGGCTCCAAAACAGCCAAAATGCGGGCATTGCCAATCTTTTTACGTAAACCTGCGATGGTGGTGGTAATCGCCGTCGGGTGATGCGCAAAGTCGTCATACACCGCAATCTGATTGACGGTGCCGCGCAATTCCATCCTGCGCTTCACGTTCTCAAACCGTCCGAGTGCCTTGATAGCCTGAACAGTTGGTATGCCAACATGGCGCGCTGCAGCAATCGCCGCGATCGCATTCATGCGATTATGCTCGCCAGTCAGCGACCACACCACGGTTCCCTGGTGATCGCCGTTGAAAATCACGTCAAAGTTGCCATCCGTATGAGTGGTCAAGGACCAGCCCAGCTGCGTCGGGTTATGTTGGGCGGCTTGTGCGTCAATCCCGAATAACTCTTGCTCGCTCCAACAGCCACGCGTCAATACGCGCTGCAAAGCGGGTTCGCGCGCGTTGACAACTAATCGACCTATTCCTGGCACGGTGCGCACCAAGTGGTGAAACTGCGTCTCTATCGCGGCAAGATCGGGGAAAATGTCGGCATGATCGTATTCGAGATTATTCAGAATTGCAGTCTTTGCGTGGTAATGCACGAACTTACTACGCTTATCGAAGAAAGCCGTATCGTATTCATCTGCTTCGATCACAAAAAAAGGAGACGCAGACGTCTCGATCCCGTTACCCGATAATCGCGCCGAAATACCAAAATTCATCGGCACGCCACCAATCAAAAAGCCCGGATTGTAACCAGCATCTTCCAATATCCACGCGAGCATTGCCGAGGTGGTGGTTTTGCCATGCGTACCGGCAACGGCCAGTACCCATTTGTCGGCCAGGATGTGCTCACCGATCCATTGGGGGCCAGAAGTGTAAGGTAAACCGCGATTAAGAATCTCTTCCATTAAAGGATTGCCACGGGAGACGACGTTGCCTATCACGAACAAATCCGGTGTCAGTGCGGTCTGCTCGGCCCCAAAGCCCTGAATTAACTGTATCCCTTGCGCTTCGAGTTGCGTACTCATTGGGGGATAGACGTTCGCATCGCAGCCTGTGACTTTATGTCCGGCTTGTTTTGCGAGAACGGCCAAACCGCCCATAAAGGTGCCACAAATACCCAGGATATGGATGTGCATTCTAAAGTGTCAACATTCGTAAAAGAAGAATAGTGAATTTTACCTGACACGCCAGCGCCGCCGTTAAAAGTCGAACGCGTATTTATCAATTATGCTTAAGTGACGCTTGTTTACACCGCTATTTCTTGGCGACCGCAAATGAGGTCTAGCAAGAAATCAGTAGCGAATAACATTATGATGATTGCTATGGCTTACAAAAAATCCTCTGAATTTAATCCATCGCATCGACTAAGATCAGAAATTGCCGTCGCCGCGGCACGTTTGATTGCAGAAGATGGGGCAGATTACGCTAGCGCCAAGCGAAAAGCCGCGCAACAGTTACTGGGCAATAGGCGAATTGATAGTGATTTCATACCAAATAATAGTCAGATAGAAGAGGAAGTGCGTTCATATAATGCATTGTTCTTGGCTGAGACCCAGCCCGTCAGGCTATTGCATTTAAGAAAAATTGCGATTGAGGTAATGTCTGAACTTTCGGCCTTTTGCCCTTATTTGACCGGGGCAGTGTGCAATGGCACCGCTGGCGAACACTCTGATATCCATTTACAGTTATTCGTTGATAGTCCTAAAGATGTGGAAATTTACCTGCTTAATAAAAATGTGCAATTCACTGTGTCCGACCTGGAGAGCGATAACCAGACCGAAAAACGCCATCGCCATCATACGGGTAACGATCCAGCTGAAATTCTTCATTTTGCCTATAAAAACGAGGGTATACACTTAGCGCTATATGAAAGTAACGCCTTACGCGGTAGTATCAGGCCGAGCCGAACACACTTATCGCGCAGCGACCGACTGGATCTGGTTGCAGCACGCTTGTTGCTTGAACAACAAATTGGCATTACTACAGAGCAAGTAAGAGCCACACTTTCAAAGACAAACGATACCGAATGAAAAAAAAATTGTTCCTATATATACCGATTGCGATCCTATTTTGCGCTATCGGCGTCTATTTCAATCTTCAACGACTGACACCATCTCCTCCTCAAGCGCCGGCTGTTGCTAATCTATTCGCTCAATCGATGGCAGACACTAGCGGTAAGCAAACGCCGTTATCCCAATGGAAAGGGAAACCGCTCATAGTGAATTTTTGGGCGACCTGGTGCGGCCCTTGCGTCGAAGAAATGCCAGAATTGAATGCATTACGCACTGAACTTGTTAAAAAAGATATTCATGTGATTGGCGTCGGTATTGACTCACAAGAGGCGATCGCTAAGTTTGCTGAGAAATATAAAATTACCTATCCTTTATATGTTGCAGGAACAGACGGCACATCTCTCTTGCGACAATTTGGTAATGCCGCTGGCGGATTGCCATTTACCGTATTGATCGGCGCTGACGGGCAGGTAAAAAAGACTTACCTTGGGAGCATTAAATTTGATGAATTACGCAAAGATTTGTCATTATTGCAGCACTAAATAGTTGATTATTAGCAATTAAAATAACTATCGTCTGCGCTGAGATAATTGGGATTTATGGACGCGAAAAAATAAACCCAATCGAACCATAACAAAATTCCGCTTGCCAGTTAAAGTCATTTAACGGCAAAATGCGCTCAACGTCGTCAAACGAAGCACGATCTCCATGGCAAAAAATTTACTTCTCCTCAATGGTCCTAACCTGAATTTGTTGGGCACGCGTGAGCCAGAAGTCTACGGATCAACTACGCTAGCAGATATTGTGCTCGCAGCGCAGGCTCAAGCAGCCGATGCTGGTGTTCGCCTGGCGCATTTTCAGAGCAACCACGAAGGTGCGCTGATTGATCGTATCCATGCCGCAAAAGCTGAAGGGGTAGATGCTATTGTTATCAACCCCGGTGGACTGACACACACCAGTGTTGCATTGAGAGATGCATTATCTGGCGTGGCAATACGCTTTGTGGAAATGCATATTTCCAATATTCACCAACGAGAAGAGTTTAGGCATCACTCTTATCTATCAGGCATTGCCGTTGGCGTCATCTGCGGGTTGGGCGTAGAGGGTTATCGCATCGCGATTTCGTTCGCAATCGATCAACTTTAGGCTTACAAACATTAATTCGTACCAAACGGATGGTTCTGCCTACTAAAAAACAAGAATGGCAGTAATTCATTCGTTAACACTTTTTATTCTTAAAACATACACTGAAGGATTGCATTATGGATTTGAGAAAACTTAAAACGTTAATCGACCTAGTCGCTGAATCGGATATCGAAGAGCTGGAAGTCACCGAGGGTGAAAGCAAAGTACGTATTGTTAAGTCATCGCACAATCAGGTCGTGATGATGCAACCGCAAGTTGCTCAACAACCGTACCAGGCGCAAATGGCGGCACCAGTCAGCGCGCCAGCGGTAGAAGTCCCTGCGGTCCCAGAAGGTCACATCGTCAAATCACCTATGGTCGGCACGTTTTATCGTTCGTCAGCTCCAGGCGCGGGAGTATTTGTAGAGGTCGGCTCGGAAATCAAGGAAGGCGAAACGTTGTGCATCATTGAAGCGATGAAGCTGCTGAATGAAATCGAAGCCGACGTTTCTGGTGTGGTGAAAAAAATTCTGGTGGAAAATGGCCAACCGGTAGAATTCGGTCAACCTTTGTTTATCATCGGTTAAGTTCGCGCCAACGGAGAGTTTATTCGGGAGAACCGAATAAACTTGCGGACGGCATTGAGCATGATACCGGCGTATTTATGTAGACAGCGGCTCTTCTCAGAAGTGTCGTCGTACGCCTTTCACGCATCTGCCGCCCGAACGCTTGATATCGTTCGAATTAACGCTTAAATACTAGCCACGGAATACCATTTACTATGTTTGAAAAAATTCTCATCGCCAATCGCGGCGAAATTGCTTTGCGAATCCAGCGCGCATGCCGCGAAATGGGCATCAAAACCGTGGTGGTCCACTCAGAAGCTGACCGCGACGCCAAATATGTGAAGTTGGCAGATGAATCAGTTTGTATCGGCCCCGCACCCTCAAGTCTTAGTTATCTAAATATGCCAGCGATTATTAGCGCGGCAGAAGTAACTGATGCTGAAGCAATTCATCCCGGCTACGGTTTCCTATCCGAAAATGCCGATTTTGCTGAACGTGTTGAACAATCCGGTTTTGTCTTTATTGGACCGCGGCCAGCAAATATCCGCTTGATGGGCGATAAAGTCTCCGCCAAACAAGCAATGATCCGTGCTGGCGTGCCATGCGTTCCAGGTTCAGAAGGCGCACTGCCAGACGATCCGAAAGAAGTAATTAAGATTGCTCGTAAAGTCGGTTATCCGGTCATTATTAAAGCATCAGGCGGTGGTGGCGGACGCGGTATGCGTGTTGTCCATACGGAAGCAGCATTGGCTAATGCCGTCACGATGACAAAAACTGAAGCTGGCGCAGCTTTCGGCAATCCAGAAGTCTATATGGAAAAATATCTGGAAAATCCGCGTCACGTGGAAATTCAGATTTTGGCCGATCAGTATAAGAATGCCATTTGGCTCGGTGAGCGCGACTGCTCCATGCAACGCCGCCACCAAAAAGTGATTGAAGAAGCACCAGCACCGGGCATCCCGCGCAAAGTCGTTGAAAAAATTGGCGATCGTTGTGCCGAAGCCTGTCGCAAGATGGATTATCGCGGCGCTGGGACGTTTGAATTTTTGTATGAAAACGGTGAGTTCTATTTCATCGAAATGAATACACGCGTCCAGGTTGAACATCCGATCACCGAAATGATTACCGGTGTTGACATCGTTCAAGAGCAAATTCATATCGCTGCAGGCGAAAAATTGCGGTATCGCCAACGCGATATTCATCTGACCGGTCATTCGATAGAATGTCGCATCAACGCCGAAGATGCGTTCAAGTTCACGCCATCGCCGGGTAAAATCCTCACGTGGCATGTCCCGGGCGGCCCTGGAATTCGGGTTGACTCGCATGCATACGCTGGCTATTACGTACCGCCACACTATGATTCAATGATCGGCAAGGTGATCTCATACGGCACTACCCGCGAACAAGCGATCAAGCGCATGCAAATTGCGCTCTCCGAGATGGTAGTCGAAGGTATTAGCACCAATATTCCACTGCATCGTGAGTTAATGATCGATGCGCGCTTTATTGAAGGCGGTACCAACATCCACTATCTGGAACATAAACTGGCCGAAAGACCGGATTTACCTAAACCTGAAAAGAAGTAAGGCTGCACATGAGCTGGACCGAAATTGTTATAGAAGTATCGCGCAGTCACGCTGAAGCGTTGTCAGACGCATTGATGGAAGCTGGCGCATTATCGGTCTCAGTGGAAGACGCGGACGAAGGCACGGCAGCCGAACAACCTTTGTTCGGCGAACCGGGCATGGAACCGGAAGAAGCAGCATGGGAGCGGAGCCGTGTTGTCGCGTTGAGTGACGTCGACGTTGATCATGACGCCATTGTCACCGCCGCCGCATTAGCGTGCGGCTTGCAATCAGCACCGGTATACACGTTGCGCTCGGTTGGCGAGCAAGACTGGGTGCGGTTAACGCAGTCACAGTTTGCTCCCATTCATATCGGTAAAAATATTTGGGTCGTGCCAAGCTGGCACGATGCGCCTGAAGCAAATGGACTGATCCTCGAACTGGATCCCGGCCTCGCATTCGGCACCGGCAGCCATCCGACCACACGTTTGTGCATGGAGTGGCTAGAAACCCATCTTGGCGAACAAAAGGTGGAGTCTGTACTCGATTACGGATGCGGCTCAGGTATTTTGGCGATGGTAGCTAAAAAACTCGGCGCAGCGAGCGTCATTGGGGTGGACATTGATCCCCAGGCGATCGTGTCCGCGAGCGACAATAGCGCCCGCAATCACTGTGATATTAATTATTATTTGCCAGATGATTTCGTGAAACGCGCAGGACAAGAGACATTCGACATCGTCGTGGCAAACATTTTGTCAGGTCCGTTACAGCTGATGTCTGCGATGTTGTGCGCGCGCATTGCACTTGGCGGCAGCCTCACGTTGTCAGGCGTTTTAGCAGAGCAAGCACAGGACGTCATTGCGGCTTATGCACCGTGGATAGAGCTGACGGTCTGGCGCGAGCAGGATGGCTGGGTTGCATTGTCGGGCACTTTACCGACAGTGTCAGCTGGATTACCTAGGTAATTATGGCGCTGGCGACGCGATGCCCCCATTGTCAGACCACCTTTCGGGTCGCTAATGATCAATTGAAATTGCGCGCAGGGTTGGTCCGATGCGGCTCCTGCCGTGAAGTGTTCAATGGCATCGAACACTTGGTAAGGCCAGACCATTCAGCGCCGACCGAAATCCCTATAAGCCTAACAGCTAAAGACCATAGCGATCCGTCTCAAACGACGCCTGCATTTCAGGCCTCAACAGCTTTTCCAGATCGCACCACATTTTCAGCACCTGCGCCAATTGCTCCAGAAATAGTACTGACAAAAACCTCTTCCACTGCCATCGCCAACAGTAAGTGGTTTGGGCCACTGGAACGTCGTCCAGTTTATTTACCTGATTCAGCACAACCGCCGTCGTCAACTTCTGAATATCTGTCCTCGGCGCTTTCGTCAACGCTATACTCTCCGCCAACTAAACCTCTCGCATTCACAGAGGGCGTGGAAGGCCATCCGTTTGAGCCAACGTTTGCGCCATCTTCAGATCAGGACGTTAAGCCAACCGAAGTAGAAGCGCCAGGCGAAGCGACCCCACAAGTTGGGGTTGACGTTCAGCATACAACTTCTGCGACTAGCAGCATAAAATTACCAGATGTGTGGCATCGTCTTCAGACCAACGAACCAGATCTAAGTGGAATAAATAGTCCGGTCGACGAGGAAGACCCGTTGCAGCGGATGACCTTATTTCAGGTAGCCTCTGGCAATTCGCCTCATGCTGAAAACGTATTCTTGCCGGACGGCACAGATACTGCTGAAGATGAAGAGCTTGATCGACTGATTGACGAGCTGCAAAATAGGCACTGGAATGGAAAAAAGAAGAATCCGCCAGAGCCAACCATTGAGAGTGGCGTAGACGTTACTTTCAAGGGCCGCAGCAATGAAACCAGTCAAGAAAACCCGCGCCAGGCCGACCAAGGCATGCACGATGTCCTAGCAGAACCGCGATTTATGCAGCAAGCAAAACGCAAACAGCGTGTCGGCGGCGTGGTTAGGACCTTCATGTGGATCGCTAGTGTGATCCTGACCGTTGGCTTGATTGGACAAACGGGTTATCGCTATCGGGATCAACTCGCGGCAAGTGTCCCCATGCTCAAACCATTACTGCAGAGGGCATGCGGCAAATTTGGATGCCAGATAAACTTACCAACCAGCATCGACGATATATCGATCGAATCTAATGAACTGCAATTAATCGCGCCTGCGCGTAATCTGTTTGCCTTAACATTGCTGATGCGTAATCGCAGCAGCACGGCGCAAGCTTGGCCAACAGTCGAACTGACATTGAATGACGCTAGCGAAAAAGCGATAGCGCGACGTGTCTTTGCGCCAAGCGACTATCTAACGACCGTGGCGGATACAGCAGATGGATTCCGCCGTAACACCGAACATCCCGTCATATTGACGTTTGAACTGTTACAGTTAAAGCCATCCGGATATCGGGTTTACCTCTTTTACCCATAGTTTCTGCGCGTCAACTACCAAATTTTAAAGTGGGTATTCTGATCTGTTTTCGGCATTATTGCTAAACTGATTACCGAACTGATTTACAACCACATTCCAACCGATTTCTCCTTATTCTGAAAACCACCTATGACATCCCTCATCTCCGGTTCATTAGCTTACGACGTCATCATGCAATATCCGGGCCGCTTTGCGGATGCCCTTCTGCCGGATCAATTGCATAAAATAAACGTGTCCTTTTTAGTACCCACCATGCGCCGGGATTTCGGCGGGTGCGCTGGCAATATTGCTTACAATTTAAAATTGCTGGGTGGCGAACCATTGATCATGGCGACCGTTGGCAATGATGCGGCCCCCTATCTGGAACGGTTGAAACAGTTGGATATTTCATGTGCCGGCATTCGCACCATCGACTCCATCTACACCGCACAATGCTTTATCACCACGGATGCAAATAACAACCAGATTACCGCTTTCCACCCAGGTGCAATGACGCACTCACACGAAGTGACCATGGCTGATTTAAGCACGCGTAGCGCTATCAAATACGCCATCGTCGCACCGGATGGTCGTGACGGGATGCTGCAACATGCTGAGCATGCGGTATCACATGGCATTCCGCTGATCTTTGATCCAGGCCAAGGTATGCCCATGTTTGACGGCGCGGAGTTGCGGCGTTTTATTGATTGGGCAACCTACATTGCGGTCAATGATTACGAGGCTGAATTACTGACTTCACGGACAGGTCTGTCGCTGTCACAAATTGCTGATCAAGTAACTGCGCTGGTGGTGACACGTGGCGAGTTAGGAGCGGATGTCTTTACCAGTGGCAACAAAGTCACGATTCCTTGCGTGGAGGCTGAACGCTTGCTAGATCCGACCGGATGCGGCGATGCTTTCCGCGCCGGAATGTTATACGGACTTACAACGGGTATGGACTGGCCTACGATTACGCGACTGTCCAATTTAATGGGTAGTATAAAAATCGCTGAGCAAGGACCGCAAAATCATGCTCCAACTCGCGCAGAAATCGATGATCGTTTTCAAAAGGCATTTGGTTACCAATTGTAAAATGATAATCAAAGTTTAACCGGAAATCATGAGGGCGCTCATAACCCGAAGCTAAATTGCGCTTAAATAGCTACTATTTAAGCGAAGATCAGAATATTTCACCCCTTATCGTGGTTCATTGCATTTTTTTCATTGTTAAGATCAATAAAAACCGCTTATGAACTTCACCTGTCGTTCCGCGTCCAATATTGCATCACGACAAGGAAGCAGGGATCATGAAAAAAATTCTTTTATTAGGCGCCGTGGGCGCAATGCTGCTACTCGGTGGCTGTGTTGCCGTCCCTTATGACGGTTATGGAAACTCCGGCTACGGTTATGGCGGTGGCTATACGCCTTATGGTGCGGTAGATGGCGCCTATGTCGGCGGGGGCCCCGTTTACGCAGCACCAGCAGTATCGTTAGGGTTCGGATACTCTAACTTTGGGTACAGCCCGTATCGCTGGGGTAACGGTTGGCATGGTGGTCGCGGCGGCGGATGGGGTCACGGCGGATGGGGTCACGGCGGGCGCGGTGGAGGTGGAGGTGGAGGTGGACGTGGCGGAGGCGGTCATTGGGGCGGCGGACGCTAAGAGTCTCCGCAGCAATCAAAATCCAGTCGACAAAGCAACGTTAAGGCCGCATGATAACCAATACTTTTAATGGTTATCTCTAAAGGAATTGACATGAGACGATGGATTGCCGCACTAGCTGGACTTGTGGTGAGCGCGACTGTAATCGTGCCTGCGCTGGCAGCACTGAAAGTTGGCGAAAAAGCGCCCAACTTCACCACCGAGGCATCTTTGGGTGGCAAGGTCTTTACTTATTCTTTAGCCAATGAGCTGAAAAAGGGGCCGGTCGTATTGTATTTTTATCCCGCGGCATTCACTAAAGGCTGCACGATTGAAGCCCACTTGTTTGCTGATGCAACCGATAAATACAAGGCTCTCGGCGCGACTGTAATCGGTGTTTCCAACGACAATATTGACACACTCAATAAATTTTCTCTCAGCGAATGTCGTAGTAAATTTGCTGTTGCAGCCGATACTACCCAAAGCATCATGAAGTCATACGACTCAGTTCTGCTATCCAAGACCAGTTATGCCGATCGCGTATCTTATGTTATTGCCCCGAATGGCAATATTATTTACGAATACAGCAGCTTGAGCCCTGAAAAGCACGTTGAAAATACAATGCAGGCATTGCAGCAATGGGTCACGAACAATAAAAAATAATTTAACGACTAACGTTGAGTATTGTTGCTAAAGCATACAAAAAAGCGCGCTTACGATGAGTAAGCGCGCTTTTATATTTCTAGCTTCCAAATCTGCATAAAGGTAATAGCTTCAGGTGTGGCTATCGACAGTCGTAAATTGACAATAATCTTGCTTCTCATGCCAATTATTACTGTTGACATCCTGCTGTCGCGCCACCTTGAGCGGTTAGCTTTTTAGCTAGCCACCGCTTTTTGTCTGTGCGCATCAAGATTAGGTAGAAAAGCCGCGAATAACCCAATCAAAGGGAGGAACGAACACACCTGATAAACAAAGTGAATATCGGTCATATCGGCTAATTTACCCAAAGCTGCCGCGCCAATCCCTCCCATGCCGAACGCAAATCCAAAGAATAAACCAGACACAGTACCAACTTTGCCCGGCACCAACTCCTGAGCGAATACCAAAATGGCTGAGAACGCAGAAGCCAGAATTAAGCCAATCACAACCGTCAAAATGCCGGTCCAGAACAAATTAGCATAGGGCAACATCAGCGTAAAAGGCGCAACGCCTAATATCGATACCCAAATCACCAACTTGCGCCCGACGCGGTCGCCGATTGGACCGCCCAGCATTGTGCCAGCCGCAACCGCAAACAAAAATATGAACAGATGCACTTGCGCCGACTGCACTGACAAATGAAATTTATCAATCAGGTAAAAAGTAAAATAGCTGCTCAAACTAGCCATGTAAAAATACTTAGAAAAAATGAGTAGCAGCAAAATACCAATTGAAAATAGTACTTTTTTGCGTGGTAAAGCAACGAAGACCTGATGTGCTTTGGCGCTCTTTTTTATCCGCCCCTGTTGTTTGTACCAGTTGCCAATTTGCCATAACACTGCAATGGCTAACAACGCCGCCAACGAAAACCAGGCAATGCTGGTTTGTCCGTGTGGAATAATAATCCATGCGGCCAGCAACGGTCCCATCGAGCTACCCGCATTGCCGCCGACCTGAAATATTGATTGCGCCAGACCGTGCCGCCCACCCGACGCCATACGCGCTACACGCGATGACTCTGGATGAAAGATAGATGATCCAGTACCGACCAGCGCCGCTGCGACCAATAACACCCCAAAACTTGGTGCCATTGCCAACGTTACCAACCCGACCAGCGTGAAACACATTCCTGCCGCCAACGAATACGGCTTTGGATGCTTGTCAGTGTAGAGACCAACCACTGGTTGCAAAATCGAGGCAGTAATCTGATAGGTTAAGGTAATAAGCCCGATTTCAGCAAAACTGAGGCTAAAGTTAGCCTTTAACAACGGATAAATCGCCAGAATCAGCGACTGAATCATGTCATTCAAAAAATGGGCAAAACTGATCGCGCCTAGAACGCGAAAGCCGGTTTTTTCCGAACTTTGCTCTTTCTGCGAAACGGGTAATTGATTGATAGCTGTTTGCATGGCGAGTAGAAAAAAGTATAAAAACTGATGGTGGAAGGCATAAGCTCAATAAGGCTTAGGGCCGACGGTGCCAGCAACTTGCCTCAACATTTGCTGACTTTGACTTAATCCTGATCTTGTTACGCTAATTATCTCCCGGATAACTTTTGGATGGCCGGGCTTAACAACTCTGGGTATCAGGCGAAAATCACTTTTAAAGCGGACAGATTACACCGCTACTCACTGCAGTGTAAGCAAAAACACGGCGACTGTTTTAAGATAAAATGTCATCTTCTATCGCATTTCTGCCATTCGCTCATACCGATTGCCACCATCATGCCAATTCCAATACTGACTCATACCGAGACAGACCTTAGAGATTCGGTGCCGGATCAACGTCACCCTGTTCGGATGCGAGCACGCGATCTTGCCGCATCTGCGGTATTGCACCCGCATATGCACGCTTGGGGTCAAGTCACATATGCGCCTGAAGGCACGCTTCGTGTTTCAGTCGGCAACAGCACGTGGATCGTACCGCCGCTTCGTGCAATCTGGATTCCTCCGCAAGTCGTACATGAAATCAAGACCATCGAGAAAGCACAGTTGCGTGCACTATATATCCATACCAGCGCCACACCATTTCAGGGTGATCAATGCATCGTTGTGGAAGTTTCCTCGCTGTTGCGTGAATTGATCGCTGCATTAACGTTAGTCGATGCTGACAAGGAGAGCGTGCGTGAATCGCTTCTAAGCCAACTTATTTTGAACGAACTGACGCTCGCAGAGACACAAGCGATTCGTGTCGCGTTACCGACCGAAAAACGCCTGGTGACGCTATGCAAGGCGTTGCTTAACGATCCAGGTTCTGCGATGACACTTGGTGATTGGGCACAACGGGTGGGCGCATCTGAAAGAACGTTAGCGCGTTTATTTGAGCGCGATTTAGGAATGACATTTGGACAATGGAGGCAGCAAATCAGGCTTGCGCACGCAGCACCGATGATCACCCGTGGCATGCCACTCTCTTTGGTCGCTGCCGAATTGGGCTACGCTAGCCAATCCGCATTTTCTGCAATGTTCAAGAAGACGTTTGGAGAGTCACCATCGACTTTTTTCACGACTAAAAAAAGTCAGCTACCCACTAAGATTAACCATCCGAATGAGTAGTCGAAATACTTTTACTCAGCTTTTTGCTGCGCCTTTACTGCACAATCACTGAGCTATGGTGTAATTATTGTGGCGCAGTATCTTTAAAAGATGGACGCTCTGATACTTTATCAACCAACTTCGCAAGCGTAGGATAAGTCTCGCGCCATTCGATTTCAGGAAATCTAAAGCTGATCCAGGCCAGTGCGCAACCGACAGCAACGTCCGCCAGCGTGTAATGATTACCTGAACAAAATGGCTTCTCGCCCAAACCGGCCGCCATCGCTTTCAATCCCGCATCAACCTTGCTGCGCTGACGCGCAACCCACGCTTCACTTTGATGTTCGACGGGACGTTGCAAGCGCTCCAGCCGCATTAAGATTGCCGCATCCGACACACCGTCGGCTAATGCTTCCCAGCATTTAACTTCAGCACGCTCGCGAGTGTTCACCGGAATCAATTTACCGACCGGGGTCAGGGTGTCGAGATATTCAACAATCACATGTGAGTCAAACATCGCGCCGCCATCTTCCATCACCAGGCACGGTACCTTGCCCAGTGGGTTGGATATCTGAATCGCGGTGTTATCAGACCAGACGTCCTCCAGGACAAAAGTATAGTCGAGTTTTTTTTCCGCCATGACAACGCGGACTTTACGCACGTAGGGACTACCTAGAGATCCGATCAGCTTCATATGCTACTTATAGAAATAATTGGCCCCGATTATAACTCGGGGTTTATCATTTTCGGCAACTCCCATCACTGGCCGACATGCAAAACAACAGATCATCACCCTCGCAAATGGTAAAATTCGACTCTGGTCGTGCCTGCGGCAATGCAGAAGTTGTTGGTTATCCTAGACTTCCGGATCACGCGCATCGCAGTAACATCGTACAGAACACGCAATAGCGATGGTGCTCGCTCAATTGACACCAATACAATAGTTTCGCCAAAGAAATTCTCGGCGCTTTGATTCACACTTTCTGATCTTCACTACCATGTCCCTTACCGCACTTTCTGCCTTGTCTCCGCTAGACGGTCGTTATGCCGCAAAAACCGACAAACTGCGCCCGATCTTGTCTGAGTCCGGCTTCATGCACCACCGTGTCAAAGTAGAAATATCGTGGCTGCAAGCTCTATCTAACGCTGGTTTTACCGAAATCAAACCGTTTTCGGCAATCGCAAACGCACAGTTGGATAGGATAGCCGCTGAATTTACTGAGTCAGACGCCGCGAGAATTAAAGAAATAGAAGCAGTCACCAACCACGACGTAAAAGCAGTGGAATACTGGCTTAAAGAGCAAGTCAAGGACGTGCCCGAACTCGTCGCAGCATCGGAATTCATCCATTTTGCCTGCACCTCAGAAGACATTAATAATACATCCCACGGTATGATGTTGAAGGCAGCGCGAGACACTGTTTTGCTGCCATCGCTACAACAATTAATCGCCAAGCTCACCGCAATGGCGCACGAGAACGCCGAACTACCGATGCTGTCGCGCACGCATGGTCAACCGGCAAGTCCGACAACGCTTGGCAAGGAAATGGCAAACGTCGTCGCCCGCCTTCAGCGTGCCGCCAAGCGTATAGCTGATGTGGAAATACTGGGCAAAATGAATGGTGCAGTCGGCAACTACAACGCCCACCTTTCTGCCTACCCAACATTTGATTGGGAAGCATTCTCGAAAAATGTGATTGAACAACGCCTCGGCCTGATTTACAACCCCTACACAATTCAAATTGAGCCACACGATTACATGGCGGAACTGTTTGATGCGGTTGCCCGCACCAACACGATATTGCTCGACCTGAATCGCGATATTTGGGGCTATGTTGCCCTTGGTTATTTCAAGCAGCGCCTTAAGGCTGGTGAAATCGGCTCGTCGACAATGCCGCATAAGGTCAATCCTATTGACTTTGAAAACTCCGAAGGCAATCTGGGTATGGCCAACGCTGTACTCAAACACATGTCGGAAAAATTGCCGGTCTCGCGCTGGCAGCGTGACTTGACCGACTCCACCGTGCTGCGCAATATCGGTGTCGGACTTGGCTATTCGCTGCTGGCTTATGACAGTTGCTTGCGCGGCCTGAACAAGCTGGAAGTCAATCCATCCCGCCTGGCGGAAGACCTTGATGCAACGTGGGAAGTATTGGCAGAACCGGTCCAAACCGTGATGCGTCGCTATGGTATCGAAAATCCCTACGAGCAATTAAAGGAACTAACCCGTGGCAAAGGCATTTCCAAAGACGCATTGCGGACGTTCATTTTGACACTGGCCATTCCGCAAGAAGCAAAAGATCTTTTGCTGGCAATGACGCCAGCAAATTACATCGGCTATGCAGCTGAACTTGCGAAGAAGATTTAATAGAAACGTAGTTTAGGTTGCTGCGTTTCCCTTGCCCGACAAAAAAATGGCTACTTACGGTAGCCATTTTTTTCGACTTAATATTTTAGGACTATAAAAATAGTCGCACCATAAAAAGTATTTTGAAGCTCTTGACCCGGCGTAACCAAATCAAAAACAAAATCATTCGATTAAACTGACCGGGTGTGCAAACCCGTCAAACCACCGGTAGCAGCGGCGTTTCGGAAGCATCCAGCCAACCTTCCATCGCCCCGAGCCGCCATTTTCCACTGCCAAGCAAGACCAATTCCTGGGCGTGGAACATCGCTAAACTGCTCCTATGCCCAACGCTGACCATGATCAATTGCGGCAACGATTCGCGCATTAATTGATACATCGCATGCTCCAACCCTTCATCCATTGCCGAACTCGCCTCATCGAGAAAAACGACTTGCGGTCGACTCAATAACACGCGGCCAATTGCCAGCCGTTGTTGTTCACCTAGCGATAGTATTTGCGTCCAGTCAGCCGGATCATCGAGCCGCCCAATCAAATGTCCGAGTTGGCACTGGCGCAGCACTTCATCTGCACTATCATCGTTAAGCACAAGGTTTGGATAATGCAAGGCGGTACGCAGCGTACCCAAAGGAAGATACGGCTTTTGCGGTAGAAATAAAGCGTGCTCAACGTCCGGACGTACCACATCGCCCTCAACGTAAGGCCACAATCCAGAAACTGCACGCAACAATGTAGTCTTTCCGACACCCGAACGACCGCGTATTAGAAGCGACGACGCTGGCATCAAACTAAAACTTAGATTTTCTACCAACGCCACCTGCGTTGGCGTTTTGACCGTCAGCCCGTCGACGATAAACGCATTCTGTTGATAATCGATCTGAGCGCCCGGTAACTGTTGTGCGGCGTCGATCGAATCAAGGAAGCCTGTAAGGCGATTCATAATCGCCCGATAGCTTGCAAAATCATCATACGCATTACGGAAGAACGAAAGCGCATCCTGGACTTGCCCAAATGCTTGCGCCGTTTGCATCATGTCGCCCAACGTAATTTGTTTACTGAAAAAACGTGGCGCTTGAATGATTAGGGGAAACACTACCGCGATCTGACTAATGACGAGATTCAAGCCTTGAAACTTCAGGGATCGAGAAACGATCGCCCACATGTTGCCAATCAAATTGCCGAAACGGATACCCAACGTGTTGCGCTCAACATTCTCACCACGAAAAAAAGCGATACTTTCCGCATATTCGCGTATGCGGACCAATGCATAACGAAAATCCGCGTTAAATTTTTCGCTTAAGAACGCTAATCGCATCAATGGATGACCAACTTTTACTGCAAAAATTGTGGCGATCAGTACGTAAATATAAACCACAAATACCATGCCGCGCGGGATCTCAATACCAAACATTGCCAGCGCGCCAGACAAGCCCCATAAGATAATACTAAACGAGAAGAGTGAAACGACCGAATCCAGCACGCCCATCGATAAGGTCAGCGAACTTGACACAAAACCTTCTACATCCTGCTGAATACGTTGGTCGGGGTTATCGATTTTTTGCGCAACAAATTGTGTGCGGTGATAGGCTTGATTGGCCAGCCAGCGATCCACCAAATTGTTGGTAAGCCACACGCGCCAATGAATCAAAAAAGCCTGCCGCACATAAAAATTAACTAACACACGGAAAACGTGAACGGTAGCCAAGATGGAAAAAATCATCATCATGGCCCAAAACGTTTTGGCATCCAATTTTTGCAACGCACTGTAAAGACCGTTGCTCCAAAATGAAAATAGAACAGTCATTCGCACCGAAGAAAGGGTCAGAATAACAATCCCAACTAACCAGATTAATGGTTGCTTACTTCTTGCAGGATTAAAAAAATCCGCTGTTAGCCGGCTAAACTGTTTCCCCCAGGTTGTAAAACGCGCCAGAATCAGCACGATCAGGGTCAAGCAGATAATGCTGATAACGAAAGCCTTACTGATCCATATCAGGCTTTCCAGCAGCGCATTATTCCAATCCATCTTTACTCCTGTCCGCTAATCGCCAATTGGCGCATCATTTTTTTGAATATTGATTTACAACAATTCTGTACAAAAATCCAATGCCGACAATGCCAAACATTTTTTGGTGGATAGCGTTATGACGATAGGAGCACGCCTCAGTTCACGACCGATCTAATTATGCCTGTAGACTTGATATCTTGCTTTTTTATACGCTGGATCTCATTCAATAGATGTAACGGAGCGCTCTGGTTACGGCATGTCTTCTCGGCTAGCGCTACCATCATCTTCGCTGGATAATTGCCTGAAAGAGCCGATTAGCTAAACGGTCAGCGCAGAATCGAGATCATAGGTATGGATCTGGCAATGCAGGGTTTTGAAAGCTTGCCACGATCAAATCGAACATTCCCCGTGCGGCGATAGAGAGATTGCGATCCTTTTGTTTCACGATATATATCGGACGGATTACGCCCTCGGTTTCGACCGGAATCGCCTTCAGATTCAACTGTCGAAATTGGAATAAAGTGAGCGCAGGAACCAAGCTTATGCCCAAGCCGTGCTCGATTAGCCCCGCTACTGTCGCTAAATGCTCGACTTCGAATCCCGTATCGTTGACCGCTATATTGCGGATAAGAAGATCGACCTTTTGCCGCACGCTAGTGGACTTCGCCAGGTGAATCAAATCGCAGCCGGTTAAGTCGGTTAAGGCGATACTCGTTTTTTCCGCCAAAGGATGATCCCGTCGGCAAACGAGGTAAAACGGATCACTGCAAAGCGTTCTCGTCTCAAACTCCATCAAACGAGCGCCAGGTGCGGTCACCACCAGATCGACCTTTCCCAATCGCAACAATTCCAGACATTGATCGGATAGCGCGTCATAAAGCTGAACGCTAATCCCCGGAAATTGTTTTTTATACGCCGCAATCACCGCCGGTAAGCCATTGGCGGCCAACGATGGCAGTGCCGCCATGGATACCCGTCCTTTACGGCGAGCCACGTAATCGGCCATATCCGAAAATGCGGATTCGATATCAGCAACAAGACTGCGCGCCACTTCCACAAAAATTTCACCTTCTGCAGTGAGTGTGACGTTACGTGTATCGCGCTCGACCAGTTGCGTACCGACTGTCGTCTCCAATTTTTGAATCACCACGCTAAATGCCGACTGCGACAAATGGCATCGCTGCGCCGCCCGCGTAAAATGCCGGCACTCGTTGAGGGCAAGAAACGCGTGGAGTAACTTTGTGGAGATATTAGGCTGCATACGTTCGGCTCAACGATAGATTGAGAAAAGTTAGTGTTCGCTACCCACCACTCGCATTTTGATTTGACGGTCAATTAATCTCAATTACCGATTAATTCATCTAAAAATCTAATTTTACAATATAAATAAAGCCATTCAGAATATACCCAAATGCTACCTAGATAAGCATATTTAAAAAACCTGGAGACAACATGCTGGCACTGCTCGGATTTATCACGATTATCGTATTGCTGACGATGATCCTCACCAAAAAAATGTCGCCGTTGGTGGCGCTTATTGCCATACCAATTATTGCCGCGCTGATCGGTGGCTTCGGGCTGGAAACCTCAAAATTCATTGTCGCCGGCATTACCAATATTGCGCCCGTCGCAGGAATGTTCGTATTTGCTATTTTGTTCTTCGGAATCGTCACTGACGCAGGCATGCTCGACCCCGTCATCAGCGGCATCTTGCGGGTGGTGGGAAGTCGTCCGACGCGCATTGTTCCCGGCACAGCGTTGCTGGCATTGCTGATCCAGCTTGACGGCTCGGGCGCGGTAACCTTTCTGGTGACAATTCCAGCGATGCTGCCGCTGTATACGCGGCTTGGTATAGACAAACGGGTTCTCGCTTGTGTTGCATCGCTGGCAGCCGGCGTAAATTTTTTACCATGGACTGGCCCGATGATCCGTGCTTCGGCTGCGCTTCATATACCGGTAAGCGAAATTTTCACTCCATTGATACCGATTCAACTGATCGGTCTGGTATTTGTTTTCGGAGTGTCCTATTGGTTGGGCCGGAAAGAGGAAATCCGTTTAGGTCTGACCAACGGCGCGCCGATCGGATTTGTCCACAAGCATGAATTGACCGATCTCGAAAAGCAGATTCGTCGGCCTCGCAATTTCTGGATCAACATTGCACTAACAGTGATCGTCCTTGGCGTCATGATCAGCGGCAAGATTGATCCAGTGGTGATGTTTATGGTTGGCGTCGTCCTCGCGCTGATGATCAATTACCCGAACGTGGACATGCAACGCGCCCGCGTCGACGCACATGCTAAAGCGGCATTGCTGATGGCCAGCATTCTATTTGCGGCAGGCGTATTTACCGGCATCATGACCAAATCAGGCATGCTTTCGGCGATGGCAAAGGCAGCGGTCGCCTTGGTGCCACCCTCAATGGCGTCGCATATTCCTGTGGTGCTGGGATTGCTGTCGATGCCGCTCTCTTTACTGTTCGATCCCGACTCGTTTTATTTCGGCGTGCTTCCGGTAGTCGCGGAGGTCAGTCATATGCTGGGTGTGCCGCCGATCCAGGTGGCACAGGCGGCATTATTGGGTCAGATGACGACAGGATTTCCTATCAGTCCGCTGACACCAGCCACATTTTTGGTCGCAGGACTTGCCGGAATCGATCTGGCTGATCATCAAAAATACACGTTCAAATATCTATTTGCAGCATCAATTGTGATGACCATCGCTTGCGTTATTCTCGGGATTTTTCCGCTGTAACGTCAGGCCCAATGATGACCGTGACCAGTGTTATCTACGTTGGTATTTTTATATCGATAGTGCCGAATTAATAATGTCCACTTTGATGGCTGGCGTCCGAATACAGGCGCTAGGTGAAAGGAGAAATAATGAAACATATCCGTATTGGAGCCGGTGCTGGCTACTCGGGCGACCG
Organism: Glaciimonas sp. GNP009; assembly: GCF_054343755.1. NCBI lineage: Bacteria > Pseudomonadati > Pseudomonadota > Betaproteobacteria > Burkholderiales > Oxalobacteraceae > Glaciimonas > Glaciimonas sp. GNP009. The sequence goes on from NZ_JBTGUV010000004.1 coordinate 1,479,173, forward strand.
CATTGAGCCAGCAATTGAACTGGCCGAAAAAGGCAATATCGACTATTTGATATTCGAATGCCTTGCAGAGCGCACGATTGCCTTGGCCCAACAAGCAAAAATGAAAGATCCTACGCTGGGTTACGATCCGCTGCTCGCAGACAGGATGCAGGCGGTATTGCGGATTTGCAGCGAAAAAGGGATCAAAATCATTACCAATATGGGTGCCGCAAACCCACTTGGCGCCGCCGCCAAGATTAAGGAGATTGCGTTATCACTGGGTTTGACCAAACTGAAAATTGCTGCGATTTCTGGCGATGACGTTTTGTCCATCCTTCAGCAAGGTCATTATGTAGACGAGAGTGGCAGTCCAGTGATGGCATTGGGCGAGCGCTTACTGTCTGCCAACGCTTATCTTGGCGCCCAACCGTTGGTGGATGCCTTGGCCCAAGGCGCAGACGTGATCGTCACCGGCCGTGTGGCCGATCCGGCCTTAGTTCTCGCACCGCTGATTCATGCGTTTGGATGGGAGATGGACGATTGGCATCGACTCGGGCAAGGTACGTTAGTAGGCCATTTGCTCGAATGCGCAGGGCAAATTACCGGTGGCTATTTTGCTGACCCAGGTTATAAGGACGTCCCTGACCTGGCACGGTTGGGCTTTCCGATTGGCGAGGTATCCGAGGATGGCAGCGTGATTATTACCAAGGTGGCTGGTTCTGGCGGGCGGGTCACGGCCGCGACATGCAAGGAACAACTGCTCTACGAAATTCATAATCCGGCGGCCTATTTGACGCCAGATGTCGTGGCCGACTTCTCTGCAGTAACGATCTCCGAAATCGGCACGGATCGGGTCGCCATTCATGGCGCGACAGGCCATCCAAAGACCGGCATGCTAAAGGTATCGATTGGCTACATCGATAGTTATATCGGTGAAGGACAAATGTCGTATGCCGGTCCCGGTGCCTTGGCACGCGCTCAATTCGCGCTAGATATTGTTGCTGAAAGATTGAAAACAACCGAAGTGAAAGTTGACGAAATCCGGTATGACTTAATCGGCGTCAATGCTATCCATGGCGCTGGCTTAAGTATGCCAGATTCGGAGCCGCACGAAGTCCGCATCCGCGTAGTAGCGCGTACCGACAGCCTGAAAGAAGCCATCCGCATCGGTAATGAAGTTGAGACTTTATATACCTGCGGACCAGCTGGCGGCGGCGGTGCAACCAAGGTGGCGAAAGATGTGGTTGCCGTGCGCTCAACGTTGCTGCCGGAGGCTTCGGTCATGACCTCTATTCACTATTCAGCATAAGGAGACCTGACATGAAGCTTCGCGATATTGCCCATTCTCGCGCTGGCGACAAGGGAGATATTTCTAACCTTTCGCTCATTGCTTATGATGGCAAAGACTATCCACTATTAGAAAAATATGTCACCGCCGAGGTAGTGAAAGCGCACTTCGCCGATATCGTATTTGGCGAAGTCGTCCGCTATATGCTACCCAACCTCGGCGCTATGAATTTTGTTTTGCAGAAAGCACTCGGCGGCGGCGTTACTCGCTCGCTAGCGCTTGATGCACATGGAAAATGCCTTAGTTCAGCGTTACTGAGTCTCAACATCCCTGACGCTTAAAGTGCTCAGTGGCCGCATAAATAACTGAGCAGTCATATCCATACTGATAATTGCAAAGACGTCAGCAACAGACGAAAAAAAGCCCCGTTTTTCTTAACGGGGCTGATCGGGAGTCAAACTGGGATTTCAAACTGACACTTAAACTACAGCGCCTTCAGTTTCATCTTTTTCTTTAATCGGCTTGATCAGATCTTCGCGCTTAACACCCAACCACATAGCCAGCGCAGCAGCGACAAATACCGAAGAATAAATACCAAACAGAATACCGATGGTCAGCGCAGCAGCAAAATAATGCAGCGTTGGGCCGCCGAATATCAGCATTGATAACACCATGATTTCGGTACTACCGTGAGTGATAATTGTGCGAGAGATTGTGCTTGTAATCGCGTGATTCAATACATCCGGCGTCGCCATTTTGCCGTATTTTCGGTCACGGAATGTCTCGCGAACCCGGTCAAACACCACCACCGATTCATTGACGGAATATCCCAATACGGCCAATACTGCCGCCAATACGGTAAGAGAAAATTCCCACTGGAAGAAGGCAAAAAATCCTAGAATAATCACCACATCATGCAAGTTAGCGATGATCGCTGCGACTGCGTATTTCCACTCAAAGCGAATCGCCAGATAGATAACGATACCAATAATCACGAACAGCAATGCCATCAAACCGTCATGTGCCAGTTCGTCACCAACCTGCGGCCCGACAAACTCGGTGCGTTTCAACTGAACGTCAGGATTCACGGCCTTCAGCGCAGTCAAAACAGTCTCACTCTGTTGAGATGAACTGACGCCTTTTTTGGCTGGAAGGCGAATCAAGACATCCTGCGCAGTACCAAAACTTTGGATCTGATTGTCAGTAAAACCAATATCTTCGACCGTCTTGCGGATGCCGTCGATATTTGCCGGTTGACTGTACGTCAGCTCCATCACTGTACCACCGGTGAATTCGATCGATAAATGCAATCCTTTATGAAAAAGGAAAAACACGGCTAAGACAAACGTTAGCGCTGACACCGCATTCAAAATCAATGCGTGGCGCATAAACGGAATATCTTTTTTAATTCGGAAAAATTCCATCACAGACCTTTCAGTTCGACCGTGCCATCTTTCTAACCTGCACTGCAGGGAGTAAAAATTGGCACTCCGGTCATATCAACAATTACTTTAGCAATTTTTATCAGACAACAGACAAACAATTAATCGCCCGGCGTCCAGACTTTACCAATCGACAATGATGTCAGTTTCTTACGGCGGCCGTACCACAAATTGGCCAAACCACGCGAGAAGAACACCGCTGAAAACATCGAGGTCAGAATACCAAGGCAATGCACCACTGCAAAGCCGCGAATCGCACCTGAACCAAACGTCAGCAACGCAATACCGGCAATTAATGCGGTCACATTAGAGTCGAGAATGGTATGCCAGGCATGCTCGAAGCCCAAAGCAATCGCCGCTTGCGGTGAGTTCCCTTTGCGTAATTCTTCTCGTATCCGCTCGTTCACCAGCACGTTGGCATCAATTGCCATACCGAGTGTCAACGCGATCGCGGCGATACCGGGCAGCGTCAAGGTTGCTTGCAGCGTCGATAATACTGCTACCAGAAGCAACAGATTGACCGACAACGCAATCACACTAAACGCACCAAATAACAAGTAGTACGCGATCATGAAGATCGAGACCACCAGGAAGCCGTACATGGTTGAATCAAAACCTTTTTTGATATTCTCGGCACCGAGTTGCGGTCCGATGGTCCGCTCTTCAATAATTTCCATTGGTGCAGCCAGCGAACCAGCACGCATCAACAACGACAGATCGGCAGCCGCTTGTGGCGTACCCATGCCCGTAATCTGAAAGCTGGAACCCAACTCACTTTGAATTGTTGCTACCGTCAGGACTTCGCCCTTGCCTTTTTCAAACAGAACGACTGCCATCGCTTTACCGATTTTGTCGCGTGTAGCAGCGCGCATCTTGCGCCCGCCATCACCATTCAAATCAATACTCACCGCTGGCTGATGATTTTGATCAAACGACACAGACGCGTTAGAGATATAGTCGCCGGTCAGTACGGGATCTTTGTACAAAACCACCGGGGCGTTCTTGCCAATCTTGAACAATTCAGAACCAAACGGCACAGCGGCAGTTGCCTCGGTACCGCGCGTAACTGACTCATCGACCATCCGCACTTCCAGGGTGGCGGTACGACCAATAATGTCCTTGGCGCGCGCTACATCTTGCACACCCGGCAACTGCACCACGATGCGATCAGCGCCTTGGCGTTGAATGATCGGTTCGGCAACACCCAACTCGTTGACGCGCTTGGACAACGTCAGAATATTTTGCTGCACGCTCTGATCAGTGGTTGTTTTCAACACATCCGCTTTCAAGGTCGCAATCAGCTTTGGATCGGCACCAACTGGTCCATCGGTCAGCGTCAGCTCCGGCAATTGATCTGCCAGTAAGGTTTTTGCCTTGCCCAGAGTATCTTGATCGCGGAAACTGATTTCAATCGCATCACCGTTACGATCAATACCGCTATAACGTATATCCTTGTCGCGCAAAATGCTGCGAGCACTTGATTGCAAACCCTGAATGCGCTTGTTGGCGACCGCCTTAACATCAACTTGCATCAGGAAATACACTCCGCCGCGCAAATCAAGCCCAAGAAACATAGGGAACGCGTGAATACTTTGTAGCCATTGCGGCGTATTCGGGACCAGATTAAACGCGACGCTATAAGTTGGATCGGTCGGATCGGTATTTAATGCTTTTTCCAGTACGGTCTTAGCCTTGAACTGGGTGTCCGTATCCTTGAAACGCGCACGCACCGAGCCTTCGGCACCGGCATTATCAAAGATAACATTGAGGGGCGCCAGATTGGCTTGGTCCAGAACCTGTTCCACCCTCCCACTCAACGCACTATCTACCTTCAGGGTAGACTTTATGCTGCTGATTTGTACCGCAGGTGATTCGCCAAAAAAATTCGGCAGTGTGTACAGCACGCCAAACAACAGCGCGATGACGATCACAATATATTTCCAGATTGGATAGCGATTCATAGTGATTCAGCGTTTGGTGTGAGTCCGCAACTTGCAAAACGCAATTTGCAACATACTCGTACTACTAAAAATAATGCCCGATACCGATAGAAACGTCTGATAAAACAGACAGCGTCTCACTTCAGGAATCAAGGCGAGGATTCAAGGCGAAAAATTACTAAGAAAAACAAATTTTGTCGGTTTTTATGATCAATAGCGAAGCTATTGGCAAAACGGCAAAAATTTGGCTTTTCAACTTTTACGATTCAATACTCACATCCACAACCACTACTGAACCTGATGATATTAAGAACGCCTCACCGATAAAATCACAATTTATGAGAGCGAGCAATGGGTGAATAGTAAGCAACCACTATGCAACCAATAAACTCACTCTTAACGCCCAAATCGTAAAATTATCAGTGAACGTTCTTATCACGCCAGCAATCAGCGAGGTGCTTACAGTGCTTTGATCGTGCCTTTAGGCAGCAATGTTGTCACTGCGTTTTTTTGCAGAGTAACTTCAGTGCCACTGGCGATTTCCAACGTCACGTAACCATCAGCGACTTTTACAACTTTACCCAGAATGCCGCCGGTTGTGACGACTTCGTCGCCCTTACCCAAAGCATCCATCATGGATTTTTGTTCTTTCTGACGTTTCATCTGCGGACGAATCATCAGGAAGTATAAAACGACGAACATCAAGATGATCGGCAGGAAACTAGTCAGATTGCCACCCAGACCAAAAGGGCCTGTAGATGCTGTGGCGGCGGGCGCAGTCTGCGCATGTGCAGTAGTAATAAACACGAGAATGCTCCTGATGGTTGTTTTAAAATAGCCTCGCATTTTAGCATTGGGCGGCCCAGGAATAGCATACTGCCTAAATACTAGGCAGATGCTTATGGGGCAACGCTGAGTGATTTGCGACTTCCCCCTCTTAATTACCTATTTTTTGCCAGTTTTTGGCACTTTTTTGCAGTATTTCTTCGTTAAACCCCGCGCGCGCGATCTGCATGAAATTGCTCTACAAATGCCGAAAATCCCCCGACATCGAGAGAATTACGAATGTTTTGCATTAAATCGAGGTAGTAATGCAAGTTATGAATCGTATTTAAACGCGCGCCCAGAATCTCGCCAGTGCGGTGCAAATGATGTAAATAAGCACGTGAAAAGTTTTGGCATGCATAGCAACCGCAGGTTTCATCAAGCGGTTGAATATCCTCTTTATAGCGCGCATTTTTGATTTTCACATCACCAAAACGCGTGAACAACCAACCGTTTCGCGCGTTTCGCGTCGGCATAACGCAGTCAAACATGTCAATGCCGCTTTGAACACCGGCCACCAGATCTTCCGGCGTGCCGACACCCATTAAATAATGCGGCTTGTTGGCTGGCAACTTAGGGCCGATATGTTCCAGTACGCGCATCATTTCTTCTTTTGGCTCGCCGACCGACAGACCGCCAATCGCCACGCCATGGAAATCCAGCTCGCTTAGACCCGCCAACGACTCATCGCGCAAATGTTCAAACATCCCGCCCTGGACGATACCGAACAAAGCATTGGAGTTTTCGCCGCCAATGAACTCATCTTGCGAGCGCTTGGCCCAGCGCAAAGACATGCGCATCGACTCAGCTGCCTCAACTTGCGTGGCAGGACGACCGTCAATTTCGTACGGCGTACACTCATCAAACTGCATCACGATGTCAGAATTCAGGACTTTCTGAATTTGCATCGATACTTCCGGCGACAAAAATAACTTATCACCATTAATAGGCGATGAAAACTTGACACCTTCTTCGGTAATCTTGCGCATCGCCCCGAGAGAAAACACCTGAAATCCGCCGGAATCTGTCAAGATCGGCTTGTCCCAGCCCATAAATTTATGAAGACCACCAAACTTTTTGACGACTTCGATACCCGGGCGCAACCACAGATGAAAGGTATTACCCAAGATAATATGTGCGTCGATCTCTTTTAGTTCCAGCGGCGACATGGCCTTGACTGAACCGTATGTGCCGACTGGCATGAAAATCGGTGTTTCGACTATACCGTGATTGAGTTTAACGCGGCCTCGGCGTGCGTTTCCTTCAGTTTTAAGCAGCGTAAATTCAAGCATATGGATTCTCAATTGTATTTTTGGCACGCACTTTGGCACGCCTGACATCATCAAACGCGCCGTCACGCGCTTTGCATTTTATATTGCGGGCGATCACAGAACAAATGCTCTACAACGTAGCCCAGCATAAACGCAATATCATTTCATTTTTCGGCACCTTTACCGCTACTTCGCCGATAAGTAAGCAACATGGCATCGCCATAGCTAAAAAACCGATACTTTTGTAAAATCGCGTGCGCGTAAGCTGCCTTGATCACATCGTAACCGGCAAAAGCCGACACTAACATCAGCAATGTCGATTTCGGCAAATGGAAATTGGTAATGAGACGATCAACAGTCTTAAAGCGATAACCCGGCGTTATAAATAACGCAGTATCGGCACCGCCGGCCAGCAATTCACCGGTTTGGGAAGCTGATTCCAGCGCACGCAAGCTAGTAGTTCCCACAGCGACGACGTTACCACCAGCGGCCTTGGTCGCCCGGACTGCCTCCACAGTCGCAGAATCGATTGTGTACCACTCTGTATGCATTTTATGGTCGGCAAGGTTTTCAGTACGTACCGGCTGGAAAGTCCCGGCCCCGACGTGCAAGGTGACGTAGGCAAAACCGATGCCTTTTTCACGCAAACGCTCGAGCAACGCCAAATCGAAATGCAAGCCTGCAGTCGGCGCCGCTACGGCACCAGGTTGCTTCGCATAGACGGTCTGATAGCGCGTCTCGTCGAACGCGTCTGCCGTGTGCTCTATGTAGGGCGGCAACGGCAAGCGACCATGCGTCTCGATCAGTTCGAATACATCCGCTGGGAATATCAGTGTAAAAAACTCACCGACACGCTCGCCGACGGTGACGTCAAAAGCTTCAGCTAAACGTATCTGCGTCCCCGTTTGCGGCGATTTTGACGCGCGCACCTGCGCGTGCACGGTGCGGTTATCGATCACGCGTTCGACCAGTACCTCGACTTTGCCGCCAGTCGCTTTGACACCAAAGAAACGGGCTTTCAATACGCGGGTATCGTTGAATACCAATAAATCACCGGGTGATAGCAAATCCACCACATCCGTAAACTGGCGATCAATTAATGACGCACCATCTAATGCGCCAAACGATGCATCGTCAACATGCAATAAACGAGAGGCGCTACGCTCGCTCAACGGCAGTTGCGCAATCAATTCGGGTGGTAGGGTGAAATCGTAATCGGAAAGAGAATGCATACTTAACTAATAACTGAGTAAATAATAAGATTAAAAATATCCGATCTATCAACACTTAAGGTTTATGCACCTTACGAATGTGTCGAGTAGCCTTTACAATGGCACAACTCTAAGGACCAGGCGTTGCACTTATATTGCATAAGTTTTGCATAAGTTCTGTATTAACCTCAAACAACCCGCTATTTTACGCCCAGCCGCCACATTTACGGCCTATATGCCTGAACCAACGCGAAAACCATCATCTGCCACCAAACTTCGTAAGCCCGCCAAAGCCCCTGCTGCGAGCAGGGAAACCAAGTTAGCACGCCTCGGCTTACGTACCGATATGGATCTGGTGTTGCATCTGCCAGCCCGCTATGAGGACGAAACCCAGGTCGTCACCATCCATCAGGCTAGTATGATGGGAACCACCGTCGCACAAGTCGAAGGCATTGTCAGCGCCTGCGACGTTCAATATCGGCCACGGCGCCAACTGGTTGTGACATTGGCAGATGACAGTGGTCAGTTGATGATGCGGTTTCTCAATTTTTACGGCAGCCAAATCACGCAATTGGCGGTCGGCACACGCGTTCGTGCGCGCGGCGAAATCCGGCACGGTTTTTTTGGTGCCGAGGTAGTCCATCCAACCTACAAAATCGTCCTTGAGGGTGCGCCGCTGCCAAGCGCATTAACGCCCGTTTATCCGTCAGGCGAAGGTTTGTCGCAACTTTTTCTGCGCAAATCAATCGCCGATGCCATGCAAAAAATAGAATGGAGTGACACTTTATCCCCGGCCCAGCTAAAAACCTATCAATTAGTCCCGTTTGAGCCAGCTGTCCGTTTATTACATAATCCACCGCCTGAAATTGACGAAGGAGCGTTGGCAGATCGTTCTCACCCTGCGTGGGTACGAATGAAATTTGATGAACTATTGGCCCAACAGTTGTCGCTAAAACGTGCGCAATTCGCACGTCGCGCCCAAAATGCGCGGGCGCTTCCGTTGATCGGCGCATTATCCGATGCTTTTTTAAAAACGTTGCCGTTCACCCTGACTGCCGCACAACAGCGGGTGATGGCAGAGATTCGCACCGATATCAAGGAGCCATTTCCGATGCAGCGCTTGCTTCAAGGCGATGTCGGCAGCGGCAAAACCGTGGTTGCCGCGCTAGCCGCTGCGCAAGCAATCGATAGCGGCTTTCAAGCAGTTTTGATGGCCCCGACGGAAATCCTGGCAGATCAGCATTTCCGTAAAATTGCTGGCTGGATGGAACCGTTAGGTATCAGCGTGGCTTGGCTAACCGGTAGTTTAAAGAAAAAAGAAAAACTCGCATCGTTGGTGCGCATTGCGTCCGGAGAGGCGCAATTGGTCATCGGCACGCATGCGTTGATCCAGGAAACCGTGCAATTTTTCAAACTTGGGCTAGTAATTGTCGATGAACAGCATCGTTTCGGTGTCGGTCAGCGCCTGACGCTAAGGCAAAAATCGACGACCGAAAGCAGTAATCCGGATGCCGTCGCATCCGAGGTAGTGCCACATCAATTGATGATGAGCGCAACGCCGATTCCGCGTACGCTAGCGATGACCTATTACGCAGATCTGGAAATTTCTGTCATCGACGAGCTCCCACCTGGACGCACCCCGATCGTAACCCGCAGCGTCGACCAGAATCGTCGTGAAGAAGTCATCCAACGCGTCCACGCCGCGGCACAGGAAGGTCGCCAGGTGTATTGGGTCTGCCCCTTGATCGAAGAGTCTGAGGCCTTGCAATTACAAACTGCGACGGATACCTATGCGATGCTGGTCGAAGCGCTGCCAGACTTGCAGATTGGCCTCGTGCACGGGCGTCTTAAGCCCGCCGAAAAGCAAGCTGTCATGGAGGCCTTCATAGCCGGTAATATTCACGTGCTGGTCGCCACAACCGTGATCGAAGTCGGTGTCGACGTACCCAATGCCTCTTTGATGGTAATCGAACACGCAGAGCGCTTTGGCTTGTCGCAATTACATCAATTACGGGGCCGGGTTGGACGTGGCCTCGCGGCCAGCGTATGTTTGTTACTATATCAAAGTCCATTAGGCCCGATTGCTAAGCAGCGTCTCATGACAATGAGAGAAACGACGGATGGCTTTGAGATTGCACGTCGTGATCTGGAAATACGCGGCCCTGGAGAATTTTTAGGAGCGCGTCAATCTGGACAAGCCATGCTGCGCTTTGCGGACTTGAGTACTGATCAATGGATCGTCGATCAGGCAAGCGCGCTCGCAGAGAGTCTTTTGCACCATTCAACGCCAGAAAACGTGATAACAGTCGAGGCACATCTGGCGCGCTGGCTTGCTGGCCGCGAAGATTTTTTGAAGGTGTAAAATCTGCTACGGTCACACGCCGTACAGTAACGTAGCGGCCATCGTATTATTGTCAGTTTTATTGTGCTGCTGCCCTGAATATATTGGATACGGTGTGCGACTTGATGCGCTGTTTGATGCATCCTTTAATGCACGCCTTTATGCCCGCTTGATGTACATCACGATGATGTCCCAATTATTCAATTGTAAAAAAACGTCTTAAAAAATATGCGAAGATAATGACATGACTCTAACCGAACTAAAATATATCGTCGCCGTAGCCCGCGTAAAACATTTTGGCCATGCAGCGGAAGCCTGCTTTGTCGCACAACCGACTCTGTCCGTTGCCATTAGAAAGCTGGAAGAGGAACTGGGTGTTGTGATTTTTGAGCGCGGTGGCAGTGAAATTTCCATCACGCCATTGGGTTTGCAAATTGTCGCGCAGGCCGAACGGGTATTGGAACAAACAGCCACCATCCGCGAGATCGCAAATCAAAATAAAGACCCGTTAGCTGGCCCGCTAAGACTTGGCATTATTTATACCGTTGGCCCTTATTTGCTACCGCCGCTGGTCAAAACCATGATCGACCGCGTCCCCCAAATGCCCTTGGTTTTGCAAGAAAATTTTACAGTGCGGCTGCTTGAATTATTACGTCAAGGGGAGTTAGACGCTGCCATCATGGCATTGCCATTTCAGGAGCACGGTCTGATGGTGCAACCGCTTTACGACGAAGAATTTGTCGTCGCGCTACCTAAGGATCACGACTGGGCCAGTCGTAAAAATATTAGTGCAGAAGATTTAAAATCAGAAACCATGCTGCTGCTTGGCAACGGCCATTGCTTCCGCGATCAGGTGTTAGAAGTGTGCCCGGAAATGTCTCGCTTCTCCACAACCGGTGACGGTATAGCCCGAACTTTTGAAGGTTCATCATTGGAAACAATCCGCCACATGGTCGCGTCCGGTATCGGCATCACTGCGTTACCACGTGCATCCGTGCCCGACATGGATACGAAAGAGGGTAACCTGCGCTACATTCCGTTTTCCTCTCCTCGTCCATCACGACGCGTCGTGATTGCGTGGCGCAAAAGTTTTACCCGACTTGCCGCAATCGAGTCAGTCCGGCAAGCGGTGCTGGCATGCGGTTTGCCAGGAGTGAGCTTTCTGCCAGATGAAAAAGTGATTGAGGGATGATTGCGGGTTAATCGCCACTTCAGAAACCATCGTTTAAATGGCAGCATCCGGCCAACTATTGGCTTACTAGCACGGAGTCTTTGGCCGACCATCAGGCAAACGGCACCAAGAGTAAAGCAGAATAAACGACATACCGACTGGAAAGTGTCACCGCTGGTTATGTAAGCTCTTTATTTATTTTTTGCATCATCAATATTTACCAAATAAAGAAACGACTGTTAGCGCGCCAGCATGTTCTTTATCTATCCAAACGCAAAGAGTGCAGATAGATAAAGACACCACGATTAGAAACCATGAACCGATTTAAACTTTACTGCCAACTCATCCGCATCGACAAACCCATCGGCATCCTGTTATTGCTGTGGCCGACTCTCATCGCTCTCTGGTTAGCGAGCGATGGCAAACCGGATTGGAAGCTAGTCTTGATTTTTGCAGTGGGCACGGTTTTGATGCGGTCCGCCGGTTGCGCCATCAACGATTATGCTGATCGCGATTTCGATAAACATGTTTCACGTACCGCTCTGCGCCCTTTAACAAGCGGCAAGATTGCCAGTTGGGAAGCATTGATGGTAGCGGCTGTATTGGCTGTCGCGGCATTATTGCTGATCATACCCCTGAACACCTATACCAAACAACTCTCGGTCGCGGCCGTGATCATCGCTGGAACGTATCCTTATTTCAAACGTTTTTTTGCGATACCGCAAGCATATCTGGGTATCGCATTCGGCTTTGGCATACCAATGAGTTTTGCTGCCGTTCAAAATGCTGTACCACTACTAGTATGGATTTTGTTGATCTCAAATGTATTTTGGGCGATTGCCTACGACACTGAATATGCAATGGTGGACCGTGAAGATGATCTCCATATCGGCATAAAAACCTCAGCCATTACATTTGGTCGTTTCGATGTTTTAGCTGTGATGATCTGCTATGCCATCTGTTTTTTATTGCTGTTTTTTGTTGGCTGGCAGTACGGTTTGCGTGGGTGGTTCAGCGCGGGTTTATTGGTAGCAAGTTTGTTTGCAATCTATCATTACATTCTGATACGAGGTCGTGATCGAGCCCGTTGTTTCGCCGCATTCCGGCATAACAATTGGCTCGGTGCGGCACTATTTTGTGGCGTTGTACTTGACTATGCTTTACGATAATAAATCATACAATTATTCTAATTTTCCTATAGAACCATTTCGAATTAATTGTTTTGCTCACTCACATGAAAGAGGTAAATTATGGCTATTAATAACGAATCCATAAAAGACGGTCGCGAGAATTTAGGCGGCGGACTGAAATCTGTTATGCAAGATGCGCAAGACCTTATCGATGCAACAGGTGATCAGGTAGATGACCGTTTCAAAGTCGCCCGTGAGAAGCTGAAAGCAGCCTTACAGAGCGCAAAATCAGAACTCCCGAAAGTGACAAAAAAAGCGGTAGAAAAAAGCAAGCACGCCGCACATGTCACCGACGAATACGTTGGCGGGAATCCATGGAAAGCTGTCGGCGTGGCTGCGGCGATTGGTCTGCTGGCTGGCATCGTGATTGGTCGCAGCAAGTAAGAATTACATAAATTTTGGTAAAAAAAGGCGCAAACGAAAATCGTTTACGCCTTTTTAAACTGGGTCGGCCTTCCGGCAATCTTTCGTTAAGCTGTCCAGGAAGAGCAAAATATCCCTGTTTTTATCGCTTCGTTAATCACGCCCAAATTCTTCGCCTAACTCCTTGCCACGCAACGCTGCCGCTTTCGCTGCCTCGATGATGGACGCCTTTACTCCGCTCGCCTCCAAACTGTTTAAGGCTGCATAAGTGGTGCCGCCTTTTGACGTTACCCGCTCACGTAAAATCGACACCGGATCGGAAGACTCTACAGCTAACTGGGATGCGCCAACAAAGGTCGCAATCGCTAATGCGTTGCCTTGTTCAGGAGTCAACCCCAATTCCTGGGCCGCTTGCTGCATCGCCTCGATAAAGTAAAACACATAAGCCGGGCCGCTGCCGGAAATCGCGGTAACAGAATCAATCAACGCTTCATCATCCAGCCAAATAGTTGAACCAACTGCACACATAATCAAGTCGGCCATAGCGTGCTGCTGTGGGGATACTCCAGCGGTTGCGACCATGCCGGTAATTCCTTTACCGATAAGTGCGGGGGTATTGGGCATACAACGGACGATCGCATTGTGGCCATTTAACCAACGAGATAAATCCACAGCTTGAATTCCAGCAGCAATGGAAAGTATTAGCTGACCATTGACGTAAGGCAACAAAGCCGTAATTACCTGCTTCATTTGTTGCGGTTTTACGGCTAAAACGACAACATCACTGCCGCTGACGGTGGCATCGATTTCGGTCGATGTGGTGACTAAAAATCGCTGTGCAAGTTTTTGAAGCGCCGCAGAATTAACATCCACCACATGTATATTTACACCCTCGGTGACGGTCCCAGCCAAACCGCCAATCAAGGCAGTCGCCATGTTGCCACCGCCGATAAAGCTTATTTTTAGCTTCTGTTCCATCTTATTTCCCAATCATTATTAATAGGTGTTTTTTGCATAATATTGCGCATCAATCACAGCACGTGGTTTCAGCAACAATCTGGGCTGATCGATCATGATCGGCCAGAATCAGCATCAGGAATAATCCCGCTGCCCAAAAATAGCACTGCCAATACGTATAATCGTGGCGCCTTCTGCAATTGCGGAATCCATGTCAGCCGACATCCCCATTGATAAGGTATCCAATGCCAATCCGCCACCTTGTAAATGTTCAAATAATTCTCTCACCTGGCGGAATGCTGCGCGCTGCCGAACCACGTCGTCAGTAGCTTCCGGGATCGCCATCAAACCTCTTAACCTCAAACGGGGCAAAGCGGCAATGGCATGTGCTACGGTGAGCGCCTGATCGGGTGACACGCCACTTTTGCTAGCCTCACCGCTAATATTTATTTGCAGGCAAACATTCAACGGCACGCGTTCCGGCGGCCGTTGATCGGACAAACGCTGTGCAATTTTTTCACGCTCAATCGTATGGACCCAATCAAAATGCTCGGCAATAGGTCGTGTCTTATTGCTTTGAATTGGCCCAATAAAATGCCATTCAATACCGCTGGCCAATCCAGATGCACTGACCTTCACCATCTTGTCTAATGCTTCCTGCAGATAATTCTCACCAAAAGCACGTTGACCAGCGGCAATTGCCTCTAATACCGCTTCGGCACCAAATGTTTTTGATACGGCTAATAACGCCACGGTGTCGAGCGGACGCGACGCCCGGGTCGTCGCGTTCAGGATACTTTCGTGCACAGCTTGCAACTTCTGAGAGATTGAGGACATAATCGACTTGGTTGAATTTGCCGTTCGGCACATGGTCAAACGTAATACCCGTAAATACACTGCATTAATACTCATTCAAACGCGCCGGTACCGCGAGCGGACCAGCAACACTTTTCATCGTTAGCGAAACAAAATAGCTCAGGGATTATAAATGGACATTACCGAACTTCTGGCCTTTTCGGTTAAGAACAAGGCTTCCGACTTGCATTTATCTGCGGGGCTGCCACCAATGATCCGGGTAAATGGCGATGTACGCCGCATTAATCTGCCGCCGCTGGATCACAAAGCCGTTCACAGCATGATTTATGACATCATGAACGACGGCCAACGTAAAGTATATGAAGAAAATCTGGAATGCGATTTTTCGTTTGAAATTCCTGGATTAGCCCGATTTCGCGTGAATGCCTTTAATCAGGATCGCGGTGCGGCAGCGGTCATGCGGACGATTCCGTCCAAAATTCTTTCTCTTGAACAACTTAATACACCGCGTATTTTTACTGAGCTTGCGTTGAAACCGCGTGGTTTGGTGTTGGTTACGGGGCCGACCGGTTCTGGCAAATCCACTACGCTGGCAGCGATGGTTAATCACGTCAATGAAAACGAATATGCCCACATTCTGACGATTGAAGATCCGATTGAATTTGTTCATCAGTCGAATAAATGTCTGATCAATCAACGCGAAGTCGGGCCGCACACCCACTCGTTCGACAATGCACTGCGATCAGCATTGCGGGAAGATCCAGATGTCATTCTGGTCGGCGAATTACGCGATCTGGAAACCATCCGACTGGCCCTGACAGCGGCTGAAACCGGTCATTTGGTGTTCGGTACATTGCACACCTCTTCCGCAGCCAAGACCATTGACCGCATAGTCGACGTATTTCCGGGCGAGGAAAAAGAAATGGTGAGGGCGATGCTGTCTGAATCCTTGCAAGCTGTGATTTCGCAAACACTTCTTAAAACAAAAGACGGCACCGGTCGCGTCGCTGCCCATGAAATCATGCTGGGAACCCCAGCGATCCGTAGTCTGATTCGCGATAGCAAAATTGCACAGATGTATTCAACCATTCAAACGAGCAGCAACGTTGGCATGCAAACACTTGATAGTAATCTGACCGATCTGGTAAAACGCAATATTATCTCCGTGGCCACGGCCCGCGCTGCGGCGAAGACGCCAGATAATTTTCCAGGTTAGTATTTAAAAAATTACTCCTTATCCACTATTCGCACTATTTTTTTTGTTAGGCAAAAGTATTATGGAACGGGATCAGGCTACCAAATTCATGCACGACCTGCTGCGCTTGATGGTTAGTAAGCGCGGCTCCGACCTGTTCATCACAGCGGACTTTCCGCCAGCCTTCAAAATCGATGGCAAAATCACACCGGTATCGAATCAACCGCTGAGCACGGCGCACACGATGGAGCTCGCGCGCGCGATCATGAATGACAAGCAAGCAGCAGATTTTGAGGCGTCAAAAGAGTGCAATTTTGCGATTACCCCGACTGGAGTCGGACGCTTTCGGGTATCTGCGTTTATACAACAAGGACGCGTGGGAATGGTGCTTCGAATGATCACCACGGAGATTCCAAACTTCGACGACCTTGGCTTACCCGAATCGTTAAAAGAAATCGCGATGACCAAGCGCGGTCTGGTGATCATGGTCGGCGCTACCGGATCCGGCAAATCGACCACGTTAGCGGCGATGATCGGCTTTCGTAACGAGAACAGTCACGGTCACATCATCACGCTGGAGGACCCGGTCGAATACGTGCATCCACACAAGAACTGCATCATCACACAGCGTGAGATCGGTGTGGATACTGAAAGTTGGGGCGTCGCGCTGAAGAATACATTACGTCAAGCGCCAGACGTCATTTTAATCGGCGAAATTCGCGACCGCGAGACCATGGATTATGCGATTTCTTTTGCTGAGACTGGTCATTTGTGCCTGGCAACATTACATGCCAATAGCGCGAACCAGGCACTGGATCGCATCATCAACTTTTTCCCCGAAGAGCGGCGCGCACAATTATTGATGGATCTTTCTTTAAATTTAAAAGGCGTCGTATCGCAACGATTAATTCCTCTGAAAAAGACCAAGGGACGCTGTCTTGCTGTGGAAATTATGCTTAATTCACCACTGATTTCTGAATTAATTTTTAAGGGTGATGTACTCGAAATTAAAGAAATCATGAAGAAATCACGTGAACTCGGCATGCAAACTTTTGATCAGGCGTTGTTCGATTTGTACGAAGCGGATAAAATTACCTATGAAGATGCGTTGCGCAATGCCGACTCGCTCAACGATCTTCGACTAGCCATCAAGTTACGCAGCAAAGATGCCAACACGCGCGACTTAAGTGCGGGCACCGAACATTTGGGAATAATATGAATCATCAACCGACCAACATCTACGATTTCGCCGTTGAGCGACTCGACGGCACACCCACAACATTGGCAGACTACCGCGGCAAGGTGGTACTCATCGTCAATACCGCCAGCAAATGCGGATTCACGCCCCAATACAAAGGGCTTGAAGAACTGTATGATAAATATCACTCTCAGGGATTTGAGGTACTTGGTTTCCCCTGTAATCAGTTCGGGTCGCAAGAGCCAGGAACCGCAGAGGAAATCGGTGCATTTTGCGAAAAAAACTTCGGCGTGAACTTTCCACTTTTCGCCAAAATCGACGTCAATGGAGATCACGCTGCACCGCTTTTCCAATATCTGAAAAATTCCGCGCCAGGCTTACTCGGAAGTGAAGGAATCAAATGGAATTTCACCAAATTTCTAATCAACAAAGACGGTACGGTATTTGATCGTTACGCACCACAAACAAAACCCGAAGCACTAACGACAGACATTGAAAAATTGCTGGCACTGTAAACTTACCAATACGATAAAAAAAGCGCAACCGAAAGGCTGCGCAAAGGGACTGCGGAGAGAACCTTTCACGATGGCTTTAATGCGTCATCGTAGAACCTAAACCATATAACAATGCCGCCAGGACGCCACCTGCAATGGAACCAAACACCGGCACAAAAGCATAACCCCAGTCACTGTCACGTTTGCCCGGGATGGGTAACAAAGCATGCATCAGACGCGGCCCCAGATCGCGTGCCGGGTTAATCGCATAGCCGGTAGTACCGCCTAACGAAACACCGATACTCATTACCAGCAACGCGACTGGCAACGCATCGAGCGCACCCAGTCCAAATTTTGGTGAAGCAATACTTAATACGCCAAATACCAGGACAAATGTCCCGACAATCTCGGATATCAAATTGCCAAAGATGTTGCGTATCGCTGGCCCCGTACAAAATACGGCGAGCTTGGTATCGCCATCTGTCGTCTGTTCAAAATGCTTTCGATATACTAACCAGACTAAAAAAGCACCCGTCATGCCACCTAACATTTGGGCCGCAATATATCCCGGCACACTTCCCCACGGAAATTTTCCGGCGACCGCCAAAGCGACTGTCACAGCAGGATTAAGATGCGCGCCGCTAGCCGAAGCTACGGTAAAAACACCGACAAAAACCGCCATTGCCCAACCAACAGTAATCACGATCAATCCGCCGCCATGACCTTTTGTTTTACTCAAGATGACATTGGCAACGACGCCATTTCCCAGCAAGACAACCAACGTTGTCCCCACAAATTCACCTAATAAGGGATGCATAGAAAATCTTTCGAATAACAAGGTCCGACATTGAATAGCGCAACGCCACCATAAATTATGTTTTAGATACGATCATCGGCCCAAGCGATAGCGGCTACGATGGCACGTTGCCAGCCTTTGATATTGGCCTTGACCTCGTCAATCGGCATCTCGGAATGAAAGCGTTTGTTTAGCTGCCATTGACCGCGCACTTCGTCAATGCTGCTCCAATACCCGACAGCCAGACCCGCAAGATACGCTGCGCCTAGTGCCGTGGTTTCGGTGACTGTTGGGCGAACCACGTCGACGCCTAGAATGTCCGACTGAAATTGCATCAGTAAATTATTTGCAGTCGCGCCACCATCAACGCGCAATTCAGGAATAACAATTCCTGAATCCGCTTCCATGGCCTTTAATACGTCCATCGTCTGATAGGCGATACTGTCCAGCGCCGCGCGGGCGTAATGAGCGGAGGTGGTGCCACGCGTCACACCAAATACGGTGCCGCGTGCATGCGGATTCCAATGTGGCGCACCCAGACCGGCGAACGCTGGTACCAGATAGACACCGTCTGTATTCTTGACACTGCGCGCCAGACCCTCAACTTCGCTGGATTTTTTGATGATTCCTAACCCATCACGTAACCATTGCACGACAGCGCCGCCGATAAAAATACTGCCCTCTAACGCATAATTTACTTCATCACCGATTTTCCATGCGACGGTCGTGAGTAAGTTATTTTTGGAAACGATAGGCTTAGTGCCGGTGTTCATCACCATGAAACAACCCGTACCGTAGGTGTTTTTCACCATCCCCGGTTCTGTACACATTTGCCCGAACAGCGCCGCTTGCTGATCACCGGCAATACCAGCGATCGGAATTTCGGCACCGAAGCCTGATTTTTCAGTATGACCATACACTTCGCTGGATGATTTTACCGTCGGCAACATACTGCGTGGGACGCCGATAATATTCAAAAGTTCGTCGTCCCAATCCAGCGTATGAATGTTAAACAACATAGTGCGAGAGGCATTCGACACATCAGTAATGTGAAGTTTGCCACGCGTCATATTCCAGACTAGCCAGGTATCAACAGTGCCGAACGCCAGACGACCTTGATCCGCCAGTTGTCGCGCACCGTCGACATTATCCAGAATCCAGCGTATTTTAGTACCCGAAAAATATGAGTCTACTAATAGTCCGGTTTTTTCACGAATTTGATCTGCCAGACCCTGACGCTTTAGGTCGTCGCAAAATAAAGCAGTCCGGCGATCCTGCCAAACGATGGCGTTATAAATTGCTTTGCCGGTTTCGCGATCCCAGACTATCGTTGTTTCGCGCTGATTGGTAATGCCGATAGCGGCGATTGAAGCACCATTCAAACCAACGCTAGTCGTCGCTTCGGCGGCCACGCCAACCTGCGTCGACCAGATTTCCTGCGGATCATGCTCAACCCAACCTGGTTGCGGATAGATTTGGTGGAATTCTTTCTGGGCAGATGAAACGATGTTTCCTTGCCGGTCAAAAAGGATCGCACGCGAACTGGTAGTGCCTTGATCCAAGGCCAATATATATTTATCTTTCAACTGTCTACTCCAAGGTTGGAGGCGCATAGATGCGCCATTATTTTTATCCCTAAAACTGCTGACCAATCACAGTAACGTTGACTAGTTAAGAATGAACCGTCGCCTGCTTTGTCACTGGATTTTCCAGTGGTTCAAATACCTTCTGTGCATTCAATGGTCGGCGCACTAATGTTCACGCTATTTTGAGTTTGCAACCATGCGGTTAATCGTGCGACTTCAGCAGCATTTAAACGTAAACCCAACTTGGAACGACGCCAGATAATATCTTCTGCTGTAAGCGCCCACTCATGTTCAATAAGATAGCGCACCTCAACCTCGTACAGATCAGCTCCGAATAATTCGCCGAGCTCCGTCACATCGTGGATACCGTCCAACAACATGTCTACGCGGGTCCCATACGCATGCGCGTAACGCTTGGCGGTCACCACTGGCAACCAAGGGCAACGTTGCCGAAATTGCGTCAGGAACCGCGCAAAATCTGCATTTTCAATATCTCCACCTGGTAATGGCGCGTGTGCCGTCCAGTCTTCTGTTTCCATATAGCTGAACAACGGCTGCAACTTTTCCATCGCCTCTTCCGCCAAACGCCGGTAGGTGGTGATTTTTCCGCCAAACACAGATAACACCGGGGCGAGATTGTTTTCAGCCGTCAGGTCCAGACGATAGTCTCGGGTCACGGCAGAAGGATTCGCAACTTCTTCCTCAAGCAATGGGCGAACGCCGGACCACGACCAGACAACTTGCGATGGCGATACAGGGATATCGAAATAGCGATTCACCGATTCGCATAGATAAGCTGTTTCTTCTTCCGAAATATCAACCTTGCTTGGGTCGCCGCTGTATTCGACATCGGTCGTACCAATTGCGGTGAAATCGTTTTCGTAAGGAATCGCGAACACGATCCGTTTATCCGGATTTTGAAAAATATAAGCGTGATCATGATCAAACAACCGTTTTGTCACGATATGGCTACCCTTAACCAGGCGGACATGGTGTCGTGCCGAGGTATTCAATGCACCGCTTAGCAAACTCCCGACCCAAGGCCCCGCTGCGTTGACAACACAGCGCGCTTGCACGAGCGTGGTTTCGCCGTTAAGCGTCGACTGCAACGTCGCATCCCAATGTTGCGGTCCTTGCTTTGCTGCAATCAAGCGTGTTTTAGTGAGAATGGTCGCGCCACGCTCCCGCGCATCCATCGCATTGAGAACTACTAGGCGCGCATCCTGCACTGCGGCGTCTGAATAGACAAAACCTTTTTTCAACGACTTTTTTAACGGTCCGCCAGAGATATGCGTGCGGAAATCAATGCCATGTGAACCAGGTAATACTTCACGTTTGCTCAGATGGTCATACAAAAATAAGCCCGCACGGATCATCCATGCTGGCCGCAGGCTGGAGACATGCGGCATAACGAAGCGCAAAGGTGAAATGATATGCGGTGCGAGACGCAGCAATATTTCCCGCTCTTGTAATGCCTTGCGCACGAGACTAAATTCGTAGTGTTCTAAATAGCGAAGGCCACCGTGGATCAGCTTTGTGCTGGCGGAGGACGTGTGCGCGGCCAAATCGTCCTGCTCGCACAGAAACACGCTTAGACCTCGCCCGGCAGCATCTCGCGCAATGCCTGCGCCATTAACACCGCCACCCACCACTAACAAATCAACAATTTTTCCTGCGCTCACAATTTCCCCTCGATTTCGCCTACTGATAATCGTCAACTATTTACCGTTAATTGACTCAAGTTGGGCACTTTAGTTGCAAATGGACATTAAATATTTACATTCGAAATTATAATGTTCGAATTCGAACATTGAAAGGCAAATTTTTTTATAGACATTTATTGTGCGATAGCAATATTATTTTGCCAAAATATATTTAACTAAATAACAATAAACTTGTTAAATTTGTCTTTTTTAATAAGCATATTTATTTTAATAAGCCTCTTCAAACCGCACGAAAATAAAGATTCTGATGCAAAAAAAAGGCCGCCATAGCATTGCATGGCGACCACATTAGCGTGAAAGGTGCAACTTGTTTAATGCACCGCAGGCTGCCCTAAAGCCTGATCCAACAGCTCAATCCAATGCTTCACAGGCGTCTGCGTTCCCGACTGTAAATGCGTCAGACAACCAATGTTGGCAGATACGATCATCTCAGGCTGCGTAGCTTCCAGATTACGCAATTTGTTATCCCGCAACTGATGCGAGAGTTCTGGTTGCAACACAGAATAAGTCCCGGCCGAACCGCAACACAGGTGACTGTCAGCACACAGTTGCACGTCAACGCCAGCGCCACGTAGCAAACCCTCTACCTTGCCGCGAATTTGTTGACCATGCTGCAAAGTGCACGGCGGATGAAAGACAACACGCTTACTGATTTTCCCTTTTAATTTAGCGAGTAACGGCGTCTCAAGCTCAGGCAAAATCTCACTTAAATCACGTGTCAGCGCAGAGATTTTTTGCGCTTTTTCGGCGTACTCAGCATCGGCAGCCAACAAGTGTCCGTATTCTTTGACGGTAGTGCCGCAACCCGATGCAGTCATCACAATCGCCTCAATCTTTTGACCATTGCTACCATCGACATACGGCCACCATGCGTCGATATTGCGGCGCATATCATCAAGGCCGCCTTCGTGGTCGTTAAGGTGATAACGAATCGCCCCGCAACAACCTGCTTTGGGGGCAATTAATACTTGTACTTCCAGCGCGTCCAATACTCGCGCGGTTGCGCTATTGATATTGGGTGCCATCGCTGGTTGCACGCAGCCATCGAGAAGTAACATTTTGCGTGCATGCTGGCGTTGCGGCCAGCTTCCGGCCGCCTGTTTTGCCGGTAATTTTTCTTTCAGTTTTTGCGGCATCCAGGAACGCAAAGCTTGCCCCGTTTTAAACGCAGGCGTGAATAGCCATTTGCGCGGTAGCAGTTGTTTCAATGCCGTCCGTGTGATGCGCTGCTCTAATGATCTTGGTACTTGATCGTCGACAACCTTGCGACCAATATCCAGTAGTCGGCCGTATTCCACACCGGATGGGCAAGTCGATTCGCAATTGCGGCATGTCAGGCAGCGATCCAAATGCAGCTGTGTCTTGGCCGTGGCGGGTTGTCCTTCCAGAACTTGCTTGATGAGATAAATCCGTCCACGCGGTCCATCCAGCTCATCACCCAAAATCTGATAGGTGGGACAGGTGGCAGTGCAAAATCCGCAATGCACACAGGCGCGCAAAATTGCCTCGGCCTCCTGGCCTTCGCGGGTATCTTTGATGAATGGCGCTAAATTGGTTTGCATAGAATCCTGAGGTTCAGTTATTGGCTTGCATCGAGAGTTGGCAAATATCCTTGCGGGGAAATTCACTACCCTTCTCTATGCTGGCGTGCTAACAATTGCGCATGCCTGACGCAGTCGGTGCATTAAATTAAACGCAAAAAAATGTGTCGTAGAAAACGCGTCACTTGTATCGCACAATGACCGTTCGCAAAAAAACATTTTTATCTTATAAATCCTGATACATTCGTCCGCGATTAAAAATTCTGGCCGGATCAAACGTCGCTTTCAAATTATGATGAATTTTTGAGACTGCTGGCGCTAACGGCTGGAATACGCCGACATTCTTATCGCCACCGCGATACAGAGTCGCGTGTCCTCCGACTGCACTGGCAGCGGCCCGTATATCCAAAGGATTGGCATCAGTGAGCAACCAGCGTTGCGCGCCGCCCCACTCAATCATTGACGTTCCTGATAACGCAAGCGGAGGTGTTACAGATGGCACCGACAAACGCCAAATTGGCGATTGTGTATCAAAAAATGCATGCGTTTGCTCACGTACTCCCTGCCAGAAAGCGTCGGCATCGGACACTGCTTCGCCGCCCATTTTTTTCTCTGCTGCGCTGACCGCAGCTTGTGCGCCGGCTAATCGAACGGTCAATACGCCATCACACCAGCAACTGGCAGAAATCGGCAATGGTTGACCACCCCATTCGTTCAACCAACGTAGCGCTTCAGCCTCGGCGACCATAAAACGGCGACTGCTGCTCGCAATTGCGCGTGGCAGCACTTTGATAGACGCTTCAAGTATCAAACCCAGCGTACCCATCGATCCGGTTAATAAACGTGAGACATCATAACCAGCAACGTTCTTCATGACTTGACCGCCAAAATGCAGCACATCGCCTTTGCCATCCATCAACACCACGCCTAATACATAATCGCGTAAAGCGCCAACCGACTGCCGAGAAGGACCAGATAATCCACTCGCCACCATACCGCCGACGGTGGCATTTGCGCCAAAGTGCGGAGGCTCGAATGCAAGCGACTGACCGCGTTCTGCGAGTGCGGTCTCAATGTCTGCCAAGGGCGTGCCGCAACGTGCGGTAATCACTAGTTCGGTAGGCTCGTAATCGATGATGCCGCTGTGTTCGCGGGTGTCAAGCACCGCGCCTTGCGGCGTTTGGCCGTACCAATCTTTGGTCCCGCCGCCGCGAATTTGCAGCGCACTTCCTGTGCTGTTGGCGGAAAGGATCTGATCCTTAAATTTTTGATTATCCATCGTCTCGTTTCTGGTCTCGCTTTTGGCCTGATTTCCAGACCTGTTTTCATTTTTTCTGGCAACGTCGCACTATTTTTTAGAACCGCGGCAAATCCGGGAATTTTAGTTGACCACGCTTTACGTGCATTTTCCCGTATTCGGCACATCGTTGTAACGTCGGGATTGCCTTATCGGGGTTGAGCAAAAACGCCGTGTCAAACGCTCGCTTTACGCCAAAGAATGCCTCACGCTCGAGTGGCGAAAACTGCACACACATCGAATTAATTTTTTCAATTCCAACACCATGTTCACCGGTAATCGTGCCACCGACTTCGACACACAACTCCAGAATTTCAGCGCCAAAAGCTTCAGCACGATGAAACTCGCCCGGCACGTTTGCATCGAACAAAATCAAAGGGTGCAAATTACCATCACCGGCATGGAACACGTTAGCGCAACGTAAGCCATGTTTGGTTTCCATTTCTTCAATCCGCAGCAATACTTGCGCCAGATTTTTCCTTGGAATCGTCCCGTCCATACAATAATAATCAGGTGAAATACGCCCTGCCGCCGGGAACGCATTTTTGCGTCCAGACCAAAACCGCAGTCGCTCAGCTTCCGATTGCGACACCTCAATCCGGGTCGCGCCGCTGGCATCAAGTACCGCGCTCATACGACCGATTTCTTCCTCTACTTCTTCAGTTGTACCGTCCGACTCGCATAGCAAAATTGCGGCGGCATCAATGTCGTAACCGGCTTTGACAAACGGTTCAACCATGCGCGAACTGGTTTTATCCATCATCTCCAAACCGGCGGGAATAATCCCGGCGGCAATCACGTTGGCAACAGCATTGCCGCTTTTTACGACATCGTCGAACGACGCCATAATGACGCGAGCCAGTTGTGGTTTTGGAATGAGCTTGACGGTGACTTCAGTGACGATACCGAGCATGCCTTCGGAGCCGACAAAAACGGAAAGCAAATCGAGGCCCGGTGCGTCCAGCGACGCGCCGCCCAGTTCGACGATCTCACCATCAATCGTAACCATACGCACGCGCATGACGTTATGCACCGTGAGGCCGTATTTCAGGCAATGAACGCCGCCCGAGTTTTCTGCAACGTTACCACCTATCGTGCAGGCAATCTGCGATGACGGGTCTGGTGCGTAATACAAATTATGTGCCGCCGCAGCGTCAGAAATGGCTAGATTACGCACGCCCGGCTGGACAACCGCGGTACGGGAATAGGCGTCCATTTTGACGATACGGTTAAGTTTGGCCGTCGACACTACAACGCCATCGGCAATCGGCATTGCCCCACCGGACAAGCCCGTTCCCGCGCCGCGTGGCACGATCGGTACTTTCAGATCACGGCAAATCTTGAGAATCGCGGCAACTTGCGCCTCGTTTTCCGGCAACGCGACGACCATTGGTAATTGCCGATACGCGGCCAAACCATCACACTCGTAGGGGCGCGTGTCCTCCTCATTGAATAGCACTGAATGCGTCGGCAGAACAGCACGCAACGCAGCAGCAACCTGACGTTGCCGTTCAGCAGTAAAAGAAGGTGTAATTGAAGTCTCTGCGGGGGCGTTCATGCGATTCCTATGCGAGATAACTGTAAGGTAGTAACGTGCTGTCGGAGGCTAAATGACAAACTTTAATTCAGACTTTAAGAGAGAAGGGAATCAGTTACCTGACTTTAACCATGCCGAACAGGCCATGAATACGCCATCACTCTCGCCCGCCCGCGCACGCTTTGTAGTGCAGAGTATAGCGAAAATGTCATTGTCAGGCGGCGCTTATGTAACATCTGCGGCTGAAACTCTTATGCTGTGCGGATGAATTTTTTTCACGTGTTTCAAAACCGCTCGAGTAAGACAGGCTACGCAAATCGATTTTTTAAAGTCGTTTGAAGGTTTTTTTCATCCAGGCAATGAAAATCGTCACTTCCGGACGTTCATAGGGCTTTTGCTCGTACACCAGATAATAAGCATGCGGCGGAGAAGTCAGACTCACGTCAAACAATTGCACCAACTCTCCATCTGCGATCATTTTTTGTGCAAAGTGTTTGCGCGTCAATCCGACGCCAAATCCATTTCGAATCAACTCAAGCAGCAATCCTAAATCGTCTGCGCGCAATCCCGACGCAGGCTCCGGCCAATCCAATCCGGCTGCCTCAAACCAAGGCTGCCAAGGCTCTAAAGCAGAGCGTAATAGTGTTGCCTTGCGCAAATCGGCAGGCGTATCAATACCACCGATTTGACGCAAATAATCCGGCGTAGCAACGGCAAACGCAGGTTCCTCGAAGAGTTTTTCGGTCGTGGTGTTGGGATATCTGCCAGCGCCAAAACGCACTTCAATATCACTTTCCGAAAGACTTAAGTCGTACAGCGGAACCGACAAGAATATTTCTACAACTATGTCCGGATGCTCTGCGATAAAACTGCCTAAATGCGGAATCAGCAAATAGCGTGCAAAGGTGGGTGGCACTGTTATTTTGATCCGCGGCTGCGCCTGAGAAGCGCGATGCGGCATCGGAAACTCAATTAACGTGCGCAAAGCATTGCGTACCACGTCCAGATACCGGCGGCCAAATTCCGACAAAGTGACGGTGCGCCCTTCACGACTAAACAGCCGCTCACCGACGAAATCCTCAAGCAAGCGAATCCGGTGCGACAGCGCCGAAGGCGTAATGCATAACTCATCGGCAGCGAGTGCAAATGAGTTATGGCGCGCTGCGGCCTCGAACGCCGACAGGGCGTGGACCGGTGGCAATCGGGTCGCGATGGAGGACTTGTTTAGCATATTCCGTATGAGGCAATTTTCATTCGATATCCGAAAGTGCGATTTAGTGATTCACTGATCTGATGTTGCAATCACTGAACGCTGTAGCATACCGCGCTGCAACGCTTAGGGCCGAAGATACTTTTAGGACTAACTGAAAGTATCCATTTTGCTTTTATAGATAGTCGTATCGCCCTACCAACGAATAATTTTACCGGGATTAAGAATATTCTTCGGATCAAAAGCATGCTTCAGCACCCGCATAGTCTCAATCGCGGCGTCGCCATGTTCAGCGATCAAAAAATCCATCTTATGCAAGCCGACACCATGTTCACCGGTGCAAGTTCCATCCATCGAAATCGCTAACGCCACCATGCGACTATTAATACCTTCGGCGCAAGCAATCTCCACCGCATTATCTGGATCAACCAGCATTTGCACATGAAAATTGCCATCACCAACATGGCCTAATATCGAATAAATCATGCCGTGAGCATCGCAATCTGCTTTGGTCGACAACATGCACTCTGCTAAGCGCGAAATCGGCACGCAACAATCGGTTGATATGGCGCGAGATCCCGGACGCAACTGCAAGAGCGAAAAAAAAGCGTTATGTCGCGCAGCCCACAAACGTGAACGATCTTCAGGCTGCGTCGCCCATTCGAAGCCAATTGCGTGGAACTCATTGACCACGGACTGGACCACTTCGGCTTGTTCTTTCACGCCGTTTTCGCTGCCGTGAAACTCAAATAGTAATAATGGTTTTTCTGGCAAGCCTAATTTAGCATTGGCATTAATCGCCTTGACACTATTTTCATCGAGAAATTCGACCCGCGCAATCGGTACACCAAGCTGAATAATCTGAATCACTGAGTTGACGGCGTCACCGATAGTCTCGAACGAACACACCGCCGCAGAAATAGCTTCGGGCTGCGGATATAGCCGAACGGTCACCTCTGTAATAATGCCCAACGTCCCTTCACTACCGACAAATATGCGCGTCAGATCATAGCCAGCGGAAGATTTTTTAGCGCGCGTGCCGGTTTTGATAATACGGCCATCCGATGTGACGACGGTCAGCGCCAAAGTGTTCTCACGCATGGTGCCGTAACGCACGGCGTTAGTCCCGGACGCACGCGTCGCGGCCATGCCACCAAGCGACGCATCAGCACCCGGATCAATGGGGAAAAACAGTCCGCTATCTTTGATTTCGTGATTGATCTGCTTGCGCGTCACACCGGCCTGAACCGTAGCGGTCATATCTTCAGCGTGCACCGCCAACAGACGATTCATGCGTGACAAGTCGATCGAAATACCGCCTTGCAAGGCCAATATATGGCCTTCCAGAGATGTCCCGCAACCGTACGGAATGAGCGGTATTTGATATTCACTGCACAATTTGACGGTCGCCGCGACATCTTCGGTCGACTCAGCAAACACCACGGCATCAGGCAACATCGGATCGTAGGACGATTCGTCACTACCGTGATGCGCGCGCATGGCATGCGTAGTGGAGAAGCGGTCCCCAAATAAGGTTTTGAGTACAACAAGCAACGCGTCAGGCAGCGGCTTTTTTAATGCTGCCAATGTGGCGATATGATTCATAAGAGTCTCCGTTTTGTTAAGATTTTACTCTTCGATAGCGATTGCCGGGAATTTGTCACGGCATTGGGCCACTAGTGTAAAGTAATCGCCTATCTCACTATAATTTCACTATATACAACCAACATGGGTAATCGACTCTCAAAAATAGCTACGCGCACGGGCGACAACGGCACAACTGGCCTTGGCGACGGTAGCCGCACAGACAAAGATAGTCTGCGGATTCACGCAATTGGCGATGTCGATGAACTGAACTCACATCTCGGTGTTTTACTCTGCGAGGTATTACCGACTACTTTGCGCGATGATCTGCTGACGATTCAGCATGATTTATTCGATCTCGGTGGCGAGTTGTGTATTCCGGGTTACGTGATGATCAAGGAGTCACAAGTGGCGCGACTTGACGCATTGCTCGAAAAATATAATGCAGACTTGCCACCGTTACGGGAATTTATTTTACCTGGCGGAGCACGCACAGCGGCGCTGGCACATGTTTGCCGGACAGTGTGTCGCCGCGCTGAGCGCAGTATCATCACGCTGGGCAAGAGTGAAACGGTCAACGTTCCTGTGCGGCTTTACGTCAATCGACTATCGGATTTGTTGTTTGTTTTGTCGCGGGTGTTAAATCGGTTGGATGGCGGCAGTGATGTTTTGTGGAAAAATGTCGGGCGCAGTGACGTTTGAGCCGCTTTGATCGCTATTGCGCTATTGATGAGACCTGAGCGTTGACAAGATTTTAGCGTCGATGGTGATCTGGATCGGTTGCGTAATGCGTTCCTTTTCTGCTTCGGGCAGATGCTCCAACAAAGCAAATCAGACTGCACCGATGAAGACTTTTTTATTGGCCGGATCGTCCACTAATGCACTCACTACGGTCTTTGTAAATTACCTATCGAAGACCGTAGCTGACAACACACTTAATCACCCATCATCAGAGGGAATCAAAAACCCAATCTAATTCTGCATAGCCACCAAATGCAATACCTCTTTGCCAAATCGTTGACGAATACTCGCCGCAATTCCTTCTGCATTCAAACCACACATCGCCAATAACTGTGTAGCGTCACCATGATCGATAAAACGATCGGGCAAACCCAGATTCAGAAGCGGTTTGACACATCCTGCCGCCGCCAAAGCTTCTGCCACCGCGGCGCCAGCGCCACCCATGATCGAACCTTCTTCTACAGTGACAATTGCCTCGTGCGAATTTGCCAGTTCGAGTAACAGCGCAACATCCAGCGGTTTAATGAAGCGCATATTAGCGACGGTCGCATTCAATGCTTCGGCCGCTTCAAGACTTGGCGCAACCATCGTACCAAAGGCCAAAATCGCTATTCCCTTACCTTCGCGCCGAATCTCGCCTTTGCCAAATGGCAACCCAACTAATGCCTGATCAATCACTGCGCCAACACCACTGCCACGGGGATAGCGCACGGCGGCTGGCCCTTTGTAGAGATAAGCTGTCGACAACATCTGGCGACATTCGTTTTCGTCAGAAGCAGCCATGACCACCATGTTGGGAATACAACGCAAGAAAGCGATGTCATAATTGCCAGCGTGAGTCGCGCCATCAGCTCCGACCAGACCAGCACGATCAAGCGCAAAGGTGACATCCAGATTTTGCAGCGCGACATCATGTATCAATTGATCATAAGCACGTTGCAAGAAGGTCGAATAAATCGCCACAACTGGCTTGAGGCCTTCGCAAGCAAGGCCAGCGGCAAAAGTCACCGCGTGTTGCTCGGCGATACCAACATCGTAGTAACGCTCTGGAAAGCGCTGCTCAAACTCCACCAATCCAGAGCCGCCCGCCATTGCTGGCGTAATACCGATTAGTTTTTCATCTTGCGCTGCCATATCGCATAGCCAGTCACTGAAAACTTGCGTATACGTCATCTTGCTGGACGTCGCTGGCTTGATGCCGACGGCTGGATTAAACTTTCCGGGCCCGTGATAAAGCACGGGATCGGCCTCAGCCAACTTATAACCCTGACCTTTTTTTGTTACCACGTGCAAAAATTGCGGACCTTTCAAATGCTTCAGATTTTGCAACGTTGGAATCAGCGATTCCAAATCATGCCCATCAATGGGACCGATGTAATTGAAACCTAATTCCTCAAACATGGTGGCAGGTACAATCATGCCTTTGGCGTGCTCTTCAAACCGCTTGGCCAATTGCAACACTGGTCCCGGCAGCATCGATTTGCCGACATTTTTGGCCTTGGCATAAAATTGACCGGACATCAAGCGCGCCAGATAACGATTCAATGCGCCGACCGGTGGAGAGATCGACATATCGTTGTCATTTAAGATAACCAACATATTGATGTCGTCATACACGCCAGCGTTGTTCATCGCTTCAAAAACCATACCGGCGGTCATTGCACCGTCACCGATCACTGCGACAGCGTGACGATCCTTTTCACCTTTGGTCTTGGCGGCTAAGGCCATGCCCAGCGCTGCCGAAATCGATGTTGACGAATGCGCCGTCCCAAAGGTATCGTATTCACTCTCGTCACGACGAGGAAATCCCGAAATACCTTCAAACTGACGCAAGGTTTTCATTTGATCACGACGACCTGTCAGTATTTTGTGCGGGTAGGTTTGGTGACCTACGTCCCATACGATACGATCTTCGGGCGTATTAAAAACGTAATGCAGCGCGATTGTCAGTTCAACGGTTCCTAAATTTGACGACAAATGGCCGCCAGTCTGGGACACGGAATCAATAACGAATTCGCGTAGTTCATCAGCCAGCGGTCGCAATTGCGCACGCGTTAAAAGGCGCAAGTCGGCCGGGCTGTTTATTGTATTAAGTAAATTCATGGGACTAAGCTTTCCGCTGCACAATCAAATCTGCCAATTCACGCAGGCGACGGGCTTTATTTCCAAAGGGCGCAATCGCCGCGTGAGCGTCGTTACGCAACTTATCTGCCAATACCTGCGATTCCGTCAACCCGATGATCGATACATAGGTTGGTTTATTATTCGCTGCGTCCTTGCCCGCTGTCTTGCCTAAAGTTGCTGAATCGGCAGTCGCATCAAGGATATCGTCGACCACCTGAAACGCCAACCCAATCGCCGTACCGTATGCTTCCAATGCTTGCACTTCCGTGAACGATAACGTCTTGCCGCTGGTGGCCCCCAATAGGACTGAGGCGCGTAGTAAGGCGCCGGTCTTCAATCGATGCATCAACTCCAGCGCATCCAGAGATAGCTGCAAACCGACACTATCCAAATCGATTGCCTGACCGCCGCACATACCGAAAGACCCGGACGCCGCCGCCAGCAAGCGCAACATCATCATCTGGCGCACCGGATCAACAGTCTCGACATTGGCAGACAACACAATAAACGCTTGCGACTGCAATGCATCGCCAACTAATAATGCGGTTGGTTCATCATATTGCACATGCACGGTCGGTTTACCGCGGCGTAGTGCGTCGTCGTCCATACACGGCATATCGTCATGCACCAGCGAATACGCATGAATCATTTCGACTGCTGCTGCTGCGCGTTCCAACATAGGTTGAGGTGCTCCGAACAGCTCACCAGCCGCGAATACCAAAAGAGGCCGTATCCGCTTGCCGCCATCTAAAACCGCATAACGCATAGCCTGGTGCAAGCGTACCGGAACATCCGTAGGCAAGGGCAAAAATGTTGTCAATGCAGCTTCAGTTACTGACTGAATCTGCCGCATCCATTCAGAAAACCCAGCAATATCATCCGGCACTCCAATTGCGTGAAGCGACTCTATAGCTTCCGTCGTATTGTCAGCACCCGTCATGCATCGCTTCCATCGGACTGATCAGCGGGCGCGGCGAAAGGTTTCAACATATCTCCCTCCAGAACTTTTACCTGACTATCAACTTTATCGAGTTGTACTGCGCAAAATTTAACCAGTTCTGAGCCGCGTTTATAAGCCGCTACCGACGCCTCCAACGGTAACTCACCGGCTTCCATCTGGGCAACAAGTTGCTCCAATTCAGCCATTGCCTGTTCAAATGATGCCGGATTACTGGCAGAAAGTGCGTTCTTTGCCATAATTGTTAAAGCCTGTTCAAAATAATGTTGCCTTACCATCAGTCATTGGCCAGCCTGCACGATGTCGTCGTTGATCTGAATCAATACCAAGCCGAGCACTGCAGATGGTAACGGCTGATTGCGGGGAAGCAAAAGCTAAAGTCAGAAACTCTAGGCGAGTGCTTAATTGTGGTGTCCGCTATTTTAGTGCAAACAGTTATAACCCGTTGAATTTCTGAGGGATTATCCGGCAATTTATGGTCAAATAGAGAAAAGCAAGTCTAGCTGTGGCATAATAGTAGGTTATGTCCGAAACTTCCGCTTCATATTAATTTTATATTATTTGAATACAGATTTTTACGGATTCTTTCTCTCTTAGGTTGGTGCAGATTAATTTGGGGGACGGGAATGTCCGATCTGGCTATTTTTGCCACGCTGGCGCGGTCTGATGCGCAACTTCCAGTCGACGTCTATTTTGACGAAACACTGTTAAAACGCGAAATACAACAGCTATTTCAAAGTGGTCCACGTTATGTTGGCCACGAGTTAATGGTACCCAATGTTGGCGATTACGCCACAATGGCATCCGAAAATGAAGGCCGCATGTTAGTGCGCAATCCTGAGGGCATTGTGCTAGTTTCTAACGTCTGTCGTCATCGTCAAGCGAAGATGCTCGACGGTCATGGCAACGCCCGCACTATCGTCTGTCCGCTACATCGCTGGACTTATGACCTCAAAGGTGAACTCATCGGAGCGCCGCATTTCGGCGAAACTCCATGTATGAACCTGTCTCAAACACCGCTGCAAAGCTGGAACGGCTTACTGTTTGAAGAAAACGGCTTTAATGTCGGGGAAAAACTCAACAAGTTAGGGGTGTCGAAAGACCTTGATTTCAGCAACTATTTGTTTGATCACGTTGAAGTGCATGAATGCGATTACAACTGGAAAACTTTTATTGAGGTTTATCTGGAGGATTATCACGTTGAGCCGTTTCACCCCGGATTGGGTAGTTTTGTCAGTTGCGACGATCTCACGTGGGAATTCAGCAAGGATTACAGCGTACAAACAGTCGGTGTCAATCATGGTCTGGCAAAATCCGGATCACCGGCTTACAAAAAATGGCAAGAACAGGTTCTCAAATTTGGCAACGGCAAACCACCAAAATTCGGTGCAATTTGGCTAACAATATATCCAAACATCATGGTCGAATGGTATCCCCACGTATTGGTGGTATCCACTTTGTGGCCAAGGGGGCCTCAAAAGACAACGAATGTGGTTGAGTTCTACTACCCTGAAGAAATCGCGTTATTCGAGCGCGAAATGGTAGAGGCCGAACGCGCTGCATACATGGAAACCTGTGTCGAAGATGATGAAATTGCGCTACGCATGGACGCTGGCCGCAGTATTTTAATGGCGCGAGGCGTAAGCGAAGTCGGGCCATATCAATCACCGATGGAGGATGGTATGCAGCATTTCCACGAATGGTATCGCAGCCAGATGGACCTACCAAAAACTAACGTCGACTAACACCCGCTGATCAATTACTTTAATCTGTACGACTTCGAAAAATCAGTCGTTCAGATTCATTCTTCTCTTCCTTTCTTCTCCCTCGTTTTTGACTTATCGCTCGTACTCCCGCGCTTTTCAACTTGATTATGGCTGAAACACCATCAAATTTGTTCCTCGCAGCGATAAGTGCGCCATCAAAGATTAGCAGCGCTTTGTGGCATTTAGTCCGCATCAACTGCGACATTTACTGAGATAGTTGCTTTATCTTATTTTCCAAGTTTGATGATTTTTTTGTAATCCCCTTTATGTGGTCGCTACCGCCATTAATTATCAACGGCTGATCGACAACAACGCTCTATAATTAAAGTGAACATTCTCGACTGCTAAATCGCTTATCGCCTCAAAAGCGAGCGATAAACCAAGTATCAAATGTGAGATTGAATTTCAAGGCACTATTGCGAACTTAAATGGCAAGCTTGGGTACAATATATTCGCTGCTACATGCAAGAACTACAGGAGATCGCTATGCCAAACAAACATCCTTACACCACGCTGATTTCAGCTGCCAACCTGTTGCAAAATGCGCCGCAAGCGAACTGGGTCATAATCGATTGCCGTCACGATTTGGCCGATCTGGATGCTGGCCGCGCAGCCTATACTTCTGGCCATATTCCTATGGCGCAATTCGCGCATCTCGATCAAGATTTATCTGGTGCCAAGCTAGCTGCAGATGGCGTTTTCAAAGGACGCCATCCGTTACCAGAACAAGATGCCCTGATCGCGACTTTGCGCCAATGGGGTATCAATGACGATACGGAGGTCGTTGCTTACGATGCGCAAGGCGGCATCTTTGCTGCGCGACTTTGGTGGCTGCTGCGCTCAATTGGTCATGCCTCCGTAGCGGTGCTTGATGGTGGATTAGCGGCTTGGCTAGCAGAAGGGCAAACGCTATCAACCACAGTCACTACAAACGTGAAGGGTACTATCAGCATCAAACCCGCGTTAGTCACCAACGTTGATGCGCAGGATGTTTTAAATAATTTAACCAATCCACAACGTACTGTGGTCGATGCCCGCGCACCGGACCGCTTCCGTGGCGAAAACGAGACCATAGACCCCATCGGCGGTCATATTCCTGGTGCAAAAAATCGCTTCTTTAAAAATAATTTACAAGCCGATGGACGCTTTAAACCGGGTCATCAACTGCACGAAGAGTTTAGTAACATTATCAGTGCATCCCAGGCTGCAGTGATGCAATGCGGATCTGGCGTAACTGCATGTCACAACTTGCTGGCTTTGGAAATTGCTGGCTTGCACGGCGCAGCGTTGTATCCTGGATCGTGGAGCGAATGGTGCGCAGATCCAAGTCGCCCGATTGCCACCGGTGCTTGATATTCCTTCCAAACAGCGCTGGCGGTAGTAAATAAAAGAGTGTTTGGTTAGTCGCAAAGGCAACTGACCTACACACTCTTCCGACGATGCGCGTCACTCAAATTGCACTACTCTAACGAGAGCAACGCCGTTCAATTCAGCTCAACTAACACCGTGGCTTTTAAACCATTCCAGGGCGCGTTTCCAGCCATCCCTGGCGTCAGCTTCAACATAACTCGAACGATAATCCGCGTTAAACGCGTGGCCTGAGTTTGGATACACGACAAAGGTCGATTTGCTGCTGCCCTTTGCAAGTGCAGCCTTCATTTGCTGAATACTATCTTGCGTAATTCCCTCATCTTTGCCGCCATATAAACCGAGTACCGGCACTTTCAATGCGGCTGCGATATCGACCGGTTGATGGGGATTGAGCGCGCTCTTATCGCCGACCAGACGGCCGTACCATGCCGCTCCCGCTGTGACTTTAGGATTGTGGGCACAGTACAACCACGTAATGCGACCGCCCCAACAAAATCCGTTAATGGCAAGCTTATCGATATTTCCACCATTTTCTTTGGCCCAAGCTACGCAGGCATCCAAATCCCCAAGTACCTGATCGTCCGGCACCTTCGAAATCACTTCTTTTTGCAGTTCCGCAATCGAGGCGAAGGCCGCCGGATTTCCCTGACGAATAAACAAATCGGGTGCGATAGCCAGATAGCCAAGCTTCGCAAAACGTCGTGCCACGTCCGCGATATGTTCATGTACACCAAAAATTTCGGAGATTACCAGCACTACCGGCAAGTTGCGCTTACCTTCCGGTTGGGCCCGGTATATTGGCACGGTCAGACCATTGATTTGTACTTCAACAGTACCGGCGGTCAATCCAATGGTATCGGTCTTAATCACAGTCTGTGCGCAGACCGGCAAAACCGCAGCCGCAAAGCCGGTGCCCAGGGCGGTCTTAATAAAGGTCCTGCGATCAACGTCGTCGGATAACCGCGCTTTTCCTACCAGGCTATCAAAATCATCTTTTAAGTTCGGCACTCAGATTCTCCTAAAAAGTGGTGAAACTATCGTGGGTCAAGTTGTCGTCGTGAAAGCGATGAAATACACATGGAATTATTTAAAAAACGGTTAAGACTGTCTAACCACGTCTAACTCCTTTGCATGAACTGCTCTCAGCATTTGTACGCTGAGAGCGACATCAACACGATACAAACCGTCGCATCGTTCATACAGACTCAATTCAAACCAGCATCAATGTGCTTCATCCCAATTTTTTCCAACCCCGACTTCGGCAATCAGCGGGACCCGTAACTTTGCTACGCTAGCCATCAGTTCAGGCAACTTTACGCGAACTAATTCCAACTCTTCTTGCGGCACTTCAAGCACCAATTCATCATGGACCTGCATCACCATTTTGGATTTTAGCTGTTCTGCCTCAAGCCAGCCCTGCACGGCAATCATGGACAACTTAATCAAGTCGGCAGCGGTGCCTTGCATCGGTGCGTTAATCGCAGCGCGCTCTGCACCTTGGCGGCGTGGTCCGTTTGGCGAGTTGATTTCTGGCAACCATAAACGACGGCCGAAAACCGTTTCAACGTAACCTTGCGCTTTGGCCTGCAAGCGCGTGTTGTCCATAAACAATTTGACGCCGGAAAAGCGCATAAAATATTTTTCGATATACATTTGCGCCGCCGCCCGCTCGATACCCAGATTACCTGCCAGACCGAACGCGCTCATGCCATAAATCAAACCGAAGTTAATCACCTTGGCGTAACGACGCTGCTCGCTACTGACATCCGAAGCTGTTACACCGAAAATTTCGGCCCCGGTTGCGCGGTGAATATCAATACCATCAGCAAACGCCCGCAACATGTTTTCATCGCCGGAAATGTGCGCCATGATACGTAGTTCAATTTGCGAATAATCAGCCGAGACGATCACGCTATTTTCAGGCGCAACGAACGCCTCCCTGATACGACGCCCTTCGGCGGTGCGGATGGGAATGTTTTGTAAATTCGGATCGTTCGAAGCCAATCGCCCCGTCACCGCCACCGCCTGTGCGTAGTTGGTATGCACCCGTCCAGTAGACTGATTGACCATTTTCGGCAACTTGTCGGTATAGGTCGACTTCAACTTTGAAAGACTACGATAATCGAGCAAAATCTTCGGTAGCGGATAGTCTTCCGCTAGCTTTTGCAGTACTTCTTCATCGGTCGACGGTGCACCGGAAGGCGTTTTCTTGATGATTGGTAATTGCAGCTTTTCAAAGAAAATTTCTCCCAATTGTTTAGGAGAATTAAGATTGAATGGCTGACCCGCCAGGATATAAGCTTGCTGTTCAATTTCCAACAGGCGTTTACCTATTTCATTCGATTGGGTCTTCAACAAACCCGCATCGATCAAGACGCCATTGCGTTCAATTTTTTGTAAAACAACCGCGGTTGGGACTTCGATACTTTCGTAAATAAAACGCAGCTTTTCGTCGCTCTCAATATGCGGCCACATAGTCTGATGCAAGCGCAAAGTGACGTCAGCATCTTCCGCGGCATATTCAGTGGCACGTGCAATCTCGACTTCATCGAAACAAATTTGTGACGCGCCTTTTCCGCAGACCTCTTGAAAAGTAATCGTTTTATGTCCAAGATGGCGCAACGCCATGCTGTCCATGTCATGCGGACGGTGGGATTCGAAAACATACGATTCCAGCATCGTATCGTGCTCGATGCCGCGTAGTGTCACGCCTTGATTGGCAAAAATATGACTGTCGTATTTTAAATTTTGGCCGACTTTTAACTTAATTGGATCTTCCAGCCAGGATTTCATTTTTCCCAATACAAATTCCAACGATAGCTGTTGCGCGCCGTCTTGCGTCCGATGCGCTACTGGAATATACGCGGCCACGCCTATAGTGCAACTGAGCGAAATACCGACTAATTGTGCAGTCATCGGATCAAGCGAGGTTGTCTCAGTATCGACCGAGGTTAATGGCGCATCGGCAATGACGGTCATCCAGTGATCAAGTTGCTGTTCGGTCGTGACGGCCTCATAATTTGTTACCGCCCGCGGAAACAAACTACTTTGCCCCAGACTTTCCACTGCCGTCGTGACGGCATCGATCAGGTCGACTTTTTCATCGCCATCCGCTTTACTGGTATTTTCTACTTTGGCCGTTGCAGCCACACTGCTAGCCACACTACTACTAAGCTCACGTAGCCATGTTTTAAAATTGTAACGCGTATAAAGCGAGATTAATGTTTCACTATCTTGCGGCAAAATAGCCAGTGAATCTGGAAATAAGCCCATGTGTTCGCTAAGATCGCAATCGGTCTTAACGGTAACCAGCGCTTTAGCCTGAGGTAGCCAATCGACCGCCTTCCGCAGATTTTCGCCCACCGCGCCACCGATGTTTGCGGCATTGGCAATCACTTGATCCACCGTATCGTATTGGGCCAGCCATTTCACCGCGGTTTTCGGACCAACTTTAGAGACGCCGGGAATATTATCGACCGTATCACCGATCAAGGTCAGGTAGTCAACAATACGGTCTGGGGGAACGCCAAATTTGGCAATTACCCCCGGCGGATCCAATTTCTCATTATTCATTGTGTTAATCAGTGTCACGTGCTGATTAACCAGTTGCGCCAGGTCCTTGTCGCCGGTGGAAACCACCGCGGTCATCCCGTGCGCGACCGCCTGAACTGTCAAGGTACCGATGACATCGTCGGCTTCAACACCTTCAACCATTAAAATAGGCCATCCCATAGCGCGCACTGCAGCGTGAATAGGCGTAATCTGTTTAACTAGGTCTTCCGGCATTGAAGCGCGTGTAGCCTTGTACTCGGTATACATATCGTCACGAAACGTTTTCCCTTTTGCATCGAACACGCAGGCAATGTAAGCTGCAGGGTAATCAAGACGTAAACGACGAAGCATATTTAAAATACCGTACAACGCGCCGGTCGGCTCGTTGTCGGCATTGCGCATATCGGGCAGAGCATGAAAAGCCCGATAAAGGTAACTGGAACCATCAACTAACAGCAGGGTTTTTTGCATATGGAATCGAACTCGAACGGAAAAAATGTACCGCGGTTGCGGCAAGTGACGGACATCGAACGTGCTACCTCCAAGAAGGCGCGCGAATCATGGCATATGTTCACAATTATGGCAGAGTTTATCGAGTCGACCGAACGTCTGTCTGAGTTACATCCTGCAGTCTCCATCTTTGGCTCGGCGCGGATTAAAGAAGATAACCCGTATTACGAACAATGTTCGGATATTGCACGACGCTTTTCGGACGCTGGATTCGCGGTTATTTCAGGCGGCGGTCCTGGTTTGATGGAAGCGGCCAATAAGGGCGCGTTTGAAGGAAAGTCACCCTCGATTGGCCTCAATATTGAGCTACCACACGAGCAAAGCAGTAATAAGTGGCAAGATATTTCGTTAAGTTTCCGCCACTTTTTTGCGCGTAAGGTTGCCTTCGTACGGCATGCGGATGCCTATATCGTATTACCCGGCGGCTTTGGCACCATGGATGAGCTAACCGAGGTCCTGACCTTGATTCAGACCGGGAAATGTCGAAAGATTCCGATCATTTTAGTCGGCAGTACGTTCTGGGAAGGCCTGCTGGAGTGGTTCCGTACGACGTTGGTTACCACTGGAATGATCGGCGCAAAAGACCTTGATCTGATTCAGGTTATCGACGATCCTGCGCTGATTGTAGATGCCGTCTTCGACTTTTATGACAAAGGTGAAACATCGCTGGCAGATTCTGTAGACCGTCATACCGACACCGGCGCATTGTTGTAATTTTTACCCGCACTACAACGGGATCGACATATAAAGTGTCGGTCCTGCCTATGGCCAGGATAGCTGGATTTGGACGATTTCGTCCGACTCCTATTGGCTTCGCTTAAACAAGATTAAGCGCTGACTTTCCAGCCTGCCGGTCGACAGCGTTGCGCTATGAATGGCAGTGACATCGCCAAGCAACAACAACAGCCCCAAAAAGGTGCGATTTATCTGTGCTAATTGGGCTTGATCTACGACTTGTGCCCTATCGTTACGGCCGGTTTGCTACAATGGAACCATTGCATCTAACTAGATTTTTTTACTAGTTCGATACCAACGAACAACTATGGCATCCAAAAAACCATGAATAACCTTAAAGTCTGGCCAGTGGCAACGTTATCAGCGCTTTTAATTGCTGCGGTTGGTGTAATGACGACATCAATGGTGCAGGCACAGCAGCAGACGAATACGCCGCGGCCTGCAAATCTGGCACCGCCGCCGCCCGAACTACAGAATCTGGAAGAGGGTGAAAAACCTGCCATTACCATTCAAAAAAACGAGAAAGCGCCGGAAGACACCATCACGCAGCAGCGCCAGCAAGGCGTTGTCACGGACATCAAGGTTAACAGCGGCGGCAGTACTTATCACATCGTACCTAGAACAGCCGGCACGTCGTTGCCGGGCGATACGCCAAGTGCACCAGCGAACGGTGCGCGATGGGTGATTAAGGAGTTCGATTGGGGCCAAAAGAAAGAAAAGCCAGCAACTCCCGGCCAAGAACAGGCTGTTGATAGTAAAACAGCGCCAATGCCACCTACCACGCCAGCCCAATAAGGCGGCTTTTCTGGTGCTTTTTGTAGCCCTGCGGCAAATGTTGATGAGAGATTCAAATGTTGGGTCTTTTTTCTACATTCTCACAAATAGCGTGACCTTTCGACTTTTTCCGAAATCTCTTTTTTTAAATTTTTCTCATGGCAGTATTTACCCCGGTCAGCCTCGATGACCTTAGCCAATGGCTTTCACAATTTCCCTTAGGCAAAGCACTGGCGATCAAAGGTATTTCGTCCGGTATCGAAAATAGTAATTTTTTCATCAATACCGAGGCCGGCGAATACGTGCTGACAGTTTTTGAAAAACTGACGTTCGAACAATTGCCTTTTTACCTTGAACTTATGCGTCACCTGGCGCAGCGTGGCGTGGCGGTGCCTGCTCCCATAGCCAATCAGCATGGCGCGCTTATTAATGCACTACACGGCAAACCCGCTGCGATCGTTAGCAAACTGCGTGGCGAATCCGAAATGTCGCCGGGTCCTGTGCATTGCCGCGAAGTCGGGGTCATGCTGGCAAAAATGCATCTGGCGGCACAAGATTTTCCGATTTATCAGCCTAACTTGCGTGGACTCGCATGGTGGCGGGACACAGCACCTGCCGTGCTGCCATTTTTGCCTGCAGAGATTAAACAGCTGCTCGGTTCCGAAATTAAGTTTCAGGAGGATTTTGCGGTAACTGCCACTTATCAAAGCCTGTCCAAAGGGCCCGTGCATGCCGATCTTTTCCGCAATAATGTGATGTTTGACGGCGATAAATTATCGGGCTTTTTCGACTTTTATTTTGCTGGATGCGATACTTGGCTATTCGATCTTGCCGTCACCGTTAACGATTGGTGTATCGACGTCGATACAGGAGAACTTGACGAGGTGCGCGTAGCGGCAATGCTGGACGGCTACCGCTCAGTGCAAGCGTTTAGTAGTGACGATCAAACCGCCTGGCAACCCATGTTACGCGCCGCCGCATTGCGCTTCTGGCTATCTCGTCTTTATGACTTTTACTTACCTCGCGCAGCAGAAATGCTGACGCCGCATGATCCGGCGCATTTTGAACGGATCTTGCGACAACGCATCGCTCACCCGGCTCCGGCCCTGCTCTGAATATAATGGAAAAATTACCTGCAAAAACTGGTTGGATCTGGGTAAAAAGTGGCTTTGCGTTATTCCGCAAACAACCAGCTGAAATCTCGACTCTTTTCCTTGCCTATATGTTCCTGATGCTGGCTGTCGGTATCGTACCTGTATTGGGTCAACTGCTACCGCTGATACTGATACCTGTATTTTCAATGGCGTTCATGCAGGCCTGTGTGCAAATTGAGAACGACAAACGCGTTTTCCCAAATTTACTGCTGACGGGATTTCGTTCGCCTGCAGTGAAAAATCTGTTACTACTTGGGTGCTTATACTTACTCGCCGCAATGATCGCCATTGGCGCCTCGGCATTGATTGATGGCGGCGTTTTCTGGGAAGCTATGACCGGACAGATTCCACTTGATGCCAAAACGGCGCAAGAATCGAATATGACATTAGCCATGATGTTCTCTGCCGCCGTGTACGTGCCCTTTGCCATGGGATTCTGGTACGCGGCTCCTCTTATTGCGTGGCAAAAAATGAGCGTATTCAAGGCGATTTTTTATAGCTTTTTCGCGGTTCAGCGTGAGACAAAAGCGTTTATGGTGTACGGACTTTCATGGGTCGT
Organism: Glaciimonas sp. GNP009; assembly: GCF_054343755.1. Taxonomy (NCBI): domain Bacteria; kingdom Pseudomonadati; phylum Pseudomonadota; class Betaproteobacteria; order Burkholderiales; family Oxalobacteraceae; genus Glaciimonas; species Glaciimonas sp. GNP009. Next base: position 1,522,373 of record NZ_JBTGUV010000004.1, read on the forward strand.
CTTCGGCGTATTGTTCCCTGCCATTATCAGCGTGATCGTCGCGCTGTTAGTAGGTAATGCATCGATTACGCTTATGGTGCTGTTGCCACTGTCGATCCTGCTAACAGTCGTCATGTATTGCTCGTTTTATCCCACCTACAAGCAGGTATTTGGCGAGCCGGAACCCTCTGAAAAGTAAACTCTTGTAGCTTGTTCACTTCCCCGGTCTCCCCGGAGAAGTGAATTATAAGAGATCTGATGCCTACACCTTATCCAGCTTGGCGATCGTTAAGTCCAGCAATTTCATTCCATGCTTGCCAAAGTTAATTTGCGCGCGGGCGTTTCCACCACCACCTTCGATATTGACAATCACGCCTTCACCGAATTTTTGATGGGCGACATTTTCCCCAATGCGCCAACCCACATCCTGTTTCGTGATTTTGTTTGCAATGGCATTAGCGCCATATTGGGGCTCATCAACCCATGCCGCTTTCGGGTGCGCAAACCAGCTTTGTTGCTGTGGTTGTATTTTGGGTGACAACCACTTGAGCGAGTCTTCAGGCAACTCATCGAAGAATCGTGACCGCAGGTTATAACGCGTCTGCCCGTGCAGCATTCGCGTCTGCGAGAAACTCATGTAAAGGCGCTTTTTAGCACGCGTGATAGCGACATACATCAGACGCCGCTCTTCTTCCACGCCAGAGTCTTCTTTTTGGGAATTCTCATGGGGAAACAATCCCTCTTCCAGCCCTGTAATAAATACCGCTTCAAACTCCAGACCTTTGGATGAATGCACCGTCATTAGCTGCAAGGCGTCTTGCCCGGTTTTAGCCTGATTATCTCCCGCCTCTAACGAGGCATGTGACAAAAATGCTGACAACGGCGACATGATGAACGACAGCCGTGCGTCCGCATCAATAATTTCAATCCCATCCGCGGTCGTAATAGAGGCCGCTGCCAACACATCGGCTTGCGGGCCGAGCAATGCCGGCGCTTCTACTCCAAATCCTTCTTCTGAGACGAATAAGGTCGCAGCGTTGACCAATTGCTCCAGATTTTCGATGCGGTCGGCGCCCTCGCGCTCGGTACCGTAATGCGTTATTAGCCCACTCATGCCGAGCATAATCTGCACCATTTCTGGCAACGGCAAATGCTGCGTTTCAAAGCGTGCACCTTCAATTAACTTGAGAAATGCGCCGAGAGAGGTGCCGGCCTTTCCCGCCACGTACGGTACCGCTGCATACAGCGAAATACCTTGCTGACGTGCGGCATCCTGTAGGTGTTCGAGAGAACGCGCGCCAATACCGCGTGTTGGAAAATTCACGACGCGCAAAAATGCTGAATCGTTATGGGGATTGTCCATCAGTTGCAAATACGCGATTGCATGCTTGACTTCTGCACGCTCAAAATAGCGTTGACCGCCATACACCCGATACGGAATGCCAGCTGAAAATAACGCATGCTCAATCACCCGCGATTGCGCGTTTGAACGATACAGGATCGCTATTTCGCTACGCGTTGCACCCTCATTGATCAGGCTCTTGGCTTCCTCGATAATCCACTGGGCTTCGAGTAAATCACTAGTTGACTCATAAATTCTCACCGGCTCGCCGTGGCCAGCATCAGTGCGCAAGTTTTTACCCAGACGCTTGCTATTATTAGCGATTAGCGTATTGGCAGAGTCTAGAATATGACCTTGCGAGCGATAATTTTGCTCCAGCTTGATCAAATTTTCGACCTGAAATTCACGCTGAAAGGTACTCATGTTGCCGACATTCGCGCCGCGAAATGCATAAATACTTTGATCGTCATCGCCAACGGCAAACACCGCGCCGCCTTGCCCTGCCATCAACTTTAACCATTTATATTGGAGATCGTTGGTATCTTGAAACTCGTCCACCAAAATATGTTTAAAACGGGCTTGATAATGCTCACGCAAAGGCTGATTTCTGACCATCAATTCATAGGTGCGCAATAATAGTTCGGCAAAATCAACGACCCCTTCGCGCTGGCATTGCTGATCATAAAGGGCGTATAACTCGACAAATTTGCGATTGTAGTCATCGTTAGCTTCGACATCGTGCGCACGCAAACCCTGATCTTTTGCACCATTGATAAAGTACATCAAGTTACGCGGCGGATACTTCTCATCATCGATGCTCAATGATTTAAGCAACCGTTTGATCGCCGATAACTGATCTTGCGAATCAAAAATCTGAAACGTCGGCGTCAGCGCGGCATCCTTGTGATGCGCACGTAGCAGGCGGTTGCAGAGGCCGTGGAACGTCCCTATCCACATCCCGCGTGTATTAATCGGCAACATCGCTGATAATCGCATCATCATTTCTTTGGCCGCCTTATTGGTAAAGGTGACGGCTAGTACGCCTGACGGTGAAACTTGTCCGGTTTGAATAAGCCACGCAATGCGGGTGATCAGTACGCGCGTCTTACCGGATCCGGCACCGGCGAGAATCAAGGCTGGTTGAGCGGGCAAAGTGACTGCGGCGAGTTGTTCGGGATTGAGATTCTGAAGAAGATTTTGCATCCCATCATTATAACTGCGCGGCTATAAAAGAAGCGCGTTCCACGAGAGTACCGAGACTGTTACGAAGGGTATACGCTATAACATCGGCACACGGCAAGCAATAATTCACTCCAAAGAGTAAAATACTGCGTTGCAGCAAAGCAAAAATCCTGTCTGCGTTGACCTCTTAGGTTACATCCTGGTTACACCGCTTTTTGTCGATTACTCTCGCTTCCTCATCTTTCTACGTTAACTACCATGTCCGAACCAGCCCGCTTCAACCGCGGTAAGCCGTCCACTTCCGAACCTGGCATGTCGCCTGCGCCTGATTTACAGCAAGCGTCAAAGCTAGACGCGCAGCCCCTTTCAGAGGGTGCCGTTAGCTTCCATATTATCGCCACTTCTTTTTTTACTTTTATCTGCTACCTGTCAATTGGCCTGCCATTGGCGGTATTGCCTGGCTACGTCCATGTCGATTTAGGCTACAGTTCGGTGCTAGCTGGCCTCGCCATCAGTATTCAATATCTGGCCACCATGCTAAGCCGCCCGCGCGCTGGCCGCATTGCTGATTCAGTCGGTCCCAAAACATCGGTGTTGTATGGCTTAATTGGATGTACGGCAAGTGGAGCAATATTAATTGTCGCGGCATTATTGCCCTCCGTCCCATGGCTCAGCTTGGTTATATTGATGCTTAGCAGGTTAGTGCTCGGTTACTCGGAAAGTCTGGTTGGTACCGGGGCCATTGCCTGGGGCATTGGTCGCGTTGGATCTCAACATACCGCACGCATGATTTCGTGGAACGGCATTGCTACCTACGGCGCACTTGCAGTGGGAGCGCCATTGGGCGTCGTGATCGTTCACGCATGGGGTTTGGCATGGGTCGGCGTTGCCATTATCGGGCTGGGCGGGCTTGGTTACTATCTAGCCCGGCGCAAACAAGCCACCGCAGTGATTAAAGGTGATCACCTTCCGTTTAGAAACGTGTTGCGCCGCGTGTTGCCGCATGGTCTCGGGCTGGCCCTTGGGTCAGTCGGATTTGGATCAATTGCTACTTTTATTACCCTCTTTTATGCGAGCCATCATTGGTCTAACGCCGCCTTCGCTCTCACATTATTTGGTGGCTTTTTTGTGGGTGCCCGGCTCTTATTTGGTTCGGTGATTACACGATTTGGCGGCTTTCGCGTGGCAGTTGCCTGCTTTGCAGTCGAGGCAGTGGGATTGCTGTTGCTTGGCTTCTCCACCGCTTCTTGGGTCGCGTTATGCGGAGCGGCCCTAACCGGCTGTGGCTTTGCGCTGGTTTTTCCTGCACTAGGTGTCGAGGCCGTGCGCAGGGTGCCGCAGCATAATCGCGGAAGTGCGCTAGGCGCTTACTCCATGTTTTTAGACGTGGCGCTCGGCATTACCGGACCGTTAGCGGGATTAATCGCCACCGCATTTGGTTATCCCGAAGTATTCCTGTTCGCTGCCCTGGCTGCGCTTGCAGGTGTTGCCTTAACGATCACTCTGTATAGACGCTCGGAACAGTCGATGGGAAATATGTCGATTGAGTGATTGGTTAACAGCGCGTCCTACACGATTGAACGTAACTTCAATCGTGACAAGGCAATCGGATTTAGACGTCTGGTGTCGCTATGCATCAAATTGACATAGAATAGTTGCAAACAAACATATAAGTATTTTGGCAATTCCAAAACCCGTAGCCCACAGAAGGAGTAATCCAATGGCAAAGATAGCCGCAAAGAAAAACGTCGCAGTCATCAACATCGGCATCAACGATAAAGACCGCAAGAAAATTGCAGACGGCCTCAGCAAATTACTCGCCGACACGTACACGTTATATCTGAAAACGCACAATTTCCATTGGAATGTGACCGGTCCAATGTTCAACACATTGCATTTGATGTTTGAAGGTCAGTACACAGAACTCTCGCTTGCCGTTGACCTGATTGCTGAACGCATCCGCGCATTGGGTTACCCTGCACCTGGTTCATATGCTGCGTTTGCTAAATTATCGACAATCGCCGAGGCAGTTGGCGTCCCGACCGCAACAGAAATGATTCAACAACTCGTCGCAGGACAAGAGTCCGTCACACGCACTGCTCGCTCAATTTTCCCAGTAGTCGACGCCGCATCTGATGAGCCAACGGCGGATCTTTTGACGCAACGCATGCAGCTGCATGAAAAAAATGCATGGATGTTGCGTAGTTTGCTAGAGGGCTAATTTTTAGGCCGTGGCCAATCGTATGAAGATATTAAAACGGCGCAATCAGCGCCGTTTTTTTTCACCGTCGTGAGCAATTTCGAAGTGCTAACGCGTAAACAGAGCGACGAATTCACGCGCTGCTGCGACCGGATCATCAGCCAGATAAACACTACTAATCGCCGCCACCATATCAGCGCCAGCCGCCACTAATGGCATCGCATTTTGTGCCGTCATGCCGCCGATAACGACATTTGGTAACGCGATCTCAGTTTTAGCGATTGTCATGATTGACGCTTGCGTCGTCACGTCGTATTTTTTTACTTTGGATGGAAAGAATCCACCGAATGCAACATAACTAGCACCACAACGTACAGCATCGTGCGCCAGTTCCAAGCTGCCGTAACAGGATGCACCAACGATTTTATCTGGACCGACTTTGGCACGTATTTCTGCCACGCTGGCGTCAGTGCCACCAACGTGAATGCCGTCCGCGTCCAAAGCCAGACAAAGATCAACATGATCATTGATGATGAACGGTCGCTGGTAGCGCCGACACAATGCAAATAATAATGCGGCTTGCTCCTGACGTAACGCGGCATCTGCGGTCTTATGACGATACTGTAGTAACGTCGCACCGCCTTGCAATGCTTGCTCGCTTACCGCGAGCAATTTGGCCGTATCATCCCAGTCCGGCGTGACAATATAGAGGCCTTTCAGGTTAAACGTTTTCATAACGACTCCTTCGTATTCTAAAAAAATGCCGACGCCAAAGTTAGCCGATGTGGGTTAAGCAAGTTGCTTTAAACGATTCGGTATGCGCTGCCCATCGGCGATGCCGTATGACGATGTCAACGTTTGCTGACAATACGTCTGCGCAGCGCTGATCGCTTGTTCCATCGACATTCCCTGCGCCAACAATGCTGCCAAACCTGCTGCGAGAGTGCAACCGCTACCATGAAACTCTCCCTGCAAGCGTGGCCAACGCCAGCTCTGCTGGTGTTCGCGGGTGTACCACCGATTCAATACGTGATCCTGCTCGGGGCCATGTCCACCCTTCAACAATACATGCTGACACCCACGCGCCAACAATTGCTGCGCCTGAACATCGGGATCATGATCCGCGCTAGATGGAGAGCCGCATAACCGGTTCGCCTCAATCCGGTTCGGCGTAATCACCGTTGCCAAGGCAAACAATGGTGCTAGCGCGGCAATTGGGTCTTCCGTCGACAAGGTGTCGCCCGCACCGTTTGCCAACACGGGGTCAAACACCACTGGCAAGTCAGGCTGGCGTGCACGCAGTTGGCGTATGATGGCGGCGATCACGTCGGCGTTGGCGCGATTGCCCACAATGCCGAGTTTGACGGCTGCGATCTCGATCCTGTCCACCAAGACTTGCGCCTGTTGATGAACCAGATCAGCCGCCACCGGATAAACCCCGAAGACACGCTGGTTATCCTGGACAGTGAGGACCGTCACGACCGACATCGGGTGCGCACCAAGTCCGGCAATGGCGGTGATGTCGGCTTGCAAACCGGCACCACCGCTAGGATCAGAACCCGAGAAGACCAAAACGCACGGAGGCGTTGAGCGCTCTGTAGTCGATTCTGAAAGACTGGATTGTCTCCCCGTCACTTTACACGCCCAGCCATAGGCGACGAGGGGGACGCTGCAAAGCGCTTAGGAATTCTCCCCGCCAGATAAGCTTCACGACCGGCTTCAACCGCCAAGCGCATCGCTCGCGCCATGCGAATCGGGTCACGCGCGCCAGCAATCGCCGTATTCATCAACACGCCATCACAGCCCAACTCCATCGCAATCGCGGCGTCGGAAGCAGTGCCAACTCCGGCATCAACTAACACCGGTACTTTAGCCTGATCGATAATCAGCGATAAATTCCAAGGGTTCAAAATCCCCATTCCGGACCCAATTAATGAAGCCAGTGGCATGATGGCAACGCAACCGATTTCCTCGAGAATACGCGCCTGAATCGGATCATCGCTGCAATACACCATGACATCAAAACCATCTTTGACGAGTGTTTCTGCTGCTTTCAAGGTCTCGGGCATATTGGGAAACAAAGTCTTTTCGTCGCCGAGTACTTCCAGCTTTGCCAACTTGTGACCGCCCAGTAATTCACGGCCTAATTGCAACGTATACACGGCATCTTTCGCCGTATAGCAACCGGCAGAATTAGGCAATATCGTATAGCGCGACTGCGGCACAACATCTAGCAGATTAGGCGCGTCTGGGTCTTGGCCGATATTGACCCGACGAATCGCGACCGTAATAATTTCTGCACCGCTGGCTTCAGTCGCGTCACGCGTTTGGTCCAGATCGCGGTATTTCCCACTACCGACTAGCAGCCGCGAACGGTAGGTTTTCCCTGCGATAATCAAGCCACTATCCTGTTGGCTTTCTGAGAGGGCATTGTGCATGTTCATGATTTTTCCTTTCGAATTGCTTTGATGGTTCGGTAACGCTCAGCGCTACCGAACCAATATCGTTGCAAACAGTTGCATTTGGCAGGCAAGACATTCGCAGCATAAATTGACGTAAGGACAGCTTATGGTCTGCGTGATGGCAGAGATCGCCAGCACCCAACTTCACACCCCGCCTTACGCTCGCTTTATGCCAGTTACGCCAACCTTAACCGCCCCCGATAGCCCGCACCACGTCGACCTTATCATGTGACTGCAAGACATGCTGCGCCCATAAGTGGGACGGTACCACCTGACGATTGACCGCCACGGCAATCGCCTTGCCGGACATCGCCAGCGCCGCTACCAACTGCTGCAACGTCTGATGATCGTCGAGCTGATGCGGCGCACCGTTAAGTTCGATTTCCATCATCACGCTCACTGTTTTCTATAAATTTCCGCACCGCTTTTGATGAATTCGATGGACTTCACTTCCATCCCTTTCTTCAACGCAGCGATCTCGGTGATACCTTGCTTGGCAGCGTATTCCCGCACTTCCTGTGTGATTTTCATGGAGCAGAAATGGGGCCCACACATCGAGCAAAAATGCGCTACTTTGGCAGAATCCTTCGGCAACGTTTCATCGTGAAATTCGCGTGCTTTATCTGGATCAAGACCAATATTGAACTGGTCATCCCAACGGAATTCGAACCGTGCTTTAGACAATGCATTGTCACGAATCTGAGCACCGGGATGGCCCTTCGCCAAATCCGCGACGTGCGCTGCAATTTTGTAGGTGATGATGCCGTCCTTCACATCAGCTTTGTTCGGCAAGCCCAAATGCTCCTTTGGCGTGACGTAACACAACATCGCGGTGCCATACCAACCGATCGTGGCCGCGCCGATGCCGGACGTGATGTGATCGTAACCCGGTGCAATGTCAGTGGTCAGCGGTCCCAATGTGTAAAACGGTGCTTCGTCACATTGCTCAAGTTGCAGATCCATGTTTTCCTTGATCAAATGCAGCGGCACGTGGCCCGGCCCTTCGATCATTACCTGCACATCATGCTTCCACGCAATTTGGGTGAGCTCACCCAGCGTTTTCAATTCGGCCAGTTGTGCCTCGTCGTTGGCATCATAGATCGATCCTGGACGCAATCCATCACCCAGACTGAACGAGACGTCATACGCTTTCATGATCTCGCAGATGTCCTCGAAATGGTCATACAGGAACGATTCCTGATGATGTGCAAGACACCATTTCGCCATAATCGAACCACCGCGCGAAACGATTCCGGTTAGCCGCTTGGCAGTCATCGGCACGTATTGCAAACGCACACCGGCGTGAATCGTAAAGTAGTCAACGCCCTGCTCGGCTTGCTCAATCAGTGTGTCACGGAAAATTTCCCACGTCAGATCTTCGGCCTTGCCGTTGACCTTTTCCAACGCCTGATAAATCGGTACAGTGCCAATTGGCACAGGTGAATTACGGATGATCCATTCGCGGGTTTCATGAATGTGTTTGCCAGTCGACAAATCCATGACGTTATCGCCGCCCCAACGAATCGCCCAAGTCATTTTCTCGACTTCTTCACCAATCGATGACGTGACCGCTGAGTTACCGATATTGGCGTTAATCTTCACCAGGAAGTTGCGCCCGATAATCATCGGCTCGACTTCAGGATGATTGATGTTGGCTGGAATAATGGCACGGCCACGCGCTATTTCTGAGCGGACAAATTCTGGCGTGATTTCTGCTGGAATACTTGCACCAAACGATTGCCCCGGATGTTGACGGCCCATCAAATCAGCGAGACGATTGCCCATTGGGCCGGACGCTTTTAACTCTTCCAGATATTCCTGACGACGCATATTTTCGCGGATAGCGACGTATTCCATTTCCGGCGTCACGATGCCTTGACGCGCATAATGCATTTGCGAGACATTTTTACCTACTTTGGCACGGCGAGGTTTGCGTTGCAAGTTGAAACGCAATTCTGTCAACTTTGGATCGTTTAAGCGCTCAATCCCATATTCCGAGCTTGGTCCAGATAGCTCGTCGGTATCTTCCCGCTCGGTGATCCAAGGTGTGCGTGGTGTCGACAATCCGGACCGAATGTCAATTTTGACGTCCGGGTCGGAATACGGTCCCGAAGTGTCATAGACATAAATGGGGGGATTTTTTTCGGCACCGAACGACGCTTCGGTGTCGGATTGGGTAATTTGGCGCATCGGCACACGAATATCCGGCCGCGATCCTGTGACATAGATCTTGCGGGAATTCGGTAGTGGCTGAATGGCTGCTTCATCCACCGTGGCGGTGGCAGATAGAAATTTTGGATTTGCGTTCATTTTGGCTCCTTTGCGTGGTTGTCTCGGCGTGGAGCCAGCAAAGGAGTTTTCGAGAATGCGGCGGAATAACGGCGTGAAGCGTTATGAAATAAGGCCAACAACAAACTCGACGGCTTCCCTTCGCTGGCATTACCCAGATCAGGTTCAGAGGGTGTTTCTCACCCGACTATCAGTGTTAATAAATTAACGCTGATAGTCAGGACCCCTAGCATTTTGCTAACTTGGCGTAATTTCAAGCTAGCGAACTGAATTCTAACACCGACAATCCAGATCGCGCGAAGATTTACATTTGCTCTTCAAGAAAGTTTTATACATTGTTGATCAGACTATTTACTCTGATCAACAATAAATATTCTGACAAAAAATGATCTTTGCCTCCTCAAAGTAGGGCATTTGACCATTTTATAGTCACGTTCCTTAAATATGTCTGGCCTATGTGCCGAAGCAAACGTGTCGTCCTTTATAATCATTGTTTTAGCAAAAAACACCACTAAATCATGGAATTAGCCAAGTCTTTCGACCCTGCCGAGATTGAACAATTTTGGCGTAGCGAGTGGGAAAAACGCGGGTACTATGCCGCGACCACCGATGCCAGCAAACCATCGTTCAGCATTCAGTTACCGCCACCAAATGTTACCGGCACCTTGCACATGGGCCACGCATTCAATCAGACCATCATGGATGGCCTGGTGCGCTACCACCGCATGCGTGGCTTCAATACCGCATGGATACCGGGAACCGACCACGCCGGCATAGCGACCCAAATTGTGGTCGAGCGTCAACTCGATGCGCAAAAAATATCGCGTCACGATCTAGGCCGTGAAAAATTTATCGAAAAAGTCTGGGAGTGGAAAGAAAAATCTGGCTCTGCGATTACCGCCCAGATGCGTCGCCTTGGATCATCCGCCGATTGGGATCGTGAGTATTTCACGATGGACACCGACTTATCCGGGACCGTGACCGAGGTCTTTGTCAGACTATTCGAACAAGGTTTAATTTATCGCGGAAAACGTCTGGTCAACTGGGACCCGATGCTCGGCACGGCAGTTTCTGATCTCGAAGTGGTATCGGAAGAAGAAGACGGTTCGATGTGGTACATCCGCTATCCGCTGGTCGATGGCAGCGGTCATTTGACCGTGGCCACCACGCGCCCGGAAACCATGCTCGGCGATGCCGCCGTTGCCGTCGACCCAACCGATGAGCGTTATCGTCATCTGGTCGGCAAGATGCTGACGTTGCCATTGTGCGGTCGCGAAATTCCGATCATCGCCGATGAATACGTGGATAAAGAGTTCGGTACCGGCTGCGTGAAGATCACGCCAGCGCATGACTTTAATGATTATGCGGTGGGTCAGCGTCATAATCTGGACAAAATCAGCATCCTGACACTCGATGCAAAAATCAACGAGGAAGCGCCACAACAATATCAGGGCATGGACCGGTTTGTCGCACGTAAACAAATCGTCGCCGACCTTGATGCACTCGGTCTGCTCGAATCGGTTAAGCCGCATAAATTGATGGTCCCACGTGGAGACCGCACTGGCGTTGTGATTGAGCCAATGTTGACCGATCAATGGTTTGTGGCGATGAGCAAACCGGCACCAGAAGGCACGCATTTCCCAGGCAAATCGATTGCCGAAGTCGCGCTGGAAAAAGTCGCTAATGGTGAAATCAAGATGGTGCCAGAGAACTGGAACACCACTTACAATCAATGGCTCAACAATATTCAGGATTGGTGTGTTTCGCGTCAATTGTGGTGGGGCCATCAGATTCCCGCCTGGTACGACGAAGACGGAAATATCTACGTCGCGCGGACCGAAGCGGAAGCGCAGACTCAAGCTGGCAACAAAGTTATCAGACGCGATGATGACGTCCTCGATACCTGGTTCTCTTCTGCGCTGATACCTTTTTCAACGCTTGGTTGGCCTGAAGAAACGCCTGATTACAAAATGTTCTTACCATCATCAGTGCTGGTGACCGGCTTTGACATTATCTTCTTTTGGGTTGCACGGATGGTCATGATGACTACCCACTTCACCGGCAAAGTGCCGTTCGGGACCGTATACGTGCATGGTCTGGTACGCGATGGTAGCGGCCAAAAAATGTCTAAATCCAAAGGAAATACGCTCGATCCAATCGACCTGATCGATGGCATTGACGTCGAAACATTGGTCACAAAACGCACCACGGGTCTGATGAACCCCAAGCAGGCAGATAGCATCGCCAAGGCTACGCGCAAAGAATTTGCCGATGGCATTCCCGCTTTTGGCACCGATGCGCTGAGGTTCACCTTTGCGTCACTAGCGACGCTTGGTCGCAATATTAATTTTGACCTGAGCCGTTGCGATGGTTACCGGAATTTCTGCAACAAATTGTGGAACGCTACCCGCTTTGTTCTGATGAATACCGAAGGTAAGGATTGCGGATTTGAAGGTCATACAGCTGGCGAGTGCAACAAAGAGAAGCTGGATTTCTCTTATGCAGACCGTTGGATTGTTTCTCAATTACAACGCACCGAAATTGACATCGCGAAGGGTTTCACCGACTATCGTTTCGATAATATTTCATCCGCTATCTATAAATTCGTATGGGATGAATATTGCGATTGGTATTTGGAAGTCGCAAAAATTCAGATACAAAACGGCAGCCCGGCACAACAGCAAGCTACGCGTCGAACGTTATTACGGGTGCTGGAAACTATTTTGCGTCTGGCCCATCCGATCATTCCTTTTGTGACTGAGGCATTGTGGCAAAGCGTTGCACCATTGACTGGCCACGTGATGGATCCAGCTGGCGATTCGATCATGCGTCAATCTTACCCAGAAGCACGCCCTGACAAAATCGATGAAAAAGCGGAAGCATGGATGACAGAATTGAAATCCCTGACTGATGCCTGTCGTAATCTGCGGGGTGAAATGCAGCTGTCGCCAGCATTGCGGATACCACTGATTATTGCTGGTGATGCATCAAATCAAGCGGCTCTGAAAGCATTCGCGCCATACTTGCAAGGACTAGCAAAATTATCGGAAGTGCAAGTATTAGAGGATTTCCCCGAGTCTCCGGCACCTATTTCCATCGTCGGTAATGCTAAGCTAATGCTGAAGGTAGAAATTGATGTTGCCGCCGAGCGTGAGCGCCTTACCAAGGAGATCACCCGTTTGGAAGCAGAAATTACAAAAGCACAGGCGAAACTAAGCAATGACAGCTTTGTAGCTCGGGCACCCGCGCAAGTGGTTGCGCAGGAACAAGAGCGCGTGGCTAGTTTTACCGCCATCTTGGTTAAACTAAACGAACAGTTTGCCAAACTGAAGGACTAGAAACGCATCACAAAGCCTCATTGCATTATGAAACCCTGTAAATCAATGTGCGTAGGCGGGTAAATTAAGTGGCTAAAGTAAGTTGTTAAATAAATCGCTTACGCACAACAAAAAAATAAGGGAGACATGCATGAAAAAAAGTTCAATGAGTATCCTCGCGGCTGGTTTGCTCCTAGCATTTTGCGCCACGGCGCAAACTACATCTCCAGTTGGATTATGGAAAAATATTGACGACTCTACCGGCAAGCCCAAAGCGTTGATTCGGATAACTGAATCTGGTGGTGAGTTGTCAGGAAAGATCGAAAAATTATTTCGTGAGCCCAACGAAGAAGCTAATCCGAAGTGTGTCAAATGCGAAGGCGACAATAAGGACAAGCCAATTGTTGGCCTGACAATGCTGCAAGGTATGAAGGCTGATGGCGCTGAGTACAGTGGTGGGACTATTCTGGACCCAGCAAACGGTAAGGTCTACAAAAGCAAGATGTCACTTCTTGATGACGGTAAAAAATTAAGCGTACGCGGATATATCGGGGTGCCCTTGCTTGGACGCTCACAAACCTGGGTGCGTGAAGAATAAGGTTAACTACTTCAGTACGCTTATTGAGGTTTTAAAGCTCTTGGTAAGGTTATTAAGCCTAAATTAATGTGATGAAAATATGCCACACAATGTTGACGTTGCGTGGCATTTTTGCATTCGACCCTCATTAGATGGATGAGGGTTGAGTTGTTTTTTAGCTATATAAATGACAATGTTAAGCCAGGAAGGGCTACCCCAGAAAATGCCGTCACCCACGTTTGCCCCCGTTGGACTGGATATGCATCAGTCCAGGTCCCCGTTGTAATTACCTCACCAGCGGAGAGCGGTGAAAATTGTGGCTGGGTTTTAAGTAACTGATGTAAATGCCATACGGCGTGTAACGGGCTATCAAGCACATCGCTACCAAATCCAGCACCGCATAAAGTCACGGAATCCTCGGTACAACAAGACAATGAAACGCTCGCATTGGCTAATATATCTCCCAAATTACGTCGCGTAGCGGTCGACAGGACGTGTGGCTCTCCGATGATCAGAGTGCCGTGCAAACCGAATGCGGCGATGGCATCTGCAGCCTCAAATTTCCAATCAGGGAATGGGCACACAACGATCTCAAACGCATGCGCCATCCACTCAATACAATCGGCCAACTCACTGAGACTTGCATCCGGACTTGGAGTGGTTCCCAATTTGAATACGATTTCGGGTTCGATTCGTGGTTGTACCGCGCCTTCTAGACTTTGGATTCCTCGGTTGTCTTCAGCAAAACGCACGGTGCTATCAAAAATATGCGCCCACATGAGTGACTCAATGGGTTGATTAACCCCATACTTGGGCCATAAAGTACGATTGGTGAAACCTAATTTACGCCCTTTTGGAATCTCTCCACGACTAATGCTCGCGTCAAGAATTCGCTTGGAAATATCATAGCCATCTACCGGCAATAACGCCTCGCCGTTGGAAAATGGGGGTAACAATCGAGCGCTGGCTCTGGCATCGATGAGTTGATGCGCGTACCGATTAGCTTTTGTTGACATGAGCATGGTTCGCTTACACAAATTGGTGACGACTATCGCATTGTCTGTGACGTTTAATTTTTACACAAGCATCGCCTTGACGAATATGCGTTTCTTCCTTGTTAAATAGACGCTTTTTGTAAATGCCGATCTAATTGCGCGGCAAAATGATGGCGATCACTCTGGCTAAATATTGCTGGTCCGCCAGTATCGACACCCGATCCGCGCAACTCCTCCAACCATTTTCTCATAGCTAAATGCTGTTGAATATTATCGAGATTATAAAACTCGCCACGAGGATTTAGTGCGTCGCCGCCACAATCAAGGACTTGTGCTGCCAGCGGAATATCGGCCGTAATGACTAAATCTCCCGGATGCAACAAACGTATTATTTCCTGATCTGCAACATCAAATCCCGCTGGCACTTGAATTGCCTTGATAAAACGAGAGGGTGGGGTTCGCAATAACTTGTTGGCTACCAACGTAATCGTCATGTGACGCCGTTCTGCAACGCGAAATAAAATTTCTTTAATCGCATTGGGACAAGCGTCAGCGTCAATCCATATCTGGAAAGTTGACATTTTTGCGCCGGAAGCATCTCCGCCCGAGGGGTTGTTAATTTTGGCCCCAAAGTTCGCCGTTGGGACCGGTCTGCGGCGCACTAACACCAAAGTGCGCATAGGCAGCAGGAGTCGCGATCCTACCTCGCGGCGTCCGCTGCAAGAAGCCTTGCTGTATCAAATAGGGCTCCAGCACGTCTTCAATAGTGTCACGCTCTTCGCCTATTGCTGCGGCCAAATTATCAAGACCAACCGGGCCACCACCAAATTTAAAGAGCACAGCTTCGAGCAATTTACGATCCATTACATCGAATCCGACTGGATCAACATCTAGCATAACTAACGCGGCATCGGCGATGGCTTTAGTTATTTCACCATTTCCCTTTACCTCGGCATAGTCTCGAACACGTCTTAAAAGTCGATTGGCGATACGTGGCGTACCACGGCTGCGCTTAGCAATTTCAAACGCGCCATCCCCGACTATTGGCGCGTTGAGTAAAGCCGAACTGCGCGTAACAATTCTGGTTAATTCTTCCGGCGTATAAAATTCCAATCTGGCAACGATGCCAAAACGATCCCGCAGCGGATTTGTTAACATTCCCGCACGAGTCGTCGCACCAACCAACGTAAAAGGTTGCAAGTCGAGCCGGACGGAGCGTGCGGCTGGACCTTCTCCGATCATAATATCTATTTGATAATCCTCAAGAGCAGGATAAAGAATTTCCTCTACGACCGGTGAAAGCCGATGAATTTCGTCAATAAAAAGAACATCATTTGCTTCGAGATTCGTCAATAACGCAGCTAAATCTCCCGCTCGCTCAAGGACCGGACCTGATGTTTGGCGTAAATTAACACCCATTTCACGGGCGATGATGTGGGCTAGAGTAGTTTTTCCCAGCCCTGGAGGTCCAAACAGCAAGGTATGATCCAATGCCTCTTTACGTTGGCGAGCAGCAGTAATAAAAATTTCCAACTGCTCACGAATTTTTTGCTGCCCTACATATTCATCTAAATGCTTTGGTCGCAGCGCACGTTCAATTGCCTCTTCGTTTGGAGAGGCCGGAGTGGCCGCGATAATTCGCTGCTCGGTAAAGTCGTCGGTTTGAATGCTCATGATCGAATTGTAGCCGGACTGAAAGGTTTAGATGTCGTAGTTTAGATAAGCTTGCTACGGCCATATCTGAATGAGGGAAAATTTGATACTCATCGGCTTATTGCGAAAATTAGCATTAATAAAATAACATTACAATTTGGATAACGCCTTCAGTGCCAATTTAATACCGTCGGATACTGTAATGTCCTCTGGTATTTGCTTTAAAGCTAGCGATGCCTCTTTATCGGAATAACCTAACGCAACCAACGCATTCAAAATATCACCCGTCACAACGTTAACGGGGTGTCCTCCGACCGCGCCAATATCAGCACCTAGTTTTCCTTTTAACTCCAGCAATAAACGTTCTGCAGTTTTTTTGCCAATGCCAGGAACCTTGGTCAAGCGTCCCGCCTCTTGCAACGTGATCGCCTGTGCTAAGTCGTGAACTGACATTCCAGACAAAATTGAGAGCGCCATACGCGCACCTACTCCACTAATTTTGATTAGTTGTTTGAAAACGTTGCGCTCTTCCGCGGTGCCGAATCCAAACAGTACATGCGCATCTTCTCGTATGGCCAAATGTGTCAATAAGACGACCCTTTCTCCAATTACGGGAAGATTGTAAAAGGTGCTCATGGGTACTCCTACTTCATAGCCGACGCCATTGCAATCAACTATTAATTGCGGCGGATTTTTCTCAAGTAAAATCCCGGAGAGACGACCTATCATCTTAGTAGCACCTTAGTCTTAATTTATACGAAATCATACAGGACAACTGGTTAAAAACCCAGTAGTTGTCTGTTTGTTGTTTTGCTTAGTAGCGTATTTTGGATATAGATATTCTAGGCATTGCTATTTAACTGGATGACGTCATTGCTCATGCGGTTCACACGTTGGCGAAAATATGCTGTCTCTTAATGCTCTCGTAAATTTTTTTTACATAAACGATGCCTCCACAGGATCGTCGGGCGCTAAGTAACTTATAAGGCATTATTATCAGGGTAGATTATTGTGCGCAAAGTTGTCTTTCGGGATTTCCAAGAAAAATGCATGACAATTTCGCGATGTTAACTTACAAATCAAACCAGAATGACGAGACATTGATCGATTGGGTTTAAAGAATGATCGTAAAGTAAAGTTTGGTGAAGGCAGGCTTGATCAAAGGGCGGTGACAGATATCTTTCCAAACACGGCGGGAGGCAATTATTTTGGTGTAGTGGGATGTGACTTAATGGCTTATGGCCCAGTGATTACCGGTTGGTGGCTATAGTTTTTATAAAAAAATCGTTACCACTATAAATAGGACGAGATTGCTTACCTAAGTATCTCAAGATTGGGAGAGCGTGGCGAAATGTGAGGCTGTAGGGTTGAGTTTGACTGTTGGCACTGAGGGAATTTGTCTTGCAGACTACATCTTATCGGCGCGCGGGGTGATGATGCGTAGTTAATGTTGGTGTGTGTTGGGTGTTGGGTGTTGGGTGTTGGGTGTTGGGTGTTGTCATTGCATAAATCGTTTCTGCAAAGCAAAAACCCTCCCCGATTACTCGGAGAGGGTTTTCTAATAAGAGCCTGACGATGACCTACTTTCACACTGGTTGCAGCACTATCATCGGCGCAAAGTCGTTTCACGGTCCTGTTCGGGATGGGAAGGGGTGGTACCAACTCGCTATGGTCATCAGGCATAAACTGTAGTGTCGTGTGTTCCCAATGGGGCAACAAACAACGCAATCTAGAAGAAGTAAAGTTTTGTATTACTGCAGTGCAGTGACAAGGGTGTGTCACCGCACTGCTGGGTATGATTGCACTTTTCAGGCAAACACATATCTCATTAGCTTAATCTATAACCTGCTAAGGTTATAGGGACAAGCCTCACGGGCAATTAGTACTGGTTAGCTTAACGTATTACTACGCTTCCACACCCAGCCTATCAACGTCCTGGTCTCGAACGACCCTTTAGGGGAATCTAGTTCCCGGGAAATATCATCTCAAGGCAAGTTTCCCGCTTAGATGCTTTCAGCGGTTATCTCTTCCGAACTTAGCTACCCGGCAATGCCACTGGCGTGACAACCGGTACACCAGAGGTTCGTCCACTCCGGTCCTCTCGTACTAGGAGCAGCCCCCTTCAAATTTCCAACGCCCACGGCAGATAGGGACCAAACTGTCTCACGACGTTTTAAACCCAGCTCACGTACCACTTTAAATGGCGAACAGCCATACCCTTGGGACCGGCTACAGCCCCAGGATGTGATGAGCCGACATCGAGGTGCCAAACTCCCCCGTCGATATGAACTCTTGGGAGGAATCAGCCTGTTATCCCCAGAGTACCTTTTATCCGTTGAGCGATGGCCCTTCCATACAGAACCACCGGATCACTATGTCCTACTTTCGTACCTGCTCGACTTGTCAGTCTCGCAGTTAAGCACGCTTATGCCATTGCACTAACAGCACGATGTCCGACCGTACCTAGCGTACCTTCGAACTCCTCCGTTACACTTTGGGAGGAGACCGCCCCAGTCAAACTGCCTACCATGCACTGTCCCCGATCCGGATAACGGACCAAGGTTAGAATCTCAAACAAACCAGGGTGGTATTTCAAGGTTGGCTCCACGCAAACTAGCGTTCACGCTTCAAAGCCTCCCACCTATCCTACACAGATTGGTTCAAAATTCAATGCAAAGCTACAGTAAAGGTTCATGGGGTCTTTCCGTCTAGCCGCGGGTAGATTGCATCATCACAAACATTTCAACTTCGCTGAGTCTCGGGAGGAGACAGTGTGGCCATCGTTACTCCATTCGTGCAGGTCGGAACTTACCCGACAAGGAATTTCGCTACCTTAGGACCGTTATAGTTACGGCCGCCGTTTACTGGGACTTCAATCAAGAGCTTGCACCCCATCATTTAATCTTCCAGCACCGGGCAGGAGTCACACCATATACGTCCACTTTCGTGTTTGCATAGTGCTGTGTTTTTATTAAACAGTCGCAGCCACCTTTTTATTGCAGCCCTTTCACCCTTCTGGCGCGAGCCAGTCAAGCTACCGGGGCGTACCTTATCCCGAAGTTACGGTACAAATTTGCCGAGTTCCTTCTCCCGAGTTCTCTCAAGCGCCTTAGAATACTCATCTCGCCCACCTGTGTCGGTTTGCGGTACGGTCTCGTGTGACTGAAGCTTAGAGGCTTTTCTTGGAACCACTTCCGATTGCTTCATGAATAAATTCACTCGTCTCAACCCCTTGAATTACGCTGCCGGATTTGCCTAACAGCCTTCTCTGAGCCAAAAACCGACTATTCCAACAGTCGGACAACCTTCCGCGATCCGTCCCCCCATCGCATCACACGACGGTGCAGGAATATTAACCTGCTTCCCATCAGCTACGCATCTCTGCCTCGCCTTAGGGGCCGACTCACCCTGCTCCGATGAACGTTGAACAGGAAACCTTGGGCTTACGGCGTGGAGGCTTTTCACCCCCATTATCGCTACTCATGTCAGCATTCGCACTTCTGATACCTCCAGCATCCTTTACAAGACACCTTCGCAGGCTTACAGAACGCTCTCCTACCATATGACCTATAAATAGGTACATATCCGCAGCTTCGGTGACTGGCTTAGCCCCGTTACATCTTCCGCGCAGGACGACTCGATCAGTGAGCTATTACGCTTTCTTTAAAGGATGGCTGCTTCTAAGCCAACCTCCTGACTGTTTTAGCCTTCCCACTTCGTTTGCCACTTAGCCAATCTTTGGGACCTTAGCTGGCGGTCTGGGTTGTTTCCCTCTTGACGTCGGACGTTAGCACCCGGCGTCTGTCTCCCAAGCTCGCACTCATCGGTATTCGGAGTTTGCAATGGGTTGGTAATTCGCAATGAACCCCTAGCCATAACAGTGCTCTACCCCCGATGGTGATACTTGAGGCACTACCTAAATAGTTTTCGGAGAGAACCAGCTATTTCCAAGTTTGTTTAGCCTTTCACCCCTACCCACAGCTCATCCCCTAATTTTTCAACATTAGTGGGTTCGGACCTCCAGTGCGTGTTACCGCACCTTCATCCTGGCCATGAGTAGATCACTTGGTTTCGGGTCTACACCCAGCGACTGAACGCCCTATTCGGACTCGATTTCTCTACGCCTTCCCTATACGGTTAAGCTTGCCACTGAATGTAAGTCGCTGACCCATTATACAAAAGGTACGCAGTCACGGAACAAGTCCGCTCCTACTGTTTGTATGCACACGGTTTCAGGATCTATTTCACTCCCCTTCCGGGGTTCTTTTCGCCTTTCCCTCACGGTACTGGTTCACTATCGGTCGATTACGAGTATTTAGCCTTGGAGGATGGTCCCCCCATGTTCAGACAGGATTACACGTGTCCCGCCCTACTTGTCGCACACTTAGTTCCACACCACCGATTTCATGTAAGGGGCTATCACCCTCTATGGCCACTATTTCCAGAGTGTTCCATTATCGCTGATGCTAAATCGTGCAGGCTGTTCCCATTTCGCTCGCCACTACTCTGGGAATCTCGGTTGATTTCTTTTCCTGTAGCTACTTAGATGTTTCAGTTCGCCACGTTCGCCTTGCATACCTATGTATTCAGTATGCAATACCCATAAAGGGTGGGTTTCCCCATTCGGAAATCTGCGGATCAAAGCCTGTTTGCTGGCTCCCCGCAGCTTATCGCAAGCTACTACGTCCTTCATCGCCTGTAATCGCCAAGGCATCCACCATGTGCACTTATTCACTTGTCCCTATAACGTTAGCCTCTGATCGCGTTCACGACCAAAAACCGGTTATAGGATATTACTTATGAGTATTACTTTAGCGTTTGCCGTATCCAAAGTGTTATCGCATTTGCATACTTACGTATGCTCTTTTGAGAACTCTTTAATACTTTTTGATTTGATACAATCATACCCATCCACACTACTGTCGTAGCGCAGACGAATCTTTACTTCTTCTAAATTGTTAAAGAACAAACAGCCAATGATCTTAAAAAGATCAAACCTAAATCGCTTTATTTCACGCTACTACCCCGCGCAAATACTGACTTAGGTTTGATTTTTTACGCTTACTTTATGCACCAGGCGGTGTGCCCAGCAAAGTAAATGGTGGAGGCTAACGGGATCGAACCGATGACCCCCTGCTTGCAAAGCAGGTGCTCTCCCAGCTGAGCTAAGCCCCCCTTAAATCGTACCTCTATAACTGGTGGGTCTGGTTGGGCTCGAACCAACGACCCCCGCGTTATCAACACGGTGCTCTAACCAACTGAGCTACAGACCCGTCCTGATTAGCACGTTCCTAATATGACTGTTCTTCTTCTAACTAACACACCGATAAGTGTGGACGCTTAATGTCCGGGCAAACTCTAGAAAGGAGGTGATCCAGCCGCACCTTCCGATACGGCTACCTTGTTACGACTTCACCCCAGTCACGAATCCCACCGTGGTAAGCGCCCTCCTTGCGGTTAGGCTACCTACTTCTGGTGAAACCCGCTCCCATGGTGTGACGGGCGGTGTGTACAAGACCCGGGAACGTATTCACCGCGACATGCTGATCCGCGATTACTAGCGATTCCAACTTCATGTAGTCGAGTTGCAGACTACAATCCGGACTACGATACACTTTCTGGGATTAGCTCCCCCTCGCGGGTTGGCGGCCCTCTGTATGTACCATTGTATGACGTGTGAAGCCCTACCCATAAGGGCCATGAGGACTTGACGTCATCCCCACCTTCCTCCGGTTTGTCACCGGCAGTCTCATTAGAGTGCCCTTTCGTAGCAACTAATGACAAGGGTTGCGCTCGTTGCGGGACTTAACCCAACATCTCACGACACGAGCTGACGACAGCCATGCAGCACCTGTGTACTGGTTCTCTTTCAAGCACTCCCTGATCTCTCAAGGATTCCAGCCATGTCAAGGGTAGGTAAGGTTTTTCGCGTTGCATCGAATTAATCCACATCATCCACCGCTTGTGCGGGTCCCCGTCAATTCCTTTGAGTTTTAATCTTGCGACCGTACTCCCCAGGCGGTCTACTTCACGCGTTAGCTGCGTTACCAAGTCAATTAAGACCCGACAACTAGTAGACATCGTTTAGGGCGTGGACTACCAGGGTATCTAATCCTGTTTGCTCCCCACGCTTTCGTGCATGAGCGTCAGTGTTATCCCAGGGGGCTGCCTTCGCCATCGGTATTCCTCCACATCTCTACGCATTTCACTGCTACACGTGGAATTCTACCCCCCTCTGACACACTCTAGCCTTCCAGTCACAAATGCCATTCCCAGGTTAAGCCCGGGGATTTCACACCTGTCTTAAAAAACCGCCTGCGCACGCTTTACGCCCAGTAATTCCGATTAACGCTTGCACCCTACGTATTACCGCGGCTGCTGGCACGTAGTTAGCCGGTGCTTATTCTTCAGGTACCGTCATTAGCCCCAGGTATTAACCAAGACCGTTTCTTCCCTGACAAAAGAGCTTTACAACCCGAAGGCCTTCTTCACTCACGCGGCATTGCTGGATCAGGCTTGCGCCCATTGTCCAAAATTCCCCACTGCTGCCTCCCGTAGGAGTCTGGGCCGTGTCTCAGTCCCAGTGTGGCTGGTCGTCCTCTCAGACCAGCTACTGATCGAAGCCTTGGTGAGCCTTTACCTCACCAACTAGCTAATCAGATATCGGCCGCTCTGATAACGAGAGGTTCTTGCGAAGCCCCCTCTTTCCCCCGTAGGGCGTATGCGGTATTAGCTAATCTTTCGACTAGTTGTCCCCCATTACCAGGCACGTTCCGATATATTACTCACCCGTTCGCCACTCGTCAGCGGAGCAAGCTCCCTGTTACCGTTCGACTTGCATGTGTAAGGCATGCCGCCAGCGTTCAATCTGAGCCAGGATCAAACTCTTCAGTTTAATCTCTGTTTTGTGGCATTGCTGCCTAGCATCGCTGCTATCGCTCACTCAAAATACTGACAGGCTATCTCCCCAATTTGACTCAGGCAAATATCCTATTTTCTTCTTTTGTGAACATTTAATGTTTTAAGTTATACGCAAACCACCGAAGTAGTTCACGCTGCACTTTCATTAAACGCCCACACTTATCGGCTGTTAATTGTTAAAGAACTGTCTCTGTTTGGCGTCACACCCAACCTTACGCTCGGTGTTCGCAGCGCTGACAAAGCGTTTTGTTTGTCAGCAGCAGAGAGATGAGATTATGTGGCACTTCGAACTTTTCGTCAACTTCTTTTTAAATCATTTTAGAAACAATTTAAAACCAAATCAACTCACAACTACCGCTCAAAACACCCCACTTTACAACCTCGTTTCCGCCTCCAATTTCGCCCTTCGCACCGCTTGCGCCGTACTCAGTATTTCGCGTCGTTTTCAACAGAGGCCGAACTATAGCAACACATCTCAACACTGGCAAGCAATTTTATAAACAATTTTAAACATTTTTAAAAACAGGTGAACGCTTCTCTAAAAATGCCTGCATTCCCTCTTTTTGATCTTCTGTGGCGAAGGTGCTATGAAACAATCTACGCTCAAAGTGAATGCCTTCTGCCAAGGTGGTTTCATAAGCACGATTAACCGACTCTTTGACCATCATTACCGCTGGAAGCGACATATTGGCAATGACAGTTGCTGCTGCCAAGGTTTCGGCCATCAATTGATCCAGAGGCACGACCCGTGACACAAGTCCGGCGCGCTCAGCTTCAACCGCATCCATCATCCGAGCTGTCAGGCACATATCCATTGCCTTAGCTTTTGATATCGCGCGTGGCAAACGCTGCGTTCCACCAGCACCTGGAATCACACCCAATTTAATTTCGGGCTGACCGAACTTCGCATTGTCCGCTGCAATGATGAAATCACACATCATTGCCAACTCACATCCACCTCCTAGAGCAAAACCGGCTACTGCTGCAATAACAGGCTTACGAACACGGCGTATTTCCTCCCAGTTACGCGTGATGTAGTCACCTTTGTACGCATCCATGTAAGAGTAATTGGCCATTGCGCCGATATCGGCACCGGCTGCGAATGCTTTTTCACTTCCGGTAATAACGATGCATCCGATTGCGTCATCGCTATCGAACGCCAACAGCGCCCGCCCTAGCTCAGTCATCAGCTGCTCATTCAAAGCGTTCAAGGCTTTCGGGCGGTTTAGCCGAATCAGTCCGACTTTTCCTTGTGTCTCAACCAAAATTGCTTCGTATGGCATTGTGTCTCCGTGTCAGTAGGTGTTATGAAAGATTAATTGTAGCCTCTTAAAGATAACAGATACGATGATCTCGCAGGAAGCGCATTACATTTTTAACACTCATAATTAGGGCTTCGATTAGATGAGGAATTTATCAGACAGTAATGTGTCCAATTATTGCGTCTAACTATCGCCCTAAGAAGTATTATTGCAATGGCGACATCTTGAAAGTGTCACAATTTCTTCATTAACAAAGGGGACATAATGTTCAAAACCATATTGGTACCGACAGATGGCTCAGTGTTGTCGGATAAGGCAATTTCCGCAGCCATCGAATTTGCAAAATTTGGCAACGGCAAGGTAATTGGTTTGTCAGTGGCTGAACCTTATCCATTTTCGCCCATGGCAGAGAGCACTATGGCGGCTGATCCCGGAACTTATGAAGAGAATATGCTGGCTCTCGCACAATTACATGTTCAAAAAGTTGCCGATGCGGCTAAGGCGGCAGGAGTGGAATGTGAAATACTTACCGCTCAAGCATTCAATCCAGATGAAGAAATTATCAATGCGGCGGAAAAATACGGTTGTGACGTTATTTTTATGGCTTCACATGGTCGAAGCGGCTTAAGTCGCCTGTTTCTAGGCAGCAAAACTCAAAGGGTCCTGGCTCACTCTACAATCCCAGTACTGGTGTTACGCTAATATAAGGCGGCAGAGCGCACGGCTACATACACACAATTAGATGCTTATCTATTTAGGTAGGTGCATATATATAGTGAAAGCCTCAACGCCAGTTGGCGTTGAGTTTGCAAGAAAATCCACTAAAGACTCCGCTGCCAATCAACGTCCGGCTATAACAGACAACTTCGGCAGCAAAACCCACATTGCGCCTCGTTGCTTCATTTTTCCTGCCTTCTCTCCGGCATCATTACCAAAACCCCAGAAAAAATCTGCCCGCACAGCACCCTTAATCGCGCCACCAGTATCTTGCGCAACGACCAACTGCTGGAGCGGCTTAGTACTATTTGGCTGAGTCGTCGCCAAAAATACAGGAACGCCGAGAGGAATAAAATGAGGATCAACCGCAATCGAACGCTGAGCGGTCAAAGGGACACCTTGGGCGCCTTTCGGCCCTTGACTCGGATCCAACACTTTCTCCTCCTTAAAAAAGACATAACTCGGATTCGAATTCAATAACTCCTGCCGCCGCGAAGGATTTGCCACCAACCAGGCTTTAATTCCTTGCGCCGAAGCCTGCGCCAGCGTCAACTCACCTTTATCAATCAAATAACGACCGATCGATCTATAAGGATAGCCATTTTGATCGGCGTAAGCTACGCGCAAAATTTCCCCATTCGCCATCTGGACACGCCCTGAACCTTGCACTTGCAGGAAAAATGCATCGACAGGGTCATCTACCCACACAATTTCTTTCCCGCTAAGACTGCCTGTTTTGTCCAGTTCAGCGCGATTTGGATAGGGCACCACCTTATTGCCAACGATGCGACCACGTAAACGCAGTCCTTTTAGCTCAGGATAAACGCTAGCCAAATCTATTGTTAATAAATCATCTGGCGCATGATAAAGGGGCGTCTGGTAGACACCCCCGCGCTTGCGGGAACCGCGTAATAGCGGCTCGTAATATCCTGTAACCAAACCATTATCGGTACCATCGGCGTTAATTACTTGATACGGGGCAAAAAATGCCTCAAAAAATGTACGAACAACGCTTTCACTGGTCGCATCCAAATCACGTGCGATAGTACAAGGCTCCGTCCAGCCAACTCTTCTCACCATGGTTGAACACGACGTCAAGAACGCCGGTAGCGCCTGACGTACATCGTCATTAAGCCAACCCGGCAAGGCAGAAAAGGTACTTAACCTCAAGGTACCAGCAGGTACCTTCATATCTGGCAAGGGTCCGACGTAAGCTGACGGAGGGGGTTTAATTTCAGGCGATTTAGGTGTGATTGATGATGACAGTGGCGGAGAAGTAGAGCACGCTGCCAGACTGAGAGCAACAATTAGAGCTGAGATACGGGCTGAAACGGGTAGACTTATGCGCTTGAATGACATTGAGGATTCTTTATGTGGTTATTGATACTTGAGGCGAGCGTTGCCTTCTTCTTATTTGTGTTTATTGTATGGTGGACTATGTCGGGCCGAAAACCGGACCAGACACCATCACGTAAAGCGCCGCCACAGAAACAAAGTGGCGATCAACATACTAAGTAAGTAACGACTAGATAACATTTACAGGAAGTAACGCCACATTTTTCAATGACGCGTTATGCGATGCAACCTGGCCTTATACAACGTACATTAATGCAACGTCCGTGGCAGCGATAAAACGAATTCTGGAATTCGCGACTCGAATTGCTCGCCATCCTCTGCCACGCAGAAAAATTCGCCAAACATAGATCCTTGTGGTGTTGCCAACGATGTTCCGCTGGAATACTCAAAGCTTTCACCAGGTTGCAGCAAAGGTTGATGGCCTATCACGCCAAGCCCGCGGACTTCCTGTACTTCATTGTTAGCATTCGTAATCACCCAATGGCGAGAAATCAGTTGCGCAGCGACTTTACCAGTATTTTTAATGGTAATTGCATAGGCAAAAACATAGTGATTGCGATCCGGTTCGGATTGCTCTTCAAGATATTGGGTTTTGACAGTGACGGTAAATTCATAAGCGGACATGCAGTTTTCCTCTATTTAAACCATTAGTTCAGTGGAACCACTGAACAAGCCGACGGACAACTTCAGCGCGACGCTCTCGGATCCATGGATTCCCGCAGATCATTGCACACGAAATTATCAACTGATGCAAGTACAACTCCGCCCAGACAGCATGCGCGGAGTAAAATAGCGCATCTTTTACGCATCATCTCATTTAGTGACCGCCATGCCAAACAAACCAACCTACCGAATCGCCCCAAGTATTCTATCTGCCGACTTTGCCCGTCTCGGCGAAGAAGTGCGCAATGTTGTCAGCGCTGGCGCAGATATGATTCACTTTGACGTCATGGATAACCATTACGTTCCCAATCTCACCATTGGACCGCTGGTCTGCCAAGCAATTCGTCCTCATGTACAAGTACCGATTGACGTTCACCTTATGGTCAAGCCGGTGGATCGTATTATTCCGGATTTTGCCAAAGCTGGCGCAAACATCATCACATTTCATCCAGAAGCATCAGAACATATTGATCGATCCTTGCAATTGATTCGCGACCATGGCTGTAAAGCGGGCTTGGTGTTCAATCCAGCGACCTCTTTAGACTATCTTGAGCATGTCATGGACAAACTCGACATTATCCTGATTATGTCGGTCAACCCAGGCTTCGGCGGCCAGTCTTTCATTCTTGAAGCACTGCGCAAAATCGCCATAGTGCGTCGCTTGATCGACGATTCCGGCCGCAATATCATGCTAGAAGTCGACGGCGGTATCAAAATAGAAAATATCGCCCAAGCCGCCGCCGCCGGCGCAGACACTTTCGTCGCTGGTTCAGCCATCTTTGGAAAGCCTGATTACAAAACAGTGATTGATGCAATGCGTGGTGAATTGGCAAAAGTATGACTTTGCCTAGCGCCGAAGTGACGACTAGTATGCGCAGCGTCATGCTGACCGGCATTAAAGCGGTCATCATCGATTTGGACGGCACCATGCTCGATACGGCCCCGGACTTCCACGTCGCCATCAATCGCATGCGTGCTGATTTTGATCTGGCACCGCTGCCGCTGCAAACCATTAGCAACTTCGTCGGCAAAGGGTCGGAAAATCTGATCCGCCGCGTCTTAGGCGCAGATTATCCTCCAGCGCAGGTCGAAACGCATTTCGACGCAGCACTAGCCTCTTATCAACACCATTATCTGGCGATCAATGGCCATTACGCGACACTGTACCCAGATGTCATCGCAGGACTTCAATCCATGCGCGCATCGGGCTTGCGTCTGGCTTGTGTCACAAACAAGCCCATTGCATTTGCGCTACCGCTAATGGAAACCACCGGATTACGCGATTTTTTTGAACTGGTCTACGGCGGCGACTCGTTTTCCAGAAAAAAACCTGACCCGATGCCGTTTCTGGAGGTTTTTCGGCAATTCAAGTTGGCGCCAGCACAAGTCGTAGCTATTGGTGACTCCTCAAATGACGCAATAGCAGCCCGCGCAGCCGGATGCCGCGTATTGAGTGTTCCGTATGGCTACAATCATGGCGAGCCTATACAAGACGTCGATTCGGATGGTATAGTATCCACGCTGCTTTCCGCGGCGCACTACATTTCCAGCTAAGTTCAAACGTCTTAGCTAAAAAACTCTTAAACAAAATTCTCAAATGATGTTTCTCGAAAAAAAACGTATTGTCCCATTAGCCGCCGCTGAGGCCTGGCTCTGGCGACGCTGGCAATCCTGGGCTAAGTAACCCGCTGATCGCCGCTGTCCGACTTTTCGCCTTTTTATAAAGACGATCACCGACAACGTTTTTTGTAGTCGACCCCCGCTGTTTTACAATAGCGGTCTGGAGAGAAACATGACCGAACTCGAATTCAAATCGCTGGCCGCACAAGGCTATAATCGCATCCCACTGATCGCCGAAGCATTGGCAGATCTCGAAACCCCTTTGACGCTGTATCTAAAGCTTGCGCAGACCCAGCAAACTGGCAAAAATACCTTTTTGCTAGAGTCGGTCGTCGGTGGAGAGCGCTTTGGGCGCTACTCATTTATCGGCTTGCCAGCATCAACGCTGTTGCGCAGTTTTGGCACACGGATCGAAGTCGTCAAAAATGACAAGATCATCGAAAGCCTTGAAGGCAATCCGCTCGATTTCATCGGCGAATTCCAATCGCGCTACAAAGTAGCAATCCGCCCTGGTATGCCACGCTTTTGCGGCGGTCTGGCGGGTTACTTTGGCTATGACACCGTACGCCACATCGAAAAACGGCTGGCAAACACCACGCCCAGAGATGATTTGGGCTTGCCTGACATTCAATTGCTGCTCACGGAAGAACTCGCGGTAATCGACAATCTGTCAGGCAAACTATATCTAATCGTCTACACCGATCCAACCCAGCCGGAAGCGTTTTCCAAGGGCCGCCAACGCCTGAAAGAGTTACGCATGATGTTACGCCGTCCTGCGGACGCTCCTGTAACATCTGCCTCGGTACGGACAGAAACAATTCGCGAATTCAAAAAAGAGGATTACCTCAAAGCGGTGGCCAAAGCCAAAGACTACGTCATGGCCGGTGATTTGATGCAAGTACAAATTGGCCAACGCATCAAAAAACCGTACGTCGATTCACCGCTCATGCTGTATCGCGCATTGCGGTCATTAAATCCGTCTCCGTACATGTATTTCTACAATTTCGGTGATATGCAGATTGTCGGCTCATCACCCGAAATACTGGTCCGCAACGAGCAAACTGCTGCGCCGACGCCCACCTCTGACGGAAAACGTAAAGTCACCATCCGCCCACTGGCTGGTACGCGTCCACGCGGCTCGACACCGGAACGTGACGAACAACTGGCAATCGAATTGCTAGCCGATCCAAAAGAGATAGCAGAGCACGTCATGCTGATTGATCTGGCGCGCAACGATATTGGTCGCATTGCCGAAACCGGCAGCGTCAAAGTCACCGACCAGATGGTCATCGAAAAATATTCTCACGTGCAACATATTGTCTCAAACGTAGAAGGCGTGCTGAAATCCGGCCTATCCAATCTTGACGTCCTGAAGGCAACCTTCCCCGCTGGCACCCTTTCCGGTGCACCAAAAGTGCGGGCGATGGAAGTCATCGATGAACTAGAACTCACCAAGCGCGGCATTTATGGCGGCGCTTGCGGTTATTTGTCATTCGGTGGCGAAATGGATGTCGCTATTGCCATCCGCACCGGTGTCATTAAAGACGGCATGCTATATGTACAAGCCGCCGCCGGTATCGTCGCTGACTCGGTGCCAGAGACCGAATGGGAAGAAACCGAAAATAAAGCCCGCGCAGTATTGCGCGCAGCCGAACAAGTACAAGATGGCCTGGATGGAGAAATCTGATGCTACTGATGATCGATAACTATGACTCCTTCACCTATAACCTGGTCCAATACTTCGGTGAACTGGGTGAAGATGTCCGCACCTTCCGTAACGACGAAATTTCATTCGCTGAAATCGCGACACTGAATCCCGATCGTATCTGTTTATCGCCCGGTCCCTGTAGTCCAAAAGAGGCCGGCATTTGCGTTGAGCTATTGCAAAAGTTAGGCGGCACGCTGCCAATCCTCGGCGTCTGTCTGGGACATCAGGCAATTGGCGAGGCATTCGGCGGTGAAGTGATTCGTGCACAACAAGTTATGCATGGCAAAACGTCGCTCATTAATCATACCGGCGTTGGCGTGTTCAAGGATTTACCCAACCCGTTTAATGTCACGCGCTATCATTCGCTGGCGATCGAACGCGCATCCTTACCCGATTGCCTGGAAATCACAGCGTGGACCGATGACGGTGAAATTATGGGGGTGCGCCATAAGACGCTTGATATTGAAGGCGTCCAATTTCATCCGGAATCCATTTTGTCCGAACATGGTCACGCTCTGCTTAAAAATTTCTTACAGCGTTAATGTTGCCGGGCGCTTTTCGATCTGACATTCGATCCAGATGCCTGCGGAACGCTAACTCAACCATTCAGATATACCCTAATCCAGCAACACGTAGCGGCCATCCAGCCGTTGCGCGCTAACATTACCCATGTATTCAGGATACGATGGCATTGGTATTAAAGATGTCGTCCACGTAAAGCCTCAAGAGGAAGTTCATGCCGATTACTGACCAAGAAGCACTCTTGCGCTGCATTGAGCATCGCGAAATTTTCCACGATGAAATGTTGCATCTCTTTCGCAAAATCATGAGGGGTGAAATGTCGCCAGTCATGATCGCAGCATTGACCATGGGGTTACGCGTTAAAAAAGAAACAATCGGTGAAATTGCCGCTGCTGCACAAGTGATGCGGGAATTTGCAACCCCGGTTCCGACCACAAATACCAGCAATCTACTCGATATTGTCGGAACCGGCGGTGACGGTGCACAGACTTTTAATATTTCTACAGCAACCATGTTCGTCGCCGCAGCCGCTGGTGCACGCATTGCGAAACATGGCGGCCGGAGTGTTTCTTCTTCGTCCGGCAGCGCTGATGTACTCGAATCATTGGGTGCCAACATCAACCTGACACCGGAGCAAGTTTCGCGCTCGATAGACCAAACCGGCATCGGCTTCATGTTTGCGCCAAACCATCATGCGGCGATGAAATATGCGGCACCGGTGCGTAAAGAGCTAGGCGTGCGGACGATTTTCAATATTTTAGGCCCGCTCACTAATCCCGCTGGCGCACCGAATATCCTGATGGGCGTGTTCCATTCTGATCTGGTAGGAATCCAGG
Organism: Glaciimonas sp. GNP009; assembly: GCF_054343755.1. NCBI lineage: Bacteria > Pseudomonadati > Pseudomonadota > Betaproteobacteria > Burkholderiales > Oxalobacteraceae > Glaciimonas > Glaciimonas sp. GNP009. Next base: position 1,553,974 of record NZ_JBTGUV010000004.1, read on the forward strand.
TGCGCGTGTTGCAGCGCCTTGGTGCGCAGCGTGCAATCGTTGTTTGGGGCCGCGACAATATGGATGAAGTGTCGCTCGGCGCAGCAACGCTGGTGGGTGAATTGATCGATGGCGAAATCCGCGAATACGAAATACATCCGGAGGATTTCGGGCTACAAATGATCGCTAGCCGCAATTTAAAGGTCGCCAATTCGCACGAGTCAAAAGAAAAAATATTCGAAGCGCTCGATGACGTACCGGGCCCTGCTCGGGATATCGTCGCCCTCAACGCTGGCACCGCTCTCTATGCTGCGGGCATTACCAATTCAATTGCCGATGGTTTGATTAAAGCACGCGCAGTCATGGCTTCAGGTGCTGCGCGCCGCAAACTGGAACAGTTTGTGCAAGCCACGCAATCGCTTGGTGCCAACACCTAGTTAAATACATTCCAATCCGCGAGAATACGCGCATTCAGAATACGAAATGGAAATCCGCTATGTCCGATATATTAAATAAAATTCTCGACGTCAAAGCAGACGAAATCACCGCTGCCAAAAAACAGCGTGACCTAGCCAGTCTGCGACGTGAGGTCGAAACCGATTCCGATGCCCGATTACAGTTGCGTGACTTCGAGGCCGCACTGAGAACCAAAGTCGATGCTGGTAATGCTGGCATCATCGCTGAAATCAAAAAAGCATCGCCATCAAAAGGTATCATTCGTGCTGATTTCCGCCCCGCTGATATAGCTATCAGCTACGCGACGCATGGCGCTGCGTGTTTATCCGTACTCACTGATGAGAAATTTTTTCAAGGGTCGCCGGAATACATGAAACAAGCGCGGTCGGCTTGCGCACTTCCGGTCTTGCGTAAAGATTTCATGATTGATCCGTATCAAATTTATCAGGCGCGTTATTGGGGTGCCGATGCTATTTTGCTGATCGTTGCGGCTCTTGATCATGGCTTAATGGCAGAAATGGAAGCCATCGCGCTAGAGCTTGGGATGAGCGTGCTGGTTGAAGTACATAACGCAGAAGAACTCACCGCTGCCCTCAAACTAAAAACAGCGCTATTAGGCATTAACAACCGCAATCTGCGTACCTTTGAAACGTCGCTGGAAAATACGCTGGTTTTGCTACCGCATATTTCTCCCGACAAGCTGGTCGTGACCGAATCCGGTATTCGAACAGCAGAAGACGTAAAGCAAATGCGCGACGCCAACGTACACTCTTTTTTGATAGGTGAAACATTTATGCGCGCGCCAGAACCTGGTCTGGAATTGGCAAATCTGTTTAAGAATTAACTAGAGAGTTTCATATAAGTTAGGAGTGGCAAAAAAGCGGATGTATTCTTCCGGCGGGTACGCATGACAATTTCAAGCACGACACCCTGAACGTCATCAGAACGTAACAGGGGGCTTTTGAACTTAAATGGAGAAACCAATGGAATTCGATTTGGAATGGCCCACACCCGCTCACTTCGAGGTAATAGCGACCACTCCGCCAGCAGAAAATAACCACATCGTGCCGTGCGTCGTGACCTTGCACGATGGGCGCCAAAAAGTCGGCGAGCTAATACGTTTTAATCTCGACGCAGCCCAATTGGAGTTTCACCCTGAACGTGCAGGTGAAAACATTCACATCGGATTTTCAGCCATAAAAAGTATCCGTCTGACCAATCCGGTTACGCTCCAAAGATTGTCCCTACCGTTAGCAGCGGGATTGCACGAGGCACCTTCCGCCTCCGTTAAGCAAAAATGCATTATTTCCTTCAATGATGGCGAGCGCCTGATTACTGAAACCGTCGCCTTCGTTCCGCACGAAACGGGGCTTTTCCTTTTTCTTTCCACAGTCGGCAATAACGTATTGCGCTGGTTCATTCCAGCTGGATCGATTGCTAACTATCAAATTGGCGAAAAGCTGGGAAAGATACTTGTAGACGAAAAAATTGTCTCTGCCGATGCGTTAGATGCCGGACTAAAAAGACAAAATGAACTCCGTGCATCCAAATTAGGCGATTACCTGCAACAGGAAAATCTAGTCACGGAGTTGCAAGTTGAAACAGCTTTACAAAGACAAAAGTCAATACCGCATCTAAGACTTGGGGAGGCGCTGATTCAAGAGCGCCTTATCACGGAAGATCAATTGGTACAGGCGCTCCAGCGTCAGGCCTCGGATCGGCGAATACATTTAGGCGATATTCTATGTGATATGGGTGTGGTCAACAAAGACACTATCAAGAGAGTCCTCGCACAAAAACTGGGCATCCCCTTTGTCACTTTGCTGAAGTTCCAGTTTGATCTGGAACTGATCAAAATAGTCCCCGGTGATCTCGTCCGCCGCTATAGAGTCATGCCGTTATACCGTGCGCAAACCCGGATGGTGGTTGCAATGGAAGACCCGCTTTCATCGGACGCTTTAAAAGCACTCACGGTCTACACGAAACATACTATTGATCCTGTCATGGCATCCGAGGCCGACCTCGCATCCGTGATTTCCAAGTTTTATGGCACGCAAGGTGAACGCCAGAATATTGCAGATTTTGTTTCCAAACTGGATGATAGCAGCGGCTCCGTCACCAACGAGCCCGCCGATGACGTGATCACCGAGTCCGATAACACCATGGTTCGCCTGGTGAATAAAATCATCATGGACGCCTATGAACAAGGGGCTTCTGACATCCATATTGAAACCATGAAGGGACATGAACCAACGCGCGTGAGATTTCGTAAAGATGGCGCAATGAAGGATTATTCCAACATTCCGGCAAACTTCCGAAATGCATTAATTTCCCGCCTCAAAATCATGAGCCGACTGGACATATCCGAGAAACGGCGCTCGCAAGATGGAAAAATGAACTTTGAGCAGTTCGGTCCAGCCAAAATCGAACTTCGGGTCGTCACTATGCCAACAACCGAAGGCCTCGAAGACATCGTCATGCGCATATTGGCAGCACCGCAGGCATTATCTTTGGATGCATTGGGTCTGTCACCGATGGTGTTAGAGGGCCTTCAGAAACTGGCACTCAAACCGCATGGTCTTTTATTCGTCTGCGGCCCGACCGGTTCCGGCAAGACCACTACTTTACATTCGCTGGTCAGTTATATCAATACGCCCGAGCGCAAAATTTGGACAGTCGAAGACCCCATTGAAATTACCCAAAAAGGCCTTCGGCAGGTGCAGGTTCAGGCGAAAATCGACTGGACTTTTGCCACCATATTACGCAGCTTCTTGCGTGCAGATCCAGACGTGATCATGGTCGGTGAAACGCGTGATCCCGAAACTGCCCGAACGGTGATTGAGGCTTCATTAACCGGCCATCTGGTATTTTCCACCATGCATACCAATAGCGCAGTCGAAAGCGCAGTGCGGCTTTTGGATCTCGGTCTGGATCCCTTCAATTTTGCCGATGCATTATTGGGCGTCGTCGGTCAACGACTTACGCGCAAATTATGTACCAATTGCTGCCAAAATTATGAAGCCACCGATGCGCAAATCGATATGCTTGCTTTCGAATATTGTCACGAAACAAAGCTCCAACCAGCCGATGTCATTGCTGACTGGCAGAGACGCTATAACAAAGATAACCATGCCTTCATATTACGCAAGGCAACTGGATGTGAAAAATGCGACAAAAGCGGCTACAAAGGTCGATTAGGCGTCCATGAATTGTTGCTTAATAGCGCTGCCATCAAAAGAAAAATTCATGCCAAAGCAAACGTCCCCGACATTTTAGAAACAGCAATCGGAGAAGGTATGCGAACTTTAAAACAAGATGGAATAGATAAAATATTCCAGGGCCTGACCGATTGGGAGCAAATTAGAATGCTCTAAAGGAGGCCATTTTCTGACGCTTAAAAGAATACAGCGATAGATGAAAACATCTATCGCTGAGCGCTGATTTTGTATCCGATATATCCTCAAGAAGCCATATTGCCGCACCAAAAAACTAATTGATGTCGGCTAAATTAGCCAATGAATTACGCTGAATTAGCCACATCAATCTGCCGATGTAGCCAATTTTTTTCAGCGCAATAACACGCTCTTATCCGTTCAGCAGTTTCATACTGCTCTCAACATATCGAGTGCCGCTCGCCACCCCTAATGGGAAGATCGCGTCGAGCTCTGCCAACTCGCTCTTACCCAATGTCACACCAACGGCATTCACATTTTCTTCCAGATAAGCGCGGCGTTTGGTACCAGGAATCGGAACAATATCATTCCCCTGCGCCAATACCCAAGCCAGTGCTAGTTGCCCGGGAGTGCAGCCGTTACGCACCGCGAGTTCTTTCACCTTATCAACCAGCAGCAGATTTTTTGCAAAATTGTCGCCTTGGAAACGTGGCGTGTTACGACGATAATCATCCTCGGCGAACTGCTCTGGCTTGGTGATCGCACCGGTCAAAAATCCGCGACCCAACGGGCTGTAAGGAACAAACCCAATGCCCAGTTTGCGGCAGGTGGCCAGTACACCTTGTTCCGGATCGCGCGTCCAAAGAGAATATTCACTTTGAAGTGCTGTGATTGGATGCGTTTTGTGCGCCCTCTCCAACGTTTCTGACGATGCTTCGGATAAACCGATATAGCGTATTTTCCCCGCTTTCACCAAATCAGCCAAGGTGCCGATCGTGTCTTCGATGGGCGTATTCGGATCGATGCGATGCTGATAGTAAAGATCAATGGTTTCCACCCCAAGCCGTTTAAGACTTCCCTCAACGGCACGACGAATATACTCAGGACTGCCATTGACTCCCCGTGCGTTGACGTCAGAGCTATCGCGGACGAAACCGAATTTGGTCGCGATAAAAACTTGATCGCGCTTGCCTTTAATCGCTTTAGCAATAAGCTCCTCATTCGTGTACGGACCGTACATATCGGCAGTATCGAAATAGTTAATACCCAATTCGAGGGCACGATGAATAGTCGCAATCGACTCCACATCATCCCGATTTGCATAAAAATCACTCATACCCATGCAACCTAAGCCGATAGTAGAAACTGTCGGGCCATTCACGCCGAGTGTGCGCGTGGTCATCCGCGTCATCGATGTGGTCGTAGTGTTAGTTGTGCTCATGTCCAAGTTCCCTCTCAAAAGTGTTAATCGCCGGGCGCGCATTCAAAGTCGTTTCAATGTCGGCATACATCGCAATTTTTTTGTACAAGACAGCCAAATTGCTTTGCAACTCTGCGAGCGTTGCTTCTAGCGATAATGTATGCTGCTCCAATAGCATCTTCCGTTCCGATACACTTGCCTGTTGGTTGCCCAATCTGCGCAATTCCGCATACCGTAACATTTTCCGAATGGGCAATCCTGTTGAACGTAACTTCAGCAAAAAACCAATCCAAACGATGTCTTCATCACGATAAAGTCGGTGTTGATTGTCCTGCCGTGGAATGGGATCAATCAAACCTATCCGCTCGTAATATCGCAGCGTATGCGCGGTCAGTCCGGTGGCTACCGCAGCTTGTTGAATCGTCAGGGAAGATGTCATGGCATTGAGTGTAGTAGTTAGAGTGCGCTCGAAGTCAAGCACGTTCAGACATCTTTCGCTGCAACAATACCGCGTGTCCGAAGTGGTGATGCCCTATATTGTCGAGAATATAACGGCAACTGGAGCGAATAGTGTAGCCCGAGGATCGCGACTTGGCGAGTGAGTCTGAAATCTAAACCAAACCTTTACGTCGATCAATCTCGGTATTCTGATATTGCCATCAATCAATATATTGACAGATAGCTGGGGATTGATTCTGAAGGCCCATAACCAACGCCCTGTCACGACGTTCGAGTCAATGGTTTCTTGCGTTGCAACTAAGGTGCGACTTGCAATACGGGGCGGATCAAAATCTCTTCAACCAACACATTTCCAGGTTGCGCAAATGCATATACCAACGCCTGAGCGATGTTTTCGGAGGTCAAAGCATTTAATTGCTCACGCCGTTGGTTCAACGCTGTGCTGACATTTTCGCCAAATTCGGTCCACACAGCACCGGGTTCAATCACCGTTACCCGAATACGCTCTGGACCCAGTTCCTTACGCAGTGCATCGTGAAAGCCTACCACAGCGTATTTGGTGGCGCTATACACCGACCAGTTTTCCACACCATACCGCCCGCCAACACTGGACACTGAGCAGATCATTGCGCCTTCGCGACCACGCAAATGAGGAATAGCCGCCTGCGTACAATTCAAAACACCGTACAGGTTTGCATCGATCATTTTTTTCCAGTCATCCGGTTGACTGGATTCAAACTTTGCATGAATACCCAAACCCGCATTATTAAAAAGCAGGTCAAGCCCACCGAACCGTTCGCCAACATATTTAAACAATGCTCCCACCTGAACGCTATCAGCAACGTCGGCTTCCACAATAGATGCAGCCTCACCGAGTTCGGCAGCGAGGGCCTCCAGACGCTGACGGCGTCGCGCGACCAGCACAACATGCACCCCTTCCTGAACTAAAAGGCGCGCAGTCGCCTCACCAATACCGCTTGAAGCACCCGTCACTACCGCGACCTTACCGGTAAGATCTTGCATTTTCATAAATTTCCTAACAATTAATAAAACTCAACCTGCTTCAACCTGCTCCAACTAATTTTACGCGAATTGCCAATTGGCATTTTTTTCGACGAGAAAATCCATGTCGCGAAGAGAAATACCAAAGTCCCAACAGCTAAAAAAAGCGCTAAACACAGACAGTCCGTCGTACCCTAACAAAAACGAAGGGCCATAAATTGCCACTTGAAAAAGTAGCAAAGTGGTTATGCAGCGGCCTGCAAAGCCGTCTACGTCAGTGAGATCCTGATCTCCGATTTTTCACATTGGACGTACGGCAATGTGCTTTTCTACCTGCGCACCCTTACCGTTATAAAGAATCAGCGTCGCCATAAGTCCGCACACCGCGGCGAAGCTCATCCAGTACGCTGGCGCAGCCTTATCACCCGTGATTTGAATAAGGAACGTCGATACGGCAGGCGTAGATCCGCCAAAGACGGCGGTAGCCAGACTAAAGGCCAGCGAAAAACCAGCCACCCGCACGTTCACCGGCATTACTTCTGTTAAGGCCGCCACCATTGCGCCGTTATAGACGCCGAAGAAAAACGAATACCACAACAATACGATGAGCATGCGCCCAAAACTAGGAGCGCTCACCAGCCAGGATAAGGTCGGATAGGCGGTAAAAATCGCCAGTACGGTGATAGCAACCAAAATAGGTCGTCGACCGATTCGATCCGACAATGCGCCACCAATTGGTAGCCAGATAAAATTCGAAATACCGACGCATAACGTCACCAATAAACTATCCGATGTACTCAGCTTAAGCACGGACCGGCCAAACGTCGGCGTGTACACGGTGATCAAATAAAACGTCGTGGTCGTCATCGCCACCAGCAAAGTACCGGCAGCAACCGTACGCCAGTTCTGCACCATTGAACTGAATACTTCACGCGTGCTCGGATGATGTTTGCGTGCGCTAAACTCTGCGGTTTCCTGCAACGACTGACGCAGAAAAAAGATAAACGGCACGATGGCGCAACCAATAAAAAACGGAATGCGCCAACCCCAGTCGACAATGGCGGAAACCGACATCCAGGCGTTCAATCCATATCCGAGTCCGGCGGCAACTACGATAGCCACTTGCTGACTGGCAGATTGCCAGCTGGTATAAAAACCCTTGTTGCCGGGAGTCGCCATTTCCGACAAGTAAACGGAGACGCCACCCAGTTCCGCGCCAGCAGAAAAACCTTGCAATAAACGACCGATCAACACCAACAACGGCGCAACAAGACCGATGGTTGCATAACCTGGCACACACGCGATCAGAATGGTCCCGCTAGCCATAATCGCTAGCGTCACGATCAATCCCTTGCGGCGGCCCACTTTGTCAATATAAGCACCCAGTACGATCGCGCCAACCGGACGCATCAGGAAACCTGCTCCAAAGACTGCGAACGTCAACATGAGAGACGCGAATTCACTCCCCGCAGGAAAAAATGTTTTAGCAATTTGCGAGGCGTAAAAGCCAAATAAGAAAAAATCGAATTGCTCAAGAAAATTGCCACTAGTGACGCGTAAGACCGCGCCCCATTTAGAGGATGATTTCCCCGATGCATCTGTTGTCGGCACGGTCATGACTTGTCTCCTGAAAAGGATGTTGAATAATTTTTTGTAGGTATTTTTGTTTGGGTAATACCGAGATGATTAAATGAACAAAAATCTCGTTGCACGTCTTGATGCCACGTCATTCATCACCCGTTTGCAATTTGGTTGGTTGACGCTTTTCAATCGCCCATTTAAGCAATGCGGCGCTACGATAAATACCATGCGCAAACTTACCGTACGGCAGCGTCAAAAACAGTGCCATTACCACGCCCAGATGAATTGCCAACAGCAACGCCATTGCGCCGGTATCACGCCAGATCAACAAGGCCAGACCGGTTCCGCTCGTCAGGAAAAGCAACGCAATGAAGCCACGGTCCATCGGCTTTTGCGCTTGATCTCCATGCATTGGATGGCGTCGTAAATTGAGCCATAACAATCCCGCTGGCCCAATTAATAATCCTATACCGCCGGCGATCCCGAGTAAAACAGGCAAGCTCAGCACAGGATAAGGTACGTGCAAATCGAACAGAAAATGATACAGCGTCGCAACGCACGTCGCCGCAAAACAGAGCGTAAAACCATAAAAAGTGAAATGGTGAAAGCGCCGTCGCCACAAGGTAAAAGCATCGTCGGCGTTATTGCACCCTTCTCCATGTCCACCGCCCAGATAGGTCAATTGCAATACGTTGCCGGTTGCTTCTGCAACGGCGCTACCCGAAGTTGGCCCGGGCGACTCGGAGCGCCAAAAGCGTCGCACGCCGATTCCCAAAGCCAGCATCGCAAACAGAAACACGCTCCCAAACATTAACGCCAAGGTATTATGGGGAAAAATCGCGTAGAAATTTCCCGCCAGCGGCGTAAATAAAAGCGTTCCTCTTAATAACATCGTCAGTGCCAGAAACAGCGCCAGCGCGCCAGCCGCGGCCAGCGCAAGCGTCAACCCGTTACGCTGATATAACACACCCAGTGCAGGCGGCCACGCGTAATCGGTGTAAGTCTGCAATCGCACTTGCGCCATTGCCTTCGGTACATTCACCGCAAATTCATGCGGCAACGCGTACTGACACGCGTGCAGACAAGCGCCGCAGTTGTGGCACAAATTAGCGAGAAAATGAATATCGGATTTGCCGAATTCGAGACGTCGCGCCATCGCAGGAAAGACTGGGCAGAAACCTTCGCAATAGCGGCAAGAGTTGCAAATTGTCATCACACGATCAACTTCGATTTCATTAGCCGCCAGCCCTCGCGCATCGTTGATCAAAACTTCAAGCAGCTCCATGGTGCACTTTCTTTTCGTTATTCTGGTACTTCTTTGAAACCCCGGCAGCATGCGCCGCCTCAGTGCCAGCAATCCTCCCAAAGGCGGTGCCAATCGCCATTCCCACCCCAGCGGTATAGCCTTTGCCCAGCACGTTGCCAGCCATCATTTCACCGGCAACAAACAAATTTTGGCTCGGTTTGCCATTAAAGTGCACCGTCGAACGCTCGTCGACTTTCAAGCCAAGGTAGGTAAACGTGATACCAGGCCGCAGCGCATAAGCATAAAACGGCGCTTTATCGATGGGCTGCGCCCAGTGTGTTTTTGGCGGTACCAAGCCCTCGGTATGACAATCGTCAAGGATACCGTGATCGAAAGTCCCCACGCGACACGCGGCGTTATACCCTTCGATTGTTCGCACAAAAGCCACTGGATCAAGGCCGACCAGCACCGCTAACTCGTGCAAAGTGTTCGCTTTAGTGCCAGGAAAAACTGGTGGCATAAAACGCCCTATCGCTTTTGAGTCAATTACAGAGTAGCCGATTTGCCCCGGTTGATGCGCTACCAGACGCCCCCAGATCGCATACCGCTTCGGCCAAAAATCTTCACCCTCGTCGTAAAACCGTTCAGCATTTTTATTGAGCATCACGCCCAGCGAGACGCAATCGATACGGGTGCAAATACCGCCATCGTAAAGCGGCGCCCGCGCATCAATTGCCACGCAGTGCGACTGCGAAGGATCACCGATCATGTCGGCTCCCGCATCTTGCATGAATTTCAGCAACACGCCCATGTTGAAACGCGTACCGCGAATGAGAAAATTGTCGGCGACCCATTCTCCATTTATCTGGCCCCAAGCCTCGCGTAACCATTCGCGATTCGACTCAAAACCTCCGGCAGCCAATACGCAACTGCGCGCCTCAATGCGCTCCGTGCCGATCTTCGCTGCCAGAAATCGCCCTTCGCTATCGAGATCAAGCGCATCCACCGCGGCGTTATAGCGAATCGTAATGCCCAGCTTTTCGGCACTACGGTAATAAGCATTCACCAACGCCTTACCCCCGCCCATAAAAAATGCGTTGGTGCGGGCGACGTGGAGTGTGCCGGAGATAGGTGCCTGAAAATGCACGCCATGACTACGCATCCAGTCCCGACAAGTGGCTGATGCGCATATCGTCAGACGGGCGAGTTTTTCGTCGGTAAGACCGCCAGTGACCTTCAACAAATCTTGCCAGTATTCCTCTTCAGGGTAAGCATCAATCAACACGTCTTGCGGTGCGTCGTGCATGCAACGTAAATTGCGTGTGTGTTGAGAATTGCCGCCACGCCATTCGCGCGGGGCCGATTCGAGCAGTAAAACTGATGCGCCCTCCTCGCGCGCCATCAAAGCGGCACAAAGTGCAGCATTTCCACCGCCGATTACTAATACATCAAACATCAAGATTGTCTCCCCAATATTTGAAGGACTATAGCCGTCAAGGTCTTCACGCACTAGCGGCAGATCAGACAAGAGGTCTTCACTATTTGTGAATAGTCGCACCCGGCCAACGGCCTTCAGATACCAGGGACCGCGTCACATCGGCCAGCACCACGCGCGCAGCCAAGCCCGATGGCGATAGCTCATTGTCAGATAAACTGACCAGCATATTGGAGCGAATCGCGTGCGTATCCGAAATATGCACCGCGGTCAGTCGCTCGCTATCACCACGCGCAAGCGCTGCGCCGGGTTGAATCGTCGCACCGAAACCAGCACGTACCGCATCCATTAACATCGCCAGACCATCAATCTCCGCCACGATATGCGGTGTGCATTTGGCGCGTGCGAATGCAGCGTTGAGCATTGAACGCAGACCGTGCGGTCCGCTAGGAAGAATCAAGGGCAGGTTTGCCAGCTGCGCCAACCGCACCCGTTTGCCGGTAGGAAGGTCGGCAAGATCACTTGCACCGATGACAAACAGGCGCTCCTCCAACAACGGCATGACGCTCCAGCGCTGGGCAGGATCGGCATGGAACAGAATCGCAAGATCAATTTGCCTCGCACCGAGCATCGTTGTCAAATGACCCGACAGACTCTCCACCATATGCAGTCGAACGTCGGGATAGCGTTCACGCATCGCGCACATGAAAGGCAAACCGAGGACGCCGGTAGTGCTTGGTGCCATACCGACGCTGACATGGCCCGACAGCCGAGCTTGTTGCGCCGCACGCGCCGCATCATCGACATGACGCAATGCAAGCTGGGCCTGATGCAAGAACGCAAGTCCGGCATCAGTAGGCGTGACACCGCTCGACGTGCGCTGCAATAAACGCGTCGATAGTTCGCTTTCAAGCCGACTTATTTGCTGACTGAGCGCAGAAGTGACGACGCCAAGTTCACGGGCAGCGCGCCCCATGCTGCCTTGCTCGACGACGCGAACAAAATAGCGTAGCTGCCGAAGTTCCATAGCGGTTCCCAAAATAGGATAATAGTTGCGCGGCAATTAATCAGGCGCGTACCCACATAAATAAAAATTCAGAGGATTCGCTGGCCCGACTTTGCCCATCTGAACCAAGGCGTCACTATTCTACTATTCTACTATTTCACCATTCCACCATGACGCCATGACGCCATGACGCCATGACGCCATGCACCCAGGCTGTGCGTTTTACATTAACTTTCACAGATCAGGTTTGATATCCTCATCCAGAAATCCCTGCACCGCCTGAAACAATTGCATGCGATTCTTTTCCATGATGATCGTATGCGTCCCCTCACCAATTTCTACATAGCGCTTATAAGGAACGTTCGTCAGCTTTGCAAAATACGCGTGCAACATGTAACTAGGAAGGTCGGCGTCCCACTCCGCATGCGCCAAAAATGTCGGTACCCGAATCAGGCCAGGATCGTAAAGCGGCTTCCCTACCGACCAAAACTCTCGAGAATCTTGCACTGTGCCGTTTGGCGCACGCAAAACCGGTTTGCTTTGACTCGCACCCACCGTGTCGGTCGCCAGTGTCGCCTGCGCCCATTGCTCATACCAACCGGCTGGAATCAACGACTCCTTTTTGTTTTCCGGCACGCCCGTTAGCCAGCGCTTTTTGGCGGAATCCATCGACACCGAACGGTACGCCCCCAACTTGCCACCCGTATCGGTCAGCGAGGCGTCGTTGCGCAACCATTGTGGCGCGTATAAAACCAGCTTATTTACTTTATCGTTATTTTGCGAGGTATACCAGCCCATCGTGCTCGTACCCCAAGACCAGCCCAGCAAATCAAGCTTCGGCGATCCGGTACGCTTGAGAATAAAGTCGACCGCTGCACCAACATCCTTCACCGCCGTTTCGGTTCGCACAAGCGGCGCATTTTGATCCGCTGCCTGCGACATTTCTGGCGGTCGCGTCGAGCGTCCATAACCACGCAGATCAACCAGATAGACGTCGTAGCCATGCTGCGCAATATAATCCATCCAGGACATACCATTGAGTGGCAAGTCGAAGGCCGTCTCTGATGGATAAGTTGAACCGTGGACATATAAAAGAATTTTATTTTGACCAAATTTTTTAATACTTTGCAGATGCTTATTGCGCACATACAGTTGAATGCCAGGATCGGCAGAAGGCACCATAAACTCCTGCATCACAATCTTTTCACCATCTGCTGCGGCTGACATACCCGCAGATGCCATCATCAGTAATCCCATTAAAACCTTTACTATCTTTACGAAAATCTTCACCTAGTCTCCCTTGATTATTATGGTTATTGCCAGATCAGTATCACACGTTTCGGCGCACCGGCTTTTACAAATGACAAAACGCGCATCATCGCCTGGCACCGGTTCGCTGCACTAAAAATTAATACGTGTGCCGCACGCTCAGCGACCTTTTTCTGGAAAAGGTAACGTTTTGTTCGCCGCCACCGACTCCTCACCCAGACTAAGCAACATTGCCACGGTCACGTAAGTACCGCTGACGGCCACGAGATCGACCAATTGTTGCTCACCCAAAATGGCCTTGGCGCGATTAAACAGCGCATCGCTGATTTCGTGATGCTCACTGATGGTCATGCAGACGTCGTACACAACTTCTTCATTGGGTTGCATTCCTCGAGGGCGAATATTAGCTTTGAGATCATCCGCCACCGACGCAGGCAAACCTGCTTTCAGCGCTAAAGGATAATGGGCGAACCATTCAACTTGAGACGTCCACAAGCGTCCCTGAATAAGAATCGCAAATTCATTAAGGCGCTTCGGCAGCGACGTTTCGAATCGTAGATAATCCAGCAGTCGCTTCATGCGATCGGCGAACACCGGACTGCGCAGCATGACGTTGTAAGGACCCGACAGGCCGACGCTCGATATGGCCACGATCTCCTCGGCAAGAACCTTCGATTGTGGCGAAATATTTTCCATCGTCAATTGCGGAAAGCGTTTTGGCTGGTGATCGTCCCTCTCCTGAGCGACAGCCACCGCAGTAAATCCACTTAATAAAAAAACTAACGTATTGCGTGCAAAACTGAAATGTTTACGCGAACAAATCCTAAACATTGTTATCTCCCTATTTTTATTAAATATGCTTTTTTATGTTGATGTCGTTCTTACTAACGTCCAATGACGGAGTTGCAAAAACGATAATGACTTTACCAGAAAGCAAGGAGACTTGCTGACCATGGATGTAGAGGATAGGATGAAACCAAACGTACGACGGCAGAAGGAAAGCAGCAACTTTGCTTTCGGTACAACATGCCATGTATCGGCAAGACTGCAAAGCCGAAGCAAGGGTCAATTTCGTACTAAACCGCCCCAACGCGACCCGGACTAACCTGATCTTGGAGTAGCAATTGTTCAAATTGCTCAGGCATTACCGGCCGTGAATATAGATATCCTTGCGCATAATCGCAACCGGCGGCGAGCAGAAAATCTTTTTGTTCAACCGTCTCCACGCCTTCGGCAATGACCTTCAACCCCAACTTATGTGCCATCACGATAATAGCCGTTGAGATCGCCCTATCGTTGGCATCGGAGGCGAGATTGGAAATGAATGATTTGTCGATTTTCAGGTAATCGATATCGAGTTTTTTCAGATACGACAAGGATGAGTAACCGGTGCCAAAATCATCTATTGCCATCTGCATACCGGCCGTTCGATACTGGCATAACTTATTTGCTATTTTTGAATTTTCTCCAAGCAGCAAACCCTCGGTTATTTCAAGTACAACATGGTTACCTGAAAGACCTATCTCATCCAGATGCGCCAACCATTCTTGCTCCTGCCGATTACCTTCTTTTTTCAATTGCACTGGAGAGATGTTAATGCTGACCTGAAGACCGTGCGGCCGCTGCTCGGCCCAACGCTTAGTCCAGAGAACTGCCTCTCTAAAAACCCAGTCGCCCAGTTCTATGATCAGCCCCGTTTCCTCCGCCACGGGGATAAATTCAATTGGCCCCAAGATACCGCGTTCCGGATGACGCCAACGCACCAATGCCTCGGCCTTGTGGATGCGACCACTTGCCATCTCTACAATGGGTTGAAAATGAAGCAGGAACTGATTGGTCTGAATCGCAGTACGCAGATCGTTGATCAGACTTCTGCGGCGCAACGCCGCCTCTTGCAAGAAGGGAGTGAAATAGTTGAAACAATTACCACCTTTTTGTTTGGCCAGGTACATCGCCTGATCCGCATTATTCAGCAGTTGAGCAGTGCTTGTGACGCTATCGGAATAAAGCGAAATTCCGATACTCGCCGAAATGTAGGCAACGTCTACACCCAAAATATAAGGCTGCGCTAATTGATCGATAATCTGCTGCGAAATCCGCTCAACGGGACTAGTTTTACCCATCTGCGTCAACACCACGACAAATTCATCCCCACCAAGGCGTGCAACGATATCCGAAGCGCGCGTCAAAGCGGTAAGACGACGCCCGGTTTCCTTCAAAAGAAGATCACCGGCAGCGTGCCCGAGCGTATCGTTTATTTCCTTGAAGTGATCGAGATCAATAAATAACAACGCCATAAAGCGACCAGCGCGATGATGATTCTTTATTTCCTGCTGCAAGCGCGCGCTAAACATGCGGCGGTTGGGTAACCCGGTCAATTCGTCGAAGTTAGCTTGCTTCCATATGACGTCTTCAGATTTCTTTTTGTCAGTAATGTCGGAAAACAACGTGACATAGCCTTGCAACGATCCATCCTCATTTTTGAGCGTATTAATCACCATCCACTTGGCGTAAGTCTCACCATTTTTCCGCCGGCCCCAGAACTCTCCGTCCCAGTAGCCCACCACTCTTAACGCCTCTAACATGTTCAGATACGGTGTACTCTCCCGCGACTCTTTGCTAAACAAAACCGATGCGCGACCTTCAACCTCATCAAAACTATATCCGGTGATTCTGGAAAATGCAGGATTAATTGCCACCGTCCGGAGCGCAATGTCCGATACCAGCATTCCTTCCCCGCTATTCTGATATACCAACGCGGCTATCCGCATTCTTTCGGTAAGTCGTTCCCGTTGCGTAATCGCTTCCTGCAATGCCGTATTTTGTATGGATAATTGTCGATGAATTGCCTGTACGCGAAGTTGCGTATGGATCCGTACAAATACCTCCTCAATTTGAAATGGCTTGGTAATGTAGTCGACACCACCAGCATTAAAACCTTCCACCTTGCTCATGGTACCCGTCATCGCCGTCATAAAAATTACCGGGATATCCGCAATGCTATCGATAGCTTTCATACGGCGACAGGTTTCAAACCCATCCATACCGACCATCATCACATCCAGTAAAATCAGATCAGGATGTACGAACTGCGCCCGTTTCAACGCCTCCTCCCCATCTTGGGCGGTCAGCACGTCGAATTCCAATTCCTCCAAATAATCTACCAGAACCCTCAAGTTTGCCGGGGTGTCGTCGACGATCAAAATAGTCTGATTCCGCAAAGCGGGGTCTACAATCGGCATCATGTACTCTCTTTACCCGACAGATGCTGTTCAATCAATTTTAAGATTGCTTTGGTTTGATAGTCTTTAGCCAGAAAACACAGCTTTTCAACAAACCCGCTATAGCGCGGATCCAACTCCATCAGTTTTTTAGCGTACTGATTAATTTTGCGAATATTGCCGACCAAGGCGAGCTGATACAGCTTTTCGATTTCATCGGGCGGTGGAATCGTCATGCATTCCTGCGGAACCAGCGACAATTCACCTCCGAACGGTTCTGGTATCAACACCTTATCGCGTTCGGAATCGGTCACGTCCGCTATTAACTCGAACCAAAAAATACTTCCTTCCCCGACTTTACTTTCGACATAAATGGTGCTCTTCATCATGTGTATTAGCTGCGTACTGATGGATAGCCCCAAACCGGTTCCACCAAATTGATTTTGGGTTGCAGCGACCTGTTCAAAGGGCCGAAAAATTGCCTCCAGTTGATCTGAGTGAATACCGATACCGCTATCCTGGACCTCGAACCGCAGGCGCGCTTGACCACGCGCAAACGGCTCACTGCCCACTCTAAGGGTGACCTGCCCTTTCTCGGTAAACTTGATCGCATTACTTAATAGATTAAGTAAAATCTGGCGCAATCGCAGTTCATCAAGACGTACCTTTTGGGGAAGATCAGGCGCCATCTCCACCGTAAATATCAAGTATTTTTGCTGCGCGCGCACGCTGATCATTTTAGTAATGGCTTGCAAGAATCCACACAAATTAAACGTTCTTACATTTAACTCAAATTTACCGGCCTCGATTTTTCCTAAATCGAGTAAGTCATTAATAATCGTCAATAAATGTTCGCCGCTCTCGTAAATCGTGTGCAAGCCAGCCAACTGACGCTGATTGAGATTCTGATCGGTTTGAAGGATTTGGGTATAGCCCAATATTGCATTGAGCGGCGTACGTAACTCATGACTCATATTGGAAAGAAAACTACTCTTTGCCTTATTCGCCACTTCGGCCCTGTTTTTCTGGACCGCCAACTCTGTGGTACGCTCACTGACCCGTTGTTCAAGTTTCTCATTCATGACTTGCAATGCTTGCTCGGCCTCATAGCGTACTTGCACTTCAAGCTTGAGACGCTCAGCGAGATTGCGTAAATCCTGCATCATGCGTGCTTTTGCTTCTATCAAAAACAGGAAATCTACCGTCGAATCATGCAACGCGAAATCATTGAAGGACAAACCGAGGCCCTTCACGCCTTGCACATCGCTGACAAATGGTGAGCAAAGGAAAAGCATCAAATCTCCCTCAGGGCGATTCCACACCAACATTTGTCCCTTGATGATATGCCGGGTTTGGAGGCACTCCACAAAAAATACTGAAAACAATTGACTCGCAATCGAGTCAAAATTCATGAGCAATCCAGTAGGCGTGACAACCTGAAACAGGTCTTGAACGCTGGCACCGCATGCAAGCGATGGCACAAGCCGTGACATTTTTTCGCCATGCTGAACAATCTGCCCCTTGCAATCAAAGGCAAGATGAAACGGAAATACCTCCTGCATCAGTGCAGGCGGTATGCCATACAACAGCGCTGGGGAGGAGATTTCCTTCGTCATCTACAATACTTCTGGCTGCGCACGAGGAGCATAGCAAACTGCAAATTCCTCAAAGTTTAATCCTTGTTCGGCCCCACGCACGTGCTCAATACTGACATCGGTGTTGAAGCGCTCACCTAAACCTTTTAGCAAACCCTTTACCATTGGTGCATAGCCGCTACGTGATGAACGATACTGAAGCTTAAAAGCGCCACGCGTTTCATCAGTAACAAGAAATGATGGTGGCTTCAGGTCTGGCATCCAAAGACCAATCCGCGCATGCATGTTGTTCAGATTTTTTATGAACGCCAAAAAATCTTGCCCTGACATATCCAAAACATAGTCATAGTTTCGGCTAGCAAATCCCACCCAATACTCACCAAAACCCGCCAAAATTTCGCTGGCGCTCGTATGCAAAATAGCGCTCGCTGCCTTCACCAATTTATCCGTCAGATCTTCAGGATATTGATCCAAGGAAACAAACACATCCACAACGCCTGCCTCTGATCGAATTTTCCCCCACATGGCTTCGCCATATCCCTCGATCACCATTTCCTTCACTGCCTGATTGACAAGCCCGTACATTCCTTATCCCTCACGATTTAATTGATTTCATGTACGCAATACCGAGAGCGATATCAGCAGAAAGACCAGGCTTACACCACCTCGGCATCATGCAGTGGGGCAGACTGCGCTGCCATCGCGCCGCAGAAATTCAGATAGGCATATCGGCTGGCCAAGTTCTGTTTTCCCATCTTACACAGCAGATTATAAAAATGCAATATAGAAATATTTCTATAAAATATTATGTTAAAAATGAATAATTTTACTCATCAATACACAGACGAATCTCAATAATTCCCAAAGGAAATTCGAAGGGAATGTTACGATAAATTACCACGCTCACGTCGCCGATAACCGAGTTCATTGACCCGGGGAACTCATCAATGTGCCGCTGAGAAAGTCAGCATAGTGATCAAAAAAACGTGACCGCTCCATCAACGCGACCGTTGTTTATTTGAATCGCAGTTGCCTTGTTTTGCCAACCACCGGCGGAGGAATGGCATACGCGAGATGATCTTCAGAAGGATGGTCTACTTTCGAGCGCCGACCCTCTTGCTGCATCCGTTGATGCGCTTCCATCCAGACCGGCACAAAGACAGAAATTTGATTCCAGTGAACGACTGACGCCTCATCGCACCAATGTAAAAGTTTGGGCATGACCTGGCGATGCGAGCCGCTGGTCATGAAGAGCCGCATTGCGGACTCGCTTTGCCATAAAGTGATAGTCCAGAAAGTACTCTTTTGATCCCGTAAAAGGCGCACATCAAGGCTGCCTGTTGAGCGCGATGCCTGAATGGACGATAGCAGAGCATGAATGAAGAAAAATGGCAAATAACGCACAGACCTGACTCGCAAACGTGTGACGGATACAAACACCATTATTTTTCCCGGACAATCCTTTTAACCAGAATCAAACCGACATGCAAAGTCGGGCGTTTAACGACAGATGGAATGTCACTTTGCTATAGCGACCTTCCATCTTGCCAGACAAGAAAAATGCACGCAATCAGGTAAATAAGGAAGTCGTTAGACGATCTAAAATACGTGCAGAATTAAATAGAAGCGCACGTTACTCTTCACCTTTGCTGGCGCGGGTATTTCTTCTATCGATTGAGCCTATCGATGCGAGCGGCGGCAAGTTCTGCCAGCATCTGAGACGACGTTAAAGCAAGACCAAACAAGCGATCCGTGTCAACGATGTTCAGCATTGGCATCGTATCGCTAACGTCCCCATCGCGATCCATCGTGCTGAAGTGAGTCAGATCAATACAGGTTTGTATACCTTGGCAGACATCCATCGTCAGAGCATAAAATTGAGCGGGTCCATCCGTTCTATATTTAAGAGGCAACCAAGAAAATGGCTGATGGACAGCGTCTGTTCCTGATGTTGACGCGGTGGGGTTTCTCATGCTGGCATCTCCCCGACAGGGCATGGGCCTCCTCCCGAAAAATCGGTCGTGAACAACGCCATATAGCTAGAAACAGCTTGATCGGATTTGGTTTTCGTCAGCGCTGAATCTGCTGACAAATGTGGTGAAAAACGGGAAGAAAAACGGGAGGATGTAGACGTACTCGTACTAGACATGCTTCGTTCCTTTCTTGCGGTTAAACCGCTTCCCGCGACTAAACGGGGTGCGCGGCAAATGACAGGGTTAGTCGACTGGTGCAAAAAAGAAAACCAGCAAGCACGAAGGCTTCCCTGCCGCCGCCCATTAAGGACGAACCAAGGCAGACACACATAAAAATACCGCATTACGCGGTCTGTGCGCTTTTTTTGCATTCAGGCGACTAAACCCGTTCCCTTTTTTTTCAGGGATCGGCAGAAGATAACGAGTTTTCCGATTAGCGCAAATTTAAAAAAGGGGACGCGTTCATGATTTACACATAGGATTATCGAGGCGTTGTTTTAATTAAAACGTTGCTTAACGAAGGCTATGTCGAGGCGGTAAGAATATGCGAAGGTCTGCTAATGTCCGGCGCTCAGATGCGATCGACGAACTTCGGCGATGTCCGATATTGCCGTAAATCTTAATATTTAATAAATTTTTATCAATCTTTCTCAATCTTTCTACGATAGCGTCCAACGATTAGATGGGTGACCGATAGTTTCCAGCCAATTTTTTCCGTGGAGCAACGTTCTGATTTCTTTCGTGCAATCAAATCACAGAGGGCGCTATAATTGCCTTTGCACCGTTCAAGGCCACTTTAGGCAGTAAGCCGATGCCGGCCTGAAATTTTGATACTTTCTACCGTTATGTTGTCCATTAGCGCAAAAACATAGAATAACCAACATTTATCTTGAGTGACTATCGGAACACGATCCATTGCACTGTTACTTGCTCTGCACTGTTACTCGAACAGGTTAAAAAATGAGCAAGGCACGATTCAGATTACTCCCGCAGCATATCGGCCGCCTCTTAGCGCCTCCGTCGGCGAAACTCGGACAAGGATTAGTATGTCCACGTCTCTGCTCCAGTGAACGACTAGAAAGAGGGCGCATCATATGAAAGAGTTGTCGGAATTAGCGGAACTCGTCATTGCCAACAAAGAACTCGCCTTTCAAAACCAAGAAAAAGGAAAACGGGCAGCCGAGCTCGTCATTGCCAACAAAGAACTGGCCTTTCAAAATAAAGAAAAAGAAAATCGCGCGGCAGAGCTAGCCATTGCCAACAAAGAACTGGCCTTTCAAAATAAAGAAAAAGAAAAACGCGCCGCGGAACTAGCCATTGCCAACAAAGAACTCGCCTTTCAAAACCAAGAAAAAGAAAATCGCGCCGCGGAACTAGCCATTGCCAACAAAGAACTCGCCTTTCAAAACCAAGAAAAAGAAAAACGCGCCGCGGAATTAGCGATTGCCAACAAAGAACTCGCCTTTCAAAATAAAGAGAAAGAAAAAAGGGTGGCGGAGCTTGTCGTTGCCAACAAAGAACTCGCCTTTCAAAATGAACAGAAAGGAATGCTCGCAACAGAGCTTAATAACTTAGCCTTTTACGATACGCTCACTGGTCTGCCCAACCGACGGCTTTTGCTAGATCGTCTCCATCACGCATTCGCCTCTAGTGAGCGCAGTGGTCGGGACGGTGTGTTGATGTTCATTGATCTGGACAAGTTCAAGGATCTCAACGACACGCTTGGCCATGACTTCGGTGACTTACTGCTACAACAGACAGCGCTACGTCTGGAGTCTTGTATGCGCGAAAACGACACCGTGGCGCGACTTGGTGGAGATGAGTTTGTCGTCATGCTGGGAGACCTGAGTGAACACCCGATTGAAGCCGCTATACAGGCTCAAGCCGTCGGCGATAAAATTCTCGCTACGCTCAATCAGCCTTACTTGCTTGCCACGCACGAATATCACAGCACGCCCAGTATCGGCGCGGCGCTTTTTAAAGATCAGGGCAAGTCTGCGGAAGAACTGCTGAAACGTGCTGACATCGCCATGTATCAGGCCAAGAAAGCAGGCCGCAACACCCTGAGATTCTTTAACCCGAAAATGCAGGAAGTCATTAACGCCCGCACTTCGCTTGAGGCCGACTTACGCAAAGCAATGGAAAACCAGCAATTTCAGTTGTATTACCAAATTCAGGTGGATAGTTCGCACAGTCCATTTGGCGTGGAGGCTTTGATTCGCTGGATACATCCAGATCGCGGTTTGGTACCTCCCGCTCAATTTATTCCGCTAGCGGAAGAATCTGGTTTAATCCTGCCCATTGGGCAATGGGTGCTGGAGACGGCCTGTCACCGGCTCAAGATATGGAGGCATGATGCGCGAACCCGCGATCTGGTTCTGGCGGTGAACATTAGTGCCGTTCAATTTCACCAGGCTGATTTTGTCGCACTCGTCGAATCGTTAGTAAAACGACATGGCATCGACCCAACGCGTCTCAAGCTGGAAATCACCGAAAGCTTGTTGCTGAAGAACGTCGAAAACGCCATTGCCATCATGAGTGCATTAAAAGCAATCGGCGTCCGCTTCTCACTGGACGACTTTGGCACTGGCTATTCATCCTTGCAATACCTCAAGCGCCTCCCGATCTCTGAGCTAAAAATTGACCAGTCGTTCATACGCGACATCGCCACCGATAGCAGCGATAAAGCGATTGTGTGTGCCATCATAGCCATGGCACACAGTCTGAACCTGGACGTTATTGCTGAAGGCGTCGAAACGGAAGATCAACGACAATTCCTCTTGGATAAACGCTGCACGCATTACCAGGGATATTTATTTGGTCAACCGTTACCGATTGAAAAGTTTAAGGCGTTACTAGAGCAGGTTTGAAATACTTAATGAGTGGAATATCGGTATCTGCTAATAAAGCGGAGCATCCATTGACCTGGTGTGCGCTGCGGTCTCGCTTCGATACAACACGCAGGCGTATATCTATTAAAAATAGAGGCTTTCGGTTTTGAGAACTGCGGGAGATGGCGGGGACTGACAATAACGGTTGTATACCTCAATATCAGCTGGGACATGCTACAGCGACTATGACAGCACGCTACGTCCGATATCGCAGAGGAAAGCTGGTTAAGCCAACAAAATGAGGTTTTGCGGAACAAAAGAAAAAGGCCCACATGACTGTGGGCCTTTTAGATATTGGTGCTGGCTGCAGGACTTGAACCCGCCACCCCCTGATTACAAGTCAGGTGCTCTACCAGATGAGCTAAGCCAGCAAATGTGCGAGAACAGAATTATACATTACTTAATTCGCGTTAGGGTGGGTCTACCACCTTTTTTTGGTGGTTCCGGATCTTTTTCTGGATCAGCGCTATTTTCTTTGTCGCCAGAGTTTGTACTTGGCGATGGAACCGATGTCAATGCAGGAAATCCAGCGCTTGATGCGGGCTTGGCTTGCGCATTTTGATCGTCCGGGTTGACTGGCTTTTGCTCCGCTAACTTGGTTACTTCAAACGCCATGCCTTGTCCGTTTTCACGGGCATAAATCGCGATGACATTTTCTACCGGGACCGAAATTTCACGGGAGACGCCGCCGAACCGTGCATTGAAATTAACGAATTCATTGTCCATTTTAAGGCTGCTGGTCGCCTCGAAACTGATGTTGAGGACGATCTCACCATTTTTTACGAACTGCTGCGGGACGCGCGTGTTGGCATCGACCTTGGCCGCCAGATAAGGGGTGAAGCCGTTGTCGGTACACCATTCGTAAATGGCGCGTAGCAAGTAGGGTTTAGTAGAAGTTTCGGACATCATCAATACGAAGGAAATACAAATGTGAACTGAAGATTTGGTATGTGCGCTAAATCAAGTGCGTAACATGCGATAAAAATAAAGCAAATTACGAGGTAATCTGAAAGATTGGCCAAATACAAAAATCGTGCAGCTGCTGGGCCAGCAACTGCACAATATAACCTATTTTTATACAGGCTATTTAAATCCGTCGATTAACGACGCATTACTTTCTCTGACGGGGTCAGCGCTTCGATGTAGGCTGGACGCGAGAAAATGCGCTCAGCGTACTTCATCAACGGCGCTGCGGTCTTCGACAACTCGATACCGTAGTGATCCAAACGCCATAGTAATGGGGCAATAGCGACATCCAACATCGAGAACTCATCACCCAACATGTACTTGTTCTTTAAGAACAAAGGTGCCAGCGTCGTCAGGCGATCGCGAATTTCTGCGCGTGCGACTTGATGACTTTTTTCTGCGCCCTTGGTTTTTTCATTTTCCAAGACGTGTACGTGAACAAACAATTCTTTTTCAAAATTGAATAACATCAGACGTGCACGTGCGCGCATCAACGGATCAGCTGGCATCAGTTGTGGATGCGGAAAGCGCTCATCAATGTATTCGTTGATGATATTCGACTCATACAAAATCAGATCGCGCTCAACCAAAATAGGCACTTGGCCGTATGGGTTCATCGTCGAGATATCTTCCGGCTTGTTGAATAGATCAACATCACGGATTTCAAAGTCCATGCCTTTCTCAAACAAAACGAGACGGCAACGTTGCGAAAATGGGCAGGTTGTACCTGAATAGAGAACCATCATTTTATAGTTCCTTAAAAACAAAGGGGTGAGGCGCGGTACGGCTCACCCGAAAACGCATACCCGCAAAAACGCGAGCATGAAATTGTTATTTCACTTCTTTCCAGTACGACGCATTTAGACGCCATGCCACGACGAAAAATAATCCGAGGAAGAGTAGAACCCATACACCCAGACGCTTACGCGTGTTTTGTGTTGGCTCGCCCATCCATTCAAGATATGACACTAGGTTAGCAACTGCAACGTCATACTCCAAACGTGTCATTTTTCCTGGTGTGACTTGCTCGAACTTAGAAAACTTATGTTCAATTTTGCCTTCTTCTTCGGGGTCCTTGACGTCTTCGAACTTGGCAGTACGAATACCTTCCAACTCCCACAACACGTGTGGCATTGCGACATTGGGGTATACCATGTTGTTCCAGCCAGTTGGACGCGTATCATCCTTGTAGAAAGTACGCAGATAGGTATAGAGCCAATCCGGACCAGAACCTGCCTCAGACGCTTTAGCACGCGCAATCACCGACAAATCCGGTGGTGCGGCGCCAAACCATTCTTTGGCATCCTTCGGCGACATGGCGACGTGCATCAAATCACCCACTTTGTCGCTTGTAAACAGCAAGTTGGCTTTGATCTGATCTTCGGTCAATCCGATATCGCGCAGACGGTTATAACGCATCGACGACGCAGAGTGGCAATTCAAGCAATAGTTAACAAATAGCTTGGCACCACTTTGCAGAGCCGACATGTCTTTGGTGCGATCCGGTGCCTTATCGAGCGGATAACCGCCTTCGCTGGCAAAAGCCAACGCTGGCAGCAGCACAAGAGTCGCAATCAAACTTTTTAGCAATTTCATGTATGTCCTCTTTACGACTTAATGCGGATGATAAGTAACGCGATCAGGCACTTGCTTGAACGTGCCCATTGCGCTCCACCATGGCATCAACAGGAAGAAGCCAAAGTAAATGAAAGTACAAACCTTCGACACCACTCCCCCCAAGGCCGAGGGCGGTTGTACGCCAAGGTATCCGAGAATCACAAAAGTAATCCCGAACAAGATGTAGACATATTTATGCCAGTCAGGACGATAACGTATCGACTTGACCTTTGAGTGATCCAACCATGGCAATCCGGCCAGAATGACAACCGATACGCCCATCGCAACTACACCGAAGAATTTTGCATCAAGGACAAACATCGCCACAATGATTGCCAAACCGATCACCGTTGCAATGAGTTTTACAATCGATGTAAGACTCGACCGCAACCATATCAAAGCAACAAAAGCAGCAATGCCGGCTTGCAGGTAAATAATAAAGTCGGATGTCACTGCGCGCAAAATCGAATAATACGGCGTGAAGTACCAAACTGGTGCGATATGCGGCGGCGTTTTCAGCGAGTCAGCAGGAACAAAGTTGTTGTACTCAAGGAAGTAACCGCCCATTTCCGGGCCGAAGAACACGACTGTACTAAAGACAATCAGGAACACAGCAACTGCCATGACATCATGTACCGAGTAGTAAGGATGGAACGGAATACCATCCAGCGGAATACCATTGGCATCCACAGTGTCTTTGATTTCAACACCATCCGGATTATTTGATCCAACTTCATGCAACGCAATGATATGCGCAACAACGAGGCCAATCAATACCAGAGGAATAGCAATCACATGGAACGCGAAGAAGCGATTCAGAGTTGCATCTGAGACAACGTAATCACCACGAATCCATAACGACAAATCAGGACCGATAAACGGGATTGCACCGAACAAGTTGACGATAACTTGCGCGCCCCAATAGGACATTTGGCCCCATGGCAACAAATAGCCCATGAATGCTTCGCCCATCAGACACAAGAAAATACCGACGCCGAATAGCCAGACCAGTTCACGCGGTTTGCGATAAGAGCCGTACATCAGGCCACGCACCATATGTAGATAGACGACGATGAAAAATGCCGATGCACCGGTCGAGTGCATGTAACGCACTAACCAGCCCCACGGCACATCACGCATGATGTACTCAACAGAAGCAAATGCCAGCGTTGCGTCCGGTTTGTAGTGCATGACCAGAAAAATGCCGGTTACGATCTGAATCACTAATACTAACAACGCAAGCGAACCGAAGGCGTACCAAAAGTTAAAGTTCTTAGGTGCGTAGTATTCGGAAAGATGAGCCTTCCAGGTGGAAGTGAGCGGAAAACGGGAATCAACCCAGTTCAACGCTTTGTCGGCAATCGGCGCATTAGCCGGTAGCTTCTTTTCGTGGAATGCCATGATTAAGCCTCACCTTTCTCGTCTTTACCAATCAGAATCCTGGTATCCGACAAATACATATGACGCGGAACATCAAGATTGTTTGGAGCAGGCTTGTTCTTAAATACACGGCCAGCCAAATCGAAAGTCGAGCCATGGCATGGACATAGGAAACCACCTTCCCAGTCATCTGGCAGCGAAGGTTGTGCACCTGGCGCGAACTTGGATGACGGCGAGCAACCGAGATGCGGGCAAATACCAACCAGCACCAATGTGGATTCATGGCCGACGTGACCACGATTATTTGCTTTGTTTTTACAATAGTCGGGAAGATCCATTGTATAGGGCTTGAGCGATTCCGGATCGGCGACTTCAGAAGCGGTATGTTCGAGTCCCTTCATTTGCTCCGGCGTACGTTTCATGATCCACACTGGCTTACCGCGCCATTCGAACACTTTCATCTCTCCGGGGTTAATACCGGAAATATCTACTTCTACTGGTGCTCCTGCGGCTTTAGCGCGCTCAGACGGCTGGAAGGTAGACACAAAGGCCCCCGCTGTGGCCAAACCTGCCACACCACCCACCGCACACGTAGCGACGAGCAAACCACGTCGACTTGAATCGACCTGCTTTTCGATACTCATACCAACCCCAATCAGTCAAAATACGAAACCTGCATGAAACTTCTAGCAACCCTAGATTATAACGAAGCTGACCGCTGTTTTAAAGGAAATAGATACTTTGTCACTTAAATTCACGGAACTTTTTTTTATTTCTAAGTAGAAATGGCAAAATCGGCCTGACTTTTCCCCTCTGAAACATGGTTTTGCCGCAGCATAGCGGTGTATATGGCAAAAAAGTCACATTCTGATAACCCACCAAGTTCTCAACGCGATATAAAATAGCACTTTATTAAAAGATTATCCGGGAGAAACCCATCATGAGCATGCTTGAAGAATTTAAGGCATTTGCAGTCAAGGGGAACGTGATTGATCTTGCTGTCGGTGTGATTATTGGCGGAGCCTTCGGAAAAATTGTGGATTCTCTAGTGCAGGACATAATCATGCCGATTATCGGCAGGATTTTTGGCGGCCTCGACTTTTCTAATTACTACGTCGCCCTGAACGGGCAGGCAGCGTCGATGACATTAGTCGAAGCGAAAAAAGCTGGCGCTGTATTGGCGTATGGCAATTTCATCACTATTTTGCTGAACTTCCTTATCTTAGCCTTCATCATTTTTCAGATGGTACGATTGGTCAACAAGGTCAGAACCGCAACGCCACCCGCTGCTGATCCTGAAAGCACCGTGTTGCTAAGAGAAATTCGCGACTCTCTCAAAAAATAAATTGCGCAAGACACAATCCCTTGCTCAACTGATCCTTCAATTATTTTGAAGCGCGCTGATTTAAAGCCCGTTGCATTGACGGGCTTTTTATTGGGAACAAAAGGAAAAGTACAGATACAAAAACAACAGTGAAAAGTTGCCGCGTGAACAAGTTTGCGCTAACCTATTCCTCAGAAAGTCTCATCAACACGCACTTTAATAATTCCTGATTGCTCCGTAAAGGGCTGTTACCTTGTCCAGGCGTACCTCCGGATATTAAGCACATGCTGAATGACCCAATATCTTGCGAAGGAAATCGAATTGTCTTCTACTGAACTACAACCGGCGCAACTGAAAATCTGGCTTGCCGCCGTTGCCCAAAAAGACGCCAGCGCCTTCCGTTCTCTCTACGACGCAACATCATCGAAACTGTTTGGCTTCGCGCTACGTATATTAGTTAAGCGTGAAGCGGCAGAAGAGGTTTTACAAGAAAGTTTCATCAACATTTGGAACAGTGCCGGTAGTTATCAACCCGGCCTTGCGGCTCCCATGACGTGGATGACGACAATCGTACGCAATAAAGCCTTCGATATTTTGCGCCGCACTGACCATGACGTTGAAATTGATGCGGATACTTTTGACAAAGAGGTCATTACCGCCATGGAAAGTGCAGATCCAACGCCGTTAGAAGCGCTGCAGCTGAGCGCCGATTCAAAAGCGCTCGCGGGCTGCCTGGCAAAACTCGAGGGCTTGCACCGACAAGCGATAGCATTATCTTTTTTTCATGATCTCTCGCACAGCGAGGTAGCAGATCAAATGAAGCTCCCCATCGGGACCATTAAAACTTGGATCCGGCGAGGATTAGAGCGATTACGGACCTGCCTAGGCAAGCTGGAGCAAAATTAATGAATATTCTTCAAAACCAAGCATTATTAGAGAAGTTAGCAGCAGAGTTTGTGCTTGGCACACTGCGCGGCGGGGCACGCCGACGCTTTGAAAGCTATTTGCTCGACAGTGCAGCGCTGCGACTGACGGTGGCGGAATGGCAAGACCGTTTGTATCCAATGGCAGAAATGACTCCGGCGAGTAAGCCATCGGTAAGCGTATGGCTCACCATTGAAAAACGCCTTGGACTACAAATACTCGCAGCGCGCAAACGCAAAGCATCATTCTGGCTATCACTACGAGAAGATCTGAGTTTCTGGCGCGGGCTTGGCTTGGTGTCTACCACCGCAGCTTTGATTTTGGTATCGCTGCTAATGACTAAACAACTGGCACCCATTCCGGTTGCGCCGGTCACGTCTTACGTCGCGATGTTGAGCGATGATAAAGCAACACCCATTGCCGTGGTGACTGCGGCACAGAATGGTCAGATGGTTGTGAAAGTGATCGCAGCGCAATCGGTGGCGGCTGATAAGAGTCTCGAATTGTGGGCGGTTCCAAAAGAGGGTCCACCACGTTCGCTGGGTCTGGTTGCAGCCAATGGCAGTGTGACATTGCCTCTACCTGCGAATGCTACGCCACAATCGATACCAATATTGGCTGTAACGTTGGAGCCAAAAGGAGGCTCACCGAATCCAAACGGACCAACAGGACCGGTCGTATTCAAGGGAGCGTGGGTTCAAATATAAGCGAGTTAGTTAGCGCCGTATCGTAAGATGCAGCGTTAATTCACCTACATAATTTGATGAGCGATCAGGCCCGAATGAGGCTGAGGGATAAAATGAGGACCGAACGATTGTTCGGTCCTTTTGCTTTTTAGTGATTATTACCTATCGTCATAATTCTCATCGCAAAGCGATAGACGAAAAAAGCTGATCCGTACCACAGCCGCCGACTCCACGATCTGTGCCCGAATTCAGCTGATTGCACCTCTACACCATCCGCGATACCCGCTTCGATTTTCTGGCGCAACAAATCTGCAAATTTTGCATCTCGAATGACGACATTCGCCTCCTGATTCACCAATAGACTCAAACCGTCGTAATTACTCGATCCCACGGTGGCCCATTCGTCATCCACCACAGCGACTTTAGCGTGTAGCGCGGTCTTGCGATATTCGACGATTCTGACGCCCGCTTTGAGTAACTTGGGATAATACGAGTGCGTCACCGCATCCTGCAGACGATAATGTCCGACGCCGAGTAGCAAAGTCACCTTGACACCGCGCTGTGCAGCAGAAACTAAGGCCTGGCGTAATTTACGGCCCGGTGCAAAGTAAGGATTCGCTAACAAAGCGCTTTCGCGTGCATGCCCCAATGCTTGCATGTAAGCACGTTGAATCGTTCGTCGATTGCGTAAATTGTCGCGAATGACTAACCCTGCCGATGCGGCCCCATGCGACGCCATGTTTATCTTTACGCGTGCACGCTTAAACTCATCCCACCGTGCACGTAATTTTATCCCACCCATACGCATCCATTGTGCCTCCAATTCGGCATGTATTGTTGGCACAAGAGGCCCCACAATGCGGATAGAAAAATCCCAGCGCGGGGCAGGCAATGGCAAATGTCGCGCATCATCGGTGAACATATCGTCATTAATATTAATGCCGCCGACGAACGCGATCTGGTGATCGACCACGCACAATTTACGATGAGTGCGCACCACCCCGCGACGGAACCAAGGGTTAAAGATGCGATGTTTGATGGGCGTGCCAAGAAACTCTTCCGTTAATAAAGTGTTATGTGCACGCCCAGTGCCAAGCCAGTCGGTCACCACTCTGACCGCAACGCCTCTTTTCGCTGCTTCCATCAACGCCGCCTTAACCCGTTGGGCGGTGGCATCGGCCGCAAAAATATACGTTTCCAGATAGACCTCGTCGCGCGCGCCGTTAATGGCCGCGATTAAAGCCGGGAAAAATTCCGCGCCACTTTGCAACAGGTCAATATGATTGTCAGCGGTAAAATTTACCGCGCGCATAGGCTACACAAAAAACAGATCGTCATGAGATATGCCGGTTAAGGGTTATGCGCTACATTATTGACGACATTCACGACGATATTGCCGCTCATTAGCTTTGATGATTTGCTTGGGATTGGTTTGGTATTGCCTTGACATTAGTCCTGCAATACCGACGATAAAGAGTCTACTTCAACCGTAACGTCGCCACAATCGGAGCGTGATCCGATAACTTAGCCCACGCCGGTCCATGTAATACATGTGCTGATTCTACGGCAAAGCCGCGTAGATAGATGCGATCCAGGCGCAGCCAAGGAAGCGCGGCAGGAAATGTGCGGGCCGGTTTAATTTTGGCGGTGGACGCCGATTTGATGCCTGGCTCGCGTCCCATCAGTTTACGTAAATAATATCCCACCCCGTGCGCCGCAATCCGCTCGTCAAAAATCTCCGAGACACCGAGACGCACGCGCAACAATTCACTTAGTCGATTTCCCCAATCATTGAAGTCACCGGCAATAATCAATGGCGCATCTGGCGGTGACGAACTACGCACCGCCTCGATTAATGCCGCCGTTTGTCGGCGCCGACCGCCGCCAAACAAACCCAAATGAACGACGTAACAATGGACGTCTGCCTGAGGGGTTTTTATCACGCAATGCAAAATGCCACGCGCCTCGTATGCATGATCCGACACATCCTGATTGGTCTGCGAAGCAATCTCAAAGCGACTTAATAATGCATTTCCGTGATGACCATGGTCATACACTGCATTCATTCCATACGCAGCATGATGAGAATCACCAGCGAGAAAGTCTTGCTGGGATTGTTCCGGCCAATGAGCGGAGTGACGCGCAGCCATTAAATCATGCCGCCCTTGCACTTCTTGCAAGAAGAAGACGTCGGCCTCCATCAATGCCAGCGCTTGCTTTAGAGCATGGACACGTGGACGACTTCCGATAGAGGAGACGCCTTTGTGGATGTTATAGGTCGCAATTCGTATTTTCATCGCTTTTGATCCACGTGAAATAAAAGCGTCATAGCGCGGAAACAACTACCTTTTAACATCCCGTAGTCGGTGAGGAAGTTGCAATATCGCCTCTGCGTTTGATGGAGAAAAACACAAGTCCGCAGCCTCTCTGTGCGGCATCCAGCGATACTCGACATGTTCGCGCGGTGCTAAAACAATATGAATTTCTGCAGGCACTTCGAGACTAAAAACGTGCTCAGTGTTAGTGGTCACACCCGGCGCATAACGATGACGCCACATAGGATAAATGTCATAGACGTTGGAAAGTTGCCAGTCACGTAAATGCGACATTGGTACCTGACCATCGGACACAATAATGCCCGTTTCTTCGGCTACCTCACGAATGGCAGTCTGAACCAAAGACTCGTCAGGCGTATCTTTAGATCCGGTCACAGATTGCCAAAAATCGACGTTATCGGTGCGCGAAATCATTAAAACCTGCAAATCAATCGTATGGATGACAACAAGAACAGATTCGGGAATTTTATCCATGCACACACTATAAAAATAGCAAACAATTATTGAGGAACAATATAAGAAGCCAGACCGGATGGCACACGTTTTTTTAACATCCATTAATCTACCAAGTCGGCCGACTAATACGGACGACCATGGAACATAAAAAACAGATGGTGTTGCTAAGAATAAAGCCCGTTTCAATCACAAATTCGGACCTAAACCTTACTATAGACTGATTTGATCGAGACATAAAAAAAGCGCGGAAAACCGCGCTTTTGAATACTATCTATTGTACAAGCGACTCACTCTTAATAAACAAAGTTGATCGCACGGCAGTCAACCTTAAGAAACCACTTTGGCTTCTGGCGCACGCAGACGAATGTGTAGTTCTTTCAACTGTTTTTCTTCAACTACCGATGGCGCCTGAGTTAACAGACATTGTGCCCGCTGGGTTTTTGGAAAAGCGATCACATCGCGAATAGATTCGGCACCGGTCATCATGGTGACGATACGATCCAGGCCGAAGGCCAGACCACCATGCGGAGGCGCGCCGTATTGCAACGCGTCTAACAAGAAACCGAACTTCAGTTGCGCTTCTTCCGCATCAATCTTCAACGCGCGGAAGACTTTACTTTGCACTTCAGCACGATGGATACGGATTGATCCGCCGCCTAGTTCCCAACCGTTCAATACCATGTCATAGGCTTTAGCAATACACTTGCCTGGATCGGTTTCA
This sequence comes from Glaciimonas sp. GNP009, assembly GCF_054343755.1. NCBI lineage: Bacteria > Pseudomonadati > Pseudomonadota > Betaproteobacteria > Burkholderiales > Oxalobacteraceae > Glaciimonas > Glaciimonas sp. GNP009. Next base: position 1,587,090 of record NZ_JBTGUV010000004.1, read on the forward strand.
AGATAGTCTTCATGACCATCTTTTGGGGCCGTGAACGGATGATGGCAAGCACTCCAACGCTCGCCAGCTTCGTCGTATTCAAACATTGGGAAGTCAACCACCCATAGAGGACGCCATGTATCGTCAAACAGGCCGACCTTTTTACCGAACTCGCTATGACCGATCTTGACGCGCAATGCACCGATAGCGTCGTTGACCACTTTCGCCTTGTCAGCACCAAAGAAAATCAGATCGCCATCTTGCGCGCCGGTTTGCGCAAGAATTTGTGCCAATGCGACGTCGTGCAAGTTTTTGACGATAGGCGATTGCAAGCCATCGCGGCCCTTAGCGGTTTCGTTAACTTTGATATACGCCAAACCACGTGCCCCATAAATAGCAACGAATTGCGTGTAAGCATCAATTTCGGAGCGCGGCATGGCAGCGCCACCGGGAACGCGCAAACCAACCACGCGACCGTTTTCCATATTGGCAGCGCCCGAGAATACTTTGAAATCAACATCCTTCATGACCGCGGTCAGGTCCGTGAATTCGAGCTTCACGCGCATATCCGGCTTGTCGGAACCGTACATTGCCATTGCAGTGGCAAAGTCCATCACAGGGAACGGATTTGGCAAATCGATATCTAGTGCGTTCTTGAATACCAGGCGGATCATGCCTTCGAACATATCGCGGATTTCTTGCTCGGACATGAACGATGTTTCGCAATCGATCTGCGTAAATTCAGGCTGGCGATCGGCGCGTAAATCTTCGTCGCGGAAGCATTTTACAATTTGATAATAGCGGTCAAAGTTTGCCACCATCAACAATTGCTTAAACAATTGCGGCGATTGCGGCAGCGCGAAGAAATGGCCTGCGTTCACGCGCGACGGGACCAGGTAATCACGCGCGCCTTCTGGCGTTGACTTGGTCAACATCGGCGTTTCGATATCAATGAAGCCGTTTGCATCCAAAAATTTACGCACTTCCATCGTTACTTTGTAACGCAGGCGCAGATTGTTTTGCATTTGGGGACGACGCAAATCCAGCACCCGATGCGTCAGACGTGTGGTTTCCGACAGATTGTCGTCATCCAACTGGAACGGCGGCGTCACGGACGCATTCAGCACTTCCAGCGTATGGGCCAATACTTCGATTTGGCCCGACTTCAGGTTTTTGTTGACGGTGCCGTCTGGACGGTTACGCACCACACCAGTGATACGCAGGCAAAACTCATTGCGCACGACTTCGGCATTTTTGAAAACATCTACGCGATCAGGATCACACACAATTTGCACAAGACCTTCGCGGTCGCGCAAGTCGATAAAAATCACGCCGCCATGGTCGCGACGACGATGTACCCAGCCGCACAGGCTGACGGTCTGATCGAGAAGTGCCTCGGTGGTGAGGCCGCAATAGTGGGTTCGCATGGACATATTCAATTCTTCCGAAGTTCAGGTGTTAAGTTCAATGTTACTGAGAGTAACTATCAGTGGGTCTTGGGGTCTTGTTTGCGTCTGCGGTGCGTCTATTTTTACTTGCAACAGTCAATAAACCGTCATAGCGCATCGAATCGTCTAAACAGGATCATTAATGCGTTTTTTTTCTACATGATCAGGCGGTGATACGACGCCCATCGAAATGATGTATTTCAGTGCCTCGTCAACGCTCATACTCAGCTCTACTGTATCGGCACGCGGCACCATCAGAAAAAATCCTGAAGTTGGATTCGGGGTCGTCGGTATATACACACTGACGTAATCACCTTCCAGATGATTTTTTACATCACCGCCAGGAACGCCGGTCAGGAATGCGATGGTCCATGATCCCCGACGCGGATATTCCACCAACAATGCCTTGCGGAAAGCATTTCCTGAGGATGAAAATAACGTATCTGATACTTGCTTGACGCTGGAATAAATCGAGTTGACGACCGGAATGCGCGTTAATACTGCTTCCCACAACGCCACGACCTGACGCCCAATAAAGTTGTGCGTTGCCAATCCCGTGAAGAATATGATCAACAACGTCAAAATAGTGCCGAGACCGGGAATATTAAAGCCTATCAGCGCTTTTGGACGCCACTCTACCGGTAGGAACAATAATGACTGATCCATTGTTCCAATGATCAGATTCAGTACCCATAGCGTAATCGCCAGAGGAACCAAAACCAGTAAACCGGTAATGAAATATTTGCGCATGGTTTTCTTCAACGGGGCGAACCGCGATTGGCAGTTCGGCCCAAGACAGTTTAGTTAAAATTCGTGCCGCAGCGCTGTCAGGTCGCCGTGGAAGAGGATGTTTTGCTGGCTGTGGTATTGCCAGCGCTCGTACTTGTAGTACTTCCACTACTTGCACTTGCCGCAGTGCTAGCCGGTGCACTATTCGATGACGCTGGAGCGCTGGTCGATGCCGCCGCCGCTGGCGTCGCCGCAACCGCGCTATCGGTAGCAGTTGAAGTGCCGCCTTCCTCGCTCGCGCCGGTCGCTGATTTGCCAGTCGCCGCACCGCCGCGGAAATCGGTGACGTACCAACCCGTCCCTTTTAGCTGAAAACCGGCAGCAGTCACTTGTTTCTTGAAGGACTCTTGATGGCATGTTGGGCACACAGTTAGCTGCGCGTCCGACATTTTTTGCAATACATCTTTAGCAAAACCACAAGCTTCGCAGCGATAGGCGTAAATTGGCATGGTAAAACTCCGCGAAAAGCGTGTAAAACCCTGAATTATAAAGGTTTTTGCGGAATCCACACCGTTACGCTACTACAGGAGTTATATCTGCTCAGCATGAAAGGTCTCTCTTGTGCGCGTAGAACAGATAAACGGCTCAACGGGCGCGAATTTCAGTCCACAAGCGGTTCAATGCGCGGCGCTGTTTGCCATCAAGATCCTTCAACATTTCCAATTTAGCAACTGTGGCCTTTGTCGGGAAAATCGCTGTATTTTTTGCAATTTCGGGATTGATGTATTGTGCGGCCTCAGCATTCGGATTGCCGGTTCCGATCAAATTGGTCAATTCGGCTGCATTTTTTCCATCTAGCATAAAGTTAATAAACTTCAGCGCCAGATCTGGACGCGGCGCATCCTTGTGGATCACCATGCTGTCGAGCGCCAATACTGCACCTTCTTTTGGCAATGCCGCCCGAATACGGAATTTTCGACCGGCCTTCTGAGCGTCTACATCAGCTTGAAAAATATCACTCGAATAACCATGCACTACCCACACGTTCCCAACGGTGAGTTCCTTGATATAACTACTTCCATTGAACGCCGCCCAATACGGTTTTGCGCGCAGAATCACATTCTTCGCCTCCTCCCAATGCTTTTCGTCTGTATCGTTAGCAGAATAGCCACGATATTTCATGGCGGCTGCGATCAACTCATTGGCAGAATCCAGGACGGTCACTTTGCCTTTGATCTTGGCCAGAATGGCGGGATCAAAAATAGTCGCCCAACTATCGACCGGAATACCCAGTTCTTTTATTTTTTGCTCGTTGTAGCCCAACAACGTGATCGTATAAGCATAAGGCACTGAATAAACATTGCCCTTATCGAAATCCTTATTCATGTATGCCGAATTCATATTCTTCAAATTCGGCAGTTGCGATTTATCTAAAGGCTTCAACGCCTTTTGCTTGATCAAAGCATCCAGCGCATTTCCGGTGGGCACAATAATGTCATAACCCTTGGCTCCTGCCGCAAGCTTAGCCAGCATTTCTTCATTGTCACCATAGTAAGTCTGCACCACTTTGCATTTACAGGAGGCTTCAAAGCGCTGCACGGTTTCAGGCGCGATATAGTTATTCCAGTTATACAAATGCAATTCGTCGGCCGCTTGCGCTGAAACAGCCGTAGTGACACCGGCAATACTGACAACGAGCAGCGCTAACATGGAAAACAATTTTTTCATGGCAATCCTTGAGGAATGATGATGTGGATGAAATTAAGAAGGCAATAAAGCACGCAATTGAGCACGCAAATGGGTACGCAATTAAGACGACGAGCGCAGTGCGCTAGGAGCTAACTTCGCAGCCACAATAATAAGAAATAGCGTCAGCACCATTAACAGGGTTGAGACCGCATTCACTTCGGGCGTAACCGCAATCTTGATCATGGAATAAATTTGTAACGGCAACGTTGAGGCATTCGCACCCGCGGTAAAAAAAGTGATGACAAAATCATCGATTGACAACGTAAACGCCATCAACGCGCCAGCTAGAACGCCGGGCATAATTAACGGAAGCGTCACCAGACGGAAAGCCTGAAGCGGTGTCGCACCACAATCCCGTGCCGCTTCAGTCAGGCTTTCATCCATACCAGACAAGCGCGAGCGCACCACGATAGCGACAAAACCAATACAGAAGGCAATATGCGCTAACGTGATCGATACCAACCCTAACGTGATATTGAGCATTACAAAGAAAATCAGCAGCGACACGCCAATAAGGATTTCGGGAATCGCAATCGGCGTCAGCACCAATAAAGGCAGTAACTTCAACTTATACCGGTGCATCGCAAAACCAGCCATCGTTCCAAGCACTGTCGCGACTGCGCTTGAAACCAGGGCAATCATCAGCGAGTTTCCGGCAGCGCTTAACATCTCGTGGTCATTAAACAGCTTGCGATACCAATCAAAAGTGAATCCGACCCATTCTGCGTTGAGTTGGGAGTCATTAAATGAATACACCATCACAATAATCAACGGCACGTACAAAAAACCAAATACCAACACCGCTACTGCCCATAACGCGATGGTGCGTTTATTGATGCCATCAAGTCGATGAACATTCACCATATTTTTCTATCCTTGTCGTCTTGGTCTTGATGCGAGCATAGCCACGCCCGCCACCGCTAGTGCGGCGACCGTCAACACAATCGACAACACGCTCCCAAATGGCCAATCGCGGGTTTCCAAAAATTGTTGCTTGATGACATTGCCAATCATCATGCCGCCTGTTCCGCCAAGTATGTCCGACACCGCAAAAATCCCCAACGCCGGAATGAAAACCAGCGCCGCGCCAGCATAAACACCGGGTAGCGATAACGGAAAAGTAATCCGCCAAAAACGCTGCCACGCCGACGCACCCAAATCCTGCGCGGCGTCCAGCAATGCCGGATCATGTTTTTCCAAATTAGCATAGAGCGGCAAGACCATGAAAGGTAAGTGAACATAGACCAGACCAACGATCACCGAAAACGCGGTAAATAACAGCGTCACCGGCTGCACGCCAACCAATCCCAATACGTAATTGAGCGCACGGGTCAAACCCGATTGCGGCCCCAAAATAATCATCCAGGCGTATACCCGGATCAAAAAATTACTCCAGAATGGCAGGATCACCAACAGAATCAATAAATCGCGATATTTTTTGGCGCTTCGGGCGATGAGTATCGCCACCGGATACGCCATGATCAGACAGCAAAAAGTGGTGATCAATGCGTACATCAAGGATTTCAAAAAAATCGCTGTATAGATAAAGTCGGACGCAAACCGCGTATAGCTTTCGATCGTCAGATTAAGCTTACCCGCCGCGTCGAAGATGGGTTCTAGTCCACCGTAATCGCCAGCGTAGCGAAACGATGCAAACACCATGATCAGGCTAGGAATCGCAAAAAATATCAGCAGATAGACCAACGGCGGCCCGCTAATCAACCAGCGTGCTAATCGTCCGCGCGGGCTTGGGCTTGGGCTTGGGCGTGGTGACGGTAACAAGGGTACGGCCTCACTCATACAGAATCATACAAAAAATGTCCTGCCTCGAAACTCCACGCCACATCAACAGCATCGCCGACTTCAAAGAACTTGGCGCGCCCGGCAGCCGAATTGGCTAGCAGTGCTTCTATCGCCGCCCCACCTTCGGTTTGCACAATGTAGACCGTCACGTCACCGAGATATAGAAGTTCTTTCACGTAGCCCTTAAAATGATTTTCCGCACTGTGGCCGCTAACTGCGGCACTGATTAGAATCTTTTCAGGGCGCAACGCCAGCGTTCCTTTTCGACCAATCACCGCATCAGGTGGTAACGCTGCCGTGACTTGACCCAGTCCCGCGACATCAAGATGCATCGTGGCTTCGTCGATGCTCTCGATAACACCATCTAATAAATTACATGTGCCAATAAAATCGGCAACAAAACGGGTTTTGGGATAACTATAGATGCGTGATGGCTCGTCCAACTGCTCAACTTGACCGTGATTCAAGACCGCGATGCGATGCGACAAGGCCAATGCTTCGGTTTGGTCGTGGGTTACATAGACAAAGGTAATACCCACTTCTTTTTGCAAATTGATGAGTTCAATCTGCATCTGCTCGCGCAACTTCGCGTCCATCGCTGACAACGGTTCGTCCAGCAACAGCAATTTCGGTCGGGATACAAGCGCACGCGCGACCGCGACACGCTGCCGCTGACCACCAGACAATTCGTGCGGGTAGCGCGCACCAAAACCGACCAGCCGCACATCTTCCAGCGCTTCAACTACTTTTTGTTTGATTTCTGCTGGCGGAAGTTTTGCCATTTTTAACGGGAAGGCGATATTAGCGCTCACCGTCATGTGTGGGAACAACGCGTAATTCTGAAACACGGTGCAGACAGGACGTTGCTCGGGCGGAATGCCTGCGAGATCAACGCCATCCAGCATTATTTGGCCCGCATTGGGTAAATCGAACCCGGCGATCATGCGAAGTAAAGTGGTTTTGCCGCAACCTGACGGGCCCAGCAACGTAAAGAACTCACCGGCCTCAATCGACAAACTGATGTTATTAACCGCGGTGAAGTCACCGAAGAAGCGACTAACGTTACGAATTTCGAGCAAAGCCATGGATGTTGCCCCGGAAAGCAAAAGCGCCGATTGTAGCAAAAAAGCACTTATTTACGCGAACTTACCATGCCCCGGCAAAGAAATAAGTTTTGCCTCACAGCGTTTTGGCCTGAAGTTCATGCGACCATTAACATTCGCAAGCACGCTCTGTTTTATGAGTGTCGCAATGGTTTCCAAAAGCATCCGCACGAAGATAGTGCGACTGCGCCATTAAAGATACATCGGAGAACTAGTCATCCTCGACGCAATCCACCGTTTTGGCTTTCTAAAGACGCCTCCGCCATACTTGCCAGCGCTCTTTATCAACAAATGCCGGAATAGAATCGGTGACAGGATAATCCTCAATCAACTCAAAATACGGTAGCAATAACTGTTCCAAGTCTGGCCGATCAATACCGAAAGGCGGCCCTTTTGGACTATCCCCAAAAAAGAAAAATCCAGCTAGCGTCGCACCCGGCAGTAGCAATGCCGCCCAGCGCTCAACGATGGCCGGGCGCATCGCTGGCGGTAACGCGCAGAAAAAAGCCCGTTCGTAGATCAATCCTAAAGGCTTCACCGGATTGAACGTAAAGAAATCGGCTTGGACAACGCGAGAACCCAAACTACCAAGTGTCGCCTGAGCCGCGCTAACCGCCGCTTCAGAAAAATCAATGGCAGTCACATCCCAACCTGCGCTAGCGAAACAGGCAACTTCGTATCCAACGCCACACCCTGGAATCAGCGTCACCGTCGGTACAGATCGATTGATGTAATCCTCCAACGCCGAAGGCACACCGCCTTTATCCCAAGGCGTGAAGGCCGACTGAAAACGTTCACTCCAAAAATCGGGCTTAGCCGAATCACGCGTCGTGAATGATGGAATGCCTGTCGGTGTCTGATTGGATATCGGTGTTGTCATGGCGAAATAATTTCTCAATCAAAAGAGGAACACACAATTAAATGCTGGATAAACGAATCTTTAAATCACATTCTCAAGGTCAATATGTATACCCGCGTTCAATGACTACTTGCGCAGACAAATGCAGCGCTGATAATCACATAATCAAGCGCGACGTTGAAGCGTCAGGTGTAAAGGTGAGGCAACCAAACCAGAATTTTCTCCGTCTGAATCTTTTATTAGGCGCCGAAATATAAATATCCCCAACGCTGAAAGATCAGGGTCAGCAATATTCCCCCCATCAATCCACCGCCAAAATACACCAGGATACCGAGTAAATGATTGGTTCTTCTTTGTTCCGCAAGCGCTAATAACAGCAGCTTTTCATCCTGACCTTTAGGTCCATCTACGACTTGAGACAGAACCTGATGTATCAGGCGCGGCAACTGCGGCAATAATTTGCTGTATCGCGGTGCTTCAATTTTCAAATGTTGCACCAAGCCGCGCCAACCTATCTGCTCGCTCATCCAACGCTCAAGATAAGGCTTTGCAGTTTTCCACAAATCCAGTTCGGGGTCTAATTGACGCCCAAGGCCTTCGACGTTCAGAAGCGTCTTCTGCAATAAGACGAGCTGTGGTTGCACTTCTACATTAAAGCGGCGCGAAGTCTGAAACAGTCTTAACAGTACCTGACCGAAAGAAATGTCTTTCAACGGGCGATCAAAAATCGGTTCGCAACAAGCGCGCACTGCGGATTCCAACTCATCCACCCGCGTCTCTTTCGGTGCCCAGCCAGACTCGATATGCGCTTCGGCGACGCGTTTATAATCGCGCTGAAAAAATGCTAGAAAATTTTGTGAGAGATAATCTTTATCAAAATCGTTAAGTGTTCCGACAATGCCGAAATCGAGCGCGATGTAACGGCCAAATGTAGCGGGCGCAACCGACACTAAAATATTTCCCGGGTGCATATCAGCGTGGAAAAAGCCGTCTCTGAACACTTGCGTGAAGAAAATTTCCACACCATCACTAGATAACTTTTGCATGTCGACACCGGCCGCCCGCAAACGATCCAGCTGCGAAATCGGAATGCCGTGCATGCGCTCCATTACGATGACAGATGATGAGCAATAATCCCAAAACATCTCGGGGACCATTAACAGATCAGAGTCGGCAAAATTCCGGCGTAACTGACTGCCGTTAGCGGCCTCACGCATCAGGTCAAGTTCGTCGTGTAAATACTTATCAAACTCGCCGACCACTTCACGTGCCTTCAGCCGTTTGCCGTCAGCCCATAATTTTTCGACCAGTTCAGCGGCTAAATGCATCAACGCCACATCTTCATCGATAGATTTTTTCATGCCAGGACGCAGCACTTTCACCGCGACCTCGCGTCCATTTTTGAGCATCGCAAAATGAACTTGCGCAATGGAAGCGGAGGCAACAGGTTGGCGATCAAAACTGGCGAAAAGTTGATCTGGATGGGCCTTAAGCGATTTCTGAATTTGTGCGATTGCAAGGTCAGAACTAAACGGCGGTACCCGATCTTGTAAGCCCGCCAGTTCATCGACGATGTCACCCGGCAGCAAGTCGCGGCGAGTCGACAATACCTGACCGAATTTAACGAATATAGGGCCCAACTCTTCGAGCGACTTGCGTAAGCGCTCGCCACGGGGAGCAGACAAATCGCGCCAAAATAACAGCGTATTGATTAACTTAGAAATACGCGGCTTATCAAATCCTGACATCACAATATCGTCTAAACCATAACGAATGGCGACGCGTGCAATTTTTATAACCCGTAAAAATTTTAGAATCATTGGTGCCCGGCCTTCAACATAGTATTTTGCATTTGACCTCTTTCAAAAACTGACGCACGGTACGACGGCTGCACTGTCCAATGTGCTAAGCGGCGCTAGCCATTCTGATACTGGCAATCTTTCTGTTTTTAGAGACCATTCTATTCGCTGCGCTATTACTCCCAATCATCTACACACCTAGATGCTACGGTTTCTAGGCAGAACCGGCATTTATGCGTTCAATACGCTCAATTCGTTTGATCAACCGCTCGACGTCATCGCGTAATATCGTGACCTCTTGCGTAAAATCAGAAACCGCATGCGGGCGTACTAGCAACGGTTTTTCCTCAAGGAAATATTCGGCCACGTTTTCTGCCAACTTTTTGTGCGTCGTCTGCACTGTCTGTAACGTTGACTTTGCCATCGAGACCAGGCGCGTGGCGGCAATATCACCGAACAACTTACTCAGGTCTTGTTCAGCATCCCACCGCAAACCTAAGCCAACTTGAGAAATCGCATTAGCGAAGTCTGCATCGCCTTCAATAGTGACATAAGAAAATGCTCGTTCGGGATTTTGCGCCATTAATGGCAAATCCGACAATTTCATCCGTATGGTGACATTTGGGGCCAAAATGGATGCTGATGCTGATGCTGATGCTGATGCTGATGCTGATGCCGATGCCGATTCCACTTTCGTAACTGGTGCCTGCAAGAAGCCGTCTGGCGTAATTTGCCACTTCAGCACTATTGCACCACTATCGATGTAAGCGATCTTGTCAGCATGCGCGGCAAGTTTACGCTGAGCCCAAGGTTCTTGGGTAAGCAAATGGTTAACAGCTGCGGTAAGAGGCGTAAAGTTCAAGGGAAAAGTCCTGGTCACAAAACAAAACCGCCCGTGACAATTCACGGGCGGTCTAAGTTTATCAGAAGCTGTTTAAAACTGACGGCGCATCTCGCATCAGAGCGCTACTTATAGGAAAACGCTTAACCAAAAACGTCTCCGTCCATTCAGGCGGGTCTTCCGTCAATACGTCATCGGTACATCGCTGCGCGGCGTATTGGGCGTACAACAGTGCAAAAAACCATAATGTCACTGAATCCGTATTGCACCGTTCTAAACAACGCACTTAATTGACTTGCTGAATCCCCGCCAAAATCCAACCGCCCGGCCCCGACACCGGCTTCGATAGATTCCAGACTTCTGTGAACGGCTCGGCTGACGCTTCCGGTGCTTCTTTAATCAAGCCACTGAATTTAACGCTGGCAAGATAATGATCATTCACCGTTTCGATGCCCATTAGCTCGCCATCGAGTTGCACCACGTCCGTGTTATTGGCTGACGCGCCGCGTTCTTGCAGTTGCATTTTTAACTCGCCGAACATTTCTGGCGAAGTAAACTCTCGTATATCACTGGTGTCAGCTTTATCCCACGCGGCTTGCAGACGGATGAAATAGGTTTTTGCACTCCGCACGAAGCCAGGAACGTCGAAATCTGCTGGAACGCCCCAAGGGGCGCTAGCATGTCCGGCGACCGGCGTGTCAGTTTGAAACGCCGCTGGTCGCGCCGGTTCGAGGCGTGAGCCTATTTCCGGCGTGAAACCTGTATTGTTATTATCGTTAGCGGCACGCGTACTTCCAGGGCTATCGGAATAGGCATTTGGATAGGCTGGCGCGGGATCGCTATTTCGGCGCATTACCATGCGGACCACAAAAATCACAACAAACGCTAATAAAATGATCATCAGGAATGATCCGCCAACACCGCCCATACCAAAATGGGACATCAAAGCGCCCAAACCCAAGCCTAACAATGCGCCGCCGATGATGCCTCTCAATGGACTGGCAGGTTTAGGGGCTACGCCGGGCGCTGCCGCTGGTGCAGCAGGGCGAGCGAAATTTTGTTGCGATGGACTACTCGGCACTGAGCGTGAAATCCCGGAAGACTGTTTGCCGAACGAACCGCCACCGCCCAATCGTCGAGCTTCTGCACTTGATATCGTCAGCGACAACGCACTGACAATCAACATTAATATCACTAATAATTTTTTCATGCTGCCTCCTGGCAGAGTACTTACAGTTTGATCCCGGTGTGCAACGCAGCCACACCAGCGGTTAAATTAAAATACTGGACACGCGCAAGTCCCGCATCCTGCATCATTTTTTTCAGCGTTTCCTGATCTGGATGCATACGGATTGACTCGGCCAGATAGCGGTAACTTTCAGCGTCGTTGGCAATTTTTTTGCCCAACCAGGGTAATACTGAAAACGAATACACGTCATAAGGCTTTTTCAATTGCTCACAGACTTTCGAAAATTCCAGCACCAACAGTTTGCCGCCCGGCTTAAGAACACGGCGCATTTCTGACAACGCCACATCCTTATGGGTCATATTGCGCAAACCAAAGGCAACTGACACGCGATCAAAGTAATTGTCCGGAAATGGCAATTTCTCGGCATCACAAAGCAAAGTGGGGGTTGATAACCCAGTATTCAAGACGCGATCGCGTCCAACTCGCAGCATTGACTCATTGATGTCGGTTAACCAAACTTCACCGCTCGGCCCAGCGCGTTTAGCGAAGGCTTTAGCCAGATCGCCGGTTCCACCAGCAATATCCAACACTTTAAATCCGGGACGTATGGCAGCCTGCGCGATTGTGAACGCTTTCCATAGCCGATGCATGCCAGCCGACATCAAATCGTTCATGACGTCGTATTTAGCCGCGACCGAATGAAAAACTTCGGCGACTTTATGCACCTTGTCTTCTTCAGCGACAGTTTTGTAACCGAAATGGGTAGTATTGGTCATATCGATAACCTTATTAAGACAGGGTTGCATTATACAAGCCCGCTGTAGATGTTGTTGTCAAAGAGAGAATCGAAGACAATTACTTGTAGTGGCAGTTTCCTACCCGAAGCGAGGTCGTGCAGCTTAATCAATAGGCTTAAACACCCTCTGGTCCAGACATGCGTTCCATCCGCTTTAGGGAACATCGCGCCATTAGCTGGTAACTTTAGTTAATGCGCAATCAGCCATCAACGTAGCAAAATAAGGCATCGCTGGCGTTACCATATCAGCGTCCTTAGCCAAATCATCCCACAAACGCAAGCTAACGGCATCTGCGGCGTAAGGGCGCGCGATAAACTCTGCCGCGGCGTGGGTGGAAAATACGCCACCTTGCAGGGCAAGACTCCGCTTGGAATCGTCCGATAGCTGGTCGTAATAGGTTGAATCGATCGCACACAAATAGCGTTTGGCATCCACGTGCATGCGAATCGGCTCTAACACCGCAGGGCTAAACAAACCCCGCAAATAAGGAATGGCAAAATATTGATGGGTATCGTCGATTCCACGTTCCGATGGTGTCTCGCCCTGCGGGTTGAGCAAGTGTCCCAGATCGTGCAGTAAAGCGGCGCAGATCAGTTCTGACGTTGCACCGGCCTGTGCCGCAAGTGTTGCCGTTTGCAAAGCATGTTCACGCTGCGATACCGGTTCGCCCGAATACATAGCGTGGCCTCCGTCTTCAAACAGCCCGCAAATTTCTGGTATCGACAGCATTGAATTTAGCCTCAGTGAGTACACAGCTACACGAAAATATCTTCAAATAATATCCGTCCTGAATGGCCAATTTGTACGAACATGCCCTCCTTGGCAACACTATTTTAAGCCTCGTCGCGATACATTGCTGCCGCTAAGCCTAACGGTAGCAGGACCAATAACTGTATTGGCATGCAATCGTTAAGACTTAACCGCAACCATGGCCGCCTGCCTTTTTGGCAGTCATCGATAAATCCCGCCCCGCATCACGTCCGTGCCCGGCATCGTCCAAACGACGCAAATATTCTTCCCAGAGCGCATCTTGTTCCTGACCTAATTTATATAAATAGGCCCACGTAAAAATACCGCTTTCATGACCATCCGAAAAGGTCGGTTTAACGGCGTAGTTACCAACCGGATCAAGCGCTGCCAAGGTAATACCGCGCTTGCCTGTTTGCAATGTTTCCTGACCTTCGCCGTGACCTTGTACATCGGCCGAAGGCGAATAGACGCGCATCATTTCAAACGGCAACGAGAACGTCTTACCGTCATCAAAAACGACTTCCAATACGCCTGATTTTTGATGGGCGGTAAATGATACGGGAATCGGAGTAGGAGCAGATTGTTTGGAGCCGAGCATGGTGTATCCGTATATAAATTAAAGTGCGACGTATTAATGTGAAAATTAATGCAAACCAAAAGGTGCGTATTAAAGTTGCAAAAGCGCTGCTCGCAATGACGGCAATAACGCCTGACGGGCGGCCAGCACAGCCGAGGGTGTCGTTTGTTGAATCGTTCCCCATACTGGTTGCGGGAAATGCACGTCATCCAAATAGCGCGGAATCACATGCCAATGCACATGCGGCGTCATGTTGCCGAAGCAAGCAAGATTGATTTTTTCCGGCTGCATGACCGCCCTTATCGCCTGCTCAACTCGCCATATAGCGCGCATCAAACCATCACGATCGTCAGCGGACAAATCGGTCATTTCCTTCACATGCGCATGCCAGATAACCCGACAAAATCCTGGATATTGGGCATCATCGACCAATACCACGCGATATTTGTCGTTACGAGAGAGCACTTCTCCGCCCTCGCTTGCGCACAATTCACAACCCGCAGAACTGGCCGTCATGGTTATACCAACACGCGTTCTATGCCGCCGCTATTGGCGCGGTTGACGTAATCCGGCAACCAGTTTTCGCCCAATAAATGCTTCGCCATTTCGACCACGATGTAATCTGCAGTCGTGCCGGAGTCATCGTTGTAACGCGTTAGCCCTTGCAAACAAGATGGGCACGATGTCAGAATTTTGACTTCGCCGGTGAAACCATCCGCGCGCACTTTATCCGCACCGCTGATCATCTCTTCTTCCTTGCGGAAGCGCACTTGCGTTGATACGTCCGGACGGCTCACGCCAAAAGTACCGGATTCACCACAGCAGCGATCATTTTTCTCGATCTTCTGATTGTCTATAGTCGTGATTAACGCATTCACGGTTTTCAGTGGGTCTTGCAACTTCATCGGCGAATGGCAAGGGTCGTGATACATATAACGCGTGCCGTTAACACCTTCCAGTTTAAGATTTTTTTTCAGCAAATATTCATGGATATCGATGATGCGACAGCCGGGGAATATTTTCTCAAACTCATAACCCTGAAGTTGATCATAGCAAGTACCGCAAGACACGATGACAGTTTTGATGTCGAGGTAATTTAAGGTGTTCGCCATCCGATGAAACAACACCCGATTATCGGTGATGATCTTCTCGGCTTTGTCGAAATCGCCAGAACCACGTTGCGGGTAACCACAGCACAAATAGCCAGGTGGCAACACCGTTTGTACGCCAACGTGCCACAACATTGCTTGCGTTGCCAGACCAACTTGCGAGAACAGGCGTTCCGAACCGCAACCGGGGAAGTAAAACACTGCTTCGGTTTCGGCCGTCGTTGTCTGCGGGTCCCGAATGATCGGAATCACTTTATCGTCTTCAATGTCCAGTAACGCGCGCGCGGTCTTCTTCGGCAAATTACCTGGCATTTTCTTGTTAATAAAGTGAATGACCTGTTCTTTAATCGGTGCTTTGCCAATCGTTGACGGTGGCGCTTTAGTCTGCTTTTTGGCAAACTTTTTCAGCACTTCGTTACCTAGTCGTTGTGCCTTAAAGCCCCAATCGGTCATCACTTTGCGGGTCATGTTGATCGTCGCAGGATCTTTGGCATTCAGGAAAAACATCGCCGCTGTCGTGCCCGGATTAAACGATTTTTTGTCCATCTTACGCAGCAGATTACGCATGTTCATCGACACTTCACCAAAGTCGATATCGACCGGACAAGGCGTCAAACACTTGTGACAGACGGTGCAATGATCCGCGACGTCTTCAAACTCTTCCCAATGCTTGATCGAAATGCCGCGCCGTGTCTGCTCTTCATATAAGAAGGCTTCGACCAGCAACGAAGTCGCCAGAATCTTATTGCGAGGCGAGTACAGCAAGTTGGCGCGAGGCACGTGCGTTGCACAAACCGGCTTGCACTTACCGCAGCGCAAGCAATCCTTGATACTCGTAGCAATCGCGCCGATGTCGCTTTGCTGCATGATCAGCGATTCGTGTCCCATCAAGCCGAACGACGGCGTGTAAGCATTGCTTAAATCAGCTTCAAGGCCCGGCAAATTCAGTAATTTACCTTTGTTAAAACGTCCTTCTGGATCGACGCGTAATTTGTAATCGCGGAAATCCTTGATTTCATCTTCGGTCAAAAACTCCAGCTTGGTAATGCCGATGCCATGCTCACCCGAAATCACGCCATCCAGCGAACGCGCCAACTTCATAATGCGCGCAACTGCAGCGTGTGCGTCCTGCAACATGTCGTAGTGATCGGAGTTCACCGGCAAGTTGGTATGGACATTGCCATCACCGGCGTGCATGTGAAGCGCGACAAATACACGGCCACGCAATACTGTTTTATGAATAGCCGTGCATTCGTCCAATATCAACTTGAACGCGCCACCATTAAAAATCTGGCGCAATTGCGCACGGACTTCCTGCTTCCAGGAGATGCTGACGGTGCGGTCCTGAACCACGTCAAATAAACGTGCATCGGGTTGCTGAATCAAGCGCTGCTCAAACACCGCACTTAATTTATCCAGACCCAATGCTGCTAATTCCGCCTTTACGTCGGCCAGCGGTGCATCCAGTTGCTGCAAAAGATACGTCCAGCGCAGCTTCGCCTTTGCCAGCAAATCCTGCGCTTGAGGAACCCGTTGTTCCATCAACTCTGCGCCAGCGATATCATCGCCATCGGACTCTTCGCTTTTACCCAAAGGCAAATTACCTTTGGCAAAAAAGACTTGCAATTGATCTAACAACTGCAACTTGTTTTTGATCGATAACTCAATATTGATGCGTTCGATACCGTCGGTGTATTCGCCCATCCGATTGAGCGGAATGACCACGTCTTCATTAATTTTAAAGGCGTTGGTATGCTTGGAAATAGCCGCGGTACGTGAGCGATCGAGCCAGAATTTCTTCCGCGCTTCTGGACTAACGGCAACAAACCCTTCACCAACACGGTTATTCGCCAGACGCACGACTTCCGACGCTGCGTGTGCGACAGCGTTTTCATCGTCACCCACAATGTCGCCAAACAAGGCCATTTTCGGCAACACGCCGCGCTTGGACTTGGTCGAATAACCGACTGCGCGCAAATACCGCTCATCGAGATGTTCAAGACCGGCGAGGCGAATCGACGTAAATCCTTCGCCTTTTGCGGGAAGACCGTCGAGATAGTTTTTGATCTCAACGATCGATGGAATCGCATCGCGTGCCTGACCGAAAAACTCCAGACAGACGGTACGGGTGAACTTTGGCATTTTATGCAAAATCCACACGCCGGACGTGATCAGCCCGTCGCAACCTTCCTTTTGAATACCAGGCAAACCGGCTAAAAATTTATCCGTAACATCCTTGCCTAAACCCTCCTTGCGGAAAGTGCCGCCGGGTATTTCAAGAATTTCAGTCTTGAACGTCGCTTCTGCCGGATGTCCTTTTGCCGCCGGATGCCGCCATTCCAGTTTAAAACGCGCTAAAGGCGTGTCATGAATTTTGCCAAGATTGTGATCCAGTCGCGTGACATCCAGCCAATCGCCGTTTGGATCGACCATGCGCCAGCTTGCCAAATTATCAATGGCAGTGCCCCATAACAAGGCCTTTTTACCACCCGCATTCATGGCAATATTGCCGCCGATGCAGGATGCGGATGCCGAGGTTGGGTCAACCGCAAAAACGAAACCGGCCTTTTCAGCCGCATCCGCTACGCGCTTGGTTACTACACCAGCGCCGGAGAAAATAGTCGCGTATTCCGTTTGCAGACCTGGCAATACAGCCATTTCCACTTCGCCGAGTTGTTCCAGCTTTTCGGTATTGATTACTGCTGAAAACGGTGTGAGCGGAATCGCACCGCCCGTGTAACCGGTGCCGCCGCCACGCGGAATAATGGTCAGACCGAGTTCGATACAACCTTTGACCAGTCCCGCCATCTCATCTTCGCTGTCGGGTGTCAGGACCACAAACGGATACTCAACGCGCCAGTCGGTAGCATCTGTTACGTGCGATACACGTGACAGTCCGTCGAACTTGATGTTGTCTTTGGCGGTATAGCGCCCCAAAATTTTATTGGTGCGTTTACGCAAATCATAAGTCTGACGGAACTCGTCCGAAAATTTGCTAATAGCCAAACGTGCAGCCTCGACCAATGCTTCCACCTTGGCGCTACGGCGGATCGCGTCGTGGTCATGATCTTGCGCGTGTGCGATATCCAGACGACGCTTATCGACTTCTGCCAAACGATGGTTCAGCGCGTCAATCAGCGCCTGCCGACGTTTTGGATTGTCGAGCATATCGTCTTGCAAATAGGGATTGCGACGTACGACCCAAATATCGCCCAAGACTTCGTACAGCATACGTGCTGAGCGACCGGTCTGACGTTTGGAACGTAATTCATCGAGCAACGCCCACGAAGCTTCACCGAGGAGCCGAATGACAATTTCACGATCTGAAAAAGAGGTGTAATTGTAGGGAATCTCGCGCACGCGCGTAGGGGTTGCACCGTGTGGTGCATCTGATACTAGAGCTTGGATTTGTACTGGGGCGTTCATTTATATAGAGAGTGTAGGCTGCCGCTGAGTAAGCATTTTAGCCTATAGCGAAGAGTCGCGACGACAAGCTAGTGTTTGTGCGACATCAATTTGTGCATGGCCGCAATTTCAGCATCAAAATCCGTAGATTAGAATGGTTAAAATGATAACTAAAATCGCATTTGTGAAAAATTATATCTCTACAAAAATAATAGATTGCGTCATAGCAATAAGCAATTGAATCGATAAAAACAATCAACTATTAATAATTAATAGTTTTATTCTATAATTAATATATCGCACAATCATACGAAAGCAATTATGTGGCATCAATTTATGATCGTCATCTTCGACAACGTTGCTGTCACACTCGCCGAATACGCCGAGTGCAAAGGCTAGCAGTCGGCTTATTCAGCTTAGCGCTATAACCTTTCTCATTGAACTGGAGTCTAAACATGCGCACTCGTCATCAAGTACTTACCAATCGCTACTCTGGCCTTTCTCACTTGCTAAGCGCACAACCTTGGCAAGTCCGTATCGTGCCGCCACTGGTCATGTTGTTGATCACTCCCGCATTGGCTGGCATCTTTCTGCATGGACTTATTGTATAAACAATCCGTTTCATCTGGTTAGCAATGCGTGATACGTATTATTTATACACCAGAATTACGCCATTAATTCAGAATATGGCGCTGTTAAAACAGCCAGTGCGCGAGCTGCCGCCAGAATCCATCCGGTAATGACATAAGTATCCATGTCATAGCGATATAACGTAAAAATTTGCCGATTGCCATATACATGACGCTTGGCCAGAACGGCAAATGCAACCAACCTGCCAAAGTGCAAATGGGGTCGCCGATAATCGGTAACCAGCTCAATAGCATCGTTTTTGGGCCGTAATGCTCCAACCAATGGAACCAACGACTTTTGCGTTCGCGTGCAAATGCCTGCTTGGCGCTGTACCCCATCCAATAGTCCAATGCGCCACCGAGTGTATTCCCAGCGGTGGCGACCACGATGACGGACCAATAAAGCGCACCGTTAGCTTTGATGACCGCAAACACGGCGGGCTCTGAGCCCATTGGTAACAAAGTGGCGGATACAAAACTGACGATGAACACCGACCATAACCCAACGGTCGGTATCGCAAGCACGCCTAACGCCCATACAACAGCTGATTCAATCATAAAAATTTAAAAAGAAGGGGTTAAAAAAGGGCGCATGCTTTTAAAACAAGTGCCGAATACCTACCGAAATAACGACTAAATAGCAGCTTATAAAGCCATTCACGCCAACACGCAAAGCGGTCCATTATAATGATCGGCTGTCTACATTTCGGATAGACCTTAAACTTGACCTGGCGCTAGCGATTCAGGAGCTTCCTAATCTGCCGCAGCGCGCTAATTTGACCTGACCATGACTACAGATTATTTGCAGCAAATCTTGACCGCCCGCGTCTATGACGTCGCGCAGGAAACGCCACTTGAACTGGCGCGGACGCTGTCTCTGAAGATGGAGAACCAGATTTATTTCAAGCGCGAAGATATGCATAGCGTGTTTAGTTTTAAATTGCGCGGCGCATATAACAAAATGGCGAGCTTGACTCCGCAGCAACTCAAACGCGGCGTCATTTGTGCGTCCGCGGGTAATCATGCCCAAGGTCTGGCTTTGTCGGCATCTAAACTTGGTTGTCGCGCCATGATCGTTATGCCGACCACAACACCTCTGGTCAAGGTCGATGCTGTACGCGCCCGTGGCGGCGAAGTAGTGCTGTTTGGAGATTCGTACACCGAAGCCTATAACCACGCATTAACGCTGCAGAAAAAACATAAGCTGACCTTTGTGCATCCATTTGATGACCCACACGTCATTGCAGGTCAGGGTACAGTCGGCATGGAAATTCTGCGCCAGCATGCAGCACCAATTCACGCAATTTTCGTCCCTATTGGTGGCGGTGGCTTGATTGCAGGAATCGCCGCCTACGTCAAAGCGGTGCGGCCCGAAATCAAGGTGATCGGCGTCCAGACGGTCGATTCGGATGCGATGGCGCGCAGTCTTAAAGCGGGTCGCCGGATTACTTTAGCCGATGTAGGGCTATTTGCCGACGGCACTGCCGTCAAACTTGTCGGGGAAGAAACGTTTCGTCTCGCCAAACTGTATGTCGATGAAGTCATTCTGGTCGACACATTCGCAGTTTGTACCGCCATTAAAGATGTATTTCAGGACACGCGAAGTATTCTAGAACCATCCGGAGCGTTGTCAGTAGCCGGTGCCAAAGCCTATATCGAGCGCGCTAAAGGCACCCGCAAGCCGATTAAAAATCAAGTGCTGATTACCATCGCTTCCGGTGCCAATATGAACTTTGATCGGTTGCGATTCGTCTCTGAAATGGCAGATATCGGCCAATCGCGCGAAGCGGTATTTGCCGTCACGATACCAGAGGAACGCGGAAGTTTCGGTCGTTTTTGCAAATTGGTTGGTGATCGCAACGTCACTGAATTCAACTATCGCATCAGTGACGAAAAAGCTGCGCACGTTTTTGTCGGCGTGCAAACCTCAACGTACGATGAGTCTGGACAGATCGCCAAAAATTTCGAGAAGCATGGTTTCAGCACGCTTGATCTGACCCATGATGAACTAGCCAAAGTACATATCCGCCATCTGGTTGGTGGCAAAAGTGCGCTGGCGCATGATGAGTTGTTATATCGCTTTGAATTTCCTGAGCGTCCGGGCGCGCTGACGCGCTTTCTTGACTGTATGGCACCAAACTGGAATATAAGCCTATTCCATTATCGGAGCCAAGGTGGCGACGTTGGCCGTATCTTAATTGGCCTGCAAGTGCCGAAAAAGGAAATGAAAGCATTCCGTGGCTTCCTGGATAATCTAGGTTATCGCTATTGGGATGAAAGTGAGAACCCTGTCTATAAACTGTTTTTGGGATAAACTATATCTGGAATAAAGTGTCGTGATGGAAAATAATTCGGATCACTACGCAATCCCTTCATCAAAGAAATACAACGTATTTTGTTAACTATTTTTGACCTTAACCAAGGTTCATGTCTGTATGTTTATTGACCGCCAAGCTTATGTCCTGGCGGTCAAACGGTGAGTCGTTGAATCATTATGCTCGATCATTGCGTTTGATCGTTACTATCAGACCGACAACGACTACCCCGTTGATAGCGCTTCGATAAAGTTTTTTTCAATCTATATTTTCTCAAAATTCTCCATGCCACACTGGAGTTCTGGCTTTGCCGGCAATCGACGAATACGCATTTACGCACCATCAAAATCATGAACGCTCCCATTACGCCAGAATTCTCGCCGTTAGGAAAAGTTGCCACTTACACAGCTGAATACGACCCAACGTTATTGTTTTCTATCGCACGCGCTGGCAAGCGCGAAGAAATCGGGATTCGCGGCGCATTGCCGTTTTTCGGTGTCGATATCTGGAATGCGTATGAAGTATCGTGGCTCAATTTGCGTGGTAAACCGCAAGTAGCCATCGCAACCATCACGGCACCGGCGGACTCCCCGAACATCATCGAATCGAAGTCTTTCAAGCTATATCTGAACTCCTTCAATCAGACAAAATTAGCCGATACCGATGCATTGCTGGCGTTATTGCGTGCCGATTTATCGCTTGGATTTGGTACTACCGTACAGGTAATGCTGACCACAGCGGATGCATTTGCCGCTCAAATGATCAAGGAGCCGCAAGGAATATTGCTAGATCGACTAGATATTGACGTCACCGACTATCAGCCAAAACCATCTTTATTAAAAACCGACCGACATGCCATCCCCGTCAATGAAACACTTATATCGCATTTGCTCAAGTCGAATTGCTTGGTCACCGGGCAACCGGATTGGGGCAGCGTACAAATTCAATATGTCGGTACGCCCATCGATCAGGAAGGCTTACTACAGTACTTAATCAGTTTTCGCGATCACAATGAATTTCATGAACAATGCGTCGAACGCATTTTTATGGACATCATGCAACAGTGCTCGCCTCAAAAATTATCCGTTTATGCGCGTTACACCCGTCGAGGCGGATTGGATATTAATCCTTGGCGTTGCAACTTTTCAGGTCCACCACCATCCAATCGTCGTCTCGCACGTCAGTAGCATCTATTTTTCTTCTATGTACACCTTTGATTGCTCATTGTCGAATCCGCAACTGATGCATCACCTAAATGCATCGTTTAAGGCATAGAACAGTCGCTTCGCCGAAGCACTGTTTTTTGCACCAACACCTGAACAAAAATAAAAACCGATCATCATCGTTATTTTTGCATCCAAAAAATGACGTTGCCGAGTGGGAAATGTTGCTTCCACTTTTTTGCTATTTTTAATGAGTCCCTTATGGTACAAAAAAACTACTTATATTATATAAAAGCTACGATTACTCTGATCATGATGCTTTGCTTTACCACCTCTTACGCCCAAGAAGCACAAGAAACCAGCGACAGCGCCGGTTGGTGGCAACAAACTAAAAACCGTCTTGGCAACATTACCGACAATGGCGCAGAGGAAGTGTATTTATCCGGCTACGCCTATCATGGTCGGAATACCTACACTGCCGAACGGATCAGGGAGTTGAACGAAAAAGCATGGGGCATAGGCGGTGGGCGCACATTCCGCAATGCTGATGGAAATGACGAATCACTGTATTTTTTCGGGATTCGTGATTCGCACTTTAAACCACAATTAATGGCTGGATACGCCTACGAATGGGTCTTTAATGTGCCAAAAACGCCAATCGAATTTAGCGCTGGTTACACTGCTATGTTAGTCAGTCGCCAAGATTATTTCGGTGGTTTCCCGTTTCCACTGCCTTTGCCAATTGCCGGAATCGGGACAAAAAAAGCGAAATTGATGGCCTCGTATATTCCACGCTTATCCAGCAACAAGGGTAATGGCGATGTACTGTTGTTGTTTGCTCGCTTTGAGGTCGACTAAATAGCTGCTTAAAATATAACGTTTACGTCAACCAATGCGGCAACTAGGTGCTACGAGTCAGATTCAGGCCTATAATTCTGCACAACATCACTACAGTGCAGAAACTGATTCGTAAAATGACTAATCTCGCAAAAATCCTGCCATTACAAAACGTTGTACTGGATCTGGAAGTTTCCAGTAAAAAACGTGCTTTCGAACAAGCTGGACTCATGTTCGAAAACAATTGCGGCATTGCGCGCTCGACCGTCTCAGACAACCTGTTTGCGCGCGAAAGACTCGGCTCAACCGGGCTTGGTCACGGTGTTGCAGTACCGCACGGACGTGTCAAAGGTTTGAAGGCGCCGCTCGCTGCTTTTGTGCGGTTAGCCCAGCCGATTCCGTTTGAATCACCCGACGGTGAGCCAGTCGGTTTGCTGGTATTTTTGCTCGTCCCGGATCATGCGACGCAACACCATCTTGAAATCCTATCGGAAGTAGCAGAAATGTTTTCCAGCGATACTTTTAGGGAGATACTGAATACCGATCCTGATCCGCTTTCAATTCATGCAAAGCTCATTGGATGGCAGCCAATGAGCGCCGAAAATGCGACCTAAAAGGATGCAAAATAGGCCATGATTAAATGAGATTAAAAAAATAACAATAAATAAACAAGCCTCGATACGCAGTTATAAGGACTTACACAAATTGTACACGCCGGGCATGCAGACGAAAACAATCCTAAGATAAGTCTAATAAAAGAATGTGAAGGCACTGGCAGCACGAAAGACAGTACAAAATATCATGATTTATTTGTAAAAACCGGCGTATTGGGGTGAGCGCATGCAACTCCCGATTGTAGTTAATTCGCGGCGACATCCAGATTAATCGCAGGCGGTCACTCAATGCGCAGCCCTTTAACTGTTCAAACTGCCCTCCTATGCCCTCAAGTACGCCTTTATCCATTCAACAACTATACGAAGACAATCGCGAGTCGCTACAACTCGGCTGGTTTGCCGGTTTTCCGGGCGGCGAACGCCTGATTTCAGGAGATGCGGCATCGGCAGCCGATCAAGTCGGCCATTTGAATCTGATCCATCCCGGACGAATTCAGGTTTTTGGTCATCAGGAAACGCAATACTACAAACGCCTGTCTGAGACGTCACGCGCGTATCAAACGTCAGAGTTGGTCGCTGGTGCGCCACCGGCATTTATCATCGCGCAAGGACTGGCCACGCCGCCCGACATTCTGGATATTTGCGACGAAAAAAATATACCTTTATTCTCGACACCGCTGCCGGCCGCGCAGGTAATCGATTATTTACGCGTCTATTTATCAAAAAAATTAGCACAACGCATCACCATGCATGGCGTATTTATGGACGTACTCGGCGTTGGTGTGCTCATTACCGGCGAATCCGGCCTCGGCAAAAGCGAACTTGGGCTTGAACTAATCTCGCGTAGTCACGGCCTGGTGGCTGACGATGCGGTCGAATTTGCCCGCATTGCGCCAAATATGATCGAAGGTCGCTGCCCGCCATTGCTACAAAACCTTTTAGAAGTGCGCGGCTTGGGTCTGCTAGATATCAAAACGATCTTTGGTGAAACTGCGGTCCGCCGCAAAATGCGCCTGAAACTGATCGTCCATCTGGTGCGTCGCGCCACTTTGGAAGAAAACTATGAACGCCTGCCGCTTGATGCGCATTACGATGATGTCCTGGGACTCCCAGTGCGCAAAGTGATCATACCGGTCGCCGCCGGTCGCAATATAGCGGTACTACTCGAAGCGGCGGTGCGCAATACCATTTTGCAATTGCGCGGCATCGACACGCTTAAAGACTTCATCGCGCGCCAACGCGCAGTCATGGACAGCGAAAGCGATATTTATTAAAGTAGTATTCGGGCAAAATAAGCACACGTGAAACGTTGGCGTGCCTCTGCACGCATTCCAAATGTGAAATTATTTCGCCAGATATGTTATGTTTCCCTACCAGACCACGTCCAACAGAGTTGACGCAACCGGTTTCGACGACTCTGATTGGCGCTGTATTGACGCCTGCTTGACCCTTATTTTGCACAAGCATCTTTAGCAATTTCGGTAAAAACACGACTCATGCGACCTATTAGACTATGCGAATAATTCTCATCACTGGCATTTCCGGCTCCGGAAAATCTGTCGCCCTTCGCGTTTTAGAGGATGCTGGCTACTTCTGCGTCGACAATTTGCCACCGACTTTATTACGGGAATTGGTCGCAACCCGCGTCGACGAGGACATCCAAATGCTCGCAGTTGCCACCGACGCACGTAGCGCCGATTCGTTGGCACGGCTTCCTTCCGATATTAAACAGCTAAAAGCCCAAGGTCATGACGTCAAAGTTATTTTTCTGACCGCCCAAACCGAAGCATTGATCGCACGCTTTTCTGAGACTCGCCGTAGTCATCCGTTATCGCATCGCTTACGTCCCGGCCAGAATCCCTCAGACCGTATGACGCTGACCGAATGCATCGTTGGGGAACGTGAGTTGCTGGTAGACATTGAAGGTCTTGGTCATATCATCGACACGTCTGATTTGAGTACCAACAAACTACGCGGCTGGATCAAAGATCTGGTCGATACCGAACACGCCCCGCTGACGTTGCTGTTCGAATCGTTCGCTTTCAAGCATGGCGTGCCACTCGATGCGGATCTGGTGTTTGACGTCCGCATGCTGCCCAATCCACACTACGATCCGGTCCTGCGCCCGTTGAACGGTCGCGATCAACCGGTCATCGATTTTCTTGACGAGTTGCCGCAGGTCGCGGAGTTACTGCACGACATAGCAGGCTTCATCAGCAAATGGCTTCCGTCCTTTAAACAAGACAATCGTAGCTATCTAACGGTCGCGATCGGTTGTACCGGCGGACAACATCGGTCCGTTTATATGGTCGAACATCTTGCCCAACATTTTGAAACGACCGAGCATGTAGTCCGGCGTCATCGACAACTTAGCCACGTTGTCAGTTAATTGAGCGACCTATGTCGTTCAATTAATATCTGATCAGGTTTGATGACGCAGTGGCGCATTAAACATTTCGTAGTGCGCTTACACAAAAAGATCAGCCTGGCGAAACACTGCCAGCAATAATTTTTTGACTGGCGCTGGCAACGGTGCATCTGCTAATTTTTCTGCCGAATACCAAACATACGCTGATTGCGCCGCCATATTAAGTCGGCGTTCAAGCCGGATTTCATAAGGGGAAATCTGAAGCTTGAAATGGGTGAAAACATGCAGGAAAGACTGTAATGGCTCACACGAAGCCACCGTACCAAAGGGGGCTGTCAGCCGCGTCACTGATGATTCAATATCATGCTCCATATCGAACTCTGGCAGCGATAATAATCCGCCCCAAATACCGCTATCTGGTCGTTGCTCCAGAAGTACCTGGTTTCCATCAACAATCACCAACATACCCGTTTGCTTCTCTGGAATTGTCTTTTTCGGCTTACGCACAGGCAACTCCGCCACTCTATTAGTCGCCAGCGCAACGCAACGTTGCGCCAAGGGACAAGCCATACAAGACGGTTTGCTGCGCGTGCAAAGTGTTGCTCCTAAATCCATCAGGCCTTGAGTATAAGATTCGACACCTTGCTCCGGCAACAAATCCACAGCCCGACGCCACATGGGTAACTCAATTTGCTTAGCGCCGGGGTAACCGTCAATACCGAATACGCGAGCGAATACGCGTTTGACATTACCATCCAAAATAGCTGCGCGCACACCGTAGGAAAACGCAACGATGGCCGCAGCGGTCGACCGTCCGATGCCAGGCAAATCTTCTAGCAATAAGGGATCGCTGGGAAATACACCACCGTACTCCGCCACAACGCGCTGCGCGCAGCGATGCAAATTGCGGGCGCGCGTGTAGTAACCCAATCCAGCCCAATGCGCCATCACATCCTCACTCGGCGCTTCTGCCAGACTGTGCAGGCTTGGAAAGCGCACCATAAACTTTTGATAATAAGGAATTACCGCTGTCACTTGTGTCTGCTGAAGCATGATTTCCGAGAGCCAGACACGATAGGGATCACGCGTATTTTGCCAAGGTAACGCGTGCCGTCCGTGCTGTTTCTGCCATCTAATCACAGCATCAGAAAACGTGGGATCAACGTAATGGACGAGGTGCTGATTGTTGTCTGATAGGGTCTTGCTCACGTCCGCGGCAACGACACCTTCAGCACTATTGGCAGCGATATTATTCGCAATAAGGACGCCATCACTGGCAAGAGAATTCTTCACGACACGCTTCATTTATACGGCTACTTTCAACGATTGTTTTGTGGGTTAAGCCCATCTGGCGGCGCTTATTTATGCGAAGTCAGCCTCAATTTTGCCCCATTCAACGCATTTGCGTCACTCCGATGCAGATTCGACTTTCTATTTAAAACTAACAATCGGTAACTTCTGGTCTTCGAATAAAGGTCAGTATAGTAAGCGGCTCCGATACGCCGCAGATTAATTGCCATTACTTAATTTTATTTTTGACACGTTTTACAATAAAAAGTCGAACGCTGCCCTTGCTTCATTTGCTCGATCAACGAACCGCAGACCCGACAAGGCTCTCCGGCACGATCATAGACAAAATAACTCTGTTGAAAATAGCCAGAGCGGCCATCAGCACCGACAAAATCCCGCAAAGTGCTGCCGCCTTTTTCGATAGCACGCGCGAGAATATCGCGGATCGCGCTGGCTAATTTAGCATACCGCGCCTTGCCGATCCTCTGTGCGGCAGTCTTTGGATTGATGCCCGCCTCAAATAAACTTTCACACGCATAAATATTGCCAACACCAACAACAATATCTCCAGCCAACAATACCTGCTTGATCGGTGCGCTGCGATGACGTGTTTGGGCGTACAAAATATCGCCTGAAAAAACATCTTCTAACGGTTCCAGTCCAAGCTTGGCCAACAAGACATGCTGCGCAACCGGGCCGTCTTCCATAGCATGCCAGAGTACTGCGCCAAAACGACGTGGGTCGTTCATCCGCATCAACTGCTGACCAACAACTAAATCGAAATGATCATGCTTTTTGGGGAGCGTTGCCAGTGGCAAAATACGCAAATTTCCTGACATGCCAAGGTGAACGATCAAGGTACCATGATCAAAATAAATCAATAAATATTTACCACGTCGGCCCGTACCGCGAACCGTGCGACCGCTCAGACTTAACGACAGTTCCAAGGGAAAAGGCCAACGCAGTCCACTCCGCCGTAACACTACTTCGGTAACCATCTTGCCTTCAATATAAGGCGCGACCCCACGTCTCGTCACTTCAACTTCTGGGAGTTCTGGCATAACGTACACGCATTCAAAAAAGTTAGATGATGATAACCCGATGATATCACTTTGAAAATCAGCCCATTATCTTACTGCGTAGTCACGAGTGACCATCGATTTGGCGCTCACTTCGCAATAAACACACGAACACACCTCAAAATGCCGGGTGCATTTCAGCTATGCCGTTTTTTACGCGACGTTATTGTGAACTTGGAATAGACCAGCGCCGTTAAGGCCGCAAATAGTAAGCGGATTCTAAGATAACGCGTAAACTGCAATCCCGTGGGGCAGTCGCACATTCCGCTCTGGTTGGGCGTAAAATCAAGGCTAACTTTAAAAAGTTTAGCTGCAGCAAACACTGATTTTATTAGAACTGCCCTACAACTCTGCTTTGCTAGTCAGGATAATGCCTTGAAAAAAGCTCTTGCCATTGTAACGCTCTCGACCTTGTTGTCTGCATGTGCAGGCCTGGCGCCAACCAATAGCACCGGTGATACGAAAGATACGCCCACCGAAAAAATGGCGTCGTCTGCGCCAAAATCGGATGACGACACATCCGATGCCAACGTTAAGAAGGCCGATGAGCACCTACCGTTGGTCGAATTAACCAGTGAAATTTTGTTCAAAGAGTTGAGCTCTGAGATCGCATTTCAGCGCGGCAACTGGCAATCAGCCTACGTCACATTAATGAGTGTGGCTAAACAGACCCGCGATCCGCGTCCGGCCCGTCGCGCTGCCGAAATGGCACTCAGCGCCAAACAAGCCGGCGACGCATTGGTCGCCATTCGCTTGTGGCGTGAACTTGCCCCCGATTCAGAAGAGGCAACACAGTATTTTCTCGGCTTCATCATACTGAGCAATAATCTGGCAGAAGCACAGCCAATTTTGGAACAGCGAGTGGCGAATGCCACGCCGCAAACGCGCGGATTGATCATCTTCCAAATTCAGCGTCTGTTAAGTCGCGCGCAAGACAAAGTCGCTGCCATGCGGATGCTCGAAACCATTGTAGCGCCGTATTTAAGCATGCCGGAAGCGCATCTGGCGCTGGCGCAATCAGCTTTCTCGAATGGCGACAGTCCTCGCGCAATCGAAGAAGCCAATCTCGGATTGCAACTGAAACCGGATTCTGAGCTGGCGATCCTGACTGTGGCGCAAGTCGCACCAGACAAAGTAATTGCAGGCAAAGCACTAACCGATTTTCTCGCGTCCCACCCTAAAGCGCGTGAAGTCCGCATCGCCTATGCACGCACTTTGGTCGAACAAAAAGAATACGATAAGGCCCGCGCTCAATTTGAAATATTACTTAAAACTGACAAAGAGGATTTGACCACGCTGTTGGCCCTCGGTTTGCTTAACGCCCAAATTGGCGACACCAAAACGGCCGAAAAATACCTCACCCAATATGTTGATAAACTCGAAACGCATCCAGACGAAAATCGCGATAACACCCAAGCGCTTCAGATTTTGGCCCAAATGGCTGCAGAGCGAAATGATATTGACGGCGCACTCAAATGGCTCGCCAAGGTTGGTCCGGGTGAAGCTTACCTTGACACCCAGTTAAGACGCGCGCAATTAATAGCGAAACGTGGCGATATCGATGGCGCTAGAAAAGTTCTGGCACAAATCGAAACCAATGGCGAGGGCGAAGAAGTTCAGGTTACACAAGTCGACGCACAATTCTTGCGCGATGCGAATCGCAATATAGAAGCGCTACACGTTCTCGAAGTCGCGCTCAAACACTATCCAAAAAATACCGATCTGTTGTACGACTATGCCATGGTGGCGGAGAAACTCGACAAAGTTGCCGTCATGGAGACATCGCTGCGCAAATTGATCGAAATTGCACCTAATAGCCAGCAAGCGTACAACGCACTGGGTTACTCGCTCGCCGAGCGCAATATTCGGCTCCCGGAAGCGTTGGTTCTTATTAAGAAAGCGCTGTCACTTGCCCCTCAAGACCCATTTATTCTCGATAGCATGGGATGGGTAGAATTTCGGATGGGCAATCTGACAGAGGCAGAAGTCCACCTGCGCGCGGCTTACGGTAAATTACCCGATGTTGAAATCGGCGTTCATTTAGGGGAAGTCTTATGGACTACCGGAAAAAAAGAAGAAGCACAAAAGATATGGCGCGAACTCCGGGCCAAAGATCCTAAAAACGCCGCATTAACCAGCACGCTGACACGCCTGCACGTCCGCCTATGATAATGCCTTGGATTGTCCGCCTTTGGCAGCAAAGGATGAGCACAGACATCCCGTCAGGGTTGAATGCGTTGATTTCCAGCGGCGGACTCGGATTTCATCGGAAATTAGCGAAGTTGACAAAGCGCACTACTTTTACCGCCATTAGCCTGGCTGCCGCTTTGACGATCAGCGGTTGCGCGGCACTCACAACGCCTGCGCCACCACCCGCTTCAGCTATTAATGGCGTTAGTCGTTCGTATCATCAGGCGATTGATTTAAGTGGGCGGTTGTCGGTCCGCTATCAACAGGATGGCAAAGAACAAGCGCTGCACGGCAGCTTCACCTGGGCGCAAACTAGCCAGCACACGCTCGTTACGTTGCTTTCCCCGCTGGGTCAAACTTTGGCGACCATTGATATAACACCCAAACAATCAACTCTTCATCAAGCCGGTCAGCCATCACGCACGGCAGCAGATGTCGATCTATTGACCGCGCAAGCACTGGGATGGCCACTGCCCATTGCGGGTCTGCGGGACTGGTTGCAGGGCTTTGGTACTGATGTCAATAGCAAACCCTTTAACGTCAATCCGGCCAGCGATAACGGGGTGACAACCGTTACTACCACCGATCACTGGTCCATTCAATATGCTAGTTGGCAGCCTGCAGAAGGCGCCGCCAACCCCCTGCCGAAACGCATTGATCTGACGCGCAATACCGCGCAAGCTGGCGACGTGGCTATCCGTATCGTGATTGATAGCGCGCAGCCGCACTAAATCGTGCCATTGCATTCTTACAGACCAAAGCGGCCAGTGAGATTGCGAATGGATGGCCTTAATTCAGCATGTGCGCCATTTTCGGCGCTTATTACCCGCACCTTTATCCGTTATGACCCGTACGCTTAAAAACTGCCCTGCTCCTGCCAAATTAAACCTTTTCCTGCACGTTAGTGGGCGGCGCGCAGACGGATATCATCTATTGCAGACAGTGTTTCAATTGCTTGATTACTGTGATCTGCTGGACTTCGAAACACGGGACGACGGGATCATTCAACGTATTACCGACATTCCAGGTATACCGGCGGAAACTGACCTGATCGTGCGCGCGGCAAAATTGCTACAAACGGCGATGCAAAAAAAATTAGGCCAACAACCACCCGGCGCCAACATTACCGTAAACAAAATATTGCCGATGGGCGGTGGTCTGGGAGGCGGCTCATCGGATGCCGCAACGACACTAATGGCACTAAATCACCTATGGGACGGTGGTTTCAGCCGCGCAGAGTTAATGGTGATCGGGCTGCAATTAGGAGCGGATGTACCATTTTTTATATTCGGTCAAAATGCATTTGCCGAGGGTGTTGGCGAGACGCTGATGCCAGTCGATACCCGGGATTACTGGTACATCGTCATCGAACCCGGCGTTCAAATTTCCACTTCGTTAATATTTTCGTCAGAAGAATTGACACGGACGACAAAATTGGTCAAAATAGCGGACTTTTCAGGGCATCAGGATTGCTTCGGAAAGAATGATTTACAAATCGTTGCTAGCAAGCTTTTTCCAGCTGTTGCCGAAGTCATTAATTGGCTGAACGCATATGGAAATGCGCGGATGACCGGTTCTGGTGCATGCGTCTTCTGCGCCTTTGAACAGGAAAGTCAAGCCGATGAAGTACTGAAATTAGTACCTCAACGTTGGAAAGTGTGGAAAGCTAAAGGAATAAGCTTCCATCCTTTAAAAGATTTGCTATAATCTGGTCCCTAATTCGTTGGTCATGAAATGCAAGCGCTAGATTAGCGCATTGACGATTTTGATCGACAACAAGTTGCGTAGGGGAGTCGCCAAGTTGGTTAAGGCACTGGATTTTGATTCCAGCATTCGAAGGTTCGAGTCCTTCCTCCCCTGCCATAAAGTTCTTGTGCTATCCGTATCTGTTGGTAGTACAAAATAATTAACACCAAGGCAGCAAGAGAAACAGCGTTTTATGTGGCAGCAACACCGCCCGTAGCATCGCGAAAAATACGACAATACAAGAACAAGCCGCCAACGCAAGACTGTCACAGTCGGGCATTGTCGGCTTTTTAACTTGGATTTTCAACTTGGCTTTTTAACTTTTAACGACTGTACTCAGGGATCTCCATGGCACTCGAAAACCTTATGGTTTTTACCGGCAACGCAAACCCGGAACTAGCTATTGGAGTTGCCAAACAGCTCGGCATTCCGTTGGGCAAAGCAAACGTCACCAAATTCTCTGATGGTGAAATAGCCGTCGAAATTAACGAAAATGTCCGTGGTAAAGACGTCTTCGTTCTGCAATCGACCTGCGCGCCGACCAACGACAGCTTAATGGAAATCATGTTGATGGTTGATGCACTTAAACGTGCTTCTGCTGGTCGCATTACTGCGGCAATTCCTTACTTTGGTTATGCTCGCCAGGATCGCCGTCCGCGCTCAGCGCGCGTTGCGATTTCGGCAAAAGTGGTTGCCAATATGTTGCAGGAAGCTGGCGTTGAACGTGTATTGATTATGGATCTGCATGCAGACCAAATTCAGGGATTTTTCGACATCCCTGTTGACAATATCTACGCGTCGCCCATTTTATTGGGTGACCTGGTAAGCAAAAATTATGATGATCTGCTGGTCGTTTCTCCAGATGTCGGCGGCGTAGTACGTGCTCGGGCTCTGGCAAAACGTCTGAATTGCGATCTGGCTATTATCGATAAACGTCGTCCAAAAGCCAACGTTTCCGAAGTCATGAACATCATCGGTGAAGTCGAAGGCCGTAACTGCGTGATTATGGATGACATGGTCGATACCGCCGGCACCCTGACCAAAGCAGCTGAAGTATTGAAAGAACGCGGCGCGAAGAAGGTCGTTGCTTATTGTACGCACCCGGTATTGTCCGGTCCGGCCCTCGAGCGCATCGTCAATTCTCCGCTAGACGAATTAGTGGTAGTCGACACGATTCCACTTTCTGCCGAAGCAAAAGCCTGCGGCAAGATTCGCCAATTGTCATGCGCAGAGTTGCTAGCCGAGACATTCAAGCGCATTAGCAGAGGCGACTCAGTCATGTCGCTATTTGCTGAATCGTAATATTTTTTAAGAATTTATACCCCCCGAACTGGGATTTTCCCTTTCGGTGGTGTACTTAAATCCCCTGGTCGCGGGAGATTTTTACCGCAAGATGCAAATCTTGCAAACATGGAGTTTCAAAATGAAAGTTATCGCATTTGTTCGCAAAGAGCTGGGTACCGGAGCGAGCCGCCGCCTGCGCATTGCTGGCCAAACACCAGGAATCGTATACGGTGGTTCTGACGCGCCAGTTAACCTGTCGCTCGATCACAACGCGCTTTACCACGCGCTGAAGAAAGAAGCATTCCACTCTTCGATCCTTGATCTGGAAATCGACGGCGCTGTGCAAAAAGTGTTGTTGCGCGACTTCCAAGTCCACGCATACAAACAGTTAGTCTTGCACGCAGATTTCCAACGCGTAGACGCGACACACGCGATCCACGTTAAAGTCCCACTGCATTTCATCAACGCAGACGTTTCGCCAGCAGTGAAATTGTCGGCTGGTATCATCAGCCACGTTATCACTGACCTGGACATTTCTTGCTTGCCTAAAGACTTGCCAGAGTTCGTCGAAGTTGATCTGTCCGCTCTGGATGTGGGTCACTCGATTCACTTGGTCGACCTGAAGTTGCCTAATGGCGTGACAGTTGTCAGCCAGGAAAATCTGACAATCGCAACTGCTGCGATTCCAGCTGGTAAGGTTGAAGCTGAAGTACCTGCTTCCGTTGTTGCCGCTGCTGCTCCTGCTGCAGAAAAAAAATAATGTAATTAGTCAGCATGTTTTGTGACGAGAGAACCCGCCCCTTGTGGCGGGTTTTTTTTATTACCATCCTTATACCGAACTAATCCACGATCCCTAACCAGCTATCGGACGATCCCAATCACGATAGTCGTAACATTGACGGTGAACTAACCAGATTGCAACAGTTGGGTATTTACCCCTAAAATCGATACAAGAGCGTAAAGCTGCCTAATGGGATGTAAGCAAAATGCCATTCGCGTTTATATCGCCTCAAATCCACCGCACGCTTTATTCGGAATCTCATGTCTATTCGCCTCATCGTTGGCCTCGGTAATCCCGGCCCGGAATACGAGCAAACACGCCATAACGCCGGCTTCTGGCTAGTCGACAATCTGGCGCAAGATCTCGGCTGCAGCCTTCAGCGCAAAGCTGATTTCAAAGCACTCATGGTAAAAACAAGAATTAATGCGCAAGAAGTATGGCTTCTTGAACCGCAAACCTTCATGAATCGTTCCGGCCAATCCGTCGGCGCATTAGCGCGCTTTTATAAAATTTCTCCTGAGGAAGTTTTAGTGGTACATGACGAACTGGATTTGTTACCAGGCATCGCCAAACTAAAAAAAGGCGGTTCATCCGGTGGTCACAATGGCCTAAAAGATATTACCGCTGCACTCGGAACGCAAGACTACTGGCGCTTGCGCATCGGCATCGGACACCCGCGCACCTTAAATTTACAACAGGCTGTGGCTGACTTTGTCTTGCATCGACCACGCAAAGAAGAACAACCACTCCTTGATGAGGCCATCGCAGAAAGCCTAAAAGTCATCCCAATGCTGTGCGACGGCAAATTTTCTGAAGCAACCATGCTATTGCATACCGCCAAATAAGCTCCGCTGATGCGTTGCGCCATTAGATCAAGAGAGAAATTCAGCTTCATTTGGACGCTAATCGACCCATTTTAAGACGCATTTAATATAAAAACATTGTCAACCAATTCAATTTGATAGCGTTTTAATATCGTACCGCTGCCCATGCGGTTAACACTTCAACCACTAGAAGGAGTGAAAATGAAAAAGCTACTTTGCCTTGTGGCACTTGTCCTGGGATGTATTCCGTTCGCGCAAGCACAAGATCACCGTCCAATGATGCGCCACCATCACCATTACTCTCAACACCACCACAGACCTCATCATTATCGTTAATGCGTTGTGAAGCCTCCTTTTTGTGAGGCCATCATAGTGAATGCGATGTTCTAGCTGAGATAAGGAAGCCAATATGCGTAAGCTAGGGCAATCACATCTAGGCTT
Organism: Glaciimonas sp. GNP009; assembly: GCF_054343755.1. NCBI lineage: Bacteria > Pseudomonadati > Pseudomonadota > Betaproteobacteria > Burkholderiales > Oxalobacteraceae > Glaciimonas > Glaciimonas sp. GNP009. The sequence continues at coordinate 1,622,788 of NZ_JBTGUV010000004.1, forward strand.
ATGACAATTAACGCTATCAGGATGGAATAAAGACGCTTCTAACGTTCTGCGCTTCGAGCAACTCTCGTTCGAAGCGCGTTTTCTCCCCAACCTCCATCACCGCTCGCCCTTTGCTATAAAAATGGTGTCCAATGCCCGTGTCCTACGGACTTTTATTGTCCAACAGCCCAAAAAACCTATATCCACAGTTTCGAACTAAAAAAGGGGCACGATTCGACCTTCGCCAACCAATCCAAATATCAGGAAATGTAGAGATTCGTAGAATTATCAATGTATTTTCTTGGCATGATGAGATAATCAAAATAGAAAAAATAACAACATTTCTACCGTTGTTTGAAAATGGTTATGCATACTTGCCGAGCGCATTAGCCGCTTCACACTGTATTAATGGCCGTTGTGCCTAAATGAACAGTGATGTTCTCACTGCGCGCAACACCAGATTAGGAGGAAATAATGTTTTTTCTGCGCCTGTTTTATTTTCAGAAGTATTCGGTAAAAAAATAGATGATTGCTTACAGTCTCAGCCGGAAAACAAGAGCAATCGAAATGTAGTCCGAACTACCCAAAAAAAATACGGATTGCCCCTATCACTGCCGATACAAAATACATCAATTATCTTAGGAGAATTTCTTTGGCACTGCTCCCGTTTGCACTCTCACGTCGCGCTTCTTTTTTTTCAACACTACTTTCTCTGCGCCCGGAATGCCAAGCTCGCAGAACTGGGTGGACTCTCGCTATCAGCGCCAGTATTGGGATGGGCCTGTGCATAGCGCCCGTCGCGTCTGCCTCGAATTTTTCACAAATGGTTTTTTTTGGCGATTCCTTAATGGATAGCGGCTTTTATACCGGTGTCGGTCAACAGCCATCTTTTACGACCAATCCTGATTTGATCTGGACGCAATTACTGGCACATAAAAATGGCCTGACTGCCGACCCAGCTTATGTGCTGACGCCGAATGGCGTGGTACCGTTGAGCGGAACAAATTACGCTGTTGGCGGCGCGCAAACAAGCCAGGCCTCTTTGGATCCGGCGAGTGGATACTTGACTCCCTCTATCACCGATCAGGTGAATGGTTATTTAGCCAGCCACCCTAAAGTGGATAAAAATGCCCTTTACACCGTATGGGCGGGCTCCAACGACGTTTTTGCCTATACAACCCTGAATCAGGCGGGACTAGGAGACCCAGATACTGCGGTGCAAGCAGCCACCGCACAAACGATCGTCGGACTAGTCGCGGGTGAAGCCGTTAACGTGGCAGGATTGGTGGGCGCGTTGCAACACGCTGGCGCAGGAAAAGTAATGGTATTGAATTTGCCCGATATCGGAAATACGCCACTGGCGGCTCAACTCGGATTACAGCAATTATGGACGGCTTCGACCTACACATTTAATCAAACCTTGAATCAAAGTCTGAACAAGTTAGGCGGCAATATTGTTGCATTAGATGTCTTCAGTCTGCTGGATGAAGTAATCCGCAATCCGACGCTATACGGTTTTAAAAATGTCATATCAGCGGCATGTACAACACCCGATTCTGGCACTTGCACGGCAGCTACCTTAGTAGAGCCGAACGCAAATATGACCTACCTATTCGCCGATAGCGTGCATCCCAGCGGCGCAGCGCAGGCAATCCTCGCCCAATATGCGCAGTCGGTATTGTTAGCACCAACGCAGATTAGTATGCTGGCTTCAGCGCCGTTAGTCGGCACACAAGCCCAAACGCTCGCCATCGATAATCGTTTGCGTTTATTCGGCCTGGCACCAGCAAACGTAGGCAAGCCAGAAGCCTACGCGGTAGTTGGCAATACCCAGCGTAACTACAGCAGAACCGATAATATGCAGGGCCTGGATGGTTCCGCCACGAGTGCCACAGTGGGAATTGATTACGCGATTAATCGGCAGTGGATGATTGGAACCGCGTTTGGATACGGTCAAAATAAAGAAAATTTTGGCAGCAATACCGGACACTTCAAGCTGGATCAAACCATGATCTCAGCCTATACCCAATACCGTGATGGCGCATGGGCTGTCAATGCTATCGGCTTAGCCGGTTTGCTCGACTATAACAATGTCACCCGAAGTATCTTGCTGGGTCAGGCTTTACGTAACGAAAACGGTAAGACTTCAGGTGATCAAGTACTTCTGCGCTTAGGCGCTCAATATGACTTCACACTAGGCGCCGCCGTATTGAGTCCTCTGGTTAATTTGACCTGGCAACAGATAAAGGTCGATGCATATGATGAACTGGGTAACGACAGCACAGCCATGCACTTTGACGCGCAAACACGTACATCGCTAGTATCCAGCGTTGGGCTGCAATTAACCTCCAATCAAACTATGTGGGGCTTTACGATCCAACCATTTGCCAAACTAGCGTGGGACAGAGAATTGAAAAATACGCCGGATGATGTCCGTGCGCATGTGGTCGGAATGGGTGGCAGTTTTGGGATGCCAGGGTATCAAAGCGCGGCAAACACAACCCATCTTGATCTGGGTGCGAACATCAAACTGGCAGCCGATACAACTGCCTTTGCAAATTATAGCGGTCAGTTCGCGAGTGGAAATAAAGCCAATACATTCCAGCTCGGCGTCGCTAAAATATTTTAAGTTCTGATCAAACATAAAAAAGCAAGCGCCGTTCCCTAGCACCGGAACGGCGCACCCTCTTCTACTTCTGATATTCAGGCGCGGCAAATCACAACTTTATATAAGCTCATGATAGTGAGTGACACATCATCGCCGAATCGACAAGAAATGGTCCGCTCATGACTACGCATTTTTACTCCAGGTGCGGGTGGTTCTGATTGCAACGCACGCAAGACTATTTACAGCAATTCAGCCGAACGTACCTGTTCACCGACAAAATGCATCTGAAAACCTTTACACCGCGCCTATGTTGCGTGAAAGTCGCGCTATTTGCACACAAAACCGATGTAAAGCATGATCTCGCAGATATCCAGCCGTTTTAGGTCAGCGCCGTTGGCAGAAGACCTTCCGAGAGAGTTACAATAGGCATCTTTTTGAACAAAGTCTCGATAAAATTGGTGAACGTCACCCAAGTTTGTTGGTACTGTTGCAAGTCTGTTGTGAATCCTCGTTGTGAATCTTCGTTACGCGTCCTGGCTTATTGGCACTTCGAATCGCCGACGCGCATTTAACCTGACACTGCGCCGGACCGCTTCATCTGTAACTGTTCCTGTGTAACCTATTGATCTAGAAAGATTTTCATGAGTCTCAAGTGCGGCATCGTCGGCCTACCTAACGTTGGCAAATCTACCCTGTTTAATGCACTGACTAAAGCAGGCATTCCAGCAGAAAATTATCCATTCTGCACTATCGAACCGAATGTCGGCATGGTGGAAGTACCAGACCCGCGCTTGACGTCGCTAGCCGAAATTGTCAAGCCAGAGCGGATTCTGCCTGCGACGGTTGAGTTTGTGGACATCGCTGGTCTGGTAGCCGGCGCTTCCAAAGGCGAAGGCCTTGGTAATCAGTTTCTAGCCCATATCCGCGAAACAGACGCCATCGTCAATGTAGTACGCTGCTTTGAAGATGACAATGTCATCCACGTTGCTGGCAAAGTCAGCCCGCTAGACGATATCGAAGTTATCCAGACCGAATTAGCGCTAGCCGACATGGGAACGGTCGAGAAAGCGATTCATCGCGAAAACAAAAAGGCCCGATCCGGCGACAAGGATGCAGCCAAGCTAGTCGCAGTATTAGAACGTTTGATGCCGGAATTGAACCAGGCCAAGCCAGTACGCGCTTGTGGCCTTGATGAAGAAGAAATGGCGCTGATCAAGCCACTTTGTTTGATTACGGCAAAGCCCGCGATGTATGTTGCCAATGTTTCAGATACCGGCTTCACAAACAATCCATTGCTCGATCAATTAACCGCGTACGCCGCGTCGCAAAACGCACCGATGGTACCAATTTGCGCATCAATTGAATCTGAAATTTCAGACCTCGATGAAGCCGACAAACACGAGTTTCTGGCAGACATGGGCATGGAAGAGCCGGGTCTGGATCGTCTGATTCGTGCTGCATTTAAGTTGCTCGGTCTGCAAACCTATTTCACTGCGGGCGTGAAAGAAGTCCGCGCCTGGACCATCCACGTCGGTGATACCGGGCCCCAAGCAGCAGGCGTTATTCATACTGACTTCGAACGCGGTTTCATTCGCGCACAAACAATCGCTTACGATGATTTCATTACGTATAAGGGTGAGGCTGGCGCTAAGGAAGCTGGCAAGATGCGCGCTGAAGGTAAAGAGTATGTAGTGAAAGATGGCGACGTTTTGAACTTCTTGTTTAACGTTTAGCATCTAATCTCTGAATCTGAATCGCCAACCAAAAAATGGCTGGCGATTCATTTGCCTCAAGAGATGCTACTTACTCATTTGTTCGGTAAGGACATCCTGACCGAATGCAAAGTCATTCTCCCTTCGTCAGCCCAAAAATAAGAAAACCAAATCGTTATCCGCTAAAGACGCCATGCGTTTCAGGTTTTTTAACGTTTGGTCAATTAATATCTATGGCTTTATGACGCTTTGGTCCGGGTATCTCTGGAGCGCGCAGCATTAAGCGTCGCGATCAGTTAATCACCGCTTACCGGTAGTATTGATTTTTTGATATCCATTCCGAGGTTTCCAGGAAAACTGCATAGTCATTCCTGCAATATCAATTACATCCCCATCTGATAGCGACCATGCCCCCACCTTCAGCGGTGCACCGTTGACACGCGTGTAGGTATTTCCCTCAACGTGCGTTAGCTCATAACCGTGCGCTCTACGCGCCACAATGGCAACTTGAACACCAGGACGGCCAATTGTCGTCAGTACTTTCACCAACGCCAGTTTCTTGCCAGCACCGGGGCCGTCAATCACGGTAACGATCGCATCAGGACGCAGCGACGGAAACATCTTCAGATGGTGGTCCTCGCTGATATCCTCAACCGCGTCGACGAGATACACCAGTTTGTACTTCGCCATCTGTATGACGTCGTTGTGCTGTAAAAAATGTTTTGTAACGGCATGCCCGTTGACTTGCGTGCCGTTAGTGCTGCTCAGGTCTTCCAAAAACGAATCATTATAGATAGTGATGATGACAGCATGTTCACCGCTAACAGCGGGGCTGTCGATCACCAGGTCATTGTGAGGGCGCCGACCGATGGTAGTGCGCTCCTTATGGAGGACCATTTCCTGAACGACATTGTCCCCTTCGGTTAATACAATCTTCGCCATTCCTATCTCTCTCGTTTTATGTGGACAACTGGAGAAATATTATTTTAAATACATTTTCTCAGGATTGATATCAATTTCTACTCGTTTTTCCCTGTTGAGAAAATTAAAAACGTTGATGCTACAAGTGCAATTATGAGCGCTCGGGTCCCAGCGCTTTGTGAGTGAATCACAATGGGTATCCATAGGTGTTAATGACTCGGCTTTAATTGCTCTGCGGCACTGCATTGGGAGTCATTCTGGGCATCATTATTAACAACTTTTATTAACACTACAGAAATATTATCTTGCCCACCGCCTTCATTAGCGGCTTTTATCAGGAGTTCACATGCTGCTTTCGAATCATCGCTTGTGGCGTTGATAATGTTTTTAATTTGCAGTGGTGAAAGGCGGTCTGATAAGCCGTCAGAACACAACAAAAAAAGATCGCCGACCTCCACCGCTTGCTCTTGCACGTCGACTACCAGTTGATGCTCTACACCTACTGCGCGCGTAATCACATTACGATTCATGGCGAATGCTGCTTGTTCTTGCGTTAAAAGCCCTGCAGAAATTTGCTCTTGTACCAGAGAATGATCTCGCGTTAATTGCGCCAACTCGCCATTGCGCAACACATAGGCGCGTGAATCACCAACATGTGCAATGCTTACGCAATCACCCTGAAACCACGCCAGCACCACCGTCGTCCCCATTCCGCGATATTCAGGATGTTGGCGGGCAGTCTCGATAATTGTGCTGTTGGCCTTTCGAACAGCCTGAATTAAACACAGACGCCTAACCGCTGGTTGATCATCTGGATGACTATATTGGTTTTCACGTTGATGCCGCTCTACCGCATGCTGAATTGTCACCGTGGCGATGCCACTTGCCACTTCGCCCGCGTTATAGCCGCCCATCCCATCCGCCAAAATAGCCAGTTGCAAAACCTCGCTTATCGCAATAGCATCCTCATTTTCTGGTCGCACCATGCCAACATCGGTCTTGGCAAAAAAATCAAATCGTAAAGGAATGGACATTTTCAGTAGCGATCAAAAGAGTATAGATATCAGGCAAATGCTGATCTAAATGTATTTTCGTTGGTTAATAGAACGACAGCAACATAAAAAAAGGCGAAAAACTAGATATTTCTTGATGACGTACATGGTTGTTTGGCGAAGCCGTTCAAACACCTTAACTCCCAAGAGAAATCTTAACTTATCTATTGTGTAGTGAATCATCGCAGTCCATGTAGATAACGAAATCGTCTGGCATCTCATCCATCCAAAGTCCTCGAAGGCCCACTCTGAAAAAGCCTCGTAGCCATGTCATTGCTGAGGGAAGCAACATAAAACTTGCGATTTTCGGTAGCGTAGAAAATAGCCGACATAACAAAATCAGCACTAGACGGTTAACGACTGACCACAAAAAAGGAGCCGAAGCTCCTTTTTATTCATTCAATTACAATCAGGCAAGTAGCCGGATTACAACATCGCCATCAACAAACGCGCCATCTCAGACGGATTCTTAGTGGTTTTGATACCGCAAGCTTCCATGATGTCGAGTTTTGCTTGTGCTGTATCAGCACCGCCAGAAATCAACGCACCGGCATGACCCATACGTTTGCCCGGAGGCGCTGTAACGCCAGCGATAAAGTTAACGACCGGCTTTTTCATGTTGTCTTTGATCCAGTAAGCTGCATTAGCCTCATCAGGACCGCCGATTTCACCGATCATGATGACCGCATCGGTATCAGGATCGTCATTGAACATCTTCATGATATCGATATGTTTCAGGCCGTTGATTGGATCGCCGCCGATACCAACTGCCGATGATTGACCCAGACCCAGCGCGGTCAACTGACCGACTGCTTCATACGTCAATGTACCCGAACGCGATACCACACCGATACGGCCTCGCTTGTGAATATGGCCTGGCATGATACCAATTTTGATTTCGTCCGGCGTGATCAGACCTGGGCAATTTGGTCCTAGAAGCAAAGTCTTGCTACCGGATTTAGCCATACGGTCTTTCAATGCCAGCATATCGCGGACAGGAATACCTTCCGTGATACAGATCGCCAGATCCAGTTCTGCTTCAACCGCTTCCCAAATCGCTGCTGCCGCGCCTGCTGGCGGCACATAAATCACTGAAACGTTAGCGCCGGTAGCGGCCTTGGCTTCTGCGACGTTAGCGAAAATAGGAATGCCTTCGAAATCTTCACCGGCTCTTTTAGGGTTCACGCCAGCGACAAAAGCTTCTTTGCCATTTGCATAATCACGGCAACCGCGCGTGTGGTATTGACCGGTTTTGCCAGTGATACCTTGGGTGACGACTTTTGTATCTTTGTTAATCAGGATCGACATGTTTGTTCCTTGCCTTATTTTTGAGCGTGAATCAATTCGTCAACGTAAGTGCAAATTGATCGTCGCTAAATTCTCAGATCGCTAAAACCAATGCGATTATTGACCGTTAGCTGCAGCAACAACTTTCTGCGCCGCTTCTTCCATGCTGTCGGCAGCAATGATAGGCAAGCCCGATTCCGCCAGCAATTTTTTGCCGATTTCTTCGTTGGTACCCTTCATGCGCACGACAAGTGGCACGCTCAATGAAACCGCCTTCGATGCAGCGATCACGCCTTCAGCGATCACGTCACAACGCATGATACCGCCGAAAATATTGACCAGAATTGCCTTCAAACTTGGATTCTTCAGCATGATCTTAAATGCTTCAGTCACTTTTTCTGCTGTAGCACCACCGCCTACATCAAGGAAGTTCGCTGGCTCGCCGCCGAACAATTTGATCGTGTCCATCGTGGCCATCGCCAGACCAGCGCCATTTACCAGGCAACCGATGTTACCGTCGAGTGAGATGTATGCCAGATCAAATTTCGATGCTTCGACTTCTGCTGGGTCTTCTTCGTCCAGATCGCGATAAGCAACGATTTCAGGTTGGCGATACAAAGCGTTAGGATCAAAGTTAAACTTCGCGTCCAAAGCAATAATTTTGCCAGAGCCAGTGACGATCAGCGGGTTGATTTCGGCCAATGAGCAATCGGTATCCCAATAAGCTTTGTATAGACCTTGCAGTTGTACCCGAGCGTCAGCAATAGAACCCGCTGGTACGCCGATTTTTGCGGAAATACTGTCCGCTTCTGCGTCAGTGAGTCCTGTCGATGGATCAATGACGACCTGATGAATTTTTTCCGGATGACTTTCAGCAACTTCTTCAATGTCCATGCCGCCTTCGCTCGATGCCATCAGCACCACGCGTTGACTAACACGGTCAGTTACCATACTGACGTATAGTTCTTGCTTGATGTCTGCGCCCTCTTCGATCAACAAACGACGCACTTTTTGACCTTCTGGGCCAGTTTGATGCGTGATCAGCTGCATGCCCAGGATTTCATTAGCGTATTCGCGAACTTGTTCAAGCGATTTAGCCACTTTCACGCCGCCGCCTTTACCGCGACCACCTGCATGAATTTGTGCCTTCACGACCCATACCGAACCGCCGAGAGTTTCAGCAGCTTTAACTGCCTCATCGACGCTCAGGCACGGAATACCGCGCGGTGTTGTTACCCCAAATTTACGGAGAATTTCTTTGCCCTGATACTCATGGATTTTCATGCGAGCTTCCCTTCTGACGCTGATTTAAATTAACTTGCTGGTTGGACTAGATAAATGCACTAAGAATTAAATTACAACAAAATCATTAACGACACTAACGGGGTTCGGACTGTATGTCCGGGGGCTTACTAACTGGCATGTTGGATTGTGTCTCAGGAATTTCTGGCCGCGCGGACGCCCACTTTGGATAAAATTGCGCGACAACCGCTCCATCCCTCCGCAGCGCGTAGCAACTTCCTACCTGAAATGGTTTTTTGTCTCCTGTACTCAACCGTGTAGGTGCCGTGCTGCCAACACTCGTTTCACCAGAAAACGCTTGAAGCGCAACAGTCGGCAATATTTGAGCAAGCTCAGTCAGATGAGTGCAAGCCAGCGCACCACCGACACGCTCTTTCAACGTATAGCGAAATCCTTTTAACAGATTCAGGCCAACTAATTGATTGTAGGCAGGGGAGACGGTATTGCAATGTCCGGGATAAGGCATGGCCTCAGAATGCACCGCGACCTCGGTAATGGTGTAGAGATTGTCTAGCGTTAAACGCAGCCATAAATCGTGCACAGCCTCGCCGGCTGGCAAAATTCCGTGCGGCAACTCAAGATCACTGGCTTTAATATCGGTAATGTGCGCGTCCAACTCCCATAAGCCATCGTCACGAATAAACGCGTCGACTTGTATGGTGCGCGTATGTGTCAGCGCCCTGCGAGAAGTAGGAGGTAATAGGGACATTTTTTTGGTCTGCTTTGCTTATCGCTACTACAGTTTCTATAGTAGCTGCCGCTCCTGCGGTTTGCAAAAAACCACAAAAGTGTAGCACAGATGTAGTGAATAGGTGAGTTTGTGTGCGTTGCAACAATCTCACAGTATGACCTAGTTACGGTAAATTTGCATGGCCGCCCGCGTATGGGCGATTTAAGCTCTTTAAATCACGTATATGAAAGAATGTGCGAGGATGTACAGGCATGTACAAGGATTGTACGAGGATCGTCGAAAATCCACTCTATTAGACGCATCAGACGTCTTCGGCATCATAAGAACCAAATTAGGTTAAGGCCCAAATTAGGACCGAACCGGTGGCAATAATATGTTGATGTCCGCCCTAAACAATCCCAACTTCATCAGATTCAACGGGCTCGAACGCATCGTCATCACCAACGCTGTTAATCGCAGCTTGCACCGCCCGATGAGAAAATCCGCGCTGCAATAAAAACCGCATCTGTTTGCCGCGTTCGATAGCATTAAGCGGTTGACGCCCAAATTTCCTCACCCACACTTCGCGGGCGCGGGCAAATTCGCCTTCTGCAAGCTGTGATTTAACCGCACTAATCGCATCGGCGGCGATACCGTGACTTTTTAATTCCATCACGATGCGGCTATTGCCATAACGTCCAGAGCGCCGATTAATAAGAGATTCGGAGAAGCGTTCTTGAGATAAAAATTTAGACTCCTCAAGCCAATCGAGCAAAACCTCTATGTCATCGCCCTCTTCGACGTAACGCGATAACTTACGCTTTAACTCGATACGGCTATGCTCACGCATCGATAAGTAACGAAGCGCCCTGCCCTTCAGACTGACTGTTGGTTTTGCCATTACTGGATGCGGGTCAGGTAACACGGCCCGCCTTATTAAAAAATATTTCCCAAAAACAAAACGTTACAAAACGTTGGGTTCGCTTTTACGACAGCACATTAAGTTTGCAGCGTCGCAACCTTGTTTAAAACGCAATCTTAAAAGCACATAAGGAGTCAGGAGAAAGCTATAACCTCACTTAACACTCATCACACTTATCACACTTATTTTGCACTCATCAAGAACAAAATAAAAATCGGACGAGGAGCCATGCGCCACCCGACCGATTCACTTTTCTTTGATTACTCTACTTTTGCGGCTAACGCTGCAGCTTCTTTGGCTGCTGCTTTTTCAGCGGCTTTTGCTGCTTTCTCAGCGGCTTTGTCGGTTTCTGTCGACACTGCGCCCTCTAGTAATGGTACGCCTAGTGATGCACGTACTTTGTTTTCGATTTCACGTGCCAGTTCTGGGCGCTCTTTCAGGTAGTTACGGGCGTTGTCTTTACCTTGACCAATACGCTCGCCGTTATAACTGTACCAGGCACCTGATTTTTCAACGATTTTGGCATCCGATCCAAGATCCAGAATTTCGCCTTCACGCGAAGTACCTGTACCGTACAGAATGTCGAAATGCGCTTCCTTAAACGGTGGTGCGATTTTGTTCTTCACAACTTTTACGCGTGTTTCGTTACCGATCACTTCGTCGCCTGATTTAATTGAGCCAGTACGACGAATATCCAGGCGGACCGAAGCGTAAAACTTCAGTGCGTTACCGCCGGTTGTTGTTTCCGGATTACCAAACATGACACCAATCTTCATCCGAATCTGGTTAATAAAAATCACCAGTGTATTCGTGCGATTAATGCTGCCAGTCAATTTACGCAATGCTTGTGACATCAGACGCGCTTGCAAGCCCGGCAAGGAATCGCCCATGTCGCCTTCGATTTCGGCGCGTGGCGTCAATGCGGCAACGGAATCGATAACAATCAGATCTACACCGCCGGAACGGACCAGCGCATCGGTAATTTCAAGCGCCTGTTCACCAGTATCCGGTTGTGAAATCAGCAGGTCTGCCAGATTGATCCCAAGCTTTTGAGCGTAACCGACGTCAAGCGCATGTTCTGCATCAATAAACGCACAGGTGCCGCCCAGCTTTTGCATTTCAGCAATGGTTTGCAGGGTCAGCGTGGTTTTACCGGATGATTCAGGGCCATAGATTTCGACCACACGACCGCGCGGCAATCCGCCAACGCCTAGCGCAATATCAAGACCTAATGAACCAGTGGAAACGACCTGGACCTCTTCGACCACGGCACCATCTTCCATGCGCATGATCGAACCCTTGCCGAATTGCTTTTCGATTTGTGCCAATGCTGCGGCAAGTGCCTTGCTTTTATCAGGATTTGCTGCGGATTTTTTATCGTCCATGGATTTTCTTTCGGCAAAAGGGGTGTAAGACTGTATTAATAAACAGTACTGTATAAAAAAACAGTGCGAATTGCAAGCGTTGTAAACTTAAAGTTAGATAATGTTGCAAACCAGCTGCAACCACTTTCTTTACCCGCATTGTAAACCCGTGTGGAATTTTGGTTGAAATCTTGATGCAAGAGGATACAAACTAACCGTCCTAGCAACGGGCTTGCCAACCCTGCCGACGCAGACAGTACGCCAGTACCGGGGCTAGCAGCGGCAAGGAAAGCAAAACGCGGCCAGGAGAGCAAAACGCCGCTTAGGCGATTTGCGTAAGCCCTCTGGATTTATCGGTGAATCACTACCAATAGAGCTCTCGCCTCGGTTTTTCCTGTGTTACGTATCACATGATTTTTGTCGGCGGGGTAGCGTGCAGTGCCACCAATTTTCAGCTTTTTCTTCACGCCATCCACGACGACCTCGACACCACCATTCAACAACGTTAAATGCTCCATCGTGCCAGGATCGTGCGGTGTGGAAACTAATGCCCCTTCCGGTGCCAACGTCAATTCGTACCATTCATATTTGCCGGCCAATTCCATCGGCCCGAGAATGCGCAGGACGTAACCAGCGTGAAGACCAGGCAAAGTAGGCGTTTCGTGCGGTTCCATGATGTGAATAGCTTCCCGTTCCGACGTTTCGGTAGCGAGCAATTCTTCTATACCAATACCTAAAGCGTTGGCCAATCGCCATGTCACCGCTATGGTCGGATTCGCTTTTTCACGTTCAATTTGCGACAGCATGGATTTAGACACGCCGGCCGCACGCGACAAATCGTCAAGCGTCAGACCGCGCTTAAGCCGTAGCCGTTGAAGCGTCGCGCCGACTTCGGGTGGTGTGTTGTGAGCAATAGGTGAATGCATAAATTTACTTGCTATGTTTAATGGCAGTCGTTAATATCCACTATATTGAATATTTGTTCGATATAGTGGATTCATATCTTTATATTGAACTTCATAGTAACAGATGCAACAGTCGATAATAGATCAAATAGGTCCCAATACCCCACTAGGTGTTAAGCGTAGGCCGACGCCGTTTGCTAAAGCGTTCCGCTACCGGATTTTACAGCCACATTTATGGTTACAAAATTGACAAAAGACATAAGACTCAAAACGATAAATGGGGCCGTCATTTGGCCTTGGGCAACCGCTCACAATACGAAAATGCACACGATCGCCGTACAAGTTTTAAGATAGATAGTGAACATTAAAACCGTGGGTATTAAAACCGTCTGCATAAAAAACGACAAGGAATTGAAATGACGCCGACATCCTCAAAAGCAAGCTTCTTCGCCAGTCTCGACACCAACCTGAACGCTCTGCGCGAGCAAGGACTTTATAAGCCGGAACGCGTTATCAATTCGCGTCAGGGCGCCGAAGTTGTCTGTGACGACGGCCGCACTCTAATCAATCTTTGTGCGAACAATTATCTCGGCCTCTCCGGCGAAGAAAAATTGGTTCAGGCGTCGATTGATGCCACCAAGCAATATGGTTACGGTTTATCCTCGGTACGCTTTATTTGCGGCACGCAAACCGTGCACAAGCAATTGGAGCAAGCCTTGTCTAGATTCCTCGGGATGGAAGACACGATCTTGTACGCGGCGGCATTTGATGCCAACGGCGGCTTGTTCGAGCCATTATTTGACGAGCAAGACGCGATCATCTCCGACACACTGAATCACGCATCAATCATTGATGGCATTCGTCTGTGCAAGGCCGCGCGTTTTCGGTACACCCATAACGACATGACCGATCTCGAAATTCAGTTGCAGGCGGCTGGCGACAAGCGTCATAAGGTCATTGTCACTGACGGTGTATTTTCGATGGATGGCACGATTGCACAGCTCGACAAAATCTGCGATCTGGCTGACAAATACGGCGCACTGGTGATGATCGATGAATGCCACGCGTCGGGCTTCATGGGTTCGACCGGACGCGGTACGCACGAGCATCATCATGTGATGGGTCGGATAGATATCATCACCGGAACGCTCGGTAAAGCACTCGGCGGTGCAATGGGTGGTTTTACCGCTGCACGGCGTGAAGTGATTGAAACATTGCGGCAAAAATCTCGCCCCTATTTGTTTTCCAACACGTTGGCACCATCCATAGCAGGGACCTCGTTGACGGTATTAAATATGCTTTCAAACTCGACCGAGTTACGTGATCGTTTGCAGGCAAACACGGAGCATTTCCGGCGCGAAATCACTCAGTTGGGCTTCACCATCAAACCGGGTACGCATCCGATTGTGCCGGTGATGCTATTCGATGCGCCGATAGCCCAACAATTTGCGCAACGCTTGTATGCATTGGGCATTCTGGTTACCGGCTTTTTCTATCCGGTCGTACCAATGGGCCAGGCGCGGGTGCGCGTACAAATGTCGGCCGCCCACAGCACGCAACAACTCGATCTGGCATTAGCAGCATTTGCGCAAGTCGGCCATGAGCTCGGCCTCTTGAAACATTAAGACGGAAAACAAAATGGAAAAGATTCTGGTCATTGGTGCTAACGGTCAAATTGGCAGCGAGTTAGTGGATGCGCTCGTAGAAAAACATGGTGCCGCCAATATCATCGCGGCCGATATCAGCCCTTCCAGTTCGTATGGCGCGGCTTGCTACGAGCGTCTCGACGTACTCAATAGCAATCTGCTTGCAGAAGTAATCAACCGTTATGAGATTACACAGGTCTACCAATTGGCCGCGATGTTATCGGTCACCGGCGAGCAAGCACCGTTGAAAGCATGGACATTAAATATCAATGGCTTACTCAACATTTTAGAACTGGCGCGGGAACGCAATCAGGTCGGTAAACCTTTACGGATATTTTGGCCATCCTCAATCGCCGCATTTGGGCCAAATACGCCAGCCATCAATACGCCGCAAATGACGATCATGGACCCAACCACCATTTACGGCATCAGTAAACAAGCCGGTGAAAGACTGTGCGAGTACTATTTCAGCAAGTTCGATATTGATGTCCGCAGCATCCGCTATCCGGGTATCATCAGCTTCAAATCGCCTCCCGGCGGGGGCACGACTGACTATGCAATCGCTATTTTTCATGCTGCCAAACGTGCTGAACAATATCAATGTTTTCTTTATCCGGAAACCACCTTGCCGATGATTTATATGCCCGATGCCATTCGGGCTACTATCGAACTGATGGAGGCACCAGCAGCGCAAGTGCGGATACGGTCGGCCTATAATGTGGCTGGATTGAGCTTCAACCCAGCGCAGTTAGCGCAAGCCATCAGGCAACAGTTGCCGCAGTTCGAGATCGTTTATCAACCGGATGATCGACAAGATATCGCCGACAGTTGGCCGCAGAGTCTGGACGATACGCAAGCACGCACCGACTGGAACTGGCATGCCGAAATTGGTCTGGATCAAATGGTGCGGGATATGCTAGAAAATATTCACGCAAAATAGTGAATGATGCATTAACCGGGACGATGAAGCGAATTGATGAATGCGCCTTTCAGTAAGCCGCTACTTCGCTTTACCGACATCCGTCACTGTCTTTATCACTCTTCTAGCATTGACTCGGCACTCTTCAGGACTTTTGCACCATGTAGTGCGTTCACTGCCAACGCGTATCCATATCCAGCGGATAAATCGGGCGGCGTACATTCTTGATGGGAAATAACGCAAAATTCGAACTGGTCGGACCGCCAGTATCGGAGTCGCACTCCTCCAAGCCTTTACTAATCGGTCCGAATACCGGACGACAATACATACGCGATTTCAGCAACAAGAACGTTTTTTTAACTGGATCAAGGCCCATACTAGTAAAGACGCCAAGGTCGTAAGGTTCCACCCGCTCTTCGGTCACAACGATTTGTGCCACGCCAATATCGAACAGGACACTTTTCCCCATTTGTATGGTGGAACCAGTATAGATAGGACCGGTTACCGAAAATTGTCCATCCGTTATCGCTAACACTTGGCCAGTCAAGGTTAGCGGTGTTTTAGTAATGCCTTGTTTGGTGAGGGCGACCTTGTTGCCTAGCGTAACGGTGACGGTCGCGCCGATACCCGCAGCGACCAATTTTGAGACCGCTTCTGGATCACTGATTGGTCCGACACCGATGTCTGTAAGACCTTCGGCCATGGCGACTTCAAGCACATCGAGCGTGTTGCACGTGCCGCCAGACATGACATTATCGCTATGATCAAGCAATAACACTGGTCCGGCACCGTCACCTGCGGCCATCTCTTTTGCGTTCGCCAGCGACTGCTTTAAGGGCTTGCTGTCATACACAAAACCATCACGCTCGCACCACATCGAACGGGCAATTTTTTCTGCTACCTGATTGGCAAGAACCACATCGTTTTCGGTCACCACTACTACCGACATCCCTGCATCGCGGAAATCCGACAACGGAAAACCGGCGAAGATCGATACCGCCAAGACACCCGTTTCAGATTCCGCAGCGATCGCGGCTTGCACTGCACGCTGCATCGCGCTGGTCGATGTGTCGCTAGTCAGTGAGGCCGACAGCAATGGCAACTGACACCACCCGACTACCGGATGACTTTTTTGTTGCAACATATCAACCAGCAAACGACCGGCATGCTCGCCAGCTTCGTACATGTCGATGTGTGGATAGGTCTTGAAGCTGACAATAATATCCGCGTTATCTATTATTTTTTGTGTAATGTTGCCATGCAGATCAAGGGCGACGCACAGAGGGGTATCAGGCGCTATCTCGCGTATTTTTTGGAGTAGCGAACCTTCACCATCTTCAGCGTTTTCCGCTACCATCGCGCCGTGAAGATCCAGCATGATCGCATCGCAACCCACGCTGATGGCCCGCAAGATAGCGTCATTCATCAGCGTGTAAGCATCTGCAGCGACGGCCGCGCTTGGATTGGCCATGGCCGCGATTGGTGTCACTATCGTAGCGCCCAACCCGTCCGCAATATCCAGAAATGCACCCATGGCGGTACGTGCCCCTTTCTGATCACGATAGGCCGCCTCATCCCATTGCGGCGCGAAAGCATCCAGCGGCGTAGTGATAGGAGAAAACGTATTCGTCTCGTGATTCAGTCGCGCGACAACGATTTTCAATAGCATTTTCTTATTCCTCAAAAATTCATTACCAGATTAATTCAGCCTATTCTTAATTAATCAGCGATACGAATTGCGCTGTTTAATATGGCGTGCAGCAAGACGTTCGCACCCGCTTTCAGATGTTCTGATTTAGCATCCTCGATTTCATTGTGGCTGACGCCATCTTTGCACGGCACAAAAATCATTCCGGACGACGCAACGCGAGCAGTATAAATCGCATTGTGACCGGCACCGAATACCACGTCCATCTTCGCGTATCCAAGAAAATCCTCAGCGAAGCCGATAAAAAATAATGGCATGAGATTACTCATGCCATTATTTTGCGTAATTATTTTTTCGCATTCCAGATTACTTCATTTTCTGAAATGCAAACTTGACACCCCAACTAGCGGTATTCGGCCGAGGTTGCATGACTGCTATCGGCGACATGAAAAAACGTAGTGCTGACTGCAGCAATCGCTGCAACGACTTCCTACGCGATACCGAGAACGACTTGTGCAACTGGTTTGCCGAGCGTGGCATTAAAAACGTCGGCATAACTTGGTGCAAACCCAGTTCTTATTTTTGGCTCAATCCAAGGTTTTTAAAATACCGGATAGTTTGCCGATCAGTTCATCGATATGCGTTTTTTCGAATACTAACGGTGGCGATAACGCGATGATGTCGCCTGTGGTGCGAATTAGAATGCCATCATCAAACGCCTGTTTGAAAGCATCAAAAGCGCGCGCGCCGGGCTTGCCCACAATCGAGGTGAGTTCGATCCCTGCGATCAAACCAATGGTTCGGATGTCAACAACGTGCGGAAGGCCTTTCAACGAATGCACTGCATCTTCCCAATAGCTGGCGATGCTCTTTGCGTGATCCAGAATGCCATCGTTTTCAAAGATATCCAAAGACGCCAGTCCGGCGGCACAGGCCAGCGGATGACCAGAATAGGTGTAACCATGGAACAGTTCGATTCCAGTCGGGCCGTCCATGAACGCATCGTAAATATGTTGCTTTACAAATACTGCGCCCATCGGTACCACGCCATTGGTCAAACCTTTTGCTGTCGTCACCAGATCCGGTTCAACGCCAAAGTAATCAAACGCAAATGGCGTCGTTAGACGACCAAAACCAGTGATCACCTCATCAAATATAAGCAGGATGCCGTGCTTGGTACATATTTCACGCAAGCGTTTCAGATAGCCTTTTGGCGGGACCAAAATGCCGGTTGATCCAGCCACCGGCTCAACAATAACGGCGGCGATATTTGAGGCGTCATGCAAAGCCACAATGCGTTCAAGATCGTCCGCCAGATGACCGCCCCATTCCGGCTCTCCTTTGGTGTAAGCATTTTGTTCAAGATTATGAGTGTGCGGCATATGGTCGACACCCACTAACAGCGACCCGAAGGATTTGCGATTACCTGAAATGCCGCCGACCGAGATACCACCGAAGCCAACGCCGTGATAGCCACGCTCGCGGCCGATCAAGCGAGTGCGCGTACCGTCACCACGCGCACGGTGATAGGCAATTGCCATTTTCAACGCAGTATCAACCGATTCGGAGCCGGAATTGGTGAAGAACACTTTGCTGTAGCGGTTATTAGTGTATTGCTTCAAACGGTCGGCCAACTCAAAAGCGGACGGATGCCCCATCTGAAATGTAGGCCCAAAGTCCAGTTTGGCAACCATGTCCTGTACCGCTTTGACAATTTTTGGCTGCGCGTGTCCCAGCGGGACACACCACAAACCGGCAGTGCCGTCCAAAATCTTGCGCCCTTTCACATCTTTATAGTACACACCGGATGCCGATTCCAGCAGGCGTGGCGCTTCTTTAAAGTCGCGATTTGCAGTGAAAGGCATCCAGAAAGCAGACATATCAGCATGGCTGGTGTTAGTTGTCATTGCGCGTACCTTAGGTAGGATTGTTAATCATTCATATTAATAACTGATTATTACGGGACACGCCCAGTATTGTTAGATACACTTTTGCTTTAGTTGAAAAACTGTATTGCTCGGACAAAGTGTTTTTAGGTTGCTTTTTTAATACCTTTTCTGCCTCGCTCTTTGGATTGCGCAATTATTGTCGAACTAGTTGTCGAAATTTTATCTAAAATCGCCAGGAATTGTCATGAAACAAGCACGCGCCAAATCCATCCAGTTATCGCTGGACCGCGCTTCCCCCATCGGTTTGGTCGATCAGATTGCCACGAATCTTGCGCAATTAATTGCCCAAGGCATGCTCCGTTCAGGCGAACAGTTACCATCCGTACGCCAATTCGGTATTGATCAGGGCATTGGAACGTCAACGGTCGTGGAAGCCTATGAACGGCTTGTAGCGCGCGGCTTGGTGGCGGCGCGCCGTGGCGCTGGCTTTTTCATCGCTTATCAATCCACGCAGACACAACCAATACCCACCTTTAATCCGCCTGAGCCGGTGATCGATTCTGCCTGGTTGTTATCCGAAATGTTTGCAGATGAGCGTGTTCCGATCAAAGCGGGATGCGGATGGTTGCCGGGAAAATGGCTGGACGACGATGGTCTGCATCAGGCCGAACGGCGCATCATCCGAGCGCCTGGCGCGCAGCAAGTTGGCTACGGTCATCCTTGCGGCTATGCGCCACTACGGCTGACTATTAGTCAATTTTTGGCACAATGGTCGCTTGAGGTGCCGATTGACCACATCCTTACGACACATGGCGCGACGCAAGCGCTTGATCTGATTATCAGAACTATGGTCAAGCGCGGTGATACCGTGTTGGTCGACGATCCTAGTTATTGTAATTTAATCGCGATGTTGAGGATGGCGGATGTGAACGTGATCGGCATCCCGCGCACACCAAGCGGGGTTAATACCGAGCAACTGGAGATATTAGCCAGGACACATAAACCCGTGTTGTACTTCACGACCAGTGTGTTGCACAATCCAACGGGCACTTCCTATACGCCCGCTTGTGCCATGAGGGTTTTGCAGGCGGCAGAGCGAAACGGATTTTGGGTGGTCGAGGACGATATTTTTCGGGAGTTAGGCCAACCAAACGATCCGATGCTGGCCGCGCTTGATGGCTTGCAGCGGGTGATCTACGTTGGTAGCTTTTCCAAAACAGTCGCACCTTCGCTTCGACTGGGATACATCGCCTGCCAGCGTGAATTAGCGCGGCAATTGGTCCATACCAAAATGGTACTTACACTCACTAACTCGGAAATTACCGAGCGGTTGGTACACAGCGCATTGACTGAAGGTCATCACCGTCGTCACGTTGAGAACCTTTCTGCCGCTTTGTCAAATGCGCAAGCGCGCGTCAATGCGCGACTGATCGAAGCTGGATTGACGCCATTTGCCACACCACGCGGGGGTATGTTTTCTTGGGCAAAATTTGAACATACTGATTTATCGGCCCGTGATATTGCCGACCTTGCCCGACAAAAAGGAATTTGGCTTGCGCCGGGAGACTTTTTTCATCTAGCTGCACCAGCGCAACCTTGGTTTCGCTTCAACGTAGCGTATTCAGACGTGCCTGAATTGGTGAGTTTCTTCCAGAGCATTTAAGCTTGAGGCACGCATTGACGCATTACCTCTTTTCCCATCATACAAGCAGGTAAAAATAATAAAAAACCGCGTGCAATTTCTCGCAGACGGTTTTTTATTTTCAGCTCAGCAAGACCTGCGTTCACCGTCAAGTGAGCGCCATCAAAGGTTTTATAACTTAGGCCACTTGCTCTATACCAGCCAAAGTCCATCCACCATTGCCGTGGATAGGCTTGGTTAGATTCCAGATTTCATTGAACGGCTCTGCCAGTGCTGTTGGATCGTCCTTGATCATGCCCGAGAATTTGACGCCAGCCATGTAGTCGTTACCAATGGTTTCCAAGCCGAGGAATTCAGCATCAATCGTGATCACGTCCGTCTTGTTGGCCGATTGACCACGTTCCTGTAATTGCATTTTCAATTCGGCAAACATTTCAGGTGTAGTGAAATCACGGATATCATCGGTATCACCCTTATCCCACGCCGCTTGCAAACGGATAAAGTTGGTTTTTGAATGGCGCACAAAACCCGCTGTATCGAAATCTGCCGGTACATCAATCGCATTGCTGCCCGCCGCTGAAGATGCGCTTGCAGCGCCAAAAGCAGTGCCAGTCGTTGCACCGGTACTGGTTGGCGCATCAAATGTGTTTGAGTCAAATGTGGTCTTTTGCGCTGGTTCCACATTTGACATACGTGACGCAATTTCCGGCGTAAAGCTTGCGCTGCGAACGTTATTCATCGGGCCAGATCCGGAGAATGCTGGCTTCATGCCATTGTTGCTATCCATTTTCCGACGCACCATGCGGTAGATGAACATACCCGCCACCGCTAACAAGCCCACCATTAAAATAGTGCTGATCATACTGGCCATCGCCCCGCCAAGACCCATGCTCGACAACAACGCACCAAGACCTAAGCCCAACAACGCGCCGCCCAGCATTCCTTTCCATGCGCTGGACTTGGCTGCGCCACCAACTGCTGCTGCGGCCGCAGCAGGTGGAGCGGCTTTAGCAGCTGCCTGATTTTGTGCTGGCGTGGCCTGTTGACGATTCATGCTTTGGGATTTTTTCCCAAACGAACCACCGCCGCCCATACGTTTTGCTTCTACCGATGAAACGCCGACTGACAACGTCATCGCAACGACCATCAGCGCAATAAACATTTTTTTCATGCTAACTCCCGAGATTTAAATCAGTGTGAAATAGGGCCACTTGAAGGGCCATACTCGCTAAAAACTTCCTGACTTTCCTCGCTTAGCGGTTGTTACCCACGTAAGCTAGTCTGCCATCAGGTGAAAATCTTGCAATTAATTGACAATGCAAATAACAACGTAGCGCCCCTTGCGACCTTTAACTCACCATTGCACTAAACACTAATTGATGCGACCGGATGATGAAACCAGGTGGCGTACATTAGCGGCTGCGCGAACGTGTAGCGACAAGCAGGATCGCAGAACAACTAAAAATGAAGATTTACAGAAATAGAGCGTGAAATATACGCATTAAGCCGATAACAATTCGGCCAACGCATATTGCTGACTAACCGAAAACGCAGTTAGCCAACAGTGTTTATGCTCGAGGTGGAGGAGAAATGAGGGGTAAGAAAGGCGGTTCACGCATGCCGTCATTGCCGTGCGCAGCGGCTAACGGAGATGAATTTGGTCTGAAGTTGAAGCCAAGTGCTGGCACTGGTTCGTCGCTCAGGTCGGCATGCAAATTGAGTTCACCTGAATCTTCATCATCACCGAACGAGCAACAATCTTCACTCATGCTTTTTTGATACGCCATCACATCGGCGATATCAAGAAATTGCGATTGTTGCTGTAGCTGCTCATGTTGTACCAATGCATGATTGTCTTGCGCCAGTGCGAACTTAATATGCGCGTCTACACCGCTTGCAAATACTTGCATAGGCAGCAAAAACGTCAAGAAAAGTATCAACACTCGGATCATGAATAATCGCAATAATAAATTTCAAAGGAACAACTTCTTTATTATACCAAAAGTGCCGGGTCGTCGCCTCAATCGGCCGCACCATTAGCCACTTACCCCAAATCTCAGATTAATTTGTGAATAAAGTGCACGCTAAAGATACACTCAGTAACCGATGGTCTTAAATAGTTACAACGCTTGCCGCTATGGCGGAAACGCCCTAGACTATGCTTGAGACAAAAGTAACAATAAAGTAACAAGTATTATTAGCAACGCGCAACCGAAAACACTGACCGACGCTGAATGTAGCCGACGAATAAAGCCCAGAATGTAAGCCGACGACGATAGCTGCTGAAAACAATCATAACCAGCGCCATATCCCGATCAT
This sequence comes from Glaciimonas sp. GNP009, assembly GCF_054343755.1. Classification (NCBI taxonomy): domain Bacteria; kingdom Pseudomonadati; phylum Pseudomonadota; class Betaproteobacteria; order Burkholderiales; family Oxalobacteraceae; genus Glaciimonas; species Glaciimonas sp. GNP009. Next base: position 1,645,573 of record NZ_JBTGUV010000004.1, read on the forward strand.
AGAACATCCAAAAGGCAAACTTAGCCATGCGTATTTTACTCGCTGAAGATGATAGTGTTTTAGCCGACGGACTCACCCGTTCATTACGCCAATCCGGTTACGCGACCGACTGCGTGCTGAACGGTATGGAAGCTGACTCGGCATTATCGACACAAGATTTCGATCTGTTGATCCTTGATTTAGGACTGCCGAAAATGGCTGGTCTGGAAGTACTACGCCGCCTGCGCGCACGTAACTCACGTTTGCCGGTGCTGATATTAACCGCAGCAGACTCCATCGAACAGCGCGTCAAAGGGCTTGATCTGGGCGCCGATGATTACATGGCCAAGCCATTTGCGCTCTCGGAACTCGAAGCGCGCGTGCGCGCGCTTACGCGCAGAGGTGCTGGCGGTGGCCCGACCGTGATCAAACATGGTCCGTTATCTTACGATCAGGTTGGCCGGATCGCCTATATAAGCGATCAGATGCTGGATTTATCCGCGCGAGAAATCGGATTACTGGAAGTGTTGCTGCAACGGACCGGTCGTCTGGTATCGAAGGAACAGTTGGTCGATCACTTGTGTGAGTGGGGTGAAGAAGTCAGCAATAATGCCATTGAAGTCTACGTACACCGGTTACGCAAAAAAATCGAAGTCGGCGGTGTGCGGATTGCGACTGTGCGCGGATTGGGTTATTGCCTCGAAAAAATTGCTGAGGTGCCTCCCCCGCAAACACCGCCAGCTACCTTCTCCAGTACAAAATAATTTCCTCAGATGCGTGACGACCAAATCATGGCCGCGCAGGCTTCCAGCATACCCCTCTCGGATCGGGATCATATAGTCGAATCCGAGATCGGTCTCGATCTCGATCTCGGATTCGACCCGAGCGTGGCGTTAGAAAGTGAATCGAAAGAACGCATTCAACGCTCACTATTCGGCGAGATTCTTGACTGGATGTTGGTGCCATTGCTATTACTATGGCCGATGAGTATCGCCATCACGTATTTAGTGGCTAAGTCCATTGCCAACCAGCCATTTGACCGCGCGTTGGATGATAGCGTCACAGTCTTATCACAACAGGTTAGTCAAGCCAACGGTAAGGTCGTTACCCGCTTATCGGGTGCAGCGCGCGATTTTTTGCGTGCCGATGATATCGACAATATCTATTTTTTGATCACCGGCCCCAAGGGTGAATATGTCGACGGCGACCGGGAAATGCCAGCGATTGCCCCGGATGAGGATCCACCGCATGCAGGCACCGTACAATTTCATAATGGATCGATGCATGGCACCGACGTGCGGGTGGCGTACACGTATGTCGATTTGCGTAACGATGCAGCTAGCGCCAACATCAATGATCCGGCGCCGCCGATGGCGTTGGTGCAAGTAGGGGAAACGCTGGAAAAACGTGCACAGTTAGCCAATGAAATCATCAAGGGAGTGATCTTGCCGCAGTTTTTGATTCTGCCGATCGCACTCGCACTCGTCTGGTTTGCCTTGTCGCGCGGTTTATCACCGCTATCCGAATTGCAGCAACGGATAAGAGCTCGACGACCTGATGACTTAAGCCCCATTGATTCCGGTCAGGTTCCCGAGGAAATATCGCCTTTAGTACGCTCGCTCAACGACATGCTCTCACGTCTTTCACAGACGATACAAACCCAAAAACGTTTTATCGCTGACGCCGCGCATCAAATGAAAACGCCGTTGGCGGGCATGCGCATGCAATCCGAACTGGCGCTGCGCCAAACGGACGGTCACGATATTCGTCGGTCCCTTGAGCAATTGGCGAAGAGTTCAGATTCTGCCACGCGCCTTGTAAATCAACTGCTCTCGTTAGCGCGTGCAGAAAATCAAACCCAGGAAAGTACCGCTCTCATTCCTATTGAATTGTCAGAGTTGGCACGCAACGTCGTGGGCGACTGGGTACAAGCATCGTTTACACAGCGTATCGATCTGGGCTTCGAAGAAGCGCCACAACCTCTCCTTGTCATCGGCAATCCAATGATGCTGCGAGAGTTGATGAGCAATTTGATTGATAACGCGTTGCATTACACGCCGCCAGAAGGCCACGTGACGGTGCGCATTCGTGCCGGAGAAAATAAGCAAGAGGCAATTCTGGAAGTAGAAGATACCGGCCCAGGTATCCCGCCAGCGGAGCGTGAACGTGTGTTCGAGCGTTTCTATCGCATACTTGACAGCAATCGGAGCGGAAGCGGTTTAGGGCTCGCTATCGTGCGGGAAATAGCCCAACAACATGACGCTGACGTCAGTATTTTTTACAATCCTCGTTGCGACGATCAAAAGCTGCCAGGGTGTTTATTTCGCGTCACATTCAAGCAAACTTCCCCAGCTAATTTTCGTGATGAATATCGCTAAAAGCGTATTGCAGTTTAGCGGTTGCGTGAGTAAAAAATATGATTAAAAAGCCAGTGTAAGAAGTCTGTAATACAGGAAAAAATAAGCAGAGGAAAGTCGCAAGTCAGTAGAAAATAAGCACAGAAAATGTTAAATAAATGCAGCTTACTGCCTCCGCAATCTTGAGGTTCAAAGGTAAAGGAGCTGCATAAAAAGTCCCTTAAAGTACTCGCCAGATTGTAGCGCGTTCAATGTTTTTGATTCTTTGATTGTTGACTAAAACCATGGCCCAATCCGTCCCTCAGAATATCGCTGCTCGCAATGCCAGACACTGGCGCAGGACCAAAAAACTGACTTTCAGCCTGTTACTGATTTGGTTTTCGGTCACGTTTCTTGTGATTTTCTTTGCGCGAGAATTATCAAGCGTTACCGTGTTCGGATGGCCCTTATCTTTTTATATGGCCGCACAAGGATTGGTCGTGATTTACCTCCTACTCGTCGGTATATATACCTGGCAAATGGGACGATTTGACCGTGATGCCGATATGACTTTGCCCGATCCAAAGCTGCGCGCAATGAAGTCGTCTCAACTGGCTGAACTCAATAATGAAAAGTAAGTCATTCTTATCGCGTTTGACGCGCTATTACGCTTGGTACACCGCAGGCTTCATTGGCTTTCTGATCATTCTCGCCATCCTCGAAAAAGAAGGATTTCCACGCTCCTGGATTGGTTATATGTTCATGTTCGCTACCATCGCCCTGTATGCGGGCATTGGCGTCGTTAGCCGGACATCCGACGTGTCGGAATATTACGTTGCGGGGAGACGTGTACCGGGAATTTTTAACGGCATGGCAACGGCTGCCGACTGGATTTCGGCAGCAACTTTCATCAGCTTGGCCGGGGGCTTATATTTGCAGGGCTTTGATGGTCTCGCCTATATCATTGGCTGGACCGGCGGCTACTGTCTGGTTGCGCTCCTCATTGCGCCTTATTTACGCAAATTCGGTCAGTACACTATTCCGGACTTTTTGGCCGCACGCTACAGCGGCCGCATTGGTGGTCGGTATGGCGGCAATCCAGTTCGCATTTTGGCGGTAATCGCCACTGTACTCATCTCATTTACATACGTGGTGGCACAAATTTATGGTGTCGGACTTATCACGTCGCGCTTCACTGGCGTCGATTTTTCCGTTGGCATTTTTCTCGGTCTTGCCAGCATTTTGGTTTGTTCATTTTTAGGTGGAATGCGCGCGATTACGTGGACGCAAGTGGCGCAGTACATCATCATTCTTTTTGCCTACTTGATTCCCGTCATCTGGCTATCAGCCAAACATACACATAATCCAATTCCGCAATTTGCATATGGCTCGGTCATGACGCAATTAAGCAATATTGAAAAAACGTTGAGCGATGATCCCAAAGAATTAGAGGTGCGGAGTATTTACAAAGCACGTGCCGAAGCATTCGACAAGCGCTTGAACAATTTGCCTCAATCCTGGACGCAAGGTCGGATCGAAGCACAGCGCGAACTTAAAGCCTTAAAACATAGCAGTGACACTTCGCTGATCGACATTCGCGTTGCCAATCGTAAGTTGAGCGAATATCCAAAATCACCGGAAGAAGCCCAGCAGAGATGGAGAGATGCCAAAGCCCTCAATCTGGCGCACGCCGAGCCACCCACGCCACAAGCAACCCCATTTCCGGGCAAGGATAAAGAAGCATCGGATATTAAACGTAACAACTTTTTGGCAGTAGTGTTTTGCCTGATGCTAGGGACAGCCGCATTGCCGCATGTGTTGATGCGCTACTACACCACGCCATCGGTACAAGAAACGCGTAAATCGGTTTTCTGGACGCTGTTTTTTATTTTATTGATCTACCTGACGGTCCCTGCTTTAGCGGTATTGGTCAAGTACGACATCTATACTTCATTGGTCGGGACCGAGTACGCGCATCTACCAAACTGGGTGTCGTATTGGGCCAATATCGACAAAACTAATCCGCTGGTCAGCATCATCGACCTGAATCATGATGGTATCGTACAGTTATCGGAAATATCGCTGGACGGTGACATGATCGTATTGGCGACACCAGAAATTGCCGGATTGCCCTATTTCATTTCAGGATTGGTTGCTGCGGGCGGTTTAGCAGCAGCGCTATCCACTGCCGATGGCCTGCTTTTAACGATCTCTAACGCGCTATCACACGACGTTTATTACAAAATGATTGATCCGGTGGCCTCCACACAAAAGCGCGTTACGATTTCCAAATTGCTGCTACTCGTCGTGGCGTTGCTGGCGGCTTATACCGCGTCGTTAAAACCCGGCGATATTTTGTCTATGGTTGGAGCGGCATTCTCACTCGCCGGTTCGGCACTTTTCCCCGCGCTCATGCTTGGTGTATTTTGGAAAAGAGCCAATCAACACGGTGCCATTGCCGGGATCATTGCCGGATTCGGCATGTGCGTGTTTTACATGTTGCACACCCTTCCTGCATTGGGCGGGTCCGTCACGGGGCAGTGGTTTCACATTGCTCCCATCTCAGCTGGCGTTTTTGGCGTCCCAGCTGGATTGCTGACGATGATAGTCGTCAGCTTACTGACACCACCACCGGATGCACGCACGATGGCGTTGGTCGATTATATTCGTGCGCCTTGAAGCGCTGCGAGCAGCCAAGCGATCTTGCTGGGAGGGAATGATTTCCCCTTAAGCAAATTGTTACCATAAACATCAGCTATCTGGCACGGGAATTGCTAGACAAAAAGAGTAATTTCTATCATCTCAATCGTCATTTCGAGCGCCGCTTGAAGGCGATTCAGGAGTAAAGTTACTACTGAAATTTTATTACGAGTATGTGTTGTATGTAGCTGTTAAAGTCACTCTACAACAGTCCATGCGACCGATTTATCAATGGTCACCATGACATTGATTGTCGTCATGGTCGTGTTTAATTCGTATTTTGCATGAAAGGACAGTGCAATGGATGCGCAAAACACCAATGACCAAACCGTTCCAAAAACCGCGTTTTCTCATATACGCGAGGGCGATACTGCATTTGAACCTGGTGGTCTCCGGGATTTTTTCCTATATCGCGATTTAGGTATTAGTGCGGCCACAGGTGGCCAGGTCATCGCTCAGTTGGTGAAGGCGAACATGGCACCAGAAGAAGGCACTGGCTGGCATCGACATGAAGCAAAGTTTCATATGGTCTACATGCTCAAAGGTTGGGCACGCTTCATGTATGAGGACCAATTAACGCTGGTCAACGCGGGTGATTGCGTGCACCAGCGCCCCGGTATAGTGCATTTTTTATTCGACTACTCTCCCGACATGGAATATCTGGAAGTTGTTGGCCCCGCTAACTTCACCTCAATCGATGCGCCAGCTCCGTGCGCAGTACCGAAACCAACACCTTGGTTTTCCGAGTTAACTGAAAGCTCAACTATCAATAGCGAATAACGGCTTAAAACTGCCTTGGCTAACCATGCAGGGCAGTTGCCACTCAGTACGAATAATGCTATTTTGATAAAATTAATACGAGACTAAATGCCATCAGCGCTGACCTTGGTCATCAGGGGAAATCTTTTGATGTTTACGTACAAAACAACTGCGAAGTAAAGTTATGGCAAATTTTTTCGATGAAATGTACACCGATGGTTCCGACGTTGCTCGTCCCCATTATGGTGAGTTTTCAAACTGGCTTGGACAGCAATCGGCCGAAACGATTGCTAGAAAACGCGTTGAAGCAGATGTCATTTTCCGTCGTGTCGGCATCACCTTTGCAGTGTATGGCAACGACGCCGGTACCGAACGACTGATCCCTTTCGATATTATTCCACGCATCATTCATGCCGCCGAATGGTCGGTGCTGGAAGCAGGGCTGATTCAGCGTGTTAAGGCGCTGAATATGTTCATCCATGATATTTATCATGATCAAAACATCATCAAGGCCGGCGTGATCCCTGCGGAACAAATTTTCCGCAATGCGCAGTACCGCCCTGAAATGCAGGGTATTTCAGTGGCCTCGGATATTTATGCGCACATTGCAGGCGTCGATATCGTACGCGCTGGTCAAGGCGAATTTTATGTATTAGAAGACAATCTGCGTGTCCCGTCCGGCGTGTCTTATATGCTAGAAGACCGCAAGATGATGATGCGCCTGTTTCCAGAATTATTCACACGTCATAAAATCGCACCGGTTGATCATTATCCTGACATGTTGCTCGATAATTTGCGCTCCGTGGCACCAGTTGGTGTTACCGATCCAACGGTCGTGATCATGACGCCGGGGATGTATAACTCAGCGTACTTTGAGCATGCATTTTTAGCGCAGCAAATGGGCGTTGAGCTAGTCGAAGGAAAAGACTTGTTTGTCGACGATAACGCAGTATATATGCGCACCACGCGTGGACCAAAACGCGTCGACGTCATTTATCGCCGAATCGATGATGACTATCTGGATCCGCTGGCGTTCCGTCCGGACTCTACACTTGGTGTGCCCGGTTTGCTATCGGTCTATCGTGCGGGCGGCGTCACGTTGGCGAACGCTATCGGTACCGGCGTGGCTGATGACAAATCGATTTATCCATACGTTCCCGACATGATCAAGTTTTACATGGCGGAGAAACCGATTCTCAATAATGTCCCGACTTTTCAGTGTCGCAAAAAAGACGATCTGGCATACACCTTGGCGAATCTTAAAGATCTGGTCGTCAAGGAAGTCCACGGCGCTGGTGGTTATGGCATGCTGGTCGGTCCGGCATCGACGAAGCAAGAAATCGAAGATTTCCGTGCTCGCGTGATCGCCAATCCAGAAGGCTACATAGCCCAGCCAACATTGGCGCTCTCAGCCTGCCCTACTTATGTTGAGGCCGGGATTGCCCCGCGCCACATCGACCTGCGACCATTTGTTCTTTCGGGAAAAAACGTTTCGATGGTACGTGGTGGACTGACGCGCGTGGCGCTCAAAGAAGGCTCGCTCGTCGTCAATTCGTCCCAAGGCGGCGGCACCAAAGACACCTGGATACTGGAGAAATAACATGTTGAGCCGCACCGCAGATCACTTATTCTGGATGGCCCGTTACACCGAGCGCGCTGAAAATATTGCACGCATGCTGGATGTACATTTGCAAACAGGCATGTTGCCGCAGGCGGATGAAGACGTTGAGCAAGGCTGGCGTGCCCTCCTCGGCATCTCCGAGCTGCAGGAGGCTTATGATAAGCGACATAAAACATTGACACCGCAAAACGTCATCGATTTCATGGTCCGCGACCCGGCTAACTCATCCTCTATTTCCGCCTGCCTTACTCAGGCGCGGGAAAATGCACGCGCAGTGCGGGGAGCATTAACCACGGAAGCCTGGGAAATCCAAAATGCCACCTGGCTAAAAATGCAGGGCTATCTGAAAACTGATGCGCTAGATCAAAACCCTGCAGAATTTTTCGAATGGGTCAAACATCGCTCGCACCTCTCACGTGGCGTGACAATCGGCACCATGCTGAAGGATGAAGCATTTCACTTTATCCGCCTCGGGACTTTTTTGGAGCGTGCAGATAATACTGCACGGATCATTGACGTCAAGTTTCATAGCGCCAATGAGAAGCAGCAAAAACAATCTCAATCTCAGTCCCAATCGCAAGATCAGGAACAAAAGCACGAACAGGCACTCGAAGCGAAGACCGAGCCGCAAATTGACTTCTACTATTGGGCAGCAATCTTGCGTTCGGTTTCAGCGTTTGAAATTTATCGTAAGGTGTATCGTGACGTCATCACGCCGGCACGCGTCGCTGACTTGCTGATTTTGCGCGCGGACATGCCACGCTCACTTGCGGCATGTATGGAAGAGGTCCTCAATAATCTGAAACACGTCAGCAATAATGTATCAGCTGATACGGAGCGCTTCGCTGGCAAGTTGCATGCTGAACTTCAATTCGGTAGCATTGATGAAATTCTTGAGGCCGGTCTGCACGATTATTTGACGGTATTTTTCGAGCGCATCTTTGAATTGGGCAATCGTATCAGTCGTGACTTTCTGGTTCCACTAGCGGCCTGACCGGCCTCTGCTCCGCTTCCGCTAACTATCATGCTGCTAACCATCAGGCACGAGACGATTTATCACTATACCGAAGAATTAACCTACACGATTCAACAGTTGCGATTGACGCCACGTCCCGAAGAGCATCAGCGCACACTTAACTGGCATATCACCAGTTCCGGTGTGCGCCACCCCTTCACGGATGCGTTCGGCAATCTGAGTCATATGTTGACCATCACGGGTCGGCATAACGAAGTCAGGATCGTTGCCGAAGGCAGCATCGCGGTCACCCCCTTGTACTTGGGGCGATTGCCACAAACCGGTGCAGTTTCTCCACTCGTGTTCACCGTAGCAACATCGCTGACCCAAGCGACGCCAACGATCATCGAGTTTGCCCATCGTCACTTATCACGTAATCCAAACAGCGAGGATTTAGTCACGCTGGCGCAAGCCATTTGCAATGCGGTCACTTATCAAAGTGGCTCCACACTAGTCACCAGCAGCGCAGATGATGCATTACGACTGGGCCAAGGTGTTTGCCAGGATCATGCACATTTATTTCTTGCCTGCTGCCACGCGGTTGGCATCCCGGCCTGTTACGTGTCCGGCTATATCGATCCGGGGAATAGCGATCACGCTGAAAGCCACGCGTGGGTAGATGTGTGGGTGGCCCAGTCAGATTTTACAGGCTGGGTAAGCATTGATGTCACCCACGCGTGCTTTGCCAGCGATGCCTATTGTCGGCTGGCGATCGGCCGCGATTACGACTCAGCCGCACCAGTTCGGGGAGTTCGTCGTGGTGGCGGAGAAGAAACCTTGAGTGTCAGTGTCCATGTCAGCGCTAAAGCGCTAAGTTTAAGTCCATGATAGTGCGCACTAGAAGATATGCTGATGCATGACACTTCGTTTCAACGCATGAAAAGCAATCCCTGACGGAGCTTAAATACACATTCAAAATATAATATTTCCAACATGAAATATAGTGGAAAATCGACTTGTTGCATCTTGATGTGCGTGTTACTAGTTAGATAACCAAGATTAAATGGCTATGCTGTAAAATCCATTTTTTGTATTTTGAGCTCTACATCATGACTTATTGTGTTGCTATGCGCCTGAAGGCCGGACTCGTTTTCTTGTCCGATTCGCGCACCAATGCTGGCGTTGATCACGTCAGCACTTTTCGTAAAATGAGTGTCTTTGAGAATCCTGGCGAACGCATGCTAGTCATGATGACTGCTGGCAACTTATCCATTTCGCAATCGATTAAACAAATCATTTCAGAACACACTAATGCCGATGGCAAAAGTATCTGGAACGCCACCTCAATGTACGAGGCAGCGCAAATAGTAGGCGCCGCTATTCGGTTGGTGTACGAGCGCGATGCGAGCGCCTTGCAAAAATTTGGCATCGACTTCAACGTCGGCATCATTTTTGGTGGCCAGATCAAAGGTGAGCGCTGCCGTTTGTTTCAGATTTATTCGGCAGGCAATTTCATCGAAGCGCATGACGAAAATCCCTACTTCCAGATTGGTGAATCCAAATACGGCAAACCGATCATCGACCGCGTGTTGGCTGGATCGGAAATCACCCTAGATCAGGCTGCGAAGTGTGCGCTGATTTCAATGGATTCAACGTTGCGCTCCAATCTATCGGTTGGCTTGCCGCTAGATCTGCTGGTATATGAAAGTGGACAATTGGCCTTGACCCGCTTCGTCACTATCGATTCGAAAAATGAATATTTCAAATCCATTTCGAGCGGTTGGTCTAGTCGCTTGAGAGAAGTTTTCGACGAAATCGAAGACCCGGTCTGGCACACGGTAGCAACTGCCGTCGATTCAGCAGCGTTGAAAACCGATCAACGTCAACCCTTGGTAACGATGCCAAAAGAAATCAATTGGGTTGGCACGCCAGCGGCACTACAAACGCTGGCCCAGAATGACGAAACGGGGCAAAAGTAGATTTATTTGATTTACTTCACGTCGCCTGAATTAGGATTTTTCTTTCGGTGACGTGTATCAAATTCAGTCGTATTTTTTACTATCTCAATAAATTCTTTGTAGTCACCATTCGTCGAACATCGGATCGAACCTTTAAAAAAATTCCCCTGACTGGTTGGCACTTCACAAAATATGCTTTCATAATGGAGACGGTCCGACGTCGCCCAACGCAGACACGACGTCGATACCATTCTGGATCGCAGTATCCATTCAGCTTTTCTGTTCGCCAGCTCGACGCAACCCGAATAACAAGCAGTCCATCAGAACATTATTAATCGCGAATCTATACGCGACATAATAAAAGACGAGTACGTCGAAAGGCTTAGCCATTCAGCCGATTACTTCAAACGTACCAGTTTTAGAGGGTAATCGACGTCTTTAACTCGTCTTAATCTGCTTGATCAAAAATGCCCGCGAACAAATCCATGAACGTCAGTAATCATGGAACCACAAGCAAAAGCTCCCTCACTGGTTGATGTAAATCGCAGTTTCATATCCTCATTGCTTGGTTCAAATATCATTTCTAAAGGCCTCCAGTTCGGCGTCAAATAATGAGAGGAATTTTTGTTGGCGCTACCAATATTAAATGCTTTACTGGCGATGATCGTACCTGCACGGTCAAACGCTTCCAACATAAAAGTCTGATCTCCGCCTAGAGCAAGACCCTTCCCACATTTTGGCATTACATTGTTTCCCGCGTAGAAAGAAATCTTCAGATTTCCCCTACGGGACTCATCCAAAGCTTTTACGCTACCTTCAATCACACCTGCTTCGCCACCATTTGCTCGAGTACTGTTCAACATAACCGCTCTGGTATTTCCAGGAAGACTTTTGCCAATGATCTTATCGGTATACAACGTCACTGCCTTCAATGCTTCCCAACTGCCAAAATTGCCAACCACGACCACACCGGGATCTTCTTTATTTATTGGATGCTCCAGGAATTTTCCATCATCAACAAGATGGCGCTCCACCTCAACACAGGCTGCCTCTCCTGTTGCGGCCTCTTGAGAATTATCGACAGCCGTGACGACTATATTGCCATCGACTTGCATTGATGCTGGGAGATTCAAACAGTGTCCGTAATTATTTAAATTCACATGTGCATTCGTACCATTGACCATCCACGACACGTTACGAAATTTGCCATGAGAATCCAGAGCAGATATCGTCACCGTGTCTGTACCCGCAATACGATAGATTGGATAGCCATCTGATCGGGTTGCGGGTCTATTGACCTGCAAAGTGAGTTCATGCCCGAAAGGGCCTTCTGCAGTAGTAGCGACATCTACTTTCCCCAAAGGGGTTGGATCAAATTTTGCATAATAAGGATTTGCTTGATATTTTGTGAAATTATTACTGTGCTTACTTCCGTTAGATACTCTTTCTGGAACCGAAAAAACCCCGCGAATGAACTGACGTTTAAAGCCGCCAGGAAAAGCAATTTCATTCGTAAAGTGATCTCCGGAATATTTAGGAAGGGTGTTATTTACGTTGATCCCGCCAGGAGCATCAATCATGTACAACATATCACCGTAAAAAGAAGTAACGGAAGAGCTATATGTTGTGCTTTTTAAGGCCGACTCCTTGCCGGAAATACCATGATAGAACGGTTCCAGAGTAAGATTTCCGTCCACTGTTTTACCAGGAATATCTCCTTTTTGAAAAATATCATCAGGGTTGACGTGACTTTTTATGGCACGAAGCTGCCAACGCTTATCGTTACGCCACACCATGGGTAAATCTTCGCCGCTGGGATTATTCACCGCGTTGTGGCCCGGTGCTGCCGTTAGATCAACACAAATCGTAGTGGTCGCTTTTAGCCAGTCCTGATAATAACGCTGCTCTTTTATTGCATCAGTTGCCCAAATCGGCTCTTTTCCCTTAACCGGCAAACACTCCTCCGGTACAACATATGGCACATCGATATCGCCAAGTGTCTGCGCAGACAAAGGAGGACTAAAAGAACAAAGAACGGCAACGCTACTCAAACAAAATAGAGATATTTTTTTCATGATATTTAACATATAAAACGCCACAAATTCTATGGCATAGATTGAATCGAACAGGGAAAACTTATTTGGAAGAAAGAGACGACTGCATCGCCTTGCAACAAAGCGAAAACGACACAGATCATGCGCGGCCGACCCCATGCTAATATCACCGTCGCCCCTTTTGAGGGTCCAGGTGCCAGCAGCAGTGACTTGTGAAAACAGCTCGCCTTAGGCGGATGCGCTCAAGGGTCTTATCATCACCCCAATAAGAAACTCAATGGCCATTGCAACGCGTGCTAAATCCCCGCAATGCAAGCAATGTCGATGCAGCGAAACTATTTGAGGTCACAGATTCAACTCACCGACAATTCGGGTGTTTGTCTGACTCCTAGCCACGTGAAGATAATATCAGTACGACATAATTTTTAAATCCAGACGAATCTGAAAGTTGAGTAAGGCTTTTCTTTTTTTTAAAAGAAAAAATCTTAGGCATTAGAAATCTACGCAGCATTAATAAATGGCAGCACTAAATCATGGGATTTTCGCCAGGCGCTTAAAGATTTTTAATCATCCCGGAAAACTTCGTCGTCTGGAATGATCATCCGGCAGGCGCTTCACCGCGCGACTGTATAGATGCAAGGATTGTATTTACTTTTACATCATTGGTTTCCACGTAAAAAAGGCCACGAAAATTTCTTCGTAGCCTTTTTTAATACAAATTACTGTCAACGTTTTACAAAACGATCGTCTGTGCTTCGCCTTCAGCACGTGTGCGGATTGTACCGATTTTGAAAACCGTCTCACCGGCAGCTTGCAATTGCGCAAACGCAGCGTCAGCGTTTTCCTTAGCCACAATTACCGCCATCCCGATACCGCAGTTGAAGACCCGATGCATCTCGTCATCAGCCACGCGGCCGTGCTGTTGCAGCCATGTAAAGAGTGGTGGCATCGTCCAGCCATCGCGATGCAGTTCAGCGGTTAGATTGTCTTGCAATACACGCGGAATGTTTTCTACCAGGCCGCCACCAGTAATGTGGACCATGCCTTTGACTTCCATCGCATCCATCAAGGCCAGCAATGGCTTGACGTAAATCCGGGTCGGCGCCATCAAAACATCCGCTAGTGGACGACCGTGGAAGTCCGCGTCCAGATCAGGCTGTGCAACCGAAATAATTTTGCGTACCAATGAATAACCGTTGGAGTGCGCGCCAGACGATGCCAGACCAAGAATGACATCGCCCGGCGTGATTTTGGTACCGTCGATCAATTTCGACTTCTCTACCGCGCCCACCGCGAAACCGGCAAGATCGTATTCGCCTTCCGGGTACATACTTGGCATTTCGGCGGTTTCGCCACCGATCAGCGCGCAACCAGCTTGCTCGCAACCTTGAGCGATACCCTTGATGACGTCGGTGGCGATGGCAACATCAAGTTTTCCGCAAGCGAAATAATCCAGGAAAAACAACGGTTCGGCACCTTGCACCAAAATATCGTTGACGCTCATGGCGACCAGGTCGATACCAACGGTGTCGTGGCGGTTCAGCATAAATGCTAATTTCAGCTTGGTGCCGACGCCATCGGTTCCAGAGACCAGCACTGGCTCCTTAAATTTCTTGCTGATTTCAAAGAGAGCACCAAAACCGCCGATGCCACCCATGACGCCTTCACGCATTGTGCGCTTGGCAAAGGGCTTGATAGCCTCGACTAAAGCGTCGCCGGCGTCCATGTCAACGCCGGCGTCGCGATAAGAAAGAGAAACATTGGTTGTTGAAGTCATGATGTGATTGGCAGCAGAGGCGGTAAAATAGAGGAATACGTCCGCGCGTAGCAAAACAACAATAAGTAAACACTCTATTAGTGAGTTTACTTTGTTCCGTTACCGCGATAAAAGCGCTATTTTATCAAACCGATTCAACTATCCCCCAATTACATGCCATTTTCTTTTACTGACGAACAAAAACAAACAATGTTATGGCTAGTTGTGGCGATATTGCTTATTGCGCTTTTTGTTGCTTTGGGGCCGATCATGACGCCATTTGTGGCTTCTGCCATCCTCGCATACGCGCTGAACCCGGGTGTTGACTGGCTAGCTAGGCGGCGGATTGGAAAATACCCTTTTCCACGGGCGTTGGCGGTATTGCTTGTCATGCTGATACTATCGCTTGCGATTCTGGCAGTTATCCTCATTGTGATACCGGTGTTGCGGACTGAATTTCCGTTGTTACAAAACCAAATTCCAAACTTTTTGACCAAATTAGATGGTTTTATTGGCCCGCACCTGGAAGACTTTGGTATTCATTTTCGACTAAATAGTAGTGGTATCAAAGAGATGCTGACCAAACAAATGGCAACCAGCGGTGACGAAATCTGGGCTGCGGTTCTGGCTTCGGTCAAAGTCGGTGGAACCGCGGTATTAGGTTGGATCGCAACGATACTGTTAGTCCCAATCGTGTTATTTTATCTATTGCAAGACTGGCATCGATTTATTGCCACATTAGGTCACATGGTCCCGCGTCGCTGGCAAGCCAAGACCAATAGCATGGCCCTTGAAGTAGATGGATTGCTGGCGCAATATTTCCGCGGTCAATTGTTGGTGATGTTGGTTCTGGCGATTTATTACTCAACCGGCCTGGCAATTGCAGGTTTTGACGTAGCGCTGCCGGTCGGCATCATCACCGGTTTGCTGGTGTTTATTCCATACGTGGGCTTTGGTCTCGGTTTAGCGCTGGCGCTGATCGCAGCGATGTTACAGTTCAGCGGTTTTCACGGTTTAGCGGCAGTGGCAATTGTTTATGGATTAGGTCAAATGCTTGAAAGTTTCTTCCTGACGCCGCGTTTGGTCGGTGAGCGGATTGGCTTGCACCCGCTGGTGGTAATTTTTGCTTTAATGGCATTCGGACAACTATTTGGATTCGTCGGCATCTTGCTGGCGCTACCAACTTCGGCGATTATGTCGGTCATTGTGAAACATATTCGCATGCATTATCTGAATAGTAGTTTTTATACTCAGTAAAATGCATTTATATCAACAACGTACGGAATTTAATAGCGCATTCAATGCGCAACTCAATACGCAACTCAATACGCAATTAAGTCTGTAAAAAGTATGAAAAATCAAGCATGAGGCAATTACTACTCGATATTACTGCCGACGACGCGCAAACGCTCGATACTTTCGTGATTGGAAACAATCAGGAAGTGTTGCAGTTTTTGCGCCAATTGACAGCGCCATCGACTACCTCAGCAACCGCACCGGGAGATCGATTCGTCTATTTATGGGGTCAATCCGGTGCCGGAAAAAGCCATCTGTTGCAAGCCTTTGCACGCATTACTAACGCCCATCTGATCAGCGCTGCTGATTTAAACGCGCATCATGCAATTGAATACAACGAGTCCTATAGCGCTGGTCTGTTTCATTTTTCTGCCGAAGATACCGGCTATCTGATTGATGATTGCGACAAGCTATGCGCAGAAGATCAGATTTTGGCGTTTGCTTTATTCAATCAAATTCGTGAGCATGGCGGTTGGTTTATTACCAGCGGCGCACAACCGCCGGCAGAATTAACCCATACCATACGTGAAGATTTGCGAACGCGACTTGGATGGGGCCTGATTTATCAACTAAATGGCCTCAGCGATGAAGAAAAAATCTCAACATTGTCACAAGCAGCGCAAGCACGTGGACTCACCTTGTCGAGTGGCGTGCTACCCTATCTCATTACGCATTTTCGACGCGATATGCGCTCATTAATGGAAAAACTGGACGAACTTGATCGTTACTCGCTAGAAACTAAGCGTCCTATAACCCTGCCGTTGTTACGCAGCCTGTTACAACTCGAATCTGAAGAAAAATCACTATGAATCTGGCCCTATTCGACCTTGACCACACTCTGCTGCCGATCGACTCGGATTATGAGTGGGGCCAATTTTTAATCCGCATCGGTGCGGTGGATGCTGATCTATTTAGTAAAAGTAATGCCGAATGGTTTGCCCAGTATCAAGCGGGCACACTCGATCCGGTAAAGTATTTGGAATTCACTTTCGGCACGCTGTCTACATTTCCGCGTAAGCAGCTTGACGCCTGGCACCAACAATTCATGAAAGAAGTGATCGTGCCGCGGATTACTCCGCAGGCGTTAGACCTTCTGCAACAGCATCACGATGCGGGCGATCTGGTCGCCATCGTGACAGCCACCAATAGTTTTGTCACCGAACCGATTGCGAAGGCACTTGGCGTAGACTTTTTGATTGCCTCCGATCCAGAAACTACGGATGACGGAGAAATCACCGGAAAACTGTTAGACACGCCGACATACGGCCCTGGTAAGGTTATTCATACCCACGCATGGCTGGCAACGATGGATATGACGCTCTCCAGCTTTCCACGGTCTTTTTTCTATAGCGATTCGCATAACGATCTACCGCTGATGATGCTGGTGACCGATCCGATCGCTACCAACCCAAATGCCCAGCTAAAAGCACATGCTGACGCACACGGTTGGTCAATACTGCAGTTGTTCGACGAATAGACACATCTCTAAAAAAACCGTAACAAACGCCCCAATTTGGATTGGCGATGCTGCCAACTATGCAATCTCATGCAAATGCAAGTTTAAGTGTTAATACAATCACACCATTTGCAATAACGAGAGCATGCATCGCACAGACAAGCTTGGTAGATGCAGGTGGTTTTTTGAGTTCGTCTGTAGTCGAGGCGACATATAGCCAACATATAATCAAGACACAATGATCAAAAAGCTGATTCGCTCCATTCTCGGACCCAAAAAAAAGGTGGAAGACCACACCAAGCCGGTGGTGCTAAGCCCCAAGCAACATGGCATTGACCTTCAACTCGTTTCGCCCAATGCGATCCGTGTCACCAGCACCTTGCAAGAAGCCGGTTTCAAGGCCTTCATCGTCGGTGGTGCGGTCCGCGATCTTCTATTGGGCGTTAAACCAAAAGATTTCGACGTCGCCACTAACGCTACGCCGGAGCAGGTCAAACGGTTATTTCGACGCGCCTTTTTGATCGGCAAGCGCTTTCAAATAGTCCACGTCATGTTTGGCCAAGAGTTGATCGAAGTCACCACCTTCCGTGGCGCCTCATCGACAGGCGCGCCAAAGGATGAGCATGGCCGGGTGTTACGCGACAACACGTTCGGCGAGCAACATGAAGACGCAATCCGACGCGACTTCACGATTAACGCCATGTATTACGATCCAAGTAGCCAGAGTGTCCTCGATTATCACGGAGGAATTGCGGATATTCGCTCCAAGACCTTGCGCATCATCGGCGTTCCCGAGGCCCGCTATCGCGAAGATCCGGTGCGCATGTTGCGGATTGTTCGCTTCGCCGCCAAGTTAAACTTTACGATTGAACCGGACACCCGCGCCCCGATTCCTATTATGGCAACCCTCATCAATAACGTGCCGACTGCACGCGTATTTGATGAAATGCTGAAATTGCTCATGAGCGGGCATGCGCTGGCTTGTCTGCAACAACTGCGCAAAGAAGGCTTACATCACGGCCTTCTGCCGCTGCTGGACGTGGTTCTTGAGCAACCGATGGGCGAAAAATTCGTCACGCTGGCATTAGCAAATACCGATCAGCGCGTATTGCAAGGCAAACCCGTTTCGCCCGGCTTTCTCTTTGCATCGTTGCTGTGGCATCAAGTACTCGAAAAATGGACGGCCTACAAAGCTGCTGGCGAATTTCCTATTCCGGCGCTGCATCTTGCCGCGGATGATGTGCTGGATGCCCAAACCGACAAGTTGGCGTTGCAACGGAAAATCGCTTCAGACATGCGCGATATCTGGGCTATGCAACCGCGTTTTGAACGTCGCGTAGGTAAAGCGCCATACAAATTGTTGGAACATATACGCTTGCGTGCGGGCTACGACTTTCTGCTATTGCGCTGCGCTTCCGGTGAACTGGATAGCGAACTGGGCGAATGGTGGACCGCTTTTATGGAAGCCGACGGTACCGGCCGTGAAATTTTGCTGGCACAGAAACCAAAGTTGACCAACGAAGGCCCGCCGCCAAAAAAACGTGCGCGACGCCGGAGTCCGCGCAGTCCTGGCAGCAGCAACAGCGGTAACAGTAGCGGCACGCAGGACGGTGCTTAAGCGTGGCTGATCTGCATCCTGTCAAAAGTTACATTGGTATCGGTGCGAATTTGGGCGACGCCAAGGCACACGTGCTTAACGCTATTATGCAACTGGGCAGATTGCCCAAGACATCAATCATTGCGCAATCCAGCCTGTTCCGCACGGCTCCGATTGATTCCAGCGGCGATGACTACGTCAACGCTGTGGTCAGCCTCGATACCGTATTAACGCCGCATGCGTTGCTGCAAGCGCTTCAGGACATTGAGCAACGTTTCGGCCGCGAACGTCCCTATCCGAATGCACCACGTACTCTGGATCTGGATCTATTGTTATATGGCGCGATGACGATCGCCGATGCGATCTTGACCGTGCCACATCCCCGCATGATACAACGCGCTTTTGTCTTGATCCCGCTGTTGCAAATTGACCCTTTTATCACCATACCCGGACACGGGCCAGCGCATCAGTTCATGCCGCAAGTGGCAGATCAGTCGATTGCCAAAATTTAACTGAATCAATATTGATAACACCAGCGGAACGTGTGATCTTCGGTGATATTGGGCCAACGCCCAAAAGCGTTTACGCTAAACTTGTTACACCATGCTCGCTAAGTACAGACCAACGCAACATGACCACAATCTTTTTTGCGACTGTTCTCATGACAATATTGCCACTTATTCATTCACATCGTATGTGAGTTAAGCGATCCCTTTTATCTTTCGAATATGAATCTACATAATTACAGGTACGTCGTGGTTGAAGGCCCTATCGGAGTCGGTAAAACCACCTTAACGCAAAAAATCGCGGCACACATTGGCGCACAAGTTCTGCTCGAGCAACCGGAAAGTAACCCATTTCTGGAAAAGTTTTATGCCGATCAATCGCGTTATGCGCTATCGACACAAATGTTTTTCTTGTTCCAACGCGTCAATCAGTTGCGCAGCCTTTCACAGACCGATCTTTTCGATGGCTCGAGCGCGATAGTTACAGATTTTTTGCTCGATAAAGACCCTATCTTCGCTAATCTGACCTTAGCTGACGAAGAGCTGAAACTGTATCAACAACTTTACGATCACTTACGTCCACAAACACCAACACCCGATTTGGTCATCTATCTGCAAGCTGAACCTGACACGCTGATTGAACGCATTAAAAAACGTGGCATTCCAATGGAATCGGGGATTACCCTCGACTATCTCAAGCGATTATGTGAGAGTTACAGCCGCTTTTTCTACGATTACGAAGCCGCCCCTTTACTGATCGTGAATAATCAACATATGGATCTATCAGGCAATGATGGTGATTTCGCATTGCTGCTGGATCGCATCGAAAGCATGCGTGGCAAGCGTGAATTTTTTAATCGCGGAGAATAATATGGCAGGCTATTTGCAAGGCGAAGCGGCGACATCAGCGCAGGCACGGACGAAACCGGTAACGATACCAGTGCTGCAAAACATGCGTGATAAGGGCGAAAAAATTACCATGCTGACTTGTTACGACGCTAGCTTTACCGCGCTGCTGGATCGCTGCGGAATTGACACTATATTAATTGGTGATTCGCTCGGCATGGTGTGTCAGGGACATTCGTCAACATTGCCGGTAACCGTGCAAGATATTGCTTATCACACAGCCAGTGTCAGTCGCGCCAAGCCCACCGCACTCGTGCTTTCCGATTTACCGTTCGGCAGTTACGGCACGCCGGAGACCGCCTTTATCAACGCCGTACAGCTGATTCAGGCTGGCGCACAAATGGTCAAATTGGAAGGCGGCGCGTGGCTCGCGCCAACCGTGCGCTTTCTCACTGAACGCGCGATTCCGGTCTGTGCACATCTCGGCCTTACGCCGCAGTCTGTGCATCAGATGGGCGGCTACAAAGTACAGGGTAAAACCAGCGCTGCGGTGGAACAACTGAAATCTGATGCATTGGCATTGCAGGCTGCCGGTGCCAGCATGGTGGTTCTCGAAGCGATCCCGGCGGTGCTGGGCAAGGAAATCACTGAATTGCTTACTATACCAACGATAGGCATTGGGGCTGGTCCGGATTGCTCCGGGCAAGTGTTAGTGTTGCACGATTTACTGGGCGTGTTTCCGGGTCACAAAGCACGCTTTGTTAAAGATTTTATGCAAGGCCAACCGAATATTGATTCAGCCATCAAAGCGTATATCGCGGCGGTGAAGGACAAGTCATTTCCTGCGCCGGAGCATTGCTTTTAGGAATATTCTTTAATCCGCTCTTAAACGCTTTAGCGGCAAAATAAATCGAGCAAGATAAATCGATCACGATAATCGATCAAAATACAAAAATCCCCAATCGGACATTCCTGATTGGGGATTTTTTGTGAGCGATTTACTTTCTTATAAACGGCTCTTCAAAGATCAATTTATTTTGAAATCGTTTTCGCGCTAGCGTGCCCAAATCCGATTTTTCTTACTTTATCTCAATCTTCATACCGCTTCAGGCTGCAGATCATCGCTTTCGCCAAGTCGTCCGGACCACTGGCAGTGACGCCCAAATCTCTCAGCAAGCCGTCTTGCAAGCCATACACCCAACTATGAATCGTCAGTTCCTGCCCTCGCTCCCAAGCATCTTGAACGATCGTGGTTTGACAGATGTTACCGACTTGCTCCATCGAATTGAGCTCGCACAGGCGATCATGACGCAATTGTTCCGGTAAAGCCTCACCCAAATAGCGCTCATGCTTTTGATGCACGTCCTGGACGTGACGCAACCAGTTGTCAGCAAGCCCGACCCGGCGCTTGGTCAACGCCGCATGAACGCCGGAACAGCCGTAATGACCGACCACGAATACATGTTTGACCTTCAGCACATCAACTGCAAATTGAAGCACCGATAAACAGTTCAGATCGCTATGCGCAACAACGTTTGCAATATTCCGATGTACGAATAATTCACCCGGACGAAGGCCCAATAATTCGTTTGCCGGAACCCGGCTATCAGAGCACCCAATCCAGAAATACTCTGGTGACTGTTGTGCTGCCAATGTTTTGAAAAATCCAGGTTCACGTGCCGTCATCCCGGCAGCCCATTGACGGTTGCTTTCGAAAAGTTGTTCCGTGGTTAGGACATTTTTATGTTCTATCATCATTTTCCAATCAAATTAACGGATTATCAACATGATGTTTATGCAACTCATGTAAGCCCGCGTGCACGACATTTTATCGAAAATGGCGCGTAAGAACTTTTTTTTTGAAAGCCCTGCTAAAAGTGACGATAATTTGCACCTAAATATTGGTAATCGACACATGCATTTCAGAGCTAACATTTGTTAAAAACAACACATAAGCGCGATGGGAGTGTAGCGAGAAAATGCTAACTACGATTGTATTCGATTCCGAATTACCAATTTATTGGATATGGCTAGCTATCAGTCCAGTCGCGGACCACAGCTTGAAATAAGACAGCGAAAGTAAAATAGACAATAGCCGCTAACCATTACGGATCAGCGGCTATTGAAGGCGCAAGCTAAAAGTTATAGACAGATTTAGGACATCGAACCCGCCTAGGTTAAGCGCCATTACACCCTATTCAAAAAACTCTTTAACCTTATCTTTCCACGATTTACTCTGAGGATTGTGCTTAGCACCGCCTTCAGTAGTCAGTTCGTCGAATTCACGCAGAAGGTCTTTCTGACGATCGCTAAGCTTGACTGGTGTTTCAACCACAACATGGCAAAACAGATCACCCGCATAACCTGAACGCACGCCTTTGATACCCTTGCTGCGTAGACGGAAGGTTTTGCTAGATTGCGTTCCCTCAGGAATGGTAAAGGAGACTTTGCCATTTAACGTCGGCACTTCAATTTCACCACCCAAAGCTGCTTTGGCAAATGAGATCGGCATTTCGCAATGCAAATCATCACCATCACGCTGAAATACGCCATGTTGCTTGATATGAATTTCGACATATAAATCGCCAGGAGGACCGCCGTTTGTGCCCGGCTCTCCGTTGCCGGATGACCGAATGCGCATTCCGTCGTCGATACCTTCCGGGATTTTCACCTCGAGCGTCTTGTTACGCTTGATACGTCCAGCGCCTGCACATGACGCGCACGGCTCAGCAATCACTTTTCCGCTGCCATGACACTTAGGGCAGGTTTGCTGGATGCTGAAAAATCCTTGCTGCATCCGCACTTGACCATGACCGCCGCAAGTTGGGCAGGTTACCGGCTGCGTTCCAGGCTTGGCACCACTGCCGTGACAAGGTTCGCACGCATCCCACGAAGGAACCCGAATCGTGGTATCAAAACCATGCGCAGCTTGCTCCAGCGTGATTTCCAGGTTGTAGCGCAAATCTGCGCCGCGATATACCTGAGGACCGGCGCCACGACCACCTCGCGCGCCACCGCCACCGCCGCCACCAAAGATGTCCCCGAAGATATCACCGAAAGCGTCGGCAAAACCACCGCCACCGCCACCGCCGCCTCCACCCATATTAGGATCGACACCCGCGTGACCATAGCGATCATAGGCCTCGCGCTTTTGCGGGT
This sequence comes from Glaciimonas sp. GNP009, assembly GCF_054343755.1. NCBI lineage: Bacteria > Pseudomonadati > Pseudomonadota > Betaproteobacteria > Burkholderiales > Oxalobacteraceae > Glaciimonas > Glaciimonas sp. GNP009. Next base: position 1,668,551 of record NZ_JBTGUV010000004.1, read on the forward strand.
CCGATAGCATCTCGTAGGCTTCTTTGCCTTCTTTGAATTTATCTTCGGCGCCTTTACTATCCGGATTACGGTCCGGATGATGTTTCATCGCGAGTTTGCGGTACGACTTCTTGATCTCTTCATCAGAAGCGTTTTTCGCTACACCCAGAATTTCGTAAAAATCACGTTTCGCCATGTTTTGGCACCTTACTTATTATTTAAGAACACAGTTGCTATTTTTAGCGTATCTGCGACAGCTCACCATTCGGTCAGAACTTCCCTACCGAATTTAACGATGTCCGACAATTAAACCCAGCGAAGGCGTTTAAACATCGCACTCTGATCATTAACTTCGCCTAAAGCTGAAGCATTTGCAAAAACCTCAAGCAATTTCAAGGCCAGAATCAATCCCGCAGTTGCAGCAACATAGCAATTTGTTCAAAGCGAAAACGCCGAACAGAGCTTTAAGCTATGTCCGGCGCGTCAATGCAGTACCTTGGAGAACCCTCCAAACCACTGCCCGGACGGGTTTTACTTATCTTTTACTTCTTTAAAGTCGGCGTCAACGACGTCGTCTTCTTTTGGCTTGCCTTCTGATGCGCCACCACCTGCGGCAGCACCTTCAGCACCGCCAGCCGCAGCTTGCTGCGCTTGCATATCGGCGTACATCTTCTCGCCAAGTTTTTGCGCCGCAGTGCTCAAGGCTGCTGATTTGTTGTCGATGGCGGCTTTGTCGCTACCCTTCAACACTTCTTCCAGTTCCTTGATCGCTGCTTCGATGCTTTCTTTCTCTGCCGCTTCCAACTTATCGCCGTATTCAGCCAGCGATTTGCGGGTTGAGTGCACCAGAGCATCGCCTTGGTTATGCGTTTCAGCTAGCTCTTTCAAGCGCTTGTCGTCTTCAGCATTCAATTCAGCATCACGCACCATCTTTTGAATTTCATCTTCAGTCAAACCAGAGTTTGCCTTGATGGTGATTTTGTTTTCCTTGCCGGTTGCTTTGTCTTTCGCGCCGACGTGCAAAATACCGTTCGCGTCGATATCGAAAGTCACTTCAATCTGTGGCGTACCGCGTGATGCTGGCGGGATACCTTCCAGATTAAATTCGCCCAGGCCTTTATTACCGGCAGCCATTTCGCGCTCACCCTGAAACACTTTAATTGTTACGGCTGGCTGATTGTCGTCTGCTGTCGAGAAAACCTGGCTAAACTTGGTCGGAATAGTCGTATTTTTCTTGATCATCTTGGTCATCACGCCACCCATTGTCTCGATACCGAGCGACAGAGGCGTTACGTCCAACAACAACAAGTCTTTACGATCACCAGACAATACCGAACCTTGAATCGCGGCACCAACGGCAACCGCTTCGTCTGGATTGACGTCTTTACGTGCATCTTTACCGAAGAATTCTTTTACTTTCTCTTGCACTTTAGGCATACGCGTCATACCACCGACCAGGATGATATCGTCGATGTCAGATACTTTGACGCCCGCGTCCTGAATCGCAATACGACAAGGTGCAATGGTCTTTTCGATCAACTCTTCGACCAAAGACTCCAGCTTGGCACGTGTCATCTTCATGGTCAGATGGACTGGTGCGCCGTTAGCCATGGCAATGTACGGCTCGTTGATTTCGGTCTGTTGTGACGATGACAACTCAATCTTAGCGCGCTCAGCGGACGCTTTAATACGTTGCAGTGCAATCGCGTCTTTACCCAGATCGATACCGTTAACTTTCTTGAACTCGTCGAGGATGTAATCAATCATGCGTTGATCGAAATCTTCACCACCGAGGAAAGTATCGCCATTAGTCGACAGCACTTCAAACTGCATTTCGCCATCAACGTCGGCGATTTCAATGATCGAGATGTCGAAAGTACCGCCACCCAAGTCATACACAGCAATCTTGCGATCACCTTTTTCGGTCTTGTCCAGTCCAAAAGCCAATGCGGCTGCGGTTGGCTCATTGATGATACGTTTCACATCAAGACCAGCAATACGGCCAGCGTCTTTGGTTGCCTGACGTTGTGCATCATTGAAGTATGCAGGAACGGTGATAACCGCTTCTGTGACTTCTTCGCCGAGGTAATCTTCAGCGGTTTTCTTCATCTTGCGCAGCACTTCTGCAGCGATTTGCTGCGGTGCCAGTTTTTTGTCGCGCACAGCAATCCATGCATCGCCGTTGTCGGCTTTAGTGATCTCGTAAGGCATTAACGAGATATCTTTTTGCACTTCTTTTTCGTCGAACTTGCGACCAATCAGACGCTTGGTTGCGTACAGCGTATTTTTTGGATTTGTGACAGCCTGACGTTTAGCAGGTGCACCGACCAAAATTTCGCCGTCTTCCTGATAAGCGATCACGGATGGCGTAGTACGCACGCCTTCGGAGTTTTCAATAACCTTAGGCTTGCCGCCTTCCATGATGGAAACACAAGAATTTGTCGTACCCAGATCAATACCGATAATTTTACCCATGATGCTGTCCTTTACTAAATTTGTTGAATTTTGATATGCTAAATATTGGGAGAAAAATCAAGCTTTCAAGCCTTTTCAGCGGAAATAAGCGATTATTTTTGATTTTCTCGCTTATTTACACGCTTATTTTCACTTAATGCCGACTTATTTACTTTGAGCAACAGTGACCAGCGCCGGACGTAACAGGCGGTCTGAAATCATGTAGCCCTTTTGCAACACGCTCACGACGGTATTTGCCTCTTGCTCGGCTGGTACCATTGAAATCGCCTGATGCTTCATCGGATCAAGACGCTCGCCCGGTTCTGGCGAAATTTCGAGAAGGCGATTTTTATCGAACGCTGCAACCAACTGCTTCAACGTCATTTCCACACCTTCCTTTAACGACTCGACAGAAGGTGTTTCCAGTTTCAATGCGATTTCCAGACTGTCCTTCACTGGAACCATTGCCTCGGCAAAATTTTCGATAGCGAACTTGCTGGCGCGCGCGATATCTTCCTGGGCACGACGACGAACGTTCTCGGTATCTGCCTTGGCACGCAAAAATGCATCTTGCAAATCAGCAATTTTGGCTAGCGCTTCTGCTAATTCGACTTCTAATGCTGATTCAGGCGTGACCGCCGCTTGTTCTTGAGCGATGGTATTTTCGGTTTCAACTTGCGCGGTCTGCTTTTCCATGTCTTCCATTCAAAAATCTCCTGCAATCAATGACTTAATGATGTGTTAAATCCGTTTAATGCGGTGTATTGCGATGTTTTAAGGTTTTGCGTTATCACGTGTGCAAAAAAAAGTTTTCCGGCGGCTTTTCGGCGCCCTTAAAACCACTTTAAAGCGGGACAAACTGATCTATGACTTGCCAAATGGGGCTATCCCCTACTTTTTCAAGGGGATTATGGCGTGTCAAATGTGTGGCGTTGCAACAATTTGTTTCACATTTTACCCCTTTGAATTTGCTGCGACGCATCAAGCGCACTATCATTTGGCTTTTACTCTTATTTATTCAAATTTCAAGGCATTCAAATTGAAAATTAAAAGTTATTAAAAGTTGACTCGTCAATAGGTGAATACCATGAAACTATCTCTCATTTCGGCCTTCATGCTGCTGTATATTTCACTAGCGGCCGGTTGGATAAGCTATTCACATTTAGTCGCGATTTATTAATAGAAAATCTATTAATTGCATTAAGGAGTAGAATCTGCCGACCACGACAGCACAGCATTCGTACCCATGATTCGTGGCATTAATTACTTCATCTCTCAGCACCGACGCGCAACGCCTCATCTTTTTGCACTTTCTCTTGCAGCTTTTGCTCAGCAACGTCATTGGGGGACAAATGGGTTGGCCAACCGATTAATTGCTCCTCTACCAACGTCGCCAAGCCTTGAATCCATGTTGATGATTCGTTCAGGCATGGGATCAGATAAAACTCCTTACCGCCTGCTTTTAAGAAATCGGCCTTTGCTTCGATACCAATCTCTTCTAATGTTTCCAGGCAATCACTGGTGAATCCTGGACATATGACATCAACGCGCTCGACGCCTTGTTTGGCTAATTTTTCTAATGTTGGTGCAGTATATGGTTGCAGCCACTCCGCCTTCCCGAAACGCGATTGAAATGTCACCATATATTGCTCTTGTGACAAATCTAGCGCCTGTGCCAGCAATCTCGCCGTTTTATAACATTCACAGTGATACGGATCACCCAGCAGCAATGTCCGCTTGGGGACACCGTGGAAGCTCAACACCAACTTATCCGGCATCCCATTCATCGCCCAATGCGTCAGCACCGACTCTTTTAGCGCATGAATATAGGCTTCGTGATCATGATAATGCTTGATAAGACGCAACTCGGGCACATTGCGTACCTTGGCGTAATGACTAAATACGGCGTCAAAAATGGACGCCGTGGTGGTCGCCGAATACTGCGGATAGGCTGGAACAATGAGTACCCGATCACAGCCGTCCAACTTTAATTTGTCCAGCACCGATGACACGGACGGATTGCCATACCGCATGGCATAGGCAACCTGCACTTTGTGCCCACGTTGCCCCAGATAACCACGTAACAAGGTTGACTGCTTTTCGGTGTGCACTTTGAGTGGTGAGCCCTCATTGGTCCAGATCGACGCATATTTCAGGGCTGATTTTCCTGAACGAAACGGCAAAATAATGCCATGCAAAATCAACCACCAGATTGCCCGTGGGATTTCAACCACTCGCGTGTCGGAAAGAAACTCTTTCAAATACCGCCGCACCGCGCTAGATGTTGGCGCGTCAGGTGTTCCCAGGTTTACCAGTACGACTGCTGTTTTTGATGTCGTGCCGTGAGTGAAAGGTGGCTCTTTACGAAAGCGCATGCGAAATTCCTAAAAAATTATCTGCGGCACAATATAGTGAGCGCACTTGAAAGCTTGAATAAAACCAGTTCCTTGAAACTTCTTACTTAGCGCGCGTCATTGACCGCGCCGCCGCATTATCTGGATAATGCGCAACACCGCCTTCGACGTTCCACTATGAAGCCAGTAACTCGCGTGCGTGCTTACGCGTTGTTGCGGTAATTTCAAGACCGCCCAACATCCGCGCGATTTCTTCCACTCTGCCCTTGGTATCAAGGCCATCAATTGCCGATACGGTTTTGTTGGCAGCACTTTGTTTACTTACCTGAAAATGCTGATTGGCTTGACTCGCGACCTGCGGCAAGTGGGTGACGCATAACACCTGACGCGCCTGACCAAGGCGTTTTAGCAAGCGGCCGACTACCTCGGCGACGCCGCCACCGATTCCACTATCGACCTCATCAAATATCAACGTTGGGGTAGCCGTGGCGCTTGACGTAATGACCGAAATTGCCAAGGCAATCCGCGCCAGTTCGCCTCCGGAAGCAACTTTTGCCAAGGGTCGAGGCGCAACTCCGGCATGGCCAGCGACCAAAAACTCAATTTGTTCAATGCCATACGCAGCAGGTTCACAAGGGTTTAAAGCGACTACAAAACGTCCACCATTCATACTCAACTCTTGCATCGCTATCGTCACGGTATTCGTCAAATTTCTGGCCGCTTTGGCGCGGGCCTTTGATAACTTTTGCGCCAATCCAAGATAGATCGTCTTAAGCTTTTCTTCCTGCGCGCGCAAAGCATCAAGATCGCTGGCATCGGCTAATTGCTGCAATTGGACGGAGAGCGTGACGAGCTCCTGCGGTATAGCATCAGGTTCGAGCCTGAACTTACGTGAAGCGGAGTGAATTGCCTCTAACCTGCGATCCACTTCGTTCAGGCGTGCAGGATCCAGCTCAACCCGGCTCAGATAATCATTGAGGGCGTACACCGCCTCTTGCAACTGAATCCGCGCTGGTTCCAGGGCTTCCAATACCGGCTTCATATCCGCATCCAGATCGACTAATTTTCCAATCTTGATGTTGAGTCCTGATAACTGCGACAGCATGGGAATATCAGACTCTGAAATTATATTCAGCGCCTCTTGCGCGCCTTCGATCAAGCTGGCGGCATGCGACAAGCGACTATGCTCGTTGGTGATGTCATCCCACTCGCCCGGCTTGACCGCTAGTTTTTCCAACTCACTCACTTGCCATTCGAGGCGCTCGCGCTCCAGCAAAACGTTCTTGGCGTTTGTCTCAAATTCCTGACGTTGACGCGCCAATCCACGCCATTTTTTATACGCAGCCGCAACGATTTGCAAATCGTCCTGCAATCCTGCTTGTCCATCTAACAGTAGACGTTGTGAATCCGCTTTCAAGAGCGACTGATGCGCGTGTTGCCCATGAATATCGACCAGCATTTCGCCGAGTTCGCGCAATTGCCCTGCGGTCGCGGCAATGCCGTTAATGTAGGCCTTGGAACGTCCTGCGTTATCTATCACCCTGCGCAGCAGTACACCACCTTCTTCGCTCTCAAATTCGTTCGTGGTCAACCATGCTCTGACTGCTTCACTGGTGTCAATCGGGCTGCCTTCGCTGCGGTTTGATACCGAAAATTCGGCGCTGATGTCTGCTTTGGCCGCACCCTCGCGTACGACGCTGGCGTCACCCCGCCCACCTAACGCCAAAGCAAGCGCGTCGATCAGGATGGATTTCCCCGCACCGGTTTCACCGGTGAAGACAGTAAAGCCAGAGGCCAGGTCAAGCTCAATGGCATCAACGATAACAAAATCGCGAATGGAAAGGGTGCGCAGCATGGAATCGAATCAGGTTGTAGAACAAAATCGGTTTCAGGAAAGCGGACTAAGGTATCGGCGGTCAGCGCTGGTGACAATACCGTCGAAGCAGCAGTGTACTGCAATTGATCGCGCAGGACACCGCACCCATTCCGCAATTAACGCAAATGACCGTCTGCCGAAGGATACTCATTCCAGTGTAACTTCTGGCGCAGGGTTTCATAGTAACTCCAGCCAGCAGGATGTAAAAAAGTGATCGCGTGCTCAGAACGCTGGATGACGATGCGGTCCCCAAGTTGCAGACTGGTCAGCGACTGCATATCAAAATTAACATTGATCTCCCGACCATTGACAATTTCAATGACGATTTCGCTACTGTCCGGCACGACAATCGGACGATTGGACAACGCATGCGGTGCAATCGGCACCAACACAATGCCATTCAACGATGGATGCAGCAAAGGCCCGCCAGCAGAAAGCGCATATGCCGTAGAACCGGTGGGAGTCGAAACGATCAGGCCATCGGAACGTTGGTTATACATAAAACGACCATCCACATCGACCCGCAACTCTGCCATGCCGGAAGTACCGCCGCGCGAGACAACAATGTCATTAAACGCTAGCGCACTAAAAATAACGACATCGTCACGCTTGACCACGCCTTGTAATAAGGTCCGCCGTTCCGACTCGACATTTCCATCCAGCATTTCCCCCAATACCGGAAGCATGCGTTCAAGAGAAATATCGGTCATAAAACCAAGTCGCCCTTGATTAATACCGATGAGCGGAACATTGTAAGGTGCCAGTTGACGCGCAATACCCAACATCGTGCCATCGCCGCCGACAATGATCGCGGCATCGGCTTGCTGGCCGATTTGCTCGGGCGTCATCGCCTCGAATCCGGTTAAGGCAATATTTTGCGCGGTCTCGGCCTCAAACACGACTTTATGTCCGCGCACCTGAAGAAAGTCGGCCACCTCGGTCAATGAGTCGTCAATACCGGCGGCAAAATACTTGCCAACGATCGCAATAGTTTTAGGCAAACTAGGTAAATTCTGTTGATGAGATAATTTTATAGGCCACATGCCGCCGATTAGACCATAATTTGGGTCTGCATTAAAGCTTCTCTAGAGGATACTCCACGATTCCATGAATAATATCGCTAGTCACCGTCAACACTCGCCCAGCGCTGCACCCATTAAAGCCGTCTTGTTCGACCTGGACGATACACTTTGGCCAATCGTACCGGTATTGATCCGCGCAGAGCAATTATTGTATGACTGGCTTTGCCTCAACGCACCGGCCGTCTCGGAGGCATTTACGATCGCCAGTCTGCGGCAACGGCGTCAAGCGTTGAGTGCCACTAATGCCCTATTCAAAATTAATTTATCGGCTTTACGACACGCTGGACTGACTGAAGCATTTAATACTGTTGGCGAAGATATTAGCAAGATTGATGCCGCCATGGCGCTGTTTGCTGAGGCGCGTCATGCGGTGACGCCCTTTGACGACGTTCAACCGGTGCTATCTCGCTTAGGACAACACGTATTACTGGGTTCAGTGTCGAACGGATTTGCGGATCTGGAGAAAATCGGCCTGTCACAGCATTTCGCTATATCCATCGCCGCGCATAGCTTCGGCTGCGCTAAACCTGATCCCGCGATCTTCCATGCGGCGTGCCAAGCCCTTAATGTCAGACCCGAAGAAGCGGTCTATGTGGGTGACGATCCGCTTTTAGACGTGGTGGGCGCGCGTGAAGCTGGCTTGCGAAGCGTTTGGATTAATCGGTTTGACCGCGTATTGCCCGTTGGAATCGTAGCAGATGCTCAATGCGTCACGTTACATGAGCTTGAAACATGGCTGGAAGATCAATCCGCCAGCACGTAAAATCCCTCATAAAATCTCTTTTGATAGAGAAAATCCACGCCGACGAATAGGCGCGATTCGGCTTAACAGTGTATAAATACAATTATTAAGGGCCAGACACCTGTCAGACCTGGCTCATGGCAAATCACGCCAGCACTTACCAATAATCGCCATGCATCTTGATACTCGCGCTCAAACTCTTCTCAAAGCCCTCGTGGAACGCTACATCGCGGATGGGCAACCGGTAGGCTCGCGCGCACTCTCAAAAATTTCCGGGCTGGAATTATCTCCCGCGACCATACGCAATATCATGGCCGATCTGGAAGAAATGGGTTTTGTTGCGAGTCCGCATACCTCAGCGGGACGGGTACCAACGCCCCGCGGCTATCGTGTCTTTGTCGACACACTATTGACGGTCCAGCCGATTGACGAGGGCGTGCTCGAATCGAGAATGCAGGCAAGACTGCAAACTAACTCGCCGCAAAAGATCATCGCCAACGCTGCGCAAGTGTTGTCATCGCTCTCACAATTTGCAGGCGTGGTACTAACCCCAAGGCGTGAATCGGTGTTTCAGCAGATTGAATTTTTACGACTTTCTGAAAAACGTATTCTGCTCGTCATCGTCGGCCCTAGCGGCGATGTGCAAAATCGACTCTTGTTAACAGATGTCGACTACACCCCTTCACAGCTCGTACAAGCGGCCAATTTTATCAATCAAAACTACGGAGGCCATAGTATTGATGACGTTCGCTTACGCCTGCAAACCGAAGTTCGCCAGTTGCGGGATGATATGAATCGACTCATGTTGGCCGCAGTTGAGGCCGGTAGCGAGGCGATGACCGACGATGCTGACGAAGTTGTCATTTCAGGTGAGCGCAATCTACTCAGCGTGACTGACCTGTCATCGAGCATGAGTTCCTTACGTAAGCTGTTTGATATGTTTGAACAAAAAACCAATTTGATGCGACTGCTGGACATATCAGGCAAGGCCACCGGCGTTCAAATATTCATTGGCGGCGAATCACAACTGGTTCCAATGGAAGAGATGAGCGTCGTCACCGCACCTTATGAGGTGAACGGAAAAATCGTGGGCACGCTGGGTGTGATCGGTCCGACGCGCATGGCATATCAACGCGTGATACCGATTGTCGACATTACAGCAAAGCTGCTTTCCAATGCATTAAGCCAGAACTAGTCTGGCTTAATAACTATTTCGGATCACTAAGTCTCGCTCAGTAAGAAAAACAGCAAGCATCGTTTAATGCCTTACGATCCGAAGCTTTGGAACGCACAGCATTAATGCTACTCGGCGCATGACCCAATTACTTTTTTACGCAATTCCGGCAGTGACCGTACAGCGCCAAGGCGTGATCCGCAATCTCAAAGCCACGCTCTGTGGCGACGGCTTTCTGGCGAACCTCAATTTCTTCGTCGTAAAACTCTTCGACCAGACCGCAGGTCAGACACACCAGATGATCATGATGCGATCCTTCGTTTAGCTCAAAAACGGCCTTGCCGGTTTCAAAATGATTACGCTGCAACAAGCCAGCTTGCTCAAATTGGGTTAATACACGATACACAGTTGCCAAACCGACATCAAGATTCTCGGTAAGCAAAATTTTATAAACGTCTTCAGCGCTTAAATGTCGGACTTCACTATTTTGAAATATTTCCAAAATTTTGAGTCGGGGCAAAGTAGCTTTAAGGCCACTAGCTTTTAGTTCGGATGGATTGTTAGGCATGTTTACGTCGCAAATGGATGATCTGCTTTATCATATAGCGTTTTAGCACAATTGCTCAATCAATTAAGATACTTATGCGAATGTTGCTCTCCCGTACTGCCCGCACCTCCGCCTTTACAATAGCTGCTGTTTCCATGGCTTTGCTGGCTGGCTGCGCATCAAAAAATCCTCTCATTGACGGACCGACTTCGGCCACCGGCGCCAATGCAGCTAACGCCAGTTCGGGAATACCGACTGGCGATAGAGCGGGCGATGGCGTCCAAACCATAAAGAATCCCCGTTTTTTCGGAATCCTTTCTCCTTATCGCTACAATATCCAACAGGGTAACTTTGTTTCGAAAGAGATGATCTCGCAAGTCAAGGAAGGCATGACCACAGAGCAAGTATCTTTTGCGCTGGGTACGCCATTACTGACAGACATGTTTCACGCGAATCGTTGGGATTATGTTTTCCGTTTGCAAAAAGGCAATGGCGAAATCACTTCCAGCCGCGTCAGCGTTTTCTTCAAGGATAACCTTGTGGTCCGCGTAGAGGGTGGTGATCTGCCGACTGAAGCAGATTATCTTGCACGTATTTCGGGTGGTAATAAAGAAGCTAAAAAAGCCACCAAAGATAGTGGAATTGCAAAGGATGCGCCTACGCCTCCTCCGACAGCACCCACAAAATAACCAGTCAAAGCCTTAAATAACGATGAATCAAATGAAAATTGCTGTTGCTGGTGCGTCCGGTCGTATGGGACATATGCTGATCGAAGCCATCCAGAATGCAGAAGATGCCACATTAACCGGCGCGCTGGATGTGCCGACTGCGCCCGGATTAGGATCCGACGCCGCCGCTTTTCTGGGCAAGCCGTCCGGCGTGAATATCGAGTTCGATCTTGCTACGGGCTTGGCTAACGCTACCTTTTTAATTGACTTTACGCGTCCAGAAGGCACGCTTGCACATCTCGCCTATTGCGCCGAGCATGGCATCAAAATGATCATCGGCACGACAGGTTTTGATGAGGCTGGCAAGGCGGCGATCGCAGAAGCAGCAAAAAAGACAGCCATCCTGTTCGCTCCCAACATGAGTGTCGGCGTCAATGTCACCATGAAATTGCTTGAAATGGCAGCGAAGAGTTTTTCGCACGGCTATGACATTGAAATCATTGAAGCCCATCACCGCCACAAAGTCGATGCGCCGTCTGGCACAGCGCTGAAAATGGGCGAAGTGATTGCTGATGCACTTGGTCGCAAACTCGACGAAGTCGCCGTCTATTCGCGCGAGGGTGTAACCGGTGCACGCGATCCATCTACCATCGGCTTCGCTTCCATACGGGGCGGCGATATCGTTGGCGATCATACCGTGCTGTTTGCCAGCGATGGAGAGCGCGTTGAAATCACACATAAATCGTCCAGCCGTGTGACTTATGCCCATGGCAGTTTGCGCGCTGCGCGCTTTCTTAACGACAAAGCAACGGGTTTATATGATATGCAGGACGTTCTTGGGCTTCGCTGAGTAATTAGCAGAGTAATAAGCTGATTGTTACCATGATTTTTACGCAAATTCAGGGCCGGGCGATGTCAAAATACAAACAATGACTCGCCTATGGCATGGGAAGTGCGCAGCAGATAACACTAATTTGTTCATTAACCATGTTCGGCCTGCTTGTACTCGATTTTTACCCATACTTTGAGCGCTCCTCCTAGCTTCTCATGGCGAGTTTGATGTTGATGACTCAACCGACCTGGAGTTGCGCTCAAAATGTAATAAATTGTTGCCAACTAATGATCTTCACCTAAAGATCGTTATGCTGCCCCACCACCATCCGGATCAACAACATGAATGATAATCTCGGGTTCGCCCACTATTGGTCGCAAGGCGATGCTGTCTCTCACGGCGTAGCCTATTTGCTATTGCTGATGTCCGTGATTAGCTGGTACTACATTTTGTCCAAAGCCTTGAGTTCCTGGCGTATCCGGCGCAGCGCTTCATCGCTTGAAGGATTCTGGCAAGCACCGACACTAAATGATGCGATTGCCGTCATCAAACCGGTCGATACCGAAAATGTTTACGCACCTTTAGCCATACAAGCGGCCGACGCTGCAGGCATTCGGTCACCGATGACCAGCAAACCCGCCGCCTCGCTCAACGCCGGCACCGATCTTGGCGAACTGGTCACACGCACATTGCGACGAGAAATCAATCGCGTTTCGTCACGGCTGGAAAGCGGATTAACATTACTGGCATCAGTCGGTTCAACCGCCCCTTTCGTCGGTTTGTTTGGTACGGTCTGGGGTATTTATCATGCTTTGATGGCAGTCTCTGCATCGGGAACTGTGCAGATCGACAAAGTCGCAGGACCAGTTGGCGAAGCACTCATCATGACCGCACTTGGTTTGGTAGTTGCGATTCCCGCAGTACTGGCCTACAACGCGTTCACACGTGTTAATCGCGTTACACTGGCAGAGTTGGATGCGTTCGCGCATGATTTACATGCTTATTTGACGACTGGCAGTCGCGTTGGAAAATAATTTAGCCTCCTAATAGCCTTATACACTCATCACTAACTTCAGTCCGGAACCAGTATGTCATTCGGTGGATTTAACGACAATCAGCACTCAGCGCCAATGGCCGATATCAATATCACGCCCATGGTCGACGTCATGTTGGTGTTATTGGTGATTTTTATCATCACAGCACCACTATTCACGCATGCGGTCAAAGTCAACTTACCGACCGCCCAATCCGCTCCCGCTCCAGAAAAGCCAGAGACGGTATCGCTGTCAATTGACCGCGCGGGCAAAATGTTCTGGAATGACAAGCCCATCGCAGAACCAGAACTGACAACGCAATTAATCGCTGCCGCACAACGCCAACCCCAGCCGGAATTGCAGTTGCGGGCCGACAAAGACACCCGATATCAGGTGTTGGCGCAGGTTATGTCACTGGCACAAAATAACGGTTTGACAAAAATCGGCTTCGTAACCGACCCAAAAAGCGTCCCTGCAGCAAAATAACTCCCTATTGAAAGACGGTCACTTGGTGAAATACTAACCGCCTCGCTTTTGGCAAAAAGATCGTCTCATCGTTAACTTCCGTCGACTCCCACAATCCCACTATCGTATGAGAGCACCTGAACCAGTATAATCACCGGTTCAGGGATAATTCTCCTATGCTTTTTCACATTCACTTTTTTAGTCCATCACGCCATGCAAGAAAAATACAGCCCGACCGACGTCGAAAAATCGACGCAAGACCATTGGCGCGCTATTGATGCCTATAAAGTCGTCGAACACGCAAAAGACAAGAACGGTCTAGATAAGCAAAAGTTTTACGCCTGTTCGATGCTGCCGTATCCATCCGGCAAATTGCACATGGGTCATGTCCGCAATTACACCATCAACGATGTCATGTATCGCTACATGCGGATGAATAACTACAATGTGTTGATGCCAATGGGTTGGGATGCGTTTGGCATGCCTGCGGAAAACGCGGCGATGGCAAACAACGTACCACCGGCCCAGTGGACTTATAGCAACATTGACCACATGAAAACGCAGATGCAATCCATGGGACTCGCCATTGATTGGTCACGTGAAATGACGGCGTGCAAGCCAGAGTATTACAAATGGAACCAATGGATGTTCCTTAAGATGCTCGAAAAAGGCATCATCTACAAAAAAACCGGTACCGTGAACTGGGACCCGATCGACAAAACCGTGTTAGCCAACGAGCAAGTTATCAATGGTCGCGGCTGGCGTTCAGGTGCGCTGATTGAAAAGCGCGAAATTCCAATGTATTACGCCAAAATTACCGATTACGCCGAAGAATTGCTGGACCACACCGAAACCAAATTAACAGGCTGGCCAGAGCGCGTGCGCTTGATGCAAGCGAATTGGATAGGCAAATCAACCGGTGTGCGCTTTGCTTTTCCACATAAAATCGAAGAAGATGGCAAGCTCATTCAGGATGGCAAATTGTGGGTGTTCACCACTCGTGTCGATACCATCAAAGGCGTGACCTTTTGCGTCGTAGCGCCAGAACACGCATTGGCCACCTTCGCCGCAAAAACGAATCCCGAACTGGTTGAATTCATCGCCGAATGCAAAAAAGGTGGGGTTGCCGAAGCAGATATGGCGGTAATGGAAAAGAAAGGGATGCCAACCGGGCTTTACGTTACGCATCCGCTGACCGGCCAGCTGGTCGAAGTCTGGGTCGGCAATTATGTCCTGATTACTTACGGCGATGGTGCCGTGATGGGTGTTCCTGCACATGACGAGCGCGACTTTGCGTTCGCGCAAAAATACGTATTGCCGATTCGCCCGGTGATCGCCGTGGAAGGCAAAGTGTATTCCACCGAAACCTGGCACGACTGGTATGCAGACAAACAAAATGGTCGCTGCGTCGACTCCGGAAAATACGATGGCATGCACTTTCAGCAAGCTGTTGACGCCATCGCTGCCGATTTGTCCGCGCATGGTCTGGGTGAAAAGAAAATCACCTATCGCTTGCGTGATTGGGGCATCTCGCGTCAACGTTATTGGGGTACACCGATCCCAATCATCCATTGCGAAGATTGCGGCGACGTACCGGTACCAGAAAAAGATTTACCAGTCTTATTACCCGAAGATTGCGTCCCGGACGGCAGTGGTAATCCACTTAACAAGCATGAAAAATTTTTACATGTCGACTGTCCGACTTGCGGCAAACCTGCACGCCGCGAAACTGACACCATGGATACGTTTGTCGATTCGTCCTGGTATTACATGAAGTACACCTCGCCCGGTTCTACCGATGCGATGGTGGACGCGCGTAACGACTATTGGATGCCGATGGATCAATACATCGGCGGCATCGAGCATGCAGTATTACATTTGTTGTATGCGCGCTTCTGGACCAAAGTCATGCGTGATTTTGGACTGGTGAAATTTGATGAGCCATTTACCAATTTGCTGACGCAAGGCATGGTTCTCAATGAGACCTACTATCGCGAAGAAGCCAACGGCAAGAAAATCTGGCACAACCCGGAAGACGTTACTCTGACTTTCGATGACAAGGGACGTCCACTTTCAGCGCTTCTAAAAGCCGACGGACAGCCAGTCATTATCGGCGGCACGGAAAAAATGTCGAAATCAAAGAATAACGGCATCGATCCACAAGCACAAATTGACCAATACGGCGCCGATACTGCCCGTTTATTCACGATGTTTGCCTCGCCACCAGAACAAACGCTGGAATGGTCGAACGCGGGTGTCGAAGGTGCCCATCGTTTCTTACGTCGGGTCTGGAGCTTCAGCCACGCACAGGCCGCGAATATTATTCCGGGATCAAATAAGCAATATGCCGATTTGTCGGTCCCGCTCAAAACCTTGCGGCGCGAAGTCCATAAAATTTTGCAACAGGCCGACCATGACTTGAAGCGCATTCAGTACAACACCGTCGTATCGGCTTGCATGAAAATGCTCAACACGCTAGAAGCTACCAAGCTCGAAGCATCGGGAGCCAGCAATGCCGTACTGACTGAATGTCTGTCAATTTTCTTGCGCGTTCTCAACCCAATCGCGCCGCATATCACGCACACGCTATGGCAAGAGCTCGGCTTCGCGAAAGTGCATGGCGATATTCTGGACGCAAGTTGGCCGCAGGTTGATGCTAAGGCGCTTGAGCAAAGCGAAATCGAGATGATGATTCAGGTCAACGGCAAATTACGCGGCAGCATTATAATCGCCAAAGATGCTGACAAAGCCACCGTCGAAGCGCTGGCGCTGGCGCATGAAAATGTGCAAAAGTATCTCGAAGGAGCACCAAAGAAAGTAATTGTCGTTCCGGGCAAATTGATTAATATCGTTGCCTGATGTAAAAATGAATCGCTGAGTATTTGATGGACAGTGTAAGTTGCGCTTTAAACCGAGCACTTAACGAAAGGCTCAGCTAAAGCGCGAATTAAATCACCCGTGAAACGCTTAGTGATAGCTCGCATAAAACATGCTGCTTGATCTATTAAAGCGGTCCACTAAGTCACATAAGTGGACCGTCCGATTGCCAGCCAGGACAGCGATTTTCGTCCCGAATCTTGAAACAAGGAATATCTGTATGACGCGCGTTTTCATGAGTCGCCAACCGTTGGTTCGCTGGTCGATTATCATCGCCCTTACCGCTATGCTTGCCGCGTGCGGGTTTCACTTGCGCGGCACTGCCAACCTTCCTTTCAAGACTATTTATTTGGGGTCTGCTACAGGCACACCACTGGGAGTCGAACTCAAACGTAATATTCAGGCTAGCGGGACCACTGAAGTAGTTCCTAATGAAAAAGGGGCTGAGGCTGTGATGGAAGTGATCTCGCAGACGCAGGAAAAAGTCATTTTGACCCTCAACAGTCAAGGCCGTGCGCGTGAATATATGCTGTACTCGAGATTTTCATTCCGTCTAAAAGATGCGCAGCAGAAGGAGTTAATGCCACAAACCCTGATCACACTGAAGCGTGACATCAGCTACAACGAATCGCAAGAACTATCAAAAGTGGCTGAAGAAGCGCTGTTGTATCGCGATATGCAAACTGATCTGGTACAGCAAATTCTGCGCCGGATGAACGCACTCAAACCCGCTAACACTGCTAACAATACTGTGATAGAGCCATCGACAGCGACATCGCCAACAACATCGCCGGCCCCGTCAGTTCCATCGACAAAACCAGCGCCATAACGAGGACCGGCGATGCAACTGCGGATTGACGCTCTCGATACTCATCTGGCCAAGACAGTCGCGCCGCTGTACGTCATCACCAGCGACGAGCATCTGCTTGCGCTCGAAGCGGCGGATAAAATTCGCAAGAGTGCCCGAGCCAATGGCTGCTCAGAGCGCGATGTCTTAACGGTGGATCGTAGTTTTAAATGGGGCGAATTACAGGCGTCCAACCAGTCGCAATCGTTGTTTGGCGACAAAAAATTGATTGAGTTACATATTCCAACCGGCAAACCGGGCAAGGACGGTGGTCAGGCATTACAGCAATATGCGACGACGCTTAACCCCGACAATGTGACTATTATCACGTTGCCGAAATTGGATTGGGCAACTCAGAAAGCGGCATGGGTCGGATCGTTGCAGCAAACGGGAGTGTATATTGATATTCCGCTGGTTGAACGGACTCAATTGCCAAGCTGGATTGGTGTCCGGTTGGCAGGACAACAACTAAGCGCTGATCGTCAATCACTCGACTTTATCGCTGATCGGGTTGAGGGCAACCTGCTGGCCGCTCATCAGGAAATTCAGAAACTGGCTTTATTGCATCCACCGGGCAAGCTCAGTTTCGAACAAGTGCACGATGCTGTTCTCAATGTCGCAAGGTATGACGTTTTTAAATTAAATGAGGCAATGTTAGGCGGTGATGTTGCCCGTTTAGTCAGGATGATTGATGGTTTAAAAGGTGAAGGCGAAGCATTGCCATTGGTTCTTTGGGCGATATCAGAAGAGTGCCGCACCTTATTGAAGCTAAAATCCGGTATGACGCAAGGCCGTCCACTCAGCGCGTTGCTGAAAGAATATCGTATTTGGGGGCCACGTGAACGTTTAATGGAGCCGGCACTGCGTCGCTTATCATTGACGACTCTGGAAGCGGCATTACAACAGGCAGCGCAGATCGACAAAATGGTAAAAGGTTTGCGTGCCAAGACGTTCGCTGGTGATGCTTGGGATGCACTATTGCAATTGGGACTAAAAGTCGCACGTTCGTAAGTGACTGCCATGTAGTTTCTACTGTATCCATATCCCGAAAGGCATTTTGACGCATGGCTTTGGCTCTGTATTTCACGAAACCAGACCAACACTCAACATATCAGACATACTACCAATTATGGATATCCAACAATACATCACTAACGTCGGTCAACGTGCCCGGGCTGCATCTCGCCTGATGGCACGCGCCGATACGGCAACCAAGAACCGTGCACTAACGTTAATCGCTGAAGCGATCCGGCGCGAATCGGACACCTTGCGCATCGCCAATCAAAAAGACTTGGATGCAGCACGCGCCAATGGTTTGGAAGAAGCAATGCTGGATCGTCTGACGCTATCCGACAAAGCGATCACCACCATGATTGAAGGATTGCAGCAAATCGTCGCCCTTCCCGATCCGATCGGTGAAATTTCGAACATGAAATATCGTCCGACCGGGATTCAGGTTGGACAGATGCGCGTTCCTCTCGGCGTCATTGGTATTATTTACGAAGCACGTCCCAACGTGACCATTGATGCGGCTGGTTTATGTATCAAGAGTGGTAATGCGACTATTTTGCGCGGCGGCTCGGAAGCGATTAACTGCAATCAGGTGCTAGCCAGACTGGTCAAAGAAGGACTGGATGGTGCAGGCCTGCCAAGCGATGCGGTGCAAGTTATCGAAACCACTGATCGCGCTGCAGTCGGCGCTTTAATCTGCATGCCGGAATATATTGACGTCATCATCCCGCGCGGCGGCAAGGGCTTGATTGAGCGCTTGATGAAGGAGTCCAAGGTACCGATGATTAAACATCTGGATGGCATTTGTCACGTCTACATAGACGATCAGGCTGATCCAGAAAAAGCGGTAAAAATTGCTTTTAATGCAAAATGTCACCGTTACGGCACCTGCAACACCATGGAAACCCTGCTAATAGGACGTGCCATTGCGCCGCAGGTCTTGCCGGAACTGGCACGTTTATATCGGACAAAAGACGTGGAACTGCGCGCCGATGCCGAGGCTAGCAAGATATTACGCTCTTGCGACTATTTGCACGTGGTCGCAGCGACCGAGGAAGATTGGAGCACTGAATATCTGGCGGCAATTCTGGCCGTGAAGGTGGTTGAGGATATGGACGAAGCGATTACACATATTAATCATTACTCTTCCCATCATACCGATAGCATTGTGACCGAAAATTATTCCCGCTCGATGCGATTTTTACGTGAGGTCGACTCGGCCTCTGTAATCGTGAATGCTTCAACCCGGTTTGCGGATGGTTTCGAATTTGGGCTTGGTGCTGAAATTGGCATCTCCAATGACAAGTTACACGCACGCGGTCCGGTGGGTCTGGACGGCTTGACCTCCTTGAAATATGTGGTGTTTGGTCACGGCGAAGTACGCACCTAGAGGATTGTCAAAACAACCTGTTAAATCAACAAAGACTATCGATTTTCCCTCTGTTTTCGAATTAACTTTTCTAAGGATACTTCATGCTCTGGATCAAAGCGCTGCACATCGTCTTCATCGTTTCATGGTTTGCAGGCCTGTTTTATTTGCCGCGTATTCTTGTTAATCTGGCGCAAGAGACGGAACCGGTGGCGACACAACGATTATTGTTGATGGCACGCAAGTTATACCGTTTCATGCTGCCTCTTGCGATAGGTACTATTGTTTTCGGCGTGTGGTTGTGGCTAGGTTATGGTATTGGAAAAGGCCCGGGAAACGGCTGGTTGCATGCAAAGTTGCTATTAGTCATTCTTTTAATCGGTTATCACCACGCCAGCGGCAGCATGTTGAAGAAATTCGAATTAGGTACCAATAAGCGTAGTCACGTCTGGTTTCGTTATTTCAATGAAGTACCGGTGGTTTTGTTGCTAGCTATTGTTATTCTGGTGGTCGTCAAGCCGTTCTAAATCGGGCTGATCATTAGTTGGCGAATGGAAGCAAACATAAAAAACATAAAAAAAACCATAAAATAAACAACAGAGACAGGAATCGACATGAGCAAAATCTGTGAGTATTATTTCGCGCCTCAGTCGCCATTTACTTATCTGGGACATGCGCGACTTGTCGCGTTAGCCCAGAAATATGGTGTACAAATTGTATTAAAGCCAATCGACTTGTCAAAAGTATTTGGTGTTTCAGGTGGATTACCGTTAGCCAAGCGCTCACCACAGCGCCAAGCTTATCGACTTGAGGATCTCCGACGCTGGAAAGAGTATTTAGGATTGCCAATGAATTTGCAACCGACCTACTTTCCGGTGCACAGCGACGAGGCAGCCAAACTGATCATCGCGACCCAGTTGGCACACGGAACTCAGGCTGCACTAGATTTGACTGGCGTCATTATGCGTGCCGTGTGGGAAGATGAGAAAAACATTGCAGATACAGACACCTTAATCGGCATAGCCACAGCACTTGGGCATGATGGCAAAACCTTGTTAAAATCTGCCGACACTGCTAGCGTAGAGGCCGAGTTTGTTCGTTTTACCGATGAAGCCATTGCCGCCAATGTCTTTGGTGCGCCTTGGTACGTTGTCGATGGAGAAGGTCATTGGGGCCAGGACCGATTAGACTTCGTCGAGCGCGCCTTTGCAAAAATAGCATGATCTGATCCGCACGCGGTTTTAACACTACGTTTTAATACACGGCTACTAATGCTTTATTGGCACTTTAAGTAGATCGCACCAATGGATAGCAATAAATAAAATTGCAAACTATTTGCACCATCACTATCCGAATAGTCTGCAGGCAGTTCGCAAGTAAGACCACCGTTATTCACTTTTTCGTGAGTAATCATTTCACCGCTGCATCCCAGTCGATGCAGTTAACGGATTAAGAGAACCCCCTATGGCACAAGCACTCACAGCACAATCAGCAAGTTCGAAACACTCGTATTTTTGCCCTTGTCCACGCGGATTAGAGACCGCACTTGCTGAAGAAATCAATGAAATCGCACAACTAGCCGCTCCCGCGGTAACGCTCAGAGTCCATAATCAGGTGCCGGGAGGCGTACATTGCTCTGGCTTATTGAGTGACGCATGGCTTGTCAATCTGCACTCACGGATCGCCAGTCGCGTATTGATGCGCCTAGCACACTGCGCCTACAAGACTGAAAATGATATTTACGATAAGGCGCTCGAACAAGAATGGGAGAACTGGTTTCGGGTTGACCATACTATTCGCGTCGATATCACCGCCATTAAATCGCCCTTGCGCAGCCTGGAGTTCACAACGCTCAAAATCAAGGATGCGATTTGTGACCGGTTCCGCGACATCTGCGACGAGCGCCCTTCAGTTGATACCCATGCACCCGACATGCGGATCGTCGGATTTCTGGATGCGCATAATTTCACGCTTTATCTGGATACTTCGGGCGAAGCACTTTTCAAACGCGGCTGGCGCGCTGAAACGGGCGATGCGCCGTTACGTGAAAATCTTGCTGCCGGATTGCTACGCACTGCTGGCTGGAAGCCCGGCACGGTCTTGTTCGACCCGATGTGCGGCTCTGGCACCATTTTGATCGAGGCTGCACAAATGTTAGCTGGCATTCCTGCTGGTGCCCGACGCGCGTTTGCTTTTGAAAAATTTCATGGCTTCGAGATTGGCCAATGGCAAGCCATTAAAGGCGCCATTAAGCCAAATCCAATGCCACTGATACCGACCATTTTCGGCAGTGATATTTCTGGCGAGATGATCGACATGACGGCAGAAAATTTACGTAACGCTGGTATCCTTTTTGAAGTTCCGCTGAAACAAATTGAGGCACAGGAAGTCAGGCCGCCAAATGAACTCAGCGGCAGCGGGGGCATTATTTTGACCAATCCTCCGTACGGTGAGCGGATTGGCGTGCGCGGCGACAGCACACTGGCAACCGAAGATCTATTCAATGCGTTCTTTAGTGCCTTTGGCAATACGCTGAAGCAACGTTTCGCTGGCTGGACAGTATTCTTGTTCACTGCTGACCTGACTTTGCCAAAATTGCTACGTCTGAAAGAAGCGCGCAAAACACCATTTTTCAACGGCGCATTGGAATGCCGCTTGTTCCGCTTTGACATGGTGGCCGGCTTCAATCGCCGTGAGGCAGCTAAGCCAAAAGAGTAAGGTTGTCATACGCATGACGCTATCTTTATAGCGAACAAGTTAGAAAACTTGAAGGGCCGTCAAATGCGATTTGATGGCTTTTTTTTTATTCAATCCACGATGGACCCCATCCCCTAATCTGGTCTAAATACAACGACCGCATCAGGACTTAGGGAATCTGTAAAACGCTAAAGTCAAAAAATCCCGCAGAGCGCTTAACTTTGTAAATACGAGGTATAAATACGACTTCAGATAATAATGATTCTTATTTCGTGGTATAAATACTGTACTCGAAAATTTTATTGGTTTGTGGCAGGACAACTGTCGATAGAAGTTGATGATACGATATCATTTTGACCGCATAGTAGAAGCCTTTTATAAAATAGCTATCGCAAAGATAGTAAAAGCACTTGCAATCCCTGTTTAAATAGAGAATAATCTAAATAAGAATTGTTCGCATTTACATAAAGGACTATTATGGGTCACTCGTTACAGCGCGCAAATGAACATCAGGACCGTGAGCAATCCGTTTCAGTTGTCAGTAAAGCAGTCAAACCGACCATCACACGGATTACTAGTCGGGACCTTTTTCAGCAAATGCGTGAGCTGGAAATTGATCACGGCGGCAGAATTTACAAGTTACGACTGACGCAATTGAATAAATTAATTTTGACCGCTTGAAGTGTTGTTGAAGATTCCTCTCTTCTGAAGATGCCGAATAGAACTGCGTTAATTTCATTGAATAATGTAGCGATAAAAGATGAAGTTCCCGATACCAGCCAGCCGAACAGCCAGCGATTTACTGACAAGGAGCACTTGATGGTTAACGAAGAGTTGGATATCACGTTTGCGGCACCTAATGAAGCGCCGGCACAACCGGAACTATTGGTATCAGCGGTATTACATCTGATGTCCCATTATACGGCGCATCATCAGACGAATCAGCCAGAGACACGCGGCTGCACAAAATTGGCATCGGTCATCGAGCGACATTTAAAGGCTTTGGCGGTGTTACCAAATCTGGCACCGGTATTGCGTACTACTTGTCAGCAACTATCGGAACAGTGGGCTACATTAGTAGAACGTAGTATGCCGCGGCAGGAAAAATATAATTTATTTGCGCGTCTTGTGACGGGCAATCGCAGTCATTAAAACAGTCACTTATCGCGTAAAAACCACACCTGTTTTTACGCTTATTTCTTAAATCATTCGTTAATATCAATTGCTAATAAATTGCTAATAGATAGTAAAGGTAAAAAATGATCGTTTGTGTTTGCAATAATGTCTCTGAATGGAAAATACGCCAGGCGGTTAATTCTGGCATGTCTTCTATGCGGGAATTGCGGCAGAATCTAGGGGTCGCAACCAGCTGTGGAAAATGCCATTCTTGCGCCAAGAATGTGTTGCGTGAATGTTTGGATAATAATGTTCCCACAGCACACCGTCATATTCACGCATTGGTATTCCAACCGATGCCAAACGGTGCAATCGTTGCATAAAGAGTCGTTAGTGTAAATGAGCGCAACAATGTCGTCTTCACCGCAGGTCTCCACTTTTGTGTGGAATCAAGTCAAACGTATCGGGCCGCTCGGCGCGATTATCTTGTTACATGTTGGTTTTTTCATCGCCCTGAAAAGTGGCCTGATTCATCAAGTGGCACAAGCAATACCGAAAGAAGTGTTCGCCACCTTCATCACCCCCGAGCGCGCACCTGAACCAACGCCGCCAAAACCCCAACCCGCGGTACCGAAGACGGTTCAAGTCGTGAGGAAACATGTCACGCCGCCCCACCCTACACCGGTAATCGTAAATAATACGCCTTCCGAGCAAGCTATTTCTGTTCCTGTGGCACCGCCGCAGCCGCCACAAAAAGAAGAATACTCGCCACCTGCGCCGGCACCGGTTGCGGCACCGGCCGCACCTGCTGTTCCCCGGACGATCAGCTCTGGAGTGGAGTATATTCGACCTCCTAGTCCTGAATATCCTGCTGCTGCCAAACGTATGGGCGAAGAAGGAAAAGTCGTCATGCGCGTGCTGATCAATGAAAAGGGGCGCGCAGAACGCGTAGAGATACAAAAAAGTTCCGGTTCGGCACGTCTGGACGAAGCAGCCAAACAGGCGCTTTTGCGGGCGCTTTTCAAGCCCTACATGGAGGATGGCAAAGCCCTGCCAGTGTATGCAATAGTACCTATCAATTTTCAGCTTTCAAATTAAATAAAGCATTCAAACACCCTATTAGCACCATTTAGCAAACGTATTCCATACCGTTAGTGTGGCGCGCAATCTATGCACCGAAGCGCCGCACCAACCAAATCAACGATCGCATTGTCAGAAATAAAGGAACAATCATGGAAGTAAGTCCATACGGTTTAGAAGCGCTCTGGTCACAGGGCGATATCGTGATTAAAAGTGTCGCGTTATTGCTGGTCATCATGTCCATCTCTTCGTGGTACGTTATCCTAACCAAGGCAATCCAACTTATCCGCTTGCAGCGCGCAGCGCACGCAGCAGGACATCAGTTCTGGGATACGACCAATCTACCTGAAGGTATTGCCACTTTAGGCACCGAAAATCCGTTTGCCGACGTTGCCCAAGCTGGCGTCGTTTCCATGCGCCATCACACCGCTCATAGCGGTCATTTACACGATCAACTTTCCACCAGTGACTGGGTAACCTTGTCTTTGCGCCAGGCAATTGATGAGGCCTCCAGCAAATTGCAAACAGGCATGGCGGTGTTGGCTTCAGTCGGTTCGACGGCACCGTTCGTTGGATTGTTCGGTACCGTGTGGGGGATTTATCACGCGTTGGTGGCGATTGGCACTTCCGGTCAGGCAAGCATCGACAAAGTCGCCGGGCCGGTGGGTGAGTCGCTCATCATGACCGCGTTAGGTCTCGCGGTCGCTATTCCAGCTACCTTTGGCTATAACGCATTGGTGCGCGGCAACAAAACCATCATCGCCAAACTCAATAAATTTGGCTTTGACTTACATGCATTATTCGTCACAGGGTCACGTGCTGATGCCAACAAAATTGGCAACGGAACAAGCCCTGAAACGACTTCCAAGTTAGTCGCTGTGAAAGGTGCATG
Source organism: Glaciimonas sp. GNP009 (assembly GCF_054343755.1). NCBI lineage: Bacteria > Pseudomonadati > Pseudomonadota > Betaproteobacteria > Burkholderiales > Oxalobacteraceae > Glaciimonas > Glaciimonas sp. GNP009. Next base: position 1,693,647 of record NZ_JBTGUV010000004.1, read on the forward strand.
ATGTCAATGGGCTCCCTGTCCGACTCGGACGACGACTTTAATCCAGAGATCAACACCACACCATTAGTCGACGTAATGTTGGTCCTGCTGATCATTTTTATCATGACGATTCCGGTGATGAATCACGCTGTCAAAATCGATTTGCCACGTGCCACTAACCAGCCAGATCAGGTGAAGCCAGAAAGCATTAGCCTGTCAATTGATGCTGCCGGCAAAGTTTACTGGAACGATGAAATAGTTGATCGCAACGCACTCCAACTAAAGATTGCGGCGGCGGCAAAAAAAGAACCGCAGCCTGAATTACATTTGCGCGCTGAACGCACCACTGAATACGAAAAAATAGCGCAGGTAATGGCGGCGGCGCAATCTGGCGGATTAGGGAAAATTGGCTTTGTCACCGATCCTGAATCTAAATAAGCCAGCCTGACCGCATTGGGTCAGGCTTTGGCCGCACTAACTTCAAATTCAGCGAAAAAGCCCTGCCTCACTATCTCACAGGCTATTGAGCGAGCCACCTTGTGGATCAATCGAGAACAATTTGGCTGCTATCTCAGCAACGCGCAAGCCGTATAGACGCGCGGTTTCCAGGTCTCCCGAAGACATTTCTTCAGGAGATGCATCGGCTGGCGTCTGAGCCATTGGGCCAAGGAAGGAACCCATGCGATTTATGTCATCTCGTTGAGAAGCCTTCGTATTGGATGATTTCATTCCCATGCCCACCCAAATCCCGCGATGCTGTGCAGCGAGGAGAGTGAAATACTGAAGAGTCGCCAGCTTGTCTCCGTTGATACTGGCGCTATTGGTAAACCCACCAAAGACCTTGTCCTGCCATAGGTCGGCGAACCATGGTTTGGACGACGCATCCGCAAACTTCTTGAATTGCCAACTGGGGCCGCCCATATATGTGGGTGATCCGAGAATGATGTAGTGCGCCTCATTGATGTCTGCCCACGCCTGGTCAGACAAATTTCCTTCAGCATCGATTTGCAACAAGCTAGCGTTCGCGCCCTCCGCTATGGCGTCAGCCACCCGTTTTGTATGGCCATAGCCTGAATGGAAAACAACGACGCCTTTTAATTCCGAAGAAGAAATGCTCATGATAAAACCCTTAACGTTAAGTAGTACTGTTTGCCCCATTTAAGAGGCGATTAAAAAATCGGACTTGTTGAGATAGCTGTCATCGGGGCGCTTTTCGCTCCTTCCTGAAGTTGCCCCATTTGCGCCGTTTATTTATCAAATTGAGAGCCGCTGAGATCTTTGTGCCTCAGGCATAAGCTTTCCGGCCAAGGCGACGAAAATTAGTAACGGGAAGGTTGCATGTAGCCAGTCGTGATAAATCAGCAAAGTAATGACGGCGGCTCCCATGACTAACGCCCCAAGTAATACCCCGAGCTTGCTGGTCGCACGTCGCCCCTGGAGAACTGCGCTCAAAAGTTCGAGTGAGCCAGTTGCGTAGTGAAACCAACCGGGGTATCCCCAATTGAGGTAGTCCTCGCGTAGCGATAGCGGCGCGAAGATATTTAGTAGGCCAGCAAACACGAAAAATGCCACAAGGCTCCATGTCAAAAGTGCGCGCCAGGAGATCATTCTCAAAATTTAACCCTCCATTCAGAGGCAAGCGCACGCATATTTCGTTTGCTAGCGCCCTCCAGGCCGAAAGTTGCGTTGCTGACCTGAAACGCCATTTGTTGCTCAGTTATTTGCGGCATGGTTGCCTCCTTTTAATTGATGGCTTTATGATTTGCTACTGGACGGAGGACTGTTCGGCTTGATTTGCGTACCTGAGGGCATTCGCGTGGGAGCGGTCCGCTCGTGCATCCAGCCTGGATATTCCGGCGCGAGCCTGCTAACAGCGTCAAGCGTAGCAAGATCATCAGCGTCAAGCTTGAGCCCTCGGGCGGCTAAGTTCTGTTCAATTTGATCAAGGCTTTTTGCGCCAGTAATGACGGACGTAACGAAGGGTTTCGCCAAGACGTAAGCAAGCGCGACGCTCGCCACGCTGGTGCCGTGTTTCTCTGCGATGGGGCGCATCGCCGCCACGCAGGACCAGGCTTTATCTTTGTCAACAGGTGGAAAATCGAAGGTCGCACGCCGCCCTTCGCTTGCCGAGCCCGGACCAAACTTTCCGGACAGCAACCCACCTGCAAGCGGTGACCAAACCATCAAACCCATCTTTTCTTCCGTCAACATCGGCGCTATTTCCCGCTCAAGGTCGCGGCCCGCGATGGAGTAATAAGCTTGGACTGTTTGAAAGCGAGAAAAACCGCAGCGTTCAGCAATGCCTTGAGCCTTGGCAATGCGCCATGCCGACCAGTTTGAAACGCCGATATAGCGCACAAGTCCGCGCGAGATAAGGTCATCGAACGCGCGAAGAGTTTCCTCTATGGGCGTCACCGGATCGTTGGCATGAACTTGGTAAAGGTCGAGATAATTGGTCTGGAGGCGCTCTAAACTCGCCTCAACCGAATCCATGATGTGTCCACGAGAGGAGCCCCGGTCATTCGGTCCGCTGCCGGATGGATTAAATACTTTGGTCGCAATGACGACATCCTTACGCGGTACGCCCAGGTTTTTTAGCGCCTGACCCAGCATGCGTTCAGAATGGCCGTGGGTGTAAACATCGGCGGTGTCAAAGAAATTCACACCTGCAGCAAGGCAGCATTTCACGATACTATCGGCTGTTGCCTGATCCATTCCCGCAATATCGTGATAAAGGCCTTCCTGCCCTGAAGGGCCGAAGGTCATCGTGCCGAGGCAAAGTTCTGATACGAAAAGTCCTGTGTTACCCAGTTGGTTGTAGCGCATTGTGGCCTCCAAAGTGCGTGGGACCAGCCCTTCTGGCTCCACAAGCGTTAACTATGCGCCGCGCGACGTTTGCTATAAAGTACTCCAATCAAAACTCATTGTTACCCAGATAAAGAACAATGCAAAATCTCGACGCACTGGCGATCTTTGTTCGCATAGCAGAAATGGGCAGTTTCACTCACGCAGCGGAGAGCCTCGGCATTCAAAAGGGCAGAGCGTCGAATGTTGTTCGCAAAATGGAAGCACAGATGGGTGTTCGCTTGCTCCACCGCTCAACCCGAACGGTACAGTTGACGGAGGACGGAAGAAGCTTCTATCTACGCGCGCGCGCCCTGCTTACAGATGCCGAGGATCTGAACTCGATGTTTGCTGGAGGCGAGGCGCCTCTACGCGGTCGTCTACGGGTCGACATGCCGACCGAATTCGCTCGCTCCACCATCTTGCCTGCGTTGCCAACGTTCATGGACGCCTACCCGGAAGTCGAGCTAGAAATATCAAGCACTGACCGGCGCGTTGATCTGATTCAGGAAGGAATGGATTGCGTGCTCCGCGTCGGCGAAATCGTTGACGAGACGCTCGTTGCGCGGAGGCTTGGAGCCTTGCGGATGGTCAATGCGGCAAGTCCGGCCTACCTCAAGCGGCATGGCATACCTCGCACGCTGGAAGATCTGCTGGCTCAGGACCATCGCATGGTTCACTACACGCCAACATTGGGGAGTCGGCCACTCGGCTGGGAATATCCAGACGGCGACAGCTATGCAATGCTTGCGCTTCCCGGTTCGCTCAGTGTCAACAACGTGCAGACGTATCATGGCGCGGGATTGGCTGGGCTTGGGCTCATACAGGCCGGGCTCTCAAGCCTCTCGGCCTTCCTCCTTAGTGGCGAGCTAATCGAAGTCCTCCCAGATTTGCGTCCGGAACCATTGTCGGTGTCAATCGTGGTAGCGCACCGACAGAACCTGTCGCGTCGGGTGCGCATCTTCATCGAGTGGCTTGAGCAAATTTTGGCGCCTTATCTAGATCGTTAGCGCGCATAGGCAAAGCGGATAACTCATTCCCGCACAAAGCGAAAGTCTGGGAGTGTTGCTTTAGAGGCTTTATGCATCTGCGTGCTATTCAGTACTTTGATTCAAGCACGCACCTACGTCGATTTATTCCGCAACTCTCTTTAAAACAACTGCCGCCGAGTTTACCCTTGCCAAGCTTAAGACAATTTTAATCCTGGATTAAAAGGCTTGAACAAGAGTGCGAATGATTCCTGCTAATGTATGGTGAAAAAGCTGAGTGGCTAAGCTATCATTGCTCTTTTCGGGCGGTGCTGGTTATATTTCCCCACGTCATATCACCTTCGTTCGCCGATATTATTTTTAGAGAGGCAATTATGCAAGGCGACAAAAACATCATTAAACTGCTCAACGCACAGTTGACCAACGAACTCAGCGCAGTTAATCAGTATTTTCTGCATGCCCGGATGTACAAACACTGGGGCCTGGAAAAACTGGGCAAGAAAGAATACGAAGAGTCGATCGGCGAAATGAAGCATGCTGATCGCCTGATCGATCGTATCCTGATGCTGGATGGACTGCCTAATCTGCAAGCATTACACAAACTGATGATCGGCGAGAATACGCCCGAGATGCTGGCATGCGATTTGAAGTTAGAGAAAGCTGCGCAACACACCGTCAAAGAAGGCATTGCTGCGTCTGAGGCTGCGGGTGATTACATCTCACGCGAATTGTTTAAAGACATTCTGGATGACACCGAAGAACACATCGACTGGCTCGAAACCCAAATCGACCTTATCGACAAAGTCGGTATCCAGAATTATCTGCAAACCCAGATCGGAAGCTGAGTTAATTAATATTTCATTAACACGCAGTTAGCGTTCAATTAGCATTGAGCCAACGGAAATATTTGCTATCGGCAAATACGCACCGTTGGCGCTACACAATGTTATGCGCATCTCTGCTCAAGCGATACAGCAAAATGTCGGGTCACGTGGCATAGACGCAAAGTAGTGAGCTTGCGATATGGTTTAGCGCCAGCGCACTCCTCCAGAATCGATAATAATGCCAGGCATCACCGAGCACCAAAAAATATCGTTTCCACCCCGAACATAGACCAATCAAGAGCAATCCAGGCAGCACAACAGCGGCATTTTTCGCCTGCGCGAACTCTCCTTCTTTGTCCACTCCTTGCCTTACTACGAATTAATTAAAGAGATTGAATCAACGCGATCAACAGTTGGTGGACTATCCGCAATAGAATAAGCGCCACCAGAGGCGATAAGTCGACATTCCCTAATAAAGGGATAATCCGACGCACAGGATCCAGCAGCGGGGCATTCAGTGCCCGCACGAAGGGCGCCAATGGTGCCTGCGGATTTACCCAGCTAAAAATGGCTTCGATAATTAACAACCCTATCAGGCCATAAAAAACCCATTGCAGAAACAGCAACGCCGCCAAAACCAATACCACCGGAGCACTCAAAACTGAAGCAACTGCAAGTTGCAATGCTACACAAACAAGTGCGACCACTAGCGCACCAATCAGACTCGCCCAGTCATAACCACTGAAACCAGGCAGCACTTTGCGCAGTGGGCGCACCATCCAGTCTGAAATGGTAAATATGAAATGGGCCACCTGTTGGGGTGGACGCACGCGGACGGCCTGAATCCAGAAACGTAATAACAGCACGCCACCTAAAACACTCCCGGCAGTCTCGATGATCAATGAAAAAATATTCTGCAGCACGATGTTTTTCTCTCTTTTCGGATGAAGCGTGACATTTCAATACACTATAGCCACTTTAAACGATGGCACACAATCACGCTAGAGAAGCATCATGACCTAAGATGACGTATTTGAAAATGCTATTGCCATACGGACTACCTACTTCTTACTTTTTTCTTCAGAGTGGTAGCAGCACAATCCGATGAAAAAACAAAAAACCCGCTGATAGCACAAGGCCATACAGCGGGTAGTACGCCTGAAACTAACTAGGCTCTCTTCCGACACGCGAACAATTACGGACGCGTACCAGTAGGGAAAGGCCATGCTGCTGCCGGATTCAGTATAGTTTTTACTGCTGAATCAGCTGCTGCTGCCGGTTTTGCCGCTACTTTTTTTGCCGCTGGCTTTTTTGCTGCTGCTTTAGCTGCAGGTTTCGCTGCTGCTTTAGCTGCAGGTTTCGCTGCTGCTTTAGCTGCAGGTTTCGCCGCTGCTTTAGCTGCTGGCTTTGCTACCGCTTTAGCGACAGGTTTCGCTGCTGCTTTAGCTACCGGCTTTTTGGCAGCAGGTTTTGCTGCTGCTTTAGCTACCGGCTTTTTTGCTGCAGGTTTCGCTGCTGCTTTAGCTACTGGCTTTTTGGCAGCAGGTTTTGCTGCTGCTTTAGCTACCGGCTTTTTGGCAGCAGGTTTTGCTGCTGCTTTAGCTACCGGCTTTTTTGCCGCAGGTTTGGCTGCTGCTTTTGCTACTGGCTTTTTTGCTGCAGGTTTCGCTGCTGCTTTTGCCACTGGCTTTTTGGCCGCTGCTTTTGCAGCAGGTTTCGCTGCTGCTTTTGCTACTGGCTTTTTGGCCGCTGCTTTTGCTACAGGTTTCGCTGCTGCTTTTGCTACTGGCTTTTTGGCCACTGCTTTTGCTACAGGTTTCGCTGCTGGCTTTTTGGCCGCTGCTTTTGCTACAGGTTTCGCTGCTGCTTTTGCTACTGGCTTTTTGGCCGCTGCTTTTGCTACAGGTTTCGCTGCTGCTTTAGCCACTGGTTTTTTAGCTGCTACTGGCTTTTTTGCCGGAGCGGCTTTCTTCACAGCGGTTTTTTTCGCTGCGGATTTCTTTGTTGCTGTTGCCATTTTGTTTCTCCTTCACGTGATGGAAAAAATCAAGCTCCAAGTTGGAAACCCGACGGCCCATCGCGATGGTCCGGCGGATTATTCATCGGCGCAATCAACTCTCTGCTTGCGCTAATGAATTCGGCACCAGCTGAACTGCTCCATCCCCTCATTGATGCAGCACTTCAGCCATTATTGGCCAGGGATATCTTCCACGATCGCCGACCTGGAAGAGTCACGTTATTCGCAACGCCTTGCGGCTGCGAACCTAGCCAAAAAAACGCCAGCTATTACGCCAACGTCGGAATTCTTTAATTAAACCTCTTCCGGAACCTACTCCGCCTCGCAATACCACGTTGCCCGGTGCAGATTATCTTCATTAACTTGCTGCGGTTCCAAAAGAAGTTTATTCAGTTACAAAAGGTGTTCGGATTTTCCAAAGAAAAAGCCGCCATGCCCGATTTAGTCGGGATGAGCGGCGACGACAGATAAGATCTTTGCGGTCTTTGACTGTTCATTAAATTGAATTGCTACCTTTGGTTATGCAGCGTTTTTTTAAACTACTCGCTGCATCTTTCCGTCCACCTCATATTCTTGTCGGAGATTCTGGTACCGTTATTCCCAGTTCAGTGCACCGCCGGTTTGATACTCAATGACACGTGTCTCAAAAAAGTTGCGCTCTTTTTTCAGATCGATCATCTCGCTCATCCAGGGGAAGGGATTTTCTTCCTGAGGGAACATTGGGTCCAGTCCGATTTGCTGCGCGCGGCGATTTGCGATAAACCGCAAATAACCTTTAAACATTGGCGCATTCAAACCGAGCACTCCACGCGGCATTGTATCCTCTGCGTAACGATATTCCAACTCTACTGCGCTTAAAAACAACGATTTAATTTCATCACGAAATTCGGAGGTCCACAAATGCGGATTTTCCATCTTGATTGTGTTGATTAAATCGATGCCGAAGTTACAGTGCATTGATTCATCGCGCAAAATATATTGGTACTGTTCTGCCGCACCCATCATCTTATTTTGACGACCAAGCGCCAGGATCTGAGTAAAGCCGACATAGAAGAAAAGGCCTTCCATGATGCAGGCAAACACGATCAGCGAACGCAATAATTTCTGGTCGTTCTCCGTTGTGCCGGTCTTGAATTCAGGATCGGTCAACGTGTTGATGAACGGAATCAGAAACTCATCTTTGTCACGAATCGATTTGACTTCATGATACGCGTTAAAAATTTCAGCTTCGTCCAAACCCAGCGACTCGACAATATATTGATATGCGTGGGTGTGAATAGCCTCTTCAAACGCCTGACGCAACAAATACTGACGACATTCTGGTGCAGTGATGTGGCGATAAGTGCCAAGTACGATGTTGTTGGCAGCCAGTGAATCAGCAGTGACGAAGAAACCCAGATTGCGTTTTACCAGACGACGCTCGTCATCAGTCAACCCATTTGGACTTTTCCACAGTTCGATATCGCGCTGCATATTGATTTCTTGCGGCATCCAGTGATTAGCACAACCGGCCAGATACTTGTCCCATGCCCATTTATATTTAAAAGGCACCAATTGATTGACGTCTGTATGACCATTGATAATGCGCTTATCAGCAGCATTGACGCGATGTGTCGTATCCACGGCAGCCTCTGTCGGCATCACAGGTGGCATTACACGCGAGTCGGGTGTTGAACTTGATTGTTCATCCCAAGAGAGCATATTTCTTCCTTCACTTTATCTTTTGATTGGTATGCGCGACTTTAGTTCAGCCAGCGCAACAGTTCGTGTCTTAAACAATGTTATCGGCACATTCCGGACTGGCCGGAACGTGCCGTTGTACTGCATTTACTGGCAAGCTTCGCACTCTTCGAAACCTGCATCACCTGGACGCATGGTGCACGCCGGCCCATCCAATTCCAACTCATCCGACACCACTGGCTTTGCCGCATAATTTGCCATTGCACCGCCGCTAACAGCGCCGTCCACCGACACCGCATTCAACGCACCAGTTTTGGTCGTTGATTTTTCAGTGTGCGTAGCGCCGATTGTGCGCAGATAGTAAGTGGTTTTTAGTCCACGCAACCATGCCAATTTGTAAGTCTCATCGAGTTTTTTACCCGATGCGCCGGCCATGTAGATATTTAATGACTGGGCTTGATCGATCCATTTTTGACGACGCGAGGCAGCTTCGACCAACCATGACGGCTCGACTTCGAAAGCGGTCGCATAAATAGCGCGCAAATCTTGCGGTATGCGATCAATTTTGGCCAGACTGCCATCAAAATACTTGAGGTCCGAGATCATGACTTCATCCCACAGACCACGCGCTTTCAGATCACGCACTAAATAAGAATTGATTTCCGTAAATTCGCCGGACAGGTTCGATTTCACATACAGATTTTGATAGGTCGGCTCAATACAAGCCGATACACCAATAATGTTTGAGATGGTGGCGGTCGGCGCGATCGCTACGCAGTTCGAGTTGCGCATACCAAACTCTTTGATGCGAGCGCGCAAAGAAGTCCAGTCGAGTGATTCCGACATGTCCGTCTCAAGATAACCGCCACGCTCTTCTGCCAACAGCTTCAGGGAATCTTGCGGCAAAATGCCACGATCCCACAAAGAACCGCGGAATGAACTGTAACGACCACGCTCTTCTGCTAACTCAGTCGATGCGTAATACGCGTTGTAACACACCACTTCCATCGAACGATCGGCAAACTCAACCGCTTCCTGGGACGCATAAGGAATCCGCATCATGTGCAGGCAATCCTGGAAACCCATAATGCCCAGACCGACCGGCCGATGACGCAAATTGGAATCACGTGCCTTTTTAACTGCGTAATAGTTAATATCAATGACGTTATCCAACATCCGCATCGCCGTAGTAATGGTTTTCTGCAGCTTGACCGGATCCAGCTTGCCGTCTTTCATGTGCGCTGGCAGATTGACCGAGCCCAAATTACATACCGCGATTTCTGACTCGTTCGTGTTCAACGTGATTTCTGTACACAAATTAGAGCTGTGCACCATACCGACGTGTTGCTGTGGCGAACGGATATTGCAAGGATCTTTAAAAGTAATCCATGGGTGACCGGTTTCAAACAGCATTGACAACATCTTGCGCCACAGATCCAGCGCATGCAGCTTCTTAGTCGTGCGCAGTTCACCGCGTGCGGCTTTGGCTTCGTACCCGATGTAGGCCGTCTCAAACGCTTTACCGACTTTGTCATGCAAATCCGGCGCATCGCTAGGCGAGAACAAAGTCCACTCGCCCTTTTCCATCACGCGCTTCATAAACAGGTCAGGAATCCAGTTGGCGGTATTCATATCATGCGTACGGCGACGATCATCGCCAGTATTTTTACGCAGGTCGAGGAATTCCTCGATGTCCATGTGCCAGGTTTCCAGATAAGCGCACACTGCGCCCTTGCGCTTGCCGCCTTGATTGACTGCAACAGCTGTGTCGTTAACCACTTTCAGGAACGGCACCACGCCTTGTGATTTGCCGTTGGTGCCCTTAATGTGCGCACCAAGCGAACGCACAGGCGTCCAGTCGTTACCTAGCCCGCCAGCGTATTTCGCCAGCAAAGCGTTCTCTTTAATAGCGTCGTAAATACCTTCAAGGTCATCCGACACTGTGGTGAGATAGCACGATGACAGTTGTGAACGCAATGTCCCTGAATTAAACAGGGTTGGCGTGGAGCTCATGAAATCGAAACTAGACAGCAAATTGTAGAACTCAATCGCCCGCTCTTCGCGGTTAACTTCGTTTAGCGACAAGCCCATCGCGACGCGCATATAAAACGCTTGCGGCATTTCGATACGCACATCCTGAATATGTAGGAAATAGCGGTCATATAAAGTTTGCAGACCGATATAAGCAAATTGCAGATCACGTTCTGGTTGCAATGCATCGGCCAGTTTTTTCAAATCGAACTGGGCCAGCTTGCTATCCAATAGATCTGCCTCAATACCCTTTTTAATATACTTTGGAAAATATTCAAGGTATTCCGCTGGCGCATCGGCTTGCGTCACTTCTTTTCCGAAGACTTCCTTGCGAATCGTATGCATCAGCAAACGTGCTGTCACCGTACTATAAGCAGGATCTTTTTCCATCAAAGCACGCGCTGCCAAAATGGCTGACTTGTGCAACTCTTCAACCGGCACACCGTCGTACAGGTTTTTGACTGCCTCAGACAGAATCGCTTCGGCATCAACATGCTTTTCCAAACCGATACAAGCCGCCGAAATCAAATCACGCACTTGATTCATGTCCAGAACGCGACGTTGTCCATCTTCCGTTACATATATGTCGGCCGATGTCGCAGCAGCGTTAGTGGTAATCAGTTGCGCACGTTCTTCCATACGCTTGGCGCGATACAGCACGTAAGCGCGTGCCACGTCATGCTCGCCCGAGCGCATCAGGGACAATTCGACCTGGTCTTGAATATCTTCAATGTGAAAAGTGCCGCCGGTTGGTTGACGACGCACCAATGCGTTGACAACGTTCAGGGTCAACTGCTCGACTAACTCGCGCACACGTGCGGAAGCAGCACCTTGACCGCCGTTGACCGCTAGAAAAGCTTTGGTCACAGCGATTGAAATCTTGGACGGTTCAAATCCGACCACTGCGCCGTTACGGCGGATGATTCGGTAATCACCAAAACTGACCGGCGCATTCGCGGGAGCGGAAGCTTTGCCAGATTGGGACGATGCGCCGCCGAAGTCTGAGGAAGATTTGATAGAAATTTCTTGAGTAGATTGCACTGAGCCTCCCGAGCTGAGTTGACAAACGCGCTCATCGCGTCTGTTGTTGTTAACTATTATTGAGAATCACTGAAACTTTCAGGATCCACTGACATACCACCACGCCTACGTCGTAATAACTTATGCACTGCAATTAAATCACTTCAACTCATTGCATTGCGTCTACCAATACACGATTCCTCATGCCTTTTGCAGGCTGTTAAAACCGTACGTAAACGCAAAATTCTATTTGACACTACGGTCAAACATCATCAATTTTAAACGAGGGGCGCTGCAACGGGCCCATCCAACATGAGTACCAAAACACTCTTAGTGATGTAGATAAGACACCTGAAACAGCAAAATGAAGAAATCACACCTTTCACCACAAAACACTATATATAGTCTTTTTTATCGGTGTATGCACTAATTGTAGTACCTGAACTGCGTAGATGCAATGCTTATACGTGCGCATTTGTAGAATCTTTTTTTAGAACAAAAGCCAAAATCTGTTGACTTTCCTAGCTTCCAACAGGGAAGCGCAATGTGGGGTTGGTGAGCACTTGCGGTCGATAGCCTGCCAAGCCTTGCTGGTATTGATGCCAGTCAAAAAATGGACCTGGATCAGTTTTCCTGCCGGGTGCAATATGGCTGTGCCCACGTACCGCCAGCAAGTCGTGTCGAGACATCAATGCATCGGTGATTGCGCATAAAGCAAGGTATTGCCGCGAGGAAAAAGGCTCAAAATCGGTTCCCTCGAGCTCGATTCCGATCGAAAAATCATTACAACGCTCTCGCTCGCCAAACGAAGATGCACCGGCGTGCCATGCCCTTTCATTAGTCGATACGAATTGCACAACATCACCATCGCGGCGAATCAGGAAATGCGCCGATACCCTTAACGGTCGCAATTGCGCAAAGTAGGGATCAGCATCGTAGTCCAACTGGTTACAAAACAGGTCTGCAATAAAAGGACCACCGAATTGTCCTGGCGGCAAACTAATATTATGAATGACCAACAACTCAATCCCACCATCCGAGGGCCGTGCATCGCAATTGGGCGAACGCAGATGCTGAACGGCGGGCATGCCAATACCTTCTCCACTGATATTGCACCAGCCGTCCTCACCGATGTGAAAAATCGGCGATTGCGATTGTGGCCCGATTCCAGCAACATTTGCCGCTACGGCCGCCATGGATAATTTATCCGTCATCACGAATACTCGTCATTCCTGCTCATGAATTGATAGCCGCTGCATGCGATATCGCAATTGGCGAAAGCTGATCCCTAACAACTCAGCTGCTTTGGTACGGTTGAATTGCGTTCGACCTAAGGCTTGCCGTATTATATTGCGCTCCACATCGTCCAGATGCATCGGCAGCGATGGCGGCAAGCTGACCTTCGTATCATCCGGCTCTATAATGAACTGTCCACCCATCGCCATAATGGCCGCGACTGTTGCCGCAGACTCTTCAGGACCGATAGGCTCTCGTAATTCAATCGCTCTGCCTGCTTCCGTCTGCCGATATCCCGGCGCTCTTAATGCCAGATCGGAAACTTCGATCTGGCCATCGTTCGCAAACGCTAATGCGCGCTCAAGAATGTTTTCCAGTTCACGTACGTTGCCGGGGAAAGTATACCCACGCAGGGCCTGCAAGGCAGCCGGACTGAGCGATATTGGCGACTGGTGCTGATCTGGAAATGCAAGACGCGTCAAAATGACTTCCGCCAACAAGCCAATATCATCGACGCGTTCCCGCAGAGGTGGCAGATGTAACTCGATGACATTTAAACGGTAATACAAATCCTGCCGAAACTTACCCTTTTCCACACACTCCGCCAAATTTTGGTGAGTCGCACTCACCAAACGTACATCGACCACTTCTTCCGTGGTTGCACCGACTTTGCGCACCCGCCGTTCCTGAATTGCACGCAATAATTTTACTTGCATCGCCAGTGGAAGATCAGCCACCTCATCAAGCAATAGCGTACCGCCATTTGCCGCTTGAAAAAAACCGTCCCGATCATCCGCTGCACCAGTGAACGCACCTTTTCGATAGCCAAAAAATTCCGCTTCCATCAAATTCTCTGGAATTGCGCCACAGTTGACAGCAATAAACGGTTTATCAGCGCGTGGACTGAGTGCGTGTAAATCGCGCGCTGCCAACTCTTTTCCACTACCGGATTCGCCGCTAATCGCAATCGGTGCCATGCTTCGCGCCAACCTCGCAATTTGCGTACGCAAATCCTGCATTGCCGCCGATACTCCGATCAGACGCAAGGCCGGTGCGCCGGACTTGTTATTACTCAGTCCATTGCGTGGCAATATGCCAGCAGGAGGCACGCCGTTGCGCTCTGGCAAATGGACGCGTAGCGCCGATTGCACCATCAAACGTAATTGATCAAGTGCAACCGGCTTCGACAAATAATCGAATGCCCCCGCCTTCAATGCCATTACCGCGTTGTCCGCACTGCCGAACGCAGTAATGACGGCGACCGGTGTCATCTTGCCACTGGCGACAATCTCGTGCACCAATTCAATGCCAAGACCATCAAGAAGCCGCATATCAGTCAGCACGAGTGCATAGTCACGTAGCAGCAGGAAACGTCGCGCCTCTGCCAGTGAATCGGCACTATCGACGTCCAAACCCATTTTGACCAACGCGATTTCCAGCAACTCGCGCAAATGTGCTTCGTCATCGACAACTAAAATACGGGGTGAAGTCATAGCAACAATTTTCCCGCTCAAATAAAATTAAATTGGTCCACGCACCGCAAATGCGATCACAAATCGCCCGGTAAGGTCTTCATGCACCTCGTGCCTATATTCATAATCCAGCATAGCGCCGTTATTCAAACACAACTCGCGCGCCAAAAATAGCCCTAAACCGGTTCCTCTATTAGAAGTCGTGTAAAACGGCTCAAATAAATGCGAGCGAACCGCCGGCATAATCGCATTACCATCATCCTGTACATGTAACTCTAGACCACCTGCGGCGTTCGTCATGACCTGAAGTCGTATACTGTTTGGACCGCCGCTTGCATAACGCAGCGCATTCGACAATAAATTTACCAGAACCTCGCGCAGATGCAAAGGATCAAACCACACGGCGTATTTATCGGTCGTCGAAATCATCAACTGCAATACGCCTTTCTTGATAACATTCATTTGCTGAAATTCTTCGGCTATATCGAACACCAATGGACACAAAAGGATCGGCGCGGTTTGTCGTTGTACCTTGCGCGAAAGCGACAAGATATCTTCTATCATGCGGTTCAGCCGCGCCACGTTATCCTCAATAATATTGAGCAAACGTACATGTGTCGGATTAGTCGCATCTTCGATCAAAAGCGTAGCCGCATAGGATATTGATGAAAGTGGATTTCGTACCTCATGGGCAATACTCGCGGTCAATCGCCCCATTGATGCCAACTTCAGTTGCTGTGCCTGATTTTCGATTTCACTCACATCTTGCAAAAAAATCACAGCGACATATTCACTCAAATCCTCGGTTTTAACTGCCGCAAAGCGTAACTTGAAATGCACTGCCAGCTCGTGCCCGCTCGCCCCCATCAACACGGCGCTGGGTCTTCGGTCATCAGTATGTTTAATGGTGACCAAAAAGGGAGAATCACTGGACGTCGCATCAGAAATTGACTGTGCAAAGTACGGAGTAGCTTGTGATGCGGCTTGCGCAGCTGCGCTAGGATATTGGTTAACCGTCGCAGTCCAGACAAAAAAAGCCTCAGCAATCGGCGTCAAGGCGGGAAAGTCGCTCAGTTTATGCCTGGGACCATCGTCCAGTATCGATAGTGCAAGCATACGCCCAGCCATCGGATTTGCCATCAAAATAGTGCCGTCTGGCCCAACCACCAACAAACCATCCCCCATATCGGCAACGGCCATACGGTTGATAGCAAGTTGTACACGCAAATCTTTCCCACGCTGATTTGCCAGGTCCTCCTGGCGGATCAAGCGATTCGCCAGGCGATTGATCACAAACACCGAAAAAAAGAACGCGGCGCCCGACAATCCTGCTTTTACTGTTGTCGCCTCTGAAGCTTCTTGTAAAATCTGATATCCACTCTCACCCAATAAAATCAAGGTCACGATGGATACGAATAGCATCGCCAAAGGCAACGACGCCAAAATAGCACCACCAGCTAATGGAAACAAAAAAAGAACAGCTAATCCACTTTTAGCGCCACCAGCACCGATATAGAGAATCGAAATTGCTCCTATGTCGACCAAAATTTGCACGACAATTTGCAACCGGTATTGCCGTTGGCAATACGCTGCCAACAAAGTGAAGATGATCGCGCAAAGTAAATAGAGCGAGCAAGTTTGCGGATAGTTAAAAAACTCCGAAAATTGCAGAGCATTTTTTACATTCGCGCTGAGATACACGAGCAGTACCAGCGCGACAACAATACGGGTGATGTTAAACGTTTGCAGGGTGCGCCAAAACGTCATTGGTTTGTCGCCATCGGTAAAGAAGGCCGACATCGTTTTGGGCAGGTGAAAGGACATTGCGGATTTGATCATGCACGTTAACTCGGGCTAACTCAGACTATATTCAAAGCGCTTAGTACAAAACACGCATTACAAAGCACCAATCAAAGACTTATACGACCAGATTATCACTGCGCAGGATCATTATGCTGGTCATTGCGCGTGTAAGCGCCGATGGTCCTCACCGCAATAAATAGTACCGGCATAATCAGTCACCGCTTCAGATGCAGGAAAATGCAACCCGCAATGTGCACAGGCCACCATTTCTTCCACAGGTGACGACGCGCCCGATAACGATGACGGGCGCCCGTCTCTAGGACCTGCACCGCTGGCACCATCTGGCGCAGCACCGCTCTTATTAATGATATTTTTTTTGACGCGCTGAAACCAGACGATAACCGCCAGCGCGATAACTAACCAAATCACATATTTCATACCAGGACCCGATGCAATACAACTTCCAATACAAAACGACTACCGACATAAGCCAGCAGCAAAATAGCAAACCCGATCAACGTAAAACTGAGCGCCGTACGTCCGCGCCAACCCTGCCATTTACGTCCGGCCAATAATAAGCCGAACAGCGCCCACGACAGCAGCGTAAAAATGGTCTTGTGGTCCCATCTAAACGCGGTCCCAAATAACTCCTCAGAGAACACAACGCCGGACAACACCGTCAACGTCAATAAAGCGAACCCGAAAGCGATCAATCGAAACAGCAATTTTTCCATGGTCAGTAATGCAGGCAATCGATCCAGCGCCGCGCCGAACCAACTGGCATTGGCGTTGCCGGGCCGCGTATGGAGTCGAGATTCTTGTAACACCATGAGTACCGCATGAAACGCCGCTATCGTCAACGTACTATAAGCTAGGATAGAAATGACGATGTGCCATAAAAATATCGGTGATTTACCACTCAACGACACCATATTCCCCGGAAACAACGCTGGCAAGATGACTGCAACGGCCGCCGTTGGCAACACCAGAACGCGCAATCCATCGAGAGTATAGTTACGATTTTCAAGCCAATAAGCGGCGACTGAAACCCATAGTGTCGCCGATAACATCATCGAAAAACCTACGCGTACTTCCTCTGGCCCGACCACGTCGGCCCACAACACGCCGCCATGTAACAGCCAGCCGACCGCAGCGACAACCGAAATGGTTTTTCGCTGCTTCGACGGCAATATGGCGCAGCCAAGATATAACAAAGCTGTGAGAATAAATAGATAAGTTTGCATCGTATAAGTTTACAGTATGTGACCGCAGTATGTGACCGATTACTGGGCATGTGATAGCCAACAATTCAAAAGAAATTTACTACAACGACTGGTTACACCAATTCAAAATGCTTTACGTCACTCGGAATACGCAAAAATAATCAGCAAAGTCATGACTGGGATGCTTGAATCAAAACATAGCAAAGGTAACGCCACAATCAGCATAATGACGCCAACCGGTCGTTTTAAAAGTCTTCCACCTTATTTTTTGCGCTTGTCACGGATATACATTGCCAATTTGTTATTCGCCAAAGTGCGTTGCGTGACATCAAATAATTCCGTCGCGCTGACCAGACCACTTAACTTGGCATACCCATATTCACGGGCATCAAAATCAGGCGCCTGCTTAGCGATATAACTCCCAACCGAACCCAACTGCGCCCAACCGTCCTCATCCGATACCGCTTCAACCCCACTGCGTAACAACCGCAACAGTCGCGTATCCTGGCGTAACTCATTGGCGGCCCGATGCAACTTGCTCGGTACATCGCTCGCACCGTCCTGCTCCGCAACTTCTGACACCGCTGACTCGATCAACAGGTCTGTATAGATAAATTTGTCGCACGCTGTCACAAAAGGCTGCGGCGTCTTCCGCTCTCCAAAACCATAGACGGTCAATCCTTCTTCTCGGATGCGCGAGGCTAGTCGGGTAAAATCACTATCGCTTGAGACGATGCAAAAACCATCAAAACGACCGGTATATAACAAATCCATCGCATCAATGATCATCGCGCTGTCTGTCGCATTTTTACCTTTGGTATACCCAAACTGCTGAATCGGCTGGATCGAGTTACGCAGAAGACACTCTTTCCAGCTTCCTAGGCGATTATCGGTCCAATCGCCATAAATCCGTTTGACGCTGGCAACACCATATTTGGCGACCTCTGATAATAAGCCGTCGACAATCGCCGCGCTCGCATTATCTGCATCGATTAGTACTGCCAGACGCGGTGCTTCAGAAGCGGTGTTTCCTGACATAGCCATTCCTCAATTGTGAATAGAAGAATAATACCCGAAGGGAAGAGCACACTCTAGTCGTTCCCGTTTTGCAGCATACACCAACCGAATTTGATTCTTAAGCCAAGGGACCAATCATTTATTCGTGTTTTATGCGTGCTTACTAATTAACAAGAACGACTCGCGGCAGGGCTTAATTACACCGAGGTTAACACCGGGCCAGACTTTGAAGCGCTTGCAAAGCTTTTTATGGTGACCTTGTTAACGACTATGGTGCCCTGTGGCAAAATTTTCTCCAAAAATGCCTTATTCTGCTTTGCGCCGCCGTCTTCAAAGCGGTTTTGCAGCCGTATCGGGTAAAATGGAGGATTATTTTCAGTACGCCGCGTCTGTCATCATCCGTGATGAAAATTGCATCCGGAACCTTAGCGGACGCAATGACGCATTGCCCTTTTGCCCCTCTTCTGAAAAACAGTCACCTATGTTAGACAATCTTACCCAGCGTCTTGCCAAAGTCGTCAAAACCATGCGCGGCGAAGCGCGCCTGACAGAAACCAATACTGCCGAAATGCTACGCGAAGTTCGTTTGGCGTTGTTAGAGGCCGATGTCGCGCTACCCGCCGTTCGTGAGTTTATCGCCAACGTAAAACAAAAAGCGCTGGGCGAAGAAGTCATCGCCTCGCTCACACCGGGTCAGGCACTTGTCGGCGTCGTGCAGCGAGAGCTAGCCTCACTGATGGGCGCAGATCTCGGGCCCGAAGCATCGCAACTGAACTTCGCCACGCAACCGCCCGCGATCATTTTGATGGCTGGATTGCAAGGTGCAGGTAAAACTACTACCGTCGGTAAATTAGCTAAATATCTGCGTGAGCAGAAAAAGAAAAAAGTACTCACCGTCTCTACCGACGTTTATCGCCCTGCGGCGATCGGCCAGCTAAAGACGGTCACAGAACAAGTCGGCGCGGATTTTTTCCCGAGCCTGACAACAGATAAACCAGTTGATATTGCGCTGGCGGCACTCGATTTTGCGAAGCGTCATTATCACGACGTGCTAATTATAGATACCGCGGGTCGTCTTGGTATTGACGAAGCGATGATGCAGGAAATCACTGCAGTGCATGCCGCGGTCAAGCCAATTGAAACCTTATTTGTCGTCGACGCGATGCTTGGTCAGGACGCGATCAATACCGCCAAAGCATTTAACGATGCGTTGCCGCTCACCGGTATAGTCCTCACCAAACTGGATGGTGACGCTCGTGGTGGTGCCGCCCTTTCAGTACGGCATATTACCGGCAAGCCAATCAAATTTGCCGGTGTCGGTGAAAAGCTGGACGGTCTGGAAGCATTTGATCCTTCGCGCATGGCAAACCGCATTCTCGGCATGGGCGATATTCTGGCGCTGGTTGAAGAAGCACAAAAGGGTGTGGATGTCGCCGCTGCGCAAGATTTAGCGCAAAAAATCAAAGGCGGTGGAAAATTTGACCTTAACGACTTTAAAGCGCAACTAGGTCAAATGAAAAAAATGGGCGGTATGTCGAGCCTGTTGGATAAACTGCCAGCACAATTTCAGCAAGCTGCAGGAGCGGCAAATATGGGTCAGGCAGAAAAATCCGTGCGTCGCATGGAAGGCATGATCAACTCCATGACCGCGCAAGAACGTGCCAAACCGGAACTAATAAAAGCATCGCGCAAGCGCCGCATAGCAACCGGTGCCGGTGTTCAGGTGCAAGAAGTTAACCGCATGCTGTCGCAATTTGATCAAATGCAGTCGATGATGAAAAAACTTAAAGGCGGCGGCATGATGAAAATGATGCGGAGTATGAAAGGGATGATGCCAGGCTTAAAGTAAGCCCAGTTCTTATTCCCTAGTGTTGACAGGAAGCATCGCACTTTAATGGCATTAAAGCGGTTAAAGCATTGATTGATAAGGCTTTCACGCTTTTTACCGACTGTCGACGATGGGACTGAAAGCGATGCGCCATTGACATGCAGCGGACTAAATATGGTGTTATTTTGCCATCGAATTGATCGTAAAATCACATCACATTTAGTTCCCCAAACTCCTATGAAAAAAGGATGTTTTTGGGCACTCCTGATCAACCCTCAACAAAACCTGCAAAAGCCACAAAAAACACTTGCGTCACTGAGGAAACCGCACCACTATGAGCGATGCGTGATTGACGCATTTTTCACACTCTCTTCGTCAAGGAGGCTCAAAGATGGCCACAGCAAAAAAACCAGTAGTTGCAGAAAAAAAACCTGCAGCTAAACCAGCGGTAAAAAAAGCAGCACCAGCAAAAGTAGCAGCAGCAGACAAGCCAGCACGTAAGCCAAACGCAGCGTTCATGAAGCCAATGAAACCATCTGCTGTTTTGGCTGCTGTCGTCGGCGCTGATCCTTTGCCACGTACTGAAGTAACCAAGAAAGTTTGGGAATACATCAAAAAGCACAATCTGCAAAATCCAGAAAACAAGCGCAACATCGATGCTGATGAAAAGCTAAAAGCTGTCTTTGGCGGCAAAAAACAAGTGTCTATGTTTGAAATGACTAAACTCATTTCTGACCACTTGAGCAATGCTTAAGATATAGCAGTTCTAAAATATCTTAAGTGCCAAACAAAAACGCCCGCATTGCGCGGGTTTTTTTGTATTCTCTTTTCCGTTTTTATATTTTCTTTAGCACACGCTGAGCAGAATTAACTCCCACTTCTCCCTTCAACACATCTCTGCAAAATCACGACCCCTTCATTAAGATCGAATGAGGCATCGCTACGTGCAAAGCGCATCAAAGAGACACAAACGTCTATATTCTTATGAAAAGGTAGGAACAGGCAAATATGTGAAACCGATCTGGAACCGACCTACAAAGAATTGAAACGAAGAGGAAGCACATCTCAAACGCAGCTAACGAAATGTGTC
Source organism: Glaciimonas sp. GNP009 (assembly GCF_054343755.1). Lineage (NCBI taxonomy): Bacteria > Pseudomonadati > Pseudomonadota > Betaproteobacteria > Burkholderiales > Oxalobacteraceae > Glaciimonas > Glaciimonas sp. GNP009. The sequence continues at coordinate 1,714,700 of NZ_JBTGUV010000004.1, forward strand.
CGAGCGCTAATATTAGTAACGATGTATGCGATGTTACGATCAATCTGGGCCAGTCGGCACAACTGCCCAAACTACTACTGCACCGCCACCGTCGTATTAAGAGGAACCTGGCTATATTCCCACCGCTTCCATGCGGCCTGCACTGCATTCGGATACTCCGGACGGCCGCGGCTACCGTTGTAACGGCCTAACGCCAAATATAGATTGCCCTTTTCCATATCCAGATACATCCGCAAAATCGCGCAACCGTAGCGCAGGTTGGTCTGCATATTAAAAAGTCTGCTGCGATCAGAGTCGCCGATAACACGCGTCCAGAACGGCATCACCTGCATGTAACCTTGCGCGTTGACGCTAGACAGCGCATATTTACGAAATGCTGATTCAACCTGAATCAAGCCCAATACCAACGCTGGATCAAGACCTGCGCGTTTGGATTCATACCAGGTGGTTTCCAGAAATTCGTTACGCATCTGCGCATCAGGAAATTTCTTTTTAAGACGTGTCGACATCTCAACCAGCCAATATAAGTACTGTATGCGCTGATTGATGTCGGTGAATTGTGGTTTGGGAGGCCCCGCATCGTTAATCGCACGCGACAGAGCCAGCCGCACCGAATCGGCCATCGCCTCTTCCTTTTGATTGCCGGCATGCGTCACACCACTCACCAAGAGCAGCGCTACCGACAACCACGGAATAATACGATCGATCAAACGCAAGTGAACTCCTGGAAAATAAACTACCGGTGTTTAGCTTCCAAGGAAACACCCGATTTGAAACAACAATCCAACTAGCATCCTAAGCCATTTTCCCGTCCTTCAAGGAGGAGGAAGAAATACCCAGGATGCCGAAGAAACGACCAACAGCCACGCTTATTTAACCAACTAAGCGCATTAATCGCATTAAGCGATCAGGCGCGCTTTCACAAAATTCACCATTTCAGCCAAAGGCACACTCGTCGCTTCAGTGTCACGTCGACCCTGATATTCCAGTTGGCCTTCTTTTAATCCACGATCACCGACCACCACGCGATGCGGCACACCGATCAACTCCCAATCCGCAAACATGGCACCCGGACGTTCGCCGCGATCATCCAGAATCACGTCGACACCTGCGGCTAGCAACGCTTCGTAGAGTTTGTCCGTTTCGGTTTTGACCGCTTCGCTACGATCATAGCCCATTGGACAGAGAACAACTTCAAATGGCGCAATCGCGATTGGCCAGATGATGCCCTTGTCATCAAAGTTCTGCTCGATGGCGGCGCCCAAAATGCGCGTGATACCAATACCATAACAACCCATTTGCAACGGTTGCGGCTTGCCGTTCTCGTCCAGGAAGGTGGCGTTCATTGCCTCCGAATAGGCGGTACCAAGCTGAAACACATGACCAATTTCAATGCCACGTTGAATCTCCAGCACGCCCTTGCCATCCGGCGACTGGTCGCCAGCGACCACGTTACGGATATCCATCACCATCGGCTCGGGCAGATCACGGCCCCAATTCGCACCAGTGAAATGGAAGTCTACTTCATTCGCGCCGCAGACGAAATCATGCATGTTGGCGACGGTTCGGTCAGCAACGACCATAATCGGTTTTTTAGTATTGATCGGTCCCAGATAACCCGGTGGCGTACCAAACCACTCAACAATTTCTTCTTCTGTTGAAAAGCGATAACCCGTCAGACCAGGGATTTTGTTAGCCTTGATTTCGTTAAGAGCGTGATCGCCACGCAACATCAACAACCAGACTTGCTTGGAAGCGGCTTCTTTTTCAGTCGCCTCTTTCTCAACGGTCAGGACAATCGACTTAATGGTCGTGCTCAGTGGGATGCTCAGCAATTCAGCAACCGCTTCGCACTTGGCCTTGCCCGGCGTTGCCGTTTTGGTCAGCTCCTGCGTTGGTGCAGCGCGCACTGCTTCAATTTGCAGCGCCTCGGCAGCTTCCATATTTGCCGCGTAATCAGACGTCGGGCAATACACAATCGCGTCTTCTCCGGTAGCAGCGATGACGTGAAACTCATGCGAACCAGTGCCGCCAATGGCCCCGTTATCCGCGGCGACAGGACGGAATTGCAGCCCAAAACGATTAAAAATCCGAATATAGGCATCGTACATAATTTGATACGAATTTTTCAGGCCATCAAGGTCCCGATCAAAAGAATAGGCATCTTTCATCGTAAACTCACGACCGCGCATCAAACCAAAACGGGGACGCCGTTCATCGCGAAACTTAGTCTGAATATGATAAAAATTCACTGGAAGTTTGCGATACGAGCGCAATTCGGTCCGCGCAATGTCGGTAATCACTTCTTCCGAAGTCGGCTGAATGATGAAATCACGGCCGTGACGGTCTTTGACGCGCATCAGTTCATCGCCGTATTTCTGCCAGCGGCCGGTTTCTTGCCAAAGTTCAGCAGGTTGTACGACTGGCATCAATAGTTCAACCGCGCCAGAACGATTCATTTCTTCGCGCACGATATTTTCAACTTTGCGAATAACCCGCAAACCCATCGGCATATAGGTGTAAATGCCGGAACCGAGGCGTTTAATCATGCCGGCGCGCATCATTAATTTATGGCTAACGATTTCAGCGTCGGATGGTGCTTCTTTAAGAGTTGAGACAAAAAAACGGGAGGCGCGCATAACGGTGAATTCTTTTTAAAAAGAGAGGGTTATAATCGACTCAATTTTAAAGGATTAGCTGGCTGATGCGCCCACTCTTTGCACAATTGATTGATGTTCTGATCGGATTAACCTCTGATTGGGACCTGTTTCGTGTTGATTTAACACGTAAGCAAGTTGGCATAGGGATCGCCTAGTCGCAGAAAGTTTTGAGGTATCAGTATGCTGGACCGTGAAGGCTTCCGCCCTAACGTCGGCATTATCTTGCTTAACACCCAGAATGAAGTGTGGTGGGGCAAGCGCGTGCGCGAACATTCGTGGCAATTTCCACAAGGTGGCATTAAGTACGGTGAAACGCCGGAACAAGCCATGTTTCGCGAACTAGAGGAAGAAATCGGCCTCAAGGCGGAGCATGTCAAAATTATCGGTCGAACCCGTGACTGGCTGCGCTATGAAGTGCCAGATCATTTCATCAAACGCGATATTCGCGGGCATTATCGCGGCCAGAAACAAATCTGGTTCTTGCTGCGGATGGTCGGACGCGATTGTGATGTTAACCTGCGCCTGACCGAGCATCCCGAATTTGATGCTTGGCGCTGGCACGATTACTGGGTCCCGCTAGATGTCGTGATCGAGTTCAAGCGCGATGTTTATCAACGCGCCTTGCAAGAGCTGTCGCGCTTCCTGACACGTCCGATGCAAAGTGCTGGACGTCATACTCGCCCGTTGCGCTGCGCAGAATCAGGAGAAACGCACGACTCCAGAGACTCACCAGACCCAGATTGCGACGAAGAAATTGGAAATGCCCCACAACACTGCATTTCGGCTGAACCGAGTATCGATAAGGAGTAAGTTTTTCTATGTTTTTTAACGCCACTTTCCAACCAAAACTGCGTAAATTGTTTGTCGTCACGGCACTACTTCTTTCCGCGACTGCCCATGTCCATGCCGCTCCCGGTTCTGGCCCGGGGCCCGGGTTTGACGACGATTTCGATGATGAAGTAAAAACCTGGCAGGAACTCGCTGTTCAATTACCGGCACAACCGGAACCGGCGAGTATGGTCTCATTCTATGTCAGCCCGACATCGATCATGAAATTCGCAATTGATATTAAATCAATAACAGTTGGGACAGATGGCGTGGTACGTTACACGCTGATCAGTACCAGCAGTGGCGGCGCTGAAAATGTCAGCTATGAAGGAATCCGCTGCCAGACTGCCGAAAGAAAGTTGTATGCTTTTGGGCATAAAGACGGCACTTGGTCGCGTGCTCGCCTCAGCAAATGGCAGCAAATCACCGACGTTAACGCAAACCGCCAACATGCCGCGCTATTCAAAGATTTTTTGTGCCAGAACGGCACCATCGCTGGCAAGGTAACGGATATACAAACTCGCCTACGGGACAATCGGCCATTGAAACCGGGTGGTTAAGCAAAAATTTTAGTAAGCTCAAGTAAATCGGAGCTAGCGCTAGAAAACTGTCCGGCTCTCAGGCCAAATGACCATTTTAGGTTCGGATCAACTAAATGCCTAAAAAAAACCGATATGGTTTACATATCGGTTTTTTATTTAATTATTTAATTATTTAATTATTTAATTATTTAATTATTTAATTATTTACAACAAAACCATATTGTCCCGATGAATCAATTCTGACTTTTCGACAAAGCCCAAAATAGTAGCGATCTCCGACGATGGATGTCGCATAATCCGCCTGGTTTCTGCGCTGGTGTAATTGCTGATACCACGCGCAACCGCACGACCATCGCTACCGACGCAAGTAATCACATCGCCACGACCAAACTCACCCAACACATCGGTGACGCCAATCGGCAGCAATGACTTGCCCTCTTCCGTCAACTTTTGCACCGCACCCGCGTCCAGCAGCACTTTCCCCGCTGTTTTCAGATGATCTGCCATCCATTGCTTACGTGCTTTTAATTGGCCAGTCTGTGCGTTCAACTGCGTGCCAATCGCTTCACCGGCAGCAAGTCGCGTCAATACATCCGTTTCACGGCCCCACGCAATCACGGTATGCGCGCCGGAGGTTGCCGCACGTTTTGCCGCCAGAATTTTGGTAAACATCCCACCGCGACCAATACTTGAACCGGCCTCGCCAGCCATTATTTCGAGTGCAGGATCGCCAGCTTGCGCCTCGTGCACAAATTTCGCGTTCGGGTCTTTACGCGGATCGGCGGTGAACAAACCCTTTTGATCGGTCAAAATGATTAAAGCTTCAGCCTCAATCAAATTCGCTACCAACGCACCAAGCGTATCGTTGTCGCCGAATTTGATTTCGTCCGTTACCACCGTATCATTTTCATTAATAATCGGAATAACGCCAAAACGTAGCAGTGTAAAAAGCGTAGAACGGGCGTTCAAATAACGCTCTCGATCAGCCAAATCAGCGTGCGTCAACAACACCTGTGCAGTATGCAAGTTGTGCGCACGAAAACTGGTTTCATAAATCTGCGCTAACCCCATTTGCCCTACCGCAGCGCATGCCTGTAATTCATCAATACTGGTTGGGCGCTTATCAAAACCAAGTCGCTGCATACCTTCTGCCACAGCACCGGAACTGACCAGCACCACTTCTTTACCCATTTCTCGCAAGGCAGCAATTTGCTCAGCCCAGGTAGCAATCGCCTCGCTATCAAGTCCCTTGCCATCATTGGTAACCAGCGACGACCCGACCTTGATGATGATACGTTTCGCTTTTTGAATGACGGAATTCATATTTTTTTATCTGCCACAGCCGAAAGCACCGATTTGGCGCTGATAATAAAAAACCGACATCGCCAGAGCGTTAAGCGCTAGCCATGTCGGTTGATTGGCAAAGCCAATTAGCCGGTTCAATTTGCTGAATCTTAATGCAGCGCTTTGATGAGGCCAAGGCCGAGGCCAAAACCGAAATAATAAGGCTCAACCGAGCTTAAAATATTAATCAAGAATTTTAAAGCGCGGATCATCTGGATCGATAGACAGAATACCTTGTGCTTCTTCCGTCATATGCGTTTCTTCAGCGCGATGTTCTTGCTGACGCTTTTCTGCCAGATAAGCATAGATCTCATTAACCAGTTCAGGGCAACCAGCATGCGTCAATGCAGAGATTTCGAAAACCGGGCCCTTCCAGCCAAAACGCTTCACGAAATCCTTCACCCGTTTTTTGCGCTCGTCTTCCGGTACAACGTCCAGTTTGTTGAGAACCAACCAACGTGGTTTATCAAACAACGACTGATCGTATTTTTCGAGTTCTTTGACGATTGCTTTGGCTTCTTTCACCGGATCAACCGTTGATTCGAATGGTGCTAAATCAACGATGTGCAATAGCAAACCGGTACGTTGCAAATGCTTCAGGAATTGAATTCCCAGTCCTGCGCCATCTGCTGCACCTTCAATTAATCCCGGAATATCCGCAATCACGAAGCTTTTCTCGTGACTGACGCGGACAACGCCCAGATTAGGATGCAGGGTTGTAAATGGATAATCGGCAATTTTCGGACGTGCGTTTGACACAGCCGTAATAAACGTCGATTTACCGGCATTCGGCTGTCCCAGCAAACCAACATCAGCGAGTACTTTTAGTTCTAAGCGCAAGATGCGGCGTTCGCCTTCTTTACCATCACTTTTTTGACGTGGTGCGCGATTGGTCGAGGTTTTGAAGTGAATGTTACCCCAACCGCCTTCGCCGCCTTTAGCCAACATGATTTCTTGACCATGTTCGGTCAAATCGGCAATGCTTTCGCCGGTATCGACATCAACGATCAGCGTGCCAACCGGCATGCGCAGCTTGATATCGTCCGCGCCTTTGCCGTAGCAATCCGAGCCACGACCGTTTTCGCCGCGGCCTGCGCGATGCATTTTGGAAAAGCGAAAATCAACTAGTGTATTGACGTTACGGTCAGCCACGGCGTAAATACTGCCGCCAATGCCGCCGTCACCGCCGTCTGGTCCGCCAAAGGGACGAAATTTTTCGCGCAAAAAGCTCGCAACCCCATTGCCACCATCGCCGGCAATGACTTCGATTTTTGCTTCATCTATAAACTTCATTCGAAGATCCTAATGAGATTGACTATTTTAATTCTGATTTGACTATTTTGTCTGCCGCTCTGATTTTATAAAAAATCCGGGAGCAGGCTACCGCAGCATTGTTGAAGTCCGCACAACCAGGTGCAACTAACACAACAATTACCGAGTTGCCCCATTCAATGTGTACAACGCATATTGCCTTCTGGCATGATATTCAGACTACAGGCTGACATCGAATGAATTTTGCAACTAAAAAACTAAAAAGGCTCTACCTGCGGCAGAGCCTTTCGCGGCCAAGCTTGCGCTTCGCGCTCATCTACTTCAAGTAATGCTTACTGCTTGCTTAATTAAGCAGCAACTGCAGCAGGCGCTACAACAGTGACGTATTGACGCTTCTCAGCACCCTTGATCACAAATTGTACTTTTCCTTGAATCAGTGCAAACAAGGTGTGATCCTTGCCCATGCCAACATTTTCGCCTGGATGCGTTTTAGTACCGCGTTGACGAATAATGATGCCGCCAGCGTTAATCGCCTGGCCACCGTAGACCTTGACGCCGAGTCGTTTTGACTCTGAGTCACGGCCGTTGCGCGTAGTGCCGCCGCCTTTTTTATGTGCCATTTAAAACTCCTGATATTTGGTTAAGTCAATCAACGTCATTTAGTCAGACTTCTTTCGCAACGTGATGTGCCTCGCAAAAACTGCGTTGCGCGCTACGGTTTTGAATGAAGTCAGCTGCTAACTAAATTAAGCGTTGATCGAAACGATTTGAATTTCGGTGTAATTTTGACGATGGCCTTGATGCTTCTGATAATGCTTACGACGACGCATTTTGAAGATCTTGACTTTATCGTGGCGACCTTGCGCCAATACCTTAACCAACACCGTAGCACCTTCGACCAATGGCACTCCAACCTGCAGAGTATCGCCAGCGCCAACTGCCAGCACTTGATCTATAGTGAGTTCGGTGCCAATGTCTGCAGGTATCTGTTCTATTTTAAGTTTTTCGCCGGCAATAACTTTATATTGTTTGCCACCGGTTTTTATGACCGCGTACATATGAAACCTCATCGAAATAATTGAATAACTAACAACAATTCATCCTTCCCTGCACGGCATAAAATGTCATCCGGAGTCGGGAGAACCTGAGATTATACATAGTCTTCTCTTCAGAGTCAAAAACTCTTGACAATTGCATTAAGCACACGTTAATTGTGTCGCATTTCAGTCGCGTCAGCGGGGCACGCTGCTTTTTCATATAATGACTGCATTCTGAATAATTTTAAGGGTTTGCCATGAGCGAAGTACAAACGTGGATTAAAGAAACCGTGACACAAAACCCAGTGGTTTTGTTCATGAAGGGCACTGCCCAATTTCCACAATGCGGTTTTTCAGGTCGTGCCATCCAGCTACTCAAAGCTAACGGCGCGGTCAACATCGTCACCATCAACGTGCTGGAAGATCCCGCCGTGCGTCAAGGTATCAAGGACTATTCAAATTGGCCGACAGTCCCGCAACTGTATGTCAAAGGTGAATTTGTTGGTGGTTCGGACATCATGAACGAGATGCACGAATCCGGCGAACTGAAAACCTTGTTAACGCCTTAAGCGGCCCGCGGTGTCGGCTGAATCCGAGGAATCTAAGGCCGCTGATCGTGATCAGCGGCCAGCGTCTCCGGCTGCGCAACGTCGGTTAATTATAGCCATCACTGGCGCGACCGGTGTTGCCTACGGTGTGAGGCTTTTGCAATTTTTGCGTGAAGTGCCGGAGATTGAATCGCATTTATTGATCTCGGATGCGGGCGTTCTCAATCTGCATCAAGAACTCGATATGCGCCGCAAAGAAGTAGAAGCATTAGCGGACGTGACGTATAACGTGCGCGATGTTGGTGCTTCGATTGCGAGCGGATCGTTTCAGTCCGATGGCATGATCGTTGCGCCCTGCTCCATGAAAACGTTGGCAGCGGTGGCAAACGGTCTGTCTGACAATTTAATTACGCGCGCGGCCGATGTAGTCCTGAAAGAACGTCGACGGTTAACATTGATGGTCCGTGAAACACCATTTAATTTAGCGCATCTGCGCAATATGACCAGCGTTACCGAAATGGGCGGGATTATTTTCCCGCCACTTCCAGGTTTTTATCATCGCCCCGCAACCATCAACGAAATGATCGACCATACTGTCGGCCGCGTGCTCGATTTGTATGGCGTTACGCATACGTTGACCCCACGCTGGAGCGGTTTGAAGGCCAATACCTAAATGTGAAAGCATGGCTTCCCCATTTTTTGCCGCCAAACCCTCCAACACCTTAGGCATTAGCGCCCGGTTCGTCCATCCAGCCAAGCATTGCGCGCCGCCAAAACACCAACTGGCTTTGACTCAGGGTTGAGCCCCCATTGCGGCGTCGTATCAGACAGCAACTTGACCCGCAACATCAATAACTCATCGCGTCGAAATACATGCAGCGTCACGCTATCACCAACCCGATAGCGGGCCAGAAGAATATCCAGATTGGACTGTACGCGGATGCCGTCGAGCGCCAACAATACATCTCCAGCCGATAAACCGGCACGATGCGCAGCGCCACCCTCGTAAACATTCACCACTTTGCTCTCGGCACCGGTGCGACTAATACGCGCTCCCAGTCCGGGCTTTGTCGTTTTGCGTGTATCAGCAATCGTCACACCCGCGGTAGCCAGCAACTTTGCCATCGGCAGATCTTCTGTACCGTGCACAAACCGCTCAAAAAACCGCTTTAACTTCAGACCGGTCACCGCATCGAATAAAGCCTCAACCGCCGCTTCCGTTATGCCACGCCCAGACATATCATTTTCAGCAAAAAAATCCCGGCCATATTGTTGCCACAGTGCGCGCATCACATCATCGAGCGATTTTTTGTTTTTGGTTTCGCTACGTATCATCAAATCCAGCGCCAGCGCGACCAACGATCCTTTGGTGTAGTAACTGATGATCGCGTTTGGTGCGTTCTCATCCTGACGATAATACTTCACCCATGCGTCAAAGCTCGACTCAGCGACGCTTTGCTTGCGGCGCCCAGTTCCGAGCAAGACACCATTGATCGTTTTTGCGACCATTTTCAAATATTGAGCCTGATCGATCAGGCCACAACGGAACAACATTAAGTCATCGTAGTAACTGGTAAATCCTTCGAACAGCCACAATAACGGCGTATAGTTTTCAACTTGCAAATCATAGGGGGCAAACGCAGCAGGCTTAATGCGCTTGACGTTCCATGTATGGAAATACTCATGACTACAAAGTCCGAGAAAGGTACGATAACCATCGCTGGTTTCAGGCTGTCCTTTGACCGGCAAATCGGCGCGCGCACAAATTAATGCAGTCGACGCGCGATGCTCAAGACCGCCATATCCATCTCCCACTGCCAGCGTTAAAAATACATAACGCGGCATCGGCGCTTGTTTGGCAAATTTGGTTCCCGCTGGCTCAAAAAACGCAATCTGGGTTTCACAGATTTTTTTAAGGTCAACTGTCAGACGTGACATATCCAGATTTGGCACGTTACCGGTAACAGCGATCTCGTGGGGGACGCCGTGGGCTTTAAAAGTTGCGAGCTGAAACAATCCCATCTCAACCGGATGATCAATCAATTCATCATAATTGCCCGCAACATAAGTACCAAAAGTGCCGCGTCTGGCCTTCAAGACGGGTAACGCTGTTGCGATACGCCAATCCGCATACTCATCACCATGAGGGCGCTGAATATCAACCACGTGTGAGAGGTTTTCGTGACCCACAACCCGTAAAAATACGCTGGTCCCATTAAAAAAACCATGCGTTTGATCCAGATGTGCGGCCCTGACGGATAAATCCCATGCATATACCTGATAGTGCAAGGTTAGCGGCCCATCACATGGTGCAGCTTGCCAAGAATGCTTATCAAGTTTTTTTAACGCAATCGTTCGACCATTTGACTCACCGCGAATCTGAACCACATGACGCGCAAATTCTCGGATCATATAACTGCCAGGTATCCATGCCGGTAGCGCCACAATTTGTCCGACTGCTGCTGGTGCATCAACCACCAATGTCACCGCAAATAAATGGGCCGCCGGATCCGACGCTACGATGCTGTAATGCACAGCGGAATTTTTTATATCGCCAGCGGCGGTATTGCTCGAAGGGATGCGTTTCGGAAGCGCCTTCGCCAATAACTTAGCGCTCAGCTTAGCCCCCACTTTTGATCCACCTTTGGTCCGCTTGACGGCGGACTTGGAAGTTACCAGCTTCGTAGTCGATTTTGCGGCAGCCTTCGCCGTCGGTTTTGCAACAGATTTTTGAGTCAATTTATGTACCAAGATTTCCTCTCACTCCCACGGCAAGCATCGCTAACACCATCGCGCTGACCGCAGCACAAGTTAGTCTATAACGTAATTCAATGAACCAGCCCGGCAAACCGTACCAAACGAACAAACGTTTATCCACCTGATACGCCGCAATAAAGCCAAGAATCAACAAAGTATAACCATACGCAAAGAATAGGGTCGAAAACCAGGCTATCGTGGTCGGCATGATGCCCCAGATTAACGCCCTTTTGGTTCGTTCCGCTGAGAGGTCAGCACGCAATACCATCGCCCCCCAATGAATACCACCAAGGAACGATAACGCAGCGACACCGTAAGCCATCTGACCGCGAATAAACTCGCCAAGCCAATCTGGACTGACTACCCAACAGCCGAGCGTTAATAACACGAACGGGACCAAACCGGTATAACCCAGAACAAGGATCAGGCGTTTATTTAAAAAGTGTGGATTCATCGCAGGAGATTGGCTAAGAAAGTTGGCTAATAAGGGAAACACCGGCACGGCATTTCGCGGCAACAAATTCCATTTCTAAATCAAACGCAACCGGCCTGGAACAGACACCGAAACCTACACTGGAAGTAGCAGGCAGCGCGAATGCAAGGCAAAGGCGACGCAAGATGCACGTATGATTCAGGAATGGAATTCGTCGACCGATGGCGTGGAAAAACAATAGTCTACGGGGTTATCCCTAAACCAACATCAGCTTAATCGCTTGCCAAGCGGGTTAATCACCAAACGATCTCTCACAGCTTATAAATGTGGTAAATCGGCGACGGTATCGATGTCTTGCAGGATACCCGGGTCATCTACGACCACCTCTACCACAGGAAAATTTTGCAACAGCGCACGCGCTCCCTGATCGCCGCGCAGCGCTAATAAACGCGGCAGGTGACGACGGCTGAAAGCGACCGGATTGCCGCGACGCTGATTGCACACTGGGACAGCAATATCAGCCCCCTGCTCCAACGCCGTTTTTAACGCCATGATGGTAGCGACTTGCACAAAAGGCATATCGGCAAGCGCAATTACCCAACCCGCCGCTGTCGTCGTTTGCAAAAGGCCATGCACCAACGTCGTCGCCATGCCATCGTCCGCATTGGCACAATGCAGTACGCTACAACCATACTCACCGCATTTATCATGCGCTGCCATTTGCGCGGTTGCCGTAGCAGCATCAGCCCGGCACACAACGGTGGTCGGCACGACTATGGATAGATTCTTTGCAGCCGTCACCAAAACCGAGTCGCCACCAGGGAGAAGTTGCAGCAATTTATTTTGCTGCCCGCTCTGATCAAACCGACGCCCACGTCCTGCAGCCAGCAAAATCCCGACTATTCGATTGGACATGGCAACGTCCATTTGATGGCTAACCGTTTTACTTAACGGATGTAACCGGCGCAACGGACACTACTGAAGCAAACTTTTCTTCAAGCGCCCTTGCATCGATAAAGCCTGGAATGCGCGAGCCATCGGCGAAAATAATGGTCGGTGTTCCACTCACGCCAAGCGCCTGTCCAAGTGCCAGAACTTTCTCGTTTGGCGTCGTCACACAGCTCGCCGCTGCCGTGGCTGGCAACTTCCCACTCAGCATCCAATCGTCCCAGGCTTTGTCGCGATTAGCGCTGCACCAGACATTTTTTGACTTCACTGCCGAGTCTGGGGCCAAAATATTGAACATAAAAGTGTAGACCGTGATGTTATCAACATCCTGCAAAGTCTTCCGGAATTTTTTGCAATAACCGCAGTTCGGATCTTCAAATACAGCGATGACACGCTTACCGTTACCCTTCACTGACTTCATTGCCAAGTCCAGTGGCAAGTCAGAGAACTTTACCTTATTGATTTCATCCATCCGCTCTTTGGTGTAATCCCTGGAATTCTTAGCGTCAAGAATCCGGCCCACGAACATAAACTTAGCGCCAGCGTCGGTATAAAAAATATCTTTCCCGACGCGCACTTCAAACATTTCCAAAAACGGCGTTTTCGTCACCGCATCGACTTTAACGCCGTCTCCCAAACGCGGCTCGATAAGTCTTTTAACCGCCGCCTCTTGAGCTGTTTCAGCGATAGCTGTTGTCATCAATGAACCCAACATCACCACCAGCAATAATGGCTTCAAACGTTCCCAAATCCGTACTTGCATTACCACTCCGATCAATTTTTTTCGAATGTTCGACCAAACGCATGCCCCATCAGTCGCCGCTTTAAGACCGGCAGTCTATCCAGCAAGTTCAATCCCACGTTTCGCACCAAGCGCAGCGGCGCAATGTCGAGCCCGAACAAACGCTCCAGACCGTCAGTCGCAAACTGCATTAATAGAATCTCTTCCTTGCGCAAGCGGGCGTATTTTAACAACACCGTCGCATCGCCACAATCACGATGCGGACCCCGCCCGCTCAACACCGCAATCAAAGCCGCGACGTCACCAAACCCCAAATTCATCCCATGTCCAGCCAGCGGATGCACCAAGTGCGCCGCATCACCGATCAATGCAACACGTGGGGCCACCAAAGCATGGCTGCGAATCAACGCCAGCGGGAAACTTTGTACTTTCTCAGGCTGCAACGGCGTCAATCGGCCCAGCTGATCACCCGCTACTAAAGATAAACGCTCCGCCAGTTGGGACATTGACTCTCCCAGTAAGGTCGGAGCAAGGCTTTCCGGTGCCGACCATACCAGCGACACACGCTGTCCCGGCAACGGCAATAATGCGATTATCCCCTCTTCCGCGGTAAACCATTGATGCGCGACACCACGATGAGGCAGTTCAGCCTCAAAGTTGGCAACAATCGCCCGCTGATGATAAGACCGGTAATCAATCCCAATATCGCATTGATGACGCACCCACGATTGCGCACCATCAGCCCCAACCAGCAACGTAGAACTCAGCAGCGAACCATCATCCAACGTCAACGTGGCACTGCCACCATTGTCGGCATCAATCGTCATCTGCTGCGCCCGACCATCCACGACACGCACGTTATGCGCAAATTTCAACGCCGCATCCAGCGCCTGGTTCAGATTGCTACCCTCAACAATCCACGCCAGCGCCCCCGTTCGCGCACTAAACGCATCGAAGGAAATACTCCCCGCATTGGCGTCTGCACCGCCTTTGACCAGCATGCTCTCCACGGGCGCCACACGACTGGCATCCAACGCATCCCATACTTTAAGTCCAGACAGCAAACTACGGGCAATGTGATTCAACGCAAAAACGCGAGTGTCCCAGTCAACAACAGCGTCAGCACTATCACTCTCCACCCGAGGCAAAGGAATAGAAGATGGACTCGTTGAACTTCCCGAAGGGGCACCACGCGGGACGGTAGGGGGCTGGGCCAGTAAAGTCACAGTAAGACCCGCTTGCGCCAAACCCAACGCCGCCGTCTTACCAATTGCACCGTTTCCAACGATACAAATATCACTGTGAGAAACATTTCGCGAAGACACACCACGCGTGCCGCGTGCCGCGATACCCATTAAAACGCTCTTGGAAGGTAGTCTGGAATCATTCATCCCACTATTATAACGACTACTTAAATAAAATAATTACATAAGGGGTTTGCGAATTCAAAATGTCTTGCTATAATTCGGCTCCTTGGCCTGGTAGCTCAGTCGGTAGAGCAGAGGATTGAAAATCCTTGTGTCGGTGGTTCGATTCCGCCCCGGGCCACCAAGAATTAAGCCGCTCAGTAGAGAAATCTACTCAGCGGCTTTTCTGCATTCTAATACCCTTGGTTCAGATAAAATTCAAACCTGGCCTTGCAGATAACTTGTCAGACCTGAACTTCTAGCTACCTCAATTAAATTAATCTGGAGCATGTGGCGCGGATCGCTCAATTATTAACAAAAAATTAAGGATGTGCGCGAAGCACAATCCAAAAGGTTCTGTCGCGTTAGCAAGGACAGATCGGATTTTTGGCTGGCTCTTGCCCCCCGCCTTCAAACTGGACGGATTTGTCCTGCCAGCGCATAAAACTGGTCGGCAAAAGACATCGCATCGGAGTCTTCCATCATGAGCTGTCCTTTGCGGATCATGTGCATGAGTTCGATGCCGGCCAGGACGTTTCGGGCGGACCGAAATGATTTAAAGTTGAGCATCTGCTTGGTCACACGCTTGACGGCACGATGGTCTTGTTCGACGACATTGTTGAGGTATTTGACCTGCCGAACTACCATTGGCGTGTCCATGCCGGCATTGATCTTATCGATCACCGCTTTGTTGGCGCCGCTTTTATCCATCGTGACTTTTTCCGGGATACCGTTGGTCTGCATGGCCTTGTCGAAAAAACGTGTGGCTGCCGCCTTGTCCCGTCTGGCCGTCAAAAGAAAATCGACCGTCTTACCCTCCTTGTCAACGGCCCGATAGAGATACTTCCAGACCCCTTTTACGCTAATAGACGTTTCGTCCATTCGCCAGCTGCCGCCAACCGGACGCTTGTATTTGCGGAATACTTTTTCCAGCAGCGGCAAGAATCTGATAGCCCAACGATTGATCGAAGAATGGTCGACAACCACACCACGCTCCTCCATCATTTCCTCAAGATGCCGGAAACTCAAGGGGTAGGCCGCGTACCAGCGGATACACAACAGAATCACGTCGATCGGAAATCGCATCCCTTTGGTATCCAGCATCTCGGTTCGCCTTTTTTTTAAAAGGAAGAAGTCTACTCGAATGCTTTGATGACTGCGCTTAATGCGACAGAACCATATGTTAGCCTAAGGATGTCAGAACAAATTGATTAACGTTACCGTATTGAGACCATATTAAGGGGGAAAGGTCATAGCTGTATAAACTGCAAGCGTATTTGCACAAAATTTTTCAGCTGTAAAGTTGCCATCAAACCTCGCTTTGGCACCACATGCATATTTGGCTCTCAATGCCGGTTTATACAAAATATCTGAGCATGCCGCTGCCAAGCCCTTCGCATCGCCGGGCATGACATTAACACCACTAACCTGATGCTCATTCACCCACGGCACTCCCGAACCTTGAATATTGGTTGCAACTATCGGCAAGCTGTACACCATTGCTTCGAGCAATACCACACCAAATGCCTCAGAGCGTTCTATTGACGGCAAACAAAATACATCCGCGTTCTGATATAAAGCTGCTAATTCCTCATCTGTCACGCGTCCCGCGAGCAGGATTTTGTGCCCGAGATGATTCAGATTGATTTGTTTGGTAAGACTTTCCAACAACTCGCCGTCACCCGCAACGACTATAGCGACATCCTCTGCAAAATATTTTGCTGCATCCACCAAAACAGAAAACCCTTTATAAGGTGTCAGTCTGCCAACGCTCAGGACCAATCGCCTGCCACCCGCAAACTGCGCCAATCTGGGGGGTAAAGGCATAGTTTCAACCTTAAATTCTGGTGTTGATACGCCCAGCGGAACGATGCGTACTTTTTTAACAAATGACTTTAAGAGTTTGGAGCCATCGGCATAATGTTGCGAAGTTGCCAAAATGCAGGTGGCACGCCACAACATCCACCGCTCCATAGGCCTCACCAAGCGACCCAACAATCCTTTGCTGACCACATCGCTATGCCAATGAACCACCAGCTTCGGTCTATGGCCGATAAATAAAGAGGCCAGCGCGGCCAGCAAATTAGGTGCATGTAAATGGACAATATCGGCCCTGCGCCCCTCACGTACCGCGCCAATAAAATATGCCCAACTCAATGGCTGTGAACTGAACATTTTTTTAATAGGATAGCGCTTAACCTGTACAGAAGAATTTATTTGATTACCCACCTTGGTTTTATCGAAACAAACAACCTTCACCTCATAGCCGGCTGCAAACGCTCCTTCCGCTAAAGTCTGCGTTACACTCTCAATGCCACCCATATCGGGAGGATAATATTTACCGAAATGCACAATCTTGGTCATGATTTTTGACGCCACATAAAATACGTACAATCAATACATCAAACTCGCTAGCGTAATCAGGATGACGTAGGCGCATACTGAAAAAGTCCAAGCCCGAAACAGCCGAATGCCCGCCTGATACATTGCAAAAATTTGGGTCAGATAAAACAGCAACATCAGCAGGCCATGAATATAAACAAAATGCGCTAGAGTAACGCCCACATATCGAATTAATACGATAGAAAATGGGATCGAAATAACCAGAAAAAGCACGCTCCAAGGTAAAACCTTGTGCATTGCCTGCTTGCGTGTATTGATCGTATCGTTGAGAGATATTCCGGACCACAATATGGATTGCGACAAAATCCAAAGAGCCGGCAACGTATAACTTTGAAATGCTTTCGCAAATGCAGGACCAAGCATCCAGCTGAAGAAAGGGCTCACAACCCACAACCCCACAACCGAGAATGCAACCATGCCAAGGATGAAAGAAATGACGCGCTCCATTTCTTTGTCCTGCAATGTGTATAAGTGACGGAATTTGGCAACGAGGACAATCTGATGCGCAACAATTGGCAATGCGGCCGCACGGGCCAGGATCGCATAATCGGCGGTTAACAACGGCCCTCCAAGATAGCCGATTACCAATCGGCCTGAAGTCGTTGCCGCAATCGTAACCATCGCACCTAACATCAATGGAAAGCCTAAGGTTAAGATAGTTTGATATGCGACGACTTCACCCGCATACAATCGCTTAAAAAGCGCAATCGCCGTCACACTAAGCAAACAAAAAACATACGCAGCAACCGCGCACGCGAGCCAAAACAAGGAATCCAATAAATGTAAATAATTCACCGCTGCGGCAGTGAAGGCCATCAAAGCAAACAAGCCAGCGTCCAGCAGCAAAGACGCCTCACCTTTACCGCATGTCTTTAGATGGATGCTCCATAGTGCCTGCAATGCGACAGCAGATACCAACAAAGCTGCCATCTGCAAAGCTATTCCTCCATTCAGCAACAAAGCACCGCAAATTAAAGCGACACACATGAGCACGACCACAATATGATGGGCAAGAATACCGCTCATCGTACCTTTGACTGCCTTATTCAAAGTAATCAGCGGAAGAGCCGCACCTGTTCCAATTGCCGTAATCGAGGCTCCAAAAGATGCTGCCGCATAGGCCCACTCCACCGTGCCGTACGAGCGGATTGGCAATAAGTTAGCAAGAGCAATTGGGGCGAAAAAGAGTGTTCCGCGCGCAAACATAAAGCTGGCAAGATAAATCCCGAGGCGCAATAATTTTTTCATTGATTAACGAGAAGTCTTGACATAGACGCGCTCACATAGACGAGCATCCAATACAGGACGTAGATCAACTCGTTCATCAGGCGGGGAAGGGCGAGGTAATTGACGAATCGCAGCAGACACATATAGTCCTGGCTCATCCAGGTTACGAGCTACTGTCACGCCTGCACCAACAATCGCCCCAGAAGCAATCCTGACACCCATGCTGATAATGCATCCCGCTCCTATATATACATTATTGCCAATCTCAATCCCGCCATCGATCCGGTAACGCCCTGGACCCTGTGTGTCATGGATATAGCCGTGTGTCCAGATTTGTGAGCCTGCGCCAGCCAGTGTCGTAAAATTACCTAGTCGTACGCTTGAAGCGCAATCTACTCTGTGATTGGCCGTGATCGAAGACAATTCACCAAGTCTCAGGACACCCCTACCAACCGCCACGATATCTTGTGGCGCACGCGTTATCTTGTTGGTATTGCCGACACAAGAGCGCTTCCCGATGATGAGATCGATAGGGCCATGAACCATATTCATGCGGCCAATATAAGCATCATCACGCATGACTAAAATGCGTATCCGGAGAAAGTTGAAATGCCCTATTTTTACCCGGTTTTTTAACAGTAGCCCATCTACTAAGACAAAGGAAAATCCAAATCGGCAGCCGCGCCCAATCCGGTGCCCCAACAACCTCAGCAATGGCCCGGCAATTAGAGACGGCAAACAAAAAATGACAACTGCCGTCATAATGCGGACAATTTTTTTCTTCATGGTGCAATATACAAACGATTAATCCAAGGGTCCGGCACAAACGCATTCTGACTTGTCCACTCATTCTGCTTGATCACCGGCACTTTTGGCCCATACGGCAAAGCGAACATACTGTACACAACCTGGAAAATGAGCCGCGTCCCCTCCTTGACAGGTTGCCCTTTGTGCAGGCCATAAGTGTTCTCCAAAAAGCCTTCGCCTGCGCGACCTGTCAGCTGCAAAATATTATTTTGTCCGAATGCAGCGACAACTTCAGCATCCTCGAATCGGCGAATTTCCCGTAACTTGGCACTGGATGAAGAATGAGCCACGTAAATATGGGGACCATTCTTTTCATCTACATAGGTTATATAAATAAAGAGCTTCAGGAAACGCCAGTCATCTACGTCTCGATGAAAATGTTCTGCCTGTTGTGCGCCGGTTTCCGTGTGATAACTCCACCACGCGGCAAGGTATCCTATGGTTGGTTTGCAGCCTAAAAAAGTCGCCGCAATATCCAATATTCGGGGATCATTTGCCAACTGGAGCAAATAAGGCGCGCACAAGATATCTCCAGGGCTATGATGGGCAACATGGCTTTCAGGATGCCTCGCATTACTACCCGGAAGGTACGGTGGTGTTTCTGGCCGATAATCATCACATACGAGTTTGCCAGAAAAATATTTTCTTAATTCCTCGCATTGCGCTTGTGTCAGCAAAGCACCTAAGTGAGAAATACCTGCACCTTGCAATGCTGCACTATGCTTGGATAACTCATCATAGTCCGATCTTACTGGCAGTGACGTTGGTCGCGTTGTCGCAGCCAAAGAAGACAACCAAGCTCTCATTTTAGGTTGCATAAACCGACGCTGCACATAAAACGGCCACCAGCGAGAGTCCGATAGCACCATTAAAAGACGACGGAATTTTCTCTTCAGCATATTTCGGCTTCTACAGGTTGATTTCTAATTTTCAGGATTCGTGCAGGAATACCGCCAACAACGGCAAAAGGCGGAACATCTTTCGTGACAACTGATCCTGCTGCGATAATCGCGTATTCACCAATATGCACGCCTCCGAGGATCGTTGATCGACTGCCAATCCAGACACCTTTATCAATCGTTATCGGTTGGGATAGATGTGCATACGGCGGAAATTTTTCATGAAAATCCAATCCCGCAGTTTCCAAGTGAACATCGCGAGAAATATGTACATTGTCGCCAATACGAATCTCACTATGGGCACCCAATGAAGCATTCACACCAATTACGACCCGTTCACCTAGGAAGATATTTTCAGGATATTTGAGATCAGTCGCCCAGTGACAGACACAACCGGAACCACGATTTTTTACTAAGGCACCAAAACGTGCACGTCCCCATACCCAAAAAACTCTGCGTATGAGCTTGTCGATGATTGTAACAATCAATGAGACAAAGAAAAATCCATAAATTAGAAATTCAATTTTAAGTATTATTTTTTTCAAGAGTCACCAAGTAGGTGTTGCATCGCAAAATTCTTTGCATTACGTTTTAAAATCTAATCTTTTAGATAAGGCAATGGAACATAATTTAGTTCACTTTTTCTGATCGAATTGTAATTCAAATACGTAAATGCGAAAATCCAGAACAATAAAGATGAGGATAAAGACTGCACGAACGGGAAAATATTCATAAGTAAAAAAATCAATATCCAGATTAACCCGCTCTCAGAACCGAGTTTTCTTTTCTTTAATTTTGATAAAAATAATATAGCGAAAGGTATCATGTAAATCATGAAGCCAACAACGCCATTGTCCAATGCTATTCGTAAAAAGTCGTTTTCAGTTCCGCCCTCTTTTGCTTGAATATAACCGAAATTACCAAACATTATTTTTTCCAGAGGGTAATTTAGAAAGTGTTGTAAGGATGTGCCCCAAAACTCTAATCTAGATACATTTTGGTCATTTCGTAAATCAAAAGCAGAAGATATAAAAATCATTCGATTTTCATCAATTGACTTAAATAGCAAAAATGCAATTGATGCCACTATTGCTAATCCAAGCAAGGATTTTGAGCGTTTATCGTCTTGTTTCTGCAAAAATACGCGCACTATTAACAATATAGTAGCAACGACCATCCCTAAACGGCCACTAGCAAAAAAGGCGGATAAAAATAACCCTATAACAAAAAAAACACTGCCCCTAAACATAAATGCAAGCCATAAAGAAAAGGCAACCGCACTTAAAGGTCCTTGAAACATTCCCTTGGCACGAAATATGTCAAGACCTCCGCCAAACAACTCTTCGTTAAGCACACTACCATCAGCAGCGTTATATATAAAAAAATAATGACCCGTAGCATATTCAATACTTTGCATTGCTAAACTGATTAAGAAATGGATTACCATCAATTTTAAAAAAAATCTTGGCTTAGTATTGATTATGACAAAAGCACATGGTATTGCGAGGTAATAACTACTTAAATTTAAAGATCCCGCGTCGATCGTTGAAAGTAGCCAGGCAGTCATACTGGCTAGCACAACGTTTTGTGAGATTTTGTTTATTTTTGCCGCACTGGCGATTCGTAACAAAACCACGTTGAAGCCGACAATAATTGCCAATCCAATGAGTGCCGTGGGTATCGCCACACCAACTACTGGTGAGGCGATGTCCTTAATATAAACACCAAAATAGATTAGGATAACGACAAAAAAACCTATCTTTGAGCGATTATCATTTGGCAAAGGGAGGGATTCTATGATTTTAAACAATTTCTTTTCTTTTAATGATGGCTTTTAAACATCTAAGGTAATAGTAAGTCAGGTCTATCAAGTCTGAAAAAAATCCAAGTGAGTCATAAAAATAAAATCTATTGAAAACGCATCAATCAAAATTATTTTAAGTAATGGATTAAGCTTATTGCTAAATCTCATACGTCACGTCAGCAATCCCATTATTGATATTAAATAAAAAATTTGTTGAAAAATGTATATTTAAAAATCAGTAATTTTCTTTTCGTAGATGTTCAGAATATCGACAAAAGCACTCAAAATTCCACCAATATTTTTTGTTGTCATCAACTCTGGTCGATTTAATGGATCCCAAATCATCGCCGGGTAGCTTGTCTTATACAAAAAATTTAATAAACCTTTAGCTTCTTCTCTACTAGCACCAACAATTTCCTTGTTCAAAACTTTTTCTAGAACTGAAGCAACCTCTTCTGGTGTATTGAGCGCCTTCACACCTGGGTAACGCGTCATGGCATGACTTCCCAAGCTTGCAACTGGTTTGCCAGAAAATACACATTCTAGTAACACTGTGCCAGTTACCGTCATTACAAGAGGTGCTTGCGCAAACACAGCTTTCATAGGTGTGGTGTGTGAAATGGCAACGATGTTTGGCGTGCGTGCGACAAGGTCACATAACTCGGGCATCAATTCATATTTTGATTTAGGGTTTGGTTTAACCACTAACACAGCACCAATGTGCTCAAGAGCTTTTGCGGTACGCTTTACCAAGTCTGTCTGGTCGCTCCAAGGCCGGCCCCAAACTTCGATATTGGCTTCTGGTTGCATCTGCAATGGAAGAAGGACCCAGGGTTTGTCAATAATCGCGTCAGGCAAAGTTTGATGCGCAAATGACTCCCAGTGCATATATTGGCGGGCGTGCTTACGCTCAAGCTGCATTTTTACCCAAGGGGAAGGAGTAACATAACGTTCGCCTATGAACCATCCCGTGAGAATGCGAACCTTATCTGTGAGTATCTTAGTTATTTTGTTTAATTTAGATTGAGTTATGGGCTCCATATACGAGGGGCGTAAAGTCCTGCTATTAATCGCATTTAACATCTCGTCCACTTCAGGATCGGTAAGATTTACCCCCCGTCCACCAACTGGATCTAGCGTGTCGTTGGCAAGAAAATGGAGTCGCCCGACTGGATAGCGCGTGACGTTAGGAGATAACAATGGAATACCCAGTTCTTTACACACGTCCAACGTCAATAATTCATGAAACTGTGTCATCTCGCAAAATACGACATCTGGCAATACATTCCGAATGATTTCGCTTATTTGGCGATGATATGGCTCCCAATGAGCGCCATTTCCGCCAAACCAGCGCACGCCGCGATCAGACTCCCGCAACCATGACCATGAAGAATCCACCACTTTATTTGCAGCGCTAGATTTCGGAAAAGACAGCAAATGAATATGGCCAGTTTTTGGCGTAAACATTGGGTTTTGTACTATCCAATGGATATCATGCCCAGATGCTTGTAACCCTTTCGCAACCGTATCTAAAATCCATGTGAAATATCGATTTTCAATAAACAATATTTTCATAATTAATTCAAACTTCCACGTTCACCCAAACCAATGTCAGGCGCATTAAAAGCCGTTGCTGAGCATGGCACGCTAAACACAAACCGCGGAGAAAGGTTACTTGCAAACCCTTGCTTGAAGAATGAAATGTCGATTTCCTTGTCGCTGGGTTTAGGGCAATCTGAGGGAAAACACCGTTCTCCAATCCGATACCAACGCAGGCCGCGTTGCTTCATTAATTCAATGGCGCGCTGGTGCACGACATGACCAATTGGCTGATCGAATAATTCGCGGTCATAGACAGCGACCGAGTAAAGTCCTTCGTCACGGGTAAGTTGAAAAAATCCGGCACCGATCATTCGGTTTTGGGAGGCTGGGTCGCGTAGCGTAATGAGTATGGCTTCTCCTTGCACGATCATTTGAAACTGCAAGGCCCAGGTTTCATCGTTGCGCGTAACACGGCCAGCTACTTGGCGGTGTAGTGACTTAAACTCTGCCCAGACGTCGATATTGGAACAGGTGTTGTCCATTGCATCCACCGTCCATTTTTTTTGCCCAGAGGAAATCAGTGATCGATAGCTTTTGCGGAAGTTGGCGCGTATCTCATCCAGGCTCAAGCGTAAATCAACGTAGAGGTCATGTTTTACAGCTACAGAAGCGCCAATCGACATCCATTGTTGATGCCATTCGGACAAACCAGTAATAGCATTCGGCGTAATCGGTTCCTCGGTGTGTACAGTCTCTTGTGATATTGCTTTTTGTATGGCGAGCACAAAGCGCAGCGCGCTTGCCGTCATTTTTTTTACGGTGCGCGGCGACAGATTGGTAACAAATGCGGGGGGGCGCACAGGCGCTCCAAGAGAGCTTAGTTTGCCGCTTATGTCGTCTAGTGTGAGGGTCAGTGGCCAGATCGCACAAGGTTTGCCATCGTTTAATAACACTAGGGACATATCAACGATACACAGCCCCGCACTGCGCATATAGGCGTGCTGGTAATCGATCATGGATGCCGAAGCGCTTGTAGATTGCGACTCCAGCCTTCCCCATGCATCTTGCCATGCTGCACCTTGCTCTTGGCGCAGCACAGCAGCCAGCTCGCTTTGCTCTAACCAATGGATCACATTGGATCGGCTTGCGGTATTGGACGCTAAAGTAACCATTAGGATAACAAGTCCCAAGACAAAGCCGTACCGCGCCGCACTGTCTGATTAATCCGCTTGCCAAGTACGACATCATAATATTTTGGAGGCAGCCCCAGACCTGGGCGGATCGCCCGCACATGTTGTACGGTCAGGACATCGCCTTCTTGCATATCTTGCGTGATGTACAGCGTGCGACGGAACTGAAGTGATTTTTCTTCGGCAGCCGTGGGGCCGTAACTGACCTTGCCAAGCGCTTGCCAGGCACGCTCGGTCTCGACCACCAGTTGCTCCATTTCCGCTGGTTCCATAGAGAAGCTGCTATCGACGCCGCCATCGGCACGGCTTAACGTGAAGTGCTTTTCAATCACGCTTGCTCCTAGAGCAACGCTTGCAATGGATACTCCGACGCCCATGGTGTGGTCAGACAAGCCGACTTCGCAGCCGAAGAGTTCACGCATGTGCGGGATGCTCAAGATGTTTGTGTTTTCTGGTGTTGCGGGATATGTGCTGGTGCATTTAAGTAGAACCAAATCCTTGCATCCGGCTTCACGGGCAGCGCGGACGGTCTCATCTATTTCTGCCGCTGTGGCCATGCCGGTTGAAATGATCATCGGTTTGCCTGTAGCCGCCACGCGACGTATCAACGGCAAGTCGGTATTTTCAAACGAAGCTATCTTGTACACAGCAACATCAAGCGTTTCCAGAAAATCTACCGAGCTGGCGTCAAACGGTGTGCTGAAAGGGATCATGCCGAGTTCGCGCGCGCGATCAAAAATTGGCTTATGCCATTCCCAGGGTGTATATGCCTCACCGTAAAGTTTGTAGAGCGAGGTGCCAGCCCACAGACTTTTGGGATCGCTGATATGAAACTCGCGCTCATCCAGGTCCAGTGTCATGGTGTCGGGTGTGTAGGTCTGGATTTTCAGCGCGTGAGCGCCCGTTTTGGCGGCAGCCTCTACGATTTCCAGTGCGCGCTCAAGCGACTGGTTATGGTTGCCGGACATTTCGGCGATGATGAACGGGGCGTGGCCCTTGCCTACGAACCGCTCACCGATTTTGATTGAATCAGTCATGCTTAGTGCACCTTTTTTAGATAGCGAGTGGAGTCTTTAACATATCCGACAGCCGTGAACAAACGGTGAGACGGCGCATTGTTGCCTAATACCTCCGCCCGGAGGTATTTGATGTCGGTGCGGGTACTACACAACCATTGTTCGGCACTTTCCAGTAATTCAGCTCCTAAGCCTTGTTCGCTAAATCCAGGCACTAGATAAATCGACACTTCAGCGCAATCACCCGCCATATCAAAGCGCGCAACGCCTATTGGCTGTTGTTCATCACGATAACCAATGAGTAAAGCTCGGTTCTCATCTCGTAGTACCCCATGCAGCCAGTGCCCATGGTTCTCAGCACTGATCGGTGCGCTATTACGTGAAACTGCTCGGATAGAAGGATGATTGCGCCAAGACATGAGATCAGCTGAATCCCTGTCATTTGCCAAACGCACTTTAACCGAATTGTTCCCCATGGTACGTAAGACTCTCAATGTACCGCGACCATCGACTGCGTCGATCCCATGTCGTGAAATGAGCGCTCGCAAACCTGGGTTTTCGAGCAAAGCCTGCAAATGAAGAAGTAACCCCGAGTTTACATTGCTCCCCATTACCGGGGCGTAGACTAGGCCGAAAAGGGCGGAGTCGTCGACCAACTTTCGTTGGTTGCGAGCAACACTTAGCGTGAGTGTCGGTAACCCGAGGCAACACCGCTCCCATGTTGCTGTCCCACCGGCACCAATGGCCAAGTCGGCTTGGGCCATCAATTCCGCCATATTGGGTATTTGTACATGGCAGAAATAACCGTGCCGAGCACATGCGGCTTTGATCTCAGTGCGGGCAGGATGTTGCGCACCGATCACCACATCGACTTGCAAATTATAACGGGCGATACTGGCTAGTGCCTCAATCGCAAGTGCCGTGTAATTCTCAGCATCCACACCACCAAAAAAGACCAGCACGCGCTTGACCGGCCCAGTGCGCGGCTTGACTTGTTCTCGCAATTGTCGGAACTCGTCGCGTAGCAGAACATAGCGCGGGCCTAGCAATAACTGGCAATCCGGAGGAACCTTGCCAAGGTAGCGGATATCCATATCCGCATAGAAATTTTGGTCAAGCAGCACATCGCAGTCATGCTGGCGATCGGCAATGTCGTCGATGACCATAATGCGTCTGGCTGTTGTGCGTAGTGCCGTCTCCCAGCAAGTATCTAATGCGTAATGGTCCACCAATAACCAATCCCAGGTTTGGTCGGATAGTGCATGGATCGAGGCCGTCGCATCCTGCGCCTGGCTGGTGCCAAGCCAGTGAGCATGGGACAGGCCATCAGCGGTTTCTTCGCCAGGGTTACTGGTGAGCGGTGCGAACTCATGCCCCTTGACAGCCAACATATCCCGTAAATGCGCGGGCATATGGCGACTGACAAAACGAATCTTTGCAC
Source organism: Glaciimonas sp. GNP009 (assembly GCF_054343755.1). Classification (NCBI taxonomy): domain Bacteria; kingdom Pseudomonadati; phylum Pseudomonadota; class Betaproteobacteria; order Burkholderiales; family Oxalobacteraceae; genus Glaciimonas; species Glaciimonas sp. GNP009. The sequence goes on from NZ_JBTGUV010000004.1 coordinate 1,741,546, forward strand.
CACGCTGCTTCAGCGCGTCCGCCAAGGTGAGGCAGCGCATGAAATGTCCAGTGCCGATTTGGCTAGAGGCGTCGACACGAATAGCAATGTTCATCGGCGCAATCAGTTCAGGCGCTTGAATCCGCCATGGCACACTGGACCTTTGAGCAAGCTCATCACGTCCCGGCCTTCCTCGCACTCTTTGATCAGCGCAAACACAGGATCCAGCAACTCAAAAAAGTCGGCAACGACTTGCGGGGTATGTTCGGTACATACATAGACGCTGGTTCCTGCCAGATAGCCCTTGTGCAGCATCTCCTGCGTGATCAGGGTCTTGTAAGCCAGCGCGTCGGGACTATTGATGGCGAAACCGGTCAGTGCAGGCAGGCCGCTAGTGCTAATGGACAGGCCATGTTTATGCGCCAGCGCTGTCCACTTTTCGGTAATGTCGAGACCGGTCCGAGTGATCTGCTCCCAGGACTTCTCGCGCTCCATCACTTCAAGTGTCTTGAGCGCGGCAGTGGGGCCGATGCGCTCGGTCCAGAAGGTACTGCTGATGAAGGTGGATTGGGCGGCCTCCATGACTTCGCGCTTGCCGATGATGGCGGTAATGCCGTAACCATTACCCAGTGCCTTGCCGAACATGGCGATGTCGGGCTCTACCCCATACTGCTTGTGCAAGCCGCCAAAAGTCTGGCGAAAACCGGAAGTACATTCATCAAAAATCAGCACAATACCGCGGTCGGTAGCGAGCTGACGCACCTTGTGCAGGAAATTGTCTTCCGGGCCGTGATTACGCACGACCTCCATCTTGATCACACCAATGTCATGGGTATTGACCAGCGCTTCCAACTCGGCAAAGTTATTGTAGTTAAACGGGAACACGGTACCGCGCAGGTTTTGCGGGACGCCTTTTGGCTCCAGGCCGGGCAACAGGTGGCCTGCCAAATTCTTGTCGTCGCCGAGGTTGGCGGACAGATACCAGTCGTGCCATCCGTGGTAGCCGCAAATGGCAACTTTGTCTTTGCCAGAAGCGGCACGGGCAATGCGGATGGCGATGGCGTTGGCCTCCCCGCCGGAGCGGGCAAAGCGCACCATATCGGCCCAGGGGTGCAGTTCAACCAGCTTCTCGGCCAGGTAGACTTCTTCCGGACAGTTGAAGGTGGACATATTGCCGGCGTCGATGGTCTTACGTACGACATCATCGACTTCCTGATGACCGTAACCGAGGATGTTGGTGCCGATGCCCATGATGGACATATCGATGTATTCGTTACCGTCCAGGTCCCAGACCTTGCAGCCCTTGGCTTTGCTGAAGTAGGCGGGCCATAAGTCGGGCAGGAACATTTCTGCCCGCTTGGAGAGCAGCATGTTGCCGCCGGGGATAACTTGTTTGGCGCGTTTCCAAAGCTTCTGACCTGTGCCCATGCTTGCTCCTTCGTTACGAATCAGGTGATTGTTAATGTTAAAAATGTCTGGTTGCTGGTGTTGCAAGTCGAGCACTTCGCCCCAGGTGAAATCAATGCGCGGGTGGAAGTGCCGGAAGACTTTTTCAATAACGGCGAAATCGGCGGGCTCATCCACGGTCCAGCGCAAGGCAGAAAAGTCTTGACTGTGCGACATCGCAGCAGTCTTAAACCGTCCAGGCTCGCGCAGGTAGGGCGTCACATGCTCGCGATCAAATGGTTTGCTGGTTTCTTGACTGGCTTGTTCCAGTGCTATGAAGGAGCACACTTCGATGTCTAGGCCGTCCGGGTAGCTGGGTGGATTAGTGTTGCTGAAGTAATCTACGCCTGAAGCGTTGAAGCGACGGATGACTTCGTCCACCAAGTCCGGGTCTACCAACGGACAATCGCCGGTGATGCGCACTACCACATCGGCTTGATGTGCTCGTGCTGTTTGCACAAAGCGGTCTAGCACATCATTCTCGCTGCCCTGTTCGCAGGCGTAGCCGAGCTTGCGGACATGCGCGACCAATGGTTGGTTGCGCTCATCCGCCGAAGTGGCGACAACGATCTTGTCCACTTCCTTGGCGTGCGACAGGCGCGAGAGTAGGAGCTCAATCATGGGGATGCTGCCGATAGGCTTCATCACCTTGCCAGGCAGACGGGTAGAGCCCATGCGGGCTTGAACAATGGCAATTGTTTTCATCAATGAGACCAGCGGGCGGGGTTAATCAAATTCTCTGCGTCGCACTGCAGGTCGGGCAAATTATATGGCACGTCGCTGCTCGCGGCACCGATAATTTGCGTCAGTTGGCGCATACTCTCGGCACCTACGACGACACGGTCAATCTCTGGAAAGGATAATGGGAACGCCAGACTAGCCTGGACAGCGGATATGTTGTGACGTGCAAGCCACTCATGCCATTTGCTCCATAAGTTAACCCACGGCGCGAACTGGGCTGGTATGGCTGCTAGCGGCATCAACAACAAACCCTGCAAGAAGGCCGAACGAGTGTGAATTTCAACACCATCATCCTTCATGCGCTGCAGCCAGCCTGTCATGTGTAAGCGGCGGTCCACTAGATTGAAAGGGGCTTGTACCAGATCAAAACGGTATCCCTGGGCCAGCGCTTCTAATTCGCTTGGAGCATAGACGGAGATGCCCACCTTTTGCACCAGCCCTGTTTCTTTCAATGCTTGCAAGGTTTGATAGAGTGTTTTGCCGTCTATACCAAGCAACTGCTCCGGACGGTGCAGCAACAGGCCATATACAGAATTCACGCCGAGGCGGGACAGCGATGCGGCGACTTGATTTTGAACCCAGGCGCTTACATTAGCGCAGCCATCGGGTACTGCCGGCAATTTGGTGACCAGGCTGAAACCTGGGGTTCCCACTTCACCGAGACAGGTCTCGCTCTCGCCGTAGGCGATAGCGGTATCGAGCGTGTCAATATCATTTTCCGCGGCCAGTTGCAGCATTGCCTTGGCATCTGGCCGCGTGACTTGGCCGTTTTGATTGGCAATGCCGTACGACAGGCCGAATTGGGCGGTACCGAGAGCAAGCCTCGACGCGCATTTATGAAACTCGATCATTTTTGAGAATACCTAACGAAAAGGAGCCTATTCGACGGCCATCGGAAACTATGCTATTCCGAAAAAAACCTTCCACCGAATAACCAACTTTGAGGAAAGCACGGAGCGAGCGTGTATTCGTGTCGTAACAACCTGCCGAGATCCGCTCCAACGCAAGGACGTCAAACGCCCATTTGGTAATGCTTCTGACCGATTCGGCTGCGTAGCCTTTTTCCCAATGGGATTTTTCGCCGATTAACAAGCTCAACTGACCGTTCCGGTGGTTTGTATTGATAAAACCCAGCTTTGTGTTGCCAAGGTGCTCTAGTGTTTTTTTATCAAAAATACCGAACAGATGGCTACAAGGGTCACGCTCCATGTCTGAGACGAACTGCCTGCATGCATCGAGCGTCTGGTGAGCAAAACGTGTCTCAAGAAACCGGTTTACGTCAGGATCGTTAAGCCAGCCCAAGTAGCGCTCCGTGACATCCTCTTTACCAAGAATTCTGAACTGCAACCGTTCTGAGTCGATGGTAGTTATAAGGATGATCTTAGTGCGCTTACCACCATCCCTTGCTGAACTTCAGTCAACTCCGAATACATTGGCAAACTAATCGCCTCTGCGTAATACTTCTCCGCCTCAAGGTAGTCTCCTGCCTTGAACTCCAGTCTTTCATAATACGGCTGGCGATAAATCGGAATGTAATGCAGGTTGACACCAATACCCGCCGCGCGAAGTGCCTCAAATACATCACGGTGCGTCTTGTGAATTTCATCAAGCTTGAGTCGGATCACGTACAGATGCAAACCGGAATAGCCGTCGGCGTGCTGCCAAGGTGTGGTAAGTGGTAGTTCTGCCAACAGCTCGTCATAGCGCTGGGCGAGGTCATGTCGCTTGGCTACAAACGCATCCAGACGCTGCATCTGACTCAAGCCCAATGCGGCTTGCAGGTCAGTCATCCGGTAGTTGAAGCCCAGATCAATCTGCTGGTAGTACCACGGTCCCTCCGGGGCATGTGTCATTTCGGTCGCATCGCGGGTAATGCCGTGGCTTCGGAGCAACTGCATGCGTTTAGCAAGTTGCACATCGTTGGTTAGTGCCATACCGCCTTCGGCAGTGGTGATGATCTTGACCGGGTGGAAACTGAATACGGTGATGTCGCTGAAATGACAGTTACCTATGGGCTCACCGCGATATTTTCCACCAATGGCGTGCGAGGCATCTTCGATAATTTTGAATCCGTATTGCTGGCTGAGTGCGTGAATAGCCGCCATGTCACAAGACTGACCACAAAGGTGTACCGGAATGACAACCTTCGGCAGCAGTCCGGCTTGTTCAGCTTGCGCCAGCTTTTCAGAAAGACGCTGCACACTTATGTTATAAGTACGCGGGTCAATATCCACAAAATCGACTTGCGCGCCACAATACAGTGCACAGTTGGCGCTAGCAACAAAGGTGATGGGAGTGGTCCAAACCACATCGCCCGCCCCCACACCAAGCGCCAAACACGCAATGTGCAGGGCACTGGTAGCACTATTGACCGCCACAGCATGCTTGGCAACACAATATTCGATAACGGCTTTTTCAAAGGCGGGGACCGCCGGACCTTGGGTTAAAAAATCCGAGCGCAGCACATCCACCACGGCTTGGATATCAGCTTCGGAAATGTCTTGGCGTCCGTAGGGGATGATATTCATTCTAGACTGTGTGAGTAGGGTCAACGTGCGTTTGAATCAAGTGACGCAATTCATCTGCGGTCAAAAAATGCGTATTACTGCCGCTGTCGTAGCTGAAACCGGGCTGGACCGGCGTGGCGCCCGCTTGTTCGCAGTAGTCCTGCATCGTATACATCGCCCCCATTGGTAGGATGGCGTAGTATTTACCCATATCAACCGTATTAAAGCTATCGCTGGCTGTAATCATTTCTTCGTGGATCTTTTCACCTGGGCGTACGCCGATGACTGGATGTTTGCACTCTGGGCCGATGGCGTGCGCCACATCTGTAATGCGATAAGACGGTATTTTCGGCACTAGCACTTCGCCACCCCAAGCATTTTCTAGAGACCACAACACCATGTCGACACCTTCTTGTAGGCTGATGTTGAAACGTGTCATAGACGAGTCGGTAATAGGCAGCACCCCACTTGATCGTTTTTCAAGAAAGAATGGGATCACGGAACCACGGCTACCCATAACGTTACCGTAGCGCACTACGCTGAAGCGGATATCGCGATGGCCTTTAATGTTATTGGCTGCTACAAATAGTTTGTCCGAACATAGCTTGGTGGCACCATACAGGTTGATTGGCGCGGCAGCCTTGTCAGTGGACAGTGCAACAACACGTTGCACATTGCTATCTAGACATGCCTCAATCAGGTTTTGCGCACCAAGTACGTTGGTCTTTATACATTCAAAAGGGTTGTATTCTGCTGCCGGCACCTGCTTGAGAGCTGCGGCATGGATGACGATATCAATACCCTCAAGCGCGCGACGCAAACGAGGCTCATCACGTATATCACCAATGAAATAGCGCATCCCGGAGTAAGTTTTATCCGAAAACTGCTGGGCCATTTCGTATTGTTTCAACTCATCCCGTGAAAAAACAACGAGTCGTTTAATTGTCGGATAACGCTCCAACACAGTTTTAACAAATGCTTTTCCGAACGAACCTGTGCCGCCGGTAATGAGAATGGATTTATTATTTAGCATGGTCGTTACTTTAAAAAAATTATAAGGTTGAAACTTCAGTTATGCAGGTTATTTGACCGTACCCATGTTCATAATGGACAATGTCGTCTGCGCCCAGATAGTCACCGCTTTGCACTTCGATTAATACCCCCGTACACGAGAGTGTCTTCAAGCAAGGAGGGAATTCATATCGCCCATTACAGACAAGGCTCTACGTCGAGTGCGATCTTGGCCAAACCTATACTCTTATGCGGTCGCAAACGGATCGTCCACTAAGCATCTTACGCGCGACCGTATCGATCATCGAAACGCACAATGTCGTCCTCACCTAAATAGGCGCCGGATTGAATTTCGATCAGCTCCAGCGGGACCTTTCCGGGGTTTTCCAACGAATGCACTACTCCTAAAGGAATATGCGTGGATTGGTTCTCTGTCAACAAAAATTGATCATTACCGTTAGTGATTTTCGCTGTACCCGTTACCACGATCCAATGTTCAGCACGGTGATGGTGCAATTGAAGAGAAAGCTTTCCGCCGGGCTTCACCTTGATACTTTTGACTTGAAAGCGCGTGCCATTCCAGATCGCATCGTAGGTACCCCAAGGACGGAATATTTCACGGTGGTTTGGCACTTCGGGACGCTTATGTATTGCCAGCTTATTTACCAGTTTTTTAGTGTCCTGAGCGTGCTCAGTGTTCATGACCAGTATCGCGTCGGCAGTTTCGACGACTGCAATATTACGAAGACCGACAGCTGTGACTAGGCGAGAGTTACCGTATACCAAGCAGTCTTGGCAGTCTTGCAGCATCACGTCGCCATACGTTGCGTTATTATTGACGTCTCTATCAGAGGCTTCCAATACCGATGCCCATGAACCAATGTCGCTCCAATCGGCGTCCATTGAGACCATGGAAGCTCGGTTGGTATGCTCCATCAATGCATAGTCGATCGATATGTCAGGATTTAACGCGTACGACTTGCTATCTAGTCGAATGAAATCAAGATCCTTGATCGCCGCCGCTACTGCCATTTGGCAGGACTCAACGATCTCCGGATGGAACTGTGCTAATTCTTCTAGGAAGCTACTGGCACGGAACATAAATATACCGCTGTTCCAATAATAGTCGCGGCTCGCTACATATTGCTCTACGGCAGCACGATCAGGTTTCTCTACAAATTCCAATACCTTCTGCACTCTTTCCAACTCGGTTCTGCGCGCGCGGATATAACCGTATCCGGTCTCGGGGCGGAGCGGAGTAATTCCGAATGTCACGAGGTCGCCCGCAGCGGCTGCCTGCGTGGCATCGCTAATAGCGGCACGAAAAGTGGCGGCATCTTTTATGACATGATCCGATGGCAATACCAGGAGAAGAGGATCCTCGCCTTTTGAAACAGCGTGTAGCGCGGCCACGGCAATGGCAGGTGCGGTGTTGCGGCGCATGGGTTCAAGCAAAATCGTTGCATCTTCAATACCGATCTCACGCAACTGTTCTGCCGCTATGAACCGGGATGACTCATTGAGAACCAGTAGTGCCGGTTCTACTCCATCAATTGCCTTCAGTCTGAGAATGGTCTGCTGTAGCAGGGAATCTGAACCGAGTAGACGTATGAACTGCTTAGGGAATGACTCGCGGGAGAGTGGCCACAAACGGGTACCGGAACCACCACAGAGGACAACCGGTAGAATCTTCACTATGCTCATGACAGGTTTTTCGCTTTCGATACTAGCTTCAAATTCATACTTAATAGTGCCGTTAAAGATTTCCGGAACACCGCCATCAGCCAGTGCTTTGCACATCATAAAAACTCGCCAATCCAAAAAACAACAATAACGCACGATAATGGGTGATATCACGTATAGCATATGCCTGCATCAAAGGGGTGCTATCGGGCTTAGCATGCGTCAGCGTCAAAGCGGCGCGGTTCAACGGTTGTCATTGTGCTTCGGGCACGCTACCGCCCTCGGATTGAGGGCTTCTTCCAAATACCGAAATCTCAACGGAGATATAAATCCCGTGCTTATGCACGGTATTTGTATCAAAATATTTTTACGGCTCTAATTTTTCCAGCACCTGAACACCAAATACTAATTTTAGCGGCCGGCTCAAAAGCTCGATGAGAACAATCGCTCGCGCGTCACCGTCTGGCACCTGATAAATACCTTCTAAACCGGCAAAAGGCCCGGAGATAATCGCAACCGGCTCGCCTGCCTCAAAGATGGGTTGGGGTTGAGCCTGCGGCGTATTTTGCAATGCGTGAACACAGGTGTCCGATATGGTTGCATATCGTCCTCCAAACGCAACGAGATTGCTTACTCCACGAGTGCTGCGAATCACGCCCCAATTACTTTTTAGAGTATCGAGTTGAATAAATAAATATCTTGAGAACAAAGGCTCGGAACAGTGCACTAATTTTCCGCGATGAATCCGTTCCTTTTGCAAGATCGGTAAAAAGCACTCAAAACCTTGGTAGTGTAACTGTTCCAGCGCCCTAAATTCTTGCCTCGGCTTGGACTGAATTACGTACCAGGATTGCCTCTCTGAAGGCACCAAGTCCATCATTTCAACTCTGCATTCGCAACGATCGGCAAGGCAACATTTGGCGACGGGCTCCCATACCATCGCCCCCGCACTAAGCGTGCATACACTAACAAATATAATCCGAGCTGCACCAGTACGACCGCAACAGCGCCAGCAATAGTGCTGCCAATAAATAGGGCAACAACAGCCATAAGCGCGATCCATGTTCCAACAAAACAAACGACAGCAGCATTTCTGATCCAAGGCTTATCAGGATTATGGCGTAACAATTTGCACACCTGACGGCGATAAATTAGCGTATGAAGATGGAGGCAGTCGGGATGCCCCGGGTCTGATTTTCGAATAATCTTTCTTCTATAGATGCTAAATAGAACTTCGATAATTGGATAGGCGAAGATGGCTAGCAGTTGCCAGGCGCTGACCGATGGATTTCTTATCAGCAACAATACTGCGACCTCGGAGACCCAGAAGCCCAAAAGATAAGCTCCGCCATCGCCCACAAATATTCGACCAGTCGGATAATTTACCAACAAAAAACCAAACGCTGCACCAGCGCCAATCACGGCTAACTGCATAACAAACATGTCACCGTAACTCCATGCCAGATATCCCATGGCAGCCAATATGATAATGACACTGAATGCGGCGATCCCGTTAAAACCATCAATAATATTAATGGCGTTGGTTCCGCCTGCGACAACAAAAGCGGTCACGATAATTGCGATAGGAGCGATTGTTAATAGCGTGTCTAAACCCCATATATCTAGGCTGTCAATGGTGGCACCCAGCAGCCAGCTAGCCAGCAACGCTGAAAAAATGCTTGCACCGAGTCGCACCCTAACAGAGACTTTTTTTGTTAGATCTTCTACAGTCCCTGCAAAAAAAACGGGAATGGCCGCAAGTAGAAGTTTGAATGCGTCCCCACTGCCTGAGACTGCCGCAAGAAACGGATCAGTGATTATTAACAGTAATAACGTGAAAGTAATTCCCGTTACGACGGCAATTCCACCGACGCGCGGTACGGCAACCGTATGAAATTTTTGAACGCCAGATGTGTCGTGATCCAACGAATGCTTCCCGTGCCACTTTTGTGATGCCACGATTATCACACTGGTAACAAAGCTTGCCGATGCCGCAGCCAAGGCCGTAGCGGAAATGTTGAGCATTGAGATCATAGACTTCTTCCATCAGCGCGTGTGTCACCGAATTTCACAAGCGCGTGATTTGCGCTTATCAGCGTATTGCAATAAATTTTTAATTGAACGTAAAAAGATCGAACCAAAGCGTACAAGACATGGTCATAGCTTTGATTGAAAAAAATTTGCATCATTTTGTTTGTTCTAAGGTTCACGTTTAACCAAAAATAATGCGTAAAAATTTTCTGAAAACACGTTCGTGTCGATATCGTGGCGGATAAATAGCCACCTAGATTCAAGCATCACTTTTACTGGTAGTACCCTTATCGAGCCATATCCGATCATCATCTCGCTTGCGTATAAAAGACTGAATTCAAGCGCTGGATGATTGATCGATGCATCTATTTTTTACCTTACATTTCACATTTAATGTATAGAAAAAAGTAAATTTTTAACCGGTTGTTTCTTCCAAAGCGCGCTCATCAATACTTATATTGGGTATATCGATATTTGCCATATTTGGCACCATATCCATAGCTACCTGGACGCCGTTTAATATCGTTAAACAGCACGCCTTTAACCGGAATGCCTGTATGGCTAAAGCGTTTGATCGACTCCCTGATATCACCGATTGTGCTTTCGTTTGCACGCGTAATCATGAACACCGCACCGACCAGTGGACCTAGTATTAGCGTGTCCGAAACAGCCAGAACAGGAGGCGTATCTAACAGGATGTAATCGTAAACACTGGATAACGATTTCAGCAAGCGTCCGATATTCTCGTGTAACAGCAATTCCGATGGATTAGGTGGGAGACGGCCAGAGGCGAGAAAGTCGACATTTTGCAAGACGCCTTTATGCACAGCTTGTTCAACGGTGCTGGAGCCAGCAATAATCTCTGACAGTCCGTTTTCCCGACCTAAACCAAAGTATTGATGCAAATAACCTTTACGTAAATCTGCATCAATTAATAATACTTTTTTTCCTGCGACTGCCAGGACGGCCGCAATATTGACAGATATAAATGACTTGCCTAATCCTGGTGTTGGTCCGGTGATGAGGATGATATTATTTTTTGCGTCCAGCATCGAAAACTGCAGCGACGTGCGAAAACTGCGCAGGCTTTCTATCGCTGTGTCGGTTGGGTCTATCTGCGCCAATACTGAGTTTTGCGGCAACTTGGCAAGCACCTGTTGGTACAAAGCTTCTTGCTGTTTACTGTGCGGAATATTTGCGTACACTGTGAGCCCAAGCGCTTGCTCAATATCATGGGCATCGCTAATTCCGCCGAACAACGATTTTTTGATAAAGGCGGCGATCACCCCACAAAACAGGCCGATCAACAACGCGACCATTATCACTACAGGTCGGTTAGGTTTGATCGACTTTTCCGGCACCATGGCTGCGTCTACCAAACGCACGTTGCCTATTTTCCCCGCCTTGACCAGACGCAACTGTTGCGCGCTATTCAATAAGGCAGTGTACAAATCGGTGTTTAGCTTTACGTCGCGAGTAAGACGGAGAACATCTTGTTCAATTAATGGGAGCTTTTTTATGCGCGCTACGATGGTCTGCATTTCAGCCGTTATTTCTTTCATCTGGCTATCTATTCCCACCACCGCAGGATGGTCGGCCGTAAAGCGGACCAGTAACTCTTCTCTCTTTTGTTTCAGTTCAATCAGTTTGGTTTGAGCGGCGACGGATTGCTGCAATAGCATTTTTCCCTCTTCGCCAAGATCGACGGTGCCACTCGCATTACGGAATTGATTAAATTTGGTTTCGGACTGTTCTAATTGCCGTTTCAGGGCTGGCAATTGCTTATCTAAAAAACTCAGAGATTTTTCTGCTTCTGCCGATTTGCGCTCTACGTTCTGACGTACATATTCGCGACCGATCTCATTGAGTATGCTGCTGGTGAGTGTCGGGTTGGTGCCCTCTAACGTGACGTTGATAATGCCAGACTGCTTGCCTTTTTCACCGATGCCCATTGCATTTTGCAACTTTTCGATTGCGCCTAAACGGGAGGTCGCGCTCAATATAAATTGCGTCCCTGGACGGGCCGACAATTGATCGACGCGCAGTTCCAGGTTGCCACCTTCTTCGCCGACTTTGAGTGCGGATCCGACGCTACCTTTTAACCTTAGATTGTCTTTGCTTTCATTCAGGGTGTATTGTCCATTGGCCTCTGCTGTGAGAACAAATTCACGACCTTCCAGGGACTCTGGAACGATGAAGGTGGAAACATCAATTTTCTCAGCGCCCCATGCGTAACCGCCATAACCAAACAACCCTGGATCGGACAGTTTTTTATTGCCGCCAGCCAGCCACGATCCAACTAATGGAAAATATTTTGGGTGTACCGAAATATTGAGGCGCAGATTGTCTACCGCACGCGATACCACCATACGCGAACGGAGAATTTCCATTTCGGATGACGCAGCGGTTTTAACGTCAAACATCGATGACATATCACCCAGGATGTTTTTCGACGAGTTAGGGCTATCCTCGACCTGGACCATCATATTGGCTTCGTAAATCGGTTTAGCAATAAACGCGTAAGCAGTGCCGAGCAACGCAATCACTAACGTGATGCTAGCGATTAGCCAGCAATTATCTAAAAGAATATCAAGATAAGTTGCCAGGTCGATTTCGTCATCGTCCGGGATGTTGAGTGGAACTAATTGTTGAATAGGCTGATTCATTGTGATGACTATTTAAACGGTGCTATTAATTGATATGTGCGATGCGCTCGACCAGCGCGTCAACGCCTTGCGCGATAAGTCCGTATGTTTGACGAAAAACTTCCAGACTCTCCATGTATGGATCAGGAATGTCATACTTATCAAATTCCCCCAGGCGGAAGACTTTACCTTTGGATGTCGCATATTTTTGTTCGATGAAACGCTTTTGTTCCAGATCCATCGTTAAGATGATGTCGGCCTCGTTCACCATCCACGCCGTCAGACTTTGTGCTCGATGCGCGCTGATATCAAAACCCTGCTCTTGTGTCAGTTGGCGTGCCAACGGATCGGCAGGCTGGCCTATCATTGCCCCGATTCCGGCAGAGCGCACCGATGCTTCCGGCAAAGCGCGCTTGAGTAATCCTTCGGCGATGGGACTGCGGCAGATGTTGCCAATACAAATCACTAAGATGTTGCGGATCATTTTGTGACCTGGACGGCACCAGTGAGAGACTGCGCACTAGGCACTATCAGGCTGATTACACGTGCCCAGTTAGCTAGCGATGAGGCGTCGACGTACACCACGTCTTTGGCCTTAAGTTCAAAGTTTTCTGCCAGCGCCAGCGCTACCGGCGAACGAGCATCAAGGTTATAAACGGTTGGATTCATGTCTGAGGCGTTGCGTACAACATATACCTGGCGGCCTTCGGCGCTTAGCTGGTTGAGACCACCTGCATCGCCCAGCGCTTCATTAAGTGTGAGTCGGCCGTTACGCAGCGTCAATGTCGTTGGTTTCGTGACTTCACCCAAAACGAAAACCTTGCTCTCTTCACGCGCAATCACCCGCACTACATCGTCATTTGCCAGCAGAATACCGGAGGGATTAATTCCTTTTCGTAGTAGCTCAGGAAGATTAACGCGATAAGTTACCCCTGCGCGACTAACATCTATCTGGCTTTGATCGCCAGTTGTCAAGAAACCGCCAGCCCGACTTATCGCTTCCATTAATGTCATTGGAAGATCATTGATGCTTTGGATACCTGGGGTTTTGACTTCGCCGTCGATGTATACGCGCTTGCTGCGATAAGCCTGAACACGTAACGTCAGATCCGGTTTTTTGAGGTATTTTTTCAGCTGCCCGGTCAACAGAGTGCGCGCTTGCCCCTCAGTCAATCCAGCCAGCTTGAGTTGTCCTGCGTAGGGAAATTGCACCAACCCGTCCCGATCAACAACAAAACCGGTAACGTTAGTTGAACTTGCGTCAGTCGTTGCTGCACCGACAATTGTCGCTGCTGTCATCGCTGGCGTGGAAAGCTCAGGGTGATCCCACACCACTATGGAAAGAATATCGCCACTGCCGATGAGATAAGGTTTCGGGCTAGCCAGCAGATTACTAATATCCTGGCTGGCTTGATTTTCACGCGCTATTTTTTCAGCTTGTAACAGATCAGGGGTAATCTGCTTGAACGTGGGCTTAACGTCGGAAACAGGAGGCTCGGATATATATTTTTTATCCATGTGCATTCCAGGCGCCAATGCGCAGGCTGCCAACCAAGGAATTAACCCTACTAATGCCATTTTTTTAAAAGTGACTTTGGACAAGAAATGCATGAATCTAACCTGAAATGTAAGCCTGCTGCGGCTTAATGTTGCACATGCATTAGTAGTAAACGTCCACCGCTTTCGCGGAACACATCAAATTTTTATGCACCCATTTTTCAATTGCTATTAGCGTTAATTTAGATTTTACAACATTTTATTAGCGCAACATTATGCAAAATATGAATACGTGGCGTAAAAACCACGTTAAAAAAAGTAATCGTTATGACATAAAAAAGTGCTAAATGATGAGCAAAATCATAGCAAATAATTAATTATTCCATAATGGAACATTTATAAAATTAATTATTGACTATTAAAAGTTGAATCCATTCTCGTTACCACGATTGCTTTACTTACACGCCACAACTTTGGGCTGCGCTGAAAATAAAACATGAAAATAAGCGACATATTCTGCTGCGACTCTTACTTGAAATTTCGGGCATGATAATCAGCACAAAAAAAAGTCCAACCCCAGCATCACTGCGTGGGTCGGACTGTTTCTAATTTCCGGTTTCCTGATGATGTCACTTCGCGTGCAAATTAATGGACTCAGTGACAGGCGTGCCGCTTTGACTAACTAATTATGCGGCGTCCGATTATGCGGCATACGATTATGCGGCATACGGTTATGCGGCATACGGTTATGCGACATAAGGTTATGCCGCATCCGATTCGACATCAAATCCCTTTGGATTTAATGACTGCCATCTCCATGAGTCTGCACACATCGCTGCCAGGCTTTTCTCCGCTCTCCAGCCGAGTAGTTCGGCAGCAAGTGCAGGATCTGCGTAGCACGACGCGATATCACCTGGACGGCGCGGCACTACCTCGTACGGGACGGATTGTGCGCTGGCTTTTTCATACGCAGCGATGACTTCAAGCACGCTATACCCGCAACCAGTTCCTATATTTGCAGTGAAGCTCTGCCCTTTTTTTTGCAGATAATTCAGCGCAGCAAGATGCGCCTTGGCGAGATCAACCACATGAATATAGTCCCGCACGCCGGTTCCGTCGATGGTTGGATAATCAGATCCGAACACAGATAATTTCGCAGAACGTTTGGCTGCGACGCGGGCAATGTAAGGCATGAGATTATTAGGTGTCCCGCGCGGATCCTCACCAATCAATCCACTTTCGTGCGCACCGACAGGATTGAAATACCGGAGGAAAGCCACTTTCCAGCTCTGGTTGGAGTGGGCCAGGTCGCGCAGGATTTGCTCCCCCATTAACTTGGTATGACCGTATGGATTGGTCGCCGACAAAGGAAAATTTTCGTCAATGGGTACTGTTGCTGGGTTTCCGTAAACCGTAGCCGAGGAGCTAAAGACGAATTGACTTACATCGGCACTTTGCATTACACCGCAAAGGGTTAGCAAAGCACCTAAATTATTCGCATAATATTCAACTGGTTTGGCTACCGATTCGCCCACCGATTTCAACGCCGCAAAATGAATTGCGGCAGTAATCTGATGATTGTTGAATATTTGTTCTGATGCCTTACGGTCACACAAATCCGCCTCGATAAATTGCGGTTTCTTACCAGTGATTTTTGCAATCCGATCCAGAACGAGCGGGCTACTATTAACCAAATTATCTACGCCAATGACTTCATATCCAGCCATCAGCAATTCGACCCAGGTATGGGAGCCGATATAGCCAGTTGCGCCCGTAAGCAGGATGACTGCGTTTTTTGCGATGCTCATACGACCCTAGAAAATAAATAATAAGATAAAAATCGACTTGAAATGTTCATAAATTTTACATAAGCGAAGAATTTTTTATGCAAATTTATCCTGTTTGAATCAAGACCATAAACGAAGTGTCCAGAATAATGAGGTAAAAAAACAGCGCTCCACGAACGTGTCATCAATGAGTAAAAGTCCTTAAGCCGAACAAGCAATTGGCTGACACCATGCATTTCCTTTCAAATTGTCAAGAAATAAATTGCCGTGCGTGCTAGTCTTTCCAAATAGAACTATATTAAATACGTTTCGGGCTAAATTCCAAAAGAAAACGATCTGTTTATGCGAATAGTACCAAGCGTGACCAAACAAAAAGCATCTTAATGCCTATATTTCGCCCCCCAGGATGCCTCAGCCGCATGACCACAAGTTTCGGATTTCTCCGCGGCTCGTTTCGGACGATCGCGATCTGGCCAAGCGTTGGTTTGGTGCTTGTGGCTCTCATCTGGCTATTCACTTCCTCTCAAATTGAGAAACAGAAGCAAATCCTGCTCAAGAACGGCACTGCAGAAGTCGCTTTGTTATCTGGAGCATATGCCGAACAGCTGGCACGCCCACTTGAGCAGATTGATCAGATTACGCTCAACCTCAAATATTACTGGCAAACCAGCGGCGGCACCTTAAAATTAGAAGACCAGATGCAAGCGGGTCTTTATCCCGTCACCGATATGTTGTACGTGACTATAGCCGATCGCCGCGGCGACATTATTACTACCACCTTGCCTAGAAAGACAGTGAATCTTTCGGAACGAGATTATTTTCAAACGCAAAAAAACGCTGATACCAACCAACTCGTGATCACAAAGCCCTCCATTGGCGCTGGTTCCGGAAAAATGATCATCCGTTTCACACGCCGCCTGCTGGATAAGGATGGCGCTTTCGACGGCATTGTTATGGTATCGGTTGAACCCGCCTATTTTTATAGCCCGGCAGTTGACGCAGCACTCGGAAAAAATGGTTTTCTTTCCCTCAGAACTGTAGATGGCGTCGTACTCGCAAAACGCATGGGTGAAAGTCTTCGTTCCCGTCCTACGGTATTTAGATCCAAGCCGGTGTTCAACACTGTTAAAGGCGTCGGTCATTTGGAACATGATCGGTTTATCGACGGAAGGTCGCGTATTGTTGCGTGGCAAAAAATTAAAGACTTTCCGCTTCTTGCGGTGGCTGGCCTATCTGAAGAGGAGTTACTAATTCCTCTTCATGCCATAGCGCGTGAGCAATGGCTGCTGGCACTGGCGCGCATAGTTGGCGTACTTTTCTTTACCATCGTTGCCGTTTTTTTTAATGGTCGACTTGCTTGGCGCAAGCATCAGTTTATCCAAGCACGCGAGGCCTATGGAATTTCTAGCGGAGGCGGTAATGAGGGCTTTTTCATGCTCGCAGCACAAGGTCGACGAGGCGCTGGTATCGTCGACTTTATTATCACAGACTGCAACGAGTACGGGGCTGCGCAGTACGGTTTAACCAGAAATGAATTGGTAGGACGTCGACTCTCTGGTATGTATGCCAATCTGCCCTATTTCGAACAGTTGATGCGGACCTATGTCGAGGCAATCAATACCAATTTTTACGAAGACGATTTTTCGATTCCTCCTGAAAGTCCACTTAAAATGACTTGGGTGCATCGAAAAATGATGCGTTCAAACGTAGGATTGGCGCTCACGATACGCGATATCAGCGAAAACAAAGCGCATGAACAAGCGCTATTAGCAATGGCAAATTCGGATGCATTGACCGCCCTCCCCAACCGCCACTGGTTAATGGGCTATTTGCCGCTGGCAATTAACCGTGCGCGCAGCAGTCAAACTTCATTAGCGTTATTGTTTGTCGATCTGGATGACTTCAAAAACATAAACGACACCATGGGCCACGCGGCAGGCGACGAGTTACTTCAGGCAGCCGCCACGCGCCTGCGCTCTGTGATTCGCCCTGGTGACAACGTCGTGCGTCTTGGTGGTGATGAGTTCACGATAATTCTTGAGAGCCCGGACGATACGGCAATGGTGGAAAGTGTCAGTCAGCGCGTTATTGCAGCACTTCGAAGTCCTTTTTTTCTATCCGGCCAAAGTAGCCATGTCGTGTGTGCATCAATTGGAATCAGTATTTTTCCAAAGGACGGCGACGACGTTGAGACATTAATCAAACACGCAGACATCGCCATGTACGCAGCAAAAGCGAATGGCAAGGCCAGTTATCAATTTTTTCAACCCCAATTATCACAAAACCTGGTGGTCAGACTAAACAATGAGCAGAGCCTGAGAGCAGCCATTGAGGGTGACGAATTCGTCCTGTATTACCAGCCACGAGTAGATGCCGCCAGCGGTGAATTACGCAGCCTGGAGGCACTAGTGCGCTGGGTACATCCAACCCGTGGAATGGTTCAACCGGACGAGTTTATCCGATTAGCAGAAGAGACCGGATTAATCGTCAAGCTGGGTGAGCTTGTCATCGAAAAAGCATGTGCTCAGTTGGCCCGCTGGCAGGCAGACAAGGTGCCAATGGTGCCGGTGTCGATCAATGTCTCATCGCCACAATTTAATCAGGGCGATTTTCCGATAACGCTTGCATCGCATATGAAGCGGTACGGAATCGATTCGTCGATGGTAGAAATCGAACTTACCGAATCTTGCATGATGGGTGAGGATCTGGCGATATTTTCACAACTTGAAGCGATTCAGGCGTTGGGCGTAAAGCTGTTGCTTGACGATTTTGGAACCGGTTACTCATCGCTATCGCAACTGCAACGGCTTGACCTGGATATTTTAAAGGTTGACCGTGCTTTCACTGCCAAACTTGGCAACGGAAAAGAAGGTGAAGTATTTTTTATGGCGATCATTTCCATGGCGCACGTACTCAACATGAGCGTCGTGGCGGAAGGCGTCGAGACACTAGAACAACTTCGAATCTTACAAGCATTATCCTGCAATGAAATACAGGGCTACTATATTTCTCGACCGGTTCCGGCAGATGAAATTGAAACCCTGTTATATAAGCGGTTTCTTTTCCCTGAAGAGGCGGTGGAACTTGAAAAATCAGGATAACCCGTTTAGGTTACCCATTAAGCAAAACTATTTAGGTTATGCGTTGACAGCTGCTGCCACATTGCCTTTGGCGTAACTCTGTGCCATCTGATCCAGCGAATTGACTTTGATTTTCGAGGCCATACCTGCTGAGCCAAATGCCTCAAAACGTACTTTGCATATATCCTTGGCGGCGGCGGTGGCGTCTTTGAAAAACTTGCGCGGATCAAACTCAGAGGGATTTTGGGCCATACTGCGCCGCATCGCACCGGTCATTGCTAGGCGAATATCGGTATCGATATTTACTTTGCGTACGCCATGCTTAATCCCCAGTAAAATTTCTTCGACTGGAACGCCGTAGGTCTCTTTCATGTCACCGCCATACTGCCGGATAATTTCTAACCATTCTTGTGGAACAGAGGAAGAGCCGTGCATCACAAGATGTGTATTCGGAATGCGCGCATGTATTTCCTTAATCCGATTGATCGCAAGAATGTCACCGGTTGGCTTACGACTAAACTTGTACGCTCCATGGCTGGTGCCAATCGCGATCGCCAACGCATCCACGCCGGTACGCTTGACAAAATCAGCCGCCTGCGATGGGTCGGTCAGTAGCTGATCATGCGATAATATTCCTTCTGCACCCGAGCCGTCTTCCTCCCCTGCCTGACCAGATTCCAGTGAACCCAGGCAGCCTAATTCGCCTTCAACCGATACGCCGACGTAGTGTGCAAAATCTACGACCTTGCGAGTCACCTGTATATTGTAGTCGTACGATGAAGGAGTTTTCATATCTTCCATCAATGAGCCATCCATCATTACGCTCGAAAATCCTGAGCGTATCGAGGTCTGACAAACAGAAGGACTGCCGCCGTGATCCTGGTGCATACACACCGGGATGTGGGGGTAAGTTTCAATCGCAGCCTCCACCATTTTGCGCAAAAATGCCTCACCGGCATATTTGCGGGCACCTGCGGAAGCTTGCAGAATGACGGGGCTGTCGCAAGCATCTGCCGCTTGCATAATGGCTAAAATTTGCTCAAGATTATTTACGTTGAAAGCTGGAAGAGCGTATTGGTGGTCAGCGGCGTGGTCGAGGAGTTGGCGCAGGGATACGAGGGACATGGAAATCTCCGTTGGTTTTTTGGATCGATGAGTAAAGCGTATTTAGTGTGATGGGTGCTTTTGGAACAGCTTATTGGTCGCGTAATTACGGTCTTGGTGGCGAATACAGTTTGCAGTCGTCTCTGCTGTCCAGTACCTGAACGCTAGCCCTGAAGCCGAACTCAGCAACGTGTAGCACTACCGTTTGAATACACCGCACCCGGGCTTTTATGGCGAATCAAGCTCGCTCGCCCCTCCGATTTAGTGCTGCTACCGCAGGTAATTCCCTCCCCTCCAGAAATTCCAGAAACGCGCCGCCAGCAGTGGAAATATAATCGATCCGATCCGCGATCCCGAACGCATTGATCGCTGCGACCGTATCGCCGCCACCAGCAATCGAATAGGCCGCAGAAGCTGCGATCGCATTTGCGACTATCCGTGTACCCTCGGAAAATGCCGCAAACTCAAATACCCCTACCGGGCCATTCCACACTATTGTCCCGGCACTTTGGAGTGTTCTGGCAAGTGCTGCTGCGCTATCAGGACCAATGTCAAAAATCAGGTCATCTGCTTCTACGGTATTGATCGATTTAATCGTAGGTGGCGCATCGGGGGAAAAGTGTTTGGCGCATACTACATCGGTTGGGAGTGGCACCGCCGCGCCGCGTGCCTGCATTTTTGCGATGATTGACCGCGCTTCGCAAACAAGATCTGGCTCCGCCAGTGATTTGCCAATTGGCGATCCTTGTGCGAGAAGGAAGGTATTCGCGATACCCCCACCAACAATTAATAAATCTACCTTTTCAGCCAAAGCGTCCAGGATCGTCAGTTTGGTTGATACTTTGGAGCCAGCGACAATGGCTACCAATGGCCTTTTGGCATTAGCCAGTGCGATCGTCAGAGCATCCAGTTCTGCAGCCATCAGAGGCCCGGCGCAGGCGATCTTGGCGTAATGGGCGATCCCTTCTGTGCTCGCTTCGGCGCGATGCGCGCTACCGAATGCGTCGTTCACGTAAATATCGCAGAGTGCTGCCATGGTCTTCGATAATTCGGTGCTATTACTTTTCTCACCGACATTACCGCGGCAATTTTCCAGTAAGACAATTTCGCCGTCGGCGACGAAAAACGCGTCGTTTATCCAGTTTTTTATCAGTCTGACAGGCTGACCCAAATGGTGACTCAGTGATTTTGCCACGGATACCAGCGATTCGACCGGATTTAGCTCACCCTCTGTGGGTCGCCCCAAATGCGAAGTGACCATCACCCGCGCACCCGCGTTGGCCGCAAAGCGTAGCCCAGCCAATGCCGCGCGGATTCGGGTATCGTCTGTGATATTCCCCGCATCATCAATAGGGACGTTCAGGTCAGCACGAATAAACACCCGTTGACCAGTCAATTGTGCCGCCGGAAAATCGGTTAATTTAATAAATCGCATAAAGTGCTTTCTCTTAAAAATGGCATTGCTCAGCATCCTGGAGAGCACAACTGTCAATGCGATCTATCAGGGACTAAACCCGCTATGGGGCGACTTTTCTCGCTGCACTCAGACCGCTAAAGGATCGGCTAATTGTGGCACCAGCTCTAATAAAGAGTCGATCAGTCCATCACTGTTTAGCGCATCCAATCCGGCTGGGCCCGGATAGCCATAGCGGACTACATACACAGGAATTCCCGCCGCACGGGCTGCGGCAACATCTACCGCGGAGTCGCCGACCATTATTGCCCTGTCCGGGAGTGTTGATAAAAAGTCGCAGGCGTGTAGTAAAGGCTCTGGCGCAGGCTTCATTTCCGGTAGCGAATCACCGCCCAGCAGTATGTCAAAATAGCCGTCGAGGGCGGCGATTTGTAATAAAGACTCTGCCAGTGCGAACGGCTTATTTGTAATACAGGCCATTCGGTAACCTTCCGCTTTCAAGGCTATCAAGCCTTCCAGTACTCCTGGAAATACATGGCCAAATCGGCCGTTGGTGTCCCAATAATGGCGATAAAATAACGCGCAGGTCTCTTCGTCCGTCATAGCGACAATATTTCTGGCTTTTCGTACCTGTCGCACCAGATTAGGAACGCCTTTGCCGATAAAATTGCAAACCGTCTGATACGGTAGGGGCTCAACCTTCAGATCATCGAGTACTCGATTAACTGCCGCAAATATATCCGGCGCAGTATCCACCAGTGTGCCGTCGAGGTCGATCAGGACGGCGCGTTGCGAGGTATCTATGTGGCTCATAATGCGCACTCTAAAACTGACATCGCGCAGCTCACCATGTGATCGGGCGTTAATTTGAAGTGTGCATACAATTGCTCTGCGGGCGCCGATTCGCCGAAGGTGTCAATTCCCATTGCGATCCCATTGTCTCCGACGATTGCGCGCCAGTACCAGGTTACCCCTGCTTCGATACTGACACGTGGAATGCCATCCGGCAGAACTTGTATGCGGTAACTCTTATCCTGTGCATAAAAAACCTCTACGCAGGGCATCGATACGACCCTTACCGATACCCCGTTATTAGCTAATTGTGCGGCGGCGGCGGCGGCAATCTCGACTTCAGATCCTGTCGCGATGAGAACCACCTGCGGAGTCAAGCGATCTGCCAGGGTCTCACTTAACACATAACCGCCGCGTGCAATATCGTCAATCTGGGTAGGACTACGCATAAAAGGTGTCAGAGCCTGGCGTGAAAAAACCAGACAAGTCGGGCCATCAGCACGGGTAATTGCGGCTTGCCATGCGATAGCTGTTTCCACCCCATCGCACGGTCGCCAGAGTCGGTTATTAGGGATTAAACGTAAACTCGCAGCGTGCTCAACTGGTTGATGGGTTGGGCCATCTTCGCCTAATCCTATCGAGTCATGTGTCAGAACATGAATGACGCGTTGCTTCATCAGCGCAGCCATGCGGATCGCATTTCGGGAGTAATCGGAAAACGTCATAAATGTGCCTCCGTACGGTATCAAGCCGCCGTATAGGGCCATGCCGTTCATCATTGCCGCCATGCCAAATTCACGCACACCGTAGCTGAGGTAATTGCCACTTCCGTTGCTCTGATGATTGACCCAAACCGACGCCTTGACATTGGTAAGGTTAGAACCGGTTAAATCTGCGGAGCCCCCAAAAAATTCGGGAAGTGTGGCGCTGATGGCTTCGAGCACTATTTGTGAAGCTTTACGTGTTGCGATTTTTTTATGCAATTCACCCTGAGTATCAACCAACTGAGAAAACACTTGCATCAATCCGACTGGCAATGAGCCGGCCATGCGGCGCATTAATTCGGCGGCTAATGCCGGATACTGAGACTTATAGTTGGCAAAATGAACGTTCCATTCTGCCTGTCGCGCTTGTCCGACACCGCGCGCATCCCAGGCTGCTGCGATTTCTGGTGGTATCTCAAAAGGTGCAGCAGTCCATCCTTTTTCGGCACGCATAGCGGCGATCTCGCCACCTCCTAACGGCGCTCCATGGACATCATGACCACCAGCTTTGGTTGGTGCCCCTTTTCCAATGACTGTCTTACAGCAAATCAAAGTGGGTTGACTGCTCTGCGCCTTGGCCTGGCGGATTGCCTCGTCGAGCGCCTTTACGTCGTGTCCGTCCACACCCGCAATAACGTTCCAGCCATAGGCAACAAAACGTTTTGGTGTATCGTCAGCAAACCAGCCCTTTACATCTCCATCTATAGAGATGCCGTTATCGTCGTAGAAGCAAATCAACTTACCCAAACCCAATGTTCCTGCTAACGAGCTGACTTCATGACTGATCCCCTCCATCAGGCAGCCATCACCTACAAATACGTAAGTGTAATGGTCGATGATGGCATGACCGGGGCGATTGAAACTGGTAGCCAATATTTTTTCGGCCAGCGCCATGCCAACCGCATTCGACAGACCTTGGCCCAACGGTCCGGTCGTGGTTTCTACGCCGGGCGTTACATCTACTTCGGGGTGACCGGGTGTTCTGGAGTGCAACTGACGAAATTGCATCAATTCACTGATTGGTAAATCATAACCAGTTAAATGCAACAGAGCGTACAGCAACATCGAACCGTGGCCGTTGGATAGAACAAAACGGTCACGATTAAGCCATTTTGGATCCGCTGGATTGTGGCGTAGATGACCACGCCAAAGCGTGTCCGCAATTTCCGCCATTCCCATTGGCGCACCAGGATGACCTGACTTTGCTTTTTCCACCGCATCGGCTGCTAAAAAACGTAAGGCATCGGCGGGAGTCGGCGTCGTAACACCTAATTTTTCTGGAGCGTTCATATCGGTCCTCAGTCAGAGTGAGCTTGCTGCGCGTTTTTTACGTTCCATCATGCGTAGAATGAAGGGCGTGAAGATCAATTGCATGGCTAATTCCATTTTTCCGCCAGGAACTACGATCGTGTTGGCACGCGACATAAAGGAGTCGTGCACCATATTGCGCAGATATTGAAAATCAATCCCTTTCGGATTAGAAAATCGGATCACCACCAGACTTTCATCCGGTGCGGGGATTTCCCGTGCAATGAAAGGATTAGAAGTATCGACGCAAGGCACGCGTTGAAAGTTGACATGCGTATGCGAAAACTGCGGGCAAATATAATTCACATAATCCGGCATACGGCGCAGGATCGTATCGGTCACGGCTTCTGTTGAATAGCCACGCTTCGACTTGTCGCGCCATAATTTTTGGATCCATTCAAGGTTGATGACGGGAACAACACCAATCAGCAAATCCGGATGTTGGGCAATATTGACTTTCTCGGTCACCACCCCGCCGTGCAAACCTTCGTAAAACAATAAATCATTGTTGGGATCCAAATCTTCCCAAGGCGTAAAAGTGCCTGGCTCTTGTTTGTATGGTGCTGCTTCTTCCACGTCATGCAAATACTTGCGACGCCGTCCGTTACCGGTTTTTGCATAGTTCGAAAATAGCGCTTCGAGCTCAGGAAAAAGATTGGTCTCAGGGCCGAAGTGACTGAAATTATTGTCACCACTCGCCTCGGCAGCAGATAGTTTTACTTTCATTTCCTGACGATCATAGCGATGAAAACTATCGCCCTCGACGATCACCGAACGGACGTTCTCACGACGGAAAATATTCTCAAAAGTGCGCGTGACGGACGTCGTTCCCGCCCCCGAAGAACCGGTAATCGCAATGATTGGATAGCGTTCGGACATGGTGATCTCTCAAAGTATTGGTGAGAATTACGTGATGCGGGTGCGGGGAAAATCCCTGCTATACATCAGAATAGTTGCGCTGCGGCTAAGTAAAAAAAATGAAACCGCACTATCGATAACTATTAAGCAGGAACCCGAAACAAACTGCGCTCATTGAAT
Source organism: Glaciimonas sp. GNP009 (assembly GCF_054343755.1). Lineage (NCBI taxonomy): Bacteria > Pseudomonadati > Pseudomonadota > Betaproteobacteria > Burkholderiales > Oxalobacteraceae > Glaciimonas > Glaciimonas sp. GNP009. The sequence goes on from NZ_JBTGUV010000004.1 coordinate 1,766,373, forward strand.
AACGGACTCGACAGCTCGTCCCTCACTGGCGCATGGTGATAAGCCTCTATCCGCTCGACCTCATTACGCGATCCAAAAATGAGACCAATACGCTGATGTAAAGAGGTCGGTTCAACTGACATAATCGCTTCACGCCCGGTGCTGGCTCTGCCACCCGCTTGCTCCATGATGAAGCCGATTGGATTGGCTTCATACAGCAGGCGCAAACGACCGGATTTACTCGGATCTTTGGTATCACGCGGGTACATGAATACGCCCCCGCGCATTAAAATACGGTGCGCTTCCGCGACCATTGAGGCGATCCAGCGCATATTGAAATCTTTATCGCGTACACCGCTCTTACCGGCAACACATTCGTCGACGTAACGTTTAATCGGTTCTTCCCAAAAGCGACTGTTGGATGTATTGATCGCGAATTCATTGGTATCGGGTGGGATTTGCAAATCCGGATGGGTGAGCATGAATTCACCCAGGTTAGGATCAAGCGTGAAACCGCTTACGCCAGTTCCAACCGTCAACACCAACATCGTTGCGGGGCCATAAATTGCGTAACCCGCAGCAACTTGTTGCGATCCGGGTTGCAAGAAACTGTCTTCGGTAACATACTCAATACCGTCCGGTGCACGCAGCACAGAAAAAATACTCCCCACCGCGACGTTAACATCGATGTTGGATGAGCCGTCCAGCGGATCAAATACGAGAAGATATTTTCCCTTTGGGAATTGCTCTGGAATCTGATACGGAAGTTCCATTTCTTCAGATGCCATTCCCGCCAATTGACCGCCCCACTCCGTCACATGCAAGAAGGTATCGTTGCTCATGACATCCAGTTTCTTTTGCGTCTCGCCCTGTACATTGACCGAGGCGCTCGTGCCATCAGATCCTGCAGCGTTACCTAGTACGCCACCTAACGCGCCAAAAGCAACCGCGCGCGCAATACTTTTGCAGGCCAGCGCGACGTTCAAGATCAAGCTATTGAAATCGCCGTTGGCTTCCGGAAATTGACGCCGCTCTTCAATTAAGAATTGGGTCAGTGTCGTGCGATGGTGGGTTAAAGGCATGCCGGTCTCCTATATATACTTGCATTATTTTTTTAGATACGATTGTATTTGTAGTTGCATCAATTTTTACATCATCCGTTCTGCATTAAGCTGTGAACGCAGTTGCTGCATGATGGTGCGATAACCTTGATCAGCATCCGGCGCGCCGAACACGGCGCTGCCTGCGACGAATGTGTCTGCTCCCGCACGCTGAATCGCAAGGATGTTGTCTGCCTTGACGCCGCCGTCGACCTCCAGCCAGATCTCCTGACCACCAGCAGCCAAATGGGCATTAATGCGTGCACGCGCTGCTTTGAGTTTGGTGAGCGTACTGGGAATAAATTTTTGCCCACCGAAGCCCGGATTGACGCTCATCAATAGAATAATGTCAATTTTATCCATGACGTAATCCAGCACATCCAGGGGTGTCGCTGGATTAAAAACCAATCCAGCCCGACAACCGTGCTCGCGAATCAAGCTCAATGTACGATCAACGTGACGACTCGCCTCTGGATGGAATGTAATAATATTCGCGCCCGCTTTAGCAAACAGCGGTATCAACGCATCCACCGGCTCGACCATCAAATGGACGTCAATAGGTATCGTCACATGTGGGCGGATGGCTTCGCACACCATCGGTCCCATGGTCAGATTTGGTACGTAATGATTGTCCATCACATCAAAATGAATCAAGTCTGCTCCTGCAGCTTCAATGGCGCGGACTTCCTCGCCCAGTCGCGAAAAGTCTGCGGACAAGATTGATGGTGCAATACGAAGTCCCTGCGTTGTCGACATGGAAGAGATGTGTGGAGTAGTCATGTTATGCCGCTTCAAATAGAGTGCCGTAATGCCAGCGGCGCAGTGCCGCCAGGTCGACCCAACGCTGGTCGGCGCCGGGAACATGTTGATGCATGGGTTGATCCGGATCGCCAAGATGCGGCACTATCAGCAATGCGCCTGCAAACTGCTGACCAGCGGTAAAAGTACTCGGCGTGATCAGCGTAGGAATCCCAGCCGCAACGGCTGCACGCAGCCCGTTCTCGGAATCTTCGAAAGCCAGACAATCAGCGCCGGGCAACCCAAGCGCTTCCAGCGCAGCCAGATATACATCCGGTGCAGGCTTTTTATTTTTGACCGTCGAGGCATCGCAGACCGCGACAAAGAACTGTCGCCAATCGTCGCCTAAAGACGTCCGCAATAGTGCATCGATGTTGGCCGGTGTGGTGGTGGTAGCAATCGCCATCGGCATACCCGCTGCGTGCGCCTCATGTATCAATCGCAAGATTCCAGGCCGTAAAGACAATTTGCCGCCACTCACCAGCGCTGCATAATGTTGCGTCTTAATGGCGTGTACGGCGTTGATGGTTTCCTGCACTTTGTAACCACTGGATTCGTCGGGGTCGATAATATTCCAGTAGTGCAGCAATCTTTCCTTACCGCCGGTCACGTCAAGGAGGCCGGCATAAAGTGATTCATTCCAATGCCAGTCAAGCCCGACTTCAACAAATGCCGCATTGAAGGCATTGCGGTGAGCGGTTTCGGTATCGGCTAACGTACCGTCCACATCAAAAATTAGCGCGCGTAGTGTCCCTGCGGTACTCATGCTGCTGGCAGTTTCGGCGGCTGCAACGTTATTTGGAATAGTTACCTGCGACTGCGTTTGCATTGTTAGTGCTCCTTTGTGTCAATCAGCGAAGGTCCCTGCGCAAATACGCGGCTTGCCAATAAATCGGGAGCGGTAATAGTGGTCAACGTCACGTCATTCGCTGCAGAGTCGGCATCGTTCATCAAGCGCGAAGCATGTCGCAAACGTGCACGATCCAGCGCATTACGTACACTGCGGGCGTTAGCAAAATGCGGCAACAACATACGACGATTCAGATAGTCAGAAAAGACTGCAACCGCCTCATCATCGAACCGATACTGCATCGTCTGCAACATTAGATCGGCAATCTGGGATAGTTCTCCCGTACTGTAATCAGGAAAATCGATGTGATGAGCAATGCGCGACGACATGCCAGGATTGGACTCAAAAAATTTATCCATCCGGTCTTTATAACCGGCCAGAATCACCACCAGATCATCGCGACTATTTTCCATCACCTGTAATAAAATTTCGATTGCTTCCTGCCCGTAATCACGCTCATTTTCAGGGCGATAGAGATAGTAAGCCTCGTCAATAAACAACACACCGCCCATCGCCCGTTTCAGCACTTCCTTAGTCTTAGGTGCGGTGTGACCGATATACTGGCCGACCAGATCGTCGCGTGTGACGGCGATCAGATGACCTTTTCTGACGTAACCCAGGCGATGCAATATCTCCGCCATTCGTAAGGCAACGGTGGTTTTACCTGTACCGGGATTGCCCGAAAAACACATATGCAGACTCGGTGCCCCAGCCGAAAATCCTCGTTCTGCGCGTAGCTTGTCGACTAACAACAAGGCGGCAATATCGCGAATACGCTGCTTGACAGGTGCAAGACCAATCAATTCGCGATCCAGTTGCGCTAACAATTCGGTAATACCAGAAGCTGCCAATGCTTGTGCAAAGGGGTTTCCTGATGCGACCGGATCAACTGGCACGGCAGATAAGATATTCGGCGTTTGCATAATTCACTCGCTCTTAAAAAAATAACCGACTAGTACCGCGCACCTTCCGGCTTGGCTTGCACCGCATAACTCTCGATGCTGTAACGAATCGTGCGCCCCGCTTCCTCGTGCCGCACCAATCTAAAGCCAGGCTCGACTTCAGGACGATTGACGATGAACGCCATCACCAGCGACTCTACACCCTGACTCGAATCAAACGCCGTCAGGCGGATGTAATACTGGGGAAACGTCTTCCGACAATTGGTCAGTTCCTGCATAATGCCTGCCGGATCACGCAGATCAAACATCGGCGGTCCAAACATTTCCCAATAGGTGTTGCGCGGATGGGGATCGTCGGTGTATTCAACCGCTAACGCCCAGCCTTTTTCGAGACAATAATCGATTTGCTTAGTGATTTGTGCGTCGGTCAGATCGGGCAAAAATGAAAATGTGCCTTGAGTAATTCGCATGATGATCCTCTTCAATTCTATAATTAACGTGATGCGCGGATGAACGATTTTTTACCGTAAATTCAGGTTTATGAAACCGAAGCAGTCGGTGCAAAATCAGACGTATCGGTTGATGCATAGTTGAATGAAATCTCACCCCATGTATCAAGCGCCGCTTTCAATGGTGTACACCACTTGGCTGCATCACGCAGGATTTGTGGTCCTTCATTTTTGATATCGCGGCCTTCATTACGCGCCAATACCATCGTCTCCAACGCCACGCGGTTAGCAACTGCGCCCGCCTGGATGCCTTGCGGATGACCGATCGTACCGCCACCGAACTGCAATATCACATCATCGCCAAACAGGTCCAGCAACTGGTGCATTTGTCCCGCATGAATGCCACCGGAAGCGACCGGCATCACCTTGCGCAATGAGCCCCAATCCTGATCAAAAAATATTCCGCGCTCCAAGTCCATCTTGGTCTGTGTATCGCGGCAAATATTGTAATAACCCTGCACGATCATTGGATCGCCTTCAAGCTTGCCAACTGCTGTACCTGTATGCAAGTGATCGACACCGCACATACGGAGCCATTTTGCAATCACGCGGAACGAGACGCCGTGGTTCTTCTGACGTGTATAAGTGCCATGACCAGCACGATGCATGTGCAGCATCATGTCGTTCTGACGACACCAGTAAGACATCGATTGGATCGCAGTCCAGCCGACTACCAAATCGACCATGACGACCACCGATCCCAACTCCTTAGCGAACTCGGCACGACGATACATTTCTTCCATCGTTCCAGCAGTGATATTCAGGTAATGACCTTTGACTTCACCGGTTGCTGCGGTGGCGCGATTGACCGCTTCCATCACGAACAGAAAACGATCGCGCCAATGCATGAACGCTTGCGAATTAATGTTCTCGTCATCCTTCATGAAATCGAGTCCACCCTTTAAACCTTCGTAAACAACGCGGCCGTAGTTACGTCCTGACAAACCCAATTTAGGTTTGGTCGTCGCACCGAGCAAAGGGCGTCCAAATTTATCCAGGCGTTCACGCTCAACGATGATCCCGGTCGGTGGACCTGGGAAGGTTTTGATATAGGAAACCGGAAACTTCATGTCTTCCAGACGTGCTGCTTTTAACGGTTTGAAACTAAATACATTACCGATAATCGACGCGGTAACGTTGGCAATGGAACCGTCCTCAAACAATGACAAATCGTAGGCGACCCAACAAAAATATTGACCAGGATTGTTCGGTACCGGATCAACCCTATACGCTTTGGCACGATACATATCACAAGCGGTCAGGCGATCAGTCCATACGACGGTCCAGGTCGCAGTCGATGATTCCCCGGCGACTGCGGCAGCGGCCTCAATCGCATCAACGCCATCTTGTGGCGTGATACGGAAGAGGGCCAGGATATCTGTTTCCTTCGGCACATAGTCTGCATCCCAATAACCCATTTGGGCGTATTTCAAAACACCTGCTGAATAGCGCTTCTTTGAATCCATGATCTGACCTGCGTCGTTGCTTCCCATCGTGCTCTCCTCAGTTGGGCCGATACCCGTTTAACAACCTCAGGACTTTGTGTAAGTCCTTTTTAAGTGTCACCAAAAAATCGTGCAAATCAGGTGTATCGACGCAGGCATCACGCAGGTACGACAAGAAATTTCAACAACATCTACACGAGACTTTGGTTGCACTTGCCTATGGACTTCACTATATAAAACGACTAGCATCAGGTCTAATAAATAAAACTAAAATGTGCATCAGAAAATACTTATAGGTAAATCTTAATTCGAGGTTTTTTATGCGCCGCTACACTCTTCGTCAGCTGGATACTTTTCTTTTGGTCGCACGCGAACTATCGGTCTCCGGCGCGGCAGAAAAAATGCACGTCACGCAGCCTGCGGTATCGATGCAAATGCGGCAACTTGAGGAAGCCATCGGCATCCCGCTGTATGAACAGATTGGTCGCAAGATTCGCCTGACGGATGCGGGCCAGGATTTCCAACAATATGCGATTGGGGCCATTGCACAATTGAAACAACTAGAAGATGCGATGGCAGAAAGGCGTGGCCTCAAGAAGGGACGCGTGGAACTGGCAATCGTCAGCACGGCGAAGTATTTTGTGCCGATGCTATTGGTATTGTTTCGCAAAAAATTCCCTGCAATTGAAGTCGTACTGCAAATACACAATCGTGAAAGCATCATGAATTTGCTTGCGCGCAATGAGATTGATCTGGTAATCATGGGCCATGCGCCGGATACGCTGGATTGCACCGCCAACATATTTGCTACCAACCCGCTAGGTGTTATCAGCGCACCGCAGCATCCGCTGTCGCGCAGACGAAATGCGCCGCTGTCGATCCTCGAACACCATGAATTTGTCGTACGAGAAAAAGGCTCGGGAACGCGCCAATTGATGGAACGCCTGTTTGCGGAGTACAAGATCAATCCACCCATCGTGATGGAAATGCCGAGCAATGAAACGATCAAACAGGCGGTCATGGCGGGCATGGGACTGAGTTTTTTATCGTTGCGGACGATCCGGCACGAACTGGCATCCGGGCATTTGGTTTTGTTGGATATTGAAGGATTACCGATTGTGCGACACTGGCACGTGACGCATTTAACGTCAAAAAGGCTCTCACCAGCGGCCCACGTATTAAAAACATTTCTGATCGAAGAAGCAGCGCCGTTAATCAATCTTTGGGCTTAATCTCGATGGAGCACCAACGGCGTTGCGCCGTCCAACCATGTTATGTGGTGCGACGTTCAATACCCGCCGCTGAGTTGATTTTGCGTCGGCCCGATTTTAGCTCATTGAAAATGACTACAGGAAAACATTGCTTAGTTCCAACTGAGTTACAGACTAAGTTAGAACCCGAGCTGCGCAATTTATTCAATGCAACATCGAACCAATATTATGGCCGTAATATGCGTTGAAAAATGCCATCCCGATCAATCAGGAGATGCTTGAAAGCGGCCAAAACATGCAGCACGACCAGTGCCGTAAATACCGCGCCTGCCACATAATGGATAAGGCCAAAAAGATCGCGCAAACCCGGATCTTCCCAGCCCCATTTAGGTAGAGGAATGCCAAAAAACTTCACCCCATATTTGTTGAACGACGACGATATATAACCACTCGTCGGCTGCACAATCATGCATAGATACAACAGGCGATGACTCCATTGCGCAGCGCGTGCTTCCCAGCGCGGCATGGCGTTCGGCAACGGCGGCGCACGGTGTGTAAGACGCCAGGCCAAACGTATCAATATCAATACGCCGGTCATCACTCCGATGGATTTATGCAGGTTAAAATAAAACGCGCGCCCCGGCGTGCCTTTGGGTACATTGATCATGTAATAGCCCAATATAAGCATCCCGATGATTAACAATCCAACCAGCCAATGCAGGGCGATCGCAGGCAAGCGGTAACCGGCTAACCTGCCGCCGAACGTGCCTCTTGACCTGTCGTTAGACGCGTACTTGGTTGGCGTGGTCATCTGATAGCGACGCCCCAAGGTAATTCACCGACAGGGATTTCTTTACTCACCAGGTTGGTATCGGTATCAATGACTGATACCGAGTTAGAGCGACCGTTGGCAACATACAATTTTTTGCCATCCGGTGTGATCGCCATATTCCACGGACGTTTGCCGACCGGAACAGTCGCCACCACGGTATTGGTCGCAGTATCGATGACCGAGACTGTATAGTCTTTACCGTTCGAAATATAAACACGTTTGCCATTTGGAGCCATGGTGACGCCGTTCGAGAACGTGCCAGCCTTTACCTGCGCGATCACTTTGTGGGTCGCAACATCGACTACATAGACCATGCTTTCAAGTTCCGCTGCGATGTAAGCACGCGTGCCGTCGGGCGTGAAGGCGATGCCGCGAGGACGTTTTCCGAGCTTGACCAGATCAACTTGCTCACGCTTGGTCATGTCAATGATATCGATCGAGTCTGCCTCTTCAGCGCTGACATAAAGCCATTTACCATTCGGGCTAAATTCCGCATGTTCCGGATTCTTACCCTTCGTCTTGATGATGAATTCTTGTTTGTTTGTCGCCGTGGAAATGAAATTCACCGAGTTGGTAATTTCACTTGCTGCCACGATCCAATCACCAGCCGGTGAAATCCCCACACCTTCAGGCGACTCTCCGACTGCTACAGAGCCGACAACTGCTCGGCTACCCAAGTCAACGATTGATAACGAATTGGTCGGTTGGTCACTGACGTATAAGGCTTTTCCATCATGGCGCACTGCCAGACCGCGTGGCTTGGTGCCTGCCTTGATTTCGCCAACGACGGTATCGTTGGCGGTATCAATAATAGAAATAGTGCCCGATTTTTCGTTAGGTACGTAAGCAAAAGGACTGGCGCTGGCAATGCCTGGCAACAGTCCGAGTGAAAAAACTGATAACACTGCACCGATCAAGATCGCGCCACGCACCGCGCCGAAAGCGGCGCCAGAAGTATGCGATGCACAGATAGGAAGACCATTGAGGGCAACGTTTGAAGAATTTTTACGCAGAAAATGACACTTCATGATGGTGATACCTTTAAAAGAATTTAGCAGAATAATCAGATGGAAGATTCAGACGACTTTGACATGAAGCCGCCATCAGCTCCACGAGTATCTCAAACCGATCCAACCACCACGCGGTGCGCCTGGGCCGATAAATTGCTCGTTGGAGATACTGCCACCGTCAAACGAATGCCCTGGCCCATTGAAAAAATTTTGACCGATAACGCCAAAATTTGCATATTGACGATTAAATAAATTATCTATCCGAGCAAAGATTTGCAATTGCTTGGTAAGCGAATACGTGGTGTCAAGATTAACCATTGTGTAGCCAGGAATCTTGCCGTTCGTATCCTGATTATTTTCGTCGCCACGCGCATAAACATTACTGCGGTAGACCACATTAGTACCAATGTTCCAGCTTGACGTTGGTGCATAGTCAAAGCGCAGCTTGAAGGTATTTTCTGGAATACCCGGCAACTTGTTGCCGCGATTGACGGTGATAACACCCGCTGCACTGGCGCTTGAATTACTGGCGCTGTGCTCGTCGAAGCCGGTCTGATAGGTTGCATCGATATAGCTATAACTCGCTGTCACGCCGACTGGTCCGACCATCGTATGGGCTGCAACTTCTGCTCCTTGCCGACGGGTCTTGCCCACATTTTGAAAGTATCCGGTGCTGGCAGATGCGCCGCTGCTGCTGATAAATTGGATGTCGTTATCCAGTGCGGTTCTAAATATCGAAGCACTCCAGCTGGATACGGGACCCAATTTTCCACGTAGACCAAATTCACCCGTTCTGGCGATAACCGGCTTTAATGCAGGGTCGGCGATGAAATCGTTCGGTAACGAACAAGGAGCGTTTGGATCGGCGCAAGCCAGTTCGATCGCAGTTGGGGTGCGCATGCCTTCGTTATAGGTGGCGTAGGCAGTGATCGCCGGGCTCGGATTGTACGTCAGGCCAACGCCGGGATTAAAACGAGTAAACGTATTTTTCCCGTTCAATAATGGCTGATTACCCGTTTGATCACTAATATTCACCCGTGCATAGTTATAGCGACCAGAGCCGGTCAATGACCATTGGTCGTTGAGCGCTAATGTATCGGAAATAAAAATGGCGAGATTGCTATTATGGGTTTTGGCGTCAGTTCCAGACATAAAGGCGTCCAGACCAATCGTATCCCGGCTAGCAGTGAAATCAGCATCCTGTCTTGATTGCTTGAAGCGTGAATTAGCAAAATCGCCGGATACACCAACCACCAGTTGGTTATTCATGTTGCCCAGCTTACCCAAATAACTTAGTTGCGCCCCGAAACCATAACTGCCTTGGTCAATGACCGAACGGGTATTATTAGCCGGCACCGGATTATTAACGGCGTCGTAGTCCCCATTGACGTTACTACTAATATTATTGTTATGGTAGTTTTTATAATACGCATTGGTCGACAACTGCAATTTTTCATTGAAGAAGTGGCTCGCCGACAAATTCCAAAGCTGCGCACGGTTGATGTTTTCGTCCGGGAAGGTATAGGCCTGACGGCGATTATTTAAAAATGCGCGCGGGATAGTTTGCGTACCCTGCAAGTCATTGTCAGCCGCCGTCAAACTGAGCGCTACCCTTGTGTCAGCGTCCTGATAACCGAGCTTACCGAAAAATTGCTTTACGCTACTCGGATTGTGATCGCCCCACCCTTTATCTTTTGAGTCGTTGGCAGTCAGAAAATAATCGATATTGCCAACCGTTCCGCCCTGCTCCACTTCTACCGTCTTGCGACCGAACGATCCACCAGAGACTTCGACCTGACCGCCCGGGTTATTTCGACCATCTTTGGTTGTGATCGCGAGCGCACCGCCGAGCGTATTTAAGCCAAATACCGGGTTCGAACCCGGCATTACTTGCAGGTTCGCAATAGCTGATTGTGGCAACAAATCCCAATTGACAACATCGCCAAACGGCTCATTGATACGCACACCGTCCTGAAACACAGAAAGACCTTGTGGCGTGCCTAAAAGTGGCGATGCGGTGAAGCCACGATAATTGACGTCGGGCTGGTACGGATTGCCTTGCGCCGAATTGATCGTGACGCTATTCAGGTTTTGCTCCAAAAATTCGGTGATATTGCCAGCGTGTTGACGCGTAATCTCTTTTCCCGCGACTGTTTGTATATTTGCGGCAACGTCGCGCAATGGCAAACCGAGGCCAGGAAGCGGCGTGGTTCCGTTAACAACAATCTCGGATAACTTCTCATCGGCTACAACTGCACCACCAGCGGCAAAAACGGGGCCTTGTAACATCAGCAGGACGCTGCCGAGTGCAAGTTCACTTGCGCCGGGTAAAGATTTCCAATGCGCCATCTTTTAATCTCCTATTTGTCTTTTTTTAGTTGTGTTTTCGACCCACAATTGTATAACGTGAGCCAACAATCATTCTTTTATGCAATATCCATGCCGACCAGATAACGTTCGGCAGAAAAGCTTCATAACGGTGAAGTGGGGGATACTGCTGGGCTAAGCAAAAGTATTCAAAAAAAAGCAACACTTTCAATCGCGTACCCCATCTTCATTACGTGACTAATACGTGACACATTAGTCGGTAAAAAATGTGGAATGCGCGTTGGATACGGAAGAACTGCGCTGCGCTCAAGAAGTATTGGAACGCCAATACTTCCGGTAATGCGTACGCAACCCAATGAGAGTTGTTTACAGTGGTTTTAGCAGTTTGACGACATCCAGCTGGCTATTTTCATCTGCCATCTGCAATGCGGTTTTGCCACGGTTGTCGACCATGTTCACGTCTGCACCCTGATCCAGCAGTGCTTGAACCGTCGCTAGGTGACCGGCACCGCTAGCCCACATCAGCGCGGTAAGCCCGTTTGGATACACTGTATTAACTTTAATGCCGCTGGTAGCGCCGGTCTTTAACAGCATGTTTACGATCTCGGTCTGTCCGGTACCGGCCGCGTAGACCATGGCGGGTTTGTGCATTTGATCGACCGCATTGACGTCGGCTTTTTTGTCGATCAAAATCTGCGCCATGGCAGGCCGACCATAATAAGCGACAGCCATTAAAGGCGTCACCCGCGCAACGTTTGCCAGATTAACGTCCGCCCCGCGCTCTATCAGCATTAGAAGGATGTCCGTTTGTCCGTTTTTGATGGCACTCATCAATAGCGAGTCGCCGATTCTATTGCGCGTATTGGGCGATGCCCCAAGTTCGATAAACTCTTTGAACGTTTTTGCATTTCCGCTTCGAGCGGCAGCTAAAGCCTGGCGATTCAAGTCCACTTGCTCGTCGTTGGCATGGACGGCGTTCAGCCATCCCGATCCTAGTATTAAAAAAATGATTGAAAAAGTGATTGATCGAACTACGCGCATGTTTTGTTCCTGTTAGTTGTATCGGATGCATAGAATTTAGCTATTAAGCTCATCATTCTATTTTTAATACATTGCAATATGAAATAGGGATATTATGCCAAAACAGAATTAAGAACTAGGCAAATCACTGTCTGTTTTTTGATACTCAAAATGTTTTAACAAAAAAAAAGCATAATCAAAAGTAAAAATTTGTGTTGCATAGGCAACCTTACCAAGGGGATAGTAATGCGTATTTCAAGTTATAAAACAATAGGGCAATTCGCTCTGGCAGCAAGCATGATAGTTGCCGCAGGAATGTCCAGCGGGCAAGAAACCGAAGGCGGTGCCGGTATTAAAATACAGCCAATGTCGCAAGCGCTGGCTCCCGTCAGCCAAGCGATGCTGGATGGTGCTGCTAAAGACAGCAAAAACTGGTTGCACACGAATGGCGACTACGGCCAGACGCGCTTTTATCCATCTGCGCAAATCAATTCGAAAAACGTTGCAACACTGAAGCCTAAATTTATTTTCCAGACTGCTGTTGTTGAGTCGATGGAAACTGCGCCAATTGTGGTCAATGGCGTCATGTTTCTGACCACCGCCTATAACCACGTGTACGCAGTTGATGCAGTCACCGGTCAGGAATTCTGGCATTTCAAACATAAGATGGGGCCAGTGACGACGTTCTGTTGCGGTCCAAACAATCGCGGCGTCGCGGTCTCAGACGGTAAGCTCTATATGGGCACACTAGACTCCAAGCTAATTGCGCTGGACACCAAGACCGGTAAGCTATTGTGGGAAACTGAAATCGCTGATCCTGAAAAAGGCTATAGCGAAACAATGGCACCAACTGTTATCGACGGTAAAGTCCTGATCGGCACAAACGGTGGTGAATATGGTATCCGTGGCTTCGTCAAAGCATTCGATACTAATACCGGCAAGCTGGTCTGGACGTTCTACACCATTCCAGAAAAAGGTCATGAAGGCGTATGGGCGAAAAACGACGCAACCGGCCGTGATATGCACCGTGACATCGCTGCTGAAAAAGTCGCGTTTGCCAAGAAATCCAACTTCCATGAAACCTTGGGCGGCGGTGTCTGGACTACTCCGGCAATTGATCGCGCCACTAAGACGGTGTACTTCGTAGTCGGCAATCCATCGCCTGACCTATACGGTGCAGAGCGCCCTGGCGACAACTTGTATACTGATTCACTGGTCGCCATCGACCTTGATACCGGTGCATACAAATGGCATTTCCAGTACATCGCGCACGACGTATGGGATCTGGATGCTGTAAGCCCACCGATTCTGGTCGATGTTAAAGACAAGAGCGGCAAGATGATTCCTGCAATCGTACACGCTGGCAAAACTGGTCACGTCTACGTGCATGATCGTCGGGACGGTAGTTTGATTCGTTTTTCAGATGCGATGATTCCACAAGAAAACATGTGGACTTTGCCTACTGCAACCGGTGCACGCATGTTGCCGGGCGCAAATGGTGGTGTTGAATGGTCGCCAATGGCCTACAACGCAGGTGCACGTTTGACCTATGCGCTGAATCTGAATCAACCGATGACTTATCAGGTTGATGGATCGAACTATCCAAACGGCAAGCTATGGCTTGGCGGCGCGTTCAAAAACGCAGCTGGCGAAGAGCAATCGGGTAACGTAACGGCTGTGAATATCGATACCGGCAAGATCGCATGGCAAGCAAAAACCGACCAACCAATGATCGGTGGCGCGTTGGCAACTGCTGGCAATCTGGTGTTTGCAGGCGAAGGTAATGGCTGGTTCAAGGCCTACGACGCAAAAACCGGCAAACTGCTCTGGAAGTTCCAGTGCGGCGCGGGCGTGAATGCACCACCAGTATCGTACTCAGTCAACGGTAAGCAATACATCGCCGTTGCTGCAGGCGGTAATTCACAAATGGATTTCAAACGCGGCAATAGTATTTTTGTGTTTGGTCTGTAATCTGTGATCTGTAACAGGCATTAGGCACGACAATTGCTGTTGAATAACGGAAATAGAGACCGCATCCACCCCTGGCCCGGTCTCTTTTCCTTCTACAAGATCATTTTGGATACGAAACACATGAAAGCTTCCCATATAATTTTTGCGGTGTTGACCACGCTTTCCATTCAGAGTCACGCCGTTGATATCGAAGCGGGTAAGAAAAAAGCCGAGACCTGCATGGCCTGTCATGGAGCAGGCGGCAATTCGGTTATGCCTCTGATTCCAGTGCTTGCAGGACAAAATGCGCGTTACTTGTATCTGGAACTACGAGATTTTAAAGAGGGTGCGCGTGTGAACCCGATGATGAGCCCAATGGCGGCAAATCTATCGAAGGAAGACATGCAGGATTTGGCAGCCTATTTTGCGGCGCAAACACCGACAGCGATTAAATTCACCGCTGATCCGGCTCGGGTAAAACTGGGTTTTGCCAAAGCAGAACAGGTGTTGTGTTCCATGTGTCACTTGGGCGGAATGAAAGGACAAAATGAAATTCCAAAACTGTCCGGACAGCACTATGAATACATAGTGAAGCAATTGACGGATTTCAGAGCACGCAATCGCACCAATGATGCGGGCAATATGACGGCCGTAAGCAAGAACCTGACCGACGATGACATCATCAACCTGTCGCAGTACATTGCTAATATCAACTAGGAATCGTCGATCGGCCGGTTAAGATCGACAACATTGTTTATAAAACCATTCGAGACGGCGGAACTGCCAATCGCCTGACTGTAAGATGGTCGAATAGTGTCATGTTTCTGGTCCGATAATTGAACAGTTGGCGCAACGACTGTGTCAATTTCGAACATATGAATATTATTTGTGCGCAATTGAATAACCACTTGTTGTCATATCGTTACGTGTTAATTACGCGTATTCGATACAGTTTGAGACAATACCGTACCGTATCAAATAGGCGAGCAGTTTAACTCCTATTGATAACATTTACGCAAGACTAGTGATATCAGACAATCACCGATTTCTGCTAGAAGGAACAAAGTTTTGGGCATGAAAATTGCTCTAAATTTAGATGATTGCCTTAATATCAGCGTCCCGCTGAGAGTGAATGGAATAAAGTTTTACCGTAGCAACCACAGTAGCAACCCGTAGTATTTTTTAATAACAACTGGAGATTAAACATGAACTGGACTACACCTGCTTTTACAGATATGCGTTTTGGCTTTGAAATCACGATGTACATTGCAAATCGTTAATTGAGCCTTGCAACTTAGGCTTTGCGGCGATTGTTAACGCAATCGCCGTTCTTCACCCCAACTTTTATTACTTTGTATTGCATAGTACGTATCACCAGCATCAAGACAGCCAATTTAGCTATTGAATTGCTTCCCTATTAAATCCTCGCTTAATACCTTCTCCACATGAAAATCATCGTATTAGGTTCGGCAGCTGGTGGTGGTTTCCCGCAATGGAATTGCAATTGCCATAATTGCAACGGCCTGCGTAACGGCACCATCAACGCAACAGCGCGAACGCAATCTTCGATTGCTGTCTCAGCCAACGATACCGATTGGGTATTGATCAACGCATCACCCGATATACTGACCCAAATTCGCAACACACCAGCGCTACAACCGAACCGTCACAAACGTGATTCCGGTATTGCAGCGGTGGTGTTGATGGATGCACAAATCGACCATGTCACCGGATTATTGATGCTGCGCGAGGGCAAGCAGCTACCCATTTATTGCACACCATCTGTCTGGGACGACCTCACGACAGGACTGCCGTTAATGCATGTGTTGTCGCATTACTGCGGCGTCCAATGGCATCCATTGCCAACCAACAATCAGTTCACGCACTACCCAGCGATACAAATTCCAGGCATCGAAGGTATTAGCTTTACGCCGCTGCCACTCAAAAGCAAAGCACCGCCTTATTCCCCGCATCGCGAGCAACCGCAAGTAGGTGACAATATCGGGCTGTTGATCGAAGAGATCGCTACCGGGAAAAAATTGTTTTACGCACCCGGTTTGGGCCAGCTGGAACCACACATCAAGGCGGCGATGCATAGCGCAGATTGCGTATTGGTCGATGGCACTTTATGGACAGAAGACGAAATGATCACGCTGGGATTTTCTAAAAAGAAATCAGCTGATATGGGTCATTTGCCGCAATCCGGTCCCGGCGGCATGATTGAAGTGCTGGATGCTATCGGAGCGCCCCGCAAAATTCTGATTCACATTAACAATACCAATCCTATTCTGGATGCAGACTCGCATCAGCGCGCAACTTTAACGCAACACGGAATCGAAGTGGCATTTGACGGTATGGAGATTACGCTATGAACGCCAACACGCGAGAAGCCACTGCGGCAATAGTCGCAGCGCCCTGGAACCGTACAGAATTCGAGGCGCAATTACGCGCCAAAGGTGCTGGATACCATATTCATCATCCGTTCAACGTCAAGATGACCAACGGCGAATTATCCAACGATCAGATCCGCGGATGGGTCGCCAATCGGTTCTATTATCAGATCATCATTCCGCAAAAAGACGGCGCAATTATTTCAAATTGCGATGATCGCGAAACCCGACGTAAATGGGTATTGCGGATACTTGATCATGATGGATGGGAAGAGAATGAAGGCGGCATCGAAGCATGGACCGCGCTTGGCGAAGCTGTTGGCATTTCACGCGAAGATCTGTGGTCGTTGAAATATGTGGTTCCGGGCGTGCGTTTTGCGGTGGACGCTTATCTCAACTTTGCCCGCCGATCACCATGGCAAGAGGCTGTATGCTCTTCGCTGACAGAGATGTTTGCGCCGAAAATCCACAAGGACCGGTTAGCAAATTGGCCGCAACACTATCCATGGATAGAAACGACTGGTCTGCAATATTTCCGTAGCCGGATTTCGCTGGCCGAACGCGATGTCGAGCATGGGCTTGAAGTCACGCTAGATCATTTTACTACCCGCGTGCAGCAAGATCGTGCGCTGGATATTTTGCAGCTGAAGCTCGACATTTTATGGTCAATGCTGGACGCGATTGATAAAGCCTATCCATCACTGCCTTGATTTCCGTAAAAATATATCGGCAGTCAATCCAACCGATTAAGCAACCTCTGTCATCACCATTGATATCACTATGAACACTTTTCCCGAGAAGCCAAAGTTATCCAAACTGTTTCGATTGCAATGGGAAGAGGCGCAGAACAACTATGTGTTGTTGTACCCGGAAGGCATGGTGAAGCTGAATCAAAGCGCTGCCGAAATATTGAAGCGGTGCGATGGTGAGCGTGATTGTGCCGCTATTGTCAGCGATCTGGAGACAACTTTCGGCATGCAAAATCTGCTTGCCGATGTAGAAAGCTTTTTACATACAGCTGATGCACAAGGCTGGATAAGGTGATCAACATGACCGAATTAACGCAGCAAACCGAACCAGTTCAGCAGGTCGAAAATATCGTCGTAACGCCGCCCTTATGGTTGCTGGCAGAACTCACCTATCGCTGTCCGCTGCACTGCGTGTTTTGTTACAACCCGTTGAATTACGCAGAAAATCGCAATGAGCTGACAACCGAACAATGGTTCGACGTCATGCGTCAGGCGCGTAAATTAGGCGCGGCACAATTGGGATTTTCGGGTGGCGAACCATTGCTGCGGGACGATCTGGAAGAACTGATTGGAGAAGGTCGTCGGCTAGGCTTTTACACCAATCTGATTACTTCCGGAGTCGGTTTGACCGAGCCGCGTATTGCCCGCATGAAGGAGTTGGGACTGGACCATATCCAGTTGTCGTTTCAGGATTCGACCAAGGAAATGAACGATTTCCTGACCAGTACCAAGACTTTTGATCTAAAATCAAAGGTCGCAAAACTGATCAAGCAATACGATTATCCGATGGTGCTCAACGTCGTATTGCACCGCTATAATCTGGATCATGTCGACCGTATTATCGAGATGGCGATCGAGATGGATGTTGAATATCTTGAACTGGCCAACACCCAGTATTACGGTTGGGGTTTAGTCAATCGCGCCCATTTGCTGCCATCGCGCGAACAACTCGAGCGCGCCGAGGCAACGGTCAATGCCTATCGCGCCAAGATTGGCAATAAGCTGCGTATTTTGTTCGTGGTGCCCGATTACTTTGAAGAGCGCCCGAAGGCGTGCATGAATGGTTGGGGATCCGTATTTTTGGCTGTAGCCGCCGATGGCACGGCATTGCCTTGCCATGCCGCAAAATCATTGCCGGGTTTTGATTTCCCTAACGTGCTGCAAGACAGCGTGCATGACATCTGGCATCACAGCGATGCGTTCAACCGCTATCGTGGCGACGCATGGATGAAAGAGCCATGCCAAAGTTGCCCGGATAAAAAGAAAGACTTCGGTGGTTGCCGCTGCCAGGCATTGGCCCTGACTGGTGATGCGACCAATGCAGATCCCGTGTGTAGCAAATCCCCGCATCATGGCGACTTACAAAAAATCGTCCTGCACGCGCAACCCAACCAAAAGACCGGCGCACCGCAACATACAACGCAACCGATCCTGTTTCGTACCGACGCCAATTCGCTACGCTTTGCCAATGGCACGCCAAGCGGCAAAGCGCCCAACGCCCTGACAATCGAAAAATAACATGACCACCTCGGCCTGATAGCCGAGGAATTTGCCGCCCAAACGAGTGCGCAGATTACAGCCGCCATCGTCCGACGCTGAACATCGTTTCCGATGCCTTCACATGAGCACGATGCTCAAAAGGTGGAGTCGCCCCTTCGCTCTCCCCGCGTCCAGCCCGACCATTACATGATCGCCAATACCCGCTAAAATAGCGAGGCCGTCACAACACATCAACTCTTAGGACTTTTGCAAGACCGTCCCAGTCAAGGCTGTTTTGAATAAACCACCAATTATGCGCAATGACGTACCGATTTCCAAAACACGCACCGTCGACATTATTATTTATCCCGGTTTTAAAGCGCTCGAAGCCATTGGGCCTTTGAAGGTTTTTGACTATACCAATACTTGCCTGCGTCAACGTCAATTGTCGGGGGGATATGAAGTCGCGATTGCGTCGACCAAAATCGGCATGATCGTGTCCGACACGCTCATGTCGCTCGAGGCGACAAAAGCCATCAGCACGCTTGCATTGCCGGATCTTGCCATCATCGTTGGTGCGCCTGATATCGAAAAATCGTTGCAGGATTCGCCGGAGATTGTCGAATGGGTGGCCAATGCTGCACCAAAAATTCAGCGCTTGGCGGCATTATGTACGGGCAGCTTTTTCCTGGCTGAAGGCGGCGCGCTAGATGGTCGACGTGCCACCACGCATTGGCGCTTTTCGGAACGATTGGGCAAAAAATATCCGGCTATAAAAGTCGATGCAGATGCGATATTTATTCGAGAGGGAAATATCTGGACTTCCGCTGGCGTGACCGCAGGAATGGATCTGGCATTAGCCATCGTGGAAGAAGATTTTGGCCGTGAGATTGCGCTCGAAGTCGCACGTGATCTGGTGATCTACTTAAAAAGACCGGGCGGTCAGTCACAGTTTAGCGTGCATCTTTCGAGCCAGATGACAACCCATCCAACGATCCGCGAGTTACAAAGCTGGATTATGTTGCATCTTGATGACGATCTGAGTATTCCTAAACTGGCAGCGAGAATAGCCATGAGCGAACGCAATTTTGCGCGTGTATTTCAGCGTGAGACGGCAGAAAGTCCGGCAGAGTTTATAGAAAGTGCACGCTTTGAAGTGGCACGAAGAATGCTGGAAGAAAACACATCTGCATTAAAGCAAATCGTGCTGAAGACCGGCTTTCGTACAGAAGAAAAAATGCGCCGCGTCTTTCAGAAAAAAATCGGCGTGACACCAAAAGTCTATCGCGAACGCTTTTCAACTACGGTATAGATTCAGATAGTGAGAGGCCGCTCGGTTTGCTTAACTTAACTCAAACCAACTTAACCAAGCAACTCAGCCGAGCACTATTTCACCATGCTGGTAATGCATCACCCGCACAACCGCGCATGGTGATGCAAACCCAGGATGCTGCCGCAGCAGGACGCGCCTGCAGCAATCAAGATTATTGCAGCAAACCTTTAGCTTTGGCGGTATGCGTGGCGATAGCATCCATCAATGGCGGTGACAGGCAATCATAAGGAGGCAAGCCTAGTTCAACCAATCTGGCTCTGACCGCACCCATTGTCTCTGGCTTAGCGCCGGCTTCGATAATCGACGACACAAATGCCGCAAATTCCGGTGGTGCCCATCCGCTTGCTGTCGAGCGCTCGGTGTGAACAAAATCCAGGCCATGGAACGGATGTCCCGTATTTTCAATGCGACCGTACATGTGCACGCCGCACTCTTTACAAGCATGCCGCTGAATAGCAGCACTTGCATCGACAACGGCTAGTTTGTCGCCATTTGCTGTGACGCTTACATTGTCGCGGGAGATGACCGCAATTTGTGCAAACAGTGCACCGTCCGGCTTCCAGCACTTCGAACAACCGCACACATGATTATGCGCAACCTGACCTTTAAGGGCAACTTCCACCTTGTTGCTCGAACAGGCGCAAGAAATGGTGCCACCATCGAAACCAGCTGCAGCTGGCTTAAGTCCGTTATCTACGGCTGGATGGATCTTGACTGAAGTATTCATGAAGCTTCTCCTAGTGGATTTTATGGTTGTGAACAGCTTGTTAATAAATGGGATGGATATCGTTTTGCCGTTTACCGGGCGGCTCCATTTAGTTGTCGGTGGTGAAATCGCAGATGGTCCTCGACGAATGTCGAAATAAAGTAATAGCCGTGATCGTAGCCAGCTTGCCTGCGCAGCTCCAAAGGCTGGCGCGCCTTTTCGCACCCTGCTTCAAATGCTTCGGGAAACAGTTGGCTCGGCAAAAACTTATCGTTCAACCCTTGATCTATTAAAATTCCGCCAGGAAACGGCGCGGTCTGTTGTTCCATCAATAGGCTGGCGTCGTATTGCCGCCAGGTATGTTGATCGCTTCCGAGATATCCTGAGAATGCCTTCACGCCCCATGGACACTGTATCGGTGCGCAAATCGGTGCGAATGCCGATACCGATTTGAACAATGTGGGATTGCGCAGCGCCAACACCAGCGCGCCATGGCCGCCCATTGAGTGACCAGTAATACCAATACTGGAAGGCTGCACCGGAAGGTTCTCCTTGATCAATTCAAGCAGTTCCAGCACGTAGCTGTACATCCGATAGTGCTGCTTCCACGGCGTTTCTGTAGCATCCACATAAAACCCCGCGCCGAGACCGAAGTCCCAGCTTTCTGCCTCACCCGGAAAATTGGCGCCACGCGGACTGGTATCCGGCGCAATCAGCATCAAACCCTTTTCTGCCGCCACCCGCTGCGCACCGCCCTTGGTCATGAAAGTTTCTTCAGTGCATGTCAGGCCCGCTAAATACATCAAGGCGGGAACCTTGCCGTCACGCGCCTGTGGCGGCAGGAATACTGAGAACCGCATAGACAAACCGATTTCTTTAGAGTGATGGCTATAGAACCGTTGCACCCCGCCAAAACAGGCGTGTTCGCTGACGATCTCAAGTGTTGAAGTAGGCATTTGCGCTTCTTTCGCCACGATCAATACAACACAACGGATCGAATCGATTCACCGCTTTTCATCAGATCGAAGCCCTCATTAATCCGCTCAAGCGGCAAGGTATGCGTGATCAAATCATCAATGTTGAGTTTGCCTTCCATATACCAGTCAACGATTTTCGGTACATCTGTACGTCCGCGTGCACCACCAAAAGCGGAACCTTTCCATTCCCGTCCGGTAACCAGTTGGAACGGACGCGTGCTGATTTCTTGCCCTGCTGCTGCAACGCCGATGATGTATGACTGCCCCCATCCCTTGTGACAACATTCCAGCGCTTGCCGCATAGTGGTCGTGTTGCCGATGCACTCAAAGGAGTAATCCGCGCCGCCATCGGTTAATTGGATAATATGATCAACCACGTTGGCGACTTCTTTCGGATTCACGAAATGGGTCATACCAAACTTACGCGCCATTTCTATGCGACCCGGATTGATATCGACCCCGATAATTTTGTCAGCACCGACCATCTTGGCACCCTGAATCACGTTCAGCCCAATACCGCCAAGTCCGAACACGACCACGTTTGCGCCCGCTTCGACTTTAGCTGAGAAAACCACCGCGCCGACACCGGTTGTCACACCGCAGCCGATGTAGCATGCTTTATCGAATGGCGCATCTTCACGGATTTTTGCCAATGCGATTTCTGGTACGACGATGTAGTTGGAGAAAGTCGAGGTTCCCATGTAGTGGAAAAGCGGTTTTCCATCCATCGAAAAACGTGATGTCGCATCCGGCATCAAACCACGACCTTGGGTCGAGCGAATCGCCTGACACAGGTTCGTCTTCCGTGATAAACAAAATTTGCATTGACGACATTCCGGGGTGTATAGAGGGATAACGTGATCATCCTTCTTTACCGACGTAACACCGGGGCCGACATCCACCACAATTCCTGCACCTTCATGGCCTAAAATGGACGGGAAAATTCCTTCAGGGTCTGCGCCTGAGAGCGTGTAATAGTCAGTATGGCAAATTCCGGTGGCCTTAATTTCGACCAGTACTTCACCCTCTCGCGGTCCAGCCAGATCAACTTCTTCAATCGTGAGCGGCGCTCCGGCTTTCCATGCGACTGCGGCTTTCGTTTTCATCAGGTGGCTCCAATATATTCAATAGACGTATTCTGCTGTCCGCAAAAGGAGACAAATGGAAATCGGCTAAATGTTGGCTGAAAATGCCGCAATTCCGTCCGCATTTGCGTCCCATCCTTTCCAGCAGTTGGTTTTACTCCATACTGCAGGCAATTCAACGCGGTAACGACGATACGACGATATTAAATCGCTACGCGCAATCCACATTCAGTGGCAAGACGTCTTCTGACTGCGCAAGACGTCCTCACCATTGTATGCAACTTGATACTAATTGCTACGCTTCTGCATCAATAAATCCCCGCACTGCTCCGTAATTTGCACATCCCAGTCTTACAACTTAAAAACACTTCGCCCCTGCTTACCCCGTAGTTAGGGTAGTATTCAGTGACAAATAAAAAATTGCGATGACACATACGGGTTCGTTATACCCGACATAAGCAAAAAACAGTCCACAAAAAAAATAGGCATCTGACGGAAAGAATTCCGAAGCCGTCATCAGATGTTTGTAAGAGGAGACAGCATGACAGTAGTTACCGCAAGCCACGTTAAACACGTGCGTTCGGTTGTCCAAAGAGGCATGCAACCGGATGGCCATATGATCGGAGATCCGATCGTTAATTCGTGGATACGATGTCTGAACGAATACAGTCTGGACCCGGATAACTGCGACGAACCTGTCGTCATCGGCAATGTTGAATTGCAGGAGCGACAGGCACGCTTAGCTGATGTTCAGCAAGTCGCAAAAATAGAAATGGCGAACCTCTATCAGCAGTTAGCGGGATCTGGCTACGCGATCATGCTGATGGATTGCGATGGCGTACTGCTCAATTATTTTGGTGATCCGAGCTTCACCCATGCGGCGTCTAAAACTGGCCTCATGCAAGGCGCAGTATGGAGCGAACGCTTGCAAGGTACTAACGGCATGGGGACGTGTCTGGTCGAAAAAAAACCCATTATCGTGCATCAAAACGAACACTATCTGGTGCGGAACATCGGTATCAGTTGCGCCGCTGCGCCTATTTGTAATCATCAAGGCGATGTGCTGGCGGTACTGGATGCTTCGGGCGAATCGCGATTGGCGCAACAACATACGTTGGCGCTGGTCAACATGTCCGTGCAGATGATTGAAAATCGTGTATTCCTGCAACAGTTCAATAAAGAATACATCGTACGCTTTCATAACCGGCCTGAATTCGTCGGCACATTAAGCGAAGGCGCTATTGCATTCGATGGCGCGGGCACTATTTTGGCCGCGACCCGCTGTGCGCAATTCCAGCTTGGCGTTCGCTCGCCTGCCGATATCTACGGCCGCAATATTACGGAATTGTTTAATGTGTCGTTATCGGGATTGCTGGACAGCAGCCTGAAAAAAGCATTCCACCCGACACCTATTTTTGAAGTTCGCAGCGGCGCACGTTATTTCGCGGTGATCTATCCACCGGAACCGACGCATGGCGCATCGCGCATGGCGACCCTAAAGCGCGACGCATGCAAAGAGGCTTCCAGCGCCCGCTGTGCGCTCGATGAGCTGCATTTTGGCGACCAGGTGATGGCCACCAACGTTCAGGCCACCAAACGCGTCCTGGAGCGCGATGTGGGCGTGATACTGTGCGGTGAAACCGGAACCGGTAAGGAAATGTACGCCAAGGCCGCCCATCTGTCAGGCAGTCGGGCACAGCAACCTTTTGTTGCTATTAACTGTGCGTCGATTCCAGAGTCCTTGATAGAAAGTGAATTGTTCGGCTATAAATCCGGCGCATTTACAGGTGCGAGCAAAGACGGTCAACGCGGCAAGATTTTTCAGGCGAATGGCGGAACACTTTTTCTCGATGAAATCGGCGACATGCCGATGTCCCTTCAAGCGCGGTTGCTGCGCGTTTTAGAAGAGCGAGAAGTCATGCCGCTCGGCGCGGACAAACCCATCAAATTAGATATCCGGCTGATCAGCGCTACGCATTGTGATCTTCAGGAAAAAATTGCCCAGAATCTTTTCCGTGAAGATTTATATTATCGACTGCTTGGCTTGACCATTACGCTTCCACCGCTGCGCGAACGCACTGACCGACATGCGTTAATCAAACATCTTTTGGTTAAAGAAGGTGGTGGCGACGACAATGTCGAAATAGATGACGCACTTTTGTCGGTATTTGATCACCATCGCTGGCCGGGAAATATTCGCCAAATGCGCCACCTTTTACGCACGATGATTGCCTTGCGTGAAAGCGACGTGCTGTCCATCTGCGACCTACCAGCGGGATTTTACACGGGACCGCTGCGTGTTCCAGGCTGCGATTGCGACTTTGCTTGTGATTGCGCGATGAGATTGGAAGTCGTCCGCAACCCCTTGGAGAATGCGGAAAGAGATGCACTTATCCAGGAGTTGGAACAACATAACTGGAACATCACCACATTGGCAAAACAACTCAAGATGAGCCGTAATACCCTGTATCGAAAAATGCGTCGACTGGACGTCAAGGATTTGGACAAAATATCGCTATAAACACTCCACACCAAGACTTATGATCATCAAAATGTAGTCGGATGCGCTCTAACGCAACCGGCTATTTTTTTAAACAGAGCAAATCTGCCTTGAGAATAGTATAGAACTAGTGAACATCGAATGCAGCGACATCAATACTCACGGCATCCGCTTTAAGCGTCGTCCTTAATAACGACTCCGCCCCAGTTTCGTTCAATAAATCAAGAATAAGTGCCACCGGATTACAACCAATTGATGCATGCAATCCGGCACATGAGGTAGTCATTTGGGGATTCACCTCAAGCACTATCGGCCCCGTATCCGTGAGAATAAAATCAACACCGACAAAGCCCCACAAACCGGGAATAGCAGCCGCAATCCTTTGCGCTAATCGGTCCAACTCTCCGCTAATATCCGTGAAACTATTGATCGTGCTACCAAGAAAATACAATTGGTTATCTCGTACGGCGATTCGCTGCTTGTTGTAACTTAACACCCGCGCTACGCCGTTGCAGCAAATCAACGAAAGACTGCACGGTTGTCCAGAAATGAAGGGTTGCATGATAAAGTCATCCTCGCTATTTTCTCTGATCCATGCGAGCGCCTTGAGAGGCGAGCTTAATATCCGGCTATTTCGGCAACCAGCGCCTTTGTCAGGCTTAACTACCCAGGCCGAAGGCACGATCTGCGTCGGAAAATCATCGCTTATCGTATAAGTATCAACGGTTCGAATACCTGCTTCGGCCAATATCTGGACAGTACGTAACTTGCTGGCGGACACATGAACAGCTTCCGGCGTGCACCCCAATAAAATACGATTATGCGACAACACTGAACGCGACAGGGTTTCCAATATATCGTCGGCTTCCGGCGCAATCAGCCATACGGCATCAGCGTCTTCTACACAATCGTTGAAATGCGATTCGACCTGTCCTGATATAGGAATGACGTTGGCGGACTGCGCCAGATCGATTTCCAGTAAACGGGCATCCAAGGTAGTGGTGACGTTGATGCCAGGAAGTGTGGAAAGATCAGTCATCAAAGCGCGCACTATTATCTCGCTCTGATGCATGTGAGTATGTTCCAGAGCGCGGTGCGCGAGGCCACCGCCTGACGCATAGTCAAACAAAAAAACTTTCATGGGGACACCGTTTTTTTAATTGTAGAGGGCTGGTCCATGCGCGGCCATTCAAAGATATCTTGTTTGTAATCGATTGTAGATCGATCAAAAACGCGTTAAAAGATTTAACGTTTACTTTTTTCTTCCTTAACCAAGGTTATGGATTCCTCCATTTGGCCGACTTTTCGCTGGGTCGATACATCAGTCAGAACCCCCGACAAAGACGATCCTATCTGATACACGCCACCTGCGATCTGGCTACTTAATATAAATACATAACGCTTGTTGACGTACTTTTCAAAGCGCGCATGCATGGGATCGTTGCGGTACGGCTGAATACTAATCTCCTGGCCATCCAATTTTTTTCCGTGGTACATAAACGTGATCGGGCGAACTTGTGCGGTATCTGCCAGCGCCATTCGAATCCGCTTACGGAAATAGTTTGTCGAACCGCCAGTCTCTTGTTTCATCTGGCCGATATCCCATTCTAAAAAACCCAGTAATAAAGGATTTCCTCTTGAATTTTCCACCTTCGGAATTTCCAGTTTCCGGGTTCCGGTTAAGAACCGCAGCGATACTGTCGACGATCCATCGGGATTGATTTTGGTCACATCCACGTGAATCTGATCATCCACAGCAGATCCGCTTTCATTCACTTTCCTGTAGGCATAAGTGAGGTCGACGGGCATGCGTATATTTTTTAAATGATCGGTTTGGAACAGCATTACCTCAGCAGGAGAAATCTCTTGCACTGGCGCTGAGGGCCTCGATGTTGCCGCGGTTTCTGCAGGTGCGGCCAATGACACTGACATTGACATTACAAGGACTGTGGGGACAAAAAAGGCCACGCACATCAGTTCTCGGATTGCGCTAAGCCGATGTCCGAAAAAAATTTGCATCTGTGAGTCCTTAACAATTAACGCTGATCGGAGCGCACGTAACATAAACAGCCCGCCTGCTGATTCATTCATCTTCATATCCACACGCCAGCACATATGAATCAGAGAATCAATAGCGGTTATTTCACCGTCATCAATAAATTACCCTGCGTATCAAGTAACGGCACGCCATACTGCTCAAGAATCGCTGTAATTTGTTTCTGATCTTTAATAATTAATTGATCGATACGGTCCTTGAATTCCTTTTCACCATAACGTGTCCCCATGGCAATACTGAAGTCCATCCGCATGTTCGGTTGCGATTTCAGTGGCACTGCTACGATCGGTACGAGCGATTTTTTCGCAAAATAACCGGCAATGGGTCCCCAAACAAAAGCAACATCAATCTTGCCGCTTGCCAAATCTTTTTCCACGATCTCTCCAGGATATTGATCTGGATCACCGGTTTGGGTCTGATAAGACACCATCTGATCCGCTAGCCCATTTTTGAGCAACCAGTCCACCACCGGTGAACGCCCGAAAACGCCTAACTTCAGCGATTTGAGTTTAGTCGGGTCGAGCTTCAGTAAGTCATCCGGCGACTTGATGTCATCAAATCCCTTGCCCTTAACGTAGGCCATCGCATAAGTCGAGTGATAATAAGCCTGCGTGGTTGCCCCCATGTCAAAACCAACGGCGACCCCGGTCACCAGATCACACTCAAATTTATCCGAATCCGGCACCTTCTTTTTCAACGTATTACGTATGTAGCCCATCCGCTGCGGATACCACGTGTATTCAATTTTCCAGCCTAAGTCCTTCGCGAAAAGTTCCGCAATCTTGTTCTCGAACCCCTTTAAATCGCGGTTAGAAAAAGGCATGTTGTTCGGGTCCTGACAGACCCGCAACACTTTATCTTGCTCCGGCTCCGGATCGGCGGCATGCGCCGGAATCACGGCAAAAGCCGTTACCAAAAGAGCGCCGACCGCACCCAAGCGCCAGAATTTGGCGGGACGACCGATCACAGATATCTGGTCTGCTAGACCTGAACCTTGGGGGTTTTTCACTTTGGAATTTCCTTCAAGCTACCTGTATTAATAGCACCGTCGGAACGCCCTTTGAGGAATGCGTAAAGATTATCGATATTATCGACAACTTGTTTACTGCCATTGAAGTTGGGCATGCCTTTTTCCATTCGGCCAAGCAGCACCGTGGTTTTGAAGTCTTCCTTAGTCATGGTTTTAAGGCTATCCACCAGCGCCGGGCCGACCAGACCTTGTTGATTGGCGCCATGGCAACGTTCACATGCCATCGCTCTCCATGTATGCCAGCCTTTGAGCGTATTACTATCGACTTGATTGCCATTTACCACTGTATAAGGAGGCGCATCGGCTGCGCTTGCGGTGCCAACTGCACCGGCCAGTACCACGCCGACAATGGTTACCTGAACCACTGCATGAGAAGCTGCATAGAAGGCTGAATGAAGCGCTACTTGTATGGTGCGTATAGTCATTAAAGTCTTTCTAATCGGGAATTATCCTGGCACTGTACTGACATTCCGGCATGCCGGAATGTCAGTACTAATGTCCAGATTTGTCAATAGAACGATGCTACGGTAATCAAACGCCAGGTACGGCAAACACTGTCAAGACACCACCCAATTCAGTGTATTTGGCCAGATCTCTATAGCCGCCCACTGCGCCCAGACCTTCAGTGTCTTTTTCAAGACCTGCAGCCAGACCAATACCAGCCCAACCGCCGATGCCGGACAACACGCCGACGAACTGCTTGCCTTTATAAGTCCAGGTATGCACGTTGCCGATAATGCCGGAAGGCGTTTTGAACTTCCATAGTTCCTTACCGTTGGTATCGACCGCTTTCAAATAGCCTTCTAATGTGCCGTAGAAAATCACATCACCAGCAGTTGATAAGGCACCGCTCCATACCGAAAATTTCTCAGGCTTGGACCAGACAATTTTGCCCGTACCGGCATCCCAGGCGATGAAATTGCCCATGTGACCATTGCCCTTATCCTTCTCAGCCGGATACATCGAAAGCGTTGCACCAACATACGGTTGACCAGCTGTGTAGTCGACTGCAAACGGTTCGTAGTCCATACACACATGGTTAGTTGGTACATAGAACAAACCGGTTTTAGGTGAGAATGAAGCCGGTTGCTGATCTTTAGTACCGAGCGCTGTAGGGCAAATGCCTTTGATATTGACGTCAGGTCCTTGCTTATCGGTGCTGTATTTAGCATCAAGAATTGGACGGCCTGTTTTCATATCAACACCTGTGGCCCAGTTAACCGTTGGATCATATTTTTGCGCGACGAGCAATTCACCCGTAGAGCGATCCATCGTGTAAGCGAAGCCATTACGATCCATGTGCACCAGCGTCTTGCGGTCCTGACCCTTGACTTTGATGTTAGCCAGAATCATTTCATTGACACCGTCATAGTCCCACTCATCATGCGGCGTCATTTGGAACACCCACTTCGCTTTACCAGTATCCAGATCGCGTGCAAAAATCGTCATAGACCATTTGTTGTCGCCGGGACGCTGGCTTGGATTCCAGGTACTTGGATTGCCGCTGCCGTAGTAGACAAGATTTAGGGCTGGATCATAGCTATACCATCCCCATGTTGTGCCACCGCCGAGTTTCCATTGATCACCTTTCCAGCTTTTTAGCGACGAATCCTTGCCCACTGGCGCCATCTTGCCATCGGTCCAGGTCATAGTCTTCGCAGGGTCCATCAACATTTCATCATCCGGACCTGTGCTATACGCTTTCCAGACTTCTTTGCCGGTGTTGATATCAAAGGCAGCCAAACGGCCTCGTACACCAAATTCGCCGCCGCTGATGCCGGTGATCACTTTATCCTTGAAAATATGCGGTGCATTTGTCGTCGTCTCACCAATCTTTGGATTGCCTACCTTGACCTTCCAGAGTTCTTTACCAGTCTTGGCGTCAAGCGCTACCAAGGTGGTGTCAGCCTGTTGCAAAAACACCTTGCCGTCAGCGTATGCAACACCACGATTAACCGTGTCGCAGCACATTACAGGAATGACGCTGGCATCTTGCTTTGGCTCATATTTCCACTTAATCGTCTGGTCGCCGAGATTCAGTGCGAACACTTTATTAGGAAACGGACTATGGACATACATCGTGTCACCGACCACCAACGGACCACCTTCGTGCCCACGCAGAACACCGGTAGAAAAGGTCCAGGCGACTTGTAAATCCTTCGCGTTGCTCTTATTGATCTGCTTCAATTCACTATAACGCTGATTGGCGAAATTACCCGACTGCATAGCCCAGTTATTGGGATCTTTAGTGAGCGCTTCAATATCTGAGTTAGCGAACGCAAAAACCGGTACCGCGAGCAAAATGGCGCATTGCCACCAGCTTTTTAAGCTCTTTCGGGATGCCATGTGTAATCTCCTTGTTGATTTTTTTTAAGTAAAACTTCAACGAACCCACTTGCTGCCAATGTGCTGCCTGGCGATGAAATAGGAGGATTCGTTAGGGATCAAACTTCTACTTCCAAACGCATTTCTCTCCAAATTTCGAGTTACTCTCAGCATAGAACGTGCCAACAACCCGCAAAAAAGTCACTCCGTCGGGCGTATCCGACGGCGGCTCGCTCCAAACTCGGCGTTAGGCCTACAAAGAACAAACGATGTTGCAGAGCACCATGTTCTGGTTGATGAACAGTTGGAAAATCAGTTTGCGTCACTTCCGTGTCATACCCTGCCGGCCGAACTGTCGATACCGCGTTTAAAACACAGTGGCGAAGCATTTGCCAATGAAACCAATAAAAAATGCGGAGACGTATAAGCCATGCATCGCTTATAGAGCTGAAATGAATTGGAGTGGAGTGGAGTGAAGAGTA
Source organism: Glaciimonas sp. GNP009 (assembly GCF_054343755.1). Classification (NCBI taxonomy): domain Bacteria; kingdom Pseudomonadati; phylum Pseudomonadota; class Betaproteobacteria; order Burkholderiales; family Oxalobacteraceae; genus Glaciimonas; species Glaciimonas sp. GNP009. The sequence goes on from NZ_JBTGUV010000004.1 coordinate 1,797,419, forward strand.
GTGGAACAGACCCGGTCCCGGCGATGATTGCTTCGCAGACGTAGCGGGAAACTATCTATCAAATACGCCCGGAAAATTGCGCCTAACGATTTACCAGCGGCAAATATCGTCTTTTGTTTCGCGCAGATGCCAGCAAAGAAACTACATCGTCGTGTTTAAACAACAGCGGCGGACACCGTTAATTGCCCCCGAGCGCTATTTCGCCAGGCGGTAATGAATTTGGTCGCAGCCCACTATAAAATGCCGAAACCGAGAGTGCACTAGTCGTCTGCCATCAGATCGTGGGCGATCAGAAATTGTCCATGCTTATGGTTGCCCATCATTGAGCGACGATCGTCTATGAATCGCCGACGATCAGCCTCACGTATAGTGTTTACGCGGTCGCATCAGCTATTGAACAAAACAGGCCTGATTAGCAGTTGCTTGAATTGTCTTGTATTTTTTTGCCATGGTTTTAACAATTTCCGGATCACGAAACTCCGACCCGCGCGCTCCACTCGCCATTTGCGGTCGCGCCGCTAGTGATATCTCGACGTATTCATCGTACTTAACCGCCTGCGCAACATTATCTATGGCACAAGAACATTTATATAAATACTCGTATTTTCCGGCATGATTTTTCATGCATTCAAGCACATATTCCATCCGGTCCGTGGTCGGAAAATCGTTGGCGTAAGCACTGATTGGAGCAGCAACCGAGGCGGGAATTGTCAGTAGTAAAAACAGGCGTAAAACCTTCATTTCATCTCCATTTATTTTATATTTCCATCTCAGGAAACAAAAAATATGCATATATCATGCCATGAGCTGATCTGTTGTGATGAGAGCTCAATCCATCGATCAAACAATTGTCACGCAGCTTTACCGAACAACTAACCATCAGGGATCGAATAGGAATAGGAATGAGAATGAGAATGAGAATGGGGTCGAGAAAGGAAAATGAGAAAGGGAGCTAAAAAAAGCAAAATTGAGGTGATGGAACCGCAAATACCGTAGCCGTTCCATCACTTTTGAAACGTTAATCAGCCAACAACCACACGGCCAAAAAATGGATAACCAGGATCGGTATAGCCAGGTGTTGATGCATGGCCCGGCGGCACCAGGCTATCGACTAAAGCCTCATCATCCATCGAAATTTTGACATCCACCGCTGCGTAATAATCGTCCATTTGGGCTAGCGTGCGGGGACCGGCAATCACCGAACTGATATGCCGATTTGCCAGTACCCAGGCGGTGGCAAACTGTCCCAACTGAATACCAAGTTCGTCGCTATGTTGCTTGAGGCGCTGTGCGATTTGTAGTGACTCTTCTCTGAATTCAGTTTCCATGATGCGCTTGTCGCCGCGACTTGCCCGCGTGTTTTCGGGTGGTGTCTGCCCCGGCAAATATTTGCCGGTCAATACGCCGCGGGCAATCGGGCTATAAGGCACAACGCCTAGTCCGTAATGCGCACAAGCTGGCAATATTTCAACTTCAGGCATGCGATTGAGCAGGTTGTAATACGGCTGGCAGACGATAGGGCCTGGGATGCCGTTTTTTTCGCACAGGCGCACTACTTCGGCAATACGCCATCCGCGAAAGTTGGAGAGACCGAATCCGCGAATCTTTCCCTGGCTAATCAAATCGCCAAGGGTGCGAACCGCTTCATCCAGATTTTCTTCGTGATAATCGCGGTGGAGATAAAGGATATCCAGATAGTCGGTCGATAACCGCTTCAAGCTGTTCTCGACTTCACTGATGATCCAGTGACGTGAGTAATGCGATTGATTGGGCTGGCTGCTCATCGGATTGCCGAGCTTGGTGGCAAGCACCCAGTTAGGGCGATCGGCAGCTAGTACCTTACCGACCATTTCTTCTGAAGCACCTTTGGTGTAGACATCAGCGGTGTCAATAAAATTAACACCATGCTCACGGGCTGAAGCGACAATCCGCTCTGCTTCGCCGATGTCGGTTTGGTCACCAAACATCATGGTTCCCAAACAAAGTGCGGAGACCTTCAGGTTGCTGTTGCCTAGGCGTCGATATTGCATCATGTTGTATCCTGTTTTGAGAGTAAGGAAAATCGGGAGGCATCCGATTCATTTGTATAATTCGGACAAAAATCGTATACGCATCTCGTATTATGCCGAAAAGACGCCAATACCGTCATTTCCCATCAAATCCAGTACCTTCATTACAGCTGTTTACACCCAGGATAACGGCGTGACCGTCACCTCAACATCCAAGGTCTGCTCACCGCCACCGAGCACGATGCCGCGCATCGGTGTGACGTCGCTAAAATCGCGGCCCCAACCCAAGGTAATATGCTCGGACTGTACGAGACAGCGATTCGTCGGATCGAAATCTATCCACCCAAGATCCGAACAGAAGACCGAGACCCAGGCATGGGAAGCGTCTGCACCGATCATGCGCGGCTGTCCGGCAGGCGGATGCGTGAGTATGTAACCGCTGACGTAGCGTGCGGGAAGGCCGATACTTCTCAAGCAACCGATCATCAATTGCGCAAAGTCCTGACAAACACCTCGTCGCCCCTTTAGAACCTCATCCAATGGCGTAGAGATTTCAGTGGCTTTATCGTCGAATTCAAAGTCATCAAAAATACGCTGCGTCAAATTCAATGCGGCATCGAGCAATGCTCTGCCCGCCGTGTAACTAACGCGCGCGTACTGCTCCAACTCGGTGCTGAACTGAACATGCGGCGATGAGAACAAATAACGACATGCATCAAGCGCAGCAGCCGATTTATCTTGCCCGACACTATCGCGCAAACTTTCCCACGGAAGCGTGCCCTGAAGCTGCGCGAGTTGGTAGCGCGGCTTCAGTACGACAATCGACTCAGCGCGCACCGACAGCACTTTATGCGGCACAGTGATAGCAATATGACGCGTAATATTGCCAAAATAATCGCGGCCTTCGGAAACATCTTCTTCCCGTGGCTCAATATCGATCTTATGAGATTCAATGTGCTGATATAGAAACGTGCGCGGCGTCAAATGCAGGTATTGCTGCGACAGCGTCACCAGACTTTGATAGGTATAGCGCGTTTCGTGCACGACGCGAAAACGTGCGCCGGGAGCGCCGGGAGCGATAGTCGCTGGTGAATCGCTCATTATTTCTTCGTCCTGTCTTGATAGCTATCCGTGTAACTAAAAAATTTTACGCTGATTTGTTCCGACATGGCTTCGCTGGCGACTTGCATACGATGTAATAAATCGATCAAATGTGCATTGCCGCAATACAAATCAGTTTCCGGTGCCAACGTCAACAATTCGTCTTTTAGCGGAATTAATCGCTCTGCACCGCAAGGCCCGTAAGTGACCGCAATTTTTCTCAGACTTTTTAAGATGCCCTCAAGCTGAAACAGAATGGAACGTGGATTGGTCTCATCGAGTAACAACAAATCAAGCACCGGCAACCACTCTGGTTGTGCGCGATAACGGGAGCGGTAAGTAACAATACTGTCCGACAACTCAAGCAACCAATCGAGACTGCCGTTTGCATCCATCTCCAGCGCGCGCTGCAAAATAACGCTTTGAAACTGCAAGCGTTCGAGACGACGACCAAGAGACAGAAAACGCCATCCAAGATCGCGCGTCATACCATCCAAGGCAAAGCCAGCCATAGTCATCAAGGATGCTGTTGCGTCGTCCAGAATGGTCATCGCCTCCGCCTGAGACAACCTATGATCGTCACTGGTCTCACGCGGCACCATCCGGTTCAGGGCACGCCAATTGTCAACCGACAATCTCTCACGCAAGTGACTGGCAATACCATACAGTTGTTGCTGCTGTCGGGCCAGACCGGGAACATCTGGTGATATGACAGCACGTAATAAAGTGGATTCAATTTGCGCATCGCTGTAAATCGCTGTTGGCTTACTGACTACACTTTGGATTTGGCTTTGACGTTGACTTTGAATCTGGCTTTGGCTCTGCGTCTGGATTTGAACCTGCGTTTGAACCTGCGTTTGCATTTGACTATGATTCAAATCCGCTATTTGGCTTGCTGCCGCAATGGCAACTGCCTCGGACTCCGATTCTTTCATGGGAATCAGATGGAAATAAATACACAATGATTCCACAGTCGGCCATTCAGCGCCGCGATAGGCGGGTCGAACATTGAACAAAATATTCAGCGTAACGCGCAACAGGCGAGCGACATTATCGCAGCGGTCAGCGTTGCGCCCAAACCAAAACAGATTTTCTGCCATGCGACTCGACAGGTGCGTATCATCGCGTACCAGATCATCAATGGTAGTCGTTCTTCTGGATAGACTTTGTGTTGCAATCTGCTCATTGCCTTGCACCCAGGTATCTTTGCTTCCGCCGCCACGTTGCATGGTAATAATACGTGCATCCGTTCCCGTCGCCGCGCGCGTCAACCCACCCGGCATGACTACATAACCCTGCGGCGTAGCGCAAGCATAAACCCGAAGACCAATGGCGCAAGCACTCAGTCCCTCCGATTTCCACACCGGACCTTGCGATAATCGCACCATTTCCTGTGCCACGTAATCGTGTGGTTTAGCACGCATTTTTGCGATAAAAGCAATTCGTTCGGCACCTTTAAGGTCTTGCCCAAACACTGGAAATTGGCGCGACTGCGGAAAGCTTGGCTTGATAATCAGCTCATCCATTTTTTCAATCACTTCCTCCAAAGCCGCTGGTTCGCCACACCACCAGGTCGCCACTGACGGCATTTTTAATGATTCACCGAGCAGGCGCTCACATAATCCCGGCAAAAATCCGAGTAGCGCACCGGACTCCAGCAAACTTGATCCAAGGCTGTTCGCAATCAGCACATTGCCGCGCCGCGCCGCCTCGGTTAACCCCGCCACACCCAATCCGGAGTCTGGCCGTAACTCAAGCGGATCGCAAAAATCATCATCAACTCGACGCATGATCACGTGCACACGCTGCATACCGGACAAGGTTTTAAGCCAAACGACACCGTTACGCACGGTAAGATCTCCGCCCTCGACCAGCGGCAAACCCAGATAACGCGCCAGATAGGCTTGTTCGTAATAGGTTTCGTTATAGGGTCCAGGCGTTAGCAGTACGATTAACGGTGCTTCACTGTTACGCAACGCCGGACCATTTTTGCCGCCATTGCCATTTTTTGCGCATAGCCGCCCCCAATGCGCAAGACTGTCGCGCATGGTATTAAAAAATTCAGTCAGGTGTTGAACCTTGAGGTCACGCAGCAAATCAGGAAAAGTACGCGCGATGATGGCGCGATTTTCCAGTGCATAACCGGCACCGGACGGTGCTTGTGTGCGGTCTGCCACTACCCACCAGTTGCCATTGGGCGCACGTGCAAGATCAACCGCGTAAAAATGCAAGGCGACCCCGTCGGGGTGCTGCATGCCGTGGCAAGGGCGAGAAAAGCCAGCATGACCATGGATCAATTCTGGCGGCAACAAGCCCTCTTCCAGCATTTTCTGGTCGCCATAAACGTCGCCCAGCAGCTGATTCATCAGAGTGGCACGTTGAATAACGGCCTCTTCAATGCCGCTCCATTCATCCTGCGGCAGAATTAAAGGTAAAACATTTAGATCCCAGGGACGTTGGATACCCTTGGAATCGGTATAAACGTTGTATGTAACACCATTTTCGCGCACCTGCTCTTGCACCGTTTCGATGCGTTCGCGCATCATGTAGGGTGCTTCTGCTCCTAAACCATCCAACAAAGCGCGCCAATGTGGACGCGGATGATGAGACGCATCCAGCATTTCATCGAAACTGTCTGGCGGAGCGCGGTAGCTTGCGAGTATTTGATTTAACATTTTGTCGCTTTTTCCTCTTCGAGCGATTCAATCGGTGTGCGGGGTCGCACAATAACACTATGCGCCCCCACACACCCGAATCTTAAGGATACGACCAATTGATTTTTTTCGTAAGCTACTGCGCAAGATGAATTCTGCGTTGCGCACTGGGCACAATCCTCATGCAGATATTTACATGAGGATTGTTGTTCTCAAGGCTTCACCACCGGATGACTTAAGCACATGTCGCGTTCATCCAGCCTTCTGACACGGCCCTGCACTAGTTACGCTAAAAATGTATTAGTCATGCCAACGCAAATCCAACGTCATTGGGAAGCTTGGATTAGTTTCCTCTTTGTAGACGGTCATGGGTCCTGGCGTGTGGCCATGCGCCCAAAATCGTGCAAAGCGGCGTGCTTCGGCAGCGTTAGCATTCACTGGTGCAGTTGCTTCACTGCGACCACCCGGATGGACCACGTGATACGTGCAACCGCCAATGGCGCGGCCACTCCAGGTATCGACCAGATCGAAGGTCAACGGCGCGTGGATCTTGACCGTTGGATGCAATGCTGACCACGGACTCCAGGCGCGGAACCGTACACCGGCGACATATTCGCCGGGAATACCAGTTGGATGCAACGGCAACATGCGTCCGTTACAAGCGATAACGTGACGTCCGTCGGTCAGTCCGCGTACCAGCAACTGCATGCGTTCGACCGAAGAATCAACATACCGTGCGGTGCCACCAGCAGCCATTTCCTCACCCAGTACGTTCCATGGCTCAATCGCCTGACGCAGTTCCATCTCTACGCCTTCATAGACAACCGTACCAAAGCGCGGGAAGCGGAACTCGATAAACGGGTCAAACCAGTTTTCCTCGAACGCGTAGCCGGCAGCACGTAGATCTTTAGCAACATCACGAATATCTTGTGCCACAAAATGCGGCAACATCCAGCGATCATGCAATGCCGTGCCCCAATTGACCAATTTAGCCTGATACGGTTGCTTCCAGAAACGCGACACCAGCGCGCGCAGCAACAGCATTTGCAGCAAACTCATGCGTTCATGCGGCGGCATTTCAAATGCACGGAATTCGACTAGTCCTAAGCGGCCAGTCGGACCATCCGGTGAATACAGTTTATCAATCGAAAATTCGGAACGATGGGTATTACCAGTCAAATCGACCAGATGGTTACGTAACAAGCGATCAACCATCCACGGTTTGTCGCCCGGATGCAAGGTCGGCAACACTTTGTCCATTTGCTGGAAGGCAATTGCCAACTCGTATAAATTGTCATCACGCGCTTCATCCACCCGCGGCGCCTGACTTGTAGGTCCAATAAACGTGCCCGAGAACAGATATGACAAGGCGGGGTGATTTTGCCAGTACGTGATCAGGCTTTTCAGTAGATCAGGACGACGCAGCATCGGGCTATCTTCTGCCGTGGCACCGCCTAACGTGGCATGGTTGCCGCCGCCAGTGCCGGTATGGCGTCCGTCAACCATAAATTTTTCCGTACCAAGACGTGTCAGGCGCGCCTCTTCGTACAGCGTGGTCATGTTGTAGACCAGTTCCTTCCAGCTTGCGGCAGGATGAATATTCACCTCAATCACACCAGGGTCCGGCGTCACGCTAAGCAACTTGACCCGTGGATCGCGCGGTGGCGGATAACCCTCAATCCATAGCTTCAACTTCAGCTTGGCCGCAGTATTTTCCACCGCCGTCACCAAGGCCAGATAATCCTCAACGCGTTTGACCGGCGGCATAAAGATATGCAAACGCCCCGCCCGAACCTGAATGCACAAGCCGGTATGAATCACTTCACGCGGTGCGGGTTTAGGATCGACACCCGGAACAGGTGCCGCTTTGGTCCCTTTTTCAGGGTCCAGACTCAGCGTAGGACGCTTTCCATTTTTTGCCGTAGGCAAAGCGCCGCGAGGAGCAAACGGATCAACGTCAAATTCCGGCGGCACTTCGTCCGGCAACACCCAAGGCAACGCGTTTAGAGGCAAACGCAGTCCCATCGGCGAATCGCCTTCGGTAAGATACAAATGCTCGCGTTTGAGCGGCCATGCTGAAGTACGCCAGACTGTCCCTAAAGACGTAGCAGGATCAAAGTCTTTTGGCTTCAACGGCAAGACATAACCGACTATCTCGCCCAAGCCGGTTTCCAGCAATCGCGCTAACCGACGACGCTCTTCCGAAGCCTTTAAATTGGCTTTTAACGGATCAACGTTGACCGGCATTCCCTGCTCACGATGGACCTGAAGCATGACATCTTCATAGGCCGCGATGGCACTGTTGGCAGGAAGGCCGAGCGCTTTTACCAGTTCGGCAGTGAAGCGCGCTGCTTCGTCGCCGACATAACCATCCGGCTTGTTCTCGTCTGAGAACAACGTTGCGTCTAGCCACATTGGTTGACCGTCAACACGCCAAAAAATATTTAACGCCCAGCGTGGCAATGGCTCGCCAGGATACCATTTTCCTTGACCATAATGCAGCATGCCGCCCGGCGCAAAATGGTTCTTCAAGCGGTGCATCAACTGCCCCGCTAATTCACGCTTTTCGTCGCCGTGCGCTAAAGTATTCCACTGCGCGCCGTCCATATCATCAACAGACACAAAGGTTGGTTCGCCACCTTGAGTCAGGCGCACGTCCTGGCGCTTCAAGTCAGCGTCGACCTGATGTCCAAGCTTATCGATTTTTAGCCAGTCTTCTTCCGAATAGGGCTTGGTCACGCGTGGATCTTCATGAATCCGTGTGACGGTCATTTCATGGAAGAACGTTACTTCGGCCTTGTCGGTAAAGCCGCTCACCGGCGCTGCCGAGGATGGCATCGCGGTGCAAGCGAGCGGAATGTGCCCTTCACTCGCCAGCATGCCTGACGTAGGATCCAGGCCGATCCAGCCTGCGCCCGGGATATACACTTCGGTCCACGCATGCAAATCGGTAAAATCGACTTCGGTGCCACTTGGGCCGTCGAGTGATTCCTGATCGGGACGCAATTGAATCAAATAGCCCGACACAAAACGCGCAGCTAAACCCAACTGACGCATAATTTGGACTAACAACCAGCCACTATCACGGCAAGAACCAGACCGTTTCAGGAGCGTATCTTCCGGCGTTTGCACGCCCGGTTCCATCCGCAGCAGATAAGCAATATCGCCCTGCAAACGCTGGTTAATGGCGACCAGAAAATCGTTCGTCGCGAGCGGTTTTTTGAGAATGTCGCGCTTTGCTGCCGCGACCCATTCCACCAGCAACGGACCCGGTTCATCCACCGCCAGATACGCACTGAGTTCGGACTTTTGTTGTGCGGGATAGCTGAACGGAAATGTCTCTGCGTACTTCTCAACAAAAAAATCGAACGGGTTAATGACCGTCATATCGGCAATCAAATCAACCGTAAATTCCAGGACGTCAGATTTCTCCTGAAACACAAAACGGCCGATATAGTTGCCGTAAGGATCTTGCTGCCAATTGATAAAATGGTCTTCAGGCGTGACGCTCAGCGAATACGACAGAATCGGGGTACGCGCATGCGGAGCAGGACGCAAACGGACTTCATGCGGAGATAAAGTGACCAGGCGATCATAGTGGTAGCTGGTTTTGTGATGCAGCGCGACACGGATGGCCATTGAGTGATGCCTTTCGATGAAAGTTGACGCGAAATGGGTGGATAAGCGATGCCAGTAATGTTTAAAAATCGCTAAAAAAGGTCCATTTCTCTCTAAGCAGGATTCATACCCGAAAAGCCACGTAGGGATATCACAGAGCCAATCTAGTTATAGCAACCAAATTAAAGTCGGTCGAGTTACCCAGGGCCAGACGCAACCATTGCAACTTTCGCGACTCCTTCGCGTGCTATCTTGCGATTTTTCTACCTCACAATATTACTTCAATGCGGGATTGACGGGAGGGACACGAACGATTTTTTTGATACGGCATCCCCACGCATCGATAGACGGTGTGCCTAGAGGAAATCCGCTGATAAAATTGTCATTTTAGCATCATCAAGATGCTCTGGCAAAAATGGATAGCGTCGAATAAACGATGGCAGCATCGACAGGTGAAAATATCAACACAAAAACCAATTTCAAAAAGATCTCCGATGGAAGACCCAAGACGACTTTGCATCATGCCCACTTATTGCATCCGCCGATGTGCGCTGGCCCAACAGTGCTCACGCGCAGAACGGCATGTGCTACCTATGCTTCGCTCGGGTCTTGATGCTGATGCATCTCGTCGACTTTAAAGAACTGATCCGCAACAACTGAACTTCACCACCTCACCGCCATAGTATTGCACTGCTATCGCGCAACGGTCTTGCTACGCGATAGTCCGGCTAATGCTCGTTAACCGCGCTGTGACAAACTACGCTGGCGCAATGTAAACAATCCCATCAGTGCGATAGCAAATAGTGCCAATGAACCTGGCTCAGGAACCGGAGCAAATGCAACGCCACGAATCGAGGTGTTGCCAGTAGCATCCGTATATAGGGTCGAGAAACTCTCATTGGATGCCTGTGCTGCTGTGGTATTGCTCAGAGCATCCGTGATGCTATACAAATAGCTTTGGGAGAGTTCATTGAGTCCGTAGCTAGTAGCAAACAGCTCCACCTGGTTACCTATGACTTCGCCAGTCAGCGCGAACAAACCGGTCACGCCAGGCGCACTTGGCGTTGCAGCGTTAGCACCGGCGTTATCAACCAGATTCAATCCTTTGACAAGGTCATAGGCCAAAGTCCAATTGCCATTGGTCAGCACCCATTTTTGCAATCCGCCTTCGCCCAAGGCAGCTTTATCTACATTGCCGTTCTTGGGCTGGCCGCTGTCGGTTACATAAAGAACAGTCGGGCTGGCGAAAAAATAGCTCTCAGGGCTGACATATACAAAGCTACCAATTCGCGCGTTGTTGACGCCGTTTGCCGTATTCGCAGTGAGATTGATAGAGCCATTATTGCCACCAAGCGACAGTGGCGAAGCAACCGGTGTGATATGGGTAGTCTGGAGACCCGTAGCAGAGGTCGGTAAGAGACCTGTGGCGCTAGTCAATGCGCTGATATTAGAGAGGTTATTAGCAGCTCCGCCGCCAGGGCTACGATCGCGCGAAACATACAGAGTATTCCCATTTCCATTATTGAAGATCGAGACGACGCGGGTATCAGTCGTGTTATCGATACCCGTTGCTGTGGTTGCGCCGCGTGCGGCAACAAACACGCCCTGAGTCGGATCGGTTTTGCTGGCAGCTTGGCCTGATACGTATAACGTTGAACCGTCTACCGTTGCAACACTGCGTGGATTATTTTGATTGAAAATTCCTGACAATGCAGTGCTGGTATCGACTTTGGCATCAGCGCCGATTAATGCGACGACACGGGCCACGGTGGTGACCGGAGTTCCGGTTTGATTTCCCACTGTTAAGCTTGTCGATTGGCCCAATGCCGCGTTGCCGTAGACCGATGTTGGTGCGGTATTAAAAGCTGTGGCATTGACTCCGTAGCCGGCGATAGTCAGGTATTGACCATTCACTGAGGTTTGCAAAATACCTTCAGAGGCCGAGCCATACTCACCGGAAATTGCGGAATTATTTCCGTTGTTGGTTTGCGACAGTGTCAGCGAACCGTTTTGTGTCGCCGTGGTACCGCCAGCACCAAGCTGCAATTGTACCAATACGATAGGCGCTGCGGAGTCGAGCCCGCTCCCGTTATAAGACGACACGGTGCTAATAACGAGGTTACCAGCAGTGAAACTGGTAATGGGTGCACTCATCGCTGAAGACGCTGCAAAAAGCGCTCCAAGTAGAACGACGGCGGAAGATGCGTAACGGCGCTGCAGTGGCAGGAAGGAGGGATGCATAGAATTCTCTGTGGGTTAAGATCAAGGTTGCGCCGCTTCTATGCAAATAGTGAGCCAGAAAAATAAGATGATATAAATCAGGTATTTAGATCGATTGAAATAATTTTTTAAGCATGAATGTAAAAAATTTCGACATCTCAAAGAGGGGTAAATTATCTTTGGTCATATGCAGCTATACGATATTTATGACCGGCGTATTACAGGAATATGATAGTTGTGTGATGCATGTAATTAAGGAAAATTTTTAACGATATTTCAGGCATTTTATTTTGAGAAAACACGCTGAATAATAATTTTCTGAGTCCATTTTTCTGATTGTGAATTTTATGGTCGTTTTTCTATTGTTTTCTCTTCACAAAAATAACTTTTAAATAAAAGATGTAAAAAAAATCGTCATCTGGGCGAGATAGAAATTATTTTCATATTGACGTACACCAGCTAAATGACGGGCGCATTACTACCGCGTAATATTTATATGGCACCTCAATTTAAAAAGTTTTTAACGACATTTCCAATGCTATTTCCGATACGGGGAAACTGATGGAAATGTTGAACAGACGCCACTCCGCGGCGGCTCATGCGTGATGATGTGGTGAGTTATTTTGATGCTCTGGTCTGCGATTTTGCGTTGTTTCTTTTATCAATATCACTGTCAGCGTGGTCGCGATCACCACATCGCTCGACGATGTAAAAACTCCGGACCTGACTCGACGGGACGAATTTCGGCCTGTACTAAGCCGAACACCTAACAAGCATAGAAGCGTCGTAAAAATGCAAGCAATAGCGTTGATACTCGTCGTAATTTTTGACGACCAACACTATTGAGAATGCTATGACAAGACGGTATTACATCCATGAAGGTGATGCGACAACGGCCCGCGGGGTAGTCAAGGAAGGGCTTGCCAACGATCAATGGCACGGCCTGACGCGATCGTTCGAAGGCGATGATGTCTATTGCCGTACTTGCAGATCGACGGGGACGATCAGTTGTTCCGGCACCCGTGTCCCTAACCTGGGTTCGCACGGTAAAGAAGCCGCACTGGACGGTGATTTGTGCAATTGCAGATGCAGGCGGAAGCCACGCCTGATCGCCTCACAATCCATTTCGTACACCGAAGGCGACGCCACGCCTTCCGATGAAGACTTTGGCAATCACCATAAAAACGCAGCCCTCGGCAACGCTGGCAGCGCATACGACCGGCATTTTGTGTTGCTTGATAGCGTAACTGGGCTGCCAGTCGAAGGCGTCGCCTACGGAATCCAATCTGAATCCGGCCAACACCACGGCAGCGCCAATGATCAAGGCGAAACGGTTCAGGCCCATTCTTCGGCACCGCACAAAGTCACCTTGCAATACGCAGTACCAACGCGATTCGGAGTGGACAAAAAATGAGTCTACCCATTGCAGTCGCCATGACAACCCCGTGCAGTGATCGCAAGGGAGTGGAATGCGCAATAGAAATGATGCAGCTCCGTGACATCCCCGACATCATGGAAAAGATGGGCTGGCCTATCGCCGCACAGATTATGCGGCACTGGTTCGCGAACGACACCGGGTGGGTGATGCCCAACGACGTAAAAATAGGGAAATTTGATCCTTGTAAACTGAAGCCAGCGGAGTATGACGACCAGATTATCAAGATGGCGTGGCTACTGAAATTCCCACGTGCGGTGGAGGCGTTTGATTATGTTTTGGAAAATTGGGCAACGGATAGGGGAAAGGAGGAGCTTAAGAAAAAATTAGTTAAAGGGGGTTGGATACCAAAATCGATAAAACCATTCAAGTTAGGGGATCGCGTCATGTCTGCGCGTGAACTAGATAGTAAGTGCCAAGTAAATTACCGAGAATTTGGCACAAAACTGGATACTTTTGACGAGTTATACGGTGCTGTTGGTAAGGGTATTTTTAAACTGGCCGTAGTCGGCGAAACAAGCACCAATTGGTTGCTGCAGAAGGACATATTTCATGTCAAACATATCGGCATTTACTGTCGAGACACGTACGATTTCAATACTACTAGCACTTTTGAAGAAATGGTTCCTTTGGGGGTATGGAGCAAAACGCGATTACTTCCAAAAGATGAAATGGCTGCTTACATGTTGTTGTACAGCGCTATAAACAAAACAAACATGAGTAAACAATTCCCGAGTGTGGTCCCTGCCTTTAACGACGACTTCCGACGCTACCAAACGCGCCATAAGACAGGTGGGGATTTTGTGGTGTATTCGGATGTGATGTGGGTAAAAGTACCTAAAAAAATGGAGATAGCGCTACCGTGGCAAAAATCAAAATCAAAATAAAATGGATTTTCATATTAATAGCTCTTCCTGTACTTGCCTATTTTACGTATGAAAATTGGCATGAGGGAACGCCTTACGGAGAAAAACAATATAGCCCGAATAAGGAGTTCTATTATCAGCGATACAAAGTCATCACCATTGAGGAGTGGATTCCGTACGTGCCGATGCCAGGAGGAGGTTCTGATAGTTTGTATTATATCGACGGTTACGTCAGGGGATATACAGCAAACGGAGATTTTATTGGAGAAGCGTACGCACATGGAATGCCGATGGCAAACATATTCTGGATAGATGACTTACTTGTAGTAATGGATGGCCTTCAAAGCAAGAATGATGACGGAGGAATTAAGTTTCCAAAAGATGTAGGTTTTCCATGATAAAAATCAGAAGAAAATGGCTTTTCATATTAATAGCCCTTCCCGTGCTTGCTTATTTTTCTTATGAAAATTGGCATGAGGGAACGCCTTACGGAGAAAAACAATATAGCCCGAATAAGGAGTTTTACTATCAGCAATACAAAGTCTTCATCATCGACGACTTGATTCCCTTCATGCCGTTGCCGGGCGGAGGTTCTGACAGTTTGTTTTATGTAGACGGTTACGTCAGAGCATACACGGCGGCCGGAGACTTTATTGGAGAAACGTACGCGCACGGAATGCCAATGGCACACGTATTTTGGGCGCGCAATAAACTCATAATGATGGATGGTGAGGAAAGCGGTAAGGATGGCGAGGGCATAATTATCCTTCCGAGAAGTTCAAGCGAGCCATGATAAAAATCAGAAAAATGCACATCACATCCATAATCCTCCCCATGGTTACTTATTTTGCTTATGCAAATTGGCGAAAGGGAACGCGGCCCGTGCGCTATTTAACAATAAATAGCACACGGGTCGACCATCTGACTCAGATATTGAAGCTACAGATAACGTTGAGGGAAATACAAAAACAGGGATGTCATCTGTAGCCTATCAAGGCGTCACCACCTCAACCCCATGTTTAGCAAATATCTGGGCCATTTCGCCTGAGGAGACCAATGCGTCGGTAGCATCTTGCAATGCCTTTGCGAGTTCAGGATCATCCTTTTTCACCGCCATGCCGATCACCCAACCTTTGCGTGGCAGCCGCTGAAAGGTAACTTCGGTCATTTGAAAATGGGGATCTTTGCCGATCACTGATTCTATTTCTGAACGATTGGCGACAACGCCATCCAGTTTACCCGCCTTGAGTTTTTCAAGCGCTTCGGTCGCGGTCGGATAGATCTTTACATTTTCTCGAAACTTGCCGTCTTCCGCGCCGAGTAACAACATGGCACCAATTGAAATTTTTTCGGCACCAATAGTTTTTCCGGTAATTGAATCGAGGTTGTCGAACTCCGGCACTTTACGGATATCCCGCACCAGGCGTACCGTTTCGCGATGATAGGGCGCAAAAATGCTGACCTTGTCATTTTGGTTTATCAAAAGCGGATCTACTGGCACATGCATCAACAGATCGGCGGGACCATATCCAAGGTAATGCCCTTTCCACACCATATTGCGCAAATCATCACTCAGATCTTCACCGGCAGGGAACGGTAGCAAACTCACTTTGAGTCCCAATTTTTTTGCTAACGCTTCTGCGATATCGATATCGATCCCGCCCTTGGTGGATGAAAACGGCGCAAAGTCATCATAAACGGCGACCTTTAAAACACCCGATTGTGTGATTTTTAAAAAATCGGCACTCGCCTCAGCATGCGCCGGAGCGCTGAAGAAAAGACAAACGCTGAGGGAGAGAAAGACAGGAATTCTGGCGAGCGATGTTCGGGCAAGTATTAGCATTGCACCGACGACCTGACAAGAAAGTGTGTACATTAAATAGCACCTTGTTATTGTATGTTTTTTGGTTACCGTTACTTGGTGACGTCATGGGTGACACCGTCTCAGATGTGCCGCATCGATGACCCTCAATATGATCGCGTTTTGATCATTATCACGCGATCATCATGCCCTAATTGATTGCGCGTAGCGTCTCAAGATACGCTTTGATAGACCACATCGCTTCCTGGTTTAGGATTCCTTCAAATGGCGGCATATACACAGCACCATTACGGACTTTGCCGTGACGCACGGAAACCAGGAAATATTTATCGGTCTCTTTGAAGCAGGCTGCTTTTTTATCAGGGCTTTTCAGATCCATGCAATCGCGATCCAATAATCGTAAATCTGGCGCGATACCACCCGATTGTGCTTGCAGTCCATGGCATCGGGCGCAATTTTCAGCATAGGCAGAGGTGCCTATATTGATGGCCTCTTTCTGACCGCGGAAAGGATTTTCGTCACGCCATGCGGCTCCCAGCGCTGGTAATGTTTTGGTATCAACCGGTTGCGGTATCACGTCACCGTGCGCATACACGAACGACGGTGCCATGATGGCAAACGATAAAGCGCAACACGAAATAAGGTGGGTTAGTTTTTTCATACGATCTCCTCTACAACGTTTTTAAATAATACGGAGGTAGTGGCAATTGTCATGCCAAGCAAATACGACACATTGGCACCAAATCTTGTTCTATTTCTGAACAACAGCGCCATCAAGTGCTATATTTAAGAGCACTATATAAAAAAACAATACAAAAAAATAATGCGGCTCCAGGAGTCTGAGCGCTAAGCCGACAGAATCCGTGCCGCAACATACAAGCAGGAGACAACCATGCATCCAACTGACACTTCCGACTCCCGCGGCAAGCCCGCCGCTATCTCAAATAGCAATTCGGCTAATAAAGAGGCCCGTGGCACGCTTTCTGCTTGCGATGGAGCCATGATGATAGAAGAATCCCGTCAACGCTCAAAAGCGTATGGCCTGTCGGAAGGTGAAAAACCAGATTTCAGTCCCATTGGGCGGCCTGATTTAGCGCTATTGTTGGACCAAAACCGCACGCTGCACACGCACGCGATACCGGTGATGGAAACGCTTTACGAACAAATCATTAACACGCACAACATGGTGATACTCACCGACGTGAACGGTTTGATCGTGCATACGTTGGGAGACGACGACTTTTTAGAAAAAGCCAATCGGGTCGCCCTCAAACCCGGCGTGACATGGTCGGAGGCCAGCAAGGGGACCAACGCGATTGGCACGGCGATTGCGGAACAACTGCCGGTCCAGATCCATGCGAATGAACATTTTCTGGTCGCCAATCACTTCCTCACCTGTTCTGCCGCTCCCATTCTGGACCACAAAGGCAACGTCATCGGCGTGCTCGACGTCACCGGAGATCAATCCAGTTTTCACAAACACACGATGGCGCTGGTCCGTATGTCGGCGCAAATGATCGAAAATCATTTGTTTTTGGCGGCGTTTCAGGATGCGATCACGTTACACTTTAATACACGACCCGAATTTATCGGCACGTTAATGGAAGGCATTGTTTCGTTCTCTCCAAATGGCCGGTTTCTGTCTGCCAACCGGACCGGACTGTTTCAGCTTGGCCTACCCATGTCGGCGCTGCAATCGCATACCTTTAGTTCGCTATTCGGCTTGTCGATTGCGGCCTTGTTCGACCATTACCGCACGGCAGCACCAGGATTTTTGAATCTTTGCATGCCAAGCGGTGTCCGCGTATACGGACGCGCTCAAATGCACCTGGCCAATAGCCCATTTCATCGCTCGGTGGAGTTGGTTCGCGCCAATGCTGATTCTGAGCAGGACGTTGAAACCAACAACCATACCGGGACAACAACAGCCAATGCGATGGCGATCAATCGCGCTACTCAAGCAGCGCGGCGCATGTCTGGCCTTCGCTATCTGAACACCGGCGATCCACAAGTAGCGGCGCTGATTGAAAAAGTGAACAAGGTACTTGGACGCGATATTCCGATTTTGATCATGGGCGAAACCGGTACCGGCAAAGAGTTACTGGCACAAGCCATTCACAACGATTCGCCGCGCTCAAGCGGTCCTTTTGTCGCAGTCAATTGCGCGTCCATTCCCGAGACACTGATTGAATCGGAATTATTCGGCTATGAGGATGGCGCATTTACGGGGCGCGTAAAAAAGGCGCGGTGGGGAAAATACTGCAAGCGAATGGTGGAACACTATTCCTCGACGAAATCGGCGACATGCCTTTTAGCCTGCAATCCCGTCTTTTAAGGGTCTTACAAGAGCGCATGGTCACGCCACTCGGCAGCACCAAGTCAATCACCGTCAATGTTGAGTTGATCTGCGCCACCAACCGTAATCTGCGAGACCTGATCACCAAGGGTGAATTTCGCGAGGATCTTTATTACCGATTAAATGGCCTGGTCGTCAAGTTGCCGCCGTTGCGTGAGCGTACCGACATGGACATCGTTGTCGAAAAAATACTTATCGCCGAATCCGTTACCGGGCGCTACACGGTTGCGCCTGAAATCATGCGACTGTTCAAGCTGCATAACTGGCCCGGCAACTTCCGACAACTAACCAATCTTCTGCGCACCGCCATCGTCATGGCAGACCAGGAACATGAAATTCAGCATCACCATTTGCCTGATGATTTTCTGGAAGATATTGAACAAGCTCGTGTCAGCGAACAAAACGACAATACGAAATGGCTGGTATCGAGCGGTGCTAATTTAGAGGAAGTAGAAAGATCGGTGATCGAAAAAGCGCTGGCCTCACACGGCGGCAATGTATCGGCAACCGCCAGAGCATTGGGAGTATCACGCAATACGATCTATCGAAAAATTCCTCTACAAAAATAGTCAGATTCTCTGATTATTAGTCGATTACTATTTCTACATCCGGGGCTATTTCAGTTCCCAAAAATTGCGCCTGTGTGGAGTAATTAAATTCAATGGCACGTCAATTTAATTACCCCTTATTGGCGCGACAGATGCTGCCGCAGCAAGCGGGTTGCCCCCGCGAAAGTCAATGCCAACAAGCGCTCCGTTTGATCGACCAATTGCACATTTACCGATAGCTCTATTTGTATTTATCTGCGCAAGAATGCAAGGAAAATCCGTCACCAATTTCACCCGTTTGTGACACCAGCAATAAAATTCCTTCATTTTTTAACTGGCTAAATGACGTTAATATTTGGTCGTTCCAGATTAGTCAAAATAACTAAAGCGTAAGAAGTCATAGGGCCGCACAACATTTTCCCAACCATTTGTTCGCTCTGCTCATTCAAATATTCCCTAGACGCCCAGCAACCGCAGCAACCTATGTATCGTTGATCATCATGGGATAACTCCGATCAACAATAAAGAAATATTAAAGTGAACAAAAATTGATGTGCCAATACGCGTCCCAAACTGTTACCGGGCGTAGGTAAATCGCACAGCAAGAGGATAGTGGCGGGCCTAGATCATGTTGTGAGTTTGACTTTCAAGTCGGGGATAAAAGCGTTGTGACAAAAAAAAACTGACGACCGTAGTCGTCAGAAAAATCACCTGGAGAGGAGGAGAAATACTAGTACGCCTTCAATATGTGATTCGCCAGATAATCTAGCGATCTTTGATCACTTGAAGTGACGTCAAAAAAGTATCAACGTTGATCACTGCAACGTTCTTACATTTTTGAACTTAACTTGAAAACCCAGACCGAACCACCTTGCTCGATAGAGTTAATTTTCTTGGCAACTTCACCGCCCCACAATGGCACAGCACCACCCCAACCTGACACAACAGCGACGTATTGCGTGTCGCCATCTTTCCATGTCACTGGCGGCGCTACGACACCGGAACCGGTCTGGAATTTCCACAATTCCTTACCTGTTTTAGCATCAACCGCTTTTAGGAAGCCTTCTGGTGTGCCGTAAAAAACCAGACCACCCGCCGTCGTCATGACACCACCCCATAGCGGTGCATTATTTTTGATTTCCCAGACGATTTTGCCTGTCTTAGGATCAATCGCGCGCATCGCACCGATATAGTCGTCGTTGATTGGGCGAATAGTAAATCCGGCACCCAAAAAGGCACTCCCTTTTTTGTAGCTAACCGGCTCATTCCATATATCCATTCCCCATTCGTTTGCTGGGACATAGAACAGTTTGGTTTGCGGACTGTAAGCCATCGGCATCTGATTTTTCGCGCCGAGGAAAGCGGGTGCGACAAAAGCGGTTGCGCCTTTTTTGCCTTCTTCACCTTTGGTTGGATCGCCTGGACGTCCTGCCTCAATGTAGTTAGGACGACCTGTTTTCATGTCGATTCCTGATGCCCAGGTAATCTTTTTAACAAAAGGAAAAGCGTTTTCTAACTTTCCGTTTTTAGCATCGAGGACATAAAAGAATCCATTACGGTCAGCTTTTGCACCGAATCGTTTTCCGTCCATATCAAAGGTAACAAATTCATTCACACCATCATAATCCCAGCCGTCGTGCGGCGTAGTCTGATAGCTCCATTTGATTTGCCCTGATTCCAGATCCAACGCCACTGTAGAGGACGAATAAAGATTATCGCCAGGACGTAAATGACTGTTCCACGGCGATGGATTACCGGTACCAAAATAAGCTAAGCCAGTCGACGGATCATAGGTTCCGCCGAGCCATGTAGCGCCACCACCGGTTTTCCACAAATCACCAGGCCATGATTTGTTGGTCGTACCGGTAATACCATTTTCAATTGCCTTGCCATCCTTATC
This sequence comes from Glaciimonas sp. GNP009, assembly GCF_054343755.1. Lineage (NCBI taxonomy): Bacteria > Pseudomonadati > Pseudomonadota > Betaproteobacteria > Burkholderiales > Oxalobacteraceae > Glaciimonas > Glaciimonas sp. GNP009. Next base: position 1,817,948 of record NZ_JBTGUV010000004.1, read on the forward strand.
GTATTTGTAGCCCATGTGGCCTTCGATCATCGGACGTGACCAGACTAGCTGACCAGTGCGCGGATTGCGCGCATCCACACGTCCCACAACGCCGAACTCACCGCCCGATACGCCAGTCAGCAACAATCCTTTAGCGATCAGTGGTGCGGCAGACATAGAATAACCAGCTGAGTAGTCAGCTACTTTTTCTTTCCAGACGATCTTGCCGGTGTCTTGGTCCAACGCAATCAATTGCGCATCCAGAGTGCCGAAAATCACCAAATTGTCGTACAAAGCTGCGCCGCGGTTAACCACGTCGCAACAAGGCATGATGCCGTCTGGCAAGCGATGTTCGTATTTCCATAACTTGGTTCCAGTCTTCATATCAATCGCATAAATACGCGAGTACGAACCGGTAACAAACATTTTTCCGTTATAAATCAGCGGCTGTGATTCTTGCCCGCGTTGCTTTTCTCCACCGAATGAAAACGACCACGCTGGCGTCAGCTTACTAACGGTACTGGTGTTAATTTGCGTCAAGGTCGAAAAACGTTGACCTTGTGTGCCCATTCCCCATGACAAAACCGTATTTGGTGCCTTGGCATCATTGGCAATCATCGCATCCGTCACGGCCGGTTCAGGCACCGCAAACGCACTGCTAACAACCGCGCTGAGCAGCACTCCTATCAGTTTTTTATGCATGTCATCCTCCTATTTGTATATCGAATATTGAATGTGTTGTGCTACTGTTTTTTTTTGCTATTTTTCTCTACTACTTTTTTACTGTTTTTTACCAACGCCTTTGTCAATCTCGTTTGCGTTTGTCGTACCACCCACGCGTTCTATATAGGCAAGGTGCATGCCATCTATTTTCTCTAAGCACTGCCCTGTTTTAGGGGGTTATACCGTCCAATGTGTCTTATTAACTGCGCTAAAATTTAGCAACTGTCTCAGAACAGAACAACCACATTGGACGCCGTTACATAGACGATACGATGAACACAATGGCAAAAGTCCGAGGTAGCATGGACAATCACCTTACGCTACCAACTAGAATGCGTGTTTGATGCCCAACTCCACAGCCGTGATGGTTTTTCCGCCAGAAGCAAGGTAAAGATTGTTATTGGCGACACCAAAGGCGGAGCCAGCTGTGTAGCCACTACCCGCTTTCACACCCGCGACCAGTCCGTAGAGCGTTGTCCGCTTCGAAAGAGCGTAATCATCGCTAAGGATGATGGTTTTAGAGTTGTCGCTTGCGCCGACTTTGTTACTGGAATAGTAGTAAGCCAGCGTCGCGGTGTTGGCGACCGAAGTCCGGTAGTTGACGCCAGCACCATAAACGCGGTACTGCGCCAGTTCGGATCCTGATGCAGGATCACTGTTTTTGTTGTTCAGATAATTCACCGTCAACGTTGCATCGCCAATGACATAACCTGCGCCAACGCTATATTTTCTGGTTTGCACTCCAGTTCCGCCGATCAAACCGAATTTTTGTCCATTCTCAGATTGGTAACTGGCTGACAGCGTGACGGGACCGGTATAGACTGCGCCCAAAGCAATAACTCGGTTTGCGGCGTTGCTACCGGCGTTTTCACCGAAACTGTACGATCCGCTCAAATTGACATCCGCAATTTTTGTGCTCAGCGCCAAAGCATTCGCCACAAACACATCAATCGGGGAATTCGAATTAGCTGGCGCAGTCGCTGTGCCAACATTCAACGGGCTTTGGGTTAGCGCCCATGAAATCAGACCTGAAAAAGTTTCCTTGAGACCGCGTGGATCAGTCGCAGCATAAGCCAGTACAGCAGGCGAATATTGCTTACCCAACGTGATGGTACCGTAGCTGTTAGACAGACCAACGTTCGATTGACGTCCGAACAGCCCGCCCCATTGTCCGCCTTGTCCAGTACCGGCAAAAAAGTGACCTTCAAGGTTGAAATTGGCCTTTAATCCGCCCCCTAAATCTTCCGAACCTTTGAAACCAAAAATGCTAGGTGTCACGCCGCCGGTGTTTAAGGCTGTGACGCTTCCCGTACCGCCGCTAGGCGTTTTTTGATTGTTGACGAACACAAGTCCTGCATCTACCACACCGTAGATGGTCACGGATGATTGCGCTTGTGCAGTACCAGCAATCGCACTAAGTGCCATGAGCGCCATGAGTGCTGTCGGGGATGCCACACGCTTTACTATTTTTTTCACAAAAGTCTCCTTGGTTTATTTTCTTTATACATTCCGCGCCTGTTTTTAAACGGCTTGCGGCATCTGGCTCTTGGCAAAAGCCATGCCAATGATTTTATGCTCGCAATCCAAGGCCAATATTCCGACAAGAGAACAAACGGATGGGCACCCAATCGAAGCCCCCTCATTCGATTAAAAAAGGCTCGACAGCGGAGTGACGAAGGGTGATGGAATCAACGCTACGGAGATGCAATATATGAACGTAAATAAGCGGGGATATGGCTTGGATTGATTGGCTTTTTGAAATACTTCCGAAAACATTCGGTGCGGGCAAAGTGTCCAAATATGAATCACTTTGAAGTCAACTTGTTCCTATTCTGATCGAATGGGATGAATCAAACGTCGTGATTATGATTCGCTAAGATGGCACATTTATTGCTCATCTCACATTAATTTAGTGAAGATACCGAAGGCAATTAGCCGCGCTTATCTTTAATACGCAATCTCATTTATACCTATAAGGCCGCCGATGCGCCATTGGTTAATCGCTTTCACCTGGTTGATAGCATTCTGCTGCGCCACGCCATCTTCAGCAGGAGAAATGACGCATGCTACGTTGGTGAAGCGATTCCCTGCACCGTTTATCATCGGCGAAAAAGATAGTACGATCCCGGTGTGGCCCATTTTTAAACAAAACGCGACAGCCAATGAATTGGTGGGCTATGTGTTCGAATCAATCGACCTCGCACCGATTTCTGGCTTCTCCGGCTTGCCGATCAACCTTCTGATTGCGCTTGATCCCAAAGGTAACTTTCTTGAGGTCAGCGTACTGACACATCACGAGCCGGTGTTTCTTGATGGCTTGGGCGAAGCGCCAATGTTTCAATTCGTCAGTCAATATAAGGGCTTGTCGTTATTTCAAAATATAAAAATAGAAACGCAAAAAAATAACACCAACAAAACACACGGCGTAAATGTTTATCTTGACGGCGTGACCAAAGCCACCGCCTCAGTGCGGATCATGAATCAAACCGTTCTTTCGGCGGCACTCAAAGTTGCGCGCAAAAAACTGGGATTTGCGGAAGGTCGTGATCCGGATTTGATTGCGCGGGTAAAGTCAGATATTTTTGTACCGAGCACCGTGGCGCAGTTAATTAGTACGGGGTTGATCAAACGCCTTGTGTTGCGGAATAGCGCGGTGGAAGAAAAGTTTAAAAAGACCGCCGGTGAAGGTCTTGATCCCGAAGCGGCGATGGATCCAAAATCCATCTTTATTGATCTCTATGTTGCCTATGTATCGGTCCCCAGTATTGGTCGCAATTTGTTGAGCGCAGATAGCTGGAAAAAACTCGAGAACCGTTTGGACAAAGGTGATCACGCACTTCTGGTGATGTCGAAAGGCCGTTATAGCGTACTCAGTGATACCTTTGTCAGTGGCACGATTCCAGACCGCTTGCAATTGCAGCAGGACAAGCTACCGATTGAAATGCGCGACCTGGATCTGGATATTGCCCTTGCTGGCAACGATGATCTGAAGATGGATTCAATCAAGGTATTTCGCGTCATTAGCCAATCCGGATTGGACCCTTCGCGATCACTTGATTTTTCACTGGCAGTGACGCGTAATCGTGGTGTCATTTATCCAGAACGCATCACCGAAAACTTTCCGTTCAGTTTTACATTACCAAAGCAGTTTTATCAGGAAGCAGAAGGAGATGACAAGACATGGAAAAGTAGTTGGATAAAACGATGGTGGGAGATTGCGCTTCTTGTCGCCGGACTTACCGTACTTGCTGTTGCCTTGACGCTGCAGAAACGACTGACAACCAATGGCACGGCGTTTGTCTGGTTCAGACGCGGTTTTTTGACCTTCACGCTCTTGTTTATCGGATGGATCGCGCAAGGACAATTGTCGATCGTCAATATCACCGGTTTTTTGCAGGCAGTGATTGGACGCCGTAGTCTGGAATTTTTCTTGTACGACCCAATGACGGTCGTTATATGGGGATTTGTCGGCGTGTCATTGTTTGTGTGGGGGCGCGGCACTTTCTGTGGTTGGTTATGTCCGTTTGGCGCGCTACAGGAATTGGTCGGGAAGCTTGCCCATTTTTTTAAAATTCCTCAGCTTAAAATAAAATCAAAAACAGATGTAAAGCTCAAGCGCATTAAATATTTTGTCCTGCTCGGCATTCTGATCAGTACTTTCTTTACCCCCAGATTAACCGATGCATTAGTCGAGGTGGAGCCATTTAAAACCGCCATCACGCTGAACTTTATCCGTTCATGGCCGTATGTTGCGTACGCCGTTGGATTATTGATCGCCAGCAGTTTTGTCTATAAATTTTTCTGCCGTTATCTTTGTCCCTTTGGTGCGGCGCTAGCGGTGCTGAGACGCTTCCGTCTTTTCGAATGGCTACCAAGACGTAAAGAATGCGGAACGCCCTGCCAGACCTGTCGTCATCGATGCGACTATCAGGCGATTAAGCCGGATGGAAAAATCGTCTACGAAGAATGTTTTCAATGTCTGGATTGCGTCGTTATTTATGAAAGCGACCACAAATGCGCGCCACTCATATTAGAAAAAAAACGTGCCCGGATAATTCCAATTCAGCCATCCCCCGTCAACCTTTAAGGAGATTATCATGCGACGTCGCACCTTTATTTCAGCTTCTATTGGCGGCGCTGTGGCTGGTTTGACCGGTTTGGCGGGATGGCAATTTTTGCAACCGCAGGCCATCTCTGGTGAGTTTAGTCGCAGCGATGTGCTTCCATGCGGCCAACGACTATTTTCTGGTGCCGATCTGGCGTTTGGTACAACGATTGGGGTTCAATTGTTGCATCATGATCAGCGCCTAGCAGAATTGGCCATACAAGACGCAATACATGAGGCGAAGAAGATTGATGCACTCATGAGCATCTATAGTGACACTAGTCAGGTCTTTCAGTTGAACCGCGATGGCCGTTTGCCGCACCCCGATCCTCATCTGTTAGTCGTTTTGAAAGAGGCGCAACGCTTCTCGGCACTGACAGACGGTGCATTCGATATAACGGTGCAACCGCTTTGGGTTAAGTTTAGCCAAGCCGCTGCTGTCAATACATTACCGTCCTATGCTGAAGTAGAGGCCGCAAAATCTCTTGTCAATTGGAAAAAACTATCCATTGATGCGCGTCAGGTTCAGTTTGAGAAATCCGGTATGTCAATTACGCTCAATGGCGTCGCCCAAGGCTATGCTGTCGATCTGGCGCTCGCTGCGATCCAATCCCGCGGTATCAGGCATGCATTGCTTGATACCGGCGAATTTATCTCGATTGGAACTAAAACACCGGACCGTCGCTGGACTGTCGGGGTGCAAGACCCCAGGATTGTTGATGCATTTACCGCAGCTTTGCAGATGGATGGACGCAGCGTGGCAACCTCGGGCGATTATGAAACGACTTTCACACCGGATTTTGTCCACAATCATATCTTTGATCCCGCCACCGGCGACTCTCCTGTTGAGTTAGCCAGCGTCACCGTTATGGCGCCAACCGGATTGTTAGCAGATGGCCTGTCTACCGCATTATTTGTCCTGGGATCTGAAAAAGCCATGATTCTTGCACCCAAACTTGATAATGTGGACGTTCTGCTGGTCGACAAAAAAGGAAAGAGCTGGAAAACCCCCAACCTGCGCGAATCATTGATTTAAAGACATAGATTTTAAGACCAAATAATGTCCACATTAGCAATAATTGTGTGTTGTCCTTTCGCTTATTTCACGAGAGAAAATTGTGGATGAAATCGCTTTTGAAAACCGTTAATCGGGTTTTTCAGGCACTATTGAATACTGGTAATTAAACTATTCAATAATTCATACATGGCTTTCAAACAAACCCGTCTGCATTCTGTTCCTGCTCTCCGTGCTGTAGTAGAAGAATACGAAGACTCTTCCTTCGGCGCGCGTCATATACATTTGCGTACCGACGATCAGGAAATGGTATTTCTGGTCGCTTTCCCCACCATTCCAGAGACCAGCGACGGCCGGGCACACATCCTCGAACATTTATCGTTGTGTGGTTCGGCGCGCTTTCCCGTGCGCGATCCATTTTTCTCGATGACACGCCGCTCGTTAGGTTGGATGAATGCACTCACCTATCCCGAGAAAACCGTTTATCCATTTGCTACGACTGATCGTACCGATTTCTTCAATTTGCTCGATGTCTATCTTGATGCGGCTTTCTTTCCTACCCTGGACTATTACGATTTTCTGCAGGAAGGATGGCGTCTTGCTTTCGAAGACGGCAAACTGGGTGTGCAAGGTGTTGTGTTGAATGAAATGAAAGGAGCGTTTTCGGACCCGATGCGGGCTCTGGATCAGGGTATTAATCAGCATCTTTTTCAACACACGACGTACATGATGGAATCCGGCGGCGATCCGCTGGAAATTCCATCACTGACACACGCAGCGTTAAAAGCATTCCATGCAAAGCATTACCACCCATCCCAAGCGGTATTTATGACCGCCGGGAACGTTGATATTACAGCGGTGCAAGCCATTATTACTGAGCGTGTACTGACAAAATTACCCGGTCGTTCAGAACGCATGATGCCGCAACTCGCCGCGACATGGGATGCGCCCAAAAATGCGACTATCGTCATTCCTGCGCAAGAAGGAAATGATAATAAATATGGATTTCAGATGAGCTGGCTATTAGGCGAATCATCCGATGCCGCGGGTAATATTCGGGCCAAATTATTAGAAGCAGGGTTATTGGGAGACGCATCAGCGCCGTTATCGCGCGCGATGGAATCCGCAGGATTTGGCCGCCCATCTGCCCTGAACCATGCAGAAACCAGTTCACGCCAAATCACTTTTCACACCGGCATGGAAGGTTTGAAGAAATCAGAAATCAGCAAAGCCAGAACACGTATTTGGGATGCACTGGAAAAAACTGCCATTGAGGGCGTCCCATCGTCAACGCTACAAGCAAGCCTGCGCGACCTGCGGTTTCATCAGCGCGAAATTAAAGGCGGCGGTCTGCCGTATGGCCTGCATCTGTTGCTTAACGCCCTGCCCTTCGAGATGAATGGCGGCGATATCATCCAGGCCTTTGATGTCGAACCTGTTCTGCAACAATTTGACGATGAAATCAAAGATCCGGCCTTTTTCAAAGGATTGGTGCAAACGTTGCTCGATTCTCCGACGCGACTCGAGTCAAGTGTCGTCGCCGAAGCGCGTTATGGCACCGACCGCATGGAAAAAGAGACTGCGCGTCTGGCTGAAATCGAAAAACATCTCACCACTGACGATCGTGCGCGTATCGTTAACGAATCCGCGGAACTGCTCCATCGGCAACGGCAGACAGTCAACAAGGATATCCTCCCACGCATCCGCCCTGCTGACGTTTCGCCGGTAGCCAAACCCGGCTTCCCCATCCCGGAACCAAAACAAGGTGCAATCGTCCTCCCAATCGCTTCCAACGGGGTGAGCTACGCATCAGTTCTGTTTAACGTTTCAGATTTTTCAGCAGATGAGTGGTGCTGGCTAAATTTGTACGCCGGATTGATTCCGGATGTCGGCGTAGGAAAAAAGAACTATGAAACAGCAAGCGCCTGGCGACAGGATTTAGTCCCTGACTTTGAAGTCAATCTGGATGTACATCAGCCGCTGGACCACAATGCGGCATTGCATATTTCGGTGGAGTTTTCTGCCAAAGGCTTGCAAGAGGAGCAAAATCAACTCCAGCAATCATTGCACGAGACGATTGCCGATGCGCGCTTTGATGAACTCGATAGACTGGCATTTTTAATTGACAGCATGGTGCGCGACGTACAAAACGACTTAGCAGAAGATGGCAGTCGCTATGCTGCACTGGCAGCGTCGGCGCCGTTATCTCGCTCAAGTCAGTTTGAGGAAGCGGTGTTTGGCGCACCGGGACTACCTTTTTATCGGTATTTGCAAGAACAGCTTGAAGATGAAAAAGGCATTAAGGCAATCGCAGACCGACTGACCACATTACATCAAAAAGTCAGCAGCAGCCCCGTCACAGTGATTGTTGCGGCGGAACCAGAGGTGGCGTCTCTATTTGCTCAGTCATTAGTCAAACCCTTCACAACAGCTTCACGACTGATGGGGGTCGCGCCACGCTCTGCCGCTCTGCCATTAGCCAATTCGGCATTGCATGCATCGGCCCAGATCAATCATTGTTTCGCTGTCTGGGCCGGACCGACTATCGCAGAGCCGGACGCCGCGTTTGTTTCCGTGCTGGCGGAATTAATGACCAACGAAGTGTTACACCGATCAATCCGTGAAGAAGGTGGTGCATACGGCGCGCAAGCCTCGCATGCGGTAGGATCCGGGCTTTTCAAAATGACGTCGTTCCGGGATCCGCGTCTGTCTGCCACGTATGCTGATTTTGAACAAGCGATTGCTTGGGTGTTGGCGTCCGAGTTGACCGAAGAAAGTATCGAAGAAGCAATCATTAGCGTCGTGCAATCAATGGACCAGCCCCGCTCACCTTACGCGGAAGCCCACAATAGTTGGTCGCGCAAGCAGATCGGTGTCACTGAAGACATGCGGATGCAATATCGTCAAAATGTTCTGCGCTGTACTGCGGCTGATCTAAAGACTGCAGCAAAAAAATGGCTACTCAACATTACTCCTAGCCGTGCTGCCTTTGTCGGAAAAATAGATCAGGATATGGCAGCACTTAGCGTCACCAAGTTGGCTTCGCTGATGTAAGTTGCATCCTTGAAAAACGTTTTCTTTCCACTTTTTATGTCCTAATCGTCGTAATTAAGCTGCCAAAAGCGGTGGTAAAAACGAAAACGAAAACAGCAGAAAAAACAGCGATAATGGCGGCAATAATGGCGTTCGTACGGAGCATATATCAAGCATGAACATCAGGCACCACGATCAGACATGAAGCTGCATGTGATCACGCGTACAAACAATACACAAAGCAAAGCACAAAGCGAGGTTAACGTTGTTAGCCCTTAATAATTAAAACGATAAGCTTCTCTAAGCTAAATTTTTACTCTACTAATGAAAAATAACACATTACCGCCACAGACTCTCTCAGTCTGGCGCTACCAAAAACGGTGCACCGATGTTCTTTCCAATCTAAAAAAAATCTCCGAAAACTTGTGGGTATTTTTTAGATCGTCGCATATATGCTGGCTATAACGTAAGGGCGTCGTATGCCACTCAAAGCTGCTCTCTTTCGTCGGGGCCACGAATCCTTGCTGGCCCTCCTCATCGCTTTCAATTTTTTATTGTTGGTGGGCTTATGGGTCGGAATAAATATATACACAAAAAATGAAAGTACGGCCGCTATTCATGCCGCTAATAGCGACATGGAAAACCTTGTGCGTGGCTACGAACAATACATTTTACGGACTCTCCATCACGATGACGAGGTGGTCAAGTTTTTAAAGTTTCAGTACGAAAGTAGAGAGGGCGCAATCGATCTACCAGACTTTGTTGAGCGCGGTCTGCTGTCGTCCGATGTGCTAACGCTGGCGTCCATCATCAACGAAAATGGTGACCTCATTGCAACCACGCGACCAGAACCGTTCGAGAGAGTCAATCTGCGCGATCGCGAGCATTTCTATACGCACGTCTCAGCAGACTCGCAGAAAATGTTCATTAGCAAGCCTGTCGTCGGTCGTGTTTCGGCGACAGAAACCTTACAGATGTCCCGTCGTCTTAATCATGCTGACGGGACATTTGCCGGTGTCGTTGTGTTATCTGCCGAACCCTCAACCTTCACCGATTTTTATAATAAAGCAGATTTTGGAACCCAAGGTTTAGTCAGCTTGCTTGGAACCGACGGTATCTATCGCGCAATCCGCATCGGTAATACCGCAAAAAGAAATATTACGGTCGACTTTACCAGCACGGTAAAACTATATTCTGAGGCCCGCAAAGCGGAGACCCCGGTAGTCATTAAAGCGATTGATAACACTCCCCGCGTTTCCGCCTACCGACAACTCGAAGAATATCCTTTTATTGTCAGTGTCGGTATTTCCATGGAGGATGTGTTGCGGGATGTCAATTTAGCAGCGGTGACCCACTATCGATGGGCAGCCGCCGCAACCTGTCTCATAGCTATATTTTTATTGGTCACTAGTCTGTTAGCTTTCAGACTCAAAAATCATCAGGCGCAGATGGAGTACTTGGCGGGACACGATACGCTTACCCAGCTGCCCAATCGCCTGTTATTTCTCCGCAGTCTGCAAAACGCGATTAACCATTTTCAGGAAGGCAATGGTGGTACCGCCGTACTGTTTATCGACCTGGATAACTTTAAAAATATTAACGATAGTCTGGGACACGAAACAGGAGATCAGTTGCTATGCGCTGTGGCCGAACGCCTGAAATCTTCTGTTCGCAGCACCGATAGCGTATTCCGACTTGGCGGCGATGAGTTTACCGTAATCTTAAATAATTTCACCGATGACAGACTGGCGGTATTGGCCTGCAACCGCATTCTTGCGGCACTGGAACGACCATTCCCGATGAATGAAAGATCGCTATCGATTGGCGCAAGTGTGGGCATCAGCCGATATCCGCTGGATGGCAACACAACGTCAGAATTGCTACAGCGCGCTGACATCGCAATGTACCAGGCCAAGACCGAGCAAAAAGGTGCTTATAGGTTCTTTTCAGCGCGATTGGGGAACGAACTGGCAGATCGACTGGCGCTGGAGCAATCAATCAGGGAAGGGATTTCTAACGGTGAATTCTTTCTCACATACCAGGCGAAGGTTGACTTAAGAACTGAGCGCATTGTCGGATTTGAGGCACTTATGCGCTGGCGACATCCATTTAAAGGGATCATTTTGCCCGGAGAGTTTATTCCTGTGGCAGAGGCGACAGGTCTTATCTTGCCATTAGGTCGGCGCGCATTAGAAATGGCTTGTGCGCAAATGCAATTCTGGCATCAGGCCGGATTAGGCTGGATACCCGTTGCGGTCAACGTCTCCGCCCGTCAATTTAATAGCGACAGTTTGCTAGAGGAAATTGTTGCGGTTCTGAAAAAGTATGACGTCCCTCCTTCCATATTAGAAGTCGAGCTAACCGAAAGTCTGGTAATGGATGACCCTGTGGCAGCCGAGGTGATACTGCTTGAACTGAGGGCAATCGGCGTCAAGATCTCGATCGATGATTTTGGCGCTGGCCATTCATCGCTTGCTTCGCTTATGAATTTCTCAGTAGACTGCTTAAAAATCGACCGTGCGTTTATCCAAAGCAGTTCGATCGAAATTATTCGCACTGTCATCGCACTGGCAAAAAGCTTTAAGTTACAAGTCATCGCAGAAGGTGTCGAAACCAGTATCCAGCGAGACATGTTAAAAGAACTCTCTTGTGAACTTGCACAGGGATATTTCTATAGCCGGCCGTTGCCGCCGGAAGAAATACCGGCTTTACTTGAGAAATTTTCTGGCATGACCGCGTTTAACCGTTCGGACGTTGGTGAACTACCGACGGTCGTTTAAGCCAGTGTCACCAGGATTAATCTGCATGGGCAAGACGCCTGAAGGAATAGAAATAGCCAGATCAGCTAATACCGGCGAGGTAACATTAGCGGTCACTTCAATATCGACAAGAACAGCCTCAGAAACTTCATTAAAATGTGTCGTAAGAAATTCAGCGATGCAATCCTGTGTTGATTCAAGATAAGGGATGGTGCTATGGTCCGAATCAGGAATGGTTTCATCGCGCAAAACGGAGGTCAATTTTGCCACTAGCAAGTCTGTGTGCGAAGCCGGAACAACGTCATCACTCGCAGCACGAATGACAAATGTCGGCGCAGATAGTAACGGCGCATGCTTGACTGAATCAAAGCGATGCCTCAGAACGAAGCCCGGTATCGAGGGAAAGCGGCGCTTTGCAATCGCCAGCAACGAATCATAAGGTGTGATTAACACCACCGCTGCGACAGGTCTGCTGACGGCTAACTGGACAGCCACGCCCGAACCGAGGCTGCGACCGACTACGGCGATTTTCCCCGCAGTGACATGCCGATGCTCGACCATCCAGTCAAACAACATGTGCGCGTCCTCAATCATTTTTAGTTCACCCGGAATTCCTTCCGAATCCCCATAACCACGATAGTTAATGGCCAGCACCGTCATATTAGGAAACATGCGCCAGGCATCGCGCGCCACCCAGGAAACCTCCTCCGAACGCCCACCAAAATACACGACCGCGGGATGCGGGCCGGGCGCACGCGGTGTCAATAACCAACCGGAAAGCCTTGTACCATCAATGCTGCGCAGCACGACTGGCCGAGTGCGATGCCCAATACTGCGAGGACGCTCAACTTCCTTAATGCGGACCGGCTTGAAAATCAGCTTGCGTTGCGTCACAGCGACTGCGGTGGTAAAAATCAACCACCCTAGGGCGACGATCCCGCCCATTCCCGTCATTTTTTTGTATTTAATTTGCTTCATATACAATCGATTGTACTAACCTCTTCCCGATGCCGCGATAATTAATTGGTCAGGAATTGTAACGGCGCAAGGGGTGCCGCTGCACATTGTGTCGGTAGATTAAGCGCGTATCTGCCCCTATTTCCTTTCAGAAAAAACCTGTAATTGTCGGAATGACGCAACTAAACTGCGCCGCCACTTTGCGCAAAGAAGCCAACTTAAACAAATAAACGCAAATTAACAAATATACAATTAGTCTACGCCAACATTACGTTATCGCACTGACGCAGGTCACTTTCCAATATATTGGCACCAAGACTGGAACAATTCATCGTCCACAATATAGCGCAACAAAATGGCCGCATGCCTTTTACACATTCATGGACCGATACAGATGCAAAATAAAATAAAAACCTTTCTAGTCGGCTTCATATTAGCGCTGCTCAACAGCGCCTGCATGGCGCAAGAACCGATATTGAATGCCGCATTAGGCGAACAGGTCGTGATGATACCGGTCGGCTCCGGCATTTTTGGCGTCAAACTGGAAACCACTATTTTTAAACCGCCGGGAGAAGGCCCTTTTCCCTTGCTGATAATGAATCACGGCAAGGCTGCGGGCAATCCGCATTTTCAACCACGTGCGCGTTACACGGTCATCAGCAGAGAATTTGTCAAACGCGGCTATGCGGTGGTGATCCCGATGCGCAAAGGTTTTTCTCAATCCACCGGCCTTTACGTCGCGGGTGGATGCAATATTGCTGGTAACGGACGCGCGCAGGCCGATGATTTGCAAAGTGCGCTGGAATACGCGCTAGCCCAACCCTGGGCTGATAAAAAGCGCATTATCATTGCGGGCCAATCACACGGCGGATTGACCACAATGGCATTCGGATCGCGCAATTTTCCCGGCGTGAAGGGATTGATCAATTTTGCAGGAGGACTGCGCCTCGAGGATTGCACATGGCGATCTGCATTGGTGGATGCTTTTGCTGACTATGGCGCGAAGACAAAGGTGCCTAGTGTGTGGTTTTACGGCGCGAACGATAGTTACTTTAATCCGGAAGTCGCCACCAAAATGCTTGCTGCTTATAATGCTGCTGGCGGTCAAGCCATATTAATCGCCTACGGCCCATTTAAAAACGATTCACACGGCATGAGCAGCAGTCAGGACGGCGTGGACATTTGGTGGCCGGAAACGGAAAAATTTTTAAAGGGAATCGGCATGCCGACGGACACAGGGATCTCTCCGATTAACGCCTCGGCAAACGCGACATTGCAATAAAGTTGCCATCACCCAAACCAAAATTTCAATAGAACTCAAGGTAATTTCTATGGGAGATACATCGGCATTAACGGCGCAGCCTTATTCTGAGCCGATGCGTTCCTAACAGCATCGGCGACAAATTGGTCATCTTTACCATCAGAGGAAAACGCGCGTGTTAATTCCCCACCAAAGGTCGAAGTCTCCCATTTTTTGCGATTCCCCACTACGTAGAAACGTCGCTTTGCCCTTGTGGCTGCGACATTGATAATGTTTGGCTTGTTTCCGCCCCATCCTATGGCTCCGGCAGTTTGCCCGCCCAGGACAAAGATTACAGATTCACATTCCTTTCCTTGGAATGTGTGAACTGTTCCAACATGGCTCTTGAGCCACTTCTTGACCGCGCCTTCATCTGCCTGTGGAGCCCATTCTTTGAGTCGCTCAGCAAGGAGATTTTGCAGTCCGTCAGCAACTGACTTGAATGGCGAAATGACGAAGATATCTGGCAAGCCATCGATCTGATTTACCCATTTTTTTTGTTGGTATCGAATAACAATTTGCGTGGCAACTAAGCCTTCGGCGGTACTGAAATGCTCATCGAAGTCATCCGATTCCACATGAATCCATCGGGAACGCCCGAACAGAGGCCGAGAGATTGTGTTGGCTATTTCATCTTTTGGGTTGGGACCAAATACCATCTTATTATTGTAGGCAATAGCGTTCGACAATGAGAACATTGGAGCAACGCATCGTCGATGAACGCGTAAAGGTGAACCGACCCACAGCTCTGCTCCGTCATATTGCGTCACGTGCGAGCCATGGGAATTACCGCGGTCTGCCAGATGCTGTGCGGAGTATTCTGTCAGGAGATGGCGTATCGGCGCACCATGATATTTCAATATTTCGTTATCTAGTTTTCTGTTCACTGTAATCACCGGCTCAACCTGCAGCGGGTCTCCGACAAGGAGGGCACGTTTTGAGCGCCAAATTGCACCAAGCGCATTAGATGGCACTGCTTGACCGGCCTCATCAATGAGAAGAAGCCCTATTGCACCTTCTCCAAGATTGCCAAAACAACGAGGAAACGACGCGAATGTACTAGAAACGACAGGCACTGCCAAAAAAAATGTTGCCCAGAAGTGCGGTGCCATCGTCGGCAGCAACTCTTGAACATGCGGCTGCCGCTCAAGCATGCCGAGTGCAAGTTGGAAATTTATATCAAATGCCTCTCCCGCATGCTTCATAAACGATTTATGCAAATGCATCGCTGCAACGAAAACCGCGGCACGCGCCTCTTGATAGAGAGTGTTATTGCGGGGCAGACTCGTTTGTTGAACGTCTATTGGTAAGGATTTAAAACCCGTATGGTCATGCGCGGCCACACCCAGGGTTTCCACGAGCGATGCAGTGGATTTTTCAATACGCGTCACCTCCTTCGCGGATGCCGCAACAGCGAGTCGTGCATCAGAGAGGATTCGCTCCAATTTTGCTGCACGCTCCTCAATTTCAAGGCAATTTCTTCTTAAGCCTGCGGCGGCCTGCCAAAGAGTGTTGGACGCATCCGAAAGCACAATCTGTCGTGTGCGAAATTTTCGGTATTCTTCTCGGTCAAATAGCCATTTTAAGATTTGGCGCAAAACTGGCCATTCTTGATGGAGTATTGTGTGCGCATCAAGGGTAGATTTTGCCTGCGTTTCTATGTCAGAGAGCCTTCGTTTTAAACCCTCTCGCTCTTTCACCACCGGCGTTAAGTTATCGAGCGCCTGCCTTAAGCGCTCCTCTGAATCAGAGAATGATTTTACTGCGACATTCAATCGGGATAAGTTAAGTTCGTATTCACACATTTTGGCTTGTGTGGCCCGCACGTTATCCATCGCGGTCCGAAATTGTGTACGCGCTTGCTCCCAATTCAGATCATTTGAAGGCTCAGCGTCGAGAGCCCCTGACAATCCTCCCTTTTCACTAAACCGCCTCAACTTTTCAGCAACGAGATTGCAGTTTGCCCTCTTTCCGAGAGGTACTGATATCAATCCCCAGCATTTCATCAGGTCTTGCTCTATAGAGATTTGCTCTTCGAGATTTTTATCTTCCGCGCTGCTGATAACATCCCCGTAGGCAGAGGACATTTTATTACTTTTCTTTCGCTTATTCGCTTCGTCATTGACAATCGATTCGGCAATAGCGCCGAAATAATTAAACGGGGTGCCGTTTATGGTGAGTGACGTTGAAGAGACCTTTTTGATGTTAGGCAGATCACGCGTAATGTTTTCGACCGCATTGTTATTTGCGCTAGCAACTACGATACCAAAATCTAATAATCGTTGATCCACCAAGTAACAGCCGTCACCCACAGGTAACTTACTCGTTTCAGGATATTCGACGCGCTGCTCATTGCGAGAAAATGCCTCTGCTGGATTGGCAAAAGACGCTAGAACTTCTGCGCGGTCAATAATACGGGCAGCGATAACATCCATTAACAGCGTTGTCTTTCCCGTACCTGGTGGACCATTTACCGAAAAAATTCCTCCATCTTTCATTTCATGCAGCGCAGTGTTGACCGCAACCTGCTGCATCATGAACAGCGGGAACTCAGACGGCCAGCGCCCCAAAGGAAATTTCTCTGCGGACAAGAGGCGATTCGCTATGTCCAGTTGACTCACATCAATCTTTTGCGCCATAGGCCGCTCATCTTGCAAATATCTCTTTATTTGCTGTGATTCTGAACCTCTTTCCCCGAGGTTCAGAATCCGCTGAATATCCTCAAGATAGAACGAATTAATTGGGTCCATTTCAGTCGGTGGCGAGATGGTCCTACCATTCTCATTAAGCAGAGGGATCGTGTGGACGTATATTTGAGACGAAGCCATTAGCGCTCGCGGGCTCCAATCTAACTCTTCAATCAGAATTTCAATAATTTCCTCGAACCAGTACCCGTCGACGACACTGTCGTGGTCTCGTGATAGAAGGTTCTCAATCTTTGTCTTGAGCAAAAAAGAGATTGCTTCGTAATCGTATCTTTTTTGATTCTTTCGTTCGGCAAACGCGATGGCATATGCAGCCAATTGCAAACTTGAAACAACCGGACCGCCAGCGCCGGTCATTTCGATGGCACAAAGGAATGTGTTCCCGTATACGTTACGCTTTTGATTTCCTGAGTAATTTTCGGCATCCTCTGCGCCGGCATACAGCTTTAATAGTTCCTTCTCCAATATTTTTTTATCGACCACTCCAAAATAAACAAAATATTTAAACTCCTCTTGGCGTGTGTCATAGGGCGGTACCTGCCACGGTAGCAGCTCAGCGTATTGTTTCTTAAAGGCGCGTCGTCGTCGCTTAACATTTTCTTTGGGGATATCCGGATACATTAGGGCTTCGACGTCAAACCAGTAACGGAGTGTTTTGATATATTCGGAGGTCATATTTTTTGTGTGCGCAAGAAAATGAAAACACTGCTTTCTTGTCAGCAACTCATTAAAAAGGGAGTGAAGGATTCAGCAAGAAAAATTCGTGATACTTACAGATGACGAATCAGTCATGCGAACGAAATGCCCAATTTTCATTGGACGTATGTAACTATCGTCGTTCAACTGCGGCAGTCGGAATCTCTGGATAGACAATAGGATCGCCAGAACCATTTTGGTTAATAATCGGCCCAACCACATTCCGGCCAAACCAAGCACTAACACCCGTCCCAACGACACCGCCAACGACCGGTCCAAACGCAGAGCCAATTCCCGCACCGCCAATAGCGCCAGCAACGGGATTTAACCCAAACGGATCACTACACGAAACCGGATTTCCACCCACATACCCATACGTATTAATCCCGCCCTCCAACCCAATCGGGTCGCTCTGCAAATACCGTCCCCACTGCGGATCATAATCCCGATAGTAATTATAAAAGTGGTCCGTCTCCCGATCTGCTGGGTGTCGCCTGTACGCTGGCGACTGTGCCGCCGAGACCGGCAAGAGTTATCAATACGACGACGGTGAAAAATTTCCAGCCGTGATATCGGCAGCGTGTCAGTGCTTTAATAATAATGCCGAAATTTGCTGCACTGCTTGCTTCTGTAAATGATCCTCATCCCACTCAACAGATTGCCCCATACATCCCACCTCCCAAATATTGCATTTGAAATTTCGTGCTAAATAATAGGCGGGGTTGTTGCGCTATGGATGGCGTTGAACTATTGAGTTAGGGGAATTACTTACTCAAGGAATGTTCAGCATCACGCCTATCCGATACGATAATCGCGGGGATTTGATACTTTTTTGGAGCGAAAAGGCAGTTCATTACTCACACCTTTCTAGATTAACTTGCGACATTTATCATGTATGGTCGTCGAAGAAAAAATGTAAGAATTAAAAAACCCGCTAAATCAGTGACTTAGCGGGTCTTGTTTTACAAATTCAGTTAGTAGGGTCTCAGAATGGAATATCGTCATCCATATCCGAGAAGTTCGGTGCCGGACGCGAAGCAGGTGCTTGTGCCGGACGCGAAGCAGGTGCTTGTGCCGGACGGGATGCGGGCGCTTGGGCCGGGCGTGAAGGAGCGTTACCGGATGGTGCATTATTGTATGACGATCCGCCGCCGCTTTGACGTGGTGCATCGCCGCCATCGTAACCGCCGTCATCCATTGAGGCGCCGCCCTGACCTTGGCGACTACCTAGCATCTGCATGGAATCCGCGATGATTTCGGTTGTGTAACGCTCTACGCCTTCTTTATCTTGCCATTTGCGGGTTTGCAGACGGCCTTCGATGTAGATTTGCGAGCCCTTTTTCAGGTATTGCCCGGCGATTTCAGCCAGTTTGCGATAGAAAGTAATACGATGCCATTCGGTCAATTCTTTCTTTTCGCCACTATTTTTGTCTTTCCAGCTTTCCGTAGTCGCCACGGCGATGTTGGTCACCGCTTCGCCATTCGGCATGTAGCGGGTTTCCGGATCGCGGCCTAGATTACCGACGATGATGACTTTATTGACCGACGCCATATATTTCTCCTAAATCTTGATTAACTATAATTTAATGTGTAACCGCGGTGGCTGGCTTACCACGACGCGGTAAATTTATCATTCCGGAAGCGATTATAAGCCAACACAGGGTTGAAATTCCACCCAAAATGAATACGGAGGGCGTGCCAAAGTGTTGTTTAAGTAAACCGCCTATGGCACCGCCGCAAAAGAGGCCGAGCGCCTGAAGTGTGTTGTAGACGCCCAGCGCCGCTCCTTTGGCTCCGGGCGGCGCGATACGCGAGACCAGCGACGGCTGGCTGGCTTCGAGCACATTGAACGCAATAAAGAATGCCAGCAATAAACCAACCAATAACGGCCAATGCACGGTTGCTTGGGAGAATGCCAGCCACATGCCGATCTGCACTGCCAACAGCATAGCGATAGCGGCAACGAATACTTGCTTCATCTTGCCTTGCTTTTCGCCAACAAAGACGGGCGGCAGCATCAATGCGAAAGAGATCAACACAACCGGCAAATAAATCTTCCAGTGTTGCGTAACTGGCAAGTCTGCGTATTGCACCAAAGCGGATGGCATCACGACGAACATCGCCATTTGCGTCAGATGCAGAGAGAACACGCCAACATTTAGCCGCATCAGCTCGCCATTGCGCAGAATTTCCGACCAGGAGACTTGCTTAACTTTTATCAATGGCGCGTCAGGCACACCGAAAATGATCATGGCAATGGCTGCGAGCGACAATATCCCGGTGATAGCAAAAATACCGCCCATTCCCACCCATTCATACAACAACGGCGAAGCGACCATCGACAAGGCGAAGGTCAGACCAATCGAGCCGCCAACCATGGCCATGGCTTTGGTGCGATGCTCTTCGCGCGTGGAGTCGGCAATGAAGGCCGTGATGGCGGCTGATATCGCGCCCGCGCCCTGCACTGCGCGTCCAATGATGATCCAATAGATATTGGGTGCAGCAGCGGCTATGAAGGATCCAATTGCAAACAGGATCAAGCCGATGATGATGATTTTTTTGCGACCGTATTTGTCGGACGCTGCACCAAACGGAATTTGTCCGAACGATTGCGCCAATCCGTAAATCCCCATAGCAAGACCAACCAGCGTTGCACTTTGACCGCCCGGGAGGCCTTTGGCGTACACCGAGAACACTGGCAAAATCAAAAACAAACCCAACATACGTAAAGCAAAAATCGACGCGAGAGATGCACTCGATCGAATTTCAGCGCTATTCATGCGTTGACTATCGTCAGGAGAGCCTGGATCTGATTCTGCCCTTGGGGCAATGGCGGGTGTAGATAACGAGCTAGTCATGTGGAGTTTTGTCATGCCTTGCTAGCAAGGCGAGTAAATGGGGGTAATTGAGGGCGTTGGCGACATTGCATTCGTCTGTGCAATCTTCATCCAAGGACTAAAGTATAGCGGCGTATATGACGACGATGTTCGAAACCCGTTATGATATCAGGTTGACCCTTTTCCGTTGATTGCTTGGCAGTTAATAAACAAATCTGGCAAGGCGCTTAAAGAATCTACTGGCTTATGGCTGATCCCACGCATGTTTCGGCTGGTACGAGATGTGATTGCCAGAGATGCTTAGGTATTATTTTAATGCTAGTTAGACGCCGGGCTCGACGGTAACGAAGCGGTAATTCAGAACAAGTAAGCTGCAACTCCAACATAAACTATCGCCGTAAATATTTACGCAGAAAGCTGTTAATGGAAGAAATTCGCATCCGGGGTGCACGTACGCACAACCTCAAAAACATCAATCTGGACTTGCCTCGTAATAAACTGATTGTCATTACCGGTTTATCTGGTTCTGGCAAGTCGTCGCTGGCTTTCGATACGCTGTATGCGGAAGGTCAGCGTCGTTACGTCGAATCACTGTCTTCCTATGCGCGCCAGTTTTTGCAGTTGATGGAAAAACCGGATGTCGATTTGATCGAAGGTCTTTCTCCTGCCATTTCTATTGAGCAAAAAGCGACTTCGCACAATCCGCGTTCAACGGTCGGTACCGTCACTGAAATTCACGATTATTTGCGTCTACTGTACGCACGGGTTGGCACGCCCTATTGCCCTGATCATCCTGAGAAACCGTTAGCTGCGCAATCTGTGTCGCAAATGGTTGACGCGGTGCTGGCAATGCCGGATGAGACCAAGCTGATGATTTTGGCGCCAGTGGTGGCGAATCGAAAAGGCGAACATGTCGATCTGTTTGAAAACATGCAAGCGCAAGGTTTTGTTCGATTCCGGATTCAAAGCGGTACTAACAAGGCAAAGATTTATGAAGTCGATGATTTGCCGAAGCTGAAAAAAACCGAGAAGCACACCATTGACGTGGTGATTGATCGCGTGAAGGTAAAAGAGGACATCAAGCAGCGATTGGCAGAAAGTTTCGAGACCGCATTGCGTCTGGCCGAAGGACGCGCCATTGCACTGGAAATGGATGGCGGCGCTGAACACATGTTTTCGAACAAATTCGCCTGCCCGACTTGTGGCTATTCTCTGCAAGAGCTTGAGCCACGCCTGTTCTCTTTCAACAATCCGATGGGCGCGTGTCCGGAATGTGATGGGCTTGGTCATATCGAGTTCTTTGATCCCAGGCGGATCGTTGCTTTTCCGAACCTGTCGCTTGCCAGTGGTGCAGTAAAAGGGTGGGATCGACGCAATCAATTTTACTTCCAGATGTTATCGAATCTTGCTGCGCATTACGCATTCGATCTGGATATGCCATTTGAAAAACTGCCTGAAAAAGCGCAGCAAGTTGTGTTGTATGGTTCGGGGCGCGAGACGATTCCGTTCACGTATATTAACGAGCGTGGCAAGGCAGTGATCAAAGATCATACCTTTGAAGGCGTGGTCAACAATCTACAGCGCCGCTACCGCGAAACTGATTCGATGGCGGTCAAGGAAGAGCTTGCCAAGTTCATCAACGAGAAAGAGTGTCCGTCCTGCCACGGTGCGCGTCTGCGAATCGAGGCACGCTTCGTTAAGGTCGGCAATGGCAAGCAAGAGCGCGCCATTTACGAGGTGGCGGCGACGCCATTGCGCGAGACTTTGCATTTCTTTGAAAAGCTGAAACTGACCGGCGCGAAGAAAGAAATCGCCGACCGGATTATCAAGGAAATCATTTCACGTTTGACCTTCCTCAACAATGTCGGACTCGATTATTTGTCGCTGGAACGCAGCGCCGATACGTTGTCCGGTGGCGAAGCGCAACGCATCCGCCTGGCATCGCAAATCGGCTCTGGCCTGACCGGCGTTATGTACGTACTGGATGAGCCGTCCATCGGTTTGCATCAACGCGACAATGACCGGTTGATTGAAACGCTGCGTCATTTGCGTGATATTGGGAACAGCGTTTTGGTCGTTGAGCATGACGAGGATGCCATTCGCACCGCTGATTACGTGGTCGACATGGGTCTCGGCGCTGGCGTGCATGGAGGCGAGATTATTGCTCAGGGCACGCTCGCCGAAATTCTCAAAAGTAAAAAATCACTGACGGCGAAATATCTGAACGGCACACTCAAAATTGCTGTTCCGAAAAAGCGTACACCAGCCGATCCGGATCGACAATTCATCATCTCCGGCGCTAGCGGAAACAACCTAAAAAACGTCACGATGCGGTTGCCAGTCGGATTACTGACTTGCGTCACTGGCGTCTCTGGCTCTGGCAAATCAACGCTGGTCAATGACACGCTATATCATGCCGCGTCGCGCCATTTATATGGCTCGCAAGCCGAACCGGCGGCGCATGAATCGATCAGCGGACTGGAACATTTCGACAAAGTTATTTCCGTCGATCAGGCGCCTATCGGACGTACTCCGCGCTCCAATCCTGCAACCTATACCGGCCTGTTTACACCGATCCGCGATTTGTTCTCTGGCGTGCCGATGGCGAAAGAACGAGGCTATAACGCCGGACGTTTTTCGTTCAACGTCAAAGGCGGTCGTTGCGAAGCGTGTCAGGGCGATGGCGTGATCAAAGTCGAGATGCACTTTTTGCCGGATGTCTATGTTCCCTGCGATGTGTGCCACGGAAAGCGTTATAACCGCGAAACGCTAGAGGTCCAATACAAGGGAAAAAATATCACTCAGGTGTTGGCAATGACGGTCGAAGAAGCGTATGAATTCTTCAAACCTGTGCCGGTGATCGCGCGAAAATTGCATACATTGCTAGATGTTGGTCTCGGTTATATTCGTCTGGGCCAAAGCGCTACAACGCTTTCTGGTGGCGAAGCGCAACGGGTCAAGTTGTCGCTCGAATTATCCAAACGCGATACCGGTCGCACACTGTACATCCTGGATGAGCCGACTACCGGTCTGCACTTCCACGACATCGATTTATTACTGAAAGTGATTCATCGTTTGCGTGATCAGGGTAATACTTTAGTGATCATCGAACACAATCTGGATGTGATTAAAACCGCCGACTGGTTGGTTGATCTGGGTCCGGAAGGTGGCGCTGGAGGCGGGCTGATTATTGCAACAGGAACGCCGGAAGATGTGGCTAAAAATCCGAATAGTGTGACGGGAAAATATCTCGCCCCGCTGTTGGAAAAATAAAAGCAATTGCACACGCGCAAGAGGATAATAGCATTACAGGAAGGTAGCAGAGCGAGTAAGCGCTAAGCGCCAAAGATCGATCCGGTACGGCGCAACATAGGCGTACCAGGATCGGCGAATAGCGCTCGACTTGGATGTTCGGTAACGCGTCGTTATCGATCAGCTCTGCGGCTTCTGCCTTGTTTTGTTTTGCTTACGTTTTGCGCTTTCTTCCAACCATAGGAACGTCGTAATGAACAGCACCCCTCTTTCCGCCGAACAAATTGCGGCATTTGAAACAGACGGTTTTCTGATATTGCCACGCTTGGTGTCGACCATTGATTGTGCCGAAATGGCATCGATCACCAACCAACATTTACGCGATGCGGTGGCGCCACTGGAATACGAGTCCGCGGTCGGCTACGCTGGCGCGCCAACCTCACTCGATAGCGTTGGGGGGCGCACTGCGCGGCGCTTGCGGGATGCTTATCAACGTCATGCATCGTTTCGGGAATGGGCGGGCAATCCACTTCTGGTAGCGATGCTTGCCCAGCTTCTCGGAGAACAGGTTTGCTTAACGTTGGCGCATCATAATTGCGTGATGACCAAACATCCTGACTTTGGCACTGCGACCGGCTGGCATCGCGATATCCGCTATTGGTCCTTTCCGCGCAATGCGTTGATTTCGGTCTGGTTGGCTTTGGATGATGAAAACGAAAACAATGGCGGGTTACGTCTTATTCCTGGTTCACACCGACTCGACATTCAGCCATCACAAATGGATGGCCTTGATTTTTTGCGTCCCGATGTCGCTGAAAATCAAACACTATTTGCGCAAGGTTTCGCACTCCAGTTGAACCCCGGCGACGTGGTCTTTTTTCACAGCGGTCTGTTCCATGCTGCTGGCAGGAATAATAGTCAGGCGATAAAAGAATCAGTCGTTTTTGCGTATCACGGCATCACCAATGCGCCATTGCCAGGCAGCCGTTCGGCCGCTTCTGAGGATATCGTGCTGTCCTCTTAAAATGCGCCATTCCGCAGCAAAATTCAGCGTTTACTGCGCATTCAGCGCGACCGATTTTTGATCACTTTGATCAGGTGAAATAGGTGACGCAATTCGACCGGCATCGGATTTAATAAACTTATCGACAGTATCTAAAACCGGAGCTAAACCCCGCAACGGGCGCGAGATCGCACCGACCAGTGTGGCATGGCTGACATGGTCAAAATATTGCTCAGTCACGGGCACATGCGCAGTCCGCAATGCGGCTGCCAAGCCGCCGGTATTGCGGACTGGGTTCACCAAACTATCGGTATTCGCCGCAATTAACAACGTCGGAGGCGCTAACGAGGTTACGTGATTAATGGGCTGAGAATCAACGGGTGAATTGGGGAAGAAAAATACTGGTCGCACCCCGCGATTTTCAATCGGTAGGAAATCGTAAGGGCCAGCCAATCCAATCCATCCTCGCAGCACGGCAGGCGTCAGATGAACCTCGGCTAACCAACGCGGGTCAAGCGCCAACATCGCCGCATTGTAGGCACCCGAACTGTGACCCATGACATACAACCTTTTGGGGTCGCCACCGTATTTTGAGATTTCCCTGACTGTCCACGCTATTGCGTGTGCGCCGTCTTCGAGAAATGTCGGGTAGCGGACTTCGGGATAGAGTCGATAGTCGGCTACAACAGCGACGACGCCGCGTGAGGCCAGCGCCTCTCCCACAAACGCGTAATCGCCACGCGCCCCGCTACTCCAACTGCCGCCGTAAAAAAATACCACGACCGGCGCGGCGGCATGCAGATTTTTAGGAGTGTAAATATCTAGTTGATTACGGTCATTCGCGCCATAGACAACGTCACTGGTTTTGTCGTAAGTACTTTCGGTCGTCAACGCATTGATCGCGGTGAGCGGCGAACAGGCAACCGTCGCTACCAAAGCCAACGTCACCGCGCAGAAAATTAATGCAATTTTTGACAAAAGAACCATGGACTAACTCCATAACATCACCACATTAAATTGTGGATTGACGTTATTTATACGACAAAATATCGGTGATGGATTCAACTTTTTCAAATAATTCAAGCGAATTCACGCATTACTGTGACTAAACGCCACAATAGATTCAGGCATAATTTACTAACGGCCGCCTAATTTAGCCGGCGAACAACCGTTCTTCCGCTTTGGCAATACCCTCGGCAGCACCACGTAAAATGATGATATCTCCACTTTCAAGCACTGTCTCGGGCGTAATATTAAGTCGGCCCTTGCCACGACGAACACTGCTGATTTCTGCTCCGACTTTTGCCAGATCAAGCGCGGCCAATGACTTTCCGACCGCTTTTGCGCCCTCTAATAAGGTCACGGAATGCAGTCTTTCCTGCAAATAGTCGTCGATATCACTCGCATCGCCTACGCCGTGAAAGTATCCTCGCAGGGAAGCGTAACGTTCATCACGGGATGCTTGCACCCGATGCACAACGCGCCGCAACGGTACACCCAACATCACTAACGCATGCGATGCCAGCATCAGGCTACCTTCCAATGCTTCTGGCACGACTTCAGCAGCGCCTGCCGCACGCAACTTATCAAGATCCGTATCATCGTAGCTTCGCACAATCACAGGCAATTCCGGCGCCAGTTCGTGGACATGGTGCAGCACGCGCAACGCCGATGGCGTGTTGGCATAGGTGATGACCAATGCCGCTGCCCGATGTATCCCGGCTGCGACCAGACTTTCCTTGCGTGACGCATCGCCGTAGGAAACTTGCGCGCCAGCTCCGCGCGTTTCAATCACGCGATCTGGATCGAGATCAAGCGCGTGATAACCAATCCCTTCTTCTTCAAGTAACGTGGCCAGACTTTGGCCACTACGGCCGAAACCGGCAATAATGACGTGCTTCTTGGTCGACATGGTGCGGGTCGCCAATTGGGTCAGCGCTAGCGATTGCATCATCCATTCGTTAGCGGAAAGCTTCATGACGATGGCGTCTGATTTATTTAAAATAAAGGGTGCAACCAGCATCGACAGCACCATCGATGCGAGAATTAACTGGATCAGCAGAGGATCCATCAAATGCAAGCCACCGGCCTGACTCAACAGCACAAAGCCAAATTCGCCCGCCTGCGCCAAGGCCAAACCCGTTCTTAGTGCGACACCGGTAGTAGAGCCGAAAATTTTTGAGAGCGCCGCAATCAGGCCAAATTTAAGTAATACCGGCCCGGACAACAATAGCAATACCAGCCACCAATGTTCAATGACTAGCCGTATGTTGAGTAACATGCCGATGGTAATAAAAAACAGGCCCAACAAGACGTCACGGAATGATTTGATATCCTCTTCAACCTGATGCTTATATTCGGTCTCTGAAATCAACATACCCGCGATAAAAGCGCCAAGCGCCATCGACAAACCAGCGCGCTCGGTAATCCATGCGGCGCCTAAAGTGATCAGCAGCAAGTTGAGCATGAACAACTCTTGCGAACGCCGTCTGACGACAATCTGAAACCAGCCGCGCATGAGTTTTTGTCCGATGAAAAGCAACAATACGAGCACGATCACCGCTTTGGCGCTGGCCCATCCCAGCGTTGCGGCGAGGTCACCGGAATTTTTTGCTAAAGCGGGAACGATGATCAGTAACGGCACCAGCGCCAAATCCTGAAATAATAAGACGCCGATGATGCGGCGTCCGTGTTCTGTCTCCAGTTCCAGCCGCTCAGTCAACAGTTTTGAGACGATGGCGGTGGAGGACATGGTCAGCGCAGCACCCAATGCGAAGGCGGCTTGCCAGCTGATATTGGTCAGTTGCGGCAATATATAGGCGACCATCCAACCAAACAACATTGTCGCGCCGATCGTCAACAATACCTGCGCCATGCCAAGTCCGAAGACGATCCGGCGCATCGCTGACAGTTTGGATAATGAAAACTCCAATCCGATGGAGAACATTAAAAACACGACACCGAATTCCGCCAGCGTATGCGTGGTTTCATTGTCCTCGGCAAACCCAAGTGCGTGCGGGCCGATAAGTATACCGACAGTCAGGTAGCCCAACATTGGTGGCAAGTGGAACATACGAAACGCCACGACACCTAATACCGCGGATCCGAGTAACAAAATAGTCAGTTCTAAACCAGAAAGCATGCTTGCTCAGTTCTTAATTAATTAACAATAAAAATAATTTCACGACTTAATCTACACAGCGATGGTGTTGTATGTCGCATTGCATTGTCTTAAATGATACGGACAATTTTTGCGATTGATAATTCGTTTATACCTTAGAAATCAGTGTCATTGATGCCAAAATCTTTTGGCCGCATTTGCGTAATGAACGTTTATCGCAAGAGACATTCCGGTGGTGGCTCTTCAGAGGCCGAGAGTATTCCACATAAAAACAAGACACTTTCTCTGCGATTCAGGCTGGTTGTCTCCTAGCCTGCTGCAATACAAAAACTGATAATTCCGGGGCTGGTTCAAGCTATGTCCCGCCAATGAATGCGTGGCGTCAAATTGCCGCAAAAAACTGGCTTAAACGTAACTGAAGCCGTTTTAAGCCAGCCAAAAACTCCCGCCGACTTTGTTACTAAAGCCGTTTAAACGTACGCCAATGCGACGCACGGGTTCGCTTGCGACCTATTAAAGAAAATTGTTACCATCATGCAAAATACGTTCACGAAACTATTTCTATGCGCCACGATTGGCGCGCTATTCTCAGGACCGCTACACGCGAAAGAGGTTGAGCCGACCAGCATTACCGTGCTCTTACGCGCCACCATTACTTCACTAGAGTCGCAACAGCAATTACCTAAAAGAACCTCCGCTGCACTACACCAATTAGAACAAATTGCACCGCGTCTCAATGCAATATTTCCTGTGCCGATGACGTTTTCAGCCGATGAGATAGCCGCAATGGAGCGGCACAATCTGACGCGCTATTACGCAATCGATACCAGCGGTAAGTCAAACGATGCCGTAAATGAAATGTTGGCGGATTTAAGAAATAACCCGCTAGTCGAGTCGGCCCAAGTTGCACCGGAATTAGCACGTCAAGACGAGAATTTTGTCGTTGCTGGGGTGCCGAAAACAGATGCAAAACAAAGTACCGCAGGATCCAACGCCACTCCCGATTACACTTCGCGCCAGCTTTATATGCAAGACGCAACGTCTAAAGGCGGATTTAAACTGGGCGGCTTGAATGCGATTGCGGCGCGCGCTTATCCTGGCGGTGACGGGGAATACGTACGCATTATCTCAACTGAATGGAACCATTGGTCTTATGATCACGCTGATTTGCCTCGTCCCTTTCTGCAACACGGGGAAGTGGCGGAGCGCGCCCCGAACTCCCATGCCACGATGAGTGCGGGAATTATGTTTTCGAAAGACAATGGTTTTGGTACCACAGGATTTGTGCCAAAAGCGCAAGCAGGCTATAGCAAATTTTCTCAGCCAGGAGGAGGAAGCTTGTTTAATCTGGGCCAACATTTACAACCAGGAGATGTAGTCCAGGTTGGCATCCACTTTGGGCCGCCGTTGCCCATTCCAATTGAAGTCTGCGATAAAGAAAATCGTTACGCTTGTTTCTTACCCATTGAATCGGTTCAATCTGTGGCCGATGAAATTAGCTACCTAACGCAAGAAAAGGGGGTGCATGTCATTATTGCTGCCGGCAACGGCAATATC
This sequence comes from Glaciimonas sp. GNP009, assembly GCF_054343755.1. Classification (NCBI taxonomy): domain Bacteria; kingdom Pseudomonadati; phylum Pseudomonadota; class Betaproteobacteria; order Burkholderiales; family Oxalobacteraceae; genus Glaciimonas; species Glaciimonas sp. GNP009. The sequence goes on from NZ_JBTGUV010000004.1 coordinate 1,846,990, forward strand.
AACCTCGATCACCCTTATTTTAAGGGTCGATATGATCGCAATCTGAATGACACTGGGGCTATTTACGCCGGTGCGGCAAATCCGGGAAGTGGACAACGCGCCAGTTTCTCAGAGTATGGAAGCCGGGTTGATCTCTTCACTTGGGGCGGAGACGTTACAACCACGTCATGCAGCGGTAAAGACTGCTCCAACGACATTTACAGCCATACTTTCTCCGGCACGTCTTCCAGCAATCCGATCATCGCAGGTGCTGTCGCACAAGTTCAAAGTATTGCATTTGCCCACGGACTCGGGGCTATTTCACCTAAAAAAATGCGCCAGGTATTGGTAGATACGGGACATCCGCTGCCGTCTCCTGATGCGCAGCGCCCGATTGGCATGCAACCGGACGTGCAAGCTGCGGTTGAGTTGTTGTTAAATAAAGGCGAGCCGCCGGTAGATATTGATGTACCGGAAGCGGTTGTCAAAGCAGATATACATGCTGTTTCAACCACCAGCACCTCCTTTGCCTATCAACTGGACGGTAGTAAAAGCCAAAACGCGACGACGTATCAATGGAAAATGTTGAGCGGTCCTTTTTCGCTACGCCATGCAAATAAAGCCATTGCCGAAGCGGTCGTGAACACACACCAGACTGGCGAAAGCATCTATCAACTCACCATTACCAACAAAAAGGGTGTGCAAAGCAGTTCCACCATGAAAGTAAGTGTAGTAGCCACGAACGTAGAAATTGTCGGTCCGACGTCAATCGTACAGGGGCAAGCAGCGAATTTGAAGGCCGCACCAAACTTTAAAGGCGAAGCTGGTACACCCCCGGTGTATAACTGGAAAATTCAGGATGCAACTGGTGCGGGAGTGTTGCAAGGCGCGCAGCAGGAATTGACGCTTTCAACATTAGCCGCCGGCAGTTATCAGGTAACAATTGATGTCTCCAGCAGCCATGGCGGACGTAAAGCGCACGCTGAGCAAAAAATTACTGTGAAAAAGTCGGAAGAAAGTCGACCACCGGTCGTCGTCGTTAGCGGTCCCACGCAAGCAACAAGCGGCACTTCGGTGAAGTTAGACGCTGCGGGCTCAAGCGCTGCCGATGGCGGCAAGCTAGCTTATAGCTGGAAAGTATCGCCTCCACTGGCATTCATAGCGGATGGCGCGCAACTCACTTTCACTGCTCCTACACTGGCACAGGAGACACAGTATCACTTCACCGTCACCGCAAATGACGGAAAGTTGAGCGCGCAGAAGAACCACACCGTAATAGTGAAAGCAGATGACGTCGCACCAATACCAGTGGAAGAATGCAAACCATTGTGGAAGCAAAGTCAGAGCTATCAAGGGGGAGATATGGTCCAGCATAACGGTCGCATCTATCTTGCAATGTGGCATTCGCAACGGGAACCGGGCGATCCGGCTTATACCGATACCATCAATCAAGGTTGGGGCTTTGAGTGGGCTGATCGTGGGGCATGCAACCATTAATGGTTTGATTGCGCTGTCGTGCTGGCTACGCAATCTCGCTCATCAAGTATTCACCCGGCATCCGCTAGGCGAGCCTGCGATGGGCAGGATAAGCATCTAATACTGTGTAACAGCGCATAGAAATGCGTCAATCCTGATGTGGAAAACATGTTTGCTTAGTTATTGCTCAACAATTGCATGATTGATAATTAATTTAATAATTAATTTAATAATTAAAATGATTATCCGACGCTGTACGCAACACCACCGTGCAATATGTCGATATTAATTGCACCATAATGACACTGGCAAGTTTTTTGCTTTAGGAATTCGTTTATACTTTCGAGATGAGTGTAATCCATGCCAAAATCTTGCCAAAATCTTTTAACGCCAAACGAGCGCTTGAGCTCGCGTGTCAAACGCTACAAATCGAAGCGGATGCAATAATTGCGCTAAAAAACCGCATTTCTGACAGCGCCGGGATGTCTGCCGACAGTGCAATGGGGGCCATTGAAGCTCCCTTTGCGCAAGCGGTCGCACTATTGTTGAGCTGTACCGGTCGTGTCGTTGTTTCTGGTATCGGCAAGTCCGGTCATATAGCCCGAAAAATTGCCTCAACGCTGGCATCGACCGGCACACCGGCCTTATTCATTCATCCCGCCGAAGCCGCCCATGGCGATCTTGGGATGGTGACAGAAAATGACGCTTTTATCGCTATTTCCAACTCCGGCGAAACCGCCGAGTTAATGGCGATCGTGCCGATCGTTAAACGCATGGGCGCGACGCTAATTGCGATGACCGGCAATGACCACTCTTCCCTTGCACAGTTAGCAACAGTTCATCTCAACGTCAAAGTAGACCAAGAGGCGTGCACCCTTAATCTTGCGCCAACTGCAAGTACTACCGCGACCTTGGCGCTAGGTGACGCGCTGGCGGTAGCATTGCTGGATGCGCGTGGCTTTCGTGAAGAAGATTTTGCTCGCTCCCATCCTGGCGGCGCGCTCGGCAGACGCTTACTGACCCACGTGCGTGACGTTATGCGCAGCGGTGCCGATATTCCTGCGGTCACCGCAGAAGTATCGTTATCGGCAGCATTGCTCGAAATCACACACAAAGGTATTGCCATGACGGCAATCGTGGACGATAAATTTCACCCTGTCGGCGTATTCACCGACGGCGATCTGCGACGCCTAATTGAACACGTACAGGACTTTTCCAAGCTGACAATTGCCGACGTGATGCATGCTAATCCGCGTACTGTTGGCCCTGACCAATTGGCAGTTGATGCTGTACAAATCATGGAAGAGTTCCGAATTAACCAGTTGCTGGTGGCAGATGCCGATGGCAAACTGGTCGGTGCGCTACATATTCATGATTTGACCCGTGCCAAGGTGATTTGATGGTAGCCGCCCCCAATACTATTAACATACCCGCAGAAGTCATGGCGCGCGCCGCCCAAATCAAGATGATGATTTTTGACGTCGATGGCGTGTTGACCGATGGTGGCATATTGTTTGGTCCCGACGGAGAGGCAATAAAACGTTTCAATGTACTCGACGGACTCGGCATCAAATTACTCCAACAAGCAGGGATTATCACCGCCATTATCAGTGCGCGCAGCTCAGCCATCGTCAGCCGTCGGGTGAGCGATCTCGGCATTACGCACGTCTATCAAGGCGCGCATAACAAAAATACCGCATTTGCCGCGTTATTGGCCGATACCAACCTTACCCCAGATGTTTGCGGTTTTATTGGCGACGACATCATTGACCTGCCTATTTTGACGCGTACCGGTTTTGCTGTCAGTGTCCCCAATGGTCATCAGGAGGTCAAATCGCGCGTTCACTATGTTACGCAGGCAAACGGCGGGCAAGGCGCTGCGCGTGAAGTCTGTGATTTAATTCTGCGTGCGCAAGGCAAGTACGCCGCCGCTTTGGCACAGTATTTGACCGGCGTCATAGAGGCGGCATGAAAAACCTGCGGTCAACTTTTCGCCTACGCTTCATGCTGCTGCTGACGGTGTGTGTGGCACTCACTCTCGGTAGTTTCTGGATCATGGAAGTGATGCGTAAAAATACAGAGCAATTATTGCCGGGTGCGCCGCGTGTTGCGCCTGATTATTACGTCGAAAATTTTAATTATGTGCAACTCGCACTTAATGGTCAGCCACGCTACAACATCTCAGGTCAACGCCTGACGCACAATCCCGCCGACGATTCATTTGACGTGATTCTTCCCGTCATTCGTAGCCTTGATAAACAACAACCGCCGATGACCTTGCGCTCCAATACTGCCAAAATCGAAGACAACAACAGTAAAGTGAATATGTACGGCAATGTGAACGCAGACCGCTCAGCGACGCCAAAGTCGTCAAAGCTTCATTTGCAGTCCGAGTACCTTCAGCTATTGCCAGATGATGACATTATGACAAGTAACAAGGCGGTCGAAATCACGATCGATCAGTCGAAAATGACCGGTGTTGGTATGTATGCCAATAATGCGACTATGCAATTACGCCTATTAAACAATGTCCGTGGCACCTATCGCGCAACACCGCGGCAGACTAAATAACTCACATGATTACCGGATAATCCTATTGAAGCCATTGTTGCTTTTAGTGCCAGTATCCCCTTTCAGGATTTTTATGAAACGTATTCTATTTTTAACCCTACTCGCGCTGCAACTGACTTGTATTTCAGGTGCCCATGCTGAAAAAGCTGACGCAGATAAACCATCCAACGTAGACGCAGACCAGTTCACGCTGGACGACGTAAAACAAGTAAAGATATTCACCGGCAAGGTGATACTGACCCGCGGCACGCTGATCATGAAAGCCAACAAAGTCGTCGTCACGACGGACCCATCAGGCTATCAATTTGCCACCTTATACGCACCTCCCGGTGGCTTAGCCACGTTTCGCCAAAAGCGCGACGGCGGTCCTGACTTATGGATCGAAGGTGAAGCTGAGCGAATTGAGTACGACGATAAAACTGAAATCGTTAAATTATTTTCGAAAGCGCAAATGCGACGTCTGCAAGGGACCAAAGTCACCGATGTTGTAAACGGCGAATTCATCTCTTACGATAGTCGCGTGGAGTTCTACTCGGTCAGTAACAATGTTTCCGGCAATAGTCAACCTGGCGCGGGCCGCATCAAAGCAGTCATCCAGCCGAAGAGTAAATAAGATGACCTCTACAAATTTAAGCACCTTGATCGTTAAAGGGCTGCAAAAAAGTTATGGCGCGCGCCAAGTAGTCCGCGATGTCTCTTTGAAAGTAAATAACGGCGAGGTCGTCGGCTTGCTTGGTCCTAACGGCGCTGGAAAAACGACTTCTTTCTATATGATCGTCGGTCTGGTGCCATCGGATGGTGGAACAATTGATTTAGATGGCGTTGACATCTCGCGTTTACCGATTCATCAACGCGCGGTGCTTGGCCTGTCTTATCTGCCGCAAGAGGCCTCTGTTTTTCGCAAGCTAACGGTCGAAGACAATATTCGTGCGGTACTTGAATTACAGCGGCCAAACGGCAAAGCACTGACCAAAGATGAAATCTCGGACAAACTCGATTCACTGCTACAAGAATTGCAAATTGAGAAATTGCGGGAAAATCAGGCATTATCTTTGTCCGGTGGAGAGCGACGACGAGTTGAAATCGCCCGTGCTTTAGCCACCAATCCGCGCTTCGTGCTTCTTGATGAGCCGTTCGCCGGTATTGATCCTATCGCCGTTATCGAAATTCAACGTATCGTCAGGTTCCTTAAAGAGCGCGGCATCGGTGTCTTGATCACCGACCATAATGTGCGCGAAACGCTCGGCATTTGTGACCGGGCATACATCATCAACCAAGGTAGCGTGCTAGCCAGCGGCAGTCCAGACGACATCATCGCCAACGAATCAGTGCGACGAGTTTATCTGGGTGAACATTTCCGCATGTAACGGATTCAACGGATTCCCTAGCGCCCATGAAACAATCTCTCCAACTCCGTACCTCGCAGCATCTGGCGCTAACCCCGCAATTGCAGCAATCGATTCGATTGTTGCAATTGTCTACGTTGGAGTTACATCAGGAACTTGAACATATCCTTTCGGATAACCCGTTACTGGAACGCCTCGACGATCCCCTGGACAATTCAGTGCGATTACTCGCCGACGGGGCGATCAGTACCAGTGCCTCAACAATGGATGCGCCACCAGGTGACAGTGAAGTAAGCAGCTCGCCAACTGAGCCTGAGGGCGGTGGTGAAGCGCCCGAGTCTGGCGAAAACAATCAAGAGAACGGCAATACTGACAGCGAATGGAGCTTTGACGACGTTTCCCGAACCTCCAAAGCCCCAGATGATGAGGATTCACGACCACAATTAGAAGCCTGCGAATCGACGTTGCGCGAACATTTGCTCAAACAAATGCGTGAAGCTGTTGATCAGCAACGCGACCGTGCATTGATCGAGTTGATCATTGATGCGCTTGATGAAAACGGCTACCTGGAGGAATCACTAGACGATATTTTTGCACGTCTTCCAGAGCAACTTGATATCGAGATAGAAGAATTGTCGATGGCCTTGAAGATGGTCCAAAGCTTCGACCCAACTGGTGTCGGAGCACGCAACGCGTCAGAATGCCTCGCATTGCAAATCAAAGCATTTCCCAAAGTAGCGTTCGTCACACGCCGACTGGCACTAACAATCGTTGAAGGTTATCTGACCTTATTTGCCCAGCGCGATTTTAATAAAATCAAAAAAGCGCTGGAGTGTGATGATGAAGATTTGCGCGAGGCACAAATTATTATCAAAAAATGTAATCCTCATCCCGGCGCGACCTTTGCTGGCGGTGCGTCAGATTATGTCGTACCAGATGTAATTGTCAGAAAAACAAAAAATGGTTGGCAGGTAATGCTCAACAATGACGTTATGCCAAGGCTTCGAGTTAATGCTCTTTATGCCAACATTCTCAAGCAGGGCAAGAGCGAGGGATCACTTAACTCGCAGCTACAGGAGGCAAAGTGGCTGATCAAAAATATGCGTCAGCGCTTCGATACCATACTGCGTGTAGCGCAGGCAATTGTTGAGCGTCAACGGAATTTTTTCTCACATGGGGCGGTTGCTATGCGACCTCTTGTGTTGCGCGAAATAGCTGATACACTAGGATTACACGAGAGTACTATCTCACGTGTAACTACTCAGAAATACATGCTCACCCCACACGGGATGTTCGAATTAAAGTATTTCTTTGGCAGCCATGTTGCTACAGAGGCAGGTGGAGAGGCTTCCTCAACGGCGATACGGGCGTTAATCAAACAACTGATAGGAGCGGAAGATTCTAAAAGTCCTTTCTCTGACAGCAAGATTGCCGACATGCTCGCGGAACAAGGTATGGTAGTGGCCCGTCGCACCGTCGCAAAATATCGCGAAGCTTTACGAATTCCGCCGGTCAATTTGCGTAAATCTTTATAGCTGTTTGCTTGTTTGCACAAACGTCGCTGTGTTCTGACTGATTGATTTATGGTTGATGAATAAATTGGTGATTCAACACTGAATTAATCGTCCCGGTCCGAACCGCCAACGACACACTTGATAGGAGCGCTGTATGAATTTCACAATTAGTGGGCATCACCTCGACGTAACTCCCGCCATTCGCGAACACGTGCTAAGCAAATTGGAGCGTATCAAGCGCCACTTCGATCAGGTCATAGATATTAGTGTGATCCTGACGGTAGACAAAATCACAGAGAAAGAAAAGCGTCAAAAAGCCGAAATTAATCTGCGCGTTAAAGGCAAAGACCTGCATGCCGAGAGCATTGCGCATGACCTTTACGCCGCCATCGATTTGTTAATCGACAAACTCGATCGACAAGTGATTAAATATAAGGACAAATTGCAGAATCATCAACATTCGGCAATCAAGCATCTACCTGAGGATTTGCCCATCGCAGCAACGTGATGGACGGGGTTCTCTAATGCGGTCAACGTAAGTATTGCTCAATAAATAAATTGAAAAATACTATACTGACAAATGAGCAAGGGCGCAGTTAATGCGCCCTTTGTCATTTTAAAATTATATTACTTACACACGCCCTGCCCGAATATGTTCGTAACACTTTGCATCGTTTAGCAGTGTTCGGAGGCATCGCCGAATGTCTCGAACGCAACCGGGTACACCTCAAACAGCGGCCAAAACAAATAACTAAGCAAGAAGCTTTATAACGTCACTCTCAAAAGAGTTTTCATAAAGTCGCCAGACCCGTAACTTTCCCAATTCGGTCCACATCAAAAATACCATGACGATGGTATGCCGCAGCCTATTGCTTTAATGCGCCAAAAACTTTTCCGATAATTGCACTGCCAGCACCGATCGGATCACGTCGAATCGCTTTTTCCTCTTCCCCTATCATGTAAAACAAGCCATCCAAGGTGCGCTGCGTGACATAGCCTTCAACAGTCGCCGCCTGACCTGGCACAAGACCCGTTTTACTGACCAATCCCATCGTCGAATTGTATTGTGTGGATACACCGTTACGGTCGGTGATTTTCTTTACTATCGGGAGAAATTTTTCTCCTAACGGGGTGGCAGTTTTCTCTCTGAAAAAATCGGTTACCGATGTGTCGCCGCCACTCAGAATATTCTTCGCATCCGTGACCGACATGGATTTCACCGCATTCAGGAGCAACGGCTTCGCCAATGGCACGGCAGACTCTGCGGCATGATTCATCGACACGACCAGATCATCCAGTTGTTGGCCCTTCCCTGTCATTTTAAGCAGCGGTCGTGCTTTCTCTAGCATCCCTGGCAATCCGATTTTTACTTTATCGTTATTTAAAAATCCGTTTTCGACGCCCAGCTTGGCAACTGCAACGTCCGCGCCTTTATTGAGCGCCGCCTTCAGTCCTGAGTTGGCATCCTGATTGCTCAAATCCGCCAAAGAAAATGCCATCGCGGCGGTAGAGACTAAAGAGATCACCAGACCTAAACGTAATGCCGGTTGAAAGATAAATTTCATGTAAAGTCCCTTTTATAAAGACGAAAAAGCAAACAAAAACACGCGCAAAAATATATAAGAAACATCAGCTGATCACTTCGCCGATCATCCTGTCAATGCAGCCATTGATCCAACTCAATAAAAACAGCGGTGCATTTTTATGTTCGTATGAGAATAACGCGACGACATGTATTGACAGAAAGTACGATAAGACGTTCAGATATAAAAACGTATATTGCTATGTATCATCGCATTGATATCTGCTGCGCCATCACGCAATGACGTAACGCGATTCAACAAAGGAGATTATAAATGTCCATCATCGACCAGAAACAACCGGCGATGTTCACGTATTGCATAACGATCGGTCATCCCCGCGATGTAATCGGCGACTTGACGCGCTTGCAATTGGACACTATCAACCTGTGGATCAGGGAGCCCTGGCTGCGTAACAGCTTGTATTAACTGATAATCCGGCGGCAGCAAAGCCGGTTCATTAACAAAGCAGTCAAATAACTCCACCACAATCCGCCTGGCCTTGCTGGTCATCCGATTGACTAGATAATGGCGATAAAGATTTTCACGCAAGAACTGTTTCAGTGCAATGGCCTCACGCGCCATTGGGTCCGAGAAAGCAATCAGTGGCGCCGCATCCCGCACGTCATCGACCGTCTGCGGTGCAGCAGCTTTAATGCGTTCACGCGATGTATTGATTAAATCGTTGATCAAGGCATTAATCATGCGGCGCACAGTTTCGTTGATCGCACGGCGTCCACGTAGTCCGGGAAAAGTCGTTTCGACCTCGCGATTATGACGTGCAAAAAAATCAATTTGCATCATCTGGTCAAGTGTCAGCAGTCCCGACCTTAAGCCGTCGTCAATATCGTGATTGTTATAGGCAATTTCATCCGCAAGATTGGCAACCTGCGCTTCCAGGCTGGGCTGTTTGCGCTGGAGGAAGCGATGACCAATATCGCCCAATCTTTTGGCGTTAGCCACTGAACAGTGCTTCAAAATACCTTCGCGCGTTTCAAACATCAAATTCAAACCGTCGAATGCGCCGTATCGTTGCTCCAGTTTGTCGACCAGTCGCAGACTTTGCAGGTTGTGCTCGAAGCCACCGAAGTTATTCATACAGGCGTTTAGGGCATCTTGTCCAGCATGCCCAAAAGGCGTGTGACCAAGATCGTGCGCTAACGAAATCGCCTCCACCAGATCTTCGTTCAGTTGCAGATTTCTGGCGATAGAGCGGGCGATTTGAGCAACCTCAATACTATGCGTCAGCCGGGTACGAAATAGATCACCTTCGTGATTAACGAATACCTGCGTTTTATATTCTAGCCGACGAAAGGCTGTGCAATGGACAATGCGGTCACGATCACGTTGAAACTCAGTGCGGGTGTTGGGCGCAATTTCGTCAAACAAGCGTCCCCGTGATGTCGCTGAATGTGCAGCATACGGTGCAAGAGACGCTTCTTGATTTGTCATGGGACGGCGCTAAGCGGGTTATTAAGCGATGGATTTAGGGGGATTAACGGACGGATTAATTGATGGGTTAACGGGCACAGTCGATAATTGTTGTATCGTCGCCAATAGTGGTTCCTGTGGCACCGTGCTAACCAATGATCCACCCAGTTGATTCATTAAAATGAATTTGATTTGACCATCTTCGTTTTTCTTATCGACCTGCATCAACTCAAGCCAGCGCCCTGCACCAAGATTCGGCGCGGCAGTTGGTAAGCCCGCCGCCCGCACTAACGCGCTCACGCGATCACGTGCAACGGCATCGATATAACCCAGACGGTGTGATAATTCAGCCGCCATGATCATGCCACAGCCGACCGCTTCGCCATGCAACCATACGCCATAACCCAGACCGGATTCGATAGCGTGACCAAAAGTATGTCCAAAATTCAAAATCGCTCGCAAACCACCTTCGCGCTCATCCTGTCGTACCACATCAGCTTTGATTTCGCATGAGCGCTGGATAGCGTAAGCCAGCGCTGCGCTATCGCGCGCCATCAATTTGCCAATATTCGCCTCGAGCCAATCGAAAAATGCGGCGTCAATTACCGCGCCGTATTTAATAACTTCCGCCAAACCGGCAGATAATTCGCGCTTCGGCAATGTTTGCAGTGTTGTGATATCCGCAAGTACTGCCTGAGGTTGGTAAAAAGCACCGATCATATTCTTGCCAAGCGGATGATTTATGCCGGTTTTGCCACCAACGGATGAATCAACCTGCGCCAGCAAAGTAGTAGGAATTTGCACAAACGGCACGCCACGCATATAAGCTGACGCCGCATAGCCAGTCAGATCCCCAATAACGCCACCGCCCAGTGCAACCAATGTTGTCTTACGATCACACTTTTCACTCAATAAGCGATCGAAAATCACCATCAGATTGGTCCAGTTTTTCTCTTCTTCACCATCTGGCAGAATGATTTCAACAACCGACTTGCCTGCCGAAAGGAGCGATGAACGCAACACATCCAGATACAGCGGGGCGACTACAGTATTGGTGACAATAGCAACCTGCTTGCCCTTGACCAGTCGGGCGATCAATTCACCATCCAACAACAGCCGCTGTCCGATCTCTATCGGATAACTACGCTCACCTAACTCAACTTGCAAGCTGACGGATAAAGTAGAAGTTGCTGCGTATGGAGATGCATTCAAAGTATTTTGTTGATTCATAGAAAAATTGGTAGAAAGATGGTCGCTTGAGGATACCGCGTTTGTAGCAGTCAGATCCGTTGCGTTATTGTTCATTAGCCCGACATGCTCATCGACGTTGACACGCGTCATATCAAGCTGAGACAAAATGCTATGAACCAAAAATTGTACGTTAGGACGGCCCGTATCAATGATGATATCGGCAATTTCCCGATAGAGTGGATCGCGCTGGCGCGACAACTCCTCTAGCCGTCTGCGAGGATCAGCTGTTTGCAATAAAGGACGATTTTTATCACGGCCTGTACGCTGCAAAATATGATGCACACTGGCGCGCAAATAGATGACAGTACCACAACTCTTTAACAAAGCCCGGTTGTCCGGATTTAAGATCGCGCCCCCACCCGTTGCCAACACGATATTTTGACGTGCAGTCAGATCGCGGATGACTTCTGCTTCGCGCTGACGAAAACTCGGCTCGCCTTCAATCTCAAAAATCAATGGAATTGAAGCGCCAGTACGCGCCTCAATCTCATGGTCCGAATCGATAAAAAGTTTGTTTAGTTTTCTCGCCAAAGCACGACCAACCGTGGTCTTGCCTGATCCCATCAGGCCGACCAGAATAATATTGCCTTTCATGTACACCGTACCATTTCACCACTAAGCCGTTTCGGAACCTGTTTCGTATCTTATTAGTCGGATTCGGAGTTGCCATTTCAATACGCTAACTTATCGTAGTAAAACTCAGAGAAGCGTTTCGCTGAAAATCCGATTACCAATAAACAAGTGTATCTCAGCTTTTGCGCTTTTTATCCAGCCTTTAGCCAACCAACAACAGATACGAACAAGTTCACTACAAATCCAGACACCCGCGTAAAGCCGGTATCTTTAGGCATTTAGCGCCCAGCGATCCGGTCTATGACGACTTTTGGTGTAAGGAAAATCAATAATTCCGTTCTTTTGTTAACAATTGCTGTTTGTTTGAAAAGATAACCCAGAACCGGAATATCTCCAAGCAAAGGCACTTTATTGACGGCATTCGAAATTGTTTGCGTGTAAATACCACCAATAACGACTGTTCCGCCATTTTCTACCTGAACCTGCGTTTGCACATGCTTGGTGTTGATTGATACGCCACCCGGAACAACCTGGCCGACACTGTCGTTAGTCACATCGACAGTCAAAATGACGTTACCGTCCGGCGTAATTTGTGGCGTCACTTCAAGTTTCAGGTTGGCTTTTTTGAATTCAACCGAAGTTGCGCCACTACTGGTAGCACTTTGATAAGGAATCTCCGTTCCTTGCTCAATTAATGCCTTTTGCTGATCGGCAGTAACAACGCGCGGACTGGATATGATCTTACCTTCCCCATCCGCCTCAAGCGCGGACAATTCGAGACTAATAAATTTTGATGCAGCCGCATTAAACAACGTCAATGCAACAGAACCCGCTGACCCAGTAGCAGGATTAGCCGGCAAATTCACCGCACTTTGTCCAATACCTGGGATAGTCGCCCCTGTCGAGGTAGTCGTCACTGTAGTTGGAACTTGCTGTCCACCAGCGGCGACGTTATTGCTATTAAAACCAAATCCAAGCTTCGCACCCAGATTACGACTAAAACCATCGTTAGCCTCCACCATACGCGCTTCGATCAGTACCTGCCGCGAGGCAATGTCGATCTTGGTGACTAGCGTACGAATATTTTCAAGGACGGTCGCCGTATCTGTAATGAATAACTGATTCGTACGTGGATCAATCACGGCGCTTCCGCGTTTGGACAAAATACTGTTCTTTTTGTCACCTGCGCTGCTGCCATCATCATTAATACCAAATACTTTTTTGAACGCATCGGCCTTTTGATAGTTCAATTGAAACGACTCGGTCCGCAAGGGCTCCAGATCGGCAATTAAGGCGCGTTGCTCCAACTCCAACTTCTCTTTCGTCAGCAACTCGTCTTTCGGCGCAATCCACACGACTGAGCCATTCTTACGCATGTCTAATCCTTTGGACTGCATGACGATGTCGAGCGCCTGATCCCAGGGCACGTCTTTTAGACGCAATGTCAGGTTACCGCTGACCGTGTCACTGGTAATAATATTTAAACCAGTAAAGTCCGCAATGACCTGCAGTACTGCACGGACTTCAATGTTTTGAAAGTTTAACGACAATTTGTCGCCACGGTAATTTTGCACGCCTTGCCCTAACTTGTTCGGCTGCTCCTTGATCGGCTTGACTTCAATCACCAATTGGGAATCACTCTGGTAAGCGGTATGCTCCCACAGGCCCTTAGGTTCTATCACCATACGAACATTTTCACCCTGCTGCATGGTAGTGATAGTCCGTACTGGCGTTCCGAAATCCCCAACATCCAATTTGCGACGTAGAGTTGCCGGTAAACTTGTCTTACTGAAATCGACGACAATCGACTGTCCCTGTTGTCGCACGTTGACCACAACTTGCTTACTCGGCAGATCAACCACGATGCGGCCTTCACCTGCGCTGCCACGACGGAAATCGATATCGCGCAACGCGGGCTTACTGTCTTCAAGAGTCGCGGGATAAGCAACCGTAGATGTTGTTGTCGGTACCACAGAGCCATCGAGAACAGCGGGGCGATTCGGCGCGACAGGTAGAACTGGCTCACCGACTGAGTTGACCGCCGTCGCCAGACCGCCCGATCCATCAATCGTTACAACGACTGCGTTACCTTCCATAGCCAGGGCATAATTTAACGAGCGCTTAAGATTAATAACCAGACGCACGCGATCATCGTTCTGAGCAACAATTACATTGCGAACATCGCCTAAGCTAACGTCCTGCACAGTCTTTCCGGTCGCATTACCGATCCCAGGAAAGTCCAGCGCGATTCGCGCAGGGCTGACAACCGCAAAGCCCACCGGCAGCGTTTTTATTGGTTTTTTGAGGTGAACCGTCACAATAGTATTACTACCCTGATGATTCGCACTAATTGACGTCACGGCATTGTCGTCGGCCAGCGCAGCGCTCCCAAACCCAGCCAATAGAACCATCGTCACCAGCATCAATGCTTTATGACGAATTACGTCCAGGCAGTTGAATGGCGCTCTTGCTACGGATTTTGTTACACCCTTTATGCCACCCGTTACTGCACCCATTGCTGCACTCATTTTATGCTCTCCTGCAATACTAACTTGGCTTCGCGTTCGACCCATTCGCCCGACGCATCTTGTACAATTTCTTTTAAACTTACTTCGGTCTCACTAATGTGAGTGACCATGCCAAAGTTCTGCCCGACATAGTTTCCGACTTTCACCGGAAATACCGTTTTATCAATTTGCAGCAACGCATAACTCAAGCCAACTTTTTGTAATGTGCCCACCATCTTGATGGTGTCTAGCGGATAATTTTCCAGCGCTTCGCGCCGCCGTTCCAGGTTCGGCTTTAGACCGTTGGAATTAGCCTGCATTTTGGCCAACACGACCAGTAACTTGTTAGGATCAAACGGATCAATACTGGTGTTGCCTGCATAAATAAAAGGGATAAATCTTTTGGGTTCCGTCAGCTGAGGGATAAATGCACGGGTATGCATTTTGACATCTGCCATCCACTCTCTTACCTCTTGCACTCCGCTATCACCGCAACCGGATAAGGTAGCAATAGCAATAATGGCGATCACTGATCTGATCGAACTGGGCACGGGAAAGGGGATCATTTTGCACCCTTCTGCTTGGCCGCATCACTGATGATGCGTTGCGCCGCCACTTCTTCTGGATCAAGATAACGGAACGTCTTTGCCACCGCTTCCAACGTCAATGCGCCATCTTTACCGGCGCTCAAACTCATGTTATTTAATGTGACAATGCGGGGCAAATTGGCGATATCGCTAGTAAAAGAACCAACATCGTGATATCCGCCCGTAATCTTGATGTCAATAGGCAACTCGGCGTAGTAATCCTTCACCACAACCTGACCCGGCTTAAATAGTTCGAACTGCAATCCCCGGCCTAAGCCAGCCTGGTTGATGTCTGACAGCAACGCGTCCATTTCAGCCTTGCTTGGGAGTTGCTTTTCTAGCGTAATAACGTATTCAGCGACCTGTTTTTTTTGCTTACGCAAACCATCCAGATTAATTGCCTGTCCAATCTTGCTTTTGTATTGATCCTTTAGCTGCACCTCTTGTTGCTGGCCATTGGTAAGATCAGTCTGTTGATCGCTCCAATAAAAAAACCATCCGAGGAATAACACCGCCAATAAAACACCGACGCCGCAAAGATTGCGGGGAATAGCCGGCCACTGACCAGGATGGCGTCCGTTCAGCCCCTTAAACTGGGTACTGACTATCGCCTGTAATTCTTTCAAATCCGTCATCGTGCATCTCTCTTTGAATGCTGCGGTCTCACTTAACGATCACCGGGCCGGTAACTTGACCGCCATTTGACCCATCTGTCGCTTTAACTGCGTTGCCAGGTACGGTGTCGCTAGGTCTTTTAATGCCGACGTTTATCGTAAAATCGAAAACCCGCTTACCATCCTTCCCCACTGCAATATTTGCAGCACGGATTTCAATTAAATCAGGACGCTCCAACCAAGGGGAGTTGTTACTCAGATTGCGCAGCAGTTCAGATACGCGCTCATTAGATTGCGCATAGCCGCTCAACACGACGCGTTGCTCCTCTTGTTTGAAACTACGCAGATAAATTCCTTCCGGCACTTGCTTAACCAGTTCATCCATTAAATACACAGGCTGATTGCGGTCGCTTTGTAAATTTTCGACTGCTTGCTGACGCGCTTTAAGAGAGGCGATGTCTTGCTTGAGGCTGATGATTTCCTTGATTTGACCATCCAGGCGCGTGTTTTCAGCCTGAATGAAGAGATTACGTTCGCTTTGATTTGAAATACTATGAGCAAAAAAGGCACCGAGTACCAATACCAAAAGCAATCCGCAGACAGCCGACAGCGCAAGCATGGCAAAAAATGCCTTCTTACGTTGTTGTCGCGCTTCTTCACGGTGAGGGAGTAGGTTAATTTTTATCATCAGCCAAATCTCCGCATTGCTAGGCCGCAAGCGACCAAATACGAAGGCGCTTCAATTCGCAACTGCTTTTCACGCACATTGGAGGCCAATTGCATGCCGGCAAAGGGATCAACCAAGGAGGTAGAAATCTTGACGCGCCCAGCGACGGCTTCAACTATGCCGGGAATGATTGCACAGCCGCCCGCCAGATATATCTGGTCGATACGGGTGTAGGGAGTTGAAGTGAAGAAAAACTGAATCGCTCTGCTGAGTTCGATAGCAGCACTTTCCAAAAACGGATTGAGTATTTCTTGTTGATAGCTCGCAGGCAAATCGCCTGTGCGCTTTTTGGCGTCTGCCTCCTCGTAAGACAATCCGTACGCACGCACAATATCTTGCGTTAGTTGATGTCCACCAAAAGGTTGTTCGCGCTCATAAATAAGCTGCCCATCCAACAGCGCCGAAACGTGGGTACTTTGGCCACCAATTTGAAAAAGTCCAATCATTTGGCCGCGCCCAGCCTGGGGCAATTGCGCGACAATGCGGTTGATTGCCCCACGTGCAGCGTACGACTCAATGTCCATGACGATCGGCTTCAGCCCTGCCGCTTCAGCTACGGCTACGCGGTCCTCGACTTTCTCCTTACGTGTAGCGGCCAGTAACACCTCAACATCTTCCGGCGCCTGTTGCGAGGGACCAATAACGTGGAAATCCAGGCTCACCTCATCCAATGCGAAAGGAATGTACTGATTTGCTTCCGATTCGACTTGTAGCTCTAGCTCGTCATCACTCATACCGCCGGGCAAAATAATTTTTTTTGTAATAACTGATGCGGACGGCATGCCAAGGGCAACATTTTTTGTGTTCGAGCCGCTTTTTTTCCAAAGTCGCCGAACCGTGTCAGCTACTAATTCGATGTTCTCGATATTGCCGTCCACAACTGCACCACGCGGCAACGGCTCTGAGGCGTAGCGCTCCAACTTCAACTGATCGCTACCCGCCGACGCCAACTCCACCAACCGCACGCCTGAGGCGCTAATATCTATCCCCACTAACGGTGGGTTCTTTTTGCCGAACAATGATCCAAGATCTAGTACCAAGAGCCTATCTCCGGTGAGCGTATTTTTTGCAGGAACATTTACTGATCAGCAAATCAAAATAATATTTTGGCAAGTCCAATTAATTAATTAATAAATAAATACAGTGTTGGTTATCCGCACTATTTATTACATTTATTTATTCAACCAGAACAACATTTTTAAGTGCCTTGAATTAACTTTTTTCCAGGCGGCAACTAAGTCCAGATGGACCGCCAATTTCGGTCACATCGATGGAAAATAATTGTCAAATGTAATGCTTTTTGTCCACTTTCTGTGTGATTTTGTACGAGAAATAACAAATTTAAGTATATTGCCAAGGCTTGCAAGTTTTATGCCCTGTTGTACGTTTAACGCGTGCCGTTATAATGCGTCCCATCACTACAGATATTTCACACGCGCATGACACCTCCAGTTTCCGATTTAAATTCTAGCAATCCGACATCAGTCCCAACGCCAAAGCGTCGCATGCCGTTGGCGTTAAGGCTGCTCATTGGATTTTTCGGTATCGTCGCGGGCCTTATGGCAATCGCGGCACTTACATTTGGATTCATGCTTGCGCTGGCTTGGCCGAACCTTCCTGCTCTGGACTCGCTGACCGACTACCGTCCCAAAATTCCGCTTCGTATTTTTTCGGCAGACGGTGTGCTAATCGGTGAGTTTGGCGAAGAACGGCGCAGTCTGGTGCATATTAACGACATTCCTGATGTCGTTAAAAAAGCCGTTCTTGCGATTGAAGATGATCGCTTTTATCAACATGGCGGCGTGGATTATCAAGGTATTTTGCGCGCCACATTCTCTAACCTGACCGGCGGCGGCGGCGGTGCCAGTACGATTACACAACAGGTTGCGCGTAATTTTTTCCTGACCAGTAACGAACCAACATTTCTCCAGAAGGCCTCACGTAAATTTCTTTATGAAATTCCCCTGGCCTGGAAAATCGAGCAAAATTTGACCAAGGATCAAATTCTTGAGGTGTACATGAACCAGATTTATCTGGGACAACGAGCCTATGGTTTTGCTTCGGCTGCACAAGTTTATTTTGGTAAAAAATTACAGGAACTGACTATCGCCGAGGCCGCCATGCTCGCAGGTTTGCCCAAAGCACCATCGGCCAACAACCCTGTTGTTAATCCGAAACGGGCCACTGCGCGTCAACAATATATTTTGTTGCGGATGCTGCAGTTGGGCTACATCACGCAGGGCCAATATGATCAAGCCAAAAACGAGCCACTGCGCTTAAAAACCGGGGCGACCGAATTTGGTATTCATGCGGAATATGTCTCTGAAATGGCCCGACAATTAGTCTATGAACAATTTAAGGACGCCACTTACACACGTGGTTTGAATGTGTTCACCACAATCACCAAGGCCGATCAGGACGCCGCCTACTTTGCGTTGAGACGGGGCGTGATGAGCTACGACAAACGACGCGGTTACCGCGGCCCCGAAGGCTATATGACCATTCCTACCGGCTCAAAGGAAGAGTTGGATGGCGCGATCGAAGTGGAGCTAGCCGACCATCCTGACAGCGATGATATTGTTGCCGCTGTGGTGTTGGAGGCGAATCCGAAAAGCGTCCGTGCCGTGCTTTCCACCGGAGAAGAAATCACGATTACCGGTAGCGGCTTAAGTATTGCCACAAATTTATTGAGCGACAAAGCGCCACCTCAACGCAAAGTGAAACCCGGCGCTATCATCCGCGTGATGCAAAATGAAAAGTCCTGGATCATTACGCAAATGCCTGCGGTGGAATCGGCGTTAATCTCCACCAGCACCAGCGATGGCGCTATTCGCGCTTTAGTGGGGGGCTTTGATTTTAATCGGAATAAATTCAATCATGTGACGCAAGCGTGGCGTCAGCCGGGCTCTGCGTTCAAGCCATTCATTTATTCTGCATCCCTCGAAAAAGGTTTGTCGCCAGCGACAATAATCAACGATGCGCCCATTACTTTTGGCGGCGGCCTGACAGGCGGTCAGGTATGGCAGCCAAAAAATTATGGCAATAAATACGAAGGTCCGATGACCATGCGCAGAGGATTGATGAAATCCAAGAACATGATATCAGTACGTATTCTCGATAAGATTGGTGCGCAATACGGGCAGGAATATGCGACCCGTTTTGGATTCGATCCAGACAAGAATCCTCCTTATCTGACGCTCGCCCTCGGAGCAGGGGCCGTGACGCCTTTACAGTTAGCCGCTGGCTATGCGGTATTTGCCAATGGCGGTTATAAGGTCAATCCTTACCTCATTAGTAAAATTCTGGATGCGAACGGCCAGGTGTTGGCAGAAGCGCACCCCGCCAAAGCTGGCGATGAAAACAATCGGGTCATCGATGCACGCAACGCATTTCTGATGGATAGCATGCTCAAAGATGTCGTGCGTGCTGGCACCGGATTCAAAGCGATGTCACTCAAACGCACCGATCTGGCGGGCAAAACCGGTACCACCAACGATTCGATGGATGCATGGTTTGCGGGCTATCAACCGACGTTGGTTGCTGTCACCTGGATGGGTTTTGATCAGCCAAAAAATATGGGAGATCGCGAGACTGGTGGTGGCCTGGCACTTCCAATCTGGGTCGACTATATGGAAAAAGCATTAAAAGGACTTCCGACTGTGGAGCGAGAAGTACCAGAAGGCCTGCTGCACAGTGGCAGTGAGTATTATTATGCTGAATATCCGCCGGGCACCGGTACCCAAAGTATTGGCGTCGGCAGTACTGGCGCTCCTGGTGGCGATGATAAAGCGCAAGACGAGGTTAAAAACGAATTGTTCTAGACACAAGCAGTTAGGTGCGTTTTGACAAACGTACAAAAACAGCGCTGGTCAGATGATAACTCACGCAAAATCGAACGAACGAACGAACGAACGAAACAGACAGACAGACAGACAGACAGACAGACAGACGATGACATTAAAAACGTGAGAACGGTATCGCCCGGAAACCATTCAGGTGGCTGGGCGTTAGCCAGCCACTGATGCTATTTTGCGTGAGTCCGACTAAGGCTTTAGTTGTAATGTAGTTCCGCCTTGCTCGCCGACCATAGTTGATAAAGCGGCAAAAAACTCAGAGTCATCACGTGTATTGCGCCAGACGTTACCTTTCAATTTATAGTGAAAACCGCCCGATTTGGCCGCAATCCACAGCTCTTGCATCGGTGCCTGGCTATTGACGATGATTTTTGATCCGTTATCGATAAATTCGATTTCCAGTACATTGCCGCGACGACTGCACTCAACATCCAACTCGTCGTTATCGTTGGCACGCTCCAATGCCGCCTCTAGCGCGCTCAAGGTCGCCTCAGCCGCAACCAGAAATTCTGATTCTGTCATGCTAAACTCCAATCCATTCCATGTTGTTAAACTTACTCAGTGATTCTAATCCGTGAAACCATCATTTGATTTGTCCCGCGTAGCAATTTTAGGTAGTACGCTTGCATTTTCGCTCTTCCTGACCGCCTGCGGTCAAAAAGGCCCTCTTTTCATGCCAAAAATACCTCCACTGGCTACGCAACCATCTGGAACATCCGCGCCGCTAGCGACACCGGCAACAGTGACGGCACCGGGTACCACGGAGAGCGGAGCAGCGAAAGCGGGACCACACACTCAAATGGTACCGCCTGAGCCAACTGGGCCTGACACTATTTCCCAATAATTTATTGACTTCATAACTGACTTTTCCATGTCCTATTTTTCGTATCAAAACGGTGCACTGCACGCCGAAAACACCTCTCTGACCTCTATCGCGGAGCAATTTGGAACACCGACTTACGTTTATTCCAAAGCAGCTCTGACCGATCATTTCCTGGCTTATGCCAACGCTTGTACCGCGGGCGGCCGCGAGGCTGCAGAATCATTGGTCTGTTATTCGGTCAAATCCAACTCTAATCTGGCCGTGCTGCAAGTACTGAGTCAACTCGGTTCCGGTTTTGACATCGTGTCGGGTGGCGAATTATTGCGGGTTCTGGCTGCTGGCGGTAATCCGCGCAAGGTAATTTTTTCCGGTGTTGGCAAAACACGTGATGAAATGCGTTTGGCGCTGACGCACGATATTTTATGCTTTAACGTGGAATCAATTCCAGAACTGCACCGACTTAACGAGGTCGCTGGCGAAATGGGCAAGACCGCTGCTATTTCGTTGCGGGTTAACCCCAATGTCGATGCCAAAACCCATCCCTATATTTCGACCGGCCTGAAAGATAACAAATTCGGTGTCGCCTACGAAGACGCGCTGTCCTGCTATCGTACAGCGGCTACTTTGCCACATATTGACATTACCGGTATCGACTGCCACATCGGCTCGCAATTGCTGGACGACGCGCCATTGCTTGAAGCGCTGGAAAAGGTCATCCAATTAATAGATCAGTTAGCGAGTGAAAATATACACGTGCACCATCTCGATATCGGTGGCGGTATCGGGATCACTTACGATGATGAAAAACCTGTTGCGGTAAGCGCCTATCTCGGCCGTTTGTTCGCCAAAATTGACACATGGCGCCAGGAAAAATATCAAGGGATACCTTTGAAAGTGCTGTTTGAACCAGGCCGTTCGATTGTAGGAAATGCCGGTATCTTACTCACTGAAGTGCAATATTTGAAATATGGTACGAGCAAAAATTTTGCGGTGGTTGATGCCGCAATGAATGACTTGATGCGTCCGGCATTGTATGAAGCATGGCATGGTGTTCAAACTGTTATAGAACTGAATCCTAAGGCCAGCAGCGCCACCTACGACGTCGTTGGGCCGATCTGTGAGTCGGGCGACTGGTTGGCTCGCGCACGCGTCCTGGCGGTCGAACAAGGCGATTTGCTAGCATTCCAGTCCGCTGGCGCTTATGGTATGACGATGGCGTCCAATTACAACACACGTGGACGTGCTGCTGAAGTGATGGTGGATGGTGACGAGGTCCATTTGATACGCAAGCGGGAAGCGCCGCAAGATTTGTTTGCGCTGGAATCCATGCTGCCATAACAGTCAGCATACGAAAGTGATGGAGTAAAAAAGGGGCACGGTAAAAATACCCTGCCCCTTTTTATTTCACACCATGCCAGATTGCAATGCCTTGACAGTAAATCAATTTTTATTGCTGTGTGCTCATTGCGGAGAGATTATCTGGCGCTTTTGAATACCATCTGTCTGACGGTTGCTTGCACCGCGCTTTTGCTTGAAATACCAATAAACGCGCAACAGTAATAACACGCCAACGATTGTGCCAAATACGATTGGTTTTTCGAAGTTATGCTTTCCTGCGCGCATCCACCAAAAATGTAAAATTCCCAGCATGGCAATGCCGTACACGGTGCGATGCAACCATTGCCAACGCTTGCCACCAAGCCGTTTAATCATGCCGTTAGTGCTCGTTAGCGCTAGGGGAATCAGTAGCACAAACGCGATAAATCCTACCGTAATAAATGGCCGTTTGTAGACGTCTTTGAGCATTGCTGTAACGTCAAAAAAATGATCAAACCAAAGAAAAGTAGTGAAGTGCGAGGCAGCATAAAAGAACGCAAACAAACCTAGCATGCGCCGCAATTTAATCAACCAGTTCCAACCGGTACAGCGTCTCAACGGCGTCACCGCTAAAGTAATACACAAAAAATACAAGGTCCAGTCGCCAGTACTGCGCGTAATAAATTCGATTGGATTGGCCCCGAGTTGATCCGTGAACGCGTACACAAATAATCGAATGAAAGGAAGCAAAGCCAGCACAAATAGTGCGGCTTTCAGAACACGGAATTGCTTAGGATTTGGATTAATCATTGTCTACTTTCGACATCAGAAAAACGTGTTGCGACATATTGTCTATACGTTTGTGCCAGACCGCTTAACGCCGCAATACCAGACTCAGTTCGTATTGTTTTATTCGACGCTGCAGGATTGTTGGAAAATTACTTCCACAAAGACTCTGCTCTAACTTCGTCAGAAAAAATGGCATCAATATCGGGTGCGACCCAAATTGTAGAGCCGACTTTTATGCATCTTTAAGACGCTCCGGGCTCATATATTTGGGTACTTTAAACCGCTTAACGATTAGAAATATTTCTTCAAATCCATCCCTGTGTATAACGATGCGACGTCGTTATACCCATTGAACATCAAAGTGGGACGCTTTTTGGTGAAAAAACCGTCTTCGCCGATTCGGCGTTCGGTTGCCTGCGACCAGCGTGGATGATCGACGTTGGGATTTACGTTGGAATAGAACCCATATTCATTCGCCGCAGTCAGATTCCAGGCAGTTCTTGGCTGCTCTTTCAGAAAGCGAATTTTGACAATCGACTTAGCTGACTTGAAACCATATTTCCACGGCAATACCATCCGCACCGGCGCACCATTTTGGTTGGGCAATACTTCGCCGTACATACCGAAGGTCAGCAGCGCCAGCGGGTGCATCGCCTCGTCCATGCGCAGACCTTCAACATAAGGCCACTCAAGCACTGGACTACTCAGGCCAGGCATTTGCTTTTTGTCAGCCAAAGTTGTGAATTCAATATATTTTGCATTGCTGGTCGGCTCAACTTTTTTGATCAATGCCGAAAGCGAATAACCGATCCAAGGAATCACCATGGACCACCCTTCCACGCAACGGAGCCGATAAATGCGCTCTTCCATCGGCGCCAGTTTCATCAGGCTGTCCAGATCAAGCGTCATCGGTTTTTTCACTTCTCCTTCGATTGAGACGCTCCAGGGCCTGGTCTTCAAGGTCCCAGCATTTTGCGCAGGGTCGGCCTTGTCAGTCCCGAACTCGTAATAATTGTTATACGTTGTGGCGTCTTTATAAGGAGTCGCCTTATCGGTGACTACGTAGGTAGCATTGCGCTTCGCGGCAAGTTTTGGCAACGTAGAGTTTTGCGCAAAAGCCTCATGCGAGGCAAGTTCCAAGATCGATCCGGTGGCGATAGAACCCACGGCCAATTGACGAATAAAACTGCGGCGCGAATCAAATATCGCACGCGGCGTAATGTCGGATGCGGCGGGAATTTCTATGATGTTTTGGCTGCGGCGAATCAGCATGCGAATCTCCTGTGAAAATCGGTGAGACAATTTGTCTATTGTGCTTGGCTGTTTAAATACGAATAGGGGTGTTGCTGATATGCTCATTGGTCGACGGGCGTCACCTATCCTTACAGACCCTCTCTAACTTATACGCAAAATGTTGAGTCGCAGATGCAACTTAATCTAAGTAAAGGACTTTTTTCAATGCAATAAAAGCAATGGAGGTGCGTCATTAAACAGAAACCGCCATCACACTGCTACCTGAATTTTGCCATCGCTGTGCCAAAATCCCAATCGATCCGGCAGAAAGAGTTGCCGACCAATTAAGGCAGCCGAAATAGGTCGAGCTAGACTAAGCTGAGACTACCAAATGACATCGCCAAGGCGTAACCGCAAGTTAGCATTGTCGAAGCCGACGCCACCAACCAGCCATCATATAGGGATAAGGCAATTAAGGCAGAACGCGGACGTTTTAATGCGCAAGCGCACTCACGGCGATTAGCCGAAATGATCGTATAACTCATCCAACCGTTTGATAACGGTTGCTTGTGCCGGCATGCCAGGCTCGACGTCGCCGGTTTGTAACGCAAATACGCGCATGCCAGCTGCAACGGCCGCTTTTGCGCCGGGAACACTATCTTCGACTACGACGCAACGCGAGGGGTTGACGCCCATTTGCTCGGCTGCGTGTAAGAATAAACCTGGCTCGGGTTTCCACGTGCCCACTTCATAGGCGCTAAAAATGCGTCGCTCAAAATAGGGTAACAAACCAGTGACTCCCAGGCACAACTCAATTTTGTCACGCGGCCCATTGGAGGCCAGACAGAAAGGTATGCTGAGGGAGCGCACCAATTCCAGGGCGCCTTCAACCGGCTGTAGTCGCTCCCGAAATAGAACGGCGGTGCGTTGACGTAAGGTCAAAGCAAATGACTCTGGCAACGCCGCGCCACCTAATTGCTCCATGGCGAGAACCCAATCGGCCATTTTGCCGCCCTTGAATCGCTCCATGATTTCGGTCACGGTCATGACTATCTGGAACTCGGCAGCATAATCTACCATTGCCTCAGCAGCCAGTAGCTCGCTATCAACCAAAGTACCGTCAGAATCGAAAATAACCAGATCGACTTCGCCATCCGTTAAAGAGTTTTTAATCGCACTCTTCAACGAACCATCAAGCGGGCTTGCAATAATAGGCAATAGTGCGGACATCTTTTTACAACTCGCCGTAAGAATGCAAACCAGACAGAAACATATTCACGCCGAGGAAAGCAAAGGTCGTCACCAAGAGGCCGATTAACGCCCACCAAGCGGCGACGCGACCGCGAAGGCCCTTCATCAACCGCATGTGTAGCCAGGCGGCATAATTGAGCCAGACAATCAGCGCCCACGTTTCCTTTGGATCCCATGACCAATAACCGCCCCAGGCTTCCGCAGCCCAAAGCGCACCGAGAATGGTAGCAATAGTGAAGAATGTGAAGCCAACCGCAATCGCCTTGTACATCACGTCGTCCAGCACTTCCAACGGCGGCAGACGATCAACCAGATAGCCGCTTGATTTCAGCAAATAGGCCATCGCCACCATCGCGGACATTGAGAACGTGCCATAACCGATAAAGTTGGCCGGTACGTGAATTTTCATCCACCAGCTTTGTAGTGCAGGCACCAGTGGTTGAATTTCAGCGGCATCGCGCGCAACCGTGTACCAAAGCAAAAAGCCGACAGCAGCAGAAATCACCAGCATGACAAACGGACCAAGTTGGCGCGTACCGTAGCGTTGCTCGTAATATAAATAAAATAATGCTGTAATCAGACTAAAAAGAATAAAAACTTCATACAGGTTAGAAATTGGTATATGACCGATATCCACACCAATCAGATAGGACTCATACCAGCGTACCAGCAAGCCGGTAAATCCCAATATCACCGCTGCCCAACATAATTTGGAACCGATCGACGAACCGAAATCTGACCGCGCAATTAAACCGATCCAATAGAAAAATGTGGATAGAAAGAATAAAGTGCCCATCCACAGAATTGCGGATTGACTGGAAAGAATATATTTGAGAAAAAATTTCTTATTTGCCATATCAAGCACGCCGCCATACATGGCAATCGCAGACAGCGCCAATAAGGCTAGCAACGGCATTAACCAGCGGACCGATTTCCAGTTCCAGCCCACTAGCGCAAAGGTCGGAGCAGCCAGAAGCAACACGCCTTTTTCGTAATAGTCCATATGCGTGCCATACCGACCCAATGCGAAGAGTGAACCGGCCACCAGCGCAAAAGCGAACAACCAGTCTAGTATCGACAAACGCTTAAAAAAGCCATCCGGTGGTGAATAAGTTTGGGTCAGTTCCATCATGATCTCCGAATCGTTCTTATCTTTGCGCAGGGCGCATGTATGTATTTAATTGCTGAATCTGAGGACGCGTAATGACGATTGCATTTTAGTCATTACTGCGGGCGGATTCGGGTTAGCCTTGCGATTGCTTTAAATGTATTTTCATCACATCAACTTCTTTTTCAAAATCCAGCGTCTTTCGCTGCGTGCTCATGGCCATCAATATGTGCGACTGACCTTCGACCAGACTGTCGGGACGTATCCATACCCACAAGCGCCGCTCTCGTATGTATAACATCGAAAAGATACCTAGAACCAAGAATAAACAGCCCAAATAGACCACTTTCTTACCCGGCGAACGCGTCACCTGGAATACCGAGGCCTTGATTTCGTCGAAGCCAGTGAGTTGAAGATATACCGGAGCATTATAGAAGGTTGCGTCAGACAGTGCATTACTGCTCAATTGTAGGAAGCGCGTGTTTTTTTCATTCACAGGAATATCCTTCAAACCATCCTTTTCACGCGCCACCTGCCATAAATCCCACAGACTGCCGTTCAATATTTTCATGAAAATATCAGCTGCTTTTTCTTGCTCCTGCGCCGGAACCTGCTCCAAGAATTTCGATATCGCCATATATCCGGCCTGTTTGCCATCACCGGCAAACATCGACAATCCGCGCAATGCAGATTGCTCCAACTGGTCGCGCAAAGTTGGCATATCGGCTCGTGCTTGAGGAATAGCACGCTGTGCATAACGCTGCGCTGCCAGTTTCCGCAACTCCGGGTTCATCAACGCCGAACGCAGGCGCATCCACTCTTCTACCGAGTCATTTTCATCAGCCGGAATGCGCAGATAACGGAATGGCTCATCCGGCACATCGCGCACACCCGCCAGGAACACATAATCCTGATCGACTTTCACCGGTTGCATGTAATTGCTAAACTCGCGTGCCTGACCCGTTTTGTCACGCAACTTATACTGAACACTCGGCCCGACGTTTTTCAACTCTTTAACATTGGCGCTTTTAGCACCCGAACCCATATGCTTACCAATGTCGTCCGACAATGTCTGGTTAAAACTCCTTTTGGTCTTGGTAACAGCACGTAAATCTTGACCGGATTGCGCCATATTCTCCACGTTAAACGGGCGAAAACCTGACCATTCAACCGTATACTCATTATTAGGACCGGCAGTTAGTGGCGTCGTTCCATTGACAACACCGGCCAAAGGTGAGGTCTTGTTTTGATCGCCTAGCATCGGAAATGCGGTAAGCCGTAATTTGCTGCCACCGTCCTCAAAGCTGGATTGGTAAATCGATATTCCTTTGTAAATCAGGGGCTGGTTAACCTTGACGGTTGATGTGACTGTTTCACCCGTGACGTTGTCGCGCAATACCACGTCACTGGCAAACAACTTAGGCATGCCGGTGCTGTAATAATCAATGACAAAACGTTTGAGTTGCAGCGTAAATGGCAAATCCTGAATCAAGACCCCATTTTGTTGCGGAATAATGGCCGTGCTACTGGCAGAACCTTCAGGTATCAACGAGTTGCCCCGAAAGGTTGGATTTCCCAACCCTAAACGGTGCTCCGGACCAATATCGGCGATGACGCCCGTGCCGCTGAAAGGCGTTTTATTAAAAATTAACTTTTGGGCGCGAATTGGCAGATCAGAATCTAATAGTCCGCCGATACAAATGATCACAATGGCACTGTGTGCGAAGATGTAGCCCCACTTATTCGCTGCGCCCTGTTTTGCCGTTATTAATACTGCATCATTCTTTTGAACAACTTTAGTCTTATATCCTTTGGCAGCGATCCGTGCCAATAACTGCTGCGTCAGCGTGGCCGGTATCACTGGAGCGGTCCACTCCGCTTTGTGATGGAAGTTGCGCAATGATTGCTCGCGGACATTTTCTTTCCAGCTACGCATGTCCTTTAGCATTTTCGGACCATTGCGGCTAATGCAGAGTGACGTAGACAGGACCAAAAATCCCATTATCAGCAAAAACCACCATGTCGAATACACAGCGTACAAACCTAGTTTTGCAAAAACATCAAACCAAAATGGCCCAAACTGGTTAACGTAGTTCGGCATTGGCTCGTTTTGCTTTAGTACGGTGCCGATGATTGAGGCGATCGCAATTAACGTCAGCATGCTAATGGCAAAACGCATCGAGGACACTAATTCCACTGCCTCGGCGAGCCACCGGTGTTTGGTCTTCAACTCTATGCCGCCAGTGCGCGGTGCGTCGTCAAGGCCGGTCGTCGGTTTGTTACTGATGCTCATAAGTAATTGCTCTTTTGAAAAGAAAAAGGGACGACCTTCGCCGCCCCCCTTTATTTGACTTCTTTCAGAACCGTCGCGACCACCTTCAAGGTTGTGCCGAAAACCGCAACTGTACGCAGCTACGGCGAGCATCACGGGCGCAATCTTGATGGTGCGTATGAGGTTTCAAAAAAAAGTCTATTCGCGAATTTAGTATTTGTTGCTACTTCAAGCCAGCAATGTAGTCTGCTACAGCTTTCATTTCGTCGTCGGACATGCGTTTGGCAATGGTCATCATTTGTGGACTATTCTTACGCACGCCGCTACGGAAATTGGTTAGCTCGGCGACAGTGTAATCCTGATGTTGTCCGCCAATACGCGGAAATTGATTTGGAATGCCAGAACCGCCAGGACCATGGCAAGCTGCGCAAGCCGGAATATTCTTTTCTGCTATGCCTGCGCGGAAGATTTTTTTGCCCATATCGAGCGTATCTTTGTTTTTGGCCGCACCTGGCTTGGCTTTTTGCGCATCCAGATAACCAGCGATATTTCTCATTTCATCGTCAGTCAATGCTTTGGCAAACATCGTCATGATCGGATTATTGCGATCAGGGCCCTGGAAATCTTTTAGCTGCTTATAAACATATGCAGCGTGCTGACCACCCAATTTCGGATTTTGGCTAATTGTGGAAGCACCGGCAGCACCATGACAAGAAATACAGGCGGCAATATTCCGGGTTGGATCGCCATTAGTATATAAGGCTTCACCCTTCGCAAGATCGACTTTTGGAGCCACTGCCGGTGCATCTGCTGCATAGGCAAAGGACGACAAAGCCAGCATGGAAATAAATACTGACTTTAAAACGGATAGAAACGCACGGTTCATTCAAACACCCTGAGACTTTATAATTAAACTTGACAATAAATTCTGCCCAGACGGCGAGTAATTATTGCTGCTATCGCTTATGGCGGCTGTCACTGCTATCAATGTTACGCATGGTCTGTTGGCGGTTTAACAAACTCCAACTATATCTCCTCTGCGTTAGCGGCATGCTATTGACATACGCAATGCAGCATTACACAACCCCTTATTGTACAATAGCTTTCCGGCATTTTCGCCGCCTCTACCGCATTTTCTGCTCATTCCATGTCTCTACTCTGGCAAGCCCGTTTTTTTACTACGGTAAATCACCTCCGTGATTTACCCAACACCCAAATCCCTGAGATTGCCTTCGCGGGTCGTTCAAACGCAGGCAAATCAACCGCCATCAACCTTCTGTGCAATCAGAAGAAGCTTGCGTTTGCCTCTAAAACGCCCGGGCGCACCCAGCATATCAACTATTTTTCAATCGGTGGCGCGCAAGTCGGTCAGCATCGCAAAGATGAAACTAAGGTCGATGAAATTCGCGCAATGTTGGTCGATTTACCCGGTTATGGCTATGCGCAAGTTTCAGGATCCGCTAAATTGCACTGGCAGGAGCTACTCGGCGATTATGTTCGCCGTCGTTCACAATTAGCTGCATTAGTACTTATTGTAGATTCCCGTCGGCCATTTACTGACCTGGATGTGCAAATGGTCGAGTGGTTTGCCCCAACCGGCAAGCCAATTCATTGCATATTAAGCAAGGTTGACAAGCTCAATCGAAACGATGCAACCAATGCTTTACGCCAGGCACATACTTTTTTAGGTAGTTACGTTGACGAAAATAATCAACCACTGCCATTTACGGCACAGTTGTTTTCAGCGTTGAAACGCACTGGTTTAGATGAAGCCAATCAGCGCATTCTTGAGTTAGCGGGTTTAGTTAACGTCACGAAAGAAGAACCTGACGCCGACGCTGGCGTTGATACCCAGAAAGCAGATAACAAATAATCTGGTTCGTGCGGCTGCTGATAAAAGAAATTTTAGTGAAACCTGTAGGAACCGACAGGGAAACTAAAGCACATTATTAAATCCGTGGATGCCATGATGTTTACATCGCAAACCTCTCGGGAATAAAAAAGCCCTGAAGAAAGGGGAAGATCTTCAGGGCTGAATGCCTTATCACTAAAAGCGACATGGCCCCGCTCAGGGAGGGAAGCGGGAGGTGAATAATGCACCTATCGCTAAGAGGCGGTTAAACATGAAAAGTTCAAGAGTTTCTAATTTTTTCTAACATTTTATTTTTTCTTCCTCAACACTCAGCCCAGACACCGATTAACGAATACCGCACCACGCGTTGACTAAAAATCTCGGAGCTCATATGCAAAATACCCCAAAAGCCAACCAGTTGGTTGCCCCATTCCCAGCATTGCGTATGCGTCGTATGCGCAAGGACGCCTTTTCTCGCGCGATGATGCGCGAAAATACCGTCACCGTGTCCGATCTGATTTATCCAGTCTTTGTGGTCGAAGGAAATAATCATAGCGAGAAGGTTGCTTCCATGCCAGGCGTGGAGCGCCTCTCCATCGATTTGCTAATAAATGTGGCCGAGGAATGCGTCGAACTGGGCATTCCGGTTATAGCCCTATTTCCCGTAATCAATCCCTCACTAAAAACCCCCGACGGAATAGAAGCGACCAATCCAAACGGCTTGATTCCGCAAGCGGTCCGCGCGCTAAAACAGCGCTTTCCTGAGTTGGGTATTTTGACTGACGTAGCGTTAGATCCTTATACCAGCCATGGCCAGGATGGCGTCATGAACGCCGATGGCTATGTGCTCAATGATGAGACCTGCGTCCTTCTGGTCAAGCAGGCACTCACTCAGGCCGATGCTGGCGTTGACATTGTGGCGCCCTCCGACATGATGGACGGACGCATCGGCGCCATCCGGACTGCGCTGGAAGCGCATCATCACATTCATACGCGCATCATGGCTTACTCAGCAAAGTATGCTTCTGCATTCTATGGCCCGTTCCGCGATGCAGTGGGCTCAGCGGCCAATCTTGGCAAGAGTAGCAAAAATACCTATCAAATGGATCCGGCCAACAGTGACGAAGCCTTGCGCGAAGTGGCTCTGGATCTGGCTGAAGGTGCAGATATGGTAATGGTTAAGCCGGGCATGCCATATCTGGACATCATTCGCCGCGTCAAAGACGAATTCAAAGTCCCAACTTTTGCCTATCAAGTCAGCGGCGAATACTCGATGATTAAAGCGGCGACACAAAATGGCTGGCTAGATCACGACAAGGCAATGATGGAGGCAATGATGGCCTTTAAACGTGCTGGTGCCGATGGCGTACTCACCTATTTCGCTCTGGATATTGCGCGACTCTTGCACAAAAATTAAACGAACTAATCAATGTGGTGCTTCTTTGTACCAAAGAGTCACCGCATACAAAACTTGCTTTTGCGAGCGAACAGCTTTCGCACATTCGACAATCACGAAAGTCAGATGATGGCAGAACAAGGCCATGTAATTAGCAATAATTACATGGCGCATCACTCCCATACACTTCAGCGGTTTCGTCACTCAATATGGATATTTTTTTAATCGGTGACAATCAAGTCACCCAAACTAGCGAACTACCAGACAGCGTTCCGCCGCAAGGTTTTTTATGGATAGACACCACCCATGAAGAAGTTGCCGCTGATCCAGAAGGCTGGCGCGATCTGATTGCTTGCGCTACCGGCACGCAGATCTACGACCCTCATTTAAAGGATGCGATCAATCCGGCTCACCCATCCTATTTTGACTCAACGCAAGATTACGGCATGGTGGTATTTCGCAAGCTATCGCTACATGGGAATGATAATGGTAGTCGCAATATCGATACGGCAGCGGTTGCAGCGGAGGAGCCTGATAACCCCACCACTGCGATTGGTAGTAAGCGCCCGCTGCCCGCCGCTTTTGGCAACCTGACCACGCAACCGATTACATTTTTCATTCTGGAAAATGCGCTGGTGACAGTGCACGAGCACCACAGCCGCACCATCAGCGCAACGCGCAGCCGACTGCTGGATTATGCGAATAAAAGTAACAAAGCACAGCACACAAACCGATTGCCCACGTCACCCGAAGACTTGATGCTGCGGCTTTTAAATGCAATGGTCGATAAATATTTGGAATTGCGCCAGCCGCTGACAACACAACTGGATCGCTGGCAACGTGCCTTGCTCGATCCGGCACGGCCGTTCAAGGATTGGCTGACATTACTTGATGCACGGATTGAATTACGCAAACTTGAAAGTTTGTGCGAAGAACAGCACGACGCGATGCAAGAGCTGCGCGATTATTTTGTGGATATGGATGATGAGGGTGACGGGGTTACCATCAGTCGTACCCGCGACCTGTTATTAGTGCGCATCAACGATGTCATGGAACATATCACCCGCGTGCTCAATCATGCCAGTCGTCTCGAATCATCGATTGAATCTGCTGTACAAATCCACTTCTCTGCGGTTGCACATCGGACCAATGAAGTGATGCGCACGTTGACCGTTATTACCGCGCTATTCATGCCGCTTACCTTGATTACCGGTATTTTCGGAATGAATTTTGCCGTCATGCCATTGCTACAAAATAAGACTGGATTTTGGTTGACCATGATCAGCATGGTCCTCATTGTCGTCGGGATGTTAGCGTTCTTTCGCCGCCGCCGCTATCTTGAAAATCCTCCGTCAGAGCGCCATTAATGCGGTCATCGCGGCGTAATGAAGATAGAAAAAAAAGGCCTCAAACACACGTGTTTGAGGCCTTTTTTTAAGGTACGTTTTTATTTATTTGGCTGCGGAGTTAAGCGTAAATAAGGCCTTATCGCCTTGTATCCTTTAGGAAATTTTTGCTTGAGAATTTCCTCATCTTGTAACGAAGGCACGATCACCACATCGTCACCATCCTTCCAATTACCTGGCGTTGCGACCGAGTGACTGTCAGTCAATTGCAACGAATCAATCACCCGCAAAATTTCATCAAAATTACGGCCCGTGCTGGCCGGATACGTAATGGTCAAACGTACTTTTTTGGCTGGATCAATGACGAACAATGAACGTACAGTGGCCGTTGTACTCGCGTTCGGGTGAATCAAATCGTATAGTTCCGAAACCTTGCGGTCGGCATCGGCGATAATAGGGAAGCCCACTATGGTGTTTTGGGTTTCATTGATGTCCTTAATCCATTCCAGATGTTTATCCGCAGGATCAACCGAGAGTGCAATCACCTTAACGCCGCGCTGCTCAAACTCCGATTTCAATTTAGAAGTCAAACCAAGTTCGGTCGTGCATACGGGTGTAAAGTCAGATGGATGAGAAAAGAGTACCACCCAGGAATCGCCAGCCCAATCGTAAAATTTAATCTGGCCCAGCGAAGAATCTTGCTGAAAATCAGGGGCAACGTCGCCAAGACGTAGGGTCATGTCAATCTCCTTTAAATAATTCGGTTATCGGACAAATTTGCGCCAGTGAATCGGCAAAATATCTGTAAAGATATCGTAAAAAATACCGACGGCATTCTGAAAACCACAGAAAACATTAACGCAATCTCATGAAATTTGTCTGCTCATCTGACTGCCTTCGGTGCGCATTACCAATTTCTTAGAACCGTTATTGATTCCAGCCGGGACTTTGATAGCCCTAAAACTATAATCTCATCGAAAGACTTTTCTAAGGATTTTTAACGACTATGCAAATAACTTTACCCTATGTTGAAACTCGTGACATGTTGATTTTAAGAACTTGATGCAAGGCACTATCACTGATCACTTGTAACCGGCGGTGTACCCCTTTACCTTACCGAGGCTGATCTAAAACAGCCAATGACTGCGTAAATTTATCCGCATTCTGAAAACCAATCACTCGACCGCCAGCCAACTCTTTACCTCGGTGATCAAAAAGTATAATCCCGGGAGGCCCGAATAAATTGAAGCGTTTGAGCATGGCCTTGTCGTCGGCGTTGTTTGCGGTCACATCAATTTGCAGCAACACAATATCGTTGAGGCGGGCTTTAACACGCGGATCAGTAAACGTAAATTTCTCCATCTCTTTGCACGATACGCACCAGTCAGCATAGAAATCCAGCAATGCCGGTTTACCATTCGTTTGGGCCAACGCTGCATCCAGCTCAGCAACCGACTTGACTCTCACAAATTCGGTATGCGCCGCTTGCGTGCCACTACCTAATTGCGCCAGCGGTGCCAGTACATCACGACCACCCGTTACAACGCTCACTAACTGCAAAATTCCGAGTGCAGCGAACACCAAACCGACCGCTTTCGAAAACCAACTGGTGGACACGTGCCACAACAAATAAGCGCCGTAACCGATTCCTAGCGCGGCCCAACACAGAATTTGCACTGCCGCAGGAATGACCGGCGAGACCATCCACACCGCCACGCCTAACATCAGCACACCAAAGAATCGTTTAACAGACTCCATCCACGCACCTGCGCGGGGCAATAGCGCACCGGCCGAAATACCGACTAATAATAACGGCACGCTCATCCCCACAGCCATCGCAAACAACGCACTACCGCCAATAACCACATTGCGCGTTTGACTGATGTATACCAACGCGCCCGCTAGCGGAGCCGCGACGCAAGGACCAACGATCAATGCAGAAAGCGCACCCATTACGAAAACACCTACCAGTTTGCCCGATGATTGCTTATCCGACACTTGTGACAACTTGGTTTGCATCGATCCGGGCAACTGCAATTGATATACACCAAACATAGATAGCGACATCAATACCATCAGCAGCGCGAAAGCAGACAATACCCACGCGTTCTGCAACGCCGCCGACAAACCTTCGCCAGCAAGACCTGCTGCGACGCCGAGCGCGGTATAAACGAGCGCCATTCCCAACACATAAGCAACCGATAACACAAACGCACGACGTCGTTTAACCTTCGTCCCTTCGCCGACAATAATCGACGACAAAATAGGGACCATCGGTAACACGCAAGGAGTGAATGACAAGCCGAGCCCTAATAACAAAAACAACGGCATGATAACCAGCAGTTTGCCGCCCTTCAATGATGATTCGATACGGCCGATGTCAGAGCCGCCGGATAAGTCCACGGAAGATACTGCGGAATTACTAACAACAGAATTCGATGGCGTATCGATATTTGGATTTGATGTACGGGACGATGAGGAGGTATCAAGCGCTGCGCCAGCACCTTTCGCTGCAGAGATTGCACCCATCAAGCCTCCGCCAGCTGTAATGCCATCGGCAGACAGATTAACGCGATGCTCCATAGGTGGGTAACACAAGCCCTTATCCGCGCATCCCTGACCTGTAACAATCAACGTAAATGCCTTGGTGGACTCGACCGGAATATTGATGGTCACCCTGTGATGATAAATCTCCACATTTTTCTGAAAAGTCCGATCAAATTTAACCACACCCGCGGGAATTTTCGGCTCACCCAACGTCGCGCCCTCAGCCTTAAAGCTAAACCGCTCACGGTACATGTAATAACCATCTGCAATTGCATAAGTCACTTCGGCGGTTTTGGGATCGGCCATACGCGCAGAAAATTTAAATGCGACTTCAGGCGCCAGATAATCCTCTTCTGCACGCGCAGAAGACATCAATAGAACCATCAGGCTCAGGATGACAAAAAACATCGATCGCAGTTTGCTCCAGGTAAACATTCAATTCCTTTGTGTTGCTGCGCCTATCCATTCGAGATAGGCTGGTAAGCCGCTAACCAGCGGGATCGCAATGATTTCTGGCAGCGCATAGGGATGCGCCGCTTTTATAAATTCCTCAAGTTCACTGTAACGCTCCGTCGTAGTCTTAATCAGCATCGCCACCTCGTTTGCTCGCTCTAAAACTCCCTCCCATCGATATACAGACTGCACCGCCGGCAGTAGGTTGACACGCGCCGCCAGCTTACGTTCCACGAGTTGCTCCGCGAGTACGTTTGCGTCGACCACATTCGGCATTGTGGTCATCACTAAGATCACATCCAACATAGTCGCCCCACGAGTCTACTCCTTACAACAAACGCCGCCGGGTCAAGACCACGGCAGCATAAAATCCCACGCAACAATACGCTACTAAAATAGCCAAATCAGTGATTGGCGTGACCGGCCAATTGCCTAACAATAGCGGTCGCACCAGATTTACCGCGGCATTCAGAGGCAATATATGGGCGACTATTTGTAGCCATGAAGGCAACTGTGCGGATGGATAATAGACGCCAGACAAAAAAATCATGGGCGTCAACACTAAAGTGAAATAATAAGTGAAGAAGTCATAACCTGTGGCCAGCGCATTGAAGACCAAGCCTAACGACCCAAACGTCATGCCGATCAAGAACAATAGAGGCAGTACCAGCAACGTGTGGAGATGCAACCCTATTCCCAGACAAAACATCACCAGAAGAATCGCCACACCGGAAAAAATCGACTTCGTCGCGGCCCACAACATTTCGGCTAATATCACGTCATCGAGCGCCAATGGCGCATTTAAAAGCGCATCCCAGGTTTTTTGCACGTGCATGCGTGAGAAAGCTGAATACAATGCCTCAAAAGACGCCGCCCACATGATCGACATGCAAATAGAGCCTGATGCGAGATAGTGAATGTAGGGAATGCCGTCAACTTCTTTTAACAAACTACCGAGGCCGTAACCGAACGCGAGCAAGGTAATCAGGGGATCAGCTATATTTCCCAGAACACTGGCGACAGCGAGCTTCTTCCATACCAGAAAATTGCGTCGCCAGATCGGTTGGAAGCGTTTAGAAAATTCAGGAAGTGCGTAGATATTCATTTTAATCCCGCATTTCACGGCCAGTGAGTTTTAGAAATAAGTCCTCAAGATTAGCGGGGCGATGAATGTAACGCACGCCGTGTGCCCCCTGAAGCATTCTGACCAACGTCTGCGCATCGTTGGTATAACAAAAAACCGTTTCACCACTTATCTCTATCCGCGCCGAAGCATGGCCATTATTTGCATCAAGCCACGCCTTTGCATTGTCGCCGTAAATTTCAACGACCTCAGACTCAATATGCTGCGCGATCAACTCACGCGGCGATCCCTCAGCAATCATTTTTCCATGATCAACAACCGCGAGTCGGTCACATAAACGCTCTGCTTCGTCCATAAAGTGCGTAGTCAACAGGATGGTCTTGCCCTGACTCAGCAAAGTCTTCAATCGCTCCCAGATCATATGCCGGGCTTGTGGATCGAGGCCGGTAGTCGGCTCATCCATAAAAATCAGATCAGGATCATTCACCAAAGCGCGCGCCAGGGTCAAACGTCTTCGCATGCCGCCCGACAATTCATTGATACGCGCATGCTGCTTGGTACCTAGATTGGCAAACTCCAGCAACTTCGGAATCCTGGCGTTAATAACCGCGTCAGGAATGCCAAAATAGCGACCAAATACCAAAAGGTTTTCCGACACGGTGAAATCAGGATCCAGGTTGTCGCCCTGTGGCACCACACCGACTCTTAAGCGAGCCAAACGCGCGTCTGCCGGCACAGGGTGTCCTGCGAGGCAAATATCTCCACTGTCCGCTGTCGTCAAGCCCAGACACAAGCGCAATGTGGTTGTCTTACCTGCACCATTCGGCCCCAACAATCCGTAGCATTCGCCCGCCCGCAAGGCAAACGAAAGCCCGTCGATGACAACCGTCCGAGAATCTTTTGCACCAAAGGATTTACGTAGGTCAGTGACGCTTAAAATAGATGAATCTGGGATTTCAGACATAAATTATCAATTTACCTATTTCACCTATTACGAGAGCCACGCGCCAATGCGTAGCAAATCATCGGACAGCGACGTTTCATATCAATGATAAAAATCGTGACTAATCGACAGCAGAATGAACAACCGCAAAAACTTCTTTCAGTGTACGGGAAATGCAAAAAAGCCAGGCATAGCCTGGCTTTCGATTTTAACGCAATGCGTTACTTGTAACCTGTGACGTCTTAGTCAGCTGTTGGGACTTCAGCGTCGTCGCTGACTTCAGGACGATCCATCAGCTCGATGAATGCCATCGGAGCGTTATCACCAACACGGAAACCCATTTTCAAGATGCGTAGGTAACCGCCATTACGGTTTGCGTAACGAGGGCCGAATTCAGCAAACAATTTCAATACCATTTCGCGGTCACGCAGACGGGCGAAAGCAAGACGTTTGTTCGCTAGTGTATCGGTCTTGCCCAATGTCAGAATCGGCTCGATAACGCGACGCAATTCTTTTGCTTTTGGCAATGTCGTCTTGATTGCTTCGTGACGCAGCAACGAAACAGTCATGTTGCGCAACATGGCCAAACGATGGGAAGAGGTACGATTTAACTTACGTAGGCCGTGACGATGACGCATGATAATTCCTTTCAGTTTTTGAGTTTAAATCCAGCTCTTCGATCGATTTAGGCTTATCACCTAGTCGCGGGCCGGTTAGTACGAGTTAACAACAGCTTGGTCAACATAACCAAATCGTCTCAACAGGGCCGAGATTTTAACCCGTCCGCGTTGAAACAACAAATATTAATTACAACAGAATTACTTTTCCAGACCAGCAGGAGGCCAGTTCTCTAATTTCATACCCAGAGTCAGACCACGAGATGCCAAAACTTCTTTGATTTCGTTCAATGACTTGCGACCCAGATTCGGTGTCTTCAACAGCTCATTTTCACTACGCTGTATCAAATCACCAATATAGTAAATATTTTCTGCTTTCAGGCAGTTCGCTGAACGCACTGTCAGTTCCAGATCATCGACCGGACGCAGCAGGATAGGATCAACTTGCGGTGCGCGTGATGGTGCTTCAGCAGCTGCTTCAGTACCTTCCAGTGCGGCAAACACATTCAATTGATCAACCAGCACACGTGCTGACTGACGAATCGCTTCTTCTGGCGTAATTACACCATTCGTTTCAATGTTGATGACCAGCTTATCCAAATCCGTACGTTGTTCGACACGAGCCGACTCAACTGCGTATGACACGCGGCGAACTGGTGAGAAAGATGCATCCAAAATAATACGGCCAATCGTCTTGTTCGAATCTTCCGACAAACGACGAACATTACCCGGTACATAACCACGGCCTTTTTCGACCTTGATTTGCATATCCAACTCACCGCCACCGGTCAAATGCGCAATAACGTGGTCTGGATTAACCAGTTCAACATCGTGCGGCAGATCGATATCGGAAGCCAATACAGCGCCTTCGCCGCCTTTTTTCAAGGTCAGTGTTACTTCGTCGCGGTTGTGCAGTTTAAAAACTACACCCTTCAAATTCAACAAAATATCAACAACGTCTTCTTGCACGCCATCCAATGATGAATATTCATGCACAACACCAGCGATAGTAACTTCAGTCGGTGCATAGCCTACCATCGATGACAGCAGGACGCGACGCAACGCATTGCCTAAAGTGTGACCATAACCACGCTCAAACGGCTCCATCACAACTTTAGCGTGACCTGCACCAAGCGCTTCTACTTCGATAATACGGGGCTTCAACAAACTGTTTTGCATGAAATGTCCTTTTCAATACCCTCGGCTCATTACACCGATAAGGCTGATGGCATTACGAAAAAAGCCCATCCGAGGATGGGCAACAAAAATAATAACGAATTAACGCGAGTACAGTTCGACGATCAACGATTCGTTGACATCAGCGGCGATTTCGCTGCGATCTGGCATGGACTTAAAAGTACCTTCCATTTTCTTAGCGTCAACGGATACCCATGAAGGCATACCGATTTGCTCTGCAAGCGACAACGCCTCAACTATACGTACTTGCTTTTTCGATTTTTCACGAACAGCAACAACGTCACCAGCCTTGACTTGATAAGAAGCGATGTTAACAACGTTACCGTTGACTGTGAACGCTTTGTGCGAGACCAATTGACGGCCTTCAGCACGAGTCGAACCAAAGCCCATACGATAAACAACGTTATCCAGACGCGCTTCCAGCAATCTCAGCAGCGTTTCGCCGGTGTTACCCTTGCGACGGTCTGCTTCAGCGAAATAACGACGGAATTGACGTTCCAAAATACCGTACATACGTTTAACTTTTTGCTTTTCGCGCAATTGGTTACCGTAGTCCGAAGTACGCGCACCTGAGGTACGACCATGTTGACCCGGCTTTGAATCCAGTTTGCACTTCGAATCCAAAGAGCGACGTGCGCTTTTGAGGAACAGATCCGTGCCTTCACGGCGTGATAGTTTTGCTTTAGGTCCAATATAACGTGCCACTTTAATTCCTTTGATGAGTGACGCCTGGCTGTATAGCCTGTAAGGGCTAACGCTACCTGACGCTAGTCTGTTCTACCTACAAACAGACGGTGGGCTTAAGAACAAAACCCGCCAAGGTCATTGGCGGGTTACTTGCTAACTGTCAATCCGAAAACTAACAGCGCAATAATTGCTTAGATGCGACGACGCTTTGGAGGGCGGCAACCGTTGTGTGGAACTGGTGTCACGTCTTGAATTTGGGTAATTTTGATACCCAGGTTATTCAAAGCGCGAACTGCAGATTCGCGACCAGGACCAGGGCCCTTGATGCGAACTTCCAGATTTTTTACACCACATTCAACTGCTACTTTACCGGCGGCTTCAGCTGCTACCTGCGCTGCAAATGGAGTCGACTTGCGGGAGCCTTTAAAGCCAGCACCACCAGATGTCGCCCATGACAACGCGTTACCTTGACGATCGGTAATCGTGATGATGGTGTTGTTAAAGGACGCGTGAATATGTGCGATACCTTCTGCAACGTTCTTTTTAACTTTTTTACGCACACGTGCTGCTGCGGCGTTATTGGGGGACTTTGCCATAATAATTTCCTTGAATCCGACTACAAATCAACGCGAAGTTAATTATTTCTTCAGCGATTGAGCGGCTTTACGCGGCCCCTTACGGGTACGGGCGTTGGTACGGGTACGTTGACCACGGCAAGGTAGACCCTTACGGTGACGCATACCACGGTAGCAACCCAGATCCATCAGACGCTTGATGTTCATCGACAGTTCGCGACGTAGATCACCTTCGACGATGAATTTTGCAATTTCATCGCGCAGCTTTTCTAATTCGCTATCGTCTAGATCTTTGACCTTTTTACTGGTCGAAATACCCGTCGCGTCGCAAATTTTCTGCGAACGTGGGCGGCCAACACCATAAATGGCGGTTAAGCCGATAACAGTGTGTTGATGGTTTGGGATATTTACCCCTGCAATACGTGCCATTCGTTATTCCTCGATCAATAACGTTAGTTAACCTTGACGCTGTTTATGGCGCGGTTCTATGCAAATGACGCGTAGAACGCCTTTGCGCTTAATGATCTTACAGTTGCGGCAAATCCGCTTAACTGATGCGAGCACTTTCATGGTAGCCCTCTTTCTTTCAGCTTAAGGTTCTAAATACTATTTATTTGGTA
Organism: Glaciimonas sp. GNP009; assembly: GCF_054343755.1. Classification (NCBI taxonomy): domain Bacteria; kingdom Pseudomonadati; phylum Pseudomonadota; class Betaproteobacteria; order Burkholderiales; family Oxalobacteraceae; genus Glaciimonas; species Glaciimonas sp. GNP009. Next base: position 1,889,110 of record NZ_JBTGUV010000004.1, read on the forward strand.
CGGAAAACAATCCGTGCCCGGCTTAAATCATAAGGAGTCAATTCTACCGTCACCTTATCTCCTGGAAGGATACGAATATAATTCATTCGCATCTTGCCAGAAATATGACCGAGAACGATATGTCCGTTTTCCAACTTGACTCTAAATGTAGCATTGGGGAGATTCTCAAGAATCTCGCCTTGCATCTGGATAACGTCGTCTTTTGCCATTCGGTCTACTGGTTCCTCTGGGCGCTGCATCCAACTTAACGCGTAGGAATTCCGCCCTTAAAATTTGCTTTACGAAGCAGCGATTCATATTGCTGCGACATCACATAATTTTGTACTTGCGCCATGAAGTCCATGGTAACCACAACAATAATCAACAAAGATGTACCACCGAAATAAAATGGTACTTTCCAGCGCGCAATCAAGAACTCTGGTAACAAGCACACCAGTGTAATATAAACCGCACCTGCAAGCGTCAAGCGCATCAAGATCTTGTCAATATACCGTGCAGTCTGATCACCCGGACGAATCCCTGGAACAAATGCACCGCTCTTTTTCAGGTTATCTGCTGTTTCCTTGCTATTAAATACCAATGCGGTATAGAAAAAGCAAAAGAACACAATCGCAACTGCATACAATAACGCGTGAATCGGTTCGCCAGGAGCCAGTGACGCAGCCAGATCTTTCAGAAAACGTACTACCGGATTAGTAGTATCACCTGAAATGAACCAGCTGGTAATCGTTGCCGGAAACAAGATAATCGACGAAGCGAAGATAGGAGGAATTACTCCAGCCATATTTAGCTTCAGTGGCAAATGACTACTTTGACCACCATAAATCTTATTACCGACTTGCCGTTTGGCATAGTTCACCAGAATCTTGCGTTGACCACGTTCGATAAATACCACCACAAATGTGACCGCCGCAACAATAAGGCAAATCAAAATCGCTGATAGTGCTGCCATCGAACCAGTACGCACCAACTCAAACAAACCACCAACTGCATTCGGCAAACCAGCCGCTATACCCGCAAAGATAATGATCGAGATCCCGTTACCAAGACCACGCTCGGTAATTTGTTCGCCCAACCACATCAAAAACATCGTACCAGTCACCAGAGTAACTACCGTCGTGAAACGAAAAGCTAAACCTGGGTCAAGTACTAAGCCTGCTTGTGATTCAAGTGCTACTGCTATCCCTAAAGCCTGAAAAGTCGCTAATAGTAGCGTACCGTAACGTGTATATTGCGTGATCTTACGTCGCCCCGACTCGCCTTCCTTTTTCAAGGCCTCGAGTTGAGGTGACACGATCGACATCAGTTGCATAATGATCGATGCCGAAATATACGGCATGATACCTAATGCAAAGACAGTAAAGCGTGATAACGCACCACCGGAAAACATGTTAAACATACCCAGAATACCGCCCTGGTTCTGTTTAAACAACTGGGCTAACTGTGTCGGGTCAATGCCCGGCACAGGAATATGTGCGCCAATCCGGTAAACAACCAATGCTGCAAGCAAGAACCACAAACGGCCCCAAGGGAAACCGCTAGCAGCACTTTTCGCAAGTTGTGGAGTAGTCGCCAATTTTCGCTCCGAATCAGTAAGCCAAATTAAGCAACAGTGCCGCCAACTGCTTCAATCGCAGCTTTAGCGCCTTTAGTGGCGATCAAGCCTTTCAAGTTTACTTTTCTTGTCAGCTCGCCAGACAGGATAACCCGTACCACACGTGCCAGTTCACCGATAACACCGGCTTGCTTCAAGACCAAAATATCGATCTCAGTAACAGGCAATTGTTCCAGTTCCGACAAGCGAACTTCTGCTTTGAACGGTGTCGCCATTGATTTAAAACCGCGCTTAGGCAAGCGGCGTTGCAAAGGCATCTGACCGCCTTCAAAACCGACTTTATGGAAACCGCCTGAACGAGATTTTTGACCTTTATGACCACGACCGGCAGTTTTACCGATACCTGAGCCAATACCGCGACCTACGCGACGCTTGTAATGCTTTGCGCCATCTGCTGGTTGGATAGTATTCAATTCCATAATTTGCTCCGTTCGTAAGCCTAAGCTTACGAAACTACTTTCACAAGATAGGACACTTTATTGATCATGCCACGCACAGACGGTGTGTCTTGCAATTCGGAAACCGAATTAACACGACGTAAGCCCAAACCGCGCACTGTCGCACGATGTGTTTCACGCGTACCGATCAAACCTTTGATCAATTGTACTTTTAGAGTCTTTGTCATCTTGATCACCTTAGCTGATAATGTCTTCAACGGACTTACCGCGCTTAGCAGCAATTTCCGATGGAGTGTTCATTTTTGCCAGACCATTCAACGTAGCCCGAACCAAGTTGTAAGGATTAGTGGAACCGTTGGATTTAGCCACAACGTTAGTTACACCCATCACTTCAAAAATAGCGCGCATTGGACCACCAGCAATAACACCAGTACCTTCTTTAGCGGGAGCCATCAAAACAGATGAGGCGCCATGCTTACCGGTCAGGGTATGCTGCAAAGTACCATTTTTCAGCGTTACTTTGATCATCTTGCGACGGGCTTCTTCCATAGCCTTTTGCACAGCAACTGGCACTTCTTTCGATTTGCCTTTGCCCATGCCAATACGGCCATCGCCATCACCAACAACAGCCAATGCTGCGAATCCCATGATACGACCACCCTTAACCACTTTGGTTACACGGTTGACCGCAATCATTTTTTCGCGCATGCCATCATCCGGCTTGTCGCTTTGCATTTTCGATTGCATTTTTGCCATGACGATTTTCCCTTAGAACTTCAGACCAGCTTCACGTGCGGCATCTGCCAACACTTTGACGCGGCCATGGTAACGGAAACCGGAGCGATCAAACGCAACTTCGGTAACTCCGGCTTTCAATGCCTTCTCAGCGACACGCTTACCAACCAGCGATGCAGCAGAAGTGTTTCCGCCCTTGCCAGATTGGCCTGCCAACTCTTGGCGAACTTCGGCTTCCAGTGTCGAGGCCGAAGCCAACACTTTTGCGTCAGGGCCAATGATGCTGGCGTAGATGTGCAAGTTAGTACGATGCACTGCTAGGCGAGTCACCTTTAACTCTGCGATCTTGGCACGCGTTTGGCGTGAGCGGCGCAGACGTGATTGTTTCTTATCCATCGTCAACCCCTATTACTTCTTCTTGGTTTCTTTAAGGATTACCACTTCGTCCGAGTAACGAACGCCCTTGCCTTTATAAGGCTCAGGTTTGCGGTAAGCACGAACTTCAGCAGCAACCTGACCAACACGTTGCTTATCGATACCCTTGATGAGGATCTCGGTTTGCGTCGGAGTTTCACACTTTACGCCTTCTGGCATTTGGTGAGCAACAGGATGCGAAAAACCGAGCGACAAATTCAACTTATCGCCTTGCGCTTGCGCACGAAAACCAACACCTACCAAGTTCAGCTTCTTTTCGAAACCCTTAGTAACGCCGGTAACCATATTGTTGACCAGAGCACGTAGTGTTCCGGACATCGCATTGGCTTCGCGACTGTCATTCGCAGCTGCGAAATTAAGCGTACCGTTGTTGTTTTCGATAGTCACCAGACCTGTTAAGGACTGGGACAAAGTGCCCAACGGGCCTTTTACTACGATCTGCTCTGCAGAGATGGTCGCTTCCGCGCCAGCTGGCAGTGCAATCGGCATTTTACCTACACGTGACATGTTGGGCTCCTTAGGCGACGTAGCAAATAACTTCGCCACCGACACCGGTTGCGCGCGCTTTGCGGTCCGTCATGACACCTTGTGGTGTCGAAATAATTGCAACACCCAAGCCGTTCATCACATTTGGAATGTCATCTTTGCCCTTGTAGACGCGCAACCCTGGACGGGATACGCGCTCAATGCGCTCGATAACTGGACGGCCAGCGTAATACTTTAAACCGATTTTCAGTTCTGCTTTGCCACCTGCTTCGGCAACAGCAAAATCTTCGATGTAACCCTCGTCCTTAAGGACGTTAGCAATCGCAACTTTGACCTTCGACGATGGCATTGCCACGGCGGTCTTTTGTACTACTTGCGCATTGCGGATACGGGTCAGCATATCGGCGATAGGATCGCTCATACTCATTGCATATTCTCCTATTACCAGCTAGCTTTAGTCATGCCCGGAATCTCACCACGCATGGCGATTTCACGGAGCTTAATACGGCCCAGACCGAACTTGCGGAAAGTGCCACGTGGACGACCAGTCAAGGCGCAACGATTACGTTGACGAGTCGGATTCGAGTTACGTGGCAGCGCTTGCAATTTCAAGCGAGCTTCGTAGCGCTCTTCTTCCGACTTCGATTGGTCATCAATGATTGCCTTTAACTCGGCACGCTTACCAGCAAATTTCTTTACCAGGTCAGCACGCTTTTGTTCACGGTTAATCAGTGCCAGTTTTGCCATGGCAACCTCAGTTTCTGAACGGAAATTTAAATGCGGCGAGAAGCGATTTTGCTTCATCGTCGGTCTTAGCAGTCGTCGTAATACTAATATTCAGACCACGCAATACGTCAATCTTGTCGTATTCAATTTCGGGGAAAATGATCTGCTCTTTCACACCGATATTGTAGTTTCCACGACCGTCAAATGCACGACCGGACACACCACGGAAGTCACGAACGCGCGGTAGCGCGACAGTGACCAGGCGATCCAAAAACTCGTACATATGAGCGCCACGAAGCGTAACCATGCAACCAATTGGGTAGCCTTCACGGATTTTAAAACCCGCAATCGCTTTACGCGCCTTGGTCACAACTGGCTTTTGACCTGCAATCTTGGTCAAATCGCCAACAGCGTGCTCAATGATTTTCTTATCCGCAATGGCTTCAGATAAACCCATGTTCAGGGTGATCTTTAGAATACGCGGAACTTCCATTGCCGATTTGTAAGCGTATTTCGCTACCAGATCAGCAACGATCTTATTTTTATAGAACTCTTGGAGACGGGCCATGATCTCTTAAACCTTAACAACTTCGCCGCTGGACTTGAAGACGCGAACTTTTTTACCGTCCACGTCTTTAAAACCAACGCGATCTGCCTTGCCAGTTGCTGCGTTGAACAACGCAACATTTGACACATGAATTGGCATCAGCTTATCAACGATGCCACCAGTTTCACCCGTCATCGGATTTGGCTTAGTCGCTTTTTTAGCGATGTTAATACCATCAACGATAACGAAGTTAGCATCAACGCGTTGCTTTACAACTCCGCGCTTGCCCTTGTCTTTACCAGTCAGGACGATTATCTCGTCACTTTTCCGAATCTTATCCATCTCGACTCCTTACAGCACTTCAGGCGCGAGTGAAACAATCTTCATGAAGCGCTCTGTGCGCAATTCACGAGTGACTGGTCCAAAAATACGCGTACCAATTGGCTCCAGCTTTGCGTTCAGCAACACAGCTGCGTTACCATCGAACTTGACCAACGAACCATCGGGGCGGCGCACACCTTTAGCAGTGCGAACAACCACGGCGTTGTAGATCTCGCCCTTTTTAACACGACCACGCGGCGCAGCAACTTTGACAGTTACCTTGATAACATCGCCGATGCTAGCGTAACGACGCTTGGAACCACCCAGAACCTTGATGCACATAACTTCGCGCGCACCAGTGTTGTCGGCTACTTCGAGCCGGCTTTCCGTTTGAATCATAATATTTTCTTTCCCAACTTAACTCGCGGCCGCACTATGCGGATTTACGGTCAGTCTTGGTCCTGTCAGAAACATCCTGATGGATGTACTGCTTAGGTGGACGACTTCCAAAACTTCTTGCTAATTCTAACTTTCAACTGCAGAGTATTCATTTCGCTCTCATCGGGAACCAACAAGAGCGAAGCCAAGCATTATTACATCAAAATGCTTGGCTCGCAACAAATACTTATAAAACTTGTCCAACCTGTACAACACGCGTCACACTCCAGGCTTTAGTCTTGGAGATAGGGCGGCCTTCCTGGATCTCAACTACGTCGCCTTCCTTGGCCTGATTGGCTTCGTCATGCGCGTGGTACTTGTTAGTACGTACGATGATTTTGCCATACAGAGGATGCTTTACGTGGCGTTCGATTAGGACGGTAACTGTCTTATCCATTTTATCGGATACGACCTTACCAACCAGCGTGCGCTTCAGCGGTTGTTTCACTTGATCGTTCATTACTGGGCGCCCTTCAGATTGATGACGGTCTTTACCCGTGCGATATCGCGACGAACTTTCTTCAATTGCGACGTATTGTTCAATTGCTGAGTACCGATTTGCATACGAAGGCTAAACTGCGCCTTCAGCAACTCTTTCAGCTCTTTCGCCAATGCCGCTTGATCTTTGTCGCGGAGTTCAGATGCTTTCATGATTCACTCCAATTATTGGCCGATTTGACGCACGACGAACGTGGTCAATAGCGGCAATTTAGCTGCAGCCAAACGGAATGCCTCACGCGCGAGTGTTTCATCGACGCCATCCATCTCGTAAAGCATTTTACCTGGCTGAATTTCAGCCACGTAGTACTCAGGATTTCCCTTACCGTTACCCATTCGGACTTCGGCAGGTTTTTGGGAAATTGGCTTGTCTGGGAAAATACGAATCCAGATCCGACCACCCCGTTTGATATGACGTGTCATTGCGCGACGTGCAGCTTCGATCTGACGTGCCGTAATACGACCACGGCCAACCGCTTTCAGACCAAACTCACCGAACGACACAGCAGTGCCGCGCGAATGAGAAATGCCTTTGTTGCGGCCTTTTTGCTCTTTACGAAATTTTCTGCGTGCTGGTTGCAGCATGATTATTCTCCTGCTTTCTCAGCCGGTGCAACAACAGCACCTTCAGCAGCGCCATCCGGCTTTTTGGCACGGGCTGGGCGCGCAACTGCTGCACCTGGTCCTGCTGCCGTTGTAGTTTTAGGGCGTGGACGGCTAGACGGCTTACCATCGTCACGACGTGGACCACGACGCTTTTTGTCATCGTCATTAGGGATGTCGACTACCGGTGTTTCACCGTTAGGCAAACGATCACCTTTGTAAACCCAGACTTTGATACCGATAATGCCGTACGTAGTTTCAGCTTCGCCGAAACCGTAGTCAATGTCAGCGCGCAGAGTGTGCAGTGGCACACGGCCTTCGCGATACCATTCAGTACGAGCAATTTCGATACCATTCAGACGACCGGCTGACATGATTTTGATCCCTTGCGCGCCCAAACGCATTGCATTCTGCATTGCGCGTTTCATCGCACGGCGGAACATAATACGCTTTTCGAGCTGCTGAGCAATCGAATCAGCAATCAATTGTGCATCAGTTTCAGGCTTACGAATTTCTTCGATATTAACGTGAACCGGTACACCCATCAATTTAGTCAACGCTGACTTCAATACTTCGATGTCCTCGCCTTTTTTACCGATAACAACACCAGGACGTGAGCTGTAAATTGTAATACGGGCGTTCTTTGCAGGACGCTCAATAACAACACGGCCAACGGAGGCGTTCTTCAGTTTTTTCTTGAGGTAAGCGCGAACTTTCAGATCTTCATTTAGCATAGTGGCAAAATTACTATTGCCAGCATACCAACGTGAGCTCCAGTTACGCGTTACTGCAAGTCGAAAACCGGTTGGATGAATCTTCTGTCCCATCGTGACTCCTTAGTTTCCGACAGTCACGTAAATGTGACAGGATTGCTTCGAGATACGATCACCACGGCCTTTTGCACGCGCTGTGAAGCGCTTAAGGACCGAACCTTTTTCGACATAGATCGTCGTGATTTTCAGTTCGTCGATATCAGCACCATCATTGTGCTCGGCGTTCGCAATTGCGGACTCCAGAACACGCTTAATGATAGCTGCACCCTTCTTCGGACTAAACGTCAGAATATGAAGAGCTTGATCAACTTTTTTGCCGCGAATCAGATCGGCGACCAGACGGCCCTTTTGGGCCGACAGACGCACACCGCGGAGGGTAGCTTTAGTTTCCATCATCGGACCTTATCTCTTAGCCTTTTTATCGGCGGCATGACCCTTGAACGTACGAGTCAAAGCGAATTCGCCGAGTTTGTGACCGACCATATTTTCGGAAACATAAACCGGGACGTGTTGTTTGCCGTTATGCACAGCAATCGTCAAACCGATAAAGTCCGGCATGATGGTTGACCGACGCGACCAAGTCTTAATTGGCTTTTTGTCTTTGATTGCCTGAGCAGCCTCGACCTTTTTCACCAGGTGGGCGTCGCAGAACGGCCCTTTTTTCAATGAACGTGTCATGTGTTACCCCTTATTTCTTGCCACGGCGCGAGACAATCATTGAAGTAGTACGCTTGTTACGGCGTGTCTTCTTCCCTTTTGTCTGTTGACCCCATGGCGAAACTGGATGACGACCAGCTGCGGTTTTACCTTCACCACCACCGTGAGGATGATCGACCGGATTCATAACCACACCGCGAACGGTAGGACGAACACCACGCCAACGCATCGCACCCGCTTTACCAATCTTGCGCAGACTATGTTCCGCATTGCCGACTTCGCCGACCGTTGCACGACATTCGACGTGCACACGACGGACTTCGCCGGAACGCAGGCGAACCTGAGCGTAGATTCCTTCGCGAGCCATCAACACAACGCCAGCACCAGCAGTACGCGCCATTTGAGCGCCTTTACCTGGAAGCATTTCGACGCAATGCATGATGGTACCAACCGGAATATTGCGGATTGGAAGGCAGTTACCAGACTTAATCGTCGCTTGCGAACCATTCATCACTTGATCGCCTACTGCCATGCCTTTAGTTGCAATGATGTAATGACGCTCACCATCTGCATAGCATAACAAAGCGATATTCGCTGTGCGGTTTGGATCGTATTCGATACGCTCCACTTTCGCTGGAATACCATCTTTGTTACGTTTAAAGTCAATAACGCGATAGTGTTGCTTATGACCACCACCGATATGACGAGTAGTGATGTGACCGTTGTTGTTACGACCCGCAGTTTTCGATTTCTTTTCGATCAGGGCGGCAAATGGACGGCCTTTGTACAGGTCGGGATTAACGACCTTAACCATTCCACGGCGACCCGGCGAGGTCGGTTTAACTTTAACGAGTGCCATTATTTAGCCTCCTCGGTGAAGTTGATCTCTTGACCCGGCTTCAAACATACAAATGCGCGACGAGTATGATTACGTCGGCCGTTGGATTTACCGGAGCGCTTTTGCTTACCAATGCGGTTGGCGACTTGCACCGACTCAACCTGCACTTTGAAGAGCAATTCGACAGCAGCCTTAACTTCCAATTTGGTAGCGTCTGGTGCGATACGGAAAACGACTTGCTCGTTTTTTTCCGCAACAAACGTTGCCTTCTCGGAAATAACTGGCGCTAACAGCACTTTCATCAAGCGCTCTTCGCTATGTTTTAATGCGTTCATGCCAGCATCTCCTCAATCTTGGCCAATGCCAACTTGGTGATCAAGATCTTCTTGTAGAACACCAGAGAAACTGGATCAGCATGACGTGGCTCACATACCAGTACGCCTGGCAGGTTACGCGCCGCTAATAACAGGTTTTCTTCCAGGTTGTCAGTAATGATCAACACGGAATCCAGACCCATATCTTTTAGCTTTTGTGACAACAGCTTAGTCTTTGGTGCTTCTACTGAGAAATTCTCGACAACCGACAAACGACCTTCGCGTGCCAACTGAGACAGAATCGAGCAGATACCTGCGCGATACATCTTCTTGTTAACTTTATGCGTGAAATTTTCGTCAGGCGAGTTCGGGAAAATACGACCACCGCCACGCCACAAAGGTGATGACGACATACCAGCACGAGCGCGGCCCGTACCTTTTTGACGCCAAGGCTTTTTGGTTGTGTGATGAACTTCTTCACGATCTTTTTGCTTACGGTTACCGCTGCGAGCGTTAGCCTGATAAGCGACGACGACTTGGTGAATTAGCGCCTCATTGTAGTCACGACCGAATATAGTATCCGGAGCGGCAACATTTGAAGCAGCTTGTCCTTGGTCATTCAGGAGCTTGAGTTCCATGAATTAGGCTCCCTTCTTTGCTTTGACTTTAACAGCAGGCATCACGACAACTTGACCGTTCTTTGCACCTGGAACTGCGCCCTTAACCATCAGTAGCTGGCGCTCAGCGTCAACACGTGCGATTTCAAGGTTTTGCGTAGTTACAGTAACGTCACCCATGTGACCGGTCATACGCTTACCAGGGAAAACGCGACCTGGATCCTGCGCCATACCGATGGAACCTGGAACATTGTGTGAACGGGAGTTACCGTGGGTAGCACGACCGGATGAGAAGTTGTAACGCTTGATAACACCAGCGTAACCCTTACCGATTGAAGTACCCTGCACATCGACCTTTTGACCAGCTTCGAACAAACTAGCAGCGATAACGTCGCCGGCAGTCAATTCAGATGCTTTAGCAGAATCGATACGGAATTCTCTTAGGATGGTACCAGCTTCTACGCCAGCTTTGGCATAGTGACCGGCTGCAGCTTTATTCACGCGTGAAGCGCGACGCTGACCGAATGCTACTTGAACAGCGGTATAACCGTCTGTTTCAGGCGTTTTGATTTGAGTCACACGGTTGTTCGATACGTCTACAACGGTAACAGGAATTGATTCCCCATCATCCGTAAAGATGCGCATCATACCAACCTTGCGACCAACAAGGCCTAGGCTCATTGTTTTCTCCATTCCCGCCTACGATTGGGCGGGGCTGATGTTGTACTACTAAATACGTGTGATTGTGGAATCCACGACCACACCGAAGCCGACTAGTATATCCGGGATAAATTTAATTTGCAACACCAAGTTGATCATGGTATGTGCAGAATATATCCCGTTAAATCTTTTTTACAACAGTTGCAACGCAACTGTTGTAAATCAGAAATTACTGCAGTTTGATTTCTACATCAACGCCAGCTGGCAAGTCCAGTTTCATCAATGCATCAACAGTTTTGTCTGTAGGATCAACGATGTCCATCAAACGTTGGTGCGTACGGATTTCGAATTGATCGCGTGAAGTCTTATTAACGTGCGGCGAACGCAAAACGTCAAAACGCTGAATACGTGTTGGCAAAGGTACCGGACCCTTAACGACTGCACCAGTGCGCTTTGCTGTATCGACGATTTCTTGTGCCGACTGATCGATCAAACGATAGTCAAATGCTTTCAGACGAATCCGGATTTTTTGATTTGGAGCAGACATGATTTTCCTTTAAAGAACGACCCTTGAATGAATAGCCATCCAAGGTATATTTAACAACCTGTCCGGCCTAAAGCGCTCCGAACAGGTACACCAACTTATTGTGGATCTGGCAGGATCTTGGCAACAACACCCGCGCCAACTGTACGACCACCTTCACGAATAGCGAAGCGCAAGCCTTCTTCCATCGCGATTGGGTTGATCAACATCACAGTGATCGACACGTTATCGCCCGGCATGACCATTTCTTTGCCTTCTGGCAAAGCGATCGAACCAGTGACGTCCGTGGTACGGAAATAGAACTGTGGACGATAGTTGTTGAAGAACGGTGTATGACGGCCGCCTTCATCTTTCGACAACACATAGATCTCGCCAGTGAAATGCTTGTGTGGCTTGATCGAACCTGGCTTGGCCAAGACTTGACCACGCTCAACGTCTTCACGCTTGGTACCGCGCAACAACACACCGACGTTATCGCCAGCTTGACCTTGGTCTAGCAACTTACGGAACATTTCAACACCAGTACAGGTCGTTTTTTGTGTGTCGCGGATGCCGATGATTTCCAGCTCTTCGCCAACTTTCACAATACCACGCTCAATACGACCAGTCACAACAGTACCGCGACCGGAGATCGAGAATACGTCTTCCACTGGCAGCAAGAAAGCACCGTCAACTGCGCGCTCCGGGGTTGGAATGTAGCTATCCAACGCATCGGCCAGTTTCATGATCGCTTCTTCGCCCAACGGACCTGTGTCGCCTTCCAGCGCCAGCTTCGCTGAACCCTGGATGATTGGCAGATCGTCGCCTGGGAAATCGTACTTGCTCAATAACTCACGCACTTCCATTTCAACCAGCTCGAGCAACTCAGCGTCGTCAACCATGTCTACTTTATTCAGAAACACAATGACGTATGGCACACCAACTTGACGCGCCAACAGGATGTGCTCACGCGTTTGCGGCATTGGACCATCAGCAGCAGAACAAACCAGAATCGCACCGTCCATCTGAGCAGCACCAGTAATCATGTTTTTAACATAATCAGCATGGCCTGGGCAGTCAACGTGCGCGTAATGGCGATTCGCTGTTTCGTATTCTACGTGCGAAGTATTAATAGTAATACCGCGTGCACGCTCTTCCGGGGCAGAGTCAATCGTGCTGAAATCGCGCATGTCGCCGCCGAATTTCTTGGTCAGCACTTTAGAAATCGCCGCAGTCAGTGTAGTTTTACCATGATCAACGTGGCCAATCGTACCGACGTTAACGTGCGGCTTGGTCCGTTCGAATTTACTTTTTGCCATTTTATTCTTCCTTCAAAAGAGCGATTATTCAATGAAATACTGAAATTTTTCAGGCAAATGCCTACCCCTTCCGAGGCGGGCAAAATGCCGTGTCTTACTTATTAATTACTTAGTCTTCGATGTCACGATTGCGTCGATGATGTTCTTCGGCGCTTCGGAGTAATGCTTGAATTCCATCGAATAAGTTGCACGGCCTTGAGTGGCCGAACGCAACGAAGTCGAGTAACCAAACATTTCTGACAATGGTACTTCGGCTTTGATAATTTTGCCGCCACCGCCAGCAATCTCATCCATACCTTGCACCATACCGCGACGTGAAGACAAATCGCCCATTACTGTACCGGCGTAGTCCTCTGGCGTCTCAACTTCAACGGCCATCATTGGCTCCAGAATGACCGGGCTAGCTTTACGGCAGCCGTCTTTGAATGCCATTGAAGCGGCCATGCGGAAGGCGTTTTCGTTGGAGTCAACGTCATGGTACGAACCGAAGAACAGTGTGACTTTAACGTCAACAACTGGATAGCCGGCCAATACACCTGAAGTCAATGTTTCACGAACACCCTTTTCAACTGCAGGAATGTATTCGCGCGGAACAGTACCGCCTTTAATAGCGTCGACGAACTCAAAGCCCTTACCTGGCGCTTGTGGCTCGATCTTCAGAACCACGTGACCATATTGACCACGACCACCAGATTGCTTAACGAACTTGCCTTCAATTTCTTCGCAAGTCTTGCGGATCGTTTCACGATACGCAACTTGTGGCTTACCAACGGTCGCTTCGACGTTAAATTCACGACGCATACGATCGACAATAATATCCAGATGCAACTCGCCCATACCGGCGATGATGGTTTGACCCGATTCTTCGTCGGTACGTACGCGGAACGATGGATCTTCAGCGGCCAGGCGATTCAGAGCCAGACCCATTTTTTCCTGATCTTGCTTAGTCTTTGGCTCAACTGCTTGCGAAATAACTGGCTCAGGGAAGATCATGCGCTCGAGCACAACAATTGCTTTGTCGTCGCACAATGTATCGCCGGTAGTTGTATCTTTCAGACCAACGACCGCTGCGATATCACCCGCCAACATTTCTTTAATTTCTTCGCGTTGATTTGCGTGCATCTGAACGATACGGCCGATACGTTCTTTTTTCTCTTTAACAGAGTTATAAACTGTGTCGCCCGAATTCAAAGTGCCTGAATAGCAACGGATAAAGCACAATTGGCCAACAAACGGATCTGTTGCAATTTTGAATGCCAATGCTGAGAATTTCTCAGTATCTTCTGCTTTACGCACTACTGGCTCATTGTCCTCATCCATACCTGGAACAGGTGGAATATCGACTGGCGATGGCAAGTATTCAATCACGCCATCCAACATTGCCTGCACACCCTTGTTTTTAAAGGCTGTACCGCACATCATTGGAACGATTTCACTAGCGATAGTACGCTGGCGAATCGCCGCTTTGATTTCTTCTTCTGTCAAATCACCTTCGTCGAGGTACTTGTTCATCAGTTCTTCTGATGCTTCAGCAGCCGCTTCGACCATGTTCTCACGCCATTTTTTGGCTTCGGCCATCAGATTTTCAGGGATATCACGGTAGTCAAACTTCATACCCTGAGTTGAATCATCCCAGTAAATCGCTTGCATTTTTACCAGATCGATGACGCCTTCAAAATTTTCCTCGGCACCGATAGGTACTTGCATAGGAATTGGGTTCGCTTTCAAACGCGCACGCATTTGTTCGTAAACTTTGAAGAAGTTAGCACCAGTACGATCCATTTTATTGACAAATGCCAAACGTGGAACTTTGTACTTGTTAGCTTGACGCCATACTGTTTCAGATTGCGGCTGAACGCCACCAACTGCGCAGTACACCATACAAGCGCCATCCAATACGCGCATCGAACGCTCAACTTCAATTGTGAAGTCAACGTGACCCGGAGTATCAATGATGTTGATGTGGTGCGGAGGGAAGTTACCCGCCATACCTTTCCAGAAACAGGTGGTAGCAGCGGAAGTAATAGTGATACCGCGCTCTTGCTCTTGTTCCATCCAGTCCATGGTGGCCGCGCCATCATGCACTTCACCAATTTTGTGGTTCACACCGGTGTAGAACAACACACGTTCAGTGGTTGTTGTCTTACCAGCATCAATGTGAGCGGAAATACCGATGTTGCGATAGCGCTCAATGGGGGTCTTGCGAGCCATGATTTATTCCTAAGTCTTTTAATGCACGAAACCGAGCGCTATTTTTCAATGAAAATATGCGCTCGGCTCGAGCAAATTTCAGATGCGAATAACTGTCTCCATCTCGGGAAACAGCTATCCAGTCTATTAGAAGCGGAAGTGCGAAAACGCCTTGTTCGCTTCTGCCATACGGTGTACTTCATCGCGCTTTTTCATTGCGCCGCCGCGACCTTCAGCAGCTTCGAGCAACTCACCGCCGAGGCGTTGTGGCATCGATTTTTCGCTGCGCTTGTTAGCTGCTTCACGCAACCAACGCATCGACAAAGCCATACGGCGAATAGGACGAACTTCTACTGGCACCTGGTAGTTTGCACCACCAACGCGACGCGATTTAACTTCAACCAGCGGCTTGCAGTTACCAATAGCCAATGCAAACACTTCCAGCGGATCTTTGCCGGATTTAGTTTGAATGTGCTCAAAAGCACCGTAAATAATATTTTCAGCTACCGATTTTTTACCGGAAAGCATCAAGACGTTGACGAATTTCGCAACATCAATGTTACCGAACTTAGGATCCGGCAATATGTCCCGCTTGGGAACTTCACGACGACGTGGCATTTCGATTCCTTTCAATCTTCAGTTGAGTGTGTAGAGCTTTGCTCCTGCACCCTCGCGGACAGCCATCATAGCTAACCACTTACTCGGCCCATTGGGGACCGACACCTGTTTCATCCGGCCTAAGCCTGACGAAATTATTTCTTTGTAGCTTTAGCGCGCTTGGTACCGTACTTCGAACGCGATTGCTTACGATCCTTGACGCCTTGAGTATCCAATGCACCGCGAACCATGTGGTAACGCACACCCGGCAAATCTTTTACACGGCCGCCGCGTAACAACACGACGCTATGCTCTTGCAGGTTATGGCCTTCACCGCCGATGTACGAAATAACTTCGAAACCGTTGGTCAAGCGTACCTTGGCAACTTTACGCAGAGCCGAGTTTGGCTTCTTTGGAGTTGTCGTATAAACACGGGTACATACTCCGCGTTTTTGCGGGCTATTTTCCAGCGCCGGCGATTTGCTTTTTACAACAGCAGATACGCGTGGCTGGCGAATCAATTGATTGATGGTTGGCATCGTTTTTTATCCAACAAAATTACGACGTTAATAACAACAATCCCGAAATCGGTTGTCCGGGATTGGACAGATACTTGCACGAAAAACCCGCGCAGTTCGATTTGGCAATAAAGGAGAAACGCACCACAGCAGGCGTAAGCACACTAAAGAACGTCGAAACCAGTAAAACTTAGAATCGAGAACCCGCGAGTATATCGGCATGAGGCGTTTAGGTCAAGTCTTGCACTACTATATGCATGGGTGTGCAAACTTTGCAACAACTAACGAAAACAAACGCCATACTTTGCTATATTTCGGCCTGAGTCTCTCCTCATTATGAATGAATCCCTGACCTTCGCCCTCAACCGCGAAGGAACAGTCCGACTAGAATCATAAGTAACAAGCTAACAACTGGTAGTTTGGTTGTTTATAGCGCGCAAGTGTGCGGCGTTACGGGATAATAGCTTTTCTCTTTTTTCCGTCATCACAATGCCCTACTTGCTGCGCCGAAATAATCTGTTTGTATTAATTACCTATCTAATGTTGTCATTAGTTCCGTTTGCGCCT
Source organism: Glaciimonas sp. GNP009 (assembly GCF_054343755.1). Lineage (NCBI taxonomy): Bacteria > Pseudomonadati > Pseudomonadota > Betaproteobacteria > Burkholderiales > Oxalobacteraceae > Glaciimonas > Glaciimonas sp. GNP009. The sequence continues at coordinate 1,905,485 of NZ_JBTGUV010000004.1, forward strand.
TGGCTGTTTGGTCAGATAGTGGTCCGGCCGGGCCGGGTCGTCGCAATCGAATTTATCGCCTGGATTACGGTGTGGGGGATTTTCAAACGCCCAGCAATGTTCCATTGGCTGCTGCTGCCCGCATTTATCGCATTACCCGTCGAGCTTTACTTGCGCAAGTTTTATGGACAAGGTATTTCCACGCATCATTTAGGGATCATTGCAGAGACATCTCCAGCGGAAGCAATTGAATTCCTGGGCAATAAAATCTGGCTGCTGGCATTTTTACTGGTGGTTATCATTTTGTGGTGGGGCCTGAGCTGGATTGCTGCGATCCGAACCCGCGATCTGGACTGGCGTGGCGGCTCACGTGGGATGATTTGTGTGTTGGCTTTGGTGGCATTTGGAATTTGGCTGTACGGTGAACAAGTTGGGATTAAGGCATCCCCGTTCGCGTCGCTAATCGTGTCGCAGCCGCTGAGTAAAAGTTCGCCGCCGGATAGCGCTGCGATCATAGCCGTTACTAAAGATGGCGCAAGTAGCGTCCAGACTCCGATGGCGGGAGCAAGCGACATATCGGACGCGGGCCTCACTTCTGTACCAAAGGAGGCCGTAACCTCAATTAAATTAGGCAAGCTACCGAGCTGGGCAAGCATTCCCTTTCAGGTTGAGCCGTTCGGCGCCACTTGGCCGTTCGGACTGGCGGTGCGCGGATACGATTTTTGGAAAGAGCATCGATATTTAGAGGATTTGCAGCACAAGAATCGCAATTTTGCATTTGTTGCGCATCAGGCGAGTCAGCAAGAAACCCCACAGATCGTTGTCATGGTGATAGGCGAATCATCACGATATGATCGCTGGAGTCTGAATGGTTACGCGCGTGAAACTAATCCGCTATTAAAACAAGAACCAAACCTTGTCAGCTTTTCAGACGTGCTTACCGGGGTCGCCGCGACGCGCTTGTCAGTTCCCGTGATGATTTCACGTAAGCCAATCGTACAAAGCTTGCGTGCCGGATTTTCAGAAAAGTCCTTCATCACAGCCTATAAGGAAGCTGGTTTCAAGACCTACTGGATTTCTAACCAAATGTCCTTCGGCAAATTCGATACGCCGATTTCTGTATTCGCCAATGAAGCGAACGTCACACAATTTATCAATCTAGGCGGTTTTACAGATACTTCGAGCTTGGATCAGGCGCTGCTTTCGCCTTTTCAGTCCGCAATTCATGACCCGCATCCAAAAAAACTCATTGTGCTGCATACGCTAGGCAGCCATTGGAATTATAGCCACCGATACCCACAGGCATTCGATAAGTGGCTACCGTCGCTCTACGGCATCTCAAATCCTGCTTATACCAACCTGGGGAACAAGCCAGCGCTCAATAACAGTTACGATAGCTCCGTACTGTATACCGATTGGTTTTTAGAGCAGGTCATTAAGACGCTCAAATCTACTAACCAGCTGACGGCCATGATGTATTTTTCTGACCATGGGGAGACTTTATACGATGGCAGTTGCAAGATCGCTTTCCACGGACACAATACGCAGTTCGAGTTCCATATTCCAGGTCTGATGTGGTATTCAGATGCGTACAAAGTTGCGTACCCAGAAAAAGTAGCGCAATTGATACGTCATAAACGTGCCCGCATCAACACTGAAAATGTGTTTCATTCCTTATTGGATTTGTCGGATATCCGATACCCGGACGAACATCTGGAAAGGAGTTTCCTCAGCAGTAAGCTGCGTCCTCAGAAGCGCTATGTGGACAGTTATGGCTGGTCTGACTACGACAACTCGACCTTTAAAGGCGATTGCAGAGAAGTGAAAGACAACGGCAAGCCCTTAGTGCAATTGAAAGATTAATGGAGGGCTAAACAACGCAGTCGGTCGCCTCGTATTTTTTGAATTAAATGCGCAAAGGGCTTAAAGTATAAGAAGTGAATAAGTCTCTTTTACCCCGAATAGAGGACTCTGTAATCCTACTTTTACCATCGTCCTAGCCAAATACCCGCTCCGCATCAACCTACCGGCCCAACGGCATAAATGGGGCATTGCAGCGTCTTTCCACCTCCACGATACTTGACCACCAGCGGTCGGAAAACCAGAGAAGTTAGCCACAACTTCACAGCCCCACTTTTCTATTCCGGTACAGCGCAAGAAACACCGTTGGGTACGCACAAATAAAAACGGCACCGAAGAATATCTTCGGTGCCGTTTTCTATTGAAACGATGCTAACGAATTAAGCTTCGCCGTCAGTCGTTCCCAGTGTTTCCGCTGCGTGCACTTCCGCTTCAGCCTGAAGGTTACGCGCCTGTTGCTCAGATTGCAGCAACGCAGTGCGCTCTTCCGCTTCCCACGTGTCTTTTTCCTTACGTGCACGGTGGAATGCCAGACCCGTACCAGCCGGGATCAGACGACCAACAATGACGTTCTCTTTCAGACCGCGCAGACCATCGCGTTTGCCCATGATCGCAGCCTCAGTCAGGACACGAGTAGTCTCCTGGAACGATGCTGCCGAAATGAACGAGTCGGTCGACAACGATGCTTTGGTAATACCCAACAATACGTTTTCGTAAGTTGCCGGAATCTTGCCGGAAGCAATCACGCGATCGTTCTCATCGAGCAACTCTGAACGCTCAACTTGTTCACCAGTGATGTAATTAGCATCGCCAGCATCAACAATTTGCACGCGACGCAACATCTGACGAACGATTACTTCGATGTGTTTGTCATTGATCTTCACGCCCTGCAGACGATACACATCCTGCACTTCGTCAACGATGTAACGCGCCAATGCTTCAATACCCAGCAAGCGCAGAATGTCTTGTGGATCGGCTGGGCCGTCAACAATCATTTCACCCTTGTTCACCACTTGACCATCATGGACCAGCACTTGTTTGTCCTTAGTAATCAAGAACTCATGCTTGTTGCCGTCCATGTCTGTGATTTCCAGACGTTGTTTACCCTTGGTTTCTTTACCGAATGCCACGGTACCGGTAACCTCAGCCAACATACCAGCATCTTTCGGTGAACGCGCTTCAAACAACTCAGCAACACGCGGCAGACCACCGGTAATGTCACGTGTTTTTTGCGATTCAGTCGGGATACGCGCCAGTACTTCACCAACGTGTACTTGCTGACCATCTTTCACGGTAATCAGCGCACCGACCTGGAAACCAATCGTCACAGCGTGTTCAGTGCCGGATATCTTCACTTCTTGTTCTTGTTCATTCAGCAATTTAACTTGCGGACGAACAGTTTTAGTCACAGAGCCACGACGCTTGGCATCGATAACAACCAATGTCGACAGACCGGTTACTTCATCGATCTGACGTGCAACGGTTGAACCTTCTTCAACGTTTTCGAACTTCACAGTACCGGTGTACTCGGTAATGATCGGACGTGTCAGCGGATCCCACGTTGCCAATGTTGCACCAGCCTTGATCGTCATACCGTCATTAACGATCATCGTTGCGCCGTAAGGCACTTTATGACGTTCACGCTCACGACCATGGTCATCAGTAATCAACACTTCGCCGGAACGGGAAATAACGATTAGCTCGCCCTTACCGTTAGTGACGTAACGCATGGTTGCCGTAAAGCGCACCACACCGTTCGACTTGGCTTCAACACTAGACGCGACAGCTGCACGCGATGCCGCTCCACCAATGTGGAACGTACGCATCGTCAGCTGGGTACCTGGCTCACCAATCGACTGCGCCGCGATCACTCCGACTGCTTCACCGGCGTTAACCAATGAACCACGTCCCAGATCCCGACCGTAACATTGTGCGCACAGGCCATAGCGTGTGTCACAAGTCAGCGGCGTGCGAACTTTCACTTCGTCAATACCCAGACGTTCGATTTCTTCGACGGAGTCTTCGTCAAGCAATGTACCGGATTCGTACAACGTTGCCTGCGTTTCAGGATTCACGATGTCATTCGCAGCAACACGGCCAAGGATACGGTCACGCAACGCTTCGATCACTTCACCGCCCTCAACCATCGCCTTCATGACTGCACCGTTTGACGTGCCGCAATCATCTTCGATCACAACCAAATCTTGGGTCACGTCAACCAGACGACGCGTCAGGTAACCCGAGTTTGCTGTCTTCAACGCAGTATCTGCCAAGCCTTTACGCGCACCATGGGTGGAAATAAAGTACTGCAAAACGTTCAGACCTTCGCGGAAGTTCGCGGTAATCGGCGTTTCGATAATCGAACCATCCGGTTTTGCCATCAAACCACGCATACCAGCCAACTGACGAATCTGTGCTGCGGAACCACGTGCACCGGAGTCGGCCATCATGTAAATGGCGTTGAACGACTCTTGCGTACCTTGGGTGCCGTCGCGGCGAACGACGTCTTCAACCTTCAGCTGTTCCATCATGGCTTTACCGACGTCATCACCGGCTTTGCCCCAGATATCAACCACTTTGTTATAGCGCTCGCCAGCAGTAACCAAACCGGACGAATATTGCTGTTCGATCTGTTTGACTTCTTGTTCTGCAGTAGCGATCAATGTCACTTTTTGTGGCGGGACCAACATGTCGTCCACGCAGATCGAGATACCGGCACGCGTCGCCAAACGGAAACCCGACTGCATCAGTTGATCGGCAAAGACAACGGTCGCACGCAAACCACACTTACGAAACGAAGTGTTGATCAGCTTTGAAATTTCTTTTTTCTTCAACGCACGGTTCAGAACGGTGAATGGCAGACCCTTAGGCAGAATTTCTGACAGGATCGCACGGCCAACGGTCGTTTCGTAACGCTTGATGGTCTTGACGAACTCGCCCGTGACCAAGTCCTTCGGATACTCGGTAATACGGACGGTGACACGGGTTGTCAGTTCGACTTCCTTGTTGTCATACGCACGGATCGCCTCTGAAACATCCGGGAACATCATGCCTTCGTTCTTACCGTTGATCTGTTCGCGAGTAGCGTAGTACAGACCCAGCACGATATCTTGCGAAGGAACGATCGACGGTTCGCCGTTCGATGGGAACAGAATGTTGTTCGACGCCAGCATCAGCGTACGTGCCTCCATCTGTGCTTCGATCGACAGTGGAACGTGGACCGCCATTTGGTCACCGTCAAAGTCGGCGTTAAACGCAGCGCAGACCAATGGATGCAGCTGAATCGCTTTACCTTCGATCAGGACCGGCTCAAACGCCTGGATACCCAAACGATGCAATGTAGGCGCGCGGTTCAACATGACCGGATGTTCACGGATCACTTCTTCCAGAATATCCCACACCACGGAAGTTTGATTTTCAACTTCCTTCTTGGCTGCCTTGATGGTGCTTGCAATGCCCATTACTTCAAGTTTGTTAAAAATGAATGGCTTGAATAGTTCCAAGGCCATCAATTTCGGCAAACCGCACTGATGCAATTTCAGTTGTGGACCAACCACGATCACTGAACGACCAGAGTAATCGACGCGCTTACCCAACAAGTTTTGACGGAAACGACCGCCCTTACCCTTAATCATCTCAGCCAATGACTTCAGCGGACGCTTGTTGGCGCCAGTCATTGCCTTACCGCGACGACCGTTATCCAGCAACGAATCGACAGCTTCCTGCAACATCCGTTTTTCATTACGCGTAATGATTTCCGGCGCGCGCAATTCCATCAGGCGCTTTAGACGATTGTTACGGTTGATGACGCGACGATAAAGATCGTTCAGATCAGAAGTGGCGAAACGACCACCATCCAGCGGTACCAGCGGACGCAATTCTGGCGGCAGCACTGGCAACACTTCCATGATCATCCAGTCCGGCTTAATACCCGAACGCTGGAATGCTTCCAGCACTTTTAGACGCTTGGAATATTTCTTGATTTTGGCTTCTGACTTGGAATCTTTCAAGTCTTGACGCAAAGTTTCAGCTTCGCGATCAATATCGATCGCGCGCAGCAATTCACGGATACCTTCGGCGCCCATGAATGCCGTGAAGTCATCACCGTATTCTTCGTATTTAGCTGCGTAGTCGTCTTCCGACATAATCTGGCAACGCTTCAGCGGCGTCATGCCTGGATCAGTAATAACGTACGCTTCAAAATAGAGAACGCGTTCGATATCCCGCAACGTCATGTCGAGGACCATACCCAGACGTGACGGCAACGATTTCAGGAACCAGATATGTGCAGTTGGCGATGCCAATTCAATGTGGCCCATGCGCTCACGACGCACTTTTGCCAGCGTGACTTCAACACCACACTTTTCGCAGATTACACCGCGATGCTTCAGACGCTTGTACTTACCACACAGGCATTCGTAGTCTTTGATTGGGCCAAAAATCTTGGCGCAAAACAGACCATCGCGCTCAGGCTTAAAGGTACGATAGTTGATGGTTTCTGGCTTTTTTACTTCGCCATAAGACCATGAACGGATTTTATCTGGCGACGCGAGGCCAATTTTGATTGCGTCGAACTGTTCATTTTGCTGAACTTGCTTGAATAAATCGAGCAGTGCTTTCATGTATCACTCCAGGTTGGCGTGAAAAAACTAAATTCTTTTATTAGTACGGTGGGCTGTTTCTCTCATTATTCACAAATGAGGGGGCAACTTTCACCGACCTTTTAGCTGCTAGTTGAATCAGTTGTGGGACAGGGTCATTTGGCGCCTATTTTAGTAGTCAGCCGCATAAACCCTGTCCCACAATGGATCAAAATCGAAACCGCTTTAGTCGCGATCGAGATCCATATCAATACCTAGCGAACGGATTTCTTTCAACAGCACGTTGAAAGATTCCGGCATACCGGCTTCGATAACATGGTCACCCTTGACCAAGTTTTCATAGACCTTAGTACGACCGTTCACGTCGTCTGATTTAACTGTCAGCATTTCTTGCAGTACATACGATGCGCCGTACGCTTCCAATGCCCAAACTTCCATCTCACCGAAGCGCTGACCACCGAATTGCGCTTTACCACCCAACGGTTGCTGAGTAACCAGCGAGTAAGGACCGGTGGAACGTGCATGCATCTTGTCGTCGACCAGATGGTGCAGTTTCAGGTAATGCATATAGCCAACGGTGACACTACGCTCAAACGCTTCACCAGTACGACCGTCATACATCGTGACCTGATTCTTCGATGGCGTCATGCCAAGTTGCTTAGCAACAGCATCTGGATAAGCCAGATTCAACATACGGTTGATTTCGGCTTCGTTCGCGCCATCAAATACCGGCGTTGCGAAAGTCACACCTTTTTTCAGGTTTGCGGCCAAACGCAATATCTCGTCGTCGCTCATGCTGTCCAGATCTTCAACTTTGCCCGATTCGTTATAAATCGTGTTGAGGAACTGACGCAGCTCAGCAATCGCAGTTTGCGCCTTCAGCATTTCGCCGATACGCAGACCCAGACCTTTTGCAGCCCAACCCAAATGGACTTCCAGCACCTGACCGATGTTCATTCGTGACGGAACGCCCAGCGGGTTCAATACGATGTCAGCTGGCGTACCATCTGCCATATGCGGCATGTCTTCGATAGGCAGAATGCGTGACACCACACCCTTGTTACCGTGGCGACCCGCCATCTTGTCGCCAGGTTGCAGACGACGCTTAACAGCCAGGTAAACCTTGACCATTTTTTGCACGCCAGGCTGCAACTCATCGCCTTGAGTCAGCTTCTTACGCTTTTCTTCGAATGCCAGATCAAACTGATGACGTTTCTCGGCGATCGATTCTTTGATCGCTTCCAGCGCGATAGCAGTCGGATCGTCCGATGGACGGATATCAAACCAATGGTATTTATCCAGGTCAGCCAGGTATTCCTTGGTCAACTTGGCGCCTTTGGCCAATTTCTTAGGACCACCATTGACGACCTTGCCGATCAACATACGCTCTAGACGTTCAAAGGCATCGCCTTCAACAATCCGCAACTGATCGTTCAGGTCGAGACGATAGCGCTTCAGTTCGTCATCGATAATTTGCTGCGCACGTTTGTCGCGCACAATACCTTCGCGTGTAAATACTTGCACGTCGATAACGGTACCGACCATGCCCGATGGCACGCGCAACGAAGTATCTTTTACGTCTGACGCTTTTTCACCAAAAATCGCACGCAGCAGTTTTTCTTCTGGTGTTAGTTGCGTTTCACCTTTAGGTGTAACTTTACCAACCAATGTATCGCCAGCTTCAACTTCTGCACCGATATAAACAATCCCTGCTTCATCCAGACGCGCTAGCTGATTTTCGGCCAGGTTCGAGATGTCACGCGTGATTTCTTCGGCGCCCAGCTTGGTATCACGTGCCACAACCGATAACTCTTCGATATGGATCGACGTGTAACGATCATCAGCAACAACTTTTTCAGAGATCAGAATCGAATCTTCGAAGTTATAACCGTTCCATGGCATAAATGCCACGAGCATGTTTTGACCAAGAGCCAACTCACCCAGGTCAGTCGATGCACCATCAGCGATAACGTCAAGCTTAGCAACGCGATCACCGACTTCAACGATAGGCCGCTGATTGATGTTGGTGTTTTGATTCGAGCGGGTGTATTTGATCAGGTTGTAAATATCAACACCGACTTCACCAGCCAACGCTTCTTCATCATTGACCCGAATCACCACACGGCCAGCATCGACGTAATCCACAATACCGCCGCGCAACGCTTGCACCGTAGTGCCAGAGTCAATCGCCACAGTACGCTCGATACCGGTACCAACCAGTGCCGTTTCCGGACGCAAGCAAGGAACTGCCTGACGCTGCATGTTGGCGCCCATCAACGCACGGTTCGCATCATCGTGTTCCAGGAATGGAATCAACGAAGCAGCTACCGAAACCACCTGACCGGTTGCCACGTCCATGTATTGAACACGTTCGGGCGATACCAGAATTGTTTCACCCGCTTCACGCGCCGAAACCAATTCATCCGACAACTTGCCCGATTTGTCGATGGTCGCATTCGCCTGAGCGATGATGTAACGACCTTCTTCAATCGCGGACAGGAAATCGACTTGTTCAGTGATTTTGCTGTCAACAACCTTGCGGTATGGTGTTTCAAGGAAACCGTACTCATTCAAACGCGCATACAACGCCAAGGAGTTGATCAGTCCAATGTTCGGACCTTCCGGTGTCTCAATCGGGCACACACGGCCATAGTGAGTTGGATGCACGTCACGTACTTCAAAACCAGCACGTTCACGCGTCAAACCACCGGGCCCAAGTGCCGAAATACGGCGCTTGTGGGTGATTTCCGACAACGGATTGGTTTGATCCATAAACTGCGACAACTGCGACGAACCAAAGAACTCACGAATTGCGGCCGAAATCGGCTTGGAGTTGATCAGATCATGCGGCATCAAATTATCAGCTTCAGCTTGGCCCAAACGTTCCTTGACCGCGCGCTCAACCCGCACCAAACCAGCACGGAATTGATTTTCTGCCAATTCTCCGACGCAACGCACACGACGATTACCTAAGTGATCGATGTCATCGACTTCGCCGCGACCATTGCGCAACTCAACCAAAATCTTAATGACAGCCAACACATCTTCGTTCGACAACGTCATCGCGCCGGTCAACTCATCACGACCAATACGACGATTGAACTTCATACGACCAACAGCCGACAGATCGTAACGATCTTCGTTGTAGAACAGGCCGTTGAACAACGCTTCAACTGAATCTTCAGTTGGCGGTTCACCAGGACGCATCATGCGATAGATAGCAACTTTAGCCGCCATCTGATCGTTAGTGTCGTCACTGCGCAGCGTTTGCGATATGTATCCGCCTTGATCCAGATCATTGGTGTACAACGTCTGGATAGCAGCGATATCAGCTTCGCGTAACTTTGCCAGCAATTCTTCAGTCAACTCGTCGTTCGCGTTGGCAACTACTTCGCCGGTATCTTCATCGATAATGTTGCGCGCCAAAACGCGGCCCAACAAGTAATCTTCCGGAACCGAGATATTCTTAATACCAGCAGCTTCGATGTCGCGAACATGCTTCGAATTGATACGCTTGTCTTTGGCGACCAATGCGTTGCCAGCTTTATCAACGATATCGAAACGCGCAACTTCACCACGCAAGCGCTCAGCAACGAACTCCATCTCTGCGCCTTCATTGCGCAATGCGAAATTGTCGAATACAAAGAAATTAGCCAGAATCTGCTCGACCGACATACCAATTGCTTTTAGCAGGATCGTGACAGGCATCTTACGACGACGGTCGACACGGAAGAACAAGATGTCTTTAGGATCGAATTCGAAGTCAAGCCATGAACCGCGGTAAGGAATGATACGGGCCGAGAATAACAATTTACCGGACGAGTGCGTTTTGCCGCGGTCATGTTCAAAGAACACACCAGGCGAACGATGCAACTGCGACACGATGACACGTTCAGTACCATTAATCACAAACGAGCCAGTAGTTGTCATCAAAGGCAATTCGCCCATGTAAACTTCTTGCTCTTTCATTTCTTTAACAACCGGTTTAGTTGGAGATTCTTTATCAAGAATAACCAATCGCACCTTGGCACGCAGAGGCGACGCGAACGTCAATCCACGTTGTTGACATTCCTTGACATCGAACGGTGGATCACCGAGGACGTACGACAGGAATTCGAGACGCGCAAATCCATTGTGCGAAACGATAGGAAAAATGGACGAGAAGGCAGATTGCAAGCCCTCGTTTTTGCGTTGAGACGGTACTTTGTCTTGCTGCAAAAAGCCCAGATACGACTCGAGCTGGGTCGCCAGCAGGAACGGAACTTGATGAACATTCGCACGTTTCGCAAAAGATTTGCGAATGCGTTTTTTCTCAGTAAATGAGTAATGCATGGACACTCCGTGAGTGACAGGAAGGATAGAGAATTCAGGATTCGATAAGTTAGATAGATATATCTCCCGGCTAACCAAATTGATTAACCGTTAAGACAAACTATAAAACCCAACAGCTACGAAACCTCAAGTCTCAGCCCTTCGAGCTTGGCTGCAAAAAGAACGCTATAAACCGGTCAAGAGCTAACCTGGTTCAACGAGTAAAACTTATAACAACAATAAAATTGAAAACGACAAAGGAGCCAAAGCCGAACCCCCACTTTCGGGGGATTCTGCACTTTGACTCCTGCACCTCCTTGACGGAGGCGCACTGTGAAATCAGAATTACTTGATTTCCGCTTTCGCGCCAGCTTCAACCAATTTCTTCTGTGCGGCTTCAGCATCTGCTTTAGAGACAGCTTCTTTAACTGGCTTCGGTGCGCCGTCAACCAGGTCTTTAGCTTCTTTCAAGCCCAGACCAGTGATTTCACGAACTGCCTTAATTACGCCAACTTTGTTCGCGCCGAATTCAGTCAGGATAACTGTGAATTCAGTTTGCTCTTCAGCAGCAGCAGCGCCACCGCCAGCAGCGCCGCCAGCAACAGCAACAGCTGCAGCCGAAACGCCAAACTTCTCTTCGAATGCCTTAACCAGGTCATTCAATTCCAAAACGGTCAGGGCGCCAACTGCGTCCAGGATTGCGTCTTTGTCAAGTGCCATGTGAAACTCCTAAATTTATTTGATAACAACATCTAATTAGTACTAACGCTGAAAAAAGCGTCGAAATGCACCTTAACTATGAAATTAAGCGGCTACTTCTTCGACTGCAACTTCGCCGGCAACAACGCCAGCGTCGGCTTCTTTTTTCGCTGCCAAAGCAGCCAAACCACGCACAAATCCGGATATCGGAGCTTGCATCATGCCCACAACCTGGGCCAGCAGAACTTCACGACTTGGGATATTTGCCAACGCTACGACAGCCGCTTTATCAAGCGATTTGCCAGCGAAGTTACCCGCTTTGAGGACCAGTTTGTCGTTGGTTTTTGCAAAGTCAGCAAGGACTTTAGCAGCAGCAACGGCATCAACCGAGATCGAATAGATCAACGGACCGGTCATTTCGTTTGCGAGTTCAGCAAAAGCGGTACCTTCAACGGCACGACGTGCTAATGTATTTTTCAATACACGCAAGTACACCCCTTGGGTACGCGCATTGGCGCGCAGTTGCGTCAAGTGACTAACCTGGATGCCACGGTATTCGGCCAAGACGATAGTCTGCGCAGCTTTCACTTTTGCAGAAACTTCGGCTACAACGGCCTTTTTGTCATTCAGATTGAGACTCAAGATCAACCTCCATAAATGATGCTCAGTAACAACATAGCCGCAAGTGGCTACTCACCTCACATCGGTTCGAACACGGCGTCCGAAGTTAGGAGTTCAGTACCAGGGCGCTATAAATAACGCAGCAGTGTTGAGACTACAAAACTTGTTCGGGTGCACCATCTGCGCTGGGGTCCAGACAACTTAACATCATCTGACATTTTAACTTTGTGCATAAACCTGCATGCACGCCGCCCAACGGTCTTTGATTGTCTAAACCGCCACCATCGTTGACGATGACGATCTAGCCCAAAGATTTGCCTTAATCACCAGCGCTAGTACAAGTTGTACCTTCGCGGCGCCATAAGGACTTGATTCAGTAATTAAGCAACCAAGCTTGCTTGCTCAACGCGGATACCAGCACCCATCGTTGAAGACAGCGAAACCTTGCGCAGGTAAACACCTTTGCTGGTTGTTGGCTTAGCTTTAGCTAATGCATCGATCAGTGCCAACAGGTTCGATTTCAGATCAGCATCGCTGAACGATTTACGACCGATTGTTGCGTGAATGATACCGCCTTTGTCGGTACGGTATTGCACTTGACCAGCTTTCGCATTTTTAACTGCAGTAGCAACGTCAGGAGTAACAGTACCGACTTTTGGGTTAGGCATCAGGCCACGTGGCCCTAGGATTTGACCCAGAGTACCAACGATACGCATTGTGTCTGGCGAAGCGATAACGATATCGAAAGGCATGTTACCGGCTTTAATTTGCTCAGCCAGGTCTTCCATACCAACAATATCTGCACCCGCTGCTTTAGCTTGTTCAGCTTTTTCGCCTGAGGCAAAAACAGCAACACGAACACTCTTGCCTGTACCAGCTGGTAATACGACGGAGCCACGGACAACTTGATCCGATTTCTTTGCATCAACGCCCAATTGGACGGAGACATCGATTGACTCATTGAATTTAGCAGTTGCGCATTCTTTGATCAAAACAATGGCGTTATCGAATGGATAAGCCTTGGTGCTGTCAATTTTTGCTTTGATTGCTTTTACGCGTTTAGTTAACTTAGCCATTACAGACCCTCTACCGTGATGCCCATCGAACGAGCGGAACCGGCGATAGTACGCACGGCAGCTTCCAGATCAGCACCAGTGAGGTCGGGCTTCTTCTGAGTAGCGATATCTTCTGCTTGTTGACGAGTAATCGAGCCGACCTTATCGGTATGCGGCTTAGCCGAACCCTTAGTGATACCAGCTGCTTTTTTGATCAAAATAGTTGCAGGAGGCGTCTTCATGATGAACGTGAAGGACTTATCCGCAAATGCTGTGATCACAACTGGAATTGGCAGACCTGGCTCAACACCTTGAGTCTGGGCGTTAAACGCTTTGCAGAACTCCATAATGTTAAGACCGCGCTGACCCAGTGCTGGACCGATCGGAGGGGACGGGTTTGCTTTACCAGCTGGAACTTGCAGCTTGATAAAACCAATAATTTTCTTTGCCATGATGGCTCCTACGTTGGTTGAGTGTTAGCGCCTTTTCGCTCAGTTGCCTGACCTAATTGGGCTCCTCTCTTACTAATAACAGCGAATTGACAAGTTCTTCTAACTTACTGCGCTTCGCTGGGCGCATCCTAAAATTTCTCTAATACTCACTTCTGTATTACTAATTCTTTGCTTCCGAGCCCTGCATTCCTTGCGACGATTAACAACATTCGACTCAAAAATTAAACTTTTTCGACCTGCCCAAATTCCAGCTCGACCGGTGTGGCACGACCAAAAATGGTGACCGTCACGCGCACGCGCGATTTTTCGTAGTTCACTTCTTCAACGTTACCGTTGAAATCTGTAAACGGACCATCTTTAATACGCACTAACTCGCCGACTTCATACAATACCTTTGGACGCGGCTTCTCGACACCATCTTGCATTTGCTGCATGATTTTGTCGACTTCGTGCTGTGGAATTGGAGTCGGCTTGTTTGACTTGCCACCAATAAAACCGGTAACTTTATTCGTATTCTTGACCAAATGCCATGTTTCGTCAGTCATTTCCATTTCAACCAGAACATAGCCAGGAAAGAAGCGACGCTCGGTGACAGATTTTTGACCGTTCTTGACTTCAATTACTTCTTCAGTTGGCACCAAAATCTGGCCAAACTGATCTTGCATACCGGCACGTTCAGCACGCTCGGTGAGCGCACGCATGACGCTTTTTTCCATACCAGAATAGGCGTGCACAACATACCAGCGCTTCTTGCCCATAGGCGCAGACGCCGGTGTCGTCACATCGACCGGCGTTGCTTGTGCGTCGTCTTGTGTGCTTTCGCTCATTATTATTTCCAACCCAGAATCACGTCGTACAACAAAACCTCGAGGAGCTTATCGGTGCCCCATAGGAAAATGGCCATCACCAGAACAAAGACAAATACGATTGCAGTAATTTGCATCGCTTCTTTGCGGGTAGGCCAGACCACCTTTTTAGTTTCGCGTATAGCTTCTTTCGCGAAACTCAGAAAACCACGACCTTGCGTCGAGGTCCATGCCAAGGCAATCGCCACAAGCAAACCGGCGACCAAAACGCTTGCACGTACCAAGCTTGGCTTGTCCGACAAAAAATAAAAGCCGACTATGCCGGCAACGACAGCTAATACTGCCAATACTACTTTGAGCTTGTCGCCGGATGGGCTGACTGTTTGCACAGGGTGGTTAGACATACTTGGATTTATACTTTCAGTACCCTACACCTAAATCGGTGGCAGGGGCGGAGGGCATCGAACCCCCAACCTCCGGTTTTGGAGACCGGCGCTCTGCCAATTGAGCTACACCCCTAACGCTTAACATTACCATGAGTTATCTGGCTTCTTAACTCACTCTAGACTCTACTACTCACTACTTTTACAACCACTATTTGCTGAGACATCAACGCCGCAAGACGGATAAATCCAGAATTGCGGCGCGTTCAGCTAACTTATTGTGGATCTGGCAGGATCTTGGCAACAACACCCGCGCCAACTGTACGACCACCTTCACGAATAGCGAAGCGCAAGCCTTCTTCCATCGCGATTGGGTTGATCAACATCACAGTGATCGACACGTTATCGCCCGGCATGACCATTTCTTTGCCTTCTGGCAAAGCGATCGAACCAGTGACGTCCGTGGTACGGAAATAGAACTGTGGACGATAGTTGTTGAAGAACGGTGTATGACGGCCGCCTTCATCTTTCGACAACACATAGATCTCGCCAGTGAAATGCTTGTGTGGCTTGATCGAACCTGGCTTGGCCAAGACTTGACCACGCTCAACGTCTTCACGCTTGGTACCGCGCAACAACACACCGACGTTATCGCCAGCTTGACCTTGGTCTAGCAACTTACGGAACATTTCAACACCAGTACAGGTCGTTTTTTGTGTGTCGCGGATGCCGATGATTTCCAGCTCTTCGCCAACTTTCACAATACCACGCTCAATACGACCAGTCACAACAGTACCGCGACCGGAGATCGAGAATACGTCTTCCACTGGCAGCAAGAAAGCACCGTCAACTGCGCGCTCCGGGGTTGGAATGTAGCTATCCAACGCATCGGCCAGTTTCATGATCGCTTCTTCGCCCAACGGACCTGTGTCGCCTTCCAGCGCCAGCTTCGCTGAACCCTGGATGATTGGCAGATCGTCGCCTGGGAAATCGTACTTGCTCAATAACTCACGCACTTCCATTTCAACCAGCTCGAGCAACTCAGCGTCGTCAACCATGTCTACTTTATTCAGAAACACAATGACGTATGGCACACCAACTTGACGCGCCAACAGGATGTGCTCACGCGTTTGCGGCATTGGACCATCAGCAGCAGAACAAACCAGAATCGCACCGTCCATCTGAGCAGCACCAGTAATCATGTTTTTAACATAATCAGCATGGCCTGGGCAGTCAACGTGCGCGTAATGGCGATTCGCTGTTTCGTATTCTACGTGCGAAGTATTAATAGTAATACCGCGTGCACGCTCTTCCGGGGCAGAGTCAATCGTGCTGAAATCGCGCATGTCGCCGCCGAATTTCTTGGTCAGCACTTTAGAAATCGCCGCAGTCAGTGTAGTTTTACCATGATCAACGTGGCCAATCGTACCCACATTCACGTGCGGCTTGGTCCGCTCAAATTTACTTTTTGCCATCTTGGAACTCCTAAAGATTTGATGAGAATGTTCAGGCACGCGCCCGACTGCATTGCATTGAATACTACGATTGACTAATCCAGAGAACACAGCGCTAACTTCACACTGATTCGGGCACTGCAAACAAACTGTATAGCTGGTGCCCTTGACGTGGATCGAACACGTGGCCTCTCCCTTACCAAGGGAGTGCTCTACCACTGAGCTACAAGGGCTATGCTGCCCGTACACCGAAAACTCACAGTGGCACGTTCAACTTATAAACTTGAAAACCATTTACTTGCAACTCATGTACTACTAAATCTGTAATGCCAAACTTTTTACTGAACTGGAGCGGGTGAAGGGAATCGAACCCTCGTCGTAAGCTTGGAAGGCTTCTGCTCTACCATTGAGCTACACCCGCGAGATCATTTCTTCAACCACAACATTTTTACTTACTCTGCACAACAGTACTACTTCACTATTTCCGGCAATGGTGGAGGGGGCTGGATTCGAACCAGCGTACTCGCAAGAGGGCAGATTTACAGTCTGCTGCCATTAACCACTCGACCACCCCTCCGCACGGAACCCAAAACTATAGTGAAACTTCCTGACTTTGTCAACCACTACCGATAATTTCTTATGAATTAGTTTCATAATGCATTAAACAGCTTTATCGCTGAAAGCCAAGCCCAACAGTATACAACGAAGATTTTCAAATAGACAAGCGCTACATCAAAATATAATGATATTTCTTGCGAATGTGTATTTTAGAAACGCGTTTCCCGCGCTGCCCGCAAAAATCCATCCAATATTGGCGTGCAATCGAGCAATTCTGGACCACCTGCACGGTGGAATTCGGGATGCCATTGCAAACCCATGACAAAAGGTGCTTTGCGATAGCGGATAGCCTCTGTGATGTTATCTACGCCGGACACTGCCTCAACGGAGAGATCGCGACCAAGATCCTTAACTGCCTGGTGATGAATTGAATTCACCACCCACTCTTTGCGCGTATCACTGTCCGACGCAAATAGGGCCGCCAGCGACGATCCCGGTGGAAACTGGATCGCGTGATGTAGACGATCATATTCATCGTTCACATGGGCGATCGAGGTCGGGACGTCGGTAGCGATGTCCTGATACAAGGTCCCGCCCAACGCCACATTGATTAGTTGACAACCACGGCAAATGCCCAGTACTGGCTTGCCTGCCTCTATAAATTCGTGCAGCAACTCGAGCTCATACATGTCACGCACGCGGTCACCACCCCACTCTGGTCTGGTAGCGGCTTCGGCATAGCTTTGCGGCGAAACATCTGCACCACCTTGCAATACTAATCCATCCAGATGCTTGGCATAGTCACGTAGACGAATACTACTAGGATGTACCAGGCCATTGGTGTTCACGGTCGGAATCATGAATACGAGTACGTCGCGCGACATCACCCACTGTGCAATCGATTCTTCAAGATATTGCAATGTCCGTCCGCGCAAACCTTTTGCCCCTTCTTCAGGATGAAATATACGCGCGGAAACGCCAATTTTCAGCGTACGCTGCATCATTCTGCGGCCAGCCTTGTCCGATATTGCTCGGACCCGCGCTGCAATCAATTTCCAGGTTTGCGTCCATGGCGCGTCATCTGCTCGAGCGCCAGAAGTTGCGCTGCCAGCGTGGCCTAAACTGGTATACACCGTCGGTTGTTCCGCCGGCTTTATAATTTTTTCTGCCATGGCGGGAGACGACGCAGTTACTGGCTCAGGAGACGCAGCAAGCGGCTCAGAAGCATTTTCGGATATAACAGGGGGCTCAATAGGAAGGGTAGGTATTGATTCAGAATTTTTCTTATCGGTCATGGTGTCGAAAACTTAAAGTGGAATGTAGGTAGACTATCGCCAGGGCAAAACTATCCGTAGCAGCTAAATTTCGCTAATCCTCGTTATTACATTGCTTTATTACGTTGACCACTTAGCACTTTATTGATACTTCTAGCGATCCATTCGCTTCCGCGCAAACTGGCTCACTGCGCTGGCGCCAGCGATACAATTTTGCCAGCAGGATAAAAAATTATTTACCAAAGTATAGGCCTACTTAGTTTAATTTAGCGCTTGATGCAATATTTAGGCATATAGAACGGTCGATCAAGCGTTACCTCTGCGTTGAGGCCTAAACACCCCTACAACCTCTGGCATCATCGCGGTATCACGATGTTTGATACCATGATTCCACTTGGAACAGCGTCGAGCAACTATCGATCAACGTGGTGCAAATGTCCCACAATAAATTACACATAGCCAATGGAAAAAAGTCTCTTACTCAATGCATTAATCTATTTGGCCGCAGCTGTCGTCGCAGTACCGATTGCCAAGCGCCTAGGACTAGGGGCGGTCCTAGGTTATCTGTTGGCGGGTATGGTAATCGGACCTTGGGGTCTGCGCCTGATCGATGGCGTTGAAGATATTTTGCATTTTTCTGAGTTCGGCGTAGTTCTGCTGCTCTTTTTGATCGGACTGGAACTTGAGCCTAAACGTTTGTGGTCATTGAGGCGGCCAATTTTCGGTTGGGGCGGTACGCAGGTTGGTATCGTCACGCTAGCGCTATTTGGCGCAGCAATCGGCTTTGGTGTTGACTGGAAAACCGCACTCATCGCCTCGCTTGGGTTATCGCTATCATCCACCGCTATCGTGCTCGCCACGCTGTCAGAGCGTAAATTGACAGCCACGCCTGCAGGTTCTGCTGGATTCGCGATACTGTTGTTTCAGGATATTGCCGCGATTCCGATGATTGCGATTGTTCCCTTGCTAGGGGTCGCCGCGGTCCAAGGCAGCGATGCCGGTTGGCTGAGCGCTGCTAAGGCTGTTGCTGTAATCGCTACACTGATTTTTGGTGGCCGTTTTTTGGTACGACCTCTGATACGCATGATCGCCAAAACCGGCCTGCGAGAAATTTTCACGGCATTTGCCTTACTCCTGGTGATCGCGACTGGATTACTGATGGAGTGGGTCGGCATGTCGATGGCATTGGGCGCATTTTTAGCTGGTGTTTTGCTGGCCGATTCTGAATACCGACACGCCTTGGAAACCGACCTAGAACCTTTCAAGGGCTTGTTACTTGGCTTGTTTTTTATTGCAGTAGGGATGTCCGTAGATTTCGGCGTATTTCTTGCGCAGCCATGGTTAGTACTTGGCTTGGTCGCAGGTTTTTTACTTATCAAAATAAGCGTGCTATATATCCTCAGCAAGCTATTCAAAATCGCCCGAGCCCAACAATTTTTGTTCGCAGTATTGCTATCCCAAGGCGGCGAATTTGCTTTCGTCGTATTTGGTGCGGCTGCCGCAGCCAAGGTCTTCACACAGGAGACTTCCTCACTCCTGGTGGTGGTCGTGGCGCTCTCAATGGTCACCACACCCTTATTGCTAATTTTTTATGACAAGGTCGTCTTGCCGTATTTTGTGTCAACGCGCCAGCGGCCCGATGACGTCATCGACGACAACGAAAATCTTGTCATCATTGCTGGGTTTGGACGCTTCGGACAAATTGTAGGACGCTTGCTGCACGCCAATCAGGTCAGCATGACGGTGCTTGACCATGACCCTGATCAGATCGATTTATTACGTAAATTCGGCTTCAAAGTTTTTTACGGTGACGCTACCCGCATCGATTTGTTACGCACGGCGGGCGTCGCCAAAGCGCGCCTGCTGGTAGTTGCCATTGATGATATTGACGGCAGCTTGCGATTGATCGCTGCAGTTCGTCGCGCTTATCCTTTGCTGCCGATTGCGGCGCGTGCACGCAATATTACCCACTATTACGATTTGATGGACCTTGGCGTCACTGTTATTGAGCGCGAAACCTTCGACTCCGCCTTACAACTTGGTCGACAAGCTTTACAACAACTGGGCTTCGGTCCATCGCGCGCGGAGCAAGCTGCGATAAAATTTCGTGCACACAATTTACAAACCGTGCATGATATTTATCCGCATCATAAAGATCAGCAACAGAGGGTTTCGTTAGCAAGGCAAGCCCGTGCCGAACTTGAAGAAATGTTCGCGCACGATCAGATGATTCGCAATAACGAAATTGCAATTGGTGGTGAAACAGGCAAG
The DNA here is from genome assembly GCF_054343755.1 of Glaciimonas sp. GNP009. NCBI lineage: Bacteria > Pseudomonadati > Pseudomonadota > Betaproteobacteria > Burkholderiales > Oxalobacteraceae > Glaciimonas > Glaciimonas sp. GNP009. The sequence continues at coordinate 1,925,809 of NZ_JBTGUV010000004.1, forward strand.
GATCCGGATGCGGACGATGGGCGCGACTGAGTCGCCAACGCAGGCGGAATCAACCTTCACGGCGGATCGGGCGATCTCGCTGCTGCTTAGAACCGACAAACTCGACATCCTTCGCTAGCGCGTTTACACTCAACGCCGCCAGCATTTGGCAGCAGTATTACAAAAAGGCTTCCAATTATGATCACAATTTATCACCATCCTCGCTGCCCGTTTTCGCGCGAAGCACTTCACCTGATCGAAGAAATTTCGACCCGTGAAAACCTTATCCTCGAGATAATCGACTATCAGCAACTACCGTTGAGTATCCCGCAGCTGATTAACTTGCAAAAGAAATTAGGCCTTCCGATCAGTGCCATGTTGCGCAATCAGGATCCAAAGTACACAAAACTCAAGCTCTCCAAGGCTGACGACTCCCAGCTATTACAAGCACTCGTTGATTATCCAAAATTGCTACAGCGCCCCATCGTGGAATATCAAAATCGTGCCGTCATCGCACAACCATCCGCATTGGTAGAGACATTATTTGAAACCTCGGGGAAAGCAAAACCCCGGTCAAAATCTGCGGCTGCGGCTGCGGTTACCGTTGCGGATGTGGTCCCGGCACCACCTTCGGCAGAATAAACCGCCTATAAGACGCATGACCAGCAAGCTATCGCGATAACACTTGGACGCCCCTTTTCTACAGAAATCGTGCGAGCAAAAATACGACTGTCGAAATCAGAATCGTCGAGGCAAATGGCAACGAGAATACTTTGCCAAACAGCTTAAATCGGACGTCTCCAGGCAAGCGTCCGATGCCCATTTTTTCTAACCATGGCAGAGCGCTGGACAATACAATTACCGCAAGAAAAATTACTAAAACCCAACGAATCATACCGTTCTTTCAATTGAAGCCACATCTTGATGCCAGCGGCAGGACGGTCTTACGTACAACACCTTAGAACATGATCGACAGCTATGACCAAGCCGCTAAATGCGTTAAGTAAAACAAACAAGTTTGGCAATTTAATTTGAGCCTATCGCTATTTAGGCCCATCAAGCTCGATCACAATTTGTGGCAACGATCATTGCGTCCAAAGCGGGCCGGAAAAATTGCTTGCTTCCCTACAATCAACACCTTAAATAATTCACCCATCTCAGCCGGAGATATTAATTTTTGAACCGCATTCGCCTGAGGTAAATACTGCAAGGCATTTTCCGGCGGGGTCCGCAACAACAATTCGGCAATCCCTGCATCAAGTAGAAAAGCCGCCTGGCAGGTATACCCCAACACATCCATGCCACCATGAATGGCGGCGACGGCCATCGCGGTAAAGTCAACATGGGCCGTCACATCCTGCAAACCCGGCCAATAAAATGGATCTGGGTGTGCGTGGTGACGATAGTGGCACATCAGCGTGCCTTGATCGCGCTGTCCCAAATAATATTCAGCCGCAGGAAATCCATAATCGAGGAATATCGCCACACCACCAGAACCGGCGTTCAACATTGCGGCTACCGAGTGCATAAAACCGATTGCTACCGGATGGACTTCTGTCAAATAGCCAACCGCCAAGTCATCAGCGCCTGGGATTTGCTCCACCAACGATGGATTTGCTAACCGATCAACATAGACGAACTGCGCCTCACCGACTGAATCCGTCACCTCTTCTAAGCCAACTCCGCGCTGCATCCAGGTCTGTTCGCCCCGTAACAGCATCTCAACCGGCATCGCATCCAACACTTCATTACCGATCACCACGCCTGAAAAAGACGCTGGCAACCGATCCAGCCACTGCACTTGCCTAAAGCCACTCAGCTTCTGCTCTTGCCGTGCGCGCAACTCGGCCGACAGCTCAACGATGTAATATGCGTCAAGACTAAACCCATTGGCATGCAATTCGGTCAGGATATCAAAGGCCAATTGCCCGGTACCGGCGCCGAACTCCAGCATCTGCGGCGCTAACGTTGCGTCTGTCGCAGTGATCAGTTCTGTGGATAATTGCGCAAGTGTTGCGCCAAAAAGCGGCGTAATCTCCGGTGCGGTTGTAAAATCACCGTCTTTACCCAGTTTTGCTGCGCCACCGCTGTAATACCCGAGGTTTGGTGCGTATAACGCCAACTCCATATAACGAGCGAATGAAATCCAGCCATCATAATGACGGATTTCGGCGGCAATGAGGTTGTGCAGCAAGCGTGACGCGTGCTGCGCTTCGATAGAAGCTTCGGGTAGTTGCAGTTGCATGGCGATATTGTAGGAGATATCACCGGTTTCATAGCAACTTCAATAGCTTTTTTTAAATGCTAACATACTGTCAATTCGCTGCAAATCTTAGCGTAAGCAAAGACAAACAAAGACGAATAGTCATCCCGAGCTTGCACGATTTTTGAAACAACTCAGAAAATTATTCGAGAATATTAAAGAAACATACTCGACTTTAATGAATTTTAGCCAATTTTAGTGAATTTTTTCCCCAATGAATTACTCTCCCACACGGCCGCTATTAAACGCCAAAGTAGCACTTGTTACCGACGCCTCGAATCCACTCGGCAGCATCATTTCGCGCGCGCTGGCACAACAAGGGTGGGACCTTGCCCTACATTACGGGGATGCACAGCCACCGGCATTGCTGCTGAAGCTCGTCAAAGAATGCGAAAATCTGGGTCATCGCGTGCATCTCATCAGCGCCGATCTAGCCGATGAAACACAGGTTAAGTCGTTGATCCCACGGATCATTGTCGCCCTTGGAAGCCTAACGTGCGTGGTCAATAACGCAGCCCGTGTTGTGGCTGATGTTGCCGCCGATTTTTCAGCCTCACACCTGGAACGGCATATGCGCACCAATTTAGCCGCGCCAATTCTATTGGCGCAATCGTTGCATGCAACCACTGCTGAAGGAGCGCAAGCGGTGGTCATTAATTTATTAGACCAAAAACTGTTTAATCCCGCACCTGACTTTTTATCTTACACATTGTCAAAAGCGGCACTTCAAAAGGCGACAGACTTGCTGGCCCTGGCGCTGGCACCAAGGGTACGCGTGGTTGGCATTGCCCCGGCGCTCAATCTTGATGCTCCCGGTTTGACTCTCACATTGGACGCTGCCACGACCGCGGATGACTTTGCCGCCAGCATCTGTTTTATCGCCAGTTCGACCGCCGTTACCGGCACCACTTTGCTGATCGACGGCGGCGCGCATTTGCGCGCTCGTTCAGGAAATCGGAATGTCATTGTCCCGACCACAGCATCTGCACTATCGGCGACCTGATTCATGAAAAAATCAGCCAACATCAACCTTATTTTTACTGACTGAAACCATGCCATCTGCGCTCATCCATCCCGATCTTAGCGACTGCCGCCGCCTATTTTTGCGTAACTACGAAGTGCAGATCAATATCGGCGTCTTTGAATTCGAAAAAAAAGGCGAACAGCGGGCGCTCATCAGCGTTGATCTGTTTATCCCATTGGCGGTGTCGACACCCAATAATGATCAACTCGATGAAGTTGTCGACTACGACTTCATGCGTAACACTGTCGCGAAACGCATGCAGCAAGGCCATATACATCTCCAAGAGACTTTATGTGATGACCTTGCCAGCGCGTTGCTGGCACATCCCAAGGTACGTGCCGTGCGTGTCATCACCGAAAAACCGGACGCTTATAACGACTGCGATTCAGTTGGCGTCGAAGTATTTCGGATCAAACCGAAAGCATCATTGTTGGAGCCATTATGAATTCCGTATTAAAAACATTTTTCGATCCAAATATGCTGGATCTCATCCCAGCCATACCCCATCTCGCGAGCGCCGTTGCTGAGCAGCCAGCGCCGCCGAGTGCAAAGCAAGTCGAAAAGATCGCCCACGAAAATAACAAGCTGCATAAACGTCTTTGTCGGCAAGTCGGACAAGCCATCGGCGACTTCAACATGATTGAAGACGGCGACAAAATTATGGTGTGTTTATCGGGCGGCAAAGACAGCTACGCGCTGTTGGATATTTTGATCACGTTACGCCAGCGTGCACCGATCAATTTCGAGATCATCGCAGTCAATCTGGATCAAAAGCAGCCGAATTTTCCTGCGCATATACTGCCCGACTACCTGACCAAACTCGGCGTGGCGTTCCACATTGAAAATCAGGATACTTACAGTATCGTCAAGCGCCTGATCCCGGAGGGCAAAACCACTTGCTCGCTATGTTCCCGCCTGCGCCGCGGCATTCTGTATCGCGTCGCCACAGAACTGGGTGCCACCAAAGTCGCGCTTGGTCATCATCGTGACGACATCATGGAAACTTTCTTTCTAAACATGTTTTTTGGCGGCAAGTTAAAAAGTATGCCGGCCAAGTTACAGTCAGACGACGGCAAACAAATCGTCATCCGCCCATTGGCCTATGTAAAAGAAGCGGATCTCAGCCGCTACGCTGAAGTGAAACAATTTCCGATCATTCCCTGCGATTTGTGCGGCAGTCAGGAAAATCTGCAGCGCAAACAGATCAAAGGCATGCTGCGTGATTGGGAAAAGAAGCATCCTGGGCGCGTAGATAACATTTTCTCGTCGCTGTCCACCGTCGCGCCATCGCATCTGATGGATCGCAACCTGTTCGACTTCACCGGACTGAAAGCAACCGGCATTGCCGACCCCAACGGCGATATTGCCTTTGATGATGAGCCATGCGCCGTGCCAACTAATACTGTCTCAAGCATCATTCCGTTGCAAGTTGCCGAATAACTGAATAACCAGTTCGGCAAATCAAACGGCTTATTTGTGACGCTAAACGTTACAAATAAGCCGTTTTCCAACTTTGGATCACTGATTTAACCGATAAACCGTTTATGGCAGTTAAACGCACAATTCACCATCTTGCAAATTTTCAATGGTAGTTGCGAGATCGGACTATATAATCAAAACTCCTGCTGGCATTAAGCAAAGTCGATAAGCGGCCTCAATAAGCTGTATCAATCCGCCATGTCAACGGGACGTGAATTTGTTTTACGGGTGCTCATCTCGCTCTATTAATCATCGGAGAAGAAATTATATGCCCGCTTCCTACACCCTCAAAAGGGACAGCGATGGACAGTTTTATTTTGTGTTGTACGCAGCTAATGGTGAAGTCGTCTTAACCAGCGAAACCTACGCAGCCAAAGCATCTGCAGAAAATGGCATCGCCTCAGTACAAACCAACAGCTCGCATGATGACCGGTACAGCCGAAATCAGGCAGCCAATGGCAAGTTTTACTTCAATCTGAAAGCTGCCAATCATCAAGTCATCGGCCACAGTCTGATGTACAGCACGACCGTTGCCCGCGATGTTGCCATCGCCACGGTAAAGAAAAATGGACCAACGCAATCGGTAGTCAATGACACGTGACGACGTAGTCACGTAATGGGCCAGTCAACGTCATCACATAACGGTTTAAAAATACGATTTCCATCGACCTCCGCATAACTTGGCGGATCACTTGATGGTTGTGTGAAGTTAGCTTTCTGTTGCGAGACTGTTGCACAAGAGGCAATAATTATTATTGTATTTGCAACCAACTGTAAGCCGCGTCATCTTTTCTGACGACAATCCGTTCTAGACTGCACAATACTAATTAAGGGCTCACATGAAACATCGATACCTTCATCGTTATGCTGTCCTGGCGTTCACTATTGCAGCCACTCTTACTGTCGCCGGTTGCGTGGTCGCACCGCAACAGCGCGTAGCGCATGAAAATCACATTGTTCAAACACCACCAGCGCCATTATCCGAGGTGATCCCGCCGCCACCTTATCCCGATGCCTATTGGATTGGCGGCCACTGGAAATGGGAAGGTAACCGCTATGTCTGGAACAACGGACACTGGGAACAATCTCGTCAAAATCAAGTGTTTCAGCATCCTTATTGGAGTAACAATGGTGTCGAATGGACCTATCATCCAGGTCGTTGGGTAACGCTGGTTCCAACCACTAGCACCTCAGCAATAGTCATCAACGTCGCGCCGCCTCCACCTAGAATCGAAAACCTGACGCCCTCGCCTAGTCCGAACCATGTCTGGATCGGCGGCTATTGGCGCTGGAACAATGGCGAGCACGTATGGGTCAGCGGACATTGGGAAGTGCGACGCGACGGTTATTTTTATGCACCGGCACATTGGTATCGAAGTGGCAACACCTGGACCTTTTCCAGCGGATTCTGGCAGCACTATTAAGCCTTTAAAGTGTCTTTGATGAGATGAAGTTGCTATAAATCGCATATTTACCTCCCACCGTGGCAATGCCACCATGGGAGGTTTACGTCTAGACGGATTATTTATCTGGGTTGACGTCCAATCCGTATTTAAAAATATCCTCAGCGTCGTAGCAGAAGCTCCAGCATCGACCAAATGGAAAGTACTATCTTTCTCGCTTCGTTCTCTTTTAAGGCCTCTCATTACTGATCGCGGAGATATTGCCTTGCCATATTGTTTATCCGCTATTGCCGACCAAAAACCATTGAAATGATTGTGGGCCATCGTGCTAAAATTTCGCACCTCATTTCACTGCAAAGTACCGTCATGAACGTCGTCATCCTCGCCGCTGGAATGGGCAAACGCATGCAGTCCGCCCTACCCAAAGTCTTACATCCGCTGGCGGGTAAATCCTTGCTAACGCATGTTATCGATACAGCACGCACCTTATCGCCCACGACGTTGTGCGTCATCTACGGGCACGGCGGCGATGCAGTGTTGACCCAATTTACTGCTGCCGACTTAGTATTTGCCAAGCAAGAGCCGCAACTAGGCACCGGCCACGCGGTCATGCAAGCGATTCCGCAACTCGACGACGCTGTGCCGACACTAGTTCTATACGGCGACGTGCCGCTGACCACCAGCGCATCGTTGCAACGTCTGGTAGCCGCAGCTGGCTCAGACAAACTCGGCATCTTGACAGTACAACTTGACGACCCAACCGGCTACGGCCGCATCGTTCGAGAAAATGGCGCAATTGTTCGTATTGTGGAACAAAAGGACGCCACCCCAACCGAGCGCGCTATTACCGAATGTAACACCGGCATCATGGTCGCACCCACCGCGCTGCTAAAGCAATGGCTCGCTGGCTTATCGAACAACAATGTACAGGGCGAATATTATCTGACCGATATCGTCGCCAGCGCCGTTGCCGGCGCCACCGAAGTCGTATCAGCGCAGCCAGACGCAGTATGGGAAACCTTAGGCGTCAACAGCAAAGTCCAATTGGCCGAACTGGAACGCATCCATCAACGTAGCGTTGCGGATCGTCTGCTGGAACAGGGCGTGACCTTGCTTGATCCAGCGCGTCTTGACGTGCGCGGCACGCTAACTTGCGGTCGCGATGTCACGATCGATGTTAATTGTATTTTTGAAGGAAGCGTCACGTTAGAAGATGGCGTGACTGTGGGTGCCAATTGCGTCATCAAAAATGCCCACATTGGCCTTGCAGCCAATATCAAACCTTTCTGCCACATCGAGCAAGCGACAGTCGGTGCAGCCTCCCAAATCGGACCTTATGCCCGGTTACGGCCCGGTACCACACTGGGCGAAGAAGTCCACATCGGCAATTTCGTCGAAGTCAAAAACAGCCAGATCGCCGCGCACAGCAAAGCCAATCATCTGACCTACCTCGGCGACGCGACAATCGGTTCGCGCGTTAATATCGGGGCCGGCACCATTACCTGTAACTATGACGGCGTCAATAAATCCCGCACCATCATTGAAGACGACGTATTTATCGGTAGCGTCAGTCAACTCGTGGCACCCGTCACGGTCGGCAAAGGCGCTACTTTGGGAGCAGGAACTACGCTGACCAAAAATGCGCCAGCAGGCAAACTCACCGTAGCGCGCAGTAAGCAAATGACGATCGATGGCTGGGAACGCCCTGTAAAAATAAAAAAATAGTACTTTTGGTAAGTTGCGCCAGAATTTGAACGCTAGCCAAGGCGGTTCATGGTGAAAGTTACACCATTCAACCGATCATCATTAACCGCCTTAGACCGTCAACACAGCGAGCACTTCTGTCTCAAACCGCAATGTTAGTCTCAAACTTGCTGCGCAAAATCGAAAAATACGTTTTCACGTTGCGTACATTTTTTTGCGCCGCAAATAACTTATGCGCCATCGCATGATAGGCCGCCATATCGGCAACCTGCGCTACCAACACAAAATCCGGCCCTGGCGATACGCGATAGCATTGCAACACTGACGCCTCTTTCGCAACCAGCGCCTCAAATGCCACTTGATATTCGTCACCCTGATGATCCAGTGTGACTTCCACCAGCGCCGTTAGTCCCGCACCCACCTTTTCCGGCGCAACGATTGCCACCTGGCGCACGATCACGCCCAGATCGGTCAAGCGCTTAACCCGACGCAAACAGGTTGGTGCAGATGCATGAATAGTTGCCGCCAACTGCTGGTTGGTTTGCGATGCATCCATTTGCAGCGCGTTCAAAATACGCCGATCAAGCCCATCTAAAATAATATCCATATGGAAATTCAAAATTAATCTGAAATATTTAACCGAAAATTAGTGATATTTGAATTTAAATATCACCAATTAATTACAGTGAAATAATACGTCATTTTTAACTGTATAAAGAACATTTATTTCATTCTCTTACGCCTAGAATAGAATTATTCATATTTATTCTGAGGTTGCCATGTGCGGTATCGTCGGCGCAGTTGCGCAAAACAATGTCATTCCAATCCTCATCGAAGGATTAAAACGCCTTGAGTACCGCGGCTATGACTCTTGCGGCGTCGCTGTACATCTGGATGGAAAGTTGCAACGATCGCGCAGCACATCGCGCGTTGCCGATCTGGAAAGCCAGATCGTCACATCAGGGCTAAACGGATTTACCGGCATCGCCCACACTCGTTGGGCCACCCACGGCGCACCCGCCACGCACAACGCCCATCCGCACTTTTCCCGCGACCGCATTGCGCTAGTACACAACGGCATTATCGAAAATCACGATGACCTCCGTGCCGAATTGCAAGCCGTCGGTTATGTGTTCGAAAGTCAGACCGATACCGAAGTCATCGCCCATCTGGTTGATCACATGTACACCGGCGACTTGTTCGACACCGTCCAGCAGGCCGTCAAGCGCCTCACTGGCGCTTATGCCATCGCAGTATTTAGCCTTAATGAGCCACATCGCGTGGTCGCTGCCCGCCAAGGTTCACCGCTGATTGTTGGTATCGGGAAAGGGCAAAATTTCGTCGCATCCGACGCAATGGCGATCGCTGGCACGACCGATCAGATTGTCTATCTGGAAGAAGGTGACGTTGTCGATTTGCAACTGCAAGGCGTCTGGATCGTCGATGCCAATGGAAAATCTGTCGAGCGCGAAGTCAAAACCGTCCATGCGTATAGCAGCGCGGTCGAATTGGGGCCGTATCAGCACTACATGCAAAAAGAAATCTTCGAGCAACCACGCGCTATTGCCGATACGCTCGAAGGCGTCATTAACATCATGCCGGAACTGTTCGGCGACAAAGCATTCAGCACTTTTCAAAAAATAGATTCAGTCCTTATACTGGCATGCGGCACCAGCTATTACGCTGGCCTGACCGCCAAATACTGGCTAGAATCAATCGCCAAAATTCCCACCAATGTCGAAATCGCCAGCGAGTATCGCTATCGTGACAGCGTGCCGAACCCAAACACACTGGTCGTCACCATCACCCAAAGCGGCGAAACTGCCGACACACTCGCCGCCGTGAAACATGCGCGTGCCCTAGGAATGCTGCACACGCTGACGATTTGTAACGCCGCCACCAGTGCCATGGTGCGCGAATGCGCGCTAGCCTACATCACCCGCGCAGGCGTCGAAGTCGGCGTAGCCTCAACCAAAGCCTTCACCACGCAACTGGTCGGCCTCTTCTTGCTGACCCTGGCATTAGCACAGTCAAAAAATCGCCTCAGCGACGAACAAGAGCAAGCGCACCTCAAAGCACTACGTCATCTGCCCGCTGCGCTCCAAAGCGTCCTAGCACTGGAACCGCACATCGTCGCCTGGGCCGAAGCCTTTGCACGTAAAGAAAACGCACTTTTCCTCGGGCGCGGCATTCACTATCCAATCGCCCTCGAAGGCGCATTAAAGCTCAAAGAAATCACCTACATCCACGCCGAAGCCTACGCCGCTGGCGAACTAAAACACGGCCCGCTCGCGCTAGTCACCGAAGAAATGCCCGTCGTCACCGTCGCCCCCAACGACGCCCTAATCGAAAAGCTCAAATCCAACATGCAAGAAGTCCGCGCTCGTGGCGGTCAGTTATACGTCTTCGCCGACGCCGACTCCCGTATCAATTCCAGCGAAGGCGTACACGTGATTCGACTGCCGGAAAACTATGGCGTTCTATCACCAATTCTGCACGTGGTGCCGTTACAGTTACTGGCGTATCACACCGCGCTGGCACGTGGGACGGATGTGGATAAGCCGAGAAATTTGGCTAAGTCGGTGACGGTTGAGTGAGTAGAGGTAAGCGCGTTATTTTAATGTGTGGACCACAAAAAAATTCACTTAATGATTGAGTAATGCCTCCCTAAGTTGGCAACCGCTATTGCATCATGTGACCAGTTTTTCGGCCATCCGAAACCGCTATGAAATCTTTACGAAAGCGGCTCACTAAGGTCACTTTCACCGTCGTGGAGCCGCTGGTGACTAGCACTAAATGTCGTCTGGTTTAAACAAGCCAAACAGCATGCGGCGCGCGACTAAGCCGCGAGGAGCAAGTTGTCCATAATTGCCGAACCCTCCTTAAACCAACTGCTGAACCACCTTCGGCGTGGCGACAACATCGCGTTGCCGGATCTTTTTATTAAAATCGTCAGCGAACATCCCCGATATTTAATGCATCCAATTTTCCAAAAACCTGATTCCCGTGTGCGTTAGCGCATACGCAACAACTCGGGGGCGCTACCTGTCACCGGCCTCACGTTGGTCACAAGCGATTATTGGATTGCAATGGCGACCTCTCCGCATACATTAAACCGTCATCGCTAACGGTTTACCCAAATCCAGCCCAAGCACTTCTGCAAACTTCGCCAACTGCGCGGCATCTTTGCCGGAAGGCAGCGCACGCAATGCAGCAAACGCAATCCATTTCGCATCGACTTCAAAAAAATCACGTAGGTTAGCGCGTGTATCGCTGCGTCCAAAGCCATCCGTTCCCAATGTAACGTAATCTGCCGGGACGTAGGCACGGATACTTTCGGGAATACTCCTCACGTAATCGCTGGCGGCAATAACAGGCCCCCTACTCGGGCTCAGTTGCTGCGTGACATACGCTTCGGTCGAAACGTAAGAAAGGCGTTGATTGCGTTCTGCTGCGATGCCGTCGCGTGCCAGCTCGGTGAAGCTGGTGACGCTCCAGACTTCCGCGATCACACCGAATTTTTCTTTAAGCAAAGCAGCAGCGCCAATTGCTTCTTTCAAGATCGGTCCGGCACCCAGCAAACGTACGTCAGGATTTTCCTGCGATTGTAGGCAATACATGCCGCGCTTGATACCCTCTTCAGCACCTTGCGGAAGGCTCGGCTGCGCTTCATTTTCGTTAGTCGCGGTGAGGTAGTAAAAAACATCCTCATTGTTGTCCAGCATACGGTGCATACCATCCTGCACGATCACTGCCAATTCATAGGCATACGCAGGATCGTAGGACACACAATTCGGCACCATTGCTGCCATCACATGACTGGAACCATCCTGATGCTGCAAGCCTTCGCCCGCCAGCGTGGTGCGCCCTGAGGTCGCGCCAATCAGAAAGCCGCGCGCACGTTGGTCGGCGGCGGCCCAGATCAAATCGCCGATGCGCTGGAAGCCAAACATCGAGTAGTAGATATAGAACGGCAACATCGGCAAACCATGTACCGAATAGCTGGTTGCAGCCGCCGTCCACGAAGAAATCGCCCCCGCTTCGGTAATGCCTTCTTCCAAAATCTGTCCGTCCTTGGCCTCGCGATAGGACAGAATTGAGCCAATGTCTTCTGGCTCATATAGTTGACCTTGTGCGGAATAAATCCCCACTTGCCGAAACAGGTTGGCCATGCCGAAAGTACGTGCCTCATCGGCCACAATCGGTACGATGTGTTTGCCTATTACAGCGTCCTTCAACAATCCCCCCATCATCCGCACCAGCGCCATGGTGGTCGACATCTCCTTGTTATCGGCTTCGAGCGCAAATTTAGCGTAGGCACGGATTTCCGGTACTGCCAATTTGGTTTGCACTTTATTTCTGCGTGGCATGAAACCCCCCAGCGAAGCGCGTCGCTCCAACAAATGGCACATTTCGGCACTGTTATCAGCGGGCTTATAAAACGCCAGCGCTTCGCAATCCGCATCCGAAATCGGTAAACGAAAGCGGTCACGGAACGCGATCAGATCGCTGGTATCGAGTTTTTTCTGTTGGTGCGTGGTCATCTTGCCCTGACCCGCTGCGCCCATACCAAAACCTTTTTTGGTTTGCGCCAAAATCACCGTAGGTTGACCACGATGATTGGCCGCTGCCTCATACGCCGCATGAATTTTTTTCATGTCGTGGCCGCCGCGTCGCAGACGATCGATCTCATCGTCGGTCAGCGTTGCACCAATCGCCTGCATCGCTGGATTCTGCCCGAAAAAATGGGCGCGATTAAATGCGCCATCATTGGCCGCAAATGTTTGCAACTGACCGTCTACTGTATCGTTTAACGCATTGACCAACTCGCCCGATTTGTCGCGTGCAAATAACGGGTCCCAGTCTGAACCCCACAATAATTTAATGACGTTCCAGCCAGCGCCGGTAAATAAGGTTTCCAGCTCGTCGACGATATGACCGTTGCCACGTACCGGACCGTCGAGCCGTTGCAAATTGCAGTTAACCACGAAGACGAGGTTATCCAGCGTCTCACGCGAAGCAAGGCTGAGCGCGGCCAGCGATTCCGGCTCATCCATCTCACCATCGCCAAATACGCCCCAGACCTTGCGGTCCTGCGGTTTCAGCAAACTGCGGTTCTCCATGTAGCGCATAAAGCGCGCATGATAAATCGCGCTGATCGGACCTAGTCCCATCGAGCCGGTCGGAAACTGCCAGAAATTTTCCATCAGCCACGGATGTGGATAGGACGACAATCCCTGCGTACCTTGTTTCTTGCCTTCAATTTCCTGCCGGTAGAACGATAATTCTTTCTCCGTCAGCGTGCCTTCAAGAAATGCACGCGCGTAAATACCGGGAGCAGAATGGGCCTGAAAGTACACCAGATCACCGCCGAAATCGTCAGTCCTGGCACGGAAAAAGTGGTTGAAGCCGACTTCGAACAGATCGGCTGCCGAGGCATAACTGGCGATATGTCCGCCCAGTTCGCCATACGCGCGGTTGGCGCGCACCACCATTGCCAATGCGTTCCAGCGGATCAGACTACCCAGATGTTGCTCCATGGCGAGCGCATTTGAACCGCCCGGAAAAGGAGGCTCGTCTTCAACGCGGATGCTGTTGGTATAAGGTGTATTGCGCGAGTCACGCCATTTGATGCCAGCCTTCTGCGCAGCTGCGCTCAGCCGCGACAGCAGATAACGCGCACGTTCCGGACCAGCGGCTTCGATCACGCCTTGGAATGCCTCCATCCATTCGCTGGTTTCTTGCACATCGCTATCGAACTGACCATTCAAATGGTTCGTGGATGACATTTCCATGACTTTCGTTCCTCGCTTGATACATAGAATGAATCGAAAACAAGATAAAGGAGGGATGGTAACGATTACATCCTCCTACACGTCCAACCTTCTCAAAAAGTTTAAATAATGACTACAAGATCACCACTATCAAGGATTACCGAGCTAGTCCGACTGTTAACGCCCGCTATCATTGGATGTGGATTTTTCAAATGATGTCGTCGATTCTAATACCTATATTGTATTTGCATCAGAACCTGTCAGTTCACAAGCGTGTGCGACGCAAACATTGATTGATGTCTATTCACTTTTCATTTGATTACGATGACCTCAAACGCTCACAACGCCCATAAAAAAAGCTCGCCGAAGCGAGCTTTTTTTGACACTAGAGGCAGTTATTAGAACTGGTTCATCGTATTGTCTTTACCAGATGCTTTCAGCGCAGCGTCGCCACTGAAGTAATCTTTGTGATCATCGCCGAGGTCTGAACCGGCCATGTTTTGATGCTTAACACAAGCGATACCCTGACGGATTTCTTTGCGTTGAACGCCAGCAACATAACCCAACATACCTTGATCACCGAAGTAATCCTTTGCCAGGTTGTCAGTAGACAATGCAGCAGTATGATAAGTCGGCAGCGTGATCAGGTGATGGAAAATACCGGCTTCACGTGCTGAATCGGCTTGGAAAGTGCGGATTTTTTCGTCAGCAGCAATCGCCAACTCCGTTGCATCGTATTCAACACTCATCAAACCAGCGCGATCGTACGAAGAAACATCTTTGCCTTCACTTTTCATGATGTCAAAAATTTGCTGACGGAAGTTCAGTGTCCAGTTGAATGATGGGCTGTTGTTGTACACCAGCTTGGCATTTGGAATAACTTTACGAATCGCCTTAACCATACCGCCGATTTGTGCAATGTGTGGTTTTTCAGTTTCAATCCACAGTAAGTCAGCACCGTTTTGCAGGGATGTAATTGAGTCCAGAACACAACGCTCTTCACCAGTACCAGCGCGGAACTGGAACAGGTTACTAGGCAAACGCTTAGGGCGGACAAGTTTACCGTCGCGCTTGATGATGACGTCGCCGTTTTTCATCGCATCGGCCGACACTTCTTCAACGTCGAGGAAGGCGTTATATTGATCACCCAAATCGCCAGGCTCATTCGTTACTGCGATTTGCTTGGTCAGGCCAGCACCCAATGAGTCGGTACGCGCAACGATGACACCGTCGTCTACACCCAGTTCCAGAAACGCGTAGCGAACCGCGCGGATTTTGGCGAGGAAGTCTTCGTGAGGAACCGTTACTTTACCGTCTTGATGGCCGCACTGCTTTTCATCAGAAACCTGATTTTCGATCTGGATGCAGCATGCACCCGCTTCGATCATCTGCTTAGCCAACAGGTAGGTCGCTTCCGCATTACCGAAACCGGCATCAATATCAGCAATGATTGGTACTACGTGCGTGATGTGGTTATCAATTTTATCCTGAATCGCTTGCTTGGCAGCACCTTCAGCACCGTCTAATTGCCGGAATAAACCACCCAACTCACGTGCATCAGCTTGACGCAAGAAAGTGTAAAGCTCTTTGATCAGCGCCGTTACAGCAGTCTTCTCGTGCATCGACTGGTCAGGCAATGGGCCGAACTCAGAACGCAATGCGGCAACCATCCAACCCGACAAATATAAATAGCGACGATCGGTGCTGTTGAAGTGTTTCTTGATAGAAATCATCTTCTGTTGACCGATAAAACCGTGCCAACAACCCAAAGACTGGGTGTACTTGGACGAGTCAGCATCGTAGTTGTTCATGTCATCGCGCATGATTTTCGCAGTGTAACGTGCGATATCCAAGCCCGTTTTAAATCTGTTCTGAATGCGCATACGTGCAGCGGACTCAGGATTAATCGCGTTCCATGCACTACCTTCTTTGTCCTTCAAACCGGTGATGGCTTTGATGTCTTCTTGATATTGTGACATGTGGATTCCTTAATAAAGTAAGTTTGAAAATAAGTAAGACTAAAAAACGAATCGGGTGCTGAGGCATCTCTTCACTCATGCCCGAACAACAGGGCGGTGAACTCAAAGCAAAACTGCATGGATCAATAATAGCCGGTTTTTCTCATATGAGCCATGTCTTATATAAGACATATGACTTAAATTAATCTCTTTATTTTCAGATACTTACATACTATTTTTTGCTATGTGAAATGTATTTTCAAAAAAAATGTATAAATTCCCTCATTTTTTTCATGCCGTCATTTCACAGTGTGGAATCAACTTTCCGTATCGTGGGAAAACCACAGTTACAGTTCGCCTTAACCCGTTTAAGCGAGCGAATTGTTAAGCGATGACAGACAAAAATGATGTAAACGCCGAAATTTAGTCACCGCCGGAGAGGCAGTGCAGGCGTGTGTTGCGAAAGCGGCACATTCGCCCTTCCGCCTAATGACTTTTAACGGAAAAAGGGAAACTACTTTTTTGCATGAGATGAAAAATACATGGATCGAGCGCCCGCCAAGCCCGGACGCTGACGCTGAAGGACGAACGTTGAAAACGTTAACGCAAGCCAACATTATCGCAATTACCACATCAAATCGTCCGGGATCTGGAAGGCTGCATACGGATCGTCAGCGTCAATTTCAGTGCTAGTCTTGCTCACCCGCACGACGAGCGAGTCATCGCGCTCCGCGATCTTGTCGGCAATAATTCTAGGTACCAATTCAGGCACGCCGCCCTGACAAATAATCACCAGACGCCCAGCCACTAAATGCGCTTGAACCGCGGCAGATACATATAGCCGTTCGATCTTCTTGTCATGCGTAAAATGATAAGCGATATCGCCAGCGCCCTTGCTCTGGCGATTCTGCTGCACCATTTGGGTAATTTGCGCCAGGATTGCCTTTTGGGTTGCGGCCGCGTCGCGCTGTGCATTGAGTTCGCGGGCGCGATCAGCATTCTTGCGTTGCGTGTCGAGTGCTGCCTGGCGCGACTCATCAACACTGGACGTACCTGCACGGCGCTCAGCCTTTTGCTGCTTACTCTTGTCCTGGTGCGCCACTTTGGCTTTGTTTTTGTCGACCAGGCCAGCTTTTAAAAATTGCTCTTGCAAAGAGGCCATATGAACTACTCCGTAAATAGGGTCTACCGGATCATGCAATGATGCCGATCAGTGGAAAGACGCTAGCATAGCAAAAATGTCGACCAAGCAGATCAGGGATCGTGACTGGCAAGCATTCAAACTCTGTCAGAGTACCGCTGTGGCAAGGGATTGTGCGGCTTGAATGTGGATTTTCTGTGCATCAAACCATGCCGATTCCACGCATCGCAAAGCTATAATATGAGTCAATACAAGTAAATGCTGTCGGCACGGACTGCGTCTGCCTCTGCGTCATCAAGGAATCCAAATGAAACTCGATCGTCATAGTAATGTAGCGATGTACGTGCAGATCGCCGATGCGCTGGCGCGCGACATCGCGCAGGGCATATACCCACCATCGGCGCGCCTACCTTCGGAAGCGGATCTGGTGGCCCAGTTCGCAGTCAGCCGCGTCACTGTTCGTCAGGCTATCGATCAGTTGGGCCGTCAGGGGCTTGTGACCCGCAAACAAGGCAAGGGGACGTTTGTGTCACGTCAGGTCATGCATCATGAGCTAGGTGATCTGGAAGGCTTCTATGATGTCTTGCTTAAACAAGGAGTCGTGCCACAAACGCAATTGCTGGAATTTGTACCAGTCCTCACGCCGCAAGAACTGGTGGCCACCTTCGACGAAACTGTCACGCAATTGCATTTTCTGAAACGCTTGTATCTGGTCGATAACAAACCCATCGCTATCGCCTATGGCTATCTGCGGTTGGACAACGCCAATGTCACTTGGGAAGAGGCGCAGCGCTATCCGATCTATGGTTTGCTCGACCACTTCACATCTGCCCAAATCGCCCGCGCCGACATACGCATTCGCTCAGAACAAGCCACACGCAAGGTCAGTCAAGAACTCGCCCTGCCGTCGCGGGCCTCCACACTGGTCATGCAGCGTACGTCCTTTTGCAATCGTGGTCGGGTCCGTGAGCACTCGACGTTCTACATTCGACCTGAGAACTATGAGTTCAAACTGAGTGTTTCAGGACCGTTGCCGATTAGCTCATCGCTTTTTAACGTCTTGTCCACGCCCGACCAGCACACTAGCGCCACGGTCTGATCCACACAGCTCAGTTGTTACTCGCGACCAATAAAACGTACCTTCTGTGGCGAACCGTCAGCAGCCAGGTGATCATCCGCTGACGCCGGGGCAATAACAGGGCCGCGCAACACACGCAAGGTTTTGGTTGCCGGATCAATCTCTACCAATGCACCATGGGGAATCAACGACGTCACGTCCTCATCGAACCCCGCCATCATTGAGATGCCGCCAAGCGCTGCACCTTGTACCAAAATCGGGTTGACGCTGTTGAACACAATGGCGAGTGGCACCATGTCACGCGACTGCATTTCATTCAACATCCACGCACTCGCCACGCCACCCTTAGCGGTATCAAGTACCAAAATTTTGCCAATATAGGATTGGCCGACAAGCTTGTGCGTTGGTCGGGAAAACACCCCGCGCAAGCGATTCAAATCGTAGCGTGCGGAGAATCCATCCTTCGCCACCAGTGCTTCAGCGGTCACTTTATTTCCCATCGCATAGCGCGCGGTCAAGACTAGTTCACTCATGATAACTCTCCCGTTACAGCAGCATTCACGCAGTCTTCCATCGATGCGAGCATCGGTACATAACCGTAACCGCCCAGTATATTAATCAACTTGGCGCTATTACTGGCGAGCCGTTTCCAGCCCTTGGCCTCTGCGATTTCACGTGCGTACGACTGATAAAAACACATGCCCGACATCACGGTTCCGCCTGCCGCCTCAATCCGGTCGGTGAAACCAAAACGATCCGCATCTGGCTTAACCTGCGGACTGGTAATCGCCAGCAGCGGTATCTTGAAGCGGCGACCTTCGCACAGTTCAGCCAGGGAACGCAGTTCGTACAAGCTCAGTTGCGGCGCGGAGAACACGACGACATCAATAGTCTTTTCCACAGCGTAGCTTTTCGTCAGCGCATCGATATCGCTTCGGGTAATACGATGATGCACTGGAAGCTTGTGGCCTCCAACATCTTCCAGTCGCGACGCTTCCGGCGTGATACCAACGATATGAAACAGCGCGATCGATCCGAAGCTCGCCATCGCTGCGCCAAAGTGTTTCAACTCATCCGAAGTCGGCGCAACGGTGAGGCCATCAATCACCGGCACTTCCCAATAGTTACCCGCCAATCGCCCGATTACGCCACCCAGTGCGCCCCACTCGTTGAGCGTTTTTGGCGTCAGGTTAACCTGAAAACGCAGCGTCGCCTGACGATGCGCATCAAGATGAAAGCCATAGCGCGGCGTCCGTCCGGTCAAACCTGCCGAAATAGCAGAAGGACCACCCTCGAAGTTCGAGCGCGCGCCGTTGATCGAGTTGGAATAGATCACGACACCGGTATCGCCGAACGCGACGTGTTCGCCACGTGTCGCTGCCTGCACCGTCTGATAGTTGATGCAAGTATCCGTCATGCTGACACCGAGCTTGATGAAGGCATTGATTGCGCGACGTTCCAGCTCTAACATCCAAGACTGCTGGCCCAGCTCATTCGCTTTGGAAAAATCGGTCCCGCGCGGATCGGTGATGGTCGGCACGCGGACGCGATGCAGGCCATCTTTGACGTCGCACAAGCGTTCCAGCCACATGACGCCAGCCTGACCAAGGCTTTCGGTATCGGCCATGACGTGCGCTTGCGTGACAGGAACAAAGTCGCGTGCCTCAAAAAAATCACCGACCATGATCTGATGTTGCATAGCGATCTGCACGACTTCACCCATCTCACCGGCCAGCATCGCCTTCTCTTCGTCATTGAGGTGCATGTTTTATCCTGTGTAAGTTGTTTTGTAAATTATTTTTAATCTGTTTTGTAACCTGATTTGTAATCTGCAACTCATGCTTTTGCACCCACAATACCCGCCGTGATCTCGGTGCCTGGCGCGGAATCGTCGTGATCGATAAACGGTTTGTCTGGTCTCATCCAGAATGCGGCCACCATACCGATCAACAGCAAGCCAATCGATAATACAAACGGCAAGTGCCAGTTCCCCGTCTCGTCGATGATGAAACCAAATAGTAATGGTGAAGTAATCCCTGCCACGCCGAAGCCGATATTCATAAAACCACTTGCCGTTCCTGCATAACGGGGGGTGATATCCATCGGCACTGCCCAGAGCGGAGCAATCACCAACTCCATCAAGAAGAACGCCATGCACAAGCAGATCGATACAACCTTAAGATCAGTGAGAAAGAGTACCGGCAGCAAAAAAATCAGTGCACCACCCATACCCAGAATGATGACGTTACGCCGTGCCATTTGTACGTTACCAGTCCGTTTGAATACATGATCGCTCAACACGCCGCCCACCATATCCCCGCCGATCCCCGCAATGAACACGCCAGAAGTGAACAACGCCGAATCACGCAGATTCAGGTGATAGTTGTGCATGAAGAAGGACGGCAGCCAGGTCAGAAAAACCCATAGCGTCCAGGCGTAGCAGAAGTCGACCAGCGTGACCGGCAGCATCCGCCGTAATAGACGCCTGACCGGCACTTTGACACTTTGTTTATGTAATGCAAGCTTAGGCAACCGCGCAAGCTCTTCAGGATTCATGCCCGGATGCGTTGCTGGGTCATCGCGGAAATACCAGTACCACGCCATGATCCACAGCACGCCGATAACACCTGCGATGATAAAGGTACCGCGCCAGTTCCAGAAGGTCATCAGCAACACCACGATTGGTGGCGTCAATGCACTCCCAAGACGCGCGCACGCATGGGTAATGCCTTGACCAAGTCCGCGCCGTTCCGCAGGCAACCAGCGAGCCATCGCACTCGTGGCGGTAGCAAGCGTCGGCGCTTCACCGATGCCCAGTAAAATCCGGCACATGACCAGTGACACAATGCCGCCAACAAATCCGGTCAGCAACGACGCACAAGCGACAATTAAACCAAAGGCTGTCAGTATCCGACGCGGCCCGAACTTATCACCTAGCCAGCCACCGAATAACTGCACGATGGCGTAAGGATAGGCAAAGGCGGAAAACGCAAACCCGAGTTGCGTATTCGACAGTTGCAAATCGCGGCGGATGGCATCTGCTGCAGTCGCAATATTGACGCGGTCTGAGTACTGAACAAGATAGAGCAGACAGATCAGAAGAAGTACGCAATCTGACACTTTCGGCTTCCAGCGAAGATTCTTCACTACCGTTCTACTGTCCACCGATCCCTCCTTTTTAGGCAAGCGAGGTGTTTGAATCTATCTCACCATCTCGCCAAGTCTACACTTCAATGTATTAATACGACTTAATACATCTTAGAATATAGACCGGCATAATGCCTGTCAACAGCTTTGCGATAGATTGCCATCGAGACATCTATTTGCCGCTCTCGATACAATCGTCTTAATTCAAGATATCAAGATATAAATGTTGCGAAGGAAGTCAGGTCAACCTGTTTGCCGCTTGTTCTACGTCGCTAATGCAGATTATCGTTGGTGTTCATGCGAGCCTGGATTGAGGAAGCATTCCGATGTGATTGCAAGTCGCACCTCACGAACGGAGCAGCGAAATAGGCGTGTTACTCGTCATGCGAGCCGATTCACTCACCTCGACTAACATGAGCAGAACCTATCCTGGAGTGCAAAAGACAAACCGGCTACGCCAAGGATAATCGCATTGCAGGAAGGTTTAAACGCAACAATGCATAACCTGTTGTCGGGAGTTTCGTCTGTTATGACGGAATCCCGAGTATCAAGGTGTATTGCCCGATTTCTTATGCGGCCACGCTGCCATCGAGTGTCGGATAGTCAACATAGCCATGCGCATCACCGCCGTACATCGTCGATGGATCGGCTTCGCTGAGCGGTGCGGATAGTCGCATACGCTCGACCAGATCTGGATTGCTGATAAACGGTCGACCAAATGCGATCAAATCAGCCTGCCCCGCATCCAACCGATCATCTGCCAATGCGGCGTCGTATCCGTTATTTGCCATATACGCGCCGTTAAACAAAGAGCGTAATAGTTGCAGGTCGAAGCCGCCGGGTACCTCGCGCTCACCACCGGTATCGCCTTCAATGACGTGAAGATATGCAAGATTAAAAGCGTTCAATTTTTCAATCACGTGGGTGAAAAGAGCCTGTGGATTACTATCCCAGATATCACCGAATTTGCTGAGCGGTGAGATCCTTAAACCCACCCGATCGCCACCCCACACTGCGGTGACTGCCTCCGTGACTTCTGCCAAAAGGCGAACACGGTTTTCGATACTGCCGCCATATTCATCCGTGCGTTGATTGGTTTTGTCGCGAAGGAACTGATCAAGTAAATAACCATTCGCCGCATGAATTTCAACCCCATCAAAACCGGCAGCTAACGCGTACTTAGCCGCATCCTGATACTGGGTAACGATGCCCGCCATTTCGTCCAGCCGCAATGCCCGCGGCGTCACCAATGGCACGAAGCCATCGTTGGTATAGGCTTGTCCTTCTGGTTTAATCGCAGAGGGCGCAACCGGCAATTCACCATTCGGCTGAATGGAAGGATGCGAAATCCGGCCAACATGCCACAACTGCAAAAAGATATGGCCGCTTTTAGCATGGACCGCGTCGGTAATTTTCTTCCAGGCCCCAACTTGCGTCTCGTTATAAATGCCTGGTGTAAAAACATACCCTTTACCTTGGGGCGAAATTTGAGTGGCTTCGGCAATAATCAGCCCCGCACTCGCGCGTTGCGCATAGTACAAAATCGCCATTTCACTCGGCACATCACCATCAGTCGCCCGACTGCGTGTCAACGGCGCCATCACGATACGATTAGGGAGTAGATAAGGACCGAGTTGAACACTTTCGAATAAACGGTCGTTACTAGGGTTGGCTGTCTTGCTTGAACCTGTTTGCATAGTGATCCTGATTAAAAAGAATGGGATTGAAGGTGAGCGAGCGAGGAAGATATTTATTTACCTAACGCTGGTGAGAAAAAACCCGTTATTTAAATACCTCACCATCCGAAGAATGGCAATTTTGCAAGGCTATTGTCGACATCAAACAAAATGTCGCATTTATTTGCCGGGTCATCGAGATTTTCAGGTGATGCGATGATAATCGCATCACCTTGGACAAATGATGATTTTGCCAACAAAGGCGACAATCAGACATCTTAAACACGCTACGTCTTCGACGATCTGTCATAAAACTTTAACTTTGCACAAAGCAGCTTTGCGCACGCCATAGCCATGTAAACCTACTTTAACTGCTTTTTCAGTTCTTCACCGGCGTGCTCAATTGATGACCGCACGGCTGGTACCTCGCTGATAGCATTGAGCAGACCGAAGTCATGAATCATGCCGTTAAAACGTACGCTGGTGACCGGTACGCCAGCAGCATCAAGCTTGCGGCCATAGGCCTCGCCTTCATCACGCAGTACATCATTTTCGGCAGTGTGAATCAGTGTTGGCGGCAATCCTTTAAATTGTGCGGTGCTGCCTTGCAAAGGCGAGGCCGTAATTTCGCTCCGCTTGGCAAGGTCGGTCGTATAATTATCCCAGAACCACATCATCATATTCCGCGTTAAGAAATGACCTTCCGCAAATTGTTTATAGGATGCCGTCTCGAAATTGGCGTCAGTTACTGGCCAAAACAATATCTGCGCCCGAAGTGGCGGCCCGCCCCGATCTTTCGCCATCAACGCGACCACCGTTGCCATGTTGCCGCCCACGCTATTTCCCGCCACCGCTAGCCTGGCACCATCAACCTTCATTTCGTTACCATGCTCTGAAACCCACTTTGTTGCTGCGTAAGCTTGCTTAATTGCAATACCATACTGTGCTTCAGGTGAAGGCGTGTAGTTAACGAAGACAGCCACTGCACCCGACTGAACCACCAGGTCTCGCACCATCCGCTCATGAGTGGGAAAATCTCCCAAGACCCAGCCACCGCCGTGGAAAAACATGAAAGCAGGCAATGCCTCGGAAACATCGACCGGGCGAACGATCGTCAGCTTGATATCGCCGCCATCGACGTTGATCATCTTTTCCATCACTTCGGCTGCTGGTAGCGTTAAATTAACGCCAGATTGCGCGTTAGCCAGGACCTTTCGTGCCTCCTCAGGTGATAATTTCTCCATCGGCTCACCGCCCGCGGCCGCCAGCTTTTCCAGGAATGCCTGCACTTGATGGTCAACTGACGGGTTTCCTGCCGCAACGTTCTTCATAGGTTTATCTTTATCCGTTTCCATAGAGCTTCCTTTCTAATTGAATGGGATGAAAACTGCGCTAGTGATTGAGATCGTTTGCTATGTTTTTAGCATAGTGCGCTATAAACTTTAGTCAATTAAGGGCGTCATCGATACGCCATTATTTTGCCGTTATTTCGCTATTACCAGCGCATTAATGATCGCGGTGATTAACAAAATACAATTACAATTGTGTTTATGTCTTGTCCGGCAAAAAAGATACTGTTGAATCATTCCTTATTGATAACATGCTGATAACATACCGACATGAGGAAGACGATTCGCGGCATCACCACAGCGAATATTCTTTCTGACTAAAAGGGACTGAATAGAATGCATTTTATTTTTTCGACCTGTCGACAAGGATTGCTAGTGATTTTACTAAGCCTTGTTCCTGCTATCGGCGTCTTCGCTGCGGGTACGCCCATCGCTATCCTGGATTTTGAGCTCAATGACCTGACACTCAATTTGACCGCTAATCCGGTCAATCCTGAAGAGGTAGTGCGTACATCGACGCTTCAATCGCTATTAAAAAATGCGTTGATAGCGAAGGGCGGCTACACGATATGCGCTATCGATTCGCCCACTCAGGAAAAAGCAAATGCAGGATTAGGGTATCTTTATGGTCATCCCGACGTTGCTGCAGAACTTGGGCAAAGCGTGGGCGCAGACTGGATCGTGGTTGGGCGCTTGCACAAAGCGAGTTTCTTGTTTGTCTATTTGAAAGCCCAACTGATTAATACAAAAACCAAACAAGTGGTCGAACAATACTCGGTCGAAATCAAGGGTCAGCAAAACAAGATTACGCCAAAAGGCGTGGACCGTCTGGCACAACAGATAAACGATACGATACGCTCCGAAGCCAGCCAGCCGCACCTCTAATGCGGCATCATGCCGAGACGGCACGCGAATTTTTGTATGTAAATTTTGATTAATTCGGCGCCATATTTCCACCCCAACAGGTTGATAAACGTAACAGCTCCGCAAAGATTGGCAGAGCATGACCCTCAACGGTCATGCTCTATGCCAATTTGCTACTCTTCCACTAATCCATCGCAATTGCCCTGGCAATCACCATCCGCTGAATATCACTCGTACCTTCATAAATCTGCGTCACGCGCACGTCGCGATAAATCCGTTCGACCGGAAAGTCACGCGTATAACCATAGCCGCCCAAGGTTTGCAGCGCCGCGCTACACACTTTCTCCGCGCCTTCAGACGCGAACAGTTTAGCCATCGATGCTTCTTTGAGGCACGGCAATCCGGCATCCTTCAGTGCGGCGGCATGCAGCGTCAATTGCCGCGATGCTTCAATGGTCATCGCCATATCTGCAAGCCGGAAAGCGACCGCCTGATGTGATAGTAAAGGCACACCGAACGATTCACGTTCCTTCGCATAAGTCAGCGCTGCTTCATACGCGGCACGCGCCATGCCGATTGATTGGGCTGCAATACCAATACGTCCCGCTTCCAGATTCGACAGTGCAATTTTGTAACCCTGTCCTTCCTCACCAACCAACGCATCAAGTGGTACGCGACAATTCTCAAAGCTAATTTGCGCGGTGTCCGATGCGTGCTGTCCGAGTTTTTTCTCAATACCGGCAACCCGATAACCGGGCGTATTGGTCGGTATCAAAAAGCACGACATTCCCTTTTTACCTTTAGCGGGATCGGTGAGCGCGAGTACGATAGCGACATCGGCCTCACGTCCGGTGGTGATAAATTGCTTGACGCCATTGAGTACCCATTCGTCGCCATCACGCCGTGCGCTGGTCTTCAATGCCGATGCATCGGAACCCGCTTGCGGTTCTGTCAGACAAAAACATCCCAATAAGCGACCGCTGGCGAAGCCTTCCAGATAGCGCGATTTTTGCGCTTCCGAGGCGAATTTTTCAGTGATCCCGCAGATGAGCGAATTCTGAACTGACACGATGGTGGATGTCGCGCCGTGGCCTGCTGCGATTTCCTCCAGTACCACGGCTAGTGTGACGTAATCCATGCCCGCGCCGCCGTACTGTTCACTCACTGTCACGCCCATCGCGCCTAAGCCGCCTAGCGCTTTCAATGCTTCCCGCGGGAATAGGGATTCCGCTTCCCATTTTTCGGCAAACGGAGCCAATTGTTCTTGAGCGAAGCTGCGTATCGCTGCGCGGATCATTTGCTGTTCTTCGGTCAAAATCATGTTATCTCCGATTGTATTTATTAATGCATTGCCTTAACGTTAGAACATTAAAACGCCAAGCACCACATCTTCTAGTTTGATCTTTTCTATCAAGGCTTACGCGGCCTTAAAAGATAGCGTCTTGTAGCCAGATAAATCGACTGGTTTGTCGAATATTTCCAACAGTACAACTTTATCTTCGACATACTTCACGATTGCCGCGTGTTTGACTGGTCCGTATCCACGAATTTCACCCGGTAAGTGGGCCAAGGCGACCGCCGCTGTTAGATTCATCTTGCTGATTTTACTGCAGAGTTTTTCGATCATCGAGAAGTAGTCGACAATCAAACGACGTTCACTGGCACGCTCCTCGGTATAACCGAAAGGATCGAAACGCGTAGCGCGCAACCCGCGACACTTTGCCAACACCGCAAACGCAGAAAATATCCACGGGCCAAAGCGACGTTTCTTAGGTCGTCCCGTAGCCGGATCAATACCCGAAATCAACGGCGGCGATAGCCATACCGAGAGTTTGTCCGTAGTCGAAAATTGCTTTGCCAGCGACGCCCTGAAATCTGGTGCGGCATAAAGACGCGCTACTTCGTACTCATCTTTATACGCCATCAAACGGAATGCCTGCTCGGCGACTGCCGTGGCAAATGCTTCCGAATCGTTGCCCAGACGCTGTTCCGCCTGACGCGCTTGCATAACCAGATTGCGATACCGTCGCGCATAATCACCGCCTTGATAGGCAATAAGTTCATTTGCAAAAAAATCGACCGTTCCTTCAAAGTCTTTCGGGCGAATAGCAGCGGTATTGAGGTCAACCTCTGGCGCATCGATTTTATCCAGCGTTTCTAGACTAGCCGCAGCAATGCGCCCCCAAGCCAACGCGCTTTTGTTCATTCCCACCGCCGCACCGTTGAGTTCAATCGCCCGTGTCAACGCTTCCAGCGACAAAGGGACCAGACCAGACTGCCACGCATAACCCAGCATCAGCGTATGGGCGGCGACGGTATCACCAAATAAAGTTTGTGCCAAAGTACTGGCATTGAATGTATAAAAGCGATCCGTAACGGTACGGTTACGCACGCGTTCGAGCATCTCGTCCACCGGCAAACTGGCATCGCGTTGAGACACGACATCGGCCGTCTGTGTCTGCCCCAGGTTGACGATTGCAGCCGTGCGATGGACAGCAAAACGCGCCAGGTTATCGGCCGCAGCGGCCACTACTAAATCGGTCCCGATAAGCAGATCGACTGCGCCCACACCAATCCGCACTGCGCTGATCTCTTCGGCCATTGTCGCAATCCGTATCTGGCTGACTACCGCGCCGTTCTTTTGTGCCAGACCGGTAAAGTCGAGCACGCTCGCCCCTTTACCTTCAATATGCGCAGCCGCGCCCAACAACGCGCCCAACGTCAGTACGCCAGTACCGCCGATACCGGTCACATACACGTTATAAGGACCGTCGAGTAACGGTACGTTGACTGCTGGCAATGAAAGAATTGTCTGTGCCTCCAGTTCTTGCAAACGTTTAGGGTCGGGCTTGCGCAATTGCACACCGTCAATTTCGACAAAGCTTGGGCAAAAACCTTTGACGCAGGAGAAGTCTTTGTTGCAGGCGCTCTGATTGATTTCGCGCTTGCGGCCGAAATCAGTTTCCAGCGGTTGCACCGCGATGCAGTTCGATTGCACCGAGCAATCGCCACACCCTTCGCACACGCGAGGATTGATGAATAAACGCTTGTCCGGATCAGGAAAAGCACCGCGTTTACGACGCCGGCGCTTTTCCGACGCACAGGTTTGCTCATAGACAATGGCACTGACACCCGCAACTTCGCGCAATTTGCGCTGTACTTCATCCAACGCATCACGATGATAAATGTCCACGCCTTTTGCCAGTTCGGGATTACCTTCCCATCGTTCTGGATCGTCCGAGACAAATGCAATCGTCTCCACGCCTTCAGCCTGCAACTGACGCGTAATACGCAGCGGGTCCATTGACCCTTCCGCAGTTTGCCCGCCGGTCATCGCCACCGCGTCGTTGTACAGAATTTTGTAGGTAATATTGGTTTTTGCCGCCAGCGCAGCGCGAATAGCGAGCAAGCCAGAATGTTGATATGTACCATCGCCCAGATTCTGAAACACATGTGATGTCGCCGAGAACGGCGCCGCACCAACCCATTGCGCACCCTCGCCGCCCATCTGGCTGAAGGTAGTGGTTTTTAATTTTGGATCAGATAATGCCATCACATGGCAACCGATACCACCACCAGAAATTGAACCATCAGGCGTTTTGGTCGAAGTATTGTGCGGACAACCCGAGCAAAAATACGGGCGACGAATCGGAATCACTGTGCGTTGTGGCGGCAACAAACGGGCTTCCAGTGCGGCTAGCCGGGTGTGAAGTATCGGTGCTTTGTCGCCGATGCGCGCCACCAGCGCACGCGCCAGCATCAATGGCGTAAATTCAGAGATTTCCGGCAACAACGGTTTGCCGACCTGATCGGTCTTACCGACGACACAAGGACGCTTTCCACTGGTTTCATGAAATAGCGCTTCCTTAATCTGGGCCTCGACGATGGCGCGCTTTTCTTCGACAACGAAGATTTCTTCGCGCCCGTCAACAAACGCTTTCATGCCGACCGTTTCCAGCGGCCAACTCATCGCCACCTTATAAATCGCAATGCCGAGCGCCGTTAAATCCGCGGCTTTTAGGCCTAAATCTTCCACCGCCTGCATCACATCCTGATGCGCCTTGCCGACCGTCACAATACCTAACCAGCCGCCTTGCGTCGTCACAATAGTGCGGTCGAGTTTGTTAGCGCGGGCCCACGCCAACGCGGCAGGCAGTCTTTCATTGATCAGTCGCCGCTCAAGCTCAGCTCGCTCACCCGGCCACGCAATGCTTGGATCCCAGTTCAAACCGTGCGCTGGCACAATGAAGTCCTCCGGCGTCACGTAATGTGGCAATGGCGGCAATTTAAGTGATCCAGCGGTTTCGACCACTTCAGCGATCGTCTTCAGGCACACCCACAAACCCGAAAAGCGCGACAACGCAATGCCCGCCAGACCGAATTCAAGAATTTCAGCCAGGTTAGATGGTTGTAAAACGGGAATCGACGCCGCAGAAAATATGCCGTCAGTCTGATGCGGATACATCGATGATTGCGCCGAATGATCGTCACCCGATACCGCCAGCACGCCACCCAGAGCCGAAGTCCCCAGCATATTGGCGGAGCGAAACACGTCGCCGGTACGGTCAACCCCCGGTCCTTTGCCGTACCAAACACCGAAAACGCCATCGACTTTGGTCTCGCCATACGCTTTATGCATTTGCGCGCCCCACAAAGCGGTCGCGGCTAAATCTTCATTAAGACCAGGCTGGAACACAATATCGTGCGCCGCAAGCGCCTTGGAGGCTTTCCATAGTTGCAGATCGTAAGTGCCAAGTGGAGAACCGCGATAACCCGACACCAGACCGGCGGTATTCAAACCCCGCGCACGATCCAGCATTCTCTGCATCATCGGCAAGCGCACCAGCGCCTGTGTTCCGGTGAGATAAATACGGCCATCCGTGCGCGTATAAACATCTTCAGCAGAATACGTCAGATCAACTTGTGTCATACAATCTCCACACTTTTTATAGTCAGAAAAGTATAGGTCTCAACTGCTAGCAATTGGGACCAAAAAGGACTACGTTAACTGTAGTTATTAAAGTGTTTCGACTAACAAAGTGACATTTAATAGTTCAATAAAAATGAAAATAGACAAATTCGACGTCAAAATACTCAATATTCTGGCAAATGATGGGCGAATTAGCTGGCGCGAGTTGGCCGATGCAATTGGTTTGTCTCTAACACCGACTTTACGCCGCGTGCGTTTGCTGGAAGAAAGAGGCTATATTCAGGGCTATATAGCCCGATTGGATGAGACAAGACTAGGCGGGGGATTGGTGGTATTTGTGTCAGTCGCTATGGACAAACAGGCGCTTGAAGCGCTGAACCATTTTGAAGAGAGAATTGCGCTGGTGCCGGAAGTAATGAGTTGCTTCCTGATGACGGGCGATGCAGATTATCTGTTACGCGTGGTGGTCAAGGATTTGCACAATTACCAAGCATTCTTGACCAACACCCTTACCCGTATTCCGGGCGTGGCGCATATCAAATCGAGCTTTGCACTGAAAACCGTTTTGATGAGAAATGCACCGCCGCTTTAATGAACGCCTGAACGCAATGCGGTATTGATGATAGTGCCGCCTTGCTGATAGTGAAGTTGGGATTGCACTATTTTGATGCCGTGAACAGCGTCAACAAACCGCCCAAAAACAAGCATCCGGCAAGCATATAAACGCCGCTGTCGAGCGTACCGGTAATCCCTTTGACCCAACCTATCAGCGTCGGCCCGACAAAGCCAGACAGATTACCGAATGAGTTGATCAACGCAATCCCGGCCGCCGCACCCGCGCCGCCAAGATAGGCAGTCGGCAGACTCCAGAAAATCGGCAGCACGCTTAAGATCCCCATTGTTGCAATCGACATGCCCATTAAAGCGATCGGTACGTTGGCGCTAAACTTCACGCTGATGATAAATCCGATGGTTCCGATGACGGCCGGGACGAAGATGTGCCAGCGCCGCTCACCACGGCGATCCGCGCTGCGGGCGATCAATAACATAGGTATTACACCAGCCGCCCATGGCAATGCGCTGAGCAGGCCAATGTCGAGCGCGTCTTTTACGCCAGCGGCCTTGATGATGGTTGGCAACCAGAAGCTAATACCGTACAGAGAGAACACGAACAGAAAATAAATCAGGCTTAGCAACCAGGTACGGGCACTCCCAAAAGCCTTGCCTGTGCCCGAATGGGTCTTAGTCGCTTCTTCTTTTTGCATGAGGGCGATGACTTCGCGTTTTTCTAATTCGGTAAGCCACTTGGCATCTGCAACGTTGTCATCCAGATAGCGAAACAGAAAAAATCCTGCAATCACGGTAGGAAGGCCTTCGATCAAAAACATCCATTGCCATCCTGAAAGTCCCCCGATACCGTGGGTATCGCGCAAAATCCAACCAGACAGCGGACCACCGATCAGACCGGATAAAGGAAGTGCCAACAGGAATAACGATGTAGCACGTCCGCGTCGGTCAGCTGGATACCAGCGGGTGAGGTAATAAATGATGCCCGGGAAAAAGCCCGCTTCGGCCACGCCCAGCAAAAAGCGCAAAACATAAAATGAGGTAGCACCCTGAACGAACATCATCGCCGCCGACAGAAGGCCCCAAGTCACTAAAATACGCGCCAGCCAACGTCGTGGGCCGACTTTATGCATGATGATATTGCTGGGTACTTCAAAGAAAAAATAGCCGATGAAGAATACACCGGCACCAAGTCCATACACAGCATCGGTAAAATGCAGCTCGCCGAGCATCTGCAGTTTGGCGAAACCGATGTTGACGCGATCCAGATACGACAGGATGTAGCAGAATAAAAGAAACGGGATCAGGCGCAAGCTAATTTTTTTGTATATTTGGTCGATGCCAGTCGACGCGTTAAATCGCACGCCCTCGGCAGTGGTGTCATTCATTTTTTGTCTCCGACTTGTTTATCCGGTTTGAACCGGTTTTAATAGTGTGTTATTTTAAAGCTGCGAAATTAACGTTAAAAAGCTGCCGTGAACTACCTTCCAAAAAATCTATTCTTATTCTGCTAACGCAGTTTTCCGTTGAAATCGGCATTGACCAAAGAGGAATGAATCCTCGTTCGCCCCTTGGCAATCGCTGATCTTTGCCGCCTGAACATTACTTCAGTTCAAATATTTTGCCGGGATTCATCAAATTCAGTGGGTCCAGCGCGCGCTTGATCGCACGCATCACATCTAACGCATCGTCACCGTGCTCGGTTTTTAGAAAATCCATTTTGTGCATGCCGATTCCGTGTTCGCCAGTACAAGTGCCACCCACGGCAAGAGCGCGCTCAACGATATTGGCGTTGATGCGCTCTGCTTCTATCCGCTCTTCCGGCTTATTCGGATCAATCAGGATAATGACGTGGAAGTTGCCGTCACCCACATGGCCCACGATCGGGCAAGGGAGCGATGAGGCCTGCAAATCCACATCCGTCGCCATCACACATTCAGCCAGACGCGAAATCGGTACGCAAACGTCAGTGACCACAGCCTGACAACCAGGCTTGAGTTGTAACGCAGCAAAGTAGGCGTTATGCCGTGCGTTCCATAGCTTCTTGCGATCTTCAGGTTGCGTTGCCCATTCGAACTGATGGCCGCCGTGTTCTGCAGCAATCTGCTGAACAGTCTCGGCCTGTTCCTTGACGCCATTTTCGCTACCGTGGAATTCGAAAAAAAGTGTCGGCATTTCTGCCAATTCGAGTTTGTCGTGCCGGTTAATCGCCTTAATCGACAACGCATCGACGAACTCGACCCGCGCAATCGGCACGCCCATCTGGATCGTTTCGATCACCGTCTGCACCGCATCCGCAATCGTAGGAAAAGCGCACACGGCGGCCGAAATCGCTTCCGGCTGCGGATAAACGCGTAGCGTGATCTCGGTGATGATACCAAGCGTGCCTTCACTGCCGATATACACGCGGGTCAGATCGTAACCAGCCGAGGATTTCTTTGCCCTTGTTCCGGTATGGATAATCTTGCCTTCGGGCGTCACCACGGTCAGGGCCAGCACATTTTCCCGCATGGTCTGGTAACGCACCGCATTGGTACCCGACGCGCGCGTGGCGCACATACCGCCGATAGACGCATCAGCGCCCGGATCAATCGGAAAGAACAGGCCGGTATGTTTGATTTCTTCGTTCAATTGCTTCCGCAAAACACCTGCCTGCACGGTCACCGTCAAGTCATCGGCATGCACTGCAACGACGGCGTTCATACCGCTAAGGTCAAGACTGAGACCGCCGTACGGTGCCAGAACATGTCCTTCAATCGACGTTCCTGCGCCAAATGGAATCAGCGGAACACGGTGTTCGTGACACAACTGCATGACGGCCGCCGCCTCTTCCGTGGTTTTGACAAAGGCTACGGCGTCCGGGGCGATGATACCGAACGGCGATTCGTCCTTGCCGTGATGTTCGCGCACGGGCAGCGACAGTGTAAATCGCGCACCAAGCAAGACGGTCATCGCTTCGTAAAATGGCACGGGAAGAATTCGAGCGCTCAAAGGCGCAATTTTTGGCAGGGCTGTCATGGGGCATCTCCGTTATGTTGCAGAGCCGAACTCTGGCGGTTCTAAGGCTAATCTACTGGTAAGTATGAATCGGAAATCAGGTTACTGTGGAAACAAGAGCCAGTGGTAATATCGATTGCATATCCTTCGTTCTCGTTTCCAGATGGCTGCGAATTGAATACCATTAAGGATGACATAAGCAGGGTGGCATAAGAGTGCCATGAGAGTGACATAAGCGATACAGAACATTGACAATAAAACAAATAATTCGTCATCAACATTATGTCGGTGTCGGCAGCGGAGATAACTTAGTTGGAAATCAGGCAAATCAAATATTTCCTCGCCGTGGTCGACAGTGGCAGCGTCTCGCGTGCGGCCCGACGATTGTTCGTGGCCCAGTCGGCACTCAGCAAACAAATCTCGGATCTGGAAATCGATCTTGACGTCAAATTGTTGCATCGCAGTCGCAGCGGCGTGTTTCCGACCGAAAGCGGCAAGGTGTTCTATGAATACGGACAAGCTATTCTGAAACAGATAGGCGATGCCCGTGAAGCTGTCCATTTTTCAAGCGAAGCCATCGTCGGTAATGTCGTCATGGGTGTACCGCAAAGTGTCTCGGCGGCGCTGGCGTTACCGCTGATTAACGCGGTGCAGGCACAATTACCAAACGTATCCCTGCATATTAATGAAGAACTAACCGGGAATCTGCTGGAACAACTGTGGCAAGGCCGCGTTGATCTGGCGGTCTTTACGTCTAACATCCAGTTACAGGGCTTCTCCTTCACACCGATTGCGCAAGAGGATTTTTATCTGGTCAAGCCCGCCAAAGGCCCAAAGTCCAAAACATGTGAAGAAGGTGACGTATCGCTGCAAGAAGCGCTTTCCGGGCAACTGATGCTGTCGGGCTTGCAACACAGCCACTGTATCCGCAGTATCATCGAAGAAACGGTGGTCAGACTAGGTATGCAAATGCCGTCCTTGTTTGCCGAAATCAACTCGGTACACATTCTCAAAATCGCAGTTGAAGCAGGTCAGGGCAATACCATCATGCCGCTTGCACTCGTGCAGCAAGAAGTGACGCAGGGAAGACTGAAAGCCAAACGAATCGATCCGACCCAGATCTCGCGCACCTTGGGAATTTGCACGTCGAACAACATTCCTGCGACTAACGCGAAACGGGCAGTGGCGCAATTGATTGCACGCCTGGTTGGCGAGCTGTGCGCGAGTGGGAAGTGGCCATCGCTGCGGATGAGCAATCTGAAGGATGGCGCACTTTAGTATCTATCCCGCACGAAGTCGTTCAGCACTGAAGTCGAGCGCGTTGCCAATATACTGGCAGTCACAGTCCCTGCATTGTCAAATATATACTGAAGATCCTATCTTCTACTTCATAAGTCGTTTTACGCGTTATTGATGAACGTTCTCGATGCACTTCAGTGAGAAGCCAATCCCCTCAAAAATTGAGAAGAGATAGCCGATGGCGGCGTGGCTGAGATTTGGCAAGGAATGGAATAGGAATGCCAAAACAGTAACGGCCTTTTGCTTACCGTTCCAATTACTTAAATCGCTCGAGTTATTGGTCTTTCTTGAAGAATTTTCGCTGTATTCTCACCAACCCCAAAAAGTGTAACGCCCAAATTGTATCAGGCGTTTTTATCAACATTTTTTGCAACCATTCGAGAAGTTTAAGTGAACAAAATTAATATCAAATTACTCCTATTTTCAGTCGCGCTATTGATGGGCACAACTGCCTATTCCATGACTAAAGCCCCTGAAATTCAAGCACCCATAAGTGAAAAACAACTGCCAGTTAAGTGGAAGACCAAAACAATTTCCAATCTTTCTGATCATATTTCTGAGTTAAAGACGTCAGACAAAAAACTATCACTGGAAAATATTACCTACGTTTCTGAAGGTAAGTCACTCACCGTCACCGATACGCTAACTGATACAGCGACACTTGGTTTGCTCGTGCTCAAGCAAGATCAGGTATTGCATGAGGAGTATTTCGGAAATAGCACCCAGAAAACGCTCTTCCCATCCTACTCGATCAATAAATCGATCACGTCTGCGATGGTTGGTATTGCCTTGCATGATGGCACTATTCGATCGATTGACGATAGCGTGGCACAATACGCGCCCGTATTAGCCTCTTCGAGTTACAAAGACGTCTCGTTGCGCCATTTGCTACAAATGTCGAGCGGGATAAAATTTAACGAAGGCTATGGCTTTGACGCAGATTATAAATGGATGATCACTTATCTTGGATGGCCTCCTAATACGCTGGATGGCTACATCGCAGGACGTGGACATATTGAAAATTTTGTGCCTGGCACATACTGGCATTACATCGGTATGGATCCTGCGGCATTGGCAACCGTGCTACGCGGTGCGACGGGTATGTCGATGAGTGACTACATGCAAGAAAAATTGTGGACACCAGCGGGCATGGAAAGTATCGCCACATTAGAAACTGACCGTCATGGTCTTGAGATGGGTTTTTGCTGTACCAACATGACGCTACGCGACTTCGCCCGCTTCGGAAAAATTTACGCAAATCAAGGAAAAATTGGCGGTGTACAAATTGTGCCTGCGGCTTGGGTGAAAGAATCAACAACCCCTACTGACTATCGCTGCGGAAAATATGAGGATAAGGCGATCACTCCTGACGAGCCATGCTTAACCGCCGAAGGCGGTCGTGCCAACCCCGCGCAGGACAAAAGTGCCGATTCACCTAATACCATCATCGGTTACGGCTATATGTGGTGGGTGCCAAAAGATGGGAAAGAGGACTTTATAGCGGTCGGATTAAAGGGCCAATTTATCTATGTCGACCCAAAGAAAAATCTGGTGATCGCCAAAGTTAGTAATGATCTGAACCTCGATAAAAAAGGATACACAGATCAGATGCTGGCGATGTTTCGCGCCATTGGCGAAAAGGTTGAATAATATTTTCCAGACGTAGAATGCCAAATCCGCTGGATTGCTGCAGCTTTGGTTTATAAGGCTGCAGCAGATTTGGTCCCGCCTCTCTTCACTCTGCACTCTCAACTAGCGCAAAAAATCAGAAATAGTGGAAAGTGCAAATTCTGCGACCTGCCTGACGCGGCCTGTTTTATCTTTCTTTCCGTTGTATCTGCAATCGGATTCAGTTCTGTTGCCGCTGGCGTCAACTACAGTGCTTTAGACGTCGATTGATTCACAATTGGCAGCGCCCGCAGACGCTTTTCCATCGCATTAACATTACATTGACGGCCTCTGATACTAACTTCTTTATACGCGGTTGACCGATACCAGCCGTTTTCTGGCTAATGCCACAATGCACACATCTGCATAGAAATCTCGATGGCGTGGGCACTTATCTTAGATCGCTGTCAGCTGAACCATTACCTATTAATAAAATAAATAAACGCCTGATTTCGGCGTTGACAAACACAACTTTGATTCCTAAAATTTAATAGTACTGCGCCAGTTGGGCGTAGTTTACCCACACCAACTCTGCACTTGCGCGGCGACCAAATTATATTTTGACTGATAATGAGGAGGCGCATCATGGCAGTCGATCAAGAACGACTTCAGACTTTTATGGGGCGCATGGTGGGCGAGTTCGGCGCCGTCGCATCAGCGGCGCTGATATTGCTCGGTGACAAACTTGGTTTGTACCAGGCAATGGCAGGGCGCGGTCCCATGACTTCCTCCGAGCTTGCCACGCGCACCGGCATGACCGAGCGCTATCTGCGCGAATGGTTATCAGCACAGGCCGCAGCCGGGTTCGTTGAGTACCAATCATCTAGCCAAACGTATGAACTACCCGCTGAACAGGCACTCTGTTTCGCTGACGAGACCAGCCCTGTCTTCATTCCTGGGTTCTTTCAGGTTTGCGAATCCATGTTTAATGATTTACCGTTAATCGAAGAAGCCTTTCGGACAGGTAAAGGCGTAGGCTGGCATCAGCATAGTCATGCACTTTTCCACGGAACCGAACGTTTTTTCCGTCCCGGTTATGCAGCCAATCTGATCAGCACATGGATACCGGCGCTGGACGGCGTGGATGCAAAACTAAAAGCCGGTGCATCAGTTGCAGATGTCGGTTGTGGGCATGGCTCCTCAACGATATTGATGGCGCAAGCTTATCCCCAATCCACCTTTGTCGGCTTTGATTACCATGAGCCATCAATTCAGTATGCCCGTCGCGCTGCAGAAAAAGCCGAGGTTACCGATAGAGTCAGATTTGAAGTAGCTGCCGCAAAAGATTTTCCGGGGCGCGACTACGAACTGGTGACTTTTTTCGATTGTTTGCACGACATGGGAGATCCAATCGGTGCCGCCGAGCACGTCCGTCAATCACTCAAACCGGATGGCACATGGATGATTGTGGAACCGTTTGCGAATGATAGAACAGAAGATAATCTTAATCCGGTCGGGCGCATTTTCTACGCTGCATCGACTTTGATTTGCACGCCCGCATCGCTATCGCAGGACGGTCAAATGGGTCTCGGTGCGCAAGCCGGAGAAAAGCGCTTAAAAGACGTTGTCGTCAAAGGTGGATTCCGTCATTTCCGTCGTGCCACCGAGACGCCGTTCAACTTAATATTGGAAGCGAGGCCCTGAGAAGCTATCCGTGATCTAAAACCTCATCCAACTAAGCATCACGCACATTGTCAGCAGATAGTTCAGTGTTAAATCGTGACCACTCGGACCGTTTTGCACTCGGATTCTGGCAGGCAATTGCGGTGGGGCCGTAAGTGCTGTAGTCGAGCGCGATGCGGCTATTTGATCCTCGTTAAAGGAGTTCACCATGACACGTAAATACATCGATTGCCGCGAATATCCAAGCGACTCAAACTGCTCGGTAGCGATTTCGGCGGACAATGATAAAGAACTGTTAGAAGCAGCGGTCCAGCATGCCGTCAGCGTGCATGGTCATGAGGATTCGCCTGAGTTACGGGGCCAGATTAGCCAGTTATTTAAGGAGGGCACGCCTCCGTTAGAAATTCGAAAAGATGCAGTGGCCGGTTAAAGGGTGCTGATTCAAGGATTCAATATAAACTAGCGGCGACTAGCGGGTTGCGCGGTTGTTTTACAACACTGGACTATCAGGGTGTTTATTAAAGATTGTAAATGAGGTAAATGCAAACCAAATCACATTCACCATCAAGGTTAGTGCTGGTGCGGTTGTCTTTGAATTTGACTTACCCCGACATTGGCGCTGACAATGTCGGGGTAAGTCAAAAACAAATTCAAATATAACCGCAACCGCCTTTAAAGTTTATGTAATTCAGTTTGTATGAACGTCATCAAAAAAACTTATATGCAAACAGGCACGAAAGACTGGTAATGCATGAATCGGCAGCATCGCCACCGACTCAATCTTCCTTATTACCTGACAATCACATTCCCAGATAATTCTACTTTTGCACATCAGCCGTCAAGATAAATCATTACCTCAAGATGATCAAGCCTTTGTCAATTGATCCGCGATTGGTAACGTCCGCAGACGTTTTCCCATGGCATTGAAGATTGCATTGACGACCGCTGGCGCTACCGGCGGCACACCCGGTTCACCGACACCGCTTGGCTTTTCAGTTGAACCCACAATAAACACCTCAATTTTAGGCATCTCATTGATGCGTAAAACCTGATAGTTGTGGAAATTGGATTGCTCAACCACCCCGTCCTTGAGTGTGATCGCGCCATGCAAGGCAGCGGCCAGACCAAAGCCGATACCACCTTCTATCTGCGCCTTGATGACGTCGGGATTCACTGCAACACCGCAATCGACCGCGCAAATAATACGATCAACCTTGAAAGTTCCATCTGCCTTAACGGTGATTTCGGCGACTTGAGCGACGAATGTATTGAAGGATTCGTGCACCGCCAATCCACGACCGCGACGCTCACCTTTTGCGCCCGGAGCTAATGGTTTTGACCATCCGGCCTGACGCGCCGCCAATTGCAACACGCCGCTGTGACGCGGGTGTTTGGCTAACATCGCCAGTCGAAACGCCAGTGGATCTTTACCGGCAGCAACGGCTGCTTCATCCATCAGGCCTTCTGATGAAAAAGCACTGTGCGTGTGACCGACTGAACGGAACCATTGTATCGGAACGCCAACATCCGTCGGCGTATATAGCTCAACCTGAAGATTCGGCACATCATAAGGCAGATCCGCTTGCCCTTCGACTGAGGTCGGATCAATACCGTCTTTGATCACACCCGCAAACGCAGAACCTTCCATGATTGATTGACCGGCCATTCTTACATGCCATGCCGACAAGCGCCCTTGCGCGTCCAGCGCCAGCCGTGCACGGTGCACATTGATCGGTCGGTAATAACCACCACGCGTATCGTCTTCTCGCATCCAGACCATTTTGACCGGTCCTTTGACGCCTTGCGCGCGTGCCGACTTGGCGATGGAGACTGCTTCCACTACATAGTCGCTATGCGGATTGGCGCGTCGACCAAAACTGCCGCCTGCATATAGCTGATTGATCTTGATCTTGTCGGCTGGCATGTTCAAAAACTTGGCAACTGAACCCTGATCGATGGTCTGAAATTGTTCGCCGTTCCATATCTCGCAAGTGCTTTCACCAAGCTGTACCAGACAGTTCAGCGGTTCCATGGCGGCATGCGCAAGAAACGGCACTGCGTAGTCCGCTTCGATCAGGGTCGCTGGCTTGACCAATGCGGCGTCAACGTCGCCAACTTTGCGCGCAACGAGACCCGGTTTTTCCAATGCAGCACGATACTGCGTCAGAATTTCGGGCGAACCTTTTTTATAAGCGTGAGTTTCATCCCACTCTACTTCGAGCGCATCGCGTCCCTGGCGGGCGGCCCAGGTATTGGTTGCCAGCACTGCGACACCGGCAAAGCTGCGCGCCGTGCCTGCAAACTGGACCACCTCGACCACACCGGGAATGGCCTTGGCCTTGGTTGCATTGACGCTTTTAACCGTCGCTCCAAAGCGGACCGGATGCAATGGTACCGCCACCAACATGCCGGGCAACTTGATATCCTGCGTAAACATTGCGGTGCCATTGGTCTTGGCAAAGCTATCAAGGCGCGGCAATTTGGCGTTGCCGACTAACTTGAATTCCTTCGGCGCTTTCAATTTGACGTCGGTTGGGACCGGCTGTGCCGCCGCCGCTGCCGCTAATTCTCCAAAACCGGCTTTGCGACCAGATGCGGCATGATGCACCACGCTCTTGCTGACGGTAATACTGGCTGGCGCGACTTTCCATTTGGCCGCCGCTGCTGACACCAGCATTGCACGCGCTGTCGCGCCGGCCTTACGCATTTGCTCGTAGGAGTTGGCGATCGAACTACTGCCGCCAGTACCCTGAATACCCCATCCCAGATTCTGATAAAGCTTGACGTCAGCTGGTGCGCCTTCGACGTGGACTTTGCTCCAGTCTGCGTCCAGTTCTTCCGCAATCAGACTTGCCAAACCGGTATAAATACCTTGTCCCATTTCCAGATGTTTAGCCAGAATGGTGATGCTGCCATCGTTGCCGATCTGCACAAAGGCATTCGGTTCGAACGCAGCGGTGGTTCCCTGTGTGCCGGTGGCAGCCATCAAAGAACCTAAATGCAAGCCCAATACCAGACCGCCGGAGGCTTGCATGAAGCGTCGACGGCTGACACCGCGACTAAGACCTCGACTAACATTAGTGATGGCAAAATCATCGTTACTCTGGGCGTCGGGCGATGCCAGTTGGAGGGAAGCTGACTGAAAAGCGCGATCAATAGATTTCATCCTGGTCTCCTGTTATGCCAGCGTTTTAGCGGCTTCGTGGATGGCGGCGCGAATGCGGACGTAGGTAGCGCAACGACAAATATTGCCGCTCATGGCCTGATCAATATCCGTATCCGTTGGTTGTTTGTTCTTACTCAGCAATGAAACCGCAGACATGATCTGACCGGACTGACAGTAACCACATTGCACCACGTCAAGCTTGCGCCACGCTGCTTGTACCGCCTGACCGACGTGACCGATGTCAACGCCTTCGATGGTGGTGATTTTTTTTCCTGCTACCGCAGAGATCGGGGTCACGCAAGAACGGATTGCTGCGCCGTCAAGATGAACAGTGCAAGCGCCGCACAATGACATCCCGCAACCGAATTTGGTACCAGTGAGGTTGACAACATCGCGCAACGCCCATAGCAAGGGCATGTCGGCAGGCGCGTCGATTTGCGTATCCTTGCCGTTAATATTTATGCTGATCATGACTCTTTTTTCCTTGAAAAATAAGGACTTATGAAAAATCGCCCTAGCGGCGTTGCGCTTTCCTAGCGGTACTCGGTGCCGTCTTCGATCGGCACGCCTTGCCGGGATGGTTTTCCATAAGTCCTTGAATTAAATATATTTAATTGAATATAGTTAGTGGCGAAGCTCCTATTTTGCCATTACGTAACGTGTTAATACACCCAACCCTAACGCGCTTGAGCGTCGACGACGATTACGGTTTACCATTTTTAAAAACTCAAAGCACCGCTATATTCATTGAGACATAAAGCTTTCATCCACGCAGAATCCCGGGCGCAATCCCGAGATTTCCTTAGAACTTGGTTTGTTGATTAAGCGAATGCCGTTATCAATCTGCGGACAAAGGCATTCTCAGGCCATCATTTGCCTGAATTCCAGACTGATAGCCATTCTTAAGAGGTATTAAAGGGATCGGCTCCAGATTCGGTTTGCCGATAAATTTGATGGAGTGATAAAGTTTCTTTTCATCAATAAGATGAGATTACTATAAATTCACGAACTTGATTTAAATCTGCCAATTGTATGATTTGTTGCCATCAAAATTGGATCAGTAAATCTGGCCTTTTCGATTTACCCGAAAATAAATCCGAATTTGAAAATCCGAGACTTTCACGAAACAGCAATAAGTCTGACTAACTGAATAACGCAACACCAATACTGTTGCAGTATTCGGATGATTCAGCGCAGGGAAATCGACCATCAAACAGATATTGCCGCTTAAATCAACTACTGATACCCACTTACAGAGGCTTTCCCAGTGCTGCCCGCAAATCGAAATTGGTAGATTGTTCCGGTTGTACGCGCTCTTCGCAACTATGCAAATGGTGGGCCATTTGCGCTTGTGCCAGTGCTGCATCGCCATTCTCCAACGCAACCAGTACGCTTTCGTGTTCGTCAAAAGAACAGGCATTTTGCCCCGGCGCTTCGACCTTAGCGATTAGCAATGTCGTGCGCGAGACCAGTTTACGCAGCACTTCTACCAGCATAGCGTTATCGGTGATCTCGGCCAATTCCAGATGGAATTGCGCCGACAGCCGAATCCAGCGCGGGCGATCACCGCTCAGATAGGCGGCCCGCTCATCGTCAACGCACTTTCGTAGCGCCGCCAATTGCTTCGGGGTCGCGCTCCGGGCGACCTTTTCCAGTGTTGCGTGTTCAATGATATTGCGTAACTCAAACATGTCTTTTGCTTCTGCGCTGGTCGGACTGGCGATGAAGGCTCCACGATTAGCCTCCAATTCGACGAGTCCTTCAGTCTCCAGACGGATCAGTACTTTGCGCACAGTATGACGCGCCGTATCGTAAATCTGGCACAAGACCTGCTCGGTCAGTTTGGTGCGAGGCGGCAACCGATGTTCCATGATGGCGTCATACACATCGTGGTAAATACGCTCTTCGGCATTGGCCTGCGGTTTAGCGGCGGCGGCACTTGCCAGGCGCAAGGGTTTGACTGGTTTATTCATATTTATCGCGTTGGAAACAGCCATATCGAAAGCGTTTGTCGATGACAACCATTTAAAAATTCAATAATCCTGTGTTTGACCGTGATCGAATTAATTTGTTTTGATTAAAAAATGAAAAATGTGTGATTGAACTCCATCGACTCTATGTCTAATCGCAATGACACAAAGAAGTGTTTATGTTCATTCTTAATAATATATTTTGATTCAATCGCCTTAAATTGGCGACAACAATGTTCTTATTTCCCTAAAAAGTTAAATACAGGAAATAAATAAGTGACGATATTACCCTACATTTTGGAGAGGCATCGGCACACTAGTAATGCGGAAAAATAAGTGCTTAACATGATCAAAAAATCAGCATGCTCTTAGCCCATTAAGATGCCAAGAGCATACAATTGAGCAATGCCAATATTTACTTAGGTAAAGAACCTTCTACACCGTCAACCAGCCAGTTGATACTCATCAACTCACCCATCGGCAATACAGCGCCAGCGGCTACTTTTACAGAACCGGTATTATCTTTAAGCGGTCCCGCAAAAGGTACCAATTTTCCATCCACGATATCTTTTTTCTTGTCGTTGAATAGTTTCGATACATCCGCAGGAACAGACGCATTCAATGGCGACAAAACGACCAGATTTTCTTTAATTCCCCACAACGTTTGCTCT
Organism: Glaciimonas sp. GNP009; assembly: GCF_054343755.1. Taxonomy (NCBI): domain Bacteria; kingdom Pseudomonadati; phylum Pseudomonadota; class Betaproteobacteria; order Burkholderiales; family Oxalobacteraceae; genus Glaciimonas; species Glaciimonas sp. GNP009. The sequence continues at coordinate 1,969,539 of NZ_JBTGUV010000004.1, forward strand.
GGTTTCCAAGTTCCGGCCAGCTCGCGCTTGACTTCCTGAATGTAATACACGCCCCAGTTTTCGGTATTGGCGGTCAGGTGGGCTTTCGGGCCGTATTTAGCCATATCAGTATCCCAACCAAATGCATGCACACCCTTCTCTTCGGCAACCTGCACAACAGCTGGCGAGTCGGTATTTTGTGCCAGCATGTCCGCACCTTGGGCTACCAATGTTTCTGCAGCTTGACGCTCTTTGCCCGGGTCATACCAGGTATTTACCCAGACAACCTTGGTCTTGATCTTAGGATTGACGCTCTTTGCACCCAATGTATAAGCGTTGATATTGCGCACTACTTCCGGGACCGGGAACGAACCAACGAAACCCAATGTATTGGTCTTCGTCATTTTTCCGGCGATCATGCCTAACAGATAAGCGCCTTCATAGAAACGAGTCTGATACGTGCCGACATTGGCTGCCGTTTTGTAACCGGTCGCATGCATGAAATGGACCTTCGGGAAGGATTTTGCTACCTTCATCGTTGGGTCCATGTAGCCAAAAGAGGTCGTAAAGATCATCTGATTACCGTCAACCGCCAATTGGCGAATCACGCGCTCAGCATCTGCCGTTTCTGGCACGTTTTCGACGAAAGTCGTCTTGATCTTATTACCGAATTCTTTTTCTAAAGCGCGACGCCCCTGATCGTGCTGGAATGTCCAGCCACCATCACCGACTGGGCCAAGATACACAAAAGCCACTTTCAGCGGCTCAGCAGCGTGCGCAACCGGAAGCACACCCAAAACCAAACCGGTAGCTGCCGCAATGGCCGCTAATGTAGAGCGTAATCGAAACATCTTGAACTCCTTTACGTGGATGCAATTTTCCGCAATGTAACTTGCAGAAAATCGAAAAAAAATTGCACAGGCAGACTTAAAAATCTATCGCAGGACCAATTCTCAGGATCGCAGAAACGTATTTATAGAATACGTTTCTGCACTTATTTAGAAATGGTATTCGACACGCACCATCGGTGTTTTTGCTAAAGAGCCGCGTACGTTGGCTGGGTTGCCGAATTTATTGCGCCAGTATTGATATTCCAAACCCGCGCGTAGTGTGTTTTTACCCATTCCCAAAGGTGTGCCGAGGTCATACATGACTTGGGCGTCGATGTTTAATTCTGGCGCCGTGCCGCCACCAAATTCATTGGTACCCTTGGCCGCGATGTAGTTCATATAACCTTCAAATGCAAATCCAGTTGAAGCAATAGGAATTCCCCATGCTGCGCTCAACATGGGATGCAAATCGTAGGTATAACGGCTGGTGATGCCAACTGGTTGATTACTTTCCTGAATCAACAGCAAACTGATGCTCAGAAAACCCGGTACGTCCATCATCAGCGTAGGTCCCAAGACCAACATACGTTTTTTGGAAGCATAGCCAGGATCATTTTTGGTATTCCAGTCAAAACCGGCAGTCACGCCAAGACCACGAACCGGACCGAAGGACAGGTTTTTGTTAAAGACTTTGCCCATATCAAGCGTGTTGCGATAGACGATATAGGCTTCTTGTGCGTTGGCATCCTTGCTATTGGATTGCAGCAAATCGACGTTGAAATAGTTGGTGCCGTATTTATAACCGCTTGCGTGGGTCAGATTGATGATGTTCTTCGAAATGCCATTGCCGACGTATGGCTCAGCAAATTGCGTACCGTAACGATACCCAATTGACGTATCGCTCCACTCCGCTGCATTGACTTGCTGAACACTTGCCAGCGCCGCTGCGACCGTTAATGCATTGACCGCCAACTTGCCCATTTTCATTGCTGCTTGCTTTGCCATTTTTTTTCCAAGATTATTAATAATACAAAAAAGGAATTAAGGAGCCCCGTTTCTCCCTATTACGATGATTATGTAAAACTTGCTGTAAATAAATAATAACTATGCATAAATTCGTTTGATTTATTCACAGCAATTCTCATGCCAATTGTTGACAATTACTAGTCACTGGTGAAAATAATTAATATTCTTATTTATGTAAAAACTTATGACGACTATCGGTGCAGCGCATCAATAATTTGCATTAAATTGGCGCTCTTAGAATCATAAATGCACTGTTGCGGTGCAGAAAGGGGGAATAAAAAATTTGTTTTAGCTGAAATATTTACGCAAAATTTAAAATTATTGCATCCAATCAATGATGTTTTTTGTCGACAAAATATTTTTAAAGATGCCAGATCGATCGCATCGTGCTCTAGGAAAGCACATAATCCGTTACCAATTATTGCCAGAAATGGTTTGTGTCCGATGGTTGCGCCCCAACCAGTCGCATCGTGCATTCTCAGCAGAACTGGCACAACAATTGCATTTCCTTCTTATTACGAATCGCTATTTAATTTTCGCTTTTAAATGTAAAACGTTTGAAATTTAGATTTTTTTATCTACCGTTTTCGATCTATCATTTTCAATTTAATTGTTTTTAATTTATCTTTTTTTAATCTATCGCTTTTCAATCTATATTACGGACGCTTCCATGGACCTCCTGCCGATTTATTCTGATCTGCCGCCGCGCCTTGTCTTAAACGGCATTACCAAGCGATATCCGACGGTGGTCGCCAACGACGACATCAGCCTGAGCGTAAGACCTGGCGAGATTCACGCCTTGCTTGGCGAGAATGGCGCAGGAAAAAGCACGCTCATGAAAATCGTCTACGGCGTCACCAAGCCGGACGCGGGCAGTATTCTGTGGGAAGGTCGCTATCTGGACATCGCCAGTCCTTCTCAGGCGCGACGTCTGGGCATCGGCATGGTATTCCAGCATTTTTCATTGTTCGAAACCCTGACCGTCGCTGAAAATATTGCGCTGGCACTGGATGCGCAAATGCCGCCAGCAAAATTAGCTGCGCGGATTACCGAAGTCTCGGAAAAGTACGGCCTACCCATCGATCCACATCGACTGGTACACAGCATGTCGGTGGGAGAGCGCCAGCGCGTAGAAATCGTGCGCTGCCTTTTGCAAGAGCCGAAGCTTCTGATCATGGACGAACCAACCTCGGTACTGACACCGCAAGCGGTACTCGTCTTATTTGCCACCCTGCGACAATTGGCAGCGGAAGGCTGTAGCATTCTATACATCAGCCATAAACTCGACGAGATTCGCGCCTTGTGTGACACCGCCACCGTCCTGCGCGGTGGACGCGTCAGCGGCACCGCCATCCCCAAGAACGAAACCAACGATAGTTTGGCGCGCATGATGATTGGCGGCGAACTGGCTGAGTGTCACCTGACACCGCAAGCCACCGGCGAAGTCCGGCTCGCGCTGGATAAGCTATCGCTTACCACCATCGATCCGTTTGGCACCACGCTGAAAAATATCAGTCTGGCGGTCAAAAGCGGTGAAATCCTTGGCATTGCGGGCGTATCGGGCAACGGTCAAAAAGAATTACTGGCTACCCTCTCTGGCGAAAACCTGAGCCCGCACGGTCCGATGATCACACTGATGGGTGAACAGGTCGGCCAACTTAACCCGGCCCAGCGGCGTCGACTCGGTCTGACATTTGTACCGGAAGAACGACTCGGACGTGGTGCAGTCCCGGCCATGAGTCTGGCAGAAAACGCGCTGCTGACCGGCGCTCGCCATGGCATGGTAAGCAAAGGTCTAATGCGACATACGGCAATCCGGCAGTTTGCAAAAGACGTGATTACCCGCTTCGGCGTCAAATGCGGCGGTGAACAATCGGCAGCATCAAGCCTCTCCGGTGGTAATCTGCAAAAGTTCATCGTCGGACGTGAAACCATGCTAAACCCCAAAATGATGATCGTCGCGCAACCGACATGGGGCGTCGATGTCGGCGCCGCGCAGTTGATTCGGCAAGCCCTGATCGATCTGCGCCTGCAAGGCGTGGCGTTGCTCGTCATCTCAGAAGAACTGGAAGAACTATTCACCATCAGCGACCGTATTTGCGTACTGGCCGCAGGTCGGTTGTCGCCAGCGGTACGATTGGCTGACACCAACATCGAACAAATCGGCAACTGGATGAGCGGCCAATTTGACGAAATGCCGTCTCATTCTGCTGATGCGAACACGTCTTCACCCTTACCGAACAAACAGGAGAGCCATCTTGCTCAAACTTGAACGCCGTGCGGCCCCGTCGCCGATCATGCGAGTCGCCTCACCTCTGATAGCGGCGGTGGCGATGCTCTTGACCGGTATCGTCATCTTCACGATACTTGGCAAAGACCCGCAACAAGCGTTTTACGTCTTTTTCATTAAACCGTTGGCCACCCTATATGGCGTCGGTGAGTTACTGCTCAAAGCCACACCTTTATTATTGTGTGCTCTTGGTCTCGCTTTAGGTTTCCGTGCCAATGTCTGGAACATCGGTGCCGAAGGTCAACTGACGATGGGCGCGATAGCCGGTGGTGGCGTTGCACTGTGGCTGGGCGACAGCACCTCCATGTGGGGATTGCCGCTGATGTTTGTGGCTGGCGCACTTGGCGGTATGGCATGGGCCGCGATCCCGGCGTTCCTGCGCAATCGGTTTAATACCAGTGAAATTCTGGTCACACTGATGTTGGTCTATATTGCGCAATTGCTGTTGTCGTATCTGGTGCACGGTCCATGGCGCGACCCTCAAGGTTTTAATTTTCCGCAATCCAAATCATTTAGCGACGCCCATCTGGTTCCGCTGCTGATCGAAGGTGCGCGTACCAATTGGGGTTTTATCCTTGGACTAGTGCTAGCCCTCGCATCGTGGTTATTTTCCAGTAAAACCTTTGCCGGATTTCGCATGCAAGTGGCTGGTCTGGCCCCCGCAGCGGCTGCTTATGCCGGATTTTCGAATAAGCGTAACGTCTGGACCGCGCTACTCATCAGCGGCGCTACCGCCGGACTCGCCGGACTATGTGAAGTGGCTGGACCAATCGGTCAGTTGCAGGCGCAAATCTCACCGGGGTATGGCTTTGCAGCCATCATCGTCGCATGGATCGGGCGTCTGCATCCGGTCGGTATCGTGCTGGGCGCGCTGCTGATGTCGCTGTTATATCTTGGCGGCGAATCGGCACAAATGCAAATGGCGTTGCCATCAGCGATCACCGGCCTGTTTCAGGGTCTGCTGTTGTTTTACTTGCTGGCTGCCGACCTGTTCATTACTTTCAGATTGATCAATATCAAGGTTGCTCGCAAACAAGCCCCGCTCGTCGTCACCAAGGAAGCCGCATGAATCCCGCCAGCCCCATCCTTCCTATCATTACCAGTACCGTGATTGCCGCCACGCCGTTGATTTATGCCGCAATCGGCGAAACGGTCGTCGAAAAAGCGGGCGTTCTTAATCTCGGTATCGAAGGCATGATGCTGGTCGGCGCCGTCGCTGGCTTCGCCGCAGCATTGACGACCGGCAGCGCGACCGCGGGCTTCATCGCCGCAGCAGCAGCGGGCGTTCTCCTGTCGCTGATCTTTGCTTTTTTGACGCTGAGTATGCAAGCCAATCAAGTGGCGACCGGACTCGCCTTGACACTATTCGGCATTGGCTTGTCGGCTTTCGTCGGGCACGATCTGGCTGGAACCCCGATTCAAGGCCTGAAAGGCATTGATATTCCGTTGCTGTCAGACTTGCCCGTCATCGGTCAGCTCTTGTTCCATTACGACATCATGGTCTACTTGTCGCTGGTACTGTGTGGCGCGGTGTATTGGTTTCTCACCAAAAGTCACGCCGGATTAAAAATGCGCGCCGTCGGTGAATCGCCAGCAGTCGCACACGCCATCGGTCACCCAGTGATCCTGATCCGCTATCTTGCCGTCATGTTCGGCGGTGCAACAGCCGGAATCGCAGGCGCGTATTTATCGATTGTGCAGACCCCGATGTGGGTAGAAGGAATGACCGCAGGCAAAGGCTGGATCGCGTTGGCACTCGTCGTATTCGGCACATGGAAACCTCTCCGCGTCGTGTTCGGAGCCTATCTGTTCGGTGGCGTCACCGTATTACAACTCTACGCACAAGGTTTCGGTTTGGGCGTACCGTCACAAATATTATCGATGCTGCCTTACGTAGCAACAATCGTCGTACTGGTCATCATCTGCCGCGATCCCAAAACTATTTTGTTGAATCAACCGGTGTCGCTTGGACGTAGTTTTCATCCTGATGCTTGAGTGTAGGATGGATGGCAAATGATATGTGGCAGCGAATGCATCATGTACTCGCTGCATTCTTATTCCACTGTTTACTAAATGAGGGCGTGCTATTGTTTTCATGAGGTAAATTCTGCGCAAAATATGCCACTGCTAAAGCGTAATCTTCTGGCTTCCAGTTTAAATCCCACCCGCCAACCCAATCGGGTCGCTCTGCAAATACCGTCCCAACTGCGGATCATAATCTCGATAGTAATTATAAAAGTGATCCGTCTCGCGATCATACAACTGGCCGGGGAAGCGCTGGTTGTAGGGGAAGTTACCGAGTCCGCTCGGGTTTTCGCTTGGTCGCAAGATGCCGAACGGATCGCCCTGATCCCAACGCCAGACCATCTGGTTGTTGCTGGCGTCGGCGATGACGCGGGGTGTATTGCTGTGATCGGCATAAATGTAAAAAATATCGGTGACGGTCGTTGGTTCGCCGCCGTTAGGAATTAGGCGTGGCTTCAATACGGCGATGGGAATATCACCGAGATAGACCGTCTCCTGTATCGGGTTCCATGCGGCGTCATATTCACCGAGCAGATGACCGGCGGCGTCATAGACGTAGCGGTTGATGCCCGTGGCAACAACCGTGTTTGGGCCTTGTTTTTGGACGCGTTGACCGATGCCGTTGTAGGTATGGATGACGGTGTTACCGCCGTTGGTTGCGCTGTGCATGCGTCCGCGGTCATCGTAGGTGTAGTGGCGCATGCCGTCATGCGGCCGTCCAGATCATACGTGCGCGCTACCGTATTTTTATCCGTTTCGGTACTGTTGCCCCACGTCCAGCTATTGATCGGACCAAACGGTTGATAACCAATTGCTAAGACAAGAGGAATCTAGGTGACCGTGCTTCCGTTCGCGTGGGCGGGTTGCAGCCTGATGCTGTTGAGGCGTCCTGCTGCGTCATGCGCATACAAAAGACTGTTGCCTCTGGGATAGCGTATCAGAATCGGTTTGGCCGTGCTGCTGCCTTTCTCGCCAAAGACATACTTGACGGACAGGGTGTGAAGGGTGGGGCCGCCGACGATGGTGTGTTGCTGATGCAACAGTTGACCGAAGCCATCGTAGGTATAAACGGACTCACCGGAACTGTCGACCATCCCGGTTAAATAACCGGTCGCGGCGGGCTGTCCACCGGAGGCGCCGTCATACGTGAATATGGTCGCCGGACGCTGGCATAACCAATGTGGGTCAGGCGTCCGAGTACATCATAGGCAAAGGTCGTTGTCTTGCCACGGGCATCGGTGGCTGTCTTTAACTTACCTGCGGCGTTAAAGGTGCGGGTTGTGTTGCCGGTGTCCGGGCTGGCAGTGGCGGTTGGGTTGCCGAATCCATCGACGGTGTAGTGGGTCACCAGATTCCGCGGATCGGTCACTGAACGCAGGTAATCCAGCGGGCCATATTGCAGATGGATCGTGGGACCGACGCCGTTCAATACCGCGGACGGCAAGCGTTGCTGAATCGGTCGGCTCAGGATGTCGTATTGGTAGGTGGTGATGCGGCCGATCGGATCGGTGACTTGGGTCCGGTTGCCGACTTTGTCGTAGAAATAGGTGGTGGTGCTGGGACCAGTTTGAGCGGTGGCGACTGTGCTATCAAGGCCACCAAGAATCAACAATACGACAATGGTAAGTATCGTTATATAGCGATGTCGTCTGTCTATAAATATTCTAAATAATGCCGTATATTGCCGCCTTATTTGCTTTCGAAAATGCCCATTACCCGACTGAACAGATTGCCCCATAGATCGCATCTCCCTAATTTTTTATTTGGAATTTCGTGCCAAATAATAGACTCGGATTTGAATATTCAGGACAGCAGATTTGGCGATCTAGGGGTATTACTTAATTACTAAACGACAAAAATATAATACGATTATCGCGCACGACTGATACGTTTTTGCGGCGACTATTTACCTCCCTCAAAAAGATAAGATTTCGATGAACTTTATGTTCGCTTAAGTCTCTATTCGTGAGGCTAAAGTGATGACTGAATTAGTTTTCAATCGCGCCAATTTTTCGCTTTTTTAAAATTTTTAAAGGAAAACAATCATGAAAAAAACACTCAAACAAATCTCCAAAGACACCCGCAAAAAAAATCAAAACGCCTACTGGTAAATCAAAAATAAATAAGAATAAAGAGCTTGCGGGCTCTTTATTTTTTGGGGAGAACAAAATGCATTTTATCGACTATTTCAAAGCGTTGAAGGATAGGGAGTTGACCTGCCTCTACGACAGCATGCCGGTATACGAATCGCTAAGACGTCAGGGGTTTAGAAATTTGGTGGCGTTTGATCGATTTGATTTCAGCATTGAGAAACCATGCTTTGCAATCATCTCGTTGTATGAAACCCACGATAAATTAAAAGTGTTATGGGATACTTCCCGCGCCTACGTATCACATATTGCGGTGGCGAAATTTGACAATTCGATAGCAAGTATTGATTACGCGTTGGAACGGATGCTGGCTGTCGATGCCGCAAAGGCTATTCACTATCGTAATCAAGTCTACGAGGCATTCTCTGTTAGCGACATTGTTCACATACAGCGCGGCGCGACGGACGTGCGTTGCACGCTCGGTGATGAATTGGAAATCGCGAATTGTGATCTCGAATTATCCGGGGGTTGGTTTTACTCGATTGCAGAATGGTTTGAAGCGTCGGTAGTGAATATGGAATCGGAGCGATCAAGTTTTTCTCTCGCTGGCACCCTGGAATTCGATGGATTAATTTATCTCGCCAACAATTCCGAATTGAAGAAAAAATGTCACAAGGATGCTGATCGATTACTGCAACTGGTTAGCCAGGGGAAAAACCTCGTCACATTTGAAAATAATAAACTGGTGTCATTGATCGCGGGGGGACAAGACGAGACAGCGTGTTTACAAAGAATGTTTGAACGGGACAGAAGGGAAATGTCTGCCACCGAATTCGCCTTTGGATGCGTGGAACATGATGCGATTCAGTGGAATATTAATTCGTTGTTAAACGAAAGCACTTACGGAATGCATATTGGAATTGGTATGGGACAGCAAGCACCACACATCGATTTCATTGCGAAGGGATTATCCTTTGATAATTGTACGCAGGCGTTGTAACAATCATCGACAGGTTGCCCGGCTTGATTTTTATCAATAAGTAAATATAGAGAAATGATTCAAAGTACGGATACAGAATCGGGAAAATCCACAGCCCGATTCCATCGATACGTTGACCTGCGATCAGGCCACATTCACCCGCCTATCAATACAACAAAAAATGTGGATTAATTACACCGATGATAAAGTTTTTGCACAAAGTTTCACGAAAAATTATTTATCGCTAACAGGCGCGCAGCTGCTGAGCAAGTCTTCAGCATGTCCAGGGTAACGGCTAGGATTAGTTTTTCGATACTCGCTACGTAATACGACCGCACGTTCTCCAAGGCTTCCATAATGCATGCTGGTCGCAAAAAAACTCTGCCTATCCGGGTGATGCGCTGCGCTAGGATAAGATTTTAAAAAATCTTGCATGAGATTATTGGGAATATCTGCGCCTGGCATGCGTTTGGCATAATAATTTTGCTGACTATTAATCTTGATTTTGATCCATTTTTTTTCATTTATTTTCCATTTTATATTTTCCAATTCCTGGGTGACAGATGGCTTGATGCAATTCATGTGGACATGTAACTGATTTTGACTACGATTGCAGGCAGAGTTAATCGCAATGCCGACCTGTTCTGGTTTGTTGCCAAACTGCGCCGCTGCAATATAACGCTGCCGCCACGCTTCTGAAAAATACGCTGGGTAACCAGGGCGCCACATTTCAGGTGATTCAATACCTGTAACGGTTAACGTCGGAATCAAAAGATAATGCGGTGGAATCTGATTCGATTTAAATACTACGAAATTCTTGTTTTCTGTTAAGCATTGCACGTGATCAGGCGTCTTTGTTTGGACACAATATTTTTTAACGACTTCCCATAGTTTGTTGCTATTAGCGCCTTCTGCCACGCAGAAATTTGCGGCTGAAGCTGCGGTATAAAATATGCTGAATGCACTCAAAACAATGATCTGATTTAACTTTTTCACTCTTCTTCCGGTCATTTTTATTCGATATGAAATGTCTATTTATGCAAACAATAGGCTTGTAGAGTGCCCATCTGCATGCGTGCTAATCCCTTAGCTTACCGCCAGCTATTAAGGTTAGGTCGGTTTGCCACACACCATTTTTTCAATAACCGGGTCTATGCGAACACCGCACCTTAATGGCATATATGCCGACTTCGCGCAACATCTATCAAAACAGAGAAAATGTGAAAACCTCATTTTTTCTCTTTGATAACCGTTCACATTTTCCTGACTTCAGATAAAAAATGGGACGAAGCCGGTCACCAAGTTTTGGTTTAAAACACAGATTTCAACTGTTCGTAAATCACGTTGAATTTCTTTCTGCGGGTTGCAAAACGGTTATGACGATCAAGATTCGGTGTATGAATGGCGATCTCTTTAGGGACTGTGCAGATTTCGCTCAGCGTAGCGGTGTCACCGCTGATCTGCGCGACACCAATCCGTGCCAATCGTGCGGCACCTAAGGCTGGCCCGACATCACCACCCTGACGCCGGGTGAGCGGCTTGTTGCTGATATCAGACAGCATCTGCACCCAAAATGCGCTACGCGAACCACCGCCAATAAGTGTGATATCGGTCGATACCAACCCTGTCGACTCCAGCGCATCAATACCATCAGCGAGGCCGAAACCGACGCCTTCCAAAGTTGAATAGGCCAAATCGGCAGGCTTGGTGCTAGCATTGAGTCCAAAAAAAACGCCTTGTGCAGCGGGATTGTTATGCGGTGTACGCTCGCCGTTCAGATAGGGCAGAAATAATGGCGTGCCGCTATTGCCAGTGCCATCACCGGTATTGTCTTCGCCACGTGCTTCAGCGGCCGCGAGTAGCGCTGGCACATCGGCGTAACCTGTCAGTTGTGCCGTGAAGTCGAGGCATGATGCCGCGGATAACATGACCGACATCAAGTGCCAGGTATTGGGTAGCGCGTGACAAAAGCTGTGGACTGCCCGCTCAGGATTGGCATGAAAACCGTCGCTCGCGGCAAAGTAGACGCCCGAAGTACCAAGAGAAAACATGGCCTGACCCGGCTTGATCACGCCAACACCAATTGCGCCGGCCGCGTTATCACCCGCACCGGCCACGATCGGCACTTGCTTCAAGCCCCAACGTTGCGCCAACTCTGGCTGCAACGTTCCGGTGATATCGGTTCCCTCATAGAGTTGGGGCATGTGCTTGCGGGTGAGTCCGGTCGCGACCAGCAATTCATCACTCCAGTCGCGCTGCCCGACATCAAGCCACATTGTACCGGCGGCATCCGACATATCGCTGGCGAAATCACCGGTAAGCTGGTAGCGAAGCCAGTCTTTGGGCAGTAATACCATTTCAATCTGGTCAAATAGTTGAGGCTCGTATTTTGCCAGCCACAACAATTTTGGCGCGGTAAAGCCGGGCATCATCAAATTGCCAGTGAGTGTGCGCGAGGTGGGAACGCGTCGTTCCAGTTCAGCGCATTCTTCAAAGGAGCGCCCGTCATTCCACAGAATTGCCGGACGCAACACGTCGCCTTTGGCATCGAGCACAGTCGCACCATGCATTTGACCGGTCAGACCAATCGCTTCAATAGAAGCGGGGCGAATACCTTCTTTGGCCGCCGCGACCAGCAATGCATCCACCGCTTGCTGGCAAGCATGCCACCAATCTGCTGGATTTTGTTCACGCCACAATGGTTGCGGTTGGGTAACCGTTAGCGGTATGGTGATGCTCCCGCGCAGATTATCCTGGCGATCAAGAAGAATCGCCTTTACGCCGGATGTACCTAGATCGATACCTATAAACATATGGTCACTTGTGGTTATTTGTTTTTACGGAGACTGACGGCAGATGCCCCAGCGGCGCTATACCGCTTAACATACCATTCGCCATGGTTTTGTCGACAGATATTACTGGGATACTGAAGGACCCACGCTGCGACAGTCGGCATTATTTAGGCTTGCTTAAGTCCGTTGCGGGGACGTTTTTGCGTTAATCCAAGAGGGTGTGGTCGAATATTGACAATGGCACGCCCATATAAAATTATTAAAATGAGCACATAATTATCGTTTTTTACTCGCGCTTAAATATATTTAATCGGACGCGTTACACCATGCTGCGTACAATTTAAGTCTCGATCTGGACGAATGAAGGGACTTAAAAGATAACACTTGACGGTTCCACTCGTTATTTTTGCGTTGACCGTGAGGATCTTGCCAGATGAATGACTGTAACCAATGACTGCGACAATGATCCCATTTCCCATCACCAGCACCGAGACCGACAGCGGTGAAACGCTGTACACATTACAAAATGCCCGCGATATGCGCGTCGTGATCAGCAATCGCGGTGCAACAATGATCTCGTGGCACACTCCTGACCGCTACGATCGTATCGCCGATGTCTTGCTCGGGTATCCAGATAGCCAAGGTTATCTTAATAACCCCACCTATTTTGGCGGTCTGATCGGGCGTTGGGCCAATCGTATTGCGGATGGCCACTTCACGCTTGACGGAGTAGATTTTCTGGTCGATCAGAATAACGGTACCAATCATCTGCATGGCGGCAATGCTGGTTTTCATCTGGCTATGTGGCAAGCCCATCCGGAGGAAGACGGGTTACGATTCACGCTTACGTCGGCAGAAGGCGAAGCCGGTTTTCCTGGCAATCTTCAGGTGGAGGTACGCTATGAGCTTGATGACAATGGTTGCCTGACCATTGATTATCAAGCGATCACGGACGCACCGACGCCGGTCAATCTGACTTCGCACGCCTACTTCAATCTGAATGGCGGGTGCAGCGGTATTGGCGATCACTTACTCGCGATTGATGCTGATCATTTTCTAAAAGTCGATGCAAAATTGATTCCGACAGAACGTGCCGAGGTGGCGGGCAGTACGTTCGACTTTCGGCAGCCAGCGCCGATTGGTCCCCGTTTAACCTGGCCGGATGCCCAAATCAAATTGGCGGGTGGGTTCGATCATTGCTATTGCTTGCATTGGAACGCAGGCGTTGAACCTGGCACTTTACGTGACGTAGCGAATGTTTATGATCCCGGTTCCGGACGCGAATTAACCGTCGCGACGACCGAAACGGGGCTCCAGTTTTATAGCGGAAATTATCTCGCTGGTGTCAAAGGTCGTGGCGCGCTACCGTATGCGACGCATGACGGATTCTGCCTTGAGGCGCAAGCTTTCCCCAACCAAATAAATGGCCCTGACGCCGAGGCGGTGATATTGCGCCCTGGCCGCACTTATCGGCAAACTACTGTGTATCGTTTGAGCGTACGCGCATGAATGCGGCAGTCGGTGCGCTTATTGTTAAGCTAAATGGGCTCGTGGGGCTATTTAAAAGCCCTCAGTCGCTCCTAAGTCTCTGTGTTTATCCTCAGAGGCACATAACAAACAAAGTCCAAAAGGAGATCGATCCTTGCATTTAGGATCAATCTTCTGACTTTGCCCTTAATGTGCTATTTTTTGAGGTTCCATGGAAGAATTGAATCAAAGCTTGTTTCTGCTCATTAATGCGCCTGCACATCCCACTCCCGCGTTGCTCATATTTGCCAAAGTGTGTGCTGAACAACTGATTTGGCTGATCCCGATTGCGGTATTGGTGGGCTGGTTGTCAGGTGCAGAGAAAACGCGAAAAATCATGCTGCAAGCGACTGTATCGGGCATCATCGGCATGTTGCTCAGCCAATTAATTGGTTTGGTCTGGCAGCATCCAAGACCGTTTATGATCGGATTGGGCCATAACTTTGTCCCGCACGCCGCCGACTCATCTTTTCCAAGCGACCATTTGACCTTGTTATGGACGGTGGCATTCAGCTTTATTTGCCATCGTCGTGTCCGAGTGATTGGTCTGATGTTTGCTTTGATGGGGTTGCCAGTGGCATGGGCGCGAATTTATGTCGGCGTTCATTTTCCATTAGACATGCTAGGCGCAGCAGTGGTCGCGGTGGTGAGTGCCGGAATCGGATTATGGACGGCAAAATGGTATGTTGCGCAGACATTCCGTTATGCCACAGCAATACATCGCTGGCTCTTCGGGCCGCTCATTCGGCGTGGATGGTTGATAAAATAACCAAAGCAGAATAGTTATTATCGGACATAAAGCGTTGGTTTTTCGTTATATTAATGATGGGAACTTGGGCAAAACCGTCCCTGCAACGGACTTACCATCTCTGCGGACCACAACCGTATGCAAGCTAGAAAAGCATAATGCAGTAGGCGCGATTTGGCATAAGTCCTGACAATAAGGAATCATCATGCGAGTATTGCTGGTTGAAGACGACCGAATGATCGGTGAAGCTGTTCAAGTGGCTTTACGCGACGCCAGCTACGCCGTGGACTGGGCGCATGACGGCTCAGCCGCGCTGATCGCCACGCAAACGGCGTCCTACGACCTGATGTTGCTCGACCTGGGATTGCCGCGTGTGGATGGCCTGGAAGTGTTGCGCCAATTGCGCCAACAAGGCAATTTGTTGCCAGTGCTGATTGTCACCGCACGCGACGCGGTGGATGATCGGATACGCGGGCTTGATCTGGGTGCCGACGATTATGTCGTCAAGCCTTTTGAAATGGGTGAGCTTCTGGCGCGGATGCGCGCATTGATACGTCGGCAGGCGGGTAACGCCACCCCGACCATGACCAATGGCACACTGAGCCTGGACCCAAGTACGCGAGAGGTTACAGTTGAAGGCATCGTCACTCGCCTGTCGGCGCGAGAATTTTCGCTGATGCATGCATTGTTGCTGCGACCGGGCGCGATTTTATCGCGGCAAGAGCTGGAGAACCGGCTCTATGGATGGAATGAAGAAGTGGAAAGCAACGCCGTCGAATTTCTGATTCATTCGATTCGCAAAAAGTTGGGTGCCACATCGATCAAGAATGTCAGGGGGTTGGGATGGATGGTGTCAAAGCAAAACTGAACCGCTCGCTGCAATTTCGTCTGTCGCTATGGTTATCACTGACGATTTTAGTGATGGCCATACTGGCCGGCGTATTTTCATTTATTTCAGCTTTTCGCGAAGCCAATGATTTGCAGGACGATCAATTGCGGCAAGTCGCTGCGTTAGTCGATAGTCGTGGTCTTCCCCTTGCGACACCAACGCCCGCTAGCGTCGGCCAAATGAAAGATGACGAATCACAGGTCATCGTACAAACCTTAGGTGATGCAAACTCGCATTATCCACTGGCATCAGGACATCTGGCGTTGCCGGACAATCTGGCAGATGGGCTACAAACGGCCACAGTTAATCGTGTGCCATGGCGCTTATTCGTGCGCAGCATAAACACGGGACAACGATTGGTGGTTGGTCAGCAAACCGCAGTGCGTGATGAAATTGCGCGCGATGGGGGCCTGAGAACGGTGATGCCACTGATAGTGCTCATTCCCTTGTTGATCGGTTTGATCAGTCTGATGATACGCGGCATGTTGCGACCAATCACCCGACTTTCCCACGAAGTTGACCAGCGTGACGATCAGGACATCCGCCCACTTGACGACCAGCACGTGCCGGATGAAATACGACCATTGATAGGGTCAATCAACCGCCTGCTGCGGCGCGTTGCAGAGGCGATGGACGCACAGCGTCGTTTTATCGCCGATGCCGCACATGAGTTGCGCTCACCGTTAACCGCATTATCGCTGCAAGCCGAAAATCTGGCTGCAACTAATCTCTCCCCGAAATCCCAGGAACGACTGATTCCGTTAAGGCAGGGATTACAACGTGCCAAGAACTTGCTAGAGCAATTGCTGACACTTGCGCGCTCACAAAATACGCGAGGTGCACAGGCCACGCAACTTTCGGTTACGGCCGTGCTCCGACACGTCATGGAAGAGTTACTGCCAATGGCAGAAGCGAAAAGAATCGACATCGGCGTGGCTACCCACACTGACCGTGACTCCGACCTTACCTTGGTTGCATCAGAAGTAGAGTTCGTTGCGCTACTCCGCAATTTGCTAGAAAACGCGATTCGCTATACTCCAATTGACGGGACCATAGATGTACGCGTACGCACCGCGGATGGCGCACTATGGATTGAAGTCGAAGATACCGGTCCGGGCATTGCTGAGCTGGAACGAGAGCGCGTTTTTGACCCGTTTTACCGCATTCTCGGTAATGACAGCGAAGGCTCTGGACTCGGACTCTCCATCGTCAAATCGATCGTCCTGCGCTTGCAGGGCACAGTCACATTGCAGAACGCACATCTAATCGCACCGTTTGGACTAAAAGTCACCATTCGACTACCAGTCTGAATCTGCTGCATTGCTCTTAACTTCGTAGTTCTGTTGAAATAACTATCAAACACTTCAGACCCTGATAGCGCTAGCCTGGGTCATCGATTTTCTACGCATTGCGTTAGACGACAAAATAAACCTATTTCTTCAAGTCACTCATAGCCGGTCATGTTAAGACGATGGCTTAACGTTACATATCCCCGTGCAGAATGCGGAAGGTAAAGGAATTTTATGTCAATTACAGAATACTCTTACCTAGAAAGAGATAGTTCCCATATTAATCCTTCCGTGTAATTTGTAAAATTCGGCTGCGTATTTGATGTGAGCCAGTGCAAATATTTCCTGCATAAGGTCTTGAGTAATACCAACTGAAATACGCCTTATTAATCAGGGGCTGTTGACCTATGTTTTGGGAAATTTCATTAAAACCAAAATGAACTGCCAGCGTCACATGCCATTGTTGCAGCTCCTTGCCGGTGCACTACGACGCCGCTCCAATCTGCATCGACATGCAACGCCTGCCGCGTGGGAAAACACAAATAATACGTCAAGAGGCCTTATCGACAGGTTTAATTACAGAAGGTACTTTTACCTTCGCGACTTGATGCCAAATATTTAGCTATAAATGAAGAGAAAGAAAACAATGCAACAAACAAAGTGGTTAAAGAAAATGTCCTATACAGTGGCTGCATTTGGGCTACTGACTATTGCGCAAACGGCTGTTTCCAGCCCAGCTCTTTATGATGCAAGAGGTCAATCCAAGGCCGGTCAGAACACGGATGCAGAAAAAGTAACGCCAAACAGAAAACTAAAATCTAACCATACCAAGTCGACGCAGGACTACCTGGACGGGATGAAACTAGATTTCACTCAGGTTAAGTTGGCGGACGGTAGCATACGCGTAACCGCTAATGCCAACAATCCAAAAATGCCAATTCCACCGACGCAAATCGAATATTACTGGTCGGCACCCTCTAATTCAGTTGATCATTATCCTGCATCAGACTCAGAACAGGGTGAGTCCTCGAAGCTTACATTTACAATGCCCCCAACACAGCTTGAACAATACGAATTTGGTATGACGGGCTACGAAAAGGCGAACCAAAGCGTCTACGCTATTATCAATACTGTCATTGTTCCCATCGAATCCACGCAAGCTTACGTGAACGGGCTAGAAACTAATATCACGCAAACGAAGTTAGCAAATGGCGCAATACAGGTTGTCGCCAAAACCACCAATCCAACTGTTCAAACATCGCCAAAACCGGTGGAATTCTATTGGCAGGGGCCGCCTGATTCAGTTGATCATCATCCCGCTACTGAGTCCGAGCGAAGCAAGTCTTCAACGGCTACGTTCACCATGCCAGCGACACAAACCGAAAAATACGATTTCCACATAGAGGCAGCTGAAAAAGGAAACGCTAAAGTTTTTGCCATTGTCAGTACTCCCATTGTCCCTATTGGGTCGACGCAAGCCTACCTGAACGGACTAAAGCTTAATGTTACACAATCAAAATTGCCGAATGGCGCAATAGAAGTCGTCGCAAAAGTCAGCAACCCTGATATACAAACCTCGCCAACGCCAGTAGAATATTTTTGGGAAGAACCATCGGGTTCAACTGATTATCGTCCTGAATCAGAAGCTGAACGGAGCGAGTCTTCGACGGTAACATTTACGATGCCTGCTGCACAAACTGAAAAATACGATTTTAATGTAATCGGCACCGACAAGAAAAACTATAACGTTTACACCTACATTAATGCCCCAATTACGCCTCTTAGGTCGCATCAGTCGTTTCTAAACGTCTTTCAGGCGCGCGATGCGCGATCTACATTGAAAAGCAGCGACACAGGAGCATCGACTCAGTCGATTCAAGATTTCGTAGCTGGCTTAAAGCTTGATGTCACACAAGATAAATTAGCCAATGGCGAAACTAAAGTGGTTGTCAAAGCCATTAATCCTGATGTCCCAACTCCACCAACACCATTGAGCTACTTCTGGCTAGGACCCAAAGGTGCAACCGAACATAATCCGATACGGGGCGAGAGGACTGAGTTGTCTACGTTTTCCTATATGATGCCGGCGGCACAAACTGAAACCTATCAGTTCATGATCTCAGCATATGACAAGAACACTGACAAATTCATCGATTTTGTAAAGACGAAAATTACACCAGCGGAGTCGACGCAAGCCTTTCTGAACGGATTGACGCTTGATACTACCCAAACCAAGTTAGAAAACGGTGCAACCCGAGTAGTAGTGAAGACTAACAACCTGCATACCCCTACATCGCCGACACCAGTCGACTATTTCTGGAGAGGGCCAAAGGGTTCTACCGATCATCACCCAGTCAGTGGTGAACGCACTGAGCTTTCAACATTTGAATTTACGATGCCTGCGGAACAAAATGAAAAATATAATTTCTATGTCACAGGGTATGAAGAGGGCAATAATAATGTAAGCGCTATGCATACGACTTCTATTGTTCCAATCGGGTCGACGCAAGCCTTTCTGAATGGCTTGACGCTTCATACCACACAAACCAAGTTAGAAAGTGGCGCAACCAGAGTCGTTGTTTATGCCAGCAATCCGCATGAGGCGACCCCTCCAATGCCAGTAGACTACTTCTGGAGGGCCCCAACGGGCTCAACAGAACATTATCCAGTCAGTGGAAAGCGCACTAAGCTTTCAACATTTGAATTTACGATGCCAGCGGAAAAAATTGAAAAATACAATTTTTATGTCACAGGATACGAAGAGGGGAATGATAAAGTTAGCGCTATGCATACAACTTCCATTGTCCCGGTCGGGTCGACGCAAGCCCCTTCAAAGAATTGATGATTGAACGCACGCAAACCATGTTAGAAAGTGACTCGACCAAAGCACTGCTAATAGTGCGGTAATAATTTAGTCAAAATCTTCTTTACAATCCTCGCTTTGCGCTCTGTATGATAGCAAAGCGAGGAACCTTAATTTGACAATTCTAAGATTGGTGTAGGACTGACCCTCGCAGTTTCCACATCCGTCACCCCCTTCAAGCCACGCAAGAATCGCTCAGCGCCTTGCCACCAACATTTCCTCTGCCGATGGCTTCTTTTTATTGAGTTAGACGGCACAAAAGGATAACGGCATCAGGTCACTTATCACTGCTCCGTTTATGCTTTTATAGAACGCCACACAAGACTGTTCGACATTAAGCAACTACAGAAATCTTACCGAAATTATAGAATTTTCTTGCTACGTTAGAGATTGCTCTCATATCTATCTTTCTGTGTAATTTGTAAAATTGGATTGCGTACTTAATGTGGTCAGAGAAATATTTTATGGATGCGGTATCTATTAGTGAAAACTGAAATAAGTCTGTTTAATCAGAGCCTGTTGACATACGATTTAAGAACTACGTTCAATACCTACACGCATCCAGGGCAAAGTGGTGCGTGGCACAGTTGCAACCGCTTCCTGCCTTCCTATCTTATCGCGACACCTTCGCACCCATAAAATCATATATCAACAAGCCTTATCAATAGGATTAATTATGGAGGCGTTTTTCACCTTCGTGAATTGCTACAAAAAATCTTACAATCAATCCAGAGAAAGAAAGAAATGAAACAAACAAAGTGGCTAAAGAAGATGTCCTATACTGTTGCCGCGTTCGGACTGCTGAGTGTTGCTCAAACCGCCGTTTCCGCCCCGGTTCTTTATGATAAGACAGGTAAAGTGAAGGCAAGTCAAAGCGCGGGTATAGCAGAAGTGGCACCAGACAATAAACTGAAGTCTCATGTCAGCACCGCCGAGTCGACGCAAACCTACCTTGACGGGATGAAGCTAGACTTAAGCCAGGTTAAATTAGCAGATGGTAGAATCCGCGTGACCGCTCATGCCAGCAATCCGAAAACGCCAATTCCGCCGAAGCAAATCGAATACTACTGGTCGGCTCCCTCTAATTCAGTTGATCATTATCCGGCATCAGAGTCAGAACAAGGCGAGTCCTCGACGTTCACATTTACGATGCCCGCAACACAGATTGAAAAATACAAATTTGGTATGATGGGTTCCGAAAAGACAAACGATGGCGTCTACGCGATTATCAATACTTTCATTGTCCCCATTGAATCGACGCAAGCTTATCTGAACGGACTAGAACTTAATGTCACGCAAACCAAGTTAGCAAATGGCGCAATACAAGTAATCGCCAACGCCAGCAATCCGGATACACAAACGTCACCAAAGCCGGTCGGATACCACTGGAAGGCCCCGTCTAATTCTGTTGATCATCATCCGGCATTAGAATCTGACCGGAGCAAGTCTTCGACATTTACATTTACAATGCCCGCCACACAAACTGAAAAATACGATTTTAGTTTGACGGGCTTCGAAAAGGAGAACGATAAGGTTCAAGCTGAAATCGATACTTCGATTATCCCCATTGGTTCGACAACGGCCTTCCTAACCGGGCTAAAGCTTAATTTTACGCAATCGAAATTAGCGAATGGCGCAACACAGGTGGTCGCCAAAGCCAGCAATCCGGATATGCAAACTTCACCAACACCAGTGGGATACTTCTGGAAGGCCCCATCGAATTCAACTGATCATCATCCTGAATCTGAATCAGAAGAAAACGAATCTTCGACGTTCACATTTACTATGCCCGTAGCACAGACTGAAAATTACAGACTTAATCTGCTAGGCTACGAAAAAGAGAACACCAAGAATGACACTTATCTTAATGCATCAATTACGCCTCTTAAGGCCCAGCAAGCGCTTCTGAACAGCTTGCAACCTCGCGATGCGCAAGCTACATTAAAAGGCAGTGTCACCGAGGCATCGATTCAGTCGATCGAAGATTACGTAGACGGGTTAGAGTTTGATGTCACGCAAGATAAATTAGCCAGTGGCGAGACGAAAGTGGTCGTCAAAGCCATTAATGCGGATATGCCAACCCAGCCAACATCGTTGAGCTACTTTTGGAGAGGCCCCAAAGGTGCGTCCAACCATGATCCGATAGCGGGCGAGACTACGTCGTCTACATTCACATTTACGATGCCGGCTGCACAAACTGAAACCTACCAGTTCATGATGACAGCATATGATGCAAACAATGAAGGTTACAGCGGCATTGTAAAGACACTGATCACCCCCGCAGAGTCAACGCAAGCCTTCCTCAACGGATTGACACTTGATACGTAAGCGTTCCCTCAGTACCCTCTACCAATAAACACCAAATTTCTGCATGATTTGAATGGGAAGGCACAAATTAATTGTGCCCACAAATTCACATTATGGACACAAATATTGGGACGGTTTCGCGAGCAAAGCGCGGCGCTTATCGCCAGCATTCAACGGAATTTAAACGCAGGGTCGCCGAAGAATCTCTGGTGCCAGGAACTTCGGTATCGCGGGTGGCGCGTGCGCATGACCTCAATGCCAATCAGGTTTTTGCATGGCGCAAGCTATTTCATGTGGGAGCCTTTGAAACTGCCTCGGGCCCGCAGAGTACATTATTGCCGGTTGTGCTCAGCGATCCCCTGCCGGTAGATACACAACCGGTCTTTACCAGTACCGCTGTTTCCCCCGGGGTCATTATTCTGGAAGTAGGCAAAGCCCGGCTTCGACTCGAAGGCGTCGTCGACTCTGCCATGCTTGCCCTTGTTCTGGAACGGTTGCTCGCATGATTGGTCTGCCGGCAGGCACACGTATCTGGATGGCAGCGGGTGTGACCGATATGCGCTGTGGTTTTAATGGCCTGGCAGCCAAGGTGCAGACGGCATTGGCCGAAGATCCGTTCAGCGGTCATGTCTTCGTCTTTCGGGGACGGCGTGGAGATATCCTTAAAATTCTGTGGTGGACCGGCGATGGCCTGTGCCTGCTGGCCAAGCGCCTCGAACGCGGCCGTTTCATCTGGCCGCAGGCAACGGAAGGATCGGTGTCGCTCTCGCAAGCGCAGTTGTCGATGCTATTGGAAGGGATCGACTGGCGGCGTCCGGAACGCACGAATCGGCCCTCATCAGGCTTGTAAACATCGCCACACATGCGTAAACTGGCACCATGCCAACGCACACCACTCTTCCTGACGATATCGCGACCTTGCAGGCCATGATCCTGGAGCGTGACGTCGCCCTTGCCGCGCAAAGTGAAACGCTGGCGCAGTTGCGGGAAGAGCTTTCCACGCGCGGGATCGAAATCGAACACCTCAAGCTTCTTATCGCCAAGCTCAGACGCATGCAGTTCGGCCGCAAATCCGAGAAGCTCGATCACCAGATCGAACAACTTGAACTGCGACTGGAAGATTTGCAGGCCGATGAGAGTGCTGTTGCCATGGAAGAACCTCCGACCAGAAAGCCACGCCAGAGTGCACCGCGCAAACCGCTGCCCCTTCATTTACCCCGTGATGAGAAGATTTATTTGCCCGAACAAAATGCCTGTCCGGATTGCGGTGGTGGCCTGCGGCAACTGGGCGAAGACGTTGCTGAACAACTCGAATTCATTCCCGCCAGCTTCAGAGTCATCCGACACATTCGTCCGAAGCTGGCCTGCAAGTGCTGCGATACCATCCTGCAAGCTGCCGCGCCCAGTCGTCCGATTACACGCGGTCTGGCAGGTCCCGGATTACTGGCCCATGTACTGGTCAGTAAATATGCCGATCACCTGCCGCTCTATCGGCAATCTGTCATGTATGCCCGTGAAGGTGTCGAACTGGATCGGGGATTATTGGCTGACTGGGTCGGTGCTGCCAGCAGTTTGCTGCGACCACTGGTGGACGCGATTCGACGCCATGTGCTGGCTGCCACGAAACTGCATGCCGACGACACACCCATACCCGTTCTGGCACCGGGTAATGGCAAGACCAAGACAGCGCGACTATGGACCTATGTGCGGGATGACCGTCCTTCCGGATCTGTTGAACCAGCAGCAGTCTGGTTTGCCTATACTCCGGACCGTAAAGGCATCCATCCACAAACACATCTGGCCTCTTTTAGTGGCGTGTTGCAAGCGGATGCCTACGCTGGATTTAACGCCATTTATGAAAGCGGCCAGGTCGTGGAAGCCGCTTGCTGGGCGCATGCACGCCGTAAATTTTATGATTTGCATGTGGCCCGACCATCTGCGGTCACCACTGAAGCCTTGCGCCGGATCGGCGAACTGTATGTGATTGAAGCTGAGATTCGCGGCCAACCACCGGACCAACGTCGCGCAGCCCGACAAGCACAATCGCTCGCGCTTATCGATGACTTCGAATTCTGGTTACGGGCGACGCTTCTGCTGCTATCGCGCAAGTCAGACACGACCGCTGCCATCATGTATAGCCTCAATCTATGGCCTGCGCTAAAACGTTATTGTGACGATGGATGCATTGAAATCGATAATTCCGCAGCGGAGCGCTCCTTGCGTGGCGTCGCTATCGGACGTCGTAATTATCTCTTCGCGGGTGCCGACAGCGGTGGAGAGCGGGCTGCCGCTGTTTATTCACTGATCGGCACAGCGAAATTAAACGGTATTGATCCTGAAGCCTGGCTACGCCACGTTCTCACCCATATCGCCGACCACCCGGTCAATCAGGTCCATGACTTCCTGCCGTGGAACTTCACATCTACGATGGCGATAGCCCGCTAATTCTTGCCGATTGAATTTCTCTGCCGGAATTTATCGAGACGGCCGTGGGAATACGCTTACCTTGATACCACACAAACCAAGTTAGAAAGCGGAGCAACCCGAGTAATAGTCAAGGCTAACAATCCGCACATGCCTACATCGCCAACACCGGTTGAATATTTCTGGACAGGGTCAAGGGGTTCAACGGAGCATCAACCGGCCATTGGCCAGCTCACCCATTCTTCAACATTTGAATTCACGATGCCTGCGACACAAGATCAAAAATACACTTTTGTTGTCACAGGATACGAAGCGGGGCGTGATAAAGTTAGCGCTACTCATATCACTTCGATTATTCCAGTTGGGACGACGCAATCCTTCCTAAACGGATTGAAGCTTCATGCCACACAAACCAAGTTAGAAAGTGGTGCAACCCGAGTCGTTGTTCAGGCCAGCAATCCGCATGAAGCGGCTCCTCCAATGCCGGTAGAATATTTATGGAAAAAACCAAGTGGCTCAACGGAGCAGCATCCGGACCATCCGCTCACGGATTCTTCAACATTTGAATTTACAATGCCTGCCGGACAAACTGAAAAATACAGCACCAACGTGACAGGATATCAAAAGGATAAACATTCTGTTTCTTCTTTTTTCAAAATTTCTATCGAGCCGGTTTTAGAGGTTAACCCACTCTAAGTGGCACAGTAATAATTTAATCGACTCTTCTTAACAATCCTCGCTTTGCTCTCTTCATAAGAGCAAAGCGAGGAAACTCATAGTGGCACCCTGAAGTCCGATAGCCAGCAGGCGCTCACAATTTCCCATAGCTATCAACGCTTTTCAAACTACTCAAAGACAGCGCGACATACGATCATTGCAGCATTCCTTCAAAGGGTGATGTCGTAAAATATCAATTTCAAAATTTGGCGTTACTACGCTGCGATTACGCGCACATATTCCTCTAATCCCTTATTCTAAATTCGATGTTCTTGTCGCAAAAATTCTGCCAACGATGTCCCGCGCACCAAATACCAAGCACACTTTTAGCACCTTGCCATTTCCATTTTCTCGGTTAATCGACTCTCCACACATTGCGTCAGACCACAAAAAAACTATCACTTTAGGTCACTTATAACTTATCGGGTTATGGCTATCCAAAGACGCGACATAATGTTGTGCAGATTTAGGCAACTACAGGAATCTTATACACATTAGAGAATCCTCTTACGTCGTTAGAGATTGTTCTGGTATCAATCCCTCTTTATAATTTGTAATATTAGCCTGCGTATTTGACATGGTCAGAGAAGTACTTCATGCATCCGATCATTGATTAATACCAACTGAAATGGGCCTGATTACGCAAGGCCTGTTGACATATGATTTTGGAAATTGCGTTAAATTCAAAATGTGTACAGCAAAGCGCCTGGCAAAGTTGGGAACCGCTCCGACAAACCATGCAGAACCAGCACACGTTGGGTTTGAGCTTGCCGCTACATTCTATCGTACCGCTACGTCGCCTCGCTCCACATTCATTCGCAGCGCCGGCCGCAACCTCGTACCCCCCAATCATAAGTCAACAGGCCTGATAAACATGCTTAGTTACGGGGGTGCTTTACCTTCGCGAACTAATACCAATAATCCTACAATCAATCCAGTGAAAGAAAGCGATGAAACAAACAAAGTGGTTAAAGAAAGTATCCTATACAGTGGCTGCATTAGGGGTGCTGAGTGTTGCGCAGGCGGCCGTTTCAAGCCCGATTCTTTATGACGGTATAGGTAAAGTGAAGGCAGGTCAAAACGCGCGTGCAGCAGAAGCCGCTCCAAACAACAAACTGAGAGCTAACGCAAATAACGCCAAGTCGACGCAAGATTTTTTGAACGGGATGGATCTAGATGTAACCCAGGTTAAGTTGGCAGACGGCAGAATCCGTGTGACTGTTGTTGCCAATAATCCCAAAATGCCAATGCCACCGACGCCGATGGAGTACTACTGGATAACGCCGTCGAATTCTGAAGATCATCAACCAGAATCAGAACTAACCGAGTCGTCGACTTTTACATTTACAATGCCCGCAGCACAAACTGAAAAATACATTATCGATTTGATGGGAATCGAAATGGGGAGCAGTAACATCGCCGGTCATGTCAGTACTTCCGTGGTACCAATTGAGTCGACGCAAGCCTACCTGAACGGGCTGAAGCTTGACTTTACGCAATCGAAATTGGCGAATGGCGCAATACGGGTAGTCGTAAAAACCAGCAATCCGAATGTCCAGACGTCACCAAAGCCGGTAGAATTCCATTGGGGAGCCCCGTATGATTCAGTTAATCATGAGCCTGCCTCTGAATATGAACAAAGTAAGTCTTCGACGTTCGCATTTACGATGCCAGCAGCGCACACTGAAAATTACAACCTGGGCGTAACAGGAATGGAAAAGGGGAACACTAACGTTTCCGCTACCGTCAATGCCTCCGTTGTACCCCTTGGATCGACGCAGGCATACCTGAACGCATTAGAGCTTAATATAACGCAATCAAAGTTAGCGAATGGCGAAATACAGGTGGTTGCTAAAACCAGCAATCCGACTGTACCAACGTCGCCAAAACTGATGGATTACGCGTGGATACCGCCATCGAATTCCGTTGATCATCATCCTGAATCTGAATTAGAACAGCTCGAGTCTTCGACGTTCACATTTACGATGCCTGCCGCACAAACTGAAAAATACGATCTTAGTATGATGGTAGCCGAAAGGGCGCATACTACCGTTCATGCTTTTATTCATGCCTCAATTCAGCCTCTTAAAGCGCATCAGGCGTTTCTGAACCGCTTGCAGCCTGGTGACACGCAATCTAATTTGAAAGGCAGTCGCACCGCTCCATCGAGTCAGTCGATCACAGGCTTCGTAAACGGATTAAAACTTGATGTCACGCAAGATAAATTAGCCAGCGGCGAGACCAGAGTCGTCGTCAAAGCCATTAATCGGGATGCGCCAACGCCTCCAACACCGTTGACCTACGGATGGAGAGGCCCCACAGGTTCGACCGAACATCATCCGGCAAATGGAAAGAGGTCTGAGTTGACTACGTTTGCATATACGATGCCAGCAGCACAAACTGAAAACTATTATCTCTACGTCCCTACGTATGACAAGGTCAATAATAAATTAATCCGCATATTAGAGACGCGAATTACGCCTGCGGAGTCGACACAAGCGTTCCTCAATGGATTGACGCTTGAAACTACCCAAACCAAGTTAGAAGTAGGCGGCACCAAAGTAGTAGTCAAGGCTATCAATACGCACATGTCGGCATCGCCGACACCGGTGGAATACTACTGGATAGCGCCACCGGGCTCAACCGAACATCATCCTAAAAGTGGCTCGCGCACCAAGTTTTCTACATTTGAATTTACAATGCCTGCGACACAAATTGAAGAATATAATTTTAATATCGAAGGATTCGAAGAGGGAAATAATAAAGTAAGAGCTCCACATATGACTTCAATTATGCCAATCGGGACGACGCAAGCCTTTCTGAATGGATTGACGTTTCACTCCACTCAAACCAGGTTGGAAAGTGGCGCAACCAGAGTCGTTGTTCAAGCCAGTAATCCACATGAAGCGACGCCTCCGATGCCGATCGAATATCGATGGGGAAGACCAGTTAGATCCACGGAACATAATCCGACAGAGAGACTCACTGATTCTTCAACATTTGAATTTACAATGCCAGCGGGACAAGTTGAGGAATATAGTATTATTGTAAAAGGGTATCAAAAAGATACACATACTATTTCTTCTTCTACTACCGTCTCTTTTCAGCCGATTAAAGATGAGATTAACCCGTTCTAGGTAGCGCTGTAAGAATATAATTAAAATCTTCTTCAAAGTCCTCGTTTTGCTCTCTTCATAAGAGCAAAGCGAGGAAAATCACATTGACAATTTAAAGACTTGTATCGGACTGACGCTCGTCGGTTTTTCGAAACCGTCAACGCTTTTTAAATCACGCAAAAACTGCTCAAAACCGCTCAACGGTCCATCAATGCCGCATGTCACAAAAGGGAGAGAATTCTGCTCCAATCTGGTTTTCAACCGATGTACCAATGATGCTTTTATTCAGGTTGAAATTTTCCATCGTTTATTCGACGGTCCTGCGGTTACATGGAACAATTCAGTTGTGACTCGCCTGCGTGGTTGCGCCATTCAGTGTGAAAGCCCATAACCGACTACCAATCTGGTCATGTCGAAGCCCCCCAACTGTAGAGTGACAATATTTCCACAATTTTGCAACACTGTTTTAGCAAAAAAACAGTGCCCTAGGATTTACATGCCTCTCAATATATGTAGGAAAAACTCTCTGAATAATTGTGCGGTTTGTAGGCGAAAAACCTTAAATTAAATCTAAATAAAAAAAACACAGCATTTTTAGATGCTGTGTTTTTCATTAACTAGCACGCAGTTTTATTACCTGCGCGGCGGCTACTTACCAAGAACCATAATTTACAGTGAATGTAGCGACACCAGTGATGTCGACTTCTTCTTCAGTTTTCACGCCCGCTGCAATCAATTTATCTAGCGAAGCGATGGCTGGCTGAACATTTATCTCACCGGTATAGTAGCTACCGATAGCTTTGTGAAGGTTCAAAACTGAAAGCGGGTCAGCCAAATGTATCTTACTGCCACCAGGAGTCAGATACTCTTTAGTCCCAGTAAGACTCGCGATATCAGCGATTGGTATGGTAGGCAGGCCAACATTGTCTGAGCCCTCGATCGCCAGACGGATCGGATGTGCTGTCTTCAACGCTTTGGTCTTCGCACCGTACTTGATATTGTCAAGCTGGGCACCCCAGATACCGACATTGACCGGTTTTGCATCAACTAATGTGGTCATGTTGTAGAAGTAAGCAGGCGCGATGGAGCCCAGTATCGAAGTAATACCCAGATCCGCCAGAGGAATATCGGTACCAACTTTGTCGCCGTTCTCAAAATTAGTATCATTCATACTTAGCGCAATTGGTGTGTCTGCGCCGTTACAATCTACTGTAAAAGTCTTTGTCTTTTTAGAAAGTGCTTTACCCAGCGCTGAAGCAGACTGTGTACCATATTCAAACGTAGCGTCACCATTACCAATCGATACGACGCACGCGCCAGGAGTCAGTTTTACGTTCAACGTAACGGTCGCAGTGTCTGCCGCCATTGCGCCAGCAGAAAATACCGTCGCAATAGATGCTGCTAATAAGTGTTTAGAAATTTGTTTCATTGTTGTAAAACCTCATAAATTAAAAATAATGCACGTTATGTCGCGCGAAGATTTCTCCCTAACGGGAGAAATTTTTTTGGATAAAACTCACTTCCAATTTTTTCCTACTACAACTCAATAATAGAAATACGAATATTGCTGCTCATAATGGCTTGCGCGGAACCCGACTTTCCTTGTAGATTGAGTTGTGGTGAGAGTGCTAATTTGGCCTGCAATGTGCTGACCAATATTTCTGTTCCATCAGATGCCAGAGGAACAACCGTCTCATCTGCCTGCAACTGCAAGTCCGCTTTTTGTATGTCGTTCTGTTTGTTGGCCTGCAACACACGCCATTGCTGGATGGGCCGCTCGTTGACGATAGCTGGGCCTAGAGTAGCGATAACATGGCCTTCATCTGCAGTACCAAACTGGATCGTCTTCTCAGTTTCTGCACCCATCCCGGTAATTCTCAAGCCTAGGCGGACAGGTCGTTGACAACTAACCTGCACGGATAGCTCCTGCCGTCCAGCAGATGCAGACTTGCCATCCACGCTGGTCGCTTGCAAATATTCATGCGTGAAATTGCCATAATCAATTTGCGTTTGAGATAGCGCCAGAGAGCAGTTTTCGCCTGTCTGCGCAAAGGCCGCGGATGCGCAACTGCCTCCCATTAAAGCCGCGATGGCAAAATACTTTGCCCATTTTGTGTAATGTTTCATCTCAAGATTTCTTTTCACTATTAATTGATTGCTGGCACACCGCCGTGGCTGTTTCATAGATCTGGTCGCTTGCCTGCTTTTTCGGTAAGGCGACCTCGCATAGAATCGTCTTGCCAACGCGTACCTGGACTGCGTCCAAATCTGTAACATTTGGGATGAAAGCGCCACCATCGCGACCGACTATCGTGGTGATGTATGTGCCTTCAACGTCCGAAACGATCGCACCGGCTTTAATTGGATGGCCATCTCCATCCTGCATGTTCAAAAACATTCTGCGTACCTGTGTGACCTCAAACGGAATGTTGGTCACGGAGCCGCGCGCCATTCTTACTTCTTTGACGCCGTTTTTAATATCTGCATTACGTGGCAGCGTTGAAGGGACAAGCTGAATACGTTCAGCACTGAAGGGGCGTAAATTTGGAATAACTGCGTAGCCACGCCAATCACTCCACGCTGGTCCCGATGGTGTCATCATTTTGACGCCACTGAACTCACCAACCGAAGCGACGCCAAAGGTGTCATCGACCCGATGCGGTGTTAATGTCACTCCACCGCCATGCGCCACCGCACCACCTTTGATGCTGAAGCTACTGCTGCCAGTACCATCAGAGCCACTTGAAACTGAGGCACTCATTGCTGCCACCCGCGATAGGTACGATACTGAGCCGGAAGCACTCGGTCCACCGTAAGCAGATTGTGCTGATCCCAAAGAATAGGCGAACTGGTCGTTAACGCTCTGGCTATAAGTCTCGGCGAGTGATGTATGACCACCAGATCTCTGCGCTGAGGCCCCAAAATTACCTTTGCCCAACGGCATACTCAAACTGGCATAAATGCGCCAGTCACTGGCTTGTCGGGTAGTGCGCTCGGCATTTACATTAAACGACATTCGTTTGAGCGTTTTGCGCCAGCTCGCGCGGAATTGCCCAGTCTCACCATGATGTGCCAACACATGATGGTAGTAAGACGCACTCACACTACCCAACGTGCGGTGGGAATAATTCACTCCCATGCTATAGGAATTCCTACGCTCATCCAGATCGTCCAGCGCATTTACCGTGTGCTGCTCATCAGCATTTAGCTGACGGAAACGCGAACCAAATTCCCGATATTTTTCAGTCTGCGTCGACGCGCCAAAACTAGCGCCAAAACCGGAGCGAAGTTGATGACTACTACCAATATTGACTATTGCCCCGGTGCTGTCGGAACTTTGATCTGTGGCCGTGCGCAAGCCCATATTAAGGCTGTGCGAACCAATGCGGTTCCTGACGGAGCCGAACGAACGTTGCGCAGTAGCGCCGACGCCATAATATCGGTCAGCCAATAAAAATCCCGCCATTCCACTGCTGGCCTCTCCAAGCGGCATTTGAACTGAACCGTAGGAAAGCCAGCTGGAACGATCCTTGTTGCCTGTATTAAGAACGCCGGTTTGTCCCATCCCGACAAAAAAAGTAGGACGTGATTGTCCGGCACCGCCTGCGAAATCCCAAGCCGGTACAGAGAACGTCTGGTGCTGACCGTTCGACTCAATCACTGTAACAATTGCGTCTGATGTACGACTTAGGAGAGGCACTTTTTTCAACGAAAAAGCACCTGCCGGTACCACCGTTGAGTACACCAGCGTGGCTTGCTGACGCACTTCAATACGCGCCACGGTCTCCGCCATTCCAGACACTGTGGTCGTCACACCATCCAGGGAGTTTGCAGCAAAATCAGGGATAAATTGCGCGCCGACGTAGGAAGGAACAGAAAAGAGAGAGCCGTCCCCGTTCAATTGCCCAACACGTAAAATCGTACGCGACTTCATCACCGAACGCTGCGCGTAAGCGTACTGGTGTTGAAGATCCAAACGACCGGTGTCATCTTGCGTGAACGTTTGTCGACTCCGTAGCGCCCAATTATCGACATTCAAACCAAGCTCTGTGAAACCAGAAAAGGAATCAAACCCGCCACCTGCATAACGCCCCTGAAAGTAGGACACGTCGTAATTAAACATTCCAGCCGCACCACCTCGTTGAAGAGCGAGCTCTGGCTCGCTTGATGCTCGCATCACTTCAGCGGGAACATATAAATCCATCGCTTGACGTTGCGGATAGAAATGTGCGGTAGCTAGCGGCACAAGCTCGGTCAAAGGTCGACATGCTTCTCCGATGGAAAGCATTTGCTCCGGTGCTGGCGCGATACCAAGTATTTGCAAATTGTCTGCGCTAAAACAAGGCACTCCCTCATCATCAAAGCGGATGGTCGCTGTGATAGTTTTGACTCGGTTAATCCGCACATCAACGCGCTGGTTGCCCATCGGAAATTTGCCACCTTTAGCAAAGTGGGTCGCCATTTCTTGCGGCAAAGATCGTGCTCGCAAAATATCCGTATCGAAATTTACCATTGCCAATTCTGAGGCGTGCGCTATCCTTACGGCCAAGCTTAAAGCTGCCGGTATTAATTTCTTCATGTCAGTTTTTTTCTTAGGTTGGTGCTTTGGTCATCAGATCGGTGACGGAAGAAACAATCTCTTTCGTGGTGTGCCCATAATCATTTACAGGCAACAGACTTAGCGAAGAAAAGGCAGATGTTGCATCACTCAAAACCGCAACGCGCTGTTGGCCAGGCAATAAATATCCGCCCGATAAAACTGCCTGTTCTTTTGACGGCAATAATGTCAGTTGCGGCATAAACATAACGACCTGATTGCTGTTGTTGACCACGTTAAGTTGCTTACCATCACGCGTCCACTGAAGTTTTTTGTAGGTGTCTTCGGCATTTTCTTGCTCGGCGGCATTGACGTGAACAAAAAGCGGAACAGCTTGCTGGAGTACGAATTTGATGCCGGTTGATTCCGGTGGAATAGCTTCAAACACAGCACGCTTCAGCGTGTCTTTTTTTGACTTCTGATCGCCGTTGAGCATAAATCGTACCATTTGTGTTTCGCCAGGTTCGATACGTACGACTGGTGGCGATACGATTATTTTAGTCGTCGTATCTTCAGGAATATCTTCAATAAAAGAGTGCAGCAATATAGGATAGGGAAACGTATTTTTGACATTATTTACGCCTTCACCAGTTTTGCTATCGACAATCACTGCCAGGCGTTCCAGCGTGACTGAGGCTTTTGCAATACTCGCAAAAAAGGGTAATGCACAAGCTAGCGTGAGCGCAAAAAGACACGCTTTTTTTTGAAAAAACATTTCATTGATCCCTTCGTATTATTGACAGACGCCTGTCATATCCAAGCTAAAACATAGTGGAAGAATTATAGAAAATACTGGCGTCGAAAAATACTGGAGAACCCTTTTAATACGTGAGAAGTATCTATAAATTACCGACAAATTAGACATATCTGTAATGAAAAAAGAATTCCCTAAAGGGTGTAGGGAAAAGCAGAAATTTATTTATTGAGGGGTCAGCTGAACAAAGCATTTTGCAGGTGGTTTCTACCTTGCAATGGGAATGGAGCGCCCTCTGCTTTAAACGGTACCAGAACCGGATTATTTGAATAAAATGGTATCAAGAATAGACTATCGAAAAATTAAATGTGGCACAATCCAAAGAACCAATTTGCTAAGTATTGGATTCTCCCTTACAGCCTTGATCCCCCCGATCATCACCAACTTGCACTATCTGGAGCTAACCGATGTTTATATCCACCGAGCTTGAATATGTAGGATTTTGGGCGCGCGTCTGGGCCAGTCTGATTGACACCATTTTGATGATGATGGTGATTTTTCCGATATTGTTCGCCATTTATGGGCGTGTGGAAATGGCATCCGGCGTCACGTTGACGGGTGCGTCTAATATTTTGATTTCGTATATTTTGCCGGCCGTCGTCGTAATTATATTTTGGACTACCAAGAATGCAACGCCGGGAAAAATGGTGATAGGTGCCACTATCGTTGATGCAGAAACCGGCGAACCACCAAGCCTGAAGCAGCATGTAATCCGCTATATCGGCTATTACCTTTCAGCGATTATCTTTTGCCTTGGTTTTATCTGGGTTGGATTCGATAGAAAAAAACAGGGGTGGCATGACAAACTGGCGGGAACGGTGGTTGTGCGGAAGAAAAACAAAGGAACAGAGCCTGTCAGGTTCGGCATTTAAAAAATCGAGAAATAGTCGCTTTATAAAATTGGTGGTCATACGCTTACGACATATGCTTTCCTTAGCCAGCTATCTTGGCCAGCATTCCCAATACGCACGTGCATAGTTTTTAAACCATTCGGGCCGCCTATTTTGTTCAATAGGCGGCCCGAGGCTGGAAGATAAGTACATTGTGGTCTGGCAGCTAAAAGCCGCTTTAACGCGACAAATATTAATGGTTATCGCGATGTTCTTCTTGACGCTCATCACGGCGGCCATCACGGTGGTCATCGTGATTATCTTCGCGGTAATGATTTTCTCGCCATTGACGTTCACGCCATTCACGCGCACGCATACGGCGTTCATGCCACTCTGACTCACGATCCTGCTCTATATAAACAGGGCGAGGTTGAACATATATCGGACGCGGCTGAACATACACCGGTTCTGGACGAACATAGACGGGTTCAGGGGCAACATATATGCCCGGAAGGCCAATATTTACACCCACATCCACGTGCGCCATAGCGGGACTTGCCGCCATCACTAATACCGCGCTGGTGATCAGCCCGGCTATGATGCTAATCGTTTTTTTCATCATTTTTTCCTTCTGTTTAAACCATTTTTAATACCGATTCGGCTTGCGCCACTACCATGAATTGGCAGTTATCGTTCAAAGAAATTTATTAACCCAGACGTAATACAAGAACTTGTTGAACGTAGTCAGTCAAATACTGAAATATAAAAGACAGGACAAGCCTGTCTCTTTTTTTACACGCTAACTTGATTACTTAGCAGATGCAGATGCACCTGCTTTTGCGTTCACACCAACACCAGCGGGGTGCACTTTGACTTTACTGTTAAGCGAAGTGTGGTGCGCTTTCGTTGCAGTATTCATCGCATCACTTTTAGCATCTACGACACCAGCATGTGCTTTTGCGTTGACATCTTCTGCGCCAGCTTTTGCTTTAGTGTCTGCAGCAACGAGAGCACTTGGTGCTTTTACATCAGGATTTGCAGATACTGAGGTAGATGTTGCGGCATTAACTGCTGCGGTTGGCATTGCAGCTTGAGCGAAACCAGCAGTGATTAACAAACCGGTGATCAAAGCAGCGTGGAATTTGTTCATGTGTGTCCCTTAGGTATCTTAGTAGCCTCAAGATGATTCTCGAGGAGTTGAGATATAAACGACTTGGGAAAGATAACGTTGACGCGCATTACAACCCGTTACAACTCTGCTCCTTAACGTTGGCGTGATATAGACGGGCAGACTACCTTACTTATCGGCGACGGCTGAGCAGCGCGATTTTTGAACCACTGCAACAAATACGCGCAAGTTAAATACGCCTACATTTTGGGATGCCAGCGGTTTTTCACACCATCTGCAATGCGTTAACTAAAGTCATAATTATAAGATCAAGCAGAATGACTATAATGACAACTGCCCGCGTCCACGACGCTCTAGGAGAACACCAATGAACACCACATACAAAATCGCCGTACTCGCAGGTGATGGCATCGGCAAGGAAGTCATGCCCGAAGGCCTGCGCGTCGTCAACGCTGCCGCCAAACGTTTTGGCATTAATCTGGAACTCACCGAATTCGACTGGGCCAGTTGCGACTATTATGCGCAAACCGGCAATATGATGCCAGCCGACTGGAAGGCGCAGTTGTCGGGAATGGACGCGATCTATTTTGGCGCAGTCGGCTGGCCTGACATCGTGCCCGATCACATTTCGCTATGGGGCTCGTTATTAAAGTTTCGTCGCGAGTTTGACCAATACATCAACTTGCGCCCGGCGCAAACCTTCGAAGGCGTGCGCAGCCCGCTGGCAGATCGTGGCGCTGGCGATATCGACATGATGATCGTACGCGAAAACACTGAAGGTGAATATTCGTCCGTCGGTGGCATTATGTACGAGGGAACGCCTAACGAAATCGTGATGCAACAGTCGATATTTTCACGTCGCGGCAGTGATCGGGTTCTCAAGTTCGCATTTGAACTGGCCAAAAAGCGTGCACGCAAGCACGTCACGGTGGCGACCAAAAGCAATGGCATTTCAATCTCCATGCCTTGGTGGGATGCCCGCGCAGCCGAGATGGCAAGCCAATATCCAGACATTACGTGGGACAAACAACACATCGATATCTTGTGCGCGCGGTTTGTCCTGCAACCGCAACGCTTCGACGTCGTGGTTGCCTCCAACCTCTTCGGCGACATCCTCTCAGACCTCGGACCAGCATGCACCGGCACTATCGGTCTGGCACCATCGGCGAACATGAATCCGGAACGCCATTTTCCTTCCTTATTCGAACCGGTCCACGGCTCGGCCCCGGATATCTACGGCAAGAACATCGCCAATCCAATTGCCATGATCTGGTCGGGTGCGATGATGCTCGACTTTCTCGGCGGTGGCAGTAGCGATAGCAAGGGCCGTCAGGCGCATGACGCAATATTGGCTGCAATCAAATCTACGCTCGCATCTGGGCCGCATACCGCTGATATGGGCGGAAATACGTCCACCACTGCGATGGGTGAAGCGATCGCCCGACTGGTGTCTGAAGCGATCTAAAGAAGGCTTGTAGTGTTGGGAATGGCCCGCGATAGTTGATACTCGATGCTTGACCGGGCCTATTCCAAAATAATACCTTTTGCTTACGGCGATACATCGCACCGCTCAAGAATGAATGCCTCTAGTGCAAGCTTCGGTAGCGGTTTGCTGTACAGGTAACCTTGGTATGCCTGACAGCCCTCTTCTACGACGAATGCATATTGTTCGGCCGTTTCTACTCCTTCTGCAACCACGTCCAGATTAAACGCTTTACCCAAAGCTACGACCATACGGATGATGATCGCGCCTTGTTGTTCATCGGCAAAATCCTGGATAAAGACTTTATCAATTTTCAACTCATCCAGAGGCAGGCGCTGTAGATAGGAAAGTGAAGAATAACCCGTTCCAAAGTCGTCTAGCGAGAATCCAATGCCCATGGCCTTGAGAGCATGCATTTTGCTAATCGTGCCTTCAACATCTTTAATCAACAGGCTTTCGGTCAATTCAAGCTTGAGTCTGGCGGGATTCGCACCTGTATCAATAAGGATCTTCACAACTTGATCTACAAAATCCAGATGATGAAACTGGGAAGCGCTGACGTTTACCGACATACTAAACATCTCGGTCTCTGGCGATTTAGCCCATCGAGCCAATTGGACGCAAGCCGTGCTCAATACCCACAGCCCAAGTGGCATAATTAAACCGGTTTCTTCTGCGATGGAAATAAACTCTGCTGGCATCACCAATCCCCGCACCGGGTGGTTCCAGCGCACAAGCGCTTCAGCCCCGGTCATTCGGCCCTGCACATCAGACTGCGGTTGAAAGTAGAGAAGAAACTCATTCCTGGTCAACGCATGACGAAGATCGGTGACCATAGCAACACGAGCGGTGACTAGTGCCTGCATTTCGGGGAGGAAAAACGACATGGCATTGCGCCCGGACGCTTTTGCCTGATACATTGCAAGATCAGCTTGTTTCAAAACGTCTTCGGAAGTAATCGATGGACCGCCGAAAATGGCGATGCCGATGCTGGCACTACTATAGTGCTCCTGATAGATGATCTCGAAAGGCTTGCCAAAGGAGTTAAGTATTTTTTCACCAACTCCCCCGGCATTGTCCGCTGCCTCTTTCTCGGCATCCGCTAAATCTTCTAACAAGACAACAAATTCGTCGCCACCGAGCCGCGCCACCGTATCGCTGACCCGCACAGATTCTTTCAGCCGGTTAGCAACTAACTTTAGTAACATATCGCCTTCGTCATGCCCGCGAGTGTCATTAATACCCTTGAAGTTATCCAGATCAATGAATAGCACAGCGCCAAAACGTCCTGTACGCCGGCTTAACGCCACCGCCTTCTCGATCCGGTCGAGCAGCAACTGACGATTGGGAAGTGTAGTCAGCGCATCGTAGAATGCAAGTGCGTGTAATTCGCCCTCCATTGCCTTACGCTGGCTGATATCCAGAAAGTAGATAGCCAGGCCCTCTTCGGAAGGATATGCCCGTATCTCCATCCATATTTTCAGTTTCCCGTCATATTCCTCGAAAGCCACTGAACAGTTTTGTGCAATCGCCCGATGATATTCCCTGGCATATTGGCCACCGACCGCTTCAGAAAATATATCCCACAAACTGGTGCCAAGAACCTGCCCACTCGAAATTTGCAATAGCCGCTCAGCTTCGTGGTTGAGATACTTAAAATGCCATTGTCGATCGACCATCACAAACGCGTCGGTAATACTTTCCAGAGTGGCCGTCAACAGCGCCGCCTGCCGTACCGCGTTCGCCTCGGAACGCTTCCTCTCGGAAATATCCTGGATTCCTCCCCTTATCTGTATGACCAGTCCGGTTGTATCGCGTACGGCTTCGCCAGTGATACGTACCCACCCCTGGCGCTTGCTGGCCGTTAAAATTTCCACCTCTTGGTCGTAGGGCGTGCCGTCGCGGACGCAAGTATTAAAGAGATGTGTCAGTGATACGCGCCCTTTGTCCACGTAAAACTGACTTGCATCTGCAATCGTCGGAGTGGTGCCGTGTGATACGGCATAGATGTCACACACTTCTTCCGACCAGGAAACCTGATCGGTCTCTAAATCAGCCATCCAACCGCCAAAATGGGCGATACGAC
This sequence comes from Glaciimonas sp. GNP009, assembly GCF_054343755.1. Classification (NCBI taxonomy): domain Bacteria; kingdom Pseudomonadati; phylum Pseudomonadota; class Betaproteobacteria; order Burkholderiales; family Oxalobacteraceae; genus Glaciimonas; species Glaciimonas sp. GNP009. The sequence goes on from NZ_JBTGUV010000004.1 coordinate 2,008,309, forward strand.
TCGCGATTTGAATCAGTGCTTCACTGCGCAACATTCTTGCCTGATATTGGTTTCGCGTTTCAAGTTCGTCGCGGGACCGTCGCAGCACCTCAATCGCTTGTTCTTGCGCCCCCAAATCCCGAACGATACGCCTTGCCAACAGCAATAAAACCAGTGTAAGTGAGACGCCCAGCAAAATGAAACTAGCGTGAGCTAAGCGCAGACTCTTCGATTCTTTTGCATTGCGGGCCGTCAGCAACCCATTTTCCTCGTCTATCATGTTCTTGGTCACGTGCTGCAACCTGTTAGATATATCGGCGCCCTCAACAAAATAGTGCGCTGCAGGAATGCTCCCCAAGGTGTCACTAATTGCCTGCGTTTTGATGAACATCGCGACTCTCTGCGCAAACAAGTCTTGAAGCGTCTTCAGGTAATGTATTTGTTTATTGTTATCTAACGTGAGCGCTTCTATTTCGCGTATATTCACGCGCGCCAAATCGACTGCATTTTCACGATCGTTTAAAAAACGCGCCGCCCGGAGGACAAAATACCCGCGTTGTGCCGATTCGGCGCGTATCAGATTATTTTGAAATTTTTCAATCGTACTCAGGACCTGATGGGTATGGTCGACCCATTTCGTGGCACTGTTCAATTTCGTTTCCATGTATACAGACAAGCTGGCTAATAGAACGAGTACGAACACTACGACGACGAGGGAAATGATGACTAAAGATTTAATACTTTTTTTAATCATTTTTATATCTCGGGAACATGCATTGAGACCGAGAATGCCGAACTCCGGATGGTTGACGGTGCGCAAGCCAACGGATTAATTACGTCCGAGAAGAATAATTCTCAAAAACAATAATAACCCCGAACTCGATGCCGGAAAGTATTAGTTTCCGATAAAGAATGCACTGGTTTAAGACACCCCGGATTTAGCACGCCAGCCCAGCAACCCCAGTCCAGGCATATTTGGATAATACAGTGATTTGTAATTTAGATAACTATATCAACGGATGCGCCGGGATAGTCTACGAGGTGGCCGCAGTTCGATATTATTATATTGACCGCTTAGGCGTCACTGCAGCTTGTATTTCTCACACCTTCACAATAGAATGCCAAAGCATTATCGCGGCTCGGATCATTATCATTTTTAGTCCCGAATTTGCATCATGTCAGCCATGCCACACCTAGTGTCACGGCCTCACTTATAGTTGACACCCTCTCCGTCAGTACCGCATGTCACTTACCCGTTTTCAAAAACGCATCGTCTGGACGTGCCTCATAGCCCTCTGGCTAAGCATGTTCATGCCTGCGATTTCACAAACGATGAAGGCGATGACGGCGACGCGGACGGCGCAGATAGTCAATGACCTCTGCACATCCTCGGGATTAGTTCATCTTGACACGAATAAGGGCGACAACTACTCGCTCCTGGTCAACGAGACTGGAGATCACCAAGATCACCCGAATCAGGATGGTCACGATGGTCACGATAGGCACGATGGTCACGACAGTCACGCCGACCATGGCGATGCCTGCGGCTACTGCACGCTGCTAGCGCATAGCCCGCTCGTCACCAGTTATTTCCACATCATGGTCGTCACGGCGGTCACGACGTCGCATGCGGTGCCGTTGTTATACGATTACTATCCACCACGCCCATTTCGCGGGCAGACCAATCCGCTCGATCCTCCCTCGCCCCTGAAGCAGTCCTGATTTTCTGATTAGTCATGTGCTGACACGATAGTGTCGCCGCCGCTGCATTGCTTATGCCGTGCGGAGGTGCTTATTCATTTGCTTAGCCAATTAAAGCGCTAGGTGAAATCCAGGGGAAGTTTATGCTTAATTTGCGTTCGCAAACTAAGGGAGTCGTGCGTGCTAATGCACGTGCCATCGGGTGTTCAATTGCGCTTGTTGCATCACAACGCACTTCATCATCCAGCCAGTCATCCTACTTAACAGCGGCATTGTTACCGCTTTCTTTTTTTGTCCTGCCTATCCTTTTTCAACCTGCGTTTGCCGCTGAAGAAGAAAGTCATGTTCCAGAAGTCGTCGTCACGGGGGTGAGAGAAAAACAAGTGTTTGATGTCAATTTGCCAGCTACGAGTGAACGTATCACCGCCCAACAGGTAGAAAATATGAACGTCATCAACACCGAAGATGCATTGAAATACATGCCTAATATGGCGATTCGCAAGCGCTTTATCGGTGATGAAAACGCCACCATTTCCGTCCGTGGCAATGGGAACTCACAGACCGCACGCGGATTGGTGTACGCGGATGGTCTTTTGTTGAGCAATTTCCTAGGCAATACATTCAGCTTTCCACCGCATTGGTCGATGGTTTTTCCCGAAGATATTGCGCAGGTTGACGTCATGTACGGTCCTTTTTCGGCCTTATACCCGGGCAATTCAATGGGAGCAACCGTGGCGATCACAACCAAAATACCGACCAAACTTGAGGCCACGCTGAAGACCCAAGTATTCCGTCAGCAATTCAATCTGTTCGGTGTGGATAGCCATTTTGATGGCAATAAAACCACCGCGTCGATTGGCAACAAGGTTGGAAATCTGTCCTTCCTGTTGGGGATTGATCATCTCAGCAATGCCGGGCAACCTTTCGTCTATGGCAACCAGCTGCGCTCCACCACATTAGCCACTGGCGGGGCTGTTCCGGTCACTGGCGCTTATCAATATACCAATCCCAACGGTGCACCTTCGACGCTATTTGGCGTGAACTCCGAAGGTGCTGAACGCGTCGTGCAAGATCAGTTCAAGTTCAAAGCAACTTACGACATCACGCCAACGTTGCAGGCAGGATTGACGTTCGGCTACTGGCGTCAACAAGTGAATAACAACACCACAACATTCTTGCGCGACGCTAATGGTAATCCTGTGGTCGCCGGTCTGGTCAATATTGGTGGCTATCAATACAACCTCCCAAAAGGGTTCTTTGCCCCCGCGGCCAGCGAAAGCGAGAATCAGCTTTATGGCCTGACACTCAAAACCCAACACCCGAACGGCTGGAACTATTCGGCGATTGCTTCCTATTTCGACATTTCAAAGAGCATTTCGCGATCCGCCAACAGCGGACTGCCAAATGATCTGACCGGCGTGGCCACCTTCGGCGATGGTTCCGGTTGGAAAACGCTCGATCTTGTGACCGACTACAAACCGGTTACCGTCAGCGCAGGGACGCATTGGCCCACCTTCGGCTATCACTACGACAATTACTTCCTGGAAAATACGACCAAAAATCTAAGCAACTGGCGAGATGGTGATGGTAGTGGTGGCGGCGGATTCAATAATGCCTTTGCCGGCAAAACCGAAACACAGGCGCTGTTTGCCCAAGACGCATGGCAACTATCCTCACGCTGGAAGTTAACCACCGGATTGCGCTATGAAGACTGGCGCGCCTATGATGGCATGCGCGCAGTGGTTGGTTCGTCGCAAGCCTATAGCAATCGCACCGAATCTTATTGGTCGCCAAAGGTGGCATTGTCGTATCAGGCCACGCCCGATCTGACTTTCCGCTTTTCTACAGGACGCGCGTATCGCTTCCCAACGGTGAGCGAACTATTTCAAGGCAGCCTGACCGGATCAACGTTAGTGAATAACGATCCCAATTTGAAGCCCGAAAACGATCTGGCAAAAGAATTGAGTGCCGAGTGGTCACAATCGAACGGTCTGCTGCGCATGTCGCTATTTGAAGATGATGTAAAAAACACCTTGTTTAGCCAAACCAATACGGCGGTGTTTCCTAACGTGACGAATATCCAGAATATTGATCGCGTGCGCTCGCGCGGCGTCGAGCTGCGTTATTCCGGTGAAAATGTCATCCTGCGCGGCCTTGATCTCAGTGCCAGCGTTGGTTATACACGCTCAATCATTGTGGAAAATAGCAAAAATCCGGCGACGGTTGGAAAGAATTTTTACCGCATTCCATTGTGGCGCGCAAATCTGGTCAGCACCTATCGCCTCAATGAGCAAGCCAGCGTGATGCTTGGCGGGCGCTTCTCCGGGCGACAGTTCAACACGCTCACAAATACCGATATCAATCCCAATACTTTTGGCGGCACCAGTTCATTTTTGGTATTCGACACCAAGCTGACGTTTAAGCCGACGAAACATACTGAGCTTGGATTCGGCATCGACAATCTGACCGACCGACGCTACTACGTGTACTACCCGTATCCTGGCAGAACTTTCTATATGGAAGCAAAAGTCAGCATGTAGAAGATAGATGCGTGACAGATAGGCACCGTATACCGTATAGACAGCGCCTGTTCACTCTCTATCACACTCTTAAGATCAGCTCGGCTGTACACCGCCAATTATTGGTTGACGCAAAAGGGGCAGCGACTAGCCATTAGTCACCGCCCCGTAAAAACACATTTAGTACCGAAAACAAACTATGCAAACCACCCTTCAAGCGCCATCGCCCACCGACTCAGCACTTTCTGCCTCGCGCAATTACCGTATTTTATGGCGATGGCATTTCTATGCCGGACTGTTCGTGATGCCTTTTTTGATCGCACTGGCAATTACCGGCGCGATCTATGTCTTTAAGCCGCAGATCGATACCGCGCTGTATGGCGACAAGTTATTCGTCGCCGCCAGCACGCAACACCCAATTAGCTACGACAAGCAGTTAGCGATTGCCGCCCGCGCGGTTCCCAATGAGGCCGTCGCCACCTCGTTAAGCGTCAGCGCCAATCCGCAACGCAGCACCGAAGCGGTATTCCGTTTAACCTCGGGCGAAAGCACCAGCGTGTACGTCAATCCAACCACCGGCAGTGTTCTAGGCACGCTCAGCGTAGAACATCGCATCATGAATCAGGTACGACAGATTCATCGCGATCTAATGCTGGGCAAATGGGGTGGATGGTTAATGGAACTGGCGGCTTGCTGGACATTGATCATGCTGGGAACCGGAATCGCTTTGTGGTGGCCCAGAACAGCATTTTCTGTATGGGGAACGTTACTTCCACGCGGCGGTTTACGCGGACGCGCCATCTGGCGAGAACTGCATCTGGTCGTCGGTATCTGGGTGGCAATCGGTGCCTTGTTTTTTATCTTGAGCGGATTACCGTGGTCGAGTTTCTGGGGCAAGAATTTTCAAGCTATCGTCACATGGGCGAATGTCGATCATTCTGCACCGGCGTCTAAAACCGAACATATTCATGGATCGACAGCGCCGTTAAACCTTTCCACGCCAGCGATGCCCTCACCACCAATGAAGATGCGCGATCTCCCATTGGCCGAGATTCCCTGGGCGGTGGGCGCGACCACCGTGCCGATGTCACATGTCCACATGATGCCACCGCAAAGACTCTCCATCGATCAAGTCGCGGCGATAGCGGCGGCCAGCGGCATGCTGACCTATCAACTCGCGCTGCCTACAAAAAAATCCGGTGTATTTACCGTATCGTATGCTCCCGGCAATTCGATATTTTTACGCTCCGATCTTGACCAACAACGCACGCTGCATATTGATCAATATAGCGGAAAAATGTTGAAAGATATGCGTTTTTCCGACTACAACCCCGTGTCCAAAGCAGTCTCGCTAGGTGTTGCCTTGCACATGGGCGAATATTTTGGCTTGGCGAATCAACTGATTTGCGCAGCGATTTCATTAGCGCTGCTAGGAATGGCAATTACTGGCTTTGTGATCTGGTGGAAACGCCGTCCAGTAAAAGCATTGGGCGCGCCAAAGCGGGTGCTGCAACCACCATCCTCCATCAAGCGATGGAAAGGATATCTGGCGATTATGGGGTTTTTATTCCCATTGATGGGCGTGTCGATGCTTATTGTGTGGTTAGGCGACACCCTATTTTTTAGAAAGAAACCTTGATGCTTTTTTAGGTCATTAATCACAAATGACGTCACCAGAATCAAATTGAGATTCAGTAACATCTAGCATAAATATGCTACTGTATTATGTCATTGTCTCCACGTAGCAACGTAGCGAGCGCAAGCTAATTTTATTTCCGCCATTGTTCTTGACTAAAAAAATGGCGGCCAATAGACTCGCGCTGTTCTCGGAGCCCCTATGTTTACAAGTAAAAAAAATACCCTTATCGGCTGCCTGATAGCGTCGGCCTACCTTATCAGTATCCCCATGGCCAATGCCCAGGAAGAACCGACCCCAGTTTCTCGGGAAGCAGAAAAAATTATTGCTCCCGAGACATGGAACGCAAAATTTCAGTCAACCTACATCTGGCAGCGTAAACAGTCGTTCGATGCGCCTTATAGCGGCACTAACAGCTTGTCGCCAGAACGCGAAAAAGCATATTCCCTGACAGCGACCGGTTATTTCGGCCTTCGGCTCTGGGGTGGAGCAGAACTGTATTTCAATCCGGAAATGGTCCAGGCAGTACCGCTTTCAGGTTTGCATGGTTTGGGCGGCATGACCAATAGCGAGCAACAAAAAACCAGCGGACCCAACCCAAAGTTTTATCGTGCACGGCTATTCTTACGGCAAACATTCGACTTTGGCGGGGCGCGTGATGCCGTCGAATCCGGGCCAAATCAGTTGGCTGGCATGGTCGATAAGCGGCGGCTGGTCGTTACGCTGGGGAACGTCAGCGTCACCGATATTTTCGATAACAACGCCTACGCGCACGATGCCCGCACGCAATTCGTTAACTGGTCCTTTTTGACTTACGGCGCATACGATTATGCGGGTGACGCCCGTGGTTATACATGGGGCGGTGCGGCAGAATATTACTATGACGATTGGGCGATACGTTACGGTCGGTTCATGGTCCCGATTATGTCCAACGGACAGCCGCTGGAAACTCGTCTGGCCAAGTATTACGGCGATCAAATTGAAATTGAACGCGGCTACGCCCTCGGCAATCAAGTCGGCAAAGTAAGATTTCTAGTCTTCCGCAACAAAGAAAACATGGGCAGTTTCAGCGATGCTATCGCCGCTGACAACGGCGGCATTCCTTCAGTCGCTGCCGTGCGCAAAGACAGTTTCAAGGTTGGCTATGGCTTCAGTCTGGAACATGCACTGCGCTCTGACATTGGCCTCTTCGCCCGGGCCAGCAGAAACGATGGCAAGACCGAGACGTATTCTTTCACCGAGATCGAACGCTCTGTCACCGCTGGCGTAGCAATAAAAGGCGAGCAGTGGGGACGCTCCAAAGACACGATTGGTGTTGCCGTCGCGCAAAATGGCTTAAGCAAAGCGCATCAGGACTATTTATCGCTAGGTGGCCTTGGTGCGTTTATTGGCGATGGAAAATTGCATTACAAACCGGAAAAAATTCTGGAGGCGTATTACAACATCCACCTATACAAAGATACTTACTTGATGTTTGACGCTCAACGTATTACCAATCCCGCCTATAACGCAGATCGCGGTCCGGTCAATGTGGGGACTATTCGGCTTCACGCAGAATTTTAATTGTTTGCCCGACCCTGATTGGGCAAGCGATTAGCCCTAGAGCGTGCTGATATATAGACCTTGTAGACGAGGTTAGCGCACACCGAATCTCGTCAATTACGAAGGCTGCTGCTAATGACTTACCCCGTCATTGGCCCTGCCAGTATTTTAGTCATCCGGCGGGAATTGTTGGGAAACATGTTTGAGCCAAAGGCGAGTTAGTGATAGCGAGATTAACAACACCGTCAACTAAGGGCATTTACCAACGGTCAGGCAAATAATCCCACCAAACCGATTTTGGGTAACGCCTTAGCGTAGGATGAAATATCGGCAAGATTAAACATTCCCTGCCGATACGTTGATTACAAAATGACTATCGTCGCCCGTGCAAATCAGTCGCACCGAAATGCGGCGGTGCCAACATTGCCTGCGCCGAATTGACTGCACTACCGACGTCATGGCCATTCTTTGCATATTGCCCGACCAGATCACAACCAAGACCAGCCGCATTACTCTTCTTGAGATGCAAATCGAGCAACGCAGCCGACTCCGCCCACAAATTAACAGCGGGAGGCGTGCCTCGCAGTTGTTCAAACTGCGCAACAACGGCATCAAAATTAAACTGCGGAATCTTCTGATTGGGCAGCGTATCAGTAGAACCGGCAGCATCAACGGTCGAATTGTCAGTCACCGTCTGCAAAGATAACGCGCGACGACCATCCACTTTCGTGAACCAATTATCAATAATTGCCTGCTGTTTCCGAGCCTTAGCCAACACCCGATCGCCCGCTTGTCCAAACAGCAAAGCAGCAGCGGCGATTCCCTCGCTAACATGCACAGCAACCACCTGCTTGCCTATGCTATCTGTTATCACTTTGTCGTCGTTATCTGCTTCGCTCTTAACGTCATCATTGTCAGCTTGACCGTTATCATCACTAACGTCAGCATGACTATGCTGATCTGCGTTCATAACGCCCATGCTATCGGCAGCTTCGGGTAGAGCAATCGGATATGCTGAAAGTAATTCTGTTCCGGTCAATGTCTTGCCGTCGGCAAACCGGAACTGGTCGATGTGATAGGTCGCGTCATTAAAATAGTTCCTGATCGTGAGACTGTCACCGCTTCCGAATTCGATCACCAGATCGTAATTGACAGTGTGCAGACTCTGAATATCGCTGGCATTCATGTCGGTAAAAATCACGACATCCGTGCGACCACCGCCCCTGTTATCAGTACCACGATCCTCGTTTCTGATCGTGTCATGTCCGTCACCACGGCGCAATATATACGTGTCATTGCCAAGGCCGCCATAGAGCGTATCGTCCCCTTTACCACCGGTCAGAATGTCGTTGCCATCGCCACCGCTTAACCTGTCGTTGCCAGCACCGGTGATCAGCGTATCGTTTCCACTTCCACCGTCTAAAGAGTTATTACCGTCGCCACCGTCCAACACATCATCGCCCGATTCGCCATAAAACGCATCGTCACCATCACCCGCGGATAGCCGGTCATTGCCACTCCCACCCCACAGGGAATTATTCCCGGTCCCGCCGTCGATGACATCATCCCCGCCATAACTATAAATAGTGTCATTACCGCCACGCGCATAGATCGTATCTGCACTATTGGTAAATCCCAGATTGTCATTATTGTCGGTCGCCACAACCGGATGTGCAGCCAGTATTTGCGAGCCGGTCCACACCTGACCATCCGCAAACCGGAACTGGTCGATGTGATAGGTCGCGTCATTAAAATAGTTCCTGATCGTGAGACTGTCACCGCTTCCGAATTCGATCACCAGATCGTAATTGACAGTGTGCAGACTCTGAATATCGCTGGCATTCATGTCGGTAAAAATCACGACATCCGTGCGACCACCGCCCCTGTTATCAGTACCACGATCCTCGTTTCTGATCGTGTCATGTCCGTCACCACGGCGCAATATATACGTGTCATTGCCAAGGCCGCCATAGAGTGTATCGCCCCCTTTACCACCGGTCAGAATGTCGTTGCCATCGCCACCGATCAAGGTATCGTTGCCAGCGCCACCTAGCAAAGTGTCATTACCTTCCCCACCGTTGAGACGATCGTCACCAGCATTACCACTTAGCGTGTCATCGCCCTCACCCCCATCTAACGAATCATCGCCCCTCCCTCCCAGCATGACATCGTTACCTGCGTAGCCATTCAAAGTATCATTTCCATTCCCACCGACAATCAAATCCTTTTTCTTCGTACCATTCTTGTTCATAACGCTGCTCAGTTCAGCAAATAACTTTTGTATTTCAGGCGATGCATCCAGTGTGGAGAGACCCAAGGCAATCATCTCAGCTCCAATCCAGCTAAAATCCTGCATCGCACTTCCCGCTGCACGATTAAAGTCGATCAAATCGTACAACCCTTTTATGCCATCCGCCGCAATCGCTGCCTTGAAGTGTTTTTCCAGCGCACCATAATCCAGATGCATCCCATCGGTATCTATCTTTAATTCAATCTGATCAATCAACGACTTAAACCGTGTCTGCAATAACAGTGAACCGTAGATCGATTCCTGCAATGCGTCATAAGCTTGATTGAGGCTATTTACCTGTTCGGCATATAAACTAATCGTGATAGTCCCAGGCTGACCATTTTTGCCTTCGACCATCTTGAAGCCGTTGTAACCCATGCCGGTCAGGTTATGCATCGCAAAATAATATTGCCCGTTAAACGCTTCCAGAATATGCAGCTTCTTTTCCCACGCGGCGACGATGGCGCGACCGGCGGCGTCGTCAGTAATATCCTGACCGCCCAGCGATTTCCAGATCACGGTGTAAGCACTGCCAGCGCGTTCTTGCAGGGTTTTAGTCATGCCGGATGTGTCGGCCCAATCGGACAGCATTTGATCCAGCAAACCGCGTTGCTCTTCACGTGTGGTGGCGGCGCTGTAGTGTGCCAAGACGTCTTGCAGTGATGTCGACAAGCTGGCGGCTTCGCGCAGGTCGCGCACTTTGCCTGCGCCTTGCATATCGGGCAGGTCTTTGACGTTATCGGCAATCACGACTTCATCAGTAAACTCCCGATGGAAGGCGTCTTCCTCAAAATTTACGTCACCCATATTGCCGCTGCTGCCATCGGTTTTTGTGTACGTACCTTGGTCGGCTAACTGGTTACCATTGGCGAGTGTTTGGTTGTGTGATTTTTTGTTGACGTTGAGGCTGGCGATGCCGAGTTGATCCAGCGTGAATAATTCATTGGCTTGAGATATGCCATCCTGATTAAGATCACGCCAGACTTTGAGCTGGTTCCAGTTGGCATCGTTTTTATCGATCTTGCCATCGTGGTTGGAATCCAGATCAGCCAGCGCACCAAAACCATCGCTGGCGGTGTGGCCGTTGTCGAGTTGGGTGGAATTGCCGAAGAGTTCCGTACCGTTATCGATCACGCCGTTACCATCGCGATCCATGACGAGCAAGCCATCGTCAGCGCCGACCCAACCGGTCGCGGTTTTGATACCGTCGTTGTTGTTGTCGAAGTAGATGTTGTTTTTGTTACCGACGGTTTCGATGCCGTCGCCATCTAGGTCGAGGACCAAGGGATCGCAGCGGTAGGTGCGTGAACGGTTGAAGAAATCTCTGATGGCATCGCCGCCCAACATGCGCCACGCGCCAGCCGCGTTTGCGGCGGCGGCTTTGCCGAACGCTTCGCCGTATTCTCGTGCATCCCCGTCAGGTAGCTGGACGTAATCGTTGCCGAGTCCGCCGAAGACGGTTGGGACGATATCGCCCATGGTGCCGGCCCATGCCCATTTTGGTAGCTTGAAACCATCTACCGCTGATCTGACATCCTCTTCAATAATTTTTTCTGCATCGGGAATGCCTTTTTCTTCCAGAATTCGCTTAATGACTGATCTTGCCAATCCATCAGATACCTCCTGAAATTTTTTCTCTGTAATCGGCTTACCCATTTGTTCCCCAATCGACTCCGTCGCTCCGCGCACAAACTCGCTGGACCTAGAACCATCATTGGCGTTAATACTAGCCGCACGGTCCAGCCAGGTTTCCAGGCGATTACGTTGATCCGTGTAATTACTCTTTTGCATCTCTCCGACAATATCGCGCAGATAGCGGTACGCATCCGCGTATTGATGATTCGTTCCCATTTCTTGCAGCTTCAAAACTTGATGAATCGATAATTCAATAGCAGACATTTTTATTCCTTTGGTGGTGGTTGGAAGGTAGTATTTTCGTTAATCAGCGTGGTGACGACTTCGTCGATTTTGGCGAAGTTTTTGCCTAATTCTTTAGCACTCGTATATTGAACATCGAAGTGATAATCGATAGTACGGAGCGCTTTATAAAGGACAATAAAATCAACCGGGTCTTCGACCCAGACACGTTGTCCATCAGCTGCCTTAAAAACGTAATACTTGGTTAAAGAATCGGGCTTATCGGGATTACCCTCCTGATACATTCGATAAATACCAGATTGTCCAACGTGGTATTCCAATCCGGGACGATGAGAGTCGAACTGGCCTATTGCATTAGCCTCCAGATTTTTTGCGGCATTTGCTCGAGAGCGATCAGGTGCTATTGTGGGACTTAAATATATTGTTATCTGATCTTCCTCCGGTGCATATCCCGGTCTTATCGGTTCCAAACTAGGATAATGAAAAGCAAAAATAATCCGGTCTTTATTTGCAGTACTAGGTTTGTATTTGAACGGTAAAGTGAAAGTCGCTTTCCCATCATTCGAATGCAGTTGTTTCACCGAATCGTCCTTCGTGTTGGAAACGATCAAATAGAACACCACCACCGACAATAAAATACAGAATATAAAAATCACTATCGACATCAAAAAAATCCAAAAAATACGGAGCCATGACCCCTTACGTTTCGTCATGCAGCGACCTTGTTTCTCGTTATTTCGGCACTTTGATTTTGTCCACTTATTGGGGTGTTCAACAGGTGATTGTTGAGCGCTTTGCTTAACACCAGAGCGCGTTGCGCGCTTGGTTCAAATTGATCCAGCGTGTTTCGAATAGCGTCAAAACCATTCAGATGCATCCCATGGGCATCCACCTTCAATTCAATCTGATCAATCAACGACTTAAACCGTGTCTGCAATAACAGTGAACCGTAGATCGATTCCTGCAATGCGTCATAAGCTTGATTGAGGCTATTTACCTGTTCGGCATATAAACTAATCGTGATAGTCCCAGGCTGACCATTTTTGCCTTCGACCATCTTGAAGCCGTTATAACCCATGCCGGTCAGGTTATGCATCGCAAAATAATATTGCCCGTTAAACGCTTCCAGAATATGCAGCTTCTTTTCCCACGCGGCAACGATGGCGCGACCGGCGGCGTCGTCAGTAATAACCTGACCGCCCAGCGATTGCCAGATCACCGTATAAGCACTGCCAGCGCGTTCTTGCAGGGTTTTAGTCATGCTGGATGTGTCGGCCCAATCGGACAGCATTTGATCCAGCAAGCCGCGCTGTTCTTCTCGTGTGGTGGCGGCGCTGTAGTGCGCTAATACGCTTTGTAGCGAAGTGGATAAGCTGGCGGCTTCGCGCAGGTCGCGCACTTTGCCTGCGCCTTGCATATCGGGCAGGTCTTTGACGTTATCGGCAATCACGACTTCATCAGTAAATTCCCGATGGAAGGCGTCTTCTTCAAAATTCACGTCACCCATGTTGCCGGTGCTGCCATCGGTTTTTGTGTACGTACCTTGGTCGGCTAACTGGTTACCATTGGCGAGTGTTTGGTTATGTGATTTTTTGTTGACGTTGAGACTGGCGATGCCGAGTTGATCCAGCGTGAATAATTCATTGGATTGAGATATGCCATCCTGATTGAGATCATGCCAGACTTTGAGCTGATTCCAGTTGGCGTCGTTTTTATCGATCTTGCCATCGTGGTTGGAATCCAGATCAGCCAGTGCACCGAAACCATCGCTGGCGGTGTGGCCGTTGTCGAGTTGGGTGGAATTGCCGAAGAGTTCCGTTCCGTTATCGATCACGCCGTTGCCGTTGCGATCCATGACGAGCAAGCCATCGTCAGCGCCGACCCAGCCGGTCGCGGTTTTGATACCGTCGTTGTTGTTGTCGAAGTAGATGTTGTTTTTGCTGCCGACGGTTTCGATGCCGTCGCCGTCGAGGTCGAGGACTAAGGGATCGTAGCGGTAGGTGCGTGAACGGTTGAAGTAGCCACGGGCAGCTTCGTCTGGGTGAAGTGCATCGTACAATTTACCACCTAGATTTTGTTTATTCGCCCAATCAATAGCTTGATCGACGAGATATGCCGTAGCGGCCCCAGCCCCAAAAGCGCGCCCAACGTTGGTAAGCCTCTGAGCAACTAGAGGATCAGAAATTAACCCCATACGTAAAAGTACTTTTCCCAGGCCACTGGGATCTCTACCTAAAAGCCTAATTGCTTGATCCAAGCCTGAAACGGCAAACTTTCTGCCAAATCCGGCTAACGTTCCAGCAACATATGCAGCGGAGACAGCAGTAATTTGAGCAAGTGATTGCGCTACTCCTGCTGTGTCCCCTTTTTCATATCGATCAACGAGGCGGCTTATACTTTTACTAATTGCATGAGTAGCGGCTTGCTTACGAGTAATTACAGTGGAGTCCATGTTCAATCTTTATAAGAAATATTTTTTATGTAAATTACCGTATTTGCGATAACGGCAGAAGTGCACCATGCACTTATCAAGCTAAACAATATAAACAACCGACCTTGCGTTAATGGCCAATCTGGAGAGAGGAATTTAATTTCATTCAACTTAAGATAAAGAGCTATTACAACCAAGAAAAATATCCAATTATCTTTTAGAAATTTTTTTATATTGACTTGATTTCTATACGCCGTTTTATCAAATGAAATTTCACGAATAACTATTAACAAAGAAAAAACCGCAACATTGATTATAGAAAATGACATGTATAAATTTTCTATAAAAAATTCTAAATGTGTTAAGCCCCCAAAATATTTGAATGCTCTTATACAAAGACAAACATATACATCGGGAAAAACTGTAACAATTAATATGAAAAAAATTCGAATATAAGATATATCAATGTAATCCCTCATTGCGATGCCATCGACAAAAATATAAAAATATGAAAATTACTATCTCCATCAAAAATATCCAAAAAATACGGAGCCATGACCGCTTACGTTTGATCATGCAGCGACCTTTTTTCTCATTTTGTCTCCTTAGTTTTGTCCACTTCGCACCTCAATAAATAGGTGGTCGCTAACCACCCGCCTTAAACTCAACACTTCACCAAGACACAATTCAATTGCAGTCATGCTTGATTACTCTAATCAAGGGTGAATGGTTATATTTTTGTGAATCAGTTCGGCGACGATTTTGTCGATTTCGAAGAAGTCTTTGCCTAGCGATTTGGCAATCGTGTATTGCACATCGAAGTACGAATCGACAGTTCTATGAACTTTAAAAACGCACATCCAGCGCGCGGGGTCGTTCACCCATACTTGTTGCTTATCGGCTGCCTGAAAGATGTAATAGATGCTTACCAAATCCGGCTTGTCTGGTTTGCCTAGTTGATACTTCCGGTATATACCTTCCCGGCCGGTGCGATATTTGGTTTCGCTCCGCATCGGATCAAAGTAATCTATGGCATTTTCTTCCAGATTTTTTGCATAGCTGGTATTAAGGCGATCAGTTGCGAATGCAGGGCTCAAATATATTTTTATCTCATCTTTTTCAGGTGCGTTTCCCTGCGCTATCGGCGTCATATCCGGATAATGAAAAGCAAAGGTAATGCGGTCTTTGTTGGGATTGTCACGCTGGTGTTCGGCAGGCAAAGTAAAAGTCGCTTTGCGGTCTTTGGAGTGTATTTGTTTCAATGTGTCGTCTCGCTAAAGAAACTAACTAGAACCGATTTCATCATCAGAAAAAATATTAAGTAAAATGGTATGCGTATCGTCATGCAAAATGCGTTCCTCATGCTCACTGTTCCTTGGTTGATTCTGTCTATAACTCTGTCAGTATTTGTCGGTTAAAAACTTTTCTTTACTTTTAGGACTGACGCAAAATTGTCCAACTCCGTTGTACTTTCCTAGCCGCCGACAAGGCCAGACCTTGACGGCTCAGCACTAGCGCACTGTCACCGTCAGCAAGGTTTGCAACCCCATTGCTGGGACAGTTTTGCGTAAGTTCTCACTTTGTTTAAATATCGAGGAGCGTTGCGCGCCTGGAGT
This sequence comes from Glaciimonas sp. GNP009, assembly GCF_054343755.1. Taxonomy (NCBI): domain Bacteria; kingdom Pseudomonadati; phylum Pseudomonadota; class Betaproteobacteria; order Burkholderiales; family Oxalobacteraceae; genus Glaciimonas; species Glaciimonas sp. GNP009. The sequence continues at coordinate 2,023,901 of NZ_JBTGUV010000004.1, forward strand.
ACTGATCAATCATGTTTGGATCGGAACGACTTCATTCCGTTATTTATATTTTCATCGACCGTTATTCGATCTGGTGTCAAGATGTGGTGGCGTAACTGCAATCGCGGTGAGCGCTCTCGTGACCTATTCTCGTTATTCTTTTATTTTTAATTGGCTTCAATTCTACAAATGAAATTTCCAGATTGATACGAGACTATTCTCGAATTAACAGAGAAAATTCTACAAAATACACTTCCCCTCATGCTGGATCAGTTGATCACACTATTAAAATGCCAAAGGTGATCGTGATTTGACTCATTTCTACTTCTTTGAAAATTTTGTTAGCAAGATTGTCAGAGTGTTTTTTGCGCTATCGATGTATTTTTTTGTCAGGCTTAATGTTGGGCTTGATGTTGATCATGTCGGGGATGAGCGACAATTTGATTTCTTTGTAGATCGTCGCTTCAGACGTAAAAAAGCCAGCACGAAGCTGGCTAAAAGAAATTGAAGAGTAAATGAAAGTAGCGTTAAATGCGTTTCTGATTTACGCAAACCATCACGTAGATCAGAATGCTGCTGGTCTCATTAGCTGGTGTGAGATTAAAGATGTCACCTATCGAGAGGACGCTGTCGCAAGCTCGGCCGCGGGGAAAGTTCTCGCGCGTCCGGGCGCAAGTGATGCGGCAGTTTCAGCCTTGACCGGAACCGGCAGTTTCAGCCTTGACCGGAACCGACATTTTGCAGATTTTGGCGACTTGTGCAGCCGTTGCCGCACCGCCATGGTGAGCGCCGATGGAGCTGTCCTGGTCGCTGGTAACGCACTGCCTGACAATACAATATTAATTGCGGAGGTTGGATCAGCGGTTTGCAGCACGGCATTGCCAGCCAGCGCAGGAAAAGCTTTGCTATAACCGTTACCGTCCGATCAATGACAGCAAGCGCAGCGGTCGAGATAAATCTGCGCGCCAGTTGTACTTACCACGCCGTTAAATAAAGCCGTTGCGACTTTGCTGTCCGCCTTAAATGGCACTGCCTGTAGATTTTTGGGCGCTAGTGACTTCAGATATACGGCAATGCTACCCAGATCGGCATCGGTCATATGTTGCATGGAGTGCGACACCACGTCATTCATGGCATCGAACGATGCAGTATGGTTGTTGCGACCAGTCTTTAGAAAAGCGGCTAAGCACCACGCAATAGTTGCGCGCTGGCCCCGTCCGCAGCTATGCCGGCGGCAAACAAATTTCATTTCGGGTGTAAGGTTTTGCTCAAATTGACGACTTAATAGACATTAGTGACGTGTACATCGGTCGATGTTGTCGCAGCGAAATTACACGACTCAGCACGACGCAACATCAAACATTCATCTTTCGGTAAGGATGCATCATGAACGCAACAGATAAAAAATGTGCATTGATCATTGGCGAAACAAAGTTCGGACGGCGCATGCTGCTTAAGTATGGCGTGAGCGCCGTTGTCGCCAGTAATCTGCTTGGTAAGGCAATGGCGGCGACGCTATCCACACCAGCCAAAAGTCACGAAGTCACCATTGAATATTTTTCGGCATCGGGCAAGAGTCTGAAAGTGGCCTCCATACAAAAACTTGTCAGAACTGATGATGAATGGCGACATTTGCTTTCTGCTGATTCGTATCAAGTCACGCGCAAGGCGGGAACCGAGACCCCATTTACAGGGAAATACGCGGATAACCATGCAGATGGACTTTATCGCTGTATTTGTTGCGATACGGCACTGTTCGACTCAAAAACAAAATTCGAATCCGGTACGGGCTGGCCAAGTTTTTGGCAACCTATATCGACACACAATGTCGTCAATGATGCTGACAATAGTTTAGGGTTGCAACGTGATGCGATTTCGTGCCATCTTTGCGACGCGCATCTGGGCCACGTTTTCAATGACGGTCCCAAGCCAACCGGTTTACGTTATTGCATGAACTCTGTTGCGCTACGTTTCGTCGCGCGCGGCTAATCTACGGTCGCTGTAGAATGAATAATCATCAGGAGGACACAATGAAATCTCTTAAACCACGCCATACAAAAATCGTTATGCGGACTATTTTTACGCTATTAATGGGCATCACAAGCGCCACCTGCATTGCCTGGACAACCGCGTCATACGCTGCCGAGGCGCCCGTCATCATCGCGCCACCCGAGGCCAACATCGCAAAAACTAAAGGCCCGCTTCAAACGGCCGTATTCGCTGGAGGATGTTTCTGGGGCGTACAAGGCGTGTACGAACACGTTCGTGGCGTACACAAGGTTGTTTCTGGCTACAGCGGTGGCGATAAGAACAGCGCCCAATATGAGACAGTCAGTTCAGGAAAAACCGGGCACGCCGAGTCGGTTCAGATCACCTTCGATCCGGCAGTCGTCTCCTATGGCGAATTACTCCAGGTTTTCTTCTCGGTGACACAGGATCCGACCCAACTTAACCGGCAAGGGCCTGATACCGGCACGCAATATCGCTCCAATATTTTCTATGCAGATGACACGCAAAAAAACATCGCCCAAGCCTACATTGCGCAACTGACAAAAGCGCATGCATTTCCGGCCAGCATCGTGACACGTGTCGATCCATTACAAGGATTTTACCCGGCGGAGGCATATCATCAGGATTTCTTGCTCCACAATCCTACGTATCCTTACATCGTGTTCAATGACTTACCTAAAATCGACAATCTGAAACGTGTCTTCCCAAAACTTTATACCAATGTACCGGTTGCCAGTGGTTATTAGTAGTGATGGTGTCTGACTTAAGACGCGTTTGATGACAAAGCAAGGTCAATTCTTGACATTTTTTTCAAGAAAAATATTATGTGAATTAGCCGATATGATGGGGGAACATTAAAAGTTTGTATCGGTCCTATGGGAGAACATGTCGCTTTAGCCATATTGGGGCGAAGTAATTCCAATGGCTCAAAACAGTTTGAACCCATTTTAAGGAGCCGACCATGCAAATGAATCCGTATCTCAACTTTAATGGACAATGTGAGGAAGCATTTACCTTTTATGCCGCCTGTCTGGACGGTGAAATCGTCGCGATGATGACGCACGGCGATACGCCTATAGCAGAGCAGACGCCACCGGAGTGGCGCGATAAGATTATCCATGCACGCCTGATGGTGGGCGATAAACTATTAATGGGTGCGGATAGTCCGCCTGAACGCTATGAGGCAGCAAAAGGTTTTCATGTGATGCTGGGTATTGATGAACCGGAAGAAGCCGAACGCGCATTTGCAGCATTGGCGAAAAACGGCACGATACAGATGCCGATTGCGGAGACTTTCTGGGCTAAACGTTTTGGGATGCTCACCGACCAGTTCGGTACTCCATGGATGATTAATTGTGAGAAGAGACCGGAGTGACGTGTTGCTTGAGGTCCGGGTCCCGATTTCCCCAATCGACCTGACGTTTAGCGATATGTCGAGTTGATATTACCTGCGCCCCTAAACGGCGCGGGAGGCAGATCGCTCAGATGAACGTCTCTTGCGTTCTTAATACGTGCCAAGCCGCCATTACGGTTCCACCATCAAATAAGTCCCAGACCGCGCATCAAAGAAGTTGGTTAGTAATCAACTTCTTTGATGCGCTCTCGGATCCACGCACTTCGATGCCGGTGGTAAAAGAAGCCATTTCAAGCGACAATCCACCATCGCGTGCCAAATAGCCATGCAAGGGCACACATGGCCAGGTATTCAGCCACTTGTCAGGCACGAATTCAGCCACCTAATTAGTGCCATTTCTCAGTCTCATTAAATCGAAATTCGACCATTCCCTTATGCCATTTTCTTCATTGGGTTTGCTTCCCTCCCTTCTGCGCGCCGTCAATGACCTGGGTTATCTTGCACCCACCGCGATTCAGGAAGCTGCTATTCCCGCCATTTTGCAGGGCCACGATGTCGTGGGCTCGGCCCAAACCGGCTCCGGTAAGACCGCCGCGTTTTGTTTGCCGTTGTTACAATTATTAAATCAAACACCCAGCGAAAAGTCTCGGGACCGGTCAGTGCGTGCCCTGATTTTAGTGCCAACGCGAGAACTGGCTGTGCAGGTCGGTGAGTCACTACAACTACTTGCACAGCACAATGCGCAAACATTAAAGATCGTAACGATATTTGGTGGCGTGTCGATCAATCCACAGATGATGACGTTGCGTGGCGGTGCAGATATCGTCGTCGCCACACCGGGACGTCTGCTCGACTTGCTTGACCATCACGCACTGACGATTTCGACCGTATCGATGTTGGTACTCGACGAGGCAGATCGCCTGCTGGATTTGGGTTTTGCGGAAGAAATTGGACGGATTCTGGCACTCTTACCGATGACCCGACAAAGTGTATTCTTTTCGGCAACATTTCCTCCCGCAGTGGAAGCGCTATCCAGGAAAATATTACGCAATCCCACGCGCATCGCAGTGGCGGCCGAGCCAAACAATCAGCCGGACATTGTGCAACGCGCTATTGCGGTGGATCCAAAACGCCGCACGCAATTGCTCGTGCATCTGTTGAAAGAACATAAATGGGATCGCGTACTGGCCTTTGTCGCGACCAAATATGCCGCCGATTACGTGACTGAAAAATTGCACCGCTCAGGCGTTAAGGCCGCGGCATTTCACGGCGAGTTCAGCCAAGGTGCGCGCACCCGGATATTGGCAGAATTTAAAGCCGGCGAGTTGCAGGTGCTGGTCGCCACCGATGTGGCCGCGCGCGGTATTGATATCCCGCAATTGCCGGTCGTGTTGAACTATGACCTGCCACGGTCGGCTGTTGACTATACGCACCGGATCGGTCGTACCGGTCGTGCGGGCGAGACCGGCATCGCTGTCAGCTTTATCAGTGCTGATACCGAAGCCCATTTTCGGCTGATAGAAAAACGCCATAATGTGCGCTGCCCCCGTGAACAAATCGCAGGCTTTGAACCGGTCGAGACATTGCATTCCAACACAGGTCTTCCCTTTGCTATGAATAGTTCAGTCGATACAACATCGGAAAACTCACCGGATAATCCGGCTAATGGCGGTATAAAAGGCAAACGTAAGAGCAAAAAAGACAAACTACGTGAAGCGACAGCGTCCGATCCGATAGAGTAGAAGAACGCGTTGAAGCACTCTCAGCCGAGTTAACAAAGTTGCGTCTCGTTTGTAACAGTTGGCTGATCTACCTTTAGGCGGACGTATCATGAGGTCCGCCTTTACCACGGGCAAGTTCCTCTTTTTGTGTCTGCTGCGTATGACTACTACTCTTCTTTTTTCACCGAGCTACCGCGGTATTATTTATACCGTCATTGCAACCACATCAAACCGTTTCAAAAAAATCGCTTCCAACTTGATAATCATGTTGGTGGCGCTCAGTGCCGCGGGCTGCGCGATTGAGCCAGTCCCGATGTCACCGCGCACTGCAGCGGCGTTGCAATCTCAACCGCCGATCCGATTTTTGCTCACCTTCGACGATGGCCCCGCCAGACCGAAGACTGATAACTCGACGCTTTCCATCCTGAACACGCTGTTGGTGAATCCCGTACAGCCCGGCATAAAAGCGCTCTTTTTTGTGCAAACCCGGTCATCAGGCGCGGGAGAAACCGATTTTGGGCGCAATATATTACGCCGTGAAGTGGAAGAAGGTCACTTGCTGGGCTTTCATACCGCTACGCCGCGCCACGCCAATCATCGCTTTCTTAGTCCGGAAAAATTCGACGAGTCGCTCAATGAGGGAATTGGCGACATTGTTGCCATTCAGGGAAGTGCGCCCAAACTGGTTCGGCCGCCGTTCTGGAATTACGACAAGCGCACTTTTGGCGTCTATCAACAGCACGGCATGCATATTTTGCTCACTGATTTGAGCGCAAATGACGGCAAGATCTACGGCTTCAAAGCGAGCTTGCGGCGACGCTCGAACATGTTGCATTTGTTGACCGATGTACGCGAAAGAATCGCAGCGGGCGAGTTGCCGGTGGTCGACGGAAATATTCCGGTGGTCGTCACCTTCCACGACATTAACGGCTATACCGCCGATCACATGGCCGAATATTTACAGATTCTGCTGGATTGTGCGCGGGCAGTGCACTTGCCAACCGCCGCCAAACCTTTTTACGAGAACAAAGAGGCGGTGGAGCGCGCCGCCTTGGCCAGAAGTGTGCGTGATGGTGAGCAAACCACTCACTTACCCGGTTTCTGGAATTTTTTATGGGCATGGATGTAGCCTCTCGTTGTGCAGAAACAACGTAAACCATTACACAACAATAGCGCAGCTAGCTACAATGGCATAGCTGTCAGCCTAATTACTTATTCATTAAGAATCATCTGAAACCACTGGCATCTGCCGATTCCACCGATCTGAACGATGCGGTCCTTGCCACCTCCGTTAGCCTTTGCCTTAGCAGGCGAACACCATATCAGTTCGCTACGGGTTTCAGTCATTTTTAATTTGCAAATGAGTAATAAGCCTTAAGTCGCAAGCTTGAATGATCTTCAAGTTTTAGTTAGTCCATAAAAGGGGAATGTATGCATCTCAAAAATTGGTTAAAACCGTTGGTTGCGTCGGTGTTCGCACTGGCCTTAATTGGGAATGTTAATGCGGTCGGCGTGCCGGCGGTCGAGGCAAAAAACGGCATGGTCGTCACCTCGCAGCATTTAGCCTCACAAGTTGGTGTAGATATCCTGAAAATGGGCGGCAACGCCGTTGATGCTGCCGTCGCAGTCGGTTATGCGCAAGCGGTCGTCAATCCGTGCTGCGGCAATATCGGTGGGGGCGGATTCATGACCATTCACCTAGCCGATGGACGCGATACTTTTATTAATTTCCGCGAAAAAGCACCCGCTGCGGCAAGCGCCAATATGTATCTGGATGCTGACGGTAAAGTCATCGGCGATGCCAGTTTGTATGGCTATCTGGCGGTCGGCGTACCGGGCACCGTGCTTGGTCTGGACACTGCACAGCGTAAATACGGCAAGTTGACGCGCGCGCAAGTCATGCTGCCGGCGATCAAGCTGGCGCGTGACGGATTCATCCTTAATCGTGGCGATACCGATATTCTCGATACAACGATTAAGTACTTCAAAAAAGATCCTGAAGCCAGTAGAATTTTCTTGCGCCGCGATGGCTCGCCGTTACAACCTGGCGACCGACTAGTGCAAAAGGATCTGGCCAAGACGCTTGAGGCTATTTCCCGCCGCGGTCCTGACGCCTTTTATAAAGGCGCTATTCCAGAGGCAGTTGAGCGGGCATCCAAGAGCGGTAAAGGCATCATTACTGCCGCCGATTTTGCTGATTACAAGATTACCGAAACTGCGCCGGTGACCTGCGATTACCGCGGCTACGTATTTGTATCCGCACCACCGCCAAGCTCGGGCGGCGCGACAATGTGCCAGATCCTCAACACGCTTGAAGGGTATGACCTGAAGTCGATGGGATTTAATTCCGCAGCGGCAGTCCACGTGATGACAGAGTCCATGCGCCACGCTTACATGGATCGCAACACATTCTTGGGCGATCCCGAATTTGTGAAAAATCCGCTAGAGCGTCTGTTGAGCAAGCCTTACGCCGCATCGATTCGTGAGAAGATCAGCGCCGATAAAGCCACTCCGTCCGCAGAGGTACAACCCGGTATGGCGCCGCACGAAAAACCTGAAACGACGCACTATTCTATCGTTGATAAGGAAGGCAATGCGGTATCGACCACCTACACCATTAACGGTCGCTTTGGTGCGGTAGTGATTGCGCCGGGCACGGGCTTCTTCCTCAATGATGAAATGGATGATTTCACCGTCAAAATCGGTGTAAAGAATCTGTACGGTCTGGTGCAAGGTGCAACCAATTCGATTGCGCCGGGCAAACGTCCACTGTCGTCGATGTCACCAACTTTGGTTACCAAAGACGGCAAAACTTTTATGGTGATTGGTTCTCCGGGCGGTTCGCGCATCATCACTATCACATTGGAAACCGCACTCAATGTGATCGACTTTGGCATGAGTCCGCAAGAAGCAGTTGACGCACCACGCTTCCACCATCAATGGCTGCCGGACGAGGTGTATTACGAAACGCGCGGTATGTCAGCGGATACCCTGAAGGTCTTGCGTGGAATGGGTTACAAAATGACCGAACAAACGCCATGGGGTGCGGCTGAAATGGTCATGATGGGCGTGCCGGGTGCAGCGGGTGTTTCTGCGACTAGTTCCGGTAACGACGCTGGCGTTTCAGGCAAGGTTTTGCCTGGATACTATTACGGCGCAAATGATGGTCGTCGTCCTGCCGGTGCCGCGATCGGTTACTAACTTCTGCCAAAGTTGCAGCATTGACTTGAAAAAGGTATAAAAGAGGAAGCGCATGCGCTTCCTCTTTTCTATTCTGCGGCGACAAAACCGTGGAGCCGCCCCTAATTTGGATACGTTGACTCAAGCAAGTCAATCAGAGACCGATCAGCGTCAATGATTTACTCACAGCATCAATCCATTACATGGGTAAAATTAGTCTGTCCATCAAATCGAACACTGCACCTTTTACCTAGCGAGATAACATCATGCCAACAGTCCGTTTAGACGGTAGCCTTATCACCGATTGGGATGCCTTTCACACCGAATCCCAAAAAATATTCGGTTTCCCCGACTTTTACGGACGCAACATGAGCGCCTGGATTGACTGTCTGAGCTATTTGCGCGACGACGAGAGCATGAGTAAATTCAAATTGAAGCCCGATGAAACTTTGATCATCGAACTCCACGACAGCGCACTATTGCAACAAAAGTCACCCGACATCGTCGAGGAATTGTCATTTTGCGTCAGCGCTATCAATGAGCGTTATGACGACTATGGCGAAAAATTGGCATTGGTATTGCGGTTGTGCTGAGTTGTAGTGATAACTTGGACGCAGTGCAGGTGGACAATAGCGCCGATATCTCAAGGTGCAAGATTAAGCGTCATGGATGCTTAATCTTGCAAAAGATAACAACACTAATTCAATTAGACTAAGTCAACTACACTTTAAAAGCGGCTAACTTCTTCGCTACAGCAACATTCTTAAGCGTGACGTATTGCGGCAAACCGTTTTCATATTGCGGATAATCCTCGCCCTGAATCAGGGGCAACAGATAGCGCTTACATTTCTCGGTAATCCCGAACCCATCGCGGCTGATAAAGTCTTTTGGCATAAACTTCTCCACGTTCGCCACGTCTTTCAGGTCCGCCACGCCAATCCGATACTTATACGGCACGTCAGACAAGCGCTGAATCGTCGGCATCACGGCATTGCGTCCCTTCACCGCCAGCTCAACCGCCGCCTGACCCAGTTGATAAGCTTGCTTGACATCGGTCTTAGAGGCGATGTGACGGGCTGAGCGCTGCAAATAATCCGCCACCGCCCAATGAAATTTATAGCCAAGCGCATCCTTGATAAGGTTCGCCACGACTGGCGCCGCGCCACCCAACTGGGCATGACCGAATGCATCAGTAGTGCCTTGTTCGGCCAAGAATCTGCCGTCCGCGTAATGACATCCTTCTGACACGACGATGGTGCAATAACCAAATTTTTTAACGTTTGCATCGACTCGGGCCAGAAATTTCTTCTGATCGAATACGACTTCCGGAAACAAAATCACCACTGGAATATTGTGATCAATCAACAGTCCGCCCGCTGCCGCAATCCATCCGGCGTGACGCCCCATCACCTCAAGGACAAAAATTTTGGTGGAAGTCTTGGCCATCGATTTGACATCGAACGAGGCTTCCAGCGTTGATACCGCAACGTACTTGGCGACCGATCCAAAACCGGGACAACAGTCGGTAATCGGGAGATCGTTATCGATCGTCTTTGGCACGTGAATGGCTTGCACCGGATAGCCCAATGCTTCCGATAACTGCGAGACTTTAAAACAGGTATCAGCCGAATCACCGCCACCGTTGTAGAAAAAATACCCGATGTTATGCGCCTTAAACACGGCGATCAGGCGTTCGTATTCACGCTTATTGGCTTCCAAGCTTTTCAATTTGTAGCGGCAGGAACCGAATGCACCCGACGGCGTATAGCGCAGGGCTGCGATGTCGGCGACCGATTCTTTGGTGGTGTCGATCAAGTCTTCAGTGAGCGCACCGATGATGCCGTTACGACCAGCGTAGACCTTACCGATAGTGTCTTTATGCTTGCGCGCGGTTTCGATTAATCCGCAGGCGGAAGCATTGATGACAGCGGTGACGCCACCGGATTGCGCGTAAAAGGCGTTCTTTTTAGCCATGGATTTATTCTCCGAGTTGTCGATACATTCACATTGGCTAGTATTGCCAGTTGCGACGCAGATTGCAATCGTTTCTACTCGACGGCCGTTGATCAACAAAACTGCCGAAGCTGATACGTCGGGCCGAACGGACGGTGAGACGCATAGCAAAAAATGGCGCAAACACCTTGACACCCGTTCGGCGCATCAATTCAGCGACGGCTTGAATAGCACTGCATGGCTTGCTTACTTAGCCGCGTTAGCCTTCATCCACTCGGTCAGCGCCACGCGGCCGGTCGTCGAGAAGTCGGTAAAAACACCGTCTGTACCCAAGTCAAAATACGCCTTGTATTCCGCTTTAGGATCGCCGTTATAGGTCTTGGTCAGGCGCACACCTTCATCACGAAACGTGAACGGATGCACGAACAAACCCGCCTTGTGCGCATCAGCGACCAAACTTGTCGGCGCCATATTTGAGGCCTGATCTAACGATTTCACCGCATTGCCGGATGCATCAACGCCCTGCGGTGGCAAAATATATAACTTCCATGGCCCAATACCATCTGCGTAAGTCTTAATTTCTGCCAGACCGGCTGGCGTGACCATTGCCGCGAAAGTCCGCGGGTCATTAGCTTGCAGCCATGAGTAAGGTTTAGCAGTGTCGGGCGAACCGTAGGTCATTGCACCGGTTTTAAAATTGGTGCCGTCGCCGTCGATCAATTGCACGACCTTGGTTTTCAACCCCATCTTGCGCATTAACTTCAAACTAGTCGGCTCAAACGACTGCACAAAAACGGGCGAGTCTGGCGTATTCCAACCTTCTTTAATCAGCATTGCCAACAATTTTTCTTCCAGCGGCACACCTAACTGGCGTTGATAAATCGGATTTTTGGTTTCCGGATAAATAAACATTTTGCGTTGCGGATGGGCGGCCATAGTCGCCTTGGCAAGATCAATCACTTCCTGAAACGTCGCCAGCGGATACAAACCGTCATATTGCTTGCTACGCGTAGCGATTGGCTGCTTGACACGCAAAGTCTTCAGCTCGGCAGCCGTGAAATCACTGAAATACCACTCTGGACCGGTAGCAACCCCATCCACCATGCGCGATTTTTTGCGTGGGACGAATTCGGGGTGACTAGCAACATCGGTTGTGTCGCTCAAAAAAACGTTATGACAGGCAAACAAAACACCGTCGCTAGAAGATTGCAAATCCAGTTCGAGCGCATCAGTACCGGCGGCAATCGCAGCCTGATAACCAGCGATGACTTCTTCAGGATAAAGACCAGGCAACCCACGATGCCCAACAATCAAAGGCGGATTGCCATCCAATGTTTTAAAGACACCGCCACTACGTCCGGCAGTTTGCAAATTGCCATTATTGCCAGCACACCCTGCGATCAATAACGTAGCGGTGATGAGTGAGGCGGTAACAGTCAGTAATCGTTTCATAAGTCCTTTGAGATGCGTTTAGGGAAGTCACCAGCAGCATTTTGGCACGGTTAAAAAATGCCGAAAATTGATAGCTTATTAGATAACGTAGTAAACACCATTTTGGTGACCGCTTCATGACCTGAAACTCACCTAAAAAAATTGTCAGCCAATAACCGTGGACTGTCGCAAATTCGGCCCGGCAAGGCGTGCCGACGCAGACAGTACGATTAGTACGGCAAGGAAAGCACAACGCAGCTATCATTTTGTCACGGTTAAAAACCACCGAAAATTGACAACTTATTAGCTAACGTAGCAAACCCGATTTTGGCGAGAGAAACATGAGCTCAAAGTCACCTAAAAACTAAACCCAGAAACTTTTCAACCAGTTTGACAGGGCGGACTGTCGCAAATTCGTCCCAGCAAGGCGTGCCGACGCAGACAGTACGATTAGTACGGCAAGGAAAGCACAACGCAGCTATCATTTTGTCACGGTTAAAAACCACCGAAAATTGACAACTTATTAGATAACGTAGCAAACCCGATTTTGGCGACCGAAACATGAGCTCAAAGTCACCTAAAAACTAAACCCAGAAACTTTTCAACCAGTTTGACAGGGCGGACTGTCGCAAATTCGGCCCGGCAAGGCGTGCCGACGCAGACAGTACGATTAGTACGGCAAGGAAAGCACAACGCAGCTATCATTTTGTCACGGTTAAAAACCACCGAAAATTGACAACTTATTAGATAACGTAGCAAACCCGATTTTGGCGAGAGAAACATGAGCTCAAAGTCACCTAAAAACTAAACCCAGAAACTTTTCAACCAGTTTGACAGGGCGGACTGTCGCAAATTCGTCCCAGCAAGGCGTGCCGACGCAGACAGTACGATTAGTACGGCAAGGAAAGCACAACGCAGCTGGGGCGGATTTGCGACAGTCCGCAAGTTTAGGTGGCGGGGTTTTGGGCTAACCACTCTGTCGGTGAAGCACCTATCCGCTGATTAAACACGCGCGTAAAAGCGGTTGGACTCAAATAACCAACAGCGGGTGCGACGAGTTTCAAGGACTGACCCGCTCGCAACAAAACCTGCGCAACACCAACGCGCCAGTCGGTCAGATAATCCAGCGGTGTCATCCCGACTGTCTCGCGAAAATGGACAGCAAAACGGGCTCTGGACATACCGGCGGATTCCGCCAATTGCTCTAATGACCAACTTTGTTCGGGGCGCTCGTGCATCGCTGTGATGGCTTTTGCAAGACGCGGGTCGCCCAGACCGGCCAAAATACCACCGCCTATTAATTTGTTGCTCATTGCATGGCGCAGCAACAAGATCATCAAATACTCGGTAAGTCGGTCAACGGCAGCCTGTCGACCGCAATTATCTGAAAACGCCTCGGCAAATAACAACGCTAACATCGGTTGTAAGGTAGGCACCAATTCCAATGGGACAACCATGACTTCTGGGAGTGCCTTCATGACGGGATTTTCCACACCATTGCCGAATTGAATGGTGGCGCAAACCATTTCGGTGTTGTCGCGCTCCTCCACATGCAATCTATGCACGCTGGGTCGTGGGAAAAACAATACGGATGGTTCCGCAATGGTGATGGGCTCCATACGCGGGCGCAATACTGTCAGGCGACCGCTATTGATCAGATGAATATGACCTGTTCCGGCCGATAAATCAGCATCTGCGCTACCGCACAGTGAACCGGAGTGAAATACGCGGGCAGAAGGGGCGAAGCGTGCGAACAACGGTGACAAGCGATCCATTACTTTCCTCACATTGATACTAACTGCGTTATTTAGAAGACTATTGATGACAAATAGTATCACTTTCGGTGGCATGATTCTACTCATGCACTCAGCAGTCAATTTGAAAGGAAACACACTATGTCCGCGTTACCTGATCTTAAAGCCGATGCCGTGTCTGCCTTTACCAATAGCACATCCGGCGTTTCACTGATTGATTTTTGGGCGCCATGGTGCGGCCCATGTATTGCGCAGACACCAACGCTGGACGCACTTTCGTCCGAATTTGAAGGACAGATACGGATGGCAAAAGTCAATATCGATAACGCTGCCGAACTGGCGCAAACGCATAGCATACGCGGCGTACCGACTTTGATCCTGTTTGAAGATGGCAAACCTATTTCGCAAAAAGTAGGCTTGCAGAGCAAGTCCTCGTTGCAAGCGTGGTTAAGTCAAGCGGTGTTGCAGCATCAACAACGATCGGCTTGACCGATCTACACAGTCATCACGCAAACGAACACGCTTAACCTGATTTTAAATATGTGGTCTTGATTTATCCCATCGGGCAATTCTGCCTGACGGGCATTGCACTAACATTGTCTTTAAACCTTGCTCTATTAGTCATTTATAAAGCAGTAATCTCTAAAGCTCCAATGCTCTATTACTGAAAGAAAAAAAATGAACATCCAAAAATTTGCTCTTACTGCAGCTTTTGTTGCTACTACTGCCGCTATTGCGGGTTCTGCTTTTGCTGACGCTCGTTATCCAGTCGACGCACCATTTGTCTCCACCAAAACCCGCGCAGAAGTCGTTGCGCAACTGACGCAAGCTGGCGACCAAGGGCGCTTGAACTATAGCCACACGCTGTATCCGATCACCCCGGTTGTGGCTTCGACCAAAACGCGCGCAGAAGTGATTGCGGAATTGACCCAGGCTAGCGATCAAGGGCGCCTGAACTATAGTCACGCATCCTATCCAGTGACGCCATCGACTGCATCAACTAAAACCCGTGCACAAGTACGTGCAGAGTTAGCCACCGCTGATATCGATACTGATCAACAACTCACCGGCAGCAACTAAGTTAGTAACTAATTAATAAAGTGGTAGTTCAGCTAGCGCCTGCCAAGTTGTCCATCGCAAGATCGAACAACTTAGTAGTGCGAGGCTAAACGAGGCAGCTTGCGATCAACGCAATCTGCCTCGTTTGACATTGGTCGCGTGTAAGTCAATCCGATCAACGGGACTAATTCAAACCAGTTAAGATCGCTTGTGGATCATTTCTGGATCCATCATCGACCCCGTTCTGGGCAAACAACCGGCTGGAAACGGCTGAGGAGAAGCAGTATGTCTTTCGATTTTGACCTGTTCGTCATTGGTGCCGGTTCCGGCGGGGTTCGTGCAGCGCGTTTTGCCGCGAGCTTTGGCGCTCGCGTTGCCGTTGCGGAAAGTCGGTATCTGGGTGGCACGTGTGTCAATGTCGGCTGCGTTCCCAAAAAATTGTTGGTCTATAGCGCGCATTTCAGCGAGGATTTCGGTCAGGCAAGCGGTTTTGGCTGGACCACCGATAAGCCGAAATTCGACTGGACCACACTCATCGCCAATAAAGACCGCGAAATACATCGCCTCAATGATATTTATCGCTCTTTACTGGTCAACAGCGGCGTCACGCTAATGGAAGGCCATGCGCGCCTGATTGATCCCCACACCGTGGAAATCAACGATCAACGGTTTAGCGCGGCCAATATTTTGATCGCCACCGGCGGCTGGCCGCATGTTCCCGACATTCCCGGTAAAGAGTTGGCGATCACTTCGAACGAAGCCTTTTTCCTCAAGGAACTGCCGCGCCGCGTATTGGTGGTTGGGGGCGGTTACATTGCTGTCGAATTCGCGTCCATCTTCCACGGATTGGGTGCAGAAACCCGCCTTGTCTATCGCGGAGAAAAAATATTACGGGGTTTTGACGGAAGCGTGCGGCAACACTTGCATGAAGAGTTGGTAAAAAAGGGGTTGAGCCTGGAATACAACGCGGATATCGCACGCATCGATAAACAGGATGACGACAGCTTGTGCGTAACCCTTAAGGATGGCAGTCAAATAATAACGGATTGCGTGTTTTACGCAACCGGACGGCGCCCGATGCTGGACAATCTAGGGCTTGAAAATACCGCAGTCGCCCTCGATGACAAGGGCTTCATTAAAGTCGATGACGAATACCGCACCACCGAGCCATCGGTCCTCGCACTCGGCGATGTCATCGGCCGCGTACAACTCACGCCCGTGGCGCTGGCCGAAGGCATGGCCGTGGCACGACGCTTATTCCGCCCGGAAGAATACCGCCCGGTAGATTACAAAATGATTCCTACCGCAGTTTTTAGTCTGCCTAACATCGGCACGGTCGGACTAAGCGAAGAGGAAGCACGGAGCGCGGGCCATAACGTGACCATCTTTGAAAGTCGGTTTCGCCCGATGAAGCTGAGCTTCAGCACGTCTGACGAAAAAACACTCATGAAGCTTATCGTTGATGCCGACACCGACAAAGTCCTCGGCTGCCATATGGTCGGGCCCGAAGCTGGTGAAATCATTCAGGGGATTGCGGTGGCGCTGAAAGCGGGCGCAACCAAGCGTGTATTTGACGACACAATCGGCATTCATCCGACCTCAGCAGAAGAGTTTGTTACTTTGCGGACGCCACTGCCGGCAAAATAATCGGATTGATGGTGGTAACTATCCTAATAGTGGTGATAAAAAATACTCTGTAGAGAAAAATAAAAAGAGACCCGTTTGGGTCTCTTTTTTGTCGACGTTAGTTATTTCGTTGATTATTTTCGTTGATTATGCCGCTAGTTACATAATTAAAAATAAACGCATTTATCAAAATACAAGACTATTCCTAGCTTTGCATCAAACCAACGAATCCATATTAACCACACTTTCAATGCATCAGAAATGCAGTTTAATCACAGCATCAAACGCTTCTTCTGCCGACTGCCCCAATTTCATCAAATCAGTGATTTCAATAGAGTATTCGCCGATGGTCGGCGGCAGCAAATCGCGGTGCGCTTTGAAATAATCGTATTTTTGGGAGTCGATGATGTCCTGAATCTTGACCGTTGGTGCGCGCGTGCCGCCTACGCTACGACTGCGGGTTGCCGTGACTGCCGTTGTACGAGTACCGACACCGGCCATGGCATTTTTAATTTGATCGAGCGTGTAGACCATGCTGCCATTGCTGCCATCAAACTCTTCACCGATAGGGTGCATCAGGTGATTGGTGCTGTTAAATGCCATTTTCTTATCGGAACTATTAATAACCTGATAATACGGTCGTTGACCAGTACCAGTTAGTCCGAACTGCACGCGGTCGCCATAAGCGACCATTTGTCCTACAACGTCGTTTAGGTAGTCAACTGACAGAGTGTTAATCGTGCCGTCCCAGCGCTTGCTTCTTGTCGTCTTCAAAATACAATATTTCCAATAATGATGGCTGAACAGATCGCGGTGAATTCGATGCAGATAGATTTGCACAAAATGCAGGCGTGATCAGTGCCGGGTGAAATCAAGTCAGTAAATTAAGTAATACCGACATTATCCCCCGACAGGATTTATTTCGAGCAGACTACTGAAAAATATTTTTGAAAAATATTTTTTTATCCCCGTATTTGTTGAATATGCGGATATAAAAGTGGCGCTTGCCACAATTTTGCGCTAAGTCTGGCGCGTAATCACTGCGCAACCGTGCGCTGAAATCATGGGCACACGCTACGGGACAATCGTTGTGAACAGATACACCGCAAAAATCACCAGATGAATCGTCCCTTGCATAACGGTTGTGCGACCCGTTCCTAACGATAAGGTAGCAACAATAAAAGACAACAACAGCAACACAGTCGACTTTACATCAAGCCCAAGAGACAGCGACCAACCGGTCGTCAGCGAGACAATTGCCACCGCTGGAATGGTCAATCCGATACTTGCCAGCGCCGATCCAAGCGCCAGGTTGAGACTGGTTTGCAGACGATTGGCACGTGCCGCGCGCACCGCAGCCAAACCTTCCGGCAGCAACACGACTGCTGCAATAATAATACCGACCAATGTTTTTGGCGCACCGACGCTGGCAACAGCCATTTCCAGCGACGGTGCTAGCGATTTCGCCAACAAAACGACTGCTCCCAGACAAACCAGCAAGAGACCGCCGCTAATCCACGCCACCTTGTCGGATGGCGGCGCGGCGTGTACCTCTTCATCATTCGTCGATTCGTCGGGCAGGAAATAATCCCGATGCCGTACCGTCTGCACCAGCACGAAGGTGCCATAAAGGACTAATGAAATGATAGCGATAAATGCAAGCTGACTGGAACTGTAGAACGGGCCGACGGCGCTTGACGTGTAATTAGGCAATACCAGTGTCAGAACAGCAATGGCCGCCAAGGTAGCTAGCGATGCGCTGACGCCCAACAGCCCAAAAGTTTGCTCTTTGTGCCGACTAGCACCGGCTAATAAACAAATACCGACGATACCGTTGAGGATGATCATGATCGCGGCAAAAACCGTGTCACGCGCCAGTCCCATCGTCTCCTCGCCGCCAGCCAACATCAGCGATACGATCAGCGCCACCTCAATGAGGGTAACCGCGAGCGCCAGGACCAATGTTCCATAAGGTTCGCCGACCCGATGCGCGACGACTTCTGCATGATAAACGGCAGCAAGCACGCCTCCGAGCAGGCCCACCACGAGCAAGAATGTATAGACAAGACCGAGATCAAACCGGGTTCCGATAATTAACATCCACGCGGCAATCGGCGCAACGACAGTCCAGATGGGGAGCGAGGGAAATTTTTTCATGTTTCCGATTGGACACGAATCAAGGATTTTTGGCAAGCGACTGCTTGGCTTTTCCAGCAAGGGATTGCAATGCAGGCAATCAACCGAGCGATACGTAGGCGCAGCGCTTGTCAGCAACATATGTCACTTCACAAACATTAGCCATTTACTTAAATCGCATCGAACGAAGCACGTTTCGACCCAATTCAAGTGTACCGTTACTTATCAAAAAGAAAGCCTCTCAGCGTTCACGCGCTGAAATCCTGCATCGTGTGTTACTGCGTTTTCCGACAAAAAGGACTGACAACCTAACGACATAGTAAGTAAAGCATGCCTATTTCTACGTGCTCCGTAGCGTAATTCTCTCTCAATATTTATCCATTTTTCCCATTAAAAATGTCGTAATAACGAAAGGCACCTCATTCGTGAAACCTGATTTTGAGTCTATCAATGTAATTGGTAAAAACCTGTTCCGCAATAATGCAAAAATGGTGGCCGCTTCGGAGGTCGGCTACAGAATTGCACAAGAACAGAACATGATCGGTATCCGTGTCGACGCCAGCGCTGGGCAAAACAAGTTGCGTGATATCGCAACCGGCAAGGATTTTGTCAATTTATGCTCTTGCTCATATTTGGGGCTGAATAGTCATCCTGCGGTGTTGCAGGGTGGCATTGACGCTTTGCAAAGTCAGGGTATTACTGGCCTTGCGATGGCGGAATACCGCATCCGCTTGAGTGTGATGGAGGAGTTAGAGCAGGAATTGAGGGATCTTTTTAATGGACCGGTGTTACCCGCGATTTCTTGCAGTGCATTGACCGCAGGAATATTGCCGCTGCTGGCATCCGGACATTTAACCGATGGTGAGCCGATGGTGATGGTGTTTGATAAGTGCGCGCATTTTTCAATGGCTTTTATTAAACCGATTATCGCCGATGAGACACTGGTCCTGAACTGTCCTCACAACGACATGATGTATCTGGAGGAAATCTGCAAAAAATATCCCCGGGTGGCTTATATATGCGATGGCGTGTATTCGGTTGGCGGCGTCGCTGATCTTGCCGCTCTATTGTCGCTACAAGAGCGTTATGGCTTGTTTCTTTACTTTGATGACTCGCACTCTCTTTCGGTTGAGGGCAACAACGGTGAAGGTCACATCCGATCCCGGCTTGCCGCGTTAAACGACAGAACCATTATCGTTGCCTCAATCGCCAAGGCATTTGGGAGTACCGGCGGCATCGCCATGCTGGGTTCAGAAAAACATTTCGAATTTTTATACCGGGCTGGACCACTCGGATGGTCACAAAGCCTGCGCACAGCGGCAATCGGTACCACTTTAGGCAGCATCAAAGTACATAAGAGCGCTGAACTGCACACGCTTCAGCAACAGTTAACACACAATATTGCCTTATTTGATCGTCAGATCACCACGCTTCAGCGTGGCAACGGACTCAATATCAAGGTAGTCGAAGTCGGTGATCAGGGTAAAGCGGTCCATTTATCGAAAGCCCTTTATGAGAAAGGGTTTTACTGTTCGCCAGTATTTTTTCCTATCGTAGGTCGGGACAGAGCGGGTGTTCGGCTCATGTTACGCGGTGACTTGCCGGCAGAAATAGTGCAGTCTTTTGTCGATCAACTAAAAGACATACTGCGCAAAATGGATGTGCAACATTAATAGCCGACCATATCATCGCGAATGTCACATCGCACGTTGCTTACGCATGCGTTTTAGCGCGAACAGCGACGCGCTTCCACTTCGACCTCTATTTTTAATCGTCTAAATGGACACGCTTTCAAAAACCGGGGCGATGACATCTGACAAAAAGTCCACTCTGGCATGGATGGGCTTTATTGGTAGCATCATCGCTGTGCTGATGAGCATCATGGACATTCAGATTACGAATGCAGCCATTGGTACGATTCAAACGGCGCTGAAGTTCCCACTGGAAAAAGGCTCATGGTTATCGTCGTCTTATTTGATGGCTGAGATCGTGACCTTGCCTCTGTCTGGGCTGCTGCTTAAGGCGTTGGGAACAAAACGTTACGCTTTTATTTTTTGCGTCATGTTTATGGTCAGTTCCATTCTGTGCGCCCAAGCGTGGAGTTTTTCAAGTCTGATTATTTTTCGCGCACTTCAGGGGGCGGCGGGCGGTGCGCTGATGGCGTTTGCCTATAATTTGATTATCATCAAATTGCCAGCGCACGAGCACTCCAAAGCGAACACGCTATTTGGTGCTACCGTGGCGTTGGCGCCCACACTTGGCCCCATGATTGCAGGCGTGATGACCGAGGCTTTTGGATGGCAGTCGCTGTTTTATATAAATCTTCCCATCGGCCTGCTTGCACTTTGTCTGATGATGGTCGGATTACGGCACGATATTCATCTGCCTTCCGTAAAGGGTCGGATCGATTTTATGGGGCTAATAACTATCGTGGTCGGGTTAGGTTGTCTTCAATACGTTCTCGAAGAAGGGCGCAGTCATAGCTGGTTTGCATCCACACCCATTTCTATGCTGTTCGTAACGGCAATGTCCGCATTAACCCTTTTCGTGGTGAATGAGTTGCGTACGAAAGATCCGTTGGTGAATCTCTTGCTTTTAAAAAATCGTCAGTTATTCATTAGTTGCATGGCGAATCTGCTGGCGGGAGCGGCGTTATTTGGTTGTTATTTTTTAATTCCTTACTTCCTCATCACGCTGAAATCTTATTCGCCTATCCAGATCAGTCATATTATTATATTCGGAGGAATCGCACAGCTGGCGGCACTGATGTGTATGCCCATTATTTTGAAGAAAATCAATATTTATGTGTTGATAGCTACGGGCAGTTTTCTCTTTGCACTCAGCTCCATCACCTGGAGTGTCGCATCCACCAATTTTCATTATGAGTGGATCATCGGAGCGCAAATATTACGAGGCTTGGGCGGGACACTCATGTTGACGCCTTTAGGAATATTGGCAACAACCTCGATAAAAAAGGCCGATGCTGCATCCGCATCGATTTTATTTAATGTATCGCGGACACTTGGCGGCGCGTTAGGAGTTGCCGTATTAACCACGCTAGTCAGTTATCTGCAAATACACTATTACGCTGTTTTGATCCGTACTTATGCAGACGTCCCGGGGGTTTCACTGTCCTCACTGGCCTATCAAAGTTATCAATCTGCGTTTCAAGATACATTTCAACTGATATGTATCGTACTTCTGATCACTTCTTGCATATTTGTCGCTCTACGCATCAAGGATCTCGTCAATCGATGAAAAAAAGATAATACGGAAACCATCATCCGGTTAGTCAGACTATGAGACCGCTTCATACTCTCTTCTGGTCATGTTTCCGCTCGCGCCGCAATGTTTTTCTGATAAAAATCCAGAAACGCAGGCGCGGGTAATGCCTTTGCAAATAGCCATCCCTGACCGTAATCAACCTCACGCATCACAAGGTAATCCGCCTGCGCTTGCGTTTCGATGCCTTCGGCGACAATTTTCAACTCTAAGGTTTTAGCCAAGTCAATAATATGGGGCGTTACGCTGCTGGTCAGTGCATCGGTCCCAATCGTATCAATGAACGCCTTATCAATTTTTAGCGCATCCAGCGGGAGGCCCTGTAAGTACGCCAAACTGGAATAACCGGTACCGAAATCATCAATCGCCACCGTATATCCTAACTGCCGCGCTTTCGTAATCGTCCCTAGTGCAGCGCTGATATCCATAAACCCACGCTCTGTTGCCTCTAACCAGATCTGCTGCGGATGTATGCCGGTGTCATGCAAAGCTTTTCCTAATACCGTCAAAATACGCCCACTTTTGATGTCGCGCGCACTAAGATTAATGGCAATATGCAAGCGGCGGTTCATCACAAGTATATTTTTCATATCGCGAACAACTGCATCGACAACCTGATCGGTGATAGCAAAAATCAGACCACTATCCTCTGCCAACGGAATAAAAAGATCTGGTGCCATCATGTAGCCACTTGGTCGCTGCCATCGGACCAAGGCTTCGGCGCCCACGCACATGCCGGTTTTGAGTTCTATTATCGGCTGATAGTGAACGACAAACTCGCGTCGCTCAATCCCGATTTTCAATTCACCCAAGGGTGACAGCCTTCGGCGCGAAAGAACGACGATGGCTGCGACAATAAGTAATGCACTCAACAAGCCAAGCGGTAACAGCATCATTTGCTCGCGTCTCAATTGAGCGATTATTTTGCTACGCGGCTCAATGGCCACTGCCACTAATCCGGAGTCGCGAAGTACCGAAAAAAGGGTACCTTTCTTTTGGATTCCGGCACCCTTGCGCACAATCGCATTGACCGTTTCCATATCTGGATCGTGCAGGGTTCCAAGTAACTTACCTGCCGAGGTTAACACGGCCAATTGCACGTCGGGTTCGAGAATGACATCAGCAAATCGCCCGGAAGCAATCAGCACCATGTGCGACTTGTAATATAGGCTGGTCATGGTTTGGTCGCCGCCGAACTCAGGAGTCACGCCCACGCTTACCGCGACGCCATCAGGGAGCGTAAAGTCAACCGGATATTGTTTTATATGATTGGGAGCGGGACCACCGGCAGTACACTCCAGCAGACCGTTTGGTATGTATCCAATATCCTCAATGTTTTGCGTGGTGACCGTCACTAGGCGCATGTGCCTGATATGGTCTTCAGAACATGGTTTGACTGACAAATGCTCAAACTTATGCAATGCCTTCGCCGCACTGGTGAAAGTCATCGTTGATCGGTCAAGAGCGAGTTGAGAAAAAAGTTGAAGACGCTCTTCCTCCGCGCTCACCGCAAGATTCCAGGACACAAAAAAAGTCAATGCTAACGAGCCTGCTACACCGGCCAACGCCAGCAGCGTTGCAAAGATCATGACCTGCTTACGATTCAAATCGTGCTCCTACTTACGTTCTGGTGCGCCAGGATCTCGGCTACGCTCACTTCCATCGTACCGTGCCCCGCTGGTTATAATAATTAGAGGATACATGACAACCCATCCCTGCAATGCCGCATTGCAACTAATTATAAATATAGCATCGTACTTTCGAATGGAATCTAAGTCATTAACCTCGCGCCTCAACCAGATCTCGCCTTTTGTCACTACCACTCGCCGCCGCTCTCTAGTATCTGTTGCCGTATCGGATGCCCTCTGAGCAGTCAGCCTAATGATGTGGTGTGCGGTGATTTCGACTAAGATACGTTCCCAACCTTTAGCAGCGAGCGATACCGTAATGACTGATTTGCCAATCCCCTCAGAAAGCATGCTTGATGAACCGGACCACGATGCCGAGGACAGCCTGGACACCATCACGCAGGAACCCCGTTTGTGGCGTGACGTCGGCTGGACAGCACGCGTTATAAAAAATGTGGACGACGAGGGCTGGGCGGTTGAGATGATCAAGGATGGCGAGCCCGAACCGGCGCTAGTTGGCCCATGGACCATGGGACGCGACAAAAAAAATCCCAAACCTCTGGACACAAACGCGTTTAATACACTGGTGAAGACCGCTTCAGAAGTTCTGCGTCGGCATGAGCAGCAACTGCACGCGATGCTGCATAAAGAAATTATTGTCACGACGCCATCTGCAACGGTCAACGTGACACTAGACATCGTTCCAGATGATGACTTTCCGTATGCGGTGCTGACAGCGCATAATGAGGATGGTACGCAACTGGCACAAGTCCAGGTCAGATCAAATTTCACGTTGAATAAAAATAGTGCCGCCGCTTGGGTGGAAGCCGACTTCCGCAAGCCAAATTAATAACAATTTAATAACAAATTATTTAGCTTGATAAGGGTAATCCGGCTCAAGACGACTCTTAAATAACCTTTGAATGGCGATTTGCGCGATGGTGAGTGGTCCAGCCAGAACAATCAACTTGTCATCGGGCTATCCATCACCATATAAGCGCTAGAGTTGTCGTCTTGATCATCGACACGATGTATAAGATTGATTTATACTGCTAGACGCTCCAAGGAAAAATAAATGCAATTTATGCAACTTATCCATCCGCAGGCAGCAGCAACACTCATCAAAACACCAACGACACTGGCAGGCTAGTGTGCGGATTCAAAACTAACCGCTCCAATACGGGTCTAAGGATGTATGAAAGACTATTACGCCGTTCTCGGCACCGAAAGTAATGCGTCGATTAGCGCGATAAAAAATGCTTACCGCAAAAAAGCCTCAGAATTCCATCCGGATAGAAACACGTCACCGGACGCACCAGCGCAATTTAGACAAGTACAAGAAGCCTACGATCTGTTGTCGGATGAAACCAAGCGCAGTGAATACGATGAAAATCGACGACGTAGTCTGTTAGAAAGTCCGCTCGAAACGGCGCAACAAATCTGGACCACCTACATAAACAAGGTTTTGCAATGATGCTCTCCTCCTATTTTGAAGACTTGACCAAAGCCTATCAGGCTGAATTGGAAGACTTGCGTAGCGACTCTGAGGGTAACGATATCCTCAAGTCCCGACTTAAAGCCAAGCGCGCCCAATTTGCCCTGATGATGCCAATGATCGACACCGCGCCGGAAATGGTATCGGTCGCCTTTCACGGTGGCGTCAGTTTTCCGAATCCGCATGCGATGGTTCTGCTGTCGACTAATGAGCTGGACGAATTTCCGTCCTGGGATGAGATTGCTGCCACGGTAGAGTTTGCGCCATGGGCGGATGAGTTAGTGGCGATTGCGCTGAAAGAAAGCGGTGGCGAGAGCTTTCTGATTACCACCGTTTGCCTTGAATACCTCTACGAAAAAAGCAACGGCAATTATCACGGTGATTATGCCAATCAATCCAGTATTGATGAGTCAGACGACAGCGTGGATGAAGTCGAACGTGATGAAGATCGCGATCAGGATCTTGAAACCGAAGGCGCCGACTGGCTCGCCGAGCAAGGTTTTGACCGTCACTAAAATGACACCGCATCAAAGCGCTGCATTTAATTCCGCGGCGCTGTGATGCCGGTCAACGACCGTCTCCAAGCAGTAAGCCAGGATGTAAGTCACGATGATGGGTTGCCTGAGTAATACATTTATCGATGCTGTTGTAGCAACGTTGACGTATTAAGGATGCCGTATTAAGGACGACTTATAAACGTGATTTATCAAGGTGGCAGAGGTCATCGCACCGGACCTTCTTAACATTTACTCGCTGATCACCCGCCATTGATCACCCGCTTACACGACATACAAATCGGGCACTTTGAGCGTTCGTATTCTTATGTGATTAGCGTCAGTTACCCGACAATGACACTTGTTTGCCTTTATCCCTATTTTTTGTATCCTTTTACAAAGTAAACCATGACAAACGCGCTCATAGTTAAAGCAGCCAATCTAATCCGTGAAGGCGATATTGCCGGTGCAGAATTTGCACTGGTTAATCTGGCAGAAACGGAAGGCGATTACGCCCTGGTCGCCGTGCTGGAAGAAATGCCACCGAAAGATTTGCTCGCCGTGATCCGCGAGTACGACACTTCCAAAGAATCAGTAGTTAATTTGCTGGTAACGCCGGAACAGTTTGCGCGCGCGGTTGTGATCGAGAAGCTGTACGCCGATCATACGCATGTGCGTCTGCGCGGCATGATGAACTCGGTACTTTTTCGCGACGACACAAAAACCAGTGATTTCATCGAAGCGATCGCCGAGCGCGAGGGCGGTTACGAAGCTTTTATCGACTATCTGTCGGACCGCGACGATGAAGTCACCCATTTTGCGGCGTTTGACACATTTAACGTGAATTTCACCGAAGATCGCGACGCCGTCGAAAAATCTGAAGTGGCGGACCGCGACTGGAAAGAACTCACCTGGTTGCTCAAGCATGAGCACGAAGACATTTTTGAGCAAGTCTGGCCAACGTTAAAAAAACGCAGTATCGAGCGCAAACGGCGCGAAGCTGAACTAGAACGCCTTGAACAACTTGAGGCCGCCCAGGAATACGAGGAAGACGCGCCAGCACCGGTTAAATCCCCAGCCAAACCGTCCATCGCCATTGATCCATCCGAAGAGTCGGCGCTGTAACGGACTGACGCAGAATTGAAATAAGGTCTTGGCTGAACGGACGCTTAAAGCAAGACAGCTGACGCGTGGATGCGCGCAGTACCGTTCACCATCATCGAATCTGCGGTCACCTTGAGACTTTATCCCTGACTAGCTTAGCTAGCTATCACTCTCAGGGATAACGGTGACTTGCTTTTTCGTGTCAGCCTGTTCGCCGGTCAGTTGCGTTTTCCGTACCGCGCTTTTGGGTTCCAAAATCTGGCGCTTCATATTGCCAGCACACCCGTTCCTTACCTCTTAAATGTCTCGCCATGACCGATAACAATCGTAATATTGCCACCGTCGATAAGCGCCCTTTTTTTGAAAAAGCGCTCAGTTACGGCGTACTAAACGACATCATTGACCATGCCAAACGTCAGGCAATCATTGGTGATGGCGCGAAAGGATCAGTGCAGATCGCAGATTTTTTCGGTTCCAGCCATCTCTATACCGACCTTGATAACGCCCGCAAGCGGATGATTAATCTGATCAGCCTGTTCCTTGAAGATGCTTATGCCAGCGACCTCGAAAAAGCGGCGATCTCGCTACGCGACAATACCTTTTTATCGCACTCCCGCGGCGGTAACGACATGTTAAAGGCCTTGCATGCATTACCCGATTGCGCGGTGTTCGGCGATGTAAAAAGCCAGGATTTAAAAAGCTTCCAGGACGAGCGGACGCTCATCAAACCTTATACCTTAAGCGCCTACCGCAAGGAACGCCAAACTCGCGAAGAAGATGCCAACACATTAGCAGCGGCAACCTGGTTTGCCAAAAGTATGGCGCTACCACGCTCCGCACTCGAATTTACCAGCGCAGAAACGGTTATCCGCAGCGCCATATTGGTACGCGCCGCGGGAGCCGACAGCTTCCCTAACCGGCATGCTTTTGCCACTTTGCTGAGTACGATCCGTGCACAGGCAACCGCAGTTGGCAAACTAAAAATAGCAAAAAAATTGCTCGACGATGTGCCGGAAGAATATCTAAAAATCAGCGATAAAATTCGCAAGGAAATTGAAAAGCACGATGCCCCGCTGATCGCCAACAACACCATTGCCCTCGACGAATTGCGCAATACAATCGAATTACGCTACTTCGTGCGCGAAAGTGGCATGGATGATGTCGAGGAATTTGACACATTAATGTCAGAGGAATGGCGACGGGTCACCGGTGGCAAAGAGGATCCGTTCTCACGCCTCACCGCCTTTTTATGTATCGCCGCTGACATCAAACCAAAAACAACGATTTCAGAAGCGGAAGCAAAAGCGATTACGCGGCAGGTGCGCCAACATGGATTCAATACCGACGCCGTAGCGGAATTTATCACCACGGCTGCACCATTTGAGATGAAAGAAAACCTGTTGTCGCTTTGGGAAGATGAGTTTTTGCCGGAAGCAACATCTTACTTACTTGATCAAGACGACATCAAGTACCTCAGCGCGATCAAATTTTTAAAAGAAAATTGCAATATAAAGCTAAAAACAGCGAACGTGGGCAAGAAAAAAGCGGCATAAAATTGTCGGACGAGTTGCTAAGCCCAATGTGAACTCAACAACCAGTTTCACTCGGGATCACGTCAATTTATGGCGTTGAACCCGTTTTCAGCGGTGCACTTTGCAGCCTTTGAATCGTTTAAACCTGATTTCAACTATTTTCAACCCGTTTTCACCCTCATTGCTAACGGAGCCTCAATCACCAGATTCGATTCTGCATGGGCCACACAAGGAAGAATATAGCCGTCGAATTTTTCGTCAGCGCTCAAGCCCGGCCATTCAATATCATATCGAACTCGCCCGCTCAACATACGGCAAAGGCAAGTGCGGCACGTCCCGTTTCTGCATGAGCTTGGCAGGATAATCCCATTGTTTCTGGCCGCTGCTAGCAACGCCACATCTCTGGTCGACTCAAACGCAAAGCCTTTTGGCTCTACCTTTACCTGGAATGATTGACTCAACGGTAGTGGCGCGGACTTATTCAAAGGCCGACTCGGTGGCGCATTTATCATCTAAAACATTCATTAGCGTCAGTTAATTCGGACCGACGGAAGGCATCTGGTACCACATATCATTAAGGTTATTTTGTTGATAGTTGTCATACGACAAATAAGTGGAACCCACTATCATGACGGTGGCAATACATCTGATAAACGTGATTTTCACAATGACCACCTTTTCGTTAACAAGGTGTCACTACAATACACCTTTTTGCGCAGTATAATTTGCTGTTCATTCTGATACTTGGTCCATCTCGATCGAGCGATTCTGGAATGACGCCACTTTTGAGAGATCATCCCTGATTTTTTTGCCCTGACGTCGATTTATCCATTAAAGTAACGCTCTTCAATCTAGGTCAATTACTTAAGTATTGGGATTGGGATTTTGATTAACGGTAAGGTGCAAGCATGCAAGACACAGATATTCCAAATGTTGACCCAATTGATCTCCATGCTAAACGGCCCTGGATCGTGTTGAATACGACCTATGACATTGAAGCATGGATCGACAGCTACAATCGCGATCTGCAATACGCGATAAAAAAGTCTAATGCGACCGGTTATGGCATCTGCTTTTTTCTGGAACTGGGCGGTGAGATATTTTTGCACACCACGCAGGATGGTGACGTTGTACTAGACGTCACACCCGATGCCGAATGGGTCTCGCCGGTGATCACTGCGGCGACCAGCGTGCAATCGCCTGGATCGCAAATATGGGCATTACCGAGCGACACATTGACGCAGCTGATACTCGGCCTGAGTAACATGATTGCATCAACCCGCATCGTGCTGGATCACCCA
Source organism: Glaciimonas sp. GNP009 (assembly GCF_054343755.1). Lineage (NCBI taxonomy): Bacteria > Pseudomonadati > Pseudomonadota > Betaproteobacteria > Burkholderiales > Oxalobacteraceae > Glaciimonas > Glaciimonas sp. GNP009. The sequence goes on from NZ_JBTGUV010000004.1 coordinate 2,052,940, forward strand.
TTCAAAGTGCCTAAATATTAACGTCACGGCACACTCTCACATTTTGCCAGCGGCAGGCGTGATCATTGCATCGTCGCCAGCATCAATAGTGCGGCGGCCGTTCATGCGGTGTCTGACCTTGTTCACTGCTTTCCCGCGCATCTTTAATCAAGCGGGCTAACGCTGCGCAGAGGGTTTCCAGCTGATCAATCTTTTGCTGCTGGCGATAGACCAGCTTGTTTAACTCATCCAGCAGATCCTCCTGATGCGCGATCTTAATCTCGATGGCGACAAAGCGCTCTTCTGAATCGATTTCATGATTTGTCTTATGCGGCACGGTGAACTCCCTTAAACATTTTGGCAGCGCAGAGTGTAACGCACCGCACGATTTTATTAAGACTTACGCAAAATCGTCCCTTCGGCGTTGTGTCTTCATGCGGTTGGTTAAGGCGATGGAATGCAACTAAATCAAATTAGCCACCCAAGCTAACGTAAAAATCGCGCAATTACATATCCGAAGATTTTTCGAGTTGGGCCGAAGTATCCGGCGCGCCCATCATTTTTGCCGCAGCCAAAGGCGTAACGCCGTTGGCATCCACTGCATTACGTTTAGCACCGTTCGCCAGCAGAAAGTCGACGATCTCTGTGCGGTTAAACATGGCTGCCATCATCAACGCCGTCTTGCCATCCGGCGAAGCGCCTTCAACATCGGCGCCGTGCGCCAATAAAAGTTGGATCATTGGCAGGTCGCCTTTGAATGCCGCGCCGGCGATCGGCGTCTGACCGTTATTATTTCGCAGTTCCGGGTCAGCTTTGTGCGCAAGCAGCAGGCGGACAGCTTCGATATGACCGTGATAGCTGGCCAGCATCAATAAGCTATCGCCCTTGTGATTACGTAAATTGGGCGGCAAGCCTTGCGTCAATAACGTGCTGAGTTTGGCACTATCGCCGTTGCGGGCGAGTTCAAACATTTCGTGGGCAAAATTCAGCGTGGCGTCATCCAGGTTGGCATCTGCCGATGGTGCACTTGTAAATCGTTCATCCATTTGAATCTCCAGCTATTCCCCGTCATTGCGACGCGGTTCAATTCACGGTTACTTGGTTATTCAGCTATGTGTGCGCGATTGGGTGCAGCGACGATGTGCCGCCGTTACACCCGTTCGAATTTAATCGCTCAACGCTGCCTTGGCAGCTTCTTCCGGAGTTAGCCCATCATAAAATTGGTCGGTAAACCACTCGACGTCCTCTTCGATGTGGTCCTGCGCCTGCGCGATCGTTGCACCGCCCGCCACTAAAAATCCTTCTACTTCAATACACCAGTTAATCAACGCCAGCGTCTCTGGATCCAGTTCGTTCTTTTTTGCCATCATGGCTCCTTTTATTAACATCGCCTGCGATGCATTCAGTAATGTTGAATATGCCACTCAAGCAGCATAAGCCAAGATTCACACCCTTGCGCTGACAAATGCGCAAGACCCCTCAATCTTTTCCGGCATAGTGAATGATACAGGTCAATGCACAAGTCCCAATCTTCGCTGCGGGGTGTGAGTCAGTATTAACGAAATGATCAACATGGCAACTACAAAGAGCTGTTGGACGATGTGTTTTAATCGTTCTCTATATGGAACAGTGAGTATAAATTATCCCATCTACCCACTTCTGTTGAGTCCTTGTATCATCATCAAATAGAAGAACTTGACGGTGTAACGAAAGGAAAATGCAATGAAAACAATTCTCGGTGTCTTGAGCGCTCCACGGCAGCATTGGGTTGGTGACGGCTTCCCTGTCCGGTCACTATTTTCGTTCGACACGCTCGATGGCCACTTAAATCCGTTCCTGCTTCTCGACTACGCTGGTCCTGCAGAGTTTGCACCAACTGAACACCAGCGCGGTGTCGGCCAGCATCCGCATCGTGGATTCGAGACGGTGACAATTGTCTATGAGGGCGAAGTTGCACATCGCGACTCCACCGGCAACGGCGGCGTTATCGGTCCCGGCGACGTGCAATGGATGACGGCGGCTTCGGGGATTCTGCATGAGGAATTCCACGCGCCTGAATTCAGCAAAAAGGGTGGCGCGTTCGAGATGGTGCAACTCTGGATCAACCTGCCCGCCAAGGACAAAATGGCACCGCCGGGATATCAGGGAATCATCAATAAAGATATTCCTGTCGTCAGCTTGGCGGACGATGCCGGCACGATGCGCGTCATTGCGGGAGAATTCAACGGTGCACAAGGTCCGGCGCATACCTTCACACCGATTAACGTGTGGGATGTGCGTCTGCGTCAGAACAGTAGCACGACACTCCCGATCCCGACTGGTCACGTCGCGGCGGTCGTCGTATTGCACGGGACGATACTGGTCAACGGCGCTGAAGTCGCGCGTGAGGCACAAGTGGTATTGCTTGATCGTGACGGTGACTCAGTGCTGCTGGAGGCGAATAGTGATGCGACATTGCTGTTGTTGAGCGGCGCACCGCTGGATGAGCCCGTATTCGCTCACGGCCCCTTCGTTATGAATACGCGCGAAGAAATTGTCACGGCGATGCAAGATTTTAACAGTGGACGGTTTGGCGAAATCGCACCAGCAACTTCATGAGAAGCTAACTTAACTGACTAACGCAAGCGGCTAACTCACAGGACTCTCAATGAGCAATATCGGTTTGGTAATACGGCATCCTTAAACCGTATTACCGAATGCGATAAAATTCATCAGCCATGCCCATCAAACCGATTATTAACGACGCGGCACCAACCCCGCCAGTCCAACCAAATTTGGATGATTGCTGCGCGAGCGGATGCAACCCGTGTATATTTGATCTCTATGAAGAGGAGATGGAACGCTATCGCGCCCGCTTGCAGCTTTGGGAAGCGAAAAATGCGGTGATCGCAATTGAAAAAACCATTAAAAAATCCAGTGTTAAAAAAATCGTAAAATCGTCTAAAGCCCGTTAAGAAATAACTAATCATTACTGCCAACTCCACTGAGAGGAATGTGCCATGCGGATGAGCGACGAGGAGTATTTTCGGAGTTGCGTTGCCAAAGAGCGACGTTTGGCGCAATTGCTGGGTTACGAGAACATCGAGGAATGCTACGAACGGGCCGGTACTTTGTTGGTCAATACCGACGCGCTACCACAATGGACGCGTGACTGGAAAGCCTGCGGACCATTGATTGCCGCCTATTGTATTCCCATCCAATACGGCAAAGATCCGGCGCACGAGCATGGTGATGCGGTCATCAGCGGTGCCATCAACGTCCCACTTTCCGACCATCCAACCAAAGATCGCGCCATCATGTTTGCTGTAGTGAAAGCAGTCATTGCATTGCTGGAGCATGCGAAATGCCACCAAGCCAAATAGAATTTTTCTTCACCCTATTTACCCGTTTATCTATTCACGACAAGTAGTGAATAAAGCTTATTTAGTCGATACCAATCGCAAAAGCGTAATTTCGGAGGGTGCCCAGATCCGTTTCGGTGGGCCCCAATAGCCGGTTCCGCGACTGGTATATACCCAGAGATTGCGCAACTTGTTCAAGCCGGCGGTGAACGGCTGCTGCAAAGGTACAAACAAATTCCAGGGAAAAAACTGTCCGCCATGCGTATGGCCGGACAACTGCAAATCAAAACCGGCATCAGCGGCGGCTTCTGCCGAGCGTGGCTGATGCGCGAGAAGTAGCCTCATACCCACATTACCCTTAACGCCGCGCATGGCCAGATGCGGATCGCTGCGATGCGATTCGTCAAAATGATGCGCGCCAAAATCGGTCACACCGGCCAAAAGAATCGATTCGCCCTGATGATCAAGCACCACATGCTCATTCATCAACACTGTTAATCCAAGCCGCCGTACTTCTGCGATCCACGCATTCGCGTTTGAGTAATATTCGTGATTTCCTGTCACAAAATAAACGCCATGCTGCGCTTTCAGATCCGCTAATGGCGCTGTATGCGATGCCAGTCGACTGACGCTGCCATCCACCAGATCACCGGTTACCGCAATCACATCTGCGCCCAAAGTATTGACGCGTGTGACAATCGCGTTCAGATAACCGCGCTTGATCGTCGGGCCCACGTGAATATCGCTAATCTGGGCAATCGTAAATCCATGCAAACCACGTGGAAGTTGGCTAATCGGTATATCTACTCGTACCACTTTGGCTAACCTTCTCGCATTAAAAAAGCCCAGCAAGGTACTAACAATAGCCAGTACTGGCACAGCGCAAGCAGTGATTACGGATAAATGGATAGCGGGAACATCAAACCATCCCGACACTATCAGGATGACTGTGCGCAACAACGTCAGCATCAGTAGCGACGAAAACATGCCCATTGCCAACATGCCGATCCAGGCCAGCCGGTCCGATAATGGTTGCCGTTTAATAAACGACGCCAATAACCCGGCAGGAATCAGCAAAAATGATGACAGGAGCCAGCCGCCACCGAGCCATTTCATCGGCGTTGATACGGGCAACGCTGGCAATATCTGCCAGCCGATGAGAATATGCAGCGCCGCAAGTAGGCAAAAAACAATCGCAACGGTCACACGTGATCGCATACACATTCCTATGATTAAGCGTCGTGAAACCCCGGCGCTGGTCGCTAACTGATGGCTGATGGCTGCCTAGATCCAACTGTTAAGCTAATTTTTAGTCCAAATTTTGTCTAAGGTATACAGGCGTTGAGTTTGCCCTTATTGACTATTATATTGGTGCGGGCAAGACAGTTTCAATAGGCTCGATTTTGCAACGACGATGCCATTTATTATCTTTTTAGCAGTAATTATTTTCAATTCCATCAACCTTTGTCGTCGAAAAAAGCTAGTCTGCGCCCCCAACTACAACGAACACCATGATTGCGATAACATTGGCTATTGATAAAAAGCGCCATCAATAGTATGGTCCGCGCCATTACACCTTATTTGGAGCGACATAATGAACGAACAACCGGCAACAAATTTTTTCTGGGATGACTGGAAACAAGAAGCGTTAGCAGCAGGTGTAGCAGCGCCACTAGCAGCGTTAGGCAGCGATGTTTTACGCTTGCACCGTTTGAACCGGTGGGGTGACGAATTTTTGGGTACGTTTGACGATGCACCAAACATGTTGACGATGTGCCTGGAAGAGCCAGCCGAGACCGAATTAATGTTTATCGAAAACCTCAATCCTTACGATACCGACTTGATCGCGGCAACCAAGATTCGTCTTGGCTTGAAATAACATACCGTCCGGGTCGCCCACGCGGCGACGCGGAAGGAGTATCTGCGTCACAATATAGGCGAGCCATCCTGCCACTACGGCCTTTGGAACATCACATTCCGCGCCAGCGCTTAACCGTTTTCGCGACTATCTTTCGTCGAACACTTTGTCTGGCGTTTTAAGCGCACTCATTACATTCGTGTTTGCTGAGTATTTTAAATTTCGCCCTAAGGTTGAAACCGATAGAACGCTCCTCGAAGATATCTAGTCGGTTTTCGCTACTTTCTGTCGACCGCCGGGCGACAAATCGATTTAGCGGCCAGAAACTCCCAACACTCTTTTTTAAGATTCCAGCGCAAACCTTTATTATCAGCACTTTCCTCGTCAACTAGAAATCGACGGCACCAATCTCCCACATTATTCAACAGCGATACTGATGATGCGAAGAGTCACCCAATGGCCGTCAAATCTGATCCTTGGATTTGAGGTAGACTAAGTGCCTGCTTACTACTACGCTAAGAATAACGTCCAAAAAACAATGCCAACTGACCACTCTTCAGAAACAAGCGGCGAGCCGATTTCAGCGCGTATCCGTGCGCGTATCGAGAAAGCCGGCGTCCGCTTTCATGCTAACGATAATATTGCCTCGTTCATCAAGGATGGCGAACTAGAGGCATTACAAGCCGAAGTGCAGAGCAAGCTTTCCGGGGTTCTGCAAAGCTTGGTGATTGACATCGAAAGTGACCACAATACGCAAGATACCGCGCGTCGCGTTGCCAAAATGTACATTCAAGAAGTGTTTAAGGGGCGCTATCAAGCGCCGCCGCCAGTGACTGAGTTTCCCAACGTTGAACAACTCAATGAGCTCATGATCGTTGGCCCGATTACCGTGCGCAGCGCCTGTTCGCATCATTTTTGTCCGATTATGGGCAAAGTCTGGATCGGCGTGATGCCCAATGAGCATTCCAACCTGATTGGCCTGTCCAAATATGCGCGGTTAATCGAATGGGTCATGGGTCGACCACAAATTCAGGAAGAAGCCGTATCGCAAGTTGCGCAACTGCTGATGGAAAAACTGAAACCGGATGGACTCGCCATCGTGATGGAAGCCGATCATTTCTGTATGAGTTGGCGCGGCGTCAAAGATACCGATGCAAAGATGATCAATAGCGTTATGCGTGGCTCGTTCTTGAGCGACGCTAATTTACGGCGCGAATTTTTAGCCCTGATAACCAAGCGAGGATGACATGCTAGTCCGTTTGATTTACGCCAGTACGGCCAGCGAATTGGTCAATCACGAGATGATTGAAAAAATTCTTGAGGTGTCCCGTAAGAACAATCCTGCCAATGGTGTGACAGGCGTGCTTTGCTATGGTGACAATATATTTGTACAGGCGCTGGAAGGCGGTCGCGAGCAAATCAATAACTTATACGCACGCTTGCAACAAGACCCGCGCCATACCAAACTAATCTTGCTCGACTATTCAGAAATTGAAGCGCGTCAGTATTCAGGCTGGACCATGAGCAAAATCCGCCTGGATCGCATCAATCTATCGTTATTGCTAAAATATTCAGCAACGCCAACACTCAATCCTTATGTTGTGTCGGGCTGCACGACAGTTGCATTACTTGAAGAATTGGCCGCTACGGGATGCTTTTCTTCCCGCGACTAGCAATTTTAGTGGCTGGCATTAAAGAAATTTCATGTCAGCCACAACAACCAGCTTATTGACCTGCCCACGAAAACAGCATGCCAATACGGCTACAGATCACAACGCAGCGGAGACGGTTTGCGTAAGTCCGCTAAGTTTTGTTAACCCAGCAGGTCTTGCAAAGCGTCTTCTAGCTTTGCATGTAAAAAGCGATAGCCTAATCCTGTTATCTGCGTCGGTATCACTTTTTGTCCGCCTAATAACAAATAGGCCCGCTCTGCCAGCGCCAGCCGCATGACGAATGCGGGTGCGACAAAAATGGCGGGGCGGTGCAATGCTCTGGCGAGTTTTTCGGTAAAAACGCGGTTGGTGACTGGTTCCGGTGCCGTCATGTTAAATGGGCCGGATGCATGCGTGTGATGCAACAATACGAGCACCATCGCCACATAATCGTCAATATGGACCCAACTCATCCATTGATGTCCATCACCCAAACGCGCACCCAAACCCAACTTGAACGGCAGCAACATTTTCCCCAGAATACCGCCCGAGCGATCCAGCACCAAACCGGTTCGTAACAGACAAACCCGCACGCCCATGGCAGTGGCTTTTTGCGCAGTTTCCTCCCATGATGCACATAACGTCGCACCAAAGTCGGTAGACGTCGGGCTGGACTCATCGAACGTCTTGTCACCACCGTCGCCATAGAAACCGACCGCCGATCCACTCAACATAACAGATGGTTTTTGATGGCTGGCGTCTATCCGCTTGACCAAATCTTCAGTCAGTCGGATACGACTGCGCCAAAGCAATTCTTTGCGCTCCTCCGTCCAGCGCGCATCGACAATCGGCTCGCCTGCCAAGTTGATGATTGCGTCAAAAGTTTCTTCACTTTTCCATTCATCGAGCGATCCAAAGGCGCGAACCGCTGCGCCACATTTGTCCTTTACCGTGTCAGGTTGACGGCTTAGGACGGTAATGTCGTGATCGGCCTGAAGCAATGCCTGGCATAAACGCCTTCCAATCAGACCGGTTCCTCCGGTTATCAAAATCCGCATGCTGAGATGCTCCTATCCTAATGAAGCAATGGATGATAAAAAAAGTCAGGACTACATGCTCGCCAGTTTTCGACTAGCGACGCTTAAACCATCCCGTCAGTGATAAACGTTCACGGGTTGCCGGCAAAACTTCATGCGCCATGTCACCAGACATAAACAATGCCAGACTGCCAGCCAGCGGCAAAATGTCTTGCGGCGGCTCACCCTCCGGATAAAGACGTAAAGCCCCGCCATGTTCCGGCAACCAGTCTTGATTGAGATACAGCACGACCGAAACAGTGCGGCGGTCGTCATCGCGAAAACGGTCTACATGCTTCTGATAAAACGCCCCCGGTGGATATAAGGCAAAGTGAGTTTCATACGCGTCCAACCCAAGATACAGTGCCAGATTCAACTCTTGCCGGAGCGTGTCCATGACGCGCAAGTAATGATCACAATCCACCGATTGACCAGCTTCCAGCCATTGAATATGATCACCACGCACGCCATCGCGTATAGCCTGACCTGCGCCACGCCCGACACCGGCAGCCGTTAGCTTACCGTTATCGGCGCGTGTACGGCATTCGGCCGCAAGCGCCAAAACCACACTCGGAGGCAAAAAATCACATTGCTGTGACCAGCCACGGGCGACCAAATCGTCGACGATCTGACCAATTGAACTGATCGAAGCAATCTGATTGTTAATGGCAGTCGGCAAAGACGTTTGATCGGAGATGGAAGTTAGCATTGGCGAAGGCATCGACGGTGGCACAGGATTCACCGATTTTATCAGCAACTCGATTACTTAATGACAACGTTAAAAAAGTTACTTTTAAGCACAAATTGATAGGTTGCAGAAATAAACAATAGGGAAATCAGGCCGTAACCAACGCCAACATCGGTATTAGTGTTGGTTCGCGTTGTCGTCTTAGTGCTCCGCTTCATACTGAGCGCGACGGCGCTCTTCTTCTTCCTCACGAGCCAGCGCAATTTCACGCACCACGGCGCCTACATCGACGACCTTATTATTCACCGCGATTTTGCCGGTGAGTTTGACATCGGGAGTTAACAGACCAGCGACGTACAGTGCCCAGATTTCCTTGCCGTACTGCGTGCTCTGGAGTTGTGGGGCGAAGCGACCAAAATAGGTCGCTAAGTTATCAACATCACGCTCCAACATCTCAGCCGCACCAGTATTCCCCGCGGCATCAACTGCCTGCGGCAAATCGATAATTACGGGACCGTGCGCATCCACGAGAATGTTGTACTCCGACAAATCGCCATGGATCACACCGGCGCAAAGCATCAGCACAACCTCACGCAGCAACATCGCGTGGAATTGCAGCGCCTGTTCCTCGCTCATTTCGATATCGTTCAGACGTGCTGCGGCGTTACCAGCTGCGTCCGTGACCAATTCCATCAACAGAACGCCTTCAAAGCAAATAAAAGGCTGTGGCACCCGCACACCGGCGGCGGCTAAACGGTATAAAGCATCAACTTCGGCGTTTTGCCATACTTCTTCCTGCATCTTACGGCCATAACGACTACCTTTTTCCATCGCGCGCGCCTGACGACTATTCTTGACCTTGCGGCCTTCCTGATAGGATGCATTCTGGCGGAAGCTGCGCTGATTCGCGTCTTTATAAACCTTGGCACAACGGATTTCTTCGCCGCAGCGGACGACGTATACGGTTGCTTCTTTGCCACTCATTAGTTGGCGAATTACCTCGTCTACCAGGCCCTCTTCTACTAACGGTTCAATTCTTTTTGGGGTTTTCATAGATAAATAGGTGACGATCTGAACCTTGCATACTAAGGCATAAAGGCAAAGTATGGCGCAAATTGGCTAATAGTTCTTTAAAGAAACGTATGTCACCGTCATTCGGCGCACGTCGAAATCTTCCTATGACGCCGAGGGATGCCATTAGCCAGCATCCGCAGCATTTTTGAAGATGTTGCCAAGGGGGGAATTTAGGCCGCATGCAGGGCTACCCAAGCGCTGGCTCAACACCGCCATCTTCTACCATCGCTTAGCACTTAAAAAACAACACTCCGGCATTGATCGCACCAACTGATTAAAAAAGGTGCGCTGCCTCGCACGTCAAACCGTGCTTTGCGCTATGATTACGCCCGTTTTTATATTTTAGGAAGACCATGTCGAATGCTTGCGGTGTAGATTTCGGCACGTCCAATTCCACCGTAGGCTGGAGTCGGCCCGACCAAGCGTGGCCCGGAAAATCACCTTTGCTCCAACTGGAAGATGACAAGGTCACCATACCTTCCGTTGTCTTCTACAACGCCGAAGATGAATTATTCAGTTATGGACGCGCTGCCTTGGCCGGTTATCTGACGGGCTATGAAGGTCGCCTGATGCGGTCGCTAAAAAGCTTGCTGGGATCGGCACTGATTGATGGCCAGACTGAAGTGGGCGGACGGGCGTTGCCTTTTCGCACCCTGCTGGAACAGTTCATCAACGAACTCAAAATCCGCTCGGAGCGGTCTGCGGGGCAGGAATTCGATAGCGTCGTATTAGGTCGGCCTGTATTTTTCGTCGACGATAATCGCGCTGCCGATCAGCGCGCACAAGCCACGCTGGAAGAAGTCGCCCGCGCCGCCGGCTTTAAACATATCGCATTCCAATACGAGCCAATCGCCGCAGCGTTTGACTATGAATCGACAATTGACCGTGAAGAACTGGTATTAATTGCCGACATTGGCGGTGGAACCTCCGACTTCTCGCTGGTGCGACTATCGCCAACACGTGCCAAAAAGCAGGACCGGCGCGACGATATACTCGCCACCGGCGGTGTGCATATCGGTGGCACCGACTTTGACAAATACCTGAGTTTGTCGAGCGTGATGCCGATGTTGGGTTTGGGTAGCCGACTAATGAACAACAGTGAAGTACCGTCGAGTTACTATTTCAATTTGGCAACCTGGCACACCATCAATCTGATCTACACGCGCAGAATGGCGGAGCAACTGAAAGATGTCGCGCGCGAGGTCCGTGAACGCGACAAGTTTGATCGACTGTTAGATTTGGTCGAACAGCGCGCTGGCCATTGGCTGGCGATGAAGGTAGAAGAAGGCAAAATAGCGTTGTCGGATGCCGAAACGGTAGAACTGACGTTGGAAAAATTATCCGCTAACGAGCCAATCCTTCTCAGTCGCGGTGCCTTTAATACCAGCATCTCGCACCTTGTGTCATCGGTAGAAGAAACCGTGACCAAACTGCTGCGTGATGCCGGTGTCAAAGCAAATGCCATCGATACGGTGTTTTTTACCGGTGGATCAAGCGGCGTGGGCTTGTTACGGCAGCAGATTGCCGCTGTGGTGCCGACTGCAAAGGCGGTCGAAGGGGATTTGTTCGGCAGCATTGGCGCGGGACTAGCGTTGGATGCGGTGCGTAAGTTCTCGTAACTAGTCTCTATGATCGCCAAAAAAGCATCAATTTAATCAAATCATCCAAGAGCCCTTATCTCCCGATGACTTTTATCGTGAAGATACAACGGCATGCAATGCCGGGATTAAGAGCATAACAATGCTACACAATCCCGGCGCCCCTTCTAGTCATCCCTTTCTTCAGCGACCACCTCTTTTTTGTCTGATGACCTTTTCGCTGCACTCCTGCGAAACCCAGAAATTCCTGAGCGCGGCGATCCATCCGGCAGCCGTAAAAATTTTCCGTCACCGATCAGCTGCGCACGATAAATACCTGCGTGGCCCGAGAATAAATAACTCACAATGCATGCGATCGCAGCCAAGACGCCAATCTCTGGCCCAAACAACTCGATAGCCATGATCGTCGAGGCAATGGGAGTATTGGCGGCACCCGCAAACACTGCCACAAAACCCAGTCCGGCCAAAACTGGCAACGGCAAAGCCAGCACATAACTGAGCGCATTACCCAACGTCGCCCCGATAAAAAACAGCGGCGTCACCTCGCCACCCTTAAAGCCGGATGCCAATGTCACTATCGTGAAGATGAATTTTCCGAAAAAATCGAATGCTGGCAACGGTTGCGAAAACGATGCGACGATGGTCGGAATACCCAAACCCAAATACTTATCAGTCGCCAACAGCATCGCCGCAAGCGCCACGATCGCGCCACCAACAAAAGGCCGCATCGGCGCATAACCGATCCAACGCTTAAATAAGCGCGACAAACCATGTGTTGCCGTGGCAAAAAACATTCCCGCCAACCCAAACACAATGCCAGCAACAATCGTCGCCCCGAGCACAATCAAACTAATTTGAGGCACGAACGGAATCGCATAATGCGTGTGATGCACGCCCAACAAGCCGGGCAATTGGTCTGCAATAATAGCGGCAAAAAAACACGGCAGAATCGCGTCATAACGCAAGCGCCCAATCGCAAGCACCTCTAATCCAAAGATAGCACCGGCTAATGGCGTACCAAAAACCGACGCGAATCCGGCACTGATACCCGCCATCAGCAGAATCCGCCGATCTTCCTTGTCCAGTTTGCACACCCGCGTCACCATATCGGCCAGCACGCCACCCATTTGCACCGCGGTCCCTTCTCGACCAGCTGATCCGCCAAATAAATGCGTCACCACAGTACCAATCAAAATCAACGGCCCCATGCGCCTTGGTACGATTCGCTGCGGATCGTGAATTTCATCAATCAGCAGGTTGTTTCCACCTTCGACCGATTTGCCGAAGTGATGATAAAGCAATCCGACCGCCAGCCCGGCAAGCGGCAACAGCCATACCAACCAGGGATGCCCCACGCGCGTGGCGGTGGCCCAATCGAGCGAGACTAAAAGAGCAGAAGAAGCGACACCGGCTAACGCGCCGACGACAGAAGACAGTACAAGCCAACGGCCAAGATAGAGCAGCATCAGGCATTGCTCGGGGATTTTGGATGGTTTCATTATGATCAGATTTGGGGGCGACAAACCTGAATCGCGGGAAGCTGCATTGTTGGCAAACGATGTAAACACATTAACCGCTCACGCACGCCTACAACTTCCCGATTCAGGAACTTGTAGGCATCATCAGTTACAGCGTGAGTTCTTACTGCAAACCATCGGCAACGGATCAGTGACTTTACTTAATCATCCGATGAGTATGCAGGCGGTTTCAACGCGGTCATCACTTGTAGCGGTTAGGAATAAACCCAGGAGGCATGCCATCTCCTATCAATCGCCCATTCTGCCGTAAAGTGCTTGTTGCTGCAACAATACGGTTATTTCCCGCTTATCCCATCTTAATGACCCGCTTAGATAGTGTGACACCCATCGCGCCGCATCAAACAAAAACGGGGCCGGAATAAAGTCTCCGGCCCCGCCTTAATTTGATCCGCAATTGGCCGGATCAGGTTATATCAACATCCAACCAGTTATCAGAACTTGTGACGGATTGCAGCACGAATAACGGCTTGCTTGTCATTACCCGAACTTCCGGCGGCGCCGGGAATGTAGGCTTGATCAAGTGACGATCCAGTCAGGTCGCCACCGACTTTTTGATACGCGCCTTGCAAATAAACGTCGGTGCGCTTGGAGAAGTTGTAATCAGCCATCAAACCGACTTCGTTCCATTTTGGCTTGGAGTTACCTGCACTCGTGTTGTATTTGGCTTGTGTGTAGGTGTACATCGCACCGACATAAAATGCAGGAGTGAATTGGTATTTAAAATTGAGTTCGTAGTTGGTAAATTTGAGCGAATTCAGCGTGCTGCCATTCATTGGCGCAAATGAGGCGATGTACGCATTGCCACCGTTTGGATTGCTTAAATTCGTTCCTGTGTAGACGAACCCCAGAGTCGCCGCACCGATGGTGTAATTGACACCCGCGCCGAATATTTTTTGCTTGCTGTTGGGGCCGGTAAAGTTAGCGTCGGTTGCAGTGACCGCGCCACCGCCCGCACCGGTCGAACCCGGCGAACTTAAATTCATATACGCGATACCCGCCGCCCATGGACCGTTGGCGTAACTCGCTCCCAAACTGTAGGTACGATTTTTAGCGGTCTGACCAGCGGTTTCGCCGAAGCCATACAAGCCACCGAACGTGACCCCAGCAAAAGTCGGGCTGGTGTACTTCAGCGAATTATTGATGCGGAATGAGTTATCCGTGTTGTCATTATCCAGTGGATGAGACAACAGATAACCAGCCCAATTACCGTTCGCAGTCATCGGTGCAAGAAAATCAACTACCGAGTCGTATTGACGTCCCAGTGTGACGGTACCGGCAGTCTTGCTCGACAAACCGACCAATGCCTGACGACCAAACATCAAACCGCCTTGTCCCAGTTTGCCGGTGTCTGCGGCGAACCCGTTTTCTAACTGAAACAACGCACTCAAACCGCCACCTAAATCTTCGTTACCCTTGAAACCCAACCGACTGCCCTGGGCATAGCCACTTTCCATTTGCACGTCGTTTTTACCACCGACATTGTTGGTGTAGTTCAACCCTAAATCAATGACACCATAAATGGTGACGTTTGTCTGCGCTTGCGCCATGCATGCAACACCACTCAACAAACCAGCAGCCAGAATAATTTTCTTCATGTATTACGCTCCTAAAGGATGTAACGATCTACTTTTCGGGATATTGACTACCGCCGCGCACCGATTTTTGGCTACTTGCAAAGCCATCAATGATGCATCCGGTCCGCACCGGTTAATCAAGGACAAGGTAAGAATGGCATAAAGAGCAATGCATGAATAGTTGCCAAAACCAACTCCAAAAAATCTGTCGCAATGAGAAACACATCCGTCGTAAAACATCACATCGACCAAAATGCATGCCACAAAAAAACAACAGCAAGCACGCACGTCTTGCCTGCTGGATTTATTGATGACCGGTAAATTATTCGGAGAAGATAGCGAAGCGACGTCATTCAGAGCCATTAATAGGCTTTATCAAGGTTCCAGCGAAAGCGCCAGCGTTTCTTTGATTTCCTCCATGACGACATAACTTTTGGACTGCACCGCGCCCGGTAATTTCAGCAGCATATCGCCCAGCAAGGTACGATATTGCGACATCTCACGGATACGCGCTTTGATCAGATAATCGAAATCGCCTGAGACCAGATGACATTCCAGCACCTCTGGAATGCGCAACACTTCGCGCCGAAATTGCTCAAAGGTCGACGCAGATTTGTGGTTAAGCGTAATCTCTACAAATACGAGCAGTTTTGCGCCTACCGCCGCGGGATTAATGCGTGCGTAATATCCATCAATTACACCATCGCGCTCCATCCGTTTAACCCGCTCAATACAGGGGGTAATTGAAAGGCCGACTTGCTCACCTAACTCTTTCATCGACATCCGTCCGTCTTGTTGCAGGAGACGGAGAATGTGTCGATCCAGTTTATCAAGAGAGCGAACGGATTCTTTTTGGGTTCTCATAGTTATTCTATAGGCGCAGTGTTAGTCACAAATTAAACAACGAATTTGTGGCGGTCAATTCGTTGGCAAATAATTTTCAAAAAGCATGATGGGTAAACTTTACACATTCGTATAACCCTGCGACTCTGCCTGAGGCGTTTAGCTACATAGCCAGACAAAACCATTAGCTTCTTTTACAATTTCTAAAAAATCTGGGAAAAGGAATATTTTTTCAGGATTATTTCCTAAATATTGTCATTTTTACAGTAACAAAAACTGGTAGATTTTAAATAGCATAGCGTTAATTACTATAAATCGATACCGATTCATGTAATTGATCTGGACACGCCCCTTGTTGCCCCAAAACGAAGGCGTGTTTTTTGCGTATTTAGGAGAAATAACATGCGGGTGCTTATTCTGGGCAGTGGCGTGGTCGGTGTGACGACTGCGTATTATTTGGCGAAGGCTGGGCATGAGGTGACGGTAGTTGATCGTTTGCCAGGACCTGCCGAGGAAACCAGTTTCGCAAATGCCGGTCAGATCTCGCCGGGTTATGCATCACCATGGGCCGCGCCCGGTATTCCACTCAAAGCGTTAAAGTGGATGTTGCAAAAACATGCGCCGCTATCAATTACGCCGGACGGATCATTGTTTCAATTGCGCTGGATGTGGCAAATGCTTCGCAATTGCAACGCAGCCAGCTACGCGGTCAATAAAGAACGTATGGTGCGATTGGCGGAATATAGCCGTGACTGCTTTAAGGAATTGCGCGCCGATACCGGGATCGCTTACGAAGGTCGGCAGTTAGGCACGATGCAAGTGTTCCGCACCGAACAACAATTAGCAGAAGCCGCCAAAGATACGCAAGTGTTGAAGGAAAGCGGGGTGCCGTTTGAACTGCTGACCGTGGAAGAAATGGCCCGCGTCGAGCCAGCATTGGCAGCCGTCAAGCACAAACTGCATGGCGGCCTACGCTTGCCAAACGATGAAACCGGCGATTGCCAGTTATTCACCACGCGCCTGGCAAAAATGGCGGAACAACTTGGCGTGCAATTTCGCTATAACCTGCAAATCGATTCGCTGACATTTTCCAATGGTGCAATCGCGGGCGTGCAATGCGGTCACGACTATTTACAAGCTGACAGTTACGTCGTGGCGTTGGGCACTTATTCGACCAACTTTTTGCGTTCTATCGTCGATATTCCTGTTTATCCGCTCAAGGGTTATTCGATTACCGTTCCGATCACCGACGCCGATGCTGCACCGGTCTCGACGATTCTGGATGAAACTTACAAAATCGCGATCACGCGTTTTGACAATCGCATCCGCGTCGGCGGCATGGCCGAAATTGTCGGTTACAACAAATCATTAAATCCAAAACGCCGCGCCACGCTGGAAATGGTCGTCAACGATTTATTCCCGGGCGCAGGTGATACAGCGCAAGCCAGTTTCTGGGCCGGATTGCGCCCAATGACGCCGGATGGCACGCCGATTGTCGGCAAAACACGCATTCGCAACCTGTTCCTCAACACTGGTCACGGGACGTTAGGATGGACCATGTCGTGCGGATCGGCGGCACTATTGGCCGATGTTATCTCCGGCCGACGTCCAGCGATTGCAGCGGATGACTTGAATGTTAGTCGTTATAGTCGACATGGAAACCAAACAGAAGAGGGCGTTTATGCTTGATTGGGATGCGAGATAATCAGCGTTTGATGTAGCAACGCGTGTGTTTGGTCGTCGTGTTTCTAATGCAAAGTAGCAACGCATTGACTGGCGACGACTTCACCACGCACAAGGAAATTGAAATGTTGAAGTAATCACGTCATTGCCCACGAAGCATGACCAACAACTAAAAAATGTCGCTCCACACCAGCGGAATCGACTGTGAAGGCGGTGAGTGTTTCAAAAGTAGTTTGCCACAAACCAGTAAAAAAATCTGCATACGGCGCAAATCGCTTCATTCACGAAGACTGCTAAGAATCGCTGCATTTCCCACAAACAGCGCCCAAACCGTCATAAAGACGTAAAATCACTCCCATTCCTTCCCCACTATTCGCCCTAACAACCATGGTCAAACCACAAAACGCCACGCAACTCTCCACCTGGATTGACGACCATTTCGACGAAGAAGTCGCCTTTCTTCAAACAATCGTTCGCATTCCCACTGACACGCCCCCCGGCAACAATGCGCCGCACGCGGACGTGGTAGCCGAGTTGATGACCTCCATGGGTTGGGAAGTTGAGAAGCATGTTGTGCCGGCTGACACGGTGCAGGCGTATGGCATGGAAAGTATTACCAATCTGATCGTTCGCCGTCATTATGACGCGCCGGGACCGACCATTGCCCTCAACGCCCACGGCGATGTGGTGCCACCCGGTGACGGTTGGAGCAAACTGCCGTACGGTGGCGAAATTGCGGATGGCCGTATATTCGGACGGGCAACGGCGGTGTCGAAGGGTGATTTTGCGACGTATATTTTTGCCGTACGTGCGTTGGAAGCTTTAGGCATGCCGCTAAAAGGTACGCTGGAATTGCACTTTACTTACGATGAAGAATTTGGTGGTTTGCTTGGTCCGGGTTGGTTGCTGGAGAATAACCTGACCAAACCGGATTACGTCATTGCGCCCGGATTCAGCTATAACATTGTTACCGCGCACAATGCCTGTTTGCAGTTTGAAGTGACCGTACACGGCAAAGCAACGCATGGCTCGGCGCCAGAAACCGGCCATGATGCGCTGCAAGCGGCGACTGCTGTTCTGCAAGCGATCTACGCCAAACTACCTGAACTGAAAGCGATCAGATCGGCCATTCCTGGCATTACCCACCCGACGATGATTGTTGGACGCATCGATGGCGGCACCAACACCAACGTGGTTCCTGGGAAAGTGGTTCTGAAAATGGACCGCCGCATGATTCCGGAAGAAGATCCGACGCAAGTTGAAAGCGATGTGCGCGCTATGATCGAAGCGGCGGTCGCGGATTTGCCGGGCATACGGGTGGACATTAAACGCCTGTTGCTGGCCCGCGCGTTACGCCCACTTCCTGGTCACGAATTATTACGCAATAGCTTGCAAAAAAATGCCGAGGCCATATTCGGCGAACCAATATCAACCGATGGCTCGGCGCTCTACACCGATGCCCGACTGTATGGCGAGCAAGGTATTCCGGTGGTGTTATACGGCGCTGGCCCACGCACTTTGGGCGAGTCAAACGCCAAACAGGCCGATGAAAATCTTTCGCTCGATGATTTGCGCAAGGCCACCAAAGTGGTGTCGATGACGTTGCTGGATTTCTTGCAGGCTTAATGTCTGTGTCGATGCGGCGCTTCTATGTCTTTGCTGGCGAGAATCACTGACTCGCCAGCATCTCTGAAATAGTCTCCGCAGGAACCGGCTCACTAAACAAAAAACCCTGATATTGATCACAGCCAATCTGTCTCAAAAACCGTAACTGCTCAACGTTAGCGACGCCTTCAGCGACCACGGTCAATTGCAAACTATGTGCCAACGTCACAATCGCGCGCACAATCGCGCGATCTTCGAGATTACTCTCCAGGGATTGCACAAAAGAGCGGTCAATCTTAATTTCGCTCAATGGAAAGCGACGTAAATAACTCAAGCTGGAATAACCGGTCCCAAAATCATCGATTGAAACCCGCACGCCTAATCGATTCAATTCGCGCAGCACGTCAATGGCATTCTCTGGATTACCCATCAGCGATCCTTCCGTCAGCTCCAATATGAGACTTGCTGCCGGTATCGCATGCCGCTTTAAAACAGTCATCGTACTATCCACCAGGTCGCGCTGTAAAAATTGATGCGCTGATAGATTCACCGAGATGGGAATGATCTCCGGCATCAAACCCTGATTTTGCCATTGTCGGCTTTGCTTACATGCAGCCTCCATCACCCAATCTCCGATCGCCACTATCAAACCACTTTCCTCGGCCAGAGGAATAAATCTGGTCGGCGACACGAGGCCGTATTCGGGGTGCTTCCAGCGTAAAAGTCCTTCAACACCGACAATTTTTCCAGATTTGATATCCACTTTGGGTTGGTAATACATCCGAAATTCATTTTCCCGTAATGCGGGACGCAATCCACTTTCCAGGTCAATCCGGTCACGATTGCGCGCATGCATTTCTGACGTGAAAAATTGATAATTGTTGCGCCCATGTTGCTTCACATGCGACATCGCTATATCTGCGGTAGCCAACAACGATTCCGCTGTGTTGCCATTATGGGGAAACAGGCTGATGCCAATGGACGCTGTCACATGAATCTCATGCGAAGGAACATGCAAAGGACGCCCTAATAGCTCGATCAGATTTTCTGCCATCCGGGCGGCGTCCTTGGTCTGACGCACTTCTGCCAATACAACAAAATCATCGCCGCTCAACCGCGCCAACATGTCGCCCAAGCGCAGCGTCTGGCGGATGCGCAACACAAACGCATTGAGCAGTTGATCGCCGGCAGCGCGTCCGAGCGATTCATTCACAGTTTTCAGACGATCAATATTGATGTGCAGGATGGTAAATAGGATTGGTTTACCCTCTGCGCTGGCGATGGTCTCCGCAATTTTTTTATTGAGTAAGGAGCGGTTAGGTAAACTGGTCAACGCATCGTGCGTGCCGAGATAAGCCAGTTTCGAATGGACCGTTTTAAGAGAGGCGCGCAGTGCTTCGGCATAGCGTCGACTCCGAATATCGATAAACGACCACAACAATATAAACGCCAATATCATCAATATCATTCCTGACACTGAAAACGCCAGCCAATTGTGGTCCAGCCCGTCGTTTAACCCATACAGTGAGGCCGAAGAAAAACGTGAAGCAGCCATATTGGTGAAATGCATTCCGATAATCGCCAGCCCCATAATGATCGAGGCCGAAAATCGCGTCAATTTTGTATGCCAACTGTCGCCCCCACGCAAACGAAACCCGAGCCATAAAGCGACAATGGCACCGACGATCGCCACGCCAACCGAAGCCACGAACAGTGCCGGATCGTAACGCAATCCAGAGCCAAATTTGATCGCAGCCATTCCCACGTAATTCATAGCCGAAAGACCGACGCCGATGACGATGCCACCGAATACCAGATTGTGCCGGTTTCTACGCGTGCCCTTGACCATGAACAAAGCAAAGCAAGACACGACCACCGCAATCAACCATGAAAGCAAAGTTACCCTTGCACTATACGAGACCTTTATTGGCAAATAAAACGCCAGTATCCCAATGAAATGCATCGCCCAAATTCCGGTACCTATTGTGATACCGCCTCCGATCAACCAAGCTAACGCTTGCCCGCGCCGCGCACGACTAACACGCCCAGCTAACATCAATCCAAAATAGGAAGCCATGACAGCAACAACGAAGGCGAGTATGTAAAGCGAAGGAATAGAGGCGTCATTCATCAAAATAGGTTTACAGTAATAGTGCGTTAAGTCATTCAACAAACGACACAATCTATAAGCGGGTCATAGCAATCTGAATATATTTTTTTGTTAACTTTCGTTCTTCATTGGCAGCCCGCTTGTCTAGCCAATCCGTTCGCTTTGACAGCGCAAATGCAAACCATCATTGCCGCGTATTCTGTCAGGGCGCTCAGGCAATAAGGCTGATCCTATTCCCCAGCGGCAATTATTTGGCGAATGCTATAAAATGCTACCGCTAACGTTATTCCTCGAACATGCCGACTGTTCTCGGATTTCATTTTTAAAAAACAATGATGCAGTATTGGATTATTGGCTGCACCGGTCTCTTTTTGTCACTCTTGCTTTTTACCTACACTATGTCGACGTTTCGTCGCGCCACCACTCAGCGTAAAATCTTGTGCTATCCAATGCGATTGTTTAGGCAATGCAAGACAGGCATCATTCGCACACTTCAAAGTTCTTAATGACAAACAACATCGACACTGTAACGCCAGAAAAAATGCTGCCCGGCTGGCTCATCTTGCTCGGTGCACTAACAGCGATTGGCTCCCTTTCGATTGATATGTACCTGCCAAGTTTCCCAACTATTGCAAAAGATTTTGCGGTCGGCAGCAATCTGGTCCAACTCACGTTAGCTAGCTTCCTGGTGGGCCTGGCGGTCGGTCAAATGTTTTACGGACCGCTAAGTGATCACTTTGGCCGTAAACCGCCGCTCTATTTTGGCCTCGGGCTGTATACGCTTGCGTCCATTGCCTGCCTGTTTGCGCCAGATGTGACAACGCTGATCTTTGCGCGGTTTATGCAAGGGCTTGGCGGTTGCGCCGGGATGGTCGTCGGGCGTGCCGTCATTCGGGATCGCATGGGCGCAGCTGGATCGGCCAAGGCATTTTCACTATTAATGCTGGTCATGGGAATCGCCCCGATTCTGGCGCCGTTGATCGGCGGAGAAGTGCTTAAACTGTGGGGTTGGCGCGTCATTTTTGGCGGTCTGACGTGTTTTGGCTTGTTTTGTCTGGTTGCTATTCATACCACGATGCAAGAAACCCTGAAACGCCAGGACACTGCACCGCTACATTTGGGACGGGTATTAAAACAATACGGCTCCTTACTTATGGACCGTCAATTCCTGGCCTACGCTTTGTGCGGCGGTTTATTGCAGGCGGGTATGTTTGCTTATATCACCGGTTCACCTTTTGTGCTGATCGAACTACACGGTATCAAGCCAGAAAATTTCGGCTGGGTTTTTGGCGCTAATGCCATCGGCCTTATCGGTGCTTCGCAGTTCAATGCCCGACTCGTCGGCAAAATGACGCCCGATGCCATTCTTGGGCGGGCTTTATGGCTTCCAGCCTGCTTAACCTTAGTCATCACGATACTGGTCGCAGTTGGCGTGAATAATCTGCCGCTCTTACTGGTCGGCTTCTTTGGATTTATGGCCTCTTATGGTTTTATCAGCCCGAATGCATCAGCAATCGCCTTGTCCCAGCAAGGCCATCAAGCCGGTACTGCGTCAGCGTTAATGGGGACGGTACAATTCTCTCTCGGCATCATCGCCGGTGTCAGCATGAGTCTGTGGCACGACGGCACTGCGCGACCATTGATGATGGTGATGAGCGTGTGCGGCGTCGGCGCATTGCTTCTACATCGCACTATCGCCCGACCGGAACATGATCGAATGCTGTCACTAGGGACAAAAATGTGAAGCAGTCGGCGAAACCATCGTTAGCACGAATGCTATATGCGTGAATGACGGTATACCGATATTGATCGCTAAGCGTTTATTTCCCAGGAACAAAACGCTCTAAAATTTTTTGCGTAGAATACCCTAACTCTTTTTCATCCTTACAGCTATGCAAGCAGGTATGTTTTACGCGTTCTCCTCTTACGTCCTATGGGGCATTTTCCCGCTGTACTTCAAAGCGTTACGTGACATTCCGCCGGTCGATATCGTCATGCACCGGATGCTATGGTCATTTCTGTTCTTGGTGATCGTGCTGGCTTTTCGCAAGCAATGGGCCTGGATTGTGCCGGTACTGCGCCAACCCCGCGTTCTTGCTGGCTTTACTGCCAGTGCGTTTTTGTTGGCGGCTAACTGGACTACCTATGTCTGGGCCTGCAACAACGATCACATCGTCGATGCCAGTCTGGGGTATTTCGTTAGCCCTCTTGTCAGCGTCGGTCTCGGCTTTGTGTTTTTGGGTGAGCGCCCTCGCTTTATGCAATGGTTAGCGATCATACTCGCCGCTAGCGCGGTCATCTGGTTAACCTGGAAAACTGGTCATCCTCCGTGGATTTCATTAGCTCTTGCCGTGAGTTTTGGTGGCTACGGTTTGTTGCGCAAGACGGCCAGTCTTGGTGCGCTACCCGGGCTTGCATTGGAAACCGCGCTGGTATTGCCGCTGACGCTAGCCTATCTGGCTTTCACCACTTACCATGGTCAAAATAGTTTTATGACAGCATCACACTCGTCGCAATGGTTGTTGGCGGCGGCGGGTCCAATCACCTCCATTCCGCTCTTGCTGTTCGCCGCTGGTGCACGTCGCATTCCTCTTTCGCTGCTTGGACTGTTGCAATACATCACGCCGACCATCCAGTTGCTGTTAGGCGTATTACTCTATAACGAACAACTTGATGGCACTAAACTGATTGGATTTACCGTCATTTGGAGTGCACTTGTGTTGTACTCGGCAGAAGGCTTGTGGCGCGCATGGCCGAGCATTGGGCGGCAATCCGGTTCCGCAAGTTAGATTAGTACCGCCATCGCGACATAATGACATGGCGCTATATAACCTGATAACCATAGCCATACATAGTCAGGCTTAGCCAGTTCGGTTATCCTAGTCATCCTGCGCTAGTACGCTGCGTCATTTTTTGAATACCGTAGGACTTAGACCGCAATCCAAACAGTGCGATTTCCCGTTAGCCGAAATAGTTGGCTGTTCGATACGCCCGACCGCTTCCGGGAGGAAATCGGCGTTTAACGGTAACGATTTGCGTCGGTCCGACCTCCTTTTTCTGACACTTCACCGAGAAGACCATCATGGCCCAATACGTATATACAATGAACAAGGTCGGCAAGATCGTGCCGCCAAAACGACAGATTCTGAAAGACATCTCGCTGTCGTTTTTCCCAGGTGCCAAGATTGGCGTGCTGGGTCTGAACGGCTCCGGCAAATCCACTTTACTCAAAATTATGGCCGGTATCGACACCGACATTCAGGGTGAAGCCACGCCGATGCCGGGTTTGAATATTGGCTATCTGCCACAAGAGCCACAACTGGATCCAGAACAAACCGTGCGGCAGGCTGTTGAAGGCGGTCTCGGCGAAGCCTTCGAAGCACGTGCCAAACTGGACGCCGTCTATGCAGCCTATGCAGAACCGGACGCCGATTTTGATGCGCTGGCGACTGAGCAAGGCCGGCTTGAGGCGATTATCTCCACCTCCGACGGTGGCAATCTGGAGCTGCAACTGGAAATGGCCGCAGACGCACTGCGCTTGCC
Organism: Glaciimonas sp. GNP009; assembly: GCF_054343755.1. Taxonomy (NCBI): domain Bacteria; kingdom Pseudomonadati; phylum Pseudomonadota; class Betaproteobacteria; order Burkholderiales; family Oxalobacteraceae; genus Glaciimonas; species Glaciimonas sp. GNP009. Next base: position 2,077,102 of record NZ_JBTGUV010000004.1, read on the forward strand.
ACCATGGGATGCCATTATTGGCGTGTTATCTGGTGGTGAAAAACGCCGTGTTGCGCTATGCCGATTGCTGCTGTCAAAACCCGACATGTTGCTGCTTGATGAGCCAACCAACCATTTGGATGCTGAATCAGTCGATTGGCTGGAACAATTTCTGCAACGCTTTCCCGGTACTGTGGTCGGTATTACCCATGATCGCTACTTTCTCGACAACGCTGCCGAATGGATTTTGGAACTGGATCGCGGCCACGGTATCCCGTGGAAGGGCAATTACAGTTCGTGGCTGGAACAAAAAGGCGACCGCCTGAAACAAGAAGAAGCCACCGAATCGTCGCGCCAGAAAACCATTGCAAAAGAACTTGAATGGGTTCGCCAGAATCCAAAAGGGCGTCAGGCTAAAAGTAAAGCACGTCTGGCACGCTTCAATGAGTTGAGCGAGCATGAATACCAAAAACGTAACGAAACATCGGAAATTTTCATTCCGGTAGCTGAGCGCCTTGGCAATGAAGTCATCGAATTCAAGAACGTTTCCAAATCTTTCGGCGACCGTTTATTGATTGATGACCTGAGTTTTACTGTCCCGGCAGGCGCGATTGTCGGGATTATCGGCCCCAACGGCGCAGGTAAATCAACGCTGTTTAAAATGATCACAGGCAAAGAACAACCGGATAGCGGCGAAGTTGTCATCGGTCAAACGGCACGCGTCTCCATCGTCGATCAGCATCGCGATGCGCTGTCTGACAGCAAAACCGTGTTCGAAGACGTCTCTGGCGGGGCAGATATCCTGACCGTTGGTCGGTTTGAAATGGCATCCCGCGCCTATTTAGGGCGCTTCAACTTTAAGGGTGGCGACCAGCAAAAAATCGTCGGCAACTTGTCCGGCGGTGAGCGTGGTCGTTTGCATCTGGCCAAAACGCTGCTGCAAGGCGGCAACGTGTTACTACTCGATGAACCGTCCAACGATCTTGACGTAGAAACGTTGCGCGCGCTGGAAGATGCCTTGCTGGAATTTGCCGGTAGTGTCATGGTGATCTCCCATGATCGCTGGTTTCTGGATCGGATTGCAACGCATATTCTGGCGTTCGAAAGTAATTCGCAAGTCACGTTTTTTGATGGCAATTATCAGGAATATGAAGCCGATAAGCGTAAACGTCTGGGTGAAGAGGGCGCTAAACCTAAGCGCATTCGCTACAAGCCGGTAACGCGTTAATTATTATTTTTTAATTGTTACCGGTTACTGGTTAATTGTTACGCCGGGCGAATACGCAAATCAGAGCGTTATTCGCCCGTTGATCCTGACTCATGACGTAGTCGCCATGTCAAATTGTTACCCTGTATGCCAGATAACAATCATCATCGATTATTCAAACGCGTATTTGCAGTATCCAATGTGAGCGGGTCGTAACTCAGACTACGTCGCGCGGTCTGAATAATGTGTTGTGATAACGCTTCCGTGAGCGGTGTCTGAATATTCCAGGCATGCCACACCAGCGGTACATCGATCCCATCCCCGGGCGTTAAATCGACCAAATCCCCACACGCCAGCGCGCGTTCAATTTGTAGCGTCGGCAACATGCCATAACCAAAGCCACTGTGTACAAATTTTTCAAAGGCGTCGACCGAGGCAATCGAATGATGCGGATAAGGTGTGCCCCATCCTAAGCGCCAATTCAAAAACCGTGCATGTAATGCATCTTTCTGATTAAACACAACAGCCGGTGCTTGCGCCACTGCGGCGGAGGTAAAGCCGTCACTAAACCAGCGTGCCGCGAACGCTGGTGACGCGGCGCAGATATACCGCTCCACCCCAAGCGGTGACGCTGTTGTGCCGGCCACAGGCGCCATCGAACTGGTAACACACGCGAAAACTGTGCCTTCACGCAACAATTGCAGTGTATGGTCCTGATCGTCTATTAGTACCGTCAACTGGCATTGCGGTGGATTGAGTACGGGCGCCAAAGCGTCCAGCAACCATGTTGCGAGCGTGTCGGCATTCACCGCAATCGCGATTTCCGGCAAAGTATCGGGTTCATCGGTATCAATTGCGAGCGCAGCTTCCATCAGCTTGACCTGGCTATAATGCGCAATCAGGCGCTGACCCAGCGTCGTCGCAAATGGCGGCTGTGCACGCACGATCAATAATTGACCCGCCAATTCTTCCAAAGTCCGAATACGTTGCGACACCGCCGATTGGCTGATATGCAACGACGTCGCCGCCTTCTCAAAGCTGCCTAAGGCGACGACTGCATTGAGCGCTGCCAAGCCGCGATAGTCCAGATTTTTCATATTCCCCCGTCATAAGAATTTCTTATCTATCAGTAGACTCATTCATTGTACTTATATTTCTTCCAGCATTATGCTTCTTCCATTGAATGAAGGAGCATGCATGGAAACCGCAGCATTTATCAAAGGTATGGGATTAGGTGGCGGATTGATTATCGCTATTGGCGCACAAAACGCGTTTATTTTACGTCAGGGCTTGCAGCGTCAGTATGTACTTACATCAGTGCTGATTTGTGGTTTGTGCGACTCGTTGCTCATCGCGCTTGGCGTTGCTGGTGTTGGTGCATTGATTGCCGATAATCCCGCTTTATTTGCGTTCTCAAAATGGGGTGGCGCGGCATTTTTGTGCTGGTGTGGAATCCGCTCTGCTTTGGCCGCGTGGAAGCCGACCGCATTGATAACAACCACGGCACCGCTCGCGCCTCCTCGTTATGCCGCCGTGATCGCCAGCGCGCTGGCCTTTAGCCTGCTCAATCCGCACGCTTATCTTGATACGGTCGTCTTGCTAGGATCAGTTGGCGGACAAGAGATTGGCATGGGCCGGGTGTTGTTTGCTGCGGGTGCCATGCTGGCTTCGCTTCTCTGGTTTTTGAGCCTGGGATTCGGCGCACACTTTGCCGCACCGATTTTTGCCAAGCCAATTGCATGGCGTATTCTGGATGGTGTCATTGCAGTAGTCATGTGGTCGATTGCGGCTTCACTGCTACTGTAAAGACCATGTAGAAGCATTTTTTACTTAGCGGATTGCGGACCTGTGCCCGCAATCACTCTTAGCCGGACAAGCTTCGACAGACTAATTTCAACTAATGCATTTCTCCTAAGCACATTTTTGAATGTGTGTTGATACAAGTTATGCATAAACCTATGCATAACTTGCATTAGATTTTTTTCGCCAGTCTCCATAAAGTGCGGGTGCGATACCGTATTTATTCGCATTATGAGCAAGGCTAGGGCGATTAACCGTTTATACGATTAGCAACCTTTCCTATAATCATTACGATCGTTCTTTCAGTGCGATGCCACGGTATCAACCTCGAGAAAAACAACGATTAAAATTAGGAGATGTATGGTTTTGCATAAAATCCACACCCGTTTTCAGCCCTATTTTCGATTCATATTCGGCGCTTTATTGTTGTCGAGCGGATTAGGAAACGCCATTGCGCAGACGCAAGAGTCTCAGGAAGCGTCGCAAAAACTACCAAACGTGATAATTCTTGCCACTGGCGGCACGATTGCCGGTACCGGCGCGACGAGCACGACCACCGTCGGTTATACGTCTGCCACGGTCGGTGTTGAGAAATTGATCGCAGCCGTGCCGGAACTGAAAAAAGTCGCCAACGTGAAGGGTGAACAAGTATTTCAGATCGCCAGCGAAAGCATGACGAATGACCATTGGCTGAAACTTGCCAAGCGGGTCAATATATTATTGGCGCGCCCGGATGTCGATGGCATCGTCATCACTCACGGCACTGACACCATCGAAGAAACCGCCTACTTTCTTGACTTGACTGTTAAGAGTCGCAAGCCAGTTGTGATCGTCGGCGCAATGCGTCCGTCGACCGCGCTGTCTGCGGATGGACCAATCAATTTATACAATGCCGTGCTGTTGGCCGGTAGCAAAGAGGCAATCGGCAAGGGCGTTTTAGTGACATTAAACGACCAGATTAACGCCGCGCGCGAAGTCACCAAAACCAATACATCAACCACCGATACCTTTAAATCACCCGAACTCGGGATGCTGGGATACATTCAAGGCAGTAAGCCGTATTTTTATCGCCAGTCAACCCGCAAAAACACACTCGACACAGAATTCGATATCAGCAACCTGGATGTCTTGCCGAAAGTTGATATCGTGTACGGCTATGCCGATATGAACAGCATTGCGCTAGATGCGCAAGTCGCCGCTGGTGCCAAGGGCATTATCCACGCTGGTGTCGGTGATGGCAGTATTGCAGCGCAAATGAAAGAACCACTGATTGCGGCACGTAAAAAAGGGGTGATTATCGTGCGTGCCAGCCGAATCGGGCAAGGCATTGTGGCGCGCAACGGCGAGGCCAGCGACGATACTCTCGACTTCGTTGTAGCTGATACGCTGAATGCGCAGAAAGCACGAATCTTGCTGATGCTAGCGCTGACCAAAACGAATAATACGAAAGACATTCAGCGGATGTTTTACACCTATTAATTCTTTGATAGTTTCCTTTTACTCGTCTGATTAGCGTCACAACACCGCAAATCTGACATAAAAAAATGGTGGGTCAGGTGCTTCCTGATCCACCATTTTTTACGTCATTACCTTGCACCGAATGATGTGGTGCGCTCAGACGTCTATAACGTGGTTGGGGTGGATGATATCGCCGTCTCTGGCGCGCCATTTGACGCGATTGGTGCCGACGACTGTAAGGCGGCTTGACTCGGTTTTTCACGACGTAGTTCCTGCACCGGAAACGGAATCGAAAATCCAATCGCATCCAGTGTTGGCTTAATCTGCTGACTAATATCCCAGCGAACGGCCCAAAAATCCGACGTCATTGTCCAAAACCGTATTTTGAGCATCACAGCGCTATCCGCGTAATCGCTCACAACCACCAGCGGTTCTGGCAACTTCAGAATCCGCGGATCGGCATCCAATAACGCGGTTAAGGCCCGAATCGCAATGGCGGGATCATTTTTATAATCGATCCCGATCGGCAGATCCATACGCCGCTTGTCATGCCGACTATAGTTGGTAATCGCGCTGTTCCATAACTGGTTGTTTGGGACAAATAGACAAACGCCATCGGCCTTGGTTAATTTTGTTGCGAAAAGACCAATTTCATCGACAGTTCCTTCGACGCTGCTATTCGCAACATATTCGCCGACCTGAAATGGTCGCAAAAACAACAACATCATACCGGCCGCAATATTTTGTAGCGTACCTTGCAATGCCAGACCTATCGCCAGACTGGCTGCACCCAACACTGCGATGATACTGGCGGTCTGCACACCAAACTGTCCCAATACAGCAATCACCGTAATCAGACGAATGAGCCACAACAACACACTCCGCAATACCGGTCGCAAGGTGGCATCGACGTTAGAGCGAATCAACACACGCTGGAACATATTCGATAATTTGGAAGAAAACCACCAACCAAGCATCAATATAACGATCGCCAGCACGGCATTCACCGCGTAATGCAGCGAGGACGTAGCCAGAAAAGTCCAGAGTGCATTTAACTGGTCAACGGCAAAAGTATTCAAAGGTAAACTCCTATTTTTATGACGAACATTCGCCTGTAGGCTGACGCGTCAATGACTTGCTCGCCGACGGTGATGAGACTAAACGTTCCAATAATGCTTAAAAAACGCTTAATTAGCACTTAAGTAACGTTTAAACAACGTCATTAGGCTTGGATTATTGCATTTAGTTGCAACAGTAGGCTGAAAGGGGCGTCATTCAAGCCTTATGTACTGACATGCAGCTCTGTTTGAGCTCCGAATGCGCGATCAGGGATGGTCCATCACCATCAATCAGATCGAGATGCCGCGCGCTAACTCCCGCGGGTTTGCTACACTATCGACTTACGTATCAGCCAACCTACTTGATCGATCCCCATGAGCAAATATTGGAGTCCCATCGTCAGCCGCCTGACGCCTTACACGCCCGGCGAGCAACCAAAGATTAACAATCTGATCAAACTCAATACCAACGAGAATCCTTACGGTCCGTCGCCGTTGGCCATTGCAGCGATCCAGCGCGAAGCTGCCGACACGCTGCGTCTGTATCCTAATCCGGACTCCGAACCGCTCAAGCTTGCCATTGCGGAACAAAATGCGCAATACGGCATCACTCCGGAACATATATTTGTCGGTAATGGTTCCGATGAAGTGCTGGCGCATGTGTTTCAGGCGCTATTGCAACACGATGATCCGATTCTGTATCCGGACATTACGTACAGTTTTTACCCGACTTATTCCAACCTGTATCAAGTCGCCTACAAGACAATCCCGCTCGCGGACGACTTTACGATTCAGGTCGATGACTATCTGAATGCAGGCAAAAACGGGGGGATTATTTTTCCTAACCCGAATGCGCCGACTGGTTGTCTGCTGCCATTGTCTGAAGTTGAACGCCTGGTCGCGGCGCAACCTGATAGCGTGGTCATCGTTGATGAGGCGTACATCGACTTTGGCGGCGACAGCGCGATCCCGCTGGTTTCGCGTTTTCCCAATCTGCTTGTGGTGCAAACACTGTCCAAATCCCGCTCTTTAGCTGGCCTGCGGGTTGGCTTTGCTATTGGTCATCCTGATTTGATTGCTGCTTTGGAGCGGGTCAAAAATAGTTTCAATTCCTATCCACTGGATCGGATGGCGATTGCGGGAGCCGCGGCCGCGATTCAGGATAAGTCGCATTTCGATCAAACCCGGCTTGCGGTTATGGATACCCGCAAGACGCTAGTTGCCGGATTGAATGCGCTGGGCTTTAACGTATTGCCGTCGGCTGCCAACTTCGTTTTCGCGCGTCATCCACAACACGACGCGGCAACCATTTCCGCAGGATTACGCGCCGATGGGGTCATCGTTCGACACTTTACCAGCCCGCGAATTGCACAATTTTTGCGCATTACGGTCGGCTCAAATGCGGATTGTCAGGCGTTACTGGATGCGCTACCCAATCATCTGAAAGATAAGACAAATGCGGTTAAATTGGCTTAGTCGTATCTCTATCTTATAGATTCGAATATTGAAGTGCACACTAGCGCACGACGGTGACGTAAATACCCCGTTGATAATCGCAATCACTATCGACGGGGCTGATTAGTGTGCTATTGCACTATTACACCAACACACCCACGCGCTACACGATCTCGTCCACTTCTTCACCATTTTTGTGATCAATGTCTCTTCCACTAGCCATTCCCGTTCCTACTATTAACCGCATGCGTCAGGCAGCGCTTCCGCTCCTGTTTGTCTTGCTCGGCGTTGTATATGCAACCTGGGCCTCGCGCATACCGGCGGTGCGCGATGCCTTGCAACTTGATCCGGCAGAATTAAGTCTGGTATTACTATGCGCAGGGATCGGTGCCGTGGGTTCTTTTCCGCTGGCAGCGTGGCTGACCGGTCATTACGGCGCGCGCCACAGCGCCTGGTACGCCGGCGTTGGATTATTGGTGACTATGCCGTGTTTGGCGCTGGCTCCCAATATGGCGTGGTTAATGCTTACCATGACCAGTCTTGGACTTTGCTCTGGTTGCTTTGATGTGGCGATCAACGCACTCGGTGCCGCAGCCGAAAAAGTAGCTGCGCGTTCGATCATGTCGCTATTACACGCCTGGTTTTGCGTCGGCACTTTATCCGGCGCGCTCATCGGCAGCGGCTTTGCTGGCATCGGCTTGTCGCCGCTCTCACACTTCGGCTTATTGGCACTGCTATTCGCCCTGCCGCTAAGACTTTGCTACAACGCATTGCCAAATGATCGCCCCGAACCGAGCATCGGTAAAAAGTATTTTTCACTCCCGCACGGCCACCTGATCGTCCTCGGTATCATCGGATTTTGCGGCGCGATTGTTGAAGGGTCTGTGGCAGACTGGAGTGGTGTTTACATGACGGACTGGTTGCGTGCCAGCGACGGCACTGCACCGTTAGCGTTTGCCGCCTTCGCGGCGATGATGCTGGTTACAAGACTTATAGGAGATCGACTAAAGGAGCGCTTCAATGCACGCAAAGTCGTCACCACCGGTGCGCTTATCGCGGCAGTTGGTATGTTTGTGGCACTCATCGCACCTAACGTTTCGCTCTCCATTTTCGGCTTTGCATTGACCGGTGTTGGCGTTGCGACCGTTTTCCCTTTTGTATTCAGTGCGGCGGGGCGCCATGGTTCTACCGCGCTGGCGGGTGTCGCCACCCTCAGTTACGGCGGTGGTTTGATTGGACCGCCGGTGATCGGGTTTCTGGCACATGGCTTCGGCCTGCACGCCGCGCTGTCTCTGGTCGGTGTGTTATGTCTGGCGGTCGCACTATCAGCGAGTCGCGCGAAGTGGCTTGAGTGAGCGATCGCGGAGCGCGATAAAACCAACGAAGGGTTAAGAATCTCCGTCCACGTATAAAATGCCTTGAGTACGATAAAATGGTGTCCTCGAGAAATACCCTGCATTTGCTAAATTCGCTTTGGAGCCTGCCATCATGCCTAATTTGTCTGCTCATACTTTCGCTCGCACCTTGACCCTCGCTCTCACTGCCAGTGCGACGCTGGCAGCTTGCGCCATGCCCGGACAGGAAAGCAAAATCACCGACGATCCACGATTGTTATCGTCCCGTTGGGAACTCACCGATTGGCCGAACCATGTTATTCCAACCGGCGATAACGGTGATCCGGTGATTCTGACTTTTAGCAATGAAAAAGGCCAGGGACGGGTGAATGGTCGCGCCTGGTGCAATCAGTTTACGGCACCGTTTTCGATTCGTAGCCCGGGTCGACTGACGATTGTTGAAGCGGTGACAACACGTATGGCGTGCCCGGAACCCGCCATGCGTTTCGAAGCTGACTTTTTAGAAAAACTACAGGCAGTGAACGACTACAAAATTACCGGAAAAACCCTTGAGTTCAACACCGTTGACGGTAAAGTAATGACTTTCCACGCACGGGACAAAGTCGGTGCCACGGCTAAAATAAAATTCATCTACGTCGCCGCGGAAAAAGCACCTTGCTCTACCGGCGTGATGCAGACAACTTGTTATCAAATCCGTGAAGATAAAAAAGCCCCATGGCAACTCTGGTACGGCGACATTGCCGGTTTCAAACCTGAACCCGGTGTGCAATATCGCCTGCGCATTTTAGAAGAGCGCGTTCCACATCCACCCGCCGATGCCAGCGCGGTCAAGTGGACGCTGGATATCATCGTTGAGCAGGAATTGGCTGAATATCAGAAGTGAGTTTTGCAGCCAATAATTCTAGCTTTGCGCGACGCCGCTGGCGCGGATTAGCGTAAATTTTCAATACCTAAAATGATAGGGTTGACGCAGAGCCAAACCAGCCGGGCCGGGCCAGCCTGCACTAAAGCGCCAGCCGCCGACGTGCAGCCTGATATTCGGTTTGCAAGCGATCTACCATTGCGGCCACCGTTGGCACGTCACTCATTAGTCCGACCCCTTGACCCGCGCCCCATATATCACGCCAGGCTTTGGCGCCGCTTCCACCGGAACCAAAATTCATTTTGGTCTTGTCCGCCTCGGGAAGATTGTCTGGGTCAAGACCAGCATTAATAATGGATTTTTTCAAATAGTTGCCGTGAATACCTGTGAACAGATTGGTATACACAATATCGTTAGCGCTTGATTCGACAATGGCCTGACGATAGGCATCGTCGACATTGGCTTCCTGAGTGGCGAGCCAGCGCGAGCCAATATAGGCAAGGTCTGCGCCCATTGCTTGCGCCGCCAGAATCGCGTCACCGGTGGCAATCGCGCCAGACAGTGCAATCGTCCCGTCGAAGAATTTTCGTACTTCGCCCACTAACGCAAACGGTGACAACGGACCGGCATGACCGCCAGCGCCGGTGGCGACCAAAATCAAGCCGTCAACTCCGGCTTCCAATGCTTTTTCAGCATGGCGAATCGAAATAACATCGTGCAATACGATGCCGCCATAGCTATGAATAGCGTCCATCATCTCTTTGGGTGGCGCACGCAGACTGGAAATGATAATCGGAACACGATGTTTGACACACATTTCCACATCATGGGCCAGACGATCATTGGATTGATGCACAATCTGATTGACTGCAATCGGACCTACTTTAGCATCCGGGTGTTCTGCCTGATGTGTTGCCAGTTCAATTTGCAATTGTGTCAGCCACACATCGAGCTCGGCTGCCGGACGCGCATTGAGCGCCGGAAACGAACCGACGATCCCCGCTTTACATTGCGCCGCGACCAACGCCGGTCCACTGGCGATAAACATCGGCGAACCGATAACGGGAAGGCTTAAGTTTTGCAACACTGCGGGCAATGCCATAACGACCTCTTTTAGTGGGATCAAAGAAATGATTATAAGGGAAACGTCATACAAAAAAGTACGATCGTGCTAGATTTTATCTTCTAACTGGATTGATTCTAATTACTTTTTTTTATTAAAAATATAATAAACAGCAAGCGCATAAGTGAGTGAAAACTTTTGGATTGGTTATCATAAACCAAATGAGGCTTTCATTAAGTGAGTGACAAGCATCTGGATGCGGAGGATATGTTCGCGAAATACAAAAAAATAGCTCGCATTTTAGCGAGCTATTTTTAACGATATGGCAACGGCATGCGCCTATCGCTACGTTAAATTACCAGACATCTTTAGGCAACACATCGCGCAATGCAGGAATGCTATGTCGGGTAAATTTAGGCACGTCGATACCGCGTTTTTTCTGTTCCAGATAATCACGCCATGCCGCATAGGCGTATTTACTCAACAACACAATTGCCACCAGATTAATCAACGCCATCAATCCCATGCTGGTATCCGCCATATCCCATACCAACGGCAAACTGCCCGTGGCACCAAACATCACCATTCCAAGTACACAAAGACGGAATAAGAACAGCAACAATGGATGCTTGCTAATAAACTGAACATTGCCTTCAGCGTAAGCGTAATTGCCTAACACTGATGAATACGCAAAGAAGAAAATCGCCACGGTTAAAAATAGTCCGCCCCAACTTCCCAAATGCGCTGTGATCGCCGCGTGCGTCAAACTTGCTCCTTGGGTTGCGCCACCTGGAACGTATTCACCAGACAATAAAATAATCAATGCAGTCGCCGTGCAGATAATCATTGTGTCCACCACCACGCCCATCATCTGTAATAATCCTTGAGAAACAGGATGAGAAGTGACTGCCGCCGCAGCGGCATTGGGCGCTGATCCCATCCCCGCTTCGTTAGAAAATAGTCCGCGCTTAATACCAGTCATCATGGCCACAGTGATCGCGTAACCGATGGTTCCGCCGACAGCTTGCTCAAGACCAAACGCACTTTTGATAATCAAACTGAAGACCGCAGGCAATTCAGTCAGATGCGTCACCAACACAAATGCCGCCACGCCGAGATAGCCAACCGCCATAATCGGCACGATCACAGCGGCAAACTTTGCGACGCGTCGGATGCCACCGAAAATAACCGGCGCGGTCAACAGCACCAATGCGATACCAACCCAATGCCGCGGAATATGGAAAGAAATATCCATCGTTTCAGCGATGGATTGGGCCTGAACTGCATTGAAAACAAACCCAAAAGCCAAGATCAGCGACAACGCAAACACCATCCCAAAGGCGCGTGAACGCAATCCAATCTGGATGTAATAACTCGGTCCGCCCCGAAAACTACCGTCTTCATTACGGACTTTAAAAATTTGCGCCAGCGTTGCCTCGACAAATGCTGATGACATGCCAAGCAGTGCGACCACCCACATCCAGAAAATCGCGCCAGGACCACCAACGGTCAACGCCACCGCAACGCCAACAATATTACCGGTTCCGACACGGCTTGCGATACCTGTCGCAAAAGCTTGAAAGCCGGTAATTCCCTCAACGGATTGTCCGGGTTCGCGTTTGAATAAATTTGACCGAAAAATGCGCGACTGGATAAAACCAAAACGAATCGTAAAAAAAGCGCCGACGCTTAACAACAAATAAATGAGGACATATCCCCACAAAATACCATTAAGCCAGTTGACGATAGGGTGAAGAAGGGTTTCAAACATGAGTGGATTGTCTCTGGTAAAAAGGGAATGCCATTACAGACTACGACTGTGTATTATCGACAACGTATAACGACAACATATAACGACACCTGACCATCCAATCGCATGTCATTGGCATATGATCTGCATGGCAGTATCGATTTCTACGCGTCAGCTTCTACGCACATTTACATATTGATTATTTTGCTTAGCGCCACATCGAAATGATTGGCCGCTAGATATTAGCCGTTAAAGCGGGCGCGGGCGGCGGGTTTTATACCCATGGCGTGACTGAAGACGCATTATTAGAAAAGTCTGACTTATTTTGAGAAAAATCTTACTTATATTACGTATTTTTCTTACGCAGAATCAAATATTTAATCCGAATTTAACAACACTTCACCATCCAACTGCGCTGCGCCAGCGCGTAACAATTGCGCAATAAGCCAAGCAGTCAGTTGATCATTCGGAAGATGTAAATGACGCGCATTTGTGGATACCATCAAAGGCATTGTCGCAACTATCTGCGACACATCTTCCAGAGATATTTTTTGACGTTCCAGTAGCAGAAATTTCAGCAATACTTTCAGTCCATTTTGCGCGTTTCGGATAGGCTCGGCCGAGAGATAATCCAGCCGTGAAAAAGCACTGGAAAGCGCACTGGCAACGTCTGTAAATGGTCGACCATGACCAGGAATAACGATCGCAACGTCCAGAGCGGCAATCATTTCCAGCGTCTCCCGCGCTTCAGCAAATCCCGATTGGCCGTCGAGTTCTGGAAAAATGACACCGAACCCGTTTTCCCACAATGCATCAGCAGAAATCAAAATCCGATGTTGAGGACAATACAGGATCAGCGAATGCGGATCATGCCCTGGCGCAGCCAGCACTTGCCAGGTCATGTCTCCGAGGATTATTTCGTCGCCGCCTTGCAAGGTGGCGTCAACATGAAATCGCGCACATTGCTGACCCGTGGCGACGTAACTTAACGCGCCCTGATCCCAGTCGCGTACCTTTGACGCTTCTGCAGCAGGAATAAAAGTACGACAGCCGTACGCTTGTTGGAGCGCGGCGTTGCCACCACAATGGTCCGAGTGAATATGTGTATTAACCAGCCAGTCGAGCGGGCGACCATGCAACACTTGCGCTACCAGCGCAACCGTCTGCGTTGCGTGCGTCGCATAGCCGCTATCGACCAGAGCGGTTTGTTCCTGTCCCAGAAACAGGATGTTATTTGATGACAACCAGCCACGTTGAAGCACATGCATGGTCGCTGGTAATAGGACACGCAAGGAATCGTTCATCGTTGCACTACCAACCGCCAGGAGATGGCACACGCAACGATCAGCATCCGATCAACAGGGGAACGCGCCAAGGCAGCGTTTACATCCAACATGCGGGCACAACCTTCACATCAACAAGTAACGTTCGCCGTGCAGCGGACCGATTTAACAATATGACTAGTAATTAATCAGTCACATCAGTCAAATAGATCCAACTGCGTTTAACCTCCATGTTCGCCGATGGCGATGGAATCAGCAAGAAAATTATATCTAGCGCTAAAAGCGGCATCCAACCAAGACGTATCCGATGAACCATATATCGGACGCCCTTTAATAATCTGCCAGATGTGAATGTACAGTCGGCACCCGCAACGCACCGACGATCAGGAATGCCGCCACGGACTATATCCCAGCGGTTCGACCCCTCTCGCTCTACAGGCGATTCGGGATCGACGTTCTTAGTTGGTCCTTTTATTGGTAGGATGTTTTAGGCCGCAATATCATCACGCGGGGCTTGCAGACCCATTTCCTTGCGGAACATGGCTTCCATTTCACGCCGTACCTGAATTGACTCTTTGCTGCTGTCGATAACGACATCGCTCCAACGCACGGATTGCCCCGCGCTGATGGGGCGTTGCAACACAATATTGTGCGCAAGTCCGATCGGTAGCGCGTCGCTGTTTAATGAATCGGCGGCCGACATCAATTTGCCATACACCATGTGGCCACCTTCACCGTCCAGACGTTCGCCAGCGCGCAAATCGCGTTTAGCGGTTGCCACGACATCACCATGGAATTCTGTAGTACTGCCGGTTGGCTCACCGCGAACGGCGATATTAGCGATGGAAATCCCCAATTCGAGACCGATCAGATGGTACGGCTTATACATCGTGGCAAAGCGACCGCTGGAATCGGTTTTTAAACCGTATTGCGAAAAGCATTCGCGGACATAATCGGTTGGTGCTTCAAAGGTTACATACACGCCCCATCGCAAGTCGCGAAAGACCGGACGCCCATCACGCTCAAGCGAAGACACCACTTCGACTGTGCCAGAATGCGGCAAGATCCCGCCAGCCGATGCCGGACGTAAAATATTCGGCAAATCATCCACACCGCAAGGAGGAAAAGCGAGTCCGTCTGAACCTGGTCGTAACCCTGTCGCGTTGGCCACTGCCGCCATTTCGAGCGCCGATTTGGTGCCGTCCAGGAACGAGTTAAACATCTGCGCATTGAAGTCACCACCGGCGACTTGCTCATCGCTAAAACCGTAATGTCCCCATACCGTGTCGGGAGTGGATTGATGATATATCGGTAGATATTTGGTCCCTTTGCCCGCGCAGACAACATCGAAACCGGCAGTACGCGCCCAATCCACCATCTCGGCTATCAACGCAGGCTGATCGCCATATGCCATTGAATAAATGATCCCAGCTTCCGCAGCGCGCCGTGCCAGCAACGGTCCGGCCAGCGCGTCGGCCTCGACATTGACCATCACGATATGTTTGCGATGCTTGCAACAAAGCAATGCATGGCGGATACCCGCAGCTGGATTGCCGGTGGCATCAATAATGATATCGATTTCGCCTTGCGAAATCAGCGCTTCCGCATCATCTTGTACGAAGGTGCTGCCGTTACGTAGCGCTTCATTCCAGGATTTTGCGGCATACATCGGCTCCGGCCAGCCGACTCGTTTTAAGGATTGGCACGCACGTGCCGGGGACAAATCAGCAATCCCCAACAGATGCACGCCCGGCGTACGCGGCACTTGCGACAGATACATTGAGCCGAATTTCCCTGCCCCGATCAAGCCGACGCGCACGGGTTTTCCCGCGTCAGCGAGTCCTTTTAATTGCTGAAACAAAGTTGACATGTCTACTCCTGTAATAATATTTGTACACCGCCATGTTTGACGGGAGGCGATACCGTATTTTCGGATTCACATAAAAAGAGTAGCATTCGCATTTCCCCCCGTAAATATTGAATATCACACAATGGATGTGCAAAAAATCGCATGCAAAAATTTGACTGGAACGACCTACAAGGATTTTTAGCCGTGGTGCGGGCCGGACGACTTACCACCGCAGCCTTGCAGTTGGGTATTGATCATTCGACACTCAGCAGACGCATAGTTGGCCTGGAGAAGGCGCTTGGGGTGGCTTTGTTTGACCGTCGCTCGGCCGGGTACGTCCTCACAGCAGAAGGTGAGCGCCTGATTCCCGATGCGGAGGCGGTCGAAAGCCTGGCGATCCGCATTCGATCCCGCTCCGATGATGGAGCGCTAGGGTTAATGGGTTCGGTGCGGATCGGCGCACCGGAAGGATTCGGAACTTATTTTTTGGCACCCGAACTGACCGGCCTGGCGACCCGCCATCCACAGTTGGAAATTGAACTCATCGCCAATCCACGCATGTTTAGTCTTTCCAGGCGCGAGGCTGATATTGCGATCAGCATGACGCGCCCCGAAACGGGTCGGCTGCATGCACGCAAGCTGAACGACTATGAGCTTGGCATTTATGCGGCACGTTCTTTTCTGGCGCAGCACGGACCAATTGACACCCAACTTTCATTGGCGGCCCATACTTGGGTGGGCTATGTGGAGGACTTGATGTGGACCAAGGAGCTTGATTATTTGTCACACATTCCTACCGCGCCAGCGCCACGTGTCAGAATTTCGAATGTGATCAGCCAGATGGCGGCAGTGAAAGGCGGAGTCGGACTGGGCGCACTGCCATGCTTCATGGCCCGCAATGAGCCGGAATTGGTGCGACTATTGCCAGACCAGATCAAACTATTCCGCGGCTATTGGCTAATCACCCATGCCGAAGCGCGCGATTCCGTGCGCGTCAAAGTGGTGGCAGATTATATTGCTGAACGCATCGAGGCCGCAGGTAACGCTTTTTGGACGGATGGCTAACGAGGATGGCTATGTGTTGGAGGCAGAAAAGCAAGAGACCAGCGCAACTCAATTCGGTGGCGGCGTAACGACGGCAAAAGCCGAGAACGAAGGCCGCATCTTCCCCCGACACGCCGCGCGCTAAGGACCGACCCGCCAGCGATTAAACCAGTACGACAGAATCCATGCAGAGTACAGCGTTTGCACCCGCATTTATGTTGTAGTAACATATCTACTTAAATCAAGTATTCGAGGTGTCGCTATGGTCATGACCATCACAACCCTATCAAGCCGCGAGTTCAATCAAGGGGCGAGCGAGGCAAAACGGGCCGCAAACAATGGGCCAGTATTCATCACGGATAGGGGACGACCGGCCCATGTTCTTATGAGCATCGCGCTTTATCAGCAGATTACCGGAAGTCACCAGAAGATTGCCGATTTGCTGGCGATGCCGAGCATCGCTGATATCGACTTTGAGACTCCACGCTCGCGTGAGATTCCGCGCCCTGTGGACTTTTCCTGATGTTTATTCTCGATACCAATGTCGTTTCTGAGTTGCGAAAAATTCGCCTTGGCCGAGCCGATAAAAATGTGGCGCAGTGGGCCGACAGTGTGGATGCCACAGACCTCTATTTGTCGGCCATCACCGTGCAGGAGCTGGAACTGGGCGTATTGTTAATTGAGCGCCGCGATCCACCACAAGGCGCTATTTTTCGGACCTGGTTCGAGAGCCATGTTTTACCTGCATTTGCCGGCCGCATTCTACCGGTTGATACCGCGGTTGCGCAACGTTGCGCGGCGCTTCATGTGCCCGACCCGCGCCCGGCCATGGATAGCCTCATTGCAGCAACGGCGCTGGTTCATGGCATGACCTTAGTAACGCGAAATGTGGCTGACTTTCAACCGTCCGGCGTGACGATTCTTAACCCATGGGAGACCCAATGATCGGTAAAGCGTCGCGCACTGGTCCTTGGGATCATGTGCATACACGCGACGCTAGAGATTGGGCTAAGGCGACACAACCCCTAACTTGCTTGGCTATTACGCTTCCAGCGCCTTGCTCAACAACTCCGCGACCAATTCATTCACGCCGCAGTCACGCTCTTGCGCCAGCGTTTTTATTTGCTGCACCAGATCACTATTCAATTTGACCGCAAACGGTACCAAACCCAGCGACTGATCCAGATTGCGCTGCTCACGCCGATCCAGCGCTACGGGCGCAGTTTGACCGAATACAGCGGCGGAACCCGGTTGCTTCATCTTGCCGGAAAGTTTCATTGCTTGCATCTTTGCCATGCCGGATTTTTTCATTATTTCAATTCCTGATTAAATATAGATCGCCATTCTACGCAGTCCCGCGCCCGAAAACAGTTCTATTAGGCGAGATGGGCAAAGAGATGCCGAAACCGACGCAGACTAACGCAAAATAAGACACTTATTAAGATACTTACTAAGATGCCAACGAAGCGTTATCGCCTGAATTTGTTTTGCATCGGCGACCTAATCCCGAATTGCCCGAAATGTGTTGGCGATTTGCTACTAGGCAAAAGCGCGCTTAGCAGCGATCGCGTTTCCGGCCCGACTGGCAGCCTTGCGTCCGAGATGCTGAGAGATGAATTGTCCTGCCTCAACCACCGCATCGAGATTTATACCCGTTTCAATCCCCAACCCTTGCATCATATACAACACGTCTTCCGTTGCCACGTTACCGGTTGCGCCCTTAGCGTACGGGCAACCGCCCAAACCGGCCACTGACGCGTGATAGATTGAAATGCCGACATCCAGACTGGCGTAGATATTCGCCAGCGCCTGACCGTAAGTGTCATGAAAATGGCCAGACAAACGATCCACCGGAAATTCCTGCACCAATCGTTGCATGACCGCCTTCACCTTGTTGGAAGTTGCCACACCGATCGTATCGGCAATGTCAATCTCGTCGCAACCAAGATCGCGCATGCGGTGCAACACATCCACCACCGCATCAATACTGACTTCGCCCTGATACGGACAACCAAAAACGCAACTAATACTGCCGCGCAAACGTTTTCCCGCTTGTTTAGCGGTCAGAGCCACGTCACGAAACCGTTCGATTGATTCGGCAATTGAGCAATTGATATTCTTTTGCGAGAACGCTTCCGATGCCGATCCAAAAATCACCATTTCATCAGCCCCCGCCGCCAAGGCAGCTTCGAGGCCCTTCATATTGGGAACCAAGGCTGAATAAATTACGCCCGGTTGCCGGATGATGCCCGCCATCACTTCGGTGGATGTCGCCATTTGCGGCACCCATTTAGGCGATACAAAGGAGGCCGCTTCAATGTTGACGAAACCTGCCGCGGTCAGTTGATTGACCAGTGCAATCTTGATTTCTGCAGGAATGGTCTCTTTTTCGTTCTGCAAACCGTCACGTGGGCCGACTTCAACGATTTTAACTTTGCTTGGGAATGTCATTTTACGATCCTCGCTATTCTTATGATTTTAATATCCGATGATTTAATAGCCGTTGATACGGTCTACAACCCCGGTGACCGCCTCACCGCGTTGCAGCGCACGGATTTTTTCGCTGATTTGTTGAATCGTGTCTAGTTCCACCGATGCTGCTGCGAAATGCGGCGTAATGGTAATGCGCGGTTCCTGCCAGTAAGGATGCTCGGACGGTAATGGTTCTTGCTGAAATACATCCAGTGTTGCACCGGCGATATGACCGGTTTTGACCAGCGCCAGCAAATCGTCTTCCACCAGATGACCGCCACGGGCAACGTTAATCACATACGCACCTCTGGAACCCCCGGTGTGTTCAGTGCCACTCTGTAATTTTTGCAGATTTTCACGATTGATGATGCCGGTGGTTTCTGGCGTCAGCGGCAGGATGCAGACCAACACCCGCGAGGCCCGCAAAAACGCATCAAGACCGTCTTCGCCCGCATAACAACGCATGCCGGGCAAGTCTTTCTGAGTGCGACTCCAACCATTCAACGGAAACTCAAAATGCCTGACCGCGTCGGCAATCCGTACACCCAACACGCCAAGACCCAAAATACCGACGCTAAAATCCTGCTTGTTATTGCGCGACAAGCGTCGCCATTCACTCTGACTGGCCTGTTGCTGATAAAGCGCAAAGCGGCGGTAGTAGCCAAGCAAAGCGTGCGTCACATACTCAGCCATCTGAATCGCCATACCGGCATCGTCAACCCGAATCAGCGGCACACCGTCAGGAAACGCATTCCCTAGTTGGAAAATGGCATCGACACCCGCACCAAGATTAAAAATGCCTTTCAAATCGTGTCGCCCACGCAGCATGGCCGCCGGTGGTGCGAACACCAGCGCATAATCTGCATGGTCCGTATCGCCCTCGGACCATAACCGACATTCAGCTTCAGGCATCGCTTTGGCGACCATTTCCAGCCAGTCGTCCAGCCCGCTCCCAGGCGGCGCATAGTATATTATTTTCATTGAACTCCTTCTGGCAGCGCTTTTTTTAATTTCTGACTAGCCTTCGGTCAAGCATCGAAACCAAGTGCGGAATCAGGTCCGCTATCAGGTTTGTTACACCCACCGCTTTGCCACAAAACCGCATTATCAAACTATTGCGTTACATCAAGTTTAAACGCTAGCAATTGCGCCGCTTCGGCCACCTGATCGCCAACCGCATACAGCAACTCTTCCACCAGACCATCGGCTGGCGCGGCAATCGTGTGCTCCATTTTCATCGCTTCCATAATCAGCAATGGCGCACCCTTTTTAACCTGATCGCCCTGCGCGACCAATACGGCAACGATTTTCCCGGGCATGGGCGCAGTCAGGCGACCACCTTCGGTTTCGACTTCACCGGCGTGCGCCAATGGATCGACATAGTCCAGCGTATACTGGTGGCCGCCGGTAAATACCTGAAAGTGGGTACCATCAGAAACCACCGTACCCCGCACCTCGCGATCACCAAGACTGATGACGTAATCACAATCACTCTGCTGCAACAATGCCATCCGCGTGAAGTGTTGACCATGTTGCAACAACCAACTGCCGGATTGATACAGCACAGCGATCGGGCTTGCCTTGCCATTGTCGACAAAGGTCAGCTGGCGTTGCAAGTTACTGTTCAGACGCCAGCCATTGGTATCGGTCCAAGGATTAACATGCGTGTCGGTTGCGCGACGTTCAGCCGCCAATAATGCGGCGGTTGCCAGCGCAAGCACTGCCACTTCAACCGGCTGAGCGATTGGAAACAGCGCGTCCTGATTCCGTTCAATCAACCCTGTATCCAGATCAGCGGTGGAAAAAGGCTGACTGGCAATCAGACGCTGCAAGAAACTGATATTGCTGGCCAGACCCACAATTTGATACTGCGCTAAAGCATTAGACATACTCGCCAAAGCCTGGTGCCGATCCGGTGCCCAGACAATCAATTTGGCGATCATCGGATCATAAAACGGCGAGATGGCATCACCCGCACGCACCCCTGAATCAATCCGTACAATCGCGTCGGGTGTTGCCGCAGCGGTCACTTCAAATTCGCGTGCGGCTGGCGTACGCAAATGGCGCAGCGTGCCGATTGACGGCAAAAATCCCTTGTCCGGATTTTCAGCATAAATCCGCGCTTCAATCGCATGACCGCGTATTGTTAGTTGCGCTTGCTTAAGTGGCAGCGGCTCGCCAGAAGCAACTCGCAATTGCCACTCAACCAGATCAAGCCCAGTGATCATTTCGGTCACCGGATGTTCGACTTGCAGGCGGGTATTCATTTCCATGAAATAAAACGCGCCGCCTTCGCCATTTTCGTAGTCAGCAATAAATTCCACCGTACCCGCGCCGACATAGCCAACTGCCTTAGCTGCCGCGACCGCCGCATCGCCCATGGCTTTGCGCCGCTCTTCAGTCATTCCTGGCGCTGGCGCCTCTTCCAGTACTTTTTGATGACGCCGTTGCACTGAGCAATCACGTTCAAACAAGTAAACGCAATCACCCTGACTGTCGGCAAAGACCTGAATTTCTATGTGTCGCGGACGGGTCAAATACTTCTCGACCAATACTTTATCATCACCAAAACTGCTGATCGCCTCGCGCTTGCAAGATGCCAATGCAGCCTTGAAATCTGCGCTATTCTCGACGATTCGCATGCCCTTACCGCCGCCGCCAGCGCTTGCCTTCAGCAATACCGGATAGCCGATTTTGTCGGCCTGTTGCTGCAACAGATCGGCATCCTGATCATCGCCGTGATAACCGGGAACCAGCGGCACGTCGGCTTTCGCCATTAATGACTTGGCGGCAGATTTTGATCCCATCGCCTTGATCGCACTAGCCGGCGGTCCGATGAATATCAGACCAGCGTCTGCGCACGCCTGCGCAAATTGCGCGTTCTCTGACAAAAAACCGTAACCCGGATGGATCGCCTGCGCGCCCGTCGCCAGCGCGACGGCAATAATTTTATCCCCGTGCAGATAGCTTTCCTTGGCCGCTGCCGGCCCGATGCAGACTGCCTCGTCGCAGACTGCCACATGCTTGGCACCTGCATCGGCTTCCGAATAAACCGCCACCGTTTTGACACCCATACGGCGGGCAGTGGCGGCAACGCGACAGGCGATTTCACCGCGATTGGCGATCAAAATTTTTGTAAACATGTCTGCTCCAGTTGGTTTTTTGTTCTGCTGAAAAACAATTCAATCAAATCGCTGCCCATCGCTACTTCTACTAAAAGTTTGTAGGACTAACGCAATCGTCAGTCCTACAGAATCTCACTTGTGGTAACAGACGTTTGAAGATGATTTTTCGCCGTTTCTATTTTTTCTTTCGGTCAGCTAACGAACTGCTTTATTGCGCTTCGCTTTGCGTCACTTCACAGCGTGCATCAATGGCAGTCGACCGCGTGTGCATACCCAATTTAGCCAACAATGCGCGATCTTCTTCAACTTCCGGGTTGCCGGTTGTCAGCAATTTATCGCCGTAGAAAATCGAGTTCGCACCCGCCAGGAAACACAGCGACTGAATCGCCTCACCCATCTGGCGGCGACCGGCCGATAAACGCACCCGCGCTGTTGGCATCGTGATACGTGCCACTGCAATGGTCCGAACAAATTCGAGCAGATCCAGCGCCTCAATACCATACAAAGGCGTGCCTTCGACCTGCACCAGATTGTTCACAGGAACCGATTCTGGATAAGGTGTCATGTTGGCGAGTTGCGCCACCAGACCGGCCCGCTGCAAGCGCGATTCGCCCATGCCGACAATCCCGCCACAACACACTTTGATACCGACGCCACGCACGCTGTCGATCGTGTCCAGACGGTTTTGATAATCGCGGGTGGTGATAATGTCACCATACAATTCGGGGGCGGTATCGAGGTTGTGGTTGTAGTAATCCAGACCGGCTTGCTTCAACCGCTCGGCCTGACCTTCGCCCAACATACCCAGCGTGGCGCAGGTTTCAAGGCCGAGAGCTTTCACGCCGCGCACCATATCTTCTACGTGTTCCAGATCACGATCTTTTGGCTCGCGCCATGCCGCGCCCATGCAAAAACGCGTTGCACCGTTAGCCTTGGCTTGACGGGCAGCATCCAGCACCGTCTCAAGAGGCAAGATTTTTTGGGCAACAACGCCGGTATCGTAGCGCGCAGCTTGCGGGCAATAGCCGCAATCTTCCGGGCAACCGCCGGTCTTGATCGACAAGAGTGTCGCTAACTCGACTTCGCTTGGATCAAAATTTTCGCGATGTACTTGTTGCGCGCGGAACATCAAATCGTTGAACGGCAAATTGAATATTTCCAGCACTTCTTCCACGCGCCATGCGGCATCGACTGCCGGAGCCACGATTTTTTGGGCGATACCAGGCTGAAAGTTAATCGGTTGTGAAGTGCTGGCGTTCGGTTGCGAAGACATGATCAGATTTCCTTAGAAGGGAGGGAATTTGTTAAAAGAGGTGTTCCGGCAGGCCAGCCCGGCAAATGTGAAAATTCAAGATAACTGGCGGCAGCGGCGATTAATTCCGCAGCGGGCAATGGAAGTCGCGGTACACGGCCCAATAAAGGCGCATCAATGCGCGCCACCAGCGCCTCAATCGTCGCGTCAGCGTTCAGCATGTCGGGATCGACAGTATTGATAACCCAGCCTGCCAATAGCAAGCCGCGCGCGGCAATCGCTTCGACCGTTAGCAGCGCGTGGCTAATGCAGCCAAGCCGCAAACCAACAACCAGCACAACCGGCAAACCCAACTGTTCTGCCAAATCGGCGGTATCAGTGGTGGCGTTCAATGGCACGCGAAAGCCACCAACGCCTTCGACTACCACTGCGTCAGCCAAGGTCGCTATCTGTTGATAGCACGCCAAAATATGCGGCAATGCAATGATGCGGGCTTCCTGCGCGGCGGCGATATGCGGCGCGGTCGGCGCCTTAAATAAATACGGCGTTGCCAAATGTGTTGGTAGCGCGACGCTGGCTTGCGCTGCCAAAGCGTCGGCATCATCGTTGTGCCAGATGCCGTCGCGCAACTCTGCACCGGCGGCGACCGGTTTCATCCCGGCGGTACGAATGCCGGTTTTGGTCAGCGCATGCAACAAACTGGCAGCGACGAGCGTTTTACCGATTTCGGTATCCGTGCCAGCGACAAAATAGGCGCATTGCGGCTTGTTTTCCATTGGCATCAACGCATTCAACGGTATCGTTTGATTAGTCATCAAGACCTCTCGCCAATGACGCTGTTGAATACAGAAGCTGTGCGTGCTGCCAGCAAGTCGCACTCTTCCTCATCGAGGATGTATGGAGGCATCAGATAGACCGTGTTGCCAATGGGTCGTAATAGCAATTCGCTTTCCAACGCTTTGCTGAAAAATCGACGCGAAAAAGTTGACGCTGCTGCCGGATCGGCAATTTTTGCATCAAACGCCCAGATCATCCCGCGCTGGCGGAAATGCTGCACGCTCGGATGATCGGCCATTGGTTGCAATGCGGCGGTTATGCGCTGTGCCTTCACGCGATTAGCGTTCAGTACATCATCTTGCTCAAAAATTTCAAGCGTCGCCAACGCCGCACGACAGGCTAATGGATTGCCGGTGTAAGAATGCGAATGCAAAAAACCACGGGTGACGTCGGCATCGTAGAAACTCTGATAAATGGCATCGGTCGTCATCACCAGCGACAATGGCAAATAGCCACCGCTGATCCCTTTCGACAGGCAAACGAAATCCGGCCAGACCGGCTGCGGCGCTGAGGCTTCAGAACCCTTTGCCGTAGCTTGCTCAGACGCAAAGAATGTTCCAGTCCGACCGCAGCCCACGGCAATTTCATCAAAGATCAAATGCACCTGATAACGGTCGCATAAGGCGCGTACTTCGGCCAAATAGACGGGATCGTGCATTGCCATGCCGGTCGCACACTGCACCAATGGCTCGATAATTAGCGCCGCGATGTGCGTGCCACGTTGTTGCAATAACAATTCCAGAGAATGCGCAGCACGACGCGCAACATCGGCAGCGGTTTCTCCTTCATGCGCGCCGCGTGCATCGGGCGACATCACAACGTGCGCCTGACGTAATAGCGGTCCATACGCATCGCGGAACAAAGCCACGTCTGTCACCGCCAGCGCACCGATGGTTTCGCCGTGATAACTGCCTTTGAGACAAACGAATTCTTGCTTGGCGCTATGACCGGCGTTACGCCAGGAATGAAAACTCATCTTCAGTGCTATTTCCACCGCCGAAGCACCATCCGACGCGTAAAAGCAATGCCCCAACACATTCCCCGTGCGCTCTGCCAGTTTCTCTGACAACCGAATCACCGGCTCGTGCGTAAAACCCGCCAACATCGCGTGTTCAAGCTTATCCAGCTGGTCTTTCAACGCGGCATTAATACGCGGATTGGCATGACCGAATAGATTCACCCACCATGAACTAATGGCGTCCAGATAACGCTTGCCATCGGCGTCGTATAGCCACGCACCGCGACCATGGCTGACCGGAATCAGCGGCACCGTTTCGTGGTGTTGCATTTGCGTGCATGGATGCCAGACGCTTTTCAGACTGCGATTTACCCAGTCAGATTGTGTATTTTGTTTCAACTATGCTTCCTTCATACTGTCGATATCGGCTGGCGCGTTTTCCTCGCTGACGGTATCTTTTGCGGTCAAGGTCTCTGCGGCAGCAAGCTTTTTAGCAGCCACATGCAACGCAGCAATCAATTGATCCACTTGTTCTATTGTATGCGCCGCTGAGAGCGAAATACGCAATCGCGCAGTCCCTTTGGGCACCGTCGGCGGGCGAATCGCGGGCACCCAGATATTCTGCTCAAACAATGCCGCCATCACATCCAGGGCGAGCTGATTATCACCGACAACCAATGCCTGAATCGCACTGTCAGACGGGAGTAGCGACCATGGTAAATCAGCAACACCATCACGTAACTGTTTTGCTAATTGCCGCAAATGCTGTTGTCGCCAATCTTCGGTTTCCAACAAGTTGAGCGTCGCTAATAGTGCGCACGCTAACATCGGTGGACTGGCCGTAGTGAACACGTAAGTCCGTGCGCGCTGCAATAACCATTCGATCAACGTTGCATCGCCAGCCACAAACGCGCCCGAAACACCAGCCGCTTTCCCCAACGTGCCCATATACAGTACGCGCGGTGACGCCAATCCAAAATGGGCCAGACTGCCACGGCCTTGCGGTCCCAGCACGCCAAAACCGTGCGCATCGTCGACCAACAACCACGCATCGTATTTTTCGCACAGTGCCAACAGCGCAGGCAAGGGCGCAATATCGCCATCCATACTAAACACGCCATCAGTCACTATCAGCTTGCGTGCGCTAGTGCTTTTGGCGAGTTGCTGCTCCACCCGCGCCACGTCGTTATGCGGATAGACGCGGAATTCTGCACCGGAAAGACGTGCGCCATCGATCAGGCAAGCGTGGTTTAACCGGTCGGAAAGTACCAGATCGCCGGGGCCCACCAACGCCGGAATAATCCCCATATTTGCCATGTAGCCATTTGAGAAATGCAATGCGCGGGGCATGCCAACAAACGCTGCCAGCGCGACTTCCAATTCTTCGCACACACTACTATGACCGCTGATCAGCGCCGACGATGCCGCGCCGACGCCGAATCGCGCCAAGCCATCGTGGGCAGCAGCGATCAACGCAGGATGATTGGCTAAACCAAGATAATCGTTGTTGCTGAAAGCCAGTATTTGCTTGCCATCAATTGTCAGCAGCGGACCTTGTGGACCATCCACGATGCGTCGTTTGCGTAGCAGCTTCTGGTCTTGCAATTGCATCAACTGAGCGCTTATTTCATCCATCAAATCGGGCTTGAAACCGGGAAACGCGTCAACAGGCAAATTAAGGTCAGCATTAGACATGCGCGGCATCCTCGATTGGAGAGGCCGCCAGCGTCGACACGTACTTTAATGGCAACGCGTTGAGGCTTCGATAAACTGCGTTATGTCCCCACGATTGGGTCTTGCCAACTAGTTGCAAGCCCGGCAACCGCTGCATAACGCTACGCAAGGCAATTTCTGCTTCCATATACGTCAAAGTCGCGCCGATACAAACATGCGGGCCGAAGCCGAACGATAAATGCGCGCCCTGATTACGGGTGATGTCGAGCGTATCGGGGGCGGTGAATTTGGCGGGATCGCGGTTAGCCGAACCGATCAATGGGATGACCAGATCGCCTTTTTTCATGCGCTGACCATGCAATTCAACGTCAACTTTCAAACGACGGCCAGTGTATTGCACCGGACTGTCGAATCGGAGCAATTCCTTCAACGCCGATGGCAACAATGCTGGATCGTCCCGTAACATCTGCCATTGGTCAGGGTGTTGCAGAAGCGCCAACATCCCGTTGCCAAGCAGATTGCGGGTCGTTTCGTGACCGGCAAATAACAACGTGCAACACTGCGCCAGCAATTCTTTGGTAGTAATAATGCCGCCGTTCGCTTCGGCCAGCATCAATTGGCTGATCAAGTCATCGCCGGGATGCAAACGCCGCTGCGGCAGGATTGCGCGAAAATACGCGTTCATCGCGACCAGACTGGTTTGCGCACGTCGGGCAATCTCGATAGTCGGGGTCGGGCTGCCGATAAAATCAGCAATATCATCCGACCAGGCCACGAATTCCGCCCGATCATCGCCATCAATACCCAACATCGCCGCAATCACCAAGGCTGGCAACGGCCGCGCAACATCCCGCATGAAATCAAAACTGGCGGGGGTCGCAGATGTCGTTGCCATCACAGAATCCAGCAAGCCATCAATCAGACTTTGAATCCGCGGCGCTAGCGCCTGCAAAGCCGCTGGTTTAAAGCCAACGTTCATGACTTGACGCAGCCGTGTGTGTTGCGGCGGATCGACAAATAACAACGACCGCGAAAAAATACGTTTAAATTCACGCAACTCGGTCAGCGCTTCCGGGCCGCTAGTATTCGCCCAGCCACCCGCACGCCGCACCGAAAAACGTGGATCGCGCAGAACGCTGGCGACATCGCTATATTCCGTCACAAGCCATGCACCACCACAGAACTCTTCATTCCAGTGCAGCGGCCCGGCCTGACGCAGTGCCTGATAAGTTGGGTAAGGATTGTTTAAAAAATCATTGTTTATCATGTGTTAACTTTTAAAACTGACGAGCTTGCGCTCACCATACTGCAAGAGACTGCAGGGGAACCGGAATTGTATAGGTATCGCCGCAACAGCATCACTTCAACCTGTGGATTAGCGCTGCATTCATCCCATATGGGGATGGTTTTTATGTATGACTTTTCAATAATATTGTCGGTTAATTATCATTGCAACCATGATGGTTTGCGCTTTTCCAGAAAAGCACGAACGCCTTCACGGCCTTGATCGGAAGCACGGCTTTGGGCAATTCCCTCGACTGTTGCGGCAATCAGTGCAGCGCTTAAAGGTTGACCGGCAACATCCCGCACCAAGCGCTTGGCATTTGTCACGGCAGCCGGACTGGCGGCAAGCAATGATTTCAATAGCACGTTAACCGTGTCATCTAATGTTTCAAGTCCGACCACTTCGTGGACCAACCCGATTCGCAGGGCGGTTGCTGCCGAAAAGCGTTCAGCGGTAATGAAGTAGCGGCGCGCCGCCGACTCGCCGATTGCCTTAATAACATAGGGGGAAATAGTCGCGGGAATCAAGCCGATCCGGACTTCCGACAAACAGAAATGGGCTGCCTCGACCGCCACCACGATATCGCACGCGGCAACCAAACCCAGGCCGCCTGCGTAACAATCGCCTTGTACGCGAGCGATCACCGGTTTTGGACAATCGTAAATCACCTGCAACATGGCCGCCAATTGTCCTGCGTCGGCGCGATTCTGTTCCGGCGTGTAATCTGCCATCTCTTTCATCCAGTTCAGATCAGCACCGGCACAAAATGCGACACCATTCGCAGCCAACACAATCGCCCGAACCTGTGGCATTGCGCCCAGTTCCGTGAAGGCGCGCGTGATTTCGGCAATCGTGTCCTGATTAAAGGCGTTACGGACATCGGGCCGATTTAAGGTAATGGTGGCGACTTGTGCATGGTCGCTGTTGCCAGCTTTACATTCAACTAACAGGGTTTTATACGTCATTATGTTCTTTCCGATTGCATGTTCGCGTGCGTTTTTTACTTTTTGGGGTGCGTAAATAGCGCTGCATAATAAATTTATGCAGCAAATTTACATGCGGAAAACGCCAAATTTAGTCTCCGCAATCGGTGCATTCAACGCCGCACTCAAACCAAGACCTAACACCATGCGCGTATCCGCAGGATCGATGACACCGTCATCCCATAAGCGTGCCGAGGCGTAATACGGATGTCCCTGATGTTCGTACTGATCGCGAATCGGTGCTTTGAAGGCGACTTCTTCTTCTTCAGTCCAAATACCGCCTTTGCCCTCGATACCATCGCGCTTGACGGTTGCTAATACGCCCGCAGCCTGATCGCCACCCATGACCGAAATCCGCGCATTTGGCCACATCCACAAGAATCGTGGTGAGAAGGCCCGCCCGCACATGCCGTAATTACCGGCACCAAAACTGCCGCCAATAATCACCGTCAACTTCGGCACAGCCGTCGTCGCCACCGCGGTCACCATCTTGGCACCGTTACGCGCAATGCCTTCGTTTTCGTACTTGCGACCAACCATGAAGCCGGTGATATTTTGCAAAAAAACCAGCGGGATTTTACGCTGTGAACATAGCTCAATAAAATGCGTGCCTTTTAACGCCGCTTCTGAAAACAAGATGCCGTTATTGGCGATAATGCCAACCGGCATGCCATAAATATGGGCAAAGCCGCAAATTAGCGTAGTGCCATAACGTGCCTTGAATTCATCAAAATCGCTGCCATCCACCACCCGCGCTATGACCTCGCGCACATCGAATGGCTTGCGCGTATCAAGCGGGATGACGCCGTATAACTCGTGGGCCGGATATTTCGGCTCAATCACTGGGCGCAATACTGGCCCTTCGGGCTTTTTGCGGTTCAGGTTTGACACTATCGTGCGGGCCAGTGCCAGCGCGTGCAAATCATTCTGTGCCAGATGATCAGCGACGCCGGATAAACGCGTGTGTACATCGCCGCCGCCCAAGTCTTCGGCGCTGACGACTTCGCCAGTCGCTGCTTTGACTAACGGCGGACCCGCCAAAAAGATGGTTCCCTGATTTTTGACGATGATCGATTCATCGCTCATGGCGGGAACGTACGCACCGCCGGCGGTACAAGATCCCATGACGACCGCGATTTGCGGAATGCCTTTAGCGGACAAATGCGCCTGATTATAAAAAATTCGCCCGAAATGATCCCGATCAGGAAACACGTCATCCTGATTTGGCAAATTGGCACCGCCGCTATCGACCAGATATATACACGGCAAATTATTTTGTTCGGCGATTTCTTGTGCGCGCAGATGTTTTTTGACCGTCAGCGGATAGTAAGTACCGCCTTTGACCGTTGCATCGTTACAGACAATCACGCATTCTTGCCCTGCCACGCGGCCGATGCCGGTGATGACACCCGCAGCTGGCGCAGCATCGCTGCCGTCTTTATCGATATAAACGTGATAGGCCGCCAGTTGCGAAAATTCCATAAATGGTGTGCCCGGATCGAGCAGCATTTGTACACGGTCACGCGGCAAAAGTTTGCCACGCGCCACGTGCTTGTCACGCGCCGCATCACCGCCGCCTTCTGAAATTTGCGCGACCTTTTGTCGCAAATCGTCGACCAGCAAATTGAGTGCGCTAGCATTCTGCTGAAAATCTTCGCTTCGGGTATTCAGTTTGCTTTCTAACTGGGGCATCTCAATATCCTTAAACTTTTTAACTTACTATTACCGTCTTTTATCGTCAGATGCGCCATGGCTGCCCGTGGCTCTCTAACGCAATTGCATGCGTTGACGCTCGATTAACTTCAGGCCGTTTTAACTTCGCTAATGTTAAGCGCTTCTTTCATCGCTTCGCGGATTTTGAATTTTTGAATTTTCCCCGTCACGGTCATTGGGAACGCATCGACAAAACGGATATAACGCGGCACTTTGTAATAGGCAATCTGACCGTTACAAAATGCACGCAATCCTTCTTCGTCGACGCTTTGACCCGGCCGCAGAATGACCCACGCGCATAGTTCTTCACCATATTTGGCATCCGGCACGCCGACGACCTGTACATCTTGCACGGCTGGATGGCGATACAGAAATTCTTCAATCTCGCGTGGATAAATATTTTCTCCGCCGCGTATCACCATGTCTTTGATTCGGCCAACGATATTGACGTAGCCTTCGCTGTCCATCGTCGCCAGATCGCCGGTGTGCATCCAGCCTTCGGCGTCGATTGCCTCCTGCGTTTTTGGCAGATCGTCCCAATAACCTTGCATCACGACATAGCCGCGTGTGCACAGTTCGCCGGTGACACCAATTGGTACTATTTCACCCGATTCTGGATCGACCATTTTGACTTCAAGATGTGGATGCACCTGACCAACAGTCGACACGCGTTTCACCACCGGCGAATCGGTGAGGCTTTGGCAACTTACAGGGCTGGTTTCGGTCATGCCGTAAGCAATCGTCACCTCCTCCATGTGCATGTCACGCACTACCCGCTTCATGACTTCAGTTGGGCAGGGCGAACCGGCCATGATCCCGGTGCGTAATGTGGACAGATCGAATTCCGCAAAACGTGGGTGGTCGAGTTCAGCAATAAACATCGTTGGCACGCCATGTAAGCCAGTGCAGCGCTCATCCTGCACCGCCTGCAATACCGATAACGCATCAAATCCGTCATTCGGATAGACGATGGTTGCGCCGTGAGTCAGACAGGCCAGATTGCCTAGCACCATGCCAAAACAGTGATACAGCGGGACCGGAATACATAAGCGATCCTGCGCCGTGAGCCGCATGGCTTCGCCAATAAAGAAACCGTTGTTCAAAATATTGCGATGTGTCAGCGTCGCCCCTTTAGGAAAACCGGTCGTGCCGCTGGTGAACTGAATGTTAATCGCATCGGTGGCTTGCAATGTCGCACCAATCAGGGCGACTTGTGGATCGTCGCTATCACCGCGGGCGATCAGATCAGAAAACCGTAACATGCCCGGTAATATATCGGTGCCAAGATGCACCACCGTTTTTAAAGTCGGAATGCGCGCCGCCTGCAATTCACCAGGAACGCAACCGGCCAACTCGGGCGCCAACGTGCGCAACATCTCAAGATAATCACTGGTTTTGAAGCTGGTCATTGTGACGATGACTTTGCAACCAACTTTGTTGAGCGCGTATTCCAGTTCGCTCACACGATAGGCAGGATTGATATTGACCAGAATAATACCGACACGGGCTGTCGCCAATTGCATCAGTAGCCACTCGCTATTATTGTGCGACCAGATCCCTACACGTTCGCCGCGCTCAACGCCACACCGCAGTAAAGCGCTTGCCAAACGACGTGATTCCGTCTGCAACTGGCGGTACGTCATGCGAATGTTTTGATGGCAAGCGACTAACGCATCGTTGTCGGGAACATTTTCCACCATCCCATCAAAGAAAACGGCAAGGGTATCTTCGATCAACGGGATATCCTGACTGCCACGCGCGATACTCATGCCGTTGATTGGCGTACTGATTAGATCGGTCATCGCATTAGTGGTGGAAATGGTCGTTGGCAAATCGGCTAAAGAATCGTTTTTCGCTTGCATGATTGTTTGTCTCCTATCCTTGTCCATTGATTTTTGGCCACCGTCATTCTGGTCGTACAGCGGTCCAAACGGCATCCAGCGGTCACTCAAGAAATTTATATTATTTTTTCTGGAAAATATCCGTCTACATAAAACCAGCGGTACGCACTTTCATTCAGCTGGGCTTTGGTCTCAGTTTCGGCCAGTTCTCTTACAAATTGACTTACTTCGTGAAGGCGTTGGGCGCGCCCGCCGACTTTATAACGGGCAACAAATTCCACCGTCGCATGATTGCCGTCAGTCTCATGCTGTCGAATCTCTAAACCAAGCCACTTCAACCCATCGTCAGCGCTGACGATGTTTTCCGCCGCAGGTCGCGTGCTACGGTGCCAGGTCGCTGATAAATAGACATCATCACGCAGCGTGTAGGCGGTATACCGAGAGCGCATCAATTCCTGTGCAGTTTGCGGCACAGACGGATAGAGTCCAACTTGTGGGGCGAGAAAACGACCGCAACATGTCGAGAACTGACCGCCGCCACATGGACACAGTGCTGCATTATGTGATTTGTTCATACTGGCTTGTTCATCGTACTTTTCAATTTTTCGATGTTGCCGCGTTTAGACTTTGCCAGACTTCAACATTGCTTCAATCTGATCAAAGCGGTCAAAACCCCAAAACGATTCGCCATCGACGATCACAAACGGAGAGCCAAATACACCACGCGCCATGGCTAGGTCAATCTCGGCTTTTAACTGGTTTTTGATCGACAACGTATTCACGCCTTCAGCCATGCCTTCTGTATCGAAGCCATTTTTACGCGCTATATCAAGGACATTAAGCGGCTCAGCAATATTGATGCCGTGCACAAACATGCCTTGATAAATCAATTTGGCAAATTTGATCGACTGATCAGCACCATGTTTGCTCTGCATCCACAACATCGCACGCGCCGCAACTTGGGTAGGAAGCGGAAAAGCCGGAGGCCGATGATAGGGAATGCCATGAAAGAGCGCGCTCCGCTCGAAATCGTGGAACGAATATTTTCCTTTCATCGGCAACTCTGTCAGCGGTGCCGAACCGGTGGTCTTGAAGACAGCGCCGAGCAAAATCGGATGCCACTCGACGTCGCGCCCATATTTTCCCGCCAGTTCGTCAATGCGTTCGGCTGCAAAATAGCCGTAAGGAGACGAAAAATCAAAATAAAAATCGATTGCAGCACTCATGTAAAACCTTTTTCGAATTCACTCTGGCGACCGAATCCCGGTCGATAGTGTTGTTTTCAGTGTCACCCGGCTTTGCTCAAACAAACATACCAGGGAAATCAGCGAAAAAATGACTTTGCATCGTTGCCTGTTTCAGGACTTTTGCAGGACGTCCCGGCGACTGACTTATCCGCCGGGATAGCTTTGCATCCGTCTTTTTGTCTACACGGTCACCAGCGTAGACAAACCGTCATTACAGCATCTCAATCGCCAGCGCCGTACCTTCGCCACCCCCGATACATAACGAGGCCACGCCGCGCTTGCCGCCAGTCGCTTTCAAAGCGCCAAGCAGCGTCACGATAATGCGCGCACCGGATGCACCGATAGGATGGCCCAATGCACATGCGCCGCCATGCACGTTGACCTTGTCATGCGGAATATTGTGTTCTTTCATCGCTGCCATTGGCACTACGGCGAATGCTTCGTTGATTTCAAACAGATCAACGTCAGCGCTGGTCCAACCGATTTTCTTGTACAGCTTATCGATTGCACCAACCGGCGCAGTGGTGAACCAATCTGGCTCTTGCGAGTGGCTGGCATGACCGACGATTCTGGCGATTGGTGTGCAGCCAAGTTTCTTCGCAGTGGACTCAAGCATCAATACCAGAGCGGCAGCACCGTCATTGATCGACGATGATGATGCGGCGGTAATCGTGCCGTCTTTTTTGAATGCTGGACGTAGCGATGGAATTTTTTCCACCTTCGCTTTAGTCGGGCCTTCGTCTTTATCGATAACCACCTCGCCCGCACGGCTAGTGACCGTTACCGGTGCGATTTCCCACTTAAACAGGCCATCGGCAGCAGCAGCTTGTGCACGCTTGACTGAGCTGATTGCAAAGTGATCTTGCTCTTCACGCGTGAATTTGTATTTTGCTGCACACTCTTCACCGAAAGTGCCCATCGAACGACCGCCGCCGTTTTCAGTTCTGGAATAGGCATCTTCCAGACCATCCAGCATCATATGATCCAAAATCGCGCCGTGACCGATACGATAACCGCCACGTGCCTTCGGCACTAAATACGGTGCGTTAGTCATCGACTCCATCCCGCCAGCGACAACAACTTCATGCGTGCCGGCCAACAATGCGTCATGTGCAAACATGGTTGCCTGCATGGCAGATCCACACACTTTGGAAATCGTCGAGGCGTTAGTCGACATTGGCAATCCGGCCTTGATTGTCGCCTGACGCGCCGGTGCCTGACCCTGACCAGCTTGCAATACGTTACCGAACACCACACTATCAATTTGTTCAGGCTTTAGCCCGGCGCGCTCGACTGCCGCTTTGATCGCGACTGCACCCAGATCAGTAGCGGTTAGTGAGGAAAAATCACCTTGAAATGCACCCATCGGGGTACGTGCCGCACCGACAATAACAATTGAGTCACTCATGTTTTTTCTCCAGTTAAAGACGGTCTATGCCGTCAGATTAGTCACAATTTGAAACGTATTTCTTGACACTTTTTTTAGCACAGCAAAGCGTCATGACCAATTTTGCGAAAATCACGCTACTCTGCACAATCTTGCGTGACCGGCGTCAGCATGGCTACTGATTTCGCATTTCTAAAACGACATTCTTGTGGGTAAGGAAAAACATCGTCGAAATGGCCATCCAGTATGTGCTGTTTGCGTTGCTGCCAGTACTGTTGCGTCAATAAATCTGCATGATGTTTCAAAAAATATTTTCTTACGTTGGTGTTGCCCAAAAGAAAAACACCGAATTGTTCAGGAAACACGTCATTTTTTGCGACCGAATACCACGGTTCGGCAGACATTTCCTCCTCTTCATTGCGTGGCTCTGGAATCTTCCGGAAGTTGCAATCTGTAATGTATTCAATCTCATCATAGTCATAAAAAACGACCCGATTGTGACGTGTCACACCGAAATTTTTGTACAGCATATCGCCGGGGAAAATATTCACGGCCACCAATTCTTTGATTGCATTGCCATACTCGACGATGCCATGCTCCATCGCCGTTTGATCACCGTTCGCCTGGGCGCTGTTCAGATAGATATTCAAAGGCACCATGCGGCGCTCGATATACAGATGCTTGATAATGATTTCGTCGCCATCTTCTTCAACCACGGAAGGCGCTACAGCTTTCAATTCTGCCAATAATTCATCGGCAAAACGTGCGCGCGGAAAGGCAACGCTTGAGTATTCTAATGTGTCGGCCATGCGGCCCACACGATCATGATTTTTAACCAGTAAATATTTTTCTTTGACCAGCGCATTGGTCGTCTCTTTGGGCGCTGGGAAATAATCCTTGATCACCTTGAATACATAGGGAAACGATGGCAGCGCAAACACCACCATGACTAACCCGCGTATCCCGGGTGCAATTTCAAAATTATCCGAGGAGTGCCTTAAATGACGCAAAAAATCCCGATAAAATAAGGCCTTGCCGAGTTTTTGCAGACCAAGAATCGTATAAATTTCACTACGTGGTTTTTCTGGCATCAGGGTCCGTAAAAACTGCACATAGGCAGAAGGAACCTCCATATCCACCATGAAATACGCACGCGTAAACGAAAACAAAATCGCCAGTATTTTGCGTTCAAACAACACAGCATCCAATACCAGTTCACCTTTGCGATTATGCAAAATCGGAATCACGAACGGATACTCATTGCTACCGTTGATGATTTTGCCGACCATGTAAGCGCCTTTGTTGCGGTAAAAAAGCGTCGATAGCACGTGAATCTGGTGATTGAGTTCGAGCGCGTCTGCGCTAAACGTTTGCTGGATGCGCTCTTCTGCCAGCGTGACATCGCGATCAAGATCAGCGAAAGGTGTTTGCAACTGAAAATTAGTAATGATGCGCTTCAGGGTGGCGTGCATCCCGTCTAGCATTGGGTAATACACGCGGAAGGTCGGTGTCGTCTCGTCGGTGTCCAGATATTCAGTCGATACTGCTGGCCGTACAAAAATGAAGTCATTATGGAAATAGATTCGGTGCAAAATTTTGCAACATACCGAATTGAAAAACGTCTCTGCAAGCTCCGGTTGCTTGTGATCAATCAGCAAGCCAATGTAATGCAGCTTCACCTCGCGCCAGACCTCGTCGGTGAGATCGACATCGGCATATTCATCTTCCAGCATCTGCACACATTCGTCCACGCGCGTGTCATAAAAGGCGATCCGTTCACGGGCCTCGATCTGAGCGGTTTTCCAGTCGGCACATTCAAAATGCCGCTTCGCCGCATGGGTTGCCTCGCGAAACAGGCGGTAATGCTTGTCGAAGCCGTCCAGTATTGTCCGCGCAGTATCAAAGGCGATCTGCGAGGACAACAATTTTGGAAAGGCTGGCGACATGGTCATAACGAAAAATGGTTCTTCCAGTTGGCAAGCGTTTCCAGACTGACGCCAATACCGCCGCAGACGACAATCAAGGGCCGTTCGAATTTATCCAGTTCAGGTAGGCGTTGATAGGCGACTGCCAAGGCTGCGCCGCATGCCGGCTCGACCAGCGTTCGCATATCATTTGCAAACGAAAGACAGGCAGCAACCGCCTGCGCATCGCTGATCTTGACGCTCAGCACCGTATGTTGACGCGTCCAGTTAAATGCGGCTGCCGCCACGCGGGTCGCATTCAATGACGTGGCAATCGACGTCACCGCCGCTAACGACACCAACTCGCCCGCCGCCACAGCAGCATGTAAGGAGGCCGCGCCATCGGTTTCGACCGCGATCAATGGCACCTCTTTCAAACCGTTGCGATGCATGCCTTCCAGTATCCCGGACATCAATCCACCGCCGCCAACGGCACAAATAACCACATCAAAATCGAATCCCATCGCTTTAGCTTGCGCTAAGGCTTCGTCGATCAGGGTGGCGTTGCCGTCCCAAATATCAGGATGGTCAAAAGG
Organism: Glaciimonas sp. GNP009; assembly: GCF_054343755.1. NCBI lineage: Bacteria > Pseudomonadati > Pseudomonadota > Betaproteobacteria > Burkholderiales > Oxalobacteraceae > Glaciimonas > Glaciimonas sp. GNP009. The sequence goes on from NZ_JBTGUV010000004.1 coordinate 2,114,539, forward strand.
TGGAATGTAGATCACACCCGCTTGTTCACATAATGTGAGCGCGGCCTGATTCGCCTCATGCCATGCGCTGCCGTGCACAATCACTTCTGCACCGATGTCACGAATGCGCGCAATCACCGCAGCGGAAGTGGTTTCCGGCACGACGACCGTGGTTCTGACACCTAATGCAGCACCGGCGAAAGCTGCCGCGAAACCGGCGTTACCGCCGGACGGACAGACTAATCGGGTCGCACCACTCGTCACCGCACGCTGGCAAAGCAAACCAATCCCGCGCAACTTGAATGAGCCAGAGGGTTGCGTGTTTTCCATTTTCAACCAAACTTTTTTGCCGAGAGCGACAGAAAGTTGTGGATGTGCCAATAAAGCCGTTTGAATATGCAAAGAAGTCATCTATGCGTAAGTCCTAATAATGAAAGTGTACTTGCCTGCATAAAGTGTACTGCCTGAAGCGAATTAACAAAACTGCGCGTTGCCTGCTACCTGGCCAATGGCTAGTTAGCATTAACTTATGGCAGACGCAGGACAAACATTAAGCCGTTTCAGAAAATAATTCGCGTCCGATGAGCATACGACGAATTTCGCTGGTTCCTGCACCGATTTCATACAATTTCGCGTCGCGCCATAGGCGACCAACCGGGTATTCGTTGATATAACCGTTGCCGCCCAGCGCCTGAATTGCTTCGCCCGCCATCCAGGTAGCTTTTTCGGCAGAATATAAAATCGCGCCCGCAGCATCTTTACGTAAAGCACGTGCGGCTTCCGGTGTTTTGGCACGGTCGCAAGCCTGACCAACGGCATACACATAGGCTTTGCAGGCCATCATGGTGGAATACATGTCAGCAAGTTTGCCTTGCATCAATTGAAATTCGCCAATGGCCTGGCCGAACTGCTTGCGGTCATGTACATACGGAACGACGACGTCCATACAGGCTTGCATGATGCCAAGTGGGCCGCCTGACAAAACTGTCCGTTCAAAATCGAGTCCAGACATCAACACGTTCACACCTTTGCCGACGCTACCGAGGACATTTTCAACAGGGACTTCACAATCCTGAAAGACCAGTTCGCCGGTATGCGATCCGCGCATACCCAACTTGTCGAGCTTTTGCGCGACGCTAAAACCTTTAAAAGTCTTTTCAACCAAAAACGCCGTCATGCCGCGAGCGCCTGCCGTCAGATCAGTCTTGGCATAGACCACCAACACATCTGCATCAGGACCGTTGGTGATCCACATCTTGGTGCCATTCAGCACCCAGCGGTCACCTTTTAAGTCCGCCCGCAACTTCATGCTAACCACGTCAGAGCCAGCATTTGGCTCCGACATGGCGAGCGCGCCGACGTGATCCCCAGAGATCAATTTAGGCAAATATTTGGCTTTTTGCTCTGCATTGCCGTTACGACTAATCTGATTGACGCATAAATTGGAATGCGCGCCGTAAGAAAGTCCGACCGAAGCCGATGCGCGAGAAATTTCTTCCAATGCAATGATATGCGCCAGATAGCCCAGTCCGATGCCGCCGTAGGCTTCATCAGCAGTAATCCCGAGAAGGCCTAAATCACCCATTTTTTTCCATAAATCCATCGGAAATTGGTCAGTACGATCGATTTCTGCCGCACGTGGGGCAATTTCTGCCGCCGCAAACTGTTGAATCGTTTCACGCAAAGCGGCGATATCTTCGCCATGATCAAAATTTAGTCCGTTCAGATGCACCATATGTTTACTCCATTTGTTGTTAGGGGGCCGGCTCGAATAGCGATTTCCTATTTCCATTACCATCGTTTAAATATTCAGATCACGCGGACTACCTGCAGCATTTACGGCGCTGTTCCAAGTATTAAATTACTTTGTCCGGGTCGGCTTTCTGTTGCTTAAATTGATTGGTTTTCAGTAATCTCACGCATTCGAGTTCGTGCACTAAAATCTCGGCTAACGTGATTTCGATATCTTCGCGTTGCTGTTCCAATAACTGCTTGTGATGCGCCAGAACCGCCTGAAAACGTTCAAGCTGTGCCACGGAATCCTTAGGCGAGTCGTACATGTCGACCAGGCTTTTGATTTCCAGCAGCGTCAAACCAAGGCGCTTGCCACGCAATGTCAACTTCAACCGCGTACGCTCGCGCCCGGCGTAAACACGATTTCGCCCACCCGCGCCTTCGCGCGCAGGGCTCAGCAGGCCTTGGTCTTCATAAAACCGAATAGCCCGCGGCGTGATGTCAAATTCATGTGCAAGTTCGGTAATGGTGTAGGTCGGCATAATGGGCGGCAATACTTTCAAAGCTCTTCTAAAAACCGTAGCACGGAGCCTGCCGCTCAATCCCAAGTTGGATTAAACAGCGGGCTGAAGATCGGGTTGACAATTCGATCCATACAACAGTACGTCGCACTTCGGAAATCTAATTGTTCGGTCAATACCTATTAAAGTAGCTTAAAGGTTTGTCGGTAACACAAGGGATGCAAACCATATTTAATGTGGTTTAGGTTACGTACGCTACGTTATCCGCAGTTAACGTTAACGTCAATCAAATTCTTCTTTGAATAATTGAAACAACAATTTCTCTTGGGAATGAAACCTGTGGCATTACGCAATATTGGTATTCAAGACCATCAAAGAGAAGATGCGCATCCTTCCCAAGCCATATTAAATGCGCGATTGCATCCGGCAACCGCATAAAGCGCGACAAGCGCATGCGCGTGCGTACGGCGACAAAAGTCAATTAACACCGACCAAAACCCAGACACGTCCTATTGTCTGCGGCTTGATTCGCTAATAGCATAAAACATGATCAAACCTGCGACGACGATAGTTAGAGCGGCTGGTTTAGGCCTTGAGTTAGAACACCTGCTCACGCTGCGCTCTTTCAAGCGCGTAGCTAAGTGACGACGTGTGGTTATTACCAAATTTTAAAACACCTATTACAAATAAATTATGAACAGTATTCCAGATTTTAATGCATCGTCCATCACGCCCAACAGCATGAGCAAAGCATCATTGGTGGCGTCGAAAAAAAACAGTATCGAAAAATCGATTAAGGATGTGATAGACCATGTCAGCAGTCAAACCGGCATCGTCACCGCGCATTTAGCGCCGTTGCAAAAGCTGGCCCAAGACTACAACTGCATCATAGGTTTCCGTCCGGTAGATCCGTTAGCGACCGAGTTAATTGAAAATGGGCACCCGACCAAACGTTTTTGTGACAAAGGAAAAAGTGCTTCGTGGGGACCGCAGGCAGGGATGATTTGCGTGAATCAGCGTTACAGCAAATTGGAAAATGCGTCTGAGGAGAAGATTGCGAAATTTAATAAGTACGCACAATCCAGTATCCAAAATGGCGATGTCATAGCCATACCGCTATCAATATCGCCAAAACGCTTAAATAGCTTATTAAAACTAGGCGTCATTACCAATTTATCGCTTGAGAACGCCCAAGGAATAGTGACGTTCAGCGCGAAAGCCCCCAGCAATCACGTTTTTCAATGTGAAGCTTCACGCCAGATACAGAATGATCAGGATAGGTATGTCATCACTTTTCAAGGAGCCCCGATTGAAGTATTAGCGCCAAAAATTGATCAGCAATCTCCAATGGAAGCTAGGGCATTGACAGCAGATTACGATCTATTTTTGATCGGGCCGCATCTTGGCGATGTTGGAGCGCAAGATAATCTGCCTGTGCCTGATATTGCACCAATCGTGTTGCGTAACAAGGTCGATGCTTATCAACGGATGCACAGCAAAGAAATGGTGGGTCCATATAACTTGAATGCGGAGTTGGTCGAAGCTTATGGCTCTGAAAATAAATTTTCTGAAAAAGAAGATAAAAATATCGGTAACGCAACACAACGAATACGCGACATGATCCCCGTCATTAATCACGCCTTGGTCGGTGATGGCGAGAAAGTGGTGCACCACAGTGCCGATTCTGGCAGTCCTGCTACGGATCCTTCGTCGAATTATCCTGCGACTTTTTTTCTACCTATAAAAATCGGTCCATTCGAGGTGATGAGCATCATTAATAATAGTCAAGAGCTAGCGACATTAGTACAAGAGGCAAAGGACGGTGGCTATCACATGCCGCTTAATCCATTATGGGAAAAAGAGGTTAGCGAGGTCCGGCGCAGCAGTTACCAAGAGGCACTTACAACACTTGACACATGATAAAAAATTAGGTCACACAAGTTCTTTCCAAATTTTGGACCAAATTACGACCGTCGAATTACGCTGATATTGACCATTCAAATTAACCGCGTCTATGCAGCAGTCACAATGACCTTCTAAAGCCGACTCAATGCACCAGATTCCTGTCCCGCAGCAGCTGAATAAACTGGTCGGCGGCAGGGGAAAGCGTGCCTCCCTTTCTAGTGACAATGCCGAAAGTCTGGTATTTCGATTGCAGCTTCAATGGCAAAATACGTACCATCTTATGCGCCACAAATAACTTTGCAACGTCCGTCGGCAGTAAGGCGACCAGGTCTGTACTTCGCTGCAGAATAGTCACTGTCACGAAGGTGGATGCGGTCGCAATCTGATTCGACGGCATGCTAATGCCAGCCTGATCCATTTCTCTTTGCAGCAGCGAATGCAGCGGCATATGACCGGGATAAACCAGCCATCGATGATCCTTTAAGTCCTTCAGTGTCAACTCTCCCTCAAACGGTGGGTGCGCATACCCGACCACCACTGAAATCGACTCATCGCCCAGTGGTTGATAGTGATATTTAGAGGGTTGATCGCTGACACTGGCGCGACCTATCACCAGATCAAGGCGACCGTCGTCGAGCAGCGAAAGCATGCGTAGGCTTGTATCTTCCACAACTTCGATGGAGAGATTGGGCTGTCTGGTATGCAGCCAGTTGAGAATTGGCACCAACACTTCCGGCACGGCCCCCATGATCGTACCGACTGCAAGCCGCCCACCTCGACCGGATCTTATTTCGGCGATATCGTGGCACAACGACGTCAGGTCGGTCGCCATTAGCCGTGCGTATCGAATGATGCAATGCCCGAACTGATTGGGAATCATGCCGGTCTTGGATCGTTCGAACAGCGGTGCTTCAAACATCGATTCGAGCTCGTGAAGCACCTTGCTCGCCGCCGACTGTGTCATCGACAGAACGCCTGCTGCCTTATGAAGAGACTTATGGTCGTCCAGCGCAATCAACAGGTGAAGTTGCTTCATGCGCAACCGGGACATCAGCACATCAATGGTATTTTTCATGTGAGTCGTAAAAGTAATCACGAGATGGAAACAATTCAATATACATCAAGCATGACGTCCCCTATAGTCGCTGCACAAACAAAAAAATACAAAACGGCTGCTGGAGACAAAAATGAGACTGATCCAATTTCTGGACAATGAAGGACATCGTCGCGTGGGCGTCGTTAATACCGACTCCGACCTTGTACATATTGTCAACAACGCTCGTGCGACCCGGCAGCTTGCTCTAGACGCCATTTCCGACGGCGTCAGCCTTGAAACAAAAATTGCTGCACTTGGCCACACGCCGGGAGACTCTTATAAAGCCATTCTCGCGGAATCCCGTATCCTGGTCCCACTCGACCATGACGAAGATCCCGCGCATTGCCTGATCAGCGGCACAGGGCTGACCCATCTGGGCAGCGCTTCACTGCGCGACGCCATGCACCACGATCAGGTGCCGCATGAAGCAATGACTGACTCGATGCGGGTTTTTCGATGGGGCCTGGAAGGCGGGCGACCGCGCTCGGGAACGCCCGGTGTGCAGCCGGAATGGTTCTACAAGGGCGACGGCGGCATACTCGTTCATCCTGGCCGCGCCATCCCGGTTCCCGCGTTCGCGGAAGACGCAGGCGAAGAGCCCGAACTGACAGGCCTGTATGTCATTGGTGCCGACTGCAAGCCTTATCGGCTTGGTTTCGCGATTGGTAACGAGTTTTCCGATCACATCATGGAACGGCGTAATTACCTTTACCTCGCACATTCAAAATTACGCTACTGCTCGTTTGGCCCCGAGCTCAATATCGGCACTTTGCCGAGCGATCTTTCCGGCGTCAGCCGCATACATCGCGATGGCAAATTGCTGTGGGAGAAGCAGTTTCTAACGGGTGAGAAAAATATGACTCACACCATAGAAAACCTTGAATATCACCATTTCAAATACGCGCAATTCTTGCGGCCGGGCGATGTCCACGTCCACTTCTTCGGTTCTGCCACCATTTCTTTCGCAGATGGCATAGCAACGCGGGAGGGCGACACCTTTGAAATCAGCTTGCCCGCGTTCGGCGCGCCGTTGTGCAACTCCTTCGAGCGCAGCAGTGGACATGTGAGTGCAGGCGGCGTGCTTCAACTTTGACCTATCAACTTTAACTTCGAAGCTCTCATTTAACAGCTCTCATAAAAAAGGTGCTGCCTATCCAGCCTATTGGACAGCGCCAGACAGGAGATAACACCATGGACTACCAGTTCGATTTCAGTTTCTTGCTCAATAACTGGCGCGACATACTCGACGGCGTCGGGCTCACCGTTCGCATGTCCGCCATCAGCATTGTCCTGGGCGTCATGTTCGGCTCGGCCTTTGCGGTCATCCGCGTATTTGGCCCGCGATGGGCTGCCAGGTCGGTTGCCTGGTATGTCGACATCATCAGAAATACGCCATTGGTGATCCAGGCATTCTGGATTTTCTTCGGACTAGCTGCTTTACAGTTTCGGGTTCCCGCACTGACAGCGGCTATTTTTGCTTTGGTCGTGAATGTCGTCGCGTACACCACAGAAATTATTCGCGCTGGCATTGAGTCGATTCCAAAAGGTCAACTTGAGGCCGCCGAGTGCCTTGGGCTGCCGCGATGGCGCGTTATCTTACACGTCATTCTTCCGCAAGCCATCGAAAAAATGTATCCATCCCTGATCAGCCAGTGCGTATTGATGATGCTGGCAACATCGATCATGTCCCAGATTTCCGCCGAGGAATTGACGGCGATTGGCTATCGGATTCAATCCGAGACTTTTCGGGGCTTCGAAATATATATCGTGCTAGCCGTTGTTTATCTGGCGTTGTCGTGGCTGTTACGGTTGATCATGGAACAAGGGGCCAACTTTGCATTCCCCCGACGCCGTCGCCTTAATGCGCAGCGTTAATCTGAACCGCCAAAGGAAACTAACATGCACGGACTAACGATCGACCATATTTTCTTCATCTTCAAAGGCGCGGGCTGGACATTGATCCTGTCTGCGATGGGCTTTATCGGCGGCACGATTCTTGGCTTGCCCATTGCGTCAGCGCGCAGCAGCAGCAATAAATGGATGCGCCGGATTAGCGGGTTCATGGTGCAGGTAGTGCAGGGCGTTCCACTGCCCGTCATTATGTTTGTTGTTTATTTCGGCATCAGCGTGGCAGGTTTTGATCTACCTGCCATCGTGGCCGCCGGACTCGCCTTGACCGCCTATTCTGGCGCCTATCTGGGCGAGATATGGAAGGGCTGCATTCAAGCCGTGCCGCGCACCCAATGGGAAGCAGCCGACTGCCTCGCGCTCACACCGATACAAACCGCTGCTTACGTGATTCTGCCCCAAGCCGCCCGGATTGCCATCCCGCCTACCGTCGGGTTTCTGGTGCAAATTGTGAAAAATTCGTCTTACGCAGTGGTGATCGGCGTCTTCGACCTGACCTACTCGTCAAGAGTCGTTAACAACTCGACGTTTGAACCGTTTCTAGTATTCACCATTGCCGCCATCATTTACTTCGCAATGTGTTATCCGCTTTCCAGCTTCGCCTCAAGGCTTGAGCGGAAATTCAAAAAAAGCTAATAAGGAGACAGGCAAATGAACAGCATCGTCCATTTCGACAAAGTGCGTAAATCGTTTGGTAGCAATGAAATTTTAAAAGGCGTCAGCTTTGACGTGCAAAAGGGCCAAGTCGTCGCGCTGATCGGCCGCAGCGGCTCGGGAAAAAGTACCGCGCTGCGCTGCATTAACGGACTGGAAAGTATCAACGACGGCACGCTCAAAGTGTGCGGCCGCGATATGCATCAAGGCAAGATCGACTTGCATACTCTGCGCAAGGATGTCGGTATCGTGTTTCAAAGTTATAACCTGTTTCCGCACCTGACGGTGGAAGAAAACATCACATTGGCACCACGCAAAGTGAACCGCTTAAATAGCGCCGACGCGCGTGACATTGCCAAAGACGTTCTGCGCAAAGTGGGCCTCGAAGACAAAGCCGCGGCGTATCCGGAGCAACTATCCGGCGGTCAACAGCAGCGTGTCGCCATTGCACGTTCGCTTGCCATGAAGCCAAAACTGATGCTTTTTGACGAGGTGACATCGGCGTTGGATCCAGAACTCACCGGCGAGGTATTAAAGGTGATTGAAAATCTTGCGGCGGATGGCATGACGATGGTGCTGGTGACCCATGAAATGCATTTTGCGCGTAATGTCGCCGACCAAATTCTTTTCATGCATGACGGTGTGGTCTGGGAACGTGGAAACGGCGACATGCTCACGCGACCCGAGACAGCAGAACTGACCCAATTTGTGGGTAGTGGATTTTAATAAAACGGCCGCGAGACCGATAACTAGGAGTGAGACCATGAAGAAACGTAATGTTCTATCCGCCAGTCTGTTGGCGCTTTGCCTGTTGACCTTATCGTCATTTTCTACAGCCAATACGCTGGAAAATATTCAACAGCGTAAAAAAATCCTGATCGCCGTCGATATCGGTGCACCGCCCTACGGAATGCTCGATGGCAAAGCTAAGCAAAGCGGTTCCGACATCGAAACTGCTCAACTGCTCGCCAAAGATCTCGGCGTAGAACTTGAAGTCGTCCCGGTCTCCGGACCTAACCGCGTGCCTTTTCTGCTGACCAAAAAAGCAGACCTGGTCATCGCCTCGTTTTCCATCACCGATGCGCGTAAGAAGGTCATTGATTTTTCCAATCCGTATGGCGTCATCCAGGTGGTAGTGGGCGGTCCGGTCAAACAAAAAATCGGCACGTATACCGACCTGATTGGCAAAACCGTCGCTGTCACCCGCGGGACGACCAGCGACATGGAGTTAACCCTTGGCGTGAAGGAAATTTCTGGCGTAAATATTGTCCGATATGAAGATGACGCCACCACCAATACTGCGGTGTCGACAGGTCAGCAAGACTACCTCGCGGCAGCGATGAGTGTGATCCCCGCAGTCAAAAAAGCCAATCCGTCGCGCGATGTCGAAACGAAATTTATCATGAAGACTTTCCCGCTCGGTATAGGCATCCGCAAAAACGATGCCGAGTTGAAAGCCTACCTGGATAAATGGGTCCAGATCAATCTTAAAAACGGCAAGCTGAACGAGATCTATAAGAAATATTTTGGCGTCTCGCTTCCTGCCGACATGCTTAACTAAACCGGAAGAATGCTGACATGCCTGATATCAAAAAAGAGATAGCCCCTTCTGTCGTAGTGACGGCCGCGGTAGCGACTGCCCCAACACCCACAGCCCAAGCACCAGCAGCCCATGCAGTGCGACTGCATGCAGATGACGATGTTGTCATCGCGCGCAGTCAGTTAGTGGGCGGTACTGTCCTGACCGGCGAAGATATTCGCGTCTCCGGCTTGATCCCGTCTGGCCATAAAGTAGCGGTGCGACGGATTGAGCAAGGTCAGGCTGTCAAGCGATATGGACAAATCATCGGCTTTGCCAGCCGCACGATTTTGCCCGGCGAGCATGTACATACCCACAATCTGGTCATGGGCGAATTTGTTCGTGACTATGCGTTCTGCGTCGATTCCAAACCCACTGTGTTAAACGAGATACCGGCAACGTTTGATGGTATCGTTCGCGCCGACGGTCGGGTTGCCACACGCAACTATATTGGGATACTAACTTCCGTTAATTGCTCCGCCACGGTGGCGCGAGCGATTGCGGATCGTTTTCGCAGAGATATTTTTCCCGAAGCGTTGCGCGCATTCCCGAACGTGGATGGCGTGGTCGCGCTGACCCACGGCGCCGGTTGTGCCGTTGATCCGGAAGGCGAAGGCCTGGCCATGCTCCAGCGTACGTTGGGCGGCTATGCAAACCATCCGAATTTTGCTGGCGTGTTGGTCATCGGCCTGGGTTGCGAAACCAACCAAATCTCCAGAATTATGGAAACGCAAGGTCTGGTCGAAGCTGACTTTCTCAAAACTTTTAATATTCAGGAAACCGGCGGCACCGCCAAGACCATCAAGCGCGGCGTCGACATCATCAACCAAATGCTCACCGAAGCAAACCGGGTTCACCGGCAGCCGGTACCGGCAAGCCATCTGGTTGTTGGATTGCAATGCGGCGGCTCGGATGGCTATTCGGGTATCTCTGCCAATCCTTCCTTGGGCGCTGCCGTGGATCTGCTGGTTCAAAACGGTGGGACCGCAATCCTGTCCGAAACGCCGGAAATCTATGGTGCTGAACATTTGTTGACACGCCGCGCCGTGAGTCGCGAGATTGGCGAAAAACTGGTCAGCCGAATTCACTGGTGGGAAGAATACTGCGCCAGAAACAATGCAGCGATGAACAATAATCCATCCGCGGGAAACAAGGCGGGCGGACTGACTACAGTGCTGGAAAAATCATTGGGCGGCATTGCCAAAGGCGGCAATACCAATCTGGTCGAAGTCTACGAATACGCTCAACCGGTGAAGGCCCGAGGACTCGTTTTTATGGACACCCCGGGCTACGACCCAATTTCTGCCACCGGACAGGTCGCTGGCGGCGCAAATCTCATTTGCTTTACCACCGGACGCGGCTCCGCTTACGGTTGCGCACCTACCCCTTCACTCAAAATCGCGACCAACAACGCGCTCTGGAAGCGCCAGCAGGAAGATATGGATTTGAACTGCGGCACCATTCTGACCGGCGAAGCCACTATCGCAGAAAAAGGCAGGGAGTTGTTTCAACTGATGCTCGACACTGCCTCCGGCAAACGCAGCTGTAGCGAAGTCCACGGTTATGGACAAAACGAATTCGTACCATGGCAAATCGGCGCGATCACGTGATGATTAGCCCCTTAGAACTCACCTGACATACAGCGAATCGCTTCACAGCTTAAATGGAATAAAAAATCATGACCAATGACAATCACAAGCCTGAATACCGTGGCGTATTTCCAGTAGCGCCGACCATTTTCGACGATCAGGGCAATCTTGATCTGGACGGACAGCGCCGCTGCCTCGATTTCATGATCGATGCCGGTTCGGATGGGATCTGCATTCTCGCCAATTTTTCAGAACAGTTTGTGCTCAGCGATGACGAGCGCACCATTTTGACGAACACGGCGCTGGAACACGTTGCAGGACGCGTGCCGGTCATCGTGACGACCAGCCACTTCAGCTCACGTATTTGCGCCGAGCGAAGCCGCAGTGCGCAGGATGCTGGTGCAGCAATGGTAATGATTATGCCGCCTTATCATGGCGCCACATTCCGCGTCGCAGAGCGTGGCATTGAAGCTTTTTTCAAGGTCGTCTCCGATGCCATCGATATTCCGATCATGATTCAGGATGCGCCAGCCAGCGGGACAACATTGTCGGCGTCATTTCTGGCAAAAATGGCCAAAGAAATCGCCAACGTTTCTTACTTCAAAATTGAAGTACCGCAAGCTGCGGCAAAGCTGCGCGAACTGATTGAACTTGGCGGCGACGCCATTCTGGGGCCGTGGGATGGTGAAGAAGCCATCACGCTGATGGCTGATCTGGATGCTGGCGCGACAGGCGCAATGACCGGCGGGGGCTTCCCGGACGGGATTCGTAAAATCATCGACGCTTATCAGGCCGGTGATCACGAACAAGCCGCAGCTTATTATCAACAATGGTTGCCGATGATTAATTTTGAAAATCGGCAAGGTGGTCTAGCGACGTGCAAAATCCTCATGAAAGAGGGCGGAATCATCGCATCAGACGCATTACGCCACCCGCTTCAACCCATCCATCCGGCAACCCGCGACGGACTGATGCAGATCGCGCGCCGCCTCGACCCGCTAGTTTTGCGTTGGGCGAATTAATACAACCGCTTGCGGCAAACCATCGCAGTGCAAGCAGCAGATCTACTTCTTATTTTTCAAGGAATCTTATATGCAGATTTTAGGTGAGTCATTAATTGGCAGCCGCGCTACACGCGGCACAAACGGCACTATCAATGCCGTCAATCCGGCGTCCGGCGCCATACTTGCGCCGCTTTTCGGCGGAGCCACGCAAGAGAACCTTGAGCAGGCATGCGCGTTGGCCTGGCAGGCATTTGATCGTTATCGTGAAACATCGCTTGAAGCGCGAGCGGTTTTTTTAGAGACGATTGCTCAAAACATTCTGGAACTCGGCGACGATCTGATCGAGCGCTGTGTCAGCGAAAGCGGCTTACCGCGTGGTCGCATTGAAGGAGAGCGTGGGCGCACGGTCGGTCAACTTCGCATGTTCGCCGCCGTGGTCAGAAACGGCGACTTTCTAGAAACGCGGATCGATCCGGCGCAGCCAGAAAGAAAGCCGTTTGCGCGGGTAGATCTGCGCCTTCGGAACATTCCGGTTGGCCCCGTCGCCGTATTCGGTGCCAGCAATTTCCCTCTCGCTTTTTCCGTCGCCGGTGGCGATACAGCGTCGGCCCTGGCGGCAGGTTGCCCGGTCATCGTCAAGGCCCACTCGGCACATCCAGGTACGTCCGAGATGGTTGGTCGGGCGATTCAAAAAGCAGTCAGTGATTGTGATTTGCCGGAAGGTACGTTCTCGCTTCTATTCGACAGCGGACGCAGTATTGGCCAAGGCCTGGTATCCGACCATCGCATCAAGGCAGTTGGCTTTACCGGATCACGTGCTGGTGGCACCGCTTTGATGCAACTTGCCGCAGCCAGACAAGAGCCGATTCCGGTGTATGCCGAAATGAGCAGCATCAATCCAGTGCTACTGTTTCCGCATGCGCTGTCCAATCGCGCAGCATCAATCGGCAAGGAATTTGTCAGCTCGCTGGTACTTGGCTCCGGACAGTTCTGTACCAACCCCGGTCTTATCCTGGCCATCGATGGTCCGACTCTGAACACATTTATAGACGCGGCGAAAACTGCGCTGAATGAACAATCGGCATCGACCATGCTGACGCCGGGTATACATCAAGCCTACGACATGGGTGTCACAGCGATTGGCGATCACCCTGACGTTCGCACCGAGGCGCGCGGCAAAGGCGGCACACAGTATCAAGGACAGGCGGCGTTGTTTTCTACTACAGCGGAAGCCTTCCAAAAACATGCCGCATTGCAGCAAGAGATATTCGGTGCATCGTCGCTGATTGTTCGCTGTCCGGATCTGGCGACGATGCTGGCAATTGTAGAAAGCCTCGAAGGTCAATTGACAGCCTCAATTCATATCGAAGAGGCAGATCATGCCGAATTCCGTGGATTCTTGCCTGCGCTGGAACGTCGTGTAGGTCGCATCCTGGTGAACGGATTCGGGACCGGCGTAGAAGTTGGTCACGCCATGGTCCATGGCGGTCCCTACCCGTCAACTGCCGACGGCAAGTCTACATCCGTCGGTAGTCAGGCTATTTTCCGGTTTCTGCGGCCGGTAAGCTATCAAGACATGCCTGAGTCACTGCTGCCCGACGCGCTTAAGACAGACAACCCGCTTGGCTTACTACGCCGCGTCGATGGCCAGTTGCGATTTAATAATGCCAATGTCGTAACGTGATGACGTTGTAGATTTAAAAGACCGTTATCGTGAACATACGCCCCCGAAACATTCTTTTCGGGGTGTATCGCTCAACCGTGTGTGCATCGGCTTTTTACGTATCGATTTGGCCGAAAAAATTTAAAAAGCGCACAAGAAAAAATTCCATACTCAGTCAAGCGAAGTAAGGTTGGCAAGTTTCCAGTCTGCGATACGCTGCTGACCATGCAATCAATCCAGCAATTGCACCACGTCTCTACGATACTTACATTGGCCGCTCAATTGGCAGTCACTCAATCCCCGTGTCATTTCCAGATTAATCGATAGCAACAGTCCGCCACATCTATCCTCCTCTTATCCAAAACTCCTCCACATGCTTTTCAGAAATTTTTCGCAAAGGGCTTAAGGAAACCTCATGTTGGTCGTTATTACTAATGAAATATTAATTTTTCTGGAATGACTTATAAAAAATATTGCATAAATGTCTATGCAATAACAAAAAAACATTTGTTAAATGTTTGATAAGTAGTCGTATATTCCAAAAATAATCAAATTTAAGAAATAGGAGCGAGTTTAGTCTTATTGATCAATAGTCAATATTAAAGAAGTAATGGTGTTCTACCCATTCGGCACCATAGCTGCAGCAACACGCGCTTTGATTAGTGATTTTGTCTGTAATGATGATAGTAATTGCAGTCGCATCGCCTTACTGGTTACCCCGGTAGAACGTAACCGTTGTCAGGATCGCAACGATCAAAATAGCTGTTGTCACTCGGTATACGATTGTTTCTGGTGTACATAAAGGGGTCCTCCTAATGACAAACTTCCTATGGTTCTTTTAGAGCAATTGTTGAACCTGTTTGACTGCAAAACAGAACAGGAATGGAGCGCATCGTTGTTCAAGACTGCAAAAAACAGTGGATTTGAGCAAGTCCTTTACGGCGTTCTACCCGGGAAAAAAAAGCCTGATGTGCTTTCTTTTCTTCAGAGCAACTACCATCAAGATTGGCTGGCAACTTACGAACAATCAGCGCTTCATCGGATTGATCCAGTCTTTGCGCATTGCACTGTTAGCGCGTTGCCGATTATGTGGACGCCGGATACTTTTAAAGGTCGACTACAGAAAGAGCTATATGAACGGGCTTGCGAGTATAACTTGCGCTTTGGCATCAGCTATCCGGTACATGGGCCGCAAGGAGAGTGTGGGACGCTGAGTTTTGTCGCAGATAACGTGAACCACGAAGCCTATAGCGGACGACCGCTGGTGCTGGGAGAACTATCGTTGATTCGCGATTATGTATTGGAATCATCGCAAAAATTTCTGACAGTATCACCTTCCATTGAAGCGCCAACAAAACTGACAGTGCGTGAACTCGAGTGCATCAAATGGGTAATGTCAGGCAAATCATCGTGGGAAATTTCTCAGATCCTTCATTGCTCGGAAGCGACGATCAATTTTCACGTGGCGAATATGAAAAAGAAATTCAATGTCCAGACGCGACAGCAGGCGGTCATTAAAGCGATTAAAGAAAAATTAATTATCCCTGCGTGAATTTATTGCCACCGTTATTGCTACCGAATTGCCACCTTAAGCGTGAGAGTGCGCCGTCTCTTTGGAAGAAGTTGATCGTAGAATCAACTCTGCTTTTTCCGTTAGCACCATCAAACCCTGAATCTTCAATGGGCAATTACGACCTTCATTGCAATTGTGGTTGCAACATATCGGTGTGGCAGTGTCAGAAATCGGACGTGGTTTTATAGTCTTGTATTTTAATAAAATCTTAGCAATTTGATCCGAATACCACATAGCACACACCAAAAATAAGATGGCTAACCCGATACATAGCCCTATCCATACGTAGCGTTGAATCATCACTTTCCTTTGTTTTTCTGGTCGAGGATTTTTTTAGAAAGCTCGTTAACACTCTTAACGTTTTACAACCTCAATAGTTATACAAAATGCGAAGGGAAGTAACTATCAATTCTGATAGGTTATCGGGATACAGTGCCTCTGATGCACTTCATTAAAGACTTATTGCGTCGCAACTGCACATTCACCCTCGGATGGTCAGATGATGGAATCTCCGCAATTGAATAAGGAAGTCGAAATGGTCTAGACGATTTTGATCGCGCTCGGCCTGCATTCGATCACGAGTGCGTCCAAAGCGTCCGCGTCTGTGAACGGACCTTTGCCGCACTCCGACCGCAGTATCAATGTATCTGACATTAATCTGTCATTAAGCCGTCACTAATGGCCCAAGCCTGACGTGGCGATCAAGTTGATCAATACGATGCGCGGCGAAATTCGCCAGCATCTGAGCGGACGTCAATGCAAGGCGCAACAAGCGCTCCGTGGCAATGATATCCAGCGTCGGCTTGACATCGGTGCCGCGGTCCGCATTGCTTACATGGACCAAATCAAGACATGTTTTTATCCCTTCGCAGACATCCACCGTCAGCGCATAAAATTGCGCGCATTGATTAGTCTGATGATGCAAAGGAAGCCATGAAAATGGCTGATGGAATGCTTCTGGCTCTGGCGGCGGTGGCGGTGTCATGCTCGGCTGGCTCATGATTGCACTCCCGTGTTGACTTGGACAGCTAGGCGCTTAAAGAATGGTAAAGAAGATGCGGTAGACGTGATGGTTCTAAGCATTGTTGATTCCTTTTACGGTTACACCGCATCCCAATTTGAAATGGGGTGGGCGACAAATGGCAAGGTTAGTAGACCGGTACGTTTGGCTGCCGGCAGGCCGAAGCCTCCCTACCAATGTCGCCCATAGAGGGAACAACAATGGCAGACACACAAGAAAGACCGCATTGCGCGGCCTGTGTGCCAAACGTAATCGAGCTACTAAACTCGGCCTCCTTTTTCTCAGAGACAAAAAGAGTATAGGGCATCATGATGCTTTTTGTGAAGTAGATTACCGATTCCATTTCTTCGTCACTTGCTCACAATCAACGAAGAAATGGCGCATCCATCACGAACCCCGCTCCCAATACGCCTGATCGCAAAAAATCATCACTAAAAGTCACGCGTTGGTTTGACAAACCTCGCAGCGTATTTCTACAATGCATGCACGATCTCAAACTGAAAGTGGGCTCTCCCATCGAACACGCTGCCATTCCCCCATCGCCAGTCTTGCAAGTCAACGGGCTGTGCTTCCATTACGCGCAAGGCGCCGTATTCACTGATTGGTCTACGCGTATCCCACCGGGCGTGACGCTGTTGCGCGGCGGCGAAGGCAGTGGTAAAACGACGCTGCTACGTTTGTTGGCGGGCGAACTGCCAGCCAACAAAGGTGATCTACAGATTAACGGCGTAAAACTGGTTGACCAGCCTGTCGCCTATCGACGGCAGGTATTTTGGATCGATATGCGATCAGATGCTTTTGATCAGATGACGCCGATTGCCTATTTCGCCTCTTTGCACGCTTTGTATCCCGAATTCGATCAAATATTATTGGCCGAGTTGATCGACGGCTTGTCGCTGACGCCGCATCTGGAGAAGAATCTTTACATGCTTTCCACTGGCTCAAAGCGCAAAGTCTGGCTGGCGGCCGCTTTCGCCGCTGGCGCTGCTGTTACATTATTAGACGATCCTTTTGCGGCACTTGATAAGGGTTCCATTGGCTTTGTGATGCAGTTCCTCGACAGAGTGGCGAATCATTCTTCGCGTGCGTGGGTACTGTCGCATTACGAGGCGCCGTGCACGGCGCCGCTGGCCGCGATCATCGATTTGGGGGAATAGTCGGGCTTTATGCAGTGACCGGCGGTCAACTTAACTGATCTTGTGGTGGCGCCACGGCAAATATACGCTTACCCGAGCTGCCATGCGGCTCGCGTGAAAACGGTAACGTATTCCCAAAATAGTGCACTGCCGACGCTATGTCGTCTTCCGTGGCAAAATCAGAGAAACTAATTTTCAAATGAAGAGACGACCGTTACCTTTCGCAAGTCTGGTCGGTGCTCTTCATTTTTACTTCCTGTTTCACTTTTTGCTTCACTTCCTGTCTCACATTCCGATCACCCGCATCAATGCTGCTGATCTGGCCATTCACCCTATAAGGATGTCTTAAATGAATCCCCTCGAAGCTCAGCTCGACTACGCATTTGCGGATATTTTGCCGGAAGTCGGCGTTACGCTTGAAGTTGCGCCCGGCGTACGTTGGTTGCGCATGGCATTGCCGTTTGCGCTGAACCATATTAATTTATGGTTGCTGGAAGATAGGTTAGAAACCGCAGATGGTGTGCAGAAAGGGTGGACCATCGTCGATTGCGGGATTTCAAATGATGCCACGCGCAGCGCATGGGAGAATATTTTTGCTACGCAATTAAATGGTTTGCCGGTGTTGCGCGTGCTGGTCACCCATTGTCACCCTGATCATGTTGGTTCTGCAGACTGGCTTTGTCAGCGCTGGCAAGCGCCGCTATGGATGAGTGCTGGCGAATATTTGTCGGCCCGAATGATGTCGGCAGGATTGCCGGGTTTCGATGGCAGTTCGATGTTGCCGCATTTTGAGATGCATGGCATGCGCGATCCTGAAGTCATTGCGAAGGTAGCGCAACGCAAATCCTATTATCCGGACATGGTTCCCACGGTGCCGCACGCCTATCACCGACTGCATGATCAGCAGAAGTTTCGTATCGGCACGCATGAATGGCGCGTGATTACGGGTTTCGGTCACGCCCCCGAGCATGTGGCGCTGCATTGTCCTGATCTCGATTTACTGATTGCCGGAGACATGGTGCTGCCGCGCATCTCGACCAATGTGTCGGTGATTGCGATCGAACCGGAGTCTAATCCGGTCCAGCAGTATCTGGATTCGCTCGAAAAATATCGCAATCTACCCACAACCACCTTGGTGCTGCCTTCGCACGGCAAGCCGTTCCGTGGCTTACAGACGCGTATCGATCAACTGAAGGACCATCATCGCGACCGACTGGCTGAAGTAGTTGAAGCTTGCGCCACACCGCAGTCTGCCAGCGATATCGTACCGATCATGTTTCCCCGTGCTCTGGACGCGCATCAAATGACTTTTGCGCTCGGCGAGGCGCTGGCACATTTACATAAATTATGGTTTGACGACGTCCTTGTGCGGCGCATGGATGCAGACAATATTTATCGCTTTCAGACGCATTGATGCAACCGGCGCTTTGCCTGATGTCTAAAGTCTAAAGCACAGCCCCCATTTATCTTTACGGGATTAAGATGATCGCCGCGACGCCTGCTCCGCCTTATTACGCTGTGATTTTTACCAGCTTGAAAACCGCCAACGATGAAGGCTACGACGCCATGTCGGATCGGATGGTTTTGTTGGCTCAGCAACAACCGGGCTTTCTTGGGATCGAATCTGCACGGGAAACGCTCGGCATCACTGTTTCATACTGGGCCTCGCTAGAAGCAATACGCGCCTGGAAAGCCAACGCCGATCATCTGGTTGCGCAAGCGTCTGGACGCTCTGATTGGTACTCACACTATAAAACGAGGATTGCCAAAGTCGAGCGCGACTATGGTTTCGAATCTGATTGATTCGTTAAAAAAGTATCATTTTATGGAAACTTAACGTCGGCACACTTATAGGCTCAATTCTTATTTTCATTACGCTAGCGTGGATTTGATGCGTCGATTATGAGAGAATACGGGAAAATTTCCATTGGGAAATGATTGCCGTATTGCTTGATCTCGTTTGTATCGGGCAGGTCGGTAGAGGCTTACCGCGACGCATGATTCACGCATTGCTCTCCTGTCCACCTCATTTTGCCTACTCGTTTAGCTTACTGACTCAACCCATTTCACACACTCCCCATTATCACCTGATATCCCGCCCGCGCACCCAAAGGCTTGTCGCCCATCTCCGTTGCGTGGATTTTTATCGATCCCAAGTAGTGTACTTATTTGATCGATGCCTGACGACGATATGTCGCAGTCATCGCCATCCAACGCGAACGATCTTCACCATTGCTGCCAACCGGACAGGTTTGGATATTTGGTTTGCAGCTAGGTTTCCGCATAGCCTATCGCCCTTCTACACAATCGATCTCAAACTTATCGGGCAATTGAGACACCGTAATATCCTTACCGGAGAAGTTTCATGAGTTTGTTTCGCACCAAAAACCTCGACCAGATGATCCTCGATAGTCAGAATGATAGTAGTGGCCTGAAGCGCACGCTTGGACCGCTCGATCTGACCTTGCTCGGTATCGGCGCGATTGTCGGTACCGGCATTTTTGTATTAACCGGAACCGGTGCTCTGCTCGCCGGCCCCGGCTTGTCGCTGTCCTTCATCGTTGCCGCCGTAGCTTGTGGCTTTGCTGCATTGTGCTACGCTGAATTTTCCTCTACCGTGCCGGTATCCGGCTCGATCTACACTTATAGTTATGCCACCATGGGTGAGCTGGTTGCCTGGATGATTGGATGGGATTTGTTGCTGGAATACGGACTGGCATCATCGGCAGTCTCGGTCGGCTGGTCGGGTTACTTTCAGTCTTTACTAGCCGGATTTGGCGTTCACATACCGGCCATACTGAGTGCGGCGCCTGGCTCGGTGCCAGGCGTGGAGACGTGGTTCAATCTGCCTGCTTTCATCATCTTGCTAGTCGTCACCGCCTTGTTGTCGATTGGTGTGCGTGAATCAGCGCGTGCCAATAACATCATGGTGTTTATCAAACTGAGCGTGGTTGTGCTATTCATCGTCGTTGGTGCGAACCATGTCCAGCCGGCTAACTGGAAACCTTTTCTGCCTTTTGGCTATCAAGGCGTGTTTAATGCAGCAGCCATCGTATTTTTTGCATTTATTGGTTTCGACGCCGTGACATCGGCGGCGGAAGAAGTCAAACGACCCTCCCGTGATTTGCCAATCGGGATCATCGCTTCGCTCACGGTGTGTACGATATTGTATGTGATCGTCGCCAGCATCATGACGGGCATTGTCCCTTACGAAAAATTTCTCGGCGTCGATCATCCTGTCTCACTGGCCTTGCAATATGCGGGTCAAAACTGGGTTGCTGGCTTTGTCGATCTCGGCGCAATTATAGGAATGACAACAGTGATTCTGGTCATGACTTATGGTCAAACCCGCATATTATTTGCGATGTCACGCGACGGACTATTGCCGAAAAAATTATCCAAAGTGCATCCTCGTTTTGCGACGCCGTTTTTTACTACGTGGCTGGTTGGTATTGTATTTGCGCTGATCGCGGCGGTCGTGCCCTTGGGCGTGTTGGCAGAGCTGATTAATATCGGCACATTGATGGCGTTCTCGTTAATTTCAGCGGCGGTATTGATATTCCGCAAAACACGTCCAGATATCAAACGCCCTTTCCGTTGCCCCGGTGTGCCGTTTGTGCCGTTGGCTGCGATCTTTTTCTGCGTATTTTTAATGTTGCATCTGCAAGCGGTAACGTGGATCGCTTTTGGTTGCTGGCTATTGATTGGGCTGGCGGTGTATTTCGGCTATGCGCGTAAGCGGTCGTTGCTGCATCCGAAGTAAATTTACGGCATCGCACAAATCACACAAAGTGATTTAACGCGTATTGCTAATGGAAAGGCGTTCGATACTAGAAGTATCGAACGCCTTTTTTTACTTTTCTGCTGGCAGGTTTGTCTGGCCCAAACAAACTAAGACAATTTGACCAACATACCATCTAACCAGTTTAGGCTGCGCTCATATCGGGGCCAGCTAGTTACGATGGCTTACGCGCCTTGTGCGGCGCTCTGGCGAATACCAGATCGTATAACCAGTTTGGCAAAATCCGCAATAATTTCGCTACCAGACCCATTTGCCACGGGATGACCTGATAACTATTTCCGCGCGTGATTGCAGCGCAGGCTTGGGCGGCAAACGCGACCGCTGGCATCAAAAACGGCATGCGGTACTGGTTAACCTGTGTCATCGGCGTATCAATATAACCCGGCACTAACGTGATAACTTTAATGCCGCTGGCGCGCAATTCAACGCGCAACGACTCACAGTAGCGCATCACTGCTGCTTTCGAGCCGCTATATGCGCCCGCCCCGGGCAAGCCGCGGATACCAGCAACACTGCCAATGCCGACCAAACGACAATCGCGCTGACCGGCTTGCGCTTGTTGTTTCATCGTGGCAATAAATGGGCTGAAGGTGGCAACGGTGGCCAGCATGTTGGTCGCGAATATCGATTCAAATACTTTCTGATCCTCCGCAAATTCGGTCAACGTTCCCTGAGAAATGCCCGCGCTGGCAATCACCACATCGATACCATTGCCCTCTGCAATAAAGTCTGCTGCGGCAATCCGTAACGCCTCGTGATCATTCACATCCAGAACGTATAAATGGTGGCGCTCTCGATGAGGCAAACGGTCTATCAATTGTTGCAACGGCTGACGACGGCGCCCCACCAATCCTAACGTAGCGCCTTGCGCTGCGTATTGCTGCGCAAGGGCAGCGCCAATACCGCTAGAAGCGCCGGTAATAAATACACGTTGCATATGTGTCCTATATAAAAAAAGTCCGCCCTCTGCCGATAAGGGCGGGACGGACTATTTGACAACTTTTTGAGAAGCCTGGAGAAGAATTTTTGCTCGGCCAGGGTACTAAATCAAACAGTATTAAAAGATCCTAATGCACAAAGATCTTAATGTTCAAAAGACAATCTCGGTTTAGGTGTTCGGGCTCCATTGCCAGAAGCGCAGATACCGATGACTTGGATCAAAATCGGACTCAAATCGCGTCTAATAGATTTCAGTAACCGTTTAGTAATCGTTTAGCCACCGTTTACACCTATTAAGCTGTTCTTGATGGCTAACGAACAGTTCCCACAAATCCGTATTATTTTTTGGCTTGCGCTGGCGGAGCAGCCGTTTTATTTTTTTCTGCGGTCGCTTTGGCAATCAGAGAATCAACGACTTGCAGCGTGGCAGCAAACAAGACCGGCTCTGCCGCGTTACCCATTGAAGTCCCGACAATCGATGGTGCAGTCAGAAAGCGGCCGTCGATGGCAATCATCGGCACACCGTCAATTTTGTAAGCGTTTTGCAGTTGGGTTGCGCGCATGGCTTTCGATTGCACACCAAACGAGTTGTACACTTCAGTGAACTTAGCTTTGTTCAAGCCTTGCTTAACCGCAAAATCAAGGATCGTTGCATCCGTATCCAGACGCTGGTGCTGGACGTGAATCGCATCGAATACCTTTTTATGCATCGCTGGTACCTGACCCATGACTTCTAATGTGTAATACAGTTTTTGTTGGGGCAAAAAGCGTGGATCAAAAGAGATCGGGACACGCTTGAAATCAATCTTGTCGCCCTGTTTGGCAACCCATTTTTCCAACTCTGGCTCCAACGCGAAGCAATGTGGGCAGCTGTACCAAAAGAATTCAGTGACTTCGATTTTTTTGCCAGAATCAGTGGCTTGCGCGGTATCGAGCAATTTGTAGTCTGTACCTGCGACCGGATTGGCAGGAGAAGCGCTGGCCGATGCGGCGACGAAACCGAGAGTGAGACTAAGGCCGACAATGGCAAATGCACGTTGCAAAAAACGCATGGGATTTCCTTATTCTAATGATAGACAGTGCGCAATCCCTGATGCTTCAGGAGCGTTCGGAATTGCGCGAAGAGGTTGTACTGCAAATATTGCTGTTATCGCCATCTTTGCCTCCACGTTTATAGCGAACGGGAGGCGAAGAACAAGACGCCGATAACATCTACGTTATTTTGCTGAACGCACTACTGCAGTGCTGATGCCGCTGTCAGACAGCTTACTACGCATACGGTTCATTGTTTCTAAGCTACTAAATGAACCGATACGTACGCGATACAGTGAACCATTATCGGATGGTCGTTCGCTGACTTTTGCCTCAAAACCCTGCAACGCTAATCTGGCACGTGCACTTTCTGCTTCAGCCTGCTCGCGAAAGGCGCCGATTTGCAGGTAATAAATCCAGTGATCATCTGCGCTGTCAGTTTTGGCTGTGGCGATGTCAGAGGCCACTTTCTTGGTTTTATCCGCGGTCGATTTATCGATAATCGGTGCTTTGGCGGCTTCGTGCTGCTTTTCCTGAATCTTTTGGCCGATCAGATCAGGTGCTGCTGGCGCAACGACGACCGGACTAACGGGCCGATCAGGAACTACTACAGGCGCAACTGCGGTAGCAGGTGTTGAGGCCTGACCACGGTTACCGTAGAGCGGCTTGTTAGGATCAGACAATTGCTCAGGCGCGGTGATGATGTCGGACGGCTTTTCGACCTTTGGTGCTTTATTGGTAAAAGGTGTTGGGGTTTTGGTAATCATGATTGCTACGACCACCGCAATCGCCAAACCGACAATCAGGCCCAGAATCACACCAACGAACGTTCCGCCAGCTTGCTTTTTTTTGCGTTTGTCTATTTTGCTCATACTTCCACTTCCCTCATTACATTCAACTCATTGCCCATTACGTATACGATATATACGATATACATGGTTTGAAGCGTTAGTCGATCCAACTCCACGCCTGTCTTAACCCGACAATTTAGCGCAACCAAACCAGACTAACACCGAATGACGTCTTCAATTCTTGCAGCGATCTCGATGACAACGATCTCGATTATGCAACGACTTCGACCGGATCGCGCAACATGCGGTTAGGTGCCGAAATACCAATCAATGCCATACCATTGCGCAGCACCTGGCGCGTGGCCACCATCAGCGCCAGACGCGCCAACTTCAGCGCTTCGTCGTCGACCAGCACACGTTCAGCATTGTAATAGCTATGCAGTTCACCGGCCAGATCCCGCAAATAGAATGCAACCTGATGCGGGCCGAGTTCTTCCAATGCGTGTTCCAGCATATCGGGATAGGCGGCCAGTTTAGCCATCAATGAGGCTTCGCGCGGTGCGGTCAGCAGACTCAGATCAACACCGCTGAGGGTCAACTCGTCGCCGTCCCATTGGGCCAGCACTGAGCAAATCCGCGCATGCGCCATTTGTACGTAATACACCGGATTTTCATCTGATTGGGATAGCGCCAGATCGACATCGAATACAAATTCGGTGTCGGCCTTACGTGAAATCAGGAAGAAACGCACGGCATCACGGCCACGCGTCAAGTCGCGGGAACCGTCTTCCGCTACCGCATCGCCAGAAGACCATTCGATCAAATCGCGCACGGTGACGTAAGAACCGGCACGTTTGGAAATTTTTACTTCCTCGCCATTTTTCATGACGGTGACCATCTTGTGCAGAACGTAATCCGGATAGCCTTGCGGAATGCCCGCGTCGACCGCTTGCAATCCGGCCCGTACCCGTGCAATGGTACCGTGGTGATCGCTGCCCTGAACGTTGATGACTTTACCAAAACCACGTTGCCATTTGACAATATGATAGGCGACGTCCGGCACAAAATAGGTGTACGTGCCGTCGGATTTTTTCATCACGCGGTCTTTGTCATCGCCGTAGTCGGTGGTGCGCAACCATAGTGCGCCATCGAGTTCGTAGGTTTTACCTGCGGCGATCAGTGTTTCAACGGCGTGGTTGACCTTGCCATCTTTGTACAACGACGACTCAAGATAATAGTTATCAAACTTGACGCCGAACGCTTGTAAATCCAGATCCTGCTCACGACGCAAATAGGTGACGGAAAACTTGCGAATTGACTCAACATCGTCCAGATCGCCGCTGGCGGTAACCGGTTCGCCGTCGCTGGCTTCTACGGTCTTTTTGGCTAGAAAATCACGGGCGATATCGGCAATATAATCGCCGTTATATGCGGATTCAGGCCAATCGGTATCGCCCGGTTTATTGCCTTTGGCACGCGCCTGAACGGAGGTTGCCAGTGTTGCAATCTGAACACCGGCGTCATTGTAATAAAACTCACGGGTGACATCGTAGCCCTGCGTTTGAAACAGGGACGACATTGCGTCGCCCAGCGCGCCTTGACGACCATGACCGACGTGCAATGGTCCGGTAGGATTGGCGGAGACGAATTCGACCAATACTTTCTTGCCCTCGCCAACAGTGCTCTTCCCGAATGCCGCACCCTGTTGCAATACCACTTTGACCACTTCTTGCTTGGCTGCGGCGGTCAGACGCAAGTTGATAAACCCCGGCCCGGCAATGTCAGCGCCCGCAATCACGTTAACGTGTGAAGGATTCGCCATTACGGCAGCAACCAATGATTGCGCCAATTCACGCGGATTTTTTTTCAGTGCCTTCGCCAATTGCATGGCAATGTTGCAAGCAATGTCGCCATGCGCAGGGTCACGCGGACGTTCCAGCGTGATGGTTGGGTGTACATCTGTACCAACGACAATTGGCTGCAACGCAGCGTTAAAAAGGTCAATAATGTGTTGTTTTTGTTGCGCAAGCATGGAATTTCCGTTCAGTGGATCGGCAAACCGACCGAAATGATGTGGATTGTCGTTACGAATTAATTTGCGTTAATTCAGCATCTAAGACGCCCGATTATACCGGCTTAGCGACCGACTTCCGCTCCGCTGCAATCGAGTACGTCATCAAACAAACACGTTTAAGCCAAACACTGCACTATCTGCACGCATTAAAAACTGCTGATAAGATACTTCGCATCCAGGAAACTCTGGCGATCAGCGGGGTATTTTGCGATGATGCGCCTTTGCAAATTCAAAGTTGACGCAGGGTTGACCTATGTTTGACTCAGGCAATTGCATTGCGTTGCATCCGTTGATCTGATGTCATTTTCGCACCACCACTAACAGGAGTACTTATGTCCGAATCAAACCCACGCGTTACCGAACACACTATTGATCCACAATTTATCAATCGCTGGTCGCCCCGCGCATACACTAACGATGAGATGACAGAACAAGAACTGTTGACCATTCTGGAAGCGGCACGCTGGGCGCCATCGTCCTACAATTCGCAGCCATGGCGCTTTGTATTTGCACGTCGCGGCACGCCACATTGGGACAAACTGCTTGGATTGCTGAACGATTTCAACCGTAGTTGGGCTGAAAAGTCTTCTGCGTTGGTGGTCGTCTTGTCGAAAACCACGATGACTGCACCAGGATCAACCGAAGAAAAACCATCGCCAACCCACTCGTTTGACGCAGGTTCAGCTTGGGGCTATCTGGCGCTACAAGCCAGTCTTTCAGGCTGGCATGCGCATGGCATGGCCGGCTTTGATAAGGAAAAAACCCGCAGCGAACTGGCGATACCTGAAAATATTGCCATTGAAGCGGTGATTGCCATCGGCAAGATCGGCGACAAAGCAATGCTTCCAGCCGGATTGCAAGAAAAAGAAGCGCCAAGTCCGCGCCTGCCGCTTTCAGCTTTAGTGTCGGAAGGCACGTTTAAAGCGTAAAAGTCGGAGGATAGTAAGCGCAAACTTCAAAGGCGGCAGAGACGCACAAAATCAACTCTGCCGCCGATTCACCATGACGATACCTGTCAGCACCAATACTGCTCCGATTGCGAACGGTAAGCCCACCGGATCGTTAAGTATCAACACCCCAAAACCGACGCCAACGAGCGGCGTTAAGAACGAAAACACGGACAATCGGGACGCCAGATAACGGCGCAACATCCAGAACCATGTCAAAAAACTCGCAAAAGCGATCACAACCGTCTGAAACAATAAACTCATCCACGTCACTTCCGTCATTGGTCCGATAGACGCTTGTCCCGTAGCAAAAGCAAAACCCAATAACATCACGGTTGCCACACCTAGTTGATACAGCAATGTTTTGCTCGGCTTAGCTGTAGATAAACAGCTTTTTTTGATCACGATAATGGTGGCTGCCCAAAACGCCGCCGCTGCCAAACCAAGCGCATCGCCAAGCACACTTACAGGCGTGGCCTCACCATCAAAAAAACCTGCCGCCAACGCCACCACGATTCCTAAAAATGCAGTCAGCACACCGCACCATTGGAGCAACCCCAACCGTTCGCCCGGAACCAGCCAATGCAGCGCCAGTACGGTGAAAATGGGGGCGCTATACAGAAAAACCGACATATGCGATGCGGTGGTGTAATTGAGGCCAATCGAGACACACAGAAACTCTCCGCCAAACAATGCACCGGCCACCAAGCCCGGCCAAAAAGTGCCGTCACGTAGCGAAAATCCGTCACCTCGCCATAGCATGAACAAGCAGACCAGCAATGCCGCACCGCCCGAGCGCAAAGCGATCTGCAAGGTGGATGGCATCACTGGCAGCGCCAGTTTGACCGCCACTTGCTGGAAGCCCCAGCAAATGCACAGCAAGAGCATCAGGCCAATGGCAAGGCCATCAAGGGGTTTATGGTGCGTCGACATGGTTCTACTTCCTACATTTAAATGAGATTTAACCGCGCATGGCAATTTTCATGGCGAATGGTAACGGCCACCGATTCTACGCCACGCCAATTAATTGCACTTGTTACATTCCGGCATGGAACATCGCGATTTTCACATTCCTGACACAAACGGTAGGTAAGCTGCCAAAAATGCAGCGACTGACAAGCTGTTTTGTGCAATGAGCACCATTAATAGCAATAGCCGGAGTTGACCATCAATAGCATCACGTACGCGACAAAAAAACGAAAGATATTGTTATTAAGCGTTTCTGCCGGTGCGGGACACATGCGCGCGGCGGAGGCGTTAAAAGCCTGCGCGGCAGAATATCCCGGCACCGAGATTGTGCATTGGGATGCGATGGACTATGTTTCTGCCGGTTTCCGCGCTATCTACACAGATTTTTATCTTCATCTGGTAAATCGTCATCCAGCGGTGTGGGGTTACGTCTATCAAAAAAGCGACAGCGCACATCCCGACGCGACGATGCAAAAACTGCGAAGGATGATGGAACGCGTAAGCACTCGAAAATTGCGCGCAGCCGTCAACCTGTACGCGCCCGACGCGATTATTTGCACGCATTTTTTACCCGCTGAAATGCTCTCCAGAGAAATCAGCAGCCAGCGGCTCGCTTGTCCGGTATGGGTTCAGGTCACCGACTTTGATCTGCACAGTATGTGGCTGCAACCCCAGATGCAAGGCTATTTTGCGGCTAGCGAAGAGGTCGCCTTCCGCATGCGCGCCAAAGGTATTCCTGCCACTTCAGTGTATGTAACCGGCATTCCGGTGATGCCAGCGTTCTCGCAAACCCTGAAGCGAGTGGCGTGCGCGGCAGCCTTGGGGTTAGATGCACAACGCCCGATTATCCTCTTAATGTCCGGCGGTGCAGGGATTGGCGATCTGGATAAAACAGTACAAAGTTTGCTGAACATGAAGGATAACGGATTTGAGTGCGATTTTCAGCTGGTAGCGTTGGCCGGTAAAAATCTGGAGTTACAAAATAATTTGCAGCACATCGCGGCCCAACATCCGCATCGCCTGAAGGCACTCGGATTTTCTGATCAGGTGGAAAAGTTAATGGCTTGTGCCGATCTGGTGATCACCAAACCCGGCGGCCTGACCACTTCTGAGTGCCTGGCGATGGGCGTTCCGATGATCATCCATTCGCCGATACCGGGGCAAGAAGAACGCAATGCCGATTATTTGTTAGAGCAAGGCGCGGCACTAAAGGCAGTAGATCTGACCGCGCTCAATTATCGACTACAACTTTTGTTGCAAAACCCACATTTGCTTGCAGAGCTGCGCGAACGGTGCCTTGCCCTGGGCCGCCCGCGTGCTGGGCGAGAAGTTTTAAATGTTGTTTTTAACCATCTTGATGGATTGCGCGAGACTTTAACACCGCCCGCGATCCCGCCACTCGTTCAACGCTCCTATTTCCAGGTTCACTGACTTATGCAATTGACACAGTTTCGCCGTGTGATCGGCATGCTTGTATGGACCGCATTGTTAGCTTATTTTTTCGCCAACGTAGAAATTCAGATTGAAGGTGGCGCGGGATGGGCCGCCAATCTGCCGACCTGGCGCATAGAGCATCACTGGCTACTCGATATTTTCTGGGGAGGTCGCGCCATGACCGGCTACCACGCGTGGGTATTTCCGTTCATCGCCTTGGTGTTCCACTATCCAATCTGGTTCAACGGACGTTGGGACTGGAGGGCCGAAGGACGCATTCTGGCCTCGATCATGTTGTTCTGGATCGCAGAAGACTGGCTATGGTTTCTGGTGAACCCGGCATTTGGTCTGAGCCGCTTCAACCCGATTGACGTGCCGTGGCACAAACATTGGTTAGGGCCAGTGCCGATTGATTATTGGGTCTTTTCTTCGGTGGGGTTGGTATTGCTATGGTTGGCGGAACGTAAAAGCACCAAAAAACACAATAGAACCGGCTTGAACCAAGCCGCCCTATTTGAGCAACATCGATAATGCATTACCGAGTTTTAATGCGCCGTTGGTGCCGTGCGTCGCCAGAAACGCTTAAACCTCTCGATGATTCTGGACCACCGTTTTCAACATGGTTTGAAACAAATTCTCTATGAAATCAGGATCGACACCGGAATCAGCGGCTAACTTGCGCACTTTTACAATCTGTAAACGCTCCCGATCTGGATCTCTTGCTTCAAGACCGGTTTCTTTTTTTAACACCCCGACTTGCGCTGTCAGTCCAAAGCGCTGACCAAGCAGCGCGACCAACTGTGCATCGACAATATCGATTTGATCGCGTAACTGTAATAACTGCGGATTAATGACGGTATCTGACATGGAACCTCTCATATTTTTGGTGCAAAGTTGCGTCTTCATTTGTGGCCAAACAAGGCCACGCTGCAAAAATCAGACAACTTAGTTTAGCTTATCGCTGTCCACTAATTCTCGGATTATGCCGATTGTGTCGATATCTGCCTGTAAATAGGCGCTCCGACGAAACTCATCGACCATTTCCTCTTCTGCGCTGATAGCGGTCCCGCTCGATTCATCGGTATACGAAAAACGTACAAACAGTGCGTCCTGTTGAGGTTGCTCGATAGTCATGGTCAGACTTGATCCCAACAATTCCTCTTGCGGTGGGACCTGATAACGCACTTGCAATTGCGGTAAATACGTCACAATATCGCGGATGATGATTTTGCCGTAACGCAACTCTCGCGAGAGCGAATCGATCGATTTTTCCAGGATTTGGCATGCGTCCAGATGCGGAACGAATAACATCGGCTGTTCAGCGCGCAGGACTAGCCCGCGCCAAAGTTGTTCAGAGGTCAACGGCTTAATCAATGGATTAAGCGGATCATTAATTTCGATTAAATGCGCAAATTTCATAAAGACTCAATAGAAGTAACTGCCTGATGGCGATAACCGAATTCTCCCATACTATGCCCGCGCCCAGCAAAAGCGTAAAAGTAAGACAAAAAAATCAGCGCGTGTCTGCGCAACAGTTCGCGTCACCTTAGCGGCATTGATGGTCCAGACTGTTAAAATAGTCTGCTTTGCTTCTTTCTGGTTGCCGCATGTCGTCTACTCCCAATTTTGGTCTCAATGCCCCACAACGGGAAGCCGTCAAATACATGGACGGCCCATGCCTGGTGTTAGCGGGCGCTGGCTCGGGAAAGACGCGCGTCATCACCCAAAAAATCGCGCATCTGATCGAAGATTGCGGCTATGAACCACGCCATATTGCGGCGCTGACTTTTACCAACAAAGCCGCGACCGAGATGCAGGAGCGGATTGCCAAGTTGTTAAAAGAACCAAAGCAAGCCAAACACATCACCGTGAGTACATTCCACTCGCTAGGTGTGAAGATTTTGCGGCAAGAAGCGCGTGAGTTAGGGCTAAAAGACCGATTTTCGATCATGGATAGCGACGATTGCTTTTCAATTGTGCAAGATTTAGCGATCACCACAGACAAACAATTAATTCGCCGGATTCAGACCGCCATGTCTTTATGGAAAAACGGTTTGATTGATCCAGAGCAGGCGCTCAATCAAGCCGTCACAGAAGATGAAGCACAGGCAGCGCGTATTTATCTGAGCTATGTGGCAACACTGAAGGCTTATCAAGCTGTCGATTTTGACGATTTGATTCGATTCCCGGTCGAGTTATTTCGCACTAACGAAGTTGTACGTGACAAATGGCAGCGCCGTTTGCGTTATTTGCTGGTGGACGAATATCAGGACACCAACACGTGCCAGTACGAATTGGTGAAATTGTTGGTCACCGGCGTCGGCAAAAAACCGATGTTCACAGCGGTGGGCGATGACGATCAGGCAATCTATGCATGGCGCGGCGCGACCATTGAAAATCTGAAAACGTTGCAAGTCGACTTCCCTGATCTAAAAGTGATCAAGCTGGAACAAAATTACCGCTCTTCGACCAGAATTTTGCAAGCTGCCAACGCTGTCATTGGCAACAATCCGAAAATGTTTGAAAAATCGCTCTGGTCCGATCACGGTCTCGGTGATCCGATCAAAGTCATGGGGATGGAAGATGATGAGAAGGAAGCTGAGCAGATCGCCATCATGCTATCGGCGCATCGCTTTGAGCGCCGCGCCAAGTTTGCCGATTATGCGATTCTGTATCGCGGCAATCATCAAGCCCGCATTTTTGAAAAAGCCCTGCGGCGCGAGCGAATCCCTTATGTGATGTCGGGCGGTCAGAGTTTTTTTGACAAGGCCGAGATCAAAGACATCATTAGTTATTTACGCCTGATCGCCAATGAAGACGACGATCCCGCGTTTATCCGCGCCATCACAACGCCAAAACGTGGGGTTGGTCAGGCCACTCTGGAAATATTGGGAACGGTCGCCGGACAATGGCAATGCTCGTTGTTTGAGGCGGTTTTTAAAGGCGGTATTGACGCCAAACTCTCCGACCGGCAGCTCTACCCGCTACGTCAGTTCGGCAACTTTATCAATCAACTTGAGTCTCGGGCCAGCCGCATCGGCCCCGCTGGCAGCGGCGAAAATGCGGCGGCGGTACTCGACGATATGATGAAGGAAATCAATTACGAGGGTTATCTGTACGATAGCTTCGATGATCGTCAGGCCCAAAGCAAATGGCAAAACGTTCTCGACTTTACAAACTGGCTCAAGGAAAAGGGGACGGGTGGTAAGGACGGCACCGGCGAAGAGAAGAATTTGCTGGAACTGACCCAAATGGTGGCGCTGATGTCGATGCTGGATGGCCGTGACGAGGAGCCTGACGCGGTGCGGATGTCGACTTTGCATGCGTCTAAGGGACTGGAATATCCGCATGTATTCCTGATCGGCGTGGAGGAAGGCATATTGCCGCATAAGGGCGATCCTGACGCACCGATTGAGGTCATCGCCGCGCGGATCGAAGAGGAACGTCGCCTGATGTATGTGGGTATCACCCGTGCGCAGCGCAGTCTGCACGTCAGTTGGTGCAAAAAACGCAAGCGTGCCGGGGAAAGCGTGCATTGCGACATGTCGCGTTTTATTAAAGAAATGAAGCTGGACGAAGGCGATGCGGTCCCGACCGAAGACGAAGTCATTACGCCGCAAAACCGGTTGGCGAATTTGAAAGCATTATTGCAAAAGCCGCGCGTAGCATGAGATGATAGGTTCAGCCTGGCAACAACCGCTATCGAGAATCTATTGGTGACGACAGACACTGAAGATGCCCGTAAGCCGAGTAAATTTAGCAAACCATTGTCACCAAGATAACCAAGCAACATTTCAGGAAATAAGAGAAATCACCATGAGCCTCGACAACCTCAAAGAATCATTGCAAAAACTGCACGCAACGCTAGAAAGCGGCGCACCTGTCGATCCTGAAACTAAAGCGCTACTGCAAACATTGGACGCAGATATACAAAGGATATTGGCTAACAATACGAACGCGACACCGGATGTATCGACAGAGGAAGCTAGTAGCGACCTGGTCAACCAGGCACAAAAAATCTCAGCACGTTTGGCTGTCCGTCATCCACATCTGGAACCGGTATTCCGCGAGATCGCCGATATGCTCACAAAAATGGGCATTTAAATAACCTGGCAAACGGACGCATAAATGCAGCATTTTTGCTGACGGTGTTGCTGCCATTGCGCCTGTATTTTTCCCCTCTTCCCTCATCCGCGCTGCCTACTTTGTAGCCAGTGTTACATGCAAAAGGGGAGTTACCAAACAAGACGCTTAGCGTGCTAAACGTCGATACGATGATATAGCGGCCGATTGAAGCGCCGCACGTATTTGCCATCATTTTCCTTGCGCCACCCTGCAGCGACAACAATGGGCAAACCCACCTTTGCGCCATTTGTTGTTTTGCAGATTGGCGCATCACTTTTTTAACGGATTAAACAGATTATTATGTGGTTTAAAAATCTACAAATTTATCGTATTCCCGCGCCTTGGGCGATCTCATCCGATCAACTGGAAGCGTTTCTGTCGAAGCAGGCATTTGCTGAGTGCAGCAGTTTAGAAATGCAAAGTCAGGGTTGGATTTCACCACGCGACAACGGAATGTTGGTACACGTCGTCAATCGCCAGTTGATCCTTGCGCTCGGAACAGAAAAAAAACTTCTGCCAGCCACAGTCATCAACCAGGTCACCAAGGCACGTGCGGCAGAGATTGAAGAGCAACAAGGTTTTGCGCCTGGACGCAAACAACTGAAAGACCTAAAAGAACAGGTAACCGACGAACTGCTGCCGCGTGCATTTAGTATCCGTCGCACGACTTGGGTCTGGATTGATCCAGTCAATGGTTGGCTGGTAGTTGACGCATCGAGCCCGGCTAAAGCCGAAGAAGTGTTGAAGCTTTTGCTTGGTTCCGTCGATAAATTGCAGGTTTCAGGCTTGCGCACCGTCCATTCACCGCTCACCTCCATGACCGACTGGTTGGTCGCAGATGAAGCCCCAAGCGGCTTTACGGTCGATCAGGATACTGAATTGCGCGCTAACGGTGAAGGCAAGGCCACCGTGCGTTACGTGCGTCACACGCTGGAAGCTGAAGACGTAAGGCGTCATATCGCAGCGGGCAAACAATGTACCCGCCTAGCGATGACGTGGGCCGACCGAATTTCTTTCGTGTTGACCGAAGGGCTGGCTGTCAAGCGCATAGCGCCCCTTGACGTGATAAAAGAAGAAAACGACGTTTCCAGCATAAACGATGACGAACGCTTCGACTCAGATCTGACCCTGATGACCGGCGAGTTAAATAAACTTCTCAGTGACTTGGTGTTTTCTTTAGGCGGGGAACCGACTGCGTAAGCATCGGTGACGTCTAATGAGCAACTGACCAACAGCAGGAAAAGCCCATAAAACTAGGCAGCAGCGGCATCGATAGACCCCATATCGTCGATGCCGTAACCATTCTCCTGCAGGTCGCCGCTGGCGACAACACGGTTACGGCCTGCCGATTTAGCGGCATACATAGCGGTGTCAGCGCGCTGAAAAGCCGATGCAATGGTTTCCTCTGGGCGGAAGTCAGTCACGCCGATAGAGGCTGTGACGGCAATCCCCACACCAAATTGGTGCCAGTTAAATATCGCCGTCTGGTCACAAATGCGTTCTAGCGCTACTAATCCATCGGATAAGGTTGTGCCGGTCAGAACCAATACAAACTCGTCCCCGCCATAGCGAGCGAAATGATCGCTATGACGCATCTCATGGCGTACGATTTGCACGAAAGCTTTTAGAACTTCATCGCCAACGGGATGACCAAAACGGTCATTGACGGTTTTAAAACCATCCAGATCCAGTATGGCAATACAGAACGATGCGCCACCACGCTGAAAACGTTTTTGTTCCGAATCCAAAATTTCGCCAAGAGATCGCCGATTTTCGGTATTCGTCAATTCGTCACGTGTTGCTAACTCTTGCACACGCTGCATAGCTAATAACAAGGCACTGTTTTTTTTAGATAGACGCTTGCCGAGACGCGTTAAATAATCAGCGATAAATACGCAGCGCCCTAGCGTCAGCGTAAAAGAGAGATAGACCAAAAACAGACTTTGCGAGGTACCCACAGGAAGACCTAGTCGGCTCCCTACCAAATAGAACGCAACCGCCAGTCCCAACGCTCCGATAATCCAGCTAAAGACGTAGCGTAAGGTAGAAAGAGTCGCAACACCAAAGGCGTACACGGTAAAGAGGTTGATCAAAAACAGGTAACCAACTTCTGGCACCAAAATAACAAAACCGATTTGTCCAAAGGCGGCCACCATCAATTGTGCCAATGTCATGGTTGGATCTTTTAGCCTGCGGTTGTAGCCGCTCTTAATCAACAGGTAGAAGATGCCGTTAATCAACACAGCCATTGCGCCATACATCAAAATAAGAGGTGCAGCGAGCACATCAATGGCTGCAAAGGCAGAGAGCAACAGAGTATCCAGGACGTAGCTAAAGGTCACCCAGTAAAGCATACGGCAGGTGATTCTGTTAATTCGAATAAGTTGTTCGGGTTCCATTACCTGGCAATCGGTTACATACTTATGTTTGCTACGGTGAGTGCGATTTAAGCACAACTGCTATCAACGATTTATTACCGGCGAAGGCCTAAAGTGATAATAAAATAAGTATAGCAACCGACAATAGCGCGATGTTGCGATGCTGGCAAGCCAACTGAATGAAGTTTTGGGAATACATGAAAGATAGGTTTTCCCACATGAAACAACAGTGTTGAAACATGGAAATAATGTCTTGCTTGCACTACAAAAGTTGCCATAAAGCACTTCTATGCGCCCTAATGTTCGTTACACCGCGGGTAGCAATACGCGTCACAATAATAGTCACAATACGCCCGATCAAAACAAATTAATAGACGAAAAAAGACGCACTTAGGCGCGTCTTTTTTTTGTTCTTGGGCGGACGAGAGCCTAACGACCAGGGCAGAGTCTTATAAACAAACGTTATATTATTTTCAATGTCTAAATGTACTGTCGCTTGTACTGTCAAAAGTAAATCCTTAGCATTTACCGCCCTCCTGCCCCGGACACTTTATCGCCCTGGCAAGCAATTGCCACTACTTTGTACCAAAAAGATGCTTCACCACCTATCCTGCCCTCATCTATTTTCCGTCATTTAATGAATCACCCGGCGTTAAAAAGCCCGCCACAATGGGAGAGCTTGGCTGATTAGTTAAATAACGCTAATTGACCTCGGCAAGACCGACAGTACTGACAGACATCTTCCATTTCCCAAAACGGAAGCGGATATATTGCCGAACACGGACAGATTTTGGATATTGACATGCAGCCATGGCAAATACCTCCTATAAGTTCGCTTAACCTTAATCGGCGGCCGATAGCCTACTATTCCGATGCTGTTGAAAGTAAAAACATGCAAGAGAAAATTGGGGGGCCGCCTCAATTTCCTTTTACTTAAACGCCAAAAGAATGTCCGTTTTTTAGGCGTTTTTCAATTCGCCACGCTTTTGTAACTGCTCACGTCGGTAAAGCGCGGCTCGATGTGAAACGCTAAATCAACTTGAATTTCCCATGGAGTTAACAGACTTTTTTCCTCAATGAGCGAGAGTGGCTTTAGAGGTAATCGGCAGTCAACGGGTGGGTACTTTAGGCATTTATGACAGTATGTATTTTGACAGTAGATTAGATACTGTCATAAAATCTGGCTGTCAATGGTCAACGATGGGCGCAACAGGCGACAAAAAACCCCTAAGTCTTTGATCTCTTAGGGGTTTGTCGGCAAACTTGGCTAACGTTTGACATATAGTTGGCGGAGCGGACGGGACTCGAACCCGCGACCCCCGGCGTGACAGGCCGGTATTCTAACCAACTGAACTACCACTCCTTGTTTTTACTGCATCTTACCTAACGACTATTCGGCTAAGTGGTGGGTGCTGAGAGGCTCGAACTCCCGACCTACGCCTTGTAAGGGCGCCGCTCTACCAACTGAGCTAAGCACCCAAATGCTTATTCAGCCGAACTTCCGTGGCGTTTGTCACAACCCCAGAGAGGCCGAATTATACATGAGTTTTTTTATTCGTCTAGGGTTTCATGAAAAATTCTTAAAAGAACTTTAAACCGATCATGGCCGGCCGCATTAAACCTAGTCATCTGACGGGCTAGAGCGCTGAATTCCACTTAATTCCAAACCTAAAATCGAAAGAAACTATCACCCATCCAGAACAATGCAGCGGATACTCATTGCGCGACTAAATCACACCGTCACCTCGCACAAAGCAGCCACAACGGGAAAAATCTCAAATAACCAATCAGGTTAGTTGGAATACCCGGTATCCCGCCACGGTGACGCATAACGCTATTTGGTTGGTTATACTGTACGTTACCGCCCATTTATACTTCAGGATTGACTATCTCTACTTTATTTCGCCGTATCCTTCATGCCATACTTTTTGAAATAGGCGCACTCGTTATTCTGGTCCCGTTGATGTCATACGGACTTGGACTAGAACTGTTTCACTTCGGCGCGCTGGCATTGATCCTGGCACTTTGCGCAATGGCTTGCAATATGCTCTACAACCATGGATTTGAATGGTTTGAGACACGTTATGGCTGGGTCAGAACCATTGCCGTCAGAGTGGGTCATACACTTGGCTTTGAACTCTGCTTCATGGCTGTGGCCTTACCCATTACCGCCTGGTGGATGAGCATCAGCGTGGTTCAGGCATTTATGCTGGATCTGGTGTTTTCGGTATTTTTTATGGTGTATGCCTTTTGCTTTAACTGGCTCTACGACATCGCGCGTCGTCGCCTGAAGATGCGAACTGAGTAAATCATTGCCACCCGTTGGCGCTAACAAATTGCTAACAAAGTGCTAATATTTAGGTGTGATCTTTTGTTCGAATAGTTCGATCCCGAGGTGACCTATGAAACGCAAGGCGTCGACTGTTACCATGTGCCTCATGGCACTTATCTCGATAAGCCTCGCCGGTTGCGTCGGTGGACTAATAGATCGACTTAGCAATAACTCGCCGACTATCCCTGCGAATACTGCCACACCCACGAATACAACGACGATAGATGGTTATAAACGCAATCTTGCCCAACGTATTGTTGCGGTCAACTCCACCAAAGTGTATATCGGTCGGCCGCAAGCGTTGTTGAGGGCGGTAATCGTATTGAAGTTTTATATCGATGCTGATGGCCAGTTATTACGCACGCAAATTATGCGCACTAACAAAGACCGTGCCGCCGAAGCGGTCGCCATGCTCTCGGTAAAAAACGCAGCACCTTTTCCGAAGCCTGATAGGGACTTATTACGCAAGGGCGAGATAGAAATTTCCGAAAGCTGGCTATTTAACACTGATGGCCGCTTTCAATTGCGCTCCATAGCCGATGCGCAAATGGACGAATAAATACAAATGCAATCAAAATAGGCGACGTTAAGACTTTATCTGACGTAACGAGGGGACACAATGGTGGTGGCTTGCGTCTCCTCTGCATCTCGCCTACCATCAGACCTTATAGCAAAACTTCCTAAGCGTATTCGCAGAATGATGTCGGTACGTTTTGTCTTAGCAAGTTCATTCGCTTATTTAAAGAGAAATCATCATGGAAGTTAAACCACCAATAACCCTCTCTAGTTTCGATATGGAGCGGATTGAGCAATTGCTGGAATCGCAGACCTATCGCAATGTTGCGGCAGTGGAGTTGTTAAATGAGACACTGCGCCGCGCACGAGTAGTCAACCCTGAAGATATTCCGGCAGACGTCGTCACGATGAATTCTGCTGTGCGTTTTATAGACGATAAGACCCAAACAGAACACGTCTTAACATTAGTGTATCCGCACCAGGCAAAATCGCTCGACGCCGTGTCTATTCTGGCACCAGTTGGCGGTGCCTTACTCGGCTTATCAGTCGGTCAATCGATTGCCTGGCAGGGTCCGGTCGGACGTGAATGTCAGTTGCGTGTATTAGAAGTCACTTATCAGCCGGAAGCCAACGGCGAATTTCACCTTTAACATTGTTTTTGAGTATTATTGGCACGTCCATTATCATTATGGCTGCGTGTTTTTCGACGCCAAAAACGTTTCTATCTCATCAATTTCTTACCTCACAATTGTAATAGGCCATCATGTCAACCGCAGATTATCAGCGCCCATCCAAGCTTTACCGGTATTCCGAACGACAGTGGCTCGAACGGGCTTTGACGCTCGGAGAATTCCGTCTGCGTCCTCCTGTGGAAAGTTTGCAAATAAATCATTTGCATAATCCATCCCGCGCCTCGCCGCAACTGCTCACTCTCAGCTTGAGTTGCGCCGCGGATGATGCGCTATATAACGAGTTTGCCAATAGCGACTGTTGTCTGGTGATCAATGATCCCGAAGAATTTGGAGAACGCATCCATCGCGCAGCGCAACGCCTGTTGCCGAGTTGGACCGGCATCGACGGTGCGATTTCTTACGGTAAACCTAATCCATTGGGCGCTGCCTTCACAAAAAATCAGGGGAACGCCATACAAAAGGAATGGCTATTTGCCTGGCGGCCGACCCAACCAACGATGTCGCTGCGCCCTATCATCATACAAATTGGGAATATTGAAACCATTGCTGAACTAAGATCCAAAACAAATTAGTAACCACTTACTTACCGGCGGCACTTGATTCATACGATCCCTGCGCTTCAGTGATGATTAAAAACGAAGGTCACATAACTTGATTAATATCGCCGGTGGCAAAGCCATGGAGGGTGCGTCATCCCCGCTCATGTCGTCATGAATTTTCGCTTGATCACATACGTGAGTACAAAAACGGGAATTTCTGGATTATTGTTGATGAACTTTGGCATATCAGATTTTGATTAACATTCCATCTGAACGTATTTTATTGCCTCGCATTCAATTTTCCAGCGGCATTAAAATAATTACTCGAATGGAATATCAATTAATTCGATGTTGCTAAATATATATTGCAACCAATTGCCTTCGTGTCACTCCAATCTGGCATTAGAAGTGATTTAAAAAACAAGAACATTAACCGCGATAGGCAGATTTTCAGGATGCTATTCGTTATACTAGTATTTTATTGGCAAGGAGCCAACGATGTATAAATCGAGCTTTAAGACCACACGCGGCGATATCAGATCATTGGTAAAAGACGCGCAGGACCTGTTTCATGAGGCAGCAGCCAGCACTGGCGATAAAGCGGAGGTGCTACGCAATAAGGGACTGGAACTGCTCGATACAGCGGTAGCAAAAGCCCAGGATGTACAGACCGCAGCCCTCGAAACCGGCAAAGAAATTGCGGCCTCCACAGACGACTATGTCCATGAAAACCCTTGGGGTGCGGTCGTGGTATCGGCTACCATTGGCCTGCTCCTTGGGCTTATTATTTCCCGTAAATAACCGCAACTTAACCATCAGGCGAGCATGGACAACGCAACATCCAAGCATTCCAATACCAAACAATCAGCGCCCCATCAACCAGGGCTCATGTCTGGTATGGTTGGCATCGCCAAAAACATGTTCGCGCTAATTATCAGCCGGATTGAACTTGCCGCACTGGAGTTCACCGAAATTGGCTCGCATATCGTCAAATTGCTCCTGGTTTTCTCTCTGGGCATCCTGGCGTTATTGTTTGCGTTGGCATTTTGGAGCGGCCTTGTCGTAGTGCTTGCTTGGGACGCATTGGGCTGGAAAATACTTCTGATTTTGGCCGCGCTATTTAGTATCGTCGCCATCGCCATGGGCCTCTACGTGCGCACCATTTTGCGCCAGGGCCGTATCGGCCTACCG
Source organism: Glaciimonas sp. GNP009 (assembly GCF_054343755.1). Taxonomy (NCBI): domain Bacteria; kingdom Pseudomonadati; phylum Pseudomonadota; class Betaproteobacteria; order Burkholderiales; family Oxalobacteraceae; genus Glaciimonas; species Glaciimonas sp. GNP009. The sequence continues at coordinate 2,155,662 of NZ_JBTGUV010000004.1, forward strand.
CAAACCATGCACGAACTTCGGCAGGATCGGGATGCGCTACTTTGACGCTATACTCTCACAAGAAGGTCAGATATGAATTCTGAATCCCACGCCGATAGAAAGCGCTCTTTAGCGCAACGCAAACTGCAATTGTTACGAGAAGGCGGCGCATACCGTGACGAAATTTTGCGCTGTCGGGATGGCGTCAGATCAAATATGTCGGGCGGGGCGCTAAGCAAAGGTCTGTTAGGTCGGATTGCCGGAACGGCTTACGCAATGATGACAAAACAACCAAGCCTTTTCTCCCTCTCTCGTTTGCAATCATTGGCGCCGATATTGGTGACCGGTGTATCCATCTTATCAAAGCGTCCGATCCGTAAATCCCTATTTGTGGGCGGCATCCTGATCGCAGCCGCAAGCACCGCTGCTTACTTGAGTAATCGCGATAAAAAAGTAGCCGATAACGAATAGTCGGAAACTCAGCAAGACTATGCTGATGTATCATTTAGGAAACATCGCTTAATTAATGAGGGAAAAATGAATAAATTCAAGCTCGGCGCAGCAGCATTAGCAGTCACCCTGGCGACTGCAGGATGCGCAAACATGTCAGATACGGAGCGCGGCACGGCAACCGGCGCAGGTGTTGGTGCAGGTATCGGCGCACTACTCGGTGCCGTAACCGGCCCGGGCGGCGGTGGGCGCGCACTCGGCGGAGCAGCCATCGGCGGTGCTATCGGCGCGGTTGCTGGCAATATCTGGTCAAACAAGATGGAAAAGCAGAAACAGGCAATGCAACAAGCCACCCAAGGTACCGGCGTGCAAGTCAGCCAGACTGCGGATAACCGCTTGAAACTGGCAATACCTAGTGATGTTTCGTTCGCGACCGGCCGTGCCGATATCACGCCTAACTTCCGACCTATTCTGGAACGATTTGCGACGACGTTGGCCGACAATACTGCCACCACGGTCACCATCATCGGCCATACCGACAATACCGGCAGTGATGCAATCAATGATCCTCTGTCGTTACAACGTGCAGCAAGTACGCGCAACTATTTGACAGCACGCGGTATCTCACCAAATCGTTTTGGCATCGAAGGCCGAGGCTCGCATGAGCCAGTAGCGTCCAACGACACCAGCTTCAATCGCGCACAAAATCGCCGCGTTGAAATTTACGTTGCAGAACCACAACAAACTCAGCAACGCTAGTAGCTGAGTTAAAAGTAACCGGTGAATACGATTAAAGCCGGTTGCGATTGCCCAACAAAAAGCCGACTCAATGAGTCGGCTTTTTAATGCGTTCGTAATTTAACTCACTGCACGTGAGTTAAATTTTACTTTGCAGAAGCAGAAGCAGCAACCGGAGCAGCAACAGCGCTCGCGGAAGCCGAGCCAGACGCAGCCGCGGCAGCAGGCGCTGGAACAACTGGGTCTTTAAACTTTCCACCCGATGCATTCACCATGAAGACTACTGCGCGGGCGACTTCAACATCATCAAGATCAGGGTTACCACCTTTGGCTGGCATCGCACGCAAACCGTTAATCGCATAACCAATCACTTTGTCCTCGCCATCCGCAAGGCGCGGTCCCCATGCACTTACATCGCCAAATTTAGGCGCGCCAGCGGCACCGCTACCATGGCAAGCGACGCAAGTCGACTTGTACACTTCTTCACCAGTCAAAAATATCCGTGGTGCATTAACGTCTTTAAAAGTAAAACCTTCATCCGCGACTGGCTTCAATCGGGTTGCTATCGCTTCCGGAGTCTGTCCCTCAGATCCAGCCCCCGTTTTTTGCGCATTGGTGACGAACTCCACCAATAGCACGATACAAATAATAGGGACTAAAAAGCCTGCCAGAATAGCGATAATCAACTGTTTTGGCGTCTTGATTGCAGATTGTTCTTCGTTGTGTGCGTCGCTCATGTTTCCCTCAGTACAATTTTCAAAAACCGGTGGGCAAATACAGACGCGCGTAAAAAAAGACAGAACAACGCACGGTCTCTCGCCAAACCCTTGATTATAGTCGTAATAATCACAATTTGGGACGATAAAGCAACGTAATTCATGGACGAACACACCGAAAAACGGTATCCTTCGTACCTCTCATATGCGGCTGTAGCTCAGTGGATAGAGTATTGGCCTCCGAAGCCAAGGGTCGCTGGTTCGATTCCAGCCAGCCGCACCATCAAAGAGTATATAAATCAAAGAGTTACATGCTTCGGCTTGTGGCTCTTTTTTATTTTCTGCGACCTACATCGCTCCATGTAACCGCTGTGTAACCCAATTCGATAAATACGAATGGAGTTGCCTAGTATTTATGCAGTCTCTAATTTATTCAATAAAATTTGAAGTGCAATATTTTTCGCACCGCCATTTTTTCCATAATGGATTTCGGAATGGCAAGTCGGGCAAATGGCGGCAACATAACGGGGATGGTCAGGCCCGCCATCTGAAACCCGAGTTGTGTGGTGGGGCTCAAGGTATGGTGTTCCGTCTAGTCGAGCAAATGGTGCTGGCGTCTTGCATGCTTCGCAAACTCCCTTCGACCTTAACAACACATAATACTTTACCGCTTTACTTCGCTTGTACAACGTACGCATTGCTGGCTGGGAAGAGGCCCCTTGCGATGCAGTTGCAGCATCAATAGCCCGGCTTCTCGCTTCAGCGAGAGTCTTTGGTATTGGCTCACTCGCATCGTCATGTCCTCCATCATCACGCTCTGACATCGCAGCTGCCTCAATTGGCACTAACTGAAAAATAATTAGCTGGCGCTGGTTTCCGTCGCGGTCGGGGCCTTGCTCTAATAGATGGTTGGCATAAAAAAACTCACCAACATAGCTCTGCCCTTTTCTTTGACCGAGGGAGCGGAAAAGATGAAGCGCACGTCCCTTTTTACTATGTTCAAGAATTGCCAGATTTCCACGGTTGAACTCCATGTTCCCGATTTGTCCTTCACCAACATAGGAGAAAACACTTCCGCCTTGCGCATCGAAGCCCTCGGTATCACTGTAGCCATATTGTTCACCACTCTCACCAGTAAATAAAAAAATTGCGTCAGAAATAGTAGAAGGTGCGATTCCGCTCTGTAAGCTTCCACCAAATGGCCCATGGATATCAACTCTTCGGTCGTATTTTTTCCCTATTTTAAAGCGAACAATCGGCCGTTGGGACGCTAACGAATTCGCTCCCGGTTTAGGTAAATTTAACGCCATTTTTTACTCCAGTATTATTATCTTATGGTAGGTGATTAAAATGCGTTAATAGGCCTGACGTTCCCAGTCTGGGGCAATCAAGGTATACGCTTTGCAATATTTTTTATAACGCCCTGCTTGGCATAACTTTTTCAAAAGATCAACGCAGCATTCAGCGCGCCGGATGAGACCTCGGGTTTTCCGGTCAGATCGATTATTGAAAAAGTCAAAGCGGGCGACTTATGCGACCTTCGTGCCTCTCTGCAGCATTTTCTCGTCATTCGCTATCTACATATGCACTGGCAACCGTTGGGTCAATGACGCGTTTCTCAACGTACATTGTGCTGTCCACTGACTCGGCACCAATCGCTTCAATGCCCATTTTGGACAATGTTGCGAAGAGGTCACCCAGCACCTCTTCCTTACGCATATAGAAACTAGAAGCGAAGCATCGCCAAAATGTCCACCCCGCGCGCTCAAGGATGCGCTGACGTGTCATATCATCCAGCCATTGACCAGGCCCATGGAACCGATCACCGTCGAGTTCGATGGCAAGGCGTCGGTCTTCAACGCCTTCGACCACGAAGTCAATCTTATATCCGCCGACTCTGACCTGAGGCTTCACACGGTAGCCTTTTATCGTCAGGATGTCGTATACCTCACGCTCAAAGCCGGAATCGCACAATTCGCGCAGGTCACGGACTTGTTGTGCGTCCTGTTTGAACGGCGATGAAAAATGGCGAATCAATCTGGAGCGTAAGTCTTCCGGTTTCATGTCCGCTTCATCCACCGAGCGGAACAGCATCATGCGCTCGCGTGCCCGCGAAGCGGCGACGTTATAACGCTGCTCAAAGGTTGCAGCGCTGCTGGTAGCACGGTCCCCCTTTGCAGAGACCATCGATACAAGCATGATGTCGCGCTCACCTCCCTGAAATGTGGGTGGCGTACCCACCATAATACGGCGCTCCAGAATATCGGTGATTGATATCCGCTGATGCACTAGGTCATGGATGTGCGCAGCCTGGGCTGTGCCATGCAGAGTGACGACACCGAGAGACCGACCGGTCAACGTAGGGTCTGCGATTATGCGCTCGATTTCGTCAACTATGGCATCGGCCTCTGGTGGATTGATATCACCTTTGCGGTACCCAGTTTTAACATAAACGTCAATCAACGGTGGGTCCAGGCGTTGGCTGCGACTCGGTATACGCAAAGGACGAATTTCGTTCTTATAAAATTCCCGGTTAGAAAATTCGATGATAGCCGGCACACAGCGGAAGTGTTCTTTAAGCATGGTTGAATTTCCGGCAAACACTACGCGTGCCAAGTCATAAATGGACTTGTCTGGTGTCATTTCGGACCCATGAGGCTGATTGGACAAGAAGCGATGATGCAATTCTTTGATTTTTTCCTCTGCCATACCAACCGCGCCAGGAGATACCTGCTTGTGGTCGCCAACAATAAGCAATTTTTTGCCGCGCAAGAGCACCGGAAACGCCCATATGTCCGATTGTGATGACTCATCGACAATTACTAGGTCGAACAATCCCAATTCAGCGGGAATGCTTTCGGAAACTCTCCATTGCGGCATGACCCAGCATGGAACAGCAGAGTATGCCCGTGTCATCGCTTCTCGGGCATTGCGACGATGGCGGATGGCCCTAACACCGGTGCCGCTGCCGACTGACTGAATCGAGTTGAGGTACTGCTGCAGGGCCTGCTGAGTCGATTCTGGGGAGTTATTGTAGACACCCAACCAGGTCTTGGCCGCAATCAATTCCTGGTATACCTTGCTCAACGAGCGCTCGGTCTCATGACGTTGCGCATGCAGTTTTTTGAGCTCGTCGTGAACATCAATGCTGTCCAAGAACGTTTTCGAACATCGCCAGAACCAGGCTTCCAGCCAGTTTGCGGGCGTCAAGGTGTCCACCTCGCCCAGTGCTGGCTCTATGCGCATTCTGTTTGCCCACCGAAACGCCCCTGCTTGCTCCACCCCCTCTGCAACGCGAGCAACAATGTCCAAATTTTCACGCATGCCATGCACTCGACGTAGCTCGGCCAACTTATCAGTCCACTCCAGCCGAATGTATTCAGGCTCACGGCCGGCGTTGCCCAATTCGTGTCGCAAGAACGCATCCATTGCAGTAACAACGGCGCCGGACTTTTGTTCGAGTTTTTCCAGATAGCCAGCAACGCGCAAAACAGCGTAGCTCAAGCGCCCCTTGTCTAAATGCTGAATAAGGCTCGCTAACATCTCCTCGACCGATTGGACCGAAGTACGAGCAAAGCTTTTGCCGAAAACTTCTCCAGCCTGCACTGGCAAAATACGTTCGTACGAAAGAACAAATTCTTTAAGGTGACCAATTTTTTCGGATATATCGGTTAACTGGCGCAATGCTTGAATACCGTTTTCTACGTGCGGCAAGTCGTATTCGCTGGCAACTGCGTTCCAACCAGCCACAAGCTGACGCGCGTCTCGGCGGTGCTGGCACGTGTCCGCGACAGACTGCCATGCCTCTTCGCTGGCGGGCTTCACGCCCGAGACCGTCACCCCTAGGATAACGTCTCTGGCATCCTTCTTACCGAACGGCAGTGCAAAAGCACTCTTCCCTTGAATTAACCGGGTCAGCGCCTCGTTGAACTCCTGATGCATTTCCGCATTTGCCGCAAGTTCGACCGGAGTCTTCATTAAATTTTTGCGCCGCACCTCAAGGTCACCAATGGCGGATGACAGCTCGTTTAACTGCACGAGCACAAGGTCTGGCTGCTCAGCAGCATAAGCTTTGGCCAATTTCGGTGCCCAGGTATTGCCGTATGCATCCACTTCCAGTTTACGCTTTAGGTACGCTTCGAGAAAGGGAACAAAATTTTCAGCCTTCAGGAAAGTCTCCGGCGTTGCGTCAACCAATGGAAGCGTGTCACCCGATTTCACCTTGGATTCAATTTGCCGCGCTCGCACCAAATCATTGTGCAAGGTAGATAGGTCAGCACCAGAGCCGAAATCTTCAGCGACCGGCAATTTAACCGACAGGTAGACAAGGTCTTCTTTTAAAATCACTCGGGCGATATGCGCAGCAGCGATTTCGCTGGCAGCGAACGGTACGCTCCCGTGACGAGCTGCATCAAGCTCATCATCCAGCCAGCAATAGTTATCCTCGTTGTCCAAAACAAAATGGGCAAGGTCGGGAGGATTCATCTCTTTCCCATGCAATATAAACTTGCTCAGATGCTTGCGTGCGAACTCGGCGATGTTTGCATCGATAGCGGCAAGTCGCCGGTGCATTTCGTCGAGTTGCTGCTGCGCGTTGCTAATTTCGAGTGCAACACGGCTAGGCTGCAGTGAACTCACACGCGTAGCGATTTGCTGAATGGATGCCTCAAATTGCTTCATGCCGGCTTTGTCTTCGGACAAAAGTGCGACACACAGAGGGCGAATCGATTCAGGCAACTTTTCCTGAACTACTGAAAGAGCAGCCTCCCCTTTTGATGTGACCAAAACGCGTTTACCTTGCGCCAAGTAGTGGCTGATGATGTTAGCGATAGTGTGCGTTTTGCCAGTCCCGGGCGGCCCTTGAACGACAGAGCCATCCCCTGTTTCTAACTGCTGAACAATGGCTACCTGCTCGTCGTTATATGGCATAGGGAAATACAATTCACGGACTCCCTCGGCCGCGCTACTTGAAGATAATCCGCGGAAAATAATGCGCTCAGGGACTTTCACTTCAGCGCTACCTCGTTCTACGAATCCTCTAATTACCTTCGGCACTTCAGCGTTATTTTCCAATTGGGCAATCAGACGTTCGATATCCTGTAATAGGATGTGTTCCGACCGCTTACGTGCGTAGAACACCCAAGTGTCTGTGACACATAAGTTCTCGTTAGCATCTGGTATGTGTCGATTGCTGGGGCTAATGTATTGACCGTTGGCATCCAGATTTGCCACCGCGTTCTTTAATACGCGCTCGAAGGTTATGGCGTCATATGGGGTAATGCTATTGGCAGCGGCTGCTTGGTCTGCCTTCCAAAAACCCATCACGGCCGGAACCCCGCCATTATCTATATCCGCATAGCAATCGAGTTCAAGGCGTGGTTCGACGTCACGCGGGCGAACTTCCAGGGCGTACGTGCGGTCATTGAGGGTTAAATCACACAATTGGGTAACGAGGGGATGCTTAATTGTTTTGCCTTTTCCCTCAGGCTTCCACGTCGTGTGCCCAATACCCCAGACCAGTTCGATGGGCGTTTCGGCACCTTCGGTCGACATGTGCTGCTGTAAAGAAAAGAGCTTGGCATACACCGCTATCGTCTTACGGCGCTCCTGCTCCACTAAGGCCCACGGCACCCAGAGTTGTTCGGCATACCAGTCGAACTGCTCTTTTATCTGAGGATGTTCTTCTAATGTTAACGTTATGACCTGAGCATCCTTTTTGGTGGAGGTCTTGATGATGACTTCCTTACGCAATTCCGGCTCTTTTGATGGCGATTTTGATAAGGACATCCAAGGCACTAGCTCAACGTCGGGCTCGGGGGGATTTACCTCTATCAGTCGCGGTACCCGCAGCCAGACATCATCCCCATTGTCTACCTGATTGAATTCCAGACCCGGAATTGCCCGGAGGTCCGCCTCAAGTGCGGCAAAGAATTCATTCGGCACTGTAATAGGCGCGGTTTTTGTTAGTTTCTCTACATGCTTGATATAGTCGAGTACTTCAATCACGGACGAGTTGTTCATTACGGTCATTGAAATAGCCTGTTTTTATTGAATGCTATGTGCGGTATAAACCGGATTTTTTTTGAAGTTTTTTCCAGAAAAACCTATTTGTCGCGTTCATACCACCGCTTTTAAGGCCATCTCTTAAGCAATTGTAACCGTCGTTATCAATTTATCATATGAAATTGAAGCACCTACTGTCCCCCCGAATGCGACACACCCCATCGGTAACTCAGAGGGAAACCTAACTTTTGCATGGTAGTCATGGAGTCTTGCGTCGTGCCGCTGATATTTTCGCCCTTCCTTCCGCTGTTTTTGGTCCGGTAGACAGACCACCGTGAAACTTACACCGGCCATTGCAGTAAATTGATTTGAGTTTGCACGGTGTTCCGGCTCTGGTTCTGGCTCCACATTGAAGGCCGAGCAGGTCAGCGGGCAGCCTCGGGAATGTCGGCGGCGGGTAGCAATAGGCTCGGCTTTTCCATTCCCGAGCAATCAAGGCATGTGCTTTGCAATATTTGCTGTAACGCTCTCGCTTATCTTTGCTCGTATTCATTCCAGTTCACGCGGCACGTCGCGTCGCGGCGTCAGCATGCGAATTGCATCAAACATGCTGCCTCCGGTGCGGTATGGACTGAAGCGATTACGGCGGGCTTGCAGGGTGCCATGGTAGTTGGCTTGATGAACTTGCCCAGGTCATCGGCCCATTGCGCGGCCAACTGCTCGTTGTCACGTTCGCGCTGAGAGGAACCTTCGGTGTCCGTTGACTCAGGCGCCGGCGGTGTCTGGCTGTCGGTCACCGGTTCCATCATCGCTGCCTTGCTTGTTGTACCGGTCCCATTGTTGGTAATGCTGGGCGCGTTTGAAGGTGAAAAAGATAGCGTTATTTTGTCAAACCCTACACAGGATAGGGTTTGACCCTTTTCGGATGTGACAGCTGCATCAAACCCTATAGGTTTGCTCATTCCGAACCCTATAGGCTTACGTTCCGGCTTGCATGGGCGAGTCATTATTCCGACGAACGTGCCTTTCGGCTTCACCTTTTCCAATGGCATAGTTAAGCCTAAGGCCAGCAGCAGCGGTACCGGGTCGTTCAAGTGCGGTAAAAGCAGTGCCAGCAACACGGTATCGGAAAGCCCACTATTGGCTTCCAGAACGTCAAACGCCGAATCTATCGCCTTTTGTCGTGTCTCGGCGCTACAGCGTTTCTGGGCCGCTTGTCGGGTCAGTCCATGCCGTTCCCCTACATTTATATGGAAGTCGGCTTGCATGGCTTGCAGCTTGGCGCGACCTCCCATCAAATCGCTGCCAATCATCCGGCCATCGACCAGCGGCAACAACAGAACGTGACAATGCGGGGCGGCTTCGTCGTTATGAACGATAGCACTGATAATTGGAGCTTTAAAGTATTGAGCCGCCCATTGGACCGACTCATCAAAAAACTGTGCATGGTCGATGGTCGACTGCGGCGACAGACCGAAAATGATTTCCAGCGCCTTTACAGCATCTTTACGGGTCGCCTTTATTCCTGCTTCGTTCATCAGAGTTTGTGCCTGAATGGCTACGGCTGCGGCTGTTCCGTGCCCATGCAAGATACGATTAAGCCCGACTCGCGCCGGGTCGATGTTACCTCCTGGAGCGGCTCCAATTTCAGCAAGTATTTCACGGCAATTGTGACGGGCGGCCACCTCGATGATGGCTTTACCGGTCAGCTTCTTGATGCGCAGAAACTGAGCGTGTTTCACGCACTTACCCAAACCAGCATTAGCATAGCCAGCGTTGAAAGGTCTGGCCCTGCTAATGTCACCAAACAGCCTAGTGTAAAAGCGGTGCGCTTCATGGCTTAGCCTTCACATCACGCAAGCGTTGCCAAGTGCAAACTGCGCGGCGGTCGTCGCCATCAAGCTCATAAATACCAAACTTGGTTGGATAGCCGTCACGGTCGATTCCTGGCGTTCGATGGCAAGGGGCGTGCAATCCACGGCGGCGTAACTCGGCCATCAACGCAGGTCCGTTTGATGCGCCTGCAATGCTGTCGATTTCCTCTCGCTTCCTCGGACGAATCATCAACGATTGAATCACGCGCAGGTGCCGCAGATTTTTGGTTCCCGTAAATTTACGAGGCGCGCTTGCTGTAAAATCCTCGGTGTCGCCAAGGTCCGATTCTGCTATTAGTGGGAGTTGGGCCTTTTTCATTTGGCGAGGCTCCCTTCGGATACGATGCGCAAAATATCGGCGACATTCCAACCCAGACGGCCCATGATGCGAATTGGGCGCAGCGGACCATCCTCGTAACAGGCCCATTTCCGCAAAGTCTGAGGTTTGCGGCCCAAGTGGAAGGCGGCGGCGTTGGTATCAATGACAGTGCGATTTTCGCGCACTAATGTCGGGTATTGAGTTTTGGTTTGCATCATCAAGCCTTCATGTTGATTGGTGAGGACTTGATGATTTAGCGAATGCTATTTTTCTCCGATAGAAGCGCGGCGTTATGCGTCGTGATGCGTCGTGATGCGTCTTTGCTCGGCAGTGTTCATTCTGTCGTTTAAATTTCGCCTCTTAAAAAATAGAACGTCCTCGCCCGATAGATACTTGATATCTTTTCCATCCATCCCTAATAGGCACCCAAACCGCACTAAGGCCAACTTTACAAGTTCATTCCATACATGGTGTCGGCTGTTAGGATTATTCGCCTGTTTTTTTGCTTCGTAAATCTCATCGCTAAGAATGGATGATTCTCTCACTTTAATCTTATGCACTACGCTTTGCTCTGCCTCTTGCTGATGCATTTCCCACACCACGGCAGGCGATATCGGCTTATATGACGACGCTTCCTGTTGCGCATCCTCATCCACGCCATTAAGGTCCAATCCAAGACACAGAAACTCATCAAAAGCTCGCAGTTCCTCCAAACTGCATGGAAATGATAACGCTGGCTTTGTCAGGTCATGTGTAGGATGTTCCGAGCTTATGCTTCGCTCTTCAGGCGTCAGCGACAATTCGGGGGCTGGAGGTCTAATGTAGACTCCATCAAATTTAACGGACAACCCATCAGTCCAATTCTCTGGGTCGGATATTTGGAATCTTTTTATAAATTCGCTATAGCCAATGTTTTTCATTACGCTCCTTCAAGCGCCATCATAATAGGGCACCAGTCAGGCCGGTGAAGGTTCCAGCTTTTCGTCCGCTAAAACTAGACTGGCGCTTTAAACTGTTTGTTTACCGTCAGGCGCTGGTAACTACCCGCAAGCCAGGGACCACGGGTATAAAGCTAATCTCAGCTTGTTCCAGTATCCACGCTTCTATTTTAACGTGCCACATGCGTAGCAGATCTAGCGGCCGGCGGCGGTAATGTTTTTCAGCAAGTGCGCTAGGTTTATGACCTTGAATCTGTGCCACAACCCCTGTCGGCACCTCGACCCATTCAGACAATGTACCAAACGAACGGCGCAAACCATGCAATGAGACGTGGGGTAAGCCTACGATTTGAAGCGCTTGGGTGTGGGCGATGCGCGGCTCTGTAATGTGTCCACTAGCCGCTGTGGGGCTGCTGAACACCCATTCGGTGCCGCGTGGCAGTTTGGCCAGTAGATGCGATAAATATGGCGTCAGTGGGATTGTGCGCAAGCCGTCAACCTTGTCACGGATGGTGATGCTGTTCCACTTGAAATCTACATCGTCCCATTTCATCACTTCCAGTTCACCGCGACGCGCACCAGTTATTAGGAGAGCTTGCAGATAGGCGCTGATAACCGGGCTTCCGATATTGCGGACGGCGGCGAACCAGTGCGACAGTTGCTCCCGTTGCAGGCAATCGCCTTCTTTTGTCTTACTGGTGGGGACGATGTCTTTTACTTCTTCCGTGACGCAACAGTCGGCGTGTACGGCATGTTGATATTCTGGGTGTTTTGCGCACCATCGAATAAAGGTGCGGAACTTGCGATAGGAGTTATGCGCAAACGTAGGGCGGGTTTGGCACTCATCCGCCAGCCACCCCATCACCACTGGCGCGGTAATTTCATTTAGCGGCTTAGCTAGCAGGCAAGCAAGTGGAGCAGCCTTCGCTATCTTGTCACCTATTTTGCATGGACCGCCGCCGGCATTCGCCGCAATGATATGGTCCGTACGATGTTGCGCTCCCCATTTTGGATGCGGTGCAGTCATGTAGGCATCCCATGCGGCCCGTGCGATTAATTCGCGCTTAGCCCGTTCAATGGCATCTAAGCGTAGTTGCGCTGTCTTTTTGTTTTCGGTGGCATCCCGGACGGATTGCGCTACAGCTAGGCCGTCAGCCTTTACTTGGCGAGGGTCCTGACCGTTATCGATAATTACTTTTAGTCGGCGGGCTTCGGCTTGCGCAGCATCGATTGCCCATACAGCCGGAGACCCGATAGTGATACGCATCGTTTTACCGTTTAACTTGGCCTGGAACATGTACGCTTTTGCACCCGGCGCTGTAGCGCGCAATCCCAAACCGGGCGCGGACGTATCCCAAAGGAAAGATTGGTCCTTGCCAGCTTCGCACTTGTACTCAGCAATTCGGCCAGCCGTAAAATTTACCTTTGCCATCGCCTATCTGCTCCCCATGCAATCCATGTAACCACCATGTAACCCAATTTGAAGTATATCAAGCAATATCAATCAATACAAACTAACAACGGTATATTTATAAGTAGTTGTTTTATATCAGTTATTCGTATTTTTTAAATATGTATCAACATCGATAAATGGCATATTGTATGGCCTCCGAAGCCAAGGGTCGCTGGTTCGATTCCAGCCAGCCGCACCAATGAAAAGTATAAATATCAAAGAGTTACGCGCTTGGTGCCCGTGGCTCTTTTTTGTTTTCTACGGCCGACATCGCTTCGTGTAACCGCTGCATAACCCCTCTCGATAAATACGACTGCAATGGCTTGATATCTATACAGCGTTTAATTTAATTAACAAAATTTTAAGTGCAGTATTTTATGCAAGACCGTTTCTCATCACGAATTTCGGAATGCCAAGTCGGGCAAATTAAGGCAACATAACGGGATGAACCGGGAATCTAAGGTGGACTGACGTGGCATCCCTATTCACCGCCTAAAAAGGTACAGCAAGCTGATGCCAGGTTCTTAAAGGTATCCTCGGCGTCACTGCCAGAGGAACAATTTTCACCCTGCCATCCATAGCCTGAATAACTAAACCGCGCTTGCCATTAGGTTGGGTTACGATTACCGGCGACGATATTGAAGCTGGCACGCGAATCGACATCTGATGCGGTGGCAAGGTTGGAAATGGCGCTTTTGACGGCGTGCTACCGGTCGTGAAATCTATTAACATAAGCTCTGAAGAAGGCGCATTATCCAAACCGGTATGGACGCCGGGTGTCATTGTCATAATAACCAACATGCCATTCAGTATTTGTAATTTTCCAACCACGCGCTCACCCCGATCCGGGAGTTCAACATACCATCCGCGCTGATTACGCCAGTTAATAGCATTTTTGCTGATCGTCCGACCGCCCTCAATACGGGAGAGCGTTTGTTGCTGCAACTGATAGGCGCCATCAATGGTCGTCACGCCATCAGGCTTCTCCCATAAGGCATAAACTGCCTGAACCTGGGTATCCGCAGGATCGCTTATCTCGAATAACTTCCCGGTCCCAAACATAATCATGCGTCCACCATTGGGATGACGTGCCATCACCGGCTGTTGAACAATCGGCTGAGGCTTTCCCTGGCGATCATGCGCGACATACAATGGCCGACGTTGATAACCGACAGTCCACGCATGCGGATCGGTGCTTTCCAAATCGAATTTCCACACATTGCCGCGTAAATCACCGGCATAGGCGGCGATAACTTCTCTGTGAGCGTTAAAGAGCAGGGCTGGCGTTGACAACCCGTTTGGTGCGGTTTTCCCCCCGTGTTCGGTATGAATTTTTTTTATCAGCGAGCCATCGGCGACATTCACCAGATAGAGCGTCGCTTTATTATTTTTGCTGTCGTAGCCGTTTCCGTATAAAGCCGCCCACTGCCCGTTACGTAACCGCACGACTGCGGCCTCACCAAACACATGCCCCATATCGTTATCGATCACACCGCCGCGCAATGTATCTGATCGCTCCCACATCACGCTCTTAGCACTCAAAGCATCGGGCGAGCTAACGTCGAGCGCAAAAACGCTTTTAGCACCCGCGCCAGTTGAGCCAAGGACGATTGTTTTCCACATCGGAGTTGATGCGCTTCCTCGTTGTAGATAAGCGTCGCCTTCCGTCAACTTGCCATCGACAAAATAGTGATGTTTGTGTTTATAATTTGGATCGCTGAGTAAGTGCAAATGTGGAAACACTGCATGGGGAATATACGCAAATCGCTCCGCACCGGTTGTGGCCTCGAATGCGTGCAACATACCGTCATTTGCACCGACATACAACATCGCCGTGCGCGCACTTTTTGCCCTTTCGTAATCCTGATAGATGCTTCCGCCGCCGTGAATATCCGCCAAAGCCGTATAACCCAAATGCGTGTTCTTAACATAAATCGGCAGCGAATTAACGATATCGCCTAACCTGCTTTTACGACTCCTGAAATGACCGATCTGATGCGACGCTTCTAAGGCTGGATCGCCCCGCACATAGGCCAACATTTCGTTCGATCCTATCGTCGTTTTTTGTTGTCCCGTTAATCCGGACCATTGAAAGTCAGTAGCGCTGTTAGTCTCTGGATTCCAAGTCGCGATATTGCGCACTTTCCAGCCAGGAATGTGTTTCTCTGCATCCCATAAACGTGCTCCAACGCTACCATCGGCATTGGCGTGATAGGCTTTTAACTGACCACTCCAATCATCGGCAGTAAAACTTGCGCGATACACAATCGATGCGTTATCGAGCAATGGATTGTTATAAATCAGACCAGAAGATCCTCCGGAAGTAAAAAATGGTAGCTGAGATATACGACCGAAAGCAGGAGTAAAAATCGTGAGTCCGATCAATACAATCCCTGCTCTATAGATTATTTTTCTCAACATATTTTTTCCGCTCATGGCATTCTCCAGGTTCCAAATCTATAGTGATCACAGTCGTAAATAACTTTGCAACAATACCGTCACATTAGTGGTGACGCCGACACCACGTGCAGTAATGCGATAAGCCGTTAGGGGATCGGCAGGATTCAAGCCAAATTCGTAGTCACCGGTAAGCGCCATTTTTTCAATCATGCAACGGGGCGGCTTGACGAGGCCAACACTACTAACAATATGAGACGGAAGGCCGATAGAAATTACGTCACTACGCCAGTTTTCCGACAACTCCCAATGGTTTTTCCCTTGACGAATGCCGTCGGCAATAGGACCTTGCGGTAACTGAGGTGGAAACACCGCATGCGATATCGACAGTTCTTGGGCTAATTTTTCGCAATACCGGAGCACTTGTTCCGCGGCTTCAAAAGCAAGTTGCTGACTCCGCAAGTTTCCAGCCATTTTCTCTTCCAGAGTGACGTTACGAATTGCAGCAACACCAATAATCGTCATCACCAAAAGAAAAATCAGCGTTACCGGTAGTGCAATACCACGTGACTGGATGATCAGTTTTTTTATCCTCCAGATTACCGGCACGTTTGCTTTCATCATCAATGCACTATTCACTTTCACGGAACGAATATCGTCGTAAAACAGCGCACATCTTGATCGGTTGCAGCATTCAATGCAGCGGTTCGGCATTGTGTTTTATTGAGCACGCTTTCGCTGTCATTTGCCTCGCTTTCCGTACGGTTGCCTGGCTTTCTGAAATACACGCTAACGGCGAAACCCTTGGCCACGGAACCAGATATTTCACCCCAACCGCCAGCCATAGCATTCGCAAGCGCCGTGCGCCATTCGTAAATATCAAGAGCCGCAATTTCCGCATGCGTACAAGAAGAGGAAATAGCGCAGCCAGGCGCTTGCGGCACATCGCCGTTAGCAGGTGGATAGTTTTGTAAAGCCGGACTGTAATAACCTGCACGCGCACCCTGGATATTGGCGCGCACACGCTCAGCGAGATTGTGGCTATACGTGGCGGCTATCGCACGGTAATGGGCAACTTTTTGATATCGCAGCGCGGCCATTTGTAAGCCCGCCAGACCCAGTAAAGAGAAGGCGGTAATCACGATAGCGATCAACACTTCAATAAGACCAGCGCCACCCTGATGATGTAATTTCACTGCGGCCAACAACTAGCCAAAGCCTTTCCGCTCAATGCTCCCACGCAGCATATGAGCGGCTTGGCAACACCCAAAGTCTGACAAAAAAACATCAACCCAGCGCAAATAACCATTATTTAATCTCATAGAATCAATGGCTGGAAATTATAGTCATCACGGACTGACTCAACAATAGGGAAAATACCTAAATCGTGCGAGTGAGGGCGGTATATATACTCACTTTGGATACACAATACAGCCTTGTAAACTGAAACCAAAGTGAAAAGCATTATTAGACTCTCTCAAAAAATTAATTTGCACTAAAGGTAACGCATCGAACCATTTTTCGGGCGAACTTTCTCTCATCAACTTTGTGGTCTCGCATATGACAGGTTTATGCGCTAAACCATCCAGGCGCTAACAATTTATCGCCGACATTTATGCGATATCCACAACGTATTATTTTGAAAATATAACCTCTTTTTTTACACGAATTAATAGCTTCACTCATTCCTTATCTGGAGATCGATGCATGAAAAAAATTAAAATATTTCCACTGATTTTTACCGTTTTATTACTGTCCGTTTTAGGAGGATGTGCTACCGAAAGTTCGACGGCTGTTCCTGTTCAACAGGTAGAAAGTGCTGGCAAACCGTATGTTGGTCAGCGCACCCAAATTGCGGTCGGAAAATTTGATAACCGTTCTAGTTATATGCGCGGCATTTTTTCTGATGGTGTTGATCGTCTTGGTGGTCAGGCAAAGACCATTTTGATCACGCATCTTCAGCAAACTAACCGATTTAATGTCCTTGATCGCGATAATCTGCAAGAAATTCAGCAGGAAGCAGCGATCAAAAAACAAGCTCAACACCTCAAAGGAGCAGATTTTGTCATTACTGGCGATGTCACCGAATTTGGGCGGAAAGAAGTCGGCGACCAACAGCTTTTTGGCATTCTTGGACGTGGAAAGATTCAAACAGCTTATGCCAAGGTCAATCTGAATATTGTCAACATTAAGACCTCCGAAGTCGTATTTTCTACGCAAGGGGCGGGAGAATACAATCTTTCCAACCGTGAAATCATCGGCTTTGGCGGCACTGCTAGCTACGACTCAACGTTAAACGGAAAAGTACTCGATTTAGCGATGCGCGAAGCCATCAATAAACTCGTCTCAGCCATCGATTCTGGCACATGGCAACCGACATTAAAAAATAACTAGAGCCTGATTAAAAACATGAAAAAATTATTTAGTAAACGATCAGTTTTGCCGATTGTGTTCTTGGGCTGCGTCTTGCTAAGTGGATGCAATACCGCACCAAAGACGCTTTATCAGTGGGAAGGCTACCAGCCCCAAGTATACGAGCACTTTAAAGTCGAACAGGGCGCAGAACAACAAATCAGCATTCTAGAACAAGATCTGCAGAAAATTCGCGCGACAGACGGCATGACTCCACCCGGCTATCACGCGCATCTGGGTATGTTGTATGCAGAGATCGGAAAAAACGATCAGATGGCGCAGGAATTTGAGACAGAAAAAACACTGTTTCCTGAGTCTGCAACCTACATAGATTTTCTATTAAAAAATTCAAAAAAATAAGGAAATACCTATGTTAAAAAAGATCCGAAATGGATTTGTATGTTTGTCGGTAATGCTTTTGGCTACCGGGTGTGTTGCACCCGTCAAGCAAATTGATCTGACTGCATTCAAGCAAAGTCGTCCCAAAACAATTTTGGTATTGCCACCTCTGAATGACTCGCCGGATGTAAAAGCGACATACAGCATGCTGTCGCAATTAACTTATCCGTTAAGTGAGGCTGGTTACTACGTACTGCCCGTGGCTTTGGTAGATGAAACGCTTAAGCAAAATGGCCTGTCAAGCGCCAGAGATATGCATGATATTGCACCTGCCAAGCTCCAAAAAATCTTTGGTGCAGATGCGGCCTTGTATGTAAATGTAAAAAAGTACGGCGCAATTTATACCGTGCTTAACAGTGCTGTGGTCGTAACGGCCGAAGCGAAGCTAGTCGACTTAAGAACTGGGGATGTCTTATGGAATGGTTCAGCGACGGCATCAAGTAATGAAGAAGGTAACAACGCCAGTGGTGGATTGATCGGTATGTTAGTGACTGCAGCTATCACGCAGATTGCCAATAACATTACAGATAAAGGTTTCTCGGTGGCTGGTGTCACCAGTCAACGATTGCTCTCCACCAACAAGCCTAATGGTTTATTGTATGGTCCGCACTCACCTAAATACGGAACTGATTGATCTAACGAAAAAAGGGGCATGCCCCTTTTTTTTCCACCATGCGTCTAGTTTTAGGTAATCCTTGATCTGTCAGCGGTGTAGGCATCCTAAGTCTTAGCCGCTACTTTTTTTTACGCGTCCACAATGAGGTTTGTGTTAAGCCCATTCATAATGGCGCTGGTGGGGTTGACATTTACGCAGCCGTCAACGCGATGCCGGGGTCAGTCGAAATTGTTGGGTGCTTGCGATACCGTTTCCATCAAGACTTTGTATTGTTCTTGGTTGATGGGGTAGTTGTGCATCCGATAAATTTTGGCTAATGTACCCACTGTGATCACTTCTATTTCCCCTGCTTATTTAACAAGCAGGGCATTTAATCACATGGGTCAGTTTTAGGCGATCGTCAACAAGCAGCTGGCGTAGGATTGGAAGGCTTGGCTACGGGCGTTTGTAAATATGCGGGATAGTAGGATTGCTAAACCTACTCTTTTTGCAAATAAAAATGTTGATTATTGCAAAGTAATTTTTGAATGTGTATGCATGTTAAGAGCTGCTTGATTAATCACAGTCTCTAACGTCATCAGTAGTTATTGGCCTCGCTAAAACGGTATCTTTGTCAACGATTAAACGACTTAATTCAAACTGACATGATCCGCTTGATGGGAAAATCAATTCATAGTCTGCATTTACCCTTGGAGTGAAACCTACCTTTGCCATGCAGCCTTGATAGTATCTCGTGTAACTTGTTGTTCCGGTTGACATAGTACTAGCGCCAGCAGGCATTAGAAACGTAAATATTACAAGGTCTATTTGCAGACAAGTACGCCTCCGCCGCTACAAATCCTTTTTTTTCTGAAAATGTAGTGGTTGGTATTCCTATTTTTTGACCGTTTAAATTTTTCTCAAATCCGAAAAGATAACTACTCGCAATATGTCCACCACCTGATAAGTTTTTAGGTAAACATTGGCTATTCGGATAGCCAGTCGACCCTCGATAATCGTTGAATACTTTTGGAATGATGACACGGATTCTAGCGCGCTCGCCATCTTTTGGCTCAGGAAATGTAACATTATTTTTTATGGCAGCACACCCCAAAAGCATAAGTGGGATGTTAAGAACTAAAAGAATTTTTTTCATAGAATTTTTCGTCATTTTTTTACTTGAAATCAAACCGTACATCTTTGACGATTTGGTATTTTCCCCAGTTAAAATTGCAAACCCGTGCAACTTCAACTTGATCTTTACTAACTGGTACGCATCCTCCTGATATCTCCACACTTTTCTCTCCCTGCTTTGAGAGAGGGAATTCAATTGTTAGGCCATCTGGAATCGTATGTTTTAACTTCACGTTTTCGACAAAATCATCAACTAAAGAAAAAATGATCACCTTGTCTGCTTTCAACGTGTAAACATCATGCTTAAAAATGTCTCCTGGCGTTAAGCACATTTGAATTTCAGTGTTTTCAATTTTTGTTTGCCTACAATCAGGCGTGGCGGCGTAAACAGCGCTTGATAACGTGAAGGTAATCGTTAAAAAAATTAGGTGTTTTCCCATGGGGCGTTCTTTCTAAGTAAAAATAATTCGGTTTCTCAACTGAGCAATATTAAAATTTCTTAAGAAAAATATACAAAAATCGAAATAAAATCCAATGCAATACCCGACCGTCGAGGTAATTTCTTATGCAGTTCATCACTGAGATTTTAGCCTGCCAAGCCATTGCCCTTTTTTCTTGTTAGTCTCGAACCCATAGTCACTGAAAGTTACCGCAGCTCTCAGTGAACAGCGCAATCCGCTCTGCGATAGTCATGATTTATTCCTACCGGCCCCAATCAATGGAAATGGAGAGGCAAGGTTATAGAATGCTCGGGGAGCGAAAATCTCTTAAAAAAATGTCGCTATTTTAGCGAATTCATAATACTTATTTATGAAAATTATAGCTATTACAGTGCAATTTACCAATAGGTAAAAGACCTAAAAAATTATGCTTAAAACCGCATATTTTTCTAGAAAAAATATTGAATTTTTGTGCAGCCCGGAGACGCCGCGGTGATGTTTGCTTTAACTGGTATCGCGATTGACGCTGACGCTGACACCGAAGCCGCTGCAGCTTCTGTTTTGGGAATCGGCTCTAGTGATTTGACATTAAGGGACGTGGCGTGTCCGACGGTGATGGGTTAATCTACCGTCAAGGAATTATTAAACCGGCCTGCGATCTACAAAAATTGAAAGGGTTAGCAGCCCCTTTGTTAAGGAGTGCATAAAAGCGTATAAATCGACAGTATATTTTCCATTACTGTTCGCGGCTAGTTGCTTGGCAAGCGTTTTTTCATCAGGATGCAACTGCCGGTTATTAGCGACTATTTTTGTGTGTCATCTTCTTTATAGCTATTTTTTACTTTTTTATAGTTGTTATCAAAGGGCTTAATTTTTAACATTGCAGAACGGCTCGAAATACCACCCATAGCTCCAATTACAAGTCCAATACAAGACACTATCGATGTCGGATCAAATGCAAGACCTATAAAAATAAGGGCGACACCCGCCACACAAAGAACTCCTCGAATGAGGGGAGTAAAATTTCCGTCTTTTATAAATATGTTCATTTTGTATGATTGACTCCGATTTAGTTATTGCATTTGTGGGGAGTTTTTAGTTGCCTCTGCTGTTTCATTAATAACAGGTGCAAAAAGAGGAAACCTTTCTGACAAGAAGAAATTACCAATATCAATTCCACTAACGGATAAATAATTCCTAGGGTTCGGCTTTAACAATTGCTCCATTCCACCGGCTCTCAATCCTAGCAAGGTTGCCATAAGTGCGGCACTTTCAGCAACTAGAGTATGCGGCCCAGGTATAACACCAGCGGCAGCAGCCCCAAATCGTCCTGCTTGCGTAGCAAAGAATCCCGCAACATCTGCCATCTGATCTCTGGTCGGCAGCGGAGGATTTACCCTCACCACCGAACATTGCGCTCCGACACAATGTGCCTTTGCAATGGATTAAATATCCCCGACGAATTGTTCATGTTAAACGCCATATTTTCTGTCGGAGACCACCCCTAATTACCACCGGAATTTTGTGCAATGTATGTCATCAAATCCCGAGAAATATTGGAAGGAATCTGCTGTACTAATTGTTGCTTGCCATCTTTCCACCACCGACCATTTCGCACCATCATCGTAGACCGTCCCCGTATCGCCATTCACATCGACAATTGCGCCTGCATCGACGCCTTCTCCCAATGCCTTGTTGTTTGCCGCCCGCATGGCATCTTCAACTTGCTCAACCGTGTATTTTCCATCGCTGTTCGCGGCCAGTCGCTTGGCAAGTGTTTTTTCATCAGGATGCAACTGCCGGTTATTCGCTATAAAAAATTAGATCATTTTGCATCCTCTTTTTCGTAACTGTCTTTCGCTTTTTTATAGCTGTTGTCAAATGGTTTTAAACCAAGTGTTTTTGCCCGACTACCATATCCTCCCATCGCCATGATCGCTAATCCTACAGAAGCTCCAATAATACGAATGTTTTGATTCTTTAATAAGCATAAAGAGGCTGTTATTATAAAAAATCCAATCAATAGAAGGATAGTTACTGCTATACCCGTCAGGTTACCGTTACGTATTACATAAAATAAAAATTTTCTCATTCCTTGTTATCTCCATTTATCCAGTCCTTGGATTGCTCTGAAAACCGATTATTTTTTATATTCTCTAAAAATTCATTTGTAATAGGAGAGGTTAGACGTCCGCCCGATAATTTATCCGTAGCAAGACCAATTGCGCCAGTTATTCCGTCAATAAATACTTGTCCCACGTTCGGCCTCAATACCTGTTCAAACGCCGCCGCCCCAAATCCAGCAATAGTCGCCGTCCACGCCATCCCAAACTGAATGGCCGCTGCACCCTATGCTGCCGCATTCGGTTGCGATGCCAGAAAAGTCCCATAGGCTGTTGCCGCTGCTGCAAATCGGCCAGCCTGTGTAGATATATCGCTGGCTAAATCTGCACCTTGATTACGTTGTGCATCCCGCTCCGCCTGCGTTCTCGGAGGCGCAATTCCAGCAGCACAATCGGCGGCAGCTGCGCCGCAATGTGCTGTAGGGATTGGCAGTATATTTCTCGTCACTGGCGCTGTGTATTCACTATTGCCAGCATACGTGATCAAACTCGGTACAACATTATTATTGGTATTGCCTACAATATAGGCACGTAATGCCGCATCGTCCGGTGCAATTTGTTGCGTAAAGATGGGTTCTCCCTCTGCGGTTGTTCCAACTCTCATCCATGTGCCGTCGCCCAGATTTGTACCAATGATCGTATCTGGACTAGCTCCTTCCGTCTGACCATCTTTTGTCATCGACATGCCCCGCATTTGCTCTTCAACTTGCTCAACCGTGTATTTTCCATCGCTGTTCGCGGCCAGTCGCTTGGCAAGTGTTTTTTCATCTGGATGCAACTGCCGGTTACTCACGAAAAAATGACAACGAAAAAAAATATCACAACAACCGTTGCGGTGTAAATAAAGCGAGCCTCTTGATTTTTTCCATCGTTATAGTTGCATGGGCCGGCTCCCGGTAAATCCTTATCAAATCGAAAAGCAAAAATCAACCAAATAACCCACCCCCCCCCAATGCACCAAAATATCGATTCGATATGATTTTTTGAAAATAGTAATATCAATAATTTAGCTGTCGCAGCAGATACAACAATATAAGAAATAAATTTAGTAATTTTCGAATTTTTCAATTTTTTACCTCGGAATTCTCATTATATTTTTCCTTCGAACGATCAATAAATATTTGCCATCCTCCGTTTAGATCAACTAAGGCTGTAATTCTATTTGCAGCAATTTCAGATAATCCATAAACGTTTTTTAAATAAGCTGTAGCCGTTTTTGCTATTGCCTCTTTTGCTAGCGCCGATACAGGAGTTCCATCAACAAAACCTGACGCTACAGACATTAATGTCCCAAGACTTCCCGCAAAAATGCCTATTCCTCCTACAGGCCTCACAAGTAAAGCAACTGTTGTTCCTTTTCCAATATCATCAAATATCTTCTTATCCAGCGCCCTCACATAAGCCACCGTCCCGGGATCAGACATATCCAGATTTTGCCCACCACAACCAACCGAAGCAGTAGGACAAGGAAAATATTTGGGCGCATGCATTTTGCCATCGACCGATATTTGTTGCGCATAGCGGCCTTCTTCATCCAGCGGTAAGTTGGTTGCCGGATCGCGCTTTATCTTGTTCGCGCCCGCTATTTCCGGTTGTCTGATCGGCGCTTTAATAATCACTCCAGCAATTTCTTTATCCACGTAACCGCTGTTGATATAAGGTGAGTTTTTTTGATCGTTTGTCGCATAGAACAGAAACTGTCCGTTACCGATAGACAGGCTGGGATTAGTGGCGGCATATTCCGACTGCAAAGTATGTAAGAACGCTTCTGCCTGTGCTGAGTAAGGCACGTCGTAACCGAGATTATAATCAATTAGATTTTGTGCCGTGTTTGCCAGTGATGATAACGCACCCTGGATTTGCTCTGGCGTAGGGTCATCTGTCTTGTACTTTTCTTTCGCAAAACGACGTGCGTTTTGTTTAATGAGTTCGGCTTCTTTCGGATGAAGGGCGCGATTATTCGCGTCGGCATTCTTCCCAATCATGCCGCCAGCGCCAGCACTCTCCTTACCGCCACCCGCCAATGCCCCCGAAGCCGCCCCGATCAAGGTCGCTCCCAGTCCCATCATATCGTTATAAGCCTGCAATCCTGCTTTGGTACTGGTGTCATAACCATTGTTCAGCAGATAGTCACTGATAATCGGTGACATCTTTTCCACCACCATGCCTGCGATCATGCCACCCGCGATACTGGTGTTGCCGAGCTTGGCCTGGATTAATCCCACGATGCCGTGCATGGCGATCTTTTGCGGGGAGCCTTCTGCAAATTTGAAACTCTTTGCGATGTCGCCCACCATACCATTTAACGCCGCGCCAGCGAGGTCGGCGGCGCGTTGATTCTCTTGCGCCTTCTTTTGTTGTGCTTGCAGTTCTTGCGCCTGTTGCAGGGTGAGTGTATTGGCGAGCGTTGCATTGGCGGTGCTGGCGTCGCGCTCGGTGAGGGTGTCGGCATTTGCCTGACTTTTCTGGTCGGTTGTGGCATCGCCCGTACCGGTAATCGTTACCGTGGCGGGGCTGATGACACTCTTCGTCTGGCTGGTTTCATCGTTGTCTTTCGGCATGCCTGCGCCACCGTTGAGGTTGCCGAGGACGTTGGCTGCAATATTACTCATCAGGCCGCCGCTGGAGAAGCCTGCACTGAGGCTATCGGAGGCGGTGTGTTGCTGGTTGATCAGATCGCGGCTGGTCAGGCTGGCTGTGTGCAGTGTGTTTTTATCAGTTTCTGCGGTGCTGGTGATTGCACCGCCCTGTAGATCAGTATTGCCTTTGACGTTGATGTCAAAGCCACCGCTGCCAGCGGCGATTCCGCTTTGCCCGACCGCACTGTGATAGTTGTGTTCAACGGTCTGTTTGGCGTAGTTGACACTGCCGGTGGACACGCCGGCACAAATCGGCGGAATGCAGAGGCTGACGCTGAAGCCGCCGTTTTCCTGTTTGCTGTCGTAGTTGTTCTGGTCTTGCAGGGTGACGATGTTGAGATTGCCGCCGATGGTGGCTTTGACTTTATCGGCCGCAAGTTGTGCGCCGATCAGGTTGGTGTCGCCGCCGCTCTTCATCGTTAAGTGATCGGTCGCCGTGATTTGGGTATTGTCATAGGTGGTTTCGCTGCCGTTGGCGTGGCCTTTGGACAGGGATGCGCCGAGCTGGAAACTGAGGCCGGTTTGTTCGCCGTTGGAGCCGAGTGTCGCCCCAATACCGGCGTTGCTGCCGCTGTTCGATGATTTCAGATCGGCGGTGTTTTTTGCCGCAAGAAGATTGATATTTTTAGCCGCATCGAGCGCAATGTTTTGTGCTTGCAGTTTGGCGCCTTCCATGGTGATGTCGCCTTCCCGGGCGGTGATGGCAATGTTGTTGGCTTGTAGGGTGGTGCCGCGTGCTTGCGTGGCGCGGTTGCTGCTGTCCTGTTTGCTTTGACTGGTCCCGAGGCTGACGCTGACACCGAAGCCGCCGCCGCTTTTGTTCTGCGGATTCGGCTTGAGCGATTCGGCAGTGGTGGAGCTGATCTGACCGCCGCTGACGAGTTTGTAGGCGTCGTACCCCGATTTGAGTGCCAGCGCGCCTTTTAATCGATCATTGTCGGTATGTTGCGCTTCGGTGACTTGATCGCCGATGCGGGTGATGGCGCCGCCGATGTTGCCCGTTAAACTGCTGCCCAGGGTGACGCTGTGAGTTTCCGCATGGGTTTTACTGGCGGTGGCGTTGTGCACGGCTTGCAGATCAACGGCGTTACCGGCGAGGGTGATATTGTTCTTAGCCAGCAATTCGGCCCCTTGGGTGACGACGTTGCCTTGCCCTGTTCCCTTGTAGTGATTGTCTAATCCTGCTTGTAGATTGAGGTTGCCACCGTTGGCAGAAATTAAACTGGTGCTCTGGGTGGTGGCGTTTCCCGAGCCGGTTTGGGCGGCGCTGATGTTGCTGAAATTGGTAAAACGCCCATTGAGTCCACCCTGAATGCCGAAGCTGGTGCCGCTGTTGTGGCTGTCTGTGGCCGAGGTGTCGGTGTTGGCAGCGGCGAGGACATTGACGTTGCGTCCGGCGTAAATGCCGACATCCTGATCGGCGGTGATCGCACTGGCGGCAATCGTGGTGTCACGGCCACTAACCATGTTGACGTTGGCACCGCTGATGCTGCTGCCAATCTGCTGGGTGCTGGTCCCGTTTTGTTGTTGATCCTGGGCGCTGTTGCCATAGCTGACGCCTTCGAGGAGATTGGCCGAGAAACCGGATTTCTTTTCTTCGATAGCGTAGCGCGTTTGACTGGTTTCTTGCGCCGTGACAATGTTCAGGTCCCGCCCGGCATTGAGCGTGACGTCGTGTTGCGCAATGATCTGGCTGCCTTGGAGCGTGGCGTCACGCCCCGCAACGATGGCGATGCTGTCACCGGTCACACTGCTGCCAACGACTTGGGTAGTACGCTGTTGATCTTGCATGTGCGAACTGCTGGAGGACATGAAGCCGCTGCTGGTGGTATAGATTTCCTGATCCTTGGTTCTGGTTTGTGCGGCGGCGACGATGTTGACATCGCGTCCTGCTGCGGCAGTCAATGCCGCGTCAGCGTGCAGGGTGGACGCCTGGGCGTTGATATCTTGTCCCGCGGCAAGGGTGAGGTTGCCGCCAGCGTTTATCTGTGTGCCGTGGACTTGGGTCTGACTTTCGTTGAGATGGTTTTGGTCACCATACGTGACATTCGACGTGGCTTGCGTGGTGACGGTGCTCAGATTGATATCCCGACCCGCAATCATGGCGGCGTCGCCAGTGGTGGTGATCGCCGTACCTTTTAAGTTGATATCGCGCCCACTTTGAATACTGAGTTGATCAGCGCTGACGCTGGCAACTTTGCTGATGCCGACGTTGACACCATTTTTGCTGCTGGCGCTGGAGGTGATGCTTTCCATGGACACATCGCGACCCGCCAGGATGCCGACGCGGTTGCCGGCAATGCTGCCGCCGTTGTTGATGAGGTCGTTGTCGGCGACCAACATGGTCGTGCCGGTCTTGGCATCGCTGCGTAGCGTGCCGCTGTTGTGAATGTCGGTGGCGTGGATCAGGGTGTTGTTGGATGCTTGCAAGGTGCCGCCGTTTTGCAGCGTGCCGTGGAGGCTGAGGTCGATATTGCGACCGCTCATGACAGCGCCGGTGGGGCTGACATCGTTGGCGTCCACGCTTGCCAGATACACCACGGGAACCAGGACGCTTTGCGTGCTGCCATCGGGCAATGCCACATTTTGCGAGACAAGCCAGACGATATCGGTGGTGAGCGCGGCCATTTGGGCCGCGGTTAAGGCAATACCCGGCGTCAATTGGAATTGCTCGGCACTGGCGACGCCGCTGTCCATCAAGGCTTGGTATTGTTCTTCGTTGGTGGCGAAGGTTCCCAAAAAGCGTTTGCCTGTGAGCTCCGTGATTTGATCATTGATCAACTTTTGTTCATAGAAGCCATCACCCAGCCGTTTTTGGGTGGTCATCGGATCGATACCGAGACGTCCTAGCAGGTAATCGCTGGAGATGAAGTTTTTGTAATTGGTGAACTTGGGATCGGTCTCAACCAGGAAGGGCGAGTGGGGGTTTTGGACGATAGGGAACAGTTGGTTATTGCCGATGCTGATATTCGGTAGGGGCACGCCTGGTTTGCCGACTGTTTGGGGCGTGCCGGATGTGCCGGTGTTGCCGCCCGCAGCACCATCGGCTGCGCCTACCGTTTGACCGTCACCGACTAAGTCATGCCCGCCTTGATTGCCACCGATGGTGCTGTTGTCCCCTGCGGGCACCGTGTTGTTGTCGACGCCAGTGCCAACGGCGCCATTGTCGCCCTGGTTTGGCTTGGTTAAATCCAGTACCGTCCAGACCGGTAACGTAAACTGCTGTGAAGGTAAATTGACATTGTAGGCCTCGCCGTTGTTATCGTAGATGTAATGATTCTGATGCGGGTGTCCGTCTACCCAGTGATAGTAATTGTGACCGGCGGTCATCTGGTTGGTGGTCGTGATTTCGCCGGGCGCGCCGAGGTTGGTGATGTTGCCGACCTGACCGCCTAACGTGCCGCCAGCAATGATGGTGCTTTTGTCATTGGTGACATCGCCCGATAAGGTCATGTGGCGACCGGCGGTGATGTTACCGGGATCGCTGGACGTGACGGTGGTTTTTTGAACAATCTGGGTATAGTCCTGTTTGTAGAACTTTTCAAAGCGGTTGCCGTCCGGCAATACCAAGACGATGCCGCCATCGCCACTGTCGCTCCACGTGATCTGATCGGCGTTGTACCAGATGTCGGAACCGTAAGCGCGGTATTGCGTGACACGCCTGGTCTGTGCGGGATCGATCACCAGATGAGTGGTGAAATGGTTGTTCTGGTTGGTGAGCGTGGCTGTTTGGAACGTTAAGTCATTTCCTGCATCGATAGTGGCGGAAGCATTGATGATCGATGCTGCATTCCCTATTGCTTTGTTCTCCACATCCAACGCGCCACCCAGCACCATATTATTCAAGCTTTGGAGGGTGGCGTGTTCGCGGTTGAGGATGGTGTGCGCGCCAATCGTGAGATCGTTGCGTGCAGCGATGACACCGGCTTGATAAGTCGACCCATCGCTATTTAAGATGCCATCATTGGTCATCGTTTGCGCACCGATGGCGACGTCATCACCATAGATACGACCGAGGTTATAGACCGCGTTACTCGCTCTTATGACGGTATTGCCATTGCCCGCATTGATCAATGCACCGTACTGGTTGGTGACGTTGGCGGCTGACAAACCGAGATGACGCACGGCTTCGAGATTGCCTGCGTTAGTAAGTGTGCCGGTGGTGGAGACATGCAGATCACGATTGGCCGTGAACGTATTGCCGACAGTATTGGTGTAATCCCCTTGCAGATTGATGGTCGCATCCTGACCGGCGATTACTTTGCCCTCTCCGATGATGGTGTTGGCGTTGATGGTGGTATTGTTGTCGCTGCCGATATTGCCCGCTGCATTGGTCACGTTGCCGCTGGTGGAGAGCGCAATGTTGCCACCATCACCAGCGGTGTTACCGATTTGCCCATTGGTATTATCCAGGCTGGCGAGCGTCAAGGCGATATCGCCACCCGCACTGACTTTACCGGCGTTGTTGTTGAAGGTTGCATTGGCGTGATTAGCCTTGAGATGGCGTGCTGCATACAGACTGCCTTGCGCATTGTTGATACTGTTGGCAATGGCGAGTGTTAGATCATTAGCTGAGATGACGTGACCTTGCGTATTGGTCAGGTAATTTGCGGCAAGTGTCACATTACCGTTTCCGCCGATGGTCCCGGCATCGTTGGCAATGTTGCCAGCGCTGTTGATGGTGGTTGCCCCCGAACCGCTGTTGGCGATACGTCCGGCAGAATTATCTATGCTTGCGCCAGAAAGGGTGAGTGTTGCACCCGCACCGTTCGCTTCAATGCGACCATTCTGATTGAGGATTGCCTGTCCGGCATGGGCAACAAGTGCATTGTCGCTTTGAATGACACCAGCATTGTTGTTCAGCACATTATCCGCGTTCAATAACAAGTCATCTTTGGTGTAGATCGTGCCGTCAGCATTGCCGATATCCGCTGCATGAATAGCGGCGCTACCGGCACTACCGATGAAGCCGCCGACGCCATCGGCAGCGCTGTTATTCAAACCTTGTTGCAGGGCTATAGTTAATGCCGAAGTACCGAGATTTTGAATGGTCCCGCCCGCATTATTGAGGCTGTTGGCATGCACCGTGAACCCATTCTTCATGGCTTCGGCTTTGCCGCTGACGTTGTTGAATTGTGCGAACGCCTGTAACGCAAGACTGTCTCCACCGAGATAACCGCTGTTGGAATTATCGATATCGCCGTTGCGGGCGGTAATCGTGGTTGCCCCTGCACCGAATACACTGCCTCCGGCATTATGGACGCTACCGGCATGCACCTGCGTCGCACCATTGGAACCGATGGTGCCGCCCGCATTTTGTAAAGCACTCTCGCCAACGTCAATGGTGAGTGCGCCCTGTCCAGCTAAAGAAATAGTGCCACCGTTGTTGTTCAACTGCCGTGGCGTGAGGGTCAGATCGGTGCTGTTGGTTTGTATCACACCACCGTTGGCATTATCGAGTGTGTCGGTGACGTCGATAATGCTGGTGTCTTTGCCGAACTGGGCGATATGACCGCCTTGATTCGAAAGATTAGTGGCGTGTATATTTAATTTGTCGGCATTTATTTTGCCATTGTTATTGTTGAGTTGGGTAATGGTCGCGCTTACCTTTGCCGCGTCCAATGCACCTTGTGCATTGCTCAGCAATGCTGCTTGTAGCGCTAACGTATTGGCGGCCGCTAACCGTCCACCATCGTTATTGAGTTGATTGCCGATGTGCGCTGAGAGGTTGTTTCCAGCGGTGATACTGCCACTATTGATCGCATTTGCAGCGGTAAGCGCGACATCGCCATTGCCGCCGATGACGCCACCTTGTGCGCCATCGGCTGTCGTGCCCGCGATATTGCGCAATACGCCGCTTGCGTCCAAAGATAGTCCGCTGGCGTCGAGCGAGGTGATGCGGCCTCCGGTGTTGTCGATAGTGGCGGCGCTGGCTGTTAAGGCGTTGGCCGCTTGTAGGGTGCCTTGCGTATTGCGCAGGTCACCTGAAAGCTTGAGCATTGCATCACGATTGGCGATCAGCGATCCGCGAGAATTGTTCAAGCTAGTGCCAGTAAGCAGTAACGCGCCATTGGTGGCGATGCGGCCATTGACGTTGCTAATTGCGCCAGAGTGAATGGTGAATGCACCGCCGCCAGCTTGGGTAACAACACCGGCATCGTTCATAAAACTAGCTGATTGCAGATTGCTATTATTGGCATTAGTGGCGATGACGCCAGAAGTGTTATTCGTTATGCCGCTGGTAATGATGTTGGTATCGCTTGTACCGGACTGCGTGACACTCCCAGAAATATTCGAGAACGCACCGGAAGTGCTGTTAAACGAAGAAGTGTTAATGACGCCATGGTCATTGACTACCGTGCCAGTCGCCTGCAATACCGTGCCGCCTGCCGCCTGAATATTTCCGCCAGCATGGAGGATATCACCATTCGTTGCCGTCAATGTCGTCGCACCATTCGCGCTGGTGTGTGCGCCAGTGAGGTTCACACTAGCGCCCGTCATCGTGACATTATTGCCAGCAGTATTCTGACCTGTCGCGGTTAATTGCCCGTTGGCATTCAGTACCAGATTTCCGGCTTGCGTAGCCTGTCCGTTCGCATCGATACCGGCAGCTAAAATGCCGGTCGAGTTGATGCTGTTAGCT
Source organism: Glaciimonas sp. GNP009 (assembly GCF_054343755.1). Lineage (NCBI taxonomy): Bacteria > Pseudomonadati > Pseudomonadota > Betaproteobacteria > Burkholderiales > Oxalobacteraceae > Glaciimonas > Glaciimonas sp. GNP009. Next base: position 2,186,914 of record NZ_JBTGUV010000004.1, read on the forward strand.
ACAACACTGAGGTCGGATTGCGATGCCATTGTGCCGCTGTTGACGACTTGCCCCGTGCTGTTGATGCTGGCGCGCTGTGCGTAAAGAGTGCCGGTGTTGTCGATATCGTCGTTGCTGCGTATCGTCATCTGGCCACCAGCATGGGTTTTACCGTTGAGCGATACTTTGCCCGCCGAATCCAATACGAAGTCGCCGGAAGAAGCCATGTCGCCATACGTTCTTACGCCGACGCCCGCTTCCGTACCCACCAATTTAATCTTTTGCGCATATAAGCCACCAAGCGCAGAGGAATCGATGGCGACGGTCGGTTGCTCGCCGTCACCTTGTATGACCTCAATACCCGTCATATCAGGGGTGACACTATTTGCGCCCGTCACGATACCCAGATTCCGTGCTTGTACTTGCGCATTGAACGCAACTGATCGGCTAATCAGCGAAAGGCTGTCGTTTTGCAGGGCGTTAATACCGTCACCATCGACCGCAATCTGGCCGCGTGTGACGCGATAAGCGGCCAGGCTGCCGTCACCGCCGAACTGCGCCACACCGGTCGTGAGGGTGACATTGCCACCGTTGATTACGCCGAAGCCATTCACGGATAAACCGTTCGGATTGGCGATAATGACGTCGGCGCGTTGACCGGCGACCTCAATGTAGCCATTGAGATGACTCGGCGCTACACCCATCGTTTCATTCAAAATAACGTTGGCACTCGTGTTGATCTGGGCGTTACCCTGAATGTATCCTGAGAGTGTGGTATTGACCGATGTCGGACTATTGTTCAATATCACGCCGTTGCGATCAACGTTAAAATCGGTGTAGCGATTGTGGCTCAGACCGGACCCATTCGGCTGCACAATCTGCACGACCGGTACGCCATTGCCAGCGCGATCGATGACGGGCGCAGGGCCACCATTCTTATAGGCAATCATTTGTGCGTGCACCGTCGTCACCTGCCCAAAGGCCGCCGCCACCAACACGCTCAAAAGTGCAAAACGCATCAGCGGGAAGGAGTCATTTGCCGGTGTATTGCCACCGGTTGCGCCTTTACCGCGGTTACGCGTGTTCTCGGCCACGGCTATGAACGTGCCGGAGGCGTGGCTAAACAGGGTGCGATAGGCGTTTTTATTCATGGGACAACTCCAATGCAACAAATCTGGTCTGATCTGTAAATGATGAGTGGAAAAAAACAGGAAGGACCCGTTTTTTAATATTGATATGTCACGTTAAAGCCAATGGATGGTGTAGCCGTTTTAAATTGCGCAGGTTTGTACAAAGACCATCCCGAAAACAAGTCATAGGTAAAACCTTTGTATCCGCCACGCACGCCCACAGTTGCGCCCGCCAGGGTGTCACCGACTAAATACTGGACCGATGGGCCATAAACCTTGCCGAAGTCGACCGCCACATAGACCGACTGGGCCGTATTGGCAATCGGTAGACTGAGTTCATTGCGCAGGTAAAATCCTCGCTCGCCGGTCAGGGTTAATTCACCATCGAATCCGCGCACGGTGTATCGGCCACCGATAGAAAACTGATCTGTTGTATAGAGCGGAGAACGGGTGTTTTGCCCACGGAAGGTGGCGATGTATGTCAGAGGTTGCAACGCCATTTGAAATGGCGCAACCAAGGTTACATCGACGGTTTGCATCGTGTACATAAACGTGGGGTAATCGGATGGACGGCCTTCTGGATTGCCCATGCCACCAAAAGCAGATGTGCCCCACCGATTAGCTAAGGTGACATCAAGCTGGGCATTGCCGATGTAATGGGTATGCACCCAACCGAGTTCCACAAACGCGGTATTGCGCTTTTGAACGCCAATGTCGACATCATCGATTGCGGTAGTGCTCCATCGCTTACCGACTTTGAACTGCCAGCTATTTTTTTGCGATGGATCGCGCTGGAATTGTTGTGTGACTTTGAATTCGAGATTCTTTGATTTGCCACTAGAGATATGGTCTTCGTTATTACCAGCAATCTTTTGGTGATAGGAATAGTCACTGGCAGAAAGTGCATAATTCCAATATCCCATCGGCACTGCGTAATACAAACTGTGGCCGCCCGTACCATGATTGTCGCCTTGACGATCAGCGTCGGTACTAATACCCAGATTGAGAATGTCAGAGACACCCAGTACATTATTCAATCCCAGATTAAAGCCACCTTGATATTGCCCAGTGCCTTTTGCGCCACCGTCATCAAAATTTGCGCTCAAAGTATAGGGTTTAGTGCGTTTGACGTCTAACATCACATCGCTCTCGCCAAGTGCATCGGCCGGTACGATCTGCATATCGACATCCTGATTCGGCACACGCTTAAGTTGTTCTAAACCCTGTTCGAGATCACGCAGATTGAGCAATTGACCCGCACCGGTTGGAAACGCATTACGTGGTGTGCCATGCAAACCCGAATCTGTATAACGGATGGCGTGAATCACGCCAGGTACCAAGGTCAGTGTGAGTGTTCCTGCTGATAAATCCTGTTCAGGAATGCCAATCCGCGTGGTGCTGTAACCATTTTGCATAATAAGGTTGGTCAGGCGCTGCACAATGACATTCAACCCTTGTTGACCGATACATTGGCCACTGTATTGATTCAGGTAGTTTTGTGCGAAACGAAAAGGATCGAAAGCCAGCTGACTTGCACCGGCTACGTGGGCGGCAGGTGATAGCTGCAATGGCACGACTAATTCAAATTGATTCATCTGAAAACAAGGTGACTCGTCAGGTAGCGTCAGCGAATGAATATCTGCTAAAGATCCAGTGGCGACAGCTGTTGGCAACACCACATTGGGTGCTTGCAATTGGCGCACGCGCTCAGCGGCCTCAAGCTGGCTGCGCCGACGTTGCTCTTCGCTGGCGGGAGTTTGGATAGCCTGACTATTGGCGTCGGAAAAAGTGCCTGTGAATAATAAAAATAAACCGATACTGTATTTAACTATGCTTAACCGCACATCACTTTGCTTGAGACAAATACTTTTTTTCATGAATTGCTTGGAGAGCCTTTACTAGAGCTAATACGGTGTAGACGAGACTTCGCACAAACGGGATGTCGTTTAATCGGACGTCATATGTTCTTGGAGCTGAATAGAGGACCGATTGAGTGCGCTTTTTTGTCTTCCGACGCTATTAGTCATAAATTATCAATGCAACAATATGACTATTCTTAAGAACCTTGAAACCGGTCGGTCGAAATTATAGCCATTGAAGGTTGATATAACCAATAAGTAAAAGACCTAAAATATTAGGCTTCAAAGTGCATATTTTTTTAGAAAAAAACTTAGGTGTGATAGCAAAACAGGAGAGAATTTAAAGGCAATGATGAAGGTTTTTTGTTTGAAAAAAAACTTAATCAGATACTTAGAACGTTGCTTGATAAACTATTTTTGACATGGTTTCGTAAATATTTTCGTAGCAGAGTTCGTAATCAGCTGCAAAAAAACGCACATAAATTTTCAGAAATTGTATCCGGCAATAAGCCTAATCAATTGCCGCAAGACGTAACGGAAAAGTGATGCACACTTTTAAGCCGCTTTTTTTTGATGGCGCTGAAAGCAGAATCGACGCATGATGCGCCGCAGCGATATCACGCACGATCGACAATCCCAATCCAGCCCCGCTTGGGTTCAATTGTTGGGCTGAAGGTGCGCGGTAAAAGGCTGCAAAAACACGCTCGCGGTCCGCTTCAGGAATGCCGCTGCCACTGTCCTCGATTTCAAATAATCCGTGCTGAGTTTGATCGTCACGTCGCACGCGCAAAATAATTTTTCCATTCGGTGGCGTATAACGAATGGCGTTATCTACCAAATTCGTGATCAACTCATGCAGCATCAGAGGATTGCCGTTGATTGACACATCTTCTTCAGCATCAAATGATAAATCGAGTTGCTTCTTGACCGCTTGCGGTGCCAGTTCTACACCGACCTGACGCACTGCGGCGGTGAGCGACAGCGGTACCATCCCACCTTCGGCAACACCATGCTCCGCGCGCGCCAAAGTCAGTAGTCGATTCGCCAGATGTACCGTTGCATCAGTAGTCGATGCCATGCTGTGGACGATCTCACGAATATCACGTATCGATTGGGGGTCCTGTGGATTTCGTTCAAGTTCTCGCAATGCCAATTCTGCCTGCGTTTTTAATACGGTAAGCGGAGTACGCAACTGATGCGAGGCATCGGCAATAAAACGGCGCTGACCGGTAATCAAGGTCTGTAGACGTCCCATATAGCCATTCATCGCAGCGACCAGCGGCCGGACTTCCGTATGTACCTGACTTGCATCGAAATCAGTCAGATCGGTCGGCGTTCGGCCTTCAACGGCTGTCTTCAATTGCATTAACGGACGCAGCACTATTCTGACCGCGAACCATACTAACAACGCAGTGACGGTCACCAACAAGCCCTGCCGCCACAAAGTACCAAACAAAATTTGTCGTGTCAGCGCACTCCGCGCATCCATCGTTTCTCCTACCTGAATGAGGGCGATACCACGCATCGAATCGTCATACACTGGCTGGTAAAGTGCGGCTATGCGCACCGGTTCGCCACGGTAGATCGCGTGATAAAAACGCACCAGCGCAGGATAAATTTCTGAACGCGGGATGTTTGGTGGAAGCGCTGGCAAATCTTCGTAGCCGGAAATAAATTCACCTTTCGTCCCGGTCACTTTGTAATAAATCCGTCCCAGCGTGTCGGTCTCAAAACTATCCAGCGCAACGTATGGCACGTCAACCACGACCTTGCCATCAACGATCGACACGCGTTCGGCCAACGCTCGCGTCGAGGCCAGCAAAGCCCGGTCATACGCCAGATCAGCCACATCCAGCGCATTGCGATACACCGAGACAGCGTCTAGCGCTACCAGCAATAACAACGGGATAAGAAGCCAGCGTAATAATTGACTACGCAAGGTCCCAAGCGATTTTTGGGAGGCTTTATTCGACGCTTTTTCAGCGGATTCTGCAGAAAATATTGGCGGACGCATTATTCTGCTTGCGCCTCCAGCAAATATCCCAAACCGCGCAAAGTGGTAATGGCGACCTGACCGGTTTGATCGCTTGCCAACTTCTTGCGTAGTCGATGAATATAAATTTCAATCGCATCCGGATTGGCATCATCAGCGAGTGAAAACACCTCATCAAAAAGCTTTTCTTTCGACACCACCCGACCAGCACGCGTCATCAATACTTCCAGCACCGCATGTTCGCGCGGGGTCAATGCTAAAGGCGATTCTCCATAAGTGAACATGCGCGAGACGGTATCAAACTGTAACGCGCCACAGCTATAAATCAAACCTTCGTTACCTTGCGCACGCCGCACCAAGGCCTTTACCCGCGCCTCAAGTTCTGCCAGCTCAAAGGGCTTGGCCAGATAGTCATCCGCGCCCAGATTCAGACCTTGCACACGATCCTGTACATCGCCGCGCGCGGTCAGAATCAAGACCGGAACTTTGCTGCCGCGGGCACGCAGACGCTTCAGGACTTCCAGTCCATCCATCTTTGGTAAGGTCAAATCTAAAATTACCAGCGCGTATTGCTGTGTATGCAAGAGAGAATCCGCGTCGGCACCGTTCATCGCGCATTCGATCGTCCAATGCGCATCTCGCAACGCCTTTGAGAGCCAACGCGATAATTCCACGTGATCTTCAATTAATAGAATACGCATAATCGTCAGAAGCCGTTTGAATGAGTCGCCAATATTTACATAGAATGGTCAGTTTGGCAAAACGCAGTTATTAGCTATGAAAAAAGTTAAAAAAAGCGCGCATCAGTATTAACCGATATTGTATTGCGCAGAGAGGCGCATAAAAATACAACATTTTTGATTCGATCCAGCGCTGAAAGGAAACTGAAAGATTCGACCGGCTATGATGCAATTAATTATAAAAACCCCTTGTTCCATTTCTGCCCTAATCGTCCTTGAAGTTTAAATAAGGTCGGTTGTATTTACACCCAGAAGGTGTAATAGCGACAGAGATGCGATGACAACACTAGATTGTGGGTGGAGACAATGAACTTTCGAACAACTTTGGCATACGCCAGTGCGGTCTGCTTGCTATCGACCGCTTTTGGCGTGTCTGCCAATACCATTGTGTCAACAAAACTGCCAAGCGGTACGCAATGTCTGGTGCCGGCCAAACCAGGCGGTGGCATGGATCTATCGTGCAAGCTTATCCAAAAGGGCTTGCTGCTTCCTTCTATTCATTATAAAAATCAGAAAAACGATATTCCTCTACGTATCAGTTATATACCTGGCGGAATCGGTGCAGTAGCGTGGAACGCAATCGTGACGCAACGCAGCGCCGAGGCGCAAACGCTGGTGATATTTTCTGGTGGTTCGCTGATCAATCTGGCACAGGGAAAATATGGACGCGCCAGCCCCGACCACGTGCGCTGGGTGGCGGCAGTCGGTGCCGATTATGGCATGATTGCCGTGCGTAGTGATTCGCCTTATAAGAATTTGGGCGATCTGATGAAAGCCTTAAAAGACACCCCATCCAAGGTCACCATTGGTGCTTCTGGCACGGTCGGTAGTCAAGATTGGCTGAAGGTATCCTTACTCGCCAGACAACGTCAAATTGATCCGAAAACCTTACGTTTTGTCGCGCTCGAAGGCGGTGGTGAATCATTTACCGCATTGCGCGCCGGTCATGTTCAGGTGGTATCTGGCGATGCGTCAGAAGCGACGCTGCACGCGCGGGATAGCGAGATTCGCATTCTAGCGATACTGTCCGACAACCGCTTGCCCGGCGCATTGGCGAACGTACCAACAGCGCGGGAACAAGGCATTAATGTGAGTTGGCCCATCATTCGCGGGGTCTATATGGGCCCGCACATATCCGATGCTGATTATCAGCACTGGGTCACCGCTTTCGACCAGATGATGGCGGCGCCTGAATTCAATCGTTTGCGCGCTGAGAGCGGACTTTATCCGTTTTCCCTGACCGGAAAAGCACTCGCCGACTATGTCAAAAAAACGGTAGATCAATACGGACAACAGGCAACCGCGCTGGGGTTGATGCGGTAGTCAGTTGATAGTTCGTCGGACAATAGTTCGTCGGCTGATAGTTATTCAGAAAATATCGTTTTTGCAATAGCAACAATGCTCGCTCGGTACACCCATGCCTACACAACCAATAATCAGGAGATAACACCTATGCTTACACCAAAAAAATCGTTGACCTTGTTGGTCACAGCAATCTCGCTAGCCGCCACCGGAAGCGTATTGGCGCAGACGCCCGCTGGATATCCTGCGGACTATAACAAGATCATTGAAGCGGCAAAAAAAGAAGGCAAGGTGGTGATTTATAGCGCCACTGATTCAAAAGCAGCCGAACCGCTGATCAAGGATTTCAGTGCCCTTTATCCAGGTATTAAAGTCGAATACAACGATATGAATTCGACCGAAGTCTACAACCGCTTTATCTCCGAGGCCGCTGCGGGCGGCACGACCGCGGATCTGCTGTGGTCATCCTCAATGGATCTGCAAGTCAAACTAGTGTCCGAAGGTTACGGTGCTGTGTATAAATCGCCGGAAGTGGGTGCGATTCCAGCTTGGGCGAACTATAAAGACACGGCGTACGGCACAACTTACGAGCCAATCGCGATCGTCTATAACAAGCGTCTGGTACCGGCCGATGAAGTTCCTACTTCACACGCGGCATTCACAAAACTGCTGACCACCAAAGCGGATAAATATCGTAATAAAGTCACCACTTACGACATCGAAAAATCGGGCGTTGGTTTCTCTTTCATTACCCAAGACGCACAAGATAATCCAAAATTCTGGGAACTTGCTACGGCACTTGGCGATGTTGCGGTGCGGGTTCAGTCTTCTACCGGCACGATGCTGGAACGGATTTCATCGGGTGAAAATCTGATCGGCTACAACATGTTGGGTTCATACGCGCTCAGCCGTGCAAAGAAAGACCCTTCGTTAGGGGTGGCGTTCACCACCGACTATAACCTGGTGATGTCACGCGTGGCGTTTATCAACAAATCGGCGAAAAATAGCAATGCGGCTAAATTGTGGCTCGATTATCTATTGTCGAAACGAGGACAAACTATCGTCGCCAATGAAGCACAGTTATTTGCGATTCGTAGCGACGTAACCGGTCCCTCAACAATGTCAGAGTTGACCAAGCAACTTGGCACGGCACTCAAACCGATTCCTGTTAGTCCAGCGCTGTTGCAATATCTGGATCAAACCAAACGTCTAGCTTTTCTGAAGCAATGGAAAGCGGCGGCGGGTAAAAAGTAATCTCTGGAATGTGACTGTTCGCAGCATTTTGTTCAAACTATTTAATAGCAAACTGCGCTAACGGTCGGTATCTCGCGCCTTTGCCAACTTTTACTTTTCTCTAACTGACTCTATCTAACTGATTTCTGAAAGTCGACCAACTGTCGTGTCCCTTACCAGGCGCAGGACGGAAGGTCACTTCACGTCTAAATTCTGAAGAGCGGTTGGTATTTGCGCTGATTTCACACGCCGTTCGCACGGGGATCACGCTTTTTTGGCACTCATTTTTTATCTGCATTCTGATCTGGACTGTACACACTATGCACACTCTTTCTGCTTCACATTCGCTAGCGCGCCGCACGTGGGCAGCGTGGCTTTTTCGCCTGAACTGGCCGCGCGGGCTGGTGGTGACACTGACCGCGCTGGCCGTGTTTGTCCCGCTGTCACTGATCTTTTATCAAAGCTTCTTGTCAGCACCCTTTTTTGCGCCGATAAAAGAATTAAGTCTGGAGCCGTATCGCTTTATATTTGACGATCCGGATTTTCGGCAGGCATTTGCTAATGGCATGATGCTTGCCGCCGGTCTTGCGTTGATTGCGGTGCCATTGGGCGGCATGTTGGCGTTTTTGATGATCCGTACTGACCTTCCCGGTCGTAGCTGGATCGCACCGTTGTTGCTTGTTCCTATTTTTGTCTCGCCGATGGTGATCGGTTTCGGTTATGTCGTATCGATGGGGCCGGTTGGCTTTTATACCGTCTGGGTCAAAAACCTGTTGAGTCTGGTTGGATTTGAAGGCGATCCGTGGAATGTGTATGCGTTTCCCAGCATTGTTATCATCGCTGGCCTGACCCATGTGCCGCATGTTTATCTGTATGCGTCCGCAGCACTCAAAAGCTTGGGTGCAGATGTCGAAGAAGCAGCCCGCGTCGCTGGTGCCTCGCCGCTTCAGGTTGCGCTGAATGTGTCTCTTCCGATGATCACGCCAGCGCTGGCGTATGCCGGTGTTTTGGTATTTTTCCTGGGCTTTGAAGTATTCGGATTGGTACTGGTATTGGGCGATCCTGAAGGTCATCTGGTATTGCCAACGTATTTATACAAACTCACCAACAAGCTCGGAACGCCGTCTTATCATTTGATGGCGGCAGTCGCCGTGTGTCTGGTTGCGGTGACGTTTCCACTGGTGATGATGCAGCGCTGGTTACTGCGTTCAGCCAACAAATATGTCTCTATAAAAGGGAAGGGCGCACGCCAGAAAGCACTGCCACTTGGGAAGTGGAAATGGCCTGCATTTGCGCTCATCGCGATGTGGATCATTTTCACTATCGTGATACCTCTTTCGGGCATTGCCTTACGTGCATTTGTGTCGCATTGGGGTTATGGCGTCTCACTGGTGGACGCGTTCACTGTGCAACATTTCATCGATGTCTTTGAGCAGCCATCGTTGATGCGCGGAATTCTTAATACTGTATTGATCGGCGTCATCGGCGGCGGTATCACGGTGGCCTGTTATTGCTGCATTGCATTGGCAATGCATCGCAAGCCGGACGGCATTACACGCTTTCTCGATTACAGCGTACTGGTCCCACGCGCCGTGCCGGGATTGTTGGCTGGTCTGGCATTTTTGTGGGTGTTCCTGTTCGTGCCTTCGGCGCTCAATGATGTGTTCAAGGGTCACGATAACTTCTTTGCGCACTGGATGGTAGATAGCGTGATTCCGGTCATGCGTGAACTACGCTCGACGATCTTTTCAGTATGGCTTGCGTATTCGGTTGTATGGCTGGCTTACGGCATGCGCCTGATCACCACAGCGCTATTGCAAGTAGGACCGGAGCTGGAAGAAGCCGCACGTGCAGTCGGCGCACGACGCGGTCAGGTCACCCGTCATATCACACTGCCGCTGGTACGTTACGGCTTGCTCGGCGCATGGCTGATGGTGTTTCTGATTTTTGAGCGCGAGTATTCCACTGCCGTCTATCTGCTGTCGCCGGGTACTGAAGTGATCGGTGCATTGATTGTCTCTTTATGGGCTTCGGGTTCGGTCGATCTGGTGGCGACGCTTTCTTTCATCAATATATTTTTAGTGGCTATCGGCCTCGGTATCGCGCTGCGCTTCGGCGTCAAGTTGCACGATTAAACCATCTTATTCAGGAAACGTATCATGAGCGAATTAAGTGTCAACAATCTCTATCTGGACTACGGCACCGGAGCCAGTGCCAATCAGATTTTAAAAGGTGTTTCGATGGAATTACAACGCGGCGAAGTCGTTGCGTTGTTGGGCCCATCCGGCAGCGGAAAAACAACATTGCTGCGTGCTGTCGCGGGACTCGAATCACCAAAATCCGGCACGATTCAAATCGGTGAACGTACCGTTTTTAATGGCAACGGCAAGCTGGAAATACCTGCCGAAGAACGTAATCTCGGTCTGGTATTTCAGTCGTATGCATTGTGGCCGCACAAAACCGTATTTAACAATGTCGCTTACGGTTTGCAGTTACGAAAAATGGGTAAAACCGACATTGCCGAGCGGGTTAACAACACCTTAACGCAACTGGGTCTGGGTCATCTTGGCGAACGCTTTCCGCATCAACTTTCCGGTGGTCAGCAACAGCGGGTAGCGATTGCGCGCGCTCTGGTTTACAACCCGCCAGTTATTTTGCTCGACGAACCACTATCGAATCTGGATGCCAAGCTGCGCGAAGAGGCGCGTGCATTTTTGCGCGAGCTAATCGTGCGACTCGGCCTGTCTGCGCTGATGGTCACGCATGATCAGGCCGAAGCGATGGCGATCTCGGATCGCATCCTGTTGCTCAATAACGGCAAGATCGAACAGCAAGGTACGCCTCAAAGTATGTATCAGACCCCGGATACACTTTTCGTCGCCGAATTCATGGGTAGCAATAATCGATTGCCGGCAAAAGTGCTGCAGCGTGACGGTGATCTGGCGCTGCTGGAAGTGGAGGGCGGCACGGTAAAAGCCACTGCACGTGGTAGCAACAACGGCAAAGAGGCAATCGGGATCATTCGCCTTGAGCAGGTACGCATCTCCAGCGAATCAGTCGAAAACGCCATCAAACTACCTTTATCCACGTGCATGTATCTGGGTGATCGCTGGGAATGTCTGTTTAAGAATGGTGACGCCGTAGACACCGTAGGACTGCGTGCTTACGCCAACCACCGACTTGATCCGGGCGAGTACTGGTTGCAGTTGCCGCAAGAGGCGCTGTGGGCATTTTAATGACTGAGCGCTGTTAATCAGGGCCGCTAATGAAATGACATTTTGTCGGTTCCTTAGATGTTATGAAGCTTTTTTGTAGTCCCACCGTTGTCCCATCATTGCCGCTGTAGATGGCAAGAAATTTAAGCAAATCACTAGAGGAAGACGAAATGAAAAGAAGTTTATTCGCCGCAGTTGTACTCAATACCTGTGCGCTGACCGCTTATGCGCAAAGCAGCGTTACCGTGTACGGATTGATCGATACTGGTGTGGAATACACCAACAACGCCAATGCAAAAAAAGATGGCGTCGTCCGTCTAAGCTCGGGTGCCATGAACACGTCGCGCCTTGGATTTAGAGGTGCTGAAGATTTAGGCGGCGGTTTGAAAGCCATATTCCAATTGGAAAGTGGTTTCAAAGTCGACACCGGCGAATTTGATAGCCCAGGTACATTGTTCGGTCGTCAGGCAAACGTCGGTCTGGAAGGCGCCTTTGGTCGGATTATTGCCGGTCGTTCATACACGACGACGTACGACTTTATTCTGCCGTTCGATTTGATGGGTTACTCGGGCCAATATTCCTGGGTTACGTCCGGCAATGCAACCGGTGGTCGCAAAGATGGGATGATTACCAACGCGGCCAATATCATTAAATATCAAGGTACTTTTGGTGGCGTCAAACTCGGCGCAACGTATGGATTCGGCGAAGTCGCTGGCAATAATAGCGATAGCGCTAAATACGCACTTGGCGTGGGTTATGTCGTTGGCCCGGTCAGTCTGGCAGCGGCTTATGATCGCTCGAACGGTGCTGCCGTTCCGGCATTACGGAACGATTACGACAAAGCCACCAGCATTCATCTAGCTGGATTATATCAATTGAACGACGACTGGAAAATGAACCTCGGCTATCGCAATTACAAAAAAACACTGGCCAACAACGGTGCGGATTTGCGTAGCGACATGTTTTGGGGCGGCGCCAGCTACCGCGTGACGCCGGTGTGGACCCTGATTGGTCAAATCTACTATCAAAATATTAAAAATGTCGCGAGCGGCAAAGATGCCGACCCGATTATGTACTCTGCACGCGCCAAGTATGCCTTGTCAAAGCGTACGGACTTGTACCTTAGCGCCGCTTACGCCAAAGCCAAAAACAACCAACTGGTTGGGGTGTCTCGCGACGATGCTGGATTTAGTAATAGTCAGACCGGCGTGATTGGCGGTATTCAACATCGCTTCTAAAAACCAATCAAACAGATAATTCTTCCGCTGGAAAACACGGTTAATGTTTTTGAAAGTGTTTGAATCTGACTCTATAGTATCTGATGGAAGCCCGGTTGTAGGTTGATCGGGCTTTACCAATTGACGATTGGCGGAGCGAAATACCGCTTAAATCGATTCAAAAACGCCAGCAACGCGATTTTTCTGAACCTTATCCCAGCCAAATACTTTGCCGTTCATCGCCACGTAGACGCCATGCGGCAAAAATTGTGCGACGCCACAGGCAAATCCCAGATTAAACAGCGCATCCGAATTGGCAATCTCGTACGGAATCATGGCACCCGTGACCACGATTGCTTTGGCGAGATTGGCAGCACCCAACACCGCGGCGGTATCCTGCATCGTGTCGGTGCCGTGAATGATGACGATTGCCTCTTCCACCGCGTGCGTGCATGACGCCAGCACCCGGCGGCGGTCAATGTCTTGCATGTCGAGCGAATCCAGCAATGGCAACTCTTCCAGTTCTAGGTCTGCAGTGATGCGCGCGCGTGCAATCACTTGCGGTAAATGGCTGGCGGCAAAAGTCAACTTGCCAGCGATTTCGTCATAGTGCTTATCAAATGTGCCGCCGGTGGCGATGATGCGGAGTGCCATACGCGTTAACTTTCCTTTTTTGGTGGCTGGGTATGTTGGTCATTGGTATTAGTGCGCTGTATTTCACGACGACCGGCTTTACGTCCACCGCGCCGTGAGAACAGATAAATCAGGTAAAGCAATATTAAACCGCCGAGACCCATTCCCCACGGCAGCAACGCTATTATCGGTGACCTGGGACCGCCCTGGCGTTGTATTTTTACCTGATCTGCCGTTATCGTCGCACCGTCCGGATTGCCGTATTGCTTCAGAACATAATTGCTCAATAAGGCAATCTGCGGATCAGTCAGATGTTGGGCAAATCCCGGCATGAAAGCCTCGTCGCTCTTTCCGTTGCTCTTTCCGTTACGTGACACGCCGTTAAGGATCACCATGAGGAGATTGCTCGGGTCCCGCGCGCCCACCACGGTGTTGTGAAATAACGATGGATAGTAACCACCCACTACGCCGGAACCGCTGGCTGAGTGACAGCTCGCACAATTTCCACTAAACAACTCTGCGCCACCGGACGCGACAATACTATTCGATACTAGCGCGATACCGCGTAAATCTGCGTCATCTTGGGATGGCGCTCCCCACGCGTAGCGCGGCTTGAGATCGCCTTCATTATGGATCGCCGGAACGCTGCGCAAATAAGTCACTATCGCCTTCACATCGGCATCGGTGAGATATTGCAGGCTGTGTTCGATCGCCTCGGCCATGCCACCGCCAGCGGAAGCTTTGTCTGGCACCACGCCGGTTTGCAAATATTGCACCAGTTCGGCGTCCTTCCAGCCGCCCACACCGCTGACGGCATCCGGCGTAATGTTATAGGCTGTCCAGCCACCCAATTGGGCACCGCTAAAGGCGAGCTTGCTATTGACGCCCATCGTGATATTGCGCGGGGTATGACATTCCTGGCAGTGCGCCAGTCCTTCAACTAAATACACGCCACGGTTCCATTCCACACTTTTGGCGGGATCGGGCTGCCAACGTCCTGGTGTGAAATTAAACAAATTCCAGCCCGCCAGCAATTCGCGCTGATTGAGTGGAAACGGTAGCTTGTTTTCCGGTGTTTTTTGGTTAATGGCGGGCAAACTGAATAAATACGCCTTGATTGCTAAAACATCGTCGCGTGAAAGTTTGGTAAATGAGGTGTACGGGAAAGCGGGATAGAGGTGTTCGCCGTGCTTTCCGATACCGAGATGCAGCGCACGGATAAACTCTTCGTCAGTCCAGGTGCCGATACCGGTTTCTTTGTCAGGCGTAATATTCGGCCCGTAAATGGTGCCGAATGGCGTCGCTAACGGATAGCCACCGGCAAACGGCTTGGCTTTGTCGACGGTATGACAGGCGATACAGTCAGCAGCTAGCGCCAGATACTCTCCGCGCTTGATCTGATCGGCACTGCTGGCCGGATTGGTCGCCGTAGCCATCGCTGCCGCCGATGCGCGTGAAGTCCCGTCAGACACCACCACATCGGCCGCCACCTGCGGTACCGACGTGACGACAGCCGCAATCGTCACAGGCAAGACTGAGTAAGTTGCCACACCCATAGCGATGCTCATCGATAACGATGCGAACAACGATTTAACATAAGGAGCCGTTTTCATAGGACTGTCCTCAAGGTATCAGCGATGCGCAACGATAAGGCGGCAAGGGTCAGCGTGCAATTGACTGTTCCTGCAACCGGCATCACGGCGCTGCTGGCGATGAATAAATTTTCGTGATCGTGTGACCGGCAATGGGCGTCAACCACCGAATCGCGTGGATCGCCGCCCATAATCGTGGCACCCATAATATGGTTATTCGGGGCGAAATCATCCTCGAATTTGACCTCGGTTCCGCCAAACATGGCGGCGATACTGGCATAGGTTTCATGCGTCAGGACCGCGCTTTTTTTTACATAATCATCGATGGCGTAGGTAATCTCAGGTTGCGGAATCCCAAGCGCGTCGCGTTTTTCAGTGCTGGCGCGTATGCGGTTATCGGGATTAGGCAAAATATCGTGGAAACTGTTGAGATTGACAGTGCGGGCTGCCCGACGACGAATTTCTGCGTCCAGTTTTGAGCCGACCAATCCTTGCTGCAACGCAGCCTGCGCTGCGTGATTGGTCTGCGCCATGTTGTTTAAATGGAGTTTTTTACCTGCATATTCCGAACGAAAAGCGCCATCTCGCATATCGACTATGGACGTCATTTCAATCGGCCCACGTCCCGGCCACATGTCTTCGTTGGCAAGAAAAGTAACACCCGTACCGGGATGGTCCATCAAGTTGCGACCAACCTGATCAGAACTGTTGCCAATGCCATTCGGATGTTTATCATCGGTCGAAATCAGCATTAACTTTGGAATTTCAATACCATTTGCCGCCAGCACAAAATATTTTCCCGTCACTCGGTAGGTCGTGCCATCGGGATCTTTGTAATGCACCGCCGTGACATGGTCCTTGCTATCGACTTCGATACGGTACACCACGGCGTTCGGTAGCACTCTGGCACCAGCTTGCTCCGCTTTTTCGACGTGAATAATGCCGCTGTACATAGCGGCAATCGGGCAAATCGGCATGCAGTTATTGTTGCCGCAGCAGTTGGGACGTGTGTCATAGACGCGACTATTACGTGCCACCGGTTCAGACACCACTTTGTGACCGTTAGCATTGACGACGGCGCTAAAGCGCTGGTCATTCCACGACAACGGCAGATGATCCATTGGATACGGCTGCCTGCGCGGGGAGCCAAGATCGGTGCCATCGTTAGGGCCGGAAACGCCCAGTTCTACTTCAGCACGATAATAATAAGGCTCTAATTCGTCGTAGCTGATCGGCCAGTTTCGACCCACGCCGTAAAGATCTTTTATCTTGAAATCATTAGGCAAAAAACGCCATGCCGCCGCCGCCCAATGCCATGTCGTACCGCCGACCGCGCGGATGTATTGCGAGTTGTATTTATGCTCGCCTTTAAGGATCAGATAATTGTTTTCTGGCGAGTATTCTGGATGCGGCGCGTATTTGGTCGAAGGGTAAGGCGAGATGAAGTCATCTTTGCTGGCAGTATTGCGATAGTTTTCAACAATGCGCCAACGCTCCAGCCGTGGCCCGGCCTCTAACACCAGCACCGAGATGCCAGCCTTCGCCAATTGATGCGCGACCAGCGCGCCAGCCACGCCGGAACCGACTACGACGACGTCTGCAGATAAATTATCAGCCATCCTTATACCCTCGCTTTCATGGCCACTAGTTGCGCGGGCTTTTTCACCCAATAGCCGGGAGCAGCACGACAATAAGTCGGCACCACCACGGCATCGCGTACCGGATCAAACATGAGGGCTTGATCAAATGCAATCACTTTTGCCTGCACGCCGCTACCAACGACACCCAAATACCAGGCACTGACGATTTGATGCAAAACCTTGCTCAGGTCAGCGTTATCAGCAACCGCTCCAACCAACGCATCAACATCATTGATTTTTTTGATCTGCACAAATTGCCATAGATCAGCGGAATGCTTTTCGAACTCAACGAATTGCGCACTGAGCACCGCATAAAGGCGCGCGCTGACTGCCGAATTGGGTTTCAGTTTGGCGGTAAGCAATGCAGATAAGGCAAGAAAATCACTCTGCTGCTGAGTTTTCGGATTAGGTGCTGTGGTGACGCTAGTTGTTGTTTGCGCCGAGGCTTGCTGTAACCAGCGTGGCAGACTTATCACGGCAAAGCTCGCACCCGCCAGCAAAAACAGATCGCGTCGATTCAGGCGATAGGGCGATGTAGTAACGCTTAAATCATTATAAGGGGTTGCATGCGTGTCGCCAGGAAGGTTACGCTTGAGGAATTGATGGTCGCTTTGATGGCTACCTTGGTGGTAAGCGCGATTATTATCCGAATTATCAAAATGACTATTGGATGGACCGTCTGGTTGATTGTTGGCTGGCGTGCCGTGTTGGCTTGATCGTTGGTCGATTGAGTGATCTGGACGTGGCTTCATGTGGCGAGTCCTTTCTGCCTTGTGGATGATCCGATTATACTGACGGGAGCTTTTTAATTGCGGGACCTTTTGCTAACATTTTTAGATGACATTTCCCTTTGACTTTCATTAATGCAATTTAGTTCATGAAACCTATAGCCCCCGGCACAGTCATCTTTCATCGCTATCGTGGATATGGCGTTATCGTCACGGTCAATTTGCTGACCGGTTGGATTTCGGCGCGTTTCGGTAGCGAAATACGCACGCTTGATCTAAATTTGTCCTCGGACGAGATCCAACATGCAGATGGCGAACCGATACTGTTTCGACATGCCCCGCCGGATCGGATGCCGCATGCGCGCCTGATGGCGATGCTGCGTGAGTTACACAACGCCGGTTATCAGCGTTTGTATTTATACACTTGGCCGAAACCCTCCGGCATGCATTGGCGCTGGCATTTATTTTGTGGCCGCCATAACTGGCTGGAGCGACCACGACGCGAGGGATGGTATGGCTCGGGCGCTGATTACAACTTTAATCCGATTCTGGGATGGGGCGACAATCCCGGTGCCTCGGCCAGTGAACTTGCCAGTTCACTGGCGCAATTCGACCCGCAAGGCTTTGCACAAGCGTTGGGCGATGATGAAGAGCACACGCGTTGGTTCGCCACGATTTGTGATGCGTTATTGCCGGATTATGCGTTTAGTCTGGCTTGGGATGCGAACGGCGCAGGCGGGCACGCGGCAAAGGCTGCAAGCATGCCGGATAGCTTGCCGGTTATCCCGGTCCGTAGCGGAGTACCGGAATACAGCGGACCGGCATTGCCGTGGCCGCCAGGATGGGCAAGGTTGTGGCACGGCGCCAGACGCACCGAGATACAGAACAATATCATTACGCTTAAGCTTTACGATTAAGCGCGGCGGTCTATAGTTAGCGATTCGCTAACGCAGCAGGATTTAATACGTTCTCTGGCGTATCGTTAGCGAAGTCCACGACGTTCTGTAGCGCAGTACGGAAATATAATTCATACCCGTCTTTTTCTACGTATCCTAAATGCGGCGAGGCCAACACGTTGTCCATTTTTAGCAAAGGGCTATCGTGCTTCAAAGGCTCGGACTCATACACATCAAGCGCCGCAAAACCGGGGCGTCCTTGTTGCAGTGCTGGCAACAAAGCGTCAGTCGCCACCAATTCGGCACGGCTAGTATTAACAAAAATCGCGGTCGGCTTCATACCTGCTAAATTTTCTGCTGTGACGATTCCACGGGTTGCCTCGTTCAAGCGCAGATGGAGCGACAAAACATCCGCTTCGGCAAAGAACTGCTCCTTTGAACTGGCGACCAGATAGCCATCTTCCAGCGCGGCAGCACGGCTGGCATCGCGGCCCCAGATCATCACGCGCATACCGAATGCTTTTCCATAACCGGCCACCATACGACCAATTTTTCCGTATCCCCACACCCCTAACGTGCGTCCTTTCAAGGCAACACCGAGACCGTTGAATTGCGGTTCTGACGATGCCGTTTGCCACAAACCTTGTTGTAAATTATGCACGTATTGCGGTATCCGTCGTGCCGCCGCCATAATTAATGCCCAAGTCAATTCAGCTGGTGCAGTCGGGTCACCAGATCCCTCTGTAATGGCAATATTTAACGCTGTAGCGGCGTCTACATCGATGTGACCACTTACTTTTCCGGTTTGAGAGATGAGCTTCAAATGGGGTAATTTTTGTAGTAGCGCTTTAGAAAGTACCGTCCGCTCACGAATGAGAACCAAAACCTCAAAACTGGCGAGACGTATCGCTAACTGGCCGCTTCCACGCGCAGAGTTGGTAAATACCTTCACTTCATGATCTTGTAATAATGCAAAACATTCGAGATGTCTGACGGCATCTTGATAATCGTCAAGTATGGCTATTTTCATATTATTTCTCGCGAGGAAAGATTTGAGGGAGTCATAAATTCACGATCTCGTAATAAAGCAACGGCATACGCAAAACCGCAAATACCTTACTACATTAGTTGGTCATTTTTACTACAATTCGAGTGTACAATTAATATCTACTTGCCAGTAATTGCCGATCTGCACCATAGAAAAATAACATAAACACACCGATAAAGGGATGGTACAGCATCACAGTTTAATGCCCGGCAAGTTTGAAAAGAGTCCATTTTTACCGAATATAGAACACAGATAAAACACATGCTTTTGTTTTAAAAGATAAAAAACCAAAGTTAAGTAGCGTCGCCGCCAACCCGAGAATATTACCGGCCAGTGATCATGAAGCGGCGGCCTGCCATTGCACCCAAACATTTCTAAAATTTCTATATTGGAGGTAGTTTTATGAATCACCCTTACAGCGCTCACATATTACGCGCCCTGGCCGTTACGCCGCCAGCCTTTGTCAAACAGCAAAAACTGATTAACTGGGTAAACGAGATTGCAGCGCTGACCAAACCAGAAGCCATTCATTGGTGCGACGGCTCTCAAGAAGAGTACGATCAACTGTGCGCTGAAATGGTCGCTGCTGGCACCATGAAAAAGCTGAATCAGGCCAAGCGACCAAATAGTTATCTGGCGTGTTCCGATCCTTCGGATGTCGCCCGCGTGGAAGATCGCACCTTTATTTGTTCTGCACAAAAAGAAGATGCCGGTCCGACCAATAACTGGACCGATCCAGCTGAAATGCGGATCACCATGGCAGGCTTATTCGAGGGCTGCATGCAAGGTCGGACTATGTACGTGGTGCCGTTTTCGATGGGTCCGCTCGGCTCTGATATCGCCCATATCGGGGTTGAACTCTCCGACTCCCCGTATGTGGCGGTCAATATGCGCATCATGACGCGCATGGGCAAAGCGGTGTACGACGTGTTGGGCACCGATGGCGAATTTGTACCGTGCGTGCACTCAGTTGGCGCGCCGCTGCAAGCCGGTCAAAAGGACGTGGCGTGGCCTTGCAATCCGACAAAATACATCGTTCACTACCCTGAGACGCGTGAAATCTGGTCGTATGGATCAGGCTACGGCGGCAATGCTTTACTCGGCAAAAAATGCTTTGCGCTGCGTATCGCCTCGAACATGGGGCGTGATGCTGGCTGGCTGGCAGAACACATGCTCATTCTTGGCGTAGAGTCTCCTGCCGGCAAAAAACACTATGTGGCCGCTGCATTTCCATCGGCATGCGGTAAGACCAACTTTGCAATGCTGATTCCACCGGTCGGTTTTGAGGGCTGGAAAGTCACCACTATCGGTGATGATATCGCCTGGATCAAACCGGGTGCCGATGGTCGCTTATATGCCATCAATCCAGAAGCGGGTTATTTTGGCGTCGCTCCCGGCACTAACGAAAAAACCAACTTCAATTGCATGGCGTCAATGCGAGACAACACCATCTTCACCAACGTCGCTTTAACCGACGATGGCGACGTCTGGTGGGAAGGCATGACCAAAGAAGCACCGGCGCATCTGATCGACTGGCAGGGTAAGGATTGGACACCGGCAACCGCCAAAGAAACTGGCGCGAAAGCCGCTCATCCGAATGCCCGATTTACGGTCGCTGCGACACAAAATCCGGTCATTGATGCGGCTTGGGATGATCCTGCCGGCGTACCGATTTCTGCATTTATCTTCGGTGGACGCCGTTCGACTACCGTGCCACTCGTTACAGAGGCGCGTAACTGGGTCGAAGGCGTATACATGGCGGCTACCATGGGCTCGGAAACTACTGCTGCGGCAGTCGGTCAGCAAGGCGTGGTGCGCCGTGATCCGTTTGCGATGCTGCCGTTCATCGGCTACAACATGAGCGACTATTTCCAGCATTGGTTAAATATGGGGCGCAAGATTGCCGCTTCTCCAGCGGAGATGCCGAAGATTTTCTGCGTCAACTGGTTCCAAACCGATGACGACGGCAAATTCATCTGGCCTGGATTTGGCGACAACATGCGAGTCTTGAAATGGATGCTGGACCGCCTGGATAACAATGCTGGCGGCGTGGAACATCTATTCGGAACAACACCACAGTTTAGCGATTTGCAATGGGATGGTCTTGCGTTTAGCGAACAGCAATTCGATCGAATTACATCGATAGATAAAGCTGCATGGCAGGCCGAAACTGCGCTGCACACCGAGTTATTCGAGAAACTGAAGTATCACCTGCCAAAGGAACTGGCAGAGGTCAAAGCGGCACTAGAAAAACGTCTCGCGCAGTAACCGTTTGATGGCATCCACTGTGCCAAAGTAATCCCATAAGCGCAATCGAGGTCCGGTTGCGCTTTTTTGCTTTTTAAAGCGATCTATATATATTTTTTTAATATATTTTCACTAAATATTACTTAAACCACAATTCTCACATCACAACGCACACTTGCAAGACGGGCAAAAAAAACCCACCAGCGCACCGCGTGGTGGGTAGAATCCACCCGGGGAGGATGGAGGAGACATTAGGTGAGGCAAAAAAAGTGTTAGGGTTGTGTCAGATACCGTACAAAACGATGATGCAAAAACGATCAAAAAATTACGCTTCCAAAATTACTACAACAGCAACTTAGACTGTCAAATGGGGCGAGATATACGCCGCCAGTTTCTGCAACGGCGCGTGCAACACATACATGATCGGAAATGCGATTGGCCATAAAGTCAGCCAATTTTCGATCCAGGTACTGAAAAAATGTCCCTCAACACCAAACCACATCAACCGCATCAAAGCCGACATTAAGCCGGTCAATACACAGGATAAAACAAAAGAAGGCAACATTGACGCCAGACTGCGAGACTTTGGCCACGCATTAGCGTTAGGCTTGGGCGGGCGAATTGCTATTTGTCGCTTATCTATCGAGGCAAACTGTTGCTCTCGATCCGAATAGGTGTGCCGCCCCATATCGCCTCCAGAACTAGTTACTACTTGCTAACAAACGTAGTTCAGCGGCCAGACTTGGTTGGCTACCCGCCTCATCATTTGCCATGCGCCGCGCCAACTTGCGGCCGACCATCTTGTTTTCTGCTATGCGACTTTCCAACGATTTGCGTGGCTTGATTAGTAACAACGCCGCGCGAAAAAGGCCGCGTAATAACGGTTTAAATATCATGCCCAGCACTATCGCAACACACAATCCGATGATCGGCCACACCAACGTGCTGGCGGTTTCTCCGGCAAGGCGCATCAACGGAGAATCTAATAAAGCGGCGGAGGAAGTAAAGGCTAAAAATGACATGATATCTGGCTTGTTAATAATATTGATCTTGTGCATTGCAGTATATTATTTGCCGGACCACTGATCCAATCGTGATTTTGGATATCTGTTATGTCTCTTGCGTATACCTTCTTAAGCAAAATTTCGCTGAAAAGTAGAAATTCACCAATAGGTTTTCATCAGTCCGTTGATGATCAAACAATCATATTAGACTTTTGATAAGCATCATATTGCATCGCAATATATTTATAAAACTCTCGAAATTGTATTAGCCCCTTTTTCTCAACAGTTATACACTTAATGAATGCACTTATTTTGCATCTAAACTAACGATAGCCCGCTATTAACCGGATTATCATTACTGACACTCGATAACTGACCCTGGCCCGAACATGAGCTTTCTGACGCTTGATTTAAATTTACTGCGCGTATTCGACGCAATAATGACTGAGCAAAATCTCACTCGGGCCGCCAGTCGTCTGGCAATGACACAACCAGCAGTCTCCAACGCGCTCAAGCGCTTGCGCTATTCGCTCAATGACGAACTGCTGATACGCACCGCACACGGGGTCAAACCGACCCAATATGCAGAAGAACTATGGCCATCGGTACGACGTGCGCTGACTGATCTGGAAACGGCAATTACCCCCGAAACATTTGACGTCTCGCGCGCGCACACTACCTTTCAAATGGCAATGGCTGATGCAACAGCAGCACTATGGTTGCCGTCGCTGGTGCGCACCATTGAACAGGAAGCACCGCAACTGAATATCAGAATGGTCCCGCTAACCACACGTGATCCACGCCAAATGTTATTGCGTGGTGATGTTGATCTGGCAATTGGTTTTTTCCCCGGCGTGACAGCGCAGTTAGCCGGTAGTCAGACCACTTCTGCCTCACCGGTGCACCACGAACGCTTATATACGGGCGAATACGTGTGTGTCATGCGTAAGGATCATCCGCTGGCACAAGTTCCGCTCACGCTGGATGGGTACTGCGAGGCGCATCATCTACTGGTCAGTTTTTCTGGCCGGGCGCATGGGTTGATCGAAGAAATATTAACGGGCTTAAATCGCAAGCGCCGGATTTTGCTCACGGTAAATCAATTTTTCACGGCTGGCCGGGTAGTTGCCAGTTCAGATCTTGTTACCGTATTACCACGCCATTTAATTGGCGCCACCGGAATGACCGACGTGCTGGTGGCACGTGAGCTTCCCTTTGCCACGCCGGCCGTGGATGTCGACATGCTTTGGCATGAGCGCGACGTGCGCAATCCTGCGCACAAATGGTTACGCGCCCATCTGGCGGCAACAGCTCACGCGAAATTTACGCAGGAAATTGTCGAGAAAAAGTAATAGCGAGTAATTGCAAATAAACTGCAAATAAATTGCAACAATAGTGAGCAAATAAAAGCGATCTATTTGTTCGCGCAATAGTTGAGGCAAAAGAGCTTGAGGTCAATATGTCGGTGTTAGATCACGTTTCCATTGCGGTTCCCGACTTTGCTACTGCCAGACCTTTTTACGACGCGATCATGTGTGCCTTAGGCGTCGAGAAGGTCTACGATCTCGACGATGCCATGGGTTATGGAACACGTTGCCATGCGGGCGAAGATTCTCACACCTATCTCGCTATTTATTTATCGCCAGATGCCAACTTCAATAACAAACGCCACTGGTGCTTTAAGGCAAAGACCCGCGAGCAAGTTCGTGCCTTTTACCACGCAGGAATGGAACAGGGTGGTCGTGATGATGGCGCACCAGGTTTACGGGTTGATTACCATCCCGATTATTACGGCGCCTTTTTGATTGATCCTGCAGGCAATCGCGTTGAAGCGGTATGTCATCGCGCGGAGTAAGTTGACCAGTGAATATCGACGATAAAGCTGCCCTACGGATGGTAAAGATTCGGCAGTCGCTCGTTCCCATTTAATTACGCCGAACAGTACAGAGCGACCTCCAAATCATCCATCATCCGACCAAGCCAATCGTCATACAAATTACTCCGCAACCGTTATTGCCGCTGAAACGCAGCCAGTTGACGATATTGCTGTGAAAGTTGCTGTGGAATAGCGGCATAAATCGGCCATAATTGTTTATAAATCGCCACACTTTCGGGATGCGGTTGATGATGATGGGTCGATCCCACCATATCGGCAATCGCCTCAAGCGAGGATATGCGGCCTAACGCGTATAAACCCAATACAGCCGCGCCGAGGCACGACGACTCAACACTTTCCGGCACCACCACTTCCCGATCAAAAATATCTGCCATCATTTGGCGCCAAAGCGCAGAACGGGCGAAACCACCGGTCGCCATCATACGCCTGGTCGGTCCGATCAACTCTTCGATTCCCGGCAAAATGCTATACAAGCTGAAAATGACGCCTTCCAATGCAGCGCGAATCATCTGCGGCTTACCGTGGTGCAATGCCAATCCGAAGAATGAGCCGCGGGCATCGGCATTCCATAATGGCGCGCGCTCACCAGCCAGATAGGGATGAAATAGCAGACCATCAGCACCAGCCCTGACTTGTTGCGCGATGTCCATTAACGCTTCGTAAGGGTCGCGGTCGCAACGCAATGCCTCGGCCGCTTCTTGCGTCGCTAACTCGTCTCGCACCCACCGTAAAATACTGCCACCATTGTTAATCGGTCCACCAACTACCCAATGGTTTTCGGTCAATGCATAGCAAAAAGTACGGCCCGCCGGATCGGTCACAGGACGCTCAACCACTGTGCGCATCGCACCGGATGTGCCGATAGTGACCGCAACCTGTCCGGGCGCAATCGCATTGACGCCGAGGTTGGACAAAACGCCGTCATTCGCACCGATAATAAACGGCGTTGTGGTCATTAAGCCGAGTTGCTGTGCCAAGGTTGCTGGCAAATCGTCTAAACGATGTGTAGTCGGAACCAGTTGCGACAGTTGTGCTCTGTCAACCCCGATCAATGCCAGCGCAGCCTTGTCCCAATCCATCTCAAACAAATTAAACATACCGGTCGCAGAGGCGATGGAATGATCGACCAGCCATTGTCCGAACATGCGATGCATCACGTATTCTTTAATGCCGACAAAACGTGCACTACGCGAAAAAACATCCGGCTGATCATGCCGCAACCACATCAATTTGCATAACGGCGACATGGGATGAATCGGCGTTCCGGTCCGAGAATAAATCGCATGACCGTCCATTTCGTCACGAATTTTGTTGGCCCATGCGCCAGCCCGATTATCGGCCCACGTAATACTGTTGGTCAGCGGCTGATCATTTTTGTCGATCGCAATCACGCTATGCATGGCAGCGCTAAAAGAGACCAGAACAATTTCCGCAGGACGCACATGCGCGCTGATCCCGGCTTGTTTGACGGCCTGCGCGATACTGGTCAAGACGGCTGCGTAGATTTGTGCCGGATCTTGCTCGGCCATATCTGCTGCTGTTGATATTAAGGGATACTCCACCGCAAATTGGCTCACAACTTGACCATTTATCCTGAACAACACGGCTTTGGTACTGGTCGTGCCGATATCCACACCGAGCATAAATTCCTGAGTATTTTCCTCAACACTTCTTTGATTATTTTTAATATTGCGTTGCACCATAGGTGCTGTGTTCTGTGTTGATTGGAGTGACATCGTATTTCCTCGGAATTTGTTCTTTAATTCATAATGCACAAAAGCATCTACTTCAACCAATAGCGTCGGATGGTATAGCCGTTACTTTCACGTCAACTATCGCCATTGCTATCAACATTACTATCACTAAAGCCATCATCAAACAATTCTAACCTGTGTTGCGGTCAAAACGATAAGCTCTAAAATGTATATTAATGTACAGTTTGGTAGCGCTATCATTTAATGGCGTATCTTGGACGACTCGTTATTTTCTGTCAAATTGTGTCCGAAAATAGTTTGGTTATTTTCTCTGTTAATTTGCTTTCCAGAGAATCTTATAAAAAACAAAACCGATCTCGCTCAATGACCCCGATAAGCGTTTCTTGGTCAGGTATTAAAATTTATCTAATCCTGAAAATTACAACAACATCACAACACTCGAAAATAGACGATAAAGCCAGTGCTAAAGCGCGTAAGATCAACTTTTAAGTAAAAAACTTGTTAGCGCGGACCGGTCAATTCACAGAAATAGAACGCACTATATGACTAAAGCAGAAACCCTGATAATAGGTAAAAACGAAAAAAATAGTATCTTGAGTACAAAAAAACAAGCGACAAAACAAACCACAAAACAGGATACGGAAGCGGTGAGTGCAAAAATCAACCTCGCACGTCGCGGACGTTCCACCGGCAGAGTGACCATTACGGACGTGGCAAAGGCTGCGAATGTCAGCCCAATGACGGTGTCGCGATCAATCAAATCTCCTGCTTCTGTCCAGCAAAATTTACGTGATCGCATTACCACCGTAATCAAAAAACTAGGTTATGTGCCGAACCAGGCCGCAAGCACGTTGGCGTCATCGAAGTCGCACGTAATCGGTGTCATCGTACCGTCGTTGACCAATGCGGTTTTTATCGATACGCTCAGTGGAATTCGCGATTGCCTCGGACAAGCAGGTTATCAATTTTTAATTGGAGAGAGTCGCTACTCTGCCGATAAAGAAAGTGAACTGATCGCAACCTATATGGCGCATGCGCCAGACGGTTTTTTGCTCACAGGTATTGAGCAGCAAGAATCTGCGCGAGTGATGTTGGCATCCAATAATATTCCGGCAGTCCGAATGTACGATCTTAGCAAAAGCAGTCATGATCTGACCGTCGGCTTTTCGCAAAAAAAAGCGGGCTACAGTGTTGCCAGACATTTCATCGAGCGCGGCTATCAACGTCCCGCGTTTATGGCAGCCCAGCTAGATCCCAGGTCAATGAAACGGCGCGAAGGTTTTAGAAAAGGTTTGATGGAAGCTGGACTGAATCCGAATCTGGAAATTCTGTTGCCAGTACCTTCGACCATCGAACTTGGCGCGCAGTTACTCGCCAAAATTCTGGCGCAGACCCCGAATTGCGACGCGGTATTTTGTTGCAACGATGACTTGGCCCTTGGGGTGCTATTTGAATGTCAGCGCCGTGGCATTGCAGTGCCAGCGCAAATGGCCATCGTTGGTTTTAATGATCTGCCGTGGGCCGCCCAATCCATTCCGGCAATTACCACAATCGTCACGCCACGCTACGACATCGGTTACGTCGCCGCCGAACTCTTACTGAAAACGTTAAAAGGCAAACCGATAGAAAAAGCCCGAATAGATCTCGGCTTTGAACTGGCAATTAGAGGAAGCACCTGAAAAATCGCCAGCGTGGGTGCTTTGGGAAAGCCCCCCGCCAGGGCGTTTTAGCGTAAGTTCTGAGAGTATCAAGACTATCGAATTGGCAACTTTGTGGTATGTTTTACTTCTTCCATCACTGCGTAAGTATGGGTTTCACGCACACCTTTCAGCTGTAATAACGATTTCCCCAAAAACTCGCGATAAGCGTTCATGTCTTTTACCCGCGCCTTAACCAGATAATCAAAGCCGCCGGCGACCATATGGCACTCTAAAACCTCTGGGATTACCTGTACGCTTTTGCTAAAGGCATCAAACACCTCCGGGGTCGTACGATCCAAGACCACTTCAATAAACACGAGCAACGCGACATCCAGCAGTTGGGGATTGAGTTGAGCCGTGTAATGCATGATGTAACCAGCATCCTGCAATTTACGTACGCGCTCGAGACAAGCCGCTGGTGATAAATTGACGCGCCCTGACAAGTCTACATTGCTAATCCGGCCATCGTTTTGCAATTCGGATAGAATTTTTTTGCTTATTTTATCTAGCATTTTGCTTGTTTCCGGAAGAATTTTATTCGGTTAAATTTTCGCATTAATAACAAAATTTTGATAGAGACCTGTATTACCAGAATAAATCCATCGTGATGCCGCCTACAATCGAACGATTCGCCTGCACTTAGCATTATTCAGCAATTCTACCCGTTCCTCCCTTATTTTATTGTTTTTTTACCTATTTTGAGAAAATACCATGCCGACGCAATCCACGTTGACTTCCTCGCTGGGCGCAATCCCCTTCACCGAATTTCATGCTGAAGTGATTCGCAATCCATCGCCTTTGCGTTCAGCGATCACCGCCGCCTATCGCCGTGATGAATCGCTTGCGGTGCAATGGTTGCTGGGCCAGGTGGAAGATAGTTCGAGCGCAAGAGTGGCGAGTGCCCAACTGGCGAGCAAACTGGTGCAATCGGTGCGCGACAAACGTACACGTGCGTCGGGTGTAGACGCGTTAATGCATGAATTTTCATTGTCGTCAGAAGAGGGCGTGGCGCTAATGTGCCTTGCTGAAGCGTTATTACGCATTCCCGATCATCAGACCGCAGACCGATTAATCGCCGACAAAATCAGCAAAGGTGACTGGCGTCGTCATCTGGGCGAATCGCCATCAATGTTCGTCAATGCAGCCACCTGGGGCCTTCTGATCACTGGCAAATTAGTCAGCACCAATAGCGAGCGCGGTCTCGGTTCGGCGCTGACCAAACTCATCAGCAAAGGCGGTGAACCGCTAATCCGCAAGGGTGTAGACGTCGCTATGCGAATGCTGGGCAACCAATTTGTCACGGGGCAAACCATCGCCGAAGCGCTCGTCAACAGCCGCGACAATGAAAAACGCGGTTATCGCTACTCATACGATATGTTGGGTGAAGCCGCATTAACCGAAGAAGATGCGGCTGCGTATTATGTTTCCTATGAAACAGCGATTCACGCTATCGGCCGCGCCTCGAATGGTCGTGGGATCAAAGATGGTCCAGGGATTTCGGTAAAATTATCCGCCCTGCATCCACGCTATTCACGTGCTCAAAAGCATCGCACGCTGACTGAATTACTGCCACGCCTAAAAAAGCTGTTGCTGTTAGCCAAGCAATACGACATTGGTTTGAATATTGATGCCGAAGAAGCTGATCGACTTGAACTTTCTCTGGACTTAATGGAAGCGTTGGCTTTCGATCCTGACCTTGCCGGTTTTGAGGGTATTGGCTACGTCGTACAAGGTTATCAAAAGCGCTGCCCGTTCGTCATCGATTATCTGGCTGATCTGGCGCGCCGCAGCGGTCAAAAGTTTATGGTACGACTAGTTAAGGGCGCGTACTGGGACGCTGAGATTAAACGTGCGCAAGTCGATGGCATGCCCGGCTATCCGGTCTACACCCGCAAGGTCTATACCGATGTTTCCTACCTTGCGTGCGCCCAACAATTATTAGCTGCAACGGATGTACTTTACCCACAATTCGCCACACATAACGCGCGGACATTGGCGACTATTTATTGCTGGGCAGAAGAAAAAGGGATTAACGATTATGAATTTCAATGCCTGCACGGTATGGGTGAGACGCTCTATGATCAAGTCGTGGGAAAACAAAATCTGAACAAACCATGCCGAATTTATGCGCCCGTCGGATCGCATCAGACACTGCTGGCTTATCTGGTGCGTCGCTTGCTGGAAAATGGTGCGAACTCGTCGTTTGTTAATCAAATCGTGGACGAAAATGTTTCCATCGATATGCTGATTGCTGATCCATTGGAAGAATCCCGTAAGCTCGGCGGTGAACCGCATGCCAATATCGTATTGCCGCGTGCATTGTATGGCGCTGAAAGAAAAAATTCGGCTGGTGTTGATCTCAGCAACGAAGATGTTTTGCGTGACATCGATACCGCATTTCAGCAATTCCGCAGCAATCAATGGCAAGCCAAACCTTTACTTGCCGTCGATCAAGTTGGTGAGGAAACTACAGTTACGGCAACACGCGAAGCCCAGAAAATTTTGAATCCGGCCGATCATCGCGATATCGTTGGTACCGTAGTCGAGGCTAGCGCTGATGACATTGAAACCGCTCTGCATGTAGCAACATCTTACGCCATGGACTGGCAAACAAGGAAGCCCGCAGATCGGGCAGAGGTGTTAATGCGAGCTGCCGATTTGTTTGAAGAAAATCAGTTTGAATTGATTGCGCTGGCTATCCGTGAAGCTGGAAAATCGTTACCCAATGGCGTTGCTGAAGTGCGTGAAGCGGTTGATTTTTTACGTTATTACGCCGCCCAAATTCGTCATACGCAAAACGCGTTGGCGCTTGGTCCAGTAGTGTGCATCAGTCCATGGAATTTCCCATTAGCAATTTTTGTTGGTGAAATCAGCGCGTCGCTGGCAGCAGGAAATGTCGTACTTGCTAAACCGGCTGAGCAAACGCCATTGATCGCCACACGAGCAGTAGAATTGTTGCATCGAGCTGGTATTCCACGTGCTGCCCTGCAATTATTGCCGGGTCGTGGTGATACCGTGGGTGCCAGATTAACCGCTGATCCACGTGTAAAAGGCGTTATTTTTACTGGGTCAACGGAAGTTGCGCAATTGATTAATCGCACGCTTGCAGATCGCGCAACGAAGGAAAAAGTTGATCTGCCATTCATTGCTGAAACCGGCGGTCAAAATGTATTGATTGTGGACTCCAGTGCACTTCCGGAACAGGTCGTGGTTGACGTGCTGAGTTCGGCTTTTGATAGCGCTGGCCAACGCTGTTCTGCCTTGCGCGTTTTATGTTTGCAAAATGATATCGCAGACAAAACAATCCATATGCTGAAAGGTGCAATGCAAGAATTGTGTATTGGCAATCCCGATCGTCTGATTACCGATATCGGCCCAGTTATTGATGCTGAAGCGCAAGAAAAATTATTGGTGCATATTGATAAGATGAAGGTGACAGCAAAAGACTTCTTTCAATTGCCATTATCTGAGGCAGAAAACCATGGCACATTTGTATCCCCAACTTTGATTGAAATTGGTTCGCTGGGTGAATTGAAACACGAAGTTTTCGGTCCGGTATTACATGTTTTGCGCTATGCCCGCGAACAGTTACCGCAGCTCATTAATGCGATTAATGAGAGCGGTTATGGGCTCACGCTTGGGGTGCATTCGCGCATTGATGAAACTATCGATTTCATTTCACGCAGTGCACATGTCGGTAATATTTACGTCAATCGGAATATTGTTGGCGCAGTAGTGGGCGTGCAACCGTTCGGTGGAGAAGGTAAATCAGGGACAGGTCCAAAAGCGGGTGGCCCGTTATACCTGAAACGTCTGCAGCGCAACGCCGAAGCTAATTTAGGCGCGCATACCATTCACGAGGCCAATACGATTGTTCAAGAAGGCACGTCAGCATTGCAATCCTTATTGGGCTGGGCAAAAACGCACGGCCATCAACGTATTGCCGCGTTAGGTCAGGAATATATTCATCATAGCTGGCTTGGAACATCGATGGTCTTGCCGGGACCAACGGGTGAGCGTAATACGCTGTCGTTCGCACCCCGCGGTGCGGTGTTATGCAGTGCACGGACGGTCGCAGTCATGTTAAATCAGCTCGCAGCCGTACTTGCTACCGGCAACACACCAATCATCGAAGCGGCATCATATGCTTTAATACCAAGCGGATTACCAAAAGCTGTACACGACACTATTCGTATCATTGACACGGTTAGCAATACGACTGACCGTGCCGATAAAAATACTATCGCGTTACATTTTGCCCTGGTTGATGGTGCCGATCTGGAGCGACTGTATCCGTTATTGGCTGCCCGCGAAGGTGCTCTTGTGCCAGTACTTGAAACATCGGAATATGCACCAATTCCATTGTGGAGATTAGTGGCCGAACGCGCCCTATGCGTGAATACTACCGCAGCGGGAGGAAATGCCAGTTTGATGACGTTAGAAGCTTAAGGCTTCAACCTCTTCTGGCTTTATTGCGTGCTCGCGGGGCCATCGTTTAAAGCGATGGCCTTTTTTATTTGTGAAATTGCACAGAACGTCGATATTAGGCATTGGTGACATTCATCTTTAAACGTGAACTTTATTGCCGCGCTGTTTTACTGGCTATGCACCTAAGCGGCGTGAATCGATGCTAATCATCTTTTTATGAATCACTTTAGCGACGCCATCTGACACTAATCTCTGATTTAGGCATGTATAAATTCGTAGACATCCGATATTATCGTAATAGGTTCATGCGTAAACATTGCTTTTCTTCAAGCTATTAATCTGGTTAAATAGGCTGAATAAAGACTCAAAATACTCTTTTTACTACCTAACATCGCACGACGGCACCGCAAAAAACCATGCTTTTAACATGGTAGTGCTGAAAGATATATTGCATTCGCTGCCTGAGAGTTTGATGTGTGCACATCGACCAAGTGACTAGTTTTCACGTGATAAGTCCACGCTAACGATTTACTCTCCGATTGAAATTTGCAGCATGTCTAACCCCATATGTTTATCCCCATATTGATATGACTACTACCAAATTTCGCCTGTTAAAAATTTTTTCATGGTGTCTCGGCGGCTTATTTATTCTGCTGGCGTTATGCGTGGTTTTTATGCTGACTTTCGATTGGAATCTGGCACGCCCATGGCTAAATCAGCGCGTTAGCGATGCTGAAGGCCGCCCCTTTGCAATTAACGGTGATTTGTCATTACATTGGTTTAATCCGCAAACAGAAGAAACCAGTTGGCACAAATGGATTCCGTGGCCACAACTTACGGCGCAAAATATTGTGCTGGCCAACCCCGATTGGGCAAAAACCGGTCTGCATATGGTTGAAGTGGGTCAGGTCACCTTTACGTTACAGCCGCTACCGCTACTTGAAAAACGCATCATCATTCCGAACCTGCAACTCGATACGCCGGTCGTCATGCTTGAACAATCTGCGGATGGTAAGAATAACTGGACCTTTCCTTCAACAGGGCCGAGCCAATGGAAAGTAAACCTGCAAAAAGTGGTGTTAACGCAAGGCACGATACGGTTGCTGAGTCCAATAAAAAAAATTGATATCGACGCGCATATTGCGACTCTGCCGACCACTACAAAAGAGGGTTATGGGTTAGGTTGGAGTGTAAAAGGTAGTTTTAACAAAGCAGCAGTCAGCGGTAAAGGCAAAGCCGGCGCAGTATTATCGCTGGAGAATGTGAATGCGCCCTATCCACTAGAAGCGGACGTGCACATCGGAAAAACCATCATCGCGATCAAAGGAAGTTTAACCAAACCGAGCGATCTGGCCGCGCTCGATTTGCGTTTAACACTATCCGCAACAAGTATGGCTGATTTGTATCCGTTGACTGGTATTTTATTGCCAGCAACACCTCCGTTTTCCACAGAAGGACGCTTGATCGGCAACGTCAAGCCTAGCGGCGGCGAGTGGCGTTACGAGAATTTTAACGGTCACGTCGGCTCAAGCGATTTATCCGGGACACTCGATTATATGGCACGAGATCCAAGACCATTATTGAAGGGCACATTGGTATCAAATCAGTTGCGCCTGGTCGACCTGGGTCCGTTAATCGGAGCAGATTCCAATGCAAGTAAAGCTAACCGAGGCGTAGCACCAAATCAACCCGCCGACAAAGTGCTTCCGACGGAGCAGTTTGATACATCTCGTTGGGGCAGTATCGATGCTGATGTAAAATTTACCGCTAAAAAAATCATCCGGTCTGAGGCCCTGCCTATTCAAGACCTCAAAACGAATATCCATTTAAAAGACAGCCAACTATCACTGACGCCGTTAGATTTCGGTATAGCGGGTGGAAACCTGATTTCAACCATCAGGCTGGACGGTAGCGGTAAAGTTATGAAGGCCAAAATAACGCTTTCAGCTCGGCACCTGAAAATTAATCGTCTTTTCCCAACCCTTGAGTCAGCCCGCGCCAGCCTTGGTGAGATCAATGGTGATGCTGCCTTGATGGGTACGGGCAATTCTGTTGCAGCGCTAATGGCGACGTCTAACGGCGAACTCAAAACGTTGATTAACCAAGGAACCCTGAGTAAATTCATACTGGAGGCAGCCGGTCTGAACGTCGGTAATGTTGTCCTGTCTAAACTCTTCGGCGATAAACAGGTAAAGCTCAATTGCCTGGCTAGCGACTTTGTGATTGTCAATGGCGTCATGCAGACACGAACATTCCTACTGGATACGGATGATGCAATGATTACCGTCAATGGTCAGATTAATCTGAAGACCGAGGTTATGGCGCTGAATGTCAAACCAAAAAGCAAAGGTCTACGCATAATTTCCTTCAGATCGCCTCTATACGTCGCTGGGACCTTCAAAAACCCAGATGTAGGGGTTGATAAGGGTGTACTGGCATTAAAGGCTGGCAGCGCGATTGCGCTTGGCGTCCTATTTCCGGTCGCAGCGATCTTGCCACTGGTGAATATCGGCTCTACCCAGCAGACAGATTGCGCGTCGTTACTTGCAGAAGTCAAACTTAAACCTGTGATACCTCCGTCAGCACATTGAAACTTACAACTAGACTCTCACTAGATGTCTAAGCATGTTTTACTCGGCTTATCAATAGCAGTCGCTAATCATTCCATTAAGCGCCTTCAAAAATTGCAGCAAACACCCTCCGCGCCAAGCGCTTCCTTCGGACGGTCAGGCGCTTTCCTATTCGGAGCGCAATTCAAGGTCAGGTAATGCTCGACAATCGCTTCTTGAGGTGCAAAAAGCGATTGTATCGTTCGTCCCGGATGCTTAGAGCGTTCATTCTGGCTTCTATAGCGCTTCATTCCTATTTCGACTCCTTATTTTGATTCCTTACTTCGCAAATTTGCACCAAATGTGAATCGCCTTAGGTGATTTTATGCACTAATTGCCTCATTGGGTAAAGCCCAAATTGACATGCAATATGCCGTACGCGAACTAACCAGATGTGCTGGCTGATGTCGTGCTTAATATTTTAAATGAATAGAAGTAATGTGGATAAGGCTGTGGATATGTCGATCTATTAATGGGGATATCTCGTTATTGTTGACGCATTTCTTTTTTATTCAGCAACTATCCTTTACTCATACAACGTTTACTCAAGCTTTATTCACTCTTTAACAGTATGTTTACAAACAGATTTATGCTGTTATCCACAAAAAATGTCGTCGTTAACTATTACTACTATTTATATCTATAAATCGTTAACTAAAGAGATAAAAAAGATTTTTTCAAAAAAATAGAGCAAAAACCAGGTGTTTCACTCAGTTAAATCCGTTTAACTGACCTATTGAGAATTTAATTCTGCAAATAGTTGTTTGTAAGCTGTTTGTTTAAATGTGTTTTACTCGCAAATATGCTTAAAGCTTGGCTTTGATCGGTCTGTAGCCCGTGCAAGTTAAACGCTAGATGGCTTTGTTCTAGCTTTGAAAGAGGTAGAAAAAGGGATAAAAGAATAAAATTTGCTTTAGCGACATCAAAAAAACATTTTTTCAGGTTAATACCGGATTAAAAAAGCAATTTTCTGAATAAAGCTGTGGATAACAAGTGAATAAATTGTGGAAAATGAGGGTTTCTTGGTATATGCAATTGTTATTCAACAGATGCTCTCAAGTAGTACAGCGTTTACTCTGACGTTATCCTTGTTCTACGTTGCTGTTTACAAAAAGAAAATTGACGTTATCCACAGAAAAGGTGGTCGTTAACTACTATTACTATTTATATATATAAACAAGTAAACACTAATACGACTTTGAAGTAAGCGATATAAGACGAAGATTAGACAAAAACGTCTGTTCAAAAAATGTCTGGCAAGATTAAAGTTAAGTGAATTCGTAATAGCGCATGAAAGCGAATCAACTTATATCGGTCCAGTGCTTTAAGGTCTGTGGATAAGTCTTTGGATATCGAGATGAATAAGTTGGGTACAACCTACTAAATCTTAATAAACATTTTTTTATCCACCAGTTATGGTTAATGAATACATTGTTTAAGAGGGACTTATCCTTATCCTAAGTCATTGTTTTTAAATGAGATTTCTGACTTGTACACAGAAAAGTAGGGTGTTAACTACTACTACTATTTATATATATAAATCTATAGATTAAAAACATAAGGAAAAAAAGAGTAAAAGCGACTTTTTTTGGCAACGTTTAAAACAAAAACGAGCATTTATTCCGTTTGTAAAAAACAATTTATTCCTTTAAGGAATCATTTCTTATTGCCAATAGAAGGATAGCTTGCCTATATTTTTGTTGTCGGTAAGCTCCTAGTAAGCAACAAAGTGGATAAATAAGCATTTATGAATAAACTGGATATGAGCCCACGTTCTTTTAGGTGAAAAGTTAGTGATTTTTAAACATGACACTTGATGGCCTGCCAAATCGTATGAATGTGATTTTACAAATTGATGGTCGAGTCAAATTAGTCTCTTTGACTTGTCGTTAAAATAATATTTCTTAATTGCAACATATTATTAAAATAATTAATATCCACTTATAAAAAGCCCGCCAACAAAACTGATGGACGAGTCTTAAAGACTAAGCGACCAAGCTTATAAATGAGGATGACAAATGGAAGTAGCAGGAAAGTACGACTACATTATTGTTGGAGCAGGAACTGCGGGTTGTGTATTAGCTAATCGATTGACACGAAACCCCAATGTCAATGTGCTATTGATTGAAGCGGGAGCAAAAGACGACTACATTTGGATACATATCCCGGTAGGTTATCTTTATTGCATTAATAATCCACGTACCGATTGGTTGTATCGGACTGAGCCTGATTCTGGACTGAACAATCGCAGCCTGATTTATCCACGCGGAAAGGTGCTTGGTGGATCTTCTTCCATTAACGGCATGATTTATATGCGAGGCCAAGCCCGTGATTATGATCAATGGGCGTCAATTACTGGTGATACGTCCTGGCGTTGGGAAAATGTTTTGCCACTTTTTAAGAAAAGTGAAGATCACTACAATGGAGCAAGCGCTTTTCACGGAGTGGGCGGAGAGTGGAGAGTGGAAAAACAGCGATTGTCATGGCAAATTCTGGATGCTTTTCGGGATGCCGCCGCTGAGACGGGTATCCCAAAAGTGGATGACTTCAATCAGGGTAATAACGAGGGTGTAGGTTATTTTGATGTCAATCAAAAGCGTGGAATTCGATGGAATGCGTCAAAAGCATTTTTACGTACCGCAGCGACCCGCGGAAATCTAGAAATCATGACCGGTTGTCATGTAAAACGGCTTCAAATTAATGCCGGTGAAAATGGTTTGGAATGCACAGGTATTGAATTTTTAGGCGGTGGCAAAGAATGGTCGGCAGAAGCAGCTAAAGAAGTTCTATTGTGTGCTGGAGCAATTGGTTCGCCGCATATTTTACAATTTTCGGGAATTGGTCCAGCCACGCTCTTGCAGCAAAACCATATTCCGGTTGTGCATGATTTGCCGGGTGTTGGAGAGAATTTACAGGATCACTTGCAGATTCGCATGGGATTTAAAGTCTCGGGCGTGAAGACGCTCAACATGATGGCGAGCAATTGGGTCGGGAAAATGAAAATTGGATTTGAATATTTGCTGTCACGCAGCGGTCCAATGTCGATGGCGCCATCGCAGTTAGGTGCGTTTGCTAAATCCGATTCCACCCAGGAAACACCTAATTTGCAGTACCACGTGCAGCCATTATCATTGGAAAAATTCGGCGATCCTCTGCATAATTTTCCTGCATTTACCGCCAGCGTTTGTAATTTGCGACCAACGTCTCGTGGTCATATTCGGGTCGCGTCGGGTGATCCTATGGTTGCCCCGAAAATCACGTTAAATTACCTTTCTACCGAGCTTGACCGTAAAGTAGCCGCGGCTTCTGTAGTGTTAACAAGAAAGATTGCTGCGGCCCCCGCATTGCGAAAATATGCACCAGCAGAGTTTATGCCGGGTAACGATTTTCAAACCGAAGAAGACCTGATTCGCGCTGCGGGCAACGTGGGTACGACTATTTTTCACCCCGTCGGTACTTGCATGATGGGTAAAGTAACAGACAAATTAGCGGTAGTTGATAGTAAATTACGTGTAATTGGCGTAAATAGACTGCGTGTAGCAGACGCTTCAATAATGCCAACGATTACTTCAGGAAATACGAATTCACCAACTATTATGATTGCCGAAATGGCGGCTAAATTTATTTTGGAGAAGGTTTCTGAATAGATCGGGCTTACGGCTAGATTTGCCAAATCAGGGTTACCGACAGTTTAACCAACATCTTGGTAACCACGCGATTTTCTGTGGCTTAAATTACCATAAAATGTTGTTGATTTGAGTTTAGTACTTATACGTATTGCTCAGTGTTCTGGTCCTCTGTACTATCCGTCAAACCAGTTTCAGTTGCTATCAACCTAATAAAAAATTTGTACCGATGGCTTGTCACGGCGCAAAGAAAAACCCTAAGGAGACAGGATGAGCGATTTCATCTTAGAAACGAAAAGCCTGACTAAAGAATTTAAAGGCTTTACGGCGGTAAGTGATGTCAATTTACAAGTTGAGCGCGGCCATATTCATGCTTTGATCGGTCCTAATGGTGCTGGCAAAACGACCTGTTTTAATCTGCTAACTAAATTTTTGATTCCGACGACCGGACAAATTTTGTTCAATAATCGTGATATCACCCTTTCTGCGCCTGCACAAATTGCGCGACAAGGGATTATTCGTTCTTTTCAGATTTCAGCCGTGTTTCCGCATTTGTCGGTGATGGAAAATGTTCGCATCGGTTTGCAACGCAATTTAGGCACCTCTTTCCACTTTTGGAAAAGTAGCAAAAGTCTTTCCCAGTTACGGGATCGTGCAATGGAGCTGCTGGCAGAAGTTGATTTGACGGAATTCGCTGATACCTTAACCGTTGATCTTCCTTATGGTCGTAAGCGGGCATTGGAAATTGCGACAACACTAAGTATGAATCCGGAACTAATGTTGCTTGATGAGCCGACGCAGGGAATGGGACATGAAGACGTGGATCGGGTTACAGCGTTGATTAAGAAAGTTTCGGCAGGTAGAACCATCCTGATGGTTGAGCACAATATGAGCGTAGTTGCCGGTATTTGCGACAAAATCAGCGTCTTGCAGCGCGGCGCGATTTTGGCAGAAGGCGACTACAAAACCGTGTCAACTAATCCACTTGTAATGGAAGCGTATATGGGTACTGAAGCAAGCACACTCGAAGGAGCGCATTAATGCCGTCTGTTATGTCTCAGCAAGGTTCTGAAAATACAGTGGAAAAATCCAGTAATTCGGTTAAACCACCTGCGCTTTGCATTACCGATCTGCATGCTTGGTACGGCGAATCACATATTTTACACAGCGTGAATTTGACGGTAAATGCCGGCGAAGTAGTGACTTTACTGGGCCGTAACGGTGCTGGTCGGACGACTACGATGCGCGCGATCATGGGATTAACAGGTACGCGTAAAGGGTCTATAAAGGTCGGTGGTGTTGAAACTATCTCCTTACCAACGCATAAAATTGCGCATCTTGGTCTGGGTTATTGTCCTGAGGAACGCGGTATATTTTCTTCGCTTTCTACCGAAGAAAACTTGCTCTTGCCGCCGTCTGTTTCGAAAACTGACAAAGGTATGTCAATAGCAGAAATTTACGACATGTTTCCTAATTTGGAGGAGCGTAAAAATAGTCAGGGAACCCGGTTGTCTGGTGGTGAACAGCAGATGTTAGCGGTGGCGCGTATTTTGCGTACGGGCGCGCGGCTGCTGTTGCTTGATGAAATTTCTGAGGGCCTTGCACCGGTGATTGTTCAAACTCTAGCGCGTATGATTTTATTGTTGAAAGAGAAGGGTTACACCATCGTTATGGTGGAACAGAACTTTCGATTCGCAGCGCCGTTAGCTGATCGCTTTTATGTGATGGAACATGGACAGATAGTGGAAACATTTGGTGCCTCACAATTACAAGAAAAAATGCCCGTATTGAATACGTTACTGGGTGTTTAAAAAATAGTAGTCAATACAAAAAAACAAAAATAATAAAGCAAAAACAATAAAGTAAAAATAATACTAATACATAAGCTGATCACACTAAATGCGTGATTGTCAGGTAAAAATGGAGAGCAAATTGAAGATTAAATTGAAAGCAGTATCACTCGCAGTATTTTCCACACTGGCGTTTGGCGTCGCTGGATCTGCCACGGCACAGATATCTGGCGATACAATCAAGATTGGCTTTATTACCGATATGTCGAGTGTGTATTCGGATATTGATGGCCCTGGCGGTGCAGAAGCAATCAGAATGGCTATCGCTGATATGGGTGGAAGCATTAACGGCAAAAAAATCGAATTAATCGTGGCCGACCATCAAAATAAAGCGGACATTGCATCAAGCAAAGCGCGCGAATGGTTTGATCAGCAAGGCCTGGATATGTTGATCGGTGGGACCAATTCCGGCACTGCGCTGGCGATGGCAAAAATTGCTGCTGAAAAGAAGAAGCCATTTTTTGAAATCGGCGCGGGTAGCACACGTTTGACTAACGAAGAGTGCACGCCTTACACGGTGCATTACGCGTATGACACCTATGCATTGGCTAATGGAACAGGTTCTGCAGTCGTCAAGCAAGGCGGTAAAAGCTGGTATTTTCTGACCGCTGATTATGCGTTTGGAAACTCGCTGGAAAAAGATACAACAGCCGTGGTGAAGGCATCAGGCGGAACTGTTTTAGGTGCAGTCAAGCATCCGTTAAATGCATCTGATTTTTCTTCATTCCTGTTGCAGGCACAAGCATCCAAAGCGCAAATTATTGGATTGGCAAACGCCGGTGGCGACACCATTAATGCGGTCAAAGCAGCAAACGAATTTGGTATTACCAAGACTGCCAAACTGGCAGGTTTACTGGTCTTTATCAATGATATTCATTCGCTGACATTGAAGCAGACCCAGGGAATGTATTTGACCGATAGTTGGTATTGGGATCAAAACGATGAATCACGTGCCTGGGCCAAGCGATATTTTTCAAAAATGAAAAAAGAGCCATCGAGCTTGCAAGCAGCCGACTATTCTGCGGCCACGCAATATCTGAATGCAGTGAAAGCCATCGGTACCGATGATGGTGAAAAAGTGATGGCACAGTTGCGCAAGACAAAATTTAACGACATGTACACCAAAGGCGCCTACTTGCGCCCTGACGGACGCGTGGTGCATGACATGACCTTGTATCAGGTTAAGGCACCGGCAGAGTCAAAGTATCCATGGGATTATCTCAATAAAATTCAAACAATCCCTGCGGAAAAAGCATTTATGTCTAAAGCAGATTCTAAATGCGCGACTTGGAAATAATTGATGTAGTTGATATTAGCAGGTAGCAGGATTTTTGATATTTGTTAATACGATGCTCTTTGTCGCTGAATAAGCTGCAACTGAATTACAACTAAGTCCGTCACTCACGGCATGTCGTTTGCCTGACGCAATATGCGTCGTGAAACATATGCCTGAGTATTTTTTTATGATTCATCACTATTCCAGTTCTGTCCAAAATTCTTCTGCCGTCATGCTTAAAGTGAGCTTAGGCGTCAGCAAGGATACTGTTAGCTGAAGTAATCGGTAAGTAACCTGTTGTCAGGTATATTCTCGATTAATTTGACGAAAATTCAGGACCGAATTGAGTGTGATTTTATGATGACATTGCCATGGAATTGTTCGGCATCCCTCTGCAAGCCTTGATGAGTCAGCTACTGCTGGGCTTGGTCAATGGTTCTTTTTACGCCATGTTATCGCTCGGCCTGGCGGTAATCTTTGGCTTACTTAATGTAATTAATTTTGCGCACGGTGCGTTGTACATGATGGGCGCATTTTTGGCCTGGATCGGATTGTCTTATTTTAATCTGAACTATTGGGTCATGCTCGGTCTGGCACCGTTGATCGTTGGTGTTTTCGGCATCATCATCGAAAAAACCATGTTGCGCTGGCTGTACAAACTTGACCATCTTTATGGTCTGTTGCTGACCTTCGGTATTACGTTGATGGTAGAAGGTATTTTTCGCTCGTTTTACGGGGTTTCCGGTCAACCGTATTCGGTCCCTGACTTGCTGAGCGGTGCGACTGATATCGGATTTATGATATTGCCAAACTACCGTGCGTGGGTCGTATTTGCGTCGCTAGTCGTTTGTTTTGCGACCTGGTTTGTCATCGAAAAAACTAAGCTTGGCGCCTATTTGCGTGCTGGTACGGAGAACCCAAAACTGGTTGAGGCTTTTGGTATCAACGTGCCATTGATGGTGACACTCACCTACGGTTTCGGTGGTGCGTTGGCTGCCTTTGCCGGCGTGCTGGCGGCGCCGGTCATTCAAGTCTCTCCGTTGATGGGTTCCAATCTTATTATCGTTGTTTTCGCGGTGGTAGTGATTGGCGGCATGGGTTCAATCATGGGCTCTATCATTACTGGATTAGCGTTGGGTGTCATTGAAGGTCTGACGCGTGTTTTTTATCCCGAAGCATCGGCTACCGTGGTCTTTATTGTCATGGCAATCGTTTTGATGATTCGTCCTGCTGGTTTGTTCGGCAAGGAAAAATAGAAAATGAGCTATTCCGTGCGCTATTACCTCTCGGTAAAAAAACGCTATAACAAACAAGTTATCAACGACGCTAATCGTATGCAAGGATGGTCAGCATGAATAAAAAAGTTCTCTATGGTGTGATATTGATCGCCGCGCTGGCCGCGCCGTTTGGTATCTATCCCGTATTTTTGATGAAAGTATTGTGCTTTGCATTGTTTGCATGTGCTTTCAATTTGCTGATTGGTTTTACTGGTTTGCTGTCGTTCGGTCATGCTGCGTTCTTCGGCGGTGCCGGTTATGTTGCTGGTTATACGTTGACGAAATTGGGCTTGCCAACAGAAGTAGGGCTGATACTTGGCACCTTGACGGGCGCATTGATTGGCTTGGTAATGGGTAGTCTGGCGATTCGGCGACAAGGTATTTATTTCACGATGATCACCCTTGCGCTGGCACAGATGGCATATTTCGTTTGCCTGCAAGCACCGTTTACTGGCGGTGAAGATGGTCTGCAAGGCGTGCCACGTGGCAAGTTACTAGGCTTGATCAGTCTTGATAGCGACTTAACTTTATATTACGTTGTGCTGGCGATTGCGGTACTTGGATTTGCGTTGATCGTACGGACGATTAATTCACCTTTTGGTCAGGTGCTGAAGGCCATCAAGGAAAACGAGCCGCGTGCGATTTCACTTGGCTACGATGTGAACAGGTACAAATTACTGGCGTTTGTTTTATCGGCGGGACTTACTGGGCTGGCGGGTGCAACCAAAACGCTTGTGTTGGGCTTTGAGACGCTTACAGACGTGCACTGGACCATGTCTGGCCTTGTGATATTGATGACGTTGGTTGGTGGCCTTGGTACGCTGACGGGGCCTATTGTCGGCGCTGTGATTATCATTGTGCTTGAAAATAAGCTGGGTGATATCGGCAGTTGGTTGGCCGTAGTGACGCATGTCGACTGGTTTAATGGTTTAGGTGAATCGGTGACGATTGTGACTGGCTTTATATTTATTGTCTGCGTGCTGGTGTTCCGGCGCGGGATTGTCGGTGAAATCGGAGCGTTGTTTAAGCGCCGGG
Source organism: Glaciimonas sp. GNP009 (assembly GCF_054343755.1). NCBI lineage: Bacteria > Pseudomonadati > Pseudomonadota > Betaproteobacteria > Burkholderiales > Oxalobacteraceae > Glaciimonas > Glaciimonas sp. GNP009. The sequence continues at coordinate 2,230,783 of NZ_JBTGUV010000004.1, forward strand.
TGGCTGATAATTAAACAGTTTCAGAACAGCTTTGGTGACAAAACTGTTGCACCGTTTAAAGCCCGCGCAGAGTAGTTGCGCGGGCTTTTTTAGTTTCTGTTTGCTCTGTTATTGTCACGATATATTGTTACGATATGTGCGGTCGTCAGTTTGCTGCTACCAGCTTGTGTCGATGATTTTTTTATCGGTATTTGATGGGTATCGCAAAAGGCGGTTTGCCCGTTTGCTTTATGACTTCAACCTGGATTCCGAGACAAGTCTCGACCGTCTCCGAGGTCATGGTAATGGTGGGCGCATCCTGTACCAGTATCGTTCCATCGTCCAGGTTCCCATTATTTTGACCTTTGAAATAGGGACAGAATGGATTTGAATCATCCCGTTATTACCGACGAAAATCATAATCGGTAACGCGCTGACAGCGGCGGCGGTTAAGATTACTTTTAATGCGCCATTGTCGACCTGACGTGCAGTTTGCCGCGCTGCCAGACGGTATGCTTGCGTGCGGCTCAGACCAACATCACGCAGTATGCTGAAAAATTGATGCTTGTCAGTCATACCGTTCGATGCCGCCTGGAACCTGGCAACACCGATGGCCGCTGCCGCTTCGCGATGACGTAATTTTTATTGCAGTTATTGCAGATGATTGGAAATCACTTCTGCCTGAGATGTGTCGGCGTTTAAAAACGCTGTCGTAGTCTGCTTGGATTGAATGGAGTCGCGCATGATTATTTTTCTTTTTAGTATTGCAATTTAAGTCCGACAGTGAAATTGCGACCGGGTGCGGTATAGGCGTCTTTCACATTGGAACTTTCTGCTAAGCCGCGTACATCTGACCAATTCCAATATTTGCTATCGAATAAATTGCTTACTCCTGCGTACAGCGTGGCAAATTTGCTGAAGTTCAATCCGGCGCGCAGGTCGGCGATAGTAGAGGAGGGTGGCGCGAAATAGGTCGGCGTAGAAATATCTTTACGGCGCTTGCCGCACTGATAGTTGATGTCTGCCTGCACAAACCAACGTTCGCTTGGTTCGTAGCGCAATCCGAGCACCGCCATGAAGGGATTGACGGTGTCGAGCGGATTGCTTTGGCCGTTGGACCGCGTCGAACCTTTGGTGTAAGCCATACCGGTTTTGATACCGATGCTGTTCGGAAACTGCCAATCGAGTCTTCCTTCCAATCCGCTAATTCGGGCCTCACCGCGATTGATGTATTGAAAAATGTAAGGATCGACGTAGGGACGACCGCTGCCGCTGACAATTTCCTGTGAGATAAAGTTTTGATACCGGCCAGTGAATGCGGCCGTGCTGTAACGCAGCACGTTGCCTAAGTCGCCATAGATTTTGCCGCGCAACCCAATCTCTATCGTAGTGCTGGTTTCAGGTGTTAGATCAGGATTGCCGACAGTGGCATAACCGAACATCGGATTTCCGAAGCTATTGTTGACCTGATCTGGCGTCGGAGTGCGGAAGCCGCGTGCGTACTGAATGTAGGGTACGAGTGATGGATTAATTTCAAGCATCAAAGCCAGTCTCGGCGAGATGGTGTTGCCGCTTGCGGGCGTGGCGTGACCGGTGTAAGCCGGATCGTTGCTTTTGGGTGTTAGCCGATAGGAATCAAAGCGCAATCCAGGTACCAGCGTCAAACCATCATATGGAGTGAGTGCAATCTCATCTTGCAAAAAACGCCAAACAATCCGTAGTCCGTGTCAGGGAAGGCTTTGTTTGGAAAAGGAGCCTCTCCAACGCCCGGTACGGTACCGTTACGCGCACCGCTGATGCGGGCCATGCTGGTGTCGACGCCCTAGATTAAGTTATGCTGCAGGCTGCCCGTGCTGAATCCACTTTTTGCCTGGGCCGAACCGCCGATTGTGTTCTCTTTATAGATATTGTCGCGGGTCCGATCAGCAGTAGGTCTGCGCTGTTCATACGAAGTTTGATGATTGTTGGCGTCTTGATAATAGAATTTCACGTGGGCGTTCTGGAGCAGCCAACTGCCATTTTCTTTGTTATCGCTGAATTCGTAATCAAAGCTGACACGATTGCGTTCGACGCTGTCTTTTGCGCGCAGGGCCAAAGTGGTCGGCGTAATGGCTAACAAGACGTCTGAAGTAGTCTTCCCTTCTTGATGGGTAAGGGTAAGGGTCAATTTGTCGCGTGGACTTGCTGTGAAGACCACTTTGCCGAGTAATGAATTGCTGTCACTGTCTTGAGGAGTTGCGGCATCACGATTCGGCCCGAGGATATGACGTTGGCCCTGGTTTGTGACTTCATGGTCCTGTCTTTTATTGGCGATTAACATGGCTTCAAAGCGTTCACCGTCGAACGCCGCTACCGCCGTAGTAGAGATACTGCCATCAATGGAATTGTAGGATGGTTTGATAGAAAAATATGTTGGTTTTTTGAAGATATCAAGAAAGTCGCCGGGGTCTTCGATGATGAAGTTGACCGCACCGGTCAGGCCATCGCTACCGTACATGGACGAGGCGGGTCCGCGCAATATTTCCACCCGTTTGTAGAGATCCATCTCGCCATAGTCGCCGCGCCCGGCCTCTAAAGGGCCGAAGGAAAATGCACTCGGCAAACGAATGCCATCTTCCATTAGCAAGATACGATTGCCTTCTAGCCCGCGAATATTGATGCCTTCGTTGCCGCCACGACCGCCAGCAGTGGCTGCGGATGCGGGGCGGTAAGGCCCGCGTCGAACCGTAACACCGGGTTCGTATCGTAGCAAATCCTTAATATCCTTGGCTTGCTGCTCTTCCATGGCGGCGGCATTTATGACTGAAATACTGCTCGGCGTTCTGGATAAAGGCTTTGCGGATCGTGAAGCTGTTACTGATATTTCTTCCAGAGCAAGATCGGGATGAGAGTTATAGGCGGCTAGCGTTGATGTTGTGGCGGGGCTTGTTTGCAGCGACTGCGCTGAGCTCGGTAACGAGTAAACAGTGGCAACGAAAGCGATAAAGCGAATAACAGCGCGAGTAGAAGGGCTTGTGCCCGCGCGCATGGCGGCGGTAGGCTTCGATAAAGGAAGCTGGGATGAAGAGGCAAACATACGTACTCCAAGGTCAATAAAAAGCTTATTGGCTGGCGACGGTATGTTGCGGCTGGCTTAGATAAGTTGCGGGAATGGAAGCTTGCGTGAGCAGGAAGTCGCTACAAGACTAATGAAGAATCATTATAGATGAGAATAATTCCTATTTGCAAGGTTTCCGTTGTCCGTGGCGGCCTGAAGTTAAGTCGATCAGGTTGGTGTATGTGACTGTCTGTTTGCGACATCAACTTTTAGCGAACGGGTAGTAAAGAAGGGCGGTTATTGTTGTGTATAGGTAAAATTGTGGGCTGTGACCTGGTAAAGATTTTTTACATTTACATTTACATTTACATTTACGTGCCGTGTACTGGATCATCTTATATCCGTATCATGCGACAAATCGCGGCCACAATAGGGATTGAACATGCCTGACTTAATATTTAACTTTGGGCTTCTCGCCATAGCCGGATTTCTCGCTGGATTAATTGACGCCGTGGTGGGTGGAGGAGGATTGATCCAAATCCCGGCTTTATTTTCCATGTTGCCTAACACCGTGCCAGCGACGGTACTTGGAACCAACAAGTTGGCCGGTATCTTTGGCACGACTGCTGCTGCCATCAACTATGGGCGAAGAGTTCGTTTGGCCTGGCGGGCAGCGTTGCCCGCAGCAGGTGCCGCTTTTGTATTTGCATTTCTGGGTGCATATACGGTCACTCATATACCGACGGATGCGATCCGTAAAAGTCTGCCATTTATTTTGCTAGCGGTTGCGGCATACACCTTTGCCAAGAAGGATTTCGGCAGTATTCATGCGCCCCGCCATAATGGATCTAAAGAATTGGTCATTGCGATACTGATTGGTTGTGGAATCGGATTTTATGACGGTCTTTTTGGTCCTGGCACAGGTAGCTTCCTGATTTTCTTATTTGTGCGGTTTTTTGGATTTGACTTCCTCGCTGCCTCTGCTGTATCAAAGGTTGTGAACGTCGCGACCAATTTTGCGGCATTGCTTTGGTTTGGCTACAGCGGACATATTCTTTGGCAACTCGCGTTGCTAATGGCGATCTGTAATGTCGCAGGTTCGCTAGTGGGTACGCGATTGGCCATAAAGCACGGCAGTGGATTTGTTCGTAAATTATTTTTGGTGGTGGTATCGGTCTTAATATTAAAAACAGCTTACGATGCGTTTTTAAAATAATAAATGGTTTCACGTGGAACAACGGGGTTTCAAAAACGAAAGATTTGTTTGGTTTAAGATAGTGAACGTCAAAACGAGTCGCAATTGTTTCACGTGGAACCATCCGTAAATCCGCCTTTACATATTTTCGCGAATCGTTTGAACATATCTCTCGAATAAGTTTGTTACTTACTAATGTTTGAATTGTGGTAAAAGCTCAAGTGTCGTGCGAACACGGCTGCTTTACCACAACCGAGTCAACAAGTGGGCGGTCAACGTGAAATGGATTTATAATCACGCCTCTGTTCACCCTCTCATCGAGGCGCATTATGCTCTTTCCTACAAATTTTGATGTAATCGTTGTCGGTGGCGGTCATGCCGGTACCGAAGCTGCCTTGGCCTCTGCGCGTATGGGTCAAAAAACCTTGCTGCTAACCCATAATATCGAGACTTTGGGTCAGATGTCATGCAATCCCTCCATTGGTGGCATTGGTAAAGGCCACCTCGTAAAAGAGGTTGATGCAATGGGTGGGGCGATGGCGATCGCGACCGATGAGGCTGGTATTCAGTTCAGGATATTAAATTCATCCAAAGGCCCAGCAGTGCGCGCCACGCGTGCTCAGGCAGACCGCATACTATACAAACAGGCGATACGTTCGCGGCTCGAGAATCAGCCGAATCTATGGCTATTCCAGCAGGCTGTTGATGATCTGATCGTTGAAGGCGATCGTGTGATAGGTGCGGTCACGCAAGTTGGTATTCGCTTCCTTAGTCGTGCTGTGGTTCTGACCACCGGAACGTTTCTCGATGGAAAAATTCACGTTGGCTTAAATAACTATGCGGCGGGCAGGGCGGGTGATCCTCCTGCGATTTCACTATCAGCTCGCTTGAAAGAATTGAAGCTGCCGCAAGGCCGGCTAAAAACCGGTACGCCGCCACGGATTGATGGCCGCACAATCGATTTTTCGGTCATGCAGCCGCAACCAGGCGATCTGGATCCCGTTCCGGTGTTTTCGGTGATGGGTAACGCGGCAATGCACCCAGCTCAGATGCCTTGCTGGATTACGCACACCAATTTGCAGACGCATGACATTATTCGTGCTGGCCTTGATCGTAGCCCGATGTACACCGGAGTCATTGAGGGTGTCGGCCCGCGATATTGCCCATCGATCGAAGATAAAATTCATCGCTTTGCAGGTAAGGACTCGCACCAGATTTTTCTGGAGCCAGAAGGCTTGACGACCAATGAATATTATCCGAATGGGATTTCTACAAGTTTGCCGTTTGACGTACAGCTGGCATTGGTCCGATCAATGAAGGGACTGGAAAATGCCCACATTTTGCGTCCCGGTTACGCCATCGAATATGACTATTTCGATCCACGCGGCCTTAAAGCATCATTGGAAACAAAACTCATCAACGGACTCTACTTTGCCGGTCAGATCAATGGCACAACAGGCTACGAAGAGGCGGCCGCCCAAGGCATGCTGGCGGGCTTAAACGCGGCTTTGCAGACGCAAGAGCGTGATGCCTGGACCCCAAGACGGGATGAGGCTTATCTAGGCGTGCTGGTCGACGATTTGATTACGCAAGGTGTACTTGAGCCGTATCGTATGTTCACCAGCCGTGCCGAATATCGCTTAAGTCTGCGTGAGGACAATGCCGATTTACGTTTGACTGAGATTGGCCGCCGGTTGGGTTGTGTTGGTGATGCGCAATGGGAGCAATTCGAGAAAAAACGCGAAGCCGTCGCGCTTGAAATGGAGCGGCTGCGTTCCACGTGGGTGAACCCACGCATTTTATCCGATGCAGAAGCTGAGAGAGTTGTTGGAGTGGCAATTCAGCGCGAGTACGCGCTATCAGATTTGCTGCGTCGTCCCAACGTCTCTTACGATGCATTAATGACGCTGACGGGCATTGACGGTCAGGTCTTGGGTGGGCCCGGCGTTGCGGATGGTACGGTCAAAGAGCAGGTCGAAATTCAACTTAAATATGCTGGATACATTGACCGTCAGGCGCGTGAAGTAGAGCGCCACGAGCATAGTGAAAATCTTAAATTTCCAACAGACTTTGATTACATGCAAGTGCAGTCTCTGTCGATGGAAGTGCGCCAAAAATTGCATCAGCATCGTCCGGAAACCTTCGGCCAGGCTTCACGCATTGCCGGTGTGACGCCAGCCGCGTTGTCCTTGTTGCTGGTACACGTAAAAAAAGGCACCATGAAAAAAATGGACAAGCTAGCTGATAAAAGTGATCAGGCGGCTTAGGACTTATGGCTTAATCAAGGCTGAATTAATGCTTGATTCGTGCTTGGTTCATGCTTGGTTCACGCTTAATCGCTATGCATTATTGCCGCAACATGGTCGAGATACTGAAGGATTGTCAGGATGAGTGAAGTAGATACCAGCGCTTGCGGCGCGCTCGCCGCCACTTTGCGTGATGGAGCGAAGACTTTGGGCATAGCGCTCAATGGCCTTCAGCAAGCGCAATTGTTGACCTATCTGGCGATGCTGGCGAAGTGGAACAAAACCTATAACCTGACGTCAATTCGCGCGCCGGATCAGATGATGACGCATCACTTGCTGGATTCACTGGCGGTGGTTCCTGCCTTTTCTGGTGCACAAAACGTGCTGGATGTTGGGGCCGGCGGTGGCTTGCCTGGGATGATATTGGCGATTTGGGCGATGACATCGCAGCCGGATATGCGCGTTTCCATGATCGATACGGTACATAAAAAAACGGCATTTTTGACGCAAGTTAAGGCAGAAATGGGACTAAAAAATGTCCGTGTTCACACTGCCAGAGTTGAAGAGCTTGAAGTACCACATAAGTTTGATGTCATTACATCGCGCGCCTTTGCTGAACTGTCTGACTTTATCAACTGGTCGGCGCATTTATTGGCAGACGGTGGTCAGTTTATCGCCCTTAAGGGTCTGCAACCAGCCGCAGAGATTGAGCGGCTACCAGCAGGATGGGAAGTCGCCGAGGTACGTCGGATCGCGGTGCCGGGGCTGGACGCCGAACGTCATTTGATTACCATTAAGCGAGCGATAGGATGATGAGAAATATTATATTTTCAATATCTTTTTCATTTTTTGCCATATTAACACCTTCAGTAACCCTCGCCCAAAATGTGGTGGCGGTGCCGTCCATCGATTTAAATCGGTACGCCGGTAAGTGGTATGAGATTGCACGTTTTCCGAATCGCTTTCAAAAGTCCTGTGCCGGTAACGTTACCGCTGAATATCGCACGCGCGTGGACGGGCGTATTGACGTGATAAATCGCTGTCAAAAAAATGACGGCTCGGTGGATGAAGCCATTGGGGTTGCTCGTCTCGCAGATAGTTCAGGTAGCGCTACCAATTCCAAATTAAAAGTGCGCTTTGCGCCAGCGTGGTTGTCATGGTTGCCGTTTGTTTGGGGTGATTATTGGGTATTGGATTTGGCACCCGATTATTCTTATGCGGTAGTGGGTGAACCCGGGCGTAATTATTTATGGATACTTTCGCGATCACCCAGCTTGCCAGAATTCAGTTATCAGGCCGCGATTCAGAAGGTTGCGAGGCAAGGGTTCGACGTGAGCCAACTCGTTAAAACCAAGCAAGACTGAGCTCTTTATGAACGCTTATTTTCACCTACTTGGTATCACTGAAGTGTGGCATTTAATTGCTGCGATGGCGGTGTTTTTGATGTTGCCGGGACCAGGGACGTTTTGCATTCTGACGAGCGCTGCCAAGAATGGTTTGCGTGGCGGATTTGCTGCCTTGATCGGGATGATGGTGGGCGATGCGGTACTGATGTTTTTGGCGGCGATCGGGGTTGCGGCATTGTTGCACGCGAATCTGCTGTTATTCAAAGGCGTGCAAGCTATTGGGGCCATCTATCTTGTCTATCTTGGCATTAAATTATTGCGCGCAAAAGGGAAGGGCGAGCCCGAAAGTAGAAAAGTGACTGTCGATGCCGGTGTTTCTTTTTCCCATACCGTGGATTGGCGTCGCGGGTTTTTCGTGACCTTGATCAACCCAAAGGCGATCATTTTTTATATGGCTTTTTTTCCGTTGTTTATTGATCCGGTCTCACAACGTGGCAGCATTACTTTTCTGACGATGGGTGCAATCATTTCCAGTTGCAGCTTGATTTACGGTAGTCTACTTGTGGTATTGGGAAATGCAGCGGCTAAACATTTGGCGCGTCACCGCCTTCTCGCTGCGTTCGCTTCCAAAGCGGCAGGGATTTTTCTGATAGGTTTTGGCATTAAAATCACGACGAATTAAATACATTTTGTGGACGTACGCAAAATTGCTCCAGCAACGATAGTCGGATTGTTACCTTGACCGGGCCTGGATGTTTTTTATAGGTGATCCAAGTTAATGCAATTTTACAAGTGCGTTGTCGGAACAATTTTGCGCAAGCCTTAACGCACTACATACTAAAAAAATATCACCTTATGGCAAAAATTTTCTGCGTCGCCAATCAAAAAGGCGGAGTTGGCAAGACCACCACTGCTGTGAACCTAGCCGCTGGCCTGGCGCAACTAAATCAGCGTGTATTGTTGGCTGACCTCGATCCGCAAGGCAATGCAACAATGGGTGCCGGCATCAACAAAGGCACGCTAAAAGGATCGATCTACGAGGTATTACTCGGGATGGCTGATATCAAAAGTGTTCGCGTTGTGTCGGAAACCGGCAATTTTGATGTGCTGCCCGCCAATCGCGAGTTAGCTGGTGCCGAAGTCGAAATGGTTGAGCTGGAAAATCGTGAAAAGCGTCTCAAGGATGCGATTGCCAGCATTGCGGATGACTATGATTTTATTCTGATTGATTGTCCACCGGCACTATCGTTGTTGACGTTAAATGGACTGTGCGCAGCAAACGGTGTAATTATCCCGATGCAGTGCGAATACTATGCCCTCGAAGGGCTGTCGGACTTGGTGAATACCATCAAAAAAGTGCATGCCAATTTGAATACCGATTTAAAAATAATCGGTTTGTTGCGCGTGATGTTTGATCCGCGTATGACGTTGTCGCAGCAGGTGTCGGCAGAGCTTGAGCAACACTTTGGCGATAAAGTTTTTAAAACGGTAATTCCGCGCAATGTGCGTCTGGCCGAAGCGCCATCGTATGGGATGCCCGGTGTTTGCTTTGATCCCGCCTCCAAAGGTGCGCAAGCTTATATTGCGTTTGGTGCCGAGATGGTCGAGCGCATCAAAACAATGTGATTGGCAAGGTAAATTAATATGGTTACGAAAAAATCAAAAGGTTTGGGGCGCGGTCTGGATGCGTTGCTAGGCGGTTCCACTGATATTACCGAAGCGGTGCCAACCATCGCAGGCGCGCCCTCGGTGCTGCCGGTTCTGGTGATGCAGGCCGGTAAGTATCAGCCGCGTACCCGCATGGACGAAGGCGCACTGACCGAACTGGCCGCATCGATAAAAGAACAAGGTTTGCTGCAGCCGATTTTGGTGCGGCCAATTGCCTTGCGCAATGGTGCGCAGCATTATGAGATTATTGCCGGTGAACGACGTTTTCGTGCGGCGCAAATTGCTGGTCTGACCGAAGTGCCGGTATTGGTCAAAGATGTCGACGATCAGACCACCGCAGCCATGGCGTTGATCGAAAACATCCAGCGAGAGGATTTGAATCCACTAGAAGAGGCGCAAGGTATCCATCGTCTGATTACCGATTTTGATTTCACCCATGAAAAGGCGGCGCTGTCGGTAGGCCGATCACGCAGTGCGGTCTCTAATCTGCTGCGTTTGCTCAATCTCGCCAAGCCGGTTCAAACCATGCTGATGGCGGGCGACATTGACATGGGCCATGCGCGTGCATTGCTGGCTGTCGACGCCGCTACACAGATTACGTTGGCGAATCAGGTCGTGGCCAAGCGGATGTCGGTGCGAGACGCGGAAAAACTGGTTACGCGCACGACAGCCGAACAGAATGCTATTGCGCGACCGGTCGGCAAAGGCAAGGAAAAATCTCGCGATATCGCACGGCTGGAAGAAGAACTGTCGGATATGCTTGCCACGACGGTGGCAATCAAGACCGGCGCAAAGAATCGCGGCCAATTGATTATCGATTTCTCCGATCTTGATACGCTGGATGGATTAATTGCACGGTTGAGAGGCCCCGAATAAAAATATCTTCGGTATCTTCGGTATCTTCGGTGCCTCTTGGATATAGTGATCGTCGTATTGCGTGTTTACCATTTAATATCCTGCATTCTAGTCTTGATAAAGAAGTGGCTTTATTATGCCCGTGCCATCCGCCGTATCAGCTGCCGCAGCGCCAACCATTCTTCTGTTGCCGGGACTTAATAATTCTGGCGATGGTCACTGGCAAACATATTGGGAGCAGATGTTGCCAACTGCTCAACGCGTGCAGCAGCAAGATTGGGACACCCCATGCCGTCAAGATTGGGTTAATACTCTGGACGCAGCAATTCAGGCATCGAACGGTCCCGTGGTTTTAGCTGCACACAGTCTGGGATGTGCACTGGTGGCGTGGTGGGTAGCGGAGCATGGTAATTGCCAAGGGAGTGCAGCAATGGTCAAAGGTGCGCTGCTGGTCGCGCCGCCGGACGTGGAGCGCGCCGACTTCCCAGCCTCGGTACGTGACTTCGGGCCGATGCCAAGGATGGCGTTGCCGTTTGATACCATCGTCGTTGGATCGGACAACGATTCTTGGTGTGAAATAACCAAAATACAAAGTTTTTCGGCCGACTGGAAGGCCACGTTTCACAATATTGGTGCACTTGGTCACCTAAACGCGGCGAGCGGGTTGCGTGATTGGCAACAAGGTCGGACGTGGTTGGCGCAAGTTGGTCGCATGCAATCTGTTGTATAGAATCATATAAGCTCATGATTCTTTTGCAAAAGTTTGACGAAAACAACACGCTGATCGTATAATCCGCGGGTTTCTAAAATTGCCGTAAGCGCACCTTTCTGACGCACGGCATTGAATAACATGGGATCAATATGTTGCGTATTGTGCTCTTGCAATTTATTGTCACTGTGTTTGTGGCCGGTGTAGCAGGATTATTGGGCGGTATGACGGGATTTATTTCTGCACTGCTCGGTGGATTGTGTTGCGCGGTACCGAACGGATTATTTGCATTACGACTTTTTTTCAGCGCGCGGAAACCTGGCGGCGCTGATCCGATATCTTTTTTTATCGGTGAATTTATCAAAATTGCTACGACGGTTGCGCTCTTGGGCGCAGTTGTATGGTTGTACCACGGTGTTAATTGGCTGGCTTTTGTCGTCAGCTTCATCGTGGTGCTGAAAAGTTACTTTATCTTACTATTTAGACGCCAATCATGACTGCAGCTGTACTCGACGCACAACTTACCCCCTCCGAATATATTGTCCATCACCTCGGACATCTTGCCACCGGTCACCAATCCAAGATTGTGGACTTTTCAATCATTAATATCGACACCGTTTTTTGGTCCGTTTTTGCGGGTGTCGTTGGCTGCGTGCTGATGTTTCTGGCAGCGCGTAACGCGACCGCCGGTGTACCTGGACGTTTTCAGGCTTTCGTCGAGATGATGGTTGAGATGGTAGAAAACCAATCGAAAGAAATCGTCCACGGTGATCGCAGTTTTATCGCGCCACTTGCATTGACCGTATTCGTTTGGGTTGCTTTGATGAACTCGCTCGACTTCTTGCCGGTCGATATGTTTTCGAGCTTCTTTAAACTGGTTGGTCTGGATGGCATTATTTCCCACCATCGCGCCGTACCAACTGCCGATTTGAACGGCACAATGGGTATCGCGTTGGGCGTTCTGGTTCTGATGTTGTATTACAGCGTCAAGATCAAGGGCGTTGGCGGCTTTGTGCACGAATTGCTGGCTGCACCGTTCGGTATTTGGCTTGCCCCGTTTAACCTACTTTTGAACCTGATTGAATTCGCTGCAAAAACCGTATCTCTGGGGATGCGACTGTTCGGCAATATGTATGCCGGCGAATTGTTGTTCCTGTTGATTGCATTGCTGGGTTCTGCGGCGACCACTTTTGGTTTCGTCGGACACGTAATTGCCGGTTCGATTTGGGCGATTTTCCATATCTTGATCGTGTTGCTACAAGCATTTATTTTTATGATGCTGACGTTGGTCTACATCGGCCAGGCGCACGAAAAACATTAAGCTTTGGATGGTAAATCCGCTCTAGGCGCGCAGGCATTTAGCCAAGCGTCACGAGCGGGGATCCACATCGGTTGGTAGGTTTTGTAGTTTTTATTTTTTTGATTTGCCTTTTGTATTAACTTTAACTTTGAAGGAATTGTCATGACGGATCTCTCTTTTGTTGCTTTGGCTTGTGGTTTGATTATTGGTTTGGGCGCAATCGGTGCTTGTATCGGTATCGCTATCATGGGCGGTAAATACCTTGAGGCATCCGCACGCCAGCCAGAACTGATGAACACTTTGCAAACTAAAATGTTCTTGCTAGCTGGTTTGATCGACGCTGCGTTCCTGATCGGTGTTGGTATCGCCATGTTGTTCGCTTTCGCAAATCCATTCGTCCCTAAGTAATTCGGGCAACATAGCCGATTCTCATTTTGCTGAAATTATTTCAGCACACGTTATTCTGAGAAGGAAATTACCGTGAACTTAAATGCAACATTGTTTGCGCAGTTCGTGGTCTTCTTTATCCTCGCCGGCTTCACGATGAAATTCGTGTGGCCGCCGTTGATGAAAGCGCTCGATGAGCGCACCAAGAAGATTGCGGACGGCCTAGCAGCCGCTGATCGCGGCAAGGCAGATCTGGCAGCCGCTGAAAAGCGGGTACAGGCAGAACTGGCGACAGCGCGTGACGAAGGTCAGAAGCGTATTGGCGAAGCCGAAAAGCGTGCGCAGCTAATTATTGATGAAGCCAAAAAAACGGCTTCAGACGAAGCGGCGCGTATTATCACGAATGCCAAAGCCGATGCAGATCAGCAAGTAACCAAAGCGCGTGAAGGTTTGCGCGGCGAAGTTGCTACTCTGGCCGTCAAAGGTGCAGAACAGATCTTGAAGCGTGAAGTCAATGCAGCGGCACATGCCGACTTGTTGGATCAACTGAAAACAGAGCTGTAATCATGGCTGAAATCGCAACGATTGCCCGCCCTTACGCAGATGCGCTGTTCCGTGTAGCCAAAACGCAAGATTTGGCTGCGTGGTCTGGTTTGATTATTGAGATGGCGCAAGTTGCCGCCCATCCTGATGTGCTTACCCTGGCGCGTAATCCTGCGGTGACACATCAGCAAGTTACTGACATCTTTCTTTCGTTATTGACGTCACCATTGTCTGTCGAAGCCAAAAACTTCGTCACCACATTGGTTGCCAATGGCCGTTTGATAGCATTGCCAGAAATCGCTGAACAATTCCACGTGCTGAAAAATGCCGAGGAAGGTGCCGCCGATGTTGAAATCGCCAGTGCTTTTGAGCTGTCTGCTGCACAAGTGCAAGAACTGCTGGTCACGTTGGAAAAGAAATTCGGTCGCAAGCTCAACCCTTCTGTCAAGGTTGACAGTACGTTAATTGGTGGAGTGCGCGTGGTGGTTGGCGATGAAGTGCTGGACACATCGGTACGCGCCAAGCTGCAACAGTTAAATGTCGCGTTAACGGCATAAGACAGCAGACTTTTTACTGAGCCTTAGCGAGCGTCGTGAAGATAGGGCGCACGGAGTGGAGCAACCGGAACGGTCTTAGACCATGAGGATTGTGAGCACCGCGCAACGCATTATTCGCGAGGCGCAGCAGGTTCCGAAAAAGTCTATTGCGGTAACAGCCGCGGTAGCTAAACTATAGCAACTGCATCAATTGCGTCAAACTGAGTGGCCCGAGTCCTTAGCGTAAGCCAAAGAGAAAAATTTTAGGAGTTAGTATGCAACTCAACGCGTCTGAAATCAGCGAACTGATCAAGAGCCGGATTCAAGGCCTTGGCGATACCGCTGAGATTCGAAATCAGGGCACGGTTATCTCCGTGTCCGACGGTATCTGCCGTATCCATGGTCTGTCTGACGTGATGCAAGGCGAGATGCTGGAATTCCCAGGCAATACATTTGGTCTGGCACTGAATCTGGAACGTGATTCTGTCGGCGCCGTTATTTTGGGCGACTTCGAGCACATTTCTGAAGGCGATACAGTCAAATGTACTGGTCGTATTCTGGAAGTGCCGATCGGTCCTGAACTACGTGGTCGTGTTGTCAATGCGCTGGGTCAGCCAATTGACGGCAAAGGCCCGGTCAACGCTAAGTTGACAGCGCCAATCGAAAAGATTGCACCAGGCGTTATTGCCCGTCAGTCAGTTTCTGAGCCGATGCAAACCGGTATCAAGTCAATTGACTCGATGGTCCCGATTGGTCGCGGTCAACGTGAACTGATCATTGGCGACCGTCAAACTGGTAAGACTGCTGTTGCGATTGATGCCATCATCAATCAAAAGGGTCAAAACGTTACATGTATTTATGTTGCGATTGGTCAAAAAGCATCATCGATCAAAAACATCGTACGCTCGCTGGAAGCACACGGCGCGATGGAATACACAATCGTTGTCGCAGCGTCGGCTTCTGAGTCGGCCGCGATGCAATTCGTCTCGCCTTACTCTGGCTGCGCCATGGGTGAATACTTCCGTGACCGTGGTGAAGATGCACTGATCGTCTATGATGATTTGTCAAAGCAAGCTGTTGCATACCGTCAGGTATCGTTGTTGCTGCGTCGTCCACCGGGTCGTGAAGCGTATCCTGGCGATGTGTTCTATCTCCACAGCCGTTTGCTAGAGCGCGCAGCACGCGTGAATCCAGCTTATGTCGAGGCTTTCACCAAAGGTGAAGTCAAGGGCAAGACTGGTTCATTGACTGCTTTGCCAATCATTGAAACACAAGCTGGCGACGTTTCTGCTTTCGTTCCAACCAACGTTATTTCGATCACTGACGGCCAGATTTTCCTGGAAACGTCGTTGTTCAACGCTGGTATCCGTCCTGCGATTAACGCTGGTATTTCGGTATCGCGCGTTGGTGGTGCTGCTCAGACTAAAGTTATCAAGAACCTGTCCGGTGGTATTCGTACCGACTTGGCACAGTATCGTGAATTGGCTGCGTTTGCGCAGTTTGCTTCTGATCTGGATGCGGCAACCCGCAAACAGCTGGATCGTGGCGCACGTGTGACTGAACTGTTGAAGCAAGCACAATACTCGCCATTGCCGATCTCGTTAATGGCAGTAACGTTGTTCGCGGTCAACAAGGGTTTTCTGGATGATGTTGAAGTGAAGAAATTGCTGGCATTCGAAGCAGCTTTGCATGACTTCATGAAAACTAGCCACGCGCCATTGTTGCAAAAGATCGAAGAAACCAAGCAACTCGACAAAGATGCTGAAGCTGCGTTGTCTGCTGCAGTTGCTGATTTCAAAAAATCCGACGCGTATTAATTCTCTGGGGCTATAAGGAGTAATAACTCATGGCTACAGGCAAAGAGATACGCGGCAAGATCAAAAGCGTAGAAAATACGAAAAAGATCACGAAGGCGATGGAAATGGTCGCGGCGTCCAAAATGCGTAAAGCGCAGGAACGGATGCTGGCGGCTCGTCCCTATAGTGAGAAGATTCGTCATATTGCTTCTAACTTGTCGCAAGCGAATCCGGAATACACGCATCCGTTCATGACTAAGCAGGACAATGCCAAGACGGTTGGTTTTATCGTTGTCACAACCGATAAAGGTTTGTGCGGCGGTATGAATACCAACTCCTTGCGTCTTGTTACTGCCAAAATGCGTGAACTGGAAGCAGCGGGTAATCAGATTCAAGCAGTCGCAATTGGTAATAAAGGCCTGGGTTTTCTGAACCGGGTTGGCGCAAAAGTCATATCGCACGTGGTGCAACTCGGTGATACGCCGCATCTGGACAAGTTAATTGGCCCGGTCAAGGTATTGCTTGATGCATACGAAGAAGGTCGTCTGGATGCGGTGTACCTGGTGTACACCAAATTCATTAACACGATGAGACAAGAACCGCGACTAGAGCAATTGCTGCCTCTGTCAAACGAACGTCTCGCGGCCGACAATGATGGTGCCCACGCGTGGGATTACATCTATGAACCGGACGTACAAAGTGTTATTGACGATTTGTTATTGCGCTATGTAGAAACGCTGATTTATCAAGCGGTTGCAGAGAACATGGCGTCTGAGCAATCAGCGCGGATGGTCGCAATGAAGTCGGCAAGCGACAATGCCGGTAACGTGATTGGTGAGTTGAAGTTGATTTACAACAAGACTCGTCAGGCTGCGATTACTAAGGAATTGTCGGAAATCGTTTCCGGTGCGGCGGCAGTTTAGGTCACACAGTCAACGATTTTAAGGGCTCCTCAAAAAGCCGCAGTGAACGAATCAAAGCCAGGTCGTCGATGCAACAAATCCGGAAGCCGCAATGGGCACGGTGAGGATCGCAGGTTCGACATTGGTTCGTGTAACAGGTTTTTAGAGGTCGCCGCACGCAACGACCATAACGCGCAAGCGTTCAACTGAATTTAATTTTATATATTGAAGGAACGAAAATGGCTGATGGCAAAATCGTTCAGTGTATCGGCGCTGTTGTGGACGTTGAATTTCCACGTGACGCGATGCCTAAGATTTACGATGCCTTGAAGATGGAAGGTTCGGAACTGACACTGGAAGTACAACAGCAACTAGGCGACGGTATCGTTCGTACTATTGCGTTGGGCACCTCTGATGGTCTGCGCCGCGGCATGATGATCAAGAATACTGGTAAGCCAATTATGGTTCCTACCGGTAAAGCAACACTTGGTCGCATCATGGACGTACTCGGTAATCCTATTGATGAATGCGGTCCGGTAAGTCACGCGACAACAGCTTCTATTCACCGTAAAGCTCCTGCGTATGACGATTTGTCGCCATCGCAAGAGTTGTTGGAAACAGGTATCAAGGTTATTGACTTGGTTTGCCCGTTTGCCAAGGGTGGTAAAGTTGGTTTGTTCGGTGGCGCTGGTGTTGGTAAGACCGTCAACATGATGGAATTGATTAACAACATCGCTAAAGCGCACAGTGGTTTGTCCGTGTTTGCCGGTGTTGGTGAGCGTACTCGTGAGGGTAACGACTTTTATCACGAAATGGCTGATGCAAAAGTGGTCGATCTGGAAAATCCAGAGAACTCTAAGGTTGCCATGGTCTACGGTCAGATGAATGAGCCGCCGGGTAACCGTCTGCGCGTTGCGTTGACTGGTCTGACGATTGCCGAAGGCTTCCGTGACGAAGGTAAAGACGTGTTGTTCTTCGTCGATAACATCTATCGTTACACATTGGCTGGTACCGAAGTATCTGCGTTGTTGGGTCGTATGCCTTCTGCTGTGGGTTATCAACCGACACTGGCTGAAGAAATGGGCCGTTTGCAAGAGCGTATTACGTCGACTAAAACTGGTTCGATCACATCAATTCAAGCGGTGTATGTTCCTGCCGATGACTTGACCGATCCTTCGCCAGCAACGACGTTTGCTCACTTGGACTCCACCGTTGTGTTGTCACGTGATATCGCTTCGTTAGGTATTTATCCAGCGGTTGATCCGCTTGATTCTACTTCGCGTCAGTTGGATCCACTCGTGGTTGGTCAGGAACACTACGACACAGCACGTGCTGTGCAAGGTATTCTGCAACGCTACAAAGAATTGCGCGACATTATTGCGATTCTAGGTATGGATGAGTTGGCACCGGAAGACAAACTGTTGGTAGCACGTGCACGTAAAATGCAACGTTTCCTATCGCAGCCGTTCCACGTTGCTGAAGTATTTACCGGTGCACCAGGTAAATACGTTTCGCTAAAAGATACGATCAAGGGCTTCAAAATGATCGCTAGCGGCGAACTCGATCACCTGCCGGAACAAGCGTTCTATATGGTCGGTACAATTGAAGAAGCAATCGAAAAAGCCAAGAAAATCAACTAAAGCATAGCGATGTTGGTTGCGTGACGTTACTCGAGCACAGGGATTGACCGTAAGGTCGATGTCTGGGCAGTGTAAGCGTGTAAGTAACGTAGTTGGCATCTGTTATGACAGTTTGATTGAACGGGTAAATGAGGACTGACGCAAAATTGTCCCGGCAAGACGCGCGGACGTAGACAGTACGCTAGTACGGCGAGGACAGCACAACGCCGCCGGGCTGATTTTGTGCAACTTCTATACATAAGGGTCTAACATGGCAAACACTATTCACGTTGACGTGGTTTCGGCAGAAGAGCTTATCTTTTCTGGCGAGGCTGAATTCGTCGCGTTGCCGGGTGAGTCAGGCGAGTTGGGGATTTATCCTCGTCATACGCCGCTGATCACGCGTATCAAGCCGGGTGCGGTACGCATCAAGGTGCCAGGTCAGGCGGAAGACGAATTCGTTTTCGTTGCTGGTGGCCTGCTGGAAGTGCAGCCTGATACCGTCACCATTCTGGCCGATACTGCGATTCGCGGTGCCGATCTGGATGAGGCGAAAGCGACAGAAGCCAAGCGTTTGGCAGAAGAAGCATTAACCAATCAGGAATCGAAGATCGATTATGCAAAAGCCCAGTCAGAATTGACGACAGCAATTGCGCAGTTGGCAGCGATCCATAGATTGCGTTCAAAAGGCCGTTAATTCAGCAATCGGTACAAGAGATTGTTCCGATTTGGACGATGGTAGCAAACAAGCAGCTTCGGCTGCTTTTTTGTTGCCCGTGCCTTGCACGCAATGTGGTTGCTAATGAGCGGTAAGTATTTATCGGGCGCGAAATAGACTTCGTGTTTCTATCCCGATACAGATAAGAGCAGACTCAAGTAAGATAGGGTCATCACTGTCTTGTCTAAAATATACCGAGATATACCGAGATATACCGAGATATACCGAGATATGCCGAGATATAACGAGAAATCCCGATTAACGCTGGATTCACGCCGTATTAAAGTTGTTGCACCAAAGTAGCAGCATTCGATGCCATCAGCGCGCTAACCTGAAGAGGAAAATCCTCCATGCCAGCAGCACCCATATCGTTATTCCTGTCTTCCGAACCCATCATTGCGATAGTCGGCATGTCCAATCGACCTGATCGCCCGAGTTATGGTGTAGCCCGCTATATGCAAGAGCATGGTTATCGGATTATTCCGGTCAATCCTATGTATGTAGGTACTCACATCCTTGGAGAGCTCTGCTATAAAGATCTTTATGCTGCTGCGGGCGCTTTAACCATGGACAATTTAAAGATCGATATTGTTGATTGTTTTCGCAAAGCGAATGATATTCCCCCCGTTGTTGGTGAAGCTATCATGATCGGGGCGAGTACCATCTGGATGCAACTTGGCATCGTTAATCAGGATGCCGCCGACAAAGCCATCAAGGCTGGATTAACCGTTGTGATGGATCGTTGTATTAAGATCGAGCATGCCTTGGGTAATTTACACGGCGTATTGTAATTTTTTCAGAATATCAAAAAATTAATTTACTGTTGGTATCGGGCCTTTATTAAAGACCTGGATGTTTTCCTTAAATCAACGATTATGGTTGGATGACCGCCGGATTCGGAATGAAATGCGGCAGTCTGAAGTGTGCTGCTCGTTTATATAAAATGAATATGGCGTAATAAAGGAGTATTCGATGTCCGCTCAGAGTGAATTTCGCGCTGGTAAAAAGACTAAGCTTAAAGATGGGGATGCCAGCAAAAAGCCGCTTTCTAGCGGTGACAAGGATAAAGACAAGCAGAAGATACTGTCGTTGGCGACTGAAATCGGCCTGCAACAAGATTTGCTGTATGCCGGTCAACATCACAAATTGCTGGTTGTTTTGCAGGGAATTGATACCAGCGGAAAAGATGGAACGGTTAAAGGTGTGTTCAGCGAGGTCAATCCTGAGGGCATAAATATTGTTGGCTTTAAAGCACCAAGTCCGATTGAAAAAGCGCATGATTATCTATGGCGCGTCCATCAGCAAGTGCCGCCATCCGGCGAAATAGCGGTGTTTAACCGTAGTCATTATGAGGATGTTTTAATAACGCGGGTGCACGACTGGATTGATGATGCCGAATGCGAACGGCGTTATACGCATATTCGCGATTTTGAACGGATGTTGTCTGAGACCGGCACGACCATTATTAAATTTTTGTTGCACATCTCGAAGGACGAACAGGCTAGTAGATTGCAAGAGCGTATTGATGATCCGGCAAAAAACTGGAAATTTGATCTGCAAGATATGGAGGAGCGGAAAAGCTGGGATACATATCAGGATTTATTTTCTCGCGCTATTCAGGCAACTGATGCCGATCACGCGCCGTGGTATGTGATTCCAGCCAACTCCAAGACCCACCGTAATGTGGCGATAGCGAGTATCGTGCTTGAGACGTTACAAACATTGAAACTTAAGCCACCCGCAGCCAATCCAGCGTTGGTTGGCCTCAAAATCGTGTAGGGTGTTGCTTTCAGGAGGATCCAGGTGCGACGATGGTTACCCGAATTAGTAGCGCTGCCGCTGTTGCCTTGGCTGATTTTTCAAGGCCGACGTACGCGCAAGATTACGCCGCGTTTGCCAGAGGCGGTCGGTCCGACCACTGGCTTGGCAAAGTCAGAAGTATTTGCCAGCAACCAGTCGGAGCCGGGACCACCAGCCTTGCAGTTACTGTCTTTTGGTGAATCACCGGTGGCTGGCGTCGGCGTTGCAACGCACTATGAGGCGATTACTGGTCAGTTCGCTGCTGCCTTGGCGATACGGTTGGAGCGTCCGGTTGCATGGCAGGCGATGGGAAAGAATGGGGCGACGTTGCATAGCGCCATCAAAATCTTATTACCTCGCATTACCGAAAGAACGGCGCTGCAACATGTCGATGTGGTGCTCATAGCATTTGGCGTTAATGACAGCACAGCGTTTCGATCGCGGCGTCGTTACGCGGCTGAGTTGAAATATCTTTTGTTGCAACTACAACTGCATTTATCACCGCGTCTAATCGTCGTGGCTGGCGTACCGCCGCTTCATTTATTTCCCGCATTGCCGCAACCGTTACGCTTTGTGCTTGGCCTTAAAGCGCAAGAATTGGATATTGCGACTGAGAAAATCGTTGTCGAATTGTCGCCGCACATGAACGTGACACGCGTGCCGACTTTAAAAAATATGACCGATCCCGCTTTGCTGGCGTTTGATGGGATGCATCCGTCGGTCATCGGTGCTGCGACTTGGGGGCGCCAGTTAGCTGCCGCGGTGGCCCCACGTCTACAATATCGGAGTAAAAAAACGTCGGAAGTGGCGACAGCCAACGGAGCAGAGTAAGGCGGTTTTTTTTAAGCATTACCTTGTCCGTAGCAGTTCTCAAAATAAGTCTGTGCAGGGCAAAAAATGTTCTATTTGAGCCAGTGATTTGATATCTGATCGTAGTCGCCAGTGGCTTTCAATTGATGCATCCAGGTATCGACAAACTCTTTAAATGGCACGTCGCCACGCGGCAGCATGAACGCTTTTTCGGCAAACTGGAGTGGCTTGTCGGGATTAATTGCACACAACTCAGGATGTAATTTTGACTGCCATAAAGTCTCGCTGGCGTCGGTTACCATGATGTCCGCTTTTCCCGCGACGATTTGATCAAAAATAGTGACATTGTCAGGATGCGCGATGAGTTGGGCTTGCTTGAAGTGGGTCTTGGCAAAGCGCTCATTGGTTCCACCAGGATTGACAATAGCGCGTGTCCCGGGAACGTCTATTGCCGCCAGCGACTGAAATTTCGCCACATCTGTACAGCGTGCAATCGCAGATTTGCCATCGACCATGTGAGGGACTGAAAACGAGACTTTTTTCTGCCGATCAAATGTGACTGAAACGCCGCCCATCGCAATATCGCATTTTTCCAGAAAGTCGTTGGTGAGTGTTGACCAGGATGTCTTGACGAATTGGGCCTGAACCCCTAGAGTTTTTGCTAATGATTGCGCCAGATCAACATCTATTCCTTCGAAGGTCTGGTCGGTTTTGTAAAACGTGAATGGCTTATAGTCGCCAGTCATGCATACGCGTAGTTTGCCGGTCTGCAGAACTTGATCGAGACGTGATGGAGGCGTATCGGACGCAGCCAATGCGGACGCTGACAGCTAGATGGCAACCATTGCAGTAAATGTCGTCAGTGCGTAAAAATACGTTTTTTTCACAAACTCTCCGGAGTGATGGGCATATCGTTGACAGGTAAGAAGTAGAAAAAAAGCGAGATAAACAACTGGTTCCTTGCCAATTAAAACCATGCAAACTATTTTAGCGCGTTGTGCGATTCCTATTTGACTCTTTGCATTGTCTACTGCGCAAATTGGTGTGACCCAACTCGTTACGTAAGGTCGTGGTAACGTTATTCTTTTGTGCTGTTGTGATCGCAATGTTTAATATTGCGGCTGGCAACGCACCTGCATTTCCTGACAGGAGTTCATTATGTTGCAATTAAAAGACGCTTCTTTATTTCGCCAGCAAGCTTATATCAACGGTGTCTGGTCCGATGCCGATAACGGTGAGACTTTTCCTGTCACTAATCCCGCTACCGGCGAGACTATCGGCACGGTTCCTCTAATGGGTACGACCGAAACCAGACGTGCGATTGCTGCCGCTAACGCGGCCTGGAAATCATGGCGTCGTAAAACGGCCAAAGAGCGCAGCGTGGTTTTGCGTAAATGGAATGATCTGATGTTGGCGAATGCGGATGATCTGGCGCTGATCATGACATTGGAACAAGGCAAGCCGCTGGCTGAAGCCAAGGGTGAAATCACTTATGCAGCCTCTTTTATTGAATGGTTTGCTGAAGAGGGTAAACGCGCTGGCGGTGACACCATTCCATCGACCTCGCCAAATAATCGTATTGTTGTGATCAAGGAGCCGATTGGCGTTTGCGCGGCGATTACGCCTTGGAATTTTCCCGCAGCGATGATTACCCGCAAAGTTGGCCCTGCGCTTGCTGCAGGATGTCCGATGGTGCTGAAACCTGCGGAATCCACACCTTTTTCAGCGTTGGCGCTGGCAGTACTGGCGGAGCGCGCCGGTGTTCCAGCGGGTGTGTTTAGCGTTGTCACAGGCGCTGCCCGTGTCATCGGTGCAGAAATGACCAGCAATCCGATTGTGCGTAAGCTGACGTTCACCGGTTCAACCGGCGTCGGACGTTTGTTGATGGAGCAATGTGCGCCAACCATTAAGAAACTATCGTTGGAACTGGGTGGGAACGCACCATTCATCGTCTTCGACGACGCTGATCTGGATGCCGCTGTCGAGGGCGCAATGGCGTCCAAATACCGCAATGCCGGACAGACCTGCGTCTGCGCCAACCGCTTGTACGTGCAAGCTGGCGTGTACGATGCATTCGCTGAAAAACTGGTAGCGGCAGTTGCCAAGTTGAAAGTCGGGGACGGTCAGCAAGAGGGCGTGACCCAAGGGCCGTTGATTGATCAAAAAGCAGTTGAAAAAGTCGAGCATCACATTGCGGATGCCTTGAGCAAGGGCGCGCGCATCCTTGCGGGTGGCAAGCGTCATTCGTTGGGACATAGTTTTTTTGAGCCAACTATTTTGGCCGATGTTACTTCCGATATGGTGGTGGCGCGCGAAGAAACGTTTGGCCCGATGGCACCCTTGTTTCGCTTTACCACTGACGACGAAGTGGTGGCGATGGCCAACGATACCGAATTCGGATTGGCCAGCTATTTTTATTCACGCGATATCGGCCGTATCTGGCGGGTGGCGGAAGCGCTTGAGAGTGGCATAGTCGGTATCAATACTGGTCTGATTTCTACCGAAGTCGCGCCATTTGGTGGCGTCAAGCAATCCGGTCTGGGCCGCGAAGGTTCGAAATACGGTATCGAAGACTATCAGGTCATCAAGTATTTGTGCATGGGCGGAATGTGATTCGTTGAAATACGTATCCTAATAATCCGGAAAAAATGGGATCGATTTGTCGATCCTTTTTTGATTCATTTTATCAAGGTCATGTCGTTGATATAGCACCACTCCATAAATGATATTTTCGTGCGCAGCAGAAATCTTTTTGCGTTGCTATAATCGTGCCTTACACCAATTTCCTGGTGTGCCTTCGGCGGTCGCGATCATTGTTTCCAGTTGCGTTACTTATCATTGTGACCCCGTTTCCAGATTGATCCTCACATGATGTCCTTGCCTTTATTCGCCCTGGCCGTTGCCGCTTTTGGTATCGGTACCACTGAGTTCGTCATTATGGGATTGCTGCCCAACGTGGCACGGGATCTGGGGGTATCGATTCCGGCTGCCGGAATGCTGGTCACCGGCTACGCGCTTGGGGTCACTATCGGCGCACCTATTATCGCCATTGTTACCGCTAACATGCCGCGCCGTAACGCATTGTTAAGCCTCATGGGTTTGTTCATTGTCGGCAATGTGTTGTGCGCGTTATCGCCAAATTACACAGTGTTAATGGTCGCGCGCGTAGTCACTGCGTTTTGTCATGGCGCGTTTTTCGGTATTGGTTCCGTTGTGGCCGCTGGCCTAGTTGCCCCGAATCGGCGGGCGCAGGCGATTGCGTTAATGTTTGCGGGACTAACTCTCGCCAACGTGTTGGGCGTGCCTTTCGGCACCGCTCTCGGCCAGTTGTTGGGTTGGCGGTCAACTTTCTGGGCGGTAACGGTCATCGGGATCTTGGCGGTGATCGCACTGGCAGCATGGCTGCCAAAGCAGATCGTTATGCAAAAAAGTAGTTTGCTTCAAGAGTTTAGGGTTCTTGCTGATCGCCAGGTATTAATGGTGCTGGCAATTAGCGCGCTGGCGTCGGCTAGTTTGTTCTCGGTGTTCACCTACATTACGCCCATACTGGAAGATGTCACAGGCTTAACACCGCATGCGGTAACGCTGGTGTTGTTGATTTTTGGTGTTGGCTTAACCGTTGGAAGCGCGCTGGGCGGCAAATTGGCAGACTGGCGTTTGTTGCCCTCTTTGATTGGATTTTTGATTGCGCTGGCGATTGTGCTGACCGTGTTTTCCGTCACCATGCATACGCCGGTTGCAGCGGTAGTGACGATTTTCATATGGGGTGTACTGGCTTTCGCCATCGTACCGCCGTTGCAGGTGTTAGTCGTGGATCGTGCCAGCGAAGCCCCCAATCTTGCGGCCACGTTGAATCAAGGTGCATTCAATCTTGGCAATGCGACAGGTGCCTGGGTTGGCGGCATGGCGATTGGGGCCGGTTTTCAATTAACGGTGTTGCCATATGCCGGCGTTGTCATGGTGTTAATGGCGCTCGCCCTTACGCTGTGGTCAGCATCTATTGGACGCACAAGTGGTTTGGCAATGACTGCTGGCGACTAGTTTAGCCAGCATTTGACGGTCATCCCCTTTCTAGCTGGTCAGTGAACGTATCAGAAAACCTCAGCATCAATGCCGCAGGCTGTGATTAGAATGAGATAATGCCGCATTCCAAAAGCTTGAGATTGCCTTCGATGCCCCAATTTGCCCCTCTTAAGAACGACACATTCCTACGTGCATTGTTGCGTCAACCAACGGATTACACGCCGTTGTGGCTGATGCGTCAGGCGGGACGCTATTTGCCTGAATACCGCGCAACGCGCGCGCGCGCAGGGTCTTTTCTGGGCCTGGCAAAGAATCCCGACTATGCCACCGAGGTCACGATGCAGCCGCTGGATCGGTTTCCTCTCGATGCTGCGATTCTATTTTCCGATATTTTGACAGTGCCGGACGCAATGGGTTTGGGATTGTTCTTTGCCGATGGCGAAGGGCCAAAGTTCGAACGTCCGTTACGGGATGAAAAAGCGGTGATGGCATTGTCTGCTCCCGAGATGGGCAGTCTTGACTACGTTTTCAACGCTGTGACGCAAATTCGGACGGAATTGGACGGCAAGGTTCCACTTATCGGTTTCTCTGGCAGTCCGTGGACGCTGGCGTGTTATATGGTTGAGGGCGGCGGTTCGGATGATTTCCGCACGGTTAAAACGATGTTGTACAACCGCCCTGATCTGATGCACCACATTCTCGCGATCAACGCTGCTGCTGTGGCAACCTATCTGAACGCCCAAATTGACGCCGGTGCGCAGGCTGTGATGATTTTTGATACATGGGGTGGCGCGCTTGCAGATGGTGCATACCAGTCGTTTTCATTAAATTACATGCGTCAGGTGATGAGTCAGTTAAAGCGGGAAAAAGATGGTGTGCCTATTCCTGCAATCGTCTTTACCAAAGGCGGCGGCTTGTGGCTTGAGCAGATCGCGGATATCGGGGCTGATGCGGTCGGACTGGACTGGACCGTCAATTTGGCCGAGGCGCGCGCTCGCGTAGGACATAAAGTAGCGCTACAAGGCAATCTTGATCCGGTGGTCCTGTTCTCGAATCCTGAACAGATTCGCGCTGAGGTGGGTCGTTTGTTATCGGTTTATGGACCGCCTTCTGCTGGGCATGGACATGTATTCAATCTCGGTCATGGTATTTCCCAGTTCACACCGCCGGAATCAGTCGCCGTGATGGTCGAGGCGGTGCACGAGATGAGTCGTAAGATGCGCTGATAAGTAGCGTCAAGACAAGGGTGTGTGGGATTGAAAATTTCGAACGCCTTTTTTACGCGAACCAGTCATTCTTTCCTTGTACATTGTGAACGACTAAATTGCCCGATCAGGATATTGGTTTAGTGGCTAGCGATAGTCAGCGCTCCGGTTTGGTGCTGTTTTACGCTAGAAATATTTTTCCTTAACACAGATTTAGCGTCGAATTAGACTAGTTATGCACAATAATTATTTGTTGCATCGCAGAAATTTTGCGTATCAATATTTTTAATTTGCCGTATTTTTAAAATTGTAAGTCATTGAATTATAAGAAGTTTTTTTTTGCAATTACTTTCGATTATTTGTGAGAACTGGCGCGGGATATGACGCTAGGACCTTTTTTAGAAGGGTTACCCACAAAGTTATCCACAGGCACTGCGTGACTAAAAAAAAGTGCTTATGAAACCAGTACTTAACGCGTTTCCTCATGTTTTGCATGAGGTAAGTACACAAGACCGAAAAGATATCTGGATGCGATGGTCGCGGTGTTAGCCATCAAGTTTTTTTGAGGTTGATATTGATATGCGCTATTCGTGCTTGCAATTTTATTCAGTTCGGTTCTTTTTTATTGCGAACATAGTGGACTTGTGCACAAATTATCGGTTGCGGTGGATGTTGGGAAAAAATATAAAAATATATTTTTTGTGAATCGAGGACTTTGTAAGTCATTGATTTTTAAGGTCATTTTTAGTGCACTCAGTTTGGGCAATTCATCGAGTCCCGCGTATATACTGCGTTTGCGGCTGTCAAGTGGATGTTATCCACAAAGTTATCCACAGAACCTGTGGATAGTTTTAAAAGCGCTTATGAAACCGGCAGTTAGCTTCTTTCCTCAGGATTCACATTAACTTCGTGAAACAATGCATTCTTCAGGTTGTCCTTGACACCCCCCTTGACAGCAGTTTTGACTATCGCTGGCAGTCAACGAGTGATGCAGACGCCCGCCCGCAGATAGGTCAACTTGTGCAACTCTCGTTCGGTCGACGTGAGGTGGTTGGGATGATCGTTGGCAGCAGCGCGCATAGTGAGGTTCCAGCCGCGAAATTAAAGGATGTGCAAGCCGTACGATATCAGTTGCCGGCGCTGTCGCCTCATTGGTTGGCTTTATGTCAATTTGCGGCCGATTATTATCAGCGTCCATTGGGAGAGGTGGCGTTGCCGGGTTTGCCGAAAAATTTGCGCGCTTTAACCACAGTTGCGCTTGACCGCGGCTTAAAGAAACTACATCAGGTCAGCGTTGCGCACGATGCCACGCCAATCGATGTTCCGCCGTTGAACCCAGCGCAACAACGCGCCGCCGACGCAATTGCCAGTGCTACCGGCTTTGCGCCAACATTGTTGTATGGCGTTACCGGCAGTGGCAAAACCGAGGTGTATTTGCAGGCGGCAGAAAAAATATTGTCGCATGGTAATGGTGAGAACAATCCTGCCCAAATTTTAATCCTGGTTCCTGAAATCAATTTGACGCCGCAATTAGAGGGCAATATCCGTGCGCGATTTCCTGGTGTCATGGTCGCAACATTGCATAGCGGACTGGCCGAAGGCGAGCGCATGCGACACTGGCTCGCTGCTCATTTAGGGCAAGCCCGCATCATTCTCGGGACCCGACTTGCGGTGCTGGCGTCGTTGCCGCATTTACGCCTGATCGTTATTGATGAGGAGCATGATCCATCCTATAAACAGCAGGAAGGCTTGCGTTACTCGGCTCGCGATCTGGCTGTCTGGCGTGCACACCAGTTAAAAATTCCTATCGTTCTAGGCTCGGCGACACCCTCGCTGGAAACCTGGCATCACGCGCAGTCAGGGCGCTATCGAAAACTTGAATTACGTGAACGCGCAGTGAAGAATGCTGTTTTGCCGGCTGTGAAACTGGTGAATATGGAGCACGACAAACCGATTGAGGGTCTGACCTCTACGTTGATCAGCGCTTTAAAGCTGCGCTTGCAACGTGGTGAGCAATCGCTGTTATTCCTCAACCGACGTGGTTACGCACCGGTGATTGCCTGTGATGCTTGCGGCTGGGTCAGCAACTGCACGCGCTGCACTGCGTATATGGTGTTGCACAAGCCTGAACATCGACTACGCTGCCATCATTGCAGCCTCGAGTTGCGCATCCCCAAGTCTTGCCCGACCTGTGGCAATGTTGATTTGCAACCATTGGGGCGCGGGACGCAACGTCTGGAAGAGGGTTTGCAGGCGATGTTTCCGGAAGCGCGGGTTTTGCGGATTGATGCTGATTCAACGCGTCGCAAAGGCAGCGCTCAAAGCGCCTTCGATAGCGTGCATCGGGGCGAGGTCGATATTTTGATCGGTACGCAAATGGTCGCTAAAGGGCATGATTTCAAAAATCTGACCCTTGTCGGAATTTTGAATCCTGACACGGCCTTGTTCTCCCATGATTATCGCGCCAGTGAGCGCTTGTTTGCCCAGCTAATGCAGGTTGCCGGTCGCGCCGGTAGGGCAGCACAAAAAGAGGGTGGCAGCGTCAGTGAGGTGTTGATTCAGACGCGTTATCCGCAGCATCCTTTGTATTCGGCGGTGATCGCGCATGATTATGATCACTTTGCCAGCTCTCTTTTGGCTGAGCGGCAACAAGCGCATTTGCCGCCGTATATTTATCAAGCGCTATTACGCGCTGAGGCAAAGGAGCTTGAAACAGCGATAGCGTTTTTGCAAGAGGCCGCAACCTGCCTGGAGCATGGCGGTATTACGATGAATGATCCGATCCCCATGACGATGACGCGTGTTGCTAATGTGGATCGGGCGCAGCTCTTGATTGAATGCCCTTCAAGACCGGGCTTACAAGCTTTTCTTACTGATTGGATGGCTGTCTTGCGGACCATCAAGACGCGCGCCAAATGGTCGCTGGAAGTCGATCCGGTGGACATCTAACGAGTATAAATGATGTCGTATTAATATCAAAATGCAGTGTTCAATCGACTCTTCAATTTACTTGAGCACCGGTTATCCGTTCGTTTCGCATCCAACCTATCCCAATTTTCCGCCGGATTAAATGCGTAAGCGATACTGAATGTACCTTGCTTCATCCCGCCACCGTCTCGTTTTGGTATGAAATGTTGTCAAAGTAGGCCGGAAATTTCTTAAAATTGCCCGCTTAAGCATCATTATCAGAATTGTTACCCTCATTTTGGGAAAGTTCTCATATCTCGGAGGCGCATCTATAGCTAACCTTAGTTCCTAGGAAATCAATATTAAAACGGATAGTCACAAAATTATCCATTTGATATTTATTTGGAAAATCGAAGCGATCTTTGATTTTCAATGTTTGATTTTAAGGAGAAAGCATGCGAAAGATCCGACTGCGACAACAACAGATAATTTTAGCCGACGATCATCCCGTCATTATTGCCGGCGTGCGTGGCTATATTGATCGCTGTGCAGATCTTTCGGTGGCCGCAATTGCTAATTCGACTGATCAGTTACTGGCGCGATTAAAGGATACTGAATGCGATATTTTAATCACCGACATCTCAATGCCGATGCGCCGTATGAGTGATGGTTTGACACTACTTTCCTACATTAAGCGGCATCATCCGCAGATATGTTTAATCGTTCTTACGATGAATATGATGCCAGCCGTGTTGTATCAAATTATAAAAAGCGGCGCTGACGCTGTATTGCATATGAATGATGAAATTTCATCTATCCGGGATGCAATCGAGGGGACCGCGAATAGCACGCGCTATATCGGTAAATCAGTGCGCGAGATTTTGCGTGGTGGTCCGGTTGGGCAAATGCCAACAAAGCGCGAAACGGAAGTATTAAGAATGTATGCCGATGGCCATACAATGCAGGAGATAGCGCTACGCTTGAACAAAAGTGTGAAAACCATTGCCTTACAAAAAACCTCTGCGATGCGAAAAGTTGGTCTGCGTAATGACGTGGAACTGGGACGCTATTCAAGTGGCGGGATAACCCCTGACAACTTCATTTAATGTATTGCTAACCGACGATTTTTTATTGATGCGGTATGAATTTTGGTTGTCTATAAGTTAAGTTAGGCAAGTTCGTGTCAGCTTAAAAAATTCCTGTGCCGGAGGCTTGATCACTGATTGCGACTGTAGATAAGCAAGCGGATAAGTAAGCGATAAAGTGGGCAACTAATTAAGCAACTAGGTGGGCGACGCGTAAATTGGCTCTCACCCTCGCTGAAATCGCTATACTTGGTCTTATCACCGTCCAATCGTCGTATCGAGCAGCCAGGAAATCAGAATTAAATGAATAGTATCAAGCAAGATTCCGCATCGAATAGTCAATCACAGTCGCAGTCCAAGCATGAGATTCGACCTGGTCAATCCATTGAACTGTTAAAAGAGTTGCACATCTTGACCCGCGACGGCAAGTTGAATCAGGATAGTCGTCGCAAACTCAAGCAGGTGTATCACCTCTATCAGTTTATCGAGCCTTTATTGCAAGAAATCCAACGTGAGCATGCGAGTGTTCAACTGGTGGATCATGGCGCCGGTAAGTCCTATCTTGGATTTATTTTGTATGACTTATTTTTTAAGACGTTGAAGGACGGCTCGCATATTTACGGCATTGAGACGCGTGAAGAGCTCGTTATAAAATCGCAAGAATTAGCACGCAAATTGGCATTTCCTGGAATGTCGTTCCTTAACTTGTCCGTGGCTGACTCAACCGAGTCGGGATTGCTCCCCGAGCGCGTTGACGTGGTGACCGCATTACACGCATGTAATACTGCGACAGATGATGCAATACAGTTCGGCTTAAAAAAGAAGGCCCGCTTCATGGTGCTTGTGCCTTGTTGCCAGGCCGAAGTGGCCGCGGTATTGAAGAAAAATAAGGGCAAATCTCTCGGCAAGGAAGCGCTTACAGAAATTTGGCGGCATCCATTACACACACGTGAATTTGGAAGCCAGGTGACGAACGTTTTACGGTGTCTTCAACTGGAAGCGCATGGATACCAGGTCAACGTGACAGAGCTTGTCGGTTGGGAGCATTCCATGAAAAATGAATTAATTATCGCGACTTACAAAGATTTACCGCGTGCTCGACCCATACAACGGTTGCAAGAAGTGTTGCAGACTCTCGGGTTGGAAGAAATGCAGGAACGATTTTTTACACTGCCTGTCGGACAAGTTGAAAGCTAACTTTGTTGTAGAGTGACGGGGAATCGTCGAAAGTAATGTATTGGATAAAAGATATTTTATTTTAATCTCGACAATCCCGACGCTCACTAGTATTAGGTTTCATAACCTAGGAACGTAATAGCTTTATCGAATCGCTGTACAGTTTTTTTGGAAAAGTGGCGTTCCCATCGCGCCATTTATTTAAGGAGAGTGAAATGTCGAAAACTAGTGGTTCACATGCAGTCAATGAGTTTACAAAGGCTCCGCCGACCGAAGAGGGATTGACCGAGACCGTACAAAAAATTAATGCCGGGGCCGACGAGTTCGGACTTTTAAGTCATCCCGGACGCGTAGCCCTGGTGCAGAAGGTTACCGAGCAATGGGAGCAGGATTTTGTTGCTGGCTTTCACATTTCAGATGATCTTTCAAAAGCTGGCAAGGAATACGCTGCCATTGAGCAGGGTGATAAATATCCCAGTCTTTCAGATTCCGTGCGTGAAGCCGTATTAAGGCGGTTCGATGATCGCCACGGCGACGGTGGTCCTCGAAGCTGGCAGCAATTAAATGGTTCATAGCCGATAGCTGAGTGCGCTGGTTAAAGACGAAACTTAAACATCGCTAAATAAAATCATGCGAAGAGCAGTCGATATGCTGTCTAAGGCTGGCGCAAATAGCAGGTATTAAAAGAGTCTTTCGTTACGCCACATTACAGCGATAGTCGGCACAATTGCTTGAGTAGTGGAAATGTGTCACATGTGATCATGCACTATTCAGATTGCTGAAAATAAACTATGAAAATGGGAGTAGAGAAATTTCTCAGGGAGGTGAAACACCTCCCCACTTCTTCCCTCTTATCGTTCGACTAAATACCGCTAGCAATGCGGGATCAAAATGGCTTGAACCTCTAAGCGAATGATTTATTGACTCCAGATCGTTATTAAAAATTTAACGTCAACGTTTTAAAGCATGCGATGTCTTTTGGTGCGACCCACGCATCCTCGCTGATACTTACACCCGCTATGCGAATAAGAAGACGCCATTTCACCAGTCATAAAGTGCGGACTTTCTATCTATTTACACGAAGCCGGGCGGGCATCGGGATCGTCGCACCGAAAATGGGCCGCTGAACAACCAGTCAGCAGGGAGCACAGTACTAAAATAGCGAATGTAGCCTTCATAATCGGTTCCCCTTTAGGTTGAGCTGAAGCTGGAATTAGTCCAATCGTCGACATTGGCGCATTTCACATTTGAACAGCGCCTGTTGTCCATTTTGACAGGAAGTTTGATATGTCTCAACACCCGTTGTCCTGGCGATTAATTTAGCACTCATTGTCGGCTCGCAGCCGCTCTGACGTGCTAACCGTTCCACTTGCGCCCCCATTTCGCCTGAAGTTACTGTACTTGTTGCACTGGTCGTGTTTGGTTGACTGGAGCGGTCAGGTAGCGGCATCGTGATGATTTCTTCCGATGGGCTGAGAGAATCCTTGATTGATACCGGTGCTTCGCTAGCCATATCACCCAATTCGGCTTTGATGCTGGCGACAATATTACGGGTCTGATCGGGGCCGGAAATCAAGCTTTTCGACCGACTGCTTCGTACTTCAATCAAATAAGAAGGCACATTGCGTCCGGCTGGCGATATCGTCACGCTGATCACTTCTGTGCCACTCATCAACCCGGAACTACTTTGAGCGCGAATGCGGCCCTGAGCCTTGCTTTCATCCATTATTGTGAGGTTGCGTGTCACGCTACGGATCGCTGCGGTCCATACGTCGTCGTATGAGCGCGCCTTGGCCGTAAATCTCAGGCCACTGTCGTTCGGTTGAGATTGCCAATCGTTTCCGGTCGTGCAACTGGCTAATAGGAGTACTGCAATGCAAGCTGCAAAAAGTTTTTTCATTTTTCTGCTTTCGATAAATTAGTCGTTTATTCCTGCATTGTTTATCAGGGATAGTTGATCCGGAACAATAGTCCGTCCATGCGGTTCAACATCTTTGCCATAGCGATAGGATAACATCGTGCGTCAGAATCTTCGAAAAACACCAATTAAGCTTCCTAAAAATAAACATCTTTCTCAGTTGTTCGTACGTAATTACGGGGGGTGATGCAAAGAATCACGGCATCCCATCTTGGATAATCAGCGCGGTTCCGACCCTATTAGTCCTGTGCTGTAGTCGTATTCTTGCTCCAGATTTGGGAGTAAGGGGAATAAGAAGAGGGCGATCCAATCAAGCTCGCGAGGAATGCGTGTTGCTGTGGCATTATCACTTTGCCTTCCCTCTTTTGTATCGAGAAAAAAGAGCAAAGTCGGTGATCATGATGTTGGGAACACTCCGACGTCGATATTTCCAACTATAGGATGCACGCAGTTTCATGACAGCCAACTTGAACTTTCGATTGTCGCGCCGGATGGGCTTGATGTTTTTTATCTCCGGTGCAGCCGCGCTGGTGTATCAGGTGCTTTTTGCCAAAGAGTTGGCGCTCGTGTTCGGCAGCACTGCGGCGGCGACCTTTACCGTGTTGGCAACTTTTTTGGGCGGCATGGCAATTGGCTCTCTGGTTGGAGGCGCACTTGCTGCGCGGGTAAAGCGCCCCGTGTTGGTATACGCCTTGGTCGAGTTGGCAATTGGGGTTTATTGTGTCGCCACACCAACACTATTTTCTTTCATTCAATGGATTTATGTGGCGCTGGCTACCGATTTATCACCGGAGGCACCGAGCTTGTTAGTGCTTCGCGTAGGACTCGGTGCGGGGGTGTTATTGGTACCCACAGTGTTGATGGGTATCACGCTTCCTTTATTGGCGCAGGCGCTGAATCCCCTAGGTAACCGTTTGGGTAAAGCGGTGGCCTGGCTTTACGCTTGCAACACGACAGGTGCAGCACTCGGCGCGCTGTTGACCAGTTACGCGGTTATTCCATTTTTTGGGGTGCGCATGACAACAATCATCGCCGCTATCTTGAATCTGTTGGTGGCACTGGCGGCACTCGAACTCGCAAAAAAGCTGCATACGGCATCTCGTGCTCTACCCATTGTTAACACACCAAACAGTGATGTAACGCATCCTGCAAAAGCCGGCGAGCATCAAGACATTGTCCCTGTCGGTTCAGGCATCCTTGCCGGTGCGTTAGTGGCGTTGGGTCTCGGTGGCGTACTTTCCCTCGGGCTTGAGGTGGTGTACGTGCATTTGCTATCCATCGTCGCGGGTAACAGTGTGTATGCATTTGGTCTGATGTTGGCGACTTTTCTTGTCGGCCTGGCAATCGGCGGTGAATGCGGACGACGGTTACTGGAACGCTCTGGCACTGATCGCCCGGCATGGCTTGCCGTGACCCAGATTGCATTAGCAGCGACGGTTTCGCTGGGAGCGTGGGGTTGGGACATGATTCCCGTATGGTTTATTGGGTTTGGTCAGATTCCGGCATTCGCTTCTTTTGAATCGCGTGAGATCGTACGGGGATTGGTGTGCGCGCTGGTCATGATTCCTCCCACGGTCTGCATTGGCGCAAGTTATACACTGGCGATGGACCTTGCTACTTCGTCCACGTCCTCACGGCGTGGTATCACCATGCTCGGGCTGAGCGCGGCGCTCAATACGCTTGGTAACATCGCGGGCGTTTTATTGTTCGGTTTCGTTTTGTTGCCATGGCTTGGCGGCTTGGTAGTGAGCAAAATAGTCGCTGGAAGTGCGCTCCTGATTGCGGCGGTGGTCACCGTATCTGTTGCCACACATAGAACGCGACAGCGTTTAGGATCGGGCTTGGCGGTCGTTATCGTGCTGATCTTGATCAGCCCGAGTCGGCTGGATTACAACACGTTGAGTAAAGGTGCCAACGTCTACTTTACCGCGCAAAACTGGGGCACTGTAATTGATCACGCTGAAAGTATTGATGGCGGCTTAACCATGGTAACCCGTCACGCCAACCATGCCATAAATGGTGGCGTGGTGACCACATTGCTGACCAATGGAAAATTTCAGGGAAACGATGCGAAGAAGGGCGAAGTCCAGGCCCAAATAGGCTTTGCTGCCTTACCTTTGTTACATCAGAATTTGCGAAACAACGCCCTTGTCATTGGTTACGGCACTGGTGCCACGAGCCGGGTTTTACATGACGCCGGATTTGCGCACATCGATATCGCAGAACTTAGCCGTGATGTCGTGGCAATGGCTAATCGCTATTTTTCGGGTGTTAACGGTGGCGTGTCGTATTTGGCGCGGGTCCAGACGCACATTACCGACGGTCGTAATTTATTATTGCTAACGCCCAGAAAGTATGACGTTATTAGTATTGAAATTACCTCGATCTGGTTCGCTGGCGCGGCGTCGCTCTATAACCGTGAGTTTTATCAACTGGCGCGCTCACGGTTACGTCCTGAAGGCGTTCTGCAGCAATGGGTACAACTGCACCACATGGCGTCGACCGATTTGCTAACCATCATCGCCACGCTCCGCGCTGAATTTTCTTACGTGTCGCTATACGTAGTGGGTGGTCAGGGGATCTTAATCGCTACCAACGATGCTGCCCGGTCACACGCATCACCGGCCATCACGGCTGCGCTCGACACTTCACCGCAGCTCCAGTCAGTGCGTGAATTGGCCGGGCGGCACTTTGCCAGTATTGCCGATGACCTGTTGTTATCGCCAAATATGGTGGATACATTGTTGAACCGCTTCAGCGTGCAGCGTGAGAAATGGATTTCTACCGATAACAACTTAAAGCTGGAATACAACACGCCAAAGGCCAACGCCAATTCGCCTGACCGATCGTTCGAGGCCAATCTGACGCTTTTGCGTACAGTACCAAAACGCTAATCGTTATTGGTTGGTCGTTTAATTACCGGCCATCGCCAGCAAGTCACTGGCTTATCGCAGCAAATTTCCCAATACCTCAAGCTTGTAATAGTGTTTTTCATTATTTTTCTTACACAAAATATGCTGAAGCGCGCTTGTTGATGCCGATGTTTTGATCTGAGGAATATGGCGCTCCCATTATTTGGGAATAATATTTTGAAAGTTGAGAATTTTGGTCAATGATTAGTGCATGAGTGAAACTTTCCTCCCTGGCCCTGACAATCAACCGTCCACTTCATCGCCGAAAGCTGCGGCGACGCGTGAGCGGCCATTAATGGTGCTGTCAGTCATTGCATGGCACGGAAAACCGATTACCGTCAAGGAATTGAAGGAAGCAACAAAACTACCGCAAAGGGCGCTATACCGCCTGCTACTTCCTCTAAAAAAATGGGAATTAATACAAGAGCAAGACAATCTTTACGCTCCCGGTCCACTCAGTGTGCAACTTGCATGGGGCTTCAATCTCACCTCTTATCTCGTCATCAATGCGCGAACCGAGATGGAGAAGTTGATGAAACTGTGTGACGAAAGTGTTGGGCTGATGGTTGCCGTCAATAATCAGGTCGTGTGTCTCGACATGGTGGAGAGCCTGCAATCCCTGCGCTCTTCTTTTTCTAAAGGGCGCTCTCAACCTTTGCTGCGCAGTGCCTCCGCCAAAGCTTTGCTGGCGCATTTGCCGCTGTCGATAGTCGATGAAGTCATTGCTGTGCAGTTATCTAGTCAACCAAAAGAAGAGAGCCGGTTACGTGATGAGTTATCGACAATACGCGCTCAGGGATATGCCGTAAGTGAAGGAGAGGGCGATATGGGCGTTTGGGGTATTAGTACGCCCATTTTTAGCAAGTCAGATCACATGGTCGGCACGATCACATTGATGTCGCCTGCCATCCGCGCCGCGGACCAGCAACAAAAATTGATTGGGGTTGACGGTCAATACCGCGATCGCGATCAGCGAGCGCTTAAAGTTGTATTGACAGGTATTTCTATAGGGGAAAAAAATGCATCATCGTCGCTTCTTTATCGCACTTTTATTCGCAGTTAATTTTATCGTACCAACGTTGGCTAGCGCCCAATCGCCAGCTGTTATTCGTGTCGTTACCGATTCGACTTTTCCTCCTTTTGAATTTTTCAAGGACGGAAAAAGAACCGGCTTCGACATCGAATTAATAGAAACGCTGGCCAAGATAATGGGTAAGAAAGTCGAATGGACCGACATCGACTTTAAAGGCCTGATTCCGGGATTGATTTCTAAACGCTTCGATGTTGCCGCCTCGGCGATTTATATCACTAGTGAACGACGTAAAGTAGTCGATTTGACGGACCCTTACTATCCTGGCGGGTTAGTCATGGTGGTCAAGAGCGGCGACAACCGCATTCTTAAACCAGACGATCTGAAAGGCAAGAAAGTCGCGGTTCAGGTAGGGACGAAATCGGTGAACTATCTCAAGGAATACTATCCGCAGGCGCAGCGCGTTGAAGTCGAGAAAAATCAGGAGATGTTTAATCTGGTCGAAATCGGACGCGCCGATGCAGCGGTCACAGGAAAACCGGCCGCGTTGGAATACGTCAAAGTACGTCCGAGTTTGAAGGTCATCGATAAGCAGGTCAGCGTCGAATTGTATGGTTTCGCGGTGCGGAAAGACTTGCCGGAATTGACGCTGGCGTTGAACGCTGCACTCAAGAAATCGAAGCTGGATGGCAGTTATGACAAATTGGTCAAAAAATGGTTGGTTATGCCCAGCAAGCAATAACAGCAAGCCAAACAAATTTATAACAAATGAAATGCAGACTGAAATACAGGAGAAATTCCATTGAGCCTTGATTTTTTACCAGTGCTGAGCGGGTGGACTGATTTGGCGCGTGGCGCATTGGTCACGATCGAAATTACGGCAGTGTCGCTGCTGATGGGTTGTGTACTTGGGTTATTGGTCGGAATGGGGCGACTTGATCGGAGCAAACGACTCCGCTATGGATTATGCACAACCTATGTCACGGTCATTCGGGGCACGCCATTGCTGGTTCAATTGTTTCTGCTGTTCT
The DNA here is from genome assembly GCF_054343755.1 of Glaciimonas sp. GNP009. Lineage (NCBI taxonomy): Bacteria > Pseudomonadati > Pseudomonadota > Betaproteobacteria > Burkholderiales > Oxalobacteraceae > Glaciimonas > Glaciimonas sp. GNP009. The sequence goes on from NZ_JBTGUV010000004.1 coordinate 2,269,516, forward strand.
TTGGTTTGCCTGAGCTTAATATCCTGCTACCGGCCTTTGCTTGCGGCATTTTAGGGCTGGGCATTTATTCTGGCGCCTATATTTCGGAAATTGTTCGCGGCGCGATTCAATCGATTGAAAAGGGGCAAATGGAAGCCGCCCGTTCGCTTGGCATGTCTTCCGCCACGGCAATGCGCACCATTATTCTGCCACAAGCCGTCGTGCGCATGATTCCCCCTTTGGGTAACGAGTTCATCGCATTGATCAAGAACTCGGCGCTAGTGTCGCTGCTGACGATCGCCGACCTGATGCACGAAGGGCAAAAAATTATCAGCGTCTCGTATCGTTCGCTGGAAGTGTATTTGGCAATCGCGCTGGTATATCTGGTGCTAACCAGTCTCACCATCGTGGCCTTGCAAAAGATTGAACGTCATCTAAGAGCTGGAGGGGCAGTGCAATGACATCCATCATCAAACTAAATGGTTTAGCCAAATCATTCTCAGGCAATCGTATTTTGCATGGCATCAATCTTGAAGTGAAGCCCTCTCAGGTGATCGTCATCATCGGGCCGAGCGGCTCAGGGAAAAGTACCTTACTGCGCTGCTGCAACGGTTTGGAAGTAGCAGAGAGGGCGATATTGAAATCTGCGGCAAAAAACTGTTGCGCGATAGCCAGATGCTTTCGAACCATGATCTGAACCATCTCAGAGAGCAAGTCGGGATGGTGTTTCAATCGTTTAATCTGTTCCCGCATTTATCCCTACGGGGAAACGTAACGGTTGGGCCGCGCAAAATTCAACGGCATGGATAACCACAGCGCCTAAACGTTAGCCCGTGAACTATTAGCAAAAGTCGGCCTTGCGCACAAGGCCGACGCGATGCCTGCGACCTTATCGGGCGGTCAGAAACAACGGGTTGCGATAGCCCGCGCATTAGACATGAAGCCTGAAGTCATCCTGTTCGATGAGCCAACGTCAGCGCTTGATCCAGAATTAGTCGGAGAAGTGTTGCAAGTCATGAAGGCGCTCGCTAATGAAGGCATGACAATGCTGGTCGTCACGCACGAAATGGGTTTTGCGCGCGAGGTGGCGGACATTGTTGTGGTGATGGCCAAGGCACCGATTTTTGAATTTGATGGGAAGAGCAGGTGGATTCGTCGCTCACTGCGGGGCCAGCGACTGATTTTAATGTCATGACCCGACGACAACAGCCCACGCACAAGTTAATCTGTCTCGCGGTGTCAGGTCAGCTTCGCGTTCCCGCCCCTCATCTTGATCAGATTAACGTTGTGTATGTAATGCGAGGTGGGCTAAATATCGACCATCCAACGCAAGTCATATCACGATTGGCACCCGGCGATGCTGTTTTGCTGACGACACAAGACGACGAACTCATCCTTTCTGCTACGGACGCAGAGGTGATGTTGGTGAGCATTGGAAAAGCGGCGGAACTATAGTCCAGGAAGCGAGATTTACGGCAACCTTGAACAATTACTTACCAATACAAAATCGTGAAAAAATAACGCCTAACAAATCGTCAGGCGTGAAGGCGCCGGTGATACTGTTCAGTTTATCTTGTGCCAATCGCAACTCTTCGGCAAATAAATCCAGCGATTGATCACTGACAGCGTTGTCTAAAGTAGCGTGTTCCGAGGCGAACTTCAGATGTTCGCGGGCGGCTTTGAGCGCGATCAGGTGGCGCTCGCGGGCTAGATAGCGCGACTCGCCGGTTTGTTGCCAGCCAGCAATGCGAAGTAGTTCTATGCGCAGCAGATCCATGCCCAGATTATCTGTTGCAGAGAGGTAAATGTGCGTTGTATCGCCCATCAGATCGACTGCCGGACGATGTCCCGACTCATCGATTTTGTTCCAGATTCGAATCACAGGTACGGCCTGAGGGAAACGCGCGACAATTCGCTCGTCAGCCAAAGCCGGGCCGTGATTGGCGTCCAGCATATGCAGAATGACATCGGCTTTTTCGACCGCCGTCCAGGTACGTTCGATACCAATGCGCTCGACTTCATCGTTGGCCTCTTCTGCATCACGGATACCGGCGGTATCGATAATGTTGAGCGGTATGCCTTCGAGTTGGATGGTTTCTGTCACCTTATCGCGCGTGGTTCCGGCGATTGGTGTGACGATGGCCACGTCCGAGCCAGCCAACGCGTTGAGTAGTGATGACTTACCCACGTTAGGCTGACCCGCCAGCACGATATTCAACCCATCGCGCAGCAATGCGCCTTGGGCGGCCTGACTGAAGACATTATCAAGCGTGCTACGGATATTTTCTAACTGGCCGCGTGCATTGGATTTTTCGAGGAAATCGATTTCTTCTTCAGGAAAATCGAGCGTCGCTTCGACCAACATTCGCAGGTTGATAACCTGCTCCACCAGACTATGAATGACTTTGGAAAAAGCACCAGAGAGCGATTCGGATGCCGATTTGGCCGCCGCTTCTGTGGATGCTTCGATCAGGTCGGCAACAGCTTCTGCCTGCGCTAAATCAAGCTTATCGTTCAGAAAGGCGCGTTGTGTAAATTCGCCCGGTTCCGCCATGCGCAGATCAATTTCCTGGCCCGCTTCGAGGCAACGCGCCAGCAACATCTGCATCACGACCGGTCCGCCGTGACCTTGCAATTCCAGCACGTCTTCGCCGGTATAAGAGTGTGGCGCTTTAAAATAGATCGCCAGCCCTTGATCAATAATACCGCCTTCGGCATTTTTGAATGGTAGATAGGTGGCGTGACGTGGCATCAATTGGGCTTCGTCCACGCCGCAGACGGCTTGTATGATTGTGCCCAATTGTTTGCCGGAGATGCGGACGACGCCGATACCACCGCGGCCAGGGGCGGTAGCAATTGCAGCGATAGGAGAGGAATTTAGTGACATTGATGGATTGTACGTTTGATACTTGGCCGATAGTGGTTCGCAGAAACAAAAAAGCCCGTGAATCAATATTCACGGGCTTTTTTACGACAGTGTGTCGCTAACAATCATGCTCAGCGTACCGCTGCTTTGGTTTAGCTCTTGCTTTCCATGTTTTTGGTAATCACCCATTGCTGCGCAATTGACAGCACATTGTTGGTGATCCAGTAGAGCACCAGACCCGATGGGAAGAAGAAGAACATAACCGAGAAAATCAGCGGCATGAACATCATCACTTTAGCTTGCATTGGATCAGGCGGTTTCGGATTCAGCTTGGTTTGGATGAACATGGAAATGGCCATCACAACCGGCAAAATGTAGAAAGGATCTGGTGCAGCCAAATCATGAATCCAGCCGAGCCACGGCGCATTTCGCATTTCCACACTGGCGAGCAATACCCAATATAGAGAAATGAATACCGGAATCTGAATCACGATCGGGAGACAGCCGCCGAGTGGATTGATCTTCTCGGTTTTATACAACTGCATCATTTCCTGATTCATTTTTTGCGGCTCGCCTTTATGACGTTCGCGGATGGCCGTCATTTTCGGCGTGACTTTTTTCATTTTTGCCATACTGCGATAACTTGCCGCCGACAGCGGGAAGAACAACAGCTTGATCATGATTGTCAACGCGATAATGGTCCAACCCCAATTGCCCAGGACTTTATGGATCTTCGTCATCAACCAGAAAATCGGTTTAGCGATGATCGTCAGCCAGCCATAGTCTTTCACCAGTTCCAGGCCTGGGGCAGTGGCCTCAAGCACAGCCGATTCTTCAGGTCCGGAGAACAAGCGTGAATCCATGGTGACGCTGGCACCCGGTGCAATCGTGCCGAGTGGCAGAACGTTACCAATTGCATACAGATTCGTAGCAACTTTTTTGGTGAAAATTTCGCGTGGTGCGTTTTCTGGTGGAATAAATGCTGAAACAAAATAGTGCTGCATGATAGCGAACCAGCCGTCGTTAGACTTGGTTGCATGCTCTGCTTTCTTCTCCTCTATCTTTTCGAAAGCAAATTTCTGAAACTTGTTCGCTTCGGTATAGACTGCCGCACCAGTGAAGGTGTTGACGAAGCGTTGCTCGCCCTCGGGCTTGTTACCGTCACGTACCAATTGCAGATACAACGAAGGCGTGATTGCTGCAGTGCTTTCGTTGGTGATCGTGTGTTTCACATCAATCGCATAATCGCCGCGTTTAAATGTAAAGGTTTTTGTCAGCTTGACGCCACCCTGCGTGGACTCCAGCACCAGTTGAACCTGGTTACCATTATCCAACGACCGGGCACCGGGCAAAGCAACAAAAGTTGATTTGTGGTTGGGGAAGTTGCCACCGATTAAACCAGTGTCGGCCAGGTAAGTGCGCGTAGGGCTTGAATCGAACAACACTAGATTCTTGGTAGGATCAACCGTGTCGCGTTGTTTGAGCAACTCGAGGCGCTTTAATTGACCACCAATTGTGTCGATTTCGGCTTTGACAACATCGGTAGTGATGGTGATCGTTTCGCCTTTTGAAGCGGCTGCCGTATCAGGCACAGCGCTAGCTGATGAAGCGGTTCCGGCAACACCGGCAGTTTGTGGCACGTCATTGCCAGCCGCGCCAGGAGTCGTTGCACCAGCAACCGGTGTGGAGCCGGCAGCACCGGCAGCGCCCGCAGCAGGTGCTGTCGGATTCGCGTTCGGAAAAAACATTGACGCGTTGCCATTATGACGTTGCCAGTTATCCCAAAGGAACAGCAGCGACAGGGAAAATACAACCCACAGGACGGTACGTTTGATATCCATAAGAGTAGTTCTCTAAGATTCAGGAATGGCTGCATCCGCATGGTCGTTCAGCGGAAGTTGCAGAGGGTTTGGCAGAGGATGCACAGGATGCGGCGGATGCAGACGGAGAGGACGGTACCGGATCGATTCCACCAGCGTGCCATGGATGACATTTTCCCAGCCGACAGGCGGCCAGAATGCTGCCCTTTAAGGCACCATGTGTACGAATTGCTTCGGCAGCGTAATCGGAACAGCTTGGATAAAAACGACAGTTCTGGCCCAAAAATGGGCTTATTCCCAATTTGTAACATCGCAACAGGAACAGTAAAGTCGCTTTCATGATTGCTTTCCGCATCTCTTTCGGCATCTTATTTTGTAGCACTTTTGAATCTTAAGATGCGCATCGCGTGCCCATCGTCTATCGTCCGTCGCCTATTTATTAAGCGGCGGTGACAATACATTGTGAGGCGAATAATTTGACTAATTCGCTCCGCAACTCCCGCTTCAGATTTGCAGTCGTGGCAGGACCTGCTTTGGTGTTTACCGGTTTGGATAAACGCACAATACAGTCGATGGGCGGCAAAGATGTCAGGCGAAACAACTCACGCGTAACCCGTTTAACGGTGTTACGCGTAACAGCTCTCGGTGCCAGTCGTTTTGCGGCAACTACGCCTAATCGCGCCTTAGCATCAGGCAAGGGATTGACGCGTGTGTACAAAACAAAATGGGCAGTCCTATAGACTGGGCGCAAACGAAAAACGGATGAAAATTCATCCGTTTTAACGATGCGTCGGTCACGGGGAAAGCTCAGTATAGAACTCGATGAAGAGTTCTCTGAACGGTCGCCTGTCACGCAAGCTGCGCCGAGAATACGGCTTAAGCTGCTAGACGTTTGCGGCCTTTGGCGCGACGTGCATTCAGCACAGCGCGGCCGCCACGGGTTGCCATACGTGCGCGGAAGCCGTGGGTACGTTTACGACGTACGACGGAAGGTTGGTAAGTACGTTTCATTATGGTCTCGCTAATCAGCAGAAATAAATCGGAAATCGGATCTTTACACTTTGCGCGTTGCCAGCCGTTCGAGCTGGTCCGAACCGAATTACTGTTTTAACGCAGTGTCGGAGCAGTCAATTCGAGCAGTTAAGTTTGCAATCTCGCAATTCAACGTGCGGTGAACCTTGGATTAGAACGCATTTTCTGCTTGTTTGTCAATCACTTAGCGTATTTTTGATGCGCAACGCGTTGACCCGACAACGCAGAAAGTAAACGCCGTGCCTGTGGATAACTTTCCTCAGCAAGGGTAGAATAGAAGCTTATTGTGGCATGCGCTCTCTCTATTGGCGATATTTCAGAACCCTATAATGGGCTGAATCTGACTTAATCACTCGCTTATTTACTGCGCGCTTAGTAAAAGCAGCCGTCGATAGAGCAAAAAGAGCCACACAGGAACCGACATTTACCAACGTAAATATTGGTTCGTATAGAACAGAAGTCCCGATCATGGTTGTGGCTAGGATCCAAAGCAGGTATTAAAAGGTCCGGCCTGGAGCGCAATGATCTTCCTTCCACATTCTTTCACTTAGACGATTCATGGAAAATTTCTGGCAAAGTTGCTCCGCTCAGTTGGAGCAGGAGTTGACGCCTCAACAATTTAGTGCGTGGATAAAACCGTTATCCCCGATTGATTATGAGGATGGCAAGCTACGTATCGCAGCGCCAAATCGATTTAAGCTTGATTGGGTCAAAACACAATTCGCCAGTCGCATCACGACGTTGGCGGCAGAATTTTGGGAGGCGCCTATTGATGTTCAGTTCATGCTGGACCCGCGCACCAATGTTGCCCGCAAACCAAGTGTTTCGACGATGCCGGTAGCGCTGGACGGTGCGCATCCGAATTCGTCGCCGACATTTGGACATGGTGGCAGCAGCAACCACTTTGATCGTATGCCTGAAGCGCAGGCAGAATCGAGCGCCGTCATAGCGCGTCGCGACCAATCGCGGATTAACACGGAGTTAAGTTTCGATAGTTTCGTAACCGGCAAAGCCAATCAGCTGGCCCGTGCCGCAGCGATCCAGGTGGCGAATAATCCGGGTGTTTCCTATAATCCATTGTTTTTATATGGTGGTGTCGGTCTTGGTAAAACGCATCTGATTCATGCGATCGGCAACCAGCTTCTAGCGGATAATCCCTCGTCCAAGATTCGCTACATCCACGCTGAGCAATACGTTCGCGACGTAGTGACCGCTTACCAACGTAAGGGTTTTGACGACTTCAAGCGTTACTATCATTCTCTCGATTTGTTGTTGATTGATGATATTCAATTCTTCGGCGGCAAGAGTCGCACGCAGGAAGAATTCTTTTACGCCTTCGAAGCATTGATTGCAGCAAAGAAACAAATCATTATCACCAGTGATACCTACCCAAAAGAAATCACAGGCATGGATGATCGCTTGATTTCGCGCTTTGACTCCGGTTTGACGGTAGCCATTGAGCCACCGGAATTAGAAATGCGTGTCGCTATCTTGCTTAAGAAGGCGGCATCTGAAGGCGTTACCTTCTCGGATGACGTTGCTTTTTTTGTTGCAAAACATCTGCGCTCAAACGTCCGTGAACTAGAGGGAGCGCTGCGCAAGATTTTGGCGTACTCACGTTTTCATGGCAAAGACATCACCATTGACATCGTCAAAGACGCGTTGAAAGACTTGCTTTCCGTACAAAATCGCCAAATTTCTGTCGAAAATATTCAAAAGACGGTCGCGGATTTCTTTAACATCAAGGTCGCCGACATGTATTCCAAAAAGCGCCCTGCGAACATTGCGCGGCCACGTCAGATTGCAATGTATCTGGCAAAAGAGCTTACGCAAAAAAGTTTGCCAGAAATTGGCGAACTTTTCGGTGGCCGGGATCACACCACTGTATTGCACGCCGTACGCAAAATCGCCGGCGACCGGACCAAAAACCCCGAATGCAACCACGAACTGCACGTTTTAGAGCAAACCTTAAAAGGTTAGGGCTACGAATAATGATGCAGTTGGCGAGTTATCCACATTTGTGCCTTTCAGCCTGTGGATAACCTGGAGATTAGTGATGGTAGAGTCCGCGCAAGTGTGGTTTTTTTACAGTGCGAAATACTGCTCCAATCTCATTGAAAAAATGCAAAAGTGCGATTTTAAATCGATAAGTGTGGGTGAATTTCCTGTCGGAAACGTAAAATAGCACCATAAACCGGATGATAATGTACAAGTCTCCGATACTTTTCTTATTGATGTCATTCATAAGTAGTCGAAGTAAGTTACATTGTTAGGTTGGTTCAAGGCCACTCAGAATGGTTAAAATGAAGCGATATTTGTTGAATTTTAGATAATAAGGATATAGCTATGCAATTGGTCAAAACTAACCGAGATACTCTTCTCCGGCCACTGCAGATCGTGAGTGGTATTGTCGAGCGTCGGCACACATTGCCGATTCTGGCCAATATCCTCATTCGCAAGGACGGCGAAAAAGTCTCTTTTCTGTCTACTGACATTGAAGTGCAAATTACGACCAATGCAAATGTTGGCACTGGCTCAGAAGTTGTCGCAACGACTGTTGCTGCACGTAAACTTCTCGATATTCTGCGCGCATTGCCGGAGTCCGGTGAAGTCTCGCTGACACTGAGCAATAAGCGGATGACAGTGCAATCCGGCAAGTCCCGATTTGCATTGCAAACGTTGGCAGCTGAAGAGTTTCCGACCGTCGCCCAAGCTGAGCATTACAACGCCACCGTCACGTTGCCGCAAAAGACCTTGAAGCATCTCTTCAACATGGTCCATTTTTCGATGGCGCAGCAAGATATTCGGTATTACCTCAACGGTTTACTATTGGTGCTGGATGGCAATAATGTCATCGCTGTCGCCACCGACGGTCACCGTCTGGCGTTTTGCCAGGTCGCGACAGAGCAAGAGTTTGCCCGTCAGGAAGTCATCATTCCACGCAAAACCATCATTGAGTTGCAACGCCTGCTGGACGAAACCGATGAGCCGGTTCAGTTGGAAATCGCCAACAATCAGGTCAAATTATCGTTCGCTGACATTGAGTTGATCTCGAAATTGGTTGAAGGTAAATTTCCTGACTATACCCGCGTGGTGCCAAAAGGTTATAAGAACGATTTCACCATCGGCCGCGATCGTCTGCTGCGCTCGTTGCAACGCGCTGCAATTATGACCAGCGACAAGTTCAAGGGCGTGCGTTGGGTTGTCACACCAGGCAGTCTCAAAATCAGCTCAACCAATGCCGATCAGGAAGAGGCGATTGAAGAGCTAGAAATCGACTACGGCGGAGACAGTGTGGACATTGGTTTCAATGTCACGTATTTGCTCGACGTATTGAACAATTTGAAGGGCGAGAACGTTAATATTGCCCTCGGTGACGCTAATTCATCCGCGCTGATCACTGTCCCGGAAAATGTTGATTTTAAGTATGTCGTGATGCCAATGCGGATTTAGTGTCTGCAAAGGATATTGTGGCGTCGTGCCACTTAGCATTATGTGAAATGATGCGATATCGCGTCATATCACAAGTCGCATCGCAAGTTATATCGGGTCGCAAAAAATCGTCAAAGTAATGCCATCGTGACGTTGGGGCTTCGGCCCCTTTGCCACATTTAAGAAATCTGCACGTTGCGGATTTCCGCTTGGATTCACGTTTTTGTAGCAGTCTATTCAGAAGGTAGCCATGTCATCAATCCCACAAGACAACACCAATCAGCCGGTACCAGATACGTACGGCGCGTCCTCAATTCAGATCCTCGAAGGTCTGGAAGCAGTACGAAAACGTCCGGGGATGTACATCGGCGACACTTCAGACGGCACCGGCTTGCATCATCTGGTATTTGAGGTATTAGATAACTCGATTGATGAATCGTTAGCCGGTCATTGCACCGAAATCAACGTCACGATTCACTCTGATAATTCGATTTCCGTCACCGACAATGGTCGTGGCGTACCAACCGGCATCAAGTTTGACGACAAGCACGAGCCTAAGCGCAGCGCCGCAGAGATCGTCATGACCGAGTTACACGCGGGTGGCAAATTCGATCAGAACTCTTACAAAGTTTCTGGCGGTTTACATGGCGTGGGTGTCTCTTGCGTCAACGGTTTATCGAAGCTATTGAAGCTCACGATTCGTCGGGATGGCAAAGTGCATTACATGGAGTTTGTCCGTGGCGTCCCACAAGATCGTGAAATCGAAACCATCAATGGCATGATCGTATCGCCGATCAAAGTCATTGGCGACACCGACAAACGTGGCACCGAAGTTCACTTTTGGGCCGACGAAGAAATTTTCACGCACGTTGAATTTCACTATGAAATTCTAGCCAAGCGTATCCGCGAATTATCGTTCTTGAATAATGGCGTACGCATCAAGTTAACCGACCAACGTTCCGGTAAGGAAGAACTCTTTGCCTTCGAAGGTGGTACGCGTGGTTTTGTGGAATACATCAATAAAAACAAGAGCGTATTACATCCAACGATTTTTCAGGCAACCGGCGAAAAAGAGGGCGTAACAGTCGATGTTTCCATGCAATGGAACGACGCCTACAACGAGCAAGTCTTATGCTTCACCAATAACATTCCGCAACGCGATGGCGGAACCCATTTGACCGGATTACGCGCAGCAATGACGCGCGTGCTCAACAAGTATATCGAAGAACACGATTTCGCCAAACGCGCCAAAGTTGAAACCAGCGGCGACGATATGCGCGAAGGCTTAACTTGCGTCTTATCGGTCAAGGTGCCAGAGCCAAAATTCAGCTCGCAAACCAAAGATAAACTGGTCTCCAGCGAAGTCCGTTTGCCTGTAGAAGAAATCGTCGCCAGAACACTCAACGACTATTTGCAAGAAAAACCAAACGACGCCAAAATTATTTGCGGCAAAATTGTCGAAGCCGCTCGCGCGCGTGATGCTGCGCGTAAAGCGCGTGAACTGACACGTCGTAAAGGCGTCATGGACGGACTCGGCTTGTCATCCAAACTGGCCGATTGCCAGGAAAAAGATCCAGCACTCTGCGAACTTTATATCGTCGAGGGTGACTCAGCGGGCGGATCAGCCAAGCAAGGCCGCGACCGTAAATTTCAAGCGATTCTGCCATTGCGCGGTAAAGTCCTGAACGTCGAAAAAGCACGCTTCGAAAAAATGCTTTCGTCGGAACAGATCACCACCCTGATCGCCACCTTAGGCACGAGTATCGGACCAGACGAATTCAACGCCGACAAACTGCGTTATCACCGCATCATTATCATGACCGATGCGGACGTCGATGGCGCCCACATCCGTACCTTGCTGCTGACATTGTTCTATCGGCAAATGCCACAACTGGTCGAGCGCGGTCACATCTACATCGCGCAACCGCCGTTGTACAAGGTCAAGCACGGCAAAGACGAACGTTATCTGAAAGATGACGTTGAAGAAGTCCAGTACATGATGCAAGTCGCCTTAAACGATGCATCGTTGATTCCAAGTACCGGCACCGATCCAATCAGCGGCCCAGCCCTGACAGAATTGGTCCGTCAATACAACACCGCCAACGCCATCATCACGCGCCTGACCCGCGCCATTGACGGTGCGGCCCTGACCGCCATCATGACCGGCGTCACGCTCCAACTCGACACCGTAGAAAATGCTGAAATTTCAGCGCAGGCGCTCACCAAAGAAATCGGCGATCCTGCGGTCACAGTCGTCGTCAGGTCCGACGAGCTAACAGAAAAACATCAGTTACGTATCCAGCGCATGTATCACGGCAATGTCAAAGCCAGCATCATCGATAGCGATTTTGTCGCCAGTTCGGACTACAAAGTTCTATGCAACGCCGCTGCCACATTCAAAGGCCTCATTGGCCCGGGCGCAATGGTCCGTCGCGGAACCGGCGAAAAAGTCAAAGAATTCGCCATCACCGACTTCCATCAAGCCATGGCATGGCTGCGCGACGAAGCCGAGCGCGGCGTCAGCAAGCAGCGCTATAAAGGGCTGGGCGAAATGAACCCAAGCCAACTATGGGAAACCACCATGGACCCAACCGTACGCCGCTTGCTAAAAGTCCAGATCGACGACGCGATTGCCGCCGATCAAATCTTTATGACGTTGATGGGCGATGACGTGGAACCACGTCGTGCGTTTATTGAGATGAATGCTTTGCAGGCTGGGAATATTGACGTTTGATGTTTTTAGCTATACCCATAAGTTGGCAGTTTGGGATGCATAAACTGGAAAAGTTGCAATTAAGAAAGTTCTCCCCGTATAGATTCGTTGATCCGTGTCGGCCTTTTCTGAAGGGCTGTAAGGCTTAATCAGCAGGAATTTTTTCTTTTTAAAAGCTCGTGCATCCCTTTCGCGGTGCGCGGGCTTTTTTACTTCAGACCGAACTGGTTTGAGGATTCTCCAAAGTGTCCCGAGCGGCGGCAATGCAGCGATTGCAGACTTTCGTATTTTTTAAGATCGAAGATCAATACCCTTAAGCCGACATTCGATTGCAGCAAACATTTCCGGTCAGATCTATATACATCAAAAGATTTGAATTATTAAAGTAATCGTTAGTTACCGACAATTACCATTTGTATGGGTGGCGGATTAACCTATGCATTGTTTGCTAGTGTCGCACTAATGAGTTTAACGATGTCCTCATCTTTGCTAATTTTAAGCGGGAAGCCAGTGATGTTTAATATTTTGCTGGCAACGTCGATGACTAAAGTGTCACCTTCGATGGCAAGCTCAAATATTTTTGAACGATCGCCCAATATTGATCTAGCTAAAACGTTGGGGTTACTCGCCTGATCCCCTCCCTTTAATCTTGCATGTGCCGGTGCCGCAACAGAAAGCAAAAGGTCTCTCAAGGCGTCTGCCTCACAAATTGATTCCGTGTTAGCCGCAAACTGTAAGCATCTAAGAATATCGGCATATTTTTCTTGAATATGATTTTTATCAAGTTGGCTGATGAATTCTATTTCCTCAGCTGCGGCACTTGGCTTTCCTAACGATGTGAATTGATCTGATGTCTGATAATAAGATTCAATAGAACCTCTCCTTAAAATAAATAATCCAGAATTCTCTAGCATATCCAATAAAGTAGAAATTCTTTGCTTAATAGTGCTCCATGCGTTGTCTGTCGATAACGTAGATAACTCGCTATCAGGGTATAAAAAAAGGCTACAAAATACAGCTCGACGTTTAGCAGTATTATCTTCGCCATTTTTTTTGTTGACCCAATATGAATGTAATTCTGCTTTTTCTGATATCTCAGCCCATCTCTCTAGTACAAGCTTGCAGAAGTCATTGTAAATTGCGGTCGCCATGGCATTAGCTGAGGCGAAGCCGTGTTTAGCTGCATCTTGATCAGCCACTCGGCTATCAGTAAGGAATTGATTGACCAAAGTAAGGCCATCGGCAATTCCATCTGCATCAGCCAGAGCAACGGGCTCCTTGCCTAAGAGACGAAATAATTTTGTGACAATGGGCATCTGCCCCTTACCAATTACTGGAAGAAGTTGCGAGCCAGCCGCCTCTAAATGAATTCCGGCCTTGCTTGAAAGAGCGCTACAGACCATGACGTCTGAAGGCCCTTCGACTAAAAGCGGACGTTTGCAAAACAATGATAGTTTATGCTCTTGTCCGAGGCGAGCAATTAATCCCCGAATTTTTGTATTACTAAGTTCTCCTGCGCCTGCGGGCAGTTGAACAGGGTCTGAGTTGAGGTCATAACAAAATACAAGCGATAGCAAGTCATCAGGACATGCTAATTGAACCATTTCAGTAGAATGCGTCGCAATTACAACAATTTTCTTATTGCCACTATCTGAAGGGTAGCCAGCAACGCTGATAATTTCTTTAAGAAGAAATGCTTGTAACTGGGGATGTAACGAAACTTCTGGTTCGTCTAATAGCAGAACGCCGACTTCATCATCATAAAGTGCGGAAAGTATGCCTACCAAATGCATCAAGCCCGATGCCTCCCGTCCTGATGAGTAGGGCTGAGATTGATTATCCAAATGAGAGAACAGAATCTTTAGGCTTCCTCCATCCCAATCAATCAATATATCTCGCTTAAAAAGCTTCTTAAGGCGTTCTTGGATTTTTATAAGAATATCTGATCGCGCGGCAAGAGTTTGGAAGTCACCATTTAAGGTCTCCATTTGATGGCGGCGGTGGGAGTCGCCTTTGTTTCCATATACGGCTTGATCATATCCAGGACTGCCACCACGATGACCGTCGTAGTCTGACCGGAATTGTTCCAACATGCCCATTCGGCCCGCAGATAAAAAACGAACCTTTTTGCCTATCAAATGGCTTCCAAAACTCTTTTTTAGCCCTCGAAGAAGATGCGTTTTACCTGAACCATTTGGGCCTAAAAGAACCGTCAGGCCTTTATGAAGGGTTAAAGTTCTAGCAATTTCACCATTATGGCTACTAATTTGCGCAGTTAGTTGGATTGGAAAAGTCATCTAAATCGTTCCTTATGGGAGACGCGAACGGCGTGCACCGCACTTTCTTGAATCACGAAAGTCAATCCCAAGATTAATAAAGCTTGCGCGGTGGAGTCGGAATTCAGGCGTTAGTTGCAAAAGTTGCAAGCTAAGTATAAAGATGAAGTGTTGAGTATGAAATAATTATTTCATCATTGACAGCATCATGAATGACCACTTTTAGATAAATCTGATGATGATCAATATAAACGGTGAGGCTGCTTCCAGTCTTTACCGGCCAATCGCCACAAGTCGCTAACGATCCGTCGCGGCCGGTGGGTAACATCACAGATGATGAAAAGATCGTAAAATTTGATAAAGTCAAACCCAAATTCGGTTTATTGATGGAAGTGTGTGATGTGAAAAATATTAATTTATTGATATTTAACTACGCTATTCGGGGCACTATCTAATCCCGATACCGTTGATGTCGGCGAAGTTTACTGTTTGGAATCACTTCACCCAGCTCCAAAAATTGCTTAAACCTTTTTAGCTTCAGATATGTAGTTGATGAATGATGGTCCTGAATCCGGCAGCTTCAACGATCACTTGAGCGCTCATCCTGACGATGATTTTTGGCACATTGTTGATTATTTTGAAGGCCCCGAGTTCGCCGAAAAAAAATACTTAGTCCAAAAACCGGGGTATTCGATCAAATGAGGCTGAACGAGGCACAGCTCGACTAATTGACCGCCAAGGGAGAGGGTCTTCACTTCTGGGTACACTAAACAGTATTCCGCGCCCCAACTGCGCGATCTTATAAAGGCTATCTAATGAGCAATGCAAATTTATACATCCCACCCAAAGTTTGGTCCTGGGATCAGGAAAGCGGCGGCAAGTTTGCCAGCATCAACCGCCCTGTCGCTGGTGCCACGCACGACAAGGACCTGTCAGTGGGACGCCATCCGTTGCAGCTTTATTCGCTCGCCACACCCAATGGCGTCAAGGTGACGATCATGCTTGAAGAGTTGCTGGCCTTGGGCCACGCCGGTGCGGAATACGACGCCTGGCTGATTCGTATCAATGATGGTGATCAGTTCGGCAGTGGATTTGTTGGGGCTAACCCCAACTCCAAGATCCCGGCTCTGATGGATCATAGCAGTGAAACACCGGTGCGGGTGTTTGAGTCCGGCGCCATTCTTCAGTATCTGGCCGAGAAGTTTAGTGCCTTCCTGCCCAGCAGCGGCGCGGCGCGGGCCGAATGCTTGTCCTGGCTATTCTGGCAAATGGGCAGTGCGCCTTTTTTAGGCGGAGGCTTTGGTCATTTTTATGCTTACGCACCTGAAAAGTTCGAGTACCCTATCAACCGCTACGCGATGGAAGTGAAACGTCAGCTTGATGTGTTGGATCGCCAACTGTCAGAGCACCGCTTCCTGACGGGCGACGACTATACGATCGCTGATATGGCGGTATGGCCATGGTACGGCGCGCTGGTCAAAGGTCAACTTTACGAGGCCGGTGAGTTCCTCAGCGTGCATGCGTACAAGCATGTATTGCGCTGGGCCGATGAGATTGCATTGCGTCCAGCTGTCGTGCGCGGACGCAAGGTTAACCGCGCGTGGGGCGAACCCTCCGACCAACTACTCGAGCGTCATGACGCCAGCGATTTCGACCTCCGCACTGAAGACAAGCTTGCCCCTTCCACCTAGGGCAAGTCTCGCTGAACTGGTACGATGGTGACAGGCTAAGAACCGCTGTACCAGTTGTACCCTTGGTCTTCCCAATAGCCGCCGGGATACTCGTTGGTGACGAAGATCGCTGCAATGTGCTTGGGGTTCTTGAAGCCGAGTTTGGTCGGCACCCGCAGTTTTAACGGATAGCCATACTCGGTTGGTAGCGGTGAAGTGCCAAAATCTAATGCCAGCAAAGTTTGCGGATGCAATGCGGTTGCCATGTCGATGCTGGAGTAGTAGCGGTCGGCACATTTAAAGCCGACATATTTTGCCGTCGTATCAGCACCGATATGGGCCAGGAAAGTGCGAAACGGCACGCCGCCCCACTGGCCGATGGCGCTCCAGCCTTCGATGCAAATATGGCGCGTGATCTGCGACTCCTGTGGTAATGCCCTTAATTGCGCCAGGTTCCAGTTGTCCTTGTTACGCACTAGTCCAGAGACTTCCAGCTTATAGGTATCACCATCGATCTCCGGTGCGGAATCTGCGTCATAAAAAGCATTGAATGGAAACGGCTTGGTGATCATGCTGGCCGGATAGGTTTGCGCCAGATGATTGGCGCGAAACAACATACTTTGCACACGATCATTCCAGCGTGACATTGCCCACAATACCTTGTCGACCTGATCGCCATCCTGCAGGTTGCAGCCGCTTAGTAGCGATAACGCGCCCAGTGACAAACCCGAACGCAGGAACAGACGGCGCTGCAGTTGCACCAGTTCAGGTTGTAGCTCACTGTTTTTCAGCAGTTTGTTTTTTTTCTCGCTCATCATTGCTGCTCCTGCTTGATAAGTTTTTTGCTGGAGTGGCGGGGTGCCCGTCCGGTTAGCATGGGCAGCAGCGTGCTCGGCACGATCAGCACCAGCGCCAGATGCACCACCACGAAGCCGACGATACCGGCCATGGCGATGAAGTGCACGCGGCGTGCAATGTCATAGCCGCCGAATAGGTCGACCAGACCATCCAACTGCACCGGTTTCCAGATCGATAAACCGGACGCTACCACCAGCACGCCAAGCAGCAACACGCCGATATACATTAGACGTTGCACGGTGTTATAGACGCCTGGCTGATGCGCCAGCTTTAAGGTCAACGCATCTTTTACATCGCGCAGCAGGGCACTGAATCGTAGCGGCAGGAAATGACGGCGGAAATGACCAGCGAGCAGGCCGTAGCCAAGATAGATCAGGCCGTTCACACCCAACAGCCACATCGCCGCCAGATGCCACGCGATCGCGCCGCCCAGCCATCCACCGAGAGTGGCCCAATGCGGAAAACCAAAGCCGAACAGCGGCGAGGCGTTGTAAATCGCCCAGCCGCTCATTACCATACAGACGATGGCGAAGGCGTTGATCCAGTGCACTATGCGCACCAGCAACGGATGAATGATGCGGCGGGGGTTATCGGCAGTCGCCATGAATACACCTTATCAAAAATCGTTACGGTCAGCTGGCCAGCCCGGCTGCCGGGTCGGCGGGTCGCCGGACCGCCGGACCGCCGGACCGCCGACTTCCCGCGATACAGCTTTACATCGGCGGCACTACGCCGTTGATTCCAACCAGGGCGCGACTTACTACTTCGCTACCATCGGCGGCTTTGGTAACAACAAATACGCCATGGGCGCCAGCAACCAGCAAGCTGCGGTCAGCCTTGTTTAGGCTCACGATTGGGACGTCGGCTGGTACGACGATTTTCTTTTCACCATCGGGATACTTGACGGTGATGGTGCGGCCGCTGGTGACGACGACGTCGCCGACCGTACCGTTGGTCATCGTGCTTTTCTTACCCAAATCCCAGGCGTAATGACCTTCGCCCGACTTCATGCCAGCCGGAAAGACGGTTACTTCCAGCGCCTTCAGCGTGCCGTCAGGTAGCGGTATGGCGGCGCTGCCGATGAAACTGTCAGATTTAATATCAGTGATGGCGGCATGGCTAACCGACATCACCGCCACGTCAGGTGCCAGTTTCAAGGTCAGTTTCTTACCGGCTTTGGTGCTGACTTCGAGAGTATCGGCGGTCACTTTTTGAATGGTGGCGCGCACCCGCACCGGCGCTGCCGTAGCGGTAGTCTGGGCGATGGCAACGCTGCCATAGGCGAGCAAAGTCGTTGCGGCCAGGGCGGGAACAAGCCGACGTAAAAATTGTGCAGTTGTCATGGGAATAGTCTCGGTAGTTGCTGGGAAGTTCATAGTAGGCGTGCCGAAGTGTCTTATCGGTGACAGTTGAATGACAATATTGTCATTATTCGTGGCGTGCGAATTGATAGAATAGTCTCATCACCATCAAGGAATGAGCATGGCTATCCTCGTCATCGAAGACGACCCAAAGACCGGCGACTACCTCAAAAAAGGCCTGCGCGAATCAGGTTATGCGGTCGATTTGATTCGCAATGGCAGCGACGGTTTACACATGGCACTGGAGAATTCCTACGACCTGGTCGTGCTGGACGTTATGTTGCCCGGTACCGACGGCTGGAAGATCATGACTGCGATCCGCGCTCGCCGTGATTTGCCGGTCATCTTCCTGACCGCGCGCGACCATGTAAACGACCGTATACGCGGGCTAGAGTTGGGCGCCGACGATTATTTGGTCAAGCCATTTTCGTTTACCGAACTGCTGCTGCGAATTCGCACTTTGCTGCGTCGCGGCGTGGTGCGTGAGGCGCATGCGCTGGATTTTTTTCAGGTTGCCGATTTGCAGCTTGATCTGTTGCGGCGCAAGGTCACGCGTCAGGGCATCGATATTGTTCTCACCAACAAGGAATTTCTTCTGTTGCATCTGCTAGTTAAACGCCAGGACGAGGCCTTGTCGCGCACCGTCATTGCTTCCGAAGTGTGGGACATGAATTTCGATAGCGACACCAATGTGGTCGATGTCGCCATTAAGCGGCTACGCGCAAAGATCGACAATCCCTTTGACCACAAACTGATCCATACGGTGCGTAGTATCGGCTATATGTTTTCTGAAAATCCATGAATCTCTGGCGTACCCGCTCACTGACCGCACGTGTCTCTTTTCTGTTCGCGCTGATTGCCTGCGCTATTGTTACCAGTCTCGGCATGTACTTGTATTCGTCGGCCCGCCACGCGCTGGAAACCCGCGCCGATTATTCGCTGATTGGCAGGGTAGAGCATTTCCGCACGTTGCTGCACGATCTCTATAACGTCAAGCAGATGGAAGATCGGCCAACATTGTTTGAAACCATGCTGGGCAGCGAGAGCGATGTGCTGATGTTCGCCTATCCGGGTCAGGCACCGTTCGTACGTGTCAATCCGGATAACATGACGCCGCCGCCAATGTTGCCGGTGGGCTTGAATCAACCCTTAAAATTAGCAGTACTGCAAACAGGTGAACGCGCCGATGGCGTGCGTGTGCGCTGGATCTCGGCCGAGGCCGAAGTGGGGAGTGATGGCACCAAAGTAGTGATCGTCGGTGCCCATGTGATGACGCAAGAATCGCATATGCTTTCTCGATACTATTGGCAGGTGATTGGTGCCGCTGCAACATCGGTGTTGCTGGCAGCGCTGCTCTCTTTCCTGGTGCTGAAGCGCGGCTTCCGGCCGTTGACGTCGATGGCAGCGCGCGCCGCCGAAGTCAGTCCGACCAATATCGCGGTACGCCTGCGCGAAGAGGACGCGCCGCAAGAGTTGCGGCGGCTAGCTGCATCCTTCAATGCCATGCTGGATCGGCTTTCCGACGGCTATGAACACCTGTCGCAGTTTTCTGCCGACCTCGCGCACGAGATTCGTACGCCGATCGGCGCCATGATGGGACTGACTCAGGTGACCCTGAACAAGGTACGCAGTGTCAGTGAATACCAGCAGGTGCTGGAATCGAATCTGGAAGAGCTACAGCGCCTCAGCCGTATTGTGGAAAACATCCTGTTCCTCGCGCATGCCGACCATGCCGGTCTCGCTGTCGAAAAAACACCGCTGGTATTGACCGATGAACTGCACAAGATCGCCGAGTATTTTGAGGGTATGGCTGAAGAGCGCGATATCAGACTGGTGGTGGACGCCAGCGGCGAGCTGCAAGTCAGTCCGGTGATGTGGCGCCGCGCGGTCAGCAACCTGGCGGTGAACGCGGTACGCTATGCGCAGCCGGGAAGCACCGTGCGGTTAAGCGCCAAGCCACAGGCACAGGGCACATGCGTTGAAGTGGAAAATCAGGGAGACCCGATCCCGCAAGAACAGCTAGACCGCTTGTTCGACCGTTTCTATCGCGGCGACAAATCGCGCAGTGAATTCACGGAATCGAACGGTCTGGGATTGGCGATTGTGCGTGCCATCATGCTGGTGCATGGCGGCAGGGCCGAGGTGAGTTGTTCGGCGGCGGGACTGATCCGTTTTAGCCTGTATTTCCCACAGACGCCGCAGGAAATACCCGCACGAACCTAAGAAAATGGCTCGCGCAATGGTAGGGCGTGCAACAGTCTGCTGACAGTATTTTGCTATCAGGTCTGGCGCAGAAGGGATGGGTCGCCGTTCAGTGCAAACGGCAGAGCACGGGCCCAGCGATTGGCGGAAAGCGAAAACGTCAGCGAGCGAACCTGGTGATACCACCCGGCTGGCACATACAGGAGCTCGCCAGCATCGACAATGCATTCGATCATTGTCGCCTTACGCGCTAGCGGAAATGTGTCGAAATCCGGTGCTTCTGGGTTAAACGGCGAGCCAAACAGGATGGCATTCGCCTCGCTGGTATAAAGAAATTCATCGTGATGAGGCGGGGATAGAAAAATTCGTTTGGTGCCCCATATCTGCGCAAAAATATTATCGTCGTAGTCGCAATGCAGCGGTGTCACCGTTCCTGAAGGGCCAAGCCAAAAGCGAGGTGGACCCATCTTGCCAAAATATGTCGGCCAGTAGCACAGCTTGTTTAACGCGCGTAACTCCAAATTACCCAAATAAGGCGGCAGATCCTGCGGGTCAGTGGCGACAAGATCAAGATACGCAAGCATAGACATATCCTGCATGGCCCGATCAGACGCGAATGCAGTATTGACATAGTCGCCCACCCTCGCGCGCACTGGCAAGTCGCCAAAGTGGTCGCGCAGCGTTTGCGGTGTGAGAGTGGACAGAGGCCACCTTCGGACAAGTCCCGTGATCACAAATGGTAAGCCTTGTGCGGCACGCCTGCGAAACGCCGCAGTATCAAGTATGCCAATTCGAGGCACCGCGGAAATAGACGGAAGCGCGCGTCCGATGCGCCGTATCGCGTCACGCACTTCTTGTACTGAAGTGATTCCGCGAACCAGCGCATCCTTGCGTTCTTGCGCCTGCTTTTTGGCGATAGCGTCCTCTGGCGTCTTGGCGTTTAATGCAAGCATAGGTGGCAACCGTGACGATACACGCGGTTGTGGCAGTGCTTGATTACTGCTGATCGAATTTTTCTCTGCTGGCATATGTTCCTATACGCTTCTCTTTTGGCTGAAGGTGGTTAGTGATCAAAAGTGATGATTGACCGATGGTCCTACTTTTGGTCCATCTCCATTCACAACGCCGCCCCTTCACTCTCAAGCCATGAGCGGAACAACATAACAAGATCATCTGCGGATTTCCCATCCGGAACATAGGTGCAATAGCTGCGCGATGGCAAACGCGGGCCGGTGAACGGCGCGACAAGTCGGCCAGCGGCGAGATCGTCTGAGACTAGCGCCGTCGGTCCCATTGCGATGCCTATTCCATCGATGGCAGCTTGTAATGTCAGATAGAAGTGGTCGAAGGTCAGCGTGGCGGCGGGCTTGAGCGCCGGTATCTGTGCGCTCACTAACCAGTCCGGCCACAGCCGGGGAAGACTCGACGTGTGCAGCAACGTATGCTGCCGCAAATCCTCTGGCATGCATAGCGGCAGTCGCTGCAAAAGTGCCGGACTGCAAACCGGCATTCTCTCCTCGGACAGAAAAGGTCGCATTGCGTAGCCATAAAAGGTATCCGGACCGCCGCGGATGATGATGTCGTAGATATCTTTTAGACTCTCCACTGACTCGTTCGACGTTTCTACCCTAACGTCCACGTCGACATGCTCAGCGCGGAACTTGGCCAGTCTCGGCACCAGCCAGCGCAGCGTGAATGTCGCGGATGCATTCACGGATAGTGTGCGGGAGGCTGTTGTGGGAAAGCCATATTGTGCGGTTGACCGTGAAAGCTGCTCGAACAAGGGGCCGATTTCCGCTAAATAGGTCTTCGCCGCCGGAGTGAGCACCACGCGCCGGTTGTGTCGTTCAAACAATGGTGCGCTAAGCCACTCTTCCAGCAGGCGCACGTGCTGACTTATCGCACCTTGCGTCACATGCAATTCCGTAGCTGCCTCCTTGAAGCTACCGAGCCGACCTGCGGCCTCAAAGGCACGCAATGCATTGAGTGGAGGCAATATTCGCTTCATTCAGGATAGTTTTTTTAACGTGAACGTCCAATTTATCTGGTTTGTCAGCTTGCTGCAAGATAGATATCCTACTTACATCACGCCTAATCGGCGTAAATAGCGATGAGATGGCGAAAGAAAGCGGAGGGACATCCTTGCGTTCGCGGCTCATTCGCAGCTATCTCGCGCTAATTGATGGCACTTTTACGGCTGGCGCACCCGCCAGCGCGCTCTTTTTTTCAGGAACCCGCATGCTCAGTTATACCGGTGGTCTCGTCCTCTTTGCTGCTTTGCTGCACGCGAGCTGGAACGCGATGTTGCACGGCAACCGTGACCGGTTCCTGTCCATGACGTGGATGAGCATCGCCATCGGAGCGGTCTCCACGGTTGTCGTCCTGTTCATGCCATGGCCGCCCGTCGCAGCGTGGCCGTACATCGTCGCATCGGGGCTTGTGCATATCGCCTACAACGTCAGCCTTGTGCGGTCATATCGCCACGGTGATCTGGCGCAAGCGTATCCAATTGCGCGCGGCTCGTCGCCATTGCTTGTTACGCTTGGCGCGGCGCTGTTCGCACACGAGGCCATTGGCCCTTTGCACGTTCTCGGGATTGTGATGATATCGGGCGGCATCATCGCGCTCGCGCTGCAAGGGCGTCACGTGTCGCGCGCGGGTGTGCTGGCCGCGCTGACAACTGGCGCGACGATCGCACTCTACACCGTGATCGACGGCATCGGCGTGCGCTTATCCGACGGCCACGCGGTCGCCTATACTGCGGCGATGTTCCTGTTCTATTGGATGATGCCGGTGCTGTTCGTCGCAAAGCGGGGGCTTGCGGCGATCTGGACGCCATTACGGACGGCACCCATGTCGGTCAGTTCGTCTGTCGCTGGCGGCCTGGTGTCAATCGCGGCGTATGGCATCGTGATCTGGGCCATGCAGTCCGGTGCGATGGGCGCGGTATCGGCATTGCGCGAGACCAGCGTGGTGTTCGCCGTGCTGATGGGGCGCGTGTTTCTGGGGGAAGCAGTCAATGGCAAGCGCTGGTTTGCGTGCGTGATTGTTGCGGTTGGGGCGATTTGTCTGGGGCTTTGATTGCGGGTATCTGTTGCCATCAACTAATTTACCCCTTAATTGCAGGGATCGGCTTTCCGCTATGTTTGAGCAGGTTTAACTACAAATATTCAGAAGTGGTGGTCCTATCAATAGTGCCTCACGGTCAGAGTCAGCCTATTTTTTGGAACATAAAATTATTTACGAATCTGTTTTGATTTTCTTGCAGAAAGGTCTTCGTTTTCGAATATTTCAAGGAATTTGCTATTGTGACCTCGACCTACAGAAGGGTCGCATTCACAAAGATCATTACTTACTAAAAATGTCGGAATGCGTGCCGGTACGCTCGAAGTAAACCGCCTCAGCGTTTGGGGTGTAAATCAATACCCAATCCGGCTCTATATGAAGGTCACGGTTTGGCTTCCATTCACCTTTTAGAGGATTGTCACCCAGTTCTCGCGGAAGGGTATCTCCCGAAAGAATCAAAGTAATGACATCGCGTAGCTTTTGCATATCCTTGCCGCGCTTTTCCGCTTGTTTTACGTCTAGTTTGAATTGTCCGGAATACTTTGGCAGCCGCATTAAATACCTAGCTGTTTAAACAGATCGGTCGCATCGGCCGCGCTAAAGATATCTTCGCCTCTTTGGCTTTTACGTAGCGTTTCAGCGGTCAACGCATTTGGGGTTTCATAGTCAGCAATGTAAAGACGCATCAAATCCCGAATAATTTGGGCGGCAGGACGATGAC
This sequence comes from Glaciimonas sp. GNP009, assembly GCF_054343755.1. Lineage (NCBI taxonomy): Bacteria > Pseudomonadati > Pseudomonadota > Betaproteobacteria > Burkholderiales > Oxalobacteraceae > Glaciimonas > Glaciimonas sp. GNP009. The sequence goes on from NZ_JBTGUV010000004.1 coordinate 2,293,512, forward strand.
GATCTGCCGCGACAGCCATAAACTGGTCCCGTAATGCGGACTCCATTTTGATTGACATTTGTACTTCTTTAACCATTTTGGCCTCCCTGTGAATGATGAGCATCATCATTATACTAAATACCGTTATGCTACTTAATAGATACTCTTTAAGTATCTTAAAGGTATCTTATAAAAATGCTTTGCAGCACAATCAAGGCCAATGTTGTCACCATGCACAGCGGGATGAGGAACAACGTGGGCAAGATATGATCCTGATTGAAGTTTCGTCACCGCTATCGGTAAAAGCCCGTATCGCACAAGCTCTGCGATGGATCATTGTATGAAAGTCATCGCGCGACAATCAACCTTCACCAAATAGCGCGTGATGTCCATAATCTCTTGGCCCTATAGAGAAAGGGAACAGGTTTAGAAGCCTGATATATCCAAAGCGCACAGACCGCGAAAGGGTCATTTAACGTACGTTCAACTTGTTGCGCCTTTTACGGGTGGCAATAGTGGTGAGACTTCGGCCTGCCCGTTGCTTTGGATACTGGTCTTCTAACTCCGCTATTTGCCGCCCACCCTAATTGGAAGCAGGGCGCGGAGTAAACATTATCCAAGAAGCAGACATGCCAACCCAACCCAACCCAACCCAACCCACCTCGTCAACTGCTCCCGAGGCACTCCATCAAGCATTTTCATGGTTACCGCTCCACCTTAGAGCCGATCCACACGCACAATTTATTGCGATGACCACGGATGTCTGCCTAGGCATTCAGACCTGCGTTGATCTCGCGTATTTCAGTACGATGGATAGAGGTAGCGATACAACGCCAATGCTGGATGTTGCAGATACGGACCGCTTGCTGCGCCTAGTGTCTATGTCGTCTCAGATGCTGGCGAACGATGCAGAAAGCCGAATTGATCAACGCAAGCACCGCTCTGACAAAATCCGCTCAGTGACTGATACAACCGATCCTCAACCTTAAAAGCACATCGGATCGTCAGGAAAAGAATCGGTCAATGATTTCCTGTCGCAACGGAAGCCCGCTGGCCCGGGCGCGCTGAAGCACGGTCCAGAAATAACGGTAGGTTGCGCGGTCATGTAATTCATTTTCATGGCTGATTGGTCCCCACGCGACGTCGCTGGCGGCGAGCAAAATATCACTGGCTTTCTGCACCTCCGACGATGCTGGACGCATAGCCGTCACGATCGGCATGATTTGTCCGGGATGTACGCTCCACATGCGCAAAAAACCGAATTCGTGGCGAGCGCGGTGGGCATCCTGTCCCGTTGCTGCGGGGTCGCGTATCGACAACGACACATTGTGGGCTGGCACTACGCCATACGACAAAGCAGCGGCGACGATATCGCATTTGGCACGTACTACCAGCGCGTGTTCGAATTGCTCCGGGCTTCGCATTGCAGAAAACGGGATAGCGCCCTGATGTCCACTGACGAAATCCATCAGCCCAAAATCCAGCACCTGCAAGCCGGGCAACGCGGCGATACCAAATACATCGCGCAAAGCGCCGTGCGTTTCGATCAGAATATGGATGGGAATATCACGATGCAAGCCAACCGCAGCACGGCGTTGTTCGATATAGTCGATCATCTCGGATGCATCACCGGTGCTGCCTACTTTCGGCAAAGTCAGATAGGCCAGCCTCTCACCGGCCTCACCGATAAGAATATCAATATCATCGCGCCAGAACGGTGATGACGGATCATGGATGCGTGCACCGACCATGCCATGGCGATTGGCCGCCGAATTGATGAGGCTGGCGGCCATGTGAGCGTGCTTTTGTTCCTCTCCCGCAGCGGCGCCATCTTCACAATCACAGGTGACGTCGAATACCGGTCCATAGTCTTGCTGCAATTGCAGCGCTTTGACCATCAGCTTTTCGCTGCCAGCATAGTGTTCGCAGGACGCGATGACCGGTACAGACTTTTCACCTGCAAATAATGCCGTGGCAGGATGCGCGGCAATACTGACGCTAGTTTGGTCAGCTTGCATGGAAGATTCCATCTTTTATTCTTTCGTCGATAAATTAAATATTACGTTTGTGCACTTCGCCATTACGTTCAAAGTCACGTTCAAATCGCCCGCTGTTCGCGCAGCATGGCAATCGCTCGCGCGTCGAGTCCGAGCAAAGTGCGCAAGATGGTGTCTGTATCAGCACCCAAAGCGCCACCGAGGTGACGCAAAACTGCCGGCGTCTCCGACAACATCGGTACCGACACTGGCACCACGATTTCCCCGACGCGGGCGTCATTAACGGTGACCAAATCGCCCCGGGCAGCGTATTGCGGATCTGAAAAGATGTCATCAATACCCATTACCGGACCGCAAGGCACGCCCGCCCCGTCGCATCGCGCTATCACGTCTTTCAAGCTGTGGTCGCCGATCCAGCGTGCAATGGTGGCGTTGATCTCGCCGCGTCCGGCAAGCCTTTGGGGGTTGGTCGCATAACGATCCGGCCGCGCCAACTCAGGTTGTTTCATCAGGATTGCCAGACGTTCGAATATCTTGTCGCTTGAACAGGCCAGTGCCACCCACTTACCTTCTTTGGTCTGCCAGTGGCCATGCGGTACAACGTGCCCGACATCCGCACCCATGCGCGTGCGCACGTGGCCGAATTTTGCATACGCCGGTGCCAGTTCGTCGAGCAGGCGAAATACCGATTCATACAAAGAGACATCGATAACCTGTCCGATGCCGGACTGCTCGACCGTGCGCAATGTCAGTAGAACGCCAATCGCGCCCCACATGCCGCTGATGTAATCCGCTAACGAGGTAGAACCGGGTACCACAGGCGGACCGTCGGCCATGCCAGCCAGTTCGGCCAGTCCGCTGAATCCATGTGCGACGCGAGCGAAACCCGGCCGCTCGCGGTACGGTCCGGTCTGGCCATAGGCGCTTACACGCAGTAGCACAATGCGTGGATTTACCGCACGCAGAACCTCAAATCCGAGGCCCCATTTTTCCATCGTCCCGGGACGAAAGTTCTCCAAAATAACGTCGGATTGTTCGACCAGTTTCAGGAACAGGTCCCGACCCTCGGGAATCCGTAAATCGACTGTTGCAAAGCGTTTGTTACGCGCTTCACTGAGCCAGATCAACGTATCCCCGCATTCGGTCGGGGTGCCGAATTTGCGCAGCGGATCGCCAGTGCCCGGTTGTTCGATTTTGATCACTTCCGCGCCAAAATCCGCCAATATCGTGCCGGTGAAAGGGGCGGCGAGAAACGTGGCGATGTCGAGCACGCGTATGCCTTGCATCGGTTGCGATTGACTGTTAGCCCCAGCGTTGCTTACGGTATTCATCGTGCGACGTTCACTGCAGGAGAGGCCTGCTCAATAATATAAGCCGCACGTTGCTGGATCGAACGCGCTAATTTTGCATGCGCCAGATCGATCAATACGCCTTTCGAGCCGAAAGCACCATTGCCTTGGGCCGCTGACAGCGCAAGCTCTTCAAGCACGTTGGAGGCCCAGGATAATTGGGAAGCGGCAGGAGAAAACACCTCGTTTGCGATGTCGACCTGGCTTGGATGGATAGCCCATTTACCTTCAAAGCCCAGCGCTGTCGCGCGCACGGCAGATGCCCGATAACCCTCAACATCGCCAAAGTCTGCATAAGGCCCATCGATCGCCCGCAAACCGTAGGCACGGCAGGCGTTGGCGATGCGCGCTAGAGCAAAATGCCATTGGTCGTTCCAGTGGCGCTGACGCAAGCCATTCTGATCGGGCGCGGTAAGGACCGTATAATTTGGACTAGACGTGCCAAACACCACATCGTTAGTGCGCATATCGACGGTGTAATCGCCGACCCCAAAAATCATCGCCTCAAGCCGGTCGGAGGAGGCCGCGATCTCTTCGGCATGGGCGACACCTTGTGATGTTTCGATCAATACTTCGATACCGACGCGTTTGGCGCGGTTCTGTTCACGTTCGATTGCGGTCAGGATTTGCGCTACAAACTGGACATCAAATGCAGAACCAGCTTTCGGCAGCAATATCATATCCAGGCGTGGACAGTGCGTCACTATATCGATCAAATCGCGCAATGCCCATGGGGTATCGAGACCATTTATGCGCACCGCCACGGTCTTGTTACGCCAGTCGATGTTATTCAGGGCCACAATTGCATTTTTTCTGGCTTCATCCTTGCGATGATCGGCCACCGCATCTTCCAGATCGAGGAATAAGGTATCGACTGCACTATTTGCCGCCTTTACAAAGAATCGTTCGGACGTGGCGGGAACAGCCAGTTCAGAGCGTTGCAGCCGTTTGGTTCTGGGCTGGATGATAGTTGCAGACATATTTTCCTCGAATCGATGAAGGCACTGGGTTTGAAATTGATTCCGGCCGATGCGTAAAAGCTGCCATAGCGTCACTCAGCGGCGGTTAGCAGTGCAATGTGAACAGGCGGACAAGTGCAACAAAATACCGGTCCGGAATCTCATTGCAAGTGTACGAACAGCCGACTTGCTTAGACAAGCGCAATTAACTGATCGATTCTGAAGATTTTCTTAACAATGGGATGGATCGAGGCGTGGATTAGGAACAGGCGCATAAATCACTGTTTCCGCCAACTAAAGACTCTTATCACGCAGGTCATCTAAAACTTCAGTATCAATTACAATAGTGCTAATCCGAGACATTAATAAGAAAAAATGAATATTAATTTGAAGCTGCTTCACTCATTTCTGCTGGTCGCTGACCATAGCAGTTTCCGCGAAGCGGCCGAACGTGCGAATCGATCACTGCCTGCTATCAGCATGCAAATCAAGCAGCTGGAGAGTCAGCTCGGCGTGGTGTTGTTCCATCGCACTACGCGACGCGTCGAATTGACGCGTGAAGGTGAGCATTTGGTCATTAGCGTGAGAAAATCGCTGGCAGAAATCGAAGCGGGACTGATGCAATTGAAAAGCGCCGTGGATATTCAAACTGGCCAAATCACGTTTGGATGCGTCCCCACCGTGGCTAGTACGCGTTTACCCGCGATCTTAGCTGCCTTTGCGGAGGCTTATCCAGGGATCGTGATTACGTTGCGAGAGCTTGCCGCAAAAGAGTTAATGGAGGCCGTGAGACGCCGTGATGTCGACTTCGGGATTGGTCCGAAAACCGAAAAAATGAATGGCTTTAATTTTCAATCGATTCTTGAGGATGAATACTTTGCGCTGGTTCCACCTAATTACAAAACCACGCGCAAGACTCGCATCACAGTTGAAGAGTTAGGGAAGTTGCCACTGCTGAAGTTAAGTGCTGGTTCGGCTTTGCGCGGGCATATTGATATGGTGTTGCAATCGCGCTTTCCTGACCTTGAAACAAAATTTGAAATGATGCAAGTGACGACACTGATCGCAATGGCGGAGGTGGGATTAGGGGTTGCTCTGTTGCCGAAAATTTCTCTTCCTAAGCGTTCGACACTGCGCGCATTGCGGATCGTCGAGCCGGAAATCAGTCGTGAAATCGGTATCATCTCGATCAACGCGCACACGCTTTCTCCTGCGGCCACCCGGTTGGTGTCGTTCGTCGAACGCATGCTTCCGATGGATGACGCGAACGCTAAGTAATCATTACAAACATCCATGTCGTCTTGGTGTTCAGTGTGTTTTCAGTATCCGGTAGATCGCGGCGGGATTTCGAATTATTCAATTAAGCTAATGAATGCCTTACATAATTTGATTAGACTTATTGAATGCACTTTTCTAACATGGATGCATTAACCCAGTTTGAAAGGTATGCGATGGACTCTACCATTTTTCGTCAGGCGATGAGACAGCAGGTTGGTGCCGTTGCGGTGATCGCGGCCGGTGCCGACGGTGGCCGCACTGGCATGACCGCCACCGCCGTTTGCTCCGTGTCCGATACGCCTCCGATGGTTCTGGTGTGCGTCAATAAAAACGCCAGTGCACACGCCCTGATTAAAAGTGCGGGCCATTTTTCGGTCAACTTTCTGTCGGCGCAACAGGAAGATATCGCGGATTGCTTTTCGGGTGGGACCGGTTTGAAAGCCGAAGCGCGTTTTGCATTCGGAACCTGGTCCACGTTGCAGACCGGCGCACCGGTACTCGCCGATACGTTGGCGAGTCTCGATTGCGAACTGATCAATGAACATCAGTACGAGACGCATTCGATTTTCATTGGGCGCGTACGTGCTTGCAGCAAGGGCCCGGAAGACGAACCGCTTGTTTATTTTCGTGGAAAATTTACCAGCTTGCCCGAAGGTGTGGCTTTGTAAGAAGCACAAAATGCGGCAATATGCGGATACGGAATACGCACTTCACGTGACCGCAATTGCGGTCACGATTGCTGAGCGCAGAATCTAGCGATACATCTTTTTCCAGTCACCAGAGTTAGGGCGCGACAAGCCTAGATTTTCCCTCAACGTCGTGCCTGCGTACTCCTTTTGGAACAATCCGCGACGTTGCAGTTCTGGTACCACCAGCTGCACGAATTCTCTGTAGGTTCCTGGCATGTGCGTAGCGGCTAGTACGAAACCATCACATGCACCGCCAGTGAACCATTCTTCGAGCTGGTCGGCGACATCCGTTGGGCTGCCCACGAAGGTTGGCAATTCCTTGGTGGTTCCACGGCCACTAAATTTGAGGAATTCCGCTAGCGTTGGATTCTTTTTGCCACTCGCCAGAATGACCCGATCCAAAATGGCGCGCAATCCCGAAATCGATGAAAGTTCATCATCGGTAAATTGGTCATCCGGCCGCTTGCTTGAGAAATCGAAATTCAGCACTTCGGATAATAGTGCCAGCGAATCGATCGGTTGCACCAGCGCATCAATTGCAGCACGCCGGTCTTCGGCTTCGGCTTTACTGGATGCGACCACGGCATAAATTGCGGGAGCAACCCTCACGCTGTCCGGGTCCCGGCCATGCGCGGCAAGTTTTGCTTTGAATTCCTGATACCGTTTGCGCGCAACCTCGATATTGGGCTGAATGACGAATACCAGCTCGCCCCAGCGTGCAGCAAATTCACTACCGCGCCCACTTTGGCCAGCTTGTATCAATACCGGATGCCCTTGCTCTGAACGTGGTACGGTGAACGGTCCACGCGAGTTGAAAAATTCTCCATGATGGTCGAGGCGGCGCACTTTGTCCGGATCGGCAAACAGATTCGCTGCCTTGTCACCGACCAGCGCCCCTTCATGCCACGTATCCCAGTGACCAAGCACAACCTCAAGAAATTCATCGGCACGGTCATAACGCAAATCGTGTTCCTGATGCTTGCTCACGCCGAAGTTGTTGGCTTCTGAATCGTTGAGCGAAGTAACGACATTCCAGGCCACCCGGCCGCGCGTCATGGCATCCAGTGTGGAAAACACACGAGCGACATGAAACGGTTCGTAATAAGTCGTTGAATAAGTCGCACCGAGTCCTAACTGTTTGGTCGCCAGACCCATCGCGGTGAGCACAACTACCGGGTCCAGTTTTACCGCCCGCACGCCGTTACGCACCGTGTCGGCATGGCTATCGCCATAGACATCTGGCATTGCGAGTCGGTCATCGAAAAACGCGAGATGAAATTTCCCCGCTTCCAGCGTGCGTGCGATGTCTTGATAGTACTCAGGTGTCAGATATCCGGCATTGGTTTCAGGGTGGCGCCAAGAGGCGACCAGATTCGAGCAGTTCTGCGCCTGTAGGAATGCAACCAACGCCATTTGTTTATTAGCCATGTCATCCTTGGATCATAGGTGTCGCATTAGCGCGACGATGATGCATGTTAAAAATAGGCTGCGGCTACGTCCAATCAAATTATGTTAGGGATTGCTCAGTTATCTTGAATAGTTATTTTGGGACGTACGCAACTTTACAGGTGGTAATTAGCCTTATCCATTACTCGTCTTTTTTGAAGTATCGGTAAGATTATTTGATTTGTGACCACTCTATGGTTCTGATAGCATCATTTGACCCTCAATATTGTCAACCTACACCCAGATCGGAACAGCATGAGCAGGAAGAAGAAGGCAATCAGCACCAATATCGGGTGGAGTAACGCCAGCAGCATTACCTTGTTTGGTAAAGACTTTGTTTCCGAGATTCTGGGAAATCTCAATCTGGGCGATATGGGCTTTCTGGAGCTGACCGGCCGCATACCTAATCCCAATGAATCGCGGATGTTCAATGCGATGGTGGTCTCGCTGGTAGAACATGGTCTTACGCCAAGTTCGATCGTCGCTCGCATGACTTATCTGGGCGCACCGGAATCGCTGCAAGGCGCTGTCGCGGCGGGTTTGAATGGTCTGGGGTCCGTGTTTGTGGGCAGTATAGAAGGCGCGGCAAAAATGCTTTCAGAAAGCATGCCCGTGCCCGATGCAGAGGCTGACTTTGCAGCGCTAGCAGTCACAGCAGTGACGTCGTTCCGTGCGCAAAAGCGTATCGTGCCAGGGATTGGACACCCGTTTCATAAACCCATTGATCCACGTACGCCACGACTCATGGAACTAGCCCGCGAGACCGGTTTTGATGGTCCTTATCTTAAGCTAATTGTAGCGATTGCCGAGGAGGCAGCCCAGCGTAGCGGTAAGCTTTTGCCGGTTAACGCGACCGGTGCCATTGGCGCATTGTGCTGCGAAATGGGATTTGACTGGAAAATTTGTCGTGGTCTGGGCGTAATGGGTCGCGCTGTTGGACTGGTCGGACACATCCTCGAAGAGTCGCGCAACCCGATGTCTGAAGAGATATGGCATTCGATCGAAGCGCGTGCCACGGCGCATATGAATCCGGATGCTGAGCCGGAGTAAGCGGCGGTCTTCAGAAGATAAATTAAAAGATAAAAAAACAGAAGGAGATCGCGACATGCAAGCAGGTATTTTTGTTAAAGATAAAGTAGTACTGGTAACAGGCGCAGGCGGCGGCATTGGTCGCGACTTTGCATTGGCACTGGGCCGTGAAGGTGCGAAGGTCGTCGTGAATGACCTCGGTGCAACCGTTAAAGGCGAGGGCCGTGACTTGTCACGTGCAATATCGGTAGTCGACGAGATTGTTGCCGCTGGCGGCGAGGCCATTGCCAACGGTGACAGCGTTGCCGATTGGGACGGTGCGAATGCCATGGTGCAGCAGGCGGTGGATACCTACGGCAAGATTGACTGCGTCATCAATAACGCTGGTATTTTGCGTGATAAGTTTTTCTTCAACATGAGCAAGGAAGAATGGCTCGCGGTCATTGACGTTCATCTAAATGGACCATTTTTTGTATCGCGCGCCGCGGCACCGTATTTCAAAAGCCAGCAGTCGGGTTCTTATATTCATATGGTGTCAACCTCGGGCCTGATCGGCAATCTTGGCCAAGCAAATTATTCTGCAGCCAAGCTAGGTCTGGCTGCACTGTCTAAATCGATAGCCATGGATATGGCAAGGTTTAATGTGCGCTCCAATTGCATTGCTCCCTTCGCGTGGAGCCGCATGATCGATGGAATGCCAACTGAGACAGAGGAACAGAAGGCACGCGTAGCGCGGTTGCAGCGCATGGATACCGCAAAGATTGCACCACTGGCTGTCTATCTGGCCAGCGATGATGCCGTCGATGTGTCGGGTCAGGTGTTTGCGGTGCGTGCGAACGAGATATTTCTCATGAGCCAAAGTCGTCCGTTGCGATCCATGCACACCGAAGAAGGCTGGACGCCACAGACGCTCGCCGACCGCGTGATCCCGGCAATGCGTCCAAGCTTTTATAAGCTGGACCGTTCGCAAGATGTGTTCGATTGGGACCCGGTCTGAAAGTGAGTTGTCATGGCGATCAACGTTGATTTCGTAAAAAATTGGTCCTCGCCAGTGGTGCGGCAGACTTACTCGGAAAAGGACGCCATCCTGTATGCGTTGGCATTAGGGTATGGCAGCCAGCCGAATAGTCCTGACGAGCTACGGTTTGTATATGAAAAAGGGATGCAGGCGGTTCCTACTTTGGCAACGACGTTGTGTTATCCAGGCTTTTGGATCACCGATCCCCGCACCGGTATCGATGCCTCAAAAGCGGTGCATGGCGAACACAAAGTCATTTTTCATGCGCCGCTTCCTGCAAAAGGAAACGTCCGTGGCCAAAGCCGCGTCGTTGATTTGATTGATAAGGGGCCGGAAAAAGGTGCCTTACTTATCTTTGAGCGTGATATTTATAACGATGATACCGGTGTTCTTTTAGCGTCTATTGAGCATCGGACGGTGTGTCGGGCGGATGGTGGATTTTCGACAAATTCAGCCAATTTGCACAGTCCCGTAGCATCTGCGCCTTCGCCATTGTCGAAGTCACCTGCCACCGCTCCATGGCTGCAACGTGACGCCGATTATTCCGTCGACATTGCCTCATTACCACAGGCTTCATTGATTTATAGGCTTAGTGCAGACCCGAATCCGCTACATGCTGACCCGCAAGCTGCACGCGCAGCCGGGTTCTCGCGTCCCATAATGCATGGGCTTTGCACGTATGGAATCGTAGCCAGAGCGATCATGGCCGTCTGTTGCGAAAACAATGCGGATGCCTTAAAGACACTCGGAATTCGGTTTCTGGCACCGGTTTTTCCCGGAGAAACAATTCGTACTGAAATATGGAAAGACAGTGACGTTTTGCATTATCGCTGTCTTCTACCTGATCGCAATACAATCGTGATCGCTACAGGCACGGCTGACATAGCTTGAGCGAGCCAGCGTAGACTAACGAAGCAGAATGAATGCGGATTTGTCCCGGACCGGTTTGATTCGTTGATCTGGCCTCAGGCAGCAGCCTGATGCCAGATATCGGTCAGATCGCCCCATCCAGCTTTAAGTCCTCGCATTCCTGCTCTGTCAATCCAAGTACGTCACGAAGAACTTCAGCGTTGTGCTCACCGAGCTTGGGCGGATCGCGGCGATACGTCGGCGGCGTGCGTGACATCCGGATAGGGCTCGCTATCGCACGCACCTGACGGCCATCCGTCGTGCTAAGGTCGCGCACCATCTCGCGGGCGATGACCTGTGGATTAGCAAAAACCTGTTTTAAATTATTGATCGGACTTGCCGGAACACCGGCTGCATCCAGCAAGGCCTGGCATTCTGCCATTGTGCGTTTGGCCATTGCTGCGGAAACCAGTCCGGATAGGATATTTGCGTTGCGCATACGCAATTCGTTTCTGCAGAAACGGGGATCTTCGGCCACACCCGGCATTTCCATTGCCTTACAAAAGTTTCGAAACTGCCCATCGTTTCCTACAATTAGCATCAGGTCCCCATCACTGCAGGCGAAGCTATCACTCGGGTACACCGATGCCAGTCGATTGCCGGCACGTTGTGGCACATCGCCAGTGGCCAGGTAGTTCATGCCGAGATTAGACAGCGCCGAAACCTGTACATCGAGTAGTGACATGTCGATGTATTGACCCAGGCCAGAACTATGGCGCTCGTTCAGGGCCGCCAAAATGGCGACAGAAGAATACAAGGCGGTCATCAGGTCTGAGACCGCCACACCAGCCTTACGCGGGCCAGCGCCCGGCGTGCCGTCCGGATTGCCGGTCAGGCTCATCAATCCGCCCATGGCCTGCACGATGGTGTCATATCCGGGCCGCGCACTATACGGGCCGGTCTGACCGAAGCCAGTGATGGAGCAGTAGATAAGTTTGGGATTAATCTTTGACAGAGCGGCATATCCTAAGCCGTAACGCTCCAGCGTGCCAACCTTATAATTTTCAATGAGTACATCACTTTCGGCTGCAAGGCGTGCAATCAGCTTACGGCCGCTTTGCGTGGCGAGATTGATGCCGATGGAGCGTTTGCCGCGATTGCAGGACCAGAAATAAGCCGATTCATCGAGTGGTGTCTGCGGCGCACCTGCCACAAAAGGAGGTGCCCATTGGCGCGAGTCGTCGCCGCTGTCAGGACGCTCGACCTTGATCACATCCGCGCCGAGGTCGGCCAGCACCTGCGCCGACAACGGTCCTGCCAAAACCCGTGACAGATCCAGGACGCGCACGCCATCAAGCGCGCCTTTAGCACCGGTGGAGGAATTTTCAGCTTGCTTCATGCTTGCCTTTGCTCGAAGAACTTATAGATGGACCAATTGCCGTCGCAGACCAAAGGCTTAAAAAGGGTTGGGTACTTGATGCAGGCGACCATTAAGCTCGTTGACAATGCATCAGCAGTCGTCGTTTAGCTGCTTATTTAGCGACCTGATGATGGCTTTTTCCACACTGGTTTGCGTTTCTCTACAAATGCAGACAGGCCTTCTTTCGCATCGTCGGTGCCAAAGACGGTACAGGCGAGATTCACCGCTGCCGCCACGCCTTGTCGGTAATCGCCATCAATGGCGCGGGTGAACGCGGTTTTCCCGAGCTTCATCAGCTCTGGTGATTTGTCCGCCAACACCTTTGCCAGCTTGCGTGCTTCGTTTAGCAAATCAGCGGCCGGAGCAATGCGGCTAACCAAGCCCAGTTGTAAGGCTTCCTGTGCATCAAACGATCTACCGGTGAACAGCAGATCGAATGCACGATAGCGTCCCACCAGCCGGTGCAAATGGGTGTAGTGGACAGCGGGTAGCAACCCGATATCCAATTCCGGATAGCCAAAGGTGGCAGTATCCGCTGCAACAATCATGTCGCAGGTGATCGCCACGGACATGCCACCGCCGCGCGTCGTACCCGCAATCGCCGCAATCGATGGCTTGCCCAGATTGAACTGTACATCGCACAACTCGACGTAAAGCTTTTGCACCGCTTCATGAAATTGCGTCGGAGAACTTCTCAGGAAATCACCCAAATCCTGACCAGCGCAAAACCGTCCGGGTATGGCACTACCAATGATGACAGCCCGCACTTCGCTGTCTTGTCCCGCCTGCCTGAGCATTGCCAGAAAACTGTCCATCAATTCCCGCGTAATGGCATTGACCGGCGGATTATTGAACAGAATCTCGGCAATGTTATCCCGAACCTCGTATTGAATGACTGACATGGCTGATTTCCTTTACGTGCGAGAACCGGGATTCAGGTGGAATCGTCTAGTAGCTCTGTGCCGTGATGCGAAATGATAAGTTTAGCGTGACCATGCAACAAGTCAAATAATGCGAAGCATTATTAAACTTAACTAATGAGTCGGGGGAGTCTTTTAGCTCTAAAACGGTGTCTCCGGCTTGCTGATGATGCGCTCTCAAACGCCGATATTGAAAACATAAAAACTGAACAATGCTTCAGATTATTTTATTTGTTTTCGTAAAGGGACGGCAGTAATATTTTGGCACAGGACTCACTGCATCCCAATCGCACTGCGGAATTGGTCCAGAAAACTATAAAAATGAGAAAGGAGACGCTATGTTATGTTCCGCTCGGCTCGCCCGGCATCTTGTGATTCCAGCCCTTTTAGCAAGCGCTTCCGTGAGGCATTCGTCTGCCGTTGCTGCCACTGCGTTTGCCGCGTACCGCAGCTGATATGGAATTATCGCAACTTTTTAATGTGGTTCAGTTGGGTAATGCGCTCGCGCTGTCATCATTGTTGACGATCCTGGCCAGCGGCCTCGCATTGATCTTCGGTTTGCGTGACGTGATGAATTTCGCCCACGGTGCGCTGTACATGCTTGGTGCTTACCTCGGCTACACATTCTCGGGCTTGTTCGGTTTTTGGGTTGCACTCTTGATTGTTCCGATTCTACTGGCGCTGGTGGGACTAGCATTTGAGTATGGTGTCATGCGCGCATTTAAAAATCGTTCGCAGATGGAGGTGGCGCTAGTCACTTTTGGTCTGGCCCTGATCCTGGTCAAGCTGGTGACGCGCATCTGGGGTACTTCACCACTGTCGGTACAAGCACCACTATCACTGTCGAAGGCCATCGACCTTTTCGGTCATCCTTATCCGGCTTATAGAATATTCCTGATTGTGGTGGGATTTGGTACGTGTCTGGCACTGGCTATTTGGCTTAAGTGGACCCGCTCGGGCATGCATGTGCGTGCCGTCAGTCAGCAACCACTGGTTGCTCGCATGATGGGCGTCAATACTGATCGTCTTGGACTCGTTGTGGTATGCCTCGGTACCGGCTTTGCCGGACTGGCTGGCGTGCTGGCCGGACCTTATCTTTCGGTCGATCCCAGTATGGGTGCGAACGTGCTGATCAGTTGTCTGATTATCGTCGTTATCGGCGGGCTAGGCAGTATTGGTGGTGCAATCGCTGCGGCTGTGGTGTATGGATTTATCCAGGTCATCGGCGCGGTCATCTCACCGACACTGGCTGTGCTAGCGCCTTACCTACTGCTATTTTTTGTGTTGCTATGCCGCCCGCAGGGGTTTGGACGAGGAAGGGTCGCATGACGCGCTCAACACCAACATTGGGCGTCGAGGTTAAATTGCCAGCGATCGCCCCGCGCAATACGCTATCCGGATCGCTGAAGGCGGCTTTGATCGTGACGGCACTTGTCATCCTGGGCTTGTTCATTCCCTCGCTCGTCAGCAGCAGCTTTCATCTGGGGCTGATGATCAATACAATCGTGTTGGGAGTTGCCGCGATATCGATTGGATTTCTGGCCCATCAATGCGGGCTCATCATGTTTGGCGCTGCGGGTTTCACCGGCGGCGCTACGTACTTGTTCGGCATTGCAGTGACACAGTTCGGATGGAACGTCACGGCGGCCGCAGTATTTTGTCTGCTTGCAGCTACGCTATTGAGTGTGCTGATCGGTGCATTAGTGGTGCGTGCCCGACCGTTGCCTTTTGCGATGCTGACGCTAGCGCTGGCGCAAATGCTGCGCTCTCTTGTCATGCTGACCGATTTCAGATCCGTCACGGGTGGTGACGATGGACTCACGATGCAATGGGACGGATTGTTCTTTGGCCTGAATCAGGCGCAGCTTTCCCGACCGAGCACTTTCTGGCCGGTGGCATGGCTCGCCTTGTGCGGCGTCATGTTGCTGGCATGGGTGGTCGGTCGCTCGCGCACCGGACAAATCTTGCGCGCAACCCGCGCTAACGAAGAGCGCATGCGGTTTTCTGGCTTCAACACTTACTTGCCACGTGTATTCGCCTTCGCTCTGGCTGGCTTTATTGCTTCCGTTTCTGGTTTGCTGATGGCCTTGAATATGGCTTTTGCATCGCCCGAGCTGCTTGACTTTGCAACCGGTAGCAATACGCTGGTTGCCATGCTTGTCGGTGGCTCAGCCACCGTTGGTGGTCCGGTGTTGGGCGCATTACTCTTTGTAGTTGGACAGGATCGCTTTGGCGCGAGCGGTAACCTTGAGTTACTGACCGGTATAAGCGTAGTGCTGGTTATCGCTGCTTTCCCCGAGGGGATGATGGGATTTATTCGCCGCGGCTTACGTCGCATTACAGGACGCCATCATGTTGCGCATTGAAGATCTCAGCGTTTCTTATGGCAGTGTCAAGGCGCTCGAAGGTATCAACCTCGACATCGCCCAGCGTGGCGTGCTACATGGAATAATCGGCCCCAACGGTGCTGGCAAATCCACGCTGATGGACGCCATCACTGGCCGCTGCAAGTTGACGCGCGGACGCGTATTTGTTGACGGGCAGGATATCACTGACCGCTCCGTCATCTGGCGTCGTCGTCTTGGTATGTCACGCTCATTTCAGCGCACCAGCATCTTTCCCGGCATCAGCGTAGGTGAGCAACTGGAACTGGTAAGCAAGCAACTCGGTGAGACCGACTTGCGCGGCATCGTTGACACGCTTCAGTTGGGCGCAGTCTACGACCAGATCGCTGACAGCATTGCCTACGGCGACCAACGTCGGGTGGATATCGCGCTAGCCCTAATTGGCAAGCCAAGTCTGATGTTGCTCGACGAACCCGCCGCTGGTCTGTCAACTGCCGAGACCATCATATTATTCGAACATCTGGTCAAGATAGTACGGGAGCGAAATGTCACGGCCGTAGTGGTCGAGCACGACGTGGATGCCGTATTCCGCTTTTGCGATTCCATCACCGCGATTGACCTCGGCAGATTGCTGGCGACCGGCTCACCTGCCGAAGTGCGTGCCGATCCACGTGTCATCACCGCCTACCTTGGAACCGAAGCATGAAATCAAATCCGATGATCAGCACGGCTTTCAGGCCGATCCGGCCAGTCCACCGGAGCCTGGCATGAGCTTTATCCGGGTTAGGGGCCTCCGCGCAGGCTACGGCAAATCAGTCGTGCTGCGGGATATTGATCTCGATATTGACGAGGGCGAGGCAGTGGCCGTAGTGGGGAAAAACGGTGCAGGCAAGTCGACCTTACTCATGTCATTTTTTGGCGCTACTACGATCAGTGGCGGCTCCATTGAGGTCGGCGGAAGTCTGCTCAACAAGCTCCCGGCATACGCAGCGGCCAAGCAGGGCGTCACGATTTCACCGCAAGGTCGCATGATCCTCCCGCATCTGACAGTAGGTGAAAATTTATTGCTTGGCGCAGCCTGCGGGCGCAAGGGACATTGGACTGTTGAGACGGTCAACCGCCTGTTTCCAATATTGCAGGAGCGACGCGACAAGATGGGCAACGCGCTTAGCGGCGGCCAGCAACAGATGTTAGCGGTGGGCCGTGCCCTGCTGGGCAACCCGCGCGTGTTGTTGCTGGATGAACCTTCTGAAGGTTTATCGCCAGTGCTGGTGGACGATCTGGCACGGGTATTCAACCAGATTTGCGCCGCTGGGACTGGCATCCTGATGGTTGAGCAACACCTGAATCTGGTACGGCGGATTAGCCAGCGCTTCGTGGTGATGGCTAAGGGCGAAATCATTGATCGTGGTCAGACCGACAATATTGACTCGGCGCAGCACAGCGCTGCGCTGGCTTTTTAACTAAAAAAAATGGGGACAACGATGATAAAAAAGCTGTTGGCAATAGTGGTTGCCACGACGGTGATGCAAGGCAGCGTGTTAGCGCAGGAGACCATCAAGGTCGGATTGGTCAATATCGACTCCGGCCCATTCACCGTTTTGGCACCGTTCGTGCAGGATGGTGCCACGTTTGCCATTGAAACGCTGAATGCGCAGGGCGGCGTACTCGGTCGCAAATACGCGTTGATCACCCAGAATCACGTCGGTACACCTGCCGCAGCGATTGCTGCCGTCAATCGGCTGGTAGAGCAGCAAGGCGTTACGTTTATAGCAGGTTTGAGCAGTTCCAGCACGTCGCTCGGTCTGGCGCCCAAGTTGGCATCCATGAATGCCCTATTTCTGGATACAACCGCTGCCGCGGATGACCTGACAGGAAAAAATTGCCAGCCTAATTATTTTCGCATTGGCGTCAGTGACGGTTACTACATCAAAGGCTTCCGCACCTTGCTCAAGGAGAGCGGCACTAAATCGTGGGATTTGCTCATGGGCGATTACGCGCTCGGTCACGACTATGCCAAACGGTTTTCGGCATTGGTGCAGGAAAAAGGCGGTTCGGTTCAAAAAACACTATTCCCGTCCATGACAGCGCCCGACGTGGGCAGTTATATCTCCCAATTACTGGTCAAGCCGGCCGATGGCCTGATGGTGGTCTATCCGGGAACCGGCGGCATTACGCTGGCCAAGCAACAACAACCGTTCGGCCTGTTTTCCAAGTACAAGTCTGTGCTATCGGTGTATTCCACCAACGACACAATCATCAGCGCCCAAGGCGATACAACGGCTGGCATGGTGTCCACGCAAAGCTATTACTGGTCCATGCCAGGCAGTCGGAATGCGGCTTTCGTCAAGGCGTTCGAGGCACGTTTCAAGCGCAAACCGACCTATCTTGATGCGGACGCTTACATGTCATTTGAAGTCCTGAACGCCGCTATTGCCAAGGCAAAGTCAACCGATTTGGTGGCGGTTCGCACGGCGCTGGCTGGCTTGAAAATGATGTCCATCGTGGGTGATGTCGAAATGCGTGCCGCCGATCATCAACTGTTGCGTCCGCTGGTAGTGGTGCAGGCAGTAAAAGCAGGTGAGGGCAAGGGCGACTTCGTCCTGAAGTCAGTCGAGCCGGTAGCGCAAGCAGCACCCGAGGCAAGCAGCGAATGCAAGATGTAGGAATGCAAAATGACGCACGTGGCCGCAACGCGACCACGCTGTATTTTCTACTTAACAAGGAGACGCAAACATGATAAGAAAAATGTTGGTAATTGCAGCGACAGCAATGGTGATGGTGCAGGGCAGCGCCTTTGCGCAAGAGACAATCAAACTTGGCCTGATTAATTTTGACGCCGGACCATTCGCGGTGTTTGCGCCGTTCGTCAAGGATGGCGCGACGCTTGCGGTGGAAACGCTCAATGCGCAGGGCGGTGCACTTGGACGCAAATATGAACTGGTCACCCAGTATCATTCAGGCGCACCGGCTACCGCAATTGCGGCCGCCACGCGCCTCGCCGAGCAGCAGGGTGTGTCTTTTATCGCTGGGCTGAGTAGTTCAAGCACGTCACTTGCGCTGTCTCCAAAGTTATCGGCCATGAACGTGCTGTTCCTTGACTCCACTGCCGCATCGGATGATCTGACCGGCAAGAATTGTCAGAAAAATTATTTCCGCGTCGGGCTCAATGACACCACCTTCATCAACGGCGTGCGCGCCCTGTTAAAAGATAGCGGAACAAAATCCTGGGATCTTTTCATGGGCGACTACGCACTAGGCCATGATTACGCCAAACGCTTTACCGCGCTGGTGCAAGAAAACGGCGGTACTGTCCAGAAAACCCTGTTTGTTTCCCCATCCGTGGCCGACGTTGGCAGCTACATCTCTCAACTACTTGTTAAGCCTGCCGATGGCTTGATGGTGCTGGCACCGGGCACGGCTGGCATAGTTCTGGCAAAGCAGCAGCAACCATTCGGTTTATTTGCTAAGTACAAATCGGTATTTTCGGTATTTTCCACCAATGAAACCATCATCGCCGCGCAAGGGGATGCCACTGCCGGCATGTTGACGCCGCAAAGCTACTTCTGGTCCATGCCGGGAGCACGCAATGCTGCCTTCGTGAAGGCCTTCGAAGCCCGTTTCAATCGTAAACCGACCTTTGTTGATGCCGATACCTACCTTTCTTTCGAACTGTTAAACCAAGCCATACTCAAGGCAAAGTCCACCGACGTCGCCGCCGTGAGGACAGCACTGGCTGGCCTAAAAGCCGCCACTATCGCGGGCGATGTCGAGATGCGGGCAGCGGATCACCAGCTTCTGCGTTCTCTCGTCATCACGCAGGCCATCAAGGTGGGCGACGGCAAGGGCGACTTGACGCTCAAATCGGTGGAATCAATGGCAAAGATCAGTCCCGAACTGAATACCGAATGCAAGATGTAAATTTTCAGGCGGTTGTTTCACTCCGCTGCCCTGAGTTTCAAATGATTACCCTCTCACCTGGTAACTAAAAATGGCCAATTTTTCATCAACTACAGCTTCCATCCTGCCCCGCCCTCGCTTCATCGAGACCATGGCAGAAAAGCGCTTGTTCATCGACGGTCGCTGGGTGGCCGCACAATCAGGGCAGACCTTTCCCACTACCGACCCCGCCACTGGCGAGCTGTTGGCAAATATTGCAGATGGTGGCGCAGCCGATATTGAGGCTGCGGTGATCGCAGCGCGGCAGGCTTTTGAAGGGGCATGGGGTAAAACCAAACCGATCGAACGACAACGATTGCTGTTGCGTCTGGCGGATCTGGTGGAACGTGAATACGCGCAATTTGCGCTACTCGACACCTTGGAAATGGGCATGCCGATTACGCGTAGCACTGCGGGTCAGCAGCGCGTGCTAGGCATGATTCGCTTTTACGCCGGACTTGCCACGGCCATTCATGGTCAGACTATCCAAAATTCGATACCCGGCGCAGTCCTGTCGTACACCGTCAAAGAACCGGTGGGCGTTGTGGGTGCCATCATTCCTTGGAATGGCCCCTTAAGTCAGGCCATCTGGAAGGTCGCGCCGGCGCTGGCAACTGGCTGCACCGTGGTTCTCAAGCCAGCGGAGCAGGCTTGCTTGTCTTCCCTGTTGCTGGCAGAGCTGATCGCGGAGGCTGGATTCCCACCGGGCGCATTTAATGTTGTCACCGGCGCTGGTGAAGCGGGTGCGGCGTTGGCTGCCCATCCCGGCGTCGACAAAGTTGCTTTCACCGGTTCGACCGAAACCGGACAGGCGATCGTGCGGGCATCGGCAGGGAACCTTAAACGCTTATCGCTCGAACTTGGCGGTAAGTCGCCCAACATTGTGTTCGCCGATGCCGATCTTGATGCCGCAGTTATCGGTGCGGCGAATGCGGTTTTCACCAACTGTGGTCAGATTTGCGTCGCTGGCACCCGCTTGTTTGTAGAGCGAAAAATTTACGATGAGTTTATCCATCGGGTCGCGGATATCGGTCGCAAGATGGTCGTCGGAATGCCGCAGGATCGCGCGACCGAAATGGGACCGCTGGCATCGACCCAGCAGCTGGAGCGGGTAATGCGTTACATCGACAGTGGTATTGCAGCGGGCGCCAACCCGATTGTCGGCGGTGCGCGCGCACTGGATGGCGCATTGTCCAACGGTTGCTTCGTGCAGCCGACTGTGTTTGCTAACGCCAAAGACGATATGCAAATCGTTCGCGAGGAAATCTTCGGGCCTGTTGTCAGCGCCATGCCTTTTGACGATATCGAAGAAGTAATCCGGCGTTCAAATAACACACCGTATGGTCTTGGTGCTGGTGTATGGACCCGCGATCTCAGCAAGGCCCATCGGATGGCGGCAGCGCTGCAAGCTGGCACAGTCTGGGTGAATTGCTATCTGCAACTGGATGCCGCGATTCCTTTTGGCGGTTACAAGATGAGTGGCTACGGACGTGAATCAGGCACTGAGCATCTCGACTACTACCTGAGCACCAAGTCGGTAGTGATCAGAACGGACTGAGCCTCTCCATGCAGACCTTGCGTGTTGGTGGAAAAAATGATTCAACGATCAGATCAATCTGCTCGTTGAATCGATTGACGATAAGCGTAAAAATAAAACGAAACCCGTGAAATGACCGATAACAACGCAGAATCAGGTGATGCCATGAATAGCTACCAAATCGTTGAATGGGGCAAACCGCTCCAGTTGCGCCTGCGCGAAAAGCCAGAGCCGCAAGGGGAAGAAGTCCTGGTAAAGATAGCGGCAGCGGGCGTTTGCCATAGTGACTTGCATATACGCGACGGGTTTTTTGACCTCGGAGGAGGGCGACGCCTGACCGCCGAGCAGTTCGGCTCAAAATTGCCATTGACGCTAGGGCACGAAATGGCCGGTACGGTCGCGGCACTCGGCCCCCAAGCGGTAGGCCCGGAAGTCGGAACGCCAGTCGTGGTCTATCCGTGGATAGGCTGCGGGGTTTGCACCGCTTGCCTTGAAGAACGCGATACCGATTGCGAGGCGCAACGCAGTCTGGGAACGCGCCGCGACGGCGGTTTTGCCGAGTACGTCATCGTACCGAAGGGCAGATATGTCGTGCCAACCGGCAATGTCGATCTCAAACTGGCATCCACCTTCGCCTGCTCGGGCCTGACCGCATACGGCGCTCTCAAAAAAATGCCGCACATGTCAGCCAATGATCGCCTGTTGATCATCGGTGCGGGTGGCTTGGGATTGGCATCGATTGCGATTGCGCCTTTAGTGACGGACGCCGTGCTGGTCGTCGCCGATCTTGATCCAATCAAGCTGGCGGCGGCAACGCAACAAGGCGCGCAGCTTGTATTTGATACCCGGACACCCGAGGCCGCCGCCGCCCTCAAACTGGCAGCCGGAGGACCGATTCGCGGGATCATCGATTTTGTCGGATCAAGGGAAACCGCGGAGCTGGCAATGGCCGTCGCAGTCAAAGGCACGGTGATTGTTATTGTCGGGATGATGGGCGGCAGTCTTGAGATTCCGCTGGCGCTGCTGTCCCCGCGCAACCTTACCATCCGTGGTTCTCACGTCGGGACGCTGGACGAATTGAAAGCGCTGCTGCAATTTGCGCAAGAAGGTCGATTGCCCGCGATACCAGTAACAACGCGACCCATGAGCGAGATCAACGAGATTTTAGATGATCTGGAGGCGCGTCGTTTTGTTGGGCGTGTGGTGACGGTGCCTTGAAGGGGGTTGTTGCGCCGGGTGCATACACAAATGCAGCGCGTCGCAAGAAGCGCTGTTATGGTTTGTTTCGCCACTTAGCCAGGCGGGCGTTGCATTCGAATTGAGGCAGCCGTGCGCCCGAGGCCAGCATCGCGTCTAAGCCATTTGCAGCCTGTCTGGCGGATATGATTAGATGTTCTACAAGACGGTCAAGTAGCCAGAGCGCGCCATATACCTGCAAACCGTCTTGCTGAGCTTGTCGTCGCAATTGCCCATCGCCAGTCAGCAAGGGGCGACCTGTGTCTTTCGCCAGAAGGTAACACGACACGTCAGCCAGTGAACTGTTGTTTTGTTCGATGTTGAGCTCAGACAAACGTGAGATGAGCGCACTGTCCAGCACTTCTATTTGAAGGCCTTGCTCAATTACGCTTCATGATCAAAGTCGTTCAACTCAAAAAGTACAAAATCTGTGCAGCAGAGCGTGAAAGGCAATCGAAATAACACGCTCAGAAGCCCTGCATGTCTAAAATCTATCCAAATATTTGTATCGCTAATATAAATTCGCTTCATTCTCGCCTCAGCGGGTCGGACAAACTGGTGTCAAAAGTGCCGACTGGTTGTTGGAGAAATTCTGCAGCGCGCGAGAGGGTGAAAATATCTTCGGCAAGCCCCCAAAAAACGAGCGATTCAAATCGTCTTGGACGCTCTGATAGGAACACACCAGGTTCATTCTTGCGCCAGCCATTCACGCTGAATTGAATGTTGATAGATTTGTACCCAGGCTCGCTGAGCAAACTGAGGTCCTTCAAACGGCGCAAAACGACTTGCATGGAAACGCCATATAACTGTTTGGCATTCAACAATTCGCGTGGATGAACCCGAGAGCGCTGATGGTGACCGAAATCAGTCTTGACGCGTTCTGCCGGATAGAGGAACGCTCCGGCAAATCGATGACAGCAAAGTTCTTTTATTTTTTCGGGCATTGAGGCTGGAAGTGCCATCACCCAGTGGCCGAGTTCGTGCGCTGCAGTAAAACGCATGCGTTCACCCGGACGGCTAGCATTAAGTGCCACCAGCACATGTTCCTCATCTTTGGTAGCCGCGCAGGCGCCATCAAAATCATCACAACCGCTTAAAAGCGCTACCTTGATGCCATGCTCTTCGAGCAGTTCGGTGAGATTGGCGATGGCGTCGCCACCTATCTTCCATTGGTCTCTTAGAGTTGATGCTGCATTTTCTGCGTCCTCAACTGAGATAACGGAGATAGATCGAGGAGCCATGACCGGGACGCTATTATCGGCGGCGTCAAAACATTTTTCGAGTTCGATATAACGTTCAAGATGTCCGCGGATTTGCTCTTCCACTTGCTCCTGACGATATCGCGGCATTTTTGCCAATTTTCGAAATTCCAGCGGAGCGAGAGAAACAGAATCTTTGCGGAAAAAATATTCCGGTTTTACCTCTAACGCTTTGGCCAATTGAATCAGGCGAGTTGAGTTCGGGGTAACTTTCCCCTGTTCGTACTTGCTCAGCCCTTGTTTGGTCACGTCGCCCAATTTTTGGGCTAAGCCATCAAGGCTCAGACCCCGTAAAATTCTGGCGCGTCGAATGCGATCGGCAATCATTGTTATCTCCTATGGTTGACAAAATATATTTTTCTTCTTAATTTGTCAACCACAGTCAGTATAAATCGACTTTGCTGGCCTGCATGAATCCACAATGCGGCAATCAACTTTCACAAAATTTGGCGTGATGCTCTATACTCCTTTAGTCCCTTAGAAAAAGGGGAACTGGTTTGACGACCTGACAACACAGAAGCACACAAACGGCGCAATGCCGGTTTTTTTTCGTGTGTACGTATCGTGCCTCTTTGGGCGGTGGTGGTGGGGAAGCCTTCGGGCTTGCCGGTTTTCTTTTGTGTACCGGTTCGTCAACCCTGTTATTTACCGCCCACCCGTTTGACGACGGGAGGTGATTAACTACACACAAAGAAAACATAATGCCTAACATTACGTCTTACCCTTTCTGTTCACCCGTTATTAGACGAATTCCTAAACAGCCGCCAGACCTATCCGATATAGTCTGTCACGCCGTTGGGGAGATGTCATCATGACCGACGCATCCAAACCGACCCAGTCAACAGCACCCGAGCCACTCCATCAAGCATTTTCATGGTTGCCGCTGCATCACAGAGCCGATCCGCACGCGCAATTTATTGCGATGACCAAGGACGTCTGCCAAGGGCTCCAGACTTGCATTGATCTGGCGCATTTCAGCACGATGGATCGCGGCAGCGATACAACGCCGATGTTGGATGTTACTGATACGGATCGTTTGCTGCGGCTGGCTTCCACCTCTTTACGGATGTTGGCGGATGCTGCGTCAAGCCGGATTGATGGGTTGGATAATCTAAATCGGCATGGTGTGCTGAGGACGGAAAAATAATTGAAAAAGCCAACCGAACCGGTTGGCTTTTTCAATATAAACACTTACAAAATCCAGTCAAAAATTCACTAATAATCCTGGCGAATAATGGTTGACCAATACTTAGAACGAATGGCTGACGCCCGAATAGAAGGCGTTCTGATTGACGCCAACAGCGCTAGTACCTGTCTCTACAGCAAAGCTGGTGAGTGCGCTGTTGCGTACAGTACCGATACTTGCATACAGCAGAGTGCGTTTGGACAAGCTGTAGTTTGTGCCCAGCGTGAACAGGTTGGCACTGCCGCTATTTTGGTTCAGCTTGACGTGATACGCGCCAGCGATCAGGGTCAGGGCAGGTGACAACTGGTAGTTAGCGCCTAGCCAAATCTGGTTCGCCTTGTCAGGATTGCCCGTGCTGCCGGTCATGCCGGGCGCGGATAGATTTTGATAACCGGCAAATAACTTCAGTCGGTCGATTGTGATCGTACCGCCTAGTGTCAACTCTTTTGAGAATTGAAACAGGGAAGAGTATTGGCCATTCGCGTCATTGGCGTAGTCATACATCGCGCGCAATTCATAGCTTGGCTGAATGAAAGCCAGTGAAAGACCGCCAGTGCTACCTTTTTTGGTCGAGCCAGCCACTTCACCCATGCCATACACGCCTTGGGCCGTGAAGCCGCCAATGGTTGGAGAGATGTAGTCGATTTCGTTGTTGTAGGTTGGCCAGTTACGTCCTTTTACCAGCGTTGCCGTGCCCATTGCTTGTTGTCCACCGGAATCCAGCGTCCAGACCACATCGCTAGGAAGTGTCAGGTCACGACCAATTTTCAGAGTACCAAGGCTGCCGCTCAAACCGACTAACGAACGACGTGTCCACAGACCCGATCCACCGTTGACCGTGCCAGTGCTGCCGTCAAAGCCGTTTTCCAATTGGAACAGCGCTTTCAAACCGCCGCCCAGATCTTCGTTGCCTTGAAAGCCGAACATGCTGGTTCCCCAGACATTGCCATCAACACCCCATTTGCCGCCAACGATGGGTTTGTTGTTGGCATTGACGCTGCCGGTAAGCTGGTTACTTTGATAATTAATGCCGTCAACGACACGGCCGTAAATCGTGACGTTGGTTTGCGCTTGCGCGTTGCCAATGCAAGCACAAGCGAGTAGGCCAGCGACAACGATTGGTTTTGCCAGCAGCATTTTGAAAATTGTTTTCATTTCATCTCCTAGGTACAACACATGGTGTTAAACACCGATTCCGAGCTTTAAGTAACTCGATTTTTATTGTCAATTAAATAAAATATTTCTCACCTACAAGGCTTCGTCTCATAGGAGAGTGATCAACGAACAATTAATAAAGACAGTTGATTTATTAATTAAATGCGAATATATTACGAATCAGAAATGCGGTAAAGGACTTATCGATAAAACATAAAATATTTTTTAGATAACGTTGTTTGACGTTGCTTTCTATCTAATTGTTTAGAACCGGAGGAGACATAAATGAAACTTAAAAATCGCGTTGCCCTAGCTGTTTTGACCATGGTCGCAGGACTGGCCGCTGCCGCTGATCAACCGATCATCGGGCTGATCACCAAAACTGATACCAATCCGTATTTCGTAAAAATGAAGGAAGGCGCACAAGAAGCCGCTAAAGCCAAAGGCGCTAAGTTGCTGACAGCCGCTGGCAAGTCCGACGGCGATAATGCTGGTCAGATCGCGGCGATTGAAAACATGATTGCGGCGGGTGCAAAAGTTATTCTGATCACGCCAAGCGACGCCAAGGCGATCGTTCCTGCGTTAAAAAAGGCGCGTGACCAAGGCGTGATGGTGATTACCTTAGATAGTCCGACTGACCCGCAAAATGCGGCGGACGCGCTGTTTGCGACGGATAACTTCAAGGCTGGCGTTCTGGTTGGTCAATATGCCAAAGCAGCCTTTGGTGACAAACCGGCCAAGATCGCCACGCTGGATTTATTTCCTGGTCATCCGGTCGGCATCCAGCGTCATGATGGGTTCCTGCAAGGCTTTGGCATCAAAAAAGGTGATGCAAGCATCGTTTGTATGCAGGATAGTTTTGGCGATCAGGCTAAAGGTCAGACTGCGATGGAAAACTGCCTGCAAAAGAATCCCGAGATCAACCTTGTCTACACCATTAATGAGCCTGCCGCAGCTGGCGCTTACAAGGCTTTAAAAGCCGCAGGTAAAGAAAAAAGCGTGATGATCGTCTCTGTCGACGGTGGTTGCGACGGTGTGCGCAATGTCAAGGGCGGGGTAATTGCGGCGACTTCCCAGCAGTATCCGCTACGGATGGCGTCCCTCGGCGTTGACGCGGGTGTCGACTACATTAAAACCGGCAAGAAGGTCAGCGGTTACGTTGATACCGGCGTCATGCTGATTACCGATAAAAAGCAAAAAAATATCGACAGCAAAGATAGTGCATTTGGCCTGAACGCTTGTTGGGGCATGAAGTAATGTGAACCGGGGCTGGCGAGTAAACGATCGATTTGAGAGTCAGCTTATTTGAACGCTGCGTATTTAGAAGCCGACCCAACAGATGATTGCAAGGTCGCTTTTAAAGCTAATCGCCGCCAGCCCATTTCCTGAACCAATAAGGATACCAATTTATGAAGCGTTACTTAGATCATTTGCCTCCGCTGTCTTCGCTGGGGCCGTGTATTGCGCTATTAGTCGCATGTCTGTTTTTTTCAACGCAATCCGACCGCTTTTTGAGTGGACAAAATTTTTCTCTGATTCTGCAACAAGTGATGGTGGTTGGTGTGATTGCCATAGGCCAGACGCTAATTATTTTGACGGCCGGTATTGATTTGTCTTGCGGCATGGCAATGGCGTTAGGTTCGGTTGTGATGACCAAATTCGCTACCGAACACGGCGTGCATCCGTATCTTGCCGTGATATGCGGGTTAATGGCCTGCACGTTGGTTGGCTACCTGAATGGCGCGTTAGTGACCAAGGTCAAATTACCTGCATTTATTGTCACACTCGGCACGATGAATATTGTCTTTGCGATT
Organism: Glaciimonas sp. GNP009; assembly: GCF_054343755.1. NCBI lineage: Bacteria > Pseudomonadati > Pseudomonadota > Betaproteobacteria > Burkholderiales > Oxalobacteraceae > Glaciimonas > Glaciimonas sp. GNP009. Next base: position 2,320,916 of record NZ_JBTGUV010000004.1, read on the forward strand.
ACGCAGGTGTATTCCGGGGCGCAAACAGTGACCAATCTGCCAGACGCATTACTATTCTTTGGCAATACCTTTCATATCGGCCAGACCAATATTACCTACGGCACGGTGCTGATGTTGGGGCTGTATCTGCTGACGTGGTTTTATCTGCGTGATACTGCGCCAGGACGGCATATTTATGCCGTCGGCAATAACCGTGAAGCGGCACGGCTGACCGGTATTGCGACCGATCGCGTATTACTCAATGTGTATATGCTGGCCGGTTTGTTATACGGCATTGCCGCACTTCTTTCTGTCGCCCGTATGGGCGTGGGCGATCCGCAAGCGGGCCAGACCGATAATCTGGATAGCATCACAGCGGTGGTGCTGGGTGGTACTAGTCTGTTCGGTGGACGCGGCATGATTGGCGGTACGCTGATCGGCGTCATGATTGTGGGCGTATTCCGCAACGGCTTGACCCTGATGGGCGTGCCATCCGTGTTTCAGGTGATGGTAACCGGTATTCTGGTCATTCTGGCAGTTGCTACCGACCAATTCACGCACAAGAAAGGTTGAAAATGACGACGAATAATTCAGCCATCATTTTTCAGGCACGTGGCATTACCAAACGGTACGGGCATGTGACTGCGCTTGATGGCGTCGATTTTGATCTGCGTGCCGGTGAAATTCTGGCCGTGATTGGTGATAACGGTGCTGGCAAATCCAGTCTGATTAAAGCTTTATCGGGCGCTCTCGTTCCCGATTCCGGAGAGATGCTGCTGGACGGTCAACGGGTCCAGTTTCGCTCGCCGATTGATGCGCGTCGCTATGGGATTGAGACGGTTTATCAGGATTTGGCTGTCGCGCCAGCGATGACCATTGCTGAAAATCTGTTTCTTGGGCGTGAGATATTGAAAGCCGGTTTTCTGGGAAAATTTCTGAAGGTGATCGATAAGAAGAAAATGCTGGCAGAAGCAATCAAGCATATGCAGGATCTGAAAATCGGTATCCGTTCCATGAATCAGGCGGTAGAGACCTTATCCGGCGGTCAGCGTCAGGGTGTTGCTGTAGCCCGTAGTACGGCGTTTGCCAAGCACGTCGTGATTCTTGATGAGCCGACGGCGGCGTTGGGCGTCAAAGAGGGCAATATGGTGCTTGAACTGATTCGACGGGTGCGGGATCGGGGCCTTTCGGTGATACTGATCAGTCACAATATGCCGCATGTGTTCGAGATCGCCGACCGCATTCACATTCAGCGGTTAGGCAAGCGCGTGGCAGTAGTCGATCCCAAGCACATCAGCATGTCAGACACGGTTGCCGTAATGACCGGTGCAAAAAATCCTGAAGACCTGCCGAAAGATGCCCATGCTTAAAGGTATCGACGCGCTGTTATCGCCGGAATTGCTGAAAATACTCTGTGAAATGGGGCACGGGGATGAAGTTGCGGTGGTAGATGCCAACTTCACTGCCGAGTCGTTGGGGCGGGGAAAACCGATTGTCAGGTTGCCGGGATGCGATTTGTATCGAACCTGTGCAGCCGTGTTGTCGGTATTTCCGTTAGATGCCGCAGTGACGCAGCCGGTCGCTTACATGCAAGTGTCTGATAGCCCGGCCGGATTCACGTCGACGGTTCAGTTATCGGTGATTGTGTTGTTGGAAGCGGGCGATTTGGCTAGGCCGGAACAATGCGAAGCGATGGAGCGGTTCAGTTTTTATGAGCGGGTTAAGCAAGCTTACGCGATTGTGCAAACGGGTGAGATGCAATCTTACGCCAATTTTATTTTCAAAAAAGGCGTCATTAACTGACAATTAGTAGCGTAACAATTAGCAGCACACTGAAGTTGACACATTGAGAGACGGTAAGATGCACCCCACAAGGGCGATGCTGAAAACTAACCACTTCCATGTCGCGCAAACCTGAATGCCTTGTCACGCAGAAGTGCTCTCTTGCGAGGGAAATGTGTTGTACCGGCACGCGGATGGAAAAGTGTGTAATTATGCCGCTGATGCTCTCCTGCAAGGAGCACAAATTGACGATAATGCGCAAGAAATTCATACTCTTACCTCAGAAAGGAAGCGGTAAAGCGCCGCTTCTATGAACATGAAAAATGAACACACGGAATCATCGGTGAGCCAGCCAGTCGACGACGACAGCGAATGGCTCAGACCGCGTGGTTCAAATCAGATTGGAATGAGTCAGTTTAATGAGCGCGTTGTACTGCAAGCAATACGATTTCACGGCAGTATGCCAAAAGCTGACCTTGCCCGACTCACCAAGCTCAGTACGCAAACGATCTCAATCATCATTAATCGTCTGCTCGAAGAAGGATTGGTGATAAAGCTTGCACCGTTGCGCGGCAAGGTTGGCCAACCATCCGTCCCGATAGCGCTCAATCCGGACGGTGCTTTTTCTATTGGTATCAAGATTGGTCGCCGTAGTCTGGACGTGTTGCTGGTCGACTTTGTCGGAAACGCACGCGAGCGGTCATCGTTGTCGTACGCGTTTCCCGACGCCGATGTGTTGTTTAACGAAATTGAACAGCAACTCAAGAATATGAATGGGCTGCTGGGTCCTAGACGCGCAGGGCGACTCAGCGGTATCGGTATCGCAGCACCGTTGGCGTTGGGTGGGTGGCAAACGCTTCTCGGCATGCCTCCCGAGCAAGCCGAAAAATGGAAGCAGCTTGATATCAGGGAACGCGTGCAAGGAATGACAAACCTGCCGGTCGAGTTCGCCAAAGACACTGCGGCAGCCTGTGTTGCGGAACTGGTCGCTGGGCGTGGCAGAAGTATTAAAAGTTTCTTGTATGTGTTTGTTGATACCTTTATCGGCGGCGGCCTTGTCATCGACAGTCATTTGCGAGGCGGTCTTCATGGGAACGCTGGCGCCCTTGCCTCGATCCCGCTCGGGCTGGCGAAAAGTGACAGCAAAACGGCACCTGATCAACTGTTGAGTGATGCGTCGCTGTTCAAACTGGAACAATTATTTGGCGCCGCGGGGCTGGACCAGGCTGCGTGCTTTGATGCCCGCGCATTGCAAGCGCCTTGGGCCACGCATACGCGCGCCTGGCTCGACGATGCAGCGCGTGCGATTGCACTTGCGATCAACAGCGCAACCTGTTTGCTGGATTTGGACAAAATTATTATCGATGGCTCTTGTGATCGAACACTGCTCGAAAAACTCCTTGAAGAAGTAGAAATTTCGCTCGGCTATTACAATTGGGAAGGGGTTATGCGTCCGGAAATCCTCGCCGGTACTATCGGCTCGGACGCCCGGGCAATAGGTGGCGCGCTGTTACCGCTGTATGCCAACTTTGCCCCGGATCGGGATCTGTTTCTCAAGTTAAGCAATTAACGTTGAAAGCACTTGCTGGATTCGTCATTGTTCGACACTGAAGGTGGTTGCTGGCAACCAAAAGGTAGGTCCCAACACAGTTACGCCACCGGCTAATGCAACGAGTCGGTTTTATCATCAATGAGCGAATAACGAGAATATTATGATAGCGACAATAGGGGAAGCACTGGTGGATTTGATCGAGCAACCGGACGGGCGTTTTCAAGCCTGTCTTGGTGGTTCGGTATGTAATTTCACGGTGGGATTAGCGCGACAAGGCGTCCCCACCGCCTACCTCAACCCGCTGTCACAAGATAAGTTCGGGAAGAAATTTTATTCTCTTCTTACCGACAATGGCGTCCATCTGGGTGCAAACGCAACGAGTTCGTGGCCGACTTCGCTCGCGGTGGTCAGTCTTGATGCGCAAGGTTCGCCGACTTACGCCTTTCACCGTGAAGCGGTGGCGGATAGGGATGTCAGCGCCGAGATGTTGATTTCACGCTTCCCAGAAGGCATGGAATTGCTGCACACGGGCGGACTGGCATTGGTCCCGGATGATCTGGAAAAGATCCTCACTGCGATAGACGAAGCAAAAAATCGTGGTGCCATTGTGTCGATTGATGCCAATTTGCGACCGCTGGCGGTGGCACATCGTGATGACTATATTGAAGGCGTCAAACGCGCTATTGCCCAGTCGCATATCGTCAAAGTCAGTGACGAGGATCTGGAGATTCTTGGTTTTGGCGCGCCGTCCCTTGCCGAACTGGCCAACATTTTATTTCAAGCATCAACGTTGCAACTGATTGCATTGACGCGCGGTGCGCAAGGTGCCGCATTGCTGACGCGTGCTCATCAGGTCGAATTGCCGACTCCAGGAGCGCTAAATGTGGTTGATACGGTCGGGGCGGGCGATTGTTTTCATGCCGGATTGATCGCTTATCTAAGGCGTTCGGACAAGTTGACCTCATCCCGGGAACTGGCCCAAGTTGATCAACATTTTTTGCGCGGTGCACTTCAACACGCGATTGCAGCGGCCAGTATTAACATTACGCGAGTGGGTTGTGATCCTGCGTCTTGGGAAGAGACTGAGCAATTTGTTCCTAGTCTCTGAATTCTGATTGGCATGATTGATCAATCCACCGACCCTATGACCCTGACAGCATACAGTGGAGTCAATGGGACGGGCCTGAACCTCGGATACACATCGGTTTTAGATATTCTAAATTTCCAGAATAATAAACTCTGTTTATGGGTGTCACTGATTCTGATAATGACATACGTTCGGTTGTGTTTTCTTATAACGGAAATACCACGGGCGACACAATTGGAATGGATGACATTTCGTTTGCAAGTAACGCCGTTGCTGAACCAACAAGCCTGGCATTGCTTGGACGAGGTCTTTTCGGTTTTGTAGCATCCCGCCGCAAATCATCGAAAAACAAAAACGCATAGATCTTTTCTGGTGCCGTTCAAACGCCGCCGCGTGCGTCGTTTTTCGTTTACCAGTGCTTTATGTCGTCGAATTGCCCAACGTTGCAACACTGACAAAGCGCCAACCTTAACGGGTTCGCTTTTTTATTTACTATCGCTGACTCGCTGACTTTTTCTCGATCTTGCGTGTTGAGGGACCTGAAAAATCCACCTCGCCATAGCGGACCAGCCATGAGCACAACGCGGCGTTTGAGAGATGGTCCATCAAACCTATTACGAGCACCAAAAATGCTAGAGCGATCTTTCAAACTAAATCGATCCGCACGTCCAATTTATTGAGGTAAGTGTGAAGATGCCTTGGCTTTGCAACGTTGGTGCAATAAACCCAATCGTCAGTGATTCGGTCCAGTCGAGCAATGCTTTACTCTCCACCTTTTTCTACTGGTTTTGCCCGCAATCTGCACACCGACATCCAATACTCCAAGCTCAATCGCACAGTATTTTTGATTGTTCGGACTGGATCCAAATGCCGAATATAGTAAAAGACGGAAAACCTTTCACTTTCGGTGATGGTGGTCCGATAAGAAGGGAGATCAGTTCCACGGGCATCCGTGCCTATCGGCGCTTTGATGGCACCCTTCCAATAAAAATACTCGCGTAGAAGCGCAGACAATGCAGAGGAGGAAGAAGATGAGCCGTTATGGGTCACCCATGCCATGAACTTGCTTTGCTGAAGATTTTCGCTTCGTGGAGCAGGATCAATACGAAACATATGTCTATAAGGGAAAGGTATTACTTCGGCTGCGTGGGCCACTTGTTCAGCAGGGATACATGGACTCCAGCGGGTCGAATCGCGACTTGAACGACTATAAAAATTAAAAAATAAACGACAAGTCGATGTATCGGTCGAATTTTCTGCGCGTCCATGCCATGCTTCAGGTGTAAAAAAGATGACGTCGCCAGCTGCACCGGTCAACTGGGCTTCGCGCTTGTGATCAAGCATGATGTTTGACATGCAAAAAACAGGTGGTGGCGTATTCCGATGAGTGCCAGGAACGAGGCAGGTACTGCCGCTGCGCCAACCAATATCGTCCAACGGCATCGTGATAGACACAGAACCATGCTCGTCTTTGTGATAGCCCATTCTTCCAGTGCCCGGAGGAACTACTTGTAGCCATACGTTGGACAAATAAAAATCCCGGCCAACGACCCGCTCTATGGTTTCATAAACAGCAGGATTTTGTAAAGGCAAAAAAAGATCCGGCTCTATAAAACCAGCGTTATGATAAATCAGCGTAGGGGCGCGATCGTTGGGTAAGGGCGGCGTTGTTCGGGGGAGCATCTTTGTCGATCCAAAACCCTCAGAATGATCAAATCCATTGGGATATGCCGCTCTTAATCTATTGGCCGCAGCCATTACTCGATCTACAACTTCCGGTCCATTCGGTTGAACAAAACGAAAATACCCGTTTGTAAAAAACTGCGCCAGATCGTGCATGCTAAGTTGATTTGGAATGGACATGGGAACCTGACCGAAAGTTTATAATTAAATATCGAATGGTAGAGGATAGCCGTATTTACTACCCTGCAAGGAAAATATTTGAGATGGCGAATACGTGCGCAAAGCTTTCGGAGCAAACGGCTGGGGATAGCCATAATGGGCGATCATCACCGCCTTTTACCCAGCTCAGAGAACGCGGTGAACGCCAAGGGCGCAGAGAGCGTTTACCGCAATAAGCCGCTGGTTTGTCCAGGGAAGCGCTGATTTATTCGTTTAAAGATGGTTGCGGTGATGTGCGCCGTCATTGGCCCGACCGGCTATGATTCTGACGTCATGTCTTATGACGATGTTTGTCGCGACGACTATTTCAAGACGGAAATAAAAGTGCTAATTTTTTGAAAGCAGGGGAAATTTTAGAGGGGCGTTCTACACTGGAAGCCGCTTCACATCGCGACAAAACTACCTTTGTACCAAGCAATTGAGAATTTATTCTACGGACGATTCGCATGGTTTAAATCATGGCGCGTGTTGAGCCAAACTATATGCAAAGAATAGGCGTTGGTGACTTTGGTGAACGACAAAAAAGCCACTGTAAGCAAAGAAAGGGCAAAACAAACGCCCTCTCTTGCACAGCGCAACAACGGTAATTATCTCGCCCTGACGCCACTCACGCCCTGATTGTGGTGCGGCGCAAGGCGCAGCGCGTAATACAGGATGGTCAACAGTACCAGCCATAACGGACCAACCATGAGCGCAACGCGGGTGTCCGGGAAATAGGCCATCAAACCTATTACCAGCGCTAAAAATGCCAATGCGATCCATGAGCCATAAGGCCAGAAAGGCATCTTGAAAGCGAGCGCTTTCCGTTCGGTTGGAGACAAAGATGCGCGGAAGCGCATTTGCGTGACCAGAATCACGCCCCATGTCCAGATCGCGCCAAAGGTTGACACTGAGGTGACCCACATGAACACTTTTTCTGGCACCAGATAGTTTAGCAATACTCCGAATAACAGCGCAACGACCGATGTCAGGACCGCCCAGCGTGGCACGCCGTTGGCCGATGTTTCAGCAAATGCGCGTGGTGCGTGACCTTGTTCTGCCAGATTGAACAACATCCGACCGGTGCTGAAAATGCCGCCGTTGCATGACGATAGCGCAGCGGTGAGGACGACAAAGTTAATGATGCCAGCGGCAGTCTTGATGCCAAGGCGCTCAAAGGTCATGACGAACGGACTGCCCTGGACGCCAATTTCATTCCATGGATAGATCGATAGGATGACAAACAGCGCGCCGACGTAAAAGATCAGAATGCGCCAGAACACCGAGTTGATGGCATCCGGGATCGATTTTTTGGGATTGGCTGCTTCGCCCGCGGTCAGGCCGATCATTTCTACGCCCAAATAGGCAAACATGACCATCTGAAATGACATGAGCACGCCTTGTACGCCGTGGGGTAAGAATCCTCCGTGGCTCCATAGATTCGAAATACCGATGGCAACGCCATGATTACCGAGGCCAAAAATGATCATGCCAAAGCCACCGACGATCATGAGTACGATGGTGACCACTTTGATCAATGCGAACCAGAATTCAAATTCACCATACGCTTTCACCGCTAATAGATTGACGGAACCCATCGCGGCTAATGCGGCTAATGCCCAAATCCAGCGTGGCACGTCAGGGAACCAGATACCCATGTAAATACCGACGGCGGTAATTTCTGCGATACACGTCACCAGCCATAAAAACCAGTAGTTCCAGCCAGTCAGATATCCCGCCAACGGGCCTATATAGTCTTTTGCATAGCGGCTGAACGATCCTGCAACCGGGTTGTGTACGGACATTTCACCCAGTGCGCGCATGATCAGAAATATGACTGCACCGCCGATAATGTAGGCCAGCATAATGCCGGGTCCAGCCATTTTGATGGCATTGGCTGATCCTAAGAACAGCCCGACGCCGATTGCTGCGCCAAGTGCCATGAGGCGAATCTGGCGTTCGCCCAAGCCACGATGAAGGCCCTGATCGGTTTTTTTCATTGTTTCATCTCCTGTTTTTTTTAACGTATGGACAATCAGATTGCCAATTTTTGGAACGGCAATCTGACGTAGCCTTGTCCCGGACCTGCTGTTAATATTTTTGAACGCAATGCGTTAGCGGCTAAGGAAGCATCGTTTTAAGATGTCATAGCGCCCTCTGCGCCACGATTATTTCCTTACCGACGATTCCTCCAGCCGGTGTTTATTGCTGCAAAAAGGCCATCTAATTCAATGTAGCGCTATGCTAACGCTCAGTAAGTAAGATTTGTAACCAAAAAACAGTTGAATTTCAGCAATAAATCATGAATAGATAAGCAGCTATGACAACGGCTTTAAGGGGATATTAAAAATGTCGCCGGCTTCTGAACCGGGAGTCAAGCCGTGTGTCAAAGTGTGTGTCCAGGATTTTGCTTAATGTTTCGATAAGAAGTTTTTTCGGACAAAATATGTGTATTGCTTTTAACCAATTGATCTTATCAATGCCGAGAAGGACGAGTCAGTTGTCGCTAATTTTGCATTTATGATCAAACGAGGATAAATATATGTTGCCAGGTGCGGAGGCAAATCCCAATGCGTGGACGGGTGTGGAAATGATTTTCATCTGCCTGTTTGCTTCGCTTTACTTTTCCTGCCTGTTTTTTTCTATCTGGAAAGGGTGTCGATCCGTTCGCCGACGCTGGTACTGGATAACCTGCGCAGGGCTTATCATTGTCGGGACGACGGGTATGATCTTTGCCGTTCCGGACTCACCAACCAGCGGCGAAATGCCGCGCCAATTCGGGCTTGGCGCAAGCCTCATGATGTTAGGTTTACTCGGCACAGCTATTGGTGTCACTCGCGGATTACTGCGTCGCGCCTTTGGTCGGCTAGTCCATTGAATTCGAGTTGGTTGAAGGGGCTGTCCATTTAGATTTACCCAGCGCTAAGATGATGCGCCGAATACCAAAGAACCGGACTTTTTGATTGATGTCGTGTCGGTGTGCGTGTGCACAGGCGGCCTCAAATTCAAATGCATTCCGCGCCGATCTCGTCGCCGCAATGTCTGACGATAGTTTCCCGCCGCACCAATCATCTCGTGTCTAGACAAAGATCAACAAACAACTTCGGCCAGGATTGCTCCAATGCCGTTGGTGAAAGCTTGCTCTATCAAACTAAACTTTCTCATTAAAAAAGGACCGTATGATCCTTCGACTTATCAGTGGTTTGGTCTTGATCTTGGCATTACAGAATGCGGTATTTGCGGGCCAAAGCTGTTCAGAAACGACCCCGAGTCCCAGCTCTGTCCGGATGGCCTTCAATAGCGCTAGCAAGCTTTCAAAAACACTAGACAAGGAACAGCCACAATTTGCGTTAATTGCCCGCGTCGGCTCGGATTTGTCTAAGTACGGATGACGTTATTCCCACATTGCTTTCGTTCTTAAAGATCCAGCATCTGGTACTTGGCGCACCATGCATTTGCTCAACGCATGCGGTACTGCTACCTCGGCAATCTGGAAAGAGGGTTTGGCTAATTTTTTCCTTGATGATTTATTTAGCTTCGATTCGCTGTTAATGATTCCGTCTCCGGCGGCGCAGAAAAAAATTCTGGCAAAGCTTTCAAATCCAGCCGATTATCTTGCTTTATTTACTCCGCATTACAACATGCTGGCCTATCCATTTGCGAGCCGTTATGAAAATTCGAATCAATGGGTATTGGAATTGCTAACCGTTATGCTTGCTGAAAACGTAAAAATAGACGGCCGTGAAAAAGCGCAACAATGGTTAAAGTTGATGGAATATGAACCCACCACGTTGGCGCTTGGTCCGATGACAAGGTTAGGCGGTCGCCTGTTTCGTGCAAATATTGCGTTCGACGATCACCCTGGCAAGCGGCGATACGCGGATCAAATTGACATCGTCAGCGTGGTGTCAATGACGCATTTCCTGAAAAAAATTGATCCTGCAGCAAAGCTAATCTTTGTGGCGGAGCCTGAAGTAGCGCCGCCATCTACTGCATTGGCTGCGTATCCATGCGAAGCGCCTGATCGTCCGTAAAAAGTTAGGACCTAATCCATGCTTCGTCACCGCTTAAACTTTTTGGTGCCGAAGCGGATTGAAGTAATAACATTAAGTTCTTGGCGCGCGTTTTAACCTATCGGACTGTCAAAGTCAGCACAATAGTCCTTTAACATCATTGGCAATGTGGGAAGTCCATTCACCTCAGACTCCCACGTTGGCAATTCATCTCCCTTTGCCTTCAATTAAAGATAAGAAAATTTCGCATTGCTCCTAAGATAAATCGTTAACAAGTAGTAAATGCGAATCATTTCTATTATAATTGCCCAAGAAGCGTTTCTCTTGCGCAACTTTCATCCCTTCTGGTTTTACCTTAACAAGCTTTGTTAACCGCGCGTCATCGCGTCCCGATCGTGTCCAGCTCCAGCACTCCGTTAAACAATACGCTTGCGAGTTTCAAAACTATCTACAGCAATCATCACGGTTGGTTGTATAGCTGGTTATGGCGCAAACTTGGTTCGAGAGACGACGCGGCGGAACTGGCGCAGGATACATTTGTGCGTTTGTTGGCCAATAAATCTGCACCAGGTCTGCTTGAGCCACGCGCTTATCTGAGCACGATCGCTAATGGGTTGGTCGTCAATCATTGGCGGCGATTGTCATTGGAGCGGGCTTATCTGTCTGCGCTGGCGGCGCGACCAGAGATGGCAATGCCATCGCCAGAAGAGCGCGCCTTGGTGATGGAAACCTTATTTCAAATTGATACGATGCTCGATAAGTTGTCGACCAAGGCACGGCAAGCTTTTTTGTTGGCGCAACTCGACGGGCTGACGTACGGTCAGATTGCGATTCAACTTGGCGTTTCAGATCGTATGGTGCGCAAATATATGGCGCAGGCAATGTTGCAATGCGTATTACTGGTGGAGTTGGCGGGATGATCGATAAAGGCGTTTATCTGCCGCCTCCGCGCGCCAATCCGCCGGGTTCGGGCGCAAAAGACTTTAGCGTGTTGCAGGAAGCGGCAGAATGGTTTGCCGTGCTGCGATCCGAGAAAGCAAATGCCTACGATCACCGCCGTTGGGCTGTGTGGATCAATGCCACACCGTTGCATGCTGAGGCGTGGAGTCGTGTCGAGGCGGTCAATCAACAGTTTGGGTTGTTGTCTGCGGTACCAGCACACGCAGCGCTATCGGCACCCGGGCGCCAGCGACGCACGTTGGTGAAGTCTTTGGTCGCGCTGTGCGTCATGGTTGCTGTTGGTGATACGGCTCTGGATACCTATTCGGCGCGCACTTATCTGGCCTCGATGAAAGCGCAATATCGGACCTATATCGGGCGAACGCGTAAGCTGACACTTGAGGATGGTACTGTCGTGTGGCTCAACACTGACAGCGCGGTGGATGTTTACTACACCGGTTCTACGCGGCAAATACGATTGCGCGCTGGTGAAATATTAGTGCAAAGCGCACACGACACACAAATTCCTGCCCGTCCGCTGGAAGTATCCACGCCAGACGGTCAGGTGCGCGCACTCGGAACGCGGTTTACCGTGCGATATCAGGAAACCGGGTCGGCTGTTGCTGTGTTCGAAGGAGCAGTGGAGATCAGTCCGGCTAAAAGTAACGCAATCCAGTTGGCGCAAGCCGGATTCGCACGTGATTTCGGTGTTAGCTGGATCGGTGCGTCCAGAGTCAGCGACGAAAGTCGCGCAGCGTGGGTGAATGCATTGCTGACACCGGACAACATGCGTCTCGACGATTTTTTGGCAGAGTTGGGCCGTTACCGTCATGGTTACTTGGGATGCGCTCCCGAAGTGGCGCATTTGCGGTTGGTGGGCGTCTATCCGCTGGCCGATACTGACCGTATTCTGACGACGCTGGCAGCAACGCTGCCGGTTCATATCAGACGCAGATCATCGTGGTGGGTGACTGTAGAAGCGCTCTGATATTTTCTGTTAAGAAATATTTTTATAAAAATGGTTCCGCTTTTGGGATATCGCTTGGCAATGGATAAACAGTTGTTGCCATCGATGATTACCTTAAGGATTTCCATGTCTACATCCCATTCTCCGCACACCGTCCGGTCTCGAAATAAGCGTCATACATTACATAACCTTCGGAACCCGCTGCCGTTGCCCTTTGTATGGCAACTCTGCGGGTTCGCGCTGCTGTCGGTTCCATTGTTGACGTCGATATCTGCTCAAGCGCAAGGGACCGCCGCAGTGACACACAATGCAGTGGTTAAAAGTTATGACATTGGCGCTGGCGCGTTGGGATTGGCGTTGCGTCAATTTGCTAGTCAGGCCGGTATTCTGTTGTCAGCCGACGCCAGTCTGATGGAAGGTAAGTCCAGTTCGGGGTTGCATGCAAATGTGGCGGTTCCGCAAGGTTTGCAGCAGTTGCTGGTTGGCACAGGGTTGACCGCAGTGGTGCAAAACGACGGTGGCTACATTATTATCCGTGCGCCTCAGGTGAGCGACGCATCCTTGACGGAATTACCTGAAATATCGGTCAACGCATCCGCCGGCAGCGGCTATCGTCCTGCACCGAATTCAACGACGCTGCGCTCGGACGCGCCGGTGCTGGACATTCCGCAAATCGTCAACGTCGTACCGGCGCAAGTTCTGAACGACCAGCGCCCGCGCAATATGGACGACGCACTGATCAATGTTAGCGGCATCACACAGGGAAATACCTTGGCTGGCACGCAGGACACGATCATGAAACGTGGTTTTGGGGGCAATCGTGATGGTTCAATTATGCATAACGGCATGCCGTTAGTGCAGGGCCGCGGACTTAATGCCGCGGCTGAAAGTATCGAAGTATTGAAAGGGCCATCGTCGTTGATCTACGGCATTATGGACCCGGGTGGCGTCGTCAACGTGATCAGCAAAAAGCCGGAGCTGTTGCGCCATACCAGGCTTTCGGCCACCGGTTCTACCTACGGTGGCGGCAAAAATGGCGGTGGAGTCACGCTGGATACGACTGGTGCTTTCGGCAATAGTGATCTGGCTTACAGATTGATCTTCGATCAGGTTGAAGAGGACTACTGGCGCAATTTCGGTACGCATCGGGAAACCCTCTTTGCGCCTTCGTTAGCCTGGTATGGACGCGATACGCAAGTCGTGGCCTCTTACGAACACCGCCAGTTTTTGTATCCATTTGATCGTGGTACAGCCATCAATCCGACTACCGGCCGACCGCTGGATATTCCGGCCACGCAACGGCTGGATGAGCCTTATGATCGCATGCAAGGGCAATCGGATTTGGCGCAACTGACGGTTGATCACCAGATCAATGATGTCTGGAAGGCGCATATCGGTTTAAGCTATAACCGCGAAACTTATGATGCCGAACAGCAGCGTTTATTCGGCGTCAACATCATCACAGGTGGGCTAACACGCAGCCACGATGCGACCCATGGCGCGTTAAGTATGGATAGTTACGGCACCGCGTATTTGCAGGGCAGGGTTGATATCGCGGGTTTGCGCAATGATATCCAGTTTGGTGCCGACTCTGAATACCGACGGATTTTCCGGGGTGATCTCTTGCGCGGCACCACGACCACGAATGGCAACTATTTGCGTCCGGTATATGGTCAGGACAAGTCGGTGTCCACCGTTTCGGCCTCTGACAGCGACCAAAGCGACCAGTTACACAACAGCGCGTTATTCTTTCAAGATTCACTTTATCTGGGTAAAAAATGGATTTTGGTGGGCGGCGGGCGTTATCAGACTTGGTCCCAAATCGCGGGTCGTGGTCGCCCATTTACTGCAAATACCAACACCACCGGTTCGATATGGTTGCCGCGTCTCGGTCTGATTTATAAGGTGTCGGACGAAGTCTCGTTGTATGGCAGTTATACCAAGTCGCTGAAGCCAACGTCGACTATCGCGCCGCTGCTTTCGGGCAATATTATCGACTCCTCGGTTGAACCAGAACAGGCGACTTCGTTTGAGTTGGGCACCAAATTTGATTTTACGACCGCGCTGACCGGAGCCATCGCAGTATTTGATATAAAAAAGAAGAATGTCCAGATTGTGCAATACAACGCGACTTCCAACCTGAACGAATATCGCACCAACGGTGCGGCGGCCTCTCGCGGTATCGAAGTCGATCTTACGGGTCAGTTAACCGAGCGCTGGAGTCTGATTGGCACGTATGCCTACATCAATGCCAAGACCACAAAAGATCCGCTTTATGCTGGCTATCGACTGGCTAACGTAGCCAAACAAACGGCCTCGCTGTACGCAGCGTACGATGCACGTCAGATTTTTGGAAATGACCAATTGCGGGTGGGCGGTGGTGCTCATTATGTCGGCGCACGGGCCATTGATTCTGCCAATACCTTTGAAATGCCGGGTTATACCGTTGCCGATGCGTTTGCCACTTACGACGCAAAAATTGGCGGTCAGGCCGTCAAGTTTCAGTTAAATATCAAGAACCTGTTCAACAAGACTTACTACCCGTCCGGCGTCAATCGGTACTTCGTTTCAATCGGCGATGCGCGTCAGGTCTCGTTCGTCACCAGTGTGGATTTCTGACCTATGAAAACGATTAATGATGCTTTTCCATCGCTGGCCCTGCGAGGCTTGAATGCGCTAGGTGCAGCGCTCCTGTTTGCTGGCGGCGCGTTGTCCGGCAATTCTGCGCTGGCGCAAGAAAATAGCTTGTTAGCGGCGATCACACACACCACTACGCTGCCTGGCAGTGGTCATAGTTGGGGTTTTGCGGCACAAGATCCGACCCGTCCTTACCTTTTTATTGCCCGCCGTGAAAACGGACTCACGGTGTTTGATGTTGAAAAACAGCGCGTAGTACGCTCTCTCGATAACAGTGCGGGCGCAAATGCCGTGGTTTTCGTGCCGAGTGTGGATCGGGCTTACATTACCAACATGGACGGTTCTCTGACGATCGTGCGGTTATCCGATCTGATGACGCTGAAGCGCATTCCGGTAGCCGACGCAAACCTGAATAGTGCAGTCTACGAACCCGTCACTGGATGGGTGATTATCGCCAGCGGCCGCCGTGCAGACAAGTCGACTTTATTCGTCCTCGATCCAAAAGAGGACAGAATCGTCGCGCAACAAGATGTCGACGTCAAGAAAATTGATCCTCTTGTCGCTGTAGGTGACGGCACGATATTATTACCGATGCGGGATGAAGGCAAGGTCATGCGTATTGCAGCAGCAAGTCTGAAGACTAGCGCAATCTGGCGCTTTGATGGCTGTACGCAGCCAAGCGCACTGGCGCTTGATCCGCAAAATCGCCGGTTGTTCGTGGCTTGTCGCGGCAACTCACCTATTTTGGTTGTGGCCGATCTCGACAGCGGTGCGTTAAAGGCATCATTGCCCATCACGCATGCGGTCAATGCAGTTGCTTACGACGCAAAACGTCGGCGACTGTTGGTAGCAAGCGGTGTAGATGCGAATCTGACCGTGATCGCGCAATCGGGGCCAAATGACTATCGAACATTGGGTTTTGTCGGCACGCGACCCTGGGCGCACAATATGGCTTACGACCCTCAACGCGGTCAGGCGTATTTGTTCACGATGGATTTTACGCAACCAGCTCCGGGGCCGGACCTGAAGAAGCAAGATCCACAGTTTCATGCGGACTCGTTTTCGGTTTTGACGATGCAATTGCGGTAATACGGCACATGCGCATCTGGCGGCAATATCAATATAGCGCCGACCTGGCGCTGATGTGATTGGTTACACAGGCGCTAGCATGCATGGAATAATAGGCGCGGCAAAATTGTTTTGCCGACACTTACCAGACCATGATCAAAAAAAATAACCTTAGCGCATCCGCCAGTATTCCGCGCACCACTACGATCAATGACGTTGCGCGGGAAGCACAGGTCGGCAAAACCAGCGTCTCGCGTTATCTGAACGGCGAGATGGATGCGTTGTCGGAAGAGTTGCGTAAACGGATAGCGCGCGCTATCCAAAAGCTCGATTTTCGGCCGAATCAGATGGCACGTGGTTTAAAGCGAGGCCGTACGCGTCTGATCGGCATGGTCGTGGCAGATATCACCAATCCTTATTCGGTCGAGGTGATGCGCGGTGTTGAAGCTGGATGCCAGCAGCACGGCTATATGTTGATGTTGTGCAATTCGGCCAACGAACTGAAGCTTGAGCAACGCTATCTGGAGTTGCTAACTAATTATCGGGTAGAGGGATTGGTGGTCAATCCAATCGCGCTACCGGAGGAAGATCTGGAAGCGATCACGCGCACTGGCGTTCCGTTGGTGTTGATCGATCGTCGCGCCAGCCGTATTAAATGCGATATGGTTGGCCTCGACAATGACCAGGCTGCGAGGCTGGCGACGCAACATTTGCTGGATCAGGGTTATACGGCAATTCATTTTTTGACCGAACCTATCGGACTGATCAGTAGTCGCCAGGAACGCCACCACGCGATGCGCGCACTCGTTGATGCCAGCGCCGGAAAATGTCTCAGTGTCACCTCAGAAGTTGATCTGCGTGAACCGGCTACGCTTGATGCGGCATTGCGGCACTGCCTGGCGAGTACTGCCTTGCACCGGACTGCCATTTTGGCAAGTAACGGTCGCGTGCTTTTACGCGCGGCGCTTGCCTTACGTGAATTGGGCGCGCAATGGCCGAAGGATATCGGATTGCTCGGTTTTGATGATCCGGAGTGGGCAGGTTTGGCGGGCGCGGATATTTCCAGTATCCGGCAACCAACTTTCGATATAGGCCATGCCGCTGTCGAATTTTTGATACAGCGTATTGATGGTGTGGCAACTTCTGCGCGAGTACTCAGTTTTCCGGGCGAGTTAAAGATACGGGGCTCAACCCTCAACGAGATATCACAAAAAAAACCTTGACGAGGCATTTTTTACCGACTATCTTGGAATCGGTTCCAAGCTATTTTTGCCTTATGAATTGTTTCTTTATGGTGAAAATTAATTAGTCACCAATTTTTTACGTCATAAAATGGAAACGGTTCCATCGCGTTGAATTGAAAAATAATGGAACGTGTCACCCGAAATTCAGGGTAAAAAAATAAAATATTCGAACATCTGCTGCACCGAGCCAACAGCGCCGTCAGCAAATCAGGAGACAGTTTTGCCGTTACCAAAGATCGTTATTGTCGCCTCATCTTTTGGCATCGAGTCCGTCATCAAACAAGGCCACGCCACGCTCGTGCCGCTTGCGGTGGCTGCCGGTGCGGATGGTATTGAGATCCGGCGCGAGCTATTTCATGATGCCGTTTGCCATAGCGTTGACGCGCTGCAAGCGCTGGCAAAAACGCTCAATAGTCAACAGTTGTTCGCTGTGTATTCCGCGCCCACACCGTTATTTCTCGACGATGGCGCGCTCAATCTGGATGCACTTTCGGATCTGTTGCGCGAGGCCGAAGCATTAAACGCATCGTCCCTCAAACTCCAACTCGGGCATTTCGCGGGTGACGTTGACGTTAGTGTGTTGCGCGCCACATTGGCGGCCAGCGACGTTGCGTTATTAGTCGAAAACGGACAACTCCAAACCGGTGGACGAATCGCCGACTTCACCAATTTCTTCGCCATTTGTAGTATGGCAAAACTGCCTGTCGGAATGACTTTCGATATAGGCAACTGGATATGGGCGGGCGAAGATCCGCTCCGGGCGGCGCAGCAATTAACTCCCTACGTGCATTACATCCATTGCAAAGGCGTGGAGGGCGAAGGCATGCGGCGTTTTGCGGCCGCGCCCAATGAAGACACGCTGGCTTACTGGCGCAAGTGTCTGGCAGTATTGCCAAAGACCGTCCCGCGTGGAATCGAATACCCGCTGCCTGATCAGGGAATCGGGCCCGCCGCGAAGCAACATGTTGCACAGTTACGGTCGGTTTGACTATGGACGATAAAGGTTATTGAGGGTTATTGCCTTTGGACGTTATTTAATTTAGATGTGATTGCATTAAAAATGCCATATCAGGATTTACGGAGAATGTAATGAAAGAACTTGATGTTGTGACTTATGGCGAAGCCATGACCTTGTTTGTTGCCACCGAACCTGGCGATTTGGGTGACGTCACTTCCTTTGTCAAACGGGCCGCGGGAGCCGAGCTTAACGTCGCTATCGGGTTGGCGCGTTTAGGTTTTAAGGTTGGCTGGGCCAGTCGTGTCGGCGCGGATTCCTTCGGGCGTTTTATCCTCAAGACACTCAACGACGAGAACATCGATACGGGTGCAGTGACCATTGATGACCGTTATCGCACCGGCTTTCAATTAAAGTCGCGCAGCGACGATGGCAGCGATCCGCAAATCGAATACTTCCGTAAGGGTTCGGCGGCCAGTCATTTGTCATTGGCCGACTATAAGCCGGAATACTTTGGCGCAGCGCGTCATTTGCATTTATCCGGCGTAGCGCCGGCAATTTCTGAAACCTCATTCGAACTGGCGCTGCATATCGCGCAGGAAATGCGCGCCGCAGGAAAAAGTATCAGCTTCGATCCCAATTTGCGCCCAACCTTATGGGCCTCACGCGATGTGATGATCGCACGCCTGAATAAGCTGGCCGCCTATGCCGACTGGATCATGCCCGGCTTAGAGGAAGGACGGATTTTGACAGGATTGCAAACACCGCGTGAAATTGCAGACTTCTATCTGTCGGGCGGTGCTAAAGGTGTCGTCATCAAGTTAGGTGAAAAAGGTGCCTACGTACGCACCGCCGACCGTGCGTTAACCGTCGAAGCATTGCCGGTCGCAAAGGTAGTCGATACGGTCGGCGCGGGCGACGGTTTTGCGGTCGGCGTGATCAGCGCCCTGCTGGAAGGGCGCGATCTGGCGTTTGCGGTAGAGCGCGGTAACCGTATCGGTGGCATGGCTATTCAAGTCATCGGCGATAGCGAAGGATTGCCCACCCGCGCCAGATTGGATCAGGAAGAGTTGGCGATAATCTGATTTGTTTCGGATGAAGGCTGGATGATTTTTAAGAAGCCGATCTGAATAAAAAAACAAGATTCAACAAGTAATTCAAAAATTAAAATTCACTCTCAATATAGATTCAAAACTAAAGAGAAAATCATGGAGACAAAAACATTAGCAGTACGGCGTTGGTGGTACATCATGCCGATTATATTTATCACATACAGTCTGGCATATCTGGATCGCGCCAATTACGGTTTTGCCGCAGCAGCAGGGATTAACAGCGATCTCGGCGTCTCGCATGGCACGTCATCGTTGATCGGTGCTCTGTTCTTTTTGGGTTATTTCTTCTTCCAGATTCCGGGCGCTATGTATGCTCAGCGCGGAAGTGTCAAGAAATTGATTTTCTGGAGCCTTATTTTGTGGGGCGCGTGCGCTGCGATGACCGGAATGGTCAGCAATATCCCCATGCTGATGGTGATCCGCTTTACGCTTGGCGTGGTCGAGGCAGCGGTGATGCCAGCGATGTTGATTTATATCTGTAACTGGTTCACCAAAACCGAACGCTCACGTGCCAACACGTTTTTGATCTTAGGCAATCCCGTCACGGTGTTGTGGATGTCGGTCTTATCAGGTTATCTGGTCAACAGTTTCGGCTGGCGTCACATGATGATCGCTGAAGGTATACCGGCAGTAATATGGGCGGTTATCTGGTGGTTTGTGGTGCAGGATAAACCGGCTGAATCGACCTGGTTATCACCGCAAGAAAAGGCTGATATTAAAGCCGCGCTGGAGTTGGAGCAAGCGGCGATGAAGCCGGTCCGCAATTATGGTGAGGCATTCAAGTCGCCAGCGGTCATGAAGCTTTGTGCGCAATATTTTTGCTGGAGTATTGGTGTGTATGGCTTCGTATTGTGGCTGCCATCTATCCTTAAAAATGCGTCGTCTATCAGCATGGTCGAAACCGGCTGGTTATCCGCAGTTCCTTATCTGGCGGCGATCATCGCCATGTTGCTGTCGTCATGGGCGTCGGATAAATTGCAGAATCGTAAGCTGTTTGTATGGCCAGCTTTGTTGTTGGCCGCATGTGCTTTTCTGGGTTCGTTCCTGATCGGGACCGGTCACTTTTGGTGGTCTTACACGTTACTGGTGATTGCCGGTGCCGCGATGTATGCGCCTTACGGTCCATTCTTTGCAATTGTTCC
Source organism: Glaciimonas sp. GNP009 (assembly GCF_054343755.1). Taxonomy (NCBI): domain Bacteria; kingdom Pseudomonadati; phylum Pseudomonadota; class Betaproteobacteria; order Burkholderiales; family Oxalobacteraceae; genus Glaciimonas; species Glaciimonas sp. GNP009. The sequence goes on from NZ_JBTGUV010000004.1 coordinate 2,341,274, forward strand.
CGAGCTTCTCCCTAAGAACGTTGCCGGTGGCGCGATGGCGTTGATTAACAGCATGGGTGCGCTCGGTTCTTTTCTGGGATCGTATGTGGTCGGGTATCTCAATGGCGCAACCGGAAGTCCGTTGGCGTCCTATCTGTTCATGGCAGGTGGTTTGCTGATGTCGGTGTTGCTGATGCTATGGGTAAAACCGCCAGTGGAAGTGGTCGCGCCGCGTAATTTGCAACCGGCAACACGCTAACTATCCAAGGTGAAATACAAGCTATGCAACCAATAATCGTACTCTACAAAAAAGTGCCGGAAGATGTGCTGGCAATGTTGCAAGAGCGCTCTAAAGTACTGCAATTTGACAGCGTCAATGACGGTAATCGGGAGGCGTTCATCGCTGCATTAACCAACGCCGAAGGCATGATCGGTGCGAGTTTAAAAATCGATGCCGCGATCCTTGATGCTGCACCAAAACTGTTGGCGATTTCGACAATCTCGGTCGGGACCGATCAATTCGATGTAGATGATCTGACCCGCCGCAATATCGCGTTGCTGAATACACCAGACGTTCTTACACAAACCACTGCCGACACCGGCTTCGCTTTGATTCTGGCGACTGCACGGCGGGTAGTGGAAATGGCCGATTATGTGCGTGCTGGTGAATGGACGCGTAGTATCGGCGAGGCGTGTTTTGGTACCGACGTGCAAGGGAAAACGTTGGGTATTATCGGGATGGGTCGCATCGGCGGGGCTATCGCCCGACGTGCCGCATGTGGTTTTGGGATGCGGGTGTTGTACACCAACCGCACGCCCAACGTCGCTGCCGAAAAAGCCTACGGAGCGCAACTTACACCGCTCGATGATTTGCTGAAGACCTCCGATTTTGTGTGTGTTACCGTACCGCTAACGCCCCAAACTGAACGCATGATTGGCGCGCGCGAGTTGGCCTTGATGCCATCCCGGGCTATTCTGGTCAACATTTCACGCGGCAGTATTATCGATGAGTCGGCGTTAATAACCGCTCTGGAAAACGGTCAGCTTCGGGGCGCAGGGCTTGATGTATTTGAGCGCGAGCCGTTGCCGCAAGATTCGCCGTTATTGCGCATGAAAAATGTCGTCGCGCTTCCGCACATCGGTTCGGCTACGCATGAAACACGGCACGCAATGGCGGTCTGCGCAGCGCAAAATTTGATTGATGCTTTGGATGGCAAATATTCAGGGAACATTGTCAATCCAAAACGCTAACCCGACCAATATCTTGATTGACTGTATTGATGACACAACGCCCTCTTCAGTATTTCCACTATTTTTTAAAATGGAAATACTGAAGAGGGCGTCATTTTTTTACCTGTGCAGTGCGCTATCGAGGTGATCCGAAACATTCTGGCGATAGGTTACCGCCAACGCAAACGACATCCATCACGGATGTCGTTTGAAATACTTCTAACCCATTAACCGCAAGCTTTGCCATGATCGGCGTGATAGCCCTTGGTTTTTGCGTCAGCTTCTGACATGTAAGCACCCGCTTTGGTTTTGCCGTAATACTTGGTGTTTTGGCAGTGATACACCTTGGTGCTGGTATTTGCCCACACTAAACCGGGACCGCCACCGGGAGCGACCGCCGAGCTAGCAGTCGACGCTGCGCTTGGGGCAGCCATTGGTTTTGATGCTGGCGCTGGTGTTGCAGCCGGTGTCGCTGCTGGTGTTGTGGCTTTGGTCGCATACCAATCCTTCACGCCTTTATGGCCAGAACATGCACCACTTTTGGTTGCGCCGGAGTAATAAGTGCCATCTTTACATAGGCCGGTGCTTCCTGCGGGAGCGCCTGCCGGTGCCTGGGCATAGCTTCCGGCCGATGTCAGCAAAGCTAAGGCCAAACTTGCGGAGAGTAATAAAGTTTTCATTTTAAGTTCCTATACAGTAAGAAAAGTAAAAAAATCAGGTAAAAAGAGGAAAATGTTAGCCTTCTTGTATGCAGCAACTAGCCCGATTTTGTCGATTTACTTTGATGGCGCGGGTTGTGTCGTTGCGGCTTGATTTTTTTGTTCAGCAGCTTTTTTGTTGGCCATATGGCGTCCAACCACACAACCACCAGCCGCACCGAGTACGGCATGGTGGCCCGCCACATGACCGGCAACGCCACCTACTGCAGCACCCTTTAAACAGCCTTTGGCCTCGACTAGTCCAGAGGTTCCGGCAAGGGTGAGTGCACAGGCCAGCACAAAGATAATTTTTGATCGCATGATGACTCCTTTTCGAAAATGTACGTTTGATAGCAATACAGAAACGCGCCTAAAGCCAAACCGGTTGACCCAGAAACAATTGTTTGCAAATACGGCGACTCGGCGTTGCATATAGTTGTCACTGGGAAACGTAATCGACGTTTGTATCGCTTGGCTATTGAGAGTTAAGTTGTGGCTTTCATCGGTGGCCGATGAGCAAGTTGCCCACATTCTTCTAGCGGCGAAACCTCTAATAAATCAGGCTGCCATCACATCTCATTTTTCATTCAATAAAAAACGGCATGACCTGCGCCATCAGCGCTTCGGGTGCTTCTTCCGGAATATAGTGACCGCAGTCGAGGGCCTTGCCGGTGACGTTTTTGGTGAGTAGCCGCCATTCGTTGAGAGGATCGAAACACTTTTCGATGACGCCATGCGCGCCCCACAAAACTAACGTATCGCACTGAATTTTCTTGCCGTCGGCGAGATCCTTACGTTCGTGTTCAAGGTCAATGCTGGCGCTGGCGCGATAGTCTTCGCAAATGCCGTGAATGGTGGCTGGATCACTCAGACAACGCAGGTATTCAGCATACGCCTCCGGCGTAAATGGTCCGAGACCTGCGCTGCGTGCGCCGATGGTGTGCTCTAAATAGGCTTCGGGATGCGCGCCGAGTAGTATTTCGGGAAAGGGAGCGGGCCTGATTAAAAAGAACCAATGATAGTAAGTGCTGGCAAATTCCATCGTAGTTTTTTCATACATTGCCAGCGTCGGCGCAATGTCCAGCAAAACCAGTTTGAGAATCGCATCAGGATGGTCAAGTGCCATACGGTACGCAACGCGTCCGCCGCGGTCATGTCCCATGAGTAAAAATTGCTTGAAACCTAACGTTTTCATTAAGTCAATTTGATCCTGGCCGACGGTGCGCTTGGAATAATTGCTGTGATCAGCCAATCCGACTGGCTTGCCGCTATCGCCGTAGCCGCGCAAATCAGCAGCAATTACGGTGAAGTGTTGCGCAAGTTGTTGTGCCACTTTATGCCAGATCACATGCGTTTGTGGATGGCCGTGCAACAAAAGCAACGCTGGTCCGTTGCCTCCGCGAACATAATTTATGTGCGTACCGTTGACCTCAGCGACGTGACGTTCAAATCCTGTAAACATGGTGTTTCTCCTCTTTATATTTGGATGAATTGTATAGCGCTTCTGTTGTTAATATTTCATTACAATCTGTCTTTAAAAGCCGGAAGTGGAGTGACGCCGACTTTTTGTCGCATCTTCCCGCACCGCGGCACAACTAAAGGCACACTGACATTAGCTTAACCGGTGTCAGTTAAACCTTTCAGTAACACTGGCAAACGCTATTAGATCATCCAATAGAAACAAAGCAGCTTCAACTTGCATCTTGATAAGTCGCAACCTATACTCGGCGGGTAGCAATAGCTTTAGGTGTTTTGCGTGCAGTCGTGCGTAAAATTAAACGGGAAGTCGGTGCGTGCCCAGGCATTAATCCGACGCTGCCCCCGCAACGGTAAGCGAGTAAAAAGTTTGCAGTACGCCACTGTGCCAACGCATGGGAAGGCGCGAACTTCGAAGTCTGTCAGCAGATTTCACCTCGTGAGCCCGGATACCGGCCTAAAGTGTTATGCAGTTTGTGTCGCGGCGGGCGATTCAGATGGATTGCCTTGCCTTCCTGTGCACCCCGTCTTGTATTTCCTCGTCTTTTGCTGTCGCGCTTTCTGCATTCTTGCTGCACCTTTATGCCTTCCTGGTCACACTCCGTTCTGGTGCGGAGGCCGTGTGCCAGTCATATCGTTGTAAGTTATAAAAAAGGAAGATCGCTATGGCAATATCCTCAACTGGTCTTATTGATCACATTGTTACGGCAGCCCCTGCCGCCACCTGGAAAGATCGCGTTATTCCAGCATTGCTGAGTGCAATAGTCGGTCTATTGCTGGTTTACGCGATGGGGTTTTCTCACAACATGACATTGCATAATGCGGCGCATGACGGTCGTCATTCGGCTGGATTCCCATGTCATTGAGCGGGACTAACACTGGTGATTTTTTAGCAATAAAGCCGGGGGTTAAGCGCTTTATATCGTCAGTTCTGCTGGCTGGATTATTCGCCGGATTGGTACTCACCGCGGTGCAAAAAATACAAGTAACGCCGATTATTGCTCAGGCGGAAGTTTACGAGGAAGCGGCTGCACATGCGGCTGCAATCAAACCAGCGTCAGCGATAGCAAGCCTGCCTCCAGCGTCATCGGTGTCAACGTTGCCACCTTCCGCGACAGAGCATCATCACGAGGCGCAGGAATGGGAGCCGACCAACGGCATCGAGCGCACGCTTTATACCGTGATGGCAAACGTGACGATGGCGGTCGGTTTTGCACTCTTATTGGGTGCAGCGATTTTGCTACGTGGTGGCATTAGCGGTTGGCAAGAGGGATTGTTGTGGGGACTTGCCGGATATGTCGTCGTATTTGTTGCCCCTTCACTTGGCCTTGCCCCCGAAGTGCCGGGGACGCAAGCTGCGCCATTACTTGACCGGCAATTGTGGTGGACTGCTACAGCGACGCTGACAGCCATTTCTTTGGCTCTCCTCGTTTTTGGGCGTCATTGGTCGTTGAAATTGCTCGCGGTAATGTTGATTTTGACGCCGCATTTATTGGGTGCGCCAGAGCCGCAGATACACGGCGGTGCAGCGCCAGCTGAGTTAGCGAGGGCGTTTATTGTCGCAACAGCGATTGCAAACGGCCTATTTTGGCTTGCTTTGGGAGGCGCTTTCGGCTTTTTGAACCGTCAATTTGGCGACCCCAAAGGCTAAATTTATCGCAAAAAAAGTAGCAGTCGAGCAAGTGTATTACGTAATATTACGTTTTATTTTTGACCGTGATGCAATTAAATGGAACTAGCTGATTGTGGATATGTTTGATGGATCAATTGCTGTTTTTATGTGCAATTTTTGATTCCTCTCATTCTTAACAATCATCATAGTCCTTCTATGAAATAACTGCACTAGCTGTTGTATGTTCCAAAGAAAAGCTTATGAGAACCCATTCCCGACACATTTTTATGTGTACCGGCCCACGTTGTACTGAAGATGGTGTGCGTGCTGAAGCCATGTTCGGCATTCTTGGCGCTGCCATTGATGCACGGCCGGAGTTGCGCGTTAAGCGCACGCGCACCCACTGTATGGTTGCCTGCAAAAATCAAGGCCCGTTGGCGTTGGTCTATCCGGAAGGAATATGGTATCGCTGCGAAGATGCGACCGCTATTGAGCGCATCGTCACCGAGCATCTTGAAAACGGTCGTGAAGTGACTGATCTGGTGTTTCATCGACTTGGCAGCGGCGACGTCGCAGCAGAGGAAGAAACCGATGTCTGACGCGCAACAGCATTCGTCTGGTTCATCCATCGCCTTGCTGACGCACACGGCCAATGATTTGACGGTACTGCACAGCGCGATGAGTCAGTTGCCGCAGGATTTTTCGCGAGTGACCGGAATCAACCTGCAAACGCTAGATAAAGAATCTCACATCGCTGATCTGTTGTCGGGTGATCTGGCTGGCACGCGGATTATTATTTTGCGTGTGTTGGGACGATTGGGAGGCGTGCCGGGTTTTAACGAACTACTACGCCATGCACGTGACAATGGTTGTTATCTGATTGCCATCAGTGGCACGGGTGAGCCCGATCCTGAACTCGCCGCCGTCTCGACCGTCTCTTCAGCCGTGGCAGAGCAAGCGTTGTCTTATTTTCATGCCGGTGGCAGTGTCAACCTCGCGCAGTTGTTGCGCTACCTTTCGGATCATCTGATGTTGACCGGGTTCGGCTATCTACCAGCGCAACCTTTGCCGGACCATGGCATCTATCACCCCGATCTGGCGGAGGGCGCGACGACAGCCGATTGGTTGGTTGAGCACTCGGCACAGGATAAATGCGATCGTCCGGGTGTTGGCATCGTGTTTTATCGCGCCCATTGGATGAGTGGCAACACGCGCTTTATTGACGCGATGATCGCGGCACTGGAACAACGCGGCATGAACGTTTTGCCGGTGTTTACATCCTCGTTGCGCAGCGGCGCCGATGGTGAATCTAACTTGCCGACCGCGTTGCGGTATTTCACGGCAGACGGAAAAAGTGGTAAACGGGGGGGGAAATCAGCGCTAATCGATGTGTTGATCAACACCACCGCGTTTGCCATGGGCGAGATTACCCCGGGCGGACCGACTCCCGCCGGATGGTCGGTATCGGTGCTGGAACAACTTAACGTTCCCGTGTTGCAAGCGATCACCAGCGGCATGACGCAAGATCAGTGGCAACAATCTGCGCGGGGTATGAACCCGCTAGATGCGGCGATGAACGTGGTTTTGCCAGAGTTTGATGGCCGTATCATTACCGTCCCCATTTCTTTTAAGACCAAAGCTGCCAGCGCCGCTGGTCAGATGATGGAATATGCACCGGTGCCGGATCGCATCGCCAGAGTGGCGGGACTGGCACAGCGATTTGCGCGCCTGAAACATACGCCAAACGCGAATAAGCGCGTGGCATTTATTTTTACCAATGCCAATAGCAAAGCCGCCCAAATCGGCAACGCGGTCGGCCTTGATGCGCCCGCCTCATTGATGGCAATTCTGCGCGCCATGCAAGCGCGGGGTTATCAGACCGGTGAACTACCGGATAACGGCACCGCCTTGATTCATGACCTAATTGATCGCTGCGCGTACGACAATACCTATCTCACCGAACAGCAGTTACGCAACGCGGTTGGGCGCGTTCCGGCCGCACAATATGCGCAGTGGCTGGCCGATTTGCCGCCAGAAATGCAAGCGCGCATGGTCGCCCAATGGGGCGCAGCACCCGGTGCGGCCTATGTGCACGACGATCACGTAGTGTTAGCAGGAATCGCGTTAGGCAATACCTTTGTCGCATTGCAGCCGCCGCGTGGTTACGGCATGGACCCGGACGCGATCTATCATCAGCCGGACTTACCGCCGACGCATCACTATTACGCGTTGTATCGCTGGCTGCGTGACACATGGCGCGCCGATGCGATCGTCCATGTCGGCAAGCACGGCACGCTGGAATGGTTGCCCGGCAAAGGTGTTGGCTTGTCGGAAAATTGCTTTCCCGATGCGCTGCTCGCTGATATGCCCTTGTTCTACCCGTTCATTATTAACGACCCGGGCGAGGGTGCACAGGCCAAACGGCGCGCACACGCGGTCGTTGTCGATCACCTGACACCACCGATGACCACCGCCGACACATACGGCGCATTGGCCCAGTTGACGCAATTGGTGGATGAGTATTATCAGGTCGAAGTACTGGACCCCAGCAAGTTGCCGCTGTTGCAGCAACAAATTTGGGAACTGGTCAAACAGACCAATCTCGATTCTGATTTACAGGCAAGATTGCTGCACCACGATCATGACCACGACCACGACCACGGTCATGACCACGACCACGGTCATGGAAACGGCGCACACGATCACCATGATCCTGAAGCAGAACATGATCATCCCCATGCTCACGACGACAAACTACCCGCCGCGCTCAGTACGTTGGACGGTGCGGGGGTTGCGCATCTAATCGAAGATCTGGACGGTTATCTGTGCGAACTTGGCGCGGCCCAAATTCGCGACGGATTGCATATTCTCGGCGAGCGTCCAGCCGATAATCAGTTAGTAGACATGCTGGTTTCGCTGGTAAGACTACCTAATCAGGATGTGCCGGGCTTGCAGGAAGAAATCGCCAAACTCTTTGGCTTGAGCATGGATATGTTGCTCGACAACAAAGGTCGTCGTCTAAACGCCGATCCCGCGCTGGCACGTTTGGCGCAGTGCGCTATTGTGACCCGCGCCGATGCCTTGGATGCGATTGATGTGTTATGTCGCCAACTGTTCGTCGCACTGCAAGAAAAAGCCTTCTCCACAGACGCCATCGAACCGGTTTTGACCGCGTTATTCGGCGGCGTCGCGGGCGCGGAAGCTGCCACTCAGCCGTTAATGCAACCGACCCTCGTTGTCACTGCGGTACGTCCTTTCAGCATGTTATCTCAGGCAAAAAAGTTTCAGATCAACAGCAGCGTTGCGCGACCAGCTAACAAGATTGCGCCCGCATCGCTCAGCTCATCCCAAGCGACCGAGCGCTTTGTAGGATTGCGTCGGGTCATCACCTTCGCCTGTACCAATTTAGTCCCCAATCTGGCCCGTGCGACAGACGAAATCGATAATCTGCTCAATGGTCTCGATGGTGGCTATATTCCGGCCGGTCCGAGTGGATCGCCGACGCGAGGCATGGCGCACATACTGCCGACCGGGCGCAATTTCTATTCCGTCGATCCTCGCAGCGTACCTTCGCAATCGGCCTGGCGCGTGGGTCAGCAACTGGCGAATGAGGTCCTAAGCAGACATCTGCGCGAAACCGGCGCCTATCCCGAAAGTGTCGCCATCAGCACCTGGGGAACCAGCGCGATGCGTACCCATGGCGATGACGTAGCGCAGATTTTGGCGCTGCTTGGCGTGCGTCCGCTGTGGCGTCCGGAAAACCGTCAACTCACTGGCGTCGAGGTGATTCCGCTAGATCAACTCAAGCGCCCCCGTATCGATGTGACGACGCGTATCAGCGGTTTCTTTCGGGATGCGTTTCCGCAGTTGATTACACTCATTGATGACGCGGTGAACGCCGTGTTGATATTGGATGAGCCACTGACGCACAATTTTATCCGCAAACATTATCTGAACGAACTCGACGGCTGGCTCGGCAAGGGCATGCAAGAGACCGAAGCCAAACGGCGCGCTACGTATCGGATTTTCGGTGCCAAACCGGGCAGTTACGGTGCGGGAATTCTGCCGCTTATTCAGGAAAAAAACTGGCAGGCCGATACCGACTTTGCCGAAGCTTACGTCAACTGGGGTGGTTACGCGTATGGGCGTGAGGCGCAAGGGATCGATGAGCGCGACGCCTTCAGTGTGCGTTTATCCGGCGTACAGGTTGCATTGCATAATCAGGATAATCGTGAACACGATATTTTTGACAGTGATGATTACTTACAATTTCACGGCGGCATGATTGCGACCATTCGCGCCCTTACCGGCACGCAGCCCAAGCATTATTTTGGCGATAGTCACGATCCGGCCAGAGCGCAAGTGCGGGACCTGAAAGAAGAAACGCTGCGCGTATTCCGCTCACGGGTAGTGAACCCAAAATGGCTTGCCAGCATACAGCGGCATGGCTATAAAGGTGGTCTGGAACTGACCGCAACCGTTGATTATTTGTTTGGTTACGATGCCACCGCGCAGGTCATGGACGACTGGATGTACGAAGAGGTTGCCAGCACTTACGGCTTCGATCCAACCATGCAACAGTTTTTACAGGAGGCCAATCCATGGGCGCAAAATGCCATCGCCGAACGCCTGTTGGAAGCGGCCAGCCGAGGCATGTGGGCAGCGCCAAAACCGGAAACACTGGACGCATTACGGGAGCTGTATCTGCGCAGCGAAACGCTACTGGAAGCGCGGGGCGAAACCCCGCGTGCTGGCTGATGCCAAAATGAAGTCACATCGAGCTGGGATGTAAGCGTTCATGTGAGCGCGCATTTGAGTGCGTTAGTCCATGTAGAAAGGTCCAGCAACGTTGCTGGATTCGGATAAATAAGTATAGAGCTATGACAATATTGAATTTTCCTTTTTCCGCCATTGTCGACCAACCGCAGTTGAAGACCGCGTTGCTGCTGTGCGCGATCGACCCGACCCTTGGCGGTGTGTTGATTCGCGGCGACAAAGGCACCGCAAAAAGTACCGCCGCACGTGCCTTGCCAGCGATTCTGCCGCGCATTGAGCGGACCGTGGGATGTGCCTTTAACTGCCGCCCCGATGAGCCGTCAAGTTTATGCGATGCGTGTATCGATTCGGCTCGGACAGTTACGTCGGCGAGCGTACCGTTTGTGACCTTGCCGCTGGGTGCAACCGAAGATCGTGTCCTCGGCACGCTGGACTTGCAACGCGCATTGAAGGGTGACGCACGTACTTTTCAACCGGGTTTGCTGGCCGCCGCACATCGTGGAATTCTCTATATTGACGAGGTCAACTTGCTGGCCGATCATCTGGTCGATGTATTGCTTGATGTGGCAGCGATGGGCGTCAATTCGGTACAACGGGAAGGTCTTTCGGTCACGCATCCGGCGCGTCTGACGTTGATTGGCACGATGAATCTGGAGGAGGGAGACTTGCGACCGCAATTGCTGGATCGTTTTGGTCTCATGGTTGAGGTGTTCGCGCCGCGCGACAAAACACTTCGGTCAGAAGTAGTACGGCGTCGTATCCGGTATGAAGCCGATCCGACCGCCTTTTCTACACTCTGGTCGGTACAGCAAACAGCTTTGCTAGCCCAACTCACCGCTGCCCAAAAATTGCTGCCAACGGTCGAAATGAGCGATGCATTACTGGATCTGATCAGCCATCTTTGCTGCGAGTTTGAGGTTGCCAGTTTGCGTGCAGACATTGTTATGCACAAGGCGGCACGTGCATTGGCTGCGCTGGAAGGGCGCACAAGTGTCACGCCCGAGGATATCCGTCAGGCCGCGCAACTGGTATTGCCGCATCGTCGTCGTCGCAAGCCTTTTGAGCAGCCGGGTTTGGATCAAAATAAGCTTGATGAGTTGATGCAACAGACCACGGCACCTGATTTGCCATCGCCATCATCCAACGATGCATCAGAACATAATCCGGATCAGCAGGATGACACGGGAGACGACACGGGAAAATCGAACGACGCCGAACAGCATCAGGTATTTTCCATCGCCGCAGCCGCCAACGCCCGCCAACTCTCGATCTCCGGTATCAATGCCCACGGTGCAGCAGTCGTTGCCGGTCGCCGTAGCGACATTCAAGATGCTTCGCAAGGACGTATGGTGCGCAGTATTCCTGATCCGCATCCGCGTAGTCTGGCGATTGCCGCAACGTTGCGCTCTGCCGCGCTAAGAGATCCGCAAGACTTTCAAGTGACGAAGCAAGATTTGCATGCGCAGGTCCGGGTGGGGAAAACGGCGAATCTTATTTTGTTTGTGGTCGATGCTTCCGGTTCCATGGCAGCACAACGTCGCATGGAGGCACTCAAGGGGGCGGTATTCAGCTTATTGACAGACGCTTATCAGCGCCGCGATGAAGTCGCCGTTATCACTTTTGGCGGCCAGTCCGCGCAATTGTTACTGGCACCCACGCGCGGGATTGATCTTGCTGAAATTAGTTTGCGTGAACTTCCCACCGGTGGTCGCACGCCTTTACCACACGCTTTGCAGTTGGCTTGCGAACTATTGCAACGACGCGCACAACAAAGCACAGCGGCAACCCCATTGCTGGTAATTCTCAGTGATGGCAAAGCCAACGTTGCGTTAACCACCGGCGGCGATCCATGGCGCGAGACCCTCGAATTGGCCGCACAACTGTTTGATAATGGCATTGCAGCGCTGGTGCTGGATACGGAAGATGGCTATTTGCGTCTGGGCCGAGCGGCGCAATTGGCCGAAGCGTTAGGTGCTGAATGCCTGACGTTGGAGCAACTCACTGCCGATAATCTGGCGTTGACGATTAGGGCGCGCATGCAATAAAAAGAGCGTGAAAAATCGTCACCGTCATCGTCATCCTCTTGATGACTGTTTATTTTATTTATGCTGTTTTGTATTGAAAGTTTTTTATGATCATCTGTATCGGCGCCGGTCCCGGCGACATTGGCTATCTCACACAGCGTGGCGCAGAATTGATTCGTGCTGCGGATGTCGTGGCGGGGTTTGATGCGGTCGTTAATGTTATCCAGAGCATCATTCCAGCGACTGCCGAAGTGGTCCTCATGAATTATCGTGATCAGGTCGCGCAACTGGATCTGGTGGCCAAAGCGCATCACGAAGGTAAACGCTGCGTCGTGGTGTTTATGGGCGATATTCACTTTAGCGGTTTTCAGTATCTGGAACGGGTTGAGCGTGCTTGCGGTCATCCTGTGGAGACTTTGCCAGGTATTTCATCGGCACAAATACTGGCTTCGCGTGCGAAGGTTTGTTTTGACGAAACCACGTTCATTACCTTCCATCGACGTGGCGATTTGACGCCGTTCAAGCGTCATCTGGTGCACGTGCTTCAGGATGCGCGCAATGCGATTGTTATTCCGTGTCCATGGGATGCCGCCCGTTCGTTTATGCCGCCGCATATTGCGACTTATTTGCTGGAGCAAGGTATTGATCCACAACATCCAACCGAAGTCTGGGAAAATCTGACACGCGCCGAGGCCGAGTGGCATGGCACGTTGGCAGAATGCGCACACAAGACGTTCAGCGACATGAGTATTATGTTGATACGGACGTTGGCACCGATGGATAGCCAGATCGAAGCGGCACCGGAGGCCAAATGAACCTTGCGCCTCCAGCATCCTCAGTCAGCGGCTTTGGCATCGTCATCGCCGGTCACGGTAGTCGCGATCCCGACGCCGTGCGCGAATTCGAGGCCTTGGTCACGTTGGTTCGCGCACGTGCGCCGCAGCATGCGGTGTCACATGGTTATCTGGAGTTTTCCAGCCCGACTATCGGTGATGCACTTGTTGCGGCAGTCAGTGCCAATGTGGCCGCAGGATCGACGCAGATAGCGGTCGTACCAGCCGTGTTACTGGCTGCGCGCCATGCCAAGAACGACATGCCCGCCGAAGTGCTGGCGATGGCGCGCGATTATCCGGCCATTGATTTTCACTTCGGTGCGCCGTTGAATTTACATCCGCAATTGTTGCAGCTGGCGCAAGAGCGCATCATCGCTGCCGAGGCCACATCCACCCAGACCATCCGTCGATCTGATACGTGTCTGGTGTTGGTGGGGCGCGGCACGACTGATCCTGATGCTAATAGTGAAGTTTCCAAACTGGCGCGGATGCTGGAAGAAGGCATGGGTTTCGGTAGCGCTATGGTGTGCTACTCAGGGACCGCCAAGCCACTTGTTGCGGATGGCCTCCGCGCTGCCGCACAGTTGGGATTCGCACGGCTTGTAGTGCTGCCTTTCTTCTTGTTTGATGGTGTATTGGTGAAGCGTATTTACGCCGCCGTGGACGATCTGCAGCACCGCGAGCCGAATGTGGATATCGTGAAAGCCGGGTATTTCGGTGCACATCAACACGTCGCCGATGTCATTATCGAACGGGCGCGTGAGGCGGTCGCAGGCCGCGCCGATATGAACTGTAGCTTGTGCAAATATCGGGTGCAAATTGTTGGCTTTGAAGAGCAAGTCGGCGAACCACAGCGCGCCCACCATTTGCTGGTGCGCGGGTTGCTCGAAAAAGAGCTGCAAACTATGGCGGAGCCGACGACAGCGGTAGCAATGCCGTATGTGCCGCATCCAATTGAAGCCGAAAGTTTTCGCATCATCGCGGCAGGGCGTGACTGGTCGGCATTTCCTGCTGCGCATCTCACGGTGCTACAACGTCTGGTGCATACCAGCGGCGATTTTAATGCGGTCGATGATATTTTTGTGTCGGCGGGTGCGGTTGAAACCGGGATTCGTGCTTTATTGCGCTGCAAGCAAATTGTCACGGATGTGACCATGGTGCAGACCGGATTGAAACGCGCTTTGCTGGAACAGCTCGGTATCGAAACCTGGTGCGGCGTCCATGATCGGGAGACCCATTTACTATCCGCTGCGCAAGGCATCACGCGCTCGGCGGCAGGTATGCGGCGTGCGTTTGAAAAGTTTGGTAATGACATCGTGTTAGCGATTGGTGATGCGCCTACCGCGATCATGGAAGTGACGCGGTTAATTCGTGATCACGGTTGGCGACCACAATTGGTGATTGGTTTACCGGTCGGCTTTGTGGGAACCCGCGAGAGTAAAGAGGATTTGCGCCGCTGTTTGCAAGTGCCACGCATTACGAATAGCGGCACGCGCGGGGGATCGCCGTGGGCCGCAAGCGTGGTCAATGGTCTGATGATCGACGCGCAGAATCAGCTTGCCGGGTATGTACCCGTCTGACGCATCTGCACCGGATGCCGAACGCGCCGAGTTCGATCTCGGCGTGTTGGCACCAAATGGTCTGAAGCGTGGACGCACAACCGGCAGTTGTGCAACGGCGGCAGTCACGGCGGCTTTGCGGTTGATGTTACACGGCGAAAAAGTACAGGAAGTTGACGTTTTTTTGCCAGACGGTAAGCATTTTTTGATCGTGCCGATTATGAAAGTTTGCTGGGTTGATGATGACGCGCAAGAAACCGTTCGGGCTGAAGTATTAAAAGATGGCGGCGACGATCCTGATAGCACGCATGGGGCGACAATCTTCGCCGAAGTGCGACGTAATGCGATTGGTGAAGTGCGGTTTTTTGCGGGTGAAGGTGTTGGTACTGCAACACAACCGGGTTTGCGCGTCGCAGTCGGTGAACCGGCGATCAATCCTGTGCCGCGCGCGATGATGCGGCAAGCAGTGGCGATGCAATTGCAAGGTTTGGCGAACATCGTCGTAGCGGATGCAGGCTTCGATCTTACCATCGGCTGCATGAACGGCGCAGAGATTGCGCGCAAGACTTTCAATCCCCGATTGGGGATTATCGGTGGCATCTCAATTTTGGGAACCTCGGGCATTGTAGAGCCGATGTCGATGGCGTCCTGGATCGCCTCCATCGAAGTATATGTACGCGTGGCGCTGGCTGGCGACGCAGACAGCGTGGCGTTTTTGCCCGGCAAGATCGGGCGTGAGTTTGCTAAAGACGTATTGGGTTTGCCGGAAAAACGTGCGGTACAGATCGCCAATTTTCTAGGCGACTCACTGGATTTTACGCAAACTGCGCTGGAAGAAGAAGGTCGCCGATTGTCGGTGTTATGGCTAGCTGGACATCCGGGCAAGCTGGCAAAGGTGTTGGATGGTGTCTGGGATACCCATTCCAGTAAAAGCAATATGGCCATGGGCGTAGTGGCACGCGTGGCGGCAGAGCGCGGTTATCCGGCTGCTTTGGTGGAGGAGCTGGCGAACGCCAACACAGTGGAAGCGGCAATGGAACGGTTAAAGGGCGCAGCGACTGCGCATGATGCGCAAGCGTTGTGGATGGATATGGAACGACGGATTGCTGTCTGCGCACAAAGTCGCGTGCCAGCGGTAGATCGGGTCGAAGTGCGCTTGTTTGATTTACACGGCAATGCTTTAGGGCAGCGCGATGCGTGAATGTGGATTGCAGGAGTCAAGTTTGACCGAATTAAAGGTGACTAAAATTAGTAAAGAAAATAACCTCGGCACTTTCTGGGGCGTTGGTGTCGGGCCGGGACCATCAGGATATCTGCCATTGGCAGCGCTGGAAGTTCTACAAAAAGCGGATTTGATTTACGCGCCACGTGCACGAAGTGCGGATACTTCGGTGGCGTTGCAATGTCTGGCTGGGATCGAACTAGGGCTTGAACCTGGATCGCCGCGTTTGCGCGAGATTGAATTTAATATGGACCCGGATCGCAATGTGCTGAGCGAGCATTATGCGCAACTGGCAGACGCTATTGCCATGGAGCTTCGGGCCGGTCGCAATGTGGCGTATCTGACCATTGGCGACACCATGACTTATTCGACTTATGGTTATGTATTGGCTGCATTGCTGACACGATTGCCGCATTTGCCGCATCGCACCTTTCCGGGGATTACCAGTTATGCCGCTGCCGCTGCCGCACTGGGTTGGCCGCTTGGAGAAGGTAAGGAGCGCACGTTGATCTTGCCATGCCCGGAAGATGCCGCGGCTTTGCGTCAGGAGATCGACACGCATGATGTCGTGGTGTTGATGAAAGTCGGCGCACGTCTACCGTGGGTGTTGGCCTTATTGCGTGACATGGGTATCGCTGAACATTGCGCCTTTGCGCGGCGGATTGGCCTTTCGGGCGAATTGATCGCAGCAGACGTGACCACGCTATCGGCGACCGAAGCGATGGGATATCTGGCGACGCTGCTGATTCGCAAAACACCGAGAGAAACTAGATAGTATGGAGAAGAGATAGTATGAAAGTTTACTTCATTGGTGCTGGTCCGGGCGCACCTGATTTGATTACCTTACGCGGTGCCAATTTGTTGGGTAAAGTTGGCATGGTGATGTACGCGGGATCGCTGGTTCCGACCGCGATGTTGCAGCATTGTCGCGCCGATGCGGAACTGTTAGACACGGCGACGCTTGATTTGGAACAGCAGCAAGCCTGTTATCAGCGTGCGCTTGAAAACAATTGCGACGTTGCGCGATTACATTCCGGTGATCCAGCGATTTATGGTGCCACTGCGGAACAGATGCGGCGGCTGGAGGCATTAGGAATCGATTACGAGATCGTGCCCGGTGTGTCCTCGTTCACTGCTGCGGCGGCGATGGTGCAATCAGAGCTCACCAAACCGGAAGTGTCGCAAACAGTGATTTTGACGCGGGTATCGGGACGTGCCTCGGCGGTGCCGGAGGCCGAAGCTATTGCCAAGCTGGCAGAGCATCGCGCCACTATGTGTATTTTCTTGTCGGGTCCGCATCTGAAGAAAATTGTGACCGATTTGCGTTTGCACTATCCCGCTGATACGCCAGTGAAACTGGTCTATCGGGCGACCTGGCCGGAACAGAAAATTTACGAAGGGACGCTCGCGACCGTGCTGGCAGAAACCAAACGCGGCAGCTGGAACCTGACCACGATGATGTTGGTGGGCGCAGCGTTGGGTCACGGCGAGCAGGTTGAATCAAGCTTGTATTCGAAGGAGTTTACGCATCTGTTCCGCGTGGTAAAGAAGGGAAAAAAGAAAGCCAACAAGAAAGTAGATCAGCAAGTGGACGAGGACGTCGGACAGCAGGTGTCCGTTGAGTAAATCTGCCGACAGTTCTCTGGGCATCTGGTTAGTTCGTGCAGAGGCGGAACCGTTGGCTGCGGTGTTGCAATCGCATTTGGGTGGTGTGTGCTATCGACCTTGGCTGACATCCGTGGATACACTCGCCGAAATACCTGCCACCACTCAAAATAGTAATCAGAAGAAACTATTTGAGACGCACTATCGTCAACATTATCAATGGATTTTCATGGGCGCAACGGGTATCGCCGTGCGTTTTTTAGACGGATTGCCACAAGATAAACTGAGTGATCCAGCAATGGTGGTTGTGGATGAGGCCGGCCGATTTGCGATATCGCTGTTGGCTGGGCATGAAGGCGGTGCCAATCAACTTGCCTATCGCGTCGCTGCGGCGATTGGCGCGACGCCTGTGATCACCACCGCGACCGAGGCGATCAAGCCGCTCGTTGTTGGCGTTGGTTGTCGCAAAGATGTCTCGGCTGAGCAGATAGCCGCGGCTGTGTTGCTGGCATTGGGTCCGCGCAGTTTGGCGGAAGTAAGAGAAATTGCGACGGTTGATCTGAAAGCGAACGAACCTGGTTTGCTCGCATTTTGTCATCAGCATGCTTTGCCATTACGCATTTTTTCGCATGCAACGGTGGCGTCCCGCGCATGGGTTTCTCAAACATCGGCATGGGTACAACAGAATGTTGGGTTAGATGGCGTGTGCGAACCATGTGCCTTGATTGCTGCGCCGCGTGGTGCATTGATCGTACCGAAGACGGCGCTCAATGGCGTGGCGGTAGCGGTAGTGGAAGATCAGTTAATAAAAACCTACACATCGTAATGTAGCAAAGATGCAATAAAAAGAAGTTGAATCCGAAGGAGTAAAGAGAAATGACGGGTGTCTTGAATTTGGTATCGGTTGGACCTGGCTTTGCCGATCTGATCATTCCGCGTGCCGAAACGGCTTTGCGTGAAAGTAGCGTGATCGTTGCCTATGAGTTGTATCTGCGCTGGATTGCGCCGTGGATTGTCGGCAAAGAAATCCATACGCCGCCGCTGACGCAGGAGCGTGAACGCGCATTGCTAGCCATCGAAAAGGCGCGTGCTGGCGCGACCGTGGCGCTGATTTCCAGCGGCGATATCGGCATTTACGCGATGGCCGCACTGGCCTATGACGAAATCCGCGAAGACGATACTTTTACCGTCAACGTGATTCCCGGCGTCACTTCAGCCAACGCGTGTGCATCGTTGTTGGGTTCTCCGCTATCGCATGATTTTGCGACGCTGAGTTTGTCGGATTTGT
This sequence comes from Glaciimonas sp. GNP009, assembly GCF_054343755.1. Lineage (NCBI taxonomy): Bacteria > Pseudomonadati > Pseudomonadota > Betaproteobacteria > Burkholderiales > Oxalobacteraceae > Glaciimonas > Glaciimonas sp. GNP009. The sequence continues at coordinate 2,359,576 of NZ_JBTGUV010000004.1, forward strand.
TATGTCCTTGGGATTGGATCGAGCAACGCGCAAGCCACATCGCGCAGGCCGATCTGGCCTGTGTATTGTATAACGTGCAGAGCGCAGGACGGCAGGAAGGCGTTTATCGGATTCTCAATTTGATGCTGGAATTCAAAGCGCCGACAACGCTATGCGGCGTGGTCAAGAATGCTTATCGGCCCGGGCAAGAAGTCGCCATTTATTCGCTGCAAGAGTTGCTGACGCTTAAGTTTGACATGCTGACCACGATAGTGATCGGCAATCGATTTACGCAGCGCAAGCGCGGACAGATTTTTACGCCGCGTGGCTACAATGACTGGCGTGCGCCGGAAACAGAAGATGCGCGCAAGAGCGATAACAATACGGGCGTGGATAGCGGCGTCACTTTCCCCAAGGAGGCGACGTGGGTGTTTTCCGGCACTAGTGACGGTAACGCGTTGGCTAGTTTGCTGGCGGCTGACGGTAAGCCGGTAGTAGTTTCTGCCGCGACGGAATATGGCGGCGAGGTAGCGTTGCAAGATTGCCCGGGACTAATCGTCTGGGCGGGACGACAAGGGGTTGAGGCGCGTCGGCAAGCGCTGGTTAACAGTCGCGCCCGGGTCTTGGTGGACGCGACGCATCCCTATGCCAATCTGATTTCCGAACAGTTGATGCGCCTGTCGCAAGAATTGGGTATTCCTTACCTGCGCTATGAACGGCCGGGCGGGTTGACGGATGCGTTAGCAACGGCTGTCGCCAGACCGGAAAAAGCCATAGTGTGCGCAACGATGGAAGAAGCTGCGGAACGTGCTATGGCAATTGGCAAGCGGATTTTTTTGGCGACCGGTTCGAAGGATTTGGGTAGTTTTTTGCAAGCGCCTGACGCACAGAACACACAATGGTTCGCTCGCGTTACGCCTGAACCTGAAAATATTCAACGCGCCATTGATCTTGGTATGCCACGCAGTCATATCTGCGCGATGCAAGGCCCATTTTCGCAAGACTTCAATCAGGCATTGTGGCGTGACTGGCGCATTGATTGTGTGGTCACCAAAGACTCGGGCGAAGCGGGTGGGTATCAAGCTAAGGTGGATGCCGCCGCCGCGCTGGGGATTCCGTTGCTGGTAGTTCAGCGGCCAATTATGTCTTATCCTTTTACGGCGACAACTTTTGATGCAGTGCAAGTGCAGCTTCAGCAGTGGGATGCGGTATTTTCAACGCCATGATGAATGCAGATAACCATAGTCATTGCATGAGGACGCCATAATGCAGCCACCGATTCCTGTCACCATCGTTACGGGCTTTCTCGGCTCGGGAAAAACCACGTTGTTGAGTGGACTGGTGAAGCGACGTAATCGACGCCGCTTGGCGTTGCTGATCAATGAATTCGGTGAGATGGCGGTAGACGGTGTCTTGATGCGCGAAGTTGTTGATGGTAGCGATGGCGGTGATGATCACATCCGTATCCATGACTTTGCGCATGGTCTGATCGCGTATGGCAATGATGCGCAATTTATCCCTGCCATGCTGCAGATTGCCGAGCGCCGTGCCAACGTCGATCATGTGCTGATTGAGACGTCGGGTCTGGCATTGCCGACGGCTGTGATGGAATTGTTGCAAGGGCCGGAACTGGTCGCGACCTTTGTGCTGGATGCGACATTAGCGGTCGTCGACACCCCGTTATTATTGGACGATGCGTTTGAGTATGGCGCGGATGAGGTGGCAACGAGATTAAAAAGCGCATCAGCCAATGACTCGATTGCGACGCTCTTTGACCAGCAACTGGCCTATGCCGATGTGGTGGTGTTGAACAAAATAGATGGACTCGATGAGGGCGCTTTGCTGCTTGCAGAAAGCCGTGTGCGTGCACGTGCACCGAATGTACGTTTTCTGGAGTTAGCTTTTAACGCGCAACTCGATATTCGCCTTGCGTTAGGGTTGCGTTTGCATCAGGCCAAAGAACTGGCGCACAGCCATACTTATTCCCCGATCAGTCGTATGCCGGAGTCGGATGCGACGGTGTTGCCACACCAAAATCGGCTGAACGGCCATGTGCATTCTGGCATGGCGGCACACAGCCACGGTCTTGCCACGCATAAACATTTTCATGAGCAGGACCCGGGCTGGATGTCTTTCACCCTTCGCAGCACGGGCGAGCAATCGGCCGATCAGCTAAAAACGGCTGTAATCGCGGTATCACGCGCAACGCCCATCCTGCGAAGTAAGGGCTTTATTCGTAACAAGAGTTCTACGTCTACCTTGCTATTGCAGGGTGTGCGTACACGCGTCACCGTGACTGAAATGGCGCGTGCTGAAATAAATACAGCATCGACTCAGCAGTCTGAGCTGGTCTTTATTGGTTATCACTTGCGTCGCGCGCAGGTGGCGGCGTTATTGTCCGACTTGACCGGTACTGTCTGGAAATAATGGCGTTAGCAGACGCAAAATAGAAGTTACAGAATACGGAGAAAATACAATGAAAACCGACGAAGCATCCCATAAGCGTATGACCCAGCGGCATAAGGAAGGCTTTGAAAAAAAGAAGGCCGCCGCACAAAAAGAAAAAGGCCTGTTGATCGTCAACACTGGCACGGGCAAGGGAAAGTCCACTGCTGCTTTTGGCATGGGGATGCGTATCCTCGGTCATGGCATGAAGTTGGGCGTGGTGCAGTTTATTAAAGGCGCGCTGGAAAGTGCCGAGCGCACTATTCTGGGCGGACACGAAAATTGTGATTTCCATGTCGTCGGCCATGGCTACACGTGGGATACGCAAGATCGTGACGCCGACATGAAAACCGCAGCGGTTGGCTGGGCCGAAGCGGTGCGGATGATACAAGATCCATCGTACGATATGGTGATTCTGGATGAGCTGAATATTGTGTTGCGATATCAGTATCTGGAATTAGCCGAAGTACTCGCCGTATTCGCCGCCCGACGCGAGATGTTACATATCGTCGTCACCGGTCGGCATGCCTCGGATGCGCTGATTGAGGCCGCCGATCTGGTGACGGAATTCCGTCCGGTAAAGCATCCCTATCAAACGCAGGGAATCAAGGCGCAAAAAGGCGTTGAGTTTTAACTATGTCTGATTCTGTGATTCGCTTCCCCGATGCGCCGCAACATCAAGTGCCGCACCATCGGGTGCCGGCCCTCTTTATCAGCGCGCCCGCTTCGCATCACGGCAAAACAACCGTGACCGCTGCGTTGGCGAGGTATCACACATTGCGTGGATTGCGGGTACGTGTGTTTAAGACTGGTCCGGATTTTCTCGATCCCATGTTGCTGGCGCTGGCGGCTGGCGGTGGTCATTCGGCGTATCAGCTTGATCTGTGGATGGCTGGGGAAGAAGCTTGCAGAAAGATGGTCTGGGATGCAGCGCAGGATGCTGACCTGATCTTGATTGAGGGTGTGATGGGGCTGTTCGATGGTCAGCCTAGTAGCGCAGATTTAGCCGTTCTGCTGGGCGTTCCCATACTGGCGGTGATTGATGCTACCGGCATGGCGCAGACCTTTGGTGCGGTGGCGTATGGTTTGGCACATTTTCGCAAGGATGTGCCGTTTGCTGGCGTGCTGGCTAATGCTGTTGCCAGTGCGCGGCACGCAGAGATGTTGCAAGAAGGGTTGCGTCCGGATTTGAACATCCCGTATTTTGGCGCTTTGTTACGCGGAAAAGATTTCGCGTTGCCAGAGCGCCATCTGGGCTTGGTGCAAGCGGCAGAAGTGGTTGATCTGTATGCGCGGCTTGATCGGGCGGCGGAGGGGATCGGCAATACCAAATTGGCAGACTTGCCGCCGGCAGTCACATTTGAGCGATCCCAGGTCGATGATCTTTTACCGGCTTTGACCACACCATTGTGTGGCGTACGAATAGGTATCGCGCAGGATGCTGCATTTTCTTTTCTCTATCCTGCCAATCTGGATTGCTTGCGCGAGATGGGCGCAACGTTACATTTTTTCTCACCACTATCCGATCACAGTCTGCCCGATGTTGATAGTCTGTATTTCCCCGGTGGTTACCCAGAGCTTCATCTGCAATCGCTGCAAGACAACCAATCCATGAAGGCGGCCTTGAGAGAGCATCACGCCAACGACAAACCGATTTTCGCCGAATGCGGTGGCATGTTATATCTTCTCGAATCGTTGACCGATAAAGCAGGTAAGCGGGCCAACATGGTCGGTTTGCTGCGCGGTCACGCTATTATGCAAGGGCGCTTGCAAGGGCTTGGTTATCAGTCTGCGGCAATGCCGGGCGGTGTTTTGCGTGCACACACTTTTCATCATTCGGTGATCGAGACGGAGATGATCCCGATTGCGCGTGGTGAACGACTGCATAATACCTCTGCGGGAGAAAAGATATTTCAGCAAGGTCATCTCGTTGCCAGTTATTTACATTGTTATTTTCCGTCCAACCCTGTTGCGGCCGCGCAGCTATTTTTGCCATAAACAACGATGAACCGATTTGATGATGCCGAGATAGCGGCGGTCTACAAGGCAATTGCAGAGCGCCGCGATATGCGCCACTTTCTGCCCGATCCGATTGATGCGGCCTTATTGGTGCGTGTGTTACAGGCTGCGCATATGGCGCCCAGTGTCGGTTTTATGCAACCGTGGCGCTTTATCCGCATCACTGACGCGGCTTTGCGGCTAAAGATGCATGCCTTGGTGGATCAGGAACGCATCCATACCGCTCACGCTTTGGGTGAACGGGAAGATGCTTTTATGCGCCTCAAAGTTGAGGGAATACGCGACTGCGGCGAATTGCTGGTGGTGGCGTTAATGGATCGTCGGGACGCGCATATCTTTGGCCGCCGCACATTGCCTGAAATGGATCTGTGTTCGGTCTCGTGTGCGATCCAAAATATGTGGCTGGCGGCAAGGGCGGAAGGAATTGGGATGGGTTGGGTATCGTTATTTGATCCTGAGGCATTGCGCCAACTATTGCATATTCCTGCTGACGCCAAACCGCTGGCGATATTGTGTCTTGGTCATGTCGAGGCTTTTTATCCACGTCCGATGCTTGAACTGGAAGGTTGGGCCAAGCGCCAGCGGCTAAATGACCTAGTGTCGGAAAATGCGTGGGTTGAGGCGCATCCCGTGGTGACAGATCAACCATTGGAGGGAAAACACGATGCATGACAAATCGGGCCGTTCCAAGGTCGTCCGAACGTTGGTGTTAGGTGGTGCACGCTCCGGCAAAAGTACCTACGCCGAGCGGCTGGCCCAAGCAACGCAGCGTGAGGTGATTTATATTGCGACCGCTGCCGTCGAGGATAGTCATACCGATAGTGAAATGCAGGCGCGGATCGCACTGCATAAAGCCCAGCGTCCGGCGCAGTGGCACACGGTGGAACAGCCGCTGATGCTAGGCGCAGCGATTACCGAATGGAGTACGCCCGAGCGCGTTGTATTAATCGATTGTCTGACAGTGTGGTGTGCCAATTTATTGTTTTCCGAGGAAAAAAACTATCCTGATATTGGCAAAGTCATTCCACCCGAATTGTTCCATCAAGAGCGCGCCGCATTTTTACAGGCACTTGCCGATGCTAAAGGTGACGTGATTTTGGTTTCTAACGAAGTCGGAATGGGCATCGTGCCGCAGGGTGCGATATCACGCTGGTTTGTCGACGAGGCCGGTCGCCTCAATCAAGCCGTTGCTGCTGATTGTGAACGGGCGGTATTCATCGCCGCCGGTTTGCCGCTCATGTTAAAAGACACGGCATGTTGAGCGGTCTATCATTGACTACGCTGGCAGTGTTGGCGATCGCTGGCGTTGCGCTGGACATGTTATTGGGCGAGACGCGGCGCTGGCATCCGCTGGTCGGCTTTGGACGGATTGCCACGCTGTTGGAACGCAAGCTGAATGCTTGTTCGCCTCACCATCCAGGTCAACATCCCCCCGCTGTCTGGTGTATTTTGCGTGGTGTGTTCGGCTGGACATTGGCGGTGTTGCCAATCATTCTGCTAACGATATGGGCATTGTCTATCCTGCCCGCTATGGTAGCGCTCATCGTTCACGCTGTCCTTCTTTATCTCTGTATTGGCTTGCGCAGTCTCCGGGATCATACGGTGCCGATTGCGCAAGCACTGAGCGCCGATGATCTGGTAACTGCGCGTCATCTGACGTCGCGGATTGTCAGTCGCGATACCGGTCAGGCGCAGCCTGTCGATCTATCCAAAGCGGCGGTAGAGTCGTTGCTGGAGAACGGTAATGATGCGGTTTTTGGTACGCTTTTCTGGTTTGTGGTTGCTGGCGGCCCCGGTGCCGTGTTGTTCCGGTTGGTGAACACACTGGACGCCATGTGGGGCTATCGCAACGCGCGATATAACTGGTTCGGCCGCTTTGCCGCACGGGTTGATGATCTCTTTAACTGGGTCCCGGCCAGACTTACCGCTTTGTCGTATGCGGCGGTGGGACAAACGCGGCTGGCATTCACATGCTGGCGTACGCAAGCGCCCGACTGGCCGAGTCCTAACGCTGGCCCTGTCATGTCGGCTGGTGCGGGTGCGCTGGGTCTGGCGCTTGGCGGCGCTGCGTCTTACGATGGGGTGATGGAAAGCCGACCGCCACTGGGCGCTGGCGTGGAACCCTGCGCGGAAGATATTCGCAGAGCATGGAAATTAGTATTGCGAACGACGATTTTGTGGCTGGTTCTGCTATCCATTGTGGCTGTTATTTTAATGTTGAGAACTGATCATGCGGTGTAAATATGCTTGAGCACGGGGGAGATATTCACGCGGCGATTGCCCACTTCGGACGCCCTCGGAGTGAGTGGCTGGACCTTTCCACAGGTATCAATCCGCATCACTATCCTGTACCGATGTTGGCATTGGATGCCTGGCATCGCTTGCCTGAAGCGGATTCCGGTCTGGCAATGGCGGCGGCGCACTATTATGGCGCCCCGGCGATGCTGCCGGTAGCCGGTACGCAAGCGGCGATCCAGGCGTTGCCATGTTTGCGCTCAACATCGCGGGTGGTGGTCGCAGCGCCGGCTTATGCGGAACACGCCCATTGCTGGGCGCGGGCAGGCCATACGGTGCGCGAGGTTGTTTACGCAGAATTGGAAACGGTGGTCGCCGATTGCGATGTCATGGTCGTGTGTAATCCAAATAATCCGACTGGCGCAACGGTTGCCCCGCAGATATTGCTGGAGTGGGCCGCGCAGCTTGCGGCACGCGGTGGCTGGCTGATCGTGGATGAGGCGTTTGCTGATACGACGTCAGCACTCAGTGTGGCGGCATGGTCTGATCAACCGGGGTTGATCGTACTGCGTTCAGTGGGGAAATTTTTTGGGCTGGCCGGATTGCGATTAGGTTTTGTAGCGGCAGAAAAAACGCTGCTGTCGACTTTGGCGGATCAGTTGGGACCGTGGTCAGTTAGTGGGCCAGCGCAGACGATTGGTGTTGCAGCGCTGTCCGACGCGCAATGGCAGCAGCACACGCGAGATCAATTGCGCAGTTATGGGCAACGTCTGCATGTGTTATTGGCGGCAAATAACATCGAAAGCAGCGGCAGCGCTTTGTATCAATGGTGGCCCGAACCGGCGGCACAAGCTTTCCATCAACATATGGCGATGCGGGGAATATGGGTGCGGCTATTTACGCGTGGCGCTGGTGGAATCCGGCTTGGTTTGCCATCGGATGAAGCTGGATGGGAACGTTTGCAACAGGCATTGGTAGAGTGGAAAACCGACGAGAAGTCGCATCAAGTATGAATATAAAATGTGATAATAAAATGATCTTTCCCTATAAAACGCTGATGATTCAGGGAACAACCTCGGACGCTGGCAAGACCACTTTAGTAGCGGCTTTGTGCCGCTTACTGGCGCGTCGCGGGATAAAGGTAGTGCCTTTTAAACCGCAAAATATGGCGCTCAATAGCGCAGTCACCGTGGGTGGTGGAGAAATCGGACGCGGTCAGGCCTTGCAGGCGTTGGCGGCGGGACTGCCACCGCATACCGACATGAATCCGATTCTGTTAAAGCCATCCAGTGACATCGGCGCGCAGGTGATTGTGCATGGGCATGTGCGGGCCGACATGAACGCACGCGACTACCATCAATACAAAACCACGGCGATGACAGCGGTGCTGGAGTCGTATCACCGTCTGGCAGCGCAATATGAGGCGATCATCGTGGAAGGCGCAGGAAGTCCCGCTGAGATCAATTTGCGGGCGCGGGATATCGCCAATATGGGCTTTGCCGAGGCGGTCGATTGTCCGGTCGTGCTGATTGCGGATATTGATCGTGGCGGCGTTTTTGCCCATATTGTAGGGACGCTGGATTGTCTGTGCGATAGCGAGCGTGCGCGTGTGGTGGGCTTTGTGATTAATCGTTTTCGGGGTGATATAAGTCTGTTGCAAGGCGGTTTGGATTGGCTTGAGGCGCGCACAGGAAAGCCAGTGCTGGCGGTGTTGCCGTATCTGCATGGCCTGACCCTGGACGCCGAAGATGCGATCCAATCGGAACAAAACGGGAAAGGCGCATTTCGCGTGATTGTGCCCTTGTTGCCACGCATCAGTAATCACACTGATTTTGACGCCCTACGTGCGCATCCTCAAGTTGATTTACGGTTCATTGCAGCGGGTCAGCCGCTTCCTCCCGCTGATCTGATTATTTTGCCGGGCAGCAAAAATACGCGTGGTGATCTGGCATGGCTGAGGGAGAATGGATGGCCAGAGGCATTGCAGAGACATTTGCGCTACGGCGGCAAAGTGATCGGTATTTGCGGTGGCTTTCAGATGATGGGCAAAAGTGTGATGGATCGGCATGGCGTGGAAGGCACTGCTGGCGTGACGGACGGGCTCGGATTGCTGGAGATGGAGACCCAAATGACGCTCAACAAGCAATTGACGCAGGTTGCGGGCCGCTGTGCGTTTGCAGATGCCAAGGTAAGTGGATATGAAATACACATGGGTATTTCACATGGCGCAGCACTTTCCAGGCCTGCGTTTTTTATTGATGATTCAAATGAAGTCTCTGGACGGAGTGCGGCAGAAGGCGCTCGATCAGCCGATGACCAGATTCTTGGTACTTATTTACATGGGGTTTTCGACACGCCCGAGGCTTTGCGCGCTGTATTGGCTTGGGCTGGTTTGGGGGACGCAGTGCCGCTCGACCTAATGGCGCTGCGAGAGGCAAGTATCGATCGTATCGCTGACGCAACACTCCCACTATTAAGGGCTTTGGAAAAATTGCGTTGATCTCCGCCAACTTGGGTTATCGTGCCGGTTCTATAGTGCAAATCCAGTTGTAGCGCGCATGTACCAGCTCTTTTGCTAAGAAAATTAAGCCACACCATCCACTATCAAACAAAGTAACTATGTTCACGATTTTCAAAACGGTACTCAGCAAGGTTGACCGACGCCTCCGCATAAAACTTTTTGGTATCTATGGATTCTTGCTGGTCTTCAATATTGTGGCATGGGGTTGGGCAATCATTGCCTTCCAGGGTCGCCCGGTTTTGCTTGGCAGCGCATTTCTTGCTTACAGTTTTGGCTTGCGTCACGCAGTCGATGCCGACCATATCGCTGCTATCGATAACGTCACACGAAAATTAATGCAGGAAGGGAAGCGTCCTGTTGCAGTTGGATTCTTTTTTTCATTGGGACACTCGACAGTCGTGTTGCTGGCGTCGATAGCCATCGCAGCGACGGCGTCGGCGCTCACAGGAGAAATGGAAGAATTCAAAGTAATCGGTAGCATCATCGGTACGTTGATATCGGCTTTTTTTCTGATCATTATCGGTATCATCAATCTGATGGTATTTCGGTCAATTTATAAAGTGTTTAAGCATCTCCGTAACGGTGGCGAATATGTTGAAGAAGACATTAACCATCTACTTAATAACAGGGGTTTTCTGGCCAAAATTTTTCGGCCGATGTTTGCCATGATATCGCGTAGCTGGCATATGTATCCGCTCGGTTTTTTGTTTGGGTTGGGATTTGATACGGCGACAGAAATAGGTTTGTTGGGAATCGCAGCGACTCAGGCTTCGAACGGTATCCCAATCTGGTCGATTTTGATTTTCCCGCTATTATTTGCCGCCGGAATGTCGTTGGTCGACACACTCGACAGCACGCTAATGCTAGGGATTTATGGCTGGGCTTTTGTAAAACCGATTCGAAAACTGTACTACAACATGACAATTACGTTGGTGTCGGTATTTGTTGCGCTGGCAATCGGTGGTATCGAAGTGCTGGGATTGATCAGCGAAAAATTAGTTTTGGAGGGAAAATTCTGGAACTTCATTAATACCTTGACCGGAAATTTTGGCAGTCTGGGATACGCTATTATTGCCTTCTTCATATTTAGCTGGATGGCATCAATCGCCTTCTATCGGTGGCGTGGTTACGATAACCTTGCCCCGGAACAATCTTCACAATAAACCTCATCCGTATCAGGTCGATGCATCAGAACGCCATATAGAATAGCCGGCGATGACGATGATTCTTTGATCGTAATATCGTCGATCTCAGTCATTGACCGGTTTAGTACGACCGTTATTGCTGTAGTTGATTTTTATTGAATGTTGTTGCCGAGGCTTTTTACTTGATTTTATTACTTGATTTTATTGTTGAATTTTATGGCTGAATTGAACCGGCATAAAAATACCATTCCTGCGATGTAGTTACCAGGAAGTGCTTAGCGCAATCCATCTCCTCATTTTGGCTTATATCTTTAGTTTAGTCGGCATATTTAGCTAAGGATTGAAAGTCTGCGCATCCGCGGATATTTCCTTATCCGCATCAGCATCACTATCACTATCATCCGGCTTAATTTTCTTGTTTATGAAATATAAGTGACCGGAGAAATGTCTTTCGATTTTCCACTTCTCCTCTATCTACTTAGCCGCCGCACAACAGACGATTAACTAAAAAATCTCGCCCTTTTTGTGCAATGGTACCTGCACGTGCCTCAAGCGATGCATCAACGGAATACGTAAAAATAGTTCAACAATTTATGTCTTAGCGTAAGCGTGGGTGGCAATGCGCTTACTAAGAAAATTCTAAGTATTACAAGAATAATCTACATCAAGAATTAGGAATGTCTTAGTGAGAAAGAGAGTTCTCTTGTAGGTATACGAACTTTTTTTCTGGAAAATAGACTTCTTTAAAAGGAAGCAAGCAATGACAACTACCAAGACAGGCTTACGCGTCGCGGTCCTGCCTCTGTGGCTGGCCATTTTGATGACCACGGCACATGCGCAACAGGCAGTGCCGGCGGCTCCCATCGCTCCAATGCCGACCGCTGCCACGGAAAAATCTCTCGTGCATGCGGTACTAAGTGCGCATAAAGTGCAGACCAAGGACGGTAAAGAAATATTTTCCGACGATGCTCTTCATGCCCGTCCGGGTGACGTAATCGAATACCGCGTTTTATACCGTAATGCAGGCGTGCAGGCGGTCGGCGATGTGCAGGCAACGTTGCCACTTCCAGAAGGCGCTACATATCAGTCTGAAAGTGCGCGGCCGATCAGTTTCATGGCGCGTATTGAAGGTGTGCCGGAGTTTTCTGATGCGCCGATTAAACGCAATATTGTGGAAGCGGGTCGGACAAAAGAAATCATTGTTCCAACCTCTGAATACCGTGAACTGCGCTGGAATCTTGGCGAATTAGCGGCAGGCCAAAGTAAAACAGTCAGTGCACGTATTGTTGTTCCCGGCGGCGCTATGTATGGCGTAAATAAGGTATCAACTCAGTAGCGATAAGTCTGGTGATAGCGGACTGAATCGATGTTTAAGTAAAAAAAATCATATGTTTTTCTGTCGTTTTCTTTCTTATTATTAGATCAGTTCAAAAATAACGCACTCAATACCTAATTTTCACGTTAAGAAATATTTCAATCAAGACGTAAAAAAATAGCAAGTGAAGAGTTTTTTCTACGTATTTTGAAATAAATCTGTCGAGAACATGCGCTACATCACTGAGAGTCTTAACGCTACGATTCGCTGAAAATTGCTGCGATATTAGCTGCGCATTATTCGATGTCAAAGCAACTCCTGGAAATAACGGCTTTCACTGCAGCGCGAAAGTTGCGGTTCGCTGTTGGATATGGTTGGCGGGCACAAACGCTCATTCTGACGCTCAATTCTGACATCGCACGTCAGACCCTCAGAAGCGGGTTCAACCAACGTCAGTTAGGAATGTTGGGTAATAAAAATAGTAGAAATATCAATCGAAAAAAGTGGTACTGCCTTATCTATCGTCGATCCATAGTGTGATCTGCGCAATTTTTTATTGATAGCTCAGTCAGTATGTTTGCTTTTTAGTTATTAAATAAACGAGGATTAACCAAAATGTTTTCACCAATAAGCCCTCTTAAAGATCGGCACTCTACGCGCTGGCAATGTGCTGTTGCCTGGATGATGACGGCGGTACTTCTAAGCGGCGTCGTGTCGCCAGTACTAGCGAAATCACGGATATTAGAGGGCGGGGCGCAACTTGGTACCGCAGCGACAGCGAAATATACCTTGCCTTCAGGACTTGTACAGAGTGCGACTTCCAATGTGGTCATCACCAAAATTCAAAATGTGTTTAGTTTGGCGCTTGAAGGTGACACTACGATTAGCGGTGTAAATAAATTCCACAACCGCATCCGCAATACGGGTAACGTGGCTATTAAAGAAGTCACATTGACAGCGTCAGACTTCTTGAACGTTTCTCAATATACCGTCTGGAGCGAGGGTAAAGAGACCATTCTGACCGCTGCATCTCCATCGTTTGCTTTAGCGTTATCTGATACTGGTCTGGAGCCTGAAGAGTTGTTTTCATTTGAGGCGACGATACTTCAGGTGGCAAGCGATAAAGCTGCGCACGTGTCACTCACTGTGAGCGGTCCTGAGAATGCATCAGCCAAACTAATACAAGAATATGATCCGGCTATAGGCACCTTTGCAATCCGTCCAATTGAAAAGAAGATTGATATCGCACGTGGCGGGTTAGATACAAAAGATTTTGTTTACCTTTTTGATATTGATACCAAAGACGCCAGTACAACATATATGGGAATGACCGTTGACCTTTCCGGCGAAGCATTGAAAGGGCTGTCCTTTGATAAAAAGAACGGTTATCAAGTCTCAATACATAATGGCGATAATGTATGGGAAGCATTGGAACCAGGTACAGTGAGGCCGTGGGGGGAAGGTTATAAAGCCAAATTGACACAGGTTGATGACCAAAAATTCTTTCTCGCTCTAGAATTCCCTGCAAACGCCAAAACGGATAAAGCACAACTTCGATTTGTGGTTTTAGCAGACGATACCGCTGCATTAGGCTCTAGAATTCTACAGGCTGAAACGGGAAAAATTGCGGACATGAGCGCTACTGGTCTTGGCGCTGATTCTGCAAAAACACCGCCAATTAATGTCAATGTGACCGGTATCCTGCGTCGTGAATTGGGGCTTAGCTTGCCAGTCGGTGAGAGTGGAGACCACGCTGCTGTACCGGGACAAATTGTTAGTCTTAAGGCATTGATCGAAAACACTGGCGAAAGTGAAGATACTTTTGTGTTGTCGAGTGAAAGCGCAGATCTGCCAAAAGAGACGAAACTGGTATGGATTACCGGGACGCCGAATGACGATAAAGATGCGCCTGCAATAACGCTTGCTGCTGGAAAAAAACAAGTGATCGAACTTCAGGTTCAACTAGCGCCCTCCAATACGGAGGATGCCGTATCAGTCATGGCTGCAATTGCACATAAGATCACCATCAAAGCAACGCCAGAAAATAATAAGGATGAGGCGCTTACCAAGAAAGTCTCGTATACATTGGCGCTTGGCGATCGCACAGTAAGTCTGGTCGGTATTGCTGGAACTAATGAAGAAAGAATCGTTAATCATGTCGTTGTAGCCAATGATTCAAGCACAACTTTCAAGATACGCGTTAAAAACACGACTGAAGTCGCCTCACATGAAGCCTATATTGTCGGCGTAAAAGAGTCAGCCGGATTAGGTGTTCGCCTTTATCCAGCCGATGCCGGTGGCATATGTGGACCGGATGCTGGCAGTTTATCGTCATTCGATACCGGATTGATCTCAGGTGGGACGGATAAAGACCTTTGCGCGCAAGTGAGCGGATCAGCCACTAACGGTGGTCTTGGTAACCGCACTAAAGCAGGCATAGTGCTTGAAGTAGTGTCCAAGATTGAACACAACGGAAAAACCAAAGCTGAACTGCCGCTGAATTTATACGTGGCACAAAGTGAGACGATCCAGGACCAAACGCCGACTAAAGTGATTGAACCAAATGGGGTTGTCAGCTTTTATCACGAAATTCTCAATACCAGCGATATCAAACTTACCATCACTAAAAGTGATCTCGTCACCAAGATGGAAAGCGGCTGGACAGTTACGGCTACCTTGGTAGATGTCGATGGAGAGCCATTGCCAGCTCAATCTATCGAACTGGAAAGTAAAGAAAAAGTGCGTATCCAACTGACGATCACTGCGCCAGCAAACGTGCCGACGACCGAAACAGCCAGTATTCTGACCGTCAATGGTCAATTCCAATACACCGCAGTAACGCGTTTGCTCGGTGAAAATACCTATAAATTAATCGGCATATTTGACGGAAAACTAGTCAAGGAACAAGCGCTGGATGCTTCTTGTGACAGTTTGCCGGATGGCAAACTGTTTGGACAAAGCGAGATCATCGCCAAGCCAGCTGCATGTATTTGGTATCGCCTGACATTAGAAAATACAAGCGGAGTGGATTATGCGGATCTAGCAATTACAGATACGGCGCCAATGCATTCTGTGGTTTCTACGGACGCACCAAATCAACCTACATTGACGCTTATTGCTAAAGATGGAGCGGAGACGCCAGCGACCGCGCCAGCAGTCGCTAACGGACGAGTGGACGGACACCTTGATGCACTCGAAAATCAACAAAAAGCAGTACTCAAGTACCGCGTAAAAATAGATGGCCTACTTTAATTCGTAAGTCATTAGCTACTCGCACCGGTGTTATATCGGTACGAGTAGCTATTGCCATGTCGTCATGTTGATAAAGCCCTACTGTTGGTTGTCAAGATATTTCTCATTCGCTAGGTTCATTTAGCGGGCGGTATGTATTTCGCTCGTGGAAGGTACCGCTATTTTTTGTCTCGCTATTTTTTAATTCATTTTCTGTTTAACGCGCCGCGTCGTGTTCTAGCGGATCGGCCGGATGTATCAACATGCATATTCGTTTTTTTCAATTCTATAGTTTGCTTCTGTTAGGAAGCCTTTTTCTATTGCTTTTTATGGCGAGCGGCGCGTCCTATGGTCGTGCTCCTGCCGCGGATGCCGTCCTCAGTGTTCAGGCCCATGCCAGCTATAAAGAGGGGATCACTGGTTTAGCGCGTAGCGTTGTATCCAATCTGATACGCGTTAAGATCGCACCCGTAGAATATGTCACTTTTTCTGGGAATGGCGCTGTGCTCGCGCAGGCAGGGATTCGGTTAGTCGTTCCGCTGCGCTTGCATAATGCAGGGAATGTTACTTCTCAGTTGTCATTTTCCGCGGTATCCGTTAACGATGCAGCACCTGCGTTTTCGCTGAGTGCGCCAAAACTATACCGTGACGTGCGGCAGAGTGGTGAGTTTGACCCCACCGCGCCTTTGATTACTGACTTTAATCCATCCTCTCCTGCTGGAATTGGTTTGACGATGGAAGCAGACGAAACAGTCGCGTTGCTGATGGTCGCCGAAGTACCAGCCGACGCTGTGGGTAACGCTGCGCTTGAATTGATTGCAACCACTGTGCGTCAGCAAGCGCAAGCACGTATCGCTATCAAGGCCGCAATTGCCGACAGTGCATTATTGCGACTGGCGATGCAAGCTGCACCTTTATGGTACGCGGAAGACGGCGTCGTCAAAATGACGCTCAATGCGAAAAACATCGGTGCGTTTGCAGCTACCGGAGTGAGTAGTGTGAATAGCCTTCCCGTGATCATTGATGGGCAGGCACAATCCGTCGTTTTGTTGCGCCAAAACATTCCCGCGGAAGTCGCTTACGTAGCCGCTTCGCTAGTTGCGGAAAATGCGTCGATACAACGGTTGTATCGATACGATAGCGATCCGCAGTTTCAATATCGGACTATCAAGGATGGCGCAGGCGCATCTGCCATAACCAGTGCATCTGGTGAATCAACCGTCTCTGGTTCTGCAGTGTCCGGTCCGCGCGTGGCAGAGATCGCGCTGGCGATGCATGCGCTTGGCCCACATTCAGCTATGCAGGCGACGTTTACGTTGAAGGTTGGGCCGTCTGCACCGGACACGTTGACACTCCAAAGTGAAGGTTGGGCCGCTAATACCAACGCGCAAAGTAATCCGATTTTGCTGCGTCGGGCGATCACGGCAAGACCTGATATCGTGCCTTTTATACAATTTACCGATGTGGGTTTAGGTAATGGGGGTGAGTACATACTTCGCGTGAACAACATTGGTGGCGCTGTTACCGATAAACCCATGGTCTTGACCACTCATCTACCTGATGGCATTCGTGCCGCCAAAGTAGATGCAGGTAAACAATGGCAATGTGAAATCAGCAGTGTCAGTTTATTAAGTTGCACGACCTTGCAATCTTTGGCTGAAAATCAATTCAGCACCGATATTATTGTCAACGTGCTTGTTGATGAGACTGCGTTTCCTGCAGGAGAAAATTCCGTCTGGCTGCCGGGTACGGTGGCGGTCAGTGGTGGTGGCGAACCAGAAGCCAACACGACGAATAACCTTCTTCACTTTAAGAATAAAGCAACACGTGGCGCGTCCTTGGCGGGCAGTGTATGGATGGACCGAGGTCATACCGGAACCTACGATAGTGGTGATACGTTGTTAGCCGGATGGCGTGTCCAGCTTCAGACAGATCGCACCGCAGAGGTTTCTGCGAAGATTACTGAGACAGCCACCAGCCTTGCTAGTGTTGCGACTTATCGCGGCGTAGTGACTAGCGCACCTGATCCTATCGTTAAAGAGGCGGTCACCGACGCTCAGGGTCATTACAGTCTGACGGGTATCCCCGCCGGTGGTCCATATCGCTTGCGTTTTCTCGCACCAGGCGGTGCACGCGTGGGTACGCCGCAGGATGGCGTCATTGGCTCTCCACAGGCGAACGCGGAGCGCGATCAGGAAACCGGCGAGCTTGTATATGCACGTATCGAGGATAACCAGAATTTTTCGGAACAAAATCTACCAGTGTCATATAGCGGTCGTGTATTCGACGCCACGACGCGCAAACCGGTGGCGCAAGCAACCGTGCGTATTGCCATTGATGGCGGGGGCTTTGATCCTGCCAGTTATCTCGTCGGGAAGCCGGAAAAAGGCACAATAACCACTGATGCCGAAGGTTATTTTTACTACGCTTTTACTCCAAGCGCACCCGCTGGCAACTATACGTTATCGGTTGAAGCAGCTGGATATGAACCGGAATTTTCACGGGCTTTGCCACCGTTGGATACGCCGATGCATCTATCCGCCACGGGCCAAATTCCGCAGGTAATCCGTGCGGCGGAGAGCGCTGTTATTCCGGTTGCTACCGCTCCGGTCGTCTATTACAACAAAATCCAGCGGGAAGCGAATGCATCACGGCTGGTGAACAATCTATTGGCGATCGATCTGGTTGATGTTAGCGCTGGCGACGTGCTTTTCTTGCGCAAAGAGTCGGATCGCAGGGAAGTCGAATTGATCGACTTTTTAAATTACACGCTAGTCTTAAAATATAGTGGAAAAGTGGCGCGCAAAGGCTTCGATATCGCTGATCAATTGCCACAAGGATTTTCTTACGTGCCTGGTTCTGCGCGTATTAGCACCGGCGACACCGAGAACGGCGCAGGCGTTGCCCTTGAACCAGAGACGCGTGGCAATCTGTTACGCTTTGTGGCGGCCGATACCGTATTACAGAGCGACGCACCAGTGCGAATTCAGTACCGTGTCAGCGTCGGCGTGAATGCACGCGAAGGTGTGCGTGCAGAAAGTCGCGCCACCGCGCATTCGGGCAATCTGAGTTCCAATCAAGCCAGTGTTTCTGTTAATGTCATCGGTGGCGTATTTACCAGCGACGCTTACGTTCTGGGCAAGGTTACACTGATGTGTAGTGACCAGGATTATGCCGGTGGCGATGGCAGCGCTGATACTGCCAATACCATGGGCGTTCCAGGTGTACGTATTTATCTGGAAGATGGTACCTTCGCAGAGACCGATCAGGATGGAAAATACAGCATCTATGGCGTCAAACCGCTCACGCATGTGCTGAAGCTGGATAACACGACATTACCTGTTTCAGCCATTCCGCTGGCGACAACCAATCGTCATGCTGGGCGTGGTGAAAATCAGTTTATTGACTTGCGAAATGGGGAACTCGGTCGTGGTGACTTTACACTCGGTTGCGGCGCAGGAACTCTGGCGGATGTGCAGGTTCGGCGTGAAAAAGCGGCGGGTAATATCTCAGAAATCGAAACCGTCATAAAGCGGCGTTTTGATGTCGACCCATCCACACTAGACGGCAACAATACGGGCGGTAATCTTAAATCACTTCCGGCTACCGGACGAATCGGTGGCGGCGCGGCCAAGACGACGTTATCGACGTTGGCGACGTTAGATAAGTCGGCGCACAACATGACCGAAGGCGTATCAGCATCAAGCTCGGCATTAGCAACAGCTCCAGCATCACCGTCCGCACCAATATCTCGAGATTCCAGCCATTCGGTGACCACGACCTTATCCGATAATGTTGTCCGTTCTTTACCAGAACAGCAAGAGCGACCATTACAGAAAATAGAATCTGGCGATGTCCCTGTGTCGATTGAGGCAGAGCTACGGAATATGGATGCAGCGCTCGACTTTGTAGAGCTGAAGGATGCGCAGATTACGCCAACACGACAGATGCGTGTTCGTGTCAAAGGGAGTGTGACCGTCGGCGGGGCAGCAGCAAAAGCCATAAGGTTACAAGTGAATGGTGAATTTATTGGACTTGATCGTGTCGGCTCACGCAGTGAACTTGCATCGCGCAACATTGCTGTATGGGAATATATCGGCGTGTCGTTAAAAGCCGGTAAAAATGATCTGACGATAAGCCAAGGAGAGCAGCAGAAAAGCATCACCATCACGGCACCGGGCGACTTTCAAAATCTCATGATCGAAGTTGAGGGCCATGCCGAAGCTGACAGCAAAAAACCACTGCGCGTGCGCGTGCACGTCACCGACGCTAATGATATCCCTGTAACAGCGCCCACTCGGATCACGCTGAGTGCTAGTGCAGGGCAGTGGCTGGATGCCGCTGGTTTAGCTGGCGATAGTGTCTATAAAGGAATCATTAATGATGGTGTCGCCGCGTTTGATCTCATTCCGCCAGAGCAACCTGGCACACTCGTATTGCGGGCGATCAGTGGCCCGATTCAGGCCTCACGAGAAATTCAACTGGCTGCATCACTGCGGCCGATGTTAGCGACCGGTATCGTTGAGGGCGTAGTGAGCCTTCGCAACGGTTTGATCCGTCCTGTAGGAGAGCGTGATAGTTTCGAAAACGAACTGAGTCGCCTCAGCAGCACATGGGATAACGGCAAAATCACCGCCGGCGGTCGCGCAGCCTTCTTCCTTAAAGGCAAGGTAAAAGGCGAGTATCTCCTGACCGCCGCGTATGACAGTGAGAAGGACGTTAAGCAGCGCTTATTCCGCGATATTCAGCCCGAGCGCTACTATCCCGTTTATGGTGATTCCTCGGTGCGTGGCTTTGATGCCCAATCTACCAGCCGCCTTTATTTGCGGATTGACAAAGGTCACAGCTATTTGTTGTACGGCGATTTCTCTACCCAAGACGCAACTGGCGTGCGTCAACTGACGCAATACAACCGTGGTGTCACCGGTATCAAACAGCATTTTCAAACTGATGGTGGGCGCGTCAGTGGCACATTCTTTGCCAGCCGCGATAGCCTAACTCAGCGTGTTGTTGAAATTAGTCCAAATGGCACGTCCGGTCCATTTTCGGTGTTCGGTGCTGACTATCTCGAAAATAGTGAACGCATTGAGATCATCACGCGAGACCGTAATATGCCGACACGTATCCTTGCTACGCGGGTGTTGTCACGGTTTGCCGATTATGAAATTGAAACCATGAGCGGGACGCTATTGTTTAAAAGTCCAGAACCCTCGACCGATGCGAACTTCAATCCCAATACTATCCGCGTGACCTACGAATCAGACGGCAATGGTGCCAAATTCTGGCTATACGGCGGCGACATGCAAGTGCGCGTCACGGATGCTATAAAACTTGGTGCTGTCGCGATAGAAGACCGCAATCCAGTCGACCCACGTGCACTGCGCGGACTGACGTTAGAGGCCGATCTTGGGCGCGGAACATCGCTGGTCGGCGAGCTGGCGCAAACCGATACTGCCAAAGGTCTTGGGCGCGGTAGTCGGGTAGAGCTTAAGCATCAAAGCGCGGCACTAAAAGCAGGCATAACAGCGGTGCAGGTTGATGGAGATTTCGATAACCTGAATTCGCCCACTTCGGGCGGACAGATCGAAGCGCGCGCGGGTGCTGAATATAAGCTGGACGAACGTAATACGCTAAAGGCTGAACTGGTGCATGCCAGAACGTTAGCAAAAACCGGCAACGCTTCGGGTAGCGGATCTACCAACGTTTCTCCCGACACCAAACTGGAGGGAGCGCTGATCGGAATCGAACACGCATTCGATAGCGGAATACGGGCAGAAATTGGGACCAGGATGGTGCGTGGCACGGCGCAAGGCGTCAACGCAGATGGCGACATGGACACTGATGATTTGAACCTGAATACATTACGCATGCGATTGGGAACGCGTGTTCCCGGTGTGCCGAATGCCAGTGTTTATACTGAGTATGAGCGCGATATGCGTGATGCCGATAAACGCCTTCTGGCTTTCGGTGGAGAGTATCAGATAAAGCCCGGCACCAAGGTTTACGGACGGCACGAAGCACTATCGAGTTTGGGTAATATCTATGAACTTGGCGATAACCAAAAGACCAGTAATTACCGCACTGTGATCGGGGTAGAAACCGAATACATGCCGCAAGCCAGTTTGTTTAATGAATATCGTCTGGGCAGTGCCATTGATGGGCGCGATGCGCAGAACGCATTCGGTCTGCGCAATGGCTGGAATGTCGCATCCGGCTTGCGCCTCAACACTACCTTCGAACGTACCAAAGCGCTTAGCGGCAGCAACACGGATGAAGCCACCGCAGTGACCGGACAGGTCGAATATCTTGCTAACACGCGTTGGAAGGGCGGCGCAGGCTTGGAGTTGCGTCGCAGCGCGCTGGAAGATGCGATGTTGAATACGCTTGGTCTCGCGTTCAAGCTTGATCATGACTGGACTTTTTTGGGGAAGAGTGCCGTCTACATGGTCACCGGCCGTAACGGCAATAGTACTAACGGCGTGCGCGCGCGACAACGTCTGGGTATGGCGTATCGCCAGACCAAGCGCAATAAGCTTAATGCGTTGGCTTATTACGAACATCGTGTAGAAAATGGTCGTCTGGCTGCTATACAAGCAACCACTCGGCATGTGCATCTGATTTCTTCTCACGCCAGCTATCGCCCGTACGACGCATTGACGGTCTCCGCTCGGTACGCGTTCAAGCACGTCACTGAAACCGGTCACGGACAGCGCAGCGCTATGCATGGGCATTTGCTATCCGGTCGGCTTGCACGCGATATCACTGCCAAATGGGACGCCGGAATCGCCGGATCATTTTTTACCAGCAGCCTTGGTGAACGACTGCACGCGATCGGTGTAGAAGCTGGTTATCAGGCCAGCCAGGACCTTTGGGTTTCGGTGGGCTATAACGTATTCGGTTTTGAAGACAGGGAGTTCAGCCAGTTAGCTAATACCTCGCGTGGGATGTATTTCCGACTGCGCTACAAGTTTGATGAAAGCAGTTTGTAATATGAATTCCACCATTATTAAGTTGGTCAAAACAATTGTCCCATTAGCCCTTATACGGGTCGTGTTATGCAGCGTGTTGTTGTTGTTGTCTGTCGCTGGGTGGGCGCAGGCTAAAGGTATAAGCACGTCGACAGAAACGGCAAACGTGGGCGACCAGAACGTCACCCTTAACAGTGTAAAAGACGACTGGGGCAACGAGTGGCCGGATGATGGATTGTGGTTGAAACCAGATGGCCCTACGCATCAGGTTGATAACCCGCTAGGTGCCATATTTAAATTTAGCGGTTTTGGTCGCAGTAATACCACAGCATTTGGCGTAAGAATGCGGACGAAGATTCCTGGTGAAAATTGGAGCGGTTTTCGGGAGGAAATACTGAGTGTGGAGAATATTGGATTAAATATTTTTGAGGTCGGCGTTCAGGAAAGCAAGGGCTGGTCTCCCGGTACGATTGTTGAACTCCAATATAAACCGAGGGAGGGAAATTCAGTCGCCAAAAACTGGACTGAACCAAAGCAATTCCGAATGAGCGCTAAGCCAAAGCCAGCAGTCTGGCGTTATCCGGCGAATAATACCGATCATATAAGACCGGATAATCTATTTCAAATTGGCGCTAATTCTAGTTCTGCTGCTGGCGAGGCGATTGCCACTGGCGCGAATGCTGGTGTCGATGGCGTAATGGTGTTGACGAATAGAAACGGCCAACCTGCGGTACAACAAAATCAACATATAGCTCCGCTTTCTGTCGGAGGTGCTTTTACAGTTGATATTATTGATAGTAATAACTGGAAACCAGGCGATACCGTTGACGTGACAATGTATGTTCGACGAGATGGAATTTTTTCCGATGCATCCATAACCCGAACATTTCACATGACTTATCCCGCGCCAAGCAAGGTGGACTGGGTCAGTCCGGCTAATGGCAGCCAGTACATTCTGGTGCAGGATAATCCATTACACATCAGTGGTAAGACTGATACGGGAGTGGATCAGGTGAGCGTATGGTGGAAAGAATTGGGTACGGATGGTACTGGTTCATACGAACCTGCGGTTGGTACGGCGTTGGATAGTAGTAATAATTTTGACGTCCAGATTGCCGGAAGTGTTAACTGGAAAGCAGATTCAACTTACGAGGTGCAATTCAAAGTCCACAGCGGAAAATTTTCTTCAGGATGGTCAGCAGTACGACAGATATATGTTCAGTATCCAGCACCGACGCGCCTTGATTGGATCAGCCCCGCTAGCGGTAGCGACTATGTTCCTGTGCAGGGCAATCCATTACATATTAGCGGTAAGACTGACAAGCGAGTGGACGCGGTGAGCGTAGGGTGGAGAGAGACAGGTACTGAAAGTTTTTATGAACCTGTGGTTGGCACGGTGTTAGATCGTAATAACAATTTCGATGTTCCGATTGCGGGGAGTGTTAATTGGAAAGCAAATACAACTTATGAGGTGTTATTCAAAGTCCACGCCGGAAAACTTGAATCAGGATGGTCGGAGGTACGACATATCAATGTTCCTCCTCCAGCACCTACACGTGTGGAGTGGGTGAGTCCAGCCGCTGATAGTTTGTTCAACACATTAGTTGGCAAACCGCTCACTATCAGCGGCAAGACCGATCCCGGCGTCAATCAAATCAATATAGCCTGGTGTAAAGAGAGTCATCTTGTTTGTGGTCAGACGCTTTTTCAAGATATCCCTGTGGTCGGCTCAGATGGCATCTTTAGCAACGTGCCTCTTCCAGACAGTCTGAACTGGGATCCTGGATTACCCTATATGTTGAAGTTTTATGCCAAACGAGATGGCGTATCATCGTTGGTCTCTGTGGAGCGACGCGTTCTGACGGCGCGCCCTGTACCGAAAATAGTAGAATGGATTACCCCTCCGGCAAATTATGTCTACCGTCCTTCAGTCGGCAACCCATTGCGCATCAGCGCGGTGACCGAAACCGGCGTTACACAAGTCAACGTTTTTTCAAAACGGCAGGGGAGCAATGACTCTACAGGCGTGTCTAAGACATTCGACGTTAAGCTCGATTACAATTATTTTTTTGAAAATATTCCGATCGAGGATAGTGTTAACTGGAAACAAAAAAATAGTTACCAGGTAAGAATCGCGGTCATTCGTGATGGTCTTTCATCTGAGCCGATCATCCGTAATTTTAACGTTCCTTACGAAGCGAAGCGCCTGGATTGGATCAATCCCATGACGGTGGAAAGCTTGTATGCACCCGGAGAGGGAAAGTCGTTGCGCATCAGTGGACAAACCGATCCTGATGTAACGCACGTCATCGTACGCTCAAAACTAAAGGGTGGAACTTACGGCCCCGAATCGATAACGAAAGTCGTTCTCAATGGCGAGAGTATTTTTGAAAATGTTGAGATTCTCGATAGTCCAAATTGGAAGATTGGTCAGTCATACGAGTTGCAATATAGAGTGAGAGCGGATTTTCTGACGTCAGCAAATTGGTCGCCTTCTCGCTTCATACACGTGATACCGCCACAACCAGTCTGGGTCAGTCCGGGTATCGATAGCTGGCTCAGTCCGTCGAGTGACAATCTCCTGATTATTTCCGGCAAGACCTTGCCTGGCGTTAATCAAATGAATGCCAGGTGGTGCACCGAGGATCATAAAATTTGCGGCTGGACGGAGGATCAGGATATTGCCACGGTTGGCGAAGATGGAATTTTTCGGTTCCCGTTAATCGATAGCAAGAATTGGCAAAATGGCAGGAAGTATGACGTCAATTTTCGGATTAAACATGGGGGTGTTGAATCTCTGGCATCCGTGGAACGACGATTTCAGGTTGATACTGTAGCGCCGGAAATCACACTTTTGCAGCAATCGATGTCGGATGAGGGCAACTATGTACTTGGCGGAACCGTCACGGATAAAGCTTCAGGCCTTGGTGTTAATGGTGATGGCAAAAAAGCGCTTACGATTCGCTGGCGCTCCGATTCAAAACAGAAATGGTCAAATCCGATCTCTGCCGATGTGTTGTCATCTAATACTTTTGTGTTCGGTTTGACTGCGACGCAATTAGACAAAAATTGGACCGTAGAAGTAGAAATTTCGGCAACCGACCGCGCTGGTAATATCAATAAGCAGCAGGTATTTTTTGCCGAGCCAGCTGTAATCAGACTAGATGTCACGCGGACGAACTGGGAGTCAGCGACCATCGATGGGCACCGTACACGGGATGAACGCGAGCAATCGAACCCACTCGCGACGTCGGCCTCCAAAGGAAGTCGCCCTATTGCGTCTGCAGGAAGCGAAATGTTTGCGGGTGATACTTTTTCGTATAGCGTGACCGTGACTGGTGAAAAAGGCAAAGCCACGAGCCTTAACATTAACTACACGCTGCCGGATGAATTGGAACGCAACGGTGTGCCAGTTCTGACGCTTAGCAAGCCTGGATCTGTGGCGCTAAATCCGAACTGGGATGGCACTAAAAATCAATCAGATATGCTGGCAGAGGGTGCGCATCTCAACACGAAAGAGACGCTCAATATCAGCGTGCCTGTACGCATCAAATGGGATGCTGTGAAAGCACCCGAAAGCCACATTGGCGTCACTGCGGACGGCATCGAGGATCCGGGATATACCGACGTGGTAGTGCTGGTTCCCTATCAGGGTGAGTTAAAACTGGTAAAGCGCGTCGATAAAGAAAGCGCTAATGAAGGCGATACGCTTGCGTACACCATCAAGTTCAGTAATACATCCAATACTTTTATTGTGATGGAAGAAATACGAGATCCGATTGACCCACGTATGACGTTGGAAGATTTGTCTTGCGGCGATGATATACCGGCTGATATTACTTGCGCAGTAACCGCCTCGGATACGGCAGCGATCTGGGAATTTACAGGATACTTACCTTCAGGAGTATCGGGGTCGGTGGGATATCGTGCGACGATTACCAAGCCAAAGTGAGTATTGAAACGGGTTGTCGATGCGGACGCATCACGAAAATTCTTAACATGTATTTAGTGTACTCAAACTGTTAATAATGGCGACTAATATCGCTCATGGTGGAATTTGCTCACTACCTGTTATCCCGTCATCCCGGTTGACAGGTTTCGCAGGGAACAAGTGTGGTGTTTGAGTGATGTTATCCCTATGGGATAAATGTGATTGTTTGGCCCATTTTCATCTTAAAAAATGGTTAGCCAAATGATCGGCTGTTTGATTGAAGGGCCTTCGTCAAATTCAAAAAACGTATAACGATACAAATTTTGATTCGTTTTTTAACCTTGCGCGACATGCTACCGTGAGAGTCTGTTCTGCTGTTCAGCCCTTTTCAACTATAAGGCCAGCGAGACCAAACAAGGCGATGACATAGCATGGCGGAATATTTGAGTGATGGGCAACAGCAAAAAATCGCCGAGTTGTTGAGCAATCGCATAGCACGGTCCGAGTGGCCAACCTGGTTGTTGGTATTGCTCATTTATGGCGGTTGGGGTGCAACTTTGTGGTTTCGCTCCCGCCTTACTTTACTGCCCACGACCCTGTTATTGATTGGCTTTTGTGTCTGGTTTATGTCCTTGCAGCACGAAATTATGCATGGGCATCCGACGCGCTATCTCTGGCTAAATAAAATATTGGCATATGCACCGCTGGCAGTCTGGTATCCGTATTCGCTCTATCGCCAAAGTCACTTGCAACATCACAATGACGCGAATCTGACCGTGCCGGGACTTGACCCGGAAACCCATTATGTTGATGCCGCAGTATGGCAAGCAAGCGGTCACCTCATGCGCACCTTATATCGCTGGCGCAAGACTTTTTGGGGGCGGATGCTGGTTGGGCCATTGATGGCAATCATCTCGACGTGGGGGACCGCAATAGAGGAAATTTTGCATGGTGATATGCGCCATGGTCGGATGTGGCTGACGCACGGAGGATTGCTTGTTGGTATGTTGGTCGGGATACAGCATTTTTTCGATATTCCCTGGTGGTATTACCTGTTATTTATTGCCTATCCCGCCATGTCGGTGGCGATGGTGCGATCCTATTTTGAACATAGGGCAGCGGCTGATTGTAAACATCGGATCGTGATCAATGAGGCGGGGTTGTTGATGCGCATCTTATTTCTCAATAATAACTACCATTTGGTGCATCACGATTTGCCGCGACTGCCTTGGTATTTGATCGCACGCGTGTATCAGGAGGATCGTGCTGATTATCTGTCGCGCTGTGGTGGTTTTCATCTCCACGGATACCGTGAATTGATGCGGGATTATGGGTTCAACCCAATCGACGATCCATTGCATCCGCTGCCCCCGAATCCCTGCGCGTTATAGTAGAACGGCCAAATTCGTTTCTAATGATAATGGTCGTTTCAGCAATGTGCTCGGCGTATTTCTGGATTTGGGCGTGCCTTGGTCCGCTTTAAGCGGGTATTTCAACTCACTTTTTCAATGCGCCAGCCGAGTAGGTATCTCCGATTAAATTCGCAACGGAATTTTCTTGCCAGGAATTGAGGCGGAACAGTGACGAACGCAGGCCTCAATAGATCTTTTTGACTCCAAAATCAATCACGTTACAGCGGTGGCTAATTGGCTAACTAACCGGCAAAGATGCCTATACGAGGTCAAGTATTGATTTTCAGCTTGTAGTATTCAAAGACTTTCCAATCGCATACGCTCTAAAATAGGGCAACTCGCTAAAATATTTTAAAAATGCAGACTTGGAAAGTAGCGCTGCCGATGTATAACGTCGGCCCAACATTGACCGCAGATTACGAGCGTTTTCTGGAGGCCGTTATTGCGGTGCTGCGCGCGCGCGGATGGACAGACGCGATTGAGGTGGTGCGCGATATCGACGATCTGGAGCATTTCTGGCTGCGTTCTGATCTCTTGCTGAGCCAAACCTGTGGCTATCCGTTGACAACCTCTTTGCACGGTCAGGTACAACTTCTAGGTACGCCGACTTATGATGTTCCCGGTTGCAGTGGCGTTTCTTATCGTAGTTTACTCGTTGTCCGGGCTGATGATTCGGATGCAGGAATGCTTCGGTCGATGCCCGCCTTAGCTGATTTCCGTGGAAGTACTGGCGTTGTCAATCAGTTGAATTCCCATAGCGGGATGAACGCCTTGCGCCATACCGTGGCACCTTTTGCCCACAAAGGCTATTTTTTTGATAAGGTACATGTATCGGGCTCACACCTCGACAGTCTGGTGATGGTGCAAAATGGGTCGGCAGATGTGGCGGCAATTGATTGTGTGACGTTTGCTTATGTCGCCCGCGCTTGTCCAGATAAAGTCTTTGGATTGCGCATTTTGCAAGAAAGTCTGGCGGCTCCGGGTCTACCATTTATTGCGTCTTTACAGCTTAATCAAACACAGTCTGTCATATTAGTAGAGGCCTTAGAGAAGGTGTGTGTAAATCGGCAGATCGCTGAGCCACTGCGCATCACTGGCTTGGCGCTTACTGTAGAAAAAGACTATCAAGCTATCATGGCGATGGAAGAATTTGCGATTGCGCTAGGCTATCCGCGGTTAGCATAGGAATTGATAAGGATAATGACAAAAATGACTATTCACTCTATGCGGCGAATGCGCGGCTTTTTAGCGCGGTTGACATTGATCGGCGGATGCGTAATAGCCGCTCATGGAGCGACCGCAGCATCGCCCATCGCACTGGCTTCTACGGCTTCAGGCGCCACCGTTTCACCTTGGTGTGCGAGTGGCAAGATCGTCAAATTTGCCGGACTCAATTGGGAGAGCGGCTCCGTTTTGACCGAGGTGATGCGCTCCGTCATGGAAAAAGGATATGGCTGCAAGACTGAAAGCGTTCCCGGCAATACGGTAGCGATGGAAGTAGCGCTGTCGAAGAATGACATTCAGGTGCTGGCCGAAGAGTGGGTAGGACGCAGCGATGCGTGGAATACGGCGGCGAAAGCTGGCAGCGTGATGCCACTCGGCAAAGTCATCGTGGGCGCCAGTGAAGGTTGGTACGTGCCCGAGTACGTGATAAAGGGCGACGCAAGTCGCGGTATTAAACCGATGGCACCGACGCTGAAATCAGTCGCTGATCTGCCGACCTACAAAACGTTATTCAAGGATATGGAAGAGCCATCAAAAGGACGTTTTCTGAATTGTCCAACCGGTTGGACGTGCGAAGGTGTCAACACACAAAAGCTCAAGGCTTATAAACTGACCGACAGCTACGTAAATTTTCGTCCCGGCACCGGACCCGCATTGGATGCGGCGATTACGTCGGATTATCAACGCGGCAAACCATTGCTGTTTTATTATTGGGCTCCTACTGCGCTGATGGGGAAATTTAAATTTGTAAAATTACAAGAGCCTGCATTTAATGAGGCATGCTTCAAGACTCTTGCGAACAAAGATACGCCAAATCCTTGCGGTTCAGCCGCGCCCGAGGCAGTGATTCAGGCCGGCGTTTCTACTGTTTTTAATAAGCAGGACCCAGTATTGAGTGCGTTTTTATCGAAGTTCAATATCCCACTCGACTTGCTGAATAAGTCGCTTGCCGACATGGCTGAAAAGAAACTGGCACCGCCACAAGTCGCTCAGATTTTTCTACAGCAGCATCCTGAAATATGGAAAAAATGGGTACCCGTGGATGTCGGTGCCAAGATCAGTGCGAGTGTGAAGTAATATGTTTTTTTCGCTCTCCTTAAAGTCAGCCATTAATAGCGGCGTTGATTGGTTGGTCACCCATTACGGCGATCATTTTCATGCAATCAGCGATGCGGTATTGACGTGGGTGCTGGTTCCGCTGGAAACCGCCTTACGCGCAGCGCCGCCGTGGTTGATCCTTCTGGCAATTGGATTGATGGCGTGGCACGCAACCCAACGTATTGTGATCAGTCTGTTGCTGGTGGCTTTGTTGTACCTGATTGGCGCGTTTGGTTTGTGGGATAAATTGATGCAGACACTGGCGCTGATGTTGGTATCAACGTTGATAACGTTATTGATGGGCATTCCGCTTGGGATATTGATGTCGCGCAGCACGTGGTTGCGTAAGGTATTATTGCCAGCGCTGGATGTGATGCAAACTTTGCCGACCTTTGTTTATCTGATTCCGGTATTGATGCTTTTCGGCTTGGGCAAAGTCCCTGCGATTTTTGCAACGGTGGTGTATGCGTTGCCGCCCTTGATTCGATTGACCGATCTTGGTATCCGTCAGGTCGACACCGATCTGACTGAAGCGGCCTGGTCTTTCGGGACCAGCAAATGGCAATTGCTGATCGGTGTGCAATTGCCGTTGGCCCGACCCAGCATCATGGCCGGAATTAATCAGTCCACCATGATGGCGCTTGGTATGGTGGTGATTGCGTCCATGATCGGCGCGCGCGGGCTTGGCGAAGACGTTTTACAGGGCATTCAGACGCTCGATACCGGCACCGGTTTGCAAGCGGGTATAGCAATTGTGATTCTGGCTATTGTGATTGATCGCATCAGCCAAGGTTATGGCTTGACGCGCCGCCAGCGTATTGCGCTTAAACAACCGCAGACCAGAGAGCAAACGCTGAAATGATCAAAATCGAAGCACGCCAAATCGTTAAAATCTTCGGTCCTCACGAACAAGAAGCGCTGAAGCAATTGCGCAATGGCAAAACCAAAGCCGACATTTTGCAGCAGCACAATTGTAATGTCGGTCTTGATCACGTCAGCTTACAAATCGCAGCAGGACAAATTTTTGTCATCATGGGATTGTCAGGTTCAGGAAAATCGACGCTGGTGCGCCACTTCAATCGCCTTATCGATCCGACGGCTGGTGAAATCTTCATCGATGGTCAAAATATCTTGACGCTGGATGCCGCAGGGCTGCGTGACTTGCGCCGCCGCCGAATTAGTATGGTGTTCCAGAATTTTGGTTTGTTGCCACATCAAACCGTGTTGGAGAATACGGCATATGGATTGCTGGTACGCGGCGACAACCGTGCTGAAAGTCTGGTTATCGCACGTGACTGGATTGAGCGGGTTGGGCTGACTGGGTATGAGGGCAATTACTCCGATGCCCTTTCCGGCGGCATGCGCCAGCGCGTCGGTTTAGCGCGTGCCTTGGCAATGGATACCGATATTGTGTTGATGGACGAAGCTTTTAGTGCACTCGATCCGCTGATTCGTAGCGAAATGCAAACGCAATTGCTGGACTTGCAGGCGACGTTGCAAAAGACAATTGTGTTCATCACGCATGATCTTGACGAAGCGTTGCGGATTGGAACCCGCATCGCCATTTTACGTGATGGAAAATTGGTGCAAGAAGGTACGCCAACCGATATTTTGCAAAATCCGGTAGACGATTATGTACGACGCTTTGTGGAAAAGCGGGAGGTGGTGTAGATGAGAAGTATTGTGCGATGTCATGCACAATATTGCTCAACAATTGCCTTATTTTCGTTTGGTCGGCGTAAACACTCTGCCATGGATCGCTGAAAGAATGGCTTCGATGGCCGGATGCTTGATTTTACGTTCATTCGATACGGCGTAAAACTGCTCATGGACCTGATCCAGTTTACCAATTTGTTCTGCGCCAAATTGTTCCTGAACGTCTGCTGCAAGCGCGGATGGTGCAGGAAATAATCCCAATCCGCTCCGTCCAAACGTATTCAACAACGCATTATCATCGAATTCTCCGACCACGTCCGGGCGCAGATTGCGGGTTTCAAACCAGTGGTCGATGCGGCCGCGAATCAGATTGTTGCGCGTAGGTAGCAGAAGCGGTGCGCCGTTGAGGCTGGTCGGAAATTGGTCGCGATAGCGCTTTGCCAGTTCCGGCGTGCCAAATAACGCAATGTCGCTTTCACCCAGCAAATGGCTAAATACACGCAACGTGGTGCCGGATGGTACAGGACGGTCGGTCAGTACAACGTCGAGTTTATGTACCGTTAAGTCGCCTAGAAGTGACTCGAATTTATCTTCGTAACAGATTAGTTTGACCCGCTCTGGTAGTCTCAATGCGGCTTCCAGCAAGCGCGATGCGATCAGCTTCGGTAATGAGTCAGAGATGCCAACGGATAGCCGCAACATGCGGTCCTCGCTCGTGGCGGCAAGTGCCTCTTGCATTTGTTCGCCCAAGAGAAAAATCTGATCGGCATAACCCAATGCCATCCGTCCGGCCTCGGTCAGCACCAGTCGGCGTCCCTGTGGGGCCAGTAACGCCTTACCGATTGATTGCTCGAGCAGAGAGAGTTGCATGCTGATTGTCTGCACTGCTACGCCGAGCCGATCGGCTGCACCGGTGACGCTGCCTTCCTTGGCAACGACCCAGAAATAGTGGAGATGTCGAAAGTTTAATCCTGTTGATTTCATTGTTCTGTTTTTCCGAAGTAATACTTCAATTATCTTCGCTTTTTAAATGATTAGGGCAACGTTATGATGATTTTTCCTAAAACGAATTGGAGTCATTATGAAACCGACGATCGTTGCAAAAGGGGTAAAACTCAGCGCCAGATTACGCGAGTATGTCATTCATCGTCTTCGCATGACGCTCGACCGCGCGCACTACAGTATTCAGACTTTGAAAGTCCGTATTACGGATCAAAACGGTCCGAAGGGCGGAATGGACAAGCACTGCCAGATTCATTTAACCATGCCAGGGTTGCCTACGATTGTGGTGATCGAAAAAGGTAACGATATTGCCGCTATGGTGGATCAGGCTGCGCAGCGCGCCGCACAGGCAATTGACCGTTTGTTGTCCCGGGCAAAATCGATCCATCACAAGAAATTTGCTGCAACCGTCGCGACTGTTGCGGCCATGGTGACCGCCGACATTGCTTTGCCAGTAACAGAGCCGACGCTCATTTAATTTATTTTATTTTATTTTCACGAAAGGATCATGCATGAATAACCGTTACAACACACTCAGAAATAGCGCCTCCAGGTATTCGACGACCACGGTCATGGATGGCGCGGCGCGGCAGGTTTTGCGCAACACCTATCTACTACTATCGCTTTGTCTTGGCTTTAGCGCAATCACGGCTGGCGTCACAGCTGCACTGCGTTTGCCGGGGCCGGGCATTCTGATCACGATCGCGGGATACTTTGGTCTGCTGTATTTGGTGACCAAAAATCGGGACCGTGGTTTGGGTGTGGCGATGGTGTTCGCTCTGACCGGCTTTATGGGCTATACGCTCGGTCCGATTATTAGTCATTACTTAAAGATGCCAAACGGCACTATGACGGTGATGATGGCGCTGGGTGGTACTGCGGCGATTTTTCTGGGTATGTCGGCTTACGCGTTGTTCACCAAGCGTGATCTGTCGTTTATGCGCGGGATGTTGACGGTGGGTATTCTGGTGGCTTTTGTTGCCGCACTGGCAGGAATTTTTCTCCAGATACCGGCGTTATCGCTGACGGTATCCGCGGTCTTCGTGTTGCTGATGTCAGGAATGATTCTTTATGAAACTAATAATATTGTAAGAGGTGGAGAAACCAATTACGTGATGGCGACGGTCAGTCTGTTCGTGTCAATTTTTAATCTTTTCACCAGTTTGTTGCAGCTATTGGGATTCGCTAACAAGGAATAAATAAGTACGCTGCCCAGGTGCGCTACCTACGCAAAATGACGACGCATCGCACCTTTGTATGTGACTTGTGTATTTGATTTCTACTTCGCATATTTTTGTTAAACATC
Organism: Glaciimonas sp. GNP009; assembly: GCF_054343755.1. Lineage (NCBI taxonomy): Bacteria > Pseudomonadati > Pseudomonadota > Betaproteobacteria > Burkholderiales > Oxalobacteraceae > Glaciimonas > Glaciimonas sp. GNP009. Next base: position 2,393,063 of record NZ_JBTGUV010000004.1, read on the forward strand.
ATCACTTCACAATCCTCGCTGAGGTTATTTCAGTGAGGGTTTTTATAGTCAACCATTGGAGGTTTCCATGTATTGCCCTGTATGTAAAGAGAAAGAGCTCGTTATGAGTGAGCGTCAAAATATCGAGATCGATTATTGCCCAAGTTGCCGCGGTGTCTGGCTTGATCGTGGTGAGCTCGATAAAATCATTGAGCAATCGATGCTTGAAATAACACCGGTTATCGAGCCGCCGATCAGATCTACGCGGCAGCAACCGAACTATCGCTCGGAACATCATGAGAAAGATTCTTCATCGTACGATAATCGCCATCGCCCCAAAAAGAAAGAGAGCTTCTGGCAAGAATTGTTCGATTGAGATGCCGTTGTTTTCGGCAGAAAAGGGTTTAAGAGGGCGCAAAACAGAGGATAAAAACATCCTGGTTTTGCGCCTTTTTCTTGCCTAAATTAATGTTACAGGTGTTTAGATGCAAGTCAGGATCGTTTTTCTTTGAGTCTATTTTGTCCTCAAAATTTTTCTATCCAATTGGTATTGAACAGGCGTTGAACGTTGCGTTAAGGATGCCAGCACACAGTTTGTGCGGTCCCACCATTGTCGAAGGCGGTTTGCTGATTTGCCTGGTCAACGGATAATGTTGCACAGCTGGTATCTTGAACCTGAGTCCCAATCGCGGTGGCCGTGAGCGTAAAGGCCGTTGCGGTCTGGATCGGAAGCGTAATCGTGTAGTAGGCCTGTGGCGACGCCAGAGGAAAGGCCGGGAGCGAAGCGCACGCCTGATTGTATGTAAAATTCTGGGCGTAACACCGTTCCAGTATGACCTGATTCTGGGATAGCGCGTTTAACGCATCGGCGCGATGTGATTTCAGCACGTAAGACGTATAACTTGGGTACGCAAAAGCGGCAAGAATCCCGATAATCGCGACCACGACCATGAGTTCGACAAGGGTAAAAGCCCGTTGCAGTTGCCTCGACAAATGAAATGGAGTTGTGTGCATACGCATAGTGCGCGCCTTTTATTGAAGTTGCCACCACGTCAAGCGTCGTGGTGTGTTGTTCGGATCACGAATAGACTTCTGCTGTCCTCCGGATTGGGTAATCAATTTGATGATTTGATTTTTTGAATTCGGACCGATTGGGATTGGGGTGCTGGAATAGCCCGTACCAAGCGGAAGACCGACGGCATTTGAATCAAGCGCATTAATAACGCCATCGCCGTTTGTATCTAGTTGTGGTTGTGAAAAGGCACCGCCGGTCTTAAAATTTAATTCCAGGAACGTGGCGGTAAACCCCGCATTGCAGGTATTCGCCGCCGGTGGCGTATTCAAGGTCGTTATAAATGCCCCATCAAGCAACCCCGGAGCCGTGACCACGCGTTGCCCGGCCACCAGCAAGTCGTCATACCAGCCTAACTTTTTAGTCCAGTCAACCGGCGTGCTGGTATCAAACAACAAACCTCCCGCGCCCACTGTCAGTGTTTGCACTTGCAGATTACTGCGGGGGGGGACGGTGGTATTTCCCGGTTTGTCCCAAATGGCATAAATGGTCTGTTTTAACTGATCGCTCAAATCTGCGACGGTCAGCAATTGGCCAGTGCCAAACAAGATGAATTGACCTTGCAGGCGCGGATAATTCGGATGGAGTGTGACGACGGGTGCGACAGTGATCGGTTGAATATTGCCGCTCGCATCGCGTGCCTGAAACAACAACCGTACTTGCCATTTCGATGGGGTAGCATTGGATACATCAATTGCCCAAAGATTGCCTTGTAAATCGCCGGCATAGACTTGCGTGACAGGCTGAGATTGCAGACCATCTGCATTTCCTACCGAGACAGTCGACAAGCCTTGCGCAAGCATGCTATTGCACGCCCCCGACACGGCAGCGCATAAATCTATTTTGGCAATAGTCTGTCCGGTACTTGGGTTGATCGCGTAGAGAACGGCCTTGTTGTTGGGGCTGTTATAGCCGTTACCGAAGAAAACCGCAAAATTCGGTGTAGCCGTAATCGGCGCAATTTGAGGCTCACTGTAGCTGAGGCCCATGTCGGCATCGGTAAATTCCCACAATACCTTGGCTGCTAGTGCTGCTTCGGTCGTCAAACTTTGCGGATTGGTTATATCGAGAGCATAGATGCTTTTTCCACCGCCGCCTTCGCCACCGACCAAAATGGTATGCCAGGTTGTATCGGGAAATTGGACATCGCCAGATTGTGGCGATCCGTCTACAAAGAAGAGATGGTTTTGATTGTAAATAGGGATCGTTAATGCTTGCAGATTGGGAAGGACAGCGTTCGGTATAAAAGCAAATTTTTCCGCACCAGTGGTTGCATCGAAGGCGTGCAGCATACCGTCATTTGCGCCGGCGTAAAGCATAGGTTGCCGTGCGGCCTGAGCCTTCTGAAACGCGAGATAACTAGCCGTCAAATACGCGGCGTTGGGTGTGCCGACATATAGTGGCTGACTATCGACGATATCTCCAAGAATATGTGACCGATTGCGGAAAGTGCCGCCGTTGCGCTTTTCCAGAGCCGTATTGCCGCGGATGTACTGGAGACGACTCTGTCCAAGATTATCGTTAGGTTGCATCAAAAGCTGTTGGGCCGGACTTAGGTTTACCCATTGATAGGGCACGCCATTGCCGCCTGAGTTAAGAGCTGGGTTGGTGGTGGCGACGACGCGCCCGGTCGACCATCCAGTTCCAATAACTTGCGTATCCAATAAAGATTGTGTAGTCGCCCCGCCCCATGGCGAAATGGTGGTTGGGATGCCATTTTTGTCGAGCGCCGTTGGGATGATACTGCCGGTCCAATCCTGATAGGGCGTGTCGTTTGGATTAAAACTGGCTTGATACTCGACCACGGTCCCATTCTGGAGAGACGGTGAATTGACGGCGGCGGCGGTCGTTGACTGGGTTCCTTTTTGAACCGAAACTAAAATAGTATTGAGATCGTTGACAAGATCACCTGGGCTGCTGGCGGGATAATAGTTAGCCGTTCCACCAGCGATTGCCATTGCTTGCAATGTGGCCGCGGCTTGCGGATTTACCGCGGGATCTACTCCGGCCCCTAAACCAATGACGTAAGTGCTGATACCAGCCGCATTCATGTTGGTAAGATTGGTAATCGTATCAATCAGCGCCTGGTCATTGCCCGGATTGGCGGTATTGAGGGAGCCATCCGAATTGAAATTGGCGGTCACGCCATAACCGACGGCTGCTGCACTACCTAATGGAGGCCAATATCTGCCAGCCAGATCCTGAGTTGGTAACCCGTCAGAAATGAGCACGACATATTGTTTGGGGATACAAGCAATGGTTGATCCTGCTACGCTCGCCAGATAACTTTGCGCCTTTGCCAATAATCCGGCGGTTGGTGCCTGACCAGCCACTGCCTTGATCTCAGCGGTGTTAGTGTTGTTGGTTTCGGGCGCTAAATAAGGTAAAAAAGCACTTACCGCAGCGGTCACTGTGGTGGTGGTCGGGGCTGCTCCCGCGGAAGTCATTGGAACAACAACATTTCCCGAGGTGGCGGATTGGCCTCCACCGTAGCCAAATCCACGCTGCACATACATGACCTGTCGTGAAAACGGTACGTATCCGGCGTTAGTGGGGCCGGTTGACTGATTGGCAGAAGGGGCGCTAAATTGGTAGGAAACATTAATCGACCCGCTGTTGTAATTACCTAATGAGTAATTTGGCGGAAATGGCGTGCTGGGGCTAATATTTCCATAGTTAATGTAGACGCTGGCCTGCGATCCGGCATAGAGAACATCATTGATGGTTGCGTCGTCGCTGGATGCGCCAATTTGCATATACTGCGAGTTTGCTACCGCCGAGGCAGAGTACAAACTGGAACCTATAATCGAAGCGCAATTATTTTGTACCGTCGCGCTTGCGGATGGGTAACCAAAACATGGATTGGTAACATAACGGTTGCCGCTTACCTGAGTATTGGTAAAGGTGAAACCGCTCGTTGCGGGAGACATGTAATACACCCACGTTGTATAAATCCTTGTGTTGTTTGTACTGTAGTTAAGGAGCGCAAAGTCGGTATTTTGCATGTAGGCCTGGATAATCGCCTGGATGCCGCCTTTGGCTACGTTCAGCCGACTGGCCCCGTTATCGGCCAGATTGCCGTTCTGACTGACCGTGTAAGGCGCATTGCCTGCCAGGTCGGCTGCCTGTATTGGTGGCGTGAAACCGGCAGGTACAAAATAGGTTACCGGGGAGCTGGAATTTTTTAGGCTGGCTAATCCGCTCGGCACACTACCAGACCCGATCATGATCGCGCCGCTTAGCGTCCCATCCATCGATTCTGAGTTACCCAGCGCAATTAAGACCTGCGGATGCGCTGGTGTGGATACGGTCAACGGTACCTGAGAAATCGCGAGCGTCACGCTAGGCTGGGCGTTTGCAGGAGGAATCGTTGTTGACGAAGCTAGCAAGACTGCCGCCGCCATTACGGCAGCAATGGCAGGCAGGTATTTCAAGCGCATCCTCGATTTTTGTTGTTGCTGCATACGTCGATCCTCTCATTTCTTCCGCGCTACTGTAAGTGATGCGAAGTGGCGGCTGACTTGTTACTTAATTAATCTTGCGCGCATATAGCGCTACTGTTGAATTTGTACCGTTGCCTGCAGCAATACCGGTGCGCCGCCACTGGCCCCAACTGCCCGCGCCGTGACGCGAAAGACGCGCGTGACTTTTTTCATGTTTTGACCCGGCAATACGACTGAGGGCAGAAGCTCAATAAAGTAGGCAGCGGCGGTGTTGGAGTTTCCCTGAAAGCTTGAAATCACCGCCGCACCACTCCAAAGAATGGTGGTCCACAATGGCGGATTGGCTGGGTTAAACAAATACAAGCCGTTGCCATTAGATTGAAAATTTCCTACCGGATAAGCACCCGCGAGGAGATTACTTTGGGCTTGATTCAGTGCCGCTTCAGCGGTTTGAAAGGCGATTTGCACATCGGCACTGTTGGTGGCGATGCGGGTTTGGGTACTATTTAACGCCACCAATCCGAGGGCGAGAATGGTCAACATTAACACTAGCATAACCGTGATCAGCAATACTGCCCCGCGTTGCGCGCGTGCTTTTTGTCCGCGAAAAGCACGTGCGCTAAAAGGTGGAACACTAAAAGAGCGTGAGGGAGTTTTCATGCCGCATTCCTCAGGTTGATCGTCATTTCATAGACGTGCCGTAAACGGCCATCGGCGGGCACCGTAACAGTGGTATTCAAGACGGTAAATTGGCGGGAGCTCGCATTTGATGTGGTCCCCGAACCAACTTGGCCCTGTATCAGAAACCCCAGGCGCACCGAATAGACTTGTGTCCAGTCTGTTACTGCATTGGCAGAAACATACTGGGTCAGGATGTTATTTGTGCCGATCCCATATAAAACCTGCATCGCTTCAACCCCCGGCACCAATGGCAGATCGGTCCAGACGCCATTGTTATAAGTCGATCGCATTAGCGCACTTTGATCGCCGCCGACACCTTGCGCTACATAAAAGGCAGTTTGTTGCAGGGGCACAAATAGCGCACCGGTTTGATAGTTGACCGCGAATACGCTAGTACTATTTGTACCAATCGCACCTCCAGTAGCCGCATGGGTAATGGTATTTCCGGCAATAGCGGTGATTTGAAAAATACTTGATTTCAGGCAATCAGAGACGATTCCGAGCTGACCAACTGCCAGACCTGTTGTATTCTGCAAGGTCATCGTTGCCGCACCTAACGGAATAACGGTCACCCCTACCGGCGGGGTATTCGGCATTGCACCCAGCAAAATCAGCACGTCACTGCCCGCCTGGACTTTGCCCGTCAGCGTCGCGTCTAGCGTCGGACTCCAATCGGTGGCGATCACATCATTCGCACTATTATCTTGCACGATAGTCAAGGTAGCGCCGCTGCCAGCATAGCCAAACAGCGCATTGATCGATGTTCCCAGCGTACCCAAAGGCGGCGGGCCACCGGCGTTAAGGTTGGACAAAGATTGCGTCAATGATGAACAACCATTAAAGCCTGCAGCGCGTATGACCGGCGTGACTAGTCCCGCAATAGCATTCTCTGCATTTTGGATGCTCGCTTGCGAATTCGTGGATTTGTAAATCTGCGTTTCCGCGAGATAAACGCTGATGATCGCGCCTACTAAAAATAGCCCAAGCGTGATGGCGATCATGAGCTCAATTAATGAAAACCCGCGGACGTTTTTATTTATCGGCTTCAAAGAGGGCCTCATAAGAGTGTCTGCACGGTAAATTGCGCCAGATTGGCGCTGGTCCCTTGAGTCTGCGTGGACGCCCCTAGTTTGCTTTGCGCTGGGGAGTCATCCCATTGCACCGTCACGGTAACCAGCGTGTTGTTACTGGTTGCTACGGCAGCGGTAACGACAGAGCCACGTCCGTTTGGTAATTGCGCGATATCCTTAGCAAGCCAGTACCATACGTCGTAGGCGGCTAACTGAGCCACGCTACAGGCCACAACGCTGCAATCGGGAGGGATCGTCGCCGGAGCGGCGGGAAGGACTGCGCCGGTCAGTAAATTATTGACGTTATAACTACCGCTAACGGCAGCAGGACTGTTAGCGCGGACGCGGTCGATGATGTCATAGGCTGATTGGACGGCCTGTTGTTTGAGATAACTCGCGCTATTCGCTTTGTGCGCTACCAACAACATTCCGGCAATACCGATCATGCCAAAAGCAAGTACAACAAGTGCAATCAGGACTTCCAGCAAGGCAAATCCGGTGCGGCGGTCGATGGTTCTTTTTTGACTCATGGCATTCCACCTTTTGCGCTTACTTTATGCTCACCGTTTGTGCTCATTTTTTACGATCATTTTTTTTGAATACAATCATTCGCTAAGGACAAACCAACGCGCCACCCCATACAGCGGTACCCGGCGTAGGCCCTTGCTGAATTGACCCCGTGACAATAACCTGAAGCGATCGTGCATAGGCCGCACCGCGGGTATCGCAAATTTTGAAATTGGATTGCGTGGTAGCAAGGCCGCGAGGGTCGAAGGTGATCGCAGTGGCCGTTACGCCACCAAAAGCCACCGCCGATAGCAACGGATCATTTGGTCCTGCACGATAGCTTTGCAAAAGCGTACCGATGCCCGCAGTGGGAACTGTTTTAACAATCCAACCGGTATTCCAGTTAGCGCCGCAAGTGACAGAACCGGTTGCGCCGACGGGGCAAACCTGCGTAGTGCCATTTTGCGTCAGCGCGCTAGCGCGGGCGTAATTCAGCGCGCTCATAAATGCATTTGCTTGCCCAGTCTGGCGATTATTGAGTAGCAACGTATTGAATGATGGCAGAGCAAGCGAAACTAAAATTGCGGCAATGGCAATCGTGATCAATAGTTCAATCAACGTGAACGCAGCAAAGCTTGAACGCTTGATCACTGAATTTTTCATCAAAGGTCGTTTAACTGAGACGTTAAATAGCCGCCATGTTGATAGGACATTACGGACGATATAAAAAAGATGCAGATAAAACGTGCATCGTCGCTAAACAGGCAAACGCACAATATAGAGGGAAGCGTGAATAAGTTATCTTGATGCAAGTCTGATGTCGCAACTTCAGGAAAAGAATACGTGCAAACCTTGTTTAAACAAAACTTTTTAGACGGACGGCAATTTTTTCCGGATCAGCGGTATTGGTCTCTGCAACGGAATATAAAATAAGGCAAATAAAATGGGATGTTGCGCTGTTTCAACTATTTTTCTGTGCTCAATCAGCGCTGTTTTCAGCGCTGTTTTTTGAACAAACATCGACGTTAGTTCGAGCGGCACTAAGGCTTTTATTTAATACACATCGCGCCGATAGCGCCCTTTGGCGATCAAGTCATCCAGCGCCGCTTCGCCGAGAATGTCGGTGAGTACGCTGTCAATCCCTGCGGCCATTCCATCCAGACTTCCGCAAACGTAAATAACCGCTCCGTCCTGGAGCCATTTGCGCAATTTATCCGCCGCCATACGCAAACGATCCTGAACATAAATTTTTTCTGGTTGATCTCTCGAAAAGGCGAAATCTGCGCCAGAGAGGACGCCGTCAGTCAACCATTGCTGAATTTCATCGCGATACAAGAAATCGTGCGCCAGATTGCGTTCACCGAATAACAACCAATTTGTGTGCTGGCCGGCGTGCGCCCGCGCACGCAAATGACCGCGCAAACCAGCGATACCGGAACCGTTACCGATGAATATGGACGGTGCGTCAGCAGCAATCAACTCGAAGGCAGGATTCGGCAACAAACGCATCTCTACTTCAGAACCCAGCGGAAGGTGTGCGGTAAGCCAACCGGATGCCAGACCAACACCATCTTCATGCATAACCTGACGCACTAATAAGTGGACGCTGCCATCGTTTGGAATTGAGGCGATGGAATAGCGACGCGTGCCGAGCGGTTGTAATTGATCGGCTAATTGTTGCGCGGTGACCGCCAGCATTTCGTTGTTGTGATGCGGCAATATACTCCGAGACAATATTTCACCGAGTGTGATTTCTTCGCCGTTATGGGTGATGATTGTCGCCGCTTTCAGCGCCAGTTGTTGGAGAAAAAAATCGACGCGCGCAATCGAATGGCGTGGTCTGACTTCAACCAATGCGCCAGAAATCCAATGCGTTTGGATTGCGTTCGGCAGGGAAAATTCCAGATGGAAAATAGGGTCGCCCTGACTGCCTGGATTGGATTGTTGGCGCGCATTCAGTCGCCATGATTGGTAAGCACCTGGTGAACGTTGGTCGTCAGATTCCGTAGTTACCGAAATGGCTATTGTCGTGCCTGCAACTTCGCTTAAAGAATGCTGCCAACGGGATAATGCAGCGCTATCGCCGTTATCGACTTCTATCATCGGAAAAAATGCTTGCGCGCCCTGATTTTGTAGCCAGTGATCCAAAGTATGGCCGAAACCACAAAACTGTGGATAAGCGCTGTCGCCCAATGCCAAAATGCCGTAGCGCAGATCTGGTAAAGAATGCCGTGAGGATGGCGATAATGGGGATAATTGTCGGGCAAAGCGTCGTGCGCTATCCGGTGGATCGCCCTCGCCAAAACTACTGGCAACCAATAGCACGCGATGGAAATGGCGTAAACGCTCGGGGTCCAACGTCGCAAAAGACTGTATAGACACCGATACGCCAGCCGCCTGCAACGCGGCTGCACTGCGTAAGGCGATACTCTCGGCAAATCCGGACTGGCTTGCGAAGGCGATCAGGAGTGGTGGCAGTGGCGGTGTTGATACTACGTTATCGCGCGTGGAACCAGCAGGATCGATCTTGGGGCCAGTGACGTTTTCAAGTGCGGCACGTTCGGTGCGCACCATGCGCTTTTTACGCCGACGATCCAGATATAACATCCAGCCTGTGATGCCGAAGAGCGGCAGTCCGAGCCCTGCGAGCGTCATGATGATGCGGCCGGTTAGTCCGAAATAACTGCCCATATGAAGCGGGTACACGCTGCCAATCAAGCGCCCGCCAGCAGATTTGTCGACATAGCGCTCAATTTTAGAAACTTTACCCGTCTGTGGCTGAATCAGCATTTGATTGCGGGCCCTTTCATGCGGCGGGTTTGCGTCGAGGTAGAAAATTTGGATTGGCTTACCGGGTTGTTCTGGCAAGCGCAAACGGGCGTTACTGTAGCCGCCGGTTTTTGCCGTCTCTTCCAAAAACGCCTGCCATGTCAGTGTCAAATCCAGATGACTCGCGGAATCATTCGATGAAGCCGTTGCATCGTCCGGTTTTTGGCGTCGTCCAGAAGATTTATCACCGCGTCCGGCACCTGTTTTTTGCATCCCATCGGCTTGTTTAGATGGCATTTGTTTGGCACTTGGCGTGTCATTGGCCAGCCAATTTGCCCCATCTTTAAACCAGTCGAAGGCCCAATACAAACCGGTCAGGCTAAAGACTAGATACATCACTAGCGCCCAGGTGCCGACCACCGAGTGCAAGTTCCACAAAAACGCACGTCCTGTCATTGAAAAATTGATATTGGTCCAGTTGCGCCACGCCAGCGGACGCCGCGGCCAGCGGAGATATAGTCCGGACAGCGCCAGAAATAGCAGGCACAGCGCGACACTTCCTGCGACTACTTTACCGATGTCTCTAGGAAGAAGGAACCAGCGATGCAACCGTTCCACAAAGGAAAAAAATTCATCACCTTGCAATGCTGGAAGCAACGCGCCAGTGACCGGATTGACATACCGTAGTTCGCCACGTTTTGCGCCCGGCTCTGGCGCAAAATTGACCCGCGCCGCCATATGTGGGTCGGCGAAGACCGTCACCTGTGCGACAGGATGGGATGGTTGTGCGCTCTGTATCCGCAAGATCAACTGATCCGGCGTCAGTGGTGTGATCTTGTTAGAGGATAACGTCATCACTCCGGGGTTCAGAAGATCCAGCAACTCTTCCCTGAACGATAATATCGCACCCGAAAGGCCAACCAGCATGAGCAAAGTTCCGGCAGTAATGCCGATGAACCAATGCACTTGAAATAAGATTTTCTTAACCATATCGGGGAATCAAAAGGGAAGAGTGGTGAGTGGCTGGCAGATTTTTCGACCGTTGTCGTTGCATTGCAGATTGCGTTTTTTATGCAGACAATTTTGCAACGCTACGTGTTTCATATCGGAAGGTCTATGCTCACCTTGTTATTTATTCGGGATTATTATGCGGCATTATAGCTTGGGATAGTAATCATTATCATTCGCATTAAATGAATATTTAGCGCGAGACCTGTTCGACCATTATGTAAGCTCCCCAAGTTTTAAGGCAGTTGTTACGGTCGTTTCGTTTAAAAAGATAAAGAAAGAGTAAAAGCAGATTTTAAAGTAACTGTACAAAAACACAGTTATTCTATGTTTCTCAGTATAATCAGGCAGCGTATCTTCTAGTTGGTTGGCGGTAGGATTGATTAAGCGTCAGTTCTCATTTGTTTATATTTTAGTGATTCACACCACCATGACGATCAAACCCGTAATAGCGGCGGACATTATCGACAATCTCACACGTTGCGGATGGGCTAATCTCAAGAATCCTCTTTACCTGCAGTATCACGATGAAGAGTGGGGTGTGCCTTGTCACGACGAAACGCGGTTATTCGAAATGCTCAATCTGGAAGGCGCGCAAGCGGGTCTCAGTTGGGAAACTGTTCTCAATAAACGTGAAAATTATCGGATTGCGTTCGAACATTGGGATGCCGAAAAAATCGCGCGCTATGATGCCGATAAGGTGGCGGAATTGATGGCGAATGCTGGCATTATCCGCAATCGTCTGAAAATCGCTGCGACAATTAATAACGCACAAGCCTATTTGCGTTTGCGCGATGAGTTAGGTGGATTGGATGCCTTTTTATGGGCTTACGTCGATGGCAAGCCAGTGCGGGGTAACTGGTTTAGTGGGAATCCCAGCCCTGCGAAAACACCACTTTCCGATCGCATTTCAAAAGACATGCTCAAACGCGGATTTAAATTTATTGGTTCGACCATCATTTACGCTTACCTGCAAGGCGTTGGTCTGGTTGACGATCACACAGGTGAATGCTTCCGCCATCATAGTGGGAAGAAGTCCAAGAAGAAGTGAGGGCTTACGTCAATCGCCCCAACTGCGTTGTGCTTTCCTAGCCACCTCGGCGGCCCCGTATTAGCGTACTGTCTTCGTTGGCAGGGTTGGTAAGCCCGTTGCTGAGATGGTTTTACGGCAGTCCTAAAAGGTAAAGGAGTGGCTGGAACAGAGCAGTTAAGTTTCGCCGAAAAGTAAAATCGGGAATGGTGTGTAACAGTGCAGACTTCACCTGAAAATCACCAACGTCACCTCGGGTCAATATCAGTTGAAGTCCGCATTCTTAAAAATTACGCAAGTTAGTTAGTGCACGCTATCGATCCTTAACCGGAAAACGCCTGAATCCCTGTTTGCGCCCGACCAAGAATCAATGCGTGCACGTCATGTGTTCCCTCGTAGGTATTGACCACTTCCAGATTCACCATATGACGAATCACGCCATACTCATCGGATATACCGTTGCCACCTAACATGTCGCGTGCAAGCCGTGCCACGTCCAGCGCCTTGCCGCACGAATTGCGTTTCATCATGGACGTAATTTCAACCGCAGCGGTTCCTTCATCCTTCATTCGGCCGAGTCGCAAGCAGCCTTGTAATCCCAGTGTGATGTCGGTTTGCATATTTGCTAGTTTGAGTTGCACCAACTGATTTGCCGCCAAAGGTCGTCCAAACTGTTGACGATCTAGCACGTATTGTCGCGCCCGATGCCAACAGTCTTCGGCGGCCCCGAGTGCGCCCCAGGCGATGCCGAACCGTGCAGAATCCAAACATGTGAAAGGCCCCTTTAGGCCCCTCACGCCCGGGAGCAAATTTTCTTCGGGTACAAACACCTGATCCATCACGATTTCGCCAGTGATTGATGTGCGTAGGCCGACTTTGCCGTGAATCACTGGCGTTGATAATCCCTTCCAGCCTTTTTCCAGTATGAAGCCGCGAATCACGTCATCCTCAGTTTTGGCCCACACCACAAAAACATCGGCAATCGGCGAGTTAGTGATCCACATTTTTGCGCCTGATAACTGATAGCCGCCGTCAACTTTTTTGGCACGTGTGACCATACTGCCCGGGTCAGAGCCATGATTTGGTTCAGTTAAACCGAAGCAGCCAATTGTTTTTCCACTTGCCAGCGAGGGTAAGTATTGTTGCTTTTGTGCTTCGGAGCCAAAAGCATTGATCGGCACCATTACAAGCGACGATTGCACACTCATCATCGAACGATAACCAGAATCAACGCGTTCGACTTCGCGTGCTATCAACCCATAAGCAACATAACCTAAGCCACCGCCACCGTATTCCGTCGGGATCGTCGCGCCTAGCAATCCTAGCTCGCCCATCTCGCGAAAGATACTCGGATCGGTTTCGCCATTGCGAAACGAAAGCAGAACGCGCGGCGCAAGCTTGTCTTGCGCATAAGCACGGACCGCGTCCCGTACCATGCGTTCGTCGTCACTTAGTTGCTGATCTAGCAATAACGGGTCAGACCAATTGAAAGCTGCTTTAGGTTGTGCCATGTAATTTTCCGGTTGATGTTCTGCGTGATTGCTATATTGACCGCTGCTGTTGGTCGTTGTTTTGAGACCGCATTTTCAGGTTCACTTCGGGCTAATTGGAATAGATAGATTTCGTTAGATTGCTGATTGCAGCTTCGCCGTGATGGCGCTTTGATCATTTTATGGTAATCGATTTGTACGTATTTTGTATCTGTTTATCTACCGATTTGACTTGGGCTCTCACGTGGCCATTATCATTTTGTATGTGATTTTGTTTGTGCGCATCTTGATGATCGGTTTCCGTAGCGGGATAGACGCGAGTATCATCACGTCATTCGCAAAAAATAAGGGAAATTAGTTGTATTTTTGCTACTTTTCTGTTCGGTTCAGTATTTCGTCGACTGCATCGCAATATCGTCGCATCGTCATCGCACCGTCATAGCGCCATGAGACACCTTGCAATGCTACTCGACCGCGTCACTCCCTATTTTTACCTTTTCAGGATTTCACATGTCAACAGAACACTTTATCCCCGGCAAAGACGCCTCGCTAGAATCGTCGATCAGCTCTATGCAAGGCAAGCTGGAGGCGCTTGGTTTTCATATCGAAGAACGATCATGGCTTAATCCAGTCGATGGTTGCTGGTCGGTGCATATTCGTGATCGTGATTGCCCGTTGCTGTTTACCAATGGCAAAGGCGCGACTGAACAAGCATCACGTGCAAGTGCGTTGGGCGAATTTTTTGAGCGGCTTTCGTGTAATTATTTCTGGACCCATTTTTACCTAGGTGAAAAAGTGGCGAATGGCCCATTTGTGCATTATCCACGTGAAAAATGGTTTGAACTGAATGACGAAAGCGAAACATGGCCAGCGGGTTTGCTGACCCCGGAATTGCAAAAATTCTATAATCCGGAAGGCACAGTCGATGCCACGATGCTGGTCGATTACAACTCTGGCAACGAAGATCGCGGCATTTGCGCGATTCCTTACGTACGCGAACGTGATGGCGAGACCGTCTGGTTCCCGGTTAACATTATCGGCAATTTGTACGCCAGTAACGGTATGTCAGCCGGTAACACGGAAGCCGAAGCACGCACCCAGGCACTGTCGGAAATCTTTGAGCGCGACGTCAAGTTCCGCATCATCAAAGATGGTCTGTGCTTGCCGGATGTGCCGGAAGAAGTCATCGCACGTTATCCTCGTATCGCCTCCGGGATTCGCGCTTTGCGTGCCGCAGGCTTTGGTATTCTGGTCAAAGACGCGTCGCTCGGCGGGCAATATCCGGTGATGAATGTCACCTTATTAAATCCAACGGACCAAGGCTGTTTCTCCAGCTTTGGCGCTCATCCGCGCTTTGAAATCGCCTTGGAACGGGCATTGACTGAATTGCTGCAAGGCCGCGCGCTGGATGCATTAGGCGGCTTTCCGGAGCCGGGGTTTGATCTGGAAGAAATTGCACATTCACAGAATCTGGAAATTCACTTCGTCGATTCCAGCGGTATCATCAGCTGGAACTTCTTGCGTGATACACCGGATTTCGCGTTCAGCGACTGGAACTTCAGCAACACCACTGCCGAAGATTATGCATGGTCGATCGCCGCCATTCATGCCAAGGGTCACGATATTTATATCGCCGACTTCACCCATTTGGGCGTCTATGCGTGCCGGATTCTGGTACCCGGCATGTCAGACATTTACCCTGTCGAAGATTTGGAGTGGGATAACGTCAGCGTTGGCAATGAAATCCGCGAACCGATTCTGTTCCTGGCAGATCTGGACGATGAAGAATGCACCGATTTGCTGGGTGAATTGAATGAATTGGGATTAGCAGATCAGCGACCAGTTGCTGCATTAATCGGTTTGGTTGCCGACGTTGGTACGTTGTGGAAAGAACTACGTGTCGGTGAATTGAAAACGCTCCTGGCATTGGCCATCGGCGACCGTGAAGCGATTCGTGAAGGCTGTGACTGGATACGTCACTTCAATCAAATTAGCGCAGACCGTCAATTGGTTTATCGTTGCATCGAAAGCCTGATCGGTTTAGATGATGCCAAACCTTACGCCGCCGCCTTGCAACACCTATACGGCGCTGAAACAGTGCTGCAAGCGCATGCATTGCTGAATCGTGAACAACGGTTCTTTGGTATCAAATCGCCGGGCCTGAATCTCGAAGGTTGCGATATGCATCAGCGCTGGTTGGCGGCTTATGCCAAGGTACAAGTGGCTAAGTGAGGCAATAAGCATGATAGGAAGCTCGGAGTAACTCAAGATCGTCTGTAGCCTTGACTACAGGCGATTTTTTTAGGCTACCATCGACTCGAATGACTACCTAACGTCTTGACCCGCGCTTTCTGTCGACGTAATTCGCACGCTTTTTGCGGTTGAAATTGACTGTTTTAATAATTAAATCTATGAGCAAATTAACCTTAGACCGCATCCTGCAATCACAGGGTGTCGGTACGCGCAAATATTGCCGCACGTTGATTGATGATGGCGAAATCAGCATCAATGGTCAAGTAGTGAACGACTACCGGGCCAAGATCGCAACCGATGGTTTGGTCTTTGTGTTGTTTGATGAGGAATGGGTATATCGCGAGCGCGTCTATATTGCTTTACATAAACCGCCGAATATTGAGTGCTCCCGTAAGCCGAGTCATCATCCGGGCGTTTTGTCGATCTTGCCGGAGGAATTTACCTGGCGCGAACTGCAACCGGTTGGTCGCCTGGATCATGACACGACGGGTTTGCTGTTGATGTCGGACGACGGCACTTTTATTCATGCGCAATCTTCGCCGAAGCGCCATGTTCCTAAAGTGTATGTCGCGACCACGCACGATCCGGTGACACCAGAACTGGTCGCGCAATTGTTAGATGGCGTGCAATTAAACGATGAGCCGGCTCCGTTGAAGGCGGTCAGTTGCGCCATGATTGACGATAAACATATTGAGATCGTGCTTGAGCAAGGTAAATATCATCAGGTTAAGCGCATGTTGGCCGCAGCCGGAAATCATTGCGTCGCGCTGGAACGCACGGCAATTGGTGCAATGACGCTGGCCTCTCTGGCGTTGGAAGAAGGGGATTGGTGTTATTTGACGCCGGAACAACGGGCATTGCTGATACCGGCCTGAGATTGATCCTAAAACCGCGGCTAAAAAAAATAGGGAGAAAAGCGTTTGGCTTTTTCTCCCTATTTTGTTTTGCTCATTCTGTCATTAGCAATCTTGGAAGAGATTCGCCAACGGAATGCATATTTAGATCAATGCGAACGGATCATGGTGCCGAAAGCCTGCTCACTCAAGACTTCTAGCAGCAATGAGTGTTCAATGCGACCGTCGATAATATGGACTGCGTTGACGCCAGCTTTGGCGGCATCCAGCGCCGACGAAATTTTTGGAAGCATACCGCCAGAGATGGTGCCGTCTTCAAACATTTCGTCAATTTCGCGTGCTGACAAATCCGTTACCAGATTGCCTTCTTTATCCTGAACACCAGCGATATTGGTCATCATGATCAATTTTTCTGCGTGCAGGATTTCCGCTATTTTGCCCGCTACGACATCGGCATTAATATTGTAAGCCTGACCGTCTGCGCCGAAACCGATTGGCGAAATAATAGGAATGAAGGCATCGTCCTGCAACGCTTTTACCACGGCAGGATTGATTGCCTCGATTTCACCGACGAAGCCAATATCCAGAAACTGTCCTGGATTTTGCTTGTCCGGCATTTTCATCCTGCGTGCCCTAATCAGACCGCCGTCTTTGCCGGTTAAGCCAACTGCCTGACCGCCGTAGTGATTAATTAACATCACGATATCTTGCTGCACTTCGCCACCTAATACCCACTCGACGACTTCCATGGTTTCTTCGTCGGTGACCCGATGGCCCTGAACAAAGATACCTTGCTTGCCGATTTTTTTGAGTGCGTTTTCGATTTGCGGACCGCCGCCGTGCACGACTACCGGATTCATGCCGACCAGTTTTAACAAAATCACGTCGCGGGCGAAGCCATGTTTAAGGCGTTCGTCTGTCATCGCATTGCCGCCGTATTTGACGACAATGGTTTTGCCGTGAAATTTTCGGATATACGGTAATGCCTCTGCCAGAATTCCGGCTTTTACTTTTGGAGGAATGTTGGCAAGTTCATCGGTCAAGTCGAGCATGGGATATCCTGCGATAGTCTGAAAAAGGTGAGCAAAGAGCCGTGGATAAGCGTGGATGTCTGCGAGGTCAAAATTGGCCAACAGCAATCCGCAATTAGGTGTGCGGCAATGGGCGCGATTTTACATGGAAAAGTCGGAGCTTGTTGGGTGCAAAGCAGGGATGTTCGGATAAAACACACAATCACCCTTTTTGATCGGGATAATCGCTGATAAATGACGGCGCAAAGGAGGATTACATCGATCAATTTTATTGCTAAATAATTATTAACCGAATTGATGTCAAAGTTTGATGCAAGGCGTCACGACCAAAGCTGAGCGCATTCATCGTAGAGGATAATGTGGTGCGGGTCGGGGCGGGTTGAAGTAAAAAATGCGGTGGCGCGCCAGCATTTACACATTTCATGCCTTGCCTAAAATGTACTGGTTATGGCAACGATGTGTACTTTCTTGGTATTGTATTAACTCCGGGTGTGAGGGATCGCAGCACACCCGGTGCAATCAGCATTGCAGATTTACATCCGTCATTGGCTGACGTGGATCATTTCACGGACGATCGGATAGACTTCTTTGTTCCAGCGTCGTCCGCTAAACACGCCGTAATGTCCGACACCGGTTTGCATGTGGTGTGACTTCATGTAGCCCGGAATGCCGCTGCAAAGGTCGTGCGCAGCCATCGTTTGCCCGATTGCGCAGATGTCGTCATGTTCTCCTTCTACGGTCAACAGAGCGGTGCGTTTGATCGCCGCGGGTTTGATCAGGCGTCCAGCACATTCCAGCTTGCCCAACGGCAACGCGTACTCCTGAAACACATCGCGTATTGTGTCCAGATAAAACTCTTCTGTCATATCTAGCACCGCGAAATACTCTTGGTAAAAGGTGCGAGTGGTGTTGGCTTTTTCCAGCGCGCCTTCCACCAAATCGGAGTACAGCCCTTTAAATGCATTCACGTGGCGTTTAAGGTTCATGCTCATGAACGCGGAAAGCTGCAGGAATCCGGGATACACACGGCGCCCGCCGCCGGGATGGCGCTGCGGGACGGTACTAATCAGGTTCTTTTCAAACCATTCAAATGGCTTGCTGGTGGCCAGTTCGTTCACTCCGGTCGGATTGACCCGGGTGTCAATTGGCCCGGCCATGAGTGTCAGGCTACGCGGTTGGGCGGGATTACCATCTTCGGCCATGATGGCAGTGGCAACCAGAGCGGATACACAAGGCTGGCAGATTGCCACCATATGCGATCCCGGGCCCATCACCTCTAGAAATGCGATGAGATAAAGTGCGTATTCGCTCATGCCAAAAGGGCCAGCATCTAACGGTACGTCCCGGGCATTGTGCCAGTCGGTGATGTAGACGTCGTGATCCGCCAGCATAGTGCGCGCAGTTTCACGCAGCAACGTCGCGAAATGGCCGGACATGGGTGCGACGATGAGTACGCGCGGCTGATCGGTCACCCCCTCTTTCTTAAAATGCAGCAAGGTGCAGAACGGCATGACGTGCGCGACTTCTTCATGCACCAGTACGTCGTGTGTGCTATCTCCTTCGCCTACGTGTATGGTGTTGAGGCGAAAGTCGGGTCGGGTGTGGGTAACTTCAGTGCTTGCAAACATCTCATAAGCTGCAGAAAGTTTACGAACGCCTGGAGCCGCACTTAAAAAAGGGTGGGACATGGCCGTGACGGCGGCCTGTGTAAATAAACGCATCCCCGCCATCATGTCGGAATGCGCTTGATAGACTTGATACTTCATGAGTGCTCCCTTGCCCGAGAGTGGGCGATGCTGAAAGGCATTAGCAAGTTGCAGGCCATCGAATTTCTGGCATGAAGTTTGCTGAGCTGTTTCTGAAATTGTCGATTATCGAGCGACTCCGCCCACATGCGTTAATGACTAGGGAATCTGCATCATGGCACAAGCTACTCTCTCCATCAGCAGCAAGAATTATTCGTCGTGGTCGATGCGCGGCTGGCTACTGGTTAAATTCTCCAAACTGCCATTTGATGAGCAGATCATATCGCTTGACGATCCGGCTATGCGTGCCGAAATCCTATTACTGGCACCGTCGATGTTGGTACCTTGTTTGTTGCATGACGGGGTTAAAGTGTGGGATACCCTCGCGATAGGCGAATATTTACATGAAATCAAGCCTAAGGCGGGTTTACTGCCAGCTGACCGCGGTGCGCGTGCCCATTGTCGCGCCGTTTGCGGTGAAATGCATTCAGGATTTTCTGCTCTGCGTTCCGCGTTGCCAATGAATTTGCGGGGCCAATTTAAGGAATTCAAGGTTTGGGCGAGAGCGCAAGCCGATATTGATCGCATTGTCACCATCTGGCACGAATGCTTTAATACGTATGGCGGACCATATCTGTTTGGCGCGACACCGTGTATAGCAGACGCTATGTATGCGCCAGTGGTAACGCGCTTTTTGACATACAACGTCAAGTTGGACGCCGTTTGTGCAGCCTATTGCGAATGTATTATGGCTTTGCCGCAAGTGCAAGAATGGGTGGAAGCGGCGAAGTTGGAACCGGTCGAGATTGAGGAACTTGATGCTGAGTTTTAATCATTGATTAATTGCCGTATAGGCATCTAGTTCTGTATTTTCTTTTGTGATTGTTCTTTTATTCTTTAGGGCCGATACCTGACATCGCGCTTTAATGTCTCTGAATAGTCCATTGCCAGCGTAAAAATGACGCTAAAAAATCTCATTCTTTAGTCAAGGTGGGATTTTTTTGACTGCATTGATTCTGTCGAATTTCCTTTGCGTTTCCTTGGTTTCATTATTTCCCTTCATAGGTAAAAAAGCGCTACGCCTCTTTGATACTGAAGAGTAGAGTTGCCTTATCATGGTGCAATCAGACGCTCCTTTTGGATGCATGATGGGTGCCAATATGGTGCGTGAAAATGACATCCGCTTACACACGGTCCAGGTCGGCAACGTGAATTTCTTTTTTCGTAGTTCTTATGAGATTTTGCTGCGGACAAGCGCCAATGAATTTGCTAATTTGCGGCAAAACAAGAGGTAATCGCCGCTAGTGTGTTGGGTATTCGCTGATTCCTGTGGGATACTTTATCGTGCAGAGCAGCGTTAAGGGACCCATTGAGGGTAAGAATAACGGGGCGCAATGAAGTGGGGAATCAACATGGCGGAATGTTTCGTTTGCAAGAGGCAATTTATCTGCGGCGTCCTTTCGCGCAGCGCGTCGACTTGTTGGTGTCAGGCGCTACCGGCGCTAATGCCTGTGCCATTAATGTTGGCAACAACGCCCACAATATCGTCAAATGTAGCGCAACCAGGTTGCTGCTGTCCGGAATGTTTACAAATTTTATTGCTTTTGTAGCAAGTTTAAATCCGACAAATAGTCTTTAGCCTTCGAAAAGTGCCGATTTCGCTTAACTTCGTTCGGGAAGTGTCGCTTCATCGCAGCTACGCACTTCCTTGTGGGTAAAGGTGGCGACGACCTTGGTTAACTGTGCCGAGGTCTGAGCGTTTAACAGCCGTAATTGGAAGGCCACCTTGCCAGCTGTTGCCTTACGCGCTTCTACTCGTATGCCGATCAGACCCTTTTCTTCCAGGCGGGCAACCTGAATTTGCGAGGCCTCTTCAGATTTGAATGTGCCGAGAGAGATGCCATAAAGGAGCGGTGGCGCATCTTGGATGACAAAGAAATCGGTGATGCCAAGGCCGAGCAATTCCTCCCCTTTTTTATTCGCCGCGTCTTGGCTCCCAAACGAAGGCAAGTACACGCGATAACTGGCAATTTCTTGCACTGGGCGGCGGATTGGCTGCACGGTTGGCGCGACTTCAGCTAACTGACTGGCAAATCGCCTTGCTTCAGCAGCGCTGAAATTGCCTACTTCAGTGCAGGCAAAGGCGCTGTTGGCACCACTGTCTGTGCCATCTTTCTCGCCACCACCTAGATTAGCGGTTGAGGTAATCGCGGCATTATTTGCATTATTTGCACTATTTGAATTAGTCACACCGTTCTGGTTGGTCCTTGCGCTATTGCCTTTTTCACCCTCAGCCTCGGTTACTGGAACCAATTTAATTTTGTCCGCTTGCAATTGGTTAGTTAAACGGGCGGGCTCTCTTCCGTTCGAGATGAGGCCGATGCCCTCCAGATAGCCGTGCTGTAACGCAAACAAACCTGCGTTGATTAATAGCAGCAACCAGAAAAATATTTTCAACATAAAGTGTTATTCGCTCAACGTTCGGTTTCTGCGGCAATGCTGGTCCACAGGCCAGTCAGGACCAAATGGTCAACTCTTTCATGGGGCGATGTCAGATAGGGTGCAATAACGCCAGCACTTCCACCCGTAAGAATACATTTTATTTCCATTCCCGGATGATGTTGGGTTTGCAGCGTCAATGCGGTCGAAATTGCGCCAACCTGCGCGGCGATACAACCGCTCATGATGGCATCCTCGGTGTTGTCCGCAAATGGTGTCGTGATCACGACATGGTCAAGGATGCGTGGCAACTGTGCCGTGCCGTGCGCCAATGCGTTCGCCATCAAGCCCAATCCAGGCAAGATCATACCGCCTATAAACGTGCCGTCGGCATTGATGACGTCAATCGTCGTGGCGGTGCCGCAGGTTGCCAATAACAGGGCTTGTTGTGGATATAGCCGATGTGCGCCGATTGCCGAAGCAAAGCGATCACAACCGAGTTGCATGGGATTGCGATAGGCGTTGCGAACGCCCGCCAGCTGCGGCACGGAGGCAAACCATTCCGGCAAAATACTGCTATCGAAGGCCAGTTGCAATATTTCATGCAGACGTGCACCAACCTTACTGCCCGCGACATTTGAAATCAACACGCGCGTTATCTGAAGGCCGCGCCAAAGGCCGAGCAACTCCGCAATTTCGTTATGCGCCACAGAGCCAATGTCTCGCCATATAGGAGGAGCGGTGGCATGGCCGAGGGTCGGAATAGTTGCCAAGGCCCACTTTATGCGCGTATTGCCAGCATCAATTAACAGTAATCCCATTCTTACGTTTCCTTTACCCGCAGCGAAATGTCGCCCGCCATGATAGCGACAGGTAACGCATCTTGCGCGGTTTGTAACAAAAATCGACCGATCTTATCAATCCCCAGCGCTGTGCCCTCATATAAAACCTTACCCTGATCCAGAATAACCACTTGTTGTCCTGCATGCGCGTGGAGTTGATTCCATCGTGACACAAATGGGTTGAGGCCATCGTTTTGAAATTGTTGTAATGCGTGGGTCAGGTTGGATAGTAACGTCGCCATTAGCGCGTTGCGATCAGCCTCGACAGGGCAACTATCGGGTCCTGATCTTGGCAAATTGGCTATCTTGCGCTCAAGTTGCTGTTGTATATCAACCGGGATGGCAAGATTGATACCGACACCAATCACCGCCCAAGTGGAACGCTCGGCGTACCCGTTGGGCTGAGCGCTGCCACTCGCGGTTTCAATCAGAATGCCGCCCAGTTTGCCGTCGCTCTCGCCGTCCACTAACAGCAGATCGTTAGGCCATTTTAATCGAATGCCGAAATCGGTCTCTGCATTTTCCTGCTCCTGAGCGGCGCCAAAAGTCTGGTGCAAATACTGGTTTAAGCCGTCAGCAATCGCCACGCCGACGGCTAGCGGCAAGCCAATCAATTTTTGTAGGGGGCGATCAAAACGCCATGCCAGCGAAAACATCAACGCAGCGGATGGCGCCGAAAGCCAAGTGCGTCCAGCGCGTCCTCGACCAGCGGTTTGCTGTTCGGCAATGCGCAGCATCGGTCCAATAATCGCGTCGCCGTTGTGGTGCGCGTTTAGACTGGATGACCCATTTTGTGACCCTTGCGGGTTTTGTATTAGCGTCAGAAGGTCGGCGTTGGTGGAGCCGGTCTCAGCCACGACCTCAATTGTGATGTGATCGGGAAGTGATGCCGAAAGTGCAAAGATGCGCTCTGCAGAAAGAGTAGATGTCATGCCGCGCATTGTAGCGGATGCGCGCTGTCGTCAATTATTTCTTGGTGTGTATTTGCCATTGATGGAGACGAGGATAAGTATTTTGCGTATAAAAGTCTTGGTGCGGCGAGATTTTGTATCCATTCTCACTTAAACTTGATGCATGCCAAAATCCGATGTCCAACTCCCCGCGATCGCTCTCGCTCATCTTCATGATGGAGGTGATAACAAGACCGAGGACGGTGGTAGTGGCGATGTCAATGTCGATACACGCGTGGCAATGGTCCGCGGAAACTGGCAAGTCAATGCGATGGCGCAACCGGGTGTCATGCGAGCGTTGCAGTCAAGATTGAAAATGCTGGCAAGGCGCGCTGCACGGCAATCTCTCCAATGGGATTTGTCGCAGGTTACAGCGCTCGATCATATCGGCGCGCAATTATTGTGGAACGCATGGGGAAAAAAACGCCCGGATTCGCTGGTGCTTACGCGTCAGCAAAAGGATTTCTTCAAGCGCCTCGAAGATGCTGGGCCATTATCTTTGCCACCGCCACCACCGCGACGGCGATTGTTGATTGTCATTTATGATTGGGCGCGCGTCGGATTGGATCATTTGAGCGGCTTCGTCGCATTACTCGGACAATTTATCCTGGACTTCAACCGCATGGTGCGCACGCCGCGTCGGGCACCGTGGAAAGAGATATCCGCAAACATTTACCACATCGGTTTTCAGGCGTTGGGAATTACTGCGATTGTCGGGTTTCTGATTGGCGTAGTGTTATCGTTTCTCTCCGCGCAGCAATTGCACACTTTTGGCGGCGACATTTATCTCGTCAATATTCTCGGGATGAGTATCATCCGCGAACTGGGACCATTGCTGGCAGCCATTTTAGTGGCGGGGCGCTCCGGTTCTGCCATCACCGCGCAACTGGGTGTGATGCGGGTGACGCAGGAACTCGACGCGATGGAGGTAATGGGTTTGCCGCATGGCTTCCGTTTAATCTTGCCGCGTGTGATCGCTTTATTGATCGCGATGCCGTTGTTGGTGATCTGGACGGATGCGATTGCATTACTCGGTGGGATGACCGCGGCGCAGTTACAACTCGGATTGTCACCGACGTATTTTCTACAGCAATTGCCGGGCGCAGTCCCTTTGCCCAACTATCTGATTGGGCTTGGCAAAGGTGCCGTATTTGGTGGACTGATCGCCCTGGTCGCTTGTCATTTCGGTTTGCGCATTGAACCTAACACTGAAAGCCTTGGTCAAGGTACAACAACCTCCGTGGTCAGCGCGATTACTATTGTGATACTTGCTGATGCGGTGTTTGCAATTCTGTTTAGCGGGGTTGGATTTTGATGACTAATTTGCTGAGCAATCCACTTTTATCGACTCGACCATTAACGCCAGCCCCGCAGCCGGTCATTCAGGTCGACAAACTCTGGACCCAGTTCGGCAAGACAGTTGTTCTGCAAGACCTTGATCTGACGATTGAACAGGGTGAGATTGTTGGCGTGATCGGTGGTTCCGGTTCTGGAAAAACTACGCTCTTACGCCAAATTTTGGGCCTGAATCGACCTACGCGCGGCACCGTATCGGTCTTAGGGTTGGATATCAGTAAAGCTAGCGTTGATCAAATGGCTGCGTTACAAAACCGTTGGGGAATGTTGTTTCAGATGGGCGCGTTATTTTCTGCGCTGACGGTGCTGGATAATGTGGCGATGCCGCTGCGTGAGCTGCGTGCATTACCGGAAAGTCTGATTCTGGATGCCGCGTTGCTGAAGTTGCAATTAGCCGGCATTGGTCCCGAGCACGCGCTTAAAATGCCCTCTGATTTATCGGGTGGCATGATTAAACGCGTTGCCCTGGCGCGGGCGTTGGCGCTAGAGCCAGAATTATTGTTTTTGGATGAACCCACCGCTGGCCTGGATCCTGCGTCGTCCGCAGCGTTCGTTAAACTAATTCTGTCGCTGCATAAGGATATGCGCTTGACGGTTGTCATGATTACCCATGATCTGGAATCGTTATTGGCGATGTCGACCAAAATCGCTGTGCTGGCCGATAAACACGTTCTTGCCTACGACACGCCCGAGCAGGTGATGAAGATCAAACATCCCTTTATAGAAAATTTCTTCCTCTCGGCGCATTGTGAGCAGGACACAGTAGGATAGGCAGCATTATGGAAAATAAAGCACATGCGTTAATTGCCGGACTATTTACCGTCGTCTTATTGTTGGCGGCGATCTTTGGCGTCATGTGGTTCAACGGTGACCGCGTGCAGCGGGTACCGTATGAAATCGCCACCAAGCTGTCGGTTCCGGGCCTTAATCCGCAGGCGGACGTCCGGTATCGCGGTCTCAACGTTGGCAGAGTCGATACGATTGTTTTCGATCCGCAAAGTCCGGGGCAGATTCTAATTCGCCTGAAAATTAATCTTGATACCCCGATGACGCCGGCCACGTATGGTACGCTGGGTTATCAAGGCGTGACAGGGATTGCCTATATACAGTTGGATGATGATGGTAGCAATCCTGCCAAACTGGCCAGCAGCGCCAGTAAACCGGCGCGCATTACGCTGCGGCCGAGTTTGTTCGATAACATTCAAACCAAAGGCGCGGCAATTTTGTTGCAGGCAGAAGAAACCGTTGCCAAATTAAATGGTTTGCTCGCCCCTGCGAATCAACAAGTGATGGTGGCGGCGTTTAGTGATGTCAGTAAAACGGCGAATGCGTTTGAATCGATACCGCGACAGTTAGAGCCGACTCTCGCCAAGCTACCGGCGATGACCGAGCAACTGAATCAGGCATTGATGTCGATTACGACCCTATCCCAAAATATGACTGTACTGAGTCATACTTTGAATACCTTGAGCACCAGTTTACAGGGTCCGAATGGCGCGGTGTCCAGATTGTCGGCAACAATGGCGAACGTGGGATCAGTCGCCGATAGTGTGCAATACGACGCGCTGCCACGGTTTAATGTGCTGGCGTCAGAGGCGCGTTCGTCGGTACGTGCATTGAACGAGACGCTAGAACACTTTAATCAGCAACCGCAAAGTATTTTGTTTGGCAGCAAAGGCGTGCCGCCGGGGCCGGGCGAAGCGGGTTTTATTGCCCCTGTCAAATAAAATAGGCATAAGGAAATCGATGAACAAATTGAATGCGCTCTTTAAAGCTGTACTGGTGTTGTCCATTGTGGTTTTGGTCGGCGGTTGCGCTGCGCCAGCGGGTGTCTATGCCCGGTATGATTTTGGCCCTTTACCAGCGCTTGTAAGTTCGCCGACTGCGGCGATGATGACCTTGCCAGCTATCAGTCTGGCAGACGTTACTGCGCCAGCAGGATTGGATAATACGATGATGATGTACAGGTTAGCTTATGCGAATGATCTGCAATTGCGCCCGTATGCGACTTCACGCTGGACCATGTCACCGGCGCAGTTATTCAGCCAGCGTCTGAAGGCGCGTTTCGGTCAGGTTGGCGGTGCGGTGGTTTCTGTTTCGGACGGAGCACTTAATGTTCCAGTATTGCGGATCGACATGGATGATTTCAGCCAGACCTTCGACAGCGCTTCGCATAGCGTCGTAAAGGTCACCATTCGGGCGTCCATCTTTAATGGCCGACTTTTGCTAGGCCAGAAGATGTTCAGCCATTCAGTTGCTACGCCCACTCCAGACGCCGCTGGCGGTGCACGCGCTTTTTCAGTTGCCAATGATGCATTAATTGATGATCTGATGGAATGGTTAGCGGCGTTGCCGTTGAAGAAGTAGCTGAAAAACCAGGACTATGACAGCAGTACCAACAGAAGCACCTGCAAAAATAGCCGCCGAAATATGGCAGAAACAATCTTGATTCAGACTAGCAGTACGCGCTGTCTAATCCCACCCTCATAAAATCATCACCGGATGGTTAAACTTATGCCGGTAAAATTTACTTTTAAGCAATAAGGACAGATTGCAATGACTGGTTCGTCATTAATTATTGAGCGTAGCTCGTCATCCCCGTCGTCATCGTTTGCACGTGTCAGTTTATTGATATACCTGCTGCTGATTATTTACGCCAGTTGGTATCCGTTCAGCGGGTGGCGCGACGTTGGATTGACGCCGTGGGCTTTCTTATCGGCACCGCTGCCGCATTACTGGACCTTATTTGACGTCTGGACCAATATTGTCGGCTATATGCCGCTCGGGCTGTTGACCGTATTGGTGCTGCCGCGCAGAATTCCACTGACATTGACAGTCATCCTGGTCACCTTGGCCGGCATCTTGTTTTCGGGAGTGATGGAAGCGGTGCAGACGTATCTGCCCACGCGCGTGTCATCCAATCTTGATCTGTTAACCAACAGTATCGGTGCGCTGTCAGGCAGCATTATTGGCGCTATTTTCCGCTATCGGTTTAGTCCGGAGAACAAATTGCTGTTGCTGCGGGAACGGTGGTTCAATCGTGAAGCCAGCCATGGCATGGTCATGATTGCATTGTGGCCGCTGGCGCAACTGGCGCCATTGAATCATCTGTTCGGGTTTGGGCAAGTCACATCCATGCTGTCGACCTGGTTGTCGGACTGGTTTGAGCAGCCGATTGATCTGGCCGCATGGATGACCAACGACGTACAGCTATCGGCCGAACAATACTGGATGACGGAATCGATTATTACCGCTTGTGGTCTGGTCAGTGCGGGCTTAATGCTGTTGATCGTGTTACGCAAAGACGCGCCGAAAGTCGCACTGACGTTCCTATTGATATGGGTAACGCTTTCGGTAAAAGCATTTGCGTCCGCGTTATTATTTACCCCGGAGAATGTGCTGGTCTGGTTAACCCCGGGAGCGTTGACCGGATTGCTGGTCGGTGCCGTGGTGTTGGTTACATTTGGATTTACACCGCAGCGCGTGCAACGCTGGGTTGCGGCATTGGCGGTGTTCGTCAGTTTGGTCTTTGTTAATGTTATCCCGGACAATCCTTACTACGTCGAAACGTTACAAACATGGTCATTAGGTAAATTTCTAAATTTCAATGGTGCGGCGCAGTTTTTAGCACTTTTGTGGCCATTTTTTACGCTTTGGTTTTTATTCCACCCTATGCACCGAGCGAAACGAAATGACTCCGGTGTATGATTATATTAACTATCCTAACTACTTTCTTTTTAGAGCTGTCCAGCTATGAGCGATAACCTGAGCGAAATTCCCTCCACCGAACCAACAGAAATTGGCTCCGTACCGCCTTTTTATGCCCATCATGTGTTTTTTTGCCTAAACCAGCGCGCACCGGGTGATCGAGTATGTTGTGCCAATAACGGCGCGCAAGCCGCCCAAGAGCATGCCAAGCGCCGTATCAAAGCACTCGGTCTGGCTGGCGACGGCAAGGTCAGAATCAATAAAGCCGGTTGTCTTGAACGTTGTGAAGAAGGCCCTGCGTTAGTTATTTATCCAGAAGGCGTCTGGTATACCTACGTCGATACGGAGGACATCGACGAAATTATCGACGTGCATATCGTCGGTGGAAAAATCGTTGAGCGTTTGAAAATTTAATTCCGAGAGTTTATACGTCATTATTTTTCAGCATAATATCCGCCTTATTATTTCTATCATTGGCTGACATGGACGAACAAAAATCCCCCTGAATGCGATACTATTTTTAGTCGCCGGGTATGTCAGCCAATTCGTTGAGAATCAAACGAGAAGACATGAACGCACAGACCACCTCTTTTTCTATTACCGGTCCCTCTGGCGCACTTGAATGTGCGCTGGACCTTCCCGCTTCGGATCAATTTCCAGAGCCAAGAGGTTTGGCGCTGGTCGCCCACCCACATCCGCTATATGGCGGAACAATGGACAATAAGGTTGCACAAACCTTGGCGCGTGGATTTCTGGCATTGGGATATGTGGCGGTTCGGATGAATTTCCGCGGTGTCGGAAATTCATCCGGGGTCTACGATGAAGGTCGTGGTGAGACCGATGATATGGCCGCGTTGCTGGTCCACATGCGCGAAAAATATCCCGCATTGCCACTAGCGCTTGGTGGTTTTTCATTTGGCACTTTTGTGCAGTCACAATTGCAGCAACGGTTGATTACGGCCGGTTCGCCAGCAGAACGGTTGGTATTGGTTGGCACTGCTGCTGGAAAATGGCCAATGCCGACAGTTCCCGCAAACAGTATTTTGATTCATGGTGAACTCGATGAAACCATTCCGTTAAGTGCGGTATTTGAATGGGCGCGTCCGCAAGACATTCCGGTTATCGTCATTCCTGGTGCGGATCATTTTTTTCATCGCAGATTGCAACATATTAAGAACTTGATGGTCGAAATGTGGCATCGGGAATCCAAGGCCGGCTAAAGCGGCTATGCACACAAAATAATGAGTCGAAATGGCATGTCATTGTTCGGCGATTTTTGTCGATATTGGACTTGAAATCGTGACCACGTTATCTTGCGCAACTGAGGAGGCTATAATTCCGGTTAATTGTTTTTTTGTAGTTCCCTGGTTAAGTGCGTCTTTACCCTCTGGTTCTGCTACCTATTCATCCGTGCGATAGCTGTTTGCTGTCTGTCGTGCCAACGTCCTTAACACCGACTTCACCGATTTCATTCACTTATACCCTATGAAAAAAATATTCGCAGCCTTAGCTGCAACACTCTTGTCCGCTTCGGTTGCTTTTGCCCAGACATTGCCACCGCCATCCGTCGCTGCCAAATCCTGGTTATTGTTGGATACCACCAGCAATCAAATCGTTGCCTCGGGAGATGCCGATTTACGCGTCGAACCCGCATCGTTAGCCAAGATCATGACCGCCTATGTCGTGTTTGACGCTCTGAAGGACAAAAAACTGACGCTCGATCAGATGGTGACCGTCTCCGTACGCGCCTGGAAAGTTGATCCGAGCAGCTCGAAAATGTTTATTGATCCAGCGACGCCGGTATCGATCAGTGACCTGTTATATGGCCTGATGGTAGTTTCGGGTAATGACGCAGCAGTGGCATTGGCCGAAGCAGTATCCGGTACTGAAGACGCATTTGTGGTGCAAATGAACCGCGAAGCGCAGCGCATGGGCATGAAATCGACCCACTTTGGCAATCCGCATGGCCTGCCGAGCGCCGATACCTACACAACGTCACGGGATCTGGCGGTACTTGCCGCCCACGTTATCGTTGATTTTCCAGAGTTTTATAAAATCGATTCAACAAAAACGTTTACCTATAACAAGATCAAACAACCCAATCGCAACCGCTTGCTCTGGTCCGATCCTTCTGTTGATGGCATGAAGACCGGTCATACTAACAGCGCCGGTTATTCGATTATTGCATCTGCCAAACGTCCCAATGGTACTGGCGAACGTCGTTTGCTGGCAGTTGTTGTGGGGACCAACTCCGACCAGACGCGTACGCAGGAAGCGCAAAAATTATTGAACTGGGGTTTCCAGAACTTTGACACCGTCAAGCTCTATTCAAAGGGACAGGCGCTGGCCACGCCGCAGGTATGGAAGGGGTCAAAAAGCGAAATCAAGGTTGGATTTGACCGCGACATATTCGTGACGGTACCAAAAGGTGTCGCCGAAAAAATCAAACCAGTATTGGAGCGTACAGATCCGCTCATCGCTCCCATTGGCCTCGGCAACAAGATCGGCACATTGAAGATTATGGTGGGCGATACCGCGCTGACGCAGTTGGATGTGCTGGCCTTGGAAGAAGTGAATCAGGCGAGTATTTTTGGCCGGATCTGGGATTCGATTCGTTTGTTCTTCAAGAAGCTTTGGTAGTCTATTCAAATTAATCGGTTGAATGAGTGAATGAGTGAATAGCGCCCCTGTCATGCACGTGACCGGGGCGCAGTTATGTGGCGATGATGTGACTTCATTGGCTAGTTGCATGCTCAACGTGGATTTTTTTCGGGCGCCGCAATAATGTGATCGGTCACTAAACTCGGTAACAGTCGCAATATTGTGTTTTGTAAAACGAACACCAGTTAAAAATTTAAAACAGCATCCGGTTTCTCCAACAAAATCACGCGCTTAAACTCCGCCTGTATCCGTGCCAGCGCATCTTCCGATTCGGCCTCAAAACGCATGACTGCCACCGGCGTGGTATTCGATGCCCGCACCAATCCAAAACCATCCGAATATTCGACGCGCAGCCCATCAATCTTGATAATCTTATCAGCACCGGGGAACTCCGCTTGCTCTTGAAGAGCGGCAATTAGCGTGAAGTTTTCACCTTCGGCCAATGTTAATTGCAACTCAGGCGTACTAGTCGATTGCGGTAGTGCATTGAGCACCGCAGACGGATCACTTTCCCGACTTAACAATTCCAGCAATCGGACACCGGCATACAAGCCGTCGTCAAAACCATACCAACGGTCTTTGAAAAACACATGCCCACTCATTTCACCGCCCAGCGGCGCACCGGTCTCACGCATCTTGGCTTTGACCAGTGAATGGCCGGTTTTCCACATCAGCGGCTTGCCACCGTGCTGCGTAATCCATGGCGCCAGATGGCGCGTGCATTTGACGTCGTACAAAATTTCCTGGCCCGGATGACGGGTCAGGACATCAGCGGCAAACAGCATCAATTGCCGATCCGGATAAATGATCTGACCATCTTTGGTGACGACGCCCAGACGATCGCCATCGCCGTCGAACGCCAGGCCAATTTCTGCGTCAGAGGTTTGCAGCGCCCGAATGACATCCTGCAAATTCTCCGGATGCGCTGGATCGGGATGGTGGTTCGGAAATGTTCCGTCAACCTCACAAAACAATTCTTGCACTTCGCAACCCAGGGCGCGATAGAGTTCTCCGGCAAACGCACCTGCCACGCCATTGCCGCAATCGACCACAATTTTCATCGGCTTTGCTAGTTTGACGTCACTGAGAATGCGCTGAAGGTAGGCTCCCTTAATATTGTGGGTGCAGTAACCACCCGGATGCTGGACTTGCGCGGCGGCCGCTGTCGCCGCACCTGAGACGATGCTCCGATAGAGTGCCTGAATGGTTTCACCATACATAGCTTCACCCGCCAGAACCATTTTGAAGCCGTTGTAATCGGGAGGATTGTGACTACCGGTGACCATGACGCCGGATTGTGTGCCCAACATATGCGTCGCAAAATACACCATTGGCGTGACGACAACGCCGAGGTCAATCACATCCACGCGCAAGTCTTGCAATCCTGCTACAAGGGCCGCCGCCATCTCAGCGCCCGATAACCGGCCATCACGGCCGACTATGACGGTTTTTTGACCTTTCGCAAGCGCGGCCAAACCGAAAGCCCGACCGATTTGCCGGGCTACATTAGCATCGAGCGTTTTATTTATGACGCCGCGGATGTCGTAGGCTTTAAATATAGAACTTTGTATTGATGGCATCATTTTTAATCCGTTGCTGAAGAGAAAAGTCATAGAACATAAACAACGCCAAAAAGTCTCTCTAATTTCGCTTGTATATGTCCTCGAATCGCACGATATCGTCTTCTCCGAGATAGCCGCCGGATTGAATTTCTATGAGATGCAATGGCATTTTCCCGGGGTTTTCCAGTCGGTGTTTTTCGCCGATAGGTATATACGTTGATTCGTTTTCAGTAAGAAATTTCTCCTCGTCTCCGCAGGTAATGCGCGCTGTTCCGCTTACCACGACCCAGTGTTCGGCGCGATGATGGTGCATTTGCAGCGATAGCTTTCCACCAGGATTAACTGTGATGCGCTTCACCTGGAAACGATTGCCAAGGTCGATTCCCTCATAACTTCCCCAAGGCCGATAGACGGTTGTGTGATTCAAATGTTCGGTACGATTATTTTTTTGCAATTCTTCGACGATCTTTTTTACTCTTTGAACCTGATCTTTATGAACTACCAATACCGCATCCTTGGTTTCGATAACTATCAGATTCTCAACGCCGACCACTGCCACCAAGCGACTTTCTGCACGAATCATTGAATTTTTAACATGGTCGGTATACACGTCGCCACGGAGTACATTGCCTTCGATATCGGCATCCAGTATTTGCGACAACGCAGACCACGATCCGACATCGTTCCAGCCTATCTCTGCTGGGACCACGACTGCATGGGCAGTGTGTTCCATTACTGCATAGTCGATCGACTCGGATGGACATTCCGCAAAGAGAACCTCATCGAGACGACAGAAGTCCAGATCGCTGTAGGCGTCCTTGAACGCTTTCTGACAACTGACGGCGATTGCTGGACGAAAGGCGGTGAGTTCTTCTAGGTAGCGCGACGCCAGAAACAAAAACATCCCACTGTTCCAGCTATAAGCAGGGTCTGCAATGAGCATTTCCGCGGTCGAACTATCTGGCTTCTCTACAAATCTTTCAACGGCGTAACAACCTTCAGTTCCGTCTGCCAACTTGCCACGGCGAATATAGCCGTAGCCAGTCTCCGGCCCGGACGGCACTATACCGAAGGTTGCCAGAGCACCGTTGCATGCAGCTTGTGCCGCACGCTGCACCGCCACATGAAAAGCCTTAACATCCGCAATCATATGGTCGGCAGGAAGCACTAGCATGAGTGCCTCTTTATCCTCTTTTAATAAAAAATGTGCGGCAGCGGCCACCGAAGGAGCAGTATTTTTTCCGCATGGCTCCAGTAAGATGCCCGTGGGTGCCACACCGATGGCGCGCAATTGCTCTGCCACAAGAAATCGATGTTCGTTACCGCAGGTGATGAGCGGCGGCATCAATTCAGTCCAATCCAATAACCGCAACAGCGTTTCCTGCAACATCGAATAATTAGAGCATAAGGGCAATAGTTGCTTGGGCAGCGCCTCACGCGATAATGGCCATAAGCGTGTGCCGGCACCGCCAGCGAGAATAACCGGATAGATTCTCATGCGGCACCTACCGGCAGGCCTGCGTTGAGGTCCCATCTGGGCTCTTGCAGATTATATTGTGACTCTGGCTTCACTAAAGTTGGCGATTCTATTGATAATACCGGCGTCAACACCGGCAGCGCTACCGATCGCTTATCGCGGGCATCGCCCCACGCGTGATGACCGGCTTCTGGTAAGTGCACCATTTCACCGGCACGGTTCACGCTATAGTCTTTGACTATAACCATTTCTTCGAGATAAGCGCCAGGGAAAATTCGCGTGTATTCAAATAAGGCGCTACGCACCACCTTCGAACCGGAACAAATGTGACTGCCATGTCCGATCCAGGTCGGCCCGATGATGGTAGAGCCAGCCTCAATCTGGCAACCGGCACCAATATAAACTGGCCCCTGAATGATCGTGTCTTGCCAGTTAATCTGGGTATTGAGACCCACCCATACACCATCGGCAATAGGTGTTCCCGGGACTTGAAGTTGCGCCACCTGGCCTAAAAGAACGCGTTGCATCACGCTCAGATAATCGGTGACGGTGCCAATGTCAATCCAGTTAAAGAACCGTTGTTGGGCGTAAAACGTTAGACCCTTTTCAGCCATCAACGGAAACAGATCAGAGCCGATGTCGAAGATCGTGCCAGAAGGAATCAGATCAATGGCCTCGGGCTCAAAGATATAGATTCCAGTGCTCGCAAAATTGGAGAGTGCTTCTTCTTGTTTCGGCTTTTCCTGAAACGATTTGATCCGTCCATCGGAGTCGGTCACCACCACGCCATAGTTATCGACTTTATCCCACGGTACTTTTTTGGTGATTACACTGACCATTGCACCTTTTTGCTTATGTTCAAGCAGCGCGGAAGCCAAATCCAGATCAATGAGCGCATCGCCACATATTACAATAGTCGTATCGTCGAAGAAGTTCGCAAACTCCTGAATTTTCTTGATGCCGCCAGCAGAACCTAAAGGTTCAGCAATCAGTTCCCCGCGCTCGTTGACATAACCTTCAAAGGAATAGCCGATCTGAACGCCGAACTGACTTCCATCCCCGAAGTAGTCTTCAATTTTTTTGTGCAAATAACTCACGTTCACCATAATATTTCGCACGCCATAACTGGCAAGAAATTCGACCAGATAAGCCATTACCGGTTTTCCCATAATCGGTATCATTGGTTTCGGAAGATCATAGGTCAAAGGACGAACCCGCGTACCCTTGCCAGCTGCCAATATCATTGCTTTCATTTTGTATACCTCGAAAATTTAATATTTAATTGCGGCTAATATTTTCAAATTTCCACCTGTCCGTCATGCCCTAAGTGCGGCGTTGTTACTTCAGACTTTAAGGTTTGTCGCGTGTCTAATTGATCTGTTGGGACGGTCGCCACGATGCTTCTGGCATGCAATCAAAAATTGGATAATGTCGATGGTGTAGCGTCGAATTAAGCGGCGGGGTTCAAGCCATAATCGATACAACCACTCGAGCCGGATGCTTTGTAAAAAAATGGGGGCGCGTGTTTTTTCGCCACTCCAAAACTCGAACAATGCCCCGACGCCGATCACGACATTTGCATGTAGCTTGCTGCGATTCAATAGTATCCATTCCTCTTGAATCGGATTGCCGAGGGCGACCAGCACCACTTCTGCATGAGAGAGGTTGATTGCTTCAATTAATTCGGCGTGATCATGTTCAAGGCCGGTATATCCGTCGCACTTGCCTACGACCGTCTGGCCTAACGCCATCTGAACATGTTCAACTGCTTTGGCGAGAGTTTCGGGCTTTGCCCCAAGCATAAATACACGCAGTGGTCTTTGTACCCCAGAAAAAAAATAGGGGATGAAATTCGTTCCGTTTAAATTTTCCGTAAATTTTTCACGACGGAACAAAAATGCGGCAATATCCAAGCCAATGCCATCATTAACAATGGTGGTGGAATTACTTTTCATTGTCCCTAGGAGATAGCGGCACTGAACGATAAAATTCGTGTTGGCAAAAAATAGTGACACCTTTCGTTCTTTCTTTACGGTTTGACGCAAGTATCTGGCCAATACTGGTGAAGTCGTCCTAGTGACCGGATAACCCGCGATAGCAATACATTTTTCTTCATTCATCAATAACTCCCTAAAAAAAACTTCTTACTACGCGGCCGCAGAGCAGTGCAACGGGCCACCGGTCAAAGTATTTCACTTGATGATCGCGTAAAGAATCGACGAACCCGCAGTGCTGCCATCAGCATTTCGTGCCAGGAACTGTTGAATGCTCTTATTTTCCAACCGGTAATAACGACGATGAATGGATACAAGAGGCAAGACACAAGTACGCCACCGCCAATAGAAGCCACATCGGTTAAATGATCCGGGATACACAGTAAATAGACGCTGAGTCCTACAAATAACATCACGC
The DNA here is from genome assembly GCF_054343755.1 of Glaciimonas sp. GNP009. Taxonomy (NCBI): domain Bacteria; kingdom Pseudomonadati; phylum Pseudomonadota; class Betaproteobacteria; order Burkholderiales; family Oxalobacteraceae; genus Glaciimonas; species Glaciimonas sp. GNP009. The sequence goes on from NZ_JBTGUV010000004.1 coordinate 2,429,402, forward strand.
TGCCGACTAGAGGCGGAGCCAGCGCGTGCCACATCATGCGAAGGTTTAGATTAAGTATTCGATTCAGAAATACCTGCGAAATCGGATACACCAGCAAAAAGGCCCCACAAAATGAGAGGCTCATTCCGATCAATCCGAAGTTTTGAAAGATCGCAGAAAATCCTGCTGCCAGTAGTAATTGGATTATTCCCAGCAGTACTGGAACACGATTCTTACCCATCGCAAAAAACAGATAATCATTTAACTGCGTGACCGAGGACAGCAAATACAACACTGCTAATGCAGCAATCGTTGGTGCGGCAGGCAACCACTTCGTGCCGAACACTATCGCTACCAAAGGCTTCGCCAGCACCGCTTGAAAACATAGCAATGGCGCAACGCAGAAAATAGTGATCCCGAGTATTTTTAAATATCCTCTACGCAGCGCTGCTAAATCGGTACCCGCATCCGAGAATACGGGTAGTGCGACTTTGTGCATGGAGCTGGAGATGACCAGATACACGGCCGAGGTGACGCGCTTGGCAAGGTTATAGACGCCGGTAGCATATGGGCCAAGCAGTAAACTGACTAGTAATGCATCACCGTTGGTATTGACAAAACCAAGCAAACCGGACAATCCGACCTGGCGAATATCTGCCAGATAACGGCGCATCAGGGCGCTGTCGAAAACCATCCGTGGCAGCCAGCGACTTTGGGCAACAACCAACAGCAGGCCGAGACCGGATGCCGTTACCTGCTGTACTACCAGAGACATGCCGCCCCATCCATGCGCGGCCAGATAGATGCCGACCAGGCCACCGACGGTTATGGAGACAATGGACCGCACAGCGAGTTGTCGGAACATCATGTTGCGCACTAACCTGGCTTCATAGGCGCGCACTAAACCGTAAAACACAATCGATAAACTCATGCCTTGCAGCACCACTTTTAGGTCGGGTGCGCGAAATAGTGCAGAAATCAATCCAGCCGAAAAAAACATCGCGCCAGCGAGCACCAGGCTTGCCAACATGCAGCAGGTGAATACCCAAGAGTAAAGGCGGTCGGTTGGATCTTTTGTCCGCACGATGGGCATAGCAATCGCATCGAATACGACAAGTCGGGTGAAGAGGATAAAAAGATGGGCGGTCGTCAGCAAGCCAAAAGCATCGGGCGCAAGAAAGCGCGCCAGAACGGCAAAGATAATGAAAGACAAGGCTTGCTGAGCAAGGTTATCTACGATCGACCAGATCGAACCTGAAGCAACACCGCCCGATTGATTAATCTTCATCGCGGCGCTTCGTTCCATTTGATGTTCGGTTTCCCCATCATGTGTGTTCCTGTTTTTCGTTTATATTTTTGAAGTGGTCAACAATGCGTATTGGCTGAATACTCATTGATGTCATGCCACGTAATTGCCACATGAGTGCCGCATAAGTGCCAAGTAAATGCTAAATAAGCGATACAACAAGAGTGACATTTAGGCCAACTCAAGAGGGTTACATCGCTTGCTTTAACACCGCCATTTGTGGTTTCTCACCGTTTGCGTCGGGCAGCAGGTTGTATGGATATTCTGCTAACCATGGACCAGTCGACCAATAGGTCCAGCCGCGCCACGCCGAAGCGTTTTTTGTACTGTTGACAATGGCCGCTAACGCTGCCAAACATGGTGAAGTGGGATAGACCCCTACCTCCCCAAGAAATAAACGGTGTTGCGTCGAGATTGCCCATTTCGTCAGCTTTGACATGACCGTGGTTAATATTGCGGGATCAACACAGGTGTTATGGGTGCCCGAGAAATCTTCATCCGCATACTGATGAGTTTCGATCAGGTAATTATTTGCTGCGTCATGAAATGTGCGAAACGCATCCGCATTTGATACTCCGCTAGCGTCTGCAAACCACGCATGTGCACCACTCCAGCTTCCGCCCGCAACCAGAATCAGATTTTTGGCACCATTTTTCCGTAAAGCATCAACTGTTTCCTGCGCTGTTGCAGCCCATTTCGCTATCGGCAACTTACTTGGTTCGTTCATCAAATCGAACGCGACGTTAGTTGGGTCCGTGAAGTGCGGCAGTAACCGCTTCCAAAGATCGACCAGAGCGGCTGGTGGCACGGTAACCGAGCCGATAGGCTGACCGCGATATTCACCGTAATTGTGCACGTCAAGAATGATGCAGACATCCAGCAAACGTGCATCGGCGACTGTATCCATCATTAATTTGAGCTGCGGCGCGTCAAGGTCGCCGAATAGCGCTGGTTGGATTCGCTCCCATAAAAAAGGCAGCCGAAAAGTATTCATTCCTTGTGATTGAAAATGGCGCATATCGGCGATATCGGGATAGATATAATCGTGAAAAACTAATCCCGGTAACTTATTTGCGGCAAACTCCGCACCGCTTAAATTGACGCCGGTCAGGCGTTTGCTATCAAGGCAATTAGCAACTGCGCCATGTGTTATTGCAAAACAGCCCGCCAGGACGGCGAGAAACATTTTGACCGAAAATCCACTCCTCAAAGTGTGGCGGTGCGCAAATCTTATGGTATTTATAAAGGATTGTAATACGTCGCTACAGAAGTTTTTCATGGTCAGTTACCACCCTTGACGGAGAACGGTTGTGTACTTTTCGCGACTGGAAATAGCCCTAGGACCCTCTTCTTTAAACGATTTCCGAGAGATTTAATGAGGCGCGCTCCAGGCTTCTCGATATACTGAAAGTTAAGCCAGGAAACCAGCAAGACGATGATGACAAGTGAGGTGAAGAAAATAATATTAGCCCCGATCGAAACAAGATCAGCAGGCTGCCCTGGAAGAATTTTTTTGTATAAATACAGCACAGGCATATGCAGTAAATAAATTGAAAAGCTGCATTCACCGCAAAAAATAACTAACCTGTTTTCAAGAAATAATTTTCCAATGGCGGACGGAAACGTAAAACTGAAAACAAGAAAAGCGCCAAAAATTGCCGTCAATATGCTGTTGTAAAATTCTTTATTATCTGCGAATGGTAAAGATATCAATCCCATCTCCATTAATACTACCAACGAGACTAGAGCCAAATGTAAGAGCGTCATTGCTTTTCTGCCTTGTCCCTCCTTAATTTTTGAACGCATTGCACCAGCAATTACGCCGAACAAAAAAAAGTGCAGCTTTGAGCCCACAAAAGTTCCAGGAAAAATATCCCGGTATGACAATAAGACTATGCTGCCGAGAATCAAAGCCAGAAGGGCAACAATATCGAATCGCACCACGAGACGGCTGGCCGCAGCCCAGATAAAAATAAAGAGAAAATAGAATTCAACTTCGGGCGTAATGCTCCAGAAAACAGCTATGTTTCCGGAAAAAAGAATATGGCGAATAATATTTCTGTTTGTAATATCGTAAATAAAATGTGGATCAAGTTTCGTACTGATGATGTAAGCGATAAAAATAATAAACAAATAAGCAGGCGCGATTCTTGAAAATCTGGAGATTGCATACTCGATCACATCTGACGCCGAGAAATTTTTTTCTATGTAAAGATAAGCCATCAAAAAACCGCTGAGCGAAAAGAAAATCGTTACGCCGATTTCGCCGGAAAAATTTGTTCTCAGAGGAAGCGAAAACCAACTTACGAAATGCGTATACATCACCATTAACGCTGCTATTCCACGTAATCCGGTAATTTCATTTATTTTCGTTTTTGTCATGGCTGTATTAGACTCAATGTTATTCAAAACTATTTTTGATTAAAAAAAAGATAAGGCGTTTTAACGTGACATCATATTTTTTAAAGACATCTGCATATTTATTGGCGATATCTCGCCAGATCACGTCAGCGTCGACGACATGCTGTAATACCTGAGGGCAAAGGGGAGCCGGTATTGCCGTGAAATGGAAGTCTCAGAACACCGATACCATTCACCACCGCGTCAGGTGCGAGGAATTCCGCAGAGTTTCTAAACAATCGGTTAAGCGTCATAACCTTCAGAGGTTGGTCATGGTGTTCCCGCTGCTGTCGGGCGATATTTTGTACCACGTCTTCCATGCCACCGAAGGAAAGAGAACGTTGACGCACAATGAGCACGGCTTTAATAGGCATAGTGAAAGTCCTTTATGTTCGGGAGAAGGCTGCAGCGCATCCGGATGTCGCTGGTAATGTCATTTTTTGACGCGCTGCCAGGCAACCGACAAGGAACCAGAGAACGCCAGCGGTCTTCAAAGCGAATAACGACGTTCCGCTGACACTTAAGATCAGCGACATGTATAGGGTGATAGAGGCCCGAAAACGATCGCCTCTTTCGTCCTCCATGTTTACCAACCAGAACGCGATCCATAAAAAGAGACATAGCACCACACCAAGCCTTGTCAGCAGAGACGGATAGCCCATATCGCCGAAATAGATGTCAAATCCAACTCCACCAAATATCATTCCTAAGTCCAGACTCAGCAGCATCTTGCCACTAACGAACAGTCGCCCGATCACGCTATCGCTATACCGACCGTCAAAAAATAGGGCAATGCTCAACAGCATTCCTACGATAAGTAATGGCAAAGCAATCATCCAGATATTTTTTTTACTGAAAGGGATGCAGCGCATCAACACCAGAAAAGCTAAAGTAATCAATCCGTAGCGCGAGTCACTTAATGCAATCATCGTCATGGCTGCAAACACAAAGAAAAGCATGTTGACGAGATCGTTACTTCGCTTAGATAAACCCCACGCTCCGATGATCACCGCAAAATTACCAAGCGATACTGGCTCAAGAAAAATCGACGATATTCGGTGACCGCCAAGTAAGGCTGGCAAGATCGTTCTCCCAATGCCCTCCGGCCGCATGCCGTTCAGTCCTAAGACGCTGCCCTTAGTCCAATTCGAACCTGCTATCAGGCCGCCCTGAGTGACGTAATACGAAAAGATATTAAAAATACGGGAAAACGCATCCAGAAAAAATAATTCGAAAAAACCAAAAAATAGCACCACGAGCACCATCATTTTGAGTACACGGTCGGCATAATTGCTATCCCCAATATGACGCCCAAGAGCGTAAAACAGGAGTGGAATCATCACGTCCCGGAAACCCTTTGGATCTAGTTGGTTACGAAAAATCGCCATCAAAAACAGGTATGTCCCGACCAACGCGGCAACTGCCAGAAATTCAAGTCTGATGTGTCGGACCAATACCAGGAGAGCGGCAAGATAGATGAACGCTTCTGTTAATTCCACGCCAGCCATGGAAATGGGATGAATATTCGTATGGATCGCACACAAGACTGTCTGATACACCAATGCGCCGATCAAAATCCAAAATACCAGACCTTTATCCGGTATCTGTAGATCGAGCTGTCGAGGGAAAATAAAATTCCTGATGGCGGATAAATAATGCATATGGCTTATTGACCTTTAATAACGCAAAACGATTAAATCGGCCCTAAGGCGGTGCGATTGCTAATCACGGGAGCCACCGATGCTCGAAATCCTCGACTAAGTCCTCAATACCAACAATTCCTTTATCCCAGATTCAGTTCGTCCGTAATAATCAATCGACCGATTTCACTTTGGCATGCTCGGTATTGCCCTATTAATGCTGGCAAGCGTGGGCACATTTGGCACTGGGGTATCCCTGCCGGAGCCGACCCCGCGATGCGTCAATTCTTTTAATACAGCGAGTGCCACTCCAAGCATCAATCCCATCAAAATCGACAGAACGACGTTAAATTGAACATTGGGGCTCGACGGATGCATTGGTGTCGTTGCCACACTAAGTAAAGACACATCGGATTGATTGGAATTGCCTTCGAGATTAGAGCGGGTCAGGCGTAAATGGACGGCGTCGTAAGCGTGCTGTGCGTTATCAACATCTTCGACCAGAACTGCAAGCCCATCGCGGAAGCGGTTGAGTTCGAATATCCTGGTTCTTTGTGCCGCAAGTGCGGCGCGCACTTCGGCCTCACGCTGACGTAATATGCGGCCGTTATGCGAAGAGCCGTTATTTGTTGCTTTAATATTGCTGCTTAGCGCATCACGCAGGCCGTCTACTTCCGCTTGTGCAGCCTGATATTGAGGGTGATTAGGTGCCAGATTTTGTGATAACAGCGCAAACTTTGCTTCAGCTAGCGCCAGTGATGATTTCAGCGTCTGAACCAGCGAATTCGCAATGACGTCCGGCGAATCTACACCGCCACTACCCATTGCCTGTTTACTGCGTGACGACGCTTCCATTGCCTGTCCCTGAACGATCACCAACTGACTTGAAAGATCATTTAAACGCAGGGTTTCAACGTCCAGACGTTTATCGGTACTTATTAGTCCGTGCACTTGCTGGTATTCGGATAGGTTATGTTGTGCCGTTTCAAGGTTCGCGCGCAAGGTCTTGATCCTCTGTGCAAAATAGATTGCGGCTTGTCGTAACGGCGCTGCCTTGATTTCGAGACTGACCTGTTGATATGCCTTGGTGAAACCATTTGCCACAGTTGCGGCGAATATTGGATCGTTGTCTCTGACATTAATTTCGACCACGCTACTTTCTCGCGCTGGCGTCACATCGACCATTTTTAGCAACATATCAGCTAGCAAGTCGCTGATCGAGTCGCTACTTGCGATTTTGTCCAAACGCTGGCGTAAAAGTGGATCGTTCGCCAGACCTAGATTGGCAACAACTTTTAATGCCACAGTCTTGCTGGTAATGATGTCCATCTGAGTCGCCATGTAACCGGTAGCTAACTGTGCGGGCAAAATCTCTCCCGACACCGGATCGGTACCTTTATAGTTAATCAGTATCGTGCTTGATGCTTTGTACATTTTTGGTAAAAGTAGACTGACACCAGCAGTCACCATCACCACCAAAAACCATGTTGTGAGCACGATTTTGTAACGAGTACGAAGTATGGTTAACAGTTGATAAAAATTCATGACTGCACCTTTGAAACAAAGCTAGTAAAAAATAAAATTAATGGCGCCGGCAATCCGGCGCGCACACATATTCATTGACTGGTAGATGCCCTGCCAGGCGCCTTTTTATAGAAAGCTATGGCGGTTATCAAAACAGACTTTCTTTGACGTACACGACATCGTCCGGTAACAATTCATCGTCATTTTTTACGCCAAACGTATGCACTTTTCCTGCTGTATTTTGACGCTTGACGCGTAAGCCGTTTTCCGTGCCGCGCGGTGTAAGGCCGCCGCCAACAGACAACGCTTGCATCACGCTCATATGCCGCTCTAGTCGATACCCGCCGGGATGTTGGACTTCACCGTAGATATAAAATTTAGGTGCCTGCTCGACGTACACCATGTCACCACTGATCAGCGGCATATTCGGCCTCATGTCAGCGGAGTGAACCATGTCGACAAGATCGACAATCTGCTTGTTAACTACGCCATTACGCGTAAAGATAATGGTTGCGGTATCGCCACCATTAGGACCAACACCGCCGGCTAGGGCAAGCATATCGGTGACAGTGCGTGGGCCATCAATGGGATACATGCCCTGGTGCAAAACGTGTCCAAGCATCGAAACCTTTTGACTTTGTAGTTCCGTGACCATGATGTTGACTTGTGCCGTGCGCAAAAAGCCACCGCTGACTAATAAGCCCGCGATCTTTTTTTCCGTGTTCGATGTCGATAATCCTGCCACCCCGACTTCACCTATGAGTGGAAAGGTAATGCTTCCGGTCTCACTGACTTTCGTTTCCAGGTTTAAATCACGATTTCCAAATACGGTTATTTTTACGACATCACCGGCGCCAAGCGGAATATCGGCCGCATGCGCGCTAAATGCTGCTAGCGCCGCTAGAACCACTAACAGTTCAAGTACGACTAAGTAAATTTTTTTTATCATTGTGCGCATCTTCATGAGGTGTTTCACCGTTGCGGAAAATTTGATCAGGGGTTCAGTTGCCATTTTCTATTTCAGGTAGCGTGATGGTGCTGCCAATCGACCAATATCGATGCTGATAATAGTCATCATTTTTGTTTACTGCCGTTGCCGGGTGTGACTTTTTTCCTGATTGCTATCGCTTTTATCGACATACTCAAGTTTGGCGAACGGGCGTAAACGGGCAATTTCTTTTGCCGCTATTTCCTGCATGTTTTTTGCCATCAGGAAGCGTTCAATCTGCATTTTTTCCAACGCTGGCGGAACTGGGTTATCCACCAATTTTGTCACTGCGGAAAGTAAATTCCGGTCGCCATCTTTTAAAACAAATAGACGATTTTTTGCAAGGCTATGAAGCTGGTTATAGATATCAGCGGGCAACTCAGCGCTATCATAGGAAACGGCAGTTCTTATATACACAATTTTGTGCGCAGTCAGCCAAGCCTCTACCTGATCAAGTGATTTTCCCGCGTTCATTACCCCTTTTAGCTGGTTGGTGAAATTCGCTGAGGCAATACTTAATTGGTCGACATTAAGCAATTTTCGATGCGTGAACAATTCGGGATGACTCCGAAAAAATTCATTCACATTGTTCTTGGTCGGCTGGTCGATTTTTCCTGTTTGTGTTTCCAGATACGCCTGCACGATTGCCTGTGTTTTGTAGCGCTCAATAATCTGTAACACTTTTGGATCACGGTCCAATTTTTGTCGCCGCGCTTCCTTCAACAATAATTTCCGGTCGATCAGCACTTCCAATGTTTGATTTCGCTGGGCTGGTGTAACTGCCACATTGCTGTCATTTACCGGATTTTCGTGTGCCAGTTCGTCCTCAAGTTGGCGCGTGGTAATTTCCTCTTCATTTACCCGTACCAAAATCTTGCTGGTATTCGTATTGGTATTGGTATTGGTATCACCGCACCCGCATAAGCTCAAGGCAGCAAGCGGCACGAGAAGCGACAATATTTTCAATATGGTTATCCTATTGCGGCTTAAAGCTGCACTAACGTAAAAGAGAGCATAAAAATTTTTTGAGCAACTCAAGGTGCGACTCCCGCCAATAAATACCGTCATTCTATTTTTCTCATGGCTAGAACCTTCACGCCTCGTTACCAGCTACGAAGGGCAAAGCCCGTATCTGTTGGCAGAATATTTCGTAAGTCTGGCGTGGCGTATAAGCTGAATGAAGCCGAATGCAATCCGATCGATACTCTGACTGAACGACGGCGTACCTGATACAGCAACAAGCAAAGCCCCGTCAGAAGTAGTGTCCATGACGCAGGTTTTGGTGGCGTTTGTTTTCTAAAACTTCTAAAGAGGTAATAGCGTGAATCATCCGCGGCATTGGTATGTGAGACCGTTTTTTGGGATACGTGATTTGCCTCGACGGGAGCGTGGGATTCTATCGTTGCAGCATCTCCAGGTCGGAAGATGCCGCCTGACTTATCAGACGCGATAAAGAAACCATGCCGCGTTATGGCAGCGTTCCTTAGACTTAATTGAGGGACAGAGATGGCTTTCTGAAAACTCACGCAATCAATATTTGGGGAGATAGTGTGACTGCTATCGCCAACGCTTACGTCAATTTTTTGGGCTGACCACAGGGTGTTGATTTCGTGCGATGAAAAATGAATAGATGGCGTTGTGGCGCTAACAATGCCAGCGTGCCCTGAGCTCATGAAACCCAACAACAACATAACTATTTTCATCATATTTCCTTTAAGGATATGTACTGAAACGCGCAACACTTGTATGCAAAATTACCATCTTCTTCACCGATTCCACCTACCGGGACGCACGACTTAATTATTAATAGGCATTGTCTTTTTTTAATACTTCCTTGACCGTGCGCATGATAATTAACAGGTCCAGTCCTAGTGACCAGTTACGCAAATACTCCAAATCAAATTCGATCCTTGACCGCATTTTGTCCAGCGTGTCGGTCTCACCCCGGAAACCATTTATCTGGGCCCATCCGGTTATCCCGGGCTTTACTTTGTGTCGCAACATGTATCCCTTAATCAGTTTTCGATACATTTCATTGTGTGCAACGGCGTGAGGACGAGGGCCGACAATGCTCATGCGACCTTGTAAGACATTGATAAATTGCGGCAATTCGTCTAGCGATGTACGGCGTAAAAAGCCGCCAAAACGGGTCACCCGGATATCGTTTTTGGTAGCCTGATCCACCACCGCCCCGTCTTCACAAACGCCCATTGAACGGAATTTGTAGACCACTATTTCTTCCCCGTTCAAACCGTAGCGACGCTGTGCAAAAATGATCGGGCCTGGCGACGATAATTTCACACCAATTGCAATAGGCAACATAATTGGTAACAACATGATCTGAATCAGTAGCGCCAGGACGATATCGCTGCTGCGCTTTAGAACGCTCCGTAAGCCGGTGAATGGCGTTTCACAAATTCCAATGACAGGAATGCCGCCGACGTGATCAAGTCGCGCCTGAATAAGATCAAAGGTATAAATGTCGGGCACAAAATAGACGGATGCCGTCGTGTCTCTCAACTCTTCCATTAAGGAGGAGGAACCCGCATTTTCAGACATTGGCAGACAGATAAAAATGGTCCTAATTTTATGCGTACGCGCGTAGAGAGCAACGTCGGCGATCAGGCCAAGATAGGGGCGTGACGGCATTGGGACCGCATACTTTTGGTTGAGAGCTAAGTGGTCATCAAAAAATCCGTGTACGTCCATGCCCGCATTACTGCGGGATGTCAAACGTCGTAGAATATCGGTCCCTAGATTATTCGCTCCGACGATGATAGCCGAGCGCACCTCCCGGTCTTTGCCAATATTGAATGCCAGCCGATAGGCAGTCAAACGACTTAATAAAAGCGCGAATGGCGCAAGCGTAAACCAGGTCAAGACGACTTGATCCGAAAATTCATATCGAAGCCAGGTACCCTGACCAATTAGCGCCAACAGGCAAACGACTACTGCCCATCCCATAAAAATATCTGTTGCAAAAGCCAGTTTTTTCCCAGCATGTAAAGTGCGGTAAAGATCAATCTGTTCGTAAATAAACGAAGAAATAAAGAAGGCAATAATCATTAACGCCAAATAATTACCGGTAAACATTTCATCCTGAACGACGATGACCAAATAGAGAAGCCCAAGAATAATGGCTGGATCGAGCAAACGCTTGAAGAACGAAATGAGGGGGATATCATTCTCGGTCATTTTGTCTTACCTTAAAATACATGGCACGTATTGGCCGTGATGTCGCTGCTTGCGTATCGACCTGTAGCAATGGCCAGAACTTCTGTATCGCAGGCCTCTGAGAGTGCGACCCGCTGACGAACAAAAATTTCTTCCTTTCGTAACAAGTCGAAACGGAGTATTAGAGGTGACCTCTGATAACTTGCTGATCACACCCAAATCTTGGGCCGCCGCTGAACTTGCCACTTTCAATAAATTATTTTTGTCTTTCATACCGTAACCAATATAAGGCGTGAGGAATCAAAGGGTGGTGTCATGAAATTAGTTGCAATGAGGTCGCCAATGTCCCCCAACGCAGCAATGCAGGAGTAAATAGGTAGTACTAAAATGGGTTTCCAACGTAACGATTGAGGCCCAGTGAGGCGTTTTAAACCTTTGCTCATTTAGCTATCTTTCTTTAATCGTCAAGACGCAGCTGGACGCAAAAATCCAACGTTCGAAAACATTTTTTTGGTACGTATCGCGTTAATTTGTGGGAAAGACCGTCTTCCGACAATAAGGCCTTACTCTTCGGGTTCGCAAATAAATGTCGGTGTAATCAAAAACGGTAACGACCTGACAATTTGGTGTCAGATTTCTCCTTACCTGGGATCAACTTACGGTTTAATTCCACTTCAATCCAGCACGCAAACATAGGTTGTCCATCGACGATCACTGGTCGTCCGGCTCTATGTGCTTGAAATCCCGCGCGTCGCAACAAGCGCTCAACGCCAAGTGGTGAGACGGTGATGAGCCGCTTAGCCCCATGCTCGGCAGCACAGCGAATTGACTCCTGCATCAGGTTAATGGCAATCGGCGAAGAAAATTCGCCCATGGCCGAATTTGTTTGATGATTGAAATCCATCGCAGCAAAGCGAGATAACTCCCAGACCTCTGGTGTGTGGGGCATGGCCATGCCATGGAGAAGTTGGGGAAATACTTCGCCCAAGAGGTAAGGCGAGGTAGTGGGTAATAAACGGGCGCAGCCGTTCAAATTTCCATGTTCGTCATGCGCGACCACGTACACGGTATCTGGACGATCAAATTGATCTAACTCTGCCCCATTGCTACTCTCAAGGTTCCATTCAAGTGTTTCAATAAAGACTTTATGCCGGTACCTTGACATTTGCGTGATTAACTCGCTTGTTAAGAGGTCTCTAGCGCCCGAAATAACGTTCATTTTTCCACCCCAGAAAATTCTTATTTTTTTTCATATTGAAATGATGACGGAGTTCAAAAAGCTAGGTAACTGTCACTAATTACAGTCTTACGACGTAACAATAACGACTGATACTTGCTGACACTAAATGCACTTTTTGGTAATTTAATTTGCGCCTAAATTTTCGAACAGGATTGAGTCTTGAAAGCTGGGGCGGGAATATCAGCGGTGAATGGAAGTGTCGGTTGGATAGCCGCTGTATCACTTTGATTATTTTTCACGTGAGCCGAGGGATCTGTCGCTTGATTAGCCGTCCCGAACAGGCACCGCGGTAGCATGCAGATCATTCGATGTGTGCGAAAGTTGGACGGTAATAGAGTCGAAATGGAGGAAAAAATATTAGGTCGCAGCGCTGCATCAGGCAAAGATTTACTGGGAGTTGTCTGATTACTTAAATAGCTATTTCGTGAGCCATTTTTTTGAGATGGAGAACTGGTTTGGTGAACTCTGCGTGTCGATGCGGCATTAGTATTTTAAATAAGATTTTAAGCACTATTTTACGTGCTACGGGACTTGCCGAGCGACACACGGTGATTTGCTCTTGCACTACCGGCTGTTAGTTAAATGTGTCACTAAATTCTTTCAGAAGAGCGATTTTTCGATTGCCGGATATCTGCTCGACCTCTCTGCTCATAACGATGCTGCTTGGTATCCGGCCCAATGTGGATGGAGGCTGTCGAGTACCGCATACGGGGGCTCAGCCCTGAAATGAAAAGGATTGGCTCTTTATGAAGAAGCTCTTCACATTGCAACCGCATATGCACCCATCGAGATGCGACTAGTTGTAAATGGATCATTTTAAGGGGGGCGAGTTGAGTTGATTCTTGTGATGCATTTATTTTAGAAATACGGTAAATCTGAAAAAAAATTGAACGGCGATAGAGTTAACTGCTATCGAAAATTAACTGGAGCGGCAGATTTTTTATTTATTGACATTCTGGTCATGGTTGTGCTGATAAGTTGTCCTTCTACAAAAGAAGACAATCATCGAAAGATATTCCAAAAATACAAATAATTGCGTGTATATTTCCTGTGTGACATTTTAACGGACATTATTTATGCATAAAAAAATTGTGAGGGAGTATGAATAGCTTTCAGGGAGATCAAGTTCAAGCCTTACTAACCGCAGAGAACGAGGCTGCCTTTTTTACCGCGCTATCTGGTGCTGCTCATAAACTTGGATTCGACTATTGCGCGTACGGTATGCGGATGCCGCTTCCTATCTCTCAGCCGAAGTTGGTCATGCTCAACAACTATTCGAGAGCATGGAAACAGCGTTATTTTGAACAAAATTACCTTATGACCGACCCAACGATCGCACACGGCATGCGCTCAAGCATGCCATTGGTCTGGTCGGAAGAAATTGGTGTCAAATCCCGCCCTTTTTGGGAGGATGCCCACGCGCATGGTCTCGGTGTGGGTTGGGCCCAATCTTGCCACGACACAAGAGGCGTGGGAGGGTTGCTCAGCTTATCGCGCTCTGATGAAGCACTCTCATTAAAAGAACTGCATCACATCACGTCAAATTTAACCTGGCTGACCCACACCGCGCATGAGGGATTGACTCGATTGCTGGTTCCAAAGTTGATGCCGGAGGCTGTTGCGCGACTAACCGCGCGAGAAGTCGAAGTCCTTCGCTGGACCGCCGACGGTAAGACTTCTAGTGAAGTTGGTCATATCATGAATATTGCAGAGCGGACGGTGAATTTCCACATCACTAATACGCTAATAAAACTTGGCGCAGCAAATAAAACCGGAGCCGTCATTAAGGCAGCAATTTTAGGATTGCTATAACCGGGGTTGGAGGAGCGTAAAAGAATGTGTGGCGCGTTGGATATCTCCCATTTCCACGTTTGACTATTTATGTTTTGCTATTAATAATTATTCCAGTATCTGGATATTTGGAATGAGAATTGGATAGAGCAAAGTTGTTACAATGCAGTATCGCGGGCGTCGAATTTCTATACTTTTTTTGCATACTCTGCTGTTCATACTTGTGCAAGAATCAAATCCCCCACCTTCTTAAGAAAATAATCATGCAAGATTCCATCGTCTATCTCAATGGCGTGATGACGCCCCTGTCCGACGCACGTATTCCTGTGCTGGATCGTGGATTTATTTTTGGTGACGGTGTGTATGAGGTCATTCCAATGTATTCCGGCAAAGCATTCCGTGCCAAGCATCATATGGCCCGCTTATTTCGTAGTCTAGCGGCGATAGATATTCCAAATCCGCATAAGGTTGAAGAGTGGATGGCCTTGATTAACCAAGTGGTCGCGCCTTATGGACAAGACGACCAGATGGTTTATATTCACGTTACGCGGGGCGTGGCGAAGCGGGCACATGCGTTTCCCAAAGACGTGATTACGCCCACGGTTTTCATCATGACCAATCCTTTGGTTCTGCCAAGCGATGCGGTACGCGCCAAAGGCGTATCATGTATCACTATGGAAGACCAACGTTGGCTGCATTGCGAGATCAAGTCGATTTCTTTGCTTGGCAACGTACTGGCAGCGCAAAATGCGGCTGAGCACGGTGTAATGGAAGCAATCCAATTCCGTGATGGATTTCTGACTGAGGCGTCGTCGTCTAATGTCTGGATTGTCAAAAATAACGTCCTGATGGCGCCCCCCAAGAATAACCTCATTCTGGAAGGCATCCGTTACGGTTTGATCGAAGAGCTTTGCGCCGCACATGATCTTGAGTTTGTTGCGCGCCAGATTTCGCGCGCGGAAGTAGTTGAGGCCGATGAAGTGCTGCTGTCATCGGCAACTAAAGAAATTTTGCCTGTGACCGTTATTGATGGCAAAACTGTTGGAAACGGTCAACCTGGCCCCATTTATAAGGCGTTATATCAAGCCTATCAGGGAGCGAAAGCCGCCTTGTGTGATTAAGGTGACCTTGATAGCTTGATTTGTCCCTCGGGCAACGTGTCTTTTGCTATGTTGCCTGATTTTTAGAAAGCAATCGTTATGACTATGCCGACCATTCCTCACGAAGACAGCCTGATCGTCTATCCGAGCGATTTTCCTATCAAGATTATGGGGCCAACGCACGACGCATTTGCGGAAACGATCGTCGGCCTAGTGGTGCAACATGACCCAACTTTTCATATCGATAAGCTTGAAGTACGACCATCCGCTAAAGGCAATTACACTGGTTTGACAGTCACTGTGCGAGCGACTAGTCGTGAGCAACTTGATAATTTATACAGCGCATTATCGACTCATCCGATGGTGAAAATGGTTCTGTAATCGTAATTATCAGGTTAGTGTATTGCGATCGGACGCTTGCCGAGCCAATGATTATGGACTAGTTATGCTATGGCATCGCGCGTGCCGTTTCGCGAGCGTCGAAAATAGGTTTGTGTCAATCGCAAAAATAAACAGTTGTTCTGGTTAACCGGGCCAACTGTTTTGTGCTTTAAATTCTGCTATTTCTTGTGTTAACCAGCCGTGAAAGGCTTGGACCTGTGGTTTATTCATGGCCTCCGGTAAGCAAGCAAAATAATACGCATTCGGACATAGCACGACAACATCGAACAACCGAATTAACTCACCGGCGGCGATTTCTTGTAGCGCGATGGCATGCCGCGTCAAGGCGATACCAAGCCCATCCGAGGCTGAGCGAAGTAGCATCGATGCATCTTGAATTCTCAAGCCACGACTTGGTTCTGGTAGTGTTATACCTGCAGCCTCAAACCACGGTTGCCAGGACTCCTCTGAATCCATGCGCAACAGCGTGCATTGCGCTAAAGCCTCTGGCTTTTCTGGCAAATGGCCTTGCCGATAACGAGGGCTGACGACCGGATAATAAAAATCATCCATCAATTTTTCCACCACCAATCCCGGATAGTGCCCGACGCCAAAGCGAATACCAACATCGATCTGTTCCTGCGCGAGGTCCTGGAGTTGGCTTGATGATTGCAGTACGACTTCCGTATCCGGGTGCAGGTCAATGAATTTCCATAACCGCGGTGCCAGCCAACGTGCGGCAAATGACGGTAGGGCTGAAATAGTGAGTCGTTTTTGCTTGGCATCGATTTTCAAGGCCTCTGCAGCAAGCGCAATTTCAGTCAGCGCTTTGCGTATCGTTGTGGCAAACCGTTGGCCTTGGTCAGTGATTGCGATGCGCTTGCCGTGGCGCGTGAATAATGCGAGGCCTAATTCGACCTCAAGCGCACGCACTTGATGGCTGATCGCACCGGGCGTCAGGCGTATTTCCTCGGCAGCGCGCGAAAAACTGTCATAGCGTGATGCCGCCTCAAAAGCCCGCAAGGCAGAAAGGGGAGGAAGTTTGCGTAGGTCGGCCATAGTTGTCGCGCATCCCTATGTGAATAAAATTAGCAAGAACGCGTGCAATTACTCGTTTTGTTTTACCGAATGTGTTGACTAGAATGTTCTTACCGGTCCAGCAAAGATTTCCATCAGCTGCAATTAGGGGCTGACAGAGATTATCCGGGTGGGTTGTAGAACTATACCAGCAGTTATCGGAGAAACATGATGAGAAATTTATTCACTAAAGAGATGCAACAGCCATTAGCCCTCAACGCAGGCCAAGTGTTGTCGATGCAAGCAGAATCTGCAGAAATATTGCAAGTTTCCAGCGGTCGTGTCTGGGTCACTATTTCTGGTCAAAGTGACGATTACTGGCTGAATGCAGGTGATTATCTCAACGTGGCCGCTGGTAGTCTCATGGTTCTTGAGGCCGACAAGGGCCGTAGTGTGATGCATTTGCGTCCTCAAATTCCGGCAGTAAGTCGATTTGTTCAGTCTGGTCGCCTAGCGTTACTGAGCTAAAGCGATTGGCGGCATAGTTTTCGGCAAAAAAGACGTGGAATACCACGTTCTTGTTTTTCGAGAACATGGCGGATGACTGGGACTAGACTGCTTGGAAATTGATGCTGGCAATCGCCATGGGCTAGCAGGACGGATCGGCGAATTAAAGACTCTCTTCGCGCCATTGCAAAGAACCATGGCAAATGTCATTTGCCTCTCGCTGAAATCCCGGTGCTGCAGAAAGTGGTAACGAAAAGCACATGCTGACCACGTCGGTATGAGTCACTTCAGCCAAGATTGCACCGCTTTGCTGTAGCAACCGTCGTAAAGGTCCTTCCGAGGCATACGGTACAGCGGCGCGCAGCGTGACAGTCACGACCAATGCGATTTTTTCTGCCGTTAATAGGGCTTGTGCCACCGTATCGGTATAAGCACGTACTAGACCCCCAGCGCCCAATCGAATGCCACCATAATAACGAACCACGACCGCCAGAACCTGTTCCAAATCCTGATGGCGTAATACATTGAGCATTGGCAAACCAGCGGTACCGCCCGGTTCGCCATCATCCGATGCGCCAGAATGACCGCCAGCCAACAGCGCCCAACAAACATGGGTGGCATTCGGGTGTTCGCCGCGCAATCTGGCGATTTCAGTCAAAGCTTCAGGTCGTCCGGCAACAGCGGTGACAAAACCGATAAACGTACTTTTCTTAATATCAATTTTGCTATGCGCAGGTTGAGCTAAGCTAAATGCCATGTTTGATCCGCGTTAATTGGTCGTAGAAATAGAGTTTTTATTGATAAAAAGACATTGGAGTCTAGAAATACTCTTGCTCGAAAGGGTGTTGCTTACATAAATGCTAGTCATGTCAGTTAGGCCCGGGCAGATTACATTGAAGTAAAGTCACCTGAAGTTGATGCGAACTATCGCACGCAATCCATTTTTCGTTATGCCAATTGGTGAAATGTCACACACCTTTTAGGCGACCTTCCAATTCCCTACTTCTAGTTTACAACATACCGTCATTTGACCCGACCGCCAGATCGGTTATCCTGATGTTCCAGAATAGCTGATCGACTTTGCTGCGGTTGTTTTTCTCTATTCCCTCTTAACAGCACTTGTTTTAACACCTTTATTGTCGACATCTCTATGCCAAGAATTATTTCTGCCAATCTCAACGGTATTCGCTCCGCCACTAAAAAGGGTTTTTTTGAATGGATGAGCAAACAATCTGCCGATTTTATTTGCGTGCAGGAGTTGAAAGCCCAAGCTCCTGACATGTCGCCTGAAATGCTCGCGCCAGAAGGTTACGTCGGCCACTTCCACTATGCGGAGAAGAAAGGCTATTCAGGCGTTGGACTTTACAGCAAACGCGCCCCAAACGCGGTCCGGATTGGATTTGGAAACCCGGAGTTTGATGCGGAAGGCCGTTACGTTGAATGTGACTTTGGCGATCTAACGGTGATTTCACTGTATTGCCCATCAGGATCGTCCGGCGAAGAACGTCAATTAGCAAAATTTCGCTTTATGGAAAGTTTTCTACCGCATTTGCAAGAGTTGAAAGCCAGCGGGCGGGAAGTCGTGATCTGCGGCGACTGGAATATCGCCCATCACGAAATCGATTTGAAAAACTTCAAAGGGAATAAAAAGAATTCCGGATTTTTGCCTGAAGAACGCGCTTGGCTGACCCAGTTATTTGATGAGGTCGCGTTAGTCGATGTGTTTCGGACGGTGGATCCACGCCCAGAGCAATACACCTGGTGGAGCAATCGCGGCCAGGCTTGGGCTAAAAATGTTGGTTGGCGTATCGATTATCATATCTCGACGCCAGGCATTGCCGC
Source organism: Glaciimonas sp. GNP009 (assembly GCF_054343755.1). NCBI lineage: Bacteria > Pseudomonadati > Pseudomonadota > Betaproteobacteria > Burkholderiales > Oxalobacteraceae > Glaciimonas > Glaciimonas sp. GNP009. The sequence goes on from NZ_JBTGUV010000004.1 coordinate 2,448,291, forward strand.
AAAAGCACACACCGTCGCCATCTACAAGGATGAGCGCTTTTCCGATCACGCTCCGCTGACGATTGATTACGCGGATCAATAAGTTTAAAAATAAGCTTTAAATTCCGGCAAAAATTGGATAGGTGAGTTGCCTCATCTTTTCCACTTACCTGCGCCGATAACTCCCTGCTTTGATTGTCATATTCCGCGCTTGGTTAACGCGTGTTCAATTATCGAGCTGTGTTGTTCACGCTAAAAACTAGCCTGTAAAAGTTGGCAGCTTTACCCATCCACCGTACCGCTACCCAGTGAGCGTTCACGGTGGATTTTTGCCGGATTCTTTTCACGAAACGGTAGCTCTTTCCCGGTTTTATTTCGTCGCCGTCAAGCCGACATTTTCCCTCTAATATCGCCAATATTTCGTTACGAAAACGAAGTAGCGTCCTGCTGCGCTGGGACCGCATCCGCAGTCCGCCACGGCTAAAAAATCGTGTCTCTTTTTTCGATTTTTTTGCAATTTATTCTGTGCGCTACCTGTCATTAATCGCATTGACTGCCTCCCTTCTCAAAATGTAACTTTGCCATCAGAAATGCCATATAAAAAATATTTTTTTGGCTTATTTTTTATGCGTCGCCGAATAAGTGGCCTTTTTTTTATTCAGTAGAAACATCTATAGATGTCAATTTTAAAAGGCACAAACGTGAATAAAATTTATAAATCTGTATGGAATGAAGCTACTGGTTCTTGGATAGTTGTCTCCGAGAATGCTAAGGGCAGAGTTAAAAGTAGCAAGGGCAGCAGATCCTCCGCTATTCTGTCGATGACTGCACTGGCGTTCATTGGTATTCCAGCTTTGAACAGTTTTGCCCAAAGCTATATTGCCCCTACGGGCAACAGTTACAGCCAGACATTAACAACCGTGAGCAATGGAAATACGGCTGCCTTCACGACCCCGTTCAATGCGAACGCGGTGGTAGGAAATGGCGCCATCTTCAATAGCTACACACTCAATACGGCCAATGCCGCGAACCTGCCAAATCTTCAAAGCAATCCTATTGCATTGCCCTTGAACCTCAATAACTACTGGGCTGTTAGCCCTACAAATCAGAACGCTTCAGTCACACAAGTGGATCCGGTGACGAAAGTGAATCGGACAGTTTCTGTATATACCGACGCCAGCCTTAGCTATGCCACAATCGGAGACGCGGGGAATTTCGGATTTATTGTCGCAACGCCCGGCACTGCCAATTTATATATTCAGGCCGGGATGGCGAGCGTCGACCACACAGGCGGCACACTGAACGTCAATATTGGTGATAACGTCAACACCACAGACAGTGGGAATGCGTTAAAGATTGCCGCGAGGCAAACGGATATTACTTTTGCCGACGGTACGGGTAGCGCTGCCAGCAACATTAACTGGACGTCAAAAAATCGTATTATTTTCGATAGCACGCCGGTCATCGCTCCGGTTGCGGCGACAACTATTCAAGGCTACGTTACGCAATTTGGAGGGGCTGTCATCGCGCCGGACGGTGCGTTGTTTTCCGTCACAAATCCGGTCGCCTTGCAAACCTACAACGCCTATCTTATTAGCTTGGTGACAGGATCATTCGGCCTCACTCAGGCGGCTTACAATGCCGCCTTTAAACAAGCATTGGGAGCAGAGACGCCGATTACGGTGAGTGCCCCACAATGGACCAACGGACAGGCCAATACGACGGACGCTGCTGCCCTTGACGTCAAATATCTGAGTGTCATGCACGCTTCCGGCACCAATGCAACGGCGACACTAACAGGCACCGGTGTATTGGAAGTTGCGGGCTCGACTGACGGCGCCTTACGCGCTGATGGAGGGGGGCACATTATTAATAACGGCCTGCTATCTGTGATGCAGTTCAGTGGCAGCACACTTCGGTCAATTGCGATGACGATTGACGGGGCCGGCAGCACTGGCGTCAACAGCGGCGTCGTTACGTCTGGGGCATGGCTGAATGCCGACGGCACGCGAGTGCCGCAAGGACCACTCTCACAAGGTAACCTATATCAAAGCTTCGGTGCACAAGTGACCAATAATGGTGTCTTTACGAATACCGGCATCATTAATGCGGCGTTAGAAGGAGGGCCAGCGCAAGCAATCGGAATTTTTTTAAATGGTGGCGGCGCTGCAGCGAGTAACAGCGGGATTATTAATATTAGCGAGAGTTGGGGCAGCACTAATGCATCGGCACCAAATGGTCAAGCCTTCGGCGTTCTGATCCAGGGAGCCGGCAGCTTTGTTAATCAAGCGAGCGGTACCATTTATATTGGACGTGCACCGCAAGCGCACGCAGGGGACATAGTTCCTGACGTCGCCATCAATAACGGAAATGTCATCAACGCTGCCATCATGACGAATGGTAACAATGTTTCTATTGTGAATGACGGTACGTTGACGCTCGGGTCGCTAGTCCAGGATGCGGCGGGAATTGCCGTGCTCGGCGCGACGAATTTTAGTGCCACCAATAATGGCGCAATAAATGTCAACGGTGGCGCTGGGCTGGCTGCCCCGCTTCAAAATGTCGGCTTTCTAGTGCTGGATTCAACTGTGGGTACTGGCGCTGGCGCGATCAACAATGGTGCAATTTCTGTAGTCGGCGCGAATAATGTCGGAATTAAAGTTCTCGATACAGGCAGTTTCGGATCTGAAATAACGTCCACGATCGCGGGCAGCATTACGGTAGCCGGCGGTATTGATCCGACTTCTGGAACACGCAATTATGGCGTCTGGGCCGAGGGAACCGGCAGTGGTGTCGCGACTGCCAATATTGACTCCGCAATCAATTTGACAGGGGTTGGCGCTATCGGTGTGTTGGCACGTGGAAACGCCGTGATTAATGTAGGAGCAGACGTGTTGCGTGATTTTGGCAACACGGATGAAATCGGATTTTTTATTGACGGCGCACATGCCAAAATAAATGTTTCGGCCGCGAATCTGATTGTAAATACCGATCGATCGACGCTGTTTCGCATTGCTGACGGTGCCAGTTTTAGTGGTCAGGGATTGAAGATGACCGCCAGCGGTATCAATAGTACTGCGTTGTTAGGTACGGGCTCAGGTACGGCGATCAAAATCGATAATGCGGTGATTAACGTCAACAACGCTGGCGCAACTGCCGTACTGATTGAAGGCGGGGCTACCGGCGATATTAGCGCATTGGCTGACATCAACCTTAATAGTGCAGGTGCCATTGGCGGCGTGGTCGATGGTCAGCAGCATAGTTTGACTGGCGCGCTGGTCGGGACACCCGATGCGGCGACCAGATTGACATCCGCAAAAGCGCTCACCGGCAGTGCGGACAATATCGTTGGCTTCATTACACGCAATTTGGGACAGCTCGATAACAGCGGTAATATTGCCCTCACCGGTACGGATAGTATGGGTATTGATGTCCAGCAGGCTGGACGTTTGAATAACACGGGAACCATTACCGTGGGTGGCGGTGTTGGAGTCAGGGCATCGGGTAGCGATGCAGAAATTTCCAACCTCGGCACGGTGACTGTCAATGCAGGAGTTGCTGATGTGCAATTGGTGAATGGCGCGGCTTTGACATTGACCGGCACCAACAATAGGATTACCACCTCTGGCGCCGCCAGTGGGGTGCTGCTTGATACCCATGCCGCTTCACTCGACGCCAGCAATTTGACTATTACAGCCAATGGAACCGGTGCAGGTATCGAAAACAAGGCTGAAATCGGTGCTGTCAAACTCAACAACGTAACGATCAACGCCAGCAGTGGCTCGGCCATTCGTACAGCCACCAGTTTTGATCCAACCTCCAGCGTTACGCTGAACGTTCTGGGAAGCGGAACAGGTATTGCGTTCCAACAGTATGGCACCGGCGCAGATGTCGCCAGCAATGTGGTAGTCGGGCCGCGTTACGCGATCAACGTATCGGGTGTGAGTGGAACCGGCATCCAGGCAAAGACCACCGGCGATGTCATTACCAGCGGCTTGATAACTGTCAGTAATACACGCGGCGGTGCAGCGATAGTGGCGCATGATGCTGCCACGATTACCAATACCGGAACTCTCTCTTCCGCTAGCATCAGTTCTATTGGTGTCATTGATGCTTCTGGTACCACCGCTAAGATGATTATCAACTCTGGGACCATCGTTGCAGCAAGCAACGCTAACGTCGCGATTCTGGGCGGTGACGGCGGCGACAAGATTAGTCTGGTCGGTGGCGCAGTGACCGGTAAAATCAACGGTGGTTCCGGTGCCAATACGGTCAACTGGACCGGGGGCACACTCGCGGGTGAAATTAACCTGGGTTCAGGGAATAATAACAAGGCGTTGGTTGGTGCTGTCGACCTTGCAACTACACGTCACGTCACGGCCAATGCCGGTACCACGGGCAATACACTGGAATTTTCTGGCACCCAAAACGCCAGTCGTGGCTTTGGCTCGTTTACTGCAGACGATATGACGCGGGGCCTTAATATTGGTAATAGCTATAATGGCATCACGCTATCAAACGGTGCAGATATGCGCGTTATTGGCGATCTATCGATGCAGAGTGCCGCCTCTTCCCTTAACGTGGCCGATACTACTTCCGTATTGCGTATTGGCGGCAGCGGTGCCACCGCAGGTAGCGTATTAAACCGTAACATTACAGATAAGGGCAATGTTGTATTCGATAATCTCGATATCCAGAGTTACGGCGGTGCGATCAGTGGTAGCGGTAACATGACGCGTGATCTGACCGGTACAACTACCCTGACGGGTGGGAATACTTATAGCGGGATTACCACTGTCCTCGGCGGGACGCTGGCCGCGGGGGCGACCAATACCTTCAGTGCCGCATCCGTGCACACAGTTAATGTTGGGGCGACGCTGGATCTGGCAGGTTTTGATCAACGTATCGCGGGTCTGAACAACGCGGGTACTGTGCGTCTGTTTTCTTCTTCCGACGCACTCTTGGCTGGTACTCAACTCACCATCACCGGCCCGATAGCTGGCAATGGAGGCACGGTACTTTTAGGTTCTAAGCTCGGCGTAGATAGCAGTGCGACGGATGCCTTAGTATTGAGTGGTACCGCAGCCATCGCACAGGGAATGACAAATTTGCTGGTGGTGAATCGCGGCGGGCTCGGTGCGCTGACCACAGGAAGCGGCATCCCTGTCGTGTTGGTACAAAATGGAGCGACAGCGGATGTCGGGACGTTTGTGCTCGCAAACGCTGGTGGCCATATCGATGCGGGCGCTTATCAGTACCATCTGACGGATGCGGCTGGTACACGTTATCTGACCACTTTTGCGGCAGTTCCCGATATTAAAGTTACCACCAATCGCGCCTATCGGAATGAGGTGGCCTTGTATAACGCGCTGCCCAATATATTGCGGCAAGGTGATTTGGCAATGCTATCCACCTTGCATCGGCGTGTTGGCGATGAAAATAGGCAGATTGTGGTAGACGATGGCAGTGATGAAGGTTGGGTCAATGCAAATCGGCGCGGCTGTGGGCGTGCTATTGGCGGTAACATCAATATGGCTCAGGCAGGCGACGCGAGTTTGAGCAGTCACGCCAACATGGGCGGCTTTCAGAGTGGCGTGGACATTTACGTAGGTCACAATTGGGGCGTCGGCGTATATGTGGGCGCGCTTGAGACAAACAGTAGCGTCAACGGAAACGTCGGAGGTATTTTTGGAAGCGCTGGCACGATGCGCTCAGATAGTAAATTTATAGGTGGCTATGGGACGTACCTGGACAACGGTTTCTATACCGACTTAGTGTTTCAGTATGGCATGCACCGACTTTCTGTTACCGCCCCGAACACACAATCAAATAGTAATGCGTTTAGCACTATGGCATCGATTGAGGTTGGCAAGCGCTTCTCCTTGGGCCATGGCTGGGCTCTGGAGCCACAAGCACAACTGATTTATGGTCGTAGCAAGCTCGACACCGTAGATATCGCAGGAGCCACTGTGCAGCAGGATGCAAATGGAAAAGTATTTGGCCGCCTTGGAGCCCGTATTACGACGGACATGGCGACTTCACTCGGACATCTACAGCCTTATGCACGCTTAAATCTATGGCATGGATTTTCAGGGAAGGACACAACGACTTTTGTGAATCCTGCTGCGACAACGCCAATATCAACAAGTGTCGGTTACACCTCAACCGAAACAGCGCTCGGATTAACCTTGCAGCTTGCCCCAATGACTAGCCTGTATGGTGAGGTAGGAAAATTATTCAGGGTAGGTAACAGTGACGATGCTCAGGTCAGATCATCGGTCGAAGGTTCAATTGGATTGAAAATTGGTTTTTAAACAGTTGCGCCGCATGCAGAATTTGTTTTAGCTGTATGTGGCAAACTGGTGGTGAAGTGATATAAAACGATATTCAGGGTCGTACTTCACCATCTATAAAAACCTTTAACTCCCCTTCGCCAAATTGCATCCATGTTTCATTTGTGGTCAACGGTGAAGTCACGATCACGGCGACGCGATCTTTGGGCGTGGTTACCTGAGAAAAATCGACTGTGACATCTTCGTCCGATAGTTTCGCCTCGGCAAATGGAAACTGGCGGATGATGTAATACAAATTGGTCGAGCAATGGGCGAAAAGTGCCGACCCATCGGATAGCATCATATTAAATGTGCCATGTTGCGCGATCTCTTTAGTCAACTCTTGCAACGCCATCGTTAATTGCGCCGTCGTCGGCAAGTTTTCGCCGAAACGTTGTCGTAACTCTTGCAGAATGTAGCAAAAAGCCAACTCGCTATCCGTATTGCCAACCGGACGAAAAGCGCCATTTAACGTCGGTGCGAAAGCCTTAAGATCGCCGTTGTGTGCAAATACCCAATAGCGACCCCATAATTCGCGCACAAACGGATGACAGTTTTCCAACGCCACCTGGCCTTGCGTCGCTTTGCGAATATGGGCGATGACGTTTTTTGACTTAATCGGGCAACGACGAATCAACTCAGCCACCGGTGAGGCAACAGCGGCCTGGTAATCGACGAAATGGCGTACGCCATTGCCTTCAAAAAAGGCAATTCCCCAGCCGTCGCTATGATGGTCGGTTTGACCGCCACGGGTCGAAAATCCGGTAAAACTAAATACAATGTCGGTCGGGACATTGCAATTCATTCCAAGTAACTGGCACATGGTTTCAGGTCAAGAAGTGGTATAAAAAACCGCTTTACAACGAATCAACAAAGCGAAAACAGACTGCTAACGTTACCACGTGCAAGTCGTTTGACAAAAAAGAAATATCAACACGAGCAGTAGCCTATTAAAAATCAAAGATAACTACGGCACAACCTGCGCGATTTTCCACCTTTGAGACTTCAAAGTACCAAAGCATTCGTAGTCACCGATTGATGAATCTGATAACTTTGGATGTTAATGATTTTTGGAGCAAGGCGTCATGGATCAATTGGCGGCGATGCGTGCCTTTCGGCGGGTGGTGGAAAATGGCAGTTTTACCGCTGCCGCGGCTGAACTCAACCAGTCGCACACCATCGTTTCACGACAAATACGCCAGCTTGAAATTGAGCTGGGTGCACAGTTGCTCAATCGTACTACGCGCCGCTTTTCGCTAACCGAGGCAGGGCAGGAATATTACGAGCGATGCAAACAAATACTTAATCAACTGGATGACGCGGCAGAAGCCATATCTTCCCATCAGGCGAGGCCGTCCGGCACGCTGCGCATCAACGCACCGCAAGCATTTGGGACGATTGAACTGGCAAGTTGGCTGCCGACCTTTATCACGGCGCACTCGCAATTAAAGGTGGATTTGGTGTGTAATGACCGTTTTGTTGATCTCATTGAGGAGGGCTTCGATGTCGCGTTGCGTCTGGCACATGACTTGGCGGACTCGACCCTCATTGCCCGCCGACTGGCGGTGAGTGACCTACTGTTGGTGGCGTCTCCTGACTATCTTCAGCGGAACGGTATTCCACAACAGCCGCTGGATTTGGTCGCCCACAATTGCCTGATATACACTCTCGCCTCAAAGCCAAACGTGTTCACTTTCACGGCAACCGATGGAACGTCGCATCCGGTCGCGGTGCGCGGCAATTTGCAAGCCAACACCGGTATTGCGCTTCGTTCGGCAGCGCTCGCCGGTTTGGGTATCGCTGCAACCGCCTCTTTTATCGTGCATGAAGATTTACGTCGCGGCGCTTTGGTGCACGTATTGCCGTCATTTACGTTAAAGCCACGTGAGTTGTATGTGCTGTATCCACAAAATCGTCATCTTTCGCCGAAGGTGCGCGCTTTTGTGGAGTTTGCGAGTGACTGGTATCGGACGCCACGCTGGTAGTGATCGGCATGCTGTCAAAACGGCGGCCACCTTCGAGGGAGCGATGCGGGTCATTTTTTTGGGAAGATTGACCGCCGGTTCGCGCATTACAGTTTTGCGACCACGGCCCTTTGTTGCTGCGTTAAGCCGCCATAACCGTATGCCGCGGCGCGTGCATCGTGCACGTGTACATAACTTTCATGATGCAAATCGCCGAGCAAATCTGCCATTGCATTGAATACTGCGGCGATATAGGCGGCTTTTTCATCAGCCGTATTCGTTTCATCGGTGATACGAATAGCCAAAAAGAAGCTGGTTTTGTGTTGCGCGTGCAAACTCTCTCCCCCGACAAACCAATGGGCCGGATCGACGTGCGAAATAGCAATCGAGGTAAGCTCCGGTTTCTTATGCAAAATGTCCGCAGTCAATTGCGAAAGCGATTGCGCAACCTTGGCCGACGTTATGGCATTTGGCGGAGTTGATAGAAGTACAGTAAGTATGGGCATGATGTGCTTTCAATAGTATTTCGGACTGGCCCGCAACGCCCCAGCGGCGCTGTGCTTTCCTGGCTGCTGCTGATCTCGGGGAACCCGTCGGTCAGATGGAGACCAAAGTGTAGCCGCGCCGGAATCCGCAATACAGCCATCCCTAAACACATAATTCGTGCAAATTACGCACTAATCGTCACCAATGGATCGCTTAGTGTGATCGAAAGCAGGTTCGCACTCTTTGTCTTCTCTGTGCTAAAGGCAATCGATCCATCGATCCATCAATCTGCAAGTGGTAACGGGCTTGGTGGTTTGATCTCTTCCAGGCAAACCATCGATTTAACGCCCGCCACGCCCGGGACCTGCATCAACCGGTCGGTCAAAAATCCGGACAGCGATTTCAAATCGCTCGCCACTACTTTGAGCAAGTAGTCAAAATCGCCAGAGATGGTGTAACACTCAAGAATTTCCGGAAATGCGCGAATCGCTTGTTCAACCTTGCGGACCTGTTTGAACTGCTCACGCGCGATGTTCAAGCTGACAAATGCCGTAACGCCCAAACCAATCGCCGCAGGTTCTACTTGCGCCGCGTAACCACGAATAATGCCGTCCTTTTCGAGCCGCTGCACCCGCCGATAGCATTGCGGTGCCGATAGATTGACCCGATCCGATAACTCGACATTAGACGCCCGCCCGTTCGCCTGCAACGTGCGCAACAAAATTTTGTCATATCGATCCAATTTTTCCATTTATCATCTCATTCCTGCACGAATCATGCGTTTAAGTAGCGAAACATGCTTCATTATGCACAAATATTTTTATGCTTTGTGATTATCATGTAATCATAAACTGTGACCGGAGCGCATCATGAAAAACCCAGCCATCGCACTAGAAAATCGCTACAGTGCGCATAACTATTCACCTTTGCCTGTCGTTCTCAGCAGCGGGCGCGGCGTGTGGCTTATGGACGAAACAGGCAAGCATTATCTCGACATGATGTCCGCCTATTCGGCAGTCAGTTTCGGTCACAGCAATCCCACTTTAGTCGCAGCCTTAACCCGTCAGGCCAACCGGCTCGCCGTGACTTCCCGTGCGTTTTATACCGATCAACTCGGCCCATTTTTGCAGTTGCTGTGTGAAATGACCGGACAACCCAAAGCGCTGCCGATGAATAGCGGTGCAGAAGCTGTCGAAACCGCGCTTAAGGCCGCGCGGAAATGGGGCCACAAGGTGAAAGGAATTCCTGATAACAGTGCCGAAATCATCGTCTGCAAGGGTAACTTTGGGGGACGCACCACGACTATTATCGGATTTTCATCCGAGCCGCAATATCGTGACGGTTTTGGTCCGTTTCCGTCAGGCTTTGTATCAATACCGTTTGGCGATGCAGCAGCGCTGGAAGCGGCAATTACACCGCGAACAGCCGCTTTTTTGGTCGAGCCAATTCAAGGTGAGGGCGGTATTATCGTCCCGCCCGATGGCTACCTCGCTGCGTGCAGAGAAATTTGTACACGCCATAATGTCCTCCTTATTTGCGATGAAGTGCAAACCGGATTGGGTCGTACCGGCAAGCTACTGGCTTGCGACCACGAAAATGTCGTACCGGACGGCCTGATTCTGGGCAAAGCGCTAGGTGGCGGCTTGTTGCCAGTATCGGCATTTTTGGCACGAGAAGACGTCATGGCCGTGTTTACACCGGGCGACCACGGCAGCACTTTTGGCGGCAATCCGTTGGCCGCTGCGGTTGGTCACGCCGCGCTATCGTTGCTGCGCGATGACCATCTGGCGGCAGCCGCTGACCGCATGGGACAGCGCTTGCAAAGCGGCTTGCGCGCGATGTCGCATCCGGCCATCCGTGCAGTGCGCGGCAAAGGGTTGCTGATCGGGATGGAACTGGACCCGTCCATTATTTCGGCCCGCGCATTTTGTGAAATATTGCTGGAGTTAGGCATGTTGTCAAAGGACACGCATGAAACCGTGGTGCGGTTTGCGCCGCCGTTGATAATTAGCGCCAGCGAAATAGACACCGGACTCAACATCATTCGTAAGGCACTCGAAGCAATACCATCGGTCACCGCGCCAGCGGAACGGAGCTACGCATGACTTACGCCGGATATGACACGGCGCAAGCGGGCATCGAAAAAAGTGAATTGGTCGAAGCCAATGTCGCTAGCACGTTGAGCGCCACAAAATCAACTTACTTGATGTGTGCGCCAGATTACTTTGAAGTCGCATACGTCATCAATCCGTGGATGGCGGGCAATATTGCGCATGCCGACCACGATGTTGCCAGTTTGCAATGGGAAGAATTGGTCAGTGAAATTGCCTCCGTTGCCATCGTTCAACAGATTCCTGCCAAAGCTGGCGTGCCTGACCTCGTGTTCACCGCTAACGGCGGCGTAGTACGGGGAAATAAAGTGGTGCTCTCCCGATTTCGCCATGTTGAACGACAAGCGGAAGAAAGTCATTTCGAACATTGGTTTGCGGCGCACGGATTTGAAGTGTTAAAACTGGCATCACATTTACCATTTGAAGGGGCGGGGGACGCCTTGTTAGACCGTCATGATGACTTGTTGTGGTTTGGACACGGCCATCGCTCTGACGTGGCTTGCGCAGAACCGCTTTCTCAACTGTTGGACGTTGAAGTACAACCACTGCGTTTGGTCGATGCGCGGTATTATCATCTTGATACCTGTTTTTGCCCGCTTGAGGGCGGCGAAGTGATGTATTTCCCGGACGCTTTTGATGCTGCATCACAGATAGCTATTGCGGCCCGTGTTCCCCCGCATCGACGTTTGATTGTCAGCGCAGACGACGCCTTGCATTTTGCATGCAATAGTGTCAATTGCGGCCAACACATTTTTCTTAATTGTGCATCGGTGGCGTTGGTTAATGTGCTCACAGAGCATGGCTACATCGTGCACCAAACACCACTCACCGAATTCTTAAAAGCAGGAGGCGCGGCTAAATGTCTCACTTTAAAACTAAATGAACCTGTGCCGTGCCAACAAACCATCCCTTCAGTTATCAGGCTAGTGGATGCTGTCGATTGCCAGGAATGATCCATACCAGCGCGTTAAGCTATTGTTTCAAAGAACATAACCCTTTGATTTAACGTATAATTTCTTCTATCCACCGTATGTCTAACCCGGCGCTGCCTGCGACCGGGTTTTTGCATTTTTTTGACTGCGGATCAATACCTGTTCATTTCAAAGACTAAAGTAAGCCTATGAAGCCCGTCGTCAACCAGATATCTCCTACCGAAACCCATTTGCGGCAGTTATTGTCGCAGCGTATTTTGATACTCGATGGCGCGATGGGCACCATGATTCAGCAATACAAGCTGACGGAGGAAGATTATCGCGGTGGTCCAGTTGGGCGCTTCATCGGCTTTCAAGGTCCCGGTCGCGAATTGTTTGTCAAAGGCAACAACGAATTACTGTCGTTGACCCAACCGCATATCATCAGCGAAGTGCACGAACAGTATCTGGCCGCTGGCGCCGATCTGATCGAGACCAACACCTTCGGTGCGACGACCGTTGCGCAAGACGACTATCACATGGCGCATTTGGCGTATGAGATGAACGTTGCCTCAGCGCGTTTGGCACGTGCCGCCTGCGACAAATATTCGACCCCGGACAAGCCGCGCTTTGTCGCTGGCGCGTTGGGACCGACACCAAAAACCGCGTCAATTTCGCCAGAGGTCAACGATCCGGCGGCGCGTAACGTGACGTTCGATCAACTGGTTGCGGCCTATCTGGATCAAACGCGCGCGCTGGTCGAAGGCGGGGCCGACGTACTCTTGGTCGAAACCATTTTCGATACGCTCAATTGCAAGGCCGCTTTGTTCGCAATTGATACCTTCTTCGAAGAGTCCGGTCTGCGCTTGCCGATCATGATTTCCGGCACCGTCACCGACGCATCGGGACGTATTTTATCGGGCCAGACTGTGCCCGCGTTCTGGAATTCGATTCGCCATGCCAACCCGCTGACCGTGGGCCTCAACTGCGCACTAGGCGCGGCCTTGATGCGGCCGTATGCCGAAGAATTGTCCAAGATTGCCGACACCTTTGTCTGCATCTATCCAAACGCCGGTTTGCCCAATCCAATGAGCGATACCGGGTTTGACGAAACGCCGGATGTGACTTCATCGCTGCTAAAAGATTTCGCCGAAAGCGGCTTCGTCAACATCGCTGGCGGTTGCTGCGGCACCACGCCGGATCATATTAAAGCCATTGCCGATACCGTCGCCAGCATTGCGCCACGCGTTGTTCCCGAGACGACGCACGAGATGCGTCTGTCCGGCCTTGAGCCTTTTACCATCGACGACAGTTCGCTCTTCGTCAACGTTGGTGAACGCACCAACGTCACTGGCTCGAAAGCTTTCGCTCGATTGATTCTTAACGAGCAATACGACGAAGCGCTGGCGGTAGCGCGGCAACAGGTTGAAAACGGCGCTCAGATCATCGACATCAACATGGATGAAGCGATGCTGGATTCGTTAGCGGCGATGACCCGTTTCCTCAACCTGATCGCTTCCGAACCGGACATCGCACGCGTGCCGATCATGATCGATTCGTCGAAGTGGTCGGTGATTGAGGCGGGCTTGAAATGCGTGCAAGGCAAGGCCATCGTCAACTCGATTTCGATGAAAGAAGGCTTGCCGGAATTTATTCGCCAAGCCACATTATGCCGCCGTTATGGCGCTGCGGTAATTGTGATGGCCTTCGATGAAAAAGGTCAGGCCGATACCTACGAACGCAAAATTGAGATCTGCAAGCGCGCATACGATATTCTGGTCGAACAGGTTGGCATTCCCCCGGAAGATATTATTTTTGATCCGAATATTTTTGCGATTGCCACCGGTATCGAAGAGCATAATAATTACGCCGTAGATTTTATCAACGCCACGCGCTGGATTCATCAGAATCTGCCGTACGCCAAAATCAGTGGCGGCGTATCGAACGTCAGCTTCAGTTTCCGCGGCAACGACCCGGCGCGTGAAGCAATTCACACAGTATTTTTGTATCACGCGATCAAAGCTGGCATGACCATGGGAATCGTCAACGCCGGTATGATGGGCGTGTACGACAGCCTGCCCGCTGAGTTGCGCGAACGGGTCGAAGACGTGGTGTTGAATCGCCGTGATGACGCGACCGAACGCATGATTGAAATCGCCTCTACTTTGAAAGCTGGCGCCAAGAAGGAAGAAGAAACCCTGGAATGGCGCAGCGGCACGGTGCAGCAGCGCTTGTCGCATGCGTTGGTGCAAGGTATCACGCAATGGATTGTCGAAGATACCGAAGAAGCACGTCAGGAATTGCTGGATAACGGTGGTCGTCCGATCCACGTTATCGAAGGTCCGTTGATGGACGGTATGAACGTCGTCGGTGACTTGTTCGGGCAAGGAAAAATGTTCTTGCCGCAAGTGGTGAAATCGGCACGCGTGATGAAACAAGCGGTTGCGCATTTGATTCCGTTCATCGAAGAAGAAAAACGCCTTGATGAAGAACGCACCGGCATCGCCGCCAAGCCGAAGGGAAAAATCGTTATCGCGACGGTCAAAGGCGACGTCCATGACATCGGCAAAAACATCGTTTCAGTGGTCTTGCAGTGTAATAATTTTGAAGTCGTTAACATGGGCGTCATGGTCCCGTGCTCTGAAATTCTGGCAATGGCAAAGGCAGAAAATGCCGACATCATCGGTCTTAGTGGTCTGATCACACCGTCGCTGGAAGAAATGGCCTACGTCGCTAAAGAAATGCAGCGCGATCCTTATTTCCGTAGCGTAAAAATGCCGCTATTGATTGGTGGTGCAACCACCAGTCGCGCCCATACTGCGGTCAAGATTGCGCCTAATTATGAAGGTCCGGTGGTGTATGTGCCGGATGCATCGCGTTCCGTGTCAGTGGCGCAATCGCTGCTGACGCCAGAACAGCGGGATCAATACGTTGCCGAAATCGCCGTTGATTACGAGCGTATTCGCGTCCAGCACGCCAACAAAAAAGCCGTTCCGATGTTGAAATTGGCAGATGCGCGGGCCAATCGTACCAAGTTGGATTTTGCGCCGGTAAAACCGAAATTCATAGGCCGTCGCCTGTTCAAAAATGTGGATCTCGGCACACTTGCTCGCTATATCGATTGGGGTCCGTTCTTTCAAACCTGGGATTTGGCAGGTCCGTATCCCGCCATTTTGACCGATGAAGTGGTTGGCGATGCTGCCAGCAAAGTATTCGAAGAAGGTCAGGCTTTGCTGAAGAAAGTCATTGACGGACGCTGGCTGACAGCCAACGGCGTGATCGCCTTGTTACCGGCAAATACAGTCAACGACGACGACATCGAAGTCTACACAGACGATACCCGTACGCAGGTTGCTTTCACCTACTACGGCGCACGCCAGCAAACGGTAAAACCGATCATTGATGGCGTCGCACGACCAAATCAATGCCTCTCCGATTTCATCGCGCCGAAGTCATCCGGCATCGCCGATTACATCGGCTTGTTTGCAGTCACCGCAGGCATCGGCATCGAGAAATACGAGAAGCGTTTTGAAGATGCGCACGACGATTATTCGTCCATCATGCTGAAGTCATTGGCAGACCGTTTAGCCGAAGCATTTGCAGAATACTTGCATGAACGGGTGCGCAAAGATTTGTGGGGTTATGTGCCGACTGAAGACCTGTCAAGTGAAGCATTGATCAAGGAATCTTATAGCGGTATTCGTCCTGCGCCAGGTTATCCTGCGTGTCCTGAACATACCGTCAAGGCCGACATGTTCAAGGTATTGCAATGCGAAGAAATCGGCATGCTACTCACAGAATCCTACGCGATGTTTCCTGGTGCGGCGGTATCAGGTTTCTATATGGCCCACCCGGAATCGAAGTATTTTGTCGTCGGCAAGATCGGTGACGATCAGGTCAGCGATATGGCGAAACGGCGTGACGTGCCGAAGGAAGAAATCGAACGCTGGATGGCACCGAATCTGTAACGTTATTGTTCAAGCCCTTTGTCTCAAAGGGCTTTTTTTATATCTCAAATACGATAGCGGTTGGTATCGATGACTGTGTTGATAGGCGCGCGCTGATCGTTGATGAGGATTACCGCTGTTCAAAGTCTTTGCTGAACCGCCTTGATCAGCGTTGATTATATGGCGCGTTCTTAGTTCGTATCCAGCAATCGGCAGTTGCGCAACTGGCTTGCGTCTGCGCCACTACATGCGGTCCGTTCCTCCGTTCTATTCAGAATGGATACACCCCCGATACTAAGTCGAACACCTAACAAGCATTCAAACATCGTAAAAATGCAAACAATAGCGTTGATACTCGTCGTAAATTTCGATGACCAACTCTATTGAGAATGCTATGACAAGACAGGACGCATTACAAACGCGATTCGGAGTGGACAAAAAATGAGTCTACCCATTGCAGTCGCCATGACAACCCCGTGCAGTGATCGTAAGGGAGTGGAATGCGCAATAGAAATGATGCAGCTCCGTGACATCCCCGACATCATGGAAAAAATGGGCTGGCCTATCGCCGCACAGATTATGCGGCACTGGTTCGAGAACGACTCTGGTTGGGTGATGCCCAACGACGTAAAAATAGGGAAATTTGATCCTTGTAAATTGACGCCAGCGGAGTATGACGACCAGATTATCAAGATGGCGTGGTTACTGAAATTTCCGCGTGCGGTGGAGGCGTTTGATGATGTTTTGGAAAATTGGGCAACGGATAATGGAAAGGATGAGCTTGTTAAAAAATTAATAAAATGGGGTTGGAAACCAAAATCGATAGAGCCATGCAAGTTAGGAAGCCGCACCCTGTCTGCGCGTGAACTAGATAGTAAGTGCCAGGTGAATTACCGAGAATTTGGCGAAAAACTGGATACTTTTGACGAACTATACGGTGCTGTTGGCAAGGGCATTTTTAAACTGGCCGTAGTCGGCGAAACAAGCACCAATTGGTTGCTGCAACAGGACATATTTCATGTCAAGCATATCGGCATTTACTTACGCGATACCTACGACTTCAATACTACTAGCACTTTTGAAGAAATGGTTCCTTTGGGGGTATGGAGCAAAACGCGGTTACTTCCAAAAGATGAAATGGCTGCTTACATGTTGTTGTACAGCGCTATAAACAAAACAAACATGAGTAAACAATTTCCTAGTGTGGTCCCTGCCTTTAACGACGACTTCCGACGCTACCAAACGCGCCATAAGACAGGTGGGGATTTTGTGGTGTATTCGGATGTGATGTGGGTAAAAGTACCTAAAAAAATGGAGATAGCGCTACCGTGGCAAAAATCAAAATCAAAATCAAAATAAAATGGATTTTCATATTAATAGCTCTTCCTGTACTTGCCTATTTTACGTATAAAAATTGGCATGAGGGAACGCCTTACGGAGAAAAACAATATAGCCCGAATAAGGAGTTCTATTATCAGCGATACAAAGTCTTCACCATTGAGGAGTGGATTCCGTACGTGCCGATGCCAGGAGGAGGTTCTGACAGTTTGTTTTATGTAGACGGTTACGTCAGGGGATATACAGCAAACGGAGATTTTATTGGAGAAGCGTACGCACACGGAATGCCGATGGCAAACATATTCTGGATATATGACTTTCTTGTCGTGATGGATGGTGCTAGTAACAATGATGATGATGGACGAATTAAGTTTCCAAAAGATGTAGGTTTTCCATGATAAAAATCAGAAGAAAATGGCTTTTCATATTAATAGCCCTTCCCGTGCTTGCTTATTTTTCTTATGAAAATTGGCATGAGGGAACGCCGTACGGCGAAAAACAATATAGCCCGAATAAGGAGTTCTATTATCAGCGATACAAAGTCTTCACCATCGACGACTTGATTCCCTTCATGCCGCTGCCGGGCGGAGGTTCTGACAGTTTGTTTTATGTAGACGGTTACGTCAGAGCATATACGGCGGCCGGAGACTTTATTGGAGAAGCCTACGCACACGGAATGCCAATGGCAACCAAATCTTGGTGGCGCAATAAACTCGCAGTGATGGATGGTGAGGAAAGCGGCAAGGATGGCGAGGGCATAATTATCCTTCCGGGAAGTTCAAGCGAGCCATGATAAATATCAGAAAAAAATGGCTGTTCACATTAATAATGCCTCCTGATTGTCTATTTCAATATGTAAATATTCACCAGAAAATTCCATACGAAGAAAAAATATAGTCTGAACAAATTTTTGTTCTGTTAATAAAAAGCGGCCTGCTTAACATCTCAACAGGCCGCAAGTTTCATCATGATATTTTCCAATACGCCACATTCAGCGTCAATCCCACCAGCTCAATTTAATCCAGCAGTCTCCACTTAAACATCAATAGCCGCTTGCGAGTGCACCCGATTGCGTAATTCAAATTTTTGAATTTTCCCAGTTGAGGTCTTCGGTAGCGTACCAAAATACACGGCTTTCGGCACTTTGAATCCTGCCAGAATATTTTTACAAAAAATGATTATTTCCGCTGCCGTTACTGTTGCCCCTTCTTTTAACTCGACAAAAGCGCATGGCGTTTCTCCCCATTTTTCGTCCGGCTGGGCGACTACTGCGGCGGCTAAAACGTCTGGGTGGCGATAGAGCGCTTCTTCGACTTCGACGCTCGAAATATTTTCTCCTCCGGAGATGATGATGTCTTTGCTGCGATCCTTAATTTTGACATAGCCGTCGGGCATGCACACGCCGAGATCACCGGTATGAAACCAGCCACCTTCAAATGCTGCTTGTGTGGACTTTTCGTTTTTGAGGTAGCCCTTCATGCAGATATTGCCGCGAAACATGATCTCGCCAATTTCTAAGCCATTGGCTGCTACTGGTTGCAGCGTCGTCGGGTGCAATACGGCGAGCGATGTTTGCAGGTGATAGCGCACGCCTTGCTGTGATTTTTTGACGGCGCGGGCGTCGACGCTGAGTCCACTCCAATCGGCTTGTTCTGCGCACACGGCTGCGGGACCGTAGGTTTCGGTCAATCCATAAACGTGGACCAGATCGAAGCCCATTTCTTCCATTTTTGCGAGTACGGCGGCGGGCGGCGGCGATCCTGCGACCATGCCGCGTACGACGCCCTGTATGCCATCGCGCCATTCGGCGGGTGAGTTGGCTAATGCGGCATGCACAATCGGGGCTGCGCAATAGTGCGTAATTTTCTGTTCTTTGATCAGGTCAAATACCAGCTTTGGTTCAAACTTGCGCAAACACACGTTGACGCCGGCGCGCGCGGCAATTGTCCATGGAAAACACCAGCCGTTGCAATGAAACATCGGCAGCGTCCACAGATACACAGGATGCTTCGGCAGATCCCATTCGAGGACATTCGATATGGCATTCAGCGTTGCGCCACGATGGTGATACACCACACCTTTAGGGTCGCCCGTTGTGCCGGAAGTGTAGTTCAGTGCTATCGCGTCCCATTCATCCGTTGGCGGCTCCCAGACAAAATCGGTATCGCCGGTTGCCAGTAACGCTTCATAGTCGGTATCGCCAAATGGCGCGGCTTGCGGCCCGAGCAAATCATGCACGGCAATAATCGTCAGACCAGCAATCTGCTGTGCGAGTTGCCCCGCCAGTTCAGCGAATTCGGTATCCACGACGAGGACTTTGGCTTCGGCATGGCGCAGCATGAAAGCCAGCGAAGTCAGGTCGAGTCGAATGTTCAGCGCGTTTAGTATTGCCCCTGCCATCGGAATGCCAAAGTGCGCCTCTACCATTGCGGGTGTATTCGGCAGCATGACGGCGACAGTGTCACCTTTTTTGACGCCAAGTCGCTGCAAACCGCTGGCAAGTCGTTTGGTGCGGTCGTACGTTTCGCGCCAGTTTTGCCGGAGTTGCCCGTGCACAATCGCTAGCCGGTCGCCGTAGACCTCGGCGGCACGAGCGATGAAATCGATGGGCGTGAGTGCTACAAAGTTGGCTTGATTCTTGCCAAGGCCGGTGTCGAAATCTGCTGCCATGCTAGTCTCCTGATGGAATATGCCACTATCCTGATTGGTTTTGTTATTGTGTAATGGCGTAATGGTGTAATGGTGTAACAGGCGTTAGCCTATCACTTGCTAGGCATTTTGTTTGTCATGCAGATGACAGGTTGCGCACTTTGGACAAAAAATATTCAACTATTTCCATTTCATAGTAGATGCCATGACAAGTGTCGGGTTAAACCTTATTGATCAGCTTTCCATGCATGCGTGGTTTTTGGCGCTGGCTCCGGAACATCAGACGCTGGTAGCAAAAACGACAGTGATCCAGCATTTTGCCCCAAGGGAATTTGTGGCACGCCGCGGCGTTATTTCGCACTATTGGATCGGTGTGCAGCGCGGATTAATCAAGCTGGCTATCTACAGCGCAGATGGTCGCAGTTGTACGTTTTCAGGTATTCCTGCCGGTGGTTGGGTCGGTGAGGGCAGCGTGATCAAACGGGAGGTGCGCAAATATGACGTGATTGCAGTACGCGACGCTGAGATTATGTTAATTCCGGAGCAGACGTTTCATATTTTATTAGCTGAAAGCTTGCCGTTCACCGCCTTTGTTATTCGGCAACTGAATGAGCGTATGGGCGAGTTCATTGCTTCGTTGCAAAACACGCGGTTGCTAAGTGCCGATGCGCAGGTTGCTCAAGCGATTGCGCAGTTATTTCATCCTGTGTTGTACCCCCGCACGATGGCGGTACTCGCCTTTTCTCAAGAGGAAATCGGTTTGTTGACCGGATTATCACGCCAGCGCGTCAATCAGGCGTTGCAGGAACTGGCCAGATTGAATCTGGTGACAACTTCCTACCAATCGATTCAGGTGGTGGATCTGGATGGATTGCGGCGCTTTGGTTTGGCGGAATTATGAGACTGATTGACGGGCTTGGCGGTAATGGAATATGTTTGCCGCATTGAATTAACATCCAAGATTTGCCGATGAAACGGTGGATGGATTTTTGTTGGAGTCTCGAGCGGACTCCAACTGCTGGCTCAAAGCGTCTATTAATTTTCGAGTTTATGAAACGTTTTATCAAGATTATCTTGTGCACGCGCAAGTTTGTTTTGCTGGGTATTTAACCACGCGACGTCCTGCATCAATTTCTCTTTTTCAACCGCGAGCATGCGTTCGGTTTCACTGCGCTGCGGTCCGCCCAGGCCTTTGCTGGAAGACAGCATATTTTGTGCGGTCAACGATTTTTTGTAACGTTCTTGCGTCAATGGAAATTGCGTTTCGGTGAACCCGAAGACCTTCACTGCTTGGGCATACTTTTGTTGCACGATGTCAAAAGGTATGTCGGTCGGCTTGAGCTTATTGGTGCGACCGTAGGTAACGAGATCAGAGGCAAAGTGATGACCTACGCGGAACGGAATATCGGAGTCGCGTTGCAGGATATCGGCCAGTTCCGTTGTTGTCGAATAGTCTTCGTCTACTTCTTGCAACGAGCGTTTTTTGTCGATGATCAGGTTGTCCATCAGATCGGCCAGTTTGATGAAGGCGTCGGTGGTCATGTCCAGCGTCTTTTCGACCTGATCGCGTTTGTAATCCGGCATCCCTGGCGTGACGTTGTGTGCCTCTAACTGGAATGTCATTGACCCACCAACGATATCACTCGCTTGCAAGCGAAGGATATTGAGGGCGTAGGGATTGCGTTTTTGCGGCATGATGCTGCTGGTCCCGGTCAGGCGTCCTTCCTGAATCATGATCCAGGGATAAGGCTGGTGGTATTGGGTGTGGATGTCTTGCATCAAAATACCGATCATCAGTGCCGCATTGCTGCATAACGTGACAAGTTCGACGCCTTGATCCAGCGCACCTAACTGGGTGGCATCGTACGAGTTCTCGATGACGCCATCAAATCCCAATAATTCTGCCAGTCGCCGCCGATCCACTGGAAAGCTTGATGTGCCCAGCGCAGCGCCGCCTAACGGACTTTGATTAAGGCGTGCATAAGCCTCTTGCAAGCGGGTGCTGTCGCGACCAAACACCGACGCGAATGCGAGCAAATAATGCGCGTAAGTCGTGGGCTGCGCCTGCACACCATTGGTATAGGCTGGGACAATCGTGTCGAGATGCTTTGCGGCCAGCGTAAGGAACTCGGCTTTCGATTTGTTCATCGCATCCATCAGCTTCAAGGCGCGCTCGCGTTGCATCAGGCGACGGGTCGTCGATAGGATGTCCTGGCGACTGCGGCCTGAGTGCATGCGCGAGCCGTCCGGCCCAGCAATGGCAAGGATCAGCGGCTCATATTGTAGATAGTCTGCTGGTCGTTTCGCGCCGGGCTGGTCACCGTTCTGGATGACTTGGTCGACTGCGGAGGCGATCTTTTTACCAAGGGCGGGCGGCACAATGCCTGTTTCTACGACCATGACGGTCGAGGCCTTGTTCATTTCGCCCAGAAAGTGAAAGTTGTCGTGCAAATCCTTGCCAGTTGGTGCGTCTGCTGCGGCATACGCTAGTGAGCATGCGATCAGAGGAATGAGCGCCAATATGCTGATCCGTCGGGGAAATGGGGAGAGAACGGACATTTGAATGGTCTTGAGATGAGGACGGGACATTTTTTGCCTGGGTTGCGCTGGTTGGAGCGTCGATTCTAATGGAACGCGGGTCATTGCCGTGATTAAATACACCATGTACACCCCATTTACACCATGCACACCATGCGAACGTAAAAGGGGCGTGTTCTGCAACACGCCCCTTGGTTCTGCCTTGAATCGATGCGATATTTAAATCGCCGCTTGTTAATTAACTTATTGGTTGGTCAACTAATGCTCTCACTTATTACGTGAGCGTTTAGCGCGTCTATTATTCAGCGCCCAAATGAATATATCTAAACAAGAAGACCGCGGCAATAATCCACACCACCAGTTTCACTTCCTTAAATCGGCCGGTGAACAATTTCAATGCGGCGTAGGAAATAAAGCCGAAGGCGATCCCGTTGGCGATGGAGTAGGTGAACGGCATCATTAATACCGTAATAACTGCAGGTACGCTCTCAGTGCTGTCGTCCCAATCCAGATGCGTGACTTCGCGCAGCATCAGACAAGCGACATAAAATAGTGCTGGCGCGGTCGCATATCCAGGAACTGCTCCGGCCAATGGTGCAATAAACAGGCACGCCAGAAATAGGATCGCCACGGCCAGTGCGGTCAGTCCGGTCCTACCACCGGCTTGCACTCCCGCCGCGCTTTCGATATAAGCGGTGGTGCTGGAAGTGCCGAGAAAGGTGCCAGCCACAATCGCTGTGCTATCTGCCAGCAAAGCACGGTTAAGGCGTTCCATCTTGCCATTCTTGACCAGACCAGCGCGCGTGGCGACACCGATCATGGTGCCGGTGGCATCAAACAGCTCTACCAGAAAAAATACCAGCACGATGTTCATGACGCCCATCGATAGCGCACCCATGATGTCGAGTTTGAACAAGGTCGGCATGACTGATGGCGGCATGGAAAATATGCCCATAAACTTGTTGCCGCCGATCAGAAAGCTCAGGATAGTCACCGTCACAATGCCGATCAATATGGCACCCTTGACCTGGAATCGGTCGAGCACGACGATGATCAGAAATCCGACAATCGCCAGAATCGCAGGGATTTGATGCAGATCACCCAACGAGATAAAGGTGGCCGGATTGGCGACCACGATGCCAGCAGTTTTGAGAGAAATAAGTCCCAGAAATAGTCCGATACCGGCTGTGATGGCTATTCGGATACTGGGGGGAATCCCATTGACGATGATTTCTCGGACGCCGACCAGACTGATGATTAAAAACAGGCAGCCAGAAATGAAGACCGCACCAAGCGCCACTTCCCAAGGTACACCCATTCCTTTGACCACGGTATAGGCGAAGTAGGCGTTCAGTCCCATTCCGGGCGCCAGCGCAATAGGATAGTTGGCATAGCACGCCATGATCAGTGTACCGACCGCGGCCGCGATACAGGTCGCCACGAATACGGAGTCTTTTGGCATACCGGCGTCGCCCAGAATCGTCGGGTTGACGAAGATGATATAGGCCATCGTTAGAAACGTTGTGAGTCCGGCGATCAGCTCGGTACGCACGTCGGTGCCATTGTCCTTCAGCTTAAAAAATTTCTCGAGAAATTGCATGGTGTCTCCTTTATTATTGTAAGGCCGCAGTGGTCGACGTCCACAGTTGCCCTTTTGACCTGTTTTTAGTTTTTGTGAGGTTACCCGTTAATTGCGCATTAAGCAGCGTTCGGGCAACGTAATGTGTTCCAGATTGCGGGCTGGAGGATGCTTCCTTGCGAATAATAGGTATATAAAATAGATGATAACTGCGCTCGCCTGATTTTACTTATTATGGATGCAAGTAAAAGATAAACGTCCAATTAGGAATATTGTTATTTCTAATTGCAATTGCAGGGCAAAACGGCACACGTCAGCGCATAGCAATTGTTAATATTTATGGTACTAAATGATTACTATAATGAAGGTGATCTATGCTGAATCATCGTAGTTAATGATGGTGAAAGATGACGCATAGTAATAATTGAAAAGTTTTGGGTCGATAAAAAGTAGATACAAGACCGGTATCAACCAGCCAGCATCAAAAACCGTATCGATATTTCATTCTGCAAATAGTCGACATCATCGGTATAGCGCACTCGTCAACGTGCGCGACTGCTAATCTATAGTGTATAAATAAATCATATTGGAGTCTTTCTTGTCTACTGCCATCCAAACCACCGCACCATCCGGCGCAGCCAGCAGCCCAATTCGGTTTTTTTATCGTGGCGAGGTGCACACGGTCGACCGCGCCGCACCAACCCGTACCATTCTCCAGCATCTGCGCGAAGATCTGCATTGCACCGGAACCAAGGAGGGTTGCGCCGAGGGCGATTGTGGTGCCTGCACTGTGTTGATCGGTGAAATCGGCGCTGATGGCGTCCAGATGAAATCAGTGAATTCCTGTATTCAATTTTTGCCAACGCTGGATGGCAAAGCCTTGTTTACAGTCGAGGATTTGAAACAACAGGATGGCGCGTTGCATCCGGTACAACAAGCAATGGTTGAATGCCATGGCTCGCAGTGCGGCTTTTGTACGCCCGGCTTCGTCATGTCGTTGTGGGATTTATATCTCAAAAACGAAGGCGTGCACGCGCTTTCGTCATCGCCCGCGACATCTGCTGCGCCAACTAGCCAATGCTTGCAATCCCAGCAATCCATCCAATGGCAGCCTTTGCAGCGCCAGGATATCGATCTGGCATTGTCCGGAAATCTATGCCGCTGTACGGGTTATCGTCCGATTATTGATGCGGCGCACCGAATGGGCGAGTTGCCGCTGGTCAATTTCGACCGCGACAGATTGCAGGCATCGTTGCAGCTACTACAGCGCGACGAACTGTTTACCTATAGTTACGAAGGACAACATTTTTACGCGCCGCGCACCTTACAACAATTGGTCGACATCCGCGCCATGCATCCAGCGGCGCGCATGCTGGCGGGATCGACCGACGTTGGTTTATGGGTCACCAAACAAATGCGCGACCTGGGCGACATCATCTTTTTGGGGCAAGTCAAAGAACTCGCCACCGTCGTCATCAAAGACGGTCAACTTCACATCGGCGCAGGCGTCACACTTAACGATGCGTATTCAGCGCTCAGCACGCATTACCCGGAATTGCGTGAGATGTGGCAACGATTTGCTTCGTTACCGATTCGGAATGCTGGCACACTCGGTGGCAATGTCGCGAATGGCTCCCCGATTGGCGATTCTCCACCATGGTTGATCGCACTCGGTGCGGAAGTGGTGTTACGCGGACCGACCGGTCAACGCGTGATGCCATTGGAGTCGCTCTATCTGGATTACATGAAAAAAGACATGCAACCCGATGAGTTCGTTGAATCGGTCAGGGTGCCGCTTCCAAATGGCGCTACGCAGTTCCGCACTTACAAACTGGCGAAGCGGTTTGATCAGGATATTTCTGCGGTATGTGCCGCGTTTTCTGTGGTGATGGACGGCGACAACATTGGTGCGATCCGTATCGCTTTTGGAGGCATGGCGGCGACACCGAAACGCGCCGCCAAAGCCGAAGCATCGCTAATAGGGCAGCCTTGGGACGAAACGCGTTTGCAATCGGCCATGGCCTTATTGGCAGAAGATTTTGCACCTTTATCAGACATGCGCGCATCCAGCACCTATCGGATGAAAACAGCGCAGAATCTATTACGTCGCTTCTGGTTAGAAACCCGTATTGACGCGCCGTTACGGCCGGACCAGGTTAATGCGTTTGCCAGCGTTGCGTGCGCTGCCTGACATTAAGCGCCATTCGGCATAAGGAAGAAAGATTATGAATACCCAAACTGACGCTTTTTTAAAAACTGATAGTGGCGCACCCGCCGATAAGACTACCTGGGCGGAAGTCGGCCAGTCACATCCGCACGAATCGGCGGTTCTCCATGTACTGGGCGAAGCTACCTATACCGACGACATACCCGAAGCGCAAGGCACGTTGCACGCCGCGCTCGGGATGTCTCAAAAGGCGCATGCGCGGATTCGTTCGATCAATCTGGAAGCGGTCCGTAGCGCCACAGGCGTGGTCGCGGTCTACGTTGCCGGCGATATTCCTGGTACCAATGATTGCGGTCCGATCATTCATGATGATCCAATTCTTGCCGATGGTCTGGTCCAATATGTCGGACAACCAATATTTGTGGTCGTCGCCGACAGCCACGACAACGCCCGCCGTGCAGTGCGCAAAGCGGTGGTCGATTATGATGAACTGCCAGCGATTTTGACGCCGCAGGCAGCGCATGCGGCAAAGTCGTATGTGTTGCCGCCGATGCATCTGGCACGCGGCAATGTTGAGTCGGCGTTTGCCAATGCGCCGCATAAATTAAGCGGCGAGTTGCTGGTCGGCGGTCAGGAGCAATTCTATCTGGAAGGTCAGATCTCGTATGCGATTCCGAAAGAAGGTAACGGCATGTTGGTTCAATGCTCGACCCAGCATCCGTCCGAAATGCAGCACGTTGTAGCGCACGCGCTGGGTTTGCACGCGCACAATGTGGTGGTTGAATGTCGTCGTATGGGCGGCGGATTTGGCGGCAAGGAATCGCAATCGGCTTTATGGGCAGCGGTTGCAGCAATATCTGCGCATAAATTAAAGCGTCCTGTCAAACTGCGGGCTGATCGTGACGATGACATGATGGTGACTGGCAAGCGGCATTGCTTTCATTATGAGTATGAGGTCGGTTATGACGACGGCGGACGCATAGTTGGCGCGCGGGTACAGATGGTCAGTCGGGCGGGTTATTCAGCCGATTTGTCGGCACCGGTTGCCACGCGCGCGGTCTGCCATTTTGACAATGCCTATTATTTGTCAGACGTAGACATCAGCGCTATGTGCGGCAAAACCAATACCCAGTCGAATACGGCGTTCCGGGGCTTTGGCGGACCGCAAGGTGCAATTGCGATTGAATACATACTCGACGAGATTGCGCGTAATCTTGGCCGTGATGCGTTGGATATTCGCAAACATAATTTCTATGGTCGTAATGAGCAAGAAGGCCGCAATGTGACGCAGTACGGTCAAATAGTCGTCGACAACGTCATCCATGAACTGGTTGAAGAGCTGGAAAGTACCAGTGACTATCGCCAGCGCCGTGCAGCTATCGATACTTTTAACGCCAACAGTCTGGTGCTCAAAAAAGGCCTCGCGCTCACGCCAGTCAAATTCGGTATCGCCTTTAACGTCACCCACTTGAATCAGGCCGGTGCGCTAGTGCATGTCTACACCGACGGCTCTGTGCTGGTCAACCATGGCGGCACCGAAATGGGGCAAGGCGTTAACACCAAAGTTGCGCAGGTTGTCGCGCACGCGCTGGGTATTCCTTTGGCTTTAGTGCGCGTCACGGCAACTGATACTAGCAAGATTGCCAATACGTCCGCCACCGCAGCCTCCACTGGCGCTGATTTGAACGGTAAAGCAGCACAAAATGCAGCGCACAAAATACGTCAGCGTCTGGCCGAATTCTTCATCACCTTATATGCGGGCGATGTGACGGCGGTGACCTTTGCCGCGGGTCTGATACAAATGGGCGAACACAGCATTACTTTCGCTGATCTGGTGCAAAAAGCGTATATGGCGCGAGTGCAGTTATGGTCCGACGGATTTTATGCCACGCCGGGTTTGTATTGGGATTCCAAGACCATGACCGGTCATCCATTTTCTTATTTTGCCTACGGTGCTTCGGTCTCCGAAGTGGTGGTCGATACGCTTACTGGCGAGTGGAGACTGTTGCGCGCAGATGCTCTTTACGACGCGGGTGAATCGCTCAATCCCGCACTGGATATAGGGCAAGTTGAGGGGGCGTTCATTCAGGGGATGGGTTGGCTAACCACCGAAGAATTGTGGTGGAACAAGGATGGTAAGTTAATGACGCACGCGCCATCGACTTACAAAATTCCGGCCATATCCGATTGTCCGCAAGACTTCCGCGTGCGCTTGTTCAAGAATCGCAACGTAGAAGACAGTATTCATCGCTCCAAAGCTGTTGGTGAACCGCCATTATTGTTGCCTTTCTCGGTGTTTTTTGCGATCCGTGACGCCGTTGCCAGCGTCGTTGATCATCGCTACAACCCGCCGTTAAATGCGCCAGCGACCAGTGAAGCAATCTTGAATGCGATTACGGCGGTTGAAGCGATGGCCGCTGGTGCTTGAAATGGCGCTAGTTGCAAAGCCAGCTAAAGCGCTGTAAATCGAAAATTGATGCAAACGTCGATCACTGCACATGATCTTCAAAAAAGGTAAACCGCCATGACACTTTGGTTAAATGCATTGATCACGCTGATGAAGCAGCCGACACCGGCCAATCCAGCGATCTTGATCACGGTCGCGCAGGTCGAGGGTTCCGGCCCGCGCGCGCCTGGCGCAAAGATGGTGGTGACGACGTTGGCGCAGTTTGACACCATCGGTGGCGGTCACCTGGAGTTGTGTGCCATCGACATCGCGCATCAGATGCTTTTGGATGCCGAATCGGACGCTTTTAGCGGAGCCGGTGAGCGGCGCTTGCAACGATTTTCGTTGGGGCCGTCGCTTGGCCAATGTTGCGGCGGTGTGGTGCATTTGGCGTTTGAACGCGTCGATGCCAATGCCGCGGAATATTTTAATTATCTACAATTACGCCTGCGCAAAGCCGAGGACAGCTGGCGTTTAGTTGCCTTGGATCGCGTCGACGGCACGGAAAGCGTGAATAGCGCAGCCGCGCCTAGTCTCTGCGATGTAGATGGTCGGCGCCTGCACGGTCCTGGTATGTTGCCGCGGTTACCGGCCTTGATAGATGGCGCAATGCTGATACGCGATAGCGCAGGTCAGCGCTGGTTACTGGATGGTTGCCTTGCGCCGCGGCCACAATTATTTCTATTTGGCGCAGGCCATGTCGGCGCAGCCATCGTTCGCGCGTTGGCCGATTTGCCTTGTCGGATAACCTGGATCGATGAAAGGGAAGAAATGTTTCCCGATCTTCAGCCTGCCAATGTCACGATAGAAGCCACTGACATTCCCGAAGCCGTGGTCGCCAGCGCTCCGGCCGGCGCAAGCTTTTTGGTGATGACGCATAACCACGCGCTGGATCAACGCTTATCGGAGCTTATTTTGCAGCGCGACGATGTGGCGTGGTTTGGTTTGATTGGTTCAAAAACCAAGCGCATGCAGTTCGAGCATCGACTCGAAGAGCGCGGCATACCACCGCAGCGATTGGCCGAGATGGTGTGTCCAATCGGCATTCCGGGAATCATTGGCAAAGAGCCAGCGGTGATCGCTGCTTCAGTGACGGCACAACTGCTTCAGGTGTGGGAAAGCATCGGCCGCACATTGCCGGTCACGCCTGTTTTATCCGCTATATCCGAAGTTTCCAGCGTGTCGAATACAGTAGCACCGCAGATGTTTAGTGACGCTGGAACGCTTCTCTAAGATTCTCTTCGGTTTGGTAAGTTACTTTCGTATATAGATACCAGAAACACTTGGATGTTGAAACATGTGTAAACCGCATCTCAGAATAGATGTAAAAAAATAGATTTTGATTACTAAAGGAATGTATCTCATGGCAGCAGGCGACAACACCGCGCAATCCGATCACGCAACGCTTCAGGCCTATCGCGCCAGTGTGTTGCACTTTACTGCGGATCCTGCAGACCCCGCGCATCAAGCCGATGCGACTTGCTGGTATGAAGATGGCCTGTTGTTGATCAAAGGCGGACAGGTGGTCGCGGCTGGGGATTATCAGTATTTAAAAGGATCGCTGCCAGACGGTCAAGAAATCCACGACTATCGCGGCAAGATCATCATGCCGGGTTTCATTGATACACACGTTCATTATCCGCAGACCGATATGATCGCGTCGCCATCGCCGGGTTTGCTGCCTTGGTTGGAAAAATATACTTTTCCGACCGAGCGCAAGTTCAGCGATCCGGTGCATGCGCGCAACGTGGCAGATTTTTTTCTGGATCAGTTACTACGTTGCGGGACCACAACCGCGATGGTGTATTGCACCGTGCATCCAGAGTCCGTCGAGGCTTTTTTTGCGGAAAGCGAAGCGCGCAACCTGCGGATGGTCGCCGGCAAAGTCTTGATGGACCGACATTGCCCCGATTTTCTGCAAGACACTGCCGAACGCGGTATCCGTGAAAGTGAAGACCTGCTCAAAAAATGGCACAACCGCGGGCGTCAGATGTACGCCATCACGCCACGCTTTGCACCCACGTCCAGTGACGCGCAATTGCAACTGGCGGGCGAATTGGCAGCGGCCTATCCTGACGTCTATTTGCAGACGCATGCGGCGGAAAATACGGATGAAGTGGCGTGGGTCAAATCACTGTTCCCAGATTCGCGCAGCTACATGGATGTCTACGACAAATATGGCATGCTACGCCCACGCTCAATGTATGCGCATTGCGTCTGGTTAGATGATAGTGATCGTCGGAGAATGGCCGAAACGCAATCGGCAATCTCGGTCTGTCCAACCTCGAACCTGTTCTTGGGAAGTGGTTTATTCGATTTTGAACGGGCTGATACGCATCGCGTGCCGCTATCGTTAGCGACCGATGTCGGCGGTGGCACCAGTTTTTCGATGCTGCAAACCATGAATGAGGCGTACAAAGTCGCACGCATGGGCGGCACGTTTCTGCCAGCATTGCAGATGTTTTACATGGCGACACTGGGTGGCGCGCGCAGTATGCAACTGGAAAACACGATCGGCAATTTTGTCGCCGGTGCGGAGGCGGATTTTATCGTGCTGGACCCGCATGCCACGCCGCTGCTGGCGCGACGCACCGCTAATACTGACGGCCTTGAAGAGCTACTGTTTGCAATAGCATTGCTAGGGGATGATCGCAGTATTCTGGCGACTTTTGCGGCGGGGAAACGCGTTTATCAACGCTAACCTGATAAATGATAAAGCCACGCATTGCATCCCTGCACCGCGTGGCTTTCATACTCTCACCGTTCTATTGCTATACGGACGACGCACTTCGCAATGAAGGCCGTACCTTAAGACCGTAACGTATAGCGATTATTGCTGACGCATTGATAGCGACGCAGCACGTTACCGCTGTCATCCACGCTTTCCAGATGCACGTCGAATTGCCACAATCGCGCCATGTGCCGTAATACTTCATCTGTGTTCTCGCCCAGTGGTCGGCCGTCACTGCGGAAGTGACGCAAAGTCAGGCTCCGGTCACCGCGGGTATTAACCGACCACACCTGAATATTCGGTTCACGATGATTGATATCGTATTGGCGTGATAGCGTTTCACGGACGTACTGATAGCCCGACTCGTTATGGATCGCGGTCACTTCCAATTCACTCCGGTTTTCATCATCTTGC
This sequence comes from Glaciimonas sp. GNP009, assembly GCF_054343755.1. NCBI lineage: Bacteria > Pseudomonadati > Pseudomonadota > Betaproteobacteria > Burkholderiales > Oxalobacteraceae > Glaciimonas > Glaciimonas sp. GNP009. Next base: position 2,479,883 of record NZ_JBTGUV010000004.1, read on the forward strand.
ACCGAAAACAAATGCATATCGCGGATCAATTTGGGCGATAGATACTGGGCGATAAAACTTTCGTCCTTAAAGTTGCGCATCGCGTAATGGAGCGCCTCAAGCCATGGCGTTCCTGCTAACTGTGGAAACCATTCGCGATCTTCATCGGTTGGATGTTCGCAGATGCGACGAATATCGCACATCATTGAAAACCCGAGTGCGTAGGGATTGATCCCGTTGTAATACGATTTCGTTATAGGTGGTTGATACACGACGCTAGTATGCGAATGCAAAAACTCCATCATAAAACCGTCGGTCAGATGACCTTCATCGTAGAGCGTATTGAGGAGGGTGTAATGCCAAAATGTCGCCCATCCTTCGTTCATCACCTGGGTTTGCCGTTGCGGATAGAAGTATTGCGCGACTTTACGCACGATACGAATAACCTCACGTTCCCATGGTTCTAATAGCGGGGCATTCTTTTCGGCAAAATACAGCAAGTTTTCCTGCGGTTCTGGAGGAAAACGGTTTTCATCCTGCGCGGTGGCTTCTTCTTTTTTGGTTGGCAAAGTCCGCCACAACGCATTCACTTGTGACTGGTTGTATTCCTCACGCTCTCTGGCTTGCTCGCGTTCTTTCAGCAAAGACAAATGCTGCGGACGCTTGTAGCGATCGACGCCGTAATGCATCAGTGCATGACAAGAATCCAGCAATTCTTCAACGCGATCAAATCCATGGCGTTCTTCGCATTCTGCGATGTAATTACGGGCGTACACCAGATAATCGATAATGGCGTTTGCATCTGTCCACAGCTGGAATAAATAGTTGCCCTTGAAGAACGAATTATGGCCATACGCGGCATGCGCTACCACCAGCGCTTGCATCGTCAGGGTATTTTCTTCCATCAGATAAGCGATACAAGGATTCGAATTGATCACGATTTCGTAGGCCAGACCCATTTGCCCACGTTTATAGCCGCGCTCTGTCGATAGGAAATGCTTGCCGAATGACCAATGGCGATAATTCACCGGCATCCCCGATGACGCGTAGGCATCCATCATTTGCTCGGCAGTAATTATCTCAAGTTGAATGGGATAAATATCGAGCTTATACGCTGCTGCGACGCGCGCGATTTCGACGTTATATTGCTCGATTAACTCAAAAGTCCAGTCGGATGGGCAAGGTAACGGCGATTTGCGCTTGTTGATATCAGCACGTGCATTCATACGTTCACCTGTTTTTCAAACAGTTCACGAAATACCGGATAAATATCGCTCGCGTGCTGAACCTTCTTTTGCACGAACTGGCGATAATCCGGCACTATTTGCGCGTATTCCATCCACAAATTTTGCTCTTCAGGAACTACCTGAATGTAAGCAAAATAACGCGAACGTGGCAATATTTTTTGTTCAAGAATTTTGCGACATTTTGGTGAGTCATCATTCCAGTTATCACCGTCTGACGCCTGCGCGCCATAAATGTTCCAGTCACCCGGTGGATAACGGTCATCGATGATTTTAGACATCAGCTCAAGCGCGCTCGATACGACCGTACCGCCGCTTTCCTGCGAGTGGAAAAAGGTGTCTTCATCGACTTCATCGGCGCGCGTGTGATGGCGAATAAAGACCACTTCGATGTGTTCATAGTTACGCGTGAGAAACAGATACAGCAAAATAAAAAAGCGTTTAGCGAGATCTTTGCGTTGCTCGTCCATTGATCCTGACACGTCCATGACGCAAAACATCACCGCCTGACTTGACGGTTGCGGCTGACGGACGCGGTTGACATAGCGCAAGTCGAAAGGATCGATAAACGGGATACGCCAGATGCGCCCCTTCAGATGATGAATGTCATCAGCCAGACGCTTGATTTCTTCGCCACGGTCTTCTGTATCATCCTTCAGCGCTTCCATCAATAGCTCAAGCTCGCGTAGTCGCGCCACTAGCGGCGAACCTAGCGCAATGCGTCGTCCCAGCGAACTACGTAGCGATCTGACAATATCGATATTGTTGGGAGAGCCGTCAGTAGAGTAACCGGCCCGCATATTTTTCCAGGTCGGTGCTGTCATCAGATTGGTTTTAATCAGACGCGGCAGCTCCAGGTCTTCGAAGAAATATTGCATGAACTCTTCACGCGACAATTCAAAAACGAAGTCATCCTGGCCCTCGCCCTGATCACTTGCTTCGCTACCACCGCCGCGACCCGAGCCGCCGTCCGGGCGCGCAATCCGGTCACCTTGAAGATAATCCTGATTGCCGGGATGAACTACCTCACGCATGCCACCTGATCCGTGTCGAAAGACCGGTTCGGAAATATCTTTACGGGGAATGGTAATACTCTTGGATTTTTCGATTTCTGTGATACCGCGGTCACGTACCGCTTCTGTTACCGAACGTCGAATATCGTCGCGATAGCGACGCAAGAAGCGCTCGCGGTTCGCGATGCCCTTGTTTTTTCCAGCCAACCTACGGTCAATTATCTGATGTAACACGGTACAGTCTCCTGATCGGAATGTATCTGGGAGCTGCCACCGGTATCGCTTAATCCCTTAACCGATACCAGACTTACAAAAGCAGCCCTGTGCAGTTACAGTTCACACCACCACCGCAGATAGGGTCGTCTATCTTTCTACCGTCCATGCTCTGACATGATGTGGGGCTAAACGGCGCTCCGAATCCTCAGCGGTTCCTCAACTGTTTAAGGCCATTCCGCGTTCTTCGCACCATTTAGCTCCCATTCAGGTCTTATCAGCAGACGGTAAAAAAAGTTTATGACGATTTACGTACCCGCAGATACCATTCGCAGAGAAGCCTTACCTGCTTGGGGGTATAACCTTTAGTCACCATGCGATTGACAAAATCTTCATGCTTGCGCATCTCGTCAGCTGAGCCTTTCGCATTAAATGAAATGACGGGAAGCAGATCCTCCGTATTCGAGAACATCTTTTTCTCGATGACGACACGCAGTTTTTCATAACTGGTCCAAAGTGGATTCTTGCCACCGTTCGAGACTCTGGCCCGCAGAACAAAATTAACAATCTCGTTACGGAAATCCTTTGGATTACTGATGCCGGCTGGCTTTTCAATTTTCTCCAGTTCGGCGTTCAGTGCAGCCCTGTCAAAGCTTTCGCCGGTGTCATGATCACGGAACTCCTGATCCTGAATCCAGAAATCCGCGTACGTGACATAACGATCAAACACGTTTTGTCCGTACTCAGAATACGACTCCAGATAAGCGGTCTGGATTTCTTTGCCAATGAACTCGGCGTAACGTGATGCGAGCGTGTCCTTGACGTAAGAAAGATATTTTTGCTCAAGCTCCTGAGAGAACTGCTCGCGCTCAATTTGCTGTTCCAGCACGTACATAAGATGGACAGGATTAGCAGCGATTTCAGCCGAATCAAAATTGAACACTCGCGACAATATCTTGAAAGCAAAACGGGTAGAAACGCCGGTCATTCCTTCATCAACACCGGCATAGTCGCGGTACTCCTGAAACGACTTGGCCTTCGGATCGCTGTCCTTCAGATTGTCGCCATCGTAGACCTGCATTTTAGAAAAAATATTTGAGTTCTCGGGCTCAGCAAGACGCGTCAGAATCGAAAACTGCGCCATCATTTTTAATGTTCCTGGCGCACATACCGCTTTGCCAAGTGAAGAGGTACGAATCAACTTTTCGTAAATCTTAATTTCTTCTGAAACACGCAAGCAGTAAGGCACTTTGACGATGTAAATACGATCCAGCAGCGCTTCATTATTCTTATTGTTGCGGAAGGCTTTCCACTCAGATTCGTTTGAGTGCGCCAGAATAATGCCGTCAAACGGGATCGCACCAAATCCTTCGGTTCCTTTAAAGTTACCTTCCTGCGTGGCGGTTAGCAACGGATGTAAAACTTTTATCGGCGCCTTAAACATTTCGACGAATTCGAGCAAACCCTGATTCGATAAGCATAATCCGCCAGAGTAGCTATAAGCATCGGCATCATCTTGTGAGTATTGTTCCAGTTTGCGAATATCGACTTTGCCGACCAGGGTAGAAATATCCTGATTGTTTTCGTCGCCTGGCTCCGTTTTTGAAATGGCGATTTGACGCAGAACGTTAGGGAAACGTTTGACCACCCGGAATTTACGGATATCACCGTTATATTCGTGCAGACGTTTTACTGCCCACGGACTTAGGATGGACTTGATGTACCGACGTGGAATGCCGTATTGTTCTTCTAGAATTCCGCCGTCTTCGTCATAGTCGAACAAACCCAGTGGCGATTCGTTCACCGGCGAACCTTTAATGGAGTAAAACGGTACATGCTCCATTAATTGTTTCAGACGTTCTGCGATAGACGATTTGCCGCCCCCAACGGGACCCAGCAAATACAGAATTTGTTTTTTCTCTTCGAGACCTTGAGACGCATGACGGAAATAAGCGACGACTTGCTCGATCACTTCTTCGGCGCCATAAAATTCTTTAAAGGCCGGATAGACTTTGATGACTTTGTTGGCAAAAATCCGCGACAACAATTGGTCCTGACGCGTGTCGATTTTTTCGGGTTCACCGATTGCCATCAGCATGCGTTCACCCGCCGTCGCATACACGGTGGGGTTGTTCTTACAAAGCGTCAGATACTCTTCAAGTGAAAACTCTTCTTCTCTGGTCTTGTCGAACCGACTCGCAAAGCTGCTGTAAATATCCATATCACCCCCGCATCAACGATGTTGCGAAAAACGAACTGAACAAACAATTGCTACTACGTAGGATTTCTCACCATGTGTATGAGTCTGTTTAGAGCCCGCTAAATGCAGTTGAATGCATCTGAATTGGCGCGGTATTTAACAGAACAGGAATCCACACTTTTGATTCTATATGTTTTTCTCGAACGCAACCGAGAATTTATGTAAATAGAGGTTACAGACAACAGCGAATTTTCTATGCGTTTATGCGTTTTTCGTTCCACGGCGCGACCTTTGGTAGCAACAACATGCCGGGCAAAGCCAATACGAAGCATAGAATAAAAAAGTTAAACCAGCCAGTTTCGGCAATGATGTAACCGACCGAAGAATTGATAAACGTGCGCGGAACAGCTGCCAGACTTGTGAATAGAGCAAATTGCGTCGCGGTGTAACGCGGGTCTGTCGTGCGAGCAATGTAGGCGACGAAGGCGGCTGTCCCGAGTCCTACACCGAAAGCCTCCGCACCGATCACGATGGCCAGTACAAACGGTTCCGCACCGACATTCGCCAGCCATGCAAAGCCGAGAATCGTCACCGCTTGCACCACACCAAAAATCCATAGCGCACGATTGATGCCAATTTTGACCATCCAGATGCCGCCGATAATGCCACCCGCAACACTCGACCAAAGACTGGTTGTTTTGGAAATCGCGCCGATCTGCGTCATCGTAAAGCCGAGATCAATATAAAATTTGGTCGCCAGCGCCGTTGCCATACTATCGCCAAGTTTATAAAGAAAAATAAAACCAAGTACCCACAGCGCACTTTGCCAACCATTACGGGAAACAAATTCTTGAAACGGCAACAGTACGGCAGCACGAATATTCTTCGGTGGGTCGCCGTATACTTTTGGTTCTTTAATGAGCAATGTGCATATTAATCCAGGCAACATAAATCCGGCTGTAATCCAGAATACCTGATGCCACGGCAGGATATCGGCGAGGACCAACGACAGCGCGCCTGGCACCATTCCCGCAACTTTATAGGCATTAACGTGGATCGCACTGCCCAGACCTTGCTCGCTATCGGGCAGAATTTCACGTCGATAGGCATCAATTACGATGTCCTGACTGGCCGACAAGAACGCCACCAGCGACGCCATCGCCGCTATTTCGGACAACTGGTTGATCGGGTCGAACATTCCCATGACGCCGATAGCGATAAACAGCGCCACTTGCGTCAGCGCCATCCAGCCGCGCCGGCGGCCCATGCGACCAAAGTGGAAGCGGTCCATTAGTGGCGACCATAAAAATTTCCACGTATAAGGAAACATGACTAACGCGAATAACCCGAGTGCTTTGACGTTCAATCCGGATTTTGCAAGCCAGGCTTGCAACAAACTCAGTAATATAAAAAGCGGTAAGCCAGAAGTGAAGCCGAGAAAAACGCAGATCAACATGCGTCGGTTCAGATAGTGATGCCAGGGTTGTGAGGTTGAAGTCATTAATGCGCCCATAACCGGGCGTTAGTAATCAAAATGAATAATGGGACTTATGCAGGTGGGGCGATTTTGCGCAAGTCCGTTGCCTATTTTTTGCGAAAGCGAAATACCGCTAAACTACCGCGCCAGTTTGGTAAAAATGATACAGGATTGCCATCGTGCAATGCTACACATTCGAGCACTTCAAGTCCCACTTCGTTCGCCAATTCTTCAAAATCTTTGATGGTTGCACAACGTAAATTGGGCGTGTCGTACCATTCATAAGGCAACAATTTGGACACCGGCATACGACCGCGCAGCAGCGCCATGCGATGTGGCCAATAGGCAAAATTGGGGAACGATACAATTGCTTCGCGGCCAACGCGTGCAATATCACGTAAAACACCCTCGACGTTTTTCATCATTTGCAACGCTGAAAGGCACAAGACAGTATCGAACGCGTTATCGGCAAATAAGGCTAACCCCGTTTCTAAATCCTGCTGAATGACCGATACACCGCGCGATACACAGGGAGGAATTTTGCTATCGTCGATTTCAACGCCATAACCGGCGCATTGCTTGTCAGTTTGCAAGTAATCCAGCATTACCCCATCGCCGCAACCCAAATCCAGCACCTGAGATTGTTTGGGGACCCAATGGGCGATGAAGGCAAGATCGGGCCGTAGATCACTTAGTTGTTCAAAGTTCATGTTTTTCTCCGGCGCTATTTTGTGCTATCTCATTGGCGTCTGGGCGCACTACGTTAGTGATGGCACCGCCTTGATTGATCGCTTTCCAAATGCGGTTGTAATATTCACGCACCACATTTTGATAGCGGGCGTCCTCCAGCAAAAAAGCGTCATGACCGTGCGGTGCATCAATTTCTGCGTAGCTCACGCGTCGGCGGTTGTTCACCAAGGCCTGAACGATGTCGCGGCTCCGTTGTGGCGAGAAGCGCCAATCGGTCATGAACGACACCACGAGAAATTCTGCACGGGTTTTTTCCAGCGCGACGGTTAAATCGCCGCCGCATTCTGCCGCGGGATCAAAATAATCCAGCGCCTTGGTAATGAGTAAATAGGTATTCGCATCGAAGTATTCAGAGAATTTGTCACCCTGATAACGCAAATACGATTCAATCTCGAAATCGATACCAAATCCGAACTGATAGCTACCCGAGCGCAGATCCCGGCCAAACTTTTCTGCCATGTCATCGTCTGACAAATACGTGATGTGCCCAATCATGCGCGCCACCCGCAAGCCGTTCTTCGGTACCACGCCATGGGCGTAGAAATCGCCGCCATGAAAATCTGGGTCAGTCAAAATAGCTTGCCGTGCGACATCATTGAAGGCGATATTTTGCGCCGATAGCTTCGGTGTCGACGCAATCACCACGCAATGCAGCAAGCGCGTTGGATACAGCAAACTCCACGCCAGCGCTTGCATGCCGCCCAACGACCCGCCCATCACGGCAGCAAACTGCGTAATGCCAAGTGCATCGGCCAGGCGCGCTTGCGCTTGCACCCAGTCTTCAACCGTGACCACAGGGAAATTGGCGCCGTACGGTTTGCCTGTTGTTGCATCGATATGCATTGGCCCCGTAGAGCCAAAGCATGAGCCGAGGTTATTGACACCCATGACGAAGAATTTGTCGGTATCGACTGACTTTCCGGGACCCACCATATTGTCCCACCAACCGACGTTTTTCTCGTCATCGGCATATTTGCCAGCGACGTGATGGGAGGCATTCAACGCATGGCAAACCAATACGGCGTTGGATTTGTCAGCATTGAGCGTTCCATACGTTTCATAGACGAGGGTGTAATTAGACAATGACGCACCGCTTTGCAATGTGAGCGGTGTCGCAAAGTGCATGGATTGCGGTGAGACTATTCCTGAAGACATGGTGTGGTGTCGCAACGTTATCGATGACTGGGGTTATAGTTTATAAGGAAGACGGACGCAAAATTGCCCCAGCGGCATTGTGCTCTCATGGCCGTGCCAGCGCCTGATGTCTCCTCCTGATTAAACAATAAAAAAGCCCGAAAGCTTGCGCTCATCGGGCTAAATCAAGGGGGCTTGCAATGCAAGCTCGCTTTAGCCGTATTTATTCGACATTCCTTTTGGAAATGTCACGCGCCCGCAAGCTGAGGTAGTTAACCGTTCAAATCGGCGCTGTTTGTTGCTATTTAACGTAGCAACGGTACTAAGAATAACCAAGTCAGGGGCTGGCGTCAAATGCTGCGCCTGACTTGTTGGTCCAAAGGTGTAATGTTGCCTTTTGAAGCGCGTTGGCAGCCTCGTTAGAGGCCATCTCACAATGCGATTCTAACTAGGTAAGTGCGCTTCCAGCGCCCGAACTTGCTCTTGTGCTTTCTCTACCAGAGCGTTCGTCGCTTCTAATACTTCTTGCACGGTAGGTTTGGGAAGTCGGTCTTGCTGGCTGTCAAACGCCATCGACAGGGCTGCAAGGATTGCAGAAGTGCGGCTATGTAATAACGTAAGAGTATCGAGGATTTCGATAGTGCGGAGGGTGCGGGTTGGAGTGTTTGCAGACATTGTCAACTTTTCGGGTGGTGTTCGAAGGAGCAATAAAATATTCACGCGAAAAAAAACGGTATTGCGCCGTTTGTGCGTTTTGGATATTTCAGGATTCGAAGCCCGTTCCCCTCTTTGTCAGGGACCTTTTTAGTATCTGGCATTTTGGACGAACGCGCAAGTTTTAGAGGCTACTTGTTAGCCTAAAGTAGTAATGGTCCTGTTTAAATTTGGAAAGTAGCGTTTCTGTGAAAAACTTTTCTGCTGACCCCGATGATTCAGTTCAAACAAAAATTCGCTCTTCTCGAACCGTAGTAAACAGTATTCTGACGTTGCGGATCAGGCGTTCAATTGCATCAAGGGCGTATTCGTCAGGCGCTGGACAGGAAAGAAATGGACGAGATACCTACAAAAAGTGTGGATTTCTCGATAGAAGAGGGGAATTCCTCCAAAAAGTGAAGATTTTTCGGGGAAAGTTATAAAATTTCGAGCATAACGTCACTGTTGAGAAAGTGTTCACGTTGCTGCAAATAAAACGGGACCAAACAGGTGGGCGGCAAATAGCAAGTTTGGTAGACCGATATCCAAAGCAACCGGCAGGCCGTAGCCTCCTCACTATTCGCCACCCATAGATGGGTAATCGTCCCCTACGCGCTGCGCATTTGATTGATTGCCGTGGCAATCGCGCTGGGTTCGGTGGTGCGCAGAATTTTCTTAGTTTGCGCGGTTAACATTTCGAGATCGCTATTTAGAATTTCTTGCTTTACTGCCAATAAGTGGATTGGGTCCATCGAAAATTCCAGTAATCCCATACCGAGTAGTAAACGTGTGTATTTGATATCGCCAGCCATCTCGCCGCATACGGAGACCGGAATTTCGGCTTTGCGTCCCATCGCGATGACGCTCGATAGCAAGAACAATACTGCTGGATGGAGGGGATTATAAAGGTGTGATACCTCGTGATCGACGCGATCAATCGCCAGCGTGTATTGAATCAGATCATTGGTACCGATCGATAGAAAGTCCATGCGCTTGATAAACATCGGCAGCGCCAAAGCGGCGGCCGGGATTTCGATCATGGCACCGATCTTGATATCTTCATCAAACTTGATCTTTTCATCGCGTAGTTGCTGCTTGGCTTGCGCAATCATTAATAAAGTCTGATCAATTTCAAACACGTGCGCCAGCATGGGTATGAGTAACTTGACTGTGCCGAAGGCGGAGGCGCGCAAAATAGCGCGTAACTGCGTCAAAAATAATTGTGGCTCAGCAAGGCAATAACGAATCGCGCGTCGCCCAAGCGCGGGATTGAGCGCGGTCTGCTCGCTCGTATCGAGCGGTTTGTCTGCACCCACGTCAAGCGTGCGGATGGTGACGGGTCGGCCCTTCATGGCAACTACCGCCTGTTTGTAGGACGCAAATTGCTCGTCTTCTGTGGGAAGTTGTTGCTTGATGCCAATGCGGCCCATAAACAAAAATTCAGAGCGAAACAAACCTACACCATTCGCGCCAGATTCCATCGCCGGCGCACAATCGTCGGGCAGTTCAATGTTCGCCAACAGCGTAATCTCAACTCCGTCTAGCGTGACTGCGCGGGTTTTTTTGAGTTTGCCGAGTTTTTTTCGGGCTTTGATTTGTTGGGCTTGTTGCTCACGAAATCGTTGCAATATCAGTGGAGATGGATCAACGATGACCACACCGGCCAAGCCATCAATGATGATCCAGTCGTCCTGCTTGATCAGCAACGAGGCGTGGCCCATACCGACCGCGGCAGGGATATCCAGACTGCGTGCCACGATTGATGTGTGCGAGTTTTGGCCGCCCTGATCTGTGATAAAACCAGCGAAGGCACGGTTGCGGAACTGCAACATATCAGCTGGAGAAATATCGTGGGCGACAACTATGATGTTGGGGGAAGAGGCACCGTCGACGTCGACCTCAAGTTCCGGCAGCGTTGTCGCTGTTCCCATCAATATTTTTAATATCCGCTCGCCGACTTGCTGAATGTCGGTTTTACGCTCACGTAAATAAGGGTCTTCGATCTCATCGAATTGTGCTGAGACTTCGTCAATTTGCGTGACCAGCGCCCATTCGGCGTTGTACTGGCGCTGGCGAATAATCTCTAATGGAATTTCCGCCAACATCGCGTCGGCCAGAATCAGCAAATGGACATCGATAAAAGCGCCTAATTCGGCGGGTGACTCTTTGGGTAACTCACTACGGATGGTTTGTAGCTCTTTGCGGACGGTAGCGACGGCGTTTTCGAGGCGCTGTACCTCGGCTTCAACTTGGGTTTCAGACACTAAATAGTGTTTGACGTCCATCGCTGTTGGCGCCAGCAAATGCGCCCGACCTATCGCAATACCGCGCGAAACCGGAATACCATGTAAGGAAAAAGATGCCATCTGTTCAGCCCGCAGTGAATGGGTGTCTCAAAATGATGGAACAGTCTGTAGCAGTGTCCCTCAAGGCGTCGGCAATTGCGCAAGGCAATGATGGCAGACGCTTTGTTGAACACTTGCGGACTATTCTAAAATTGCCAAAGCGGCGTAAATTTGCGTTAGTCTTAGTTTTTCTATCTCGCTTTACGGTACTGCTATGACCTCAGCGCTTCGCTGTGGTTTCTTTTTTTGCAGCAGATTATTCGCCCTCGCCAAACTTATCTTCGATGAGCTGATTGAGTGCATCAAAACATTCTTTTTCGTCTGAACCTTCGGCTTCCAATAACACGGTGCTGCCTTTTCCTGCTGCCAGCATCATGACGCCCATGATTGACTTCGCATTGACACGGCGATTGTTGCGCGAAATCCAGACTTCACATTTGAACTTGCTGGCAAGTTGGGTGAATTTGGCCGACGCACGGGCATGAAGACCTAATTTGTTGACGATTTCGATATTTTTTTGAATCATGGGGTTCTTTATCTTTGTTTTGTTAATACCCGACAGCGCACCCGGCTAATTTTTCATTGTTGGCGAATAGCAAGGAGTAAATATTGGATACATATTACATAGAGGCGGTAAGAAATGTGGCAACAAAATAGCAATCTCTCAAATGCAAGGACATAACGTAAAGTGCGGCTTGCGTGGTCGGCAAGTTATCGCTTTTAAGCCCGGTATGTTGATCCAGACACTAAATAACTTATTGCGACTTATTGCGGCTTATTGTGAAACGCGAACCCGATTGTCGACCCGCACAGCGCCACCCTGGCCGCCAGCAAGCGCCATCTCTGCCACCACATCGAGTGTGTCATTACGATAGGTGAGTGCGCGCAACAGCATCGGCAAACTGATTCCTGCAATTACCTGAGTTTGCGCGCCACTGCATAATGGCAACGTGCAGTTTGATGGCGTACCGCCCATCACATCGGTAATCACCAGCACGCCAGATCCATCGTCCAAACGGTCCACGGCTTGTTTCGCCAATAATTTAACATCGGCCGGATTTTGATCCGCGATGACATCAATTGCCTCGAACCGTTCCGGCACCTGACGGAAAACATGCGACACGGCAGAAACGAAGGCCTGACCAAGCGGCGAATGCGTTAATAGGAGAATGCCAACCATAATTTTTGATACCAGACCCGCAGAGCGGATAAAAACGAATGTGCCGGATGGCATATTGCGCGGTAATTTTAGGCGCTTTCGACAAAGTGCGTATTAAACTTGCACATTACATCCGCCTATTCATTCTGTTTACATCCAAATAATGGATTTATAGTCAGCCATTCATTTTCGCCGCCGCATCTTCAGATGCGTGCTTAGTTAAGCTTTAGCCTGAACAGCTGCTTCCAGCGCGTTAATAAACATCTCTGCCACGTTAAAACCAGCCTGCTGCATAATTTCCTGAAAGCAAGTCGGACTAGTGACATTCACTTCTGTTAAATAATTGCCAATTACATCTAATCCTACCAGTAACAGACCACGTTTGACGAGTATTGGCCCTAGCGTTTCACCTATTTCGCGTTCACGCGCTGTCAGGGGCTGGGCGACGCCCAAACCACCAGCTGCGAGATTGCCGCGGACTTCACTCCCTTGCGGAATGCGTGCCAACGTGAAGGGTACGACCTCACCGCCGATAACCAAGACGCGCTTGTCGCCGGCGACTATTTCCGGAATAAAGCGTTGGATCATGATGGTTTGACGTCCATTATTGGTCAATGTTTCAATAATGGAGCCAAGATTCAAGCCGTCGGACTTGACGCGGAAAATACCAGCGCCGCCCATACCATCTAATGGTTTGAGGATGACGTCCTGATGCTCTTCGTGAAAGGCGCGCAAGCGTGCGGAATCTCGCGTTACCAAAGTAGGTGAAATAAACTGCGGGAATTGCGCTATCGCCAGTTTTTCGTTGTGATCGCGAATCGCCTGCGGTTTGTTAAAGACCTTTGCGCCTTGTTTTTCAGCCAGCTCCAACAAATACGTGGTGTAGATGTATTCCATGTCGAATGGTGGGTCTTTGCGCAACAAAATGGCGTCGAATTCAGACAGAAACATCGCGCTTGGCGCGGCTGCCCGATACCAATCCTTGTTGTCGCCAGTGAGCGTCACACGTGCAACATTGGCTGTGACGATGCCGCTTTCCAGCGCCATGTCTTGTTGTTCAAAGGCATAGATTGTGTGACCGCGTTTTGCGGCCTCGACCATCATGGCGTACGTCGTATCTTTGTAAATCTTAAAACTGTCGAGCGGGTCGGCGAGGAAAGCAATTTTCATTATCAAGCCTTTATTGGAATCTTGTTTTTTAATAACTGTCATCAAAGACAGGTGAAATCCTAATCCAGGTTAGTAGATTTCAGGATTCGGATCTGTTTTTTCCATTTCCAGTGACGCTGCCAGTAACGCCAGTCGGGCCACTACGCCATACATGTAAAAACGGTTCGGCGCGGTCGTCCCCGGTTTTGCAAGCAAATCAGGTAATGCGTGCTGTTGTGCAAACGCTAACGGTACGTAATGTGCGCCGGGAGCGTTCAGGTTTTCATTGATCCCGCGCTCAGCGTGTACCCGGTAAAAACCGCCGACCACATATCGATCTATCATGTAGACCACAGGTTCTGCAACGGCATCATTGATGTGTTCAAAGGTATGGACACCTTCTTGAATCACGACATCGTAGATTGCCTGACCGCCATCGGCTATTTTGTTGCGTTGCTTCAGGCTAAGTTCTTTTACCTGACCGGCATCGGTGACGCTTGTCACGCCCATGCCGTGCGTTCCTGCATCGGCTTTCACGATCACGAACGGCTTTTCCTTAATGCCGTATTCCTTATATTTTTTGCGGATCTTGGATAGCAAGGAACTAACGCTCGAGGTCAAAGCCTCTTCACTGGCCTGTTCCTGAAAGTTAACCTGATCGCATTTGGTGAAAAATGGATTGAGCATCCAGGGGTCGACATCAACCAGTTTTGCAAATTTTTTGACCACGTCATCGTAAGAGGAAAAATGGCTGCTTTTGCGGCGCATCGTCCAACCAGCATGCAAAGGTGGCAACAAAGTCTGCTCGTTCAGATTCTCCAGAATTGACGGAATGCCTGACGATAAATCGTTGTTAAGCAAAATCGTACATGGATCGAAGTTTTTCAAACCCAGACGGCGTCCGTTATGCGAGCGTTCCAGCGGCTCTAACGTCACGGTTGTGCCATCTGGCAACTCTATGGTGACCGGCTCGGTAACATCTTCGGCTAAAGAACCTAGTCGGACATTTAAGCCGGTTTGCCGGAAAATTTGCATGAGGCGTGCAACGTTCTGCAAATAGAAAGTGTTGCGAGTATGCAACTCGGGCAATAACAACAAATTCTTTGCATCAGGACAATATTTTTCAATCGCAGCCATCGCAGCCTGCACCGCTAGCGGCAACATTTCCGGCGATAGATTGTTAAATCCACCAGGAAACAGGTTGGTGTCTACCGGGGCTAGTTTGAAGCCCGAATTACGCAAATCGACCGAGCAGTAAAACGGTGGCGTGTGCTCCTGCCATTCCATCCGAAACCAGCGTTCAATCGCCGGAGTGGCGGCGAGAATTTTCTTTTCGAGATCGAGTAACGGGCCGTTAAGGGCAGTGACGAGGTGCGGAACCATAGAAACTCTTACACTTTCATGTTTAGACGCTGTTAAGCGCTTTTAGGTGCCAGCGGGGCATGCCTCATCAAACGACGAAACTACGGCTGCGCTTGAGTGATCTCGATTTTAACGGGAATTACCGACTCGCAACGTGCGAGAGAGGAGATTTAGGTGACGAGATCAACCGGACCGGGCTATCAACATTAGGGCAATGTGTGGTTTTTAAAGCCCTGAATATGAAAAAGCGCCCCGATTGGGGCGCTTCTGTTTGTTTGCCTGCGTGATATTAATAAATATACACCGGACACCACCGGACCAGGCTGCAGTCCGCGGCTGTATCAGGCAATATTAATACTATTAACCGTGATAAGCAGACTCGCCGTGGCTGGAAATATCCAGACCTTCGCGTTCTTCTTCTTCTGTAACACGCAGACCGATCACGATGTCGACCAGTTTGAAGGCGATAAATGCCACCACGCCGGACCAGATCACTGTAGTCAACACGCCTTGCAGTTGAATCCAGAGCTGACCGCTAATCGAATAGTCAGGAGCAACAGCGTTGGTGACATAGTCGTAAATACCAACACCACCAAGGCTAGGCGCAGCGAACACACCGGTGAGCAGTGCACCTAGAATACCACCTACGCCATGCACACCGAATACGTCTAGTGAGTCATCAGCGCCGAGGAGTTTCTTCAGGCCAGTTACGCCCCACAAGCAAGCAAAACCAGCAATCAAGCCCATCACCAACGCACCGCCAACACCGACGAAACCAGCGGCAGGAGTAATGACAACCAAACCGGCAACCGCGCCAGATGCGCCGCCCAACATGGAAGGCTTACCCTTGCCAACCCACTCACCCAAACTCCATGTCAATACTGCACCAGCCGTTGCGACCAGCGTGTTGATGAAGGCCAATGCTGCGCCGCCATTTGCTTCCAGACCGGAACCGGCGTTGAAACCAAACCAACCAAACCACAGCAATGAAGCACCAACCATGGTCAATGTCAGGCTATGTGGCTTGAAAGCTTCTTTGCCGTAGCCTACGCGTTTGCCGATAACATACGCACCGACCAGACCGGCAACCGCTGCGTTGATATGAACAACCGTACCACCCGCATAATCCAACGCACCTTTTTGGAACAACCAACCAGCAGTCGCCGACGCTTTTGCTGCTGCAGCAGCATCAGTGAAGCCATCAGGACCAGGCCAATACCAAACCATATGGGCAATTGGCAAGTACGAAAAAGTGAACCACAACACGGTGAACGCGAGGATGGCGGAGAATTTGGCACGTTCAGCAAATGCGCCGATGACCAATGCGCAGGTAATCGCAGCGAAAGCACCTTGAAATACGACGAAGGCAAACTCTGGCAATACAACGCCTTTGCTGAATGTTGCCGCCAATGAGTCTGGTGTCATTCCATTGAGGAACAACCGGCTCATGCCGCCAATGAAGTCATTACCTTCGGTAAATGCGAGACTATAGCCATAGACGATCCACAGAACAATCACCAGCGAGAAGATGGTGAAACATTGCATCAGAACCGACAACATGTTCTTGCTGCGAACCAAGCCGCCGTAGAACAGGCCGAGGCCTGGCAATGTCATTAAAATCACAAAAGCGGTACATACAAGTAGCCACGCAGTGTCGCCCTTGTTAGGCACGGCTGGAGCAGGTACGGCAGGAGCGGCAGCAGTAGCAAGTGCGCCAGTTGCGGCAGCCGCAGGCGCGACGACTGCAGGAGCAGGCGCGGCAATTACTGCAGTGCTGGTAGCGCTGGCCGCAGCTGAGGCCGACGTCGAAGCGTCATCGGCAGCAGAGGCTGGCAGCATAAAGCCGACTGCGAGCATGAGTGCGCAAAACGCCAAAAACGTGGCGAAAAATCTCTTGATGTTCATTTTAAAAGTCCCCTTAGATTGCATCTTTGCCGGTTTCACCGGTACGAATACGAATAACTTCTTGCAGATCGAGAACGAATATTTTGCCGTCACCGATTTTGCCGGTACGTGCTGCCGTTTCGATCGCCTCAACTGCACGCTCTAGAATACTGTCATCAACAGCTGCTTCGATTTTTGTTTTTGGCAAAAAATCGACGACATATTCTGCACCGCGGTACAACTCGGTATGGCCTTTCTGGCGTCCAAAACCTTTTACTTCCGTGACGGTAATGCCTTGTACGCCAATGGCGGACAGTGCCTCACGGACTTCATCAAGTTTGAATGGTTTGATAATCGCAGTGATCAGTTTCATGTTGACCTCGTTTAGAAAGTTTTTGCGAGAGAGAAGACCAGGCCGTTTTTGCCGAGATTTTTGCCGTTAGGGCTGACATATGCGCCGTTCTTGGCATCAGTTCCGACGAAAGCAGCGCCTAGAGTAACGCCATATAGGCTGTCAAAGGTTTTAGTGACGCCAACTTTCCAATCGTTATAACTGGCAAAGCTAAAGTTTTCGACTGTTTGATGGCCAAAATGCAGACCCAGCGTGACACCGGAACCAACATCAAAATTGGCACCCAGATCGTAATAAGCGCTGTTCTTGCTGTTGACTGTGCCGAACAAGTTAGTCAGCGCATGCGAATATTTGAAGTAAGCTGGACCGTAACCAAGTTGACCGTACAGTTCGAAAGTATTGGCATTTTTGCCAATAAGACTGTAGTTGTTACCGGGATAGTAGTAATACAGACCGCCGACGTCATACGTGAAACCGGCTGGAAGATCGCCGCGCTTACCTGCATAGAGATCCCACTCAATATTGCCTTTGCCATTAAAACCGCCAGCATTTACTGAGTCTTTAATCCATTTGATGTTTGATAACCAGGTTCCGGCATAAAGGCCGGTTGGGTTATTTGTGTAATCGACGCCACCTTGAACGGCGGCATCAAAGCGACTTTGTGATATGCCGCGGAAGCGGTAGTCATTTACCAAGCCGATGTTATAAGCAACTTGATTATCAGGTACCGGTTCGGCTGCGGCTGGTGCTACAACTGGAGCGTCGTCGGCGTAAGCAAAGCCGGCAACCAGTGTTGTCGCTACTGCTGTGGCAAGTATCAGCTTATAAGTCAGCTTTTTCATTTATGAGTCCCTTGGGTTTATATGCATTAAGATTATAGTTAGACAGCAACTTAGTTCAGTCTTCTACTAGCAGGACTCATGCCAACTACATATCAACTAGTTTGTATGCGCTTATGGCACGATTCATAATTGATTTTATGCATTGTTGCTAGTTGTGGTCCTTTTCTATGGTAAAACTAGCAAAATTTAGCACCATAGTAGTGCGATTTTAGCTTTTCGCACTTAAATGGTGAGATGAAATTGGTGTTCTGGAAGCGTTTATGGCGATGCTGTGCTTGATTTGGCCCGATGTTTAGGTGAAGACATCGCGCTCATCTGTCAATTAAGTGCCGAACTGGCGCTTAAATAAGCACCTGAGGAAGCACCTGAATAAGCACATAATTAGTGCGAATTTCAATTCCTTCATAGCGCAAAACAGAACAAAACCAAGGATCAATATGTCTCTCGAAAACGCCGCACATATAGAAGGTTTGCTGCCGGGCTGGCAGGCTGCGCGGGTTCCACCTGGTGTTGTGCTGGAGGGGCAAAATGTGTTGTTAGTACCGCTTGATGTTAAACGCTATGCGGAGGCTTTATATAGTGTGGCGACCGGTGATGGCGCGGATGTCGGTCAATGGGATTATCTGGCGGTCGGACCTTTCGAAGATCAGATCAGTTTTACGAGTTGGCTGAGCGAATGCGAAAAAACCAGAGATCCCCTATTCTTTGTCGTTACTGATAGGCAAACCGGTGCGGCACAGGGCATTGTGAGTTATCTAGGTATCGCGCCAGAACATGGATCCATTGAAATTGGGCACATTTGGTTTAGTGCTGCTATGCAACAGTCCAGCAAGGGTACTGAAACGATTTATCTTTTAGCGTAGCATGCGTTCGACGATCTCGGTTATCGACGTATTGAATGGAAATGCGACACGCGTAACCAGCGGTCGCAACAGGCGGCGCTGCGTTTTGGTTTTACGCCCGAAGGCATTTTCCGCCAACATCGCGTCAACAAGGGGCGAAATCGCGACACTGCCTGGTTTTCGCTCATAGATCACGAGTGGCCGCTTCAACGTGCTGCTTTTGAGCTTTGGTTAAATGGGACAAACTTTGATGCAAATGCGCGGCAGATACAGTCATTGGGCGAGATTCGCGCCAACTTGTTGAATGGCGGATCGGATAAGTCGGTCTGGCATCAGCCTAACTGATGCAAGCCGGTTGTGATTGGTTGCAAGCGCTTCCTCCGCAAGCGTGGTTGTGCGTTACTGCGGAAAAGTCAGGGCGCAAGGTGCGCTTTGAACGTCGGCGGTGAGCGCCCAAAACTTCTCGTAACAACACCAAGAAATTATCTTAAGATGCAGTTTGGGTATACCCTCGTTCGCGATGAGATGAGGTATCATTTTTTTATTCTCAGTATTGTTAGTATTTATAGGAGCACCACCATGAGTAAGCCGACTTTTTTTGAAGATATGCAGTCGAAAATTAATAAGGCAATTGAAAACTCGCCAGCGAAAGACGTTGAAAAAAACGTCAAGGCGATGTTGAGCAGCGGCTTTTCAAAGCTTGACCTCGTTACCCGTGAAGAGTTTGATGTGCAAGCGCAAGTGTTGGCAACGACGCGCGAAAAACTGGAACTGTTAGAGGCGCGCGTCACTGAGCTTGAAGCACAACTGAAGCGTCCATGAGATTGGACAATACGTTCGCTATACAGCATCTGCAATATTGGAACAGGCGGCAAGACCGATGACGTTGGCAGTATTGAAAAGTCGGGCGCTTGCAGGAATGCAAGCCCCGGAAGTCACGGTTGAAGTACATCTTGCGAACGGATTGCCGTCCTTTACCATCGTTGGTTTACCGGAAACCGAGGTCAAGGAATCCAAAGATCGGGTACGTGCGGCCCTTCAAAACGCTTGTTTTGAATTTCCCTCGCGCAGGATAACCGTCAATCTTGCACCGGCGGATTTACCTAAAGAATCAGGTCGTTTCGATTTGCCCATTGCACTAGGCATTTTGGCTGCGTCTGGTCAAATGCCCGCGGATCAACTCGATCATTACGAATTTGCTGGCGAGCTCTCGCTCTCGGGCGAACTGCGCCCAATTCGCGGTGCGCTGGCGATGACGTTTGCGATGATGACAACCAGCGCGACCGCCGCGATTTCTGACAATGCCGATAGCAATCGAGAGCCACCCCCAAAAAAACAGCGCGCATTTATCTTGCCGCGCCAAAATGCTGACGAGGCCGCCCTGGTCACAGATGCCGCGATTTATCCGGCGGATTCGTTGTTGCATGTCTGTGCGCATTTTTCAGCAAAAGACGCTGAAGGAAGACTAACCCGGCATATCGCCGCGCCGCAGATACGCACGCCGCACTATCTTGATTTCAGCGATGTAAAAGGCCAACTCCAAGCCAAGCGCGCGCTTGAAGTCGCTGCTGCTGGCGGTCATAGCGCGCTGATCTTTTATCACAATACACCAAATATAATTGGGCTGTGACGTTGATTGAATAAATTACACACAAGCATCATGCTGATATGCTACATTAGTTGCTACTAATGCATTAATTTTCAATATTTGGCTGCTAGGCAACCTGCCATCCACGCTTGAGCACACGTCATGAATTGTTACCACATTTAATTACTCATTAAAAATAGGGGAAAGATGAAAATTACGTTTGCCAAGGATGAGTTAGAACTGGCTGGTGAAAATATTATTATCCGAAAGCGTGGCGCAGCTAATGCGATGGCTTCCGGGATTAACGGCGACCGCACTATTTCTATCGCAGCCATCACTGCCATACAGATGAAGCTCGGTGGATTTTGGACGCCAGGCTTTATTCAGTTTTCCTACGCAGGAAGCAAACCATTTAACGGAGGGATCATAGCGGCCACCCAAGATCCCGATGCATTTATTTTCAAAGAGACTTTAAATGGTGAAATTGAAGCCTTCAAGGCAAAAGTCGAGCAGATTATGCGTGATTCAAAACAAGCCTCCAAAAGCGTTTCGGGGACACTAGCTGATGAACTACGGAAGCTTGGAGAATTGAGAGCGGAAGGAGTTCTGTCAGATCAGGAATTCGCAGCAGCAAAGAATAGGCTTATTGCTTAAGCTCTCCATACTAGGACAGCCTCGGATTGAGTTTATTGGCACCACGGTCACGCCAGTTAAATGAGGGCGGTTTCAAAACTCAAGTGCAACACTGAGTTAATGAACAGTATCTATCGGGTGTTGCAATAAAGCGATGGCATCGAGTTCGTCTTGTGAATAGATCGACAGGTCTGAGCCTTTTGGCATGTACTGGCGTAGCAAGCCATTGGTATTCTCATTGGCGCCTCGCTGCCATGGGCTATGTGGGTCAGCGAAATAAATCTGTACGCCGGTCCGTTCAGTAAGAATTTTATGGGCGTGCATCTCGCGGCCCTGATCGTAGGTCATGGACTTGCGCATTGCCGCCGGTTCGCGGTTAAGGACGAGCGCGAAGCTATCGACCACGGCTTTAGTGGTAGCGTTGTCCATTTTGGCAAGCACAACAAAGCCGGTCGTGCGCTCGACCAGTGTGCCCACCGATGAGCGGTTGCCAGCACCCTTGATCAGGTCGCCTTCCCAGTGACCCGGGATGAGACGGTCTTCGATCTGGGGAGGCCGGATATGGATACTTTGCATGTCAGGAATCTGACCCCGACGATCAGTACCGCGGCTGCGCGGCAGACGTGTCTGGTTGTGATGGCGCAGGCAGGCGATCAATTCGCGTTTGAGTTCAACGCGAGGATGTACATAGATGGCGTTATAGATGGTCTCGTGGGACACGGATTTGTCGGAGTGATCGGGCCAAAGGGACTTGAGTTTGCACGCAATCTGTTGTGGTGACCAGAGGAGATTCAAGTGGTGTCGAACAACCTGAAACAACGCCCCATCGGTATGCAATTTAGGTAGCCGCCGGGGCAATACGCGACGGGCCTGGCATTGCGCATGGGCCAGATTGGCATCATAGACACCGGAACCGCTGGAGCGCTGAATTTCGCGACCGATCGTACTCGCCGAACGGCAAAGACGTGTAGCAATAGAGCGAATCGAACACAAGTCGGCGCCCATGGTCATCACTACTGCACGTTCCTGGGTTGTTAAATGTTTGTAAATTTTTGCCATGGCAGCACCTTACAGCAGAAGGTGTTGCACTTGGTCTTTGAGAACGCCCAGCCTAATACCCTTCAATTAAGCACCCATAACAGCCCTTAATGCGTGGTTTTCCACCGGTAAGGGGGGCAACCTAGGCCATTCACTAAAAACACTCAATTGACCTCCCAGCCCCACAAAGTAATATTCTATAAATAAGAACTATTATTGTTGGCTTAATGTTTCCGCCTAGCTTAAAACAAATGAATATCCGGCACGATTACTGCTTTTCACCCTATTGACAACGGAATCAATCGTGATATAATCCTTTAGTAATTGATATATACACAAAATACGCAGAGCAAATCGTAACATAATTTATAATAGCACACCTAAAATTAAAAAGGAGTAATGATTTGAATCCAGATTTACTAATCACCCTCACCCTCACCCTCATCCGACTTGGAAACCATTTCAAATGTCCCAAACAATAACCGGCACCCCCCGCCAGCTAGTGACGGCCTCAGATGGCACCAAACTGCAGCGCCAATACGTGTACCTCCCAGAATCAATCTGGCACCTGTTGCGAGTCCAGGCACGCGCAGCCAACACTTCCGTCTCACTTCTCATCCAAACCTTCGCCAGCAGTGGCACAGCTAATTCAAAAGGAATCAATGACCTCACTCTCCATCGTACCAAATAAGGTAACACCAACAGTCCTACCCTCCGCCGAAATTCTCCGCCGCCTCGCCGCCGATCTAATCGCCGAATCGTGGTGCATTGACCTCTCAGCTTTTCCCCATAAAGCTCTACACGCCGACTCCAATTACAACGCCTCAATAGATTACTTCCGTTTCGACTTCCGATCATGGGCACATAAAAACAACGTACGGGTTGAATCTAAAGAATATTCTGTGTTTTTACGCAGTCTAACTGACAGCCTTATCCCATTAATGCCCCGTGTTCTTGGCTCCAGTTTCTATCCCGCCACGAATTACGACCCGATCAAGGACAAGTTTTTCAAGAGTAGATCGGGCGCACTCTTGGCTAATACATACGTGCCATTTAAGCCGCCAGCGCCAGCAGCACCGCAAGAAATCCCAGCGATACTTGATGAATACTTAAACCGGATATTTGCCAACGCTCAAGACAGAAAAATAGTAGTTCAATGGCTCGCTGACATAATCCAAAATCCAAGCCGCCGCCCTATGTGGTCAGTTGTTCTCACTGGTGTTCAGGGTTCAGGTAAATCGTCAATATTCCGCTTGGTGTCACTTGCACTTGGGGGGCGCCACACATGGGAAAAGAATGATTATGGTGCAGCACTGAAGCAGTTCTCGGAGGTCTTGCCGGATAATCTCTTGGTCAGTTTTGATGATGCCAGAAATGCTCCCGACACATATCAGAAACTGAAACAAGCCATAACTTGTACATCTCAGCAAGTCGAGTTGAAATTCGTTCAAAAGTTAGTCCATCGCGAAGTGTATGCGCGGGTTCTTGTTTGCTCAAACAGCCCCAGACCACTCCGGATTGAAGAAGGTGACAGGCGCTTATATTGTGCAGAGCCTTCTAAGCATAAAGAAAATCCAGAAGAAACAGCCGCATTTTTTGTGGGTTTCAACGCATGGTTAGACCGTCCTACGGCACCTACAATCCTCTACCATTTTTTCATGGGGATTGATCTATCTGATTTTGTGCATGGCTCAACAACCCAAACAGAAACGCACGCCAAAATGGTCGGGCTTAGCACGACAGTTTTAGAAAACCTGCTCTTGGACTTTGTGGAGGGCGAGCCTATTTTTTACAACAGCAACTTGGTTTCGCACCTGACCGCCAACGGTATCAAGTATCCAGAACCCGACTTGCTGAAGCTAAAGCTAGCCGACATTGGATACGTCCAGGCGCGCAGAAAGGTTGACGGTTGTGGTGATAAGCAAATATACGTTTGGCAAAAGGACTGCACACGTTCTCGAAAATTGACTCAAGCCGAAATAGATAGCATCAAAACCGCAGTGAATCTGACTTTCTAATATTCTTAATGCATTCTTGATGCAACGCTAATGCAGCCCTAATGCGCCAACTGAAAATAATTTTCAATTTAAAATCAATAACTTAGAGGACTAATGCAGTTAATGCACTAATGCACTACCCCTTTCTGTAATTACGAAGTATCAGTTTTTTGATACTGAAGTTCAGCTTCGCCCTCAGCAGCACCTCAGCCTACCTACGAGGCATTTTCCCAAACCTTAAAACTTAATTTTCAATTTCTTGAAGGATTTTTTATGCCCATAACATTCGCATCAATTTCAGAATCAGCAGTAGCACCAATCTTCGCCGCACTCGGTTGTATCCCGTGCCAAACCTTCGCCCCACACTTTCGAACATTGTTCACTGATATGAGCGGCTATGAGTTTAAAGCCCTTCCAGACTACTACCACCCGCCAACAAACACCTTCTTTGAATACAAAAATGGCCTGCTCAATGGCAAGAAAACTTTCAAGACAGCAGACAATAAACTTCGCGCACAGTATTCCTACCGCTTCAAACAAGAACCACCCACATCGCATTACGAAGTTTCAAAACGCCTCTGGGACTCTAAATATTATCGCGTGGACTGCCTAGATCATTCGTGGAATCATGCACTAGCCAAGCACCTAGCGGTGCAGCTTGCCCTCGGTGTGGAAAATTACGTGGTCGTGTTCGGCAACAACTTACCGGAGAAAGAAACCCTTAAGTATGACCGAAAGGGTTTATTCTTCCTGCCGCTCTCTGGCCTCGAAGGCTTCCTGATGATCTAAGTAGGGCAACGGACTATTTATTTGGATGTTGCGTAGCCCACCACTCACTTGCTAATTTTTGCGCAGATTTTATCTGAGTGGGGTGCGCAGTCTCCATTGCCTTCAGCCAATTCCCGGCTTCCTCGTTGCCATTTGCATTGGCAATAGTTCCCCATTTCAATGCTTGTAAATAGTCGATTTGCGTTCCTAAACCATTTCCGAATGCTAACGCCACCACGTATTGCGCATTGATTGCGCCATGTTCTGCGGCTTTTTGAAACCAATCAAATGCTATAGTGTAATCTTTAGTTATACCTTCACCCTGCCAATACATCGTTCCCAACTTCAGCTCGGCATCAACGTTTCCTTGATTCGCCGCTTTACGATACCAATTGAGCGCCTGCGAGTAGTCCTTAGGTAAACCTTCACCTTCTCGATACAAACTCCCTAAGTCATATTGCGATTGAACATTACCTTGTTCCGCTGCTTTACGATACCAAAAAGCCGCTTTTATCGAACTTCGTTTCAATTTCCCATAACCCGATTCGTACAAGCTTCCTAAACCTGCCTGGGCGTAAACATTGCCGCTTTTCGCTAGAGATTCAAGCTTTATAAAAGCTGGCTGGGCATCGGAGCGATTAAGCTGCACTGTTATAAACAAATCCGCCACGACACCCTTTTGTCGTAATACCTCTTGCATGCCTTCAGACATTGCGCTGGTTGCCAGCAGGATACCCAAACTAAAAATAATAATCTTGGTTAAACGTCGAACAATTTTCATTAACTCCCCCATTATTGCGGTTGTTTTTGCGCAGTCATTTATTTGGCGTTTAGACTTACTCGCAAGCCAATTTGAAAACGGTTTTCATTGAAATGAATTGTTAGGCAATCTCACTACCGCAATGCTTGCGGAAAAAGCAGAACTACACCGCACTTATATCGGTCAAGTTGAACGTGGAGAACGAAACATTTTCATCGATAGCATGGAGCGCTTAGTGGATGCGATAGAAATGGCACCATGGGAAATGCTGCGTCCGTAATGGCATCAGTTGAAGCATCTGGAACTCGGGAAAATTCAAGGCGAGCGAAAAAATAGTATGGATGTAGTTGCTCCTTAATACACATAATATGTATTAATTAATTAAATTACTTTTTTATCGATTTTATAAGCCTGCATAGCTACTAATACGCTTTCAGTGCCGCCCGTATTTGTTGGGCTACTTAGCCATCAAATAGTCCTCTGTAAGTGACAGAGCCCTTGTACAGGCCATTGTAATGACTTTCCTTAACGTCTAGCCACCCTTGCAATTCTAGCAAAACTCCATTTTTACCGACTTTTTCGCCCGTATCTTTATTCTGAGTCAAAAATACGATTTTTGTGTCTTTTATGCAATAGTAGTCAATTAGGGTGGTCAAACCCAAAACAGTCAATTAGAACGCATTATTTCAACCGTAAGCCCGACAGCATCTGTTGCTTTCAATCGTTACTATGGGTATGCCCATCCTGCCTCATACACCAAGCATATTCATTATTGATTCGTATAGTCTTTGTAATGCCATCGTAAATTAGATCAAGGTCGAACAATCCATACTTTATTAAGTTGTAAGCATCAGACTCACACTTTGTAGAATGGACCTCAAGGCCTCTCCCTGTATTACTTGGCCCTATCCAACGTTGTTGATCTGGTGAAAATCAGCCCTGTTCATGCGGCAATAGACGTTAACGCAACTATGCTTACAATTACTTGAAATGTGCACATGACGCCTGCAAGAACATTAAGGTTTCGAGTTAAACGTTAATGATCCGGACGCGCCAATAGCAAAAACCTCTACTGATAAGGTCGAATCTCTTTGTTCGGCTTCGGATATTGCTTGCGCACTGGTCGGATAGGTAATCGATTCTGAGGGTTTTTCGCCCATAAGCGTGCACAGGCTCAAAGTCCATACACCTTGCTTCACTTCACGAACCATAAATCTGTTTTTCATCTTAGCTTCCCCTGTAAGTGTTTCTGGATTCATTTGCAACAAAAAGTTGCTCTAGCATTTATTGAAACATCTCCCCTGCTGCCGTAGCGAAGCAGAAACAAAGTATAGCCTGCTTGAGCTGTCAATGTAGCAACATTTCGAGGCCGATGCATTCGCATTTCAGATCTACTAGTCGATTGATTGTTTATCAATAGATCAGGGTTCAAAGGTTGGCTCAAAATAAGACCAAAAAACCTATCATTTCCCTAGCAATATCTAGAGTCTAGTGATAGTATCGCTGCATCCGAAATCTATTGATAAATACGGGGGGAAGAAAATGACCACATACGGATACGCAAGAACGAGCACAGTTCAACAGATTGCGGGCTTAGATGACCAAGTAGCTAAGCTCAAAGCAGCTGGTTGCTCAGATCAATCTATCTATCAGGAACAAATCAGCAGTGTAAAGATGGAGGACCGCGTAGAGTTCGCTAAGGTCTTAGCCAAGCTCGCAAAGGGTGACGTTCTAGTATTCACTAGCCTTTCCCGTGCTGCCCGTTCAATGATCCACATGATCGAGATTGAAGCCAAGGTTGCCGCAGCAGGTGCAACCATTCGCATCCTGGACCTAGCAATTGACACAGCAACGCCTAACGGTCGCCTTACCTTCAATCTGTTCGCATCAATCGCAGCCTTTGAACGTGAGAACATGCTGGAGAGGCAGAAGGTCGGCATAGCAGCAGCAAAGGCCGCAGGAGCGTACAAAGGTCGTGCGCCTACAGCACAAGCCAAGAGTGCTAAGGTTCTCTCGCACAACGCTAAAGGCCTCACCAAGCAAGAGATTGCAGACGCTACAGGCATGGGGATTGCATCGGTTTACCGGATAATCAAGGCTGCAAACAAAGGAAAAGAGGCTCTGTGAGCTGTTGAGTAGGTGACAAGCTAGGGCGGCAAGTGGCAATTATATAGGCAGCGCCGCATAAGGGCTGCTGTGGACGCCTAACAAGCCTTACTGCCATGGAACCAGCCTTGCCGCTGTGCCTACTGTTGGCGCTCTGGCTACAGATATTTCATTTTAGAAACATTTTTAAGCAAGTAACCATCCCAACCCCGTTAAATCACTCGCCAGCAAGCCACCATATTTGACAGTTTGCAATTAATGGCACAGCAGGCTAAGAGGGCAAACCCCAGCATTTTTTTTTTAGGTTTTTGGCTAAAAACTAGTCTTCGAAGGGGCTAGTCTTCCTTCAACAACTTACGAAAATCGTCTGAAGCTGAATCTGGTAACTGAGGAACAACGCTGCGGTCAAACTTAACCACTTCCCGCAGTGCTTGGAATTCGGGGCTACCTCTATCTATCACTTCCCCAAAACGGGCAAGCACTTCCAATATCTTATCGTCTAGTGTCTTTTCAGACCACCACGCTCCATTTATCATCCTGTCTGACAATTGCTCACCCTGAATCATAGTGAGTGACGATTCGACAGTGCCATCGGAGTCTTGAGCTTTAATTTTGTCTCGTAGGTTGACTGTAAAGGCAAGTGAATCAATCTTGCCCGTTGCGTGATGTACGAGGCCTAGTATCACTTTGCCACCCTGAAAAACAATGTAGTTAGTTCTGTCACCCTCCTTGCTTATGGCGGCACTTATCTTTAACCTTTTCAGCAGGGCATTAGCCCGATACCTTCCCTCATAACTTGCAAGATCAAGCTTGAAAAAAAACTGCGCTTTATCGGTGATCGTCTCAGAGGCTAGGGCTAACTGCAAACCCTGTTTTTCCGCCTCAAATTCACTAATCAACTGTTCGCCCTCATGGGTCAGATCGTCAAGCGTTGACGAGTACCTAACCCATAATGCTTGCTTGTATTCTTTCAACTTCTCGTGCTGCTGAGATAGCTTTCCATCTATCTCAGCTAGTTGTCTGCTGATCTTGGCGCTGCTGTCTTGTACAAGGGAAAGGCTGTCCACCTTGGCTAATATCTCTCTAAACATGATTTCAGACTGATCTAGCCTAACTACCTTCGCACCACACAGCCCTTTTCTTGCGTTGATGCAATGTAGGTATGTATTGCCCTTGGGGGGCTTACCTTTATTTACCAAGTGCAGAGCAGCCACGCACCCAGAACATTTTGCTACCCCTTGCCAGACATTAAAACGCTTAGACTGCTTAGTAGCTCCTGCAACCTTTCGACCATTGATAGCGGCTTGCGCCTCGTAAAATGTTGACTCAGGCACTACCGATGGATAGTAGTTCAGGATGGGTTCGCCCCGCGGCAAGCGTGTACCGGATTGGATTGTGTAGGGCTGATACTCTCCCATCACAGCCCTATTAGTCAGTATTTTCTGTATGCTTGATGTCCCCCAAGTTTTCTTTTTGAAGGATGGAATCTTCTCAGCATTCAGGGTCTTTGAAATTGCAATCCTGCCATAGCCAGTGATCGCCATCTGGAAAACTCTACGCACTATCTGAGCGCGTTCTGTAACGATCTGAAAGCCATCAGCAGCAAGAATTAACCACAAAGGAATCGCGCCGCCCATCGGCTTATTCTCCTCTCTGGCTTTGTCTTGCTTCTTACTCCAAGCATCTCCCACCCGTCTGGCTTTCGTGCTGCTTTCTTCGTGCGCTCTCGCCATCACGAATATTGAAAGGATCAAGTCTTGAGGGGAGAAGTCACTTTTGTACAGCATGCTATCTGACAGCGTAACAATGTTGATGCCACTATTCAGCAGGTCTATGAATCTTGGCAGGGCGTCTTTAACATGTTCACGGCTCAGACGGTCCAAGCTCTCAACTATCAGAAAGCTGCCTGCCTTTATAGTGCCATCCTTCACCAGCCGCAGGAATCGGGCCAGTTGCCCGTTTTCCCCAAGATGCTCAGCTTTGTATGCGGACATGCCCCTATCAAAGAATGTGTACTCCTCCTCTCTGGCAAGCTCTAGGTTATTGTTTATACAATACTTCTCGCACGTCTCAAATTGACGGTCATGGCTTCTACCCTTTGCTTGGGAAGGGCTGGAGAATCTGATATAGGAGTAGGCTTTAGACATAGTGGTGCATTCTGACATATTAGCCTGTTAATCGGTCCTCCCGGTACCGGAAAGTCCATGCTGGCCACGCGCTTTGCCGGTATTTTGCCGCCGATGACCGATCAGGAAGCGTTGGAATCAGCAGCCGTGCAATCGTTGACCAGTGGTTTTTCCAGCAGCAGTTGGAAGGTGCGGCCGTATCGTGCGCCGCATCACACGGCGTCTGGCGTGGCGCTGGTTGGTGGTGGTGGTACGCCGCGTCCCGGGGAGATTTCGCTGGCCCATCGTGGCGTATTGTTTTTGGATGAGCTTCCCGAGTTTGACCGGCGGGTTTTAGAGGTTTTACGTGAACCGCTGGAGTCTGGACGCATCACCATTTCCCGCGCTGCCCGTCAGGCGGATTTTCCCGCATGTTTTCAACTAATCGCTGCCATGAATCCCTGTCCGTGCGGTTATCTTGGCCATATATCAAATAAGTGTCGCTGCACGCCTGACAATATCGCGCGATATCAGGACAAAATTTCTGGCCCTTTACTGGACCGGATTGATATGCAGATTCAGGTCGGATCACTACGGCACGATGAGTTAAAAAAACAAGCCGATGGCGAATCGTCGAGCAAGATCGCAGACCGTGTTGCGCAAGCCCATGCGATACAACTGGCGCGACAAGGGAAGGGTAATAATGCGCTGTCGACCAATGATATCGATGCTTTTTGCAAAGCAGATGCAGCGGGCGAACAATTACTGCAAACCGCGATGACGCGTCTTAATTGGTCGGCGCGTGGCTATCATCGCGTGCTAAAAATTGCGCGTACGATTGCGGATCTGGCGGCCTGCGAAAACATCGCGCAAGCGCACGTGGCGGAAGCGATCCAGTATCGTCGGGCGTTGCGAGAGAAATAGCGCTATGTGAAGGTTATAACGCAACAAATGGCAGATTAATATCCGGTTAATCCGGTTGGTTAATAGAACCGTGATTACGCATGTAGGTTTGTGGTCCCATTGCGGTGATTTGCTGATCGATTAACGCTTCAAAAGGAGTAAGTAGCGCGTCAAAATTGCGCGGTGCTTCTATGACATTGAGCGCACAAACAATTGCTTCTAGTGTCGAAACCATGCCGGGCGCGGGTGTTTTACGGACGCGATAGCGCGACTGCAAACCGGCTGGCAGAACGAAGCGCGGCAAGGTGGCTAGCGCGGGATTAACGTGCAGCAGCTTGCGTGCCTTTCGCCAGGTACCATCTAAAACGACGATTAACAATGGTTGGGATGCAAGTGTGTCTTCTGTGTAGACAAGCGGTTGCGCATCGTCGCTGGGGAATAACAGGCAAGTCTGATATTCCGCTTGAGAGATTAGCGCTGGCAATTTCGGAAATACTTCACCGATAAGAAGTTCTGCGTTCACCAATCCCAGCGCTGCCAGACGAGCTGTGTTCAAGGCGTGGTTTGCCTCACTGGGATGTTGCAGAAGCAATATCCGCGTGCGACTTTCGATGCGCGGAATCAATCCGCATAGGCAGTGACTTTGCGGGCGGGCGCACTGCGCGCATCGCATCCGTTTTTTCGTGGTCTCAATGGCATGCATTACTGTCACTTGTTGGTAGGAAAGCTATTTAAATATGAACAAAACAGACAAGTCGTGGAGTTAGGGAACAATAAGTGATCAATACTTATTCAGTCAATTAGCCATTCTGTACCGATACCTTGTGCGCCAAATGAGCGATTGATATATTAATGGCAATTAAAAAGGGTAATAGTTTTAATATTTTGGCAATAACACACCGTTTTGTCACATCTGGTTGCAATTGACGTTAACGTTTTGCATTAAATGCGTGACAAAAATGCCCTAAGGCGTAGTATTGAATTCAGAGGGTTCTATTCATGGTTTTGACTCTGAACAAAAGGAGTGCGCCAAAATATTTACACGATCTGGCTTGAAAACTGCTTATCGATCATCACCTTCTGTCTAACTTTACAGGGAGCGCATATGAACCTGATCTACAACAGTGACCAATACAGCGTCGTCGAATTCGGGGCAGATGAGCATCGGGAAGCGTTACGCTTTGGCGGTTACGAAATTGTCGATAAGTCATTTAAACGTGAAATTTTTATTGCAGGAGCCTTGGCAGAATTCTTTCGTCAAGGCGTGGAAGAATTAATCGCCTCCGAGCCAACTATCGAAGATATCGATGCTTTCCTTGGTAATTACGATGCTTTAATGAGTCAGCCGGTCACTTTGCAATAAGCTGTTTTGGATTTGATGTTCTTTTTTAAGAAATTAAATTGAGTGAATTGAATTTAGTGAATTATGAAGTATGCATCGAAATGATTGGGCTGATAATTGATAATCAATTGATAGCCGCTAATCCATAAACTCAGTAATGCGCTGTTGAATATGCACTCGAAAAGTCAAAAATAAGAAAGGGAGCCATTGGCTCCCTTTCTTATTTAAAACATCTTTTGCTGCAATTGGTTCGATTATCGAAGATCGGACCGATACATAGATGCAAACTTTAAATCTCAACCTTGGTACCCAACTCGACCACACGATTAATAGGGATGTGGAAGAAGTCTGATGGTTTAGCGCCATTGGCATACATCCAGGCGAATAACTTTTCACGCCATAACCACATGCCAGGTAATTTGCTCGGCACGATCGTATCGCGGGCCAGGAAGAACGAGGTATCCATCAAGTCAAACTCGTGTCCGAATTGTTTATTGGTTAAATTCATGACGGTGTTGACGTCCGGCGCTTCTTTGAAGCCAAACGCGGCGCGCAGCAAATAAACCTCGCCACCCATTTCTTTCAGCGTCAACCGCTTATTGTCGTCAACGTAAGGGATATCCCATATGCTGATCTTCAGGAAGAAAACACGTTTGTGCAAAATCCGATTGTGCTTGAGATTGTGCAGCATCGCAACCGGCACCGTGGCAATATTGCCAGTAAGAAAGACTGCCGTACCATCAACCCGATGTGGTGGATGGGCCAGCAGGCCTTCAATGAACGGTTCAAGCGGAATACCCTCATCCTGACTACGTTCACGCAGCAGCATGCGACCTGAATACCAGGTGATCAGCAGGAAGAAAGTGATCACGCCGAGCAGAATAGTGAACCAGCCACCGTCAGGGATTTTCATCAGGTTGGCAGCGAAGAAACCGAAATCGACGATAAAAATAGCACCGATAATCAGCGCCACGACTAATGGATGCCACTTCCATAACGTGCGCATGACCACCGCTAGGAGCATCGTCGTGATCAGCATTGTGGCAGTCACGGCAACACCATACGCTGCAGCAAGATTGTCTGACTTCTTAAATGCCAGCACGACAGCGACAACCAGCACCAGCAACATCCAGTTGATGACCGGGACGTAAATTTGACCACGCTCATCTTCTGAAGTGTGCAAAATACGCATGCGGGGGACGAAGCCCAACAGAATTGCTTGGCTTGTGAGCGAGAATGCACCGGAAATTACGGCTTGAGAGGCGATCACAGTGGCAAAAGTGGAAAGAATCACCATCGGCAAAAGCAATGCATCCGGGACCATTAGATAGAAAGGATTCGATACCGCGGATGGGTTCACAATCAAGTTAGCGCCCTGGCCGAAATAACATAGCAGCAGACAAGGCATGACGGTATACAGCCAGGCAAAACGGATAGGCCTGACGCCAAAATGTCCCATATCCGCATATAGCGCTTCTACGCCAGTGAGGACCAGCACAACTGAACCGAGTACAACAAACGCAAGTTGCGCATGTTCCACCATAAATTGGAGCGCGTAGTAAGGATTTATCGCAGCCAGAATTTCCGGTGCTTTCAGAATGTTATAAATACCGAGCAGACCGAGGGAGATAAACCACAGCAACATCACCGGACCGAATAGCTTGCCCACTATTGACGTGCCATGTCGCTGGATCAAGAAGAGGACGATGATAATGGCTACGGTTAATGGAATAATGAAATGTGCTAATTGCGGCGCTGCGATGCCAAGACCCTCAACCGCGGATAGCACCGAAATGGCGGGTGTAATCACCACGTCGCCATAAAACATGCATGCACCGAACACGCCAAGCATCATGAGCCATTTGGCCCAGCGCGAGCCGCTTTTGGCGGTGCGTAAAGCGAGTGCCATCAGCGCTAAAACGCCACCCTCGCCATTGTTATCGGCGCGCATCACTAAATAAATGTACTTCAGTGTGACGACGACCATAATCGCCCAAAATAGCATCGAAATGATGCCCATCACTGCGCTGGATGAAAAGGGAATGCCGTGTTCCGGGCTAAAACTTTCCTTTAGTGCATACAACGGGCTTGTGCCAATATCGCCAAACACGACACCCAAAGCACCAAGCGTAATGACATGTAATCGTGCTGAGGTAAAAGGTGTCTTGCTACCGCTTTGCGTATTACTCATGGTTTCTTTCTTATTTATGGCGCCTATATAAACCAGGTTATTAAATGTGTCCTGTGCTTAATATTTGCGTCTGTCCCGTTTTGTTATCTGAAAAATAACGGATTTTACATGCTGTGATGCACTGCACAATTTGCGGGATTCTACGCTTGAACCCGAATACCAACCAGTAACTAGGGTTAAACGTTGCAAAAATACGTCGCCCATCTTGCCAGTATGGCTATAAAAATGTGGATTTTTTATGCAATCCATTAACCTCATAATCATCACAATAAATGACCCCGGGCGAGTATTCAACATGCCGAACGTCCATGATTATGTTGGATTTTTAATCAATAGTTTCTAAATTAACCATCGCATAAGCAAACTTGTTCGCGCATCACAGCTCGGCCTCTTGCGCCCCTTTTTCCTGCGCCCCTTTTAATACCAGCGCCCTGTCATACAAGGCGTTTTTCTTTTGCCCGCTGATTTGCGCTGCCAGCGATGCCGCTTGCTTAACGGATAGTTCTGCCAGCAGAATTTTGAGAATTCGATCGCCTTCCGCACCGTCATCCACTGCCACCGGCGGTGAGTCGATGAGAATGACAAATTCTCCTTTTTGGCGCATGGGATCTGCCGCAAGCCATGTAGGTGCGTCTCCCAAAGGGCAGCGGTGTATGGTCTCGAACAGCTTCGTTAACTCACGCGCCAGAACGATCTGTCTAACTGGGCCAAACGCTTGGACCAACGCATCAACGGTCTCTATGATGCGATGTGGTGCTTCATACAAGACCAGCGTCGCCGCGACGTTGGCCAAACTAGCCAATACCGTTTCTCGTTGACGCGTTTTACTTGGTAAAAAACCTACAAATTGAAATTGATCGTGCAACAGGCCACTAACCGAAAGCGCTGTAATAGCTGCCGATGGTCCTGGCAACGGTAAGGCACGCAAACCAGCTTTTATAACAGCGTCAACGATTCGCGCGCCGGGATCGGAAACTCCAGGCGTACCGGCATCAGAAACCAGTGCGATACGCTCGCCCGCTTGCAGTCTGGCAACGATCTTTTCTGCTGCTTCGTGCTCGTTGTGTTGATGCGCCGCCAGAAGCGGCTTGGAAATACCATATCGATTGAGCAAATGTGCCGTGTTTCGGGTGTCTTCGCAAGCGACCGCGTCAACCAGCGACAGGACATGCAGTGCGCGCAGACTAATGTCGCAGACATTTCCGATTGGCGTGGCAAGCACATATAATGTCGACAGCGGATATGTTTGCAGACTAACCTCCGAAAGAATTGGTAAGGTAAGAAGGTTGCTGGCAGAATGTTCAGTCATGGAGAGTTATCAATGTTATACAAATGGGCAAAGCCGTTGTTGCTTGTGTTGGCCGGTGTCATGATGCACGGATTGTCCCCCGCTGCGCTGGCAAACACAACAGTTGTGGAGCAGGTTGCCAATGATATCGGCGATGATCATATCCCACTGGCGAGTATTGCCTTGTTATTACCGACGCGCTCGGGACCGCTGGGAAGTGCTGCGGAGGCATTAAGAAGTGGTTTTCTTGCTGCCTATGAGCGCGATAAAAGTGGTCTTGCCGTTACCGTGATCGAGGCGACTGATACACCAGCCGACATGCTTGCTGCCTATCTTGCGGCGAGTCCGCATTACGATATTCTGGTTGGTCCGTTATCGCGTACGGGGATGACTGCCATCGTCAAAAATGGGCAGATAACCAAACCGACTGTCGCCCTGACGCAACCGGACTTATCCGCTGCCGAAGAGACCAGATTGCCACCGTTATTGCTGCCTATTGGCTTGTCGATTGAGGCTGAAGCGCGCCAGGTTGCCGATTGGATCGGTGTAGAGCAAGGCCCGGGCAAAGTGTTTGTGATTGCCACCGCCGCTAGTTG
Organism: Glaciimonas sp. GNP009; assembly: GCF_054343755.1. Taxonomy (NCBI): domain Bacteria; kingdom Pseudomonadati; phylum Pseudomonadota; class Betaproteobacteria; order Burkholderiales; family Oxalobacteraceae; genus Glaciimonas; species Glaciimonas sp. GNP009. The sequence continues at coordinate 2,515,836 of NZ_JBTGUV010000004.1, forward strand.
GCAACGACGCGTCGTTAGTGCTTTTGTGCAGCAGGCCGCCAGTGCTGGACTGGTGACTGAAGTGATGACGATCAGCATGACGCAAGGCGTCGCCAACGCTGGTGCTATGGATCAGCTCAACCAACGTATCCAAACTGAAAATCCGAGGGCAATATTTGTCGCGTTGACCGCCGATCAAGCCTCGCAAGTGCGCACGTCCGTCGGTCCAGAGACGACTATGTATGGCATCTCTCAATTAAATTCTTTAAATGGCGGTGATAGCAAGCGCCTGGCAGAACTGAGTGGTGTGCGATTGCTGGATATTCCTTGGCTACTCACGCCGGAAAATCCTGCCATGAGATTATATCCGCGGCGAGTGGCGAGCGAAGGCGGGGCGCATAATGCGGATCTGGAACGGTTATATGCACTCGGCATTGACGCTTTTAACGTCAGTCGCCAGATTGCCAAGCGAAATATCGCTTTTCAGCTTCGGGGTGTTACGGGTCAGTTGAATATCGGTTTTGGCGTCGGTACTCCGGCTTTCGAGCGGACCGAGCCAACGGCGGCGTATCAGGATGGCGTCGTTGTACCGCTTGAAGATCGCTAACTATAGGAACTGATTTAAGGCACCGATTACCGGAATCGACGGTAGCCGATTGAAGCGCAGAAATGTAAAAAATAAGTGAAGAATCCGAGCGAAGAAAACTAGGCGATGAATTTTTTCAAAAATTTGCTAATACCTGATCGTCGCAGCACACGCCAAATTAGTGGACAACTGGCAGAAGACGCGGCATTAGATTATCTGCAGCATCGTCAACTTACGCTGATTGAGCGAAATTTTAGTTGCAAGGGTGGCGAAATCGATCTGATTATGCTGGACGGCACGGGTCAAGGACGATTGCAAGAAGTGACGCCTTCTCCACATCGCCTGGTTGCTTTCGGATCGGCGTCTGCGACGGCTTCGCTCGTTTTTGTCGAAGTCCGGCAGCGTGCCGATCGACGGCATGGTGGGGCAGCAGCCAGTGTCACCGCTAGTAAACAACGCCGCCTGATTATCGCTGCGCAACATTTTTTACAGCGTTATCGCCAACCACCGGCTTGCCGGTTTGATGTTATTGCCATCGACGGAGAGGTCATGGAATGGATAAAAAATGCTTTCGACGCGTGATGATTCGCAGTGCGCCGCACAGACTAAAAGATACCTGAAACACGAATAATGAAACCATGCTGGCCAATCTGCTACTCTAATTAACTCTTTTATAAACAGCCTATTATGATCAATCAACGTATCCTGGCGCATTTCCAAGAAAGTGCCGAACTCAAAACCAACGCTGCGGCGGAATTAGTACAACCAATTGCAGCGGCAGTTGAACTAATGTTTTCTGCGTTGTCAAACGGGAACAAGATTCTTTGCTGTGGCAACGGCGGCTCCGCTGCGGACAGTCAGCATTTTGCAGCAGAACTGGTCGGCCGATTTGAACGTGAGCGGTTGCCGTTGCCTGCAATGGCGCTCAGCACGGACACATCGATCATTACAGCGATCGCCAATGACTATAGTTACAATGAGATTTTTTCCAAACAGGTTCAGGCCTTTGGACAAGCGGGTGACGTGTTACTGGCTTTCACGACATCCGGCAATTCCGCTAACATCCTTGCGGCGATTGACGTAGCACTTGAGCGTGATATGCGGGTAGTGGCGTTGACGGGCAAAGGTGGTGGCGCCATAAATCAAAGATTGACCGATGCAGATGTCCATATCTGCGTGCCGCATGATCGTACCGCGCGCATTCAAGAAGTACACCTGCTGACAATTCATTGCTTATGCGACGGCATCGATGTCGCTTTATTCGGAGGAGATGTGAATGATTAGTGCACAAAGTCGTTGGAATACGTTACGACGTCCGTTGATGACAATAGCTTTATGCGGCGCGGTAGCGATGAGCGTGCAAGGTTGTGTCGGATTGTTGCTTGGCGGCGCGGTAGTCGGAGGATTTGCGGCAACTGATCGTCGTACGCTGGGTGCGCAAACCGATGATAAAACGATTGCTATTAAAGCCGAGTCACGCATTGTCGGTATCGTCGGAGAGCCAAGTCACATTAATGTGACCAGCTTCAATCGCCGCGTATTGATAACCGGCGAAGTGCGCGATGATGCTGCGAAAGTTGCCGCAGAACAAGAGACGAAAGCAATCGAAGGTGTGCATTCAGTCCTCAATGAATTGGTAGTCGCTGAGCCATCATCTTTTGGGCAACGTTCTAACGATACGTACATTACGAGCAAGGTCAAAGCTTCCTTGCTTGACGCAAAAGATGTCTTTGGCAATGCGGTCAAAGTCGTCACTGAGCGTGGGGTCGTATACTTAATGGGCCAGGCGACCGAACGTGAAGCCAAGCGTGCGGCGGAAATCGCGGCCGGCGTTGATGGTGTGCAAAAAGTCGTTAAGGCCTTTGAGTACATGACGGAAGAAGAGTTGACGCAGTTGTCGTCGGCACCTCAGAAATAAAAAAGTAACAAAAATAGCAATAAAAAGCTAAAAAATCGATGGATAGCGTTTGGCAGCGCGGGCTGGTCAATAACCGACACCCGCGCTGACCAAAGCGCCAGATTGTTAATGTTGATGCTATGAAAGCAATATGAGTAAGTCTTGCAGTGATCTCGATTTTTTGGGTGAACGTAAGCTGCCGAATGGGGTTTCTGACTATGCATGTGGATGGCAGGGGCCAAGATTATTGGCTCGATATGGCAAGGCTAATTCTTCGATTCTTTTTGCTCCCTCTTGGGCAAGTAACGCGTTAGATTGTTATTCGATTGGCAATCCTTGCGTCTACTTCAGCAAGTCGCTAGCCAGATGACTATAATGAAGGTCTTCTGGCCTGATCGGTATTGGATAATTTATGCAATCTCAAGTAGACGCCGCACCCCGCAAGCCGCTCTGGATAAAGCTTGCAATCGCGATCGTGATTGTGGCAACAGGCTTGTTTGTCATGCTGTCGCTTTCGCATAAAAATTTTGCACCGGACGTCAGTTTCACGAATTTGAAAGGCGAGCAGGTCTCTCTCAAGAGTTTGCGTGGCAAAGTTGTGATGGTCAATTTCTGGGCCACTAGTTGTACTACCTGTGTCGGTGAAATGCCTAAAATGGTGGCAACTTACGATAAATATAAAGCCCAGGGTTTGGATTTTGTGGCGGTCGCCATGAGCTACGATCCCCCAAACTATGTCCTGAATTTTGTGAAAACACGCGGTTTGCCGTTTCAGGTAGCGTTAGATACCAACGATAAGATTGCTAATTCATTTGGTGACGTCAAACTGACACCGACTACTTTTGTCATCGACAAAAAAGGCAATATTATTAAGCGTTATGTGGGCGAGCCCTCTTTTGCTGAGCTGCATCAATTGCTCGATAAGGCCTTAGCAGCATGATCAATTGATGATCTTGATCGCAAGATCGCAAATCAAATAATGAAGGCGCATGGATTTTCTATGCGCCTTTTTGTTTGTCGACTGATTTACCGTGAAGTCGCCGCCCGCGATGCCGTATCGTATAGCCCCGACGCCGTTCGTAACAATTTAGCCGTCTCGCCCAGGCTTTGATTCGATAAGCCGGTATCCGATAGCAGTGGAATGAGGCATTCCTCTCGCACTTGACGGTATGCCTGAGCTAGTGCATAGCCTTTCTCAGTTGCCGAAAAAAAAGCCTCTTTGCCGACTTTCTCGCTCGCTACCAAGCCCGTTTTAACCAATTTTTTTAGCGCATAGCTAGCAACGTGCGTGTCCTCAATATTCAGTACGAAGCAAATATCGGCTAATTTTTTTTTGCGCTCGCGGTGGCAAACATGATGCAACAAAGACACCTCAATTGGTGTCATATCTTTTACGCCAGCCGCCGCCATGCAACGTGCCATCCAGCGGTTAAAAGCATTGCCAGCAATAATTAACGCATATTCAAGTTCAGATAACTCTGAGGTACTTTCCGACGCCAGATGCGCCGATGACAGTATTTTTGATGGGGTATTCATGTTGTGTCCCGGTACACCTTTGAAGGCGTAAAAATTAAATAAAAAACAATCTATGAATCTACGCGAAATTAGTCTAAAAGCAGTATGTGCCGTATAGTTGCTATTATGAAACAATCGCTAAGCACATAAAAGAGGCTTCGTTTGCATGCTAATTGAGAATTGCTTTTCAGTGTCTTGATTTATTGATGAAGACGTGAATTTGCCCAAGGATTCATGGTTCGAAGATGATGATTTGAATACGATTTATGATCTATTTACATACAATTTATTGACATTTTATTTTTGATGGCCGATATTGCTAGCTTCTTTATGCTAATTACTGTTTAAGTCGCTTAACTTGACTTAATCCATCACCATCATGCACCGCTTTGTAGCGTGTGGAAGGAAATAAGCGAGATGACCGAGTCCAAGCTTCAACCGACCCTGGATCAGGCGGAAATTCATTTTTTGGGCGAAGGTTCCCTGACATTAACTGTCGGCGGCATCGGCAGCGTTGCAGTCAGCGCAACACTGGATTGCCAGCAGCGTTTGTGGGCCATTGCGGCTAAAGCAAACGCGTGGCCGCACGTTCGTGATGTTGTCCCTGGGATGAATAATTTGACGATATTGTTTGACCCATTGATTGCTGACTTCGATGATCTGGCAGGCAAATTATTAACCGCCTGGAATAAATCGACAGCTGTCACTAAGAGCGGTCGTCAGATTGACATTCCTGTAGTGTACGGCGGAGACCGCGGTCCTGATTTAACAGCGGTTGCAGAACATACCGGATTGTCCGTAGCGGAAGTGATCCGGCGCCACACAGCTGCTGATTACGTCGTTTTTTTCCTTGGTTTTCAACCTGGTTTTGCGTACATGGGTGGACTAGATCCGTTGCTAGCTACTCCGCGTCGCCGTGAGCCACGCTTAGTTGTGCCCGCCGGTTCGGTCGCCATTGGCGGCAGCCAAACTGCCATCTATCCCGCCGCATCGCCCGGTGGATGGCAGTTAATTGGTCATTCGGATGTGCGGTTATTCGATCCATCCGCTGCGTCGCCAACACTGTTGCAACCCGGTGACCGGGTGCGCTTTGTGGTTAGTGGGGATTTATCATGATTGACGTCATCCGTGCTGGTCGCTTGAACTCCATCCAAGATATGGGGCGCAGCGGCTTTCGGCATTTGGGCATCTGTCAGTCGGGCGCCTTGGACCGCATCGCGCTCGCTATTTCAAATAAGTTGGTCGGTAATGCAATTGATGCCGCGGGGCTGGAAATCACGCTCGGTCCTTGCGTATTGCGCTTCACTGCTGACACACGGATTGCTGTTGGCGGTGCTGATTTTGCGGCGACACTTGACGGTAGAAGCGTTGGGCCATGTTGGAGTATTCCGGTCAGGGCGGGTCAGACTTTAAAATTGCATTCGGCAAAAAAAGGCATGCGTGCCTATATTGCCATCGCAGGTGGACTTGGTGTTGCTTTGCAGCTGGGTTCACGTTCGACCGATATGTCTGCCGGATTTGGCGGCCATTGTGGCCGAGCACTTTTGGATGGAGATCAATTGACGATGGCGGTGCCGAATCCGGCCTCGTCACCTATCCCGTGCGCCCCTCGATTTGGCGTTCGCGCACCCGATTGGTACGACTTGGACACAGAATCGAAGTACGCACAACCAATGCAGATTCGGGTAATTCCTGGTTCGGAATATGCGCTGTTTTCGGTGGCGGCACAACGTGCTTTTTGGAAAAGCGTATGGACACTCACTCCGCAAAGTAACCGTATGGGATTTCGCTTGTCGGGGCCGGAGTTGAAGACTAAAAAGAGCGTTGATATGCTATCGCACGGCGTTTTTCCCGGCGTCATTCAGGTACCACCAGCAGGTCAACCAATCGTCTTGATGGCCGATGCTCAAACCACCGGTGGCTACCCAAAAATAGGCGTCGTCATCGCCGCTGATATTCCCAAGCTTGCACAGCTTCGCTTTAATCGGACGCTACAGTTTATTGAGTGTAATGCCGAACAAGCTCGCCAGGAGCTCATTAATGAAACGTTATATCTGGAGCAAATCGATAGGGCCATGACGTGGCTGCATCCGGAAAAAAAATGACGCGAAAATGAAGGAGTAACTGATGAAGAAGACGACAAAAAAAGAGGGAAATTTGGCAGATATTTCTACGTCCGCTTTATTGCCTGATTCGACGGAGACATCTGCGATGCCGTTGACGCATCATTCTTCTCAAACGCGAGATGTGGCCCTTAACGTTGACCTGAACGCTGATCTCGGTGAAGGTGGTGCCAGCGATCAGGCCTTGCTCGCATTGATCAGTTCCGCCAATATCGCCTGCGGTTGGCATGCCGGCAGAGCAGTGTTGATGCAGCAAACGGTTGCATGGGCGATACAGTATGGCGTTGCCATTGGTGCGCATCCTAGTTTTCCTGATCCCGATAATTTTGGTCGGACCGAGATGCATTTGCCAGCGCAAGAGATTTACAGTGGCATGCTTTACCAGATCGGCGCGCTGGCTGCGATTGCGGAAGCACAAGGTGCGCGGTTAGTCCACGTCAAGCCGCATGGCGCGCTATATAATCAAGCTGCGCGCGATCCCAAATTGGCCGCTGCGATTGTGGCAGCGGTTCGTGATTTTGATCCCGCTCTGGCATTGTTTGGCTTGGCCAATAGCGCGTTGATTACCGCCGCTAGAAAGGCGGGCCTGGTGGCGGTTGAAGAAGTTTTTGCCGACCGTGGATATAACGCTGATGGCAGCCTGGTCAAGCGCGGCACACCGGGTGACATGATTGAGGATGAAGAGAAAGCGCTGGCACAAACAATCAGCATGGTCCGTGATGGCAAGGTGCAGGCGATAAACGGCTGTTGGGTTCCGTTGATAGCGGATACAGTATGTTTGCATGGCGATGGCGCACATGCATTGGCTTTTGCTCAGCGCATTCGCGCTTATTTGGCGCAAGAGGGTATTGCCGTGACTGCCCGACGCGGGCCGGAGATTGCCTCCGTGACAGACGATTTTTCGCTATTCCCATTACTAAAGTAATCCGCACCAGAAGCATCAACGACGCACCAGTTAGCAATCTTAATATTGGAAATATATGCACTCTGCAGTCAGTTTGTGGCCTTTAATCGGCGTCGTTGTGATCATTGCGGGTTTTATCCTGCGCTTCAATCCCATGCTGGTGGTCGCCGTTGCCGCGATAGTGACCGGGGTCGCTGCACAGTTTCCGGCCGAACAGGTGCTTGCAGAAATCGGCACTGGTTTTATCAAGACCCGTAATTTACCTTTAATCATCCTGCTGCCGTTGGCCATCATCGGACTACTTGAGCGGCACGGTTTGCGCTTGCATGCGCAAAACTGGATTGGGCGTATCAAGTCGGCGACTGCTGGACGTTTATTGATCGTTTATCTGGCCGCGCGTGAATTGACTGCCGCTATCGGTTTGACTAGTCTGGGTGGTCATCCGCAGATGGTGCGGCCGCTGTTGGCTCCGATGACCGAAGGGGCCGCCGAAACCCGTTATGGCAAACTGACCGATGCTGTACGCTTCAAGTTACGTGCTTATGCTGCCGCCACGGATAATATCGGCCTATTTTTTGGTGAAGATATTTTTGTAGCCTTTGGTGCAATCGTCTTGATGTCCACCTTTCTGCATGAGGCTGGTATCGACGTCGAACCGCTACATATTGCGTTGTGGGGTATTCCCACCGCGATTTCCGCCTTCATTATTCATGGCTATCGCCTATCGCGATTAGACGCGGCGCTGGATCGGGAGATGAATTATCAACCGCATGCAAAGACCGCCACCTCAGCGTCGACGACCAACCAGGATGGAACTAAGTCATGATTATTTCAGTTACTTATCTTTATTATCTGGTTGGTGTGATTCTCGCCATTACTGCTGTGATGACGTTACGCGACAGCAGCAACCCACGTCGTTGGTCTAGTGGTTTATTTTGGGGATTATTTGCGGCAGCTTTTTTGATTGGTGACCGTTTGCCACCAGCACTGGTCGGACTGGGCGTGATTTTGATGGCGTTGATCGCCGGTTTAGGATGGGTCGGGGCTGGTAAACATGTTGAGCTTCCGGATGCGGCGCGGCGCGCCAGTGCCGGTCGGCTCGGGAATAAATTATTTGTTCCTGCTTTAGCAATTCCTATCGTGACGGTCATTGGTACGGTCCTGCTGCACAACGTCAAATTTGGTGACAGCTTTTTGCTAGACCCGAAAAATACCACGCTGGTCAGCCTCGGAATAGGCTGTATCGTCGCGCTGGGATTGGCTTGCTGGTTGACACATGACACGCCTGCGCAATCGATGCGGGAATCGCGACGCCTGACCGAAGCGCTGGGTTGGGCGGTAGTGTTGCCGCAAATGCTGGGAATGCTCGGTTTGGTGTTCTCTGACGCCGGTGTCGGCAAAGCGGTCGCGCACATCACTACGTCATACATCAATATGGATTATAAATTTGTCGCCGTCATGGTGTACGTGTTTGGCATGGCGCTTTTCACGGTGGTGATGGGCAACGGTTTTGCTGCGTTTCCGGTCATGGCTGGCGGTGTCGGTGTGCCGGTATTGGTCGGCGTATATGGCGCAAATCCAGCCGTAATGGCCTCAATCGGGATGTTCTCCGGCTATTGCGGCACGCTCATGACGCCCATGGCAGCGAACTTTAATATCGTACCGGCAGCGTTGCTGGAGTTGCCGGATCGAAACGCTGTAATTAAGGCCCAGTTGCCTACCGCGCTAGTGCTTTTAGTCGTTAATGTGTTTCTTTTATATTTCTTGATGAACCGTTAAGTTGGGTGTGAGATCGATTAGCCGGCGCACAGGTAAACACTTCAGACAAAGAACCGGCTGATGGAATCGTGCATAGGGAATAATGTTGGAATGCTGAATACGCTTTAGTTCAGCGTATCCAGCAAGCGAGATGGTGCAGCGTAGAAACATATTTCGAAAAGCAAACCGTTATTGGATGCTTTTCGATGTAATCGTATTATTTTTTTGCATCATTCATTTTGGCATTGCTGCCAAAACATCGTGCGCCTGCTCATCCGCATGATACGAACTACGCACCATTGCGCCGACCGCAGCATGGACAAACCCCATTTTGTACGCTTCTTCTTCGTACATTTTAAACGTATCAGGATGCACGTAGCGACGCACTGGCAAGTGGTTGCCGCTTGGCATCAAATACTGGCCGATCGTCAGCATGTCAACGTCATGCGCGCGCAGATCTCGCATTACTTGCAATACTTCCTCGTCCGTTTCGCCCAATCCCACCATGATGCCGGACTTGGTCGGAACCTTTGGATGCAGCGCCTTGAAACGTTTGAGTAAATTGAGCGAGTAATCATAATCCGAACCCGGACGCGCTTCTTTATACAGGCGCGGTGCAGTTTCCAGATTATGGTTCATGACGTCCGGGGGAGCTGCATTGAGGATTTCAAGTGCGCGGTCCATGCGGCCGCGGAAGTCAGGCGTCAGGATTTCAATCCGCGTGTTGGGTGACAATTCGCGGACGCGACGGATACATTCGGCGAAATGGCCTGCACCGCCATCGCGTAAATCATCGCGGTCAACGCTGGTGATGACAACATAACTTAGGCGTAATTCGGCAATGGTTTTTGCCAGATTTTCGGGTTCGTTGACATCTAACGGATCAGGACGGCCATGGCCGACGTCGCAGAACGGGCAGCGGCGGGTGCATTTATCACCCATGATCATGAAGGTTGCCGTGCCCTTACCGAAACACTCACCGATGTTGGGACAACTGGCTTCTTCACAGACCGTCACCAGGCTGTTGGCGCGCAGAATATCTTTGATTTCATAGAAGCGTGTGGTCGGCGATGCCGCCTTGACGCGAATCCAGTCCGGCTTTTTGAGGCGCTCAATCGGAATGATTTTGATTGGAATGCGCGCAGTTTTGCTGGCACCTTTTTGCTTTTCTAGCGGATTATAGGGCGCGGCCGGAATAGCACCAGTATTAGGGGCGAGGGCAGCTTTAGCAGTATCAACAACGTGTAGTGGAGTAGTTTCTGTAGTCATAGTCTAAGTAATCTTCTTTGGTGAAGCATCAACCGAGGCGTTCAATCAGTATGTGAGCGAGTGCTAACTGCACTGCAGATAACGCCGCATCAGTCCCCAACGTTTTCATATCGATCGTCGCCAAGCCTTCGTAGCCGCACGGATTGATCCAGGAAAATGGTGTCAAATCCATCGCAACATTGAGCGAGACGCCATGATATGTGCAGCCGCTGGCGCGAATTTTCAACCCGAGCGCTGCGATCTTAGCACCTTGCCATGGGCCATCGGCCATGTAAATGCCGGGTGCGCCGGATTTGCGCTCACCAGCAAGATTATACGCTGCGAGGGTCTCGATCACCGCTTGCTCAATGACGTGGACAAATTCACGTGCAAAAAGACGGCTTTCTGTGCGTTTTCGGCGCAAATCGATCAGTAAATAGATAACTACCTGACCGGGGCCATGATAAGTGACTTCACCTCCACGATCAGTTTGTACGATCGGAATGGCATGCGGTGCCAGAACATGGCCCGGATCGGCAGCAAGCCCCAGCGTGAATACGGGCGGATGCTCGACGATCCATAACTGATCAGCGGTGTCGGAGGTGCGGGCGTCAGTGAAGGCGCGCATGGCGTCAAAAGTGACCTGATACGGTTCGTTGCCACGCTGGATTATTTCGGGGGAAGAAGAATGCGGCATAGGCGATAGTGTACCGAAAATCGGGTGATATCGGGTTAGTCAGATAAATTGTCGTTTTGTTTACACTTGAAAACGACGCTTTATATTTTTGCGAACCTGGATCAACTGTCTGGTAGAAGAGTTGGATAATGAATAACGTTAAAGTGCCTAAGTTGCGTTAGTCTGAATTTGGCGTTTTTACGCAGAGTTGCTCGAGCGCAAATCTACGTGGGCACGTTGTTTGCAATTGATTACCCGTTGGCGTGAACACCATTTAAAATGATGCGATGTGTCGGATTTCTGTATGAAAGCGACAAAATTTGTCACCGAATTGGTTATTTTAATCTGCATGCTTACCGTCTGGAAACTATCTTGAATAATTTACGTCAGCAGTTTATTGCGTTTTCTGTCGCCTCGGGCGTTCTGCGGTTTGGTGATTTTGTGACCAAAGCGGGGCGCACTTCGCCTTATTTCTTTAACGCCGGATTATTTAACGAAGGCGCAACGCTGGCGCAGTTATCGCAGTTTTACGCCCGCACTTTGCTGGACTCCGGGGTTGAGTTCGACATGCTGTTCGGTCCCGCTTATAAAGGCATTACGCTGGCGTCGGCAACGGCAGTCGCAATGGCTGCCGAAGGCCGCAATGTAGCATTTTCGTATAACCGCAAGGAAGCCAAGGATCATGGCGAAGGCGGCACTATCGTTGGGGCCAAGTTGGAAGGGCGCGTAGTCATTATCGATGACGTCATTTCGGCCGGTACTTCGGTACGTGAATCAGTAGCGATGATCCGCGCTGCCGGTGCAACCCCATGTGCGGTCCTGATCGCACTGGACCGGATGGAGCGCTCAGGTAAGGACGATGCGCTTTCCGAGAAGTCAGCAGTGGAAGAAGTGGGTCGAGAATTTGGATTGCCAGTGATTTCAATAGGCAATTTAAACGATTTGCTGACGTATATTTCGGCTGCCGGTGCGGACCCGCAGTTGGCGCAATATAAAGACGCAGTGGCTTCTTATCGTACGCGTTATGGCGTGAACTGATTATAAAAAATGTTGACTCCATCATGCGCCACAGTTGGCGTATATGTTCGTTCTTTGCTATCTGTTCGAGGCAAACCTTGGTTGCCAGGATAGTACCCAAATGGATTGGTTGGCGGGATGAATGTTAGCTAGCGCTAGGCGATGTAATGCAAAATGGGCTCACACTGACTGGCGGCGTTAATTTGCGGATAAGCGCATGAATTCAAGCGTAAAGATTCAACTAAAAACGCGACTAATGGCACAACGAATGCACAGCTTCACAAGTGCATTGAGTTTGCCTTGTCTGACTGTTTTTACGATGATTTTTATAGGTGTTATTTGTGCGTTGCCGTTGCCAGTGCGCAGCCAGATTTTTACTTGCAAGGACTCCGCAGGACGGACGATGACTTCTGATCATCCTATGCCAGAATGTGCTGATCGGGCGATGCGTGAACTCAGTAATACCGGTTTGCTACGGCGCGAAATCCCCGCGCCACTCAATGCTGAACAAAAACGGCAACAGCAACTGCTGGAAGATAAGCGTCGCTTAGCGGTTGCAGTGGTGGAAGAGCAGCGCCAGCAAGATAGAGCATTGATGGCGCGCTATCGTAGCGAGGGTGATATCGCAGCGTCGCGGCGTTATTACCTTGGTCTGTCGCAAGATATGATTAAACGCGATCAAGCGTTTATATTGGATGCAGAAAATCAATTGAAGCAGGCGCAGGCAGATACAGAATTCTATAAAAATAGAAAGCTTCCCGGCAACGTCCAATGGCGTATCGACGATGCGCAGCATGCTTTAGAGAGCGGTAAAACCAGCTTGAATGCGCATCAAAAAGAAGCCGCCGGAATCAATGTTAAATTTGATGAAACGTTAGCGCGTTACCGGGCGCTAACCGTTAGCCAGTCAACCGCCTCGAATCGCTGATGACGCGTTTTGTATGGGTAGCAGAGCCATGTGCGAGTGCGGCAAGTTTGATTGAGCCTAATCAGGTCGGGGCGGTATACCTTTTGACCTGATTGCGTGATTAGCCCCGACCTTTTTTTCAGCGTCTACGATGCCAGTTTTTGTTTCAATAATTCTGTCAACTGGGTAGGATTGGCTTTGCCCTTACTGGCTTTCATCGCCTGTCCGATGAGCGCATTAAATGCTTTTTCCTTGCCGGACCGGAACTCTTCAACCGATTTGGTATTGGCGGCCAATACATCATCGATGATCTTTTCTAACGCGCCGCTATCCGAAATCTGCTTCAGACCTTTGCTATCGATGATCTCATCAGCCAACGTATCCTGAGAAGCTTTTGCGTCCCACATTGCGGCAAACACTTCTTTGGCTATTTTGTTGGAAATAGTGCCGTCAGCGATACGTTGCAGCAGCAACGCAAATTGGCTCGCGCTGACCGGTGCGACGCTGATATCAACGTCTTCGCGGTGAAGTGTCGATGAGATATCGCCCATCAGCCAGTTAGCAGCCGGTTTGGCCTGGTCTTTGCCCGCTATGGTTACCACCGCTTCAAAATACGCGGCCATTGCCTTCGATTGGGTCAAGACGATTGCATCGTAGTCCGACAGACCATATTCGCGCATAAAACGCTCACGCATCGCTCCCGGCAATTCCGGCATGGTCGCCCGTACGCGTTCGACCCATTCCCGGGAAATGACCAGCGGTGGCAAATCAGGGTCCGGGAAGTAGCGATAATCCTGCGAATCTTCCTTGCTGCGCATTGAGCGTGTTTCTTTTTTATCAGGGTCGTAGAGGCGTGTTTCCTGGCGAATCGTGCCACCGTCTTCAATGGTTTCGATTTGGTTCTGAACTTCGTAATTGATCGCCTCTTCAAGGAAGCGGAACGAGTTCAGATTTTTGATTTCACGCCGCGTACCGTATTCCTTTTGTCCGACCGGGCGTACCGACACATTGGCATCGCAGCGGAAAGAGCCTTCCTGCATGTTGCCGTCAGAAATACCCAGCCACATGACTAATGCATGTAATGATTTGGCGTAAGCAACCGCTTCTGTTGCGCTGCGCATATCTGGTTCGGTGACGATTTCCAGCAATGGTGTGCCGGCACGATTTAAGTCAATACCGGTCATGCCTTGATAGTCTTCGTGGAGCGATTTTCCTGCATCTTCTTCCAGATGCGCGCGCGTCAGCTGAACCGAGCGAATTTCGCTCTTTCCGTCTTTTTCCATCACGAACGACACCTTGCCACCTTGTACAACCGGAATCTCAAACTGACTGATTTGGTAGCCTTTAGGCAAATCCGGATAAAAATAGTTTTTGCGTGCAAAAACGGATTGTGGCGCAATGACCGCATCGACCGCCAGACCAAACTGGATAGCGCGCTCAACGGCGCCACGATTAAGAACCGGCAATACACCGGGTAATGCCAGATCGACCGGACTGGCCTGGGTATTGGGTTCAGCGCCGAATTGCGTAGAGGAGCCACTGAAAATTTTTGATTTGGTCGAAAGCTGTGCATGCGTTTCAAGACCGATTACGACTTCCCATTGCATAATTTTCTCGTTTCTTTTCTGTACGTGCGCGATGGGCCTTATTGACCATATTGAAAGTGTCGCCAACTCAGGCAATCGCGCACAATGCTGTGTTTATTCTTCGTGACGGCACGTGCCGGTTTTTAAATTTACCGACAATTCCGTAAAATTTACTCTTGAGCCGCACAACGCCGGACAGCTCGGTTTAATGCTTAACGTGTCGCCATCGCGTTGCAAACGGATACTGCAGTTTTTGCCATGATTATAAAAATCAAAACCGCGTCGATCTCTTGCCGCCACTGGATCTTTTAGGGTGACACGCCAGCCCGGTTTATCACCACTCTGCGTGACTTCAGCGACCGGTTCGTCGCTTTCATCCACGCTGCAATCGAAGCCGTGCATCGTCCGATACTGATCCGATTCCCAACGGAAAGTTTTTATCTTGGTGCCATCCAAATGTATTTCGCCTTCATCGGCCAAAATAACTTTTTCACCACCTTCAGTATGGGTCGTATTACAGCCGAATTTGGTCTGCAATTCTTGCGCATACACGGATGTCGACAGTAGTGTTATGCCCAGTAATATCAGTAGCGTAACAAAATAGCGGTGCAAACAGGTGTGGATGACGCGCATGGCGAATTTCTCGTTTCGGTTAGTTGGGCGACCGCAAATGCCAGTCGGTTACGCGCTGATATTGGTGTGCAACGTTGAGCAGCTTAGCTTCATCAAAATAGCTTCCGATAATCTGCAATCCAACCGGACGCTGCGCATTTTTTTCGCCCTGCCCAAAACCGCATGGAATCGACATGCCTGGCAAGCCAGCCAGACTACTCGATAAGGTATAAATGTCGGCTAGATAATTCGCCACGGGATCATTCGCTTTCGCGCCTAAATCCCACGCCACGGTAGGAGATACAGGGCCCATGATGACCTCGCATAAACGGTTAGGGCCAGTCAGTGCTTTTTGAAAATCTTCTGCGATCAGGCGACGGATTTTTTGCGCTTGCAAATAATAGGCATCGTAATATCCGTGCGACAACACGTAGGCACCTACCAGAATACGACGTTTTACTTCTTCGCCAAATCCCTCAGCACGCGATTTTTGATACATATCGGCCAGATCTTTGTAATCGGCTGCGCGATGTCCGTAGCGGACGCCGTCGAAGCGACTCAGATTGGACGATGCTTCGGCTGGCGCAATCACGTAATACACGGGTATCGACAGTTCGGTTTTCGGGAGCGAAATGTCGACCAGAACGGCGCCCAATTTTTCGTACTCGCTCAAGGCTGCGCGCACCGCTTGTTCAACGTCGGGTGCGAGACCGCTGCTAAAATATTCTTTTGGGATGCCGATTCGCAAACCTTTGATATCGTTGTTCAGGTCACGGGTAAAATCTTCTTTTGGGCGCTCCAGACTGGTGGAGTCGCGCGGATCAAATCCAACCATCGCATTGAGCAACAAAGCGCAATCTTCTGCAGTTTGAGCGATGGGCCCGGCCTGATCGAGTGACGAAGCAAAGGCGATCATTCCGAACCGCGAGACGCTACCGTAGGTCGGTTTGATGCCCGTAACGCCGCATAGCGACGCGGGTTGACGGATTGATCCGCCCGTGTCGGTGGCGGTGGCCGCTGGCGTTAATCTCGCGGCCACAGCCGCTGCCGAACCGCCTGATGAGCCGCCCGGAATCGCGGTTTTATCCCACGGGTTTTTAACGGCGCCGAAATGGGAGTTTTCGTTCGATGAACCCATCGCAAATTCATCGCAGTTCAGCTTGCCCAGGTGCACCATGCCGGCATCTTTAAAATGCGACACGACGGTTGCATCGAAAGGGCTGACGTAATTTTCCAACATTTTGGAGCCGGCAGTGGAACGCCAGTCACGCGTGACAAAAATATCTTTGTGCGCGATCGGTAGGCCGGTCAAGGGTGTGGCGTTATTTTGAGCCAGTCGTTGGTCGGCGTTGCGCGCTTGTTGCAAGGTCAACTCGGGGTCTACGTGCAGAAAAGCATTGAGATCACTTTGCTGAATACGTGCCAAAAATTGTGTAGTCAGTTCCACAGAAGAAATTTTCTTATCGTGAAGCAGTATCGACAGTTGTTTAAGAGTTTTTGTATGCATGTGATGGAAACTTGCCGGGTAAATAAGGAATGATTCATTCGCTGCACATCGTCCGAATTAATTGCATTAATCGTAAGATACGGACAAAAGATGTGTTTTCAGCAATTCATATTTCCTAGGGTTTTCTGCCGGTGAGTGTTGCGCAATTGGCACCGGTTTGCCGTTTTATTATATTTTCGATGCACGGATGGTCGCTCCATGATGCGTCGAAAATAGCGCGCCTGACGTTAGTGAATAGTGGTTATTGGGTTATTGCAGATAAATAATTAAATGAATTAATTAATTTATTTATCACTCGAGTGCGTTATATTTCTTTAAAGAAAATTATTCGATGACTTTTGGAACGAGATAGAGGCCGTCCTCGGTTGCGGGTGCAGTGCGTTGGTAATCCTCGCGGCGGTTGGTTTCGGTAACGACGTCGTCGCGCAGGCGCAATGAAAGATCTGTCTGCAGCGCGGCAATCGGATGACTTAACGGCTCAACACCCGTGGTATCAACGGCGCTTAGCTGTTCCACCAATGAAAAAATGCCATTTAGTTTATCTAAGGTGGCCGTGGCCTGGTCTTCGGTCAGCTCAAGGCGGGCGAGATGGGCAATACGTTTAACGTCGGAAAGGGCTAGAGACATATGTTTTGGTGGCGCAAAATGCGCTGCTGAAAGTGTTGTATGAAGGTCTTTAATGTCGATAAAACTTCTTAAAGCTTTGTAAAAGGCCAGCATTTCTAGCCTTTTGTCGATCAATGTCATTCAAATTATAAGGTAGAATGTCGGGTCCATGCCGCATGTCGCAGAGGTGCTGCTTTAAAAACACTCGGAAAACAGCTTAGGCCAAGAATGTGGTTGCAAATATTGCAACTAGAATGCGTTGTTAAACGTGTCATATTTAGGGTTGGGCCGGTTAACTGATTTTTAAAGAACGCTGAAGAAGGCCATGCGCTGATAATAGATTCCCCTTATAAAACGCTTAGGCGCACCATTGTTGCGCATCAGGACAATTCATGTTTGGATTTTTACGCAGTTACTTCTCGAACGATCTGGCGATTGATCTAGGTACCGCGAATACGCTTATTTATGTACGTGACAAAGGCATCGTTCTCGACGAACCCTCTGTGGTTGCTATCCGCCAACAAGGCGGTCCCAATGGTAAAAAAACAATTCAGGCGGTAGGACGCGAAGCCAAGCAAATGCTGGGTAAGGTTCCTGGCAATATCGAGGCGATCCGGCCGATGAAAGACGGCGTTATTGCCGATTTCACTGTCACCGAACAAATGCTTAAACAGTTCATTCGCATGGTTCACGATACGAAGATGTTCAGGCCTTCGCCGCGGATTATTATCTGCGTACCTTGCGGTTCTACACAGGTTGAACGCCGTGCAATTCGCGAGTCGGCATTGGGCGCGGGCGCTTCTCAGGTATTCCTGATTGAAGAGCCAATGGCTGCAGCAATCGGTGCAGGTTTGCCGGTTTCTGACGCGACTGGTTCAATGGTGGTCGATATTGGTGGTGGCACAACCGAAGTCGGTATCATTTCATTGGGCGGCATGGTCTACAAAGGCTCAGTACGCGTTGGTGGCGACAAGTTTGATGAGGCTATTGTTAATTACATCCGTCGCAACTACGGCATGTTGATCGGTGAACAAACCGCGGAAGCAATCAAGAAAGCTATCGGTTCTGCATTCCCGGGTTCTGAAGTGAAAGAAATGGAAGTAAAAGGGCGCAACTTGTCGGAAGGTATTCCGCGTTCGTTCACTATTTCCAGCAACGAAATCCTGGAAGCGCTGACTGATCCGCTCAATAACATTGTTTCTGCAGTAAAAAATGCCCTTGAACAGACGCCTCCGGAACTGGGTGCGGATATTGCCGAAAAAGGCATGATGCTCACGGGTGGCGGCGCTTTGCTGCGTGATTTGGACCGCCTGTTAATGGAAGAGACCGGTTTGCCGGTCATCGTTGCCGAAGACCCATTGACTTGCGTGGTGCGCGGTTCTGGCATGGCGCTGGAACGGATGGACAAGCTGGGATCGATTTTCTCGTACGAGTAATTCACCTAGATAGGGTGTGCTGCCATATCTTCATGCTTCGGCTTTCGATTTAAGGCAGTGCAACGATGGCTGAGACGGTTTTTTCCGGACTCGGCCCTTCGTGTCGATGGGCGAACAGCCACGGTGCTCCGTGGTCGTCCTTGATTATTTGGGGTGATTTTCGGTGATCCGCAGTTGTTTGCGGCTCGCTTGATACTCTCGTCAGGCGATCATTTTTAGTGCATTTTTCTTCAATTTAGTCACCAATAACCTGTTTGCCATCAATGGAATACAGCCCGCCTCCCCTCTTTAAGCAAGGTGCTTCGGCACGCGGAAAGGCGATTGTTTGTACGTTGCTGGCGCTCACGCTGCTGATCGTCGACGCGCGTTTGCATGCGCTCGTCCTTCTGCGACAGGCAGTCAGTACCGTGCTTTATCCGGTCCAGGCCGTAGCGCTCATGCCGCGTGATGCTACCTATCGGATGATCGATTATTTCTCGACATTGTCGTCGGTAGAAAAAGAAAACCGAGAATTGCGTACCGTACAGGCATCGCGTGCGCAGCAATTGCAACAAGCGCAATTGCTGGCAGTAGAAAATGTTCAGTTGCGTAAGTTGTTGGGTGCGCAACAACAGCTGGCAGTGAAATCGGTAATGAGTGAAATTCTTTATGACGCGCGTGATCCCTTTACGCGCAAGGTCGTGGTTGATCGTGGCTCCCAGCAGGGCGTTCTTACCGGACAGCCGGTCATTGACGACGCGGGCATTGTTGGGCAGGTCACTCGCGTATTTCCTTTTACCTCTGAAATCACATTGTTAACTGATAAAGATCAGGCTATTCCGGTGCAGGTTTTACGGAATGGTTTGCGAAGTGTCGCGTATGGTCGCGGTCAATCCGGATTTCTCGATTTGCGTTTTATGGCGGCCAATGCGGATGTCAAAAAAGACGATGTATTGGTGACCTCGGGCATCGACGGCGTGTATCCGCCCGGCTTGACCGTCGCGAAAGTGGTTTTGGTTGAAAATAAATCTGCCGATGCATTTGCACATATCGTCTGCGCACCTGCGGCCGGGATTGACCGCCACAGACAACTACTGATTTTGCTGGTTGATCCAAAACCGGCACCGCGCCCGGATGATATTGTCAAACCGAGTAGTGGAAAAGTCGATACGCTGAGCAAGCGCCGCTTGACTGACAGCCCTAGAGAAAAAGCGCAAGAAGCAGCAAACGCGGCGAGTGAAGCCGACAAAGAAGCGAACAAAGATGCGATGAAGAATGCCGCCCGCGATGCGAAGGCCGAGCTTGCGCGAAAAAAATTGCAGGAACGTAGCCGATGAGTCGCCCACACTATATTTTATTGCCTGCTAATCCGCTTTTTATCGGGATGACGTTACTGCTGGCTTTTTTTCTGAACCTGATGCCTTGGGGCCAGTTGCCGGGTGTGCCTGATTTTGTTGCATTGGTATTGGTGTTCTGGAGCATTCATCAGCCACGCAAGATCGGCATCGTTATCGCGTTCTGCATGGGATTGCTGGTTGATGTGCATGATGCAACGCTGTTGGGGCAAAATGCATTGGCGTACACACTACTTTCGTATTTCGCAATCATGATCCATCGGCGCGTATTATGGTTTTCGCCATTGGGTCAGGCTCTCCACATATTACCGTTACTCTTGTTGACGCAAGCGGTGCAACTCGTTTTGCGTCTGATTATCAGTGGCAAATTTCCCGGCTGGTTGTTTTTTACGGAAAGCCTGGTCAGCATGCTTTTATGGCCATTGCTTAGCTGGATGTTATTGGCACCGCAACGACGTGCCATCAATCGTGATGATAATCGACCGATCTAATTATGCGACATCGCTTTGGGCGACGCCGGTCGCTCTTCTCTGCGCCAGAATCTCACGGTGCAAACCTCATGACAGAATTTAAGAATACGGAACGCGAGCTACATAACTTCCGGATGCGGATCACCGCTGCGGTGGTATTCGTGTTGTTTTGTTTTTCCCTCTTGGTGGCGCGATTTGTCTGGCTGCAAATTATTCGTCATGACGTTTACGCAGCGCAAGCCGAGGAAAATCGCATTTCGTTAGTTCCTATCGTTCCCAATCGCGGACTGATTCTGGATCGTAACGGTGTCGTGCTGGCGCGCAATTATTCTGCGTACACGCTTGAAATCACGCGCTCCAAAATCAACGGTAAACTTGAAGATGTGATTGATGATTTGTCCAAGTTAATTGACATTGAGCCGAAGGATCGGCGGCGATTCAAAAAATTGATGGATGATTCAAAAAGCTTTGCCAGCTTGCCTATTCGCACGCGATTGACTGACGAAGAAGTGGCAAAGTTTACGGTACAACGTTATCGCTTCCCCGGCGTTGATGTTCAGGCGCGCTTATTCCGTGAATATCCACTCGGCGACGTCGCCGCGCACGTGATCGGCTATATCGGACGCATCAGTCAAAATGACGCCAAAGCAATCGATGAAGGCGACGATGCGGCTAATTACAAAGGTACCGATTATATTGGCAAGGAAGGCCTTGAAAAGAGTTACGAAAGCCAGCTTCACGGCACCACCGGTTACGAAGAAATCGAGATATCAGCGAGTGGGCGTGCCGTGCGAACTTTATCGCGTACGTCGGCCATACCGGGCAAAAATCTGATTCTTTCCATTGATATTGAATTGCAAAAAATCGTGCAGAAAGCCTTTGGTGATCATCGTGGTGCGCTGGTGGCAATTAACCCTGCAACGGGCGACATTCTTGCCTATGTGTCGCAACCAAGTTACGATTTGAATCTGTTTGTCGATGGCATTGATCAGCAAAGCTGGAACGAACTACTCAATTCTCCAGACCATCCGCTCATCAACCGGCCAATGAATGGTGCGTATCCTCCGGGTTCTACCTACAAGCCATTTATGGCCTTGGCCGGGCTTGAACTAGGGAAGCGTACACCACAGCAAACAATCAGAGACATGGGATTTTTCATGCTCGGAGGTCATCGTTTCCGCGATGATAAGGTGGGTGGCCATGGCGTGGTTGATATGTATAAGGCGATTGTTGAATCCTGCGATACGTATTTTTATATGTTAGCCAACGATTTGGGTGTCGATGCGATTCACGATTTTATGAAGCCGTTTGGTTTCGGACAGATCACAGGGATCGATCTCGAACATGAGCGCAAGGGATTGCTACCATCGACCGCATGGAAACGGTCGGCCTTTAAAACTGCTGCGCGTCAGAAATGGCAAGGCGGGGATACTGTTTCTCTGGGAATTGGTCAGGGTTTCAACACCTTTACACCGCTGCAGATTGCGCATGCGACGGCTACGCTGGTGAACGATGGCATTGTCATGAAGCCGCATCTGGTAAAAATTATTGAAGATGGCGTGACGCATCAGCACACGGTGACGGTGCCAAAAGAGAGTTTTAGAATTCCGTTAAAGCAGGAAAATATCGATTTTATTAAGCGTGCGATGGTGGGTGTGACGCACGAAGGTACAGCAGCGCGGGTTTTTGCCGGTGCTGGCTATGAATCAGGTGGCAAAACCGGTACCGCGCAGGTATTTACGATCAAGCAAAACGAAAAATACAATCAGCATGCCGTCGGTGAGCGCTTCCGTGATCATGCGTTGTACACCGCTTTTGCGCCGGCAGATAAACCGACGATTGCCATCGCCGTCATTGTCGAAAACGGCGGTTTCGGTGCGGCGGCGGCGGCGCCAATCGCACGTAAGGCATTAGATTACTATTTGCTGGGAAAACGGCCTGAAGACAAAGATAAGCCGAGTGTCGTCATGCCAGGATTAGACGAATCGGCTCCGGTCACCGAAAGCAAGCCTGATGCTGGCGATGTGGATATGTATAAACCGGGCGCTGAAACGCAGGGTAATCGAGAGTAGATGTCTTTAGCTTAAATGGCGATGTGACTGAAGTTTTGCTTTGTTATGTTGATGCTTATATTTAATGTAACTATTTGATCTCAGTAGTTTAATTAGAACTGAACAATGAATTTGTCCCCAAAAAATTCCTGGTGGCGTCAGATTAGATCGCATGTTGCGATCTTTGATGGCCCGTTGTCGCTGATCATTTTTTTGATTTTGTCGGTTGGAATCGTGACGTTATATTCTGCCGGAATTGACTTTCCAGGACGCGTGGAAGATCAATTGCGAAATATTTTGGTGGCGTTCGTCGTGATGTGGATCGCGGCCAGCATACCGCCGCAAACCTTGATGCGATTTTCGGTCCCCATTTATACCGTTGGTGTTGCATTATTAATTGCGGTAGCGATGTTCGGTATGGTCAAAAAAGGCGCACGTCGTTGGATAAATTTCGGTGTCGTGATTCAACCTTCCGAGATTATGAAAATCGCCATGCCGCTGATGCTGGCGTGGTATTTTCAGAAGCGCGAAGGCATGATTTCCTGGCGCGACTATCTGGTTGCCGGACTGTTGCTGGTAGTGCCAGTCGGTTTGATCATTCGCCAACCGGATCTGGGAACGGGGACGTTGGTACTCGCCGCTGGGTTTTATGTTATCTTTTTGGCAGGCTTGAGCTGGCGTGTACTGGTCGGTTTGGTGATTGCCGTGCTGGCTAGTTTGCCGGTAGTCTGGACCGTGTTGCATGACTATCAACGCCAGCGTGTGATGATGTTGATTGATCCGACCTCTGATCCGCTCGGCAAAGGATTTCATATTATTCAGTCAACTATTGCTGTGGGTTCCGGCGGCATCTTCGGCAAAGGCTGGCTTAAAGGCACGCAGTCGCATCTCGAATTTATCCCCGAGCGGACCACCGATTTTATTTTTGCAGTGTTCTCAGAAGAGTTCGGATTAATTGGAAACGGGATTTTATTATTTCTCTATGTATTGCTGATCGCACGGGGGCTCATGATTGCAGCCAATGCGCCGACCATGTTCACGCGTTTGCTGGCGGGCTCGATCACGATGATTTTCTTTACCTATGCGTTTGTTAATATGGGGATGGTCAGTGGTATTCTTCCCGTAGTTGGCGTACCACTTCCTTTTATGAGTTACGGCGGCACGGCCTTGGTAACACTCGGACTGGGCGCCGGAATTTTGATGAGTATTCAACGGCATCGCAAATTAATTCAGACGTAACGATTGTTGATTGAAATATCTATCTTTTTGCGATGCTGCACTGCACTGCTTATCCAGTTTTACTGTTTATGAAAACATAAATCGATCCAGTAGTTTCGTTAAGTCTTACCTTTTTAGTCCTTTGTGGACTTGTCATTTAAATCATAATTTGGGTTGCCGGGCTAGTCTTTATATACGTTATCAGCCTCACGAATTGCTGCGATATTAAGTCGGGACCGATCAGATTCATCCGATTGACTAGGAAAACGTCATGATATTTCGCAACGTTATCTCCCATCACCTCAACCGCTTTATCGACTTACGCCGAATAATAAGCGCGTTAGTGCCGCTGTTGATCGTGGCGGGTTGTAGCACTGCGCCGCCAGCACCGGACGGCCGCTCGGCCCCCACGACCCAAGCCAAGTCATCCTCACGCAGTGCATCTGGTGCGCCGGTGATGCCCGCCGCTGGCTCCGGTCGCGGCGGCTACTACAAGGATGACGGTCCCGGCGATAATATCCCGGACGGTTTGCAGAACGTCGCCGATGCCGTCCCCAAGATTGAACCGTATTCTCGTACCGGAAATAAGCCTTATGTCGTATTTGGGAAAACTTATACGCCTTTAATTGATGAAAAACCGTTCACCCAGCGCGGCATTGGTAGTTGGTACGGGAAGAAATTTCACAAACAACGCACCTCTTCTGGCGAGCCGTACGATATGTACAAAATGACAGCGGCGCATCCCACGTTGCCGATTCCTTCCTACGCACGCGTGACAAACCTGAAAAACGGTAAACAAGTGGTTGTCCGCATTAATGATCGTGGACCTTTTCACTCTACCCGCATTATTGATTTGTCTTACACGGCAGCGCTGAGATTGGGTTATTTGGGCACTGGTAGCGGCGAACTTGAAGTGGATCGACTGCTGCCTGCGGACATTCTTGCGATGAATAAAACGGCAAGTACAACGGTGACGGAAGCAGTCGAAGCGCCTACAGCAATGGCGGTAACGGCCCCGACCGTGGATAGCATAGTGTTGGAATTAACGCCCCCCCAACTTACGGTACCAAGTCAAAGCATCGATAGCGTGGTTGTCAACAAATGGCCAACCGAGAGCCAAGGCGACAGCAATGCCGCCGCGCAAGGGTATTATTTGCAGCTTGGTGCGTTCTCCTGGAAACCCAATGCCGAACTGGAGCGGCAACGATTGTTGGAGAAGTTACCGGGGATCGTGAGCGCGCTGGATGATGTAGTCGTTGGCGGTATTTATCGCTTATATGCCGGACCGTACGCTAGTCGTCCGGCCGCGGAAGAAGCGGCAGCACTAGTACGGCAACGTGCTTCGGTAGTTGCGATCATCGTATTGAGGTAGTTTTCATTCGTTTCATTGTTGCTTAATTTCGAAGTCAAGTATCCCAAATTCAGTCAGGGATTGATTCGATAGTTTTTTTCCCTTCTCTCAAATTTCAGTGCTTTGCAAGCATGCATCGCACCTGCGGAAACGGCTTTCATCGCCTAAACCTGTCCCAAGTCATCAAAACGTCATGCAAATTTCATACGCATGACATATTTGTTCGCGATACTTCGTCCACTCATGCTGCGCATACTTTTGATGCTGCGTTCCCTCTTTGTACACCACAGATTGGTATTAAAAATGATGCTTGAAATTAACGGCTTATCGAAAACATTCCGCGGCGGATTTAAGGCGTTGAATCAGGTCAGCTTGTCTTTTAAGTCCGGAGAAATGGTGGCACTGATCGGTGCGTCAGGCTCAGGTAAGTCAACCTTACTGCGTCATCTGTCGGGTTTGATGGCCGCAGATGTCGACGGTGGTGAAGTCCATGTCGACGGGCAACCCGTGCAGCAGAATGGATTGATAAATCGGAACATTCGTGCGGTGCGCGCAAATATTGGATTTGTTTTTCAGCAATTTAATTTAGTCGGTCGTCTGCCAGTCCTCACTAACGTACTGACCGGCGGCTTATCACGCATGCCATTGTGGCGTAGTTGTTTCAAACTATTTACAGCAGAAGAAAAAGCGTTGGGGATGGCGGCGTTGGCACGGGTCGGTATTTCGGATCATGCGTATAAGCGGGCATCGGCCTTGTCAGGCGGTCAGCAACAACGCGCTGCAATCGCTCGCACGATCGTGCAAAAGGCGCGCATTGTGCTTGCGGACGAGCCGATCGCCTCGCTTGATCCTGAATCTGCACGTCGTGTGATGCAAACATTGGCGGACCTTAATCGTGAGGATGGGACGACCGTCATTGTGTCCCTGCACCAAGTCGATGTTGCACTACGCTTTTGTGCACGTACAGTGGCGCTAAACAAAGGTCGCGTGGTATATGACGGCCCATCCAGCGCGTTGACTGAACAAATGTTGCGCGACTTATATGGTACTGAAGCAGAAGATATTTTAGGCGGATCGAACACCTTAACGCGCCCGAGGATTGATGTCCCGACTATGTTTGATACAGCACGAGTTCGGGTCGCGGCGGCCTGAAAATTAACAATAAAATGCAATATTTTTTCAATACGCATTGGACTGGTTACTACCAAAAGTCAGCCAATGCTGACTAGCAATTAGATACTAATCAGCATGCGCTGACACCTGATCAAGCCATAAAAATTCTCCCACATTTATATTTAATTTTCCTTCAAGGTACTGACATGCTTAAGAAATTTATCTCCACTGTTGCCATGGCTGTTGCGGTATTCGCAACGGGTGTCGTACACGCTCAAGATGCAGAAAAGACGATCAATTTCGGTATTATCTCCACTGAGTCTTCGAAAAATCTTAAGCAGGATTGGCAACCCGTTTTGGATGAAATGAGTAAGAGGATTGGCATGAAAGTGAATGCCTTCTTTGCTTCTGATTACGCTGGTGTGATCGAAGGCATGCGATTTGGCAAAGTTCAATTGGCATGGTTTGGAAATAAATCAGCGATGGAAGCGGTTGATCGCGCCGGTGGTGAGGTGTTTGCGCATGTAGTCAATCCCGATGGCTCTGCAGGTTATTACAGCATGGTCGGCGTATCGAAAGATAGCCCGAATAAAAGCCTCGAAGATGTGTTGAAAAATGCAAAGACCCTCAACTTTGGTATCGGCGATCCAAACTCGACATCTGGTTTCCTGGTGCCGAGTTACTATATTTTTGCTAAAAATAATCTTGATTCGAAGACGGCATTCAAGACTATCCGTAGCGCAAATCATGAGTCCAATATTCTTGCTGTCGCCAATAAGCAAGTCGATGCTGCGGTATTTGCGTCCGACACGTTGGATCGTATTACTGCCCGTCAGCCAGAGACAGCCAGCAAAGTGCGCATCATCTGGAAATCTCCGCTGATTGCCGCTGATCCTTTGGTATGGCGCAAAGATTTGCCGACGGCAACTAAAACCAAAATCAAGGATTTCTTTCTGAACTATGGCAAGACAGGCCCGAATGCCGCGCAGGAAAAAGCGCAATTGGAAAAATTGCAGTTCAGCGGCTTCAACGATTCCAGTGATGCACAGTTGAATCCGGTACGGCAGCTTGAGTTGTTTAAAGATAAAAATAAAATTGAAGCAGATACGAGTTTGAACGTTGATGAAAAGAAAGCCAAGCTGGACGATATCAACCGCAAATTGACCGAATTGGCAAAAGCGTAAAAATGACGACGTTAGCGCCAACGAAAGTGCATAAACCCAGCGCCAACATGCCGCTGCCAGTGCCGCCAAAG
This sequence comes from Glaciimonas sp. GNP009, assembly GCF_054343755.1. Classification (NCBI taxonomy): domain Bacteria; kingdom Pseudomonadati; phylum Pseudomonadota; class Betaproteobacteria; order Burkholderiales; family Oxalobacteraceae; genus Glaciimonas; species Glaciimonas sp. GNP009. Next base: position 2,542,985 of record NZ_JBTGUV010000004.1, read on the forward strand.
CAGTCTATTGCACGCACCTTATTTTGGGGCGTGCTGGTGGCGATCTTACTGGCGTCCTGGAAGGGTGCGGATATGCGCCCACTGGAGTTGTTGCGAGACGGTGGCAATATGGGCGTGTATGCAGCGAGCTTTTTTCCACCAGATTTCCATGACTGGAGAATCTATCTGGAAGAAATGCTGGTCACCATTCAAATCGCAGTATGGGGCACGGCTCTCGCTATCGTGTGCGCTGTTCCGTGTGGCTTGCTGGCATCGTCGAATATTGCACCGCCATGGGTCACGCAGCCTGTGCGCCGTTTGATGGACGCGGCGCGGGCGATTAACGAAATGGTGTTCGCCATGTTGTTTGTGGTCGCGGTTGGACTAGGGCCATTTGCGGGCGTGCTGGCATTATTTGTCGCCACGACCGGAACGTTATCAAAATTGTTTTCAGATGCGGTTGAAGCCATTGACCCGCAACCAGTTGAAGGCATCCGCGCCACTGGTGCGCACGCACTGGAAGAAATCGTGTTCGGTGTATTACCGCAGGTAATGCCGCTGTGGATCTCATACGTACTATATCGTTTCGAAGCGAACGTGCGCTCCGCGACGGTCGTCGGCATGGTCGGCGCGGGCGGTATCGGCGTGATCTTGTGGGAAGTTATTCGTAGTTTTGAATATGCCCAAACTTGTGCTGTTCTATTAATGATCGTAGTGGCTGTGACGTTGATTGATCTGGCCTCTTCGCGCTTACGTAAATTGTTCATTTAGTTACCCGGATTGGTGGACTGAAAAGGTGAAGATTCTGAATCGACACCGAGGCGGCAACAAACTGTTATTCTGGAGGGCGAAAATTACTATTCGCCCTTTTTTTTCCTCCGCTCGCGTTTTTCCGCAAAATATGAATACACCCTCCAGCGCTAGTATGCCTTCTTCCCATAATTTCATGATACGGCTTGCAACGGTTGACGATGCTGCGACACTGGTTGCACTGTTGGCCGAAATGGACGAACCTTCCGGAGAGCAAGTGCGATTGAATATCGATGGCGCGCGTGACATCGTGGCGCAGATGGCGTCTTATCCCAACTTCCGCGTGTTCCTGATCTTTGCTGATGGTGTGGCTGTCGGTACCTTTAGCCTGTTGATCTTTTGCAGTCTTGCGCATGATGGCAGTGAGCAAGCCATACTGGATGCGGTCGTCATTAGTCGTCAATGTCGCGGCGAGGGAATCGGTAGCGTGATGCTGGAACATGCCTGCAAAATAGCGGCTGACGCTGGTTGCTACAAAATCGCGTTATCATCGAATCTTAAACGTTTGGATGCCCATCGCTTTTATGAAACCTATGGTTTTCAGCAACATGGAATTAGTTTTTCGTTGCCGTTATAGAGGTTTTTATTCTTAGTCGAAATTAAAGGAAGATGCGCGCCATACGTTCAGATCAGCAACAAAAATCGTAAAGGGGCATCACTTGCCAACTGATTTAATTACCGTTGTGTCCGGCGATGGCGCAGAGGTTTCGGTGTCATTGCATGGTGGTCATATCTGTTCCTGGCGTACTGCTGACGGCTTCGAACGGCTGTTCTTGAGCCCACTGACAAAGTGGGATGGACACACGGCGATTCGCGGTGGAATACCAGTAATATTTCCCCAGTTTGGGAATCGGGGATCACTGCAAAAGCACGGTTTTGCGCGCACCGAACAGTGGACCTTGGTCGCATCCGAGGTCGGCGAAAATGGCGATGGATTGCTGCATCTCACTTTGTCCGATTCAACCGAATCAAGGCTGCAATTTCCCTATCATTTCAAGCTAGATTTGCATATTACCTTTTCTGGCGCATCGCTTGATACAGCGTTATTGGTGACGAATACGGGCCAACAGGCTTTTAGCTTTACATGCGCGTTGCACACCTATTTAGCGGCAGAAGTTGAGCAAGTGGCGATCAACGGCATAGGTGGTTTACGGCGTGAAAATAGTGTGCCTGATAGTCCCCTGAATGTCGATGCCGATGGCATTTTGCGTATTAATTCAGAAGTGGATAGTATTTTCTTCGAGGCTGGCGCGCCAGTGACGTTGGTCACCAATAATGCGATGGTGACGATGCAGCAAAACGGCTTTGCAGATGCTGTGGTGTGGAATCCATGGATCGAAGTGAGTAAAAGTATTCCCGATCTTCAGGATGATGCATATAAACATTTTGTTTGTATCGAATCGGCCGCCATAGAAAAGCCACTAACCCTCGCCGCCGGTGCGCAATGGGACGGACATCAGCAACTCACAGCCTGCGCGCCATCTATCATGACTTCCTCTGAAAAGTAGTGACGATTAGATTGATTGATGACGTTCGGACGAACGTCATCCTGGCAGCAAATTAGCGTGCACTAGAAAAAATATCCGCTAGTTGGCGTCCCGCAATTTCGATCGGTCCGCTGTTGTCGATATACGTGACATCGTCGTCTTCTTTAGCAGTGAATGCCGCACTCCGTAACAAACGGCACGCTAATGCCGATCCGGATTCACGCTGTCTATTTTCAATACGTTTTCTGATGAGTTCAGGATCGGCAATAATCCAGATAACTTTCGCCTGTGGGAATAATTCTCGTAATTGGGTGATGTATTCACGCGATCCATTGACGATCACGTCTCGCCCCGTTTTCAAGTCTGCTTCAATACCTCTGCGGATTCCATAGTATGTGTCGTTAGCTTGCCAGGTCATGCTGAAGCAGTCTTCTTTTTCCGCTTGCAAAAATTCGTCCGCGGTCATCGTTTCATGTGCTTCGCTAACGTGGGCAGGACGCGTGATACTGCGTCTGGCGAAAATCGATCTGGTATCGTCCGGCATTTGCGTCTGGACCCATTGCAGCAGTGCGTCTTTGCCGACTCCCGAGGGACCAACAACAAAAAATAAGCGGCCCTCCGCTGGTAAATCAAGTGAATTTGTATGATGAGAAGGCGCAGATTTCAAAAAAAGAAAATGCTTCCAAACCGTCATCGCCGCACCGGGTGAAGACTCCTTGAAAATAGTCAAACCATCGATCATCAATGGCGTCGTTAGCGCATTGGTGTGAGTGGAAAAACAGCTCTCTGCGGCGTCGCGGATTACCGTTACAGTCTCGCTATTTTGCGATGCTAAGGCATCGGTCAGCGTCATGTGAAATCGATATTCCTCTTCCGTATATTGATATCCCCATCGTGCGAGCAAGGCTTCCTGGCGCGCACTTAATGCAACTTTCCTACGCTTGGATAATTCTGCCGCAGTCGGTTTCGCTCTGAGCAGATCGAAGTAGCGCACGCAGCGCATAGCGAGGGCGCTAATTAATTCCTTGCTAGCGGGATCTGGCGTTTGCAATGCCAGAAAAGCGCCAAGAAAATGCACGCCGACGTCTTTGACCTCAAACGAAATTTGCGTATCAGAAAAGGACTGCGCCATGCTCACAAGATGCTCTTCCGAAAAGCCTTTTGCTAACCGAAATGGCGCTTTTAAAGTCGCATGGAATCCATAACGACGCGCATCCGTCGTCATTTGATGTAATGCGGCCGTTGATACATTGTCGATGCTCGGTTGCGTGCAAGATATGTCGGTTGCGGCATCACGGCCCAACCAATGGCTGCCTGCAGTCCACCAACTGACGTTGTGGACAGGTGCGAAATAGAGAGCGTATCTGGCAGGAAAGCTGCCATCGACAATGTCACTATCAATGCTTGCAGCAATGCGTCCGGTGTTTGTCATAGAAATTAGCGCGTCAGATACGCGAAAGTAAGCAGGTTCACAGGTCAATACAAAACTGTACCGAACGAAAGAATATTATGCCATGCAGAAAATATACATCGCCTATCCTGATAGTTTAGGCTTCAATTGTTACCGCGTTTTGACAGGATGACACAACTATATCCGTCATCAATTAATATATATTCCGCGGTGCAATGTCATCAAGCTTTAACATTACGATGTTCCAATGTCTGGATGGAATCTCAAACAATTACTTCAGCGCACTCAGCCCGTGCGTCCTGGATGTCGTTATTGGCTAAAGCGCCAGGCCCTGTTTTAATTGAAGCGGTAAGTCAATATACGCGACAACACGGCTTGCTTCCTTCCTATATCTGGTTGCGCCGTCCGGAGATTGGATTAGCAATGGTGCGCGCACGCACGGGAGGGACCGGCCAGCAATTCAATTTGGGTGAAATGTCTCTTACGCGTTGCGCATTACGCTTGTCTTCTGGTCAGATGGGCGTTTCTTACGTTGCGGGACGCGACGCGCAACATGCTGAATGGGCGGCGCTATTTGACGCCCTGATGCAAGGCGATGCTGCCGGCCAAGTTGAGCAAATGGTCTTGTCCCCAATCCGGCAGGCGCTGGCCGCACAACGTGCTTTAACCGAATCCCGTGCCGCTGTTACGAAAGTCGATTTTATGACGATGGTCCGTGGAGAGAATGAATGAGTGCAGTTTTTGAAGCCACACTATTACCGGCGTGGAACGATCCTGTGCACGATGCACAATCCACCTTTCGGGCAGTCCTTAAAGCGTTGTCTGAGCCAGGTTCGATACAAACCGTTGTGGCCGATATTCCATTTCCTGCACCGCTATTTCTTTCGACCACCGCGCTTTGTCTGGCACTTGCAGACGTTGACACTGCGATGTGGCTAGACGTTGGTGCCAACAGCGCCGCGCTTAACGCTTATTTGCGTTTTCATTGTGGTTGCCGGTTGGTGGAAGATGGAAAGTTGGCGACCTTTGCCGTTATGACTGATCCTCTCCAATTGGCCGGTGTAAACGCGTTGGAAAAATTCGCAATCGGCACCATGGAGTATCCAGATCGTTCGACCACGCTATTTGTTCAGGTACCCAGTTTGATTGATGGCCCGCAACGGTCTTTGTTTGGGCCCGGAATCGCACATCAACGCGTTATCAACGTTGCCGGTCTGCCTGAAAATTTTGATGCAATATGGCAAAAAAATATTGATCAGTTTCCCCTTGGTATTGATCTCATATTTTGTCATGGTTCTCAGATGATGGGTCTTCCGCGCACGACCAATATTGCCAACTGGAAGCCGTGATCGGCCCCATAAATCACGCAGGTTGATGGAGTATTAATTATGTATGTTGCAGTCAAAGGTGGCGAAAAAGCCATCGAAGAATCCTATCTGGCGTTAGCCCGCACTCGCCGTGGAGATCCTGCGCTGCCGGAGCTCACGGTTGCACAAATACGTGAGCAAATGCCGCTGGCCGTCGCACGTGTAATGACCGAAGGATCGTTGTATGACCGTGATCTGGCGGCACTGGCGATCAAACAGGCTAGTGGCGATTTGATGGAAGCCATTTTTCTGTTACGTGCCTATCGCACGACCTTGCCGCGACTACTATCCACGGTTCCGCTGGATACCGCAAAGATGGTGATTGAACGACGTATTTCAGGGACATTTAAAGATGTTCCAGGTGGCCAGATATTAGGCGCGACCTACGACTACACTCAGCGCTTGTTAGACTTTTCACTGGCTGCTGAATCGACTTTGCAGGTTGTAGTCGAGACATTGCCGCCATCAAATAGCATCTGCGATGGCAACCCAGAGAACACGGCTACCATGCCGCGTGTACTGGACTTTTTAAATGCCGAAGGTTTGATTGAGCAAGAACATATTCCTGAAGGCGACCCAGCACCCGGAGACTTAACGCGAGACCCATTAGCGTTTCCGGCGCAGCGCGATATCAGGCTGCAAAATCTGGCGCGTGCGGACGAAGGGTTCGTCCTGTCAATGGCTTACTCTACGCAACGTGGCTATGCCAACAGCCATCCGTTCGCCGGAGAAATACGTCATGGAAAAGTGAACGTGGAAGTGATCCCGGAAGAGCTTGGTTTTGCGATCGATATCGGCGACATTGAAATCACTGAATGCCAGATGGTGAATCAGTTTGCCGGTTCACACACCGAGGCAGCACGATTCACACGAGGTTATGGATTAACGTTCGGCTACAACGAGCGTAAGGTGATTGCAATGGGATTGATGGACAGGACTTTACGCTGTCAGGAACTGGGCGAAGAGGCCAACTCACCGGCGCAAATGGCTGAATTTGTGCTCTACCACTCGGACAATGTTGAAGCCTCGGGATTTTTGCAACATTTGAAATTACCGCACTATGTTGACTTTCAGGCCGAGCTTAATTTGATTCGTGCGTTACGCCGGCAGAGCGCTGATGCAGCCGATGCAGCGGATGCAGCGGATGCAGCAACGATGCCCAATCACAGCGCGAGTCTCTCGGAAGTTGAAGACGACTTGTCCGATACGGAAGCATCAAGTTTTGATGTGCAGAAAGCAGCATGATGGAATCTATTATTAATCAGCCAACGCAATCCCAGGCTTCAATCCAGCCGGAGGCGGGTTACAACTTTGCCTATCTGGATGAGCAAACCAAGCGCATGATTCGCCGCGCCATTTTAAAGGCGGTCGCTATTCCTGGTTATCAGGTGCCGTTCGGTGGACGTGAAATGCCGCTGCCATATGGTTGGGGAACGGGCGGTATTCAAGTCACCGCTGCGGTGATCGGGCAAAGTGATGTGTTAAAGGTGATTGATCAGGGTTCCGACGATACCACCAATGCGGTCAATATCCGCCGCTTTTTTCGTCGCACGACCGGCGTCGCCACGACCGAACGCACGACCGAAGCAACGTTGATTCAAACGCGGCATCGGATACCGGAAACACCGTTATCGCCCGGCCAGATCATGGTCTATCAGGTGCCGATTCCCGAGCCGTTACGTTGGCTGGAACCAAGTGAACAACAGACGCGTAAATTACACGCGATGGCTGATTACGGCCTGATGAGCGTGGAGTTGTACGAAGATATTGCGCGTATGGGTAAAATTGCGACGGCTTATGATTATCCGGTAGTGGTGAATAATCGCTACATGATGCGGCCCTCGCCGATACCCAAATTTGACAATCCAAAATTGCATCAGAGTCCCGCTTTGCAATTATTCGGTGCGGGCCGTGAAAAGCGTATTTACGCTGTTCCTCCTTACACCTCTGTCAAAAGTCTAGACTTTGAAGACTATCCGTTTGAAATTGAAAGCTGGGATCAATGCTGCAGTTTATGCGCCGCTGAAGATAGTTTTCTCGACGAGATTATCGTCGACGATCACGGCGCACGGATGTACGTTTGCAGCGATACCGATTATTGCCAACAGCGTGTGTTAGCGGAAGAAAATAGGCTGTCGCCCACGCCGCATCCATCAGCGATAGAGTGTCAATCATGAATAGCCAAACTCTTTCATCGCCGCTTTTAGAAGCCAAGAATTTGACGCACCGTTTCGGTGCTTTCTCTGCATGCGATAACATTGATTTGCAGCTGTATCCTGGCGAAGTGCTGGGTATTGTGGGTGAATCTGGCTCTGGAAAAAGCACGCTGCTAAATTGTTTGGCAGGTCATCTGGCGCCGAGTGAAGGACGTGTATTGTTTTCGACCCGCCACGAGGGCGTCGTCGATCTGTATCAAATTAGCGAAGCACGTCGTCGGTTGTTGTCGCGCACCGATTGGGGTTTCGTGCATCAAAGCGCGCGGGATGGCTTGCGTGCCAATGTATCTGCGGGCGCGAATGTCGGCGAGCGTCTGATGGCAATTGGTTCACGGCATTACGGCGATATTCGGCAAGAGGCATTGCATTGGCTGGATCGGGTTGAAATCGATGCCAATCGGATCGATGATTTGCCCCGTCATTTCTCCGGTGGCATGCAGCAACGATTGCAAATTGCCCGCAATCTGGTGACCAAACCGCGGTTGATTTTTATGGACGAGCCGACGGCTAGTCTGGATGTTTCGGTGCAGGCGCGACTGTTGGATCTGTTGCGCCAACTGGTGTCGCAATTACATGTCGCTGCGGTGATTGTCACGCACGATCTGGCAGTTGCCAGATTGCTAGCGCATCGATTGATGGTGATGCGTCAGGGACGCGTTGTGGAACAAGGTTTGACTGATCAGGTCCTCGACGATCCACAGCATCCTTACACGCAGTTGCTGGTCTCATCCGTATTGCAAGCTTAGACGGTTGCAGGCTTAAACAATTGCGGACTCAAAAAATATGATGGACGAAAATAGTATGCATTCTTTAAGACGTATCGAAGCAAGGCAGCTTTCAAAAGCGTTTGTATTGCATCTGCAAGGCGGTTTGCACATGCCGATTTTTTCCGATGTGGATATGGATGTCGATGCCGGTGAGTGTGTGGTGATTCATGCGCCGTCGGGTGCAGGAAAAAGTACATTGTTGCGCTGCCTGTATGCGAACTATCGCGCTAGCAGCGGAAGTGTCAAAATTCGGCACACGCTGGAAGACGGCGCGGACGCTGATTGGGTTGATTTAGCCACAGCGTCGCCGCAACAGATTCACGCCGTACGCAAAACTACGTTAGGCTTTGTCACCCAGTTCTTACGCGTCATCCCGCGTATCAGCACGCTCGATTTGGTTGCCGAGCCGTTGATCGTTAAGGGTGTCGAGGTTGATGAGGCTAAGGATCAGGCGAAGGCCTGGCTGTCACGTCTGAAGATTCCGGCGCGGTTATGGCAAGTGCCGCCGGCGACATTTTCAGGTGGTGAACAGCAACGCGTAAATATTGCGCGTACCCTGATTAGTGACTTTCCGATATTGTTGCTGGACGAACCGACGGCATCGCTCGATGAAGGGAATCGTGATACGGTGATCGCCATGATTCAAGAAGCGTGTGATCGTGGGACTGCAGTGGTGGGGATTTTCCACGATGAGTATGTGCGTCGTGCATTGGCGACGCGTCTATTTCCGCTGGCGGCGATCCAATCAGTCGAATTGGCAACTTAACATGATGAATAGAGTCTCAGGTAGAGTCTGACACAAAATCTGATGCAAAGCCTGAGATACATTTGAAATTCATCAGCGACGCTCCCAATAGCCAGTTGCCAGTGCGTTGTATGCGCAAATATTTGTCGGTTCTTATAACGTTATTATTTTAGGAAATCTCTGATTAAGTAGAGTAAGTTCTGAGCAAGCGTTACGAGCGGTTCAGGTTTTAGGCTGGAAGCAATCGTACGCATGTACGAAAAGCATCATAGACCTGAAATTGGATCCCCCAGTAGCTTAATCAGCACTTCCTTAGCTTTGTTGGCTTACGATCACTATGACCATACTCTCCGCCATAAAAAATGCGCGCATCGTTACGGCGCAAGAACATTTTATAGGTAACCTTTCGGTTGCCGCAGACACCATCGCCAACGTTGCCATTGGCAACTCTCAGGTGGGCGAGGATTGGGAGGGTGATTATCTGATCCCTGGAATGGTCGAACTGCATACCGATAATCTCGAAAAACATTTGATGCCGCGTCCAAAAGTGAACTGGCCAATCCTGCCAGCCATTCTGGCGCATGATGCACAAATTGCGGCCGCTGGTATCACGACCGTACTAGACGCATTGGGCGTTGGTGATATCGATCCGGAAAGCGTGCGTAGCACGATGCTCGCAATGTGTGTTTTAAATATTCAGCGTGCACGCGAAAAAGGTCTTTTGCGGGTAGAGCACTTTTTGCATTTGCGGCTTGAACTGGCAGAAGAAAATCTGCTTACAATGTTTTTGCCGTTCTTGAACGATCCGTCTTTAAAGCTCGTGTCTCTAATGGATCACACGCCCGGACAGCGGCAGTGGACCGACCTCAGTCACTACCGTATCTATACCACTGGAAAACGGGGATGGAGCAACGAAAAAGTAGATTCAATGCTGGAGAACATGCTTGAGCGCCAGGTGCGCTATGCAGACGATAATCGTCGCCGTATCGTCGAGAGTTGTAATGCGATCGGCAAGCCGATGGCGACGCACGACGACACTACCGTTGCGCACGTGACTGAAGGCGTTGCTGAAGGCATCAAGATTTGTGAATTTCCTACGTCCCTGATTGCTGCGCAAACTGCACGGCAAAACGGTTTGGGTACCATCATGGGCGCGCCGAATGTGGTACGAGGCGGTTCGCATTCAGGGAACATCTCGGCGGCCGAATTGGCGCGCGCTGATTTACTCGATGTATTGTCGTCGGATTACGTGCCAGCGAGCTTGTTGCATGCAGCATTTCTGCTACAAAAAGAAGGGTTCAGTTTGCCAAAGTCGATCAACACCGTCTCGCGCAATCCGGCCCGTATGATTGGCTTCGATGATCGCGGCGAGATTGCGCCCGGTTTGCGTGCAGACTTTTTGCGGGTTCGCGTGGTCGATGATATTCCCGTGATTTTGCAAGTGTGGAAGTCGGGGCAGCGGGCGATCTGATCGACGGAATTGCCGGGTATGTACCTTCCGGTTAATCAAACGCCCCATCAGCCATTGGAAATGCGCGTATAAAGTCGTTCGCCGGCAAGCGTTTCCCGCCAGGTTTTTGCAGTACGGTGAGCCGCAATGCATTCGCACCACAAGCAACGATGACACCATTTTGCGGATCGGCGCTGATTACTTGCCCTGCGCTATACTGATTGTTTAGGTTGCTGTCGAGAACGACTTCGGCATCCCATATTTTTAATGTCACGCCTCCGAAAGTGGCAAACGCCCCGGGGAAGGGATTAAACGCACGAATTTTTCTATCCAAACTATCTGCTGGCAAATTGAAGTCTACAGCCGCCTCTTCTTTGGTAATCTTTGCCGCGTAGGTCACGCCAACGTCCGGTTGCGGTGTCGCCGGTAGTTCATTTTTCTCCAGCTTGCCAATTGCCTCCACAATCATTCTGGCACCGAGCACCGCCAACTTATCGTGCAGACTACCGGTGGTGTCGCGATCGCCAATCGGCACGTGTTCAATCAACATCATCGGACCGGTATCCAGACCTTGCTCCATTTGCATGATGGTCACGCCGGTTTCTGTGTCACCGGATTCAATGGCCCGATGTATCGGAGCCGCACCGCGCCAGCGCGGCAAGAGTGAACCATGAATGTTAATACATCCATGGGGCGGTATCTTCAGAACGCTGAGAGGCAAAATGAGGCCATAAGCGGCGACTACCATCACGTCATGCGGTGTGGCCTTTAATAACGTGTGCGCGTCTTGTGCGATGTCGGGATATTTTCCATCCAATCGCAACGAGACCGGCTGTGCGACGGGTATATCATGCGCGAGCGCAAACGCCTTCACTGCGGAGGCATGCAATTGCATACCGCGGCCAGCAGGGCGATCAGGCTGTGTGAGTACGAGCGTGATCTCATGCCCTGCGTCGTGAAGGGCTTTTAAGGCAACGGCGGCGAATTCAGGAGTTCCGGCAAAGATTATTTTCATACCAGGATTTTATTACGGATGAGTTTGTTTTGCTGCTTATGAATGCTATTCACTATTTGTTTTTAGCAAAAGCGACAAGATAGTCATCATGCAATGGTGATGCATCACACACCATAGATGACAGCAGCTTGATCAAATTGGAATGATAAGGAATATTTAACACGGAAGGTTTGACACGGATGCATTGGCCCCGCAAGTGGTGAGGTGCGTTGCAGGCGACCGAATCGGTCTTGATGGTATGGTCGCCAGAAACGGCTGATAGTGAGTTTATCTTTTTTAGCATTGTTTTAGCTAAAAAAATTGCCTGCATGAGTGCTAAATGCAGGCAATTTATAGAGGCTTAAAGCGGAGGCTTAACGCTTAACAATTATCGCTTAAGTATTCACCCATACTTTCTTGTTAGCGATATTGCTTTTCCCGCTTCAGTTCTCGTTCTTCTTTAAGCATCTTTGCTTTGATGCGGTTGCGCTTTAACGGCGACAGATATTCGACAAACATCTTCCCTTTAAGATGGTCCATTTCATGTTGAATACAGACCGCAAGCAGACCTTCAGCGTCAACTTCAAATGGTTTTCCATCAGCATCCAATGCGCGCACTTTGATGCGCGCTGGACGTTCGACGCCGTCGTATATTCCCGGCACTGAGAGGCATCCCTCGTCGTAGATTTGCTTTTCTTCGCTGGCCCAGAGAATTTCCGGGTTAATAAAAACGCGCAGTTCTTTACCCGTGTCGGAGGTATCAATCACCAACAGTTGCTCATGGACATCGACTTGGGACGCCGCCAAACCAACGCCGGGAGCCTCGTACATTGTCTCGGCCATGTCGGCAATTAAGCGCTTAAGACGGGCGTCAAAAACGGTGATCGGCCGAGCAATTTTTTGCAGGCGGGCATCGGGGTAACGCAAGATATTTAATAGAGACATACGGTTCTGGACGACAATAAGGCGATTCGAAAATGGTTTATCACTTGCTAGTTTCAGCGTTTATAGGCAAAATTTGATGCGCTTTGGCAAACATTTTTACAACTATTGTGGGTGTGTACAGCGGTATTTTACGCGGCAAACCACGCAATTGCATTTTGTTAGTCAATTCCAGTTTAACGCATTGATAGTCCGCAAATCACCTTACTCACCTGGCCGACCAATTCGCTGGCTCTACGTAGCAGCTGCGTTGACCATTAAGGGTGGGGAAAAAGGTGGTTGGAAAGGTGCGTATTGATGCACTAAGGATGCGCTAACTTAACGCCACATTTACCGGAAACAACATGAAAAAGTTTAGCACAGCTGCACTCCTTCTCGCTTTTGTAGCTGGCATTGGTATTTTGCCAATCTCCCAAGCGCAAACGACGGCAAAGGCGCGCTGTGCGTTTTTGCCCAATGCACCAGATCAGCATGTCGTCGTGCGTGGCGATACGCTGTGGGGAATTTCGGGGCATTTTTTGCAGAATGCGTGGTGCTGGCCGCAAGTGTGGGGAATGAACCGAGAGCAAATTCGAAATCCTCATTGGATTTATCCTGGACAGATCGTTTATTTTGACCGCGCGGCGGGTCGACTGCGACTCGGCACGCCAACTGGCGGCACGTCTGGCACGATTAAGTTGTCGCCACAAATTCGGGTAGAAGGTCTGGGAAGCGAAGCGATCTCTGCGATTCCGGCGGAGGAAATCGCGCCGTTTCTTTCGCAGCCGTTGATCATTGAAGAGGACGGATTAAATAACGCTCCGCATATTGTTGCCGTACAGGAAGGTCATGTAAATTTGGGCCGTAATGATCTCGCTTACGTGCGTGGCGATCTTAAGGGCGGTACCTCATTCCAGGCTTTCCGTCCCGGCAAACCCTTGAAAGATCCGGTCACTGGCAAGGTCATCGCCTATGAGGCAGTATATTTAGGCACGTTGAAACTGGAGCGTGCAGGCAAAGCAGAAAATGAAGCGGATACCTTCCGCATCGTTGAGTCGAAGGAAGAGATGAGCGTCGGAGATCGTTTGGTGGCAGTGCCGATTACCGCCATTTTGAACTACGTACCGCACCCACCTTTGGTTGACGTCAATGCGCGCATTGTCTCGATTTACGGTGGGGTTGCCAATGCAGGTCAGAACCAGATTGTCACCATCAATAAGGGTGCAGAAGACAACATGGAGGTTGGCAATGTGTTGCAGTTATACCGATTTGGTAAAACCATCGCCGATCCTTTAGATGGAAAAAAAGCTGTGAAACTTCCCGATGAGCAATACGGCACGTTATTTATCTTCAGAATATTTAGGCATATTTCTTACGGATTGATCATGCAAGTTCGCGATACAGTGGAGGTCGGCGATATTGCCAGATCACCAGAGTAGACGGGCTAAGTGTTGCAAACAGAAAATATCCTCAATATTAGTAACGATGCCGCTGTCATTGAAACGCCATTCACAGCGGCAAATACATTCTCCCAACCACCCGGCCGGCCAGGGGTTGCTCAATCGGTGTTTCAACCGATGTTGGCGAGCGATCTTGCAGACTGGCTTAGGTTAGAGCAGACGGAGGGTGTCGGATCTTCCACCGCACGCCGTCTGATGGCTGCCTTCGGCCTGCCAGCCAATATTTTTTCCAGCTCGCTAACCGCTCTCCAAAACGTTGTCTCGCACAAAATTGCGCTGGCGCTGTTGGCACCGTTATCGGATTTGACTAAACAACGGATTGATTGTGCTTTGGAATGGGCGCAGCAGAAGGGCAACCGGATTCTGACGCTGGCCGATAACGACTATCCCGCGACGTTGCTTAATATTTCTGATCCGCCATTAGTTCTATACGTGAAAGGTCGGGTTGAATTGCTGGCGCGACCTTCACTGGCAGTAGTTGGTAGTCGCAATGCAACCGTGCAAGGCACCACTAATGCCGAGCGATTCTCTGAGACCCTGAGCCAGCGCGGACTGACGATTATTTCGGGTCTGGCGCTAGGCATCGACAGCGCTGCGCATGTCGGTGCGTTGCGCAACACGCGCCAAACCTTTGACGCGGGGAGCACAGTCGCGGTGATCGGGACCGGCGCGGATATCGTTTATCCGTCACGCAATCGCAGTCTGGCCCATGAGATTGCACAATTTGGCTGTATTGTTAGTGAGTACCCGCTTGGCATGTCGGGTATTGCGGCTAACTTTCCGCGTCGGAACCGGATTATTTCAGGGCTGTCTGCCGGAGTTCTGGTGGTAGAAGCCGCCGCCCAGTCCGGTTCGTTGATCACCGCCCGAATGGCGGCGGAGCAGGGCAGAGACGTTTTTGCGATTCCCGGGTCAATTCATTCGCCGCTTTCTAAAGGTTGTCATCAGTTGATTAAGCAAGGAGCCAAGCTCGTTGAGTCAGCGCAGGATATCCTGGAGGAAATGGCATCCTTTGTATCGCCGGCGCGTCCAGCTTCTGCGGTCTCAAAGCAAGGTGAATTACTAGCGCAGCCATTATTGTTTTCTACGCCATCAGACGATAGTGAGCATACGCGCTATGTTGATGATCCTTTGCTAGCCGCTCTCGGCTTTGATCCGGCGAGCATCGACATGTTGGCAGCGCGCAGTGGTATCGATATCGCACTATTAAGTGCGCAGCTATTGACGCTTGAGCTAGAGGGTTTAGTAGAGTTGCTTCCAGGCGGTGTTTATCGGCGCATCGGCCAATAGAAACAATTTTACTGCTGGTCGCGCATCTTGATATCAATCCGCTTGGGTCTCGCGTGAATTTTGGCGTAGATTCAAGCTCAGATTTCAGCGAATTTTTTTACCGCCAGTTACACATGTCAGAATGACACTTTCGGCAGAATGCGTTAAATCCTGCGATACTGGTATAAAGGTATCTATAAATTATGGGTAAATCACCTTATTTGGGCGTTTAATCGATTGTAAAGACCGCAATTTTGCGATAATTGTCTAGGATTTTCGCAAAAATGCCCCAATTGGGTTGTATCCTGGCAATCCACGCGGCCCAACCTCTCCTCGCTGATTGCTGTTTTTGCAAATAGTTTTAGCAACTTGTTTTAGTCCAATCTTAGCGATACAGTAGAACCATGTTTGAAGTCCTAGTTTACCTATATGAAACATATTACCGTCCCGATGCCTGCCCGGAACCTGAGGCCTTGGTCAGGAAACTGACGGCAATTGGTTTTGAAGATGATGAAATTACCAAAGCGCTTGGCTGGCTGACTGATCTGGCTGTAAGTAATCACTCTTACGCTGACCGCTATCCTCAGCAAACTGCATTTTCATTTGGCATGCGGATATACGCGCCGCAAGAAATGGACGCACTTGGCACAGAAGCAATAGGCTTCGTTCAGTTCCTTGAGTCAGCTAAGATGCTCAATCCGGTACAGCGCGAAATCGTCATCGAACGTGCTTTAGCCGCAGGGGAATCGCTAATATCACTCGATAAGCTTAAAGTAATCGTGTTGATGGTGTTGTGGAGCCAAGGCAAAGAGCCGGACGGATTGATGTTTGATGAGTTGTTTCTTGACGACGATGAAGACCCGGAACCGCGCCTGTTGCATTAGAATTGGCAGCGCAGGCTTCTTCGACCATTAATTGTAAGCAACGGCAGCGCTTGCCGGGCTTGCGATATTCCCAATAACCCGCTTATCATTGGCCGCTTAATCACTGCCGTATTCTATGTTGGCTGTTATAGTGTGCGAGAGTTGCCTTTTGGTAAGCTAATAACTCCTTTCGATAACGCTGTATTTCGCAGTTGTTTGGACCGAGTTGTTCCGACCCAGCTGTTTCAATCCGGCCGATTCAACCCAATTGTTTTAGCCCGGTCGTACCAACGTAGCAATGATTAAGTTCTGCATTTCACCGACTAGTTAAACGAGTATTTAGCTGTAACATGCGCCAACTCATTTGATGGGAAAGCGCGCCACTTTCGAGACCATATTTATGAGCAAGACCCTCATCATCGCCGAGAAACCTTCTGTCGCGAACGATATCGCGAAGACGCTTGGCGGCTTTACCAAGCACGATGAGTACTTTGAGTCCGACGAATACGTGCTGTCATCAGCTGTCGGTCACCTGCTGGAAATCGCCGTACCTGAAGAGTTCGATGTCAAACGCGGAAAGTGGACCTTTACCCATTTACCGATGATTCCGCCGTATTTCGCGTTGAATCCGATCGCCAAGACCGAAGCCAGATTAAAAGTACTCAACAAGCTGATCAAGCGTAAAGACGTCACCGCACTGATCAATGCCTGCGATGCCGGACGTGAAGGCGAACTGATTTTCCGCCTGATTGCGCAACACGCCAAAGCCAAACAGCCGGTCAAACGCCTTTGGTTGCAGTCAATGACGCCGGGCGCTATCCGCGATGGTTTCGCCAATTTGCGTGCCGATGAAGATATGTTGCCATTGGCCGACGCCGCCCGTTGCCGCAGTGAAGCTGACTGGCTGATCGGTATCAACGGTACCCGCGCAATGACCGCGTTTAACTCGAAAGAGGGTGGTTTTTATCTGACCACCGTTGGTCGCGTACAAACGCCGACACTCTCGATCGTGGTCGAGCGCGAAGAGAAGATTAAAAAATTCGTTCCGCGTGACTTCTGGGAAGTGCGGGCAGAGTTTATCTGCGCCGCCGGTATTTATGAAGGTCGCTGGCTCGATACGCAACACAAAAAAACCGAGAATGATCCCGAAAAACGCGCCGAGCGTTTGTGGAGTCTGGCTGCCGCAGAATCGATTGTTGCGGCTTGCCGCAACAAGATGGGCAACGTCACCGAAGAATCCAAGCCAACCACGCAAATGGCGCCGGGATTATTCGACCTGACCAGTTTGCAGCGTGAGGCTAACTCGCGCTTTGGATTCTCCGCAAAAAATACGCTCGGTCTTGCACAGTCTTTATATGAGCGCCACAAAGTCCTGACGTATCCGCGTACCGATTCGCGCCATTTGCCGGAAGATTATCTGAGCACGGTCAAAGAAACGCTGGAAACCGTGTCGGAGAACAACAACTATCAACAGTTCGCCGCGCAGATTCTCAACAAAGGTTGGGTCAAGCCGAACAAGCGTATTTTCGACAATAGCAAGATCAGTGATCACTTTGCGATCATTCCGACTACGCAGGCACCGAAGAATCTGTCCGAGCCTGAGCAAAAATTGTACGATCTGGTCACCCGGCGCTTCATGGCGGTGTTTTTCCCTGCCGCTGAATTTCAGGTGACTACACGCTTTACGGAAGTTTCCGGTCATCAGTTCAAGACTGAAGGCAAGGTCATGATCAATCCGGGATGGCTGGCGATTTATGGCAAGGAAGTCGCGGACGAAAAAGATGCAGAAAACAGCGGCACATTAGTTGCCGTGGCCAGCGGCGAGAAGGTCAAGACCGACAAAGTCACAGCCAACGGATTAGTCACCAAACCGCCAGCGCGCTATACGGAAGCCACGCTGCTGTCCGCGATGGAAGGTGCTGGCAAGCTGGTTGATGATGGTGAACTGCGCGAAGCCATGGCCGGTAAAGGTCTGGGCACGCCAGCCACGCGCGCGGCCACTATCGAGGGTTTGATCTTTGAACGCTACATGCTGCGTGAAGGCCGTGAGTTAATTCCGACCGCCAAAGCGTTTCAGTTAATGACGCTCTTGCATGGCCTGGGTGTTGACGAATTAACCGAGCCTGAGTTGACCGGCGAATGGGAGCATAAGCTATCGCAGATGGAAAAAGGCAAAATCACGCGCGAAGAGTTCATGCGTGAAATTGCCCAGATGACCCAAACCATCGTCAAGCGCGCCAAAGAATACGACAACGACACGATCCCTGGCGACTACGCAACACT
Source organism: Glaciimonas sp. GNP009 (assembly GCF_054343755.1). NCBI lineage: Bacteria > Pseudomonadati > Pseudomonadota > Betaproteobacteria > Burkholderiales > Oxalobacteraceae > Glaciimonas > Glaciimonas sp. GNP009. The sequence goes on from NZ_JBTGUV010000004.1 coordinate 2,561,007, forward strand.
GGTCGCGCCGTGTCCAAATTGTGGCGCTGTAGTGAAAGAAAATTATCGTCGGTTTGCTTGTACAAAATGCGAATTCTCAATGAGCAAAACGCCGGGAAGCCGCCAATTTGAAATTGCAGAAGTCGAAGAGTTGCTGATCAATCGGACTATCGGCCCGTTACAAGGTTTCCGCTCCAAGATGGGACGTCCGTTTGCGGCCATCCTCAAAATCAGTCGCGATGAAGAGATCAAGAACTCAAAACTTGAGTTTGATTTCGGTCAAAACGACGAGGCAGGCGAAAACGGTGAAGGCGTTGATTTCACCGGTCAAACGCCCGTAGGACCATGCCCAAAATGTGGCAACGGCGTATTTGAACTGGGTCTTGCGTACGTTTGCGAGAAGAGCGTCGCCAAGCCGAAAGAATGTGATTTCCGCAGCGGCCGCATCATCTTGCAGCAAGAAATCTTGCCCGAGCAAATGGCGAAGTTGCTCAATGAAGGAAAGACCGATTTGTTGCCGGGCTTTGTTTCCCAACGCACACGTAGGCCATTCAAGGCATTTCTGGTCAAAGGCAAGGACGGCAAGGTCAGTTTTGAGTTTGAAGAACGGAAGCCAAAAGCACCGGCTAAAGGGAAGGCCAAAGCGGCAGTCGTTGATGGTGACGCAGATGCTGATACAGCAGACGTCGCAGTGGTCAAAACCGCGGCCAAAAAAGTCGTCGTAAAGAAAACTGTGGTGAAAGCGGCTGCCGTGAAGAAGGCCGTCGCCAAGAAACCAGCAGTTAAAAAAGCAGTGGTGAAGCGCGTGATCGCAAAAGCCAAAGCGGCATAATTGCACTAACATGTAGTTAGGTCGCGATTATCGATGCGATAGCATTACAAAAAGCCGTCAGTGGCAACGCTGGCGGCTTTTTGTTAAGGCGTTTTCTTCTGGCGCTGCTGCGTTTAGCTATTAGCAAACAGGATCGGCAGCGCCTGTTTTGCGGACGACTCGTGCGAGCCCAGTAACCGAAATACATACGCGTCGCGCAAATTTGGTGCCGGGGCTGAATAGAACATTAAACAATGTATAGCGGTATGAGGCCGAAAGGGCGCCTGTCGCGCTGTATACCACATATGAGTGTGAGCCGGTAATTGTGGTCATGCTATTGGATGTGAGGCTGTGGAAAAGCCTTATTACTGGCGTGGTATCAAAACGGCCAATAGAAACGTCTACAATCCATCCTTGAGACCAATCGCGCTCAATGAGCTCATAATCGCCGTCCGGATCATAATCGTGTCCCCGTGATCGGCTGTTGTAGCTAGCGCCACCGCCGCGACACACAATTATGTTAGGTCTGTCAGGCATGACAATGTCGTAAGCCGCGCACACTCTTACCATTCGACCCCGCATAATCGCCTCTGATCGGGCGAACCGATTCGCGGCCAAGAACAACTTGACGTTACTGGCGACGCGGATATCAGTCACAAAATCACGCATGGATGGCAACGCTATCGCTACCAGAATTGCGACCACCGCAATCGTAATAATTAGTTCGACCAGCGTAAAACCTTTGTTCGGACTAAGCATAATGGCTACCTTCGTAGGTGCAACAAGCAAGTAAGAGGGAGGAAAAACAGGGCGATGTTATTTGCGGAGAAACTGCAAAGCGATAAAGATCACCCACGATCCGGCGCAGAAAGGCATGTCTTTTTAAGAAGATAGAATGCTCATTCTGCAGGAAAGTGCTGTGTAAAGATTTAAGAAAAATCTGAAAATGGGGGGAGACTTATCTATAAAAATAGATTGAGTACTAGCGCATTTTGGACGAAGTGTTTTGGAGTGGGCCGGATTTTCAGAGACACGGCCTGAAAGTCAATTTTGTGACCGTAATTTACGCATTATAAAAAAGACAAATCGGCGGTGATCACGCCGGACCGCATTTAGCCTGTTTTTCAGTCAAGATTTGCAGGTTGTGGAAAGGGTAGTAAATTCTCGTATTCCACATAAACTTGAGCGGAGTCTCAGCTTGGTGCATAAACACATAAACACATAAACACATAAACACATAAGCAGTTATACGCCTAAGAAGGAAATAATTATGCGCCAAATACGCTGGAATATTGCGGTTTCGCCGGACGCAGATTAATCGCTTCGTATGTTCCTTGCTAGTCGGGGTGGTCGAAAAGGTGATCTTTCCCGGTTTATTGAGGAGGCCGTTCGCGCTCATATTCTCGAGCTAACGGCCGAGCAGACAAAAATGGCCAATACGGGCGTGAGCGAGGTCGATCTGACAGCCATGGTTGATGAAGCCGTGCAATGGGCCCGGAACCACTGATGCGGGTGGTACTTGATACGAAGGTCTTATTGTCCGCACTTATTTCCCCTCATGGCGCACCAGACGCGATTATCGGGCTTGGCGCGCAGCGAAATTTGAGGTTGTCAATTCATTGGTGCAACTTGATGAATTGCGCCGCGCCAGTCGATACCCCAAATTCAAAGCAGTATTGCAACCCCATCAGGTGGGCACGATGGTCAACAATTTTCAACAGGCAATTGTTTTAGATCGATTCACATCAGACGTTGAGGCTGATGACCCGAATGATGCGTTTTTGCTCGCTATGGCGCTCGCAGGCGATGCTGACTATCTGGTGACTTGAGAGCGGCGGGCGGGTCTATTACAGAGAGGGAGCTTTGGTCGAACACGGATTCTTACTCCCAGCGGATTCCGCCCCGAAATTCTTTAATATTGCAAACGATGTAAGCGTCGCTAACAGGGCAGTCAATCGCAGAATATTTGAGTCTCTGCGCCGCTTTAGGGGGTTGCGGAATGTTGCCAAAAAGAAGTGCAAACAATGACACTTCCTTAAGCGATCGGCATTTCAACATAAATTGCCCCACATTTTTGATCAATTTTTAAGTCAGGGTTTGCCGGTTGTCGCTTTTTGAAACACTCGCAGCCCGACACTTAGAAAAAATGATCCTCTACTTCGCTAGGCGTTAGTGGCAGCTAATCGGACGTGAATCATCTAATGCTTCCTGTTCCTTGGCTCAGAACAGATCATCATGCGCTTTGTGATCGGTAGCGCCTTCCAGCCGCAACAAGAAGCCTTTCCGCTCCAAGCCACCCGCATAGCCGGTTAGCGCCCCAGAGGCTCCTAAAACCCGATGGCAGGGCACGATAATGGAGACCGGGTTGCGCCCGATTGCCGTGCCGACCGCTCGCACCGCATTGGCCCGCCCGATCTGCACGGCATGCTGACCGTAGGTGGTCGACTGGCCGAAAGGAATGGCGATTAAGGCGTCCCATACGGCGCGTTGAAACGCCGTTCCATGCAACGCCAGCGGCAGATCAAATTGCTGACGAACGCCTGCGAAGTATTCATCTAACTGCTGTGCAGCTTCTTTGAGGTGCGGATGGTCGGGCGCCAGTATCCATCCATCTTTTCCCTTGAAATGACGGTGCACCTCAAAATACATGCCGCTGATACCGGCGTCGGTCGCTGCGATCAATAGCGTGCCAACCGGACTGTTATGGGCGACGTAATAAGTGACATCGACGGTTTTGAGTGTGTTTATCGATACGGTATTCATAGTGTTTGCCATAAAAGTAATGCCGCGTAACCGCGCCATGGTGACCATGCGGTAGCTATCGCGGCGAGTTGTTTTTCAGTCAGGCGACCGCCAGCTTCGGCCATCGCTTTTTGTAGTCCCAGATCGCCAGCGGGAAATGCATCCGGAAAGCGTAAAGCGCGCAGAGCAATATAGTGGGCGGTCCAGTTGCCGATTCCCGGTATCGCGGTTAATTGTGCGATTGTTTCGGCGAGCGTTGCACCGGGTCTGGTGGGTAGATTTCCATCGGCTGCATGCGCAGTTGCATAGCGCGCCATATTCCGGATAGTCTCAGCACGCGAGGTCGGAATACCAATGCTTGCCAGTGTAGACGCAGGTAAATTCGTCAGCGTTTCTGCGTCCGGAAAATGATGTGTGATTGTAGGAAAGGGCGTCTCGCATAATGACCCGAATCGACTCACCAATCGTGCCGTCAATGTGCTCGCGCCAGCTACACTGACTTGTTGCCCTAGTATTGCCCGCACCGCAAGCTCAAAAGGCGCAAACGTGCCCGGAACTCGAATCCACGGTTGGCGATGTTGAACGGATTGCCCATCAATGCGGTTTGCCAGCGCTGGGTCTAAGCGTAAATGCGCAGTGATTACCGCGGGGTTGGCATCCAGATCAAACAGATTGCGCAGCCGCGCCAGAATCGGCATTAGCATCGGGGTCAGTGTCGGCGAAATCTGTACTTCCAATTGTTGCTGCCTGGCGAGGTGCGTCACGCGCAGCCAGCCGCTGACGTTGTCGAGTCGGATACTACGAATGTAGGCCGGACTGGCGTGTGCCAGTTGCACTGCTTCGACGCCTGCAATCAGGCGTGGCTGCAAATACTGCAAGATAGAAATCCATTCCAGCGGCGGGCGATACGCCAACCGCACAGTCACCACATCTTCCATCGGATTTGAGTGTGCGGTACCAGGTTTATGCTGTCGACGCAATGCGGTCGGTGCCATGCCGTAACGTGCGTTAAAGAGGGCGTTAAAGCGCCGGATACTGCCAAATCCGGCGGCGTCGGCCAGCTCGGTCATCGATAAGTGGGTTTCCTGCAATAGTTTTTTTGCAAATAAAAGACGCTGGGTTTGCGCCAGCTCAACTGGTGAAACGCCGAAGTGTTGCAGCAAAACCCGCCTTAACTGGCGGGAAGAAAGCCCGACTTCTGCTGCCAATTGCTCAAGTCGGCCGCCCTCGGTATTTTTATCTTCGGTGCTATTGGTGATGCTACGATTGTCGCTGTTGCGGTTCAGCGCACCCGCAGTAATGCGTTGCCACACTGCATAGGCCAGATTTTGTTGCAATGCGTAGGGCGCTAATTCTGGACGACAACGAAGACATGGGCGAAAACCTGCGGCTTCTGCCGCTGCTGCGCCTGTATAAAATGTGCAGGACGAAGGGCGCGGTGTTTTGGCAGTGCAGATTGGGCGACAGTAGATTCCGGTAGTGCTGACACCGACAAAAAAGACGCCGTCAAAGCGACTATCTTTGGCAGCCAATGCGCGATAGCAACTCTCATCATTGAGCGTTTTGGTGCTTGATTCAATTTTGGTGTCGATGATTGGTGGCGGCAATAATGACGTACTAAGTCGATGTGAAAGTAGAGTTTTCATGCTCTATTTATACGCCGTAGGGAAGTTGGCGTCTAGCCGTTTTCGGACGCGTAAATAGACGCCTGGAATAACCTATCTGACGTTTTGCGCTACATTAAATCATTGCGAGCAATTAATCCTGCTTGCTCGCAATGGCTTGATGGAAAATACTTGCGATGAACGATGGTAATCGAATAGTCGAATAGTCGCGTAACGACTATCGAGGGCTTTATTATTTAATGATTCGCGAACCGATCGGTGGCCCTGATTAATTGATCCAAAATGCCCGGTTCTGTGACAGCATGGCCAGCATCAGCAATCATTATCAATTCGCTGTTTGGCCAAGCGTTATGCAACTCCCAAGCCGTTTGTGGTGGACAAATGATGTCGTATCGGCCCTGCACAATAATGCCGGGAATATCCCGCAGTTCTCCGGCATTCATAATCAACTGATCGGGCGTAAAGAATCCCGCGTTGACGAAGTAATGATTTTCGATCCGCGCTACCGCCAATGCATGATGCGCTTCAGCAAATTCTTCCACAAATTGCGGGTTCGGTAGCAAGCTAATCGCATGTCCTTCCCACGTACTCCACGCTTGTGCCGCAGCGAGTTGGGTTTGCTCATCGCCGTCATTCAATAGCCGATGATACGCCGCCATCAAATCGCCTTGCTCAGCCACTGGCACAGGGGCGATAAATTCTTGCCAGGCTTCCGGAAAAATCATCGATGCGCCACATTGATAGAACCAGTCAAGTTCTTGCTGTCGTGATGTAAAAATTCCCCGCACGATCAATTCGGTAACGCGCGGCGGATGCGATTGTGCATAAGCTAGCGCCAGCGTGCTTCCCCATGAGCCGCCAAAGACTTGCCAGCGCTCAATTTTTAGCATGATGCGCAACCGTTCAATGTCGTCGACCAGATGCCAGGTTGTATTCGCCTCAAGATGCGCGTGGGGTTTGCTGCGGCCGCAACCGCGTTGATCGAATAGTACGATCCTGTACCGTGCCGGATCGAACAGTCGTCGGTGATTGTCATTGCAACCAGCACCCGGGCCGCCATGCAAAAACAAGACCGGCTTACCGGCAGGATTGCCACATTCTTCCCAATACACCTGATGACCGTCTCCAACTTCGAGCATGCCTTGTCGGAACGGAGCAATCGGCGGATAAAACCCTCGTAGATTATTTGTACTTAACTTGTTCATATCCACTCCATCATCAATAGCCCTGAGGAGATGAACAATAACTGAAATCGGCCAGAATAGTAAAAAAACGCACAGAGTGGCCCACAGGATAAAAAATCAAAGATGTTCGGAAAACAGCGTTGCAGGATGCGTTACACTTGGTTTTGTTCAAATTAGTGCAGTGTCGCGTAGGCTCATTTAGGTTCATTTAGGTTCACGTCGTCAGCGCTTCCTCTTCATAGCGCAGAATGATCGGGATTCGTTTCGCTTCATTTGTCATTTCTGGAGTCAGAAGTCTATGGTATTGTCACCTTCTCCTAGCGCCCGTTTAGTCGTTCAAAGTCTTGAAGCCTCACGTATCCGTGAAGTGGCAAATGTTGGCATTGGACGCAGTGATGTATTGCCTTTCTGGTTCGGGGAACCGGATCAGGTAACGCCAGCCTTCATTCGCGATGCCGCGAAAGCAGCGCTTGATGACGGCGATACGTTCTATACCAGCAACTATGGCATACCGCCGTTACGTGAAGCGCTTGCTGGCTATTTATCCGCATTACATCAACCACTGGACGCTAGCCGCGTTGCCGTCACTTCCTCTGGCGTATCGGCGCTGATGTTACTGTCTCAACTGATTTTGAGTCCGGGTGATCGGGTTGTGGCGGTCACACCGTTGTGGCCCAATGTCGTCGAAATCCCTAAGATTTTAGGTGCTGAAGTCGTGCGTGTGCCACTACAATTTGGCGAGGTATGGGATCTCGATATCCAGCAATTAATTGATGCACTGACGCCAGGCACAAGGGCGGTGATGATTAATTCCCCCAACAATCCGACCGGTTGGGTGATGTCGCGTGCGCAACAGAAAATCGTTTTGGACCATTGCCGTCAGCACGGCATTTGGATCGTCGCGGATGATGTGTATGAGCGGGTCGTGTATCGCCCATCCATAAGCGGACGGTCCAACGATACGCAAGCCCATGACGATAAGCTCTGCGCGCCTTCGTTTCTGGATATTGCGGAACCCAATGATCGACTTATTTCATCCAATAGTTTTTCAAAAGCGTGGTTGATGACAGGATGGCGTCTGGGTTGGTTGGTCGCCCCGCCGACCTTGATGACTGATCTGGGTAAATTGATCGAATTCAATACCTCGTGTGCGCCCGGATTTGTGCAACGTGCGGGTATTGCCGCCGTTGAACGCGGGGACGATATTATCGCCACTACTATTGACCGCTATCAAACCGCGCGCGACTTTTTATATCAGCGCCTCAATGCGTTGCCGGGTATTACCGCGCCGTTGCCCAAAGGGGCGATGTATTTATTTTTCCGCTTGGATGGCGTTACTGACAGTTTGGCATTGTGCAAACAACTGGTGCGTGATGCTGGCTTGGGATTGGCTCCGGGAAGTGCATTTGGTCCTGAAGGTGAGGGCTATATTCGTTGGTGTTTTGCCAGTTCGGTAGAACGTCTCGCATCTGGCGTGCAGCGGTTAGAGAAGTTTTTATTAGCACGATGAAGGCGTTATCTTTACGCTTTTAATCCTTCTGCCCGATAACAAAAGGTCACGCATCATTGGTCTTGGCAATCGCAAGACCAATTTTTTTGTGTAACTGGTGACGTATCGTGCCATTCGCTGGTGTATCGATTTTCCAATTTGCGTGCAAATTTGTTTGGCAATTCCGTCCACCAATTCCCCCGCTAATTCATCTCCTGATTCATCCAACGATTCGCCCACCAATTTTTACCTCCAATCGGCGCTCAGCCGGTTTGAAACAACCACATCCAGCCATTTCAAATAGTCAACGGTCAAGAGCCCTTCGATTGCTAAGGTAATTCTCGCCGCATTGCTCTCTCTTTTTATGACATCCCAAGTGGTGTTAAATGTGCAACGCCTCATAGGAGGCGAAAGCCTCATTTTGATCTGCAACGATTTTTTAATCTTCGTTTTTTTGTTAGTTGTCGCCAAAAAAGTATCTACATAGACTGATATTTCTGTATGCATTTTCAGCAAAGTCTTATCTCTTATTAGAATTCTCTGATGTTTTTTATCATTTCAAATCTTTACTATAGAGCGGCTTTCTTCCCGGCGAATTTTTCTCGCCAGACGCATTTTACTGGAAGCTTACATCACTTAAGGGATTTACATGAAACTGAAATTAGCCGCAACTATCGTCACTTTGACTTTCGCAGGTATCGCATCACAATCAGCCATGGCTGCGGGTATTCCTGATGGTCAAGTTGCTTTTTCTGGAAAAATTGAAGCGACTACTTGTACCAACAAAGGTATGAACTATGTGAATCTGGGTACGCTAGCACTAAGCGATGCTTCGATGAAAAAACCAGGCGATAAAGGTATCAACAATCGCTTTTATATCGATCTGGAAAACTGCGACACGACTGCAATGAAAAATGCAACCGTGCAATTTTCTGGCACTACCGATTCGATTGATGCTGCATTGCTGGCAGTCGATGTCGGTAACGGTAAAGGTCAAGGCGTTGGTGTTCAAATTATGGACGTAGATGGCGCATCAATTCTGGGTGCTGACTCGCGTGCGTATCCATTGCTCGACGGTGTTAACAAGCTGCCATTCGATGCACGTTTTGTTCGTACCATGGCTGAAGCATCACAAATGATTGCTGGTGATGTTACTGCTGTTGCGCAATTCAACATTACTTACAAGTAATCAACAGGCTATCAGTAAAACAGCATTGGTTCAGCATAAATCCGGCTTAAATTCAGCTTCAAAATAGCTGAAAGATAGATGGAAAATTGCTGCAAATTGGCAGGTAATTATGCCAGGGCGGTCGTTGGTAGTTTTATGCCAAAGGCCGCGCATCAAGAAACAGTTTAGCGCAATCCAATCAACGCATTTCTCGGTTCGCTTCCTGATTCATTTCTTTGCCATACCTCCGACGCAAATACGTCCGAAAGCCAGCTACAGCGCTGGTCGCCGTTTGAGGGGTATGCATACTAAGGATACTCATGTTTCAAAAACATTTTGCGCACACCTGCGTGGGCGCGTTGTTGTCCCTTGGATTTGCGTTGCAGGCCGCAGCCGGGGTCAGCGTAGGCGGAACTCGCGTAATCTATGATGCGACAAAACGTGAAGCGTCCGTTTCTATTCGTAATTTAGGCACTTCTCCGTATGTCGTGCAGACCTGGGTCGATGCTGGCAAGGAACGCGTTGCCGGTGATAAAACGCCGCTGGTCGTTACGCCGCCGCTATCCCGTCTGGATGCCGGTAAGGAAAATATTCTCCGCATTGTGCGCGGTGGCGGAGCATTGCCCGAGGATCGTGAATCGGTACTCTGGCTAAATGTAAAAGAAATTCCGACCAAAATAGAAGAAAAGAATGTGCTGCAAATTGCGTTGCGTACGCGCATCAAAATATTCTACAGGCCGGCCGCCATGCCAAGCTTCGAAGGTGGCTCGCTAGCGGCTCCGGCTGCGCTTCAGTGGGCTTTGGTGCCGGCCACCAACGGCGTCGGCAAGGCATTAAAAGTCAACAACCCGACACCCTATCACGTCACTTTTGCGTCGCTGACAGTACACGGCGCGACCAAACAGGAGATTGATCTCGATATGGTTCCGCCATCCGGTGAACGTATTTTTCCGTTGACAGTTGCGCAAGGCGACGTGCACGCCGATGCGACCGGACCATTGCAAATCACCTTTTCTACCATCAACGATTATGGTGCGCACTCTGATTCAAAAGACATCATGGTAAGTCTCGCCAATACGCAGGACAGGGCGGAGTAATGCAAAAGACTGGCAGAGTAGAGGAGCCGAAATGAGTGGGTCAAAAAATAAAGCCGGCGTGTTGATGGCAGCACATCTTGACCACATTTTGGTTGAAACGATGGAACCTGTTTTGGATTCCGTTCTGGATCAGAGTGCAGGACAATCTTCAGCCAACACTCTAGTTTCAAAGAAGCAGACGCGTCTGAATTTAAGCCGAAAATTGGAATCCATAGCGACGATAGCGGTCAGGCAATCTGCCGAAGCCATCTTCTTGCCACATACAACGCGACATCCAAAATGGCGACTGAACAAAATTCAGAGTGCTTTGGCGGCTATTGCACTGGTGATGGTGCCGCAATGGGCATGCGCGGCGGATACCGATTTGGAGTTTAATGCGTCCTTTTTAAGTATTAGCGGCAATCAGCCGACAGCCGATCTTTCAGTATTTTCCAAGCGCAATGTGGTGTTGCCCGGTATCTATTCTGTCGATATTTATATCAATGAAAATTTTAAAGAAAGACGCGATATTCGCTTTTCAAAAGACGATAACGGCAAGGAAGTAACAGCCTGCATCACGCGTAAAATGTTGAGTCGTTGGGGTGTGAACCTTGCCGCATTTCCCGCCAAAGTTAAGACCGATGCCGCCAATACAATGGGGGCTAACGGCACAGCGTCTGCGGACAACGCAACTAATATTCCCGATGAACAATGTATTAATATTTCAACCCTTATTCCCGCCGCGAATGTGACCTATGATGCAGGGCAATTTCGACTTGATGTCAGCGTTCCGCAAGCAGCAATGCGGCGGGTGGCGCGTGGCACGGTGAATCCAAAATTGTGGAATACGGGCATCACCGCGGGTTTGCTGGATTACCAGATTAATATGGGCCACTCCGATGGCGACTCGCGCAATACTGTCTTCGCAGGGCTGCGCAGCGGCGTCAATGTTGGCGACTGGCGCGCGCGTACTTTTTCTACTTTTAGCCCCAACCGCTATGGCCGTGGCGGCTGGCAAACGGTCAACGCTTACGGACAACGGGATATCACTTCGCTCAAGAGTCAACTGGTGGTGGGCGATGGCAGTTCGCCCGGCGATATTTTTGATGGCGTACAGTTCCGTGGCGTGCAGATGCAAACAGACAAGGCGATGTTGCCAAACAGCCAGCGCGGTTACGCCCCCACTATTCGTGGCGTAGCACAAACTGCTGCCAAAGTAGCAGTGCGACAAAATGGCTACATCATATACACGACCTACGTTGCGCCGGGACCATTCGTCATTGACGATTTGTACTCCACTTCGGGCAGCGGCGATCTGGAAGTGACCATCACCGAAGCCGATGGCCGCGAGACCAAATTCATCCAGCCATTTGCAGCCTTGCCGGTCATGATGCGAGATGGTGCATGGCGTTATAGCGCGACTGCTGGTAAATATCGCAGCGGCTATTCCGGCAGCACGCCAGTCTTTGTGCAGGCCACAGTGACACGTGGTTTGCCGGCAGGTGTCACCGTGTATGGCGGCGCAAATATCTCGACTATTTACGGTTCTGTATTGGTTGGTACGGGTATCAATTTACATAGCTTTGGGGCGTATTCGATTGATGTGGCGCACGCCCGCACACAAGCGAATGGCGGATCAGAATATCGGGGTAGCTCGATTCGGTTTCGCTATGCTAAATCCTTCGCGTCATCCGGGACCAATTTCTCCGTACTCGGTTATCGCTACTCAACGCGCGGCTATCGTACTTTTGCCGAGGCGGCACAATTGCAGGACATGGCACCCGGATACGCTTTGTATAACCAGCGCAGCCGCATGGAAGGTACGGTATCACAACGTATCGGCACCGATAGCGCAATGTACTTTACCGCTGGTCAGCAAAGTTACTGGGGACGACGGGCAAAAGACAACACTATTCGCCTTAGTTATAACAGTCGTTTCAGACAAATTAATTATGGCGTTTACCTCGATTACAACACCTACGACGGCGGTCGTTCCAACAAACAGATTAGCGTCAGCCTGTCCATGCCACTAGGTGGAAAAGATGGTTACGTTGGTTACGGCGCATCACGCAATGATCAAGGCAATCTGGTCCAGAATGCAAGTTACACGGGGTCGGCGTTCGATGATAGTCGCCTGACTTATGGTGTCTACGCCGACAAGAGTACCGACGGTGGGATGTCGGGTAGTGGAACCATGACGTACTTGTCGCCAGTTGCGCGTTTCGACGCCAGCCGCAGCCAGGGTCGCGGCTACGGCCAGACCAGCATGTCGGTCACAGGTGGTGTTGTGGCACACGCTGATGGCGTGACCTTATCGCAGTCGTTGGGCGAGACCGTTGCCGTGGTCAACGTGCCGGGTGGAAAAGGGATCCCGATTGAAGGCTACGCCGGTATCGAAACCGATGCTGCCGGAAACGCAGTGATTCCCTATATCAGTCCCTACAACAAAAATCGAATCGCATTGCGGACCGAGGAGTTAGGTAACGATATTGAAATTGCCAACGCCGTGCAAGATGTTATTCCCCGGCGCGGCGCGGTGGTACTAGCCAGATTTGAGGCGCGAGTCGGTCATCGCGTGCTGTTCGAATTAACAGACGCAAACGACAGATCCTTGCCGCTTGGCGCACGCGTTGAAGACGATGACGGACGCGAACTGGGCATTGTCGGGCCTGACGGGCAAGCGTATGTCACCGGCCTGGAAAACGAAGGCAGCCTGACCGTTAAATGGGGCAAAAAGCCCAACCAGCAATGTCAGGTTCCTTATGCCATCGACGGCAATGTGACGGAAAGCAGCGCCTTCAAAGAAATAACCGCGAAGTGCAACATTACGGAAGAAATTTAAGATGATCAAGCAAACAAAGTTGTTCGCCAAGACCGGTGAAGCGGCTCCCGCTGGGCGATTACGGGCGCAGATTGAAAAGATGATCTGTGCAGGTGTTTTGATGTGCGCGGCAAGTGGTAGTTGGGCTGTTTGTCATGTGGTGTCGGGATACGTGGCGAAGCAAGTCCAAATCGATGTTGGCAATATTATTATTCGAGACCAGCCGATAGGTAGCGTGCTGGCAGAAAAGTCGGTCAATATTCCCGTCATAGGAAAAAGCGAAATTATGGCTTATTGTCCGACAGGCGAAGGAAAGGCCTTACTAATTGGTGAAGTTGAACCCCACTTTCGTCCCAACTCGACTTACCCGAATGTATTTGATACGGATATTGACGGTATTGGCCTTCGGATGACGCGGGTAATGGCTATGGGGGAGGGGGCTGAATCGAAAGAGCATCTGTATCCTCATACGCTCATGGAAGAAGGTTTGCGACGTTTATATATTGGATCACAATTCAAAATTGAGGTCATCAAAACGGGGCCGATACCGTACGGGGGCGAGCTGAAAATGGGGCGCTTTACGAATTACTATACCGGTGGTGAGGGCCCAGGAAAGCCCATGATTACAACGACGTTGAGTGGTAGGGGGATTACTATTATTCCGGCCAGTTGCACGCTCGATCCGGGATCTAAAACGATTCAAGTGGATATGCCGAAAACCGCACTCACTGATTTTAAAGGTGCTGGCACAGCCGGTCCATCGAAGTCCTTTGATATCGTTCTAAATTGTTCGGATATAGGAAACGAAAATCAAGACACTTATATGCAATTTGACACCCCCAATGCTATTAATGGCCTCGTGGGTGTGGCTGGATTAACGATTGAGCCGGGTGTGGCGCAAGGAATTGGCATTCAGTTATTGGACAACGCGGGCGCACCGATTGCATTTGCCACGCCGCAAAAAATGGGAGCGCATACAGGCGAAGCTGGTCAGCAGAGAGTCAGATTGCAAGCAGCCTATTTCCAAATCTCTAATAAGCCAACAGTTGGTGTGGCAAACGGTGCAGTCACTTTTACGTTGAGCTATAAATAGACTTGATGCGTATTGATTGTGGTTGAGGGCGCTTTACCTTTCATGGCTGTCCTTGCCATTATTCTTATAAAAATAATGGTAATAGGCATTGCGCTTCTATCAAAATTAACGATTTTTATTTTGATTAAATCGGCTGTCATAAAATAGCGTAACGGCTGTTAGCGGATCATAAGGAGAATCGATTGACGCCATTTTATCAAATCAGAGGATTGATTTTAGAGCGTACTTCGTGCCCCTCTCCCCCTACATGGCAGTTAAAAGTCTTCACGTTATTTTTTATTTTATGTTGTCTGTGTAAAGCGCATTTTCGGAGCGATATCGCTTTATTTCCTGCGTCACCGCAAGGTGTTTTTGGTCGATAAAACAGTCGCACTGTGGCGCACTATCCGCAGTTTTGGATCAACACAATTAATTTCTATCAGGTGATGTAAATCACGCGCGAAAAAGTTTGCCCATCTGCGCACAATCTACAATGTAGTAGTCAACATTCACATCGCATTTCTTCCTATATCTCGGCCAATGTTGGTGTTATTTTTAAATCTGTTTATTTCAAAATCTGTGAAGAATCGAGAAATATCTGATGGAAAATTCACTGCATAGACTCACTTATCTTGGTCAAATAGAGATTTATCTCGCTAAAAAAAAGAGTCTGCTGATATTAAATAAAAACTACTTACCAGATAATTTGTGCATGGGTGATTGCAACACCCTTAAGGATAAACACACAACATTCTGGGTGTTTATTCCTGAACTTAACGTGATTTTACATCCGGCATGCTGACCACTCTCACGGCGCCTTTTCTGGTTACAGATGCTATTTGCTATTTGTATTAACGCATCATCATTGGGCATCATGCAATCTTAGTTGATTGATTTCCATAAGTTGTTATGGGCCGTTAGTGATGTTGCTAATTAGCAGGCAAAAAATAGCAGAGAAAAAAATGGTGCGTTCTTTGAACTTATCACTTGAGCGTATCAGATATCTGCCGATTGTGAGATGTCGAAAACGGGTAAGAATCTTTTGCTAATTTTTGGAAAATAAATATGACTATGTTAAAACTGAAAACTTCTTCTTCACTGATCCTGGCTGCTATTGCTTTGACGGTTTCTGGTAGTGCGTTCAGTGTGCCCGCAAGCGACTTGGGCGGTAATCGATCGGAATCTGTTTTGGTCGCAGGTGGTACTATTTCTGGCAATTGGAACAGTGAGGGAATGCGCGTATCAACTTCACAACGTGGTGTTGCAATTGGTGTAAATACCTACGCAACTATTGACGCCACAGCAGTAAAGCCGGGCGCCACTTGGTACAAAGAGAATACATGGGCAACCGCAGTGGGTGCTGATGCCCGTGCATGGGGATATCGTAGTACAGCTATCGGTGTTAAAGCCGTTGCTGGTGATATCAATGGTAGTTCCGGTAATGTCCTGGAAAATACGACAGCAGTTGGTTATGGCAGTCAAGCCTCAGCCTCGTCAACCACTGCAATCGGTTCTAACACCAGTGTAAGACAAAGTGGCGGCGTAGCACTCGGTTCCGGTTCTGAACTGGATGCGTCACGCGACTTGACACCGCGAGAGGACAAAGATGTTTTTGTTGGTAAGAAAACAAAGCTTACTTTCGCAGTAGAAGATAGTCGTCAAGGTCCGGTATCGATTGGTTCGTATTACTACGGCCGTTCCGAAGGGCTTGGCGGTCACCGTCAAATCAAACGTGTTGCAGATGGTTCGGAAATGAGCGATGCGATTACCGTACGTCAATTGATCGAAGTTATCACGCCGTTTGACAATAGCATGGCTTCCCTGGAAGAAAAACTAGATGCTTCGGCAGCTAAGTTCGACGAAGCAGCGGTTAAACTGGATGCCGCAGCAGCGCAATTAGTTGCCGCAGAAGCGAAGGTCGCTGCTTCAGAAGTCAAGGTTGTTGCCTCGGAAGCGAAGTTAGCAGAATCTGCAGCTAAGTTAGATGCGTCGCAAGCTAAATTTAAAATCATCGAAGATAGCCTTATTGCTCTCGAAAAACGTGTGAAAAACATTGAGGGTGGTCCTTCGAAATAAATAAAATACATTTTATTTATTTCTAATTTGTACGTAACGCGTACCAAGTTAGGACCTAGCCAGTAGGCAACAAAAATGGTTCCCGGCAAAATGCTGGGGACCATTTTTTTCGTTTCTCAAACGGTTTTTTCTACCGCGTATAAAGGTCTGCAAAAAATGCCGTACACGGGCAAATTTTCATGCGCTAAGCGTTCTGGCCATACGTAATATATTGATATTCAAAGATCGATTTTTACCCTTTCTGTTCCAATCTGAATTGCGCACGTACCATCCCACTGCACCCATGAACCTTGAATTCGCGATTAATAAAACACCCATGGTGTTGCCAGATGCAATTGTGGATGGGCGGCTAGGTCCAGATTCAATCAACTCTCTCTGAATGTTGTAAAATATCAACCTTTGTCGGCAAAAGCATACATTTTGTAGCCACCCTCTTGGTTCGTCCATCGCACCCATGTAGCTTTCAGAGAATCTCAAAACGGTTTTAAAGCGGCTTCCAGTGTGGAGGTTTAAGACCACGTGCGCGTGTCTGATGGCGGCATGGCAGCGCGTTGCGATCAAACCGTTTTTGTGTCAATCGGACTCAGCGTGTGGAAGTTGCGATGGCACAAAAACGTAGCCCACGGTTTCCGGTCAATATAACAAACGCGCATCGGCAAACATGAATTGGCCAATACAAATAAGCCAGGATGAGACATGCCGATGTTTCGCGTCACTAGTGCACAGATTGCGATAAATGAAAATTATTACCTTGCGAGAAGAGTGGTTCTCGGCGATGCAAAAAAATATGTTAGCTGGCCTCACATCCTCCTTTGCCTTAGTCCCTGAATGCATCGCCTTTGCGCTTGTAGCGCAAGTCAACCCGCTGATGGGGCTTTACGGTGCCGTGATCATCTGTACATTGACCGCTATATTTGGTGGTCGTCCGGGTATGATCTCCGGCGCTGCCGGGTCTATGGCCGTTGTCATCGTCGCGTTGGTGGTGCAACACGGCGTCGAGTATTTGTTGGCGACCGTGGTTCTCAGCGGTTTGTTGATGGTGTTATTTGGCGCATTGCGTCTTGGTAAATTGATCCGCATGGTCCCGCATCCGGTGATGCTTGGTTTCGTCAATGGCTTGGCGATCATCATCGCCATGGCGCAACTCGAACACTTTAAGCAGGCCACGGCTCAAGGTCCGCAATGGTTGCAGGGCACACCTCTTTTGGTGATGGTCGTTCTGGTCGGCTTGACCATGTTAATCGTCTATCTATTGCCGCGCCTGACCAAGGCCGTACCACCGGCGCTGGTGGCAATTGTGGGCATTGGATTATTGAGCCAACTGCTGCATTTGCCGACGCGTACTTTGGGGGACATGGCTCATATCGCGGGCGGCTTGCCCAGTCTGCACTTCCCCAGCGTGCCTTTTAGCATGGAGACACTGCGGATCATATTGCCCTATGCGGTACTGATGGCGATTGTTGGGCTGCTGGAGACCCTGCTCACTTTCAACCTCACTGACGACATCACTGAGACGCAGGGCCAGCCAAATCGCGAATGTCTGGCATTGGGTGCGGCGAATGTCGTATCAGGTTTGTTGGGCGGTATGGGCGGTTGCGCCATGATTGGTCAGACCATGATCAACCTAAGTTCTGGCGGTCGCTCGCGGCTTTCCGGCTTGACCAGCGGCATCATGATGTTGATGTTCATTTTGTTCTTGTCGCCTTTGATCGAACGCATTCCGCTGGCCGCATTGGTCGGGGTCATGTTCGTCGTGGCCCAGCAAACCTTCGCGTGGGGATCGTTAAGAGTATTGGGCAAAGTGCCGCGCCACGACGCCTTGGTGATCATCGCAGTCACCGTGATTACCGTGTTCACTGACCTTGCGACCGCCGTGCTGTGCGGCATCGTTATCGCCGCACTGAATTTTGCCTGGCAGCATGCTAGCGAGATGCGTGCTGATATCGTTGAAAATCAATCGGGTGAAAAAACGTACACACCCCACGGTACATTATTCTTTGCCTCAACCACGCATTTTCAGGGCCTGTTCGATCTACAAAACGATCCGGTCCACGTTATAGTTGATTGCCGGCAACTTCATCTGGCCGATCATTCCGCTATCGCTGCTGTGGAGGCATTGTTCGAGCGTTATCAAAAGGCTGGCAAACAATTGCGGGTGACCCATTTGTCGGACCGGAACCGGTTGTTGTTGCAACGTGCAGGTCTAGAGATCAGTATGGGCTAACTGTACAAATCGGCTTAATCCATGATCGAAAATCGCGATAGATCGGTCTTTCGCAGTCTTTCCTGTATTTAATAATGTTCCTTGCACCTTTTCAATCTGATGCTATTATTAAGACGCGCAAACGTTTGCGCGCGTGATTACAGCTGATTAGCCAAGCATCTCGCGATGCGCTACAGGCGATTCAAAAAAGATAATGATAAAGATAACAGGAGACTTTTAATGAAATTCAGACCCTTCCACGCGTCCGCTCGCACGCGTTTGAAATTGATTGCGGCAACTATTCTAGTCTGCGCTTTACCTGCCATTAGTCTGCCCGCGATGGCGCAGACCAAACCAAAAGTCGCGTTGGTGATGAAGTCGCTCGCCAATGAGTTCTTTTTGAATATGGAAACAGGTGCTAAAGATAATCAAAAAGCTAACGCTTCAAAATATGATTTGATCGTCAACGGCATCAAGGACGAAACAGACACTTCCAACCAGATCAAGATCGTCGAGCAGATGATTATCGCCAAGGTCAACGGCATGGTGATCGCGCCCGCCGATTCGAAGGCGTTGGTTCCAGTGATTAAGAAAGCCATCGACGCTGGGATTATCGTGGTGAATATTGACAACAAACTGGATGATGGCGCGTTGAAAGAAAAAGGCATTGTTGTACCGTTCGTTGGTCCTGACAATCGCATGGGCGCTAAATTGGTCGGTGATTATCTCGGCAAACAAATTAAAAGCGGCGACAAGGTTGGCATCATAGAAGGTGTCTCGTCCACCTACAATGCGCAACAACGCACCGCAGGTTTTCAGGATGCGATGAAGGCGGTTGGCGCGAATGTGGTCAGCGTTCAGTCTGGTCAATGGGAGCTTGATCCCGGCAACAAAGTAGCCGCCGCGATGCTGAATGCCCATCCAGATATTAAGGCGCTGTTAGCTGGTAACGACAATATGGCATTAGGCGCAGTCGCTGCGGTTCGTGCGGCTGGCAAAACTGGCAAGGTGTTGGTCGTCGGCTATGACAATATCAATGCTATCAAGCCGATGTTAAAAGATGGTCGCGTGTTGGCCACAGTTGATCAGTTTGGTTCGCAACAGGCAGTGTTCGGTATCGATACTGTGTTGAAGGCGCTTGCCGCCAAGAAGACACAATCCGGGCTTTCTGGCGTAGTTGAAACCAAGGTTCAACTAGTGACCAAAGATACTAAATAAAGTCCAAAGGTGGATGATCACAAGTGTGATCATTTATCTATTTTGGGGCATTGCTCAGTACATATAAATAGTGCATAGCGGATAGGCAATCTTGTGCGATCGCCTATCCGCTTTTGTGTACTTTTTTATACCGTCCCACATCGCAATGTTGCCTGTTTTTGCAACCCACGCCACGTCTGGTGGAGGCCGTATGTCCGATACATCTCACGTTTTATCGCGTAAAAATAAGTCGCAAGTTGGTAACAGCAATGCTGCGATTGTTATTCCATTGCTATCGTTAAGCAACATCGGCAAGAGTTACGTAGAGCCGGTACTTGGCGGCGTTTCAATGGAGATTAGCGCTGGTCAGATTGTGGCATTGACGGGCGAAAATGGCGCTGGAAAAAGTACATTATCAAAAATAGTATGCGGCCTGATCTCTGCTACGCAAGGCAATATGTTACTAGATGGTCAGCCGTATCAGCCGACTTCACGTCAGGCCGCGGAGAAGCTCGGCATTCGGATGGTGTTGCAGGAATTAAACTTGATTCCCACGCTGAGCATCGCAGAAAATCTTTATTTAGAGAAGTTGCCGAGTCGCTTTGGCTGGATCGACAGACCGCGACTGGAAGCCATGGCGCGTACACAAATGGCGGCGGTAGGTCTGGCCGATATTGATCCGTGGACACACGTTGGCGATCTGGGCGTTGGTCATCAGCAAATGGTTGAAATTGCACGCAATCTGATTGGCGAGTGTCGTTTGCTGGTGCTGGACGAGCCGACCGCCATGCTGACCGATCGTGAGGTCGAATTACTATTTCTGCAAATTGCCAGACTCAAAGCGGAAGGCGTGGCGATTGTCTATATCTCGCATCGTCTGGAGGAACTCAAGCGGGTGGCTGACCGGATTGCGGTGCTGCGCGACGGCGAACTGGTGTGTGATGCGGATATTCAAGGTTACACCGCCGACGATCTGGTGAAACTGATGGTCGGACGGTCCATTGATGCCGAGCGCGAGCATGGTACACGCACGTTTGGTGCACCGTTGTTGCGCGTACGTGATCTGGGGCGCGGCGGCGTGGTTCATCCGACTTCGTTTGATCTGCGCGCTGGTGAAATTCTTGGTATCGCTGGTTTGATTGGGTCGGGACGCACAGAATTGCTGCGATTGATTTTTGGTGCGGATCGCGCCGATCAGGGTGAAGTGCTCTTCGGCCAAAATACGGCCGCAACAAAAATACATTCTCCACAAATGGCGATTGCCGCTGGCCTTGCAATGATTACAGAAGATCGCAAAGGGCAAGGCCTATTGCTGTCTCAATCGATTGCGGCCAATACCACGCTCGCTAAATTAGGCAGTGTCAGCAACGCCGGATGGATCAATAGCGATACCGAAATGGCTGTGGCCGATGACTATATCGGACGTCTCAAGGTCCGCTGTCGTAGCGGCGCGCAAGCGGTCGGCGAACTATCCGGTGGCAATCAGCAGAAAGTGGTGATTGCTCGCTGGCTATATCGGGATTGCCCCATCATGTTATTTGACGAACCGACACGTGGAATCGATATTGGTGCCAAGTTTGAGATTTATCAGTTGCTTACCGAGCTGGCGAAGCAGGGAAAAGGACTGATTATCGTGTCGAGTGATTTGCGTGAATTGATGTTGATCAGTGACCGCATCGCTGTGATGAGTGCCGGACGCATGGTGGAAACGTTTAACCGCGGCGCATGGAGTCAGGATACGATTTTGCAGGCCGCTTTCAGCGGCTACGCCAAAGCGAAGGATGGCGGGGCAGCGACTGTAGCTAACGATGCTGCGCATGCCGCCTAGGTTAGGCGATTCTCCTTGCAAATAGTGATACGCTTTTTTTTGAACCTTTTTAAGTGCCGAAGATGACAAAAACTTCTCTAAAAACCGCCATGTCTGGCATGTTGAATTATGTTGGGCTAATTGGCGCGTTGCTGGCAATGTGCGCACTATTTTCTGTTTTGAGTGAGAACTTCCTCACGATGGAAACCTTCAAAACGTTGTCCAACGACATCCCGACGTTGGTAGTGATGGCGGTCGGCATGACCTTTGTCCTGATTATTGGCGGTATCGATTTGTCAGTTGGATCGGTATTGGCGCTCGCCGCTTCGGTGCTATCGACAGCAATGGTGCAATGGGGATGGAGCTTGTTTCCGGCCTGTGTATTGGGCGTTTTGGCTGCCACTTTATGCGGTGCGGTAACCGGTTCAATCTCGGTCGGTTGGCGGATACCTTCTTTTATTGTGTCGTTAGGTGTTTTAGAAATCGCTCGCGGAATGGCGTATCAGGTCACCAATTCGCGCACTGTGTACATTGGCAGCGCCGTCGATTCGATCAGTTCACCGATTGCATTCGGTTTATCACCCGCATTTTTGGCCGCGCTGCTGATCGTTATCGCTGGTCAGTTAGTGCTCACTAAAACGGTGGTCGGGCGACACTGGATCGGCATCGGTACTAACGAAGAAGCGATGCGACTAGCCGGTATCAATCCACGACCAAGCAAGATCATGGTCTTTGCGTTGATGGGTTTACTGTCGGGTGTGGGCGCGCTGTTTCAGGTTTCCCGACTGGAAGCGGCCGATCCTAATGGCGGCGTTGGGTTGGAATTGCAGGTGATTGCAGCGGTCGTGATTGGCGGTACCAGTTTGATGGGCGGTCGTGGTTCGGTAGTAAGTACGTTTATCGGCGTGCTGATTATTTCTGTGCTGGAAGCCGGATTGGCGCAAGTTGGCGTGAGCGAGCCGATGAAACGCATTATTACCGGAGTTGTGATTGTTGCTGCGGTAGTATTCGATGCTTACCGTCGCCGTAATGAACGCGCTGCATAAGTTTGCAAATAAGTTTGCAAATAAGGTTGCCAAAGTGCCCTGCGACAGCAGGCAAAACAACCGACCGAGGGTCTTACCAGTGGTTTAATTAAGGCGGTTTTTTTAGATAACGTATAGCGAACTAGTCAATCTCAGATGGCAACCATAAAAGAAGTCGCGCGGGCGGCGGGCGTGTCCTACACAACCGTATCGCATGTGTTGAATCGGACCCGACCTGTCAGCGATGGCGCGCGTGAAAGAGTGATCGCAGCAGCTGCGGCACTTGGTTACGTACCGAGTGCATTGGCACGGTCGCTGAAAATTAAGACTACTGGCACAATCGGCCTGATTATTCCCAACAATACCAATCCGTACTTTTCTGAGGTTGCACGGGGAATTGAAGATAGTTGTTATGCAGCCGGTTATAGCGTCATCTTGTGTAATTCGGATGATGATCCGGCCAAGCAACGTGATTATCTGAACATGCTGTTGAGCAAGCGTTGCGATGGTTTGATCGTGGCGATGCTGGGTTTGGCCGATGGCGAATTGCTGCGCAAAATGAAGGTGCCTGCGGTACTGCTTGATCGGGCCAGGAAAGATTTAGCAGAGGATTTGGCGATCGATTTGGTCGCGGTCGACAATGTTGGCGGCGGCGCTCTCGCTGCGCAACATTTGTTGGCATTGGGACGTACGCGTATCGCCTGTATTGGTGGCCCAGAGGAAATTGCGGTATCACGCGAACGGATTGCCGGTCTACAGCAGACATTGACGCAAGCCAACATAGCCTTGTCTGAAGCGCTATGTGTTTATGGCGACTTTACGAGTGCTGGTGGCTATGTTGCGGCCTGTGCATTGTTAGATATTGAACCGTCGCAACGTCCCGATGCCATTTTTTGTTGTAACGATTTAATGGCAATTGGCGCATTGCGGGCCGCTGCCGAGCGCGATATCGCAGTACCGGAAGCGCTTGCAGTGATCGGTTTCGATGACATCAATCTGGCGCAATTTGTCCATCCCACGTTGACGAGTGTTGCACAGAACACGCGCAGATTGGGTCAACTGACGGCCGAGTGTTTATTGGCACGGATTGCAAGGCCGGATCTGGATTCGCAACAGCATACTATTGCGCCAGAATTACATATCAGAGGCTCGACGGTCACTGTGGTTGGTACCGGGAATAAAAAATAAAAAAATGACGATAACGATCGTGGCTATATTTTAAAATTTTCAGCAAAAAAACAACCCGAATGTCGGTTCTGGCAAGTATTGGATTTATATAGTCTGTCGTCTACATAAGTACAACCAGAAAAGTTCAGCGCCGCCAGGCGATTTTGTATAAGCCCTAATGGTAATAAAAGTAATAGGAAAGCAGCAAATGATTGTTGTCATCGGTAGCATTAATATGGATTTAGTGATGCGCGTGCAGCGTGTACCGCATCCTGGAGAAACATTGTCGGGTGGACAGTTTCAAACCATTCCCGGCGGCAAGGGCGCTAATCAGGCGATCGCTTGTGCGCGCCTGAGTCGTCAGTCTGGAACGGTCGCGATGGTTGCGTGTTTGGGTGAAGATGCCTTCGGTACAGAATTACGCGCAGCGTTAAGGCATGATGGGATTGACGATACCCACGTTCACAGCATCGCAGGAACGTCATCCGGCGTAGCAGTCATTTCGGTTGATGCCACAGGCCAAAACAGTATCATGCTGGCCGCGGGTGCGAACGATGCACTGAGCCCTGCGCACATTGATGCGGCGCATGACTTGATCGCGCTGGCGAAGGTAGTCGTATTGCAGCTTGAGACGCCATTGGCGACCGTGCGTTATGCGATACAAATGGCGCATGCATTGGGCAAAATCGTTGTCCTCAATCCAGCTCCTGCGCAATCGCTACCAGTGGAGTTATTGCATCAACTGTCGTATCTGATTCCGAATGAAATCGAAGCCGCGATGTTAGCGGGGTACGCTACATCCAGTCTGGAAAGTGATTCAGAGATTGATGCTGTCATCGGCGAATTACGTAGTTTGGGTTGCACCAATGTGCTGGTAACGCTCGGCGCAAAGGGCGTACGCGCTGCCCTTGCGGACGGTACGCACCATTTCGCAGCGCAACCAACAACGGCGATTGATACGACTGCTGCCGGTGATACATTTATTGGTGGATTTGTGGCGGCGCTGGCTGATGGTGAAACTGAAGCCGATGCAATTAATTTTGGTCAACGCGCTGCGGCCCTAAGTGTGGCGCGGTTTGGTGCGCAGACCTCTATTCCTTACCGCCGCGAGCTGTTGCAGAATTCTGCATCGGTGTAGATATTTTTTGTTAGCAGAATCGATTCAACCGTTTTTATAAACATTCCAAAACCATCATGAAAAAAACACCATTACTGAATATTGCCCTGTCGCAGTTGATCGCCTCGCTTGGTCATGGTGACATGGTCGTGATTGGCGACGCTGGACTGCCAGTCCCATCCGGCGTTCCGCTAATTGATTTGGCGCTCACGCATGGGGTGCCCGGATTCATCGAAACCGTGAAGACAATATTGAGTGAAATGCAGGTGGAACATCACGTTGTAGGAGACGCGCTGGCGCATAAAAGTCCGCATTTGGCAGCCCAGCTTGAGAGTTTTGGTTTGCCCGATAAGCGCGTGTTATCGCATACAGAGTTCAAAAAACTGACGCAAGGTGCGCGTGCTATCGTCCGGACTGGTGA
Source organism: Glaciimonas sp. GNP009 (assembly GCF_054343755.1). Lineage (NCBI taxonomy): Bacteria > Pseudomonadati > Pseudomonadota > Betaproteobacteria > Burkholderiales > Oxalobacteraceae > Glaciimonas > Glaciimonas sp. GNP009. The sequence goes on from NZ_JBTGUV010000004.1 coordinate 2,585,987, forward strand.
ATGCACGCCATACGCCAATATCATTTTGGTGGCTGGCGTTGTATTTTGAATTAACCTACAGTCCTGGCGTGAGTGGTTCACAAGATGATCTGATCTGGCATGAGCAACTCAGTTAGAAACGCGTTAACTTAGTCCGCGATTGAGTAGGCAACTGGACCAGCAACCGACGCGCCTTTGATGCCGTGACGTTTGAGGGCAGCGGCGACGAATCCGCACGATTTCATTTGCTCGACGAAATCACTGAGAAATGTTGCCGCATCGGCATTGCGACTTTTTGGTAGACCCATCGCCTGTTGAATCACCATGAAACGCTGGTCGAGTAGACGCAGGCCACCAGCCCGCGCCGCATCGGTTTCTAACTGTTGCTTGACTCCCGCGGCAACCTCCGCGCGCTCCTTCAAAAAAGTGTCGACCACGGTGGGTGACGACGGTGCGCGCACGATGGTCGCTTGCTTTAGTTCGCGGGTTAAATACAGATCATAAGCACTGCCTTTGCCTACGACTATGCGGTTCTGAGCGATATCGACTTGCGCGTTGGAGGTGATTGGCGAATCTTGCTTCACCAAATAAAAACCTTCAATCAGGACATACGCGGCAGTGAAGGCAATGTCGGCGCCACGCACCGGATCAATGGCAAAAAATCCGATGTCAGCTTGTTCGGCCGCGACCGCCTCGACCGACTTCCCGGCTGTGTCGAATACAATCAACTCTAGTTCTGCACCGAGTAATGCTGCGAATTCTCTGGCAAGATCGACTGAAACGCCTTGTGCGCCTTGTGCGTCATCCGCATGCGCCAGAATTGGATTGCCGAGGTTGATCGAAGCACGTAATTTTCCGGTAGGCGTAAAAGCGTCTCGGATTGCCGGTGTCAGCGCCAAGGTCATCGTTGTTCTCCTTCTGTAATGGGTGCGTTAATGCATTGACACATGTTGATCTGCGATTTTTGATGCACGGAAGATATTCCGCCGTTTCCGTGCGCACTGCATAAAGCCGATAATAGCACTTGGATTCAGGCCGATCCGCATTAGGCAACACTTTAGTAATTAACCCAATGTTATGTTGCAGCCAACGTCATTCTTGTCCAGATCGAGGATTAAATTTTAAAATGGGCAGTGTAAAATCGCCCTCGATGGAACATTTGGTAAGGGAATAAACGCTGTAAACTTGATAAATAGTTAAATTGCGCGAGTACAATACAGTTATGAATATTTCGCTACCGGAACTCGAAGAAGCCATTAATTATTGGCGTTTGCAACGCCCAGCGATTGGTGAGGAATGCGCGTTGTCACCCGAGGTCAACGCGTTGGCGACCGTCTATGCATTGATGATTTTCAATCAGATATCGACTGTTTCGCTGGATACGATCGACGGCATTGCGCAAAAGCTGATCGCAGCCTGGCGAAATCAGCGAGCGGCTTGAGCTATTTTTACCGCCGTCGCCAACTTTAACCAAGACTACGCGTTGACCTCACTAGAGCGAACTTAGCCTCATTAAGCCGTCAAATGTCGCGCTTGCCGCTGCGGTGCAACTGTTGGTGCATGCTCTTTGGCGATGCTCGGCTTTGGCGTATTGGGTAGTTTTGGCGGTTGACCGGCGTAATCCGTACTGAGTACCGCGTTCACCGTCGCGTCACTCAAGCCTTGCAAGCGCAACCATTGGCCGACTAATCCCGCCAATCGGTCCATCGCGATCCGATGTGTCGCATCGGTTTTTCCATACAGCCAATCCGAAAACGCCATAAAACTAAAGAATGGCGTATCGCCGAGAATGATCGGCAGCGTGTGGGAAAAACGTCCAGAATTGGCCACCAGATCCCAATAACGTGAAAACCGGACTAGTCGCTGCATGGTGGCAAAGTCGATCAGGTTGGTGGCGAGAATGGTGTACGGCGGATGTGGATCAAAGACCAGTCCGAAAGTCTGGGTATGGCGAATGATGGGCGTGCCGCGCAAACGTTTTAAGATGCCGAACTGGATTTCGTGCGGTTCCAGCGCCACCAGTTTGTCGAAGCCCTGTGCAAAACTGTCGACATCTTCGCCGGGCAGACCTGCGATCAAATCGACGTGTAAATGGGCGTGTGATTCAGTAATCAGCCAGCGGATATTGTCGGCAGCTTTCTGGTTATTTTGTTTGCGGCTGACCAGCGCCTGGACTTCCGGATTAAAGCTTTGGATACCGATTTCAAATTGCAGTGCACCGGCGGGAAATTTGGTAATTGCCTCTTTCAACGCATCCGGCAAATGATCGGGGACTAATTCAAAATGAGCGAACACCGGATCGTCTGGATTTGCAGCTAGTTTATCGAGAAAAAATTGCAGAATCTTGAGACTGGTTTTGACATTGAGATTAAAAGTACGGTCGACGAATTTGAACAAGCGCGCACCACGCGCATGCAGTGATTCCAGCTCGGCCAGAAAATTGTCGAGCGCGAATGGCCACGCGGTTTTATCCAGTGCCGATAAGCAAAATTCACACTTGAACGGGCAGCCGCGCGAGGCTTCGACATACAGGGTGCGGTGGGCGATGTCATGGTCACTGTAAAGTGAATACGGCAGGGCGATATCTTCCATCGGCGGCTGTTTGCCGATATGCGTTTTCATCAGCGGTTTGGGGCCGTTAATGATTTGCTGACAAAGGTCGGGGAAGGTGATGTCGCCCCATCCGGTGACCAGGTAATCAGCCAGTTTGACGATCTGTTGCTGTTCTGACTCATAAGATACTTCCGGGCCGCCAAGTACGATCACGATCTCGGGAGCGACACATTTCAGCATCGCTACTACCTTGGTGCACTCTTCGATGTTCCAGATGTAGACGCCAAATCCGATAATGGTGGTGCTGCCATCGGTGGCCTTGTGGGCTAGCAGTTTTTCGACGATGTCAGTGGTTTTTGCACCGATGACGAATTCGTGGAGATGGGTTTGCTCACGCAGTGCGCCCATATTGGCTTGCAGGTAACGTAAGCCGAGCGAGGCGTGGGAGTAACGCGCGTTTAAAGTGGACAACAGGATGGTCATAATGGGCTTGGCAGACGCGCAATAAGCTAATTGATGCACGATTTTACGCGTCTTAGGACCGCATAGTGTTTTGTCGTGTTAATACGGGCAATGGAATTGATGTGTAGAGAATGACCGGCATGGACTTTCGCCCTGATTTATCCCAGATGTAAGGGTGATGGGGACGTTTTGCTAACGGCGGGCGCCGTTAGCTGATGTTACCAAGTTGACTTAACTTCTGGGCTGTTGACGATGCCTTGCCCGGAGTTCGTGGGCGCTCATGAGCGTTCCCTTCAAATCGAAAACTGCCGCGGCCGCTTCTTGGTTTAAATTGTTAAAAGCACCATGTAAAGTATCCAATAGAACCTCTGGTCCAGCAAAAGCATTCAGCGCAGAGATTTCCAGTTCGATCAAATTATCATGTTTCATGGGTTTTACCTCAGGGATGGTACATGCAGTGTTTCGGTGAAAGAGGCTTTAAGACGTATTCACTCCGCGCACGATGCGCATAGTTTCCTTTCTTTAATGCGTATGCAAAATCCCTGTTCCAACACAAACCCCATCCGGCCCGGCGCCAGGCTGGATGGGGTTGAGTATAAATGCCAGCATGTCTTTATGCGTATTGCCTACCCTATTTGAGAATGTTTAGATTTTATAAAAGCGGGGAGGATGGAACGTTACGGACAAAGTCAGTAGCTTCGTTTAAAGTATCCGTTAAGTATTCACTTATAACGGGAAGTTTAATATCATTAACCAGGCCTAGGCTCTGACTCACGATAGACTTATTACTAGCGCCGCCCGCGACAGCATCCAGTTCCCAGACTTGCAATGCGATTAGATTGCCATTCTTCATGATATTCACCTTTTAGGTGGTTAAAAAACTGTTGTCGATAAACGTTTTGTCAATGATGGTCACTGCTGCGCACCGAGTGCTACTTACGCCTTGTTTATAAAGTGTAAGGAAGTTTATTCAGGCTTTAAAAGCAGATGGCCCACCCAACGCGAAACTGCTTTTACCCGAGATTTTTTTCGATGTCGATATGTAGATTCGTCGATATGATCTGGCGTAAAAATCCTGTGCTGAGATTTCCAGTTTGATCAAATTGTCATGCTTCATGCGTTTCACCTCAGGTATGGTTCATGCAGTGTTTTGGTGAAAGAGGCTTTAAGCCGTATTCACTCCGCGCACTATGCGCATAGTTTCCTTTCTTTAATACGTATGCAAAATCCCTGTTACAACACAATCCCCATCCGGCTCGGCGCCAAGCGGGATGGGGTTGAGTACAAATGCCAGCATGTCTTTATGCGTATCGCCTATTCTATGTGGAGATATTTTTTTATAAGGGAGGGGAGAATGGAGCGGCACGGACTACTTTAGTGACCCCTTCTACCTTATCTGCTATGTATTGGGTTAGGTCGGCTGGAGAATCGGGAAGTTTAATATCATTGACCAGGCCTAGGCTCTGACTCAAGATAGGCTTATTACTAGCGCCCCCACCGACAGCATCCAGTTCCCAGACTTGCAGTGCGATTAGATTGCCATTCTTCATGATATTCACCTTTTAGGTGGTTAAAAAACTGTTGTCGATAAACGCTTTGTCACTGATCGTCAATACGGTCACTGCCTGCTGCTTCCTCCAGGTTCGCAAGGGCGGAAGGAGTTCTATTCCAGCTTAAAAAACAAATGGTGTTTTTTAGTGTGACAGTTTGCATACCGGAGATTTTTTCTCGATGTCGATTTGTGGATCGGTCAGCATGTTCTGGCGTGCAAATCATGTGAAGTGATGCGAGGTAATCACCTGTGATAAATAACAGGTTTCTCTTGCCGCTCAACATGATCGGGATGCGTTTATTTTGTCGGTGATACCAGCAAAGTTTAAGTCTACGGCAGGAACAATAGATTTAGGATAGAACAAAAAAATATTTCCACAAGGAAAATTATTTGCTTTGGATAGAATTATTTTGGTGACTCGATCAGTTGCAAATTCGGGATAAGTATTTCGAGGTTATTGACAGATTTTCTCAGCATATACAGACCCTGTTTCAGGGTCTGTATATGCCCATCAATTTCTTGGAATGCCATAAAATATTATTTCCATTGAGAAATTTTACGAGTTAATATTCAGTGTCGGTTGGCAACCTAAGCGTCAAAAAATTTCTCCGAATATTTGCGGAATCAACCGTTTTCATGCGAGGCTAAAACGCGCCACGGCGCAGCATTCCTTTACTTCATTTCATCGATCCACGTTGCCTATGCCTCTATTTCGAGAACAAGCGATAGCCGCTCAACAGGCTAACTATCTGAATGGAATCATATTGATTCGACCGCTGTCAATGTCAGTTCTGACAGGTTGCGCATTCATACTGGCGTTGCTGCTCGGAGCGTTTTTGACTTGGGGCAGTTATACCCGTCACAGCACCGTAACGGGCCAATTAATTCCAACGTCCGGTTTTATCAAAGTCTATGCAATGCAGCCCGGCATCGTGGTCGAAAAGCGGGTGACCGAGGACAGTAATGTCATCGCTGGCGAAGTGTTGTACGTATTGTCGGGCGAGCGCGACAGCAGTAGCGGTGGCCCTACACAAGCGGCTATCAGCGCCGCAGTAATACAACGACAGGTCAGTCTGCAAAGCGAGTTACAAGCCATGCGAAGTTTGCAGCAGCAAGAGCGTGGCGCATTAATCATCAAGATTACTGGCACGGATGCGCAACGTCAAAATCTTGCTGGTCAGATCGACGGTCAGCGCGCCCGTGTCGCACTTGCGCAACTGACAGAAGCGCGATATCACGGCTTGCTGAAACAGGATTTTATTTCTCAGGAACAGTGGCAGCAAAAGCAGGAAGAATTGCTTGATCAGCGCAATCGCCAGCAAAGTCTGGAGCGTGATCGTATAAGCGTTGTGATCGAACTTGCGGCGCAACGGAATGCACTTGGCGCTTTGTCTTTGCAGCAGCAGAATCAGTCAGCACAGATCGAGCGTAGCTTAAGTAACGCCTCGCAGGAATTGAGCGAAAGTGAAGCGCGTCGGCGGTTGGTAGTTAAGGCCCCTCAAGCGGGGAGGGTAACTGCAGTGTTGGCCGAAATGGGACAAACCATAGACCCGACCCACCCCTTGCTCAGCATCGTCCCATCGGGCGTTAGTTTGCGCGCTGAGCTTTATGCGCCGAGCCGCTCAATCGGTTTTGTGCGCGTCGGTGATCAGGTGTCGTTGCGTTACTCAGCTTATCCCTATCAAAAATTTGGACATCAACGCGGTACCGTAGAAACGGTGGCGCTCACTACTTTATCTGGGAGCGAATTGGGCGGCACCGCCAGCGGTGCAAAAGAGCCCTTGTACCGTATCACCGTGGCATTGCAAAACCAATCCGTACGCGCCTATGGAAGTCCGCAACCATTGCTGGCGGGTATGTCGCTAGAGGCCGATATCGCGCAAGAAAAAAGACATTTGTATGAATGGGTGCTTGAGCCGTTATATACATTGACAGGAAAACGCTGATGAAAGTTCGTTGATGATGGCGGCCCCGCTGTCCTTTGGTTTTGCTACGTCGTTGCCGCTGATCTTACAAACCGAAAGCGCCGAATGCGGCCTTGCGTGCGTTGCGATGGTGGCTGGCTATCATGGTTATCGGAGCGATTTGGCGACATTACGGCAACGCTTCCCGGTTTCGTTAAAAGGGTCAACATTAAGTGATTTGATCCACGTCGCGACCCAATTATCGATGGCGTCGCGCCCGATCAAGCTTGACCTTGATGCGCTTGACCAGTTACGCCTGCCGTGTGTGCTGCATTGGAATTTTAATCATTTTGTCGTGTTGCAAAAGGTGGGGCGCCGCACAGTGACGATACACGATCCGGCAACAGGCATCCGCACCTGCACGCTGGAGGAGCTGTCGAATGCTTTCACTGGTGTGGCGCTGGAATGTTGGCCAGATCCCGGATTTAAGACAGCGGAAGAAACCAAGCGTGTGCGTTTGCGCGATTTGTTGGGACATGTCAGCGGCTTATACCGATCGTTCGGTCAGATTATTTTGCTGTCGCTGGCGCTTGAAACATTTGCACTGGTGAGCCCGTTCTTTATGCAGTGGGTGATCGATAATGTACTGATATCGTCGGATCATGATTTGTTACTAACGCAGGCATTGGGGTTCGGATTTTTGCTGGTACTGCAGCAATTGATTGGCCTGGTCCGCAGTTGGGCAACGATGTATATGAGCACGACACTCAATGTGCAGTGGCAAGGTAACGTCTTATCGCATTTGCTGCGCTTACCGATTGATTGGTTTCAGAAACGCCATCTGGGTGATGTCGTGTCGCGCTTCGGTGCAGTCGGCGTCATTCAACGCACACTGACGATCTCCTTTCTGGAGGTGCTGCTGGATGGCGTAATGGCGACGTTAACGCTGACGCTCATGTTTCTCTATAGTCCTTTGCTGGCATGGATTGCAGTCGGTGCGATGGTGTTATATGGACTAGTGCGCTGGGCCTGGTTTGCGCCACTGCGGCGAGCAACTGAAGAACAAATCATTCACGCTGCTGTTCAGCAGACACATTTTTTGGAGACCATACGCGGCGTTAAAACCATCAAGTTGTTTCAGCGCGGTGATGCGCGACGTGTGGGTTGGCTGGGATTGCTGGTCGATCAGATCAATGCGGATCTGCGCACCCAAAAGCTTAACCTGCTTTACAAATCGCTCAATGGCATGATCTTCGGCATCGAAAATATTTTGATCATCAGTCTTGGAGCAAAGCTAATCATGGAGGGAAATTTCAGCGTCGGTGTGCTGATTGCTTTCGTTGCCTATAAAGGACAATTCGATTCGCGCGTGAGTTCGCTCATCGATAAATGGGTCGAGGTCAAGATGCTGAAACTGCAAGGAGAACGACTGTCGGATATTGTGTTGCAAAAGCCGGAACCGATGGCGACCAACGATGAAAATCCGTATGGACTACCCGCAACGCTGGAGGTAATAAATGTGCGCTTTCGCTACAGTGAGCGCGAGCGCGACGTACTGAGTGACGTATCGTTCATGGTTCGAGCCGGAGAGTCTGTGGCTATCGCTGGTCCGTCCGGTGGCGGCAAGACGACGCTAATGAATATTTTGTTAGGCGTGCTGACGCCGACCGAGGGCGAGGTGCTGATAGGAGGGCGCAACCTTGAGCGGGTGGGTCTGTCTACTTTGCGCGGTATGGTCGCTACGGTGTTACAGGACGATGTTTTGTTCGCCGGATCGATAACTGACAATATCTGTTTTTTTGATCCTGCGGCGGATCGGGAGTGGATCGGAGAGTGCGCGAGGCTGGCGGCAATTCATGATGACATTGTCGCTATGCCTATGGCTTACAACACACTGGTGGGTGATATGGGAACGGTGTTGTCGGGCGGTCAAAAACAGCGCGTGTTGCTGGCGCGTGCTTTATATAAGCGGCCGAAGATATTGTTTCTCGATGAGGCCACCAGCCATCTGGATATCGCCCGCGAACGGCTGGTTAATGATGCGGTTAAATCGCTGCACATTACACGGGTGATTATCGCTCATCGACCAGAAACAATCGCATCAGCCGACCGCGTGTTAATACTTGAAGACGGCAAACTGACGCAGCAGCCACCGGCACAACCGGCATGAATAGCCAAAGCATGACGACAGGTCGGAATGCCATACGGATGGCAGTATGGATGTGTTATCTGACAGTGTTTGCCGCAAAGTCATGTTTGGCGATAGATTTTTTGCATGATCCTTTTGGTGTGAACGTAGCTGTCTCACCAACCATTGACAAGAACATGGCTTTAGCTGGTGTATGTGGCGGGCTGACTTTGCCGACGGTATTAACGATGGCCGAAGCGGTCAGTCGCAGCCTGTGTAATAACCCGCAAACCGCTCAGAGTTGGGCCGGTGTGAAAGCGCAGGCTGCATCTGTCGGCAGCGCTCAAGCGGCGTATCTGCCACACCTGAATGCCAGTGCGAATGTAGCGAAAGTGGCTAACCGGATTACGATTCCCGACTATCCTGCAGCTTCTAGTGCGCTGAGTGCGCGCAGTAGTGACGTGAACTTAAGCTTGAACTGGGTGTTATATGACTTCGGACTGCGCGCTGCTAATCTGGAGAGTGCGCGCCAGTTGCTAAATGCTGCGGTGGCAGCGCAAGATGATGTGTTGCAAACTGTGTTTTTAAGCACGGCGACCAGTTTCAACGCAGCACAAGCAGCGCAAGCCGGGTTATTGGCAGCTCAGGATGCGGAGCAGGCAGCGGCACAGAGCTATCGCGCGGCCCAAGCTAAATACGTGGCAGGAGCCGGCTCTCTTGCCGATAAGTTGCTGGCGCAAACCGCTTCTGCGTCGGCGGTGGTGCAACGCGTTCGCGCTGACGGCGACTGGCAGACTGCATTAGGTGGTTTGGCGAGTGTTATGGGCCTGCGCCCCGATACGCCGTTGCAGTTGGCGGACATCGGCATGGAGGCGGAAGATGTTGGGCCAGCGCCGGTTTTTGAGAAAGCTGTTGGAGAGTTGATCGAGGCGGCGTTGAGCGTGCATCCAAAAATTATTGCGGCGCGAGCGCGGTTGCAATCGGCGCAAGCGCAGGAGGAAGCAGCGCAGGCGCAAGGAAAACCGACGCTGTCGCTGTATATGACGGGTGATCGAAGCGATACGCCTATCAACCAAGTGGCGTCTCGGCAGATCAATAATAGTCGCAGTATCGGCTTGCAGATCAATATTCCATTGCTTGATGGTATCAGTCGCAACTATCAGGCACGCGGCGCGCAAGCGGGCGTTGAAAGCGCTGCTGCGGAGTTGGCAGAGACGCAGCGAGTGGTGGCGCTAGAAGTCTGGAACAGCGCCAAGAGTTTGCACACTGAAACAGAGAGCGCAAAAGCAACATTGATATTGATTCAGAGTGCGCAGCAGTCGATGGTCGTGGCGCAAGGCAGATACAAGGCGGGCGTCGGTACCATGTTGGAACTATTAAAGGCGCAGAGCGAACTGGCCGCTGCTGGGCAGCAGCGTATTATTGCGCTAACGCGAGGACAAACTGCGCGCCTCAGATTGGCAGCCAGCCTGGCACGCTTACGGATGGACGTTCTATAATTGCCGTGTAGGATGTGCCTGCGCAGGGACTCAAAATGTAGACTGCAAGCGTAAATCGATCATGTGGCGGCTTCAATTGGTAAGGTGCATTGCTGGGTTAATGCTATGCTCACAGTTGGTAAAAAAACAGCGCATGTAAGTTGATCAGGCGATAATTTTCCTTTTTTGCATGGTTGATTTTCAATGGCTAAGCGACAACTGAGTGATAACAAGGAATGGTGGAGTAAATGTTAGCGAACTATGTAGTAGTCGGATTGGAACTGAGTGTGGTGGTGATGATCGGTTTGGCAATCTATTTAATTAGAAAAAAATGAAGTATCGACAAGAAATCGATTCGTCGTCGGATGACTTGCTTCATCAAGGAGGTTTACAATAATGTGCTGGCATTGAGACTGTAGAGTCAGTTCTCGGCATGAGACTCTTAGCAAAGTGAAGTTGCGGTTGGCCGTGTCGCTGATTAATGGATGCGCCAAAGCAAGATAACGTCATTGGCTTAATGCATAAGTAGTTGCTTATCGGCACCACATTAGTAAGGTCGGGTAAGATTAGGTTTCTATTACCGCAAAGGATGGCGTCACATGACCAGTAAAGTTACGAGTAAACGTGCTGCTAGCGTGGCATCTCCCCTTAAAGCGACAACCTCTGGCGCAACCAAGGTCATTCCTGCTAAGGGTATGAAAAAAGTCGATAAACCGGCTATCGCAAAGGCAGTTATCAAGGCCGATACCGCACCAAGCTCCAAGGCCAGCATTAAACGAAGCATCAAGGACGGCAGCAAAGCAGGAGTTGAATCGACGACCAAGCCGAGTAATGAGTCAGGTAGTAAGCCAGTCACGAGGCCGACAACTAAACCAGCCGCGAGTCCCCGCATTGTATTGGTTTTGCAGGGCGGTGGCGCATTAGGTGCATATCAGGCTGGCGTCTATCAAGCCATGCACGAACACAACATGACGCCGGATTGGGTGGTGGGTACTTCCATTGGCGCAATCAATGCCGCTATTATTGCCGGTAACTCGCGGGAGTTAAGACTCGCACGCTTAAAAGAATTCTGGGATTCGGTCTCGCATAAAGATCTGGTGGACATGGCGCAAGTGCCGGATGCTGCGCGCAAGTCCAGTACCTGGTGGACAACGTTAGATACGGTGTTACGCGGCGTGCCGGGTTTTTTTAAGCCGCGCCACATTAACCCATTCGCGCTGGGTTTACCGGTAGAGCCGGAACAAGCAAGTTTCTATGACACAGCGCCGTTAGGCGAGACTCTGGCGCGATTGGTTGATCTGGATTTTCTGAACTGTCCCGACAGTATTCGGCTAACGGTCAGTGCCATGAAGGTGACGACTGGCGAATTGGTCTGTTTTGACTCCGATCAGCGCAAAATCGGTATCGAACACGTAATGGCTAGTGGCGCGTTGCCACCCGGTTTCGCCCCGGTGCGCGTGGATGGCGACTTGTATTGGGATGGCGGTTTGTACTCGAATACACCTTTGGAAATCGTGCTCGATGATCAGGATGATCGGCCCGATAAACCGCGGGTTGATACGATCTGCCTGATGGTGGATCTCTGGAGTGCAGAAGGTGAAGAGCCGCGCACCCTCGATGAGGTTGAAACGCGCCAGAAGGATGTGACATTTGCATCTCGATCACAGCGCCACATTGAAAACTATTTACTCAATCATCAGTTACGCCGCACAGCGCGGGCGTTATATGAAAAATTACCAGCAGAAGAGCGGAGCAAAGCCGATCTCAAACAATTTGCTGGCCTCGCCGACACCAGCACCATCCATTTGGTGCGGCTACGCTATTCCGGTCATGATTGGAATATGGCCTCGAAGGACGTTAATTTTTCGCGTGGTTCGGTGCAATGGCGTTGGGAGCAAGGCTATCAAGATGCATTGAAGGCGATACAAAGTGCAACAGTCGGCATGTTTGGCAGAACCGATGCAGGGCTGGTGATCCATGATCTGATTGAGGTCCCCGCTTGACAGGTCGGCAGCTGTGAACCGATTAACAACAACGTTGACATTGCGATTGTTGCCATCGCTAAGGCTGCTTCCCCACCTTTTTCTTACCCTGAGTTGCGTGGTTGCGGCTGGCGCTGAAGTGTCGACAGATCGTCCGGCAATGGTGGCGCCTGACGATGTCAACTGCGCGCGTCTTAAAAGTACACGCGTCATGCGACCGGGTGCGCCTGTGAATTGCTCCCAATTGCAAATAGTGCGTTTCTCTTATATCGGCTTCGATGATCGCTTTCACAATGACGGAGAAGTCATGGTGATGGCGGCGGTTGCGCCGGAGGTGCGCACTATTTTCTCGCTATTGCTGGCACGCCGCTTTCCTTTGGCCGGTGCGCATTTGATGAATAGTTATCTTGGGGATGACGATGCGTCGATGGCCGATAATAATACCTCCGCTTTCAACTATCGGCCGATAACCGGCGGTGGTGCACCGTCGTTACACGCATACGGTTTGGCGATTGATATTAATCCTCTACAAAATCCCTATTTGCTCCGCTCTGGCAATGGAAGGGTGGATGTTAGTCCAGCGGCCGGGAAGGCGTATGTAGCGCGTTTACCATTAAGACCTGGAATGGTCGACGATCAGGTAGTCCAGATTTTTGCCGCGCATGGATTCCCGATTTGGGGCGGCGATTGGCGTAAACCGATTGATTATCAGCATTTTCAAGTGAGCAGAAAGACAGCGGAACACCTGGCCAAATTGGGACTCAAAGAAGGACGCACGTATTTTGAAAATAGCATCCAGGCCTATCAAAGCTGCTTAGTGCGAAACCGGAAAATGTCCGAATCTAAAAGATTTTGTACCCTTGCAGAATAGGTGCTGTTGTGGGATAAATACAAGTGTCGAGGGACAAATGTTAAATCATTCGTTTATATTTGTTGCGTCGCACAATAGTTCTTGACGTCATATTTTCTATATGTAAAATACGTTTTGTTGCAGCGCACCATTTTGGTGGCTGATCTTTAGCAATACTACTTATAATTTAGGAGAAGAACATGTTTTCATTTCAAGAGCAGTTTTCCGCAGCCACTAAAGCCCATTTCGAAGCGCAACTCGCACTATTGAACACGCTGACTACTAAAGCATTCGAAGGCGTTGAAAAAGTTATCGAATTGAACATGAATGCAACTAAAGCGTCGATGGAAGAGTCGAGCGTTTCGGCCAAGCAATTGTTGGGCGCGAAAGATGCGCAAGAATTTATGTCGATATCGGCATCACAAGCTAAGCCAAGCGCAGAAAAAGCAGCCGCTTACGGTCGTCATTTGCAAGGTATCGCTACTGGTACACAAAATGAATTGACTAAAGCAGCAGAAGTACAAATTGCAGAAACCAGCCGCCGTATTAACGCGTTGATTGATGAAGTTAGCAAGAACGCTCCAGCAGGTTCGGAAAATGCAATCGCGATTCTGAAGTCTGTCATTGGCAACGCTAACGCTGGTTACGAGCAATTGACTAAGTCAGCTAAGCAAGCCGTTGAAACATTGGAAGCTAATGTAAATAACGCAACAACTCAGTTTGCACAAACAGCTGAAAAAGCTGCGCGCGCCGCAACGCCTAAGAAATAATATTCGCATTAATATGGTCAGTCGAACATTGGTTCGGCTGCATCAAGAGGGCCACTTAGTTTGCTAAGTGGCCCTTTTTGTTATATGCGGTGAAAGGACTATTGTGTGCCGCTTGCATTGCGGTTTTGTGGGGCGCCAAGGGATTGATTGGTTGCACATCAACCGTATGACGGGTTCACTCGTGTGGCAATCCCAGATCCCAATAGGGCGTGTCACCAAATTGCTCTCCCAAAAAATCCACAAAGGTGCGAACTTTGGCAGACAAATGCCGACGGCTGGGATATGCCGCGTAGATAGAAAGTGTCTCGCTGTGATATTCGGGTAGCAACATGACAAGTCGCCCCGCGCGAACATCATCACCGACAATGAACGAAGGTTGCCGAATAATTCCCATCCCCGCTATCGCAGCTTCACGCAACAGATCGCCGTTGTTCGTGTTAAGTCCGCCTTTGACATGCACAGCAATCGTTTTGCCATCGCGTAAAAAACGCCATTCATCACGCGGTGTCGAGTAGGCATAATTCAAACAGACATGGTTTTCCAAGTCTATCGGATGTTGGGGGGTACCATTTTTTGCAAGATAGCCGGGCCCAGCGCACAACAAAACCCGCGCCGGTGCGATTTTCCGCACAACTAAACTTTGTCCTTGTAGTTTGCCGATTCGGATCGCGAGGTCGTAACCTTCGTCGACCTGATCAACGATGCGGTCCGATAAGGAGACATCAAGTACGACATTAGGATATCGCTCAGCGTAAAGCGGTAATACGCGGCCAAGATGATTCACTGAAAAAGATACCGGAACGTTAATACGCAATATCCCGCTTGGGTTCGCCGCGCTATTGCTGGCTTCCGTTTCCGCTTCATCGAGATCAAATAAGAGCTGGCGACTGCGCTCAAGATACGCGGTTCCGGTATCGGTGAGGCTAATCCGGCGGGTCGTGCGATTAAGAAGGCGCGCGTGCAAATAGGCTTCAAGGTCAGCAATGTGGCGGGTCACCGATGGATTTGAGATATCCAATGCCCGCGCCGCGGCCGATAAACTGCCGCAATCGGCGACTTTGACAAACACTTTCATCGATTCAAATAAATTCATAACGACGCACTATTATTTTGGAATTCGGAATGATCATTTTCTACGAAGCCTATTTTTCTTTCAAGTGAAAAAATATATAGTGAATATTCGCAGTTTGAGGGCTTGTTTCAACGGCTGGCATCAACGGCTGGAATTAACGGCTTATATCACAGCTCGTTTCAAGGCCATTTGAGCGGCTGGCGTAGCGTGATTCCCAGCCTTTTCAATTTTTTACATTATTAGCGGAGAGATTTTATGAGCCATGTTGTCACCCATCGCATGCCAGCGATATTTTTTGGTCATGGCAGTCCTATGAACGCCTTGCAGGATAATCGCTACACCGCCGCTTGGGAACAGTTGGGCGCGCGCGTAACCGCCTTGAAGCCAAGGGCAATTTTATCTATTTCAGCGCATTGGTACACGCGTGGAACCAATGTTACGGCGATGCCAATGCCGAAAACTATTCATGATTTTGGAGGGTTTCCGCAGGCCTTGTTTGATATTCAGTATCCAGCCCAGGGCGATCCTGCGTTAGCGGCCCAAGTGCGTGACTTGCTGGCACCGATGACGGTTGAGATGGATGATTCCTGGGGGTTGGATCACGGTACCTGGTCGGTTCTGGTGAAGGCTTTTCCAAAAGCCGACGTGCCGGTTATCCAGTTGAGCATCGATGCAACGCAGCCACCGCAATTTCATCTTGAACTTGGACGGAAATTAGCCGTTTTGCGCGAGCAAGGCGTGTTGATTATCGGGAGTGGGGATGTGGTGCACAATTTGCGGCTGGCAAATTGGGACCCACACGCACCGGCTCGGGATTGGGCGATGCGTTTCAACACCACTATCCGAGAAAGCTTATTGGCTGGCGATGTGCAAAAAGTGACGGATTACGCTGCACTTGGCGAAGATGGACAATTGTCAGTTCCGACCGCCGAACATTTTTTGCCATTGCTATATGTGATCGGTACGCAGCAGGATGACGAATCGATTTCAATCCCGGTAGACGGCATTGAAATGAGCGCGATCAGTATGATGTCGGTGGTCGTTGGCGCGCTAGGGGATTGAAGCGGTAGAGCGACGCCGGCATGTGTTCAACGGCTATCGCTCTGCGCTATTTTTGCGTCACATGATCTCCTGATCAGGCTAGTTGCCGGTGCTACTGGTCATGCTCAGCGCCACCGCTTCTGCAACACGAATGCCATCAATTGCCGCGGACATAATGCCACCCGCATAGCCCGCACCTTCGCCAGCAGGGAATAAACCGACAGTGTTCAAACTTTGCAGGCTGTCGTCGTGGCGCTTGATCCGCACCGGCGAAGAGGTGCGGGTTTCCACGCCCGTCAGTACCGCATCCGCCATAGCAAAGCCACGGATTTGTTTATCGAACGCGGGTAACGCCTCGCGCATGGCGGTGATGGCATACTCCGGCAGTGCCAAACTGAGGTCGCCAAGCTGCACGCCAGGTTTGTAGGATGGCAATACCGTGCCGAATTCAGTTGAGGCGCGACCCGCCAAAAAGTCGCCCACCAGTTGTCCTGGTGCGTTGTAATTGCCGCCGCCCAGTTCATAGGCACGCGACTCCCAATGTTCCTGCAAGGCAATTCCGGCCAGCGGATGATCGGGGTAATCAGCCGGCGTAATACCGACCACGATGCCGCTGTTAGCGTTGCGTTCATTGCGCGAATACTGGCTCATGCCGTTGGTGACAACGCGTCCCGGTTCGGAGGTTGCCGCCACGACCGTGCCGCCAGGACACATGCAAAAGCTGTATACCGCGCGGCCATTAGCGCAGTGATGCACCAATTTGTAATCGGCAGCGCCAAGGATAGGGTGACCGGCGCTTGGGCCAAATCGACATTTATCGATCAGTGATTGCGGGTGTTCAATGCGAAAACCGACCGAAAATGCCTTCGCCTCGACGTAAACACCGCGCTCGAAAAGCATTCGAAAGGTATCACGGGCGCTATGACCGATTGCCAGCACTACATGGTCGGTGACAATGGTCTCGCCGCTGGCGAGGATCACGGCACGGATTTGCCCCTTATCGATATCCAGATCCTGGACTTTTTGCTCAAAACGAAACTCTCCGCCCAGCGCTTCAATCGATGCACGCATTTTCTCGACCATCTTCACCAAACGGAAGGTGCCGATATGCGGTTTGCTGACGTACATGATTTCTTCCGGGGCGTCTGCCGTGACAAATTCGGTCAGCACTTTGCGACCGTAGTGCTTTGGATCTTTAATCTGCGTCCATAATTTTCCATCGGAGAAGGTTCCTGCGCCACCTTCGCCAAACTGTACATTCGATTCGGGTTGCAGCTCGCGCTTGCGCCAGAGGCCCCACGTATCTTTGGTCCGTTCGCGCACCGCTTTGCCACGGTCCAGGACAATTGGTTTAAAACCCATCTGCGCCAAAATCAAGGCAGCAAACAGTCCACAAGGCCCGGTGCCGATCACAACTGGTCGCGACTTTTCTGTACCGTTTGCATGCGCTACAAATTTGTACTCCATGTCTGGGGTTGGCGTCACATTTTTAAGCGCCTTGAGACGTTGTTGCACCGCCGCCTCATCTTCCAATTCGACATCGACCGTATAGGTCAGCAACACTGCATTCTTTTTGCGGGCGTCATAACTTCGACGAAAAATCGTAAAGCCAAGCAGCGCGGCCGGTTTAATTGCTAACCGGTCCAGAATCGCGCTGCGGAGCGCGTCTTCCGGGTGGTCGAGCGGTAGCTGTATTTCGTTCAATCGCAACATGGGTGTTCCGGTATTTTTGGTAAATAGTAAGTGCCGATATCATTGGACTGATTCATGGGTCGAATGCATCGGACGGATCTTAGGGGCCTGTCGGACCTGCGGGTCACGGCTGAATGGATGCATTTTACCTTAGCGCTCGCCCATTCCGGCTTTTACCACAGTCGATTCCCGTCGAATTTAGCCTGAGCAGGATAAGCAGCGTGAGAGGTGTTTCAAACTGTGTCAAAAACGCTGAAAAACCGGTTGTTTGGTCAAATTGGAAACAAAAAATTACAGTTAATGTGAAAGTGCTGGCCTATATTACTTATCAGGACTTGCTCACATTAAAGGAGAATTTTCATGAAGTTCAAATCGATTCTTTGCGTCAGCTTGCTCGCAGTGAGCGCTGGATTCATAGCGCCGATAACGCAGGCACACGCACAGGTGGTCGTCGGTATCGGGGTTGCTCCGCCGCCTCCACGCTATGAGGTTGTACCGCCACCGCGTGGCGGCTTTATCTGGGCACCGGGCTATTGGCGCTGGAATGGTCGTCGGCATGTCTGGGTCGGCGGACATTATATGCGGGCGCGTCCCGGCTATCGTTACCATGCACCGGGTTGGGAGCACGGTCCCCGCGGTGACTGGCGGTTCCGTGAGCGCGGTTGGGAAAGATAACTTTTTGGTGATGATGGCCCTGATGCGTTTGGGTCATCATTGTTTTTCTTACGTATTCGTACGTTTTATTGCTTTTTCGATATTTATTGGCGAAGTGCACTCCAAGTAGCCGCACGCCTTTATGCATCTTTTTTGTCTATTTGAAGTCTTCTAGAAATATCGATTCGTGATTGAAGATTTTTGCAGGATTGGTGTCGCGAACGGTTTTTAATTCATCGCCAGCTACATGTTTACATTAATTGGATTTTTTCCGACGCTGCGTCCGCAAAAGAAAACGTGCAGGATCGACGGCCGCCGCCAGCTCCGCTTCGATCGGTAACGGCTCACCGTTCAATTCTGCCGCCAGCAGTTCGGCTGCGAGCGGTGCCCAGATCAACCCACGCGAAGCAAATCCCAGCAATCCATACAGGCCAGGAAATCGCGGCAGATCTTTCAGTTGCGGTTCACGCAGTGCAGAGTTTGTTATCGGATCTGGAAGGGCACCGATTAACGGTAAACGGTCGGTGGAGACACAGCGGAAACCCACCCTTCCAGCGAGTGGCAGTTGCGCCGTATCGACTTTCCAATCGGGTAAAATTTTCTGAAGACGGACAATATTTTCATTCTGACTTTTTTGCCGCAATATCTCCTCGTGGTCTTCGTCATACGTCGCACCCAAGCTGTGCCAACCGTCAGCGGCCGGCGTTAAATAGCCATCTCCACACAGCACTTGTGTGATGTTTGGGGCGCTGTCCTCATGGAGGTAGGTAACCTGACCACGAATGGCTGTTAGTGGCAGATCGCGGGTTTGTGGAAACGTTAGCGCACCCATTCCATTTGCCATAATCACCACCGGCGCACTGGCAATCCCTTTTCCTTTGTCGTCGCATACTTGCCAACCATCGACCGTTTTTATGAGCGAGCTGACCGACCTATTAAAATGCATTTCCAATCGTTCACCGCAAGCCTCCAGCATTGTCTGACATAAGCTACGCGGATGCACCCATCCGCCGCCGGGAAACCGCCAACCGCCATGGTTCACTTCGGTTCCGAGTAGCGCGCTGGCGGCCGACTGCGTGAGCCATTGCGCATAGTCGTTTGGATGCTTGGCTTGCGCCGCCCAACGCCGTTGCGCATCGGCCTGATCGGCGTCGCGCGCAATCTGAAGTACACCGCAACTTGCACCCGAGAAGGCATTGCCTATACCGCCGAGACTTTCCCATACATGGCGTGCGAAAAGATACGCGGCACGACTCAAGCGCGAAGTCGGATTATCATCTCTTGATAAAACCGGCATGAAAATGCCGACGGCGTTGCCGGATGCTTCTTGCGCTATATCGGCATGACGCTCGATCAGGCTGACTTTCCAGCCGCGCAATGTCAGCCGTTGGCAAGCGGCAGCGCCCGCTAATCCTGCGCCGATAATAATCGCGTGACGCTGATTCTGAGAGGGATTGCTAGTTGGCAAAGTTGGCTGCCAGCGTGGCAAAAAATACGCGATTGCAGTGTTTGCAAAGCCGGCAGAATTTTTTGTATTGTCGACGATGGCAGGATTCTCAAAAACAAATCCGGCTTGCTCCAAACTTTTTTGTTGTCTATCGCTCAGATCAACAATAGTTAATCTTGCGTTGGGAATCGCTAGTCGATTGAGTCTTCCCAGCAAAGGTAGTGGCCATAGTTGTTGCGCTGGACCATGGACATAAAATGTATTTATACGGGCTTCAATCTGTTGTAAGCATTTACCGCTGTCGCCAATCATCAACGTCAATACGATCTTGTTGTGCGCCAGATAAAGACGATGAAAGCCCGCCATCAAGGTTGGCCAGACCGCACGTAATTCCTGCGCGTGCATCGCCCATTCCGGCCATGTTGCGTGCGCTTCGGTCAGTTCCGCGATGGAAAATGAGGTTGGCATCAACGCCAAATAATGTAACTGTTGTGGGCGCTCGGGATGTTCGCACCAACTCTGCCATGTAGCGAGAAAATGACCACCTGCATCGAACGCTGTATCGAGAATTGTGAAGCAATCCTGTTGCTGCCATTGATCGATAGGCGATGCAATGCCGAGCAAGTTATTCATTGATGTATTGGCTGAAGTATTTACCGATTTTTCGACGACGGTATCAATGATGGTATTAATCGATTCGTCACGCGCTATTCCTTCCGCCGAAGCTGGATCGGATTTGTCAGGAGGAGGCGCGCCAGGCAGAAAAGGTGGGACAGATTTGTGCATGCGGAGAGTGTAACGACATTTCCTTTCAATAGATGTAATTATGACTGCAAGGCGAATTCTTCGTTAGATGGATTGGTAAGTTTGTGGTTGGCATTGTTTACATAAGACTCAGTAAAGAATAGTTAATTCCGACACTCGCTTCTTATCTCGCCTCATTTTTGATTTGCCATTCCCTACAAGAACCAGAATCTTCTTAGAACTATTCACGACCATTCCCGTTTATTATTGCCGCAGAGTTTTTCACCTCCACGATTGCAAGATTGTAATAAAGATAAAGATTGCATTCAATCGTCCTCACGTTCGTAGCGGAAGGTCTTCCATCATGTCCAGCAGTCGCACTTTCAGCGCATCTGGCAGCGCTATTCCAACACGCTTGAATCAACCTGCGCTGGTCCACTCAGTCTCTGCGGAACAGAGGGAATGAACGCGTTGTTTCACTAAACCGGCGTGCTGATAAAGCCCGAAGCCTTGAGTTGATGATCGTACTGTACGGCAACGGTGGATTTGTCTGCAGCGCGGTTGGTAACAAAGAAACCGGACAACAGCACTATCTAAGCCCTGCCTATTTTTTCGATTTACCTGAAAGCCAAAAGACAGGAGTTCCATGCCACCGAATATCAAAGACCTATTTTTTACTGAAACGACCCATGTTGATGAAGTCAACTGTCGGGCTACCATGAGTCGGCAATGGTTATTGGAGAATCGTAATGGTGTTGGTCGGCATCCGATTTCGGTCGACAATCACCTCGATTTTTATATCTGCGCATCAGAAGCATTTCCCCACATTGTTAAAGATATCAAGGCGGCTATAAAAAGCATTGACCTGATCTGCTGGGGTTTTGATCCCGGTATGGAAGTGACAGATCGCAACGCAAAGGATTGGCCGCGTAGTACCACTTACGGCGATTTATTGCGTGAGAGAGCTAGTAGCGGCGTGACGGTGCGTTTGCTGGTGTGGTTCGCTGATGGATGGTTTGGCCCTATTGGTCGTGTGGCAAGCAATCTTTACGGTCATCCTAAATGGGGGCGGGCCGACAAGAAAGATCCCAACTATGCGCGTGCCAAATTTTGTGAAGACTGGTGGGATGATGCGATGGCGGGGCGTATTCCCAATCTGCATGTGCGTTATCGCTCAGCTGATGCTGGAGCGATAACGGCGAGTCTGAAAGGAGAAACGCCAGGGTTTACGGATATTGAAGTGTTAGGCCTGATCCGCGTAGCAACGCATCACCAAAAGCCGATTCTGATTGATGTCGAACTGCGAGAGGAAGCGGTCGGCTACGTGATGGGACTCAATTCCACCACCGACTATTGGGATACGCCTGCGCACCTTTATAACGATGAGCGACGCGGGCATCAACGCGAAGGCGGAGCGGATAAGCGCAATCCTGGGCTCGGACTTAAACCATTCCGTGACTACGCGATTCGGGTGAAGGGTAAAGCGCTGCATTGCCTGAACCGGAATTTTGTGACCGCATGGGATAAGGCCAAACGGAACTGGGACCCTGTGCCTGAATCCTCTAAAGTGTCTGCCATACAGGGAGAGACGGGCAAGAAAAATTCCAATACTAGCCGTGCCAAACTTGTTAAAGACATGTTGGACGAGACCTTCAAGGGCCCGATTGTCAAACTGGGCGGAGGCGACAGTCAACCGGGCTGGTTGCAGTCCGCGCGGGAGGCGATCACGCCGGATGCTTTTAGGCTTCTTCCTTCCGGCACAACGCGGCAGATGGCGCAGATCGTGCGTACCCAACCGGAAGAGTCGGACAAAACTATTCAGGAAGCCTACTGGCTGGCCACCAGTCAGGCGCGCAATTATCTCTATATCGAAAATCAATACTTTCAGTACACACCATGGGCAGAACATCTGAAAGCCATGCGTAAGCGTTATGTTAAGCGTATGCGGGAATGTGGATGGGGAGCCAATGTTCCCGATTTATATGTTTTTATCGTCATTCCCGAAGCCGAGCGCCACGGGATGGTCCCGCGCACCTACGATACCGTGGCCGAACTGGGCCAAGCCCAGACCATGAAGAACTACGATGAGGCAGTCAGGCAGCAACGTGAATGGAGTTTGGGCTTTTTCAATCAATGGATTGCGACTCCTTTCAAGAAGCTTATGTCGCTTGGGAGGCTGATACCGTCAATTGACGAGATCACCAAGGGGGATATTGTCGACTCGGCTGCGCGCATCCCGGTAACCGAGGCCGAGTTGGAGGGGATGGGCATCAAAATCCTGATCGCCAAGCTGTATACACAGGATTCGCATTCGAACCGATGTCGTGAAATTTACATCCACAGCAAACTGATGATTATCGATGACGTGTTTTTAACGCTCGGCAGCGCCAACATGAATGTGCGCAGCATGGTGGTGGATAGCGAAATTAACATCAGTTGCGTGAATGCGGAATTTGCACGGGGTGCGCGGGAAAGGGTATGGGGAAATTTGGCGGGAGAGGAGTGGGATGGTGGTGATGGAAACCCATTGAGTATTCAAAAAACTCACGAAGGTTGGGTGAAAAAAATGCAAGACAACTCCGAAATTGTTGAGAAACAAAACGGGCGGATTCAAAATTTCATCGTCACCTACTCCGACCAGCGAGGGGGAACGGGCGTTACTGGCGTCCGCGTGGCGCAAGCCCCTGCTGCCGCTACCTATAACGAGGCATTGGCATGACCGTCCAATGCAGTGGGCAACCGGTTTGTAAAAATGGGATGTCTAAGTTGCTCAACGTTATTTCACCCCGGTACAACCGGACCCGATGCGGATTAGGCCGCTGGTTATCAGCAGTTGTTCTTTTTATTTCACTTACACTGACAGCATGCTCCATGGATAACACACTTCCCCGTCACCAGATTCCCCCGCTTTTTTTTCCACACCGTACAGAGTTCCTCTGCAAGCATGAATTGACGGTAACGCCGCCAGTGGATGCGCAGGCAGAAATCTGGTATCAACAGGCGGTGGCGCTGGACACGCCCACGCTCTGGAAGGAGGACCGTGACTGGCCGCAAATTCTGGCGCTGTACACCAAAGCAGCGGAGCGCAAGCACTGGAGGGCGATGAACAATCTGGCAACGTTGTATCAGACCGGGGTGTGGGGGTTGATCGATTCGGATAAACTCTTGGTGGCACGACAACCGCAGGTGGCGATGGCACTGACAGAACAGGCGATGCAGATGGGCGTACCGCTGGCGTACGCGGTGATGGGCAATTATTACGCCGATGGCTTTATCGTCAAGCCCGACCCAACCAACGCGTGGGCTTTCTGGCAGCAAGCCGCGGAGATGGGAAGCAGTTATGCCCAGTTCACGATAGGGCGCAGTTTGAATTCTGGTAGCGACGCGCCCGAACGTGGTCGGTGGGCCAATGTGCCGATCGCCCTCAAGATGCTCGAATGTGCGTTTTCACAGGGCAATGGAGATGCCGCGGAGGAACTAGGAATTGAATATAACCTTTTCATAAAAGACAAACCGCGCGCACTCCATTACCTGCACGAAGGCGTCAAATTCGGGAGTTGGGGGGCCGCAAATTATTTGCGCAGCGAATTTCAATCAGTCGGCGGCCTCTCTCCTTATGGTATCGATAATTCACGCGCTGAGCGCTATGACATATTTAATGATGCCATCGAACGTAATCGCGATCTCCGCTTCCCCAACCTGGACAAAGTGTTACCTTTACCACCCGCCGACCTGCCGCAATGGAACGGTAACAAAGAAGACCTGATCAACGCCGCCAAACAGGTCGTGCCAATCCCGCCCCCTCCGGCACCCACGCCTGGAGCGGACTTAACCGGCCGTGCACATATCCCGCAAGGGTGGGTATTGCCAGAATATCCCAAGGTGCCCTATGCTTTGTTGAGAGAGGGGCATAATCATGTGTCATCGGAATACGAGGGCGTCAGAGTGCCTTTTAGCGGCTATTGGCTGCCTCAGTTACTGGCGCGGACCAGCTATGAGGATCTGCTTTTTGATCGCCAGCAGGCCCCGCAACGCTATACCGATAACGAAGGGTTCGACAATCTGCGCCATTTTCTAGCGCCAAAATCCGGCCGTATCATGTGGCATTTTAGAGGCGATCCCGAGCAGTTGCCGGTCCCCGCCCGTATCGGACAACTCAGCAGCGGTGAATGGCGCGAAGCGCGGGCCAATCCGGTCCGCACTGAGTGTGACGGGGCAGAAACCTGTCCCCACACCGGCATCTGGCAACCGCTCTTGCCGGACGAACATCCCCTCAAAGCACTGGTTAACTGGCGCTGGCGCCAAACCTGGGCCGTCAAGGGACAACCTTTTCCCGATCCGCAGCAGGATTGGCTGGTGGATGTAGCGAACTATGCGGTGAAGTGGCGACTGATTGAGATGGGTTAGGTAACTTTCAGATTTCAATAATGACAGGCTGTCGTGGTGGCCTATACCACGATAGCGCCATAAGACTTTAGAACTGGTGTTAACCCACCTTAATGCACGTCATTGATAGAGCGCTTGTTGACATGCATTTTTAGTCTTTGAATGCGGAGAGGGGAAAGTTGTAGGACATAGTATTTCGGTAAATAACACCATATCAGGCAGGTCCGATAGCGTGATGATCATCGACCTATAAGTGACCAGATTCTCCCTACAATAGCTAACTACATAAATAATCGCGGATTATTCTTAATTTTGAAAATGGCATACATTTTCAGAAAGTTCTTAGCACTATTGATGATCATTACCGCTTAATATTGCCACAGAGTTTTTCACCTCCACGATTGCAAGATGCGATAAAGATTGCATTAAATCGTCCTCACGTTCGTAGCGGAAGGTCTTCCCCCAATGTCCAGCAGTCGCACTCTCAGCGCATCTAGCAGCGCTATTCCAACACGCCTGAATCAACCTGCGCTGGTGCCGATTAGTCTCTCTGGCACGGAAGGCATGAACGCATTATTCGATTACACCGTCGTGCTGATGACGCCCGAATCCTTGATCCATCTGAGTGAAGATATCGGCAATGTCAATCTCGATGATTTCATTGGTCGCGAGTTAACCATCATGATTGCATTGGATGGCAGCGGTGGATTTATCGACAGTGCGTTTGCTGACAATCTGCTTGGCAACATCGGTGCTGGGACGCGTGAAATCTCCGGCCTTATCACCGCCGCCAGCATGCTGCGGCAAGAGGGCCGCCACGCGCTGTACGAAGTGACATTGCGCCCGTGGTTGCATCTGGCGACACTGACCACCGACTGCAAGATATTTCAGGATCAAAGCGTGATCGAGATCATCGATCTGCTGTTTGCCGACTACGCCTGTCCAGTCGACAAGCGTCTCATTGAGACTTATCCCAAACGCGACTATCAGACCCAATACAACGAAAGCGACTTTACGTTCTTTAGTCGATTGTGCGAAGAATGGGGAATCAACTATTTCTTCGAGCATGATAATGGCGTCCATCGACTGGTCTTAATCGACAGCATCGGTGCGCATAAGAATTCGCCCAGCAGCGCTTATCACGTGGTGCAGTTTCATACGGAAGGCAAACATATCGATGAAGAGTGTATTCATGCCTTTTCACCCGTACATCAACTTACCTCCGGCCAGTACACGACGCGGGATTATGACTACACAAGGCCCAAGGCCAATCTCACCGCCAACCGCTACGATCCCCGCCCCACTGCGCACAGTGAGCAAGCCGTCTATCAATGGCATGCCGACGCGCATTATAGCCAGCCGAAGGCGGGTTCCGGTTCAGCAAGCACCAACCCGGAAAGCCAGAATGATCCGTTTGCCGAAGGCGATTTCATCGCCCGTTTGCGCATGCAAGCCTTACACAGCGTCGGCCAACGAGCGCAAGGCCAAGGCCATCTACGCGGCATGGTGCCCGGTTGCATCTTTACATTAGAGCGCCATCCGCAGACCGCCGCCAATCGCGCGTATGTGATTGTCTCGACCACGCTGATAATCGACGAAGCCGCACAAGAAACCCAGGCATCCGACAATGCACACCGGCAACGTTATCGCGTCCACGTCGACTTTACGGTGCAACCGGCCAGCGAGAACGTGCGACCGGAACGGTCTACACCCAAACCGTTCACCCACGGTCCCGCCACCGCCACAGTGGTCGGTCCGCAGGGACAAAACATCTGGACCGATACCCTCGGGCGCATCAAGATCCAGTTTCCATGGGACCGCCTCGGCCAACACAATCATCAGAGCAGTTGCTGGGTCCGCGTGGCCGCACCGTGGGCTGGCAATCAACTCGGCGGCATGCATATTCCCCGCATCGGGCAAGAAGTCATCGTCGACTTTCTGAGTGGCGATCCCGACTTGCCGCTATGTACCGGACGGGTGTACAACCAACTCAATACGCCACCGTGGGCATTGCCGAGTCAAAGCGCGTTATCGGGCTTTCGCTCACGCGAACTGACGCCCGACGGTGGCAATGCGGCCAGCGGACGCAGCAACCATCTGGTCATGGATGACACGGCAGGCAAAATCCAGAGCCAGCTTAAAAGCGATCATCAGCACAGCCAATTGAGTTTGGGCCACATTACACGCATCGAAGACCACGCCGGTCGCAAGGAATCCCGCGGTCAAGGATTTGAACTGCGCACCGACGGACATGGCGCAATCCGCGCTAAAAACGGTCTGCTGATCAGCACCGAAAGTCGCCCCAATGCCAGTCGTCACATCACCGATCTGGGCGAGACGGCACAGCGCCTGATCGATGCGCACGGCCAACAGAAAAGCCTCGGTGAACTGGCGCAGCAACATGGTGCGCTTGAAGTTGGCGAGCACAAAGCGGTCACCACTTCACTCACCGATCAGAACGACGCGATTCAAGGGACCGGCGGCAACAACGGAAACAACGGCAACGTCAAAGAAGGCAGCTTTCCCGAATTAACCGCACCGCATCTGATACTCGCCAGTCCAGCGGGGATCGCTACCACGACGCCGCAATCGACCCACATTGCCAGCGGGGAGCATGTAGCGCTCACCAGCGGACAGGATATGAGTTTGTCGGTAGGACAACGGCTCATCGCCAGTGTCAAAAACGGCATCCGCCTGTTTGCCTACAACGCCGGTATGAAAATGGTCGCCAGCAGCGCCGACATTGATGTGAAGGCATTAAAGAGCAGCCTCAACATTTTAGCCAAACTCAATATTACCCACACCGCCAACCGTATCGTCATCAATGCCACCGACGAAGTCATGATCAATGGCGGCGGCAGCTATACCAAATACAACGCCAATGGCATTGAGAGCGGAACCAGTGGCGCGTATCTGATACGCGCGGCAAGCAAAGAAGTGATCGGTCCCAAAAGTTTTGGCGTCAACGTCACCGGCCTTCCCGCAGTCGACGTCTACGACGAAACTTTTCGGGTGCTCGGCATGACTGGCTTACCGCAGCCCGGCGCGGACTATCGACTGCAGGAAGAAGACGGACATTTCTCTGAAACCGCAGAAAAAGGTACCACGCCATCAGTCCATACCAAGCAAACACAATCGCTCAAATTCGACCTTCATTTTCCCACCATCGACACCAGCAATGACAACAAGGAATAAATAACATGGCAGATACCTTCGTCATCGGCACTACCAACAAGATACCGAATAGTTGTGTCGACTTAATCTGCACATGCCCAGTCATGTGGTCGCGAGCGACACAATTTGCCTATCTGCGGATGTGTAATCACAAACCAAAAACGCAGGAATATCATCTGATTGACAGCTATGTTGTGCGCGCACGACGCATTTCAGCGACCTATGCGCGGCTTTATCTTGAGCAAGAAAAATTTAGCCAGCCAGAAAAAAAAGGCCGCTTCTACTGGGCCGCGCTGGCAGCTTTTGCCAGCAAAACCGTTGCCTGTTCGCTCGAATTATCACGCGTGAAAATGATCCCCGTAATCCATCAAGGGCTGGCTAAAGGCAATTTCTGGTTATTTATGGATATCGCCGCTACCCATGCTTACTGGGCAATGGAATCGCCGAGTTTTAAACAATGCGCCTCCGCCCGAGCCAAAGTCGATGAATTGGTCCCAACGGTGACAGCGCAAATGAAGAAATTGCCCTGGCATGATGAGGCGATGGCGACATTGCGGAATTTGCCCATCACGCCAGAGATCGATCAGGCGTTTGACAAAATGATGGAATATCAGTCGGCGGACCAAGACATGAAACCTATTAAGCAACTTGAGCATCTGATGCTGGTTGCCAACCACGAACAACGCAAGATCCTGCAACCGCTCATTTATGACGATCCCTATTTTTCCTGCTGGCTTGAGTTCCAGCGACAGCCATACGTGCAGTGGGCAACGCCGAAATTGGAACTGGTATTCACCCGTGCGTGCAGCACCGATGATCCTACCTTGAAATCGACCGCACCAAAAAATACGGTATTGGAGAACGAAGACAGTCGCATGGATTGGATTAAGTTGGCGGTCCAGAAATTTCACGGTTTGATGCAAAAGCGTGCGCCTTTTATGGAAAAAGAGCTCTGCATCATGGCAGGGTGGGTCAGCTTGCCGGATACGATTATTCATTTAAATGAAATGCCACCATCGTGAGCAAAGCAGGGCGCAGATCGATTGTAGTGTGCAGCCTGTTGTTCGCCTGCGTTGTGTGCATGACGTGGTGGCGCTGTGCGTATGTGCCGTGGCTTGATCATCCCCTCATCAACTCTCTACAAAATCATTTATTCAACGAAAAGGTCGACATGGCACAAACAGAGATCACGATACGCTTAGGTCAGCAAGGTCAGGATTGGGCAAAAATGTACCCGAGGCAATTAAAAGTTAACGATAAGAATGCCAATGGCGAAATGGTGTTTTATGAAATCCATTGGACGCGTATTCCTTATCAGCAATCCCTTGGTAACGTGCATATTGATAATGGTACCTATAGCTTTACTACTCCCTTTGTTCTGAGCGTCATGGGGGTGGCAGTGCCGGGCGATACGCCAGAGGAGGGAATTGAAAATTTTTCACTGGGAGTTGGCATGTCAGAAGCAACGGTACTTCATCCCGAAGCCCAAAGACAGTTTTACGCGCTACTCAAGACTATACAAAAAGCAGGTTGGAAGCGGCAGATTCGGGTTGCTTTCCCACGTATTAGCGGGCGAGACGCATTGGCGTATTCCCAGATGGTCGAAAGTAGTTACCCCATCGATCCCGACTATATGCCCACCTTTCAGGAATGGATGTGGATTAGAAATTATGCTCACTGGAATTTTTATGCCAACGGTGTGTACCTGGACGTATCTTTTCAGAGAGGTATGGAGGTCGATCCCGATAAGCCAGGCGCTTACTTAATTTCCCTGGAATTTGAAACCAGAAATGCGTGGGAGCGGAGTCATTTTCAAGGAAACGAACGATTGCGCTGGAGAGAACTCTACCCGCCAACCCGCCAACAGCTGAAAACCATGCGCCCCATCGCCGAGCAGAAAATTCGCGCCGAGGGTAAATATCATATCGATGAAAGTTACCGTAATCCCGACGATGACAGGCCTGAATCCACATAAATTACCCACCTAAAATGTTCTTTTTTGGAATCGATAGCAGCGCAATGAATTCAATGATCCCTGATGATCGTATCACGCAGCATGCGCGATAACGACCGTCGCCAATGGCCGCCAATTTGGACAAAGTTAATACAGAAATCGATTTTAATATTCACCGTGCTTCTCCCATTCGTCGTATGCATGGTGTGGTTGGGCGGTCCAAACCCAGTGTGGATAAATCTATCTCTTATCAAGTCTATAACGCGTGAATTATTCCCCCAAAAGGTCGACATGGCACAAACAGATATCACGATACGCTTAGGTCAACAAGGGCAGGACTTGGCAACAATGTATCCAAGGGCAATAAAAGTTAACAATAAGAATGCGAATGGTGCGATGGTGTTTTACAACATTGACTGGACCCGTGTTGCTTATCAGCAATCGCTGGGTAATGTGCATATTGATAATGGTGCATATAGCTTCACTGTTCCCTTTGTGCTTGGCCTCACCGGGGTAGCAGTGCCGGGCGATACGCCAGAGGAGGGAATTGAAAATTTTTCACTGGGAGTTGGCATGTCAGAAGCAACGGTACTTCATCCCGAAGCCCAAAGACAGTTTTACGCGCTACTCAAGACTATACAAAAAGCAGGTTGGAAGCGGCAGATTCGGGTTGCTTTCCCACGTATTAGCGGGCGAGACGCATTGGCGTATTCCCAGATGGTCGAAAGTAGTTACCCCATCGATCCCGACTATATGCCCACCTTTCAGGAATGGATGTGGATCAGGAATTATGCTCACTGGAATTTTTATGCCAACGGTGTGTACCTGGACGTATCTTTTCAGAGAGGTATGGAGGTCGATCCTAACAAGCTAGGCGCTTACTTAATTTCACTGGAATTTGAAACCAGAAATGCGTGGGAGCGAGCGCATTTTCAGGGAAAAGAGCGATCACGCTGGAGAGAACTCTACCCGCCGACACGCCAACAGCTGAAAACCATGCGCCCCATCGCCGAACAGAAAATTCGCGCCGAGGGTAAATATCATATCGATGAAAGTTACCGTAATCCCGACGATGACAGGCCTGAATCCACATAAATTACCCACCTAAAATGTTCTTTTTTGGAATCGATAGCAGCGCAATGAATTCAATGATCCCTGATGATCGTATCACGCAGCATGCGCGATAACGACCGTCGCCAATGGCCGCCAATCTGGACAAAGTTAATACAGAAATCGATTTTAATATTCACCGTGCTTCTCCCATTCGTCGTATGCATGGTGTGGTTGGGCGGTCCAAACCCACAGTGGATTAATCTATCTCTTATCAAGTCTATAACGCGTGAATTATTCCCCCAAAAGGTCGACATGACACAAACAGATATCACGATACGCTTAGGTCAACAAGGGCAGGACTTGGCAAAAATGTATCCAAGAAAATTAGAGGTTAATGATAAGAATGTGAATGGCGAGGTGGTGTTTTACAACATTGACTGGACGCGAATCCCTTATCAACAATCACTAGGTAACGTGCATATTGATAATGGTGCTTATAGCTTCACTGTTCCCTTTGTGCTTGGCCTCACCGGGGTAGCAGTGCCGGGCGATACGCCAGAGGAGGGAATTGAAAATTTTTCACTGGGTGTTGGCATGTCAGAAGCAACGGTGCTTCATCCCGAAGCCCAAAGACAGTTTTACGCGCTACTCAAGACCATACAAAATTCAGGCTGGAAGCGCCATATTCCTGCTCATTATCCCCGTATCAGTGGGCGTGACGCATTGGTGTATTCCCAGATGGTCGAGAGCCTTTATCCGATTGATCCAGACTATATGCCGACCTTTCAGGAATGGATGTGGATCAGGAATTATGCTCACTGGAATTTTTATGCCAATGGCGTTTACCTGGACGTGTCTTTTCAGAGAGGTATGGAAGTCGATCCTAACAAGCTAGGCGCTTACTTAATTTCACTGGAATTTGAAACCAGAAATGCGTGGGAGCGAGCGCATTTTCAGGGCGAAGAAAGAAGACGGCGCTGGAGAGAACTCTACCCGCCAACCCGCCAACAGCTGAAAACCATGCGCCCCATCGCCGAACAGAAAATTCGCGCCGAGGGTAAATATCACATCGATGAAAGTTACCATAATCCCGACGATGACAGGCCTGAATCCACATAAATCGTCGTCCTGAGTTGTCCTTTTTGTCAAAATTATCGCTCTGCCAAGATCGTCCAGGAAGGCTATCTATTACGCGGTGCGGCTACGGCGGGTAAGCAAACAAATAACTAAGAGATAGGGAAATAATATGCAAAACCGATTAACCATGACCCCGGAGCAGGAACCACTGGTACGGGATCAAGCGTTTTACTTACTCAAAAAATATACCAGTTTTACTTTTATCGATCAGGCTCGATTGCGGTATCAAGGTTTTTTGGATGCGTTTTTGAAGCAACTCAAGAACCTTTCGCCTGCCTTACAAAACGATCCGGACGCTGACTTTTATCAGACTCGGCACGAATACGAATACAAAGAATTCCTGCGCCAGATGATACCTATGGAGCAAGGGCTGGCGCTACTTCGGTCCACGCCTCATAAGACCGAAGCATATGAAACGCTTTCGCTTCCAAGTTTTATAGGCCAATTATTTGGTCGATATGCAGATGAAAAAGGTGTGTATTACGATCCTTTTTATATTGCTTTAGGGATGACCAATGAATATCCCGGAAACAGCATTCATCCGAGCAACCACACCGCCTTTGTAAAGGACGTCATGAACGCTTCAGTTATCAACTTTACTCAGGGCATCACGGTATTTGAGTGTAAAAACTACGTGCCTTTCCATTTAGTTGACATGAATAGCCTACGTCAGTCCCAGAAATGGACCTATGAAACCCTCTTCTTCGAACCCGAATGGCCGATCCCTCGTATCTTCCCGGAATATCTTCCATCATGCCCGCCGTATAACCATAACCATCAGGATCAAATCTTCACCGGCGGGACCATTCCCACTGACGGTATCTGGGAGCCATGGTTTATCATGCAGATCTTCAAAAATACCGATCCGGCGAAAATGGCTGCAAAAGTCGGTTGCCCTAATTATTTTTTATCAGGTGCGGTTGCCACCGAATATCAATTGGAAGGCACGGACACGTGGGAAGAAGTCTGGTGGCGTTTGCTGTGGGAAGACAAGCGCTATCTGGATGGCACGATTCCCGCTGAGGAAGCGGACTATCTGAAAACCAGACCGCCGGTCGCGCCGCAGATATTTACAGATCAAAAAGCTTATCCGGGCGATGTGTGTCCAATAACCGGCAACTGGCATGCACCGCATATGCAAGGCAAAACGGTGCGATTGGAGGCAGGGAATATCATGGCCGGATCAAAAATTAACGCCGCGGGTAATGCTGTGACCTGGTATCTCAAAGTCTGAGACGAGCCTCATCACCACACAAGGTTGATCTTGTCTGGCTGTGGTGATGTTTAGTATCAGTTCTCGCAGATGGTTGAACGTTGCGATCTTGTTGATAGCGCGTCAACTTCTACGCAAACTGGCTTACTTTAGCGCTACCAATACCAATAGCAGTGAATATAGCAATTAGTAAGTTCGCTGCACGCTATACCCGCGTTCACGCAGCAGCGCTTGCACGCTCGTCTGGCCGACTAGATGCAACATGCCAATACCGGCGAATGCGGTTTTGTTTGACTTGAGCAGCTTCTCGAAGGCATCGGCTAATGCAGGATTGCGTCCGTCCAATAGCGCGCGTTGTATAAATTGACCGGTGAAGGTATCGTCACTAGTCATTTCTTTTAGCAGTTTTTCTAATCCGACCAAATCGCCGCTACGCCACAATGCCACCAGATCAAGCGCTTTTCTTGCGCGGATCGGATCATCTAGATCGTCGACGGTATCTTGTAAAAAACGGTTTTGATCTGCGACGGACAAGTTACCTAGTAAAGACAACTGATATTCGACACTTTCCAGGCCTATCAACGGTTTGTTGTGCGTCTGCGCATAATTGGAAAGATAGTTGTCGACGCCTTGTTCCTTCGGGAAGCCATTTCTGGCGTATTCTTCTGTCGTCAGCATGGTCGCCAATAGCCAAGGCTTCATCCGAAGGACGTCGGTTGGCGCCATATGGTACTTTTCTAGCAATGCGTGCACTTGTTGCGTCAAAGCGGCCGGTATATCTTGCGTGGATGAGCTGTCATTGGGATATAACGCATAGTGTTGAATGAGTCGGTTGAGCGTCGCCGTGTCGCTGGTGTCGATTTCAATGGCCACGCGTGACGATTGATCTAAAGCCCTCATGACTTGTGGTGCGAGCGGGAAAAAATCCGCGCTGCCGACGTGGATGGTGCCAAATAAATAGGCGGTATGGCCGTCGCGTTGAATCTTAAATAATGCGCCGCCTTGACGAACAGCCTTGGTTGGCGGGGTGGCCGCTTTGGTGTCGATGTCCCTGGCGAAGGTGGATGCTACATAAAATCCAGCGAGGAAAAAAGGAACCAAGTAATGCGGGCGGCGATACCACGCACGCGTTCGGCCGATACACGGCCCAGCAAAGCCGCAAACCTTTTTAAACCGATCACTCAAACTGACTATAATCTGGCGCAGCACACGTTCTCCCTGATGCGTTTTATTTAACGGCGTTTGAAGGTTTTCGACATATTGTATCGTTACTGCCGGCATGACTTTGTTGGTGGCTAGACTGACCTTTACGAGCGTAGTGTCAGAGTCTCTTTATTTGTTTAAGAGGCAACATTTTACGCATGCAGCCATAACGTTAACAAAACCTGGTGACAAATGATGTTGGCAAATACTACACCGGTCTGGCTGTTCGACCTGGACAACACGCTACATAACGCTTCGCACGCCTTTTTTCCGGCGATCAATGACAATATGAATCGCTTCATTGCGCGTGCACTGGGGACGGACGGGGTCGATGCGGATGCGGCGACCGTCAATGCGGTGCGGACTGACTATTGGATACGTTATGGTGCCACGTTGCTGGGAATGGTCAAGCATCACGGGGTGCGCGCTGAGGACTTTTTGCGCGAAGCACATCGTTTTGACGATCTTTACGGCATGATCCGTGCTGAACGTGGTCTGATTAGTCTGCTGAAACGTTTGCCCGGTCGAAAAATATTATTAACCAATGCACCACAACGTTATTCCCATGATGTTATGCGTCATTTGGGGCTGCACCGTCAATTTGGCAAACACATCTCAATTGAGTCCATGCACGTGCATCGGCAACTCCGGCCAAAGCCGTCACCACATTTATTGCGTAAGTTGATCGCACGGGAAGGAATCGCCGCACATCGTTGTATTTTGGTGGAAGATACGTTGGCTAATTTGAGAACGGCCAAGCGGATCGGCATGCGGACGGTGTGGGTGACAGGGTATTTGTCCAAAACGGCCAAAATTTCGACCCAGAGCGGGCAGTTGATGCACCCAAATCTGACAAAGCGCACCCGTTACGTCGATGTCAAAGTAAAATCCGTGCGGCGACTGGCAAATAACCTTCATCGGCTGCGCTAAGTGCGAATAAAACCCCGTTCAGATTGGTCGTACCGACGCAGGTAGTGCGACGGTACGACAATGAGATACAACATCTAAGCGGTTTTTTGGTTGGACTTAATGATTAACAGATCAGACTGATACGAAAATAAGATATGGCAACAAATAAACCTGGCGAACGTAAGCTACAGATTCTTCAAACGTTGGCAACGATGCTCGAACAACCCAAGGGTGAGAAGATCACCACTGCTGCTTTGGCCGCAAAACTGGCGGTGTCGGAAGCGGCGTTGTATCGCCATTTCGCCAGCAAGGCACAAATGTTTGAGGGTTTGATTGAGTTCATTGAGACTAGTGTTTTTGGCCTGATCAATCAAATTACCGAACAGCAGGAGAAGGGTTTGTTGCAAGCCCAAGCGGTGGCTTTAATGTTGCTCAATTTTGCCGAAACTAATCCTGGCATGACACGTGTCATTATCGGCGACGCCCTTATTAATGAAGATGAGCGATTGCAGCTGCGAATGAATCAGTTTGTGGATCGCATTGAAATGTCGTTGAAGCAAGCATTGAGGATCGCTGCCAGTCAAGGTGAGGCTAACGAGCAGGAAGCGACTATCCGTGCCAATATATTGACCAGTTTTGTGCTGGGACGCTGGCAACGTTTTGCCAAGACTCGCTTTAAGCAAAAGCCGTGCGAGGACGCAGCGCAGCAAATCGCCTTAATTTTGGTGTAATAGCGCGACGTTAATGCTGGTATCGGGTGCGAACGAGCCAGAAGCGTCGAAGTATGGTTGGGGACACAACGGGTAAGTCTCAAAAAAACAGCGCGACTATAACGCGACAACCGGCTCGTAAAAAAGCCGATCATCATAAAAGGAGTCTTTGAATGAAAAAAGTATGGCTAAGAATCGCCCTTTCATCAGCGGTTGCGCTGACACTAAGCGCTAACGTTACGGGTGCTTTCGCACAAATTAAGGTCGGTGTCAGTGTTTCTGCGACCGGACCTGCTGCTTCGCTAGGTATACCGGAAAAAAATACCTTTGCTTTGTTGCCGAAGGAAATCGCAGGGCAAAAAGTAGAATACATCGTATTGGACGATGCTACCGATACCACAACTGCTGTGAAAAACGCACGCAAACTGGTGACTGAAGATAAGGTCGATTTGCTGGTCGGTTCCACTACAACTCCTAATTCGCTGGCGATGAGTGATGTTGCTGCCGAGTCCGGTACACCGATGATTTCGATGGCAGCTTCGGCTTCGTTAGTTGAGCCGGTTGATGCTAAGCGTCGCTGGATATTTAAATCACCGCAAAATGACTCACATATGGCGACCGCGATCGTCGCTCACATGGTTGACGCAGGCGTTAAAACCGTCGCTTTCATTGGATTTTCGGACGCCTACGGCGAAGGCTGGTATCGCGAATTTTCAAAATTCGCCGAAATGCGCAAGATCAAGATCGTCGCCAGTGAGCGTTTTTCTCGCCCAGATACTTCGGTGACCGGACAAGTGCTGAAAATTCTTAGCGCCAACCCGGATGCAGTATTGATCGCGGGCGCTGGCACGCCAGCCGCATTGCCACAAAAAACATTAAAAGAGCGCGGATACAAGGGCAAAATCTATCAAACGCATGGCGTTGCGAATAACGATTTCCTGCGCGTTTGCGGCAAGGATTGCGAGGGCACCTTCTTGCCAGCCGGACCGCTGCTGGTGGCGGAGCAATTACCAGATAGTAATCCGGTTAAAAAATCGTCAATGGCCTATCGCGCCGCTTATGAAAAAGCGTATGGCGTCGGCAGTGTCTCAACTTTTGGTGGACATGCATGGGACTCGGGCCAGCTTTTGGCGGCAGCAACGCCTTTTGCACTGACCAAAGGCAAACCGGGCACCAAAGAATTTCGCGCTGGTTTACGGGATGGTATCGAAGCCATCAAAAATCTGGCGGTTTCTCACGGCATCGTGAATATGAGTCCAACCGATCACGTCGGCTACGACCAGCGTTCGCGGGTGATGGTGGAAGTCGTTGGCGGCAAATGGAAACTGCTCGGCGCGGCGAAGTAGTTGAAATAGCTTCTGCTTTTTACTCGTTATTGTTGCCGCTGCCAGAAGCTCCACAAGCTCCTCCGCCAGCGGCAATCTCATTTTAAGCACGCATGTTGTACATCGCTGAGTACGTCGTTGAGTACGTATTCAGGCTTCCTTTGCAGTACTCTTTTTAGTACGTATTTAGGTAAAACTATGGACGGTTCAATTGCCGTGATCCTGGCGCAGGACGGCATTACTAGCGGCGCTATTTATGCGTTGCTGGCGCTTGCGTTAGTGTTGGTCTTTTCGGTGACAAGGGTGATTTTTATCCCGCAGGGTGAGTTCGTTGCCTTTGGTGCCTTGACGATGGCGGCGTTGCAGGCGGATA
This sequence comes from Glaciimonas sp. GNP009, assembly GCF_054343755.1. NCBI lineage: Bacteria > Pseudomonadati > Pseudomonadota > Betaproteobacteria > Burkholderiales > Oxalobacteraceae > Glaciimonas > Glaciimonas sp. GNP009. Next base: position 2,623,732 of record NZ_JBTGUV010000004.1, read on the forward strand.
AATTTCCGCTATCGGCAACCTTGCTGGTGGCATTAGGCTGCCTTAGTTTTGTGCAAGAAGTCTGGGCCATTGTCAGCACGGCTGAGTCGCGTCGGAAGGCAAAACGAAGTATCCCGGTTGCCGCTCTTAAATTTGTTTTTCTTCCCGTCGCGATCTACGCGCTGACGCGCTACTACGGGCATGCCAGTTTGCCGATGGTGTGTCAGGTTTTGTTGACGCTATTGATCGTAGTTCCGATGGGCCCGATGATTTATCGACTGGCGTTCCAGCCTTTAGCCGAGGCCAGTACGTTGGTTTTGCTGATCGTTTCGGTCGCTGTCCATTATGCGTTGATGGGGATCGGCTTGTTAATGTTTGGCGCTGAAGGTTCGCGCACGTTGCCATTTTCGGATGCGCGCTTTGAAATAGGCGGTCTGGCGATCACCGGCCAGAGTACAGTCATCATTGGTGTATCTGTTGTGCTGATTCTGGCGCTCTATGTGTATTTTGAGCGCACCTTGTCGGGCAAAGCGCTGCGGGCGACAGCGGTGAATCGTCTTGGTGCGCGGCTGGTTGGTATCGGGACGACGCAAGCGGGACGGTTGGCCTTTACGCTGGCGGCGGGATTGGGCGCATTGTGTGGCATTTTAATTGCGCCACTGACGACAATTTATTACGACAGCGGTTTCCTGATCGGGCTGAAAGGATTTGTCGGCGCGATTATTGGCGGTCTGGGAAGTTATCCGATTGCCGCCGCCGGTGCTTTGTTGGTTGGTTTGCTTGAGTCTTATTCGTCATTCTGGGCCAGCGCGTTCAAAGAAGTCATCGTATTTACATTGATTATTCCGGTCTTGTTGTGGCGTTCGCTGACGAGCAAGCACGTTGATGAGGGAGATCAATAATGCGCATTGAGCCAACTTTGCGACCCTTTCAATGGTCTTTGATCCTGGTGTCGATCTTCGTCCTTCTGGTTGCGCTGTTGCCGGTTTTGCTGACACCGGAATATTGGATCACGCTAGCCAACTATATCGGCTTGTATTCTATCGTCGCGTTGGGTCTGGTTCTGTTGACTGGCGTGGGTGGTTTGACGTCTTTTGGTCAGGCGGCTTTTGTCGGTCTGGGTGCTTATACCACCGCTTATCTGAGTACACGGTTTGGTGTGTCGCCCTGGATCGGTTTGTTGGTTGGGCTGATCGTAACGATGATCGCTGCCTTCAGTATTGGCGCTATCACGATGCGTTTGTCTGGCCATTATCTACCACTCGGAACCATCGCCTGGGCGCTATCGTTATTCTATCTATTTGGGAATCTGGATTTTCTCGGAAAGTATGACGGTTTGAATGGCATACCCTCAATCGACCTGTTCGGCATGACGCTTGATACCGGGCGCAAGATGTATTACCTGATTTGGGCGATGCTTCTGCTGGCCTTATTGGGGATGCAAAACTTGTTGCATTCGCGCTTGGGACGCGCGATCCGGGCACTCAATGGCGGCGGAGTAATGGCGGAGGCGATGGGCGTCAATACAGCGTGGATCAAGATCGTTATTTTTGTGTTGGCGGCATTGCTGGCAAGTGTCTCTGGCTGGTTGTACGCGCATCTGCAACGCGCAGTTAATCCGACGCCATTTGGTCTGAATGCCGGTATCGAATATTTGTTTATGGCTGTCGTTGGTGGGGCCGGTTACGTATGGGGCGCCATTCTTGGTTCGACGTTGTTGACGCTATTGAAGGACCAGTTGCAATCGTGGCTGCCCAAGTTATTGGGATCAAACGGTAATTTTGAGACCATCGTTTTTGGCCTTTTGATGGTGTTGTTATTGCAGCGTGCACGCGATGGATTGTGGCCTTATTTACGTAAATTATTGCCGCAAAAACAAACCGTTATTGCGCCTGATGCTGCTACGGCATTGACTATGCGCCTCAAGCCACCGCACGGTGAAATCTTGCTGGAGGTTGATGGTGCGCGCAAGGAGTTCGGAGGTTTGGTGGCGGTGAATGACATGTGCTTTAACGTCGCAGCGGGAGAAATCGTCGGGCTGATCGGTCCCAATGGCGCAGGTAAATCAACGATGTTTAATCTCGTCACCGGCGTTTTGCCATTGACTAGTGGCGCGATTAAATTCCGGTCATTTGGTGAGTTGCGTCAAATCACCGGTTTACCATCGCGCCAAATCGTGCGGCGAGGTATTGCTCGTACGTTCCAGCATGTGCGTTTGTTGCCGACGATGACAGTTCTGGAAAACGCTGCGATAGGTGCACATTTACGCGGTGAAACCGGTGATGTCGTGGGTGTGCTAACCGGCATGTTGCGGCTTAATAAAGCGGAAGAAAGCGGCTTGCTATTCGAGGCTAAACGGCAACTTGAACGGGTGGGTTTAGGTGATTTACTGTACGAAGAAGCCGGCGGTCTGGCGCTGGGACAGCAACGTATCCTGGAGATTGCCCGCGCGCTGTGCTGCGATCCGACGTTGTTGCTGCTGGATGAACCGGCTGCGGGTTTGCGCTATCAGGAAAAACAGGCACTGGCCGCATTGTTGCGCAAACTGAAAGCGGAAGGTATGAGTATTTTGTTGGTCGAGCATGATATGGATTTTGTGATGACACTGACGGATCGTCTGGTAGTGATGGAGTTTGGTACCAAGATTGCCGAAGGCCTTCCCGCAGAAGTCCAACAACACCCTGCGGTGCTGGAAGCCTATCTGGGAGGGATCGATGACTAATCCAGCAAGTAATCCTATTTCCGCACCGGTTTTGGAAGTCAGCGATTTGCACGTTGCCTATGGCAAAGTTGAGGCGTTACATGGCGCTACTTTGCGAGTCGGGGCTGGTCAGATCGTTACCGTCATTGGCCCTAATGGTGCGGGTAAATCAACCATGCTCAATGCCCTTGCCGGTGCCATGCCGAATAACGGCAGCGCACGTGGCAAAGTGCGTTTTTTAGGGCATGACATGCAGGGCGTTTCGATTGAAGAGCGAGTGGCCAGCGGTATGAGTCTGGTGCCGGAGAAGCGCGAGTTATTTGCCAGCATGAGTGTAGAAGACAATTTGTTGCTCGGGAGTTATCGGCGTTATAAAGCACGAGAAAAAGGATACGCGGATCAACTATCGGTAGTCTATGATCTGTTTCCGCGCCTGCAGGAACGACGCAAGCAACAGGCTGGCACGTTGTCTGGCGGCGAGCGTCAGATGCTGGCGGTAGGGCGCGCATTGATGGCTAAACCGCAACTGTTGATGCTGGACGAACCGAGTTTAGGTCTGGCGCCGCTGATCGTGAAGGAAATTTTTCACATCATCGTGCGGTTGAAGCAAACCGGGGTGGCAATCTTGCTGGTCGAGCAAAACGCGCGTGCGGCGTTGCAAGTAGCCGACTATGGCTACGTTTTGGAAACCGGGGATATGGTTATGGAGGGGCCAGCGGCTCAGTTGGCGAGCGATTCAAAGGTCATCGCGGCTTATTTGGGACTGGCAAAAAAGCCGGTTTAGAATGGCTCCATGACTTATGGAGTGCAGAAATTGCTCACTCTGACAACTAAACGTACCGAAAAATCAACCTGCAATGCATTAATTTCACAAATATGATAAATTCTTGTTTCGGTTGTTCTGGGTGTAAAAACACGGATAATCGTATACGTTCTCAGGGCGGGGTGAAATTCCCCTCCGGCGGTAATGGCACACAATGTGTTTAGCCCGCGAGCGCTTGTTAAAGAGGCCGATAATTCGCCCCTTTGAGAAGGTCAGCAGACCCGGTTTGATTCCGGGGCCGACGGTTATAGTCCGGATAAAGAGAGAGCGGGATGCAGTGTAGAGCTTGTTCAAAATAGGTGGTCGTTGCTGACATTGACATGCAATATAGATGTTGATGACGGCTCCGTAATCGGTGGCGAACTGGTTTTGGGTGGTGCTTTTGCATACCTTGTTAATCCCTATCAATCCAAAACGCCCTGTTTTTTTATGCATCATCTAAAAACAGGAGTATTCAAATGCTGCAGCAATTCGCCTTTTCAACATCAAAAGCACAAACGGTTCAGCGCGTCGCTTTCATTCAGGCCGGTTGGCATCGTGACATCGTCGACCAATGTCGTCTGTCCTTTATTTCTGAAATGATTAATCAGGGCTACGAAGAGTCGAGTCTCGATTTTTTCGAAGTCGCCGGTGCTTTTGAAATTCCATTACACGCCAAGGTGCTGGCCAATAGTGGGAATTATGCCGCTGTAGTCGCCGCTGGTTTGGTGGTCGATGGCGGTATTTATCGTCATGAGTTTGTCGCCGAAGCGGTGATTTCAGGGCTGATGCAAGTGCAATTGGAAACGGGCGTACCGGTTCTTTCTGCTGTCCTGACCCCGCATCATTTCCATTCAGGCGAAGAGCATCAAAAATTCTTCTTTGACCATTTCCTGGTCAAAGGCGCAGAAGTCGCAAGAGCGTGCGCATCGACGATAAGCGGGCTTCGGGCTTTGCGCGGGTTGAGTGCGGCTGAATCAGCAGTAAATACGCCAAGGACACTGCAGACCGCCTGAAGAATGGTCGGCGTCAGGCGCTTGCTAGCCTGACGCCGAACCGCTTATCGATCGCTAACTGATAAGCGCCAACCGTTTTGAATAACGACAACCTGATCTGTCCACGGTTATACCGTTTAGTGCATTGGCAGAACAGCATCTGATGTTGCGTGAGTTAGTTGAGCGAATCATTCATATCAGATTTCGTACACAGGAATTTAAAGTCCGGCGCACACCGGACAGTGCGCATTCCGTCCCACACCAATACGATGCCACTCCATCGTCCGGGCATCCAGCATCAATAGTTGCCCGGCCAACGAACTGCCAATCCCAACGATCAACTTCAACGCCTCAGCTGCTTGCATACTCCCAATAATGCCAACCAATGGCGCAAATACCCCCATCGTAGAGCACTGAACCTCTTCAAACTCACTATCTGGTGGGAATAAACATGCATAACAGGGCGAACTTGCCGAGCGTGGATCAAACACACTTATCTGGCCATCAAACTGAATTGCCGCGCCGGAAACTAGCGGCACGTTATGCAAAACACAGACACGGTTGATCGCCTGGCGGGTCACAAAATTATCGCTACAATCAAGAACGACATCGGCATTTCTGATCAGCTCGCCCAAGTATGTTTGATCCGCACGTTCAGCTACGCAAATGACATTGATATCGGGATTTATTTGCGTGAGTGCAGTTTTCCCTGATGCTACTTTGGGCTGACCAATACGATCAGTTGTATGCAGGATTTGTCGTTGCAAGTTAGTCAAATCGACGGTGTCATTATCCACCAACGTAATGGTCCCGACGCCGGCGGAGGCAAGATAAAGCGCCGCAGGCGAGCCTAAACCGCCTGTACCAATGATGACTGCATGCGCTGCCAACAATTTTTCCTGACCCTCAATATCGATGTCGTCAAGCAAGATATGACGGGAGTAACGCAGCAGTTGTTGATCGTTCATGGTATGAGCTATCGTTTTGTGATGGGAATAAGGCGCCAGGTGTTGCTAATCTCACTAAGCAGAAAAGGAAAAAAGCCGCATCAATCTCGATGCGGCTTTAGTTGTTTCGTTGATTAGTGAGCGATAGAGCTAGCTTTTCGGACGATTATTTTTTATCGTCTTTTTTGACGCCGTCTTTTTTTACATCTTTCTTGTCGACTTTGCCCGAAGTAGCATCTTTTTCCAGGTCAGGAGTCGGTTGCACTTTTGCTAATTGTACCGGTAAGCCCTTTAAGAAATTCAATGCCTGTGCTAGTTGGAAGTCATCTTTTGAGCCAAATTCTAAGGGCTTACGTTTTTTGGAAAGGGCAATCAGGCGCTGATCTTCTTCCAGTTCATCGGCTTTTGGTGCGGCAGCAGCCTCAGCTTCTTTGTCTTTGTCGTTAGTCAAATGCTTGGTCAAGTCTGCCTCACGCACGCGCAAACCTTTGAGCAGATCACCGTCAGCATATTCATCAACCATCATGTCTGGCACGATACCTTTGGCTTGAATCGAGCGGCCATTCGGCGTGTAATAACGTGCAGTCGTCAACTTGACAGCAGTGAGGCGATCCGGCGGCAAGGCGACGATGGATTGCACTGAGCCTTTGCCAAAGGTTTGCGACCCCATGATGGTAGCGCGTTTGTAATCTTGCAATGCGCCGGCCACGATTTCAGATGCTGAAGCAGAACCCGTATTGACGAGAACCACCAACGGAATCTTTTTAACCGCATCGGGCAACTTTGCTAATCCGTCCAGGCCAGGGCCGGAGGCGTAAAACTCTGGCTTTGCGTAAAAGGTTGCTTTCGAACTTGGTAACTGGCCATTGGTGGTGACGACGACCACATCTTTCGGCAAGAAAGCGGCAGAAACGCCGATCGCACCCGGCAAAACACCACCCGGATCGTTGCGTAAGTCCAGCACCAACCCTTTCATTTTTGGATCCTCGGCGTACATGGCTTCGATTTTCTTGGCCATGTCGTTGACGGTCGGTTCCTGGAATTGTGTAATACGCACCCAGCCATAACCCGGCTCAACTACTTTAGCCTTGACGCTTTGTACGCGGATTTCCTGGCGCGTGATGGTGATGACAATCGGCTTGTCTTCATCTTTACGGGCGATTGTCAGCTTGATTTTGGTATTTGGCTCGCCGCGCATGCGCTTGACTGCCTGATCCAGCGTCATTCCCTTGACTGGGGTCGCATCGAGACGTGTGATTAGATCACCGGCCTTGATGCCAGCGCGGTAGGCTGGAGAATCTTCGATCGGTGAAATTACTTTGACGTAACCTTCTTCCATCCCGACTTCAATGCCGATACCAACAAATTTCCCCTGCGTCATCTCACGCAGTTCTCTGTAACCTTTTTTGTCCAGATACGAGGAATGCGGATCCAGCGACGCGACCATGCCGGAAATGGCTTCGGTCAGCAGTTTTTTGTCGTCCACCGGCTCTACATAGTCAGACTTGATGAGTCCGAAAACGTCGGCCAGTTGCCGTACCTCTTCAAGTGGCAGCGGCGCTGTCGCACTTTTCTGCGCAATGGCATCGAATTGGATCGAAGCGGCTATGCCAGCAACTACGCCTAAACCGATTAGGCTGATATTCTTTAGCTTACTTCCCATGTTTCACCTAATAGTTACCCAACTGCTGGGGTCAAACGCACGGCCCTGATGCCGAATTTCAAAGTATAAACCTGATTGTTCGTTGCCGCCGCTGTTACCTGCATTAGCAATGACATCTCCGGCTTTAATAATATCCCCAGGCCGCTTTAATAGTGCCTGATTGTTGCCATAAATGGTCATGTATTCGTTGCCATGATCAAGAATGATCAAGTTGCCAAAGCCGCGTAACCAGTCCGCAAATACGACCCGGCCCGCAGCCACGGCCTTGACTTGCGTTCCTTCCGGTGCGCGTATAAATATGCCTCGGGAGGGAGGGCCATCGCCGCGCTTACTACCAAAACGATTGGCCAGCTCACCATGTACGGGTTGGCGCAACAGTCCACGTAAGGACGCAAACGGTCTGCCATAGGACGGGTCCGGCGAACTGGCTTCAGGAGTTTCATCATTGTGCACTATTGGCGCTATCGGTGCTATCGGTGCTATTGGTGCAGCATTCGCTGGTATTGCTGCTAGCGCCACTTGTGCAGGCGGTTGATCGTCATCAATCGGATCGGGGGTAAAGGCAGGAGTTTTTACTAGTGGCGTATGTTGCTCCCCAACTCGTGCTTGCTGGCTCGTTTGCGCGGCGTTTTGCTTTTGGGTCAAAGCAGCACGTTGCCGTTGTTGTTTCAGCTCTTGCGCGCGTGCGGCTTGTGCTTGCTTCAGTGCCAGTGCCTGGGCTTTTGCTAATGCAGCAGCCTGGGCGGCGGCTTGCGCTCTGGCTAGTTGCTCTTGACGGCGCTTTTCACGAAGGGCGGCCTCGGCTTTCTTTTGTGCCTCGATTAACACTGCCAACTTGTCGACTAGCCCTGCCAGACGCTGTTCGTCACGGGCGGTCTTGCCGACCTCCTGGCGTTGGGCGATCAGTTTGCTGGAAAGTTGCGTCAACAGCATTGCTCGGGTGTTTTTTTCTTTTTCGAGGACGATTTTTTGATTCTTTTGCTCAAGAGCGATTTCGTCGAGTTCATTTTTGGCGTTTTGCGTAGCCGCCTGATTTGCCTCGATGGCCTGCAAGTTAATGCGGAGCGCCTCAATCAACTTAGCCTGGGCTTTTGACACGTAGCCCATGTATTGCAATTCGCGGTTGATTTTGTTCGGATTGTCGCCCGAAAGTAGTAATTTGATACGATCTTCATTCCCGGCTATGTATTGTCGGCGTAACAGAATGGCCATCTGGTTTTGTTGGGCAGCGACTGTTTTACTTAATTCTTGGTGTTTTTTAGATAAGTCATTGAGCGTCGACTGCGTCTGCGATTGTTCGCCAGAGAGGTCGAACAGGGCGCGGTTTGCTTTCGAAATAGCGGCTTCAGAATCGGCCAATGCGTCGGCGGCATCGCCTTTTGCCGTCTCGGTCTTGTCGATATCGCTTTTTAACGCAGTCAATTTTTGCTGTAGTTCGTCGCGCTCAGTTTCGGCGACCTCTTTTTGTTTGCTGCGTTCGGTGATCTTTGGTGTTGGTGCGGCCGCGGCATCGACGACGGGTATCGCCGTCATGCCAATAGTCAGTGCGGCAAAAAACGCCATAGCGAGCGACAGCTTTGGCGTTGTTACTTGCCGTGCACATGCATGTGCACGTTCGCGCATGCCGCACCCGGTTGCCCGGGGCGCATGGGTCCATCTCATCAGGGCGATATTTATTTCGCTTTCCCCTGATTGGCAACTGCGTGCATCGCTGCAGCGATGGCGTCCTGGTCGCCCAGATAGTAGCTCTTGATCGGTTTCAAATCAGCATCAAGTTCATAGACTAGTGGCTGACCATTTGGCACATTCAGGCCGACGATATCGTCGTCGCTGATACCGTCCAGCATTTTAATCAGCGCGCGCAGACTATTGCCGTGCGCCGAGATGATGATGCGCTTGCCGCTTAGAATGGCGGGTGCGATGCTGTCATTCCACGCTGGCAAAACGCGTGCAACCGTATCCTTGAGGCATTCTGTGAGCGGGATTTCTTCACGCTTCAGACCAGCGTAGCGTGGATCGTCGAACGATGCGCGCGGATCGTTTTCATCCAGTTTGAGCGGTGGTGTGTCATAGCTGCGGCGCCATACCATTACCTGTTCGTCGCCATATTTAGCAGCCGTTTCAGCTTTATTTAGCCCTTGTAGTGCGCCGTAGTGACGTTCATTTAAACGCCAGTCGTGTTTCACCGGAAGCCACATCAAATCCATTTCGTCGAGTGTGCCCCATAAAGTGCGGATGGCGCGCTTGAGTACCGAGGTATATGCCAGATCGAAGCTTAATCCAGCTTCTTTGAGTAGTTTTCCTGCTTGCCTGGCTTCGGTCACGCCTTTTTCGGTCAGGTCAACGTCAACCCAGCCGGTGAAGCGGTTAGCCAGGTTCCAGGTAGATTCGCCGTGGCGCATTAGTACAATTTTATACATAGTAAGGTAAAAAGTAGTGAAAAAAGGGAAATTCAAGAAAATCAATGCATGCAAACCAATACGAACTGGATGGTGCTTCCGCTTCTATTTTATAATGTCGGGATTAACTAATACCATTGGATCACTGTGAAATTCTTGATTGATAATATTTTTGTGCTTGGATTGGTCATTTTGTCAGGCGGAGCACTGATTTTGCCCTTGCTACAACGACGCGGCAACAAAGTAACAACATTACAAGCAACGCAACTCATCAACCAAGGCAAGACTTTGGTGTTGGACGTACGTGACGCTGAAGGCTATTCTGCTGGTCATCTTATCGACTCTAAAAATATTCCGCTGAAAGATCTCACCACCCGCTTGGTGGAAATAGAAAAATTCAAGGCTAAGAACGTAATTGTAGTCTGTCAGAGCGGAACGCAATCATCAAAAGCGACTGCGCAATTGGCCAAAGCAGGTTTTCAGCAGGTCTACAGTCTCGACGGTGGTATTGCAACCTGGCATACCCAAGGTCTGCCGACCATCAAATAACGTAAAAAAGAGAACCCAATGACTGCTCACGTCTTAATGTATAGCACTGCTGTTTGTCCGTATTGTATGCGTGCCGAACAATTGTTGAACGCGCGCGGTGTTACGAATATCGAGAAGATTCGTATTGACCTCGATCCGCAGCAACGCGATGAAATGATGAAAAAAACCGGACGTCGTACCGTTCCTCAAATTTATATCGGCGATACGCACGTCGGTGGCTTTGACGATTTGAACGCACTGGATCAAGCGGGCAAGTTGCAAACTTTGCTACAGGGTACTTCGGAACCTATTTAATATTTTATTGCCTGATGTGATCATTGCCAATGTCAGACAACTTGTCCGGCATTGGAGCTATGAGCAATATGCATCAGGCTCTACGCACACTGAAGCATGTTCTCATCGAACATGTTTGATTGGGCGATACTGTAAATGTTAGACGGTTTTTAATTTTTGTTATACCCACAGGACTTACGTAAAATCGTCTCAGCAGTGTTAGCGTTGTTATGCCGTTAGCTATCTGAGCATTGCTACCGTCGTTTTCTCGTCGGTCTGCTTTGCTGGGACAATTCTGCGTGAGTCCTAACCCAGTCTATGGATGGAAATTCTGTCCCTTTTTAAATTTACTGAAAGAGTTTTATGGCCGACGAAATTAAACAAACTGAAATTACCGAGTCCAATGATCAGCCAGTTTTTCAGATTCAACGTGTATATCTGAAAGATTTGTCGCTTGAGCAACCGAACTCGCCAGCTATTTTTCTGGAGCAAGACGCGCCACAGATAGAAGTTGCTGTTGATGTCGGTGCAGAAGCATTGGCTGAGGGAATTTTTGAATCGACTGTGACGATTACCGTTACCGCCAAGATCAAGGATAAAGTTGCTTTTCTGGTTGAAGGCAAGCAAGCCGGTATTTTTGAAGTGCGTAATATTCCAGCAGAACAATTGGATCCATTATTGGGCATCGGTTGCCCAAATATCGTTTATCCGTACCTGCGTGCAAATATCGCTGACGCCATTACCCGTGCTGGTTTCCCGCCGATCCATCTGGCTGAAATCAACTTCGAAGTGTTTTATCAACAGCGTACACAAGCACTTGCTGAGCAACAGGGAAGCAAAGACAGCATTACTGTAGATGGTAGCAACGCGATTAATTAATAGTCGTCTAATGCCGATTTCGCCGCCGATCAATTATTCCAGGCGGCGAGCACTGATGATTTACCAATTGCGCCAGGACGCTTCCATGTTGAAGGTTTCCTCGCGCGTTAGTAGTAAGGTAGTAAGTGGAGACGATGGAATGAAACTTGTACGCGCGACCGGTATGGTAATGACGTCATTAGTGGCGTCGGTATTAGCGTTTGGCGCAGTCAACGTAGCGCAAGCGCTCGACTTCAAGGCGGTTGGTGCGGTTCCTGTCATTCTGTACGATGCTCCCTCTGAAAAAGGTCGGCGCGTAGCTATCGCACCACGTGGCATGCCAGTCGAAGTCGTATTGACTTATGGCGATTGGACCAAGGTGCGTGACGCCAGTGGCGATTTGTCATGGGTGCAGTCGGCTGGACTAATCGGCAAGCGTAATTTACAAATCAAGGTCGCTAACGCCAAGATCAGGGCGAATCCAAGTGATACCGCCGCCCAGGTATTCAGCGCCGATAAAGGCGTGTTGCTCGAATTGGTCGAGCCCGTTGCATCCGGTTGGGTGAAAGTGCGGCATCGCGATGGTCAGAGCGGATACATAAAAGCGACCGATGTTTGGGGTAGTTGAGTTGACTATCTAACACTTGTTATTTTTGTGGGCTTGCCTGTTTGGTAGGGCTGGTCGATCTTCTTTCTTAGTTGATTAGTTGCGCAGTCGCCGACAGATGGGTTAATGCTACGGCATCCGATACCGCGGTAATCGTAGTCACGGCGGTCGTCGTAGCGGTGGTAACACCACAGCAACGGCGCCGCAGCATCGGCTGCCGCAGCATCGGCTGCCGCACCAATCAACAGCATGGTTATTCTTTCCGCATTTTTTACTCTATGATCGGCCTTTTGTGTCCGCTGAATCCAATCCAATGAATATCACGATCCTCGGCGCTGGTGCATGGGGTACCGCATTGGCTATCGCATTAGCGCAACGTCACAACGTTTTGTTATGGGGGCGGAATGAGGCAGTGATTGCCGCCGCCGCAATGCAGCGCGAGAATGTGACTTATCTACCTGGTTTTTCATTGCCATCTAATGTAATCGTCACAGCTGATTTTGCGGAGGCGATCACGCATGTGTGGACGAATACGGACGTGAACGACAGTTTATTGATCGTCGCTTCTTCTGTGGCCGGATTACGTTCTCTGGCGGAGCAATTACGCGGCCTACCGTTACCAAATATTGTCTGGCTATGTAAAGGTTTTGAAGAGAAAACGCGATTGCTGCCGCATCAAATTGTGCGCCAGGTGTTGGGGGATGCGATTCCAGCGGGAGCGCTCTCAGGACCTTCGTTTGCCCAGGAAGTGGCACGCGGTCTTCCTTGTGCGCTGGCGATAGCAACTGACGATGCTGGTCTTTCAGAGCGCGTAGTTGCGGCGGTGCATGGTTGCAATATCCGCGTGTATTCGACTGATGACATGGTCGGCGTCGAAGTCGGTGGTGCGGTTAAAAATATTATGGCAATTGCCACAGGTGTAGCCGACGGTCTTCAGCTTGGTCTGAATGCGCGGGCAGCATTAATCACCCGTGGACTGGCAGAAATTACGCGACTTGGCATCGCCTTGGGTGGCCGCAGCGAAACCTTTATGGGTTTGTCTGGCCTCGGTGATTTGATCCTTACTTGCACCGGCGATCTTTCGCGCAACCGTAAAGTCGGCCTCGGATTAGCCTCCGGTAAAAGCCTGGAGACTGTCGTGGCAGAGTTAGGCCACGTTGCGGAGGGAGTCCGTTGCGCGTCAGCGGTGCGGGCCTTAGCGCAGGAACTAGGAGTGGACATGCCGATTACAAATGCCGTTGCCGGCGTGTTGTTTGACGGCGATGAACCGGGTGCGATGGTGGAGTTGATGTTGGCACGCACACCTCGCGAAGAATCGGCTTAAATCAAAAAAACGGAGTGAAAGACGGTTTATCCGCAATTCACTCCACTGACTCCGGTTTCTATTGACGATGACGTTAGTGTGAAGACGCATTGCGTGCGTGCTGCATGCGATAAACCTGTCTGCATCGTTGCACATCTACGTTTGCTTACAGCACATACCTTGATAAATCTTCGTTCACAGCCAGTGCACCAAGACGTAAATCAACATAAGCTGCATCAATCGTTAGCGTTTTTTCACTGGTATTGGTCGCCGCGTAAGAAATTTCTTCCAGCATTTTTTCCATGACTGTATGCAATCGACGAGCGCCGATATTTTCCGTTTTCTCGTTGACCGAAAACGCTATTTCAGCCATACGCTTAATACCTTCTGCTACAAACTCCAACGTGACGCCTTCGGTCGCCAGCAATGCTTCATATTGCGCAGTCAGGCAAGCATCGGTGCCGGTCAGAATGCGCTCAAAATCGGCAATTGATAGTGAGTCGAGTTCGACCCGAATCGGGAAACGTCCTTGCAATTCGGGGATCAAATCCGATGGCTTTGCCAGATGGAAAGCCCCCGACGCGATGAACAATATATGATCGGTTTTGATCATTCCGTACTTGGTATTGACAGTTGTTCCCTCGACTAACGGTAACAAATCGCGCTGCACACCGGCACGCGACACGTCTGCACCGCCATTTTGAGAGCGGGTCGCGATCTTATCAATCTCGTCCAAAAATACAATACCGTTTTGCTCAACGTTAAAGATAGCTTTTTGCTTTAGTTCATCTTCGTTAAGCAGTTTTGCGGCTTCTTCTTCGACTAGAATTTTCAGCGCTTCCTTGATTTTGACCTTGCGACTTTTTTTACGGTTGTTACCCATTCCGGAGAACATCGACTTGATCTGTTCAGTCATTTCTTCCATGCCTGGCGGTGCCATGATTTCCATTTGTGGCGCACTTTCTGCCAATTCAATTTCAATCTCGCGATCATCAAGCGAGCCTTCTCGCAGACGTTTGCGAAAGGTCTGGCGGGTGTTGTTGCCCTTGTCTTTTGTCTCAATTTCTAGTGGTGCATCTTGCTCTGGATGAAATCCAAAATCACGCGCCGGTGGGACCAAAATATCGATGATACGGTCTTCCGCTGCGTCTTCTGCACGTGATCGAAGCTTACGCATTTCAGATTCACGGGTTTGTTTGATGCCGATATCAATCAGATCCCGAATGATTGTCTCGACGTCGCGACCAACGTAGCCGACCTCGGTGAATTTGGTTGCTTCAACCTTAATGAAGGGCGCATTTGCTAATTTGGCCAAGCGGCGGGCAATTTCTGTTTTACCAACGCCGGTGGGCCCAATCATCAAAATGTTTTTTGGGGTGATTTCGTGGCGCAATGGCTCGGCGACTTGCTGACGACGCCAGCGGTTGCGCAGCGCAATCGCTACTGCACGCTTGGCTTTGTCCTGCCCGACGACATGTTTATCGAGTTCAGAGACGATCTCTTGCGGAGTCATATTCATATTCATATTTTTTCGGTTCCGAGGTGGTCCGGTTCGTTGCTAAATGCGCGCTGGTTAAGGTCAGTTTATGGACGACCATCAGGTGTCGGGCGCATTTTTTGCAGGATTAAATTCGTACAATTAATTAAGGGTTTCTATGATGTGCGATTGATTGGTATAAATACAAAGATCGCCAGCAATCACAAGGGATTTTTTGACTACTTCGGCAGGTGATAGTGTTGTGTTCTCTTGCAGCGCTTTGGCTGCGGACTGTGCGAACACGCCTCCGGAGCCAATTGCCCCAATTCCATCTGTGGGTTCAAGTACATCGCCATTGCCGGTAATAACCAGTGTGGTATCCCTATCCGCTGTGAGCAGCATCGCTTCCAGGCGACGCAGCATGCGATCAGTGCGCCATTCTTTAGCTAAGTCTACCGAGGCGCGCATCAGATTGCCTTGATGCTTTTCCAGTTTAGCCTCAAATAAATCCAACAGCGTAAAAGCATCTGCGGTTCCACCGGCAAAACCGACCAGTACTTTACCTTGATAAAGTGTGCGCACTTTGCGTGCAGTGCCTTTCATCACGACGTTGCCGAGAGTTACCTGGCCATCTCCACCAAGCGCAACGCTATTTCCGCGTCGTACGGAGAGGATGGTGGTGCCATGAAATTGTTCCATTTTACTTGCCTAAAAAAAGCGGACCGCACGTGTGGCAGTTGGACGAACTGCACGAATCGGACCAACTATGCGGCGTCCGGATGTCGGACGTCTTCGCATATATTCATTACCGTAGGATACAACTCAGACAATCCCGCGTGTATTTAAAAAAATGGGGGCGGCGTGCGTGATTACAAGCACCGGTTGGCGCAAATTAAAGTCACTTAACTTTGTGGATGATTTATCTTCACGTAATTAAATGTGCGTGACGTAGTCGCTATTGCATATTTTAAAGCGCATGCGTTGTTACGCATCAACTTACTAACTTTAAAACAATACTTGAGGGAACGGTAATCCGAGACGATTGCTGTGTTGCTACAGCGTTGCACGTTTGAAAACCTTTCGGTACTGTGTGTACTTCTTTATAAGTATCATGAACTATCTATAAGCAGGACCGATTGCCAGATACCAGACCTACTTTTAATTCTTGCGCGTAGAAATGCTGATGACGTCTTGAAGTCCCATAACCTTAAATAGCGCTGCCACTAGATGGTTTACCTCGTGAAGCTCGATTTTTCGGCCTTGTTCAATGATAGGCAATAGCCCATTCATTAATTGCCCGGCGGCATTAAAATCTATGCGTATCAGGCGGGAACAGTCTATAAGCGTCGGATTGTGGTTAATCGCGTACGTTTTAATCTTTAGCAAAAGTTCATCAACCCGTCCTTCGATCAAAATCGGCATCAGAAAGTGTTCTCGACTCTTTATCGATTGCTGGTTTAGCGTATTTTTGTCTAGAGCAACAAGGACTTTAGATTTTGGTGCGATGAAAGGTGGAGGAGATACTTCAAATGTAATACTGTAATCGATGCTAACGTCTTCGAAAGCTTGCTCATTATTTAATAAATGCAAAATTTCCAGCAATAGTAACCACGGAGCTGCAGTTTCATCACGGCGACCAATGCAAAGAATAGATCGAATAGCTTCGGTAAGTTGGTTGGGAGCGACCAAAATGAGATCGATACCGGATTTTTGAAGTTTCCTTAATGTCCGCAACAAAAGCCCGCAGCCGATCGCGTCGACGGAGGTTATACGGGTGAATTCCAGTCTTAAAGCAGGATGACTCACCGCCAGTTTCTGAGCCCGCTCCAGGTACTTGGTGACATTTGCGTCAAGCTTGCCCGAGAACGATACTGCTGCGATAGCAAGATCTTGGACTTGTAAATCGGTGTGGGGGTTAAGTGTGAGTTGCTCGTCCCAAGCGGGGGGAGAACTCTCAAATTTATGCGCATAATTAACTGACAGGTCATCGAATTGCTGTTGTTTATTATCGATCCGGTAAAGATCCAGTAACATCCACCACACACTGGCAGTAGCTCCCCCTAGATCGTCTCCCTCTATTGCTTGTTCAAGTAGCTGCTCCGCGATTTCGGATTGTGAGCTGGCGAATAGCAATGCTGCCTCTTCAACCACCGCTGGCGTGTCTGAAATCGCGACCTGAATAGTCCCAACCTTAGTGTCCGCTGCTAAAGAATCTTTTTTTCGGGTCGTCCCGGGAGCGTTTTGGTCATTCTGGGCACTCACTATTTTTTTATTTTTGGCAGTATCGGACAGCATGGTATTTAGAATCGTCGTGGGATAGACGAATTCTGAGGACATCTCCGACTCGATTGCATCGATTTTCATTGCGGTGGAATTGGGCGGTGGTGCGTTTGGTCTAGGCGTCTCGATCCCTTGTTCAGGCGTCCTATTGCTGGCGGGCTGAATTGAAACGGTGCTCTGGGCAGCCGCTATATCTGCAGCGGCTTTGGCGTTTTGACGAGCTTGTTTGCTAAAAATCGAGAAAATCCCCACATTGATCCTAGCTCATGAATTGATGGTCGTTGATAAGGAGGTAAATCGAGCGGCTATCTTTATAGTGTAGTCGGATATGTATGTAGAAATAGTGCTTGCTGCCCCATTTTTAGGTAAAAGCTTATATTTGACACGGCTCGGTTGATTTGTAAATGCCGGGCGATGGCAAAAAATATTTAAAATGGTGCATTAATATTTTAAATAAAATCACTTAACGTAATGCTTTTCCGTTGTGCTCGGGGCGAGTGATCTTTTATTGGATGGCGCTCTTGCAACAACATTTTTTTGGCTAAGGATAAGGTGTGATAACTTTTAACTATACGAAGGAATAGATTCTTATCTAAAGCGACTTAAGGTCAATTACTTTGTAGATAGGATGAGAACCATGATGCACAAGCGTCTCTGTTTAGCGCGCGTTAAGGCCGCTATTAAGCAAACATAAAGGCTTTTAAGGCCTATGTGGGAAGATAACTAATGTTAGTCGTCGCATAACCACCGTTAAAATTGCAACGGGGAAAGTCTGGTGGTTGAAGTCACTATGCGCTGATAATGGATTCCCCGCAATGCATAAAGGATGGCGTGCCTATTTTAGAATAGACAATGCAGCATTGCGGGGCGAGGGGATCGAAGCCGATTGAGTCGGCCAGAGAATTAATCCCCGTATAGCTTTTGTTTCAGTTCACGCCGTTGCTGCGCTTCTAGAGACAAAGTCGCGGTAGGTCTTGCCAACAAACGGGGGATGCCAATGGGCTCGCCGGTTTCTTCGCACCAGCCATACTCACCGGCATCGATTGAGGCGATTGATTGTTGCACTTTCTTCAATAATTTGCGCTCACGATCACGTGTTCGCAGTTCCAGTGCGTGTTCTTCTTCTATCGTGGCACGATCAGCAGGGTCGGGTACAAGCACTGTTTCGCGCAGGTGTTCAGTAGTTTCTCCGGCGTTTTTCAGCAGATCAACTTCCAGCTGTTTTAGACGCGCTCTGAAGAAAGCCAGTTGTGCCGCATTCATGTAATCCGCTTCGCTCATCGTAACGAGTTGCGCTTCGGTTAATAAAGGGGCATCGGGGGTGGGGTTGGTTATTTTGGTAGCCACTTCGGGTACTTTCGATACGACGTATATGTCAATTTTATCCGTTAACTCAGTACGTGAGGGTAAGATATTTGTAATGCCCTCAATGTTTCTCGTACTGAATCTGGCCGCGGGGAATTCTTTTCTTTGAGGCAATCACTAGCGGTCAAATGCTGGGAAGCTTACTTCAACATTGAATCGCTTTTGTTGTCATCACGATCATTATTTCTTACTTGATCAGGGATTCTACAACAGGTTTGACCTCAAAGCGTTCAGGTTCTTTCAAATGTGGTAATTGCTATGCAGGTTCTTCAATATTCTTTTCATTTTATTGCATGATCTGGCTGCAATCATCAATGCCAGTTTGCACTATTACCACTATTTCTTGCGTGCAAAACTGCCATACTTTATACCAGACATTGCTCCAAACCGCGAATAAAGATGTCTTTAGGTAGCTTTTTACCTATGAAGACCATTTTACTGGAAGGGATTTCGCCCTCATCCCATTTTCCACCGACATCACTGCCCATAATCTGGTGCACGCCCTGAAAGACAACTTTCCTATCAGCGCCATCCATAAATAATATGCCTTTGTAGCGCAGCATGCGCGGTCCATATACCTGAATCATCCCATCAAGGAATTCTTCGAGTCGCGCCGCTTCAAAAGGTCGCTCGCTTTTAAAAACAAAGGCTGCAATATCATCGTCATGATGTGCGTGATGATGATTGTGTGCGTGACTTTCATTTTTCGCATCATGTGCATGGCCTTCTTGATGCGAAGGGTGTTCGCATTCATCGCCGCTATGGTCGTGATCATGGTGATCACCGGGGGCCTCTTCGGCTGCCAGAAAGTCAGGATCGATTTCTAGTTTTGCGTTCAGATTGAAGCCGCGGATATCGAGGATTTCGGCAATTGGCGTATGCGCCGGATCAAGTTTGACTATTGCGGCGCGCGGGTTGATGCGTTTCAAGCGCGCAGTCAGTGCGTTCACTTCAGCCTCGCTGACCAAATCTGTTTTTGATAATAGCAGTTTGTCAGCGAAGCCGACCTGACGTTGGGCCTCTTCTTGCTGATCAAGTTGCTGCATCGCGTGTTTTGCATCAACGACGGTGACGATTGCATCGAGCATAAAGTGAAGCGCGACTTCCTCGTCAACGAAGAAGGTTTGTGCAACGGGCCCCGGGTTAGCCATTCCGGTGGTTTCGATGATCACATGATCGAAATGTAACTCTCCGGCGTCACGGCGACGGGCTAGTGAACTTAAGGCGATGATCAGATCACCGCGAACGGTGCAGCAAATACAACCGTTGTTCATCTCGATGATTTGTTCGGTGCTATCTTGCACCAAAATCTCATTATCGATATTTTCCTGGCCGAACTCGTTCTCTATGACGGCGATTTTGTGACCGTGCGGTTGCTGCAGAATACGGTTGAGTAGTGTAGTTTTACCTGCGCCAAGAAAGCCGGTAAGGATAGTTGTCGGTATAAGTGCCATGATGTTTTTTAAGCGTCAGTGAGCTGAAGTGGAAATGGAAGGGCGGCTTGGTTGTGTCGTAATGATGGTGCCGTATGGAGTCGATCACCTGTTGGATGCAGGCTTAATGTTCTAAGTTTTTCTACATGGTGGGAGCAACGGGCCCATGGACCAGATCGGTCTAGTGGGCGCAATCGGCGCACCAGCCTTTGATCGTTAATTCAATGTCATGCCCTTCAAAACCTTTGCCGAGCGACCCCTGCAGGGCTTGCTGCAAATGCTGACGCAGCAACGCAGGCGATGCGGTAGTTGCCGTTTCTCTAGGTTTTGTTGTTGCGTCCGTTAGGACTGGCGCCAGTACGTCGCCCAAAAATCCTGCCTCACCGCTACCATCCAGGCAAAAAACTTTTGCACAGCGGGTGCATTTAAAATGCCCATGTTGATGCTGCGCGTGCAGCGCTGAATGGGCTGAGGTGGACTCGGTATGTTCAGCGCCAGCGCTATAGAGAAAAACGCGGTCATCGCCAGCAATTTTGTGGGCCAGGCCCGCATCGGTCAGACAATCAAGTGCGCGATATAAGGTCACCCGATCTAACTCTGCAAATAAATCCTGCATATCTTGATGCGACACAGCGCAGCGCGCTTCCAGCAAGGCGGTCAGCACTTTTACTCGCGCAGTCGTGATGCGCACTGACGATAGTCGCAACTGCCCCTCCGCTAGCTTAGCCGCTTGTGAAGGCAGCGCGGTGTGGTGTGCGGCTGGAGAGTTTTTCGTCCCAGATTTAACTTTGATGTCAGCGGTCATGCGAGAACAGGTGGAGTAATCGTTGGTAAAGATCGATTATGCCCCAAATTGCAATTGAGTTGCAATTGAGTTGATTTTTTGAGTGAGGGCAGATTAGTTCTCTCGCCAGGCGAAATCAAATCAACTATCGATTAGATCGCAAATTATTCTTTTGGGACTTTTTTGGCGCGAGGATGGGCGGCGTCATAGACTTGCGCAAGGCGCTGAAAATCAAGTGACGTATAGACTTGGGTCGAGGCGATTGATGCATGGCCTAGCATCTCTTGTACCGCGCGTAAATCGCCGGAACTTTGTAAAACGTGGGAGGCAAACGAATGGCGTAATACATGTGGATGAACGTCAGTCGGGAGGTTGAGCGTCCGCGCATGGGCTTTCAAGCGAAGTTGAATCACTCGCGGTGATACACGGCTACCGCGCTCAGTTAAAAAAAGTGCGAAGGTGTTGTTCAGCTTTGCCGCATTCTCTTTTACCAATGTCATGCGTAAAGGCAGCCAGTCTGCGATAGCTTGCAATGCCGGTTGTCCCACTGGGACTGATCGCTGCTTATTGCCTTTGCCGGTTACCCTGACTTCTGCCGCGTCCCAATCGATCCAGCCGGACGAAACATGTCCTGCTTCATTCGTGTAGCGAATGTCGAGCCCAGCTAGCTCGGAGACCCGCAGCCCACTCGAATATAACAACTCGAACATGGCGCGATTGCATGCCGACAAGGTCGGGCCGTGCGAATTGAGAGGATTGGCGCTGGCCACCAGCCGTATGGTGTCATCGGCATTGAGTGCTTTTGGTAGTGGTTTTCCACGCTTTGGTGCTTTGACGCCGTCGACGGGATTGCTGGAAAGCGTAGTATGTTCACTTAACCAACTATAAAACCCGCGCCAGGCCGAAAGTTTGCGTGCGATTGAACGCGCATTGAGGCCGCGAGAATGGAGTTGTGCGGCAAATTTTCGAATATGTGCATGGCTGAGAGTCGCAAGGTCTGGATTGGCATCTTCAGAAGCGTTATGGAGTGCGCGACTCAGCGCTATTAACTCCGAAAGATCTCGCGCATAGCTACTGACTGTATGCGGCGACAATTTTCGACCATAGCGCAGATTATCCAGATACCTGTTAACGTCCGATGAAGACGTTAACAGTTCAGAGGACACATTATCGTCACTCGACATGGTATTGGATCGATCAGTGCAGTAGACAGGCCAGCGCTGCGCTGGCGGTGTCGCCTATCTTACTCAGGAAGTCGGTTGCCATGTCGGCACTAAAACGCTCCGGGTCCGGCGAGCTTAAGACTAATAATCCGAAAGTGCCGGATGCAGGATCGCGTCGTAATGGCAGCATGGCGATTGATTGTGTTTCAGTTGGATGATCAAGCCAGGAAGCCGCTTCAAAATCATTATTGGACCCACAAAAAGGGACGCGCAAGCCATTTGCAAAAAGCTTTGAATCGGCAGATGCTGGCGCAGCAAACCACGTATGCGAAAATTCATCAGCAACGTTCCACAGCCGCATGGTGGCTTGAGGTACGTTGAAGATCGTCTGTAGCCCGGCGATAAGCGTATGGGGCATATCGACATCATTTCGGGCTAGAAGCAGGCTACGTGACCATACTTGTAATTTGTCCGCGATGCCGTCATTTTCTTGCGCATTTCTTGCCATGTCGGCGAGGCGAAGATCTTGCACCTTTATTTTTTCCCGCAATATTTCCATCTGACGCTCTTGCAGGGAGATGGCGCGACCAAGCAAAGGGCTGGTCAATTTGATTTTGCCGAGCAACTCAGCATGCTCCACAAAGAAATGTGGCGTTTCTGCAAGATATTCTGCGACGGTATCGGGATCCAGTTGGCTGCTCATAGTGTGCGATTGAATATTGAGAGTAGAGAGTTGAGTGAGCAAGAATATCATCACTATGGCGATGAACCATAACTAATGCCTCAGCAAAAATTTTTTTGATCCCGAAAATAACAAAAGGCCCACATGATTTTTCATGTGGGCCTTTTGTATTTCTAACTAAGCAGACATTTCCGCGTTACCGCAGATATGACTAAATTACATTAGAACTTGTGACGGATACCAACAGTAACAGCAGTTTGGTTACCTGTGTTTCCAGTTGTGTCGCCTTCAACGCCTGGGTTGACAGCGTTTTTAGCGCGCAGGTATGAAGCAAATGCATACAAGTCAGTACGCTTCGACAAGAAGTAATCAGTACCCAAGTTGACTTGTGTCAGTTTGCCTTTTGGCGAACCAGCATCAACGAAAGTCAAGTTGCTGTATTGAACGCTAGCCAACAAATGCAAAGGTGCTGTCAAAGAATAGTTAGTACCCAATTCAAAGATGTCAGCTTTGCTGTTGTTGATGCCGCCGATAGCGAACGCCGAAGCCAACGAACCACCGACAGGAACAGCCGCTGTTGAGCTAGTAGCCAATGGCTGCTTAACACGTGACCAGTTACCGTACAAACGTGCAGGACCAACTTGGTAACTAGCACCTAAGCTGAACACTTTCAGAGCTGTATCGCCGGCATTGCCAGAAAATACTGGAGCACTGTTAGTCAAAGAAGTATCGCTAGATGTGGCGCCTTTTTTCGACTGGTAGTAAGCAGCGTACAGGCCGAGTGGGCCGTTCGCGTATTGACCACCGATACCGAAAGATTGACCAGCAGTAGTTTGACCAGCAGTTTCGCCGAAACCGTAGATCGCGCTAGCAGTGAAACCAGACAGGTTTGTCGTGTTGTAACGGATCGAATTCTGGGTACGTACACCTTCCAAACGGTCCAGATTGTGGCCAACCGCGCCAGTTACGCCACCGAAATCTTGAACCGAAGTCCATTGGCTAACGTCATCCAGAATATCAGTCTGACGACCCAACAGAACTGTACCGAATGCATCACTGCTCAGACCAACAACAGATTTACGACGGAACAGATTTGTCGAACCTTTGTCGCCTTGCAATGCACCAGTGTCATTAGCGAAGCCAGTTTCCAATTGGAAAACTGCTTTCAAACCGCCGCCCAGATCTTCAACGCCTTTGAAACCCAGACGTGAACCTTGGACGATGCCGGAGTTGACAGCAAACTTGCTACCAGTTTTACCAGTAGTAGTGTTCAGTGCTTTGTTTGTGTAAGTGACGCCAGTATCAACGATACCGTAGATTGTTACTGAGCTTTGAGCTTGTGCTGCACCTGCGATTGCGCCTAGTACGGCCAGTGCGATTAGTGATTTCTTCATTTGACGTCCTTTATTTGGAAAAGCCTGCTTAAGGATCCGTACATCTGTCGGATGGGTGAACATTAATGGGTCCGGCTGTCTACTCTGGCGCTTTGGTCTTATGTAGTGCTATAAATTTGTCGAAATTGTCAGGTGTTGGTGTTTGTGTTGTATTTTTGTGACACACAAGCGGCGACCTATCGTTGTACTAAATCGGTAATCTTCTGCTATGCATTGGTAATTTTGCATGTATTACATTGCATTGTGCTGACAAAACACTACGATTTCTTGTACTTGTATTACATGATAATTTTCTTTTCGGATTGATGGACGGCGAGAGCCTTGTCGGGTGACCGTTTTTTACCAGTAATAAGCCGCTATTGATACGAATTACGACATAGGACTTGCTACTTGTTGTCTAGTTACTTCTTTATATCAAAGGCTGACTTGTTAAGCGCATCTGGAAAACCTCGCCACGATGTTTCTTATCCATAAATTGAGGAAGGCTCTTTAGCCAATAAATTGCAAAAATTTATTCTGCTGCTATATTTTGTAACTTATCCGACGTTAATCATAAATAGAACACTAATCGCTGATATTGCGCTAAGTTGGTGTAATGTTTTCTATATTGGTTGACTGGGCCGTTTTGCCGGATCGTTAAAATTAAAGAAATATCACTTTGTTGTATTAAAGCTGCGAACTTTATTCTATTTTGTTATCAAATAAAGGATTCTTCATTTATCGGGGATAATTTACGCTTTTGCATGATGGGTGTTTATGGCTAAACGGGAAGACTTAGCAATTATTAGGGCTGCGCGTGCTGGACAGGCGGCGGCCCAGCTCGCGCTCGGTCAACGCTACCTCTTTGGCGGGAACGGTTTGCCACAGAGCTTTCCGACTGCATTACATTGGTTGGATCGTGCTGCGCAACAGCAAGAGGTAGAGGCTTGGATCTTAATCGGGACGTATATTCAGCTTGATGTCGCCCGTGGTGCTACCAACCCGCTAGATTTATGCGCTTGGTATGAGCGCGCGTTTGACGCAGGCGTGATGCAGGCCGGATTGGTTTTAGCGCAATTGGTATTGGACATCAACATTCCAATCGATGAACGGGCTGCTTTAGAGGCTTATAAGCCTAAAGCTTTACAGGCACTGGAGGCAGCGGCGCATGCCGATATTCCCGAGGCCCAATGGCTATTAGCGCAGCACGCGGCGAGGATCGATCAAACGGCCGCCGCGCTTGTCAATTCGCACGCTGCAGAAGCCGATAGTAACGCCGGTAAAATGACGGGTGGTGCACATGTTGGTCTGCCGAGTCGCTCAAGTAATGCTTCGCGTTCCAGCCAAATGAACGGGGCTGATGAATTGACCGGTGAAGTTGCCCATCGGGCGCCAGTATCCGGCGCTGAAGCGACCGGTGCGACGCTGTCCTGGACCGCCCGCGCAGCTGACGCCGGAATCATGCAAGCACAACATTCGCTGGCGCAGATAGCCTGGGAAAAGCGCGACTGGACGGCGTTTTTAGAACGCGGCTTACCGTTGGCACGTGCCGTCGCGCAGCAATATGGTGGCGAATTGGCACAATTGCATGCTCCTTCCGAATATTTGGCGAGGCGTGTGGGTGAGGCAAATCTGTTGTTGTTAACGCGCTGTGCCCGCGCACTGATGATGACTACTGGATTTGATGCTAACGAGGTCCAGCAATTTTTAGAGTTGGCGGCCTCGGCTGACGACAAATCTGCTCAGCTCGATTTGGGGCTTTGGTATGCGCGGATGGATAGCGATGGCGGACGCATCATTGTTGGTGCTGGGTCGGCCAATTATAAAAAAGCGATACGTTGGCTGACACATGCGGGCGAGCGGGGATTATCCGAAGCTTGGTATGCGTTGTCACGAATATATTTGAAGTCTGAATTTTCTCAACGTAATTTGGTTGATATGCAACGCCATCTGGAGCATGCGGCTGAAATGGGGCATCGTGCAGCGCAGCTGGAATGTGGCGTCAGTGCGTGGCGCAATCGTCGTGAAAAGTTAACGAACGATGTTCAAGCGGTTTATTGGCTGCAAAAAGCAGCGACGCAAGGCAGTATTGAGGCCCAAACGTTGCTGACCAAGATTGCTGACCGCGCGCGTCCTATGGCGTGGGCCGTGAGCGCGAAACAACAACTGACGCGTGAGTTGGTCGCTGGTCATCCTTTTCTCGCGGCGCGTATTGAACTCGCCTTGTTATTTGGATTAAGTCGGCCAGAGGCTTTGTTGCTGGATTTAAATCAAGCTGATTGCGGTCACTGTCTGGTGGTGGATATCCGTACGTCTTACGCTCGCAGTAAGCGGCGGTTGGTGTTAATTGAGACGGGCGACGAGCGTCAGGCATTGAATCGGCTGGCGCGATTGTTCGAGGATGTCGATTGTGGCCCGCATGGTCCAGAGGGAAATTATCGGCAACGCTTGTATCGTTTTAAGACAGCACTGCCGGGTTTGGAGATGACGGATGCCGATACAGCGACCGAAGATGGTGAAGAGTTCGCTGAAACGTCTAACCAACTGAGCAACTAAGATTGCGTATTTAAATACGGGCGCCCAAATAGCGCGCCGCGGCCAAACGCTATGCTTAAGTACTTAGTTTTTGGCTTAATTAAAAATTAACGAGAAAATTTGCGTTGTAAAGTAATGAGTAATCAGCAATAAGTAGTTAGGAAGTTATTGGGTTTAATTTTTTACAACGCGCACCTTCCTGGCTACGTTCGTTGATACGTTCGTTTTTACGTTCGGCCTGCATCGATATCTATTTCACCTTCGAACACGGTCACGGCGGGACCAGTGAGTCTGACCGGTTGTCCAATGCCATTCCATGCGATAGATAGATCGCCGCCGTGAGTGCAGACTGCTACCGGTGAATCCAGCAACCCACGTTGAATACCCGCGACAACCGCAGCGCACGCGCCAGTGCCACAAGCTAAAGTTTCGCCCGCACCGCGTTCATACACGCGCAACTTGATCTGATGGCGATCAACAATTTGCATGAACCCAGCGTTGACGCGTTTTGGAAACCGCGGATGATGCTCAATGATAGGACCATCCACAAGAACCGGCGTGGCCTCAGTATCGCTGACGACCTGAATCGCATGTGGATTACCCATCGATACAACTGAAAACAGGATTAACTTGCCGTTGATTTCGAGTGGCCACAACGTGTCCGTACCTTGGCGTTCGCCTTGTAGAGCGCTTGCGTCAAAAGGTACGTCGGACGGCGCTAAAACAGGAGAGCCCATGTCAACAGTAATAGAGCCATCGTCTTCCAGCATTGGCTCGATCACGCCGCACATGGTTTCTACTTTGATGGAGCGCTTTTGGGTGAGACCTTTTTCAGTAACAAATTTGACGAACGCGCGCGCACCGTTCCCGCACTGCTCAACTTCTCCGCCATCAGCATTGTAAATGCGGTAACGGAAATCAACGCCCGCCGCTTGGGGTTTTTCAACGACCAACATCTGATCGGCACCGACTCCAAAGCGACGGTCAGCTAGTGCTTGCCATTGGACTTGTGTGAAATCGATATGCTGATTAATCGCATCAATGACAATGAAATCGTTACCCGCGCCGTGCATTTTTGTGAATGTGAGTTTCATGGTGTGATTATAGGGCGGTAAGAGAGAAAGTGCGCAACACGACGCTTCTGTAAAGTTGCCAGTTTTTTTGTCTCGTTACGTTATTTAGCGTTAAAAGTTCAAACTTGGTTTTCTTCATTTGATTAATAAGGCCCAGGTTCGCCCTGCGGTCTGGTTTTAAAGCGCTTATGCGCCCAAAAGTACTCTGCTGGCGCTTCAAGTATCCGCTCTTCAATAAATGCATTCATGCGTCGGGTCGCTTCCGTGACATCGTTGCCTGGATAGTTTTCCCAAGCCGGGTAAAAGGTAACTTTCCAACCTTTATAGCCCGGCAAGTACGTCGCGATCATCGGAACCACGCTGGCTTTGGTGGCGGCGGCAATTCTGGCGGGTGCGGTGAGTGTCGCTGCAGGAATGCCAAAGAATGGGACAAATTCGGCATCTTTGGTTCCAAAATCCATATCAGGCAACATGATGAAGGGAAATCCCTCCCGCATCGCACGGATGATTGGTTTCACACCTTGTTCGCGCGTGAATAATTTGACAGGGCGAAAACGCGACCGACCTTTAAGCAAAGCAGCATCCACCAACGGATCTTGTTGCCGAGAGTAAATGGTGCAAATCGAGAGCGACGAGTTGAGTACTAACGCAATGCCTGGAATTTCTAGACAGACAAAGTGCGGACATAGCAAAATGGTAGGTCCTGCACGGAGTGTGTCGAGCGGTAAGTCAGATTCAATTTTTATCAGTCGTTTGAGGCGCGCTTCAGAAGCCCACCACAACACACTGCGTTCCAGAGCGCTGCGTGAATAGGCTTGAAAATGGCGCCGTGCCAATATGACGCGGTCTGCTTCTGGCATATCAGGAAAACACAACCGCAGATTGATTAACGTAATGTGGCGACGTGGTTTCATGATGATGAACAGCAACGATCCTAACGCTTCGCCAAGAGGGCCAAGTATCCAGAGCGGCAGCCAATGTGTCAGCCATAACAAGAAAATCAGCGCTCTCATGGACGGTCCTTATTATCGGACGTTATATCAGTTGGCGCGCTGACGCCGGGCGGCGTTTTATAGCGGTTGTAGCTCCAGATATACTGGGATGGGCAACGGGCGATTAGTTTTTCCATGGCGATGTTAATCGCTTGGGCTTGCTGTTTTGGGGTATCACCTAACTCTTCTTCAAACGGCACAAACCGAATGACAAAACCACGGCCACAAGGTAGGCGTTCGGCATACGAAAGAATAATGGGCGCACCACTCATTTGATGCAATTTGGCCGATAAAGTCATCGTGTAAGCTGCTTTGCCAAAAAAATTAGCCCAGACGCCTTCACCGTTTTGTGGCACCTGATCGGGCAGCAAGCCGATGGCCTGACCTTTTTTGAGGGCTTTTAGCAAGGCACGCACGCCCGTTAGATTTGCTGGAGCGAGGTGCAAGTTAGGGCGCGCGCGCGCGCCTTCAATCAAGGGTTTTAATGCGGCTTTGCGTGGCGGTCGGTATAGCGCGGTGAGCGATGTTTTGGCGGCAATTGCTTGAGCGATGATTTCAAAACAACCCAAATGCGGCGTCAAAAAAATGACCCCAGTTTTGGCGTCAAGCGCGGCCTGTGCCAACTCCCAATTTTCGATGCTGGCCGTACGTAATACCTTCTCTGGCGGCGCGCACCAGACAAAAGGAAGCTCAAACATGCTTTTGCCGGACTCGCGAATCGCTTGAGACAAATAGCGTTTATAACCGGCACGGGCAAGGTTAGTTTTTAATTTGCGTCGATACGATGGCGATAACAAATATACCAGCCAACCGACAGCAGAACCGATTGCGTGCAACGCAAATAGCGGTAATTTAGATAAAAGTTGAAAGAGTTTGACAAGCATTGGACGGTGGGAAGGGGCGTTTTGCCGAAAAGTTGTAAAAGGCGTAAAATAACATACGTAGGATAAACAAATACATTGATGTACTTATATTAGTGTTTAATAATTAGCTAATGCAACTAGCTTATTCGTCGGCTTGTTAGCTAACTTAAAAAGCATTAACTTAAGCATTAACTTAAGCAGCAACTTAAGCAGCAAATCGATAAATCGCTTATTCTATTAGCGTTACATTCAATGTGTAGCAAGAGTTGCAAGAAATTGGACCAGCCAAATCAGTCATTAATTTGGATCATGCCAGTTTCGCCGGATTTACAGGATTTCACCCGCCGAGTTAATAGACAACTTGCGAAGCGGTATACAAATTTCGCTAAAGCGTCGCAGGCTCTACAGTAGGACTGCGGCACGGTCACCACTGTATTTCTTTCTGGCAGGAGCCTGTTATGACACATGAATACCTCTTCACCTCTGAATCCGTTTCTGAGGGACATCCCGACAAAGTCGCGGATCAAATTTCCGATGCTATTCTGGACGCCATTTTGGCCCAAGATCCAAATGGACGCGTTGCTGCCGAAACATTGGTTAATACCGGTCTGGTTGTTCTGGCCGGTGAAGTCACAACGTTTGCTAACGTCGATTACATCAACGTGGCACGTGAGACCATCAAGCGCATCGGTTACGATAATGCTGACTTCGGTATCGATTACAAAAGCTGCGCGGTGCTGGTGGCGTACGACAAGCAATCGCCGGACATCGCTCAAGGTGTTGATGAAGGCAAGGGACTGGATCTGGATCAGGGCGCGGGCGATCAGGGTTTGATGTTTGGTTACGCTTGTGACGAAACCCCGGAACTGATGCCAGCCGCTATTTATTACGCACATCGGATTGTTGAGCGCCAGTCGCAATTGCGCAGAGACGGGCGTTTGCCATGGCTGCGTCCGGACGCAAAATCACAGGTGACGCTGAAGTATGTTGACGGTGTACCCGTCGCGATTGACACGATTGTGTTGTCAACACAGCATGCGCCTGAAATGCAACACAGGGCTATTGAAGAAGCCGCCATCGAAGAAATTATCAAGCCAGTCGTGCCGAAAGAATGGCTACAAAACACGCGTTATCTAATCAATCCTACGGGGCGGTTCGTCATCGGTGGACCGCAAGGGGATTGTGGATTGACTGGTCGTAAAATTATTGTGGATACTTACGGTGGTGCCGCACCGCACGGCGGCGGCGCTTTTTCGGGCAAGGATCCATCAAAGGTCGATCGTTCTGCCGCCTACGCTGGCCGTTATGTCGCCAAAAATATCGTTGCAGCCGGTTTGGCGACGCGTTGCCAAATTCAGGTGTCATATGCGATTGGTATTGCTAAACCGACCTCCGTGATGGTAACGACGTTCGGAACTGGCAAGATCAGCGATGAAAAACTGGCCCAGCTGGTATTGGAGCATTTTGACCTGCGTCCAAAAGGTATCGTGCAAATGCTTGATCTGTTACGTCCAATCTATGAAAAAACTGCTGCATACGGACACTTTGGTCGTGAAGAGCCAGAATTTACCTGGGAACGCACTGACAAAGCAGCGGCGCTCAAAGCAGCAATTTGATTGTGTTTCGATAGTAGCAGCGTGACGATTTTGTAACGCCATCATTTACCGCCTATGCTAATCACTCGCGTTAGCTAGCGCGGAATCGACGGGAAGTAGGCTTCGGCTAAAACGGAAACGTTTCGGCTGGATGTCCTGCTTTCGCGTTGTCTTGTTTTTGATTTATACCATCCAATTGCCTCAGAACAGGCGCAAAATACTGATTAATTGATGCTTTGCGGATACCTAACTACTTGATACACTGAGTTGTTTCTTCTGCAAGATTCATTCAGCAGCATCGGTCGCTTTGCCGTGCATATTTCATTTTGTAGTTTGTGCTTATCGGGTTTTACCTATCATGGCCGCAATCAAATCTTCCGCCAAACAGACGACTGCCGTTCAAATGCAGCCGCCCAGACGCCGTCCAGTGACAAGCGGGGTGTCTTCTTTTCGCATTGCTGCTTGGCTGATCGCGATTGTGGTCTTGGTTTTGGTCTTGACGCTGCATATGCTGACCGCGTTATTGGCAGGATTGCTGGTGTATCAATTGGTGCGTTCATTGACGCCACTGATCGAGCGACGCCTCACCAGTGAGCGCTCACATCTTATAGCAGTTGTGTTGCTTTCTACGGTTATTATTGGCGTTCTCACCGGCATTATTCTGGGTTTGGTAGCGTTCTTCCACGGTGGACCTGATCGCATGTTGGTCATTCAATCCAAGTTGATGGATGTCATCGATCAGGCGCGTACGCAGATGCCGACGGTACTGCAACGATTTTTGCCGGATGATATCGTTGGTACTCGGCAAATGGTCACCGAATTTATAGAATCCCATAGCGGCGAACTTAAGCTGGCGGGAAAAGAAGCGGTACAAGTCTTTATTCATGTGTTGGTTGGTATGGTATTGGGAGCGATGGTCGCAATGACTGCAGAACATCCATTGCCGGTACTACAGCCCTTGGCTTCTGAGTTGTTAGAACGCGCAAGATTGCTGGCCGACGCTTTTCGTCGCATCGTATTTGCGCAGATTAAGATCTCGTTGCTCAATACCACCCTGACGGCAATTTTTTTGCTGGTGATATTACGCTTGGCGGGCGTCCATTTGCCATTGACCAAAACAATGATTGTAGTCACTTTTTTGGCTGGATTACTTCCTGTAATCGGCAACTTAATTTCGAATTCCGTGATCGTTGTTGTGGCATTGTCAGTTTCTTTATACGTTGCATTGGCCGCACTGGTATTTCTGATTGTGGTTCATAAGCTGGAATATTTTTTAAACGCCCGGATTGTCGGTTCGCAAATTAATGCACGTAGCTGGGAATTGTTGCTAATGATGGTTCTGGCTGAAGCAGCGTTCGGCTTGCCCGGATTGGTGGCAGCACCGGTTTATTACGCTTATATTAAAAGCGAACTTTACGAAATGGGCTGGGTTTGAGGGTGGCTAGACAATGATTGTTTTCTTTTTAAGTACCGAATAAATATCGAATAAACAGTCAGCGAGAACTGAATAAGTATCGAATAAGCACTGAAAATTGTTACAGACACCTTTCCAAAAAGTGTCAATAAACTTTATTTTTGCGCATTTGGCATGATCCAATCGCAAAGCCATGAAAGCAATGGCAATTTGATTTAGAATACTGACTTCGTGCCAAGGAGCGTTGCGACAGACACAGTCTGCCAGGCTTGGTATCGTCTCTACAAGCAACCGCGCTCACGTTACTTTTTTTCTAACGAAAGGAGGGCGTGATGAACGCCGTTGTAATGAAATCCATCCCTACTACTCTTGTTTCTTCCGATTATGTGGTTGCCGATATCAGCTTGGCTGGTTGGGGCGATAAAGAAATCCGCATAGCCGAGACCGAAATGCCAGGTCTGATCGCCATTCGTCAAGAATTTGCGGCGGCGCAACCGCTGAAAGGCGCACGCATCACCGGTTCGATTCACATGACGATTCAAACCGCAGTGTTGATTCAAACGCTGGAAGCGCTTGGCGCCAAAGTGCGTTGGGCATCATGCAATATCTACTCAACCCAAGATCACGCGGCCGCGGCAATTGCTGCCGCTGGAACGCCGGTATTCGCTTTTAAAGGCGAATCGCTGGATGAGTATTGGGAATTCACGCATCGCATTTTTGAATGGCCGGGCGAAGAGCAAGCCAACATGATTCTCGACGATGGTGGCGACGCTACTTTGTTGTTGCATCTCGGCACGCGTGCAGAAAAAGACGCGTCAGTGTTGAACGATCCTACTTCGGAAGAAGAAATTTGCCTTTACAACGCCATCAAGAAAAAGCTGGCAACGTCACCGCAATGGTATTCGACCCGTTTGGCACAAATTAAAGGTGTCACCGAAGAAACCACAACCGGTGTGCATCGTTTGTATCAAATGCACAAGGAAGGCAAATTAGCTTTCCCTGCAATCAACGTTAACGATTCAGTCACCAAGTCAAAGTTTGATAACTTGTATGGCTGCCGTGAGTCATTGGTTGACGGTATCAAGCGTGCAACAGACGTCATGATTGCCGGTAAAGTTGCCGTCATCGCCGGTTATGGCGATGTGGGTAAAGGTTCTGCGCAAGCAATGCGGGCGCTATCGGCCCAAGTGTGGGTGACAGAAATCGATCCAATCTGCGCGCTGCAAGCAGCGATGGAAGGTTATCGCGTTGTGACCATGGATTATGCGGCGGAGCACGGTGATATTTTTGTTACCTGTACTGGCAATTATCACGTCATCACCCACGACCATATGGCGAAGATGAAAGATCAGGCGATTGTCTGCAATATTGGCCATTTCGATAACGAAATCGAAGTCGCTGCATTGAAGAAATATACTTGGGAAAACATCAAGCCACAAGTCGATCACGTTATTTTTCCCGACGGCAAACGCATCATCTTGCTGGCTGAAGGTCGTTTGGTCAATTTGGGTTGCGGTACTGGCCATCCATCGTATGTAATGAGCTCGTCGTTTGCGAATCAAACCATCGCGCAAATCGAATTATTCGCCAATACGAAGGCTTATCCAATCGGTGTTTATACGTTGCCGAAGCATTTGGATGAAAAGGTCGCACGCTTGCAATTGCAAAAACTGAATGCACAACTTAGTGTGCTCACGGAAGAGCAAGCGGCCTACATCGGCGTGAAACAAACCGGCCCTTATAAGCCGGAACAATATCGTTATTAATATTGACGAAACAGGGCCAAATCAGCGGCCTGTGTGAACAATTCTGCGCTACGCGTTAAATCGCTATTTGTCTTATTTGTCCTGATTATTTAAGTGGTGACACTCGAGACGAATGACTTTTTAAAGCTGGCTTTGATATCAGATAAGGAATAGCGAAGAGATGCTTCAAGCTATTCCGATTTTCACACCAGACGGCTTCAAATCGTGTCGTTTTGGGGGGTGGAACTGGCAATCAGCCGGGGTAATTGGCCTGATTGGTTGTGCGAATATAGGCATCATACAAGTTACAAAATAGGAGAAATGAATGCGTTTGTTGGTGACGTGGTTAATTAACGCGCTGGCGCTGCTGGCGGTGCCATATTTGATGCATTCAGTGTCGGTCGATAGTTTTGGTGCTGCGCTGGTTGCTGCATTGATTCTGGGTTTCGTGAACACGTTGATTCGTCCAATTTTATTGGTATTGACTTTGCCAGCGACGGTATTGACGTTGGGTTTGTTCATTTTTATCATCAACGGCTTGATGTTTTGGGTGGTTGCGCAATTGGTTGGTGGCTTTCATGTTGCCAGTTTCTGGGCGGCAGTTGGCGGCGCCATTTTGTACAGCATCGTCTCGTGGGCCTTGTCTACTTTGTTACTGAAAAAAAATTAAATGTCTTCTCATAATTTCAGCATTGAATTTTTCCCACCAAAGACGCCAGAAGGCGCAGAGAAACTACGCGTAACGCGGGCAAAACTGGCTGAACTGCATCCGAAATATTTTTCGGTCACGTTCGGCGCTGGTGGTTCAACGCAAAAAGGAACGCTTGACACCGTACTGGAGATTCGTGGCGAGGGACATGATGCCGCTCCGCATATTTCTTGTCTGGGCAGTTCTCGCGAATCCTTGCGTGCCATCCTGACGCAGTACAAAGAGAACGGTATTAAGCGCTTAGTCGCCTTGCGTGGAGATGCCCCGAGCGGTTATGGCGGCGTGGATTTTTCATCAAGCGAATTTCGTTATGCGAATGAGTTAGTCGAGTTTATTCGTATCGAAACAGGCGATTGGTTTCATATCGAAGTGGCGGCTTACCCCGAAATGCATCCGCAGGCAAAATCGCCGCAAGACGATGTGCAACGATTTGCCGCCAAGGTAAAAGCTGGCGCGAACGGTGCCATTACGCAGTACTTTTACAACTCTGATGCCTATTTTCGGTTTGTAGAGGAAGCGCAAAAATTAGGCGCGACTGTGCCCGTTATTGCCGGAATCATGCCCATTACTAACTATTCGCAGTTAATGCGTTTTTCGGATATGTGCGGTACCGAGATTCCGCGTTGGATTCGCCTAAAGCTTGCCGCTTACGGTGATGATACCGAGTCGATACGCGCATTTGGTCTTGATGTGGTGACGCAGTTATGTGAGCGCTTGCTTGCTGGCGGTGCACCGGGTTTGCATTTTTACACACTTAACAATGCTGCGGCTACGACTGCAATCTGGCAGCGCTTGAAGTAAATTTTTCGGAACCTGCTGTGCTCCGCACCAGCGTGCGATTGGGCTTCTTGGTAGAACCTTGAGGGTACGGTTCCGAAAAAAGTCTAATGCGTTATTTGACGTATTATTTAACGCATTCTCTGACACATTAATCATTCTTAAAAGCAAGCGCTCTCCGTAAAAATCCGGTCCAAAGCGATATCGTGATGCGCGCCATCAAAGCCCACCAATCCAGCTGAATAGCCAATGCCAAGTGCGATTGGTCGTGGTTCTATTGCGAGGGTGCGATCATAAAATCCACCGCCATAACCGAGGCGTAGCCGTTGCGCGTTAAAGCCGACGCACGGTATCAATAGCGCCCTTGGAATGACTACTTCTCCGTTCGCCGGGATTGCCACACCAAAGCTGTCTTTGATCATGGCTTCACCTGGTTGCCATCGGATGAACTGAAGCGGCGCATTTTTGCCAACGACGACTGGCAACGCCAACTGCACACCGCGTGCGATCAATGTCTTATAGGCTGGTCGCAAATCCGGTTCGTCGCGTATCGGCCAATAGACGCCTAGTACGCCCGATACCGGAAATCTGCCCGATGTGACTTCAGAATTGCCGTCTGATAAGGCCGTTGCCCAGTCGATAACCCGTTCGCCAATGGCAGTATCGAACGTTAGGCGCTGATCTGCTGAAATGGCTTTACGCGCAGCCAGCAGCGCGATGCGTAAAAGTCCCTTTTCGGCAACGTTTTCATGGCCCGAATCAGACGCATCACATGCTATGCTTGGGTTGGTCATTGGTACTCGCAGATTGAGGGTTGTTAAGGTATGTATAGAGCAAAATTCGCAACAAAATGGGTAGTTAGTGTAATGTTTTCGGCTGCGGCATCGGTGGCGATAGTGCCAGCGGCCACGGCACAAACGAACTCCACAACCACTCTTGGCAATGTCAGTAACGTTGGCGATCAGGATGCAACGTTTCTCGCCCTCCGCGATGCTTCGCGCGCCAACAAGACTGATAAAGTGGATGCATTGGCGTCTGTGTTAAGCAATTATGACATCCCTTCGTATGTTGACTATTATCGTCTGAAACCGCGCATCAAGGATTTGGTCGCGCCGGAACCAGAGATACGTGAATATTTGGCGCGTTATGACGGTACGGCGATTGCGGATCGCTTACGTAATGATTGGCTTCTTGAACTCGGCAAGGCCGGTATCTGGAATACGTTTGATCAACAATATCCGTTGTTTGCACTGGACGACGATACTCAGCTTAAATGCTACGCGCTGACATCTAAAGCGTTAAAAGGCGTGAATGTTGCCGATGAGGCGCGTGCGTTGTTGATTACGCCGAAGGATTTCGGGCAAGGTTGCACTGATTTAATCGGCACGCTGGCGCAAAATGGTCAATTTACGCAAACCGATTTATGGTTTCAGGTGCGGCAGGCGGTTGAGTCCGGTTTTGGTGGCGTGGCTCGTCGGATGGCTCCCTTTATGGACGCTACTGACGCGCAAATAGCGCAGGCGATTGATCGATCAGCGTCTGTTGTCGCCCGCGGACCGGGTGCTGACCGCGTGGGGCATGAGCTTTTTATCATTGCGTTAGGCCGCGTAGCTAAAAATGATCCATCTCAAGCCGCTGCTGCATTGACTGCTTCTGCCGATCAGTTGAAGGCATCGGAACGCTCACTTGGTTGGTCGCAGATCGCGTTGCCAGCGGCATTAAAGCTTGATCCGCGAGCCGTGGATTATTGGCGGGCTGCACAGGGCGCACCGCTCTCTCAGGATGGGTATCAATGGAGCGTGCGTTCGGCGCTGCGCGCGGGTGACTGGAAATTGGTCAAAAGCAGTATTGAAGCAATGCCTTTGCCCTTGCGCGACGATCCGGCCTGGGTTTATTGGTTAGGCCGCTCGTTGATGGCCGATGGACGCAACGAACAAGCGCAAAAACTATTTCAGTCGATTGCAGATCAAACCAATTTCTACGGACAATTGGCGCTGGAAGAGATGGGACAAAAAATAGTTGTCATCGGAACGCCTTCAGTGATCACACCGCTCGAATTGGCACCGATGCAAAAAAATGCTGGTTTTCAGCGCGCCTTCCGCTTTTTCGATATGGGACTGCGGTTTGAAGGCACGCGCGAATGGAACTGGGAGTTGCGAAAAATGACTGATCGCCAGTTATTGGCGGCGGCCGAGTTTGCGCGTCAGAGTGACGTTCTGGATCGGATGGTCAATACCTCGGATCGGACTAAAATCGAAGTCGATTTCACTCAACGCTTTCCTTCGCCGCATCGCGAAATCATGACCACGAATACAAGCGCGCTGGGATTGGATATGGCGTGGGTGTATGGCGTGATTCGCCAAGAGTCGCGTTTTGTTAAAACGGCGCGTTCACATGTTGGTGCATCGGGTCTGATGCAGTTGATGCCGGCAACCGCACGATATGTGGCTAAAAAAGTAGGCGTGACAGGTTTTACGGCGGATCAGGTGAACGATGTCGATACGAACATCATGCTGGGTACCAATTATTTAAGCATGGTCCTCAATGATCTGGACGGCTCGTTACCCATGGCGACCGCTGCCTATAACGCCGGTCCGGGACGACCGCGGTCATGGCGTGCAACGTTGCCCGGTAGCGTCGAAGGCGCTATCTTCGCTGAGTCGATTCCATTTAATGAGACGCGCGGTTATGTGAAAAATGTGCTTTCCAATGCCACTTACTATGCGGCGTTATTTGATGGTCGTCCGCAATCGCTGAAGGCGCGTTTGGGAAGTGTGGCACCGAAAGGTATCACAGTATCGGCGTTGCCATAAGCTTAAGGAACGGTGGTGGCGATATGGACATTTTTATTTGTAAACAACGCTGAAAGATAAGCTATGCAAACTACACAACGCGACGCTACTTTGTCTGAAGTATTGAAAAATGCCGGTAAGCCGGGTATGACGCTGGTGATCGGTAATAAAAATTATTCGTCTTGGTCGATGCGTCCTTGGGTCGTTCTGAAGGCGTTTGGTGTTCCCTTTAATGAAGTCCGGATTTTATTGGATCAACCGACCACGGCGAACGATATTTCGCGCTATTCTGCGGCAGGGAAAGTGCCCGTGCTAATAGTCGGCGATTTGCATATTTGGGATTCACTGGCGATCTGCGAATATCTGGCGGAGCAGTTTCCAGAAGCCGGTATGTGGCCAAAAGATAGCGCCGCAAGGGCAGTTGCGAGGTCGGTTTGTGCTGAGATGCATTCTGGTTTTGCTGGTCTTCGTTCTGCGATGTCGATGGATATTCGCGCCCGTCACCCGGGTCAGGGTCGCACGCCGCAATCGCAAGGAGACATTGGACGGATTAGCGAGATATGGGAAGACTGTTTGTCGGAGTTCGGTCACCATCGTTTCTTGTTCGGCGATTTTTCAATTGCGGATGCTTTTTTCGCGCCAGTGGTAATGCGGTTTCGCATCTTTGGTGTTTCGTTGGCGCCAGCGTTGCAAGCCTATGTTGAGCGCGTACAAGCGCATCCTGCTGTTGCTCAATGGGTGCGTGAAGCAATCGAAGAGCCGGAAGTCTTGCCGGACCACGGTTGATGATGGCGGTTCCATCCTTGATGTACATGTTATCTGAAGCTTTTTTTGAGTTTGTTCGGCATTCAGTTTATGCAGTTGCACTATATCGACGATGAAAATATTTGTAGTGGGTGGCGCGGTGCGCGATGAGTTACTTGGTCTTGCGATTAAAGACCGCGATTTCGTAGTGGTTGGTGCCACGCCGGAAGAGATGTTGGCGCGCCGTTTTCGCCCGGTAGGAAAAGATTTTCCGGTCTTTTTGCATCCCGATACGCAGGAAGAATATGCGCTGGCGCGGACCGAGCGTAAGACTGCACCCGGTTATAAGGGGTTTGTATTTCACGCCGACCCTGACGTCACGCTTGAGCAAGATTTAATCCGCCGCGATCTGACGATCAACGCGATCGCCCGTGGTGACGATGGCGCGATAGTTGATCCTTTTGGTGGACAAGCAGATTTGCAGGCGCGGATATTTCGCCACGTGTCGGATGCATTTGCAGAAGATCCGGTGCGCATCCTGCGCGTCGCCAGATTTGCTGCACGATTTACCGAATTTTCAGTCGCCCCCGAAACTAACGCGCTGATGCAGCAAATGGTGGGCGCGGGGGAAGTGGATGCTTTGGTACCGGAACGGGTGTGGCAAGAGTTATCACGCGGGTTGATGGACGCGTGTCCGTCACGCATGTTCGAGGTGTTGCGCGGGTGCGGCGCATTGGCAAGAATCTTACCTGAACTCAATGTTCTTTGGGGTGTTCCGCAGCCGGAAAAATATCATCCTGAAATTGATACCGGCAAGCACGTCATGATGGTGATTGATATGGCTGCCAAAGAAAACATGCCATTGCCAGTGCGCTTTGCGGCTTTGATGCATGATCTTGGTAAGGGTGTGACGCCAGTCTCTGAATGGCCAAGCCATCATGGGCATGAAGGTCTCGGTGTGAAGTTGGTTGAGCAGGTTTGTAAGCGCTTGAAGGTGCAGAGCGAAGTACGCGATCTGGCAGTTATGACCACGCGCGAACACGGCAACATTGGCCGTGCTTTCGCGTTACGGGCGAAGACCATTGTTACTTTATTCGGGCGTTGTGATGCGTTTCGTAAGCCACAGCGATTTCTTGCTATGCTCGATGCAACAGAATGCGACTATCGCGGCAGAACCGGTTATGGAGACCTACCATTTCCACAAAAGCCGTTCCTGCAAGCGGTATTGCGTGCGGCGCAATCGGTGAATGCCGGTGAAATTGCTGGTGGCTTCGCGCATGCGCCGCAACGTATACCGGACGCGCTACACGCTGCGCGGACTGCTGCGGTAGAAGCGACAATATTGTTGGCGAGACCAACCTTGCCGAAACCGCCACACACCACGGATCCAGAAACCTCATGAGTGCTGCGGATAATCCAGTAATCGTCAAAATGCCAAGACCCACCATCTATGTGAAGGAGTTGTCGCGGCATGCGCGCAAGCGATTGTTGCGTCACTTTTTAGCGTTGGATAGCGGCGATCGGCTATTGCGGTTTGGCTCAGTATTGCCGGATACATTGGTGACGCGTTATGTCGAGGGTTTGGATTTTGATCGCGATACTATTTTTGGCGTGTACGACCGCAAATTACGATTGCTCGGCGCGGGTCATCTGGCATTTGCTCCACGAGAAGCGTTGCCATCCATGCGCGCCGCCACCACCAAAGAGCGGGTCGCCGAGTTTGGTGTCTCGGTATCGACGATTGCACGCGGCATGGGCGTTGGTACGCGCTTGTTTGAGCGTGCTGCGATTCATTGCCGGAATGCCGATATCGATACGTTATATGTGCATTGCCTGTCGTCCAACAAGGTCATGATGCATATTGCAAAAAAAGCCGGGATGACGATTCATCGCGATTATGGCGAGGCTGACGCTTATCTCAAGTTATTACCGGCCAGTCCAGCGACGGTTATTCAAGAGGCCATGCAAGAGCAGGTGGCGACGCTTGATTACACCTTAAAAGCGAACGTGCGCGCTGCGTTGAAGTGGCTGGGCAATTTGCCGGGTTTCAAGCGTAAATAGTGTAAGCCCGGTAAGCCTGGCAAGACCGAGTTCAATTGTCGTAAATGAAAAATAATATTAAAGCAGTGGTAATGCAGTCGTATCCTTTAATCGCTGTAGTGCGAAGCTCGATTTAACATCTAACACCGCCGGATGGCGCAGCAGCGTCTCCATCATGAAGCGCGAAAAATGCGTCATGTCTTCAACGTGCACCCGCAACAAATAATCCATTTCACCAGTCATCGCGTAACAGGCTACGACTTCTGGCCAATGCGTTACCGACGCCGAAAAATCATCCCGTGGGGAATGCGTAATGGGCGTATTGGGGCGACTGCCGCTGGGTTGCGAAGCGCCATGTTTTTCCAGTCGGACATTAACGTAAGCTAGTAAACCTAATCCAATTTTTTCCGGTGCGAGTAATGCGACATATTGGCGAATGACGCCCGCCTCTTCCAGACGTTTGATACGTCTCAAGCAAGGGGAGGGCGACAGGTTTACGCGTTCAGCGACCTCTTGATTGGTGAGGCGTCCATCCTCCTGCAAAATTGCCAGAATTTTACGATCAGTTTTATCAAAGTTTATCGCAGCCATAAAATACCTTGAATTGAATAATTTGAGCAATATTAGTGCTGTAATTAAAGATTTTACAGCTTATTTGCAATTATCTGCTAGCCCCGTCCACTTATACTTGGATGTAGGAGTAGCGATAGACGCGACGTGGATAGCATTTTTGTTTGTAAAATCAAAATACCGTTTATGCGGGCTGTCCGAGGCATTCAAGTCAGGTTCACGTCACTTATCAGATCAATAACGCATTGAGGAGGCAGGCATGGAATTTCAACCTTGGGATAATCCTATGGGGACCGATGGCTTTGAATTTATCGAATATGCAGCACCAGATCCCGCAGCGATGGCGGCGTTGTTTGAAAAAATGGGCTTCACAGCGATTGCCCGCCACCGCCATAAAGCCGTCACCTTGTATCGTCAAGGTGACATTAATTTTATAATCAATGCCGAGCAGGATTCTTTCGCACAGCGTTTTGCACGTCAGCA
Organism: Glaciimonas sp. GNP009; assembly: GCF_054343755.1. NCBI lineage: Bacteria > Pseudomonadati > Pseudomonadota > Betaproteobacteria > Burkholderiales > Oxalobacteraceae > Glaciimonas > Glaciimonas sp. GNP009. Next base: position 2,665,697 of record NZ_JBTGUV010000004.1, read on the forward strand.
TGGACCGTCGGTTTGCGCGATTGCGTTACGCGTCAAGGATGCCGCCTTTGCTTATAAGCGCGCGCTGGAACTGGGCGCATGGGGTTTTGACAATCGCACCGGCCCGATGGAGTTAAATATCCCTGCAATCAAAGGCGTGGGCGATTCCTTGATTTATTTCGTGGACCGTTGGCACGGCAAGAACACCACAGGCGGAATTGGCGATATCAGTATTTACGACGTCGATTTCATTGCCATCCCTGGCGCGGAAACAAAGCAGACCGGATGTGGTTTGACATACATCGATCATTTGACGCATAACGTGCATCGCGGTCGTATGAAAGAATGGGCGGATTTTTACGAGAATTTGTTCAACTTTCGCGAAGTGCGATATTTCGATATTGAAGGTAAGTTAACCGGATTGAAGTCCAAAGCGATGACCTCGCCTTGCGGAAAAATTCGCATTCCGATTAACGAATCGTCCGACGATAAATCACAAATAGCAGAATATCTTGACCTGTATCATGGTGAAGGGATTCAACACATTGCGCTGGGAACGGATGATATTTATACCAGTATTACCGACATGAAAGTCCGCGATGTCGCGTTTCAGGACACGATAGAAACCTATTACGATATTGTGGACCGGCGCTTGCCTGCGCACGGTGAACGACTGGATGATTTGAAACGTTTGCGCATTCTGATTGATGGCACCAGTAATGCCACTGAGCGAGAGTTGCTGTTGCAGATATTTACGCAAAATGTGATCGGGCCGATTTTTTTTGAGATTATTCAGCGTAAGGGGGATCAAGGTTTTGGTGAGGGAAATTTCCGGGCGCTGTTTGAGTCCATTGAGCTGGATCAAATCAAGCGAGGCGTGCTTAAGGACGTGACTGTAACCCCGCCGCATTGAGTTAATAATGGATACCGATATCCAATGATTTTTAGGAACTGATGATGAACACACGTGCAAACAATGATGTCCTGAGCTTGGCCAGTGCGGATGATGACGCACTAATTAATGCGGTCAGCAATAAAGCAAACGTGACGGCAGACGCGAAGCCAGATCATGGCGTAAATACAGCAGATTTTTTTGCAACAGTTGCTGAAAAGTCAGACGGAGTGGGCCTTCGCGGCGACTACCGAAAAATCGATGCCAACTACGTGGTTCAGCAGGATTGGGACGCCTATACACCGGAACAACATGCGCTCTGGCGACGCCTGTACCAGCGTCAGGCCAAGCTCATCCCGGGACGTGCGTGTGACGTCTTTATCGAGAGTCTGGAACGTTTGAATATTGGCGATGGCATTCCGCGTTTTGAGGACACGTCAGCACTTTTATTGAAGGCAACCGGCTGGTGTTTGGTAGCTGTGCCGGGACTGATCCCTGATCACACTTTTTTTGATCACTTGGCAAACCGCCGCTTTCCCGTGACCGTGTGGCTGCGCGAGCCAGAAGAGTTTGACTATATTGTTGAGCCGGATGTTTTTCATGATTTTTTTGGCCATGTGCCGTTGCTGTTTAATCCTATTTTTGCCGACCATTTGCAAGAGTATGGCAAAGGCGGTTTGAAAGCTTTAAAAGTCGATGGTCTGGCAATGTTGGCACGGTTGTACTGGTACACGATTGAATTTGGTTTGATCGAGAGCCCGTCAGGTTTGCGTGTGTATGGCGCGGGTATTTTGTCGTCTGGTGGAGAGATTGAACACAGCCTGACCAACCCTGCTGCAAGGCGGATTCCGTTCGACCTGGAACGGATTATGCGCACCTTATACAAAATCGATTCGTATCAGGAAACCTATTTCGTCATTCGTGATTTTCAGCAGTTATTTGATGAAACGGCACCAGATTTCTTGCCACTTTATCAAGGGATAGCCTCTATGGAGCCGCTGCCAGCGAATGCGTTACAAATGGGTGAAACTAATCTGCCGCATAACTAACTTAACGGCGTTATAAAGCGCTTAAAAAGGCATCGCGGATTGCAAAACCATGAACAAAAAAACGGATTCTGCCGCGGTGGGCAGAATCCGTAACTAGTGAATAAGGGAACACTAGAGGGAGGTTTATCCGAAGCGACCGGTCCAGGGGAGGTCATCAGCCGCTCCAAACAAGACATCATTACACCCTTAACACTTGATGTTTTCCACGGGACTTACGCCTTGTTACAGTTGTTACGATATGCCAAGTTTTCTTTGGACCAGTATTATTTGCCGTAATACTCCGCAATCTCGTAGCCCCTATAGTGCATCAGGACGAAACTTGGCTTATCATGGAAATGCAGCAAAATTAATGCACATAAAGAATGATTCGCTCATAAGGCGAAGACGTTTTAATCATGTTTGTGCGTGTACATGATCTTTATCCAGATCCTTACAAAGATACATACACAGGCGTAGTGCAATCAAAAACATAATTTTTGGCACGGAGACTGAATGAACGCACCACTAACAGCAGAATTGCTGACCACTGACTCGCCTTTAGCGACTCCCCCTGAATCTGGCGATGTTTCCATCTCCCATTCCGTTCCCATATCGCTAGACGACAAATTCACGCTTGAGCGCGGACGGGCGTTTATGACCGGCACGCAAGCGATCGTGCGGTTGCCGATGTTGCAACATCAGCGCGACGTTTTGGCTGGCCTAAATACCGCCGGATACATTACCGGTTATCGCGGGTCGCCATTAGGCGCCGTCGATTTGATGGCGGCCAAGGCAAAAAAATATCTCGACGGACACAACGTTAAATTTCATCCTGGCATGAACGAAGATCTTGCTGCCACTAGTATATGGGGCACGCAGCAAGTCAATTTGTTTCCCGGTGCGCAATATGATGGCGTATTTGGGTTGTGGTACGGCAAAGGTCCGGGTGTAGATCGCTGCGGCGACGTTTTCAAACACGCCAATATGGCGGGCACCTCGAAATATGGTGGCGTACTTGTCCTGGCAGGCGATGATCATGCAGCAAAATCGTCCACGACCGCCCATCAAAGTGAACATATTCTGAAGGCATGCGGGATTCCTGTTTTATACCCATCATCGGTGCAAGAATATCTCGATTACGGTATGCATGGCTGGGCCATGAGCCGTTATACCGGGCTGTGGGTATCAATGAAATGCGTGACCGATGTGGTTGAGTCGGGTGCTTCGGTTGAGCTTGATCCTGATCGCGTGAAAATCGTATTGCCAACGGATTTTGAAATGCCTGCGGATGGCTTAAATATACGCCTTCCGGATACCGTGTTGGGTCAGGAAGCCCGCATGAACAATTTCAAATGGTACGCCGCGCTGGCGTATGCACGCGCCAACAAGCTCAATAAAATTATCTGGGATAGTCCGCGCGCCCGAATCGGTATCATTACCGCTGGTAAATCCTATCTTGATACGAGGCAGGCGCTCGCCGATCTGGGGATTGATGAGGGAATTGCACGCGATATCGGCATTCGATTGTTCAAGGTCGGTATGACCTGGCCGCTGGAAGCCGAAGGTGTGCGCGAATTTGCGCAAGGTCTTGAAGAGATTCTGGTGGTCGAAGAAAAGCGCCAAATTTTAGAGTATCAATTGAAAGAAGAGTTGTACAACTGGCGCGATGATGTGCGTCCGCGCGTGGTCGGAAAATTTGATGACACCGGCGAATGGAGCAATCATGGCGCGGGTCACGGTGATTGGTTGTTGCCTGCAACCTATGAGTTGAATCCGGCGCAAATTGCGCGTGCGATAGCCACGCGGATTTCAAAATACTTTGCCGGTCATCCAGTTGAACAGCGCGTTAAGGAGCGGGTGGCTTATCTGGAAGCGAAAGAAGCGCTGCTTAATATCAGCAGCAAGCCTGACCCTAACAAAGATCGCGTGCCGCATTTTTGTTCTGGCTGTCCGCACAATACCTCGACAAAATTACCAGAAGGTAGTCGTGGGTTGGCCGGTATCGGTTGCCATTACATGGTGTTGTGGATGGATCGCGAAACATCCACCTTCACGCACATGGGCGGCGAAGGCGTCAACTGGATTGGTCAAGCGCCGTTCACCAGCGAAAAACACGTTTTCGCCAATCTCGGCGATGGTACGTATTTCCACTCAGGGTTGTTAGCGATCCGGGCCTCGGTCGCGGCCAAAGTAAATATCACCTATAAAATTTTATATAACGATGCGGTCGCGATGACGGGCGGTCAGGCGTTTGACGGGCCGCTTGACCCAGCGATGATTTCACGCCAAATCGCCGCCGAAGGCGTATCACCGATCATTGTTGTGACCGATGAACCGGATAAATATCCGTCATCAACCAATTGGGCACCTGGCGTGACTATCCGGCATCGCAGCGAATTGGATGCGGTGCAACGTGAGTTGCGGGAAATTGTCGGTGCGTCTGCCATGATTTACGATCAAACCTGCGCGTCAGAAAAGCGCCGCCGCCGGAAACGCAACGAGTATCCAGATCCAGCCAAACGTGCAGTGATCAATGAGGCAGTCTGCGAAGGTTGCGGTGATTGTAGTGTGCAGTCCAATTGTCTGTCGGTTGAACCGCTCGAAACCGAGTTTGGTCGTAAGCGTCAGATTAATCAATCATCCTGCAATAAGGATTTTTCTTGTGTCACTGGTTTTTGTCCGAGCTTCGTTACTGTTGAAGGCGGCAATTTGAAGAAACCGGCCAAGCTTGTCGCCAAACCTTTAGCAACCGATTCTGCAAAGCAAACGGTGGAAGCGGTCGCGAGTTTGCCGACGCCAATATTGCCAACAACGACAAAGCCCTACGGCATTCTGGTCACAGGAATCGGTGGTACCGGCGTGGTCACTATCGGACAGATTCTGGCGATGGCCGCCCACGTTGAAGGTAAAGGTTGCTCGGTACTGGACATGAGTGGTCTGGCACAAAAAGGTGGACCGGTGATGTCGCATGTGCGGCTGGCCGATCATCCCGACGATTTGCATTCGACCCGTGTCGGTACCGGCGATGCTGATCTCGTTATCGGGTGCGATGCAATTGTGACCGCTAGCCGAGATGCTTTGTCGCGGATGGGCGAAGGACGCACGTTTGCAGCGATCAATGCCACGCGTACGCCCACGGCAGCATTTGTAAAAAATCCGGACTGGCAGTCACCGGATGCAGCCGCCGAGAAAGATATTCGTGCAGCTTGCGGTAATGATCGCGTTGAGTTTATCGATGCAGGTCGCATCGCGACGGTGTTGATGGGTGATGGAATTGCGACCAACATGTTTATGTTGGGTTACGCATGGCAAAAAGGCTGGGTGCCGCTGACCGAGGCGTCGTTGTTGCAGGCGATTGAATTGAACGCGCTACAAGTTGCGTTTAATAAACAAGCGTTCTTATGGGGCCGCACGGCAGCGTGTGATCCGATTGGCCTTGATCAGCGTACGCGTATCAACGATAGTCCGGCGCAAGTGATCGCGTTTAAGCGGGCCCCAACGTTGGACGATGTGATATCGCGCCGGGTGGCATTTTTGACTGCATATCAAGATGCTGCTTACGCAGAGCAATATCGGACCTTTGTTGGACGCGTTCAGCAGGCTGAGCATCAATTGCAGCTAAATGGCGGAAGTCGGGGATCATCACAGTCGTCACGCTTAAGCATGGCCGTCGCTAACTATCTGTTTAAATTGATGGCCTATAAAGATGAGTATGAGGTCGCACGGTTGTATACCGATGGTGCCTTTAGTCAAAAAATTGCTGGGATGTTTGAAGGCGATTACAAGATTAAATTCCATCTCGCGCCTCCGCTATTTGCCAAGCATGATGCCAACGGACATTTGATCAAGCAGGAATTTGGCCCTTGGATGATGCGTGCATTTGGCGTACTGGCAAAGTGTAAATTTCTGCGTGGCAGCAAGCTGGATATTTTTGGCTACACAGCAGAACGTAAAGAAGAACGCGATCTGATCACGCATTATCGTCAAACGATCGACGCGTTGCTTCCCCGATTGACATCGGAAAATCTGGCAAGCGCAGTGGCGATTGCCAGTATTCCTGAAGAAATTCGGGGTTATGGGCATGTTAAGGATCGGCATTTAGCCGCAGCAAAGGTGAAAGAGCAGCAGTTAATCAAGGAGTTTGATCACCCTTCGCCGGAAGCGCACGGTGTGGCGAAAAGTTCTATTGCTGCTTAATATGTAGATTTTCCATGCAGCAAAGCGTGTAGGAATAAGTTGAATAAAAAAATGACCGGAAATTCTGGTCATTTTTTATGGCTGATGCGATTGCATCATGTTTAGACTGATTTCAGATTTGTAAGGAAGCCTATTCAGCCACAAATTCTTGATAACCCCGCGCGCGTAGGGCGCAGGCTGGACACGTTCCGCAGCCATATCCCCAATCGTGTAGCGTCCCGCGCTCCCCTAAATAACAAGTGTGCGTATCGGCGCGAATCAGATCGACCAGCGCATCGCCGCCAAGTTCTTGCGCTAATTTCCATGTTTGCGACTTATCAATCCACATTAAGGGTGTTTCCAGCTTGATGCGTGTTGCCATGCCGAGATTGAGAGCGACTTGTAATGCCTTCATGGTGTCGTCCCGGCAGTCCGGATAGCCGGAGAAGTCGGTTTCACACATGCCGCCAACCAGAACATTGAGACCACGGCGATAAGCGACGGTTGCGGCAACGGTCATAAATAACAGATTGCGGCCTGGAACAAAGGTATTGGGTAGGCCATTTTCTTGCATGACGATCTCGACATCCTCCGTCATGGCGGTGGAGGAAATTTTAGAAATCAGGGATAAATCGATGACATGATCTTCTTCTAATTTCGTATTCCATTCGGCCGATTGGGCGCGCAATTTTTGCAATAATATCGGACGTTGCGTCAGCTCAACAGCATGCCGCTGACCGTAATCAAAACCGATGGTTTCCACTCGATCGTAGCGTGACAATGCCCACGCCAGGCATGTAGTTGAATCCTGACCACCGCTGAATAGAACTAATGCACCGTTTGGGACTGTCATATATGTATCTTTTTATTAAGTAAAAATTATTATGGCGATCGCTGCTCGGCGGTCGTCACATCGGCAAAGTTACCTTTGACAACGACATCCACTCGTTTATCCATTCGTCACGGATGAACGGACTTAAACGTTAAGCGATGGCGCATTTTCTCATAAGCGCCAAATATCATCTCGCAAAAATAATCAGCCTTGATCGGCTGTTCCCACTAAATGGGTGTCGTTATTTACTGATTTTGGCCAGTGTCTGGTCGACAAAATCATTATTAGGATCGGTAAAGCGGATGCGCACCGGATACCATTCAAGTGATGGTGCCAGCCAGATATCTAAACGCTGTTCAGTTGCATCAGGTGGCGGCTCTCTAAATATATGCACGGCGTCCACCTCGCCCGTCCCGGTCGTAATTTTTTCTTGATTAATGACTTTGAAGGTCCACGGCTCGGCGTCGCGTTGACCAGCGACGAAAAACACCCAGTCTGAACCGGGTTTGAATTGTTTGGCGGCCGCACGCGCGACCGCGACCAGCTGCCACACAATACTAGTTCGGTCCTGTTCGCCACCTTTGATCGGATACGATGCATCGGAGGGAGAAAAGGTGATTGTTCCGCCGGTCGCATCGCGATTGAATGTCGTCGTAGTAACGCTTTTACGGAAGCGCTTATCGGTGAACTGGGTTGGTGCTAAGCCGTAATCGTCAATTTTTCCATCACTTTTAGCTTCCAGGATTTTTCCTAAAATCATGGCTCGGGTGATGGCTTCGACGCTATAGTCGCGTCCATCCGTTTGCCATTTGACCACAGCATCGCCGCTAATCGAAAGACCACTTTGTCGCGCTCTGATCGTATAGTCTAGTTGGGCAGACGGTGGCAAATTAACTGGCCGTTTCGTGACCGTGTGATCTGTATTTGCAGAAAATGCGTAAATGCTAGCGCTGCAAAGCAGTGCGGCAATAGCAATACGTGCATACGAATGCGAGAGAATTTTCATAGTCTTCATTTAAAATATGGCCAGGAAATTCGACCAAAAGAGCGTTTCACGCGCAAGCAAAAAACGGTGAATGGTCAGTTAGGTATTGTTGATGTATTAAGTTGTTCAGTTAAGCAGCTTAAGTTTAGACAGCGACATATCCAAATAGTCCCCATTATTTTCGGTGAAGCGCAATTTAACCGGATACCACTGCTGTTGCGGGGCTAACCAGATGTCGAGAGTTTTCTCGTATGAACCTTTTTGCGGCTTTCGCGCCAGATGCCAAGTCATGACGGTTCCAGTGCCTACTTTGATTTCTTCCTGCCCCAGGATTTGAAAACGCCAGGTTTCGGCATCCTTGTCTCCTGCGACAAATAAATCGATGACACCGCCCGGAACAATTTTTCCCGCATCGCCACGTCCTATACTGGCCAATTGCCAGACGATGCTGGCGCGGTCTTGCTCACCACCGGTGCGCGGATAGCTATTGGCTGAGGCAGAAAAAGTAATATTGTTAGGCTCGCGTAAGAAGTGCGTGCTAGTGGCTGGTTTGCGGAATTTTTTCTCGGTGTAGAGCACCGGCGCTACGCCATAGGCGTTGATCTCGCCCTCGCTCTTAAAGTCCAGGGCGCTAATGAACAATACGCCCGCTTCGCCATTGATCGTGTAATTGGTACCATCGGTTTGCCACGTAATTTTTCCGCCGCCATGATAAGTTTGCCCTTTATTGAGAGCCTCAACGTCGTATTTCAGTTCGGCAGATGGCGGCGGTTTGATGTCGTAATGTACAGCGGTTGGCGGTGGCGGTGCAACTGGCTCGACTTTCGGTACGGGTTGCACGGGCGCGCCACTGGATGCATCGCCGGTTGATGCGGTTTCTGGGCCATTGCCATTAATGGCGGCTGGCGCTGTATTGTTGGTGATGTTGTCGGACACGCTATTCGGAATAGGTGTTCTGGTTTCTTTGATCGGCATATCCGGAACTTCAGGTTCCGAAGGCTTTGATTGTGGTCGGTCAGCTGTTTTTCTCTGCACTTTGCGTAATACGGGCGAAGGCTTGGGGGGAATCGGCTTTGGCGCCAAAATTGGCTTATCTACCGGCGGCAATGGCTTTAGCTCCGCTATGATGACTGGAGACTTGTCAGACGCAATTTTAGGCACTGTGAGCAAGTTGCTGCCCCAATTGATCAGAAAGAGATGCAATAGAAGTGAAGCCGCGAGCACAATCAGCCAGCCACGTGATGCCGTTCTGTTTGGTTGTATATTGCGCGTGTCTTTGGTCGCGTCTGTGGAAGGCCTCGTCATTTACGTAGTGTAAACCGAACGCTGCCGGTGTGCCTTATGCCGCTTGGAGCGCGTTGGTTTAATAATGAGATCGCACACCAACTGGAAAGTCCCGATCGGTAAATATAATGACCTCTTCAAGTCATTCATGATTCTTCGGAGAAATGTCATGGTGATATTTTATGGAGTTCTTTTGTCGCAGAAAATGGATGATTGATAGTACGGTAAAAATAAACCAATGATTCCTTGATCGGTCACAACAAAGCGTTTGTGGGCGGTATAGTATGCGATGGTGGCAAAAATAAAATGTGGACAAAATAATTTAAGGAGATTCATATGAGCAATCCTAATTTTCTCGGAGCGGACGCGATGTCGAACAGTGTTGATTTCATTAAGAAAATGTGGGGCGGAATGGGCGTGCCTGGCATGGTAGTGCCGATCATTTCGGTTGAGGAAATAGATAAGAAGGTCACAGATCTGAAAGCTGTCGAAGGTTGGCTTAGCCTCAATCTAAATATGTTGCGGACAACGATTCAAGCGCTGGAAGTGCAAAGTGCAACATTGACCGCCTTGAAGTCAATCGGTGCGCTGATGCCATCTGCCGATGGCAAGGCAACTGCGCAGTTTACCGATACCTCAGCAGCCGAGAGCGTTACCGAAGGTGCGGCCGCCTGGGCAACAATGGCTTCCCAATTTCCATTTTCGTTTATGCCAGAAAAAGCGAAAGCGGCAAACGAAACAGTACCTCAGCAAGCTGCTGCGCCGATTGCTGAACCACCGGCTCCTGCCCAGCCGGAGGACGTCGCTACGGAAAATCATTCTACTAGTGCGTCAGATGCGTCGCCGGCGGCTAATACCGGCGTTTGGTGGGATGTTCTACAAAACCAGTTTAAGCAAGTGGTGAGTGGTGTTATGGCGGCTGAGGCAGCGATGCCGAAAGAGCCGAAAGCGTCAACCAAGGCCCGAAAATCTGCAGCCAAACCAGGGGAAACTGCGAAGAGTAACCCAACCAAAGTGAAACCGAAGGTTAAGCCGGGTGCAGCCTCGAGAGCGACCAAATCAACCACTGCCACAGCGAGAACCAAGCTCAAGGTTGGTACCGCTAAAGCTTCGCCAGTCTCTCGCAGTAAGAAAATAGAGTTGAAATAAGGTTTTTGGATCAGTTGCGCAGCAGGTTGGATGTTGACCCTCTGCGCAATCGTTGGGTAGGTATCGGGCTAGTTTTGTAAGATTGTATGGCCGCGGTCTGGTGTGTCACTGGCTTTCGCCCCGCGTTTCAATAAGCGCATGAGGGCACCTAATACGGGTAGCTTTTCGTATAGTTCTTCTGCCGCATCCCAATAGTCGCGATGGTAGATAATATAGCCGTCGTTATCCAAGCGAAAATGCGTAGCGCCGCGTATGCATTGATCGGCGCTAGAAAAACGTTTCATCCGAAAGTAAAACTCCCACGTCATGAAGGCCGTGTCGCCCTGATGCATATGGTGCGTAATAACGAAGCGCGGGTCGTCAACCTGGACAAACATATGCGTAAATAAATGTTTAATGGCAGGCAGTCCTGTGATCTCATTGAAGGGATCTTTGAACCATGCATCCCGGGCGTAAATTAGTGGGATCAACGCCAAATTATCGAGAGATAAGGTCTCAAAGAACGTCACGATCCGCAACAAATTCTTATGTTGATCACCCCGCTGATCATCCTGTTGCTCGGTCAATTGTTGTTGATGAGTTGTATTCATAGCCCAGTCACCTTGTGTATCAACGCGAAGTAAGCACGATAAGGCAACAGGCGTGCAAAGCGCAGCCAGTTGGTAAACCGTTTGGGGAAATGAATGTGAAAGTGACCACGTTCAACGCCTTCAATCAGCGCTTCAGCGGCGCTTGAGGCCGACATCATGGCAGGCATTGGAAAGTCATTATCAGCAGTCAGGGGCGTGTCCACAAAACCTGGATTGATCAGATACACCCCAATTCCCCGCGGGTGCAGATCAAAATAGAGACATTCCGATAAATTGATTAGCGCCGCTTTGGTTGCGCCGTACGCCATCGCCCTTGGTAGCCCGCTGTAGCCTGCGACCGATGCCACAATGCCAATCGCACCTTGACCTTGTTTCAACAAAACGGGCAAAGTAGCATCAAGGCAGTGCATGACGCCGCGTAAATTGAGATCAATCAGGCGGTTGGCGAGTGTCAAATCAAAACTATCGACGCGCATTTCACCATAGCCGCCCGCAACGATCAATATCAGATCAATACCGTGCCACGCATTGAGAATTTGGTCCCGCGCAGCAAGCACGGTGTCGTGCTGAGTAATGTCGAGCACAACAGTGAGGGCATTGTGCTGACCGGCGGCAATCTCGTTCAGTCCTGTGGCGTTACGCGCCGACAGAGCAACGCGAGCGCCTTTTGCCAGAAGCTTGCGAGCAGTTTCCGCACCGATACCGCTAGAGGCACCGATCACCCAGACACGTTGCTTATGCCAGTCGCGGAGTGGCGCATTCATCGGATTCATGAGATTCATAGTGTCTTCGAAATAAAGGCTGGATGGCTAACTCTGCTTTTCACTGTTTAAGGGCGCTTATTAAACGACAAACTAATGTCGCCGACCTTAAAGCCAAATTTGCTCATTACTGCATGATTGAGCATGACGCGTTGATCCATTTGGACCATTAAATCATCGAGGCTGACATTGATGATACGTCCATCCACTGGCAATGCCAGAACGTATTTCCAACGTAAGGTATTACCATCGGTAATACCAATTGCTTCCCCTACGATGTCAGATGCGGTACCAATGAACTTGTTTGGCCCCACTTTTTTCAAAGTCCAGATGCGGCGTTGTTTCGTGCCATCGGAATAAGTGAAGTCCTCATCCAGAGTGCCGGTGTCACCTTCCCATTTACATTGAATGACGACGGTAAAGCGTTTGACTACTTTACCGGAACGATCTTGAAACATACCCCAGGCGTCCAGCGTGCCATTGAAGTATTGCTGGAGGCTGAGCGTTGGTTTTTGGTCTGCATAAATATTACCCTCGGATGTCGTGCTGCATCCATTTAATAAGACGATGATTCCCACCACCAATATTTTTAAAAACGATTTCATACTGTTCTCCGAAAAGGATGATGTCCGAAAGTGACAGACGGGCGCTAAAGGTTGTTCATAGGTCGCTTTGAGATTGCTTAAACGTGGCGCAAAGGAGCCCTCCATAGGATCATTGCGGCAATGAGCTTTAGCGCGCATGGGAGTACTGCATAACCAATTGCCAGCGCTTGCGCGCCTTGGTGATTGATAAGGTGTGGCTGGTAGCCAAGGTATTGCAGCAGTGGCAATGAAATGCCAGCTGCGAAAGCCAGATTGATTTTGGTCGCCCAGCTCCATATACCGAAATAAGCGCCTTCTTTTTGAGAGCTATGACCGCCATTCGCGATCACGCCAGCGAGCAGAGCTGGCGGCAGTAACAGGTCGGCTCCCAATGCAAAACCGGACATGATGCATATGAGCGAAAAGGGCAGCATATCACCGGCCGTTAATCCATAAGCCCATACAAAAGCGGCGATCGCCAACAGCATTGCGGTGAACCAGACGCGGGCTTCACCGAAGCGTCGGGCTAGCGCAGACCAGCCTGGCATTGATATCGCACCAGCCAAAAAGTACAGCATCAGAAATAAACCACCATATTTTCCGAGTTGCAATTGATCATCTACAAAAAATAGGAATAACGTTGCCGGTATCGCCGCCGCAATGCCATTCACTACAAAAATGCCGAACAGCCAGCAAAAGCGAGAATTTCCAAATGGCAATAAAACTCCTGACAGAAATGCTCCACGATCCGTCGTCTCCATGATAATTCCATTTGAAGGACCAGGCTTTGGGGCGAGCTTAAGTATGAATGCCGATGCAACCAGCAGGATGACGAATATTGGTGGTAACCAGCGAATGCCCAGCAAGCTGGGTAGCGCCGCTGCAAGCACCACGCCAATCAAACCGCAAGCCTCGCGCGTTGCAGTAAGACGTGAGCGTTGTTCCAAAGCTTGCGTGAGGGCTGCGCCCCAACTTTGATGGGCTATCGTACCAATACTAAAGCCAACGTACACGATGAGCAATGCCAGTACTAGCCACGACAGTGGAAATCGCTCCGCAAACGCAGGCGGTAAAAATAGCGCACTGAAACCAATCGCCAATAAGGGCACTCCCAGCCAGATCGCATTTCTGAATCGATCTTCGGTGTGTGCGTGGTCAAGCCAGCGACCAATTGCCGGATCGATAAATGCATCAAACAAGCGGGTTATCAGCAAAATCAGACCGATGAGAGACAGTGAAATACCAAATCTGTCGGAATAAAATTGTGGAACATAGACGTACACCGGTAATGCAACCAGCGCCAGTGGTAAACCAAACAGGCCATATTTGAGAAGCGCAGGGAATCCTAATAGTGTCATTCGTGCTGTGTTGAATTGGTTGAAGTAGTCGCATTCATCAAAAGCGCTTTGCGTAGCGTGGGACTTGTCGTTTTTGGTGAAAGCCAAATGCCAAAAAATGCTGTTGCGAAATGTGGATCGTTGATTTCTCCGATCATTTTTCCATCCATATAAAAACGCGTGCCGACATTTGGAAGAAATATCCCGGTAATATGCGATCCGTCGATCACGTGAGGGAAAATGGATTTCATTTGACTAAGCCATGGTCCGTATTCTGCGTCGCTACCGCTGCCAATTTTCCGCATTTGATCGATGCTGCTTTCAGCAATTTTACTGCCGTCGAATGACCGGCTATAGCGTAAATCAAGTGCAAAGCTCGCAGCATCAGGCGCTGATGGTTGAAAACCTTTATCTCCGACCCAAAGCTGCGCGTCATAAATGGATAATCCAAACCAGCGGAATTTTCCTTGGCCAGCTAGTCGCGCATGAGGGAGCGCGTTGCCTATATGGGCTGGCGCGCTGATGGCTGGGTTGACAATCGGATTGTCATGCATTCTTCCAGCGTCGTCGGCCGCGATAACGTTGCCGAGGGAAGCTAGCGAAAACGCACAAGTTAATAAATACCGGCGCCATTGGCTCATCTGAACCATCAACATCTTTTCTCCTTACAATCTCAGACTTTCCGTCATCCCGAACTGCCGTCAACCTTCTTTTTTGCAGCAGGAAGTTTTTATTTCTTTTGCAAGGTGAATTGGGCTACGTTGATACTGCCGGCAATAAATCCCGCTTCGCAATACGCCAGATAAAAATCCCAGGTTCGTAAAAATCGATCATCAAAGCCTTGCGCGCGTACTTTTGGGAGCTGCTCTTTAAATGCGCGACGCCACTCGACCAACGTGCGGGCATAGTCCAGTCCAAATGAAAGGGTATCGACTACCTTTAAGCCATGGCTTTCAGCCTGCGCGCGGAACGCCGATGGCGATGGCAGCATACCGCCGGGGAAAATGTATTGCTGTATGAAGTCGGTACCGCGGCGATAACGTTCGAATAGTGTATCGTCAATCACAATGGTCTGGATACAGGCGCGCCCACCAGTTTTTAGATTGCTCGCAATACAGGAGAAATAACTCGGCCAATATTTCTCGCCGACTGCCTCAAACATTTCGATCGAGGCGATTCCGTCGAATTTTCCCTCTACATCCCGATAATCTTGTAATAGCAGTTCAACCCGATTGACGACACCCGCGTCTTGCAGCCGCTGATTGGCAAAGTGTAGCTGTTCAGTAGACAGCGTGAGACCGGTAACGTGAGCGTTGGCTTCACGAACCGCAATTTCGGCAAAAGCGCCCCATCCGCAGCCGATCTCCAAAATACGGGAGTTGGCTGGAAGACGTAGTTGGCTGAGTATGCGGCGATACTTGGCATCCTGACCTTGCTGTAGATTTTCAACATGATCATCCGAAAATAATGCGCTCGAATACGTCATAGAAGGATCTAGCCATAATTGATAGAAGTCATTGCCGATATCGTAATGTGCATGGATATTTTTGCGACTGCCAGTTTTGCTGTTGCGATTAAACAGATGTTTTACGCGATACAGAAAATTCCCCCACCAAGTTCCGTAGATCACCGATTCAATCACCTGCCGATTACGGATGAACAGTTCGATCAGTCCGGGTAAATCGTCTGTACTCCAATGGCCGTCAATAAACGTTTCTGCAAAACCGATGTCGCCTGACTTCAGAGCCGCGTTGAAAACGTCCCAGTTTTTTAGCATCATCGTGACGGGACGAGCGCGCTCATCAGCAACGTTGCCATAAGTCGCCGATTGTCCATCGGGAAACTCCATGATTAAAATGCCGTGATCAAGTTTTTGCAATAGCTGAAGAATAAACTGCACACGAGCCGGGAAGTGTTTTGTCGATATGCCATCGTAATCTTGCGCGTTACCGTAAGCGCTGGAACGGGTAGAGTTGGTGTTCATCTGGATACCTCGTTAGAAGGTGGAGCGGGTTTGCTGTAAAAGGGAACGCGCTTGCGCCATAGCTTTAGCGCTTGCCAATGAATGCGAAGAATGACGCCGACAGTCATGATTGGATAGCGGAAAAATGCACGCGCGACGAGCCGGTCGGATAGCGGCAAAAGTGGCTCCGCTGTGCCTGAAACACTCGTGAGAATTAAGGGTCCACTGGCATCGTCATATTCGATGCGCGCTGTCGTGCGCTCGGTCAGCAGGGTTTCATGTTGATTTTGCGTGCGCATAAATCTAAAACGATAAGCGCCAGCGACTTCGCAGAATGGTGAAACATGAAACATTTTGTTGGCGCGCAATTCTGTGCCGAATGTAATGCTGCCGCCATCTTGGGTTTTGCCGTCGAGCAGATAGCTGTGCTGCTCGCCAAAAGTATTGCGTACTTCGCATAGCACCGCCCTTAAGCTGCCATCCAGACGATGACAGAACCAAAACGACACCGGATTGAACACATAACCAAGTACACGTGGAAACGTCTGAAGCCAAATTTCGCCGTCGGCATCATCGATTCCTTCGGTTTTCAGCGTTGCATCTATCCAAGCCAACGGAGTTTGTCGTCCATCGCCATAATCACGATCATGAAACGACAAAAAATTAAATTTGTTACGTGAAAAAAAATGGCTATCAAAATTTGACTCACCCAGTGCACGTAAAGGTATGCGAAGGTAATACACGCCATACGTGAATGCGTGATGTACCGGACGCAACCGGGTATGGCGGACGTTACCGAAACACAGTTGTACGTGATTAGAGGGAGAGGGCATGTTCTTTCTCCTGTGCTAAGCCGCGATGCTCTCAATGGGCATAGACAGTGCCGGTTTAATGTTGTGAGTGATCTCTGGTTGGCCAATAATGGCATTTGCGACGGCTAGTCCCGATTTGAGACCGTCCTCATGAAATCCGTAACCGAGCCATGCACCCGCGAACCAGGTGTTATTTTGTCCTTGGAGCTTCTCGAATTTGGGTTGCGCGGCAATCGCCGTAGCATCGAATATAGGATGGGCATAGTCGAATCGGCGTATCACGCTGTGCGGTGCCGGTTGTTCGATCGGGTTGAGCGAAACAATCAAAGGTGTTTTAAAAGGAAGCGGCTGCAATTGATTGAGCAAATAGTGGACGCACACCTTTGGATCGTTACCATTCTCGCTTTGATAGTTCCAGGCCGCCCAGGCTTTGCGGTTGCCTGGCAACAAACTGTGATCGGTATGCAGTACTGCGTGATTGGGCTGATATTGGACCGCTGACAGGAGTTTTTTTTCTTGCATGGAAATATCTTGCAACAATTTCAAGCTTTGATCGCTATGTCCGGCCATGACGACATGGTCGTAGGTGCAACTGCCTTGATGGGTTTGAATCACCACCTGGCAAACGTCATTAATGTAAGCCCGACGCACGCCGGTTACGGGAGTCTTTAAATATTTATGAGGAATCGCTGCTATTATTTTTTCAACATATTGTCGGGCGCCACCCTTAACGGTGTGCCATTGAGGTCGGTCATTCACTTGCAGTAATCCGTGATTATGACAAAAGCGAATAAAACTCGACACTGGAAAGGCGAGCATTTGTGCGGTTGGGCAGGACCAGATACATCCAGCCATTGGAAGCAAATACCAGGTTTTGAATGCTTGGCTATAGTTATTGTGCGACAAGAACTCTCCTAGCGACATCCGCCCGAGGGGTGAGTTTTTGTCGTTGGCGAGTAAGGTCGCTTGCTTATTGAAGCGCAGAATGTCGCGGATCATTCCTATATAGCGCGGATTAAGCAAATTACGGCGCTGCGTAAATACGCTGTTGAGATTCGTACCTGACCATTCCAGTGTGCGTTTTCCGAGGCAACCATTGATGGGGATTTTGACGGAAAACGACATATCGGTAGCGACCGTTTCGACTTGCAATTCGTCGAAAAGATTGACCAGGTTGGGGTAAGTTCGGTGATTGAATACCAAAAAGCCGGTGTCGACGCCATAAGTCTGCCCTTCCAGGGTCACATCGACTGTGTTGGTATGACCGCCAAAATAATCATTGGCCTCATAAAGCGAGACATGATGACCAGCTTGCGTTAAGCGATACGCACAGGAGAGGCCTGAAATACCAGAACCAATAATCGCTATTTTCATCTTGCCTCTCCTGGGGTCACGTTAATTTTCATTAATCTTTTATATAGATGCCCTTTTTAAATACGGGACTTAATCATCCTGTTATTGATACGGCGCTGCATCGCGTTTGGATTCAAATTAGTTTAATGGTGCATTTGATAATATATGAAGATGAATCCAATGCGCCGTAATTGGCGTATATAAAAGCGTTGCAGGAAGGAAAATGTGAAACTTCTTGTGAAAAGTGAATCGTGACGATGAAAGCTTTTTCAGTAGTTATTTCAATGCAGATGATTGAATCTGACGACTACACAGCTTATAAATAGGTTGCTAAGGTAATTCTTGGTAAAATCAGGGCGTTAACCCATCTTGTAAGGTATGTATGCTGTATCCCGAACTGTTTAAATCGCTGGAACAAGTCCGTTGGAACATGGAGACCGATATTCCGTGGGACAAATTCGACGCTTCCCAACTTTCCGATGAGCAGGCTCAGACGATTCGCATGAATGCAATTACAGAATGGTCAGCGCTACCTGCGACAGAAATGTTTTTGCGCGATAACCATGGTGATAGCGATTTTTGCGCATTCATGTCAGTGTGGTTCTTCGAAGAGCAAAAGCATTCGCTGGTATTGATGGAGTATCTGCGGCGTTTTCGGCCCGAGTTGGTTCCGACGGAAGCGGAACTTGATAAAGTGCGCTTCGAATTTGATCCTGCGCCGCCACTTGAAACGTTGACAATGCATTTTTGTGGCGAAATTCGTCTCAATCATTGGTATCGTTGTGCATCTGAGTGGCACACCGAACCGGTTATCAAGCAGATTTATAAAATTATTAGCCAGGATGAAGCGCGTCATGGTGGTGCGTATTTGAAATACATGAAAAAGGCGCTGGTGGAAGTTGGCGATACCGCGTCTGCTGCGTTCGCTAAGATTGGCGTATTGATGGCATCTGCACGCCGGACTGAAAAGCCCTTGCACCCGACGAATCTGCACGTGAATAAGACGTTATTCCCGAATGATACGGTTCAAAGCCGGTTGCCTGATCCAGAATGGCTCGAGCGCTGGCTTGATGACCAGATTCAATTTGATGGCGTGTGGGAAAAGAAAGTAGTTGATCGCATATTGCACAATATGTCATTGCTATTTGAGCGTAGCTTTTCAACGGTGCAGGAGTTGAATCGTTACCGTAAAGAGATTGTTGCGCGTTTAGCTACATCGGCCGTCGCGCCGGTCGTGAACGTTTAGTTATTCGCTGCAAACGCTTAAACTGGTTAATATTGTGATAAATATTGACGCCATATTTTAAGATGGTTCCATTAAAGCCGCACAATGTTGCGGCTTTTTTTATTGCTGATATATATAAGTCAAATAAGTTACATGAGCGCTATGATTACATTCGAACAAAAAATTGCTTCCAGAGCTGAATTACGTACCCGCATCGCTGCTTTGCCGCAGCCTGTAGTGTTAACTAATGGTGTTTTTGATATTTTGCATCGCGGTCACGTCACCTATCTCGCACAAGCGCGGCAGGAAGGCGCGTCGCTCGTGGTCGCAGTGAACACGGATGCGTCGGTTAAGCGTCTTGGAAAAGGCGATGATCGGCCGATTAATACGTGTGCCGATCGCATGGCGGTACTCGCAGCCTTAGAAGCGGTAAGTCTGGTGGTTGAGTTTGATGAAGATACGGCGCTTGAAGTTGTGCAGGAAGGTCGACCAAATATTTACGTTAAGGGCGGCGATTATCAGATGGACGCGATTCCTGAGGGACAAGCGGTTCTCGCGTATGGCGGCAAAGTGGTTGCCATACCTTTTGAGCATGATCGTTCGACGAGTAAGTTGCTATCTAAAGTCCGTCAGGGCACTTAGCCATTCGCTATCGCCCCTGATTCGTTTGTTTTTATTGTCGTCCAGTTGTTCGCCCGCGACAATCGATAACGCAGAAGTGATACAAAGGTAAAGGCGAATAGTTATCCGCCTCTCCATGCTGTTTCCATCAATGTTGGTGCATCGTACCGGGCTTGCTGCTCATATCGTCAACGCTGACGGAGACGTCAATTTTTCCCGCTTTCTGAAACGTTAATGTCATTGGAAACTTGTCGCCTACTTTAAGCGGTTTCGTCAGCCCCATTAACATAATGTGAAAACCACCGCCGGGCGCCATGTTTAGCGTGCTCGTCGGCTGTAGCTCAACTTCTCCTACTTCACGCATTTTCATGACATCGCCATCCATCCTCATCGTGTGAATCTCCACTGATTTCGCAGCAGGCGAGGTCGCGCTGAGTAACTTGTCTGTGCCGGGTCCCGTATTCTCTATACTCAGATAGGCACCGCCGCTGGGTTGGCCCGGTACGGTGGCACGGGCGTACGGATGGTCAATTTTTAACGCGCCAAGTTTGTAGTCATGCGCGTAAACAGACGCACTGATTATGCATGCAAAGACCGAGACGATAAGGCGTGGAAACATGATATTCCTTTAACTAATAGTGGAGCAACACAGCAAATGACCATGATTTGGATTGGTCATGTGCCGTTATTAAGTGCGTAATGCGACTGAGTAATACCGTTGGACTTAACAACTCGGTGCAAGAAAAATAGCAGCGCGCACTAAATCGAAGCACCGATTATAGCAATTACACCGTTTCGCTAAGGTCGTCGAAAGATAAGCCACCGATGTCTGTCAAGCAGCCAAACACTCGAATATCCATACAAAATTTCTAAGGCCGAGAGGATGGCGACCGAAAGCCGATGCTTTAAGCACTTTCTACAGCGGGATCGTTATTATTAGGCACCCCCTACAAAACCGTTTTGACGCCATGCCTCATACACGACCACAGCTACCGTATTGGACAGGTTTAAGCTCCGATTATCGGGGCGCATTGGTAGACGGATACGCTGAGACTCTGCAAACGATTCGCGTAGTTCGGGATCCAGTCCGCGCGTTTCAGATCCGAACACGAACACATCGCCCGGTTGAAACGCAATGTTGGCAAAGGGCGTAGAGCCATGCGTAGTCATTGCAAACATCCGGCTTGGATCGTAGTTAGGTTCATGTTTCATGAAATCGATAAAGGCGCACCAATTGGGATGCACTTTCATAGTTGCATAGTCGTGGTAATCCAAGCCCGCTCGTCGCATTTTTGCGTCGTCTAGCGGGAATCCAAGCGGTTCGATCAAATGCAACTGTGCGCCGGTATTGGCACATAGTCGAATAATATTGCCGGTGTTCGGCGGAATTTCAGGCTCAACCAGTACGACATGAAACAACGGTGTTCTCCTTCTATTTAAGTAATGTTCGTGCAAAGACAATATTAGTGACACGGACGGCTCCGAAGCGTTTTAATGTACGCGCGAGCTCGTTTAGTGTTTCACCGGTCGTCATTACATCATCAATCACGCCGATATGGCGTCCGGAAATGAGTTTGACCGCTTGGGGCGGGACGGTAAAAGCATTGCGCAAGTTTTGGCGGCGCTTATGCAAGGCCAGCTTCGCTTGTGGCAGAGTATCGTGGGGGCGCTGTATTAAATTGGGCTGTAGAGAAATATTCAACAAGCGCGATAGCGGTTTAGCGATTTCTAAAGCCTGATTGAAGCCCCGTTTAGCGATTCGCTTTGGGCTGAGTGGGACCGCAGTTAATATATCAGGTAAATTGTTCGCTATAACCGGTCGGCGTAGTGCGGCATCGCGCAGCATTCTCGCAAATACTGGCGCGAGCGCCAATTGTCCACCAAACTTTAGTGTTAGTACGAGTTGGTCGCCGGGCGCAGCATAGTCAATCGCTACCACCGAAGCATCAAAAGCACGCTTTTGCTTCAGGCAGTCACCACACAAACCGCATAAGTCAGGCGTTTTTCTGCTAATGACGGGCAGAGGGTTTGCGCACTGCTGGCAACGTACTGTTTCATGTGAAAAATAGCTTTGATCGCAGCCGGCACAAATGACGTTTAGACCGATTTGACCGCACAACGCACAGCATGTCGGCAGCCCATCACGCAGAAGAGCGGGTATTTGTTGCGACCAGCGAAGTAGGGCTTTAAGCATCAATGGATCAGCGTATTTGGTTGAAATTGCTCTATATATGTTTGTGGGGACTTTTATGACGTACGTCGCGTAATTGTGCAACGGTGTAAACTAATGGAATTATCGCACTTCATTTAACCGACAGATTTTAATGCCAATCTCATCCTCTTCACCATCGTCACCCTCATCTAATAAGCCTTTGGCTTATGCTTTGAATGACGCAGCCTCCAGCGCTCCAATAGATTTGCATCGGGTACGCACATTATTTGCCGATCCATCCTGCGTGCGGGAGTCCGAATTTTTGCGCCGCGAGATTTCAACAAGAATGCATGAGCGCCTAGCGCTGGTTAAAATTTTGCCGAAACGTGTCCTCGACGCGGGATGTGGCGATGGGCCGGATATATATACATTGCAGCAGCGCTTCGCCCAAGCTCGCATATTAGGGTTGGATGCATCGTTCGGAATGTTGTCAGCAGCACAAAATCAGCAAGAGGCAGCGCAGTCTTCAGTCAATCGCCTGTTAAAGAAGTGGCTGCCTATAAAGAGTAGCAGCCTGGAATCGGACCTGCTCTGCGGTGACTTCGCAGCGCTACCGCTGGCGCGTGACGTTGTCGATTTGGTGTGGTCCAATCTGGCATTACATTGGCATCCGCAGCCAGATCGTGTATTTGCTGAGTGGCGAAGAGTCTTGCGAGTTGATGGATTGCTAATGTTTTCTTGTTTTGGTCCAGATACTTTCAAGGAGTTGCGTGGTGCGTTTGCGGCGGCAAATCCTGTGTCGCATATGCCGTTGTTACCGTTTGTGGATATGCATGATTTTGGTGACATGCTGGTGAACGTTGGTTTTTCGACGCCGGTAATGGATATGGAAACAATCACTGTCACTTATGACACGTTAGAGAAGCTACTGGCTGATGTGAAGTCCTTCGGTGGTAATCCTCTTGTAACACGTAGTCGTTCTTTGGTTGGTCGTGCGGCATGGCAGCGCGTAGTGGATGCGATTGAAGCGACGCGCAGAGCGGATGGCAAACTGCCGCTGACATTCGAAATTATTTACGGCCACGCCTTCCGACCAGCACCAAAAAAGACGGCTAATGGAGAGTCTGTAGTGCGCTGGGATTTGGATAAAAAAAGATAATTTAATTTATATTAAAAATTGCTTGCTAGTGTTGAGATGTGTTGCTATAGTTCGGCCTCTGTTGAAAACGACGCGAAATACTGAGTACGGCGCAAGCGGTGCGAAGGGCGAAATTGGAGGCGGAAACGAGGTTGTAAAGTGGGGTGTTTTGAGCGGTAGTTGTGAGTTGATTTGGTTTTAAATTGTTTCTAAAATGATTTAAAAAGAAGTTGACGAAAAGTTCGAAGTGCCACATAATCTCATCTCTCTGCTGCTGACAAACAAAACGCTTTGTCAGCGCTGCGAACACCGAGCGTAAGGTTGGGTGTGACGCCAAACAGAGACAGTTCTTTAACAATTAACAGCCGATAAGTGTGGGCGTTTAATGAAAGTGCAGCGTGAACTACTTCGGTGGTTTGCGTATAACTTAAAACATTAAATGTTCACAAAAGAAGAAAATAGGATATTTGCCTGAGTCAAATTGGGGAGATAGCCTGTCAGTATTTTGAGTGAGCGATAGCAGCGATGCTAGGCAGCAATGCCACAAAACAGAGATTAAACTGAAGAGTTTGATCCTGGCTCAGATTGAACGCTGGCGGCATGCCTTACACATGCAAGTCGAACGGTAACAGGGAGCTTGCTCCGCTGACGAGTGGCGAACGGGTGAGTAA
Organism: Glaciimonas sp. GNP009; assembly: GCF_054343755.1. Classification (NCBI taxonomy): domain Bacteria; kingdom Pseudomonadati; phylum Pseudomonadota; class Betaproteobacteria; order Burkholderiales; family Oxalobacteraceae; genus Glaciimonas; species Glaciimonas sp. GNP009. Next base: position 2,689,229 of record NZ_JBTGUV010000004.1, read on the forward strand.
TATATCGGAACGTGCCTGGTAATGGGGGACAACTAGTCGAAAGATTAGCTAATACCGCATACGCCCTACGGGGGAAAGAGGGGGCTTCGCAAGAACCTCTCGTTATCAGAGCGGCCGATATCTGATTAGCTAGTTGGTGAGGTAAAGGCTCACCAAGGCTTCGATCAGTAGCTGGTCTGAGAGGACGACCAGCCACACTGGGACTGAGACACGGCCCAGACTCCTACGGGAGGCAGCAGTGGGGAATTTTGGACAATGGGCGCAAGCCTGATCCAGCAATGCCGCGTGAGTGAAGAAGGCCTTCGGGTTGTAAAGCTCTTTTGTCAGGGAAGAAACGGTCTTGGTTAATACCTGGGGCTAATGACGGTACCTGAAGAATAAGCACCGGCTAACTACGTGCCAGCAGCCGCGGTAATACGTAGGGTGCAAGCGTTAATCGGAATTACTGGGCGTAAAGCGTGCGCAGGCGGTTTTTTAAGACAGGTGTGAAATCCCCGGGCTTAACCTGGGAATGGCATTTGTGACTGGAAGGCTAGAGTGTGTCAGAGGGGGGTAGAATTCCACGTGTAGCAGTGAAATGCGTAGAGATGTGGAGGAATACCGATGGCGAAGGCAGCCCCCTGGGATAACACTGACGCTCATGCACGAAAGCGTGGGGAGCAAACAGGATTAGATACCCTGGTAGTCCACGCCCTAAACGATGTCTACTAGTTGTCGGGTCTTAATTGACTTGGTAACGCAGCTAACGCGTGAAGTAGACCGCCTGGGGAGTACGGTCGCAAGATTAAAACTCAAAGGAATTGACGGGGACCCGCACAAGCGGTGGATGATGTGGATTAATTCGATGCAACGCGAAAAACCTTACCTACCCTTGACATGGCTGGAATCCTTGAGAGATCAGGGAGTGCTTGAAAGAGAACCAGTACACAGGTGCTGCATGGCTGTCGTCAGCTCGTGTCGTGAGATGTTGGGTTAAGTCCCGCAACGAGCGCAACCCTTGTCATTAGTTGCTACGAAAGGGCACTCTAATGAGACTGCCGGTGACAAACCGGAGGAAGGTGGGGATGACGTCAAGTCCTCATGGCCCTTATGGGTAGGGCTTCACACGTCATACAATGGTACATACAGAGGGCCGCCAACCCGCGAGGGGGAGCTAATCCCAGAAAGTGTATCGTAGTCCGGATTGTAGTCTGCAACTCGACTACATGAAGTTGGAATCGCTAGTAATCGCGGATCAGCATGTCGCGGTGAATACGTTCCCGGGTCTTGTACACACCGCCCGTCACACCATGGGAGCGGGTTTCACCAGAAGTAGGTAGCCTAACCGCAAGGAGGGCGCTTACCACGGTGGGATTCGTGACTGGGGTGAAGTCGTAACAAGGTAGCCGTATCGGAAGGTGCGGCTGGATCACCTCCTTTCTAGAGTTTGCCCGGACATTAAGCGTCCACACTTATCGGTGTGTTAGTTAGAAGAAGAACAGTCATATTAGGAACGTGCTAATCAGGACGGGTCTGTAGCTCAGTTGGTTAGAGCACCGTGTTGATAACGCGGGGGTCGTTGGTTCGAGCCCAACCAGACCCACCAGTTATAGAGGTACGATTTAAGGGGGGCTTAGCTCAGCTGGGAGAGCACCTGCTTTGCAAGCAGGGGGTCATCGGTTCGATCCCGTTAGCCTCCACCATTTACTTTGCTGGGCACACCGCCTGGTGCATAAAGTAAGCGTAAAAAATCAAACCTAAGTCAGTATTTGCGCGGGGTAGTAGCGTGAAATAAAGCGATTTAGGTTTGATCTTTTTAAGATCATTGGCTGTTTGTTCTTTAACAATTTAGAAGAAGTAAAGATTCGTCTGCGCTACGACAGTAGTGTGGATGGGTATGATTGTATCAAATCAAAAAGTATTAAAGAGTTCTCAAAAGAGCATACGTAAGTATGCAAATGCGATAACACTTTGGATACGGCAAACGCTAAAGTAATACTCATAAGTAATATCCTATAACCGGTTTTTGGTCGTGAACGCGATCAGAGGCTAACGTTATAGGGACAAGTGAATAAGTGCACATGGTGGATGCCTTGGCGATTACAGGCGATGAAGGACGTAGTAGCTTGCGATAAGCTGCGGGGAGCCAGCAAACAGGCTTTGATCCGCAGATTTCCGAATGGGGAAACCCACCCTTTATGGGTATTGCATACTGAATACATAGGTATGCAAGGCGAACGTGGCGAACTGAAACATCTAAGTAGCTACAGGAAAAGAAATCAACCGAGATTCCCAGAGTAGTGGCGAGCGAAATGGGAACAGCCTGCACGATTTAGCATCAGCGATAATGGAACACTCTGGAAATAGTGGCCATAGAGGGTGATAGCCCCTTACATGAAATCGGTGGTGTGGAACTAAGTGTGCGACAAGTAGGGCGGGACACGTGTAATCCTGTCTGAACATGGGGGGACCATCCTCCAAGGCTAAATACTCGTAATCGACCGATAGTGAACCAGTACCGTGAGGGAAAGGCGAAAAGAACCCCGGAAGGGGAGTGAAATAGATCCTGAAACCGTGTGCATACAAACAGTAGGAGCGGACTTGTTCCGTGACTGCGTACCTTTTGTATAATGGGTCAGCGACTTACATTCAGTGGCAAGCTTAACCGTATAGGGAAGGCGTAGAGAAATCGAGTCCGAATAGGGCGTTCAGTCGCTGGGTGTAGACCCGAAACCAAGTGATCTACTCATGGCCAGGATGAAGGTGCGGTAACACGCACTGGAGGTCCGAACCCACTAATGTTGAAAAATTAGGGGATGAGCTGTGGGTAGGGGTGAAAGGCTAAACAAACTTGGAAATAGCTGGTTCTCTCCGAAAACTATTTAGGTAGTGCCTCAAGTATCACCATCGGGGGTAGAGCACTGTTATGGCTAGGGGTTCATTGCGAATTACCAACCCATTGCAAACTCCGAATACCGATGAGTGCGAGCTTGGGAGACAGACGCCGGGTGCTAACGTCCGACGTCAAGAGGGAAACAACCCAGACCGCCAGCTAAGGTCCCAAAGATTGGCTAAGTGGCAAACGAAGTGGGAAGGCTAAAACAGTCAGGAGGTTGGCTTAGAAGCAGCCATCCTTTAAAGAAAGCGTAATAGCTCACTGATCGAGTCGTCCTGCGCGGAAGATGTAACGGGGCTAAGCCAGTCACCGAAGCTGCGGATATGTACCTATTTATAGGTCATATGGTAGGAGAGCGTTCTGTAAGCCTGCGAAGGTGTCTTGTAAAGGATGCTGGAGGTATCAGAAGTGCGAATGCTGACATGAGTAGCGATAATGGGGGTGAAAAGCCTCCACGCCGTAAGCCCAAGGTTTCCTGTTCAACGTTCATCGGAGCAGGGTGAGTCGGCCCCTAAGGCGAGGCAGAGATGCGTAGCTGATGGGAAGCAGGTTAATATTCCTGCACCGTCGTGTGATGCGATGGGGGGACGGATCGCGGAAGGTTGTCCGACTGTTGGAATAGTCGGTTTTTGGCTCAGAGAAGGCTGTTAGGCAAATCCGGCAGCGTAATTCAAGGGGTTGAGACGAGTGAATTTATTCATGAAGCAATCGGAAGTGGTTCCAAGAAAAGCCTCTAAGCTTCAGTCACACGAGACCGTACCGCAAACCGACACAGGTGGGCGAGATGAGTATTCTAAGGCGCTTGAGAGAACTCGGGAGAAGGAACTCGGCAAATTTGTACCGTAACTTCGGGATAAGGTACGCCCCGGTAGCTTGACTGGCTCGCGCCAGAAGGGTGAAAGGGCTGCAATAAAAAGGTGGCTGCGACTGTTTAATAAAAACACAGCACTATGCAAACACGAAAGTGGACGTATATGGTGTGACTCCTGCCCGGTGCTGGAAGATTAAATGATGGGGTGCAAGCTCTTGATTGAAGTCCCAGTAAACGGCGGCCGTAACTATAACGGTCCTAAGGTAGCGAAATTCCTTGTCGGGTAAGTTCCGACCTGCACGAATGGAGTAACGATGGCCACACTGTCTCCTCCCGAGACTCAGCGAAGTTGAAATGTTTGTGATGATGCAATCTACCCGCGGCTAGACGGAAAGACCCCATGAACCTTTACTGTAGCTTTGCATTGAATTTTGAACCAATCTGTGTAGGATAGGTGGGAGGCTTTGAAGCGTGAACGCTAGTTTGCGTGGAGCCAACCTTGAAATACCACCCTGGTTTGTTTGAGATTCTAACCTTGGTCCGTTATCCGGATCGGGGACAGTGCATGGTAGGCAGTTTGACTGGGGCGGTCTCCTCCCAAAGTGTAACGGAGGAGTTCGAAGGTACGCTAGGTACGGTCGGACATCGTGCTGTTAGTGCAATGGCATAAGCGTGCTTAACTGCGAGACTGACAAGTCGAGCAGGTACGAAAGTAGGACATAGTGATCCGGTGGTTCTGTATGGAAGGGCCATCGCTCAACGGATAAAAGGTACTCTGGGGATAACAGGCTGATTCCTCCCAAGAGTTCATATCGACGGGGGAGTTTGGCACCTCGATGTCGGCTCATCACATCCTGGGGCTGTAGCCGGTCCCAAGGGTATGGCTGTTCGCCATTTAAAGTGGTACGTGAGCTGGGTTTAAAACGTCGTGAGACAGTTTGGTCCCTATCTGCCGTGGGCGTTGGAAATTTGAAGGGGGCTGCTCCTAGTACGAGAGGACCGGAGTGGACGAACCTCTGGTGTACCGGTTGTCACGCCAGTGGCATTGCCGGGTAGCTAAGTTCGGAAGAGATAACCGCTGAAAGCATCTAAGCGGGAAACTTGCCTTGAGATGATATTTCCCGGGAACTAGATTCCCCTAAAGGGTCGTTCGAGACCAGGACGTTGATAGGCTGGGTGTGGAAGCGTAGTAATACGTTAAGCTAACCAGTACTAATTGCCCGTGAGGCTTGTCCCTATAACCTTAGCAGGTTATAGATTAAGCTAATGAGATATGTGTTTGCCTGAAAAGTGCAATCATACCCAGCAGTGCGGTGACACACCCTTGTCACTGCACTGCAGTAATACAAAACTTTACTTCTTCTAGATTGCGTTGTTTGTTGCCCCATTGGGAACACACGACACTACAGTTTATGCCTGATGACCATAGCGAGTTGGTACCACCCCTTCCCATCCCGAACAGGACCGTGAAACGACTTTGCGCCGATGATAGTGCTGCAACCAGTGTGAAAGTAGGTCATCGTCAGGCTCTTATTAGAAAACCCTCTCCGAGTAATCGGGGAGGGTTTTTGCTTTGCAGAAACGATTTATGCAATGACAACACCCAACACCCAACACCCAACACCCAACACCCAACACCCAACACCCAACACCCAACACCCAACACCCAACACCCAACACCCAACACCCAACACCCAACACCCAACACCCAACACCCAACCCTCAACAACATTAACCGCGCATCAGCTACCCCGCGACCGGACAAGAGCCAGCAAGCCAAGCGCACTCAGCGCTCACGAGCAATATCTACTGTAATCTTCACATTTCGTGACACTCAGCCTAATCTTGAGATGCTTAGCTATGCGATCTCCTGCCGTCGCCATTGGCTACCATCTTCATTACCTACCCGCCGCTCTTCAGTACACCATTGGCAATCGCTTACCCATTAACCGTCACGTCAAATACCCCACACCAAAATAAACACTTTCCTGTAAGGCTTTACATTCTGTGCCAGTCTTCGGTGAACAACACTCCTGAGAGAGATACACTTCCACAGCAAAAAGGCCGCAAACCAAAATGGCGCGGCCTTTTTGCTAATAAATACATTAAATTTAAGCCTTGTCAGAGACTAAACTTTCCCTGCCAACAATAAACATTCGCCAGCGCTAACATTTAAAAGTGATAAGCCGCCCGGATTACAGCGAAATTTGCACCGCTATTGGGCTCCTTAATTCCACCATTAGAAAAATGCTGCAATTTCAGACCAAGGTCCAGACCATTGCTAAAGACATAGCCGACGCCAATGTGGTCACCGAACTCAAATGCTGTAGAAAAGCGACGGCTATTGTTATCGTATAAATGCGACATCAAATGCACGCCAATGCCAGCTTCGGCATAAGTACCTTTTTTATCATCTGCCTGAAAACGGAATACTGGAGTGAACCCGATATCTGTCATTTTTCTTTGCTGACCAGGTGCGTTCTGATACTGATTTTCCCGAAATTCAGTCAAACTCAAGTCCCAGTAACCGCCGATATGCGTGCCGTTTGATTGCCACCACTTGGTTCCCCAATCCCATTGAGTTGCCGCACGGACAAATTGGCTTTTGTTCCCAGTACCAACCTCGAGCGAAGCAGAGTCAGGTGTGTAATTGATTGCATAGGCCGCCTGTACACCAGCTAATAAGCATCCGATTGTAAGGATTTTGAAACCTATTCGTTTTTTATGCATAAAGACTTTCGACAAAGAAATATAAGAGGCAGGTAATGATCTACTAGGATGAGGCAAAATTAAATGGCGGGATGCGCTGCTAAATAATAGTTCAAAATCGAAATTTTTGCAGAATAAGTGATTATGTAGGCTCTTCAAAATACACGTCAATATTTAAAGTCATGGCGCGATCCTGAAGTGGCTTATTGCAGCCTGCACCAACGTATTTTAACGACGGATAGCGTTGCATCTTGCTATTGAAATACGGTATGCCGACAAATCTAAATGTGTAGAATTATCTATCAAGCGGACAAATCGTCATACCGGATTTGAAGACCTGATATGTAAAGTACGTCCCGAATTAATTTACATCAATCAATTAATCTCAACGCAGCTAAGCCACCAGCGAGGGCGTTGATCACTTCACCACCTGTAGATATGCTTCTGCTAGATTAACCCAGTAACTTGCCCCAATAGGGAGCAATTCGTCGTTGAAGTCATAGCTGGCATTGTGTAAGTTGCAAGGGCCGAGTCCATGACCGCCGTCGCGATGGTCGCCGGAGCCATTGCCGAGAAACACATAGCAGCCAGGCTTACTTTGCAACATGAAAGCAAAGTCTTCTGCTCCCATTGTCGGCTCAACCGTTGCATTAACGTTATCGGCACCAGACATCGACTGCATCACAGAGACGGCGAATGCCGTTTCTGTCGGATGATTGACTAGCGGTGGGTAATTACGGTGGAAGCGAAAGTCCACTTCAGCGCCAAATGCTGCGCCTGTGTGATGTGCAATATCACGCATCCGCTCCTCAATTAAATCGAGCACATCGACCGAAAATGTACGAACCGTCCCGATCAATGTAGCCTCATCTGGAATCACATTCGTGGCACTGCCCGAGTGTATTTGCGTGATTGAGAGGACTGCGGAGTCGTTCGGATTCACATTTCGGGCTACGATAGTTTGCCAGCTCTGAGCTATTTGTACGGCGATCATTACCGGGTCAACGCTCTTGTGCGGCTGCGCCGCGTGTGATCCTTTGCCTTTAATAATGACTTCAAACTCATTACTTGATGCCATCATTGGGCCGGGTGTTACACCGAATTTACCGGCGGGCATGCCGGGCCAGTTATGCATGCCAAATACCGCTTCCATAGGACATTGCACAAAAAGACCATCGTCAATCATGCGCTGTGCGCCAGCACCACCTTCTTCCGCTGGCTGAAAAATTAAGTAAACAGTGCCGTCAAAATCACCATGCAAAGATAAGTGCCGTGCGGCACCTAGCAGCATGGCGGTGTGGCCATCATGACCGCATGCGTGCATTTTCCCCTCATGTTGAGAGGCATGCGCGAAAGTATTTAATTCTTGTACCGGTAGTGCATCCATATCGGCGCGCAGACCGATCGCACGTTCACCGTTACCCTTTTTTAGAACACCAACTACGCCAGTAATACCCATTCCACGAATGACTGGTATGTGCCATTCTGTTAATTTTTCGGCGACTACTTCGGCTGTGCGTTGCTCTTTATAACAGAGCTCGGGATGGGCGTGTAAGTCGCGCCGGATAGCTTGAATTTCTGACTGAAACTGGATAATCGATTCGATCAACTTCATAGGTTTCTCCGCATTGTGGACATGGCATTGCCGCTACGACGGGCAATGCCTAAACCTAGATTAGAACATATAAAAAAGCCGGTACTTGCAAAAGCAAGTGCCGGCCAGGTCTATTCCTACCAATGTCACAGAACTTTTATGACAACAGATTAATTTCAATAGTATGAAATTAACGTAACCGCAACTTGTAACGTGCTGCAAGCGTTGCGATCACACTGAGTATGGCGCCAGCAATGACATAGAAAGTCACGGCGAGCTTGTTTTCAGTCGCGGCAATTAACCAGGTGATTGTCATGCCTGCAAAACCGCCAAAAATCATCACGGCGATGTTATAGCAAAGTGACATACCGGTGCCCCGCGTCTGAACTGGAAAGATATCCGATAGCAGCGCAGGCATGGATGCAAAATACATCGTCATTAAAATGCCGATGATGCCTTGCACTAGAAGCAAATTTAAAAAGCTTGGATGCGTCGATAAATAAGAAAATAAAGGATAGGTAAGGACCACAAACAGAATGCTGCTTGTCAGCATAAAAGGTGTTCTACCGTATTTATCGGATAGATGACCAACCAACGGTGAGAAAAGCATCATGATCACCCCGGCCATGATCGTTGCACTAAATGATGCAGTCGATGTCATGCCAAGCTGTTTTACCGCATACGTAGGCATGTAAATGACCAGGTACACCGACACGGTTGCCATGATGACGCTGCCCGTACCGATTAGCAGACGTTCTTTTTGAAATGTCATAATGTCGCGCAATGGCGTACTGGTTGCGCTGGCGGCCGAGAACTCAGGCGACTCTTCCAGGTTTTTACGGATGTAATAGCCAGCCGGTCCGATGAGCAAACCGAACAGAAACGGCAGACGCCATCCCCATCCTTCTAATTGCTCAGTCGATAATTGCGAGGACAATACAGCACCGAAGCCCGCAGCCAATAAAATACTCAGGCCCTGGCTGGCAACTTGCCAACTGGAAAAAAATCCGCGTCGATGCGGCGCATGCTCAACCAGAAAAGCGGTGGAACTTCCGAATTCTCCACCTGCTGAGAATCCCTGAATGAGTCGGGCCAATACAATTCCGGCGGGTGCCCAAAGACCGATCGAGGCATAAGTTGGCATGACGGCGATCATCAATGTGCCGATCATCATTAGCATGATGGAAAACGTCAAAGCAGCCTTGCGTCCGACGCGATCCGAGTACGCGCCAAGTATCACCGCACCAAGAGGGCGCATAAAAAAAGAAACACCAAAGGTTGCAAATGTGATCAGTAACGATACCGTTTGGTTCTCTGTTGGGAAAAATAGTTTCGCAATCGTCACCGCAAATGCACTGTAAATTAGCACGTCAAACCACTCCAATGCATTCCCAATTGAGGAGGAAATGACGGCACGCCAAGTTTGCGGATGATGGTCCGGTATGAGGGATGCGGAGCTACTTTCTTTAATGATCATCGGGGGTTCCTATCGGATGGCTTGCGATTTGTGATTGTTAGCCGGTCAGTTCGGCATGTTGCGGGCGAAATCTTCTAAAGAAAGGTAAGATTCTTCATAGTTCAACGCAGCTGCATTGTCAAAGATAGTAAACCAGTTTGTATATATAGGCATGTAATTTGCATACGAATTTGTCGTCTTCTGTCTTCTCTGACCAATGTCATCGAACACGTTATCAAACATGCCATCGAACATTGGCGATCACCAAAGGAACTCTATGAATAGCACCGCCCCGATTTCAGCAGCATTGCTTCAGCCATCACCAGACGTCATGACGATGATCGAACGTCTGATTGCTTTTCCGACAGTTTCGCGAGATTCCAATTTAGGTTTAATTGAGTGGACCCGTGATTATTTGGCAGGGCTTGGCGTTACATCAAGGTTGACGTACGACTCGACAGGTAAGAAAGCAAATTTGTTTGCCACGTTAGGGCAGGGTAAAAAGCCCGGGCTGATTCTATCGGGGCACACAGATGTTGTGCCGGTCGAAGGCCAGGCTTGGGACACCGATCCTTTCAAGGCGACGATCAAAGATGGGTTGATTTATGGTCGCGGTTCAGCGGATATGAAGAGCTACATCGCCACCGCGCTCGCGCTCGCACCGAAATTTTTGGCAGCCGATATGGAAGCGCCATTGCATTTTGCTTTATCGTACGATGAGGAAGTTGGTTGCATCGGCGTGCAAGGCTTAATTAAGGATCTGCAAGAGCTAGGATTGAAACCGGCCGGTTGTATCGTTGGTGAGCCGACGTCAATGCAGCCGATCATCGCCCACAAAGGCACGAATCGATTCCGCTGCTGCATTACCGGGCGCGAAGCACATTCAAGTTACACAACGATGGGTGTGAACGCGATCGAATATGCCGCGCGTATCATTGTTTATATTCGACAGATGGCCGACCGCTTTGCACAACTTGAAACCCGTGATTATGGTTTTACGGTTCCTTATACAACGATGCAAACTGGTTTAATTCGAGGTGGACTTGCATCGAATATTGTTCCTAAGGAATGTGCTTTCGATTTTGAAGCGCGTACCATGCCGGGCGTTGATGCTGAGCGTTTGTACCAGGAAGTGCAAGATTTCGCCGCGAAGCTTCTGCCCGAAATGCAGCTGATTGAGCCGAATGCGAAGATTGCTTTCGAATGGCTGGCCTCCGCGCCAGGCTTGAATACCAAAGAGCATGACGCGATTGTACAACTGGCGGCTTCATTGTCGCGTAACCATACTACTGGTGCGGTCTCTTATGGGACTGAGGCTGGACTATTTCAGCGCGCAGGAATTCCAACGGTGGTGTGCGGTCCGGGCAACATAGAACAAGCGCATCGACCTAACGAGTTCGTCGCGTTGGAGCAGGTCGCCCAATGTGAAGCATTCATGCTGCGTTTATTGGACCCGATGCCTCAATTTCGTTGAAATAAATCAATTGGCAATTATGGGTAAGCGGCCTTGTTTATAGCAAGGTGTGTACGTGCAGTTCGATATAGTAGAAATTTTCATGTCGATGGATTAATTCTGATAAGTTATCTGTCGATAATTGTTAAATGCACTTAATAATTAAATGCTAATTAACTGTTAAGTCAACGGTATACGTTGCTCCGAATTAATCCATTTTCACCCAAACGATCATGACCACAACTATTGTCCGTGCCGCTTGCCCGCACGATTGCCCCGATACCTGCGCGTTGCTGGTGACCGTCCAGGACGGTGTTGCGACTGAAGTGCGCGGTGACCCTGATCACCCGAGTACTGCAGGCGTTCTTTGCACCAAGGTTTCACGCTATACCGAGCGGACTTATCATAAGGACCGATTACTCCACCCTATGAAGCGGGTGGGTGTCAAAGGTGAGGGCAAGTTCGTTCGCATTAGTTGGGATGAGGCACTGGATACTATTGCAACGCGCTTGGGTGCAATTGCCGCACGCGATCCGCAAGCGATACTGCCCTATAGTTACGCCGGAACCATGGGATTGGTGCAGAGTGAGTCGATGTCGATGCGATTTTTTAACCGAATCGGGGCTTCGCTATTGGACCGCACTATCTGCGCGGCGGCTGGTGGGGCCGGTTATAAATATACGATTGGCGCTCGCGTAGGAACAGATCTTGAGCAGTTTCAAAATGCCAAATTTATTGTAATTTGGGGTGGGAATCCGATCGCCTCCAATCTGCATCTATGGATGCGCGTGCAGGAAGCCAAACGCCATGGTGCGAAGCTCATAGCGATTGATCCCTATAGATCACTGACCGCGGAAAAATGTCACCAGCATATTGCTCTGCTGCCAGGAACCGATGCGGCTCTGGCGCTGGGCATGATGCATGTCTTGATTGGCGAGAATCTGCTGGATCATGATTACATTGCGCAACATACGATGGGCTTCGATCAATTGCAAGAGCGTGCTTTGGAATGGCCACCAGAAAGGGTTGCCGAGGTGTGCGGCATTACTGCGCAAGAGGTTATTCAGCTAGCGCGCGATTATGGAAGCGCTGCGCGCGCGGGCGATGGCGTGGCCATCCGTGTCAATTATGGCTTGCAGCGTGTTCGCGGTGGCGGGATGGCTGTGCGTAATATCGCTTGTCTGCCAGCGCTGGTAGGAGCCTGGCGTCACGCCGCTGGCGGAGTGCAATTATCGACATCCGATAGTTTCCCGAAGAACCTGCAAGCATTGCAACGTCCGGACCTTTTGAAACATCATAAGATGCGATTGCGGACGATCAACATGAGCACCATCGGAGATGATTTGCTGCGTGAAACGTCGGCCGATTTTGGCGCTAAAATTGAAGCGCTGATTGTCTACAACGCGAATCCGGTTGCGGTCGCGCCACAATCGGGAACGGTCGCCCAAGGCTTCGCGCGCGAGGATTTATTCACGGTAGTGTTGGAGCATTTTCAGACCGACACCGCCGATTACGCCGATATCCTCTTGCCCGCAACAACTCAACTTGAGCACGCTGACGTGCACTCGTCTTACGGCCATTTGTACATGCTGGCGAATAACCCTGCGATTGCGCCGTTAGGCGAGGCAAAGCCGAATACTGAAATATTTCGATTGCTGGCAGCACGCATGGGATTTGACGATGATTGTTTTAAAGAGTCAGATGATGCGATTGCTGCACAAGCTTTTGATCGTCGAAATGAACGCGCGATTCATTTTGACTGGGACGCGTTAAAGCAAAAGGGATGGCAAAAACTGAATGCGCCGGCTGCGCCATTTGCTAACGGTGGGTTCCAAACACCATCGGGTAAGTGTGAGTTCTTTAGTGCCAGTATGCTGGCGGATGGATTGGATCCATTGCCGACTTATATTGCACCTTACGAATCAGTCGCAAGTAATCCTGCATTGGCGGCTAAATATCCTTTAGCCATGATTTCGCCACCGGCACGAAATTTTTTGAACTCCAGTTTTGTAAATGTACAAAGTTTGCGTGATACCGAGGGTGAACCGCATCTCGATATGCATCCGGCCGACGCACTCCAGCGCGGGATAGCGACTGGCGACACGGTTCGTATTTACAACGATCGCGGCACCTTCGTCGCCAAAGTCAGGGTGACTGATAAGGCGCGAACGGGATTGGTCGTGGGCCTGTCTATCTGGTGGAAAAAATTTGCTCCCGACGGAAAAAATGCCAACGAAGTGACGAGTCAGCGCTTAACCGATATGGGACGAGCGCCTACTTTTTACGACGTATTGGTTGAAGTCGAGGTAATCTGAAGCGCTCGCGATGAGTTACTTTTAAGACGGTGGTCGGCGGCGTTTTTTTGACTCCTGATACCTTCGTTGTCGAGAAGACGGAGGAGGAAAACTTCATATGATCGCATTGCCGAAAACCCTATTAATGGCGCGTTTAACGGCGCTGTTACTCAGGTTGTTGACAGCGTTGTCGGCAGTCTTAATGACAGCGTTAATGACCGGCTGTACGCAGCTTGGTTATTATGCCCAGGCAGCGAATGGAGAGCTTTCGCTGCTAGCCGATGCGCGCCCCATTTCTGTGTGGCTGGATGATCCAGCCGCCAGTGATAAGTTGAAGTCGCAGTTGCGAACCGTTAAAGAAATTCGTCAGTTTGCTGTCAGTGAATTGGGCCTACCGGACAACGGAAGTTATCGCAATTATGTGCAACTGCAGCGCAAGTTTGTACTGTGGAACGTGGTCGCCGCGCCCGCGTTATCGCTAACACCAAAACAGTGGTGTTTCCCCATTGCGGGCTGCGTTTCCTATCGTGGTTACTATAACCAGCAAAGCGCCCAACAATACGGCGCGCAACTTCGCAGTGAAGGTTACGATGTGCAAGTGCTGGGCGTGCCGGCCTATTCGACATTGGGCTGGTTTAATGATCCGGTGATGTCGACTTTTATTAACTATCCGGATGCAGAGTTAGCGCGGTTAATTTTTCACGAGCTGTCGCATCAATTGTTGTACGTCAAAGGCGATACCGATTTTAACGAAGCATTTGCCACCACGGTAGAGGAGGCCGGCGCTGAGCAGTGGCTGGCGGTGAATGGAGATGAGAAACGACGGCGCACATACGCGGAATTTGAAGGTCGCAAAACCGAATTTTTAGCCCTGCTATTAAAGTACCGTCAGCGATTGATGGATGTTTATTCAGGCGATCTGAGCGACGCCGCAAAGAGGCAGAATAAAATCCGTATTTTTGCCGCACTCCAGACAGAGTATCAGGTACTGAAAGCGCATTGGGGTGGTTACGTGGGTTACGACCGCTGGTTTGCTGAGCCGCTGTCGAATGCACATCTGGCATTGGTCGACACTTATTACGCGCTTGAACCGGGATTTCGTGGATTGCTGGCGCAGCAAAAAACCTTTCCACAATTTTATATTGCCGTCGGCAAGTTGGCGGCGCTGCCCAAAGAAGAACGGCGTCGTCAGTTAATCGATTTGGCATCTGCATCGGCAAAGCAAAAAACGAGCGCACTGGAAGGAAGTCATAAAGCGCTTGATTTTTAGAATAAATCGTCTATCAGGCGGCAACATTGCATGCCTGCTTTTGCCGAGGAGTTACTCGAATATGGTGCAAAACACTTGCAAGTGCGCGTCATGATCGATAGCATCGCGGTAGAATAAAACAATCGTGCTTTTTTATGTGAAAACAGATTCTTTTAAAATCCATTCACTTCTTCTATGCGCTATTTTATAAATTCTTCCCGGCTTAGTCGGATTTTGGGAGTTAACGCTATCAAAATGGCTGATGATCCTTTTTATAAGATTGCATTAATAACAACGAGAGACTAGGGCAGACCATGGATAAATTTTGGCTTAAATCGTATCCCGAAGGCGTTCCTGCCGAAATTGATTACACCCCGTATCGATCTTTAGTGCATTTGCTGGAGGAGGCATTTCAAACGTATGCTGGGCGTAATGCCTATGTTTGCATGGGCAAGTATCTGACCTACGCTGAGGTTGATCAGTTATCGAGAAAAGTGGCCGCATGGCTACAAAGCAAAGGCATGCAAAAAGGCGCGCGGGTCGCGATTATGATGCCAAACGTTTTACAATATCCCGTGGTGATCGCGGCCATTTTGCGTGCCGGATATACCGTCGTCAACGTTAATCCTCTCTACACGCCGCGGGAACTGGAACATCAGTTGAACGACTCTGGTGCGGAAGCGATTTTCGTTTTGGAGAACTTTGCTACGACGTTGCAACAGGTACTCACTCGCACCAAGATAAAACACGTGGTTGTCGCCACGATGGGCGACTTGATGGGCGCTAAAGGATTGATCGTCAATTTGGTGGTACGGCACGTTAAAAAAATGGTGCCGGTATTTTTATTGCCCGGTTCCACCCCATTTAAGCGTTTGCTGTCGGAGGCTGGGTCCATGACCTTGACGCCGATTGCGACGACACAAGAGGACGTCGCATTTTTACAATATACCGGCGGCACAACCGGCGTGTCCAAGGGTGCAACGCTGTCTCATCGCAATGTAATTGCGAACGTGTTGCAAGCGGAAGCGTGGCTTTCACCGGGCTTGGATAAAGGCCCCGAGATTGAGCAACTCGTGTTCGTCTGCGCCTTGCCGCTTTACCATATCTTCGCCCTGACCATATGCGGCATATTTGGTATGCGCGAAGGCGCGCTAAATGTATTGATTCCAAATCCTCGAGACATCGCCGGTCTGATCAAGGAATTATCCAAGTATCAAATCAATACGTTTCCAGCGGTGAACACACTGTATAACGCACTGGTCAATCATCCCGATTTTGCGAAGTTGGATTTTTCTAGTTATAGAGTCTGTGTCGGCGGCGGTATGGCAGTACAAAAAGTAGTCGCTGATAAATGGATGGCAGTGACCGGTTGTCCTATTATCGAAGGTTACGGCCTATCGGAAACATCGCCCATTGCCTGTGCCAACCCGCCGACGATTACAGCCTACAATGGCACCATCGGATTGCCATTGCCATCAACTGAAATCGTGATCCTCGATGATGCTGGAAATCCGGTCGCGTTGGGAGAAGCCGGTGAAATCGCCATTCGTGGACCACAAGTCATGGTCGGTTACTGGAATCGTCCGGACGAAACCGCATTGGTCATGACGCGAGATGGATTCTTTAAGTCTGGTGACATCGGTGTGATGGACGAGCATGGTTATACCAAGATTGTCGATCGTAAAAAAGATATGATTTTGGTCTCAGGTTTCAATGTCTATCCGAATGAAGTTGAGGGTGTGGTTGCTGAACATCCAGGTGTGCTGGAGTGCGCATGTATCGGCGTGCCGGATGAACATGCTGGCGAAGTCGTCAAGCTATTTGTTGTGCGTAAAGATCCTTCACTAACTGTAGAGGAATTGATGGGTTATTGTAAAGAGCAACTGACCGGTTACAAACGACCGAAATATATTGAATTCCGCACCGAATTACCGAAGACTAACGTCGGTAAGATTTTGCGACGTGAGTTGCGCGACGAAAAGGTGCCGCAAAAAGAAGCAGCATAAGTTTGCTCATATGGCGTTTGCTTATACGATAGTGCGATATAGAAATCCCGAAATGCTTAACGCATCTCGGGGATTTTGTCGGTCTAATTTATTTGATGATGAGCTGGCGTGATGCTAAAACCGTTTTACCATTCTGCGAAACTACCATCCTTGTGACGCCAGATCGGATTACGCCAGCGGTGACCAAGGGCAGCGCGTTCTTTTACATATTCCTCATTGATCTCAATCCCCAGACCCGGCCCTTGTGGGATGGTGACATAGCCTTCGTTATAGGCGAATACGCCAGGATCGACCACATAGTCGAGTAGATCGTTGCTCTCGTTGTAATGAATACCCAAGCTCTGCTCCTGAATGAATGCGTTGTATGAAACCGCATCAACTTGCAGGCACGCTGCCAGCGCGATTGGGCCGAGTGGGCAATGCAGGGCAACGGCCACATCGTAGGCTTCGGCCATGGTGGCAATCTTGCGCGTTTCTGTGATGCCACCGGCATGCGACACGTCGGGCTGAATAATATCCACGTAGCCTTCGCTGAGAATGCGTTTGTAATCCCAGCGCGAATACAGCCGTTCGCCGAGGGCGATTGGCGTACTGGTCAGATGCGCTATTTCTTTTAGTGCCTCATAGTTTTCGCTCAGAACCGGCTCTTCAATAAACATCAGTTTGTATTGTTCAAGTTCCTTGATCAAAATCTTCGCCATTGGTTTATGCACGCGGCCATGGAAATCGACGCCGATACCGATATGCGGACCCACGGCATCGCGGACTGCTGCAACATTGGCCAGCATCGCTTCGACTTTTTCATAAGAATCGACGAATTGCAACTCTTCCGTGCCATTCATTTTGACGGCACTAAAACCACGTGCGACGGCATCTCTTGCCGCGGCTGCGGTGTCTGCAGGACGGTCGCCACCGATCCATGAATACACCTTGATGCTATCGCGCACCGGGCCGCCCAATAGCTGGCTGACTGAGACCCCGAGATCCTTACCTTTAATATCCCACAGCGCCTGATCGATACCGGCTAGTGCGCTCATGTGTATGGCGCCGCCGCGATAAAATCCGCCACGATATAGCACCGTCCAGTGATCTTCGATGTTGCGCGGATCTTTGCCGATCAGATAGTCGGATAACTCTTCTACGGCCGCCGCGACGCTATGGGCACGGCCTTCAACGACTGGCTCGCCCCATCCCACGACACCTTCATCAGTTTCGATCTTTAAAAAGCACCACCGCGGCGGCACAATGTACGTAGTAAGTTTTGTGATTTTCATGCAGTCATCTCCTTATTATTCTATGGCTTTCTAGTGCCGATCAAACCGGTCGCCTAAGCGACGACGGCACGCCAGGCAGCAATAAATTGTTCTGCGTTCAGTCGCACTTGTTCAGCATGCATACCGGGTTTATAAAGGGCAGAACCAAGACCAAATCCAGAAGCCCCGGCGGCGACAAAAGCCGCCATATTTTTCGGTGTAATACCACCGACCGGAACCAGTGCAACACTCGCCGGAATCACCGCCCGCCACGCTTTTACGACGATGGGGCCGAGCTGCTCGGCAGGGAACATTTTAAGAATATCCGCGCCAGCGGCCAATGCGGCAAACGCTTCGGTGACAGTGGCGACGCCAGGAGCGCAGGCAAGCCCAGCCTGCTTTGCAGCCCCGATCACGGTGGCGTCGCTGTGCGGCATGACAATGATTTCACCGCCTGCATTTTTTACCTCGATTACTTGCGCCTGGGTTAAAACAGTTCCTGCGCCGACGACGCAATCATTGGCCAATGCAGACCGTAACAGACGAATACTTTCAAACGGCTCGGGTGAGTTTAATGGTACTTCAATGACGCGGAATCCTGCGGTGTAAAGCACCATGCCAATAGCCGCGACTTCGCCGGGATGAACCCCGCGTAAAATCGCGATCATGCCGCATTGTTTCATCGCATTTTTTAACATCTGGTGGTCCTTAATATAATAAATATCTGTTGCAATATTGTGTCCATGCTGGCGGGCGACATCAGACTGGCACTGCGTGAGCGGAAACCAGTCCCGCCTGTTTCGCCAGCATCCATAAGCCACGCTCAGTCGCTTTTGCTGTCACGGTAGCGCCTTTTATTTCATAGATATCTAATGCCGTTTTATAACGCGCGCACAACGTAGCGTCGCCAATCAGGATGATTTGCTGCGGCTGATGTACCAACTCCTCCAGCGATGCACGCAACACCGCTATCTCATGGCCAATCAATAGTCCTGAGAGATATTCGCGTTGTCCGCTGCCGTCCAGCGCATCGGTTAAACCTAATGTGCGGGTACTGAAAATCGTAGAAAGTACGCCGGCCCTTCCTGCAACGGTCTGCGCCACTTCAAGGCCACGCGAAAAAGCCAAATGATTGGCCGTATTTTTTTCAGTATCAGCGCCGAAGTCAAAGGCGGCATCCATTTGCATGGTCCGTCCCAAAATAGTATGCGCACACAACGCGGCGTAAACTTCGCCGGTCATGAAGGTGTCGAAATGCTGGATAGTCGGCTCGGTACTATGCTGATGTACGCGTATCCATTTTGAGTGTGTACCCGGAAGACCGATCAATACATCATCTACTGAATGCTGATGCTTTCCGCGCTGTTCGGCTGCTATCGCTAATGCACCGATGACTTGTGTTTCTTCCCCGCGCATAACGTTGGGCAAGGTGGAATGTTGTATCAGGCCCGGCACAATATGGACGACTAATCCATCGGAGGTTTGTACAGTTTTTAACGTTTTTCCGATCTGATTAATGGCAATCGGTATCGGCAAGTAAGGCGCTTCACACCAGCCTTGCATACTGCCAATCATGCCGCAAGCGATGATCGGTGTTGGTGGTGCTGCCGCTAACCAATCGCCACAGGCTTGTCGAAAAGCGAGTTCGAAGCCAGCTTTGTCGCCCAGCGCTTGTTGGTTTTCGGTAGTAACAGTCGGCAAATGCATAATTCCCGTAGAAAGCGCCCGTTGCTCAAGCACCACACCTTGATGACCGATGCGGTACGCACGTAATGACGAGGTGCCCCAATCCAAGGCAATTAATTGGGTTTGATTCATGAGTTTATCTTCCACGTTACCTTCATCATTGTCCTGGCGTTTGGTGTCTGTTATTGATGCCACTAAGCCACTAAAGCGGGGCCTGACTGGTCTGATCGTCGGCCAATCGTGACCTTTGCATTTCTTTGATGCGGCAATTCCCGCATTTCATTTAAGTCCCAAGTCAACGTCGCCGATGACCGTGGCGCAAAGCGTCTTTGAAGCGGTTATCGCACTCTAGACCTTCATATTTATTTTGTCAATATATGAAACTACGTCCCAATATGTGGGATTTTAATACTATTTTGTGTAAAATGCGCTACGGGACATTCATTATTCCTGCCTGTAATATGCATCCAAATAGTGGGGTGATTCTGTTTTGATATCGATTTATAAAAAGAAAGTGTTGAATATGACTAAGCCAGCGGCGACAGTTGAGGTTTCCCAAAACGGCTTGAACCCTACCGGCACACAAACTTTGTCGCGCGGCTTGGCTGTAGTGCATGCAGTCGCCGCTGGCGCGCGTGAATTGATGGACATCGCTTCTGCCGTGGGCACTACCCGCAGCACGACGCATCGGCTCGCCAGTTGTCTGGTGCAGGAACGTTATTTGCGCTTTAGCTCGAGTACCGGCTACGCGCTTGGCCCTAAATTAATTGAGCTGGGGTTTCAGGCGCGCGAAGAAGTATCACTTTCCGTGGTCGCAAGGCCCTATCTGGAATCGCTCGCAGAGCAAACCAATGACACAATTCATCTCGCCGTACGGGATGTGGATGACGTTCTTTATCTCGACAAAATTTCAGGCAAAAAGGGTCTGGAAATGCGCTCGCGCGTGGGGCATCGCATGCCAATTGCCACCACCGGCGTCGGTAAAGCTTTGATGCTTGGCCTGAATGAGGAAGGATGGAAGGATTTGTACGAGAAACGGTCTTTTGTGCATACCGTCGATAGCCTAAAGTTATTAAAAAAAGGGAGCTGGGGCGACTTTCTTGAGCAAATGCAGCAATACGCAAAAGGAGATTTTTCCTTTGATCTGGAGGACAACGAACCATCAATCCGCTGCGTCGCAGCGCCCATTCGTGACGCTAGCCACATGATCGTTGCGGCTATCAGCGTGTCCAGTACCTTGCCTTACATGCCGCACAAGCGAATGCAGGCACTGATCCCCATTGTAAAAAAGGCTGCCGCGGCGATTTCGGGTGAGTTGGGCAATTGTCAGAGGAATTGATTTCATGGCATTTGCATGCCTATCGCCCAACAATTGCCGCACGCTGACTACTCTGGCGCATTTACTGAACGGCACATCCGCGTGGCGAACCTGAGCCGCACATCTTGCAGTTAATCCAATTGTGGGATTTGTCTGGGTTTACGATTTAGGTCGGTGGCAACGTAGGTCAACGTAGCTTCGGTCACTTTAACGATCTCTGTTTGCAGACGGTTGCGTTCGGCGTAGACTTCTACATAGACGGTAATCGAAGTATTGCCGACTTTGACAATTTCCGCGTAAAAGGACAACAGGTCGCCGACGAACACCGGATTTTTAAAAACAAACGAATTCACTGCAATGGTTGCCACGCGACCGTTGGCGCGACGGGTTGCTGGTAAAGAGCCAGCGACATCCACTTGGGCCATAATCCAGCCGCCAAAGACGTCGCCGTAGACATTGGCGTCACTGGGCATAGGCATCACGCGCAATTGTGGCATTTTTCCAACTGGCAATATATCCGCGTTGGCCGTGTTAATTTGTTCAGTCATGTTGTTAATCCTTTAATCCTTTAATCCTTAAGGGCTACAATAGTAGCTTGGCCTTCAGCATAAACTATTCCACAAGATTCTATCCATGCGTCGTTACTCTACTCCCTCTCCAGATGCCTCCAATCCAGCGTCTGCGCCCGCTTCTAAACGGAGCGACTGGTCCACGTTAAAAACGTTGATACCCTATTTGTGGACTTATAAATGGCGCGTTTCGCTAGCGCTATTATTTTTGGTCGGTGCAAAAATGGCAAACGTTGGGGTTCCACTGGTCCTTAAGCGACTGGTCGATAGCATGACGATTACGGCATTGCATCCGCAGGCCATGCTGGTTTTGCCGCTGGGTATATTGGCAGCATATGGCGCGTTGCGACTGAGCACAACCTTATTTACCGAGTTGCGCGAATTTGTATTTGCGCGGGTCACGCAACGTGCAGTGCGGACCATTGCGCTGCAAGTGTTCAGGCATTTACATGCGCTATCGCTGCGATTTCATTTGAATCGACAAACCGGCGGTATGACGCGCGACATTGAACGTGGTACCCGCGGTATATCGTCTCTGGTTTCGTACACTTTATTTAGTATTTTGCCGACGCTGGTTGAGATCACGCTGGTGCTGAGTTATCTGGCTATTCATTACGATATCTGGTTCACGGTTATCACCGGCGGCGCATTGGTTATCTATATTACTTTCACCGTTGTGGTGACTGAATGGCGTACCCACTTTCGGCGCACCATGAATGCGCTCGACTCGAAAGCCAATACCAAAGCGATCGACTCTTTAATCAATTATGAAACCGTCAAATATTTTGGCAACGAGGCCTATGAAGCCAAGCGCTACGATGATGGCTTGAGTGAGTACGAAACCGCTGCGGTGAAATCGCAAACCTCATTATCGCTGCTCAATACGGGACAGTCTCTGATCATCGCCATCGCGGTGACGTTGATTCTGTGGCGCGCAACCCAAGGGGTCATCGACGGTAAGATGACATTGGGTGATTTGGTATTGGTCAATTCGTTCATGATCCAGTTATATATTCCGCTCAATTTTTTGGGTGTTATTTATCGTGAAATCAAACAAAGCCTGGCCGATATGGAGCGCTTGTTTTCGCTACTTGATGAGAACCGCGAGATTGCCGATGCGCCGGATGCCATGCCGCTATTCACCACCGGTGCGCAAGTCCATTTTTCACATGTCGATTTTAGCTATGAAAGCAATCGCCAAATTCTGTTTGACGTCGACTTTACGATCCTTGCCGGCACGACTACTGCAGTGGTCGGGCATAGCGGTTCAGGCAAGTCGACGCTATCGCGTTTGCTGTTTCGTTTTTACGATATCAACGAGGGGAAAATTACGATCGATGGGCAAGATATCCGCGCTATTACGCAAACGTCTTTACGTCAGGCGATCGGCATTGTGCCGCAAGACACCGTGTTATTTAATGACACTATCGAATACAACATTGCTTACGGTATGCCGAGTGCCAGCAAAGCACAAATAATAGCGGTGGCGAAAGCGGCGCATATTCATGATTTTATTGAATCGCTTCCAGATGGCTATGCGTCCATGGTCGGCGAGCGGGGATTAAAATTATCGGGCGGAGAAAAGCAACGTGTGGCGATCGCGCGTACCTTGCTAAAAGATCCGGCGCTATTAATTTTTGATGAGGCGACTTCTGCCCTCGACTCTAAATCCGAGCAGGCAATCCAGACGCAATTAAAAGAAATTGCAAAAAACCGAACCACGCTGGTGATTGCGCATCGTTTGTCGACGATCGCCGATGCCGAGCAAATTCTGGTGCTGGACCACGGGCGCATCATCGAACGCGGCACGCATAGTCAATTGTTGGCGACGGATGGCGCTTACGCACAAATGTGGGCGCGCCAGCAAGCTAATCCTGAAGAGGCTTCGCCAGCATCGTCACCGTCTGTTCCCCAGATGCCGCTTGCAGAAGTCTGATGGCGTTTGTGTTCAGCTGAATGTGTGATTTTCAGTCGTAAAGGGGCTAACCAAAGATGGTTGGTCGACGTAATCGACTGGCTTGCTGAGCATTGAAATTAACCGATCTGATACGGTTAGTGCACTTAAAGTCAGCATTGAACTATTTTTGTCCCGCATTTGATATTTTTTTGCACGGTGAGGGACCCTTCCAAGACCGACTTCGCGTTACGATAGGGGAATGGAAAGCAAATGGTTAGAAGACTTTATTTCGTTGGCCGAAACGCATAGTTTCAGTCGTTCTGCAGAGCTGCGTCATGTCACACAGCCTGCGTTTTCGCGCAGAATACAATCGCTGGAGGCCTGGCTTGGCGCAGATTTGATTGATCGCACGTCGTACCCGACGCGGTTAACGCCATCCGGCGAAGTTTTTTACGAGCAAGCGATGGAAATGCTCGGGCAGATTAACAATGCGCGAGCGCTCATGCGCGGCAAGCGCCCGACCGGATTAAATACCGTTGATTTTGCCGTCCCGCACACGTTGTCATTAACGTATATGCCGCGCTGGATTCGCTTGCTTGAGACGGATTTCGGTGCGCTCACTACCCGTTTAATTGCACTCAATGTCCACGATGCGGTCATGACAATGGTCGATGGTGGTTGCGATTTGTTGTTGTGTTATCACCATCCGCGTCAACCGGTGCAACTCGACTCCGGTCGTTATGACATGCTCACGTTAGGTAGTGAAGTGCTGCGTGCTTATGCCCAATGCAACAAAACTGGAGTACCCGATTATTTATTCCCCGGTAGTAGTGACACGCCTTTGCCTTTTTTGTCCTATACCAGTAACGCCTATCTCGGACGAATGGTGGAATTGATTTTGGCCGACGCCAAGAAGCCACTACATCTGGATAAGCGCTATGAAACGGATATGGCGGAAGGCTTAAAAATGATGGCGCTCGAAGGGCATGGGGTCGCCTTTCTGCCAGAGTCCGCTGTGACGCGGGAAGTCAAACTTAAGCAGTTGGCGCGCGTGGACGATGGCGCAACTGAGTGGGAGGCAACCATGGAAATTCGCTTATATCGTGAACGCCCAACTGCGCAACGCCCCGGCAAACCTGTGGTGGCGCGGCTTTGGTCTTACTTATTACAGAAGCAAGAGTTGAAGATGCCAGCGCGCAAAACGAGTGAATTGACCAATACGGTAAAAGCAAAGAAAAAAGCAAAGTAAAAAACCAAGAAAAACGAAGAAAAAGCAAACCAAAAAAGTAAAGTAGTAAGATGCATTTTAAGTGAGCGCGTGGTCCGGAAAACAGTCGATCAGGCCGATTTAATCGTATCCATGCAAAAAATGCATAATGGCATGCATACAAAGCATTGGAATTGAGGCACCCCAATGTTTTACGATTCGCTGCGAGATTAATAGGGCTGTTTTGTGCGCCTTACCTCACCTTATTTGCACCTCATTGCAACCTACGGAGCGCGTTCTAAAATGTCTATTCAGCATGAAGTTCCTTCTTATTTGTCGACACATGGCATTGGTCCATGGGGCGATTACCTTGAACAAATCGATCGTGTAACGCCTTATTTGGGCTCGTTAGCGCGTTGGGTCGAAACCATGAAGCGGCCAAAGCGTATTCTGATCGTTGATGTACCGATCGAACGCGACAACGGCACCATTGCCCACTTCGAAGGTTATCGCGTACAGCACAATACTTCACGCGGCCCAGGAAAAGGCGGGGTGCGTTTTCATCAGGACGTAACCTTGTCGGAAGTAATGGCATTATCCGCATGGATGACTGTTAAAAATGCCGCCGTCAACGTTCCGTACGGTGGCGCAAAAGGCGGTATTCGCGTCGATCCCAAGACCCTTTCGCCAGAAGAGTTACAGCGCATGACGCGCCGTTACACTAGCGAAATAAACATCATCATCGGTCCCAATAAAGATATTCCCGCCCCGGACGTTAACACTAACGAACAGATCATGGCGTGGATGATGGACACCTATTCGATGAATCAGGGTAGCACCGCCTCCGGTGTCGTCACTGGAAAACCAATTTCCCTCGGCGGCAGTCTGGGACGGCGTGAAGCCACCGGCCGAGGAGTATTCGTGGTCGGCTGCGAAGCCGCCTCTAAGCGCGGCCTGGATATCAAAGGCGCGCGTGTTGCGGTGCAAGGATTCGGTAACGTCGGTGGCATCGCCGCACGCCTGTTTTCTGAGGCTGGCGCTAAGGTCGTCGCTGTCCAGGATCATATGAGCACCATCGTGCGTGATAGCGGTCTGGATGTCGTGGCATTGCAAGATTACGTCACTAAAACCGGCAGCGTTGCTGGATTTCAAGGCGGTGAAGAGATTGCCGACCGTGCACTCTTTTGGGCGACCGATTGTGATATTTTGATTCCTGCTGCGCTTGAACAGCAAATCAACGTTGATACTGCTCACACTATTCGTGCCAAGATCATTTTGGAAGGTGCAAATGGACCTACTACACCTGCGGCTGACGATATTTTGCACGACAAGGGTGTATTGATCGTACCGGATGTTATCGCCAATGCGGGCGGTGTGACCGTGAGTTATTTTGAATGGGTGCAGGATTTTTCCAGCTTCTTTTGGACGGAAGATGAAATCAACTTGCGCCTGACCCGGATCATGCGAGAGGCCTTCACCTCGGTGTGGCAACTGGCAGAGGAGAAGAAAGTATCGTTACGAACAGCGGCATTTATTATGGCGTGCACCCGTGTTTTGCAAGCGCGTGAAATGCGTGGCTTGTATCCTTGATTAAGGATACGCTATAGTCGTCTATTTTTTGCGTGCATCATTTTGGGTCGTTGTCAGGCAGGCAATTGATGCCGGAAGGGTTTGGAATTTGGATAGTGCCGAATTTTGGCACTGTCTGCTACTCACATCGGGCTGGGATGAAGCCATTAGCCGACTTAGACAACCAATCGGACACCGCCATCGACGAATGTTGCCGCTGGCTTGAATCTTGCGTCACAATCGAGAATGCGGTTTTAGCGCATCTTTTAAGGGAAAGTGTAGTTATGATGGAAGGCAAGGCCAACACTGGCGTTATACAAAAAGATCGCATTGTCGGGTCGGGTCCTATAAAGTATTTAGCATTGATGCTCAGCGGATTTCTCATCAGCACGGCGTCCATCAGCGCACATGCTGACATATTAGACAAGATTCGTGACACCAAAACGATTACGATCGCCTATCGTGATGCCTCATTACCATTTTCTTTTCTTGATCAGAATAAGAAGCCAATTGGTTATTCCATCGATATATGTTTGAAAATCGCGGAAGCGGTTAAGCAAAAATTAAAATTATCACAATTAACAATCGCTTATGTCCCGGTGACATCGGCGTTACGTATCTCGACAATCGAGTCCGGTAAAGCAGACCTTGAGTGTGGGTCAACAACGAATACGCCAGAGAGACGTCAGCATGTCGCATTCACGATTGCGCATTTTATCGCTGGGGTACGAATGGTTGTGAATACTGATTCAGGTATAAAAAACTGGCCGGATTTGCGCAACAAGAAGGTTGCCTCGACTAAGGGAACGACGAGTGTGAAAACCTTGAGTGATCGCGGTCAGGTACGGTCACTTAATATCGTTTTATTGGAAGGGCGCGAGCACGATGATTCATTTCGTATGGTTGAGGACAAAAAGGTTGATGCATTTGTGATGGATGATGTGCTGCTGTATGGCTTGCGCGGGGCATCAAAAAATCCAGCTGCTTACCAAGTGGTTGGCGATGCGCTGAGTACCGAGCCTTACGCGATTATGTTACCCAAAGATGATCCTGCTTTTAAAGCATTAGTTGATCTTGAAATGGCGCGGTTGATTCAGGATGGCGACTTAAATAAACTCTATCAAAAATGGTTTCTTAATCCGATAACTGCAAAAAATAATATAAATCTGAATATGCCGATGGGTTATTTGCTTAAAGAGTCGCTACGTTTTCCATCGGATCAGGTTGGCAATTAATCTCGATTAGCGATGATATTTTTTGTAAAATGTCAGTTCACTGCCGTTAACAATAGTGCGAAAGCAGGACAGCGTAGTAGTCGAAATAAGTAAAAGACTTATTTTTTATATCGCGTTGGTAGCAGGGCAGATAAAGTTTTTCTGCTGCGGTGTTGATTTTGTTAAACTAAACAATTATTTTCCGGGGAGTCGTTATGAAGGTATCAAAGTTAATCGTTGCGTTAATCAGTATTGGTGTGATTGCTGGCGCAGCCCAAGCTCAAGAACTGACCGGTACGCTTAAAAAAATCAAGGATACTGGCACCATTACGCTGGGTGTTCGCGATTCCTCAATTCCATTTTCATACCTTGACGATAAGCAGTCGTATCAGGGTTATTCAATCGATTTGTGTATGAAGGCAGCCACTGCCATTCAAAAACAACTGGGTATGACTGCGCTAAATGTCAAGATGGTACCCGTCACGTCCGCGACACGTATTCCGTTGATCTCAAATGGCGCAATTGATTTGTCCTGCGACTCCGCTACCAACAATCTGGAACGTCAGAAGGTTGTATCCTTTGCGCCAACAATGTTTGTCACAGCAAATCGTTTGTTGGCTAAAAAAACCTCTAACATCACTAAACTTGATGATTTGAAGGGCAAGACGATCGTGTCGACTTCCGGAACTTCTAACCTGAAGCAAATCACCGAATTGAATGGTGAGCGCAAATTGGGTATGAATATTTTGGCGGCTAAAGATCATGCCGAAGCTTTCCTGATGGTCGAGACAGGTCGCGCGGTTGCCTTCGCAATGGATGATATTTTGTTGTCATCGTTAGCTGCTAGTTCAAAGGCGCCAAAAGACTATTCGATCACGACTGAAGCATTGTCAGTTGAGCCATACGGCATCATTGAGCGTTCAGGCGATTTGCCATTCAAAAAGGCAGTCGATACAGCGTTGACCAACGTGTATAAATCAGGCGAAATCAACAAGATCTACGCGAAGTGGTTCTTGGCGGCGATTCCACCAAAGGGAATCACGCTAAATATCCCGATGAGCCCAGAGCTGAAGGCGGCGTTTGCCAAACCAACAGATTCGGGTGATCCAGCGACTTATGCTGCAGTACCGGAAGCGCAAAAAGAATCTTCCAAGAAAAAATAAGATGCGGGCATCTTAAACAAAAAGGGGGGCGAAAGCCTCCCGTTTTATTTCCGATGTAAAAGTTGCTGTGATGCACAAATTTTTTTTTTAGTCCCAGCACTGTCATTGGTAATAATCACTAGCAGTCAGTCGAGCTGAATTAACGGTATGGAAGTGGATAGATTTTTTCGTCTGATAAGGCGAAAGAGAGTAGCGGCATAGCTAGCTATGCAATGACGAACAACTAAGCGGCCGAAAAAAGACGCCATTTATAACCGTCAAATTTGGCGGGACTGACTACTAGTGTAATAGAGGGACTCAATATGCATTACAACTGGAATTGGAACATTTTCTGGCAAATGTCTCCCGATGGTGTCAGCACCTATATGGAAACGTTGCTGGCAGGGCTGAAATGGACGCTAGCGCTGTCCGCTTTGGCGTGGATTATGGCGCTTGTGATTGGTACTGTCGTCGGTACGATCCGCACGATGCCGAATAAATGGGCCGTGCGCATAGCCAATGGTTATGTTGAATTATTCCGTAATATTCCATTGCTGGTACAAATGTTCCTGTGGTATTACGTGATGCCCGAACTGGTTCCGGCCGGACTCGGCAATTGGCTTAAAAGTTTGCCGAATGCATCGTTCATCACCGCGTTTCTCGCGCTGGGATTTTTTACTTCGTCCCGCGTCGCCGTACAAGTTTCTGCAGGGATTCATGCATTGCCACGCGGCCAAAAGCTCGCTGGCACAGCACTTGGATTGACACTTCCACAAACTTATCGGTTTGTGCTGTTGCCAATGGCTTTCCGAATTATCGTACCAGCGCTTACCAATGAATTTGCCGCGATCATCAAGAACAGTTCGGTGGCATTGACTATTGGTCTGGTTGAGCTGACTGCCGCCACCTATTCGATGCGCGAATTCACTTTTCAGACTTTTGAATCGCTGACTGGTGCAACGGTCATCTACATCATCATCTCTAGCTTAGCGTTGTTGTTAGCGCGGTTTTTGGAGAAAAAAACAGCGGTACCGGGTTTTATTACCTCCGGCAGCGCTAGCACGGGAGGTCATTGATCATGTTTGCGAATTTTGACTTTAATGTGATCGAACGGTCGTGGGTATATCTCTTTACGACTGGTATGAAATTTACGTTGATGCTGACCATTTCGGCGATGATTGGCGGTATTTTCTTCGGTACTATTTTGGCGATGATGCGTTTATCGCACAGCAAAACGATCTCGTTCATTGCAACCAGCTACGTTAACCTGATTCGTTCTGTGCCTTTGGTGCTGGTGATTTTCTGGTTCTACTTCCTGATGCCGTTCATTGGCGCCTGGATTACCGGCGCTTCACAACCGATTCAAGTCGACGCATTTTCATCCGCACTCGTGACCTTCATCTTATTCGAAGCGGCGTATTACTGCGAAATCATGCGATCCGGTATACAGTCGATTCCACGCGGTCAGGTGTCAGCAGGTTATGCACTGGGTATGAACTATTGGCAGATGATGGGCAACGTTGTTTTGCCCCAAGCTTTCCGCAACATGATTCCGATCCTGTTCACGCAAACGATCGTATTATTCCAGGATGTTTCATTGGTGTATGTATTGGGATCAGTGCCCGAGTTTGTCACCGTGGCGTCAAAGATTGCCCAGCGTGATGGCCGTCTGGTGGAAATGTATCTGTTCGTGGCAGTAGTTTATTTCGTGATGAGTTTTGGCTTATCTACGCTGGTAAAGAAACTGCAGGAAAAAGTTGCGATTATTCGATAACGTGCATCCGTTGTCGTTGCTTCGTAGCGCGGCAATAGAGAACACTTGCAAAACTGTATTCAGCAATTTGGAGAAAACTTCATGATTAAACTTAATAACGTCAGTAAATGGTACGGTCAGTTTCAAGTACTGACCGATTGCACCACCAGCGTTGCCAAGGGCGATGTTGTTGTCGTTTGCGGTCCTTCCGGTTCCGGTAAGTCGACCCTCATCAAAACTGTTAACGGTCTTGAGCCTTTTCAAAAGGGTGACATCACCGTAGATGGTATTTCGGTGGGAAATCCAAAAACAAATTTGTCAAAACTGCGCGCACGTATTGGCATGGTGTTTCAAAACTTCGAACTTTTTCCACATCTGTCGATTCGAGAAAATCTGACAATCGGTCAAATCAAGGTGTTGGGTCGCAGCGTTAGTGAAGCGACTGAAAAGGGTTTGAAATATCTCGACCGCGTAGGTTTGAGCGCGCAAAAAGATAAATTTCCGGGCCAGTTGTCAGGTGGTCAGCAGCAACGTGTCGCCATCGCCCGCGCGTTGTCGATGGATCCGATTGCGATGTTATTCGATGAGCCGACTTCAGCACTGGATCCTGAAATGATTAACGAAGTGCTCGACGTGATGGTTGGTCTGGCGCAAGAAGGCATGACCATGATGGTTGTGACGCATGAAATGGGTTTCGCCAAGAAAGTTGCGAACCGCGTCATTTTCATGGATCAGGGCCTGATTGTGGAAGACTGCAAAAAAGAAGAGTTTTTTGGTGCACCTCGCTCTGATCGTGCGCGTGACTTTTTGGCGAAAATTATCCATTAAGCAAAAAGCGAGCGCTCATCAGATGTTTGTGAAGTGCTTGTTAAGCAGTCACACAACGTTGTTGAGCGCTTACTACTCAATGCAGCGATATTTGTACAAATAGTAATTGCCACTAAGGTAACGTTAATAAAAGCCGCGTCAGGTTAAAGCTGAAGCGGCTTTTTCATGCGGGCAATGGAAATATCACGTTGACCTGAGAATAAGGAGCAATGAAAAGCGAATAGCGAATAGTGAATGTATGAAGACTGGAATCATTCGTCTTTTATATCAAAAGGGACTTTTCTCCCTAAGTGGGACGACGAAGTGCGGCTTAGATTCGCTTGGAATGGTGGTGGATAAGTCGCTCATCGGTGTCGCTGCTGTAAAATACTCACATTCCCCTAACGACGATGCCATGCTTGCCGCTAAACCCTATCTCCGTGCTTTAAAAATCGACCCGGTCAAAGAAATCGACTTTGATGCCTATCCTTTTTGTATTCCCGCTGTCCGAGAGTTAGAAAAGTTGGACTTTCATGCGGATGTGACATTTTTGGTCGGCGAAAACGGCGCTGGAAAATCAACGCTATTGGAAGCGATGGCGGTGGCATGGGGATTTAACGCTGAAGGCGGCAATCAAAATACCGGCTTTTCGACGGCTAACGCGCATTCAGATTTACACAATTATTTAAGAACAGTTAAAAGTTTCAAGCGTCCGAAAACGGGCTATTTTTTGCGTGCCGAAAGTTTCTTTAACGTCGCCTCTAACATTGAAGAGTTGGATGCAGAGCCCGGCCTTGGCGGATTAATTGGTCCGTCTTACGGCGTCAGATCGTTGCACAAACAATCGCACGGTGAAGCTTTTTTAGCGTTATTGCAAAACAAATTTCGGCCCAATGGCTTTTATATGCTGGATGAGCCAGAGTCGGCGCTTTCACCTAATCGACAGCTAGCAGCGCTGGCCATCATTCATCGGCTGGCGCAAGCTAACTGTCAGTTCATTATCGCGACGCATTCCCCTATTTTGCTAGCGTATCCAAACGCTAGAATTTATTTGCTGGATCAGAGCGGTCTGACAGAAACGCGCTATGAAGATACTGAGCATTACACGACTACCCGCCATTTCCTGAATAATCCGGCTGGCATGCTGGAGCAACTTTTTGCAGAAGAGAATGAAGATGACTGATAGCTTGACCATCACCCGACCAGATGACTGGCATTTGCATTTACGCGATGGTATTGTGTTGGCAAGCGTATTGCCGGATACGGCACGCCAGTTTGCCCGTGCGATTGTGATGCCAAATTTGAAGCCGCCCGTCACCTCTGTCGCGCAAGCAGCGGCATACCGGGAGCGTATTTTGGCGGTCGTACCGGAAGGTGTGTCGTTCGAGCCGCTGATGACGCTTTACCTGACCAACAACACGCCACCGGATGAAATTCGTCGCGCCAAAGAGAGTGGCTTTGTGCATGCCGTGAAATTGTATCCCGCTGGCGCCACCACCAACTCCGACGCCGGTGTGTCGGATCTCGCTAAGTGTTACAAGACGCTGGAAGTCATGCAAGAACTTGGCATGCCGTTTTTGGTGCATGGCGAAGTGACTGATCCAACCGTCGATATTTTTGACCGTGAAGCTGCCTTCATTGATCGTGTAATGCAGCCATTGCGTCGCGATATGCCGGAATTAAAGGTGGTTTTTGAGCACATCACTACTAAAGACGCAGCCGAATATGTTGCTAGCGCCGACGGGCCGATCGCGGCGACAGTGACGGCGCATCACTTGCTATACAACCGTAACGAGATTTTTAAAGGCGGGATTCGTCCGCATTATTATTGTCTGCCTATTTTGAAGCGGGAGACGCACCGTTTGGCGTTGATGCAAGCGGTGACGTCCGGAAGCGATCGTTTTTTCCTGGGTACTGATTCTGCGCCGCATGCAAAAGGTCTTAAAGAGCAGGCGTGTGGTTGCGCGGGTTGCTACACTGCATTACATGCTTTGGAGCTTTATGCACAAGCTTTTGATCAGGTCGGCGCGCTGGATAAATTAGAAGCTTTTGCCAGTTTCAATGGGCCTGCGTTCTATAACCTGCCACGTAACCAAGGGTTTGTGACGCTAAAACGTCAGTCCTGGACCATTCCAGCCGAACTGCCGATGGGAGGCGCGACGGTAGTGCCGTTGAATGGCGGGGAGTTAATGAGCTGGCAACAGGTTAGTTAGTTAACTGAGGAAACCGTTTGAGGCAACATGTGTCTACCGAAAATCGCACTGGCTGGTGCGATTTTTGCATGTAAACGCATGACTATGGCGTCTTGATGGGTTGTTATACTACCTACTAATGCGTCTGTTAGGATGCAGCTTCGAATAAATGATGTTTCACGGGCTTTGTAGCATGCATAACCTTCGTATCGTGGTTGTCAATCCAGTTGCCATAGAGGGCGACAACGATCCTGCGTTCATCGCGCAGGCGGAACGTAGCCACGCCCTGCGTATTGGATTGCTGGAGGCTGGCTACAACATCATTGCCTCGTTGCCAGCCGACC
The DNA here is from genome assembly GCF_054343755.1 of Glaciimonas sp. GNP009. Taxonomy (NCBI): domain Bacteria; kingdom Pseudomonadati; phylum Pseudomonadota; class Betaproteobacteria; order Burkholderiales; family Oxalobacteraceae; genus Glaciimonas; species Glaciimonas sp. GNP009. Next base: position 2,722,627 of record NZ_JBTGUV010000004.1, read on the forward strand.
TTTACTTGCCGGAACGTATTGCGCAAATGCAACCGGACATGATCATCATAGACGCTGAATCCGACGCTCGAGATGTCCTGGAACATGTCGTCATTGCGACCCGCGATGCACGTAGGGCGATTGTTTTGTTCACCGAAGATGAAAAGAAATCCAGCATGGAGGCCGCTATGGCCGCTGGAGTTTCTGCATACATCGTGGCAGGGTTACAGACCGCTCGCATTAAGCCTGTGCTGGAGGTGGCGATGCTGCGCTTCAATCAAGAGCAGAAGCTTTTAACTGAGCTATCGGACACTAAAACAAAATTGGCTGATCGGAAGGTAATTGATCGGGCCAAAGGTTTGTTGATGGAGCGTCAACAACTCAGTGAGCAGGATGCTTATAAAAAATTGCGGCGCCTGGCCATGGATAAAAATTTGAAGTTGTCTGAAGTGGCGCAACGGATTATCGACGCCAATGATTTGTTGGGGTAACGTTCATCGCGAACGGAATCCCTGGATTCCTTGTTAATCCGTCCAATTTCTCCCTAGTTCTTACTCAGCTCTTTACATTTCCCCTTATGTTCTGCACCAATAAAAGCTAACACATTTGGTGCGGCGCACACACGCAGTGCATATTTTCGGACCAAATGCGATGAGTTGCTGCAAGGAATGCTGGCACGTTGTTTGCGTATAGTAGATTACGCGCCAATGCTGGCGCTTCTGGATATGGCCAACGGCGGTCTGTCCAACTAAGACAAAGGTGTCTTCCCGCAATGATTTGCTCATTGTGGGACGATGCCTTTTTTGTTGCCAAAACAAAGTGGAGCTACAGCAATGGAATCAAAAGTCGCAGTGCCTGAGAGCGCTCCAGCTACGTTAGAAAATGTTAAGCGCCGTCAACTCATTCAAACAGCGACGATTGCCGCAGGAGCCAGTATGTTGGGATTAGCTAGTAGCGGCGTTTGGGCAGCCGGCTCAGATAAGCCGGAAAAAACTGAGGTCAAGATCGGCTTTATTCCACTGACGGATTGCGCCTCTGTTGTCATGGCATCGGTGCTTGGTTTCGATAAAAAATACGGTATCAAAATTGTTCTGAGTAAAGAAGCCTCATGGGCTGGAGTGCGCGACAAGCTCTCCAATGGAGAGCTGGACGCCGCACACGTGCTTTCAGGTTTGATTTACGGCGTCCAAATGGGGATCGGCGGACAGAAAAAGGATATGGCTGTGTTGATGGGCCTCAATAACAATGGTCAAGCCATTACCTTGTCTAAAAAGCTGGCCGACAAAGGCGCTGTAGATGGACCATCGCTCGCAAAATTGATGGCTACCGACAAACGTGAATATACCTTCGCTCAGACATTTCCGACCGGGACGCACGCCATGTGGCTGTATTTCTGGATGGCGGCGAACGGGATCAACCCGATGAAAGATGCAAAGGTCATCACGGTCCCGCCGCCGCAAATGGTGGCCAATATGCGGGTGGGAAATATGGATGGCTTTTGCGTTGGCGAGCCTTGGGGGCATCGTGCGATTGTTGATGGCGTCGGTATCACCGCCATCACTACGCAGGAAATCTGGAAAGATCATCCGGAAAAAGTATTAGGTACTACCGCCGAATTCGTGACGAAAAATCCGAACACTTGTCGCGCGCTGATTGCGGCCGTATTAGATGCCAGCAAATGGATTGATGAATCGCTGGCAAACAAGAACAAAATGGCAGAAACGATTGCCGATAAATCGTATGTTAATACCAGCAAAGATGTGATCGATCAGCGCATTATGGGGCGCTATCAGAACGGCCTTGGTAAGACTTGGGACGATCCTAATTACATGAAATTCTACAACGGCGGTTTGGTTAATTTCCCGTATCTGTCGGATGGCATGTGGTTCATGACGCAGCATCGCCGCTGGGGTTTGTTGAAGAGCGATCCCGACTATTTGGCCGTTGCTAAATCGGTGAGCCAGATCGACCTCTACAAAGAGGCTGCAACGATGACAAAAACGAGTGTGCCAAAGGATGTCATGCGCAGTTCAAAGTTGATGGATGGCGTTGTATGGGATGGAAAAGATCCTAAAGCCTATGCGGCTTCGTTCAAGATCAGAGCCTAAGCAGAAGCGTCGCTAAGCGGCATGGGCTATGTGAATGGCCCATTTCCTCATACACATATGCATGGCTGAACTGGAGACTGAATGCATCGGATCCAGAGCATCGATTAATTCAGGAGTGACAATGAACACAATCGCAAATTCCGCCACGTGTGTCAATGGCAACGCCTCGGCAGTTGAAAAAGTGGAAGTGGGCAACTCTACGATGCTGGATGCGGCGCATCCAGCAGCAACGATGGCAGAAACCGAACCTGAGATCATGAAGTTATCGGCCAGAACGATGCGCCGCCGCTCTACCATGAGTCCGGGTCTAACGGCGGTCCTTGCACCGTTATTTGGCCTGGCATTTATGATTCTGGTATGGCAATTGATCGCGATCAATAATAGCCAGTTTCCTACGCCGATGGTGACGTTGAAGGAGGCGATAAAATTATTTTCTGATCCGTTTTATCGCACGAGTCCCAATGATCAGGGGATCGGCTGGAATATTCTGGCGTCTTTACAGCGCGTGGGAATTGGATTCGGTCTGGCCGCTTTGGTCGGGATTCCACTGGGTTTCATCATTGGGCGTTTTAAGTTTATGTCCAGTATGTTCGGACCGATTATCAGCTTGCTGAAACCGGTTTCTCCTTTGGCCTGGTTACCGATTGGTTTACTGGTTTTCAAGTCAGCCAATCCGGCCGCCATCTGGTCGATTTTCATTTGCTCAATCTGGCCGATGGTGATCAACACCGCAGTGGGCGTTCAACGTGTGCCGCAGGATTATATGAACGTCGCGCGCGTACTAAATTTATCCGAATGGAAGATCGTCACCAAGATACTTTTCCCCTCGGTTTTGCCGTACATGCTGACGGGTGTGCGGCTAGCGATAGGGACGGCGTGGTTAGTGATTGTCGCCGCCGAAATGTTGACTGGTGGAGTCGGTATCGGGTTCTGGGTGTGGGATGAATGGAATAATTTAAACGTTCCTCATATCATCATTGCGATTGTCGCGATCGGCGTGGTTGGGCTCCTGTTGGAACAGCTTCTGGTGGCGCTGGCGAAGGCGTTTACTTACGAGGAAGTCAGTACCTGATTGGATGTATAGACTCGAAGGATTGGCTGATGAATTGCAGCGGTAGCCGATCCTTCGAGTTCTGCTCCGGGTTATCAATAGACAGTAATAACTATGTGGTTTAAATACTGCATATAGATAACTGCAAAGCATCGACACAAAACATCGAAACAAGGGGAAAAAAATGGCACTCCGTGACGAAAAATTTATTGATATTCATCAGGCCGAAATGGTGTTTCACACGCGCAAAGGTGACTTCCACGCGTTACGTGAAATTAATCTGACAGTGCAAAAAGGTGAGTTCGTCACACTGATTGGCCACTCAGGATGTGGCAAGTCAACTTTGCTTAATCTCATTGCCGGCCTGTTGCAGCCGAGCACTGGTGTTTTGTTATGTGCAAATCGTGAAATTGCCGGACCATCGCCTGAGCGCGCTGTCGTGTTTCAAAATCATTCTTTGTTGCCATGGCTGAGTTGTTACGAAAATGTATTTCTCGGCGTTGAGCGGGTATTTTCTGCAACTGAAAATAAGGCCAGACTGAAAGATCGCACTAACGCAGCATTGGCGCTAGTCGGTTTGGCGACGTCGGCGCAAAAACGTCCGAATGAAATTTCGGGTGGTATGAAGCAGCGAGTCGGCATCGCTCGGGCCTTGGCAATGGAACCCAAAGTGTTGCTGATGGATGAGCCGTTCGGTGCCTTGGATGCATTGACGCGCGCCCACCTCCAAGATGAGTTGCTGAAAATCGTTGCGAAAACTGAGTCGACGGTGGTGATGGTGACGCATGACGTTGATGAGGCTGTATTGCTTTCTGATCGGATCGTCATGATGACCAATGGACCTGCAGCAACCATCGGTGAAATTGTCGATGTACGCTTGCCGCGCCCGCGTGACAGAGTGATACTCGCTCAGGATGCGTTATATGCAGAATACAGAACCACTGTGTTGGAGTTCTTATATCGCAAGCAAGTCCGCTCCACGGAACAGGCAGCCTGATCAACGACAAAAACAGCGATCGGCGACGCCATTCATAAACGGTTGATATGTAAACAGTTGAATGCGTGGCGCAGCGCCCTGTAAAATGTGGGCAAAATGCCCACCACGCCCTTATCCTCAGCAGAACACTTCCTTGATGTCATCGACTGGCGACAGCCTTGGCTCGCACCACTGCGTGCGTGCGGTGCGCTAATCGGCATCCACGACTGGCGTTTGGCGATTAACACCATTGCGGGCGAGCGCGATGTACGCAATCATCGCGGCTTCCCGATTGTTTTTGTGCCGCAAGCGGCTTTACCTTCTGCCACTGCCTATGAAGCCTTCATTGGCGAGACAGGCAGCGTACCGACGCGTGAAAATTTGCATGATTTTTTTAATGCATTGATATGGCTATCGTTCCCGCTGAGCAAAGCGCGTCTGAATGCGCTGCAAGCAACTGAATTGTCCAAGGCTGGTACGTTATCGGGCAGCGGTAAACTACGTGGCGTAGCGCGCGACGCGGCGACTATTTTTGATGAGAATGCTGCCTTTCTGGTGGTGCGCGAAGGTCCCGTCGGTGGCATATTGGTTGCGGCGCTGAGAGAGCACCATTGGTCCGAGGCTTTCGTTTCACAACGCCCGACCTTTAGTGCCGCCGATGCGCAGGTGTGGCTGTTCGGGCATGCGTTAGTGGAAAAACTGGTCAATCCCTATAAAGCCATTACTGCGCACACGTTCATATTGGTCGCGCCCGATAGTTTTTTTTCGCAAGACATTAACGCGAGAAGAAGCTGGATTGATCAACGTATCGCAGCACATTTAGTGGCGCACGGGATGACCATTGGCCAACTCACGCCATTGCCGGTGCTTGGAGTACCGGACTGGTGCGCCAATCAGGATCAAGCGTTTTATGATGATGTCGCCGTGTTTCGACCAAAACGCAGGCAGGTGTTGTAGGAAATCACTGCGCCGCCTGATAAAATCAGGTCATTACATTCGATGAGTGCGCAATAATTATGCAATTCTTAGACAAAGTGATTGTTGATTTCGATCGTGCCTTGCGGGTGATGGGTGGCATTGCATCAGCATCGCGTCCTAACCCCGCATCGCAAGTAGTTGACGTTGTATTGGACGCCGATCAGCAGCGTCACAGCGCCGGTTTGATGCGCGTTAATCATGTCGGTGAAGTCTGCGCGCAAGCGCTGTATGACGCACAAGGTCGATTTGCACAAGCGCAAACCGTCAAACAACAATTTGCAGAAGCTGGGCGCGAAGAAGAAGATCATTTGGCCTGGACAGCAGAGCGTTTGCGTGAACTAGGATCGCATATCAGTTTGCTGAACCCGCTCTGGTATGTCGGCGCATACGCTCTGGGAACCGTCGCTGCGCGATTGGGAGATGCACGCAGTCTTGGGTTTGTTGCTGAAACAGAGCGCCAGGTTGAGGCACATCTGACCAGTCATCTGACTGAATTGCCAGAACAAGATGCAAAATCGCGTGCAATCGTGATCAAAATGCGGGAGGACGAAATGTCGCATGGAGCCGCTGCTAAAGCCTTGGGAGGGACGGATCTTCCGTTGCCTGCGAAAAAGGCAATGCAGGTCATGTCGAAGGTCATGACGAGCATTGCTTATTATATTTAGCGCAAATGTTGTGGGTAGACGGACTTGTTCAGTTCGGCGGGAGAGTGAGGTATGACGACACTTTTACCGGAACGCCGCACCTTTTGCCTTACTTTGCCATTCATTAGTTGAGTTGAACCTTGCTGGTCTTCCCGCCCGATTTCTCGCTTAACTGGTTGGCGGAAGCTCTGCCAAATCGTCGACGATCTCATAAGAGTGTGTCATTTCCGCCATCTTTTCCAGCATGATCGATGCTGAGCAATATTTTTCATGCGACAACTTAATAGCACGTTCCACGACGTTTGGTTTCAGGTTACGGCCACGTACGGTGAAATGGAAATTAATCTTGGTAAATACTTTAGGGTCTTTTTCGGCCCTTTCGGACGTCATCTTGACCTCGCAACCGCGAATATCTTGCCCGCTTTTCCGCAGGATGAGTACGACATCGTAGGCGGTGCAGCCGCCAGTCCCGGCCAATACTAGTTCCATCGGGCGCGGTGCCAGGTTACGACCGCCGCCATCGGGTGCGCCGTCCATCGTTACTGCGTGACCTGAGCCTGTCTCAGCCAAAAACGTCATGCCGGACAAGCCTGTCCAGCGTACTGTGCATTCCATATGTTCTCGCTGAATATGTAAAAGATGGCGCTAGTTTAACTGCTCTTGTTGTTTGTGGTTTGACGATGAGCGCATTGATCTGGCCTGCGCGGTAATAAAACAAGCAAAAAAGATAAAATGTTGCGTCGCATCATTTTATCTTTAGAGAAACGTATATGGTTAGAAAAAAAATGAGCAATATGAACTATGCGGATGGGTTATCTATAGATAAAACTTGCAAATTTGAGTACAAATTTAATTTGTAGTTTTGTTCTTGCGCTGCACAATTTCGTCTGCTAGTATGGATTGATTGGTTGTTGCTTTCGAAGCTGGCGACCAACAATGTCTCCTCCACTCTCCTCGTAGTGTGGATTCAAACCCGAAAAAGCTGTTTCGGGTTTTTTTTTGCTAGCTGTATAAATGTACTTCGCCTCCCTACAAGCCGCTTGCAGCGGCCAAAATTACAACAGTTTCGTGCGCTGCTTGGGAAAACTCGGTAGTTACATCAATGAATTTGACGCCAAGTCCTTGAAAACGTTATAATTTACGACTTTTCCGTTTGCTCAGGAAAAGATTACAAGGCAGAGTCTGGCGTTAAAAGCAACACAACAGCACCAATATTGCGGTGCGGTTGATAGTGCCGGAACCACCATTTGAGCAAATTAAACTAGTTAGGAAGTCAACATGAAAACTTTTTCCGCTAAAGGACATGAAGTCCAGCGTAATTGGTACGTGGTTGACGCGACGGACAAAGTCCTCGGACGTGTTGCCAGCGAAGTGGCACTCCGATTGCGCGGCAAACACAAACCTGAATTTACTCCGCACGTCGACACTGGCGATTTCATCGTCGTTATCAACGCTGGCAAATTGCGTGTAACTGGCGCAAAAGCAACCGACAAGACGTATTTCCGTCACTCCGGTTACCCAGGCGGTATCTACGAAACCAATTTCCAGAAAATGCAACAGCGTTTTCCAGGTCGTGCGCTAGAAAAAGCGGTCAAGGGCATGTTGCCTAAAGGCCCGCTTGGCTACGCCATGATCAAGAAGCTGAAAGTGTACGCAGATGGTTCCCATCCGCACGCTGCGCAGCAACCACTAGTACTTGAACTCTAAGGAATCGACATGATCGGTAACTATAATTACGGAACCGGCCGTCGCAAGAGTGCAGTTGCGCGCGTCTTCATCAAGTCCGGCTCAGGTCAAATCATCGTCAACGGCAAGCCAGCGAATGAGTATTTTTCGCGCGAAACCGGTTTGATGGTTATTCGTCAACCATTGGTCCTGACTAACAATGTCGAAACTTTCGACATCAAAGTCAATGTCAGCGGTGGCGGCGAGTCTGGTCAAGCTGGCGCGGTGCGCCACGGCATCACTCGTGCATTGATCGACTACGACGCAACTTTGAAACCAGAACTGTCAAAAGCTGGCTTCGTAACACGTGATGCACGTGAAGTTGAGCGTAAAAAAGTCGGTCTGCGCAAAGCACGTCGGGCAAAACAATTCTCGAAGCGTTAATATTTGCTTCTGGAATCAAGAAAAACCGCCTGGCTTACGCCCGGCGGTTTTTTTTTACTTGTGTGGATCGGATTGTAGAAGCAACATAATATTTTGCAGTCGGAAAAAAGCAGCAAACGTGTGCGTGAGATGGTTATCCAGTGCAAAAAAAAGGCCTTGGTATGGCCGTATTAGTATCTCAACTAAGTACTGGTTAATATACCAATTAAGTTGCCAGATAATTCTCCGACGGGCGCAATTTGAAGTTGTCGCTTAATATTTTGCCTAATTTCACAGGGTAAATGTCGGTCTATGGAAAGTTGTTTCTACGAGGCTGCTAAAATGCAGCGTTATTCCAATCTTTCGGCGCTACTCGCGTAGATAGAGGGTGATAATTTGGAATTAATGTGCAATCAAATGTTATAACGGGTTGGCACTCATGTTGCCGTATTGTTTTCATGCAAGGACAAAAAAATGATTAAGGTTGGAATTGTTGGTGGCACTGGATATACCGGTGTCGAGTTGCTGCGTTTGTTAGCAACCCATCCTCAAGTGCAACTTATGGCGGTCACCTCACGAAAAGAGGATGGAACGCCGATTGCTGACATGTATCCGTCTTTGCGCGGCCGCATTGCGTTGTCCTTTTCAAGCCCTGAAAATGCCCACCTGGAAGCATGCGATGTCGTATTCTTTGCAACCCCGCACGGCGTCGCGATGGCGCAAGCGCCGGCGTTGCTGGCAGCAGGCGTTAAAGTCATCGATCTGGCTGCAGATTTCCGGTTGCAGGACACGGCAGTATTTGAAAAATGGTACAAACTATCGCACAACTGCCCTGATTTGCTGAGAGAAGCAGTTTACGGCTTGCCGGAGTTGAATCGTGCAGCGATTAAAGAGGCGCGTATTGTCGGCAATCCCGGTTGCTATCCAACGACTATGCAGTTGGGACTCGCGCCGCTGCTAAAAGCCGGAGTAATTGATGCTTCAAATCTCATTGCCGATTGTAAATCAGGCGTTTCGGGAGCTGGTCGTAAAGCGGAGGTGGCAATGTTATTCTCCGAGGCGAGTGACAATTTCAAAGCTTACGGTGTATCGGGTCATCGACATTTACCCGAGACGCTGGAACAGTTGTCCAAGCTAACGAAAGATAAAGTTGGCTTGCTGTTCACACCGCATCTGGTGCCTATGATTCGTGGCATGCACTCCACGATATACACACGTCTGAATCAAAAAATCGATAACGTTGCGTTGCAAGCGCTGTTTGAAGATACTTACAAAGATGAGCCTTTCGTTGATGTGATGCCTTTTGGTGCGCATCCCGAGACGCGCTCCACACGCGGATCGAATATGTTGCGTATTGCATTGCATCGTCCGAATGATGGCGATACCGTCGTGGTGCTTGTGGTTCAGGATAATCTGGTGAAGGGGTCATCTGGTCAGGCCGTTCAATGTATGAATTTGATGTTCGGTCTGGAAGAGACGACCGGTTTGATGCACGTTCCTGTCATGCCATGACGGCGGGGGATTATCAGCGCGGGAAATCTTTCGTCTTGGTGCGATGAAGAAGACGTTATGGCGACGACGGATGTCGATTTCAGCGCCCAAAATGAGTGTCAAAAGTCATTTTCCATGGCCGTTGAAAATTGTTTCTTTAGTGGTGATGATTGGAGTAGCGGTCGCGCTAACGTTTTGGGTCTATGAATCCGGTCGAAAATCTGCTGGCGCTCATATGAGCGCTGCCGAGAGTACGCGTACCGTGTCCGAACTAAAATCACAGGTTGTCGAGCTGAGCGCAGAGCGAGATCGTTTTTCCAGCGTTGTAAATGCATCGGAGAGCCAGTCGAATATTGCGCAGGCAACGCAAGTCCAGCTAAGTAAGCAGATCGCAACGCTGGAAGCGAATAATGCCAAACTGAAAGAGGATTTGGCATTTTTCGAGGGCTTGCTACCCACAGCCACTGGCGGAGATGGTATTGCGATCCAGCGCTTGAGTCTTCAGTTAATGTCGCCGACACAGTTGCGTTACCGCGCTTTGATTATGCAAGGTGGCAAAGTAGGGCGGGATTTTATTGGCGACGTTTAGATAATTGTGACTTTAACAGTGCGCGGCAAGAGCGTCGTGTTGTCCTTTCCGGAGCAAAATACGAATACAGTGGAGAAAGCGGGCTTTCAGCTCGACTTCAAATATTATCAGCGTGTTGACGGTGTATTAACGCTCCCGGATGGCGCGGTGGTTAAAACGTTGCAAGCAAAAGTACGCCAAAGAGGTAGGGTTCTTGCTCAGCAAACCGCAGATATTTAGCGTGGTCTTGTTTCTATTGTTCGCTCCGTTAATATGGCGCAGTATAGTAGCTCTGGGAAATATACTACTACCCGTTGGCATCAGAGGAATCACATGTTTAACCGTAAAGCAAAAAGCACAATCGATAGTTTGATTGGTGCAATGACAAGTATTCATGGCGATGTGCACTTCAAGGGTGGTCTGCGCATTGATGGGCACATTAAAGGAAATATTCTGGCCGAAGAGGGTTTAAGCTCGATGCTGGTGATTTCAGAGAAGGCTAAAGTAGAAGGCGAGATACGGGTTGCGCATCTGGTGGTCAACGGTGAGATAGTTGGAAACGTTTACTCTTCTGAGCTGCTTGAATTACAGCCAAAAGCCCGCATAACTGGAGATGTAAGTTACAAAGTGCTTGAAATGCACAGCGGCGCACTGGTGAGTGGAAAGTTGACGCATGATCAAGTGACTGAACCAGCGTTAAAGTTGCTGGAAACGCGCGTAGTGCCTCAGATTGCGCAAACGTTATCGATACCCGAGTTACCGAATGGCACAGAGGCCGCATAAAAAATGTGACTTAGCGTATAAGTAGATTCGGGTATGCGTAAAGAGTAGTGTAAATAACGGGCTTTAGTGGTGGCGATGCGACAATCTGCATGATTGCTGCTAAAAGTCTATAATGACGTATTGTATGTTCCCGCAGGAGCTAGAAATGAATGCTGTCGCTGAAATCCAAGACGTTGTATCCCCGATTCTTTTTTCTGATAGTGCGGCCTCGAAAGTGGCGCAACTAATCGAGGAAGAGGGCAATCCAGATTTAAAATTGCGCGTTTTTGTGCAAGGTGGTGGTTGCTCCGGCTTCCAATATGGTTTCACATTTGATGAAATCGTCAATGAAGATGACACTACCATGAGCAAGAACGGCGTCCAGTTATTGATTGACTCCATGAGTTATCAATATTTGGTTGGTGCTGAAATTGACTACAAAGACGATCTTGAAGGCGCGCAATTCGTCATCAAAAATCCAAATGCGACCACTACTTGCGGTTGCGGATCGTCCTTTTCAGCTTAGTTTTAGTGTTGAATTGTGTGGAAAACGGCTACATGAAAATGTCTGGCTGATTGATCGCCCAATTTGCAATCATTTTGGTCGTCAAGAAATCAAAAGACACTTAAGTTATTAACTTAAGTGTCTTTTTGTATGTGCCCCAGTCACTCTACAGTTGGTGTTTGGAGTACGTTATCCCGCTGGATACAGTGCTCCCAAAATACGTGGTCCGACCGCACCAGTCACAGCGGGGAGATTTCCAGGTAGTCGCAGATCAAAACGTTGGGCTAACCAAGCGAACGCTAACGCTTCCACGTGATTCGGTGCAATACCGAGCGCTTCCGTCGATTCTACCTGGACCACTAAACCACGTTTTCCCAGTGCGCGGCCTAACATCTGCATGAGATAAGGGTTATAGGCACCGCCTCCGCAAACGACGACCAACTTGACGTCGGGGGCGTGTAATGCAATTGCGTCGGCGATAGTTGAGGCGGTTAGAGCGGCCAGCGTAGCCTGTACATCCGCAGGTGAAAACTGTGGGAATAGCGATAGTTTTGCTGCTAACCAAGCTTCATGAAACAGGTCGCGGCCGGTACTTTTCGGTGGCGGCAGAGCAAAGTAAGGCTCGTCAAGACAGGCTTTTAAGAGTAACGGGATTACAGTGCCGCCAGCCGCCCACGCGCCATTTTCATCGTAATCCTTGCCTTGGTTCAGCTTTACCCATAGATCCATTAATACGTTGCCAGGGCCGGTGTCAAAGCCGATATCGAGAGCGTTTCCTCCCTCCTTGGTTTGTTGGCGCAGGATGCTGATATTCGCCACGCCACCAATGTTGACAACCACGCGGGTTTCCGCAGGATTGGCAAACACGGCTTGGTGGAAGGCTGGCACCAAAGGCGCGCCTTGACCGCCAGCGGCAATATCGCGGCTACGAAAATCAGCAATCACGTCGATTCCGGTAAGTTCGGCCAATAGTGAGGGATTGTTGGTTTGGCGGGTAAAGCCCAACTCTGGTCGATGGCGGATAGTTTGACCGTGCACACCAATAGCACGCACTTGATCGGCGCGCAGACCAGCATCGATCAATAGGCGTTCCACGCAGGCAGCGCAGTGTGTTGCTAACGTATTGGCGACCAGCGATTCACGCTCAATTTCATTGTCGCCAGCTTGTTGCAACGTCATTAACTCCCTGCGTAACGCTGCAGAAAAAGGCACATAGGCTGACGCCAGCGTTGTTGCCCGATGTTGGTTGACGACATCGTTCGGGAATGACGCCATGACACCGTCGATGCCATCCAGGCTAGTGCCCGACATCAGACCAATGAATAAAGTGGTATTCGCGTTGTGCGTAGTCATAAAAACCCCGTTGTTGGACCACCTGATTTTACAAGGACTGATCCATCAACGGGCTTTTTGAGTTGCCGGAAGGCTTAATAAACTATTGCAACCGTCAGGATTTAGCCGCTATTGGGGCAATTTTATTGAGTGCGGTCTTCGTATCTGGCTGTAGCAGGTCGAAGCGATGTGACATATCGTTTGCTACAGCGCGAAAACGTTGAAGCTTCGGACCAGCGAGCGCTTGCATCGTTGGCGCAACGACGGTCATCGGATCGAGTGGTTTATCGGCGACACGGTATTCGTAATGCAAATGTGGTCCGGTAGCCCATCCAGTCATACCAACATAGCCGACGACGTCGCCTTGACTGATTTTGCTGCCACGGCGGAAACCTGTTGCGAAGCGGCTCATGTGCGCATAAACGGTGGAAACATTGCCAGCATGTTTAAGGATTACCACATTACCGTAGCCATTTTGCACACCGACGAAATCAACTACGCCATCACTTGCTGCATGGATAGGCGTTCCGGTTGGGGCCGCAAAATCGACGCCGCTATGCATTTTCCAGCCACCCAAAATCGGGTGCGTACGCATGGAAAATCCTGAAGAAATACGAGTGAACGCCAATGGAGATTTTAAAAATGCTTGCTTCAGTGACGAGCCGTCAAAGCCATAATAGCCACCGCCTTGCGTGCTCTTGGCATCGTCAAACCAGACTGCCTGAAAAGTTTTCCCGCCGTTGACGAATTCGCCTGCGAGTATGCGGCCAGCACGCACAAACTGGCCGTTTTGCCAAAAAGTCTCGTAGGCAACGTTAAACCGATCACCACGCTTCAGGTCGGACGAAAAATTAATGTTGGTGCCGAACATATCGATGATCTGGGCCGAAACCGTATCGGGAATTTCTGCATCATCGGTCGCTGCAAATAGTGATGAGCGGATGACGCCAGAATGCATTTCAATGCGTTTTTCTAAGTTGGAGGTTTCTTCTGTGGCACTAAATTTGTCACCGTTGCGCGTTACTATCAGATTTTTAGGCGCATCTCCGTCTGTACGGGTAGCGCGCATCCACTGTAAATCGCCTTCAGTATCGGTTTGAGCCTGTACCATGCTGCCCGGCTTGAGGCGTAACATGTTGCGAGCGATAGCATCGGATTTAATAAAATTTGCAGCGGCGGCGTCGTTAATGCCAAGTCGGGTCATCAGAGCGGCTAATGTATCGCCCGCACGCATTTTATCTTCGGCGACGTAGAGGTGATCCTGGGATTCTAGCGCAGTGACTTGCTGCTGTAGACTTGGCAGCTTGAGTTCTTCTGCGATGGCTCTGACGTGAATATCAGAACTCTCTGGCGTGATCGGTGATACTCCAGCAGCGCCGAAGGCGCAGACGACGAGAAACAAGGCGGAAGCCGAAACAATGCGGGTTTTACGTGATGAACCAGTCAACAGCTTTAAGCTGGGACGAATGTTCATGAATTTATCTTTAAAGGACATGGAGCTATACGTTAAAATTTGCCGTTTGTACCGATTCTCGTTAATGTTCTTGTGTTGACAGACACTATGGCAGGGGTTTTAGGGAATCGAGGATTATATCAGATCACAATTTGCCAGTAATAAAAATGTCAAATAATTAACTTTTCGAGTTCTTTCAGGTATTACATGGACCTTTTATCCGACGTGAGCGCCGTTGTGAGCGTCAACTTCGTATTCGCTTTGTTTGAGCTTTGTTATTACGCTTTGTAATTGAGTTTCGTCGCTGAACTTTGCCGTCCAGCTTAATGCACTAAATTTTAGAACTTACTAGGCTACACACAAGAAATAAACTATGTCTTTATCCCCAAATACCACGCCTGCGTTGTCTGCGAACGCAGCACCCGAAAACAAAACACTGATCCTTTCCGATAAGGTACAGGAAGCATTGGCTATCGCCAAACGCGGTACGGAGGAGCTGCTGATTGAAGCGGATTTTGCACGCAAATTGCAGCGCTCGGAGCAAACGGGTAAGCCTCTTCGGATTAAACTCGGACTCGATCCCACCGCGCCGGATTTACATCTTGGTCACACCGTCGTTCTCAACAAGATGCGTCAGTTGCAGGATCTGGGTCATCAGGTCATCTTCCTGATTGGTGATTTTACCTCGATGATCGGTGACCCATCAGGGCGCAACATCACGCGTCCGCCATTGACACGTGAACAGATCGAAGAAAACGCCAAGAGTTATTTTGCCCAGGCCAGCCTGGTGCTGGACGGAGAGCGCACCGAAATTCGCTACAACTCGGAGTGGTCCGATAAGTTGGGCGCGCGCGGCATGATTCAGTTATCGGCCAAATACACAGTCGCCCGGATTCTGGAGCGAGAAGACTTTACCAAACGCTATAAGGCTGGTACGCCGATTTCTGTGCACGAGCTGCTTTACCCTTTGATGCAAGGTTACGACTCTGTTGCGTTGGAATCCGATCTCGAATTAGGTGGCACTGACCAAAAATTCAATCTGCTGGTCGGGCGCGAACTGCAAAAAGATTATGGACAAGAGCCGCAATGTATTCTCACCATGCCGCTGTTGGAAGGCTTGGATGGCATCGAAAAAATGTCGAAATCCAAGGGAAATTACATCGGCATTACAGAACCCGGCAACACCATGTTCGCAAAAATCATGAGTATTTCGGATGTCATGATGTGGCGTTATTATGAGTTGCTGTCGTTTAAATCGCTGGCCGATATCGCGGGATATAAGGCGCAAGTTGCTGGCGGTCAGAATCCGCGTGATATCAAGGTCGCACTGGCCCAGGAAATCGTAGCCCGTTTTCACAACCAGCAAGCGGCAGAAGACGCGCTTGCCGATTTCAACAATCGGGCCAAAGGGGGAATTCCAGACGATATCCCGGAAGTCAGCATTAGTGGCGCACCGATGGGTATTGGCCAGTTACTCAAGCAAGCCAATTTGTGTCCATCCAGTTCTGAAGCTTTACGCATGGTGGAGCAAGGCGGGGTGCGGATTGATGGCGTGGTGATTAGTGATAAAGCATTGAAAGTTGATGCCGGTACACTCGTAGTTCAGGTGGGAAAGCGTAAATTTGCACGTGTCACTTTGCGCTAAGTCCGATCCTTACACAGCGTTGTAAAGCGAGCGTTTTACAACCTGATTAATTTTTAATGCAAGGCGGCTTAATTTGATCGGACTCATTCAGCGCGTAAGTGATGCCAGCGTGGTGGTCGATTCAGTGACTATCGGAAGGATTGATGTCGGACTCATGGTGCTGGTGTGCGCTGAGCGAGGCGATACGGAAAAACAGGCCGATGCGTTACTGACAAAAATACTCGGTTATCGCGTATTTTCCGATGCTGCTGGCAAGATGAATCGCAGCGTCATTGACGTTGCCGGTGGATTGTTGTTAGTGCCGCAATTCACCTTGGCTGCGGATACTAACTCGGGAACGCGCCCATCCTTTACACCCGCCGCAACGCCGGATGACGGTCGGCGCTTGTTCAGTTATTTCGTGACCCAAGCCGCGACCAGGCATGCGGACGTTGCGACAGGTTTATTCGGTGCCGATATGAAAGTGACGCTGACGAATGATGGCCCTGTGACGTTTTGGCTGCAAATTAAGCCGCCGACGGTGACGGTTGCTTGATTTTCTGCGACTGATCGAACGTGTTGTGAGCAAAAGGTAATAAATTGGAGAGCGTGTTTCAGGTTTTTTTTGCATGATATTCAGAAGCACTATTCCACGTAGTACGGATTCCAACAGGCGCGCATGCAGACCACAGAAATTTTATTGATTCGCCACGGCGAAACAGACTGGAATAAAGACAAGCGGCTACAAGGGCACCTCGATATTGCGCTTAATGCGGAAGGTCAGCGCCAAGCGCAAGCACTTAGCGCTTGTTTGGCTGAGTTGACGTTGGATGCTGTTTTTTCGAGTGACTTGCAGCGCGCTCGCGACACTGCTCAACCGTTGGCAGCACAGCATGGATTGACGCTGGACGTTCATGCTGACCTAAGGGAACGTTGTTATGGCGTGATGGAGGGATTGCGACGTCCTGAAATTGCAGAGCGCTACCCGGAGGCTTTTAATGCATTGAATACACGGGAATTGGATGTGCGTTATCCGCCCGGTGTCAATGTGGCTGAGACGCTAAACGAGTTTTCGGAGCGCGCAATGGGTGCAATGCAACGGATACTTGGCAACACCAGCCACCGTAGGATTGCTATCGTCAGCCACGGAGGATTTCTCGATTGTATTTATCGCCATATTGAGAATAGGACGACGAGAGAGATGCGAAAGTTCGATATTTTGAATGCCAGTATCAATCGCCTTGTATGGACCGGCGCGCAACTAAAACTGGTCGACTGGGGCGATGTCAGCCATTTAAGGTATTTGAATAACATTGCTCTGGATGAGATAGATCGTTAAGTCATTGATCGCCAAACAATCGGTTCGTTGTTCCGCATGATGAAATGTAAATGTGACGTTCTTTCGGTTGTTCCTGACAAGCATCTCAATGCGTAAGTTGGTTAGTACGCACGGTAATATCCGCCAATTAGACCAATTGTTTGTGCTAATCTTCTCGAGTGGGATCACCATAAAACATTCGGGGCTAGCATGAAATTCAGTTTGTTTTCCTCCTGTGCGCAACGCGCAGCTGCTGTGCTCCGCGCATCTGGACTTAGTCCGCCCGGCGCACCGCTCGTGGCGGCGGATGACAGCCTGTTGCAGCCGTCAAATGTTGCCTTACTTGATACAGAGCGCCGCAATGCAGAGCGTCTCTCTACAGAGCGTCTCCATACCGAGCGTCAAAAATTAAATGGCGTGCTGCATCAATTATTGCGCGAGTCCGCTCAAGGAAGCGGGGATCGCAAAAGTTTGCAGCGCGTTTGTGAAGTGATTTTATCGGCAACAAAAAAATTGCGTCTGGTGTGGATTGGGTTTTGTCCCGACGATGCCGCGGCGATGATTGTGCCGGTCGCGTTCACGGGGCCGTCTATGGCCGAATCTTCTACATGGGCTTTGCCCAAAGATAGTTTCGATTTTATTGCCCCTTACACCCAGGTTGTTGATTGGCACGCCGCGCAAGAGTCTGAATTTCACGCATTATTTTCGCCTTGGCAGCACAATCAACAGTACTGTTCGGTGACTAATGCTTTAGCGATTCCTTTGCGCGCAGAAAAGTCCAAAATGCGTGGCATGATTGTGTTTTATGCCGATGATTCTTGCTATTTTAATGATATTGGAATGGCTTCATTTCAGGGCCTTGCACATATTTGTGAAGTGATCTGGAAGCAATCTCATCTCACCTTTCTGCTTACTCAACATGCGCGTCTGGATCGCTTGACCGGATTATTGAACCGGCAAAGAATCGCGCGTGCGTTTGAGCGCAATGCCGCCCTCAGCGCCAAGGTCAATTCGACCCAAGCTTTATCAATCATATACTGCTGTTTACATGATTTTAACAAGCTTAGTGCTTTGTACGGATGGGTCGCCGCCGACAATATGCTGGCTTCTTTTGCCAAGGCGACGCTGTCCCAGATGCGGGAGAAAGATCAGGGAGGCCGATGGGGTAGTACCGAATTTTTGTACGTATTGCCCGGCGCAGATGCTGCGTTGGCGGAAGATTTGATGATGGCGTTTATTACCTATTTCAAGGAGTCGCCAGTCGTCGCAGATAATTGGTCGATTCGCATGGGGTTTTCGGTCGGCGCGGCGACTTACGGGATTGACGGTACTGGATTAGATGAGTTGTTGCAGCATGCGAGCCAAAATATGCGCAATTCGGCGACACCAACTGTGGCTTATGACAGTCCAGCATATAAAGATGTCGTGCGATGGCGCACTGCTGCGTCTGTACTCAATACGTCTTCTGAGTCTGGTCCGTCAGAATGATGCCTGATGGAATGAATTACCACAATAATTGAAATAATCAGGTTTGCAGGGAGGACGACCATCACAATTTAGCGCGATTATTCTCATTCGCGATAAAATATGGTCTTTCTACGTTTAACGCTCATCTTGCGCGACCTACATTGCCGTGAATATTGGCCCGTACCTGCTCCGTAATAATATCTTTGTAGCACCGATGGCGGGTGTTACAGATCGCCCTTTTCGACAACTTTGCAAAGAGTTAGGGGCGGGCTATGCAGTTTCCGAGATGGCAGCATCTAATCCGCGCCTATGGAAGACTGAAAAAACCTCACGCCGCATCAATCACGATGGTGAGATGGCACCTCGGGCAGTTCAGATTGCCGGTGCTGACCCGGTCATGATGGCGGAGTGCGCCAAATACAACGTTGATCACGGCGCTCAGGTGATTGATATCAATATGGGCTGCCCGGTCAAAAAAGTGTGCAACAGCTGGTGTGGGTCGGCTTTATTGCAAGATGAAAAATTGGTGGTGCGTATTTTGGAGGCGGTAGTGGCAGCGGTTGATGTGCCCGTGACATTAAAGTTTCGCACCGGCTGGGATCGTCTTAATAAGAACGCCCTGAATATCGCGCGCCTGGCTGAAGAGAGTGGAATCGCCATGTTAACGTTGCATGGAAGAACCCGGGCCGATGCGTATCGCGGCGATGCCGAGTACGTCACTATCGCGGCTGTGAAGGCTGCGGTGTCGATTCCAGTGGTCGCAAATGGTGACATTACGACCCCTGAGAAGGCACGTCAGGTATTGGAAATGACCAAGGCTGATGCCATTATGATTGGTCGCGCCGCGCAAGGGCGACCATGGATATTTCGGGAGATTGACCATTATTTGCGGACGGGAACGTATTTGCCAGCGCCGTTGGTTAGCGAGGTCCAGCAGTTAATGGCCGAACATTTACGGGCGCATTATAGTTTTTATGGCCCGTATTTAGGTGTCCGGACTGCGCGCAAACACATCGGTTGGTACGTTCGTGATCTGGCGGGTGGCGAAGAGTTTCGTCAGCGTATGAATTTGCTGGAAGATTGCGAGCAACAGCTTGCTGCGGTAAATAGCTTTTTTGAAATGCAGTTTGCGCATGGCGAGCGGTTACAATACGGTGTAGTAGCGCAGATGGCTGCTTGAAAAAAAGTGCTTGGATCAGCGTGACCATTGAGTAAAAGACTATGCGAACATCGTCAGTATTGTGAAAAATGCGGCCTGGATAAGATAAAAACACCACAAAAATACGACAAAAATATCGATTAAAGCAAGCCGAAACCGAGATTGAAGCCAAGATCGGATCGTGCTGGCTATGTGTTTTAGTCAAGTTAATAACCTCTAAGAATTAAAACAGCAAAGCGAAGAATGAGCAAAGAAAGTATTCAGGACGTTGTCAAGAAAAGCCTTGAGAAGTATTTTAAGGATTTGGGCGAGCAACCGCCGACCAATGTATATGACATGGTGATTTCCACCGTCGAAAAACCGGTGCTGGAAGCCGTCATTGCGCGCGCCGAGGGAAACCAGTCGCACGCGGCTGAGATGCTGGGAATTAATCGCAATACATTGCGTAAGAAACTACAGCAGCACGGTTTATTGTAATTTTTTCATCTCGAAACGAGCAAAACAAAAAGGTGTGGCAGATGCCGCAGGGCCGCGAACGTTTATATCCGCGTACAAGCAGCCATCCCTGCATGGCTGGTGACTAGCAAATCGCCCCGCACTGGTATCACGCCGACACATGCTGCTTTGTTTGTTCATTATTGTTAGCAACGTATTATTTCCCGAGTTCCCACCATGATTAAGCAAGCCCTCATATCTGTCTCCGACAAGACTGGCATTATCGAATTTTCCCGCGAGCTGATTGCATTGGGTGTAAATATTCTGTCGACCGGCGGCACTGCCAAGCTTTTGGCTGAAAACGGTATCAAGGTGACCGAAGTGGCAGATCACACCGGCTTTCCAGAAATGCTGGACGGACGCGTGAAGACCTTGCATCCTAAGGTGCATGGTGGCATTTTAGCCCGGCGTGATTTCCCGGCGCATGTCAGCGCATTGGCTGAGCATCAGATACCGCTCATCGATATGGTGGTGGTCAATCTCTATCCTTTTCAGCAAACTATTGCAAAAGACCAATGCACATTGGAAGATGCGATTGAGAACATCGACATCGGCGGCCCCGCCATGTTGCGTTCGTCCGCTAAAAATCATAAAGATGTGATCGTGCTGTGCGATCCAACCGACTACGCCAGGGTCTTGACCGAGTTGAAGGCGAATGAGGGCGAGGCGACTTATGAGACCAAATTTACGTTGGCGAAGAAGGTTTTCGCACACACTGCCCAATACGATGGCGCAATCACCAACTACTTCACTTCTCTTGGTGAAGATAAGCAGCACGTGACGCGTAGCGCATATCCAACCACGCTCAATTTGCATTTCGAAAAAGTACAAGAAATGCGTTATGGTGAAAATCCACACCAATCAGCGGCGTTTTATCGCGACATTCAACCGATTGAAGGCGCGCTGGCGAATTATCGTCAATTGCAGGGAAAAGAACTATCCTTCAACAACATCGCCGATGCCGATGCTGCGTGGGAATGTGTAAAGAGTTTCGACGAAACGGCTTGTGTCATCGTAAAACATGCGAATCCATGCGGTGTGGCGGTTGGCACGTCCACGTTAGAGGCTTACAGTAAAGCATTGCAAACCGATCCGACCTCGGCTTTCGGCGGCATTATTGCGTTTAATCAACAGGTCGACGGTAATGCGGCTGAAGCAGTCGCCAAACAATTTGTTGAAGTCGTCATTGCGCCATCGTTTACGGATCAAGCCAAGCAAATTTTCGCTGCCAAACAAAATGTTCGCGTTTTGGAAATTCCACTCGGTAACGCACGTAATATCCATGACATTAAGCGTGTCGGTGGCGGCTTGCTGGTGCAAGCACCAGATGCAAAAAATGTTACCTTGGCAGAAATCAAGGTAGCCAGCAAAAAACAACCGACTCCTCAACAGTTGCAAGACCTGATGTTTGCCTGGCGCGTTGCCAAGTTCGTTAAATCGAACGCCATTGTTTTTTGTGGAAATGGCATGACGCTGGGTGTTGGCGCTGGTCAAATGAGTCGGGTCGATTCTGCACGCATCGCATCGATCAAAGCCCAAAACGGCGGGTTGTCGCTGGTCGGCTCGGCGGTTGCTTCAGACGCGTTCTTCCCGTTCCGTGATGGCCTCGATGTTGTTGTTAACGCTGGCGCCACCTGTGTGATTCAGCCAGGTGGTTCGATGCGCGACCAGGAAGTGATTGATGCTGCCGATGAACATGGCGTCGTCATGCTATTGACTGGCATTCGCCATTTCCGTCATTAAGTTGCCGCTAACAAGTTGCTGTAACCGACTAAGTTAATCGACTAAGTTAATCCGAGATAGCAACAAGGTAGTTGTTATAAACTTCGCAGCCATCTTGACCGGTCGTTTTATCCGGTCTGGTTGGCTGTAATCAATGAGCGTATTCAGCGGGCACGAAGGCCTGGCTTGAGTTTTCGCACGACGATTTATCGATCCGTATGATTTACACAGATAGAAGCTTTGCTGAGGTAGTCCGTTAACTATGAGAATCCTCGGTATTGATCCCGGTTTGCGTACCACTGGCTTTGGCGTTATTGACAAGCAAGGACACAAACTTGCCTACGTGGCATCCGGCACGATCAAGACACCGGACGCCAGTTTGCCGGAGCGTCTGAAAGTTATTTTGGCCAGTGTCTCCGAAGTGGTAAAGACTTATTCGCCGGACTGCTCGGCAATAGAGATCGTTTTTGTTAATGTAAATCCACAATCCACGCTGCTACTGGGTCAGGCCCGTGGTGCTGCAATTTGCGCGCTGGTTAGTGCTGATTTACCTGTCGCCGAATATACCGCTTTGCAAATCAAGCAAGCGGTAGCGGGGCACGGTAAAGCACAAAAGCAACAAGTCCAGGATATGGTCCAACGTTTACTGTCTCTGCCGGGTTTGCCGGGGACTGATGCTGCCGACGCCCTGGCCGTAGCGATTTGTCATGCGCACTCGGGGGACGCACTTGCAGCACTGGCGGCGCTTGCACCCTCGTTGGCGAAAAAAGGATTACGTGTAAAGGGTGGTCGTTTGATCGGGTAAATACCTTCGGTGTACTCAGGGCACTGGAAAGCGATACGACCGTCATTTTTTTGCCGAATTGGTGATAATCTTATTTTTGCAATATCGTTTTAATCTTGGCTTCAGTTTACCTTAATGTGTTTTTCTTCATGCTTTTTCTATTTTTTTCGCTATCCCAAAATCTGACTTCTTCCTCTGTCCTTTTTACCCTCCCAATTTGAATTGCTTATTGACTCGGTGCACCTGCGATGAACTCTTCTTTTCGAGTTTGTGTCCAGTTGTGGTCAAAATCCGAATTGCATTAGTCAAAAAATGCACAATTTAAGAGCGCATAAGACGCCACTAAACACATGTGTTTATCTCATAAGAAACTTTTATAGTATTCGGTAAGTCCTTCATTAATAGAGGTATTTGGTTTTTTGTGGTTTCGAGGTTTTGTCGGCAAAGTTACGCTAAGTCATTGACTTTACACAAAAATTTGCAATTTACATGGACTAAATGGCTTGACCTCTTATAAGGCATACTCTAAAGTGGGTGGCAGTGTGAAAAAGTGTGTTTTTGTGGGGCGTTTTTGTTGCTCATAAAAACATTTTTTGCGCTGTTCACAGTATTCAACAAGGAGTCTGCGGTGTTTCAGGGTGCGTCAGCATTAAATCTCGATGCGAAAGGACGGATGTCAGTACCGTCAAAGCATCGTGACGCGCTGACCGTTCAATGCGAGGGTCGCCTGACCGTCACCAAACACCCGCACGGCTGCCTGCTTCTATTTCCACGTCCGACATGGGAGACCCACCGCGAGAAAATAGCGGCGTGGCCAATGTCGGCGCGTGCCTGGCAACGTATTTTTCTTGGAAATGCTTCTGATGTTGAACTCGATTCTGCCGGGCGCATTTTGATCGCTCCGGAATTACGCGTCGCAGTTGGTCTATCGCGAGAAGTAATGTTGTTAGGTATGGGAAGCCATTTCGAGATTTGGGATGCAGCCAAACTGGCTGAAAGCGAGTCGCAAGCAGTTGCGGCTGGCATGCCCGATGTTTTAAGTAACTTTTCATTCTGACGGCGCCAAGATGACTGAACAATCGGTGCCCGAATTCCAGCACCGCACGGTGTTGCTGGATGAGGCTGTAGAAGCATTAAACATTGTTGGACCACGTGCCGATGGCGTGTATGTCGACGGTACCTTTGGCCGTGGTGGACATAGCCGCAAAATTTTAGAAAGCCTTGGACCGATGGGGCGTCTGATTGCGTTCGATAAGGATCCGCAAGCAATTGCGACCGCGAACACCATCACCGACCCGCGATTTGAGATCGTACATGACAGTTTTGCGACGATGGCTGAAGCGTTGCGGGATCGTCATATTGCGCAGGTAGATGGTGTATTGCTAGACCTCGGTATTTCTTCGCCGCAAGTTGATGATGCAAGTCGGGGATTTAGTTTTCGCGCCGATGGACCGCTGGATATGCGTATGGATACCACGCGAGGCATGTCTGCAGCGGCGTGGCTGGCGATAGCGGATGAACAAACAATTGGAAAGGTAGTGCGTGATTATGGGGAAGAACGGTTTGCTGTTCAGATTGCAAAGGCGATTGTTGCTGGCAGGGCAGTCCAGCCAATTTCAACCACACGACAGCTTGCCGCGATCGTGGCAAACGCTGTCAAAACCCGCGAGAAGGGCAAAGACCCGGCCACTCGCACATTTCAAGCTATCCGGATTTACATCAATAAAGAGCTTGAAGAACTCAAAATAGTGTTGGATCAGGCGTTCGAGCAGATGTCTCTGCAAGGGAGATTGGTTGTGATCAGTTTTCACTCGCTGGAAGATCGCATCGTCAAGCAGTATATGGCTTCCAAAGCCAAGCTGCCGCAGCCAGACCGTCGCTTACCGATTCTTGCTGTCGATTTGCCGCAACCTCAGTTAAAACTAGTCTCGCGTGTTAAGCCATCGGACGCCGAAGTGACTGCCAATCCGCGCTCACGCTCAGCCATTATGCGGGTCGGTGAGCGTCTCGCCAGCAGCGCAAAATCAGGTCTCATGACAGGTGATCAGTCATGATCGGGCGTGTCAACGCGATGTTGACGGTAATGCTCGTTATCTGCGCGCTGGCATTGGTCAATGCGCAATATCAGGAACGTCAGTTATTCATCGAACTGGGGCGCGCCCAAAGCCAGGCGCGGCAGCTGGATATAGAGTGGTCCCAACTACAGCTTGATCAATCTACTCTCGGCAAAAATGCCAGGATCGAGGCCGGTGCGCGGCGTGACCTGAATATGGTGCCATTGACGCCGCAGCGCACCCAGTACTTAACGATGGGGGCCAAATGACTCGCAACCCACCGCGTACCGCCGCATCCAAAGGCATGCCATTTACCGCAAGCCCTGTATTGAAAGTCAAACTCCCGGTTTGGCGTTCACGCGTTGTGCTGTTTATGTTATTTGCAGCTTTTTTTGCTTTGGTGGCAAGAGCGTTATGGTTACAAGGCGTATCTACCGAATTTTTGCAAAAGCAAGGCGCTTCTCGTTATGCACGCACGCTAGAGTTGCCAGCGACGCGTGGCAAGATTACTGATCGCAACGGTCAGGTATTGGCCTCATCGGTGCCGGTCAAAGCAATCTGGGCGATTCCTGATGATGTACAGCAAGCGCCCAAAGAAAAGTTGCAAGCGCTGGCAAAATTACTTGATATGACGCAGGCCGAGTTAAATAAAAAGCTCGATTCTGATCGAAGCTTTGTCTACCTCAAGAGGCAAGTCGAGAAAGAGGCGACGGATCAGATAGCCAAGCTTGGTATTGCCGGGATCGAAACGCGTCCCGAATATAAACGCTTCTATCCTGAGGGTGAAGTAGCGGCGCACGTGGTCGGCTTTACCAATATCGAAGATGCAGGACAAGATGGGATGGAACTGTCACAACAAAAAACGCTGGCAGGAGCTACTGGTAGCCGCCGTGTTATCAAGGATCGTCTTGGTCGGATTGTCGAAGATATTGAAGCCGTCAAAGAGCCGCATGACGGTCGCGATCTTGTCTTGTCAATAGACAGCAAAATTCAGTACATTGCTTTTACTCAACTAAAAGAGATGGTTGAGAAGAGCAAAGCCAAAGCCGGAGCCATTGTAGTGGTCGACGCCAAAAGCGGCGAAGTGCTGGCACTCGCCAATCTGCCTAGTTATAATCCTAACGATCGATCAATACTCACCGGCGCGCAACTGCGCAATCGCGTGATGACCGATACTTTTGAGCCGGGATCGACGCTAAAACCATTCACGGTGGCATTGGCGCTTGATACCAATCGTATTCAACCTGGAACCACGTTCCAGGTGCCGGATAAAATGACGATCGGTACGGCAACTATCGGTGACTCACACCCGCATGGATTGCTTAGTATGACTGTTGCTCAGATTATCCAAAAATCGTCCAACCTCGGGACGGCACAAATAGCCTTGCAGATGCCAGCCGAAGAAATGTGGGAAATGTTCACCACGGTCGGTCTTGGACAGCAACCAAAATTTGGCTTCCCCGGTGCTGTCGCCGGTCGCGTCCGTCCGTTCAAATCATGGCGTCCGATTGAACAGGCAACCATGAGTTACGGCCATGGAATATCTGTATCACTGATCCAGATGGCACATGCCTATACCATTTTTGCGCGCAACGGCGACTTGATCCCGTTGTCATTCAAAAAAGTCACTACCGATCCGATTGGTCAACGCGTCATTTCTGAAAAAACGGCGTTAACCATGCGTGCAATGCTCGAAAGAGTAACTGCGCCCGGAGGTACGGCACCGAAAGCACAAGTGCCCGGATATCGTGTAGGCGGAAAAACGGGCACGGCTTACAAAATTGAAGGTGGTAAGTACGTTAAAAAGTATATTGCTGATTTCGTCGGTTTCGCTCCAGCGTCGGATCCTCGCTTAATTGTTGCTGTAATGATTGATGAGCCTAGCAACGCCTACCGTTATGGTGGTGATTCCGCTGCGCCAGTTTTTGCCAGTGTGGTGGGAAATGCATTGCGTACCTTAAATGTGCCGCCTGACTCTAATATTACCGACATCATCATTCCGACTGATGGTCCGAAGGAGAGTTTCTGATGACTATCAGACGATCCCCGCCATCTGCGTTAAACACACTAACCAAGTTGGCGTCAATCCAGACATGGTTGGAAGGACTTGTAACGGCGGCATCTCCGACAGTCCGACTAGTCTCCGATTCACGAAAAATAAGTGCCGGAGATGTGTTTTTTGCCTACCCCGGCGATGGCGCCGACGGCCGTACATACATTGCCCAAGCCTTGGAAAAGGGCGCTGTTGCAGTTGTATTTGAAGTACACCAATTCGAATGGAATCCGGATTGGACCGTTCCGCATCTGGCTGTAGATGGCCTGAAAAAACTCGCAGGCCCGATAGCGAATACCTTTTATCAGCAGCCTGACCGCGATATGAGCGTTATTGCCGTGACCGGAACCAATGGCAAGACCTCGTGCAGTCAATGGCTGGGCCACGCATTGGCACAGCTCGGGCAAACGACTGGCGTCATCGGCACGCTCGGAATTGGTACTTTTGTACCGCGCCAACGTGCTGAATTTACGGTTACCGGCTATACCACGCCTGATGCGATTCTTTTACAGACTGAACTGTTGAAGCTGCAACAAGCGGGCGTGCAGGCGCTGGCGATTGAAGCCTCCTCTATCGGGCTGGATCAAGGTCGCCTCAATGGCCTGCATGTCGATATTGCTTTGTTCACTAATTTCACCCGTGATCATCTTGACTATCACGGTGATATGGCGACTTACGAGGCGGCTAAGCGCGCACTTTTTGAATGGCCGGGTTTGCAACACGCTGTGATCAACCTTGACGATGAGATGGGTTTGCGTCTGGCGCGGCAAATGCTACAAGAAGGCGGTTCGGCAGCCGTTATTGGTTATGCCTTGACGGATGCGGCGATGGAAAGTGCTGCCGTTTTAGGTGAATTTCCGATACTGCGCGCGACGGCAGTACGCACCAGCGCCAGCGGTACGGCTTTTCACGTCGTCTCATCATTCGGTTCAGGCCAGATTAAAACGCATCTGGTTGGCCAGTTTAACGTCAGTAACGTGCTAGGTATTTTAGGCGTTTTGCTTGCCAAAGGAGTCGTATGGGATACCGCGGTCCAAGCGCTTGAGCGGTTAACCGCTGTTCCCGGACGCATGGAGCAATTTGGTGGTCAGGATGCGCCATTGATTGTGATTGATTACGCGCATACTCCAGATGCATTGGAAAAAACATTACTTACATTGCGTCAGGTCGCACAGCAACGTGGCGGTGAGTTGTGGTGCGTATTCGGTTGTGGCGGAGATCGCGATCCGGGCAAGCGGCCGCAGATGGGTGCCGTTGCAGAGATTGCCGATCATGTGATCGTCACCAGCGACAATCCGCGCAGCGAAGATCCGGGCCAGATCATTGCACAGATTCTTGCAGGGATGAAATCAGCGGCAACCGTTCAAACGCAGGAAGATCGGGCGGCGGCGATTCTGCGCGCTGTGCGCAAGGCGGGTAAAGCGGATGTAGTGTTGTTGGCTGGCAAAGGCCATGAAACCTATCAGGAAATAAAAGGAAAGAAATTACCATTTTTGGATGCTGATCATACGGCCCTGGCGTTGGCGTCACGTGCCACGATGAAAGGTGGCCCGATATGATCAAGATTCCGTTTACTGCATCAGTCGATGATCTGCAATCCTGGCTGCAGTCCTGGCAACAGACAGTGAGTCTTGCCAGTATTAATGGCAGCGGCAGCGTTGCCGCTGGCGACATTGCCGTCACCGGCTTAACAACCGATAGCCGGGCTGTCGTGCCGGGAAACCTGTTTGTCGCCTTACGCGGAGAGCGCTTCGATGCGCACGATTTTTTGGATCAGGTTATAGCGCAAGGTGCAGCAGCATTAATCGTTGAGCGTGCGCCGACCAATTTATCCGTACCTGCGCTGATCGTGGCAGATACGCGCAATGCACTTGGCGCGATTGCTAATGGGTGGCGTCGACAATTCTCTTTGCCACTGATCGCCGTAACCGGCAGCAATGGCAAAACCACGGTCAAGGAGATGATCGCCGCGATTTTGGCTGCCGCGTTCGGTGTTGACGGTTATCTGTCCACACGTGGTAATTTCAATAACGAAATAGGTGTGCCGCTCACCCTGCAACGGCTGGATGCCAGCCACCGGGCGGCGGTGATCGAATTGGGAATGAATCACCCCGGCGAAATAGCGGTACTCGCTGCTATTGCCGCGCCAACGGTTGGACTGGTGAATAATGCGCAGCGCGAACACCAGGAGTTCATGGCCAGTGTCGAAGCCGTGGCTTTAGAAAATGGCGCGGTAATGAGTGCCTTATCAGATGGCGGGATTGCAGTTTTCCCTGCCGATGATCCTTTTACGCCACTGTGGCGCGGGCTTACTGCTGACAAAGGTGGAGGCGTGCGGTCGCTGACCTTTGGCTTTTCTGCTGATGCCGATGTGCACTGTACTTATCAACCAACGGCATTTGGCAGCATCTTACACGTCACTACACCTAAACAAACGTTCGCGGTACGACTCGATGCAGCTGGTGAACACAATGTGCGGAATGCACTGGCCGCCATTGCTTGCACATTGGCTATCGGTATTGAAATATCGGCGATTCAGCAAGGACTGGAATCGTTTGTCCCGGTCAGTGGTCGCTTGCAGCGCAAACAAGCACAACATGCCGGGTATGCGGGGGCGTTAGTTATTGATGATACTTACAATGCCAATCCGGATTCGGTACGCGCTGCAATTGACGTACTGGCGCAATCTGCCCCGCCGCGATTGTTGATACTGGGTGATATGGGTGAAGTCGGTAACGACGGTCCTGCATTCCATCAGGAAATCGGAGAATATGCCCAGCAACGCGGAATTACCCATTTACTGACGCTGGGTGCGCTAGCAATTGATGCCACTAAAGCTTTCGGCGTATCAGCGCAACATTTCGAAGATATCGCGGCATTGATTGCCACTGCCGACTCACTCATGACGCCCACCACAACGGTACTCGTCAAAGGCTCTCGCTTCATGAAAATGGAGCGTGTCGTCGCGCATCTGGTCAGCGCACCTGGCGTCAGGGATTTATCAACACCGTCATCATCGTCATCACCACAGGAGACGCACTAATGCTGCTTTGGCTAGCGCAAATTTTTCAGCAGGATCATAGTTTTCTGCGCGTATTTAATTTTCTCACTTTCCGTGCGGTCTTTGCGACGCTGACGGCTTTAGCGATCGGCTTGATTGCAGGACCCGGCGTGATTCGTATGCTGGCGCGCCTGAAGGTTGGTCAGGCAGTGCGCACCGATGGTCCGCAAACACATTTGATCAAATCCGGCACACCAACGATGGGTGGCGTGCTCATTCTGATTGCGATTGGCATTTCGACGTTGTTGTGGAGTGATTTGAGTAATCGCTTTGTCTGGATCGTATTGTTAGTAACGTTCGGGTTTGGTGCAATAGGTTGGGTCGATGACTATCGCAAGGTCGTCTATAAAGATCCAAATGGCATGCGTTCGCGTGAAAAATATTTCTGGCAATCGCTGATCGGTATTGTGGCAGCGATCTGCCTGGCATTTTCGGTTTCCGGCGCAACCAATATGCAAGTCTGGGATTTGTTTGTGGCTTGGATTAAATCTGGATTGAGTATGGATCTGCCGCCGAAAGCAGATTTGATTGTGCCATTTTTTAAGACCGTCAGTTATCCGTTGGGTGTATGGGGCTTCATGGCACTGACGTATTTTGTCATCGTCGGGACCAGCAATGCAGTCAACCTGACTGACGGTCTTGATGGTCTGGCGATTATGCCGACTGTCCTCGTCGGCGCGGCGCTGGGTGTCTTTGCTTATTTAACCGGTAATTACACTTTTGCACGATATCTGCTAATTCCGCATATTCCTGGGGCTGGTGAATTACTGATTTTTTGCGGTGCAATGGCTGGCGCAGGACTTGCGTTTCTTTGGTACAACGCTTACCCGGCCCAAGTCTTCATGGGCGATGTTGGCGCACTTGCTTTGGGTGGCGCACTCGGCACAGTTGCCGTCATTGTGCGGCAAGAAATATTGCTATTCATCATGGGTGGCATCTTCGTCGTAGAAACGCTATCGGTGATGTTGCAAGTGATTTATTTCAAATACACAAAGAAGCGTTTTGGTATTGGACGTCGCGTCTTGTTGATGGCGCCGTTGCATCACCATTATGAGCAAAAAGGCTGGAAAGAAACACAGGTGGTCGTCCGCTTCTGGATCATCACGATGATGTTAGTGTTGTTTGGTTTATCCACGTTGAAGTTAAGGTAAGAGCGGTAATGAATTACATCGGCAAACATGTTCTGGTGCTGGGCTTGGGTGAGTCGGGACTGGCAATGGCATTGTGGCTAGCGCGCTGCGGGGCCACGCTGCGCATCGCTGATACGCGCGATGCGCCTGAGCGTTTACAGCAATTGCTGCAGGCGGTTCCTGATGTTGAGTTTGTGGGTGGCGTCGAAGATGGCAGATTCAATCCTTTGCTTTTAGACGGCATCGATTTTGCCGCAGTAAGTCCAGGTCTGGTACCGGACGCGGAGTTGAAAGACATCATTCCGGCGGCCTTGCTCGCCGAAATTCCTGTGTGGGGAGAAATTGAACTCTTCGCCCAAGCGCTGGCAGCTTTGCGTGAAAGTCAGGAATATCACCCGAAAGTGATCGCCATCACTGGCACTAACGGCAAAACCACGGTGACCAGTCTGACCGGTTTGCTATGTCAACGATCAGGTTTAACTGTACAGGTCGCAGGTAATATCAGCCCTGCTGCATTGGATGTTTTGCGCACCGCTTTGGATACGGAAACTTTGCCGCAAGCATGGGTATTGGAGTTATCCAGTTTTCAGTTGCACACCACTTATAGTTTGCAAGCGGATGTGGCAACAGTATTAAACGTGACCCAGGATCATCTCGACTGGCATGGCGAGATGGCGGCTTATGTTGGAGACAAGGCACGCATTTTCGGCGAAAACACACTTCGTGTTTTGAATCGTGACGATCCAATCGTCATGAAAATGGCCGACGCCACCAGCATTACCTTTGGTGTTGATGAGCCGGACAAGGCGAATTGTTTTGGCTTGACCAATGAGAACGGCATGCAATGGTTAGTGGTGGCTTCCGAGGTCGCAGAAGAAACTGAAAAGAAACGTGGAAAGAAGCATCAGGTCGAAGCATTGCCCATCAGTATCAAGCGCTTGATGCCAGCCGATGCCTTGCGGATTCGTGGTCAGCATAATGCCGCCAATGCATTAGCGGCTCTGGCTTTAGGGCGAGCGATCGGTTTGCCATTTGCCTCGCTGTTGCACGGTTTGCGTGAATACCGTGGCGAACCACATCGAGTGGAGTTGGTCGCCAGTATTGACGGCGTTGAGTATTACGACGACAGCAAAGGCACTAACGTTGGCGCTACTGTTGCTGCCCTTAATGGTTTAGGGCGCGGACCCGACGGCGGTGCCAGCGCGAACCGGTTGGTCTTGATCGCGGGCGGTGACGGCAAAGGACAAGACTTTACCCCTATTGCAGAACCATTAGCGCGTTATGGACGGGCGCTGGTGTTGATTGGTCGCGATGCCGATGCGATTCGCCATGCGGTCAACAGCGAACTGCTGGCCGCCGGAATCGATATCGTCGATTGCGATACGTTGGAGCAAGCGGTGCAACGTGCTGCTGAGCTTGCGCATGCTGGTGATGCAGTGTTGTTGTCACCGGCGTGCGCCAGCCTCGACATGTTCCGCAATTATGCGCACCGTGCTGAGGTGTTCGTGGCTGAAGTGCGCGAACTGGCATTGGCACGTGGCGAGGTAAGCTTATGAAATTCGCATTCCCATTCTTTTTAGGGAGTAGCGATAAGTCTGCGGAAAAGCCGCGGGCACCAGTTTCACCTATTCCTGCTCGTGCACGTTCTGTCGATGGCATGAAGCCGGGCATTCAGCGTTCAAAAATGATGGAGTACGACCAACCGCTGGTGTGGGTCGTGGTGTTGTTGATGCTGCTTGGTCTGGTGATGGTGTATTCGGCTTCTATCGCGTTACCGGATTCGCCTAAATATGCGAGCTACAAAAGTTATAACTTCTTGCTCCGTCAGGCAATTTTTATCTGCGTTTCTATGGTCGCAGGGTTTGTGACGTTTCGTATTCGTATCGCCACGTGGCAACGTTGGGCGCCCTATTTGTTTGTGATTACGTTGGTATTGCTGGCGATGGTATTGGTGCCCGGGTTAGGTAAGGGCGTCAACGGTGCCAAACGCTGGCTCTCGTTTCGCGTCTTTAATTTGCAGCCGTCGGAATTAATGAAGCTGTTCATCGTCCTCTATGCCGCCAACTATACCGTGCGCAAACAAGAGGTGATGCATAAGTTGACTAAAGGTTTCTTACCGATGACGGCAGCCGTCGGCGTGGTGGGACTATTGCTGATGTTGGAGCCAGATCTTGGCGCACTCGGTGTAATCGTCTGCATTGCAATGGGGATTTTATTTTTAGGCGGCATTAACGGGATTTGGTTCGGCGGTATTACAGCGATGCTGGCCGTGATGTTTTCGATGGTGATCTGGTTGTCACCATGGCGTCGAGAACGGATTTTCGCTTACTTGAATCCATGGGATCAAGACAATGCTTTAGGCAAGGCATACCAACTGTCGCATTCCTTGATTGCATTTGGGCGTGGCGAAATATTCGGCGTCGGGCTTGGTGCCAGCGTTGAAAAATTACATTATTTGCCGGAAGCGCACACCGACTTCTTGCTGGCAGTGATTGGTGAAGAACTCGGTTTTGTTGGTGTGCTGGTAGTGGTGATGATGTTTTATTGGATCATCAAGCGTGCCTTTGAAATCGGCCGTCAGGCGATCGCCATGGAGCAGGTTTTTGCCGGATTGACTGCCAAAGGTATCGGTATCTGGATCGGTGTGCAGACATTTATTAACATGGGCGTCAATCTGGGTTTGTTACCGACTAAAGGATTGACGTTGCCGCTGATGAGTTACGGCGGATCAGGTGTCTTGATTAATTGTATTGGGTTGGCGATTTTGTTGAGAATTGATTACGAGAATAGAGTCATGATGCGCGGGGGGCGGCAATGAAAAAATTGCTCATCATGGCCGCTGGTACTGGCGGACATATTTTCCCCGGTTTAGCGATTGCCGACACGATGCGGCAACGTGGCTGGCATGTAACGTGGCTCGGAACGACGCATGGCATGGAGGGCGATCTGGTGCCGCAGCATGGTATCGAGATGGATCGTATTGCGTTTTCTGGATTACGCGGAAAAGGCCTTGCGCATTCATTGCGTGGCGTGTGGCGGTTACTGGCCAGCTTTCCAGCCTGTTTTAGCTTCATTGGCCGACGTAAGCCCGACGTTATTCTCGGTATGGGCGGTTACGTCACCGTGCCGGGAGGAGTGATGGCACGGTTGCGTAAGGTGCCGTTAGTGTTGGTGAATGCGGATGCAGGGCTGTTGTTGTCAAATAAAGTATTGGCGCCTTTAGCGCAGCGTGTTTTGTTTGGATTTCCGGCAGAATTTGGTGCCGCAGCCAATAAGGCGCTGGTCACAGGCAATCCTGTGCGTCAGGAAATCATGCAATTGCCTTTGCCAGAGCAACGTTATAGCGGTCGTATCGGCCCGCTGCGGTTACTCGTAGTGGGCGGCAGCTTGGGCGCTAAGGCGCTCAATGATTGTTTGCCGGCAGCATTGGCGCTGATCCCGCTGGAATCGCGACCAAGTGTGACGCATCAATCTGGCAAGCAGCATATTGCAACCTTGCAAGCGGCCTACAAAGCGGCCGGCGTCGCAGCCGAAGTGGTGGCTTTTATTGACGATATGCCACGGCGCTATGCTGATGCCGATTTGGTGGTCTGTCGTGCTGGTGCGATTACGATTTCGGAATTGACGGCGGCGGGCGTTGCTAGTGTGTTGATCCCGCTGGTGGCTTCGACCACTTCGCATCAGCGTGACAACGCCAAGTGGATGGCGACAAAACAAGCGGCAATTCATCTGCCGCAAAACGATTTAAGTAAAGAGCGCTTGTCTGGTTTGTTGATGCGTATGACGCGTCAAGATTGTCAGGCAATGGCGCAGGCAGCCTACGAGAACGGCCGCCGCGATGCAAATCAAACCATCGCGCAGGTCCTTGAAGAATATGTAAGCACGGAAAGTAGTCATGAAACATAAAGTAAAAAATATTCATTTTGTCGGTATCGGCGGCTCAGGAATGAGCGGTATTGCTGAGGTGTTGTTAAATCTTGGCTACACCGTGTCCGGCTCCGATCTCGGCAGCAACGACGCCACGCGTCGGCTGGCTAAACTTGGCGCTAAGGTCATCTTGGGCCACGCCGCCGAAAATATTCAAAACGCTAACGCCATCGTCACCTCGACGGCTGTAAAAGAAGACAATCCGGAGGTTGTTGCCGGTCGCGAAAAGCATATTCCTATCGTGCCACGTGCCGTCATGTTGGCAGAATTGATGCGCCTCAAGCGCGGCATCGCGATTGCCGGTACGCACGGCAAAACGACCACGACAAGTCTGGTTGCCAGTGTGCTGGCTGAAGGCGGTCTTGACCCGACTTTTGTTATCGGCGGTCGGCTTACCAGCGCCGGAGCCAATGCCAAATTAGGTTCAGGCGATTTCATCGTGGCCGAGGCGGACGAGTCGGATGCTTCATTTTTGAACTTGTCCCCGGTGATTGAAGTCATTACCAACATCGATGCCGATCATATGGAAACCTATGATCACGATTTCAACAAGTTGAAGCAGGCCTTTGTTGAGTTCACGCAGAGGTTGCCATTTTATGGTGTTGCGGTGCTATGCATAGATGATGCAAATGTGCGCGACATCATGCCGCAGATTTCCAAGCCAATCACCACCTATGGCTTCCATGAGGAAGCTCAAGTGCGGGCGATTGATGCCAGGCCGGTTGCCGGGCATATGGAATTTACCGTGATTCAGGATGGCTATGCACCAATGCCGATCAGTCTCAATCAGCCCGGCATGCATAACGTGCAAAATGCGTGTGCCGCAGTGGCGATTGCGCGTGAACTCGGCGTTGCCGATGGCGCGATCCAAAAAGCGTTAACGGAGTTTCATGGCGTTGGTCGCCGCTTTACCCGATATGGTGAAATCTCGGTTCCCGCCACGGATACGCAGCCTGCCGGCACGTATGCATTGGTTGACGATTATGGTCATCATCCGGTCGAAACGACGGCGACTATTTCGGCGGCGCGTGGTGCTTATCCGGGCCGGAGACTCGTATTAGCATTTCAGCCGCATCGCTATACCCGGACCCGCGATTTGTTCGAAGATTTCGTCAAGGTGTTGTCCACCGTCGATGTACTCGTGCTGGCAGAAGTTTATGCTGCCGGAGAAACGCCTCTTGTGGCGGCGGATGGACGTGCATTGGCCCATGCGTTACGCGTGGCAGGAATGGCTGAACTGGTATTTGTTGAGAAAATTGCGGATATGCACGCGGCGATTGTCAACATAGTACGCGATGGCGACGTTGTGATGACAATGGGTGCAGGTTCTATCAGCAGCGTACCCGCGCAACTGGTCAATCAAACTGCATCCGACTAAGATTTTTAGAATTGTTTTGTGTTTTGATGCGTATTTTGGGATCGCTCGGATGAATAAGATATGCGTAACATAGTAAGCGAGATACATTAGCAATACGGTCAAAAACATACTGAGTAATACAGCGATAGTGAGCAAGTGATGAGTACAATATCTATGACCAAGCAATTCGGAAAAGTCGGCGTCCTGTTCGGCGGGCGATCGGCTGAGCGCGAAGTATCTAAAATGTCCGGCAACGGCGTTGTGCTGGCACTCAAAAACCAGGGCGTTGATGCGCACCTGTTCGATCCGGCTGAACGTAGTCTGGCGGAATTGGCCGCTGAAAAATTTGATCGCGTCTTCATTGCGTTGCACGGCCGCTTTGGCGAAGACGGCACGCTTCAAGGAGCGCTGGAACAACTCGGTATTCCTTACACCGGTCCGGGCGTGATGGCATCTGCGATTGCGATGGATAAGGTAATGAGCAAGCGCGTCTGGCAGAGTCTCGATTTGCCAACACCACGTTTTCTTGTCCTGGATTCCGCGAGTGTATCGAGCGACGAGCTGCGTCAATTGCCGGATGCGCTTGGCTTGCCATTGATGCTCAAAGCCCCGCATGAAGGTTCGACAATTGGCATCAGCAAGGTAACCGGTTACGCAGACATTGATGCTGGTTTCGCCTTGTGTGCAAAATACGATGAAGTGGTCCTCGCAGAAGAATTTATCAGCGGACGCGAGTTGACTGTGCCAGTGTTGGGCGCAGGTCGGACCGCGCGCGCGTTACCCATCGTAGAAATCCGTGCACCGGATGGTAACTATGATTATCAGCACAAATATTTTACCAATGACACTACCTATTTATGTCCGGCGCCGTTAGACGACGCATTGACGCAGCGCATACAGTCATTAGCGGTACAGGCTTTCAATGCACTTGGTTGCAAGGGGTGGGCAAGGGTTGATTTTATGTTACGGGATAGCGACAACGCCCCGTTCATTTTAGAAATCAATACATCGCCGGGGATGACAAGCCACTCGCTGGTGCCGATGTCAGCCAAGCAGGATGGATCAAGTTACGAAGAATTATGTGTGGAAATACTGGCGTCAGCATCACTGGAATTGCGGCATGAGAGCAACGAGACGACAATCTGAAAAGGTTGATATTTCGGTCAGGACACATCTTAACGAATTTAGTACGTAGCAAATACGAGCGATAAAGATAGCAATTATGTGGCAAGACATCAAAATATTGAACGCAACTTCCAATGCCCTGATTGGGCTGGTTTTGCTCGTCTTGTTAGCCTCCGGTGTATGGTGGCTGGCCCAACGGCCTATGTTTACGTTAAAGGTTATCCGGGTTGAGGGAGCGGGGCAAGGCGAGATACGTCGGGTTAATCCATTGACGATTCGTGCCAGTGCTTTGCCGCGAATTAAAGGTAATTTTTTTACAGCGAATCTGGATGCGGTACGCGTAGCGTTTGAGTCGGTTCCATGGGTACGCAAGGCCTCGGTGCAACGCGAATGGCCGAACCAATTGGTCGTCACGATTGAGGAACACCAGCCATTAGGCACGTGGGACGACGATGGACGGTTGTTATCGGTTAAAGGTGATTTGTTTATTGCCAATCTGGATGAGGCAGAAGAGGACGGCGATCTGTTGAAATTTGGTGGTCCAATCGGTAGTGAGAAAGACGTTCTTGCACGATTCATGGATTTCAAGAAATGGTTTGCGCCGCTCAAATTAACACCTACAGATGTGGAGCTTTCTCCGCGTTATGCATGGAGCGTTAAATTGGATAACGGTATGACCGTGGCGCTTGGGCGGGAACAAAACAAGGCAACCTTGCAGGATCGTGTTGGCCGGTTGGTTGAGATTTATCCGCAGTTGTTGTCGCGTTTGCAGGACCGGATTGAAAGTGTGGATATGCGTTATCCGAATGGTCTGGCGTTAAAGGCGAGTGGCCTTGGTGCTGGATTGGGAAATAAAAAATAATAAGCGGAATATTATGACTAAAGACGCAAAAAACTTGATCGTTGGCCTTGATATCGGCACTTCCAAAGTGGTGGCGGTAGTAGCTGAGGTTCTGCCTGATGGACGACACGAAGTGATCGGGCTCGGTCAGCATGAATCCAGAGGCTTGAAAAAAGGGGTAGTGGTTAATATTGAGGCCACAGTAGAGTCGATCCAGCGTGCGCTGGAAGAGGCTGAATTGATGGCGGATTGCAAAATCCGCAATGTGTATACCGGTATTGCCGGTAGCCATATACGCAGCTTTAATTCCAGTGGCATGGTGGCGATCAAGGACAAGGAAGTAACGGCAGCAGATGTCTCGCGTGTGATCGAAACAGCGAAGGCTGTCAACATTCCGACCGATCAGCAATTGCTGCATACGGTGCCGCAAGAATTTATCGTCGATAGCCAGGACGATGTGCGTGAACCAATCGGGATGAGCGGTATCCGACTTGAGGTCAAGGTGCATATCGTTACCGGCGCAGTGTCGGCGGTACAAAACATTGTCAAATGTATTCGCCGCTGTGGTTTGGAAGTATCGGACCTGATTTTGCAGCCAATGGCTTCGGCCGATGCGGTGCTCACTACTGATGAAAAAGAACTTGGCGTCGTGCTGGTTGATATTGGTGGCGGTACAACCGATGTAGCGGTATTCACGGAAGGCGCGATTCGGCATACGGCCGTGATCCCGATTGCCGGTGATCAGATCACCAACGATATCGCGATGGCGTTACGGACGCCGACTGCGGAAGCGGAAGAAATCAAGTTGCGTTACGGCGTCGCAAAACAGATTCTGGCTGATCCGGGCGAAACGTTGGAAGTACCAGGTCTGGGTGATCGCAATTCGCGCACGCTGTCACGTCAGGCGTTGGCTGCCGTGATTGAACCACGCGTCGAAGAATTATTCGCACTAGTGCATCAAGTTGTGCGTGAGTCGGGGTATGAAGAGGTGCTCTCTAGCGGCATTGTGTTGACCGGTGGATCGGCACTGATGCCCGGCATGATCGAGCTGGCAGAAGATATCTTTTTGAAGCCAGCACGTTTAGGCACGCCACACTACAACGGCCAATTGGCTGACGTGGTGCGCAGTCCGCGTTACGCGACGGTGCTGGGTTTGCTGTTGGAGGCGAAAAAGCAGTATCTGCGTGGCTATATTGTGACGCGTCAGGAAGGCTCTGCGAAGGCAGTCTGGCAACGTATGAAGGAATGGTTTTTAGGGAATTTTTAAGTGTTGGAATGTGGTGTAGATGGGGTCAGACACAACTTCTGAAGTTGCAGTAAAAGGTCGAGGCAGTACAAAGAAGCAAAGTAGAAGCAGCAGATGTGGCAATACATTATTTAAAATTGGCGTGGTTAATGTTATTTGTGTAACGCGCAGTTGTCAGTTGCTAGGCCTCACACCGCGTGATGCCTATTGACTGGATGCTGCAACTTTATAAGGAAACATCATGGAAATCGATATACTTGACAATGCAACGCTGGGTACCGTGATTAAAGTCGTTGGCGTCGGTGGCGCTGGTGGCAATGCGGTTCAGCACATGATCAACAAAGGTGTCTCGGGAGTCGAGTTTATCGCTGCCAACACCGATGCCCAGGCGCTGAAGCACTCCAAAGCGCACAACGTTATCCAGATCGGTGAGACCGGTTTGGGTGCGGGGATGAAGCCTGAAGTAGGCCGCCAATTAGCGGAAGAGTCACGCGCGCGGATTGAAGATGCGCTGCGTGGTGCGCACATGGTATTTATTGCGGCCGGTATGGGCGGCGGTACTGGCACCGGTGCCGCGCCAGTCGTCGCACAGATCGCCAAGGAACTTGGCGCGCTGACAGTGGCGGTGGTGTCCAAGCCATTTTCGTACGAAGGTCAAAAATGCATGGACCTCGCTGACGAAGGCTTGGAAGCGTTATCACAACACGTTGATTCGCTGATCATCATTCTCAATGAAAAACTGGAAGAGATTTACGAAGACGACAGCATGGTCGAATGGCTGGAACACGCCGATGACGTACTCAACAATGCCGTCGCCGGGATTGCAGAAATCATCAATGTGCCGGGTCATATCAACGTCGATTTCAATGACGTCAAGACGATCATGGGTGAACAAGGCAAGGCGATGATGGGGACGGCAACTGCGCACGGCGTTGACCGCGCACGTCTGGCGGCAGAGCAGGCAGTTGCATCGCCATTGCTGGACGGTATCGATCTGTCGGGTGCACGTGGCGTGCTGGTCAACGTCACCGCAAGCCGCAGTCTCAAAGGTAAAGAAATCAAAGAAGTAATGGCTACCGTTCGTGCGTTTGCTGCACCGGACGCATCGATTGCACAAGGGATCGCTTACGACGAAACCATGGGCGACGATATCCGCGTTACCGTGGTCGCAACCGGTCTTGGCCGTGCGCGCAAATCGGTTCAACTGGTGCAGCCACAAATGTTGCGCACGGGAACGCACAACGAGCCGATGATGCAACACGGTCACGCCAATTCACATTCTGTCGGCCACGGTAGTTCGTCGTTTGACGGGATGAAAGCGCCAGCAGTATGGCGTCGTGAATCTGCGTCGGACACAGTACGCGCTCTGGAAAAGAATGGCATGGAAACATATGACATTCCGGCTTTCTTGCGCAAACAAGCGGACTAAGCAAGCCGACTAAGCAAGCGGACTAACCGAAAATGGCTATTGTTATTTGAAGCAAGACCAGTCAACGGTTGGTAGCGGTTTGTCCGCCAGGAAACGTTGACTGTAAATCGCTTCAACCTCTGCAGAAATGTGGGGAACAAGGCATACTTTAGAACGTCGCGACCTTTTTGGCGCGGCGTTTTTTTTAATCTTTTTATTTAAATATTAAGATTAAAAATTTAAGAATAAAAAAACAGACGGTAGTTCGTTGAGTGTAAGAATTCAGCGGATAAAGTGTTAATAGATTATTTGGCTGCGCCATAAAGTGGCGAGCAATTCTTATCCATTTTGTAGTACCAATAAAACCACCCAGATATAAGGACAATCATCATGACAATCAAAATCGGCGATACCTTGCCTGAAGGCCAATTAGCAGAATTCATTGAAACAGAAACGGAAGGTTGTTCGTTAGGACCAAATACTTTTAACGTCAGTGATTTAGTAAAGGGCAAGAAAATTGCCTTGTTTGCTGTGCCCGGTGCATTTACGCCGACCTGTTCGGCAAAGCATCTGCCCGGTTATGTTAAACACGCCGCGGAATTCAAAGCGAAGGGCGTAGACGAAATTTGGGCCATTTCAGTCAATGATGCGTTTGTTATGGGCGCTTGGGGCCGCGATCAAAAAGCGACCGGTGCCGTGCGTTTGCTAGCTGATGGAAATGCATCTTTCGTAAAGGCGTTGGGTCTGGACGCAGATTTTAGCAAAGCAGGCATGGGAATACGCTCACAGCGTTTTTCTGCGTTTATTGATGATGGTGTAGTTAAACAATTGAACGTTGAAGCGCCGAAGACATTTGAAGTATCGACGGCGGAAGTACTGTTGTCGCAAATATAATATTGAGTCGGTTGCGACCCATTTGCTGAACGAGTTATTGGTAATTAAACGGCGCGATTGCGCCGTTTTTTATTGGGGCTCCTATAATTAGCGCATTTTGCGTCGAAGATGGCCCTAATCCGTGTTTTTTATCCCACAATGACCACACTTCGTTACAGTCGCTGTTGGCGGCAACATCTATAATGATGACATGTTGAAACAACGCACCATCAAAAAAATTGTCAAAACCGTCGGTATCGGATTGCATTCCGGAACCAAGGTTGAGTTGACCTTGCGCCCGGCAGCGATAAACACCGGTATTGTTTTCCGTCGTATCGATCTCGATCCAGTCATTGACTTTCCTGCAACCGCCACTGCGGTGGGCGACACGCGAATGGCGTCAGTGCTGTCCAAAGATGGTCAACGCGTATCGACGGTCGAGCATCTGCTTTCGGCATGCGCAGGTCTCGGCGTTGATAATTTATACGTGGATCTGACCGCGGAAGAAATTCCCATCATGGATGGTTCTGCCTCGTCTTTTGTGTTTCTGCTGCAGCAGGCCGGTTTGGAAGAACAAGGCGCGGCGAAAAAGTTTATTCGAGTCAAAAAAACGGTGGAAGTCAGGGAGGGCGAGGGCGACAAGGAAAAATGGGCGCGGCTCGAACCTTGTGACGGTTTCAAGCTGAAATTCTTTATTGAATTTCATCATCCTGCTGTCGATGGGACAGGACAAACCGCCGAAGTTGATTTCAGTTTTGAGTCCTATGTGAAAGAAATTGCCCGTGCGCGCACTTTTGGGTTCATGCAGGATGTTGAAACTCTCCGAGGAATGGGCTTGGCGCGTGGTGGTTCATTAGAAAATGCGATCGTGATGGACGAGTATCGTATTTTGAACAGTGACGGCCTGCGCTACGAAAATGAATTTGTGCGGCACAAGATATTGGATGCTATTGGTGATTTGTATCTTATCGGCCATCCGTTACTTGCCAGTTACACCGCTCACAAGTCCGGTCATGCGATGAATAATCAATTATTGCGCGCACTGTTGGCACAACCCGATGCGTACGAAATTGTCAGCTTTGAAAACCTTGCATCTGCACCTGATACGTATCAGCGTCAGGTTGAGCAGGAATGGGCGTTGAACTAAGCAGCATTGTCTCGTTAGCGTGGATCAGGTGATTAAATTTTCACTTTGAGCGCTAACGATGGACTTTTTTTGCTGCATCATTAATTCCCACCATCCCACCATCCCACCATCCAATTCCTACGAGATAGATTGTTTAATTGGCAATTTCTTTTATCGTGTCTAATGGCATGCCGCAGTCATTCAGCGTAACCATGAATATATTCGGTCTGCGCGCTTTATCTACTCTGTTCGTCTGTGTATCTTTTGACCATTGCGGCAAGAGCCGCTTTCAATGCTTCGTTGCGCGGCGACTCTTCTAATGCTCCAGCCAGATGCGCGAATGCGGAAACTGCAGTCGGCGTGAGGCTAAATTGTTTAATTGGCGTTAATTTTTGTAGGCTTTGGCTTACTTGTACTTTGATCCGAATTCCATTAACCTGCCAGTTCTCCGCAAGTAAATAATTCTGAAGTTTTGGTAGTTGTTGTTTTAACTTCGTTGCTAATGCCGCGTTTGGGGCCGAGAGAACTAGTTGGCCTGATTCAAAATGCAATACCTCGCACGCTTCAAACATGCTTGGTAAGCCAGCGGCACACTGTTTTTGTAAAGCCGCCATACGAGTAAGGGTTGGCAGCAGCGCTGCCATTTTGTCGTTGTCGCGCAGGAAGTCAGTGGCCTCTCGGGAGATCCATTTGGACGACTTCGAACCGGCCGCTTGCATAAATGAAGAGGAAAATGAGAGTTTGCGCATGATCACGAAACGATATCACACCTATTACGCGAAGGGCGATCTAACCGCTATTGGCGAGCGGCCGCGATGCAAGTAATTCTTCTGCATCCCCGTTTCTCTCGTGCTAAATCGATCACATTAGGTGGTCGTCATATTGCAATGTTGATCGTGTTATTTCTGATAGCGGTATTATTGACGACGGTGTTGCTGTATTTTCTGACATTTCGTTATGCTGGTAGCGTATCTATACCTTTTATGAAGACGCCAGTCTCCTTCAGCAACACTGGGAGTGTTCCTGACAATGATAAATTTTTGAAAGAAAATCTCGCCGCAATGGCCATTAAATTAGGTCAGATGCAGGCGCAGTTGCTCCGCCTTGATGCATTGGGCGAGCGCGTTCAGGGTTTGGCGGGTGTGAAGCCGGAAGAGTTTAATTTCAAAGGGACACCGGGAACTGGCGGCGCAGAGCCGTCCAGCATGAATGAACGGAAGTCACGGGCGTTCGGCATTACTGAGTTCCAATTAGCGCTGGATTCGATGGCGCGTGATATTGGTCATCGGGCCGATTATATGGATGTGCTTGAATCCACATTAATGAGTGACAAAATCAAAGCAAAGCTGTTGCCGACCAACCAACCGGTTGCAGTAAATTACAACTCATCCAGTTTTGGATGGCGAGTGGATCCTTTTACCGGCCGCAGTGCGTTCCATGAAGGGTTGGATTTTCCGGCAATGACCGGCACGCCGATTGTTGCAGCCGCAGCCGGAGTAGTTATTGCCGCAGAATATCATCCGGCCTACGGCAATATGCTCGAGATTGATCACGGCAACGATATCGTTACTCGTTACGCACATGCCTCCAAATTATTGGTAAAAGTGGGTGATATCGTGCAACGCGGACAACATGTTGCGGATATTGGCAGTACCGGACGTTCTACTGGACCGCACCTCCATTTTGAAGTCAGAATCAAAGGCGGCGCTCAAGATCCGCGCAAGTTTCTTGCGGCTGGTACCGATCAGGCAAAAATGGCGGTATTGATCGGGAGGTAGTTAATTTTTTGACACTTTATTAAATGTCAATATACAAAAGTCTGATACAAATTGGATAAGGGGGGATTGTTTCCTCGCGCATAACCCCAA
Source organism: Glaciimonas sp. GNP009 (assembly GCF_054343755.1). Lineage (NCBI taxonomy): Bacteria > Pseudomonadati > Pseudomonadota > Betaproteobacteria > Burkholderiales > Oxalobacteraceae > Glaciimonas > Glaciimonas sp. GNP009. The sequence goes on from NZ_JBTGUV010000004.1 coordinate 2,767,200, forward strand.
CGTGACGGAGGTCACATGATAAAATCTTGTACTTATGTGGTTATAGGACTTAAGCAAAACCGCCTCAGCGGAGTCATGCCTACCAGCGTTACATCCGTAATGCCGTCTTTATTAGGGCTAGCTGAGGCCATTTTGCATACATCCTAAGTTATAGTCTTACGGCCTGGTTTTAGTGATTTTGGGCTTGTTATGTATTTTGTTCGCTTCGCCTTCCTTAATTGTTTAAGGCTCGCGCTTCGCCTTTACGTTAATGGCTGATATAAACGGAGCAGTTTGTGTGAAAACGCGCAATAACTCCGATACTTTTTTTAGAATCCAAGCATGTCATTACTGACCCAGATTTTCGGTAGCCGCAACCAGCGACTGCTCAAGCAATACCAAAAAACTGTAGGCCAAATTAATGGCCTCGAGTCGACAATGGAAAAATTGTCGGACGCGCAGTTGAAAGCTAAAACGGCCGAGTTCAAACAGCGCATCACCGATGGTGAAAAGCTGGATGATATGTTGCCGGAAGCGTTTGCAGTGTGTCGTGAGGCTGGCAAGCGGGTTCTCAAAATGCGCCATTTCGATGTCCAACTAATTGGTGGCATGGTGCTGCATTACGGCAAAATTGCCGAAATGGGCACCGGCGAAGGTAAAACGTTAATGGCAACGTTGCCAGCGTACCTGAACGCCTTGTCAGGCAAGGGCGTTCACGTGGTCACAGTGAATGATTACCTCGCACAGCGCGACGCTGAGTGGATGGGGCGCTTATATAGTTGGCTTGGATTGACTACCGGTGTGAATTTGTCCGCGGTAGAGCATGACGACAAGCAAATTGCTTATTTAGCTGATATTACTTACGGAACGAATAACGAATTCGGTTTCGATTATCTGCGCGATAACATGGTGTTTGAAGCCGGTGATCGTGTGCAGCGGGTGCTGAATTTTGCGATTGTTGATGAAGTCGACTCGATTTTGATCGACGAAGCGCGGACGCCACTGATTATTTCGGGTCAAGCTGAAAATCACACTGATTTGTATCAAAAAATTAACTCCTTGCCGCCGCTACTGACACTACAAGTTGGTGAAGAAACGCCTGATGGCAAAGGTAAAGTTGAGATTCCGGGCGACTATACCAAGGATGAAAAAGCGCATCAGGTCTTGCTGACCGAAGCCGGGCATGAAAAAGCCGAGCAAATTTTGACCAATATGGGTCTGTTGGCAGAAGGCGCGTCGCTGTATGACGCGGCTAATATCAGTCTGATACATCATTTGTATGCCGCTTTACGCGCGCATTCCCTGTACCACAAGGATCAGCATTACGTTATTCAAAACAACGAAGTCGTTATCGTCGACGAGTTTACCGGCCGCATGATGCAGGGACGTCGCTGGTCAGATGGTTTGCATCAGGCGGTTGAGGCCAAAGAAGGCGTTCAGATTCAGAACGAGAACCAGACCTTAGCGTCGATCACGTTCCAGAATTATTTCCGTATGTACGGGAAACTGGCTGGCATGACCGGTACTGCCGATACAGAAGCCTACGAATTCCAGGAAATCTACGGTTTGGAAACCGTGGTTATCCCACAAAATCGTCCGAATCAGCGTAAAGATCGCCAGGATCAGGTTTATAAGACTTCAACTGAAAAATACAACGCAATGCTGATCGATATTCAGGATTGCTATGAGCGCGGACAACCAGTGCTGGTGGGTACTACTTCCATCGAAAATTCAGAGTTGCTGTCAGGTATTCTGGATAAAGCCAAATTGCCGCATAACGTTTTGAATGCCAAGCAACATGCACGCGAGGCGGAAATTATTGCGCAAGCGGGTAGTCCGAAGGCAATTACGATCGCCACCAATATGGCGGGTCGTGGTACCGATATCGTATTGGGTGGCAATGTAGAGAAACAGGTGCAGTTTATTGAGGCAAACACTGAGCTCGGCGACACCGAAAAACAATTGCAATCAGCCAAGCTGGTGAACGAATGGCAGTCACTGCATGATCATGTGACGAACGCCGGTGGTTTGCATATCATTGGTACTGAGCGTCATGAGTCGCGCCGGGTAGATAATCAGTTACGTGGTCGGGCAGCGCGTCAGGGCGATCCTGGATCGTCACGCTTTTATTTATCATTGGACGACGCATTGTTGCGGATTTTTGCTGGTGATCGGGTGCGCTCCATCATGGATCGCCTGAAGATGCCAGAAGGCGAACCAATTGAAGCGGGTATCGTCTCGCGTTCAATTGAGTCCGCTCAGCGCAAGGTAGAAGCGCGTAACTTCGATATTCGTAAGCAATTGCTTGAGTATGATGACGTTGCCAACGATCAGCGCAAAGTGATTTATCAGCAGCGTAATGAGTTGCTGGAATCCCGAGACGTGTCGGAGATGGTTGGTTCGCTACGTCACGGCGTCCTAAACGATACTTTCCGTACCTACGTGCCAGCGGAATCGCTCGATGAGCAATGGGACATCCCGTCGCTCGAAGCGGCGTTGACCAACGAGTTGCATCTAGAAATTCCGCTCGCCAAGGTGTTGGAGTTAGAGCCTAATCTGACCGATGATGAGTTGTTGGACCGCGTGTTAAATGCGGCAGATGCTGAATATGCGGCGAAAACGGAAGTCGTTGGAAAAGAGTCATTTGCTGGTTTCGAACGTAGTGTCATGCTGCAAAGCGTTGACAGTCATTGGCGTGAACATTTGGCCGCGCTGGATCATTTGCGTCAAGGTATTCATTTGCGTGGTTATGCGCAGAAAAATCCGAAACAGGAATACAAGCGCGAGGCATTTGAATTGTTTGGCCAAATGCTTGATCTCATCAAAAATGAAGTTGTGCGTGTGGTGATGACGGTGCGCATCGAAAACCGCGCAGAAATTGATGCGGCGGAAGAGGAGTTGTCGCACTCACATTTGGAAAACGTCCATTTCCAGCATGCTGAATTTAATCCGAATGCAGGCGCCGAAGAGCTGTTGGCCCCGACTGCACATCCGGACGAGGCAAGATTACAAGCCCTTGTTGACGCTGTACCAAAAGTGGGACGTAATGATCCATGTCCGTGCGGAAGCGGCAAGAAATACAAGCAATGTCACGGTCAATTGGCTTAATGTGATTTTCGTAATTGATTGGTAAAGGCCGTTATCACCTGCGTTGTCTTTAAGCAGAGCGTATGCGCCACCTTTCAAACTGCAAGTGGTGTCCAACTCGTTGCGAAGTTGCTTAGATGCTACCCTTAAGTCGCTTTTAAGTTGATTTTAAGCTGCTCCTAGCTGTAAAAAAAAGTGAAGGCAGAGCCGGGAAACCAGCTCTGCCTTTTTTTCCGCCCTACCAGTGCCATCGATTGCACCGATTCCTGCTTATCCGATTTAAAATAGCTGCCTTGATTGATCGCAGTACGCACATTTTTTATCTGTTATGCATAGTTAGCGGCATTATTTCAGCGGCATGAAGGCTAATGGCTATGGCGCAAGATGCGGAACAGATTTTAGCTACTTTTCTTTTTATTTTCCCCGCAAAGGATTCTCATGGCCGTCAATTCCCCCATTCCCGTTGCTTCTGATCTGAAGCCCGTAGCCGGTATTGAACTCGGTTATACAGAAGCCGGTGTGCGCAAAGCTAATCGTAAGGATTTACTGGTCATGAAACTGGCCCCAACGGCGACCGTCGCTGGTGTTTTTACGCTGAATCGATTTTGTGCCGCGCCGGTTCAGGTCAGTAAAGCCCATCTTGAGGCCGCACGCGTGTCAGGTGAGCCGATTTGTGCGTTAGTCATTAACACAGGCAATGCGAACGCTGGCACTGGCGAAATGGGTCTGGCAGCGGCCAATAGAACCTGTGTCGCATTAGCGGAACTGATTGGATGCAATCCAGCCCAAGTTTTGCCATTTTCAACTGGCGTCATTTTGGAGCCTTTACCGGTGGATCGGATTGAAGCTGGGTTGCCAGGCGCGCTTAACAATCTGTGCGCTGATAATTGGTTCAATGCCGCAGAAACCATCATGACCACCGATACGCAGCCTAAAGCGGCATCGCAAACTGTGATCGTCGCTGGAAAGAAGGTCACAATGACTGGTATTAGCAAGGGCGCTGGCATGATCAAGCCAAACATGGCCACCATGCTTGGTTTTCTGGCAATGGATGCCAAAGTCGCGCAACCAGTATTGGATCGCCTAGTCAAGCAAGCGGCTGACCAATCTTTTAATTGCATCACCATTGATGGCGATACGTCGACCAACGACTCCTTCATGCTGATTGCAACGGGCTTGGGCGAGTTGGAGGTCAACAGCTTTGATTCGCCTGAATATAGCGCGCTGGCAGCGGCCGTGACTGAGTTGTCGCAGCGTTTGGCGCAAGCCATTATTCGCGATGGCGAAGGAGCGACTAAATTCATTACCGTTACGGTAGAAGATGGTTTGAATGTTGAGGAATGCAGGAAGATTGCCTATTCAATAGGGCATTCACCGCTGGTTAAAACTGCTTTTTTTGCTTCCGATCCTAACCTCGGCCGGATTCTGGCAGCGATCGGCTACGCTGGCGTTGATGACCTTAATGTCGAAAAAATAAATCTTTATCTCGATGATGTCTGGGTCGCCCAAAATGGTGGACGCAATCCTGATTATCTGGAGGAAGACGGTCAACGGGTAATGAAGCAAAGCGAAATCACTGTGCGCGTGAATCTTGGGCGCGGTGACGCCACAGCGACCATCTGGACCTGCGACCTTTCGCACGAATATGTCACCATTAATGCCGATTACCGCTCTTGATTGACTGATGGCGATCCATCGGACTCAATTTCCATCGCCGTTTGAATAACTGGATTGACTTTATATGACGCAATTAGACCAATTCCTACTCCGTGCTGAATCTATGCTGGCACGTCTTGAGGCAATTTTACCCAGCGCCAATGCCGAACCTGACTGGCAGTCGGCAATCGCCTTTCGCTGGCGTCAACGCAACGGTAGTCAAGGCGGTGGCTATTTGCAGGCGGTGCGTCATATATCGAATATCGGCTTATCGGACCTGCACAATATCACCCCGCAAAAGACGCAGATTGACCAGAACACCCGTCAATTCGTTGATGGCAAACCGGCTAATAATGTACTGCTTACCGGTGCTCGTGGTACCGGCAAATCGTCGCTCATCAAGGCGTGTCTGAATCATTACGCTGATCAGGGCTTACGTTTGATCGAAGTCGACAAGGATCATCTTTCGGATCTGCCGGACATTGTCGATTTGGTTGCTGGTCGTGCCGAGCGCTTCATCATTTTTTGCGATGATTTATCGTTTGAAGAAGGCGAGAGCGGCTATAAGGCGCTGAAGGTCGCGCTCGATGGCAGCATTGCGACGCAATCGGACAACGTATTGATTTACGCCACGTCCAATCGTCGTCATCTGTTGCCTGAGAAAATGTCAGACAACACCTCTTACAAAACGACCGAGGATGGCGATTTACATCCAGGTGAGACCGTTGAAGAAAAAATTTCACTTTCTGAGCGGTTTGGTTTGTGGGTGACGTTTTATCCGTTTAAGCAGGATGATTATCTGGATATTGTGGCGCACTGGCTTGGCCATTTCGGCTGTAACGCCGCGCAAATTGCAGATGCGCAAGGCGATGCGCTGCGCTGGGCCTTGCAGCGTGGGTCGCGTTCGGGCCGGATAGCGTGGCAATTTGCCAAGGATCATTCCGGTCGGATGACGTCATGAATGTTGGCTAATAACTGAGTACTAACTACTAAACACTAACGGTGGTCATCAAACAATGGTATCAAAATAATGACAGCGAACAGTGCACCCATTAACGTCGCAGTGGGTATTTTGATGCGGCCCAATGGAGATGTTTTGTTGGGCCAGCGGCCAGAGGGAAAACCTTACGCCGGCTATTGGGAGTTTCCGGGCGGGAAAGTTGAAAGCGGAGAAACGATCTTTGCAGCGCTGCAACGGGAGTTCATGGAAGAATTAGGCGTCGAGATCATCTCGGCCGAACCATGGTGTGGCGTGCAGCATCAATATCCCCATGCAAACGTGCGATTGCATTTTTACGTTAGCAGGGATTGGCGTGGCGAACCCCAAAGTCTCGAAGATCAGGCGTTTGCCTGGCAAGGCAGCGTTGCGGTAGAGCCGTTGCTTGAGGCGACCATTCCGTTAATTGCATGGTTGGATCAACTACGAACAGTAGCAACGACGACAGCGAGTGGTTTGGATGAAAGATTGACAATTAGCTAGCGCCCATGAGGTCAATGATAGCTTATAAGCAACGCACAAACTAGCGCTAGAGAAGCTGCTTTGGCGTTTGCTCCTTGCGGTGAACGCTATTGCGCCAGCTTATTGTCGTCATCAATATCATCTGGCGGGTTGACCGCCGGAATTGTGTATTTCTCTTCGGCCCATGCGCCAAGATCAATTTGCTTGCATCGCTCAGAACAAAAAGGGCGAAATTTGTTGGCTTCGGTCCATTCAACTTTGGCGCCGCAGGTAGGACAATCGACAATAGCCATATATTCAGAAATCTTAAATCAAAAATTGCAAAGAGTCAGTTCGAATGGGACTTCACCTTCGAAAGCTTTAGGTTTGAGGTCGCCGCCCTGAGACGTATAGCGTATCCAAAGCATGTATTTATTGGCAGATATTTCAGGGATTGCACCGAGTTCCTCATCGAGCGTTATACGCAACATCTGATAAGACTTGCCTTGCAGCATTTGCTGATAGCTACCGTTATCGGCGCTGATTTTGATTGGGTGGCCGGTCTCGCGAAGCAAGCGCAAAACGATGCCAATTGCATCAAATAGTGGGGCAAGCGGCGCAAACCAACTTAGGATGTCTGCGTAGCGTTTTTCCGCGGAATGCTGTTGCCATGCGTAGTATGACGGCAAATCGAATTCACATGCGCCACCTGGAATAATGGTGCGACCGCGAATACTCATTAACCATTCGTTTTCACGGATATGCTGACCAGTTTTGCCCTGCATTCCCTTCAATGCCTCGCTGGTTTGATCCAGTTCGTCCAGCACCGCGTCCAGCATTTCGGGGAGTACGTTTGGATTTGAACGGAAGCCTAATAATGTTTGTCGCTGGCGCTCAAGTTCTTGCAGCAGGTCCATTTTCAGATCGGCGCGCCCGGCAACTTCCAGCATCTCGAAGATGGTGGATAGCGCGACGTGATGTTGTAAGGGACTTTCCTGACTGACAAAAAAAACGAATTTTTCGTGCAAGTCTTCCAGTCGCAACAACGTACGTATGCGCTCGTTGAAAGGATATTCGTAAACGATCAAAATGACATCCCTTTATGTGTGGGCACGACAAGTAGTGATTCTGACCGATGCGAAGCGAAATTACAAACTCTCCGCCATTTTTCTTTAGACCGGCGGTACTAAAGACAGGTAGAAAGCATGCAATTTATCCACTTGAGGCACCAATGCCGCAACATTAGAGTTGTTAAAAATAACATCATTTGCCACTTGCAAGCGCTGCGTCCGTGTTGCTTGTACGGCCATGATCGCTTGCACTTGTGATGCGGTCATCGTATTGCGTTGCATCACTCTTTCGATTTGCGTCTGCTCGTCACAATCAACGACTAATACGCGCGTTACGCGTTGTTTCCAGCTACCGGACTCCACTAATAACGGAATTCCCAACATCACGTAAAGCCCGCGCGCCGCCTGAATCTCCAGCGCAGTTCCGGCACGAATTAAAGGATGCAGGATTGCTTCGAGGCGCTGTTTGGCAGTGGCATCTGAAAATACAAGTTCGCGCATTTTTTTGCGATCCATGGCGCCGTTCGGCGCAATGAAATCGCGACCAAATGCGGCGTGGATCGCTGCGATGCCAGCGCCATTGGCGGCAGTCAGCTGATGGGCGATCATATCAGTATCGATGACTGCAACGCCGCGCTCGGCAAACAGATTAGCAACGGTGGTTTTTCCGCTCCCGATACCGCCCGTTAAGCCGATTAAAAACGGCACAGGTAATATGGCGTCTAGTGGATTTGAATCCGATATCAAGGGTTGGGCCATGTTGAGGTTATACGACAAAACCGAAATAGGCTTCTAAAATCGGGTGGCCGTAGAGCAATGCAAGTAGTCCTGCTCCCGCCAGATAAGGTCCAAACGGAATAGGTTTGTCGCGCCCCCGACGGCTGAAAATGATCAGCAAAATTCCTACAAATGCGCCCACCAGCGACGAAAAAAGAATAATAACCGGTAGCATCTTCCAACCCAGCCATGCGCCTAAAGCGGCCAATAGCTTAAAGTCGCCATAACCCATGCCTTCTTTACCGGTTGTCAGCTTGAACAACCAATATATTGACCATAATGCAATATAACCAGCCGCGGCGCCGATAACCGCGTCGATTAACGGTACAAACGTTCCACCAATATTAATGAGCAGACCACCCCATAATAAGCTCAAGGTCAGATCGTCTGGAAGCAATTGCGTATCGGCATCGATGAATGTCATGGCCAGCAAAAAATAGACGAACAGCAACGTTGCCAATCCCGTCCAGCCACTTCCAAACCGCCAGATCAGGAAGCCTGAAAGTAATCCGGTCACCAATTCGACGATAGGATAGCGTTTCGAAATAGGTGTCTTGCAGGACGCGCATTTGCCGCCTAATACGAGATAACTTATTACCGGAATGTTCTCCAGGGCACCGAGTTGGTGATGACATTGGGGGCAAGCGGAGCGGGGTAAGGTCAGATTGTAGCGATCAGTGTGCGGCAATTCCTTGCCACTTTCCTGCGCAACGTAGTTGTCGGATTCGCGTTGCATCATTTTGGGCAAGCGATGTATGACGACGTTTAAAAAACTGCCAATCAGCAATCCAAAAATAGCGGCAAATAGGGCGGGAATCAGACTTCCTGCGGGTGCAAATAAGACACCACCGAACGCGTTATTCTGTAAAAACTCATTCATCCGTGTGGTCGCTTTGAGAGGTTAGTGTGGCTTTATTCGTTTGGCAGATATTGCCTGGACCAATCGGTTTTATCATTCTGTGCTTTTTCGAATTTTAACATTGCGTTAGCCTCGCAATAATAAGAAAGGGGCAAAGCGTAAAAATTGATACGCAGCAAAATGCAATGGTAGTTTTATTACAGCACGGATAGGGGGGATAAGGTGATTTTAAACGGCAATGTTATGGGGTTTTCTTAATTTTCTCCATGCCATAAAGAGCTCGGAATATCGTTGGATACATCTCTTTAGCGAAGCAATAACCCCTCTAATCGAGGCCAAAGATCAAATAAGGCGCATGTGCTTTAAAAGAATATACCTAAATAATAGGTAGGTAATACAAATAATAATTGTTTTACAGGTATTGCATTCGACGTTATAATTTTGAGCGATCAGAATGACAATCACCTTAAAGATCAACGCTTTACAAAAAGTGTCATGCGCCAAAAGTAGTACAACTAGCGATCCAGCAAATAATCGCAATGGATCAGAGTGGTTTTCTGGCTCATTAAAAATTTTTGAGGAAATGCATCAGGCCCATGCGACTGACCCTTAGACAATTGCAAATATTTCTTGCCGTGGCGCAAGAGGGAAGTACCACAGCGGCCTCAAATGCGGTTGCCTTGTCGCAGTCCGCGACCAGCGCGTCCTTAAATGAACTGGAGATGCTGTTAGGGATTCAATTATTTGACCGGGTTGGAAAACGTCTGTTACTCAATGATAACGGACGGTTGATGTTGTCGCAGGCGCGACAAATACTGGATGCGGCTATGACGATAGAACAACAATTTATGACCTCTATGGCGTCTACCGGTGGCGGCATGCGCATTGGTGCAAGTTCGACGATTGGCAGCTACTTATTGCCGACCATGCTTGCTAGTTCGATTCATCGCGATGCGGACAGCTATCCACGGATCACGATTGCCAATACGGCAGATATCACAACAGCGGTCAGCAATTTTGAGGTGGATATCGGACTTATTGAAGGTCCCAGCCACCGTTCAGATCTGGAAGTAGAACCGTGGATACGGGATGAGTTAATTATCGTCGCCGCACCGACGCATGCTCTTGTCGTGAGTAAGTCAGCCGGAAAAGTATCGTTAAAATCACTGCGGGGCGCAGGTTGGTTGATGCGTGAGGCAGGGTCTGGCACGCGTGAAGCAGTTGAATATGCGCTGCTACCCCATCTGCATTCAGTACGAACGGTATGCGAGTTCAGTAATTCCGAAGCGATCAAATATGCTGCGGCGGAAGGCTTGGGGCTGGCTTGCCTGTCACGTTGCGTGGTCAAAGATATTATTGAGATGGGACGATTGGTCGAGGTCAAAACAGTGCTGCCAGAACTGAACAGACAGTTTTATCTAGTACGTAGTAGATATAAAATCCTATCGCCTCGGTTGCTGCATTTTCACAAATTTTGTCAGGAATGGACCCGATAATACTGCATCAAAATGACAGCATTTTTGCTGCAATGTTTGTCCTAAGTGAGTTCTTCTGCAGAGTGTGTTGAGTCAATCCGTCGCCAGCTTGTGCCAGACCAGAAGGCAGGCGATTCAGTCAGGTTATATGTTTTAGCGAGCCATAAAACTATCACTACACGCGCAAAATCGTTCCAGCGGCATTACACCTTCTAACGTACTGTCTGCATGACTAAAACCCTATTGCGTAAGACCGAAATAACCATCACCAAATCAAGGAGATTTTATCCATGAACGCCAAGCTGAAAAACCTTGCCTTATCTGGCGAACCCGAAATATCCCCGCTGCCTGACCTATCCACGTTATCTCCAACTTCGCGGCGTCGCTTCATGCGCGGAGCGAGTTTGCTCGCAGCAGGTCTGGCGGCCAACCCGCTCGCAAGTCTCGCCGCAACCATCCAGGCCAAAGACGACGGCGTAACCTTTGCTGATGGTCCGCGGGAATTGATCGCCTATCCGCAAAAGCGTCCGCTGATTCGGGTTACGACCCGCCCACCACATTTAGAGACGCCATTCGAGGTATTTAATCACGGTCCTATTACGCCTAACGATGCGTTTTTTGTGCGCTATCATCTGGCAAATATTCCCATTTCGGTTGATCTGAAAACTTATCGACTGACGGTGACGGGACTGGTCAGCAAACCCTTGAGTCTCTCTCTGGCTGAGCTGAAATCATTGGCTGAACCGGTCGAAATAGTGGCCGTTAATCAGTGTTCAGGGAACAGTCGCGGCTTTTCATCGCCGCGTGTGTTTGGCGCACAGTTGGCGAATGGTGCCATGGGCAATGCGCGGTGGGTGGGCGTGCCACTCAAGACTGTACTTGAAAAAGCCGGTGTTGGCGCGGGAGCCAAACAAGTCACCTTTAACGGCCTCGATCAGCCGGTATTGCCCAGCACCTCAGATTTCAGAAAAGCGCTGGACGTCGAGCACGCGTTAAGTCCAGACGTGCTGCTTGCCTGGAGCATGAACGGAGAAGATCTTCCCTATTTGAACGGCTATCCTTTGAAACTGATAGTACCCGGTTATTTTGGTACTTACTGGATCAAGCATCTGTCCGAGATCGAAGTCATTGATCACACTTTTGACGGTCACGATGCCCTGTTCATGACTACCGCTTATCGTGTGCCGGATAACGACTGCATGTGCGTGGCGCCAGGCACAGCGCCTGATAAAACCAGACCAATCTCGACCTTGCCAATACGCAGTTTTATCACCAACGTCGCCAATGGCGGTGTATTGGCATCCGGTCGCATGGTGGAACTTAAGGGCATTGCTTTCGACAGCGGTGCTGGCCTGAGAACGGTCGATGTCTCTATCGATGGCGGACAGAGTTGGCAGCCCGCCAAACTCGGTCGTGATCTGGGACGCTATTCCTTCCGCGAGTGGAGTTTGCCGGTACGTTTCAGTCAACGCGGTAATGCCGTGTTGCAGGTGCGAGCCAGTAACAAGCAGGGCGAGGTACAGCCAGCCATTGCCAGCTGGAATCCCGGCGGATATCGACGCAATGTCATCGAATCGACCAACGTCACCATCGCTTAAGGAGAATGCTCATGAAACGTCTTGTAATTGCATGTGCTGGCCTCTCATTAGTCAGCGTTGCGCTGCTGGCACAGGCCGCACCTAACATCAATACACTACCGCCCGAAACAGCAAAATTAACCTTCTCAGCTTTGCCCGGTTATATGATCGCGATGCAAAAATGTGCCATTTGCCATTCAGCCGATTATGTCAAATATCAACCGCCGGGGATGACGTTAACGCAATGGACCGCTGAGGTCGGTAAGATGCAGCATCTGTATGGCGCACCGGTCACCGATGACGATGTCAAAAAAATAGGTGCCTATCTGGCTGTGACTTATGGTACCGCCAAAGAAAGCGCTTTACCCGCAGAGCTGAAGACTGCTGCGGTTAACGCGCCTGAAACAGCGCTGAATCCCAGCGCTACGACGCCAGCTTTGCCGGTCGGAAAAAGTATCGATGCCAAAGCACTCCTTGCGGCTAATAGTTGCCTGAGTTGTCATGCCATCGACCAAAAAATCGTCGGTCCGTCCTATCACGATGTCGCACTCAAGTATCACGCTGATCCTGAAGCGGTAAGCAAACTTGAAACCAGTATTCGCAACGGCGGCGCTGGTAAATGGGGCGCGATTCCGATGCCCGCCTTTGCACAACTAAAGCCGGAAGAGCTGCGCGCATTGGCCGAGTTTGTGTTGAAGCAATAAATTTAACCATGTTGTGCAGACCGTTGCGCAACATGGTTAACGCTGCATTGCAGCGCAAACGCACCGCAACCACGGTTAAATGACCTTATCGATTAGTAATGCGTTATACAGCGTTAGTGCTGATGCGGTCATTCATTCTGTCGATACGACGTGCCGCCATTTCTGCGAGAAGTTGGGATGACGATAATGCGAGGCGCAGCAAGGTCTCGGTATCGAGATTGTTGAGCGTTGGCATCGTTCCATCATCTCTATCCGTATTACTCAAATGCGCCAGATCAATGCATGTTTTTACACCTTGGCAGATATCCACTGTCAGGGCATAAAATTGCGCATGCTCGTCGCCTTTAAGCTGAGGTAAAAGCCATGAAAACGATGTATGGAATGACTCTGTTGCGGAAGCTGACGGTGGAGTCCTGGATGGCTCGGTCATGATTGCACCTCGCACTTGGTGAGCAAGTTTGCGACAGCGTCGGCTTGGTTAAGTAATTTATCGAAGATTTGTAAATCAGATTGTCGGTGCGTGATGATTCTTTGCATTTGTGACTTCCGTAAGTGGCGGTTTAACCGCGCCCTTCCGGAAGGTATATAGCAGGGACAAAGACCGATACCCACAGCGACCGGCAACCCGAAGGTTCCCCACCATTGCCGACCAGTGACGGCGCAACAAAGGTAGAAGCACGAAACGGCATTACGCCGTATGTGCGCTGTAGGTAATTCAGGCGACTAAACCCGGTCCCCTTTTTCTCAGAGACGCGATGAGTATAGAGCAACATCGCGTCTTTTTGAAGCGCCAATTGTTATTCGGTACTGATCACCCATCTAATAGGCAACGCTATGGAAGCTACGTCGTCAGCCTATTTTTGTGCAACTAGAATTGCTTTTAAGTCGGTCTGGGTAGTAGGATGGTTGGCCTTCTCAATTCAAGATAAATTGTTTTTGTGAAAACGAGATTGCGTGCAAGGTTATTGCAACCAACGCGGTTGCAGCGCATGGTATTTATCTCCTTCATAATTAATCATTTCAGCATCATAATCACCAATTTTCTGTCCTTACGCACACTGCTTATCGACCATTATCATATTCACAAAAGGGACTATATGAATACGCACGCACCATCTCGTGTTGCCGTCGTCACAGGAGGTGCCCGAGGGATTGGACGCGCCATTGGCGAATGGTTTCTTCGCCATGACTACAAGGTCGTCCTGTTGGATCGGGAAAACGCCATTCTGGACCAAACCGTGGCGGAGATCGATCGTCCCGATGATGTGTTAGCGGTCTACTGTGATGTGTCTGATCCTGCGCAGGTTGACCGGGCCGCCGGAGAAGTGATCGCAAGGTTCGGCCAGGTTGATGCGCTGGTGAATAACGCTGGCGTGGCTATCTTCAAGCCGACGCTAGAGATGTCCTTTGATGAGTGGCGCGCAATTATGGCAACGAATCTCGATGGCGTATTCCTTTGCTCGCAAGCCTTCGGCACGCTGATGGTGAACAACGGAGGCGGTGCTATCGTCAACATCGCATCAATCTCGGGCTTGAGAGCCAGCACGCTACGCATGGCTTACGGCACCAGCAAGGCCGCGCTGATCCACATGACAAAGCAGTACGCGGTCGAATTCGGCAGTGTCGGAGTGCGTGTCAATGCCGTCGCACCCGGTCCGGTCGAAACTGAAATGGCAAAGCTGGTCCACAGTGCGGCGATCCGTTCAGACTACTACGACGCCATTCCACTAGGCCGGTATGCCACCACCGAAGAGATGGCCAACGTCGTCGGATTTCTATGCAGCGACGAGGCCAGCTATGTCAACGGGCAGGTCGTGGCGGTTGATGGAGGCTTTGACGCCACCGGTGTTGGCCTCCCGACGCTGCGGCGGCAGAAAGCCGGGGCAGGGCAGACTAAAGAATAAAATCCGACAACACGATTCGGCAGGAGCCGTTTTGAAGGCGCAGTTCTTTGCGTTGAGAGGCGATATCGTGCATGACTTTGACCACGTATTGCCGTTGGCGCGGTGGTGCGCCAACCTTCTCAGGCATCAAGCTGGCAACTGCGATCGCCTTTTCCACGTTTCCGGTCAACGCCACTCCGCTAACAGAGCATTTCGAGCATCTGGTGCATTCTGGAAGCGTTGGCGGCTTCGGTCTGGTTTCCAGGCGGCCTATGCTAACCGCATCAACGGCATAACGGAGTTGGATTAACTCTCGCGGAAATGCAAGCGCTGCGGCCGTCCGCACAACATCAGCAATGTGGTTAGCAAACACACCAGCGATTACACATAATCCAATTGTCTTACTGCCAGTGGTTTCCTTCACTTTTCCGACCATAAACGGACTGAAGATGCTGCCTGGTTGACCAAATGAATTGATGAAAGCGATACCTGTTGCAGTCACCATCTGAAAGTCGTGCAGACAGTTTATGCAGTTCCATCTTGAAAGCTGCAAACATTCACACCACCGCACCGAGTTTAAAGATCGGCAAGTACATCGCAATGACAAGTCCGCCAATCAGGACGCCCAAGATGACCATAATCAAAGGTTCCATCAAACTCGACATGGATGCCACTGCATCATCCACTTCAGCCTCATAGAAGTCAGCGACTTTACCGAGCATTTGGTCGAGCGCACCGGACTCTTCACCGATTGAGACCATTTGCGTCACCATATTGGGGAACACTTCGGAGTTTTGCATGGCGACTGTCAAACTGGTACCTGTACTGACTTCACTTTGAATTTTTTTGGTCGCGTCCAGGTAGACTGCGTTGCCGGAAGCACCACCGACGGAGTCCAGCGACTCTACTAAAGGAACGCCCGCCGAAAACATAGTGGCAAGTGTGCGAGTCCAGCGTGCGATGGTCGCTTTACGTATTACGGCACCGAAGATGGGCGCTTTTAATAGGGCAACATCCATAAAGCGCTGTACTTTTAATGAGCGTCTCCATGATTGGAACAGCAGGTACAGTCCGCCGAAAATACCGCCAAAGATGAAGTACCAGTTTGCAACAAAGAAGTCGGATATCGCCATCACAACCAACGTTGGGCCGGGTAAGTCAGCGCCAAAGCTCGCGAATACGGTCTTGAACGCAGGAACGACCCAAATCATGATAACTGCGGTGACGACGAAGGCGACGACCAGGATTGATACCGGATAAAACATGGCCGATTTGATCTTACTTTTGATGGCGAGTGTTTTTTCTTTGTACGTGGCCAGACGCGCCAACAAATCTTCGAGAATACCTGCCTGTTCACCCGCGCCGACCAGATTGCAAAATAGTGGATCAAAGTAGAGCGGAAATTTTCGAAAGGCCTGATTCAGACTTGTGCCGGTTTCCACATCCGCCCGGATATCGTTAATTAGCTTCGACACAGATGGATTGGCATGTCCCTTGGCGACGATGTCAAATGATTGCAATAGCGGCACGCCAGCCTTCATCATTGTTGCCAATTGACGAGTGAATAACGCGACGTCTTTTTCGGAAATTCTTTTGCCGCTGCGGAATGTCTTTTTCTTTAGCTTGACGACCAAAATGCCTTGCCGGCGCAACGTAACATTGACCAGCGTTTCACCGCTGGCACGCATCTCACCGCGGACCAATCGTCCTTTTTTGTCTTTACCTTCCCAGGCGTAGATAAATTCTTTGACCTGGCGCGCACTTGTGGTGTTTCGCGCATTTGGTGTAGCAGTTGCCATGACTTTCTTCCTCTTTATCAGGGTTTACGCAAAATCATCCAAGTTGTTCAGATCGCTCTGGTTTCGCGGTAGTTGCTAACCTTACAGTTGCCATGTTTTCATTGGTATGTCGTACTGGAACGATATTGCGTAAGTCCTATTCATGCATCTAGTTATTGGTGCAGCCGAGCACTTCTTCGAGGCTGGTCATTCCTTGTTTGACCTTGATCAAACCTGATTGACGTAAAGTGCGGACTCCCTCCAGTTTTGCCTGTGCCTCAATTTCCAGCGCGGTACCATGCGTCAGAATGATACGTTCTAACGCTTCGGTAATCGGCATAATTTGATAGATACCAACGCGGCCCTTGTAGCCCGTGCCATTACAGCGCTCGCAGCCAAGCGGTTTATACGGCGTCCAGGTACCATCGAGATCATCCTCTGAGAGGCCTGCCTCGATCAGTGCTTCATCCGGAATAGAGACTGGTTGTTTACAACTACATAGTCGCCGCGCCAAACGTTGTGCAGTGATCAGGATCACGGATGACGCAATGTTGAATGGTGCTACACCCATGTTCATCAGTCGTGTCAGCGTTGATGGCGCATCGTTGGTATGCAACGTAGAAAAAACCATATGCCCGGTTTGCGCGGCTTTGATCGAAATATCCGCCGTCTCTAAATCGCGGATCTCACCAACCATGATGATGTCGGGATCTTGTCGCAGGAAAGCCTTAAGCGCCACTGGAAATGTCAGTCCGGTACGATCATTGATGCTCACCTGATTGACGCCGGGCAAGTTGATCTCGACCGGATCTTCAGCCGTCGATATGTTGATGCTGGGCTGATTGAGAATGTTCAGGCAGGTATAGAGGGAGACGGTTTTACCTGAACCGGTTGGTCCTGTGACCAGCACCATTCCATATGGCCGCTGGATGGCTTCCATCAAAATTTCTTTTTGCTCGGGATCATAACCAAGTGCATCGATCCCCATCTGGGCCTGACTTGCATCCAGAATCCGCATGACGATTTTTTCACCGAACAAGGTTGGTAAGGTACTTACACGAAAATCGATTGCACGGGTCTTGGACACAACAAGTCGCATGCGGCCATCCTGCGGCACGCGTTTTTCGGAGATATCCAGTTTTGACAAAACCTTGATGCGAGAGGCGAGTTTTTCTTTGATCGATAACGGTGGTTGGGCCATATCGCGTAAGACCCCATCTACACGGAAGCGAATGCGATAAAACTTTTCAAACGGTTCAAAATGAAGATCCGACGCACCTTGATTGATGGCATCGGTTAATATTTTTTGCAAAAAACGCACTACCGGCGCGTCGTCGATTTCATTGGGTGCATCAATCGCAAGCGGAGCGTCTTCCTCTACGAAGTTTATGTCGTCCGAAACCCCGATCATTTCGTTGAGGGTTTGCTCGTTGCTTTTCGTGTACTTTTGAATCTGTTTTAGTAAGGCGGGATGTTCGGCAATGATCGGTTCGACCATCAACTCTGTATGAAACTTGATTTGATCGAGCGCCTGCGTATTTGTTGGATCTGAAATCGCGACATAAATTTTGTTGCCGCGTTTTGCCAGGGCCAGAACTGACTGACTTTCCATCAACTTGGTGTCAATGGCTTTTGCAGGTAACAGACTTATATTAAAGGCGGCGAGATCCACAAGTGGATAGCCAAACGTTTCTGCGCAAAATTGCGCAAGGCATGAGGCATCCAATTGCCCGCTTGCAAGCAATGCATCAATAAAGCGCATCTGTTCATTGCTGGCGGTTTTATGTAAGCCGTCAACTTGATCGACTGTCAGTCGTCCGGCCTGCACCAGTGCACGCGCCAATCCGGACATTGGACTGCTTAGATTAATATTAGGAAGAACTGCAACCATAGAAAATTTACGTAAAAAGAGCTACTCGGGCAACCGCCATACCGACGATCATGCCTTTGCGAAACTGTTCTGTAAAGACTTTGTGCGCGATTCTGTCGTAGTTTTAGGCGATTACTTAAGTAACGTGTTGTTATAAAGTTGTCTATAGTAAATAACATCCTTTACTTAATAGTCTGACTAGTTAAATCCTGTCGCAAGTCACTAGCCAGATTGCCATGCGAAGAGTTGCATGCTTTATAACGCGGGATGGGCTATTTGCTGCGTAAGTGGTTGGCAGGACGAATGAGCTTGGCGACCTTGATTGCCTGATTCTGTACTTGCGTGATTTCGATCACACAACCAGAAATTTTGACGCTGACGGTATTTTCAGGAATATCCTGAAGCCATTCGAGTACCAACCCATTGAGTGTTTTAGGTCCGTCGATCGGAAAGTTTAAGCCCAGACGTTTGTTGATATCACGCAACGATGTGACGCCCTCAAGACGGCATTCACCTTTATCATTCCAACCAAAACTATCAGCGCGCGCGGCACCTGGTTTGGAGGTTGTGAACTCGCCGATCATTTCTTCGATAATATCTTCTAGTGTTACCAGGCCATGCACTTCACCATATTCATCAACGACGATTCCGAGGCGCTCATGGTTTTCTTGAAAGTATTGCAATTGGGTAAAGACGTCGGTGCCTTCCGGTACGAAATACGGCGGTGTTAGCAGTGCGCGAAAATGGTCAACGGTGAGTTCGTCCTCTTGGTTGAGGAGTGCCATTGCCTTGCGCACGTGCAAAATGCCAACGATCTGGTTGATTTCACCTTCATATACCGGCAATTTGTTGTGATAACAGGTTGTTAATTGATGCTGAATTTCCTCTACCGAAACCGATAGATTCAATGCTTCGACCTGTGCTCGGGGTGTCATCACATCTTCGACCGAGATTTTTTCGAGATCGAACAGATTTAATAGAATGCTTTTATGTTTTTGCGGCATAAAATTGCCGCCCTCTAGAACGATTGAACGCAACTCTTCCGGCGATACACGCAAATCCTGAGCGTGCTTGCCGGTCTTGATGCGCAATACTTTTAATATGCCGGATACAAATAAGTTGACGAACCAGATAATGGGTTTAACCAACGTCATTAAGGGTTTCAGTATGAAGCTGGTGAAAAGGGCGATACGCTCGGGATAGGTCGCGCCAATGACTTTGGGTGTGATTTCACCAAATACAATTAACAGGAACGCAACGCAAGCGGTCGCGATGGTGATGACTTTTTGGTGATTGCCAAATGTATTGATGGCAATGGCAGTCACCAACGCCGTGGCAAGCGCGTTCACCAACGTATTGATGATGAGAATAAGGGATAACAGTTTGTCGGTGCGGTCAAGCAACCACATTGTGGTAGTCGCCGCTTTGCTTCCACGTTTGGAAAGGTGCCGCAGACGATGTTTGTTGGCCGCCATCAGCGCTGTTTCCGACATGGCGAAAAAAGCCGACAATAAAATTAGTAAACCAAGTGCAAGAAATTGCACCCATAAGGGAACGGCATCCAAAGGGTCACCGTATAAGGTATGTGGAAGGGAAAGTAGAGATGGTCATTTTTACATGGAGTGAAAGATGTTGAGTTAAAAAAGCAACTCTTTTCTTGAGGTCGGATTACATACAAACACATTATGCGATCCAGAACTTCACTCCGGTATTCCTTATTTTCCTGAATGGATACTACTTGTTGTGATAGCACTGGTGAGACGCTTTGAGCGCACTTCTTGGTTGCTTCTTTACCGCTTACGGAGTCTGACTTAATGACTGAACTCGTTGCTTCAACGCATTGTTAAACTTAATGTTTTTACTTGGTTTTCAACTCAGTTACTTAATCAACTCAGTTACTTAGCTCAGTTATGTAACTGCGCTAATTAGCTCAATGATTGCGGTCCACTGCAAACGACGCTAACTCTAGCAACGAGGTTTTATATTCGCTCTCTGGCAGCTTTGCAATCGCAGCGGTGGCTAGCTGTGCTGATTTTTTCGCTTCGGCTCGCGTGTAATCGAGCGCTCCAGAATTTGTTATTGCTGAAAGAATAGCATCAAAATGTTGCTCGTCGCCATTTTCGATGCAACTGCGTACCAGCGCGCGCTGCTCGCCGTTGCCATGCTGCATTAAATAGATCAGTGGAAGGGTGGGTTTGCCTTCGCGCAAATCGTCTCCCACATTTTTTCCGATATCTGCCGCATTGCCAGAATAATCAAGCACGTCGTCAATGAGTTGGAAAGCCGTGCCCAGTGAGCGGCCGTATTCGCCCGCCGCGTCAATTGCACTATCATTTGCACCCGCAATGAGCGCGCCTATTTGGGCTGCCGCTTCAAATAACTTTGCAGTTTTGGAGCGAATAACTTGCAGATAGCGCTCTTCACTGACATCCGGATTGTGCATGTTTAACAATTGCAGCACTTCACCTTCTGCGATGACATTGGTGGCATCAGCGACGATTTGCATGACGCGTGGATTGCTGACATCAACCATCATCTGGAAAGCGCGAGAGTACAAAAAGTCTCCCACGAGGACCGACGCAGCATTACCAAACATCGCATTCGCAGTTTTGCGACCACGGCGCAACGATGATT
Organism: Glaciimonas sp. GNP009; assembly: GCF_054343755.1. Taxonomy (NCBI): domain Bacteria; kingdom Pseudomonadati; phylum Pseudomonadota; class Betaproteobacteria; order Burkholderiales; family Oxalobacteraceae; genus Glaciimonas; species Glaciimonas sp. GNP009. The sequence continues at coordinate 2,787,987 of NZ_JBTGUV010000004.1, forward strand.
CATCGACTACATCGTCATGTAGCAGGGTCGCGGTATGGATGAATTCGATGACTGCGGCGAGTTCATGGTGCTTGCACCCCTCATAACCAAACGCTTGTGCCATCAGAAGTACCAGCACGGGACGCAGGCGTTTGCCGCCAGCACTGATGATGTATTCAGCAATCTGGTTGACCAAAGGAACTTCGGAATGCAATTTTTCACGAATGACCGCATTAACCGCTTCCATATCGGTCAGGATCGGGTTCATGATGGACTGCTGAGTTGGAATATTGAGAGCGACGGACAAAATAAAGACCTGTTCGTAATCGTTAAAATCGTAAATGCCAACATTATACGACGTCAGCCTTGGAAGGCTGCTTCGTTTATGCATCATGGACTTATTTTGGCACTATTTAGGTGTAATACTTGTTGTGCGCGATGAAGTTGGGCAGAGCAATTTGCACACTCCGCGTCCATTTTCATCAGCCAAAGTCTGGCGTTACCATCCGCCAGACCCGGACTCAGCCCTTCAATTTGGCGAATGCCGCAGCCATCGCGCTATTTGCCGATGCGGCAACTGGTGCGGATTGTTGTCGTTGATGCTGGGAAAGACGTTTGGCGTCGTTACGGTCCCCGCGTTGTTCCGGTTTGCTACCCGGCACCGGCGCACTATCATCCAATCGCATGGTTAACGCAATTCGTTTACGCTTTTCGTCGATTTCCAGTACTTTCACCTTCACGACTTGTCCGGCTTTCACCACGCTGTGCGGATCTTTGACGAAGGTGTTGGATAATGCAGATATATGGACTAATCCATCCTGATGCACGCCGATGTCTACAAATGCGCCGAACGCTGCAACGTTGGTGACAACGCCCTCTAATATCATGTCTGGGCGCAGATCGCGCATTTCTTCTACGCCATCTTTGAAAGTGGCGGTGGTGAACTCAGGGCGGGGATCGCGACCTGGTTTTTCCAGCTCTTTGAGGATGTCGGTAATAGTCGGTACGCCAAATTTCTCGTCGGCGTATTTGGCGGGATTGAGCGATTTCAATAGTTTGTCGTCGCCAATGACGCCTTTCACATCCTTTTTGATGTCGGCCAGAATTTTTTCGACCAACGGATACGATTCAGGATGAACTGCGGACGCATCGAGTGGGTTATTGCCGTTCATAACGCGCAAGAATCCGGCGGCTTGCTCAAATGTTTTATCGCCAAGACGAGGCACTTCGCGCAAACCGGCGCGTGAGGTGAACATCCCTTTCATGTCGCGATAAGTCACAATACTTTGCGCGACGCTGGAATTGAGGCCAGATACGCGGGCCAGCAATGGTGCGGATGCCGTATTTACGTCAACCCCGACCGCATTCACGCAATCCTCGACCACAGCGTCAAGCGAACGCGCCAATTGGGTTTGACCTACATCATGCTGATATTGCCCAACGCCAATTGATTTTGGATCTATTTTGACCAGTTCGGCCAACGGATCTTGTAGGCGACGGGCAATCGACACCGCACCGCGTATCGATACATCCATGTCTGGTAGTTCGCGTGAAGCGAATTCGGATGCTGAGTAGACCGATGCGCCAGCTTCTGAAACAACGATTTTGGTCAACTTGAGTTCAGGGCGTAGTTTGATCAAGTCCTGCGCGAGCTTATCGGTTTCACGCGAGGCTGTGCCGTTTCCGATCGAAATCAGCGAAACGTTATGTTTTTCCGCCAGTTGCGACAAGGTGTGCAGCGAACCTTCCCAGTCGTTACGTGGTTGATGGGGGTAGATCGTGCTGGTGCCGACTACTTTGCCAGTGGCATCGACAATCGCGACTTTTACGCCGGTACGCAATCCTGGATCGAGGCCCATGGTGGCGCGTGGTCCGGCTGGTGCAGCCAACAAAAGCGCCTTCAAATTGAGCGCGAAAACGTGGATGGCCTCGACTTCGGCTTTTTCGCGCAGGTTGGTCATCAGCTCTGTTTCCAGATGCATGAAGACTTTGACGCGCCAGGCCCAACGTACGGTGTCGGATAACCATTTATCGGCGGGACGATTTTTGTTACTGATACCGAAACGCGCGGCAATACGCCCTTCGCAGGGATTGTGTGGTGCGTCCCACTTTGGCTTTTCTTCCTCGGTATTGAGTCGCAAGACCACGTTCAGCATCTCTTCACGCCGCCCACGGAACAACGCCAGCGCGCGGTGTGATGGAATGGTGCCGATGGTTTCGGAGTAGTCAAAATAGTCTGCGAATTTTTCGCCAGCGTCTTGTTTGCCTTCGATCACTTTAGATTCGACTACGCCGTGCTCTGTCAGATATTCGCGCAAGGCTTGCAGCAGCGATGCATCTTCAGCAAAACGCTCCATCAGAATTTGACGTGCGCCGTCAAGCGCAACCTTGGCATCGGCGACGCCGGGATTGTCGCCATTGTCGGTGCTGAAAGCGGGCTTGAAATATTTAATCGCCTCCTCTTCCGGTAGCAATTCTGGATTGGATAACAGCGCATCGGCCAATTCGGTCAAACCGGCTTCAGCCGCGATCTGAGCTTTGGTGCGGCGTTTTAATTTGTACGGTAAGTACAGATCTTCGAGACGGGTTTTGTCTTCCGCCAACGAGATGGCGCTCAGCAATGCCGGTGTCATCTTTCCCTGTTCCTCAATCGAACTCAGGATAGCGGCACGGCGTGCCTCGAGCTCGCGCAGATAGCGCAGACGCTCTTCCAGGAGGCGCAACTGAATGTCATCGAGGCCGCCAGTGGCTTCTTTGCGGTAACGGGCAATAAATGGCACCGTCGCACCTTCATCCAGCAGGGTGACAGCAGCGGCTACTTGGGCTGGTTTGGCAGCGAGTTCTAGGGCAAGACGTTGTTCGATCGAAGGCAGCATGGGTGTCTAGAGAATCAGATTCAGGCGTTGGACAAGAAAGCGATCATACGCAATTCAGATAAATTCGCTAGTCTTGACAAGCTTAAAAACATGGTTTTTGTAAAAAGATGATGAGAATTGGGAATGAAATACGAGTAGTTACGTGCTTTAGTCTCCGTGAGCGCCCCACAAGGGATGTTCATTTGCTATTTTCTTACGGCAAGTATATTTATAAAATTTAATCTGCCTGTATAAAATGCGGGTCGAGCATTTGGACGTAATGTTCGCGCTTTTTTCAATCGGGGTTTGGCGTGATTGGTTCATGTCTTATCTCGGCTGCGCTTTTTAAGCGCCCGCCGCTGACACGTGCAATCCCGGCTAAATCCTGCCAACTTTGTATCGCTTCAAACGGCAGCGTCTGCAATAACGCGATGACGGCTTCGGCCTGATCATAGCCGTGCTCCATGAGCAACCATCCGCCTTGATTTAAATGGTCCGACGCATTGTTAGCGATGATGCGCAAGGCGCTTAGTCCATCTGCATGATCGGTAAGTGCGTTAAGCGGTTCAAAGCGCAGATCGCCTTGCGAGAGATGGCGGTCGCCCTCAACAATATAAGGCGGATTTGCGACGATCATGTCAAAACGCTGAGGCGTTGATTTGCCTAGTGCATCTGATGTATTTAGGGCCGCGTACCAGTCGCTATGTACCAGATTGAATTTGTCGGCACGTAAAGCCAAATGGCGCGCAGCATTGCGGCGTGCGACCGCTAACGCTTCGATGCTGACATCAACTGCCGTGACCTGCACATGCGTGCGCGTAGCCGCAATAGCGATAGCAATAGCGCCAGAACCGGTGCCGAGATCTAAGACGGTTTGAGGCGTGATGTTCTGACTTGGTTGTGCATCGGTCAGGCGTTCTAACGCCAGCTCTACCAACAATTCGGTGTCTGGGCGGGGAATCAAAACGTCTGGCGTCACTTCCAGCATGAGTCCAAAAAATTCCCGTTCACCGAGAATGTAAGCAATCGGCTCGCCCTCCATGCGGCGACGGAACAGCTGCGTTAAAAGCGCCGCTTGCTGAGCGTCGACGCTACGCTGATCTTGTGTGATCAGTTGTGTGCGGGTAAGACCTAGCGCGTGCATGATCAGCAGGCGATTCTCGAGCGGTTCCAGTGGCGCGGTTTTAAGAATCCCCGCAACGCTGAAACCGTGCTCGATAGCGAATGCCGTTTGGGATGATGCGGACGGCGTCGTTTGTTGCTTATCAGTCATTCAAAATCGCCGTGGTTAGTGCGTTTGAGCAAAACTTTACCCAATATAACGGTCAATACGACAAACCAGAACAACGACCATTGCGGAATGGATAAACCGAGAATTGCATCGTAAGAAGCCGAGCATAAGGCCCAGGCGTCGACTTTAAAGACGGATGGCAACAGGGTGGCGGTCGGCAATGCGTTTAACGGGGCTTCCAGCGCGTCACGACCACAAGTCGTTGCAGGGTGCGCAATAACCCACAGATGCCAGCCCGCGGTTGCAGCACCACCAAGACCCGCGATCATGCCGATCGCCGCACTGGCTTTACGAATACTGTCGGGCATGCTGGCCGAAACCAGACAAATCAATGCGATGATCGCAAAGGCGTAACGCTGGATCACACAAAGAGGGCACGGCTGCATGTCTTTAACATGTTGCAAATAGAGGGCGGCGCCGATCAGTGCAAGGGCGATAAAAGCGACGGCTAGCAAAATGTGTTTAGATGATTTCATTTTTTTATTGAGGATGGTTAATGTCGATCAACGCATTACAGGCGTGGTGTGTTCGTAGCGTATTGCTTTGAAACCTTGAAGCGGTGATACAACCCAATTTAATATTCATACTCAGACTTGGAACTCTACAGCGGCATTTGGTTGCATTTTGTCATGCATCAGTATAAATCAGCTTACCTTAAAGGTGACTCTAAAAACCTTAACGAGCGGATTTTTCACCCCGCCGGGCAAGGCCGGATTGCAGCGTCCTGCGAAGAAGTGAATTCGACTGATCGCAGGCTGCGCCTCCGACATGCCAGCTTGGTTTGAGTGTTTGTTTTATCGTTCGTCAGCCAGGGCGGCCAGCAATTCAGCCTGATGTTCGGCTGCCAGCGCATTGCTTAATTCTTCAAGATCGCCATCCATGATGTGGTCGAGTTTGTATAACGTCAGGTTGATACGGTGATCCGTCATGCGTCCTTGCGGAAAATTGTAAGTGCGTATCCGCTCGCTACGATCCCCGGAGCCGATCAGCGATTTGCGGGTTGCGGCTTCTTTCGATTGTTGTTCGCGCAACTGGCCATCTTTGATGCGAGCGGCCAGGACTTTTAGCGCGGACGCCTTATTTTTGTGCTGGCTACGATCATCCTGACATTCGACCACGATTCCGGTGGGGAGATGCGTGATACGGACCGCCGAGTCGGTCTTGTTAATATGCTGACCACCAGCACCGGATGCGCGATAGGTATCGATACGGATATCTGCCGGATTGATCGCGATGTCTGCAACTTCATCTGCTTCCGGCATGATCGCTACGGTACAAGCGGAGGTGTGAATTCGGCCCTGCGTTTCCGTGGTTGGTACGCGTTGCACACGATGCCCGCCTGACTCAAATTTCAGTTTGGAGTAAGCGCCAAATCCAACCAGGCGCACGATTACCTCTTTGTAACCGCCGACTTCGGAATCCGATGCCGATACCATTTCGATCTGCCAGCGATTGCGTTCTGCAAAACGCGTGTACATGCGCAATAAATCTCCCGCAAAGAGAGCTGACTCATCGCCGCCGGTACCTGCCCGAATTTCCAGAAAGATATTGCGTTCGTCGTTAGGGTCTTTTGGCAGCAACATTTTTTGTAAATCTGCTTCCAGTTGCTCCATGCGAGATTTGGCGCTATTGATTTCTTCTTGCGCAAATTCGCGCATGTCAGGGTCCGATAGCATGCCCATGCCGGTCTGGACATCAGCATCGGCTTGCGTATAGCTTAAATACAGAGCAACTAACGGCCCCAACTCCGCGTGTTCACGCGACAGCTTACGATAGCTGTCCATGTTGGAAGTCGCTTCTTCCTGATTTAACAGATCGTTAACCTCGACCAGTCGATTCGACAATTGGTCAAGCTTGGCAAGCATTGATGGCTTCATAGCGTACTTTGGTGGCTTGCAACGAGGGAATCGCTGCGGATGGTGAGCAAAAAAGATATTGTGCAAAAACAGGATGTGCCGACTCAATATGCTGAGTGGCAGACGATAGCGGATGGCTTCGCTAACGCTTGCTGCGGAATAGTTGTGGCAGCAGGACTGCGAGGCGAGCACGTTCGTCGCCTTGTGCATTGTGCAGCGCTTGTTGTGGTCCGTGCAGAAATTTGGCAGCGAGACCTTTAGACAGTGCCTCAAGAACGGTATCGATGTCCTCACCTTTGGCGAGCATCTTGCGTGCCCGTTCCAACTCCAGCATTCGCATTAACTCACTGCTTTCATGCAGATCCTGAATCACAGGGACAACAGCGCGCGTGTCGATCCAGTGCATGAAGGATTGCACGCGGGTTTCGATAATGGCTTCGGCTTGCGATACAGCGGCCAGACGACTTTCCATACCGGTCTGGACGACGGAGGCCAGATCATCCACCGTGTATAAAAATACGTCGTCAAGGCGACCAACTTCACTTTCGATATCACGCGGTACGGCCAGATCGAGCATAAACATCGGTTTGTGGCGACGCGCTTTGACCGCGCGTTCCACCATGCCTAAACCGATAATCGGCAGCGACGACGCAGTACATGAAATAATGATGTCGTAGTTGCCTAACTGATCTGGCAAGTCGGCCAGGCGTAGCGCTTGACCGCTAAAGCGATGCGCCAATATTTCAGCACGGTCAAGCGTACGATTTGCCACGGTCAGAGTTTTTGGATTCTGCGCGGCAAAATGCGTGGCGCATAATTCAATCATTTCTCCCGCACCGATAAACAGCACGTTCTGACCTGAAATGGCGTCGAAAATCCGTTCCGACATGCGTACAGCAGCGGCAGCCATTGAGACGCTGTGCGCGCCTATTTGGGTAGTGCTGCGAACCTCTTTTGCGACAGCAAAAGTGCGTTGAAATAATTGATGTAAATAAGTCCCAAGGCCACCGACGGCTTCCGCATGGCGCACAGCATCCTTCATCTGACCGAGGATTTGCGGTTCGCCCAGCACCATTGAATCCAATCCGGACGCGACGCGAAAAGCGTGACGTGCCGCGTGGTCATGCGGCAATGTATACAAATGCGGACGCAGATCAGCGTATGAAAGCTTGTGATAATGCGCCAGAAAATGCGCGGTGGAATCAATTGCCGTGTCAATGTTGCGGGCTTCGTTCGTCCCGATTACGCTGCCGGACAGGTCACTTGCGGCATATAACTCGGTACGATTGCACGTCGATAAAATCGCTGCTTCGTCTGTGACACCGGACGCGCTGTTGTCACTAAACCATGCACGCGCCGCCGTAACTGCCTGACCAATCTGGTCAGCAGGGAAAGCCACCTGTTCGCGCAATGAAACGGGCGCGGTGGTGTGGTTAAGTCCGACGGCTAGCAAGTGCATTTTGGTAACAACTCAAGAGGAAAGAAGGGGACTCTTTATAGCTCGACATTATACCCCGCAGCGTGGCTGTTGAGATTAAGTGCGCATTTCTTGATGGAATGATAATAATATACAAGAATTGATTGCCAACGAACATGGGACGCTCCCGGCAAATTAAGCCCCGAAATGTTTTTTGGCGCAACAAAATATCCCTTTAGTCAGACTGTCGACAAGGGCAAGATAATGGTAAATGTGGTGCCTTCGCCAACAACACTGCAAAAAGATAACGTGCCGAAATGGCGTTCGATCACTGTTTTGACGAATACAAGGCCAAGCCCTACGCCGTCTGTTTTAGGTTGGTCAGGAATGTTGACGCGCTGAAAACGTTGAAATAATTTTGCCTGATCGGCGGCCGCAATGCCATAGCCTTGATCCTGCACCTGGCAAATGACGTGCAAAGGTGTGCCGTCGGATCCCTTTTCTACACTGTAGAGCAGGCTACACGTGATGGTCGTTCCTGCGGAACTGTAGTTGACCGCGTTAGAAATCAGATTGCACAAGGCGCGCGCCATCAAGGAGCGGTCAATTTTAGTAATAAATTCGCCCTCCGCGATCTTTGTAATCAAGGTGATTTTTTTGTTATTGGCTAGTGTCCACATTTCGTCGCTAGCATCCAAAACAACGTCTTGAAAGTCGACTTCTTCAAGCCGATAAGACTCTGATTCAGCGCGTGCCAGTTGGACAAAGTTATCGGCCAGTCCCAAGGTTTTGCGGGAGGCGCGCTCGATTCTGGAGAAAAATTCCTCTTGAGGTAACGCTGAAGACGGGTCACTTTGTAGTTCCAATAACGCTAAAATTGATGCTTGTGGTGCACGCATATCGTGCGATAAAAAGCGTAACGTTTCATCCCGGCTGCGCTCTGCGGCACGAATACTGGAGATGTCCACGATACTGACAATCCAGCCGCTAAGAATCTGTCTGGCCGAATAGCAGGGCGCACTCTTGATTAATAAATCGCGTCCTTTTTGGTCTTGAACGGAAGTGCCATTTGCGAGAGCGGGCTGATACTGGATGTCAAGCAAATCGGGCCACGAGAACGGATGATGCGGCGCGGTTTCAAATGACGGTGGTGATGCGATGTAAGAAAACAATGGCGGCAGGTTTGCGCCGTAAATGTTATGGATGTTCAATGTTGCGAAGTAATCATTGGCCACCCGATTGACGACAACGATGCGACCATCAATAGTGGTGATCAATGTTGCGTCCGGCAAACTATCGAGATTGTCAGAAATGAACTGGCGTAAGTCGCGCACCCTGCGCGCCGCGGTGCGCATCGCGTTGATACGCTGTTCGAGTACGTCTTCACCTTGATAAAGTACGTTGCCGGGAAGGATTGCTTCGGGTAATAAATGCGGCTCCTGATCTAGCAGCATAAATTCTTGTCCGAGGTAGGAAATAGCTGCTTCCAAACGACACCAACTCCACAGCGGATAGGTTAGCCCCGTACCTATCAGGGCTGCACTGGGTGCGACCCACAATCCATGGGTGAACATGAAGTAGCTGGCCGCGACGGTGGTCGCCATCAGTACGGCGGTCAGGAATAAGGAAAAGCGAGGGGTGAGCAGCAAGTAACTGAATAACGCGAGCAATACCGGGAGTATGCTCAATAAGGTAGTCTGGAGGGTTGGCGCGATGTTTATGGATCTGTGGTCCAGCAAACTGGCTAAAATATTGGCGTTGATCTCGATACCCGGCATGACCCCCGATGTTCCCGAAACAGGTGTGGGAAAAGCGTCCGCCATGCCGACCGCCGTGGCGCCTATCAAGACGTATTTATCTTTAAAAAAATCTTTTGGCACCTCGCCTTTGAGGACCGAAACATATGGAACCGAGCGGAATAGTCCAGAGCCGCCCGCGTAAGGAATATGCATTTGATAGTCGCGTTGCCATTGTCCCGCCGCCACCGTGGGGCCGTTTGCATCCGTCGATCCTTTTAAGTTGTTGTCGACGCTGCTGTCCTTGCCAAGGGGATCAAGAGGATGATTGTCATGCCGGCCTGCGCTTAGATGCGCACCAGGCAATTCGCCGCGAGAATCGGTCACCGCTTGCCCGCCAATGTCAGCTAAAGCCAGCGCAAAGTGTGACCACCAAATGCCATTTTGGCCCTCTTTTAGAAATACGCTGCGTGCCACCCCATCTTTATCAAGCTCCAGATCAATATGACCAATGGCGCGTGTAGTGTGCAGAAATTCCGGGATGGGCAACAGGCTTGTGACGCCACTTCCCATCATCGCCGTGACCATCGGCAACACGACCTTATTGCTGGCCTGTAAAGCCTGCGATAGTGCTGCGTCATTATTGGGTGAGGTGGCAGTCGTGAGCGCTTCAGGCTCCGTCATGATCACGTCCACACCAATTGCTTTTGGTCTGGCCTGCATGATCGTGTTGATAACCTGCGCATGCAGAGTGCGCTGCCATGGCCAACGTCCAAGTTGGGAAATACTGTAATCGTCAATTCCGACAATAATAATGTCATCGCGCGCGGGACGCGAATTGAAGCGCATAAATTGGTCATAAAGCGGAAGATCAAGTTGCATCAAACCGTTTTGATAGCCGAGCGCCGCAGTGAGCGAGAGTAATGCGATGGTGAGCGCCAGCCATTGACGTAACGCTACCCGTTTAACATTGCCAATGAAGGCACTGCTGGTCGGTTCGACCATTCTATGCTCCGAAATGGGTGGTTTCCGTTGGTGGCGTTTTAAAAGCCAGTTGGCGTGATACCACCTGTATTGATGAGCGGTGCACCGTCACTGGTTCTCCACAATCCGCCAATGACGATTTTTTGGGCTTCAGAAAACTCGCCAGTGTAGCCATCAGAATCAATCGCCTTGACGCGCACAAAGTAAATCCCGTTAGGCGGATTTGCGATCGAAATTTCCGGAGCTGTTGATTCTTGCGTCAAAAAAAGCGCCGTAAACGCAGCATCACGGGCTATTTCAATCACAAATGTTTGACCGGATTCCCCGTGCCACCTAAAAGCCAGTGTGCTGCCGGCTGGTTCAATTTTTGGTAGTTCCAATGGCGCCATCAGGGTAACCGCCTGCGCATCGCCGAAAGGACCCTGATCATCTTTGCCGTCTCGTGTCACCACGGTTGCGACGTGCCAGAAATAAGGACCAAGTGCCAATTTTGGTGGACTGAATTGCGCGGATGTCAGGGTCGCATCATCGCTGACCAGTTGTGTGAACTGGTCATCGGAGGCGATCTGGATATGATAATGAATGGCGTCGGGGACTTCGGACCAGCTTAAGGATGGATTGGCAATTCGCGCCTTTCCTTTTGGACCGATAGGAAAAGGAGGTTCCGGGCGGGCTTTGAGTTTGAATGCGGTGATGGATGGATAACCTTCGAGACCCTGATTGTCGATGGCGGTCACGCGTGCAAAATAGTTGCCGTCGATCAGCCCATCAAGTCTGATTTCAACGGTATCAGACTCTATTTCGGACAACGTATTCTGGAACGCCTGATCGGTCGCAATCTGTGCCCGATAGCGCCGCGCACCCTGCAATGGATCCACGGTAAGGCGCACGGTTGGTCGTTGCTGTAAAGCAGAGTTTCCCGTAAGCGTTGGCTCTGGAAGCAATGGCACTGCCTTGCTTACTGCTTGCGCATCGGTTATTGATCCTTGTCCAGCCTGTAAGGGCAATCCCGCAGGGCGATTGTTTTTGGCTACGGCAACGGCGCCATGCAACACCTCAGTTGCCATCTTGTTATCGCTGACATTGACCCTGAAATTGGTGCCACGAACGCCAGCAACGGCGAGTGGTGAGCGGACCTCAAAGCGTCCTTTATTTTCTTTCAGCGGGGATACCTGAGAATCAACGCGTCCACGTACAAGCGTAATCTCCGTAACCGGGCTTTGTGTGAACCGGGCGCTTCTTAAGTGGCTGAGTTTTATCTGACTGTTGGAGGGCAAAGCTACTCGTGAGTTGTCTGCAAGCGCCAGCGTGATAAAACTGTTGGGGCCAGTTTCAATGCGCGCACCCTCCTGAAGCGTTGTGTCAATTGCCAGGGGAATATCTTTTCCGTCGGCGGTATTTGCGCTAATAGCCCCCGAGAAAGCAACTATTCTTGCGCTAGCGGGAATTTGTTCCAGCAATGCCACAGGAATAAGGATCGGCGTGCCGATGGGAATGGTGCGTTCATTAGGAATTTTGTTGATCTTTTGGAGCGCAACCCAGTTACGACTCGTGGTCGTCAGGTACTCGGCAATCGTACTTAGCGTATCGCCTTTGCGTGCCCGATACGTGATGGTGGAGGGCGCAACACTGAATGAGTCAGCGTCTAATTTTATCGATGGAGCAGCAAAAACCGGTAAATAGGGGGCCGTTAATAACAACAATAAACTGCCTCGCCATAATTGCTCAAAATTCGTCTTTTGATCCGTCTTTTTTTTGGGGTTCCTGCTGTACGTCGGGTGTTCGATGTAATACTGCATTTTTTCTCCGACGACCGTTTTACGCGTGATTTGCGCATTCGCGCATTATTCCGACAGTTGTTCCAAACGATATCCGTAGCTATACACAGGTGCAAGTCGAAAACCGTTTTCTGGTCGTAATTGTAGCTTACTGCGAACCCGTGAAACGTGCGTATCCATCGTGCGCGAGGGAATGTCGATGTCACGCGACCACACTGCTTCGAGAATGTATGCACGCGATAGCGGACGACCCATGTTGCGGAAAAAAAGCAGCGCTAAATCGAATTCTTTTTGCGTAATTTCAATTGGCACGCTACTGACGGTCAGGCGTGCAGCGCGGGTTTCGAATATGTAGTGTCCGAACGTAATTTCCTCGCTCGCATTTTGAATGGGATAAGCGCGACGTAATAATGCTTGTACCCGCGCCACCAGTTCACCACGGCGGATAGGTTTGATCATGTAGTCGTCAGCACCAGCCGCGAGTCCGGCCACAATGTCATCCTCGCCAGAGCGACTGGTCATGAACAACACCGGCAGTTCGGGCGGCAATTTCTCTCGCACCCAGTGCAAGACTTCGGACCCACTGAGATCGGGCACTTGCCAATCGAGGATGAGCATGTCGTAGCTCTCTCGTCGCAACTGGCTCAAGATTTCTTTGCCGCTTTGAAAAGGATGGCAAACATGGCCGCTAGCGGTCAGGACTTGGCAAACCAGATCGGTTTGGCTCAAATCATCGTCAAGGACAGCAATTCTCATAGTTTTCTATTATTGGCTTAGTGTTAATTATTGTAAGCCAGTTAGAGCCGATAGCTTGGCCAGTATCCTGACTGCCGATGAAATAGCGAGTGTCCCTGCGTTTTCCCTAGTCTCAAGCTTCGCTGTTGTTGAGGTGTCGGCGGTAATGAGTTTATGTTAACACTTATCACTCTTTGATAGATGCTCTATATGAACATTTTTGTAGTGTACGTGTGGCATTGTGTACGTTTTCCACAGCTGCACTAACGCCATTATAGTAGAAATGTGAAATACTGAAAATTAACGCGTTACAATATTAACTCTATCGCAACATTATTCTGGGAGGTGACCTGAAGCGATATTTTTGGGGCGCTAATCGAGCAAAGCAGGCAACTTACGAGATCAATAGTGAGGAAATAGCGGACGCGACAGGCGTCCGCAGGTAAAGACTTGGCAGAGCGCTACTTGTAAAAGTAGATGGACTCAAATATCAGGCAGCACAACATTAACATCTAATATTTCCAGGTCACCTTGGCGATCCAGTGAAATTTTGATATCGCTGGCATTGACTTTTGTGTACTTGGAAATAACTTCAATTAATTCTTTATGGAGTGCCGGTAAAAAATCAGGACCTTGGCGACCGCTACGCTCACGTGCAATGATAATTTGCAGGCGCTCCTTAGCGGCAGATGCGCTTTTCGGTTGCTTGGTGAACAAGAACGAGAGTAGAGCCATATTACTTCCCTCCAAAGAGGCGCGAGAGCAAGCCCGGTTTTTGATAGTTGGCAAAGCGCAACGGCACGTCTTCGCCAAGGAAGCGGGAGACCACATCCTCGTAAGCCATAGCGACATCGCTACCTTTTACGTGGATGGCCGGGTTGCCTTGATTTGATGCGTGTAGCACCGCTTCTGACTCAGGAATAATACCGATCAAAGGAATGCGCAAAATATCCTGCACATCGGTATGAGATAACATCTCACCCGCTTCAACGCGCTTAGGTGAGTAGCGGGTAATGAGCAGATGTTCCTTGACTGGTTCTCCGCCATTTTGAGCGCGGCGCGACTTGGCCTGAATGATCCCCAAAATCCGGTCTGAATCACGCACCGACGATACTTCGGGATTGGTCACGATGACGGCTTCATCGGCGAAGGTCAGCGCCATTACCGCACCGCGTTCAATACCCGCTGGCGAGTCGCATACAATAAATTCAAAATCCATTTTTGCCAGATCGTTCAATACACGTTCAACGCCTTCTTCGGTCAGCGCGTCTTTGTCTCTGGTTTGTGATGCTGGAAGAATAAACAAGTTATCGCAATGTTTGTCTTTAATTAAGGCCTGATTAAGTGTTGCTTCGTTGTTAACTACATTGATCAGGTCATATACTACGCGTCGTTCGCAGCCCATGATCAGATCAAGATTGCGTAGGCCAACATCAAAATCCAGGACAGCAGTTTTATGACCGCGCATGGCCAGGCCTGAGGCAAAGCTGGCGCTGGATGTCGTCTTGCCGACGCCCCCTTTACCAGATGTTACAACGATGATTTTTGCCACGAAAACTCCTATTTTTTTAAGAATTAAAACTATGATCTGGAAGGCGAATTAAGTGATATCACATCAATTCGGTCGCCGTTAAGCTGAATTTGTGCCGCCTGTCCCTTCAATTCTGCAGGAAACCCATGTTCAAAGGTCCGATATACACCCGCTATCGATACCAGTTCAGGCTCCATCGCAGTGGCGAAAATACGTGCTTTGGTATCGCCGCTGGCACCCGCTAGCGCCCGGCCGCGCAAGGGCGCATAAACATGGATACTGCCATCTGCAATGATTTCGGCACCGTTATTGACCATCGCTGTAATGATCAGGTCGGAGCCACGGGCATAAATGCGTTGACCGGCGCGCACTGGCGTGTCGACGATCATGGGTTGCTGGAGTGGTGTAGCCGCCGATGTGGCTAGCGTCGCCGGAGGCTGGGATACCACCACCTCTGGGGCGTTTATAGTCAGCACCTCAGTCGGTTGGACAGCGGGGGCATTGGGTTCTGCTCTGGGCGCGATGACGGTATCAATACTGAGGCCATTCGCGATAATCGCAGGATGAATGGTATCCGGCGCATTGCGTACTGCAACTGCATTAAGTTGATACGTTTTCAGCAGTTTGACGAGGGCGCTCCATTCAATGTAGTCATTTGACTCGCCCAAAGCTGCGATGTCGATTACGGCAAATTCATTGTCAAAAAAGTCCGCATTGCCGCCGGTCATCTCTTTTAATGCGTCATCTAAAACGGCAAGATCCACGTCATGAAGAATGACTGAAACTGCTACCACCGTTGCTATCTTTATTTCAATTGGCTTGCGTGTCTTATTTTTGGGCATAAAGCAACAGATTGAATAAGCGAACCACAGTGCAACCAGAGGCCGCTAACGACTCGCAAATAGGGTTAGGAATCAGTTTGGCATGCATAAAAATAACGTATCCAAAAAAACTTGGAATGAACGATCTTACCAAATCTCCGCCCGATAGCAAAAAAAAGCTACGTCGGCGGTTGCCTCGCGACACATAAGTGGTAAACCCGCGACAAATCGAAGAAAAGCGCCGAACCTCAGATAATGTCCCGGTTATTGAAAGAAAATGAAAGATAAGGACCGTTTTATAGCCAACACAGGAAGCGTTTGTTGGCTATTTAACGGGGCAATGGCTCACGCCTTTTTATTTCTTGTAGCCGTTGCCTGTTTTGATAGAAAGCGGCAAGCAATGGCGATTTTGTTATGAATAGCGTCTATGCGTAGATTAACGAACTTATCGAACGCAGGTCAACTGCGGTTTAGGCGCAGTTCTAATTGCGTAATCACGCGCTGCAAATTCGCTTCCTGGTCTTTAGGAACAGTCAAAAACCGGCACCCGAAGTGATAAACCGGATCATTAAACGTTTGGCTATTATGAATAAAGGTGATTTGTATATCCAAAGTCATTTTTCCCAAATCATGAAAGTCGAACGTGGCGTCTGTTAGGTTCATAGCAATAGCAAGCTCACCGATACTGGCATCGGTCGAGCGAAGTCGAACCCCCGATGGTGACAAGTCGATAATGTAGAACGACATCCGGCGTTGATCCGGCAAGGTGGCGGTACAAATATAGGGATTATTCGTCGGTGTCTCTACGCGGAAGTGTTCGCGTCGTTGGATGCGATACAGACTTTCCGGTAATTGCGACTTAAATGCTGGCAGGCCGTCATAAAGCTGGGGTTCGGGATGGCCGCAAACAAACTGGATATGCGCACCGGATTGCAAGCTCGAAAACAGATTTTCTCCAGACTCCTGATGCTGTTGATTTTCAGCATCACTGCCGCTGTAATCGTAGAAAAAAGAACCTGTCGTTTCATCGACTGCCAAAATACGCGTGATGATGCGTGATCCTGATCTGCCGAAGGAAATACTTAGTGGGTCTTTTTGGTGCGCGAGTTGGCGCAGTACGTACACGACTTCTTTCGGATGGATGACCCGAAAATCGTCCAATGCGGCGAGTGATGCCGCCAATGTTGGCGAAGGAGGGAGATCAGTGCTTGTTTCCGATACTGGACTGGTGTTTTTCATGTCTTTCCAATGTGTATCAAAACTCGCTTTTAAATGCGAGAAGCAGAAAAAGAGAGCAATTGTCACAAATATTACCTACTTTATGGCAGCTTGAGACAGTTTTTTGCGGGCAAGTATTTAATCTACGCCATAGCCATCAAACTTGCCAGGCATCATCTCTGTAAATAACGCACTCGTCGAGGGTGACCGTGTTCGTCACCGCAAAGACGTCAATATGGTATCTGGCATCGGCGCGCTTAATTGCCGCTTTATTGTAGACCCCATGCTTAGCGCCCAGCGATAAATGTATGCCGCACATCCTCTCATAAGTGCCAATATCGCTCACCATACGGTTTTGCGAAAATGCACGATTCATACCAAAACCAAGTTCACGCAGCCAGACTTCGCCTTCGGACGCGCGGATGTTTGCCAGCACCTGATCAAACTCAGGCGTGGAATCAATGGCCTCCGTCACGCGGCCTTTGACGATCACCAGCGTGATCGGCGTAGCGGGTTTGTTGACGTGAAATTGCGTGTCGCCGAAAACAAAAATACGTACGCGGCCATTGACTGCTTCCAGGTCTTGCGCTTCGGTAAAAACCTCACCAATAGGAAACTGACCGCCGACATTTTTCATGCCGCTATAGTCACCAATGTTGAGTTTTGCAGATTCAAATGGCGAGTCAAAAACCAGGATTTCGCCGCCGCTATCGATGACGCCGATGCTCGCGCTATCAATGCGCGCCTTCAGTGCGACCCCAACGTCGCGATAGTACGTCGGGTCATAGGCCAATGCGTCGATGTAATACAGCGCTTCTGGTCCGGTCATGCGCGAAAGATGAGGATGTTCTATCACCTTTAATGCGCGTTTAAAAAGTTCAACGCGCAGTCGAAACGCTTCAAGCCTAAAGTTGGTGGATTGAATCAATATCACCAAATCGTTCGGCGCAAGGGGTGTAAAAGAGGCAAGCACTACTTCGGGCGTTACTGCGTCGAAGTCGATAAAGGTGGCAGTTGGAAGGCATCGCCGATACGCTTGCGTCAACGCTACTGAGAGAGTAGAGCGGGTATCAAACACCACTAACGCAGCCTGCGCTGGACTGTGTTCGATCGCTATCGATAATACGTCGCGGAGATGGTTTGCTGCCTTACCGACAACCGTCTCGGTAATAAGGTCGCAGACTGGTTCGGAAAGTGTTGCGCTCGGAGTGGAGGTCATTGTCATTTCATCGCATCAAAAATAGTAAAAACGTCACGCGGCCCGGCTTTTCGGGTGTAGCGACGTTTTCTATTGGAGACACATTTTAATCGACAACCACATCAGTGCACGAATAACGTAAGGATGAATGCCAAGACTAGATACAGCGCGAAGTCTGAGACTTCATGCTGTCATTTTAAATGACAAAAAAACCATGCGTCCCATCAAGCGCTAATTGATCCACTAAGCCATACTCCCAATCGAGATAGGCTTGCATGGCAGCGGCTGGATTGTCGGTACCTTCATAAGGACGACGGTAGCGATCTATTCGCGGCGATGCCAGCGCTGATTCACCAGATTCTTGGGGAAGCCCGGCTGCAATCCACGCGGATGTGCCACCTTCTAGCAGCCACACCGGCGTCGTTGTTAACGCTTGCAGGTCTTTGAGGATATAGCGTGCCAGCAAACTCGTGCCGCAAGTGAGTACATAGCGACATGCTGGCGGAGCGTTATCCAGCGCGGCGGCGAGTTGCGAGCGGAGTGCAAACCAAGCCCCGGGAATGTGGTGTTTGACATAATTGGCGCTGCTGGTGAAATCAAGGATGACCGTTTCGCCCTCGGCGGCGTTGCTTGGCAGGTCATTTTCCAACCAAGCCGCAAGCCCTTGCGCTGTCACACTGTTTGCGGTTGGTACAGGCGGCAGAAAGGCTTGATCGTTATCGGCGTTCGTACCCTGTTGCGTGAAGTCTTGCGGTCCAGCACCATCAATGACGAACACTTCCCATCCCATTTGCGCTAACCAGGATGCGGTCATATTGGCGCGCACGCCGTCATCATCGGACAGGACGATACGCGCACCGCGCACCGGCGCAGCGTGATCGGTTTCTTGCACGAGCTGCCCACCCGGAGCAGAGCGAAAGTCGGGAAGGTGACCGGCTGCGTATTCCTCGGGCGTGCGCACGTCGAAGCGATAAGTCGTCCGCGTGTTGTCTTTTTTCCATTCTATTAATGTTTGGGACTCGTCTTGTAACGATACTCTTGATACGCGCGCCTTATCAGCCACTTTGCGCGCTGCACGTTGCGCCTGCGCGTGATCCTCAGGCGATAGCGAACCAAAGTCGGCAAATTGGCGAGTTTTGCGGGTATCCAGCGTTTGACCGGCCAGCGTCCAGCCTATCGTGCCGTTGCGTAGTGCAGAAACCGGGTTAGGAATACCCGCATTGACCAGAGATTGTGTGCCGATGATGCTGCGCGTGCGTCCAGCGCAATTAACGATGACGCGGGTTTCGGGGCGCGGCGCAAGCTGTTGCACGCGTAATACTAATTCTGCGCCAGGTACGCTGATGCCAGTGGGAATACTCATCGTGTTGTATTCATCAAACCGACGCGCATCCAGAACCACCACATCCGCATTGGCATTCAATAGCGCCTGCACTTCTGGCGCCGACAGCGAAGGGGTGTGACGTTGTACGTCAACCAGTTCGCCGAAGGCTTTGCTCGGCGCATTCACATCGCGGAAGATTTCACCACCGGCGCTGCGCCAGCCAGCCAAACCGCCATCCAGCAACTTGATGTTGCTATAGCCAAGTTGCTGTAAACGCTGCGCAGCATTTCTCGCAAGGCCTTCGCCATCGTCATACACGACAATCAACGTATCAAGCCGCGGTATGCGTGCGGCACTATCCAACTCAATTCGAGACAGTGACATATTGGCAGCAAATAGCGGATGAGCTTCTGCGAACGGCGCCTCTTCCCGCACATCCAGCAATGCGATTTCCTTGCGCTGCAATAATGCTGTGCGGCATTGTTGATAAGAGATCGTCTCAAAAATTGGTTGAGAAGAACTGACATCAACAGAGTGTGGGACGTTTGGCGTGTTCGTGGAAGGGGATGGCGTCAGGCGGGTCATGGATCGTTGGGATGAATTTATTTAAATGGTTATTGAGTTTTGTTGCATTTTGTTGGATTCAGCAGAGCGATCCCAAATATTGGGTAATAGTGTGTTGGAATAGCCCGAAATAAACTGTTTGGTGCCGCCATCTTCCGTGTAGACCGAGCGTTGCACAGCGCCGATGTTCGCACCATAAACATGGATGCTGATGGATGGCCGGTCGATGAACGCATTCTGTACTTTATGGATATCGCCGATCGTGGGCGAGACGGCCTCGACATCTCCCGGCAATAGATGGGTTGGCGCGCCAACGGGGGTGAAGCGACCATCCCGATCTTTATCTGGCTGATAGCTTTGCGAATATTCAGCGCCCCGCAACATGCCGATCAATCCCCATACGGTATGATCATGAATTGGTGTGGCTTGTCCGGGACCCCAGACAAAGCTCACAATCGAAAAGCGCTCACGCGAATCTACGTGGAGCAAAAATTGTTGATATCGTTCTGGATTTGGAAGCGCGAATGCAGGCGGTAGCCAGTCGTCGACAGCGATAAGCTGTCGCAACAACGCGCCGCCATCGCGCAAAATCTCGGCCTCCGAGGGTCTGCGGTCAAGCAATTCCGCCAGTTCCCCGATAAAACCCCGCAGACGGGCTACGTTCGGCGCGTTATTTTTTCCGATATTTATTGAGTTTGAAAGTGGAGACATGCTGACACGCCTTATTTCTGTAGCGGAAAACTACGATCGAAACCATTGGAAACACTGATCTTATGCTGGATGATACCCGCTTCCGCATAAACGTCGGCAGTATGTTGCTGGGTTTTGATCACAGTATCATCAATCGGTATCCATTTGCCCTGTCGCCGCTCCCAGGATAGTTTGGCTACTTCTTTTGGTACACCAATAAGTTCGGCTAATGACGCGGAATAGGCATCTATATGATCGTTAGACCAACGTTGAGATCGCACCAGGCGTTGCAGCAGATCCTGTAGTGCAGCGTGTTTGGGTTTGATGGCGTCCTCATGGACGATCAGATAACTAAGCCCGGCTGACAAGCCGCGCCCATTCACAACAATTTTCGCGTGGTCAGTCAGTTCAGCCGTTGCCGTATAAGGCTCCCATGTCGCCCAGGCATCAACGGAATTGCCAGCTAACGCCGTCTTGGCGTCAACTGGTGACAAAAATCTAAAAGAAACATCACTGGCCTTGAGGCCAATAGATTGAAGCGCGGCCAGCGTCAGATAGTGACCAATGGAGCCTTTTCCGGTAGCGATGCGTTTTCCCTTCAAACTGGCCGGGCCGGAAAGTGGAGAATTTGCATTGGCAATAATGGCTGTACCAAAGGGATCTGATTTGTTCACTCCTATCGCTTTGAGCGGTGCGCCAGCCGCCAAGGCAAATACCAGTGGTGCATCACCTGCGTAGCCGACGTCGACTGCGCCAGCATTTAAAGCTTCCAGTAACGGCGCTGCGGCCACAAACTCCGACCACTTGATGTCATAGGGCAGATTTTTAAGTTCACCGGCGGCTTCCAGTTGCGATCTTAAGCCGCCTTTCTGATCCGCTACCTTGAGTAGTATTCTGGCCGGTACATCGCCCGCTGATGCCAGTGAAGTGGCTGCAAGACCAAGCGTCATCAAGCTAAGTCCGATGAAACGTTGCAAGCGAACACTGAATAGATTGGACATTTACTTCTGCTTTCGTTGAGCGATACGATCGGCGCTGCGTGCAGCAACTAGTTGCCGTGTTAGCGGTATCAATTTTCGGCCGTAATCGATAGCATCCTCCAATGGATCAAAGCCGCGGATCAAAAATGTCGACACACCAAGATCAACGTAATCTAGCAGCGCATGGGCAACCTGTTCCGGCGTCCCGACCAACGCTGTTGAATTGGATCGCCCACCAATTTCTTTGGCAATCGCGGTCCATAGGCATCTATCGTGACGATCGCCGCGTTCCGCTGTCGCTAACAGACGCCGCGCACCTTCGCTTTGTTTTGAATCACCCGATGCGCTGCTTAAACCACTGGCTTTACGAATACGCCTGGTTTCCGCCAGGATACTTTCAGCGCGTGCCCATGCAGCCTCTTCCGTATCTGCCAGGATGGGGCGGAATGACACAGAAAAGCGTGGTTTGCGACCGTGTTTTTCCGCTTCCGCGCTGACTTGGCGAATGATGTCTCGTACTTGTTCATGGGTTTCTCCCCATAGCGCATACACGTCGGCATGTTTGCCCGCGACCTGCACGGCGGGTGGTGAAGCCCCGCCAAAATAAATGGGAATATGCGGTTTTTGTACTGTCCTGACTTCAGAGTAACTATTTTTGAATCGGTAATATTTTCCCGCATGGTCGAACGGTTGATCATTGGTCCACACTTTGCGCAAAATGCCGAGATATTCATCAGTGCGCGCATAGCGTTCATCGTGGGATAAAAAATCGCCATCGCGTTGCTGCTCTTCATCGTCACCGCCAGAAATAATATGTACCGCCAATCGTCCACCACTGAGTTGATCAAGCGTCGCGAACTTGCGCGCTGCCATTGTAGGTGCAATAAAGCCGGGACGGTGGGCAAGCATAAAACCGATTTTTTTCGTGGCAGCGGCAGCGTGGGATGTCACCAAAAATGGATCGGCATCGGATGAGTGCTGCGCGATCAAAATCCGATCAAAACCTGATTGTTCATGCGCTTGTGCAAAGCGTGCGATGTAATCCGGATCCAGCGCCGGTCCTTGTGCCGGATGAATTTCAGATACTTTTTTCGGACCGATCATACCGATGAATTCGATGCTCATAGTGGCTCCTGACAAAGCTGACGTAAGTGTAAAGAGTCAGGCTAAAGGATCGTCTTAGTAATCCCAACGAATAATTCCGTATGTCGATATGCGGCCGATCACCAAAGAAAATTTTGCGCGGGAACGTAATGTGCCATAACGCATCTAATCACCCATTAGTGTTGTGGTCATTTTGGAAACTCAATAAAAACTAGATAATTTGACAATATTAAAGTGCGTTTTTTGAAGAGAAAAGAGGTTATCGTGCAAACTAAATGCCCGCTTTTCTATTAAACTTAGGAATAAATTCTGAAGAGGTACGAGTCAATTTATTATGAAAATAGATGATATAGACGCTTTTGTCGCCACCGTGCGATGTCAATCCATTAGCTTAGCTGCAGAAGCATTGCAACTAACGCAGTCTGCGATCACTCGCCGCGTACAAAACTTCGAGGAAGAATTGGGTGTTGAACTGCTTGATCGCACCACTAAACCACCGCGCCCCAATCCCATGGGAAAAGTGGTGTATGAACAGTGCCGCGTCGTACTGCGCGAAGTTGAAGAGCTGCGCGATATGGTGGGAACTGAAGTTGCCCCCGTCGGTACTTTTCGCCTTGGTATTACACAAGCCATCGGCGACGTTGTTCTATTGGATGCACTTAAGCAACTCAAAGGTACTTATCCGGAACTGAGCACGCAGGTATCGACCGGATGGGGAACGCAATTAGTTGCCAAGGTCGCCAACGGCGAGATGGATGCCGCAGCAGCGCTGTTTCCTTCCACTAAGGTGCTTCCTGATAATGTTATTGGTGAGACATTAGGACGTGTTGAATTGGTGGTGGTTGCGGCGAAGGGAATGATGACAAAACGCAGTTATAAACTAAAAGACTGTCATGATATTGGTTGGGTCTTAAGTCCGGATGGCTGCGGTTTTCGTGCGGTGTTACAACGGGCACTGATCGGTCAGGGATTATCGTTCAAGGTTGGCCTGGAATCTTTCGGCGCTGATCTTCAACTTGGTCTGGTTGCCGCCGGACTTGGTTTGGGTTTTATGCCAGTCCCGCAACTGGAGCGCAGTGCGCACCGCGATCAATTGGATATCATCAATATTAGCGACTTTAAGTCGGTCCTCGATATCTGGCTGATTCAATCACGTTTGCCAACCCCGTTGCAGCAAGCAGTTGATTTTTTCAGTAATTCGGTTGCCACTGCTTTTTCAGACAAAGCAACGGTTTTAGACATAAAGCCTCGTCGGCAGCGAGCAGCTTAATAGGTTACCCCTTTTTTGAAGGGGCAACTTATTCGATAGGACGGGTGAATAAAGCTATTCCTATGATTGATATTATTTGGATAAGATTATTCCCTCCCCAAAAAAATGCGGTGCCGCACCAATTGGATGCGCATCAAATTAAAATAGCGCATTCCCGTCTTCAAATCTTTATCAATCTTCGATAAACCGTTACGGTCAAGGCCAATTTATATTGGCATAAGATTTGCTTAGTAGTGATTAACAGAGTCAATGATGATTCCGTACTATCAACTATTACGCAGATCTAAAGAAGGATCTGCCAGGACAACGGCGTCCACCTAGCTAGGTATTTTTACCGAGCTAAGTGGGCGCCTTTTTGTTTTTATGGGAAAAAGATCATGACCAGCAAAGCTACCAGCATCAAACTTTTTAGTTTTAGTACGCCGCAAATGCGCGCCTTCCATCTGACCTGGATGGCTTTCTTCGCTTGCTTCTTTGCATGGTTTGCCTGTGCACCCTTGATGCCCGTTATTAAGGGCCAATTCGGTTTAACTATCGGGCAAATCGCCAACATTAATATTGCCGCAGTCGCCGTGACGATTTTGGTTCGTTTAATTATCGGGCCAATGTGTGATCGCTACGGCCCACGTAAAACGTATACCGGTCTTTTGCTGCTAGGAGCGATTCCGGTATTCGGCGTGGCGTTCTCGCAAAGTTATGAAAGTTTTCTATTCTTCCGTTTATGCATCGGTGCGGTGGGTGCCAGCTTTGTGATTACGCAATATCACACCTCAGTGATGTTTGCGTCGAACGTCGTCGGGACTGCCAATGCTGCTGCCGCCGGTTGGGGTAATGTCGGCGGTGGTGCTGCGCAAGCATTGATGCCATTGTTGTTGGCCGCGGTGTTAATGCTCGGCGTCAGCGAAACCATGGGATGGCGCCTTGCGCTGTTGGTGCCGGGCGTATTGATGGTGATCATGGGTGGCGTGTACTGGCGCTATACGCAAGATTGTCCTGAAGGTAATTATGCCGAGTTGCGCGCTAAAGGCATTACGGTAGAAGGCGGCAAAAAAGGCGGCTGGGCCAGTTTCCGCGCCGCTAGTCTTAACTATCGTGTATGGCTGCTGTTTGTCACTTACGGCGCTTGCTTCGGTGTAGAAATTTTTATTCACAATATCGCCGCCATCTACTACGTTGATCATTTTGGTCTGTCATTGAAAAGCGCTGGTATGGCCGCAGCAAGTTTCGGATTGCTCGCATTGTTCGCCCGTGCTTTGGGTGGCTGGTTATCCGACAAAGTGGCGTTGGGTGGCAACTTGAATACTCGCGCCACACTGTTGTTCGTCATGATGGTTGGCGAAGGTTTGGGCCTGCTCTGGTTTTCACATGCAAATAGTGTGACGTTGGCGATCTGCGCGATGTTGACTTTCGGCCTGTTCACCCACATGGCATGCGGCGCAACGTATGCATTAGTGCCGTTTATTGACCGTAAAGCATTGGGCGGCGTAGCGGGCATCATCGGCGCTGGTGGAAACGTCGGAGCGGTTTTGGCGGGGTTTTTGATGAAGGGTTTGGGCGACGTTCAAAGCACCTTGAGTGTGCTGGGTATTTTGGTCACAGTCTCCGCACTGTGCGCCATCGCGATTCGCTTTAGCGCGGCACACAATGCCACCGAGCAAGTCCTCGACAGCAACACCCTGGCCGCTTAAGGAGCCGCAGATCATGAAAATTATCGTCGTTGGTCATGGCATGGTGGGCCACAAATTTCTGGAAAGCCTGGCTGATAGTGGCGCTCCACATCTGGAAGTAACCGTCTTGTGCGAAGAGCCACGCCCAGCATATGACCGGGTACACTTGTCAGAATTTTTCTCTGGAAAATCAGCAGAGGATTTGTCATTGGTTCCTGACGGTTTTTTTGAGCGCGATAATATTTTGCTCAAACTGAATGCCAAGGCCAGCGTCATTGATCGTGTTGCCAAAACGGTGACAGTGAGTACCGGTGAAACGCTGCCTTACGACAAGCTGGTCATCGCTACCGGTTCTTATCCTTTTGTGCCACCGGTGCCGGGGAAGGATCGTAAAGATTGCTTTGTGTATCGGACTATCGAAGATTTAGAGGCGATGCTTGAATGTGGTCGTCGCTCAAAAACCGGCGTCGTTATCGGCGGCGGTTTGCTTGGATTGGAATGTGCCAAAGCCTTGCGCGACATGAATCTGCAAACGCACGTGGTTGAATTTTCACCACGTCTGATGGCAGTCCAAGTCGATGAGGGCGGTGGACGTGTTTTGCGCGCCAAGATAGAAGACCTTGGCGTCACCGCGCATACGCAAAAAAATACAGTCGAAATCGTCGATGGCGAGACCGGCACACACCGCATGAACTTTTCTGACGGCAGCCATCTTGATACCGACATGATCGTGTTCTCTGCCGGTATTCGTCCACGTGATGAATTGGCGCGTGTCAGTGCGCTGGCAGTGGGCGAGCGCGGCGGCATCGTGATCGACAATAGTTGCCTGACCAGTGATCCTGATATCTACGCGATTGGCGAATGCGCGCTATGGAACGGAAAGACTTTTGGTCTGGTCGCGCCAGGTTATGACATGGCACGTATCGCAGCCAAACATCTGCTGGGCGAAAACGCCGAATTCAACGGTGCCGATATGAGCACTAAACTCAAATTAATGGGCGTCGACGTTGCCAGTATCGGCGATCCGCACGGCAATGTTCCCGGTAGCCGTTCGTATCATTTCACCGATGAACGCAAGCAAATTTACAAGAAGATCGTCGTCTCCGATTGCGGTAAATTTTTGCTAGGCGGCGTGATGGTTGGTGATGCCAGCGAATATGGCACGCTGTTGCAAATGATGCTGAACCGCATAGAACTACCCGAAGCGCCTGAGTTCCTGATTCTGCCGCAAGCCGACGGTAACGCCAAGCCCGGTTTGGGTGTCGATGCGTTGCCGGATGCGGCACAAATTTGCTCGTGCAATAACGTCTCCAAAGGTGATTTATGCGCAGCAGTATGTGGCGGCGCAACGAATATCGGCGACCTGAAAAGTTGTACTAAGGCAGGTACTTCATGCGGCGGTTGCGTGGCACTCGTCACGCAGATCATGAAGTCAGAAATGAAGAAGCAAGGTCTGGCGGTTAACAACCATGTTTGCGAACATTTTCCCTACAGCCGTCAGGAGCTTTATCACCTCGTCAGAATCGGCAACATCAAGACTTTTAATGCATTGATCAGTCAGCATGGAAAAGGCTTGGGTTGCGATGTGTGCAAACCGGTAGCTGCCAGTATTCTGGCTTCTTGCTGGAACGATTTTGTGCTCAAAAAAGAACACGCTGGCTTGCAGGATTCGAACGATTATTTCCTCGGTAATATTCAAAAGGATGGTACCTATTCTGTCGTGCCACGTATGGCTGGTGGCGAGGTCACGCCCGATGGTCTAATCGCAGTCGGTCAGGTCGCAAAAAAATATGGCCTATACACCAAAGTCACTGGCGGTCAGCGCATCGACTTGTTCGGCGCGCGGGTTGAGCAATTGCCGCCGATCTGGGAAGAATTGATCGCAGCAGGTTTTGAATCAGGTCATGCGTACGGCAAGTCGCTGCGTACCGTTAAATCATGTGTCGGTTCAACCTGGTGTCGATATGGTGTGGACGACAGTATGGGTCTGGCAATTGCGCTGGAAAATCGCTACAAAGGTTTGCGTTCACCGCACAAAATCAAATTTGGCGTATCCGGTTGTACGCGCGAATGCGCCGAAGCGCAAAGCAAGGATGTCGGGATCATCGCCACCGAAAAAGGCTGGAATCTGTATGTCTGCGGCAATGGCGGCATGAAGCCACGGCACGCTGAATTATTGGCCTCCGATCTGGATAAGGCGACGCTGATTCAGACTATTGATCGGTTCCTGATGTTCTATGTTCGCACCGCAGACCGTCTGCAACGCACCAGTGTCTGGCGCGACAATCTTGAGGGCGGTCTTGATTATCTGAAAGAAGTGGTCTTGCAAGACAAGCTAGACATTGCAGCCGACCTGGAAGCAGAAATGCAGGCAGTCGTCGATACGTATGAATGTGAATGGAAAAAAGCGGTTAACGATCCAGAAACACGTAAGCGTTTTCGCCATTTCGTCAACACCGATCAAGTTGATGAAAACGTCGTCTTTATGGAGGAACGCGGACAGATTCGTCCGGCAACGTTAGTTGAGCGATCGGCCCGTGTGATTCCGATTATTCCGATAGTGGCTGCGCTTGCAGAGACGGTCTGATTGCTCGACCATTGAAATCAGGAGAATAAATATGCATAGCGATACCCAATTGGGGCAGCTGGATAACTGGATTTCTGTCTGCGAACTCGACCAGATCTTACCAAACACAGGTGTGTGTGCATTGATCAACGGCGCGCAAGTGGCGCTGTTTCATGTCATTGACGGTGAAGACCGTGTATTCGCGATTAGTAATTTTGATCCCCATTCTCAGGCATCGATTTTGTCGCGTGGCATGGTCGGCAATCTTGGTGAGCGTATCGTCGTAGCATCGCCGATGTACAAGCAACACTTTGATTTGCAAACCGGAGAATGCCTGGAATCTCCAGAACACTCGGTCAGCGCCTATCCGACGCGGGTTGTCGACGGAAAGGTGTGGGTCGGCGTATGACCACAACACCAGGCAAGCAGGCTAATCGAACAAAACCATCGCTGGTGGTCATCGGTAACGGCATGGCTGGTATGCGCACGGTTGAAGAGTTACAAAAGCTGGCACCGGATTTGTACGACATTACCGTGTTCGGGGCCGAACCGTATGGCAATTACAACCGCATATTATTGTCGCCCGTGCTCGCTGGCGATAAAAGTGTGGAAGACATTATGTTGCATACACGCGAGTGGTATCAGGAAAATAATATTACGTTGCATGCCGGTGATCCAGTTGAGATGATTGATCGGCGTCGTCGCCTTGTGCGTTCGCGCGCAGGTCTTGAGGTCTCGTATGACCGACTGTTGCTGGCTACCGGTTCCACCCCTTTTATTATTCCTGTACCGGGACATCAATTGCCGGGCGTGATTGCGTTTCGAGATATTCAGGATGTAGAAACTATGCTGGCAGCCGCACGTGATCATCGCCATGCGGTCGTGATCGGCGGCGGCTTGCTGGGTCTGGAAGCCGCCAACGGATTGCTGCGTCAGGGGATGGACGTTACCGTAGTGCACGTGTGTGATAGTTTGATGAATCAACAGTTGGACAAGCCAGCATCTGCGCTCCTGAAAAAAGCGTTGGAATTAAAGGGCTTGCGCATCATGCTCGATACGCATACCAGCGAAATCCTGGGGTCCGAGCGGGTGACAGCCGTGCGTTTTAAAGATGGTAGTGAGATACCGGCTGATCTGGTCGTCATGGCGGCAGGCGTGCGACCCAATATTGCCCTCGCGAAAAAAGCCCTTCTGCATTGTGATCGCGCGATTGTGGTTGACGATACATTGCAAACCTATGATCCACGGATTTATGCAGTTGGCGAATGCGTCCAGCATCGCTTGTCGACGTTTGGTTTGGTCGCGCCGATTTGGGATCAGGCGCGGGTGTGCGGTGCGCATCTGGCCGGTGCTGGTCATCGTCGTTATATCCAGCAAGCGACCGCGACCAAGCTCAAAGTAACCGGCGTTGATCTGTATTCTGCTGGCGATTTTATTGGTGGTGAT
Organism: Glaciimonas sp. GNP009; assembly: GCF_054343755.1. NCBI lineage: Bacteria > Pseudomonadati > Pseudomonadota > Betaproteobacteria > Burkholderiales > Oxalobacteraceae > Glaciimonas > Glaciimonas sp. GNP009. The sequence continues at coordinate 2,816,997 of NZ_JBTGUV010000004.1, forward strand.
GGTAGCGAAGATCTAGTGCTGCGCGACCCACGTCGCGGTATCTATAAACGATTGGTATTGAAAGGCAATCAGATCGTGGGAGCGGTACTATACGGAGATGTGAAAGATGGTCCGTGGTATTTTGATTTGATTCAAAACAAAACCGATGTCTCCTCGCTGCGCAATCAATTACTATTCGGCCAGGCGCTATGCGTCCAGGCCGCTTGATGAGGAATCTCCCGTGAATCTCTCCCAGCCTCCGCTGTCATCTGCGCTGTCATCTCTTGAGGCATTCAAAGGCGACCTGATACCAAAAAGCGTATTCACGACATGCCCTTACTGCGGTGTCGGCTGTGGTGTTGCCGCTACAGTGCTGGCTGATGGAAAAATCGGCGTCACAGGAGACGCTGCGCATCCTGCGAATAAAGGGCGTTTGTGCGTCAAAGGTTCGGCATTGGATGAAACGGTTGATCTTCAGGGCCGCCTTCTCTATCCGCAGATTAGGGACGCCGTCACCAATTTGATGCAGCGTTCAAGCTGGGATCAGGCGCTGGATAAAGTAGCGTCGGGATTCAATGACATCATCGCCCGTCACGGCCCGGACGCGGTGGCGTTTTACGTATCCGGTCAGCTACTGACCGAGGATTATTACATCGCCAATAAGCTGATGAAGGGTTATATCGGCAGCGCCAATATCGATACCAATTCGCGTCTGTGCATGTCATCAGCGGTAGCGGGGCATAAGCGTGCGTTTGGTGAAGATCTGGTGCCGGTGTGTTACGAAGATCTGGAACTGGCTGACGTGGTGGTATTGGTTGGGTCGAACACCGCCTGGTGTCATCCCATCCTGTTTCAGCGCATTACCAAAATCAAAGAATCTCGACCAGATATGAAACTGATCGTGATTGATCCACGCCGCACCGCGACCTGCGAGTCTGCCGATTTGCATCTGCCGGTCAAGTCAGGAACCGATGTCTGGTTGTTCAATGGATTGCTGCACTATCTGGCAAATAACGGCATGACCGATAGCGGCTTTGTTGATGAGTACACTAATGGTTCCAGCGAGGCGCTTGCCGCCGCCGCAGCCAGCAGCCCTGATCTGCTCACCGTCGCTAAGATATGCAAACTTGACCCCCAAGATTTGCTAACGTTTTATCAGCTATTTGCCGGATCAAAAAAAGTCATCACTGCTTTTTCGCAAGGTGTTAACCAATCGTCGTCCGGCACCGACAAAGTCAACAGCATTATCAATTGTCACCTGATCAGCGGACGTATCGGTCAGCCCGGCATGGGACCATTTTCGATTACAGGCCAACCCAACGCAATGGGTGGTCGTGAAGTCGGTGGGCTGGCGAACATGTTGGCTGCGCACATGGATCTGGATAATCCGGCCCATCGCCGCACGGTTCAGACCTTCTGGGATTCGCCCCAGATTGCCGATAAGGTCGGACTGAAAGCGGTTGATCTGTTCCAGGCAATCGAACAAGGTAAAGTCAAAGCGGTGTGGATTATTGCCACCAATCCGATGGTCAGCTTGCCGGATGCCGATCAGGTGCAACGCGCCCTGTCCAAATGCCAGCTCGTGGTCTGCTCCGATATCATTGAAAAAACCGACACCAATGCGTTTGCTGACGTGCTGTTACCCGCTTTGGGCTGGGGTGAAAAAGACGGGACAGTAACCAATTCAGAGCGCTGCATCTCGCGTCAGCGTGCATTTTTGACCGCACCTGGAGAAGCCCGCGCCGACTGGCAAGTATTGTGCGATGTAGGTCAGCGCATGGGGTTTGGCGGATTTGATTTCAGCAGCCCGCACGAAATTTTTGATGAGCATGCGCGCTTAAGCGCTTGTTCCAATGGCCCGGCCGCAGGCGATGTCACGCCGCGGGTGTTTAATATCGCTGGCCTGACCGGCATGGATAAAGCGCAATTTGACGCTTTGCAGCCTATCCAATGGCCAGTGACGCGTGACGCGGCAGGTGAGCTGATCAGTACTCAACGACTGTTTGCAGATAACCGTTATTCCCACCCGGATGGCAAGGCCCGCTTTATCGCCACGCCACCGCGCGCGCCGATGCATGCGACGGATGAAGACTTTCCGCTTAACCTGAATACCGGTCGTGTGCGCGATCAGTGGCACACAATGACCCGAACCGGGAAATCAGCAAAACTGGCTGATCATGTGCCGGAATCTTTTATCGACATGCATCCGCAAGATGCATTGTTATACGGCGTGCGTGAAGGCAGTCTGGCGCGTGTTTCATCAAAGTGGGGTGCGATGGTAGCCCGGGTGCAACATGGCGGCGGTATCGCCCGTGGCAGCATTTTTGTACCCATTCACTGGAGTAATCAGTCCGCATCCGATGCGCGTATTGGTGCCGTGGTCAATCCCGTGGTTGATCCGGTTTCCGGCGAACCAGAGTTCAAAAATACACCCGTCAGAGTCGATGATTTTCCGGTCGCCTGGCACGGCTTTATTCTCAGTCGTAAGGAGCTGGACTTGGATAGCGTGACACACTGGACGCGGATTCAGGGACGCACATTTGCGCGGTATGAATTCGCCGGTCGAAATATTATCAACGACCATGGACAGTGGACGCGTGAATTATTAAAAATCGCCGATCCTGATGCTGACTGGCTAGAATACGCCGATACCACCGCAGGCGTGTATCGGGCAGCGCATCTGGTGGATGATCGGATTGATATTTGCGTATTTATTTCGCCGCGACCAGATCTTCCATCAAGAGCCTGGCTGGCGAGTTTGTTCGCAAAAGACCATCTTGAAGACGCAGACCGCGTCGGCCTTTTGATTGGGCAACCAATTGAAAAAGGGGCGGATGCCGGACCGACTGTCTGCTCGTGTTTTGGGGTTGGGCGCAATACAATTTGCGGAGCGATTCGTCAACAAGGATTGACGACGGTGACGCAGGTGACGAGTTGTCTCAAAGCTGGCGGGAACTGCGGATCTTGTGTTCCTGAGATTAAAAAATTACTGGCTACCACGCTGGTGGAAGAAGCGGTATCCCGCTAATCACCGCACGGTGAAGAAACCGAGCCGTCAGTTCATCCGGAAAAGTGTCTATTGCAATGTCACGCCGCGCCGTTAGAATAGCGGCATGACCGCCTCCACTTTCTTCCCGTTACAAAGCCCTTTTGATGAAGGCTATCTTGACGTGGGCCAAGGGCATCGCCTTTGGTTTGCGCAATATGGCAATCCTGACGGCATCCCGCTGCTTTGGTTGCACGGCGGACCCGGTAGCGCCAGCAGTTCACGCCACCAACTATTTGCCGATCCATCGGTCTATCGGCTGATCCTGTGCGATCAGCGTGGCTGTGGTCGCAGCACGCCAACTGGCGCAACAAATGACAATAATACCGAACGACTACTACAAGATATAGATGCACTGCGTCACCGTTGCGGCCTAGGAAAAATCCTTTTAGGCGGCGGCTCGTGGGGCGCTTGTCTGGCACTGACTTACGCGCAGCGTTGGCCTTTAACCTTACTTGGTGTGGTGTTACGTGCGCCTTTTCTAGCGGGAAATGGTGATATTGATCGGTTTTTTCAACCCCGCCCTGATATCGCGGATACAGCGTGGGAGACCTTTGCCGCGCACGTACCGGCGCATGAAAGATCGCAGTTGTTACCCTATATCGCGGACCAGTTTTCGACCGACGGTTCACAGGTGTCGATGCTGGCGCAAGCATGGCATCGCTACGAGGCAAGCCAGGATCAGCCTGAGGTGATCGTTGAAGCCAATTTTGATTATGCTGAGGTGGAGAAGCTGACGCAACGCTATCGAATTCAGGCACATTACCTGATCAATCATTGCTTCCTGAATGAGGCAGATTTGCTGGACGCAGCGGCCAGTTTAAGCAGTTTTCCGGTTGCTATCCTGCAAGGCCAGGATGATCGGATATGCGATCCCGACAATGCGGTTAGATTGCATGTGCGAATAGTAGGAAGCCGCTTGCGCATGGTCGTGGGTGCTGGCCATAATCCGTTCCATCCCGATATGGCGACAGCATTGTTAGAGGCGCTGAATTGTTTTGCCTTGGACGGAAATTTTGAACATTGGTGACCAGGTAATGAATTGGTGATCAATTGATGCACATAATTATTTCTTTACAGCCAAGGGTGTAAAACCATCATTCAGTGTCTTCAAAAACACAATGACATCCTTGATTTCAGCATCAGTTAACGCTGGACTTCCGCCGATCTTTCGATCGAATGGCGGCTCAACGTTGACGTTAGCGTGATACTGCACCGGCAAATCATCGAATTTCATAACCTGCCCATTCTTCCCCCGTGGATACCATTTCTGCGGTTGGGTATCGCGTTCTACGTAAAATTTCAACACCTGTTCCAGACTCTTAAAAGAGCCATTATGGAAGAAAACTTTGCGCGTAGCGACATTGCGTAATGATGGTGTTCTGAATAGTCCGCAATATTCTGTTTTGTCGCGCAAATCGGTCCGATCAGGCCCGCATAAACCCATATCAAAAAATGCCGGATCAGCATTTGCCGGGATGTGCATATTGCGCGGTACGCCGATCGCAATCAAACCATAGTCAGTAAATTGCGGAAATCCGCCATCCGGTTTGATCGCGCTGATATGACAAGACGCGCAATTACCTTTGGCGGGATCATTGAATAGGGCCAGGCCACGCAATTCCTGTTTGCTGAGCGCTGTTTGATTGCGTAGAAAGGCATCGTATTTGCTGTTGTAGGGATAAAAATCTGCAGGGCTTTCCTGAAAGATTTCCAGTGCCATTGTTGCTTGTGTGAACGCGCTCTGCGGATGATCAAAAATATCCTGACCTAACGTTTGTCGGAACAATACAGCGTAGGAAGATTTTTTCAGTTTCTCTACAACAGCGGCCGGATTGAGATTACCCATTTCGTGGGCTGACAACAAGGGAATCGCCGCCTGATCGTGCGCTGAAGAGGCACGACCATCCCAGTTGCGACCACCGGTTGGACCGGCATCGATACTATCGTCACCGTCATTGTCATAAAAGTGTTCAGTAAAAGCCGGGACGTTTTGCAGATAGCGCAGAGAGGGGACCGCCCTGGTTCCCAGCGTTGCCATTTTCTTGCCGCCCAACTGGACCGCCAGATTATTCGGCGGTCCAAAGGCGTGATCGGGACTATGGCAAGAGGCGCAAGATAGCTTGCCCGAGGCCGATAATGTGCGATCAAAAAACATCACACGGCCCAACGCAGTCATCGCTGCGACGCTGGGTTGCTTCTTAATGTTTGGCGCATAGGCGGCTCCAAGCGAAGCGGGCGCTGTCTGATTTACGGTGTTGGATGCCAAGCTAGTCGCCAAGGCGGCACTTGGTCCGATGCCAATGACGATTAAAACGGCGATGCCACGCAACCAGCTAGTTCCAATGCATTGCTTTAACGATGTCATCAGATATTTTTGCATGGCGGAGTTGGTGCTGATTGAAACATCTTTCGGTTCTCGGTCCATGTTGATGGAGTGCAAGATTATCATTTTCCTGTGACTGTTATATGACGGCCTACCCTACTATCCTAATATGACACTATTGATCATCTCCGGTGCGTAGAGTGATAGTTGTAATTAGTTGCACTTAATTGTAATTTTGATATTATATTATTTCTCATGCGACCTAATTCATAACGTTGACATATTAGAAGATTACGATGGCTTTTTTTGTCGCTTTAGGAATGTAATGAACCCATTATTTTATCCACGCAAGTTGTCGCTATCGATAGTGATTTTGTCGTTTGGGCTCAGCGCTTGCACAGGCATTGGCAATACTGATTTCGCGGGCAACTTGGGTGGCAATCCTGGTGATATGACCACTGGGCAGGTAATCGGCAGCTACTATGAAAATGCACGGGTTTGTTTTGAAGATAAGGTAAAAAAAGCCACCTGTGATGCGCGGTCCGCGATTGTTAAAACAGGCGGCGATGGATCGTTCATGCTTCCCGGCTCTGCGGTGCTTCCAGTCGTGGCCATGATCGATAATGAATCGATTGAACATGAAGTACCTGGTGATTTAGGTAATGAAGTAGGCCGCACATTGATTTTTCGTGCGGCATCAGGACACACGCGCTTTATCAGTGCGATATCAACGGAACTTGCCGCAGCGATGGACACCAATGGTCGTAATTTTGTGGACGCCAGCACAAAATTAGCCGCAAAATTAACTATAGATCCCGCCACTTTGACGGGTGACTTCAATCAGCTTTCTGGTGAGAATGCAGCAAAAATTCACGCTGAAAATACTGCGGTTACGGCGGTGATAGCATCCGTGATCGCAACTCCGACGGCCACCGCTGTCAATGCCTCTATAGGGGACACACTCAATAAAGCGCTGGCGATGCGCAATATACAGACTGTCGTCGTGATCTATGCCGAGAATCGGGGTTTCGATAATCTCTATGGTTTATTCCCCGGTGCCGATGGTATTCCTGGCGTTAATCCAAGTTCGCGTTCTGCTGCTTACCCACAGAAAGATTTCGACGGTAATACGCTGCCTGCGTTGCCGCCGAGTTGGGGCGGGATGACTGCGGCAGGTCAGACAAAAGTGATTACGCAAGCGCAGACAGCCAACTTACCGAACAAGCCGTTTCAAATTGACGACGTGAACGGCCCCGTATTTACCGATTCGTCAGTGGTCACGCGTGATCTGGTGCATCGTTTTTATAACAATCAGATGCAAATCAACGGCGGCAAGAACGATCAGTTTGCGGCCTACTCGGATGCTGGCGGTTTAAGCATGGGTTACTACGATGGCAGTAAAATGAAACTGTGGGATATCGCCAAAAAATATACGCTCGCCGATCGTTTTTTCATGGGCGCATTTGGCGGCTCCTTTCTCAATCACCAATATCTGATTTGTGCCTGCGCGCCGACTTATCCGCATGCTGATAACGCCGCTTCTCCAGCCAAAAACAATATTTCGGCTGTTGATGTTGATGCCCAAGGCAACATGGTGCGACTGACTCCCGGCATTGGCAATCCTACTTCTGTACTGAACGGTGCACCGGTCTACCTAAAGGACAGCACGCTCACGCCGAAGGATGCGTCCGGAATGTTTTATGCTGTCAATACGATGCAACCGTTGTATCAGCCGAGCGGTAACGCCGCCGTCGCTGATGCCGCGTCAAGCTATGCTGACGCCAGCAAAGCGACGACATTACCTGCGCAAACACAGCGCACCATTGGTGATCAACTATCTGCAAAAGGTGTCAACTGGGCCTGGTATTCTGGCGCATGGGATGCCGCGTTAGCTGACGCATCGAGTGCGCGCCGCAACGTCATCTATGCAGGCAAAATTCAGTTCCAGCCTCATCATCAACCGTTTAATTATTATCGCCGTTTCAATCCGGCAACCGCCAGTGGCGTTGCCGAACGCGCAAGTCATCTGAAGGATTTTGACGCCTCTTTTTTACAAGATGCCGCAGCGGGAAAACTCCCGCCAGTGTCTTTTTATAAACCGCAAGGTAACCTGAATCAACATCCCGGCTACGCCAATGTCGCCGATGGCGATGCCCATATCGCCGATGTGATCGCCAAATTACAAGCCAGCCCGCAATGGAAGAATATGCTGATCGTCGTGACCTATGATGAAAACGGTGGTTTCTGGGATCATGTTTCACCACCAAAGGGCGACCGCTGGGGACCCGGAACGCGTCTGCCTGCAATTTTGGTTTCGCCGTATGTAAGGAAGGGTTTTGTCGACCATACGCAATACGACACCGCATCCATCTTGCGCTTCATTACGGGTCGCTACGGGTTGGTGGAACTCGATGGTTTGAAAGCGCGAGACGCAGCGTTAGTGGCGAATGGCGGAGCGGCGATGGGCGACTTGAGTGGCGCGTTGGCTGTGGTGCCTCAGGAGTAGGGAGTTGTTAATAATACTTTGCGATAGCAACATAGCGGCGCCTTGATTGGAAAAACCGGTAAAACGGTCGCCGACCTGAAACAGTGCTTTGGGGATGATAATCTGGATCGCCCCCTCTGTTGCTTCAGCGTTACCGAGGCGTCCACAAACTCGAATACGTAAGGTTATCAATACGATCAACATGGCAACCTTACCCGCACGGACCTAGAGCAAGATGGTCGACCTTACTGCAACACTATTGCTAACAACGGCAATCACTTAACTGCAACCACCAGTGATGCGGGTGCTGTCTGCGTTACTGTGGTAGTTGCTGGGCTCGTTGCCAACGCGGTTCCTGTCGGATGCCAATGCCGATTAAAACCTTTATACCGCACATCATGCTCGTGCCAATGCATTGGTTTAACGATGTAGCCAGATTTTTTGCGTGGTGGAGTTGGTACTGATTGGATATCTTTGGATTCACGTCAACGATAACGGGGTACCCGTATATCATTTCGTGTGGCACCTATATAGCTGGTATTTCATGTAATTGACGTGCTAGAAAAATACTTCTAGCATCAGCGAATTCATATAGTTGACATATTAGGGAATGCTATGGGTTGTTTTGTGGCTTTAGGAATGTGATGAATGCATTTTTTTATTCACCCAGGTTGTGTCTATCGCTGGCTATTTTGTCGTGTGGTCTGAGCCCTTGCAGCGGGATTGTCAACACTGCCTCAGCGGGTATCTTGGGTGGTAATTCCGGAGATGCCACGACTGGTCAGGTCATCGGTGGGTACTATGAAAATGCACGGGTTTGCTTTGAGGATAAAGTAAAAAAAGCGACCTGCGATGCGCGCTCCGTGATTGTTAAAACAGGTACGGATGGATCGTTTAAGCTTCCCGGATCTGCGGTGCTTCCGATTGTGGTGATGATTGATAATGCGGCGATCGAACACGACGTGCCCGGTGATCTAGGTAACGAAGCAGGCCGCACATTCATTTTTCGTGCGCCATCAGGACACACGCGCTTTGTCAGCGCAATATCAACTGAACTTGCCGCAGCGATGGACACCAATGGCGGCAATTTTGCGGATGCCAGCAAAAAATTGGCCGCAAAATTAACTATTGATCCCGCCTATCTTACCGGTGATTTCAATCATCTATCTGGTGAAATCGCAGCAAAAATTCATGCGGAAAATAAGGCAGTCACGGCGGTGATAACATCCGTGATCGCTGCACCGACGGCCACCGCTGACAACACTCCGATCGGGGATACAATTAATAAAGCGCTGGCGATGCGCAACATACAAACTGTCGTCGTGATCTATGCCGAGAATCGCGGTTTCGATAATCTCTATGGTTTATTTCCCGGCGCTGATGGTATTCCTGGCGTTAATCCGAGTTCGCGTACTGCAGCTTACCCGCAAAAAGATTTCGATGGTAATACGCTCCCTGTATTGCCGCCAAGTTGGGGCGGGATGACTGCGGCAGGTCAGACTACCGTGATTACGCAAGCGCAGACAGCCAACTTACCGAACAAGCCGTTTCAAATTGACAACGTCAACGGACTCGTATTTGCCGATTTGTCAGTGGTCACGCGTGATCTGGTGCATCGTTTTTATAACAATCAGATGCAAATCAATGGTGGCAAGAACAATCTGTTTGCGGCCTACTCGGATGCCGGCGCTCTCAGCATGGGTTACTACGATGGCAGCAAAATGAAACTGTGGGATGTGGCGAAAAAATATACACTCGCCGATCGTTTTTTCATGGGTGCATTTGGTGGCTCGTTCCTCAATCATCAATATCTGATTTGTGCCTGCGCACCGACTTATCCAGATGCCGATAACGCCACTTCGCCTGCCAAAAACAGCATTTCAGCTGTCGAGGTGGATGCCAGTGGCAACCTGGTGCGACTGACTCCCGGCATTGGCAATCCTACTTCTGTGCTGAACGGTGCGCCGGTCTACTTAAAGGACGGCACACTCACGCCGAAGGATGCGTCCGGGATGTTTTATGCCGTCAATACGATGCAACCGTTGTATCAGCCAAGCGGTAATGCGGCCAGCGCGGACGCGACGTCCACCTATGCTGACGCCAACAAGGCAACGACATTGCCTGCGCAAACACAACGGACCATTGGCGATCAACTATCTGTCAAAAGTATCAAATGGGCTTGGTATTCCGGCGCGTGGAACGCCGCATTGGCTGACGCATCAAGAGCGCCTCGTAATGTCATCTATGCTGGAAAAATCAATTTTCAGCCCCCTCATCAACCGTTTAATTATTATCGCCGTTTCGATCCGGCGACCGCCAACGGCGCTGCCGAACGCGCCAGTCATATGAAGGATTTTGACGCCTCTTTTTTACAGGATGCCGCAGCAGGAAAACTTCCGCCGGTTTCCTTTTATAAACCGCAAGGAAATCTGACTCAACATTCCGGCTTCACCAACGTCGCCGAAGGCGATGCACATATCGCCGACGTGATCGCCAAATTGCAGGCCAGCCCACAATGGAAGAATATGCTGATCGTAGTGACCTATGATGATAACGGTGGATACTGGGATCATGTTGCGCCGCCAAAGGGCGACCGTTGGGGGCCGGGCACGCGTCTACCTGCAATTCTCGTTTCGCCCTATGTAAGGAAGGGTTTCGTCGATCACACCCAATACGACACTGCATCCATCTTGCGCTTCATTACGCGTCGCTACGGGTTGGTGGAACTCGATGGTTTGAAAGCGCGAGACGCAGCGTTAGTGGCGAATGGCGGAGTGGCGATGGGCGACTTGAGTGGCGCGTTGACGGTGGTGCCTCAGGAATAAAGTATTGGTGGTAATAATTGGGGTGTCAGCGCGGCGGTGAAACGGAGATGGTCAACGTGAATTGGCTTAGTCAAATAGCTTAAAGTGTTTGATGCTAATGCTTACATATTGTCAATACGCCAAAGTGCTTGCAGTATATAAGTAAAAAAATTGACAAATCTTACCGCGCTTGAAAAACATCCAGAACCTGTTGCCGTAGTTTGAGGACAAATAAGTTGCCTCAAAATGTCCTGACAAAATGTGATCAGGACGTTTCCATTAGGATTATTTCGGCTCATAGGCGAACAACTATATATTGCGGTTATAGGCCTTTTTTTTCCTCCTTTTTTGAGGAAAATAATTGACACAAAAAAGGATCAACGTCCCGCGATGGCTCCAATGGAATGGACGCACTCTTTCAAACGGCAACGTGCCAACATGGGAGTATTACCCCTAAATAAAAGGAGCGTCCAAAATGAAGATGACTTCGATTGGAATCGATTTAGCAAAAAATGTATTTCAAGTTCATGGCGTCGATGATCATGGAAATGCCGTGCTTCGAAAGAAACTAGATCGCGTAAAAATGGCTGAGTTCTTTATTAAACTGCAACCGTGTTTGATTGGAATGGAAGCGTGTGGCAGCGCACATTACTGGGGCAGGAAGCTGACCGGGATGGGACATACTGTGAAACTGATGGCTCCTCAATTTGTGTGGGCCTATGTCAAGACCAATAAAAATGACATGGCCGATGCAGAAGCAATTTGCGAGGCCGTTTCTCGACCTAATATGCGCTTCGTTCCAATAAAAACGGACGAACAACAAGCTGTTCTGTCATTGCACCGAGTGCGTCAGTCTTTTATCAAAGTGAGAACGGCTCAAGCAAACCAAATTCGCGGATTGTTGTCGGAGTTCGGCATAGTTATTCTGCAAGCAATTGCGAACATCGCCCGGCGCCTCTCGGAACTCAGGGAAAAATCAGATTAGCCGGCAAGCTTTCGAGATCTGCTACAACGTTTATATGATCACTTGAAAGACATGGATAAACAGGTCGATGAAATGGATGAGAAAATTCAACAATGGCACCGTTCTTCAGAAATGAGCAGAAAACTTGCAGAAATACCTGGAATAGGTCCCATCACTACCACGGCATTAGTGGCTTCAATTGGAGATGAAGTGATGGCAAACCAGGTTAGACCGTGGTCAGGAAAACCTGTAATGCGACATGCGCTTCGAGCGTGTGGTTCTGATTAGGACCTGGCCAGCAAGTTCCATCAGGGACAGAGGCGCAAACCTCAATGAAAGTCCGAATATATGGCTGCAATCTTACCCTTATACTCATCATCGATTTAATGCTTGGCAAACTGAGGGCGTCCATATATGTCGCATTATCCAAACCTGCGTGCCGATCAGGCAGACTACTGGGTCCCAGAGTAATGGACGAATCGAGATGCTCAAATTTAACGGAATGCGATTTCCAATCGACGTGATTTTGATCTGCGTCCGCTGGTACGCAGCCTACCCGTTGAGTTACCGCCACCTGTAAGAAATGATGAAAGAACGCGGCGTGGTTGTTGATCACTCATCGATCAATCGTTGGGCGATCAAATTCTTACCGCTGCTGGAAAAAGCATTCCGCAAATACAAGCGTCCAGTTGGTAGAGGCTAGCGGAGGGATAAGACCTATATTGAAGTCAAAAGTGTCTAGAAGTGACTCTATCGATCCATGGACAAGGAAGGCAACACGATTGACTTTCTATTGACCGCCAAACGAGACAAAGTGGCTGCACAACGTCTTTTCGACAAGGCCATGCACACGCATGGCGCTCCTGAAAAAGTCACGATGGATAAAAGCGGTACCAACCAGGCCGCGATCAATGCGATCAATGAGATCAATGCTGGCAGAGAAATTCGGATTGTCGTTCGACAGGTCGAATACCTCAACAATGTGTTCGAGCAGCACCATCGGGCTATCAAACGCGCGACCAAACGATGCGAAATTTTAAATCAATGCGATCCGCTCAAAACGTACTGGCCGGCATCAAACTCATGCACATGATTCGCAATGAACAGATGATCGTCACAGCAGAAAATATGATGTCGTTTGCCGATCAATTTTAGGCTTTGGCAGGACAAATCCGTTCGGTTTGAAGCTGGATCAAAAAACTACGAGCAGTCCGATTTTTCTCTGTTAATGCGACAAAGTCAACGCGACGACCAGCTTCAAGTTCTCTTGGGCATCGCGGGAATACTCTCCATGAAATGTAGTACATCCCCCCCTTATCACACGCGGTCACTTGGTTTAATGTTTGATTCATAAAAAAATACGATGACAACCGTCGCGCTTCATAGCCAAGGGTACTTGACGCTCGCCAAGGGGATTCATAATGAATAATTCGCATGTAATTTTAAAGCACATCGCTGTCGCGCTATGCTTAATTGCTGCTTACGGAGTTATACCTGATGTTGCAGCTAATCCTCTTTTTGCGAGACAAACAAGTCTGAAGTGTGCGTCCTGTCACACTATTTACCCTGAGCTAACGCCCTTTGGCCGAAAATTTAAGCTGGGAGGCTATACGCTGGGAGAACGCGAGAAGATTCCACTTTCTCTGATGGCGATCGTTTCGGCTAATTCGATTAAAAACAATACTGACAAATCGACCGGCGATCAGCTTTTCGGGAAAAATCGCGAATTTGTCGCAGAGGCTATCAGCCTCTTTTCTGGCGGCAAATTTAGCGACAACGCCGGGGGTTTCATCCAATGGACCTACAACAACATCAGCACATCGGACAACCGGAATTTTTCAGGGCACAGTGCGCTTGATAACACCGATCTGCGCTTTGTGAAAATGGCTGGGACAGATGAAAAACCGACGTTTTTTGGTGTGACATTGCATAACAACCCTACCGTTCAAGATGTCTGGAATACCACACCTGCCTGGAGCTATCCGTACTATAGCCCGAGTCTTGCAGCCCCAGGTCGTGGCGTTCCAACGTTTCTTGAATCGGGTGCGCGGGTCGCCGGGATTGGGGCATATGCATACGTGCTTGATTCGCTGTATCTGGAGGCGACCTCCTATCAGACGGCGAAAGGTCCGCTTTCGGTCTTGCGCGCGGGCACTCCCGATAATCAGAGGGTATCGCTATCGGGGTCTAATCCTTATTGGCGCATCACCTATACGTTCGGCGATGAAAACCAGAATTTAACAGTCGGCCACTTTGGAACAACAGTCTCCTTAAAAGGGCAGGATGGAATCAACCCCGGGGACCAATTCCGCGATCTGGGGTTCGACGCGCAATACCAATATTTTAGTAAAGATGCCCACCATATCGTCACCGCTCAAGCTTCCACGATCAAAGAAAAAGCGGAGTGGCGATCCGGATTCCCCAACAGAAATGACAATCCCAGTTCGAGCCAACGTTCTACCCGCGCCAAGATCACCTACCTTCTAGACCGGACTTATGGTTTTACGGTCGCCGGGTTCAATGTTGCAGGGGACGCCGACTTCTTAAGATTTGGGACAACTAATGGGAAGCCGGATACAAGAGGGTATATCGTCGAACTAAATTATTGGCCGCACTACACATTCGATTGGGATCCTCAGGCGAACGTCCGACTGGGACTCCAGTATACGGGCTACACCAAGTTCAACGGGGCCAAATCTAATTACGACGCGACGCTCAGGGACGCTAAGGACAACAATACCCTTTACCTTTACGCGTGGTTAATGTTTTAAGAAGCACTATCAAGCATCAGTCGCTTCCCACTTCGCGCAAGCCCAATCTATTTAGGGAAGCAAGTCTCGTTTTGGATATTACATCGGGAGCAGAAGTCATGAATAAGACCAAACCAATATCGCGCCGGAGTATGCTCCGTCAAAGCACTGTGATGTTGGGCTCAATCGTTATTATTCCTATCGCGATTTACTCGCGGTGCGCAAATGCGGGGTCCGCGAGTAAGGGAATGCTTAATTATCAAGATCATCCCAGGGATGGTCAAAGGTGCGCCGACTGCGCTGCATTCAGGCCTTTGTCCACCCCAGATACAGTTACTGGCACTTGTAAAATTGTGGCAGGACCGGTCAATCTTAGCGGCTGGTGTATGGCGTTTTCGTCAAAGTGATGCGTGTGAAATAAATGTAAGCGCTCAGTCACCCGATAGCGTGCCGCGCCCGGCTGTCCGTATGATTCAGGACGCATCCACATAACTGACATTGCGTTTGGGCAGCAAGCCATACTGCGGCCTTAAAAGATTGACGCCACGTCCAACCGCCACTGCGCCAGCCTGGGCGAGGTATCGATCTTGCCTACACTGCCGGTCAAGATCTTGTTGGCAACGCTGGCTGCCATGATTTCTCATCCAGATAGCCAAGAGTTTGCATGCATTGGGTTAGGCGTGCCCGTGTTGCAATTCGAAACACCTGATACACAATCTCGCTGTGTAAGTGACCGATACGTTCGTACAATAAAATCACTCTCAACGTTCTCTGGAGTATCAAATGGAAGTCAGTCAATCAACACCGCGTATGCATCCATTAGTCGCCGGCGCGGCAGGATCTGTTATCTTGGCAAGTCTGCTTGGCGTCGCAGCGATTGCGGGCTTGCTACCGAATTCTCACGGGAATGCAGTGGGATCGCAAGCGCCAGTAGCAACGCCTGCCGCACAGATGGCGATGTCGGTTCCCGCGGCATTGCCGGCGGGCGCACCGGTCTTAGTACAGACACCCAACGGTTACCAATACATGCAGCCAGTGGCTTCACCTGCGGTGGCGGGATATCAGGTTGCCCCGACGCCCAGTATGACTAAACAAAAAACGGTAGTCCATCATGTTTATCGGCATCATGATTCATCTTATGCACAGGCCGAACGGACACCCCAATATGAAGCGCCGATCCAACAGTCCCGCCAAGTAGCTCAAGCCAGTCCGGTGTCACAAATGAGTCCGTTGGGGATAGCTACCGGCGCGGTGATCGGTGGACTCTTGGGACATCAGGTGGGCGGCGGAAACGGTCGTACGCTTGCGACCGTTGCAGGTGTAGTTGGTGGCGGGTATTTAGGTAATACGGTGGCCAAGAATTACGGCTATTAATTGATCTGTGCTGGCGCTAAGGAATGGATCATTAGCTGCGGCAAAGTCAACGCCGCAAGTCAACAGGCCAATGCAATATCGCGTGTGGCTGATCGGACTGGTAGCGGCCAGCCCAGGAGAGCCTGCAAAAGGTGGGGAGATGAGTTGGTTGCCCGTGCTGTTGAAATGACCTGTCGTTCGCGCGGGGCTTACGCAAATCGCTGGCCGAGGTTGATCTGACACCGAAGACGCCGAGATTGGCGGGCGACAGTTCACCATTGAGAACCGCTACTCTGACCTGCACCAGGCAGTGCGCGCGTTCGTCGGTCCAGCGCATCTGGCGATATTTGGCCATGCGGTGGCTAACAACCAGATTCACTCCCATTTGGCGATGCTGCTGCTGATTGGCAGGCCCGTCCGATAACGGGCACCATAGTTGGACCGCAAGATGACATCTTTTATAAGTTGTTCCAATGGACGTGTTCGGAAAAGCAGCATGAGTATGCAAGAAATAAAATCCTTACCGGATGAGTCGGTATAAGCTATTCAATTCTTTCCGTCACATAGTTAACTTCTTTTCCGTCCCAATGATATTCCAGGTAGGCGGCATGGTTGCATTCACTCAAAATGGCAGTTTTGAATGCCGCGACACAGGTACCATTTTCTCGTCTTACACTTGGGTAGCAAATCCCATTCGAGCCACTTTCACGGATTTCTTTTCCTAATGATTGGGAAGATAAATAACTCTTCAGTGAAAATATCTCTGGATGGGTGTCTTTGTCGGGAAATAAATCTGTCACCAAACCTTTAACTCGCGTTTGGTAAAGACGCATTTGAAGGTAAATCGGCTCCTCATGTGTTGCCAGCATAAAGGCTGCAAAATGACGTTTCGTTTCTGCTATGGTAGTTTCTTTTTCTTTTGCCGCATAAAAAACACCATAACTCCCATTCGAAAACCGGCTTCCATCAGGGTTGAGGTGCGTGAAGGCTACCATGATGGGGCCGCTGCCATTCTTATATATGCGCTCACTTTCTGGTTCCAAAGAAATTTCGCCGATTTCATTTCGAATACGCGGATTTGTCATCGCTTCAATTTCATAGAGCGCGTCAAAGTCTGCGGCTTCGGCCACGCGATCAAATATATAAATTGAAGGAAATCTGGTTGAAATAATTCTGAATCAGGGAAGCCAATCGAGTGTCATCTCCGGCAATTGCATTACGACCATCCACCACGAGCAGCATCAAGATATTGGCGCACCACAAACAAATCAGCCACATTCCCTGACAGCATGCGATCCAGCGCACTTTGCCCGCCAAATAGAGGAGTATTGTTTGGCTTGCTAATCCAGGCATCAGCGGAAATAGTATTTGGAAGTAATATTTGTAAGGATTTATAGATGCCTAGCAAATAAGAAATCCGCTCTAAGGTATCGCGACTGAGCAATGCCGTTTCGGGCGCTTTATTCCACTTGAAATAGGCTGCACGGCTAGGATTGCCTAGCAAAATGATTTCTTGGTCGTTTTTTAAATGCCAGTCGCGGGCAATATTAAAGAAGGCTCTTAGCCCTGCGCTCGACAGTCTTTTAGGGTCAACTGTAGCTATCTTTGGGTGTAATACAGTCTTAGAAATCCTATTTGTATATAAATGGACTTATTAATTATATTAATCTACAAGTGGATAAAGTGCCAGAAAGCTTACGTTTAGCTGCAAAACGATGCATACATTCAATTTTTTGTTTTTTCGTTATATATTTATATTTTGCGCTAAAAAAATCGCCCATCAATGATTGACCGATAACGGTTCAAAGATGGGCGATGCCACTCGCTTGCATGGCGACGAGCAATCCTGGTGTTGCTATTTCGGCATTCTTCTTAGACGCTACTAAGCAGCTTCAGATCCGCATGAACCGGAAGCCACTCGATAAAACCAGCGCTTAGTTACTTAGTTATTGAAGGTTAATTCGGCGTTATAGCCGGGTTGGACCCATAACGTGTTGCGGTATTGACTTTTCAACGTCGTGAATTTATCTTTTCCGATCATTTCACCGGCACGCAAGGTAACAAACTCGCTATTGATAAAGTCCGCCAAATGTTTCGGCCATTCATAATGACCATTTGCGCCCTTTGTCACTGCGAATGATTTTTGGGTTTGATGGCCTTCTGGGTCGGTCAGTGTAATGCGCACGTTGCTGCCGATCTTCAGGTCGCCGGTTGAGGTGATCGCACTGGCGTTTTTCCAGGTTGGCGCACCGTCAGTTGCCGGGTTTACCGTCACCGTTACTTTTGCATCTTTTGCTTGCGACCAGATCACGTTGAGATACTGGCTATATTGCGGTGCAAAGGACCCATCTTTCTGTTGAACGCCTGCGCGGAATTGCGTGGTGTTATTGAGTTGATCGGCGACATACTTGGGCCAGCGATAATGGGTATTACTACCGCTAGGCAAGATGATGTCGATACTCGTTGGTTTGGCGTTAGGCGCTGTCGCGGTAACATTTACCATACTGCCAATCGGTAAGTCACTGGCTGCATTGATCTGTCCAGCCTTGCTCCAGGGCAGGCTAATGATCGGCTCATTGATGCTTTTGAGCACTTGGCCGGTATTGGCCAGATTACCGCGGGTTTTAGGCCATGGACCTTTCGCCAGCGGTGTACCGTCGCCTTCAATAGCCATAATGGCGCGGGAATAAACCGCATATAGTGTGCCATCCAAGCCTAGTGTCAATTGCTTGATGCCAGAATAATCGGCGCCCAATTTTTTCCAGATAGGCTCGCCTGTGGCAGCATTGAGCGCGTAGAGGCCGTCTTGAGAAGCAACATAGACTGTGCCTGGAATACCTTCTTCTGGTTTACCCTGGCTGACGACCGGGGTCGCAGCGACAGTTGCATTACTCATATCTGGATTTTCTTTGAACCGATAAATCCAGATAGGACCTTGGCCGACGCCCTGTGCGTTTAGTTTCAGCCCGGCGATAGCACCGTAATACTCTCCCTTCTTCTTTACATCGAAAGGGAAGTAAATCCGTGATCCCGCGATAATCGGCTCGGCGACCCCTTCGTAACCGATATACGCTTTTGCCCTTTTAAAACTGAGCAGAGACTTAAATGATTGATCCGGATAAATGGCATAAAGCGTATATTCACCAGGCTTGTAGTCAGCGGTAGGGGGAAGGTGAGGATTGTCAGGATTCCTCTGGCGGTAGCCTAATGAATACACGATATCGTGGTCACCCATCACCGGTTGGAGCAAGCGCACCGGAAGTTCTTTGCCGGCGGCTGTGATTTGATCCCGATCAGGATGAAATGTGTGGACGTGTCCTTTAAATACCGTGCCTTCGCCGAATTCAGTCAATGGTGAATCAGTTACCTGTGTCGAGATATGTACGGCACCATCTGCGCCGACAATCGGCGAGAGTGGAACGTATCCAAGCCTGATTCCACCCTTCTCGAAAGTGCAGGCTACCTCGTCAAGTTGTTGTTGCCACTTAATATGGCCGTCAAAGCCGACGCTGTATAGCTTATGAAAGGCTAATGTATCTGTCACCGCCTGGCAGCCGTTGAAATACAGTCTTTCATCCATGCCTAACGCGCCAGCGTTTGCCCGCATTCTTTTTACGCCGACATTCTCGATGTCATCGGCTGGCAGTGTGGTGCTTTGAATAATTTTACCGGAGATGCGATCAATGAACAGTAACTCTGTGTGATCCTCTTTTTTTGCGACGATGACATCATCTTTAAGTAATAAGTTATTAAACGATTGTCCGTGACTGCCGGTGCTATCAAGTTGGTAAATATGTTCCCATTTTTGTTCGAATTTATTACTTGCGCCTTTGAATGAAAGTAGGCCGTATGCATTTAGCGCTGCGCTATCAGTTCGAGGCAACTTACTCATACCGGTATATAAATCGCCTTGTGCATCCACCACTATGTCTTGAAACTGTGTGAACGTCGCAGCAGTACTCGGTTTATGTAACCATTTTAGATCTCCAGCATCAGCATAGGCCGCGTTGGAGATGAATGTCATCACGATTGCCAGCGGAAGGATGCGCAAAGCGGGGCGTTTCAGAGTGGATACGATTTTCATTGTCTTATTTGATTCCTGGGATGGCTGTTACGGTCGCGTGACGTGATATGCGCCATTTTGCAATGGGGTGTGTGAAATGGATATTAGCGGGATTTAAAGGCTACATATTTGCCGGTTATATAAACTGTTAATAGTTTATATTGTCTAAAATCTATGCCCATGTGAAATATAAATATTTATAAAAGCGGATTTTAAATTATTTTAATAATTGCGACAAATACGCTTTGGTCGTTATATGTGTAAAACACACTATTCATAAAATATTTATTTGATGGTTAAGGCGTTACCGTGTCAATGATTAAGATTAATCTGATATGAGGCGATTTTATTATGGGAGATAAATCTTATGCGGGAGAATAATCTCGTCAGCGTAACGAGGGAATTTTTTTATATAAATTAATAGTATGTTTCCGCCTTAATAATGGGATATTAGAAAGAGTGAGACTTATCTTTTCATTATTATTATTATAATCATGTTCATGTTCATGTAAAAGTCTATCCAGAATGTATCCAAGATAAATCTTGAAATTATTGTCCGTATCGTTCAAGAGTAATCGCGTATAAAAATAGATTCTTCTATATTTTTGATGGTCGCGGCGTGTAGTCGCTTTGACTCGGTAAGCTTGGACAAAATTGAACGCGGATGAGAGGTGAGATGGCAGCAGTTATGTATAGCCGTCACGTATAACCGGCATGAAGTCTTCAAAAAGCTGCGACTTTTTTGAGGTAGTGCTGTGAGGAGGTTCTTGCGGATGGTCCGATTATTGGCTCTGACAGGCAAAGCCAACTTTTGCAAATCTGAAATATTTAGGACTGAATACTCAGCACTGCATCGCGCTTGCTGAGGAGATGACTGCGCAATATCACTGAGAGTCTTTTTCCATCTCTGGCTTCAAGTGCCTCGATCATTTCGCCATGTTCATGTGCGGCGTTGTCCCATTTTTGTGCTTGAAAATTTGATTTGAAGCGCAACGCTTTGAGACGTCGATTCAGGCCCAGATAGGTTTGTCGCAGTACGGAGTTTTTGGCTGCTTCATTAATGCGGTCGTGTATCTCTTGATTACGCACGTAATAGCCCGGTAAGTCATTTTGCGCTTTACAAGCCAGCATCGCGTAATGAAGCGCTTTGATTTCGGCTAGCTCAACCGCGGTAATCCGCTCACAAGCCAACTCTCCCGAGAAGGCCTCAATGCCACTCATCAGCTCAAATGTTTCCCAGATTTCGCTTTCTGTCATCTTTGATACCGACGCGCCGCGATTGGGGGATATCTCAATTAAGCCTTCTGCTGCAAGCACTTTCATTGCCTCACGCAGCGGCGTGCGAGAGATGCCTAGGGTTTCGCAAAGCTCTCGCTCGTTGAGTTTCATGCCAGGTATAAGAACGGCCTCGACGATGAGGTTGCGCAAATGCTCGACCACCGTATCGTGCAGTCGCTGACGCTCTAATTTGGGTAGCAAAGGTTGCGTTGGTAAGACAACTTCGCCCTCAATTGTATTTTTCATTCAAAAAATCCTATTCTCTATCCCGCAATTTTATCATCAAGTGAGGAATTGCCCGAAAATTGTGTTATCCAAGATAGGTAGAAAGTAGGATATCTTTCCGCTAATAACCCTATAAATCTTAAATTTTCATTAAATTAGTACCGTATGGCTCAATTCTCCTTAACAGAAAGTTTACTTTACGTTTTGTATTTTGGCTGATAAAGTATTTTGTATTCAAAATTCAAAATACTTTAGAGGCACATATGCTAACACTTGATTTCCATCCAGCCGGTCGTCATTTCTTGCAAATTCCAGGCCCAAGTCCTGTTCCAGACCGTATCTTGCGGGCGATGAGTTATCCCACTATCGATCATCGCGGGCCTGAATTTGGTGCGTTAGGCTTGCAAGTATTGGCGGGCATCAAGAAGATTTTTAAAACCGAGCAGCCGGTTATTATTTATCCCGCGTCCGGGACTGGCGCGTGGGAAGCAGCATTGACCAATACGCTTAGTCCGGGTGACGCGGTGCTGATGTACGAGACCGGGCATTTTGCGACGCTGTGGAAAAAAATGGCGGAGGCGTTAGGTCTTAAGCCGGAGTTTCTTGGTCTGCCGGGCGTGGAGGGATGGCGACTTGGTGTGCAGGCCGATTTGATCGAAGCGCGGCTGCGCGAAGATACGCGCCATGTTATCAAGGCGGTGTGCGTGGTGCACAACGAAACGTCGACCGGCGTGACCTCCAATATCGCGGCCGTGCGTAAGGCAATCGACGCCGCAGGCCATCCTGCATTACTGTTGGTTGATACGATCTCAGGATTGGCGTCGGCCGATTATCGGCATGATGAATGGGGCGTCGACGTGACCATTTCAGGTTCGCAAAAAGGGTTGATGTTGCCACCTGGGATTAGCTTCAATGCTGTCTCAAAAAAAGCCATTGCGGTGGGAAAGCAAGCTACATTACCGCGTGCTTTTTGGGATTGGACCGACATCATAGAAATGAACGCAACCGGCTATTGGCCGTACACCCCCAATACCAATCTTTTGTATGCGCTGTCCGAGGCACTGGATATGATTTTGGGCGAGGGTCTTGATAACGTGTTTGCACGCCATCGGCGTCTTGCCGCGGCATGTCGTGCAGCAGTTCAGGCGTGGGGACTGGAAGTGCAGTGCGCTGATCCCGCCGTGTATTCGCCCGTGCTGACCGGCGTGATGACACCAGTTGGTTTTGATGCGGATGCGATTCGCAAGACGATCTATGAAAATTTTGATATGTCGCTGGGTACCGGACTAGGCAAGATGAAAGGCCGTATGTTCCGCATCGGTCACTTGGGCGAAGCCAATGATTTGACCTTAATGGCGACGCTTTCCGGTTGCGAAATGGGGCTGAAACTTGCTGGCGTGACATTGGCGGGTAGTGGCGTCCTGGCGGCGATGGATTATCTCTCCACGCACAAGAGCGCATCCATGCTGAAAGCGGGCACATAACAAGCCACAAACCACAAACCATAAGTCACATCATTACTGCCCGAACCAAGCAGCCCACGTGCTCCATTAGCGACGCTGCCCGTTGACCACAAAATCGCAGAGACGATTTATGGTGAGCGGCAAGAAAAAACGCTTTAGCTTGACGACCAATACATATTGGAGACAACCTTGAAACACCTACGCTTTCGCGCGACCACCATCGTGCTTCTCATGCTTTGCCTGATGTATTTCATCACTTATCTGGATCGTGTGAATGTGAGTACCGCCGCGGCAGGATTCGGCAAAGAGTTCAATCTTTCTAAAACCGAAATCGGTCTAGTCTTTTCCGCCTTTGCTTATCCTTACCTTGTATTCCAAATTATTGGCGGCTGGGTCAGCGACAAATTTGGCGCGAAGCGAACGCTGATTTATTGCGGTATTTTGTGGGCCATTGCAACCATTCTGACCGGCTTTGCTGGCGGTCTGACGTCTCTATTGTTGGCGCGTCTTTTGCTTGGATTGGGTGAGGGCGCAACATTTCCCGCCGCGACCTCAGCGATGGCACGCTGGATACCGAAAGAGAAACGCGGATTTGCGCAAGGTATTACGCACGCATTCGCCCGTATCGGTAACGCAGCCGCGCCAGCGGCAATCGTTTTCGTCATGGTGCAATACGGATGGCGAGAATCGTTCTACATCTGCGGCGCGTTAAGCCTGGTTTGGGTGCTTGTATGGGCTTTTGTATTTACCGAAGATCCCACCAAGCACCCGCGCATAACGCCCGAAGAATTGGCTGCGATGCCAGCGCCCAAAACAGGCAATACCAAAACGCCGTGGGGGCCGCTCTTTAAGCGAATGTTGCCTGCCACTATTGTGTATTTTTGCTATGGCTGGACGTTGTGGTTATTTCTTAGCTGGATTCCGCAGTACTTTTTGCACAGCTATAACCTCGACATGAAGAAATCCGCTATCTTCGCCTCCAGCGTCTTTTTTGCCGGTGTCGTCGGCGATACGCTGGGCGGGATTGTCAGCGATAAATTGTTGATACGCACCGGCAATCTGAAGATCGCCAGAAGTTACATGGTGTCTGTCTGTATGTTGCTCACCTTGTTGTCGTTGCTGCCGATCATCTTTACCCATAACCTTTATGTCTCGATAATCTGTCTCAGCGCGGGCTTCTTCTTTGCGGAAATGACGATTGGTCCGATGTGGGCTATTCCAATGGATATCGCCCCCGAATCGGCGGGTACAGCCAGCGGCATGATGAATACGGGTTCGGCACTGGCAGCGATTATTTCACCGGTTTTGTCGGGCTATTTAATTGACCGATATGGTAGTTGGGAATTGCCATTTGTCGGCAGCATGATCTTGATGGCGGTAGGTGTGGTGCTGGCGTTCCGTATGCAGCCAGAGGCGAAGTTTGCCTCGGCCGATGGGCTCAAGGCGACGATGGCATCCAAAGTGCAGGTTTAGTCTGCACGCGTACGATGATTAGGTGGCAATATGACGTCCGGGGTGAGCGTGGCAGGAATAATGTTTTGCACGTTTTCCCGCTCGTTTCATCCGACCATTCAACCATCCACCATCTAATCTAGAGAGATTTTATGAGCACAATATCCGCGACCGATTCTGCGACTGATTCTGTAAATGCGTTAGCCGATATCTTGAGCGCCGCGTATAACGGCAACACCACAATATCGGTACCAGCAGCGCTGGAACCAGAGAATAGTGACCGCGCTTACGCGGTTCAGCAACGCATTCTGAAGAACTGTCATGTCAGCATCGGCGGCTGGAAAATCGGAGCGAAGTCCGATACTGGACCGATTCAGGGCGCACCATTGCCACAGCCGCGCATCTATGCGGCATCTGCTTCAACACCTGTTTCAATTGCGCGAAAAGACTATCTCGTGCTTGGTCTTGAACTGGAAATATTCTTTTCATTTAACAGGGATTTCTTGCCGCAATCTGAGCCGATTCCAGAGCAAGAAGTATTAGAAAGTATCAGCGGGTTTGGTGCTTCCATTGAGATCGTTTCAAGCCGGGTAAATGGTTGGCGCGATGCGCCCAAGCTAGTCCAGCTTGCAGACTTGCAAAATCACGGTGCATTGATGATTGGTCAGATGGTCGCATACCGTGGGGATTTTTCTACGTTGAATCCGGTTGTTGATTTGCGTCTCGACGGCGTTCCTCTGTTTAGCGGAGTCGGTCAAAATCCGGCTGGTGATCCGCGGCGATTGTTAAGCTGGCTAGTCAATCATTGCAGCCAGAAAGGGCTAGGATTGTTAGCCGGGACCATCATCACCACGGGTTCTTATACTGGCGTGGATTTTCCTACAAAAGGCGGCACGGTGGCTGGTGAAATTGCTGGACTTCCTGCCGTTACTTTCGAACTGATTTAGGCAATTTTTTAGCGCCAGTCTAAAGCTAATTTTGACCGCGCTTTGACGTTGCTTGCTTGTGGCTTTTTATTTATATCGTGAGTCCAATTATGTTGATTAAGCCTATTTTCCTCGCTCCACCAAGCAGTGGTAATGGTTCGGCAATAGCGACTCTATTGAAGCGTGAAATGCGTGGTGATGTTTTGTTTGGAAAAGCAGACCGTGGCAGATACGCTACGGATGCCTCCATTTATCAAATCATGCCGATCGGAGTGGTCGTGCCGCGCGATCAGAAGGATCTCTTGCTGGCACTCGACATCGCGCGTAGCCATAAGATGCCGATTTTAGCGCGGGGTGCTGGCACTAGTCAGTGCGGGCAAACAGTCGGTGACGCGCTGATTATTGATAACAGCAAGTGGCTCAATAATGTGATTGACTTTGATCTGGAAGCGCGCACTGTCACGGTCGAGCCGGGAATTGTGCTCGATCATCTGAATGCGTGGTTAAAACCGCATGGGTTATGGTTTCCTGTCGATGTATCGACCGCGGCCCAATGTACATTGGGCGGCATGGCGGGTAACAATTCTTGCGGTTCGCGCTCGATTGAATACGGCAATATGGTACATAACGTGCTGGCAATCGACGCGGTACTTGCCGATGGCGTGCAAGGTCGGTTTGGCCGGCTGGATCAGATGCCCGATAGCGGGCGCCTGCACGACATCGTGCTGGGTCTGCAACGGATTGCGCAACGTGAGCGAGATGAAATTATTGAACGCACACCAAAGGTTTTGCGTCGCGTGGCCGGTTATAACATCGATATCTTTGATTGCCAGAATCCACGGGCGTATACCGATGATGGCATGGCTAATCTGGCGCAGATTCTCGTGGGTTCTGAAGGCACGTTGGCCTATACCCGACAGATCACGTTAGCTCTGCTGCCGATACCGGAACACAAAGTATTGGGCGTGGTGAATTTCCCCACCTTTTATCAAGCCATGGATATGGCGCAGCACATCGTCAAGCTTGGACCGACCGCTGTGGAGCTGGTAGACCGCACGATGATTGATCTGGCGATCAGTAATCCGGCGTTTCGTCCAGTGATAGAAAAGGCATTGATAGGAAAGCCCGCAGCGATTTTGCTGGTTGAGTTTTCGGGCGAAGATCTGGATGTGCAGCGGAAAAAATTATCTGCGCTGGCGGAGTTGATGAGCGATCTGCATTTGCCCGGTTCAGTGGTGCAGATGTCGCAGGCTGGTGAACAGAAAGCTTTGTGGGAAGTACGCAAGGCGGGATTAAATATCATGATGAGCATGAAGGGCGATGGCAAGCCAGTGTCCTTCATCGAAGATTGTGCTGTGCCGCTTGAACATCTGGCCGAGTACACAAGTCAACTTACTGAAGTCTTTTATCAATATGGGACGGAAGGCACGTGGTACGCGCATGCCAGCGTAGGAACCCTGCACGTTCGGCCGATTCTGGATATGCGGCGAGAGGGCGCAAAGGACATGCGCGAAATCGCCGAAGCGGCATCGGCATTGGTGCGCCAATACAAAGGCGCGTACTCAGGAGAGCACGGCGACGGACTCTGTCGCGGTGAGTGGGTGGCGTGGCAATATGGGCCAAAACTGAATGCAGCCTTTGCCGAAATCAAAGATTTGTTCGATCCTGAGAATCGCTTCAATCCCGATAAAATCGTTCGTCCACCAAGAATGGATGACCGTAGAAATTTCCGTTACGCGCCGGGTTACCGTGAATTGTCTTTGGTTCCCGCACTTGATTGGTCACAGTGGAACGTCAACCGTGATCCGCTTACAGGCGAAGAGACTGCGCCCGGCACTGGCGATGATCGCACAGGCGGATTGGCCAAGTTGGTAGAAATGTGTAATAACAACGGCCATTGTCGTAAGTTCGATGCAGGAACAATGTGCCCAAGTTATCGTATTACCAAAGATGAAAAGCATGTGACGCGCGGTCGCGCTAACACTTTACGTTTGGCAATGTCTGGTCAGTTAGGAGAGGACGGTCTTGCTAGTGAGGAAGTGAAGGAAGTATTAGATCTGTGTGTTTCTTGCAAGGGATGTAAACGCGATTGCCCAACCGGCGTGGACATGGCTAAGATCAAGATTGAAGCGCGCGCCGCATGGACCAGAAAAAACGGTCTGCAACTACGCGATCGTCTGGTTGCTTTCATGCCACGCTATGCGCCGTATATGCGTAACGTTGGCGGAGCGCTGGCGCTGATAGAAGGGGTTCCGTATCTTTCCGGGTGGATAAAAAAATCGCTGGGATTGGCACCGCAGCGGTCCTTTCCACGCTTCCGAAAATCGTTTTTGGGCAATGCAAAAACGAGTACGCCGGACGTCCATCAGCGTAAAGAAGTTCTCTTGTTTGTGGACACGTTTAATAACTATATGGAGTCGGAGAACGCTGTTGCCGCACAGCAGGTTCTGGAAGCCGCTGGATATACCGTGCGGTTTAATATTGTTCCCGGTCAGCGACCGTTATGTTGCGGTCGGACCTATTTATCTGCGGGATTAGTCGAAGAGGCAAAGGCCGAGGCGCGGCGTAGTCTGGATGCATTGATGCCGTTTGTTAATCGGGGTGTACCGATAGTTGGTCTGGAGCCGTCCTGTTTGCTCACGCTGCGCGATGAGTTTCTGAGCTATGGTTACGGCGAGGAGGCAGAGAAGTTATCAGGCTCCGCTTATTTACTTGAAGAGTTTCTGGTAAAAGAGCAAAAGGCGGGGCGCTTCACGCTGGACCTGAAACCGCTACCGACTAACAAAGTATTGCTGCACGGTCATTGTCATCAAAAGGCATTTGATGCTTTTAGTCCGGTGCAGACTGTCCTAAAATGGATTCCCGAAGTTCAATTGTCGGTGGTGGAGTCGTCCTGTTGCGGAATGGCAGGAAGTTTCGGTTACGAAGCGGAGCACTATGAAGCATCACTGGCGATGGCTGAACTGGCATTGCTTCCTGCGGTGCGCAAGGCGGGTAAAGGCGCGATTATCGTGGCCGACGGGACCAGTTGCCGTCATCAGATTCATGACGGGACCGAGGGAGAAGCGATGCATGTCGCGTGCGTTCTTGCGCTGGCGTTGGCTGGTAGTCAATGATCGCAGGCTCGCCAGAAGTCCGTCGGACCTGCGCGGCGCGATTTCATGGGTCACCCGGATAACATAAATATCAGAGAAAACGGAGATTGCTTCATTTAGCGATCATCGTCGTGTTTTTTGGCTTCTCCTTCCCACATCAGGGTGATGCGCATCAACTTTTTGTTTGCCCTTGATCAAATAGATAGCTTCCAATTCCGGCGTCTGATCGTTGGATGCCGCGACTAGCGTATACTTTCCTATTCCAGGCAGGGTTAAGCGGTCTCACGTCGGCAGTCCAAAAAATCCCAAGATAGCTAACTTCTCAGTAAATTCCGTATTAAAGCAATGTTATTTCGACATCGATCCTACGACCGAATTTTTTCAAGAGTTTCCTCTGCTACTATCATGTCCGAATTGTTCAATAGTCACCACGTTCCTAACTTTTTTAGCGTTTATTGCAGGGAGAAAAACCTGGTGAGGATGTGATTGATGGAAATTTTCGTTGGTGTAATCATTTTTTAGGCCCATTTAGGGGTTGAGCACGCAGCTACACTATGTTTCACAATTTAACGTGAAGAATTTTTGCGAATTGTTTAAAATCCATTTTTCGGATTTACTTAGACATTTCGAATAACATTTGTTCGGTCCCCATCAGGGGCAGTTGACCTCCATCGGTAAAATGAGTAAAAAGACAACGCAAACAACCAGTTCGCTGAAAGTACGTGCACGGCGCAGGACAGTGATCGGTATTGCCTTGTCGGTTTTACTTCATGTGGGTCTGCTGACGTTTGTATGGTTTCAGATGGATGAGGATGTGCCGCCTCTGAAGCCAGACGCCGCGCCGCTGGTGGTTTCGCTTATAAAAAGTAAGCAGGAGACACCTTCCAGAGTGGTTTCGTTGCCGCAGCCGAAAGCCGTGCCGCATCCGCCCGCCAAGCCGGTTGTTCGGCCTAAAACACCGCCTAAACTCGCCGCACGTCCGTTACGTCGCCCAACGCGTCCGACCTCGACAGCGCGGATAACGCCTGCACCCTCGCCAATACAGGCAACGTCACCGACCGATACGATTAAACCCGCGCCGCCAGAAATGGATATGAGCACGATGCTCAACTCCGCCCGTGATCGCCGACGTGCTGAAGCCGAAGCCGAGGGACGCCCTGACCCTGATCCGGGTGCGCCAGCAGAAAGCACTGCACCTGCTGATAATGCGGTTGCAAAGGCGAATATTCAATTTTTAGCGCGCAAAGGCGAAGGCGGTGGCGGAATATTCCAGATCATCAGCAAAGGGCCACGCGTCGCGCAATACGTATTCCGTGGGTGGGGCGCAACCGCCCGCGAGAGCCGCCGTCAGACGATTGATGTGGATGCTGGTTTAAATGGCGATATCAATGCCGCTATTATAAAGAGCATGATCGAACTGATTCGCAAGCGCTATCCGGGCGACTTCCAGTGGGACTCGCAACGATTGGGGCGGGTCATCACGCTGTCAGCCAGAGAAACTGACGCCCAGGCTTTGCAGGCATTCCTAATGCTGGAATTTTTCGGCCGGCCTTAAGCGTGATGGTGGGTCAGCACCAACCTACCAGTGGCGGGCTACTTGATCAACGGCAATAGTTGACGAAAAGCCGGGTGTTCACTATCGCGTACCCATTCGTAAGCCACCATTTCGACCGTAACGAGTTGCGCCCCGGCTTGCTGTAACCGCGCCAGTGCGGCGTCGCGGTCGCTTTCCCGGCGCGATCCGACGGCATCAACCACAACCCGTACCACAAAACCGTGCGCCAGCAGGCCGAGTGCCGTTTGCAGCATGCAAATATGCGCTTCGCAACCCGCTATGATAATTTGTCGCCGCGGGCGCGGCAGGATACCTAGCAATCCGTCTGCGCAGGCATTGAAATGGATTTTGCTGACAGTCGTCTGGCACAGTTGCTTAATAGCATCTTCATTCCCGCCAAGTTTGGTTGGGCTCTGTTCCGTTCCAATGATGGGCACGTTGACCAATTGCGCGATGCGGCCCAGACGCACCGCTTGCGCTGTGACCGTTTCACCCTGATGAATCGCAGGCATCAGGCGTGACTGGAAATCCACTAACAATAAAGTTGATTTTTCGACGTCGATCAGCATGGTGTTCTCCCTTAATTTTTATATTTTCTTGCGTTGACTTTATTTGCAAGCGCGGGGATCGGCGGCGGCGCTGGTCCTTACTTTTAATTATAGAACCACCACGCGATCAGTGAAGGATGTTTTGTATTCTGGTCGCATCTGTGGCGCTATTGTAAAGCGGTGTTCCAATGGCATAATCGGACAACGTATTGATTTCGCTAGCTAACGATTGCCCACACTTCGCAGGAACTTCAACCATGATTACTGTGCACCATTTGAATAATTCGCGCTCGCAGCGGGTACTTTGGCTGCTAGAAGAACTCGGCCTGGAATATGAAGTAAAACGCTATCAGCGTGATCCAAAAACCATGTTGGCGCCGCCATCTTTGCGCGCCATTCATCCGCTTGGGAAATCGCCGGTGATTACTGATGGCGATAATACAGTCGCAGAATCGGGCGCAATCATCGAATACCTGATTCAGCAATATGGCGGTGATCGTCTGAAACCGCCGATTGGGAGCAAAGATGCGCAACGCTATACCTATTGGATGCATTATGCAGAAGGTTCTGCGATGCCGCCATTGCTGATGAAATTGATTTTCGAACGCCTGCCGAAGCCGCCAATGCCGGCGTTTTTGAGGCCTTTTGCCAGACTGATTTCGGGCGGCGTACAAAAAAGTTTCATTGATCCGCAACTCGTCACGCATTTAAATTTCATGGAAGCCGAACTGGGAAAAAGCACCTGGTTTGCTGGAGAGGATTTTAGTGCAGCTGATATACAAATGAGTTTTCCGCTAGAGGCGGCGAATATGCGTGCCGGTTTAGATAAGACGCGCCCACGCCTGATGGCCTATTTGCAGCGGATTCATGCGCGGCCTGCTTATTTGCGTGCGATCAAAACAGGCGGCAAGTACGATTTTATGCAGTAACTTAACTGCTAGGTATTAAGTCAAATAAGCCTATGTCGGTTTGCATTTAAGCCTGTTATGTTTTTAAAACAGTGTATGCGCCCCAATCAACGAGGACGCACCTCCAATAAGCGCTGACTGTTTCCACTTTAAGGGGTTTCGATTGAAAATCATTGGCTTAATCGGCGGCATGAGTTGGGAATCGACTGTGCCGTATTATCGTCAGATCAACGAGGCGATTAAAGAGCGTCTGGGTGGCTTGCATTCTGCAAAGATCATCTTGTATAGCGTCGATTTTCACGATATCGAACAGTTGCAGCACGTGGAAAATTGGGACGCAGCAGGAGCGTTGCTTGCTGGCGCCGCACGCGCGCTTGAATTGGCTGGTGCCGACTTTTTAGTTCTTTGTACAAACACCATGCACAAGATAAGCCCTGCCATCGAGGTAGCCGTGCGCATTCCTTTGTTTCACATTGCGGATCCAACCGCTCATCAAATCAAACAAGCGGGGATTACGACGGTCGGTCTGCTTGGTACCCGCTTCACGATGGAACAGGATTTTTATCGCGACCGACTGTGTACACAGCATGGGCTTAAAGTGCTGATCCCAACGTTCGAGGACAGGGAAACGGTTCACCGAATCATTTATGAAGAACTCTGCCTTGGGAAAATTGTTGCTGATTCCCGGGCTGAGTATCGCAAAGTGATGGCCGAACTGGTGACGCAGGGCGCGCAAGCAATTATTCTTGGCTGTACCGAGATAGCGCTTCTGGTCGGGCCACAGGATTCAGAGGTGCCACTGTTTGATACTGCTAGTATCCACGCGCGCGCGGCGGCTGATTGGGCGCTTTCAGCGACGTGAGCGTTTAGACGGATGTCATCATATTGTCGCAATTGAGACGATGATGTGGAAAGCGGCGCGCGCTGCTGCTTTGGTCGTTTGATCGCTTGGCAATCGTGTCTGGATTAGTCCTAGGACTATTCTCGACAATTTATGTGCGTTTAATGATATGGCGCTGTCAGAATATCGGCAATCCCAGTAGAATCAAAACAGACCGATTGAAATTGCTCCGTTCGGTCAGGCCGCTGTGCAGGCAAAGTTTTTAATGTGATTTTTTATCATTTGACCTGTTCGAGTATTCAGAAATTTGGGTATGCAGGTATCTAGGGAGAAGCAATGTTCAAAACTGAAAAATTTACAGACCCACAAGCCGCCGTTGAGCGTGTTTGCGCCATCTACGAACATAACACCGCGTTGTTGCGGGATGCTTTTAAGCGGTTTTCCAGCGGCGAAGTTTTACCGGGGCGGGTGCGTGCCTGTTATCCATTTGTGCGTATTACGACCGAAATCAATACGCGCGCGGATACCCGTCAATCGTTTGGTTTTGTTGCCGGCCCAGGCGTTTATCAGACCACGTTGACGCGGCCTTCGTTATATACCAATTATCTGGTTAGTCAGTTCAAATTGTTGCGCGATAATCACGACGTGCCGCTGGAAATTGGCGTCAGTGAATTACCGATTCCCGTCCATTTTGCTTTTTCTGAAGGCATTCACGTCGAGGGTAATCTGGACCCGGAACATTTGCGCCATCTTCCAGACGTATTCGATTTGCCTGATCTGGCGTCAATGGATGATCGGATTGTTAATGGCACCTATCAACCGCTACCGGGCGAGCCACATCCGCTTGCGTTATTTACCGGCCCACGCATCGACTATTCGCTACATCGTCTGAAGCATTACACAGCGACCTCGCCGGATCGTTTTCAACGTTATGTGTTGTTTACTAACTATGCGTTTTATGTTGATGAATTTATCCGCATGGGACGCGAATTGATGCAAGCGACCGACGATCCTGAGCAGCGCGCCTATCGTCAGCAATACACCGCGTTTGTCGAGCCCGGCGATCTGACAACCTGGAACGCTAATCTGGATGACTTGCCTGCGGATCGCACCATCACGGGGATCGCACCTGCGCGTCAGCCGCAAATGCCAGCCTATCACCTGCAACGTGGCGACGGTACAGGTATTACGCTGATTAATATTGGCGTTGGACCATCCAACGCCAAGACGATTACCGATCACGTCGCAGTGTTGCGACCGCATGGCTGGATTATGCTCGGACATTGCGCGGGCTTGGCGGCATCACAACGCATGGGCGATTATGTATTGGCGCATGCGTATGTGCGGGATGATCATGTCCTGGATGATGACTTGCCACTTTGGGTGCCGATCCCGGCATTGGCCGAGGTTCAGTTGGCGTTGCAGGATGCAGTGGCACATATCACGCAGTTGGAAGGGTACGAACTCAAGCGCATCATGCGTACCGGCACCGTGGCGTCGGTCGATGATCGCAACTGGGAACTGCGCGATCACAGAGTGCCGTTGTTACGTTTTAACCAAAGTCGGAGCATCGCGCTGGATATGGAAAGCGCCACTGTTGCCGCAAATGGCTTCCGCTTTCGAGTACCGTATGGCACGTTACTATGCGTCTCCGATAAGCCGTTGCATGGTGAAATAAAATTGCCTGGAATGGCAAATCGCTTTTATGAACAACGGGTTAATCAACATTTGAAAATAGGGATCAAGGCGTTGGAATTATTGCGTAATCAAGGCGTCGAGCAATTACATAGTCGCAAGCTACGTAGTTTTAGCGAGCCTGCATTCCGTTGATATTTTTTAAAAAATTTGGAAAGGATACTAATGCAGTATCGGCATTTTAAAGGTGGCATTTATGACTTCATTTGCGAAGCCACGCTGGAGTCTGATCCGACGGTGACGATGATCGTCTATCGCGCGGCGAATGGCGCAATCTGGACGCGGCCCCGCAGCGTTTTTTTTGAAGAGATCGAACGCGACGGAAAAATCACACAGCGTTTTGTGGCGATTAAAACCGACGCTCAACAATAGCGATAACTGATAGCGCTAATGGCATTAGCAATACGCTTGATGGTTGAGTAAAAAAATCTTGGCAAAATATTCTGCCAGGATTTTTATTATCAGGTTTGCGCTTTTTTCGTCTTGTAGACCATCATTCCAAACAAGCATGCGCCAGCTAGCAACGCTAGGGCAGCAACACTGAGCGATGCTGTGAACGACCCAGTACGTTTTACCAGATAAGTGGCTAGCGGAGGTCCAATAATTTGGCCCAAGCCGTAAACGGCTGTCAACCAACCCATCAGGCTACGCGCATGATCGCCATACAAGCGCCGTGCTTCGCGCATCGCGAACAGTGTGATGGCGGTGAATGGCAGGCCGAGTAACAGACAACCAATTGCAAAGCCTGATACCGTCGGCAACGCAGTTCCCATCATCACTCCAATCGCTTGCAGCACATAACAAATCGCGAGTAACAGGCGGTTGTCGTAGCGCATCGGTATGCGGGTACCGAGCAGCGCACCTATCGCAACACCGATGCCGAACAGAGGCCAGAGTAAATCGGGCCAATGCGAGTGGGGCAAAGCCTGCCGCGCTATGACTGGCAGGAAAGTGGCTGTGATGATGTAGCCAAATCCACCCACTCCATAGATCAGTACCAATTCGGTGGCCTGGCGTCTGACCTGAAGTGGTTCCGATGCATGAATGCTTTCGGCAAATGGTGCTGGCGTATCGGCAGACTTAGAAAAAGTGCGCCACACGCTTGCACTGAGGACGAGCGCTAACGCACTAAAAAGTAGCCATCCCTGCGCCGCCGACCAATCGTGCGCGACCATTGTGCTGGCCGGCAAACCAGTCACTAAAATGCCGATGCCAGGGCCGCAGTAAATAATGCCGCCTAAAGCTGGAGCGCCGAGTTGGGTCAAGCGCTGTAAACACCAGCCGGATGCAAATACAAATACGAGTGAACTGGTGATGCCGGATAGCGTGCGCAATAAGATGAGTAACCGCAGATCGGGGGCGTTCGACAACCCCATGCCAAGCGTCAGTAATACGGTGGCGATCAATCCGAAGCGAATAAAATGGGTTGGACTGCCGCGCAATATGACGCATAGCATTGCGCCAATAAAATAGCCGATATAGTTGGCGGTCGCCAGCCATCCGCCCGTGGTGAGATTGATCACGCCATCGTGCAGCATGATGGGTAGCAGCGGTGTGAAGGCAAAGCGCCCGATTCCCATGGCGACAGCCAGCGTTAGTGCTCCAGAGAGCGCAACCCACAATGCTTCCTTGCGCATGACTGCTGACGACATTTCTTCTGTTGACAGGACGGCGGGCATTATTTGCCCTCCCTCCGCTGTATGGTAAGGCTTTCTCTGCCGATTACCCAATTGTTGTTGCCGACTTTATCGTCAACGATCACGCGAGTGAGTGAATGTTTGCGCAGTCCATTGGCTAACAATTGGGATGCTCCGGTAATGCGTGCAGTTTTTTGTTTGGTGGTTCCGTCCTGAGTCATTTTAATGCTCACGTGAGGCATGGTAATAGTCCTGAAAAGTGCGTTGGATATGAGGATGCTGCATATACATTGACAAACGCATTCTTAAAATTGAATAATAAATAAAGTAAGAATGAAGGTAACAACGCTGGTAACAACTTGGGTAACAAAGCAGCTAAAAGCAGGTTGGGGCCGGACGAGGGCTTCATATCTATTGAGATGCTCCCCTTAAGTCGGTCATCGTTAAAGGATAAGTTCGACTGCTGGAAGAATTGGCTGTAGAACGATATGTTGCAGAGCGAACCTTGCTGCCACACCTTAAAACAAAGCATGAACCCACGCCGCTCCCTGCCGTTGACCATGCCACAATTTGCCATTTCCACAGTTTACCAGAAGCGACTATGTCCCAAGAAAATCCACAAAACCCGCTGCACGGCATCACCCTCGAAAACATTTTGATCGCCTTGGTCGATCATTACGGTTGGGAAAAGTTGGGCCAACTCATTGATATACGTTGTTTTCAGAGCGATCCAAGTATTAAATCCAGCCTGACATTTCTCAGAAAAACACCTTGGGCACGCGAGAAGGTGGAAACCCTTTATACCAAATTGAAGGCATGAAATTGATTCCGTAATTAGCGCTGTGGTAGTTTATGTCAGCGCAATGGTTGGTATTTAGTCAAATGGATGCCGCGTCAAATACATTTTCCCGTCTAAACTCCCAGAATCTGTGGGCTTCCAACATCATCGCTATTCGCTAAGGAGTGCCAAATGGGCCGCAGTATTCTTGATGAATTACACATTCACCCCGCTATTCGGAGCAAAATATCGCAGGAAAATGTTGATATCGTGCAGAAGGTACAGACGGCAATTGCGGCGCATCCGGTGGTCGTTGTTGGCATGGCGCAGAATCCTTTTCCAAAGAAAGCACGCAAGGCGCTGGACGCGCTCGGCACGCCTTACATGTATCTTGAATATGGCAGTTATCTAAAGGGCTGGCGTCGGCGCAGTGCTCTCAAAATGTGGAGCGGATGGAGTACTTTGCCGATGGTGTTCGTGCGCGGCACGTTGATTGGCGGAGCCAGTGAGTTGCAAATTCTTATTGATAATGGCGGCTTCGGTCGCTTGCTTGCTGAAGACCCGATTAAGTAATGTTGCTGCGGTAGTGCGATATTGCTGGCAGATAAACATGCATACACGTCTGCCTGACAGCGCAATCCGGATCTGGTTGAACCATGATCCCGATCGGTTAATTGGGCAGAAATCAGATCGTAATTAATCAGGGTCAGAGTCAGTTATCCAGATAAAATGATGTATCTAAAATTGAAGTGTTGCTCGTTATGGCTCGCCTTGCTCGTTTAGTAGCTCCTCATCAGCCACATTATCTGATTCAGCGTGGCATCGATCAGCAAACCATTTTTCGCGATAATCAAGACTATCTGGCCTTTTATAACTGGCTGAAGACTGCTGCGCGACAGTTTAAGGTGGGGATTCACGCTTACCTTTTGATGGGAAACCAAATCCAACTACTGGCAACTCCATCCGACGCAGAAGGATTGGCGCGCATGATGCAGTGGGTAGGGCGCTACTATGTACCGTACTTTAACCAACGATATGCACGGGTTGGTACGCTCTGGCAAGGGCGTTACAAGGCGGCAGTCATCGATCCCGAGCAATATTTGATGAAATGCAGTCTGGCAATTGATTGTTATCCGGCTCACGACGGTTTGGAAGTGGTGTTGGGGCAGTTTGCCTGGTCGAGTTATTTGCATCATGTCGGTGTTAAATCCGATCCGCTAATTTCCGATCATCCCCTTTACTGGGCGTTGGGGAATACCCCTTTTGACCGGGAAGCTACCTATAAAGAACTTGCTGAGCAAGTACTTACTCTTCCTTGGGATGATGGATTAATTAAGGCGGTCGGAAAAGGTTGGGTACTTGGATCGGAAGCATTCAAGTTTCGCTTGGAGCAACAATACAACCAGCGGGTGCGTCCGGCGAGGCGAGGGCGCCCCTTCAAAATAGTGGCCACTACTGCTGCGGATTGAACCATTAAAAATACAATGATTGGCACTAATACGCGCCTCCGATGATGTCCGTTATGGCCTCTACGTCGCGGCTAATTAATCTGTGTTTATATTCACTCTGTCCCTAATTTAATATTTCAAAAAATTAAGCTTGCTTAATGCTACTCTGACCCTAATTATTCTAGTTGTAGTCTGTTCGACTCTGTTCTATTCTTATAACCTTACTGATAGAGTGGTGGAGCACGGAATGCAAAAGAGTCAATTGGGGCAAACGTCACATGCTGTGCCCGCACAAGGTTTATACGATCCGAAAAATGAACATGACGCTTGTGGTGTCGGTTTCATCGCGCACATTAAAGGCAACAAAAGCCACTCTATCGTTGAGCAAGGTTTGCTTATCCTGAAAAATCTGGATCATCGGGGTGCGGTTGGCGCGGATGAATTGATGGGTGATGGTGCTGGTATCCTGATTCAGGTTCCAGACCAATACTATCGTGAAGAAATGGCGAAGCAAGGTGTGGCGTTGCCACCGCCGGGTGAGTTTGGCGTCGGCATGGTTTTCTTGCCTAAAGAGAACGCATCACGCATCGCCTGTGAGCAGGAAATTGAGCGCGCCGTATTGCTCGAAGGTCAAGTCGTGTTGGGTTGGCGCGATGTGCCAGTTGATGTCGATATGCCAATGTCGCCGACTGTGCGTGAAAAAGAGCCGGTCATCCGTCAAATTTTCATCGGTCGCGGTCCAGACATCATGGTCACCGATGCGCTTGAACGTAAGCTGTATGTTATCCGCAAATCTTCCGGTCACGCGATTCAAGCGTTGGACCTGTTGCACGGCAAAGAATTTTTCGTGCCGTCGATGTCAGCCCGTACCGTCGTCTACAAAGGTCTTTTGTTGGCGACGCAAGTTGGCGTGTATTACAAGGACTTACAAGATCCGCGCTGTATTTCAGCGTTGGCGCTGGTTCACCAACGGTTTTCCACAAATACGTTCCCTGAATGGCCACTGGCCCATCCCTATCGCCTGATCGCCCATAACGGCGAGATCAACACCGTTAAAGGTAACTTTAACTGGATGCGTGCGCGCGAAGGTGTGATGAAATCGGCTGTGTTGGGCGACGATCTGCAGAAGCTGTTTCCATTGATTTATGAAGGCCAGTCCGACACGGCATGTTTCGATAATGCGCTTGAGTTGTTGTTGATGGCGGGATATCCGATTGCGCAAGCGATGATGATGATGATTCCTGAGGCGTGGGAAAATCACACCACGATGGATGACAATCGTCGCGCATTTTATGAGTATCACGCTGCCATGATGGAGCCGTGGGACGGTCCTGCCGCGATGGCGTTTACGGATGGTCGTCATATCGGTGGAACACTGGATCGCAACGGTTTGCGTCCGGCGCGTTATATCGTCACTGACGATGATCTGGTCGTGATGGCGTCCGAGTCCGGCGTCTTGCCGATTCCTGAATCAAAGATCATTCAAAAATGGCGTTTGCAACCCGGTAAAATGTTTTTGATCGACCTTGATGCCGGTCGCATCATCGACGACAAAGAACTCAAGGACATGTACGCCAATGCCAAGCCATACAAGCAATGGATTGAGTCGGTGCGTATTAAGCTCGACGCGTTGAAGGAAGAGCCAGCGCAATCCGGCTCGACAATTCCACTTCTGGATCGTCAGCAATTGTTTGGTTACACGCAGGAAGATTTGAAGTTCCTGATGTCGCCAATGGCCGCTAATGCGGAAGAGGCGATTGGTTCGATGGGCAATGATTCGCCGCTGGCTGTCATGTCCAATAAGAACAAGACGCTGTATAACTATTTCAAGCAATTGTTTGCGCAAGTAACCAATCCGCCGATCGATCCGATTCGTGAGGCGATGGTGATGTCGCTGGTGTCTTTTATCGGACCGAAGCCAAACGTACTTGATACCAACAACATCAATCCACCGATGCGCCTTGAAGTATCGCAACCGATTCTGGACTACGCGGATATTGCCAAGTTGCGCAATATCAGTGCCCATACCGGTGGCAAGTTTAAGTCGCATGAGCTGAACATTTGCTATCCCGTCGCTTGGGGTAAAGAAGGCATCGAAGCACGTCTGGCCTCGTTGTGTGCTAAAGCCGTTGATGCGGTTAAATCAGGTCACAACATTCTGATTATTTCTGATCGTAAGGTCGACGCTGAACAAGTCGCCATTCCGGCCTTGCTGGCAACTTCTGCAATTCATCAACATCTGGTTACCAAGGGTTTGCGCACTTCGACAGGTCTGGTGGTTGAAACTGGTTCAGCACGTGAGACGCACCACTTTGCATTGTTGGCCGGTTACGGCGCGGAAGCAATTCATCCGTACCTGGCGATGGATACGCTGAGTGAAATGGCGCACGGTTTGCCAGGCGCGTTGTCGCCAGAAAAAGCGATCTATAACTTTCAAAAAGCCATCGGTAAAGGCTTGTTAAAAGTCATGTCGAAGATGGGTATTTCGACGTATATGTCGTATTGTGGCGCACAGATTTTTGAAGCTATCGGCCTCAACAAAAACATGACCGACAAGTACTTCAAAGGCACCTCATCGAACGTTGAAGGTATCGGCGTATTTGAAGTTGCTGAAGAAGCGCTGCGTCTGCACCGTGCTGCGTTTAGCAATGATCCGGTGCTGGCTAATGCGCTTGATGCCGGCGGCGAATATGCGTATCGTATTCGCGGTGAAGAGCATATGTGGACACCGGACGCGATTGCTAAATTACAGCACTCGACCCGTTCTAATAATTTCAACAGCTACAAAGAATACGCGCAGTTGATCAACGACCAAACCAAGCGTCATATGACGCTACGTGGTTTGTTTGAGTTCAAGCTCGATCCAAGCAAGGCTATTGCGCTGGATGAAGTCGAGTCGGCAAAAGAAATCGTCAAGCGCTTTGCGACCGGTGCGATGTCTCTGGGTTCGATCTCGACAGAAGCGCATGCCACGTTGGCAGTTGCCATGAACCGTATCGGCGGCAAGTCGAATACCGGCGAAGGCGGCGAAGACGTGAATCGTTATCGTCAGGAGTTGAAGGGCATTCCGATCAAGAAGGGTGACACGCTGGCATCGGTGATTGGTCCTGAGAATATTGAGGTCGATACACCATTACTTGCCGGTGATTCGCTACGCTCAAAAATCAAGCAAGTCGCCTCTGGACGATTCGGCGTCACCGCCGAATACCTGACTTCTGCCGACCAGATTCAGATCAAGATGGCACAAGGCGCGAAGCCGGGCGAAGGCGGTCAGCTACCGGGTCATAAAGTGTCTGAATACATTGCGCGATTGCGTTTCTCCGTGCCGGGTGTGGGATTGATTTCACCGCCGCCGCATCATGATATTTATTCGATCGAAGATTTGGCGCAGCTGATTCACGATCTCAAAAACGTCAATCCAAAAGCGTCGATTTCGGTCAAGCTGGTGTCGGAAGTTGGCGTTGGTAC
This sequence comes from Glaciimonas sp. GNP009, assembly GCF_054343755.1. NCBI lineage: Bacteria > Pseudomonadati > Pseudomonadota > Betaproteobacteria > Burkholderiales > Oxalobacteraceae > Glaciimonas > Glaciimonas sp. GNP009. The sequence goes on from NZ_JBTGUV010000004.1 coordinate 2,858,084, forward strand.
GATCGCCGCCGGTGTCGCTAAAGCGAAGTCTGATCACGTTGTGATCGCGGGTCACGATGGTGGCACGGGCGCGTCGCCATTGTCATCCGTCAAACATGCCGGTTCACCGTGGGAATTAGGTCTTGCAGAAACCCAGCAGACACTCGTGTTGAATGGTTTGCGTAGCCGTATTCGGGTGCAGGCTGACGGTCAGATGAAGACCGGCCGTGACGTTGTTATCGGTGCTCTGTTAGGCGCGGATGAGTTCGGTTTTGCGACTGCACCGCTGGTCGTTGAAGGCTGCATCATGATGCGCAAATGCCACTTGAATACATGTCCGGTTGGTGTGGCGACACAAGATCCTGTATTGCGTGCCAAGTTCTCCGGCAAGCCGGAACACGTGGTTAACTTCTTCTTCTTTATTGCCGAAGAAGTGCGTCAGATCATGGCACAACTTGGTATTCGCAATTTCAACGATTTGATCGGACGCTCAGATTTCCTCGATAAAGCGAAAGCGATTTCGCATTGGAAAGCGCAGGGCCTGGACTTCTCAAGAATCTTCTATCAGCCAGCGCTGCCAGAAGGCGAAGTCTATTACCACACCAAAGAGCAAGATCATGGCTTGCACAAGGCACTGGATCATAAGTTGATTGCACAAGCCAGAGCCGCGATCGATAAGGGTGAGCGCGTATCGTTTATTTCGCCGATCAAGAATTTGAACCGAACCGTTGGTGCAATGTTGTCAGGTGAAGTTGCCAAGAAATATGGTAACGACGGTCTGCCGCACGACACCATTCATATCCAGTTGCAAGGTACTGCCGGTCAATCTGCCGGTGCGTTTTTGGCGCACGGGATTACACTTGATCTGGTGGGCGAAGGCAACGATTACGTCGGTAAGGGATTGTCGGGCGGACGCATTATCGTTCGTCCTAACACCGAGTTCCGTGGTCGGGCAGTGGATAATATCATTGCCGGCAACACCGTCCTGTACGGCGCAACTGCCGGTGAAGCTTTCCTGAACGGCGTAGCTGGTGAGCGCTTCGCAGTACGTAACTCGGGCGCCATTGCAGTGGTCGAGGGAACTGGCGATCATGGTTGTGAATACATGACCGGCGGCACGGTAGTGGTGTTGGGCGAAACTGGCCGAAACTTTGCAGCCGGTATGTCAGGTGGTCTGGCGTATGTTTACGATCCTGATGCGCAGTTTGCATCGCAGTGCAACTTGTCGATGGTCACGTTGGAGAAAGTACTGAGTCAAGGCGAGCAGGAAGCGACCATCGACCATGCGATCTGGCATGCGACAACCCGTGCTGATGAAGCGCAAACTGATGAAGCGATTTTGAAGGGCTTGATCGAGCGTCATTTCAAGTACACCGGCAGCACGCGTGCGCGTTATCTGCTGGATAACTGGGTCGCTTCGCGCGCAAAATTCGTCAAGGTATTCCCGACAGAATATAAGCGCGCACTCGGTGAGTTGAACGCAGCGAAAGACGCTGCGCCATTAGCCAAGGAAAAAGTCGTCGCTTAATTTTGAGGTTGGCTTCAGGCTGTTTGGATTCTCCGAATCCGGCAGTGTGAGGCCAATATAACGATATCGATTTACTGCGCGACCCCTTTGTAATGAACAGTGAGCAAGGATCCGGATCACAAAAATCCGGATGCCATGTGGATCAATGCAGGGTGGATCGCTTAGCTAAGAATGTGAGTGGAAAATGGGTAAAGTAACGGGCTTCATGGAATATAGCCGCATGCCAGAGACGTACGAGGCACCGCTGGCACGTAAGAAACATTACAAAGAATTTATTTTGCAGCTTGGCGATAAAGAAGCCAAGGTACAAGGCGCACGCTGCATGGATTGCGGTATTCCGTTCTGCAACAACGGTTGTCCCGTGAATAATATTATTCCTGACTGGAATGATCTGGTGTATCGCGGCGCGTATCAGGAAGCGCTGGACACACTACATTCGACCAATAATTTCCCGGAATTCACCGGTCGTATTTGTCCTGCGCCTTGCGAGAGCGCGTGTACGCTGGGGATTAACGATGATCCGGTCGGGATCAAATCGATTGAACATTTCATCATCGATAAAGGCTGGGAAAACGGTTGGGTTGTCGCACAGCCAGCGCTGGTAAAGACCGGTAAGAAAGTCGCGGTAGTTGGTTCCGGCCCAGCAGGTCTGGCGGCAGCGCAACAGCTAGCGCGCATCGGACATGATGTGACTGTATTTGAAAAGAGCGATCGTATCGGCGGCTTGCTGCGTTATGGTATTCCTGATTTTAAAATGGAAAAAAGCCATATTGACCGTCGCGTCGCACAGATGGAAGAAGAAGGCGTTGTTTTCCGTACCGGCGTTTTGGTCGGTAAGGATTTTCCTGCTAATGTGAATAATTGGTCTAAAAAAACAGTTTCTCCGGAAGAGTTGAAGGCAGAATTTGACGCAGTGGTGATTGCTGGTGGTGCCGAGCAGCCACGTGACTTGCCAGTGCCTGGTCGGGAATTGAAGGGCGTCCATTTCGCGATGGATTTCCTGCCGCAACAAAACAAGATCAATGCCGGCGATAAGGTCAAGGATCAAATTCTGGCTGGCGCGAAAAACGTGATTGTTATCGGCGGCGGTGATACCGGATCGGATTGCGTTGGTACGTCTAACCGTCAAGGCGCAACATCGGTGTCGCAATTCGAGTTGATGCCAGAGCCACCAGAAACAGAAAACAAGCCGATGGTATGGCCATATTGGCCAATCAAATTGCGTACATCTTCGTCGCACGAAGAGGGCTGTGACCGTGATTGGGCGGTTGCGACTAAGCGTCTTGAGGGCAAAAATGGTCGGGTTGAAAAGCTGATTGCTGCCCGCGTCGAATGGAAGGACGGCAAGATGCAGGAAGTGCCGAATTCCGAATTTGAAATGAAGGCGGATCTGGTATTTTTGGCGATGGGATTCGTCTCTCCTGTGGCCCAAGTGCTGGAGGCGTTTGGGGTTGATAAAGACGCCCGGGGCAATGCCAAAGCAACGACCGATGGCGATGGTTCGTATAAAACCTCGGTCGATAAAGTATTCGCGGCGGGTGATATGCGTCGCGGTCAGTCATTAGTGGTCTGGGCAATTCGGGAAGGTCGTCAGTGTGCACGTGCAGTCGATGAGTTCCTGATGGGCGCATCAGTACTGCCTTTGTAAAACAGGTTGTAACGACCTTTTTCCTTTAACTACGATTGCGCTGTAAACAATATAGAGCAATAGCAGAACTAAATGAATTTGGCCTTATTGACAAAAACAGGTTCGCATCTAGCATGCGGACCTGTTTTTTTATTTTTGTAGAACAGAAGCCGCAAAATCGGCCAATTAATAAATATAAATTGTATTATTAGCAATGTTTGGTGTGGATACCCACAGTCTTTTGTTACGATAGATTTATGCAGCGCAATTCAATCTTTATATTAAGATTGAATTGTTTATTTCTTATGAGAACTTGTTTTTTATATCTTTAAGGTGCATTTTATGTCGTCGGATCAAACTCTAATGTTGCAAGTGCACTACAATGTCGCCTTTGATCTAAACGGTGGGCTTAGTGGGTAATATTGTCGAAATCCGAGATGTGGAGTTTAGCTATGGTGATCGGCCGATCTTATCGTCCCTTAGTATGGACTTCCCGCGAGGAAAAGTTATCGCGATCATGGGTGGCTCCGGATCAGGAAAAACGACCATTTTGCGACTGATTGGCGGCCAATTGCAGCCAAACGGCGGGAAAATCGTTGTTAACGATCAATTAGTCGCTACGCTTAACAAGTCAGATTTGTACGCTATGCGACGTAAGATGGGTATGTTGTTTCAGAATGGTGCTTTATTTACCGATTTGTCGGTATATGAAAATGTCGCCTTTCCGATACGTGAGCATACCGATTTGCCAGATGAATTATTAAACAACTTGGTGTTAATGAAATTACAGGCTGTCGGTTTGCGCAATGCAGCACAACTTATGCCGTCTGAAATATCCGGTGGGATGGCGCGTCGCGTCGCGTTGGCCCGTGCGGTAGCGCTAGATCCATGCTTAACCATGTATGACGAGCCATTTGCCGGACTGGACCCTATCTCGATGCGCGTGACCGCGTCACTGATTCGTAAGCTCAATGATGCATTAGGTTCAACTTCAATCGTGGTGTCACACGATGTGGACGAGTCGTTCGCTATTGCAGATTATATTTATTTCCTATCGCAAGGGAAGATCGTTGCCCACGGCACGCCGGATGAAATGCGAGCCTCAAGCGACCCGTTTGTGAAGCAATTCGTTTACGCGGAAGCAGATGGTCCGGTGCCTTTCCATTATCCAGGTAAGTCGTTCGCGGCCGATCTTGGCCTGGAGGCGCGTCCGTGATCGTTAGACTATTTGAGGCAGTTGGCAGGAGTGTGCGTGAAACCGTATCTGGCATTGGTAGAGCGACGCGGATATTTTTTGCCATTTTGCGGGCTTCCGGAGGCTTGCTAAAGCGCCCTCGACTAATTACCGATCAGATCCATTTCATCGGTAATTATTCGATGCTGATCATTGGTGTGTCGGGTCTGTTTATCGGATTTGTATTGGGTTTGCAGGGTTACTACACGCTCAATAAGTATGGCTCCGAACAGGCGCTGGGTTTGTTGGTCGCCCTGTCGCTGGTACGTGAGTTGGGTCCGGTAGTGACGGCGTTGCTGTTTGCCGGGCGCGCTGGTACATCGCTGACTGCCGAAATCGGGCTGATGAAAGCTGGCGAGCAGTTGGTCGCGATGGAAATGATGGCGGTTGATCCTTTGCAGCGCGTGATCGCACCGCGCTTCTGGGCCGGAATTATTGCAATGCCGTTGCTGGCAGCGGTCTTTAGCGCGCTCGGTATCTTGGGCGGCTACGTTGTTGGTGTACGTTTGATTGGTGTTGATGAAGGTTCTTTCTGGTCTCAAATGCAGGCAGGCGTCGATGTTTGGAAAGACGTCGCTAACGGGGTCCTGAAAAGTGCCGTGTTTGGGGTAGCAGTGACTTTTATCGCGTTGTATCAAGGTTATGAGGCCAAGCCAACTCCAGAAGGTGTTGCGCGTGCAACAACAAGAACCGTCGTGATAGCGTCCCTGACTGTGTTGGCACTGGACTTCTTGTTAACTGCATTAATGTTTAATTAAAACGCCGCTTAGAGCGACGATCGATGTAGTTATTTGGTAACGCATTGTGTCGTTCGATACTTTTTATTAGTACCTATGGCAGTATATCGAGGCAGACAAAGTGCTTCGGCTGGCATTCTTAAGGTGATAAATATGCAACAAAAATCTGTGGATGGTTGGGTCGGCTTATTCGTCGTGTTTGGTGCGCTGGCACTTATTTTTCTGGCTTTTAAAGCCGGTAATTTGGGTGGCGCATCGTTTCAGGCCAGTTATCCCGTGATATCGAAGTTCGATAACATCGGCGGTCTGAAGCCACGCGCGCCTGTGAAGAGTGCGGGTGTTGTTGTCGGGCGGGTGGGTGCGATCAATTTTGACGACAAAAACTTTCAAGCTGTTGTAACGTTAAATATGGATGAGCGTTACAAATTTCCGGTAGACAGCTCGGCCAAAATTCTGACCGCGGGTTTGTTGGGTGAACAATATATCGGCATAGAAGCTGGCGGCGATACCAAAGATCTGGTCGCTGGAGAAAACATCAAAATGACACAATCAGCGATCGTGCTAGAGAATCTGATCAGTCAGCTTATTTATAGCAAGGCAGCGGACGGAAAGGATAGTTCCCAATGAAAACCACGACGCTCGTTAGTGCTTTAGCTGTTGTAGCGGTCATGAGCGGTTGCGCAACCACCGGTGGCGCCAGCAATCCACAGGATCCGCTGGAAGGCTTCAATCGGGCGATGTTCACAGTGAACGATAAATTCGATCAAATTGCCTTGAAGCCTGTGGCGACTGCGTATAGAAACTGGTTGCCGTCTTTTGTACAAACCGGGGTTAATAACTTTTTTGGTAACCTTGCTGATGTATGGAGCGCAGCTAACGGCTACTTGCAGGGCAACGGTGTGGATGGTACGACGGCCGTGATGCGGGTAGCAGTCAATACTACGTTCGGTCTGGGCGGTTTGCTGGATGTCAGTTCGGCAGCTGGCTTACAAAAAAAGAACAAAGATTTTGGTCAAACGCTCGGCGTATGGGGCGTCGGTTCAGGTCCTTATCTGGTGTTACCGTTGTTTGGTCCATCCAATATTCGTGATGCAGCGGCGTTGCCAGTAGATTTCTACGGTGATATCTGGACTTACAAATATCCAGTGCGCTGGCGTAATACCGGATCGGTGGTACGTTTGGTTGACAAGCGTGCTAACTTACTTGATGCCTCTACATTACTTGAAGATGCGGCCCTTGATAAATATGAATTTGTGCGTGATGCGTATACGCAGCGCCGTCAAAGTCAAATCGATGGTCCAAATAAAGAAGACAACTAATAGCGGTGATTTTTCGGTGGTTGCGTAGGAAATGGTTACAACTATTTTTATTAGGCAATCCTTACGCCGGAACAAGTTAAGGAATGCGGCGTCATAGTAAACGTTACAGTTCGCGTTACAGTTTGGATGTGAAATACATTCTGCCCATCAACAAACATTGCGTAAAGTTATTAAAATATGAATACTATAAAAAAATATTTGGCGTTAGCCATGACACTCGGTGCTATGACATTGGCTGGTTCTGCTTTTGCTCAGGAAGCGCCAGATGCGCTGGTTCAGCGCATTAGTCACGAGGTTATTGATACTGCTAAAGCCGATAAGAGCATCCAGGGTGGCAATCAGCAACGCATTCTCTCGCTGGTCGAAGAAAAAATTATTCCATACGTTGATTTCGACCGCATGACGTCGCTTGCTGCAGGGCGTTTTTGGAGAGAAGCAACGCCTGACCAGAAAAAACAGTTAACCGCACAGTTCCGTAGTCTGCTGATCTTTACTTATTCTGGCGCTTTGGCGCAAGTCCGTGATCAAAAAATTGACTTCAAGCCAATGCGTGGAAGTCCTACAGATACAGACGTTGAAGTTCGTTCGCAAGTGATTCAACCCCGTGGCGAGCCTATTCAACTTAATTACCGCATGGAAAAGCTGGCAGACGGCTGGAAAATTTATGATGTCAACGTATTGGGCGCATGGCTCGTTGAGTCTTATAAAGGGACCTTTGCTTCAGAAATCGGCCGTTCGGGGATGGATGGTCTGATTAAAATGTTAACTGACAAGAATAAATCCCTCGCCGCTAAAAATAGCAAATAATTAAATCGCCTGATTAAGTGATTAGAGATAATCACTTAATGTGTTTATCAGGCGTAACTAAATAAATTTGTATCAATAAACTTAAAATTAATAAGTGTCAGTAAGTTTTTGAATTAGTCACTATCTAGCAGTTAAACATAGTTAAATATTATTGATCGACCACCATGTTCAGGCCTTCTCATTCTCTTACTGTCAGTAACGCCAAACTCGCCCTTGAAGCGGGACTTCGGGCGATCGCTGGCGGCGAGACCGAAATTGATTTGGGCGACGTGGTGGCGGTAGATTCTGCCGCAGTAGCAACGTTGCTTGCGTGGCAATGTGCCGCGCTCAATCAAGGGCTTTCGCTCCACTTCTCCAGCTTGCCTTCCAATCTGGAAAGCCTGATTGATTTATATGGTGTATCGGATTTGCTGTCCCCTGCGACACAACCGATCATGATCGACTCCCCCGTGACCCCACATCACTGATCTTTAGCATTGCTTTTGCCTTCTGTTATCTCCTCAATTCTGCCCCTGTTTCCCTATTCATTTGTGCCTGAGTGCAATACGAATTTGCGGCAAACTGTGGATTAAAAACGTATTTAGTTATTCGCTTTCAGATTGGGTTTGTGCCCATAGCCGGTTGCCTTTCGGGAAATCCCCTATAATTGAGGGTTCCGCGCATCACAATTTCATTGTAGTGTCATTGCGCGCTATCCCTTTTAAGAGTAAATCGAGCCACTATGGCGGCCATACAAATTACCAACGTCAAAAAACGTTACCAGTCATTGCAAGCATTGGATGATGTTTCTCTTACTATCGAAGAAGGGGAGTTCTTTGGGTTGCTTGGGCCTAACGGCGCAGGGAAGACGACTCTGATTTCGATTATTGCCGGATTGAATCGGGCTGATACAGGTACCGTCAACATTCATGGTCACGACGTGATCAGTGATTTTCGGAACGCGCGTCGTAAGCTTGGCGTCGTACCGCAAGAATTAGTATTTGATCCATTTTTCACCGTACGTGAGACATTGCGTTTGCAATCCGGCTATTTCGGACTGAAAAATAATGATAAGTGGATCGACGAGGTAATGGAAAATCTCGATCTGACCAGTAAAGCCGATGCCAATATGCGCACGCTATCTGGCGGTATGAAGCGTCGGGTTCTGGTGGCGCAAGCACTTGTGCATAAACCACCCGTGATAGTGCTCGATGAGCCGACAGCAGGTGTTGACGTTGAATTACGCCAGACTTTGTGGAAATTTATTTCCCAGTTGAATCGCGACGGTCATACAGTGGTGTTGACCACGCATTACCTGGAAGAGGCGCAAGAACAGTGTAATCGCATCGCGATGTTGAAACGGGGCAAAGTAGTTGCTCTCGATACAACTGCTGGTTTATTAAAACGCATTTCAGGTTCACAATTGATTGTGCATTTGCTCCCAGGTGTGTCATTGCCAGAGGCTTTGCATCCGCTAGTATTGCAAGCCGGTAGCCATGAAGCAGCGGGTAAGTTTGCCTTACGGGTTACCGCGTTTAACGAAGTCGAGCCGATTTTGGCGACCTTACGGACCGCTGGCGTCGTCATTGATGACATGTATTTGCAGCAGGCCGATTTGGAAGACGTGTTTTTGCAAATTATGGATGGTAAAAGCGTGGACGGAATAAACATGGGCGGTGCCCGATGATTGGTTTTCAAACGTTATTTTATAAAGAAGTATTGCGGTTTTGGAAGGTCGCCACCCAGACTGTTGGCGCGCCGATTCTGACGGCGATGTTGTATTTGCTGATTTTTGGTCACGCTTTGAAGGGTCATGTTCAAGTGTATCCGGGCGTGGAATACACCGCGTTTCTGGTTCCTGGTCTAGTGATGATGAGTGTGTTGCAAAATGCATTTGCCAATACGTCGTCGTCTTTGGCGCAATCTAAAATGACTGGTAACCTGGTATTCGTCTTACTACCGCCGCTGTCGCACTGGGAATTGTTCGGCGCTTATGTACTGGCCTCGGTTGTCCGCGGTGTCGTTGTCGGCGGCGGCGTGCTGCTGATTACGGGATTTTTTGTTGATTTATCGTTTGTTGCGCCGTGGTGGATCGTTATTTTTGCGGTATTGGGTGCAGGATTCTTAGGCACTATGGGTTTAATTGCAGGGATTTGGGCTGACAAATTCGATCAGTTGGCTGCGTTCCAAAATTTCCTGATTATGCCGGCAACATTTTTGGCTGGCGTATTTTATTCGATTCATTCGCTGCCGCCATTTTGGCAAGCGGTCTCCCATTTCAATCCTTTCTTTTACATGATTGACGGATTTCGTTATGGATTTTTTGGTCAGTCCGACGTTAATCCGTTTATTAGCCTCGCTATTATTTTGGTGTTCCTGTTGGTTCTGGCTACTATAGCGGTCCAGATGTTGAAGCAAGGGTATAAGTTACGCCACTAATTTTGGCTATTACGTCGGGCAACTGCCTTAAGCCACAAATCTAAGCCATGACGTTCACTGCGTTAAGTCACTAGTGACTTAACGCAGTGACACCGTTAAACTAGGGCAGTTTTGAATTAAGCTGGTTTTTAATGAGGTTACTCGAACGAACTCATCAAACAGTTGCGCCACTCCGTTCACTGAGATCAATCACTACTGACTGAATTCAGTGACACCACCAAATTAATGCAGTTTTAAATCAATCAGGTTCTAATTATGTTCCCCACACCCGAACTCGTCAAAAGCTACATTGCGGCCGGCCTTACTTGCTCGCACCTGGAAGTTGAGGGCGATGGCCAGCATTTTACGGCGGTAATTGTTTCGGAAGCCTTCGCCGGACAGCGTCTGATTCAGCGTCATCAAATCGTTTATGCCGCATTGGGTGACCGCATGCGCGAAGAAATTCACGCGCTGTCGATGAAGACCATGACGCCTGAAGAGTTTCAAAAAAAGAGTGCATTGGCCTCTGATCAAAGTTAAGAAGAGTAAATATGGATAAATTGTTGATTCAAGGCGGTAACCGTCTGTCTGGTGAAATCATTATTTCTGGTGCAAAAAATGCCGCGCTGCCGATTTTGTGCGCCGGCTTACTGACTTCGGATCAGCTGGAGTTGGCTAACGTGCCAAACCTGCATGATGTCTCGACCATGCTAAAGCTATTGAACCAGATCGGCTTAAAGACCAAGCAGGAAGGCCACTCAGTGATATTGCAGGGCGATGCCATCACCAATCTGGAAGCGCCTTATGAGTTGGTGAAAACCATGCGCGCATCGATTTTGGTATTAGGACCGATGCTGGCCCGCTTTGGTGAGGCGAAAGTCTCGCTGCCAGGCGGTTGCGCCATTGGTTCGCGTCCGGTTGATCAACATATCAAGGGCTTGCAAGCGATGGGTGCTGAGATCAACATCGAAGCGGGTTATATCCATGCAAGGGCCAAAAAGTTAAAAGGTGCGCATATTGTTACCGATATGATCACTGTTACCGGTACTGAAAATTTGCTCATGGCCGCAACGCTGGCTGACGGCGAAACCATACTCGACAATGCCGCGCGTGAGCCGGAGGTGACCGATCTCGCGCATTTGCTGGTCGCGATGGGTGCCAAAATCGAAGGTATTGGTACGGATCGTCTGGTGATTCAAGGCGTTGAACGATTGCACGGTGCGTCGCATGCGGTCATTCCTGATCGTATCGAAACCGGCACTTTCCTGTGCGCTGTGGCTGCGACTGGCGGTGATGTACTGTTGAAAAATACACGTAGTCATACCCTGGATGTGGCGCTCGACAAGTTGCGCGAAGCTGGTGTTATATTGACTTCGGGCGACGACTGGATTCGCGTTCAAATGGCAGCACGGCCTAAAGCCGTTAGCTTCCGCACTACTGAATATCCAGGATTTCCGACCGACATGCAGGCGCAATTCATGGCAATGAATCTGATTGCGGACGGGACTAGTCATGTGACTGAAACGATTTTTGAAAATCGCTTTATGCACGTCCAGGAAATGAGCCGACTCGGCGCTTCGATTGACGTTCAGGGTAATACTGCCATGGTCAAGGGTGTCGATAAACTGTTTGGTGCGCCGGTGATGGCAACTGATTTGCGCGCGTCGGCATCGTTGGTGATCGCTGGTTTAGTTGCGCAGGGCGAGACATTGATTGAACGGATTTACCATCTGGATCGTGGTTACGATCAAATGGAGCGGAAGTTGTCAGCAGTTGGCGCTAAGATTGAACGCATAAAGTAAATCGATTCATAAGCCGATACTCAAGCCGATTCTCAAGCCGAAATTCGGCTGAATGTGACTGAAAGAAACAAATGAGTCAAAAATTAACCCTGGCATTGTCCAAGGGGCGCATCTTCGAAGAAACCTTGCCATTGCTGGCGGCGGCTGGCATTGTCGTGACGGAGAACCCGGAAACGTCGCGCAAGCTCATTTTGCCAACCAACGATCCATTGGTGAACGTTATCATTGTTCGTGCATCTGATGTTCCGACCTACGTTCAATACGGTGCTGCCGATTTTGGCGTGGCCGGTAAAGATGTTTTGCTTGAGCACGGCGGTGAGGGTCTTTACCAGCCGATCGATCTGAATATTGCTAAATGCCGAATGTCGGTTGCTGTATTTGCGGGTTTTGATTATGAAAAAGCGGTGCGCCAAGGTGCACGTCTGCGGGTTGCTACAAAGTATTTATTGACGGCCCGCGACCATTTTGCGGCCAAAGGTGTGCACGTTGACTTAATTAAATTGTACGGCTCGATGGAGTTGGCGCCGTTGGTCGGTTTGGCGGATGCGATTGTCGATTTGGTTAGTACCGGCAGCACATTACGCGCTAATCATCTGGTTGAGGTCGAGCATATTATGGACATTTCTTCGCGCCTGGTTGTCAATCAGGCGGCGTTGAAATTGAAGCACAAGCAGCTTCAGCCAATTTTGGAAGCCATTGAGAAAGCATCAACCAGAGCACTTTAAGAAACTATCGCGAACACAATCATGACCCTAAAAATCAGAAAACTGAATGCTAACGATGTTGATTTTCAAGCCCAGCTTTCGGCTCTGCTGGCATTTGACGCGACTGAAGATGATGCCATTGACCAGTCGGCTGCGCAGATTCTGGCCGATGTAAAGGTACGTGGTGATGCGGCAGTTTTAGACTATACCAAGCGGTTTGATCGATTGGATGCGCAGACCGTCTCAGCGTTGGAAATTGGTCAGGATGAATTGCAGGCTGCGTTGATGCAATTGACACCGGAACGTCGTGTTGCATTGCAAACCGCTGCAGACCGCGTGCGCGCGTATCACGAACGTCAAAAGCAAGAATGCGGATCAGATGGCTTTAGCTACACCGAAGCAGACGGAACCGTTTTGGGTCAAAAAGTCACACCGCTGGATCGCGTCGGTATCTACGTGCCGGGCGGCAAGGCCGCCTATCCGTCGTCGGTCCTGATGAACGCGATTCCCGCCAAGGTCGCTGGCGTCCAGGAAATCATCATGGTCGTGCCAACGCCCGATGGTGTTAAAAATGAACTGGTGCTCGCCGCTGCTGCAATCGCAGGCGTTGATCGGGTTTTTACCATTGGTGGTGCGCAAGCTGTCGGTGCATTGGCCTACGGCACGGCAACTATCCCGCCGGTCGATAAGATCGTCGGACCGGGAAATGCCTATGTCGCGGCTGCCAAACGTCGCGTGTTTGGAACCGTCGGCATCGATATGATCGCCGGACCTTCAGAAATTTTAGTGATTTGCGATGGAACGACCGATCCGGACTGGATCGCGATGGACCTGTTTTCGCAAGCGGAACATGATGAGTTGGCACAGTCGATTTTGTTGTGTCCTGACCCAAATTACCTCGATAAGGTCGAAGCCAGCATAAATCGCCTGTTGGCGGATATGCCGAGACACGACATCATTCGCACGTCGCTGACCAATCGCGGCGCGCTGATTACTGTGCGTCACATGGAACACGCGTGTGAGATCGCCAATCTGATCGCAGCTGAGCATCTGGAGATTTCAGCCGCAGATCCGCAACAATGGGCCGATCAGATTCGTCACGCAGGTGCGATGTTTCTGGGGCGTTTCTCGTCCGAGGCTTTGGGCGATTATTGTGCGGGTCCAAATCACGTGTTGCCAACCTCGCGTACTGCCCGGTTTTCATCGCCGCTCGGTGTCTACGACTTTCAAAAGCGCTCAAGCATGATCCATATCAGCGAAGCCGGCGCACAAACGCTGGGCAAGATTGCAGCCGAACTCGCTTATGGCGAAGGTTTGCAAGCACATGCGCGCTCAGCCGAGTATCGCCTGAAAGACAGCGTTAAATGATCACGCAGTTGACCACGTTGCAGCTGAAATGCTGAGCTGGCAAAACAAGATTTATGGCGAGGATGCCTTACAAGGCATGGCCCGTATCCCGGATGGCTCGGTTGATTTGTTGCTCGCGGACCCGCCATACGGTTTGGGCAAGGATTATGGCAATGATTCCGACAAACTGGATACCGCTGCTTATCTGCGCTGGACTGAAGAATGGATCGACGCTGCGCTACCGAAGCTAAAGCCGAATGGCAGCCTGTATATTTTTCTGACATGGCGCTATTCCCCTGAAATATTTGTCATGCTGAAACAGCGTATGACGATGCTTAATGAAATTATTTGGGACCGCCGCGTTCCTTCCATGGGTGGCGGGACGCGACGCTATTCTTCAGTGCATGACACAATTGGTTTTTTTGTACGCGGCAAGGATCATTATTTCGATCTTGATGCGATTCGGATTCCTTACGATGTCGAAACCAAGAAAGCCCGCTCGCGATCCATATTCGTTGGGGCAAAATGGCTGGAGTTGGGCTATAACCCGAAGGACGTCTGGAGCGTATCGCGTTTGCATCGTGAACATCGCGAACGCGAAGATCATCCCACCCAAAAGCCATTGGAAATCGTCGAGCGCATGATCAAAGCATCCTGCCCGCCTGGAGGAGTCGTATTTGATCCGTTTATGGGGAGCGGCACGACAGCCGTTGCAGCCCGACGTTGCGGTCGAAACTTCGTGGGATTTGAATTAAATCCCGACTATTGTGCGTTGATCGAGCAGCGCTTAGCCCAGCTCGACGGTGAAAAATCATTTGACCCGGCGCCAGTCTGAGATCGCTCCGTTTCATTAAGGATGCGTTAACGAAGGCGGTGTTTCGGGATAATCAGTCGTCATTGAAAACTTGGGCTGAAATACCGGTAAAATGGGGCGCAACCTCCGAATCGGGAAATTGGCCTGGATGCACCTGTTCAAGGACCTAATTTAAGGGCTTGGCGCAAGGACCCAATTCAACGCATACGCTTGTAATGTATCTGTGAGATGTATTTGTAACATGTATCTTGTAACTCCCTATTCTTGATGCCCCGAACAGGGGTCTTTTATCGTCACTTTGGTCCAATCTGAACATGTCTACCGCCCGTACTGCAGCGATTACCCGCAACACCAATGAGACGCAAATTCGCGTCGCTATCAATCTTGATGGTACCGGTCAGCAAAAGCTGAATACCGGTGTACCTTTTCTCGACCATATGCTGGATCAAATTGTGCGTCATGGTCTGATTGATATTGAAGTCGAGGCGGTTGGCGACTTGCATATTGATAATCATCATACGGTAGAGGATGTCGGTATTACGTTAGGACAAGCGTTTGCCCAGGCGATAGGCGATAAGAAGGGTATCCGACGCTATGGTCACGCGTATGTGCCGCTGGACGAAGCGCTGTCGCGCGTAGTGATTGATTTCTCCGGTCGTCCGGGCTTGGAGTTTCACGTGCCGTTCAAACGTGCCATGATTGGATCGTTTGATGTTGATCTGACCCACGAATTTTTCCAAGGCTTCGTCAATCATGCGTTGGTTTCGTTGCATATTGATAATCTGCGTGGCGATAACGCACACCATCAATGCGAAACAGTGTTCAAGGCTTTCGGTCGTGCCTTACGCATGGCAACTGAACTTGATCCACGCTCGGCTGGCACTATTCCATCGACCAAGGGCAGTCTTTAAACTGAAGACCGTGAATAGGCGCGGCACCGGTGCAGGTTAATCTGCAATGTTGCCAAATGTCTCATAAGTGCAAGGCACGGTAGGTTGTCTTTGTGTCAAGTTATACTGCGTTTGAGATTGTTATTCGGCTGATTCTCTTGATTCCGTTATCGAAATCAAGATGCCTTAACAGATTACAATTGTCAGATATCGTGTGACGTCAAGCCTGACCGTGAATCGCATTTCCCGTCCGAATTTACTTTTTATTATGAAAAAAATTGTTATAGTTGATTATGGCGTCGGCAATTTGCGCTCGGTAGCGCAGGCCTTGCGTCAGGTAGCGCCAGAGGCTGACGTGCGTATTTCAGGTGATGTCGCCGAGATTCAGTCGGCTGACCGCATCGTATTACCGGGTCAGGGAGCAATGCCGGATTGCATGCGCAGCTTGCGTGATTCTGGTGTGCAAGAGGCAGTACTCGTAGCGGCACGCAATAAACCGTTGTTGGGCGTATGCATTGGCGAGCAGATGTTGTTTGACTGGAGCGACGAGGGCGATACGCCAGGTCTGGGTTTGTTGCCGGGCAAAGTGGTGCGTTTCCAACTCGACGAACAGTTGCAGGAAGATGGTTCGCGTTTTAAGGTCCCCCAAATGGGATGGAATCGGGTTCATCAGTCACGCTCTCATCCATTATGGCAGGACGTTGCTGACGACGCGTATTTCTATTTCGTTCATAGTTATTATGCGGTTCCGGCAGATCCTGCTCACACTGTCGGCGAGACCAATTATGGTGCGCCATTCAGTTGTGCGGTCGCACGTGATAATATTTTCGCGACGCAGTTCCACCCGGAGAAAAGTGCCTCTGCGGGTCTGCAGCTTTACAAGAACTTCGTCCACTGGAACCCCTGATTGCGTGATGGTAGCTGGCTAGCCGGTTCGGGTGTTTGGCTGATTTAGCGCCCTCTTGATTGGCTTGTTCAGTTTTTAGTGCGTAATATGCAGCGCTTATATCGGTTTCATATTTATTTTTACGTTTATTTTTTTAACCTACTTCTCAAATTGTAGCCATGCTGCTGATACCTGCAATCGACCTGAAAGACGGTCACTGTGTTCGCCTGAAACAAGGTGACATGAACCAAGCCACTGTATTTTCCGATGATCCGGGCAAAATGGCGCTGCATTGGCTAGAGCAAGGCGCACGTCGTCTGCATCTGGTTGATTTGAATGGCGCTTTTGCTGGCAAACCGAAAAATGAGTCAGCCGTTAAATCCATCATCAAATCAGTTCGCGAGTTTGCATTAGCGCACGGCATTGATGAAATTCCGGTGCAATTGGGCGGCGGTATTCGTGATCTCGACACAATTGAACGTTATCTGGACGATGGATTGAGCTACATCATCATTGGCACTGCTGCGGTGAAGAATCCTGGCTTTTTACACGATGCCTGTAGCGCTTTTCCAGGACAAATCATTGTCGGCCTTGATGCGCGGGATGGCAAAGTGGCGACCGATGGCTGGAGCAAACTGTCGGGCCATGAAGTCATCGATCTGGCGAAAAAATTCGAAGATTACGGTTGCAACTCGATCATCTATACCGATATTGGTCGCGATGGCATGATGGGCGGCGTAAATATTGAGGCAACAGTCAAACTGGCCCAAAGTATGTCGATTCCTGTTATTGCCTCGGGCGGCGTCCACAATATTGATGACGTTGAGGCTTTGTGTGCGGTGCAAGACGAAGGGATTGAAGGCGTTATCTGCGGTCGGTCAATTTATGAAGGCACACTCGATTTGCGCAGCGCGCAAGAGCGTGCTGACGAACTGACGGAGTCAGCTGACGCGGAAGATGATTTGTCGGAGCAGCCGGACGCTGATCAATCATGACACTCGCCAAGCGTATCATTCCTTGCCTGGATGTGACCAATGGTCGCGTTGTGAAGGGCGTTAATTTTACCGAGCTGCGCGATGCTGGGGACCCGGTCGAAATTGCGCGTCGTTATGATGAGCAGGGCGCGGACGAGCTCACTTTCCTTGATATTACGGCTTCTTCGGACAACCGCGATCTGATTCTTGACATCATCGAAGCGGTAGCCTCGCAGGTATTTATTCCATTAACAGTCGGCGGCGGTGTACGTGTTGTTTCCGATGTCCGCCGTTTGTTAAACGCGGGTGCTGACAAGGTCAGCATTAACACTTCTGCCGTCACTAATCCGCAATTAGTCGCAGACGCGGCCAGCAAATACGGTTCGCAATGTATTGTCGTCGCCATCGATGCCAAACAAACGGCACCCGGAAAATGGGAAGTCTTTACGCACGGCGGTCGCACCGCGACTGGGCTGGATGCGATTGAGTGGGCGCAAAAGATGGAGCTACTTGGTGCCGGTGAAATTTTGTTGACCAGCATGGATCGTGATGGCACCAAGGCTGGATTCGATCTGGCGCTGACGAGTAGCGTCTCTAACGCGGTGAGAATTCCGGTGATTGCTTCCGGTGGCGTCGGTGGTTTGCAGGATCTGGCTGATGGTATCAAAATTGGTCGTGCGGATGCAGTATTGGCGGCGAGTATCTTCCATTATGGGCAACATACGGTACAAGAAGCCAAACGTTTTATGGCTGCACAACAAATTCCGATGAGGCTGGCATGAGTGTGACCTGGTTAAATAAAGTGAGATGGGATGAGCACGGTTTAGTGCCGGTCATCGCGCAAGAAGTCGGATCTGGCGATGTGTTGATGTTTGCCTGGATGAATCGTGATGCACTCGCAAAAACGGTTGCTCTGGGTGAGGCGGTGTATTGGAGCCGTTCGCGCAAGAAGCTTTGGCATAAAGGTGAAGAATCTGGTCACGTGCAAAAAGTACATGAAATCCGCCTGGATTGTGATGAAGATGTCGTGCTGTTAAGAGTTGAGCAAGCCGGTGACATCGCATGTCATACGGGGCGCCACTCTTGTTTCTTCCAAAAGTTTGAAGGTTCGGAAAAATCAGGTCTCTGGAATGCCGTAGAGCCAGTCCTGAAAGATCCGAAGATAATGTATAAATGAATAATGAGTCTGCATCATGAGTGATACGCTACGACGGTTGTCCGAGATTATTGAGTCGCGCAAGTTAATCAATGGCGGAGACCCTGAAAAATCGTATGTTGCTCGCCTGTTTTCGAAGGGCGACGATGCGATTTTGAAAAAAATCGGTGAAGAAGCGACCGAAACCGTGATGGCGGCCAAGGATGCGCGGGTCGATGGCGATAAATCACATGTGTTGTATGAATGTGCCGACCTTTGGTTTCATTCTATGATCATGTTGGCGCAGTTCGATTTGACGCCGCAGGATGTATTAAACGAGCTGGCGCGCCGTGAGGGTTTGTCGGGCATTGAAGAAAAAGCGAATCGAAAGCTGATTGCACGCGAAAAAGAAGAATTACAAGACGTTCCGGCTGTACAAGCAGTGCAAAAAAACAATAAAGCGTAACAAAAAATTGCATCGTTAAAATCTGAGTTTTCGCGCCGTAGCAAAACTAATACCACTATGGCGTTATCAATCCGTGGAGATGAATTTGGACAACTGTATTTTTTGCAAGATCGCTTCTAAACAGATATCATCCAACCTCATTTACGAAGATGACGATGTGGTGGCTTTTCATGATCACAACCCGGCCGCACCGGTTCATTTTTTGATTATTCCAAAGCAACATATTTCTACTCTTGCAGACTGCGGCGAGCAACATGCGGCGTTGCTAGGTAAAATGATGTTATTGGTTTCGCGTCTGGCCGAAGAGCAGGGTTGCGGCTACAAAATCGATGCGAAAGGCCAGTCAAGCGGCGGCTTCAAGACTTTATTCAATACCGGTCCAGATGGCGGTCAAGAGGTATACCATTTGCATGTGCACGTGATCGGTGGCCCACGCCCCTGGAAAGGGCAGCATTGAGACGGCAGCTAGAGTTTTGAAGGCCTCATCCATTGTTTCCTGATGGTGGCGCGAGATGGCAGTACCGAATTTGGCAATTGAAGTAAGTGCACAAGTAAATAAGCACACAGTACCGCCAGACTATTATTGTCTGGCACTGTGGTCATAGCGTTCCGGACATCATCGTTCGGCAAGGAGATAGTATGGGTTCGTTCAGTATATGGCACTGGTTAATAGTGCTGGTTATCGTGATGTTGGTATTCGGCACCAAAAAAATTGGCAATATGGGCGCTGATCTTGGAAAGGCCGTCAAAGGCTTTAAAGACGGTGTTAAAGGCGAAGAAGAGAAAGAAGCCGAAGCGCAAGCAGTCAAACCGACCATTGACGTTGCAGCCAAAGAACAGGATAAAACCGGCCGTTGATTGAATGACTCCGGCATAGTGTTGTTTTGCCGGAGTTATGCACATTCAGCGTTTGCCGCAATCACCTCATGATTGATATTGGCCTCACGAAACTCGCAGTAATTGGCGTCGTTGCACTGGTTGTGATTGGACCGGAAAAATTGCCGACCGTAGCACGCATGGCGGGCTCGTTGTTTGGTCGCGCCCAGCGTTATATCAATGAGGTCAAATCCGAGGTCAGTCGTGAGATTGAGCTCGAAGGTTTGCGCAAGATGCAAAAAGACGTGCAGGACGCTGCCAGTGGATTTGAGGACAGTGTTTCACGGACAATCTCGGATACCAAAGATTCGTTGCACGCTGCTTGGGATGACAATCTCACAGACACGCCGTTAGTGACCGGCAACGTCGAACAGCTTGCGCGTAAAGCCAAAAATTTTCGCAAGAAAAAACTCGCAAAAAATAGCGCGATTCCGGGATGGTATAAAAGCCAGAATGGACGAAAAGCGCGCGTTATCTCAGGCGCGGCGCGTGTTGCAAAATACCGTCCTGCCGGCCGGACCAAAAATAACTCTTCTTTTTACGCATGAGTTTGATCGTCGGTCACAATCTCGTTAACAATTCTGATGGTATGTATCCATCGGGTTTCCCCTATTTACGCCAGCAGGCTAGTCTGCACAATAACGTTGGTGTGAACCATGACTGAAGAATCAAAAACCAGCGCCGTCGAGGAAACATTTATCTCGCATTTGGTGGAGTTGCGCAATCGCATCATGAAGGCGTCAATCGCGGTTATCGTGGTCTTTCTTTGCCTGATGCCTTGGGCGGCGAATATTTACGATCTGTTGGCCGCACCAATGATCGCAGCACTTCCGACTGGCAGCAAAATGATTGCTACCGGCGTGATAACGCCTTTTCTTATCCCGGTTAAGGTAACGTTGCTGGTGGCGTTCGTTATTGCCCTGCCGTGGGTTCTGTATCAATTGTGGGCATTCATTGCTCCAGGTTTGTACGCGCACGAAAAAAAGCTCATCGCACCGCTGGTGATTTCATCATCTGCCCTATTTATCACCGGGGTCGCTTTCTGTTACTTCCTGGTGTTTAAGGTCATTTTTCACTTCATTAACAACTTTGCACCCAAATCCATTTCGGTCGCGCCGGATATCGATAGTTATTTTGATTTTGTGATGACGATGTTCATCGCTTTCGGCTTGACGTTCGAGGTTCCAATCGTTGTGATCGTGTTGGTGCGTATGGGTCTGGTTTCGCTTGAAAAGCTGAAAGCAATTCGACCTTATGTCGTGGTCGGGGCGTTCGTCGTCGCGGCGGTGGTCACGCCGCCCGACATTATGAGCCAGTTATTATTGGCGGTGCCGCTGTGTCTGCTATATGAAGTCGGCCTTCTTGTTGCCCCTTTGTTCGTCAAGGCAACCCAAGCGCCGAAGGATGCTGAAGAAACTATCTGACGTTTTGTAGCGCGGCACGATGGCTCGTCCGCGCTTCAACTTGATAACTGAGTTATAGCGCTGCACGAAATTAGGCTGACCACTGCCGTCATCCCCATCATGCGCCCATCATCGTTGGTCTATCGTTACCCTAATTTTATCTCTTTCTTTATCTCTTTCTTTATCGCTCTTATCATTCGAATGTGTTGATTTGACGCAGCCAACTGACCAGCGGATAGGCATCCTTAAAGCTGGCGATAAGTTCTTTTTCCATTGCCTCGCCGAGCATTTTATTGATTGGCTGCTCTCGACGCACCAAGAAACTTTTCAGTCGAATATAGTCAATGTGAGGCGATGCAGCGTCAAAACCTTTGGGCGGCCGCACTAATTGTTCGCCAATTTGAAGGCCGTTGTAACTTCCAATTAATTTTTTATTTTTTATTAGCTTACTAAAGCCAATGTTATCGCTCACGATTTGTTGGCGGATAGCCCGTAAACGATCAATCGGCGGTACATATTCTCCTGCCGCGATGCGCAACATGCCATCGGCATTGACGTGAAAATAGTACATTGGCCCGCCGCCCTGGCTTGGTCGCTTTAGGCCGCTAGCTGTTATCGCGGCAGAAAACGTTGTTTTATACGGATTTTTATCGTGCGAAAAGCGCATGTCCCGGTTAATTCTAAACAGCGCTTTTTTAGGATTACAGGCCGCCACTGCAGGATCGAAACGTGTAATTTCCCCGATAAGGCGAATGACTAACTCGAGAAACTCCGCCCGCAAGATGTCGTAACGTGGTTTGTTCATCACAAACCACGCACGATTATTATTTTCCGATAATTCGGCCAAAAATTGCGTCAGGTCGCGCACGTGCATCAATTGCTCTCTATTCTTGTTCTTGTTGTTTGAGGAGCGGACGCTTGCCAATTAACAGATCAATCGCGATTTTTTTCGTTTTACGGATCACTTCCATTTTGACCTTGGTACCGGGCGCAAATTTTGCGACCACATTAAGTAGGTCCGTCGTGTCTGCAATCGGCGTCTCATTAATTGCCACCAGAATATCGCCGGGTTTTATGCCGGCCTTATCTGCTGGACCATTTTTCAGAACGCCCGCAATAATTGCGCCCTTTTTCTGCGCCAGGCCAAAGCTTTCCGCCAGTTCAGGGGTAATATCTTGTGGCTCAACACCAATATAGCCGCGCACCACGCTACCGGTATTGATGATTGATTCCATGACCGTTTTAGCGGTTGATACCGGAATGGCGAAACCGATCCCCAACGAACCACCGGTACGAGAGTAAATTGCTGTATTGATACCGAGCAGATTGCCATTGGTATCAACCAGTGCGCCGCCTGAATTGCCGGGATTGATCGCGGCGTCGGTTTGAATAAAATTTTCGAATGCGTTGATACCGAGATGACTGCGACCAAGTGCGGAAATGATTCCCATGGTGACAGTCTGACCGACCCCGAACGGATTGCCGATTGCCAATACGACGTCACCTACGCTGGCCTCATCGATATGGCCGAGCGTAATCGCTGGCAAGTTTGGCAAGTCAATCTTAATCACCGCCAGATCGGTGTCAGGGTCACTACCGACGACTTTCGCGGTGGCGGTACGCCCATCTGCCAGTCCCACTTCAATTTCGTCAGCGGCTTCGACCACATGGTTATTGGTCAAAATATAACCTTGAGAACTGACGATGACGCCCGAGCCGAGGCTAGACTGCTTTTCTTCTGGCTCTGATCGGTCGCCAAAGTATTTTTTGAATAATGGATCCTGCAAAAGCGGATTCGGCGAGGCCTTGGCTTCTTTTGTAGTGAAAATATTCACGACCGAAGGCATGGCGAGCTTTGAGGCATCGCGGTATGAATTCTGGGCCTTTGTGCCGGGAACTGCTTCTTGAATTGGCACCTTGGAGGTGGCAATATGTAATCGCGTGTTGGCGCTCAATCCGCCGTTAACCCATTCGGGTTTGAGGGTGGTTAAAATGAACCAGATCGCTAAACCGATGGTGACGGTTTGCGCAAACAATAGCCAGAAACGTCGCATATAAGAGGTCTGATAATGCATCAAAAGTTGGTGAGTAAAAAGCCGGTAAGCCGCGTGCAACTTGAAAAATATATGGCAGAAATGCTAAATATTACACAATACCGTGATTATTGCCCAAATGGCCTGCAGGTGGAAGGGCGCACTGACATATCCACACTGATTACTGGCGTCACCGCTAGTCAGGCTTTGCTTGAAGCAGCGCTTGAAGCCGGTGCTGATGCGATACTTGTGCACCACGGTTACTTCTGGCGAGGCGAGGACGCGCGGGTGATTGGGCCTAAACACAATAGACTGAAATTGCTTTTGACGCACGACATTAATCTATTTGCCTATCATTTGCCACTAGATGCACATGCGACATTGGGGAATAACGCGCAGTTGGCAAGCGAACTGGGACTGGTTGAAAATGGACGTTTTGGTGAGGATAACCTTGGCTGGCTGGGTTCCGTCGCTGATCCTGCGGTCCGGACAGTGGGTGATCTGGCGCAATTAATTGAGCGAAAACTGCGGCGTCAGCCAACGCTGATCGGTGACCCGTCGCAGCCGTTGGGGCAGATTGCCTGGTGTACCGGCGCGGCCCAAAATTTATTGGGTGCTGCGATTACGGCGGGTGCAAGCGTATATATGAGTGGTGAAATTTCGGAGCCGACCGTCCATTTGGCGCGTGAATCCGGCGTCGCCTATCTGGCCGCGGGACATCACGCCACCGAACGCTACGGCGTGCAAGCCTTGGGCCAGCACCTTGCGGAACACTTTGGCATGACGCATCAATTTATTGATATTGATAATCCAGTTTAAATATTCTGCTTAATCCGTTTAGTCGTCTTATTTGATTCCCTTAACGCTGTATCAGGGCTGGTATGCAAAATTTAGTAGAAACGGTACGCATCGATAAATGGTTGTGGGCGGCCCGATTTTTTAAGACCCGTTCACTCGCTACAGAGGCGGTTCTTACCGGCAAGGTCGCCCTGAACGGCGATCGGGTCAAGCCTGCGCACAATGTCAAAGTCGGTGATACGTTGGCTATCAACAATAGTGCCAACGAATGGGAGGTCGTCGTGCAGCGCCTCGCCGACGTGCGGGGATCGGCTGCGATCGCACAAACGTTGTATACGGAAACCGAACAAAGCCTCAAAAAACGCGAAGTTGTGGCAGAAGACCGAAAATACTTTCACGAGCCGACGATGCGCATAAAAGGACGCCCAACCAAGCGCGACCGGCGATTGATTGATAAAAATCAGACATGAAGTCCGAAGAAAAGCTAAATAATGAGCGGACTGGACGCCCCAAACGGACACCAGACCTGTTTTTTTTTGGCGATTTACCCATTTATTTTTAGAGCGCTTTGATGTTTTCGTGGCGCAATAAAATTGCTTTTATTTTAAGTAAATTGACTTGATTAAATTCAACAATAATGACGTATCACTGTCTTGGCAGAGGTAAAAGCGCATCACTAGAATTTGCCCTCTAACGTATGTCATAGGACTATTTTTGGTGCATAATAGAACGGTCGTTCGTATTATTTCTACGAGCAGATTATTAACTATTAGGACTTACGCAAAACCTTCCCAGCAATGGACTTGTCAAACCTGCCGTCGACGTCGGTATGTTAGTTTTGGGCCGCCTAGGCCGTGCAGGTCAGGCCTCGCCGGTGGCTAGAAGAGCACAACGCCGTTGGGGCGATTTTGCGTAAATCCTAAAAAAGATGGGAATACTGTGGGACATACAATCATGGGCACGCAAACTAAATTTATGCGAAAAGGCGAACTCACGCGCGTTGCCATTCTCGATGTAGCGCTTGATCTTGCCAGCCGCAATGGCCTGGAAGGGCTCACGATAGGTTTGCTGGCTGAAAAAATGAGCATGAGCAAGTCGGGTGTATTCGCGCATTTCGGCTCACGTGAAGATCTGCAAATTGAAGTCGTCAAACTTTACCATCGTCATTTTGAACAAGAAGTATTTTATCCAAGCATCAAGGAAGCACGCGGATTACCTCGCTTGCGCGGCATGTTTGCGCGTTGGATCAAACAAGTCACGATCGAGATTTCATCCGGCTGTATCTACATTAGCGGTGCAGTTGAATACGACGATCGTCCGGGACAAATCCGCGACCAATTAGTATCGATGGTCGATACCTGGCAAAAAGCTTTATGCCGTTGCGTGCGCCAGTCAATTGAATCACATCATCTGCGCACCGATACCGATGCCGACCAATTAGTCTATGAGATGTATGGCTTGATTTTGGGTTTACATCACGATGCCCGCTTTCTAAAAAAAGCTGGTAGCGAAGAACGTGCGCAAGCTGGCTTTGATCGCCTCATTCAAAGTTATCAAAGTAATCGCAGCAACATGCCAGAACAAAAAGACGCCAGCAACACGGTGTCAGCAAAAAATCAAACTTCGTCTGCGCATAAAGCAGTCTGACAAATTTAAATATCAGGAGAACACCATGGGTCAATACGTCGCGCCGCTGCGGGATATGCAATTCGTTATGCACGAGTTGTTACATGTCGAAGATGAACTGAAGCAATTGCCGAAGCATGCGGAGATTGATGCGGATATCATCAATCAGATATTGGAAGAGGGCGGTAAATTTACGTCGCAGGTATTGTTTCCGCTAAACCATTCTGGTGACCGCGAAGGATGCGCGCACGATAAAGATCATAAAACTGTTACCACGCCAAAGGGCTTCAAAGAAGCTTATAAGCAATACGTTGAAGCCGGTTGGCCCGCGCTGTCGTGCGTGCCGGAATTTGGTGGCCAGGGTTTGCCGCTGGTGATGAATAATTCGTTTTACGAGATGATGAATTCTGCCAATCAAGCATGGACTATGTATCCTGGCTTGTCGCACGGCGCTTACGAGTGCTTACTTGAGCATGGAACGCCAGAACAAAAAGCGGTGTATCTGCCAAAGCTGGTATCAGGCGAATGGACCGGCACCATGTGTCTGACCGAATCGCATTGCGGCACAGATCTTGGCATGTTGCGCTCAAAAGCCGAGCCGCAGCCGGATGGTTCTTATCTGATTACGGGCAGCAAGATTTTTATCTCCGCTGGTGAACACGATATGGCCGACAACATCCTGCATTTGGTCTTGGCACGGTTGCCTGATGCGCCGCAAGGATCAAAAGGGATTTCGTTATTTTTGGTGCCGAAATTCTTGCCTAATGCAGATGGCACTCTCGGTGCACGTAATCCAATCACATGCGGTGCCATTGAAGAAAAAATGGGTATCCACGGCAATTCAACCTGCCAGATGAATCTGGATGGCGCGGCAGGCTGGATTATTGGCGGTCCGCATAAAGGCTTGAATGCGATGTTTGTGTTCATGAACGCGGCGCGTCTGGGTGTCGGCATGCAAGGTCTTGGTCTCACGGAAGTCGCTTATCAAAATGCCTTGGTCTACGCCAAAGACCGGATACAGATGCGTAGCTTGTCAGGTATCAAAGCGCCGGATAAAGCTGCCGATCCGATCATCGTGCATCCAGACGTGCGGCGCATGCTATTGACTGCCAAGGCCTACGCAGAAGGCGGCCGTGCATTCTGCACCTATGTTGCCTTGCAAATTGACAAGGAATTAAATCATCCCGACGAAGCGGTGCGTAAAGATGCGGCTGATGAGGTGGCATTGCTGACGCCAATCGTTAAAGCGTTTATCACGGACAACGCCTGGATCGCCACTTCAGAGTGTATGCAAGTCTATGGCGGCCATGGTTATATCGCTGAATGGGGCATGGAGCAATATGTGCGTGATGCCCGTATCAACATGATTTATGAAGGTACCAATACGATTCAGTCATTGGATTTGTTAGGCCGTAAAGTGTTGATGGATAACGGCGTCAAGTTGAAGAAATTCGGTGCCAAAGTGCAAGCTTTTATCGAAGAGAATGGCACGGACGAAGCCTTATCGGAGTTCATCACGCCGCTGGCCGATTTGGGTGATAAGGTCACTAAACTGACGATGGAAATCGGTATGAAGTCGTTCCAGAATAAAGACGAAGCCGGTGCCGCTGCGGTACCCTATCTGCGCGTAGTTGGTCATTTGGTGTATGCGTACTTCTTTGCACAGATGGCAAAAATAGCGTTGGAAAAGCAGGGCAGTGGCGATACCTTTTACGTGTCTAAACTAGCGACAGCGCGCTTTTACTTTGCGCGCTTATTGCCAGAAACAGCCATGTTGATTCGTCAGGCACGCGCCGGTTCGGCTAGCCTTATGGCGTTGGATGCTGACCTGTTTTAAATTTTCTGCATAGCGGTTGGAAGCTTCCGCTATGCATTTTTCTGTATTTTTCGTACCAGAATTGTTAAATTAAGGAGACAACAGTGTCCAATTTTATCGTTAAAAAAGTCGCCGTTCTCGGTGCTGGCGTAATGGGTGCACAAATTGCTGCGCACTGTCTAAATGCCAAGGTGCCGGTCATTCTGTTTGATTTGCCAGCTAAAGAAGGTCCGAAGAACGGGATCGTGCTGCGCGCCATCGAGAATTTGAAAAAACTCAGCCCCGCACCGTTAGGAAACAAAGACGATGCAGCGTTGATTGAGGTCGGCAACTACGAAGACAATCTGGCCTTACTTGGCGATTGCGATCTGATCATTGAAGCGATTGCCGAGCGCATGGACTGGAAGCACGATCTTTACAAAAAGGTCGCACCGCATATCGCGCCTAAAGCTATTTTTGCCTCGAATACTTCTGGCCTGTCGATTACCGGATTATCCGAAGGTTTTGATGATGAATTGAAAGCGCGCTTTTGCGGTGTGCATTTTTTCAATCCCCCGCGCTACATGCATTTGGTTGAACTGATTCCTACCGCGTCGACGCGTCCGGAAATTTTGGATCAGCTAGAAGGCTTTCTGGCTACAACACTTGGTAAAGGTGTTGTACGCGCCAAAGATACGCCAAACTTCATCGCCAACCGTGTCGGCGTGTTCGGTATTTTGTCGACGGCGCATCAGGCCGAGAAATTTGGTCTGTCGGTCGATGTCGTCGATGATTTAACCGGCGCCAAATTAGGCCGCGCCAAGTCCGGCACGTTCCGCACCGCTGACGTCGTGGGTCTGGATACGATGGGACATGTCATCAAAACTATGCAAGATAGTTTGAAAGATGATCCATTTTACGGCGTCTATACAACACCGCCATTGCTCTCCAAGTTGATTGGGCAAGGCGCATTGGGCCAAAAAACCGGTGCTGGATTCTATAAAAAAGTCGGCAAGGATATTTTGCGTATTGATGCTGCGACAGGTGACTATGTTGCTGGCGGCGGCAAGGCCGATGACTTGGTGGCCCGCATCCTGAAAGATAAAGATCCAGTTAAGCGTATGAAAGCATTGCGCGAATCGACTAACCCACAAGCGCAATTTCTATGGTCGATTTTTCGGGATGGCTTTCACTATATTGCCATTCATCTGGATGCGATTGCTGATAACGCACGCGATATCGATTTCGCGATGCGATGGGGTTTTGGCTGGAGTGTTGGCCCGTTTGAAATCTGGCAAGCTGCCGGCTGGCAACAAATTGCTGGATGGGTGAAGGAAGATATCGATGCGGGCAAAGCATTGTGCAACGCGCCTTTACCGGCTTGGGTCTTCGATGGTCGCACTGGTGTGCACAGCGCTGATGGCTCTTATTCTCCAGCGAAGAAAGCGAACGTTGCACGATCTGATCTGGCGGTATATCAGCGGCAATTGTTCCGTGCTCCGTTGGTAGGTGAAGGTGTCGCTGCCGGTACTACTGCCGGTACGACTGTATTTGAAGATGAATCGGTCCGTCTCTGGCATCAAAACGACGAAGTCCTGATTATTTCGTTTAAGACTAAGTTGCATGTCATCGGACCGGGTGTTATTGCAGGTCTGAACATGGCCGTGACTGAAGCCGAAAAGAACTTCAAGGGCTTGGTGTTGTGGCACGCGGATGCCGCAAATGGCGGTGCGTTCTCCGCCGGCGCAGATTTACAATCGATGCTTCCCCTGTTTATGTCAGGCGGCGTCAAAGCCATTGAACCGATGGTCGCGCAGTTGCAGCAGGCTTTCATGGGCTTGAAGTATGCGAGCGTTCCGGTGGTTGCTGCGGTGGCTGGTTTGGCGTTGGGCGGTGGCTGCGAATTGGCCCTGCACGCAGCCAAGCGTGTTGCGGCTCTCGAATCCTACATCGGTCTCGTCGAAGTCGGCGTCGGTTTGATTCCAGCCGGTGGTGGTTTGAAAGAAGCAGCAGTGCGCGCAGCGCATGACGCCAGCGGCAACGACATTCTGCAATTTCTTAAGTCCTCATTCCTCAATGCAGCGACTGCGAACGTGTCGAAGTCGGCATTGGAAGCCAAGAAGATGGGCTATCTGAAGCCGAGCGATGTCATCGTTTTTAATACGTATGAATTACTGCATGTCGCCAAGGTTGAGGCCCGTGCGATGTTCGATGCTGGATATCGTCCGCCATTGAAAGCCCTGATTCCGGTCGTTGGTCGCAGCGGTATTGCAACCATCATGGCGCAACTGGTGAACATGCGCGATGGTGGTTTTATCTCGGCGCATGACTACAAGTTGGGTTGCATGGTGGCTGAAATTGTCTGCGGCGGGGAAGTCGAAGAAGGCAGTCTGGTGAACGAACAATGGCTGTTGGATCTTGAGCGCAAAGCCTTTATCGAACTGCTGAATCATCCAAAAACGCAGGAGCGCATCATGGGCATGCTGCAAACCGGCAAGCCGGTCCGCAACTAATAACGGAGATTTAAATGACTAAACAACTTCAAGACGCTTATATCGTTGCCGCGACCCGGACGCCAATCGGTAAAGCGCCCCGCGGCATGTTCAAGAACACCCGTCCCGACGACTTGTTGGTGCGTGTACTGCAATCAGTGATGGCGCAAGTGCCGGATCTGGATCCTAAACTAGTTGAAGATGCGATCATCGGCTGCTCGTTTCCTGAGGGCGCACAAGGCCTGAATATGGCGCGTAACGGCATATTGCTGGCTGGCTTGCCGAACACTATCGGTGGCGTCACCGTTAATCGCTATTGCGCCTCCGGCATTACTGCCATTGCAATGGCAGCCGACCGGATTCGTGTTGGCCAGGCCGATGTCATGATTGCTGGCGGTGCTGAGTCAATGTCGATGGTACCGATGATGGGCTTTCATCCATCGGTCAACATGAACGTCTTCAAGGACGAAAATATTGGCATGGCGTATGGCATGGGTCTGACGGCAGAGAACGTTGCGAAGCAATGGAAAGTCTCGCGCGAGTCGCAGGATGCATTTGCTTTGCTGTCGCATCAGAAAGCGATTGCCGCTCAATTGGCAGGTGAATTCGATGACGAGACGACCTCGGTTGATATCATCGAGCGCTTTCCAAATTTGGTAACCGGGCAGATTGATATCAGTACCCGCACGGTTAATCGTGACGAAGGTGCGCGTGCCGAATCGACCTTGGCAGCGTTAGCTAAATTGAAGCCGGTATTTTCGCCTAAAGGCAGCGTCACAGCTGGTAATAGTTCGCAGACCTCGGATGGTGCCGGTGCGTTGATTTTGGTCAGCGAAAAAATTCTCAAGCAATTTAATTTGACGCCGCTGGCACGTTTCGCCTCGTTTGCAGTTCGGGGCGTGCCGCCGGAAATCATGGGAATTGGTCCGAAAGAAGCGATACCGGCTGCGTTGCGCGCTGCGGGTATTACGCAAGACCAACTGGACTGGATTGAATTGAACGAAGCGTTTGCGGCGCAGGCATTGGCGGTGATTCAGGACCTTGGACTTGATCCGTCGAAGGTCAATCCGATGGGCGGCGCAATTGCTTTAGGCCATCCGCTTGGTGCCACCGGTGCGATTCGCGCCGCGACCACAATTCATGCGCTACGTCGCAAGAATCTGAAGTACGGCATGGTCACGATGTGTGTCGGGACCGGTATGGGTGCGGCGGGAATTTTCGAACGTATGTAAGAAGCGTTACTGCTTTGACGTTGATCACATTAAAAGCCGTACTGCTGTTGCTGTGCGGCTTTTTTATTTGGTAAACATTAAAACTTCTTAAACAATTTTTGGCTAATTTTCGAGATAATGCATTCGACGAGAACCAGCATAATCGATAGTTATATTTTGCCTTACAGGAGAATAAATTGGATATTTTGACGAGCAAAGAAAGTGGCATATTGACGATCACAATTAATCGTCTTGAGAAAAAAAATGCGCTGACCGCGGCGATGTATCAAACCATGGTCGATGCGATGAAAGATGGAGAAAGCGATGCGTCCGTGCGTGTGATTCTGTTCGTTGGACAGTCGCAAATATTTAGCGCAGGCAATGACATCGAAGACTTTTTGAAAAATCCGCCGAATAGTCAAAGCAGTCCGGTCTTTCAATTTTTATGGCAAATCAGCCATGCCAGCAAGCCTTTAGTTGCGGCAGTCGCTGGCGCCGCAGTTGGTATCGGTACCACCATGTTGTTGCATTGCGATCTGGTTTACGCATCAGACAATGCCCGATTCTCAATGCCTTTTAGCCAGCTTGGTTTATGTCCTGAGGCGGCATCGAGTTTGCTGCTTCCCCAACTCGCGGGTTATCAACGTGCGGCGGAAAAATTACTCCTCGGTGAAGCCTTCGATGTCACCGAAGCGCATGCCATGGGGTTGGTGAATAAAATATTGCCAGCAGAAGATTTGCTAGCCTTTGCCCACGCTCAGGCTGCGAAATTGGTGGCGTTGCCTGCCACCTCAATTCGCATCTCCAAGCAGTTGATGAAGGGTGCGCAAACAGCCGCGATTGAAGCCCAAATGACGCAGGAAATCGCCCATTTTGGCGTAATGCTGAAAGCGCCGGAAGCTAAGGAGGCGTTCACAGCATTCTTTGAAAAACGCCGCCCGGATTTCGGTCAGTTTAATTAACGCTAAGGTTCTCAGAAAACAGAAATGCCTTTGGTTCGGTGGTGTTCTGGTTTTAACCGGTCACCATTTCTACGCGATAGTCGAACAACATTTTCTGCAATGCAACATGAATGTTTGTTGACTTTGGTTTTTTGGTTCTATATATTTATAAAACCAAAAAAAGAAACTTCATTTTAAATGGCGTTTGCATTCTTTAAAAGAGGATCAAAAGCACATTTTTCATTTTTTTGGCAATTATTAATACCTTAAAGCGGATGTCAGTTTCACTGTGGATCCGCTATTTATTTCTCATTGGCGGTACATTAAACATATAAAACCGTGATTCATTCGTAATGAGGGCGGATTCAAATGCAGCGGTTGAGCCAACAAATTGCCCGATAGCTGCGAACGTCAGCCGCGATAATTTAATTGCGTATGTTGCATATGCTGGGTAAAAAAAGCTGTTAAACCCTTTAGCGTTTCTGAGAAAAATATGCAGCAAGAAGACACTGTTGAATCAGTTCAACGATTGCCGACCGATCCTGCCGAGGCGATTATTGCGACGATTCTTTCGTTGAGAGACATCACTAAGCGATTTCCCGGCGTGCTGGCATTGGATCGTGTCAGTTTCGATTTGAAAAAGGGCGAGGCGCATGCGGTATGCGGTGAAAACGGTGCAGGAAAATCTACTCTGATGAAAGTCATCAGCGGAGTATTTCAAGCCGATGAAGGGACTATTCTTTATAAGGGTGAGGTGCGCCAGTTTGGATCTAGCGTAGAGGCGCAGGCCGTTGGTATTGCCATCATCCACCAGGAACTGAATTTGGTGCCGCAACTGTCGGTTGCGGAAAACATCTTCCTGGCGCGTGAGCCGAAGAAAGGTTGGTTCATCGACAAAGCTAAAATGTGCGCAGACGCGCAAATGTATCTTGATCGTCTTAAGTTGCAGGTTAAGCCAACTGATCTGGTGAAGTCGCTGTCAGTGGCGCAGCAACAAATGGTTGAGATTGCGAAGGCCTTGTCATTAAACGCGGAAGTCCTGATCATGGACGAGCCGACTTCTTCCCTGACCGAAAGCGAAACCGAGCAGCTTTTCAAGATCATCAACGATCTGAAAAGCAAAGGTGTGTCGATTATTTATATCTCGCACCGCCTCGATGAAATGCAACACATCATTGACCGGGTGACGATCATGCGGGACGGGAAATATGTTAGTACCGATGACTTTTCATCCATTAGCGTAGACCAGATAGTAACCAAAATGGTCGGCCGCTCGCTTGATAGCAAATTTCCCGAACGGACCTCCGTCCCCACCGAAGAGACATTACTTTCGGTCAAAGAATTGACCCGAAATGACGGCATTGGCCCAGTCAGTTTTACTCTGCGACGTGGCGAAATTTTAGGGTTCGCCGGGTTAATGGGTGCGGGTCGGACCGAAGTCGCACGTGCGATATTTGGCGCAGACCCGATTACTGGTGGGCAAATATTTTTAGGCGATAGCGAGGTGATGATCGATTCACCGATTGACGCCATCAAGCATGGGATTGCCTATCTTTCCGAAGACCGGAAAAAAGATGGACTATTAATAAAAATGTCGGTGGCGAGCAATATTTCATTGACTAATATTGATGCTGTTTCGGACCGATTTGGTTTCATACAGTTTGCGAAGGAAGAAACGATCGGTCAGGAATATGTGCGAGTTCTCGATATCAAAACGCCGTCATGTCATCAAGTCGTAAAAAATCTTTCAGGTGGAAATCAACAAAAAGTCGCGATCAGCAAATGGCTTTTCCGCGGCTCGAAAATATTATTCTTTGACGAGCCAACACGTGGTATCGATGTCGGGGCCAAATTCGCGATTTACACATTACTCGATAAGCTTGCTGCCGACGGCATTGGCGTGGTGATGATCACCTCGGAGTTGCCGGAAATTCTCGGCATGACCGACCGTGTTGCAGTTTTTCATGAGGGAAAAATAGCGGCAATGTTGACGACAAAAAATACCTCTCAAGAAGAGATCATGCATCACGCATCCGGTCGATCCGGGATATAAAAATTAAAATAATCTGGAGACAAAGAATGAATGAAAAACAAAAAGATCTGGTCCAAAAGTTCGCCGCATTGGGCAGTTTATTGATTTTGTGCATTACGTTTTCGATGACTAGCAGTGCGTTCTTTTCGATGAGCAACGGGATGAGTGTTGCCTTACAAGTGACATCCATTGCGTATTTGGGTATCGGCGCGACCTGCGTGATCATTACCGGTGGTATCGATTTGAGCGTCGGCTCTGTGTTGGCATTGTCGGGCGTTGTCGCAGCGCTGGCGGTCAAGGCGGGCGTGGCGGTACCGTTGGGTATGTTTCTCGGAATCTTGGTTGGGGCGCTGTGTGGTGCGATAAACGGCTTCTTTATTACCAATCTAAAACTTCCTCCTTTTATTGCCACGCTTGGGATGATGTTGGTAGCGCGGGGTGTGGCATTGCAAATTACTGGCGCGCGTCCTGTCTCAGGGCTTGGTGACGCGTTCGGCGTCCTAGGAAACGGTGCATTGTTTCGGATCGTGAAGGAAACCACAAACGGGTTTCCTGATGTCGTGTTTCCCGGCATTCCTTATCCCGTCATCATCATGGTAGTTCTTGCGGTGCTGGTGTCAATTATGTTGAGCCGTACCACTTTCGGCAGACACATCTATGCGGTGGGATCAAATGCGGAGGCTGCACGTTTGTCTGGTGTCAACGTCGCCCGTGTCACTTTGTCGACTTATGTGATTTCGGGCGCGCTTGCGGGTCTTGCTGGCTGCGTACTGATGTCACGTCTGGTCACCGCACAGCCGAATGAAGGCGTCATGTATGAACTCGACGCAATTGCCAGCGCGGTCATTGGTGGCACGTCTCTAATTGGCGGTATCGGTACCATTTCGGGGACTGCAATTGGCGCTTTTGTCATCGGGATTTTACGTAACGGTTTGAACATGAATGGTGTTTCAAGCTTCGTCCAGCAAATCATTATTGGCGTAGTCATTCTGTTGACGGTCTGGATTGATCAGATGCGCAATCGCCGCTAGAACACTGCCTGATGCGGGACGACCGCTTTGGGCGTTGTAAATACGTAGTTTAATAAAATTGGACTCACGCCAAACCGTCCCAATAACGCGTGCCGACGAAGACAGTACGCTAGTACGGCTAGGAAAGCACAACGTAGTTGGGGCGATTTTGCGTAAGTCCTAAAATATAGAGGAGAACAAAGATGAATAACTTCAAGAAATTTTCTATCGGGCTATTGACCGCTACGCTGGCGTTTTCAATTCACTCAGCGCTTGCAGCCGGTGGAGAAATCGCGGTGATTGTGAAGTCGGCAAACTCCAATTACTGGCAGAACGTTCAAAAGGGCGCAGCAGCGGCGCTCAAGGACACCAAAGGTTACACAATGTCGTTTCAGGGACCGGCGTCGGAATCTGCGATTGCGGATGAAGTCAGCATGGTGGAGAACGCCGTGAACCGAAAAGTGGCCGGTATTGTGTTGGGCCCGTCAGATCCTGATGCGCTGATTCCGGCAATGAAGAAAGCCTGGGAAGCCAAAATTCCCGTGATCCTGATTGACTCTATGGTGTCGGATGGCGGTAAAAAATATTATCAGTCCTTCCTTTCCACGGATAACGATGCCGCTGGCGCGCTGTGTGCGAAAGAGTTGATCGCCAAAATTGGTACGACTGGCAAGATCGCGGTGATGTCGTATGTTGCGGGCGCTGGTTCAGAAATTGGTCGTGTCGGCGGCTTTAAAAAATATATTGCGGATAACTCCAAGCTGCACATTGTGAATACTTTCTATTCGCAATCGCAAATGGCGACCGCACTGAATCAAACCACTGATGTGCTGACTGCTAATCCTGATCTAAAGGGAATCTTTGGTGCCAACGAACCGACCGCAGTCGGCATGGCTCGCGCACTCAAGCAGTCGGGCAAAGCTGGGAAGGTCGTGGCAATTGGTTTTGATGGTAATCAAGATCTGCAAGAGTTTGTGAAAGATGGAACGATTGATGCGACGGCGGTGCAAGGTTCTTATCAAATGGGTGCGCTGGGAATCAAAACGTTGACCAGTGTGATCGAAGGAAAAACCGTGCCGAAGTTTGTCAATACCGGCGTTGTGATGGTAACGAAGAAAAATATTGATCTTCCCGAAGCCAAGAATGTTTTGTATTAATTGCCGGACGCAAATAAAAAGGTCGTTAAAGCATCCTGTGAGTCATGGCGGAGGCGTTGCATATTGATGATGGATTTGCAGGCTTCCGCATGCAATGCGATACCAATCTCGCCATGGCTAAAACGACTCATGGATACTCTTTCGTTTCTTTTTTAAAAGAAATGGGAAGGGTATCCAGGTAGTACTCAGGAAATGCAGATTTTGTAATGAAAAGAGATAAATAAATGATGAAAACCCTTGTCTGTGAAAGCCCTGGCATCCTGCAAATGGTGCAAAGACCCATGCCACAACGTGGGCCGGACGAAGTGTTGATGCGTGTCAGGCGGGTCGGTATTTGCGGCACGGATATGCATATCTATCAGGGCACGCAACCCTATCTTGATTATCCAAGAGTGATGGGTCATGAATTGTCGGGGGAGGTTGTAGAAGCACCTTGCACGTCTGCGTTAAAGGCGGGTGATACCGTCTACGTCATGCCTTATATATCTTGTGGCATTTGCGTAGCTTGCAAAAAAGGTAAAACGAATTGCTGTACCAATATTCAGGTATTGGGCGTTCATCGCGATGGTGGCCTGACGGAGTATTTGTCGATTCCGTTGGCATTTGCTTTTAAGACAGACGGCATCTCGCTGGATGATGCTGCGATGATTGAATTTCTTGCGATTGGCGCGCACGCCGTGCGCCGTGCCGCGATTCAAGCGGGGCAGAAAGTGTTGATCACCGGAGCCGGACCTATTGGTATTGCCACGGCATTGTTTGCGCGTCTGCGCGGCGCAGAAGTGTGTGTATTGGATACGCGGATTGATCGACTTCAGTTTTGTCGTGATGCGATGCAAATTTCCCATACGGTTGAGGTCGGTGAGACGGATAAGTCGCAACTGGCTGCGATGACTAACCAAGATTTTTTTGATGTGGTATTCGATGCAACCGGCAATACGAAAGCAATGGAAAGAGGATTCGAATTTGTCGCTCATGGTGGAACCTATGTGCTGGTTTCGATTGTTCGCGGTGATATCTCGTTTTCCGATCCTGAATTTCATAAACGTGAAATGACATTGCTTGGCAGTCGTAACGCAACCATGGAAGATTTTAAAGAGGTTTTAAAAGCAATGCGTGCCGGCTTGGTACCGACAAAACTGCTGAATACCCATCGCACCACCATGGATGCGCTTCCTGTGGTTTTTTCGGAATGGCTTAAACCGTCGGCAGGCGTCATCAAAGCGATCGTTGAATGTTGAGCTGGTGAATGCGTCTAATACTGTCATTTGACACAAGCCGCTTTCAAATCGCCTTCTTTAGGCGCACGCTGATTGGTACAAAAGTGAAGTGCCAAAGCGTAGAAAAACGTTTCACGGCATCGCGACGGTGCGAGCCAATGTCAAGAGTTTAGCATCGTGAGGACTCGTTTTTTAATGGTAAAATACTATGCAATTATCTTCCCAACCTTCTGTGGTTTCGACTAAGCGCGACACTGCGACTGCACGGTCAATATCTCATGTCAAAACCGCCAACCATCTTCAAAAAAACGACCAACTTTCTGTTGGGGTTTATTGCGCAAAACATGACTGTGTCAGAGGTACTGCCTTCGGAGCAGTATCTGGCAACGGTATGTCACGCGAGCAGAACGGTGGTGCGCAGTGTGATTGCTTATTTGGACGAACGCAGATTAATCAACGGTTTAACCGACCGTCAGTTGATCAGGCTTCCAATCGAGGACGATTATTTCGATGTCTCGGAATTGCAATCAGGACTGGAACGTATCCAGCAAGTGATGATGGAGCGGGTCTTCCAGAAAGATATGCAGCCGGGAGCCGAATTTTCGGAAGCAGAACTAGCGCGAGAAGCGGGGACCAGCACCGTGAGCATTCGGGAGTTTTTGATCGGTTTTTCTCGCTTCGGGTTGATCGAAAAAAAGCCCCGTGGCGGTTGGCGGCTGTGTGCGTTCGATCTTTCATTTGCACGCGAACTGGCAGATATGCGTCAGATGTTCGAGGTGGCTGCGGTCGAACATTTCTGCAGCTTGCTACCGACCGATCCGGCCTACAAAGAACTCGATCGACTGATTGTCAAACACGCACAATTAGAGCCGAAAATGAAGACCCGATATGGCGAGTTTCCCGCACTCGATCGCGAGTTTCATACGTTCCTTATCGGTCTGTTGCGCAACCGGTTTGCGCAAGAATTCTACGATATTGTTTCTTTCGTTTTTCATTACCATTATCAATGGGACAAAGGCGAGGAAATGCAGCGCAACAGTTATGCCTTGAAAGAGCATCTGGCGATTCTGCATGCGCTTTCCGAGCGCAATCCGGAAAAGGCGCTCGACTGTATGCGCAGCCATTTGGATTCCTCTCGCACGTCCTTGATGAAATCAATCCGTACGCGAGGATAGGTTTTTCTGCAGACTTAAATCGCTTTATCACTTTCCGTGCCGGTGCAGATTGCTTTCTGCGTCGGCTTAACATCGCCCAACTATTTTCTTTTCAATTTAACTTGCTTAAGGGGAATGCCGCATGGTGACCTCAACCAGACCCACGCCTGCGTCGTCTGTACTGCTGATGTCGGCACGGGATAACTGCGTGATAGCACGGTCGGCCTTGCGCGCTGGCGACGTGGTACTGATTGACGACCGGGAAGTCTTGTTGACGCAAAATATCGACATTGGCCATAAGTTGGCACGTTGCGCACTTCAGGTTGGTGACAAGGTATTGCGATACGGCGCACCAATTGGCAGCGTTTCGCAACCTATCGCCATTGGGCAACATATTCATACCCATAATTTGGAGAGTGATTACATTCCGACCTATACCCTGAGCGGTGAAGGTCATCATTTTATCGAGAGGTAATACCGATGAGTGCTAGCGAAATTTCTGGCTATTTGCGCGCTGACGGACGCAAAGGCATACGCAATATTGTAGTCGTCGCCTATATGGTTGAGTGCGCTCATCATGTGGCGCGGCAAGTGGTGAACGTGTTTCCTAATCAACCGGTACATCTGATTGGGTTTGCCGGATGTTTTCCCAACGAATATGCTGATCAAGTCATGCGGCGTCTGGTGACGCATCCAAATGTAGGCGCGGTTTTACTCGTTTCGCTGGGATGCGAAGGCTTCAACAAAAATGGATTAGCCGAGGTAGTTGCCGCCAGTGAACGTCCGGTGCACACGATTACGATTCAGGAAAACAAAGGAAGTCGGGCCAGTGTCAGTAGTGGCGTTGAATGGGTTCAATGGGCGCTTGACGACATTGCACGGCAGCCGAGAGTACCTATGGCGCTTAGTGAGTTGGTCGTCGCCACCATATGTGGCGGTTCAGACAGTACCAGCGGCATCACTGCAAATCCGGCAGTCGGCTATGCGTTCGATGTGCTGATCGATGCTGGCAGCACTTGTATTTTTGAAGAAACGGGCGAACTGGTCGGCTGTGAATATCACATGAAGAACCGCGCAGTGACACCAGAACTCGGCGATGCAATTGTGCAAACTGTTGAGAAGGCGGCGAATTATTACACCATTATGGGACACGGCAGTTTCTCTCCGGGCAATGCAGATGGCGGCTTGACGACGCAGGAGGAGAAGTCGCTAGGTGCATACGCCAAGAGTGGAGCGTCATCTATCTGTGGGATTTTAAAGCCGGGTGATCAAGCGCCAGGCGGCGGTTTATATTTGCTGGATGTCGTGCCTGATGGCGAGCCGCGCTTTGGGTTTCCCAATATCTCCGACAATGCTGAAATCGTTGAGCTGATCTCCTGCGGCGCGCATATTACTTTATTTACGACGGGGCGCGGTTCGGTGGTTGGATCGGCGATTTCACCGGTGATCAAAGTCTGTGCCAACCCGCACACCTTCGAACAATTGTCTGACGATATGGATATCAATGCCGGACGAATTTTGAATGGCGAAGCGACATTGGCAGAAGTCGGCACCGAAATTGTGACGATGGTGTGCGATGTGGCGAATGGTGGTTTGAGCCGATCAGAAGAGTTGGGACATCAAGAATTCATCCTCACCTATAAACGATTTGAGCCGTCCGGTCCGAGCTGTTTTCCGCTGCGCTCGCTGTGAATGAGTTGGGTAGCTTGAGTATGAAAGACTTAGCCTGAATTTATCTTTTGTTCGACGTTTAACCTCAAAAAGTGTTTTTTTTACGTCTTTAAATTGGATCAATTATGCTTGCTAAAGCGTCTTCTGCGTTGCCTCGCAGCGGGTTATCACTGACAGCATTGGGAATGGGCTGCGCTGTTATTGGCGGGCTTTACACAGCGATTAGCGAAGCGGATGCGCGCGCTGCCTTGGATGAAGCTTGGGCGCTTGGACTACGGTATTTTGATACCGCGCCCTATTATGGTTTTACCTTGTCAGAACATCGCTTAGGTGCGGCATTACGCGAGCGCCCACGCGACGAATATGTGATTAGCACCAAAGTCGGACGCCTCATGAAACCAGATAAGAGTGTGCGTGCGGGCGAGAGTGATTGGGCTGCGCCGCTGCCGTTTCGCCCGATGTTCGACTATAGTTACGACGGCATAATGCGCTCGCACGAAGATAGTTTGCAACGACTTGGGCTGACGCATATTGATGTGCTGTTTGTGCACGATATTGGGCGGATAACGCACGCTGACAGGCATGACCACTATTGGGGGCAACTGACTGTGGGTGGCGGCTTCAAAGCGCTCGATGATCTGCGCAGAAGCGGACAGGTTTCGGCAATTGGCCTCGGCGTCAACGAATGGGAGGTCGTCTACGCCAGCATGCAGGAAATCGATCTGGATTGCACGCTGTTGGCCGGGCGGTATACATTGCTGGAACAGGCAAGCCTTTCACCATTGCTCGACGCCTGCCAACGTGATGGAAATGCCATCGTCATTGGAGGGCCGTTTAACTCGGGCATACTTGCTGGCAATCCAAAATATAATTACATGGATGCACCAGCAGATATTGTTTTGCGCGTCAAAGAGTTGGAGGCGGTGTGTCTGGAATTTGCGGTCCCATTACCTGCTGCAGCGCTGCAATTTCCGATGGCGCATCCTGCCGTCGTATCGTGTATTCCTGGCGGCAAAGACGTTGCGCAGCTTCGTCAAAACGTAGCCTGGTTTGATATGCCGATACCGACAGAACTATGGACAACGTTAAAATCGCGCGGGCTGATCGACGAGCGCGCACCGGTTCCGGTCAATATTTAACCTGAAAGTATAAGCATGCGAATTGATGCCCATCAACATTTCTGGTTGCTTGCAGATCGCGGCGGCGCATGGCCGCCGCCTGAGCTGGCTGTAATTTGCCAAGATTTTTTGCCCGACGATTTGAAGCCGCATTTAGCCCGGAGTAGGATAGACGGGACGGTATTAGTACAGACTTTACCGAGCGAGGATGACACTACTTTTATGCTCGGGCTGGCGGCGCGTTATGCATTTATTCAGGCGGTTGTGGGATGGGTCGATTTGAAAGCGGCAGATGCCTCCGAAAGAATACAAATGCTCGCCATGCATCCGAAACTCAAAGGACTCCGTCCAATGCTGCAGGATATCCCGGATGACGATTGGATAGCCGACCCCGCACTTGCGCCAGCTATCGATACGATGCAGCGCTATAACCTCAGTCTCGATGCATTGGTTACGCCGCGCCACCTATCTTCTTTGCTGGTGTTTGCGAATCGTTTTCCGAACATGCCGATAGTTATTAATCATGCGGCTAAACCGTCGATTGCAAGCGGCGATATCACATTGTGGAAACAGAACATGACGCGGTTGGCGGCTTATCCGCAGATACATTGCAAACTATCCGGATTGGTAACGGAGGCAGCGCTGCAATGGCAGGTCGCTGACCTTCGGCCAGTGGTTGATCATGTGCTTGACGCTTTTGGTGCGGATCGGGTGATGTGGGGCAGCGACTGGCCGGTAGTGGATCTGGCGGCGGATTACGGACGCTGGACAGAGACGACCGATTTGCTTCTTGTTGGC
Source organism: Glaciimonas sp. GNP009 (assembly GCF_054343755.1). Lineage (NCBI taxonomy): Bacteria > Pseudomonadati > Pseudomonadota > Betaproteobacteria > Burkholderiales > Oxalobacteraceae > Glaciimonas > Glaciimonas sp. GNP009. The sequence goes on from NZ_JBTGUV010000004.1 coordinate 2,900,062, forward strand.
TTGGGTGATTCCGACAGAAAAAAAGTACTCGGCCTGAACGCACAAGGTTTTTACCGCATCGATTAGGAATTAAAAATGCAAAGAATGGGAATGGTGATCGGTATCGATCCTGCTAGTATCGTTCAATACAAGGCTTTGCATACGGCGGTATGGCCGCAGGTGTTGGCGACATTAAAGGCAGCAAATATTCGCAACTATACAATTTTCTTACGTGAGCCGGAAAATCTTCTTTTTAGCTATTGGGAGTATTACGGCAAGAATTTTGAAGCTGACATGGCGCAGATTGCAGCGGACCAGATGACTCAAAAATGGTGGGCGGTGTGCGGCCCGTGTCAATTACCGCTGGCGTCAAGGGGCGATGGTGAGCATTGGGCAACGATGGAAGAAGTATTTCATATGGATTAATGATTCCGTCATTCGAGACGGAAGGTAAATGTCTATTTTATTAAATTTGTATCGGAGGGGAAATGAAAGCCCCAATAAAAAAACCCGACATAACGTCGGGTTTTTGTCGATGGCACGTACCTGACGCCATCTTGGGTATGGCTATTTACATTTTAGCTTTGGTATCTTGCGCAGCGTCTTGCACCTTCTGACCGCCCGACTGGACGTCTTTGCCCATGCCTTCGAACGTGTTACATGCTGAGAGGATACCGAACAAGCTGATTATTGCTGCGATCGAAACGATTTTCTTGATCATGGTTGGCTCCTGTGCTGTTAATAAAAGTGCTGCATCTACGGTGAAAATTCTGTTGTACTCATTTTGACTGATCTCATTAGTTGAGAAAAGACAGCCATAAGATTAACTTTTCTCGAAGATTGTGTCCATAGTCAACGCATATTTTTGTTGTTTCCAGGAAAATAGGGCCTGACATTTTCATTCGGCATGCGTATAACTATAAACCGATAGAGCGCAGCTGAAGCAGTAATCCACCTACGCCATCCCACAAAATCTGTACGCCGATACACAGTAAGATAAATGAATACATACGCAGCATGACTGTAGTGCCAGTGTCGCCAAGCAGCCTAACCAGCACACCGGCAAAGCGGTTACTGAAATACACAGCGACTGAAGCTAAGGCTAATGCGGCGACCGCAGCAACCAGTGTGATGATAACGGGTACCTGAGGAATCCGAAGGCCAGCACCAAGTGTGATGGCGACCGAAATTGATCCGGGGCCGACAGTAAAAGGGAAGGTGAGCGGGTAGAAGGCTTTTTTTGAAGCCAGTTCTTTGGTCCACAGCGATCCTGGAATGGTTTCTACCTTCTGAACCTCGTCCATGCCCAGCAATTTCCAGGCGGTGGCGATGACCAGCAGGCCTCCGGCGACCTTCACAACCGGTAGTGAGATGCCAAAAAATGCCAGAACATGCGTGCCGATAAACATTCCGGCAACCAGTAAAATAAACGTATTAACGGCGACGCGCCACGCCAGCGCGTTGCGGGTGGCATCTGAAGCGCCCGCCGTCAACGAATGAAAAATGGGTGCGTTACCGGGGGGATTCATGATCGGCAATAGCGCGGCCAGGACAAAGAAAACAGTTTTTACAAACGCGAGTAGGTGAAATTGCATGGGGTCTGGAGTGTCGTCGTGGGCTGACTAGCTTGTGAGGCGGCGGGATTTGCATTGTTTATGCACGAGCAGATTCTAGACCGACGAGGGTTATGCGGCAAGAGTTTAGGCACCAAACGCAAAAGGACTGCTCTCAATGCTGGGTGTCTCGCCATTAATCAATTGCAATAATAGCGTTGCGCTGCCGTGGGCAAGTGTCCAGCCGAGACCGCCATGCCCGACATTCAGATACAAATTGGGTACTGGCGAGGCGCCAATGATGGGAACGCCGCTTGGGGTAGCAGGACGCAAGCCGGTCCAAGGCGACAGCTCGGTGTCAGAAAGGTCTATGCTGCCAGGAAACAGAGCATTGACACCCTGTTTTAGCTCATCAATCGCACGATTGGGGATGTGTCGATCGAGGCCGACTATCTCCACCCGACCAGCGACGCGCAAACGTTCGCCAAGTCGCGCATAAACGATTTTCTTTGAAAGGTCGGTAATCGACACTTTGGGCGCTGCGGCTTGATTAGCACTGTTTCGGAGTGGGATCGTAATGCTGTAACCTTTGAGCGGATACACCGGCAAGTCGAATCCTGCCTGACGCGCAAAGGCGGTGCTGTGTACGCCCATCGTCAGCACAAATTTATCAGCGGCGATTTGTTCGATTCCGGCATGGACCGCGGTTAGCGCACGGTCACGCATTTCAAGCTTGCCGATGCGTTGGGAATGCGCAAAACGAAACCGTGGATTCTGCGACATCGCTGCTACCAGTTGTCTACAAAACATAGCGCAATCACCCGCTTCCTCACTTGGGGTATAGACGCCACCGACCCAATCGCGCTTTGCATTGGCTAAAGCCGGTTCAATTTCCATGCAGCGGGTGGCGTCGATAACTTCTTGCTGGGAACCATATTGCGCCTGAAACGCCACTTGCTTACGCGCCGCAACTAAGCCTTTTTGATCTGTGAACATGACCAGTTTCCCCGCCGTTTTATGCTGAAAATCGAACGGCATTGCGTGAATGGTGCGTGCTAACTGATCACGACTAAAAAAAGCCAGGCGCAATAAATCAATTGTCGTTTTTTGCGTGGTGTTGGTATTACATGCTGCTAAAAATCGCAGTAGCCAGCGCCACTGTGCGGGATCAATTTTAGGGCGCAGCGTGAGAGGTGAGTCAGCGCCAAATAAATAGTGCGGCCAATGCGTCCAGACCGAGGGATCAGCCAGCGGCGCGACATAAGAAAAGCTCAGTTGGCCGCCATTAGCAAAACTGGTCTGTGCGCCGGGTTGCGCTTCGGCATCCACTAACGTGACCTGATGACCACCTTCCAGCAGGCGATAGGCAGACGTTACACCGATGATGCCAGCCCCTAAAACGCAAATATGCATGTTTGTTCCTATGACCAAAAGTGAGATGCAGTGTGGAAATGGATGTGAGCGTGGTGGAAGTATCAGCTACTCTGTCGCTATATTGTCTACAGCAGGGCAATCCGCCAGACATTATTTCATGTGTCTGCGGCTCACTATACGGATTGCGTCGGTAACTGTCACATGCCGTTTTGGCATGGTGCATAGCACCATTTTGCGCGTGAAAGCAGCGTGAGTGACCGCAAATAGCTGGTGTTATCTGATGGTTTAGTGGAATCTGCCTTTGCTGCTGGCCCACACTGAGGTAGAATGCCGCTTGAAGTAAGCCAGACAACCGCTGGTCATTCGGTGCAAGCTGCGTGGCGGGAGGAAGGTCCGGACTCCATAGAGCAGGGTGACGGTTAATGGCCGTCCGCCGTGAGGCGAGGAATAGGGCCACAGAGACGAGCGTATTAAGTTACGGTGAAACGCGGTAACCTCCACCCGGAGCAATTCCAAATAGGCACGCGTTGATGTTGCTCGCGGAGCGTGCGGGTAGGAAGCTTGAGCGCTGGAGTAATTCAGCGCCTAGAGGAATGGTTGTCATAACGGGCGGGCGCAAGCCTCATCGTCGTAACAGAATCCGGCCTATCGGCTTACTTCATTCTCTTTCAATTAATTTGCATATCTGCCAACTGCAGATATGCAATTATCTTTTTTCTGTACGACATTTCCCCTTTCAGTTTTCCTCTCAAGTGTCAGTTTCAGTTTTGGCTAGTCATTGTTTTTTTTCGTCAAACTTTTAAAACCGCTGAATCCAGTTTTAAATTACCGGCGTATATGACTCTGCAAGCTCCGAAAATTGACTCTCTTAAGGAAATTATCATGCGCAAATTCAGCACCGTAATCACACTCTCCGCCGCTTTGTTGGTCGCCAACGTGGCGTTTGCCGAAAACACCGTAATGGTCGGCGGACAAAGTATGTACCCAAGCAAAGATATTATCGATAACGCTGTCAATTCAGCTGATCACACGACACTCGTCGCAGCAGTAAAAGCGGCTGGGCTGGTTGATACACTGAAAGGAAAAGGTCCTTTCACCGTATTTGCACCAACCAACGAAGCTTTTGGCAAGTTGCCTGCCGGCACTGTCGATACGCTGGTAAAACCAGAAAATAAAGCAACGCTGACCAAGATTTTGACGTACCACGTTGTACCAGGAAAATATGATTTTATGGCGCTTTCGAATGCCATCACAAAAGGCGGTGGTCAAGCTGAATTGGCGACAGCTAGCGGCGGCAAATTAACCTTCAAGAAAAACGGAATGCACAACATTGACGTCATCGACGAAGGTGGTCACGTAGCCAGCATCAGCACATACGATGTCTATCAGTCGAATGGCGTTATTAATGTAGTCGACAGTGTTTTGATGCCAAAATAAGTCATTCGTTTTACCTCTCCTGATCAGTCGGTTCAATTCGACTGCAGGACCAGACATTGAACAGCAGCAGTGTATCGCGCATAGAGAATGCCGATTTCTGCTGCTTGCAAGCTAACCGATCCAAGGTGGCTGTGATTTGGACGACATTCCCATGTCGTCCTTTTTTTTGGTATGAATAGTTCGCTGGTGTGATCGAACGAATGATGGCGAATCCTATTATTTTATTACCCCAATGGCGCGCATTTTTATCACGACTTGTAGTCGTGCCGTTAACTATGTTGCTGACCACCGTATTAAATATAAAGGTAAATTATTTTTTTTAACATTTTAATTTTGTGATGTTTGTAAATGAGCGAACGTCGTAATTTTTCCGGCGAGCGCGCTCGCAGCAACGGTGTAAGGACTCGCCAGCCAGACCTGGCCGGGACCGGACCGACCTGGAAAATTTCTGTTTATTGCGCTGATGGTGACATCATTCGCATCCGTTGATTGGCCCGGGCCGCAGTTGGCGCAAGAGCCGCAACCCGGTAGGATCATTATTGCGCCAGCTTTTTCAAACACTGTCATATAGCCTTGCTCTTCGCAGTAACGACGTACTTCGAGTGTGCCGAACTGCAAGAATAGTGTAGTGTGCGATGGCACGGTCATGTTGCGTGCAACGCCCCAACTCAGCACTTCGTGATAAAAATCAAAGTCATGCTGTTTGCCAGCGGTACAAGATCCGCCATAGGCAATATTGATAGGAATATCCCGCATCAAGCTATCGGCTGTGATTCCGTTGCCAGGATCGCCGGGGCGTGCCAACATCGCGGAAATAGCCGCTGCGTCGATGACAACGCGCTTTCGGTAATGCGCATCGGCATCGCTGACCATCCAGTCTTCGATTACAAAATCGATCCCACGTCGTTGCTTTAAGAATGCGACCGTTTTATCGTCGGGTTCCACAATGCCGGTAAAGCCGCCCAACTCCGCAACCATGTTGGTTAGTGTGGCGCGTTCATCGATATCCATCGCGCGAATGGCAGAACCACCGTATTCAAATACCAGGCCTATTGCATCGCCTGCACGAATAAAATCCATCTGTAATAAATGCAGTACGATATCTTTTGCCGTCACGCCTGGCCGCAAGCATCCATCGATTTGAATACGGATGGTTTCAGGCACTTTGCAGCGTACATAGCCAGTCATCCAGCTATTAGCGATTTCCGTTGCGCCTGCTCCAAAAGCGAGGCATCCCAGCGCACCAGAATGCGGTGTGTGCGAGTCGGTGCCAGCAATTACCTGACCGGGCAGCGCATAGTTTTCAGCCATCATCGCGTGACAGATTCCCTCTGAACCGGCACTGTCTGTTAGCTTTCCGTGCGAACGAACGGGATAGTCTTGCGTAAAGCGAGTATGCCCTTCGGTCAGATTGGCAACACCTTGCAATAAATTGTCGCGTACATGCGGCAGACTTTGCGCCGCCAGAACTAAATGATCCTGAAAAGCGATGATGCTTTCAGGATGATGCAACGTGACCGGATTGCCGAAAGCGCGGTGCATTAAATGCGTGCACATACCGGTGAAATAATCGTGGCTGAAACGCCAGTCCGTGGAAATAAATGTGCCTTGTCCACGTTCAGCATGCGCGATATCTGGATGTAAATGCCGATCAATAATTTTTTCAACCAGGTTTTTTCCATGACTTGCCGAAGTGGTATTTGATCGCTGTTCTGGGGCGGGCCACGATGCAGACTTACTATAAGCAAGCAGACCACCGCAACGAATAATATCTTGCGTCAATTGATCGCGCCCTTCTAAAAAGGCATCGATAGGAATAGATTCACCAGCGTTGATGCGATCCAGAATCGAAAAATCGGTCGTCGTCAAAATTCCTATATTGTCGCAATTTTGTTGATAGATACGCTCAAAACTTTCAGCGACAATTAATTTAATCCCAGCCGATAGTTCTGCTAACGGACTTGACTCACGTGATGATCCTTTGCCATATCGTTTGCCAGCCACTGTCACCTGAAAACCACCGTCTTTAATCGCGTTTTTTTTGATTGGATGTTCGCCGCCCGTTTTGAATCCTACGTACGGAACATCTCCGAGACGCTCGTCATACACCATCATGACCGTAACGGGCGTGATTTCGTCCGTGGATACGTCATCACGCAACGGCAGGGCGTCTGCCAGGCGGATATTTTTACCCTTCAGTTGCGTCACAATACAATCGGCATCTTGCGACAAAAAGAGTACACGGCCATTAAATTGCATTAATTTTTCCATCATGCGCTTTTGCTTCCAATTGCTGTTTTGAGTGTTTTCAATAACCATGGATGTTTGACGAGATGGCGGTCTTCAAACTCGCGTATTTGATCCATCTTCCGTAACGTCAATCCGATGTCATCCAGACCTTCCAGAAGACAGAGCTTGCGGAAAGGATCGACCTCAAACGTATAGTTAATAACGCCATCTGCGCTGGTAACGGTTTGTTGCTCAAGATTGATGCTTAACACAAATCCGGGCGTGGCTTCAACCGCGTTAAACAGACAATCTATCGCTTCTTCGCTAAGAATAATCGGCAATAATCCGCTCTTAAAACAATTGTTGAAAAAGATGTCGGCAAAGCTGGATGCGATCACGGCACGAAAGCCGTATTGATCCATCGCCCACGGCGCATGTTCACGCGATGATCCGCAACCAAAATTTTGCCGTGCAAGCAAAATGGATGCGCCTTGAAAGCGCGCCTGATTGAGGACAAAATCAGGATTGAGCGGCCTGTTGGTGCAGTCTTGTCCAGGCTCGCCATGATCGAGATAACGCCATTCATCAAATAGATTTTGACCGAAGCCAGTGCGTTTAATCGATTTTAAGAATTGCTTGGGGATGATAACGTCGGTATCCACGTTGGCACGATCGAGCGGTGCGACTAATCCCACAAGGTGATTAAATTTTTTCATCATTAGTACCTTATAACGATCTGATATCAACAAAATGTCCGGCAATGCCAGCCGCTGCCGCCATGGCAGGACTGACCAGATGTGTTCGTCCGCCTGCGCCCTGACGCCCTTCGAAATTCCTGTTTGACGTGGAGGCGCAACGTTCGCCCGGTGCCAGACGATCGGCGTTCATCGCCATGCACATGGAGCAGCCGGGTTCGCGCCATTCGAAGCCGGCATCCAGAAAGATGCGATCCAGACCTTCTTGCTCGGCTTGTTGTTTTACCAGACCAGAACCGGGTACGACCATTGCCAGCACGACGTTGGCAGCGCGCCGTTTACCACGCACGATGGCCGCGGCTGCACGCAAATCTTCGATGCGCGAGTTAGTGCACGAGCCGATAAACACTTTATCGATGGCGATATCTGTGATCATGGTATTGGCGCTGAGGCCCATATAAGCCAATGCCTTTTGCATGCCGTCGCGTTTTGTCGCGTCTTGCTCATCTTCTGGATCGGGAATGTGTCCGTTAATCGAAACAACCATTTCCGGCGAGGTTCCCCACGTTACCTGCGGTGCTATCACACTTGCGTCAAGGGTGACGGTAGCGTCGAAAATAGCATCGTGATCGGATTGCAGAGACCGCCAATAGTCAAGCGCCTGATCCCACTCTGCGCCGGTGGGCGACAGAGGTCGGCCTTTGACATAAGCCAGCGTGGTGTCGTCAAAGGCGATCATTCCAGCCCTTGCACCGGCTTCTATCGACATATTGCAGACGGTCATACGGCCTTCCATCGACAAATTGCGGATAGTTGAACCGGCGTATTCGATCGCATATCCCGTTCCGCCAGCGGTGCCGATGGTGCCGATCAATGCTAAAACGATGTCTTTGGCGGTGACGCCAACAGCTAATTGGCCTTCGACTAATACCAGCATTGATCGCATTTTTTTGGTTAGCAATGTTTGCGTGACCAATACGTGTTCAACTTCTGATGTGCCGATTCCGTGCGCGAGGCAGGCAAAGGCGCCATGCGTGGAAGTGTGGGAATCGCCGCAGACCACGGTCATGCCAGGCAGCGTGGCGCCTTGTTCCGGTCCGATCACGTGTTCGATACCCTGGCGCATATCCTGCAAGCCGAAAAAAGTCAGCCCGTAGGTTTTTGCATTCGCGTCAAGTGTGTCGACTTGCAGACGCGAAATTGGATCTTGAATACCTTGGCTGCGGTCGGTCGTTGGCACGTTATGATCGGCGACAGCAAAATTGGCAGCCACACGCCAAGGTGTTCTTTGCTCCAGTCTCAAGCCCTCAAATGCTTGCGGGCTGGATACTTCATTGATGATATGACGATCGATATAAAGAAGACTGGTACCGTCACTTTCGGTAGTGACGACGTGCGCGTCCCAGAGTTTGTCGTAAAGGGTTTTGGCCATGAGGTTTCATGCAGAATGATGTAGAGATGCAGAAATCATACCGGCAGCCAGTAGCGGGTGAAGTGATCACTGGCGATGACAGGCGTCTCGATTGGAGATGATTGCACAAACGCCATGCTTAAGATACGTAGTGAGGGTTAGAACCTATTGACGGTGGCCGATGGTGACCGATTCTTTTACTTATTCACCAGAAAGTTGACCAGCGACGTCGCCGTAGCGGTCAATTGGTCGCGCTGATTGAAAATAATAACCAGATGGCGAATAGCCCACGGATCTCGAATGGGAACCAATTTCACCGCCAATGTATTTAAATATAACTCGCCGATTTGTTGTGGTACCACGGCGATGCCGAGACCGACATGGACCATGCGACACAGCGCGTCCAGACTGCTGACTCTGATCTTGATTTTAAGTTGCGCACCAAGATTGATCGCTTCTTGTGCCAGAAGTTGGGTAAGCGTAGCGTCCGCACCGAGGCTAACAAAGTTCTCATTCACGATTTCCGTTAATCCAACCGATGTTTCGGCGCTCAGCGGATGGCTGCGCGGAACCATTAAGAAAAGGTGATCGGTGCGGTAGGGTAAATATTGGAACTGTTCCAGACCTGCGATTGCATTGCAAATGCCTAAATCGGCATTGTGTTCTCGAATGCTGCGCATTACCTCTGTGCTGTTTTGCTCTTCCAGATCAATATCAACATGGGGAAAAATGCGTTGGAACGCAGCGATATCCTCTGGCAAGAATTGTACGATGGAGGACAAATTTCCGACCAGACGTACTTTGCCCTTAGCCCCGCTGGAAAACTCAGAAAGCTCTGCGCCTAGCGCTTCTATGCTGGCAATCACCGCTAGCGCATGGCGTAGCACCGTTTCACCAACCGGCGTGACTGAAATACCACGCGATTCGCGGTGTATGACGGGTAATCCGATCATTGCCTCGATTTCACCGATACGACGGCTGACCGCAGAAGGCGCGATGAATTCGCGTTCGGCGGCGCGCGCGATATTCTTCTCCTGGCAAACAGCGACGAATAAACGGAGTGAAGTAAGATCGATTTTTCTGAGGAGATTATTCATGTAGTGAGTTTTGTTATAGGCATCTATCGATCTCATTCCTGAATCATTGCATGCAAAAAATGGCCTGCTTCAGGACCGACAGCTTGCAATATACCAAATGGCTGTCAGTCATTGCGGAGTTGATGAAATTTCGTTTAACGCTGAAGATCAGCGGAGCTCCGACTAATCTTACCTTCGATGCCGAATAATGTGGTTTTAAGCGTGTTCTCGGCATGATTCGACACCGCTGATGAGGTTTCGGATGGTGCTTTTTAAGACTTGGGATTGCACCTCGGTTGAGGTTGATGCTGACGACGACGCTAGTGTGACGTTTACGTAAACGTCAATTCTTGCTATTCTTCAGAAAATAATTAGAGAACGTCGCGCCGCATACGCGCTAACAAAAATCACTCATCAGGAGACCGAACAACATGGATTTTGAACTGTCAGAAGAGCAACGAGCGTTTCAGCAGACGGCGCGCGATTTTTCCGTTGGTGAATTTGCACCGCACGCGGCGCTCTGGGATGCCGAGGGTATATTCCCCACAGATGCTATTGCCAATGCAGGTGAACTAGGATTTTGCGGTCTATATACGCCGGAAGAGGCGGGCGGTCTGGGCTTGTCACGTCTGGATGCGACTATCGTATTTGAGGAACTGGCGCGAGGCTGCACGTCCACGACCGCCTATCTGACCATACACAATATGGTGAGCTGGATGGTCGCAAACTGGGCGACCCCGGCATTTAAGCAGCAATGGTGCGAGCAGTTGGCGAGCGGCAAGAAACTGGGATCGTATTGCCTGACCGAGCCGGGTGCGGGATCGGATGCGGCGTCACTAAAAACCAATGCTGTTCTGGAGGGTGATACTTACGTTCTGAATGGTTCCAAGGCGTTTATTTCTGGCGCTGGTGCGACGGATCTGTTGGTGGTGATGGCGCGCACTGGCGGCGATGGCGCCGGTGGTGTCTCGGCATTTGTAGTGCCAGCCGATACGCCAGGAATCAGTTATGGCCGTAAAGAACAAAAAATGGGCTGGAACAGTCAGCCGACCCGTACGATTAGTTTTGATAATGTGCGTATTCCTGCGGACCATTTAATGGGGCAGGAAGGCGAGGGATTTCGGATGGCGATGCGTGGATTGGATGGTGGCCGCATCAATATTGCAACTTGTTCAGTCGGAACTGCACAGGCTGCGCTGGATGCCGCGCACGGATACATGAACGAGCGCCGTCAATTCAAGCGGCCGTTAGCTGATTTTCAGGCGCTGCAATTTAAATTAGCCGATATGCAGACGGAGTTGGTCGCGGCGCGCCAGATGGTGCGTCTGGCGGCGTGCAAACTCGACGCCAAAGACGCAAATGCCACGACCTATTGCGCCATGGCGAAGCGTTTTGCGACCGACATCGGATTTCAAATTTGCAATGAGGCGCTGCAAATTCATGGCGGTTACGGCTATATTCGTGAATATCCGCTTGAGCGCTATTTCCGCGACGTGCGCGTCCATCAAATTCTGGAAGGCACTAACGAAATCATGCGCGTTATTATTGCCCGCAATCTATTAAGTAACGGTTCAAACGAGGATGTACGATGAGTCAAATAATTTCTCCTGACATGCCGCAGCCGGTATTGTTTGAGGAGCGAACGGCCGAAAACGGTAAGCGTATCGGTATCGCGACACTCAATGTAGAGAAGACCTTAAATTCGATTTCGCTGGAAATGGTCGATTTGCTGGATCCGCAACTGCGTAAATGGGCGGCAGATCCCCAAATCGCCATCGTCGTGTTGCAAGCGGCTGGCGAAAAAGCATTTTGTGCCGGGGGCGACTTACAGCATTTGTACCACACGATGCTCGAACACCACGCGACGGACGACCCCGAAAATATCCAGGGAAACCCCTACGCTGGTGCATTTTTTGAGCGGGAATACCGGCTAGACTATTTGATTCACACCTTTCCCAAGCCAATTCTTGCCTGGGGACATGGCATTGTCATGGGTGGCGGGATTGGTTTGATGTCCGGCGCGAGTCATCGCGTGGTGACCGAAAAGTCGCGTTTAGCAATGCCAGAGATCACGATTGGTTTGTACCCAGACGTCGGCGGGACCTGGTTTTTAAACCGGATGCAGGGACATGTTGGCCTGTTTTTGGCGCTGACCGGTGCATCGATTGGTGCAGCTGATGCGATTTTTGCCGGTTTGGCCGATGTCGAAATTGCTCAGGCGAATAAGCAAGTGGTATTGGACGCTTTGTTGAAGCAATCGTGGACGGGCGATGAAGATGGGGTTTTATTGACGCGGTTGTTGCAAAGCCATGCGTCTTTCTCGGCTACATCAGTGCCAACTCCATTGAGCGCCCACCTTGCATTGATCAATCTACTTTGCAGCCAGCCAACCTTGCCAGAAATTGTCGACGCCATTCTAGCGCTGAAAACGGACGATGTGTGGCTGCAAAAAGCAGCGGCAACGTTGCGTGCCGGCAGTCCGGGCTCTGCTGGCTTAATTTATGCCCTACTTCGTCGCGGTCGACATCTGTCTTTGGCCGAAATCTTCCGTTTAGAGTACGTCGTGACCTTGCACTGCGCGGCTCGCGCAGATTTTTCCGAAGGTATTCGGGCATTGATCATCGAGAAGGATCGTCAGCCAAAATGGCTGCATGCAGGTTTAGCAGACGTTAGCCGGGATTGGGTGAATGGATTTTTTGAGGGGCCATGGGCGGTGGTTGGTCCTTCAAAACATCCGCTAGCGGATTTGATTTGATGCAATGAACGCTTAAAGCAAGATTTCCGTGACGGCCACCGGCGGTCATGGAAAATTGAATTGTTTTTTTTGCATGAGATGCGCGTTGTTGCGAATTTTCGGTAGGATGGATATTGTTGAAGATGTGGGTTTTGAAATTTCATCAAATTTTATCGTGTCAGCAAAGCGCACAGTGTGTTTCAGGACTTATTACTCCTTGCTTATTACTCCTTGATAACAAGGCCTATTACCCTTTATACTTCGAAGGTTTTAGGTTGTGCGCACCGGTAGGTCACATGCATTGAGGTATTCCACAATGATCCGGCGTGAATGGAATTTGAAGCGGAATTGCGCAATAGCACCGCGACAACTTGCAAGTTTTTACGCGAGCATGTGTGTCACGTCACTATTGGTGGCCACTGTGTGGACCGTGCGCGGCGCTTGGTTTGTGTTGGTGTTTGCAATGCTTGAAATGCTGGCTGTTGGCTTGGCATTTTTGGCTTACGCACGACATGCAACAGATCGCGAGCACATTACTATGCAGGACGATTGCCTGGTAGTGGAAGTAGTACAGGCACAAGAAGTTCGACAGTACAGACTGGCATTACGTTCAATCCGGATTGTGGGGAAATCTTCTCGTAGAGAATTGATTTGTCTGGAAGCGGACGGTGTCCGGGTTGAAGTAGGGCGGTTTTTGACGGAATGGAGGCGGCGTGAATTTGTGCGGGAGTTGCAGCGAGAGTTGCAGCAAAACCTCGAGCACAAAGGCGCGTCTGGTGGTTGATAGAATTATAATTTTGGGCTTTTGGGGTAATCATGAAATATGCGAAGCGCCTTATATCGTTGATGCTTGCTGCGCTTTCCATCACGGCACTGCCGTCTTGGGCAGTGAAAGACAGCGTTGGCGGTCCTGCGGTACTGCAAATGAATTTTCAGCCACCGGTGACGCAAATTGCGCAGCAGATTTACGATCTGCATACCTGGATGCTGATTATCTGTCTGGTAATCTTTGTTGCAGTTTTCAGTGTCATGTTCTATTCGATTCTGAAACATCGTAAATCACGCGGTCACAAGTCGGCCAGTTTTCATGAAAGCACAACGGTCGAAATCGCCTGGACCGTGGTTCCGTTCCTGATTGTTATCGGAATGGCGCTGCCAGCGACCAAAACGGTCGTGGCTATGAAAGATACTTCGAACGCCGATCTGACGATCAAGGCGACGGGTATGCAATGGAAGTGGGGCTACGATTACCTCAAAGGCGAGGGTGAAGGCATTTCTTTCTTGTCTAATCTGGCCACGCCGCATGAGCAGGTTGTTGACTCAACAAAAGTAAAAAATGACAATTATTTGTTAGAGGTCGATAACGAAGTTGTCGTCCCGATCAATAAAAAAGTCCGCATCATCACGACTGCTAATGATGTAATCCACTCGTGGACCATTCCAGCATTTGGTGTGAAGCAAGATGCCATTCCTGGTTTTGTTCGCGACACTTGGTTCAAGGCCGAAAAAATCGGTACTTACCGCGGTCAGTGCGTTGAACTCTGCGGTAAAGACCATGGTTTTATGCCGATTGTTGTAAAAGTCGTCAGTGACGCCGATTACACCAAATGGGTTGATGGCAAGAAGAAAGAAATGGCTGCGCAAGCCGACGATCCGAATAAAGTCTGGACTATCGACGAGTTGAAAACACGCGGCGAAAAAATCTACACTGCCAATTGCGTTGCTTGTCATCAGGCGAGCGGTAAAGGTATCCCCGGAGCGTTCCCTGCATTGGACGGTGATCCAGTTGTGAATGGCCCGCGTGCAGAACAAATTAATGTATTGCTAAACGGTAAGATTAACGGCGCGATGCAGATGCCGGCGTGGAAAGCTGTGTTGTCGGATACCGAGATTGCCGCCGTAATTACGTATACCCGTAATACATGGTCCAACAAGGCTGCAGAAAACATTGTTCAACCGGCTGAAGTGCTGGCTGCGCGCAAGTAATTGAATTAGGAGATTGAGATGAGCACAACCGCAGTCGATCACGCACACGATCATTCTCACGATCATGACCACGATCACCACGATCACGCCCATGATGTACCGACGGGCTGGCGTCGCTGGTTGTTCGCGACGAATCATAAAGATATTGGTACCTTATATTTATGGTTCTCTTTCACGATGTTGCTTTCGGGCGGCGTTCTGGCAATGTTGATTCGTGCTGAATTATTTGAGCCAGGCTTACAGTTTTTTAAGCCAGAGTTCTTTAATCAGCTGACAACAATGCACGGCATCATCATGGTGTTCGGCGCGATCATGCCGGCTTTCGTGGGTTTTGCTAACTGGATGATTCCGCTGCAAATTGGCGCTTCAGACATGGCTTTTGCACGGATGAATAACTTTTCATTCTGGTTATTGCCACCAGCGGCGATTTTATTGCTGACATCATTTCTGGTGCCAGGCGGCGCGACTGCTGCGGGCTGGACTTTGTACGCACCACTATCGACCCAAATGGGCCCTGGGATGGACATGGCGATTTTTGCTATCCATATCATGGGTGCATCGTCGATCATGGGCTCAATTAACATCATCACTACCGTACTGAATATGCGTGCGCCGGGTATGACATTGATGAAGATGCCGATGTTCTGCTGGACCTGGTTGATCACTGCTTACTTGCTGATTGCCGTGATGCCAGTATTGGCCGGTGCCATCACCATGACATTGACCGATCGTCATTTCGGTACATCGTTCTTTAACGCGGCCGGCGGCGGCGATCCTGTGATGTACCAGCATATTTTCTGGTTCTTTGGTCACCCAGAGGTCTACATCATGATTTTGCCTGCGTTTGGCATCATCTCGCAAATCATCCCTGCCTTCGCACGTAAGCAACTGTTTGGTTATGCATCAATGGTGTATGCAACCGCGTCAATCGCGATTCTGTCATTCATCGTTTGGGCGCATCACATGTTCACCACTGGTATGCCAGTGACTGCGCAATTGTTCTTCATGTACGCAACGTTGTTGATCGCGGTGCCGACTGGTGTGAAGATATTTAACTGGATCGCAACAATGTGGCGTGGTTCGATGACTTTCGAGACACCTATGTTGTTCGCAGTCGGTTTCATTTTTGTGTTCACCATGGGTGGCTTTACGGGGCTGATTCTGGCCGTGACGCCAATCGATATCCAGATGCAGGATACTTATTATGTCGTGGCGCATTTCCACTATGTTTTGGTGGCGGGTTCGTTGTTCGGTTTGTTTGGTGGTTACTACTATTGGAGCCCTAAGTGGACTGGTTTCATGTACAACGAAACACGCGGTAAGATTCACTTCTGGGCGTCTTTGATCACATTTAACGTTACGTTCTTCCCAATGCATTTCCTGGGTTTGGCGGGTATGCCACGTCGGATTGCAGATTATCCCGCGCAGTTCACCGACTTCAACATGCTTGCATCAGTCGGTGCATTCGGTTTCGGTCTGAGCCAGCTTTACTTCTTGTTCTTCGTTGTCATCCCATCGATCAAAGGTGGCGTAAAAGCCCCTGCGAAGCCTTGGGATGGCGCTGAAGGATTGGAGTGGACGATTCCAAGCCCAGCACCGTTTCATACCTTTGAAGTGCCACCGATTGTAAAATGATAGGAAAGGCAGATGAGAGTCTGCCAACTCACCCATGTCAGATAGAAAAAAACCAAACAACCTGCGTACCGCGCTGCTGTTAGCAGCCGTTGCGCTGGCGTTTTTTGTAGGCATATTTGTTAACCGGGTCTGGTTCACCTGATGGATGCACCAAAGCCAAATGGTGAAGGGCGTGCTTACGCGCTACAGTTAAATCGAAAAATGCTCGGCAAGCTTATTGTGATTGCCGTATTGATGTTTGGTTTCGGCTATGGACTTGTGCCAGTGTACAAATCCATTTGCTCATTGACCGGAGTCAATTTTTTGACTCCGCAAGATAGTACTGTCGTTGCACCGACGAATACGCAGATTGATAAGTCCAGAACGATTACGGTCGAGTTTGATGGAAATGCGCGCGGACCTTGGCGCTTCCGTCCTGCGGTGAGTAGCATGCAAGTGCATCCCGGTGAAATGACGCAAGTCATTTACGAAGTCGTTAATAAAGAAGCGCGGACGATGGATGCGCAGGCGATTCCCAGTTATGCACCGATGCAAGCAGAAGCATTCTTTAAGAAAGTGGAGTGTTTTTGCTTCACGCAACAGACGCTCGGACCAAATCAGGCCAAGGAATTTCCGGTCGTGTTTTATATTGATCCTAAGTTGCCTAAAGATGTGAAGTCGATTATGTTGTCTTACACATTTTTTGAGATCAGCAAACCAGTAGTGGCAAAGCCAGCTTAGCATCCTGACAAGACTGTCATCATGTTGCAAGACAGGATTAGATGGCGGCGATGCGCTGTTTGGCAGAAAGAGTGCAAATTTGTGGTCTGGCTGTTAAGGCGATAAAAAGCAGGTTAAAGGGTATTACATGTCAGAACTGAAGAAGGCAAGTCGCCGTAAAGTGTCATTTGGCGCAACCGTCAAAGCGGTATTGTGGGGATTCTTCGGTGTACGTAAAAAGAAAGATTACGAAAGCGACGCAGCGGGTTTAAACCCAATCCATGTAGTGATTGCCGGCGTTATCGGTGCAATCATTTTCATCGTAATATTGATTACGATTGTGAAGTTGGTCGTCGCTTAGTAAGCTCCAAAAATAAGCTCAAAAAATTATTTAAATGTGTATCGGGAGATGGAAATGAGTTCTCAACAAGGTAATGTGCCTTACTATTTTGTGCCTGGTCCATCCAAATGGCCTGTGTTAGCCGGTGTAGCGCTGCTGGTGACAATGTTAGGTGCGGCAGCCTGGGTCAATAGTGTTGCCTTCGCTCCGGAAGTGTGTGTTCTCGGTATATTGGGATTGCTAGTCGTTTTGTACAAATGGTTCGGCGACGCGATCCACGAATCTGAGGGCGGACTTTATAGCCCCCGTATCGATACATCATTTCGGTGGAGTATGAGTTGGTTCATTTTCTCCGAGGTCATGTTTTTTGCTGCTTTCTTCGGCGCATTATTTTATGCACGTAGTATTTCCATGCCTTGGCTGGCAGATCTTGATCACAAAATATTGTGGCCCGATTTTGCTGCGCATTGGGGTAACACTGGCCCCGCTGGCACGATTGAAACATTCCGGACGATGGGGCCTTTCCCGATCCCAACCATTAACACTGCGTTGTTGTTGACATCTGGTGTGACTCTGACGATCTCTCATCATGCGCTACGCGCTGGTCATCGTGCCAAAACAGCTTTTTGGCTGGCGGCGACGATACTGCTTGGTGCTACTTTTATGTGTTTTCAGGCAGCTGAATACATGGAAGCGTACCAAGATTACAACCTCAGACTGACTTCCGGCATTTACGGTTCAACCTTCTTCTTACTGACTGGCTTTCACGGCTTCCATGTAACAATTGGCGCGATCATGTTGTCAGTCGTCTTGTACCGTGTGTTGAAGGGTCATTTCACACCGGATAACCATTTTGCGTTCGAAGGCGCCGCCTGGTATTGGCACTTTGTAGACGTTGTGTGGCTCGGTTTGTATGTTGTCGTGTATTGGCTGTAAGTTACTTACAAACAACCGTAGACATAAAGAAAGGCCGCACTTCGGTGCGGCTTTTTTACTGCCAGAAATTAAGTGGTAAATAGGTTAACTGTGTGCTTTGAAAACATCTGAATCGCTATGGTAGCTTCAGCATCCCGAGTCAGGCTGCTCCATCTACATGCTCGGCCCGGATACTGGATTGACGCACATGCATCATGGGCCAGTCGCACAAGTCAGCGCTACGCCGGATGGGCGTCCTGTCAGGCTCTAGCGGATGCCAGTTGGCTGGATATAACCAAGTTTGTAGGCTACCAATATCAGAATGAACAGGGTCACCGAGAAGCCTACGCGAAGCGCTAAAGCTTGTACGGTACGATTGCTTTTTCCTTTGTCACGCATCAGAAAAATGAGCGCGGACGCCAGACTAGCGATGATCAGAATGAAAGCGATGGCAACAATGATTTTCATGGAATGGCTTAAGGAATCAATAACTAAGGCGATATTGTAATGCGATTCAGTTTCAAATTCAGATTCCGTTTTAGGTTGATCCCGTTTGTGGCCACCGTGTTGCTGGTCGCGTTGGGTGTTTCGCTAGCGCAATGGCAGACGCGACGGGGTGATCAAAAACAAGCGATTGAAAATGCCATTAAACAGCGCGGCGCTGAGGCCCCGATTCGTCTTAGGGCTGCGAATGAGAGCGCTGATCAGCTAGAATACCGGCGCGTGACCGTCCGGGGTGAGTTTGCGCAGGAGTGGCCGATCTACCTGGATAATCGCAGTTATAAAGGTAAGCCCGGATTTTATGTGCTGATGCCTCTTAAAATCGAGAACTCAAAGGTACATGTTTTGGTCCAACGTGGTTGGTTACCACTCAATCCACAAAATCGGGCGATTCTATTACCGTACCCAACCCCAAGCGGTGTAGTCGAAGTGGGGGGTGTGGTGCGCAGTCGTGTTGGTCGGGTGTTGCAACTGGGTCAGCCGGCCACACTTAAGCCGGGCGCTATTGTACAAAATCTTGATATCGCTGCCTTGGCAACGGTAAGTAAATTTCAGTTGCAACCGCTTTTGATTGAACAGACAGGCAATAACCAAGATGGTCTTATTCGCGACTGGACCAGTCCATCGCTAGGTATTCAGATGCATCGCGGTTATGAATTCCAATGGTACGCGCTGGCCGTCATGGCCTTCCTCTTTTTTGTTGTAACAGGATGTAGACAGGGAATCAAAGATGCAAAAAGCTCCTCTGACCGTGAACATGAATAATCAGCCCGCAGAAAACCCGGTAAAACAGCCTTTGGCGCTTGATGGCAAAAAGGTGAAGCGGAATGGCCGCCTGAAAATGCTCCTCATAGTCGCTGTTTGTGCCGCGCCAATGATTGCTTCTTATTTCACCTACTATGTCATCAAGCCAGAGTCGCGTACCAACTATGGCGATCTGCTTGATCCGTCCCAATATGCAATTCCTGAGCTAGGGATTACGGAGCTCGATGGTACGCCAACAACGCTGGGTGCTTTTAAAGGCAAGTGGGTGATGCTGCAAATCGGCAGTGGTGATTGCCAGAAGAAATGTAAAGATACGTTGTTCGAACTGCGCCAGCTAAGATTGATGCAAGGCAAGGAGCGCGAGCGGATTGAGCGGGTGTTGTTGATTACCGATGACAAACCGTTGGATATGCCAGGCTTGCAACCTTTTGAAGGGACCCGGTTGTTGCGGGTTAAGCCGGATTTGTTAAAAGCCTGGTTGCCAACCGATGCAGGAACGACCGCGAGCGATCATATTTATCTGATCGATCCGCGCAGTAACCTGATGATGCGCTTTCCCAAGGACTCGGACCCTTATAAAGTGAAGGCCGATCTTTCTAAACTCCTGCGAGCTTCCGCGATCGGCTAATGTCAAATTTACTTCAGCTCGGTGCAATGGGGATACTGGTGGCGTTGTTGGCGCTCAGTGTCGTCTGGGCCTCCAAAGACACTAACAAATACCGCAAGCTTGTGTGGGTCACCCTGTTTTTGACATTTGACCTCATCATGTTCGGGGCATTTACGCGTCTGACGGATTCAGGCCTTGGTTGCCCCGATTGGCCCGGTTGTTATGGCCACTCCAATCCATTGTTGGCGCATGCGCATATCAGTGCAGCGCAAGAGGCAATGCCAACTGGTCCGGTGACGCTGATTAAGGCGTGGATTGAGATGACACATCGGTACTTCGCGATGGGTGTGGGTGTCTTGATCATTGGATTAATGGCAGTGGCATGGATGCGTTGGCTGAAGCCAGTCGCAATCACAGCGTCCAGTGCATCCGATACGACGCTTAAACCTGCGCAAGGTGCAGCACCTAAAATCGTCCTTAAGATAGCATCCAATTCGGGCTCTGATACTGCTCAAGGCCGTGTTAAGTTACCTTCGGCGCAACGCGACCCCAAGTTTTCCCCTTGGTTTCCGACATTGTTATTTTTTGCAGTATGTTTGCAAGGCGCGTTCGGTGCCTGGACTGTGACGATGAAGTTGCAGCCGATTATTGTCACGACACATTTGTTGCTGGGCTTAACCTTATTAGCATTGCTAACGTGGCTGGCCGCACGACAAAATGATCACCGACCGGTTTCAGCGGCGGGACGTCAACTAGCCGTTCCGGCGTTGATTGGGATGCTGTTGTTGATTATGCAGATCGCGTTGGGTGGCTGGGTAAGTACTAACTACGCGGCATTGGCGTGTAATGATTTTCCACTTTGCCATGGGATGGTGATCCCGGACATGGACTTCGAGCATGGATTTACACTCTGGCGGCATTTAGGTAAAACCGCTGATGGTGAGTACTTGCCATTTCAGGCGTTGACCGCAATTCATTGGACGCATCGAATGTTTGCTTTCGTCGTGATCGCCTTTGTTGGTTGGCTTGCTTGCAAAGCGCGACGAGTCGACGGACTGCGCAAGACGGGTAATTGGCTGCTGATTATTATTGGAGTGCAACTACTGACAGGGCTGGCGACAATCTACTTTAATTGGCCGCTCGCCATTGCTGTTGCGCACAACGGTGGTGCGGCACTGATTCTGGTATTGCTGGTCATGTTAAACTATAAGACGAGACTTCCCGCCGCAAAGCAGTTCGTACCGGTGGTACAAGATAACCCAGCACAAGCTGACCGCATTACTTCAAATTAGTGACCGCATGACGACCATAACCGCACCTCGAAATCGCGTGGCCCAATATTGGGCATTGACCAAGCCCCGCGTGACCCAATTGGCAGTTTTTTGTGCCGTTATTGGTATGTTTCTAGCAACTCCTACACTTCCGGATTGGCAGCGTGTAGTGGCTGCGACGATTGGTATCTGGCTTTTTGCAGGGGCTGCTTTTGCTGTGAACTGTCTGGTTGAGCGCGAAATTGACTCACGCATGGCGCGTACTGCGCGGCGACCAATGGCGATGGGTGAGATCACTGTTCCCCAGACGTTAATCTTTTCTGGTGTCATCGGTGGAATTGGTAGCTGGGTTTTGTATACTTTTGTTAACGGTTTAACAATGTGGTTGACTTTAGCGACGTTTATCGGTTATGCCGTGATTTATACGATCATCCTCAAACCTGCGACACCCCAAAATATCGTTATCGGCGGCTTATCCGGCGCAATGCCGCCTGCCTTGGGTTGGGCAGCCATTGCAAATGACGTGCCGATGCAAGCCTGGATTCTGGTTTTGATTATCTTCGTCTGGACACCGCCGCATTTTTGGGCGTTGGCGATGTATCGCCGTGACGATTATGCTAAATCCGGATTGCCGATGTTGCCAATTACGCATGGATTGAAATTTACACAGTTTCATATCTGGCTTTACACCATCGCATTGGTTGCCACCACGATGCTGCCGTTTGCCGTCGGTATGAGCGGGTTGATTTATCTGGTGAGTGCAGCCATTCTGGGTGCTATTTTTCTATGGTACGCGTGGCAGATTTACAAACATTACACGGACTTGATTGCGCGCAAAACTTTTGCGTTTTCGATCATTTATTTGTCGCTGCTGTTTGCTGCTCTATTGGTCGACCATTACCTGAAATTTTGAGATGCACGGTGCGTCCGTTATTGAAAGTCTAAATGAAACGTTTCTTCTCAGTTTTAAGACCAATTGCCGCTTCTTGCATTGTTATTGCTATGGGCTTATCTGTGGCAGCATGCGGTGATAAGCCAGCAACCACTGGTAGTGCTGGCAGTGCTGGTATTTCTGGCGGCGGTAGTCAGGAAATGACATTGTCTCCACAAAACAGCAAATTCATTAACACGGATGTAACCGGCCTTGGTTATGCGCGCGATTTCGCTCTGACTGACCATAACGGAAAGCCACGCACGCTAGCTGACTTTAAGGGCAAAGTGGTCGTTGTTTTTTTTGGTTATACCCAATGTCCTGACGTCTGTCCTACGACGATGGCCGAGTTGTCGAGCGTGATGAAGGAGTTAGGGCCGCTGGCTGATAAAGTGCAAGTGTTGTTCGTGACGGTTGATCCTGAGCGCGATACGCAGGCGCTGCTAGCCCAATATGTTCCCGCTTTCGATCCACGCTTTCTCGGGCTGTATGGTGATTTGGCGGCGACTGAAAAAGTCGCTAAGGAATTCCGCGTTTTTTACCAAAAAGTACTAGGCAAGACGTCGGGTAGTTACACGATGGACCATACGGCGGGTAGTTACGTCTTTGACCCGGAAGGTCACATCCGCTTGTTTGTACGCAATGGCCAGGGACCAGATCCGATTGCGCATGATTTAAAAATGCTGCTGTCTTAATATTATTATTCTATAAATGTTAAGGGTGTAGGAATAAATATCCGAACTGGTATTTTGGTGATGCGTTTTAAATCATTGCTATAAACAAAAAGCGCCAGTCGGCGCTTTTTGTTTTTTTAGTGATTTAGTTAATTCAATTCAACTCAATCTTATTAATAAAATAAATTAAGAATAAGCCACTAAAGAACTTTTCATTTTCTTGAGTGCCACTGCTTCAATTTGACGAATGCGCTCGGCGGAAACACCGAATTCTTTTGCAAGTTCATGCAAGGTGGCACCAGAACCATCGTCATTCGCTAACCAGCGCGACTCCACAATGCGGCGTGAACGGTCATCCAATTTGCCTAAAGCAGACTCAAGACCCTCTGATTGCATACGGTCGTATTGTTGGGCTTCCAGCACTTTGGTCGGCTCTTGCATATCGGATGACAAATAGGCGATAGGTGCAAATTTATCATCGTCGTCATCGGTTGGCGCTTCCAAAGCGATGTCACGACCGGTTAGTCGGGTTTCCATCTCAATGACTTCTTCGCGTTTTACGTTAAGCGTTTTTGCCAAGTCGTCAACTTGCGTCGGTGTCATCGCGTCGAGACCGATTTTATGGCTACGCAGATTGAAAAAGAGCTTTCGTTGTGCTTTGGTTGTGGCAACCTTAACCAGCCGCCAGTTTTTCAAGATGTATTCATGCATCTCGGCCTTGATCCAGTGCATCGCGTAGGACACCAGACGCACACCTTGATCAGGATCAAAACGCTTGACGGCTTTCATCAATCCGATGTTGCCTTCCTGGATCAGATCGGCGTGCGGTAAGCCATATCCCAAATATCCACGTGCAATAGAAACAACTAAACGAAGATGAGACAGTACGAGCTTTTGCGCGGCAGCCAGATCGTTATTTTCACGTAATTTTTGAGCCAGCGAAATTTCTTCGTCGTGAGTCAACATAGGCAGGCGGTTAACAGCCGAAATATAGGCGTCGATATTGCCTAGAGTACCCGAAAATCCAAGCGCTAAGGCGCCCGATTCGGCTGGGATTAACGCAGTCTGTACCGATGGATTTTTCATTGTTTCTCCTAGCTATCAGATGGAATTTTCTGCCAACAGGGTGTAAACCATACTGATTTGATCAGGTATTCTAGCACTCCCACTTGTAGAGTGCTAATCGATTTTATTAAATGGTGAGGATAGTTACTCACTATCAATAAAAGTTAATGATTTATACTTTTGAGCATGTTGGAGTGGCTTCATAGGGGGGAAGTTCGTCGCAACGATACTAAATAGTGTGACAGTGTGTAACGTGATTTTTTACGTAATAGATTGCGGATTAGATTCAAAACGGTACCAATAATCTTGGCGACGATGCCCCCGGTTTGGTGAAAGGCCTGGATAAGACCGCAAAGTGAGGGTGGTTGAGGATTAAGTCGACCGGGTAATGTCTGGAGAGTTTTCGATCGTGAGGGCTATTGGACGGATTGATATTTAAGTGGCGATATCGTCAGTCAGGGTGAGCCATTCGTCGTACGGGGAAGTGGAGAGCAAAGCGCGAATTTTATCGATGTGCGTGGCGTCCGCGATACTGATATAAAGCCGAGCAGGACGATCACGGAGCAAGCGATTCAGCGTTACCCGTAATGTAAGCAGGCCAATGCAACAAAGACAGCCAGGGGCGACACGTTTGATGTGAAGCGTGAAATGCGTTGGCTCCGGCGGTGATTTACCGTCTGGCAGGCCTTCGAGGATGACACCGATGATTCCTGGCATTTGCTGTAATGATGTTGCCTCGGTTTTGATCGACAACCAGACGGCACTTTCTCGTCTGGTTGCGGACGGGCCGGTTACCAGTGTAAGAAACGGTGGCAAAATCGATGACAGGATCGGTGGCACAAGGCATTGCGACGGAAGAGACAAATCGCTTTATCCGCCTTTTTTCGTTAATTTTCCCGGATCGACTCCCAATTGCTTGAGCTTTCGATACAAATGCGTGCGTTCAAGTCCAGTTTTTTCAGCCACGCGCGTCATGCTGCCACTTTCCCTAATTAAATGATACTCAAAGTAGGCGCGCTCGAATGCATCCCTTGCTTCACGCAATGGTAGACCAAACGAGGATGAAAACAGATTGTCTGACGTCAACATTGCCACGGGAAGTGGCGAGAGATGTGGCGTTTCCGCAGTCGACGCAGCACCAAAATTGTTGCCACTCACCAGATCAGGCATTTCATTGGAAATAACCGGTTGCGCAAACATGGTCGGCGCACGGGATGATTTAGGCCCTTGGGATAAGCCTTGTTGCACCGCTTTGAGCAGTTTCTGTAATGCAATTGGCTTTTCAAGAAAGTTTAAAGCGCCGATGCGCGTTGCTTCCACTGCAGTATCGATAGTGGCGTGACCCGACATCATGATGACTGGCATTGTCAGTAGCCCATCACGCTGCCATTCCTTAAGCAGGGTTACACCATCGGTGTCAGGCATCCAGATATCTAGCAGCACCAGATCAGGCACGCCATTTTGCCGAAATTCACGTGCTTGCTGCGCGTTTTCTGCGGTCGCGACAACATGCCCCTCATCTCCTAAAATTTCGGAGAGTAATTCTCGAATTCCCATTTCGTCATCAACGACCAGGATATTAGCCATGCGTTAGCTTTCCCATTTTCTGTTGCATTCAATCATAATTTTTAAGCCGGACATTCCGGTCAAATTTATGCGATTGCAGCACTATTTCTGTGCTTGTGTTTAATTGTTAAAAATTTGATTACACGCTTAAATTCTGACAAGGATCTTACTACGCAACCTTTAGGCTTGGTACGTGCGCCGCCCGACTTTTCTCATTTATCCCAGTTCAATTTGATTTCGGTATTCCTTCGTCGCAGTCTCCATACAGTCAGCAGCAACAGGATTGCACGTACGAAATGCTTTTTCTGGGCAGACTGGATGAAACCGACTCTTTAGAAACCGAAGTATCTGCTAAGCATGCCCACGCTTTTCAGTATCGCGCGGCGCTTGGGATCGTCCAGTATATTTTCACTGCGGCCGACGTTGCAGCATATCGCAGCTTCTATATCCAAGCATACATCCTATAACGCCGATGTCCTACTTTATAGAAAATCTGCCAAATAATAGGAAAGAGCGGACATCAAATAATTTTTTTGTCATCACCAGTGAATGTACTAGGTGCTAACTTTAACAGCAAAATTAATATTTTTGCGCCCTTTGTGTCACTGCGATTGCGTAAGTCGATCCGTCCACCATGTTCATCAACGATTTTTTTGACCATGGGCAAACCCAAACCGGTGCCGCGTGGCTTCGATGTGATGTAGGGTTCAAAGGCGCGTGCCAGAATTTTAGATGAGAAACCGAGGCCATTATCTGTGATGGAAAAACGCACAGCGGTACTCGGTTGACCGTCCGAACCCTGATAACTGATCCGTTCGGTTACTACGTCAATCCGTGGTGCCGCGACCTCTGCGGTGGGATCTGTCACGGCATCTTGCGCATTTTGTAGGAGATTGTGGATCACCTGGCGCAATTGCGTAGCATCACCCATGATATGCGGCAGGTTTGGTGTCAATGAAGCATGGATCATATCGCGCTCATCACCGGCGACATAAAGGTGCAAAATTTCGGCCACCAGAACGTTTAAATCGAGTGCGCTTAATACTGCCGGCGGTGTTTTTGCGTAATCGCGGAAGTCATCCACCATTCGTTTCATGGCAGCAACCTGATTCACAATTGTCGAGGTACTTTTCTTCAGAATTGCGGCATCCTGCGTCATCAGTTTATCCTCCAGCTTCATTTGGAGTCGTTCCGCAGATAGCTGAATCGGGGTCAACGGATTTTTAATTTCATGCGCCAGACGACGCGCAACCTCGCCCCACGCAATCGATCGTTGCGCTGAAATAACGTCTGAGATGTCATCAAACACCACAACGTATCCATCCCGATTTTCTACAGGAAGGCGCGAACCACGTGCCAGCAACGATATATCGTCACTGTCGATATTATCGATTCTGCGGGGGATTTCAATTTGTTGCTGCCAATGCAGTCGGCTCTCGCCGATTTTTCCTGCTGCAAACTGTGCATTTTGTTCTGAAAATGCCTTTGTAATAATTTCCGCGAAATGAGCTAAACCGTCAATGATATTCAGCGGCTGGCCAATATGTGGGCTCAGATCGTATTGCAAAATACGATGCACCGATTGATTACTGGTGACCAAATGAAAGTCCTCATCAAGCACCATGACGCCTGCTGACATGTTCGCCAATACCGACTCCAGATAGGCTTTGGCATTTTCCAGTTCGTTACGATTTTTTTCGACAGATGCCCGTGCATCCGATAATTGTCGGGTCATCATATTGAACGATTGGGTCAACGTACCGAGTTCATCGGAGGTGGCAATGATGGGGCGCGGTGATAGATTTCCCTCCGCCACAGCTTTGGTACCCTCGGCCAATAACAAGAGTGGTTTGGCAAGATCGCTGGCAATCAGGAATGCGCTAATGATGGCGCCAAAAATGGCGAGTAGCAGTGTCAGAGTGAGCGTTACGAGGTAAATTTTACGTAACCCGGAGCGAGCCAGAGAGCGCTCCTGATATTCACTTGACGCGGCCCGTAACGCCTCCGCATTGGTCGCTAAATAAGAAGGTACGGGCTGCGAGATTTGCAGGAAACGCGTTTCATTTTGTAGTGATAACGTTTTGATCGGTGCTGGAATTTCGACGATGACATGCAAACGCAAATTGTTATTTGCCTCGTTGATCGATGAGGCAGACAAATCGGTTGGATTAGTTTTTTTAGGCGTTCCTATGTCATCACTATTTTCTAACTCGCTTTCGATAGCTGAAAATCCACGGCTTTGTCGCGCCTGCCTTAACATGGCAGATGTCGGGAGAACCGGCGAAAGCGTTCCGAGACGTCCTCCCACCGAAGCAATCAGTTGTCCATTGCTGGCAAGAATTGATGCTTCGATATTTTGGTCGCGCAATCGCGTCAACTGGGAAACCTGGCCGGAACTTGTCTCTTCAGATAATTCAAGGGCGATGCCCTTGGATTTGGTAATCAGATCTGATAAAGATGAGTTGAGTGCTGCTCGTCCGAGGTTCAAGCCAGATTCCAATGCTGCCTCGACCCGAACGTCAAACCATGACTCGATTGAGCGTGACACGAATTGAACCGATACCAAATATATGATAACGCCGGGCAAGATGCCGATCACGGCAAAGAGCAAGACCAGTTTTGCCATCAACCGCGAGCCGAACTTGCCGCGTTTGTAACGACTATAGAGTCTTCCCAGCAGAAGGCAGACCAAGCCTAATAACGCCACTGCGACTAGCGCATTGAGGCCAAACAACCAAGAGTAGTATTTGTCGAAAAAAACGGAATTCTCTGATGCCGAAGCGAGCAGAAAGAGAAGAATGCTGATGATCGCGCCACCGACGATCAGTAAATAGCGGATTGCACGTGGCACGTTACTCTGCCTTGTAGTTGAAGGTCTTCCAGTCGGAAGAAAGACGCCAGTCGCTATTATTCAACGCGTTTACCTGGAATGGCTTTGGTAGTTGCGCCAGATCAAGTCCCATTCGGACGGCAACGCGGTAGATTTCGCCAACTTGTAGCGCGCCTTTGTCAGCGATTATCCAGCGACTGGGACGGCGGATCAAGGAGAGCGCGTCGTCTAGCGAGTCGAAGCTTTGCTGCAAACTGCCATTGATAGCGGCTTGATAGCGACGCGTCAGAACATTATAGGAAATGCGGATGGTTTGTGCGGCGTTGATCGCTTTTTCATCAAACCAATACCAGCGCGGCCGTGTTAATTCGACCTCCGTGGTGAAGTACAACGGAACGCCACGATTGATGGCGTCTTCTAGTCCGCGATTGAGTTCAAACGAAAATGCCGCAGAAAGGCGGTAACCATCATCACTGGTTTCAATCCGCGCCCTCGTCATGTCGGCGCCATCAGCCGCGTATGCCGTCACAGTGCCAAAGGACACCGCCATCATGAAAGCGAATAGGAGCTTCAACAGCACGTTCTCAAGCAGCGACAGGCGCAAGAAATTCTGCGTAGTGCGGTGTTTGTCAACCGCATGTAGTGCAGTAACTTCCGATTGCTGAGAGCCGGACGCCTTCACATCGACCAGATTAGCATCGCTTGGGCGACGGTTTCGAAAGAGGTCTAATAGTTGTGCCAAAGGTCGCGTCACTGTTCTCGGGCCGGATCAAGTCCGGGAATAATGTGAGTAAATTAGAAAGATTGCATGCTTTCAAGCAGCGTCATTAATCTGTCATTAATGACGCTGCTTGCTCTAAATGATTTGTCGATCATCAGCGCTCAGTCAGAATTCAAGCTTTCTGGAAGAGGGCGTAAAACAGACCATCATGATCTTGCTCATCGCTCATTGTCGGTATTAACTGGCCCGGTGCGGTCAACCTGATAGCTTGATTGCGTTGTGCAAATGCCACAGCTTGAGCCTCCGACTCTTGCGGCCATAATGAACAGGTTACGAGCAACAATTTACCATCTGGTCGTAGCATCTGCCAAAGGTTGTCCAGTATATCTGCCGAAAGTGTTGCAAGTTGGTCGGTATCTGTCCCACGCCGCAGCCACCGAATATCGGGATGGCGGCGAACGATACCGGAGGCGGTACAGGGAACGTCAGCCAGAATACGGTCGAATTGTTGTCCATCCCACCAGCCGTTTGTCGTGCTCGATACGCTTTCCGAGTTGCCAGGATGAGCGCCGATGCGCGCGTCGCCTACTTGTAACGTTGCGTTCAGCTGCAGTCGTTGCAGATTTTGCGCTATGCGTTGCAGTCGCTTGGCATCGTGATCGAGCGCGGTAACCGTGACATCGGCCAGTTCCAGCAAATGACATGTTTTGCCGCCAGGCGCGGCACAAGCATCTAACACTCGCATGCCATCCTGAAGATCCAATAAGGGTGCTGCCAATTGCGCGGCCGCATCCTGAACTGACGCCAAACCATCTTCAAAACCGGGAATTTGGTTCACTGGTAATGGTTTGTCGAGACGTACCGCAACCGGACCAATTTGGCGGGCGCCAATATTATTTTCTGAAAGGAGCTGCAAATACTTTTGAACGCTTATCTTGCGTTGGTTAACGCGCAATGTCAGCGGCGGCGGCTGATTGCCGCGTGTCAAAATTGCTTGCCAGTCTTGTGGATAAGCCGCTTGCATCTGGTCAATCCACCACACTGGATAATTCCACAATGCCAAAGGATTTTTGTTTGCTTCCGCGGTAAGCGTATCGCGTTCGCGTAAAAAGCGTCTTAGTACCGCATTGACCATGCCTTTTGCATGCGCGATGTTAAAGTCTGAAGCAGTCGCGGTGACGGCTTGATCCACCACGGTAAAGTGGTCATAAGCGGGCTTGTCGACCTCGGCCAGCAAACTTAGTGCACAGCACAACAAGCCATGTAGCAGCGACGGTTCTGGTGCTTTGCTGGTCAATGCCGCAATCAGTACTTCGGCCAAGCCGACGCTGCGCATGGTCCTATATGCGATATCCTGGATCGCTCCTCGCGTCGCGGCGGGCGCGGCGGATTGGGCAAATACCTGTGATAACGCCTGCGGTAACGATGCACCGTCGCGTACCATAGCGATAGCCTGACCCGCACCCAATAATGCGTAAGCTAGCGATTCAGTTTTAAGGGTAGAAAAATTCAATCTGTTTTTTACGTCCGGCCGTAAAGAAGGAGCCTTCGAAGCAGGTTTAGCTTGAAGTGTCGGCTGGTGGGACTGGTGCGACGACTGTAATGGGGATCGCGCCGGTGAGGGCGTCGGCGATCTTGCCGGTGAGCGCGTTGTTGATGGCGAGGCCGGTGTGATGGCTTTCTTTACGACGCGAATTTTATTTTTGTCCATAATTGGTGTTAAACAGCCTTAAACTTTAGTGAGAGCAAGCTTGATACCCAGCGCGATAAAAGCGGCGCCAACGGTGCGTTCCAGCCATTGCTTGATATGAGGATTGTTGCTGGCATGACGGCTAAGTGTGCCAGCTAACATTGCAGTACCACTGTTCCAGCACAACGACATCAGCGCAAATACCCCGCCCAGTATTAAGAAGGCGAGTATTTTATGCGGTGAGTCAGGTTTTACGAACAGTGGGAAAAATGACAAGAAAAACAAAATAACTTTCGGATTCAGCACATTGGTAATCAGCGCCTGGACGAAAATCGTACCATGTGCGCGCACATCTTGGGTTCGGACGCCTTTGGTCAATTGATCGGGTTTTTTGAATAGCATTCTGAGGCCGAGGTAAATCAAATAACCGCCACCAACAAGCTTGATTATCATAAAAGCCGATGCAGAAGCGGCCAGCAAAGCCGTTAGGCCGAATGCGGAAAGCGTACCATGAACCAGACATCCTGCAGTAATGCCGAGTGCAGACATTAAGCCAGCGGAGCGACCTTGCGCCACGCTACGACCAATTATATAGGCAGTGTCCGGGCCGGGCGTAGCATTTAATAGCAATACAGTCACGCAAAACAGGCCCAAACTGGTGATGCCAAAATAGCTTGTCAACATTGGTTTTCGTCGCCGCATCGAATGTGAAGACGTGATTGTAACGGCATGCGTGGCGGCTGCGGGCAGAGACTGTCGATTTCCGCTAAAGTAACGCGTTATCTCATCTATTCCAAGAGCCTGTCGGACTGTAGGGTAATCGCCTAAAAATGATCTGGACGGCCCCTATTTCAGAATTTTCTGGCCATTAGCTCCTTATGGTGCTTCGACGCGGGGAAGCGTGTATCCACGCTTAGCCCACCGCTTAGCCCGTTTTTTGCTGCGATTCCGTAAATCCGTTTACCTCTTAGGCAATTCTTGTTTGTCATCGTCATGCGATCACGTTACTTATTGCGCAGTAGTAAAAGAATTGAAGCATCGCATGCGTATTATATTTATCTTAAAGGCAACTGTATGACTGCAACATCGGCATCACCGGCCAGCACTTTGGCACCGGCCGCGATTCCCACCTGGATTACGCTATTACTGGCGATCGCTTGTGGCGCTATTGTGGCTAACTTGTACTATGCGCAACCACTCATTGGCCTGATCAGCGCGACAATCCATTTATCGCCAGCGGCGGGTGGGTTAGTCGTCACGTTATCGCAAATAGGTTATTGCCTTGGGCTGCTGTTTGTTGTCCCTCTGGGCGATCTGATTGAAAATCGTCGTTTGGTTGTTATTGCGTTAATTATCTCTGTCATCGCGCTAATCGCCGCGGCACTTTCGCAAAATGCATGGCAATTTTTGCTGGCCGCGTTAGCCATTGGAGTGAGTTCGGTTGCCGCGCAAGTGCTGGTTCCGTACGCTACTTATCTGGCGGCACCGGAAAAGCGCGGTCAAGTAGTCGGTAACGTGATGAGCGGCTTGTTGTTGGGTATCCTGTTGGCGCGTCCGATGGCGAGTCTGATTGCCAATTTTTGGGGCTGGCATGCCGTGTTCGCTATGTCGGCGGTGGTGATTTGTGTTTTGGCGATAGTTTTGACGCGGCATTTGCCGCCACGCTATCCAACTAGCGGAATGGCCTACGGTCGCTTGCTTCACTCGATGTGGGGATTGCTTACCACTACGCCGATATTGCGCCGTCGTGCCGCTTATCATGCCCTGTTATTTTCGGTTTTCAGCATGTTTTGGACAGTGGTTCCGATGGTACTGACAGGGCCGATGTACAAATTGTCTCAATTCGGTATTGCGTTATTTGCGTTAGCCGGCGTGATGGGTGCCATTGCCGCTCCGATCGCCGGGCGATTGGCTGATAGGGGTTTGACGCGACCGGCAACTGGGGTGGCGATAGTATTGGTATTGATTTCCTATCCCGTTGCACATATTGGCACGGCTGGATCGCACTTTTCGCTCGGTATGTTGGTTGTGTCGGCGTTGCTGTTGGATATGGGTATATCGGCCAATTTAGTGCTCGGTCAACGCGCTATTTTCTCGCTTGGCGGAGAGGTGCGTAGTCGATTAAATGGCTTGTATATGGCTATATTTTTTGCAGGTGGTGCAGTTGGCTCTGCAGTGGGCGGTTGGGCTTATGCGCACGGTGGTTGGAATTTGGTGTCTTGGTTCGGTCTTGCAATGCCTTTGGTGGCGTTGCTTTATTTCTTTACCGAGCTCAAGAAGGAAAGTCCATCGAGCGCCAATCTGGACGCTTGTTAGGTGCTTAGTGGCCTAGTGGCCGATTTTTGCGACTTATTTGCTATTTTGGTATTGGTCGTGCATGGGATGACTTTACATGCAATTGATACCGATGTTGGTGCCATTTCAACAAACGCCATGATACTGCCTGGCAGTGGGCGGTTGTTGAAAGTGAGTTTTGGTCGCTTAAAAGACTAATCTTCTCGTTCTCAAATACCCCAGAGTACGTCGTTTCCAGCCTTGTTGGCTGCCACTAACATATCCAGCAATGGCCGCGTGCGTGCTGCGTAAGCCACGCGTTCTGTCGTTTCGTGACCGTGGTCATCGCCATTTTCTCCGTGATGGGCGACTACGTCGCGCTCAACTTCGGCCGATTTTTCGTGCGCCGATGTTCTGGCGACTTCACCTTGCAGCAACTCGACTGCATGACCAGTTTCGGCGGCGGTGATGACACCAATTTTGGCTTCTTTGTGCAGCAATTCAAAAATGCGTTGAACATGTTGCTCATACATCGTGACGTCGGGTGACGCCTTGCATTTAAAGGTAATTAACATAAAGCCTCAGCATATATTATTGTTGATGATAGACGACTTCAGGATACCTGTTTGTTCTTGTCGTCGCCACTATTGTGACTTTTCGTTACATCCGAGCAAGGTTATTCAGTCTTGTATGAATACTATGATATTGGTTTTCTTGAGGTGTCGCAACACGACAATCAAACCAAGCAGGGCGCCTTTAGCTAGCTTTGAATGATTGCATAAAGGTTTCCACGCTCTCGGTTGATACCGCTTTTTGCGGACCAATCACAATGACCTGATAAATGTATTGCCCCTTAGCTTCTAAATGGGCGAACAGCACTTTCGGTTGACCGTTATTTTCTGGGGGACCGAGCGCTTCGATATCAATTTTGCTCACATTGCCCTGTGGACCACCGGAAACAGCGCTGGCAGACTCGGACTTAACGCTACCATTAATATTTTTGACGAGCGCTATTTTCATCGCTTGAATTGCCGAAGTTGCCTGATTAACATCATTTAGTTTTGCGCTGCCCACAGCGAATACGATACCGTCAACTTCAGTTGCAGTCATCGTCATGTTCAGTTTGATGCCATCCAGATCAACCGAGCGTGAAAAGGTGGATGGCTTGGATGGTAGTAGAACACTAAAAGGGGCATCATTTCCTTGCACCTGACGCCAGTTAAATGTGGGCGAGCACGCGCTGATCAATAGGATAAGCGATATACCTACTGACACATACGCTGCACGCCTGGATGAAGCGAAAGAATTTTTAAAAGACATTTTTAACAGAATAAGTATCGAAGTAAATATCAGATTAATGGCAAATTGTGGGTGGTTCACCTTACCTAAAGGTGTCTCATTTTTACGGTATCTGATGCTGAAAAGTCCGGACGCCCAAAATCACGCCCGTGCCCAATAATATTATCCCCACTATAACTGCCGCACTCGGTGCAGTGCCGCGCAGTATGAACGCATACAGCAATGCTGCCAAGGTTTCGAAAACAATGAGTTGCGCTAGCAACGTGGTCGGCAAATGTTGGCTTGCCTTATTCCAAAGAAGCGTTCCGATCCACGACGCGCAAAATCCGATCAATAGCATCAGCCCGATGAATAGCCCAGGGCGCGGTCCGAACGGAAATGGGTAGAGATCGCCAGATAATTTCAGATAAACAAAATAGCCGAGAAAGCCAATCAGCGCGAGTGGCAACGTGGCCAGTCCCTGCGCTGATGCCCACGTTGTTGAGCTGATATGTGGATTCGCCTTGAGGTAGCGTGAATTGACAATCGGATACCAGGTCCAGGCGGCGACAGCGGCGATAGCGATCAGACAACCGAGGACATAATCGGATACAGAGCGGTGATGGGTGGCGATTTTCATGTGCGCTAATTCTGCGCTATTGACACACAGCAAGCCGATCAGAATGATGGCGACGGAGGGCAATAGGAGACGCCACGCGACGCTGTCCGCACCATGTCCGGGTGACCAATTTGAACATACTGAAATGACGACGGGAAGGGTGCCGATGATCATCGTCGGCAGCGGTGCATCCGCCAGTTGGATGGCTGTTGCCAGCGCCGCGTAATAGAGCAAATTACCGACCAATGAAAGTTTTAACGCGGCCCACCAATCGTCCCGCCTAAGCGTTCCGATGCGTTTGCGGTCGACTAACGCCGGGATAATGGCAATCAGACCAAACGCTAGATAACGCCCAAGCGACAAAACAATGCCTGGATAGTCGGCGAGTAGCAACGGCGTTACAAACACCATGCCCCACACTAATCCAGCGCCTAAAGCGCAGAGTACGCCGATTAACAAGAGCGCTCTTGCAGGTGACTATTTTTTGGAGGGAATTTCACGCAGCACAATTTAAATAGTTTAATTAAAAATCGATAAAATTCTATTGGAAGAGTTTGCTTGGCTGCAAGGACTGAACGTCGCACAGAATGCCACATTGCGCCACGTTGCACCAAGTTTAAGATAACCGTGCCAAATGACGCCGCACCGACAATACCGCGCCAATTAATCCCAAGCCTGCGCTGATAGCCAGTAACGCCACCGTAAAGTTGAGGTCTAGCGGCAGCAACAAAAACTCGGAGGCGTACAGTCGCGCGAATTCGGCGATGGCCTGATTGAGCGGCTGCAATCCCAAGGCGACGCCGCCCAGTGCCACGCCGCCAGCACACAAGCCAAGCAAAGCGCCGGAATAATAGAAAGGGCGGTGGATGTAGGCATTCGTCGCGCCAACTAATTTTGCGACGATGATTTCTTCGCGTTGCGTCAGGACCTGCAAACGAACTGTATTGAATACGACTGCGACCACCACAACCGCCAGTGTGACGGCCAGAAATAGCAACATCAGGCGGGTAATGTGTAACAACGCCGCCAGACGTTTTACCCAGTCTGAATCGACTTGAACGTTATCAACTCCGGGTAACGCCTTTAATTGCGTGGTGATGGAGTCGATCTGATTGGCCTCGGTCAGATTATTAAAGCCGGACAATTGCAACACGTACGCATCTGGCAGCGGATTTTGCCCGAGCGTGGTGAGTGCGTCAGCCAAACCGGTTTTGCCTTTCATGTCGTCCAGTGCCTGTTCGCGTGGGACGAATCTGACTTTAGCGTTCTTATCGTGCTGCTGCAAAATAGACCGGATAGGTGCGCCCAGCGCGGTGGCTTTCTCGCGTGAGATGTCCATCGCAGCGAACACGCTGATTTCCGGCTGTACCGCTAATTGCTCGGATACCGGACGCACGTTTTGAAGCAGTGTTAAGCCAGCGAACGGTAACGCGAGCGCAATGGCAACCACTAAAACGTTCATGGCGAAGCTACCGGGCGCCTTGCCTAAATGTGAAATCGCACCGGCAATTGCCGAGACGTGCTGTCGTAGCCATGTTTTCATTTGTTGCCTCGTGCCCCGGAATTTTGCCAATGGTCGACGATTTGCCCTTGATCCAGAAATATCACATGGTTGGCGCTGTGTAAAAACTGTTCATCATGGGTTGAAATCAGGCACGTCACACCCGCTGCATGGAAGGACTTCAATGCATTAAGAACGTGATCCGCGTTGTCGCGATCGAGGTTGGCGGTGGGTTCGTCTGCCAGAATAATTTGTGGTCGATTGACGATCGCACGGGCAATCGCCACGCGTTGTTGTTCGCCGCCGGACAGCGTCTGAGGCTGGGATAAGGCTTTATCGATCAGGCCAACTTTGTCGAGCGCGGCGCGCGAACGCGTTTCCGCTTCGATGCGTGTCGCGCCGGTGACGAGCAAAGGCAGCATCACATTGGCCAACACGGTGCGATCTAGCAGCAACCGTTGCTCCTGAAAAATCAAGCCAAGATTACGTCTCAGATAAGGGATGCCAGACGCCTTTAACTTGCCAACGTTCTGACCACTGACCGTCAATGTGCCACTACTTGGCCGTTCGATTGCACCAATCATTTTTAATAACGTGGATTTACCCGCACCTGATGGACCCGCCAAAAAGATCAGGTCGCCTTTATTGATCGTTAGTGTAATGTCGCGTAAGGCAAAAATGTCGCGTTCATATTGTTTTGAGACTTGGCTAAATTTAATCATTATTTAAAAATATGTTAAAAATGCGTAAATAGTTCATCAAACACAAACTAACTCAGAATAAAAGAGCGTTAGCGCAACAATGCATCCACAAAGTCGGTCGCATCAAATGGTTGCAGGTCCTCGATTTGCTCACCCACGCCGATAAAGTACACAGGAATTGCGCGGTTTATCGCTATGGCGGCCAATATGCCGCCCTTTGCGGTACCGTCCAGCTTCGTGATAACCAGACCGGTCAGGCCAAGTGCATCATCGAAGGCTTTGACTTGCGCCAGTGCGTTTTGACCGGTATTGCCATCAATCACCAATAGAATTTCGTGCGGAGCAGATGCCATCCCCTTGGCGATAACTCGTTTTACTTTTTTCAACTCATCCATCAGATGTAGCTGGGTCGGTAGACGGCCCGCTGTATCGATCATCACAACATTGGTTCCGCGTGCCTGTGCTGAATGCACTGCATCAAAAGCCACCGCTGCCGGATCGCCGGATTCCTGCGCGATAACGCTGACATTATTGCGTTCGCCCCAGATGGTTAGCTGCTCGCGGGCAGCAGCGCGAAAGGTGTCGCCTGCGGCCAGCAAAACCGATTGCTTATGTGCTTGCAAATGTTTGGCGAGCTTGCCTATTGTGGTGGTTTTGCCAGCGCCGTTGACGCCCGCTATCATCATCACCAGAGGTTGATGTTTACCGATTTCCATCGGCTTTTGCAGCGGCTTCAGCAGAGAAATCAAAATAGAGCGCAACGCGGCTTTGACTTGAAGGGCTTCGGTCAGGCGTTCATCCTTAACCGTTTTCTTCAGTGCCTTCAACACAAAGTGGGTCGCTTCGACGCCTGCATCGGAGACCAAAAGCGCGGATTCCAACTCTTCGTACAGGTCATCATCGATTTTTGCGCCGACGAATAATGTGGTGAGATTGGAAGACGTTTTCGATAGGCCGCTTTTTAAGCGGGTGATCCATGAGCGCTTCTGTTCGGCAGCAACAGCCGCGGGAACGATGAACTCTTCCTCGTATTCTTCCTGATATGCTGTCGTTGCAGCGACGGCATCTTGCGGCGCTGGCGAGACAAAGATCGGGTCCGGTTTGGCTGGTATGACGGGCGCAGTGCTGATCGTCGGTGCGTCCGGCTTTGTTTTAACGGTCGGCAGAATCAAGTCTACTTGAATAGACTTTTCAATCGTATCGACCGCATCAGAAGGGAGCGCCTCACCCTCTTTCGAAGAGATGAATTCTGTTGGCGTCGATGATGGCTCTGACGCAACAACTTGTTCTGGATCAACCGCTTTATTAGTGAGGCGATCCAGCCATGAGCGCTTGGGCGCAACTATTGGCACTTCCTCTGAGGGCGGAATGTCAATTTGTTGAGAGATCGGTTCGGAAATGTCTGTTTGCGATGGGTCCGGCAAAGGTGCTGGCGCATGAGGTTGCAACTCAGGCAATGAATCGACGTCAACTTTGGGTTTTTTCTTGAAGAAACTAAACATCAGTGGCCTGGGGTCAGAAAGGCATTCAAATAGGGGCAGTGCGGCGGCAGTAACGACACACCGCGCAGAAATTAATCGCAAGGTACAATCCCGGCATTCTATCAGAGCAATGCCCATCGAATTCAACATGGCTTGCAGTCCAACCAGCGAAGAAAGCAAATGAAGCAAAGTAAAAAACCAGCTCCGGTGCATCGTCAACCACCGGTTCAAGCGCGTCAGGTACGCATCATCGGCGGCCAATGGAAGCGTACGCCCTTGGCTGTGATCGATAGCGAGGGATTGCGGCCGACCCCCGATCGGGTACGCGAAACAGTATTTAACTGGTTGACGCATATACTAGATGGCCGTTGGTCCGAGATCCGTTGCCTCGATTTATTCGCAGGTACCGGCGTTTTGGGTTTTGAAGCAGCGAGTCGTGGTGCCGCAGCGGTCATGATGGTGGAGCATAACACCCCGGCGGTGCGTCAATTAGAGGCGACGAAGTTAAAATTAGATGCAAGTGTGGTAACAATCCAACGCGCAGATGCCTCGACTTTTTTGCAAACGTTGATCGCAAAGCCGCTAACTGATGTCGAGAGTAGCACTGAAAAACCGCGTTTTAACCTGATTTTTCTCGATCCACCGTATCATCAGGGTTGGCTGGGCAAAACACTGCCTCTATGTGAACGCTTGCTTACAGAGGGCGGTCTGATATATGTTGAGGCGGAATGTTCGCTAGTGGAAGCGGACGGAACAGCCTCGCCAGAATGGATGTCGGGTTGGCAAGTGGTGCGTGCTGACAAGGCAGGAATAGTGTTCTATCATTTGTTGCAACGACAGCAACGCTAAATTTGCGTATTTATCAGGCATAATGCGCGCTCTGATTGGGGCACTTGAGAGGAAACAAGATGGTCACAGCTGTATATCCAGGAACATTCGATCCACTAACGCGTGGTCATGAAGATTTAGTGCGCCGCGCATCGGGATTATTTGATAAGTTGGTAGTCGGCGTCGCTGACAGCAAAAGCAAAAAGCCTTTCTTCTCTTTGGAAGAGCGCTTATCGATCGCCAATGAAGTGTTGGGACATTACCCGAATGTACAGGTGGAAAGCTTCTCCGGACTGCTTAAAGACTTTGTGCGTCAGCATGATGCCAACGTCATCATGCGTGGTCTGCGTGCTGTGTCGGATTTTGAGTTTGAATTTCAGATGGCCGGGATGAACCGCTACTTGCTGCCAGATGTAGAAACCTTGTTTTTGACGCCATCGGATCAATACCAGTTTATTTCGGGCACGATCGTGCGGGAAATTGCAACGCTGGGTGGCGATGTGTCTAAATTCGTTTTCCCATCGGTTGAAAAGTGGTTAAAGGAAAAATTGACTGCGCAGGCTGCGGTTCAGCAAGGTAAAGTATAAAATAGGGGTCATGGCGGCGTTTGGCCGCGCAAGACTGAATAGAGCAATTCATGGCATTAATTATTACTGATGATTGTATTAATTGCGACGTATGCGAGCCAGAGTGCCCGAACGGCGCGATTTATATGGGGCCGTTGATTTACGAAATCGATCCGCATAAATGCACCGAGTGCGTCGGGCATTTTAACGAGCCGCAATGCCAGCAGGTTTGTCCTGTGAGTTGCATTCCTCTCGATCCCGCATGGCATGAAAGCAAGGAGCTACTGCAAGCGAAATACGAGCGCTTGCAGGCTGAGCTGAAAGTCGGCCTTTCGTAACTGCCGCAGTGGTGTTTGGTTTTCCTATTCAGCTATGTGGGCCAGCCTATTCCCGACCTTGAATACTGTTCTCTTCGGCATCTTTTGCAAGCCCGTTATTAGGGCGATTTTGTGTAAAGCCTCAACGCAAATGCTTAATTTGTTAAGAGATTTACACTGTGAGGTCAAATGTCGGGTCCGGCATGTCAGCTGCGGACGCCGTCAAAATGCCAATTCAATCTCAATTTCCTGTCCGACTCGCAACACTTCCCCCTCTCCCTCTAGCAAAATGGTGTTCATGCCAAAGGTAATGCCGCCATCAACTTTTGGATTTGCGCGATAAGTTTGCAAAATATCGATTGGGTCAGGTCCGGGTTTGCCGGTGGCCTGGTCTACTGATGGGATAGGGCAGCGCGGGCAAGGTTTTACGGGTTGCAAGCGTATTTTGTCGATGCTGAAAGTCTCGACAAAATCTTCTTCAAATGGCTCCACGCCATCAATCACAATGTTAGGTCGAAAGCGATTCATCGGTAGCGCAACGCGTCCCGTAATCCGTAATTTTTGATTTAAATCATCCAGTGACGCTTGTGATATCAGGAGGATGGGATAGCCATCAGAAAACAGCGTCGGCACCTCTCGTCCCCCGGTCCATTTTTTGCTCGCCAGACGTTTAATGGCTGGATCAAAATGCACCAATCGACAAGGGATGCCAACTGCTTCAGAAAACCAGTCAGCGATAACATCGCCACAATCCTGTGCGCTCAGGCTATCGTCCCAGACAGTGACCGTTAGTGAAGTCGGCATTGGTAGAATCGTCCCGACTTCCGAATTATCCACAGCGTGCGGCACGTTCAGCGTCTGCATTCCCGGCGCTGTCACACGCATCCCGTCTGAGTGCAGGCTCGGCACGATCAATGCCATCTGCGGAATTTCACGTTGCGTTAAAAATTGACCCGCCAAATCCACCACCATCC
Source organism: Glaciimonas sp. GNP009 (assembly GCF_054343755.1). Classification (NCBI taxonomy): domain Bacteria; kingdom Pseudomonadati; phylum Pseudomonadota; class Betaproteobacteria; order Burkholderiales; family Oxalobacteraceae; genus Glaciimonas; species Glaciimonas sp. GNP009. The sequence goes on from NZ_JBTGUV010000004.1 coordinate 2,941,285, forward strand.
ATTCGCGATCGTTCGCCTGTTCACATCGCAAGCCCGAGCGCGTCATGGTCGCCTCTGTCAATGCTATTCCAGTGCAGGATTTGATCGGATAAATAATCAATGAGGTGATGGTTGGCATACGAGGATTGCTTTCAATCTGTGGTTTATAGCTGAACGTTTATAACGCAATTTGTAGCTAAAGTTTATAGTTGAAGATATCGGTTATGCCGTACCTTTATGCGCATCGCCGATGATTTGGTGCAACCAAGCGCGCAATAAACTAAGGTTGCTATTTTGGCAGAATTGCGTGGCCATACTGCAAAATAAGCACCACGCGCAGGAGCCCGTATATCAAACTGGCTGCCGACAGCAAATAACCGCACCAGGCGACCGCTGGTGAGATGGTGATGGACGAGACATGAGCGTGCCAGTGCGATCCCCTGACTCGCAGCGGCAGCTTCGAGCAGATGCATCGGATCGTCGTAGACGGGACCGCTTTGCGGTTCACGGCCTATTATGCCAGCCGCCTTTAACCAGACTTCCCAGCCGCTATAGTGCGCATAGCGCAGTAGCGGCAAGGCAGATAGCCCGCCGGGAGTAATAGCCGGATGCGCGACCAGAAATGCAGGGCTGCACACGGGGAAGGTCACTTCCTCCAGTAATTTTTCATTTGGTGTTTGCAACGTTAGCTGCGTACCATGACGTCATCTCCTCCTTTTAGGATATTGTGCATGAAGCTCTCTTTTCGTATTTTCGCCATATTTTCGCTGGGTTATTTTGTTTCTTATCTGGTTCGGGGTATCAATTTACCGCTAGGGCCATTGTTGAGCAGCGAACTTGGGCTGTCGCCAGCCCAACTTGGTTTGTTGACGAGCATATATTTCTTCGCATTTGCTGGTTGCCAATTACCACTAGGTATTTTTCTTGACCGTTTTGGTCCACGTAAAGTCCTCGCATTGTTGCTAATAGTGGCTATATTAGGTGCGCTTATTTCCGCTAATGCGCATAGCTTTGGTACGTTGTTAGTTGGTCGGTTTTTGTTGGGTGTCGGGACTTCAGCCTGCATGATGGCTGGCCTTAAGGCGATTATTGCTTGGTTTCATCATGAGCAATTACCCATGATGAATGGTGCGCTATATGCCATCGGCGGCCTTGGTGCGATGGTGACTGGCACGCCTGTCACCTGGGCGCTCGGCTTGACTAGCTGGCGCATGTTGTTCGTCATCGTTGCTGTCGGCACTGGTTTCATTGTATTGGCCTTATTATTTTTGGTCCCTGAAAAAGACGATCAACATCCAAAAAGTACCTTGTCCTCGCAAGTGCGCGGGGTACGCGACATTTTTCGGAGTGCACTGTTTTTGCGTACAGCACCTTTAGTGATGATTAGTCAGGGTGTATTTTTGGGCGTTCAAGGTTTATGGGCTGGTCCTTACTTGCGTGATGTCTCGCATCAGTCTCCAGCCGCAGCCGCAGCCCTTGTAACGGTAATTGGGTTAGCGATGGTGATCGGTGCTGCAGGGTTTGGATTGCTGGCGCGCCGCCTGCAAAAAAATGGTATTTCCATTCATGCGACCGCTGGTGCGGGCATGTTGTTATTCATGGTGTCGCAGTTACTGATTGTATTGGGTGCGCCAGTTCCTCTTTGGCTGTTATGGGGCTTCTACGGTATGACCGGTACGGCAGGCGTACTGACGTACGCATCGTTAACTAAAGAATTTCACGGACATCTTGCCGGGCGCGTCAGCACGGGGCTGACACTGGTCATGTTTGTTGGTGCTTTTATCGTGCAATACGGGTTTGGTTTATTGCTAAATGCGTGGCCGCATGAAGATGGAAGTTATGCTGTCAGGGCGCATCAAGCCAGTTGGTTGATCGCTTTGGCGGTGCAAGTCTGCGCATTCTTTTGGTTTTGCCGGAAATTGCCAGTGCTTGAGGCGGACGTTCGTGTCCAAGCTTAAGCTCGGCAAGCTTAGACAAACGCAAACAAATCGTTAGGGTAGTTCTCAATGTTTTTGCTGAACGCCACAATCATCGTCGCGACCAAAATAATGGAAGCCGTGCAAAAAAATATTAGTGCCGAAATCGCTTCTCCAGTAACGCGTCAAGACAAAAAGAAGGAGTAATATCATGAGCAACTTTACCTGCGTCATCAGTGTGCCTGCAAAGTTAGGTGAGTGCCCGCGTTGGGATGAAATGACCCAACGCTTATACTGGGTCGATATTCTGGCACCAGCGATCCATTTTTTTAGCCCGACCAGTGGTGAACATCAAACCTTGCCGGTCGCAGAGCATATTGGTTGTTTCTCGCTGGCAGATGATGGTGGATTTGTAGCCGGTATGCGCTCGGGAATCTGGTTATTAAACGCAGAAGGGAAGCAAGTCACAAAGCTGGCCGATAACCCTGAAGATCAGGCCCATAGCCGCTTTAACGACGGACGTTGCGATAGTGAAGGCCGGTTCTGGGCGGGTACATTGGATGAGCCGAAAGCGGGTAACAACGCCCATTTATATCGCTTCGATACACGCGGTCTGGCCGTAATGGACGCCGGTATACTTACATCGAATGGTCTTGCGTTCAGCCCTGATCAACGCTGGATTTATCACTCGGATACGCCAAATTTTGTGATCTACAGGCATTCCTACGACGCCGCTAGTGGCGCGGTCGGGAGCAGGGAAGTATGGGTGCAATTTACACCGTCAGCCACCGATCGGGGACGTCCTGATGGCGCTGCGATAGACAGCGAGGGTTACTATTGGAGCGCGATATATGAAGGTGGTCGGGTAGTGCGGATTTCTCCTGCGGGAGATATTGTGGAGACCTATCCGTTGCCCGTGCTTTGTCCGACCATGTGCGCGTTTGGCGGCGACGATTTAAGGACCTTATACGTTACCAGCGCGAGCCAGGGTCGTCCCGACGCTGAGTTGCTGCAACACCCGCAATCCGGCGGCGTCTTTGCCATGCAGGTAGATGTGCCCGGTTTGAGGGAACCACGTTTTCGGACCCCGGGCGCTCAGGCTGCTAATCGATAATCGGAAGCGCGTTGTTTTGCGCTTCATTTAGCGTGCTCGTTTGCGTTCGCCCCAGTAGCCAAACTCGTCTTCATGCACGTCAATATCTAGCTCCAGAACGCGTTGCTGAAGTTGATCTTGCGCGTCCCGAACTGCCTTGTTATAAATGGATGGTCCTATCTCATCGAGTATGAAAGCCAGTAATGCACCCGCTTGAAGATTCCCGATTGACTCTTCCATGGGTTCGTCGAAATAACGTTCAATTGATTTAATCGCCTCGTGACGTGTTTCTTTTTCCAGTTCAATAGTCATTTGTTGCCACACTTAACGATTTTCCAGCGTGAATTATGCCATTTTCCGCGGAAAAATTGGATCCATCACTGTTAAAACCGCATGTCAAACTTCGAGGAAGAGGAGTGGTAGTTAAGATGTTGGCACAATATCGTGCCGAAAATACTGCGCGGAGGGACGGAGAGTGACCGATGCGGCTTGGCCAAGAAGAAGTACGCGAGGTGACGTGCTTAAGTCATCTTAACAAGCGTAACTTCGTATCAACAAAAATGTATTAAATGTCATTTGTATTTCAAGCGTGAGCGGCGGTACTAAGCACTGAATACCATCCTCTAAGCCGATGGACGACCATGTCGCTCTATCGGGAAAGGCATCAAACTAACCGCCCAAGCTTATAAGTCAGAACATTTTCAGACAAATTACATTTTATGTTCCATGTGGCGATGGTGCTTCATCTTCATCCGCTTTTGAACGGCATGGTGGCGCTGTACTGGTGCCGCATGCTCTGACTCCATACGGCGATCATTACGCGCCTCTGGATGGTCGGATAAGCCCTGCGCTTGCGCAAACGGTGAAAAAGCCAGGATTAACGCAGCAACGGCAAGTAGTTTTTTCATTTTCAATCCTTCGCAAAGTGGGAAATCACAATCCGCATCAACAGCGGCCTGACTTAAAAACGCTGCTAACGATATTCGGTTGACAGCTTTGGCGCGACACATGATCGTGTCCTATGGGAATAAATCGCAAATATAATTATATTTATACCAAATAAATATGGAAAAAACATCTTTAATGCGCCAATAACCGCATCGCATAATCTTTCTTTTTGTCCGAATAACCGGACGCAAAGAAAGATATTTACATAACGAGGTTGGCTAGAATACGTTTAATCTCAGGCCGCTCTCATTTCAGGAGGACGATAGCGGATTGCAAGAAAAGAGATCGTTATCCCATTCCCCTTCCACCATCTTTTCCCGTCGCCAATTCAAACAGATCAAATGCATCGTTGTATAAGAACGATTTTTTTACTGGCTGGCGATATTCTCCGGAGGTGGCGTAAGCGATGACGTTTTGTTCGCAGTCATGCTTGGTCCTTGCAATAATTGAGTCGGTTTTATCACCATCTATATTTTCAGCTACCCAATAAGTTAACTTCATTCGCTCTCCGCGGTGTGATGTCAGTTTTGCCGTTCTTTAGGCTGCCTGAAATCATTATCCGCTTTACTGAGATATGGGTGGGGCATTTTAAAGGGTGAGAAAGGATCTTCGCCTTCGCTATTGCAGCGAGGGTTGGGTCAAAGCCAATTATTGATGTGCTGCAAAATCTAAAGTCGCTAATGGTCACGCCAACAGATTCCCGCACGGACACAATCAGACAATGACGACCACGCGCGCATACCGAACTGCCGGAGTAGGTTGAGGCGCGATGCACTCGCGTCAAATCGACGTCAATGCATCGCTATTTTGAAACGTTTAACAAGCTGGCGATACGATTAATGTGTCGTCCTGGCTGTTTGATCTGCGTTATTTTTGCGCCCTGCCTGACTGCTTGAAGTTGGAGTTGAAGCATCTTTTTGCTGTTGCTTGTCCGGTGTCTCTGGGCGCTCATTAACAGTTTTCAGAATGGCGTCGCTTGACGACTGCCACGTGCTTTTGACGATATCGACCACCTGTTCAGCGGTAGAAGGTATATTTTTGGTGAGCTCTGTCAACAGCCCCGAGCCATGACGGCTCGCTTCAGCGATGTTTTTAGCCATCGCCTTATTACATGCATCCTTAGTGGCAGAAGCAATACGCATTGCTTCGTTAGCGTAATAAGTTGCGCTTTGCATTTCGCGCTGATTGTGCGAGGCGCTGATGGAAAAAAAATCCTGCGAATTTTTCGCATCCATAAGCTCCTTGGCAAAAACCATCGATTCTGCCAGAGTCGCTTTGATGACATCCATATTGAGCCTTGTCAGTTCCTCAATACGCTCGTTTAATTTGTCGCTTAAGGTCGATGCTATAGCGTGCTGCGCTTCAGCATGTGCTTTGATGGTCGCGGAAACCTGTTTGGGAATAGTAAGCATGACCTGCTCCTTGAATAGTAGATAAGATGTAAAGAATTCCGGTGTTGGATGTATTTACTCGTTCGGCAGACTACGTGAGGCGCAAATTATTGCGAATACGCATATCCGCTCACGACCAGCGAAATAAGCGGATCCGATAATATGACGCTACGGGACTCCACTTTGGTAGGTTTGATATGGTCAGTTTGACGACGCATTTTTTTTGGTATATCGGTTGCCAAAAAATGGGCGCCCATCGCAAACCATTCGTCGTTAGATATGATGCGCTGCGCCAAGGGTAGTAATTCCTCCTCTTCCATCGCGAGTCGTTTCAGCAAGTTGTTGCAAGAGCGCTCAATGGAAGAATACAACTCAGTCGTATCGTTGGAACTTCTCTCGGAGCTGACTTTGGCCCAGGCTTTCACTTCATCGAGTATCTTCCTTCCAATCACCTTAGATGATTCCATCTCGGATAAGCGGCGATCAGCTTGATGCGTGACACTCTGGATTGCGGGGATGACGTATGTCTCAATTTTGCGCTTGCGACATCCAGCGGCAAGTCTGGAGAATTGCTTGATGACAGATTTGCGCGTGGCAACGTCAAGACGCTGGCGGTCTGCATTGATCTGCAGTAGTTGTTGTGCAGCGGACAACAGAAAATGCAGTCTCTTTTGCTCCATCGAAAGACTGAGAAAAGCATAAGTTGTCGTTAGCATATCTTCTCCAGAGTTTCATCACGCGAATGAGCGGAAGGCCTAGTGATGCATGGCGCATCAACGACCAGCTAAAAGTATAGAAAAAATTATAGGTCGGAAAAATGAAACCACAAGCAAGTTTATGGGCTTATTTTATGTCCCGATTTTCTCCTTTTTTTATGCGGGATCTGAGTGATTTTTTATCTTAAAGATGGTCGCAAAAGTCCAAAAAAGTGCAGATGTGATCCTTATTGGCCTGACCTTGTATTTATTGGTGCGTTAATACCGTGGGCTACAAAAGAGTCGAAGAGGGTTGCTGCGAGTAAAGAATTATCGAAAACGCCTTTGATAATTCACATCTTTATTTCTTATGAGAAATTAAGATGCTGTCTAGCAATTAACATAGTCCAAAATGAGGTGTCCAAAGCAGGCGCAGCTTGACCGAAACCAAGCTGCGCCCATCTTAATAAAATCCTCGATCGTTTAGAAAAGCCAAAATGGTTGAAGTGTGGCAATGGCAATGGCGCTGACGCTGAAGCAAGTGCCAAGTACCAAGTACCAAGTACCGCGTTGTAGTTGGTGCGCTGCATAATGAATATCTCATGTAGTAATTGGGTGACCTTCCGATTGCGCAGCCGACCAATCCCCCGACTTCCCACCGTGCTTTTCCAGAACCCGAACATCTGAAATGATCATCCCTCGATCGACCGCCTTACACATGTCGTAAATTGTCAGCAGCCCGATTTGAACAGCGGTCAGCGCTTCCATTTCGACGCCGGTTTTGCCGATTGTTTCTGCCTGCACGGTGCAACGAATACTGGACAGTGGAACATCGATAGAAAAATCGACCGTGACTCGCGTCAGTGCTAGTGGATGGCACAGCGGTATCAGGTCACTGGTGCGTTTGGTGGCCATAATGGCGGCAATGCGGGCGATCCCGAGGACGTCACCTTTCTTGGCGCTCCCGGACGTAATGAGCGCCAATGTTTCCGCCTGCATGCGGATGGTGCCACCGGCGATGGCGATGCGATGCGTGTCTTGCTTCGCGCCGACATCGACCATGTGCGCCTGACCGCTTTGATCAAAGTGGGTTAAAGAAGAATCTGGGGACGTTTTATGTGTCATGGGTTGATAGTTTCGTAAGTCGCGAGGCGGTCTGTTGACGGTCATCCTGCGTGTAATAATTGTTATTTAAAGGCGATTATAAAAATCGCGCTTTAAGCTTGCGCTTTAATACAGTAATAATAAAAGTGCCGATTGAACTGAGTGTGTCATGTTGGATTGGGATTACCGATAGGGAACAAAAATTCTCTGTCGGTATCATAGCACCGTGGTTTTTATATTTTATCCTTCCCTTATTTAATCGCTGAAAATTTTTTGTTCCGATGTCAGGAGTTGTTCATTGTCAATACGTTCTTTTTACCTTAACGCGCGCCCACGCCGATTCTTTTTATTGGGTTCAACCTCGGTGAGTAGGGCGCTGTTGCTATTGTTCGCACCTGCGTTTGTTGCGGCACAAAATTTACCCGTATTGGGCGATGCTGACCGGTCTACGCTGTCGCCGTTGATGGAGCGCAAATTAGGCGAAGAAGTCATGCGGGATATCCGTCGTGACCGTGATTATATGAACGATGGGCCGCTGCTCGAGTATTTGAATAATTTCGGAAACAAGTTGGTATTGGCGCGACCTGACGTGCGCGGTGAAGCAAATTTTGATTTCTTCTTTTTTGCGGTGCGAGACCCGGTTTTAAATGCTTTTGCATTGCCGGGTGGATTTATCGGCGTGCATTCCGGCTTGATATTGGCCGCGCAGAGTGAGTCGGAATTGGCTGCAGTGCTTGCGCATGAAATAGGGCACGTTACGCAGCGTCATCTGGCGCGCATGCTGGGCCAGCAAAAGAACGATTCAATGATTGCATTAGCCTCGATGTTGCTGGGTGCGTTGGTTTTACGCGGCAGCGGCGATGCTGGCGCTGCGATCATGATGGGCGGTACTGGTTTTGCGATGCAGCGACAACTCAGTTTTAGCCGTGATGCCGAGCGTGAAGCGGATCGAATCGGCTTAGCGATTTTGGGGGAGAGTGGTTTTGAGACTTCAGGAATGGTGGCTTTTTTTGGTCGGCTGCAATCAGCATCCAGAAACTATTCGGATGCCGTACCCGCATACTTGTTGACCCATCCTTTAACTACGGAAAGGATCGCCGATATTGAGGCCAGAATAAGGGATCAACGTTATAGACAGCACGCGGACAGTCTGGATTTTCAGTTGATACGCGCACGCGTGCGCGTGTTGCAGGATACTTCCGAAAAAGGCCTGCGAGATGCGCATTTAGTGTTTGAAAATCAGCTTAGATTGCATGTAAAGCAGCAAACCGTCGCTGCTAAATACGGTTTGGCTTTTATTGCGTTTAAACAGAATGCGTACGATAAAGCGGAACGTCTTTTAACGGAAGCGAGCGCGTCGGCAGCACCTGCGAAATCGAGCCTTGCATTGAGCGACCTTGATATCGAGATTAAGTTGGCATCGAACCGTACAGCGCAGGCGTTGAAATTGATTGCTACCGCAATGGATGAGTTCCCCCTAGCGCGTAGCATGGCTTATCAGTATGCGAACGCGTTGATCGCTGATAAGCAGTTGGCTGAGGCCGCCGCTTATCTAAGAGAGCAATCGCAGCTTTATCGTAAGGACGCGGATATACAGGATCTATTGGCCAAGGCATACGCTGCACAGGGTAAGCAAGCGCTGCAACACATGGCGCTGGCTGAGTCGTATGCATTAACCGGCAGTCTGCCTGCAGCAATTATTCAGTTGGAGATAGCGCGCAAAGCACCGGACGCGCAATTTTATGAGCAAGCGGTGATTGATGCTCGTTACCGAGAATTGAAGGAACGCTGGAAAGATGAGCAGGAAGATACAAAAAATCGGTGACACTCGTGATGCCGAGTTGGATTGTGGTTATTCCAGCTGGCGCGGCCGTTGCTCAAACTTGAATTTGCCAGGTAATTCAGCCGTTGAAGTCCGCTCGACGTTAAAAGTTTTTTCTGCAATCTGCCAAATCAGCGTGGCTTGGTCTGCTGAAGAGGCAATCCATTCCAGCAGGCGTTCGTCAGCAACCGCTAGCCCATTCATGCGCAAGCCGGTCATCCAGTCGGCGATGTCACGGTCATCGAGCGCTGAGACCTTGTTGCCGGCTACAAATAGTGGTTGCCCTTGCTCGGTGAGCAAAACCTGATCAATCTCGGTCAACACTTCTCCGGTCTGCAGTACGATCCCTAGCGCAGGATCGGTGTGCGCTATGTAAGGCGTCAGCGCCAGATCCACATAGACGCATTGCGGACCATTTTGAAAATATCCGCGCCCTAGCGCGTCGATGCTGTAATTACGGTTGATGAAGGCGCACAAAGCGGTGTGCATAATCTTGTTGCCGGGCAAATCATGTCGTTGCGTTTCTTCATCACGCATGCGCCAGGCACCGCGTGCATCGAGTGCCAACCAGCCGAAACACGCTGGCACATCGGGCCATTTTTGCATTGCTTTTTTGACGATGTCATCCATGTTGATGCGGTCCTTTATCGATCTGTCGCATGTTAATAGTATACTTTTCAGCTTCTTAAGAGAGCGCTAAGTGCGCCCTAAAAACCATAGTAAGCGCGCTTGATGCTCAATGCCAGAATCGTCTTGAGAAATTATCCGTGCGTTATCGGTGCGACCACAGGTGGGTGAGCATCGGAAATGCGAGATTGATTCGTGTATCAGGCTTTTAAAGATCGTCCTACGCGGTCAATAGAAATTGTACAACGCGCCGCGGTAACCAGTCGACGCGGCCCGGTAGAGAACCTACCGGAAAGCCCACGTGTCCACCTTGTGCCGGATATTCTAACGTGACGCTAGAAGCTGCGCTGCGCGGCAAATGGCGCGGCGGAAGAAATGGGTCATTCTGGGCATTGAGTATCAACGTTGGTACGACAATGTCGCTCAAAACATGCTTTGCACTAGCCCGATTCCAATAATCGTCTGCATCACGAAACCCGTGTAACGGCGCGGTGACGACGTTATCGAACGCATGCAAATTAGTAGCGCTAAGCATGCGTTCACGATCAAATAAACTTGGAAATTGCGCCAGCTTATCAAGCGCTTTAGTTTTCATAGTGCGCAGAAAAACACGTGTATAGAGCATATTAAAGCCCTGCGATAACGCGTTTCCACCGCCCGCCAGATCAAGTGGCGCTGAAATAGCGCAAGCAGCATCAATCAGGTTGGCCTGTTGTTGTGATTCGCCAAGCCAGCAAAGTAATGCATTGCCGCCCATAGAAGCGCCCGTCGCGTAGAGTTTGCTGAATTTTTTTTGTGAACGTGAGTCAGCTAATCGTCGCAATATCCAATCTACTTCTGCCGTATCGCCGGAGTGATAAAAGCGTGGGGCCAGATTAATTTCACCTGAACAGCCGCGAAAATGCGGGGCCGCGCCGGACCAGCCAAGAGAAGCCGCATAAGCCATCATCGCGCGCGAGTAATGGCTGGCGGACGAGCCCTCCAGACCATGAAACATGACGATCATGGGTTTGCCCGGCTGTCCGTCAACGAAGTCAATATCAATAAAATCGCCATCCGGAGCGGTCCAGCGCTCGCGGCGATAAGCGACCTCCGGTTTGGCAATGCACGTCGACGGATAGATTGTTTGCAGATGGCCACCCGGTAGCCATAACGGGGCGATGTAAGGGGAATAGGGAAGGGCGGATATCATCTGGTTTTAGTGAGCATGCAGTTGTGCGCATAGGTACACTGCGCAACAGCCCGGGCCAGGTATTGGATTACCCGGCTATTTGGGGTTTATTCCACTGTTTATTATATTGGTTATTACATCATTTTATGACGTTATTTCCCCAGTACTACCACCACTGTACCGCAATGCGGATGTTCCCGTTACCGTCGACTAATTTTGATGATCCATACATTTGTGCGGGCTGACCGAAGCGACTATGCCGATCTGCAAAAACCGGAATGGCGATGACCGATACTGCAACGCTGGATAAATGTTTTCAGGTCGATGGATCAGTATTACTAGGAGGTACAGAGTTTTTTACAAATTGATCGCTACCGGGTGAAAGACATGAATACAGACGAGCGGGACTCCATGCGGCCTCACCTCCGCATTGCAGTTTTAATGAAGCAGGTTTGCCGCCAAAATATCTTCGGGTGCCTGACCGGGTGCAATCGACGCGTGGTGCAATACGATGCGCCAACCGCTTGGCGTTTTCATGTAGGCGTTGGTGGTCAGGATATGCATCTCCTGGCTTTGTTCGCCGCTTCGGTTTATATCTTCAACGAGGTTATGAATGCTGGTAGACATGTTGTGCGAGACGTGAACTTGGCGGGCTCTGATATGCACGCCACCGCGTTCAAACAAGGTCTCATACGCGCCACGAATTGCCGCGTGGCCGACCAGACGCGGGGCGCCTGGATGGACACAAACGATTTCTTCATCATCTGCCCACAACGCCATCATTGCCTCAATGTCGGCGCGGCTCAGTGCGTCGTAAAATGCGGTTTCGGCGTCATCGGCCGTGCCGTGTATTAGTTTTGCGCGTGGCATGCTTACTCCTGTTACAACATAAATCAGACTCCAAATAACGACCGAAAATGCCGTCCGTTAATCTTTATCAGTGCGTTGTCATTCGTGATTTTTAACGGTCTACATCTGATATGCCTTTAGTGATCTTTTTAGTGACCTTTAATGACAGCGCCAGCCTTCATTGCATAATTTGTGCCGCAATATGGACATTTGGCACTTCCGGTTTTACTCATATCCAAAAAGACCCGGGGATGTGAAGACCATATCGGCATCAGCGGGTTCGGGCAATGTGCCGGTAAGTCTTTTGCATCGAGTTCGACGACTGCTTGCGGGTTTGTTACTGTACTCATTTAATTCTCCGGATTGCCGTTTGCTAAGTGGTGATGATAATGTGCTATGCCACGTAACAACTAACCTTCACAAGTCGGTTCTCACGTGACACTACCTATTGGGGCTGATTTAAACTAACGTCAGCCATTCTTTATATTTGGACGATTTACCCCCAACCACATCAAAAAACATACTTTGAATTTTCTCCGTGATCGGACCGCGTTTGCCTTCACCAATGGTGCGGTTGTCCAGCTCGCGGATCGGTGTGATTTCGGCAGCCGTGCCGGTGAAGAATGCTTCGTCGCTGCAATAGACTTCATCGCGGGTGATACGTTTCTCGATGACCTCGATACCGCTATCGTGGGCCATCGTCAACACGGCGTCACGCGTGATGCCGTCGAGACAGGATGCGAGATCGGGAGTATAAATTTTGCCGTTCTTGACGATAAAAACGTTCTCGCCAGAACCTTCGGATACATAGCCGTCGGTGTCCAGCAGTAAAGCCTCATCGTAGCCATCGGTCAGCGCTTCCTGATTTGCCAGGATCGAGTTGATGTAATAGCCGCTCGCCTTTGCCCGCACCAGCGATACATTGACATGATGGCGGCTGAATGAGGATGTCTTGACGCGAATACCTTTAGCCAAACCATCGTCACCCAGATACGCACCCCATGGCCACGCCGCGATGGCGACATGGATAGTGTTGCCCTTTGCCGAGATACCTAATTTTTCCGAGCCGATCCAGACTAGCGGGCGCATGTAGCAGGATTCCAACTTATTTTCGCGAACCACTTGCAGCTGCGCGTCGATTAAAGTCTGTAAATCGTAAGGCACCTTCATCTGAAAAATTTTAGCCGAGTTCAACAGGCGCTGTGTATGCTCCTTCAGCCGAAAAATCGCCGTTCCTTCCGGCGTCTTGTAAGCACGTACACCCTCAAAGACCGCCATACCGTAATGCAACGAGTGCGTTAATACGTGAATATTGGCATCACGCCAATCGATTAATTGACCATCTTTCCAAATTTTCCCGTCGCGGTCTGCCATAGACATAGTGAAATCTCCGGTGATTCTGTCATTGGGGATTGTCGAACCGTGTTTAGCGCGACAAGCAACAACATTGTCTGAACATTTTAACGGATTCAGAACACCGTCACCCTTAAGAATCGCAGTTCCGCCGCAACTTTGTTTGGCTTTTCTTTTGTTGTGACAATGCATTGTTGGGGCCAAGGCGTTTTAAAGTTGATAACGCTAAATAACGCGGTAAAGTTGGTTTAGGGCTAATTTGTTCACATTGATAACGCTTCCTGACTGGCGTGATGATCCTGCATCGTTGATCGAAACGACGCCATCTTCCCTTATTGTCGTAGCAACGTGGGGTGGTGGGAAAATATTAGCAAAGCCCTTGGTTAGGTGACTGTTAACCTCACTTTGATCGGCGTAATTAAAGCAAGTGGGGATTTTGGTTTGGATTATGTTGCTTAATCGTAATGCTCAAAGGCAAGTCAAGCCAAAACGGTGTTTTTGATAGGGCGAGTGGGGTAAAATAACGCCTTTTCCTCCGGACATCTGCCTGATCGACATGAAATTTAATCGACTGAGCGACTTGATCGCGCAAGACCAACTTCAGGGAAAGCGTGTGTTCATCCGCGCTGACCTTAACGTGCCACAAAATAACAACGGTAGTATTTCTGAGGATACCCGCATTCGCGCCTCAATTCCGGCGATCCGCATGGCGCTCGACGCTGGTGCGGCGGTGATGGTGACCTCTCATTTAGGGCGACCGACCGAGGGCGACTTTCAGCCAGCTGACACGCTTGCACCGATTGCTGCCCGTATGGCGGAACTATTAGATCAGCCTGTCGAATTGCGTCAAAACTGGGTTGACGGTGTTGAAGTGGCGCAGGGTCAGGTTGTATTGCTAGAAAATTGCCGGGTCAATAAAGGCGAAAAAAAGAATGACGACGCGTTGGCGCAAAAGATGGCCGCCCTTTGTGACATTTACGTCAACGATGCATTTGGTACCTCGCATCGGGCTGAAGCAACAACGCACGGAATCGCCAAATTTGCACCAATTGCCTGCGCTGGCCCTTTGCTAGCTGCAGAACTGGACGCGCTTGGCAAGGCACTCAATCAACCCGCTCGTCCTTTGGTGGCGATTGTCGCTGGCTCTAAAGTGTCGAGCAAACTGACTATACTCAAAGCGTTGTCGGATAAGGTCGATAATCTTATCGTTGGCGGTGGCATTGCGAACACGTTTTTGCTGGCAGCTGGCTTCAAAATCGGTAAATCTTTGGCAGAAGTCGATTTGGTCGATGATGCGAAGGCTATTATTGATCTGATGGCCCAGCGCGGTGCATCGGTGCCAATTCCGGTTGACGTCGTGTGCTCTAAAGAATTTTCGGCGGCAGCAACTGCCGTTGTAAAAGACGTTAAAGACGTTGAAGATGACGATATGATTCTGGATATCGGGCCTAAAACAGCCGCTATATTGGCCGAGCAAATTGCGAAGGCTGGTACCGTGGTGTGGAATGGTCCCGTAGGCGTATTTGAATTCGACCAGTTTGGCGAAGGCACAAAAGTACTGGCGTTGGCGATAGCAAACTCGAAAGCCTTTTCGATTGCTGGCGGTGGCGACACGCTGGCGGCGATAGCGAAATACCAGATTGCCGACAAGATTGGTTACATCTCGACCGGCGGCGGCGCTTTTCTGGAATTTTTGGAAGGTCGGACATTGCCTGCGGTAGAAATTTTGGAACAGCGCGCTGCCGGCTAGAATGCTGTTGACGTTCCGGCGCGTTGGTCATGCATTGGTAATATTTATGCGCCGGCGCTTTAGATGATGTTTCTCTTGGCGCGTGGTTCCTGACTGAATAAATGTTAAGACATTGCAGATCTTAGCGAGCAGTGAGGTAGCAATACTTAAGTAGCAATTAGTAGGTGGGAGTGAAAATAGGGAGTAAAACTAAAATCTGCCGAAGCAGATGACTTAGCATTAACGTGGTTTTTAACGTAGTTTTAAGTACTCACTTCACATAAAGGTTGTCATGCAAAGAGCTACCAAGATCGTCGCCACTATCGGACCTGCATCAAGCGATGCCGAGACTTTAACGCGGATGTTTAACGCAGGTGTCGATGTAGTACGTTTAAATTTTTCGCATGGCAAGGCGCAGGACCATATTGATCGCGCCCTGCTGGTGCGTGAAATAGCGGCTAAGTGCGGTCGTCAGGTAGCGATCATGGCCGATTTGCAAGGTCCGAAAATTCGCGTTGGTAAGTTCGAAAATGGCAAGATTGAGCTGGTAAATGGGTCTAAATTTATACTCGATTCCGATTGTGAACTTGGCAACCAGGATCGAGCCGGACTTGACTACAAAGCACTGCCGCGCGACCTGAAAGTTGCTGATGTGCTGTTATTAAATGATGGCCTGATCGTGTTGGTGGTTGAGCGGATAATCGGCAACGAGATTCATACCGTGGTCAAGATTGGTGGTGAGTTGTCAAATAACAAGGGAATTAATCGTCAGGGTGGCGGTCTATCTGCACCGGCGTTAACTTCTAAGGATATGGACGACATCAAGACGGCAATGAGTTTCCAGGCAGATTATGTCGCCGTATCATTCCCAAAAAACGCCACCGATATGGAAATGGCGCGGCAATTGGCGAACGTGGCTGGCGAAGCCTACAACCACAAACCGATGATGATCGCCAAGATCGAACGGGCCGAAGCGATTCCTGTTTTGCAATCGATTCTGGACGCTTCCGACGGTATTATGGTGGCGCGGGGCGATCTGGCGGTAGAAGTTGGTAATGCGGCGGTACCGGCGTTGCAAAAGCGTATGATCAGAATGGCACGTGCATCGAACAAGCTCACGATTACGGCAACCCAGATGATGGAGTCGATGATTGTGAATGCAGTGCCGACACGGGCTGAAGTATCGGATGTTGCTAATGCGGTACTGGATGGCACCGATGCTGTTATGACCTCGGCAGAAACAGCATCCGGGCGTTATCCGGTAGAGACGGTGGAAGCCATGGCGGCCATTTGTCTGGAAGCGGAAAAATCGGAAGACTGCAAGCTCGATGCCGATTTCCTGAATGTGACTTTTACCCGCATCGATCAGTCGATTGCTTACGGCGCGCTATTTACCGCGCATCATTTGCGCGTCAAGGCAATTGCGGCGTTGACCGAATCCGGTTCGACCGCGCTGTGGATGAGTCGGCATAACATCGATATCCCAATTTTTGCGCTTACGCCAAGCGTTCAGACCCGTCGCAAGGCCGCGCTGTATCGCAACGTAACAAGCCTGGAACTCGCCAAATCAACAGACCGTGAAGCGGTCCTGAAAGATGCGCAACATCTGCTGGTGGCGCAAGGCGCGGTACAACCCGGTGATCTCGTGGTGTTGACGTGGGGTGAGCCAATGGGCCAGATCGGCGGCACGAATGCATTCAAAATCATGAAGATCGGTGAATACTGATTCATCGACGCACACCTATTTTATTACTATCGGAGTATCAATATGCCTCTCGTATCCATGCGTCAATTGCTCGATCATGCAGCTGAAAATAGTTATGGTATCCCAGCGTTCAACGTTAATAATCTGGAACAAATCACCGCGATCATGGAAGCCGCCGATGAAGTCGGCGCACCGGTCATCATGCAAGCTTCGGCTGGCGCACGCAAATATGCTGGCGAAGCATTTTTGCGTCACCTGATTGAGGCAGCGGTTGAAGCCTACCCGCACATTCCCGTAGTGATGCATCAGGATCACGGCCAGACGCCATCGGTCTGTATGGCGGCGATTCGTTCGGGCTTTACATCGGTGATGATGGACGGCTCATTGACCGCAGACGGTAAAACGGTTGCGAGTTACGAATACAACGTCGAAGTATCACGTAAAGTCGTTGAATTTTCGCACGCCATTGGTGTGACGGTTGAAGCGGAATTGGGCGTGCTAGGCTCTTTGGAAACCATGATGGGTGACAAAGAAGACGGTCACGGCGCCGATGGCAAAATGACGCGTGAACAGTTGCTGACTGACGTTGCTCAGGCAGCAGATTTTGTTCAGAAAACACAATGTGATGCACTGGCAATTGCGATTGGTACTTCGCATGGCGCTTACAAATTTTCGCGCAAGCCAACGGGCGATATTCTGGCCATCGAGCGTATCAAGGAAATCCACGTACGTATCCCAAATACCCATCTGGTGATGCACGGTTCGTCGTCGGTACCGCAAGAATTGCTGGCGGAAATTCGTGAATTTGGCGGCGATATGAAAGAAACCTACGGCGTTCCAGTCGAAGAGATTCAGGAAGGTATCCGTCACGGCGTTCGCAAGATCAATATTGATACCGATATCCGTCTGGCAATGACCGGTGCGATTCGCCGTTATCTGATTGAAAATCCAAGCAAATTCGATCCACGCGATTACCTGAAGCCAGCACGTGAAGCGGCTAAAGCAGTGGTAAAGGCGCGTTTCCTGGCGTTCGGTTGTGAAGGTATGGCCGCCAAGATCAAACCAATGTCATTGGAAAAAATTGCAGACAAGTACAAAAAAGGCGAACTTTCGCAGATCGTTCAATAAAGACTGATTTAAGATCGGACACGCGTGGTGAGCGGAGCGCGATGGTAGAAGCAATAATGGAGAATGCGGAATAGGCCTTAATGTGAATTTTTATGTGGCCTATTTTGTATTTTATTTATCCTTCAATCTGTCGCTTTTGTGCCTACCCGCAAACCGATCTTAAAAATGTCAGTGAACGTGTAACAAGCTGGTGAACATGCAATAAATCGTTGAATGCGTAATAATCGACATTAAAAGACCAGGCGGAGATTATTCTCCCCGCCTGGTTTCTACTTTTGGAACCACCATGACAAGCCTATATAAATCTTCCATTAAGTCGTTGCCACTGCTGGGTACCGGAAAAGTGCGCGACAACTACGCGGTCGGCACTGATAAAATTTTGATACTGACCACAGACCGCTTATCTGCCTTTGATGTCGTGATGAGTGAGCCGATTCCCGGCAAAGGCAAGGTATTGAATCAGATGAGTGATTTCTGGTTTGAGAAACTGGCTGGCATCGTACCGAACCATCTGACGGGCATTGCACCCGAAAGCGTCGTTGCGCCGGATGAAGTGGATCAGGTTCGTGGTCGTGCAGTTGTTGCAAAGCGTCTGGAGCCAATCATGGTCGAGGCGGTGGTGCGTGGTTATATCATTGGTTCGGGATGGAAAGATTACCAGGCAACCGGTGCAATTTGCGGCGTGACTTTACCCGCTGGATTGCAACAGGCAGCAAAACTGGATGAGCCAATTTTCACGCCAGCGGCCAAAGCCGAAATGGGTGAGCATGATGAAAACATTAGTTACGACGATATGGAGCGCCGGATCGGTACTGAACTCTCGGCTAAAATTCGTGAAATCAGTATTGAGTTATACAAAACCGCAGCCGAATACGCTGCCACGCGTGGCATTATCATCGCTGATACCAAATTTGAATTCGGTCTCGACCAACAGGGCGTGTTGCATTTGATGGATGAAGTGTTGACGGCTGATTCGTCGCGTTTCTGGCCTGCAGAAAGTTACGCGGTCGGCATTTCTCCGCCATCATTTGACAAGCAGTTTGTGCGTGATTATCTTGAGACAGTCACAAGTTGGCACAAGACAGCACCCGCGCCAGCATTGCCGGTCGATGTCATCGAAAAAACCGGTGCGAAATATCGGGAGGCGTTAGAAAGCCTGACCGGTCAAAAACTGAAGGAGTAATGATGGACGCAAGCCAAAAAGAATCACCGCTGATCGGTGTGGTCATGGGTTCGTCCTCTGACTGGGATGTGATGCAACACGCCGTCGCGATATTGACGGAGTTTGGCGTCGCGCATGAAGCGCAGGTGATTTCCGCACATCGCATGCCGGATCAGATGTTTGCCTATGCCGAGACAGCGCGTGAGCGTGGCTTGCGGGCGATCATTGCTGGTGCGGGTGGCGCTGCGCATCTGCCCGGCATGATCGCGGCTAAAACCATCGTACCGGTGCTGGGTGTGCCGGTGCCCTCAAAGTATTTGCGGGGCGAAGATTCGTTGTTGTCGATCGTCCAGATGCCCAAAGGGATTCCGGTGGCAACCTATGCAATTGGTGAGGCCGGTGCGGCAAATGCAGCTTTGTCTGCGATAGCAATGTTGGCTTGCACTGATGATGTGCTAGCCGAAAAGTTGCTGTCGTTTCGCGCCAAACAGACGCAGTCAGCACTTGACATGACATTACCTCCGGCGTGAGCCGTTAGCAAAACTCGATCAAACTAACAAGAAGCAAGTATGAAGCAAACTTTACCTTTGAATGATACGGCCTTGATTCCAGCGACGACGCCGGCTACATGGCTTGGTGTGATGGGTGGCGGTCAGTTGGGGCGCATGTTTGCACACGCGGCGCAAGCAATGGGTTATAAGGTTGCGGTGTTGGAACCTGCTCAGGATTGTCCCGCCGCTCACGTTGCGGAGCGGCACGTTTTGGCAGATTACGATGACGAAGTTGCTCTGGCAGAACTGGCCGCGTTATGTGTGGCCGTAACGACAGAGTTTGAAAATGTGTCGCATCATAGTCTGGCATTTTTAGCCGAAAGTACCTTCATCGCACCGAAGGCTGCGTGCGTTTCCATCGCGCAGGATCGCATCGTAGAAAAAGAGTTCTTCACGCAATGCAGCGTCCGTTCAAAAGTACTTCCTGCACCCTATAAAAGCATTGCGTCACTGGCTGACATTGACAGCGTACCTGCCGATCTCTTCCCCGGAATATTGAAAACAGTCCGCTTGGGTTATGACGGCAAGGGGCAATCCCGGGTGACTGATTTGGATGCGTTACGTGCAGCCTATTCGGAAATGAACGGCGTCCACTGCGTCCTAGAAAAAATGCTGCCATTGGCATATGAAGTGTCGGTATTGGTTGCGCGCGGCGTGGACGGGCAGGCCGTCGTGTATCCGATTGCGGAGAACGTCCATCGCGACGGCATCTTGTTCACGACGACTGTGCCAGGACCAAATGTCGGTGTGGAAGCGGCGGAGCGCGCACAAAATGCGGCGCTGGCAATCATTGAGCAGCTTGGTTATGTTGGCGTACTATGCATCGAATTTTTTGTGTTGGCAGACGGTTCGCTGGTGGTCAACGAGATGGCGCCGCGTCCGCATAATAGCGGTCATTACACTATCGACGCATGCATTACGAGCCAGTTTGCACAGCAGGTTAGGGCGATGGCACGGATGCCACTGGGGGATGTAAGACAGCACTCTCCTGCGATCATGCTAAATATTTTGGGTGACGTTTGGTTTGACGCGGGCAGCGATGAGGCTCGCGAACCAGCCTGGGATAAGATCGCGGCGCTTCCCGGTGCAGCGCTGCATTTATATGGCAAAACGGAAGCCCGCCGCGCCCGCAAGATGGGCCATATCACCTTCGTCGCCCCGAGTCTGGCCCAGGCAAATGCGCAACTGGTTACCGCTTGCGCTATTCTAGGTATTGTTTTGTAATGAATGTGCCATCTGATCCTCGTTTGAACTCTGGCATGCCTGAGCTTGCTTCTAAAGCCGCCCCTAAAGACGCTTCTAAAGCTGGCTCTACAACCTCAACCGACGCTTTGATCATTGATATCAAGGCGATCCAGCGTGCGGCGCGCATGTTGGAAGCGGGTGAGTTGGTTGCGTTTCCAAGTGAGACGGTCTACGGTCTTGGTGCAGACGCAGAAAATCCCGCAGCGGTAGCGAATATTTACGCAGCCAAAGGGCGCCCTTCAAATCATCCTGTCATCGTGCATATCGCACCGGAGGCAGATCTTGGCTTTTGGGCGCAGGCTATTCCACCGCAAGCGTATCAGTTGATTACGGCATTTTGGCCTGGACCGCTGACGCTGATTTTGCAGCGTGCAGATCATGTTTCCAGTGCGCTTTCCGGCGGGCAGACTTCCATTGGTATTCGCTGTCCTTCGCATCCTGTTGCGCAAGCTTTGCTGCGCGAGTTCAAAGCTGGGAAGGGCGGCATTGCGGGTCCATCTGCCAACAAATTCGGTCACGTCAGTCCCACCACTGCGCAGCACGTACGCGATGAATTTGGTGACGGGGTCAACAGCCCCATTGCGTATGTGTTGGACGGTGGGCAGAGCGAGGTCGGGATTGAGTCCACCATCATCGACTTATCCCGAATAGCGACTCATGGACCGGTGCTTTTGCGACCTGGCGACATCAGTACAGCAGAAATCGCCGCAGTGTTAGGCGCACCCGTTCACGCCGCAGATAGTGGTGCACCGCGTGCCTCAGGGACGCTGGAATCACATTACGCGCCACTAACACCGGTATTACAGATAGCGCCGGTGGATTTGCTGGCAGCTTTATCGCAAATGCATCAAGATGGACAACGACTGGCTTTGATTTCTTACTCGGCTGGCGCGGAGAAAACTGTCCCGCTAGTCGCTCACTATCCGATGCCTGAAGCTCCGCATGGCTATGCTCATAATTTATACGCCGCCTTGCGTGACCTTGATCAAGCCGGGGCCGATATGATTGTCGTCGAGGCACCGCCTCAGGACAATGCCTGGCAGGGCATTAACGATCGCCTGCGCCGCGCCGCATATGCTTTGACAGATAAATTTTCCCAATACAAGCATCTGTAGTGGCTTTGAGGAAAAAATACCACACCCCAAGTATAGTCAAAAAGATTTAAAGCTGGCATAGTGCTTAAAGAAGAATAGCACGCACGTTCTTTTTAATGGCAAAGTGTAATGATGAATTGCGACAATATCATCTAATAGCTATATGCCTATAACTAAAAATAAATAATAATAGAGCGCCGCCGGATTAATCCTTGTTCATTGGCAGGCGCCGAAATAGTAATGACAGTAGTTGCAGGGAACAAAACCCAACGCACTATTTACATTTGATTTAAGTCAATCCTGGAGAAGACGCATGAAGAAACATTTTTCTGTACTACCAAAAATCGCAGCGTTAACCTTGCTGACAATGGCTGCTTTACCCGCTATGGCGCAGCAGGCTGGCGATAATATTGTTGGCTTGGGTTGGTTTCATTTGGCACCACAGGACTCAAGTCAAAACCTGAGTGTTTCTGGCCAAACTATTCCCAATACTGGCGCTGGTGTTGGCAATGCAGACACTCTCGGTTTGCAATTCAGTCATTTCTTTACCGATAATTGGGTGTTATCTGCCGATGCCGGAATACCGCCAAAATTCAAACTGGATGGCCAAGGCATTCTTCAAGGAACCCATATCGGTTCGGCTAAGCAGTGGAGTCCAGCGGTTTTGGTCAAATATTACTTCGGTGATAAAAATAGCCAATTTCGTCCATTCGTAGGTGCTGGTGCTACGTATGTCTGGTATACCGATGTGCAATTGGATAATGGTTTTCAACAGAAGTTGAGCGGCGTTATCAGTCGCGGTCAAACCGGTGCTTTGCGTACCAGCGCTGATTTAAGCAGTTCTTTGGCACCCGTTATCAGTGCCGGTGCTAGCTACAATTTCGATGCGCATTGGTCTGTGGGTCTCTCGGTTTCTTACATTCCGTTGAAAACAAGAGCCGACTTGACTACAAGTACGCCAAGTGGCGATGTGCACAGCACTACGAAGCTGACACTAGACCCTATCGTCAGCTTCTTGTCAGTTGGTTACAAATTTTAAATAATTGCTCAAGTTCGGCCCTGAAAGGGCTGAAGTAAAGGCTGGAACAACGGTTGAACTTAGGGCCGGACTAAAAAACCTCGATCATATCGAGGTTTTTTTTACGCCAGATTTCTGGAATACCGAAATCTGTGAAATCATGAGGGAAAGTATGCACGTGGGCACGGAGTACGTTAAAGTCACTATTAATGATAAATCCACAGGGGAATGCGTATGGCTAACGAAACTGCAGTGTTAGGCGGTGGTTGCTTTTGGTGTCTTGAAGCTGTTTATCAGGAAATCAAAGGAGTCGAACATGTTGAGTCCGGTTATACCGGCGGGCATATCGTGGAGCCGACTTATGAACAAGTGTGCGATGGCACTACTGGCCATGCAGAAGTGGTGTTAATCAACTTTGATAATGAAATCATTTCTTTTCGTGCATTGCTGGAGATATTTTTTACGATACATGATCCCACTACACTTAACCGGCAAGGCAACGATATCGGGACGCAATATCGTTCGGTTATCTATTATCAGTCGCCGGAACAAAAAGAAACCGCTAAGCATGTATTGGCAGAGATGGCGTGCGTATGGGATGCACCAATTGTGACAGAACTATCGCCTGTTGAAATCTATTTCAAGGCCGAAGACTATCACCAGAACTATTTCAAACAACACCCGCTTCAAGGATATTGCGCGTTTGTCGTGGCGCCAAAAGTTGCCAAACTGCGGAAAACCTTTATGGATAAGGTCAAAGCTTAATAGCGTGCTGTTTGACGTACGACGCAACCATTTTGTAGGAACAAAAATCTGACCAGGATTCATCCGGTCAGCACGTCCATACCGACTAAAAAACAAGCTCCTATTAGGAATTGACTTGGTCTTTGCATCGAACGTCTGGCCGCCGGAGGGGACCGAAATGGGGGCGCTTGTGCGCCATCTGGACTGGTCCAAAACCGCGCTTGGCCCAATGTCTGATTGGCCTCCGAGCCTTCGTATTGCTGTCACGATGGCGCTCGATTCGCCGTTGCCGACAATCGTACTTTGGGGACCTGATTTAATCCAAATTTATAACGATGCCTATCGACCGATTCTTGGGCTGCGCCATCCCGCAGCGTTCGGCCAGCGAACCAGGGATTGCTGGCCCGAAGTGTGGGACTTTAATGCGGTCCTCTATAACCGTGTACTCAGCACAGGGGAGCGCGTACATCTGGAAGACCAAGAGTATGTGATTGCTCCTTCCGGCATCTCTGAAACGCGCTACTTTACGGTCATCTACGCACCAACGCGGGATGAAGCGGGCGATGTCCGTGGCGTATTTGTGATCGTTGCCGAAACCACGCGGCGGGTTCTCGCCGAGCGTGAAAACATCACTTTGTTAAAAGCCACCCAATTTGCAGCCGGTCAATTACAGCATATGTTTGATCACGCACCCAGCTTTATGGCGCTTCTTAAAGGGCCTGAATATGTGTTCAATATTGTCAATGCTGCCTTCATGCGCCTTTTTTCGCGGTATGACGTACTCGAAAAAACGGTAGGGCAAGCGGTACCAGAGTTCGAAAGTCAGGGCTTGGTGAAATTGCTTGATCAAGTTTTCGCTTCTGGCGAGCCATTTTTGGCTTATGAAATGTCGGTGTATTTGAGAGATAGCGTAGATGGCCGCATCAAGGAATACCATCTGGACTTTGTATTTCAACCGATCAAGGATCACAACGGTGATGTTAGCGCTATTTTTGTAGACGGCAGTGATAAGACCGAACAGCGCCATGCGCGCCTTGAGCTGCGTCGATTGAATCAAAAATTGACTGACAAGGTGGTGTGCCTCGAAGAGGCGCAAACCGAGCTGTTTCAGTCTCGATCAACGTTGCGGAAGCTCATCGATCATCAGGAAAGTATTAAGGAAGACGAGCGCAAACGCATCGCACGCGACATCCACGACGATCTAGGAGCGGTCCTTACCGGTATCAAGGCAAATGTCTCCGTTTCCATCGACCGTTCTGCACGCGGTGGGCTTCCTGAAGATCCGCTGCTGATAGAAGCGGTTGAGCAAGCCGATGCGGCCATCGGAGCGGTCCGTCGAGTGATAACCGAACTACGTCCAAGCGTTTTGGATCAGCTGGGCGTCTGGGCCGCGTTGGAATGGTACGCCGGGATAATCGAAGAGCGCACTGGGCTGCAATGTCAGTGGAGCATTAGTGAAAGTGCCGCTGGAGTCGATTTGGATTCCGACCGCAGTACCATGCTATTCCGCATCGTTCAGGAAGCGCTCACCAATGTGGTACGTCATGCTGGCGCGAAGCAGGTAAAAATTAGAATTTTTCACTATAAGCGCACGATTATCGTCAAAATTAAAGACGATGGAAAAGGAATTGGTAAGCAACAATTACGCGACGGAAAATCCTGGGGAATTCTTGGCATGCATGAACGTACCCGGCATTTTGGCGGCGAGTTGAGTATCTCGGGCGCCTTGGGTGCGGGCACCGCGGTCATATTGCGACTGCCACTTAATTAGTCTGATATAACAATGGCGAACCGTTTCATAGACGCCTGCTTTTGAGGCCGAACCCACGGCCGACAATTGTCGCAGACGTCCGCTTTAGCCAAGCGGTTACCGTCTCATTGTTGCCATGGGGTAGTGTGTTTACAACGACTGAACCGAAACGATTTTATCGCATACGGATAGGGTCAGACGGCGTTGTCAGCCACTCCTTATCAGATAATATCTTTACTCACTATCGTAAATATATTTGCGTGACCAGGGTAGCGTTGCAGCGCTGCGACCAGACTTTCGACAGATGACCTGATATAGCGACATCCAGTCGCGCTCAAAACCATATGCACTGCCGGCAAGATACAGACGCCAGATACGAAACCGACGATCATCGGAAGCTTGCCTGACTTCGTCCGAGCGGGCCTCGATATTATCGGCCCATATGCTGCACGTTTTAGCATAATGGCGACGCAGGTTTTCGACATCCATGACCTCAAGGCCGCCTTCCTGCATTGTTTTGAGAACGAATCCAATATGGGGTAATTCACCATGAGGAAATACATATTTTTCGATAAATTCGCCACCGCCGTATGGTGACTCACCGTTATCGATATCGGTTGAGGTGATGCCATGATTCATGGCCACGCCATCGTCTGCCAGCAGTGATTGGATACGCGAGAAATACATCGGGAGATTTTTGAGGCCAACGTGTTCAAACATGCCAACGCTGGTGATCCGATCAAATTTTCCGGTGACATCACGATAGTCCTGTAAACGGATCTCAATTTGGTCAGTTAGTCCAGCTTGGGCCACGCGTTCTTTGGCTAATGCGTATTGATTTTCGGAGAGTGTTACTCCCACGCATTTGGCGCCGAATTTGTGTGCGGCACGCAACACGAGCGCACCCCATCCACAACCAATATCTAATAATGTCTGACCCGGTTGTAGTTGAATTTTGGTCAGAATATGATCAATTTTTTTAATTTGTGCAGTGTACAGATCTTCATCGCCGTTCTCAAAATAGGCGCATGAATAGACCATATTTTGATCTAACCACAATTGATAGAATGCATTCGAAACGTCGTAGTGATAATGGATCGCTTCAGCATCTTTAGCCTTGTTGTGGCGAATACTGCGCGTGACTCGGCCAAATTTTCCTTCGGGCTTCAGATAGGCGGCGGCTAGTCCATTTGCGACGGTAATGATTTCCTTGAGCTTGCCTTCAACCTCGATTTTACCTTCCACATACGCTTCGCCCAGATTTGATAATGAAGGTGTCAGCAGATAGGAGAGAGAAGAAGCATGAGGAACGCGAATGGTAACGTCGGGAGAGGGCGCGCTACTGAAGTCGAAACGCTGCCCGTTCCACAATTCAAGCCGCAATGGCAAAGCAGCGTGAGTGCGGATTTCTTCCACCCAATTTTCAAGTTTTTTTTCCCAGAACATTTTCTATTCTCCTCAGAATAATAACTGCGACTATCGAAAATACGCTTTTGCAAGCTTCATTCAGTCATTGTTCGTGGGCATTCGCGATCACTTTATCATTTGTTTTTATTCGCTGTTATGGCTGCAACCGTTCTCGTTGCCAAGTACCATTTATATTTAGCCGATACACAATGCGATCATGCAATCGAGATCGGCGACCCTGCCAAAATTCTACCGTATCTGGAATAAGTTTGTATCCGCCCCAATTTTTTGGACGTTCCGGGTGATCACCAAACTTTTTTTCGGCCTCTAAATAGTGGGCCTCAAGTAATGCGCGATTTGCGATTGGATGACTCTGATCGGAAGCAATCGCACCTATCTGACTACGCAATGGACGACTGGAAAAATAGGCATCGCTCTCGGCTTCCGAAACACGTTCAACACGTCCTTCCAGACGTACCTGACGTTCTAATTCAACCCAGTGAAAGAGCAGCGCTGCAAACGGATTGTGTGCAAGATCTTGACCTTTTCGACTGGCGTAATTGGTGAACCATGTGATGCCCTGTGCATCGAAATTTTTTATCAGTACGATGCGCGAGGATGGCCTTCCGCTTTCGTTGACAGTGGCCAGACTCATCGAATTTGGTTCCGGGACTTGTGCCTTGATAGCCTCGCCTAACCATTTTTCAAATTGCGCCAGCGGCTCACTGAGCGTGTCCGCTTTCGATAAGCTGGCTTGACTATAGTCGGTGCGAAGATCGGCGATTGACGTGGTGATCTTGTTAGTGTCGATACTCATACGGAAATTCCTCTACGGCGTTGCATAGCTGTTCCTAACAGGGTCATTTGTGCGGCGCTAAAAATACGTTTTGCCATTGGCGCGATCCACGTTTCTTCCTTCTCCATATGTGCCAGATAGAGAGTCGAAAAAAGTGAGACGTCGTCACCGGAAAGCTCAGCACTTTGACCGGATTGCACCGCTAACAGTTGCGCGCTCAACTGATGCCAGAGTTGCGCCATTTGCTGGTGTTCATCAATAATTTCCGGCCCTAATCGTCGCAAAACCTCAGCATCTTCATCTTTTGCAGTGGCTGTCAGCATGGGAAATAAATCCTGCTCTTCATCGTCGTGATGATGTGGTGCAGCTTTATTGAAGTAGCGCAGAATACTGGTTGCCGCTTCTTGCGCCTCTTGGTTGGCGCCATGTTCTGACAAGTGTGTTCGCAACCGCTCAAGCGTCGCAAGTTGTTTGCGGATTCGCTCATGGCAGTGTTTGAGGACGGCAATCGGCTGACCAAAATCGGGCGCTGTTTCGAAAAGTGAATTTACCATAGTTATCCTGGTGACGATTAATTAAGATGATTGATGATCATTGTGCGTCATGTTTTGTGTCATGTTGCAGGAATACGTAATTGATGAATAGATCCTATTAGAACATTTGTGCTGATGCAGCGTAAATGGCGTAAAAATAGGTCAGGATGGTCGTAAAAAATGTGCAACATAGTGTTTATCAATTGATTCAGTCAGAGGCAGTATCCGCGATCAGAATCAGACTGATATGATAGAAATACGCTGGCAAGAATGTATCGGTAAAATAGGGACGCTAATCATCAGTCCTGAATCGGCGCATTGCAGAACACAGAACGCTTTGGTTAGCCTTCAACATTATGTCGCAATAGTGGCTTTCTCATCACTTGCCCATGCTTTTATGTTGTCGGTTCATTTTCTGTTACTTGCCTGTTTTTGCCACAATTGTTGCAAAATAGAATTTCAATTGTTGTTTAATCGTCATTTATTATCCTACTCTTTGTAAACACTTATGTCTTCATCCGTTTTGCCCGTCAACGTGTCTGTTCATCCCGATTCCACCAGCGCAGAGGAGTTCGATTTCGACCGTCGCTTTGGTGGTATCGCTCGCCTTTACGGTGCGCCAGCGCTGGCGCGTTTTCGGCTAGCGAATGTCTGCATTATAGGGGTAGGCGGTGTGGGTTCGTGGGCGGTTGAAGCGCTGGCGCGTAGCGCAGTCGGCCATCTGACCATGATCGATCTGGATAATTTGGCGGAGTCTAACGTCAATCGCCAGATCCATGCGCTTACCGATACGCTAGGACAGGCCAAAGTGACCGCGTTGGCAGAGCGCATTAAACAGATCAATCCGTATTGCCAGGTCACTGAAGTGGAAGATTTTGTGACGATCGATAACCTCGAGGAAATGCTGGGTGGCAAGCGCTATGATTATGTGATTGACGCCATCGACAATGTACGCGCCAAGACGGCAATAATCGCCTATTGCCGTGATCACGCTATTGGCTTGATTACCATTGGCAGCGCGGGGGGGCAATTAGATCCAACCCGCATTGAAATTCGCGATTTGGCACGCACGGAGCAAGAACCGTTGCTGGCCAAGGTACGTAAGCTGCTTCGCTCGCAGCACCGATTCCCGCGCGGTGAAAAAAGTAAATTTGGTATTGATGCTGTATTTTCGACTGAACCTGTGCGCCTACCTGTTAATGAAGATGTTTGCGCAATTGATGGCAAGGCAAACACTTCTGTTAATACCTCAGTCACGGGTTTAAATTGTGCGGGTTATGGCTCTGCAGTCGTCGTCACGGCGAGCTTTGGGCTGGCCGCCGCGGCCTACGTATTACGCAAGCTTGCCGTTGATACCGATTCAAAAGCTGCATTATGAACAAGTATTGATAGGCGTAATCGAACAGTATTCGCGTTGATGCAAGCGGGTTTCAGATCACTGACTAATTGGGTCGGTAAATTGGATTATATTCGCCACCTATTCTTACACGGCGTTGAGGCGGTGAATGATTGAGGGTTGACATGCATGGCTCAGCTAACTAGAATTCGCCTCATTATGTTTCTTGGAGTTTCAATTTTGGACAGTAGTTCTAGACCCTGTGGATGGGCAAACAGCCTGTCACAATTCGCGTAAGCATTAGCAGACCTCATTCCGCTTCAGCCCGCGACTTGTGACGATGAATTACACATTTTTGTAATTTGTTGCAATGCATTTTGCAATAGCGTGCTGTGGTATCGCATTTTCCGGTGATCGTTATGGTCATCGCACATTCGTATACTCCCATCCTTTTTGATTGATCTTAGTCGTTTGCCGGCGCGCGGAATCGTTGCGTCGCTCAGGACTAAATGTTGTCTACGCATACCGTTTCGGAATGTGTGGCAGCTGACGCTGAGGTGTGGATTATGGAATGGCAAGTTTTTTTAGTGCGGGTTTTACTCGCGCTCACTCTAGGTGCGTTGATTGGCGCAGAGCGTCAGATGCGTCAGCGTATGGCAGGATTGCGTACTAATGCTTTGGTAGCTATCGGCGCTTCGCTGTTTGTGATGGTGTCAGCGTTTGAAACCGATCCGCAAGGGGCGACGCGCATCGCCTCCTATGTTGTATCCGGTATTGGGTTTTTAGGGGCTGGCGTGATCATGCGCGAAGGCGCGAGTGTGCGTGGCTTGAATACGGCGGCAACCCTATGGTGTTCAGCAGCTGTCGGCGTGTTATGCGGCTTGGGGCATCCACTTGAAGCGGCGATTGGTGCGGCAGCGATTCTGGGCACCAATGTCTTGTTACGCAGCGTCTCACATCTGATCAATCGGCAAGACCTGCAAGGCGCAACCGAGATTGAACAGGTTTACCGTCTCTCTATCGTTTGTCGCCCTGATGACGAGGTACAGGTCAGGACATTGATGTTGCATATGCTAAATGGCATGC
Source organism: Glaciimonas sp. GNP009 (assembly GCF_054343755.1). Classification (NCBI taxonomy): domain Bacteria; kingdom Pseudomonadati; phylum Pseudomonadota; class Betaproteobacteria; order Burkholderiales; family Oxalobacteraceae; genus Glaciimonas; species Glaciimonas sp. GNP009. The sequence continues at coordinate 2,971,517 of NZ_JBTGUV010000004.1, forward strand.
CGCATCTGGTGGTGCAATCATTGCATAGCGAAGATCTGCCTTCCGGTACGCAACTAGAGGTGCGCGCGGACCTTATCACGTCGCCTAGTAATCATTTACAGCTTGAACAGATCGTTAGCCGTGTCAGCCTTGAAAAAGGCGTCAGCGCAGCGCGTTGGGCCGTTCTCAGCGATATAGAAAACTAGAAAGGAGATTGATATGACTCTCGAAAAATGGGGAAAATTCTTCAGAAACCATCTTCCCCTTGCTACCGCAGCGATGTCAGCCAACGTCGTAGCCGAACAGCGATTACCGTATCGTGTAGTCACATTGTGTCGCACGGCCGATGCAATTCAGGTCGAGCAGTTAATTCGGCAGCAGTTGGGGCGCGGTTGTACCGCACAATATTATCCGGGCGTGGCCGTCGGCAAAGGCAATCTGACTAACATTACGGTAGAAATACGCTGTTCGATACATGAGCGTGCTGATGTGGTGCGCCTGGTGACGCGATTGGGTCTGGAAAAATGCGTGCGTAGCGTCATGTGGGAAAGTATTCCGAAGAAGCTAGCTGCCTGAATGCACAGCTTCATCAGTCAAAGTATCGGCTAAAAAGTATTAGCTGGCATCTGACCGCCAGATGCCAGCTAGTGTCGCAGAAGATATGACCAGCCTGAATCTGAAAGGGCAGCAACAGGACGATCCGGCGGGTGCTTTTTTGAGTGCGAGTAAATATAAATCTACGACATCTTCGATATGCACGTTGGACCAGATATTGACGCCCTTTCCGACAAAACGTCCGATGCCGCTTTTGCGTGCTTGCGCCACCAACGGCGGTATTTGAACTCTGTACGGATTTAGTTTTAGACCATTGCCATAAATCATCGTGTTGCACAAGATGACCGAATGCACACCGCGCCCGGCAGCATCAATGATTAGCTTATCGAGCGCGGCGCAGTCAGCTTTTTCGGGCGCAGGTGCATAGGCAGTGTCTTCATCAAAAATTTTCTCAGAGGCCCACTCGCCACGTGCATCGTCCCCAACGACACTTGATCCGCTGGTATGAATAAACACTTTACCCGAACCAGTTAGCGCATTGAGCAAAGTCTCGACTGCTGGCAGATTGTCGGAACTAGCAGCATTGATTACCGCATCTGCACAGGACGCTTCTCGTGTCAGCATCAACTACTGGGATTTTCTCAATATGATGCGGGCAATATCTGGCCGCTACGTCACAAAGATGGTGAAAATCTGGCGATTGTGCCGACCCTGGTTGCCTCCAGCGGAGAGACGCTACGGCAGCTAGCTTTGCATGGGCTGGGAATTGTTTGTTTAGCTGACTTTATGACGCGGGGTGATATTGTTGCAGGGCGGTTGAAGTCACTGTTAACCGATGCTTACAATGGTGATGATCAAAAAATTCATGCTGTCTATTATCGGAATACGCAGTTGTCACGCCGGATTAGTTGTTTTTTAGAATTTTTGCAGCAAAAGTTATAAACGTCGCGTTAGCGGATGCTTGGGGATGATTGCATTGCGGCGATCCGACGAAGCTCCCAACTCGCCGTTCGATATCGGGTGAGATGGAGAGTCAGCAAATGTTTTGGGATGACCCACAATGGTCTGAAAAAAATGACCGTAGCTAAACCATGCTGCATTTTCATAGCGCATTAATTCTTTGCTCAATAAGTAACGGTTACCGCCACCGTGTCGGTGTAAGTGCTGGCTGGCTTGCTCTGGCCCGGAGGTATGCGACCATACACAGTGTAATGGTGCGTTGTTGGTGTTAATAGGATGAGGTAACTATCGGTCACGGTTTGGGTTCCGGCGCTGCCATCTCCCCAGACGATCAAACGGGTAGGATCGCTATACAAATTATAGTTGAGGAAGTTCGTCCCGGAAATCAGTGTTCGATTGATATAGGTTCCGCTGCCAGTGCTGAGACCTATGGTGTAACTACCAATACCAGCCGCTACTTGAGCGGTGCATGTAATGGCGACATCACCGATACCATCGTTGTTGGTCGCGAGAGTTGCGAAATAATTGGAGAATGACGTCGCCGTAGCCGCCACGGTGCAGGTGGAAAGCAGCGCGTTGGCGCTTAAAGGGAGGACTAATAGGCTAATCGAAATAGTCGATTTTAAGTTGTTTTTCATTTGGCCTCCTGATGGCACGTAAATGGACCGAGCCTCGGCAACATCTGTGGGTGGCTTGTCGCTGCAATTTGAATGCTACAACGGGGTTGTGCATCGTCGTTAAGTACAACGATGGTGGCCGGATAGATTATCTGCGGTATAAAGAGTTCCCCGTGTAATGCTATTTCTTGTTCTGCCTGATCGCCATTTACCCGAACCCGCGTACCGTTCGGAAATGGCGTGCCAGTTTCATCCACGAGAATCACAGTTGCGCTCTGACTCAGACGTGCGGTGAATTTCAGCAGACTACCTGAGCGTGGGCCCGGAACGACCGATTTTTGTTCCAATTCTAGGGTCATCGATAACGGCAGACCCGCGTCATCCGGATACACATTATTTTTCTCATACGGAATCAGGCGCGGTACGAAGCCGACACCGTTTTTGTCAGTCTGGCCCACCTTGACATTATTGGCATAGATATCGATCGGCTGAGTGACCGGCACCTCAATTATCGCGAAACTTTGATCCAGCCAACGCGATGCGCGCACATGTCCACCCATCAGCGCAATGCCACCACGCGCCTCCAGTTGCAGATTGCTTTGACCATTTATGCGATTGGCACTCGCGTTATATTCGCCTGTGGTTCCGACGTAATTAACGCCGATATCCTGACCACCGCTTACGAATACCGACTCACGTGCGCGATAACCCCAACCGCCTTCTGCAGGTGCAGCTTGCTGGTATTCGGCGCTCAGGAACTTACTACCCTTTTGTCCGCTTGCTGTCATTTGAAACGTGTTCTGGTGCGACAGTGGAATGACCCAAACGACATTAACTGATATTGGACGATCATCAGTCAATGACTTTAGCAATCCAACGCTGACATTACCGCTTCTATGCAAATTGTAATTTGCACCGACATTGATAGCGCGTACGTTGTCCTGGCCGCGATTGATTTGGCTGACGTAGCCGAAAGCAACGTTGGTATTGGCCGTTATAGAGACATTGGCCTGGGCTTGGAATTGTTCCGCAGGCGGAAGCGTGTCATGGTCCAGGCCAAGTTGCCAAAAGCGCGAACCGGCAAGCTGCGAGCGCAATGTAAATGCATACCTGTCGCCTTGCCGGTCGAACTGAAGGTATTGCGAAGTGTCGCGCCCACGTTCGGAGCTGCTGGCGGCAAGGCCAGCACTGAGCAGGCCAATATTGCCAAGCGCGGCAGCCGCACCGAAGCCAAACGATTGACGTCCGCGCATGATTTCTCCGTGGCCTTCTACGGTAGTAACATTACTGATGCCATAACGTAAGGTGCCAGAACTAAAACTCTCTCCGTAGTAACTATTCCGACTCCCAAAATTGTTGCGCATCGCGCCGATTTCGTAAGACTCGTCCTTGCTTCCCTGTTTCAGCAATTGCGTGCTGGTGATATAACTTTGGGTGTAAACCTGCTGGCGTCCGAGTACATCATGAACCACCATTTGCACGTTGCCCTGACCCGCAGATACTGGCACATTGTTGATCGCGAACGGCCCGGTGTCGACCGGCTGCTGAAGTCTTAAAATATTATTAACGTAGATATCAACAACTGACGGCACCGCTGCGGTACCGTTGAATGTCGGAAGCGGGATTGCCTGAAAACCAGGAGTGGTAGAAAATTTTGTATGCCATTGCACTCCGCCGAAATACACCTGGCGCGAAAAAGAGCTGGTTCCCGTAATGCTATCGCCGACGACCAATGTTGCCTGCTGCGTTGGAAAATCACGTGTGTACTGGCTATCAAGGCGGAAGACCGAACTTTTCTGGATCAGATCTAGACCCACGAAGCGGCTGGTAAAGGTGCCTCCGCCAGAAAAAATACCAAGTTCGGCTACGCCAGAAAGATTATTTTGATTTATCCCGCGTGTGTAATTGACATCGTAGTTTAAAAAAGCGCCAGTTGTTGACGGCTGTTCGACTAACGGTGACTGATCGCCAAAATTGAATTGGGCACCGACGAAGGCGGCCGGTGGCGCAAGGATGTTCAAGGTTTGGGTTGCCTCCTCGATCTCGATCTGTACACCCGGTATGGCGTCCAGCGATATGTAGCTGACTTGATTGCGCTTGATTGGCACAACGTCATGTAAGCGCAATCGTGCATTGGTCAATACCTCCAAAGGTATTAGAATTTGATTTGTCGCGGTACGCACGATAAGTGTTGCATCTGCAACTTTTTGGTTGTTGACGACGACATCGAGCAACAAGTCCTGCTCCGCCTTTTGGCCTGACACTTGTACGGGTTTCAATTCTGCCGCTGATTGTTGCTGTGCGAGCTGTGAGACTTGTTGTGGTGTCGCCAAAGCCGGTCCCTGACAGGCGATAAGGCTAGCGAGAAGGTACTTTATCTTCCAACGTGAGATTTTCTTCAGACTCTCCCTTGTCCGTTTGTATCCGTACACGAACCTTTCCGGCATGAATTTTTCCGTTTCCCAGCGACCACCCTTTGTGTTGCCCAGATAAAACATATGCAGGCGTTCCAATATCAAGAACGTTACTGCTATCGATGTTATTTAACTGCAGGCGAACGATTTTTTGATGAAAGTTACCCTTATTGATCGCCGTTAACATGACACCGGTGGGTCCCTGCGTTAATTGCCAGGACATTTTTTCTTGTTTTATTGGTGGTGCGATAAAAATGGGAATACTGACCTTTAGCAAAGTCTTTAATCCAGGTGGTTGTGGACCACTTGGCGGTACTTCTTCGATCAATAGCCGGTATGTTTTTTCAGATGTTGCGTTAGCAGGGTCACGTTCGCCGAACCGCAAAAATTGTGTTTGCCCTGGAGCAATTGTAAATATAGGCGGATTTAACAGCAGCGCGTCGGTCGCCTTCAATACTTCGACCCTACCATCGGTACTCCAGTCGATTGCGCCGACTTGTATACGCACCGGGTCATCTCCGGTGTTTCTGATGCGCAACACACCTGATGGGCGCTCTGTAGTCAACTCGAATCCGACCGGGTTGACGTTAAACGACGCGCTCATGGCAATCTGGGGCAAGGCGGCAAAAATGACAGCACACCCAAGGGTAAGTGCACCAACTGATTGCCTACTATTGAGTCCTTTTTTTAGCGCTATACGTGGTGTCATTTAAAAGGTTACCGTTGCCACAACTGAATCGGTATACACCGCCGCTTTTGTGGACGTCTGACCGAATGGAACACGTGCGTAAATTGTACTAATCGTCGGCACAGCGGTAGCCACGACTGCTGTTGGTGCAGTAGCAGCTGTATTGCCCCAGGTTACCGTACGTCCAGTGTCGGAAAATAGGGAATAGTTAAGGAACGACGGTGTGCCGCCACCGCTGGTCAGACGCCGCAATGGTATAGCGTCTGTGGAACCCGTATTTGAATTGGCGCCTTGCCCAAGAGTAATAACCGGCGTGGCACCGACCGTGCAGTTCGTGGTGACAATGGCTGTTACGTCCTGATTGGTGGTGGCATTGGTCACAATCGGGTCATAGGTCGTCGTGAAACCAACTGCCACGATGCTGCAACTGTTAGTGATTGTTACCGTATTGAGCATAGTGGAGGTTGCCGTTGCGGCTTGGGCGTTTGCAGACCCAATGGACAATATGGCAATAAGAGTTGCACTAGGGATAGATTTTTTTATCATGACGTTAACTAGCTCGCATTTCAACGGTTTATTTCGATCGGTTCTACTAGGTAGATACAGTCATGTTTTCGAAGTTAGCTATGTCCCAATGACTCCTTGAAATGTGCTGATATGGAAATTATAGTTTCTTGTGTTTAATTTTTCAAGGTGAGTGCATCAAAGCAATGTTAACGATCGTTAACTAGTGGTGGATTTGCGACAATTCTCGCAATTCCCAGTCGCCTGCAATGAGATAAAAAATGAAGAGAAAATGGCGTTGAACTGCGAGCATATTTATGCGTCAGATTACTTCTTTATATTCATAGAAGGCGGCCATGAAATCCTTCGCTAATTTGATAACCCTAGCTGCACTGAGTGTGGCCTTGGGCGGCTGCGTAGCAGTTCCTTACGCAGATGGGTATAGGCATCATGACGGGTATCGGCATGATCATGAAGGGGGGCGAGATGATCGTCATTATTAAGCTTTGAAGCAAGGAAAAAAATTATTGTTTGCGCGTCAAATCGCGTTGGCGAATAGCGCTCCTGAATTATCGGGAAATAATAGGAATTTTTACTTTTATAATTTATTTTTTTAGAAAATTAAACCTGTCTTCGGGATCTAAATTAATAGCTTTTTACATCTGATTTATTGCCCACTTTTTGAGCTTATTGCGCGCTTATTGTCAGATTTAGCGGCAGGTCTGGATAGATAAAAGGACTGATGCGCATTGGACTATTTTTGGCGTGTTTAACACGTTGGCGTGCCTACGTAATCGATTATAGATATCGATCAATAACTTTTAGCAAAATTGTCCCATCATTAACGCCAGCAGCGCTGCGGCGACGGCAGCGAATAAGCGGTTTCAGGTTGGAGCGAAACGTGCTGTCAGCTAAGAGGCGCAGTCGGATATCTTGCTTTTACATCATCTTAGTGTATGTATCGGGCAGACAATAGCGGTAACTACCTGATTTTGAGAGGGATTTCGGCGGTTGGTATTTCTTGTGGGATGTATTCCGCTGTACAATTATGCAAGTATCCAACTACACTAAACAGTATGAAAAATATACCAATTCGTAAAAGTGCCCCTGCCAGCGCTGAAAAAAATAAAATGATCGCCAAGCCGCTGGCAATATCCAAGCCTAAGGCGGTTGCCAAGCCGAAGGCAGTGGCAAAACCGAAGACTGTTGCAAAACCCAAGGCAGTCACCAAGCTGAAGGCAGCTGTCTCCGTTTTAACCAAAGCTGGTGTGCCAGAAAAGCCCAATATGATAGAGGGCATACGTGACGCCGTTTCTCGCCTCAAGCGCGAACGCATCATCGCGGTGGCCGCAGAAATGTTCTACAACAACGGCTTCAACAATACAACGTTGGAAGCGGTGGCAGAGAAGATGAGTGTCACCAAGCCCTTTATTTATTCCCATTTCAAATCCAAGAACGACTTGCTGGCAGAAATATGCTCTCTTGGTATCCGCGCGTCTTTGGATGTATTGAATCAGGTAGTCGCATCGGAAGGGTCAAACACCGAAAAAGTGAGAGCGATGGTGCGTGATTTTATGCTCGCCGTACTCGAAAATCAGGAGCACATTGCGATCTACACGCGTGAGCAAAAGCATTTGTCCAAGGAGGACTCCGATGCGATTGAAAACATGCGTCGCGAATTTGATCTCAAGCTGTGCAAACTATTAACCGACGGGGTCACCGCTGGGGAATTCAAGGTCGATGACATCAAGATGGCATCGCTCGCTGTTGGTGGCATTGTGAGTTGGTCGTACGCCTGGTATCGTCCCCATGGACGTTTAACGGGGGCTGAAACGGCCGAACGTATGGCGGATCTGGTTCTTGCTATGATCCAGGTTAAATGATGCCAGTGTAACCAACTGACGATGCACATTGAACGGGTCTGCCGTTCGATGTTGTCATAACGAGACTGCTTTGGCTGCCTTTTAGTCGCCTGCCAAATGCCGTTATGGGTGCTGAGCCCAACCCGGTAATTCCTACACGGTAACCGGGCCTATTTGTCTATCAGGCTGCTGGATTGCGGCTGTCAATAGTTTGGCGTCGCAGGCTGGCATAGATAACATTCGCGGGTCTCGTTGGCGTGGTCAACTATATTTCGTTTTATATTTCGCCTTATCTCTTGCCTTAAATCTCGCCTTAATCGATTCATTCTTTTATTTATCCATCCTTCTAAATTTCGCGTTGATCCTATCTATCCTTATCGATTAATCGATTGCAATTCGCTCTAGACACCCTTTCTGCGTTTTCTCACAATGCCTGCATTTACGGTATCAGTTCGCGGTGTTTTTCTCGCGTGGTTTTAATCAAATTCATTAGCGGGCATCTCACCTTAGTAAATAGGAATGAAATATTTATACTTATTAGTATAATAAAATACTAATAAAATATTTAAATATACTATTTAGTAGTGTATTATTCTTTTTCGGATAATGTGACGTAGCACGCGCTTCCGCTTAGCGTTTTAAGCGTCGGATGTCGAATACATCGTCGGCAATTCATTGCTCCCAGAGAATTCATAGAGTGTGCTGAGGACGAATAGATAAAAAACACCCAGACTAAAAACGATCCAGCTTATACCGTTGTCAGTGCAATCAAATCACGATCGGGTAAAGAAAGCGCAGATGTAGCGATTCGACATATTTTTTAAAATTCAATAATTAATTCAATAATTATGTAAGTAATTAATAATTATGTTGTGAAATGCCAAGTATCATTCGCCGATTATTTTTGTATTGTGATGTATAACGAGTGTAAGTTGCTAACGCGCAATGGCCTAATTTGTTTAGCACGAAAGCTATATGCGCTTAGTAGCGATTCAACCAACAGAAGGAAACGTCACATGTTTTTATTGGAGTGGTTCGAATGAATCCTCATTTGGTGCTTGTTGAAAATGCACTTCAGGTGCTGCTTACCGGTATCGTCGTCGGCGGCGTCTATGGTTTGATGTGTGTCGGACTTGGACTTATTTTCAGCATGATGCGGGTCATTAATTTTGCTCAGGGTGAGTTCCTCATGCTGGGCATGTATGTCGCCCTGTTTATATTTCACCAGATTGGTAACGCGTTTGGATCTGCGCTGGGACCGTATGCCGGCCCCGTGATCAGCGCGCTGATAGCGGGCGTGGTGGTATATGTTTTTGCCATCATTCTTCACCCATTAATACTGGGTCGAGTTTCAGGAACGCGGGTGGCGGGTGTGGACGGAGATGGCCATTATCCACAACTGACTATCACATTGGGCCTGTCACTTGTGCTGTCAAACGGTGCGCTCATCCTGTTCGGGTCCGAGCCACGCACAATCCAGACGGCACTATCTTCCACTGCCTGGGAGATCGGTCCATTGATCGGTCCCGACGTTTCGATATTTTTGAATAAGGCGCGTGCGGTCTCATTTGTGGTGGTGTTGTGCGTCGTGGCAGCGGTTGCCTTGCTGATTACGCGTACGCGCGTCGGTAAGACTTTACGCGCCGCAGCCGATAATGCAGAAGCCGCAATTTATATGGGTATTGATGTGGGACGATCGCACCGGTTTGCATTTGGTTTGGGGGCGGCGATTACCGCCATCGCAGGCGGTTTGCTGGCCAGCTCCTACCCGTTTCAGCCGTACGTTGGTGTTGAGTTCGTGGTCATCATGTTTGCGGGCGTAGTGCTCGGTGGTATTGGCAGCATTACTGGCGCCTTTTGGGGCGGAATGACAATCGGTCTGGTTCAACAGCTGTCTACATTGGTGTTGCCGGTGCAGCTGCAAAATGCGGCGATCTTTGTGGTATTCCTGCTCATCATTATCATGCGGCCCCAAGGCCTTTTTGGAAGGACTGTTGACCGTGCCTAATACTGTGCTTACCTCTGTACTTAATCCTGTATTCAATGCAATACCCAAGTTTCTTCAGCCCGCCAAAGGCGGCGCAGTCAAATTGATCGTGTTGTTGGCAGTGCTATATCTTGGGCTCACGATGCTGGTAAGCGATCCTTACTATGGCCAGATATTGACGCTGACGCCCATATGGGCAACGTTGGCGGTGTCATGGAATCTTTTCAGCGGTTATTCAGGATTGATGTCGTTTGGGCATGCCGCATTCTTTGGCCTGGGCGCCTATACGGTGGTTCTGCTCGAAGTGAAATTCGGGATATCGCCATGGATCGGCATTCCCATCGCCGCCTTTGTCGGTGGTCTGTCCGGTGCATTGATCGGCGCCTCAACTTTTCGTCTGCGGGGTCATTACTTCGCATTGGCTATGTTGGCCTATCCGCTCGGAATACTATATGTTTTCGAATGGCTGGGTTTGCAAGAGGTGACTTTTCCAAGGCATCTCAATTCGCCGATTATGCACATGCAGTTCGCAGATGTGCGTTTCTACGCCGTCCTGGCTGTCATCCTATTGCTGATTGCGATAGGCATTAATCTGCGAGTTGCGCGCTCACGTTTTGGATTGTCGCTACTTGCGATCAAGCAAAATGAGCTCGCCGCAGAAGCGGCCGGGATTGATCCATTTAGCTGGAAGTTGCGCGCGATTGTGCTATCGGGCGCGATTGCTGGCGCTGCTGGCGGTCTGTATGCAGTCGTCATGCTAATCGTCACGCCGAACGCCGTATTTGGCATGTTGATATCGGCCCAAGCATTAATTTTCAGCCTGTTCGGTGGTGTGGGAACGATTGCCGGGCCTGTCATCGGTGCAATGGTGTTAGTGCCGGTTAGTGAACTTCTCAATGCAGAATTAGGAGATAAATTGCCGGGCATCCAAGGCGTGGTGTTCGGACTCGCGATTATCCTGACCGTTCTGCTAGCGCCCGAGGGCATTTTGCCGAAGATACTCGCTGTTTTTGCAAAGCGAAAAACGTTGAACCAACGTGCTGGTATCAGTACCAATCCCGACGCAAAGCTTCCTGTTAAGATTGCCATACCGACGCCGAAGGTCAGCACCGCTGGGAGTCACAGCGAAGTCGCCTTAAGTGTGAAAGCACTGTCCAAATCGTTTGGCGGTCTGCATGCGGTCAGCGAGGTATCGTTCGATGTTTTCCGAGATGAGATTCTTGGCGTTATCGGACCTAACGGTGCCGGTAAAACCACGCTATTTAATTTACTCAATGGTATTCTCCCTGCAACCAGAGGCGAGGTCATATTCGGCGGTCGCGACATCATCGGTCTCAGGCCTTATCAAGTCTCCAGATTGGGAATCGGCAGAACGTTTCAGGTAGTGCGGGCATTCGGTCGTCTGACTACGTTGCAAAATGTCGTGGTTGGGGCCTTTGCCAAAGAGCATCGGGATGAAAAGGCGTATGCGCTCGCCCATGCAGCGCTGATCCAGGTCGGTATGGAAGCGGACGTCAATGTTCTCGCTGGAAGTTTGACGATGATGCAGTTGCGGTTAATGGAACTGGCACGTTGTCTGGCATCAAAACCAACACTCATTTTGCTGGACGAAATTCTGGCCGGTCTAGGTACAGATGACGTTGAGCACCTGATCCCCATCATACAAAATATTCGCAACACTGGTGTTACCGTGGTCATCATTGAACACACGATGCACGCCATGGTGCGCCTTGCCGATCGTTTGCTGGTCCTTGATCATGGGTGCGTTCTGTCGATTGGCGAGCCGTCCGCGATCACCAATGATCCTATCGTCATCGAAGCATATCTCGGCAAGAAATGGAGCGCCCGTGCTACAAATAAATAACCTATCGGTTTCCTATGATGGGTTAAAAGCCCTGGTCGATATCAATTTAGAGGTAGCTGATGGAAAGTTTGTCGCCATTGTCGGCCCCAATGGTGCCGGCAAGACGACGCTTTTCAAAGCAATATCCGGTGTGGTCCCGATTGCTGCCGGATCCATATTTTTTGACGGTATCGACTTGTCCACCTTAGCGCCCGCGCGCCGCCCCCATTTGGGTATCGCGCACGTGCCGGAAGGTCGTCAAGTATTTAAAAGTCTCACAGTATTGGAAAACCTGGAAATGGGTGCGCGTACCAAGGACGCAACCCAGCACTGGACGCAAAGCCTTGATCAAATCTATGCACTATTTCCGAGATTGGCTGAGCGCAGCAATCAGTTTGCCGGCACGCTCTCAGGTGGGGAACAACAGATGGTGGCAATCGGTCGCGGTCTTGCGTCCAGGCCGAAGTTATTGATGTTTGATGAGCCATCAATGGGTCTGTCACCGGCAATCGCCGATTCCATCTTTGAATGTATAGAAAAAATTTATCGTGAGAGTAAGGTCGCCGTTTTGCTAGTGGAGCAACGGGTCGCCGAAGCCTTGCAAACCTGCGATCACGGTTACGTCCTGGGATCGGGAAGGGTGATCCTTCAGGGACCCCCAGACGTGCTGATCAATGATCCTAATGTTAAACGCGCTTATCTGGGCATGTAACAAATTGGTTGCTGATTTTTTCTGTAATCGGTTTAGATGTTTATTTACTACAAGGAGACTGTATGAAGACCAATAAAAAAAATAATCTATTGAAGGCAGTGGGTTTGTTTGCATCCGCCTTGCCGCTCATGGTGATGTCGTTACCGAACGCTTATGCCGTACCTGAAGACGTAAAAGTCGCGTTGATCGTTCCGCTTTCAGGTGCTTGGGCGCGTAATGGTGAGTTGCAGCGTAAGGGTGCTGAAATGGCGATTGATGATATCAATGCGTCCGGCGGTATTAAAGCGCTTGGCGGCGCGAAAATGCGGTTGGTGGTCGCTGACACCGGCGATTCAGTTGAAAAAGCAAAGAATGCGATCCAGCGACTCTTGTCGCAAGAGCCTAGTCTTATCGGTGGATCCGGTGCTTTTCTTAGTTCATTGACGCTTGCCATCACCGAAGTTTCTGAACGTGCCGAACTGCCTTGGTTATCGCTCTCCTACAGCGATCAGATTACCAATCGTGGTTTTAAATATGTGTTTCAGACTTCACCGATTGCGAGTGTTCAAGCTGAAACCGTCTTGCCGATTCTGGTGAAACTGTCGACCGATAGCACAGGGAAAGCACCGAAAAACGCCGGAATCGTGATGGACAATACCGCGTCTCCGGCGAGTTTTACAAAAGGTATGCGCGAGAGTGGTTTCGCCAAATACGGCATTAACCTGATCACTGATCAGGTGTATACGCCGCCTTTGGCTGATGCCACGTCGGTGGTGCAGAAGCTGCGTAATACGCGTCCCGATCTGGCTTTTATGCTGACGACAAACGTGCCTGACACCAAGCTGCTGTTGGAAAAAATGAACGAAATGGGCGTCGGTTCAGGCAAGATTCCTGTCGTTACAAACGGTGGACACATGGGCGCGCCAGAATTGCTCAAGGTTGTTAAAAAAGAGATGCTGGAAGGCGTGATGGTCGTGGTGGCAAACTGGGGCGGGAAGGGCGACGAGAAGCTGTCGGAGCTATTTAAGAAGCGTACAGGTGAGCCTTGGATGACCCAGGACAGCCTTTCAACCTACGGCGACATGTGGATATTTAAAGATGCGTTGGAGAAGGCTGGCGTTGCTGACCGGAAAAAAGTGGCGGCTGCAATCCGGTCAATGGATACGTCGGAAGGCGCAGCGAAATATTTTGCTGGTGGACATTTGAAATTTGACGAAAAAGGCCGACGTGTTGGATCGGGGATCGTTATTCTGCAGTGGAGAAACGGTGTGCCGGTTCCGGTATATCCGGCTTCTCTTGCCGTGGCTAAACCGGTCTGGCCAAAGCTGCCTTAAATAATTTTAACGCGTTGTAATTGGTTTTAAATCGCCCCATGATGTAAATAAAGCCTCCGTTTGCTACTTGCAGGGAGGCTTTATTTTTTTGGATCGGATGATTAAACGATTTCCGTTTGACTGAAAAGCCAGTCGCGGAATGCTTTGATTTTTCTACTGTTCATCCGCGCCGCGCGATAACACACAAAATGCATTTCTCTGGCAAGTGGGCGAAACGACGTTTTGCCTAATTGCACCAACTCGCCGCTCGCGATCTCTTGCGTGGCTAGTCGCGTGCTTTCAAGCGAAACGCCAAGACCGTTGAGCGCCGCAGAAATAGCCAGCGACCCGCGATCGAATGACAAACGTGGTCTGTCTGGAAGCGTTAGCCCGTGTAGGTCGAACCAGTTTTGCCACGTTACCGGGCTGAGTTGTGAGTCGATCAGGGTGAAATGCGCCATCTCGTTGAGGTCAATTTCCGCGCTGCCTTTGAGTAGCTTTGGGGAACATAGCGGAGCGATGACCTCGGTTCCGAGCGGCTCAATGGTGACGCCCGACCTTTCTTTCGCCGAGCCGTAAGCAATCGCAATATCAATCTCTTCATGCTGGATCAGATCGATTGGATCGGCACTGGACGACATCCGAATGGTAATCAATGGATGTTCCTGCATAAAATGGGGCAAGTGCGGGCCGAGCCATTTTGACGCAAAACTTGGTGTGCAATGCACCGCAAGGGATTCGGTCTCTTCCGGCAAACTCAGATCAGCGCAGGAAGACTCAATCAAGTCAAATGCACGCGATAGGCCAACCAGCAATTGTTTGCCGTCTGGTGTGAGCTCGACTCGCCGCGTGAGTCTGTCAAATAATGGTTTCCCAAAATAGGTTTCAAGTCCATGAACCTGATGGCTGATTGCGGACGGTGTGAGATGCAATTCTTTTGCTGCGAGCGCAAAGCTTCCCTGCCGGGCAGCGGCCTCAAAAGCGCGTAGTGAAAAGAAGCTTGGAAATTTTCTCATGTGTTATAGGTGAATTAGATTCATCATTCGTGAAAAGGTATCGTTTGTCAAGGTGTCTCGCAAGTTGGATCATGATAATAATCATCACCGTAGTGGACCAGACCGGAGTCTGCTTAGCATTATCGCAGGACCGGCAGCATGTCCGTTTGATGGTGAATTATTACTATAGTCGCAACAATTAAAAATGAAATTAAAAATTACAGTATTTAAAAACCACGTCTAAAAACGAAGTAATAAGGAGAAGATCATGTCTGAAGTTATCGAGCGCGTATCGCTATACCAGCCAAAACAAAAAGGGCTTAAATTCCCGAGCATTCCAAAATTTGATAACCACGCTCAAGAGCGCCAGCATCGCAAAGAAAGACTCGTTGCGTCATGCCGCGCGTTTGCAGTACACGGTTTGGATTACGGTTTTGCAGGTCATTTAACAGTGCGCGATCCAGAGTTCCCAAATCTGTATTGGACCAATCCAATGGCAGTCCACTTCTCCCAGGTAAAGGTATCAAACCTGATCCTGGCCGATCATAAAGGCGAAGTGGTCGAGGGCGATTATGCATTGAATCGCGCTGGATTTGTGCTGCATTCAGCGGTGCACGAATTGCATCCAGAGATCATCGCAATGTGTCACGCGCATACGATCTATGGCACGGCTTGGGCCGCGACCGGACGTTTATTAGATCCGATCACCCAAGATGCAGCGGTCTTTTTTGAAGATCACATCGTCATTAATGACGAAGCTGGCGCGGTAGCGGTTGAAGAAGGCGCGGGATATTCAGTTGCCGGTCAATTCAAGGACGTTAAAGCGGTGATTCATCAGAATCATGGCTTGATGACCGTCAGTCGTCACAGCATCGAATCTGCAGCGTTCTGGTTCATTGCGCTGGAACGTGTTTGTCAGCAACAATTATTGATTGAGGCGAGCGGTATCAAGCCAACATTGGTGACACCAGATCGTGCCCGTTATAGTCGCGAGCATGTTGGCAGTCCTTACATCGGCTGGTTGCATTTCCAGCCGCTTTACGAGCATCTGGTCGCGACACAACCCGATATGTTTGACTAAAATTTGCCTGACGTGTGGGGAAATACCTGCAAATTTTGCTTCCCCCGCCGTAATACAGGTTAGCCTATTTATTTAGCGAAATGGATGAACCTGAATAAAATGACTAAAAAATACTAAAACCTACGCGAAAACGTCCCAACTAAGGAGTGCAGACGAAGACAGTACGCTAGTCCCGGGACGGGTAGGTGGCTAGTAAAGACAACGCAGTCGGGGTGATTTCGCGTAAGTACTAATTAAGTATCTGAGATGCCCACGGCATACCCAGAACATAAGCTAAAAACCAGGAGATAACATAATGTATAGCCCAACGGTTGACGAAGTCAGCGCGCGTACGGACGAGTCCGCAACTTACGCTAAGGTCATGTGGCGGCTGATTCCCTTTTTGTTCTTGTGCTACGTGTGTTCCTATCTGGATCGGGTGAACGTCGGCTTTGCAAAACTGCAAATGATGAGCGATCTCAATTTAAGCGAAGCCGTTTATGGGCTTGGTGCAGGAATGTTTTTTGTTGGCTATTTGCTCTTCGAAGTGCCGAGTAATCTCATCATGCAAAAAGTTGGTGCGCGTCTCTGGATCGCCCGAATTATGGTGACGTGGGGTGTGATTTCTGGCGCAATGATGTTCGTCACGACACCAACAAGTTTTTACATCATGCGCTTTGTTCTCGGCGTTGCCGAGGCTGGTTTCATACCCGCCATATTGCTCTATCTCACTTATTGGTTTCCTGCATCGCGACGCGGCAAAGTGACGGCGCTTTTCATGACCGGTATCCCTATGTCAGGCGTTATAGGTGGTCCACTGTCAGGCTGGATTTTGCACGCGATGAGTGGGTCGCATGGTCTAGCCGGATGGCAGTGGCTGTTCTTTCTGGAAGGTATTCCCACTGTGATATTGGGCGTCATGGCGTTCTTTTATCTGGACGATAAAATTGCGGACGCTAAATGGCTTTCACCAGCGCAGCGCACGATGCTGGAAAAAAATCTAGCGGCAGACAAGCATGGCAAGACCTTACATTCACTACGCGACGGATTTACTAATCCCAAAGTATGGTTATTGAGCTTCATCTACTTATTTTTCACGATGGGATTGTATGGCGTTAGTTTCTGGCTTCCGACCATCGTCAAGGCAAGTGGTGTATCCGACCCCCTCAATATTGGTCTGCTCACGGCTATTCCTTACGCAGCAGCAACGGTAGCAATGATCGTGGTTGGTCGCAGTTCGGATATGCGCGGAGAGCGCCGTTGGCATCTTGCCATAGCTGGCTTTGTCGGTGCTGTGGGCTTAGTATTTAGTGTGATGTACGCGCAAAATACGACTATCGCGATGGTTGCCTTGACGTTTGCAACGATGGGAATCATGACCACAATTTCACAATTTTGGGTCTTACCTCCAACGATACTTACCGGCGCGGCAGCGGCAACAGGCATCGCCCTTGCTAACTCGATTGGCAGCGTCTCCGGCCTGATCAGTCCATATCTGCTTGGATGGGTAAAGACGGTGACCGACAGCACCAACAACGGCGTGCTCGTTCTCGCAGCAAGCCTGGTTATCGGAGGATTGCTGGTGTTCACAGTTCCGGCAAAGTTGGTTAATCGTTAGACACCTATGCGGCGTAAAAATAATCTGAGTCGCTAACGATCAAAAATTTTTTGATCGGAAAATACGTTAGAGCAAGCCTTTCCTGGCGCTATAAAAACCAGGCTGGAACAGATTTGCAAACTAATCTGATGGATGCAAGACAATGAAAATGACAAAGCTCGCTCGGCTTCATCGCCGCAGGCGACCTTTGTCATTTTTACATTTTAGACACATTCAGACCGGTCCTTCACTTGATAGAATTGCGCAAGCTCGCCTTGTTATTCAAAGAAGCGAACCATTACAGCGAAGAGTCCTCTACAATTCGGCCATGCAAGGATCAAGGAGTGTCTTTTGGCCATGAATTTTCATCAGTTACGCTGCTTTCACGCGGTTGCCCTACACGGTAGCTTTACGGCGGCTGCGCGTGCGTTATTCGTCGGGCAGCCAAGTATCACCACGCATGTGAAAGCGCTTGAACAACGGTTTGGTGTGGAGCTGTTTTCACGGCATGGGCACATCGTCGAATTGACCGATACGGGGCAACGCTTGTTATCGATTACTCACCGTATTTTTACGCTGGAAACAGAGGCTGAAGAAACTCTGCGAGCCGCTGGCGGATTGCTGGAAGGACGCATCAGGGTGGCCGCTTTCGATCCGGTTCAGGTTACCCAAATGGTGGTTGCTTTTGGCAAGCGCTATCCAGAAGTCCGGGTGTCGGTGTCGTTTGGCAATTCCGGTGAATTGAGTGGAAGTTTGTTGGAATTGCAGTCAGATGTCGCGGTATTGCCGCGCCTGGGAGACAAGCGGTTTTTCTCGGTCCCTTATCGTCGGGCAAAGATCGCATTACTGGTAGGAGCAAGCCACCCTTGGTTTGAGCGCAGTGATATTCATGTCGGAGAGTTGGAAGGGCAGCGAATCGTCACTCGAGAAAGTGGCTCAATGCAGCAAAAGGTCTTTGATGATTATTTGGCCGATTGTGGCGTCAGTGTGCGTCGAGTATTAGAGATCGATAGTCAGGACGCGATACGCGAAGCCATTGCTGCGGGTGTCGGCGTGGGTATCGCGCTGGATGCCATTTATCAGGATTCGCGGCTTCGGATACTCACGATTGCAGAGGCACCGATGTTTATTGATCTGGAACTAGCCTGCCTGGCAGAGCGCAAAGAAGCGCCGGTAATCAAAGCCTTCTTCGAGGTAGTACAAGACTTACGCAACGATCTTGATTGCTTGAAGGAGGCGGAAGAGCAGAAAGTCGGCGGTTAAGCCGGTTCATCACCGCGCACAGCATGGCCGGGTAATGAAAAAGACAGCGTCAGGATGATGATCCTGACGCTGTCCCTTTATTGAAAGACGAAGAGCGCAGAGTTGCTCTTTCGCTTTGCCGATTTTCCTTTGCAGGAATTACTTCTTGGTCGATTGCTCCAGCGCCTCAAAGCCTTCCATCACAAACTGCGTCCGTACATCACCTTTCAGATTGTCACTCTCAGTCAATATCTGAACAATCTTTCTGGTCACCATGCGACGTTGTGCGATTTCTTCTTCGATAGTTGCGCCTTCTGCGACTTCCATCACATTACCGCTACAGTAACTATTTGGCGCGCCATTGACGGATTGTAGCCAGTCGTAGAAGTTTTCTGCACTGGCTTTCGGGTTAGTGCCTCGGACAGCATCACGCAAAAGCTTACGGAACATAAAGACACCAGCATCGAACTTGGTTGGATTTTCCAGCGCGTGCACAGCAATAGGACGCTGACTGATAATCGCTTCATAGTCGCCAGGCGCTTGTTGCGCGTCTTTATAGCAATCGCGTTCACGATGGTTTGGAGGAATCGGCGGGAAATCTTCCAGCTTGTATTTTCCAAAACGTTCCGGACGGCGCATCGCAACCTGGCCTTCCAGAAAATCAATCGTCTCGTAACCAACCATTTGCTCATCACCAATACCGCGGGTATCGATGTTTGGTCCCATCACGCGCCAGCCGATCATCTTGCTGTTTTCGTCATCCACTGGAACAGTCCAGCGTACGATATGAAAGCGGCTGAACAATTTCTTGGCAGCACCGTCTTCTGACGTGTAAGCATGTAAGCTCAAATTGGGCAATGCTTGATGTTGTACGCGAATGAAAAGACGATCCTTGTCTACGCGTCGTGCACCAGCGCATGCCAATCCACGGCCCTCATGGATGGGAATAAATTGCATGTCGGGCGCGACTTCCATCGACGCAGCACCAACTTCGTTAAAAGTAGTGCCTTGAAAGTTTTCATCCACCACGTTAGACGAATTATGCAGCGCTGTCGGATGATAATTATCCGCAGCATTGTCCTGAACTTGCAACCAGTTGCAATGCTGGAAGTTGCTGTAAGGAACTAGCTTATCGGTCGCATGGACGGTGAAATTTGATTCCCACTCAGGGAACGGTGGTTCTTTTTCTGGTGAGCCCATGTAAGCAAAGACGAGACCGTGGCGCTCGAAGGCTTTGTACGCACCTTGTTGAATCGAGCATGCAAATTTTGCGGCTTCTTTCTCTTCGCCCTTTGGATATGGAACATGCAGGCAAGTGCCATCAACATCAAATACCATGCCGTGATAACAGCAACGAATGCCGTGTTCTTGAATGGCACCGTATTCCAGCGACGCGCCGCGATGGACGCAATGGGCGTGCAGAACGCCAATGGCACCGCTCTTATCGCGGAAAGCCACTAATTCTTCATTGAGAATTTTTATAAATTTTGGCGTATCGCCCAACTCCATCGACATGCATACCGGATGCCAGAAAGTGCGCATGTATTCGCCCATTGGCGTACCCGGCCCGGTTTCGGTCAGCTCTGGATCATGCCCTGGCGTTTTGCTCGTAAAGTAGCCACCGTATGGGATGAGCTTCTTCGGCTTCGAAGATTCAACCAGCTTCGCATTATCGACTTTCGTATCCATCAATTGTCTCCTCAATCAACCATTATTCGGTGGGATCATTTGTCCCTGAGCTAACGATACGTGGCAGCCTTATAAATGTCGAATTCAATTTTTGGATGAACTTCATCTGTAAATCCGAATGTGTACTTCAAAATTTCTTGTTTGGTCCCGAATGTCCTTATTTGTAATCCAGATAGGGTTCATACATTATTACCATTGGACGTATCAATGGCTGGGATTTACGATTTATCATCAGGAAAAAGCTTGGTTTTCATACGCTTTCAATCCTTTTCATCGTTGGTGTCATTAAATCCAAAATGAAGCCCAGAAGAATAGCATCAGCCAATCGTAATGATGCATTGCAGCATAAAAACACTAGAGACTCGAGGCCCACAATGCAAGATATACCATCACAAACGCGTTCATCCCCAACATCCTTGTCGCTGCTTGTCCGGCAGATCAGGTTTGAGGCCGTTGGCATTAACTCCTTCGAATTGGTACACCCTGCCGGAGAGATGTTGCCAGCCGTCACCGCCGGTGCGCATATCGATATGCATCTTGAGGGCGGTGTGATTCGGCAGTACTCGCTGTGCAACGATCCGATCGAACGTCACCGGTACGTTATTGCGGTTCTACGCGAGGAAATCGGTCGCGGTGGATCGCGCTTGATGCACGACAATCTACGGGTGCGAGATGTGGTATCGATCAGCTACCCGAGAAATAATTTTGGCCTGATTAACGACGCAAAAAAACATGTTTTGTTAGCGGGTGGCATCGGAGTGACGCCATTAAAGGCGATGGCCCATTATCTGGAAAGCACAGGTGAGGATTACGAACTGCACTATTGCGCCAAAGGTGAAGACCATGCCGCGTTCCGTGAAGAATTTGCTGCTCAGGTTGAAAAGGGAAAGGTCATTTTTCACTTCGATGGCGGCAATCCACGCGATGGTTTAGATATCGTTAAACTGTTGGAAGAACATGTTGAAGGCACACACGTTTACTATTGTGGCCCCGCGGGCTTCATGGCAGCTTGCGCAAAAGCCGCTCAGCATTGGCCGCGTGACGCAGTTCACTTTGAACATTTTAAGGCCCCAGAACCGGTCAAGTCGGAAGCTGTCGCTGCGAATTCCGCGATCTTATCGGATACATCGGCTACCTCTTTTGTGAAGATTGCCAGCACCGGGGCCTTATTCGCCATGTCGGAAGATAAAAGCATCATCGAAATACTCGCTGATAATGGCATCGAGGTGGAGACCTCATGTCAGTCTGGATTGTGCGGTACTTGTAAAATGCGCTATCTGGAAGGGGAAGTCGACCATCGCGACTTTATTCTCTCTGACGAAGAGCATCAGAACTATTTAACGGCTTGCGTTTCACGTCCTAAAAGTCGGTTGTTGGTACTCGATTTGTAAACTGTTTTCAGGTGAGTTCTGAAAAATTATTTTCCTGAAAAACACACAAGAAACACGTCTGCATAAGCTCAGCCGGGAATATTGCTTCCCGTCTGACCTTATAAAATCACCGTTTTCAGCAATAGACCAATCACCGCACACGCAGCAATGACGTGAATGACATTTCGTTTGAAACGAAATAAAGCAATCGTTGCCGCCAGAGCGATCAACGCCGATATCCAGTCAAACGGTGCGCCAAAGCCTTGCGGCCAAAGCACGTGGTAGCCGAAGAACACCGCAAGATTGAGAATCACGCCCACCACAGCTGCCGTGATGGCGGTCAGCGGCGCGGTAAATTTCAGGTCGCCGTGCGTCGATTCAATCAGCGGGCCACCGGCCAGGATGAACAAGAACGAGGGCAGGAAGGTGAACCACGTTACCAGTGACGCCGCCACCGCACCGGCCAGAAACAACGATTCTGGACCGAACAGCGCTTTCACATAGCCGCCCACAAAACCAACAAAAGCCACCACCATGATTAGCGGCCCCGGCGTGGTCTCGCCCAGTGCGAGGCCATCAATCATTTGCGTTGATGTCATCCAGCCATAGTGGCTGACGGCACCTTGGTAAACATACGGCAATACGGCATACGCACCGCCGAATGTCAGCAACGCCGCCTTGGTGAAGAACCAGCCCATTTGCGTCAACGTGTGATGCCAGCCATAGATCGCGGTTAGCGCGCCCATTGGGATCACCCACAATAAAGCACCGACGATGATTATCTGACATAGTCCAAGCCAACTGAACCGTGCGTGTTCCGGTGTCGGCGTATCGTCGTCAATGAGCGCTGCGCCAAACGATTTTACCGCTTTGCCATGACCACCCATCGTGAACTTATCCGGTACCATCCGACCACCGAAATAGCCGATTATTGCCGCTGTCAAAATGATTGCAGGAAACGGCACGTTGAGGACCAACAGCGCCAGAAAAGATGCTGCGGCAATTGCCCAAAGTATCTTGTTTTTAAGTGCGCGCGAGCCAATGCGGTACGCCGCCTGGATGACGATGGCGGTCACTGCCGGCTTAATGCCATAAAACAACCCAGCTACCAGCGGCAGACTGCCAAATGCAATATACAACCACGACAGCGCAATCAGGATCACCAATGATGGCAGCACAAATAATGCACCCGCTACGATGCCGCCCCACTTGCGGTGCATCAACCAGCCGATATAGGTCGCCAACTGCTGCGCCTCTGGGCCTGGTAAAACCATGCAATAGTTTAAGGCGTGAAGGAAGCGTCGCTCAGAGATCCATCGCCGGTTTTCAACCAACTCCTGATGCATGATCGCAATTTGACCTGCGGGTCCACCGAAGCTGATAAAACCTAATTTCAACCAAAAAGTGAATGCCTGCCAAAAAGGGATAGGCAACGGTTTGGTATTGAGGCTTTCATTTGCAGGATCAATGAGAGATGTTTCCGAAGTAGTCATATCAGATGTGCCATTCGCTTGTAAACAGTGGAAGCAATCCGTCAGGCATGATCGTTGCTGATCGCCCAAAAAAACGCATTATTAGTACAGCTGGGAATCAGAGTTATTTACATTTAACCTCGCAGAAGCCTAGGTAGGAATAGCAATGTCGCAGGTGTTTCGGTCAGTGAGCAACACGGATTTGTCCCAAGATTCGCCTAACCGTGATTATAATCGTACTCGTATTGTCGATGCGTCATCAATCTTGATTTTGTTGTTGATTTGCAATTCATGGTTGATTTGTAATAGAACGACGCAGGAAGACAAACTCAGGGCTCTTCTGATTGAGAAAAGTGGGTGCGATCAGTGGGAACGGCGGTCGGATGGGTGGATTTGCGTTTCTTGCGACGCATCGTTTAGAGGCGGATAAAAGATAGATTATAAAAGGTAGATTACCGACGCATTTGCAAGATCGCAGGGCTAAGCCGACCGACGCATCTGAACGTTTCTCTTTTTTGCCTGACTAAGTTACGCATGAAGGTTTCGCTAGTTGCATTTTGTAAAGTATCAGTGAGCGCCGTTACGCCGCGTCCGCGTTATCGGTCATATTAGGTATACGTACACAGAATGGAGGGCCATACGGTCCATTAGCACCACAATCTGTTTCGGTTAGCCCATGACCATTCTTCCCCTATTTATTGGAGATTGCCCCGCCCATGATAAATCGCCGAACTTTTCTCCATTCCGCCGCTGCCACAGCCACGCTTGTAGCGCTCGGCGTTCCGATGGAAGCCATTGCGGACAATCGCGTTAAGCTTGGCTCCGCATCAACTTTTTCTTTTGATACGCTCATCGCGCAAGCAAAAGTGTTAGCGCAAGCACCGTATAAACCGCAAGCGACCGCCCCGCGTGCGATTCTCGACAAAATCGATTACGCAGCCCACGGCAAAATAAAATACAAAACCGATTACGCCTTGTTTGCTGAAGGCCCTGGACAATTCCCGGTCACTTTTTTTCACCTTGGCCGTTTTTTTCAGTCACCGGTACACATGCACCTCATCGACGACAGTGGCAAGGTTCCCAAGGCGCGTGAGATTGTCTACGACGAGAGTTATTTCGATATGCCGGTAGATAGTCCGGCGCGAGATTTGCCGCGCGGCAGCGGGTTTTCGGGTTTTCGTTTCCAGGAAAGTCGGCGCGGTGATCAGGACAAGCTGGACTGGCATAAGAACGACTGGGTGGCTTTTCTCGGTGCCTCTTATTTTCGCGCGATTGGTGACCTTTATCAATATGGTTTATCTGCCCGTGGTATTGCCATCGACGTTGCACAAGCCGGAAAGTCAGAAGAATTTCCTAACTTCACCCATTTCTATTTCACCGTTCCGGACGATAACAGCGACACAGTGACCGTCTATGCCATGCTGGATGGGCCAAGTATCTGTGGCGCGTATAAATTCGTTATGCAACGCGGCGCAGGCGTCACCATGGAAATCGATACCGCTTTATTTTTGCGGCGCGATATTGACCGATTCGGCATCGCGCCAGTGACGTCGATGTACTGGTTTTCTGAATCAGTAAAAGGGACGGGGACCGATTGGCGACCTGAAGTCCATGATTCCGATGGTTTAGCGTTATGGAGCGGGGCGGGTGAACACATCTGGCGACCACTGAATAATCCCGGACAAACCACCGCTTCAGCCTTTGGCGACACCAATCCGCGTGGTTTTGGTCTGCTACAGCGCGATCGCAATTTTGATCATTATCAAGATGGCGTCCATTACGAACGCCGTCCCAGCCTTTGGGTGCAACCGTTAGAAGGTTGGGGCCAAGGGACAGTGCAATTAATCGAAATTCCAACCGATGATGAGATTCACGACAACGTTGTCGCGATGTGGGTGCCGAGCGCCAAAGCGGTTGCCGGTAACAGTTATCGCCTGCGTTATAAATTGGATTGGCAGAAAGACGAACCGTTTCCGAGTACGCTTGCCCGCTGTGTGGCGACGCGCCTTGGCAATGGCGGCGTACCCGGTCAACCGCGGCCGAAAAACGTGCGCAAATTCATGGTTGAATTTTTGGGCGAGCCACTAGAAAAATTAGCCTTCGGTGAAATGCCGGAAGCGGTATTAACGTCATCGCGTGGCACTTTCTCTTATATCTTCACCGAAGCGGTTCCCGATGGCGTAGCAGGTCATTGGCGGGCCCAGTTCGATCTGACAGTCGAAGGCCCGGAACCTGTTGATATGCGTTTGTATCTGCGTCTTAAAGATCAAACGCTTTCGGAAACCTGGCTGTTCTTATACAATCCATTTGAAACGCGATCAGTTTACGGCAGTTGATGATGACGTGGATGTCAGTATAATTTTCTCCGACATTTTTGAGATGGTTTTCAGCCCATCGATCTGCGACGTGCATCTTGCAGCGATGGGTTGATATTTTTGAATCGCATATTGTGAGGGATTATTTCGGTCGCCAAGATGAACCGATCTCATCCTCACAGCAACTGGCTGGCACTGTTAAAACGCGATCAGCGCGTCTTCTAGGTCAATGGTAAATGTAGTATTACTGCAGTCCCGTTGAGGGATGATCCTGCAATATTAAGTTCACCGCCAAACTGACGTGTGCGCTCGTGCATACCCAGAATACCCCACGCTTCACCGCCGAGTAATTGTTGGGGTTTGATGCCTTTTCCATCATCTCTGACTTCAGCAATAATGACGTTTTCTTCGCACCGCACGTCAATCGTCACCTTTGATGCCGCTGCGTGGCGGACCACATTTGTGAGCGATTCTTGCACGATCCTAAACAGCATGGTGCTGCGTTCTGGATCGAGCTCGACATCCGCGGCGCTTTGATTAATGTGGCATCTGCATTCCAATCCTGAACTCGCCTGAATCTGGTCGGCATGCCACTCCAGCGCGGCCCATACGCCAAGGTGGTCCAGCACACTAGGGCGTAAATCGGCGATGACCCGCCGCATGGTTTCAATAGCTGTATCGGCTTGTGCCGCCGCCTCGTTGAGGAGTGGATCTGATGCATTACCAGCCAACATGGAACGTTCATTAGAGACTGAAACATTGGCTTTGATGCTAGTTAGCAAGCTGCCCAATTCGTCGTGAATTTCACGCGCGATACGCTTTCGCTCATCCTCTTTTACTTTTTCCTGATGGTCCGATAGTTGCCGCAGCTGCGTATAAGATTGCTGCAATTCGACTTCTGCCCGGGTTTGATCCGCGCCTAATTTGTCGACCGTCAGCATGCTTTGTTGATGAGAACGATTAATTTCTTTCAAGTAGACCAGCATCATCACCGATGAAGAAATCAAGCCACTGAAG
This sequence comes from Glaciimonas sp. GNP009, assembly GCF_054343755.1. Taxonomy (NCBI): domain Bacteria; kingdom Pseudomonadati; phylum Pseudomonadota; class Betaproteobacteria; order Burkholderiales; family Oxalobacteraceae; genus Glaciimonas; species Glaciimonas sp. GNP009. The sequence goes on from NZ_JBTGUV010000004.1 coordinate 2,997,687, forward strand.
CGACCAGCGTACCAACCCAAAGATAAGCGGCTGCTACCCGCCATGGTGATAGCGTTATCGCATAACAGCGCTATCAAAGCAGTGCCAAGCCACACATGCAAGACATTACGGAAGCGACTCGCTCGCCATAAAAAAAACAGCGACAGCACAATCAAAACCTGCAACCCGGGTGCAATGCCAGTGCTGGTAATGCCGCTATAGTCACCATTCGTATCCAAAACAGGAAGAAAATCGCGGAATATGGTGACCATTGCCACCGTCGCAGCCAGGGCAGCGATCAAAACAATGGAGGCGCGGCGTAACGATTGCTGGTGATCCGTGGTGACATGGTTGGGACGGCGTAGTTCGCTCCAGGCAAAAACCAGGATACCAATGGCAGGACCGGCATGCCAAAACAGCCACAGCCAACTACTGGTTTGCGTGCCACCGAACAGCACACGTCCCTCGATAAATATTCCCGGAAACGACAAAAACTGCAGCACCAATATAACAGCAGTATATAAACATCCGGCGCTGAGATGCAGCAAAGCGACTGATCGCGTCGCCTTATAGTGACCGTATATCTGATAAGCGGTGATCAGGTAGGTGCCAATCACCGTGGTCTGATAAGTAGCCAGAAACGCTGGAATTTTAGGCCATTTTATTTGCGCGAATGGAAGCAAAATCAACGTAACGAGGATCAACCCTGCGCAGATCCTCAGTGCAATTTTTCGCTGTCTTAGCGTAGCCATACGAATGGCTGGTGAAGAATCGACGCGATCAAAAGGGGTCAACGGCAGATCGGTTGCGAGCCCGGTATACATGATGGCTAATCTCCGTATTTGAGTTATCGGCAGCAATAGTGGCGCAAATACAGGGCCGCAACTCAGAGGCGCAATGCCGGCACGCATGAACTGGCTAGTGATAAATAATTATATTTTTGCCTATGATCGCTTAAATCCCGCACTATAGATAGATTGAATTTTAGATAACAAGATTAAATTAGTCATACCGATGCTTTGATAGACGGAAATCGATGGAAATAGACAGAAATACTTCTTTTCTATGTGTTAAAAAAACAACCATTGAACCTTCAATCCTTTCATCGGCGACCGTCGGTGACACCGGGACCTATGTGGAGAATCTGCCGTGGCGGGAATGTATGACGCGCTATGACCGTCCGCATTCGTTCTTTTATCTGTATCCGCCGTACTGGCAGACTGAAGGGTATGGCGTCGACTTTGGTTTCCACGAGTATCAGCAGATGGCGGATTTTATGCGCACTTGTAAGGGCAAAGTCATGGTTAGCATTAACGACCATCCGGATATCCGGGCGGTGTTTGACGGCTTTACGATGATGGGGCTGGATATTAAATATAGCTTGGGTAGCGTGCACGGCCAGCCGGAGAGTAGTCGGGAACTGGTAATTACCAACTGGGATGCATGGTCTGTAGGGCAGCTTTTTTGAAATAATGACCTGATGTTGGCCTTTCAGGCGAGCGGTCAGTGGCTTCACCGCAGGCACGATTATGCGCATCCGCTGGAGCAAAGTCGATACGCTACTTTCAGTAGCGTATCGCTCTTTTGCTTGTGAGTAATTTTCATACTGATAATTGTTTTGAGCGCATTTTATGCTAAATTATTACATCATTCGAAGTCTTAGAAGCAAAGCGAAAGGACCGCTTATATTTTTTTGATTGGAGTGCCCATGTTAATAACTCACGATGAAAGTTTAATCCGTCTTTTTGTTTTTAAAGTGCAACGCTTAGCCGGGCGGGCAGATGCCGGGCATAACGTCGCTGCAGAAATTAAAACACTCGTTGAAGAGGCATGCGATTGTTTCGCCACAACATTAAACACTGATGCAACGGCGAATCGGGACGCCTTTAAGTACCGGTTAAAGCTTTACGCGGCGCTGGCCCACAGCAGCCGTCCTCAGCTTAAAAATGCGTTTGAATTTGCGGCCTCACTCCTCAATCCATATCAACCTCGCTAACACCAAAACAGGTTGTAGCTTGAACAGCATCCATTATCAGCAGTGAACTAGCATGACGCTGGTCCTCACGATTGGAGATTGTTGCTCTTTGAAAGAAGCGTTTTAATATCAGTCGGTCCTTTAAAGTAATTTGACAAAATGTAATTCATAGGATACAGTTGTGTATGAAGACTATTCAGACAACTGCCACTTTTGATCACTGGTTTGTAAGCTTGCGAGACAGAACTGTTAGAGTGCGCGTTCAAATGCGTATTGATCGTGCTGAATTGGGTAATTTTGGTGATTGTGAGCCAATCGGCGAAGGGGTTTCTGAAATGCGTATCCACACGGGTGCTGGTTACCGCGTGTATTTTGTACAACGTGGTAGCGAGATCGTGATTTTGCTCGCGGGTGGCGATAAATCTACACAGAGCAAAGACATTAAAACTGCGCTCGAACTCGCACGACTACTTTAGGAGAACCTTATGGAAAACATCACACTACATAAATGGGATTCTGCCGAACACCTGCAAACCGAAGAGGATATCGTTGCTTATTTTGACGCGTGTCTGGAGGAAGCCGGTGACGATGCGTCTTTCATTGCACACGCGTTGGGGACGATTGCTCGTGCGCGGGGGATGAGTCAGGTCGCACGGGATACCGGGTTGGCGCGGGAGAGCTTATATAAAGCGCTTTCCGGTGAAGGGAATCCGGAATTTAGTACCATTCTGAAAGTAATGAAGGCGCTCGGACTCAAGTTACATGCCAGCGCGGCATAAATCGTTTCCCTCAAAAACCGCTTAAATGCCGTAATAGCGAGTCTCGAATTAACGCATGATCTTCCGCACTAAAACCGAGTAAAGGCCGGGCCGCATAGCGCACTTCCGGCCCTTTTTTGGTTACCTTGTCCGTCAATCCCTCCTGATGCACGCGCGCAATGCGCGCCACGCGTCCAAAGAAACCCAGCGATAATTGATTTTCATCCTGATGGATGTTGAGGCTTTTTTGTTTGCGTATCTTGGCAAACATCGCGGCCTTTTGCCGTTTGAATGCTTAACTAAGCGGCATTGCGCACTTGCCAGTTTTCGACAAGATTAGGCTGCTTAGGTATTCTTGCTTATTGCTGACTTGCGCCGTGATGCAACGAAGCCCAGAATACCAAGGCCGAGTAGCGCTACGCTAGTCGGTTCAGGAACGGCCGCACTGGTAACGAAGTTAAAATTGTCTACCCCATATGGATGAAAACTGCTTCCAGTCCCCGTCCATGTAACGCTCGTTATGTCTGCGCTTGATACAGATAGCGTTGTCCAATTATTAATTGCGCCAAGCGCCACACTAACTGAGTCTACAAGAATGTTGCCGTCATATGCGTTAAACTGGATTGTCTCGCTAGAGGAGCCATTCGACCGTGAAAAATCAGCAGAAACGTTTGTTGCGGAAGAGGCAAACGTTACGGTCTCGCTATAGCTGCTATTGAATCCTAAAAATTGACTACCGTTTGTTCCCTCTAGACCCCAGTTTCCCGGGTTACCTTTGCTATTTCCACCGACTGTCCCGAAATTGGTAAGACTAAATGCAGCTGCAGCTGTGCCAGCATAAGCAACACCGCTAGCAGCGGGGGCTTCGTCAAAAGTGATGACGGTTGCTTGGGCGCAAAATGTGCTCAAACTTAGAATGAATAAAAATGCTGCGTTCTTGATTTTCATGGTTTTGTTCCTGTTTAAGTAGGGCAGATTGATTTCCTTAGACAGTAAGCAAAAATAATGCCATTTGTATAACCCATTGATATGTATGATATTTTATTTAATTCGTTAAAAAAATCCTTACAGTGTGTAAAGTTTACTGACACTAAATATTGATTAACTGACGCAACACCGACTCCCGAATCAACGCGTGATCCTCAGCACTAAATCCCAACAAAGGCCGGGCCGCATAGCGGACTTCCGGCCCTTTCTTTGATACCTTGTCTATCAATCCCTCCTGATGCACCCGTGCAATGCGCGCCACGCGTCCAAAGAAGCCGACCGATAGCTGATTTTCATCCTGCTGGATGTTGAGGCTTTTTTGTTTGCGTATCTTGGCAAACATCGCGGCCTTTTGGCGTTTGATGTGACCGCTTTTGCCGCGTAGGTTCTTGCGTTGTTTGCGCGCCGTATAGGCCTCGCCGTCCGGTGTTTGCTGGCTGACAATGCGTTTCACCTGACTGCGACGTAAATCCTGCGCGACCTGTTTGTTGACGGCGCGGCGCTGGGCCGGTGCGAGCTTTAACAGCAGTGCGCCAGCCCACTCTTCAATCGCTTGCAGATCGTCGCTCATGCGGGTTGGGCAGGTGTATGCCATTCAGCCAATAACGACTCGCCTTGGTACAAGGTCCAGAAGCCGTCGCTGTAGTCGGGTGTGGGTTGTGACTCGGGTGGATGGCTTATATTAAGTCTGCCGCCATCACGTTTGACGATGACGCGTTCGGTCAGGTCCAGCTTGAGCGACAGATCAATCGTTTCATGATTATTAAAATCCACGTCAAAGCCGATCCCGGTTCGTCGGAGTTCCGCATTATTGAGTAAGTCGTTTTGGTGGAGCGCAATCCACGCCAGCAGCGGCACCATGATCGCGTCCGGATCGCCGCTGTAGTCGGTGATGATGATGTTCAATTTGTAGCGGTATTCATACGACAGCGATGCAGTGCCGGTGGCGACGACATTACCTTGGTCGGCAAAGATCAATAGCTTATCCGGATTCTGCCGCAGGTCGGGATTGGCCGTTATTAAATGCTCTTTAAGGCTGTTTGGTTTGTACATCGCTAATCTCCTGTTGGCACTCCACAATCATGTCGACCTGTGCCGCACACATGGCCCATGCGGCTTCGGTGCGTTCGAGCGCAAGGTGCAACGCGCCGTTAGTGGTCGGTGCCGTCGCTGGTAATTGGCAGCGGGTGACTGGCGGACAGCCAGTGACGATAAGCGTCGGCACCGATGAGGGAGGGACGCTGGCGCAGCCCGGCAATAGCGTCAGGCAAAGGAGCAACAGCCCAAGGGCGAATGGAGAGGTCATGGTGGAGTTGGTCGATCAGGGTTTCACGTTCGGACAAGGTGACGGCCATGCTGGCCCGCGCCGCTTGCAGTTTGATGGTCGCCTGACGCTGTTTGAGGTCGGCGGCTTTTAAGGTGGCGATGATGCGGTCACGCTCATTCACTCCTTGTTCTGCGCGTGCGGCCTGTTCCTTGACGGTGATCAGGCTGGCGCGTTGACTAACAATGACGGTTCCCATGGCACCCATTAACAGGACACCAACGAGAATTTTAACGATCAGCTCCATAACCCGGCCCTCGTCCCTTTGTAATCGATGGTCAATACCTGACGCCGTGGGGTCACCCCTTCGGCCGCAATACCCAGATGGACCCAGATTGCGGATCCGGCGCGTTCGTAGATCAGCTGATCAAACTGTAAATAGGAGTGTTCGAGCTTGCGACAGATCGCCATCGGGGTACCGAATCCGGGGGCCGTAAAATCATTGGCCAGCCCGTCGAGGTGCGCACTGTTGCGTGCGCCGCCGACTGCGCGATTCAGGGCCGTGCAGCGAAACCCGCTTGAAATGCGCATCTCCGCACCACCCAGTTCGAGCCGGACCAGTTCATCAAATTTTGCCAGACGCCGCAGGTTCACGGCGATGGCTGGAGGCGGCGTGTTGTCGATACCGAGGGTGCGGGCGGTGTCGCTGCGCACGAATTCTGTCAGCGTAAAGTGTTCAGTGAGGTGGTCAGTCGAGATAGCCATACGGATCTTTCAAAAGGTGGGCGACATTGCCCCTGGCACGGCACACGATGACGCATAAGGCAAAGGCCAGTCCGGCTTGTGCCAGCGACACCGGCGCGTGACCGAGCAGAATATCCAGGGCACAACTACCGGTCAGGGCAATGAGCAACCACGCCAGCGACGACAGGTGGATCCGGTAGTTCGCCAGACCGCGCCGGTAGCACAGTAGTTGCCCGCACGCTGCGAGATAACAGCACAAGGCGATAGCAGTCACGACTTGTTGCGCGGTATCAATCATGGCGTTTCCCCTTGCGCAACCATTCCGGTAAGGCAATGGATTTGATTAAATCAATACCGTGCAAGGTCAGCGCGATCACCGCTGCCGAGGCTAAAAAAGCAGCCACACCGGATTGTTTGAGTGGTGTGTTGTTCATGACTTCCGGCGCGGCCAGATAACCTATGGCCAGCGAAATGACCATGTAGACCAGTCGCTGCAACAGCGGCAAATTCTTGCTTGTAATAGCCACCAAAGTCGCACCGGCAAAGGCACCGATCAAGGCATTGCCATCGATCCCCGGAAAGATCGAGGACAGACCGATGCCTGCGGCGGTGGTGATGAATAAAGAGGTACTGCCGGGTTCGGCCATAGTGTTTCTCCCTTATGAATCACGGTTTAGTCCCACAGACTGATGGTCTGGCGGGGAGGTGTGGCGGTAGCAGCAGGTTCCGGTAAGGTGATGAGCCGACCGTGGGCAATAAACGGTCCGCCGTCGGCCAGACCGGGATTCATTTCCAGCACGGCTTCGACCACGCTGGCGGTTGCGCCCAGATGCCGCCAGCACAGCAAATCAAGCGTGTCGTATTGTTGAGCGCGGACCAGCATGGTTATCCTTGTTAAATCAACTCGACCGTTAAATGATGCCGTTGCAAGATATCGGCAATCGCCCAATGCGCGTTACGCCGTTGTTCGCCGGGACCGTCGTCTAAGTACCCCATGGATTTCTTGTCGGCCATGGATGACGCGGTGGTGTCGTAATCGCGGTATTTTTCCAATAGGTCGGCTTTGCCGATGCTGTAGACAGCACGCCGGTAATGAATCAATAATTTGCTTTCGCGGTTGATCTTTTTAGCAGGGATGACTTCCAAGGTGCTGAAGCCGTTCTCTAGCTGCTGGTCCTGCCATGCGTCCAGTTCACCATTCACGTATAGGATCGCTTCGGCCACGGCCTGGACTAACCGTGGCGTGGTGACCGTGCCGTCGAGCCGCATCGCGTCACGCATGTGATGCAGATCGATAGCCGGGAACCAGCCGTCGTTCTCGACGATGGCGGGATCCGTGGTCTCGGTGAGGATCAATGGTGCGGGGGACCTGGCGATAAAGCTCATGATGACTTTCATAGTAGACGGCGGTGGGCGGGTGTCAGAGGTGTCACATCAATGTGCAACTCATCGACCCGCGCCGCCGTGCGCCGTTGGGTGCGCGTTATGCCTTGACCGCTTTTTTAAGGCGCAGTGTCAGGCGTTCAATGTCTTTTTTAACCCCGACCCGGCTGTCGAGTGCGAGGGCGCGGGTCAGATGCGGTAAGGCCAGATGGATCGCCGCTGGCGCGGCATCGGCAACGTTGTCGGCGGCGATGGCACTTTTGTCCAGGAATGCATAGGCCAGTGCTTTATGCAATTTGGCACGCGCCTGATCCGGTGCATCGCGGCCTTCGGTCAGCGTCATGACTTCCGGCAAGATGGTGCGACCGATAGCGGGTGTCATCTGACCGGATAGGGCCGCTTCAGCAAACTCGTCCATCAGCATGGTCGGAATATCGCGGTTGTACTGGTCCGGTAAGGTCAACTTATGGGTGATCGCATAGGCAGCAATCCGTAGCGCCTGCGCATAATCACCGACATCGATGTGCCATACCAATAGCGTGGTCAGTACGTCATCCTGTGCGCCTTTCCCCGCGCTCAACACCCCGTCGATCCAGTCCTGGTACTCGGGCAGGATTTCTGCTTTCAGCGCGATCTTTTGTTTCACGGACTGGATCTGCTTTAAGCGTCGACGGTCCTCGGCCAGCTTGTAGAGCATCAGCTCGTAGGCGCTGCCTGCGGTCAAGTGCCCTTCCGGGGCGTTCGCTGCGGCTTTCGCGGCCAACGCCCGTGCCTTGTGCCGCAATGCGGGGGAAAGGTGGGCCATGGTTATGCTTTCGGTGTCGTGGCGTCAACCAGCACGATGTTTTCTATCATGGCACCTAAACCAAAATCTTCGACGACATACGCGTCATTCGACGATTCGTAGTTTTCAATGCGGTCGCGCTTGGCTTCATCGACCACGCGGCGACGGCGGGCCGACTCCTGCCAGTAGATCGACAGGTTGTCAAAACGGGTGATCAGGATCGCGTTGTCGGGGAAATATGGGACGCTGACTGCTTGCAAGCCACCGAGACGCTTCTGACTGACGATGATGTCGGCCGCCAGCGTTTCCGTCGGCGCTTGGTTGATGTTGATCAGTGGAAAATATTTGTCGTGTAACAGCGACCGACCGACGATAGCCACTAAACCATTGTCTTTCTGGTACCACGGATCGAGCAGGTTGATCGCGTCATAGACAGCGGCATCGAGATTGACATAATCGCCGGTGATCTCAGCGTTGCTGCCGATGTACAGCTTGCCGGGTGTATTGCCTTCGTGCATGACGCGTTCCGGGGCCTGTTCACGGTAGTGCTGCGGCCAGCCTTTATTGACATCCTGCAGCATCGGATACGTGACGATATCGGTGTCCGCGGCGATGCTCACGCCATTAAAGCCGATGACCATCCGGTCGAGCGCCTGACGTTTCAAAATGGTGTTCGCAATGCGACTCTGGAAGTCGGAAAATTTGGCCCACGCATCCAGCGTTTGATACTTGATATGCGTATCAAAGTTAGTTTTTTCACAGCGGTATTTGTGGCCGTCGAGCGTGGTCAGGTCGCGGGTCTGGCGGTCCTTGTTGGCGGTGTTGGTGCGGCTGGCCACCGGTCCGGAGATGCCAAGACCGAGCTTTTCGCCTTCCTGTTCGGTGACACCGATGATGTTGATCTTGGTGAGAAACTCACTCGACTCCTGCATCTTGGTTTCCAGCTTTTGCTGGATGGTCGGGGCGACCGCAAAGGTCGATGCAGCGCTGGCCGTGTCATTCAATACTTGCAGGCGGGTGGTGTAATGGTCAAAGGCAACGCGGGTAATTTTTTTCAATTGAATGCTCCTGCAATACGGTTAAAAGAGAAAGGCGGTGGAACGGAAGCGCGCTTAAAACTCGGTCTGTTCCATGCCGTGACCACCTGTCGCGGCGGGCCGGTTCGACGGATTGCCGTCTTGCGTATCCATCTGATGTTTGAAAGTGGCTAATTCAGTCGTTACACTCGCCAGTGCCTCTTGCAGTGCGGCAATCTGCTTTTCTGCAGCGGCGAACTGGGTCGTGAATGACTGCGCCGTGTCGCTGGCATGCAGCGCGACGGCTTCTAACGCGTCGCTGACATCGTTAAAACGGGCATCGTCCCCGTTTTCTTTTTGGGTAAAACGTTTCAGGATATTGTTGATGGTCGTCGTAAATTTACTGGGTACCGGATTGGCGATCTCTTCAAATTCGAGCGTGACTTCGACCGCTTCAGAAAACACGTTATCGGCATGTTGTTTGCGTTCTGCGAACAGGTTAATGGCGCTGGTGGAAGCGAACGTCAGGACGCTGGTCCCGAGACTAGCCGGACTGTCGGTGATGCCAAGACCCACCAGATAAGCCTCATTGCTGCCAGCAAACGTGGGATTGATCTCAATGCTGGTGTAAATCTTTTGCCGTTCTTTGCTCATGGCCACCAGCGACGGAGTCGGGTCAATCTGCGCGAACAGCGCTAGTTTGGTCACGCCATCGAGTTGAATTTCTTCGGCTTTGACGGCGGTCACGTCACCGTAGGCACGAAACGGACTATCGGGCAGCGCACTGCGGATATGCTCCATCCAGATCCGTGCACCGTACTTGTCGGGATTAAAGGTCTTCGCCATTTGCGCAATTTGCTGGCGCGTGATCTCGCGCCCGTCGGTGGTGGCACCTTCGATGGCGACACGGAAAAATGTGGATGTAGTAGGCATGGTGTGCGCTGGTCAGCGTAAAAGTGGTCAGATGTCGCCATGGTCAACGACAGCGCGCCCTGATTCAATGCGCAGGGGGTTGGTAAGGCGCTTAGTGGCGCTCTGGTAGAAGCGTTACACGCGCGTGACCCCTACGCTTGCGGCATGTCAGAAATCGCCCCTCTCTCCCTCATTGAAACTGATCCAAAAACGGATCCGCGCCGACTCGCCAAATTTTTATACTGGCAGGGATGGCAAATTTCGGCCGTCGCCGATTACCTGAAACTCAAACGTTCCACGGTCGAAAGCTGGAAGCAGCGCGATAGCTGGGACAGCGCGCCCGTATTGGAAAAAGTGGAGGCAGCATTGGACGCCCGCTTGGTCCAGTTGATCGCTAAAGACGGCAAATCCGGCGGTGATTTTAAAGAGATCGATTTGCTGATGCGTCAGGTGGTACAGACCGCCCGCGTGCGTCGCTATGAAGCACCCGGCGGCAATGAAGTGGATCTCAATCCGAAGCTAGCCAACCGCAACGCAGGACCCAAGAAAAAGCCGATCCGCAATGAATTCAGCGACGAACAGCGCATCCAGTTGCTGGACGCCTTTCAGGATTCCCTGTTTGATTATCAAAAGGTCTGGCACCGCAACAGTGACCAGCGTACGCGGGTGATTCTCAAATCGCGGCAGATCGGCGCGACCTGGTATTTTGCCCGCGAGGCGCTGGCCGATGCGATTGAAACCGGGCGTAATCAGATTTTTTTATCCGCCTCCAAAGCGCAGGCACATGTGTTTAAGCAATACATCATCCAGTTTGCGCGGGAGGCGGCGAACGTGGAATTAACGGGCGACCCGATCATCTTGCCGAACGGCGCGCACCTGTATTTTCTGGGCACCAATGCGCGCACTGCGCAGGGTTATCACGGCAACTTTTATTTCGATGAATTTTTCTGGACGCATAACTTTGCCGAGTTGAACAAAGTCGCCTCCGGCATGGCGCTGCATAAGCAATGGCGCAAGACCTATTTCTCGACACCGTCGTCGGTCACGCATCAGGCCTATCCGTTCTGGTGCGGCGACGCGTTCAACAAACGCCGAGCTGTCGCCAAGCAAATCGCCATTGATCTGTCGCACAAACGTCTCGCAGCAGGCTTTACCGGCGAGGACAAAATCTGGCGCCAGATCGTGACCATTCTGGACGCCGAACGCGGTGGCTGTAATCTGTTCGATATCGACGAATTACGCAATTTCGAATACAGCCCCGACCAGTTCGAAAACCTGCTGATGTGCAATTTCATCGACGATACGCAGTCGATCTTTCCGCTGATGGAATTGCAACGCTGCATGGTCGATACGTGGGTCGAATGGTCCGATTTCAAAGTCTTTGCGACACGTCCGTTTGGCAACCGGTCAGTCTGGATCGGCTACGACCCGTCATTGACGGGCGATAGTGCCGGGTGCGTAGTGCTGGCCCCGCCCTTGGTCGCTGGTGGCAAGTTCCGCATCCTGGAACGCCATCAATGGCGCGACATGGATTTCGAAGCACAGGCCGAGGCGATCCGGCAAATGACGCTCCGATATAACGTCGAATATATCGGCATCGATACCACCGGCATGGGCATTGGCGTCTTTCCGCTGGTGCGCCAGTTCTTCCCGGCCGCGACCGCCATTACTTATTCAGTCGAAGTGAAGACCCGCATGGTGTTGAAGGCTAAAAACATCATCAGCAAAGGCCGACTGGAATTCGACGCCGGATCAATCGATATCGCGCAAGCTTTTATGGCGATCCATAAAACGCTCACCGCCAGCGGTCGTCAAGCCACCTACGAAGCAAGCCGCACCGATGCCACCGGCCATGCCGATCTGGCGTGGGCGTGTATGCACGCTCTCGACCACGAGCCGTTTGAAGGCGGTCATTCCAATACACAGTCCTTTATGGAGATTTATACCTCATGAGCAACAAGCAACAGGCACGATCCCGTGCCAACAACATGGCCACGGCTACCGCCACCGACCTCGCTACCACCGCAATACCGGCGACGAGCGACAAGGCAGCAAACGCCGCGGCAGGCTTCGAAGCCTTCACGTTTGGCGATCCGACGCCGGTACTCGATCACGCCGAGATCCTCGATAGTTTGGAATGCTGGTCGAACGGGCGCTGGTATGAGCCACCTGTCAATTATGCCGGGTTGACAAAATCGTTTAACTCCAGCGTCCACCACAGCAGCGCGATCTATTTCAAAGCCAACATCCTGACCTCGACGTTTGTGCCGACGCCATTATTGTCACGCGACGCATTTAAGCGCTTTACCCTGGACTTTTTAACCTTCGGCAATGCGTACTTGGAGAAGCGGGTCAGCCGTAGCGGCAAGCTGTTGGCGCTGGCGCATGCGTTAGCCAAGTACGTGCGGCGCGGGCGCGATCTGGACCAGTATTATTTCGTGCGCGGCTGGCAGGAAGAGTATGCGTTTCGCACCGGCTAACTGTGTCACCTGATGGACCCCGACGTGAATCAGGAAGTCTACGGCGTGCCGCAATATCTGAGTGCATTGCAGTCGGCGTGGCTCAACGAAGCAGCGACCTTATTTCGGCGCAAGTATTACAAGAACGGTTCCCACGCCGGATTCATCTTTTACATGACCGACGCGGCCGCAAACAACGCCGACGTGGACAACCTGCGCCAGGCCATGCGTGACAGCAAGGGGCCGGGCAATTTCCGCAACCTGTTCATGTATGCACCGAATGGGAAGAAAGACGGCATTCAGATTCTGCCGGTCTCGGACGTGGCGGCGAAGGATGAATTCTTCAACATCAAAGGCGTGACCCGCGACGACGTGCTGGCTGCACACCGCGTGCCGCCCCAGTTGCTCGGCATCATGCCCAATAACACCGGCGGCTTCGGAGCCGTCGAACCGGCAGCGCGGGTGTTCGCCCGCAATGAACTGGTCCCGCTGCAATCGCAGTTTTTAGCCATCAATGATTGGGCCGGACAAGAGGTCGTGAAGTTTGACGACTATGTACTGGTAACTGGCGAATCCAAGACCAATGAAAGGGCCGCATCATGAGCGACATTGCCGACCGTGCCGACTGGCGCATTGCCCACGAGATGACGACCGCGCTGGCGAAAGTGCGTCGCACACCACTGCTGCACGCCGATCACCACTGTCATTTCTGTCAGGAACCCATAGCATCCGCGTTGCTATTCTGTAATGTGGACTGCCGCGATGACTACGAGCGGGAGCAGGCAGCGCTGAGACGCGCCGGACGTTGACCCGCCTCCAGCCCTATGCCGCGCACGCTGCGAGTGCACCACACCCCAATTGACCGCCTTGCGCGGTCTTTTTTACGTCCCGCGTTGCATTGTTTTTTTGATCTTATTCATGTCCGCCAGGCCCAGCGCCGCGCACTACCCACCACGCCTGCGGGCTTCGTTAGATGGACTGGTATTAATGCACCGTGGTACGGCGCTACAGCCACGCCCTCTGCGGGGCACGGAGGGGAATGATCCCTGCAATAGCCTGACGCAGTTTGATGCACTTGGAGCAGGAACTCTAGAGTTGGCGTTTTGATACAAAATGAGTCAGAACCAATCTGTCGCAAAGTTAAAATCCATCGAGATAAATGATGCGAAATGCCACAGTTGAGGAAAAATTAGGACAATTGGGAGTGGTATTATTAAAGTTGTCACGGAAGTATTGTTTTATTATTACACTAATATAATTCGTAGAATCTCATGCATGTGTTGTCGCGAGAGCGCAATGCAACGTTAAAAATCAAGGAGCAGGAATGGCATCACAGCCGGTATGGACCACTAACGATTTAGAACCGAAGAAGATTATGCTAGATGTACGAAATCCTCGGATAGAGCTTTTAGAGAGCGCTTCACAACCATCAATTCGGTTAAAACTCTTAGATTTGGAGGGAGTTCTGGAATTGGCGCGAAGCATAGAAAAGTCAAACGGTTTGTTTTACGGCGAGCGAATTATTACTGTAATCGAATCGGGAAAGTCGATCGTGCTGGAAGGCAACCGACGAGTCGCGGCTTGCCAGATGCTTCTTACCCCATCCCTCGTCCCTCAGCAATATCGTTTACGGTTTCCGGTAGCGTCTGCCGCCACCAAGTTGCGAATAAAGCGAATCTCTGCTGACGTTGCGCCGGATCGGGTCTCTGCGGAACCTATTTTAACTAAACGTCACACTGAGCAAGGTGCAAAACCATGGTCACCGGTGGCAAAAATGCGTCGAGCTGTAAGACTTCTTAATTCATTATCAGTAGATGAGGTTGCACAGGTATTAGGCACTTCACCAGCGCAGGTAAGAAAACTTGTCCGTCCGTACAAATTGCTAAGATATGCATTTGGAATAACGGCTTGGAATGAGGATGAAAGACAAATTCTGGAAAATGAAAAGCTTAAAACTAATCCATACACTCGCTTTTTTACGTTAGCTAAAACACTAGAAGTTCTACAAGCCCGGTTTGATGATGATCAGAACATCATCAGCGCGCTTCCTGCAAACGTTTTTCGAGAGCAGATTGAAAAAATCGCACGGGACTTTTTGATACCTGATGCGATGAGGGGCCGTCCTCGATGCGATACTCGGACAGATCCAGTAAGCTATTTTAGTGACTTTGTAAATTCACCGGCTGGTAAAATTGCGGCCGCGGAAGCATTACTTGTTAAACAAAATGGCTATGAAAAAAAAGGCGAAAAAACTGCCGTAGTTACTTCAGAAGCGGAAACGAAGGGCAATCGGGACCCCGCTAAAATTTCGAACGAAAAAAATGAGTCGGAGAATCTGGGAAATAAAAAAAATAGTAGCCCTAAAGGTCCGAAAGCATCTATTTTTTTTGAACATCTAGAGTGTCACGTCATAGATAACAATCTGATAAAGCTCACACTTGAATTGTGCAAAATCAACCATGAAAAGATGCCGATCGCGGCCTCCCTTCTCACCCGGTCAGTATTCGAGTGCGCCTTGGTCCATAAAATAAAAGCCATGGATAAATGGAACGACCTCATCACCGCGGAGGGCAAAGATCCAGGACTTACTGCTCTTATCAAGTTTTGTGCGAAGTTTACTAATGGCGTGTTTGCTGAACAAAATATTTGTAAAACGCTCCAAAGCCACACGACAATGGAGGCTAAAAATTATCTAGATGCAATGACTCATTTGAAGTATCAAGAGGCGGACTCTAGTACACTAGAGTCCGTCGCGAATAATCTTCGGCAAGTGATTAAATACATACTAGATGGAAATTGAGATGGTAAAAAAAGGTGGGCGGCGAGAAGCTATGAGCCCGTTACGTTATCCGGGTGGAAAAGCCCTCTTGGCTCCGTACATCAGTGGAGTGGTCGAAGAAAATTTCCTTGCTGGTTGTACGCTTTATGAGCCTTATGCTGGAGGAGCTTCGGTATCATTAGAATTACTCAGGCTTGGTTTTGTGTCGAACGTGGTGTTGAACGAGCGCGACCCTCTCATATATGCATTTTGGTGGTGCGTATTGCATGAATTAGAGGCGCTCTGCGCCGCTATCAATGCTTGCCCTATTAATATCGACACTTGGAATGACTTACAGCCCTTAAGGGATGTCACAGACATCGAAAGCAGTAAGTTCACGTTACTTCAACTAGGAGTAGCTGGTTTGTTTTTTAATCGAACCAATTTTTCTGGAATTATTGGAGCCGGACCTATTGGCGGCAAAAGACAAACCTCAGATTACAAAATTGATTGTAGATTTAATAAGCAAAAAACAATAAGACAAATAAGAGCAGTTGCGCAATATTCCAAGCGGATTTCAGTTCATTGTCATGACGCGATAGATTTTTTGACCCGTAATGCCGAGCAAATATCGGTGGGATTTTCCTTTGTTTATATTGATCCGCCATATTATATTCAGGGGCCAAAACTATACCGCCATTCGTATACTGATAAAGATCATGTTAAATTGTCAGCATTCGTGACATCGCAAGGCTATCCTTGGTTGCTAAGCTATGACGATCATCCTCGAATTCGAGAGTTGTATTGCGGAAACCAAGTTCAACCAATTTACTTAGATTACAAAGTAAAGTCTAATCGGACTGCGCAGGAACTTGTAATCTCAAATCTTGTTATACCTCCACCTGTTTACGACGGAATCGCCGAAGTGATCGCGGATAAGATAAAAGTTCAAGCATAAAAACAGGCCATAGAAAAAGTTTCTCCGCATGATGCATTGTCGTCGTCGATATTGAACACTAAATTATCGTAAGATCAGCGTAGGGAATAATTTCATTGGTCTCTTGGGTAACCAGTTTCATGAGCTTTGGATGGATAAAGATTTTTTCCTTACCAACTTCCACTTCTCGCAAGACTCCGATCATCACCAATTCCTTCAAGTATCGAGATGCAGCTTGGCGCTTAGCGATATTTTTATCGACTAAATTCACGATTCTGCAGTAGGGTTGTTCAAAAATGACATCAACCAATTCACGACTATAGGTCCTGGGAATTTGTTTTTTTACATAATCCACAGTGACATCTGCCAAGTCGCGAATTGCAGATATTTTTGCTGTCGTCCATTTTGATGTTTCTTCGACCGCTTGGAGCATATACATGATCCAAGGCTCCCAAGCACCATCTTTCGTGACACCCAGTAGCAAGCGATAGTAGTCTGCCTTGTTTGCAGTGATGTATCGACTCAGGTATAAAATCGGGAGAGTAAGTAGTTCTTCATGGATAAGATAAAGGATATTGAGTACGCGGCCTGTACGGCCATTACCGTCACCGAAAGGGTGAATTGCTTCGAATTGGTAATGTCCTACGGCCATTCGTATTAAGGGATCAATATCGACTTCGTTGTGAAGAAACTTCTCCCAATTACTTAGTAAATTGCGCAGATTATCTGCGCCGACTGGCGGTGTGTATATTACCTCGCCCGTCTGATCGTTAGCCAATTGTGTTCCCGGCACCCGTCGAATATCCATATCAGCACCTTTTAAGGTGCGACAGATTTGGATCGCCGTGGCGGTACAAAGTGGCCTTTCTTGAATCGAAGCAAAACCGGCACGAAGCGCGGTTCTATAGCGCAATGCCTCTTTCGTCGCGCCGTCCACGTGGGCATCACTTCCTTGAGCATGCTTAAAAATTAGGTCAGTGGTTGTCACGATACCCTCTATTGCAGAGCTATCTTTGGACTCCAGCAGCGGTATGATATTCACCAACATTGTCTGATTGGGAATCAACTCTGCAGCTTGTTTTAGCTCTGCAAGGGCAACACGTGCTGCAATACAACGCTTCAAAACTAATTTGGTTTCGAGGTCGGTTATCGGCGGCAATTGTGGAAGTGCGTTGTATGGTTGATCAGGTTGCCAAGCAGAGATATTTGTTGCCATGTTCTTAAAAAGTGATTTGAGCGACATAACTTGAGGATATGTCGTCGGTGGCGACATGTCAAACAAATGTGTCGCTCAAATTGCATTTCGACGACAAATGGCGGTATGAGGGAACCAGAGAAGTTATGACTACCATGTTTTCTAGAGGTATTTTCTTATAAAAAAAGCATCGTTTCGCAATCGTTACTCTATAGTGACATATGATGAGTACATGTCGTTTCTTTTGCTAATCAGCGACATATCGAACCCAACGATGGCCCCTGCTTTGTGATCTGAGCTTACCTATTTCTGCTCCGCAAAAAATAAACGAGGCATGTAGCGCAAGGCTTTCGAGCGAGGTCGTTTTGCGAATTGCGGAGCAAAAAGTACCCTAAGTATTTGTTATCTTTATGTATTGCTTCGGACTTGTAATCAGTAGCGTTTCTCGTCTCACAAGAAAGACTTGTCACTTACTAAATAGTTATGAATTGGTATCTTGCAGGGGCATCGTACAGCCAGCGTAGTCCAAGAACTAGGGCTTAAGGCTACCGCCCAAGCGTGGGCGACATTTGGGCGAAAACGGAGACATTTTCAGCCATCGCCAGACCCCGCAGTATTTGTAGCCCTTGTATTTGCAAGGCCTGCGGTGGTCTGGTGTGGTTTATCTTGGTGGAGGCGGCGGGAATCGAACCCGCGTCCAAAAGCCCTCTACAGACAGTTCTACATACTTAGTGCTGTCATTTGATTTAGCCCAACCGACGCGGACGCACACGCTTCGTTCAGACGAGTTACCTAAATTTAACTTTTAGCCAAGTAACCCGACTAAAAGCGATTCTCTGTAAATGACTCTACTGCTGTTTGACCAGCCCACCCCAGAGACGAGATGGTGTAGAGCTAACCGGTTATTAAGCGGCTAGTGCGTACGAGTTATCGTTTGCAGTTATAGTTTTTCTGGTTGTATTTACGAGGTAGCCAGCCCTCGGTATGCCCTGCGCTGCTTTGTAGCCCCTGTCGAAACCAGGTCGCCCCCAAGCAGTTGCTATTGTAGCGCAATTCGGTGTCTCTCAGTAAACGCGTGGTGGCGTAAAAAGTGGACATATTATTAGCGCATGCTTTTTGTTTAAAGAATTGGCGATGAATTTGATGTGTATTTGCTGGCTTAAAAAACTTCTCGATGCGGAGAAGTGACATAGTTTTGGTAAAATTGTGGCTATCGAAATATGATGCGTCCGCGCATTTCTGTGCGGTAGTACTATTCATTAGACCGCGAAATAATTTGCTGTGATAGCGCCCTTCACGTACTTAAAAAAAAGTAAATAATGAAGCTCATACTATTTTCTATACTGATTGCTTTTGCAGTCGCCGGATGCGGGTCATCGACTTCGGGGCCTTCTGATAAGGTTGCTAAAGTGCAGCGCGACCCTGTTGCGGTAAGCTTGCCACCCATCCCTAAAAAAATTGAAAAGTCACCTGATCCAAAACAGGAAGAGGCCGGTTTTGGGACCGTGGTGATATTGCGTGATCCTGCGCATCCTAATCCTGGCTGTATGATCGGTGTGTATTTGAATAAACAATTAGTCCACCAATTTGATGCAGACCAAAAGGCGACATTTATTCTCCATTCGGGAGATCAGGTGGTGGCTGTGGATAACTCGGACGGTCGCAGCAGTTGCGCGATTGTTGCAGGGGAGCGGCACCAATTGCTGTTTACGCTGAAGGCTGGCGATGTGAAAAATTTGCACGCGCAGTTGTTACCGGGAAAAGGGGCTGTGGTTGAGGCGAGCGAGCGCTAAACCGCTGATGCATAAATCCGGCAGCTATTCTTATCGCTTATCGGACGATTGTGGTCAATTCAATGGGCCATTTGAGGTCCGATGTGTAAACAATCGCATTCAGCAGTGAGCATTCGGCCTTGATGCAGCGGTCAATCCTGCTGCAAGGCTAGCTTAAATGCTTGAACGGTCGCTTATGATGCGGTTGGTGATGATTGCACCAACTTTATGCGCCTTCATCGCTGTTCATTGGGGATCGGGTTGCTAGCCCTTCTAACGCGCGGCGAATGAAATTCACCTGCTACAAGAAGTCGCTTATTATTCCATCCCGATCTTCCTTGATCAAAACACAAGACTGTTTCTGTAGGCATTTTATTTCAGCGCAAAATCGACACGACTTGGGGCGCCTTTATCTTTGATGCCATCGGCTGTGAGCTTGGGCGCGATTAGGAAAATCCGTTCCAGAGGAATTTTGCCTTTGGTTTCTAAATAGATACGGACGGCTTGCGCACGTTGATCTGCCAATGACCGCAAGTCATCCGGTGTCACTTTGGTATTAGTGAGTATTAGCTGTTCCATTTCGGGCACTGGTAAAGACTTCGAGAATCCAATGACATTTTTTGGCTTGTCGAATTTTTCGTTTTTGTAGACTTTCTCCATGTATTGCGTTTTATCCGCATCGGTCAGGGCGATTGCAGTCGGTGCTGATGGCGATGCTGCATCAGCGTCATCAGCCTCTGCATCCGATTTTCCTTTCGTGCCGGTGTTCTTTTGTTTTAATGCGATGATTTTGTTATTGAGTATCTCTTGACGCAAACCGACATTGTCGGTTGCAGGATCAACCCGCCCGATGATGTCTAGTTTCAATGCAGGACGATCCAGCAGTGCCTTGGTGAGCGTATTGAGTTTGGTCGTGGTCGCAGCGGTCAACATCGCTGAACCTGGCTTGAACTCGGCATATCCCAGTTCGTCGCCGCCACCGAATGCGGAGCTGAGTAACGCAAACGGAGAGGTAACGGCTTTTGCGATCAGGTTAATGAAGACGCGCAAGATAATGCCGCCAACAGAAAACTGCGGGTCTGATAATGAGCCAGAAATTGGTAGATTGATGTCGATCTGACCGTTGCGGTCTTTCAGTAACGCGACGGCTAACCGAACGGGAAGTTTGGTGGCGCTGGGGCTATCGATTTTGTCACCAAATGTCAGTTGATCTATGCGGACATGGTTTTGCGCCGTCAGTTGCTGTTCTTCGATTTTATAATTTACATCCATCGACAGCTTGCCTTTGACGATCGCATAGCCAGCATATTTAGCGGCATACGGTGTCAGGCGCGGTAGTTCGACGCCGTCCGCGCTGGCTTTGATATCCAAAAACATGGGTTTGAATAAGGGATTGAGTGATCCGGAGATAGCCACCGGCGCATCATTATCGATCTTGCCTTTGAGGTCAATTGCAGCTGGCGCAGGTTTGTCCGATGCAACAGCGCCCACGCTTCCGGTCATGCCGGTCATGTTGGCCGTGTAGTTCGGCTTAACAAAATTATCGGTGAAATTAACGTTGCCGTTGTTTAAGACGACTTGGCCGATCCGAATAACCGGTGTATTTGCATCGTCTTGTGTTGGTGGTGTTGCGGCGACGACCTTGCCATCACCTTTGATGGGGTTGTTCACACCACTTTCCGGTGCGGCCGCGGCTTTTATTTCCGATGCCGAGCTGTCGGTTTTTTTGGGGCCGGATGTCGTGGCGGGTTCGGTGACGACCGATTTCTTGCCTGATTTCGAGACCACGATATCTTGGAAGTTTAATTTTCCCTCGGGCGATAGGATGGCGCGTGTATAAAAATCGTCAAGGGCGATTTTGCCCAGGTTGATGGTCTGATGTGATCCGTCGATGTTGGCATTGATTCCGCTCACATCAAGTGATTTCCATTTCAAAAAGTCCGCACCATTCTCTTTATCAATAACGCGGAAATTGGTCAAACGCAGCATCCCGTTATAGCGTGCAATCAGCGGATTTTTTCCTAACGGTGGCGTCAGCAGAAGTTTGCCTTTGGCGTTGGCCTGGCCGGAAGATAGAGTGACATTTAACAGATCTGCGAAATAAGGTTGCAGCGCTGCAACCGGCAGACTTTGCGCATCGATGGCAAGGTCAAGGGTCTTAAACTGTGGCGACGCATTGCCATTTACGGATAATTTTCCACTTTTGTTAAGTTGGGTTTGTAGCGCGATTTTGACTGTCTTGTCACGCTTGCTGGATACGTTGTCGACTTTTAAGTTAAATCCATCAGCACGTAAATTAACGGGTGGCGTAACGGATTTGTCGCTATAAATAAGCGTGCTGTCAGTGACTGCAATGCTATTCAGATTAGCTACCCATTCTGGATCTGTTGTTTTTGTTTTTACAGTTGGTGCTTTGACTGTTTTGGATTTGGATTCGCCAGCTTTGATGAATTGCTGAAGATTGATGTTACCTTTCGCGTCACGACGTACGTCAGCTTGCACGCCCGCCAAGGTGAACGCGGTAGCATTGAAGGTGCGCGATTCGGTATCGATCGTTGCGTCCTCAAGTTTGATTTTTTTAATTTGCACACTACCGTTCGCGCTCGATTTAGCGGTAAGTTTTACGTCGCCCACCTCGGCGTTGAGTTGCGTTAACGCCACTTTAGCACCGCTGATCGCGACGGCTGTTTTGAGTGATAACTGGCCGGATAAATTTGCGGCTAGTGTATTGTTAAGATACGGTTGATATTGCGCCAGTGGAAGTGCATCAACGCTTGCTTCGCCGTTGATTGAGGCAGTTGCGGGTGTGACTTGACCATTAAATTTTATTTCCTGCGCTTCGGCGGCGACTATTGATGCGGAGATCGTGGCTGGCCTTGCATCGGCAGCGAGTGAGAGATTTTTGACATCAACAGTGAGGTTTTTTAATTGTGTGTTGAAGGTGGGCGCGGCGTTTGCGGCATCTGACCAATTAATAATACCTTCATGAATAGTGAACTGGTCCAAAGTGAATTGAGGTGATGGCTGTGCGGATTTGGCAGCTTTTACGTCGGCTTTGTCAGTGCCTGGCGTGTTGCTGGAAGACGACTTGCTGGTGGCGAGTGCGGCCCAATTGAGAGCGCCGTCTGCATTCAACGCAGCCCATACTTCGGGAGCTTGAATATTTACTTTTCCAATAGTAGCGCTCGCTGTGAGAACGTCAAATTTATTGATGTGCGCGTCTATGGTCTGGGCTTTGAAAAGCGGTGCGGCGTGCTTGTCGGCGAGCGAGACGTCGCTGAGTTTAATGTCGCCAGAGAGGTTAATTTCTGGTTTGTCCTTGGCGCGGACGAAAGTGAGGTCGAGGTTGGTCGATAGTTTACTACTCTGAATCATGAGAGGTAACGGCACTGGTGAAAAGGCCACATAACTGGCAACATCGAGTTGATCGATATCGATTACCAGCGCTGTATCGAGGCTGCTGGCAAAAGGTTTAGAGCGACCTTTCAGTTCGAATGGCGATCCATTCACTTTCATGGACAGGCTCGGTTGTACGAAGGAATTTATCGCGCTGTCAAAATTGGAGATGTACGGCACGCCAATATTAAGCGCTGTGATATTGACCTGTTTATCCGTCACTTTGTCGTCAAAGGTAATAGCACCGTTTTCCAGCCGAATATTTTTTACTGAGAAATGTGTTTCTCCCGCGGTCTTCGGTTTGGCCAATATGCGATCAATAATGTCGGAGTAATTATAGCGGCCGATGCCTTCAGCACTGGTACGAATAATGTGTACGTTGGGACTGGATAAAGTCACCTCCTGAAGTACCGGCGCTAACCTAAAAATCGACGTGACGGAAGCATCGACCAACAGATTTTTTGCTGCAAAGGCGGGTGTTATTTTGTCAATTTCGTATAGCGTGAAGTCTGAAGCGTTGAGGGTTAGGGTGAACGGATTGAAGCTTATGTTTCCGATCGTCGCCTTGCGACCAAGTTGCTGTTCGATTTGTTGCTCGGCCAGATGTTTTGTCAGCGGTATTGCAACCCAGCTTAAAGCAGCTAAAACCGCAAGTACAGCAACGGTAAAACCTGTCCAGCGAAGAGTACGGCGAAGCCAAATGGTGCGATTCGAATTGGTCATAGAGGTATCCTTGCTGAGCGACGACTATCAATATACCGCCAGAGTGGATTGTTTGCCAGAGTGTTAGTTGGAGTCGACTTCGTCAACGATGAAGTTTGGACGCGGCAGCACGGGCCAGATTTTTGCCTGACCGGGCATGATTTTGATATTTAACGGTGCCTGAATGTGAGCTGAAAGCGCGTCGAAAGCAGCCGGGCGTGAGACCCCGCCCAATCAAGTGCGGTATGCATTTGCAGACTCACATGCCGCTCTTGATAGGTGTTTGGGTTGTGCTTATTGCGCCAATGATGTCTGTATCAGTCCCATTAATGCGGAGGGTGTATCGGCGAGTGCATCTGCGTTCCATGTGACCGGCTCTGCATGGCCGCAATAACCCCACGCTGCCGCAACCGTTGGCATTCCCGCGGCACGTCCGGCTTGAATATCGCGCAGATCGTCACCAACATACCAGCATTCGTGCGGCGCCAGATTCAAGCGTCGGGCAGCTTCTAATAGAGGAGCGGGGTGCGGTTTCGGATGCGCCATTGTATCGCCAGAAATCACGCAACCAGCGTGTTGTAGGCCTATTTGTGGGATCAAAAGATCTGTAAATCGCGCGGCTTTATTGGTGACGACGCCCCATGTGAGACCGTGTTGGTCCAAATCCAGGAGGAGTGCCGGAACGCCGTCGAATAAACTGCTTTTTTCTGCAAGCGAAGCCGCATAGTTATCCAGGAATGCAACGCGCAAGTCTTCATAACCATCGTCACCAGGTTTAAGACCGAATGCGACTCCAATCAGGCCACGTGCGCCGGCAGATGCAAAAGGCCGCAACGCATGATATGCGGTAGTTGATAAGCCGCGTTCAAGTTGAAGCCGGTTCATCGCCGCGGCCAGATCCGGTGCAGTATCGGCAAGCGTGCCATCAAGGTCAAAAAGAATCGCACGTGGTATTGGCAAAGGCATAAGATTTTGTGGAGATTATCGAAAAGTAGTTAGTACGACTGACGCTAAGGTATCCCCGCATAACGAATGGTCATTGCATGGGTTATCTAAATCATTACAGCAAAGAGTTTCCGCCCGGAGTGAGGCGGAGGATAAGAATTGTGAGGTTGGCTGAAGACGTTGGTTTAAACAACGTCATTTTTCCGCTCGGGTGCAAGCAATCAGATAGTTGACGCTGATATCTTGATTGAGTGAATAGATGCGGGTAATCGGGTTATAGCTCATCCCTTTTAGGCTATCCACCGTTAATCCAGCGTTGCGGGCAAACTGTGATAATTCGGCAGGCGTGATAAATTTTGCGTAGTCGTGCGTGCCTTTTGGCAGCATTCGTAATAGATATTCAGCACCGAGGATGGCGAAAAGATACGATTTTGGATTTCGGTTCAGGGTGGAGAAGAATACTTTGCCACCAGGTTTCACCAAAGTAGAGCAAGCCCTGACAATGGATGCCGGATCGGGCACGTGCTCCAGCATTTCCATGCAGGTAACGATATCAAATTGACCCGCTTCACGCACTGCCAGGTCTTCGGCTGCAATTTTTTCGTAATGCACTTGGACGCCGGATTCCAAGCCATGCAAATCAGCCACTTTGAGGGCTTTCTCTGATAAGTCGATCCCGGTGACAATGGCGCCTTTTTTTGCCATTGATTCTGCCAGGATGCCGCCACCGCAGCCGATATCGAGGACTTTTTTTCCAGTAAGGGCGGCACGCGCGTTAATCCACTCAAGACGGAGCGGATTGATTTCATGCAATGGGCGAAACTCAGCATCTGGATCCCACCAACGGTGAGCAAGATCGCTAAATTTTTGGACTTCTGATTGGTCAACGTTCATAGACATAATGATAGCTGGAATTAAGTAGTTTGCGGAATTCCTTTGGCTGGCAGTCTATTTTGTCTAAATCGCCATTTTGTGGGTGACTAAATGAAGCATACATCTATCAGGAATCTGACGCAAAAATATGACGCAAGCGAGCAATCGCGAGGGGAAGGCAAAGCAAAGATGCACCATTGGATGTTATTACGGAATGTGAACGCCTGTAGATAATGTTAAAAGGCAATACGCACAAGTAATAACGGAGGGAGGTGTTGGAAATAAAAGTCAGACACAGAGTTGCAAAAAAGGACGAAAAAAAACCCTGCCGAAGCAAGGTTTTTTGATCGTGCTTAAATCGATTACTTGGATGTACCAACGACTTCGATTTCAACGCGACGGTTTTTAGCGCGGCCAGCAGCGGTCTTGTTATCAGCGACCGGTTGTGACTTGCCTTTACCTTCGGTGTAAACACGATTTGATTCAATACCTTTGTGAACCAAATATGCTTTTACAGCTTCAGCACGACGGATCGACAGTTTCTGGTTGTAAGCAACCGAACCGATAGAGTCAGTGTGACCGACAGCGATAATGACTTCCAGGTTCAACTCACCTAGTTTAGAAGTCAAATCGTCAAGCTTCGCTTTGCCTTCTGGCTTCAGGACAGCTTTGTCGAAGTCAAAGAACGCGTCAGCAGCGAAAGTAACTTTCTGTGAAGTTGGAGCAGCGGCGACTGGAGCAACTGGCGCAGGAGCTGGAGCAGGAACTGGAGCAGCTTGTGCTAATTCACCATCACAACCCGGTACTGAATCTGCAGGTGTCCAGTAGCCAGTGTGCCAGCACAGACCGTACGGATCACGAGCGATTGTGCCGCGCGCATCTTGTACATAAGCACTGGTAGGGGTTTTAGCTTGGATATCTTTAATTTCCTGCGCGGAGGCAGTCAGTGCGACGACTGCGGACGCAGCGAAGACGAGTTTTGCTAATTTATTCATGTTTCTCCTCTCGGTTGAGATATCCGCAGATTAACTGCGCAACTAATATACGACATCAAAAATTGGATAATACCACGTGGTTCGAGCTGTTACATGTGAAATTGGCTACATGCAATGGCACTAGGCATCATTCTGCCACAGGCTTCTATTGGTAGCTAAGTATGGCAAAAGCTAGCACCACGTTTTTCTCGCTTCGTTGTTTTCGCACAACATGCTAATTTGAAAACATCTCTGCGGACATCATCATATATTGGTTTTCAGAACTATACGAATTATTTATGACTGGAAGCTTGTTTTATTGCACTTTAATGACTACTCGTCGATTGGGTGCCAGGCATTTCAGCAGATTGCTGCGACTTGATTTTTTACTGCAAATCGTCACTGCTTGAGATTTTCCTGCACCTATGATGGTTATTCTGGTAACAATTCCTTTGTTCTTTAGATAATTAGCTACGCTTTTTGCCCGTTGTTCAGATAATTGTTTGTTGTAGTTGTCTGTGCCCAGTCGGTCAGTATGTCCTGTTATTGTTATAGCATTTATTATCCCGCAGTGACGTAATTGCGGCAGAACATCTTTGTCAATTTGCTCGCCAGCAGCAGGCTTGAGCGTACTTTTTCCGAAAGTAAATGTTTGGTCACCGTTGAGAATTGTAGAAAATTTGCACTGATTAGGGGCAATTGGCGGCTCTGTTGGTTCGGCTGTTGTTAGCTTGATCAGTTCAGGTGCCGTTGCTTTCATAATGGGCGGTGCGAGTTGTCCATCACAGCCGGTCATGGCGGCTTGATCGTCCCAATATCCAGAGCGCCAGCAAAGGCCAAATTGGCTACGTGCGATGGGACCGCGGTTGTCCTGAAGATAAGCGTTACCTGAAGGAGGCACTTGAATGTCGGCGCTCTGGGCAAACGCAATGGTTGGCGCAAAATGAGAGGTGGCACCTATTAATAGACTAAGCGCGAATACTTGACGCATAAATATGTTCCTGAGCGAAATGGCGGTTGTGACATTGTTTCGGACTTTGGTAACGGTGTTCTGCGCTCAATGGAACGAAATGAGACTTGGCGCAAACGCCGACCTAAAGGTAGCTACTAAAAAGTGAAAAGATGGTGGTGCTGAGGGTGATGCCAAAAATAAGCGGGCATGATGATTAATTTGATGGGCGTGATGATTTTGATGGGTTGCATTTAAGCATATTTATTGTGGGCAATACATCCATTTAGCGTGTTATGTCTAACTGCTGACTTTGGGAAAAGCCGAACAGCGAGCGTCACGTGCTAAAATCACGCGTCTTAATGTGAACCTTTGGCTGCATTCCCGGCTGAACTTGATGATTCTTAGTGAATCCATCAAAGTCACCCGATAGTTATTAAAAAGGAATGCCAGACCATGGTCAGCTTTTATCCGTGATCTATCAACCTAAGTAAAGACTCGCCGACTCGCTAATGGATCAATTCGCTAAAGAAACAATACCGATTTCCCTCGAAGACGAAATGCGCAAGAGCTATCTCGATTACGCTATGAGCGTCATCGTTGGGCGTGCGCTGCCCGATGTACGCGACGGCCTCAAGCCGGTGCATCGTCGGGTTTTGTTTGCCATGCATGAAATGAATAATGTCTGGAACCGTCCCTACGTGAAATGCGCGCGTGTGGTCGGTGAAGTCATGGGTAAATATCACCCGCATGGCGATCAATCGATTTACGACACCCTGGTGCGTATGGCCCAGAGCTTTTCCCTGCGCTATATGCTGGTTGATGGGCAAGGTAACTTCGGTTCCATCGACGGTGATGGCGCTGCTGCGATGCGTTACACCGAGTGCCGACTAGACAAAATAGCCAGCGAAATTTTGGCAGATATCGATAAAGATACTGTTGATTTCGTCCCTAACTATGATGGCAAGGAAAAAGAACCATCGGTATTACCGACGCGGATTCCCAACCTGTTGATCAATGGTTCGTCTGGTATTGCCGTAGGTATGGCGACCAATATTCCGCCGCACAACATTACCGAAGTCATCAACGGTGCGCTGCATGTATTGCGCAATCCCGGTGTGACCATTGATGAACTGATCGAAATTATTCCAGCACCGGACTTTCCGACCGCCGGAATTATTTACGGCGTTACTGGCGTGCGCGATGGTTATCGCACAGGCCGTGGCCGCGTGGTAATGCGTGCCAAGACGCACTTTGAAGAATACGGTCGCGAAGGCAGGACTGCGATCATCGTCGACGAGCTGCCGTATCAGGTTAACAAGAAGGCGTTGCTGGAACGCATCGCTGAATTGGTCCGCGACAAAAAGCTCGAAGGTATTTCTGACCTGCGTGATGAGTCCGACAAGTCAGGTATGCGCGTCGTGATCGAACTCAAGCGCGGTGAAGTCGCTGAAGTCGTACTTAATAACCTGTACAAGCAAACGCAGTTGCAAGACACGTTTGGCATGAATATGGTGGCGTTGGTCGACGGTCAGCCTAAGCTGCTTAACCTGAAGCAAATGCTGGAATGCTTTTTATCGCATCGTCGCGAAGTGGTCACGCGCCGTACCGTTTTTGAGCTGCGTAAGGCGCGTGAGCGTGGTCATGTACTGGAAGGTTTGGCAGTCGCATTAGCCAACATCGACGATTTCATCGCTATTATTAAGGCAGCGCCAACGCCACCAGTGGCGAAAGCTGGCTTGATGGAGCGCTCATGGGATTCATCGGTAGTGCGCGATATGTTGCAACGGACTGGCGCAGAAAATACGGCTGGTATTAACGCATTCCGTCCAGAAAACTTGCCAGTGCATTACGGTATTCAAACTGATGGTTTGTATAAACTGTCGGACGATCAGGCGCAAGAAATTCTGCAAATGCGCTTGCAACGTCTGACTGGCCTGGAGCAAGACAAGATCGTCAACGAGTACAAAGATGTGATGATTACTATCGCTGACTTACTCGATATTTTGGCGAATCCAGAGCGCGTAACCGTCATCATTACTGACGAAATGAACGCTGCCAAAAATGAATACGGCATTGGCAACAAAGACGAGCGTCGTTCGCAGATTGAGTTGAATCCAACTGATCTTGGCACTGAAGATCTGATCACGCCGCAAGATATGGTGGTGACGTTGTCGCACACCGGTTACATGAAATCACAACCGGTTTCTGAGTATCGCGCGCAAAAGCGTGGCGGCCGCGGCAAGCAGGCAATGGCAACCAAAGAGGATGACTGGATTGATCAGTTGTTCGTCGGCAATACGCACGATTACATCTTATGCTTTAGTAACCGTGGTCGTTTGTATTGGCTGAAAATTTGGGAAGTGCCACAAGGTTCGCGCAATTCACGCGGCAAGCCGATTGTAAATATGTTCCCGTTGCAAGATGGTGAAAAAATCACTGTTGTATTGCCGTTGTCGGGCGATAACCGGACTTTCCCGGAAGATCGTTACATTTTTATGTCGACTAGCCTTGGCACAGTCAAAAAGACGCCGCTATCCGACTTTAGCAATCCGCGTAAAGCAGGAATTATTGCGGTGGATCTGGACGAGGGCGATTTCTTGATTGGCGCAGCGCTGACTGACGGTCAACACGATGTCATGTTGTTCTCGGACTCCGGCAAAGCAGTGCGTTTTGACGAAAATGATGTGCGCCCGATGGGTCGTACCGCCCGTGGTGTGCGCGGTATGAATCTGGAAGATGGACAACAAGTTATCGCCTTGCTGGTTGCTGAAAACGAACAACAATCGGTCTTGACCGCGACGGAAAACGGTTACGGCAAACGTACTCCGATTACTGAGTACACGCGTCATGGTCGTGGAACCAAGGGAATGATCGCGATTCAGACTAGCGAGCGCAACGGCAAAGTTGTTGCCGCCACGCTGGTTGAGCCTAGCGATGAAATTATCCTGATCACAACCGGTGGCGTACTAATCCGCACGCGGGTTGCTGAGATTCGTGAAATGGGACGCGCGACGCAAGGCGTTACCCTGATCGCGGTCGAAGACGGCACTAAGCTGAGCGGTTTGCAGCGGGTAATGGAAAGTGACGTTGAAGAGAGTATTACGGAGGAAGGCGCAATAGCTGACGGTTCGCCGGAAGCGCAATCACCTTCTGCTGCTGACGGAGAGGGTGATAATGTGGCTGACGATAACGTTTCTGGCGTTCCTGGTGACAGCGATGAAAGCGGTCCCGCCGACGTCGAGTAATTTCCCATAGGAAATCCGGTCAATCAGGAGAAAGTTTCTCTTACTTGACCGGATTGTTGTTTGGGAGAGTTGGATCATCACGGTGGTGTGCGTGGTGACGATACCTCTTCGGTTGCTTGTATTTCTTCTGCAGTTTATTAAATTTTTCAAAATCTCGCTGTCCCCAGCTTCCCTTGCCGAGTGTCAACATGCCTATTTATAATTTTTCTGCTGGTCCTGCTGTATTGCCTAAAGAAGTGCTACAACAAGCTGCTGCAGAAATGTTGGATTGGCACGGTAGCGGCATGTCGGTCATGGAAATGAGTCATCGCGGCAGCGAATTTATGTCGATACTGAACGCCGCGCAACGCGATTTTCGCGAACTGCTGGCCGTTCCTGATAACTATAAAATCTTGTTTCTCCAAGGTGGTGCCATCGCCGAAAATGCGATCATCCCAATGAATCTGGCTGCACGTCTGAGCGCGGATAACTTACTCCCCGGAACTGCTGATTACATCAATACCGGATCTTGGTCGACTAAGTCGATCAAGGAGGCCAAGCGTTATTGCGAGGTCAATGTGGCGGCGTCATCAGAGTCGCAACAATTTGCACAGATTCCGCCGCGCGCGAGCTGGAAATTGTCGCAAGACGCTGCCTATGTACATATTTGCACCAACGAAACTATTGATGGTGTCGAATATCAATTTACCCCTGATGTCAGGTTAGAAACCAACGGTGCGCCATTGGTGGCGGATATGTCGTCACATATTTTGTCGCGTGTGGTGGATGTCTCAAAATACGGTGTGATCTATGGTGGCGCGCAAAAAAATATCGGTCCAGCCGGTTTAACCATCGTGATAGTACGTGAAGATTTGCTCGGTCACGCAATGCCGGGTTGTCCCTCCGCTTTCGACTGGAAAATCGTTGCCGACAATGATTCCATGTACAACACGCCACCGACTTACGCGATTTATATCGCTGGTCTGGTATTTCAGTGGCTCAAGCAGCAAGGTGGCGTGGCAGCAATGGAGCAGCGTAATATCGCTAAAGCTGGTTTGTTGTACGACTATCTGGATTCAACCAGTTTTTACCAAACCAAGATTGCGCCAGATTGCCGGTCGCGTATGAACGTTCCATTCTTTTTACAGGACGAGTCTCGTAACGACGAGTTCCTGATCGGCGCAAAAGAACGGGGTTTGGTGCAGCTCAAAGGACACAAATCGGTCGGTGGAATGCGCGCCTCGATTTACAATGCGATGCCAATCGCGGGCGTAGAAGCGTTGGTCGCTTATTTGAAAGAGTTCGAAAAACGGGCTGAGCCGACCAAATAACGACTAAAGTGAAAGAGCATGACAATTGGGTTGGTTAAACGGTAAGCTTAGTGTTGGCCCAAAGCAGCGGACGAGGCAAATAGCACCTCAATCTCTCGGTCGCCATGAACCTAAGCCACATGCTCCAATTCTGGCAATCAAAACTTTGACAGCATTTTAGTCGTTTTAATAAAGTGTCAGAAATGACATTAGGAACTTCAGAGCAAAAACGAAGCAAAAACAGAGTAGCAATGCGGTAATAGCACAGCAAAGCAGGCAAGAAACCGATTCCGCAATAAAGACGCAAGAAAGCGACGCGACCGACCACCATGATCCAGCAAAAACTTCTACCGCTACGCCAGAAAATTGACGACATTGACGCGCAAATTCTGGTGCTGTTAAACAGTCGTGCCCAGTTGGCGCAAGAAGTAGGGCATGTAAAAGCTGAAACCAACGCCCCCGTGTTTCGACCGGAGCGTGAGGCACAGGTATTGCGCAGTGTCGCGGACCGCAATCAGGGCCCTTTGCAATCGGGCGATGTGCAAACGATTTTTCGGGAAATAATGTCGGCATGCCGAGCGCTGGAAAAGCGCGTCACGGTCGCCTATCTTGGACCAGCTGGCACGTTTAGCGAGCAAGCTGTATATCAGCAGTTCGGGCATGCGGTTGACGGCTTGGCCTGTGCGTCGATTGACGAAGTGTTCCGTGCTGCGGAAGCAGGAACAGCGGATTTTGGCGTAGTACCGATT
Source organism: Glaciimonas sp. GNP009 (assembly GCF_054343755.1). Taxonomy (NCBI): domain Bacteria; kingdom Pseudomonadati; phylum Pseudomonadota; class Betaproteobacteria; order Burkholderiales; family Oxalobacteraceae; genus Glaciimonas; species Glaciimonas sp. GNP009. The sequence goes on from NZ_JBTGUV010000004.1 coordinate 3,029,735, forward strand.
GAAAATTCATCCGAAGGCGTTATCAACCGGACGCTCGACTTGCTTTTGCAAACGACATTGCGGATTAGCGGCGAAGTGGCTATTCCGGTGCATCACAGCTTGATGACCAAAGACGGAACCACAGATCACGTCACGCGGATTTGCGCACATTCGCAGGCGCTGGCGCAGTGCAACGCATGGCTCAATCAGCATTATCCGAATATTGAGCGGCTCGCGGTGGCGTCGAATGCTGAAGCGGCCCGCATGGCGAGTGAAGATCCGACGGTGGCCGGAATTGCTGGTGAGATTGCTGCGCAGACTTATGGTTTGCAAATTGTCAGCGCGCATATTCAGGATGATCCGCACAACCGTACACGTTTTGCAGTGGTTGGCCGACTACACACAACCCCGAGTGGCAAGGATCAAACTTCGTTGGTGTTGTCGGTACCAAACAAAGCCGGTGCGGTGTACAGCCTGTTGTCGCCACTTGCAAGTCATGGAGTATCGATGAGTCGTTTTGAGTCGCGACCAGCGCGCATGGGTGCATGGGAATATTATTTTTATGTTGATGTCGAGGGCCACGAGCAGGACGAAAAAGTGGCCAAGGCACTGACCGAACTTAAGCAAAATGCGGCTTTTTTCAAGTTGCTCGGATCATATCCGCTGAGTCTTTAGCGTTTGATTTTATTACTGACTTTGTGCCTGACTTCGCTGCTCGTATTGAATGATCAGTGGCGAAGGCTAAAGGCTGAGACTGTCATTGCTTGCGCCACGCAATACAATGATTGAAAATTTACTACTATTTTTATAGAAAGTGCACGATGTCGATTCAATTGGGGCCAGATTACGTTCGTGCCATCGCGCCTTACCAAGGTGGCAAACCAATAGCTGAAGTTGCGCGCGAGTTCGGGCTTGATGAAGCGAAGATCATTAAGCTAGCTTCTAATGAAAATCCGCTGGGCATGCCGGAATCTGCCAAATTGGCCATGCAAGCAGCGGTCGCTGATATTGGCCGCTATCCGGATGCTAACGGGTTTGAATTGAAGGCCGCTATTACGGCCAAATATGATGTACCAGCAGAGTGGATTACGCTGGGTAATGGCAGTAACGATATTCTTGAACTTGCTACCCATGCGTTTGTGCAGCCGGGTCAAGCCGCAATGTATGCCGAGTATTCCTTTCTCGTGTACGCGCTGGCGACTCAGGCGGTCGGCGCGCGTGCGATTGTGGTGGCTGCTAAAGATTTCGGTCACGATCTGCTGGCGATGGCGGCGGCGATTACGGATGGCACGCGTTTGATTTTCATCGCGAATCCGAACAATCCAACCGGGACCTTTATTCCTGCCGTGGAACTTGAGGCTTTCTTGCAGCAAGTACCTGCCCATATCGTGGTCGTTCTGGATGAGGCGTATAACGAATACTTACCGCCGGAATTGCAATACGAATCAATTGCCTGGGTGCGTCAATACCCGAATTTATTAGTCTCACGCACGATGTCGAAAGCGTATGGACTTGCGGGGTTGCGTATCGGTTTTGGCATTGCACAACCTGCGATCACCGATTTGCTGAATCGTATTCGTCAGCCGTTCAATGTCAATTCGCTGGCACAGGCGGCAGCCGTTGCAGCGCTGAACGATAAACCATTCTTGCAACGCAGCGCAGAAATTAATGCCGCTGGGTACGCGCAGTTGACAGCCGCGTTTGACGATCTGAAACTGAGTTACGTGCCATCGTTCGGTAATTTCGTGATGGTTAAAGTGGGTGACGATGTTGACGCCGGTTCACGTGTCAATCTGGCTTTGTTGAAGCAGGGCATCATCGTTCGGCCGGTGGGAAATTATGGCTTGCCGCAATGGTTACGGATCACAATAGGATTGCCGCATGAAAATGCTGCTTTTATCGCAGCGCTAAAGTCCTTGTTAGCTTGATGTAATCGGGACGGTTGTCACTTTATCTTTTTTCCATTCCTGTCGAAGCCTTCATCGTGTTTAAGAAAATTGCTATTTTTGGGGCCGGCCTGATTGGCGGCTCATTTGGATTGGCGCTCAAGCAAGCGGGCATGGTCCAGCAAATTGTGGGTGCGGGACGGAGTCTCGCCTCATTGCAACGTGCGCTAGAGCTCGGCATTATTGACGCCATCGCAACGTCGGTGGCGGATGCCGTTGCGGACGCCGATCTGGTATTGATTGCGGCACCTGTCGCTCAAACCGGAGCGATCCTTGCCAGTATTCAGCCTCACTTGCAAATCGGCACTATCGTCACCGATGCGGGTAGTACCAAAGGCGATGTCGAAGCATCGGCACGCTTGGCTCTGGGTGTAAAAATCGGGCAGTTTGTGCCCGGTCATCCTATCGCAGGACGAGAGAGTAACGGTCCGGGCGCTGCCATTGCAAGTTTGTACGTGGGTAAAAAAGTCGTGCTGACGCCGTTGCCGGAAAATAGCGAAGCAGATATCCAGCGCGTTGCTAATGCGTGGAAGCAATGCGGTGCCCATATTCACCGTCTTTCCAGCGCTCAGCACGATGTGGTATTTGCGTCGGTGAGTCATTTGCCGCATGTGTTGGCGTATGCGCTGGTCGATGATATTGCCAGTAAGCCGCACGCTGATGTGTTGTTTCAATATGCGGCCAGCGGCTTCCGGGACTTTACACGTATCGCCGGATCATCGCCGGAAATGTGGCGGGATATCTCACTGGCAAATCAGGACGCATTGTTACAAGAGCTTGATGCTTATCAGATAAAGTTGTCGGAAGTACGTGCTTTGCTGGCATCTCGCGACGGTGCGGGTCTTGAGGCTATTTATCAGAATGCGCAACAAGCGCGCCAACGTTGGATCAGCGCCATCGAAGCGGCGGAAAAACAGAACAAGGAAGGTGGAGATTAATGCAGAACCAGCAGACAAAACAGACCAAAAAGCACTATGCGAAATATATCGACTTACATCCGGTCGTGAAATGTCAGGGCACGGTGAAATTACCCGGCTCTAAAAGTATTTCCAATCGCACGCTATTGTTGGCCGCGCTGGCACATGGCACGACAGAAATTCACGATCTGCTGGCCTCTGATGACACGCTTGTCATGCTGATGGCGTTGAAGCAATTGGGAGTCGACTGGGAGCAAGCGGAGGGGGCGCAAAACTACACCATTCACGGCTGTGCCGGACGTTTTCCGATCCATCATGCAGACTTGTTCATGGGCAACGCGGGTACCGCGATTCGGCCATTGACGGCCGCTTTGGCAGCGATGGGTGGCGACTATACGTTGCACGGCGTATCGAGAATGCATGAGCGACCAATCGGCGATCTGGTCGATGCGTTAAATGCTATCGGTACCCGGATCGATTACACAGGCGTTCCGGGTTATCCGCCATTGCACATCCATCGCGCTCAGTTACATGCGCAACGGATGTCGGTGCGCGGCAATGTGTCGAGCCAGTTTTTGACCGCTTTGCTGATGGCCGCGCCGTTAATGGCGCAAGATGAGGCGGTAACGATTGATGTCGCGGGTGAATTGATTTCTAAACCATACATTGAGATCACATTAAATCTGATGCAACGGTTTGGCATTTCAGTTGAACGTGATGGCTGGCAGTCGTTTTCCATTGCAGCCGGTCAACAATATCAAAGTCCCGCCACGATTCATGTGGAAGGCGACGCTTCATCGGCATCCTATTTTCTGGCCGCAGGCGCTATTACGGGTGGTCCATTAAGAGTCGAAGGCGTCGGCAAGAATAGTATTCAGGGCGATGTCCGTTTTGTTGAAGCCTTGCAACAAATGGGTGCCAATATCACAATGGGCGATAACTGGATCGAAGTGTCGTCCAATGGTGTCTTGAAGGCTATCGATGCGGATTTTAATCACATTCCGGATGCGGCCATGACGATTGCGATCGCTGCCCTATATGCTGACGGCCCGAGTACTTTACGCAATATTGCCAGTTGGCGTGTCAAGGAAACTGATCGCTTGAGTGCCATGGCAACGGAATTGCGCAAGTTGGGTGCGACCGTCGAAGAGGGCGAAGATTATCTGCGGGTTACGCCGCCGACGGCAATGCAACCGGCCACGATCGATACATATGATGATCATCGTATGGCGATGTGTTTTTCGCTCGCCTCTCTTGATGGTGCGGCGCTGCGTGGTACAACGGTACGGATTAACGATCCAAAATGTGTGGCAAAAACATTCCCGGATTATTTTGATGTTTTTGCTAAGCTCGCTGAGCAAACGTTACTGTAAGGCGACATGCTGACTATTCCTTTTGCTATAGAAGATATCGCCAGATCGGTCTCGGACGCGACCATCGCACGTGCTCAGGAATACGTCCAGCAGCAACGCGTAATGGTCCTTGATGACGACGGCCGAAATGGCCTGACGAGTCGCGTGCGAGGAAGTCGGAGCAATACATACGATCAAAAAATCACACTCGCTGACAACGGCGGAAGGCTCAATGTCGAGGGCATTTGTTCCTGCCCCGTAGGCTATAACTGCAAACACGTTGCAGCGGCGTTGATCGAGTATTTGGAACGTGTCAAACCGTCGACTAGCGTAGCGTCAAATCACGCCAACAGCCAAACAAAATCGGGTGCGCAACTGCCACGCGTGATTGGAAACTGGTTGCAACGGGTAGAGGAAGAGTTGGTTGTCAAGCCGATGGCGATCTCGATGCATCGTGCGGCCGTATCATCCGATTATCAAATTGTTTTTGCGCTCGTGCCGACACAAAATGGTAAGCAGGTTCTGCTCTATCTATGCAAAGCAAGGCTGCGAAAAGATGGCCGCTTCAGTGCGATCAAACCGCTTGGCGACAACTATAATTTCTACAATGCAATCCGTGATTTTTTGCCCGAGATTGATCAAGATACGGTGAGTTTATTTATCGCCCTGGTCAGCCGAAAAAATCAAGGTACGCCGTACTATCAATCTCAAGTTCAGCAAAACAATTGTGAGCTAACCGGAAAACTGGGCGCGCAATTATTGCGGTTGTTATTAGAACAGAAGAGTTTGATGTGGGCCAATTCCTCAACCGACTTAAGTAAAGGACAGGCGCATTTTCTATCATTGTCAGAGGCACGCGATGCGACTCTGGAATGGAGTGAGCAGCGCCAGCAAGAGTCCCTGGATGAGCCGCGTGAAGCGCCTCATACAAAATGGGCGCGGCCTCTCGGTCAATCTAGCAAGGCCGCAATCGAGGCGCCGCGAGAGGTGTTTAAACTGGTTTGGCAATTTGTGTCAAATGTATCGGACAGCACGGATTCTAACGCTGGACATGGTGAGACAATTGATTATGTTTTACCGACCGCACCGCCTTGGTACATCGATAATCTGTCTTGCGGCGAACTGAGGTTGCCTTCAGTTTTTCATCATATTGCGGAAGAGGATTTGATTAATTTGGTCGCGCAAGCGCCGCTGATTGACGCCGGCAACAAGCGGCAAGTCGCACAATTATTACTCAGCCAGGGTATCAGTGATGTGATCCCGATGCCGGTCGATATTCCCTTTTCTGTGCTGGAGGCAATACCGCCGCAGCCGATATTGGTATTGGACAGTGTGTCTGATGATAACGGGGCGATACACGATTTTGCGCAACTATTTTTTTCCTACGATGGCGCGATTGTCACGACGGAATTTAGTCCCATATTTCAGCGCAATAGTCCAAAGGGCGTTGAAAAGATTTTGCGTAATCAGAGTCTGGAAAATGCAGCTATTCAAACATTACTGGATGTGAAGCTGCGTGAGGTCAGTGACGATAATCATTTTCTGATGCGCCGTAATCCTCCTTTCGTGATGCAAAGCGAAGCAGCATGGCTACACTTTGCTAAACAAGATTTGCCTGCGTTAATTGCGGCTGGCTGGAAGATAGATAAATCACCTGACTATCGTTTTGATGTCGCTGAAATTGAGGATTGGTACGCTGATATCAATGATGCGAATCATCGGGAAACACGAGAAGATGATGGGCAAGACGGCGATATGCAAGGCAGTCACACGCCCGAAGTGGATGCCGATCCGGCTGGCAATCCATGGTTTGATCTGGCGTTGGGCATAGTCGTCAAGGGAGAGCGTGTTTCTCTGTTGCCACTGTTAATTGATTTGATCCGGCAAGCGCCGGATGACTTTAATCAGCGCGCTTTGGCGCAACGCCCTGATGATGAAGAGTTTTTGATGCAACTGGAAAGCGGACTACGTGTAGCGTTACCGTGGGGTCGCATCAAACCTATTTTGAGTACTTTAGGTGAGTTGTATTTTACCGATAGAGTAGGCGATTCTGTCCGTCTTTCAGTGCTCGATGCAGCACGTCTGGCGGAGTTGGAAGGTCATGCCGAGTTACGCTGGATGGGTGGAGATCGTTTGCGTCAGGTCGGCAAAAAACTCAACAGTTTTGGCGGCGTTCAGCAAGTGGCGGTGCCGGATGGTTTGCAGGCGACCTTGCGCGATTACCAGCGCGAAGGTTTGTCCTGGATGCAGTTTTTGCGCGAATATGATTTTGCGGGTATTTTGGCTGACGATATGGGCTTGGGCAAAACCATTCAGACACTTGCACATATTTTGATCGAAAAAAATGCGGGTCGATTGACATCGCCTGCGCTAGTTGTCGCGCCCACCAGTCTGATGTCGAATTGGCAGGAAGAGGCAGAACGCTTTGCGCCAGGATTGAAAGTCCTGGTATTGCAGGGAAAACAGCGGCTGGCCTATTTCGATCAAATCAATGACGTCGATATCGTGCTGACTACTTATGCACTGTTGCCGCGCGACGAAGAGCGTTTACGTGCATATCAGTATCATTTGTTGATTTTGGACGAGGCGCATTATATAAAAAATCCGCGTTCGAAAGCGGCACAAAGTTTAAGTCTGTTGAAAGCACGGCATCGGCTATGCTTGACTGGAACGCCACTTGAAAATCACTTAGGTGAACTGTGGTCGCAGTTCCATTTCTTGTTGCCGGGTTTGTTGGGATCAGAAAAAGACTTCAATCGAGATTTCCGTACGCCGATAGAAAAATACGCTGACGATAGTCGAAGAGCGCTGCTGGTACGACGAATCAAGCCATTTTTGTTGCGCCGAACCAAGGATGCCGTGGCGAGCGAATTGCCGCCCAAAACGGAAATGGTGCGGCATGTCGAACTCTCCGGTCCGCAACGTGATCTATACGAGACGGTGCGGCTGGCGATGGATAAAAAAGTCCGTGCAGCAATTGAGAGCAAAGGCGTGGCCGGTAGTCACATCATTATTTTGGAGGCATTGCTTAAACTGCGGCAGGCATGCTGCGATCCACGGTTGGTAAAGACGTCGACCGACGAAAGTGCCCGATCAACGCATGTTCCTTCCGCTAAGTTGCTAGAGTTAATGGAGATGGTGGACGAGTTGCGTCAGGAGGATCGGCGAATTTTGATCTTCTCTCAATTTACCAGCATGCTGGCACTGATCGCTGAAGCGCTGACCGCCGCAAACGTTAGCTACGCATTACTTACAGGCGAGACAAAAGATCGTGGCGCTATAGTGCGGTCCTTCCAAGACGGTGACGTGCCGGTTTTTCTGATTAGTCTGAAGGCCGGTGGCGTGGGTTTGAATTTAACCGCAGCCGATACAGTTATCCATTACGATCCATGGTGGAATCCGGCGGCTGAACTGCAAGCAACCGACCGCGCCTGGCGAATTGGCCAGGATAAACCGGTATTTGTATACAAGCTCATTGCTAAAGGCACGGTAGAAGAAAAAATTCAGGCCTTACAAGGCAAGAAAGCAGCGTTGGCTGAAGCCATCCTTGGTACCACCGGTGAAGCGCTAAATGTGAAACTGACAGCGGAAGATTTGCAAGCCATCTTTGAGCCGTTGGTTTGAACTACGGTTGCGACAGTGGCGATTGCGCTGGTTTTTGTTTACGCGATATTTTTCGATAGGATTCCCTAATAACGTTGCATGCGCGACAATCTGATGTTGTACGTCGTTTTTTATATTAAGAGCTGCGACAACCCCCATTTTCCTATTTGTTAACAATTTGACTCTTCATGCCTAATTCTCAGACACCCGTCATTACTATTGACGGACCAACCGCTTCAGGAAAAGGGACGGTGGCACAAAAAGTAGCACAGCGCCTGGGCTTTCATTACCTTGACTCAGGTGCGTTGTATCGCCTCACCGCGCTGTCAGCGATACGCCGAAATACGGCCCTTAATGACGAGCATGCGCTTGCAAAGGTAGCTGAGCATTTGAACTGCCAATTCGATGGCGCGCACATATTTTTATCTAAAGAAGATGTTACTGAGGCCATTCGAGTAGAAAAAGTTGGTAACACTGCATCAAAAATCGCTGCGTTGATGCCAGTCAGGCAAGCCCTTTACGGATTACAACTGGGCTTCCACAAGGCACCAGGCCTGGTCGCGGACGGTCGGGACATGGGATCGGTGATTTTTCCGCATGCTGTGCTGAAGGTATTTCTGACAGCGAGTGTTGCAGCCAGAGCGCAAAGACGTTACAAGCAATTGATTGACAAGGGAATTTCTGCTAATATGCAAGACCTCACAAATGATTTGAGTGAGCGTGATGACCGTGATACCCATCGCAGTTCTGCGCCACTTAAAGCTGCTGAAGGGGCATTTCTTCTGGATACTTCGGAACTCACCGCGGAACAAGCGGTTGAGCAAGTACTTGGTTGGTATGCGTCAGTGAAGCCAGTCATCAAGCTGTAATGTGTTGCTGGTTGTGTGGCTGAGCGGATGGTGCGGCAATATGTTGGTTGCCTTGCACGCATTACTTAAGGATTATTTAAGAATGACGTCAGCATCAACCTCAATCGCTTTTGATTTTTATCGCGATGCCTTGGCAATATTGCAATATCTGATGAGTAAAGCGTCAAAAAACATTAAAAGTAGCGCCTGTTAAATAAACATTCGACACATGTCGAACGCTATTTAAACCGGTGGCATCACAATATTTGTTCAGTAGATGTTGTTTAATTCGTTGTACCTAGCTGTTCGATCCGTCGCAAAGTTGGATCGGACATTTAAAAACCTAACCCTTTATTGATCGTATTCTGGTTGTTGTGCTTATCTAAGAGTTTATTATTTAGGTTGTTTGAATGCGTCGCAATACTGGCAAAACTAGTCAAATCCTATGTCAATCACTGTTCTGTCCTCTACCTCTGGCGAAGCGAGTGCTTTCGCCGCACTATTTGAAGAATCGCTGTCACGTCAAGACATGCGTTCTGGTGAAGTGATTTCTGCTGAAGTCGTTCGTCTTGATCATAACTTCGTTATTGTCAACGCCGGCCTGAAGTCAGAAGCGTTCATTCCAATTGAAGAATTTAAAAATGACCTCGGCGAACTCGAAGTAAACGTTGGTGATTTCATCTCCGTTGCTATTGAATCGCTGGAAAACGGTTTCGGCGACACAATCCTGTCGCGTGACAAAGCTAAACGTCTGGCATCTTGGCTCTCGCTTGAAAAAGCGATGGAGTCTGGCGAGATCGTCACTGGTACTGTCAATGGCAAAGTTAAGGGCGGTCTGACTGTTCTGACAAACGGCATTCGTGCTTTCTTGCCGGGTTCGCTGGTCGATACGCGTCCTGTTAAAGACACGACGCCTTTCGAAGGCAAGACCATGGAATTCAAGGTCATCAAGCTAGATCGTAAGCGTAATAACGTTGTGTTGTCACGTCGCGCTGTAATCGAAGCATCGATGGGCGAAGAGCGTCAAAAACTGATGGAAACGCTGAAAGAAGGCACCATCGTTAATGGCGTAGTCAAAAATATCACTGACTATGGCGCATTCGTGGATCTGGGCGGTATCGATGGTCTGTTGCATATCACTGATTTGGCATGGCGTCGTGTGCGTCACCCATCAGAAGTGTTGACAGTCGGTCAAGAGATCACTGCTAAGGTTCTGAAATACGATCAAGAGAAAAACCGTGTCTCGTTGGGTGTCAAGCAATTGGGCGACGATCCTTGGACCGGTTTGTCACGTCGTTATCCACAACACACACGTCTGTTCGGTAAAGTCACTAACCTGACTGACTATGGCGCATTCGTTGAAGTCGAGCAAGGTATCGAAGGTCTGGTTCACGTTTCAGAAATGGACTGGACTAACAAGAACGTGGCACCGAACAAAGTCGTTCAATTGGGCGATGAAGTTGAAGTCATGGTTCTGGAAATCGACGAAGACCGTCGTCGTATCAGCCTGGGTATGAAGCAATGTAAAGCTAACCCTTGGGACGATTTTGCGATCACCCACAAGAAGGGCGATAAAGTCCGTGGCGCGATCAAATCGATCACTGACTTCGGCGTGTTCATCGGCCTGGCCGGTAACATCGATGGCTTGGTTCACCTGTCGGATCTGTCATGGACAGAAACTGGCGAAGAAGCAGTCCGTCGCTTTAAAAAGGGTGACGAGCTGGAAGCCATCGTATTGGCTATTGACGTTGAGCGCGAGCGTGTTTCTCTGGGCGTCAAGCAATTGGAAGGCGATCCATTCAACAACTTCGCAGCAATGAACGACAAGGGTTCACTGGTAACTGGTACGGTTAAGTCGGTTGAGCCTAAAGGTGCTGTGATTCAATTGTCTGAAGAAGTTGAAGGCTACTTGCGCGCTTCCGAAATCTCCCGCGATCGCGTGGAAGATGCCGGTACTCACCTGAAAGTTGGCGATGTGTTGGAGACAATGGTCATCAACGTTGATCGTAAAGCACGTGGTATTCAGCTTTCGATCAAAGCAAAAGACAATGTTGAAACACAAGAAGCAATGCAGAAGATGTCTACTACAGACTCTAACGCTGCTTCCGGTACAACAAGTCTGGGTGCGTTGTTGAAAGCTAAATTCGACAACAAGAACTAAGAAATAGTTAAGCGAGCACGCTAATGACAAAGTCGGAGCTGATTGCCCGCTTGGCCGAGCGTTATCCGCAGCTGGTTGCTAAGGATGCGGATTACGCGGTCAAAACGATACTTGATGCAATGGGCGATGCTTTATCGACAGGTCAGCGCATTGAGATTCGTGGTTTTGGCAGTTTTGCGCTAAACCGCAGACCGCCGCGGATTGGTCGCAACCCGAAATCAGGGGACAAGGTAATGGTGCCGGAAAAGCGGGTGCCACACTTCAAGCCTGGTAAAGAGTTGCGTGAACGAGTCGATGCTATGGTCGGGCAACCAATCAAAGAAGACTAAGTTGTGCGTACGAAATAAAAACGGCATCTTCGGATGCCGTTTTTTTTCACGTACAATTTCAGTTATTTACGTAATTGTGTATGTGATCGGGTATTTGGCGTCATAACTGATCTATATAAATTAATCTATATTAATTGATTGATATAAATTGATTGGTATATACAGTTGAGTTACGTATGTTGGGAACATCAGAACACGCCGGAGGTGCTCTGATCGTTGTAAAGTTGTGCATTGGGTTTATCGGAGCAGGTATAAAAGCGATGAACGGGCAGCACGCCAGTTTGTCTGACGCAGAGGCAATGCTGTCTTTACATCACCAATCAGGAACCGCATTATGAAAATTATTTCCCGAGTTATTGCAATTTTATTATTCTTGGTTTTCTTTGGTTTCGCATTGAAGAATACACAGGAAGTGACACTCGAATTCCTCCTAAATTACCAAATCCGTGGTCCACTAGTTTTAATCCTCTTAGGCTTCTTCGGTTCTGGTGCAATTCTAGGTGTATTGGCAATGGCGCCAGCTGTGTTCCGCCACCGTCGCAGCGCCTCCAAATCCCAAAAAGCACTTGCATCGATGCAGCGGGAGCGTGAAGCCCAGCGGCTCGCGAGCGCAGAAGCACCGCCACCGGACAGTATCCGGAATAGTTAATGCCGTGCAACATCGCATGTGGAATCGTCAGCTTCTATAAAAGGCTAGTGCGTATCATGTGCGATGTGCGAGTGCATTAATGTGTCAGCAAAACGGAGCGCAAAAGTCGAGAGTGTAAATAGTTAACAAACTTTCTATTGAACGAACTGGCGCCATAGTTCTCCCCCGAACTATTACCGATCTTTTAGCGATCTATTAATCGTCACACTATATGCAGATAATACGTCCGTATGGAATTTGAAACCTGGTGGTTGTTGGGTATCCCAATCTTTTTTGGTTTGGGTTGGATCGCCGCACGCGTGGATATCAACCAATTGATATCCGAGTCGCGCAGCCTGCCGCGCGGCTATTTTAAAGGGTTGAATTTTTTATTGAATGAGCAGCCCGATAAAGCGATTGATGCTTTTATTGAAATTGTAAAACTTGATCCTGAGACTGCAGAATTACATTTTGCACTTGGCAATTTATTTCGTCGTCGAGGTGAAACCGAACGCGCTATTCGCGTGCATCAGAATTTACTTGCTCGCCCCGATTTGGAGCAGGAACATCGGTTCCATGCACAATATGAATTGGGTCAGGATTACCTGAAGGCCGGCTTGTTGGATCGTGCCGAAGAAAGCTTCAATTTATTGATCGGGTCCACGTACGGTGCTCAAGCTGGACGCGCATTACTCGAAATTTATCAACGTGAAAAAGAATGGCAGCGAGCGATTGAAGCTGCACAAGCATTGCAAGAAGCCGGTGCTGGCGGACGTCAAAAAGAGATCGCCCAGTTTTACTGTGAGTTGGCTCAGGACGCGTTGGTTGATGGCCATCCTGACGATGCCAAGGTATTGTTGGACAAAGCGTTAGCTAACGATCGTAATAGCGTCCGAGCGACAATGTTGTTGGGTGATGTTTATCTGGCAAAAGACGATGCTGAGGCCGCGTTAGTGGCCTGGCGTCGGGTTGAGCAGCAGAGTGTGCCGCACGTCGCGCTGGTTGCTCAGCGACTAATGGATGGTTATCGTACCGTTGGTCGTCCTCACGAAGGTGTCAATTTGTTACGCTCTTATTTGGCAGAAGCATCCTCGATCGATCTGTTGGAAGTGGTGTTTAAGGCCGTGCTTGAATTGGATGGCGTTGAAGCGACAAATAGTCTGGTGAGTGATGAACTGCGCCGTACTCCGACACTGCTAGGCCTCGATAAGCTGCTAGAGGCACGGCTCATGATCGCTGCACCAGAAATGCATTCAGAGCTCTCTGTAGTTAAAAATCTGGTGCACGGTTATACCCAGAAACTGGCGCGTTATCAGTGCAGTCATTGCGGTTTTAAGGCGCGTCAATTTTATTGGCAATGCCCAGGTTGCAGTCGCTGGGAAACCTATCCGCCGCGTCGTACTGAAGAATTGAATGTGATGAATTAAATGCAATATATTAAGATTGGGTTTCATATTTTCACTATCTAACGACGACGCTAAAGAATGCGGAAGATAGGTTATGACGCTGCAACGCAGCAACCAAGTATCGGGGTATATTTAGCGGCGTTCGAAGTGACGGTCGATAGGTCACGGGTAGTTAACCTTCAATCGTATTTTTACGGTTGAAATACAGTAAAGCGCAATACGGAAAAATATGAAAATAACAATTATCGGAACCGGTTATGTTGGTTTGGTCACGGGCGCTTGCCTAGCTGAACTTGGCAATGACGTTTTTTGTCTTGATTTGGACGAAAAGAAAATCGCTATCTTAAATAGCGGTGGCATCCCAATACACGAACCAGGTTTAGCCGAAATCGTTGGTCGCAATCGGGCGAACGGTCGCTTACGGTTTTCGACTGATATTGCCGCCAGCGTTGCCCATGGTCAGATTCAATTTATTGCAGTTGGTACGCCGCCTGATGAAGATGGTTCGGCCGACTTACAATATGTGCTGGCAGCTGCGCGTAATATCGGTAAATACATGATTGATTTCAAGGTGATTGTTGATAAGTCGACGGTGCCGGTCGGTACCGCAGACAGAGTTACTGCCGCGATTCGGGCTGAGCTGGCGAACCGGGCACCAGGCGATGCAGGTATGAAATTCTCCGTAGTATCCAATCCGGAGTTTTTGAAAGAAGGCGCTGCGGTGGACGATTTTATGCGTCCGGACCGTATCGTGATTGGCTGTGATGATGGTGCCGACGGCAAGACTGCTCATGCATTAATGACGCAGCTTTACGCACCGTTTAATCGGAATCACGAGCGCACGTACTGGATGGATGTGCGTTCTGCCGAGTTCACTAAATATGCTGCGAACGCAATGCTGGCAACTCGCATTTCATTCATGAATGAATTGGCCAATCTTGCAGATAAAGTCGGTGCTGATATTGAAGCTGTGCGTCATGGTATCGGGTCAGACCCGCGTATCGGACATAGCTTTTTGTATGCCGGTTGCGGTTACGGAGGATCGTGCTTTCCTAAGGATGTACAAGCGTTGGAACGTACTGCACGCGGTTACGATCAAGAGTTGTTGATTCTGCGGGCAGTAGAACAAGTTAATAATAATCAAAAACACGTGCTGGGAAATAAAATCGTTGACCGTTTTGGCAGCGATTTGACTGGTAAACACTTTGCATTATGGGGTTTGGCATTCAAACCTAATACAGACGACATGCGCGAAGCATCATCGCGTGTTTTGTTGAGTGAGTTACTGGGCCGCGGCGCGTCGGTAGCAGTGCATGATCCGGTTGCCATGGTGGAAGCCAAACGTGTCCTTGAGTTGGACTTTGCTGCCACACCGGAGTTATTGGAGCGACTACATTTCTGCGAAAACCAAATGGCAGCCTTACAGGACGCGGATGCACTGGTCATCGTTACTGAGTGGAAAACATATCGTAGCCCTGATTTTCATCAGGTTCGCACGTATTTGAAGGCACCGGTGATTTTTGATGGACGTAATTTATACGAGCCAACAGTGATGAGCGAGATCGGTTTCGAGTATTACGGCATTGGTCGCTCGGTACTGGCGCGTAAGTGAGGGCAACCAGTATGAAAGCCAATCAGAAAGTGGAAGTCTCACAAGTTTCACAAGTGGTTCCTGCTTCGTTTGAAAGCGTTCAAATATTGGTGGTCGGCGATGTCATGCTAGATCGCTATTGGTTTGGCGAAGTAAGCCGGATTTCACCAGAAGCGCCGGTACCGATAGTACGCGTTGAAAAGCGTGAAGAGCGCTTAGGTGGCGCGGCTAACGTTGCCCGTAATATCTCTACGCTTGGCGGTGGTGCCGGTTTGCTTGGTGTGGTTGGCCAAGACGAGGCGGGCGACGTTGTGGATAGCCTGTTGACTGAGTTAGGGATCAATAGCTTCCTGACGCGCGACCCGGCCATTTCGACCATCATCAAGTTGCGTGTGATTGGGCGTCAGCAGCAGTTGCTGCGGATCGATTTTGAAGAACCGCCAACCGACACTGTTTTGCGCGATAAATTGACTCGTTTCAACACATTATTGCCGCAATATGGTGTGATCGTTTTATCGGATTACGCTAAAGGGAGCTTGGTCAATGTCGCTGATATGATCGCAGCCGCCAAGGATGCGGGGAAATGTATTCTCGTTGATCCCAAAGGAGACGATTTTTCACGGTATGCGGGCGCTACGATATTGACCCCGAATAAATCTGAATTGATGCGGATTGTCGGTACCTGGAAAAGCGAAGAAGAACTCACCACGAAGGCACAAAACCTACGTCAATCGCTAGCACTGGAAGCACTTTTGGTGACGCGGTCAGAAGAGGGAATGACCTTGTATACGGATCACCAAGTGGTTCATTTTCCGACCATGGCGCGTGAAGTGTTCGATGTCTCCGGTGCAGGTGATACGGTGATTGCGACGATGGCGGTCATGATGGGTGCGGGTTTTCCGATTGCTGAGGCGGTGGCTCTGGCAAATCGTGCTGGCGGTATTGTGGTTGGTAAGCTCGGGACTGCAACGGTCACGCATAAAGAACTGTTCCCATAAGCCAAGTCCTAGAGTGTGATGAGAATGGCCGTTTTTAACAACAACGGCTTCCTATAATGAGCACGGCGTATTTACGTCAGGTTCATTAAATGAACTCATCACACTAAAAGAAAGAGGACTGCATGCTAAAAAAATTATTCCAGATCACGGCAATGTCAATTGTCACCATGAGTATGGCATTCGCGCAAGTTGACGTGAATAAGGCCGATAAGGCTGCGCTTGATAGTGTGAAGGGCGTAGGATCATCGACGTCTAAACGCATTCTTGACGAACGTACCAAAGGTGGCAACTTTAAAGATTGGCCTGATTTTGAAAAGCGGGTTAAAGGGATTGGCGGCAAAAGTGCTGTTAAATTGTCGACGGCTGGATTACAAGTCAATGGTCAATCGAAATCGAATGTCCCAGCAAAACCTGGAGTGAAAGCCGAGCCCAAAAAAGAAGCGGTTAAAGTACCTGTCAAATAGTAGAAAAGAATTTGGCGACATGGTGTCGTATTAATTAATTGTATTGCTCATCTTTTGAAAGCTCCTTGGAAATAAGGAGCTTTTTTATTTTTTTGCGATCAAATTGACCGTGATGAATAGCTTTTAATTAATCGCTTCTGACATCATAAACGTGACTTGGTGATGGCTTGAACTTAGCTGACCCATTAGCGTAATTAGCGAGTCACTTAGTGGTGCATTGAACAATGCAACTAGGGGCCCATTTCACGCGAATAGTAACGGCTTCTGAATCGTATTCGTATTTGATTTGGTCGTACTGCATACGCACAATAAAGTCTCATATTAGAATAGGTCTTTTGCCTCTTCTGCTAAGCGTAAACTATGCCCTATCTCACTATCGAAGACACAATCGGAAACACGCCGCTGGTTCAGCTAAAGCGCATTTCAGCCGACATTACCGCCCAGCGTAACAATATTATCCTCGGCAAGTTAGAGGGAAATAATCCAGCCGGCTCAGTCAAGGATAGAGCTGCGCTGTCGATGATTAAACGCGCCGAAGCACGCGGTGACATAAAGCCAGGCGATACTCTGATTGAAGCGACTAGTGGCAATACTGGCATTGCCTTAGCAATGGTAGCGACAATGCGCGGTTACAAAATGGTGTTGTTAATGCCAGAAAATTTGAGCGAAGAACGTCGCCAAAGTATGGCTGCGTACGGTGCCAAAATCATATTAACGCCTAAGACAGGCGGTATGGAGTACGCGCGCGATCTGGCGCAAAAAATGGAAAAAGATGGTGAGGGCTTGATTTTGGACCAGTTTGCTAACCCGGATAACGCGTTGGCGCATTACGAAACCACAGGCCCTGAAATATGGCGTGATACCGGCGGAAAAATTACCCATTTCGTCAGCGCGATGGGGACCACCGGCACAATCATGGGTGTATCTCGATACCTGAAGGAGCAAAATCACGCCATACAGATTATCGGTGCACAGCCGGAAGAGGGGTCACAGATTCCAGGCATCAGAAAATGGCCGGAAGCATATATGCCGAAAATTTACGATCATGCACGCGTAGATCAAATTGAGTCGGTTAGTCAATCTGCAGCCGAGCACATGGCACGTAGACTAGCAAGTGAAGAGGGTATCTTTTGCGGGATATCCGCGGCAGGCGCCTGCGAAGTAGCGTTGCGTATTTCTCAACAAGTAGAAAATGCAACAATCGTGTTCATCGTCTGCGATCGCGGGGATCGATACTTATCAACGGGTGTTTTCCCTGCGTAGCTGTTATGAGTGCATATTACATTAGTGCGCTTGCAATCTTGTAATGTTGCAAGCGCACTAAACCAAACCAGATAACAAACGCAGGGCGTAGCGACGACCACATTACTTTTGTTGTTCTGCCTCGATTTTATCTTTTGGCTTAAATTGTTTGTCGCTGATACGGAATTTTTCACGACGATCACCCATCAAGGCGCGTAGTTCACTAATAGTGAGGCTGCTAACTTCATGCATACGAATCAACAATGAAGCGCCGACCGGCAGGCGGTGGTGGCGAATCTTGCTAATTACGGGTGGAGCAACTTCTAACGCACGTGACAAGGCGGCATCATTTTTCAGATGTAACTTATCTATGAGAGAGTCAAGCAAATGGTTTGGGTCGTAAGACACTTGCTCATCCAATTTGTTGCTTTTTGGCGCTTCTAATGAGGTATTCATAGTTCGATAGATTCCATTTATTCTGATGTTGAATAGGGAAGGTTTGCGCTAAGTATGTCGAAATATTGCGCGGCTGTAACCTTCAGCTTATTGGCGAAGTTGCAAGTAGCTTTATTTTATACCGATTCTATGTATTTTTTGTCAAAAAGAAACACTTTAAAACAATTCAAAATAGCGGTAGTAAAAAAACAACAAAATTGGATTTTAATAACTTACTTTGAACTCTAACAACTTCTAGCAGGTTGGATGATGATTTCTAGTAAAAAGTTGCAAAAACTTAATTTTATTTTTTGCTCAATGATTTATAGTGCTTTTCCGTCACTTTATTCTTCTTAAAGTATTTTGACAACATCTTTAAATTCTGCAGTTTCCTTCCAAATTTGACACCTTTTACCTCGCTTTGTGTTGACGGCTCAGGCTTCAATGCCCGATCTTTATCGATTGTGAATTCTTGCGTGTGTTTGTGTTTCAGGGGATGGCTTGCTTTCACCGCATTTTAAAAAACTCTGTTGGGCGACATGAGCACATGGATCCCAACTGGAAATATTACATGCTTGCTTTAACGCTTATCCATGGCAAATACGATGAACGCGACATACCGATTGATTTTGCGTTTATGTCGACTGAAAAAAGGAAAATCCTGTGGTCCTTTGATTGGTGATGTGCAATTTTCAAAGCGAAAAATGTTGCTGTGATAGATATTCTTCCAGATATTATTTCAGGATTTCTTTTCTTCCAAGGTAGCTGCGACGTCTAGTTTCCCCCAGCCTAAAATACCCAAGTCCTCCATGGTTTGCAGATTTTTTTCAAAAATCTCAGCAGCTTCAGGGAACGCTTCTATCGCATTATCTAGACTTGCTTCGCGCAATAAATGCAGCGTCGGATAAGGCGAGCGATTGGTGTAGTTGGCGATGTCTTCCGGTTCTGTGCCGGCGAACTGATAATCAGGATGAAAACTGGCTATTTGAATTTCACCTTCGAGATCGAGGGTTTGAAGCAGGGCATCAGCGTCGTCCAGAAAATCGTTGTAGTCCAAAAAATCTTGTAATACGTGAGGGTGAATTAATAGCGTTGTATCAATTAAAGCCGGATCTGCCTGAAATAGAAAATCCAGTTCAGTTTGTAGGTCAGTGTGCAGGTCTGCAACATTTTGCGCACCGCTGACGACGAAGCGAATTTGATTTTTGACATATACCGCCTTGGCGAAAGGGCACAAATTCAGGCCAATTACGGCGCGCTCAACCCAGTGTTTAGTATCGGAAATGACTTGCTCAGTGAATTGGGGCATGGTGATTAATAATAAAATGAATAAAAAATCAGCACTTTGGGCGCAAATTTGCCCATCTGAAGTGCAAAGCGTAGAAGTGATTAAAGAGCAATGGGCGGCGCACAAAAGCCATTTGCCTAAAAAAGCACACTATATATCGTCCACAAAAAAACAAAACGGGTTATTCTTCCGGTCGCGAACCGACCACTGCGCACGCAAGGCGCGTATGTTGGGGTTTGTGTTGTCATGTTGATCCACGCAACCACCACCAATAAAGCTCCGTATCATGGCCCTTAAAGCAACTATTTTTAAAGTCGATCTGCAAATTGCGGATATGGACCGTCACTATTATCAAGAGCATGCGCTTACTATCGCCCGACATCCATCGGAAACCGACGAACGGATGATGGTGCGTGTGTTAGCTTTTGCGCGTCACGCTTCTGAAGCTCTGGTTTTTAGTAAAGGATTATGGGATGTTGATGAGCCGGATATCTGGGAGAAAGACCTGACCGGTGCCATCAATTTGTGGGTTGAGGTTGGGCAGCCGGACGAAAAGCGTATTTTGAAAGCTTGTGGGCGTGCAGGGCAGGTGGTGGTTTACTGTTACAGCAGCACCAGTCATATCTGGTGGGCGCAAATAAGTAATAAAGTGGCGCGTGCCCGTAACCTGACTGTCATCAATCTGCCTGCTGGTACGAGTATCGCGTTGAGCAAACAGGCTCAGCGCAATATGCAATTGCAATGCACTATTCAAGACGGTCAAATCTGGATGAACGCCAACGACGAAACGGTTCAGGTAGATTTAACGACCCTTCAGGGTTAACTTTCAGTCGCTGGGCTTCTGCTGTCTGGTATCTGACTAGCGTGTATTGGGCGTAGCAAAGAAATCGATTATCCTGATGGCGATTTTTTCTCTCTGATCGCGCAGTAGATATCAGCAATCATAGAGCATTGTTTTGCCACGATGGACCACCGTGGCAGCCAAAGCAGGGAACTAACGGCCTGCACGTGCCGCACTAACTGAGCGCCCCAAATCAATCACCGACATAGCGTAAAAGAAACTGCGGTTATATTTGGTAATGGCGAAGAAATTATCCGTGCCAAGCCAATGTTCGGTCGGTGCGTTGCCATTTTGCAGGTCGACCAGACCAAAGCGCATATTGCTGCCGCCAGCCAGCGCTGCTTTTGACATCACGCCCGCGGCCGTCAATTCATCCAGAGAAAATTTTGCTTCCAGACCTTGTCCGATAAACGCTTGCCAGCGGTTTTCGCTACTGGTATCGGTCGCCACGGTTGCCGGAAAAACGATCGGCTCGCCCGTTTTCCAGCCGTGCACCTGCAAGTAATGGGCGACACTTCCAATGGCGTCAATCGGCGAGTTGCGCAGGTCAATTTTTCCGTTTCCATCAAAATCGACTCCGTATTGACGAATGCTACTAGGCATAAATTGTGGCCAGCCGATGGCACCAGCGTACGAACCTAACAGCGAAAAGGGATCGATATTCGACTCACGGGCAAACAGCAACGTGTTTTCTAATTCTTTACGGAAAAATGCCATACGCGCGTCGCGGGTTGGTGTGTTTGGATAGTCGAATGCCAATGTGGTAATCGCATCCATTACGCGAAAATTGCCAGTATTTCGGCCATAGACGGTTTCAACGCCAATGATACCGACAATGATTTCAGCTGGAACACCGTACTGAGCTTCCGCGCGAGCAAGCGCATCACTGTAGGTATCCCAGAATTTGACGCCAGCTTTAATACGGATTGGCTCAACGAAACGTGCGCGATACGCGACCCAGTTTTTAGGCTTGCCCGGAGGACCTGGTTTCATTAACTGGATTGCGCTATCGACTAAACGTGTTTTGTTAAACACGGCTTCTAATTCTGCGCGGGTAAAACCGTTCCTGGCGACCATTTGATCAATGAAAGCAGAGACAGTTTTCCATTGTCCGAAATTGGTGAACTCATTATCGTCACCAGTAGCCGGCGCAATGCCTGAGTCCACTAATCTTGGCGGCGGCATCGTAGCGGCGACACTATTCGGGAGATTGCCCGACGTAGCGGTTGGAGTTGCAGGAGCGCCCGCATTGAGGGGACTTGATGGCTTGGTTATTGGCGGATTTACGGCGCAGGCAGCAGTTAACATTGCGATCGCCAACGCTGCGTAAAGTCGAGACCGTTGCAGTAATTTTGGCAAGGAACATGGCAGTAAAAGAGCGGGTAACGTGGCGCGAATGAGAGGTTTCATCAAGATTTTGAAAGAAAAGGTTTAAGTTTTTTAAATTGTATTTTTAATGATGCCAGCGAGACCTGGTCAACACCACTGTTGGTGCTATAGCGCAATGTTTCATAAGCAGTAAGAAAGAGTGCCACCGCCTTTTTTGCCTGTGGCGTCAGTGGTGATGCATCCTTACACAGGCGATCACGATACGCGCCTGGACCTTCGTAAACTTGTCTGGTCATGTCTATGCCATATCGCGCCATTCGACTGCAGAAGCCTGAGTATACCTTATCAATTGGATCAATCTTGTTTCGGACCCACAGTAAGGGCAATGCAACAACTGCCATGGCGAGTGAACCAAGGCCGATCATTAATCCAACCAACATACGCCAGTCAAGTTGTTGAATACCAAAATATTGCAGCAGATTTTTTTGCCTGTCCGGTGTGTAATTCAGCACCCATTGATTCCAGTTATTGCTGAGTGCCTCCCAATTTTCCCGGACAATATGCAGCTTATTCCACCAACTGTTGGGCGAAGTCCCGATATTAATCAAGCCGCCTAAAAAACTCCGTGACATGACTTGGTTCAGAGGTTTTTGAATGCGTTCGGGTGCAACCGCGGCGGTGGGGTCAACCCGTGTCCAGCCGCTCTCCTTCAACCACACTTCGGCCCATGCGTGTGCGTCCGATTGTCGCACTGTCATAAAATCATCTACGGGGTTAAATTCACCACCTTGATAACCAGTAACCACGCGTGCAGGGATGTTTGCAGCACGCATCAAGACCACGAAGGCGCTTGAGTAGTGTTCGCAAAAACCAGCGCGGGTGGAAAATAGAAATTCATCTACGCTATCTTGACCGAGAAGGGGTGGTTCCAGCGTGTAGTTAAAATTTTCATTGTGAAAAAAATCAAGCGCCGCATGGACCACCTCGGCATCATTAGCCGCTTTGGATCGCAGGGTCTCGGCAAAAGCGAGGGTACGTGGATTGAAACCTTCTGGCAAACTACGGGCTTCACGCAGAACCGCTGCTACATCGGTGTCAGCTGCTGGCAGAGCACCTTGGTTATGAATAACAGATATCACGTCGTAACGTGTCCGTTCGGTAATCGGCCGATCCGATAGGATTTCACGGTCAGCGTTGATGAAGATGTGAGCGGCGGGATTAGCTTCTAATGTAGGCGGTATTTCCGGGGTTTCCAAGGCGAATAGCCAGCGTTGATTACTCGCTTCCATAGTGACCTGCTGACGCACGATCTCGGTACTTGTCTTATTCGCTGTGAGGGCATTCGGTTGTGGCAATGGGAGCGTTGATGCCGACCTCCGCGTCCAGGTGCGTCCATCGAATTTGCTCAACACTGCGCCACGCCAATAGCGTTGAGCAGGTGCGGGTGCGGGATCAATAAATTTGATACGAAACGCAATATCATCGGACATCGCCAGTTGTGAAATCGTGCCCGGTGCCATGCTGTCAGACATCCCGGTGTGCCCGCCAGATGCATCTCCGGGCATACTCCATAGTGGCCCTTGAATGCGCGGAAATAACAAGAACAGCACCAGCGTGAGCGGCACTGCAAGCATCAGAATAAACCCGCCCATACGCAGGCGCTGTCTCAGATGCGGTATTGCACCTGTAAATTGAAAAGATAATTGTGCCGTTAATAGCACGACCAGCGTGGCAATCACCAAGAACGCGGTAAATATGGATTGAGAATAGAAAAAGGTCGTGAGGACGAGAAAGAAGCTCAGAAAAAGCACTACAAAAACGTCACGGCGAGCGCGCATTTCTAATAATTTGAACGTCAGTAATAGCACCAACATGCTGACCCCGGCATCGCGCCCAAACATCGTGTGCTCGTTCAGATATACGCCCAGCATCGTCAACGATGCCAATGGCAATAACAGACCTAGCGGCGGCAGGCGATTGCCTCTCCAGGTTATCGTGCCACGCCACATCAACACTAGCGTGCATGTTAGTGACGTCCAAACAGGTAGATGGGCAATATGCGGTAACAACACCATTGCGCAGGCAAGCAGCAATAGTAATGTGTCGCTTTTGTCGCGGGCTAAAGCGTTGAAATGATTGCTGAGCCAAAAAGCGCCAGCTTTAGTATTTGTTGACGTTGGCAAAGATGTTGAGCCAGATTCTGAATTGTTTTGCTCAATGACGTCACTCATGCGTGGCCCTTGAACAGCGCAAGCGCTTGCAAACATGCTTGCTGATGGCTCGCACCGATAGCCGCAGAATAGGTGATATCGCCAATGCGAAACGCGTACGGCAAACCTAGCATCTCGGCCTCTAATATCCAGCGCGTCATCCGAGATAATTTTGCCTCCACATCCATCGTATAGGGCAGTGCTGCATAATCGATGGTCAAATCGCTGGCAGCGCCATCGTCGAAGTATTTGGTAATTAAATGTGCGTCGTCACCAGAGCTGAGCTTAGCAATTTGTCGCCATGCCAGATGCTTGAGTGAGTCGCCCGGTTGATAGGCGCGCACGCCAGCAAAGTCCTCGTGACCAGCGTGTGCGTTGCCGGTGCTACTTTCGCGTGCGGTTACTGGTAGCGGCGGTGCCGATGCTGCGTCCTCCGGTTGCGGATAGACCAAAACGGTTCCATCTGGCTGCCAATAACACCAGGCTCGCAAAAATCCTAGAGGAAAGCGTGTTTGCAGGCGCACCCGCGGCGCTGCCAAGAGGCCCCGCCTTGGCGTAGCTGTCGTCAGTATCACGCCATAAGCGGTCGATGCGGCGACATCAACGGGCTGCTCCAACTCCGGCAAGTCTTTACCGATAAAACCCAGCCAGATGGCATAACGAGCGTGTTTGCGGCGATTGATCAGGCGTAATGCGAACAGCGCCTCTTGGCCGGAAAATACAGGCGCGTTATGATCTGACGTCAGATATAAAAAAGCCAGATTACGAAAAGTTAGATGCATGTCGATCGTCGCGCAAGCAGCAAGTACAAACGTCAGTGCAAAGCCCAGACTGAGGTTGTAATTAATCGATCCAATGAACAGCAGAACGAGAATGCCAAAAAAGGCACAACCGGCGCGGGTCGGCAATATATAGACGCGTCGCTGGTCGAGAAAAACTTCGCCATCCTCCGCTTGCCCTTCACGCGGCTTGAACGGAAACCGTAACGGAAGCGTAAGATGAAACGGCATCCGGGGTTTCGCCCTGCGCTCTGATTTTCGGGGCGCCCTGGTGGATTGAGTCGTCGGCATAGTCATGAGCCGGTGGCGCTTAAACGGGGACGGATTTTAATAATTGCAAGACCAAATCGCGACTTCCGATAGCCGTTCCACCACCATTGCGTGATTTCAGCGGGCGTAATCGATGCGCGGTTACCGGCACCAATACCGCCTGCACATCCTCGGGAATCACGTGGTTGCGCCCTTCCATGGCGGCCCATGCCTTGGCGGCCTGCACTAACGCAATTGCGGCGCGAGGGCTCATCCCTTCTACAAAAAAAGCTTCCTGGCGCGATGCTTGGGCCAATGCCTGAATATAGTCGATCAATGCTGGAGAAGTATGGATTTCTCGCAAACTTTGTCGGGCCGTAATCAATTCTTCAGGTTCCATCACCTTTTGTAGCGACTTGAGTAATGTGCGACGATCTTCTCCCATCAACAGCGCGCGCTCTGCCACTGCATCCGGATAGCCTAATGAAAGACACATTAAAAAACGATCAAGCTGAGACTCCGGCAGCGCAAATGTACCGACCTGATGAGAGGGATTTTGTGTCGCAATGACAAAAAACGGTTCAGGTAAGTCGCGCGTCCGACCTTCCGCAGTCACTTGCCGCTCCTCCATCGCCTCTAACAATGCTGATTGGGTTTTTGGCGTTGCGCGATTGATTTCATCAGCGAGCAAAACTTGCGTAAAGACTGGACCAGGGTGGAACAGAAAATTATTCTTTTCCCGATCAAACACCGAAATACCCACAATATCGGCAGGCAGCAGGTCGCTGGTAAACTGAAGTCGGTTAAAGCGCAATCCCAGCGAGATCGCCAACGCGTGCGCTAGCGTCGTTTTGCCAACCCCCGGAACATCCTCAATTAAAAGGTGTCCACCAGCCAATAGACAGACTAACGCCTGCCGAATCTGCATCTCCTTACCGACGACAATTTGATTAACTTGTTTAGCGACTGCATGGAGTTTTACGAGCATGAGACCTTCGATGTGGTGCAAAGGGGGTGAAAAAGCGAGGTGACCTGTAATTTAATTAATCTGTTACTCAGATTAGCGCGGTTCGTATATTGATTCGGAATTAAATGGGTTGAGCGCCACAAATCGAGAATAGTCTGATTGCAAATAAAGCAAGTATCTTGTTCTTCAATTCTGCATTTTCTTGGGTACACTGTACGTAAGAGATTATAGATTTAGAAAATAGATTTTAAGCTAGCAATTCGATAACTAGAAAAATAAAATGACAACAGCCTTTTATACGCATCCCGATTGTAAATTGCATGAAATGGGGGAATGGCATCCGGAGTCTCCGCAGCGGTTGCAAGCCATTGAAGATCAGTTGATATCCAGTCGTATTTCACAGTTACTGGATTATCGAGACGTCCCAAATGTCGCCGAGGCCAGTCTGGTAGCGGCTATCGAACGCGTGCATAGTCCTGAAGCAATCGAACTGGTGCGGGCCAATGCATTGGCTTTGGCTAAAAGCGGCGTGGCCCACTATCCGCTTGATGCAGATACTTTTCTTAATAAATATAGCTGGCAAGCGGCCTTGCGCGCTGTGAGCGCAGCGCTGACAGCGACTGATGCCGTCATCGCTGGCGAACTCGATAACGCTTTTTGTTCCGTCCGACCACCGGGTCACCACGCCACCAGCGCGGCTCCGATGGGGTTTTGCATGTTCAATAACGTCGCGATTGCCGCCCGCCATGCGCTCGAAGTGCATGGTTTAGAGCGTGTAGCGATTATTGATTTCGACGTGCATCACGGCAACGGCACTGAACAGGCTTTCCTGGACGACCCACGGGCGCTGATGGTCAGCTTCTTCCAACATCCGTTTTATCCGTTCAGTGGCATCGAAGCGGCACCTGCGCATATCATCAACGTGCCCGTTCCTGCATATTCCGGCGGCGACGTCGTGCGAAAGTTGGTGACCGAGCAATGGTTACCGGCGCTGCACGCGCACCAGCCACAAATGCTGTTTATTTCGGCAGGATTTGACGCCCATCGCGAAGACGATATGGGGCAAATGTCGCTAGTGGAGGCGGATTATGCGTGGATCACTCAGCAAATGACGCAAGTGGCAAAACAGTACGCGCAAGGGCGAATAGTCAGCTGCCTTGAGGGGGGCTATCATTTGTCGGCGTTAGGGCGTAGTGTTGTTGCTCATTTGAAAGTATTGGCTGAGCTAGAATAATCTGCGAAAACCGTTGTTTGTGGCACAAGTTCGTGATGATTCCGCAGGGAAGTCCGTACAATAGCGGTTTATTTTCGTCAGACAAGAAAACGCATGTCCATACAATGGTTCCCCGGCCACATGAACGCTGCCCGCAAAAAGGCGGCGGAAGCCATGGAAAAGGTCGATATGATCATCGAAGTGCTGGATGCCCGCATTCCGCAGGCCAGCTGTAATCCGATGATCGAGCAACTGCGACTGTTTCGTCAGCGTCCTTGCCTCAAAATCCTGAACAAAAGTGATCTTGCGGACCCGGTTGCAACACAGACCTGGATCAATCATTACAACAGCCAAAAAGATGTCAATGCGGTCGCGTTAAGCTGCAAGAAGCCGTCTGATGTGTTGAAAGTGCCCGGTTTGGCGCTGGCGCTGGCGCCACATCGTGGCACGCCGCTCAAACCGTTGCGTATGATGATCATGGGCATTCCTAACGTCGGAAAATCCACGTTAATGAATGCGTTGCTGAAAAAGCGCGTTGCCGCAGTCGGCGATGAACCTGCTGTCACCAAAGTACAGCAGCGTTTGTACCTCAACAAAAACATGGTCCTGATCGATACGCCAGGTATGCTATGGCCCAAGATTGCGTTGCCAAGCGATGGCATGATGTTGGCCGCTAGCCATGCAGTCGGCGTCAATGCACTCATCGAAGAAGAAGTCGCAACCTATCTCGCCGACGTCTTATTGCAGCGCTATCCCGAGTTGGTAGCGGCGCGGTTCGGCATGAAAATCACCGACACCACCGACGGCGTGGATGTAATTGAAGGTGTGGCAATTCGTCGCGGTTATCGTCTCAAAGGCGGTGGCTATGATATTGAAAAAGCCGCAAACACGCTGTTGCAAGATTTTCGTACCGGCGCGCTGGGACGTATCTCGCTGGAAACGCCACTAAGCCGCGCAGACAGCCTCGCACAACATGCGCAAGAGCTTCTGGAAAAGCAACAAGCCAAGGATGACATCATCGCCGCGGCAGAAGCTGAAGAACGCTTTTATAATCCGCCTCGGGATGTACCTGAATCGTAATGGATAGATGCCAAATGATAGGGTTGGTTATTTCTACCGGCCCTGTCTGGTTGTCAAACATGCGGGTGATCGTGAGGGCGCGCTTTGAGGATAATTACGCGCAGTCACGGTAACGGGTCTAGTTTGTGGCAAAGACTTGGCCCGTTACGCGAACCGAAACCATTCTGTTTGCCAGTGGAACACTGCACCATCTCGCTTCGCCAGAGTCGTTACTACTAGTTTGCCAGCGTAATCATCCTCCTCAGTCGCCGGTTCTCCTCTTCACACTCCTCATCCTCTTTATTAGAGACGCCTCAGTGCTATCGAATTTAGATCGTCATTTGTACACGGTTGCGTGTTATCTCGCTTGCGTCGAATATTTAAAGCACAAAAATGCAGGGGCAGTAATGGACGGTGAGCTAAATAAAATGCCGACCTCAAATTGGAGATTGTGGCGTTTTCAATGGAGCTTTTTTCTTTTAACTGTTGGCGCTAGGTGCAATCAACTAGCTATAGCTTGGTGGGCGCTCAAGGAAACCGGTTCTGTCAGTTTTTTTTCGATAATAATAGCCTGCACCATTGGTGCTGAGGTACTAGCTAAACCTTTGTTGGGCTGGACCGGAGATCGTTATCCGAAAATGAAAATAGTCCGTGTTTGCAATGTTTTATCAATGACTGGTGCTGCTGGACTGTTGATACTTTCGTTCCTTGATCATTTTTCAGCAATTCTAGTAACAATGGCGATGATGGTTCTTGGAGTGGCAGTCGGGATTAGAGATCCAATCCAATCAAGTATTATTCCGCAGCTAGCATCTCCCGGCAGGGCTAGCGCGGCTTTCAATCAGAAAGCATTATTGTCATCTATTGCAATGCTTCTGGGGCCGGCTATTGCTGGATTACTTGTATCCACATTTGGGGTAGTACAAGCCTTGAGCATTGATTTGATTATTATCGTTGCTGCCCTAATCATGATATGCAAGTTCAATGTAGATGAGTCAGCAACGACACGCCGAACTATTGCAGACGTGGACAAAGTACCATTCATTACTCCTTGGCATGTACTAATTAGTTCCGGGTTTAAGGTCGTTTTTAAGGTGAAAATGGAGTTCTATCTTGCCTTGCTCGCAATGATGATAAATCTGGTGCTTTTTCCCTTTTTTGCTGTAATAGTTCCATTCTACGTGCAAGAGACTGTTCATCTTCCTGCTTGGTATATAGGATTGCTAGATTGCTCATTTGGGATTGGCATTTTGCTGGCAAGTAGAATAATGGCACGATTGGCCAGGCAACGTCTATTTAGAGACCATCTGATAATGGCAGGGTTCGGACTACTTGGTCTGAATTTATTAGCCGTTGGATTCAGCTTTGCGCCTTTTGTTTTACCAATCTTTTTTATTTTAGGCGGGATGGGATTAATTTTCATTAATGTGAACACATCAATGGTCAGAACCTTAGCAACACCTGCGGAGTTTAGAAATCGAATGGCGGCTACCGTGTCATTTTTCTCATCATTGGCGATCCCAATAGGCAGCCTGATTATGGGCTTTGCGATAAGCAACTATGGAGTAGAAGCAACATCTAAAATTACAGGAATGGCTATATTAGTGCTGATGTTTGGTGTGGCAATCATCCCGAATATTCGCCTATTTATGAGAATGTCAGAAGATGAACTTGATGAGGCTTATAGTCGAATATATCCAGCTGCTTTTCAATGACTTTGCATTTATCGACATACAGAGGCGCGGGACAGCGGATACCGCTTGTAAGTGTTTACTATCCCGCCCGCTTAATCAGCTCTTCAACATACATCGCAAATAATTCGCGCCCATCCTGACCAAACATCCGAATGCGCCCTGTGTGCGTCAACAGCAGCAAGCCGACGCAATGGCCGAACAGGGCGGTGGTTTCTCTGGCGGCTAGTGCATCCGAGCATCCCAATTCTTGAAGACCTGTCGCGACACCGCTTAACGCATCCTGCAGACGTTGATTCAGATGCTCGTTGAGTGCTGGCGTGAGGCCGAGCGGTTTCATTTCCTGGAAAAAATAGAATCCTAAATCGAGTTCTCTTGGATTTTTTAGATAGAAATCGTAAAACGCCATGGCGTCGTGGGATACGCGCCTGGCTGCGGGAAGGTCGTGTTGATGGCCTTCGTGGACCGCTGAATTGAGCTGCTCGAGCGATTGCTTGAGCAGGTCGCCGTATATTTCTTCCTTGTTTTCGTAATGATTATAGATGGCGCTTGCGGTGTAACCTGCCTCGCTGGCAATGGCGCGGACATTTGCTTTCAACAGGCCATCTTTTTCGAATACCCGCCGCGCTGCTTGCAAAATCATCTGACGTTTTAAATCATTCACTGCGCGCAAACGCACCGCGCTGGGTTTGTCCGTTTTTTTTGCTGTGACCACGTCGAAGTCCAATGAAGCATCATTCGCACCGTTGTCAGTGTTCTCACTGTTGTTAATCGGGTTTGAAATCGATGCGACCGGCAATATTTTCATGTTTGTTGGCTTATTCATGAAAGAAGTTTATCACGTGAAAGACCGTTATGTGAATGCTTGACTTTAAAATGAACAGCGTTCATATTAATGATCATTACTCAAAAATGAAAGAAATATCATGTTGATGTCTTCTGCTGAATATCGCGACTCGCTCCGCAGTTACAAGCCAACTGTGTATGTCAATGGCCGGTTGGTTGAGTCTGTTGCCGATGAGGCGGCGTTTCTGCCGGGCATTAACGCGCTCGGAGTGACGTATGACTATGCGTTGGAAGAGAAGTACGCGCCGATTATGTTGGCCAAACAGCACACCTCGGGCAAGCAAGTTAACCGGATGCTACACATCAACACCAGCAGTGGAGATTTGCTCAACAAGCTGGAAGCGGTGCGTCTCTTATGCCAAGAGACCGGCTGCGCGCAACGTTATCTGGCGCATGACGCACTGAACGCGATCTATCAAGTGACGCATCGGATCGATGCCGACAAAGGCACCACTTACGGCCAACATTTCCTCAACTATTTGCATGACGTGCAGGACCGGGATCTGTCGTTGGGCATTGCTATGACGGACGCTAAAGGTGACCGCAGCAAGAAGCCGCATGAGCAAGCTAATCCCGATAGCTACGTGCATATAGTTGAACGCACTGCGAAAGGGATCGTGATTTCCGGTACCAAAGCGATTGTGACTGGCGCGCCTTATATGCACGAATTTCTGGTCATGCCGTGTCGGAATATGACGGAGCAAGATGCTGAGTTCGCTGTATGTTGTGCGGTCCCTTGCGATGCGCCAGGATTGACCATTGTTGCCCGTCCTGCCGGCCGTCCGGGCGAAAAGGCGGCACTGTTTAGCAACAAATTTGGACAATCTACCGGCGTCGTGATTTTCGATAAAGTTTTTGTTCCGTGGGAGCGGGTGTTTTACGCTGGTGAATGGGAACATTCCGGTTATATGACCTATAACTACGCGACGCATCATCGCCATAGTTGCATCGGTGCGCGTGCTGGCTTTGGCGATTTGCTGATCGGCGCTGGTGCGCTGATGTGCGAAGCGAATGGCTTTGATCCGGGTAAAGAAAATCATTTGCGTGAACAAATGGTGGAACTGATCAAGATAACCGAAGGTTTTTACGCCTGTGGCGTAGCGTCGTCGGTCTATGCCAAGATGGATGCGGGATCGCAGAGTTTTGTGCCTGATCCGGTATTTTCCAACATCGGCAAGTTGTTGTTATCGACCCAAATTTACGACATGCATCGCATCGCGCATTACGTTTCTGGCGGGCTGATTGTCGCCTTGCCGGGACCGGATGAAGATCATAATCCAGCGACCGCTGCATCGCTTGCCGAGGTATTGCGCGCCAATCCGGACGTGCCTTACGAAAAGCGGATTCAGACTGCGCGTTTTATCGAGGACCTAACCGCATCCTATCAGGGAGGATGGTATTCGGTCATCAGCTTGCATGGCGGTGGATCGCCCGCAGCGATGAAACAGGAAATTTATCGCAATTATCCCATCGGTAGCAAGGTGGAATTGGTTGAGCGATTGCTGGATCGTGGTTTGGTGGATGAACCGGGACGTGCGATTACCGCAAACAAGCAGCCGGGAAAATGTTGCGATACAGGCTGTACGCCGCCAGGAAAGGCCGTCATGGTGGACATGCCATTGACGACTAAACGATTGGAAAACGAGTGACTTTAGCGGCCTTCTGCGTGGACGGTTTGAGTGAACCGCACATGAAGGATGCGTATGCGCGCTACGCTAAATATTGAAGGGTAGGGTGTGTAGTTGAAATGCCGGTCCAGTATTGCCAACTAATGACAACTCAACCACCGGCGGTCACCCAGCGAAGATGGCGTGAATGCACATCAACTTCGCTGGCGTTAAAAGCGACCTACTTACCAGGACGGAATGACCGAACTTTTGTATTGCTCTAAAACGTATTGTTTCACTTCAGGGCTATGGTAGGCCTTCAGCAACTTGGCGACCCAAGGCTTGTTTTTATCTTCTGTACGTACTGCGATGACGTTGGCATACGGCCCACGGGCGGCTTCGATTGCGATGCCGTCTTTGGTTGGGCTAAGGCCTGCTTTTTCTGCAAAATTGCCGTTAATAGCAGCTGCGTCAAGGTCATCTAACGAACGCGGCAATTGCGCTGCATCGATTTCGACAATCTTCAATTTCTTTGGATTTTCAGCAATATCCAGCGGTGTCGCTTGTAGTCCTGCGCCCGCTTTCAGTTTCAATAATCCTTGCGCTTGCAACAACAGCAATGCGCGGCCACCGTTGGTTGGGTCGTTCGGAATACCAATACGTGCACCGACCTTTAGGTCTTTTGGCGACTTGATTTTTTTCGAGTAAAGACCCATTGGGAACGTAATGGTGTAGCCGACGTTGCTCAATTTGTAACCACGATCCTTGATTTGCGCTTCCAGATACGGTAAATGTTGATAGCTGTTTGCATCAAGATCACCAGCCGCCAATGCAGCATTTGGCTGGATGTAATCGCTGAATTCAACAATTTGAATAGTCAGGCCATCTTTGGCAGCTATTTTTTTGACCACTTCCAGAATTTCTGCGTGCGGACCGCCGGTCGCACCGATCTTGATCGGCTTGTCCTGCGCCAGGACAGGAGTCGATACCAAGCTGGCGATGACGCTCAAGCCAGCAAAAAATTGGACTAATTGACGTCGGTTCATTTCTTTCTATCCTTTTGTAAATGGGCTTGTAGGTATCCGATTTTGTCAGAAACTTTACTTGCATTGGGTATTGATGATTGAATGCGGGTATTGCGTGAAGACAGAGATTTTACCAACGGCTATATCAACGGCTATAGCGATGGCTATAACGATGGCCATTCAGCCTATCCAGACTGCATTATTTAAAAATGATCACCGATACTATTTGTGACTCAAGCGGCGTACAAGAACATCGCCTAAAGTTTGAACCAACTGCACAAACACAATCAAAATCAGTACGACGGCAAGCATGACTTCGGGCAAAAAGCGCTGGTAGCCATACCGAATTCCTAAATCGCCGAGACCGCCGCCGCCAATCGCGCCAGCCATCGCCGAATAGCCAACCAAGCTGACAAACGTAATCGTCAGCCCGGCAATAATACCGGCGAATGCTTCCGGGATCAGCACTTTATAGACGATTTGCCAGGTGGATGCGCCCATCGCCTGTGCCGCTTCAATCAAACCGCGATCCACTTCACGTAGCGCCGTTTCGACCAGTCGGGCGACGAAAGGGGCTGACGCCAGGGTCAGTGGCACAATTGCTGCCGCAGTGCCGATTGATGTGCCAACAAAAAAACGGGTAAAGGGAATGACTGCCACCAGCAAAATGATAAACGGCGTTGAACGGACCGCATTGACGATCAATCCGGCAATACGGTTAAATGCCAGATTCGGCAGCACACCATCGCGACCGGTCAGGTGCAACGCAATCCCTAATGGAATGCCTAGCACCGCGCCCAGAACGCCGGAAATGCCGACCATCATCAAGGTCTCGCCGAACGACGATAGGAATAGACTGAGCATTTCAGATGACATGGTTTAACTCCTCCACGGTAACGCCTTGCGCGCTTAAATAAGTCATGGCGGCAGCGATATTGTCGCCGCTACCATTGGCTAAAATTGCCAGAGAACCAAATGCCTGGCCTTGAATTTCATCAATCTGACCGTGCAATATGCTGAAGTCCAGATTGAATTTGCGCACGACTTCGGACAGCAACGGTTGATCCACGCTATCTCCGGTAAAGGCAAGCCGGAACAGATGGTCAGTGCCGTCAGCCGCATCGCTGCGCGCCAGGCGCGCACGCAAGCGTTGTAGCACGCCAGCGGGCAGATCTTGCGCAATCACGTCACCGATCATGGCGCGGGTCACAGGATGCTTAGGGGAGCGGAAAATATCGATGACTTCGCCATGCTCTATCACTTCACCAGCTTCCATAACGGCCATCCGGTCGCAGATCATCTTGATGACTTCCATCTGATGCGTGATCAGCACAATCGTCAGACCAAGCTCCTGATTGATTTTGCGTAATAATTCCAGAATCGAACGCGTCGTTTCAGGATCAAGTGCAGAAGTCGCCTCATCCGATAACAATACTTTCGGCGCATTTGCAAGCGCGCGCGCAACGCCAACGCGCTGTTTCTGACCGCCGCTAATCTGTGCCGGATAGCGATCTTTTAACGCTGTCAGGCCGACCAGTTCCAGCAATGGTGTCACTTTTTTGCTGATTTCGGCTTTTGACAAACCTGCAAGTTCCAGCGGTAGCGCGATGTTGTCATAGACCGAGCGGGACGATAGCAAATTAAAATGCTGAAATATCATCCCGATTTCACGCCGTGCTGCCCTTAGATCGGTGGCGTTTAACGCAGTTAAATCTCGGCCATCAACAATGATCTTGCCCGAAGTAGGTCGATTGAGAAGATTAAGCGTACGCACAAGCGTACTTTTACCAGCCCCGCTACGACCAATAATCCCAAAAATTTCGCCCTTGTTAATCGTCAGATCAACATTGCGCACTGCATCTACCGGCCCATTACTGCCTTCGAATCGCTGAGTTACTGCTTGTATTTTTATCATTTCGGAATAAAAAAAGGCAGCTGACTGCCCCAACTTCGACAATCCGCCGCCAATATAATTTTTATGTAAGTGCTTATTTTATAAGGATTTTGTCTTCCGGCAAAGTATCTTTTAGGTATTCCCATATTACCCAACCGCATAAGTGTCGGACCTACGCAAAAACGCCCCAGCCGCTTTGTGCTTTCCTTGCCGCCAACGTGGCCCGGCACTCGCGTGCTGTCTGCGTCGGCACGCCCTGCTGGGACGGTTTTGCGTAGGTCCTGGGTACTCGGTTCAGTAACAGCCTCTCAGGGGCTTGGTGTTCTGTAGCTTTCAGCGAGATTAAACCAGCAAACGCAAAAAAGCCCGCAAAAAGCGGGCTTCATATCCAAAGCAACCATCCACCCTCAACAAAATAAAGAAGATGATACAGCCACTCTGTGTGATCGCTGAGAACCGTAGCGAGCGCCGTAAGGTTGTAGCCGAGAAGCGCAGCCGTACGCAGGTACGGCGAGCATCGCAGACTACAAGATTACGGTGCGCAGTAGGTTATCAACGATCAATCTCACTACATCATGCCGTCCATGCCACCCATGCCGCCCATACCACCCATACCACCAGGCATACCACCACCTGATTTGTCGTCTGGTAATTCAGCGATCATTGCGTCAGTTGTCAGGATCAGGCCAGCAACAGAAGCAGCATTTTGCAATGCTGAACGTGTTACTTTTGCTGGATCAAGAACACCCAGCTCAACCAAGTCACCGTAAGTACCGTTAGCAGCGTTGTAACCGTAGTTACCTGTGCCAGCCAATACTGCATTGATGACAACCGATGGCTCGTCGCCTGCGTTAAATACGATTTGACGCAATGGCTCTTCAACTGCGCGCAGCACGATTTTGATACCAGCATCTTGATCGGCGTTGTCGCCTTTCAGGTCTTTAACGTTAGCACGTGCGCGCAAGAAAGCAACGCCACCGCCAGGAACAACGCCTTCTTCGACTGCAGCGCGCGTAGCGTGCAATGCATCTTCAACGCGTGCTTTCTTTTCTTTCATTTCGACTTCAGTAGCTGCGCCGACTTTGATCAGTGCAACGCCGCCAGCCAACTTGGCAACACGTTCTTGCAACTTTTCACGGTCGTAGTCAGAGCTTGCTTCTTCGATTTGGGCGCGGATTTGCTTAACGCGTCCTTCGATCGAGATTGCTTCGCCAGCGCCATCGATAATGATAGTGTTTTCTTTGCTGATTTCGATACGTGCAGCTTGGCCTAGTTCTGCCAATGTTACTTTTTCTAATGTCAGGCCGACTTCTTCAGCAATCACTTGACCACCGGTCAGGATAGCGATGTCTTCCAGCATTGCTTTACGACGATCACCAAAGCCTGGTGCTTTAACAGCAGCAGTTTTCAGGATGCCGCGGATGTTATTGACGACCAAAGTTGCCAGTGCTTCGCCTTCGACGTCTTCTGCAATGATTAGCAGCGGACGGCCCGACTTAGCGACTTGCTCCAATACCGGAAGAAGATCACGGATGTTAGAGATTTTTTTGTCGAACAACAGAACGTAAGGCTGTTCCAGAGCAACAACTTGTTTTTCTTGGTTGTTGATGAAATATGGTGACAAATAGCCACGGTCGAATTGCATACCTTCGACGATGTCTAGTTCGTTTTCCAGTGATTTACCATCTTCAACAGTGATAACGCCTTCTTTACCGACTTTGTCCATTGCCTTAGCAATGATTTCACCGATATCGGTGTCGGAGTTAGCAGAGATCGAACCAACTTGTGCGATTTCTTTGCTAGTAGTCGTTGGCTTAGCCAATGCTTTGATTTCAGCAACGATGGCGACAACAGCTTTGTCGATACCGCGCTTCAGGTCAGTTGGGTTGAAACCGGCTGCAACATACTTGAAACCTTCGCGCACGATAGCTTGTGCTAACACGGTTGCAGTAGTAGTACCGTCACCAGCGTTGTCTGAAGTCTTGGAAGCAACTTCTTTAACAAGTTGCGCGCCCATGTTTTCCAGCTTGTCTTTCAGTTCGATTTCTTTAGCAACTGAAACACCATCTTTAGTAACGGTAGGAGCACCGAAGCTACGCTCCAGAACCACGTTACGGCCTTTAGGGCCCAGAGTGACTTTAACTGCGTTGGCTAGAATATTGACGCCATTAACGATCTTGGCACGTGCATCATCACCAAAAATTACTTGCTTTGCTGCCATGTTGATTCTCCTGAATACGGTTGAATGTAGAGCGTAGAGATCGAAGCGGCCTTATTGCGAAAATTGCAATGGGCTTCGATCAATTTGAACTATGAATTACTTACCTTCGACGATAGCGAAGATGTCTTCTTCGCGCAAAATCAGTAGTTCCTGGCCATCGACCTTCACTACCTGACCTGCATATTTGCCGAAAAGAACGCGCTCACCGACTTTAACTGCCATCGGGCGAACTTTGCCGTCTTCCAGAATCTTGCCGTTACCAATAGCCAATACTTCACCTTGATCAGGCTTTTCGGCTGCTGCCTCTGGCAGAACAATACCTGATGCAGTTTTTGTTTCAACATCTAGACGCTTAACGACGAGGCGGTCATGCAAAGGACGAAGATCCATGTGTAACTCCTTCAAAATTCAACAAGTTATAATTTTTGCAGCAACATTGCAGCAACGACTGCACCGATTAGTTTGGCTTTTACAATGTGCCGCACAGAAAAAGTGACTAGGTCAGGGAGATTGTTAGCACTCTCACCTAACGAGTGCTAAGTATAGGGGTGGTTAGTTGATTTTTCAAGAGTGATGTTCTGTACTCTCTTTTTTATTTACCAAAGCCGCTACAATTAATCACAGGCGGCAATATTAATTTTTTGTCAATAAAAATACAAAGAGGTTTTGTTACAAGGGAATCTTGTCGTGAAAGCAGGGTTGCCGCTATGATGATCTGGCATGAACGTTTGGCGTGGTCTCCAAATCTGCCACTTCTATTTTTAAGGTCTTAAAGAATGCGTATTCGTAATCTGGTTTTTCATACTCATCCACGTCTGGTGCTCGCTGTGATCTTTGGTGGCGTCATCTGGGCACTCTTGCCGAATGGGTCGACCATTACCCGTGGGCTCATCAGCTGGAACGCCGGTGTGTGGGGATATCTGATCGCCATCTGGTGGATGATGGTGAGAGCTGGATCGGCACAAGTTAAAAAGCGGGCCGCGATTGAGGACGAAAACGACAGCATGATCTTGATGCTGATTTGCATTGCGGCGATCGCGAGTATCGCAGCGGTCGTTTTTGGGTTGTCTCAGGCCAAGGACTTTTTGCCGGGGCCGAAGGAAGTCCGCTATCTATTTACTGGATTGACCGTTCTCGGATCGTGGTTTCTGGTTGGCACCATGTTCACCTTGCACTATGCGCGACTGTTTTATAGTTCTGGTATTGGACCGGCACCTTTACGGTTTCCTGAGGGCGAAGAAAACCCCGATTATTGGGATTTTCTCTATTTTTCGTTCACATTAGCGGTGGCAGTACAAACCTCGGATGTGAGCGTCATGACCCGCTCAATGCGTAAGACAGTATTAGTGCAATCGATATTGACGTTTTTATTTAACTCGGCGATTCTCGGTTTGTCGATCAATATTGCT
Source organism: Glaciimonas sp. GNP009 (assembly GCF_054343755.1). Taxonomy (NCBI): domain Bacteria; kingdom Pseudomonadati; phylum Pseudomonadota; class Betaproteobacteria; order Burkholderiales; family Oxalobacteraceae; genus Glaciimonas; species Glaciimonas sp. GNP009. The sequence goes on from NZ_JBTGUV010000004.1 coordinate 3,068,262, forward strand.
GCGGGTTTGATCTCCTAAGATTCTCACGAGCGTGGTGCAAAGAGTGTCCGAAAACACCGCATGTCGGGGACGCTTGGCCCACCATATCTCTCTACGGTGCCGGCATAAAAAAAGCGGCCAGCAAATGCTGTCCGCCTTCTAGACGCTATTTCTATCGGCTTATTCTCAAGCCATTTTTAAGCCATCCTAAGCCATTCCTAAGCCCACTTTTTTACTGCCAGCCATACCGTTTGGCATACCAACCCTTCATCATCTGCGTCAGCACCGCATACGCACCCAATATCAGCAATAGCCATGGGAAGTAGCTCAGCGGCAGCGCTTGCAGTTTGAAGTAATGCGCCAAAGGCGACATCGGCAGCAAGATTCCAATCGCCATGATGATGACGGTCATGCTGATGAGCGCCCACGAAGCACGGCTTTGGAAGAACGGTATCTTGCGGGTCCGTATCATGTGTACGATCAACGTTTGCGACAGCAAGCCTTCAATAAACCAGCCCGACTGGAACAGGGTTTGGTGCTCGTTGGTATTGGCGCCAAATACGTACCATAGCAAGGCGAAAGTGGCGATGTCAAAAATCGAACTGATCGGACCAAAAAAGATCATGAAGCGACCGATTTCTTTCGGGTCCCAACGCTGTGGTTTTTCTAAGAATTCCTTATCCACATTGTCGAACGGAATCGTAATTTGTGAGATATCGTAAAGCAGATTTTGCACTAGCAAATGCAGCGGCAACATGGGCAAAAAGGGCAAAAATGCACTCGCTACCAGTACAGAAAAGACATTGCCGAAGTTGGAGCTGGCCGTCATCTTGATGTACTTCAGCATGTTCGCAAACGTCTTACGACCTTCCAGAACACCCTCTTCCAGCACCATCAAACTCTTTTCCAGCAGAATGATATCGGCTGCTTCTTTCGCGATATCGACCGCAGTATCGACCGAAATACCGATGTCTGCTGCGCGTAACGCAGGCGCGTCGTTGATGCCATCGCCCATGAAGCCGACCACGTGGCCGTTGTCATGCAGTCTACGCACGATACGTTCTTTATGCGTCGGACTGAGTTTGGCAAATACGGTGGTTTTTTCGACTGCAATCGCCAGGTCTGCGTCGCTCATATCTTCGACGTCAGAACCCAGCAACATGCCATCGACGGTCAGGCCAACCTGACGGCAAATTTTGGCCGTTACCAGTTGGTTGTCGCCAGTCAAAATTTTGACCGTCACGCCGTGTTTTTTCAATGCATCCAATGCGGGTTTGGTCGATTCCTTTGGGGGATCGAGGAAGGCAATGTAACCGATCAGCACCAAATCCGACTCGTCGGCCACGCCATAGACTTCCTTGGTCGGCGGCAAATCTTTAGCGGCCACCGCGACGACGCGTAAACCTTCTGCGTTGAGGCTGGCAGTAGTCTCGTGGATTTCTTTGAGAAGCTCAGCACTAAATGGCACTACCGTCCCGTTGTGGCGGGCGTGGGTACAAATGGAGACGATCTCTTCGACCGCGCCTTTGCAAATCAATTCATGATGATCCTCACGTTCGCTGACGACCACCGACATCCGGCGCCGCTGAAAATCGAACGGGATTTCATCAACCTTGCGGTACGCAGAAGCCAGCGCCATTTCGCGTTGCAGCTCGGCATGATCCAGGACCGCCACGTCAAGCAGGTTTTTAAGGCCGGTTTGATAGTGACTATTCAGGTAAGCGTATTCCAACACCAAGTCATCCTGCTTACCTAGAATATCGGTATGCCGCTCCAGAAAAATTTTATCCTGTGTCAATGTGCCGGTTTTATCCGTACACAAGACATCCATCGCACCAAAATTTTGGATCGCATCCAGTCGTTTGACAATCACCTTTTTGCGCGAGAGTGCGACTGCACCCTTGGCCAACGTCGAGGTGACAATCATCGGCAGCATTTCCGGCGTCAGACCAACCGCTACGGATAAGCCAAACAGAAACGCCTCAACCCAGTCGCCTTTAGTGAAGCCATTCAGAAAGAAAACAATCGGCGTCATCACCATCATGAAGCGTATCAATAACCAGCTGACTTTGTTGACGCCCAGCTGAAACGCAGTCGGCGTGCGGTCAGTGGCAGTCACGCGTTCAGCCAGTGCGCCAAAATACGTTTGATTGCCGGTCGTGACGACAATCGCGGTCGCTGAACCACTGATGACGTTGGTGCCCATGAAGCAAAGATTGTCCAGCTCCAGAGGATTGTTAGTCGCTTCACCGCGATGCTGCAGAAATTTTTCTACCGGTAGCGATTCGCCGGTCATGGCGGCCTGGCTGATAAACAAATCCTTGGCCGTCAGCAAACGCAAATCGGCCGGGATCATATCGCCAGCGGACAGTTGGACGATGTCGCCAGGAACCAGTTTTTTGATCGCCAGTTCGATCCGTCGCGCACCTTTTGGATGCAAAGTGACATCAAAATAACGCAGCGCTTCATCGGCAATATCGGAAACCAGATCATGGCGCAATACGGTTGCGGTATTACTGACCATTTCCTTCAACTTATCGGCTGCACTGTTTGAACGTGATTCCTGCACAAAGCGCATCAGCGTCGATAACACCACCATCGTCCCGATGACAACGGTGGCTTTCATGTCTTCGGTCGCAAACGATACCGCCGCCAGAACGGTCAGCAGAAGATTGAATGGATTCTTATAGCACTGCCATAAATGCGCCCACCACGGCAACGGCTTTTCATGCTCGACTTCGTTAGGGCCAACTACAAGCCGAATTGCATCAGCCTCGGAATCGGTCAGGCCATCAGTACGGCTTTTCAATTGTTCCAGCAAACTCGGTAGATCGGCCCGCGCAGCTTTGAGCAAATGCTGGGCAAGCGTTGGCGGTACTTCATTTGGTGTCGGCGTACTACTAAACATGTCGCTACTGAAGCGGCGGAAATGTCGGTCCATACCATGGGCATGAACAAACCTGACAAAGGAGTCTTTCAAGAGATTCAAATTCATAGCGTTATTTTTTCTATATAGAATTCTCGGCCGCGTTGATCTGTCCCGCCCAATCAGTTGGACTGCTATTGGGCACACGCGTGACTGCTCGCGCAATCGTGGCGTTTCAAGGTCATCACTAAAGTCTCCGATACTGCTAACCGATGGTGCGTTCTTTATGCCGCCGCAGATTTCTACGACTATGCATCTGACACCATTACTAAGGTCCAACACTTAACTGAAATTTTAGGGATTGCCTTATCAGGACTACTGGAATTACTTCCAACTCTTCACGGCCTGTCATTAATGTTAACGATATGCATATCGATATTGACGACATACAATCGACGACAGACGGGGCAAAAAAATCAAATCCTCCTACTGCATGGGTAAAACTGTAAAACTAACCGGTGACGTTTTAACGATAAAGATGATTGCCTGCGCGAGCATGTAAACTACTTCGCGATAGTAACGCCAACTGGGTATAAACCTTGCACCAAATTGATACTAACTTGGTACGCAATTGTCACCAGCGGGACTGTTGACGCAACATCGCTACCAACTGTTGTCGCTCACTATCGGCGTTTCGTCGGATGACGCGTCGTCGCAACGTCTCGCCAACACTCCACAGCGAGCGTCAACTCAGCGCTAATTGACGAAAACGCGGTCATGGCAATGCGTGAACGCAGAAACACACAAGCAATGCTGACGTAATTTAAGTAACTATCTTTATCGGGTAATGGAAATCTACGATCAAAGCAAACACATTCAAACACATTGTCTGCAAATATCTTTGGGATACCATCATTCGCCAGCGGCGAGATGACGGCAGGGGAAGCCTGCGTTATCTTGCCGAGACGATGCCAGAACGGGTCTGGCAACAACTGTCACTCGAACAAGTGCCCATGAATGGGGCTCCATAAAATGAAAACAAGCGGATGGTAATCCTGCCACAAACGCCGGTCAAGAAAAAATTGTGCACCCCAGCATAAGAGCGCACTAAAAAGGTTTAATGCCGCGCATTATGTTGTTTTTAGTTAAGGTTGAGCGCCTGAAGGTGGGGATCACTGAAGGCTTATAAGTTAATTAAAACGCCACTTTAAGTCGCCTATTAAGGCATTGATGACGTCGACTGTCATATCAACGTCTTGCTTATTGCTTTTTGCAAACTATACTTAAAATATAATCAAAAGACGGAGACAGCCATGCAAAACTTCCTGATCGCTAATTTTCTTTTCTTTATCCCCATGGCGCTGTTCGGATTAATCTTATTTGCAGAAGTGCCGGTGCACTCAAAAATCGCGCACGGCGGATTATGTACGGTTGGATTGGTTGTCGGCTCTGTCTTCGCATTCATCGTGCTTCAATTAATTAGTTCAATGATTTAGAAGGGTCAATTTTCACCGCGAAGGTGGGCATGATCGGATAATCTGTCTAAATCCGATCGACTACTTAATATGGCGCGCTGACAGTTATGCGCGCTATGTTGCTATCCTTTTCTGAATTAAACTACATTGCGTAAGGCGATTTCTCGCGTGCGCAAAATACACCGAAAAATACACTCATCACATCAAAAATGTTGATGCTCTGTTGTAAGCCCTCTCCAATAGGTCCTTTGTGTTGAGGATTTTTTTAATTCTACCTCCGGGTCCAAAAATAGCATTTGCGCAGTTCTGTTACAACGCATCAATTGATCGCGTTGCATAGCATGGGATAATCACGCATGCGATCCCTCATTTCCCTCATTTCCTGAACTCCATGCCGAACAAATTCCGTACGATCCTCAGTGGTGCACTGCTTTTTTCGTCGCTCTTATTTTTTCCCTATTCGTTCAGTAACGCCCAGGATTTGGCATCTTCAGGTTTGCCTCGGTCGGTCACCGCCGCGCTTCAGGCAGCGGGTATTCCATCAGAAAATGCGGGAATTTACGTGCAAGAGGCCGCGGTCGGTGGCAAAGTGTTGGCTGCAAATAATATCAATACACCATTTAATCCTGCCTCCACGATGAAGCTGGTCACCACCGATGCCGCGCTCGAATTGTTAGGCCCGACGTTTAACTGGAAGACAGCGGCTTATACCGACGGGCAACAAATTGGCAATACTTTGCAGGGCGACCTGATTTTTAAGGGCAGCGGCGATCCTAAATTAGTGCTGGAAAATTTCTGGTTATTCCTGCGCCAAATCCGCGCCAAAGGTATTCGGGATATTCGCGGGAATGTCGTGCTGGACCGCAGCATTTTTGACGAGAACGTTTATGATCCATCTCAATTTGATGGCGACCCTTTAAAGCCGTATAACGTAGGTCCTGATGCTTTGTTGTTGAATTACAAGACATTGACGTTCCAATTTATGCAGGATGAATCAACCGGTCTGAACCGCGTCGTGGTCGATCCACCCATGGCCGGCTATCAAGTCATACCACCGCGCTTGGGCAAAGGCGCATGCGGCGACTGGCAAGGAAAGCTATTGGCCACTTTTGATGAAAAGGGCGCCAATTTTAGTGGCGCGTTGCCAGCATCGTGCGGTGATAAAACCTGGTATATCAATCCCTACACAATGAGTTCCAACGCCTATTTCGGCGCAGTATTTCGTCAAATGTGGAGTGACCTTGGTGGCACACTCAGTGGCACAGTCAAAACGGGCATTGTACCGGTTGGGACGCGGTTTATTGCCGAGTGGAATTCAGTGACCTTGCCGGAGGTGATTCGTGACATCAACAAATATAGCAACAACGTCATGGCGCGTCAGGTGTTGCTGACGATTGCCGCCGATATCCTGAAATTGCCTGCCACGCCAGAACGCGGTGCCCGTGCGGTACAAAGCTGGCTTGCCAACAAGGGGATTGATGCGACTGATCTGGTGATCGAAAACGGTGCCGGTTTGTCCCGCAATGAACGCATCTCGGCACGCACGATGGGCCGCATTCTGGCCTCCGCCTATCAATCGCCGACCATGCCTGAGTTTATGTCTTCGATGCCGTTGGTCGGTTTTGACGGCACCATGCGCAATCGACTGAAAGGGCAGGGCGTTGCCGGTCAGGCGCATGTAAAAACGGGCACGCTCAATGACGTTCGGGCGATTGCCGGTTATGTATTGGCGGCTTCCGGCAAATATTACGTGGTGGTCTGCTTAATCAATCATGGCAACGCATCGCGCGGCCAAGCCGCGCAGGATGCATTGCTGCAATGGGTTTATGAGAATGGTTGATTGTGCATTACGGCTGATGCGGTGAGATTTGATAGGTTGCTTTATGCGATAACGGCAAAGCGCGGAGAATTTTGTAACGAGACAAAATTTCTCCTCAGCGCAGTCTGAACCACTCACTTTTCTTCGGTGAAACCGGATAGTGCATCATCAAAATGCTGAATCAAAGCCAAGTATAAAATATTAAAGCATCAAATATCAAAGCATCAAAGGTCGATCCGACAATTCGTTACGTTTTCCATCGGCATCCGGAAAGTGTTCCGTCAATAAGCCATTCAGTTTTTCGAGGGCAGCAAGCGTGCTATCGTGAAAAGTCCCGTTAGCGAATTCGCGGGTCATGGTTTGACATACTACTTGCCATTCTGCCGAAGGGATTGCTCGGCCGACTGCGCGGTCGGTGATGATCTCGACTTTATGGTCAGCGATGTTTACGTACAGCAGAACGCCGATATTTTCTTCGGTATCCCACATCCGGTAATGTGAAAAAAGCTCGTGTGCGCGCTGACGGGAGGTAACACCATTTAGCACCGCTCGCAAATTCAACGAGGACTCCACGATCATCCTCGCCTCGGCGCGATGCGTGCGTTCACCTTCGGCTATTTTGGCTTGTATTTCCATCAGCGTAATTGCCGGAAATGCTTTTCGCGCAGTCCGACTAGTTGTGATGAAGTGCCGGTACAGTCGTGTCATTATTTTTTTCATTTACCAGTTCCCCGAAGCACCGCCGCCATCAAAACCACCGCCACCTCCGCCGAAGCTTCCACCGCCGCCACTACCACCAAATCCGCCGCCTCCACCGCCGCGTCCAGACTGACTTAAGAGACTGCCGATGACAACTCCAGCAGCATTTCCCCAAACATTGCTGTTGAGCGAATTACCTGAACCTGGACCGCTACCGTCGCCACCGCGTCGGCGTGAATTTAACATCATAAAAACGATGAATCCGACAAAAATCAACGGTGCCAATGCCCCAAAAATGCCGGAATCCGACTCCTGATGTTGTGGTTGCTTGCGCTCTGCTGGCGGCAACGTCTGTTGATCGAGGATAGCCGTGATCGCAGTCACACCCGCGGTCAAGCCACCGTAAAAGTCACCTTTCTGAAAGTAAGGTGCGATCACATCTTGCAGCACTCTTTTCGACTGGGCATCGGTTAGCACGCCCTGAACGCCGCGCCCCGATTCGATTCGCAAGCGACGTAAACCACTCGGGTTGTCCTTGGCGACGATCAAAATGACGCCGTCATCCACGCCTTTACGTCCCAATTTCCAGGCGTCGGCCACGCGGATGCTGTAGTCTTCGATGGCTTCTGGCGCGGTGGTGCTCATCAGTAATACCGCGATTTGGCTGCCGGTGCGGGTCTCGTATGCGCTTAATACCGACTCCAGCGTATCGCGCTGTTGCGGCTGCAACAACCCAATCTGATCAGTGACATGCGCCTGTAAGGGCGGAACTGCCACCAATTTTTCTGCTTGCGCGAGGGCTGGCGTTCCCACGATGGTAAGAAGTGCCAGCCAAAGTGCGACGACGACAGCATGACAAACATGCGCCCTCGGCGCTTTAACGCGGTGAGAGTTAGCCGATGTCGCCGTTGATACCATTATTTTTTCCCACCGAAATCAACATCGGGTGAAGTCGAAATCGCTTTTTCGTTATCCACGGTGAATGACGGTTTAACCGCATAACCCATCGCTTTTGCAGTTAGATTGGTCGGGAAGCTACGCGCCAGCACGTTGTAATCCTGCACGGCTACGATGTAGCGATTACGTGCGACTTTGATCCGGTTTTCTACGCCCTCCAGCTGCGATTGTGCATCCCGATACAGACCATCTGCTTTGAGTTGCGGATAGTTTTCCGACACCGCCATCAAGCGTGATAAGGCCGAGGACAATTGTCCTTGAACCTGTTGAAATTTCGCCAAAGCGGCCGGATCGTTGAGTACTTCTGGCGTTATCTGAAAGCTGGTGGCCGCCGAGCGCGCCTTAGTGACGGCTTCGAAGGTTGCTTCTTCATGCGTCGCATACGCCTTCACAATTTGTGCAATTTTAGGCACCAGATCAGCCCGGCCCTGATATTGATTCACCACTTCGCCCCAAGCAGCTTTGACAGCCTCATCTTTGGTCTGGAAATCGTTATAGCCACACGCGCTTAATAAAGAGACGACTACCACGATGGCCAGCCATTTAACGGATTTTTGCATGTTTCTTCCTTAACATTTGGACAGGCCAGATGGCCTTAGTTGAACGGTAGCAAACTATTGGTGTCGGCTCAAGAGCTAAATAGTGGACTAATTCTTAACAAGGGTACCGTTCAAGAGTGATATTGGCATCAATATCGCAGATCGCAAAATGGTCAGCGTAATTATCCAGTTAAGGCTCTAAGAAACCGCTATGACGATGGCAACAAGTTACAATGGCGATATTCGCATTATTAGGGCTTCATCGTGTCTTTCATTGATAAATTATCCGCCGCCTGGGCTGTCAACAATTCGCTCCTTTGTGTAGGGCTTGATCCGGATATTACTAAATTTCCGCCCCATTTGCACAATCAGCCGGACGCGATTTTCACCTTTTGCAAGGCAATCATCGACGCTACCGCTGATACGGCATGCGCGTTTAAACCGCAAATCGCCTATTTCTCAGCATTGCGAGCCGAAGATCAACTCGAAGCGATTTGCGACTATATACGCAGCGTCTATCCCACTATTCCTATCGTGCTCGACGCCAAGCGCGGTGACATCGGCGCGACCGCCGAGCAATACGCCCGTGAAGCCTACGAGCGATATGGTGCGCATGCCGTGACAATGAGTCCGTATATGGGCTGGGATTCAGTTGCGCCCTATCTGGAATGGAAAGATCGCGGCGCTATCATTTTGTGCCGCACATCCAATCCAGGTGGTTCCGACCTGCAATTTATGAATGTCGAAGGCAAGCCGTTGTATCAGCACGTCGCCCGACTTGTTGCTGATAAATGGAATACTAATGGGCAATGCGGTCTGGTCGTTGGCGCAACATTCCCTGAAGAACTGGCGCAAGTGCGTAATATCATCGGCGACATGCCTTTGCTCGTACCGGGAGTCGGTGCCCAGGGCGGCGATATTCAGGCGACTGTGAACGCGGGCAAGACAGCAAATGGCAACGGCATGATGATCAATTCATCACGCGCTATTTTGTACGCAAAAGTGGACGAAGCCGCGGGAGAAGATTTTGCGAGAGCCGCACGACGCGTCGCATTGGAAACGCGTGATGCGATTAATCGCTTTCGTGCCTGAGCAGAGATTAAGTCAATAGAAAGCGATAAGGAGCAGGTTTCTCACTGAGTTTCACCTAACTTTCACCACCCAATATTGATTTCGGATGAATCAATGCAGTTTAGTAAAGGTTAGGAAAACTTAGTGTAAGTCTCGCTCCGCTTTGCCAAAAACCCTTGTTATTTCAAAAATCGCAACAATCCTTGTAGCGAATGGGCGATCGTTTGCTCGCGTATGGCATGTCGATCACCATGGAAAATCAATCGTTCAGTATGTGTTTGGTGTCCGGTCGTCCAGCCAAAGCAGATCGTGCCGACTGGTTTGCCAGGCACAGCGCCGCCGGGACCGGCGATACCGGTCGTTGACAGCGCAACATCCGCGCCGCTATTGGCAAGGGCGCTCTCGGCCATTGCGCCGGCGATTTCTTCGCTGACAGCGCCATGTTGTGCAAGCAGCGCTTCTGAAATATCCAGCAATTCCGTCTTGGATGCGTTCGAATAAGTGACGAAACCGCAATCAAACCATTCCGACGAACCCGCAATATCAGTGATGGCTTGCGAGACGCCACCACCGGTGCAGGATTCGGCTGTTGCCAATAACCATCTTTTGGCTTTCAACGCCCGACCCACTTCTGTAGCGAGGTCAACTAGTTGATCAGTTTCGACGTTGGTTTCCATTCTTTTGCTCCTGTTTGTGGTTCAGATCAATCAATACATACTGCCACTTGTCGCGCTCAGATGCAATCGGCGCAACGTAGAAATGCCATCGATTAAGCTTAAACAACTTTTACAAGGCGCTCAATAAACGCGCCATAAAGCAAATACCAGCAACGTGTAAAACGCAGCCAGAATATCATCCCACATGACACCTAATCCGCCTTTCATGTGGCGGTCAAAATACCCAATCGGCGGCGGTTTGACCATATCAAAGAAGCGAAACACAATAAACGCCCAAAACTGTGTCCACAATGGCGCGGGAGTAATCACAACCAACACCAGCCAAAAGGCAATAATCTCATCCCAGACCATGCTGCCATGATCGGCAACACCCAGATCGCGCCCGGTGCGTTGGCAGGTCCAGATACCAACGATGAACCCCGCAGCAATAATGACCAGCCAGTTCAACTGCGTAAAGTAATGGGGCCACCGTACCGACAACACCAAAAATGACAGCCATGCAAACAAGGTACCAAAAGTACCCGGCATGATCGGCGACAACCCACTTCCAAAACCTTGAGCGATCACATGAGCAGGATGTGACAGCATAAAACGGCCTGTGGCTTTTACCTTACCCCTGGAATTAATAGGCTTTTGAGATGGCGTCTGCGTTGGCGTTAATGATGGTATTGGATTCATGTTGTGCGAAAGTGATCAAAAGAAGTCAGTTGTAAATCAAGCGGCAAGCCATGTGAATCGATAAAACGTAGTCCCGGCAGGTCATCGATACAACCAATCCGTATCACCTCGGTACCGGTTGCCGTTCCTGCGTTCAGAACTGCGTCGCGTTTTGCCGCCGGTGCAGTAAAACATAACTCATAATCGTCGCCGCCAGCGAGCGTAAATTGACGCTGCAAAGCCTGGGTTTGTCGCCGCAGAACAGGTCCCGATGGCAGACAATCCACCGCCAACGTCGCGCCCACGCCAGAGCGCTCCAATATGTGGCCGAGATCACCCGCCAAACCATCGGAAATATCAATCGCGGCATGCGCAATTCCCCGCAAAGCGATACCCAGTGCCACACGTGGTGTCGGTTGATGCATGCGCGTCGCAGCGCGGGCATGTTCATCGTCACTCATAACGATTTGATCGGTGAACTCACAGCGATAACCCGCCAGCGCCAATCGCGCATCGCCCAGCGTGCCAGACACCCAAACATCATCACCAACCCGCGCCGCATCACGCCGCAGCGCCTGTCCGGGCAAGGTCTCACCGAAGATCGTGATGCAGATATTGAGCGGACCTTTAGTCGTATCACCACCAATCAACTCACAATCATGTGCATCCGCAAGCGCCAACAATCCGGCCGCAAATGGCGCTAACCATTCTGCACGCGCCTCCGGCAAAGCCAATGCTAACGTAAAGCCAAGTGGCCGGGCACCCATCGCCGCAAGGTCGGACAAATTCACTGCCAATGATTTATGACCCAACGAATACGGATCGACATCAGCAAAAAAATGCCGACCAGCAACTAACATATCCGATGACACAGCCAACTGCATGCCAGCCGTCGGCATCAGCAATGCGCAGTCATCGCCCACGCCAAGCGCAATCTGCCCGTCGGCACGTGGTGCACGGGTGAAATATTGAGAGATAAGGTCGAATTCTGAAAGCATGTCAGGATTGTACCGAATGGCACTATGGAAACACTAGGCATTCTGATCAGTAGCTTGGAAAAGGCGTTCGACTGAGACATTTTTGCAGACATCGCAACAGCGATGGCAAAGGGAAATGGGAAAAATTGTTTTTTAGAAAACTACCAGGGCAAACAAAAAGCGATGGTCGACGTCAAAAGTGAGAGTCAAATCCGAGTGACTAAATGAAAGAAATCAGCAGAGCAACCAGCGTTGCTCAATGCTTAAATGGCTTAAAAGGCTTAAAAGGCTTAAAACCGACAAAAGCACCCCGTAAATTGCGTTAAATTTTGACGAACACCACATCCCACACGCCATGTCCAAGCTTGATGCCGCGGTTTTCAAACTTGGTGATCGGACGATAATCCGGACGCGGCGCATAACCTTCAGCCGTATTCTTCAGCGTCGGTTCAGCACTCAACACCTCCAGAATTTGCTCTGCGTACTCCTCCCAATCAGTAGCGCAATGCAAATAACCACCCGGCGCAATCCGCGATGCCAGCAAACTCACTAACGGGCCTTGCAGCAAACGCCGTTTGTTATGCCGCGCCTTGTGCCACGGATCTGGGAAAAACACATGCGCGCCAGCCAATGAATCAGGCGCAATCATATGCGTCAACACCTCCACCGCGTCATGCTGAATAATCCGTTGATTCGACAGCGATTGTTCGCCAATCAGCTTCAATAAACTACCTACGCCCGGCGTATGTACCTCAACGCCGATAAAGTTTTTCTCAGGCATACCCGCCGAAATCTTGGCGCTGGTTTCACCCATCCCAAAGCCAATCTCAAAAATCGTCGGCGCAGAGCGCTCAAACGTCTTATCCAGATCAAGCACGGTTTTTTCATAAGGCACACAAAACCGCGGCCCCAACTCCTCAATAGCCCGCCCTTGCGCAATCGACAACCGCCCCGCACGCGTCACAAAACTACGAATCCGACGCTCCGTAGGATCATAAAAAAGAGGTTTTCTGGGTTGATTTTCTGACATGCGAGATGGAAAGCTAATTAAAGTGAAAAGGAGCGCGGACGACGCAGCGTCAGATTGAGGTTGAAAAGGCCCTGATGCAAGCCAAAACAACCGTATCCGCAATAAAAAACGGCACCTAAGAACAGGTGCCAGTCGTAACCTGGAGCGGATGGAGGGGATCGAACCCTCGTCTAGAGCTTGGGAAGCTCTCGTTCTACCATTGAACTACACCCGCGATGGACGCATTTTACGCGGGTTTTGATGGGGATTGGGGAATTGACGTGTGTGAGGTGTGATCGGGAATGTGATGGCTGGGTTATCCTGAGTGTTATTGCTTAAGCCTTAAGAAGAATTTCTATTTTCTGAAGCTCTTCGAGCAATCTGTTTGTCATGTAAGTTGGGCGGGCCTTCTCAAATTTCCAACTTGACAGATGCAATGAGAAATCAAATTTTTTCGTATGGACATCACTGTCAGCGGCTTTTGCATTTTCCAATGCTTCCGCAAAACCTATTTTTTTGGCACATACTGCTTCAGAAAGAAGCTCAAATTCATCGATACTAAAAAAATATATATTCTCAAGAGGGATGACTGGTGCAACTGTGTATTTTGCATAAATCTCATCAATAGCAGCTTTGGCGACACCTTCATAATAGGCTTCTCCATTGCTTAAATTTAATGCCTTGTAAGTAACAACAACCAAAAAATTTTTCTGTTTAGTAGTCAATAACGGATGATCTACGTTCGAAATATGGAGCCGAGAAGCTATATCCTGTGCCTGTTCGATCGCTTTTAAGATGAAAGCTGTTCTTTCTCTTGCAGCATCAGACAGGTGAGCAACTTTTGCTTGGTACGCCATCTCAACTGCTTTTGCATCGACAAAAATATTGTGTTCGCCGTCAGAAATAATAAAGTCAACTAGCTTCCCGGTGGTTTTAGTGACTTGCTTTATCTGAGTCTCATTGATATATGGTAATTCTGTATTTTTAATTACCATTTCCACATATCGTTCGAAAATGAGTCCAAACTCGTTCATAAATTTTTGAGCATCCCAAAGCCTAAGTTTGTCGTAGACGAAGTGTTCGATACAACGAAAGAGTACGTGTCGTTCTACACAAACGTAATTGTCTCGGACTAGGATCAGTGGGAAGGCAAGAAACGGAGTTTGTTCGTAATATTCTTCGGCGGTTCTTAAGCCGTTGCCTAGGGATTGAAGAATTGTTTTGATTTTATCAAATGACTTGGTAAAAGATTTTAAAAAAGAAACTATTTCCACTGCACTGTATTTCGTTTGTAACTTTGTAAAATAGTTGGCAGATATTGCGTTGGAGTTCGAATCGACAAATTGAACAGTCATACATACCAACAACTCTAAAAAGACCTCGATCCTGACGCCTGTTAAATCACAGAATGTTTTTTTGAAAAAGTGATCATCTGGAAGGTCTGCGAACAGGAAAAACTGTCTTATAAGATCGCTGTAATTAAAATCTCTTTGATAGAAAAATTGTTGAAAAGAAATGGCTCGCATAAACAGGGTTAAATGCTCGAAATCGGATGGATACCGAGTGAATTTTGCTAGGCCGTAAATTTTTTTCAGAAGCTTTTGTATATCACTTGAAGTCGCAGGATTTCGTCCCGTTTCTTGGCTTTGACTATCGATTAGGCTCCATTTAATCAACAATAAAACTAGCCAAGGGTGTTTCTCGAGCTGCTTCATCTCATTCACAGTTGGATGTTGCAAATATTTCAAACACTCAATGACAACTGATGACGGGTCAAGTTTTCTTAGATTGTTTCTTATTTCTTTATAACCATTGAAATATTTTTCCTCGTCAAATTTTTTCATTTGGATAAATTTTCTGTGTCCTAGAAGTTGCCACATTAAATCATTCGAAACTTCAATATAGGCAGCTTTGGCACACGTACGATGTACGCGCGCGAATTTTGTTAACGAAACATGCGTTGGCGCTGCGCCAACGCATGATCTCCTCGCCCAACTTCGGCTACCTGTTCTGCGCCATCTTTTCCATCGAAAATTCCGGTCAACTATCTATTTGTTTTATTTAATTAATATACAGCGGTTGTTGTCCGGAATTGGCGTGCTTATTTAACAAAATACTTCGCAAATAAATCACCATACCCCCAAACGAATGCGCCCCAAATAGCGAGGAAGGTAACGGCCCAACTAATACTATATTGTTGTTTATTGAATATATTGTATAGCCACCATGATTCTGCAAACGCGCCGCCTCTAATAGACTCAAGAAAGTTATTGATTCTAAATTGAGCAAATGCACAAAAAATAGAAGTAATCGCACCGCTCCGCTGAAACCATAACGCAACAGATTCACTACTAGGTTTTAATACTGAATAAACAGCTAATATTTCAACAGAAATGGCGGCGATACAGAGAATTGTAATAAAGTACAATTCTGCTTTAAGTTTTGTTGCAATTTCGATTGTCATTGGAAAATAAACCTCTAAGGTCTTCAGAGAGCGGGCTTCGCCCGCAACCAACTCAGGTATTACTTCGCCGCAGTCAACAGTCAATTCTTAATGTTGTTGTGTAACGGCAGGCAGGAAATTTCGTGCATCCCTTGAATGTCGATCCGGCATTTACACCGGACTTGACCCTCCGCAAGATCAACAAACTTCCGCATTTCGGGCATGCGTTGCTGTTGGCCTTTTCAGTGACAATCGATTTCACATGTTTGACATGCTCACGGCCGGTCTTAAACGATGCAGATTTTCTGCCGCTTCGAATACGTTCGATAGCGTCTGCCACCTGACGGGTATCTAGTACTTGCTGATTCACGGATTTAATGTACTTGATATAGCCACCGGCTTGGGTGACATTCTCCGGCATCGGCGTTTTAAAGGTACTGTCCCCAACAAACACGATGACCGAGTGAATCAAAGAGCTATCTAGTTCAAGAAGCGTTTCGAGCGCTTTGACATGCTTGTAATTTTGATGCAAAGGATTTTGGAATTTTGCGGTGTGCTTATAAATCTTCTGCGTCCACGTTTTTTGCTTGGCATCGCCAAAAATCCAGCCCTTCATGTTTTTCGTTTCAATCACAAAGATACCAAACCTTGACACGATAATGTGATCAATCTGGGTAGTGCCGTCCTCAACGGGCAAGGTCACGTTCTTGATGAGATGGTAGTCCTCACGGTTCAAAAAATATTTCGCCGAGATATTGACGATGGCCTCCCCCATCACGCCCTTGAACCAAGGAGATTTGACTACCGCAGCGACAAGCAGAAGTGGGATCAAATACCAACAACTATGAAAAACTTGGCCGAGTATAGGAGTGAAGTCCATTTTTTTATTTGTATAGTGTCGAACAGATGCGTCTTGAGTTGTGCATACGACGCAATCAGTTGAGAATTCGGGTGATCGTTGATTTTACTGCAAGAACGGTTGGATAGTCTTGCTCCTTTAATCACTTAGGATCAACTGATGCTTTTCAACCCCGTGCAAGTTCTTGCAACCCCTTCCCCATTCACGCATTCCACCAAGCACGATGCATCCCCGCACGAGCTGATTAGCAGACATCTCAATGGTGATTGGCGCTTTAAATTTTACGGAAAACAGAATTGTCGTATTTGTATACTGATAAACGGCGGCTGTTATCCGTGACGACGGTAACTCATACCAAGTTGTACGAGATGCATCTGAGATTCCAGACAACTATCTATTCTTTTTTTTAATCAATAGACGGCAACAGTTGTCCCGAAAAAGCTTTACCTAACATCCTGTTGCAATTGTTCGACCAGTTCTTCGACCAAATAGCGGCGGTGGGGTGGCAATTCTTGGATTTTAACTGCGAGATTAATCACGTCTTGTGGTGGCTTGCTCACACTTTTCGAGACTCCTTCTTTCACCACCTGAATTAATTTCGCTGGCGATGCACCGTAATGCAACCAATGTTCATCCACCTTCAGCCATTTCCTAAGAGTGGGCGATCAAGTCGAGTGAGTTTGGTACGACGATGCGATTCAGTGGCGTGCAATATACGATGCTGCGATTTTGAAATATACTGCATTACCGTTAATGACAGCGCTGCTGCGAACATTGGAGAACCGGCTTTTGGCAAGCCTCATAGTGCTTCAAGGGGCTGCGCTGGGCATCGCCGCTGCTCAAAGGCCTCGACTTGAGGTGCGGGTAGCACTGACATCCACAGACCAGAAAATTTTTCCATGCCGATCACCATTGATGTCAACAACTTCCGCAAAAACGTACTGAAGCAACTTCGCGGAGCCAATGATAAGTTCGTCATCTACTACGATGAGATCAACAATATTCGTAAGCTGCACCTAAAAAAGGATGGACCCAACGACAAAAGTATGAAAAATTTCGTCCTTGGGGGTATTGCTCATCGGGCGCTGACATCGCTCACGGGAGAGGCTGAGCTTCGTTCAGCTCTTCGAATTCAGGAATCGGCAGTCGAATTCAAATTTGAACATATTGCCAAAGGCGACTATATGGACGTCCTGAATTCGGGCAAGCTCACTACCGTCTTTAACTATCTTCTGAAGAGTAATATCTATATCCACTACACCAATCTAAACATTGTGTACTGGTCGCTGGTCGATATTATCGAATCGCTGCTCACTGAGAAAAGATTGATGAGCTTCGCGGCTTATCATAGGGAAATCAAGAACGAATTTTATGCTATCGTGACCAAGGATATCTTGGGGTTTCTCGACATATTGGACAGCTATGGCTATCCGAACATTGATCGGCAAAAGACCGGCGATTTCGCAAGCGCGGTTCTCGAGTTTTTGAACACCCATGCTCCCGCTCCTCGGACTGTTTTCGACGGCATGCTTAAATCATTGTTGACGGAGGCCGCTAAACTCGACGAACTGGCCTTCTTGGTCAACCACCGCGACAATATACTTATCGACAGCTTGCACGATTACTTTGTGAGGCCGATGTATATCTTCAAGAAATCCACCCACATTTTTGATGAAGAGCTGACTGTTCAGCAGAGCCTCAGAAAATTTAAGTTCATGAACGGATCTAAAGAAATTTCCTTTTCTTTTAGAGACTCGAAAACGACTTTCGGTATCCAGCTATCCGATGTGGTGTGCGGCTTGCTCAGCAAGCACTTCAATTTCATTGAGGAGCACTCGATGAGTGATCTGCTACAAAAGAAGGCAAGCTTCAACGATACCCAACAAACTAATCTGACTCTTTTAGCCAAGTTGATCAACGTGTCGGATACGATCAGCAATGGCTTCGTTTATCGCACGGCACCGCTGGACAGCGATTTCAAACATGAGAGTTTCACCTTTAATCACTCGTGCCCACCTTATCTTAACTGAGAATCTTCTCTCCTCTTTTTGATCAAACAGGTTGGGTTGTTAACTGTATATGATTTTATGCGCCATCAACAAACATACCTCCATCATGCGAACCGAGAAGATATGCCGCTTTACCGGCAAGCATGACCTTGTTCCATTAAATTCGTTAGTCATTGATCTAGAAAGGAAGTCAGTTTTTTTTTTGTCGATGGGCTGAATGCCCTCAGATCATCGTCGTAAATTCTGCGATTACCGAAGCAGGTTGATACGAGCTGTTGATCTGAAGCGGTGTATTGTCAGAATGTGCAGCCGTCAAAGTGAGCATCATCTTTTTAGTGGTTTTGATATCTGAAAGAAGTTACCAAGGATGCCTAAAAATTTTAGATGTTGATTTCCCAGATTTGAGTCGTAAGTGCTAAACAGAATGTAATTATTTCTCACGGTGCTGCTAGCTATGAGACTGCTAGCCAACCCTCCAAATAACGTTCCCAGTGTTCGAGCTACTTCATCCTTTGTATTGGCTTCCTGAGTGATTGTTTGATGAATGTGTTGCTCGTAGCTGTCTAGTTTTGGATTTGTAAATGCCAACAACCCTACAATCGCTAGCACTACGATGGTTGATGATAGTTTCATTATTTGCACCTGGAATTATAAATTATGGAATAGTGGCATATCTGGTCGAAAAGTTAGTAGCTTTCTGAGTTCACGATTACATCCGCATATAAATTACACTAGGGTGCACCGCTTCAGACTTCAACTTGCTGGTGATGTCTCTTCTTCGCTTAAGCCGAGGTAACGGAGTCTACACGTCGGTTTAGAAATAGGAAATATGATCTCGCTATTGACTTTGTTGTCGCCTATATAAATTTACAGGCCGCGCCGTCCCTAAACCTCCGACCCATCCCGATCAGAATTTGGCATCCCGTGCATGACGCTAAAGCTCTTGAACCTGTTATTCTAGACAAGGAAGTCACGATCAAAATGGCCACCAACAAACCCATTTTTAAACCTAAAGCCCAACCATGCACATAGCTATTTTGACCTTCGATGGCTTCAACGAACTAGATTCATTAATCGCCTATGGAATGCTCAGCCGGATTTCGCTTTTGGGTGATGCCAATTGGAAGGTGAGCATTGCTAGTCCTACCGCGCGCGTAACATCAATGAACGGCCTAACGATTGACGCTCACATTGATTTGAACGAAGCTAATTCTGCCGATGCGGTGTTGATAGGCAGTGGCATGAAGACGCGGGAAGTCGCTGGTGATCTATCCATACTCAGCCAAATACAGCTCGATCCTGAACGCCAGTTAATAGCGGCACAATGCTCCGGAACATTTTTGCTTGCGAAGCTCGGCTTGTTAGGCAAAACACCTGCGTGCACGGATACAACTAGTAAGCCATGGGTGCAAGCTGCTGGAATAAATATCTTGAACCAGGCATTTTTTGCGCAAGGTAATGTGGCAACTGCTGGCGGATGTTTGTCGGCGCAATACATTTTTGCGTGGATGATTGCGCGGCTGAAGGGAATGGCAGAGGCGAAAGAGGTGCTGCATTATTTTGCGCCTGTGGGAGAAAAAGAAGAATACGTTACCCGCGCACTGTCTCATATCGAGGAACACTTCCAGGAGCATTCATCTACATTAAAAACGTTGAATGCGTCATGAATTTAAAAAGTGTATATGGAAGAATGCGATTTTGTATCGGCCTAGCGCCAAGTTAAAATTTTTGCATAGCCGCCGATAGTAGATCAACCTTCTAGGCAATACTTAATTCAAGGTGATACAGCGCCCAAGGGCACAAGGAAAACCGCGCTGACAGCGGTCTTGCCATCATGTCGGGGAAACTATTTGGCGCGTACACGGCCCACAACGGTCCCAATCCTCCTAAGGGAATTGGCTGTCCATCCAGATGCGTAGCAACGATAAAGCGATATTTTCGTATATCGGACAATGGGACCTGCACCACATAACCATCGACCGCACGTAGTTTGACCGCTGTATTTCCGGGCAATGCTTTGTCGGCCGCAGCGGTGATAACATCGGTTAGCAGTGGCCCACGCAATCTATGCGGTTTGGCGTCGTATTCCAGGGTGGGATTTATGTCGACGGCAGGTAAGGAAGTCAGGGCTGCGAAATTGAAAACATATGCCTTGTCGAATTGTATGTTTTGCTTGTGCATCATTTGATCCAGTGCTGGATCTAACGCGCCACGATTACCTTTGCCGATTGCGCCGCTGATCGTCAATAGTGTTGGGCCGGTTTCTTTAATGGATTCTGTTCGTTTTTTTGCGAAAGCCGGGACAGAGGCCACACCCAGTGCGGCGAAGAGAAAGTTTCTTTTTTTCACGCTGATCTTTCGATAAATTAATTTGTAGTGGTCGTTCGCCAACCCGTGTTGAACTGCACTTTGAATAGACTAACTTTACGACGAATTTGGTGAAGTTTGTGGTCTTGAAATAGCGACGTTCACGGATACCTAAAAATAAACCAAATCTATAATCTATAGATATTATCTTATGCTTTAAAAGCAGATATTCGTCAAAATCACTTCAAATGCTTAGTCAAATTTTCAATCGTTTCAGGCCCATTGTTCCAAATACATTAAGCTTCGATAAAAAAAATACCTTTACTCATTATTTTAAATTCCTTTCTCAATCACTTTTTCAATTCGCCTGTCAGGGATTAGCCACATGATTGCGACCAGAACATACAGCGCCAGCGCGACCCATCGATTGGCGAAGGAGAGGGGTATGGCGATAGCATATCCCACTACTGATAATTTGCCTTTCGTATCGCTCCCGATAGCTTTGGATAGTGGCGAATCTTTTCCATGAAGCTTGATCAGGCTGCGACTGAGTATGTAGTAGGCAATGCCAGCCATCAACAAAACCACGCCATATAGCGCAGTTGGCACCTCGGAAAAGTGGTTTTCGCCCATCCATCCGGTGGCAAATGGGATAAGTGAGAGCCAGAAGAGAAGATGCAAATTCGCCCAAAGAACAGGGCCGCTGATCTTCTGCACAGCATGCAGCATGTGGTGATGATTGTTCCAATAAATACCGGTATAGACAAAACTGAGGATGTAACTGAAGAAGACTGGGTAGATCAGCCGCAGTGAAGCGAGATCGTCGCCGTGCGGGACTTTCATCTCAAGCACCATGATTGTGATGATGATGGCGATCACACCGTCACTAAATGCTTCCAGGCGATTTTTACCCATTCAGAGTTTCCTTTGCAAGTTTGTTTGTAGGCAACTGAAGAAAGATATTACCTCATTGGAATGATCGGAATAAATTGATGTAATGCGTTGAAAACTGCTCGTTGTATATATCAGCAGGGCTACTAATGATGCAATTAACACCGCCATCATCTGAGCCAATAACAAAGCCATCAATAGAGCTACTAAGCCCAGGACATTTTTTCCATAATGAGATAGATTGACGCGTTGTCGGCAATGTCACTATAATTACTCACATGTTAGTGAAATTAAAAAATAGAGATTCCAAATGATTATCAGAGATCGGCCGTCCGGATTCAGGCTGTTTTTATTGCTCCGCGGATCGGTGATGCCGCGAATTCTGCCGTCGTTGATTGTCAACACGTTAGTTGCCACTGCGGTGACGCTGACGCATGGCGATTTGTTTGACCTCAAAATTACACTGACCACGATTCCGTTTACGTTGATCGGACTACCAATAGCGATCTTTTTGGGATTTCGTAACAATGCGGCCTATGACCGGTTTTGGGAGGGGCGCAAATTATGGGGTGAACTGGTCCATAGAAGCCGGAGTTTCTCGCGGCAGTGTCAAAGCTTGATTTCCTATCCGGAGCCTGCCGTCGCAAGTCTAGGCCTGGCGGATACGCGCGTACGCATGATCTATCGTGCGATCGCTTTTGCGCATGCTTTGCGCCACCATCTGCGTGATTGCAACATCGATACGGAGCTGAAAAGCTTGCTCCTTGAATCTGAATGGCACCAAATCGACAAGTCTTCAAACAAACCAGATTTCCTCATGCTGAAAATGGGTCTGGATTTGCAGCGCTGCATTAAAGAGGGACGGATAGAGCCATGCCTGGCTGTCCAGATTGATGCCAGCTTGTCTTCGATGGCGGCTGCTGCCGCGGCTTGCGAGCGCATAAAAAGCACGCCGATTCCGTTTTCTTACACGCTGTTATTGCATCGTACGGCCTACATATACTGCTTTCTTTTGCCGTTTGGTTTGGTCGATTCGATTGGGTTTATGACGCCGTTTGTGGTCGCTATCGTAGCCTACACATTTTTCGGCTTGGATGCGTTGGGCGATGAGATAGAGGAACCATTTGGCATGGAATCGAATGATCTGCCGCTAGATACGATATGCCGAACAATCGAAATTAATTTGCGTGAATCGCTTGCTGATGAAAACATTCCACCACCGATGAAAGTGGTCAATTATTGCCTGACTTGATTCAGAAAAAATCTTAATTTTCGCTGCGACAATCGTGTACTACCAGTGCTATGGCTTGCTGACATATAAAGCTTTGCAGATGAGGTTAATGCAAACTGAATAACATTCGATATGAAGGCTATTGCTGTTGCATGCGAAGCCACAGTTGACGTTGCATTTGATTTTGCAGGCGCAGCCACAGTTGACGTTGAAGTTGACCTTGCAGGCGCAGCCACAGTTGACGTTGTAGTTGACCTTGCAGGCGCAGCCACAGTTGACGTTGCATTTGATTTTGCAGGCGCAGCCACAGTTGACGTTGTAGTTGACCTTGCAGGCGCAGCCACAGTTGACGTTGCATTTGATTTTGCAGGCGCAGCCACAGTTGACGTTGCAGTTGTTTTTGAAGCGGCACTTGACCTACCCCGTCATTGGCGCTGCCAAGTGTTTTAGCCATCAGGCGGGAATTGTGGGGAAACATGTTTGAGCGAAGCGAGTTCGTTTCTCCACCCGACTGATGGCTAAAACGCTTGGGGACCCGCAGGGCAGCGTCTCTGCGGTCGCCTTTTCTTTGGTGCCTTTCTTTTGGCGAAGCAAAAGAAAGACACTAGCTGCCGGTCTACCACCGGCAAGCACCCACGGAGCAGTAACCATATTAAGTAACGAAGACCGTACTTAATACGAAACCGGAGAACACCCTGAAACATCGCATCGTCTATCGAAATCTCCCGCAACTTTTTCTAAAAGCGCGGGAGCGACTAATGTCTCACTTTCGCCCCATTCTGAATCACTTCGGCCTAACCGAACAACAGTGGAGAATCCTGCGTTTGCTGGATGAACATGGGCAGCTTGAGCCGCGAGAACTGTGTGAGATGTGTCAAATCCTCAGTTCCAGCATGACCGGTGTCTTGACGCGTATGGAAGAGGTTGGGCTGATCAGCCGCAACGCGGTGGCCGATGACCGGCGACGCGTGCTGGTGCGGCTGGCACCCAGTGGCGATCAGCTAATCAGCGAAATCGCGCCGTTAATTGACTTGCAGTATCAGCATATTGAACAGGCTTTTGGTAAGCCGGTGATTGTGGATCTGTTGAATGCGTTTGAAGGGTTTATTGCTGCTGAACCAGAGTCGGTTCTACACGTTACGTTATCTCAAAGATCGACTGATTTGAGGGCAGTTAAGGGCCAAGTCAAACGACCGGAAAAAAGCGAGATTCACTTTGCTAATGGTCGTAAAGGAAGAAAAGAATAATAGTCGGTCATCGAGAGCCGCGTCAAAGATTGACGGCCAATAAAAAAGGCTGCCAGACCATAAATACGATCGGGCAGCCAAGGGATACTATTTATTTTGCAGAAGCAGTCGCGTTTGCAGCCGTCGTGGCATTAGCACCGATATCACCCACCGCATCGGCAGGACGTGGCTGATCGCCGGTGTGCTCAATCCAGCCGCCTCCCAAATACTGATACAAATCCACCAGATTGGTTAGCCGTTGCAGACGTGCGGTGATCAATACCAACTGCGCGTTGTAGAGATCGGTTTGCGCGGTCAGCACGCTGAGATAATTATCTACCCCATTGCGATATCGCAGATCGGATAATTCCAGTCGGCGGCTTTGGGTCTGTGTATAGCGTTCTAGCGACATGATCTTGCTGTCGTAGGTGCCGCGAGCGGCCAGGCCATCGGCTACTTCGCGGAACGCGCTTTGGATTACCTTTTGATAATTGGCGATTTCGATGCGTTTTCCTACTTGCGCCAATGCGAGGTTAGCCGGGTTGGTACCACCACTGAAGATCGGTAACGAAATTTGTGGTGCGAACGACCACGCACGCGATCCTGAGCTGAACAGTCCACCAAACGACGGCGATAG
Organism: Glaciimonas sp. GNP009; assembly: GCF_054343755.1. NCBI lineage: Bacteria > Pseudomonadati > Pseudomonadota > Betaproteobacteria > Burkholderiales > Oxalobacteraceae > Glaciimonas > Glaciimonas sp. GNP009. The sequence continues at coordinate 3,092,590 of NZ_JBTGUV010000004.1, forward strand.
CGTACCAAGCGTGCCGGTTAGTGAAATCGCAGGGAAGAACGCCGCCCGCGCCGCGCCGATGTTGGCATTCGCGCCAAGGAGCGTCTGTTCGGTTGCTGCGATATCGGGACGGCGTATCAGCAGATCAGAAGGCAGACCGGCGGCAATATCGGTGAGCAAATGTTGGCTATCGAGCGGCAGGCCGGCTGGCAGATCGTCTGGCAGCGGTTGGCCGACCAGTAAGACCAGTGCATTTTCAGCTTGTGCACGTAGCCGCATTTGCGATTGCAGATTGGCAGATGTTTGTTCCAGAATGCCTTGCGACTGACGTAAGTCGAGTTCTGATTCAGTACCGGTGTCGAATTGCAGTTTGCTGATACGGTATGACTCTTGGGTGCTTGTCAGCGTGTTGCTTGTGACTACTAACTGATCGTCATACGCGAGCATGGTCAGGTATTGGGCGGCGACTGCTGACAATAACGAAATTTCGGCGGCTTTACGTGCTTCGGCGGTGGACAGATATTGCGCCAGCGCCTGATCTTTCAGACTACGTATGCGACCCAAGAAGTCGATTTCCCATGATGCGTTGAGACCGACCGAATAGGTGGTCAAGACCGTCTTTCCAGAAGAGGAAAGATCCAACGGCGTGCGTGATCGATCTTTCGAAGCATTGGCATCGATCGATGGGAATAGTCCGGCGCGTGACTTGATAGCGCGCCTGTGAAGCTTCGACGTTGGGCATTGATACGCGCAAGTCGCGATTGTTTTTAAGCGCGAACTCTTCGATCCTTTGCAGGCGTGGATCGGAGAAGAAATTACGCCAGTGCCAACTTTTAAAGCAGTGAGTTGCATTAAAAATAATATATCGTAATGTGTTATATTCGCCAAAATAAAAAAATCCGCCAAATACACGCTAATAAGTCGTTCGCTCGTCGATGCGTTCGTCAATGCGTATTCCTTTCACAATTTTTCAGAACAGCGTTATTTAGCGATGATCAAAAAAAACTTTATATGGCTTTGGGACATTCTCACGCGTTTCGACGGGGTTGATCGTTTTGAGCGGATGCGTGCTTGTTCCGGAGCCTTGATCGGGATCACGCTGACGGGTGCGTGCAGCTATTTAATGTTGGGTAATTCATCGGCGGCGTTATGGTTAATTGCCCCGATGGGCGCGTCTGCGGTGCTGCTATTTGCGGTACCCGCCAGCCCGCTGGCTCAGCCCTGGTCGATTGTCGGTGGTAACCTTTGTGCCGGATTGATCGGTGTCACCTGCGCCAAGCTGATTGGCGAGCCAGTGCTGGCGGCGGGGTTAGCCGCGGGTCTTGCCATTGGGGCCATGTTTTGGTTGCGCTGCTTGCACCCGCCCAGTGGCGCGGTGGCGCTGACGGCAGTTCTCGGCGGCCCTGCAATTCATCAATTGGGTTATACCTTTTTGTTGGTTCCAGTTGGCCTGAATACTTTTTTGCTCTTGCTGACAGCGATACTGTTCAACAACGCTACCGGACGCCGCTATCCGCATATCGCGTTCAAAGATCATAGCAACCAGCATGCACTGAAAGACCCGGAGCCGACCTCGCGCGTGGGTTTTACGCCGGATGATCTGGACGTTGTGTTAAGCCGGTATAACCAGGTACTCGACATTAGTAGGGGCGATCTGGAGAAGATATTTCTGGAGACCGAGATGGAAGTGGCGCGACGCAAGTTTGGCGTCGTGACATGCAAAGAATTAATGTCCCGGGATATCGTTAGTGTTGATTTTGCCACTGAGTTATTAACGGCATGGAATCTGTTGCGGACGCACAAATTGACAGCGATCCCCGTTTTGGGAAGAGGCCGCCATGTGATCGGCATCGTGACGAAAGCTGACTTCGTCAAGCATATCGAGCTCAAGCATTACGGTCAGCTGGCTAAAAAAATAAGACAGCTTTTACGCGCCATTCCACGGGCGCATTCCAGCAAGCCAGAAGTGGTCGGTCAGATTATGTTTAAGGACGTTACGGTTGTCAGCGAGCATCAAGCGATTGTGGAACTGGTTCCTCTAATGTCGGATCGCGGATACCATTCAATACCGGTGGTTGACGATGATGGTCGCTTAGTGGGAATGCTGACGCAATCAGATTTGATCGCGGGCTTGTATAAAAGCCATTTGCAGATGTGATGTGCAAACCTTTTGGCCGGGCTGGCGGCAATTAATCCAGGTAAGAAAATCAATACACGAGCACCGACAGCCATCTGTTAAGGTGGTGAATTTCTGCACTCCATCATTGCCATAAAGTGCTTCAAGCAATATATTGGTATCGTTGCCGTTATAGGAGCCGAACTGCGGAGCCGAACTGCGAAATGTTGAAAATGTTTTCACGTTTTTTACTTACTGGCGTCGAAGAATCTTAATTATTAGCTCTTTCTCATAGACGTTTGACTGTTTGCCAACCGTCGCCGCGACGATGCAGTATACTCTGCAGTAGATTTGGTCACATTCCACACCATTGTTGAAAGGTTGCAAATGACGTCCGAAATTTCTTTATCAGATTCACCCGTTTGGTTCATCACAGGTTGTTCAACCGGCTTTGGTCGTGAGTTGGCTTTACAGGTCCTCGCACGCGGATGGCGCGTTGTTGTGACCGCACGTGATCAGGCCCGCGTCGCTGATTTGGCCGTAGGTGCGAACGGTCATGCTCTAGCGCTGGCGCTGGATGTGACGGATTCTGCTCAGATCACTGCCGCAGTGAAAGCAGCAGAAGATCATTTTGGCGCAATTGATGTGCTGGTCAATAATGCTGGCTATGGCTATCAATCCTCGGTCGAGGAAGGAGACGAAGCGGAAATACGGGCACAATTCGACGCCAATGTATTCGGTCTGTTCGCCATGACGCGGGCGGTGCTACCCGGCATGCGTGCGCGCCATAAAGGGCATATATTGAATATCACGTCCGTGGCTGGCAAAGTCGGCTTTCCTGGCTCCGGTTATTACGCCGCCAGTAAGCATGCTGTAGAAGGTTTTTCAGATTCTCTGGCATCAGAAGTGGCTCCACTCGGTATTCACGTCACCTGTATTGAACCAGGCCCTTTCCGCACTGATTGGGCCGGTCGTTCTTTGAAGCAGACGCCGAACCTGATCGCGGACTATGCCGATACTGCGGGTGTGCGTTTAAAGGGCACAGCCGCTTCCAGTGGCGACCAGCCTGGTGATCCGCAGCGTGCAGCGGCAGCGATGATTCTCGTCACAGAAACAAAAAATCCACCACATCATTTGGTGCTTGGTACATTTGGTGTTGACGCCGTCAGCAAGAAACTCAAAGCTGGCCTGGAACAAATCGAAGCATGGCGTGCTACCAGCATTGGTACTGATTTTCCGAAGGAATGATACGAAGGAATAACGCCCAATGCCCTTCGTACCAGACAGCCGTTAATTTCTCACGGGCTAGTATGTGCAGAGTAGCAACATGTATTTAAAAAAGAAGCCCCATCACCATCTGGTTGTGGGGCTTTTTGTTGATTAAAGCGGACGCTGGCATGCTTGTAGGCCTGTATTTGACTATCCAGACCGCTTCTGCACGCAACTGGCTGGACGGGTAAAATTTAGTATTGGTTTTTTTGTCATTCATATGGGTAATTTTTCCTCAACCCGATGGGAAGTTTTCATGCGTCGTACCATTTGAATTTGTAGGTGGTTCATAATAGGACGACGTTCATGACATTGGATCAGGAGTGAATAATGCATACACCTCAAGAACCGCCACCAGACGAAATTTCGCCAAATAAACCCGTTCCGGATACTCCGCCGCCGGTGCAAGATCCACTTCCGGGTGGCTTTCCTATGCCTATTCCTATTCAGGAGCCACTCCCTGACACTGACCCACTTTAACCGGAATGTCTAAGTCAGACTACGATTGTGCAATTGTCTTATCACGGTATTGAGTGTTATCACACACAAAGTATGTGCGTGCAAAATACTGGTGATTGGCGGTGATGTCGCGTGGTGTGTTAAATTAATTCCTTTATTAAATGAAATAAAAATTTGAAAGGTTCGCGATGGCAATTGTTCGACTTTCTCCGACTGAAGTTCAAGTCGATGACATAACCTATGTGTTCGCTTCCGCTGATGATGGGGATGCTTTTGAATCTTGTATGGCGACTGCCGATGCGCCATTTTGCGCGGCCGAGCATCCGCCATTGAGTACCAGACCAAGCGATGCAAAATAGTATATTGCGAGCGACGGTGTCGGCTTTTTAGCGGCACCAATTTTTGAATCATATGCGCCATCAACATGTGGGTAAAAGCACGTATGGACGTCATTGAAAAACGATCCAGCATTGACGCAATCGGTTACAAAAAAATATAATATGCTTAGTTATGCACCGATGTTCCGGTGATCATCCATGGCAAGATGATGCTAATTTAAGTCGATAAAAAATAGCATTAACTAAAAAATGACAGACATCGTATTTCTACATGGCGTCTGTATCAATACACTAAATACCTGCGTTGTTACCTGGCAATAATACCTTTAGGAAGTATATTTTTTGTGGCCTTTAATTCAATCATTGAATTTATTGCATCGCAGATAAGTGACTCCTCGCCTTCAAACTTTATCACTGTTAGCGTGCCCTGATTGTGAGCACGTTTGTCGATTCTCATCTTCGCGTGTTGATTGGAAGGATAGTGTTGGTATGGTTTTCCAGAATGCGAATTACATGCTGGATTATCGTCCTGTCAACCAGCTGCGCTGAGCGGCGTTAGTTATTAGAAATAGAATCTAAATATTCCTGAATTGCCCAATTTATGGCACCGCTTAGCGGCTAGATCAACGTGGCTTTGCCTACTCCATCTTTAAAACTATCAATAAATGCGGGACATGCAATAGTTTGTAACCTCTTAATATCATCACAATGTTACGTGCTAATTTGCTGCTATCAACACCGTTAAATGCCAATATTGTGAGATCACCATGTTAAAAAACAAGAAGACACTGTCATTGATGCTCAGCACTACGCTTTGTGTGGCAATGTTACCGCTGGCAGGATGCGATAAAACCAAAGCGCCAGATCAACCGGCGGTAGACGCGTCTCCGGCTAAGCCTGCTTACGTGCCGCCGACAGCGGAACAGCTGTATCAAATGGTAGGGCCGATCGCGCTGTTTCCAGATAAGTTGGTGGCGCAGGTTTTGGCTGGCTCGACCTATCCTGATCAGATTACCGCTGCGGATGCCTGGTTGGGACAGAACAAAAATCTCAAAGGCGCTGCATTGGTGGCCGCAGCAAATCAGCAACCGTGGGATGTCAGCGTAAAAGGCTTGACCACGTTCCCGGATGTGCTGGATCAAATGGCGTCAAATATTCAGTGGACCTCGGCTTTGGGTGCAGCTTATGTGAATGATCCGACGGACGTAATGAATGCGATCCAGGTCATGCGTCAACGCGCTTCCACCAGCGGAAATTTGAAAACTACGAAGCAGCAAAAGATCGCCGTCGTGACGCGTGCCAACCGGACACCGCCACAAGGTTATGTATTGCGGCCGGGTGAGCCAGCTGTGTATTCGGGGCCTGAAATCATTCCCGCCCCGCCTGACATGATCATGATCGAACCGACAGAGCCGGACTACGTTTATGTCCCGACTTACAATCCGCGAGTGGTCTATGGCGATCCTGTCGCCTATTACCCTGGCTATAGTTATGCGCCACCGCCGCCACCACGCTATAGCACTGGCGAGGTGGTTAGCACCGGCGCGATTTCATTCGGCCTCGGCGTTGCAGTAGGTGTTGTGATTAGCAATTCGAACTGGGGTTGGAATTCGTGGGGAATGCGTTGGGGCGGTGATCGCGATGGCGGCGGAGATAGAGGACGTGGGCGAGATGATGACCGTGGTCGGGGTGATAGTAATGGTGGATCAGATGGCGGTGGATGGCATCGGCCTGCAGTGGTGTATAACAACGCGACCTATGTGTCGCGATCTTCTACGGTTGTTAATCAGGTCACTAATAACAATTACAACAATAATTACAATAACCATAACAATAACTCGGTCAATAACGCGAACAATAACAACAGCATCAATACCCGTAATAATACAACGAATAATGGTGCTCCCGGTCAGGGCGGTAGTAACAGTGCGCCAGCCAATGTTGCACCTAATGCGGCAGCCAACAACGTGGCAAATTCGAACAATGCTACTCGACCAAATTTCGCACCCCAAAATCAGCAGCGAGATTTTGTAACCGGAGCCGGACTTGGAACCGCGGGACAAGGGGCGACCAGAGCAGGGCCACCGAATGTTAATAATATGAATCACGGTCAGTCTGTTCAAAACAATGGTGGACGCGCACCAGGACCTGGCCCCGCTGGACCTGCTGCGGGCGTCGCTACGCCGGGCGTCGCTACGCCGGCCAACACAGCGCCAAATTTCAATAAAATGAGTCGGCCTGATTTCAGTCATGTCGCGCCGCGTGGTGGTAACGTGCAACAGAACCAACAACGCCCAGATGGCAATCAGGCGAACCCTGCGGATAGTGGCAGACCACGGCAGAATCAAGAGCATGCGGAGAGCAACCCGCAAAACAGACCGGCTGCTGCTGCCGGAGTGCAGGTACGACCAGATGCGGCGCATTCACCAGCCACCCCGGTTGCACAGCATCCAGAACAACGTCCTCAAGGATCGCCACAGGAACGGCCTCAACCTCAGGCGCGTCCACAGATGCAATCGCAGCAGCAGGCGCAACAGCAGCAGGCGCAACAGCAAGCTCATGCCCAAGCACAGCAGCAGGAGCGTGCTCAAGCACAGCAGCAGGAACGTGCTCAAGCACAGCAGCAGGGACGTGCCCAAGCACAGCAGCAGGAGCGCGCTCAAGCACAGCAGCAGGAACGTGCTCAAGCACAGCAGCAGGAACGTGCTCAAGCACAGCAGCAGGAACGTGCTCAAGCACAGCAGCAGGAACGTGCTCAAGCGCAGCAGCAGGAGCGTGCTCAAGCACAGCAGGCACAGCGCGCTCAGGTGCAACAGCAGGAGCGTTCCCAAGCGCAAATACGGCCACCGGCCCAACAGCAAGAACGTTCTCAACCGCAAGCGCAGCCGCAGGCACAGCCTCACCCACAAGCGCCTAACAATCATCCTGAGGCGCATGAAGGTGGTGGTCGCCCTCATCCAGATAAGAAGGATGAAAACAAGCATGAATGAGGAGGCGATTGACTCGATCAAAAAACCAACAATTGAAGCAGTTTATGGACTTCACAAAACGGATTAAAAATCGTCTCAACTTACTACATCAGGAATAAAAAAAGGGTTACCAGAAAAGCTCTTCTGGTAACCGACTTTTTATCACGTCGCTTAAAAATGACACCGCACAGGTTAGCCCAAAAATAGTAAGCCAGTAGTAAGCGATATCGCAATCGGGGATACTCTTTAGAGCAATCTATTTCATTCTTTTACTACATTGACGAGACTTTATTATGAACATTCACATCACCATCGTGCCGTTAGTTTCTCTACTTGCAGGTATTCTTATTTTAGTCATGCCGCGTCTGCTAAACTTTATTATCGCCATTTATTTGATTGCGATAGGCGTCATTGGGTTGTTTGGAAATCATTTACATTTGTAATAAAAAAGCTTGCCGGGCCTCATCTCACAAGGGGCCTGGCATTTTTTTATGGTGTCCGGAAATGAACCTATAGCTTCCGTCACTCGATCTGCAGTTCAGCGCGCCAAGCCAAACATGTTGCATCTTAAATCTGTGACGATTTAATTTTTCTGCCACTAGCGACGACGTTATCTGGTGGGGCGTCCTGATGGTGTGAACGACCTCTTAGCAATTGCCATCATTGTTGCGCACATAACATTTAAAACTTTGTCGGCGTTTGTCAACAAGCGTGTCTTTGTCCCTTCAAAGTTAACTCCCTCAGTCTGCCCTATACACCGCCCCCAATGCACTGATCCTATGCGGATGTGCGGTTAGTTGAACGCAGGCTATACCTTCGACGATTTCACGCTTTATACGACGTAAATACGCAGGTAAACGTCGTTATTTGTAGGTCTGCGGTGAAGTGAATATTACAAAATAACAGGAGGGAACCACTATTTTAAAGGGGAAAATGCTATGGATGGAACAGTATCAATGCAGGTTGGACATGGTCCGCAGGCAGCGGCACGGTTAGAGCGCTTGCCGGTCAGTGGCTATCACAAGATGATTTTTTTTATCATCGCACTGGCATTTTTCTTCGATTCGATTGATCTTGGGATGATGACCTTTGTATTGGGCTCAATAAAAACCGAGTTTGGATTATCCACCCAAGCGGCTGGTGCGTTAGCGAGCATGAGTTTTGTTGGCATGGTGTTGGGTGCGGCGATGTCAGGGATGTTGGCCGACCGCTTTGGCCGCAAACCGGTATTTCAGATCAGCATGATTATTTGGGGTGTGGCCAGCTACCTATGCTCGACGGCACCCGATGCGACCACGCTGGGACTGTATCGTTTTCTGCTAGGGCTGGGAATGGGGATGGAATTTCCGGTGGCGCAAACATTGATGTCGGAATTTATCCCCGCGAAGGCACGTGGCAGGTACGTGGCGCTGATGGATGGATTTTGGCCTCTGGGTTTTATCACCGCTGGGCTGATTTCGTATTTTGTATTGTCTTCCTATAACTGGCGCAGCGTGTTTGTGGTGCTAGCAATACCGGCATTATTTTTGCTAGTGGTACGCCGCTTCATTCCAGAATCGCCGCGTTGGCTCGAACATGTCGGACGCCACGAAGAGGCTGAGGCAACGCTGGAAAAATTCGAGAGTAAAGTAAAACGCAGTCTCAAACTTCAGGTATTACCTGAGCCACTATGGTCAATCGGCGCGTTACCGTCCGGATCAACGTCACGTAAAACCAATTCCTTCATGGCGCTGTGGTCGCCACAACACCGCACGCGGACTATCATGATCTGGGGTCTGTGGTTCTTTGCGTTGCTCGGTTTTTATGGCTTAACTACGTGGTTGGGTGCGCTGTTGCAACAAGGCGGTTTTGCGGTGACCAAGTCGGTGTTGTATACCGTGGTGATTTCACTTGGCGGGATTCCCGGATTTTTGACGGCAGCATGGCTAGTCGAAAAATGGGGGCGTAAGCCGACTTGCATCGCCTCTCTGCTGGGCGGTGCATTGATGGCCTACTTGTATGGAAAAAGCGCGATGAGCGGTCATGAAAATGCATTGATTGCGAGCGGCTTGTGTATGCAGTTTTTCTTGTTCGGAATGTGGGCTGTGCTGTATACCTACACCCCTGAACTGTATTCAACCGGTGTCCGCGCAACGGGGTCCGGCTTTGCTTCCGCGATTGGTCGCGTGGGTTCTTTGCTAGGCCCTTATGCTGTTGGCGTGGTGCTGCCGACATGGGGGCAGGGTGGCGTGTTTACGGTCGGGGCGCTATGTTTTGTTGTTGCTGCTGCATTGGTATTTTTTCTGGGGATTGAAACCCGTGGATTGGCTTTGGAGGAATTGTCGGCTGATTAGATCGGTTCGGTCTTTGGCAAAATATTCGTAGAATTAAGCGCGTGGCTGCATCCAAATAATACTTGCTAGAAACCGTTTGGATGTGGCTACCAAAAATGATGCACTACCTTAACTAATGGGTTGTTCGTGATAAACAAAGAGGGTATTGAATTGCAATAATTTTTTACAAAAATTTTACATTGCAGCGCGTCATTTTTAGAGAATCTTTACGTCCGATCTATTAACCTATATTCCATGATGATCACGGAAGCGGGTTATATATGAACAAGATGTCACCGATCGATATAGAAAAGATACATACATCATTTCCTTTGTCGTCGTACCTATTCCCTTGTTTTTTTCCGTACACGTCGCGTACCGCAAACTTTGGTAAAAGCCACGCTGGGAATTTGCCAAAAATAGGCAATCAAAAAAGCGATATCACGGTATTTACGTCAGATACAAAACGTCCTGCACCAGCCGCCAAAACGCTTCCAGCTAGTCACGATACCGGTCTTACTTTTGATGGTCAGATTGCGCATCAAACATACAATCAAAACGCCTCAAACGGCGCTCTGCCTTCACAGTTTAAAGAACGGTCTTCCACACCTAAGCACCGTGGTGGCATGCACAATGTAGCCACACTCAATCGCACTCGTCAGGATTGCATCATGTACCTGATCGTCAGTGCCGATTGTGTCACTCAATTACGTCATGTAGTGATGGAAACGTGCGGCGACTGTGTGGCGTTTATTCGGATACAACCTATTGCCCATGCAACCCGTATGAAGGTGTGGTTGGGTTTGAGCAAGCCAGCGGTATGTCAAATTATGGCGAGCGTGATGAATAGTTTGCCGGGTGCTGAGTTTGGTCAGGTCATGCCTTTTGAATGATGATCAACTGCATGAGATTGTCCTGTTAACTGTCATTATTATGTCTATTCGTTGAGTGAGAAAATTATGTCTATTTTTAAAGGAATCTGGGTTCCTCTAGTGACACCTTTCATGCAATCGCATGATCAAAAAATCGATTTGGATGCAGCGCAAAAACTAGCCGTGCATGTAATCGAAAGTGGTGTGCATGGTTTGGTCGTTGGCGGCACGACTGGTGAGGCAGCGACTTTGTCGGAGGACGAGCAAGCTTTGCTGTTGGCTGCGGTGATTGAAGCGGTAGACGGACGCTGCCCAGTTGTAATGGGCATCGGCGGCAGCGATACCCGCGCTTTAACCGATAGAGTGCGACGTTTTAATGCTTATGCGCTAGCGGGATATCTGATATCGGCACCCGCGTATGTGCGGCCGTCCCAATTGGGTATAGTGCGTCACTTTCAAACATTAGCTGATCACACCGATCGACCAATTATTATCTATAACATTCCTGCTCGTACCGGCGTGAATATCACATTGACGACGGTCGAGCTGCTTGCGCAAGACCCGCAATTTTGTGGGATCAAAGAGAGTAGCGGCGATGTTTTACAACTGACTGAGTTGATTGAGAATACGCGTTTGCAGGTTTTTTGTGGTGACGATACTCTGATTTTTCCAACATTTTTATTGGGAGGACACGGTGCCATTTCTGCTGCTGCGCATATTCGTCCAGATTTATATGTCCAGCTATATGCGCTGATGCAAACGGGCGATAATGTGCAGGCACGTGCCATTTTCGATAGCCTTTTGCCGCTTATTCGGATCTTGTTTTCGGAGCCTAATCCCGGCCCCTTGAAGGCTGCATTGTCTATGCAGAATCGGATTCAGGAGGAGTTGCGATTGCCAATGACGGCGATGACGGCGTCTGGGCGGCGGCGCTTGGAGAAAGCTCTGGAAGGCGTTATGGGGTTACCGGTATATTCTCCTTTGATTAACCGTGTTTTTACGGATGACGCTGACCGAACACAATTCTTCAGATCGGCATTGACGTCGGTATGAGTGTTGGCTTGCTTATAGTGGATTTTATAGCAAATTGTTTTGCGTGGATTTGACTGCCAGACAACAGCAACCAACAATGGCGTCGCTTCAGCCAAAAAAAGCGATGCGCCATCCCTCACGATAACGTCAAAAAACGCGTCCCAATTGCAGGTAGAGATTCCACACGCCTTGCGGGGCAAGGGCGAAACCGAAGTAGAGTGGTCCAATTAAGCTGTTGCCGCCCACAAACATGCTGACACTTTTCTTGTAGGGGCCTTTGTTCACACTATCGCGGGTTTGCCATACGTCGCCTATTTCGAGTGAACTGCCGAATACAGGATTGCTTAAACCCGGGATGTTAAATTCACGCAAATTGTTGAGATAAGTGATGCGGCCATATGCTAAATAGTTACCGGTAAACTGGTCTGGCGCATAGGCAGATAGGTGCTGGAATCCACCCAGTGTAAAGCCCAGTCCACCATTCCCGATACTACCGTTGGCGTTATCTGCACCGTAAACCCCAGCGCCTTCCAGCGCCAGATTAATGGTGTGGCGACCACTGCTGATCGCCCATAGCGCTTTGATCTGTGCATCGTTATAGTGATTTTCTGCCCCGCCGAATGCGATATTGGTAATCGCAGACAGGTAATAGCCTTTGCGTGGAAATAAGGCGTCGTCAAGCTGGTCGATGGTGACCTGCGCACGTGCAGTCGTTTGCTTGATTTGCTGGCTGAGAAATAGGTTGCCGGATTCACCTGGAATGTTATAAAACGGGTGACCATTGAGTTGCCGATAATTGACGCCCGCGCGAAACTCTCCTAAGCGTGCGATCGGTATGCCAAGGTCGACACCGACCGTGGCACTATCGATGACGTAAGAGGTTAGTGGCACAGTGTTGGCGTTGGCCCCTTCGTCAGGATAAATGTCCACATGCCTGCGATTATATTGCGCATAAGGTGCTACATACAAACCGAGCGTATCCCAGATTGGTTGCCGCAATTCGGAGCGCCAATCGACTTGTTTGTCACCTAGAACGATGTCGTTGCGCCACTCCAGACCGCTTGGGGTCAGCCACGGAAACCGATGGCCGATTTGGAGGTTGAAGCCGCCGCGTCCATCAAAACTATTCGATACGCCAAAGCCGAATAAAAGGAATTGTGGCCCCCATGTTTTTGCCTCTGCATTCACGTTCAGAATATTGCGTCCGTTTTCTACGACCATTTCTTGCGTGACGCTTTTAAAGTCTCCATTAGTGGTCAGGCGCGTCAGGTCCTGATTCAGGGCGCTTGAATTGTACAGATCACCATCATGGACGCCAAGCTGGCGCTGGACGATCTCCGCCGGGACAGGTCCTTTTGTCGTGATGTTGATCGCATCAATGCGTGTTTCTGCCGTGATGACGTGCCCTGGTTGTCGCGCCGCCAGGTATGTTTTCCATTGGGTATCCGATAATGCCAAAGGCACCAATTTGGCACGGGCTTGTTCGGTTGCCTGCGCACCCGCATTGATACCGTCCTTGCCGCGTGAAAAATCGGTGAAAGACAAATCACCTAATTCAGGCTCGATCAGGATATCTTTCTCTTTAAGTAAGGCTTTTTGGGCCTTAACGTTTTGACGAATCAGAATGGTCACCATCTGCTGGGCGACTGCTGTTGGCGACTCGATGTTGGAGGGATCTTGCAAGGGAGTGGCAATATTCACGGCAATAATGATATCGGCGCCCATGTCGCGCGCAAGTTGAACGGGCAAATTGCTGACCAGACCACCATCCACCAGAGTGTGACCATCAATGTTAAAAGGTGTGAATAAGCCCGGCACAGCCATGCTTGCACGAATTGCACGCGGCAACGATCCTGCTCTTATGATCACTTCTTCGCCGGTACCGAGATCAGTCGCGACAGTCCGGAATGGGGTTGGTAAACGGTCGAAATCGATATTGGCTGGCAGTTGCGTGGTCCAGTTCTGTAGCAAAGCCAGCAGATGATTCCCCTGAACCAGTCCGGTCGCTATCTTGAGTTTGCCATCGCCGTAACCGGCAGATAATCCAATCGGATACTGAAAATTATCTTCACGACGCGACTGCGGTAGTTTTGCGCGATCGTTGCGGTCGAACGCGATATCGCTCAAATTGATCTCAGATAGTTTTTTTTCCAACGCATCTGCCGACAAACCACTGGCATACAGACCGCCGACTACCGCACCCATGCTGGTGGCGGCAATGTAATCGATAGGGATATGCCATTGCTCCAGCATTTTCAGTACGCCAAGATGGGCATAGCCGCGCGCGCCACCGCCGGAGAGGACCAGGCCAATGCGCGGCCGTTTTTGTACAACTGTAGGGGATGTGTCAGGTGCTGCGTCGGGCAATCTAGTTGCGCCATATGCTGACTGCGTCCAAGCCGTTGTCAGTATGGTTATTAGTACACTTTTAAGCGCCGTTGTAAGGATGCGTGGTGAGATACCAGTACGCAAAAGGGGGCGAAGCTGCGGTTTCAGACAACGGATAACATTTAGGCGCATGAGTGAGGTCGTAGGTTTCGTCAGAGTGCAAAATACGTGGAGCGGTCATGGGGTGGCGCGGCGGTTTAAAGGCGGCAGCCTACATACTTTGGAAACTTTGGCCCGATTTTTTACGCTTGCTAAATAACGGAATAAAAAAAGAGGTAAAAAATATTCTCATCCTCACTAACGCAGGTATTAATATTAGATTATCAAGTTACCTCGCTTTTTAATGCGTTATACATGGATGATGCTAGTGGTCTGCATTTTGTCGTCAGGTTGAAAGACAAACTGTTCGATTATCTTTTATACATGCCGATTTGGCGGGATATTCAACTTGGTTGCAGGCAATTTTACCGCTATTGCACAATTAGCCGACGAAATTTTAGCTTTAGGAAAATACTATGACAAGCGCCCATCCACAGCTCGTTAGTGTCAAACTGGAAAAGCTTCACCCGACGCAAATCACGGTAGGTAAGGAGGAGGTGGCGCTGAAGCGCAAGGCGTGGGAGAAGCTCAATAAACGTGCGCGCGCAGCGGCGTTAGATCAACACTGGTTTCCGGCTATTTCTGGCCCGAACGGCATCCATTATATCGTCGATCACCATCATTTTGGACTGGCACTGATTGAAGAGGAGGTCAAAATGGTATCTTTACTGGTGTTAAAGGATCTCTCCTTTATCGAACCCGCCAGATTTTGGACCGTCATGGATCACCATCAATGGGTGCATCCCTATGATGCCGATGGCGTGCGTTGTCAGTTTGATGCAATTCCAAAGCGTCTGGAAAAATTGCAGGATGATCCATATCGCAGTCTGGCAGGCGAACTACGCCGCGCCGGTGGTTATGCCAAAGATGTGACGCCATTTAGCGAGTTTCTCTGGGCCGATTTTTTTCGTAGCAGAATATCGCGCGATATGCTGAGGGAGCAATTTGACAAGGCGATGATAAAAGCAATGAAGCTTGCGGGTAGTCAGGATGCGCGCTATCTGCCCGGTTGGACCGGTCTGGTAGTGGGTTGACGCGATGGGCGCTGCCAATTGCACATCCGTCAACGCTGCAACGGTGAATCGGACCAAGCGGACCAATAAGCAGCCGACAAAAAATAACGACAGAAATCGTTGGTCGGATGTGATCGCAGGACTCTCCATTGCGGGCCTGTTATTACCCGAGGCTGTGGCTTACGCAAGCATTGGTAATTTGCCGCCACAGGCCGGTGTGATTGCCTTGTTTGCCGGATTATTGTGCTATGGCTTGCTCGGTACTAGCCGATTTGCGATTGTCTCTGCCACGTCGTCGTCCGCCGCAGTTCTGGCAGCGGCGACTGCCGCCATCGCTAATGGCAATGCTGGATTACGGCTGACGCTGGCGATCGGTTTGGTATTGGTATCAGGCGTTTTCTTTTTGCTGGCATCTCTGGCGCGGATGGGTAACGTCACCGATTTTATTGCCAAGCCTGTGCTGCGCGGTTTTGCTTTTGGGCTGGCGATTGTGATTATTCTTAAGCAATGTGCCAGCGTGGTGGGCGTTCAGCCTGTGCACAGCGATCTCATCCGCTTTATTCCCGAATTAGTCGCTCGTGTCGCTATATGGAATTGGGTCGGCGTTGCGGTGACAGTTGTCGCATTGATTTTATTGTTTATTTTGGCCCGATTCAAACATATTCCGGGTGGTCTGATTGTCATCGCTCTCGGTATCGCAGCCAGTAAATGGTTCAACCTATCGGACTATGGCATCGGGATGGTGGGGACAATTCAACTGCAATTGTCGACACCTTCATTGCCGCTGCTAACGCACGCAGAGTGGTTGCGTATTGGCGAATTAGGTTTTGCTATGGTCATGATTTTGTATGCCGAGTCGTATGGCTCTATTCGGACTTTTGCGATGAAGGTCGGCGACAATGTATCACCGAATCGTGACTTGATGGCGTTGGGTGTATCCAACTTGGTATCTGGGTTATTTCACGGAATGCCGGTCGGTGCCGGTTATTCGGCCACGTCGGCTAACGAAGCCGCGGGCGCTAAGTCGCGCTTGGCAGGTTGGGTTGCGGCAGCGGTGGTGCTGGCTATTGTATTGACTCTATTACCCAGTATCGCTTTGACGCCAGTGCCGATATTGGCGGCAATTGTGATCCATGCGGTGAGTCATACCTTGAATCCAGCCTTATTTCGGTCCTATTTTGCCTGGCATCGGGATCGGCTGGTCGTGATATCGGCTGTAATCTGTGTATTACTGTTGGGGGTACTGGACGGTTTGCTGGCGGCCATTGCGATCAGTATCTTAATGATGCTTCGACAACTTTCAGCGTCCTCGATTGTGGTCTTGGGACGGTTGGAGCAAAGCCATGATTTTGTGAATATAGCGACATATCCGCGAGCAAAAGCAATCTCCGGCATATTAATTCTAAGACCAAATGAGCCGATTTTCTTTGCCAATGCAGAACGCATTTTAAGTCAGGCGCGGCTGGCCTTGAAGGCCGCTGATGCGTCGATTCATACCGTTATTATTAGCCTGGAAGAGTCTCCCAATCTGGACAGCTCGAGTATTGAGGCATTGCTGGATTTCTATCGGTCTGTCGCGCTTGATGGAAGGCAACTTTTATTAGCGCGTCTTAAGGCGCCGGTTTATGACCTGCTGAAGGGCTTGGGTTCGGCGCTTGTTCCGCTCAAATCGCTGAATAGTTTGAGTGTTGACGACACGGTGAGAATTGCACAGGCGGATACCAGCCCCACCTCCAATTCGATCGCCGCCAGTGCTACTGATCCTGTTACTAAGCTGCAAGCTCTTTAAGCCTTTTCCGCCAGACAGAACCGAATGGCTGCCTCGCCGATGGTTTGACAGTTGTCTACCTACCGGTAACGCTCTGAATACATTCATAAAGCGTCTGCCATTTAAACGGTTTAAAAATATAACCGTCGGCCTCGGCCTTCAGGCCGCGCATCACATACTCGTCCGTAATCTGTGAGGTAACCATAATCACGGGTAATTGCTGTAGCGCTGGATGGCGACGAATGTATTCCAGTACGTGAAATCCATCTTTGCCGGGTAATCCCGGCAGCATGACATCGAGCAACACTAAATCCGGCAGCGGACCACTCTCAGGTGCTGCAAGCGCACTCAAGGTTGTAATCGCACCCACAATATTGTCTACGATCTGGACGTCGAAATTTTTATGTTTCAGCAGCGTTTCAAGTAAATGGCTTAACGATTCGTCGTCTTCCACCACCATCACTCTTAGCGCTGCTGTGTTCTCGTTCGGAGTGAGACCCGAAGTCTTTTGTCCATAGGTGTAAAAACCCTTTTTTTCCAGAATAGCCGCACCGCGGCGGGCTTCGGCCCACGCTTGCACACTTTCCCTTAGTGTGAGTTCCGTCACTTGGATGGTCGGCAGCGCCTGCGTAAATTTAATCAGGCCATCTGTCGTAAATTGCGTCCGTTGCTGGGTCTCGATTGATGATTCGCGGTAAGCGTCCGAACTTCCGTTGGAAAACACGCGAATCAATCCCTGGCTAAGTAATGACCCGAGTGAAGTCACCAGCTTTAGGTTGGTCGTTGAATCAAGCATGTTACTAATGTCGTCAACATTGGATATACCGTCGATCAACGTCAAGATACGTGCATCATCTCGTGGTATATTTTTTGCGCCGCCTTTAAGCTCATTCATGCCTTTGGAGGTCTTGCTGTAAATAGCCGAGTTATCCATTGGGTGTTAAGTTTCTCCGTATTTACCTATTCCGCTAGTATATTTCGTCTCTGCTTTTTGTAAAGTACGAATACACATGGTGTAACAATTTGATTGCATAATGTCAATATATATCTGATTCCTGTCAGACTCCGTCGGGGTTTATTTTTGTCATAATGATTGCTGGCAGAAATGCTTCAAGTGTCGATATTCCTGTACTTAGATCGATCAACGTTTTTTCGGACCAGGCGTTGTCGGCGATGTAGATCTGCATTTGTTGTTCCAGCAAACCTGCTTGCTTTCCCAGTGCAATAAAGCCAAAACTGCCAGCGCTTCCGCTCAGCGAATGGAGTAGAAAGTATAGAGTACTGATGGTTTCGTTTTTTTTTAATCCTCCACCGGTCAATTCTCCTTTGTCCAACTCTTCTTTTAGCTGTTCTAAGGCTGCGTGCATCTGGGCAAATTTGGCCGGCAATATCTCAGCGTATTCTTTCCCTAGAGAAATAATTAGACGCGCTAATTCGTTATCTTCATTAGCGTCTGGTGTACGTTGCTCATTCATTTTTTTCGCCCCACAGCTTCCGAATCAATTGCGCCAACTGCATCGGATCGAAAGGCTTCGCGATCACGTCTAACGCACCTAATGATTTTAAATACGCGATTTCATGCGGCTGTGCTTTGGCAGTCATAAAAATGGTGGGCGTCTCAGCAGCGCCAGGCAAAGTGCGTAATGCTGCCAACGTTGAAGGTCCATCCATCTCCGGCATCATGACGTCCAATAAGATCAGGTCGGGTCGATTGCCGCTGTTGATGGTCGTCAACGCTTCCGCTCCGGAACTACAGAGGGTGACGTCAAAGCCACCAATAGATTCAAGCGCCAATCGGGCAATACTCTGAATATCAAGATCATCCTCAATGTACATAATGGACATGAGAACTGTGTTGTGCGCCTTGGTCGATGGCAATGTCATATATGTCCGTCAACTGTACTTTGCTTCAGTGGCGCATCGAATGTTGCTGGCGCTACGATAGCAGGCAAGTCAATAAAAAATTCAGTCGGATCACCGACAGCGCTTAGAAATCCAATATGCCCACCATGCCGCTCAACCAGATCTTTACTAATACTGAGGCCTAAACCGGTGCCACCTTTTTTTCGCGAGTCAGCCGAGTCAGCCATGGCAAATTTTTGAAAAATCCGGTGGCGAAATTCTTTCCCAATGCCACTCCCATGATCAATCACGGAAAGCCGTATCCAGTTTTCATGCGCAATCTTGTGTTGCAGAATATGTAACGTCACTGTGTCTTCGGTCGGCGAAAATTTGATCGCATTTGACAGCAAATTTATCAACACTTGCAGTAAACGATCTCGATCCGCGCAAACATAAATGTTTTTATCTTCAGCAGCGACTTTTAAAATCAGTTTCACATTAAATTGCGCCGCGTAACCCTGCGTGGCATCAATTGCTTGCTGAGCCATAGGTAACAGCGCTTGATCAACCATCTCAAAGCGCATATTGCCGGATTCAATTTTTTCGATATCGAGTACATCATCAATCAGTCGTACCAGTCGTGCACAGTTTTTACTCGCGATTTCCAAAAGTGTTTTGGCTTGCTCCGGCAATTCCCCTGCGACGCCACCAACCAGCAATCCGATTGAACCTCGGATTGAGGTTAGTGGTGTCCGAAGTTCATGAGAGACAGTCGAGATGAATTCATCTTTAATGCGTTCAACTTCTTTTCGATCAGAAATATCCTGTAAAAAAGCACTAAAAAAATACTCGTCTTTATTGTGAACCAGGCTGATTGTGATTTCGACTGGGAATTCATGATTTTGGCGGTCCAATACAACGCGTTCCATCCGATTATTCAGAAAACTAAGTGCGTTCAATTTACCTAAGTCGCCCGATTCTCCTGGGCCGCCCGACTCGCTTATTTGAACCACTTTTTGGATGGCAGCATCTACAACTGTCTGAAATCTTGCGGGGATGATCTTGCGCGACATTTGTTGCCCGATGACTTCTTTTCGACTCCATCCGAACATTTTTTCGGCTTGTGTGTTCCAGTCGATAAAGTTACCGTGCAAATCGACCCCAATAAAAGCTGCCTGAGCCGTTTCAATGATGCTCTGAATACGATTTTCTCGCTCAGTAACCTTCGTTAGCGCTTTCCCAAGTTCGGCGGTACGCAGTTCAACGCGCTTCTCCAGAGTAAGATTTAGCTCTTTTAGCGCAGATTCTTTTTTTAGTAAATCTCCGACCAGCCCATTGAGCGAGGCCGTTAAAGCTTGCACTTCGAAATAATTATTATTGCCTGGCGTTGTTGGTATATCCGCGATTTCGCCTTTTTGTATTCTTTGGGCGGATTTGGCGAGCGCGCGCAAGGGCAGAATGATATTGCGCGCCACGATCAATCCCAGAAAAGAAAATAATACGGCGGCAGCCAAGCCTGTCCAGATGACCTTTTGCTGAATTTTTTTAAGCGGCATAAACGCGTCGACTTCGCTTTGACGCACTAATACAATCCAGCCCATGCCGGGATAAGATTCATAACCTTTGCTAGCGCTGTAACCGACCAGATAACGTTTTTTATCCGGCCATGTTTCGGCTGTATAACCGGAGGGCGACGTTTGCGCCAACTTCAAGCTGGGAAGATCAATTGTTTTGTTCTTAAGGTCGCCTGGGCCAAGAAGAACTTTGCCGTCCTTATTGAGAATGATCGATTCGACGTTTCTCCGCTGATCCGATGGTGTGACAATGGACTGTTCAATATCGTAGGCCCATTGCCATGACAAATGGGTCGCCAGGATGCCAGCGACGCGGCCGTCCTTATCGCGATAGGGAAATGCAATGTCAAGAAGACGCATTGCTTCTTTGGTGGAAGATTTGCCATCGGTAACGGGCGGTAGCAATTTAGCCAAAAACACAGCGTCATGGACGTCGCCTAGATAGATACCGTGCAATGCATTTTTAAACCATGGACGCCCCGACGCATCTGCACCTTCGAGGACTTTCTTGGCCGACACGATCACCTTGCCGTCGAGATCGGTCATCCCAATCCAGGCATAGTAGGGATAACTCTCTTGCAGTGTTTCCAGCTGTTTGCGATGTTGTAAAGCATCGTCTGGCATCGTGTTCAGATCGTAGCGGGCCGCCATCAGTTGGACCTCCCGATAGCGTTCGAACATGTCACGATCAAATGTGTCGGAGGTTTGGGCCGCCAGCTCCCTCAAACTATTACCGATACGTGATTTGATTGAATCGGTGGCGGAGATTTCAATCACGCCAACCAGAATAAAAGTAAGCAAAAGGGAAAGGGCAGAAAATGCCAGAGCCAGATAGACGGCCACGCCTCGTGATGAAAAGTATTTTTTTAATTTCAGTGAAATGAGGGGCATAGCGTCTTGAAGCGCAATAAATTGAGGATAAATCGAATCAGCAGCTTTTGCTGTTTTTAGTATTTTTGTTGAACATGCTCAGCTAGACTGGTTTTTTACTACCTCGAATCGACGTTTAAACGGTTTTAACATGCTCCCAGCACCAATGCCCGTAAGTCATCTATTACAAATAATCGGGGAAATACCTGACGAAAGCGACGACGACCAGCCTAAAAGTGATCGTCATCGGTTTTTACGCGTTTTACAAACTATTAATAAAGATCCGTATTCTTACCGATTGACACTAATCATTAGTAATCCGAATAGTTATTTCGTCAGCTGTGTACGAATTTCGCCGCCAGGATGCGCAGCGCTATGCACATTGACGTACAAATTTCCCGCCATATAACTTGCATATTGGCTATCGGTCAGCATTGCACCGGGTGGTACAGACCAAGTGTTATCAGCCGTTTTGCTTAGCGGCACGATCACCGGACCATTAGCACCGGCTGCTCCCTCGTGAATGTGGGCGGCTTTGCCATCGACGCCGGTCGTCACGACTTTGCCAGTGACCGTCTTATCCGCTGCCACCGCAATAGTCACAACGCCTGTCGCTTGTGAATCGTTAGGCGGAACTTCGTGCGCGCTGTCCAATTTGGGTTGCATGCTGTGTCCCATCATTCCCATTGGATCCATGCCAGACGTTGTACATCCGGTGATAAGGGCAGACATTGTTAAGGCGGAAGCTAGCAAATAAGGTCGTGCAGCGTTTCGGAGGATAAACATCGTGAGTTTCCTTTTCGGTTATTGATCGATGTGAAAAAACAGTTTAGCCGGTTTTGAATCATTCTACCGTTGCATAAAAACAACTAATTATAGGCCGAGTGGAGATGCGCGTGAGCGCTCGTGGTGAGAGACCTATCTTGCCAGATAACGTGACAACTTACCATGGGGGATCTGCACCTGCTTCATTCTTCAGAAGCGTGAAACTTGCCATTTTGTATTCGTCGCGCGTGGGCAAACTATCTTTCACTACAAGCATTCCTGAGAAAGAAAAATTGGCCGTTTTGCCTCACATTCATTTGACAATAAGAATCATTCGTATTAAATTTTGCCCTACCGTAGAATCATGCAAAATGTGAATATTGCCCTTTGGAATATTACGGGCACAGTCGAAGAACGCGTCGCTTACTTATAACTCTTATTTATAGCTTTATTTATATCTGTTTATTGCTTTTGTAATCTTAGTCAGCCAACTGGGTTTTTATCCGGCCAGCCAGCCAATTGCTTCACCGTAAAAACACTTTATTGCCCGATTAATACGTCGGGCACACTCTGACTGATCAAGGAATTAAGTAATGAACCGACGTCTCACGCCATTGGCCGCCGCTTTGCTGGCAGCCTTTGCAGCGCCTGTTGCCATGCAGCAAACCGCCTTCGCACAAACCGTACAAACCACACCGGCTGCACAAACTACCCAAGCTGAAGCAACTTTACCTGAAGTCGCGGTCAAAAGTCAGATTGATACATCAGACTACAATCCCGTCACAAGTACTGTTGGTGGCAAGGTTGCTACGCAGATTCGTGACATTCCGCAATCGGTGAATGTCATTAATCGTGCAGTTCTTGAAGCCCAGGGCGCTGCCTCGCTGCAAGAAGCGCTGCGCAATGTGCCGGGTATTACAATCGGCGGCGCTGAAGGCGGGCAAATCGGTAACAACTTCAATTTGCGTGGTTTTAGTGCGCGTACCGACATGTATCTCGATGGTTCGCGTGATCGCGGTCAGTATTATCGTGACACGTACTATTTGGAATCAGTCGAAGTGTTGAAGGGTCCTTCGTCGATGTTATTCGGCCGTGGATCAACTGGTGGCGTGATTAACCAAGTCAGCAAGACGCCATTTTTGACAGATGCGAATCAAGTATCTCTGAGCGCTGACACCAACGGCGGCGTGCGTTCGACGGGCGATTTTAATCGCAAGTTGTCCGATACTTCGGCGTTCCGCATCGAAATGATGGGGCAACAAGCAAAAACAAATCGTGACCAGATGACCAATCAGGATTTCGGTGTTGCTCCTTCGCTGCGTTTCGGCATCGGTACACCAACTGAAGTGACCTTGTCCGCGTTGATTTCACACAATCGCGATATGCCGGATTATGGTCTGCCACCGGTAAATAATCATCCAGCGCAAGTCTCGCGCGATACTTTTTATGGTCTCAATGACGATCGTACTATTCAGGACGTCGCAATCGTCAGTGCGCGCGTTGAGCACAAGATTAACGAAAATGTGACCTTGCGTAATCAGACGCAGTACAGCGATTACGTCACGAATGCACGGGAAACAGCGGCTAATAACGTTGGTACAGTCACTAACGGTACCTTTACTGCATTGCCAACGGTTGCACAGGGCAACACGACTGCATTGCCTTTGAGTCAGCTTTATGTCAAGTTAGCTAGCCATGACCGTAACATTCATGACCAATCGTTAGACAATCAAACCGACTTGATCGCCAAGTTCGATACCGGCACGCTCAAGCATACCTTGATCGTTGGGTCTGAAATTAGCCACGACGAATATGACAATGCTGGCACTACGCGTAACAATTTGCCGATCGTCACAATGGTTGATCCAGTCTATCAATCACAACCGTCGAACGTCACCACAACGGTCGGCAATCGCGCCAAGTCTAGCGCGAATGCGCTGGCGGCCTATGTAAACGACACTGTCGCTTTAAATAAGGAATGGAAACTGGTTGGCGGCGTGCGTTGGGACCGCTATCAGGCTGAACTGAACAACAGCATCGCTACTGGTACGCCAGCGTTGACCCGCGCGGACCAAACGGTGAATTTCACCAGTGTTCGTGCTGGTGTAATTTATCAACCAACCGATGCGCAGTCTTACTACGCGTCATACGGCACTTCGTTCAATCCTTCATTGGAACAATTGACCGTCACTTCAGGTCTCCAGAACGTGGCTCCAGAGACGAATAAATCATATGAAATCGGTGCTAAATGGGATCTGTTCAATGGCGATCTGTCCCTCACATCGGCGATATTCGATATTGAAAAAACCAATGCGCGATCATTAGTCACGACAGGTGTTTATCAGCTCGACGGCGATGTGCGTGTTACCGGTTTTGAATTGGGTGCAAGCGGTCACATCACGCCGCAATGGCAAGTTATCGGCGGCTATACGCATTTGAATCCGACCGTCATACATGCCTCCGCAGCAGATGGCACGCAAGGTAAAACGCTAGCCAATACACCACGCGACAACTTGACTTTGTGGACTACCTATAACCTGACCAAAATTTGGGAAGTCGGCGGCGGTATGCTGTATATGTCGAGTCGTTTCGCCAGCAATACCAACGTGGTTTCTGCAGGTGGTTACACGCGTTTTGATGCTACTGTCGCGTATCATCAACCAAAATATGATCTGCGTTTGAATCTACTCAACTTGACCAATAAGCATTACATTGACGCGTTGATCCCTTCTGACGGTGGTCGTTCGGTTCCGGGTGTTGGCATCACGCTGCTAGCAAGCGTAAACTATCGTTTTTAATGTGAAGGTGATCGACCCATGTTGTTAGAAATCCCCAAGGTATTGAACGCCGAGCAACTTCTTCTGGTGCGAGATAAACTAAACGCTGCGGGGGACGCATGGGTTGATGGTCGTGCGACGGCTGGTCATCAAGGCGCGCAGGTCAAGCGCAATTTGCAAATCAATGAACACGCGCCGATAGCAATTGAACTGGGTGATTTGATTTTGGCCGAGCTGGAGCGTCATCCTCTTTTTATCAGCGCCACACTGCCGCATCATGTCTATCCGCCGATGTTCAATCTGTATCAAGGCGGAATGGCGTTTGGCAGCCATGTTGACGGTGCAATAAGGCAGGTTCCGGGAAGTCGGCTCAAGATACGCACCGACATCTCGGTGACGCTGTTTTTGAGTGAGCCGGATACCTACGACGGCGGAGAATTGCTGATCGAGGACACCTACGGTGTGCAGTCGGTCAAACTTCCGGCTGGCCACATGATCGTCTATCCGGCAACCAGTTTGCATCAGGTCAAGCCCGTAACAAGCGGTGCGCGACTAGCCGCATTCTTCTGGGTCCAGAGCATGATTCGGGATGATGGACAACGGACTTTGTTATACGATCTGGATAGCGCGATTCAACGTCTTAATCAAAGCGCCGCCGATCCGCACGCGTTGGTCCAATTGACCGGTAGTTATCATA
Organism: Glaciimonas sp. GNP009; assembly: GCF_054343755.1. Classification (NCBI taxonomy): domain Bacteria; kingdom Pseudomonadati; phylum Pseudomonadota; class Betaproteobacteria; order Burkholderiales; family Oxalobacteraceae; genus Glaciimonas; species Glaciimonas sp. GNP009. The sequence goes on from NZ_JBTGUV010000004.1 coordinate 3,117,729, forward strand.
ATTTGCTCCGCATGTGGACCGACATATAGTTATAGGACTTCCAAAAACCGCCCGGGCGGTGTTGTGCTTTCTTAACCGCCCTAGCGTACTGTCTTAAATTCCTTATTGCACTGGCATCGTCGTTCCCAACTTTGCAGCCAATACCAGCACGACCAACAGCACGATCAGTTCGGCTATCAATACTCGCCTGAAACCGGCTGCACCGGCGTTTTTATTGCGGTCTAGTTGTGTTAGCCAATACCAGCGGTTGCGTAATCCTAAGCCGGAGGCAATCAGCACGGCGCACAGTTTGGCCAGCAATATCCAGGCATAATCAGAAGCCCAAATATCGCTCGCATGTCCCATCGTTCTTGCTACGTTAAACAAGCCGCTCCCAATGACGAGGAGGAGAGCCCACGTGGCGACTTCAGAGAGACGATGCGCCAGCGCGCTACGTTGGGATAAACCCCAATGCTTCCAGTCGGTGCTAAGTAACGCGCAGACAATTACCGATCCAACCCAAGTTGTCGCCGCAAGTATGTGCGCCGTGTGAATCAATACCCAAAAGCTGAAAAACCCCTGATCTGCCGCGTGCCCGGTTGCGGCCCGTGCAAATGAGAATCCGATCAGGCCAAGTATAAACAGCTCACGACGCGCAGGAATGTTGACCGCGGTGACGGCGATTGCCAACAAGATCCATGCGGCGAACGCCAACCAAAGCATCTCCCCAAAATGCGACTGTGTTAATACCAGCCATAAAGATGTTGGAAGGTCGCTAAGATTGCTGTCGGTCATTGCGATGGTACTGAAGCAGTAATACGCCAGCAGGCCAACACCGAGCAACCAGCAAGCCCAGCGGGTGATGTTATCGAGTCGGTGAGATGGCGCCCCCGATGACGCCGCCGATCTCAGTGCTGGTCGCAGCACAACCACGCCAATCGCTATTGCCAGCGCAGCGTTCATTATTGCCGCAAACAATGGTTGCAGCCAGTTGGCGGCGACCGATCCCATCACTTGACCGTGAAGGTATAAGTGCCTTGCGTACGGTGTCCATCGTCTGCTACCGCAATCCATTTCACGTGATAAACGCCTGTTGGCAGCGTTGGCAAGGGCACATGCATAGTCTTGTGCGTCGTACTATCAACTTCGGCCTTGGCGCTGTTGATTTGCTTGCCTTGCGCATTACTGACGATCAGGCTGCTGAATGCCGGTTCAAGCGCTTCGTCATACGTGATGCGAACTTCTTGCGGTGCACTGACGACCGCACCTGCTAATGGCGACTGCGTCTCAGGATGGGCGTGAGCAAAGGCCTGACCAATACCACCTAAGCAAAGTGCGCTAAATGTGATCAGCGCAATCAGGCGTAGGAATGTTCGAACGGATGAAAAATAAAGTTTTTGCATGGTATTACCTTTTAGAAAATGGGTTTTCCGACTGAATGCGGGAACATGTCATCGAAGAAAAAATGGGTTTGGATGAGTACGCCAATACCATGCCCGCTGGCACTATTGGCCGGAATTTGCGCTTCCAATCCGATCTGACCCAAGCGCGATTCCCATATAACACCAGGATTTATCGTTCCCGTGGTATGACCGGAGCAACTGCCGCTGGTGCACGTGCTCATCGCCAGTTCGACGATGGGGATCATATTGGCAAAAGGCTTGGATAACCCGATGTTTTTGACGAACGATTGCAGATAAGGCAAGCTGTATTGCAGCGTCATGCCCCAGTTCAGCGCATTGGGAACATTGCTATTGCTTGCAGTTTGCTGCCCGACCGTACCGGTAATAGCCAACGGCTTAAGCCAGCGCAGCGCTTCGGGTAAATCGCCGAATCCTTTGCCCGCGTAAATTGTTGGCGTATACGTTGAATAACTGCTGCCGATTGCTTTACTGCCAGTGCCGCCGATATCAGTATCAATCCCGACCGACAACAGGAACTCGTGCACAGGGTTCACGTAGGCCATGTATTTGATACCAAGTCTCAGGTTGTCGAATCCCTTCACGGTTGGATCACCGGCAGCGCGTTGTGTGGCGTAGTTGGTGCCAACACTGATCGCCAGATTGGAGGTGATGGTTTTGGCGTAGTTGACCGATAAGCTATTGACGCTGGCGGTATTGCCGTCGTCATTTGGTGTTCTGATGTGACCGAACTGAAAATCAAGTTCGTCGCCGACACCGGGATCATCAACCGCCATCGTTGCTGGAAAGATACGGTCGCCTGCTACGGCATGTGCATGTCCAAGTGGCGCGAGACTTGCGATAGCAAGGCCAAACGCCGCACGAGTAAGTGCGTTTCGCATGATGTCAACATCCATTGAGAAAGAGTGATGAAGCAAGTTGCCGCGCAGCATAAAAGGCAAAGCGCGGCAGGATGTCAAAAATCCAGAATGGTCTTAAAACAGCGGCGGAGGTTGTGGACGACTTGCGGCGGCGACAGTGCGTGGGCGGAATGCGGCGCCGAGTATGGCGATGAAGGCGTGGTGGATGTGGGCGACGGCAGCGAGTTGCGGCAGCGTATTGACTAAAAAAGGACTATGTGAAAAGAGATTGCAGTAACCGCAGGCTTCCTGACCGTCTTGACCGTCTTGACCTCGATGACCAGAATGCGCTCGTTGCGTCTGTTGCGACTGTTGCTCAGGCAGACGGTGCGTCATACCCTTCATTCCCGACATTCCCATCATATCGTGCATCTTTGATGCGCCATGGTCGATATTATCCGCTTCGGCGGATGCCGCCGTATGAACTATGCAGAGCGGTGACGCTTGAATAATCTGTGCCAGCATGGGTGTTCTATTGTGAAACCGCTTGGCCGCCAACGTTTGCGAAATCATAGGCGCGAACCCACTTATCAAGATAACTAGTATCCCAATCCACGCGCCATAGTGCATTCGTCGTAAAGCCAGCATATTCAATAACCCAGCCACTATTGTGGAGACGATACTATTATCACATAGGTATCTGGGATCATCCTAATGATATGTAGAGCAATCATTAAGATGATAAATGGTGTGATCGCATTACTGGGCCGACTCTTATTGGGGGAAGCGCAAAGAAACATCGGGCCGGTCTGATCAGAAAACATCTGACTTCACTTCTCAAATCGTTTCTAAATAATTATCACGAATGCGCGCTACATCTATCCCCAAAACCCTTTCCAGATAATGCTGCATGCCGCCGTGGTCATCATCGATCACTTGCTGGGCAGCATCCAGATAAGCCGCCTCGACCGATAGCAACGGTGCCATTACATCCTTCGGTAATCGCAGCTTTTTGACTTGTTCCTGTAGTTGCGCATTCCCCGTGGTGTTGCTGCGATTGGATTCCAGGTAATCGGCAATAATATCCGCGTGATCGATGCCGAGCGCGGATAGCAGCAGAAGACTAGCGAAGCCAGTCCTGTCTTTTCCGGCCGTGCAGTGATAAAGAATAGTGTGATTTTTCTCTGCCAGCTGTAAAAAACGCCGGTATTGGGCTTGGTATCGCACCGGAAAATCGCGATAGAACGCGATCATGAATGCACGACTGTCATCCGCGGTGCCATTCTGCAATGCAGATAGAACAGACAATTGCGACAGATTGCCCACCATGATCGGATCAGCGATCCAGTTAAACACATGTGCAAATGGCGTCTCCGCAGATTTCTTTTCACCATCAGTTCTAAAGTCAATCACCACATCCAGATTAAAGCGCTGTAATTGCGCGATATCAGTCGCCGTAGCCAGCCCGGGATTGGCGCTGCGAAGTAGTCGTCCGGTTTGAATCCGTCTGCCATCCGACGCGATTTTCCCGCCAAGGTCGCGAATATTCTGCACCTGTTGGAATAAAGATTGCAGCTCGGCTGGTGAGTCGTCAATTGACGTTTCTGTAGCGGCTGGCGATGTTGGGTTTTGTGACAAAAAGATCTCCTTAATGATTGAAGCGTGTAGCGCAAGAGCTAATTGAACATCCGCATCACACTTATCCCGCCGATAGAAAACGATGGGATTCAACTGGATGCGGCGCTATACATCAGACGCTACAGAAGCCGCTAGTTTACTGCAAACCGGCCGCATGACACATTTAGCGATAAGCGTGACGATTTCTTCGCCAGCATTCTCATGCTGAATTCCTACTTATAAATGCAAAATCCTTCGTTCAGAATTTATTCGAATTTTGGTTTAATGAATCACTATTTTTTATTGCCACTCGTTGTTCAGTTTTTGATGAAAGATACACATTATTAAGATTGGTCATGTCAGTCGTTACGCCGCAATTCATCCGCACGCAAATAAAAGGAATGCCAGCCTTGCCAGATTTTTCAACAGCAGCACATCGTATACAGAGCGATACCGAGGCGATCGCAATAGCCCAACATCTGGCGCACGATTTTAAGCAGGAAGCTGTGGTTCGAGATCGCGAACGACGTTTACCGGTCGCTGAAATGGTACGCTTCTCTGCTAGTGGTTTAGGGGCAATCACCGTTCCGTCATCGCATGGTGGTGCCGGAGTATCGTGGGCGACCCTGGCAGAGGTAATTAGAATTATTTCGGTCGTCGACCCGGCGATTGGGCAAATCCCGCAAAACCATTTTGGGATATTGAACGTTCTTGAACAAACGGGCAGTGAAAGCCAAAAAATATTTTTTTATAATGCGGTACTAGGTGGCGCACGACTAGGAAATGCAGGCCCCGAACGGACCACTAAAAACGTCCTGGATGTTGGGACGCGCATTACCAAAATAAGCGGTAATGATAATAACTATCTATTAAATGGCAGGCGCTTTTATTCAACCGGCGCTTTATTTGCAGATTGGATTCCAACTAAAGCGTTAGATGAATCTGGCCGCAGTGTATTTGTGTTTGTTGCACGGCAAAGTCCAGGATTAAGCATCGTGGATGATTGGTCCGGGTTTGGTCAGCGCACTACCGCCAGCGGTACAGTGATATTCGATCAGGTGCGCGTATCTGCGCAATGTGTCGTCCCTCTCGAAAAAATCGTTGATCAGGCCAATAATACTGGTCCGGTATCGCAATTAATACAAGCGGCGATTGATGTCGGAATAGCCCGGGCAGCGTTGGAAGATACGGTCACATTTTTGCACCAAAAAAGGTGTACACCTGACGATAGCAGTCTTGCACTTGATACCAGCGATCCTTTCATTGTTAGTGATATTGGTTCGCTATTTATACGCCTTCACGCCGCTGAGGCATTGTTGGAACGTGCCGCCATTACCCTTGATCAAATGGTATCGCCGATCAATTTTGAACAGATGGCCGAGGCCTCCGTTAATGTCGCCGAAGCCAAGGTGCTGACGACTGAAATTGCATTAGACGCCAGTGAAAAATTGTTTGAACTGGTTGGTTTAGAAACAACGTCAGCTAAATATAATCTTGATCGTCATTGGCGCAATGCACGGGTTCATACCCTACATGATCCGGTTCGATGGAAATATTTTTCGGTTGGAAATTATTACCTTAATGAGATTGCGCCACCTCGTCACGCGTGGAGTTGATAGAACTTTTCATCTGTTGTGATCTATTTTGACGCTCTCTCACAACATTACTTTACTATTTTTTGAATAGACCTCCGATGCCAAATAGCACTACTTTTTTAGCACCAATACCCAACGCGACCGTTGAAAAAAAGCCATTTTCTCAAGTCGATAAGGGGCGGGTCGTTTCGGTCATTACTAGTGATGATGAAGCGCTCGTCATTGCGCGCCAGCTTGCGGCTGAATTTTTAGTTGAAGCGGGACTGCGTGATCAGACCAGACAATTGCCGTGGAATGAGTTGGAGCGCTATGTATGCTCCGGGTTATGGGCTATTTCCATTCCCAAAGAATATGGTGGCGCCGGCGTGTCAAATGTGACGTTGGCGGAAGTTATTGCCATCATTTCCAGTGCCGATGGGTCAATTGGTCAGATTCCGCAGAATCACTTTTATGCGGTTGAAATTTTACGTGTCAACGGAACCGAATCGCAGAAACAATTTTTCTTTGAACGGGTGTTGCTAGGTGACCGGTTTGGGAATGCGCTGGCGGAACTTGGTACGCGAACCTCGCAAGATCGCACTACAAGATTAACCCGGGATGGCAAAGGCTTCCGCATCAATGGCCGCAAGTTCTATGCAACTGGCGCGTTATACGCCGATTGGATACCGACTTCAGTCATTGATGACGATGGTATCCAGCAATTAGCTTTTGTTCCGCGCAGTGCAGAGGGTTTGACGATTATCGATGACTGGTCCGGGTTTGGTCAACGCACTACCGGAAGTGGTTCAGTGCTATTAGAAAATGTTACGGTTGATGCAAATCACATCGTGTCGTTTCAAGCAGCTTTTGAACGACCTACCCATATCGGGCCATTTGCGCAATTGCTTCACGCAGCAATCGATTTAGGCCTGGCGCGGGCAGCGATCACCGACACGATCGGCTTTGTGCGGAGCCGATCCAGACCTTGGGTCGATAGCGGGGCGCAACGTGCGTCCGAAGATCCACTAACGATTCATGAGGTCGGTAATCTGACCATTCATCTTCACGCTGCAGAGGCATTACTAGAGAGAGCAGGGCGCTGGGTAGATCAAGCGGCGGCACATCCCGACGAGGAAAGCGTTGCTGCGGCCTCTATAGCAGTGGCTGAAGCGCGGGTATTGACCACTGAAATTTCCTTATTGGCAGGTAGCAAGCTGTTTGAATTAGCAGGTTCGCAATCGACTTTAGCAGAACATAACCTCGACCGCCATTGGCGTAATGCCCGTACGCACACGTTGCACGATCCGGTTCGCTGGAAGTATTTCGCTGTTGGAAATTACTATCTCAACGGTAAAAAGCCACCGCGTCACGGTGCAATTTAGTGTTGGATAGTATTTAGTCTTTGATCTCAATTAAGTTCGATGAAGCCTTATTCTAGATCATGGTATTTCTATTTTTATTTCCATTTGTATTTATGGAGATTCCGTTGAATTGAATCAACATGCAAAAAAAGAAAATTGTTCTCAACGCATTCAGTATGAACTGCGTGAACCATATTAACCATGGACTATGGACGCACCCGCGCGACGAGTCCGAGAATTATAACGATATCGCGTACTGGACAGATCTGGCAAAGTTGCTGGAGCGCGGTAAGTTTGATGGTTTATTCCTCGCCGATATTGTCGGCGTCTATGACGTCTATCAGGACTCCGTCGATTTGACCTTACGCGAGTCGATTCAACTGCCGGTCAATGATCCGTTGATGTTGATCTCGGCTATGGCGTATGTCACCGAGCATCTCGGCTTTGGCGTCACGGTCAATCTCAGCTATGAGCAGCCTTTCCTTTTTGCACGCAAGCTATCGACATTAGATCATCTGACAAAAGGACGCATTGGCTGGAATATTGTGACGGGTTATTTGGAGAGTGCCGCGAAAGCAGTCGGCTTGTCGACCCAACTGGATCACGATCAACGCTATGACCGCGCTGATGAATTTATGGAAGTGGTGTACAAGTTATGGGAGGGTTGCTGGGAGGATGAAGCCGTCCTGCGTGACCGCACACGTCGTATTTATGCACAGCCAGACCGTGTCCATAAAATTAATCATCATGGTGATTACTATCACGTTGACGCGATCCATTTGAGTGAACCCTCATTGCAGCGGACGCCAGTACTTTATCAGGCTGGCTCATCGGGTCGTGGCCAAGTCTTTGCCGGACGCCATGCCGAAAGTATTTTTATTTCCGGTCAAACTAAAGAAGCAGCCCGTGAGCTAGTCGCCAGCGCGCGTCAGGCCGCTATAGCGCAAGGCCGCGAAGCCAACGACGTGAAAGTTTTCATGGGGTTGACGGTAGTGGTGGCACCTACTGAAAAAGAAGCATGGGATTTATATCGCGAATACAGTGAGTACGCCAGTCCGGAAGCAGGACTGGCTCATTTTTCCAGCGGAACTGGTATTGATTTTTCAAAATACGAAATGGACGAGCCGATACGCGCCGTCAAGAATAATGCCATCGAATCGCTCACCAAGGCGATTACAAATCCAGGCCTTGAATGGACCAAACGAAAGTTGCTGGATCAATTGGCTTTGGGTGGACGTTACGCCACGATTATAGGATCGCCTTCGCAAGTTGCCGATGCGCTGGAGGATTGGATGCGTGATACGGATATTGATGGGTTTAATCTGACGCGAACGGTCAGTCCGGAGAGTTTTGTCGCCTTCGTCGATCTGGTTATTCCGGAACTACAGCGGCGCGGCATATATAAAACAGACTACGAGGAAGGGTCGCTGCGCCAAAAAATGTTTGGCAACGGTAATCGTTTGCCCGAGCAGCATATCTCGGCTCGATATCGTCATCATGATCGTGCGAATTCTGTGCTTGATGTGGCCGTATAGATATTGGGCTACGACAGTTGTTCATGCGGCGGCGGACGATAGAGGAAAATTAATTCGTTCGACTACCGCAATGGATTGCCTCCGGTATTGCTCTACCAAACCTATTAGGGACCCCAAAGATTGGGGTCTTATTTCGGGTTAAACCAGCTATCAGTGCGCCAAAAAATGTCTTGCTCACTGAAATAAAGAATCTAATTTATTAATATATTTAAAGGGGAAAAGTATGTTTCGTCGGTTTTGGTCTACCATTGCAGCGGTGTTATTATTCGCCGCAAGTATTAACGCCTTTGCAGAAGATAAAGTCATCAGAATCGGCGCTACCAGCGGGCCGCAAGCACAGGTTTTGGAAGTTGCTAAACGGGTCTTGGAGCGGCAGTCGGGCGTCGTTCTACGCTTATACGTAGTTCAACGTTTGGTTCAGTACCTTGGCCTTTTGTTTCCGCAAGTCCAAGATCACACCAGAATATAATTAAGCAAGCCAGGAATTTCATTGTTCGAACGTTTTTCATCACTGTAATCAGCGTGGAAATGGCTCTGGCTGCGCAATTTTAAAAAATATTTTATTGTAGCCAGACTTTTCTGAGGTGTTATAAATGACAAATACTTCGCCCAGACTTAGAATATTTTTTTCTGAAATGGCAGTGACCAATCCGGATTTATTCGCTTTAAGGTTAACTTTTCCAAGAGCGTTGTAAATAATATTCGGGCTATTCGTAACATCAGTGACCAGTCCATCCGCCTCGATCATTTCGACGGTAACTTGAACATTTTTCCCGCTGATAATCGGAATGGTATTCGCGTTTATTGTAACTCCTGCTTCTTCCTCGCTTGAAAATGGTATTTTTTCCATTTCTCGCTCTCCGAGAAAAACACGTCCGTCTACACTGATGCGCAGCTCAACATTGGGGCCAGTGCCTTGGTATTTACGAATGGACTCGGCAAATACCTGACTAGAACATAATATTATTACAAAACAAACCAAGGCTATTTTCTTCATAAAATAATCTCCAAATAATTAAACTTATAAGTTTTCCCGATTGGACTGACATACTCGTCGTACGTCATTTCGATTGTTCGTAACGATCCATTGCGCAAAAAATGCAGGGACGATGCTATTCGTTTCAGCGACGCATTCGTTAATAATTTTTCCTACTTTTCGCCAGTCGTCATCGGTACCACAGCCATTGATATTGAGTGCGCTTTGAATATCTTGTGCTACGTGATATTTGGCCATGTCGCTTTCGCAATTTTTATTTGCGACATAAGTAGGAAGCAACCACGATTGATTCTCACAAGCCTCCATCACTTTTTTCCACTCTCCTGATTTATCCAAAAGCGGCTGCACAAACGCGGGTACAACCTTGGTAAGCCAATCTGTGTTTTCCATTTGCAAGCGACTACCACAGCTGTATTTCGCAATACAAATTTGGCCGGTGTAAAACCCCTTTATGGCACTGTCGTCTGGTACGTTTACTTTTTGCAAATCTTCGACGGGCGAGTAGCAAACATCGTCGGGTTTTATGTAGAACAATCGCATTTGGTCCGATGCAGAACATGCGCCAACGCTGCCTTTCACTGTTAGTTGATTGCTGCCTTCCTGCAAATTGATCGAAGCGGTACCTAAACCGAAAAACTGCATGAGTGCGGTGAAGCTTCCGCTCCGAGAAAAAAAGTTGCTCCGTTCAGGCTTGCGGTAGCCTAGCCCTGATCGCCGACGATAGTGGATGCGCTTCCGGTGCCGGTAATGCGGGTTCCCGCCGATCTCAACACGGCGTTCGGGGCGGGAGTGGTGAAATTAATATCGCATAGAAGTGCCTGCGGTTTCACTGCTGGTGTCTAGGCAGCGTCAAGTGGCGTGATTTTCTTATGCGCATGTGCGGTAGAGAAAAACATTAGTGCACCAATAAATATCAGCCGTTTTAAAAACCGAATTGTCATGTTTTTCTTTCTTATCGTGTTTCTGAGCCGTCAGAAGCGCTTGCGTTTTCATTGCTGATGTCTGGGCGGATTCAGCTGGCGTGGCTTTCGCGTGTGCATGTGCGGAAGAGAAAAAAATTAGCAGACTAATACATATCAGCCGTTCAAAAAAACGCATCGTCATATCTTTCTTATCGTGTTGCCGGTCCGTCTTCAATCCAATTGTCAGTAGTTACAGCAATGAATATCAACCACTACATCAATCGATAACGCAGGGCGGAATACAATCTGTCTTCTTAGTTTTAATTTGGAATTGTTCCCGTAAACGGTTAAATAATGTGGTTGTTAGAGGCTTTTATCTAGGTAGATAAGTTCACTTTAACGCGAAAAAGTCGAAAGAATTTTCTCGATTTAACCAAGAAAAATCTAGGTGAATTTTTTTGAAGAGCATAGTAAATGACAGAGATTCAATACTTTTTTGATCTGGTACTGTCATAACGCAGCTGGTGACGTGACGCACGCGGCGTACTACTTAAAAGGCTAAAATATTTGACCGACGAGGGAATTTATTTGTACGCCACTACCGACGATTGAAATGTTAATCAAAGTGGAATGATGTCACCCGTTAGGTTTCAGGGCGCATTGAAACAGCGATTCAAATATGCTCGAACGGGATATATAAATGGAGGCGTTGTTGAGATGATCGCTGCGTGACACGCATCACGTTGCATGATGATTTTTCGGTGATTTGTTCGGGATGTACGTTAGTTTAATTATTGATTTTTTTGTGAAGAAATCGCTTCAACCTCCGCTAAATCTTGCTGGTCTTTGGACCAAATACCATTAGCTACTACTGATGGTTTACAGGTTATCTGTTCGCCATCAGCAGGATTTACTTAGTACTTCATCACCACATAATCACCCGTTCCGCCGGTGCCAAATACATCTTATCCCCCGGTTTAACATCAAACGCGCTGTAGAAGCCAGGCTGGTTGGCAAGCGTGCCGTTGCCGCGAAATTGCGGTGGTGAATGGGGATCGATTTTTACGTAGACGATGGCTTGTGCGTCGCGCACCTTGCCGCGCCACACTTGCGCCCATCCCAGATAAAAACGTTGGTTGCCGGTCATGCCATCGATCATTGGCGCGGTTTTTCCCGCTAAGGATAACTGATACGCTTTGTAGGCGATGGTCAGGCCAGAGTTGTCGGCGATGTTTTCGCCGAGGGTGAGTTCACCATTCAACTTATATCCGGGTACCGGACTGTAAGCGCCATATTGCGCGACTAATGCTTTGGTTTTCACTGCGAATTTCTCGTGATCGTCTTTGGTCCACCAATCGCGGAGATTGCCGACTTCGTCGTATTGACTGCCTTGATCGTCAAAGCCATGGCTGATCTCGTGACCGATTACCGCGCCGATACCGCCATAATTAACCGCATCGTCAGCCTTGGCGTTAAAAAATGGTGGTTGCAGAATAGCGGCCGGAAATACAACTTCGTTGAGTTCCGGATTGTAATAGGCGTTGACGGTTTGTGGCGTCATGCCCCATTCGTCGCGATCAACTGGTTTGCCCAATTTGTCAATATTGCGTTGATACTCAAAATCATTAGCCCGCATAATATTGCCGACCAGATCGCCTTTTTTGATCGTGAGTGTTGCGTAGTCACGCCACTTGTTCGGATAACCGATCTTGGTCATCAACGTTGAAAGCTTTTTCTCCGCCTGCTGTTTGGTGGCCGGTCCCATCCAATCCAGCGTGTGGATACTTTCCCGATAGGCTGCGATCAGGTTGCTGACCAGTTTTTCCATGCGCGCTTTATTCTCCGGTGGGAAGTATTGCGCAACATACAATTCACCTAATCCCTCGCCAAGCGTATCTTCCACCATTTTTACACCGCGTTTCCAGCGTGGTTCGTTCTGTGGAACGCCGCGCAATACGCTGCCATAAAACGCAAAGTTTTCATCAACATAAGGCTTGGATAGCGATGAGGAAAATCTACTCAGGACATGCCATTTAAAATAGGCTTTCCAGGCATCCATCGAAGTCGATTCCAGCACATGATCGAAGCCTTCAATATAGCTTGGCTGACTGATCACCACGTACGATATTTTATCTTTCAGTCCAGCTTCTGCCAGATAGCTATTCCAATCGTTATGCGGTGCTAACGTTGGCAACTGGCTTAATTCAACTTTGTTATACGTTTTAACCGGATCACGATTTTGGACCTTGGTCCATTGCAGTTTTGCCAGCGCGGTTTCCAGCGTGAGTATGCTGGCTGCATTTTGCGCTGGGGCTTTGTCGCCAGCCAGCGTCAGCATCTTTTCGATGTGTGCAAGATATTTGATCCGCGTCTCTTTCAGCTTCGCATCGTCATCTTTGAGGTAGTAATCCCGATCAGGCAATCCAAGGCCACTTTGTCCCAGGTCGACAATGACTTTGGTGGAATCCCTGGCGTCCTGATGGATCCCGATGTCATAAGGGACTTTGACGCCGATGCGTGATAAATGCGCGATCATGCCAGCGATTTGTTTTTTGTTTTGCAGTGCATCAATCCGCGCAAATTGCGTGGTTAATGGCGCAACACCTAGTGCGTCGAGTGTATTTTCATCCATGAAACTTGCATACACGTCGGCGATTTTTTGTTCATTTGAACCAACTTTGACTGTCTTGTTTTTGCTTACAGAGTCAACGATAGTGCGTAGTTGATTTAACGAATTTTCGCGTAATTCATAAAAAGAACCCCAAGACGATTTATCGGCGGGAATCTCAGTCTTTTTCAACCATGTTCCGTTGACGTAGCTATAAAAATCATCTTGAGGACGCACCGCCGTATCGGCGTTATGCATATCGATGCCAGACATTAATGGCGTAGTTGAGTTTGTCATTGAGGTTGTCATAGTGGTGGCGAAATGCGCTCCTTGGGAGGCATCGGCAGCATTGCTTGTGCCGGTGGTAATCATCGTTAGTCCTGCTGCGGCGATGAGAGTTCTAGTCATAATACGATTCACGGTTAAAAAATCCTTTGCGAGATTATTCGGAGTGTAGTCTGAAATAAGGCGGTATGCAGAAAGCGCTGTCCAAGACTGAGTTCCAAGGCTGAGTTCCAAGGATATCTTAGGATGAGAAAGAAGGGCGCTTACAGCCTTGTAGTGTGGCAAAAATAAAAGACACCATTTGGCGCAGGTCAAACGTCGCGCCGCGGTAAACGCCACCAAGGTGTTCCTCATCTATGATTGTCGATTACGATCATGCGGGATAGTCATTAGCGGCGATAAGTACTCTCTTTGGTCGGTGGGCCGTTGAAATCACTACCGATTGCGTACAAGGAAATCACAATCCGTGCGGGTTCGGTAGTTCTGGTCAGAATAACTTTGATGACCGGAACATCATCGACCACGCATTTGTTGCGTCGATCGATCCTTAACTCGACAACCGAATCGTTGGTGGCGACGATTGTATGGTTAGCCCGTTTGCAGTTCGGTGCATTCAATATCTTGTTGGAAACGGAGAGGGTCTCGTCCGTAGCGTAATTGACATTCGGAACGTCTGCGGACAGGCTTTCGGTCCACGTCCCTTTTGCCCATTGCGGCATAGAAAAGCCCGATAAAGAAACCGATGATACTGGCGTCGCTAATAAGCTAGGGAACACATCGTGTGCCATTTGACGGGTTAAAAACAGCTTTAGATGCGGCGTTTTGAGAGGGGCCATTAATTTGACGGTGCTGACGACGTTGCCATTCAGGCTAATTGTTAAATCTTCGTTGAGCGCGTCGCGAGTGACATCTTGCAGGCGGTGCAGGGCGGCCGGAGTAAGTTTTACGCTCAGCGCAACAAACTCCGTATCGTTTTGGCCCTGGTCGCGAATATTGAGATTAATTTCTGCAAAGTCGCGGTCTGATGAAAAATCAATTTCGGCAGCGTTAGCTGAGATAACAAAGAACGCGCTCAACGAAAGCATTAGAAGCTTAAGCTGCTGGCACCGTCTGGACATTATTTTCTCTCCAAAGCGCATTTTATCGGCATCCATTCGTATAATTATTCGATCTTACACAGATACTGGGAGAAAAGACGGTATTTGTACTATGACCTTGGCAGACCAGCGCTGACGTGACAAGGTGTCGACCCAGGTCGCTCACGTGATAGATTAGTGCGTGGCCTAGTGCGCCATGTCGTTCTTCATTCGCTATCCATAAAATTGGAGTCATAGAACGGGATGAAGTTCACTTGCCTACAATCGGGAGAAGTGGTTCTGGAAAATATTGAATAGCCCCATTCCAGTTGTTTGTCCTACAATGCATGCGATAACATGAAATATAAAGAAACGGCTATATAAGATTTCAAAGCAGCCGTTAAAGACGTTGTACAAGACATAATATAAAAACGTTGCACTTAATGAAAGATAAGATGACATCTATAGCACAGCAAGAGCTTTCACCTGCAGACGACCGCCGCAAGCGTATTTTTGCAATTGTGGGTGCCTCATCCGGCAATCTGGTTGAATGGTTCGATTTTTATGTCTATTCATTTTGTGCAATCTATTTTGCACCGGCTTTTTTCCCCAGTGGTAATTCCACTACGCAATTATTGAATACTGCTGGCGTATTTGCCGCTGGATTTTTGATGCGCCCGATTGGTGGATATATTTTCGGTCGCCTTGCCGACAAACGCGGTCGCAAGACCTCAATGATGGTTTCCGTGTTGATGATGTGCACGGGATCGTTATTGATCGCCTGCCTGCCAACCTATGCCACCATCGGTGCTGCCGCACCCGCGTTGCTACTATTTGCGCGTTTGTTGCAGGGCTTGTCAGTTGGTGGCGAGTACGGCACCAGCGCAACATATATGAGTGAAGTCGCACTAAAAGGACAGCGCGGATTTTATGCATCGTTCCAATATGTGACCTTGATTGGTGGTCAGTTGCTGGCGGTATTGGTGTTGGTTATTTTGCAGCAATTGCTGACAACTGAACAACTGAAAGACTGGGGATGGCGTGTTCCGTTTGTACTAGGTGCATGTGCAGCTGTCGTAGCGCTGTATTTGCGTCGCTCGCTGAATGAAACCTCGACCACAGACTCGCGCAAAAATAAGGATGCCGGAACCATCGCGGGACTGATGAAGCATAAGGTTGCCTTCATGACGGTGATCGGCTTCACTGCTGGTGGCTCGTTGATTTTTTATACGTTCACCACATACATGCAAAAGTATCTCGTGAACACCGCAGGCATGAACGCCAAAACAGCAAGCGCGGTCATGACTGGCGCGCTATTGGTTTATATGTTGATGCAACCGTTGTTCGGCGCGCTGTCGGATAAAATCGGACGGCGCACCTCAATGATCTGGTTTGGTGCGCTGGCCACGCTGATGACAGTGCCAATTTTGCACACCTTGGCCAGTGTGACCAATCCTTACGCGGCCTTTGGGTTAGTTATTCTGGCGTTGGCGGTGGTGAGTTTATATACCTCGATCAGCGGCTTAATCAAGGCAGAGATGTTTCCACCCGAAGTGCGAGCGCTGGGCGTTGGATTATCTTACGCGTTGGGTAATGCGGTATTCGGCGGTTCGGCTGAGTTCGTGGCCCTGAAACTTAAATCGATTGGCATGGAGTCGACGTTTTACTGGTACGTCACTGCGCTGTGTGCGATTGCGATGATTGTTGCGATTCGCATGCGCGATCCGGGTACCGAAGGTTATTTGCGGCACGAGAATTAACACCAAAATTGGTGGACGCCTGAACCTGAAGTGGCAGTTATGTTTCGATTCAGGTGGCAACTTGGTGGTGGTTGATATTGAATAAGTGTTGATTAGTGCGTGGTAAGTAATGAATGGCAAATGGCGAGTAGTAAAGGATGAGTATTAAATGACGAGTATTAAATGACGAGTAGCGAATGCGTAACCGATGAGAGCTGAAAGCCTTCTCTCATTGGCAACGCGAAAGCACGTAAATGATCGCTGACCAGATGTTGAACAGCGCATCATCCTATCTGCGACATTTTTAATGATGTGGGCAATACAGTAATTTATTCGGAGAAGTGATGATGAAGCAGTTGTTATTGATTGGAGGCGTATTCGCCTTTTTAGTTTCCGGTAGTGCGTTGGCAAACGCAGATCTTGCCAAAGCCAAAAACTGTATGGCGTGCCACTCTATTGGCAATAAAATTGTCGGTCCAGCCTTTAAAGACGTGGCTAAAAAGTATGACGGACAACCCGATGCAGAAGATAAGTTAGTCCAAAAAGTATTGAAGGGCGGCTCCGGCGTGTGGGGTCAAATACCAATGCCTGCCAACGCACAAGTCAGCGATGCAGAAGCGCACACGCTGGTTAAATGGATATTGTCATTGAAATAGGCGATTGATCAGCGATTGATTAGCGCTTAACCATCGGTTGCGGGCAGATCGCTGAGACGCGCAGGCATGAAAGAACGTAAAAAAGGGTGCTCATTTGAGCACCCTTTTTTTGTAAACAACAGAGGAAAAAAAATAAACAACGAAATCGACTGCGGACATTCGCAAACGGTATGTTGAATTTTCCCCCTGTTTATTTCGTACTATGAGACACCAAGTTACTGACTTACTTGGTTACGCCAATAAGTGTGCGTTGTCCCGCTTTATACGTATACAACGTCAATGTCGCATTTTTCATATCGCCGTGCGTATCGAACGCAATCGTGCCGGTAACGCCTTTGCGATTGATCTTCGCCAAAGCTGGCAAATAGACTTTTGGATCGGTGGAGTTGGCTTTTTGCATCGCCTCCACCATCGTCATCAACGCATCATAAGCATACGCCGCATAGATCACTACTTCGTGCCCATAACGCGCTTTGAAGGCCGTCTTAAACGCGTCTAGCGCCGGTCGTCCGGCATCAGGAACACCGCCCGCTTCTGCGCAAATGACTTGATCGTCGGACAGCGCATCGCCAGCCAGTTTAGGCAACTCCGTGGTGCAGATGGCATCGCCGCCCATCATTTTTGCCTTGATCCCTAATTGCTTCATTTGACGCAACATCGGCCCCGCGCCAGCATCCAGACCGCCGAAGAAAATCACGTCAGGTTTCTTTGCCTTGATCGCCGTCAAAATCGCGCTGAAGTCGGTTGCCTTGTCGTTGGTGTATTGGGTCGCAACAATATTTGCACCGGCTGCCTTGGCGCGCTTGGCAAACTCTTGCGCCAGACCTTGACCATACGCCGTGCGGTCGTCGATCACGGCGATATTTTTGGCATGCAAAGTCTGGACCGCATAGCGTCCCAATGCGCCAGCTAACTGACCGTCGTTTGCCACAACCCGGAACGCGGTGTTATAGCCTTGTAGCGTGTATTTGGGATTGGTCGTGCCGGGGGAAATTTGCGGAATCCCCGCGTCGTAATAAATCTTGGATGCAGGAATACTGGTGCCGGATTGCAGATGACCGATGACGCCCTGGACCTTGGCATCGACCAGTTTTTGCGCTACTGAAGTACCTTGTTTTGGATCGCCGCCATCATCTTCTGTCATCAATACAAATTTAATTTTCTTGCCACCTATCGTCAGGCCTTTGGCATTCAATTCTTCGACAGCCATATTCGCACCGTTTTGCAGATCCTTGCCGACGTACGCAATGGGGCCAGTTGTCGGGCCAACTTGCGCCAGCTTGACGATTTGTTCTTGCGCACATGCGGGACCAGAAAGTGTCAATGAAAGCGCCAGTGCAGCGACAGCAGATAAAGAAATGACAGTTGTTTTAGATGACACCGTAGTTCCTCCTAAGGATTTCAAATGTGAGGGTATGAATGTAAAAGCGATTATCGTTGATCATCCGTCATGACGTTTTATGCCATTTTTATGACGTTTAACACTGCTTCACAACGTTCCACTATGCGCTGTGCCCGTTGGATGTCTTGGATGCAGTGTCCGCGACAAACATTGTAAATGAGCTTCTGCCAAAATTCGTTATTTGCGATTCGATAGGGTAACAATTTCACCATACCGATCAATGATTTAGTTATCTACGGTTATTAAGCGGCCGTTCGGCACGCTGGGATAGAACTAGTGTGCGCCTCAATAATACGTTACGAACGAGATTTTTTAATCTTCTGTTTGTCGACACAATCCGCTTTTTTGCCGCTACTTTTAGATCGGAGCGGTTTTTCATCAGGCATCGAAAGAGCAGCGTTAAAGCAGGGAAAGGACGATCGATATTCATTGAGCGCCATCAAAGCAGGAAAACACAACTTTACCGTATCGTAAAAGCGACAGTTAATTCAGGCGGTTATTACCATGAGAGGTTCTCTGTATTTTGTGCCGAGATTTATCTCTATCCCGTACACGATTCATCTTTTCATCATCGCTTTCACGACAAGGAATGTGTTTTCAAAGTACAAATTTCGTGTATTGACACATAAGTAATCCCCCTAACTGCCTCGAGCGCATTGCTAATTCGTTGAAACGTCGAGTTATAGTCGTTTCATGCTATTGGGCATCGTTTCTGCAAAATAGTTTTAGCAAATCGGCGCATGTATTCCGTGCGGTTTTTTTGCTAAGTAGTTTACATAATTATTCACAAAAAAGTTCTATTTACGAAGGGCGAACCGAATTTTTTCGGCGCCATTAACGGGGAGTTTACGTATGAAATTTGCGCATTATAAACGGCAAGTACAGAAGGGTTTTACACTCATCGAATTGATGATTGTGGTGGCGATTATTGGTATTTTGGCGGCTATTGCGGTGCCAGCTTATCAGGACTATATGCTCAAGGCTAAATTTTCCGAAGTGTATGCGATGGCAGCGCCATACCAACTTGCGGTGGGCATGTGTATTCAGATGGCTAATGGAAAGTCAGATGATTGTAATGCAGGCGAGAATGGCGTTCCTCCTGCGATGGCGACGGCGACGTTGCATGTTGCATCGGTTGAGGTCTCTAAGGGAATAATTACGGTAAAACCAACGGCTACTACGAATGAAGGCTCAACATTGGTTCTTAATCCCACTTACAGCACTAACGCTATTACTTGGGATAACAGTAAAAGTGGTTGCTTAAAGACAGTTGATAAAACACCGCCACTTTGCACTGAAGTTAAAGCGGTTGGAGCAGCATCAGCATCAGCATCAGCATCATCGTAAGCTCTCGCTTTTATTGATCGCAATTCGCGTGTTAAGACGCTAGTTGTAAATACCTTACTTGGTAACCGTCAAAACGGTGCGTTGTCCACCTCTAAAAGTATAGACGGTCAACGCACCATTTTTAATATCGCCATTCGCGTCAAAACCGATTTCGCCTGTCACGCCTTTGTGAACAATCTTCGCAAGTTGTGACAGGTATTTTTTTGGATCTGCTGAGTTTGCTTTTTGCATGGCGTCTGCAATGGTCATGACTGCGTCGTAGGTATAAGGCGCGTATTGTTTGATCTCGCTGTTATAGCGTTTCTTGTAGGCTGCTTTGAAC
Source organism: Glaciimonas sp. GNP009 (assembly GCF_054343755.1). Taxonomy (NCBI): domain Bacteria; kingdom Pseudomonadati; phylum Pseudomonadota; class Betaproteobacteria; order Burkholderiales; family Oxalobacteraceae; genus Glaciimonas; species Glaciimonas sp. GNP009. The sequence goes on from NZ_JBTGUV010000004.1 coordinate 3,137,389, forward strand.
GCATCCAGTTTTTTCTGCCCCGATTTTTCTACGCCACCCGCTTCTTCGCACACCACCTGATCATCACGCAAGCTGTTGCCAGCTAATAGCGGCAACTGATTGGTACAGATCGCGTCGCCACCCATCAACTTTGCGTTTATTCCGAGCATTTGCATCTGACGCAACATCAATCCGGCGCTGGCATCAATGCCGCCGAAGAAAATTAAGTCCGGCTTTTTTCTTTTGATAGTAGTCAGGATCGCATTGAAGTCAGTCGCTCTGTCGCTGATATATTGTCGCGTCACGATGGTGACACCGGCGGCTCTGGCGCTTTTGATAAATTCGTCAGCTAATCCTTGTCCATAAGCGGTGCGATCATCGATGACCGCAATGTTTTTTGCGGTGAGCGTTTTTGCGGAATAGCGTCCCAACATGCCGCCAAGCTGACCATCGTTGGCGACTACGCGGAATGTCGTATTAAAACCTTGCTGCGTATATTTGCAGCTAGTCGCGGAGGGCGATATTTGGGGAATACCCGCGTCGTAATATATTTTTGATGCAGGGATTGACGTCCCGGACTGAAGATGGCCGATCACGGCCTGGACTTTTGCATCGACTAGTTTTTGGGCAGCGCTGGTTGCCATTTTCGGATCGCTGCCGTCATCTTTTGCCAACAGAACGAATGTCACTTTTTTACCGGCGAGGGTGACGCCTTTGGCGTTCAACTCTTCGATGGCCATGCGCGCACCATTTTCATTGTCTTTGCCCATGTGAGCAACTGGTCCAGTCAGTGGGCCGACGTGGCCGATTTTTACCAGCTGTGTCGGCGCAACCGCTTGCCCTTGGGCTGATGCGCTATCTGCGGTGATGACCAACGCCAGGACTGGAATTATTACAACAGCGATCATCGCCGACAATGGATCACGTCTGACATAAGCTTGCATGACTTTTCCTCTGAAAATAAAAACGGAGACGTTCACTTGCTATGCGATGCCATGCAGAGCCAAGCGAAGAGTGCTTGTTTAATGTGAAATACACATGTGAAGTGCATGTCACGGTGTTTTATCGGGATGGCTGTACATTCCGATCATCACTAAAAAGGACTGGAAACCGTTCGATGGCAAGATTTTACACAAGCAAGATAGCAGACGCCAAATAGGGCATGCTATTTATGGGAAAAGAGTATAAAGCGAATGATATTTAAAAAGATCCGCTGTGAAGACGGACGAAAAAAAACGCTTCGGTGTTGAAGCCGAAGCGTTTTGAGAGTGTATATGATCGATAGCTTAAACTAAATGTAGCGAGGGTTTATTGCGATCAAGGTTAACTTTCTAGTTCACCGTTTGTCGCTCACCACTCACCACATACCGATCAATGGTTGCCGCACTTTATTTAGTCACAGCCAGCAACGTACGTACGCCGCCTTTGTATGTGTACAAAGTCAAAGAACCGTCTTTGATATCGCCTTTTTTATCAAAAGCGATATTGCCGGTCACACCTTTGTGACTGATCTTAGCCAGGAAAGGCAGATACTTTTTAGGATCGGCAGACTTGGCTTGCTGCATCGCTTCAACCATGGTCATCAATGCATCGTAGACGTACGGTGCGTAGATCACGACTTCCTGGTTGAATTTCTTTTGGTAAGCGACTTTGAAGTCTTCCAGTGCTTTTTTGCCAGCGTCTGGTACACCACCAGCTTCGGCGCAGACTACCTGATCATCCCGCAGGCCTTCGCCAGCCAGTTTGGCCAACTCTGTCGTGCACAGGCCATCACCGCCCATGAATTTAGCGTCGATACCAAGTTGCTTCATCTGACGCAACATCGGGCCACCGACTGCATCCATACCACCGAAGAAAATCAGGTCAGGCTTTTTGGCTTTGATCGATGTCAGAATCGCGTTGAAGTCAGTTGCTTTATCGTTGGTGAACTGGGTTGATACGATAGTAGCGCCGTCTTTTTTAGCACCTTTCGAGAACTCTTCTGCAACACCTTGGCCATACGCAGTACGGTCATCAATGACCGCGATGTTTTTGGCTTTCAGTTTGTCGACAGCGTAACGACCTAAAGTACCGCCCAATTGACCATCGTTAGCGACAACACGGAAAGCAGTGTTAAAGCCTTGTTGAGTGTATTTTGGGTTAGTGGCAGATGGTGAAATCTGTGGAATACCAGCATCAAAATAAATCTTCGATGCAGGGATAGTAGTGCCAGAGTTCATGTGACCGATAACGCCATTAACGTGCGAATCGACTAATTTCTGTGCAACAGTTGTCGCAAGTTTAGGATCGGACGCATCATCTTCACCATCCAAAACGAATTTTACTTTTTTGCCGCCGATCATGGTGCCTTTGGCGTTCAGCTCATCGATCGCCATTTTCGCGCCATTTTCATTGTCTTTACCAATGTGGGCGTTAGGGCCGGTGAGTGGGCCAACGTGACCGATTGTGACGACTTGTTCTTGTGCGAATACTGAACCAGCAAGTGCGAACGCAATGGCGCCAACTAAAGGAAGCATTTTGGTCTTGATCTGCATGAATTTCTCTCCTGAGGATTTAAAATAACACTAAGTACTACAAAGCAATATAGCTCGGCCCAAAAACTTTGTTCCTCCGTTTGCAGCTTATTAGGTTGCTGCGAACATGCAAACGGTACATCATAAAAAACAGTTCGCAAAGCGGTTTTATGCGTTTTTTTTGAATCCCTCACACTTCCCATATGACCAAACAACACGTCCTCGATAAGGTAGATCGCAAGTTACTCAACTTGTTGCAGCGCGACAATCAAATTCCTACTCGTACCCTCGCCGAGAAGGCCCATATTTCACAACCAACCTGTCTGCGCCGCATCCGCGATTTGCGTGAGGCTGGTGTGATTAACGCTGATGTGGCGTTGGTCGATCCGTTTGCGCTCGGGTATGGCATGCTCGCATTTCTCGAAATTTCTCTTACCAATCAATCAGATGAACATATGCAGGAATTCGAACTGCGTATGAACAAAGAGGTTGAGGTAATGCAGTGTTATTTTGTTTCTGGCGACTATGATTATTTTTTGGTAGCCCATGTTATAGACATGGATGCTTATTATCAATTCGTCAGACGGGTTATTTCAGGTTCTGGCAATGTTCGTCACTTTCAATCTCGTTTTCCTATGAAGCGTGCAAAATTTGTCACTCGGATTGCCTTTGATGAGAAGGCCGCGACAATTCAGGTTCGCGCGCCAAAATAGGCTGACGCCCTGAAATGATGCGCAATAGCGGCAGAACAGGTGCATTAATCCCTTTTTTACTTGCTCGCACGACTCATTACGCAATATCTGGGCCAGGCTGTTTAAAACAAAAAAAGCCCAATCCTGACAGTGGGGATTGGGCTTTTAAGTGGCACTCAAATACGTTGTGGCATTGAATGGTCATCAGATTCTCGGTGAGCTCGGAACTCGCTCGACCTAAATCGAACTAGTTCGAACCAAGTATTAAATACTGAATTTATTACTCCGACAAGCGCTGGTGCAGGGCGCGGCGCGTGACGCAAGTGCACTGGCCTTGCTATTCCGTTCAACTCATCTGAGTCCGATTTTTTATCGCTTTAGTTCAGACCGGAACTTCACGCGGTTGCAGTGCCTTTTGTGGAGCGCGACGCGGCATGCCGGTAAATGCAAAATCAATTTCAGGCTGGCGACCGGACATGATTTCTGCAATTGCGCGACCTGACCCGCAGCCCATGGTCCAGCCGAGTGTGCCGTGACCGGTGTTGAGGAAGAGATTGCTGATTTTGCTCTTGCCAATATACGGCACGTTAGACGGCGTTAATGGTCGCAATCCGGTCCAGTACGTTGGATTGTCGTAGTCGCAGGCGTCTGGAAATAATTCACGGGTACGACGTGTAATGGCTTCGCAACGGGTGGTATTAAGTTCACGCGTGTAGCCGTTTAGTTCGCACGTTCCTGCGACGCGCAAGCGATCGCCCAAGCGCGATATTACTAGCTTGTAACCGTCATCGGTCAATGACACGCTAGGCGCGGCGGCAGGATTGGTGATCTTATAGGTGGCGGAATAGCCCTTGCCCGGATAAATCATCAAATTAATACCAAGCGGTTTCAGCAATTGCTCGGAGAAACTGCCCATTGCGACCACAAATGCGTCAGCGTGCAAAACTTGATGTTTTCCTTCTGCGTTAATGATTTCGACGCCGGTAATTTTTGCGTTAGCGCCGTGGCCTTCGCTGATCAAACGCGTAACTGTGGTGTTGAATTGAAATTTGACGCCAGCTTCTTGTGCTTTGTCAGCGAGTCCGGTAGTGAACTTATAGACGTCACCGGATTCATCATTGTCGGTGAAGTCGCCACCCACAATTTTATCGCGTATGCGGGATAACGACGGCTCTATCCTGACGACCTCGTCGGCGCTGATGGAGTTGCGTGGGCAACCCAGATCGCGCATCAATTTGGCCGCTGCCAGTGAGTCGTCGAATTCTTTTTGTTCTGTGTAGAAATGCAGAATGCCGCGTACCAAATGATCGTATTCGATACCTGTTTCAGCACGGACCGACAGCAGCGTTTGACGACTGTATTCGCAGATAGCGACGATTTGGCGAATGTTGGCGGCGGTGCGTGATGGTGTGCATTCGCGTAAAAAATTCAACGCCCATTTCCATTGCAGCCATTCAGGACGAAAGCGATACAGCAACGGTGCATCTTCCTTGCCCAACCATTTCAGCACCTTCAGCGGCGCTTGCGGATTTGCCCATGGCTCGGCATGCGAGACTGAAATTTGGCAACCGTTCGCAAAACTGGTTTCTTGTGCTGCGCCTGCCTGACGGTCAATGACAGTGACGTCATTGCCTTCTTTGTTTAGGAACCATGCTGACGAAGTACCAATGATGCCGGCGCCCAATACAATCACTTTCATGCGAAATCTCCGAATTGTCTTAACTAAGTGCCAGTATTGTAAGAAATTCTTGATTGTTTAGGTAATTCAATTTGATGGTCACTTTTTTTCTATTTATTCATTAGAGGCTAATTTTTGATTAATAATCAAAAAATAATTATTCTAATTTTGTTTTTCGCAATTTAACTAATTCCAGCGTCACTGCACTTGAAATGACCTCATTTAAGGTCTGATGCAAGCCTGCTTTGATTTGATCAGCCATTGCCTTAACAGCCGATTGCAACACCTCTGCCAAACTATCCCGCACGCGTTGTTCGATGACAAAATCTATACGGTCTTGTAGTTGCCATAATATTTTTTCGTGCAATTCATGCTTAAGCGTTTCCCAGTCGCGCTCGGTTAATGTCATCGCTGCGTGGGTTGCGGGGTGGATAAACTGATCATCTTGCACGCTCGACTGAGATGCTTGGATATGGTCCGTGGCGTTAGTGAACCAGGTATCTTCAATCGCGTCATCCTCCGCCGTTTCAATGATTTCAGTCAACAATGGAATACCTGCATCCAGCGCGTTATTTTTCATAGAATCTCCTCATATATCGGCGGATGCCTGTTTTTGCGTGTGCACCTACGCGTTTGCGGCGATAGAGTGGCTAAGTTGGTAGCCACGTTGCTGATAAAAGCGATAGCGCTCGCGACTATTATTCTTGTCGGTCTCGTTGAGAGTGACGATTTCAAACATGCGTTCAAACCGCGCAAAATGAGAAGGTGTATTGCCGGATAAATTAATCAGTACCTGATGATGCGGCAGCACGATGGTTTCATCGTCGGTCAAAATGACTGGCGTTTGTTGGGCAAGCGGATCATTGGCGACAACATGCGGTACAAAATCGTGCTCGGAAAAGGTCCACAGCGTCCGATCCATAGTAGCGAGGTCTTCGGCGTTACTTGTTAATATTACAATTTGACATTGCGCCATCCGCGCTTTGCGGACGAGTCGACACGTATAGAGAAATTTGTCGGGAATATTAGTGTGAAAATCGATTTGCGTCATGGTCTGTGCCGAAGGGCGTGCTAATTGCGGCTTAAAATCTGAATCCAGGCGGCGTATTGCCTGTCGCGGGACGCGGCGTACCTTGTTTGCTATTGTCAGTTGAATCGTCTATCGCGGGACTCGCCGTACTCGTGTTTACCGTTGGCGCGGCGGCAGTCGCTTGTCCATTTTGATATGTTTTTGGCAAACGATTGTTTTGCGGGTAACCGGCAGCGCTAAGTGCCGCATTCCAGGAAGTCGCTTCAAAGCCACTTTCTTTATTGCGTCCGATCACCATGAATGGCAATTGACTCTCTCCGGCAACTTCCTTTAAGCGCGCAATGTCATTGTTGGTACTAATCGTTTTTTCGCGGAACGGAATACCCCGATTACGTAGTAATTTTCGTCCATCGTCGCATGGAATGCATTTGCTGGAAGTATATAAAGTGACCGGACTATTTTTTTTAGCTTGCGCCAATTCATACGGTAGGTCGCTATTATCAATGTCGCTTTCGCTGTTTTTGGAGAGCGATTTTGAATCAACGATTTTGCCTGAATTAGGGGGAATATCGCTGTAAGTAACGCGACCGTCTGCGCCGATGGATTTGTAGAGTTGGGCTTGCGCAACAGATGTCGCTAACAGGCAAACTGCGAGGCCTGCGGTTAAAAATAATGATGCCACCAGTTTCATCTAATTTCCTAAAATGAAGAATTGCCACCTTGGTTGTCCAAGGACAAGCGGTTGCAATTCGTTTGAGTCCGTATTGTATGCCGGGTAACGCCGCGGGTGCGATGACTTCTGCGCACTAGTCGCCCTTTGCCCATTATGCCAATAGCTTCTACAAAGAAAAAATAAGAAAAACCGGCGAATGACTATGGACCTGATGATGCCATTGATCGGAATGGCCGTGGAGGCGCTTTGGCACATTCCACGGCAGACCTGCTTATTACTTGCTTATTACTTGCTTATTACTTGCTTATGATTTGCTTATGATTTGTTTTTTATTACCTATTTCGATTGGTTACGCTGCCATTCCGCTATGCCGTAATAAGGCATCAATATTTGGTTCACGGCCACGGAAGGCTTTGAATGATTCCAAAGCAGGGCGAGAGCCACCTACCGCCAAAATCTCACGTTGAAATTTACTGCCAGTTTCTGCTGATATCACATTACCACCGTTAGCGATTTCTTCGAACGCGCTATAAGCGTCTGCGGATAATACTTCAGCCCACTTGTAGCTGTAATATCCGGCCGCGTAACCGCCAGCAAAAATATGCGAGAACGCGTGTTGAAAACGATTAAACGCTGGCGGACTGAGAACGGCAATCTGCTCGCGAACTTGGTTGATCAGTTCTTGCACCGTTTGAGTGCCAGACGGATCGTATTTGTCGTGCAGATGCATATCCAGCAGCGAGAACTCAACTTGACGCAAGGTTTGTAGCCCTGACTGGAAATTTTTGGCGGCGGTCATTTTGTCAAACAGCGCGCGCGGCAATGGCTGACCATTCGTAGCTTCGGCGGTCATGTCTTGCAGAACGTCCCATTCCCAGCAGAAATTTTCCATAAATTGAGAGGGTAATTCAACCGCGTCCCATTCCACGCCGGAGATACCGGAGACGCTAATTTCATCCACTTGCGTCAGCATGTGGTGCAAACCGTGACCAAATTCGTGGAATAAGGTGATGACTTCATCATGCGTAAACAGCGCTGGCTTGGTGATCCCATCGACCACCGCAGGTGCGGAGAAATTGCACGTCAAATAGGCAATCGGCGTCTGAATGCCTTCCCCGTCGTTCAATTTGCGACGCGCACGTGCGTCGTCCATCCATGCGCCGCCACGTTTGCCAGTGCGCGCATAGAGATCAAGATAGAACTGTCCGAGTATCTTGCCTTCTTTTTCGATCTTGAAAAACTTTACATCAGGATGCCAGACCGGTGCTTTATCCAGACTGATTTCGACCGAGAATAATTTTTGTACCAGTGCAAATAAACCTTGCACGACTTTTGTTTCAGGGAAATATTGTTTTACTTCCTGCTCTGAAAAGGCATAGCGTTGCTCACGCAATTTTTCCGATGCGTAGGTGCTGTCCCAAGCTTCCAGCGGCGTAATACCTAACTCGGTTTTTGCAAATTCACGCAATTCAGCTAGGTCTTTTTCTGCGAACGGACGCGCACGCTGGCCGAGATCTTCCAGGAAGGCGATCACCTCTTCAGGGGTTTGTGCCATTTTTGTCACCAGCGACAATTCGGCATAATTCTTCAAACCTAATAGTGCGGCTTCTTCGTTGCGGAGCTTTAGAATGCTGACGATATTTTGGGTGTTATCCCATTCCGGTTTGCCGCTGAGCTCGGACGCTTTGGTAGCATTTGCGCGATAGATTCTTTCACGCAGGACGCGGCTATCAGCATATTGCAATATCGGGAAATAAGACGGAAAGTGGAGCGTAAATTTATAGCCTTCCTTGCTATCCTTTTGGGCCGCCGCAAGGGCCGCTTGCTTGACATCGTCCGGCAAACCAGCCAGTTCGGCTTCATCCAATACAAACAGCGCGTAATCATTGGTGGCGTCGAGTACGTTTTCTGAAAACCGGGTGGTTAATGCACCGTGTTTTTCTTGAATGTCAGCAAAACGTGCTTTCTCTGCGTCTGGCAATTCAGCACCACCAAGACGGAAATCGCGCACCGCATTTTTAATGATTTTTTGACGTGCCGCCGATAAGGTCGAAAAGTCGGCGCTGGTTTCCAGCGCTTTGTATTTGTCGAATAACGCCAGATTCTGTGACAACGAGGTCGAAAATTCTATCAGTTTCGGCTGATTTTCGTTATACGCCGCACGCAGTTCGGGACTGTCCATGACCGCATTCAAATGCCCAACAATGCCCCACGCGCGCCCCAGATTTTCGGTGGCGTTTTCTAGCGGCGTGACAAAGGTTTCCCATTTAACCGACGCTTGCGGCGCTTCCAGTTGCGTGACGACAATACTGGCCTGTTCGAGCAAATAGGCGATGGCAGGCGTTACGTGTTCCGCCTTGATGGTATCAAAATGTGCCAGACCAGAAAAATCCAGAAGCGGATTGTTTTGTGGTGTCGCTGTCGTTGTGTCGCTTACTATTGCGGACGTGGATGTCATAAATTAGTTTCTTTCTGCGGCTTCAATCGTATTGACCAGCAACATGGTGATGGTCATCGGCCCGACGCCGCCTGGCACCGGGGTGATATAACCCGCAACTTCTCTGACATTGGCAAAGTCGACATCGCCGCACAATTTGCCATTGTCATCACGATTCATGCCGACGTCGATCACGACAGCACCCGGTTTGACCATGTCGGCGGTGACGATATTGCGTTTGCCGGTAGCAACGACAAGAATATCAGCCTGACGCGTATGGTGACCAAGATCGCGGGTCTTTGAGTTGCAGATGGTGACGGTCGCACCCGCTTGCAAGAGCAGCATGGATTGTGGTTTACCGACAATATTTGACGCGCCTACGATGACCGCATGCGCACCACGCACCGGATAATCGATCGATTCCAGCATTTTCATGACACCGTAGGGCGTGCACGGGCGGAATAATGGCTTTCCTGTCATCAACAATCCAGCATTGCTGACGTGAAAACCGTCGACGTCTTTTTCTGCGGCGATGGCTTCAATCACTTTATTAGCGTCAATATGCGCAGGTAAAGGCAACTGAACAAGGATGCCGTTGATTTTTGGATCGTGGTTTAGAGCGTCGATCCGTGCCAGTAAGTCAGCTTCGCTCAGATCGGCGTCATATTTTTCTAATACCGAATAAAGACCGTTGTCTTCACAGGCTTTGACCTTATTGCGGACGTATACTTGTGAAGCCTGACTCTCACCAACCAGAATGACTGCTAGTCCTGGTTGTTTGCCAAGCGCCGTCAGCGCGGCGGCGCGAGTGGCAACCTCGGCGCGTAATTGTTTTGAAAGGAGGGTTCCGTCAATGAGTTGAGCTGGCATAGTGGGGCGGTGTAAAAGCAAATTAAAACGAGATTATAAAGGTTCGCGTGCCATACAGAGATTGGTCCGTGACTTTGCTGCCATATAGTTTCAGTATATATATGTCTCAAATCGACAATTTTCATCTTGGCAGCGCAAAGTTGTTTAATTTTATCCGGGACAAACGCTTTACGATCTAGTGTCCATGGTTGATTGAGCAAGTAAGCGGCCTTTAGCGCATCCGACGTACTTTTTGATTTTCGGCTATTCTCGCGTATTAGGACGCTACTGAACCTAAGAGTAGTCGGCTGCAAAATGATTTGGACGGCCCATGTTTCTTCAGTTTCTTGACCAATAGCTAGCTATTGGCGCTTCGAATCTGAAAAAATCTGTTCTCGCCTAGTTCATTTGTCGCTTTAACCTCGTAATTCCCATAGCATCCTGGAGACTTTTGGGTCTGATTCAGCACTTTAATGAATCACCCGATAACAATCGCCGCAAATAAAAAAATAGACGGTAAAGCACAATTAAAAGGATAGTGAATTGACAAATTATTACACCCGCCGTCTGGCTTTACTCGGACAAGAACAGCATCGCGCTTTGCTTGGCAAAGGGTTGCGCGGGATAGAACGTGAAACATTGCGTGTCAATCCAGACGGAAAGTTGGCGCTGACGCCACATCCGCGCGCCTTGGGTTCAGCCTTAACGCAGCCCCAGATTACGACCGATTATTCGGAATCGTTATTGGAGTTCATCACGCCACCGGAGAGCGATGTTGCGGTCGTGATGACCGAGCTAGAGGCTATTCATCGCTTTGCGTATTCGCAATTAGGCGATGAAATGCTATGGAGTGATTCCATGCCATGCGAGTTGCCCGATGAGGAGCAGATTCCTATCGCCTGGTATGGTACGTCGCATATTGGCATGCTAAAGCACGTGTATCGACGCGGCCTTGCGCTGCGGTATGGCAAGCGCATGCAGTGCATTGCAGGGATTCATTACAACTACTCGTTAGCGGATGAAATCTGGGCGGTGTTGCAACTTGAAGCCGGGCAGCCAACCTGCACGACAAAATCATTTCAGTCCGATGGTTATATTGCGTTGATACGCAATTTCCGGCGGTATAGCTGGCTATTAATGTATTTGTTTGGGGCCTCGCCAGCGCTGTCCAAGAATTTTTTGGCCGGTCAGGAACACAAGCTTGAAACGCTTGATGAAGATACGTTGTATCTGCCGTACGCAACCAGCTTGCGTATGAGCGATCTGGGTTACCAAAGCAAGGCGCAGGAGAACTTAACGCCGCATTACAACAATCTTGATAGCTATATTAAAAGTCTGTCGCAGGCAGTCAGTCAATCGTATCCCCCTTATGCCGCCATTGGCACGCATCGTGATGGTGAATGGATACAGATTAATACCAACATACTGCAGATCGAAAACGAGTATTACTCCACAATTCGCCCTAAGCGTGTAATTAACAGCGGCGAGCGGCCAATTCAGGCTTTATCGGCACGCGGGGTTCAGTACATCGAAGTGCGTTGTATGGACATCGATCCGTTTGAGCCAACTGGAATCAGCCTTGAAACAGGTCGTTTTCTAGATGCTTTCCTACTTTTTTGTGCGCTCGATGATAGCCCGTGCACGAGTGACGAAGAAAGTGTTGAAAACGTCGAGAATTTCTCTAAAGTGGTGAAAGAAGGACGTCGGCCGGGTTTGGCGTTACAACACAATGGCGCTTCCGTAACGTTGCAAGCATGGGGTTTGGCGTTGCTGGAAAAAATTTCAGCGGCCGCAACCTTATTGGATGCGCAGCGTGACGATCACCAACACAGTGATGCTCTGGAAAAGCAGCGTCGCAAATTGCACGATCCTGAACTGACTCCTTCTGCGCAGGTGTTGGCGGCACTGACGGAGCATAACGAAACCTTTGCTGAATTTGCGTTGCGTCAGAGCAATGTCCATGCCGCCCAATTTCGCGCTTATCCGCCAAGTGCAGAAGAGCACGCTTATTTTGCGGCCATGGCAGTAAAATCATTGGAAGAGCAAGATCAGATAGAGCGCACTCAAACCGGCGATTTCGATACCTTTGTGGCGGCGTATCGCGCTAGTACACTTGGCAATATGAGTGTCTAAATCCTGAGAGTGGCAGCAATTGATCGGCAGGTGGGAATAACGGGAAAATTCCTGTAATTCTTGGCCTGTGACTGTTGCTGTCATTTTTTTGCTGAACGCTGTGACACAATTAGACGTGTACCAACATGGTGGCAATTATATTAAATTGCTTGCAATTTAATTTTGCGCTGTGTATTATCTCAGTTATGGAAACGCACATTGAGAATGACATCAGTTACAAAGCAGACACAGAAAAAGATGTAAAGCATCTTGGATCTGAAACTTTGTTACTAGATAATCAATTGTGTTTCGCGCTATATTCCGCGTCGCTAACGATGACGAAGATTTACAAGCCGCTATTACAGTCATTAGGTGTTACTTACCCGCAGTATTTGGTCATGTTGACATTGTGGGAGCGCGACGAGATCACTGTATCGGAAGTCGGCGAGCGTTTGTATCTGGATTCTGGAACGTTGACGCCTTTGTTAAAAAGGCTTGAACTCAGTGGTTTGGTCAGGCGTCAGCGCTCAGTAAAAGATGAGCGGCAAGTGATTGTTAGTCTAACTGATCAAGGAAACGCTCTGCGGCAAGACGCCCGATTGATTCCGCAGCAAGTGAGTTGCTCTGCGCAATGTTCATTAGATGAGCTGCGCGCTCTGACAGGACAATTGCAGAGATTGCGCGCGGCGATGGCAAGTAATGTTTAGGTGACCCTGACGTCGGCGTAATTTAGTGGGCGCCTTTATTCCGGATCGCAATGTGACGTGAGCTGAGCATGCGTTTTTTATTTAAAAGATAGTATGCAATAGATTGCGCACAATTTTATTGTGTAAATGATATGCCTGGTTTATAGTTGATGTAGAAGTACTTTTTAGATGCACGTTCTAAGAGAAGCTCTCACAGTATTGGTTTTTGTTATTTCATATAAGTGATCTATTTTTATCCGACTTTTCAGTAGGGCCGACTGATTAGTTTTAACGGATTGTTTAAGCGGCCATTTCATTCAATTTGAAAAAAAGGAATCACCATGTCAGTCGAAAAAATTCTATTTACAGCCTCAGCCACAGCAACTGGCGGTCGTGATGGTCGTGCTACGACATCCGATGGCATTCTGGACGTAAAATTGACAACACCGAAAGAACTCGGCGGCGCAGGCGCGGCTGGTAGCAATCCAGAGCAATTGTTCGCAGCCGGCTATTCAGCTTGCTTTATTGGCGCGATGAAATTTGTTGCATCACAAGACAAAATCACATTGCCAGCAGACACATCAATCACCGGCTTGGTCGGCATTGGTCAAATCCCAGGTGGATTCGGTATCGAAGTCGAACTAAAAATCTCGATCCCGGGCATGGACAAAGCAGAAGCGAAAACATTGGTCGATAAGGCACATCACGTTTGCCCATATTCGAACGCAACACGCGGTAACGTTGACGTTACGCTGACACTGGTTTAATCGCATAGCGATAACCATTGCAATGACTTGTTGATCGCACCTTGCGATTAGCAGGAAGATCGGCAAGAAAGTAAAAAAGCGCATTACGTTCACCGCCATGCGCTTTTTTATTTTGCAGCAGATTGCCTCGTTATTAAAAAAACAGAATGTGCTCCGTTCAATGCCGGTAACTATTATCAATCCGGTCAAGCTTGCGCATAAGCGCCTCAAACTCAACCCCGCCTTCGCCTTGCGGATGCAAACTCTGAAAACTATCCAGATCTGCTCCGGATTGTGCGGCTAGCGTGATTGGCATGATATTGAGCTTGCCAGCGGCGGCGGCGTCAATTTGAACCTGACAGGCGCGTTCGAGTCGATACAAACGCAGGAACGTTTCGGGAACCGTACTACCCACAACCAGCAATCCATGATTCTTCAAAATCAGCGCTTTGGCGTTACCAAGTGACTTGACGATACGCTCACGCTCATCGAGCCGCAGCGCTGCGCCTTCATACTCATGATAAGCAAGTCGGTTATGGAACGCGGTAGAAAACATCGAAATCGGTTGGAGACCTTCTTCCAATGCTGCAACCGCCATTCCAGCGCGGGTGTGCGTATGCATGACGACGTGGTTATCTGAAGAGTGCACCATATGCACCGCGGAGTGGATAATAAAACCAGCGTAATTGACGGTGTGCCGCCGCCCCGCAATCACGTTGCCATCCAGATCAATTTTGACCAGATTGGATGCCGTGATCTCGTCATAATTTAGCCCATAAGGGTTAATCAAAAAATGATTCTCGGCACCGGGAACGCGCGCCGTCAAATGACCGTAAATCATTTCAGACCAGCCATAAAATTCAACTAGTCGATAGGCCGCCGCCAGTTGCACACGCAGATTCCACTCTGCATCCGAGATATCCTGGGCATGCTGAAGCTGGATCGAATCAGGGTTTGTTGTCATCGTTCACCTCGTGATGTGTTGAGCCTTCGCTTGTTATCGAAGAACCGATTTTATAAGCTGTCAACATCTGAGTCGGAAAACACTGCGTTGGAACTGGCAGTATTTAGGTCCGATTGCGAAGCAAACTTACCGCAGCGTTCGGACGGATTATCAATGTCTCCAGATAGTTATCATGCCGAGGCAGGCAGCAAGGCAAAGTTTGCCTAACGCAATTCACGACAACGGCGCAGTTTTCCTACCTTTGGTCAGGTTATGCGCACAAGTACTCTTCGTTACTCTTGAGTTATATCGTATACCTCTTGGAATGAATAATCTAGGAGCGTGATATATTTTTTGCGTAAACTTTGGTTAGGCGCTGAGCAAACTGTTGGCATTCAACTATTTACTCAGTCGTTATTCGACACTTGAAACTCAGGTTCCAACGTCATTTATCCGTGTTGTCGATGCAATGTTTTTTGAAGCAGGATCAATGCCATTGTTAATTTTATGGTCGGCATAGATCCTGCTAAATATTATTCGTTGGCGCCACGTAAGTGATTTTTGCGTGCTCTTTATTTACTGATCAGGTACGTTTTCAGGTCAAAAGAAGTGTCATTCCCGGATCACCTTTTTCCATCGCACGCTGATAGCCTGTGCGTTGGCCGATCCGGCCAAGGTATGCCAGAATGTGCGGGTATGCGGTAAGCTCGAATGGCAAAAAGTAACGCATTGTCGTGAGCGAAAAGATGATCATGATATCCGCCGCCGTGAATTCGCGACCGGCTAGATAATCCACGTTCCCCAAGCGTGCTTCAACCAAGGCAAGCGCGCGATCCAGGCGCTCTTTTGTTCCTACCAAAGTCGGATTATCAGATGCTAAATTGAGTCGACGCAGCATCATATTTCGGCCCATGTGCGACTGAAGATTGGCGTTGGCAAAATGTAGCCAATAGAGATATTGCGCATAATCCGGATGCGTCGGGGCAAGGGCAAGGCGACCATCGCCATATTTACCAATGATGTATTCAATGATCGCCCCCGACTCGCCGAGAACCACTTCGCCGTCAGTAATAACGGGCGCGGTACCTAACGGATGAAGCGCTTTAAGTTCCGGCGGTGAGAGCATCGTAACCGTATCGCGCTCGTAACGCTTGATGATGTAAGGAAGGTCAAGTTCCTCGCAAAGCCAGATAATGCGTTCCGACTGTGATTTTCCGAGATGGTGAATAGTCAGCATTTTTTTGATCCTCGTTTAAAGTCCTGAGTGTACTAGTTTCTCGAAGATCGCAACGGTTGGTCGATTTTTTGTCGTTATTTTCTCTGTCGTTGCTGTCGTTGTTAATGTCGATCAAAGCCGGATTTACGCTTAGACTTTAAGCCCTATTTGTTGATAGCTGGAATTGGTTCTGCTCCGGCGACCGCCAGTCGCTTCCACATTTCTGTAGCGGCAACCGATAAGCTACGGTGCCTTCGTTTGACCATATAAATTGGTCGAAATGCTTTGCGATCACTCACCAGAACCGTTGCCAATCCCGGCTGACGGCATAGTTGCACGGCGAACTGCGGCACGATGCTGATGCCAAAGCCATTGACGACCAAACCGGCAAGCGTACTAAAGTGTGACACTTCCAGGCCGCTATCGTGAATCCCTGCGGCGCTCAGCATTGGTTGGGTCTGTTGCCAAACGCTGCCGGTACGCACTGTTTGAATAAACTCCTGATTGCGTAGTTCTTTTAGCTTGACCTCTTTTAGGTTTGCCCATGGATCTTCCGTCCGGCAGACAAGGTACATGCGCTCGTTAAATAGCAAATGAGATTCAAATTCAAGTTGATTTCCCTGTTGCGCATTCAAGCCGAAATCGACGTCACCATGCGCGATCAAATTCAGGCAACGATCGGACACCACATCATCGAGCCGCAACGCGATGCCCGGATATGCCTGACGGAACAGGGCCATTTGTTCGGGTAGCCAGGACGCCGCCATCGACGGTGGGGCAGCAATGGTAACGCGGCCCATGGTGAATTGCGCACGATCCCGCAACTCGGTCAGGGAGGAATTTATCTCAGCAGCAATACGGTGTGCGCCCTGAGAAAAAATTTCACCTTCTGGCGTCAGTGCGACGTTGCGCGTATCGCGGTCAAAGAGGCGTGCGCCGACTTGCGCTTCAAGTCGCGTGATCATCTGGCTGAATGCCGATGGCGAAACGTAACAACGCTCGGCCGCAATAGCAAACCGTTTAGTTTCTTCCAGCGCTAAAAAAGCATCAATTAACCGGCCCGATAGATTCATTAGCAAACCTGCATAATTGTTCAGATAAATTCAGTTTACATGGATAAGGCGCGAGAACACAATCAAAATAGTGGTGACGCTACCTGGACCAAATTGTGAACAACGCGATTGTGCAAAGCAGCAAATGCAAAGCCCGCAGAAGTTCATAATTTGCATCGAAAAGTCGATCATCCATAAAAAGAAACATAAAGAAGAAAAATAAAAAAAGCATAAAAAATAAACCAAACGGCACGCAGCCGAAGGAGACGAAATGGCAGGTATAGTTGGCATCGATGTCGGCGGCACGTTCACCGATCTGTTTTATTCAGGCAATTCCACACAGCCGCACCTGATTTTAAAAGTCCCTTCAACGCCGCAAGATCCTTCCATTGGTTTGCTCAACGCATTGCAGGCTGCCGGTCTGACACCGGATGAACTGGATGCGATTCTGCACGGAACCACCATTGCAACCAATGCAGTAATTGAACGACGCGGGGCCAAATGCGCGCTTATCACCACTACCGGCTTCCGCGATATTCTTGAACTGGGACGCCGCGACCGCCCGACAATGTATGGACTGGAAGGCACACACGAACCGTTAGTGCCGCGTGACCTGCGTTTCGAGGTCAATGAGCGCCTTGATCATGAAGGCAATATTCTAGTGCCGCTGGATGTCGCAGGTCTGCGCACCATCGGCAACATGCTCAAGGACAGCGACATCGAGTCTGTCGTCATCGCCTTTCTCCATGCTTACGCCAATCCTGCGCATGAATTACAGGCCCGCGCTATTCTGGCCGAGATCAATCCGGCATGGGAGTTGGTCGTTGCCACTTCGGTGGTCCGCGAATATTACGAGTTTGAACGCACCAGCACTGCGGTAGTGCAGGGCTACTTGCAGCCTTTGGTGGCGCGCTATGCCAAGAATCTGGCGCGTCAGTTGAGCAACTGGGGCTTTGACCGGGATGTCGCCATCATGCAATCCAACGGCGGCGTGGCGCCGTTACGGCAGTTGGGTCAGCGCTCGGCCTACATTGTCCGCTCCGGTCCTGCCGCTGGCGTCATGGCCGCAGCCAGGTTGGCTGGCGAGGCTGGCTTCTCGCATATCATTACCGCTGATATGGGCGGTACCAGTTTTGATGTTGCCGTGGTGATAGATGGCGAGCCAAAAGTCGCAGAAATCACTAATCTGGATTTCCGCATTCCGCTGCGTTTGCCCATGATCGATGTGCATACCATTGGCGCGGGTGGCGGTAGTATTGCGTATCTGGACCGTGGTGGCATGCTGTTAGTCGGACCACGCAGTGCCGGTGCTGTACCGGGCCCCGTGGCGTATAGACGTGGCGGCACGGAACCGACAGTTACTGATGCCAACGTTGTGCTCGGTCGCATCAATCCCGAAAGCCTGATGAATGGATCCGATACTGCGCTTGACGTTGCCGGTGCGCGTGCCGCTGTGCAACGCTTGGGCATCCAGCTCGGTCTGGGTTTGGAAGAAGCCGCTGAAGCCATTCTGGCGGTAGTAAATCAACGTATGGCGGGCCGCATTCGCCTGATGTCAATTGAACGCGGTCTTGATCCACGCGATTTCGCCATGGTCGCGTTTGGCGGCGCTGGTCCATTACACGGTGGTGCATTGATCCGCGAAGTGGGCGTCGGGACCATGTTGGTTCCACTCTATCCTGGCGTGCTGTGCGCGCTTGGTTGTGCTTACGCCGACTTGCGTTACGACATTTCTCAAACCACTGAAAAGCGTCTCGACAAATTGTTACCTGGCGAGCTGAGCGACATTATTTTGCGGCAGCGTGAGGAAGGTCAACAGCAGCTCAACGACAGCCAGGTGCCAATCGACGTCACGACGATCACGCATGCAGCCGACATGGCCTACGCCGGTCAGATTCATTCATTGCGCGTCACGATCGAATCGGACTGGGATGCGCCACGACTAGAGCAGGCTTTTAATGAAGTGTACAAAGCCACCTTTGGCAACAAGCTGGTTGGTATTCCAGTCGTGATCGTCAACCTCCGTACGATTGCCGTTGGGACTCGCACCAGCGTGCCATTGCCGCAGTGCAGCTCAACTGCAACTGGTCAGCCGAAGCCCTCATCGCGTCGTCGGGTCTATTTTGGTGGCTGGCACGACACGCCGGTATTTGCCCGTGAGAACCTTGCGCCAGGCATGCATTTCGATGGTCCGGCAATCATTGAACAAAGTGATACGACGACCGTTGTCGAACCGGGCATGCGCCTGGACGTCGATTCGAAGGGCAACCTCTTGGTGAAGGTCAAATAATGGATCCGGTAACTTTGGCCGTGGTACGCGGCAGTCTCGAACAAATCGCCGATGAAATGGATTTGCATCTGATCCACGCGGCCATCTCTCCCATCATCTCTGAAACCAACGACTGTGCCAACGGCATCTTCCACCCGATCACGGGAGAAACCATTGCGCAAGGCCGCTACGGTCTTCCTGTATTTCTGGCTTACATGCAATTCACGGTCCAAACCGTCATTGGCATGGCGCTCAAAGACGGCGGCTTCAAGCCTGGGGATATGTGGATTCTCAATGATCCCTACATTGGCGGCAGTCATTTGCAGGACGTTCAACTCATTGCACCGGTGTTTGTGGACGGTGAATTATTTGCTGTCATGGCGACTACCGGCCATTGGATGGATATCGGCGGCAACGTGCCCGGTGGATGGGCCCCGCGCGCTACCGAAATTCATCAGGAAGGCATTATCATTCCGCCGGTTCGGCTATACGATGAAGGCAAGTTGAATAAAGCATTGGTCAGCATGTTCAAAGCCAACGTGCGTTTGCCGAGTGAAATTGCCGGTGACCTTGCCGCCATGTCGAACACCTTCTCGGTGGGTACACGTGGTATTGAAGCCCTGGTCAAGCGTTATGGCCGCACGATACTGGACGAATGTTTGAACGAAATGATTGCGTACTCAGAACGTCAGATGCGCTCTTACATTGCAGAAATTCCCGATGGCACTTATGCCTTTGAGGATTACTTCGACAATGACGGCATCATTGATGAACCGATACGCATCAATCTTGCGATCACGGTCAATGGTGACGATATGCATTTTGACTTCACCGGGACCGGACCGACTTCACGCGGCCCGCTCAACATGTCGCGCAATACCACGCTGTCGTCCTGTTACGTCGCGATCAAACATATTTTCCCGGATGTGCCGGTCAACGGCGGAACCTTCCGACCAATACACTTTACGCTGCCCGACAACACTTTATTATCGGCCCAATATCCCGCCGCAGTCGGTGGTTATCTGGATCCGGTCGGGCGTGTCATCGATGTTGTTTTTGGTGCTTTGTCCAAGGTCATCCCAGAAAAATCGCCCGCTGCATTTTTTGGTACGACCGGCGTGGTGACGGTGAGTGGTGTGCATCCACGCACTAAAAATTATTTTGTAGGCGTGTTTCCATATCCGGGCGGCTACGGAGCAACACAAGCCAGCGATGGTTTGATTAACGGTAATCCGCCCCAGTCGATGGCTAATTTTATGTCGCTTGAGATGTCGGAGCATCGCTTTCCACTGCGTTTCGATTATTTCAAAATCCGTGACGATTCAGGTGGCGTTGGCTGGCATCGTGGCGGCTGCGGTACCGAATATGGATTCACTGCCTGGTCCGATTGTATCGTCTCGGTGCTTGGTGATCGGGTCGACTACGCGCCGTTCGGCATCGTCGGCGGCGGTCCAGCGGCCGCCAACAATGTCGAGTTTGTTACGCAAGGCAAAACCTGGAAACCAGAGTTACGCAGTAAGCAGGAAAAAGAGCCATTTACAGCCGGCGATTCCATTCGCGCAGCATCGCCGGGTGGAGGCGGCTTCGGCAATGCTTTAGATCGCGATCTGTTGATGGTCGAACGCGATCTGAACCGTGGCTACATCAGCCGTGAAACTGCTGAAAAGAGTTATGGCGTCGTCGTCGGCCAGGCAGTCGCGCTATCGGCCGAGCACACACGCTTCCAACTCGACCCGATTGCCAGTGCCACACGGCGTCAGACACTCCAGAAATTGTTAGTCAATTCCACCAAATAAAAACGTCAAACAACCAGAGGATTCAAGCATGGATAGGACAGGGAGTTGGGAACTACCGGAAGAACTGAGAATGCTCAGGGATACCGTGCGTCGTTTTATGGTGCAGGAAGTGAAACCGATTGAAGACAAGCTGGAGCACGATGCCTATACGCTGGAGCCTGAACCGCTTAAAGCCTTGCAGAGTAAAGCCCGCGAACTTGGGTTGTGGTGTCTGGAAACGCCTGCGGAACACGGCGGCGCTGGCTTGAATCTACTTGCACAATGCGTAGTGGCTGAGGAAACCTCCAAGTGTCGCATGGGCGCTTATATTGCCGGCTGCGGTGCGTTCGGTTTCGATCCTCCGAACGTGATCTGGAAGGGAACCGACGAACAAATTAACAAATTTGGTCGTGCTAATGTCGCCTCTGGCGACAAGGCTTTCGTTGCCATCAGTGAGGCCAGTGGCGGCTCAGATCCGGGCCGGTCCATTACAACGCGTGCTGAACGTAAAGGGGATCGTTATATTCTCAATGGTACCAAGTTATGGATATCCGGCGCAGGGCAGGCCAACTGGGGCATTGTATTTGCTCGAGTTGGAGAAAGCAAAGGCCGCGAGGGGATCACCAGCTTTATTGTAGAGAAAAATAAGCCGGGTATTTCGTTACAGCGGATTCCGGCGATTCGTTCATATTCGCCGTATGAAGTGCACTTTCAGGATTATGAAGTGCCGGTCGAAAATCGGCTGGGTGAAGAAGGGCAAGGCTTTGCGCTGGCTGAGGATTGGTTGGTACATGGTCGCGTGCCGTACGCAGCGGCGACGATCGGCATTGCGCAAGCCGCGCTCGATCTGGCGGTCGCATGGGCCAAACAGCGCAAAACATTCGGTAGCCATCTGGCGGATAAACAAGCCATTCAATGGATGATCGCCGACTCCGAGGTGGAACTGCGTGCCGCGCGATTGATGGTCTATCAGGCCGCTTGGAATGGCGATTTAGGGCGTGACATTAAGGTCGATGCGTCGGTTGCCAAGCTATATGGAACGGAGGCGGCAGGCCGAGTGGTTGATCGCTGCATCCAGATTTTTGGTGGTCTCGGTGTTGCGCAAGAAATGCCGCTTGAGCGTTGGTATCGTGAACTGCGCATCAAGCGTATCGGCGAAGGGCCATCCGAAGTCCATCGCATGGTGATTGCACGTGAACTGCTTGGCAGTAAGCGCGGGGAGTCCTGATTATGGCGATTGACTTTGAAGTATCAGATGATGGTATCGCGCTCATTACGATCAATCGTCCTGAGCGACTTAACGCCATGGATATTGATCATTATCAAGGATTATCACGTGCCTGGTGCACCGTGCGTGATGATCCGGCGATCCGGGTCGCCATCATCACAGGGGCGGGCGAACGTTCGTTTACTACCGGTGCGGATATCAAGAGTTTCGTCACCGCTCCGGCAGGTATTTCCGAAATGTGGCTGACGCAACGTGATCAGTTGCTCAATCGTGGCTTGGAAGTATGGAAACCCGTTGTGTCCGCAATCAACGGCTATTGTCTCGGGGGCGGTATGACGCTCATGATGGCGACCGACATCCGGCTCGCTGCGCCGCATGCGACGTTTAGTCTGGCCGAAGTAAAACGCGGCCTGATTCCCGGTAACGGTGGTACACAACGCGTGCTGGACCAACTGCCTTATCCCATCGCCATGGAAATGTTACTCACCGGCGATGGCATCGACGCCGTAGCGGCTGAACGTTGGGGGTTGATCAACAAGATCGTACCGTTGGAGTCGCTTCTAAGCACAGCATACGACTATGCGCGGCGCATCGCCATCAATGCGCCGCTGGCAGTGCAGGCGGCGAAAGAGCTCGCGGTGCGAAGCATTGACATGGATTTGGCGACCGGGTTGCGGATGGAAGCGGTCATCAATCGCATGTTACAGACTACCGAGGATGCGAAAGAGGGTCCTGAAGCCTTTAGCGCACGTCGAACACCGAACTTTAAAGGGAAGTGAAATGAGCGGCCACTATCCACTGGAAGGCGTCACCGTTATCGATCTTGGTCAAATTTATAACGGCCCGTATTGCACGTTCATGATGGCGATGGCAGGTGCAAAGATCATCAAAATTGAAGCGAAGGGTGGTGAACATTTACGCCGCCGTGGCGTAGTTGGCGGCGCGGCATTGCCGTTCGCCATGCTCAACTCAAACAAAACGTTTGCCACCTTAAATTTGAAATCCGAACGTGGTCGTGTACTGTTAAAAAAGATGGTGCGCCGTGGCGATGTATTGGTTGAAAATTTCTCGCCCGGTGCGATGGAGCGGCTTGGCCTTGGCTACGACGTTATGCGCGAAGTCAATCCTCGCTTGATTTACGGTGCCGGTTCCGGTTATGGCCGTACTGGTCCGAATAAAGACTATCCGGCCATGGATTTGACCGTTCAGGCGATGGCGGGGATTATGACAGTGACCGGATATCCGGATCGACCGCCGGTCAAGGCTGGCCCCGCGATGTGTGATTTTTTTGGTGGCGTGCATTTGTACGGCGCAATCATGACCGCACTTTATGAACGTGAAAAAACTGGCGTCGGCAGATTGGTTGAAGTTTCGATGCAAGAAGCGGTATATGCATCGCTCAGTTCCAACCTTGGTCTACATTACAGCATGGGCGAAACGGTCGCGCCGCGCACGGGTAACCGGCACGGTGGTCTGGCCGAAGCGCCGTATAACGTCTATCCAACCACTGACGGCTATATAGCGATTATTTGTGTCGGCGAGTCGCACTGGAAATCGCTCCTCAGTGTCATGAAGCGTGACGATTTGCAGACCGATCCACGCTATGCGGATTTACTTCATCGCGTGGAAAATATAGATGCCATAGACGAACTGGTCAGCACGTTCACCTCGGGTTATTCGAAACAGGCGTTGTTCGAATTGTTGATGGAGTATGGCGTTCCCTGTGCGCCGGTACGCAATCTTACGGAGGTCGTTAATGACCCGCATATGCATGCGCGGCGTGCGTTGGAATGGGTTGAGCATCCTCTGTACGGACGCGTCTGTTTGCCCAATTCGCCGCTACGCTTCGACGGTGTGGAGCCCATGGAAATCAAGCCAAGCGGCGAACTTGGTCGTGACAATCACGCCGTGTATTCGGATTGGCTTGGACTCAGCGATGCAGAAATCCAGCAACTGATCGAAGAAGAGGTGATTTGATGCGGGAAAAAGCAGTGATTGCAGGAATCGGACAAACCGCATTTGGCAAGCTGGAAGGACGCAGCACGCTATCGATGAATGTAGAAGCGGTAAGCAAAGCGCTGACAGATGCCGGAATCGATAAAAGTATGGTTGATGGCCTGTTCGTAAAGTGTCCGACATCACGGTTTGAGATGATGTACGCACAAAAACTCGCCGAATCAATGGGCATCATGCCGCGTATCGGCGGCGTATGGGATCAGGGTGGCGCATCGAGCGCAGGAATGATCGGTTATGCCGCGATGGCAATCGAAGCTGGACAGTGTGAAATTGCGTTGGTATGTCTTGCCGACAATCCAAAAACCGGATCACGCCAGGCATATGAAAAGGCCTGGGGCGATGACGGTCTGTATGGTTGGTTCGGTACGCCAGCAGGTTACGCGATGATTGCACGTCGCCATATGGGCGAGTTTGGGACGACTAGCGATCAACTGGGTGCGATTGCTGTGGCATGTCGCAAACATGGCGCAGCCAATCCACACGCGCAATTACGCAAACCGTTAACGCTGGATCAATACCGCGAGTCGAAGATGATTGCCGCACCGTTACGGCGTGACGATTGTTGTCTGGTCTCCGATGGTGGCGCGGCAGTCGTGGTGATGAGTGCCGAGCGTGCGCGTCAGTTGGGTGTTCCAAAGCCGGTCCCTATCCTGGGATTTGGACAAGGCCAGACCTCATGGGAAGTCGAACAGCGTCCAGATCTGACCTCAACCGAGGCGGTGATCTCGGCAAGGGCTGCGTTCAAGATGGCAGGGTTGTCACCGAAGGATATCGATGTCGCGCAAATTTACGATTGCTTCACCATCACCGCGCTGATGACATTGGAAGACTACGGCTTCTGTGCCAAGGGCGAGGGCGGTCATTTTGTTGAAGATGGACGGATTGAAATCGGCGGTGATTTACCGATCAATACCGCGGGCGGATTGTTGTCGGAAACCGGCATGCCCGGCATGCAGTTGGTGCTCGAGGGCGTGCGCCAGATGCGGGGTGATGCATCGACGCAGGTCAAGAATGCACGCACCTGTGCGATTAGCAATCAGGGCGGGATCATGCACACGCACTCGACTTTGATACTTGGACAATGACAGCCGGACAATAACACCCAGACAATGATTCGATAAAACAATGAGACACACGCAAAACGGCTTCGCTAGCGTTAGCCCTTCCGCTTAGGTATCCGGGATGTCTTGGTCGGGATACCTCGACGAGTCGGTTTTGCATAAGTCCACAATAAGAAAGAATGTCATCTATGAATGCAACGTCAACGCCAGCTTCAACGCCATCCGCACCTGCGCCGCAGCGCGACGCGCTCAACGCACCGTATTGGGACAGTCTTGCGCGTGGCACTCTGTCGTTCCAGCGTTGCGGTTGTTGTGGAAAAGCATGGTTGCCAGCCCGCAGCGAATGTCCCGGTTGTCTAGCTACTGACTGGCGCTGGGAGCCAGCATCCGGCTCCGCCAGACTAATCAGTTGGGTCGTGTACCACGTGGCATATCACCCGGCATTCGAAAACCGCCTTCCTTATAACGTCGCCGTGGTCGAGCTGGACGAAGGTCCACGACTGATCAGCAATGTCGTCGGGATCGAAGATGCTGAAAATTTAAAAATTGATCAGCCGTTACGGCTAGTTATTGAAGAGGAAAGCGGGGTCGCGGTGGCCCGTTTTACACCGGCCTGATTGCTGTCAATAAACGCAGTAGAAAACGAGGCATCAGATGGGGGGAACTGCAACGAAAATCATCCTGTAACAAGTAACAAAAAAAGCCGCAGCAACGTGGAACGTGGAACGTAGGACTTAGGGACGTAGGACCGAGCGGTGGAAATCATAATAATTATAGTTAGATCATTACAGGAGATGGATATGAAGGCATTGAAGAAGACATTAGCACGCGTCGCCGGGATGGGCCTTTTGGCCGGTACATGGATGTTATCCCATGCAGTTTTTGCTGCAGAACCGATCAAGATCGGGGCGATTAATCCTTTCAGTGGCGGGTTGGCGTTGTACGGTACCGAAATGACCCGCGGCTTTGATCTGGCGGTGGATCAGATTAATGCGGCTGGGGGCTTATTAGGCCGCAAGGTCGTATTGATTCGCGGTGACGCTGCCAATCCACAGCAGGGTATCGCAACCGTCGAACAACTTGCCGTTAAGGAAAAGGTTGATCTTTTTGTCGGGACTTATACCAGTGCTGTTTCCAATGCATCCAGCGATGCAGCGATGCGCTATAACAAACTGTATTGGGAGACGAACGCCTTGGTTGATAGCCTGACCGAACGCGGCTTGCCAAACTTTATCCGCACCGGCCCAAACGGTAGCAACTTTGCGGCAGGCACGGTCGATACTGTGCGCGACGTAATTGCGCCAGTGCTTAAAAAAGACATGAAGGACATCACCGTCTGGATCGAGCATGAGGATTCGATTTTTGGTACTTCAGTTGCCAACGAACAAAAGCGATTGCTGGAAGGTCTGGGCGTAAAAGTAGTTGGTATGGGCGCACATTCTGCACGTGCCATCGATATGACAGACATGGTGCTGAGGGCTAAGCAAGCGCATCCCGACGTGGTGATTGAGACGGGGTATGTACCCGACGGCAGTCTGTTATTGCGCACCATACGTGATCAAGGTTTCAAACCACCGGCGCTGGTCCTTGTTGGAACCGGCAATGAACCAGAAACCCTCGCAGCGGTGGGCGCACCTACACTCGAAGGCATGCTGGTAGTCGCCTATCCCCTGACCAATGTGGCTGAGAGTTATGCCCACGGCGCAGCGGCGTATCTTGAGGCTTATCGCACCAAATACAAGGTAGAGCCAAGTTTGCCGCAATCGATCAACGCTTATGTTGGTATGCAGATGCTGTTCGATGCAATCAAGATAGCTGGAAGCACCGATGTTGAAAAGGTGCGTGCTGCCGCAGCCACGATGGACAAACCGCTCGGTAGCTATGCAACAGGTTACGGCGTCAAGTTCGACAAGAATTTCCAGAACATCCGGGCACTCATCACCACGGTGCAATGGCAAGGTGGCAAGCCAGTAACGGTGTTTCCGAAAAAAGCGATCGCTCCTGGCGATGCGTTAAAAACGCTGGCACGTAATTAAATCGTAAGAGATTCTGCGGTGTTGGGATAGCAGCAAACTGGTCGGTGGTAACTAAAATAATTCAATAAATCACAGGAGAGAGACATGAAGGCATTTAAACGCGTCGCAGGCGTTGCGCTATTAGCTGGTACTTCGGTGTTTGGACAAATGGCATTTGCCGCCGACCCAATTAAAATCGGCGCCATTAATCCCTACAGCGGTCCTCAAGCGTTGTATGGAACCGAAGTGACGCGTGGGTACGAATTGGCAGTAGATGAAGCCAATGCCGCCGGTGGTGTATTTGGCAGAAAGATCGTATTGGTACGCGGTGACGCCGCTAATCCTCAGCAGGGCATTGCCTCCGTAGAGCAATTAGCCAACAAAGAAAAGGTCGACATGTTTGTCGGCACCTACACCAGCGCGGTCTCCAATGCCGCCAGTGATGCCGCGATGCGGTATAACAAACTGTATTGGGAAACAAACGCGTTGGTCGATAGCCTGACCGAGCGCGGCTTGCCCAACTTTATTCGCTCCGGCGCTTACGGCAGCACGTTTGCAAATGGCGCGGCAGATACCGTCCGTGACCTGATTGCGCCCAGGCTTAAAAAGGATGTGAAGGACGTCACCGTCTGGATCGAGCACGAGGATTCGATTTATGGTTCTTCAGTGGCCAAAGAGCAAAAGCGCTTGCTCGAAGCAATGGGCGCAAAAATTGTCGGCGTTGGTGTTCATGCGTCCACTTCGATCGACCTGAATGATACTGTGCTGCGGGCTAAACAGGCACGTCCCGATGTGTTCATCGAAACCGGCTACGTACCGGATGCCAACTTGCTGCTACGCACGGCACGTGACCAAGGCTTCAAACCGCCTGCCATGGTGTTTGTCGGCACGGGTGATACACCGGAAACGTTGGCGTCAGTCGGTGCAGCTTCCCTCGAAGGCGTGCTAGTGGTGAATTACACGCGTAGCGACGTGGCCGAAAGTTTTGGT
Organism: Glaciimonas sp. GNP009; assembly: GCF_054343755.1. Lineage (NCBI taxonomy): Bacteria > Pseudomonadati > Pseudomonadota > Betaproteobacteria > Burkholderiales > Oxalobacteraceae > Glaciimonas > Glaciimonas sp. GNP009. Next base: position 3,165,349 of record NZ_JBTGUV010000004.1, read on the forward strand.
CCGGGTGGCAGAGCTTATTTAGCGGCGTATCGCGCAAAGTACAAGTCAGATCCCGTCGCGCCGCAGGGAATGAACGCCTATGTCGGCATGCAAATATTGTTCGAAGCGCTTAAAGAAGCAGGCAGCACCGACATGGAAAAGGTACGTGCAGTGGCTGCCAAAATGGATAAACCGTTAGGCAGCTATCCAACCGGTTCTGGTATCAAATTTGACAAAAATTTCCAAAATACACGTGTGGTGACGACCACCGTTCAGTGGCAAAAAGGGAATGTGGTCACGGTATTTCCTAAGAAAGCCGTCATGTCTGGCGTGGTCCTTGAAAACTTGGCGCGCAACTAGAAGATTGCTAAGTTATGAATAATCAGAAATATAAAGCAGGAATACTAAGTGGGGAAACTGAGACGATGAAAAATCAAAACACAGTGGTGTGCAGTATCGGCGCAGGCGCTGGTTTCGCTGGTGATCGCATCGATCCGGCGGTGGCGTTAGCCGCTTCTGGCAAAGTCGACACCGTGGTGCTGGAGTGTCTGGCGGAGCGCACGTTAGTACCGGCTCTCAAGGCACGTGCTGATAATCCGCGCGCAGGTGCTGATCCGCGCCTGCGCCGCCGCTTGACCCCGCTGTTACCTGTTGCCGTGGCCAACAAGTGCCGTATCGTATCGAATCTGGGTGCCGCCAACCCACGCGCAGCGGGTGATGCCATTGCCAGACTGGCGGCTGAACTGGGTTGTCGCGGGGTGCGCGTAGCAGCCGTTCACGGTGATGACGTGCTCCATCTGCAAAATAACATTGCATGGGTCAGGCCGGTAGAGGGCAAGTTACTTGGCGCACACGTTTATCTCGGCAGCGGTGCACTGGCCGAAGCGCTAGATAATGGTGCTGATGTCGTGGTGAGTGGACGGGTGGCAGATTCTGCTCTATTTGCAGCAGCAGCTTTGCGGCATTTGAATCCGGGACCTGCGGCACTTGCCGGTGCGATTGCTGTTGGTCATTTGCTGGAATGTGGTGGTCAACTGACTGGTGGTAACTACGATCCGGTCGGCCAAAAACTGCTCTCCGCAGCGGATTACGCAAGGCTTGGCTATCCGCTTGCGCATATCTACGCCGACGGCAGCGCCGACATCACAATTCTGGACAATGCGCCGGGCATACTTGATGCGGAAACCTGCACGCTACAATTATTTTACGAAGTCCATGATCCGGCACGTTACGCCACGCCCGACCTGATCATCGATTTCACCGGTATTCGTTTTGAGCAGATAGGCAAAAATCGCGTACACATGTCCGGTGCTCGCTCACTGGGACCGCCGCCCACCTTGAAGGTCGCCGGTTTTCTAGAGTTGCCCGGTTACATTGCGGATGCTGAAATTGGATTTGCAGGGACCGGTGCGATGATGCGCGCGCAACGTGCTGCGGAAACCTTACGACTACGCTTATCGGATTGGAAGGATGCAGATATTGCGATTGATTTGGTCGGTGTCAACTCAGTGTTGCGGGCGGGGTCACTTGCAACATTATCGGATCCGGCCGAATTGCGGGTGCATGTCTCCGCACGTTGTGCCGATCTGGAAATCGCGCAAATCATCGAAGATGAAATCTACGCGTTAACATTATCTGGTCCTGCCGGAGGATGTAGCGTACGTAGCGAGCGCCGCCCGCGCATTGAAGTGTTGGATGGTTTTATCGCTCACGATCTGGTGCGACCAGAAATTGAATGGAGTCAATCATGAGAGTTGGTGATATTGCGACCGGCCGCGCCGGAGACAAAGGGAACGTCCTGGACCTGACACTCGTTGCCCGCGATGAAGCGGCGTACGCCATCCTGACGCGCGTTCTGACGGCAGAGTTTGTTGGCACGGCGCTTAACCGTGTCGTTCCAGGACCAACGGTGCGTTACGAAATTCCCGGACTGCGCGCACTTAAATATGTCTCGGATGAGGCACTCGCTGGTGGCGTTTATGCCTCGCTACGTCCAGGATTACATTGGCAAAAAGCGGCGATCTGGTTGCTGCTCGATTTGGATATACATGTTAGCGAATAATAATCCTAATAGTAATCCGTCTAAGCCTTCATCAGACCGCAAAAAAGAACAGAAAATAACCGCATGATGGCGTGATAATAAAAAATAGCTTGATAAAAATGACCGACATAGAGTCAACCCCAGGATAAGAGATCGGAGACGCAATGCAATACAGCACTATCGCTTATCGGGTGGAAAATGCGATCCTGACGCTCACTCTGAATCGCCCGGATCGCCTCAATGCGTTCACGGTAACGATGGCGGACGAACTGATCCATGCGCTTGATCGGGCCAGTGAAGATGATGCTGTGCGGGCAATTGTAGTCACAGGAGCGGGGCGTGCATTTTGTGCCGGTATGGATTTGGATGCATCCGTTGATGTTGGTAATGACGATGCTGATAGCAATAAAAATAACGTTTTCGGCCTCAACGAAGCGCTGCATCCAACCTTGCAAAGTCTGGAGGAGAACTTCGATGATCCTCTCGTAGTGAATGGTGTGCGTGATACCGGCGGCCGTGTGGTGTTGGCAATCTTTGACTGCAAAAAGCCGATAATTGCAGCTATTAATGGTGCGGCAGTCGGAGTTGGTGCAACGTTGACACTAGCCATGGATATACGCATCGCCTCAGATAAAGCACGTTTTGCCTTTCCATTTGGCAAGCTCGGGATTGTACCCGATGCCTGTTCAAGCTGGTTTCTCCCGCGGATTGTCGGTTTGGCCAAAGCGCTTGAGTGGACCTACACTGCGGAGATGATCGACGCGCAGGAAGCGCTGAACTGTGGATTGATAAAAGCCGTCGTGCCGCAGGAAAAATTGCTGGAAGAGGCATACGTTATTGCACAAAAAATCAGCACCGATCGTTCGCCGGTCTCGGTCGCACTGATACGGCAAATGATGTATCGCAATTCAGCAGAACCGCATCCGATGCAAGCGCACAAGATCGAGTCGCTGGGTATTTTCTATACTAGTCAAGCGGATGGTAAGGAAGGTGTCGCTGCCTTCCGTGAAAAGCGACCTCCTCATTTCAAGGCGGCATCCTCCGAGATGCCGTCATTCTATCCCTGGTGGAAATAATATGGACTTTGAACCAGCTCGTCTGGAAGCATTTTTGAAGAATGCAATTCCTGCGTTGGAAGGTGATATGACGCTGGAACGCATCGGCGGCGGCCAGTCCAACCCGACCTATTTTGTCAATTTTTCCAACCGCTCGTTGGTGCTGCGCAAGCAACCGGCGTCGAGTTTGTTGCCATCCGCGCATGCGGTAGATCGTGAGTATCGGATTATGCAGGCGTTGTTTGGCACGGATGTACCAGTCCCAAAAATGGTGTTGTTCCATGCTGAGCGCGACGTAGTTGGCACGCCGTTTTACATCATGGAGCGATTGCAGGGCAGAATTTTTCCTGACTATGCACTGCCGGGGATGGTGCCTTCTGAACGGCACGCCATCTATATGGCGATGGCCGAGGCCATGGCACGCTTGCACAAAGTTGACTGGGCAGCGATTGGGTTGACCGATTACGGACGTCAGGGCAGCTATTTCACACGCCAGATTGCGCGTTGGACCAAGCAATGGCAGATGTCCAAGACGCGTGAAAATGCGGACGTTGAGCAGTTGATCGTCTGGTTACAAAAAAATATCCCTGATGAAATAGAGACAACGATCAGCCACGGTGATTTTCGGCTTGGGAATCTGATGTTTCATCCAACCGAGCCACGTGTGATGGGGGTGCTTGACTGGGAACTCTCGACCTTGGGCCATCCGTTGGCCGATGTGGCTTTCAACTGCATTGCTTACCGTACAGTGCCGTCCGAATATGGCGGCATTCTGGGGCTGGATCATGCCGCGATGGGGATTCCATCGGAAGTTGAATATTTACAACATTATTATCTCCATAGCGGGCGCCGCGATGGCCTCACTGCGTTCCATTTTGCTTTCGCATTATTTCGTCTTGCGGTAATTTTTGAAGGCATTGCGGCGCGCGCGCTTAGTGGCAATGCCGAGGCTGACAACGCACTTGAAGTTGGAGAGTTAAGTGTTGCTTTCGCCCATCGCGCAGTGGAATTTATTAACGGCACATCGCAACCTTCACCTAAAGGAAATTCCGCATGATGAATTTTGAATATTCGGAGAAAGTCACCGCACTACAGATTCGCGTGCGCGACTTCATGGAGCGCCACGTTATTCCCGCAAATACCGATTGGCATCATCAGGCTGACCAAGGCATATTTCCTATCGAATTAATGGAAAGGCTCAAGGTATTGGCGAAGACTGAAGGTTTGTGGAATTTTTTTCTACCGGGGCTGCGGGAGGATGAGCCGGGCACACGTCTGACCAATCTGGAATATGCACCGCTGGCAGAAGCTATGGGCCGGATTCCGTGGGCGGCTGAAGTGTTTAACTGCAATGCGCCCGATACCGGCAACATGGAGATGTTGCATCTATGCGCGACACCAGAGCAATCGCGACAATGGTTGCGGCCAATGCTGGAGGGACAGATTCGCTCGTCATTTTCGATGACCGAGCCAGAAGTTGCATCCTCTGACGCCACCAATATTCAAACCACTATTCGTCGCGACGGTGATCACTACGTTATCAACGGGCGCAAATGGTTCACCAGCGGTGCTTTGCATCCATTATGCAAAATGACCATTGTTATGGGCGTGTCCGATGAAAGTCCGGACGCAGCCAAGCATCGACGTCATTCCATGTTGGTGGTGCCGCTTGATACGCCCGGCATGCAGATTCTCCGTAATGTTGCCATCATGAATCATTTGGCACCGGAAGGTCATTGCGAAATTGTATTTAAAGACGCACGGGTTCCGCTGACAGCGCTGCTGGGTGACGAGGGCGGTGGTTTTGCATTGGCGCAAGCGCGCCTGGGGCCCGGTCGAATTCATCATTGCATGCGCACTATCGGACAATGTGAACTGGCATTGGAAATGATGTGTGAGCGTGCCTTGGAACGACGTACTTTTGGCAAGCATCTGGCCGATTACGCCAACATTCAGGATTGGATCGCCGAATCACGGCTCGAAATCGATCAGGCCCGTTTGCTGGTTCTGCGCGCCGCATCGATTATTGACCGCTTCGGCAATCAGGCGGGACGCGTCGATGTGTCAGCGATTAAAATCGTCGCGGCACGATTACAGACGCGGGTTCTGGACCGCGCGATTCAGGTTTTTGGCGCAATGGGCATGACGCCTGACACACCGCTTGCATTCTTGTGGACATGGGGCCGAGCGATGCGTTTCATCGATGGGCCGGATGAGGTACATTTGCGTGTAGTAGCGAAGAATGAATTGGCCAAAGCAAAGGCAAATATGGGCAGCACCAAAGCTTATTTTACTTTGCCACAGCGCAGCGATAGCATCACACCAGATCAAAACAAGGATCACTTGAAATGAAACAATGGGACGATACCTGGCCTGCCACGCGACTGGAAACACATTTTGACGGGCGCGTGGTGCGCTGTTTTGTTGAGCGTCCAAAAAGTGTATACGCGATGCTGGATGATGCTGTGCAGCGCAATCCCAACGGAGATGCCATGGTGTGCGGCGCAGACCGCATTACGTGGAAGGGTCTACGCGATTCATCAGCGCGCTTAGCGACAGGTCTGGCAAGTCGTGGTATTGGTGTCGGCGATCGCGTGGCGATGCTGATTGGAAACCGTAACGAATTCGTCATCAGCTTATTTGCCATCGCCCGTCTCGGCGCCATCGCGGTTCCGCTCAGTATCCGCGAGCAGACTCCCGGGCTTGCTTATATGCTCAATGATTGCTCAGCAAGCCTCATCGTGCATGACGCCGAATTGGGTGAACGGCTGCCAGTCAGCGCTGACGTGCCATCACTGAAGACTCGCGTGTCAATCGGCCATTGCAGTGGATCTGAAGAATTCGCATCTTTGATGACCGCTTCGTCGAAAGAACTGCCAGCCAAAGTTAACGAAGAAGACGTCGTTGCGATCCTGTATACCTCCGGTACCACCGGTAAGCCGAAAGGTGCCGCCCTGACGCATCTTGGCGTTGTGCATTCTGGCATGCATCTTCAGACCGCAATGGGATTGACGATATACGACACTGCCGTGGCATCCGTGCCGCTAAGTCACGTCACCGGCCTGATTGCACTGGTCGCGACGATGGTGCGCTGCGCTGGAAAACTGGTCATCATGCCGAGTTTTAGAGCGACTGATTTTCTCGCGCTGGCAGCGCGTGAACGCATGACCTACACGCTGATGGTTCCAGCGATGTATAACCTGTGCTTACTGCAACCCGATTTTGAACGCCATGATATTTCCTCGTGGCGGGTGGGCGGATACGGTGGTGCGCCAATGCCGCTGGCGACCATCTCCAGCCTCGCCCAAAAAATACCAAGCCTGACCCTGATGAATTGCTACGGCTCTACGGAAACCACATCGCCTTCCACGTTAATGCCGCAGGGAGAAACTGCCGCCCATAACGACACCGTTGGCCGTGCTCTGGCGTGTGTTGAAATGGCGATTTTCGATGAATCCGGGTGTGAGGTCGAACCGGGTGTGTTGGGCGAAATATGGATCAAAGGGCCGATGGTGGTAAAAGGATATTGGAACAATCCAAGTGCCACCGCTGACAATTTTACTGGTGGATTCTGGCATTCTGGCGATATCGGCTCCATCGGTTCGGACGGTTATATCAAGGTAGCCGACCGGATGAAAGACATGATCAATCGCGGCGGTTATAAGATATATACCATCGAAGTTGAGAACGTCCTTTACCAACATCCCGCTGTGCTGGAATGCGCGGTAGTTGCTAAGCCTTGCCCGGTGTTGGGCGAGCGTGTGCACGCATTCGTGACGTTGCGCCAACCTGATACGCTTGCCGATGGTTTGTTACAAGCTCTCACGACATACTGCGCGGAACGTTTGTCCGACTACAAAGTGCCAGAAAGTTTTACGCTCTCAGAATCACCGTTGCCGCGCAATGCCAACGGAAAACTACTCAAACGCGCGCTGCGCGATCAGGCCAGCGCGCTGTTGCCAACCCCCAAAGCGCACCAATAATGACAGCGTCGGACACCATCAAGGAAATCCCCATGTCGGAATCAATCATTCCACAATCAACCATTCTGCAACCCGATATCGGTACGCTGGCACTTCTCCGCACGCACATAGGAAGTGAGATTTTTGTCTCCGATTGGGTGCTGATGTCACAAAGCCGCATCAATCAATTCGCGGAGGCGACGGGCGATTTTCAGTGGATTCATGTCGATGTTGCCCGAGCAAAAAAAGAGTCGCCGTTTGGCTGTACCATCGCGCATGGTTTTCTGACGCTATCGTTGCTCGGCAAGTTTTATCAGGACAATTTTGAGTTGCCGTTCTGCGAGATGGGGATTAACTATGGTCTGAACAAGGTTCGTTTTACAAATCCGGTGCGGGTCGACAGTCGGGTTCGCGGTCGATTTTTGCTCAGCAGCGTCGCGGATATCCCCGGTGGCATCCAGATTGTCTTGACGGCAACGATTGAGATCGAAGGTGACGCCAAACCAGCCTGCATCGCTGAGTCGGTGGTACGCCAATATTTCACCAAAACCTAAAAATCAGGAACACAGCCATGAGCAATAGCGACGCAACCATTTTGTTTCATGTAGAAGATCAGATTGCCAACATTCGTTTCAATCGACCATCGGCCCTGAATGCGCTTGATCGCACTATGGCCGAAGGCTTGCTAACGATTTGCAAGAGTATCAAGGCTAGCCAAGATATTGGGGTCGTTGTCATTAGCGGAGAAGGGCGTGCGTTTATGGCAGGCGGCGATCTGGATTATTTTAAAGCTGATCTGGCCGCCGCTGCACAAGCAGCGCCAACCGTCATTGATCCGTTGCACGAAGCATTGTCGATTTTAACCAATCTGCCGCAACTCGTGATTGCCAGTGTGCACGGTGCAGTGGCGGGCGCGGGCGTCAGTCTTGCGCTGGCTTGTGACCTGTCAATTGCTGCAGAAGGCACGCGGTTTAACCTGGCATATTCCAAGATCGGTGCGAGTCCGGACGGATCGGCCTCGTGGTCGTTACCGCGCATGGTCGGCTTGCACAAGGCGCTTGAACTGACACTGTTGGCCGAGACCTTTGACGCAGCAGAAGCGCAGCGTCTTGGCATGATTAGTCGCGTGGTTCCAGCGGCGGCGCTGGCTGCCGAAACAGAAGCGCTGGCGCAACGTCTTGCATCGGGACCGGCATTCGCCTTTGCGAAGACTAAACAATTAATGCGCGCATCATTTGCGCGCACAATGGAAGACCAAATGCTGGCCGAGCGCGAATCCTTTATCGCGTGCGCTAAATCAGCAGATTTTGTTGAAGGCGTCAGCGCATTTTTTGACAAACGTCCGCCGCGCTTTACCGGAAACTGATTGCTCTACAATAGTTAAATTTAATTGAGGAAAGCAGCAATGCGCAAAATCAACACAGTCGGCGTTATCGGTGCAGGGATCATGGGCAACGGGATTGCGCAGTCATGCGCTATGGTGGGCATACCGGTTGTCATGTTAGACATTAGTGAGGTAGCAGTACAAAAGGGCCTAGTAAAAATAGGCAATAGTCTGGACCGACTGATCAAAAACAATACACTCACCTTGGCGCAAAAAGACGCTGTGATAGCGTTGATCACGGGTACGACTGATATCAATGCGTTTAAGACCGTTGATCTGGTAATTGAAGCCGCTACTGAAAATCAGGCGCTCAAGATAAAACTCTTGAAAGAAGTGGACGCTGTCATCGGTGAAGAGGTGATTCTTGCCACTAATACTTCATCGATTTCCATCACAAAACTGGCCGCGGCGACCAAGCGTTCGGATAGAGTGATTGGCATGCACTTCTTCAATCCGGTCCCATTGATGGATTTGGTCGAGTTGATACGCGGACTTCAAACCAGTGACGCCACGCATGCAAAAGTGGAAGCGTTCGCCAAACAATTGAACAAAAGCCCCATCACGGTGCGGAACAATCCCGGCTTCGTAGTTAACCGGATTCTATGTCCGATGATCAATGAGGCGATCTTTGTTCTCGCTGAAGGATTGGCCACTGCCGAAGCAATCGATAACGGTATGAAGCTTGGATGCCATCATCCAATCGGCCCGCTGGCATTAGCCGACATGATTGGTCTGGATACGTTGTTAGCCGTAATGGAAGTGCTGTATGAAGGATTTAACGATTCCAAATATCGGCCCGCACCACTGTTGAAAGAGATGGTCGCGGCTGGCTACCTAGGGCGCAAATCTGGACGTGGATTTTTTACGTATTCTTGATGCGGTCGATTGAAATTAACTAAAAGGTATTGCGTGGACGTCGTTGTCGACATTTGGTGCTTAACCACCAATTTGGCATTGAACGCCATGTTCGAACAATCATCAGCGTGATAAATCGTCACTTTCACAAATTGGCAGGCGCGCTGGCGCAAGATAGATTGCCGAGTTTGAGAACTTATTCAGGAGAGTGTGACAATGAGAGCAGTACGATGTCATCAATATGGGCCGCCCGAAATGTTGGTGGTCGAAGATATTCCATCGCTAATCCCCGATGCTGGTCGGGTGATTATCAGCGTAAAGGCGGCTGGTGTGAATTTTCCGGATTCACTGATTATTCAGAATAAATATCAAATCAAAACCTCACTACCGTTTTCGCCGGGTGGTGAGTTGGCTGGTGTGATCAAATCGGTTGGCAGTGGCGTCACCAAATTCGTGGTGGGCCAGTCGGTGATCGCATTCTCTGGTTGGGGTGCGTTTGCGGAAGAGATTGCGATAAGTCAAGATAGCCTGATTCCGATGCCAGCCGAGATGTCCCACGAGATTGCAGGGACTTTTTTGATGACTTATGGTACGGCGTATCACGCGCTGAAAGATCGGGCCCAACTTGCTAAAGGTGAGACGGTGCTGATTTTTGGCGCTGCCGGTGGCATTGGCATTGCGGCTATCGAGATTGCCAAAGCGCTGGGCGCTAGAGTGATCGCCGCCGCATCGTCTGCCGAAAAACTGGCAGTTTGTAAAGCACACGGCGCGGATGAATGCATTAATTACCTCACGGAAAATCTGCGCGAGCGGCTCAAAGTACTGACTGATGGGCGTGGCATTGATGTCGTGTGCGATCCGGTCGGTGGCGCATACAGCGAACAGGCAATCCGCAGCATGGCGTGGCGTGGACGGTTTTTGGTGGTCGGTTTTGCAGATGGCGAAATACCCAAAATTCCACTCAATTTACCGTTGCTGAAAGGCTGTTCGATTTTAGGCGTTTTTTGGGGTGATTTTATCCGCAGAGAACCAGAAAATCTGGAGGCCGATTTAACCGAACTGGTATCGCTTTATCGACAGAAAAAAATCAAGCCATTGGTATCGGCACGTTATCCACTTGAAGGTGTCTGCGATGCGCTGAATGCGATGATGCAACGCAAGGTGAGCGGAAAAATCGTCATCATTCCATAGCACTTGCAACATTGGCACAAAATGCCATCCGTTAGTTGTCCTGCATTGTTGAGAGAAACCCTATGTTGACGAATCGAAGAGTCGTACTTATTACCGGTGGCGCGACTGGCGTGGGCGCGGCGGTCGCGAGGTTACTCGCCAGCCGACATTACAATGTGATGATTAACTATAGCCGCAGCAGCGAAGCCGCCGCTGGCGTGGTTGAAGACTGTCTGGCCCTTGGCGCGGATGCCGTCGCAGTGCAAGGCGATGTGTCCAATGACAATGACTGCAACGCATTGGCGTTACAAGCGATGGCGCGTTGGGGGCGTATTGACGCGCTGGTCAGCAGCGCGGGTACGACCCAGTTTATCCCGATGGCGGATCTGGACGCTGTGACCACTGCCGACTTTGAGCGTGTGTATGCGGTCAACACGATTGGACCATTTCAGATGGCCCGTGCGGTCAAAAAGTATATGCAACCTGGCAGTGCGATTGTGAACGTCTCATCGGTCGCTGGCGTTACTGGCAGCGGTAGTTCTTTACCTTATGTATTATCCAAGGCCGCATTAAACATGCTGACCGTTGCGCTGGCGCGCACGCTCGCTCCGGCTATCCGCGTCAATGCCGTATTGCCCGGGTTGATCGAGGGACGATGGATGCGCGATGGTCTGGGTGACGAGGCCTATGAGCGCGTGAAAGGGGAATTTGCCGCCGTCGCTTTACTGGGAAAAGTCAGCACGCCAGAGCAAATTGCCAGCGCTATTTGCTGGTTGCTTGAGCCGGATTCAGTTGTCACTGGTCAGCTCATTACGGTAGATGGTGGATTTACTTTAGGACGGCCGCCATCAGCGGCAGGACAGTCGATGAAATAAAGAAGGTGGCATTTTTAAAGCGCCTGTGTGGCGCTTTTTTGATGACCATTTTATGGCAATACAACTTTAAAAATTGATGCCACGAATGGCGCGTTACATAAAGTAAACGCCAACGTATTGAAAAATAAATACCCACGTGTTGTAAAACGCGTTCGAATCAATACGAGGTGCCGCTAGCATCGTTCAACGGCCCCCCGATTCATCATTCTATTATCAATTTCTTGCCAGATTCTGAAGAACAACGCCAGGCGCTACAGCCTTTTCTGGGAAGACTGTCACCATCTTGCCCGACTGCCATTGTCCGGTGGTGGGAGAGGCTCGCATATTTTGGAAATTTTTGTCGAATTTGATGCCGAAGCCGGTTGCATAGCTTCCTAGCGGTTTATCCATATTTGCAGCGGCAAGACGGACTTTTTCGAGATCAATGCTGTTCGCTGCTTTAATTGTGTCGAACAACATTTGAAGGCCAACATAGCCTGCCATACTTTGGGGTGCGATGGGATCACTTTTAAACTTGGCGCGATAGGCGGTGAGAAATGCTTTAGCACCGGGGCCAAAGCTTTCAATGACATCGTTGCGCGGCCATCCAACCACCAACAAGCCTTCCAAGGAAGTGCCGCCCAAAGACGCCAGCGTTTCGGCAGTATCACCCGTTCCGACGTATAGCATCGCAGCGGGCTTGAATCCTTGATCACGCGCCGTGCGTAGTAGCAGATTGCCATCCGGGACATAGCCAGTTTCGATGAACACATCAGGATTGGCCTGTTTGGCACGCAGGATCGTATCGTTCATATCAATCGAACGGGACGCATGCGCGCCCACGCCCACAATTTTTGCGCCTAACGCCTCCAGCATGCGCTTCTGTGAGATTGCAATTGACGTTCCGTAAATCGAATCCTCATGTTCGATCCATACCTTCAGATCTTTGACATTTTTTTTCAATGCAGGCGCGATCAAATCCTTCACCGTATCGACAGTGCCAGCAGCGAAGCTGAGTGCGTAAGTGCCGGAACGTATAAAGTTCGGCAAGCCGCGTTCTGTCAGATTTTGCGCCACCGCACCGGTATCCCAATAGAGCTTGTTATAGCGACTTGCCGCATCGCTTGCTGCGTTGGAGACCGCGCTAATGTAAGTGCCAGAAAACATATCAACGTTATCGTTGGTCACTAGCTGCTCGACAGCGGCAATCCCTTGCTGCGGATTGGCGGCATCGCCACGCACCAATGCCACTTTGCGGCCAAGCAATCCGCCACTCGCATTAACCTGATCCACCGCTAGTTCATAACCGCGTGTCATCTCAACGCCGTACAAAGCGAGTGGACCGCTAAAGGGATTGATAACGCCAATCTTGATCGGTTCGGCTGCAAAGAGGGCGGGTGATAATCCAGCCGCGCCCGCTATCAGGGCGATACTGGTAATCTTTTTTATTACATGCATGTTGGTCTCCGGGACTTATTTTTTATATTTTATTTTTATGCTTTAGTTTGCGTGCTACAGACATTTTTTTATTTATCCATCCATGTGATGACCTCTTTCTTTTTCGCGATTATTTTTTTAGGGCAGGTACTTACAGGGTTTCTTTTTTAATGTGTTATTTTCGCATTCTCGAAATCTGTTATGAGATTTTTTAATGTGCTTTAGTATGACCCGACATTGAAAACTTATGTGCATAAGTTGAGCAACAATGCGCTATCAACCGAAAAGCTTTTGCTGGTTGGATTGATGGTAAATTATCGTTTAGTTTTTTGCGCCAACTTCACGTCACGCAGACTTTTCTATTTGATTTTTTCTTGTTCCATCCAAGAAATTCATTCAATTTTTTTTATCTATTTTTTTATTTGTTTTTTGATTTTTTGATTTTTTGATTTTTTTAATAATATTTTTTGAAAGCATGTCCGCTTTCAACGTGAGTAAAAATCATCCTAAGGAAAAAACGCGATGCCGACGAAGCTATCAGTAGTTTTTATTCCCGCCTTATGATGCGATGCCAGGCTTTATGGTCGGTGCGTGGCAAATCCAGCAATGCATCTCTGCGGAACGATTACCAATTGAAGCAGTTAATTGAATCAGTGAATTGAAGTTGGTGGCGACTACCAAAAGAGTCGTCGCCATCATTCATCATTCGCTTCTGCGTAAAGTTAAATCACGTTTATTGTGGCGTCGCGGAGATATGGGAGGACAGTTCAGTCCCTGTCTGAAGCGGCTATCAAGTCTATTGATATGCCGTGCAGCGGTGTCGGCCAGCATCTGCGATGACGTGAGAGCAAGGCGCAACAAACGCTCGGTGGCAATTATATCGAGTGTCGGCATGGTGTCGGTGCCACGATCCGCGTTGCTGACCTGCGTGACGTCAATACAGGTTTGAATGCCATGACAGACATCCATCGTCAGAGCATAAAATTGTGCCGACTCATTAGTTTGGATGCGCTGGTAACCATGAAAATGCGTGATGGAATGCTTCGGGTTCTGGAGGTGGCGACGATGTTGTTATGGTCGCGCCTCACGACTAGAAGTCGCTTGGCAGGCAAGTCGCTTGATGAATTGTATTTGAGGGAGAGTCGGGGAAATAATGGTGTTGAGCATTGTTGCTTTCTTTGTCCGGTTGAACCGCTCCCGCTGTCAGGCGGGTGGGGGGCAAATAACAGGGTTGACAGACCGACGTACAAGATCCTCGGCAGGCCGAAGCCTCCCTGCCACTGCCGCCCATGAAAGGTGCAACAACGGTTTACACACATAAAAAGACCGCTATGCGCGGTTTGTGCGTTTTGTACGTTCGAGCTGTCAAACCCGTTCCCCTTTTTTCGGGGACCTATAAACGATAGCGGAGATTTCCGATAAGCATAATCTTTTAAATAAAAAGCAAGATTTAACTTACGTAAATACCTAGGCAATTTCGGAGAAGGACGCACAAATGCAGGCGACCGAATCATTCCCGTTGCCTGCAAAAGTTGCTTCTGTTATACGACATCGACTACGACGACAATTTACTTACCAATTTGTCGGCTGACGCCATTCTCTTGCTGGTTCAACACTGATTGTTCGGCTTTGGTGATGTGACCGCCATTTTGCCGGGACATATCACGTTCTTCTTGTCGAATCGCATGGTCATCCTTGTGCAAGGTTCTGGCCTGACCTTTGGTTATCTGACCATCTTTGACTTCAGTCTTGATACGATTGTTTTGATTGTTCAGCCGATTATTGACCTGTTCCCGGCGTGGATGATTTTTTTGCCACGTTGTCTCAGCCATTACACTACCGGCTGCGCTGGCAAAAACCGTGACAAGTGCAGTGAGTATGATGGCTTTACCTGAGCGATTGCGCGTAAACATAATGTGTCCCCTAATTTAGGTGCAGTATTTGGCGTTAATATTGATGGGTGCTACGTGACATTAACGTTGGTGCTCTTTATTCGGCTGACGATACAAATTGTTTTTGTCGTAACGAATTGTTTCTGCAATCGCTTTCGATCTCTGCTGTCTCTCTTTGGTAGTGCCGAGTGTGGGGATATAAATTGTTGTCAGGTGGAGCGAGACGGTGTGCATCACCACTGTCAACATGCTAGCCATTATCAGACCCAGTTATGGCCCATTGAGCTGATAATAGACTAGTGGGAGGCGATTACTTTGGATCGAGTCCACTCTTGATGACATCGGCGCGCGCTTCTGGCGAGGCAAGGTAACGAATCAATGCGCGGGCGGCTTCCGGATGTTTGGCACCGACTGGAATGCCGGCTGAGAAGGTGGTGATACTTTGCACCTGCTCCGGGATCTTGCCGACAAATTCGATGCCCTGCACCGGCAGAATCTCGCTCACCTGCTGGAAGCCTAGTTCGTATTCACCGCTGGCCACTAATGAACCGACCGGGGTTTTCTCAATCATGTGTGCTTTCGGAATGATCTGTTTTTCAATACCCAGTTTCTTGAATAGTTCGGCCTCAATGTAGACGCCACTGGCGCTATCGGAATACGCGATTGATTTTGCATGGATCAACACCGACTTAAACTTCTCCACTGTGCTAATGTCCGGCTTGGCACTGCCTGCTTTGACCGCCATGCCAATGCGGGAGTCGGCCAGATCAACGCGGCTATCTGCCATCACTTTACCCTGTTTGATCAGATCGCCCAATGCATACCCTACCATGATCACGACGTCAGCCGGTTCGCCACGCGCCAGACGGGTGGGGATTGCCTCCGGCGCTTTGCCCATTGATGGCCCCCACGCGGTCGTCAGCGTGTTGCCGCTAGCCGCTTCATATTTAGGTTGGAGTGCTTTATAAGCAGCGGTAAAGCCACCTGAATTCATGACATTGAGTTCATCGGCTTGGGTCGCGCCAGAGCACAAGGCCAGGCTGAGCGTGCCGAGAATGAATAGCTTTGGCATGATTTGTTTAATACGCATAATCTTTGACTCCTGCTTTTTTTAGATATCGAATGGGTTTTGCCGAGTCATTATCGCGAACGTGATTGATAAAGTAAATTCGCTCAGTTTTAATGCGTAGAGCGCATCAATAAAAAGAGCCCTCCACGATTATGGCAATCGTCGCGGCCAGTTTTTTCGATCGTCTGATACAACTTGTCTGTCGCAGGCGAAAGCGCGGGACCATGGCGTTTAATCAGCCCAGCGGTCCGATTCACAAACCACACCGCAAACCTTTTCAAATCGGCTCAAAATCGATCCTCGATACCTTGATTCTATCGATGGAAGGCCATAAGAACTGTCGAATAATTTACAGTCGGATGTGTGAGCCGCCATGAAAGCCATCTCTCTTCATGATTAATATAAGATTTTTTTCTTCGGCATTTTGGCGCTCTACAGCTTAAAACCTGTGGTGGCTGCATGGAGGATGTATTTGGATCAACTGGCCCAGCCATGGGGGGATGAAGAAAGCTGAAAGAAAAAAGGGTTACGAGCCGAAGCCCGTAACCCTCTGATTGCATTGCCTAATTCTGGTGGCCCCCCGCAGAGTCGAACTGCGCACCAACGGATTATGAGTCCGAGAAATAATGTGTTTATCGGTGTTGATTGATAATCCTAAAAAATACAATTTATATAAATCAATGACTTAGTAAAATTACAGTGTTGATTTTTGTTAATCGATATTGCTTGATATACTCCAAATCGGGTTACATGGCGGTTACATGGTTTACATGGGAGTGTTTGAGGGATGGCAAAGGTAAATTTTACGGCTGGTCGGGTAGCTGATTTTGAATGTGATTCTGGCAAAAGCCAATGTTTCCTTTGGGACACGTCTGCACCGGGTTTGGGCCTGCGAGTAACAGCGAATGGTGCAAAAGCATTCATGTTTCAAGCCAAGTTGAATGGCCAAGCGATGCGTATAACAATCGGCTCGCCTTCCATCTGGACCATAGAAGCCGCAAAAATCGAATCTCGCCGTCTGAAGGTCATTATTGACAACGGCCAAGACCCGCGCCAAGTGAAAACTGACGGGCTGGTCGCAGCGCAAGTAATCCGTGATGTTCAGGAAGCCAAAAAAACAGCCGCCGCTACACTAGCAGCCAAAAACTCAACTACTTTTAAACAGGTATGGGATATTTACCTGCAAGAACGAAAACCTCATTGGGGCGAGCGTCATTAACTAGACCACCTTAATAAGATTGCTGCTGGTGGCTTGCCTTCGCTGCGGGGAACCCGTGGTCTTGGCGTAACGATAGCTGGGCCGTTGCACTACTTTTCTGCAATGCCATTAAATAATGTTGATACCGAAATAGTGGAAGCATGGGCCAAGCTGGAAGGCAAGGTCCGTCCCACTTCGGCACGGCTTGCGTGGCGTATGTTGAAAGTATTTTTTCAGTGGTGCTACGAAAGCAAGACCTACCGCGACCTAATTCAACCGCAGAACCCCGCTAAGACAAAGAAGAGCGGTGAGGCTTTAGGGAAGGCCAAGGCAAAACGAGACGACCTGGAAGCGGCACAGCTTCAGGGGTGGTTCGATGCCGTCCAAAAACTGGGCAACCCAACCATCAGCGCCTATCTGCAAACCTTGCTTCGGTCCGGTGCCCGTCCCGGTGAAGTACTGGAAATGAGGTGGGAGGATATTAACTGGCGCTGGGAGTCTATCGTTATCCGAGACAAAATGGACGGGGAGCGGACCATACCATTAACTCCTTTTGTCGCCCATCTGTTAGCGGCATTGCCAAGGCGAAACGATTACGTTTTCTCAAGCGCATTAGAAGAGGTAGCTATCATCGCCAAACCACATTTACCGCATAAGCTGGCGTGCGATGCTGCCGGGCTACAAGGCCTGACCTTACATGGTTTGCGGCGTTCGTTTGCGAGCCTTGCTGAACAGACCGAAGCCCCGGGGGGTGGCTGCACAGATTCAAGGCCACAAACCCCAGAGCGCCAGAGAGAAAAGTTACATCGTTCGACCAATGGATTTTTTACGTAAATGGCATTTCATTATCGAAGCAATAATTTTAAAGCAGGCTGGAATCGACTTTGTTCCCGAGCAATCAGGTTTGTGCATGATAAAAGGTTGATTGATATTGATGCGTGTAACGTTACGCACTACAATAGCGTATGATTAAGACATTCCAGCACAAGGGCTTGAAGGCCTTTTTCGAAACCGGGAGCATGGCTGGCATTCAAGCGACGCACGCCCCGCGACTAGCCGCCATGTTGCGCCGTCTGAATGAATTGCCCGATGCGTCAGGTATGAATTTGCCGGGCTGGGGATTGCACCCATTACGAGGCGACCTTAAGGGCCATTTTTCGGTAAAGGTCAACGCAAACTGGCGCATGACATTCAAGTTTGATGGCACGGACGCCGTACTGGTCGATTATCAAGACTATCACTGAGGAGAATTTACTATGGCACGCATGTTTAACCCGCCACATCCTGGATTAACTTTACGCGATGACGTATTACCGGCGCTCGGTTTGTCGGTGACTGAGGCCGCGCAACAACTCGACGTAAACCGCGTCTCACTCTCCCGCGTGCTCAATGGGCGCGCTGCAATTTCGCCAGAGATGGCCTTGCGTATTGAGGCATGGCTTGGAGTGGACCGTGGCGGCGATGCCCGCATATGGCTGGCAGAACAAAGCGCCTATGACATGTGGCAAGCCGAGCAGCGGTTTAAGGCTGTACCGATGCATGTTCAGCCTGCACCGACGATAAGCATGCCTGACGCCGCCTGACGTTAGGCAAATAGTTTAAAGCGCCAGTCTATCCCGACGGGGAGACAAACCGGAAACCTTCACCGGCCTGACTGGTGCCCCATTTAATGAAGGCGCTTGAAGGAGCGCAGCATGAGTGAAAATTTACTTGCTATTCCAATATGCATTCCCATAGCGTCAGACATTAAAGCACATTTGCATAAGGCTTTTGACGAACTTACTCCTGTGTTGGCCGCCAGAGTGGAGCAAGCATTTAAAGCGGTCGTTCTCGATTCACAGTTAGATGAATTAACGAGTGATGAACGGAAAAAACGGGATATTTCCACGTCACCATCGCCATGCTTGAGAACGCCCGTAAGAAATTGCGCACCTTAGTCAAATTGATTGAAAAGGGCAAAAAGAACATCGTATACACAGATTTTCGAGATGAATTTGGTGAGGATACAGCGATTACGTTGCCGGGTATCAGTACAGGTATGAACTTCGCTAAGTTCAAGGAAAAAGCCCGGCAGTTTCTGAGGGTGCATGAAAGTCACCTGTCTTTGCAGCGCCTGCGTCGCAACCAACCGCTGACGTCTTCCGACCTTGAAGAGCTGGGACGCATGCTGGAGGATGCCGGTGGTTCCGCCGATTTGATTCAACAGGCAACAGAACAAAGCCAGGGGCTTGGTATCTTTATTCGTTCTCTCGTTGGGTTAGACCGTGAGACTGCTAAGCAGGCATTCAGCCAGTTCGTGGTGGGTACTACTGTCACCGCCAGTCAGTTGGAGTTCATTAACCTCATTGTGCAATATCTGACGGAAAACGGAGTAATGGATGCGGCACGGCTGTATGAGTCTCCGTTCACTGATATCAGCTTGCAAGGGCCCGAGGCATTGTTCTTGCCAATGCGCGTGACGGAGATGGTACTTAAACTCGATGAGATAAGGAAACGTGCCATAGCCTAAATTAGCGTTCAGCAACAGATTAATCTATAGGCAAAACATGAGACAGGCAAAAGACGGAAATTATGGCAGAAAATAGCAATCAAATTGTGTATGTACTCACAAATCCTGCAATGGTTGGATTGGTAAAAATCGGAAAAACGTCTCAGTTTGAGGTCGAAGAGCGGATGAAGCAGCTTTATGGGACCGGGGTGCCAGTTCCTTTTGAGTGCGCGTTCGCCTGCCAAGTTAAAGACGCGAGCGAGGTCGAGAAGGCATTGCATTACGCTTTTGGTAAAACACGCATCAATCCGAGCAGAGAGTTTTTTAGAATAGAGCCAGACAGGGTGATAGCCGTTTTGAAACTACTTAAGGTCGATGACATAACTGTTCAATTTGAACAACAGTTGACTAAAGAATTGGACGCTGTTGATAAGCAGTCCGGGCAAAATCTAAAAAATACGAAACGTCCCTTCATGAATTTCCACGCCCTTGGTATTCCAGACGGCTCTGTTCTGGTTTCAAAGGACGGTGCCATGCAAGTAACCGTCGCCGGTGAACGGAAAGTGAACTTTGAGGGCGCTGTATGTTCATTAATAGTGCCCACAAGAAAATTACTAAATTTAGCCTTAGATTACCCAATTCAGCCGTCCCCATATTGGACATTCAACGGAAGCACAGTTAAAGAAATTTATGAAGCATTTCATAATGAATCAAATAACGACTAGGCCAAGCCAGGCTGTGCGTTGTTAGCGGCTCTATATCTGTGAAGGTGTGGTCATTCCCTAAATCGGGTTACACAGCGGTTACATGGAACGATAAAGCAAGCAGGGAAGAAAAAGGGTCACCAGCCGAAGCTCGTAACCCTTTAATTTTACTATCTAATTCTGGTGGCCCCCCGCAGAGTCGAACTGCGCACCAACGGATTATGAGTCCGCTGCTCTAACCAAGCATGAGCTAGGGGGCCGATTTCCTACTTAAACTATTATTGCTGCCGGTATTCGCTGGCACTATTGATTTATAAGCGGATCAGCATTGTAGAAGAATTTAGCTCTTGATAGCAACTATTGTTGAAGATTGCTACGCAAGAATATCAATGCAAGAACCGCTTAATGTTTTTAGTTGCCTTCGAGGAAGCTCTTCAGCTTGTCGGAACGCGAAGGATGACGCAGTTTGCGTAATGCCTTGGCTTCTATTTGACGGATACGCTCACGTGTAACGTCAAATTGTTTGCCGACTTCTTCTAGCGTGTGATCTGTCGACATTTCAATGCCGAAACGCATGCGCAGCACTTTGGCTTCGCGTGGTGTCAGTGAATCGAGAATGTCTTTGACCACGCCGCGCATTGATGCATGCAATGCAGCGTCGGCTGGTGCCAGCGTATTGTTATCTTCGATGAAATCGCCCAGATGTGAATCATCGTCATCGCCGATCGGTGTTTCCATCGAAATCGGCTCTTTGGCGATCTTCATGATCTTGCGGATCTTGTCCTCTGGCATTTCCATCTTGATCGCTAATGTTGCCGGATCTGGCTCAGCGCCGGTTTCCTGCAAAATTTGACGAGAAATACGGTTCATTTTGTTGATCGTTTCGATCATGTGAACCGGAATTCGGATGGTACGTGCCTGGTCGGCGATCGAGCGAGTGATCGCTTGACGGATCCACCAGGTTGCATATGTCGAGAATTTATAACCGCGACGGTATTCAAATTTGTCTACGGCCTTCATCAGTCCGATGTTGCCTTCCTGGATCAGATCCAGAAACTGCAAACCACGGTTGGTATATTTCTTTGCAATCGAAATCACGAGGCGCAAGTTAGCCTCAGTCATTTCGCGCTTAGCCATACGCGCTTTTTTCTCGCCAGCGCCCATCTTTTTGTTGATGCCGCGCAGATCCGGCAGTGGCAACACGACGCGCGCTTGCAGGTCTATCAGGCGTTGTTGTAATTCTTTGACTGCTGGGACGTTGCGGCTCAATACAACGCTGTATGGATGATTGCCGTTGACTTCACCATCAACCCAGTCCAGATTGGTTTCGTTGCCTGGAAATACTTTGATGAAGTGTAGGCGCGGCATGTCGCATTTGTTGACTGCGACGTCCAGAATTTGACGCTCAATCTTGCGAACTTCATCCACCTGACCACGCAACGTATCGCACAGTTTTTCTACAACTTTGGCCGTAAAACGAATCCCAAGAAGCTCGTGCGAGATGATCTCTTGCGCTTTGGTGTATGGTTTTGAGTTGTAGCCATCTTTTTCGAAGGCTTTACGCATTTTGTCGAATTGGGTCGAGATGGTTTCGAACTTGGCCAGCGCATCGCGCTTTAACTGCTCAAGTTGTTCTGCCGAGAATCCTGCAGCACCGGAGTTGCTGTTGGCTTCTTCCTCTTCCGCTTCTTCTTCGTCTTCTTCTTCGTCTTCTTCTTCGTTTTCGTCGTCAGCAGTTACGGCGGCGGCGGTAGTGACCGCTTCGTCTGTTGCGTTCAGGTCAACAAGTCCGTCAACGATTTCATCGATCTTTATTTCGTCTTTTGAAATTCTGTCAGCAGCAAGAATGATTTCCGCGATCGTGGTTGGACACGCCGAAATTGCCTGAATCATATCTTTCAGGCCGTCTTCGATACGTTTGGCGATTTCGATTTCGCCTTCGCGCGTCAGCAATTCAACCGAACCCATTTCCCGCATGTACATGCGGACCGGGTCGGTAGTACGACCGAAGTCTGAGTCCACGGTTGAAAGTGCGGCTTCTGCTGCTGCTTCTGCTTCATCATCGCTGGTAACGGTTGCGACGTTATCGGACAAAAGCAGGGTTTCGGCGTCTGGAGCGTGCTCCGAAACCGCAATACCCATGTCGCTGAACGTGCCAATGATGCCTTCAATCGCTTCCGGGTCAATGATGTTTTCAGGCAAATGATCGTTGATTTCTGAATAAGTCAGGAAGCCACGTTCCTTACCCATTTTAATCAGCGTCTTGAGCTTTTGACGACGTGCTTCGAGTTCTTCTTCAGAGGCTTCAGTGTCTGAGGAGAAAGCGTCTTTCAGGAGCGCTTTTTCTTTGGCTTTCCGATCCTTCGCTTTGGCCTTGTCGACGGCTTTAAGTTCGGCGCGCTCGACCGCATTCAGCGCGGCGATTTCGTCGTTCTCTGGCTGAAATTCTTTCGGCTTGCGACCACGACGACCCGGCACTTTAACCGAAGGTAAAATGTAGCTGGACGTGTCAATCGCGGCAAGAGTCGCGGCATCGGTAGTCTGACTGACGCCCGATCCGATCATTACGCTCATGTCCTTCGGGACAACTACTACGACTACTTCAGCGGCAGCAATGTTTTTAGGCGACTTGACGACTTTGAGTAAGGGTTTCTTGTTTGGCACAGGGGCTTTCGATTTCACAGATACTGGCTTCGCAACAGTACTTGATGCACTTTTTTTCGTGGGCGTTGCAGCCGCCTTGGAAACTGCCTTTGGAGCAGCTTTGACGGCTACTTTAGGCGCTAGTTTTTTGGTATCAGGGCCAGCAACTTTCTGACCCGGCGATTTTCCTGCCGTTTTACTAAGCGACTTGATAGCGGTCGTTTCGGTGGGTTTTACAATTGAAGAATGCGCGGCTGATTTTTTTGCCGTCGGCTTCACTATCTTGGTTGAAATTGTCTGGGTTTTCGCGGGTTTCTTCATTGCGTTCGCCATGGAATCATTTACCAAACTGGTTACACTAATTTGCGCGATGCTTTGTGATACTTTGCTTAGGCCTAGTCAATCTTTTAACTTACACGCATTATTGACTTTACATAAATCGCCAATTATTAACTATTGCGTATTTGCGCACCAATCTTCAACTTTATTATTAACACTTCAAAACATTCCATCTCTATAATTCTTTGTCTGCGCTTATTGCATGATGTATTGCACGTTAAGACAGTGAATCCAAAGCCTTCTATTATAACATATGGAGGGACACTTCTCCAATTCAAGAGCATCGCTATATGATCTATAATTTGATGACTTATAGCGGTTAACGTTCCATTCGCCTGTTTGCGGATGTTGTTTTTAAAGCTGCATGTTAACGCTGTGCCAGTTCGGCTTCGGCTTTGCGACGCAAATGCTCTTTCTTTAAAGTTAACTCTTGATAACGTTTCCGCTCGTCATCTGTTCCTTGCCACGTTGCTGCTAATTGATTAAGTTCTTCTGTAATAGTCTTCATTTTGGTCTGATGAATGGCGTCGGTTAATTCCATCCGGGCTGTTTCAATTTCAGATTCCGCTTGAGCTGCTATTTCGGCAATCAGGGATTCGAATTCCGCACCGCCTTCACGTAAATGTTCGGCAAGCGAGGCAAAATTTGCTTGTGCGCCCATTGTGCGGCTGGCTTCAATCAGTTGCGCTAACATTTCTGCACGGTCTGGCGCAAAGTTTGCCACTGCTTCCAATGCCGATTCGTCTAACTCAGATGTCAATGACGGATGCGCCACCATCAATCGAATTATCTGTCTTTCAATTCCTACCGGTGCAGGGCGATTGCCGCGCGGTGGTGCCTGGCGCGCACGGGCAATCGGTTTCACCAATTCGAATAACGATTCGATTTCGGCTGCGGTTGACTGCGTTAACTGTGCTAACCCACGAACAATCTGCAATCTGAGGGAAGAGGGCGGCATAATTTGCAGCAGCGGCTTGGCATCAAACTGCGCACGCGCACGCCCCTCAGAAGTAGTCAAGTCCGCTTCAGCGGTGACTTCATTGAGTAAGAATTGCGACAAAGGCATGGCGTCATGGATTTGTCGCTCAAACGCTTCAGCACCTAATTCACGTACGTAGCTGTCTGGATCATGTTCTTTTGGTAAAAATAAGAACTTAATAATCTTGTTGTCGCTGGCGTGCGGCAAGCAGGCGTCGAGCGCCCGTCGTGCGGCACGGCGTCCGGCACCATCTCCATCAAAACTGAAAATAACCTGATCGGTCTGCCTTAATAGCTTGTGGACATGTGTAGGAGTGCAAGCAGTTCCTAGGGTGGCCACTGCTTGCGGAAAACCTAATTGCGCCAACGCAACTACGTCCATATAACCTTCCGTCACTAATACATAACCAGCATCGCGAATGGCTTGTCGTGCCTCAAATAAGCCGTATAACTCATTACCCTTCTGAAATAGGGGTGTTTCCGGCGAATTCAAGTATTTCGGCTCTCCGTTACCCATGACGCGACCACCAAAGCCGATGACCTGACCTTTGGTGTTGCGAATTGGAAACATGATGCGATCACGAAAGCGATCATAACGTTTGCGGTTATTGCCTTCTTCGTCGGTTCGGTCGATAACCAATCCGGATTCGACGAGGGCGGTGACTTCGTAATCAGGGAAAACGGTGCGCAAGCTATCCCAGTTGTCTATTGAGTAACCCAATCCAAACTTGGCGGCAATTTCGCCGGTTAATCCACGGCCTTTTAAATAGGCAACGGCGTTTGGAGCCGAGCGCAAATTTTGTCGATAGAAGTCGCAGGCAATCGTCATGGCTTCAGATAAGGCCAGACTTTGGGCCTGATAAGCCGCACGTTGCGCCGGTGGAATCTTGTCGTCGCTTTCTGGCACGACCATGCCGACATTTTGGGCTAAATCCTTTACTGCTTCGACAAATCCAAGGCCGGAATACTCGATCAGAAACCCAATCGCCGTGCCATGTGCGCCACAGCCAAAGCAGTGATAAAACTGTTTGGTAGGGCTAACAGTAAAGCTCGGGGATTTTTCGTTGTGAAAAGGACACAAACCCATGAAGTTTGCGCCACCTTTCTTGAGCTGCACATAGCGACCCACCACGTCGACAATATCAACGCGGGTAAGTAGATCCTGAATAAAGGATTGTGGAATCACTGCGGCTAATCTTTTCCGAGTTGGTCGAGTTTTGGTCGAGTGCTAGTGTGGATCAAAATTAAGCTTTGGGAGATAACGCGACCTTCACGAGCGCGGACACCGCGGTAAGGTCAGCGCGACCGGCTAATTTTGGCTTTAAGATGGCCATCACTTTACCCATGTCTTGCGGTCCGGCAGCACCGCTGGCGCTAACGGCTGAGGCAACTTCGGCGTGAATTTCTGCGTCGGATAATCCTGCTGGCATATAGGCGACAAGGATAATGAGCTCCGCTTTTTCTATATCAGCTAAATCCTGACGATTTCCTGCTTCAAACTGGGTTATCGAGTCCTTGCGCTGCTTGATCATTTTTTCAATGATGGCGAGAACTTGTGTGTCGGTAACGGTAATCCGTTCATCGACTTCTTTTTGCTTTATGGCGGCAGTGATCAGGCGAATAGTGTTAAGTTTCGCTGCTTCTTTGGCGCGCATTGCGCCCTTCATGTCTTCGGTAATTTGTTCTTTAAGACCCATGTGATTCTCCAAGGTGAAATCAATAGACTTTTTCTGAACCTGCTGCGCTTGGCAGTGGTGACAATCCTCATGTACCCAGGCAACTAAACTATCGTTAGGCAGGATTCCGTGCGCATCGTTTTCACGAGGCTTTCTACGGTCCGGCAAGAAGTCTAATTAACAAGTCTAAAACAAGCCTAGTTAAATTAGGCTAAATAAGTAAGTCTGATAAATGGGAAAACCCGCTGCGGAACAACACCGGAGCGGGTTTGTAATTCTTGTCTTGCCACCGCAATAAACGCGGTGAAGAATCAGTACAGCTTTTTCGGCAATTGCTGGCTGCGGATGCGTTTGTAATGACGCTTCACTGCAGCTGCTAGCTTACGCTTACGTTCAGCTGTCGGCTTCTCGTAAAACTCGCGCGCGCGCAACTCGGTCAATAGACCTGTTTTTTCGATGGTGCGCTTGAAGCGACGCATTGCGACTTCGAACGGCTCGTTTTCTTTAAGACGAATTGTGGTCATGTAAATTCAAACCATGGTTAAATTGGGAAGAGGGCGATTATAGCAGGGGAAATCAATAAAGGGAAGCGCTCTGATATTCCCTAATCGAAGGTAAGTGCAAATGCGCCACAATTAGTGGCAATTCAGAACTAACTTTCGCTATTCTATATTTTTTTCGCCATATAGACATTGAAATTGGAGGGCAGTCCGAAATTAAAAAGACATTCCTGCCGCCGTTGCCGAAGCCCATGCCCATTGAAAGTTATAACCACCGAGCCAGCCCGTGACGTCTACCGCCTCGCCAATAAAGTGGAGTCCGGGTACTTTATTGACCATCATGCTTTGTTGCGACAATTCGCGCGTGTCTACGCCGCCAAGCGTGACTTCAGCTTTACGGTAGCCCTCCGAGCCGTTGGGAGTGATCTCCCAGCGATTGATGGCGTCGCTCAGTGTGCGCAGCATACGGTCTGGAGTGTCGGCAATCCGCGCTGTCGGATCAATACCATTGGCCTCTAAAAGCCCTACGGCCAGACGATTCGGTAGCCATTGGGAAAATAAATTACTAAAATTCTTCTTGATAGACGTTTTGCCAGCGATCAAGGTCTCGGCAATATCAATTTCAGGTAACAAATTCAGGTTGAGTGGTTGCCCCGGTTGCCAAAAACTTGAAATTTGTAAAATGGCAGGCCCGGATAAGCCGCGATGCGTGAAAAGCAGGTCTTCTTTAAAGAAACCACGGGATTTTTTGTCGCCGGCTTCGACTTCAACTGGCAACGCTATTCCTGCGAGTGGCAAAAACGGTTGCCAACCAGCAGCATCAAATGTCAGTGGAACAAGGCCGGGACGCGGCGGAATCATTTTTAGGCCGAACTGTTGCGCGATACGATATGCAAAATCAGTCGCGCCAATCTTGGGAATTGATAACCCTCCAGTGGCGATGACGACATTCGCTGCGAGTATTTCTCCGATACCGGTATCGAGCCGAAATAAATCACCTTCTTTACCAATACTGGCAACACTGCAAGGCATGCGCCAACTAACGTTGCCGAGTTCACATTCGGCTTTCAGCATGGCAATAATTTGCTCTGCCGAGTCGTCGCAAAATAGTTGTCCCTTATGCTTTTCGTGATAGCCAATACGATAGCGTTTTACCAGGTTAATGAAATCCTGCGGGCTATATCGGGATAATGCACTTTTGCAAAAGTGTGGATTTTGTGAAAGGTAATGCTGTGGTGCGGCAGCGGCGTTGGTGAAGTTGCAGCGACCACCACCAGAAATGCGGATTTTTTCCGCCAACTTTGGAGCGTGGTCAATCAGGACTACTTTTTTCCCTCGCTGACCTGCTACAGCGGCACACATCATGCCTGCAGCACCGGCGCCAATTACGGCGACATCGAATTGTTTTGCCATTACTTTTTGGTATTTTTGTTGTGTGTATGTTGCGTATTTTCAATATTTTTTGATTATTGAAAGTACGGTGGAGGCGTTAGACCCATCCATAATTCTGAGGACAGTCGCATCATGTCATTTAATGAGCCGCGTTGGGCAAACGTTTTGCGCAACCAGCCAGCATCGCTAAGGCGCTCATTGGCCATATTGGCTAAACGTTTGAGTGATGATCGCTCGGCTTCGTTTTGAGTGTAACGGTCAAGATCTTTTAAATGTGTCAGCAAATGGGCGTGAATAGATTGTTTGGTAGATGTGGCTAATGTCTCTCCATGGATCGCGTAGGAACCATTTAGCCCGTAGCGACTGGCTTCAAAGCGGTTGAATTCATAGAGAAGATAAAAGTCGTTACGTATCACAAAAGGTCGCTCGGTCAATATCCAGCGCGCTAGTAGTTGTGCATAGCAACCCAGATGGGCGGCATGTTCGATGGTGAGTGGCGTGTCGCAAACGCGAATTTCAACCGTGCCGTATTCTGGTTTTGGTCGGATATCCCAGTAAAAATCTTTCATACTGCCGATGATGCCCATTTGGAGCAACTCGTTGTAATACCGTTCAAATTCTGTCCACCGATGCATGACTGGCGCGGTACCCGATAGTGGAAACGCACGGACTACATTGCTACGCGACGATTCGAATTGCGTGTCTGCGCCTTGATAGTATGGGGAGGCGGCAGAGAGGGCAATAAAATGGGGGACAAATCGCGAGAAGGCATGGGTTAAATAGAGGGCGTCGTCGCCATTCGGTACACCGATGTGAATATGTTGACCGAATACAGTGAAAGATTTGGCGAGATAACCATATTTTTCATACAAGTGATTAAATCGTTCACTTGGCGTAATACGTTGTTCGTTCCAGTGTTGAAATGGATGAGCGCCACCGCCGGAGACATCGATATTGAGGTACTGTGCGCCTTTGTTGAGGGCCGCGCGCAGTACTTTTAGTTCTTCTATCAAAGAGTCTACGCTGGTGTGGATGTCGGAATTGAGCTCGATCATGCCCTGGGTTACTTCCAGTTTGATTTGCTTTTGCAAATCGCGTGGCTCAATCCAGGTCAGCAAATCTACCGCGTCGCTAGCGAGATTGTAATTACGTCGATTGACAAGTTGCAACTCCAGCTCGATTCCCATCGTATATGGGGTCGAGGAGGTAAATGGTAATATTTCCGGGTTTGCCGGAGCGTTTAGATCGTCGGATTCAACCATGTTTTTTCTCCGTTGGCCTTATACCGGCCAACAATTGTGTAACCTGAATTGGGTAGTTGGATAGGTCTGAGTGTGCATTTTTTAGATAAAACGCAGGGTCAATTGCCGAATTCAGGTTTAACCTTCGCGTCCACTTTCGCCAGATTTGATCAGGGCAAATTGTGTCGCTATGGGACCAAATAGTTCCAGCACGATCAGGCAACCTGCTAGCAGCGGAAGGACGTCCGCAGTCGTATGCGGATAAAGATAAGAAATAGTTTGCATCAAGCCAAGGCCCGCCTCTGTCATTGGTAACGTTGCGAGTGTTATCAATCCTGCTTGTTTCCATTTCATTCTGGCGAAATGCGCAAAAGTGAATACGCCGCAAGCCATTGCGAGGAAGCGGGCGCCAATTAATACCATCACCGATGTGCCGACCATCGATAGATCGGTCAGGCGAATCGATGCGCCGATAGAGACAAATAACATGACGATAAATAACTCGTTGGCGATGCCAAATTCCAACTCCATCAAATCGTATTGATGATCGAGGTTTTTTGACATAATCGCGAAGACGAGCATCGTCAGCAATACAGGTAGTTGTAAGGCATGTGCGGCACCGATCGCCAGCGAGATAACGGCAATGACGAGTACGAACTGACGACTTGGTTGGCGACCTAGTAAGCGTGCCAGCGGAATCATCAGCCGGTAGGTGGCATACGCCAGCAGCAACGATCCAACGAGTGAATAAGCGGTGTGCGCTGCTAAGGTTAAGAAGGGCGTGCCTTCATGCGCGATGATTGGCAGTAGGGCGTAGGCAACGAGAATGGCGACAAAATTATTCAGTGCGGTCATTGCTGCCAGGCGCCGTGTCACCTGACCTTCTGCTTTAAGGTCTCTTAAGACGACGATAATAACGGCCGGTGCGGTGGCGATGGCGAGGACGCCACCCAGCATTGCGACGACTTTTGACGTGCCGACCCAGATTAGCGCGCTGCTGACGAAGCCAAAGCAGAGTGCTGAACTTAATAAGACTGTGGCAGTTAGCCATTTTTCGCGCCGCAGCCAGCCAATGTCTACGTAACGGCCAAGTTGATAGACGACCAGTGCAACTGCAATATCGGCAAAAATATTTGCTAATTTTAGTACATCGCCAGAAAGCAGATTAAGACCACCAACGCCAAGAATAAATCCGACGACCAGATAGCCCGTAATTCGTGGAACCCAAGGGGTTTTTGTTGCTATATAGCCGCCCAGCAATCCGAATAACAGCAAGCTGCCAAATAGCAGTAGTGCATTCCACTGTATCGGGTCTGCTAAGGCAAGGGACGGAAGAGCCCAATCCATAGATACTCCCGGAGGTTAGTTTTGCTGATCTTATGCCAATCGCAATCTTTAAAGTTAGCGATAAAGTGTGGCGCAAGAAGCTGATTATGGAGAACAAACGATTAACTGCATTGCTGCAGAATTAACGCAGAATTTAATCTAGATTGAAAGAATCTGAACTATGCGAAATACCTGAGGAAAACCAAGTCTTAGCAGCGGGGTGATGGTTTTTTGATTACATCTATTATAATAAGTACGTCGCATTGGCTTGCTCCTGAAATCATGGAAGGACATTTCTGGACTTTACCCTCGTGAATAAGATATTCGTGCGTTAAATCATTAACGATTTGTCAGTTTTTATCTGAGTTGGTTCCATATTTGCACTATTTTGGTACGCTTGTAGTGCGACTTAAGGCAAAAATGGTAGTGAAGTTTGCCTGAGTTTAAGTATTTTGCAAACCTCTTTGCAATGCGAGACCTGTTCCAGGATCGGTTTTGGTATTGCAATTCGACCATCTAACGCGTCGTTTATCCAGAGCGCTGTCACACTTGCATCGCGTTCTACGGGTAGGGCAGGGATTTCTTCAGCAACGTTTTGTTTTTCTACCAACGTGCTTTGTGTGCCAAGGTGAAACCATTCTATTTGCTGTGCCCTTTTTGCATTGGCGACCGTTTCGCCCTCGGTACCACGCATGAGAAAAACATCGCCTCGTTCTGCTGCTGCGGTAGTTTTAAAATAGGTACTCAGCATGGCCAGATATTCTGGGTGCGTGTAAGAAGTCAGGCGCAAGGCCGGCGCGCTGAATGGTTGCATAATTTTTACTAACGTGTGTGTCGAGTTGCGTACACCCAAAACACGGCGCATTTCTAGCAAACGCGACATTTTTGGTGCTAGGGCGGCGATTGGCATAAAAGCGGGTTGAAGCCGTGCAAAACGTTGCGTTGCTTCATCGATGCTGGTGGCGTGCGTTTGTCCAAGTGCGGTAAAAATTTCTGCTGTGGTGATTCTTCCCGGGTCGGTGAGTACGCCATGCACCAGGACGGGAATACCTTCGCGGGCTAGCAATAACGCCAGTAAGGGCGTGAGATTGGCCATATGACGGGCGCCGTTGTAACTGGGAATGACCACCGGCGCGTAAATTGATGATCCGGTTACACCTTCAGTTTCGGGAGCGGTCGGTAACGTCGGAAAGGAAGCTTCAGCGGCGTCGAGAAAACCGGCAATTTCATCTACTGATTCGCCCTTGATGCGCATTGCCAGCAAAATACCGCCCATTTCCAGATCAGAGACACGACCATCCAACATGGCAGTATAGAGATCGTAGGCATCCGAGCGAGAAAGGCTGCGCGCACCGTCTTTTCCACGTCCGATTTCCTTGATGAAGCGGGCTGCTTTGAATGGCTCTTGTAATGTTGTGTTTTGCATATGGCAATGTGACAATGTCAGTAAAGAAGGGTTGAATAATGCCCAAATAATGTGTAAAGCGACTGACGGTATTGCAAAGTAATTAACTATTAAAACGAATGAATTTGTCGACTAATTTTGATGACAAGGCGCTATCGGTTGCATCACAGTCAGGTAAAATCAGGCTTCTAATTGATCAATCTCGTCGATGTTGTCGATCAAGCGTTTGAATACGTTGTGTGTACAAATGCTTATTTGTAGACATCATAGCGTCATTCGTGAGGTCGTTTATATGTCTTCGCATGGTCTTTGTGCCATGACTGTGTGCTATCAGTCACTCTTTTTTTGGATCAAACATGGCAATTGACCCCCGCGATCTAGAGGCTCTGCGCTCACCGTTGTTAAGATTTGCGCAACTTCAGTTACGCAACACCAGTTTGGCAGAAGACGCTGTCTCGGAAACCATCGTCGCGGTGATGGAACATCCTGATCGATTTCAGCAGCAATCTTCCCTCAAAACCTATGTTATCGGTATTCTGAAACACAAATTGATTGATCAGTTGCGACGTGGCAAGCGCGAGATCCAACTTACTGATGATCCTTATGATGATCGCAGTGATGCAGATATGGTGGATGCATTGTTCAACAGCCGAGATCACGCAACTGAAGCAATGCCCGATTGGGGAAATCCAGATCAGACACTGGAGCGCAAGGAATTTTTTGATATTTTGCAGTTGTGTATAGACAAGTTGCCAGCCAAAACAGGGCGTATTTTTATGATGCGCGAATGGTTGGAGTTGGACACCGACGCGATCTGCAAGGAACTGGATATTACTACTGCCAACGCGTGGGTGCTGTTGTACCGGGCACGTACGCGCTTGCGCGAATGTCTGCAAATTAATTGGTTTGGTATTCATTCCGCGTAGCGATCGGATAATAGTGTAGTGCCATAAAGTATGGTGTTGTAGTGTGACGTGTTATTTGTTGTTATTAGTACATGTATTTAATCGACAGATATTGCAATTAGATGTAATTTTCGCGGCGTTTCCACGACTACAATTTATGCGTTCTTGTCTTCATGTGTACTTGATGCGTTTTTTTACTGACCTTTATTCCAATAAATAAAATATGCCCCGTCAACGTCTATTTCCTACTTGCCGCGAAACGCAAAGCCTTTTGTCAGAAGCGCAGGATCGAACGCTTTCACCCATCCATCGCGTTCGCGTCAGGGTGCATTTGTGGACTTGTACTGCGTGTACCCGTTTCTCCCGCCATATTCATTTCTTGCGTGATGCAATGCAACGCTTGGGGAAAGATTAAGGACGCACAGCGTTTTAAAAGGTGTTTTGATGCTGCTGCAACACAAAATTTCTCCATAGTTAAGCCCATATGCAGAGAGTTATCTAGCCAGCGTGCGCATTCCATTACAATGCGAGATTGTAAAAATTACCTATTACCATGATTGTTCTCGGCGTTGAATCATCTTGTGATGAAACCGGCATTGCGTTATACGACACACAGCGCGGTTTGCTTTCTCACGCACTTTATTCACAAGTGGCGATGCACGAACAATACGGTGGCGTTGTACCAGAATTGGCGTCCCGGGATCATATCCGCCGCGCAATCCCGTTATTACAACAAGTATTGACTGAGGGAAACACGCATCTTGACGATATAGATGCCATCGCTTATACACAAGGGCCCGGATTAGCTGGTGCTTTGTTGGTCGGTGCGTCAGTTGCCTGCGGTCTCGGTCTGGCTTTAGATAAGCCAATGCTGGGCGTGCATCATCTGGAAGGGCATCTTTTGTCCCCGTTGCTGGCGAGTAATCCACCGAAATTTCCGTTTGTGGCGTTATTGGTGTCGGGTGGACATACGCAATTGATGCGTGTGGATGGCGTAGGGCAATACACTTTGCTTGGTGAAACGTTAGATGACGCTGCGGGCGAAGCTTTTGATAAATCGGCCAAATTGCTGGGTCTTGGTTATCCCGGTGGACCAGCAATATCACGTCTGGCAGAGTTTGGAGACCCAACAGCGTATCAATTGCCGAGACCAATGTTGCATTCAAAAAATCTGAATTTCAGTTTTTCTGGCTTGAAAACAGCGGTACTGACCTTGGTGAAGAAGCAAACGATCAATATTTGCGAGCAGGATAAAGCTAACATCGCGCGCGCTTTTGTGGATGCTTTGGTGGAAGTTCTGGTGGTCAAATGCATTGCTGCCTTAAAACAGACAGGGCTTAACCGCTTGGTAATCGCCGGGGGCGTCGGCGCTAACCTGCAATTGCGCGACGCGTTAAATGCGGCTGCGGTGAAGCGGCGTTTCAAGGTGTTTTATCCTGAACTTGAGTTCTGTACCGATAATGGCGCAATGATTGCTTTTGCCGGTGCAATGCGTTTGCAAATCAGTCCGGATGCTGCGCAGCGCGATTATGCATTTAATGTGCGACCGCGCTGGCCGTTAGATCAGATAGGGATATGAACAGAAATGAAGAAAATTGGCGGCTAGGCGTATAATGCTGGACTAAATGCTGGACTGTAATGCAAAAGTGTGCTGATCGTACGACAGTTACACACCCCTATCGATTCAACTTGAAACTAGTCGGACGTTGCTGTTAGCGCCTTTGACATGATGTAAAAGTTGACACGAAATCACGAATTCTTTGAAAGCAATAGTGCCTTTAGGCGAATGAAAATTCGTTAATGCCACGTCTATATACATGTATGATATAGCGTGAAAGGCCGCCAATTACTATGCCTGACACTCAGTCTGAAAAGCAACAAGAAATTATCATAGCGTCCGATGCGGAAGCATTAGAGGCATCCATTAAATTTACAGATTTTGGGTTGTCTCCAGACATCTTGCGGGCGCTGAGCGATCAAGGATATGTCAACCCGACGCCTATTCAGGCCCAAGCCATTCCGATCGTTTTACAAGGTCGGGATGTGATGGGCGCGGCCCAAACCGGCACCGGTAAAACGGCAGGATTTGCGCTCCCGATTATTCAGTTGTTGCTGGCGCACGCCAACACCAGCGCCTCACCAGCACGGCATCCGGTCCGCGCCTTGATTTTGACGCCAACCCGTGAACTGGCGGATCAGGTTGCCGAAAATGTTAAAGCCTATTGCCGTCATACGGCGTTGCGTGCAACGGTGGTGTTTGGTGGTATTGATATGGCCCCACAAACTGCGGCACTGCGTTCAGGTATCGAAATTGTGATTGCAACGCCGGGTCGTTTGCTGGATCACGTTCAACAAAAAACCATCAGCTTGTCGCAAACGCAAATTTTGGTGATGGACGAGGCTGACCGCATGCTTGATATGGGCTTTCTGCCCGACTTGCAACGGATTATTAATCTGCTCCCGAAAGAGCGTCAGAGTCTGATGTTCTCAGCTACGTTTTCTGCTGAAATCAAAAAACTCGCAGGTAGCTTCCTCAAAAATCCGGTCACCATTGAAGTCGCACGCAGTAATGCGACGGCTGACAATGTCACACAAACGATGTATCGGATTGATGATCAGGCAAAGCTGGACGCGGTGTCTTTTATTATCCGCGAACGCAATCTTAAGCAGGTCATCGTGTTTTCGAATACGAAAATCGGCGCATCACGTCTGGCCAAGCATCTGGAAAGCGAAGGCGTTAATGCTTCTGCGATCCATGGCGATAAAAGCCAGAACGAGCGGATGGCAGCGCTGGAAGCTTTCAAGCAAGGTGCGATTGAAGTGTTGGTCGCGACCGATGTTGCCGCTCGCGGTCTCGACATCGCTGAGCTGCCATGCGTGATTAACTTCGATTTGCCTTATAACGCGGAAGATTACGTCCATCGTATCGGCCGTACCGGTCGTGCTGGCGCGTCGGGCGATGCCATTTCGCTGTGTACTGATAAAGATGAGCGGTTGTTGGTAGATATTGAAAAAATGATCAAGCACAAGTTTGTTCGTGCTGAGTTGGTGGGCTTTGTGGCGAAGGCACGCGTGGTTGAGCGTGAGCGTTCGCCGCGTCGTGATGACGGTGATTCGCGTGGCAATGCTCGCTCAGATTCACGTTCAGATTCACGTTCGGACCCTCGCTCGGACAGCAGAACCGACTCACGTTCAGGATCCTCGGATCGTAGCAGCCAGCATACGCGTAGCGCCTATACATCGTTGCCGCGCAAAGAGAAAATTGATCCGTGGTTCTTGAAACCGTACGAACCTACGCTTTCGTCAGTTGAGAGCGCGCAAAATAGTCAGTCAGGTCTTCCGGTCAAGCCTAAAGGAAAGCTTGCCGCGCTATTAGGCGGAATGCCTAAGCGCTAAGCCAGGTTATCCGCAAGGTGAAATAAGTGTGCCAGTAAAATGCCCAGGCAAATTACTGGCTTTTATGTGCCACCGCCTAAAAAAATGCCATCGCAGTATGAGAGACATAGAACGTTTTGCTTCGAATCTGCTACCGTTTTAGTTGATGTTACGGCGCTCTACGCGCTGACTAGCCCAGGCTGCAATGGCAACGGCCCAGAATGTTTCAACTGAGGCAACGTGGCCAATTTCCAATCCTAGAAACCATGCGGCCTTGACCAGCGTTTGAAGTGGTTGGCTCAAATCCAGCGGTTGTGCGTCGTATTGTTTGGATAATTTTTCACCGTTGGCGTTGGTGATAACCGGCACATGCAAATAGCTTGGTGTTGTCAATCCCAGTTGCCGTTGCAAATAAATTTGTCGGGCGGTGGAATCAAGAAGATCCGCACCACGCACAACATGTGTCACACCCTGATCTGCATCGTCGACGACCACGGCAAGTTGGTAGGTCCAAAATCCATCTGCACGTTTCAGCACAAAATCGCCGACCTCTATTGCAAGATGCTGTTGCATTAACCCTTGCCATCTGTCCTCAAACCTGATCAGTTCAGCCGGGTGACCGGCATCGGGTACCAGCAATCGATAGGATCGGGTCGGCTTGCCAACTGGCAGTCCTTCCCTGCAAGTGCCAGGATAAACTGCGGCACCATCGGACGCGACACCAATTTGTGAGTCGACGATTTCACGGCGCGTACAGCCGCATGGATAGGCTAGTCGTCCTAGTTTGTCAAATGCCGCCTGGTACAAATTTGTGCGACAGCTTTGAAATACTACCGGCCCATCCCAAGCCATCTGTAGTGTCGATAACGCTTTTAAAATCGCATCGGCTGCGCCGGACGCAGTGCGTGCTTCATCAACGTTTTCCATCCGCACCAGCCATTGACCCTGATGCGCTTTGGCATCGAGATAACTCGCCATAGCGGCAACCAGCGAACCATCATGCAATAGCCCGGTCGGGGAGGGAGCGAAACGTCCAATGTATGGGCTTGCGTTGAGCATTGTTAAGTAATTAGAAAAAAATAAGGATCTGTATTTGGCATTGACTAAGGCCACTCAATAAAATTCTGCACGGTTCCAGGATCGCTCAATTGATTAATAAACCATTTAAGAGATTTTCCTAAGACCGGCGTTCGCCATGCGATTTGCGATTTGACGCCCGGTTTTGCCTCCAGTGTTTCTTTTTCAATCAAAGCGCCCGATAAAAAATAAGGAGCAGCCAGACGACGCGGCAAATGGCCGCATCCCAATCCGTTCAGTTGTGCTTGCAATTTTGTCGACATCGTCGGTACGGTTAAGATATCTTGGCCGATTAACAGTCCGGAGGTAATGCTGGGTAAAACGCGTCCCGTGTCGCCGACTGCAACCGCCCTGTACTGTTGGATCGTATTAGCGGTCAAGGGTTCCGGTGCACACGCCAAAGGATGGTGCGGCGCAACCGCGAAGGCCCAGTCGGTGAGGCCTAATTGGCGTGTCTGGAAATCTCCGCTCATACGCACGTAGTCGGGTCCGTCATGTGGCGCGCCAATGGCCAGATCGGCGCGATCATTGATCAGGGCTTCCCACACACCGGAAAGGGCCTCATGAAAAATGCGCAAGCGCGTTCCTGCATTTTCACGATCAAAAGCGGCGATCATTGGCATGAGTGTCTCGAACGGCACAATACTATCCAATACGATCCGCAGTTCAACCTCCCAGCCAGTCGCGGTACGTTTTACGCGCCGCTCCAGTTCTTGCGCTGCCTGGAGTAAGTGACGTCCTTCGGTCAATAGTTCGAGACCGGCAACTGTGAGTTTGGCGCGATGACCGGTTCGGTCAAACAATAAAACATCCAGATCTTCTTCTAACTTGCGGATACTATAAGTGAGCGCTGACGGCACCCGATTGAGTGCTATGGCGGCGGCGCCAAAGCTTCCTTTGCGGTCAATGGTATCGATGATCTGCAATGCTTCGAGCGTCAAATTCATGGTTCGCTTAGCGCCGTGATAGTAAAGTTTATCGATTTACCGCATTATGGAATAAATGAATGATATAGCTAAAATTTGAGGTGCCCATCAAAGGATGGTTAAATTAACTCTTATTTATTGCTGCCGTCGATCTCCACCCCGTTCTGCGTGATGTGTGATCTGTATACAGATTAGAAAAAAGCCCATCCGAATCAATGATGAGCTTTTATGTCTGTCAACGTGCGTAGTGGCTATGTCGTTTATGGAGTCGACGTGATTTCTGGCACTGTTGTGTCTTGTGCCGACATTTTTTTCATTCGATTGGTGGCGCAATGCGGGCAAGAGACGCCGATGATGTATTCCGGCGATAGTTGTTCGCGGGGGGTCACGACAGTGCGGCAGATGAAGCATTGCGAAGCCGCTGTTTCTTGAAGCTGAGGATTGAGCGCTGTTCGGTAGTCGAACACAAAGCAATCACCGTTATAGTGCGCGCCGCCGCATTCCTCGAAATACTTAAGAATGCCGCCATCTAGTTGATAGACGCTGTCAAAGCCAATCTCCTGCATATGAATAGCGGCTTTTTCGCAGCGGATACCACCGGTGCAAAAGGTAACA
This sequence comes from Glaciimonas sp. GNP009, assembly GCF_054343755.1. Classification (NCBI taxonomy): domain Bacteria; kingdom Pseudomonadati; phylum Pseudomonadota; class Betaproteobacteria; order Burkholderiales; family Oxalobacteraceae; genus Glaciimonas; species Glaciimonas sp. GNP009. The sequence goes on from NZ_JBTGUV010000004.1 coordinate 3,203,835, forward strand.
ACAGTTTTGTCGATCAATGCTTCTTTGTGGGCAGAAATGACTTCCGGAAATTCACTAAACTTGTCAATGCGATAATCGACCGTGTTTTCGAAAGTGCCGACATCCACCTCGAAACCGTTACGCGTATCGACCATGACCACAGGACGACCATTGTCATCGTGGCCTTGGTCCAGCCAGCGCTTGAGTGTTTTCGGCGCAACAGAGGGCGCACGCCCTAACTCCGGTTTAATCAAAGGGTGTTTCATCGTAATGATTTCCGCCTTTAACTTCACCAGCATGCGTGTAAATGGCTGATTTTCTGAATAACTTTCTTTTACTTCGACATCAGCGAAGCGCGGGTCTGACCGTAGCCAGACTAAAAACTGATCAATTTGTTCGCGGAAGCCCGCCAAAAACATATTGATGCCCTCAGGACTCAGCAGAATGGTCCCTCTTAGCTGAAGTTGAGTGCAGGTTGCCAGAAATTCCGCGCGCTTCTCTGCGGTATCATCGAAAGTGATAAATTTGTACGCTGCAATGTTGACGTAAGTAGGTGTGGACGACATAAGCTTGATTCTCTGAGGTTCTTTGAAGTTTCTGTAAGTCATTGATTTAACAGTATTATAAACGCGGCGCGACTTTTCAACGTGATTTGCTGTGCGAAAGCCGATTCAGAGCGGGTGGCGGGGTAAAATACGGGCTATGACGACACCGCAATTTACCCATCTCCGCCTGCATTCCGAATATTCAATCGTCGATGGCTTAGTCCGCATCGATGACGTAATTAAAGCCGCTGCAGACGATCAGCAAGCCGCATTAGGAATCTCCGATCTCGCCAACCTGTTTGGCATGGTCAAGTTTTATAAGGCTGCGCGCAGCAAAGGCGTTAAGCCGATCATTGGCTGCGACGTCTGGATCACCAACAACGAGGCACGCGATAAACCATCACGTTTACTGTTGCTGGTGAAGAGTCGTGTCGGTTATTTACAGTTATGTGAATTGCTGTCCAAGGCATGGATAGAAAATCTACACCGCGGCCGCGCCGAAATTCGCTCCGAGTGGCTGGAAGACCTTCAGCACCAATCGGGTGGCAACGGCCTGATCGCACTGTCCGGTGCCCATTTTGGTGATGTCGGTATTGCCATTGATAACGGTAATCTGGCAGCGGCTAAACGTTGTGCCCAGCACTGGATGGGTATTTTTCCCGATAGTTTTTATATCGAAGTGCAGCGTGCTGATCAGCCGAATATGGAGGCGAACGTGCGTCATGCCGTCGCGCTGGCATCTGAGCTGCAACTGCCGGTGGTGGCAACGCATCCGATTCAATTTCTTGATAAAGAAGAATTCATTGCTCACGAGGCACGCACTTGTATTTCTGAGGGCGAAATGCTGGCAAATGCGCGGCGCGTGCGACGTTTCAATGATCAGCAATGCTTTAAAACCCAGGCCGAAATGGCGGCGTTATTTGCTGACATGCCGGCCGCATTGCAAAACTCAGTAGAGATCGCCAAGCGTTGTAACTTGTCGCTGCAACTGGGCAAGCCGCAACTCCCGGATTTTCCGACGCCCGAAGGTATGTCGATTGGTGACTTCCTTGATGAGCAGTCAAAAGATGGGCTCGCGATGCGCATGGTGCATCTGTATCCAGACCCTGAAAAGCGTGAAGAGAATCGTCAGCGTTATGAAGATCGGTTGAAGTTTGAGATCGATACCATCGTCAAGATGGGATTTCCCGGCTATTTTCTGATCGTTGCCGAATTCATTCGCTGGGCTAAAGAGAATGGTGTGCCGGTTGGGCCGGGCCGGGGTTCTGGCGCTGGTTCACTGGTGGCGTACTCACTTCAAATTACCGATCTTGATCCGTTGCGATATAACTTGCTGTTCGAACGGTTTCTGAATCCGGAACGGGTTTCTATGCCCGATTTCGATATCGACTTTTGCCAGGAAGGCCGTGACCGGGTTATCCAGCACGTTAAGGATTTGTACGGTAAGGATGCTGTCTCCCAAATTGCGACTTTCGGAACGATGGCCGCAAAGGGTGCGATTCGCGACGTTGGCCGTGTTCTTGATTTTGGCTACAATTTCTGTGACGGTATTTCCAAACTGATCCCGTTCAAGCCGGGTAAGCACGTGACGATTGCGGACGCTATTAAAGAAGAGCCGATGCTGGCCGAGCGTCTGGAAAATGAAGAAGAGGTCAAGCAGCTATTGAGTCTGGCGCAGCAGGTTGAGGGCATTGCCCGCAACATCGGCATGCATGCGGGTGGCGTACTGATTGCGCCGGGCAAGTTGACCGATTTCTGCCCGCTCTACACGCAAGGTGGTGATGCCGGTGTGGTGTCGCAATACGACAAGGACGACGTGGAAGCGGTCGGACTGGTTAAGTTCGACTTTTTGGGTTTGACCACGCTGACGATTCTTGATCGTGCAGTGCGCTACATCAAACAGCTTGATCCAGCGATGGCTGACTTTAGTCTGGAAAAATTGCCGCTGAATGACCGTGCTTCTTATCAGTTGCTGACGGCCGCCAAAACCGTCGCCGTATTCCAGCTCGAAAGCCGCGGTATGCAAGGGATGCTGAAAGATGCGCGACCGGATCGATTCGAAGACATTATTGCGCTGGTGGCACTCTATCGTCCCGGTCCAATGGATCTGATTCCTGATTTCTGCAAACGTAAGCATGGCGAACGTTTTGATTATCCTGATCCACGCACCGAAGGAATTTTGTCGGAAACCTACGGCATCATGGTGTATCAGGAGCAGGTTATGCAGATGGCGCAGGTCGTCGGCGGTTATTCGCTCGGCGGTGCGGATTTGCTGCGGCGCGCAATGGGTAAGAAAAAAGCTGAAGAGATGGCCGAGCATCGTCAAATCTTCCGCGACGGTGCCGCTAAGGATGGTTTGAGCGAAGCCAAAGCCGACGAAATTTTCGATTTGATGGAAAAATTTGCGGGGTATGGTTTTAACAAATCACATGCCGCTGCGTACGCGTTATTGTCTTATCACACCGCTTATTTAAAAGCGCATCATCCGGCAGCTTTCATGGCGGCTAACTTGTCGCTGGCGATGGATGACACCGAAAAAGTAAAAATTCTGGTGGCGGACGCGCTTGATATCTGCAAATTGACTTTACTGCCACCGGACATTAATTTATCGGAATATCGCTTTACGCCCGAAGCTGAGGCAGGTAAAAAAGCGGCGTTTATTCGTTACGGTTTAGGTGCGGTTAAAGGTTCTGGTCAAAACGCGATTGAGGCGATTGTCGCAGCGCGAAACGTCAAACCTTTTGTGGATTTGTTCGATTTTTGTGTGCGGGTCGATAAACGTCAGATTAACCGACGCACGATAGAATCCCTGATTCGTGCTGGCGCATTCGATTGCTTTAAAGTGGATCGTGGCATTTTGTTGGCATCGGTGCCGCTGGCGATGGAGGCGGCTGATCAAAAACTTGCAGCGGCAAACCAGGTCAGTTTATTCGGTGGCGATGATAGTGATCTTGAACAACCGCCAGAGTATGTCAAAGCGATGCCTTGGACTGATAGGCAAAAACTCACTGAAGAAAAGTTGGCACTTGGCTTCTATTTATCAGGCCATTTATTTGATATTTATGCGCCAGAAGCCCGCCGCTTTGCGCGCACGCCTTTAGGTAATCTGGAGCCGTCACGCGATCCACGGACGCTGGCTGGCATTATTTCCGGCTTACGAACACAAATGACTCAGCGCGGAAAAATGGTTATCGTGACATTAGATGATGGCAGCGCATCGGTCGATGTAACCATCTACAACGAGCAATTCGAACCGAATAAAGCCTTCTTCAAGGAGGATGAGTTTTTGGTCGTACAAGGTAAAGTCTCGGAAGATCGCTTTAATGGTGGCTTACGCGTATCCGCAGAAAAAGTAATGGATATCGCGAATGCACGGATTCATTATGGTCGGCAGTTTGTTTTGTCGTTGACGGCATCCAAACAACAGATCGACGTCAGCGAACTGAAAACAATGTTGTCCTCGCATCGCTCTGAAGCTGGCTTGCCGTTGACTGTCCGCTATACCGGCGGCGGGGTCGGCTGCGAGATATTGTTTGGGGATGGATGGCGGGTCTCGCCTAGCGATGGTTTGCAAAGCTCTCTGGCTGAGAAGTTGGGACGGGAATCGGTATTGGTCGAATACTAAATAGTTACAATTAATGATTAATGACCGATGATTGATGACTATTTAATAATAGTCATCAATTTTTTAATTTTATCAATAATTAGCCCGACTTCGGGCGTGCGACTCGGAAGTTAAGTAACGCAACAAAAAAATATTCGGAGAAGAACTTTGTCTTATTTGAAATGGCCGGTAATTCTCGTTATTACGTTTTTTCCTGCGCTCTCGATTGTTTTGCATAATGCAGGTAACGCCGGTTTATATTTGCTTTTCTTGTCCAGCATTGTTGCTTTGATTTGCCGGTTCAAGCCGATGGGGGCAAGTTTCAGTCAATTGCTAAAGCAATACTGGCCGCTTCATCTTGCTATGGCTTCGCTGTTCTGTGCTGTACTTATCAATCAACTCGTCTCAGGAAGTTTTCAGTTTAAGCAGTATGACCGGGCGATCAGGCTCGCCGTATTTGCTCCTATTTTCTGGGTGATACTGAGTGTGCCACTTCGCTATCTCAAGAATGTGCAGTGGGCTTTTGTTGTCGGTGTGGTAGCGGCGATGATAAAAGCGTATATGTTAACTGACGCTGGCGTAAATCGCTTCGGAAATATTGGTTTTTTATCAACCATTGCATTTTCTAACATCGCACTCTTGTTAGGAAGTATGGCGTTAATTTCCTTCGGCTGGAATGATCGTCGTGACAAAGTTATATTTGCCTTAAAAGTATTGGCGTGTTGTCTTGGCTTATATGTGACCTGGTTAGCGCAAACTAGGGGAAGCTGGATCGCGATACCCTTTTTTCTAGTGGTCGCATTCATGTTTTTTAACAACATTCAACTGCGGAATAAACTGGCGATTGCGGTAATCGCACTGGGCATATTAGTTGGCATAGTGACGTTTAGTAGTAGCGTCCAAAACAGACTGGAAGATGTGAAAGAGGATGTCACTCTTTACACGGACGGCCAAAACGCTGACACTTCCGTAGGCATTCGCCTGCAACTATGGAATGCAGCATGGATCTTATTTAAAGAGCATCCGATCGTTGGCACAGGACGTGAGAATTACAGTAGCAATGTCAATGAGTTGGTATCCCGTAAAATAGTGAGCCCGGCGGCGGCGGCTTTTGCGCACTCGCACAATGAAATTTTGTTTAATATGGCGATTCTGGGCGTATTTGGATTGCTGGCGAGCATCTCGATTTATTGCGTGCCTGCCTACTATTTTTTGCGCGAAATCCGTCATTCTGATGAAGATATAAAGACTGCAGCAGCGTTGGGAGTGACGCTTTGCCTCGGATTTTTTATATACGGCCTTACCGATCTGATGTTCTTTTGGACCGTCCTCGGTGGATTTTACACAATGAGTGTGGCGACATTTCTTGCCTGTATCATTAAACGAAAAAAAGAACTTGAATTGACTCAACCATGACTGCACCATCGTATTCAACGTATTTCAAGCGACTGGCAACATTCCATCGTCCTTACAAAAAACGGTTGGCGTTGGCCTTCCTCGGAATGGTTGTCACCGCCGCGACCGAGCCGCTGGTGGCGTATATCTTTAAGGTTTTACTCGATCATGGGTTTGTCGAAAAGCCTTCGTTCCCGTTGTGGATGGTGCCGGTGGCGGTGGTCGGTGCGTTTGTTGCACGCGGAGCCTCCACATTCTTAACGACCTACATGACTAACTGGGTGTCTACGCGCGTGCTTAATACGTTACGGCGTCAAATGTTCAGTCGTTTGCTCAATGTACCGATTGATTTTCATGCCACGTATACCGTGGGACGCGTGATCAATTCGATTATGTTTGAAGTACAGCAGATCATTGACATGATTAGCAAACTATTTACGTCTATCGTGCGTTGTATTTTGACAGTTATCGGCTTACTGGCGTACATGTTGTATATCAGCTGGAGTCTGACGATTGTCGCGCTGGTGTTGATGCCGTTGATGATGGTTGTGGTGCGAACCACTGGAAAGCGCCTCAAGAAACTGAATAAAGATGCCCTGAACGTTAACGCGCAACTGACCCAAGTAATTGAAGAAACGACGCGAGCACAACAAGTCATCAAGATTTTCGGCGGACAGGATTATGAAAAAAAACGTTTCGAAGCGAGTGCTGATCATCTTCGACAATTCAGTATGCGGCTGACAACGACCTTTGCGGCGACTGTTCCGGTTACCCAAATCATGACCGCTTGCGCGATGTCCGTCATGATCATGATGGCATTGGTGCAATCCAGCCATAACCAGATCACGGTGGGTGGATTCATCTCATTTTTCACCGCGATGATTGCATTGTTAGCGCCGCTCAAACAACTGGCAGAAGTGAATGGGCCGTTGCAACGTGGGATGGCGGCTGCAGAAGCGGTATTTACGCTCATCGATAGTCAGGTGGAGCGCTCCGATGGCAAGCAACTTGATCAGCGTGCGCGTGGCAGGATCGATCTGGTCGATGTGAGTTTTTCCTATCCTGGCCAAGAGGCGCGGGCTTTGGATGGCATTAATCTGAGTGTTGAACCGGGCGAAACGATTGCATTTGTTGGGATGTCGGGTGGTGGCAAATCTACCCTTGTGAATTTAATACCCGGCTTTTATGCGCTGACCGGAGGCCAAATTTTGCTGGATGGCGAACCGATCGAAGATATTGCGCTGACGAGTTTGCGCGAGCAAATCGCGATGGTAAGCCAAAATGTTATCTTGTTCGACGACACGATTGCCGCAAATATTGCCTATGGCGACAGTACGCCGGATCGCGGTCGTATTGAGGCTGCAGCAAAGGCCGCTTACTTGACCGATATGATCGCGAGCCTGCCTGATGGACTGGAAACACAGGTTGGAGATAACGGTTCACGCTTATCAGGCGGCCAACGCCAGCGGCTGGCAATGGCGCGGGCAATCTATAAAGATGCGCCAATCCTGATTTTGGATGAGGCGACGTCGGCGCTGGATAGTGAGTCCGAGCGCGCTGTACAAGCTGCATTAGATAAATTGATGGAAGGCAGAACCACGTTTGTGATTGCCCATCGTCTCTCCACTATTGAGCGTGCCAGCCGCATTGTGGTGCTTTCTTCGGGGCGGATTGTTGAAGTTGGCACGCATGACGAATTGCTGGAAAAGCAGGGTGCTTACGCTAACCTGTATCGCCTGCAGTTCTCCAATGAAGTGGTGAATGTCGAGGTATAAATGCCGACAGTTAGGCGACCTGGTTTTGATCGATCATCGATCGCGCTAACGTACTTGAATCCTTTTACTTGAGTTCAAAATTTTATGGTTACACAGCTGGTTCCAAGCGATGTATTAAAAAAAGCGGATAAAATTTTGTTCATTGCTCATCTTGCTTTGGGCGATTTCACTTACTTGCAAAACTGTTTTCAGTCCTTTGCAGAAGCCTATCCGCACATCAAGATTCATATATGGATTGATGAAGTTCGCCGGACTAATCGACCTGAGAGTTGGGTGTTTTTAAAAAAGTATGCGTTGTACGATTGGGTCGCCGCATGTCCGTTTGTGACCAAGCTCTATAACCAGACTTATAGTCCGCCGTTGTTTCAGCAGTCCATAAAAGAAGCCCAGCAAGAAGCTTATCCGGTAGTCGTGTCGCTTTCAACGTTACGGCCGCCGATGTATGCGTCACTTGCCCGTGAAATCAGTCCACAAGGTTTTGTCGTGGGCATGAAAAAGTCGGCGAGTCTGTTTGCTGTACATAAACATTTGGCGTATCGAAAATTGGATGCGGCCCTTAATCCAGACGAGGCATCGGCACCAGGATTGCACATCAGCGATATTTACGCGGGCTGGTTCAAGCGCTTGTTTGGTATTGATACCTCCGCGTCCTCGCGATTGCCTTTTGTTCAGATTCCAGAGCGTTGGACCGATTACGCAAAGCAACAATTACGCGACTGGGGATTTGTGCGTGAGAGCGGCCAGACCGAAATCGAACCGAAGCTGGTATTCATCAATCCGTATGCAAAGACCAAGAAACGTTGTTGGCCCTTAGAGCGCGTAGTTGAACTGGCCCTGGCAATAAGAGCGCAGGACAGCTGGCGTAACACTGATCTTGTGGTGAACGTCGTACCCGAGGAAATGAGCGCTGCCAAAGCATTTTTTGCACAGCAAAAACTAGAGCGGTTTCAGCTTTTTAGTGCGCAGGAAAATTTCTTCCAGTTACCAGCAATATTACAAGAGTGCGATTTAATTATCTCGGTCGAAACCGCTGTGATGCATTTGGCCAATGCAGTGCACGTGCCGGTGATTGCGCTGATGCGCCAAAAAAATCCTGAGTGGGCGCCGGTTGATAAGGCAAATAGCATCGTCGTCAACGCACCCAATCGTAGGGATTGGGTGAGAGCGATTACCGTTGATCAGGTGATCGCTGTTTTGCCGCCCAATACCTGATTGATTTGACTGTCAGGCAGTGACCGGGATCGCTTCCTTGTGCCATTCCAGGACTATCTTTGCGACGGCACCAGGAGAGATTTTTAGCATACAAGCACATTCGGCCGCGTCAATATCTTTACATCCGGCACAATTGGTTGGGATGCACAAACTTTGGGCGTGCGTCCCTACCGGTGCCCATCTTCCTGGATGCATCGGTCGGATCGGTGGAAATAAACCGAGCGTGCGCTGCCCAATAGCTGCAGAGATATGCAGCGGGCCTGTGCCGCTGGCAATCAAACCATCTGCCGCTTTGATGAAAGAGGTGAAGACATCAAGTGTGAACCTGCCGCAAACATTACTCACATTGGGTAATCTCAATAATTCTCCCGCATTTTCTGCGAGCCACTGTCCTTCTGTGGCGCTGCCGGTTAGCCATAACTGGATATCTTTGTACGCGCTAAGTTGCTTGGCAAGCGTCACATAATGTGCGATTGGCCATTCACGACCATGTCCGTTAGATTTTGTATGAATAATCAGGTTGAACGGATGCTGCGCCAATAGACCGTTAACCTCTTCGTTCTCGGGAATGTCGAAGTCATAAAGTGCCGCAATCTCAGCAATTTCGGGAATGGTCTTAAGACCAAACGGGCGCAGAAATTCAAAGTTGAATTGCGCTTCATGATGTTCTGAATTACCTTTTTTGAACCGCACCCGACGATTGCAATATAACAGTTGGTACAACTTTTGACGGGCATTGCCAATACGATTTTTAATTCTTGCTTTGAATGCTAGTTGTGCTAATTGCTTGACCGGTTGTGCAATGATGACGGTATCGATACCAGCACGTGCAAAATACCCGGATGGATCGGATAAGAAGTCCTCCAGTTCGACTACCTCGTCAACACTGCGGCAATGCCTGACGACCGGGGCTGCATAAGCTCGACAAAGGAAACTTATTTTGATCGAAGGATGTTGTTGCTTCAGACGCGCCGCAATGGGTAGCGTTAGCATGACATCACCGATGTTGTCGGTGCGGCATATTAAAATGTGTGCGCTTGTTATTGCCATTTGTAATCGATTAAAAACGTCATGTGGAAACTGATATCAGTATCAGCGATAAAAGTCAGAAGCGACCCCGCGATTCTGACTTTTACAGAGTCTGATTATTTGCCTATTATCTTGGATCAGGTATGTACTATTTAAGTACAAGTTGAGTGGCACATTTATGTTCTGGTTTTGTTTCTTTCTTCTCTTTTTTTCAACGCGCTGAAAGATATTTCATATACCACTTGAAGCTATTAAAGACCTCACCGCGCTTCATTAGGAAACGCGAAAACATGCGCATCTCTTTATAATTTCGCGGCTCGGGATCAAGGGCTATATCGGCCCAGGGTGATAGCTTGTGGTACTTGATAAACAGGTCGGTCGATGCATGCAAACACCAATCGTTCCAGGGTTTGACTGCGCCGGCAAAATGAATGAAACCGATCTCGCCAATGTCACGCATTTGTCTTTTGTCTTTTTCCAGGTCGTGAATCAAGTCGTATAGAAAATTCCATTTTCTTTCGATAAACGTAATTTTTCCTTCAAGTACAACATTGAGCGCATCTTGATCCGGGAAGCGGTAATTTTTTCCATTTTCTAAAATCGAAAGAATTGTTTTCTCGGTGATCTGTTGTGACATCCAGACATCGACATTCATGTACATTACGCCGGAGTTAAAATAGCGCTGCGATGAAAGCTGTAAAGCAGCACAGCGTCTGCGCGTAGTTTCATCCGCGTCAGGAACCACGATCGCTGCGCTATCTCCGAAATCCATTTGAATCAGTTCAGCGATACTTCCCAGGCATAAAATATCCGCATCCAAATAAAGGACTTTATCCGTGATTCCTTGCAACGTGGAAGGGATCAGCAGACGTGTAAAGATGGTTGGAGAATAATATGAAAATTGCGAGATATGTGCAAACGGTTTAAAGATCACCGGATCAATAATATGAATGTGCGTCGCGACTCCGTACTTGGTCGTTAGCTGATTGAAACGTTGCCGGTTATCTTCGGAAATCGCAAATGCAAAAACGTGAAACGTGAAGTCAACGCCCGGATTATTATCAATGATCGACGTGATTGTTGCGCCCATGCTGCGGCAATAATGGTCGTCGACACAGAACGCAATATGAAAGGAGCGCGATGGATTTTTTTCAGATGACTGAGAAATAGCGTTTAAAGATGCATGCATTGGACTGTCCTGGAAGCCTACATCAAAATAATGTCGTACTGCTCTTGCGGATAAACCGTTTCGACTTGCAATGAAATCGGTTTAGAGATGAAATCGCCGAGCATGGCGAGATGTTGTGACTCCTCCTCTAAGAACATGTCAACTACCGCTTGCGATGCCAGAATGCGAAATTCACGCGGGTTGAATTGTTTTGCTTCGCGCAACACCTCTCGCAAAATTTCGTAACACAGCGTGCGGGCGGTTTTGACTTGTCCTTTGCCATTACATACCGAGCAGGTTTCGCACAGAATATGTGCCAACGATTCACGCGTGCGTTTGCGCGTCATCTCGACTAAGCCCAGCGCCGAAAAATCGGATACCGATTTCTTGGTCCGATCACGCAATAAGGCTTTGTTGAGTTCGGACAATACTGCTATCTTATGCTCGACATTTTCCATGTCGATAAAGTCGAGGATGATGATGCCACCAAGGTTACGCAACCTGAGCTGGCGGGCGATGGCGTGGGCGGCTTCCAGATTGGTTTTAAAAATGGTGTCGTCAAAATTGCGACCATTGACGAAGCTGCCAGTATTGACATCAATCGTGGTCATTGCCTCGGTCTGATCGACGATCAGGTAACCACCAGATTTAAGCGGCACACGACGACTCAATGCATTCAGAATTTCTTCTTCAACACCGTACAAGTCAAATAATGGTCTTTCGCCTGTGTAGTGGATTAAGCGCGCATTGACGGACGGCGTGTAGGTACTGGCAAATTCTTGCAGCTTGATAAAATTCTCGCGCGAGTCGACCTGAATACTGGTCGTTTTATCGTCGACAAAGTCACGCAGCACGCGTTGCGCCAGACTTAAATCTTGATGCAGTAGCGTCGGTGCCGGACGGCTTTTTGCCAGCTGTGTGATCGAAGACCAGGTTTTACGCAGGTATTCAATATCCATTTGCAGATCGGTGTCGGACGCATCTTCAGCCATGGTGCGAATGATGAAGCCGCCTTTCTCCTCGGGTGGAAGCAACTGTTGTACTTTAGTACGCAACAATTCGCGTTCTGCTTCGTTTTCGATGCGCTGAGAAATACCAATGTGATTATCTTGCGGCAGATACACCAGCATGCGGCCAGCGATGGAAATTTGGGTGGATAATCGTGCGCCCTTGGTCCCGATAGGGTCTTTAACAACCTGTACCATCAACGGTTGTCCGTCGAATAACAGCTTTTCAATCGGCATCGGTATCGTTGGCTGTCCATCGGCTGCTGGTACTCCACGCACGCGGGCTTCCCATATATCGGCCACATGCAAAAAGGCCGCTCGCTCCAATCCAATATCGATGAATGCGGATTGCATGCCGGGTAAAACGCGGACGACTTTGCCAAGATAGACATTTCCGGCCAATCCGCGGGATAAGGTGCGTTCGATATGTAATTCTTGCACAGCGCCTTGAAAAATCAGCGCGACACGCGTTTCTTGCGGGGTAATGTTAACCAGTATGTCTTCGCTCATAAAATATCGATTCCTGCCTGTTGTAATAGTTGAGCGGTTTCAAAAAGGGGTAAACCCATAATGCCGGAATGACTACCATTGATACGTTTGATGAACATGGCAGCAAATCCCTGGATACCATAGGCCCCGGCTTTGTCGTAAGGTTCTGCCGTCGCGCAGTAGCTTCGGATTATTTCATCGCTAAGGGTTTGAAAAACCACTTCAGATGTTTGTGTTATTTGCCAGGATTGCAGCTGATACACCACAACAACGCTGGTCAATACCTGGTGCGTTCGGCCTGACAATTGTCGCAACATATTTACTGCTTCTGCGTTATCGGCCGGTTTGCCCAATATTTTATTATCAATGGTGACTGTCGTATCTGCGGCGAGGAGCGGCCTCATTGGCAACTTACGCTGCTGCATGGTGTGGAAAGCAAATGCGGCCTTTTCCAGGGTAACGCGTTCTACATAAGCGGTTGGCTGCTCATTTGAAAGGACTTCCTCACTGACATCTGGTCCGCGTGGGGTGTTTTCGCGTAATAAGAGTAGCTCAAAATCCACACCAATTTGACGTAAAAGTTCACGTCTTCGGGGACTTTTTGATGCAAGATAAATTTTTTGGTTCCAGATTTTCATTATTTGGGCAGTAGCATTCTTCCTAAATAACCTGTTAATTCAGGTAACCTAATTTACCTCATTTTTGGTCGAACTCATACTCGCCGGATTGATATCCGTGATATCCGGCGCACTAAATCCTGTGATAAGGATGATTTTGGGTAATTGACCAGGCCCGATAAAGCTGTTCCGCCAAAAGCACCCGTACCATGCCATGCGGTAGCGTTAAACTGGAGATACGCAGCAGCGTGTCCGCCTTTGCTTTAAAAGCAGGATCAAGACCGTCGGCGCCGCCGATAATAAATGCGACGTCGCGGCCATCTTGTTGCCATTGGACCAAATGCTGCGATAGTTGCACCGAGGTCAGGTCTTTGCCGTGCTCATCCAGAGCGACGATGCGAACACCTTTGGGCAAGACAGCTTCTATGCGAGCACGCTCAAGCGCCATGGCAGTTTCCGCCGTCTTGCTGCTGGAGCGATCAACCGGTTTGATTTCTTTGAGGACGATCCGGCAATCCGGCGGCATGCGCTTTGCATACTCGCCGAATCCGGTCTCAATCCAGGTCGGCATTTTGTGGCCGACCGCAGCGATGATGAGCTGCACGTTAACCTACACTCAGGCTTCGTCTTTTGGTTTAGCTGGCGCACGCGCTGTCGTCGGCGCTTTTCTTACTGGCGCTTTCCTTGGCGCAGTGGCGGCTTTATGCGCAGCATTTTTGGTAGTGACGCTTTTCGATGACTTTACTTTGATGGTTTTGCCGACCGCTTGTTTAGGATCGCTTTTTACCGGTTTTTTGCGTGCAGGTGCTTTTTTCGGTGCATCGACTTCTGGTGCCAACGCTTGTGACGTGGTCAGATGACGCGACACTTTCTTCGCGGCAGCACCTTCTTCAGCGTCCGGTGCCGTGCGTTGAGAAACACGTTTGGCAGCGCCCATTTTGACTTCTTTTTCGCCCCAGATTTCTTCCAGACGATAATAAGCGCGAATCGTCGGTTGCATGATATGCACGACCATATCACCCAAATCGACCAATACCCATTCTCCGGTACCTTCGCCTTCGACGCTTAAAATATTGCCGCCGTTTTCTTTGACCTTGTCGCGGACCGATGCAGCAAGTGCTTTGGTCTGACGATTGGAGGTGCCGGACGCGACCACGATGCGATCAAACAAGCTGGTCAGATGGGATGTATCAAATACGCGGATTTCTTGCGCTTTGACGTCTTCTAGAGCGTCAATGACGAGGCCTTGCAGTTTTTTGATTTCCATTTAATTCTTATAAAGATGGTGTTGTTCAATATAGTCTAGCACTACCGCCGGGATCAGCGAGTCTGGTCTTTTTCCAGAGTGCAATGCAGCACGAATTTTTGTTGCTGATATGTCTACAAATAGGTTTTCCGCCAGATAAGTCAACCCGTGCGGACTCTGGCGAATCTGCTCGGGGGTCGCTGCGCGGCGCGTAAATTCGCGCGTGACCTCGGGCGGTACCTGTGATGCATCCAGCGCAAAGCCGGGCCGGGACGCTACTCCCAGATGCGCATAATTGAACAGTTTGTCCCAACCCTGCCAAGTATTCAGATGTTGTAACTGGTCAGCACCCATTAAAAAGATAATGGACGCCTCCGGACCCAGTTCAGCCCGTAACGATTGCAGCGTATCAATAGTGAAAGTCGCCGTTTGGCGCTCGATTTCCTGCTGATCGATGACGACCTTGACGGCCTGGTCGCTAAAAGCGCGTCGTACCATTTCTACCCGATCCGCGGCACTTGCTTCCAAACCGTGCTTTTGCCAGGGATTACCTGTTGGAATCACGCGCAAGAGATCTGGTGCTAGCAAGGTGACAAAGTAACGGGCCAGAGCCACGTGACCGTCATGAACCGGATCAAAACTACCGCCTAAAACAGCGACGCAACAACGTGGATGTTGATCAGCACGCATGTCAGAGCCAGTCTCGATGAATCAGGAAATCCGAATATAGCCGTGCTTCCGGGCTTCCTGCGGTTGGTTGCCAGTTATAGCGCCATTTGACCACTGGTGGCATCGACATCAGGATCGACTCGGTACGACCACCGGATTGCAAGCCGAACAAAGTGCCGCGATCATACACTAGATTGAATTCAACATACCGTCCACGACGATATGCTTGAAAATCGCGTTGTTGTTCGGTAAATGGTATTTCTTTGTTATTACTCAAAATCGCACCATACGCGGGGATGAAGGCATTGCCGACACTTTGCATCATGGCGAAGCTTTGGTCGAAGCCAAGCTGATTGAAATCGTCAAAGAAAATGCCGCCCACGCCGCGCGGCTCCTGACGATGTTTCAAATAAAAATACTCATCGCACCATTTCTTGAAGCGGGGATATAAAGCCTGATCGGTATTTTTATCTGCATCAGTATCGAATGGCGTCAATGCGTCACGGCAAGTGCGATGAAAGTGGCGGGTGTCCTCTTCCGAGCCATAATACGGCGTCAAGTCCAGGCCGCCACCAAACCACCAGATCGGCTCTTTGCCTTCTGCTGTAGCGGTAAAAAATCGTACATTCATATGCACGGTTGGTGCATGGGGATTACGCGGATGCATGACTAGTGACACGCCCATCGCTTCCCATTGACGGCCAGCAAGTTCAGGTCGACTGGCAGAGGCAGATGGTGGAAGGGTTTTCCCCATCACATGGGAAAAGCCGACGCCGCCGCGCTCAAACACATTACCTTCTTCGATAATGCGTGAAATACCGCCGCCGCCTTCCGGGCGATCCCAACTATCGATACCGAAGGGTTGTCCGTCGATATGCTCCATGGCAGCCACAATGCGCGTCTGCAGATCCAGCAAGTAGGATTTGACCGCCGTTGCGGACGGGATATTTGATGTCATTACGTTAACGGACAAAGAATGCACAAATTGCAAAAAAATCGCGCATCAGTGTGCGCGGATCATATAAATCACGGGATAGCAGGGATTGTACCTTGCCGAGGCGGTCCTTGATAGCGGAATGGCAAAGGACGGTTGATTACCAACTTTTAATTAATGTGGATTTGGGTTAGTAATACACATTATTAATAGCCCTCAGTATTGATTCTGGCGAAATCGCCGCTTTGCCGTTTTAAGGTACAACGAATCATTATTACCTAGGAAACATTTAGTTGCTTTTGATACCTCGGTTTGGCGTTCATTGCGGGGAACATTGTAAAAGCATCTAGTTATCGTTTATTGATAGCAAGATTTTTAACGCAAATTGACGCAGCCAAGGCGACTTATCCAGGCCGTTTTATCGCACGCCAGCCAATGTCACGACGAAATTGCGCACCGCTAAAATGAATGATGTCGACGATGTTATAAGCGTGCTTTTGCGCTACTTTGACGCTGTCGCCTAGGCCAACAACGCATAGGACGCGTCCGCCGGAGGTGGTTAGTCGCGTCCCGGTCAGTGTCGTGCCAGCATGAAAAGTGATGGCGTCCGCAGTCTCAGGGGGAATACCAGAAATCAGATCGTCGTTGCGCGGCGCGTCAGGATAACCAGCGGCAGCCATAACGACACCTAACGCGGTGCGGCGGTCCCATTCCAGTTCGATGGTATCGAGCGTGTTGTTGACGGCGTGTTCCATCACCATCAGCAAATCGGTTTTCAGGCGCGCCATAATCGGTTGCGTCTCGGGATCGCCCATACGGCAATTGAATTCGATGGTCTTTGGGTTGCCCTTGTCGTCAATCATCAAGCCAGCGTATAGAAAGCCGGTAAAAGGACTGCCTTCTTTCGCCATGCCTTGGATGGTCGGTGTAATGATGTCGCGCATGACGCGCGCATGCACCGCGGGGGTGACGATCGGTGCAGGGGAATAAGCGCCCATGCCGCCGGTGTTCGGTCCCTGATCGTCATCTTTTAAGCGTTTGTGATCCTGGCTAGTGGCAAGGGCAAGAATATTTCTGCCATCGACCATGACGATGAAACTGGCTTCTTCGCCGGTCAGAAAGTCTTCGATGACAACGCTTGATCCGGCGGTACCGAATTTGTTGTCAGCCAGCATCATATCTACTGCCGCATGCGCTTCCTCTGGTGTCATCGCAACGACCACGCCTTTACCTGCAGCAAGTCCGTCAGCCTTGATGACAATTGGCGCACCCTTTTGGTCAAGATAGCGATGCGCGGCTTCGACGTCGGTGAACGTTTGATAATCTGCTGTGGGGATCTTGTGGCGCTGCATGAAGGCTTTAGCAAAATCCTTGGAACTTTCCAGTTGCGCCGCTTCTTTGGTCGGGCCAAAAATTTTGAGGCCACGGTCCCGGAATACGTTCACGATTCCGCCAGCTAACGGTGTTTCAGGGCCAACGACGGTGAGGGCGATGCGCTCTTTTTCAACAAAGTCTGCCAGTGCTGAATAATCGGTAATGTCGACGTTTTGCAGGCGTGAATCGAGTGCAGTACCCCCGTTACCGGGCGCAATAAAGACGGTTTGGATACGGGGCGATTGGGCGATTTTCCACGCTAGTGCATGTTCACGGCCACCAGAGCCAACGACGAGAATTTTCATAAGATGTCCGGTTTTACGCATTTGTTGCTGACTATGCCGCCGATAAGAGCGCGGTCAGATGCCTGCAAATAGTGCTATCAATAGTTGCCAAAAAGAGATGGCAGAAAGGTTTATGAAAATAAGTTGATTTAAATAAATAAATAAATAAATAAATAAATTTAATTTCATTAAATTTCATTAAATTTAAATCAACTTGATGCCATTTAATTACATAAGCCTAAGCACCTAAGCATGCTATCAATGATCTTCAATAATGGCGTTGCTGAAAACTTCCTGAACGTCGTCCAGATTTTCCAGCGCATCCAGCAATTTTTGCATTTTGACTGCATCTTCACCCGCGAACATTGTTTCAGTCGCTGGCTTCATGATGATTTCGGCCATTTCTGCTTTAAAGCCTGCTTTTTCAAGCGCCGACTTCACTACCGAGAACTCAAACGGTGCGCACAATACTTCGATTCCGCCTTCTTCATCGGTAATAACGTCGTCAGCGCCCGCTTCCAGAGCGGCCTCCATCAACGCATCTTCGTTGGTACCGGGCGCAAATAGGAATTGACCGCAATGTTTAAACATAAAGGCGACTGAGCCTTCAGTGCCCATATTGCCACCGTTTTTCAAGAACGCATGACGGACTTCAGCCACGGTGCGAATTTTGTTGTCAGTCATGCACTCTACGATGATGGCGGCGCCATTAATGCCATAGCCTTCATAGCGGACTTCTTCGTAGTTGACACCATCCAGTTCACCCGCACCGCGCTGAGTTGCGCGGACTACGTTATCCTTGGGCATATTGGCGTCGCCTGCTTTGTCGACTGCGAGGCGTAATCGCGGATTGGTGTCTGGGTCGCTACCGCCCATCCGGGCTGCGACGGTGATCTCTTTGATCAAGCGGGTCCACACTTTGCCGCGTTTGGCATCGGTGGCTGCCTTTTTATGCTTGATATTGGCCCATTTACTGTGTCCCGCCATGATGGTTCTTTCTTGCTGTAGTTAGCTATAATCAAAGCAGCATTTTATCATAGTGCACCCTCTCAAAAATCGACTTTACCGTCGCTCAGACCAAACAAAATTATGCTCAATCCCCTTCTGATTGCTAAAAATACCCAGCACGACCTTGCTTTGTTACCTGCTCTGGTGAATCGCCATGGCTGCATCACAGGCGCTACCGGCACGGGCAAGACGGTGACGCTGCAGGTGTTCGCGCAGGCGCTATCGGATATCGGAGTGCCGGTTTTTATGGCTGACGTCAAAGGTGACTTGTCTGGAATCGCCAAAGCAGGGACGCAATCGGCAAAATTGAAGGAACGTTTGGCAGCACTTGGCATGGATGAACCGCAATGGGCCGCTGCCCCGGTGACGTTTTGGGATGTCTTCGGAGAGCAAGGTCATCCGATCCGGGCCACTATTTCCGATCTTGGGCCACTTTTGTTAGCCCGCATGCTCAATCTTAACGACACTCAGCAAGGTGTCTTGCAACTGGTATTTAAGATTGCCGATGACAATGGCCTGTTATTGCTCGATACGAAGGATTTGCGGGCGATGTTGCGGTATGTCGGTGACAACGCGGCTGATTTTAAAACCGAATACGGCAATATCTCGGCGGCCAGTATCGGTGCCATTCAGCGCGGATTGATTGGTATTGAAGAGCAGGGCGGAGATAATTTCTTCGGTGAACCGATGCTGAATATCGACGATTTGTTGCAGACTAACGGCGATGGCAAAGGGATCGTGAATATTTTAGCTGCTGATAAACTCATGCAATCGCCGCGTCTGTATTCAACTTTTTTGTTGTGGCTGCTTTCAGAATTGTACGAGCAACTTCCTGAAGTGGGCGATCTGGATAAGCCAAAGTTGGTGTTTTTCTTTGATGAGGCACATTTACTGTTTGCCGAAGCGCCTAAACCATTGCTACAGAAAATTGAACAAGTGGTGCGTTTGATTCGCTCAAAAGGAGTGGGTGTCTACTTTGTGACACAAAATCCTCTGGATATACCGGATACGGTGCTCGGTCAATTAGGTAATCGTGTACAGCATGCCTTACGCGCTTATACGCCGCGGGATCAAAAAGCGGTGCAAGCCGCAGCGGACACATTCCGCGCTAACCCCAGTTTAAATACGTCGCAGGTCATTAGTGAACTTGGTGTTGGCGAGGCGTTAGTTTCTTTCCTGGACGAAAAAGGCCGACCGACCATTGTTGAGCGTGCGTATATTCTGCCGCCAGCATCGCAAATCGGGCCAATTTCGCAAGAGGAGCGTCAGCAGTTGATTGCCGGATCAATCGTCGCTGGTGTGTACGACACCGCGGTTGATCGGGAGTCTGCATATGAAAAATTGAAAGGTCGTACCGCAGCGACTTCAACGGGTGGCGCTGACGTCACTGTGCCTTCAACTATTCCCACTACTGGCGGTTCGTGGACTGACGCATTAGGCGGTATGTTGGGTGGCAAAACCGGTTCTGGTAGCCGGGATACGTTGGTCGAAACCGTTGTGAAATCGGCTGCTAGAACAATGGGTTCGCAGTTAGGGCGGCAAATTATTCGTGGCGTTCTCGGATCGATTTTTAAATGAAAGTAATCGATCGCATTCTGTGCTGGCCGGAGACTACTGCCTCGCAGAAATTGACAGTTTTTGCTCGCAGGCGATAAATTAAATATTCGCTCCACGCTCCTTCTGTGTCGCTTGGGCCGAAGATAGCATTGATCGCGTGGTTATTTGTGTTGTAGCTATTGATCTGCGTCGTCAATAGCTCCGTTTCAATCGAACAGGAATGCGGGCCTGACATGGGGCCTTTACCTTCCGTCGATACCTGCTTTGTGTAGACGACTCTGCTTAAATCACGCTATCAAAACGCAATTTTTTTATACCATTTACAATCCTAATATGACATCTTTACCGTTGCAGTCAGTCGACCGCAAGATTTACCTTAGTGGCTTGGCAATTGGCATTATCGGGGCTGTTCTTTTTTCTGCCAAAGCGATCGTGGCAAAGTTGATTTATCGGTACGATGTTGACGCCGTGACGTTAATTATGTTTCGTATGCTATTCGCGTTTCCTTTGTTTGCAGTGGTTGCAATATGGAAAACCCGGTCCGCGCCACCGCTGGCAAATATTGACCGTATTCGTATCGTGATATTGGGTCTAGTGGGATATTACTTGTCGAGTTTTCTCGATTTTATGGGTCTGCAATATATATCAGCGGGGTTGGAGCGGTTGATTTTGTTTTTGACGCCGTCGTTTGTTTTATTGCTGTCGTTTTTCTTTTACCAGCGACGCGTTACGTTGCTTGAATGGGGAGCTTTAGGGCTTTCTTATTTGGGCACCGTTTTGGTATTTATACATGACGTGCGACTGGGCGGGCCTGATATCGGATTGGGCAGTTCACTAGTGCTAGGCGCAGCGATTACGTATTCGTTCTATCTTTTATTGTCGGGTGAATTGGTGAGCCGTGTCGGTGCGTTGCGATTGGTGGCGTATGCAATGTGTATTTCTTGTGTCGCTTGCGTAGTGCAATTTTTTCTTTTGCGTCCGGCTTACATGATCGTGCAACCGACAGCTGTGTATGGCTTATCTTTGATTAATGCGGTTTTTTGTACAGTATTACCGGTATTTTTAACGATGATTGCGGTGGCACGGATTGGTGCCGCGACTTCGGCGCAAGCCGGCATGGTCGGGCCGGTTTCAACCTTGTTTTTGGGCGCGCTCATATTGGATGAACCGATTACGGGTATTCAGCTGGCAGGAACCGGATTGGTGTTAACGGGTATTTATCTGATTTCAAAGAAGAAAGTTTAAAAATGGATCTTGGAATTCGTGGCAAGCAAGCCTTGGTCTGCGGTGCCAGCAAAGGATTAGGACGCGGATGTGCTGAAGCATTAGCGGGCGATGGCGTCAATTTAACATTGGTAGCACGGACAGCGGAAACGCTGGAGCAAACGGCGCAGCAGTTGCGCGATGCCTACGGCGTTGAGGTAATTGCTGTTGTCTGTGATATCACCACAGCGGAGGGGCGAGCGCTGGTGTTGGCTGCTTGTCCGCAACCGGATATTTTGGTGACTAATGCTGGCGGTCCACCGATGGGTGATTTTCGTGATTGGCAGCGGGACGACTGGATCAAGGCGCTTGACGCCAATATGTTGACGCCGATTGAACTGATTAAGGCCACTGTGGATGGCATGATCGCCCGTGGTTTTGGTCGTATCGTGAATATCACATCAAGCTCGGTGAAAGCGCCGATTGACGTACTCGGTTTATCGAACGGTGCGCGTTCTGGTCTTACCGGATTTGTTGCAGGTATTGCTCGCAAGACAGTCGCACACAACGTAACGATCAATAATTTATTGCCGGGTGCGTTTGATACTGATCGTTTGCGTTCGATGCAGGCCGCATCTGCTTCAGCTAACGGTACGACCATTGAGCAAGTACAGCAAGCAAGAGCTGGGCAAATACCAGCAAAACGATTTGGAAATGCCGCCGAATTTGGTGCGATGTGTGCATTTATGTGTAGCGCACATGCCGGTTACCTGACGGGGCAAAATATTTTGCTCGACGGCGGCGCTTATCCGGGCACCTTTTAAAAATAAATTAAAAATTGCCTGTTGGTTGAATGTTTCTTGCAGTCTCGGCGGCCTCGACTCTCGGCACCTCGTACTGTTTTGTCAGAGGGTAATAAGCAGTGAGTTACCCGAACAAATTTGTGTCAGACTCATCGTTTAGGTTGGCCTTGTAAATAACAGAGCATTTTTTTATTTAGAATCGAGAAAATAATGGTTAAAGCAATCGTAATTCGCAAGACAGGTGGTCCTGAGGTGATGGAGTACGTCGATGTTGAAGTTGGCGAGCCTGGGCCGGGCGAAGTCAGAATTCGGAATGTTGCATGCGGGGTAAATTTTATCGATGTCTATTTCCGAATCGGCTTGTATCCGCAACCGCTGCCCGGTGGTGTGGGGCAAGAGGGCGCTGGCGTAATCGAGGCTGTCGGGTTGGGTGTTCTTGGTTTTAAACCGGGTGATCGCGTCGCCTATGCAGGGCGGCCAAATGGCTCCTATTCCGAAGTCCGCCTGATGCCTGTGGCGATGCTGGTTAAATTACCAGACGAGATTTCGTTTGATGTCGCAGCCGCTTCCCTGTTACAAGGGCTGACGGTTCAATATTTGTTCAGACGGACCTTTCCCGTAAAAGAGGGCGACACCATACTATTTCACGCGGCCGCTGGCGGGGTAGGGCTGATTGCCGCGCAGTGGGCGCGTTCGCTCGGTGTGAAGATGATCGGCACGGTCGGCTCAGACGAGAAAAAAGCGTTGGCGCTTGCCGCAGGTTGCACCCATGTGATCAATTCGAAGACCGAAAATATCGTTGAGCGGATGAAGGAGTTCACCAATGGCAAAGGCGTGCCCGTGGTGTTCGATTCGATTGGCAAGGATACCTTCATCGACTCATTGGATTGTCTCTCGCCGCTCGGAACGATGGTCAGCTTTGGTAGTTCTTCCGGACCGGTGCCACCGTTTAGCTTGAATGAACTGGTTTCGCGCGGTTCGTTATCCATTACACGACCATCGCTGTCACACTACATCTCGACGCGTGCCGAGCTTGATGCGGCCGCTGCTGATTTGTTTCAAATGATCGGTAGTAAAAAAATCGTGATCGATATCAATCAACGTTATGCTCTAAAAGATGCTGCGCAGGCGCACATCGATCTGGAAGGGCGTAAAACAACTGGCTCGACGATTCTGATTCCTTAAATTTTTTATTATAAAGTAAGCCATGAGCGACAAAATCGAACACCAGGAAACGGTCCATGAAAATAATCCAATGGGCCATCCAGAAGAGCAGCCGACCGGTACGGATGGTACGCCGAAATTTGGTCGCTTGCTAATAGTGCTGATATTAATGGTGATCTTGATTGGCTTTATTACGTTTGCCAGCGAGTGGTTTTATACCTGATTGTTTCAACATTAGTCTCAATTGGCTAATAAATTCCGCCACAAACGATGAAACCTGCGCCTGTCGTAAAGACATGGTGCAGGTTTCCATCGAACTATTCCTTGAGCATAGCAGCTACCCGATTTGGTGGGTCACTATTTGGTGTCTTCAACTTTTAGCTTTACCTGCCGTGGAACACCGCTTTGCCCAGGGAAGTCGCTAAATGCGCTACGGATTAAATAAGGCATTACCTTTGGCAATGCGCTGACTCGTCCCTCGCTGACAACGGTCACGTCATACAATTTTTTGGCGTCGCTGATGCGGGAAATGCCAACATTTGCACGGCGTGTGAATACCTGAAAATTCAGCTCGCGCTGGGTCACTACCGGTGTGCCGTACCAAAATGGATCATTGAATGGGCCGTAGAATCCGCGGTATCCCCATCCTGGACCATAGAGCGGAGACCCATAAAAACCAGGATCAATCACCACTGGTTCCACAACGTGCACGTCGCGCGCGGTGACACCGTATGTTAACGCTACAGTTAGCGCGGCTTGCGCGCGGTTTGCCGGTTCGGTAAAGCCAAGCCGTTGAAGCTGCTGGCGCACCAGGTTCTCGTAGTTGCGGTATTCAAGATCATTATCTTGCTCGGTTGAGTGGGTAAAGGTGAATGACTTGTTGGTCAGATCAGCGGGCCACTCGTTGAACGCCGTGACGTCACTACGGATGAAAGAGGCGCAACCAGCCAGTAGCAAACACATCGCAGCCATACAAAGAACTAAAAACCGTTTCATAATTTTCCTCGGTAGAGCGAAATAAAAAAATTCTCGTCTGTTGGGTGGACCGTATTCTTGGAGTGAAATATTGCCGTAGAGTTCATCCCTGATAACTCGACGTGAAATAACGCTAACGTCGGCGATCCGTCGTTATCGCGAGCACTTCTTCTTATAGGGGATTGTACGCGTCCGTCTGTGATTCTGTTTGTCATGGACTAGTGACGCTTGTTCGTGGTCTGAATGGCTGGGGTTGTGCTCAAACAATGTAATAACAATACGCCTTTACATCTCATGCCCGGACCAAGCGTTACAGCCAAATTGCATGAACATTCGGCGGTTGCTTGGTAGAATCGTGTTTTCTACGAATTTCTCATCACTAGATCCTATGCGTAACGATACGGCAGCAACACCATCTACGATTTATCGTAAAGATTACACCGCTCCTTCTTACTGGGTTGATACGGTAGATATGGGTTTCGATCTTGATCCCGCTTCGACTCGGGTTGCTACCCGCATTGTGATGCGCCGTAATCCGGCAAGCCTTGACAAAGGAATCGTACTGGTGGGTGAGGAGCTGGAACTGATCAGCTTGCGTCTGAACGGCAAGCAGTTAAAGTCAGGCCAGTATCAGTTGCAGGGCGGCACGTTGCGAATCCCGCTTGCGCCAGCCAAAGTTACTCTTGAAATTGAAACGCTGACCCAACCAGAAAAAAATACGTCGTTAATGGGTTTGTATGTGTCGAATGGTAATTTTTTCACACAGTGTGAAGCGGAAGGTTTCCGCAAGATTACGTATTTCCCGGATCGCCCGGACGTGATGGCGAAGTACACCGTCATGCTGCGCGCTAATAAGAAAAAATATCCAGTGCTGTTATCAAATGGCAATCTGATCGAAAAGGGTGATTTGGGTGATGGTCGCCATTATGCAAAATGGGAAGACCCGTTCAAAAAGCCTTCGTATTTATTTGCGCTGGTTGCGGGCAAGCTGGTTTGTCAGCAAGAAAAATATACGCTGAAATCAGGTCGTAAAGTATTGCTGCAAGTATGGGTCGAAAAAGGAAATCTCGACAAAACGCAACATGCGATGGATTCGCTCAAAAATAGTATTCGTTGGGACGAAGAGCGCTTTGGATTGGAGTTGGATCTGGATCGCTTCATGATCGTGGCGGTCGGTGATTTCAATATGGGCGCGATGGAAAATAAGGGTTTGAATATATTCAATACCAAATTTGTCCTCGCCAATCCGCATCTGGCAACCGATGTCGATTACGCCAATATCGAAGCGGTAGTCGGTCATGAATATTTTCATAACTGGACCGGAAACCGTGTCACCTGCCGTGACTGGTTTCAATTGTCGCTTAAAGAAGGATTGACTGTTTTCCGTGATCAGGAATTTTCTGCTGACATGGTCGGTACCGATAGTGGTCGTGCGGTGAAGCGTATCGATGATGTGCGCGTATTACGCCAGGCGCAGTTTCCAGAAGACGCGGGCCCGATGGCGCATTCAGTGCGTCCGGACGCGTATGTTGAAATCAACAATTTCTACACCGTTACCATTTACGAAAAAGGTGCCGAAGTTGTCCGTATGTATCAAACTTTGCTTGGGCGCGACGGATTCAGAAAGGGCATGGATCTGTACTTCAAGCGTCATGATGGTCAAGCCGTAGCCTGCGATGATTTTCGCGCTGCCATGGTGGATGCCAACGGTCGCGACTTGACGCAGTTTGAACGCTGGTACAGCCAGGCGGGAACCCCGCGTGTGCATGCTAAAACACATTACGATCCGATTAAAAAAACCTTCGACGTGACGCTGACGCAAACGTGTCTGCCTACACCGGGTCAAAAGAAGAAATTACCGTTCCATATTCCTGTGGCGATTGGTTTGGTTGGCAAAAATGGTAGCGATTTGCCGTTGCGCCTGAAAGGAGAAAGCGCAGTTGATCACAAAGACTTACCGACTGAAATTACCCGCGTTCTTGAGCTGACTAAAGCACAGCAAACCTTCCGTTTCATTGACGTGGCGGAACAGCCTGTGCCATCCATCCTGCGCAATTTTTCAGCGCCGGTTGTACTGGATGTTACGTATACAGATGCTGAACTGGCCTTCTTGCTGGCACATGACAGCGATCCATTCAATCGTTGGGAAGCGGGTCAACGGTTGGCCACCCGCAGCTTGCTTACGTTGACAATGACGGCTGCCGCAGCCGCAATGTCCGCCACCCCGAACGAAGCGTCATTGGAGGCTATGCTGAGCGCTGCGGGAGCGAATAGCGATGCGCTTGGCGAGGCTATGCGCATTATTTTGAACGATGCAACGCTGGATGAGGCTTTCCGGGAGTTGGCGATTACCTTGCCGTCTGAATCAGTACTGGCTGAGCAAACCGAGGTGATCGATCCGCAGGCAATTCATGCAGCGCGCCAATTTTTGCGCTCCATCCTTGCGAAGACATTGCGTACTGACTTGTTGGCCGCATACCACGCCAATCAAACTCCCGGCGCTTATAGCGCAGATGCACTTTCTGCTGGTAAACGAGCGCTGAAAAATGTAGCGCTGTCGTATTTGATGGAAGGCGACGACGATGAGATACATGCACTGGCACAGCAACAGTACAACGATGCCACTAACATGACTGATCGCTTTGCTGCTTTGCTGGCTCTGACGAATAGCAGTGCGCCAGGAAAAATTGCTGCGTTATCGCAGTTTTATACCGATTTCGCGCAGGAGGCATTGGTGATCGATAAGTGGTTCGCGTTGCAAGCCATGGCACGCACCAGCGACGTAAATGCGGTCAGGGATTTGCTTAAGCATCCGGCCTTTACTTTCAGCAATCCAAATCGCGCGCGGAGTTTGATTTTCAGTTTCTGTAATAGCAATCCAGCCAATTTTCACGCTGTTGATGGCAGCGGTTATGCATTCTGGGCAGACCAGGTGATTGCTCTCAATAGCGTAAATCCGCAAGTTGCCGCTCGGCTGGCCCGTACGCTGGATCGCTGGAGAAAATATGCGCCGACGGTGCAAGAAAAAATGCGCGGCGCTTTAGAGCGCATCGCCGCAACACCGGATTTGTCCAAAGACGTGCTGGAAGTTATTTCCAAAGCACTTGCTCATTAATATTTTAGGAAAAATTCACATGAAACGTGTAAGCCTCACACAACATCTTATCGAACAACAGCGTCTACACAATAGTATTCCTTCCGAATTACGTTTGCTGATCGAGGTCGTCGGGCGCGCCTGTAAAACGATTAGCCATGCCGTCGGTAAGGGTGCGTTGGGCGAAGTACTGGGAAGCGCTGAAAGCGAAAACGTACAGGGCGAAGTGCAAAAGAAACTGGATATCATTTCTAATGAAATTCTGCTTGAGGCGAACGAGTGGGGCGGTCATCTGGCAGCGATGGCATCGGAGGAAATGGAAACTATTCATCCGATTCCCAATCGCTATCCGCAGGGCGAATATCTATTGTTGTTCGATCCACTTGATGGCTCCAGTAATATTGACGTCAATGTCTCGATCGGTACCATCTTTTCAGTCCTCAAAGCGCCGGATGGCATGCAAGCGCCTACCGAGCAAGATTTTTTGCAATCAGGTCGCCAGCAAGTCGCCGCCGGTTATGCGGTCTACGGTCCACAAACGATGCTGGTATTGACTACCGGAAATGGTGTGCATTGCTTTACTCTGGACCGGGAAATGGGCGCATGGGTGCTGACGCAACGTGATATTCAGATACCAACTGAAACCAAGGAATTCGCCATCAATGCATCGAACACCCGGCATTGGTTTCCACCGGTCACGCGTTACGTCAATGAGATGCTGGAAGGCAGCGCCGGACCGTTGAAGAAAGATTTCAACATGCGCTGGGTTGCCTCTATGGTGGCAGACGTACACCGTATTCTTAGCCGTGGTGGCATCTTTATGTATCCAGCCGATTCACGCGATCCTGATATGCCAGGAAAATTGCGCTTGATGTATGAAGCCAATCCGATGGCAATGCTGGTAGAGCAGGCGGGCGGTGTGGCGACGGATGGAAAACAGGCAATCCTGGATATCGTCCCGCACAAACTACATCAACGTGTGCCGGTGTTTTTGGGATCTAAAACGGAAGTAGAGCGCGTTACCCGCTATCACAACGAATAAAGAGTTCAGTAGGAATGGGTTGGGTGAGATGCTACTTGGTGGAAAATTGGTACACATCCATTCCTTCTAATTCTCAATAAACGTTTAACGCTCTATATAGAGTGATACACCTGCATTTGGCCGCAATGGATAACCGTCTTCGAAGCGCACTTTCGAAGACGGTGCGGTGATAATCCGAGTCTACATTGATGGCCTGCATACAGCGTCGCAAGACTCCTAAGTAACAAGTCATATTCTTGAAATTATCCGCAGGTAAAATAGTGGAGTAATAAAAAAATAATCTGACCGCAGCTTTCAAGGCTTGGTGGTGGAATCAGCGAAGGTCAATGATGTTATTTAAAAAAATGCACGCATTAAGTGCACCTGCGCTATTGATGTTTTTGCAATCAGCGTTTGCGGCCCATCCGCTCGTCACTGACGACACCAGCACGCAGGATGTCGGAAACCGACAACTGGAAGTGAATACCGACTGGTACAAAAAACAAGGTGATTTCAGCCATGTTGCTGACGTTACTTTTACCTATGGCGTGCTATCAAATGTTGATCTTATTAGCGATGTTCCCTCGACATTATCGTCACCGCGCGGAGTGAATGATGGCTCGCTTGGGATTAAATGGCGGTTTTATGAGCAAGGTCCGATCAGTTTGGCTATCAAACCCATTTTGGTTCTGCCGACCGGTAATCAAAACAGGAGTTTGGGGACCGGTCGCAGCAGCGGAGCGCTGACCTTGATTGGGACCGTCGATATGTCTCCATGGATGTTTCACGGAAATATCGGGGTTAATGTTAATCGCTATGCGTTAGCATCAGATCGACAAAGCAATCGCGACGCTCTTTGGCGCGCATCTGCTGCGGTGTCTTACAGCCTTACCCCAAAATGCAGTTTAGTGGGAGATATCGGAATTACCCGTAACTCCGATGTCATGAGCACGATCAATCCTGCCTTTATGCTCACGGGGCTGATTTACTCTCCTAATAAAGATGTTGATCTTGATGCTGGTATAAAATTTGGTCTGAATAGCGCGGAAGTCAGCCATCAGCTTGGTGTCGGCTTGACCTGGCGCTTTTGATGTTAGCTGAAAAATAAATTACGCCAGGCAGATAGTCGACGTTTAAAATCTTCCGTGGTACCAACCGTTTAACAATCCGGTAGTCCGGCAATCCGAAGTTGCGGCGCCTTGCTTTCCGACGGGCGAATGCCACGACGATATTCTGTTGGTGATGGCCACATCTGCTTGCGGAAAAGTTTTGCGACATTCGCGCCACTGAACAGTCCACAACGACGGGCAATCTTATCGACTGGTAAATCGGTCTCGGTTAATTGCTGACGTACCGCTTCCAGTCGCAAGTTTGTGAGAAAGTCGTGTGGCGTTTGACCAGTTTCTCGTTTGAACTGGCGAACGAAGTTACGCTCACTCATGTAGACATAGTTGGCGGCATCAATCACTGAAACAGGATCGCTAAGGTGTTCAACGAACCAGAGAGAAGCCTTGTGGATTTTGCTATT
Source organism: Glaciimonas sp. GNP009 (assembly GCF_054343755.1). Lineage (NCBI taxonomy): Bacteria > Pseudomonadati > Pseudomonadota > Betaproteobacteria > Burkholderiales > Oxalobacteraceae > Glaciimonas > Glaciimonas sp. GNP009. The sequence goes on from NZ_JBTGUV010000004.1 coordinate 3,233,515, forward strand.
AATCATCGATTCGACGGGACGCGCTGGGTTATTGATAGGTGAGGTGTCTCGGCGTCGTTGGCACACTACAAGGTTTTGCGCTACACGTTGCGCAACGGCGGGTCCCAAATCGTTTTCCAATAGACGTAAAGCGAGATCGGTAGCCATGCCAACATCGCATGATGTGAAAATATTATTGTCGTCCACGATCTGGGCTTCCCTATCAATGTTGATTTTAGGAAATTCACGCGCGAGTTTGTCTGCCAGTGCCCAATGTGTGGTGGCGCGGCGATTGTTCAGAAAACCTGCTGCCCCAATGACAAATACGCCGGTGCAGATTGCGGCAAGGCGGCGAACCTGGCTGCGCTTTTTTTGTAGCCATGTAATGAGCACTGGATCGCGATACGCGTCAAAGTTACCCGTGCCGCTGGCAATGAGAAGGGTATCAAAATCCTGATTATCGAATTGTGTAATCGGTGCTGTCAGAATTTGCACTGCGGCCGAGGACGTTACCATGCCGCCAGAAATCGACATAATCGATACCTGATAGCGCGTAGTGCCGGGAAATGCGGTTGAAATGAGTTTGTCTCCGATTCCGAATACATCCGCCGCACCCACTACATCGGCCAGTATTACGCCATCGAAAACCATAATGCCAATATGCTTGACGGCGGAAATATCGTCCGTCGCCCCGACTGTGTTTAAGCCCCCAATATTCATGAAGCTTCCCCCTAACGGCAAGTTTTAGTATTGTTATTTAGTAATTTATTGTTGCCAAATAATCATCTTTAATACTCCTATAATTGCAGATAATTTCCTTGACCTATATCAAAAAAACTTAAAAATGGTCAAATTTAGATGTAAAAAAGACAATATTTATTTCTGCTTTATTGACATCAATTAGTTTCTTTTCAGGAACTTTCATACCAAATTGATGGTTTGTTTGCATGAGGAAAGAGCGTCTTGTTAGTCGTGATAGGGTTAATTACCTACACTTCTTTCCAATGTTTTTGCGTCGCTTCACAACTCATAACCTCGCGTTATGGTTCCTAAGCCCAGTCTACAACGCCAACTTTAACGTTGGTTTTGACCGATTTAGCCTAGACCGAAATAGCGTCGAGATCGCGTTTGAATCAGCATGTTATCAATGACTGAGATGCTTGTTTTCCAATGCATCCTCAAGGCGCGAGTTTTCAAGGGTTAGCTCAGCTACAATTTGTTTCAGCTTAACGTTCTCCTCCTCCAGGCATTTCAATCGCTGGGGGTAATCCTGTAAGCCACCGTATTGCTTTTTCCAGCTCTGAAAAGTACGCTGGGTTATCCCGGCTTGTCGAATTACGTCAGCTACCGGCATACCGAGCTCCTCCTGCTTAAGAGCCTCAGCAATCCGATCGCGGGAAAGTGGCGTGCGCTTCATGGCATGTCCTTCGCCTTCTATTGATTCACTCATAGCTATGGTTAGACTATGACTATTTGGTAGTAGTTTCATCTTGTAGTGGTTCCAGGCCGAGGCGACGGCGTACGAATGGATCGCGATATTCGGTATTATCGGGATCACTGACGCTACTAGCGGTTACTGTACTAGGAACAGCAGCTGGGGCAGCCACGGGAGCAGGTGTCGGTGCAGCAGGAGCCGCTACATCGTTACGAGATATCTGTGCTGGTGCTGTATTTGCTGCCGCGACTGCTGGTCTTGCCATACCTGGACAATCATGACCGGTTGCCTCTACAGCTTTTCGATTGGCATCGCTTTGGCATAAGAGTGCTAGCGCCACATCGTTGAGACCCATTGCACGGAATTCCCTTGAGTCAAGGCGACGTACGCAGGCTTGATCCACCATGGTCGAGGCGGCGGTAGCGCCGAATCCAGTCAGTGATAAGCCAAATGATACTGAGCCCATGCAAGTATCGGACAGCGTTGTGGTCAGTGATGGTGCGGTAATTGAAGGTGCGCTTTTCACTGTATAAGTACCGCCATATTCGACTTTTGCGGTCGTAGTGTTTGGATCAGTCGCTGCTGTTGTGGCAGCTGTGGTCCCCGTCGTACCGGTTGTACCTGATCCTGTACCAGAGGTTCCGCTGCCTGACCCAGTGCCGGAGCCAGACCCAGAGCTGGAGTCACTGGAGGATCTGCTTGGCAAGGTCACCGAAACGCTCACGGTCGACGTATTACCGTTGGCTGTAGTACCTGAAACGGTATTTGATGCCGCTCCGCCGGTAGCGCTGCCGCCGGTAGCTGCTCCGCCAGTGGCAGAACCACCATTGGCTGATCCACCTGCTCCACCTGCTCCACCACTCGCGGTTGATGTTGATGTCGATGCGGAGGTAGGCGACACTGGAGTCGAACTGTTCGCTTCCGCGACTACTGGTACTGTGAATATTGAGGCTACCAGAATACCTAGAAGTTTGTGTTTCATGGCTTCTCCGTTATTTTTCTGTATGTTCCAGGAGAGAGGGAAAGTACTCTTTCCCTCTTCCCCTTCCCTTTACGCGAAAAACTTTATAAAGTTAGAGGTTACCCGAGGCTGCAGCTGCAGTTGCGCCGCCACCGTTACCGCCGTCACCGCCGATTGCTGGACCGCTCTTTGCGCTTCCCCCAATTGTTAAGGAGTATGCAGAACCAGCGGTATTGCTGTTACCGTTCACCGAGCTATCTGCGATACCAGTTTTGGAGCTAGCACCACCACCAACTGCCAAAGAATTACCGTTTGCGGTTTGTGACGAACCCTTAGTGAGGGTGCCAGCGCTGCCGCCTGTGGCCCCACCACCGGTAGCGCCAGAGCCACCACCGTTGCCGCCAGTAGTGTTGCCAGTTGCAGATGCATTTGCTGTAGATGAAGTAGAACCACCGCTGCTAGGCATTTTTTTCCAGCCGCTTGAGCTTCCAGCGCCAGCAGCGCCAGTCGCTGCAGAATCTGCACTGGCAGAGTTGCCTTTTGCATTGCCGGCAGGACCACCAATCGACGAAGCAGGGCCGCCAGTAGCAGCACCTGCGGTAGCAGGAGCGCCGCTAGTATTGCCGGCTGTGGTATTGCCACCTTGTGAGCTGGCTCCGCCGCCGCCAGTGCTATTGTTGCCGCTGTTAGCGTTGCCGCTCATGTTGGTTTGGGTTGCATCGCCTGCAGTCACAGCACCGCCGGATGTTGGGCCGCTTGTTACGGAGCCACTAGTGGCGCCGCCACCAGCTCCGCCAGCGCCTGCAGTTGCACTGGCGCTGGAAGAGTTTTTGACAGTTAACGTTGTCGTTGTTGTCGTTGTTTTTGATCCTGATGATGGAGCCGAATGATGTGCGTTAGCATATCCCCCAACTAAGAAAAGGGAAGCGATGGATGCGGCAATAATTTGCTTTTTCATTTTTATTTCTCCTGAGTGTAGGGCGTCAATTGCTAGGGGTCTCGTCTATATACGCCCAAAATTAACAGACAAGATTTCGTTATAAATCAAAGCTGCCACGAGGCATTGCAGGCGGTCGGTGTTGTGAGAGAAAATCACAATTCCGACATTTTTGACAGAAAAATTGCTGCACAAAACTGCCTGTTTTTTCAAAAACATCGCTTCTCCTGCACTAACCAATCACAGCCTAAAATATTGACTGGTCCCATCCATTCATACGTTGGCAAGAGACATGTGCGTCGCGATGTATTGATCATAGGACCGTCGACAAAAGTGTTTACGACAAAACTTTGTCGAGTTAGGACAGCATAGATGGCTGATTTGGACGCCTTTCCATGGAGCACCAGAAGGTGGTGTGATGCGATTTACGTCACCTTGCTGAGGCGTATATATCGATTTTTGAAGATGGGAATAATAGATATTCGCGCGTCGAAGGGCGTCACTATGCTTGTCAAAAAGAGCCAAAACGATTATTTAATTGAGGGCGATATGTGCCAATTCAGACGTGTCAAATATGTCGACATGAAAAATATCGTGGGCTCTAGTGTGATGAGCGGATAAGTCGCAAAAAATAAAAAAACGACTCGGACATTTAAGCGTCGGAGTCGTTATATTTGCCTTACCTTGTAGCGAATTGAGAAATTTCAATAACCTTCTGAGGTTATTGAAAGACAGTGCATGCTGCTATAAGTTATAGGCCAGCATGAATTGCTATGCGCGTTTCACCAGTCGTACGATGACGAGCAGTACAATCGCACCAATCGTTGCTGTGACTATCGAAGCGATCATGCCACCACTGACGCCGATGCCGATCAGACCGGCCAGCCAGCCGCCGATGAATGCCCCCACAATACCAACAAGAATGTCGACCAAAATACCAAAGCCGCCGCCCTTAACCAAGACACCAGCGAGCCAACCGGCGATAGCACCGATGATGAGCCAAGCGAGAATTCCATGTTCCATGGTATTTCCTTTCGTAGTTTAGCAGTGGGTGAAAAAGTCTAGCGTCATTGAACGTGAGCCGCAACTATATTATTTTTTTACGGCTAAATTTTAAAAAATGAGAGAGTAATTTGAAGTGGATGCGCTGGCTCTTCTCTCTCCATTCTTTTCTAATAAATTATTATTGCGCTGATCAGCAATGCGTAAAGTATTTAGTCGCCTATAAATACTATAGTTATAGTTTCTTGTTTTTACAAATGTTCACAAATTTTATTGCAAACTGGGTTCTGAGCTGCGACTTGCATCAGATAGTTTGCAGTAATACTAAAAAAATTATAGGCGATTGTCTATAAGCTGTTGTCCCCGTCTGACGCCTTCCTGGCCCACTTCTTCAAGAGATCCTATGAAGGTATTCTCATCTTTCCATTCGATACCGTTTTCCAGATTTACCTTAATTAACCACCCGGCCGAATTGAGGTGGGTAAAAACGTAAATTTTTTGGCCTTTGTATTCTCGAATAATTGTCACGTCCATGATTTTGACTATCCACCATTGGTTATGGTGAGCATGATAGAGATAACCATGTTGCCTGAATGTCGGGCGTTGTCACTTCTTTATGTAGGAGTAGAGGAAGTCGCCGCATTAATCATCGCGATGACGCCTGGCGTCGCCCCGAACGCAATGACAGTGATGGCCATAATGACAGGCGGCGTCCTGCGCCGTTAACATTACCCACTATATTTTTTTGTGTCGAGGTGTGTAAGACGGTCATAGCGTCTAGTTAAAAGTTTTCTTTTGTGCCGCTAAGCGTGCGAGTAAGGGAGCGGTTTTCCATGCTTCTCCGTGCAAACCTTGCGCGTATTTTTCGATTGCCGCGACAACACTTTTTAAGCCAACTGTATCAGCATAAAACAAAGGGCCACCGCGGAATAAAGGAAATCCATAACCGGTCAGATACACCATATCGATGTCAGAGGCACGTTGTGCGATTCCTTCTTCCAGTAAAAGCGCCGCCTCGTTTATCAGTGAATATATCAATCGTTCTACGATTTCCTGATCGCTTATTTGCCGACGTGCGACACCACTAGCTTTGGAGTTTTTTGTGATCAGGTTATCGACCAATGCGGATGGATAGGCTTTGCGGTCGCCCGCTTTATAGTCGTACCATCCAGCCCCGGTTTTTTGACCGAAACGTCCCAGTTCACACAGTAGGTCGGCGGTTTTTGAGTACGTCATTTCAGGTGTATCGATCGCGCGTCGTTTTCGGATAGCCCAGCCGATGTCGTTGCCAGCCAGATCGCTCATCCGGAACGGCCCCATTGCGCAGCCAAACCGTTCAATTGCTTTATCAACCTGCTCCGGAAAACAACCTTCATCTAGCAAAAATCCAGCCTGACGGACATATTGTTCCACCATGCGGTTGCCGATAAATCCATCGCAGACACCCGCAACAACGCCAGTTTTGCGAATTTTTTTAGTCAGTGCCAAGGTGGTTACCAAAACGTCGTCGGCGGTCTTTTCACCGCGAACAATTTCCAGCAGTTGCATGACGTTTGCAGGACTGAAAAAATGCATGCCGATGACATCCTGGGGACGTTTGGTGGACGCTGCAATTTCATTCAGATTCAGCGTCGACGTGTTGGAGGCTAAAATTGCACCGGGCTTCATGATGTTATCGAGGGTCTTAAAGACCGCTTTTTTGACTTCCATGTCTTCAAATACGGCCTCGATCACAATGTCTGCACCGCTGATCGCTGCATAGTCCAGCGTGCCAGTGATCAGAGCGATCCGTTGGTCAACTTTATCTTGGGTTAGTTTGCCTTTTTTGAGCGTGTTCTCATAATTTTTTCGAATGATCGCCATACCCTTTTTCAAAGCATCAGGGTTAGTTTCCAGTATCATGACCGGGATGCCAACATTGGCAAAATTCATGGCGATACCGCCCCCCATCGTACCAGCGCCGACGACCGCCGCGCAGGTAATTGGTCGACGTGGTGTGTCCGCAGAAAGCCCCACAATTTTACTGGCTGCACGTTCGCCAAAAAATGCATGGCGCATCGCTTTGGAGGTGGTTGTTTGTAGCAGCGCAAGAAACAAGTCACGTTCATATTGCAGGCCATCGTCGAATGGTTTGGTGATTGCAGCCTCAATCGCGTCAATACATTTTAATGGAGCGGGAAATTGCTCTGACGTCCCACCGACGATCGCGCGTGCGGTCTGCAAAAAAGCCTGGTAGTCAGGATAATCAGAATGAGAAACTGTAAGATCCCGGACTTTAGGTAGTGGTCGCAGATTGGCTATCTTGTCGGCGAAAGCGAGTACGGCTGGCATCCATTCGCCATTTGCTTCTGGCATGATCAATGCATCGAAAAGGGCCGTCGTCGCCAATTTTTCCGCAGCTATCGGATTGCCGGAGACGATCATGTCCACGGCAAGTTTCAGTCCTACCGCACGCGGTAAACGTTGCGTGCCACCTGCGCCCGGCAACAGACCCAATTTGACTTCCGGTAAACCTATTTTTGCTGTTGGCGTTGAGATCCGATAGTGACATGCGAGCGATAATTCGAGGCCGCCACCCATGCAGACAGAATGGATCGCCGCTACTACAGGTTTGGTAGCGTTTTCGACAATGCTGATCAAGGTATGTAATGACGGTTCAGCTAATGCTTTTGGCGAGTTGAATTCTTTTATATCGGCGCCGCCAGAAAAGGCCTGACCTGCACCGGTAATAACAATCGCCCTGACCGCGTCATCGCTGAGCGCCTTTTGTATGCCATCAACCATCGCCGTGCGGGTTATCAAACCCATGCCGTTCACGGGTGGATTGTTAATAGTGATAAGGGCGATGTTTCCCTGGTGTTGGTATTCAGCAGTCATGTCTCTTCCTTTATTGGGCGTCTGTCAGTTTGTATCGATGTAAATAAGCTAAATAATTAAAACAGCAATCGGGTGGTCGAAAGCTTGACGACTGCAGTATGCTTTTTTGTTGTTTGCACTTTTATGGTTAAACAGCCTATGTTCCCCCGCTTTACTCTCCGTCGCTCCCTCTATTTCGCCTATCACGTATATGTTATTACATCGCTATCAACACGTCGCCATTGTTCGTAGAGAGGTAATTCTACATGCGCGTTAATGATAGCTTTATTACTTAAATGTTCGTAATCGAACATTTATAGCCGAGTAACTGCGGATAGAGTGTTATATTTCTATTGGGAAATTGTTCTCATGTGAACATTTTGCCATCATTGTGCAAATATCGATTTGAAACGTGTGGCGCGCTAGCGACCAACGGAATCCTTGCCGCATGAAATGGCATTGCGTCATGTAATTGAAGTCAACTATTTGCATAAATGCCAACCGTATCGGAGACAACAAAATAATGTTCAATATTTTTCGCCCAGCGTTACATCAAGCCTTATTATCCAAAGAAAAAATTGACCCCACTTATCGCCGCTTACGCTGGCAGATTTTTTTGGGTATTTTTTTTGGTTACGCTGGTTACTATCTGGTGCGTAAGAATTTTTCATTGGCAATGCCAGCCTTGATAGAGCAAGGATTTACCAGAGGGCAGCTAGGATTCGCCATGTCGGGTGTAGCCATTGCCTACGGTTTATCAAAATTTCTCATGGGAATGGTCTCTGATCGTTCGAATCCACGTTTCTTTTTACCTTTCGGTTTACTCGTCTCGGCCGCAGTCATGTTCGTGATGGGGTTCAGTCATTGGGCAACATCTAGCGTCACAATCATGTTCTCGCTGCTGTTCATCAACGGTTGGGTTCAGGGTATGGGATGGCCGCCGTCCGGGCGCACGATGGTGCATTGGTGGTCTCAGAAAGAGCGCGGTAGTGTCGTCTCGGTCTGGAACATTGCGCACAATGTTGGTGGAGGAATGATCGGGCCGCTCTTTATTCTCGGCATGGGTTGGTTCAATGATTGGCGTTCAGCCTTTTATGTACCCGCAGCGGTAGCGGTAGCGATTGCCATCTTCGCGTTTGTTATGATGCGTGACACACCACAATCTTGTGGACTACCGCCGGTAGAAGAGTATAAAAACGATTATCCGGAAGGCTACGACAAATCTCACGAAGAAGAACTGACCACTAAGGAAATTCTGTTTCGCTACGTACTAAATAACAAATTATTGTGGTACATCGCTTTTGCCAACGTATTTGTTTATTTGCTGCGGTATGGCGTGTTGGATTGGGCGCCGACTTATCTACGCGAAGTCAAACACTTCAGCATCGATAAATCATCCTGGGCCTATTTTATGTACGAATGGGCGGGTATTCCTGGGACATTATTGTGCGGCTGGATGTCAGACAAAATCTTTAAAGGCAACCGTGCCTTGACTGGAATTGTCTTCATGATTCTGGTCACCATCGCGACATTGGTGTATTGGCTCAATCCGGCTGGCAATCCCGGCATAGATATCGCTGCGTTGTGCGCTATCGGCTTTTTGATTTATGGGCCCGTCATGTTAATCGGTTTGTACGCGCTGGAACTGGCACCGAAAAAAGCTGCAGGAACCGCCGCTGGTTTCACCGGTCTGTTTGGTTATCTTGGCGGTTCAGTCGCAGCCAGTGCGCTTTTAGGTTCCACCGTGGATCATTGGGGCTGGGATGGCGGATTCATCCTGTTAGTAGGATCTTGCATATTGTCGGTGCTATTTTTCGTCATGGCGTGGTATGGCTCGCGACCGCAACATCCTGACTTGAAAGATATTTCAACTTAAATGCTGGATAAATGGTCGGCTGTACAGATGGATGAGGTTACTCAGTGAAGTAACTCAGAAGTAACACCATGAAGTAATTCTGCGATGAAGGAGCGCACGCGCTGAAGCCATTAAAAGCTTTAGCGCGTGTTGCGTTCCGCAGTGCGTTTTAGCCATATTTGCACCACCAGATAAGCCACCACAAAAACGTTTCCGGCCAGCACCGCAGCATTCGTCAAGGATGGATGCAAAACAAGATGGCGAATTTCGATAGGAATATAGATTCCACCCGATATCGCACCCAACCAGGTCGCCCAGGCGCGATTATTCCAAAGGCCATAACATTCTGTGAAACGCAGCGATATATAGGCCAATCCGATCAACGCGACGTTGCGGCGATTTTCGTCATTCAAGACGTCGGCGTAATGCAGAAAAATAGACGGATAATGCGCAGTTGGGTCCATGCCAAAATGACCGATCAACTCGATCGCCAGATGGCGAATATCATGGTGCAGCAGGTCCAGCAAGCCTAGCGTAGCGGCTAAAGCGGCCAACCCCTTAATACCCTCAAACGTAGCAATCGCTTTTAACGCCGCCCGAGATTTTTCTGATGCTGGTGGCGACTGGTTTGTGATGATGTCTTTTGTGTCATTGGATGATTGCATAAGACGATTATGCACGAAGCTGGACTTTATTATTCGGCAATAAATTCTAATGTTATCTGCCATCCCGTTATTCGCTTGCTTGGTAGTTTTACCATCTCACGCTTTAATACCTTCGCCTCTTTATCGATATAAATACGTCAATATGATTGGCTTACAATTGATTTTCCGTCACTCTTTTTCTATTAGAAAATTACGTGATGCCGGTTTGAGAGTGGGATCGTTGATAGTGCCATCTTTCAGCGATATCCCGGTTAACTGCCGACTGAATGCTTCGGATAGCAAATAATGTAGTTTACCTGCTGCGTCTGGATAGCTTAATCCGGCAGGGCGGATATTTGATATGCAGTTTCTACTTTCATCGGTCAAGCCCACATGCGGTTGCCATGTCAGATAAATGCCCAAGCTGTCTGGCGAGCTTAGACCGGGGCGTTCGCCGATCAACACTACGACCATCTTTGCGCCTAGCAATTCACCAATCTCATCGCCAATAGCCACACGTCCCTGACGTACGATTGTAAAGGGTGCAGTTGACCAGTTTCCGGCTTTTAGCAACGGCATGAGCGTAGCAAGAAAAGTTGCTGCATTTTGTTCAATCGCCAATGCAGAAAGGCCATCGGCAATTACGAATGCCAGATCAACGTGCCGCTGGCTAGTGTGAGTTTTTATGGTGGTTGAATCTTTAAGCGGCGCTGATAACGCCTCCAGAATCTGATGCGAAGAAGGGGACAGTTTTCGACCAAAATCTGGTCGCTGCAAATAGCTATCCCGGGTTTGAGCGACGCTTGATAAGGTAACGCATGCATTCTGTTGACTAACGCCGCAGTCAGTTAGCGCTTGCGCCACTTTTTCGGTATCCAGCATCTGATGCACGGCGTCACGCGCCCTTGCATGGGCTAGCTGAAAGTCCAATTGAACGGCAGTTGGCAGACTTATTCCGGCACGGCCGAGCGCGATCCTTGCGCTCGTAAATTGGCGCAGGAGTTGCCATGGATTGGTAATAACCGTTGGTTTAGTCATACTTAATTAACCCGTTTCTGTCCTTCGTTTCTGTCCTTATTATCTCGCCGCTTGCGGGAGTGCGGTTGTCCAAGTGCGCTATCACGGCAGACGCAACAAGGCGTGTTTAAACGCCGGTGGTAGTTCCTCTTTAAGCATTAACGTGCCATCGCCGGAAAATATTTGCATGTCTTGCAGCCACTTTTCAAATTCGGGCGCTGGCTTTAGCCCCAATACGCGTCGGGCGTAAAGTGCGTCGTGGAATGAAGTCGATTGATAGTGCAGCATAATATCGTCCGATCCGGGCACACCCATGATGAAATTGCAACCGGCTGTGCCCAGCAATGTCAGCAAAACGTCCATGTCATTTTGATCCGCTTCGGCGTGGTTGGTGTAGCAGACATCGCAACCCATCGGCAATCCTAACAACTTCGCGCAAAAGTGATCTTCCAGACCGGCGCGGATTATTTGCTTCCCATCATATAAATATTCAGGACCAATAAAGCCAACTACTGAGTTCACCAGAAGCGGTTTAAATTTTCTGGCAACCGCGTAGGCACGCGCTTCGCAGGTTTGCTGATCGATCCCATGATGGGCGTTAGCCGACAGGGCGCTACCTTGCCCGGTTTCAAAATACATGACGTTGTTGCCGATGGTGCCGCGTCCCAAAGAAAGCGCTGCTTGCTGCGCCTCATCCAACAAATTCAAATTGATCCCAAAACTTTGGTTGGCTGCCTCGGTGCCAGCAATCGACTGAAATACCAAATCCACGGGAGCGCCGCGGTTGATCGCTTCTATCGTGTTGGTGACATGCGTCAGCACGCAGGATTGAGTAGGAATGCGGTATTGTTGAATGATCTGATCCAGCATCGATACCAGTTTGATGACTTGCCCGACGTTATCGGTGGCCGGATTGATACCAATCACCGCATCGCCGCTGCCATACATCAAGCCGTCTAGAATGCTAGCGGCAATTCCTGTGGCGTCATCGGTCGGATGGTTCGGTTGCAGGCGGGTCGATAGACGGTTAGCTAGTCCAATGGTATTGCGGAAGCGGGTGACGACGCGACATTTTTTGGCAACCAGAATCAAATCCTGGACGCGCATGATTTTTGAGACCGCTGCCGCCATCTCCGGCGTGATGCCGGGCGCGATCGCAGTGAGTAATAACTCTGTGGCAGCGTCGCTCAGAAGCCAGTTGCGGAAGTCGCCAATCGTTAAGTGTCGGATGGCGGCGAAGGCATTGGCATCGTGGTCATCGATAATCAATCGGCTGACCTCGTCGCTTTCGTAGGGGACCAGTAAATCGTTAAGGAATGTGGTTAGTGGCAGCGCCGCCAGAGTCATCTGTGCAGCGACACGCTCTTCGGCACTGGCGGCAGCGATACCCGCCAGATGGTCGCCCGAGCGTGTGGGAGTGGCTTTTGCCATCAGGTCTTTCAGGTCGCGAAATTGGTAGGTTTTAGTCCCTACCACGTGACTGAACCGGACAATCGGACGGTGCATAGGCGGCCTGTTTTACGTTTGAAAAAATGTGCGGTCCAAAGCGGAGCCGAACGACGTATTTACAGAGATTAGCAGAGATAAGCCGATATTAGCTGATATAAACTAAAAGTTGGCCGAGGATGCCAACGGCAATAGAAGCGCGTTGAACGTCGCGCGTCGTTTCTTTGGCGTCGATGTGGCTTTTTTAGTATCATCGGGGCGGTGATTCACGCGTGATGAATGAACCACAATTAACAAACCATGAAATACGGCGACTAATACTGAATCGCAGGAATTTAACGACCCGGCTTGGTAGCTGCTGATCGGATTTTAGCTATCGTCAGTCCGGACCAGACTGCTTTAGTTTGGGTCAGGATACTGTCTGTTTTCCAAGCAGTTGGGGCAACTTTGCCAATGCATCGTATTCCTCATCGCTAAACAGCCTTGATCGCGTCAAAAAGCGACGTCCTGATCCGTTGTCTAGTGAGAACATGCCACCGTTGCCATTGACAACGTCAATGATTAATTGCGTATGTTTCCAGTATTCGAATTGCTCGGCGCCGATATAAAACGGTTCACCATCCAGTTCACCCAAATACACATCTCCGTCGCCAACCTGAAAATCGTCTCGGGCGTAACACATGGGGGCACTGCCATCGCAGCAGCCGCCGGATTGAAAAAACATCAGCGCACCATGTCTTTTTCTTAGCGTTTGTAGCAATTCTAGCGTCGCTTCAGTCGCAACGACTCGGGCGGGGGTAGTTGACATAAGAAAGGCCTTTCGTGAAAAATAGGACTTACGCAAATCCGCACCAGCGGCGCTATGCTTCACAATTTTATAATGCGGCATAAGCTTCGTAAAATAGGGGCGATAAACCTGCTACTGAGCTGTTGCTGGGACGATTTTGCGTAAATCCTAAGAAAATTGAACTCTGCCTTAACCGGCGGTAAAGCAGAGTCCACATTACAATCTAGCAGCGAACTTTAGAAAAAGCCTAAAGCGTTAGGGCAATAACTGACCAACAGATTTTTGGTTTGTTGATAGTGATCCAACATCATCTTGTGATTCTCACGACCGATACCAGACTGCTTGTAACCACCAAATGCTGCATGCGCAGGGTACAGGTGATAACAGTTAGTCCAGACCCGACCCGCTTGAATCTCGCGACCCATACGGAAAGCACGTGAGCCATCGCGTGTCCACAGCCCTGCGCCCAGACCATACAATGTGTCGTTGGCGATTTCCAGCGCTTCTTCTTCGTCTTTGAAAGTCGTGACAGACAACACAGGTCCAAAAATTTCTTCCTGGAAGATGCGCATTTTGTTATTACCTTCGAACACGGTTGGTTCCATGTAATAACCCGCATCCAGATCACCGCCATGTTGCGTGCGACCGCCGCCGGTGAGCAACTTGGCGCCTTCTTGTTTGCCAATGTCGATGTATGACAGAATTTTTTCGAGCTGTTCCTGCGATGCTTGTGCACCGATCATCGTGCTCATTTCGAGTGGATTGCCTTGCTTGATGGCTTTTACGCGTTTTAATGCACGTTCCATAAAGCGGTCATAGATCGATTCTTGAATCAACGCGCGTGATGGGCAAGTGCACACTTCACCTTGATTTAGCGCGAACATGGCAAAGCCTTCCAGGCATTTGTCAAAGAACGCATCGTCCTGATCCATGACATCAGCAAAGAAGATGTTAGGCGATTTGCCGCCTAGTTCCAGCGTTACAGGGATGATGTTTTGCGATGCGTATTGCATGATGAGGCGGCCGGTAGTAGTTTCACCGGTGAAAGCGATCTTGGCAATCCGCTTGCTCGAAGCCAACGGTTTGCCTGCTTCCAGACCGAAACCTTGAATAATATTAAGCACACCCGGTGGCAACAAATCTTGCACTAGTTCAATCCACACCATAATCGAGGCTGGTGTTTGTTCAGCTGGCTTAAGGACGATGCAATTGCCTGCCGCCAACGCCGGTGCCATTTTCCAGACTGCCATCAATATCGGAAAATTCCACGGAATGATCTGACCAACGACGCCCAAAGGCTCATGGAAATGATAAGCGTAAGTTTCTGCATCGATGGTCGCGACAGTGCCTTCTTGGGCACGGATGCAACCGGCAAAATAGCGGAAATGATCAATAGCCAATGGAATGTCGGCTAATGTTGTTTCGCGCAGAGGTTTACCGTTGTCGATCGTTTCGGCAATAGCCAGCAACTCCAGATTAGCTTCCATCCGGTCTGCGATTTTAAGCAGGATGTTGGCGCGGTCGGCAGGTGAAGTCCGGCCCCAGGCACGCTTAGCGGCATGTGCGGCGTCTAATGCCAGATCGACATCTTCTGCGCTGGATCGTGCTACTTCGCAAAAAGCGCGACCGAGAACAGGACTAATGTTTTCAAAATACTCACCCTTTACCGGTGGGACAAATTTTCCACCGATGAAATTGTCGTAACGTTGCTTGAAGGGATTTTTAATGCCTAGTTTGGTGATGTCTGCTAGATTCATGTCGTCCTCCGAAAGGGATTTAGTTAATTGATTACCAAGTTGGCGTTAGGCCAAGGTGCAACAGGCACTCAACCTATTTGCAAAGGTCGTGCCAATCAATATTCCGCAGATTATTAGCCGGAATTTTTTTGCCATAAATCGCTGAAAACCCGCATGGATATTAACTATCACCTATCCGTTATGGGATAAATTTATCAGTTTCAAATTGCCCATGTCACAAACATAAAACCACTGCTGTTTTATTTTGGAACACTCTTGCATTGGCAGTGTTCCGAATTTGAACTGCCTTTGAAGTGATGCAATTTTGATTAATGACAAGTGGAGAAGTTCAGTCGCTTTGTATTCGGCAACGATTGGTTTGACACAAAAAAAACAATAAAATGTGGCGGTTAAAACCACCAAATGCAACTTGGTTGCACTATAATCGGCACGCTGCAACTAGGTTGCAATTGGCTTTCATCTGATTACAAAGAGCAACTAGTGGGCGAATGTAAAGAGACCATAGAGCAAAAATAGAGCCGGTTCGGACTTGGTTTTGCCTTGGGTTTGCCGCGGTTTTGCCCTTTTGTGGCCCGATCGTGTCTAAACAATTTGTTGTAAATATAAAGCTAAGATGTCGATCAAATCGTCCTCCCTTATGAATAAAAAGCGCAGTAGTATGCTAGCGCGTTCGGCATGGTTTCGACTAATGCTGGTACTTCCCGTGTGCGTTTTATTTTGGGTTGGCGTCTGGTGGGCACTGGCGGGAGCGACAGGATGAAACCGGCAGTAACGTTGCACAACCTGACGGTCGCCTATCGTCAGCATCCGGCTTTGCACCATATCAGCGGAAGCTTTGAATCCGGTTCACTGACCGCGATTATTGGCCCGAATGGTGCAGGGAAAAGTACCTTATTGAAAAGCTTGCTAGGATTGGTTCGCATCGATAGCGGTCGCGTCGACATCAGCATTGCGCGCAAGCGTATCGCGTATTTGCCGCAGCAAGCTGAGATTGACCGCGGTTTTCCAATTTCAGTGATGGATTGCGTATTGCTGGGCTATTGGCAAAGTGCCGGGTTATTTGGTGGGATTACGAAGGCAATGTCAGAAAAAGGCGATGCCGCCTTACATGCGGTTGGCCTGGATGGATTTGCTGATCGCTCCATTGGCAGTTTGTCGGCGGGACAGTTTCAGCGTGTCTTGTTTGCGCGGATTTTGTTGCAGGATGCCGAGCTAATTTTGCTCGACGAACCGTTCAATGCCGTGGATGCAAAGACGACGGAAGATTTGCTGGTGATCGTACAGTCATGGCATGCGCAAAAGCGCACCGTGATTGCTGTGTTGCATGACAACGAACAGGTGCGCCGCTATTTTCCCCAATCGGTATTGCTGGCACGGCGCCTGGTGGCATGGGGTGACACGACACACGTATTAACCGACGATCATTTGCGGCTGGCTAAAAATATGCCTGAAGCGCAGGATCCGAACGCACCATTTTGCCAGCCGGAGACGACGGCATGAGTTTTTTCTCACTGCATTGGTTGACCACGTTTTATCAATTTACCTTAGCGCCGTTTCAGGAATTTGCCTTCATGCGGCGCGCTCTGATCGGTATTCTGGCGCTTGCGCTTAGCAGTGCTCCCCTTGGCGTGTTGTTGACCTTGCGCCGGATGAGTCTGTTTGGCGACGCGCTTAGCCATGCCGTGCTGCCCGGTGTCGCAGTTGGGTTTATGTTATTCGGCTTATCGCTACCGGCGTTAAGCATCGGCGGCTTTCTGGCGGGCGTGATCGTGGTGGCGATTGCCGCGTTGATCAGTCGCCATACCGATTTAAAGGAAGATGCCAGTCTTGCGTCGATCTATTTGATTGCGCTGGCACTGGGCGTGATGCTGATCTCGGTAAACGGTTCCAAGCTGGATTTATTGCATATTCTTTTTGGCAACGTACTTGGCGTTGATCGCGAAGGTTTGTTTCTGGTCGCCGGCGTCACAACTATCAGTTTGGTAGTAGGTGCCATGATGTATCGCGGCCTGGTATTGGAAAGTTTTGACGCCTCATTTCTGGCGGCTTGCGGTGTCAAGGGCGCACGTGGCGCATTATTCCAGCAACTATTTTTGATGTTGGTAGTGCTCAATCTGGTGGCGTCTTTTCAGACGTTGGGTACGCTTATGGCGGTGGGATTGATGATGTTGCCAGCAGTTTCTGCGCGTCTTTGGCATGATACTTTGCCCGCACAATTGCTCAACAGCGCTTTGCAAGCGGCAGCGGCGGGTTATATCGGTTTATTGTTATCGTATTACACATCAACCCCTTCCGGTCCGACCATCATTGTCTGCGCCGGTGGACTGTATTTGATCTCGTTGCTGATCGCACCGCGTGGTTGGTTGGCAAAATTATGGAAGCGACCGCATCGGCTTGCCTGATTTGCGAACAATTACCAGGAGCGACTTGTCAGTTGACGGATGAAAGCGGAACGTAAAAATAATCGACCAGAGTCAATTTTGTGATCGGTTTGGTTGCCGATTTTTCGAGGTTTGACGTTTAGTTCTCGATGGCGCTCTACGCCAGCTCTTTCTAGTTTTGTGTTTTGTGGGCCGACGTCGTCGGCCCAGCAGCGCCGTGCCTAATAGTTTTTGATTCCAATCCTCAAGGAGTATCGCATGATGCGTTTTAAGCAATTTCTATCCATGATGATGGCGGCGGTTATAGTAACGATAGTCAGCAGTTCTGCATCGGCGGCCACAAAAATGCCGGTCGTGGTGAGCTTTAGCATACTCAGCGATATCGTCAGCAATGTTGGCCGGGAACACATCAGCATATCGACGCTGGTCGGGCCGGACGAAGATGCACATGTATATGCGCCGACGCCAAAAGACGTGAGAACATTGGCGCAAGCAAAGGTCGTGGTCATTAATGGACTTGGTTTCGAGGGCTGGATTGAGCGGCTTGCCGATGCGGCAAATTACAAAGGTGCAGTAGTGGTCGTTAGCAATGGTATAACAGCCCGTCAACGCCCGGACGGCGGCGATGCCGGGCATCATCTTGATCCGCATGCATGGCAAGATCCGGCTAATGTGATGGTCTACATCCGCAATATTGTTGCCGCACTGAGCAAGGCTGACCCAGCCAACGCTACAGCATATAAAAATAATGGTGCCGAATATACGCGCGCATTAGTGGCACTAGATAATTGGGCACAAGCGCAATTTGCGCAAATTCCCGACGCACGCCGTAACGTGATCACCTCCCATGATGCATTCGAATATTTTGGCGCACACTTTAAGGTACGTTTTCTTGCACCACAAGGCGTTTCAACCGAAAGCGAACCAAGTGCCAGAGATGTCGCGATGCTGATCCGGCAAATCCGTGAGGAGCATAGCAAAGCGCTCTTTTTTGAAAATATGAGTAATCCGAAGCTATTGCAACAAATCAGCGATGAGGTTGGCGTTAAGCCTGGCGGCAAGTTATATGCGGATGCATTGTCGCAGGCTAATGGGGATGCCCCGACCTATTTGCGCATGATGCGTTTTAATGTGGCGCAAATCATGGATCGTCTGAAGCAGGAGTAATTTGCAATGCACCACCGTCAAGTCACTACGCCATATTGCGCGTCTTTACGGTAGTCGTTCGGAAATGATGGCGCCAAGCAGATGTGACGATTGAACGGTAACATACTGACTTTCGTTAATGCGCCAAAATGCCCGATATTATGAAACCCAATCTGCTTATTCTCAGTGCTTTTTCCGATGAACATCTGGAACAGATTAAACAGGGTTACGAGGTTTTATACGCGCCGAACCTGAAGCAGCGCGCCGAAGCGATTACTACCAACGGAATACACTTTCAAGCTGTGCTGACAATCGGCAGCATAGGATTAACAGCGGATGAAATCGCCGCGATGCCAAAGTTGGAACTGATCTGCGCATTGGGTGCCGGATACGAAGAAATTGACATCGCGGCCGCTCGTGCGCGCGGGATCATCGTCTCGAATGGTGCTGGTACAAACGACGCGTGCGTTGCCGATCATGCAATGGGATTGTTGCTGGCGGCGGTGCGTGGGATTCCGCAACTGGGCGTGGCGTTACATCAAGGCATTTGGCGGACTGCACTACCATTGCCAGCAAGCGTATCGTTCAAGCGGCTTGGAATTCTGGGGCTTGGCACTATCGGGAAACAAATTGCCCGGCGTGCACTCGGATTTGACATGGAAATCGGTTATCACAGTCGCTCGGTTCGCAATGATGTGCCGTTTACCTATTTTGATTCGTTACTAGGCCTGGCCCAATGGGCTGATTTTTTGGTGGTGGCGACACCTGGAGGTAAAGCAACGCGTCACCTGGTGAATGGTCCCGTCCTTGATGCGCTTGGGCCAACTGGCGTATTGGTCAATATCGCGCGCGGAAGTGTGGTCGATACAGAGGCATTATCGCAAGCATTGCGGCAGCACCGCATCGCCGCAGCCGGTTTAGATGTGTACGAGAGCGAACCATTGCCGCCGCAACAGTTGATGCACTTGCCGAACGTGGTGTTGACGCCGCACGTCGCTGGTTGGTCGCCGGAATCGGTGGATGCGACGGTAAACTTATTTCTGGAGAATGCTAATCGGCATTTTTCCGGTCAGGCAGTATTGACGCCGGTCTAAGAATCTATCCTGATACATCGATTGCGCTTGTGTATGATGAATTGTCGAGTTGGGTGTTGATCAATCCTCTGCTGCGACTTCTATGAAGTGGAAGTAATTTTAATTAACTTGTGATCGACACCGAACCAAACCGGCTCATCAAAGCGTTTCACT
Organism: Glaciimonas sp. GNP009; assembly: GCF_054343755.1. Classification (NCBI taxonomy): domain Bacteria; kingdom Pseudomonadati; phylum Pseudomonadota; class Betaproteobacteria; order Burkholderiales; family Oxalobacteraceae; genus Glaciimonas; species Glaciimonas sp. GNP009. The sequence goes on from NZ_JBTGUV010000004.1 coordinate 3,252,965, forward strand.
ACTTCGTCCCACTTAATCAAAATACCGCCGCACCGACTCAAAACGTTGCGCATAATATTTGGTCTCGAGACGATCTATTCTGACTTTGCCGTTGGTTGATGGCGCGTTAATAAAACGGCCATCGCCGATATAAATACCAACGTGCGAAAACGGCCGATTCATCGTATTAAAAAATACCAGATCACCCGGTCGCAATTCACTTTTTGGTACTTCTCTGCCTTGTCGGGCGATGGTTGCTGCGCTGCCGGTCACATTGAGGCCGGCAGCCTGTTTGAAGACATAACTGACCATGCCACTGCAATCGAGTCCGGCTTCAGGATTTTTACCGCCGAAGCGGTAATCCGTATCAATCAGCCCGAGCGAATAAATGACGATTTCGTTGCCCAAATCACTCGGTGCAACATGCGAGTTCATATAGGCGCTGCCAGACTGCGGATTTTTGCGAATGTTGTCGCCGCCGCTTCCACACGCTGCTAAAAGCAAAGCGCAACAACATATACAAAAAGTTTTTACTATCGTCATAGGACGCCCGAAGACAAAGGTCATGGCACTCACTCAGCTGAATGCAAACCGCATTCTAAGCAATATTCAATGCGGCGGTTTTATTTTTAATTTGATCCAGTACATCCGACAACATTGAGATCATTTGATCGATTTCTGCAATCGTGACATTAAGCGCCGGCATAAAACGCAGCAGGTCAGGGCGCGGTGAGTTTAACAACAAGCCGACCGGACCCATATCGCGTGCGATGTCGACGATTTGCGGGCCGATATCTTTGCCTAATTTAAGTGCGCGCAGCAACCCTTCACCACGCTCACCGTTCATGCCATATTTCTCAGATAGTTTGAGTAGTTCGGCGCTGAGATAGGCGCTTTTATCGTTAACCGATTGCATAAAGCCCGGCGCCAGCAAAGTCTTCAGAACCGCAGTGCCAACCGCGGTCATTAACGGATTGCCGTTATAAGTGCCGCCTTGATCGCCAGGTTCAAAGCACGCGACATCTTCACGCGCCAACAAGGCAGCTAATGGCACACCACCGCCAATACCTTTGCCGAGCGTCATAATATCGGGCTGAATATCCGAAAGTTGGTAAGCAAACAATTGGCCGGTACGGCCCATACCAGTTTGTACCTCGTCGACGATGAGCAGTAAATCGTGTTTCTCGGTCAGGGCGCGTAGGCCCTGCATGAATTCTCGCGTTGCAGGTAGGACGCCGCCTTCGCCTTGCACTGGTTCCAGCATGACTGCCACGGTGCGGTCGTTGATCAGGCGCTCGACGCTTGCCAGATCGTTGAGGTCGGCTTTTGGAAATCCGGAGACTTGTGGCGCAAAGATCGTGTCCCAACCTGGTTTGCCGCTGGCTGACATGGTTGCCAGAGTTCGACCATGAAAACTGTGGTCAAACGTGATGATTTCAAAGCGATTCTGGCCTGCTTTGTTAGGATTCTTTTTTCCCCATTTACGGGCTAGTTTTATGGCGCCTTCGTTCGCTTCCGCTCCGCTATTGGCAAAAAATACGCGATCAAAGCAGGAATTCGCGGTCAGTAACGACGCTAATTCAATCGATGGAGCGTTGTAAAAAGCGGGTGAAGGATTGAGGATTTTTTTCGATTGCACCACCAATGCATCTTGTATGCATTGTGGTGAATGGCCTAGCGCGTTGACTGCCCAACCTTGTAGGTAATCCAGATAGCGCTTGCCATTGTGATCTGTCATCCACATCCCGCGGCCTTCGGTGAAGACCAGCGGTGGGCGGTTGGTGATATACATCAAATCGTTGACGGCAAACTGGTTGAATTCCATGGTCGGGCTCCGGATAAAGGCGCTGAAGAGGCGCTAAAAAATTGTCAGTAAAGCAAATAAAACGAGGGTAAAAGTACGGGCCATCCATTGTAAACTTTTGTTGCGCGTTACGAGAGAACCGCGCCTCAAAACAAAATGGCCAAAAAAAAACCACAGGCATGGCCTGTGGCTTCGTGATCAAAAAACGCTCACGCGCACGGCATACCGGGCTGGGGTATTGGCGTATGACGTCGGAGAAGTGTAGTGATCATATTCATGTCGCTAATATTAGGGCCTTTTACGGCATGCGTCAAAAAGTTTTTCATGAGAACTTACAAGAACTTGCCGCAACGCCGTAATGTCTTTAAACCTGCCATCGGCATATTCTCGCAATATTCCACATTGGAACAACTTTTCGTCAACGCTTTTTATGTTGCTTAGTTGGTTTTGCCTTGACGCAAAAACATTCACTCTCCGGAAAGATCGGCTTCTGACGTAAACGAATCGGCATAAAACTCTTCCGCCGGTAATTTGCAAGTCCCGATAAAGTCACGTTGCGCCGATTCTACGACAATCGGTGCTCCGCAGGCATAGACTTGATAGTTGGATAAATCCACAAAATCCGTCATGACAGCCTGATGCACAAAGCCGCTACGACCCGTCCATTGATCTTCCTGATGCGCGTTTGATATGACGGGAACATAGGTGAAATGTGGAATGGTGCGCGCCCATTCTTCGCATAAGGCGTGCATGTAGAGATCTTGTGGGCGGCGACCGCCCCAATATAAGGTCATCGGGCGACTCGATTCGTTATGAATCAGTTGCTCGATAATGGCTTTGATGGGTGCGAAACCGGTGCCGGACGCCAGAAATACCATCGGTTTTTCTGAATCCTCGCGTAAAAAGAAGGTCCCTAGCGGCCCCTCAAAACGTAAAATATCGCGTTCCTTCATGGTCGAAAACACCTGATCGGTAAATAATCCGCCTGGCATATGGCGAATGTGCACCGAAATTTGCCCCTCTTTATACGGCGCGTTTGCCATACTATAACTACGCCGTTTGCCGTCGCGCAGCATGAATTCGATATACTGACCTGCTAAATATTGCAGCCGTTCGTTTGCTGGCAATTGGAGTGAGATGATAACGACGTCGTCGGCAATTTTTTCAATGGTGGAGATGCGGGATGGCATTTTGCGTACCGGAAATTCGCCAACGCCAGCGACTTCGCGGGCTTCGATGGTGATATCGGAATGCGGTGTGGCGCAGCAAAACAGGGAAAATCCCAGCGCTTCTTCGCTTACTGGTAGCGCTTTTTCCTGGTGCGCGCCGTGCGTGACGTTGCCCACCATCAACTTGCCTTTGCAGGAACTACATGCGCCATTTTTGCAACCGTAAGGCAAACCAACACCAGCGCGGATTGCTGCGCTTAAGATGGTCTCGCCTTCGTCACACGTGAATTGCCGACCGCTCGGCTGAACCGTTACCTGAAAACTCATACAATCCTGACTATGAAAAAAATATTACAAAATTCGGTTACTAACAGCACGTTACTCTCCAAATTGGGTAAGCCGCGCCTGATGATCTTGGGGTGTGGCGATGTTGGTATGCGATTGTTGCTATTATTGCAACAACGGTTCAGGGTGTTTGCTGTCACCAGCCAAGTCGCCCGGTTTGCTGAATTACGCGATGCGGGAGCGCATCCGGTACTTGCAGACCTGGATCATCCTCACACGCTAGGGCGGTTAAGCCAATTGGCGCAAATCGTTGTACATTTGGCACCGCCACAATCGCATGGAAGCAAGGATCAGCGAACCCGTAATCTGGCCGCTATTTTACCCGAGCGCACGACGCTTGTTTATATTAGTACGAGCGGCGTATATGGCGATTGCGATGGGCGATCCATCGATGAGACGCGCACCGTCAATCCGCATAATGCGCGCGCCCAGCGCCGCGTTGACGCTGAGAATGTATTGCGTGCGTGGGCAAAGCGTCGCTCCGGCCGCCTGTCGATTCTGCGTGTGCCGGGGATTTACGCAGCCAATCGGTTGCCAATTGAACGTTTAAAAAAGGGCACGCCTGCGCTACGGGCAGAAGAGGACGTGTACACCAACCACATTCATGCAGACGATTTGGCACAGATTATTTTTTCGGCAATTTATAAGGCTGCGCCGTCGCGGGTGTATCACGCAGTCGATGATTCAGAGCTAAAGATGGCGGATTATTTCGATGCAGTCGCCGCTGCTTTCGACTTGCCGACCGCACCGCGCTTGCCACGCGAAGAACTTACGCAGCAGGTATCGCCGATGCTGTTGTCATTTATGTCGGAATCACGCCGTTTGCAAAATACCCGGATCAAAGCCGAGTTAGGCGTCCGCTTGCGGTATCCGGATATTCATTCAGCGCTGAACCAGATGGGCGCAGATGCCCGCCGTGCGTTGACCGACCAAATTTGACTAACGCAATTAGATCAGGTGGTGAATTGTTAAAAATTAAACTTTATTAAATTTACAACAAATTTCAGCTTTCGCATAAGCATACAATCTAAAAGTTCTTGTAGCCTTATAGCAACGCCGATAAAGTCCGGTGAAAGCAGCAATGTGCACATTGTGCTTATTCTGACCGTTAAAGGTTATTCCGTTAAGCAACGATGCAATAATGCGTTTGCGCTATTTTGCAAGACCATTGCCACGTTTTTTGCTGCCATCTCTGGCCATTATTATTTACGAGAACAACTGCACATTTCTGATGAAGTTATCTTTTAATCATATTCATAAACAATATTCCGGCTTGCCAGTCGTCGACGACTTCAATTGCGACATCGAAGACGGCGAGTTGGTAGCGTTGGTCGGACCATCCGGCTGCGGAAAATCGACCTTATTGCATCTCGCAGCGGGTTTGGCCGAGGCCAGCAGCGGTAGCGTTCTTGCTGATGGTAAACAAATAACCCGCCCACATCCTGAGCGAATGTTGATGTTTCAGGAAAACGCGTTGTATCCGTGGCTAACATTAGAGGCAAACGTCGCCCTGGCACTGGAATTGCAGAAAATCGCTAAAGCGGAAGCACGCACCCAAGCCCGCGCTTGGCTCGCTAAAGTTAATTTGGAAGGTTTCGAAACTTACTATCCGCATCAGGTTTCCGGCGGAATGCGCCAGCGTGCCGCGTTGGCAAGGGCCTTTATCACCAAACCGCAGGCGTTATTATTGGATGAGCCCTTTGGTGCTCTCGATGCGTTGACCCGTATGACGTTGCAAGATGCGCTGCGCCAGTTGATTCGTGCCGATCATCCGACCGTGTTATTAGTGACGCATGACGTGGATGAGGCACTATTTCTTGCGGACCGGATTTTGGTATTTAGCCCGCGTCCCGCTAAAGTATTGCGCGAATTCAACCTGACCCATCACGAAAAAACCCACGATTTGTCTGAGTTTTCGACAATACGGCGAGAAATATTATGTCTGCTCGGCATTCACGCCGATCAGGATGAACTGTCTAAAACCCTGGAAGGAGTTGGCGTATGAAGATCGACAAGCGTGTACTTAAAAGTACGAACACCAGCATGAATATCAATATCAAACTGAAAAAATTTCTGCTGATTCCAACAATGCTCCTACTCGCTCTGGCATTCACCAGCCAGGCGTCAGCAGCGGAAAAATTCAAAATCGGCTATCTGCGCGTAATGGATGATGCGCAAGCGATTGCCGCATTCGAAGGCGGACTGTATAAAAAATATGGTCTGGATGTAGAACTGGTTGAATTTAAATCGGGCACCGACTTGATCAAGGCCATCCTTGGCGGTCAAATGGACACCGGGGTTTTAGGCTTTACGAACGCGGTAGCGTGGGCGTCCAAAGGTGCCGACCTGAAAGTCGTCGCCGGTGCGCAGCATGGCTATCATGCTCTGGTGGTGCGCAATGATAGCGGCATCAAGGACGTTGCTGGTCTCAAAGGGAAGACACTAGCATCGCAAGCGGAAGGCAGCACCGCCGACACAGTACTTAAAGGCGTCACCCTGAAAGCCGCCGGTCTCAAAGCGGACGATATCAATATCGTCGGCGTTAGCCCGCAAGTAGCGGTGCAATCGCTGGTCGGCAAGCGCGTAGATGCTGCGTTTCTGTTCGAACCGCAAGCCAGCATTGCCAAACTAGTCGCGCCAGTAACCCAGATTTATGAAGTCGGCGCGGTCTGGCCATTCCCGTGCATGGTCGTCATCACATCCGGCGAAACGTTGACCAAACGTCGCGATGCAGTGTGGAAATCGCTTGATGCACAACGCGAAGCCATTCAATTGCTGACGAAAGATCCAGCGGCGGCATCGAAGCTGATCTCGCCTTACTTTATTGCAGAACCCACTTTAAAAACGCTGAAGCATGGGGATTTGCCACGTGATGTCGTGATCACCGATGCGATTAAAACGCAGACATTTAATGCGGCCTTAATGCCGAAAGAATTGGCGCGGATGCAAGAGTTAGCGAATATTCTGCAAGATCAAGGCTCACTAAAAACCAAAGATGGAAAGCCTTTTAACGTCAACACCATAGTTGACCTAGACTGGCAAACTGCACGCAAGCTTTAGGTCTTGGTCGGACTTCCGAAAAACCGCCCCAGCGGCGTTGTGCTTTCCTTGCCGCCAACGTGGCCCGGTACTCGCGTGCTGTCTGCGTCGGCACGCCTTGCTGGGACGATTTTGCGAAAGTCCTGATTCGGTGGTTGGTTAAAGGTTGCCTGCGGCGTGGTTTTTCAGCCGTACCTTTGTGTGCTCTCTTCTTCGTCCGGATTGGTGAGTTCGTTGCTGGGAATATTTCTGATCCCTAAATAAGTAATTGGAATTTTTAGAGTTCTTTTTTTGCTTAAATTTAATCATTATCAATGGCCGGCTCGCAGTCGGCCATTGACCTTTACAGTGTATTTTGAACGTATTTAAATAATGTATGAGTGCTCAGATTCGTGTTGGTGGTGTTCGTAAAAAAATGGCGATGGCGCTGGCTATTGTGGTGATTTTGTTTGGTTGGCAAGTCGCTGCGTGGTCGTTGCCGGATTTTTTGATGCCGGGGGTTATTCCGGTTTTTCATCGGCTTTGGGAAGAAATTCAATCGCCTGATTTTCGTACCGCTTTGTGGGGAAGTCTGACGCGTCTTGGGTTTGGTTATGGGGCGGCGTTAGTTTTTGGTATCGGCTTCGGGCTGGTCGGTGCGGTGCTATTTTTCTTTCGAGAAGTGTTGAAGTCGGCGATCATTATTTTGCAGTCGATTCCATCGATTGCATGGGTTCCTTTGTTTCTGATTTTGATGGGTTTTGGGAATTTGCCGATTATCGTTGTAGTCGCTATCGCTGCTTTTTTTCCTGCCGCGTTAAGTGTGATGAATGCGACCGAAAGTGTGCAGCAAGTACACGTCTCCGCCGCCCGCGTAATGGGTGCGAACCGTTGGGATATGCTGAAGCGGGTGTATCTTCCAGCAGTCATGCCGGAGCTGATTACCGGCGCGCAACTGGCTTTTGGTAATGCCTGGCGTGCGTTAATATCGGCTGAAATGTTGATTGGATTTGGTAAGGGATTGGGGCGCACGTTAGCGTACTCAGGTGAGACCGCTGACATGGTCGGTGTAATGACAAATATTCTGGTGATTGCAGTGTTAGCCGCGTTGATTGATCAATTCATTTTGGAAAAACTTAAACATCATTTGTTACGCTATCAATACGTGTAATTAGTGCGCTATTATCAACAGACGTCATCAATATTAATCACTTATTTTGACCATGAAAATACGTTCGCCTTTGTGGTCTCATTTGCTGCGTAGATTGCATAGGGGGGCGATGACGTGTTTGCCGATCTGGTCCAGATTGCCCCGTTTTCCAGCACGGCAGATTACCATTTTATGTCTGGCAACAAGCGCCATGGTGTCATGGGCCCAGACCGATGTTCCTGGTCGCATCCTGCAACGTGACCGGCTGATTGTGGGGGTTGATTATGTCAGTCCGACTTACATTGCCGGCGCCAAGTTTCGGACCCCGGAAAGCCTTGACAGCGAGGTTGCAGCAGGGCTCGCCAAGCGCCTGAAGGTCGGTGTGTCGATGGTCCGGGTGAAGCCGAAAAATCGCTTGCAGTTACTCACTTCCGGCAAAGTGGATGCCTTATTGTTGCGCGTCTCCGAGGGGGAGATTGCCAGCATGGCAAGCGGCCAAAAAGTGGTGATGACCGGCTATCAGGCGCAACCTAAATTAATCATGCGGACGGACACGACTATCAAGCAGTGGTCGCATCTTAAGGGGCGCAGCGTGTGCGTCTCTGCGGGCAGTCCGTATGTGGGCAGTATGCAGGCGCGTTACGGTGCGCAAGAAATAGTGGTGAAGGCGCCGGCCGATGCGCTGTTGGCGGTGCGAACCGGTGTTTGCGACGCGACCGTTCACGATGATGTCTTGCTGGATGAGATGTTAAAGCTTCCCGAGTGGAAAAAGTTTTCGGCGAGCTTGCCGCTAGCGGGGCCGACGACCAAACTGGTTTGGGTACTTCGTCCGGTGGATGTTGAGGTGCGGCGCGCTGCTTTCGACCTGATGCAAGATTGGCGTAGTAATGGATTTTGGTTGAATACGCGTAAAAAATGGGTCAATACCGTTGCTTTTGAGGTGTATCTCGACCAGAACGTGCCAGATTGCCATTAACGCCCATTAGTGTAAGACACTGTGAGTCACTATCAAATGGCCGACTCACTTCTGCTATTTTAGCTGCCGAGCTGCATTTTCTTTCTACTTCTTCTTCTTCTTCTTCTTCTTCTTTTTAGCAGTCACACCTATTTCTCCGCATTTGTCACTCTTTTGTGCGCAAACGTTGTGAATCGCGTTTGCCCTATCGACTTTTTGCCCGATCTAATTCCCCTTATTCCTGGCGATACCGCTTAGTCAAGCGACTTTGTTGTTTCTGAGTGAAGTAGGTATTTATTTGTCAGTAAATCGATATAAACTTGCGCTGTTCGCCATTGAATCTATGGGGAAACTGCCGCACAAAAAAATTAAATGCGGCAAGTACCCTGCTAGGATTGCGGTCTGCAAGAGGTCGTAAGGGAGTTGCATTCGTGCCGGTTGCAAGAGGAATGACAAAAATTAACATTACGAAGACAGACGAAAGGATTAGCCATGTACGCACGGACCAAATTGATGATGGTGATGTTGGCAGCACTTCCAGGACTCGCTATGGCGCAGGAGACACAAGTAGTACAAATCGGTTTCAGCGGCCCGTTGACCGGCCCACAAGCATCTGCCGGTAAGGATAACCAAGGCGGTTTGTCCATGGCGATCGACAAACTGAATGCTCAGGGACTTGTCATCGGCGGTAAAAAAATTAAGTTCGAAGCCTTGATGGAAGACGATCAGGCCGATCCACGTGCAGGCGTTAGCGTCGCTCAGAAACTGAGCGATCTGCACGTTAAAGCGATTATCGGACCTTATAATTCTGGGGTTACTATCCCTGCATCGCGTGTCTACAACGACAGCGGTATTGTGATGGCAACGGTTGCCTCGAATCCAAAAATCACGCAACAGGGCTTTGCCAATGTTTTCCGCGTTGCAGCTAGCGATAGCCAGCTTGGTGGAAAGATGGCGTTGTATGCAGCCAAGGAACTGAAAGTGAAGCAAGTATCGATCATTGATGATCGTACAGCTTATGGCCAAGGTCTGGCTGAAGAGTTTGCTAAAGTTGCCAAGGCCAATGGTATCAAAGTCGTCAGCACTGACTTCACCAACGACAAAGCGACTGATTTCACCGCGATACTGACCTCGATCAAAGCGAAAAAACCTGACGCGATTTTCTACGGCGGATACTCGCCACAAGGCGGTCCAATGACACGTCAGATGAAGCAACTAGGATTAAATACTAAGTTGCTGGGCGGCGATGGTATTTGCGCGCCAGAAATGGGCCGTTTGGGCGGCGATGCAGTGGGCGATCAGGTGTATTGCACCCAAGGTGGCGCGATGCTCGATAAATTGGCTGCAGGAAAGACGTTTGCCGCTGATTACCAAAAACGTTTCAGCCGTCCTGCTGAAACCTATGCAGCGTCGTTTTACGACGGCATGATGGTCGTGGCGCAGGCAATGAAAGAAGCCAATTCGGTTGAGCCAAAGCAATATATCGCCGCGTTAGGCAAGATCAAATACAAAGGTGTTGCGGGTTTGTATGAGTTTGACGCGAATCACGATTTGAAACAATCGCCGGTGACCGTATTCCGGTTTAAGGATGGCTTGCCCGTCGCGCTGACAAGTTATTAATCAGCGGTGATATGGCGCACCAGGATTGGTGTTGCCGGGTAATTTAAAATGTCGTCGCCGTTTTTACGGGGACGACATTTTTGTTTTTAAAGCTTAAATTTTGAAGCTTACATTTTTGAAGCGTCATTTTTGAAATGTAAAAACGGTTTTTCGAGGAACAGCATCATGTTGAGTTACACACGCACCATACACACAGTTGACGCGCATACCGGCGGTGAGCCATTGCGCATCGTGATTTCGGGACTACCGCCGGTGCCGGGCGAGACTATATTGGCACGTCGCGCATGGCTGCAAAAAAACCGTGACAACGTGCGTCAATTCCTCATGAACGAGCCGCGCGGCCATGCTGACATGTACGGTGCGTATCTGTTGCCCGCAGTGACAGCTGAGGCCGACTTCGGCGTAATTTTTATCCACAATGAAGGTTATAGCGACATGTGCGGTCACGGCATTATTGCGCTCGGAAAGGTATTGGTGGAATTGAACCATGTCGAGCGCACGATTCCGTTGACGCGCATTGGTTTTGACACGCCAGCGGGATTTATTGAAGCACAGGTTGAATGGGATGGAACGCGCGCAGGCAGCGTCACTTTTCGTAACGTTCCGGCATTCATCTATCAACGCGATATTGAAGTTGATACCCCCAGTTTTGGAAAAATTATCGGTGATGTCGTGTTCGGTGGCGCTTTCTACTACTACATCAACGCAGATCAGGCGAATGTCCAGATCCGGCCAGAACAAGTCCGCACGTTAATTCAGCTCGGTGCAGAAACCAAGGCGGCGGTAAAAGCCAAAATCAACATTCAGCATCCCATCGAAACAGGACTGAATACACTGTACGGCACGATCGTCGACGGCGCGCCAAACAATCCAACGGCTGATCAGGCAAATGTGTGTATTTTTGCAGATCGTGAGGTCGATCGTTCGCCAACCGGAACCGGTACCTCGGGCCGTGCTGCCCAATTGTTTTTGAGAGGAAAACTTTCACTGGACCAACCGCTGATCAACGAAAGTATCGTTGGTAGCTGTTTTAGTGTGCGTGTTGTTGGCACAACCAAGGTTGCTGATTTTGATGCGGTAATGACAGAGGTAACCGGTGATGCGCATATCATGAGCTTCAATCAATGGGTGTTGGAAGAATCAGATCCATTCCCAGAGGGTTTCTTTTTACGCTAACGGCAATTCCTAAACGCAGTTTTAAAGGCGACCAAAATATGCATATTCTCAATTCGCAACAAACCGCAGCAGCGTTGCCGTACAAGGCTTTGGTTCCCGCAATCGCATTAGCTGCAAAACAGTTATATGATGGTCAGATCAACGCACCAGAGCGCATGGTCGTCGAGATCGATAAGGCTAGTGTGTTGCTGTGCATGCCGGCGATTGGTGTAGATATCAGTGTCACAAAATTGATTACCGTTCACGCGAATAATAGCCATCATCAGCTTCCTGCTATCCAAGGTGAAGTGGTGGTTTTTGAAACAGGGACCGGGCGCCGTCTGGCGCTACTTGACGGTCCGGTGGTATCGGCGCGCCGCACGGCGGCGGTTACGCTGCTAGGTATTCAAACGTTATTACCGCGTAAACCGGAGACCGCATTATTGATTGGGACAGGTGTTCAGGCGGCAGCGCACGCTGACGCACTCGCGGAGTATTTTGGCGTACGCACGTTTTGGATTGCTGCCCGCGACACGGCTAAAACCCAAGCATTTTGCGATGCATTAAGGCAACGTTATCCGCAAGTTTCAGTGCATCCGATTGCCGCCGATACGCTGGATAATGCGCTGCCGTTGACGGATGTAGTGATCGCGTTGACGACGTCACGGTCAGCGGTTATTCCAAAGCATATTTCGGCAGATACGTTAGCTGTTGGCGTGGGCGCGTTTAAACCGGACATGGTTGAGTTTCCTGCCGAGTTATTGCATGAGCGCACTATTATTGTCGATTATCTGGCAGGTGCGAAGCATGAAGCCGGTGATTTGCTACAGGCCAAAATTGATTGGTCTGCGGTCGTTGAATTGCCGCAAGTATTACGACAACGCTCGTTACAAACGGATACATTGCCTGTATTTAAAACCGTTGGCCATGCCGCCTGGGATTTGGCCGCAGCACGGGTTGCAATGACATCGTTAACGTTTTAAAAGAACTAAAACACAAACCATGTATGGGGCAAAAGTGGGGTAAAAGTAAATGGTTTGGGCTGCAAAAACAGGGTCCGTAGATTGCCGCTTTTCATTGGCGTTTAACATCACTTTTCAAATAAGCATTGAACTTTTATTTTTGAGGGACGGTCTATCAGGAGCCTGTTTTGCATTTCTGCATACGAACGGCGAATTTGCTTGCTAACGCGGATTTTTAATTCTGTGTACATCGTGCCGCCGTTTTTCGAACGCGGTATTTGCCATGGTATTTACGCCAGCAATTAAGCTGGCAATCACCATGGTAATCAACCTTTTTGAAGGAGTTCTCATATGCTAACGTTACGCAATCTATTGACGGTCTCAGCTATCGCTGCCTGCGCCACTACTGCTTATGCACAAACACCTGCACCAGCAGCGCCTATGATGGATGCATCAGGGCAACAAGTGGTGATGATCCCTATTCCGGGCACTGATAATTCAATGATGAATCGCTTCGACGATCCTCTTGTTCAAGCGCGGGTTGCCAGATCGGGAGGCGACGCTTCTAGTAAAAATATGAAGATGAATCCGAAGCAAACAGTTGATGAAAAAGATAAAGGGAAGTAACGTATTTCAGCGTTATGCGGTCAATCCTGCAGGGCATTTGAGGCGGGATTAAATTAACATCTGCTGATGTTTCTTCGCATTTTTTGCTTAGCATTGCGCAGTATTCTACTTAGGGTTTTTCATTGCAATTGTGCGATTGGTATGTTTTAACATCGCTTCTGGCATTGAAGTTAGACCAAATCAATATCGTCCGCCAGACTGACAGCGGACGATATTGATTTCGGTGCATCTTTCCTTGTTGGGCTCACACTTTATGCATTTTATTTATCAGGAATGCGTAGTATTTGTTCATGCCCCCATCCAAGGCAAGTCGGCCTTGCACCATCCACCCACAGTTTTCCTATGTCCTGCGGCGTCTTTATCGCCTTCAAATCCTTCGAGAATATCAAAGCAAGCGACGTAGCCGTTTTCAGTCGCTAGCGTTGCTGCGTGACGCGAGCGTACGCCCGATCGGCACAGGAAGACTAGCGTTGTTTGTTTATTGGCAAATAATGCTAATTGATTTAAAAAGTCGGGGTTTGGCGTACCGCCCGGATATTGCGTCCATTGCACAGCGGCGTGTTGTTTCTCGTTGATCGTCACCCGACCAATCCAATCCCTTTCTGCATTGGTCCGAACGTCGACTAAAATTGTATCGGGACTAGCTGTTAACAACGCATAGGTCTCGGCTGGCGTAAAAGCGCCTGCATACGGTAAGTTTCCGGCTTGACCACGGGTGCGGCCGATTTCTAACAACTTCGCGGTGCCTGGCATGTTGTGTCTCCGAATAAAATGGTCGAATAGTAAAGATACATAACCATTATATGATTGAAAAAGAGTGTCCGAAAAGGATCGATCTTTATTGCACTAAATTGGTGCGCAATAATTCCGCTTGAATTCAAGAGCTTTATTTTGGTGCGTAAATTTGATATTGCCCCTGAATGAAGCATCTAAATTGATTGCGTATCGATAGCTGGCGTTATTTTTTTACAAATAAGCCTCCAAACTAGCAAATATGATGAATGAATAACGAATCGCGTTCCACCCGACGGTGGCATGGATTCTGCTATCATTCTCCGTTGAATTCAGTTGTATCGTTTTCTTGTTGTATTGATATTCTCTTGTTTCGCTTATGTGTTGCTTGCATGAGTGAGGCAGGCAGGACATTTATGCACATATTGAATACCCAAATTTGCAAGTCCATTTAAAACATTCGCAGTACTTTCTGATATTAGGAGCTCCACATGGCAATGACGGCCGCAGAAGTCTTGAAGATGGTGAAAGACAACGAAGTAAAGTTCGTTGATTTTCGCTTCGCTGATACCAAAGGCAAGGAGCAGCACGTAACTGTCCCTGTTTCCCATTTTGATATGGACAAATTTGAGTCCGGTCATGCTTTTGACGGTTCTTCGATTGCTGGCTGGAAGGGTATTGAAGCATCAGACATGATTCTGATTCCTGATCCTAATACCGCCAACATCGATCCGTTCATGGAAGAAACCACATTGTTCATGCAATGTGACGTAATCGAGCCAGCCGATGGTAAAGGTTATGATCGTGACCCGCGTTCGATCGCCAAGCGCGCTGAAGCGTACTTGAAATCGTCCGGTCTGGGCGACACTGCCTATTTCGGTCCAGAGCCGGAATTTTTCATTTTTGATAATGTTCGTTGGGGCGCCGACATGTCGGGTTCCTTCGTCAAGATCGGTTCCGAAGAAGCATCATGGAGTTCGAGCGCGGACCTGCCAAACGGCAATACAGGTCACCGTCCTACCGTAAAGGGTGGTTACTTCCCAGTCCCACCAGTCGACAGCTTCCAGGACATGCGTTCGGAAATGTGTTTGATTCTGGAATCTCTGGGTATCCCGGTTGAAGTACATCACCACGAAGTTGCAGGCGCTGGTCAGAACGAAATCGGTACCCGGTTCTCGACGCTGGTTGAGCGTGCTGACTGGACCCAGAATCTGAAATATGTGGTCTGGAACGTGGCCCATACCTACGGCAAAACAGCGACTTTTATGCCTAAGCCTATCGTTGGCGATAACGGCTCCGGTATGCACGTTCACCAATCGGTCTGGAAAGACGGCGTCAACCTGTTCGCAGGCGACGGTTATGCTGGTTTGTCTGAATTCGCACTGTATTACATAGGCGGTATCATCAAGCATGCCAAGGCATTGAACGCGATTACCAATCCGGGTACTAACTCGTACAAGCGTCTGGTCCCAGGCTACGAAGCGCCGGTCAAACTGGCTTATTCAGCTAAAAACCGTTCTGCTTCTATCCGTATTCCACACGTGTCGAATCCAAAAGGACGTCGGATCGAAACACGTTTCCCTGATCCACTGGCTAACCCGTACCTGTGTTTTGCTGCGTTGCTGATGGCTGGTCTGGACGGCGTGCAAAACAAAATCCATCCGGGCGAAGCAGCATCGAAAGATCTCTACCATTTGCCGCCAGAAGAAGACAAGTTGATCCCAACTGTCTGCGCGTCATTGGAAGAAGCATTGGAAGCGCTAGACAAGGATCGTGAATTCTTGACCCGCGGTGGTGTTTTCAGCGACAGCATGATCGATGCTTATCTAGAGTTGAAGATGCAAGAAGTACAGCGCTTCCGCATGGCGACGCATCCGATTGAGTTTGACATGTATTATTCGGTGTAATTCGTTACGAGTTCGTAATGAATTTATAACGGATTTGTTTCGAATTTGTATCGATAGATAGCGATTTAAAATATTGTTTTAATTCGTCATATTTTTTAAGCGATATTTTGATCAAAAAAAAGGACCGGAAAAATCATCTTTTCCGGTCCTTTTATACTATTGGACATCGTTTTAATAGTCATTCTGGCACGATAGAATACCAAGTAATTACCTAGCAACTACTTAGCAGGTAGTCACGACAGTCTGGTTTGACTTAAACTAAAGTCTTCATTGAATTGCGAAGAGAGTCTATGAAGCACCTCATTCCGGGAATTCTGATCGTTGCTGCCATGAGCGCAATCGGTGGGGCTGCCATGGCCCAAAGTAATATCTATCTTTGTGTCGATGCGCAAGGCACCAGGGAATATAAAAATACAGGTGATACCAAAGGCTGCAAAAAGGTGGATTTACCACCGTTGTCAGTAGCGTCATCACCGCGTCCAGCAGTTGGATCAAACGCGGCGAATAAGTCGTCGCCAGTGACGCCGCCAGACTTTCCTAAAGTCGACGGTGGGACTCAAAAAACGCGTGACAATGACCGCCGTCAGATTCTGCAGGACGAATTAAAGACAGAACAGCAGAAGCTCGCAGATATTGAAAAAGTGTACAACAACGGTGTGCCGGAACGTCAGGGCAATGAGCGCAACTATGCGAAATACCAGGATCGGGTAGCATCGATGAAAGATGATTTGGCGCGCACTCAAAAAAATATTGAAGCGCTTAACCGCGAGCTTTCGAATTTAAAATAAAGATAGTGCGCTATTGCATGTAGCACTTGGTATTAACTTTGCTTGGAATAAGGCCGCGTATGCGGCTTTATTTTTTTGTTATAGATACTGCGCGGCAGCCTGCACTAAGTTCCACTCATTTAAGAGGACGTTGAGGTGTAAAGTGCATTCTCATAGTTTGTTTATATTAAAGAGATTTTTGAATGACAACTAAAACTGCAGTACCGACAGCAACTGAAGGGCTTGAACTACTGGCCTCGGCGGTTCTATTGCTGGACAGAGAAGGACGTATTGTCTATGCCAATCCTACCGCAGAAAATTTACTCGAAAGTTCGGTTAAGGCACTCAAGCAACAAAAGCTGAGTGATCTATTTTTAAATGGCGGCCAGCTGGCTGCTGTCTTTGAGAAGGCGGTCGCGCATCAGTTTGACGATCTGCGACAGGATTTGATTTTGGACCGCATTGGTCGCGAACCGCTTTGGGTCGATACCATCGCGAAGGTACTCGACAATCCCGCCACACCTGTTCTGATCGAGTTACGAGAAAATGTTCAACAACTCAGATTAGAAAGAGAAGAACGGCTGTTCGATCAAAGTCAGGTGAATAAGGAATTAATTCGCAATCTGGCGCATGAAATTAAAAATCCTCTCGGTGGCATTCGGGGTGCTGCGCAGTTGCTCGAACTGGAACTGCCCGAGCGTCACCTGAAAGAGTTACGCGAATACACGCAGGTAATTATTAAGGAAGCCGATCGGCTGCAAACATTGGTGGACCGTCTACTCGCGCCGCATCGACGAGCGCACATCGTCGGCGATGTCGACATCCATGAGGTGTGTGAGAGGGTGCGCAGCCTTATGGTCGCCGAGTTTCCGCATGGCTTAAGGATTAATCGCGATTACGACTTGTCGATCCCACAATTTCGCGGTGATAAAGAGCAGCTCATTCAAGCCATACTCAACATCGCGCATAATGCCGCGCAGGCTTTAGCGCACCGTATTCAGGACGGAGATGCCGATTTGACATTTCAGACCAGAATTGTGCGTCAGGTAACGTTGGCGAAGGTCCGTTATCGCCTGGCATTAGACTTGCATATCATTGATAACGGACCGGGTATTCCTATCGACATTCAGGAGCGTATTTTTTATCCTCTCGTATCGGGGCGTGATGGTGGGAGTGGTTTGGGGCTGACGCTGGCACAGACCTTTGTACAACAGCACTCGGGAGTAATCGAGTGCGAAAGTCGCCCGGGCTGTACTGATTTCAGGGTATTGATTCCTCTGCCTTAATAGACTGCGTGGACCGCGTAGTTGTGCAGCTCAGAGGATCACAAGGCCGAAAAGCTACCGACAGAATGCTAACCGCAAGATTATTGAAGCCTGGACACATATGAAACCAATTTGGATTGTTGACGACGACGAATCGATACGATGGGTGCTGGAAAAAGCGCTGGCCCGTGAAAATCTGGTCACCAAGAGTTTTTCGAATGCACGCGATGCGATGGATGCGTTGCAATCCAGCACACCACAAGTGCTTGTCTCAGACATTCGTATGCCGGGGACATCCGGACTTGAATTATTGCAAACAATTAAAGCGCAACATCCGGGCGTGCCGGTTATCATCATCACCGCATTTTCGGATCTTGATTCAGCCGTCGCCGCATTTCAGGGCGGTGCGTTTGAATATCTCGCAAAGCCGTTCGATCTGGAAAAAGCAGTCGAACTCATTCGGCGTGCGCTGGACGAAAGCTTACGCGAAGTCAATATAGAGCAAGCCTCCGCCGAAACGCCGGAAATTCTGGGTCAGGCGCCCGCAATGCAGGATGTGTTTCGCGCCATTGGACGTCTTTCACAATCGCATGTAACCGTTTTGATAACGGGCGAATCGGGTACTGGAAAGGAACTGGTGGCGCGCGCTCTACATAAACACAGCCCACGTGCGTTACAACCTTTTATCGCATTGAACACAGCCGCAATTCCAAAAGATTTGCTTGAATCCGAATTGTTCGGGCACGAGCGTGGTGCATTTACCGGTGCGCAGGCGTCACGACGCGGGCGCTTTGAGCAAGCTGAAGGTGGAACCCTGTTTCTGGATGAAATTGGTGATATGCCGTTTGATTTACAAACGCGCTTATTACGCGTTCTCTCTGATGGTCATTTTTATCGGGTTGGCGGTCATCAGTCGCTCAAAGCCAATGTCCGTGTCATAGCCGCCACGCATCAGAATCTGGAAACGCGGGTGCGGGAAGGTCTGTTCCGTGAAGACTTATATCACCGACTAAATGTCATCCGTTTGCGCTTGCCAAGTTTGCGTGAGCGACGTGAAGATATTCCCATTCTGACGCGTCATTTTCTAGGACAAAGTGCTAAGCAACTAGGCGTTGAAAGCAAACGTGTTTCCGAAGGTGCGATGCGTTTTATCAGTGCTTTGGACTTGCCCGGTAACGTCCGACAGCTAGAAAATCTCTGCAACTGGATCACTGTGATGGCGCCCGGCCAGACAGTTGAAATCAAGGATTTGCCGCAGGAATTAATTGCTGAATATGATAAGCCGCTTGGCCAGCTTAGCCACGATGTGACTGGTAACACCTATGTATCGGCTGGTCTGGCGCCATTTGATCTGCACGTCGCGTCGACTACAAATATCTCTCCGGAAGATGTAAATCGATTTGCAAAGTTGTCAGATACGAACTTAACTTCTGCTGCCAACGATGGCCGAAATTGGATCAGTCTTTTAGAAGTGGAGGCCGCTACGATGCTGACCGGCGGTGATACCGACGTGATGGATGTATTGGGACGGCAATTTGAATCTGCGCTGATCAAGATCGCTCTGAAGCATACTCATGGACGCAAGAACGATGCAGCAATCAGATTGGGGATCGGGCGCAATACTATCACGCGGAAAATTCAGGAATTAGGAATAGCTGGCGCAAAGGACGACTAATCTGTGAAATTGGCAGGGCTAAAGCCGACGCTAGTGAGCGTTGGCTGGCTCGCTGATTATTTAATCGACACCGATTAGCCTCGAAGCAGTCAAAAATGGTGGACACCAGTAAAATAGGGCCTTTACTATCCTGGTGAGGCAAATAATGCGTCTTGCGATCCTGTCCGATCTACACCTGACCGTCGCGGAAATGTCCGTACCGCCCAGCAATTGCGATGTCGTGATTTTGGCCGGAGACATCGCTCGCCCGCAACAGGCGATTACCTGGGCGCGTCAATTTGACGTGCCGGTTGTCTATGTTCCTGGTAATCATGAATATTACGGTGGCAGCCTGACCGGTACTTTGGCAACCTTGCGCACACTTGCAGAAGGTACGAACGTTCATATTCTTGAGCGTGACGAAATGTGCTTGCATGGCGTACGCTTTCTAGGATGTACCTTGTGGACTGATTTTCGACTGGCACCGACCGTCGAAGAATGTGACGCATCAATGACCATGGCCCGCGAGCTTGTTCGTGATTTCAGTCGTATAAAACTGGATGTGGACAATGAAACTTTATTTACGCCTGTTATATCGCGGCAGATTTTTGATCAGTCGGTAACTTGGTTGGGGCACAAATTTGCTGAATCTTTCGACGGTACAACAGTCGTTGTCTCGCACCATGCGCCTACAAGAGATAGTATTCATCCAAAATATGAGGGCTCACCTTTCAATGGATGTTTCGTTTCTGACATTGAAGAAAAACTTGCATCCTGGCAGCCAGCGTTATGGGTCCACGGACACCTGCATGACAGTTCCGATTACCAAATAAAGCAGACGCGTGTGGTGTGCAATCCGCGTGGTTATGTACGCGATGGCATTGCCGAGAATCCGTTGTTCGATCCGCATCTGGTGATCCAGATATGACCGATCAAGGTCTGCCGATCCTGTACACATTTCGTCGCTGCCCTTATGCGATCCGTGCACGTTTGGCGATCAAGGCCAGCGCAGTGCCGGTTCGGATGGTAGAAGTCAGCCTGCGTAATAAACCACAAGCGATGCTGGATTGCTCTCCAAAAGGGACTGTGCCGGTATTGCACTTGCAGGATGGAACAGTCATCGACCAAAGCATCGATATTATGCGATGGGCGCTGGCGATTAACGATCCGCAGGATTGGTTGATTGGGTGCGATGACTTGTCGCCTGATGTCGCTGCGTTGATCGCGCAAAATGATGGCAGCTTTAAGCACAGCCTTGATCGTTATAAATATGCAGAGCGATTTCCAACATTCTCCGCAGCAGATTATCGCCTTCAGTGTGAACTATTTCTATCGATCTTAAATGCGCGCTTGTCGTTGCATGGCTACTTATTGCGAGACCAGCCGAGCCTCGCCGACATGGCACTTTTTCCATTCATTCGGCAATTCGCGCACGTGGATAAGGAATGGTTTTATGGCGTCAATAATGCGCATATACACGTTATCCGATGGTTAGATTCGTTGATCGAATCGCCCCTGTTTGGTGCCGTCATGGAAAAGAAATGCGCGCCAACATAGCGACTTTTGTCGTTGTTGCCAACGCACGTCGAGTACATTTTTTTGGTGAGGTCCTACATTGACCGACAACATGCAAAAAATAAGATTCTTTCGGTCGCACATACCGACATTTGCTTGCGTTCCCGGTTGCCACGATTGCTGTGGACCGGTAAAGGCCTCATCTGACGAGATGGCGAGAATGCCCGTTAAAAGTGACACAGAACATGATGTTGCATTAGCCAACTTAAGCTGCCCACATCTCGGTGAGAAGGGCTGTCAGGTTTATGAAGACCGGCCGATCATTTGTCGTCTGTTTGGCACTACGCCGCGACTTGCATGTCCAAACGGGATGCGCCCGGACCAGATGATCGATACACGAATCGAGGCAAAAATTGATCAGTTTTTTCGAGGAGTGCGCCATGTGTTGGTGTGAAGTGGCAAACAGTTATGCTATGTGCTGCATGCGCCAGTCTGAGAGCGCGAGTTTGTAGAAATTTCGGCACGCGTTTGTTCTCCTCATAAAATACGATTTCCCTCAAAATCAGGTGCGACGCCCTATCGGTCATTAGTCCAAACACTCAAAATATTATCGCGTTTATGTGGAGCTTTCAGGGAAGCGCTATTTTGATTATGTCGACGCGTTTAGCTGCAAATCTTCTCATTAATTCTAAGCTGCCGTTGTTAAGTGTTGATGTTTGGATAGATACTACTATCGTTTTACCGGCCCACGCATTGGAGGGATGACCTGTCTCGTTGTTGTGGCGCAATCAGTTTTCTCATAAAAATTATTTTTTTGAGCAATACACGTTATCCCTATAAAGATAGATAGATTGGATTATTTTCCATTGTAGGTCACGTGTAGGGAAGCACTGTCGGCGCTGACAGTTTCCTCCGACGAGAAAATCAGACGAAACACTATAGAAATCATCTGCTTCAAGTCATACCATGGTTAGGCATTTCACCGGGTAATCTTTTCAGTTTAGTTGCCGGGAAAAAATGCGTATTTGCAGCATTGTCACTCTTTCGAACTTTGAAAAGGAACTATGATGAGCTCATCAAATAATACTGGTAATAATCAAAATGATCCAAGTAGAACAAGCCGCGACGGCACTCAAGGGCAGCATGTGAGAGCTGGCGACCAAAACCAAAAGAATACCCCTCAACAAGATACTGGCCGTAGTGGCACTCAGGATCAAAATACAAAGTCTAACGATCAAAATAAAAATGCTGGCGGCGGAGATAAAAACGGCCAACGTCAAAGTGATCAAAGAGACCAATCAGGCCCCGGACGTTCAAAATAGTTGAATCCATCCCGGCAGCGTTGGATGGAATTGGTTATACGAAAACTTGAGCCTTGCTGAATTGCATTAATTTTTATTGAAATCAATCATCTGTTCGGCAGAAATGAAGAAGTGAAGAAACAAAGAAACGAGGTAAAGCCAACTGACTAGTTGGCTTTACTTTTTTCTACTAATGTTTTGTACTAAACAGGGAGAGGGATGTTGGCCCATAAGTCGGCGCATCAATTAGAGAAAAGTGATGCGGTGCCAGCACAGGGAAGTGGCGACAAACTTTTTAACGTTATTTTTGATGAGGCAGGATGCGTGGTTAAGGGTGATTTTTACGAATATTGGACTGCTTATTTCATTTTCCGCCACAGGGTGGTTCGGCTAATGCCAAGGTGTTTCGCCGCGGCCTCCCGGTTTCCTGCAAAGCGCTTGAGAACCTCTTCGATCGATTCTGTCGGTATGTCGGCGATGCGCGTGGCGCTATCCTGATATTCAATCTTGATTGCACCCAATTCCGGTGCAAGTCTTAATATAAATGCGGGGGTTAGCGCCTGCAACGGTTCGGCTGCCAGATACAATGCCAGACGTTCCATCAGATTTCGGAGTTCGCGCACGTTGCCTGGCCATGAATAGCGTGCGAGCAACGGCATGCAGGCCACGACTTCGGCGTGTAGGTTGGCGTGTGGTCGCACTCCTAAGGATGCCAGCGCGTGTTTTAAACGCCACTCCGCAAGTGTGACCAGATCGTCCGGGTGTTCACGTAAAGGCGGCAAATTCATCCGCAATACCGTCAGGCGATAAAATAGGTCACCACGGAAGCGACCGTCTCGGACACGTTCGTCCAAATCGCAATGTGTGGCGCTGATAATGCGTACATCGACGGGAATTGGTCTGGTACCGCCGACACGCACGACTTCGCGTTCCTCCAGAACGCGCAGCAATCGGGTCTGTAACGGAAGCGGCATTTCGCCTATTTCATCAAGAAATAAGGTCCCTCGATTGGCGGCTTCGAACAAACCAGCCCGACCACCGCGACGGGAACCGGTGAAGGCACCTTCTTCATGCCCGAATAATTCCGACTCCAGTAACGACTCAGCCAATGCCCCGCAATTAACGGCGACGAAAGGCCGGCCTGTTTTGGCGGCGGTTCCTTGTTCGTGAGGATGCTCCCGATGAATAGCTTGCGCGGCTAGCTCTTTGCCGGTGCCGGTTTCTCCCTGAATCAACACGGTTGCTGGCGAGCGCGCAAATAAGACGATCGTTTGGCGTATTGTCTCCATCGCTTCCGAGTTGCCACGTAAATCGTTGATGCTATGTTTGGTACGTAAGGTGTCGCTGACGGAATGGCCGCGGCCGCGCGAAGATTCCAGCTGCGTTAAGCGTGCCACTTCCAAGGCATCTTCAAAAGCCTGCCGAATAGAATTGGAGGAGTAAACAAAAATGCCCGCCAGACCCGCTTCTTCCGCCAGATCGGTGATCAGTCCGGCACCGACGATCGCTTTAATGCCGATTGATTTCAGTTCGTTAATTTGGGCGCGTGCGTCCTCTTCTGTTGCATAAGCGCGCTGTTTGATATTCAAGCCGAACACGGTTTGAAATTCTCGTAAAGCCGGTAATGTTTCCTGATAAGTAATCACTCCCAGGTAAGGAGAAATTTTGCGCGCCTTTGCTAGCGCTTGCATAAAATCGAAGCCGCTGGCCTTGGCGATAATCACCGGCACGGACAAACGGCTTTTTAGGTAGGCGGCGTTTGAACCGGCTGCAATGACGGCATCACAACGTTCAGTGATCAGCCTTTCGCGAATATGTTGCACCGCATCTTCAAAGCCAAGATTGATCGGAACAATATGCGCCTGATGATCGTATTCCAGCGTGATGTCGCGGAAAAGGTCGAATAACCGCGAAACCGATACTGTCCAAATGACAGGCTTATCGGCATTGTCGGTATTTCCCGCCTGACGATGCGGGGTAGCGTTGCTGGAAAAAGGACGAGAC
The DNA here is from genome assembly GCF_054343755.1 of Glaciimonas sp. GNP009. NCBI lineage: Bacteria > Pseudomonadati > Pseudomonadota > Betaproteobacteria > Burkholderiales > Oxalobacteraceae > Glaciimonas > Glaciimonas sp. GNP009. The sequence continues at coordinate 3,276,894 of NZ_JBTGUV010000004.1, forward strand.
TGGGACATGATGGTTTTGCTTCAATGGATGTTCAATAGATGTTTCAATCAATCGTTCCATCACTGTTTCATATTCTCACATGTTACGCAACATGAAACGAGGAATAACCCGCGATAATAAAAATTATTCCTCCATCGGCATAATGTGGGTCCAGAAGACTTAGAATTTGTACTAATTGGTCTGCGAAAATAAACGCCTGAATGGAGAAGGGCTTGCAGAGTGCCAATTTATCTCATGTCCCGTTCTCTATTTTCAGGAAAATGCTATGAATGTATCAAAGATTGCAGTGAGTGTAATAAGCCGTCGGTTTGTGAAAATCTCGATTGTTGCTGCAGTGGTTGCTATGACGGGTTTGTTGGCCGCGTGCGGATCGTCGGTGCCGCTGACCGAAACCCGATCACCTGCCGCAGAGTTGCCGATACTCAGCAAGCTGGTTGCGCCGCCAGTATTGGTGACGGGACGATTTAATTGCGAATTAGGCAATCGCGTTGAAATTGAGTCGGATGGAAATACTGGTGCAAATTTAACCTGGAAGGGTAGTAAGTACCCGATGGTGCCGGTGGTAACAACGACTGGCGCAGTGCGTTTTGAAAATCTGGCCAGTGGGTTGGTGTGGATACAGATACCGGCCAAATCAATGTTGTTAAATACAAAGCAGGGCGCGCAGTTGGCGAATGAATGCAGAGTGCAGTAACACATTGATTTTTTTGCCAGATTGAAATTCAAACCGTGAGGGCGGTTTCGGAGCACAACTTTGCTTCCAGCAGGGAAAAAATTAAAGCAATCCAGCCAGCCGTGACCCCGCCATCAACAAGGAAAAAAATGCCTACTCATATTTCCAACGTCCACCCAAAATTCGACAAAGTCCTGGTCGATATCGTCGACTACGTCACCAATTACAAGATTGTCTCAAAAGTAGCCTTCGACACGGCACGCAACTGCCTGATCGACACGCTAGGTTGTGGTTTGGAAGCGTTGGAATATCCGGCTTGCAAAAAATTGATGGGTCCGATAGTGCCTGGTACCGTTGTGCCAAACGGTGCGAGAGTTCCCGGAACGCAATTTCAGCTTGATCCGGTGCAAGCCGCTTTCAATATCGGCATGATGATCCGCTGGCTCGATTTTAATGATACCTGGTTGGCCGCAGAATGGGGCCATCCATCGGATAACCTGGGTGGCATTCTGGCCACGGCTGATTGGTTGTCTCGTAACGCCGTCGCCGCTGGCAAAAAGCCGTTGAGGATGAAAGACGTGTTGACCGCCATGATTAAGGCGCACGAAATTCAAGGCTGTATTGCGCTCGAAAATTCATTCAACAAAGTCGGTCTGGATCACGTTGTGCTGGTCAAGGTTGCTTCCACTGCGGTGGTCTCTGAAATGTTGGGACTGACGCGCGAAGAGGCGCTCAATGCCGTGTCGTTGGCATGGGTCGACGGTCAGTCGCTACGGACTTATCGTCATTCGCCCAATACCGGTTCACGCAAATCATGGGCTGCTGGCGATGCAACCTCGCGCGCGGTACGTCTGGCGCTGATGGCAAAGACCGGCGAGATGGGCTATCCGTCGGTGTTGACTGCCAATACCTGGGGATTTTACGACGTCTTGTTTAAAGGTCAGGCGTTTACATTTCAGCGCAAATACGCGTCGTATGTGATGGAAAACGTCTTGTTCAAAATTTCGTTTCCTGCTGAATTTCACTCGCAAACAGCGGTCGAAGCCGCAATGGTATTGCATTTGCAATTAGCCAAAGCGGGGAGATCAGTTGACGACATCAAAAAAATCACGATCCGCACCCACGAAGCGTGCATTCGTATCATCGACAAAAAAGGTCCACTGAACAATCCCGCTGATCGCGACCACTGTATCCAGTACATGGTTGCTATACCATTGATTTATGGCCGACTGACAGCCGGCGATTACGAAGACCATATTGCTGCCGACAAACGTATTGATATCCTGCGTGACAAAATATTCTGCGTTGAAGATCCCGCTTTCACCAAGGATTATCATGATCCTAAAAAACGTTCAATCGCCAATGCGTTGACTGTTGAATTGAACGACGGCAAGAAACTGAAAGAAATCGTCGTAGAATATCCTGTCGGTCATGCACGGCGTCGCAAAGAAGGCATTCCATTGTTGGAAGAAAAGTTTAGAATCAACCTCGCGCGTCAGTTTCCGATCAAACAACAGCAGCGCATTCTGGAAGTGTCCCTCGACCAGAAAAAGCTGGAAGCAATGGCAGTGAATGAATATGTAGATCTATATGTCATTTAACGGCGGTTTACCTGTTTCAATGATAGTGTTATGGGGGAATGGCGCTACGTGATTTTCTGAGTGCGTAAAAAATAACAATGCAATAGTGTGGTAATCGATTTTTAAATCAAGACGTTCTGTAAGCCGTAGTGTGGTTTAAGCGCAACTCTGTGATGCTTCTCGCGGCAGTTAGAACATATGGACGACTGCATGTGGACGTTGATCTTGAATTGCTCGTGCGCGCTTCTGAAAACGTCCCTACGCGAGGAGACAGCATGACTTACGCCAGCCTGTATAAACGATCGATCGACGACCCACAAACTTTTTGGGCTGAGCAAGCCAGAAGAATCGATTGGCATAAACCCTTCACCCAAGTCCTTGATTACAGCAGACCACCTTTTACCAAATGGTTCGTGGGCGGTACCACCAATTTATGTCACAACGCCGTTGACCGCTGGGTTGCGACCCGAGGCGAGCAGGCAGCGCTGATCGCGATTTCCACTGAAACCAATAGCGAACGGGTGTATTCGTATCGCGAATTGCAGGCCGAAGTCATCCGTGCGGCAGCGATGATGCAATCACTTGGTGTGGAGAAGGGCGACCGCGTACTTATTTATATGCCGATGATCGCCGAAGCAGCGTTTGTGATGTTGGCATGCGCGCGGATTGGTGCGATCCATTCAGTGGTATTCGGCGGCTTTGCGTCCCATAGCCTGGCAACCCGCATTGATGATGTCAAGCCAGTGTTAATTGTCTCGGCAGATGCCGGATCACGCGGCGGCAAGGTCGTGCCTTACAAGGGTTTGCTAGACGCCGCCATCGCGCTTTCGCCGTATAAGCCAGCGCATGTCCTCATGGTCAATCGGGGATTGGCGGACATGCCGATGACGGGCGAGCGCGATGTTGATTACGCGGAACAAAGAGCGTTGCACATGAACGCAAATGTGCCGGTTGTCTGGCTAGAATCGAATGAAATATCGTATGTTTTGTACACATCCGGCACAACTGGCAAGCCAAAAGGCGTGCAGCGAGATGTCGGTGGTCAGGCGGTCGCGCTGGCGACGTCTATCGACTACATTTTTTGTGGCAAGGCGGGCGGTACGTTTTTCAGTACCTCCGATATCGGTTGGGTGGTGGGACATTCTTACATCGTCTATGGACCATTGATCGCGGGTATGGCGACCATTATGTACGAAGGATTGCCTATTTCTCCCGATGGTGGAATTTGGTGGAGCATCGTCGAAAAATATAAAGTGACACAGATGTTCTCAGCACCAACGGCCATCCGCGTGTTGAAAAAGCAACCGCCAGAATTGCTGGAGAAATACGACGTGTCGTCGCTACAAGCGCTTTACCTGGCCGGTGAACCACTTGATGAAACGACTTCTAGCTGGATTGCCGATGCGCTCGGCGTGCCGGTTTACGATAACTATTGGCAAACCGAATCCGGCTGGCCCATGATGACAATCGCCAAAAATGTCGAAGACAAACCGACGCGCCTGGGTAGTCCCGGCGTGCCGATGTACGGCTATAAAATGCAGCTCGTCAACGAAACCACAGGCGTCGTCTGCAAAGCGAACGAAAAAGGTGTGTTGGTGGTCGATGGACCACTACCGCCCGGCTGTCTGCAAACGATCTATGGCGATGACGAGCGGTATGTTAGTACTTACTGGTCGAATTTTGAGCGTCAGGTCTACTCGACCTTCGATTGGGGCGTACGTGATGATGACGGTTACTATTTCATTTTGGGTCGCACCGACGATGTGATTAATGTCGCCGGTCATCGTCTCGGCACGCGAGAAATTGAAGAGAGTATTTCCAGCCATCCAAACGTATCCGAAGTCGCGGTGGTTGGCGTCGAAGACAAACTGAAAGGACAGGCTGCCGTAGCGTTTGTGATTTTGAAGGATGCCAGCGGCCTGACCGATGACGCCGCCAGAGCAAAGACAGAAAAAGAAATCATGGGTGTCGTTGACAAGCAAATCGGTGCAGTCGGCCGCCCGTCGAGAGTGTATTTCGTCAACTTGCTACCGAAGACGCGTTCTGGCAAATTGTTGCGACGCGCGATTCAGGCAATTTGTGAGGGCCGTGATCCCGGCGATTTGCCGACGATTGAAGACATCACCTCACTCCAACAAATACGCAGCGTGCTGATTTAGGACTTACGAAAAACCGCCCCAGCGGCGTTGTGCGCTCCTTGCTGCCGACGCGGCCAGGTACTTGGGTACTATCTGCGTCGCAACGCGGCGTAAGCAAGTCTCCACAAAATGCGGCTTAATGCTCTGTACTCCTTTGGTCCCCGATAAAGAGGGGAGCGGGTTTGAACGCCTGATAACAAAAAACCGCACAGACGGCGTAAAGCCGGTTTTTACCTGTGTTGGTCTTCGTGCGTCCTCTTTGGGCGGCGGTGACGGGGAAGCCTTCGGGCTTGCCGGTTTTTTGTTGTTTTTTCACCGGTCGTTCAATCCTGTTATTTGCCGCCCACCCCGTTTGAACGCGGGAAGCGATTTAACCGTATAGAGAAAAAACACAATGCCTGACATCAAATTTCACCAAGCCTTGTTACACACCATTCCGCGCATTCCTGGTCGACTCAAAGTCGGAGGCGTAGCCGATGTTACCCTTCACGCAGCCAAAGTGATGCCATCATGATCCATGCAATGGCCTGCGTGCGTGACGATCTGTTCGGCCTCAAGCGCAACCACCTCTTTTGGTATGGCCGCAAGCAGCGTTTTCGCTTCCAGAAAAGTCAAACCAAGGCCGATTGGTGGAATGGTTGATTCGACGCTTTGTTCTATACGGAGAACTTCCCTTTCATTTGAGACACGGGAATCATCGTCCGAATCCATGATCATTTTCAGCGCAATATGCATCGCCGCCTCCACTCGACTATCGAGAGTTCTTATGGTGAAGCAAACGCGACCTTAATTCAGTGCTTTCAATTTCCCGCGTTTTTCGCACTCTCTGCTGCATGGGTGGGCAGCTTTTTGCATGTATTTTGTTACTTTATAATCAATATTTATCTCCATTATCAGGTATGGGAGTAGCTATTTTTTCATCATCCTTCGATTGTTGGCGCATTGGCAATTCCGCATGGTTATCAATAGCGCGTTATCATTACAGTCATTCGCTGGTTGAGTTCGTTATGCCGTAGTTGTTTGTCGCGGGGGTTACTTCGGATTTGACTGTGAATAACTTATTTTTACGCCGGCAGTTTCCTTTCTTCATATCCACACTATGACTTATATTATTCGTCCCGCGACGGTCAGCGATGCCGCCGCAATCTGCGACATTTACAATCCCTATGTATTGAATACAAACATTAGTTTTGAGACGGTCGCTGTAAGCGTGCCGGAGATGGCGCAGCGCATCCTGGATATCACGGCGTTTTTTCCCTGGTTGGTATGTGTTGACGATGGCGACGATGGTGACCATAGCGGCATAATCCAGGGTTACGCCTACGCGACTAAATGGCGCGCGCGTGCCGCCTACGCGCAGGCGGTGGAAAGCTCGGTTTATCTATCGGATAACGCTGCTGGAAAGGGCCTCGGAACAATGTTGTATCGTGCGCTGTTGGACGGTCTGGAAAAACTTCCCGTTCATACCGTGATCGGCGGGATTGCGCTGCCCAATGCCGGTAGCGTGGCTTTGCACGAAAAAATGGGTTTTGAAAAGGTCGGCGTTTTTCGAGAAGTCGGCATTAAATCGGATACGTGGATTGACGTTGGTTACTGGCAACTGAACCTTTCATGAGAGCGACCGCCACTACGTCCGGAGTCAAGACAGAGGAATGCATAACGGCAGAAGTGACCGAACTTTCTTTGTCCCCGGAATCGTCACCGCTGCCTATCGTCGACGGTGTTGCGCCCAGTTATGTCTGGTTGCCAGCGGGCGACTGGCCGGATTTGCTGACATTTTTGATTCAACGCTTTCCGGCTATTCCCGCAGCGACGTGGATTGCACGGATGGAGAGCGGCCAGGTGGCGGATGTTAACGGCGTCAAGCTGACATCATCGGCACCGTATCGGCATGGTTGTCGTATCTATTATTATCGCGCGCTGGATGCAGAAACGCCGATTCCTTTTGAAGAAGTCATCCTGTATCAGGATGAGCGTTTGTTGGTGGTGGATAAGCCCCATTTTCTGCCGGTGATTCCGGCGGGGCGCTTTTTGCGTGAGACACTATTGGTACGATTGAAAAAGAAGACGGGCCTGTCAGAACTTTCGCCGATTCACCGACTTGATAGAGAAACCGCGGGAGTGATGATGTTTTCACTCGACATTGCGACGCGTGGCGCTTATCAGTCATTATTTCAGCAGCGTTTAGTGAAGAAGGTTTATGAAGCGTTGGCACCGACCATGCCGCAAATGGCTTTTCCGTTGATACACCGTAGCCGCATGGTGGAGGGTACGCCTTTTTTTCGGATGGAAGAAGTTGACGGAGAGCCAAACTCTGAAACGCAGATTGATTTGATCGAACATCGGGAAGAAAATAGTTTGTATCGATTGCAACCGCTAACGGGGAAGAAACATCAGTTACGCGTTCACATGGCAGCGCTTGGTATGCCTATCGTTAATGACATTTTTTATCCGACGATTAATCCATGCAAAGGCGATGACTGGTCGTCGCCACTAAAGTTGCTGGCGAAATCGATTTCTCTTAACGATCCGGTAACCGGCCAGCGCCTGGTCTTTGAAAGTAATCGCACGCTCTGAAATTGTTTGAAATTGTCTGAAACTATCGGGATAGTTTATCGCCTCAACGACGCTGACCTGGCCTTAGTTGAAAACGCGCAATGCAGCATGCGCGGGAAAGCCTTATGAGGCTAATTAAGTCTGAAAGCAATGAGGCAGATCCACCCAAAAGCGCCCGGAACTATATTACATCCTTGCATTAAGGTTATCAAGAATCTTCAGGGATCAGGAAAAAATGTATATCAGGAGTAAATTATGAGATCTACCCGCGCCACCTATGCTATTGAACGCCTCAATGCCCGAAGCACTGATTTGCGCTATTCAATGATCCGCACAGCGACTGAGTTATTTATTCTGGCTCAAAATGCGGGTGACGATCTTCCTATTCGGGTTAGCGAACCATTGGAACTGGATGCGTTTGTCAAGTTTGTTAACGCCTATGGACCGCAAAAACCCAAGCGCGTCAGCAAACTGGATGTCGAGTTCGAAAAGCAATTACAGAAAAGAGACTAATAGCCGTCATCATGGATGCCGATCATGCCGCGATAACCGACAAAAGCGCTACAAAAGTGCGCGCTATCCTGGTCCATGGAATGGGGCGCACCCCTTTATCGATGCTGATTCTTGCTGCTCGTTTGCGCGCTGCAGGACTGCGCCCGGCGTTGTTCGGCTACTCTGCAGCATTCGAACGATGGGATCCATGCGTAAAAAAGCTGCATCACTATTTAGCGCGGAATGTAGCTGGGCAGCGTTATATTGTCATCGGACATTCGCTTGGTTGCCTGCTTACTCTTGCGGCTTTGCCGGATCTGGTGCAACAACCAGAAGCATGTTTTTTTCTGGCACCTCCCATGCAAGCCAGTCAAATGGCGCGCACCTTTTCGCGTTGGCGTTTGTTCAAACTGATGACAGGCGAAATTGGCCAATTTCTTGGGCAACAAGATTGGACCAGGCAGTTGCCCATCCCCGCAGTCCCCACCACTATCTACGCTGGAAGCGCCGGACCACGCGGGCGCTGGTCTCCTTTTGGCGGTGAAGCGAATGACGGAATTCTGACCGTTTCTGAAACGCAAATGGCGAATATTCCGTCGATTGTTGTCCCTTCCCTGCATACTACGATCATGAACTCGCGGCGCGTTTGTGATGATATCGTCGCCAAGGTCAACAATAAAAAGTTTGTCGAGTGACGGATCAGCAAGCGATGAATTGAGCAAAATACGCAACAAAATTCAGCAACACATACATGCCGCACTCAGGAGAAATAATGGCTATAGGAATACTAGCGGCGATGCATGATGAAGTCGCCGACTTGATCAGCGTGATGACAAAGCAGAGCGGCAATCATGTGCAACGGATCGGTATGCGGGATTATCACGTGGGTAAACTGGATGGACAGGCCTGTGTGGTGGTTCTTGCCAGAATTGGTAAGGTCGCTGCGGCGGCGACGGCGGTGACATTGATCAGAGAGTTTGGGGTCACTGAGATTGTTTTTACGGGACTTGCGGGTGGAATTGGCGCGCAGGTTGCGGTGGGCGATATCGTTATCGCAGACCGCTTAATCCAACACGACCTGGATGCGCGTCCGCTATTTCCGCATCACGAGGTACCGCTATTGGGAATCGCCGAATTTATGGCAGATATCGCACTTAGCGCCGAATTGAAAACTGCCGCTGATATTTTTTTAAGAGAAGATTTGCAAAGTATTGTGCCAGCTCATGTGCGGCGACATTTTCAGATTGGTCAACCAGTCTTGCATATTGGGTTAATTGCCAGCGGTGACCAGTTTGTGGCTGACCTTGAAAAAACGAATAACATCTTAGCTGATTTGCCCGATGCCCTGGCCGTTGAGATGGAAGGCGCTGCCGTGGCGCAAATTTGTTTTGAATACGGGGTATCTTGCGCGGTGTTACGCACCATTTCTGATCGCGCTGACGCCAGCGCCCACGTTGATTTTGGGTCATTTTTAGGTGAAGTTGCCAGCCACTATTCAAGCGGTATTTTGCGACGGTTTTTCGCTGGGCGTCTTGCTGATCGGGTGAAATAGAATACTGCGCCTATTTTTCCACTTCAACTTTTTCATTCTCGATATTTGATGGAATAAAAAAGGGACCCACATAATCGTCTGTCCGTTTTAGGCGCTATATTAGTTGCTGTATTGGTCCCTGAGTATTAACGCATCGCGGAATAGGACGTTGGTGTCAGAAATTGATTTTCAATTCTCTCGACAATAATCGCTTGTGCCTCTGTTTCTGCACGTTTCGCCAGCCATTCCGGATCGCTGGCAAACGCGTTCCACTTGGTCTCACGTTCCGCTAAGCTTTCCCATTGCAACATATAAGTCAACGTTTGGTTGCTTGCACCCACCAACGTCGTCCAAAATCCGACTTGCCGAATCCCATACTGCTCCCAGAATTTGAGTGTAATTGTTTCAAATCGGTTATTCAACGCTGGTAATCGTCCTGGTGCACAATGATAAGTACGCATTTCATAGATCATTTTTCTTCTCTTTCTATTCTGCTTTGCTGTTGATAGTCGCCTGTTGGTAGGAGCGACAATTTAAATGCTTTGTGTTGCTTTGCTTCGCTTCGATCATAGCGCAGAGAATAAAACCGCGCTGGCGCTTATCCTAAGTCGAATATTACGGCGTTCGTTCTCCCCGCTATTTAAATCCCAGACTTGATCATAAAAATATCGCCAGTAATAAGCCACCCTCTGAAAGTCAGTCGTACTTTCTATTCAAAACATCGATTGATCATCGTTTTATTCACCAGAAATTTATCAAAAACTGTGGACGCCTAAAAATATAAAAAAAAGAAAAACTATTTTTGAATCCGCTTGGTTAGTTACTGCGTATCAACGTACGGGTTAAAAAAAATGTTGATCGGTTTCGCCTTTGGCGTCCGAATCTATCGGGATGGACAAATTTTAGGAGGACGATATGCGTATAAACACCACTATGGTGGCGATGGTTGGTTTGTTGATTTCCGTGAGTGTGCATGCAGATACGGGAAAACTGCTACTGACCGGCGGTGTGAGTTCAATTGACGGTGCGGCAGGCGGGGGATTGACGCCGTGGGCTGTGATTGGCAGCAATGCTACAGCAGATCAAATTGGCGGAACGGCACATATATCGCGCGCGGTAGTAAATGACTATTCGTTGACGACCTATGGCGCGGCTGTGGGAATTATGGACCGCGTGGAAGTCAGTCTGGCACGTCAAGACTTTAATGCGTCGCCGGTAGTTGGCGTCAACGGCTTGGGTTTTAATGTGAGTAACAACCAACACATAAGGATGGATATTTTAGGTGTGAAGGTAAAAGTTGCCGGTGATGCGATCCTGGACAGCGATTCATTCATGCCGCAAATTTCAGTCGGGATGGAGTATAAACACACGGATGCAGGATCGTTCGCCCCGGTCATTTCTGCGTTGGGCGCGAAGAACAGCGACACAGATTTCTACGTGAATGCGACTAAATTATTTTTAGCCCAGGGAATTTTGGTCAACGCCACGTTGCGGGCTACAAGAGCTAATCAAAATGGCTTGTTAGGTTTTGGTGGTGCCGTCGGTGAAAATAATTACAAATTCGAACCGGAACTATCAGTCGCTTATTTGGTTACGAGAAAAATCGTTATAGGTGCCGAATATCGCTTCAAACCAGACAATCTGCGGAGAGTGGGCAACACCTTGCCTTTGCCGGCGAACGGCCTGCGCGAAGAAGACTGGAAGGATATTTTTATTGCTTACGCCCCGACCAAAAATGTTTCGTTCACGCTGGCATATATTGATTTAGGTCACATTGCGCCGGTGCTGGTCAACAATCGGAAGCAGACCGGTGTCTTTCTTTCTTCACAGATAGCATTTTAAATTTCGGGGCATTAACATGAAAAAAATTCTTTATACTCTGCTATTCTCCGCTGCCGGCATGATGTCAACAAATCTGCTGGCTCAAAGTCCGCCGCTTCAAAATACGCCATTAATGAAGCCAGCCCCGGTTGCTGTGTATGAGGCGTTTGGCGAGAAGCCGGGCCTCGTTAAATTGATGGATGATTTTATGGTGCGACTGGTGGCGAACCCTCTGACCGGTCCTGTATTTGGTCCGGCCAATCAGGTCCGAATCAAGGCAGAACTCGTCGAGCAATTTTGTCAGCTCTTAAGTGGTCCGTGTACCTATCAAGGCCTTAGTATGAAAGCGGCACATGCCAGCCTTCACATCAATAAGCCGCAATTTAATGCATTGGTGGAAGAGTTGCAGAAATCGATGGATGCGATGAACATTCCGTTTCGGGACCAAAATCAACTTCTGGCACAACTCGCTCCGATGTATCGGGATGTGATAACCGTTAAGTAATGTATCAAGATTTGGTTGATAGATTGCTATAAAAAATGGTGATCTATTTAATCGACAATCGACAATCGACTCTATCAAAAATGTCCCTTTGAAGTTCGGAGGGACATTTTTTAATGAGCAACGCAGGTAACGTAATGCAGTCTCGTTTGGATCTGTGATTTAGGTCAACACATCTGCCCAAATATTGAGTGCCCAATATTGCGCATCTGCAAATTCTTGAGAAGATGCATGGGCCGAAATGCCACCGCCCGGTGACGATTTCATTAATTTTTCCGCTGCATCATAGCGATACACTGTCGTTACATGCATTGCCGTTTTGTCGTCGGCGTAGCTATAACAAGTGTTCGCAAATACCGGAGCCGGGTCGGGCTTTTCGTTTCCCATCATAAACGCTAGCGCATTAGCGCACACTTTCGCTTGCGAGGTGGCGATGTGAGCAGATTTGGGTAGTCCTGAATCTACTGCATCGCCGATGACGTGAATGTTGGGAAATACTGTTGACTCGTAAGTCAGAAAATCAACTTCGCACCAACGTCGACTAACGTTTGCAAGGCCGGTATCGATAGTTAGTACGCTAGCTCTTTGGGGGGGAATCACGTTTAATACATCGGATTTTACTTTGTCAAAATCCGTTTTTACGGTGCGGGTAGCCACGTCAATGTCTTGTATGCTGCTGCTGGGAATATACTCAACCATGCCGGGATATAAATCTAACCATGCGCGCTCGAACAACGGTCTCTTTGAAGTGATGGCGGGATTGGCATCCAGCACCAGCACTTTCGATTTGGGCTTGTGATTTTTTAAATAGAAGGCTACCTGGCATGCGCGTTCATATGGCCCTGGTGGGCAGCGATAAGGCAGCGCTGGAATCGTGATAGCAAACACGCCGCCGTCCGGCATCGCCAGCAATTGATTTCGCAGATTTTGTGTTTGTGGTCCGGCTTTCCACGCATGAGGAATCTTTTCTTGCGCTTCTTTATTGTTCAGCGTCGGCATACTTTCATACATAAAATCGATGCCTGTCGCGACGATCAACTTATCGTAAGAAAGCTTTCCTTTGGTAAAGCGTACTTCCGCTTTATCGGGATCAATGGCGACTACTTTATCCTGTATCCAATGTATCCCGTGATTATGTTTCAGGAGGTCATAGGGAAGGGTTATATCGTCCAGTGTTTTCTCTCCACCAAGAACAAGATTGCTGACCGGGCATGATACAAAATGGGGATTCGGTTCAATCACAAACACTTCTATTTTCCCGCCGCTCCACATTCTTAAATATTTCGCTGCAGTGGCACCGCCATAGCCTGCACCGATGATCACCACGCGTCCTAATTTTTTTTGGTTTGCATATACCGGTGACGACATGGATGCCCATAATGCACCGCCAACGCTATATTTTAAAATTTCCCGACGATCCATTTTATTCACCGAACCTTGTTTGAGAATGAGATTTCAAGGAGTGACTTTGAAAGCGAGTAAATGATCTTGGTTGCATCGAAAAGTATTCTCCAAGCAGGATGAGTTCTTCAGATGTCAGTGCCCGCGCTTGTTGCGGCATGACCTCGGTTGATTCAGTTTGCTTTTGATACTCTAGCATTCGCTTGACGAAATAGCCTTTATCTAATCCGGCGAGGACTGGCGTTCCGCCCAGGCTTAATCCGTTGGTTCCATGGCATGCTGCACAGGAACCTGCCAGCACCAGAATATGAGGATTACCCACGCTTGGGAGCGCGGGCGTTATAGACATTGCAGGCGTTGTAAATGAAAGCAAAACCAGTAATGTGAACAACGAATTTTTTAGCATGGATTTTTTTTATGGTTCTAGTGACGTTTCGGGCCGCGTAGTTAGTTTATATTTATCTCATCGCGCAGGTTCCTGCGTTGGCACGTTGGTTGAGGTCGAGGAAACGGTCCCTAATATGGACTGACCAGTTTGTCGTCATGTTTATTCCCATTCCAATACCGGATAAATTAAATTGACGTTGCGGCGATTCACCCTGTCAAAAAGCATCCATCGTGATTTTTCTGTTTGAGCGGCCGAACCCATGGCGCGGGTCATGTCTTCGCCATTTTTGATGCTGGTCCTGACATCTTTTAACAGTATTTCCAAATACCTACGCTCATCTTCAAATGCGGCATTCTTATTTTTGGTTGCCGGACCGTGGCCCGGTATCGTCAGATTAGCCTGCATTTCTTCTAGGGGCGCAATCACACTGAGCCAGCCTTTAATATCGCCATCGATCGAGGGTGTTCTTTCAACGAACAGCAAGTCGCCGGTCCAGAGGGTCTTGGTGTTCGTATCGAATACGGTCAAGTCGGTATTGGTATGTGCGGTTGGCCATGCTTTTAGTTCAAGAACGCGATTGCCTAAATCGATTTGCCGAGGTTTGCTGACAGTCTCAGTGGGGGCAATAATTTTGCTACGATCAGCATCCGTACCTAACTCGGTTTTAAGATTGCGTAAATAGGCGTCCTTGCGTAACGCCATCGCATGCGGCAAATTTTCATGTCCGAGAAAAACCGGATGATCATCGGTAAATGCCGCGTTGCCAAAGATATGATCAGGATGAACATGGGTATTGATTACATAGCGTATGGGGAGTTTGCTGATGAGCCGAAGCGCTTCTTTCAAAGACACCCCGGTTTTGTACGAGCCACCGGTATCAATGACAGCAACGGCATCAGCGCCGATGACAAAACCTATATTTGCTATATCACCGTGATAGTTCTCATCAAAATCTTCATGCACGCCCTGATGAACATACACACCGGCAGCTACCTCGGTTACTGACAGTGGCTTGGCTTGCGTTTGGTGAAAACCGCTGAGTGCTGTCAATAACGCGGTCGTTAGCAAGGCGGTGAAATAGTGTGAACGAAATCTCTGCATCAGGTTAGCTTTCCTCGACATCAATTGATGCACTGAATGTCTCACCTTCATTATCTTTAATCGTCAGCTCAAGCTTGCCAGGTTTGTCGGGTATAAATCCAAATTGTACATTTGGGTCCTCGCTAATTCCTATGAAGGTATCGGCATGCATGACGATTTTGCCGTTATATTTTGCCTCGATTTTATTGATAAAAAAGGCTGGGCGAAAGGACTGCGTCGCAAGATCTTTTTGTAGTCCAGTGAACATTGGATGTTTGATTAATAGCTTCACCCGATTGAGACTGCCTATCTTCAGTGGTTTCTCTATGGCTAACCGCATCTTTCCTGCCGAGGCTTTGGCTGCCGCTTCGTCGCCATCTACGGTACCACCACAACCGCCTTCAGCGCGAATGGGGACCGCGTTTATGTAGAGTCGACCATCATTTGCTTGAGCTACTACATGGACAAGAGAATCACTTTGAAGGCGGATTCTTGTGGAAATTTCTGCTTTACCGCTGAGTGGATTAAAGTAAAAAGTAGCAGCCAGGGGAACCGGATTTTGGTCGACATATATCGCCACTGATTTGATGTATTTTTCAGCCAGCATCGGATAATCGACGCTAAAGACAAACGGTACTTGTGCACCGCTATCGGCGCGGCGCGGAGCAGTCAAGTGAATAAAGGGACCGGGTTCTATTTTTTTTCCGTGGTAATACATGTCTTGCAGCGGTGTCCAGTATTTATCAACTATCTCCGCTCGGACGTTAGCCGAGAGCAACACGTACGCGGCCATAACTAGCAGACGCACAATCACTTTTAGTTGAGTGTTCATGAGCGTGGCCTGCATGACTTTAGGCGGCGATATAAATGGCATTTTTTGCCGTGGTCGGGCATTGAGCGAAGGGGCAATGGCATTGCACTTCTCCAGTAAATATAGAACTTACCCAAAATCGTCTCAACTGCGCTGCGCTTTCCTAGCCACCTAAGCGGCTTGACCTACGAGGCCCGACCTACGAGGCCCGACCTACTCGAAACAGCATGCTGTATTCGTTGGCTGTGTTGATATGTCCGTTGCTAGGACAGTTTTGCGTAATTCCTAAAATAGATCGACGGACCATCGCCTTCATCTTTTATTGAAAGGTCAGGGCAGTGCTCGTTTCATTCATACAGGGTGAACAGATTCATGTCTCATTGGCGAGTTTTTATTAAATTCTTCGGCCCAATTATTTTTGAGTATGTTCTTATTTTTCTAAAGCGACAAGCCTAAATGTAAATAAATGCAGATGACATAGAGTGAAAACCATATGTTGGTTTGAGCATAAGCGAGGCTTATGGGTGATGTAAACGACGATCCTCTTCCGATTGTTTTTTGATAAAGCTTCGGGCGCGTTCACAGAAAAGCAGGGCAGGTCAGGTGATAGTCATCGCCGGTATTGAGACGAAACGTGAAATGCTAAAAATCTACGATAAACTGCTGAAAAACTCGTTTTAATCAAGGATTCGAAATAATGTTGAAAATCGCAACCTGGAATGTTAACTCTATCAAAGTACGCTTACCGCAAGTTCTGCAATGGTTAGCCGATAATCCGGTTGATGTGTTGGCGGTGCAAGAAACCAAAATGACTGACGATAAATTTCCTCAGGCTGAAATAGAAGCGGCTGGTTTTCACGTCGTGTTTAGCGGGCAGAAAACGTATAACGGGGTGGCAATCATTGCACGCCATCCTATCGAGGATGTCGTAAAAAATAATCCGCTATTCGAAGATGAGCAACAACGTTTGCTGACCGCCACGATCGCCGGAATTCGCATCGTCTGCGCCTATATTCCGAACGGACAATCGTTGGAATCAGATAAATATCAATACAAGCTGGAGTGGCTAGATGCCTTGCACGACTATCTGGATGCCGAGCGAAAGTTACATTCGAATCTTGCGTTGCTGGGCGATTACAATATCGCACCAGAAGATCGTGATGTCTACGATCCCGCCGCGTGGGTCGGTGAAAATCTGGTGTCACCACCGGAACGTGCCGCGTTCGTGCGCTTGCAGCATTTGGATCTGACCGACGCATTTCGGATGTTCGATCAAGCAGATAAGCTATTTAGCTGGTGGGATTATCGACGCATGGGATTTCGCCTGAACCGCGGCATGCGTATTGATCATATTTTATTGTCGCCGCCACTAGCTGCGAAATGTACGGCTTGCGTGATCGACAAAGTGCCGCGTAAATGGGAGCAGCCATCAGATCACGCCCCCGTCATTGCGACTCTGAGTGATTAATTGGCTAAATTGCGCTAGGTAATGTTGCCGGATGAATAGCAATTTATGTGTAGTGATTGCCTGGTATTGCTGGTCGACGGTTTACGAATTACCCACGGGAGTTGTGGCGTTTTATAAATTGCATTTTTAGCATTTAAATTTGCTAGCGAAATCACTGTGAAATTTTTTGAAAACCACTCAATTGAAGAGTGGTTTTTTTTTGCTTGATGCATAATGTGCTTGAATATAAAATTGATTGAACGTACAATCAATTTAAAGTACACTCAAGTGATGAAACGGATTGGCTATTTGCCATTCTCGGCGGCTTTAGCGGAGAAATAGTGAGAAAAAGAAACGAAATGCTGCCTTTACGACGGCAGCAATTAATTCAGGCAACACTTGCCGTGATTGACCGTGTCGGTCTCGCGGATGCGACGATTGTATTGATTGCGCGTGAGGCGGGACTGTCTACAGGGATTATCAGCCACTATTTCGGTGATAAAAGCGGTTTGTTGGAAGCGACCATGCGTCAGATATTGCGCGATCTAAGCGACGATTCATCGCGTCGTCGACATACATTGTCGGGGCCAGAAGATACTGCCCGAAATCAGTTAATGGCATTAGTCGATACTAATTTTAGCGACAATCAGATTAGCGGCCCGGTGATGAAAACATGGTTTGCTTTTTGGTCGTCAAGCATGCATCAACCAGCGTTAAGGCGCCTCCAACGAGTGAATGATCGCCGTCTTTATTCCAACTTATGCAGTCAATTTGGACGCACGTTAGCATTGGCGCAGGCGCGTCAGGCGGCACGCGGTTTGGCGGCAATTGTCGATGGATTATGGTTGCGTGGATCGCTGTCGGCTGAAAAGTTTGATGTCAGCGCTGCCCGTCAAATTGCCTATGAATACCTGAATATGCAGTTGCGTCAAGCCAACTGAAACTATCGAAGAACGAAGGAACTCCTATGTCAGTCTTTCCATTGCAACAGCTTTATATTGACGGTCGTCGAGTCGACGCAACTGGTGGAAAAACCTTTGAAAGCATCAATCCCGCTAATGGCGAAGTGCTGGCGGAACTGCAATGCGCCTCAAAAGCCGACGTTGATTTAGCGGTTGATAGCGCAAAAAAAGGCCAACGTGTTTGGGCGGCGATGACTGCCATGCAACGTTCACGCATACTGCGCGGCGCCGTGGAAATTTTGCGTGAGCGTAATGATGAATTGGCAGCCATCGAAACCCTGGATACCGGAAAAGCTCTGTCGGAAACACGCTACGTCGATATCGTCACCGGTGCGGACGTGTTGGAGTACTACGCCGGTTTAGTGCCATCGATAGAAGGCCAGCAAATCCCTTTGCGTGAAAGTGCATTTGTCTATACTCGGCGTGAACCGCTTGGCGTCGTGGTCGGCATCGGCGCATGGAATTATCCGATTCAAATTGCATTGTGGAAATCAGCACCTGCGCTGGCTGCGGGAAATGCGATGGTTTTTAAGCCAAGCGAGGTGACGTCGCTGACGACCTTAAAATTAGCAGAAATTTATACGGAGGCAGGTTTGCCGGATGGTGTTTTTAACGTGCTAACAGGTGGTAGTGAAGTTGGAGCGTGGTTGACAGAACACCCTGGCGTGGCAAAAGTATCGTTCACTGGTGGTACCACTACTGGCAAAAAAGTGATGGCCAGTGCTTCAGGTTCAACACTAAAAGAAGTAACGATGGAGTTGGGCGGTAAGTCGCCATTGATCGTGTTTGCCGACGCTGATCTGGAGCGCGCCGCTGATGTTGCAGTGATGGCTAATTTCTACAGTTCTGGTCAGGTCTGCACCAACGGCACGAGAGTGTTTGTACATCGCTCGTTGAAAGAGTCGTTCGAGGCCATGGTGTTGGAACGAGTTGCACGCGTCCGTCTTGGTGATCCGCAAGACATGAATACAAATTTTGGGCCTCTGGTCAGTTTTGCGCACATGAATAACGTGCTGGGTTATATCGCTTCCGGGATTGCGGAAGGTGCGCGATTACTCATCGGTGGTGAGCGTGAAATGCACGGTGATTTTACGAAGGGCGCGTTTGTGCAGCCAACCGTGTTCACTGATTGCCATGACGAGATGAAGATTGTCAGGGAAGAGATTTTTGGCCCGGTGATGAGTATTTTGGTGTTTGATGACGAGGACGAGGTGATTCGCCGCGCCAATGATACGCAGTATGGATTAGCGGCTGGTTTGATCACGGAGAATATAAGCCTTGCGCATCGGGTAATTCATCAGTTGGAAGCGGGGATTTGCTGGATTAATACGTGGGGTGAATCAGCGGCTGAGATGCCAGTTGGCGGGTATAAACAGTCGGGAGTCGGGCGGGAGAATGGCTTGGCTACGTTGCAGCATTACACGCGTGTTAAGTCGATTCAGGTGGAGTTAGGTGGTTTTTCGTCGGTATTTTAGGGCGTCTGGTGACGGTCTTACTTTATTTGCCAAGCATCCACAGAGTAAGAGCTGCGTTAATTAGAGATGACCATAAAATACATGAACCTAAAACGCGTGAACGTTATAACTCATCTTCAACGTAGCTGAAATTACCTCAAAAAAACCGAAGGAGTGATCTCTTGCACCAATCAAAAGAATACGACTACATCATCATCGGAGCTGGTTCCGCTGGCAACGTTCTAGCGGCCCGCCTGACCGAAGACCCGGACGTTACCGTGCTATTGCTAGAGGCTGGCGGCCCGGATTACCGGCTCGATTTCCGTACGCAGATGCCAGCCGCATTGGCTTTCCCGCTCCAAGGACGTCGCTACAACTGGGCCTACGAAACCGATCCCGAGCCGTTTATGAATAATCGCCAGATGGAATGTGGGCGCGGTAAGGGGCTCGGTGGATCATCGCTTATTAACGGCATGTGCTACATCCGCGGCAACGCGATGGACTATGACGGTTGGGCGCAACTTGATGGACTGGAGAGCTGGTCTTATCTGGATTGTCTTCCCTACTTCAAAAAAGCGGAAACCCGCGACGTCGGCGGCAATGATTATCACGGCGGAGAAGGGCCGGTTAGCGTGACCACGCCAAAGGCGGGGAATAATGTATTGTTTCACGCTATGGTTGAGGCCGGGGTTCAGGCGGGATATCCCAGAACCGATGATCTCAATGGATTTCAGCAGGAGGGTTTCGGTCCGATGGATCGCACCACCACGCCTAATGGTCGTCGTGCCAGTACCGCGCGCGGTTATCTGG
Source organism: Glaciimonas sp. GNP009 (assembly GCF_054343755.1). Lineage (NCBI taxonomy): Bacteria > Pseudomonadati > Pseudomonadota > Betaproteobacteria > Burkholderiales > Oxalobacteraceae > Glaciimonas > Glaciimonas sp. GNP009. The sequence continues at coordinate 3,296,540 of NZ_JBTGUV010000004.1, forward strand.
ATCAGGCGCGTGGTCGTCCCAACTTGCATATCCAGACACATGCATTGACGGATCGCATTCTATTCTCCGGAAAGCGCGCTATCGGCGTCGCCTATCTACATCGCGATAAGTCAGTTGTATCTCGCGCTAAACAGGAGGTGTTGTTGTGTTCGGGCGCAATTGCGTCGCCCCAAATTTTACAGCGATCAGGTGTCGGACCGGCAACATTACTACGCCAACATGGCATCCCTGTGGTACAAGATCTGCTTGGTGTAGGAGCGAACTTACAGGATCATCTGGAAGTTTATCAGCAGTATGAATGCAAGCAACAGGTCTCACTTGCACCCGCATTGAAGCTATACAATCAGCCAGTGATTGGGGCGCAATGGTTGTTTATGGGAACCGGAACCGGGGCTAGCAACCAGTTTGAAGCTGGTGGGTTTATTCGTTCTGATGAACGCTTTGAATGGCCAAATATTCAGTATCATTTTTTGCCGGTGGCGATCAATTACAACGGTAGTAATCCGATTAAAGTGCATAGCTTTCAAGCGCATATGGGGTCGATGCGCTCGTTAAGTCGGGGGCGTATTCAGTTGCTTTCGAAAGATCCACGTGATCATCCGAGCATTCTGTTTAACTACATGTCTGATGATCAGGATTGGCAAGAGTTCCGCGCTGGTATTCGCATTACTCGCGAGATCATTGGCCAGCAAGCATTGGCCGCTTATGCTGGCAACGAAATTTCTCCAGGCAAAAATGTGCAGACGGATGCCGAGCTTGATCAGTTTGTCCGTGACCATGCAGAAACAGCGTTCCATCCATCTTGTTCAAACAAAATGGGAGTGGACGAAATGGCGGTGGTTGATGCGCAGGGGCGCGTACATGGAATTGAAGGATTACGCGTAGTTGATGCATCGATTATGCCGATTATCACCACTGGTAATTTGAATGCTCCAACGATTATGATCGCGGAAAAAATTGCTGATTTAATTCGTGGGCGTACACCTTTACCACGACTGGAAGTGCCGTACTACAAGGCAGGCGATGCACCTGCAAAACGTCTGAAATAGCGATTTATCTTAGTTGAAAAAAATGCGACCAGATGGTCGCTTTTTTTTGGCTATGCTATCTGTGCCCATTCCGAACTTTGAGTGCTTATAGTTAGATACTAGTTGCCAGGCAACATTTTCTAGGTGGCACACATTACCGTTACAGAGCATAAATACCCAATGACTAATGCCCAAGGAGCATTGGTTAATGACTTATTGACGTTTCTTTTCTTCTTTTTTAACTTTTTTATCAGCCTTTTTTTCTTTCATTGTCTTGGCTGGTTCTTTCTTTACCGCTTTTTTTGTATCTTGACCCTTGCTCATGATTTAACTCCATTGGTAAATTTCGATACGCCATCGTTGATCAAATAATCGCCGTAATCGGTATCGTTGCGTGATGATAATCCTTTAGTCACAGTCTGTGACGGGTTACATGCAATAACCGTAGGTATTGCATAGAAAAAACACTATTTATCTTCAATAGTTATTGGTCTGAGCAACTATCGCGTTGATCCATGCGTATTTTTACACTGAAATTTCTTTTGGTGTGTCAGGTTTTGAATGCAATTTTAATTCATAAACCGACTGTCAGATATAAGCAGATCAGTGCGATTTTGATGGAATCAGTCTATAAGCCAGACCATGATTTTATGAGGCGCTATTCTAGTGCGCTCATCCGAGCGCGTCCTGTTGATTGCTGCGGTTTATTGTCGATTTAAGACATCGCCTTAGAGAGTGTGGAAGCGCGGATAAAATTGACCAGTTCGCGCGCATATACCGGCAAAATATCTAATTTCTGTACCACGATACTTCTTTCACGTAGTGCCCATGGTTCATCCAGTTCAATGATAGAAAGTTGCATGGTGTGACTGTGGCGCTGCGCAGCTGATTGGGGCATGACGGCGATACCGACATTAGTTTCAACCATCCGACACATGGCTTCAAAACTCCGTACCTTAATCCGTAATCGTAGGGTTTTTCCGCTCTCAGAGACGATTTGATGCAAAAAATGCTGTAGCGAACTTCCTTCATACAAGCCGATTTGCTCGTAAGGAATTGTGTCGGCAAAGGTGATATTGCCGGTTACCGCAAGCGGATGATTGACCGCCGTCACCAAAACCAATCGGTCGGTCGAAAAATTAATAATCTCAAGGCCTTGATTGTGAACTGGTCCCGCGACAATACCGATGTCTGCAGTACCTTCCAGTATGCCTTGCAAAATACCCTGATTGAGTCGCTCTTCGAGTGAAATGTTGACATGCGGATACTTGGTGAGAAAAGCACCGAGAACTTCTGGCATGAATTCTGTTACGGCAGTAGTGTTGGCGAAAATCCGAATATGACCTTTGATGCCATTGTTGTATTGCTGCAAATCGCTTGTCAGTCGTTCAACCTGTTGCATGAATTGCTGTGCGTGATGTAAAAAAGTTTCGCCTGCGGGCGAAAGGCAAATGCCTTTATTTTCTCGATAAATCAGCCGCATACCGAAGCGTCCTTCCAACGCCTTGACCCGGCTGCTGGCAGCGGCAAGAGACATGTGAATTCGCTCGGCACTGCGGGTAAGACTTTTCAACTCAGCGATATATATAAATAAGCGTAAATCAGTCAGGTCAAACAACATAGAGTAATTTCCTTCGAAAAATAGCAAATGTCGGAATATTGTCGAACGGTAATGAATATGCTGTCTGCTTTGGTATTACCGCGATTATGAATGGGTTGCGTGTTATAGATTAGTTTGTAAGTTATTAAACTTTAATTTGGCTTTTTTTTCTATATCCAGTGGGAAAATTCTTTTATTTTCATGTGTTTTTAGACCACAATTTATTCTTGGAAATGTTGTAAAATAAAAAATTCTTAGCTTCACGGTTGTTGTAATAAAACATCTTTCTGATAGTTTGAATGTGAAAATTCCCTATAAATATGTGGATGTAGCTAACTTCTCGTGGTTTGAATTACGAGGTAGCGCAGTTGTACACTATTTTCTGGGTTATAAATTTCTGTGTAAAAAATCCTTTAAACTTTGTCGGATTATGTTTGGTTTGCCGGATTTTATGTTCTGCATTTTTTTAGCTTACGCTTACTGCAATATAGAAAAAAATGGCTATGTGTTTAATTTCTTAAACCTTTTTGTTGTCCATCCTTTTTTAATTGTTGCGGCGCTGTTGATAAGCGTTCGGTTTTTTCTGAAACCTGCGTTGATGCGGACTTATTGCATGGCATGGTTGGCAATACAAGCTCTTTCCGAGATTAAGGTGGCAAGAAAATGTATTGCCCAAAAGATGAATTTTTTTGGGCTCAGGATGGATAGATAAAACTGATTTCTTATGCTATTCAACGGGATCGTTTAGCTATAACTTTTTTACGATCCGCATCTACTCTCTTAGACTAGTTTCTGAATGCCATTATTCAATCACCCTAAAACCCGGCGTTTTATCGAAGCCGGTAACCTATCTCAAATGTCCGCGTGGTACGAGGCTGAGCGAAATGTAATGTGGATGATGCTACACGCGCATCCTCGGCCCTGTTTCAACCCCGAACTTCTGAAGGACATTTCAAATCTCACGCGTGCGGCGCGTGAGTGTCATCTACCGATCGATTTTTGGGTCACTGGTTCAACGGTGCCCGGCCTTTACAATGTGGGTGGCGATCTATCTTACTTTGCGCAGCATATCAGGTCGGGTGAGCGCGCACCATTAATGGCATATGCCCGCGCTTGTGTCGACGCCGTCTATGAGGCGATGAATGGCTTTGGGGTTGGTGCCATTACGATTGCAATGATAGAAGGAACCGCTTTAGGAGGTGGTTTTGAAGCTGCTTTGGCGCACGAATATGTATTGGCGCAAAAGGACGCGAAGCTAGGCTTTCCAGAAATTGCGTTTAACCTATACCCTGGCATGGGAGCTTATTCGTTGGTCGCCCGGAAGGCGCATATGCGCCTTGCCGAACAGCTTATCAGCACGGGTGAAGCGCATAGTGCAACCTGGCACCACGAAAAAGGATTAGTTGATCGCTTATTCGAGCCGGGCGAGGCTTATAAGGCAACGCGCACTTTCATTGATAACGTCAGGCCAAAGCTCAACGGGATTCGCGCCATGCTGCGAACCCGTCGGCGCGTATTGCCGATTACGAAGACGGAACTGCTTGATATCACTGAAGATTGGGCGGAGTCGGCGTTTCGTCTGCAAGAGAAAGATCTCGCTTATATGGAGCGTTTGGTACTGCTTCAAAATAAGCGCGGTATTAAACCCGCTGCGATTTCTTCAAATGAAGGTCTGGCCACATCTACTGTAGTAAATGCCGGACCAGACAAACAAGCGTCGTCGAGCGTATCGTTGTCCAACGGTTAAATCGCGTTGCAAAGGCGGATGCGTGTTGGCACATTTTATTTATCGGTGAGCTGCTAACGCTTGTCATTGACTCGGCGTGTTCAAGAATAACTATTCCTGAGCACGCCGAAGTAGCATAAATTCCCGAGGGAAAGCTATTCTCAAGTCTGCTTTAATTCAGATTCCGGTGCGAATGCGCACTAGTAAATAGGTATTGATTTTGCATTAAATAGAGCGTGCCTTTGTCACGAGGCGCACGACCTTGTTAGAGGATGCTGGCATCCAAGCGTTAAAATCTGACAGTTTCATCGGTTTTGCAAACAGATAACCCTGCGCGTAGTCAATTCCTATATTACGCAGAAATTCTGCTTGCTCGGGTGTTTCGACGCACTCAGCCACAATTTTTAGACTCAACTCATGACCTACTGCAACCATAGAACGGACTAAGGCCTGGGCTTTGGCATCGGTGTGAATCGAATGGATGAAGCTGCCGTCGAGTTTAATGACGTCTAATGGTAAACGGGATAATTGCGATAGCGACGAGTAGCCAGTACCGAAGTCATCCAGATGTACTTCTGCGCCCAGTTCGCGGAACATCCGAATAAGACGATGCGCTAGTTTTTCGTCCTCTATCAGGCAGCTCTCGGTTAACTCAATGTCGACCATGGATGGACATAAATCGTTAGACAGAATGGCTTTTGTAAAGTCTTCTATGATGGTTGGAATACGTAATTGGCGGGCCGATATATTAATGGCTACGCGCACGTTAAGGCCTTGCTTCTTCCATGCTCCAGCTTGCTTGGCAGCTGTCTCCATCACCCAGCGCCCGAGTGGAACGATCAATCCGGTCTCTTCAGCATAAGGTATAAACTCACCCGGCATGATTAGGCCTCGCTCTGGATGATTCCAGCGAATTAAGGCTTCAACGCTATCCACCTTGCCAGTCAAAAGCGATACTTTCGGTTGGTAGTACAACTCGAACTGATTATCAGCCAGTGCGTTGCGCATGTTAGTGTCAAGCCACACGTATTCGCTGGCTTTTTTATTCATCTCCCTTGAAAATATACAAAATGTGCGTTTACCGTTGTCCTTAGCGACATACATTGCGGTGTCGGCGCATCGAATCAACTCTTCGAGGTTTGCCCCATGTTCCGGGAACATGGCAATACCAATTGAACAGCCGGAATAGACTTCTGTGCGTTTAAGGTGGAACGGCAACTTCATCCGTTCCAAAATACGTTGCGCGGTAGCCTCAATAACGTCCTGCGAAGGACTAGCTATCATGATCAGGAATTCATCTCCACCGATTCGCGCTAGCACATCCTTTTCTGTAAGGCATGATGAAAGAGCAACGGACACTTCTTTAATAAGCTCGTCACCGGTGATATGGCCATAATGGTCATTCACTTTCTTAAAGTTATCCAAATCAAGGAATATTAGCGCAAAGGCTTCAGCATTCGGTGGCGCAATGGCGGTTGTGATTTTATCTTGAATAGCATTGCGGTTCGGCAAACCGGTCAACATGTCCGTTGTAGCCATCTCGACCATTCGCTCTTGCGTACGAAGTTCGTCGGTCACATCGGTACCAGAGCAGACCAGAAATTTTTCTTGTACGCCGCTTCCAGATTCGATGATGGTGTTGCGCCACTTTATGATTCGCACCCCTTTCTTTGTATTGATGGGGCGCAATGTTTCGTAAGTCTTTTCGCGGTGAAAAAAACTATTGACATTTGACCGCGTGTCTTCGCGTTGTTTCTCGTGGACAAACAAATCCAAAGCATTTTTACCCACAACATCGGATTCCATGACGCCTGTCACTTCTTCGCACAGCCGATTGAATCGTTGAATTTTTCCTGCGCTGTCGATGATGACGACTAATGAGTTAACCTCGGAGACAACTTGTTCAGCAAATGAGAGACCGCTTTCTAAGTCCTTTGCGACAGTATCTGTATCCCCGTATTGCGCTGCAGTCCCGCCCCATAACCAGGTATCAGTTTTTCTACCCACGAGATGAAGGCGAATGGGGTTGCCAAAAATAGTTACTGAAATCGCTATGCTTGAAGTGACCCCGGTCATTGATCGAACGTCCCGAGCTTGTGCCGGAGAGAGTTCAACTGAAACGGTGACTGAATTAACGTCGCCAGATAAATCGAGTGCATCGCTATCGGTTGTTAATCTCCAGCAGGGACTAGAGGTGCCGAAATGGGTAAAAAGCTGTGGGTTATCAATGTCTTCTTCGAAGTTAAGCATTGCGACTCTTTCATGTCAGCGTCTAAAGATATGTTGTGGAATATGTTCTTATAAGTAACATTACGCTAATAGTGTTTTTTACGCCAGAAATAATAATTTGTTTTATCATAAGAACGTTCTTTCGACAGAATAGCAAAGGAATAGTCTTAGCAAGTGAAGAAAGTATGACATTAATTAATTAGCACCACTATGACGTAATGTTTAATTAATTTCATCAACCAATTTGAACTAATTTGCCCAATCGAAGGATGCACGATGGCTGTACATAATCAAGGTACCCCAATTGCGTCTCGCTCCCGTGTGTTCCTGAATGTCCAAAAACTCACGGTTAGTTCTTCCCTCAGCGACCGTAAGCTGACTAACAGATAATATATTTTCGCCCTTTTATTGACCTTAACGAAGGCTGACCTAAAGTCGCTATTCTTATTTATGTTGGTGATCTGGAAAACATGGCTGCAACGTTGTATTCTACGAGAAGTTTGGCAATATAATAATCATAAACATCTAGTGAATAATGTTAAGAACTGCATAATCATGCAAGCCTCTAGTGGGAAAAGAAAATGCATAACAAACCAGATCGAGGCAATTTCAAATTGTGTGATGAGTCGGTATATATGAGCAGAGATATAAGCCCAAATACGAACCCAGCCAGACAGGGGTCAGACAGGGGTTGCATCTTGAGCGTGCCGTTCCAATCATGCTGAGGAACGTAAGCATGTAACGGAAAGAGAAAGATTAGTTACTGCTTATTGCGCTTTTGCGTTGCACCATTCTGAGGATGGTGTTGTTGCTTATATAACTGGGCGCAATATTGCCAGCATCACCAGCGAGGCTAGTCTGTAGTCGTGGACATGTTAGCCGGTTGTTTGTAACTGATGGAATGACGACCCGCGGTGATCCCGCCGTACATCTTCGATTAAGGAATATAAAACGTGCGCTACTAAATTGATTCTGAAGTGGCGAATAGTCGACTAGACAGTGTGTGACCAAGAACCACCCAATACAATAATTACATGGAGATAACGATGTTAAAAACAGCAACTGGCAATACCACGCAAGAAAAGAGCTTTGAGGAGGAAACGTATGCCAAGGTGACCTGGCGTCTGATTCCGTTTCTATTCATATGCTACGTATTCGCTTACCTGGATCGGGTGAACGTCGGTTTCGCCAAACTACAAATGCTGTCAGATTTAAAGTTCAGCGAAACCGTTTATGGACTAGGTGCAGGGATCTTTTTCATCGGCTATTTTCTGTTTGAAGTGCCAAGTAACATCGCCTTACATCGTTATGGTGCGCGTAAATGGATTGCGCGAATAATGGTCACTTGGGGCGTTGTTGCGGCAGCGATGGTGTTTGTAAAGACGCCAACCATGTTTTATTTGCTGCGTTTTCTTCTGGGGGTTGCTGAAGCTGGCTTTTTCCCTGGCATCATTCTGTATCTGACCTACTGGTATCCTGCCGCACGTCGCGCAAAAATCACCGCGCTGTTCATGACTGGTATCCCTATTGCCGGAGTCGTCGGTGGACCGCTCTCGGGCTGGATTTTAAACAGGTTTCATGGCGTCAATGGCCTTCCTGGCTGGCAATGGTTGTTTTTGCTGGAAGCGATTCCATCGGTCTTGACCGGTATTGCTGTGTTCTTTTATCTTGACGATAAGATCAACGTGTCCAAATGGCTGACGCCAGCGGAGAAATCGTTATTGGAAAAAAATATCGCGGGCGATCAAGGCAATCTGGAAGTGCATAGTGCCATGGGCGCATTTAAAACCAAACGCGTCTGGGTGTTGTGTGCAGGCTACTTCGGTATCGTGATGGGACTTTACGGAGTCGGTTTTTGGTTGCCAACCTTGATCAAGGCATCCGGCGTTACTGATGCGCTCGATATTGGTTTGCTGACGATGATTCCATATGGCGCTGCCGCGATCGTGATGGTATTGGTAGGTCGTAGTGCTGATCGCATGAATGAGCGCCGCTGGCACGTTGCGGCACCTGCGGTGTTGGGCGCCATCGGTTTGGTGTTCAGTACCTTTTATGCGGACAACACAGTATTAGCCATTCTAACCTTGACCGTCGCAACAGTCGGTATCCTGGCAGCACTCTGCCAGTTCTGGTCAGTGCCAACCGCATTTTTGGGTGGTGCGGCAGCGGCAGCGGGTATTGCGCTGATTAATTCGGTCGGTAACCTTGCCGGTTTCGTCAGTCCTTACCTTGTCGGATGGATTAAGGACAAGACGCATAGTACAGATATTGGTCTGTACCTTATCGCCGTTTCATTGGTGATCGCTGCAGTGATAATGTTAAGGATGCCAAAAGCTATTGTAAATCGATAAATTCTAGCGATTGAGTCAGATTTTTTAGATAAGATTGCTGCGGCTGCGGAAATATTCGGCAGTCGCAGCTTTTGCATTTAAAAGTGCAATAAGCGTGCCATTAAGCGTGCCCATAAGTATGCCAATAAGCGCGTCAATAAGTCGCTAGACAGCGGTTCGGTCCATAATGCTGGAAGTGCTTTAAACAGGAGGTCATGATGCAAGCAGCCGTTCTCAATCCATTTAGTTTCGACACCGTGGCGCACATTCATTCTGAGCCTGGTGCGACCAAGCGTCTCGGCGCACTCTTGACGCAACGCTTTCCCGCGGCGAAATGTGTGCTGATCGTCACCGATAGTGGCTTTTTATCTACCGGTCTGGTTGATCCAATTGTGGCCAACGTACGCAGCGCCGGTCTAACGGTACAGATTTTTTCCGAAGTAGTGGCCGATCCACCTGAAGCCGTAGTGTTACAGGCGGCTGCTTTCGCGCGACAGCATCAGATTGATGTGGTGATCGGATTGGGCGGTGGTAGTTCTATGGACGTCGCCAAACTGATCGCTGTGTTAGCCGGAGGAGCGCAAGCACTTGATACGATGTATGGCATCGGTAATATCAACGGTCATCGCCTGCCGCTGGTGCAGATTCCGACGACCGCCGGGACGGGATCAGAGGCAACCCCGATTGCGATTGTGACGACCGGCGAGACGACCAAAATGGGCGTCGTTGCGCCGCAACTTTATGCCGATCTGGCGTTACTGGATGCCGAATTGACGCTCGGCTTACCATCGCACATTACTGCTGCTACCGGCATCGACGCCATGGTGCATGCGATTGAAGCTTACACCAGCAAGGTGAAGAAAAATCCACTATCAGATATGCTGGCGCGACAAGCCCTGACGTTGTTATGGAATAACATTCTTCCAGCGTGCAGAGATGGCCGCAATTTGGCCGCCCGACAAGCCATGCTGCTGGGGGCGCTTTTAGCTGGGCAAGCCTTCGCGAATGCGCCAGTAGGTGCGGTGCACGCGCTGGCCTATCCGATTGGCGGCATTTTTCATGTTCCGCATGGACTATCGAACTCTTTAGTGTTGTCGCATGTTTTGCGTTTTAACGCGCCGATTGCAGCGCCGCAATACGCAGAGCTGGCCGACATCATCGCGCCATCTGCAAGCGGCAGCGCTGAAGCACGTGCCGAGACCATGATTATGGCAATGACGAGGCTGGCCCAAGAACTAGGGATTGAAACGCGGTTGCAGCAAGTTGGGATTAAGGCGACTGATCTTGATCGTCTGGCGGACGATGCAATGCTGCAAACACGACTGCTAGGCAACAACCCACGCGAAGTTACCCGGGCTGATGCGCATGCCATTTATAGCGCTGCATTATAAGAAGCAGCTAAAAGCTGGGCGGCTTATTGTGCATCTTGAATACTGAGCCGGTCGCGCATCACGTTTTATGCTGCGCACAGAACTTTGTCAACGTTTGTTTCGCAGCGGTTGAGGCGATATTTATGTAGGCTTATAAGCTGATCTGAAATACCACGGCGACGACCTTAAATGCACGTCGTCGCCGTTTTTTTTTCAAGTTTTTAGAGTTTGCTTATTTCCAGAGTGAGCATTTTGATTCTGCTTTGGTGGTGAATGCCTGATCGCCTGGAATCGTTTGAATGACTTTGTAGTAATCCCAAGGATATTTGGATTCTGCTGGCGTCTTGACTTGCATCAGGTACATCTCATGGACCATGCTGCCGTCTGGACGGATCTCACCATTTTTGGCGAAGAAGTCATTAACTTTGGTTTTGCGCATTTGCGCCATGACTTTCTCACCATCGTCAGTACCGGCGGCTTTAACCGCATTCAGATAAAACATGGTTGCTGAATAATCGGCGGCATGTAGCATCGATGGTTCTTTCTTTTCCTTGGCAAAATATTTTTTCGCCCAAGCGCGGCTTTCTTCATTTTGATCCCAGTACCAACCGTCGGTCAGGTACATGCCTTGGGTCAGCTTCAGACCGAGAGAATGCACATCGTTGATAAACATCAGAAGACCGGCCAGCTTCATGTTTTTAGTCAAACCAAATTCGTTGGCAGCCTTGATCGAGTTAATCGTATCGCCACCGGCATTTGCCAGCCCCAGAATTTGTGCTTTGGATGCTTGGGCCTGCAACATGAATGAAGAGAAATCAGCCGCCGAAAGCGGATGCTTGACTTCACCTAACACCGTACCACCGTTGGCTTTCACCACCGCAGATGTATCTTTTTCCAGTGACGCGCCAAACGCATAATCGGCGGTCAAAAAGTACCATGATTTACCACCTTGCTTAACGATTGCCGAACCTGTGCCTTTTGCCAGCGCCACGGTGTCATACGCATAATGAATAGTGTAAGGAGTGCAATCTTCATTGGTCAAACGGGCAGTGCCACCACCGATGGAGAGGAAAGGTTTTTTCTTTTCTGCCGCGACCTTGGCCATGGCCAGACTGGTTGCTGAATTGGTGCCACCAATCAACATGTCGACGCCTTGCTGATCGAACCACTCGCGTGCTTTGCTAGCCGCAATATCAGCTTTATTTTGATGATCAGCGACTATAAATTCAATTTTTTTACCGTTCAGCGTTCCGCCGAAATCGGCAATTGCCATTCGGATGGCATTGGCGCCACCGGGGCCATCGATATCTGCATACACGCCGGATAAGTCGGTAATGAAACCGATTTTAACCACGTCGCCTGAAATTTGCGCTGAAGCCGGACTGATCAACCCGGCCGTAGCCAGGGTGACGAATGTGGCAGCTAATATCTTCATTTTTGGTTTGATTTTCATGTCTTCTCCGTTGAGTGTCTGAACAGGGTCTTGAGGTTAAAAAATGCGTTGATGGTTCTTGTTTTTTATACGCCGGAATAGTGTGCAACACTGATAGCTTGGCCGTCAACCCCGTCTTATAGAGCTGCCAATAAATTATCCGTGTCGATCACTTAAAACTGATTCGCCAACTTAGTAAAAAATTTATTACTGTATTTTTCATGTTGATCTAATAAATTATAGAATTTACACAAAACCATCCCAACAACGGGCTTGCTAACCCTGCCGACGACGACAGTGTGCTAGTACCGGGCCACGCTGGCCGGGCCACGCTGGCGGCTAGGAGAGCACAACGCAGTTGGGGCGATTTTGCGTAAGTCCTATTACAAACTGCTGCATAAATGGCCACCGTCGACCACTATTTCCGAACCTGTCATATAACGACCTGCATCGGAAGCCAGCAACAGCAATGCGCCATCCAAACTTGAACATTCTCCAAAGCTGCGTGAGGGTATTCGTGACTTGAGCTGATCGCCAGCCGGACTGCGTAAAAATTCTTCATTCAACTCGGTCACAATATAGCCCGGAGCAATCGCATTAACCCGTATTGCGTAGCGGGCCAGTTCCAGCGCCATGGAGCGGGTGAGATGACTTAATCCCGCTTTCGCTGCACAGTAAGGGCCGACGCCACCTGAAACGCGCTCTGCGAGGATAGAGGTCACGTTTATTATGCTGCCGCCACGGTTGAAACCGACCATGCGCTGGGCTGCTTCCTGTGCCAAAATCCATGCACCTTTGAGGTTGGTGTCGATGATGGCGTCCCAATCGTCATCGTCGTACTTTAAGACATTTTTAGTGTTGCTGACGCCCGCATTGTTGACGACAATATCGAGTCGACCGCACGTCTCAACGGTGGCATCAAGACACGCCTGTATTGAGTGACGACGGGTGACGTCAAGTGCAATTGCATGGGCTTTACCGCCGTTGGCTTCGATTTCCGCGACCAGTGTATGCAGCAGATCAATGCGTCGGGCGGTGACCATAACCTCAGCACCAGCGGCAGCAAGCGTCACCGATAGATGTCGACCGATGCCGCTGGAAGCGCCGGTAACCAACGCGACGCGGCCACTGAGGTCAAAAATGCTCATAATCGATTTAACCGAACCAGTCATTTAATTCTCCGGTGACCGCAGCATAATTTTTTTAGCCAGACTCATCCGATGTATTTCGCTCGGACCATCGTAAATACGGAAAGCGCGCACATCGCGGAAGATGCGTTCGACGATGGTTTCACCAGTGACGCCTCGCCCACCGAGGATTTGGACGCAGCGATCAACCACGCGCCAGATGGCTTCGGAGCTGATGACCTTGGTCATGCTGGATTCGACGTTACCGCGACCGCCGCCGTCAAGTACATCAGCGCAATGCCAGATCGCCAGTCTGGTTGTATGCATATCCATCTCGTTATCTGCCAACATAAAACCGACGCCTTGATGATCGCCTAGCGGTTTTCCGAAGGATTGCCGGGTGCGCGCGTAGTCGCAGGCGATATCGTGGGAGCGTTGCGCGGCACCTAGCCAACGCATGCAATGCGTCAGGCGCGCCGGTGCCAGGCGGATTTGTGCATAGCGAAATCCTTTGCCGATTTCGCCCAAAATGTCGGTCGCCGGTATCCGCAGATTTTCGAAACGGAGTACTTGATGACCGCCAGCAAAGCAGCTGTCGAGAGAATCCATGGCGCGCTCGATGATAAATCCCGGACGGTCGGTGTCGGTCAGAAACATGGTGGCTGAACCGTCTTCCATTTTCGCCATGATGATGGATACACTCGCACCTTCAGCGCCAGTGATAAGCCATTTGTGACCATTGATCACATAGTCGTCACCATCTCGCACCGCTGTGGTGGCGAGCATTTGAGGATCGGAACCAGCACCATCCGGTTCACTCATCGCAAAGCAGGAACGGGTTAAACCTTGAACCATTGGTACTAGCCAGCGTTCTTTTTGTGCTTCGGTAGCCACCACTTCCATCAGATGGACATTACCTTCATCAGGTGCATGGATGTTTAATGCAACCGGGCCAAGTGGCGAATAACCTGCCTCTTCAAACACGATCGCTTTTTCGATATGCGAAAGACCCAGGCCGCCCATTTTTTTCGACGCATGGGGCGTGAGCAAACCATGCGCCCGAGCTTTCTCGATCAGCACTTGCCGCAGTTCTGCACTTGGGCCATGCGGCGACTGACGTGGATCGTTCTCCATCGGAATAATTTCTTCGGCAATAAAGCGCCGGGTTTTCTTCTGCAAAGCCAGCAGATCTTCGGGAATACTAAAGTTCATCTTGTTATTCCTATCGTAAAAAATTGTGTCAATACCTGCTCAATGCGCCTGAATGTAAGCGCAGTTGGGATCGCCTTAGTGGGCTTGCGTATAGGCCTGGTATATTTTTTCCATGACTGTGAGATTGCTATCGGATTTTGATAAATCATATGGCGTCAGATTAACGGTCCTGACCAGACGACGTATTACCTGATCACCAAGCATATCGATATCGATAATATTGACGCAGGCGGTATCTTGCTCCAACGCAGACAATCCGCTCAGACCGCAGCCGATGGCCCACCCAAGAAGAACGCGATTGACGCCATCGTGACTGGCAATGAGCAAACTGTTCCAATCCGGCTCGGCCAGAAAAAGGAGAAATTGCTCCACAACGCGGCGCTCAAATGCGATCCATGCTTCGCCGCCGATAAACTGCCCATTTGTGCGGTTTGCCAGTTCGTAGGCATAGCCCATTTCCGCCGACTGTTCTGATGTTGGAATGTCTGATAACCGGCCAGCCCTGATCTCGCGTAATGATGCTGTTTCCTGGATGTCGAGGCCGCGCCCTGCGACTAATAGATCCAGCGTTTGCCGCGCGCGCGGGTAGTCTGAACAAACTGCGCGATCCAATGGTAACGGCTGCAACATTTCGGCCAGTTTTTCAACTTGCTGCACGCCTAGTGTGGATAGCGCTACTGTGCGTGGATCAAGCGGTTTTCCATCATCGCTAAAATAGCGCACGTCACCATGACGTACCAGATAACAGCGACGCCGGCGAATTGCGTGCACTGACGTCTCCGACGACGGTGTTAATGTATTTGATATCTCCATAGACAGTTTATCCACGGTGAATTGCTCGCGGATTGGAGATCGCCAGCTTGGCCAGGGTAATCTCTGTCAGCGCTGTTATTAACGCGTCTTGTTTAGTATCGGTGGTATCAAACTCTCCAGCGCGGATAGCGAGACACAATGTACGCTGGTCTTTTGCGATTTTCTCTGCAATAGTGGATGGAGAGATGCTGCTATCGGTCTGCGTGCTGCCGACTTGCTGACTTAATATGTCCAACTCCAGATGGTTGGTGCTGGCACCTAGCGCTAGCTCACGACTGGCAATGCGCATTGCATTGGCAATCATTCTGACTTCGTAGTGCAGTCCTTCCGGCAGGTTCGGCAAAATATTTTGCAGCAACGCGTCGCGTGCGGTTGTCAACAGTTCGCGTGCATCTACTTGCTTATTCATCGTGTGCCCCTTTTGTCAGAGCCAGGATTTCACGTTCCAGGTCTGGCAGCATGCGACCGGTCAGAGCGAGTTCTAAAGATGTCTGTTGACCGGATAAATGACGGTCTGCTTGTTGTAGCGCAATAATGGCCCATCGTAAATGCGCCATGACTTGCCAATACGTCAGATCGCGGCGTGTTACGACCATGTCGGATACCGTGGCATATCCGCGTAAAAAGTCATCAATGTCACCGACACCGCCGGCTTCACGTTGCGGGGCGATAAAACGCCAGCACCTGGCGGTAAACCAGCCGATGTCTTCCCGTGGATCACCCCAGCCTGTGAATTCCCAATCGAGTAAGCCGCTCAATGCGCCGTCGTGAATCATGTAGTTTCCGGTGCGGTAATCCCGATGAAGCAAACAAATAGGGGCAACTGACGGACTGTTGAGTTCGCACCAGCGCAAGCCCCATTCCAACACAGGTGCAGATGCATTAAGTGCATCCAGATAACTTCGGTAGGCGGCAATGGTGGCGAGTGCCGGATTGAGGGCTGGCGGTGGTAAAAATGCGAGATCGTCATTCGGTGGTTTGATCGTATGCAAGCGTGCCATGTTGGCACCAAGTTGTTCGACCAATGCAGCGCGATCAGGGACGAGAGCGTCATTGCCGGTGATGCGGTGTCCGGCCGCCACGCCCGGCACACATTCCATGAGGAAGAAATCGCGTCCGATGATGCTCCGATCCTGACAACACCACAAAACCTTCGGAGCCTTCACGCCCGCCTGGTATGCCACACGCAATACGGCAAACTCTTGCGCCCGACTGAGACTGACAGGAACGCTGGACAGTGCGTCTGTGCGTAATACCCAACGCTGACAACCTTCGTAGGCACCACCGCTGACATGGGCAACGAGAAGCCAGTTCTCTTGTATTGCTCCACCTGAAAGTCGTTCGAGTTGCGTGATGCGTACTTCCCTCGCGGCAGTCATCGCGCAAAGGTAATTTGTTAGTTGATCCTGTGATTCTGTTATTTCGCCTGAAGAAACGAGGGCTGCCTTATTGTTACTAGTTGTCATGTTTTACGTGCTCGCTTGTTCAAATAGTCGATGTCTGCGACATCAGAGTTTCATGAAGGCTAATACGCGAATAATGCAAAGGGCGTGCCAGATTAATTGGGAAGTAAAATGATTGCATAAGGGAAATTATCCACGTAAAGAAAGATAGGATTTCCTCTGAGGAAGCACGTTCTTATTTTTTCTACAATACACCTATTCGCTGTGAATGTAAGGCGTCTTTTAAGTGTGAGTTTCAAACTATTGATTAACATATAGTGATTTTTTGTATCGCCTGAATATGTGTCATATTTGAAAAATAATGTTTCAAATTTGCGATACACTGAAATGCTAGAATCAATTAGCGTGAATTGATTAAAAGGCTATTTAGTCAAATGCCATGTCAGCAACTATGCGAAATACTATGTTTAACTCTTCTGTCGCCGCCATCTCCCCCGCTTCAGCCATCACTTCCTCTTATCGTCCGCAAGTCGTGGTGCTGATCAGTCACTTGCGACGCCCTGATTTTCCTAGTCGGCTGGCACAAGTGGTACAAGAGGTCATGCCTGCTTATGAAGCCAATGCCCGTATTCAAGTTGTCGATACGGCCCTTTCGGATGCTTTGCAGATTGCGCGTGAACTTGAGAAGAACAACGCTGTAGATGTTTTTGTGTGTGCCAGTGCGACTGCAGCCTATCTGCGAAAACGTCTCTCCAGCGCCGTAATCTCGATGCGCGTGGGCGGACCGGATTTATTGCGCACACTGGACCAGGCCCGTATTGTCTCGCCAAAAGTGGCGATTCTCAGCTATCGAAGGATTAATGCGGATCTCGACAAAATGGGGCCGCTGTTCACTGTACAAATTCGGCAAGAAAGTTACACCACATTGGAAGAGGCGAGGCGCATTGTTCAACGCCTGGCGGTAGATGGCTATAAGGTGCTGATCGGTTCTTCGTCGACTACGGATCTGGCAAAAGAAGCGGGTATCGAAGGTATCTTATCGTTGACAACAGATGCCGTGCGAAAAGCGCTGGACGACGCATTGGCGATATGTCGTAGCCAGAGAATTGAGGTGGTTAAAAGTCAGCGACTTAACGCCGTTCTACAACATTTGACTGACGGCGTCATCGCGGTTGATAGCAAAGGCGATGTACAGTCGATTAAC
Source organism: Glaciimonas sp. GNP009 (assembly GCF_054343755.1). Lineage (NCBI taxonomy): Bacteria > Pseudomonadati > Pseudomonadota > Betaproteobacteria > Burkholderiales > Oxalobacteraceae > Glaciimonas > Glaciimonas sp. GNP009. The sequence continues at coordinate 3,314,014 of NZ_JBTGUV010000004.1, forward strand.
CCGTCAATGTTACGGCTTCTCGATGTGAGTCTGGAATGGGCGCAAGGACGACCGATTAGTTCCGTTGCTCCGGGATTGGATGTAACCGACGTTCTACGCACAGGAATTAGCGAAGAGAATCGGGTAATTTTGATCAGTCATAAGTCAGGCGTCAGGCCAGAGAATAAGCTCGGTGAAAAGCCAAATGAAAAGATCGGTACTTTCGGAGACGACAAAGTAAGCAATAAATCGGGCAATACGCTTAGTAATCGTACGGTGATCGCTAACATCATGCCGATTCATGAGGACGGAATACTGACTGGAGCGGTGCTGACCTGTCAGGAGATGACGGCAGTGCAGCGCGCAGACCGACGTATTCGTTCTGCTACACGACCTAGCCAGTTTACGGCCAAATACCAGTTGGATCAGATAAATGGGCATTGCCCCGAAATTCGTGAAGTAGTGCGTCTCGCTCAGCGCTATGCCAGTACCGATTCAACCATTCTGGTGACGGGAGAAAGTGGAACCGGAAAGGAACTCCTCGCGCAAGGTATTCATAATGCGAGCCGCCGTCATCGTGGTCCATTTGTCCCGATCAACTGTGCGGGCTTTCCTGAGACGTTAATTGAAAGCGAATTGTTTGGTTATGAAGAGGGCGCTTTTACTGGCTCACGCAAAGGTGGGAAGCCTGGTTTGTTTGAAGCAGCGCATACCGGCACGGTATTTTTGGATGAAATAGGCGATATGCCGGTTTTTTTACAAACGCGGCTACTCCGCGTTTTGCAAGAACGTGAAGTGTTACGTCTGGGGGCCACAGAGCCGATCCCGATTGATATTCGGATTGTGGCGGCTACGCATTGTGATCTTCGTCAGCGGATACGCGAGGGGCGATTCCGTGAAGATCTATTTTATCGATTGAATATTTTACGTCTGGAGGTACCCTCCTTGCGTGAGAGAAAAGCCGATATTCCAGTTATTGCACGTAGCGTATTGCAGCATATGATTGCGCGTTCGGATAAGCCGATACAGATTGATCTGTTGCTTGAAGCACTCACACCTTATCTGCAAGAATATCACTGGCCAGGCAATATTCGGGAGCTTGAGAATATTATTGAACGTGCGGCATTATCGGTCGGTGATTTGGCCCAAGGTCGCGGTATTGACCAACACTGGCTGCGTAGTCTGGTCCCGGAGTTTTTTGAAAAGTCAGCCAGGATAGATTTTACAGATGGTATAGAGGGGATATCAACAGTAGGATCTGTCCCCGCAGTGTCTGATTTGCGCTCTCTAAGCAAAGCCGCAGAAATTTCGCATATCAAACAGGTACTCGACGATTGCGATGGCAATCTGGAAAGTGCAGCTCGCCAATTAGGCGTAAGTCGATCAACCTTGTGGCGGCGCTTGCGTTCCGGTCGGATAGTGGAATAGAAATAGGGTTTTTCAATTGCGTCCAACGTGTCATTTTTGTTTTGAGATTATCGCGCGCGATTGTGTTCGGTTGATTGTCTAAAATTGTGACCGGAAAAACACACAAAAATGCGCTGCGGGAATGCGCAAAAAATTATAGTGCGCGAAAGATATGTCCGGCAAATTGCACTCGGGAATATTATCCGATCGAGTTGTCGGGTAGATGTGAAGGCATTGAATAACTTTATTTCCCAGGTGATATTTTCATGGCGGATGTTGCATAATATTTAATTAATACATAATGTTTTATATCGTTTATGATCGGATTTTATGACCTTCTAAATGGTATGAAATGCTTCGCCGTCGCCTTCCTGTTTCCCTAAAGTTATCGGCGACTTGCATTTTGATGTTCGGATTACTTGTGTCCGTTGCGTTGTTTTTCTGGGTCTGTCATCAAGAGCAGCACAGCGAACAGATTAATTTTGAACGGCGTGCGCAGTTCCGGGCGGCAATGGTGAAACAGGGCATGCGGGATGCCGTGGAAGCGCTACGCGTGGTCAATCAGTTATTTGCGACAGACGGCAATGTCACTCGGGAGCAATTCCATTCTTTCACGCAGCCGCTGCAAGAACGCTATCCCTATATTGAAGCATTTGGCTTTCATCGATTGGTTTCTGCAGCGCAGAGATCTGCCTTTGAGGCGCGTATTCGTGCGCACTCTCCCGGTTTTACCATCGATGACATGGTCAACGGAAAGCGTGTAGTTGCAGGCGTAAAGAAAATTTATCGGGTGGTTGAATATATTGAACCGATGAAAGGTAATGAAGAAGTTTTTATTGTAGATGCCTCTTCTTTACCCTATCAAAATGAAGCGATTCAACGTGCCGAAGATACCGGTCTGCCTTCGGCAACCGGGTTGTTTCGATTCTTCAGGGTGACGGGTGAGCAGCGCGGTTTCCACATTATGATGGCGGTGTACCGGGATGGTGCGGCCCATGATAGTGTTGCTTCACGGCGACTCGCTGTCGTTGGCTATACCGTGGCGATGTTAAGGGCCGGCGATCTGTTTGAGAAAATATTTGCACCTTCGGATGGCTTTGCGAATGCTGGTCTGGATGTTCGTGTGTACGCTTCAGCGGCGGCGGATGAAAGCAAGCGTGTATATGGTGCATCAACTAGCATGGACGGTCAGCTTGACGGTAGGTGGTCGGAATGGATGCTTGGCGCTTCACCGCAACCTCTTGGCTATAGCATTGATATCGCAGGTACGACATGGCACATGATCGTTTCTGCACTTCCTAATCCGTTCATGGCAAGCCATGCCAGCGCAGTGTATGTCCTGATAATGGGGCTCATGGCCACGCTCGCCGCTACTGCTTACTTACAGTCGAACGCATTGGCCGCTCAGGGCGTAAAAAAATTAGTGACTCAGCGTACCGCCGAACTTAAACAGGTAAACCATCTGTTGATTGCAGATATCAAAGCGCGGAAACGGGCCGAAGAGGCGCTCCAGATTTCTCGCGCAAAGCTGCGCAAAATGGTTGATCACCAAGAGAGTATCAAAGAAGAGGAGCGCAAACGGATTGCGCGAGAAATACACGATGACCTGGGCGGCGTATTAACCGGCATTAAAGCAAACGTCTCGGTGTCTATCGAACGGGCTATCCGCGCAGGATACGCTGCAGACCCATTACTCCTTGAAGCAGCCGATCAGGCAGATACGGCCATCGAAACTGTTCGCCGCGTGATTTCTGACTTGCGACCAAGCGTGCTCGATCAGCTTGGCGTATGGGCGGCGTTGGAGTGGTACGCGGAGCAAATTCAAGAGCGGACCGGACTCCTTTGCATCTGCAGTATTAGCGAAAGCGCTGGCAAGATTGATCTTGATCCCGAGCGTAGCACGATGTTGTTTCGGGTAGTGCAGGAAGCGCTCACGAACGTGGTGCGACATGCTGGCGCAACTCAGGTATTGATCGTAATATTGCACGAAAAAAACACCATCATTGCAGATATTAGAGATAACGGTAAAGGCATTGATGCGCAGCAATTACTCAATGGCGAGGCTTGGGGTATCTTGGGTATGCATGAGCGTACGCGGCATTTCGGAGGAGAGTTAAAAGTCAGTGGCGTGTCAGGTGTTGGTACGGCGGTGCTGTTGCGCCTGCCATTGGAACAGGATTATGTTGAATAAAAAAATAAAAGTATTACTTGTGGACGATCATGCTGTCGTAAGAAACGGGGTGCGACTGATGCTGAGTGTGGCACAGGATATCTTGGTAATGGGCGAGGCAGAAACAGCCGAGCAAGCAGCAAGGATGGTGAGAAAACAGGAGTTCGATGTTGCGTTGGTAGATATCGCACTCGCGGGACAAAGTGGTCTGGATCTGTTGAAGCGTCTGCGTGTCGAAAAGCCGACATTGGCTGTGTTGATTCTTTCGATGTATTCCGAAGAAGTGTATGCGGTCAGGGCGCTTAAGTTAGGTGCGGCCGGTTATCTGACCAAGAGCAATTCAGCTACAACGATGATTGAAGCAGTACGAAAAGCCGCCACAGGGGGGAAATATCTCAGTCCAGCCTTGGTAGAACGGTTAGCAAACATGATTGGGAATGACCGCGTGATCCCGCATGAGGCACTTTCTGATCGCGAACTGGAGGTGCTAAAACTGCTTGCACTGGGTGAAAGCTTGGTTAACATCGCCAAAAAACTACATCTAAGTCCGAAAACCGTCACGACTCACCGAACCCACATTTTGGAAAAAATGGGTATGAGTAGTAATACTGCTTTGGTGCGCTACGCCTTGGAAAATGGCCTCCTGATTTGATGGCACGCGCAAGGCGTGTCAGTTGGTTTCCGTCAGCAATAAGTCTGGTTATAGCAAAATATTCTCATTCCATATGGAACATTGTTTCTGTGTGGTATCAGGCAATCCCTTATACATAAAACTGTATTCCCCGATGGTAACTATCCCCTTGATTGGGGATACTGGTTGTGGAATCGCGATTTTATGCACCTTCTTTGCAGTTGCGGTGGTTTATCATTTTTATTGCTGTAAGGCTATTTATGGGGAGATATATATGTCGATTTCCAACGAATCGTACGGCACCATGGTTGCCGATTTTATTAATTCACAGCGCGCATTATCGAGGACACTTGGAGAAGCCTCTAGTGGCTGCTCTGAGGAATTAATGCGCGTTAGTATGTTTGCTGTTAAAACCGGGCTCGCAGAGAGCATAGTTTTTACCCGTCAATTAATGACCGCGGTCAATGCTAGTGATCGGTTTGAATTGATCTCCGCTCGGATGCAAGCGCGGATAGAAAGTTCTCTTTCTCTCACGCAACGGATTAGCGACATTTGCTTCAATGCACGATCACAGATGAGCGATGCAGTTCAGCGACAGATAGAAGTCGTAAAACCCAATGTTGATGGCATAGAAAATAATGTTGTGATCGCGGCGATTGATGGTCTGGAAATTCCTGCCGAAGTTACGGAGCCAGTAGTAATCAACGCGCAACAAGAGCCTGACAATTTAATTAGGTTAGAGAAAAATAAATTGCAGATCGACAAGATTTGACTGAAATTTATGTAGTTGATTTACCCTAAATAACCAAAATCGTTACGACGAACCGTCGGCGTCCTTCACCGGCGAACCGCTCATGAGTAGCGACAAAAATAAGATGGAGACGTACAGATGAAACGTATTGCGTTAGTGACTGGTGGTATGGGTGGCTTGGGTGAAGCGGTGTGCATAAAGTTGGCTGCCTTGGGTTATCAGGTAGTGACGACTTATTCACCTGGTAATAAAACAGTGGATCAATGGTTGACGGCAATGCGTAAGATGGATTTTGAATTTCGTGCTTACCCGTGTGACGTCGCGGATTACGAGTCCGCCAGAGAGTGTATCAAAATGATTCAGACCGAAATTGGCGCCGTTGATGTGCTGGTTAACAACGCCGGTATAACGAGAGATATGACATTCAAGAAAATGGATAAAACCAACTGGGATGCAGTGATGAGTACCAATTTGGACTCAGTGTTCAACATGACCAAACCGGTCTGCGATGGCATGGTCGAGCGTGGTTGGGGGCGTATTGTGAATATTTCGTCGGTCAACGGTCAAAAAGGCGCATTCGGTCAAACCAATTATGCCGCGGCAAAAGCGGGTATGCATGGCTTCACCAAGGCTTTAGCGCTGGAAGTAGCGCGAAAAGGCGTAACTGTTAACACGATTTCGCCAGGGTATATCGGCACCAAGATGGTCATGGCGATTGATAAAGAGGTATTAGAGGCCAAAATCATTCCGCAAATTCCAATGGGACGCTTGGGGAAGCCAGAAGAGATAGCAGGGTTGGTCGCATACCTTGCATCGGATGAGGCGGCATTTTTGACAGGCGCGAATATTGCGATCAACGGTGGACAACATATGTCCTGAAGTGGACTGGATTCGTCGAAGTAAGGAGTTACTTATCGTTGATGTAGAAGCAGTGGAGCGCGCTGACCAGCGCATTCGCAGAGAATTTATTTTTAAAAATTTGTGCAACGTCTGGGGCGTCTCGGAAAAAGCGAATAAGGACAATATGGAACGCCAACAAAAAAGTAATCCGGAGATGCGGGAAATTGGACATCTTCAACCGGCCTTATTCGCAGAGCTTACAGCGCTTCGCTCCTGTGACGACAGTGAATTTGAGGACGGTTTCAGCACGTTTATTGTGAACCTTAAAGAGGATTTTTTTATTAAAGAAAAATTAATGGAGTCCAAGAATGTTCGTCAAGTCAAAGCCTATAAAAAAACGCATGCGGAGTTATTGATGCTGCTGCAACATGCGGAAGCACGTGCGATGTTAAAAGACCTCAATCTTGGTCGAAAAATTGTAGATATGCTTCCGCATTGGTACCTTCGCCATTGTTTTGTTTGATGGCATAAGCGTAATTCTTTCATTCGTGTGTCCGGTCATGAATGAGAAAGACGACTTTTAAGCGTTTTTTAACCAGACATTGGTTTTACTTTCATCCGAATTTTCAGGATGGATGTCGTTGTACTGATTAATCGGGGACGCATTAGACGGTCTTCATACGCTTATTTGAATTTTCTGTGGGATCAAAGGCGATCCTGCTCAAGATTGTTCATTCAAAATATCGCCTGTCCTACCCTCGTGCGTGCGCGTCCAATGTCAGATCATGCTTAAACATTAATTGAGGCTCAGCAATGCCGATTTTCTGGAATGGCTACTTGATAGCTCTCTCTTTATTGGTTCCTATGTTCGGCGTATTTGCAGCGCTTTCCCATGTTGAAAATATGCGCGAAAGTAACGGCAGAGTGGCATTTTTATTGATGTGCTGTGGCGCCGGTACGTTGGGAGTAGCTATATGGTCGATGCATTTTATTGGAATGTTAGCATTCAATATGCCAATTCGTATGGCATACGATATTTCGCTCATCGCCTTGTCAATCGTACCTGCCATAGCGGGCACACTTGCCGCGTTTTTGTTAGTTCAAAATCAAAAGTTAACGTTGGATCGGATTTTAATCGGTGGAACTGTAATGGGCCTTGGCATCGCTGCGATGCACTACACCGGTATGGCGGCATTGAAAATGCAGCCCGCCATTAGCTATGATCCATTGTTGTTCTCCCTGTCGATTTTTATCGCGATTGCTGCGTCTATTGGAGCTCTTCTGATCGTTTTCAGTGGGGAAAAAAAAGCACCGATGGCACTTAAACAGCAAATGATGGGTGCTATGGTGATGGGGTTTGCTGTTGCTGCCATGCATTACACGGCGATGGCTGGAGCGAGCTTTTCTGCCCATAGTTTTTGTATGGCTAAGGGTTTCGGTATTGACACCACTTCACTTGCTTTGATTGTGACGGCTCTGGTGCTGATTTTGTTCATGGGAAGTTTTATTATTAGCACTTTCAGGCGCAGCGCCGTGCTGGAAAAACTGCGTATGGCCCATTCGCGGTTAATGTTGCACAGTCATGAGCTCTCGGAGGTAGAAGATAAACTGTCTGGAATTTTAGAGTCCATTCCGATGGTGCTCTGGTCTGTCTCTACCACGCACGAGCTACTTTATATAAACCAGGCTGCCGATGTTATTTATGGTCGTGCGGTGGCCGATTTTAAAGCTGATCCAGCGTTGTGGAGAAGTATTGTTCATCCGGATGACCGGTTGCGCGTGATGCAATGGCTGGTGCAAGTGTTAGCCGCTAAGCCTCTAACGCTCAAATATCGGATCGTACGTCCAGACGGTGAAATTCGCTGGTTAGAGGACCGCGCGAGGACAGTACGTGATGCGGAAGGACACCCGTTGCGTCTGGATGGCGTTGCGACAGATATTTCTGAACGCAAGGCGAGTGACGAACGGATTGAATATCTGGCGAATTACGACGCTTTAACGAACCTCCCTAACCGCAATTTGTTGATGAACAGATTGCATCAGGGATTAATCCGGGCACGCCGATCACATGGAAAACTGGGAATTTTATTTCTGAACATTGATCGGTTTAAAAATATCAATGACTCCTTCGGACACCCTTTCGGCGACAGCTTGCTCAAGGAGTTCGCGCACCGTTTGAAATTAACATTACGAGAGGGCGATACAGTCGCCCGTCTAGGAGGTGACGAGTTTGTGATCATCCTGAGCGATATACGCGAATCTGGGAATGCAGCGCATTTAGCGATGCGGGTTTTAAAAACATTCTCACAATCAGTCTTTTCGGGCGGTCGCGAACTGCATGTTACGACCAGTATCGGCGTCAGTGTTTATCCTGAAGATGGCGACGAAGCGGATTTGTTGCTGAAGCATGCGGACGTCGCGATGCTCCGTGCAAAAAAGGAGCAGGGCGGTAATTGTTTTCAGTGCTATACGCTGGAAATGGGGTGTAAAGCTCTGGAAAAAGCAAAGCTCGAACATGCCTTACATCAGGCACTCGATAATAAAGAGTTCGTTTTGCATTATCAACCGCAGATAGATTTACAAAGCGGCCACATCGTCAGCATTGAAGCATTGATACGCTGGAATCATCCAGAAATGGGTGCGATTCCCCCAGGACGCTTTATTCAGTTGGCAGAAGAAACCGGGTTGATCATTCCGATTGGCGAATGGGTGTTAAAAACAGCGTGCGCTCAATTGAGTGCATGGCGCGATGAAGGGTTCCAGTTGAATGTTGCCGTCAACGTATCGGGGCGGCAGCTTGAGCAAAAAAATATGCCTTTAATGGTGCAGTCCATATTGGCTAGTAGCGGGCTGGATCCGTCATGTCTTGAGCTCGAGTTGACAGAAAGTATGTTGATGAATGATTCCGAAGGCACGATTTTAATATTGAATCAGTTGAAAGAAATCGGCATCAAGATGTCAATTGATGATTTTGGAACCGGTTTCTCTAGTCTGAGTTACCTCACGCGGTTTCCTGTCGACATTATTAAAATTGATCAATCATTCATTGCAAATTTAGATAAAAAACCGGAAGCCGGATCCATTATTCTGACTGTCATTGCACTCGCAAAATCGCTTGCACTTCGTACCGTCGCCGAAGGGGTTGAGACGGTTGAACAATTGGATTTTTTACATGCGAACGCGTGTGATGCAATCCAAGGTTATTATTTTAGTCGACCATTACCCAGTAGCGAAGTCCTCGCATTATTGCGTTCAGGGAAACGCCTAAGCCTCGACAGCGTTGCGCTATCCGGTCCAGCCCTCCAATTGATTCGATGTTAGTAATCCACTTCCATGACCCGACTTTTTATCCCCACCCTGTTGATGATTTTTTTTATTACCGTATTTCTCACCGCATGCAATCGGCAAAATGCAACGGACGATAGCGGTGCTAACGGTACTGCGCCAGCCGGTTCAGTCCTGAAAGGACATTTGCTGATAACTGGATCAAGTACGACAGCACCGTTGATGGCACAAATTGTCAAACGTTATCAGTTGCTGCATCCAAACGTTAACATTAGGATCGAAATGGGTGGTGCCGAGCGTGGTATTACCGATACGCGGAATGGTATCGCGGACATAGGAATGGTATCGCGACTGGTGACAGATGAAGATGTCTACTTGAAGGGTTTTCCGGTTGCACGCGATGGTGCCGGATTGATTATCCATAAAAGTAATCCGGTAACGTCGCTGACTTCATCCCAGATTGCGGATATTTTTAGAGGGCGTATCAAAAACTGGAAAAAGGTGGGGGGGGTAGATGCTCCGATCATGGTCATAAACCGAGAGGAAGGGCGTGGTACCGTGGTACTGTTTATGCATCATTTTAAGATGAACTATAGCGAGATGAAGGCAGAACAAGTCTTGGGTGAAAATGCCGATGTCATTGATGCAGTTGCAGCAAGCTCGAATGCAATTTCGTTGATGTCAGTTATCGTAGCCGAAGATCAAATACGGGGAAGTGTTCCGATCAAGATTCTATCGGTTGATGGGATTGCAGCAACCCAAGCGAATATTTTCAGCGGTGATTATCCGCTGACGCGGCCGCTGATGCTCGTAACACGCGGTCTTCCACAAGGTTTAGCCAAAAAATTAATTGAGTATTCTCTTTCCCCTCAGGTGGCCGATATCATTGATAAAATGGGCTTTGTGCCCTACCAGGAATGATGGCGCTTCTGCGGCTTATAGTAGCGCTACTTCGGAAATTTTGGACGTTTTGCACAGTACCTTCCATGAGTTTAAGCGGCTCTCTAGCGGCTGGTTTTGGTGTGGTTCTGGGACTTTTTGCGATTGTTCTTGCGTTTGCTATTTCGGCAGAGCGTACGACGGTTGGAGATTTCAACAAACTTTTGGCCGTCGATATCAAAACTGCTGGTTTGAGTCAAAAGAGCGTCGTATCGATGATGAACGCGCGGCGTTACGAAAAAGCATTTTTAATGACATATCATGAGTTCGGCTTTGAGGAAGCTAAGTCGCGTTACGTGATGCTGATGCAAGCCAATCTGGCTGATGCTCGGCAGTCGCTTGAGGATATTCGCCATTTAGTAACCGCTCCACGTTCGCTAGAACAACTTAGGTTGGCAGTGGACGGTATCGATAATTACGAAAAATCTTTTGTCACTGTCGTAAATCTGCACGGGCGATTAGGGTATATCGATACCGGTCTAGAGGGTGAATTCAGGGATATGGGCCGGCAGATGGAGGCGCTGCTAAATCGAGACAAGGAACCCTTACTTATAATCGACATTTTGACGATACGTCGACATGAAAAGGATTATTTGTGGCGTGGTCGCAGTATTGACAATCAAGTTGTTCAATTGGCGCTAACCAAATTTAGAAAAGATGTTTCTTTGGCAGTAAAGGGTGATCGCGAGAAAAAATTATTTGAGTTAGCGGACCTTTACGAAATACATTTTTCAAATTACGTAGAAACAAATCTGCAAATCGAGCGTGAAAAACGTCGCTATCTGGCTGCAGCCCAGACTATCGAACCCTATTTGGAAAACTTGTTAGCTCACGCTTTGACTAAAAGCAACGTGACCCAAAATATGATTCTCAGAAAGGCAATGCGGACCGAGAGATTGATCGAGGCAGTTGGTGTGATTGCTATCTTTCTTGGCATCTTGATGGCATGGAAGGTGTCGCAACGGATTACGACGGCGATCGGCCTAATGATAATCTTCGCCAAGCGTATCACCGCCGGTGATCTGCGTACTCGTACTTACACTGGTAAAGATGAGTTCGGCGTACTTGGCCGCTCATTAAATCACATGGCAAATGCGCTGCAAGAGGCGATACAGGCACGGGAAGATCGTGCATCGGAACTAGAAAGTATTAACGCGACATTGAAAAATGAAATTATTGGTCGAAAACAAGCAGAACTGGAGATAAGAGAAGCTAATGCAGCGCTGGAGCAACGCGTCTTAGACCGGACCGCAGAGTTGGTAAAAAGCGAAAAACGTTTCCGCCAGTTGGTGGACTTGTCATCAGATTGGCATTGGGAGCAAGATGAGAGTTTTTGTTTTGTCGTTATTTCGAATGCATTGACGACGCTTTGTGGCCAACATATTCAGCAATACGTTGGACGTCCACGGTGGGATATGCCGACTAACTTGACTCCAGACCAATGGGCAGCCCATCGGCTAATATTGAATGCTCATCAAACGTTTTCCGATTTTGAATTCCAGATTTTATTTGATCCTGCTAATCCTCAATGGTTAAGCGTCTCGGGTGAACCGCAGTTCGATGTTCATGGCACGTTTACCGGTTATCACGGAATGGGAAAGGATATTACAGAACGTAGGAAAATCGAAGAAAGCATCAAACATCTTTCACTCCATGACGTGTTGACCGGGCTACCTAATCGGACCTTGCTGCATGATCGTCTGGCGCAAGCATTGACCTATGCGGCACGTTATACACACGCTGTCTGGGTCTTGTTTATCGACCTTGATGACTTTAAGTGCGTCAATGACACATTTGGACACAAAGCTGGTGACAAGGTGTTGAATTTGGTTGCAAAACGGCTTCAATCGGCTGTCCGTGAAAGCGATACCGTAGCGCGTTTGGGAGGAGATGAATTTGTTTTGGTGTTGGCAGAACACACGCATGGTGAGGAAATTTCGAGTGCGATAGAGCGTATTATGAAAAAATTGAGTCCGCCATTAATCATTGACGAGAAAGAGATTACTCTGGGATGCAGTATCGGTATTTCTTCGTATCCCCGCGATGCGACCGATGCTGATGCGCTAGTCGATTGTGCGGACGTGGCAATGTACCGTGCCAAGCAACGCGGTCGTAATAACATTCAGTTTTATGAATACAAAGCGAAAGAGAGGCTAAGAACTAAAAACGATTTTCGTTACGTCTCTTAGGCCCACAAAATTATATAGTTGAGAGGACGATGTGGAAGAATCGCACTTTTTTGATTCTTCTTACGGCCCTCATTCCCTTTAGATCTCTTGAATTGGTCTGTATCTTGCCGTCAAACCTGGACTCAGAGACACGACTTAAATGACAGATGAATCATCGTTGCCAGTATCGTTATCATTGGAAGCAATGTCATCTGCGCTACTGTCCGAATTATCCGAGCTTGAATCGTCGCCGTAATAATTATTGACGGTGGTATTTTCTACAGTTCCAGCTGATGGGACCATGCCATTTTGATTCATTAGTCCTGAACCGCTGTTCGGGTGCATTAGATGTTCAATTCCCTGAAATAAAAATGCACCGCCCGCGACGCCAGCTGCAGTAGCAGCAACGGTCCCAAGTATATTGCCAGCACCACCGCCAAAAAATCCCGGTGATGCGGTTGGCGCGGCACTTTGCATAGTCGATGCTGGCTGATATACCGGCGCTGGCGCAGCCATCATAGGTGCCGCCGGGCGGGTCGTCGGCGCAGGCGCTGAATTACCCCAGGCATTTGCATCGAAGAAATTGCCTGCTGGCGCAGCCTGCAGCGCTTGCGATTGTATTTGGCGCTGTAATGTGGCGATTTGCGTTTTTGCGGTATTTAATGCTTGCTCCATCAATAGCGTGCGCTGGACGAGAAGGTAGGCCGCGTCCGGTTGTTGTGCGACAGCATTATTGATCACCGCATCGGCTTGCGGATCTTTCGCAATGCCGCGTACCTGAATAAGCTGATTCAAAAAGTCCTGCAGCGACTGGGTTTCTTGTGGTGACATGTTTGTTGCTCCTTTGGCAGCGAAGGGAAGTAGTTTCGACCAATATTATGCGCTTTATTTGCAACCGGGAGTCGGTGGGGGCTGCTTTGATTCTGGCTAGCTATGGTGAAATTATCTTCCGTGTACCAGCCAAAAAACGTGACCATTGAAACTGCCGTTGTTAAGTACTCAATTAGAGGCGAAAACACTTTGACGAACACGCAATGGATCCACATAATTCAGAGGTAACGTTACGAACAGAGTCTTTGTTAAATCTGATGACTCCTATGGAAAAGGAAAGTTGATTCTTTTTTGAACTACTTATTTATCCTATTTTGACCATACAAAAAATGACAATGTGATGTTCTTTCATCGCACAAATACCGGAGACCGCAGCATGTTTAATGCAATATTGCTTAACAAGAATGATGATGGGTCAACTAGCGCCAAATTGACTCAGATTAGCGATGAACAATTACCAGCAGATGGGGATGTAACGGTCCGTATTGATTATTCCACCGTTAATTACAAAGACGGCTTGGCGATTACCGGTAAAGCGCCGGTAGTGCGCAACTGGCCAATGGTGCCGGGCATTGATGGCGCGGGAGAAGTGATTGCATCTTCCCACCCGGATTGGAAAGTGGGGGACGCATTTATCCTCAACGGTTGGGGTGTTGGAGAAACGCATATGGGTTGCCTCGGGCAACGTGCCAAACTGAAAGGCGATTGGCTGATTAAACGACCCGCAGGCATGTCGGCACGGACGGCGATGGCGATCGGCACAGCAGGTTACACGGCGATGTTGAGCGCAATTGCGTTGCAAGAGCAAGGTGTCGATAAGGGCGACGGTGAGATTTTGGTCACCGGCGCTTCGGGCGGCGTCGGAAGTATTGCTATTGCCATTTTGTCGGGTTGGGGTTATCGGGTAGTTGCGTCAACCGGTAAGTTGGACGAGTCCGATTATCTGAAATCTTTGGGGGCGACGGAGATCATTGATCGTGCAACCTTATCAGCCCCGGGAAAACCATTGCAAAGAGAGCGCTGGGCGGGAGTCATCGATTCAGTTGGCTCGCATACGCTGATGAATGCCGTCGCGCAAACTTGTTACGGTGGAACGGTCACGGCATGCGGTTTAGCGCAAGGGCTAGATTTTCCAGCGTCGGTTGCTCCGTTCATTTTACGCGGTGTCAAATTGATCGGGATCGATAGTGTGATGGCACCGTTGAATAAGCGCATCGCTGCGTGGCAATGTCTGGCCGATGAGTTGGACCTGGATAAACTGGCCACGATCACGCAGGAGATTTCACTTGCTGAGGCGCTGGTTAAGGCACCTGAAATTCTGGCAGGAAAAGTACGGGGTCGTCTGGTGGTGAACGTTAATGCCTGAGATGGTCAGCGACTGCTTACCTTTTTAAGCTAGATATAATCAGCAAGGTCATAGATAGCTATGTAAAAGATAGCAAGACGTCAAAATGCCGGGCGTGCCCGGCATTCTGGTAGGAATTGCGTTGAGTTAAATCGTAGTAAACGATCTTTAACCACATAATCTGCTACCTATAAGAAGCACAATGTCCCAGGATTATTTACATCCTCAGTAACAGTGTTACGCGGTAACTGCTACTTGCTCCGCAGGGGCAACTACTTCTTCGTCATCAAACGAATTCCGGATCAGGTGATCGAATGCACTCAACGATGCTTTAGCACCTTCGCCCACGGCAATCACGATCTGCTTGAATGGGACCGTTGTGACGTCACCCGCTGCAAACACACCAGGAATAGAAGTTTGACCTTTTGCGTCTATTTCGATCTCACCATGACGCGATAAAGCAACCGTGCCTTTTAACCATTCAGTGTTTGGCACCAAGCCGATTTGGACGAATACGCCTTCCAGTTCAACCTTTTTGCTGTTGCCTGACACGCGATCGGTGTAGCTTAAGCCATTAACTTTTTTGCCGTCGCCATGGATTTCTGTGGTTTGTGCTGAAGTATGAATCGTTACGTTGCCAAGACTTTTCAGTTTCCGTTGCAGGACCGCGTCAGCGCGCAACTCTGCACCGAATTCGATCAGGGTGACGTGGCCGACGATACCAGCCAGATCAATTGCTGCCTCGACACCAGAATTGCCGCCGCCGATAACCGCCACGCGTTTGCCCTTGAATAACGGACCATCACAATGCGGGCAATAGGCAACGCCGTGGTTACGGTATTGCTGTTCGCCAGGAACATTGATCTCTCTCCAGCGTGCACCGGTGGCGAGAATAACGGTTTTGCTTTTCAAGATGGCGCCGCTTGCAGTTTTGATTTCGATCAGCTTGCCAGGAACCATACTTGTGGCCCGTTGCAAGTTCATGATGTCGACTTCGTACGACTTAACGTGCTGCTCCAGCGCGACCGCAAAATGCGGACCATCGGTTTCTTTCACCGAGACAAAATTTTCAATCGCCAACGTATCGAGAACCTGACCACCAAAACGCTCCGCCAGGACACCTGTGCGGATGCCTTTACGTGCTGCATAAATTGCGGCAGCCGCGCCAGCAGGTCCGCCGCCGACGATCAATACGTCAAACACTTCTTTACTGCTAAGTTGTTCGGCCTTACGTGTACTTGCACCACTATCCAGTTTTGCGAGGATTTCTTCGACGCCGGAACGACCTTGGCCGAACACTTCACCGTTCATATACATAGTCGGTACAGCCATGATCTGGCGACTCTCGACTTCTTTTTGAAACAGGGCGCCGTCGATCGTGACAGTGCGAATACGCGGGTTGATGATCGACATGACGTTGAGCGCCTGAACAACTTCAGGGCAGCTTTGGCATGACAAAGAAATATAGGTTTCAAACTGATAGTCGCCGTCCAGATTGCGGATTTGTTCAATCACAGCATCGTCCAGCTTGACTGGATGGCCACCAACTTGTAGCAGCGCTAAAACCAACGAGGTAAATTCATGGCCCAACGGAATACCGGCAAAACGTACGCTGATATCTGTTCCAGGGCGGTTAATACTAAACGACGGCTTGCGCTCTTCGTCGTCAGTGCGTTCAACCAACGTAATGCGGTCGCTCAACAGGAGGATTTCCTGGAGCATGGCCTGCAATTCGCGGGATTTGTCGCTATCATCGAGAGACGCGATGATCTCAATCGGCTGCACGACCTTTTCCAAATAGGTTTTCAACTGGGTTTTGAGATTTGCATCTAACATGATGTTGCTTTCTATTTAAATAATTTTTGAAGCCGGTCTGGACAATTCCCGACCGGCGTCGGTGTTGCTAGTAGACCCTGAGTGGGATCTTAGATCTTGCCAACCAAATCAAGCGATGGTGTTAATGTTGCAGCGCCTTCAGTCCATTTCGCAGGGCAAACTTCGCCTGGATGTGATGCGACGTATTGTGCTGCTTTTACTTTACGCATCAATTCTGAAGCGTCGCGGCCAATACCGTTGTCATGCACTTCCATGACCTTGATCTGACCTTCTGGATTGATCACAAAAGTACCGCGCAGTGCCATGCCTTCTTCTTCGATCAACACTTCGAAGTTGCGTGACAACACAGCAGTTGGGTCACCGATCAGTGCGTATTGCACTTTTTTGATGGCTTCTGATGTGTCGTGCCATGCTTTGTGAGCGAAATGGCTATCAGTTGATACGCCGTAGACTTCAACGCCCAATTTTTGGAATTCAGCATAGTTATCGGCCAGATCTTCTAATTCTGTCGGGCAAACAAAAGTGAAATCTGCTGGGTAAAACATAACGATAGACCACTTGCCTTTGAAGGATTCTTCAGTCAAGTCAATGAACTTGCCGTTCTGGTAAGCGGTTGCTTTGAATGGTTTTACTTGGGTATTGATGAGAGACATTGTGTTTTCCTCTAAGGGGTTGTGAATCATTAAGACTGAAGTGTAAAGAATCCAGATCCATATGTAAAATTAATTATTAAATTATATTCAATAAATTTTAGCTATCGACTGGTGGGATTAAAGATCGTATGATGCGATCTTCGAGCGCTTTTTCGAAATCCCATACGCCCTATGAAAAAAGCCGTTTTCCTCATGAGGGACACGGCCTTTTTGTAGAATGTTGCGCTGATGTTGCTATTACTATTGCTAATTAATAATTAATTAATTTTGTTAAAGGCCCAGTTCACTGAGACTCGGGTGATCGTCTGGACGACGTCCCAATGGCCAGTGAAACTGACGATCAGTCTCTTTGATAGGGAGATCGTTGATACTGGCATGACGTACAGCCATCAGGCCTTGGGCATCGAATTCCCAGTTTTCATTGCCATAAGAACGAAACCAATTGCCCGCATCGTCGTGCCATTCATACGCAAAACGTACTGCAATACGGTTGTCCGCACACGCCCATAGTTCTTTGATCAGACGATAGTCCAGCTCCCGATTCCACTTGCGTGTGAGCAGCGCAGCAATCTCTTTTCTGCCAGTAATAAATTCCGCCCGATTACGCCATTTGCTTTCTTCGGTGTAGGCCATTGAGACCCGCTCGGGGTCGCGTGAGTTCCATCCGTCTTCGGCTGCGCGTACTTTTTGGCGTGCAGTCTCGGGCGTAAACGGAGGTAGCGGCGGCCTGGACGTGTTCTCTGTCATACAAAACTCCAATATAAGAAGCCAAGCGAATTGGTCGAACTAACAGTGTTGAGAACAGGATACCAATCAAGCGTTAAGGCGAGCATTTTGCGGAAACATTTGTTTGCGCGCATCGTCATCCATCTCTGCCTTAAAGGTGAACTTTGTTTTTAATGCCTCTGCGCGCTGCGCTGCCGGTCTGGCGTTGATTTCGTCTAAGTGGCGCTTCAAGTTCGGGAGCTGATCCCATGCATCTGGTCCAAGGATGAATGGAACGGCGCGAGCCCAACCCCAGACCGCCATATCGACTAGGGTATAGGTGTCGCCTAGCATATAGCGGTGCTTTGCCAGTTGCGCCTCAAGGATGGCGTAATGGCGTTCCGCTTCAAAGATGTAACGATTGACCGCGTATTCCTTCGGCTCAGGCGCGAAATGTTTAAAGTGGACTGCCTGACCAGAATACGGACCGATCCCGCTGGCGACAAACATCAACCATGACAACATCTGACCGCGCGCAGCCGGTGTATCTGCAGGCAGAAATTGACCCGATTTTTCAGCCAGGTATAGCAGGATTGCGTTGCTGTCAAACACCGTCGCATCGCCATCAACAATTGCAGGTGTCTTTGCATTTGGGTTGATTTTAAGGAATGCCGGCAAGTGTTGTTCGCCTTTGCGGGTATCGATCGGAATCGCTTCATAGGGAAGGCCGGACTCCTCGAGAAAAAGCGCCACCTTGAGTGGATTTGGTGAAGGATGGAAATATAACTGAATCATGATGATGTCCTTTTCTGGTTAATGTTGAGAACTTGCTCAATGGGAAATATGTGCTGCCGAATCCGTGTCTGCTGATAATACACGCATCCCCGAAACGCTTCAGCGCACCTTCTGATAGCCAAATTCTTACCGTCAATTTTGGGATGCGGGTATTAACAATGCTTCTAACGACCCGGGCGATACATGCGGAACAAGCTTTGAGGTAGGGTTTGAAAGTAGTCGCCAGGCCCACCGCCGCGCAGAATTGGTTCAGCGGCGGCGGTATCGTAGACGCCGTCGACCAGTAGTGCCGTATTAATGTGCACGCCAACGACTTCGCCTAACACGAGCCAACTCTCTACCGCCGCTCCTGACACGCCGCGTAACTGGATAACTTGGGTCAATTTACATTCGAACGAGACCGGGCTTTCGCCTACGCGTGGAGGGCCAACTATGTTTGAGCGGACCGGCGTAAGTCCGGCTAGCTCAAATTCGCTGACGGTGGGAGCGACTGGCGCCGAGCATTGGTTCATGGCTTCTGCTAATGGCATGGTGGCTAAATTCCAGACGAATTCGCCAGTGGCTTCGATGTTGTTAAGCGTGTCTTTGCGTCCGATACTGGAAAATCCAACGATGGGTGGCGTGTAATTGAATGCATTGAAAAAACTATACGGTGCCAGATTAAGTTTCCCGTCGGCATCCTGCGATGAAATCCAGCCGATGGGGCGTGGGCCGACAATGGCATTGAAAGGATCATGTGGCAGACGATGGCCCTGCGATGGCTGGTAGAAGTGGATTGAATCTGTCATGGTGTTTATGGCTTCTTGTTACAGTCTAGGTCTGGTGTGTCGCTGAAATGTGGTCACCCGTGCACAACCATTTTTATATGCTTTAGGAAGATAACGTTAATATGCAGAATGGATTGTAGTGGATGGGGTTATTAGAATAGCGCGGACGCCAGCGTACCAGTAATATCGAAACGGCGAGTGTCATGCCAAGTTAACGGTTTTCATGCATAGTATTAGCGCGTGAAGAAAAACACTATGACCGATCTGATTCGCGGGGTAATCATGGAGAGTACTTCGTGGAGATCACTAAAAGCGGTCTGTGAGGTTCCGCAAGCTTGGTTATAAATCGCAAGATTGCTCTATGCACCCTTTATTTTCCCAATATTTTTAAGGATTAAGCTATGCCAGATACCAAACTCGCTAATATTCGAGCGTGTGTTTTCGATGCCTATGGAACCTTGTTTGACGTCAATAGTGCAGCCGAACAGGTGCAAGACATGCTGGGAGATAAATGGCGTCCGCTGGCCGACATGTGGCGCACCAAGCAGCTTCAATATACGTGGCTGCGCAGCCTGACCGGACGACACGCGGATTTTTGGGATGTTACCGGTGATGCGCTCGACTTTGCACTAGAGAGTTTAAAGGTAACCGATGCGGGTTTGCGTCAGCGGTTACTCGATCTTTATTTGCAACTCCGCCCTTATCCTGAAGTCGAGAGTACGTTAGTTGCCTTGAAAGCTAGCGGCTTACGATGTGGGATTCTTTCAAATGGTTCGGCAGGTATGTTGTCGAGCGCGGTCAACAATGCCGGTATTGGTCATTTACTTGACGCTGTGCTGTCAGTGGATGAAGCAGGGATATTTAAGCCGCATCCGTCTGTGTATCAAATGGCGGTCGACCAATTCGGCTTAATGCCGAGTGAGATATGTTTTGTGTCTTCCAACGGCTGGGATGCTTATTCTGCCAAAGCATTTGGCTTTCGCGTCATCTGGTGTAATCGTTTTGCGCAACCTGCGGAGAGAATTCCCGATACGCCCGACGGTGAAATTATCAATTTGTCAGAGTTGCTGGGGATCGTTGGCGCCCGGTGACCTTCTTTTGATGTTCTCCCGTTCGGTAAGTGTTGGTAAATGTACCATGGTTTTATCGTATCAAAGGAGTGCTGAGATCAGTGATAGCGTTGGCGTGATTCTCTTTTAGATGCAAGGCTTCAAACTGTTCTAGCGGAAGCGGTCGGCTAAATAAATATCCTTGATAAGCACTGCAGCCGTTATTGGAAAGGAACGTCATCTGCGATGCCGTTTCTACCCCCTCTGCGATAACCGATAAACCGAGACTTTGCGCAAGTGCCACGATAGTCCGAACAATGGCGGCATCGTTCGGGTCCGTAAGGACATCTCTGACGAAAGTTTGATCGATTTTGAGTTGATCGAGTGGTAGGCGCTTAAGATGGGAAAGTGACGAATAACCCGTCCCGAAATCATCTAAAGAGAAGCGGATGCCCAATGCGATCAAGGCGCTCATCTTGATGATAATATCTTCCACGTTCACGAGCAGCATACTTTCGGTCAGCTCAAGCTTCAGCATGCGAGGATCAGCCCCCGTCAGCTCTAGCAATTCCGTTACGTCTTTGACGAAGTCTGGTTGTCTGAACTGACGCATACTGACGTTGACCGCCAGCGTCAGGTGCGAGGTTTCCGGTCGCAATGACCACACGACAAGTTGGGAACAGGCTGTTTCCAGAACCCAACGTCCCAACGTAAGGATTAACCCGTTCTCTTCAGCTGCCGGGATAAACTCGGCAGGACTCACCAATCCCCGTTTCGGATGCTGCCAGCGTATCAGTGCTTCGGCCCCGGTCCAACGTCCGCTATGATCTACCTGCGCCTGATAATAGAGAATAAATTGTGCGTCTTGTTGCCCGTGACGCAAATCAATCTCAAGCTCTGCGCGGGCAGAAACGGCTGCTTGCATATCGGGCTCGAAGAATCGTAAAGTGTTACGGCCCGCTGACTTTGCCTGATACATGGCAAGATCGGCGCGTTTCAGCAGATCATCTGTCGATTCGTCCCGTCCGCTGAACAGCGTGACGCCGATACTTGATGTGCTGCGGTACAAGTGATCAGCTAGTTGATACGGCTGATTCAGGTGCATCAGGATTTTTTCGCCGACTTGTTCAACCTGAACTGCTGCCGCTTCAAGGTTTTCGCTTAGTTCACTGATCATGATGACAAACTCATCCCCGCCTAGTCGGGCGACAGTGTCGGCAGTGCGTACGCAACTCACAAGGCGCCTGGCGACTTCTTGCAATAGAAGATCGCCCTTGTCATGACCGAGCGTGTCGTTGATGGTCTTGAAGTTATCAAGATCTATAAATAATAACGCGTTGTGTAATTTATTACGCGTGCTGATAGCCTGGACGTGTTCTAACCGATCAATAAGAAGGCGGCGGTTTGGCAGACGTGTAAGAGGATCGTAGAATGCCAACTGCCAAATTTCTTCTTTTGCTGCTCTGCGTCCGATGAACTGACCAATTTGCAAGCCTATAGATCGCGTTACTGCAAGCAGCGCGGGGTCGGAGTGGCGCACATCACGGGCGTAAAATTCCATTACGCCATACAGTTCAGTACCGATTTTGATTGGAAATGCGAACGCGCCCAACGGTCCGGCTGTGGATGTCATCTGTGTAAGCTTGAAACCGGCGTGTTCGGCAACGTGGGGGATCCATAGCGGTTCGCCTGTTGACCAAACACGTTGGATCAATTCGGGCATGATCGAGGCCGGTGGACGTTGCTTGCCCATGCTGACAAATGCGCTTAAATCGCTTGATGCCGCGCTCCATGACTCACCGCGTGTCAGGATTTGTGCTGATCTATCCCAATGCCAGCAAGCACCGCAGTCCCATCCGAGTGTTTCGCAAACGGTCTGAATTATTTTTGGAACAACGTCCTCAAGGGTCTCGGATTTTGCCAGTAACAAGGTGACGGTATATTCCATCGCCTGTTGCTGCTGGTTTTGTTTCTGCTCGCTGATATCTCTACCCACGCCGACAATGCCGCCACTGCGCGTATGTTGCTCTGTCACCTCCAGCCAGCGTCCATCGCTTAGCCGTAATGTGTGTGTGGGGTGACTTGGGTCGCGATGGCGCCGGACTTGTTCTGCGACCCACGCTTCCACATTGCCGTGAAATGCTGGCTCGATTACTTCTCCTTTGGCAAGCGATGATCGCACAATATCTTCAAAGCGCATCCCGGCGATTTCTTCGAATCGTTCGAAATCTGTATAACTCCGGGCGAACTTTCGATTACATAAGACCAAGCGGTCATCGGCGTCAAATAACCCGAAGACTTCGGTCAGGCTTTCGATAGCATCTACCAACGACGCGCGCGCCGCCGCCGCCTGATCGCGCGCAAGGGTGAGTGCTTCTTCCTGAGCATTATGTTCGGTGGTATCCATGACGGTGCCGCGCAAGAAGGTTGTCGGCCCTGCGACATCGAATACTAACTGTCCTAGCAAGTGGACCCAGCGAATTTCACCGGTCGGCAAAATGATACGAAATTGAGAGTCTATGGTGCCGCTCTCGGAGCGCGTGGCGTCCATCAACGTGTAGTAATGGGTATGATCTTCGGGATGTACTATTTGCAGGAACTGCGCGTCCGTCGGTGCTGGAAGGGTGGGGTCAATGCCGAACAAGCGGTAGGTTTCCAGCGACCAAATAGCGGAGCGATGAACGAGATCAAACGTCCAGCTTCCAAGTCCAGCCGTGCGCTGAGCCACAGCCAGGCTTGATTCGCTGGCCAAAACCTGTTGCAACACACTGGCAAGTTCGGCGTTGGTTTTACGTAACTGGTTGCGTAATCCACTAATAAAACTACCCATGGTAGCGAACCAGGGCAAGGTGAGTGCGAGAGTCAGCCACTGCAATACTTCAAGACGCAAGTCTAGGGATTGAGGTTTAAATCGTATCAATAGTCCAATTATCAGGCCATAAGCGACCAAAATACTCGCAGCGTAAATCAGTAAGGCACGGCTCGAGAACTGTAGAACGCTGAACAGAAAAGCCATCAGCAAAAGTATGATAAATACCGACCGTCCTCCGTTCGCCGCGTACATGGTGTATAGCGTGATCAGCGTTGCCGCTCCCATTTGAGGAAGGGCCAGATTCGGATCTCGACATTTGA
This sequence comes from Glaciimonas sp. GNP009, assembly GCF_054343755.1. Classification (NCBI taxonomy): domain Bacteria; kingdom Pseudomonadati; phylum Pseudomonadota; class Betaproteobacteria; order Burkholderiales; family Oxalobacteraceae; genus Glaciimonas; species Glaciimonas sp. GNP009. The sequence goes on from NZ_JBTGUV010000004.1 coordinate 3,337,297, forward strand.
GATTGAGTCCGCTCCGGAATAATACGTAAAAAATGACTACTCCGAGCAACACCATCGTGCTGCTTTGATAGAAAGAATTAAGTGACAGAAGGCCCTGGAAGTAGCAAACAAACATCAGGCAAATCGCCAACAAGGATGTCCCGGCAGCCATAAAATAGCGACGCATGCGAAGTGCCTGTTTAGGGTCGTACTGGCGTACGAATAAAACGTTGGGGAATGTCTGCGGATGTAGTGATTTCCCCGACTCCTGATGTGATTGTGCATCCAGGAGGTTGTGGTCTTTTAACGTCTGCTCGCTCGAAAGTATGGTCTTCTTCAACTTATTCTGTGGCATGTGAGGAGAGAATGTGCTGCTTGTGTTACTGCTACCTGCTTCTAATCACTTAAGCTAAGGAGTCCGTGTGTGGCGAATGATTGTTTAACGCTGCATCTGTTCCAGTCGGTCGCAATGCAACTTAATTGTCTGTATAGACCTGAGTCGGTCGGTTTTTTTTATATTGTGTATTTTATGATAGTACAGTCTTATGAATATATCGTCATCTGGAAAAAGGCACTATTAACAATTACATTTTTGTTAAACCTTTTATAGAGGATTCGGGTTAATACCTTGAATTTTTTATGATTAAAATAACACTTTTTCTACTTTTATCACCTTGGTAAACAAAAAAGCGCGACCCTAAGGCCGCGCTTTATGATTTATCTGACTACAGCAAAATCATTTCTCGCATTTTATGTCGTCGTTCGGGTTTAATAGGCGCCCATGAAGTCACGCTTGCCAATTTCAACGCCGTTGTGACGCAGAATGTCGTAAGCGGTGGTGACGTGGAAGAAAAATTGCGGCAAACCGTATTGGAGCAAATAAACCTGACCTGTCAGTTTCTTTTCTTTCGGTGTGCCAGGACGCAATACGATTTCTAACGTTTCGCTGCCGTCAATTTGCGCTGGTGTCAGACCTTCGATAAACGCAAGCGTCTTTTGGATACGCGCTTGCAGTTCAGCAAAGCTTTGCTCGTTATCGTCGTAAGCGGGTACTTCAATACCCGCCAATCGTGAGGAAACGCTTTTAGCGAAATCGGCAGCGATTTGGACTTGGCGCGTCAACGCAAACATATCTGGAAACAAACGTGCTTGAAGAAATGCGTTAGCGTCAATTTTCTTTTCGGTAGCGTGGGCTTCGGCTTTGTTTAGTACGTCGCTTAAACCGTTTAGTAATTGTTTGAAAACGGGGATAGATGAGGTGTACATTGAGATCGTCATTTTTTAGCTCTTGGTGGGTGAAGTCGACTTGAAAGTGACGAAAGTATAGCCGGTTACCCGAATTCGTGAATAAATTGCCACCGACTATCAAAGCCTGCGCATCTCTTCCACTTTGATCGCTTCACCAGGCCGACTCTGCTGTTGATCCAGATAGCGCTATATATCGATCCGATAACCGTTTTGAATTAGGCAAAAGCACAAATAGATGTAACTTCGACGTACTATTGTGTGCTTAGCTAGAAACGCTTTATTGACGTTTTTTAGTAAGGATCTGCGTCTGGAGCAACGCCCAGCCAATAGCTCGGACAACGCGCTATGTACGGATAATGGGTGACCAACTACCTTACTAATTCATTAATTAGTATGGTAGCGGAAACCTATGAGCGATTAAATAATAGTCAATTGAAATAATTAATTACAATAAGGAAATAAGACAATTAATTATTTACCCCAACTATCTTTCAGTGTCACTGTTCTGTTAAACACAGGTTTACCAACGCTGCTATCGACCCGATCAGCGACGAAATAGCCATGACGTTCAAATTGATAACGTTCGTCGGGCATTGCAGCCGACATGCCTGGCTCAAGATACGCGGTGACTACTTCTTTGGAGTGAGGGTTCAAGGCTAGTTTGAAATCTTTGCCGCCCGCATCAGGATGCGGATCGCTAAATAATCGGTCGTACAATCGGACTTCCGCTTCTAACGCGTGGGCTACGCTTACCCAGTGGATGTTGCCCTTGACCTTATAGTTGGCGCTGCCTTCGGTTCCGCTCTTGCTATCTTCGAAACGGGTGCAGTGCACGGCGGTCACATTGCCCTCGGCGTCTTTGTCGAAACCGGTACATTCAACCACGTAACCGTGGCGCAGACGAACGCGGCTACCGGCTTTATCTTCAGTCGGGGGCGTCAGACGGAAATACCCTTTTACTGGCGTTTCCATGAAATCTTCCCGTTCGATCCACACATTTTTTGTCATGGGAAAGTGACGCAACGCGGTGGCGTGATCCGGATGGGCTGGCGGATATACAGGTGCATGGCATTCGACGATTTCATCTTCCGGGAAGTTGTCGATGATGAGTTTGAGCGGGCGCAACACAGCGGTTGCGCGTGGGGCTTTTGGGTCGAGATCCTCACGCAATGCACCTTCCAGCGAACTCATATCAATCCAACCGTCCGACTTGGTGACGCCAGTGCGTTCGCAAAATAGTTGCAGCGATTCTGGCGTATAACCGCGTCGACGGATGCCGACCAGCGTGGACATACGTGGATCATCCCATCCATCAACAATCTTCTCGTCCACCAGTTGACGCAACTTGCGCTTGCTGGTGACAACGTAAGTAATATTCAGGCGCGAAAATTCATACTGATGCGGAACCGGCTTTTGGAGGAAGCCACCATCGCTCAATTTTTCGAGAACCCAGTCATAAAAAGGTCTGTGATCCTGAAATTCCAATGTGCAAATCGAATGGGTGATGTTTTCGAGCGCGTCCGAGATCGGATGTGTGTAGTCATACATCGGATAGATGCACCACGCGTCGCCGGTGCGATGATGATGTGCATGGCGGATACGATAAATCGCAGGATCACGCAAATTCATGTTGGGCGACGTCATGTCAATTTTGGCGCGAACGATGTGCGCACCATCCTTGAATTCGCCCGCTTTCATGCGCCGAAACAGGTCCAGCGATTCTTCTGGCGAGCGTTGACGGAATGGCGAGTCTTTGCCTACTTCGCCAAAGTTGCCGCGATTGGCAGCCATATCTTCGGCGCTTTGGCTGTCAACATAGGCCAGACCCGCGGTGATCAGATATTCGGCCATTTGATACAACTGGTCGAAATAATCGCTGGCGAAGAATAAGTGATCGCCGGTCGCATCTTTCCAGTCAAAACCTAGCCATCTGACACTATCAATGATGGTGTCGACGTATTCCTGCTCTTCTTTTTCCGGATTTGTGTCATCAAAACGTAAGTGACAGCGGCCAGCATAATCACGTGCCAAACCAAAGTTCACGCAAATGGCTTTTGCATGACCAATATGCAAGTAACCGTTAGGCTCAGGCGGAAAGCGGGTGACGATGGACGGTATGGCTTGACCCTGACCATCCTTGCGACCAGCGTAGACACCCGCAGTCATATCGGCTTCGATAATCGTGCGCAGGAAGTTGGACGGTGTCGGTGCGGGTGCTTGATTACCGTTAGCGGGGATATTCTTGGGATCGTTGCTCATGAATGTTTTTTGCGCAAGCGCTTTGCGGAATAAGTATAAAGATGAAGAGCATTTTACCGTAGCGAGGTGGTTTGTCGTTCGGTTTGTCAGTTCTGAGAGGGTGTTTTTTGTTAACCTGTCAGGCGCAGTCAATAATCCGCGCGTGAATAAGATAAATGACAGACAATTTAGTCATCTCATCGTAAGGACTTAGCAATGCCTCCAGACGCAACCCAAAACGCTGGTATGCGCGCCATGACAGTGCGTCGCGCCGATCATCCATCCATGCCGGTTGCACTGTTTTATCCCAGTAAATCCCCGGCCAAAATGATGCGGCTAGGTCTGTATGCGCCTGTTTTGGCATTTAATGGGGTACCTGAACTTCCCCTAAAAGGGGTAATTTTATTGTCGCACGGCTCTGGCGGCAGTCAGCTGGCTCACTATAATCTTGCCATACAATTAGCAAAAAACGGTTATCTCGTGGCCGCACCACAACATCCTGGAGATAACTGGGATGATCGCTCTTTGGTGCTTTCTGACGATTATTTTTCCGAGCGGCCCCGGCAATTATCGCGTTTGTTGGATGCTTTGCTGATCGATTCCTATTGGAGCGCGCATATTGTAGGACTGAAAATCGGTGCGTTAGGGCATTCTGCCGGTGGTTTTAGTGTCTTGGCGTTGGCCGGAGGGATGGCCGATCGTCAGCAAATGCTGCACCATTGCGCCACCACCATTGATGATCAATTGTTTTGTCAGTTGGGCGGTGATCCTCATGGCTTGGCCAAGGTTACTGGTTTTGAGGCGAACGAAGCAGAGAGGGTTGCCGGATCGGCTTCAGCGGGAGCTTCGGTCATAAATGCCACGCTAACTGACGCTGATGCTGATGCAATTGATTTTGACGTACGTGATCCGCGCATTCATGCGGTATTTGCGATGGCTCCAATTGGTTTGGCGTTCGCACCGGCTTCCCTGAAGCGATTAGACGTGCCGCTTCACATCGTCACTGCGCAAAAAGATACGGTACTGACACCCAAATATCATGGAAACTGGCTTCGTGCACGGCTGCCACAGGCTGTCTTTGAGGAGGTCGCTAATGCTGGCCATTTCGCGTTTATGGCACCGCCTTTAATACAGTTGAACTCAGATGCCGGTGACCCAGGAGAGGATCCCCCGGGCTTTGATAGAGCAAATTACCTGTTAAGGCTCGAACAGCAAGTCGTGCGGTTCTTTGATAGCGTATTGCTTAAAATCGAAAAGGCTCGAGTAAGCGACAGGTAATAGGGCGCTCCTGTTGGCGATGATTCAAATGATTGACCATTCGACTGTTGTTAATTAATTGGGAGAAAATAATCATGTGGCCGTATCCTAAAATCGTCGCCCATCGAGGCGGTGGGACGTTAGCACCCGAAAACACTCTGGCGGGGATGCGCTGCGGACTTCTACACGGGTTTCGCGCTGTCGAGTTCGACGTGATGTTGTCCGGAGATGGCGAGCCGATTTTGATGCACGATCCGGTTTTTGGTCGCACTGTCAGGGGAGTAGGCAAGGTCAATGCATTTACGACGGCGCAATTGACAGCCATGGACGCTGGTGGTTGGTTTGGCTCAGAGTACATCGGCGAACCGGTTTGTACCTATCAACAGGCAATGGCCTTTTGTCGGCAGCACGGAATTTGGATGAATGTAGAAATTAAACCGGTGGAAGGGTTTGAGGTCGAAACCGGACGCATCGTGGCACAAATGACGCGCGCGGTTTTTGAGGTGGAGGCAGCGGCTCACAGGGTTTCACCGAGTCTTGCTACCGCGGCTAATTTACCGTTGTTATCTTCGTTTTCGTTAGAGGCCTTACGCGCCGCACAGATTGCTGCTGAAGTGATTCCCAGGGCTTATTTGACAACCACGGTTAAAGATGACTGGCTTGAGCGCCTAAAAGAGTTGGAGGCGGTTTCTCTCCATACTAATCACAAGTATCTATCACCAATGCAGGCGAGCGCTGTTAAGGCATCAGGCGCTGGTCTGTTCTGCTACACCGTCAATTCAGTAAAGCGAGCCAGAGAAATACTGGCTTGGGGCGTTGATGGTTTTTGCACTGACCGGATTGACCTTATTTCGGCAGATTTCTCTAGTGTTAGGTTTGATCAAGAGGCGCTTTAGTAGCGTTTAAGTTGCACCTGCGCTAGAAAACGCATAAAGGATTACACTAAATAGTGCCTGGAAAAAACTTATTGTGAGTTTCATGTCAACCTCAGCGATTAACCTCGCGTTAAGAAGGGGCAGGTCACACTGGTTGACCTTATTCAATTTAACCTTTGTTGGTTAACGTCTTAATTAGGATTTATTACGGTAGCAATAAATTGAGTAAGTTGAGTAAGCGCCAGTTTTTCGCAGCAGTAGATAGTATTTTTTTAATCAACGATGATGAAAAGGAACTCAAAATGAAAATCAATAAACTGTTAGCCGCCGTAATCGTCGCTGCTTTCGCTCTGCCTGTGATGGCGCAAAATGCACCTGTTCCACCAGCACCAGCGCCGGCAGCAACAATGGCAGCGCCTGCCGCTCCGGCTGCTAAACCGGCGCCTAAACATCACGGCAAAAAACATCACCATCGTCGTCACCATGCCAAAGCATCAGCCACTGGAAAGATTAATACAGGTCATTAATTAACCTTTGGCAGTTCGGGTTTGGCGAGGTTGCGCCATATTCTCTTAAAAAGCCCGTCAAAAGTGATTTTGATGGGCTTTTGCAATAGGAGGTCGGGCTGTCCGACTGACAGGAAGCGGTCGCAAAATGGTGTGGTCGTTGCGTGCATTGCAACGGGGGCCACAATTTGTCCTCATCTAACCCGTTTTTCTCCCTTTGTCTGACTGTCCGACAGCCGCCCGGCTTTTTGAAGCGCGTGGCTGGTATCACGTATAATCAGTGCTTTGCAAAATGACACTTCCCTTGCACGCTTTTTTTTCGCCCAAGAACATGAACTCAGCCGATATACGCGATAAGTTTCTCACTTTCTTTGAATCCAAAGACCATACCGTGGTTCGTTCCTCCAGCCTTGTGCCGGGTAATGATCCGACGCTGCTATTTACCAACTCTGGGATGGTCCAATTTAAGGACGTCTTTCTCGGTACCGAGAAACGTAACTACGTTCGTGCGACATCCGTACAGCGGTGTTTGCGTGCAGGCGGCAAACACAACGATCTGGAAAATGTTGGATATACCGCTCGCCACCACACTTTTTTCGAAATGCTGGGAAATTGGTCTTTCGGGGATTATTTTAAACGCGACTCTTTAAAGTGGGCGTTTGAACTATTGACTGAGGTCTATGGTTTGCCAGCTGAAAAGCTTTGGGCCACCGTATATGAGACCGATGATGAGGCCTACGATATCTGGGTGAATGAGATCGGCCTACCGCCAGAGCGCGTTGTCCGGATTGGCGACAATAAAGGTGCACCATTTGCATCAGACAATTTCTGGCAAATGGCAGATACCGGCCCTTGCGGTCCCTGTTCTGAGATTTTTTTCGATCATGGCCCGGATATTTGGGGCGGTCCTCCGGGCAGTCCGGATCAAGACGGTGACCGTTACATCGAAATCTGGAATAACGTTTTCATGCAGTTTGACCGTCAGGTCGACGCCAAAACCGGTGAAGCGACATTGACGCCATTGCCGCGCCAATGTGTTGATACCGGCATGGGTTTGGAGCGATTGGCCGCTATATTGCAGCACGTGCATAGTAATTATGAGATTGATCTGTTCCAAAATTTGATCAAGGCAGCAGCGCGCGAAACCAATGTTGCCGATTTGACAAATAACTCGTTGAAAGTGATCGCCGACCACATTCGTGCTTGTGCGTTCCTAATTGTGGACGGCGTTATTCCCGGTAATGAAGGTCGTGGTTACGTCTTGCGTCGCATTATCCGTCGCGCATTACGTCACGGACATAAGCTGGAGCAAACCAAACCGTTTTTCTACAAACTCGTCAAAGATCTGGTCTTAGAGATGGGCGCAGCCTATCCTGAATTGCCGGAAGCTGCCGAGCGCGTTGAGCAAACTTTGAAGCAGGAAGAAGAGCGTTTTGGGGAAACGCTAGAACACGGAATGAAAATTCTGGAAGCCGCCTTGGCAAAAAATCCTAAAAAATTAGATGGTGATACAGCTTTCACGCTATATGACACTTTCGGGTTCCCGCTTGATTTGACTGCAGATATTTGTCGTGAGCGTGAAGTTGCGCTCGACGAGGCTGGTTTTGACGTCGCAATGAAACGTCAACAAGAAGCTAGCCGTGCTGGTGGTAAATTCAAAATGGCGTCGGGCGTTGAGTATAGCGGTGAGAAGACAAATTTTGTCGGTTATACCGCGCTGGCGCACGATGCCAAAGTGTTAGCTTTATACGTTGATGGCAGTGCGGTACAAAAAATCGAAGCTGGTCAAAATGCGATTGTCGTGCTCGATACCACACCATTTTATGCCGAGTCAGGCGGTCAGGCTGGCGACTCCGGCGTACTTGAAACAGCGACGGCAACATTTGTGGTGACCGATACCCTCAAGATTCAGGCCGAGGTGTTTGGCCATCATGGTCGATTGGAGCAAGGCACACTGAACGTCGGCGATCAACTTGGTGCCAATGTCGATACTGCGCAACGCGCACGCACTATCCGGAATCATTCAGCGACGCATTTAATGCACAAAGCATTGCGCGAGGTGCTGGGCGTGCATGTGGCGCAAAAGGGTTCGTTGGTTGATGCTGATAAAACCCGATTTGACTTTAGTCATAACGCGCCTGTCAGTGCCGATCAAATTCGTCTGATCGAAGACATAGTCAATGGCGAAGTGTTGGAAAACATCGCCACCAGCGCCACCTTGATGTCATTCGACGACGCCGTTGCAAGCGGTGCTATGGCCTTGTTCGGTGAAAAATATGGTGATGAAGTACGCGTGTTATCGATCGGTTCTTCGACCGAATTATGCGGCGGTGTCCACGTCAATCGTACTGGTGATATTGGCTTGTTCAAAATCGTTGCAGAAAGTGGTGTCGCGGCCGGTATTCGTCGTATTGAAGCGGTAACAGGACTTGGCGCATTGGCACTCGTTCAAAGCTTGAGTAGCCGTGTCACCGAAGCGGCGACAGCGTTGAAATCACCGCCGGAAGAATTAACGCAACGTATCGGTCAGGTGCAAGATCACGTTAAGGCGCTAGAAAAAGAGATGGCTGCGTTGAAGTCTAAACTGGCTGCAAATCAGGGTAATGAACTGGTTAATCAGGCGGTGGATGTCAACGGCATCAAGGTATTGGCTGCAATGCTCGAAGGCGCGGATAGCGCGACTTTACGTGAAACGATGGATAAGTTAAAAGATAAACTGAAAACCGCAGCGATCGTGTTGGCGACCGTCAAGGACGGAAAAGTCAGCTTGATCGCAGGTGTCACAGCCGATGCGATTGCCAAAGTAAAAGCCGGTGATCTGGTCAATTTTGTGGCCCAGCAAGTTGGCGGTAAAGGCGGCGGGCGGCCTGACATGGCGCAAGCTGGCGGTACTGATCCAAGCGGATTGGCGGCAGCGCTGCAAGGAGTCGTTAAGTGGGTTGGCGAACGCGGCTAAAAATGCCCCTTGCCAAGCGGCGGCTAGTACTTGAAGCGGGTTTGAGGCGCTCTTAAATCTTGCCTGGTGTTTGCTTGCGGCTGAAATAATGCATGCTGCCGGTTGGCATTTTGTCTTGTAGATGAATGGTGAGCGATTGATTTCGCCGAATGGTTGCTGATGAGTGAATTTAAATTTTGCCCGATCTGTGCTGCTTCTTTGACGTTGCGTGCAGATGAGGGCGAGGCAGGAAAACCCCGGTTATCCTGCCCGGAAGGTCACTGGACGCATTGGGATAACCCGCTGCCCGTATTGGCCGCCGTGGTTGAGATCGATGGGAAAATTCTGTTGGCTCGGAATGCAGCATGGCAGGAAAATATGTTCGCGCTGATCACTGGTTTCATGGAGCGTGACGAGACGCCAGAACAGGGAATCGCCCGCGAATTAAAAGAAGAAACGAATCTCGATGCTGATCAAATTACATTGATCGGGGTGTATGAGTTTATGCGTAAGAACGAACTGATCATTGCTTATCACGTAAAAGCTTCGGGAACGATTCAGTTGTCAGAAGAGTTACTGGAATATCGGCTGTTATCGCCGGCCAAGTTAAAGCCGTGGCGTGCCGGCACTGGTTACGCCGTGGCAGAATGGATGCGCCAACAAGGGCTGAATGTCGAGTTTGTGGATAGGCCTATTTTGGTAGATTAAGCACGACTATTCGTCGGAAAAACGTAGCGTGCAAGGACGTATTCATTAGCGCGAGGTTTTTTATTTAACTAGCAATATGGGCGAGTTGAGTAGCGTTATTTCAGAGCTAATTTTCAATATGCGGTCGTACATTCTCTTATGTAACCTATTCAACAAACTGCTTTGAATGGGCGCATAATTAAGCAGCAGAAACGAGCAGTTGAACGCATTTGATAAGGGGATTTGCAATAAAAATTATCAGAATTATGATTTTTATTCATGGTGTGCGGAATTTGTTGTAAAACTGGTGGATTTTTGTTGCAATGCATCATGCGGCAAGTGTTTGGAGTAGAATCGCCAAAAAGCAGCAACGTTAAAATAATTTTGATACAAACTGGTTATGGAATTTAATAGAGAACTTGATGCTCGCGGTCTACACTGTCCGCTGCCGATTTTGAAAACAAAAAAAGCGCTGGCCGATATGTTGAGCGGGCAAGTTTTACGCGTGTTAGCTACCGACTCTGGATCGGTGCGTGATTTTCAGGCGTTTGCCAAACAAACCGGCAATGACTTGTTATCTCAAAGCGAAGAAAATAGAGAATACGTTTTCTTTATGAAACGTAAGTAATCACGCTTATTGTGAATCAGACGCATTTCAAGGCGCAGGTGAAACATGTTAGTTGTATTGTCAATATGGTAATTAAGCGACTTGCACTTGTACCGCTATTCAAGGCTTTGGTATGCCGTACCAAATTCGCTATTTCTTTTCTAGCCTCCATTTCGATTCCCTATTTTAGTTCACGCCTCTAGGTAATTTCATCTACAAATTAATAGTACGTTCGTGCTAAATTTTGGTTGCGGAGCTATTTCTCTCTTATAATCGCATAATCAATTAACGTTAACGTCAACTCGATTCTCAATTTTTAATTAAAAGGCAGACCGATGAAAGTATTAGTTCCAGTCAAACGTGTAGTCGACTACAACGTCAAAGTGCGCGTTAAATCCGATGGCACAGGTGTTGATATTGCAAACGTCAAAATGTCGATGAATCCGTTCGATGAGATCGCTGTAGAGGAGGCGATGCGTCTGAAAGAGGGCGGCAAGGTCACTGAAGTGATCGCGATCTCTTGCGGCGTTACCCAATGCCAGGAAACCCTGCGCACAGCAATGGCAATTGGTGCAGATCGTGCGATTTTGGTGGAGTCGGATGTTGATTTGCAACCACTGGCCGTTGCTAAGTTATTGAAAGCGATTGCGGATAAAGAGCAACCACAATTGATCATCCTTGGTAAGCAAGCAATTGATGATGATTGCAATCAAACCGGTCAGATGTTGGCTGCTTTGCTAGGTTGGCCACAGGCAACATTTGCCTCCAAAGTCGTACTGGAAGAAGGCAAAGTGTTAGTGACGCGTGAAGTAGACGGTGGCCTGGAGACGCTTGCACTGACGTTGCCAGCGATTATCACAACGGATTTGCGTCTCAACGAGCCACGTTACGTGACGTTGCCGAACATCATGAAAGCCAAGAAAAAAACGCTGGATGTGTTTAAACCAGCTGATCTGGGTGTTGATGTCACGCCGCGATTGAAAACCTTGAAAGTGGTAGAGCCAGCCAAACGGAGTGCCGGTATCAAAGTGCCGGATGTTGCTACGTTGATTGCGAAGTTACGCAATGAAGCAAAAGTAATTTAAGACTTAATAGAGCGTATTGAAGGCGCATATTTGTTGCTATTAAAGTGATGTGGTGTGCAAGCGCCCCATTGTGCAAAATACCTTTATGCGTTTAAACAAGTGAGGATCGAACGCGATAAATCGCGAACATTGTCACCCGAAGAAAACCAGCCGGCCGCCGCACAACATTTGATGCCCTCTAATGGGTGGCGACCGTAATACCCATCATCAGGAGATACCATGACTGCTCTCGTCATTGCTGAACACGATAATGCAACCTTAAAAGGTAGCACCCTTAACACCATCACTGCGGCAGTGCAATGCGGTGGTGAAGTCCACGTACTAGTGGCAGGAAAAGACTGCGGCGCGGCGGCGCAAGCTGCGGCAAAGGCTGTTGGCGTCACTAAGGTGTTAGTCGCCGATACTGCTTATTTCGCCGATGGTTTGGCAGAGAATATCGCTGAGCAAGTGCTTGCGCTGGCAGCTAACTACAGCCACATCCTGGCACCGGCAACCGCGTACGGCAAAAATATCCTGCCACGTGTCGCGGCCTGTCTGGATGTCGGTCAGATTTCAGAAATCGTTAAGGTTGATAGTCCAGATACGTTCGAGCGTCCTATTTATGCGGGCAACGCCATTGCTACCGTCCAATCTATTGATCCGATCAAAGTGATTACGGTACGTACCACTGGTTTTGACGCAGCTGCTGACGGTGGCGCGGCCACGGTCGAAAATATCACTGCGGCTGCAGATTTTGCTAAGTCGTCGTTTGTATCGCGTGAGCTAGCTAAATCGGATCGTCCAGAACTGACGGCCGCCAAAGTGATCGTCTCCGGCGGTCGCGGTATGGGTTCGGCAGAAAACTTTAAGATATTGGAGCCTCTGGCTGACAAACTGGGCGCGGCGATGGGCGCTTCACGGGCTGCGGTCGATGCGGGTTTTGTGCCGAATGACTGGCAAGTCGGCCAGACCGGGAAAATCGTGGCACCGCAGCTCTATATTGCGGTCGGTATTTCGGGTGCGATTCAGCATCTCGCCGGGATGAAAGACTCTAAAACGATCGTTGCAATCAATAAGGATGAAGAGGCTCCGATTTTCTCGGTCGCTGATTACGGCATCGTGGGTGATCTGTTTGAGATCGTTCCGCAATTTGTGGCCGAACTTGGTTAATTGTCACCGCGACAATATATTGAGCAAAGTGTAAAGAGACTGGTCTGGGATTCAGGTAACTCATTGGGTAGCTGCAGCTTGATTGCTGCTTAGCTGCTGCTCAATTGCAACTTTATGGTACCTGGCGGTTAGACCTATTAATGAGAACGTTTGCAAAAACGCCAAGGCAGTATTACGGAAGTGGTACTGCCCATTTTTTTGGAGTACTTGATGAGTTATGTCGCGCCGTTAAAAGATATGTTGTTCGCCCTGAACGCCCTCGCTGGGCTTGAGCAAGTCAGTCAACTGCCGGGTTGCGCAGACGCGACACCGGAAACTGTCGAAGCAGTACTCCAGGAAAATGCCCGATTTTGTAGCGAAGTGGTGGCACCTCTGAACCGCTCGGGAGATCAGGAGCCAAGCTTTTGGCGCGATGGCGATGTCATTACCAGCAAGGGTTTTAAGGAGGCGTTCAAGTCATTTGCAGAGGCGGGATGGCAAGGAGTTCAGCATCCAGAAGAATATGGCGGCCAGGGTTTGCCAAAACTCGTGGCCACACCGTGCATCGAAATGCTGAATGCCGCTAATCTGTCCTTTGCGCTATGTCCGTTACTAAGCGATGGCGCGATTGAAGCGTTGATGACGGCTGGCACAGATGCGCAAAAAAGCATGTATTTAGAAAATCTGGTATCCGGAAAATGGACAGGTACTATGAATCTGACTGAACCGCAGGCTGGTTCCGACTTGGCACAAGTGCGCACGCGCGCTGTGCCGCAAGGCGATGGCACGTTCAAAGTTTCGGGTACAAAGATTTTCATTACCTTTGGCGATCACGACATGGCCGAGAATATCGTCCATCTGGTGTTGGCACGCACTCCTGATGCGCCTGAAGGCGTAAAGGGGATTTCGTTATTTGTTGTCCCGAAATTTCTGGTGAACGCGGATGGTTCACTTGGTAATCGCAATGATGTTCATTGCGTCTCCATCGAACACAAGCTTGGCATAAAGGCAAGTCCAACTGCTGTCCTCCAGTTTGGCGATCACGGTGGTGCAATCGGGACATTGGTTGGGTTAGAAAACCGTGGTCTGGAATATATGTTCATCATGATGAACGCCGCACGTTTTGCTGTTGGCATGCAAGGTGTTGGCATCGCTGAGCGGGCTTACCAAAAGGCGGTGAGTTTTGCCAAAGACCGTATGCAATCACGCGATTTAAGTGGATCAGCGGGGCCAGTTGCCATTATCAATCACCCTGACGTGCGCCGTATGTTGATGTCTATGCGCTCGCAAATTGAGGCGGCACGCGCCTTGGCTTATGTCACAGCCGCGGCATCTGATATAGCGCATCACCACGTTGACGAGGCTACGCGCAAAGCCAATCATGCGTTTTACGAATACCTTGTACCTATCGTCAAGGGTTGGTCTACTGAGATGTCGATTGAAGTCGCCTCGACCGGTGTGCAGATACATGGTGGCATGGGTTTTATTGAAGAGACCGGTGCTGCGCAGTTTTACCGCGATGCACGTATTTTGACAATCTATGAGGGTACAACAGCGATTCAGGCGAATGATCTGATCGGCCGTAAGACTGCTCGCGACGGCGGTGCTGTTGCGAAAGGTATTGTTGCGCAAGTCAGAGCAACTCAAGTTCAATTGGCTTCTAGTAGCGATGCTGATTTACTTGCCATTGGCAAACAATTGGCAATTGGAGCAGATGCATTGGAGCAGGTAATTGACTATGTCGTCGCAAATCTAAAAAGCGATATTAAAGCAGTATTTGCCGGCAGTGTGCCGTACCTGAAGTTAGCCGGCATTGTCCTCGGCGGTTGGCAATTGGGGCGGTCGGCTTTGATTGCTTCAGAAAGATTAGTGGCGGGTGAGGGCGACGCTAGCTTCTATCGCGCCAAAATAGGCACTGCACGGTTTTTTGCCGATCATATATTGGCGCAATCGACGGGACTGCAAACGTCGGTGATAAGCGGAAGTGCAGGCGTGATGGCCTTAACTGAAGATCAATTTTAATCAGGGTTAATTTGTTTGAGTAATAAAAAAGCAGCCATAGGCTGCTTTTTTATTACTCATTTCTCTGGATGCAAGACTTGCACAGTCAATACCTGACTAAACATTCTTTATCCGTACGAACCACCAGTAAATAGCAGGTCAAAAGTGCGAGCGATGGTTCCTATCAAGCCAATTGCGCCCACGCCGACACTTAGTACGATAATTAATGCTATCAGCCATGTCGATTCCGATTTTTTGCCTGAGTTGGTATTTTGTTGTGCATCCCATTTTTCATCAGGCATTAAGCCAGTGACCAATGCCTCCAGAATCGCAATTAATGCCGAGGCGATAAGAGGTGCAAATACAAACAGTTTTTGCTGTTCAGGCCACAGTGTGAGAGCTAATAAAGATAATGGCAATGTGGCAAGATGCAGCCAGCCCCAAACGTCTTTTGCTCCGTGTAAATAAAATCTGTGTAACCCAATGCTGCCAAATACGGTGGTTATAAAGGTGGTGAAGGTCTTGTTTTTATGGTTTGTCGTCATTGAAATGAGAGGCAATAGGGTGTTGCGTTGTCGGTAACGGGGCCGTGAGTGAAACGGATATCGGGAAAAGATGAAAAGTCAGCAGCGCTTCGCAAACTGTTATTGATGTTGGTGCGCTAACTATCTCCGTAGTGTAACGTAACCGTTGCGAAGTTGTATGGTGGAAATCGCGGCGTCAGTATATCTAAAACAAGTATGGAAGCGCCCTATAAAAACTAGCGCGACATAATGGCGCGACCGAGCTCTCGGAGCAGGGAAAGCGTTAAAAAAAAATCACAGTAAGCCTATAATGAAGCCCTTTTAGAGCTGGCAACTCACCTTTATAGCGCGATTGATGCAGCGCCGCGACACTGTAGGATAGTCCGAGGTTGCAGGGTTGGCCTAACTTGCGTTATAATTTGCGGCTTTTTCCGTGTTCGACAACACTTTTTGGAATCATTATGGTCGTTATTCGTTTATCTCGTGGTGGCGCTAAGAAGCGCCCGTTTTACAACATCGTAGTAACTGATTCGCGCAATCGTCGCGATGGTCGCTTTATCGAGCGTCTGGGTTTCTACAATCCAGTTGCATCTGGTGCTTCGGAAAGCTTCCGTATTGCGCAAGATCGTCTGACCCATTGGGAAGGCGTTGGCGCGCAAATGTCGCCAACTGTTGCTCGTCTGGTCAGCCAGGCTGGTAAAAAAGCTGCAGTTTAATTCTGTAGCTGGTAACTGATTTGTCTACGCTTACTTCAGCAACTATCGTGGCTCCGGTCGCAACAGTCGCAAAATCAGCGGAAGCGGCGCAATCAGGAGTCATGACTTGCGTTGTGACTCCAGCAGATTTGATCATGGTCGGTTATATAACCGGCGCCTATGGACTTCAGGGCTGGGTGCGGATCAAACCGTATTCACCTGACGCTGATGCGTTACTGAATGCCAAAAAATGGTGGCTGGGTAGGCCAAATGTGGCAGATCTGCAAGATATTGAGATGATGCAGGCCAAAAACCACAGTGGTGACATTGTGGCGCGTTTGGTTGGCGTTGTTGGACGTGAAGCTGCGGAGGGCCTTAAAGGCACTGCAGTACATGTTCGCCGTAGCCATTTTCCTGCATTGGAAGATGGAGAATTTTACTGGATCGATTTAATCGGTCTGGCGGTTGAAAATCTGCAAGGCGAGCAATTAGGTGTTGTATCAGACCTGATGGATAACGGGGCGCATCCTATTTTAAGGATCGCGCTTCCGGCTATTGTCGGTCAGGATAAGGCTTCACCTGAATTGCTGGTTCCTTTTGTGGATCAATTCGTCAAGACCGTTGATCAGAAGGCAAAAAAAATCACGGTGGACTGGGGTCTGGATTATTAGATTCTTAATTGTAGGCTCTGCAAACCTGATGGTTGGTGTCGGATTTAGCCCGGCCTTCCATCTTGATGCGATCTTCCAGCTTAAGCGGCCGACAGTTCTGGTGGACGGTGAAATAGGTGGGCGTTATGCAATTTGATGTCGTCACACTGTTTCCAGAAATGTTTGCTGCGTTAACGCAGTCGGGTGTTACCCGGCGTGCATTCGAGCAAAAAAAGTGTGAGTTGGCGTTGTGGAATCCGCGTGATTTCACCATCGACAATCATCGCACGGTTGACGATCGGCCTTACGGTGGTGGTCCTGGCATGGTAATGCTGGCGAAACCACTGGAAGCGGCGATTGATGCTGCAAAAAAACGTCAGCAGCAACAGAATTTATGTTTGCCACGTGTTGTGTATCTGTCGCCGCAAGGCCAGCCACTTACACATCAGCGTGTCATGCAACTGAGCACCGAGTCTGGTCTGGTGTTGTTGTGTGGACGTTATGAGGCTATCGACCAACGGTTGCTGGACCGCTGTGTGGATGAAGAAATCAGCCTTGGCGATTTTGTTTTATCCGGCGGTGAGTTACCGGCAATGGCATTGATGGATGCCGTTATCAGACAATTGCCTGGCGTACTAAATGACGGTGCTTCGGCAGTCGAAGACAGCTTTGTCAATGGCTTGCTGGATTGTCCGCATTACACCAGGCCAGAAGCATATGAAGGTGTGGTCGTGCCGCCTGTTTTAATGGGTGGGCATCACGCCGAGATCGAAAAATGGCGACGCCAACAGATGTTACTGGCAACTGTTAATAAACGACCAGATTTGATCGTGAAGGCACGTCAGGATGGTTTGCTGACGGCCAGTGACGAAAAGTTTATACGAACTATTGCCAGCGTTTAATTCAGCATTTTTACGCTGTTTGAAATGTTGCTAGCTTGTTTTGACAGAGGTAATAATAAGTGGCGCCCAATAAGTAGATTTTGTAATTCTTATAATGTTGTAAGAAGAGCGACCAACCGGTCGCATGTGTAACCCCATCCTCTACTGAGCAGTGCATTGCACATAGTGTCAGCAAGATGGTATTTGGAGCTAAAAATGGATCTGATCCAGCAACTTGAGCAAGAAGAAATTGCTCGCCTAGGTAAAGTTATTCCTGAATTCGCACCTGGCGATACTGTTATCGTTAGCGTCAATGTAGTCGAAGGTACGCGCAAACGTGCTCAGGCTTACGAAGGCGTTGTGATTTCACGTCGTAACCGTGGTTTGAACTCTAACTTCATCGTCCGTAAAATTTCTTCCGGCGAAGGCGTTGAGCGTACATTCCAGTTGTACTCGCCACTGATTGCTTCGATCGAAGTGAAGCGTCGCGGTGATGTACGTCGCGCTAAGCTATACTATTTGCGTGAGCGTTCGGGTAAATCGGCGCGTATCAAAGAAAAATTGCCACAACGTCGTACTGTCGCTAAAACAGCAGCGTAAGCAGTTACAGATCTGGCATGTAGTTTGCATGAAGAAGGGCGCCGGTAGGTGCCCTTTTTTGTTGTTTGATTTAAGTGTTTATAGTGATGTTGTTGGGGTATGAGTGCTGCCTCAACACGCTGCCACGTATGGGCAGACCTTGGTTTTGCGAATACCTCTCTTGAAATACATGTAGAGATACCACAGCAAAGGGATTGCACTAGATCGTAATGCGCCGCGGAATAGGAATTGTTTTGGTCAAACTTACTCTCGATCCTCTGATGATGCCAATTGATGCCGTCGCAGGTGAGTTGGCGCTCGCGCCTGATAGGATGAACGCCGACTGGTTACGTCAGCGTTTCGCACAGCCGCCCCTATGGTTTCCTGAAAGCGTCGGGCAACAATTACGAGGCCTGGCTGGAGAAGGAACGCCTACTGCCGCTGCAGTCCTGATTCCGATCATTATGCATCCTGAAGGGCCGACGTTACTATTCACCCAGCGTACGGCACATCTTACGGATCACGCAGGTCAGGTCAGTTTTCCCGGTGGCAGAACAGAGCTTACCGACAGTTCACCCACTGAGACGGCATTGCGCGAGGCCGAAGAAGAGATTGGATTACCGCGCGGTGAAGTAGAAGTGATTGGCACGCTGCCAGAATACTTTACAGGTACAGGATATCGGGTAACGCCTGTAGCTGGACTGATTCAACCCCCAGCATCGTTGCGCGCAAATCCCGATGAAGTGGCGGAAATTTTTGAAGTCCCACTCGCTTTTTTGATGGATGGTCTGAATCATCAACTGCGTACGTTTGATTTGCCAGATGGTTATCGACGTACGTTTTACGCGATGCCTTACGAGCGTTTTTTCATATGGGGCGCGACCGCGGCCATGCTGCGTAATTTATTCCACTTTCTGCGCGCGTAATTATCACGTTTTGGCTTATCTTAGGGCCACGAACCGGTGTCTCGTGTAATTGCTCTGGTCCGGCGAATACTAGTCAGCTTTCTTTCGATGCCTGGTATTGCTTCTTTTTGCTTCTAATACGCACAAAACTATCTTTTTCCAGCGCCTCTAAGAAATAAACTCTGTTAAATGACGGACAAATTTGATTCTGTCACTAGGCTGCGTTATCGTATGGTTTATCGTTTCGTTTAAATGACAATTCATGCAAAATTGTTGGAAGTAACACGCTTTATTGCGAGCTTGGCTGGAAGCCACACGAATCGTCGCGATCATTAAGACGTTATATTTTTTATGTACGCATGATTTGTACATAAAAAATGTAACTCTCTGCGACAATTTTGCATAGATTCTATAAATATAAAACAGGATTTGCTGACTTTTAAGGCTGGTTGATGACTTTTCTCTCTATTCTGTTTGCGTTATTAATCGAGCAATTAAAACCGCTCCGTGCGGACAATCCGGTGTACACGTGGGTTAAGCATTTTGCACTTATGGTGGAAGGCTGGCTAAACGCCGGTCAGGCACGCCACGGTCGCTTAGGTTGGTTTTGTATCATGTTGGCATTGATGGTTCCGACGGCGTTGATTTATTGGGTGTGCGTTCATATTGGTGCTTGGGCCGCGTTTGCATGGAACGTTATTATTGTCTATTTAACACTGGGATTTCGGCATTATAGTCATTACTTCACGTCGATCCAGCTGGCTTTAAATACCGGTGATGATGCCACTGCCCGGACTCTCCTGGCCGAATGGACCAAGCAAGATACAACCGATATGGAAGTGGGCGAGATTTCGCGTATTGCGGTGGAAAAGGCTTTAATCACCACGCATCGAAACGTATTTGGCGTATTTTTTTGGTTTTTGATGCCGCTCGGCCCGGCCTGCGCAGTGATGTATCGGGTTGCTGAATACTTGGCACGGGCCTGGAATGAACCTGACCACATGAAAAACGAACAGTTTGGTCGGTTTGCAACCCAAGCGTTTTATTGGATAGATTGGATTCCTGCGCGACTGACAGCGTCTGCCTTTGCCGTCGTTGGCAATTTTGAGGATGCTATTTTCGCGTGGCGCAATTTTGCTGATCGCTGGAAAAATGAGACTGATGGCATTATTTTGTCATCTGGTGGTGGGGCAATGGGTGTTTTGCTTGGAACCCCCAACGAGAATGCCAGCGATTTTCTTCCGATTGACGCCGCTACGGTAGACTCTACCGGGATTGAAACGGACAGTCCGCCTGGTGAATTGCCGACTCCGCGTGCATTGCAAAGCACAGTGGGCTTGGTCTGGCGTGCCCTGCTGCTATGGATGTTTTTGTTGTTACTTTTTTCAGTTGGCGTGTGGTTGGGCTAAGTGCTTTTTGAACGGAGCCATCTAATTTTTACATAGTCTTCTATAAGATATAATACGTAAGAATTGATCGCGTAATTGTAGATTGGATCAACCGACCGGCTTCGATCGAATGATTGGTTTATCGACGTGCATACGCTGCACGTCTGGTCTAATCATCCTCAATTACATAAAACCCTTGCTCTCATCTCATGAGGATGCTGAGAATACGTTTATTGTAAGTATCAAAAAGAAATGAGCTGTCCGCATGGCCGATATTATTAAACCCCCTAATGCGCCCGCCCGTGAATTTTTTATTCAGGGAATAACCTCCGATGGAAGACAGTTTCGCCCGAGCGACTGGGCGGAACGCTTGTGTGGCGCGATGTCCTGTTTTCGACCTGAAGGCGTTGGTGGCCGTAATTCACATTTACAATATTCTCCTTATGTTTTGCCAACGTTGCTTAACGGTATCCGTTCGGTCGTAGTGAATGAAGATTTAAGAGAAATCGAGCCACTCGCATATCATTTCGTTGTGAACTTTGCCAAAGACAATGATTTGCAGATTGTGCATGCGTGTTTGCTGCCCGATGCAGATCAATCTGGCAGCGAGTCACCAAAATCCTCCTGATATTGAAATCGGCTGAAAGCAGGTCGGCTATTCTGTCGCTACCTGCCTGATTGCGCCTGTAATGTGACTTCTGACGGAAACTTTATTCCTCCAATATTTGCCACACCACCAATTCCCCTTTAAATCTAGCAAAAAAGCGCTTCGACACATCTTCCAAGGCACGCGTTAAGGTATCTTTCAAGTGGCGCAGCGTAGTTAGGAGTTACTAGTAAATGGTGAGTAGTGAGTAGTAAGTAGTGAGTCCAACATTTTGCCCATATAGCCGGTACTGATTGAAATGTTGTAATGGTTGTAGCGCTTTTTTGATGCTACTCGATACGAATGTTGTTACATCCCATCCCATCCCATCCCATCCTTGAGCTGCTTTAACTTGGGTTTTTCTCTCGCAATAACCTCCAGACCATTTTTTAAAATCTCACATCAAATTACCATTTGTTCACTTTGATTCCGCTATTTTTATAGCTTGGACGAATCTCCTGATGAGCCGAAGTTTTCATCTATTTATCAGCAAAAAGTTTCCGATCGCTATTGGGAACGCCTGCACCAATTTGGGGTCGAAGAGGCCGCCAACTATCGGTGAATGCTAGACTGTAGCGTAATCTGCTATAAAATTAGTCAATAGATCAGGCTTCCTGCATTTTTCATTGATTTACGGCGGTCTGCGAGACCTCGATTTAGGTTGCTCTTGATGGCGCAAGCGACATTCTGAAGTTGTATTTTTCTTTTGGAGCTAAAGATGGAAAGTACCAGAATTGAACGGGATACGTTTGGCAATATTGATGTACTGAATGCGCGACTTTGGGGAGCGCAGACGCAACGCTCATTAGCGCATTTTCATATTTCCACTGAGCGTATGCCAGTCGAATTGATTACTGCGCTGGCATATGTCAAACACGCCTGCGCCCAAGTAAATTTGGATCTCGGCAAGTTGCCGGCACAAAAAGCCAATGCGATTATGCAAGCGGCGACCGAGGTCAGTAGCGGCAAGCATCCAGACGAATTTCCATTGGCAGTCTGGCAGACCGGTTCTGGTACGCAGAGCAATATGAACATGAATGAAGTGCTAGCCAATCGTGCTTCCGAGTTGCTTGGTGGAGAACGTGGCGAAACACGTTTGATCCATCCTAATGATGCGGTTAATCTAAGTCAGTCATCCAACGATATTTTTCCGACAGCGATGCATGTCGCCGCAGTGTTGGGCATGAGCGAATTGTTGCTGCCCGCGTTAAGTGCTTTACGCGACACATTGCAGAAAAAATCTGTCGCATTTGTCGACATCGTCAAGATCGGGCGTACCCATTTGCAGGACGCAACACCGCTCACGCTCGGTCAGGAATTTTCTGGCTATGTGGCGCAACTCGATTTCGCCGAACGTAATATTGCCGCTTCATTAGACGGTTTGTGCGCGCTTGCTGCGGGCGGCACGGCAGTCGGTACCGGCATGAATGCACATCTTGAATTTGGTGCGCGTGTCGCTGCCGAGTTAAGCAAAGCGCTGAATGCACCATTTCGTACGGCAGAAAATAAGTTCGCTGCGCTCGCCGCACATGATGCGTTGGTCGCGGCACATGGCGCATTAAAGACGTTGGCCGCAGCCCTGATGAAGATCGCCAACGATGTTCGCTGGATGGCGTCGGGTCCGCGTTCTGGCTTGGGAGAAATAAGTATTCCAGAAAATGAACCTGGTAGTTCAATTATGCCCGGCAAGGTCAATCCGACTCAATGTGAAGCATTGACGATGATTTGCTGTCAGGTCTTTGGCAATGACGTCGCCATTAACTTCGGTGGTGCATCGGGTAATTTTGAATTAAATGTTTTCAAGCCATTGATCGCGCATAATTTTTTGCAAAGCGTCCGTCTGCTTACGGACGGTATGCATAGTTTTGACCATCATTGCGCATCTGGCATTGCCGCCAACGAGGATCGTATCGCAGAACTGATGGCACGCTCGCTGATGTTGGTTACTGCGTTGGCACCGCATATCGGTTACGACAAAGCGGCTCAAATTGCCAAGCATGCGCATCACGATGGCAGTACTTTGAAGCAAGCGGCGCTGGATCTGGGTTACGTTACCGAAGATCAGTTTGTGGCTTGGGTGCAACCGTCCAGGATGACTTATCCAGAGTAATCTACAGCAGTTCAGCCTGTCATTGGTTGACGTGCCGGTTGAATAATTGATGCCGAAAAAATGTTAAATCAGGTTAAGTTTCCCTAAATATGCAGGTTTGCGAGGTTCTTGCGGCCTGCTTTATTTATAATGCACAATTAATGTCGATGGCTGCTTCGAAGATTGTCATCAATCTGTTTGCCTCAATTGCTATCGCCGCACTTCGCTACCCTGTTATGTTACTGAGATATTAATACGTACGTATTCTATTAGCGTAGCCTGACTTTTTTGTTAAATCCCGAACGCTATGCTTCAATTTCTTTTCTCTTATCAATGTTGTTGGGGCGCTGTTATGTCGAGCCGCTTTTGCTACGAGGACTATTGCGCATGAGGAAGTGCCACGGCAAGTCCGTTAGATGGTTCACAAACCGACTCTGCGGGGTTGTTTTCGGCGTTCTTTCCTTTAGTGCTACCGACGCCTTTGCCGTCTATAAGGTTGAGATTGAGGCTCCTAAAGAAATTAGTGCCCTATTGAAGCAGCATCTGGACCTAGTGCGCTATAAGGATCGCGACGACTTGAGTGACGATCAGCTAAAATTTATGCTCGATACGGTCAACGACCAAGTCACCCAACTCACGTCTACTGAGGGTTATTTTTTGCCCACCACCGAAGTGACGGTCGACGATGGAAAAGTCAAAGTCATCCATCTCAAAGTTGATGCACATAAACGGACGATCGTTTCCAGCGCAACTATCGATGTGACAGGGAAGGTAGCGACCGAGGTGCCAGAGCGGATTCCGCGTATTCAACGCAACTGGCGCTTGCCCGTTGGCCAGCCATTTCGTCAGAGTGATTGGGATGCGGCTAAGGAGCATAGTTTACAGCTGTTGCAATATAAGGGATTTCCGTCTGCGAAGATTGCCCATTCGGAGGCAAGGATTGAGGCCGACAACAGTGAAGCGCAGTTATCGGTTGAGTATGAAAGTGGGCCGTCATTTACGCTAGGGGCGTTGCAAATTACCGGAACTAAACGCTATCCGAATACGATCATCCAAAATGTTAATCCATTAAGTGTTGGCGAGAATTACGATCTGGACCGTTTGCTGTATCTGCAGCGGCAAATACAAAACACCGGCTATTTTGGTAACGTCATCGTGGGAATTGACGACGATGCGACCAACCCGGCGTTGACGCCGGTAAAGGTGCAGGTTACTGAGTTTCCAGCACAGCGTCTTAGAGCTGGAGTCGGTTATGCGACAGATACGGGTGCTCAGGTCCAGGGTGGCTACTCGAATTACAATGTGTTTGGCGATGCCTGGATCTTTGACAGTACGGCCAAAATTGAACAGCGACGTCAGTATGGATCGCTCAGCTTAAACATGCCGCCGGACCAACGTAGTTTTGTGAATGGCATTAATACTTCATATGATCGCACTACTCTTCAAGGAGTGGACCTGCGCAGCCAGAGGATTGGGTTAAAGCGCGCACGTTCTCTGGAAAACTATGACACAGCATTGACGCTTGATTACTATCGCGATTCGCTGCAACAGACCGATGGCGCCGTTTTACCGCCGGACACTGTCGTTTTGCCAGGTAAACATCAAGCAGTAGTGCCAGGATTTAGCTGGACCCGGCGTGATGTCGACGATCAGATTTTTCCGACTGAAGGCCATATTTTTTCCGTACAAACGGGGATCGCTTTGAAGGGATTACTCACCGACCAAAGTTTTTTTCGCGCTTATCTTCGCTATAAAAAATATATTCCGATCGCTAAACGCGACATCATGATTTTCCGCGTCGAAGGCGGCGCGGTATTTACAAAAGGGGCCAGCGCGGAAGTCCCTGCATCGTTACTGTTCCGGGCTGGCGGGAATGAGTCTGTGCGCGGTTATAGCTATCAGGGTATCGGCAATACCCAAAACGGCACGGTCTATCCCACAAAATATCTAGTGACTGCCAGCGCCGAATATCAGCATTGGTTTAATCACAGTTGGGGCGCCGCAATATTCTACGATATCGGCGCTGCGACCAATAGCTTCGTCGATAGGGAAATTAAGGTTGGTACGGGAGTTGGTGCGCGCTGGCGCAGTCCCGTGGGTCCGGTCAACGTTGATCTGGCCTATGGCGTCCAGGACAGGCGTATTCGGCCTCACATTTCGCTCGGTATTGCATTCTGATGACTTTTTATGATTGTAAAAATATTTTTCGGTGCGGTGATTTTTTATAGACATAGGACAGATTTCTGATCTGTCATGCCCGTAAAATTTTGTTATTAAACCGATAGAAAAACAGCTGGATTGCAGTGGCCGTATAACGGTACTCAATCATTCGGGCAGGTGCCGGATCCATCCATTTACTACGACAAGATATTTGCATGACCAAAGCAATAGCATCAAACACCGATCAATCAGCCACGCCAAACCCAGCGCCGCCAGCGTCGGGAAAAAACGGCGGTGGCCGTTCAGGTTTCGTCCGCAGAATAGCCGCGCTAATGTTGACGCTACTACTCATTCTGGTGTTGATGATCTGCGCCCTGTTCATTGGACTCCGCACGGAATCCGGGACTAAAGCAATATGGAATACGGCGACTTGGCTATCGCAAAAACATCTAAGTGGCGAATTAGCTGGCGGTACGGTGGCGGAAGGCGTGCGGCTGAAGAACGTGGTTTATCGTGATGCAACGCAAGAATTTACTATCAATAAAATTGATGGAAGTTGGCGCCTGACATTTTCTCCATTGAAATTCAGTATCAACTATTTGCACATTGGCACCGTGGCAGCACGGATGCAGCCAACGCCGTCCGAGCCAATGGTATTGCCAACGCGATTAACGTTGCCGCTGGCATTATCGCTCGATAGTATTACGCTGGATAAGCTTGCCCTGACGGAAGGATTAAGTACAACGGAATATCGTAATCTATCGTTGCACGGACAATCTGACGGGACGCAACATACGCTGGTATTAGAACGTTTGGACACAGCATTCGGTAGCGCAAATGGAACGGTGCATTTACAGGGCACGAAACCGTTTTCGATTAGCGGTGGTGCAGAACTAAAAGGTGCTTACGAACAGGAAAAATATCAGATCGTTGCCAAAGTGTCGGGCACATTATCTGATTTGAATCTTGCTTTACAAGGCAACGGCGACAAACTACGCGCCACTGCCGAGATTGCTGCGACACCGTTTGCACCGATCCCGTTTGAGCGCGTGCGTATCAGCGCTACGCACATCAACCCAAAATTATTCAGCGCCGGTGCACCGTTGGCGGACTTGAATATTCAGGCCGATCTGACGCCGATTTCTCCTCCGGAAGCGGTTGACGGTGTGCCAGCAAAGACGAACATATCAGGCAGCAAAGTTGATTTAGCGTTGCTGGCGGTGAGCGGCCCTTTGCATATCTCGAACGCGATTCCCGGTGCTCTCGATAAAGATCGCTTGCCGTTGATCTCCGTAGACGCGCAATTACGTCTGGACGCGAAAACCCAGCAACTATCAGGCTTGAAAATTAAATTACTGGATAAAGGTTTGATCAGCGGTGCGGGTGAATATCACGCCGATGGTAAGGAGAAAAATACCGGTAATTTTACCTTTGATGTTGCCGATCTCGATCTACATGCATTGCATGGAAAATTACAGACGTCGCAATTGCAAGGTCCAATTAGTGTCACTCTGACGCCGGATACACAAGTAATCGGATTAACCTTGGCCGACAAAAATTTTTCGGCAAAAATGGATGCGGTGATTGATCCCAAAAAAATAGATTTGCGTCTCGCAGAATTGGTAGCCGGGCCTGCACATCTTAATCTGAGCGGAACCGTGGATCGTACCAACGGTATGGCTTATACGATGAAGGGGAAACTACGTGATTTCGATCCTGCTTTATGGATAAAGAGTAGTTCTCCAGCGGCCAAAAAGTCGGACAAGAAATTTGAAAAGCAACCGCACATAAAGAGCAGCTACGTAAAGACAGCAAAACCTGTTTCTGCAAGCATCAACATGGATATTAATGCTGCCGGGAAGTTAGCGCCGACGTTGCAACTAAAGTTGGCATTCAATATTCTCGATAGCGTTTATGACCACCTGCCAATGACGGGGAAAGGCGTTATCAATCTGCTTGATAAGCGCTTATTGCCAAGTGAGGCGCAAATCTCCGTGGCAGGTAATAACGCCCAATTAAAGGGCAATTTTGGTGTGCCGGGAGATCATTTTAACTTCAAGGTAGATGCGCCGGAATTACAGCGATTGGGATTTGGTTTGTCAGGTGCGCTCAATACGGAAGGGCAGGTCAGCGGAAGCATTCAAAAGCCCGTCGTCAAGGCGACCTATCGCGCGGAAAAGTTAGTATTCGGGGCGCAGCAAATCGACAGTTTGTCCGGGCAGGCCGATATTCAAGCCGACTTGAGTGCCAAGGTATCCGCCGCCACCAACCGCCTCCAAGTCAGCATCGAAGCGCATGGTTACCGTGGCCCAGATATTGCGTTGAGCAAAATGAACGCAAGCCTATCCGGTACTTTTGGCGATCACAGTTTAAAGCTTGATACTGTTGGTACCGTGCGCGATAAGCCATTGGCACTGACTTTGGCCGCGCAAGGAAAAGTGATTCAAAATGCCACCGGCTATGGTTGGCAGGGCACGCTAGGCGAATTGAAAAATCAAGGTATTCCTCGTGTGTCACTAGACACGCCTTTGTCCATTAGCGTGGCAGGAGATAAGATTATTTTAGGCGCGACTCGGCTGACGATTGCCGATGCGGTCATTGATTTAAAAAATCTAAGTATCGATCATGGGCGCATACAGTCGGCTGGTGCCGTGAATGCGCTGAATGTGAAAACGGTAGTCGATCTTGTACATGAATTTACCGGCACTGCGCCACCGTTAAAAACAGACCTGGTCCTCGACAGTCGCTGGGATTTTGGATTGTCAGACAGCGCCACCGGGTTTGTTGAGATTAACCGACGTAGCGGTGATATCCGGGTGACATCAGGGCGCGGAGACATTCCGCTGGGATTGACAGAACTGCGCCTGCGTGCGGATCTTCAGGGAACACAGGTTAATGTGAATACGGCTCTCTCTGCCGCCAAAATCGGTTCAGTGAATGCGCAAGTGAAATTAGGTTTGAACCGTATCGGGAACGGGTTAATGATCACCGACAACGCGTCCTTATCGGGTGCAGTAAAAGCCAGCGTTCCGCAACTAAAAACGTTCGGCAGTCTGATCGGGCCGCAAGTCGGTTTAGACGGTAATCTGAAGATGGAGCTAAAGCTTGATGGGGTTTTAGGACAACCGACCCTGTCCGGTACGGTTGCAGGCGATAATCTGGCGGTCACCCTCTATGATCAGGGAATAAAATTACGTGATGGTATCGCACGGTTTAATGTGGAAAAAAATGTCATCGCATTACAGCAGTTGGAGTTTCATGGTGGCGATGGAACACTACGCGCCAATGGTCAACTTCAGCTTGGAAAATCGAATCCTGATGTGACGGCTACGATCGTCGCGGATCGGTTGCAACTATTTGCCAGTCCAGATCGTCAGTTGATGTTATCAGGGCAAGCCAAGGTAGCCAATGTCAACGAGCAGTTGCACGTGGATGGCAAGTTCACCATCGATAAGGCATTGTTCGATTTGCCTAAGACTAGTGCTCCGGCGCTCGGAGACGACGTCGTGATCGTTCGCAATGATGGGAAAACCCGTTCTGCGCCGTTGACCGACAAACAGAAAATAGCAAAAACGGCGGAAAAGCCAGCT
Organism: Glaciimonas sp. GNP009; assembly: GCF_054343755.1. Taxonomy (NCBI): domain Bacteria; kingdom Pseudomonadati; phylum Pseudomonadota; class Betaproteobacteria; order Burkholderiales; family Oxalobacteraceae; genus Glaciimonas; species Glaciimonas sp. GNP009. The sequence goes on from NZ_JBTGUV010000004.1 coordinate 3,365,950, forward strand.
GGAAGCTTGACCCCGATTATGAATATCGATGTCAATTTCGGCAATGATTTTCGTTTTCGTGGAAGCGGTGCCGATCTCAAATTAGGCGGCAAGATGTCGGTGCATAGTGAACCGTTTGCGCCATTGCGTGCCAGTGGCACGATCCGTGTCACCGACGGAACTTATGAAGTATTTGGTCGAAAATTGGCAATTGAACGCGGGTTAATTAATTTTACCGGACCGCTGAATAATCCTAACATTAACATCTTGGCGATGCGGCGTAATCAAGATGTCGAAGCCGGCGCAGAAATTAGTGGTTATGCATCCTCGCCGCGGGTCAAGCTGGTATCTGAGCCAAATGTCTCCGACGAAGAAAAACTGTCGTGGTTAATGTTCGGTCATGGCAGCGACAGTAGTGCGCTCGGCCAGCGTCAGGCCGCCGGTCAGGCCTTGGCGTTTTTGGGTAATTATGGCGGCAAAAAAATAGCCCAAGGCGTCGGGCTCGATGAATTCTCGATTGGTTCCAGTGAGTCAGGTTTAGTCGATGAACAGGTTGTCAATATAGGCAAAGCAATTACCGAAAAAATTAATCTCGGTTACGAGCAGGGCCTGACCAGCGCAGCTAGCGTGTTAAAACTCACCTGGCAATTTTCGCGTCGATGGTCGATGGTTTTGCGTGGTGGCACCATCAACGGTCTGGACGTTTTGTTCACTAAGCGCTTTGATTCGTTTTGGGCAGAAAAGAAGGGGAAACCCCCCGCCGAGAAACCGGACGTAGATTTCTAGTAAGTAGTAGGGATGTGCAGTATTGCCGTCTTGGACAACAATTCTTCTTTTATACATGTAGTTATTTTTTAGATATCGCCGCTTTATGACTCCGCTTAAATACCTTCAGGCCTATCCGTCCGCATTGCAGGATCAGATACGCCAACTCATTGAACAAAAGCGTTTGGGGGAATATCTACTTAAGCGGTATCCGGGCAAACACGCGGTCCAAAATGATAAGGCTTTGTATGCTTATACTTTGTCATTAAAACAGGCACATTTAAAAAATGCACCGAATATTGATAAGGTGCTCTTCGACAGTCGGCTCGATTTGACGCACAAAGCGCTAGGACTGCACACCGCCATCTCGCGGGTGCAAGGAGGAAAACTGAAGGCTAAGAAAGAAATCCGCGTAGCGGCACTGTTCAAAGAGGCAGCGCCAGAATTTTTGCAAATGATCGTCGTACACGAACTGGCGCATCTGAAAGAGCAAGATCATAACAAGGCATTTTACAAACTATGTGAGTATATGCTGCCCGAATATCACCAGTTGGAGTTTGACCTGCGGGTTTTCCTAACCTTTCGTGAACTACGTAAAGCGGGGCTTGATATGGACAGTCAAGCGGTTTGATATGGTTACTTTTGCGGTACAGCAGACCCAAGAATCAGCATAGTGTAGTGGTAAATTGAATCCATGGCTAAACGATAAAAGATGGTTAACAACGATATGCTACTGACGTTGAATTTGATCAGCAACATTTGACCTCCAGACGGAAAGGCGCACCATGCACCGCTACAAACGATTGTGTATAGTCATTCTGTTTTTGTTGGCGCTGCTCGCGCTATTTCAATTTTCTGGATTGAGAGAGCATTTCAACCTGGCTTTTGTCCGTCAACAGTTGGTCGATAACAAACTGACCGGGTTGCTGGTTTTTGTCGTGTTGTTCTGCGTCGGGAATCTGGTTCAAATACCAGGCTGGATATTTCTGGCAGCGGCGGTGCTCGCCCTTGGCAAAACCTGGGGTGGCGTGGCGACTTACATTGCGGCCACCATTTCGTGCTTGTTTACTTTCCTGACGATTCGCTTCGTCGGTGGCGATGCAATACGAGCAGTGAAAAATCGGTATGCGCTAAAGATACTGCATGGTCTTGATGCCCATCCGATTAAAAGTATTGCGTTGCTTCGCGTATTATTTCAGACCGTTCCAGCCCTCAATTATGCACTTGCACTTTCTGGCGTCAAATTTCACAAATATGTGATTGGAACGATGCTCGGTTTGCCATTGCCGATTATGTTGTATTGCTTATTTTTTGATTATATTGGCAAGGTGTTGCATGTGATTTGAAGCGTGCAGATGGTGCTGAAAATGATGCAATCTAGTAAGGCAATCATTCTCGATATCATGATTCTGTATTGCTGTTGAAACATGAAACTTCAATGAGCAGATAGCGCGGTAAGCCCTCACCATGCCGTCGAAGTTCGCTATTTTTGCTATTTCCGATAGTATAGGCGTTCAATTGAACCGGAAAGCCACAATGACCAAACAGTTTTCAATCGCTTGCGAGCGTAACCGTCTTCCTATTGCAGCAGTTTTGGCAAGTAAATTGGTGGCATCGCAGCGCGTGTTAGAGATCGGCAGTGGCACGGGACAGCACGCGGTTTATTTTGCAGAGCAGCTTCCCCATCTGATATGGCAAACCAGCGATCTAACGGCAAATCACGCTAGTATTCTGGCGTGGCAAGAAGAGGCGCAGTTACCAAATGTATTGTCGCCGTTAACGCTAGACATGTCCGACGTTGATTGGTCGCAGTCACTGACTGGCCAGTACGATGCGGTGTTCACGGCCAATACTTGCCACATCATGTCGTGGCCCCAAGTACAGAATATGTTTTCAGGTGTCGGTCGTTTACTGAAGACGGGCGGCCGCTTTTGGACGTACGGACCTTTTAATGTCGACGGCCAATTTACTAGCGATAGTAATGCTGCGTTTGATGTCAGCTTGAAAAATTATGCTGCGCATATGGGACTTCGGGATATGGCAGATTTGGTTCTGTTGGCCGCAGAAAATAAGCTCCTTCTGGCGGCGGATCAGCTTATGCCTGCCAATAACCGGCTATTGGAATGGGAGCGGGTGTAACGCGATTAATCATTTTCTGCCCGGTCGCTTCTGAGGAATCATGAGATGGTGCGACGTCCAGACATTTCATCGCCGGCATCCGATTTTAATTTTATCGCGAAGGGCAGTGCGGTGGCTGCAATGATCGCGATAGTGAGGAACGTTGGCCAAAAGTCGGCGCTGACAATGGTGGTGTGGCCCTGAATCTGATTAGACAGTTGAAGTGAGTACCCGCCCACAGTCACACCCATGCCGATGGCCAATTGTTGCGCCACGCTGGTCAAGCTGGTTGCCTGGCTCATTTGTTGTGGCTTTATGTCGGCGTAAGCGATCGCGTTGATGCTGGTGAACTGCATGGAACGGATGCAACCACCCAACAGCAGTAAAGCGCCCACAATGATATGTGGCGTGTCCGCAGTCAGAGCGCCAAATGCCGCCATCGATGCCGCCCCCAATAGCGTGTTATAGATCAGCACCGTTCGAAAGCCAAAGCGTTTCAGCACGAAAGTGGTGATCGTCTTGACAAACATGGCACCGATTGACGATGCGCAGGTTAGCAAGCCGGATTGAAACGGCGACAGGCCGAATCCCAGCTGAAATAATAACGGCAGCAAGAACGGCAAAGCACCGATGCCGATGCGAAATAATGAACCGCCATAGATATTCATGCGTAGTGTCGGAATTGACAACAGACGCAGATTCAGCAGCGGATGTTCGCAGTGAAACGCATGCCACACATACGCCACCAGCGAAGTTGCACCGATTGCCATACAAATGAACGAGACGTCACTATTCACCAAATGCCGTCCGGCGCTGGCAAGGCCAAACATCAAGCAAGAGCAACCAACCGCCGAAAGAATAAAGCCGATCCAGTCTAACGGCACGGTTTGTTCTTCTCGCAGATTTTGAATATAGCGATTGGCGAGATAGATGCCGACGATACTGATCGGAATATTAATAAAAAATATCCAGCGCCAATGAAAGTAGGTAGTAATAAATCCACCAAGCGGAGGGCCGATGACAGGGCCAAGTAGCGCCGGAATGGTCAGATAACTTAGCGCCTTGACCAGGTCGGCTTTCGAGACCGTGCGCAATATTACAAGCCGCCCGACCGGAACCATCATGGCACCGCCAATACCCTGAAAGAAGCGCGCGGCGACAAATTCTGCCAAGGTATGCGACATTCCACACAGGATGGAGCCGAGCATGAATACGCCGATAGCTGTCCGAAACACAGTGCGCGCGCCGAAACGATCGGCCATCCAGCCGCTGATCGGAATGAATACCGCCAGACTGACAAGATAAGACGTCATGGCCAGTTTCAGCGCAATCGGACTTTCGCCCATGTCGAGCGCCATGGCGGGTAAGGAGGTGGCAATGACCGTCGCATCCATGTTTTCCATGAACAGCGCGCAGGCAACAATGAGGGGAGTGAGAAAAACACGAGAAATTGCCATGAGCGATGATGGATAGTGCCGTTCTATGGCACCGTCAAAGCTGCCGTTGGACTGAAGTGTTAAGTACGTCAGGAGCTGGCGGACTTATGGGATAAAAGCAAAAATAGCCCGTTATTGGACAAGAAACTGGCGAAATATGGATCATCCAGTTTATTTTAAAGCCGATTACCCCTAAGTCCGAAAGGCACTTAGTATAGCGCTTTGGCGTATCCTTCGCCGATCAGGTAGCATATGTGCTTCGTTGCAATGTTCTTTTGACGGCGTGCAGGATGCTTTTCGCTTTCTGTAAAATTCAAAAAATGATCTTTATTCCCGACTCGCATTAACTATGACTTCAGGTTTCACATTTTCGCCACCGCACATTGAGGCGCGCAGCGTTGATAGCATCACACTGGCCGATTCTGATTGTTTTGCTTTATTCGATGATCGATGTGCTGACGACGCGGCGAAGGTTTCTCGTTTGTACACTGATTATCGGTGCACATTGCAATGCCACGACGCAGACTCGTTGCCGCGATTGCTTGCTCAAATGCAGAAGGCATTGCAAGATGGCCTGCAAGTGGTGACGCTATTCCACTACGAACTGGGTGCGGCAATCCACCGTGTGCCGTTAGTTATTTCTAAATTGTCCCAAACAATTGAGCCGCTCGCTGAAGTATTGCTATTCGGAACCTGCCAAAAATTAACCGCGCTAGAAGTTGACGATTGGTTGAGGCAGCGCGCGCTGGTAATGAGTAATCCCCAGTTGAACGGTCTGCTACCAGATCAAAAAACGGCATGGTCGGATGCAAACAGCCTATCTGGCATAGCTAACGTTCGCCCTAATGTTGACCCGAACGAATTTGATCAGGCAATTGCGCGTATCCACGCTTACATCGAAGCCGGTGACACGTATCAGGTGAATTACACGTTTCGCCTGCATTTTGACGTCTACGGAAGTCCGTTGTCGCTGTATCGCCAATTGCGCGAACGGCAACCGGTCCCTTATGGTGCGCTGATCGCATTACCGGATGGTCGTGCGGTACTATCGCTTTCGCCTGAGTTATTTGTGCGTCATGACCAAGGCGTGCTGACCGCACGACCGATGAAAGGCACAGCCGCCGCCAGTGATGACAGCGATCAGAATCAGCGGACAGCCCTGGCATTGGCCGCAGATCCAAAAAATCGCGCAGAAAATCTGATGATTGTGGATTTATTGCGCAATGATTTGGGCCGGGTGGCGCATTGTGGATCTGTATACGTACCAAAATTATTTGAAGTCAGCCGATTTAATACGGTATTGCAAATGACTTCTACTGTCACTGCGCAGTTACGTGGTGATCTCGGCCTGACCGACTTAATGACTGCGTTGTATCCGTGCGGTTCGATTACTGGCGCACCAAAACTACGGTCCATGCAGATTATTGCCGAACTGGAAAAGGCACCGCGGCGTTTATATACCGGTGCAATTGGGTGGTTTGATGCGCCGTTGGGAGAGGATCAAATAGGAGATTTTTGCTTGTCGGTACCGATTCGCACGTTGTTGCTGGAAGCCGAAAACGATGAAGGCATTCGTCATGGCGAGATGGGTATCGGTGCGGGTATCGTGTACGACAGCGTAGCCCAAGATGAGTACGCCGAATGTGTGCTGAAAGCACGGTTTTTAACGGGACTTCGTGCTGATTTTTCCCTTTTTGAAACGATCTATGCAACTAGCAAAGACGGTTGCCGAGCGCTGGATTTACACCTAAATCGTTTGCGGTCGTCTGCGGTGTATTTTGGTTTTGAATTTAACGAAGCGCAGTTGCGTAGCCGCTTGGATAAAGTCGTAGCAAGTTTGACCGCTAATGGTGCACATCGCCTGCGATTAAGTTTATCGGCGGATGGCACCTCGTCTGTTACCAGCGCACCCATGAATTCGCTGTCTCAACCGGTTAAGGTGATTATTTCTGATGCACCGACGGAAAAAAACGATCTGTTTTTACGTCACAAAACGACCCAACGAACTCTCTATGACCATGCGTGGAAATCCGCTGAACAGCAAGGTGCATTTGATATGTTGTTTTTTAATCAGGCCGGTGAATTGACGGAAGGTGGACGCAGCAACGTATTTATTAAGCTAGCCGGACGTTGGTACACGCCGCCGTTAGTGAGCGGTTTGTTACCCGGTGTGATGCGCAGCTTGATTCTGAATGATTCGACCTGGAATGCAACGGAACGCGCCTTGACGCGTGAGGATCTTCAATCTGCCGAACAGGTGATGGTATGCAATGCACTGCGCGGTGCGATCGCCGCCGAAATTATCTGGTAATTTCTGTCGTCATAAGTGTGGATGGATACTGGTGTATGGATACTTGTTGATAGATACCTGTTGCTAGATACATGTTGATGAATACCTGCTGATGCATGAGATCAGATTGTCTTAATAAAACTGCGCCAGGATTGGAAACTGTTTCACCAGCAACGGTATTACGTGCGCGGAAGCTAACGCGCCAACAATACCGACGATAGATATCGACACCATCGCCAACGATAGCCGCACTGTCAAACCACGATTGCGCGCCCGTAATACCAAAGGAAGATTAATCAGGACGCTCGCCAACGATGCGATCACCGCGCCGGTCGATACGACATGCGCAGATATTGCGTTGTTGGTCAGTAAGCTAGCCGCGGCCGCGACAGCGCTGGCACTAGATACAATCCCACCGATCAGGCTGACGGCATAAAAGCCGAACTCGCCGAAGTAATTTTGGGTCAGGACGCCAGCGATGTGCAATATCAAAAACAGCAGTCCATACTTTAGCGCCGCAGGCACCGAGAATGGCAGCGGCAAATCGACCGGTTCAGCTTGATGATCATCGGTTGTGCGATTTGCATTGCGGTCCATGAAGAACCAGGCCGCATTGACTAATAGCATCAGGAAGAACGGCACCGCCGCCGTCAATGCCGCCGCCGGTGCCAGAATAAATAAGAGGCAAGCGTTACGTATCGTCATTGCAGAAGTTGCCAGCAAAATACCGCGATAGGCGGCACTGACTGTTTCCGGATGATTGTCTTTTGCGCGTGATGCCATCTCGTTGACGGTGACGCTGCTATTCACTAATCCACCCAAAAATCCCGCTAGAGCGATTCCCCGTGTTCCGTAGATTTTCCAGAGTACGTAGTTGACGAAGCCAATGCCCGCAATCAAAATGACTGTAATCCACGCTGCACGCGGTTCGATCAAATTCCATGGCCCAATCGGCCCCATTGGCAATGCCGGATAAATTACGATAGCCAAAATCGCCAACATCAACGCCGAGCGCATTTCGGCCTCAGTCAGGCCGACGCTGAATCCTGCAAGGCGATCTTTCCATGCCAATAACGCCGTGACGATCACCATCACGGAGGCCGGTGTTGCGGTGTGGCCCTTGCCACACAAGATACCAATCACGCAGGTAACCAACATGGCAGCCGAGGTCGTCAACTCGGTGCTGACGTGCGTTCGCAGTCGTTGCAGGTTTAAAAAGATGGTCAAACCACCCGTCAGAAATAAAATAAGATAGGCGTAGTTATCGCCGAGAATACCGCCCATTCCACCCAACAGAGCAATCAGGCCGAATGTCCGTAAGCCCGCTTCTTTGCCGCGCCGCTCCCGCTCTAACCCTATCAAGAGTCCCAGCGCTAGTGCCAATCCGAGTCGTGTCAGGCTGATCAAATACGGCCATTTCACTTCGGGCAGCGACATGCCGATCTGGATCAGTGGTTGTGCGGCGATATTGATGGTATGAGGATCGATAACTGTCATGTAGGGCAAGCTTATTGTTGTTAGAGGAAACTATAAACGGAACGCGCGCACTTTGCTGAACTGAGATCAAAGTCTGACGATAAGACAAAAGAAATAGAATAAAGAAATAGAATAAAAAAATCGTTCTTTACTAAAGCAACCTCCCATCGGATTGTTGCAGATCGATGGAGGACACTTAATGAGAGGTGACTAAGGAAGCGCGCCCATTACATCTTAACTAAGCATGCGAGCATGCGTCCGCTTCTGGCATGTCAGTCGGGTTAACCGAGTAAGTCAAACTGAGACCGAAGCACAATCGACCCAACTGTCGATCAACTTATAGATTCTGCTAAAATTTCAGCGAGAATCCAACTACGAACAACGATGTATTATGCGCCAATTTATTATATAAATCATTTATTCGCCAATCGAGCGCTATTTGCTCAATCAGACTACGCTCAATAAATCGTTTTCGCAGCCTCTCGAATAGCTTGCTGCAAAATCTTGGCGCCCGGTGAAAGTAGTTGATTGCGCCGTGTGATGATGCCGAAGCCATCCATTTTGCAAGGTAACTCAATCGGCAAAATTGCCAGGACGTTTAGTTGAGCGTAGAAGCGCGATACCTCGACCGGCATAACATGCAAAAAGTCGGTTTGCTGAAGCAGGCTAATGATGGCCAGCGCCGCAGTGGTGTCGATCACATTTGAAGGCGGTGGCAAACCATTTTTGTGAAACATCATATCGCTACGATGACGCAAAATACTGCCGCGTGGCGAGAGTATCCAGCCCGCGTCAGCAATATCTTTTAGCTGCAAATTTGACACGTTCCGTAACGGGTGATCAATGCGAGCGACCGCACATACCGGTTCATCTGCCAGTTCTTCATATTCGAGATTGCCGTTATCTTCCTGATCAAGGATACGCGCCACCATAAAATCTAGCGAACCACGTTGCATGCGTTCCAGCAGGATATTACTGCTTTCGATTTCAATACCAATCCGTAACATCGGCGAGTGCTGCTTCACACGCGCAATCGCAGCGGGTACCAGATTCATCCCCGGCGTAAGAATCGCACCGACATCCACCTGTCCGGACAAGCCTGATTTGAGCGCCGTGATGTCATCGTGCGCCTGGGATAAACTCGTCAACGCCATTCGTGAATGGCGGATCATCGCATCTCCGTAAATCGTCGGTTTCATGCCGCGTGGCAAGCGCTCAAAAAGTTGTACATCCAGCATGTCTTCCAGATCCTTTAATTGCTTGGATGCGGCTGGTTGCGTCATGTTCAGTGCTTCAGCGGCCCGATGGATATTGCGTTCTTCGTCGAGTGCAATCAAAAGTAAAAGCTGGCGCGTTTTAAGCCGTGCGCGGAGAAACCAGTTGCTGTCGCTGTGTGACATATGTTGTCCCAATTAACTAATTATTATCAATAGGACTTACGCAAAATCTCAGTTACCGGAATGCGTTCTCCTAGCGACTTGTACGGCCCGACTTATGCAGCCCGGAATCCACAGACTGTCTTCCGTTGCAGTGTGGGCAGGCGGTTGCTCGGATCGTATTACGTAAACCTTGTTGAATAAGGTCTTTTTAAATGATACCAAATTCAGTATTGATTGGGCGTAATAATTCATTAGAAAGATATCGCATACTTCTTTACAATGATCGAGTAATAATCGGACACTAATGTCTAGTGAGCGCTATTTTCTCAAAGCAGTACTAGATGCGTCGGTCAATGCCTGGCGTTGAGGCAATAGTTTTACTGTCCTCCGTCAAATTTGAGCGTCAGCCAACGCGATTAATAATCTCTCAACAGGACACAAGAACATGACCAGCTTGAACAAAACTTACGCCAGCTATCCTAGTTTGATGGACCGCACGGTCTTGATCAGCGGAGGAACAACCGGCATTGGCGCCGATATCGTCGCGCAATTTGTGGAACAGGGCGCAAAGGTAAGCTTCCTTGGACGTAATCGCGATGCTGCAGAAAAATTGATCGCAGCAGTCGCGGCCGAAGGTTCTGGCCGTCACGTGCCACTTTTTTTGCAATGTGATGTCTGCGATATTCCGGCACTGCAAACTGCGATTAACGCAGCGCGCGATCACTTCGGACCGATTTCGGTATTGGTAAATAATGCCGCCAATGATCAGCGTCATAGCATTGAAGAAACCACCGTCGCCAGTTGGGATAACGGCATGGCAGTTAACTTACGCCATCAGTTTTTTGCGGCGCAAGCAGTGATGACTGACATGCAAAAATTGGGAGGCGGTTCCATTATTAATTTAGGCTCAATTAGCTGGAAAAACAAAACCGGCGGCATGCCAGCGTACACCACATCAAAAGCAGCGATTCAAGGCTTAACCCGTTCTTTAGCGCGTGATTTAGGGCCACATAATATTCGCGTCAATACCTTGGTCCCTGGCTGGGTAATGACCGAGAAGCAAGTCACAATGTGGCTCGATGAAGCCGGTGATCGTGAAATTGATCAGATGCAGTGCCTGAAGGCCCGTCTTGATTCAGCCGATATTTCGCGCATGGCATTGTTTCTGGCAGCCGATGACAGCAAGATGTGTACTGCGCAGGATTTTATCGTCGATGGCGGCTGGGTTTAATGCAAGCGCCATTAGCACAAGCAATACAAACGGAAACCAAGATGACGACAGTTAAATTGCTGGTAGATGGCAAGCATTTGCTAGGCGAGGGTGTCTTATGGTGCGAACGCTCCGGACGCTTGTTGTGGACCGATATTCTGGCATCGCGGCTGTGGTGCCACACGCTTGCTAATGGCGAAACTCAAAGTTGGGCGATGCCTGAGATGCTGGCAACCTTTGCGCTGACGCTGGACGATGACAGATTGTTGCTGGGTCTTGCATCACAATTGGCGTGGTTTCACTTTTCCAGCGGCAAAGTCACGCCGATTGTCGCGGTCGAATCCGACCTGCTCACAACCCGTATTAACGACGGCCGTTGTGATCGTCAGGGGCGGTTCGTATTCGGCACAAAATCCGACGCCTCAGATCGCGCGCCGAATTGCAGCTTCTATCGCCTCAATACAGATTTGACACTTGAACGCTTACCGCTTTCTCCCGTCGTGATCAGCAACAGTATCTGCTTCAGTCCAGATAGCGCAACGATGTATTACTGCGACACGATCAGCAACACGATTCGCTGCTGCGACTACGAATCGTTAGACAAAACCGTACCGGTACAAGCCTTCAACAATGACCGCCTGTTCGCCGACCTGCATGATCAACCCGGCTCACCGGACGGTTCCACCATCGATAGCCAGGGCTGTCTATGGAACGCCCAATGGGGCGGTTACCGTGTTGTGCGTTTCACCCCCGACGGTCAAATCGACCGTATCATCGCCATACCAGTATCCCAACCAAGCTGCGTCGCCTTCGGCGGACCCGGATTGTCCACGCTGTTTGTCACAACAGCCCGCGAAGACTTATCCGAACAAACGTTACAATCAGAGCCACGAGCTGGCGGTGTTTTTAATATATCGCTCGAAGATGTGCGGGGTTTGCCGGAAGGGCGGTTTAAGGGGGGGGGGATGAACGGTGCTTAGCGGGTTAGAGTTGGACCTTTATAAGCCAACATAATTACGTGACTTAGCAAATTATGCGCAGTGACAAATGAATAAATCAATCTTTCAACGCCTGAAAAACTGGACGAAATCATCGTCGTAATTTGCGGTTGAAAGATTTTTTAAAACATAATAAAAAATGTTGAACCTGACGTTTTAATTTGCCGATGTTCACCTTTAAACGACAATTCAGGTAGTGCGCAGCTCGTCTATCTTGGATAGTTTATCTATGTAAGCTGCCACATTCCAAAATGTGTCATCGTCGTACGACAATCGTAGTGGATTTCCCCATCCATAATTAAGTAATTTACTTATTAACTAGGTTCCGCCTATGTTATTGCCCAAAATTACGCCTATTATTTCGCACGTTACTTCACAAACTACATTCGGCAGGCGCGCTATATGGTGCAATTTTTTCAGTCAGGCGATGCGCATTGTCGAAGGCAGGCGAGGGAACAGCTATGATTTTTTTCGGCATCACTCATCCCCAGAATACGGGGGAGTGCTTTCTATTCTCTTTCACTGCTGGCAAGTGCAAGCACAGTATGTGCTAGCGATAAAAGCGGTGACGCTTTCTGATCGCTATTAAGTGAGAAGCGGCGTTAAAACAGAATTTTATTCGAACCAGCACTACAACTGACAAACACTAAAATCCCATGCTCTCTATGAAAAAATCCTATTGCTTTCTATTCCTGACAACAGCCGTAATTTTTACGACTCAACCGGTCTTGGGCAGTGAGGTATTCGTTTTAAAATCTTCTGAACCACACTATTTAACAACCGCAGTTGTTCCGTCCTGTGTCACAGAAGCGCGTGCAATTAGCGCGAATGGCAAGTTCGTCGTTGGAGGCAGCGACGTTAAGAGCGATGGCAATTGTAATCCCCATGCCTTCGTATGGTCAGAAAAAACAGGCATGATAGACATCAATAAAGATGCGGCACCTTGGTCATGGGCTACTGCCGTCAATATGGATGGAACTGTTATTGCCGGAATGCTGCAACGCCCAGGACGAGAAGATCCACGTCCATTTAAGTGGACGGCAGAAACAGGTATCGTTGATTTGACACAAATCAACGCTCAATTAGAAACTTTTTGTCCTGCTGTGCTGAGTGCTGATGGAGCAACAATGGGCGGAAGGATTCTTAATCCGAAGAACAGTGCAGAAACACGCGCCGTCTTGGTTTCAAACGATGTCATCACCTTTCTTGGATCGAAACAAAAAAATGAAGCTTCTCGTGTAAAAGCTATGACACCCAATGGTGAAGTTGTGGTTGGAGAAATTAATAACCATGTATTTAGGTGGAAAAAAGGAGATGGATTAAAAGATATATCTATAGTTAAAGGTCGACGCCTATCAAGCTATGCAAATGGCGTAAGCGATGATGGTTCGGTCGTCGTCGGTTCAGTGTTCATAGATGGCGCAGAGCGCGCATATCGGTGGACAGAAAAAGAGGGCATAAAAAATTTAGGCACGCTAATTAAGACCAAAGGTACATATGATGTGTATTCAAAAGCCTTCGCTGTCAGCGGGGACGGCAAGATTGTGTATGGAATTTCATCCGCCAACAGTGAAGAAGAAAATCACTTATTTCGATGGACTGCCGACACAGGAATGGTGGATTTAGGAAAAACAACCGGGAATATTTCAGAGCGCAATATTGCTGGAGTATCGTCCGATGGCAGCATATTGGCTGGGTCTGCACCTCACGGAGGATGGGAAAAAACTGCATTTATACAAAAATTAAACTAAATCTCAACATAAAACACTACAAATCAATTTAATTCGAGAATTCCAGCCGACTTAAATATTTACTTTTATTTGCAACTGCGCTAGCACTTTGAGCCTCTGAAATTTAGCTCTCCATAGATGATAAAAACAAACTCACCGATGGCATACTACATTTCAGGGAACTCCGAATAACAGTCAAATTACACTCAACCCAATATCCGTCCAATATCCGCACTTCTCAAAGAAATCTTATCCGCATCCTGATACAGCAACTCAACCCGACGCTGCAACGGCCACCAACCCTTCCACAAAGTAGTCTCAGCCGTTATATCAACCGGCTCGACCGACGACTCATTCGTCTCGGTCAACGGATCGCTTTTAGGATTAAGAACCTGCTCAGCAAGCGTCAAAGAAAGGCAAACATGCGTTGTTGCCTGTTGCAACAGCGCATTCACCGCTGGCCGTGGCAAGCTCTCCTGATTTCGCCTAAGTAGCAAACGCATTGCCGCCACATGCGCCATTACCAGATAATTTTGTACGATAAATTGATTCAGTTCTTCCACCGCCCGATGTTTGCTGGCGGGCTCGTCCAGCATGCGGACAAGTGTGGAAACCAAATCCGCGATGCTGTCGAGAAAGCGTTTGCGAGATAGCCGATAAATAAAGTCATCCGGGGTTTTTGCTTGCAGCATATTATTCGCCGCTTCCAGATACCCCATATTGCTGGTGAGTACGCGACGCACAAGCTGCGGCAAGGTCCGATATTCCCAGCTTGGCAGCACAAAGCTGAACGCAGTGGCAATTGCGGCGCCGATAATCGTATCCAGCAGGCGCTCGCCAATGACATGGCCGCTACTTGGAATCACTAAATTAATTTGTAGCAGAATCTGCATACTGGCGGCAATCGCCGTGTAGCGGTATTTAACGTAAATGAATGCGGGTGCAGCTACCGTCGCGAGGAATAAAAAGCCCAGGAGGGCGACTGGTTCGTGTACGAAACGCAGGATCAAGGCGGTCGCTACGCAGCCAATCAGGGTGCCGAGCAGACGGTCGCTTCGCCGTTGTTTAGTCTGACTGAAACTGGGTTTTAAAATGATGGCAATCGTCAGCACGATCCAGTATCCATGCGAGGTATAGGGCAGATGCTCTGCGACCAGCAGGCCGACTGTAATCGCCATTGCTCCGCGCAAAGCAAAACGAAACGCTGGTGATTGCCAACGCAAATTGGCTAGCAATACGCCCAGTTGATATTTTTGCTGCGTCAGAAACGGCGTCATGTCCGCGCCCAGCATATCCGGTAATTCGCCGTGCGCGCCTTGCGTAGCGCGATGTAATTCGTCGATCATGTCGACTGTGTCGCGTATTTTGTTATAGGTGACGCGGATCAAATCCATTGCCGCTTCCGGTATTTTTCCGGCCAGGCTATCTTGTTGAAGCTGTTGCAATTCGACTTCAATGGCACGAAATTCAGCTTTATAACTGATCGTTCGGAAGGAAGCACGCTTGCGCGTGATGGCGTAAGCGATAGTCTCGATATCCTTGGCCGCCTTGTTGATCAGGTCGCGAAAATAGGTCAGGATGTCGGCATCGGCAAAATTCTGGCGCAACTCCATATAGTCGGTGTGGGTCGACAATATATATTCATACAAATCGAACATGCCGAAATGTACCTGTACGAGAATCGCATTTTGTTGGCTTTTTGGACCACGTAAAATCAGATCGCGCGACGCTTGCTGTTTGTCTGCCAGTACAATTTGTTGGCGTACCAATCGATTAAACTGATTGTTTAGTTCGACATGCATGTCGTAAAAGTCGGCTTTGATATCAAGGTAGCGCGCCAACTCAAATAATGCTTCGGCCAGAATTTGTTGTTTAATACGACGGCGCAAAAACCACGACACCACCATCGAATATCCCAAATAAGCCATGCCGCCGCCAAAAAATACGCCGGTATGCAGAAATGCGCCTGCGATGGAGACGGTATTGCTCATGGATAGCGTCATCGCGAACAGTGCAGCGAATTGCAAGGGCATTGCCTTCTTGCCGTAGACCACCATCATGCAAGCCAAAAATGTGACGAGTACCAGCATGATGCTTAACAGCCATTGAAACGGTGCGCAGAGACTAATAATCAACGTCACGATCGAACACAGCAACACGCTTGAAAGCATCTCGTTAAACTTGTGCCGCAAGGTGCTGGGCAAGTCCATCAAGCTGGTTGATAGCGCACCGATGCAGACCGTCATGGCGGTCGGCAGATCGGTGAACGGCAATACCAGCAAGGTAAAGCCGACGATGCCGGTGCCTATCCGAAGGCCGGTATAAAAATAGTGACTGAAAATAAACGTCCGTAAATCCAGGGCGTAATGCATAAGTAGTCTCTATAGCAATGACGGCAACGCGGGAAGTGTACCGCGTTTGCCCGTCGTTATTGTTAGCATCAAGGCAAAAAAATGCTGCGCTAACGATCCTAACAGGTTCAATTACGCAAAATAAATACTGCGAACGTCTATCGCTACATTCCCCTCCGTCGAGCGCCCGTTATGCAAACGATTAGCTTTAACTGGCGTAGCGGCGGTTTTTATCACGTTGCTCCGCCTGCTTGGGTTAACAGCTTTGGCATGTGCCCGATCAATTTGATCGCGATATAGCATTTATACCCGCATTTTTACACTTTGTTTACACCCATCATCATAGTCTTTACACCGTTTTTAGAAGCTTCCCGATAGCCTGTAGTTGTTGAAACAATGTAATGAGGGCAATGATGGATTTTCTAATGGATGGACTATTTGTCGCAGGGATCGTGGTGTTTTTCGGCCTGACCTGGGCATTGGCAGTTGGATGTAAAAAGCTGGAGGATCGGAAATGAATCCCTTTTATGTGCTCGGCGCGGTCGTAACGGTGGCGCTGCTGGTGTATTTGATATTGGCGTTGTTGAACGCGGAGGATTTCTGATGACTTCCCAATCAATATTGCTGCTGGCAGCGTTCTTAATCGTCTTGCTGGTGCTGAGCTATCCGCTTGCTAAATTGATCGTCCGGATTGCGGGTGATGAACCAATGCCGGGCATGGGTTGGTTGGCGCGCTTTGAGCATGGCTTATATCGACTTGCTGGTATTACGTCGAAAGACGAAATGGGTTGGAAGAGCTATGCGTTAGCGTTGCTTATTTTCAATACACTCGGCGCGCTTGTGACGTATGCGTTACAGCGCGTTCAGGTTTGGCTTCCGCTCAATCCGCAGCACTTTCCTAACGTTTCACCAGATTCTGCCTTTAATACGGCTGTGAGTTTTATTAGCAATACCAATTGGCAAGCCTATAGCGGTGAAAGCACCATGAGTTATCTCACTCAGATGCTCGTTCTGGCTGTGCAGAATTTCTTTTCAGCCGCTACCGGAATTGCCGTGGCATTTGCATTGATTCGCGGATTTGCGCGCCACTCGTCGCATTCGGTGGGTAATTTTTGGCGCGATATTACCCGTTCAACGATGTATTTATTATTGCCGTTATCGCTGATATTTGCCGTGTTGTTGATGGGTCAAGGCGTAATCCAGAATTTTGATGCCTATAAAGATGTTTCGCTGGTGCAAGCGCTAACTTACCAACAACCAAAAGTGGGCGCTGATGGCCAGCCGATAAAAGACGCGAGCGGCAATCCGGTTCTGGAAACGCTGAACACGTCGACTCAAACCCTAGCGATGGGTCCCGTCGCATCGCAAGAGGCGATCAAGATGATCGGCACCAATGGCGGCGGCTTTTTCAATGCCAATTCAGCGCATCCTTATGAAAATCCGACCCCGATGTCGAACTTCATGCAGATGTTGACTATTTTCCTGATTCCTGCGGCGCTGTGCTTTGTATTTGGCCGCATGGTCGGAGATATTCGTCAGGGTTGGGCAGTGCTGGCGGCGATGACCATCATCTTTGTGATTATGACGGGGGTCGTGTTGATCGCTGAGCAGCAATCACATCCGGGTTTAAGCGCGCTTGGTATTGATCAGGCCAATAGCTTGTTGCAGTCTGGCGGCAATATGGAAGGGAAAGAAACACGTTTTGGCATTAGCGCTTCGGCTTTGTTTGCCGCTATCACTACCGCTGCTTCGTGCGGTGCGGTGAATGCAATGCACGACTCCTTTACCGCACTCGGTGGCATGGTGCCATTGGCTTTGATGCAAATGGGTGAAGTGGTATTTGGTGGTGTTGGTTCGGGTCTGTACGGCATGTTGGTGTTTGCCATTATGGCGGTGTTTATTGCCGGATTAATGATCGGTCGCACGCCTGAATATCTTGGTAAAAAAATTCAGTCATTCGAAATGAAGATGACCGCGATTGCGATTCTTGCGGTGCCTTTGTTGGTTCTTGGTGGCACGGCCATTGCGGTGATGGTGACAGCTGGTACGGCCGGCATTCTCAACCCCGGCGCGCATGGCTTCACCGAGATCCTGTACGCCTTCAGTTCTGCTGCTAACAATAACGGTAGCGCCTTTGGTGGCTTGTCAGCCAACACACCGTTCTACAACATCACGCTGGCAATTGCCATGTGGTTTGGACGCTTTGTGATCATTATTGCGATTCTGGCGATCGCTGGCTCGCTCGCAGCAAAGAAACGGTTGGAAGTGAATGCGGGAACGATGCCGACACATGGTCCTTTGTTCGTCGTGCTGTTGATCGGGATTGTTGTGTTAGTGGGTGTGCTGAATTATGTGCCGTCATTGGCCTTAGGTCCGATCGTTGAGCATCTGCAAATGTCCGTCGCGCCAGCGCTAGCACATTAGTCGCCACATAAATAATAAGGAACATCATGTCCTCCAACAGTTCTCGCAGTAAATTGACGTTGTTTGATTCCAAGCTACTTGGTCCTGCAATCGTCGCATCGTTTAAAAAATTGACGCCACGCACACAGCTGCGCAATCCAGTAATGTTTGTGGTGTATGTCGGTAGTATTCTCACCACGCTGCTATTTTTTCAAGCATGGTTTGGAAAAGGCGAAGCCAGTCCGGCATTCATTCTGGCTATTTCGGTCTGGCTCTGGTTCACGGTTTTGTTCGCCAACTTTGCGGAGGCATTAGCGGAAGGGCGCAGTAAAGCGCAGGCCGAATCGTTACGGGCGCTTAAGCAAACCGTGACCGCAAAAAAACTCCTTGGTGTTGAAGGAAAAAGCGGCGCTGAAAGTAAGTGGTCACCCATTTCTGCCAGTGAACTCCGCAAAGGCGATGTCGTTCTGATTGAGGCTGGCGATGTGGTGCCAGTCGATGGTGAAGTGATCGAAGGCGTCGCATCGGTCGATGAAAGCGCAATCACAGGCGAATCAGCACCGGTGATTCGTGAATCCGGTGGCGACTTTTCAGCCGTTACCGGGGGAACGCGGGTATTGTCCGATTGGCTGGTCGTCCGTGTTTCGGTTAATCCTGGTGAAGCGTTTCTGGATCGTATGATCGCCATGGTTGAAGGCGCAAAGCGGCAAAAGACGCCAAACGAAATTGCGTTGACGATTTTGCTGGTAGCGTTGACCATCGTGTTCCTGTTGGTCACCGTCACATTGTTGCCATTCTCATTGTTCAGCGTATCTGCCGCCAAATTCGGTACGCCAATCACCATTACGGTGTTGATTGCTTTGCTGGTTTGCCTGATTCCGACCACCATTGGCGGTTTGCTGTCTGCGATCGGGGTTGCTGGTATGAGCCGCATGATGCAAGCTAATGTGATCGCCACGTCAGGCCGTGCGGTCGAAGCTGCTGGTGACGTAGACGTGCTGTTGCTCGACAAAACCGGCACCATCACGCTCGGTAATCGTCAAGCCGCTACTTTTATTCCGGCACCCGGCATTAGCGAACAGCAATTGGCAGATGTTGCCCAGTTGGCCTCGCTGGCGGATGAAACGCCAGAAGGTCGCAGCATCGTCGTGTTGGCTAAACAGCGGTTTAATATTCGTGAACGCGCTATGAGTTCGCTCCATGCCGTGTTTGTTCCGTTCACGGCCCAAACGCGTATGAGTGGGGTCGACATTGGCGATCGTCTGATTCGCAAAGGCTCTTCAGAAGCGTTAAAGAGTTACGTCGCTTCTTTAGGACAGCCGTTCCCTGCCGAAGTCGCACGATCTGTCGATGACGTTGCGCGGCGCGGTAGTACACCGTTGGTTGTGGTTGATAACGGCGTGGTAATGGGCGTGGTTGAACTGAAGGATATCGTCAAAGGCGGTATCAAAGAGCGTTTTGCGGAATTGCGGCAGATGGGGATTAAAACGGTCATGATTACCGGTGACAATCGCTTGACGGCAGCTGCGATTGCTGCTGAAGCCGGGGTCGACGATTTTCTGGCCGAAGCAACCCCGGAGGATAAACTCAAACTGATTCGATCCTATCAGTCCGAAGGTCGTATGGTGGCGATGACCGGCGACGGTACCAACGATGCGCCAGCGTTGGCGCAAGCGGATGTCGCAGTGGCGATGAATAGTGGCACGCAGGCCGCTAAAGAAGCAGGCAACATGGTTGATCTGGATTCCAATCCCACCAAGTTATTGGAGATCGTAGAGATCGGCAAACAAATGCTGATGACACGCGGGGCGTTGTCAACGTTCTCGATTGCGAACGATATCGCTAAGTATTTTGCGATTATTCCAGCCGCTTTCGTCACCACTTATCCGCAACTTGCGGCGCTAAACATCATGCATCTGGCGAGCCCATCCTCAGCCATCATGTCGGCTGTCATTTTTAACGCATTGATCATCGTTGCGTTGATTCCACTGGCGCTCAAGGGGGTTAAATATCGCGCTGTTGGCGCGGCCGCTTTGTTACGCCGCAATCTGTTGATCTATGGATTAGGCGGAATCATTGCGCCATTTATCGGTATCAAGTTGATCGATATGCTGCTGTCCGCTCTTAATTTAGTTTAGGAAATTTCAAATGAAAACCTCCCCTCTCGTTATTGCTAGCGCCCCTGGCCCGATGTTGCGCCCGGCGCTTGTTTTGTTCACGGCTTTGAGTCTCATTTGCGGCATTATTTACCCTGTTGTCGTCACCGGTATTGGCAAGGTCGCTTTTGCCGATAAGGCGGCAGGTAGTCTGATTATTCAGAATGGTAAAACAGTCGGATCACGACTGATTGGACAGGAGTTTTCTGCTCCCGAGTATTTCTGGGGACGCTTGTCCGCTACCAGCCCTATGCCCTACAACGCGACCTCATCTGGGGGTTCTAATTTTGGTCCCAGTAATCCAGCGCTGATTGAGGCGGTCAAAGGCCGCGTCGCTGCACTCAAGGCTGTGGATCCTACTAATACGCTCTCTATCCCGGTCGATCTGGTCACGGCATCTGGCAGCGGGCTTGATCCAGAAATGAGTACTGCCGCCGCGTATTATCAAGCCGCTCGCGTTGCGCGCGAGAGAAAACTGAGCATCGAAGTAGTACGCGGCATCATCGACGCCAAGCAACTGACCCGCAGTGTGGGATTTCTCGGCGAGCCACGCATTAATGTGCTGGATCTCAATCTCGCGCTGGATCAAAAGCATTAATGAGAAAAAATCGCCATTGCGTACTAATTGCGCGCAGTGGCTAATGTGGATGACACTTCAGCAGGCAAGATCAACATTCCTATTTTTAGGGCAGCATCGCTTGCGCTGACGTTACTTTGATTGGCAAGTCAGGCAACTTAATCCCAATAGGATTTTTCACCAATCTTGCTTGACGTAATCTGAATGTCGCGACGCTGTTTATGCAATGGTCTTGTATGAACGATTGCGGCGCCTAAGGTTTCTTTGTCATCGCGATCAGTGATCAGTAATTAGTACGCAATATTCACCGCCACCAGCGCCAATGCGCTATTTCACTTTTACCTTTAATGCGAATGAAATAATTCATGAAAAAAATTACTCTTGCAGTGGCAATCATCATTACCTGTAGTGCTTCGTTTTCGTACGCAGAAGATGCACCTGTGCCGGATAATGTTGTTAGCTATAACGCCAGTGTGGTGTCTGACTATCGGTTTCGTGGCATTTCACAAACCAGGCTTAAGCCAGCAGTACAAGGTGGTGCCGATTATGCGAACAATCCAACCGGCTTATATGTCGGGACATGGTTGTCGACGCTGAAATGGATCAAAGATGCGGGTGGAAGCGGCAATGTTGAGTGGGACGTTTATGCGGGTAAAAAAGGAAATTTTTCCCAGAACTGGACCTATGATTTGGGTGTATTAACCTACGTTTATCCATCCAATGACTTGCACCCGAACGCGAACACCACCGAAGTCTATGGTCAGGTGGGTTATGGTCCTATGTATCTCAAATATTCCCAAGCGGTTACTAATCTTTTCGGTTTTGCTAACAGCAAGAACAGTGATTACGTGGATGTAGGTGCCAACATTGATGTGACTAACGGCTATGTGGTCAATCTTCACGTTGGTCATCAAACCGTCAAAAATAATTCCGCTTCAAGCTATAACGACTGGAGGATTGGCCTTACAAAAGACTTCGGTATATTGGCGGGTAGTGTAGCGCTGGTCGGGACCGATTCCAAAAGCTATGCCGGACCGGGTCCAGATTATAAGGATCTGGGAAAGACCGCGTTATTGTTGTCTGTGACCAAAACCTTTTGATGTTATGCAATTGATGACAAAATGCCTCTACAATCAGGGGATTGATTTCATTTAATTGCGTCGGCGGCCCCTCAATGCGTCATTGGAGGTGTGTGCTATTGGTTCATTGGTTGATTTGTTGCTGATTTTTTGTTGATTTACTCTCACTACTTATGTCATCCAATTATCCGAATAATAATGATCAACGGCCTGATCCAGACGCGTTGCTGGCCCGTATGCAATCCGAACAAATCCACGCAGCACGAGGCAAGCTACGTATCTACTTTGGTGCTTCGGCTGGCGTAGGAAAAACCTATGCAATGCTTTCCGCCGCCCACAAACTCCGCGCTGACGGGCGCGAAGTGTTGGCCGGAGTCATCGAAACCCACGGACGAATCGACACGGCAACTCAGTTAACCGGTTTAGAAGTACTTCCACTAAAACAGCTCACCTATCGCGATAAGCAATTACCGGAATTCGATCTGGATGCTGCGCTAGAGCGCAAGCCATCGCTGATATTAGTCGACGAACTGGCGCATTCCAACGCACCCGGCTCCCGACATCCCAAGCGCTGGCAGGATGTGGAAGAGTTATTGAGTGCGGGTATCGATGTCTTCACCACACTCAATGTCCAGCATCTTGAAAGTCTGAATGACGTAGTTGGCGGTATCACAGGCATTCGGGTGGCGGAGACGTTGCCGGACACCGTATTTGATGCCGCTGATGAAGTGGTACAAGTGGACGTCCCGGCCGATGAGTTGCTGGCCCGATTACGCAGTGGGAAAGTCTATAAATTGCCGCAAGCCGAGCGTGCATCACGCAATTTCTTTCGCAAGGGAAATTTAATTGCCTTGCGGGAGTTGGCATTGCGTCGCACTGCCGATCGTCTTCAAGGTGACGTACAGGCATATCGGGTGGAGAAGTCGATAGGCGCGGTGTGGCAGACTGATGCAGCTTTGCTAGCCTGCGTCGGTCCAACTATTAACGCCGAACACGTGATTCGCAGCACGGCACGACTTGCGACACAATTGAACACCGAGTGGCGAGCAGTGTATGTTGAGACACCACGCCTGCAGCGAATGTCGTCAGCGCGCCGAGAGGCGATTCTGGAGACGCTCAAGCTGGCACAAAGTCTGGGCGCGACCACCGCCGTTTTAGCAGGAAACGATGTCACTCAGGTGATTGCAGATTTTGCGCGGAATCACAATATTTCAAAAATCATCGTTGGACGGAGTCAGTATTACGGTCAATGGCGTTGGCGTTCACTTTGGCCTTTGCAGAGTAATTTTGCGATGCGAATTGCCGCTCAGGCCAAGGACATTGATCTTATTGAGATCGGTCAGCCATCGATCCGGGCGGTCACTAAACAATCATCTTCTGCTACTTCGGCAATCTCTCCATCGCTCCTGAAGCCGAAGCGGATGCTTGAAAAATCGCGCTCTTTGGGATACTACTGGGCGGTTGCGGTCACGATATTGGTTACCCTCCTGGCGACTCCGATTTTGCCGTATTTTGATTTGGCAAATATCGTCATGCTTTATTTACTGGCAGAGGTATTGATCGCGGTGCGTTTTGGGCGTGGTCCAGCTATAACGGTGGCGCTGTTGAGTATTGGCGCATTCGATTTCTTTTTTGTGCCGCCACGGTTTTCGTTTGCTGTCAGCGACTTTCAATATTTGATGACGTTTGCGGTCATGCTGGCAGTCGGTCTGATCATTACGCACCTGACTACCGGTCTACGATATCAAGCACGGGTTGCGTCTTATCGTGAAGCGCGTTCCCGGGCTTTGTTTGAATTTTCCCGCGAACTATCTGGCGCGTTGCAAACTGAGCAGATATTCGAAACCAGCCGAAAATTTTTACAACGTACATTTAACGCTCAGACACTTTTGCTAGTGCCCGATTTGCACGGACGATTACAAGTCACCGTGGCGGAAGATGGAACAAATACGGATCAAAGTCTTCACGACTCAGTTCATAAGTCCCTGGATATCGGAATCGCCCAATGGGCCTTCGATAATGCCAGGAATGCAGGTATCGGCACGGATACCTTGCCAGCCAGTAATTGTCTCTATTTGCCTCTAGTTGCACCAATGCGTACCCGTGGCGTATTGGCAATTCTTCCGCACAGCCGCCGTTGGTTACTCATCCCGGAGCAGCAGCAACAACTCTACACTTTTGGGGCGTTGGCTGCGATTGCTTTAGAGCGCGTGCATTATATTGAAGTAGCCCAGGACGCATTGATCAAGATGGAGTCGGAACGTTTGCGCAATTCATTATTGTCGGCGTTGTCGCACGATCTGCGAACGCCGTTGACCGCATTGATCGGTTTGTCGGAGTCCTTAGTTCTTTCCAGGCCGCCTTTGCAAAGTGCGCAGCAAGGTTTGGCGACCGCGTTGCATGACGAGACCTTGCGCATGAGCGCACTGGTGACCAATTTGCTGGATATGGCCCGCATACAAAGTGGTGAAGTGAAACTCAACTTGCAATGGCAGCCTTTCGAAGAAGTTGTTGGTAGTGCGTTGCGCGCCAGTACTTCACCGTTGGCCGCGCATCGGGTGGAGATCCGCGTCGCTCACAGCCTGCCGTTGGTTCGTTTCGATGCGGTACTGATTGAACGCGTATTGTGTAATTTATTAGAAAATTCTGCCAAATACTCGCCGCTTGAATCTGTTATTGTGTTGTCCGCAAAGGTGGCAGGGCGCTTCATGTCGGTCACCGTTTCGGATGACGGTCCAGGGCTTCCGACCGGTATGGAAGAGGCCATCTTCGACAAGTTCACGCGTGGTGAGCGCGAGTCGGCGAAGCCCGGCGTTGGATTAGGACTCGCAATTTGCCGTGCGATCGTCGAGGCGCATGGCGGCACTATTGGTGCAAAATCCAGTGCAGAACGCGGTGCCGAATTTACCTTTACTCTGCCGCTCGGCGTGCCACCTAGCATGCCGGATGTTGAAGAAGGTGATTTCAATCCGGTCGAACCATCTATATAAAAGGGCCATCATGAGCCAGCCACAACCCGTAGCGATTCTGGTCGAAGACGAACCACAAATCCGACGCTTCGTGCGTGCGGCGCTGGAGGACGAGGGTTGGCAAATCCATGAGGCCGACACTTTGCACCGAGGATTGATCGACACCGGCACGCGTAAGCCGAATTTGATTATTCTCGATTTGGGTTTGCCAGACGGTGATGGTATTGAATTCATTCTGGATGTCAGAAAATGGTCTAAAGTGCCGATCATCGTGTTATCCGCTCGCGTCAGTGAAAACGACAAGATTAAGGCGTTGGATGCTGGAGCGGATGACTACTTGAGCAAACCTTTTGGAGTCGGCGAGTTGCTGGCCCGGGTGCGGGCCACGTTACGTCGTCAGCATCAGCCTTTAGGGGATGCCGACGGATTGATCCGGTTTGGTGATGTAACGCTGGATCAACAGGCACGACTGGTTACTAAAGCACAACAACAAGTGCATCTCACGCCAACTGAATATCGTTTATTGACGGTACTAGTGGCGAACGCTGGTCGGGTGGTGACCAATCCGCAGTTATTACGCGAAGTATGGGGACCGTCGCATTCCGAGAGCGGCCACTATTTGCGGATTTACATGGGCCATTTGCGCCAAAAGCTGGAAGACGATCCGGCCCAGCCAAAATATTTGCTGACGGAGACGGCAGTTGGCTACCGGATCATGTTATCCGTGTAAGTGTGGTTTGGTCGCTCTGCAAACCGGATTTTCAGCTAGGCAATTCTCTTGTGTTATTGATGTCTATAAGTCTCTCAATTTTTTTTGCATTTAGTAATTGTCACCGCCAACTGGCAACGTTAAATGGCGGTTTGACCGATGGAAGGCCTGATTGGTTAGAATAGCGTTTTTAATTCTTTTCTAAGAAGATTGCCATGGCCGCTATGACGCAGGACGAAATGAAGCAAGCTGTTGCTCGCGAAGCAATTAAATATGTCGTGGAACGCGACATTGTTGGTGTCGGTACTGGCTCCACTGCGAATTTTTTCATTGATGAACTGGCCAAGATCAAGCATTTGATCAAAGGTGCGGTCGCATCCTCTGAAGCGACAGCTGCCCGCCTGCGTAGTCATGATATTGAAGTATTTGATCTCAATCAGGTGTTGTCAATGCCGGTGTATATCGACGGTGCGGACGAAGTTAACGCGCAGGGCGCGATGATCAAGGGCGGTGGCGCGGCGCTGACGCGTGAGAAAATCGTAGCATCGGTTGCAGAAAAATTTATTTGTATCGCTGACGGCTCTAAACTCGTCAACGTATTGGGTAAATTTCCGCTGCCGGTGGAAGTGATTCCGATGGCGCAGGCGGTGGTAGCACGCAAGCTGGCAAAACTCGGCGGAGAACCGCGCTTGCGCTTCAAGGATGGTATTCCTCTCATCACCGACAACGGCTGCGTCATCATCGATATGCACGGCCTGAAGATCGTGGACCCGATTGCAATGGAAGCCCAGATCAACCAGATCACTGGCGTCGTATCGGTTGGCCTGTTTGCTAAACAAGGCGCAAACGTGTGTTTGCTGGGAACCCCGGAGGGCGTTAAAACGTTGACGTTTTAATGTGTCGATAAGTTGGGTCAGCCGCTGAATGCATTTACATTAGTTTAATTTCAGCCGCTATGAAAAAAGCCTGCAACTTCACAAGTTGCAGGCTTTTTTATCGATAAGAAGGTCAAATCTCTAGCGTCTCTACGTTAGGTCCTTGGCATACTTATTTAAGGCCTCGCCACATTCGGATTATTAATCTTCGTTTCATCGCGTGCAATCACGACACTTAATTGGGTAGGATCAATCCGACTATGGAACGCCTTATTGATCTGGTCGAGTGTCAATGCGCTGATTTTGTCTTCAAGTTGCTTACTCCATGCGTACGTTCGGTCTAGATCCAATAAGCGCACCCAGCCGGCACCGACTGCACCATCTTGCGCCCGGGCCTGAACGTTTTCTTGCAATATGCCGGATTTTGCGCGGGTCAGTTCGTCGGCAGTGAAGCCATCTTTACGAACGCGCGCCAACTCTTCCTTCACCCCTAGATCGACTTTGGAGAGATTTTGTGGAGCGGCGATCGCCTGAATGCTGAAGCTTGCAGCGCGGCTGATGGCGCTGATGCCGAGTGAAGAGCCGACGCTATAGGACAAACCATCTTTTTGGCGTATCCGGTCAGCTAGACGAGACTTCAGGCTGCCGCCTCCAAACAAGTAATTCGCCACCAACAGAGCAGGATAGTCAGGATCACTGTCGCGCATATCCAGATTCATGCGGGCAATATAGACGCCGTTTTCTTTATCTGGCGTATTGATGACCTCTGCAATTGGCGCGACATCAAAGTTTTTCCTTATCACGCGCTGGTATGGCGAGGCACTTTTCCAGTTGCCGAATTCGGCCTGAACCGTCTTGGAGATGGGTGTTGGGTCGAAATCCCCGACGATGGCGATTTCACTGTGTGACGCGCCATAAAATGCCTTGTGAAAAGCAATCACCTGTTCCAGAGTGACCGCTTTGATGTTTGCGATCTTCTCGTCAACGGTGGGTGCAGACAACCAGTCACCTTTTGGATATAAATTGAAATGTTGCGCCATTGCTTCTGCTGCGCGGCTATCGGGATTGTTGCGCGAAGCCTCAAGGCCAACGAGCACTTCCTTGCGCAAACGCTCAAATTCAAGGGGATCAAAACGCGGGTGCTGAAATACATCGGCAACCAGCGCCAGCGCGCCGGGAAGATCACTACGCGTTGTCTCAAATTGATAGAGGCTGCCGCTCACCTTAAGCTTGGAAAAAGCATCTGCTAATTGCTGACGGTTAAGTGTTGTGCTGCCGCGGCGCAGCATTGCACCGGTCATATCCGAGACAGCATTCTTATCGAATAGCGTTTTTTCATCACCCCAATTTAATTTTATGTGGACTGAAACGGTCTCGCCACGGGTTTTCTTCGGTAGCATCGCCAATTTCATATCGCCGAAAGTTTGATGCTGCGTACGTGCATCAATATTCGCCTGCGAAGGATCGAAAATTTCTCCGCTTGCCAGCCCTTGCTGCGGCTTGTAATCTTTTAGTATCTCGGCCAGCGCAGGTGCAGCCGGTACCTCGGCGCGCTGCGGTGGATCGTTTGGTTGAAAGATGCCGACAGTACGATTGTCGCGTTTAAAATATATGGCCGCAACTTCTGCAACCTGTGCTGATGTGACTTGCTTAAGTTGGTCGCGCCCTAAAAAAAGCAAGCGCCAGTCACCCAGCGCAATGGCGCTCGACATGGCAACCCCAATTTGCTGTGGATCGTTCATCAAGTTTTCATAACCGTTGGCTGTGTTTCGTTTTATACGGTCCATTTCTTCAGCGGTTGGGGGCGTAGTTGAAAAACTTTCGATGGCGTCTACCAAGGCTGCGCGAACCGGTTCAATTGGCTCATTTTTTTTCACGACCGCAGCGATGACCAATAATCCCGGTGCATAACCGGTCATTTCATAATTGAATACCGATGTCGCCTTGCCTGTTTCGACCAAGGCTTTGTAAAGCCGCCCGTTTGGGGTGTCGGCCAGAATGCTCGCTGCGAAAGATATCGCGTTGCTGTCCGGGTGCAATTCGCTCGGTACTTTGTACGCCACGGCGACGATTTGTATGTCACCTTCACGCCGGATGACAAAGCTGCGCTCACCATCCTGCGTTGGTTCCACGGTCCAGAACTCAGGTAATTTACGGCTTGGTTTCGGCAGTTTTCCAAAGGCCTCGTTTACCCAGGTCAGCGCCTTTTCAGTGTCGAATTTTCCCGAAATGAGTAGTACCGCATTATCTGGCTGGTAATAGGTGCGATAGAACGCTTGCAGATTTTCGATCTTGACGTTCTCCACATCACTGCGGTTGCCGATAGTGGGTTTGCCATAACTATGCCAGTCAAAAGCGACGCCTTGCATGCGTTTAAACAAGACGCTGACTGGAGAGTTTTCCCCTTTCTCAAATTCATTACGAACAACGGTCATTTCACTATCGAGATCTTTTCGAGCGACAAAAGAATGCAGCATCCGATCCGCTTCAAGGTCGATGGCCCATTTCAGATTGTCATCGCTCGCTTGCGAAAATTCGTAGTAATTGGTGCGGTCAAGCGAAGTAGTGCCGTTGAAAGACATACCGCGTTGGCCGAAATCTTTTGGAATGGTCGGATGCGTTGGCGTGCCTTTGAACATCATGTGTTCCAGCAAATGCGCCATCCCGGTTTCACCATAATTTTCCTGACGCGAACCGACCAGATACGTCATATTGACGGTCACCGTTGGCTTGGTGGCATCTGGTAGCAACAACAATTTGAAGCCATTACTGAAACGGTATTCGGTGATGCCTTCGGCTGAGGGGCCTTTGGTGATGTTGGCGAATTGGGTGATCTTTGCATCACTGGTCGGCAATGTCTGTGCTTCTGCAAAATAGGGCGTTACAAGCAACATCACGGTGAGTGTTAGCGCGCCAGACGATGCACGCGTCAGCAATCCAGGAATACGTCTGAAGATGTTCGCGGTTGCAGTATCAGCGAATAATGTCGAATGATGAATTTGAGGGAATAAATGCATGACGTTTTCGATCAGTTAGAGGCGTGATGGACGGGAGACGGGACGACACGATTGGTGCATGTTGTTCGGTGAGCTGATGCGTGCTGGCGGTAGCGCTGAGACAAAAAAACTAAGCAACGTCAATGCCCAGCTATTACAACGAAATTCAACATCAATAAGCCGCTATCAATACATGGATTGATGACTGTATTCACATCGGGTGATGTTAATGCTACCACTTTCCGGGATCAAAAAACTGATCGGCCAAATGGTAGCGGGGAAGGGAGCGTCGTTACGAAACGAGTTTATTCTGTCGGTGGAACGTAACCGACGGCGGCATCTGCGCCGTTGCCGAAGAAATGATTTTCCATTTGTGTCGCAAGATATTTACGTGCACGAATGTCAGCCAGGTTCAGGCGATTTTCATTCACCAGCATCGTTTGATGCTTCAGCCATCCAGCCCATGCTTCTTTTGAAACGCTTTCAAAAATACGCTTGCCCAGTTCACCCGGATACGGTGGGAAATCCAATCCTTCAGCTTCTTTATCGAGTTTGATGCAATGAATAGTACGTGCCATGATTTTCCTTGTTTGTTACCTGTGAGTATCAGCGCCCACTCCGGCCTGAATGCCTGAGTGAGGCGATAAATGAGAGTCAGCGGTTAAAGTTGCTTACATTAAAGTTGTTTAATCAGTACCAATGATTTACGTTGCCAGTTATACATATGTTGACGATTTTTCGGTAAGTCGTCGACTGTCGCGCTGACAAAGCCGCGCCGCAAAAACCAATGTGAAGTTCGTGTAGTCAATACGAATAGTTTGGTCAGGCCAGCGGCGCGCGCTCGGCTTTCCATATGTTTCAGAATTTTCTCACCGTCGCCCTGCGCTTGCACTTCCGGATTAACCGTCAGACAAGCCATCTCTCCCATTTTTTCATCTGGGAAAGGGTACAACGCTGCGCAGCCAAACAGCACGCCATCATGGTCGATGACAGAGAAATAATGGATTTCGCGCTCAATCAGTTCGCGGCCGCGCTTGACCAGCGTGCCATCGGCTTCCAGTGGTTCGATCAATTTCAGGATACCGCCGACGTCCTCAATCGTTGCTTCACGCAAGCTTTCCAGATTCTCGTAAGTAATCATGGTGCCAATACCATCATGCGTAAATAATTCAAGCAACGCCGAACCATCAGTCGCAAACGGTACGATGTGCGCACGTGGCACGCCAGCGTTGCAGGATTTGATGGCGTGCTGCAAGTAGAAGGCTGAATCGGACGGCAGACAACCGCTTTCGAGCACTGCCTGCGCCTGATGAGACGATAGTTCTCGGATTTCAGTTCCTGCGGCGTCTTTCAGTAAGGGCGTTTCGCTGATGAAGATCAATTTCTCGGCGCGCAGTGAAATGGCAGCGGCGACCGCAACATCTTCCATGGTCAGATTAAATGCTTCACCAGTCGGCGAAAAACCCAATGGCGAGAGCAGAACCAGATTACCCGCGCTCAAAATAGGGTGGATGGTTTCGTAGGCGATCTTACGCACCACGCCAGTCAATTGAAGGTCTGCACCATCAATCACGCCTAGTGGTCGCGCTGTCACAAAGTTGCCTGAAATAATCCTGATGGCGGCGTGCGCCATGGGGGTATTTGGCAAGCCCTGACTAAATGCCGCTTCGATATCGAGCCGTAATTCGCCCGCGGCTTCTTTTGCGCATTCCAATGCCGCGATGTCGGTGATCCGCAAGCCGTTAGAAAAGCGCGTTTCAACATTGCGTAGTGTCAATTGTTCTTCAACCTGCGGTCGTGAGCCATGCACAATCACAATTTTGATACCTAACGCGTGCAGTAACGACAGATCTTGTGCAAGCACGGGTAAGGCCCCAGCCATGACTAACTCGCCCGGAAAGGCGATCACAAAGGTCTTGCCGCGAAAGGCATGAATGTAGGGCGCGACAGAGCGCAGCCACTGGACGAATTCGGAGGTGTTTTCCATGGTGTGCATTATATACATACAGTGGCACTGAGCACACTTTGTCCCAGCAGGATTGATGTGAAAGTACGCCATCGGCGTTGGGCTTTCCTTGCCACCTCGGCGGCCCCGTACTATCGTACTGTCTTCGTCGGCCCGCCTTGCTGGGACAAGATTACGTCAATACTATAATTTTGCATTGGCATAAACCCGTCCTGTGACCTTGATTGCAATAGAAGTAACTCTTATGTTTCTGGTAATTTTAGCAATTAATGGTGTAATTCGACTGTTCTTAAGAATTTGCGATGATAGTTTCTGTGACCGTTAAAATCCTGTCGGCAAGTGAAGATGTGATCTCTTCTATATCATAGAGTTGTCCAGGAATAAGTTGTATAAATTGAAAGTAAAAAATGAACGCGGTCGATTATCAGGTATTAAATAGCGCGGTGAGTTGGTTGCGACAGGGCAAGCGCGTCACATTGGTGACGGTAGTGCGCAATTGGGGATCGGCACCGCGTCCACTTGGATCGCTGTTCGCCATCACTTCCGAAGGTGATTTTACCGGATCGGTATCGGGTGGCTGTGTCGAGGATGATTTAATGGCGCGTTTTGCCGCATCCTTTCCAGAAAAAATTGAAGTCGTGCGCTACGGCATTACTGCCGAACAGGTGCGCCGGTTCGGTTTGCCATGTGGTGGCACACTCGAACTGGTGGTCGAACCGCTTGTTAATGCAGCCGCACTGGAACCGTTGCTGGAGGCGGTTGCATCCCGACGGTTGGTGCAAAGGCGGCTTAATCTTATTAGTGGCGTGGCGGTCATCGAGCCAGCAACTGCCGACTTTACGGTGCGTTTTGGCGATAATGAATTGGTTCATGTGTTCGGTCCGCATTGGCGTTTACTGATTATTGGCGCCGGTCAGGTATCAGAATATCTGGCGCAAATGGCGCCAGCGCTAGATTTTTCGGTCTATTTAAATGATCCGCGTGAAGAGCAACGGCGCAACTGGCAAACCAATGAGCAGGCTAATGGAAACACACACATAATCTCAGCGGCTTCTGCCGTTGAATGGCTTGAAGGCATGCCGGATGACGCGGTGCATGCATTTGCACCAGATAAACGGACCGTGATCGTAGCGCTCAGTCATGATCCAAAGGTAGATGATATGGCATTGATGGAAGCGTTGAAAACCGATGCGTTTTACGTCGGAGCAATCGGTTCTATGGCCAGCACCATTGCGCGCAAGGCGCGTTTGCTGACGCTGGATGTGACACAGGAAGAAGTGGATCGCTTACACGCCCCAATCGGTCTGCCGATTTTTAGTCGTTCTCCAGCGGAAATCGCGGTCTCGGTACTAGCGGAGCTGGTCGCCTTGCGCAATTGCGATGTTGTGGCGAGGTCTGTGTCAAGTTGTGCGATTGGTGCGCCGCTCGAAGAAAAGGTTGTTTCTTCGTAACGAAGGCACGATTACCTGCGCCGTGGATTCTCTCGTTTGTGACCGCTTTTCGCGAAGCGGTTGCTGCGTAGGCGTGCTGCGCTCTGTATAATTCTTATCCCATGCCAGTATCAGAATCCAATAAACCAATGCGGCCCGCAGATTCACGCCGGCCGCCACGCTCTGAAGCCCCTCCGCGTCAGGAAAATTCATCACGTCCGGCGCAATCACCTGCACCAAGTTCGATATCCGGACCTGTTCCCGTCACTATCAGCGCTGATTCAAATCGACCCCGACGTTCTGAAGGTCGTTTGCCGCGGGAAGCAAGACCGCGAACCGCACCGGAACGCAATCCACTGCCGCCGATCATATTTCCAGAGGAATTGCCGGTATCGGGCAGACGCGCTGAAATTGCTGAAGCTTTGCTGGCTAACCAGGTCATTATTGTCTGCGGTGAAACCGGATCAGGGAAAACCACGCAGTTACCGAAGATATGTCTTGAATTAGGTCGTGGTCTCAATGGTTTGATTGGGCATACGCAGCCGCGCCGGATTGCTGCGTCGTCGACAGCTAAGCGGATTGCGCAGGAACTGGGATCGCCGTTGGGCGAGCACGTTGGTTTTAAAGTGCGTTTTAACGATACGTTGACCAAAGGTGCGTGGGTCAAGCTGATGACTGACGGGATATTGCTGGCCGAAACGCAGACCGATCCGATGTTGCGGCAATATGACACCATCATCATTGATGAGGCGCACGAGCGCAGTCTTAACATCGATTTTCTGCTCGGATACCTGAAGCAATTACTACCCAAACGGCCTGATCTGAAGTTGATCATTACTTCAGCGACGATTGATGCTGATCGTTTTGCGCGTCATTTTGGTCACGGTGATAAATTGGCACCCGTGATAGAAGTATCTGGACGCTTGTACGAAGTGGAGGTGCGTTACCGGCCGGTCGATAACGCGGATCGTAGCGGCGTTAATCCGTCGACTACAGCGGCAAGGCCGGGTGGTGCGTCAAGTGCGCCCAATGCAGCACACAACGCAGCTCCGAACGCAGCACAGCGCGACCGTGATCAACGCGATTTGATGGATGCGGTGGTTGATGCCGTTGATGAACTGGCGCGGGTTGGTTCTGGTGATGTGTTGGTATTTTTACCCGGCGAGCGGGAGATTCGCGACGCTGCCGAAGCATTACGCAAACATCATCCGCCGCATGTAGAGATTTTGCCGTTGTTTGCGCGTTTATCGGCGCAGGAACAAGAGCGGGTATTTAAGGTATCGAATGCCCGCCGCATTGTCCTCGCGACCAACGTAGCTGAAACCTCGCTCACTGTTCCCGGTATTCGTTACGTGGTCGATGCCGGTTTGGCACGTGTTAAACGTTATAGTTATCGCAATAAGGTTGAGCAATTACAGATTGAACCGATTGCCCAATCGGCGGCGAATCAGCGCGCAGGGCGTTGTGGTCGGGTGGCTGCGGGTGTGTGTATTCGTCTATACGAAGAACGCGACTATCTTCAACGTCCAAAATTTACCGAACCGGAAATCATGCGATCGTCGCTGGCTTCGGTGATTTTGCGGATGAAATCGTTGCATTTGACCGATGTTGAAACGTTTCCCTTCATTGAGCCGCCGCCGGGACGTGCCATTGCCGACGGTTATCAATTGTTGCAGGAACTTGGCGCGGTTGATGACAATAATCAGTTGACCAAAACTGGGCGCGAATTGGCAAAATTACCGCTCGATCCACGCGTTGGCCGCATGATATTGGCATCGCTGGATAACGTTTGTCTATCCGAAATGCTGATCATTGCATCGGCAGTATCGGTCCAGGATCCGCGTGATCGACCGATGGATGCGCAAGCTGCCGCTGATCAGGCACATAAGAAATTCGCCGATGAAAAATCCGAATTCCAAAGCTATTTAAAAATCTGGAAATGGTTTGAAGAAGCCATCGAGCACAAGAAAACCAATCGCCAGTTGCAGGATAATTGTCGTGCTAACTTCCTGTCGCAATTACGATTGCGGGAATGGCGCGATGTTCACTCGCAACTGTTGACCATCGTGAGGGAACAAGGCTGGCGACTAAACGAAGCGCCAGCAACTTACGATAATTTGCACACGGCGTTGTTGACCGGGTTGTTGGGTAACGTTGGCTTTAAGGCTGACGACGATCCGCATTATCTGGGCGCACGCGGCATCAAGTTTCATATCTGGCCGGGATCTTCATTAACGAAAAAAGCCGGAAAGTGGGTGATGGCGTCGGAACTGGTCGATACCACGCGCTTGTATGCGCGTTGCGTTTCTCAGATTCAGCCGGAATGGCTGGAAAAAGTCGGCGCGCATTTACTGAAAAAATCCTACGGCGAACCGCGCTGGGAAAAGCGTATGGCGCAGGTTTCTGCCTCAGAGCGCGCAACACTTTATGGGTTGGTGGTGTATAGCCAGCGGCGGATTAATTTCGGCCTGATCAATCCTAAAGAGGCGCGGGAGATTTTTATTCGTGATGCGCTGGTCGGCGGCGAATATGACACGCGTGCACCCTTTTTTGCCCACAACCAAAAACTGATCCGTGAGATCGAAAATCTGGAACATAAGTCGCGACGTCTGGATGTGCTGGTCGACGAAGAGCTGATTGCGGCGTTTTACGACAAGCTGATTCCGGTCGATATTTGTAATGGTATTACTTTTGAGAAATGGCTCAAGGATACGACGCATAAAAATCCGACCTTGCTCTATTTGAATCGCGACGATTTGATGCGTCATGAAGCGGCGGGTATCACGACGGATTTGTTTCCCAAGGTGATGCGGGTTGCCGGTATTGAGATGGGATTGTCGTATCACTTTGAGCCCGGCACACCGCGGGATGGCGTTACGCTGACCGTCCCGCTCTATGCATTAAATCAGGTGTACGTTGATCGGTGCGATTGGCTGGTAACCGGGATGCTGAAAGAGAAAGTGCATCTGCTGTTGAAATCGTTGCCCCAAAAAATACGTCGTAACTGCGTGCCGCTGCCTGACTATGCTGCCGGATTTTGTGAGCGGATTCAGGCGCGTAGTGCCTTCGGCCACGGCAATTTGCTGGACGCATTGATTGCTGACATACGCGCTGAAACGACCGTCGCGGTGCGAATCTCCGACTTTAAGGTGGAGACTTTGCCAGCGCACCATACGATGAATTTCAAAGTCATCGACGAGCATGGCAGGCAACTTGATATGGGCCGTAATCTTGCTGCGCTTCAAGCTGAATTGGGCGGACAGGCGCGTGAGAGTTTTCAGAAGCTGGCTGAAAAGACCGGGGTTGTTTCAAGCGAAATAGCTGCCACACATGCCGGGCTTGTCACCCCTCCAGCGTCATCAAGCCACGCTGCGGCTTCGCAAGGTGCGACTAAAGTGGTGTCGGCAAACACGGGTGCACAGAATGGCACCAGCGTCGCTGCTTATAGCAATTTGACCAGTTGGAGTTTTGGAGAGTTGCCAGAACTACTGGAAATCCAGCAAGGCAAACAGACGTTGATTGGTTTTCCGGCGCTTGTCGATAAGATCACTTATTGTGACCTGGAAGTCTTTGATGATCCGAATGAAGCGGTGCGCATCCATCGACTGGGTTTGCGTCGTTTATTTGCGCTTCAGCTGAAGGAACAACTTAAATTTCTTGAAAAAAATATTCCCGGTTTACAGCAAATGGGAATGCAGTTTATGGCTCTTGGATCGCAGGAAGAATTGCGTGACCAGATTATTTCGGCCGGACTCGAGCGCGCCTGTCTCCAAGCGCCACTGCCTATGAATGCTGCACAATTCATGCAACGTAAGGACGAAGGCAAATCTCGTCTTGGTTTGCTATGCAACGAAATTGCACGATTAACAGCATTGATACTGGTTGAATATCACGGATTGCCGAAAAAGTTACAAGGCGTTAAAGCGCAAACGGC
The DNA here is from genome assembly GCF_054343755.1 of Glaciimonas sp. GNP009. Taxonomy (NCBI): domain Bacteria; kingdom Pseudomonadati; phylum Pseudomonadota; class Betaproteobacteria; order Burkholderiales; family Oxalobacteraceae; genus Glaciimonas; species Glaciimonas sp. GNP009. Next base: position 3,402,776 of record NZ_JBTGUV010000004.1, read on the forward strand.
GGCAGTTGCAGATATTCAGGCGCAAATAATGGGTTTGGTGAACAAGCGTTTTATTGCTGAAAACGATTATGCGAATTTAACGCATTTTCCGCGCTATCTGAAGGCAATTAGTGTGCGTTTGGAGAAGTTGCGCGCTGAGCCTAGTCGCGATGCGCGTTCGCTAACTGAATGGTCGCAGGTCGCAACACCTTGGCAACGGGCGCAAAAAGAGCGGCAAGGGAAGGGCGTCGATCCAAAAATGCAGGAATTTCGCTGGATGCTGGAGGAGCTGCGCGTCTCGCTATTTGCGCAGGAACTAAAAACACCGATGCCGGTTTCAGTCAAACGGCTGCAAAAAGTATGGGAGACAATGCAGCGGTAAGCGCATTGCTAACTAAGCTGCAAGGCGCTGATGGACGGGATCAACGTCATTGTAATGACAGGGAAGTTGCCTGCGTGACGGTGGTACGTTTGGTGCCTCAACACTTTGTGGTCGAAGAGCGCCGTTGATTCGCGTAAAATTGCGCAAACATATTTTATCTATTTCGCTATTTTCATTACTGAAATTGTCGATTAATCAGTTTAATCTTGGTACGTTGGGCTAACGTCTGGCATCTCCGTACATTGTGGTAATTTTGTGGCGGCATTGCTGCCCTACGACTGAAAAAGATTAATAATTGCTCCACCATTTCTGGTTTGAAGTTGCACCACCTTTACAAAGAAGAGAACACTATGGCTATCAAATCCGATAAATGGATCCGTCGCATGGCGCAGGAAACCGGCATGATCGAGCCGTTCTCGCCCACGCAGGTGCGTGAAGAAAATGGTAATAAAATCGTCTCATACGGCACTTCGTCCTACGGCTACGATATTCGTTGCGCCAATGAATTCAAGATTTTTACCAATATCAATTCGACCATTGTAGACCCGAAGAATTTCGATGAAAAATCATTTGTCGATTTCGTCGGTGACGTTTGTATCATTCCACCAAATTCGTTTGCGTTGGCGCGTACCATCGAATATTTTCGTATTCCACGGAGCGTCCTGACGATCTGTTTAGGCAAGTCGACTTACGCCCGTTGCGGCATCATTGTCAATGTGACGCCATTCGAGCCAGAGTGGGAAGGTTACGTGACACTGGAATTTTCCAATACGACGCCATTGCCAGCAAAAATTTATGCAGGCGAAGGTTGTGCACAGGTCTTGTTCTTTGAGAGCGATGAAGTGTGCGAAACGTCTTACAAGGATCGCGGCGGCAAATATCAGGGCCAGCAAGGCGTCACATTACCTAAAGCTTAACCTGCATAGGTTGTTTGCGTTGATTACCGCGCTGCTGACTAAGTTGATGACTGTGCGATAGGTTGGCGCAGTCAGAATGGAATAAGCCATTGATGGCCATATCACATTTGATATGGCCATTTTTTTGGCTATTTTTTATTTGCTATTGGTTTGTAGCTTCGATGCGAACGCAGTCGACAAAGTAATCCCGCTTGCCATTCACTTCACGCTTCACCAGGCCATGCACGTCTGTTTCAAATCCCGGAAATTTTTCATTGAAATTCCGTGCAAATTTTAAGTAGTCAACAATAGTCTTATTGAAACGTTCGCCAGGAATCAGCAACGGAATGCCGGGCGGATAGGGCGTCAATAGGATCGATGTCACGCGGCCTTCGAGCTGGTCAATTGGTACGCGATCTATTTCACGATGCGCCATCTTGGCAAAAGCGTCGGATGGTTTCATGGCCGGTTGCATGGCTGAAAGATACATTTCAGTGGTTAGACGCGCGATATCATAGGCTTTGTAGGTCTCATGAATTTGCTGGCACAAATCGCGCAGACCAAGGCGTTCGTAGCGAGAATTTTTGCCGTTATTAGCGCGAGCGAATTCCGGCAGAATGCGCCAGATGGGCTGGTTCTTATCGTAATCGTCTTTAAATTGCTGCAATGCTGTCAGCAACGTGTTCCAGCGGCCTTTGGTAATGCCGATAGTGAACATGATAAAGAATGAATACAAACCACATTTTTCAACGATAACCCCATGCTCGGCCAAATACTTGGTCACAATCGAAGCCGGTATTCCGCTATCACCAAATTGACCGTCAAGTGACAACCCTGGCGTAACGATGGTTGCCTTAATCGGATCGAGCATATTGAAGTTGGGTGCCAGATTGCCGAAGCCATGCCAATCGTCTTCAGCCTTGATTACCCAGTCTTCTCGTGAGCCGATACCATCCTCTGAGAACGAGTTTGGTCCCCACACCTGAAACCACCAATCCGCGCCCCATTCGAGATCGATTTTTTTCATGGCGCGGCGGAAATCGAGCGCCTCAAGAATACTTTCTTCGACCAGCGCAGTACCGCCCGGCGCTTCCATCATCGCCGCTGCGACGTCGCAGGACGCAATGATGGAATATTGTGGCGAGGTGGACGTGTGCATCAGATACGCCTCATTAAAAGCGTCCTGATCGAGTTGCACGGTTTCCGATTCACGCACCAGCACTTGCGATGCCTGCGATAGACCCGCTAGCAATTTGTGGGTTGATTGCGTTGAAAAAATCATTGATTTCTTTGCACGCGGGCGATCTTTGCCGATCGCGTGCATGTCTTTGTAGAAATCATGGAAAGTGGCGTGCGGTAACCATGCTTCATCAAAATGCAAAGTATCGATCTCGCCATCGAGCATGTTTTGCAGCGTCTCAACGTTATAAATAACACCATCGTAAGTCGATTGCGTAATCGTGAGGATACGTGGCTTTTTATTCAATGCTTCCCGGGCAAACGGATTGGCTTCGATCTTTTTCCGAATGCTTTCCATCGTAAATTCTTCTAGCGGAATCGGACCGATAATACCCAGGTGATTACGGGTCGGCATCAGGAAGACCGGGATTGCGCCGGTCATAATGATCGAGTGCAAAATCGACTTGTGACAATTGCGATCCACGACGACGATATCGCCGGGCGCAACGGTTGAATGCCACACCATCTTGTTTGAGGTGGACGTTCCGTTGGTAACGAAGTAACAATGATCGGCGTTGTAAATGCGTGCTGCGTTGCGCTCGGATTCAGCGATTGGGCCCGTATGATCAAGCAACTGACCGAGTTCTTCGACGGCGTTACAAACGTCGGCACGCAACATGTTTTCACCAAAAAATTGATGAAACATCTGGCCAATCGGTGATTTTAAAAAGGCGACGCCGCCAGAATGGCCGGGACAGTGCCAAGAGTAAGAGCCATCTTGGGCGTAGTGTACCAACGCACGAAAGAAGGGCGGCGAGAGGCCGTCCAGATAGGATTTGGCTTCGCGAATAATATGCCGGGCGACAAACTCAGGCGTGTCTTCAAACATATGAATAAAGCCGTGCAGTTCACGCAGAATGTCATTTGGTATATGACGTGAAGTGCGGGTTTCGCCGTATAAATAGATCGGGATGTCGGCATTCTTGTAGCGGATTTCTTCGACAAAGGCGCGTAACGATTTCAGCGCGTGATCGGTCTCTTCGAATGAACCTGCCCCGAACTCCTCATCGTCGATCGAGAGAATAAAGGCGGACGCTCGCGATTGTTGCTGGGCGAATTGCGACAGGTCGCCATAACTGGTGACACCCAAAACTTCCATGCCTTCTTTTTCCATCGCGTCGGCGAGGGCCCGGATACCGAGACCGGAGGTATTTTCTGAGCGGAAATCTTCATCGATGATGACGATAGGGAAGCGGAATTTCATGCGGTCTCCAAGAGACGGGTGTGGATAACAGGAACAGCGAACGCGGTTCCCGGTTGGGCCGCTGGTTCGCTGATCAATGACTTGCGTCGCTCGCTGCTCTTAAGGTAGAGGGCAACTTTGCGGCACTAAAAAGGTGAAAGTCGAATTTTCGCAGATATGTGCAAAATTGGGGTGAAATGTACCAAAACACTAGCAAAAAAATCAGCCCGCAACGTTGTCCCAAAAATAGGGTGCATAAGATGACTTAACACAATGACTTAATACAATGACTTAATATAATGATTTAATAATATGGCATTAAAAGTATGATCAAAAAATTCGACCCATTACAGCTGTTCTTAAGCGTTAAACGATTGTCGTCTTTGATATTCTACAAAGGCGTAGTCGAAATTGTTGGCTGCGGAGTGATGTGAGAGACGTGACGTTTCTTGCCATTGTTGCGGATCTAATGCCGGAAAGAAGGCGTCGCAGTCAAAGCGTTTGCTGATTTCAGTCACGATTAAACGGTCACAAAGGCGTTGCGCAGCAGCGTAGATTTCGGCACCGCCGATGACGAAGGCTTCCCCAGCAGCATCGGCATCATTAACACTTGAATTCGCTAGCGCGGCGGCGGCTTCGAGAGAGCTCACGGTTTCCACGCCTTCGTGTTGCCATTCTGGATTACGGGTAATGACGATATTGCGCCTATTTGGCAGAGGCCGCCCAATGGATTCAAATGTTTTACGACCCATAATAATCGTGTGACCCGACGTGGTGCGTTTGAAGTGCGCCAAATCCTCCGGTAAATGCCATGGAAGGGTATTGCGAATGCCGATGCCATTTTTGGCATCAGTGGCGACAATGATAGTGAGAATAAAAGGCATGGCGGGCGCAGGTTTGGTCAATGGAGGGACTTTTTAAAATGTGCGGTAAATTTTGTTGCTTTATCGAACTGATCAGGTGGTGACGGAGGTTTGATACGTTGGCGTCATTGGCGTCAATGATTACATTTGATCGCTTCAAGCATATAAATTTAGCTCTCAACACTTCGCTATAGTGGGACAGTATGATGACATACGCGTGAATTGCTGCGATTTTACTATAAACATCCAGAGGAACTTTGGTGGCTTACGCTGATCATAACTCGGTATGTAAATTTGCTTATTAACAAGAAAGAAGCTGGGTTAATGCGTATTGTCCCTTAGCATTGATCGCTTTTATGTAATGTTAATTCGTGTCAATTAGCAGGTATTTTTGTTTGATTTAATGTAAATTTGGCAAATAATTCTGTATTAAAGCATCCAAAGATGCTTCTTTGCGAAAATAAATAAACAATCCAACGCTGTAAGCTAATATCTATTGATAGTGGCAATCAGCTAACGAGCGGTGATTTCGCAAATCAAAGCAGTGCCAAATGGGAATCCAATGTTTTTAAAATATTTTTCTTCGGTGAAGTCATTTATTTCGACACCAACGCGCGTCATGTTGGCGCCAGCACTAATCATTATGGGATGCCTACTTCCTATTCAGTATGCTTCAGCGTTTAATTTTAACGACGTTGCGCAACGGGCTAAAGCGTTATCAGCTAAGGCTTATGTTAAGCCTGTCCCGGATATACCAAAAGAGGTTGATGATTTAACCCTGGAGCAGTATCGAGACATTCGGTTCAAGTCTGAAAAATCACCGTGGGCTAGTGCTAAGTTGCCATTTGATTTAGCTTTTTTTCATGAGGGCCACCTGTTTAACCAGCCGGTCAAAATGAATGAGATCCTCGGTAAAAACGTACGTGAGATTCGCTTTGATCCCAACAATTTTACCTATGGCGCAAATAAAATAGATCCAAGTAAATTGCGCGGGCTTGGGTTTGCTGGCTTCCGTGTTCATTACCCGCTTAATAACACCAGTTATAAAGATGAAGTGTTGTCGTTCTTGGGCGCAAGCTATTTCCGTGCTATCGGCAAGGATCAGCGCTATGGATTATCGGCGCGCGGATTGGCGGTTGACACTGCGTTGAACTCGGGCGAAGAATTTCCGCAGTTTGTAGAATTTTGGATTGAACGGCCAAAAGCCGGTGATAAACAACTGACGATCTACGCATTGCTTAATTCGCGTCGGGTGACTGGCGCATATAGCTTTATTCTGAAGCCCGGAGTTGATACGGCGATTGAGGTCAAAGCGCAACTTTATTTGCGCGAAAACGTGAGCAAATTAGGCATTGCACCGCTTACAAGTATGTTTTTATATGGCAAAAATCAACGGTCACCTGTTGAAGATTATCGGCCAGAAGTGCATGATTCAGATGGATTATTGGTAGCGTCTGGCACTGGCGAGTGGATTTGGCGACCATTGGTTAATCCTAAACGTTTGCTGGTCACGTCTTACACCTTGAGTAATCCGATTGGTTTTGGGTTGATGCAGCGCGAGCGTAACTTTGCCGCGTATCAAGATCTTAGCTCGCGCTACGAAAAAGGGCCGAGTGCCTGGGTTCAGCCCAAAGGAAAGTGGGGCTCTGGGAGAGTCGAGTTAGTGCAGATCCCGACACCGGATGAAACAAATGACAATATTGTTGCTTATTGGGTACCTGATACCCCGCCAAAAGTGGGCCAACCTTTCAACATTGAGTACACACTTTTATGGCAAAAAGACGCTGAGAAGAGTTCACCTTTATCATGGGTAACGCAAACGCGACGCGGCAATGGGTTTCAGGCTAAGCCTGATGACAGTATCGGTTTGTTAGTAGATTTTGAGGGTCCGGCCTTTAAGAAGCTGCCTGAAAACACAAAATTGGATGCGGTTGTCAGTGTTGATGATAACGGCAAACTATTGAGCAGCGAAGCGGTCAAAAATGAAGCTACCGGCGGGTGGCGCATCAATATCAAGTTGCGCCGGAACGAAGAAAATAAACCGGTCGAGATACGTGCTTTCTTGCGTAACGCCAATACAACCTTATCTGAAACGTGGAGTTACATATTACCGCCCAACTAGCGCTCAAGCCAGTATCGCAGGTGATTGACGAACATTCGCCTAGCGATTCCTATCTCCAGCGCCTTCCTCTGTCGCCGCGGCAGCGTAAGCTGTTGTCCGAGCGAATGCATTTTAGTCCGTCAGCGACATCGACCGAAGAAATGGCCGCGTTGCACCTGGCGCTGGCCGAGATTGACGATGCCAGCAGTGTTTCTAATGCAACTAATCCGGCATATGCATCAATCGCCAATCGTTTGCAGTTGGCGTATGGAGTTCCGCAGGACGTTGATAGCCTGTCTGACAGCGTATCGGGTACGGTTTTAAACAATCCATCTGACAATGTATCAAACTATAACGGCTCGTCCGGGGAAGACAATCGTGATTCTACGGGCTTGACACCGGAGATCGTTACTGATGCAAGTGGCAGAACACGGATAACAATTGCGCTGCCATTGAAGCGGACGCCGATCGTTGCTCGTCCTTGGGGGACGTTGAATCCTATCGTGCGCTGGATCGAAAACGCTAATCGCGCCTTTGATCGCCGCCCGAGCTTGAAATCCAGAAGGCGTGCGACGGCGCAGGAAACCGCGCAACAAACTAGTGTTGAACACCCCGTCCTGAAAGAGAAAACGCACGATCCACGTGGGATCTGGCGACACAATGGAAATCTGCGCCGCCTCGTGTTAGTCATGTTGATGTTGGCACAGACGGTGGTTGCCACCTATTTCATGAGTACGGTGCTGCCGTACCATGGCACTAAACCATTGGAGATGCTGACTCTCGTCCTGTTTGCGATTCTGTTTTGCTGGGTTTCGGCGGGATTCTGGACTGCGATGGCAGGTTTTCTGGTTTTGATGCGCGGGACCGATCGCTACGTTATTTCGCGGGAAGATGCGGCGCCTGGGCCGATTGCTGGCAATGTGAGAACGGCGATTGTCATGCCGATCTGTAATGAGGACGTCAATCGCGTATTTGCTGGGTTGCGTGCGACGTATGAGTCGGTATTGCAAAGTGGTGAGTTGGATCGTTTCGATTTCTTTGTACTAAGCGATAGCGGTGATCCCGATATCTGCACTGCAGAACTGGATGCATGGGTAACTTTATGTCGCACGCTCGGGGGATTTGGTCGTATTTTTTATCGACACCGTCGCCGTCGGGTTAAGCGCAAGAGTGGCAATATCGACGATTTCTGCCGCCGTTGGGGTGCGAATTATGATTACATGATTGTGCTGGACGCCGATAGTGTCATGAGCGGCACCTGTCTGACGACACTCGTGCGTTTGATGGAAGCAAATTCAAGCGCTGGTATTATTCAGACCGCGCCGCGTGCCGCTGGCCGCGATACTTTGTATGCGCGGATTCAACAGTTTTCTACACGCGTATATGGGCCGTTGTTCACCGCAGGTTTGCATTACTGGCAATTGGGCGAGTCGCACTATTGGGGCCACAACGCGATTATCCGGTTGACGCCTTTCATGAAGTATTGCGCTCTCGCACCGCTGCCTGGCGAAGGATCGTTGGCCGGTGAAATTCTGTCACATGACTTTGTCGAAGCGGCATTGATGCGACGCGCTGGTTGGGGCGTCTGGATTGCTTATGATCTGGCTGGTAGTTTTGAGGAAATGCCGCCAAATCTATTGGATGAACTTAAGCGCGATCGCCGTTGGTGTCAGGGAAATCTGATGAATTTCCGATTATTTCTGGCGCGCGGCATGCATGGTGTTCATCGTGCAGTATTTGTTACCGGTGTGATGGCGTACATTTCGGCACCACTTTGGTTCGGATTTTTAGTATTGTCGACGGCGTTGCTTGCCATGCATACGTTGATTGCACCTGAATATTTTGTGACCCCGGGTCAACTATTTCCCGTGTGGCCGGAATGGCATCCTGAGAAGGCGTTAACTTTATTTAGCGCAACAGCGACGCTGTTATTTCTTCCTAAAATCTTGAGCGTCATTTTGATTTGGGCTAAAGGCGCACGTGAGTTTGGCGGTGTTGTCCGGCTAACGATGGGCATGATCATTGAATTGTTGTTTTCTATGATGCTGGCCCCGGTCAGGATGTTATTCCACACGCGCTTTGTGGTCGGTGCTTTTCTTGGATGGGCGATTAGCTGGAAGTCACCGCCTCGCGAAGATACGGAAACCACTTGGGGCGAGGCAGTTCGGCGACACGGCTGGCACACGGCGCTGGGGATAGCGTGGGGCGCAGGTGTATTCTTTTTGGAACCATCATTTTTGTGGTGGTTATTGCCGATTGTCGGCTCTCTGGTGCTTTCGATTCCATTATCAGTATTTTCAAGCCGAGTTTCATTGGGGCGCAGTTTCCGCCACGCTGGGTTATTTGTGATTCCGGAAGAGGTCGATTTACCACCCGAACTTGCCGCGACTACGGCATATAACGAGGCAAGCAGACGCTTGGCTGGTTTTACTGAAGCAGTGGTTGATCCAATTATTAACGCATTGGTCTGTGCTTCGGTCACGGCGCGGCCAAATATTCCTGCCGCTAGTGTCGCAGCGCATGCCGCGTTAATCAAAGCAGCATTGATCCATGGACCCGATAGTTTATCCTCTGGCCAAAAAAGTGCTGTACTGGATAATCCATTGATGTTGTCGCAATTGCATTTGGACGTATGGAGTGCACCAGAGGCGAATCGCTTGTGGATGGGATTGACCGAAAGAAACGTTGCCTCTTCCTAGTGAGCGTCTTTGCGTTTCTATTGCAATCAGATTACTCAACCTGATTATTTGTGTTTGAGCATGGCATCTTAAAAGAATATGCATCCTTTTAAGATGCCCTGATAGGCATTCAAAATGCAGAGGTACAGTGCCGGTTCGGGTGACGGAGTCTTTAAATTAACGTCTGATTAAGCGTTTTATGAAGCGCCTGATTAAGCGCTCAGGACAATAAAATTCAGTCACTAAAGTGACTTCGGTATTAATAGCGAATGGGCCTGACTCCCCTAAATGTTAGTGCGTTTCGTAACAACTGTTACCATTCTGTTTTGGCGCACGACGGAGTATTTTGGTTATTCCGTCTAAAATACGGGTTGTATTTCAAATACGCGGATTGTGTTTTTTCGTCATGTTTGTCAAAAAATTAATCTACGTCACACCCTTAGTTATGTATTTATTATTCGCCCGACGCAGACCTTTGGTCAACGCTTGGGCTATTTGTGATTCTAGCCAGCTATTTTTTTGTTTATTTTGACGCGCTACCAATGACTGTTGATCAGACCAAAGCTTTACCTATTGCCTCTCGTTTTTCTTCTCGGCTATTTCGTCGCAGCAGTCTTGCTGTCGGATTGTCGCTCGTAGTCGTGCTTAGCGCAGGGGTTGTAATTGCGCAAGTGTTGCAACAGCCGAAGCCGGTATCGGCCATCAATCCTGAGATGGGACCGCCAGCGCCAATCAAGTTCGATACGGTGACTATTCAGCGCGGGGATATTCAACAGACGGTTGAGGCGGGCGGAAAGCTCCAACTTTACAAATACGCTGATGCCAACGCGCAGGTAACCGGACAAATCAAGGATGTGCTGGTTGCCGTCGGCGATACGGTGCAGATCGGCAAGATGGTTGTTGAAATTACACCAACTTTACAGCCCGCCAAAGTCGAAACCAATCGTGCTCAAATGGCGCGGTTACAGGCTGAACTGGCAGACCAGCGCGCGCAGATGGATTTTGCTGAATTGCAGTTTAAACGCCAAACGCAACTCAAAGCGCAAAACGCCACGCGTGAAGAATCTTTTGAGTCCAGCCGCATGAGTATGTCCTCTGCGAGCGCCCGCGTGGATGCTATTAATGCACAGATTCGCCAGGTTGAGGCCACACTTAAATTCGACGAGGAGAGTCGTCAGCACACGCAGGTATTGGCGCCTATTTCGGGAACGGTAGTTGCTCTGAATGCCCGCGCAGGACAATCGGTTGGTGCACCGCTGCCGGTTGTTCCACTGATGCGTATTGCCGATTTGTCAAAAATGACTGTTCAGGCGCGTGTTGCCGAAATTGATGTTACGCGTTTGCGGCGCGGCATGACGGCGAACTTTACGACGCCGGGTTATCCGGGAAAACAATGGTCAGGCAAGTTACGTCAGGTAATTCCTGTACCCGCAGATGGATCGGGCGAGCAAGGTAAGCAGACTTTTTATAACGTGTTATTTGAAGTCGATAACCCTGATCAGGAATTAATGAGCGGTATGAGTACGGAGGTTGAGTTCATCGTGGCACAAGCTAAGGATGCTGTCTTACTGCCAATAAAGCTATTGGCTAAACCTGATAGCGATGGCATTTATAGCGCTAATGTCTTGGATAGCAATCAACAACTCAGTGTGCGGAAGCTAAAAATTGGCATACGAAATCAGCAACAAGTACAAGTTTTATCCGGTTTAGCAGCCGGCGAACAGTTGCTAGTTGGACCTGTTCCTGCTGTACTGCTTAAGCCTAAACCGGTGAGTCCGCCAGTTACGCCCGCCGCGGCTGCAACTCCCGCAACTACAAGCGATGCGACCAATTCGTCGAATGCAAACAAGTCGGTGACTCCCGCGGCAGCATCATTTTCGACACTGATTCCACAGCCTAAAAATGTTATTTCGCCAAGTAATCCGTCAAATGGTGCAAGCGTTACATCGGTAACGCGTTAATGGAGCCGGACATGCGCCTTTCTCGATTGTTTCACTTGACATTTTTATCCCCTCCGTCCCTGTCCACATTAATGTTAGGTTTGCTGTGCGCCGTTTTAGCTGGCTGTGCGCACAATATCCCTATATCGGAGCCGCCTCCGGCAGTAGAGATGCCGGCAGGTTGGACATTAAGTGGAAAGGCGAGCAACCAGGAGTGGCCCGATAATGACTGGTGGAAGCGTTTTGGCAGCGCTGAGCTAACGCAATTAGTCGATGAGGGCCAGCATAGCAATCTCGAGATTGCAGCGGCCCTTGCGCGCGTGCGACAGGCGGAAGCACAAGCACGCATTGCGGGTGCACCGTTATTACCCACTGCTGAATTTTCTGCCGGTGGTAATCGCGATCTGCCCCTAGGAAATAACGGAAGCGCGAATACTTCGGCAAGCGGACTGTTGCAGGTCAGTTACGAAATTGATTTTTGGGGAAAGAATAAGGCCAGTCTGGCGTCTGCGGAAGCCTCGTTAAAAGCGAATCGTTATGATCGTCAAACTGTCGCTTTGACCGTCACAAGTGGCATCGTTTCCACGTATTTGCAGGTACTGTCATTGCATGACCGAATCAATATCGCGCGTGAGAATGTGGCGAACGCTCAAAGAGTGCTCGTGCTTGTCGAGGCGCAAAGTAGCGCCGGAGCCGCATCACCACTGGATCTCGCCCGTCAGCGCTCGGCAGTCGCCGGACAAAAGGCTTCGCTTCCAGATTTAATGCAGCAAGAACGTGAGGCGCAGTCTGCGCTGGCGATTTTGTTAGGTCGGTCATCCCAAACCTTCAAAGTGGCAGATCACGGACTTGACACCATAGGGCTGCCCGATGTGACGCCTGGACTGCCTTCGGAGTTGCTCTCAAGGCGACCGGATATTCGGCGCGCCGAGGCACAACTTGCGGCGGCCAATGCGAACGTCGCGGTGGCACGTGCTGCTTTGTTTCCGAGTATTCGCCTGACCGGATCGACGGGCGCACAGAGTAGTGCGTTGTTATCATTATTTAATGGCCCCAACTTGCTCGCCAACGTGGGAACATCCTTGGTAGCACCGATTTTTGATGCTGGCCTATTGAAAAATCAACGGGATTTGGCAATCGCACAAAAGCAGGAGTTGGTGCAGGTTTATCGGTCAACAGTTATTGCGGCGCTGTCGGAAGTAGATACCGTGCTGGGTCAGATCAGAAGTCTGGACGAGCAACGTTCATTGAAAACGACCGAAATGGAACAAGCCCGTTTTGCGTTTAATTTGTCGGAGATTCGCTATCGGGTTGGTGCTGAAGATTTGATGACCGTGCTGGATACGCAACGGGCTTTATCAGACGTGCAGAACGAATTAGGCGCATTGAAATTGAAGCGATTACAAGCCACCGTCTCGCTGTATAAGGCGCTTGGTGGCGGCTGGCAGGACGATGCAAGTCACAAGAAAACGCCGACTACCGCCGGTGCTGGCGCTTAAAATAATTGGAACGTGGTTAATATTTTGTCGGTGGAAAATAAACATAAGCCGACGATTTTGATGGCTAGTGATAGCAAATTTTGATCAACGCCGCAGCGAGATTTTTTTTGTCTTTTCCCAGGCTTTAAAAATTAAGCATAGGTAATTCCTGCTGCCTGATTGTTTGCGGATGAGCGATGCGACAAAATCAGTCTGCCACCGCAAGCCGTCACACTCGCACGGCATGGTCGGCAGCGATTTTAGACGGCCATCGGGGCAGTCAGTGGTGCATGATGTTGATAGCTATCAAGCGAAAAGTCACCAGGTTCGATTTTTTCTAGCCATTCCGGTTCGTATTTTCCTGTTTTTGCAAAATCAGGAATGCGATCCGATATCACCAGATTCGGGGCTGGATGGGGCGCACGTTGGAGTTGCTCATTCAGCATGCTCAAATGGTTCTCATAAATATGCGCATCGCCTATGAAGTAGGTGAACCACTTCGGCGTATAGCCAGTGAGCCGTGCGACTAGATGCAATAATGCAGCACCTTCAGCGAGATTAAATGGCGTACCTAAACCGATGTCATTACTTCGTATGTAGAGGCAAAGCGATATTTCTTTAGTCGCGGCATTGGGCAAAAATTGGTATAAAAGATGACACGCCGGAAGTGCAATGGCATCCAGATCGGCACAATTCCAACCGTGAAATAAAATACGCCGACTACCTGGATTTTCCATAATTGTGTCCAGACAATCGCGAAGCTGGTCAATCGCTTTGTATAAAAGAACTTTTTCTTTCCCGTCCTCTTGTAAAGAGGAAATCAGCCGAAATCCTCTTTGCTGGGCATCTGCGATCTGGCTAACCTCGGTTTTTTCCAATAGTTTATAGGCGGGCCAGGCGCGCCATTGGACACCGTATACAGGGCCTAGGTCGTCTTCCCCTAGTCGATACGGATTTGCACGCCACGCAGCATTTTCGTTTGCGTTTTGATCCCATACCTTGCATCCCAATGCGCGAAATTCGGCGGCATTACGAGATGCTCTTAAAAATCCGACTAGTTCACCAACGACGGACTTAAAAGCCAACCTTTTGGTAGTGACAGCCGGAAATCCCTCTTTTTGAAGGTCGAAGCGCATCATCGCACCCGGCATGCTGATGGTTCTTATTCCTGTACGATTTTCTTGCCAGCTTCCATTGTCCAGAACCATTCGTACAAGGTCGAGGTATTGCTTCATTGAATTTTTTCTCCGGCTTGCTGCGCGGCGAGAAGTGCCATGCAGCCTATATTGTTGAGGCCTCTAAGTATAGCGACTCATGCAGTATTCGGCGCGTTTTCCATGCGTTGTTTTGATTTACGGGCGATTCTGTCGATACGAAACTTTAATCTTTCAGAGCAAAAATTTGCTGCTGCTTTAACATAACAGCTTGCATGTGCACGTAGAACGCTTAACATGTTGTGATGGGTTTTAATCCGAGCAGGTTGTGAGAATAAAAATTGAAAGCAACTGCACAAAATTTTGAGACTGTTACAAATGATTAAATCTAAACGTGAACTTTTTAGGATTTATCTGTATCTCAAGCAAGTGTCTTTTGTCCCAATACATTTTTGCGGTACGCTTTAAAGTTGACTCTTGGTAATGTGTCAATCTAATGCAATCCAAATAACGTAATACGCATTACGGCGAAACTTACGACGAAAAACACTCGCTCGGCTTCGGCTTGTTCAGCGCCGGGTAACGGGGCAGCCAAGTTTAATTATTTTTATCCGTATGTCACTGCATGTTCCAGGCACACAGTGCGTACTATCATCATCAGGAGATTTCATGCTTCGTTCAGAAACGCTTTTTGGTAAGCGCGAAACACCGACACCAACTTCCCCTCTCAGCGCAACTAACAATTTGTCGCCGAATAGCCCGTCTAGTTTTCCAAAAGCGGGTAACCAAGTTGGCTCACCAGGCAATTCCATGCTGTCCTCACAACATTCGAACGCTTCCAGCACGAGTGAAGGCGGCAGTAAATTGATTGTGGGCCCAAATATAAAGCTCAAAGGCGTAGAGATTACCGATTGCGATACGCTGGTCGTTGAAGGCCGCGTTGAAGCCACTATGAATTCCCGTGTCATTCACATTGCTGAAAAGGGTGCTTTCATTGGCTCTGCTGAAATCGATTTGGCTGAAATTCATGGTGAATTTAATGGCGACCTGACTGTACGCGAAAAATTGGTGATTTATGCGACAGGTAAAGTTTCAGGAAAAATTCGGTACGGCAAAGTTGTGATCGAAGAAGGTGGTCAACTGATCGGTGAAGTTCAGGTTGGCACAGCCTCTGCCAAGGTCGCACCACCTGTTGCGATTGCTTCTAGCAGCGTTTGACGTATAGATTTAGCGGTGTGACCATGTTATGGCGTGAATGAGCACATGTTTCTGGTGTGTTTTGAGATTTTTATTTGTTTTTAGGCAATATATTTAAGAGCCGAAGCATTTAAATTTTCACCGTACTTTTCACCTTACAAGCCCGGGCATTCTTTATAGTTTGCCCGGGTTTTGTTTGTCTGCTGAAGGCATGCGACAATGGCAGCCTTCGCCCAAAGCTAAAGTCTTACTGGTACGGGCTGGTTTGCAACCCAACAAAAATAATGATGAGCTATCCAGAATATATTCTTACTTTGTCTTGCCTCGATCAGCGCGGTATTGTCCATCGTGTATCGGGGTTTCTGGCCGAATATGGCTGCAATATTCTCGACTCAGCCCAATACGGGGATGCGCAATCGAACTTATTTTTCATGCGTGTGCATTTTTCCTCGGAAAATCCGACCTTGGCTGATG
Source organism: Glaciimonas sp. GNP009 (assembly GCF_054343755.1). Classification (NCBI taxonomy): domain Bacteria; kingdom Pseudomonadati; phylum Pseudomonadota; class Betaproteobacteria; order Burkholderiales; family Oxalobacteraceae; genus Glaciimonas; species Glaciimonas sp. GNP009. The sequence goes on from NZ_JBTGUV010000004.1 coordinate 3,418,340, forward strand.
AGGCGTTGCGTGCTTCATTTGCCGCACTTGCGGCGTCCATGCAAATGACGTGGCAACTCAACGACGCAGCTAAAAAGCCACGCATGTTGTTAATGGTGTCCAAAATCGGTCATTGTTTGAACGATTTGTTGTTTCGCTACAAGAGTGGTTTGCTAGAAGTCGAAATTCCCGCGATTGTCTCCAATCACACCGATTTTTACCAATTAGCGGCAAGTTACAACATTCCTTTTCACCATTTGCCGCTGGCGAATGGTGCATCTGCGGCGGCTAAATTGGCGCAAGAAGCACGTATTTTAGAATTGGTCGAAACGAACAACGTTGATTTGGTAGTGTTGGCCCGTTACATGCAGATATTGTCACCCGCGTTGTGCACGGCCTTGAAAGGACGAGCAATCAATATTCACCACTCTTTTCTGCCTAGTTTCAAAGGTGCAAAACCTTATTATCAGGCGCATGACCGGGGTGTTAAGTTGATCGGTGCCACGGCGCACTTTGTGACCGGTGATCTGGATGAAGGCCCGATTATTGAGCAGGATGTGGCGCGGGTTGATCATGCGATGGCACCTGATACATTGACTGCGATTGGTCGCGATGTTGAGTCTGTCGTCCTGGCGCGGGCCGTCAAGTGGTTTGTCGAGCATAGAATATTGCTCAATGGTCACAAGACTGTTGTATTTAAATAAGCAGTGTGCGATTGCAACATCGCCGGTCGGCTAGGCCTGTCTATCGCGGTTCGTATGGTTGATAGACATTTATCGACAATTGGACTTAGGCATGCACGCGCTTGTACGACACAATTAATCGTACTTTTATGGAGTATAGAAAACGGGAGCCGATGGGCTCCCGTTTTTATTGATTTATGAGTTCATTTCCAGACTCACGATAGTCAACGCGCCATTACGTTTGCCAATCGAAAATTTAACCGCATCTCCGGCCTTGAACTGATGCAGCATTTCACTATCGCTCACGTTGAACGTCATTGTCATCGCTGGCATCCCAAAATTAGGAATTTGATCATGCTTCATGGTGATAGCGCTAATAAGCGGATCAACTTTGATGATTTCACCATTGACTAGCGGTAGCGCAACATTGTCGTTTGGCTCACTTAATTCTGTCTTGCTATCGGCTCTATCCACATGGGTGTTGGCCATGCTCGTCAATGGGACACCGATTAATAAGGTGATCGCGATCACCACAAAATTGCTTAATAAGTACAAATGTGTCATCGATGAAACCCTTTTCTGAAAGAGAGGTGTGGCCGGTGCCAGTGCAAACGTTGGCCAGATGCGCAGCGATATACGCATCGAATGCATTCATATCGGCTGATATCGTCACGATAATACGCAGTTGGCTATTCTCAGGAAGGCGCGGCGTGACATATTGTATGGTGCGTTATTCGAAGAAATTTACATAACGGTTTTACAGCTCGTTACGAAATAACGCATAATAATTGTAGTCTGGTATTGCTGAAATTCTCGTATTAATCAGCCGTAACAATCAGCCATATCAATCACCCGCGTAATGATGGAAGACCGATTGCGTACCATCATTTTTTACGAGTATCACGTCATAAGCCATTTTGTTCGGGCCATCCATGCCCGGCGAGCCGGAAGGCATGCCTGGTACGGCAAGTCCGATTGCCTTTGGGTGTTCTTTCAATAATCGTTGAATATCTTTGGCCGGAACATGGCCTTCGATTGCGTAGCCGCCGACCACGGCGCTGTGACATGATGCCAAGGTGGCGGGGATTTGAAATTTTTTACGATACGCTGAAGTATCGGCAACATTTGTGGCATTGACCGCGAATCCGCTATCCTCTAAATGTTTAATCCAACCGGTGCAGCATCCGCAATTTGCATCCTTAAAGACGGCGATGACGGGTTTTGCCGCAAAGACGGTACTGTTGATGCCGAATACTAAAAATATGGTGACGAGTGATGCTACGGTGCGGCGACGAAACATGGTTGTCCTAAGAGCGAAGATATTAGTCTTCAACATTTTCATATTTATTCACTGACCACGACGTTTACTTTCCCCTTCATTCCGGCCTCAAAATGGCCCGGTTCCAGGCAGGCAAAGTCGACCTTCGTTGTCTTGCCAAACGTCCATATGAGATCGGCAGTTTTGCCTGGCTCTACGGTTATTTGGTTTGATTCGTGATGCTTCATCTCCGGCATTTGACGCATCATTTCAGCATGTTTGGAGAGTTCAGCCGTGCTGCCGATGACCATTTCATGCTGCAATTTACCGTTGTTAGCGACCACGAATTTGACGGTCTCGCCCTGTTTGACGGTGACATTGGCGGGTGTAAAGCGCATGTCGTCGGCCATGGCGATATGGATTGTCCTGTTGACTTTCGTGATCGTTCCTGGTGCGCCTGATGCCGGATTTTCACTTGAAGCGTGGCCAGTGTCTGCGTTAGCGATACTGGTGGTGGCTATCGCGCTAATGATAAGTGCAAAAAAAATAGAAGGTAAAAAAGAGAGAGTTGTTTTCATAGTGTTCCTGACCAATCAAAAAATGGGGACGACAAAGCAGCCAGCGTTAGTTCGGGGGAGGTGAATATTGTTGCGCTAACTCATCGAGAATCGGACACTCGGGACGGGCGTCGCCCTGACAATTATTCGCTAAACGTTCTAACGTTATTTTCATGATTTGTAATTCATTGATTTTTTCATCCAGATCTCGAATGTGTTGCTGCGCCAATTGCTTGACTTTGCTACTAGGACGCGATTGGTCAAGCCACAGTCCGATGAGTGCGGTGATCTGTTTCATTGAAAATCCCAGTACCCGACTTTGTCGAATAAATCGGAGCAAATGCACATCGCGTTCACCGTAGGTACGATAACCGGCCTCGGTGCGCATTGGAGGTTGGATCAGGCCAATTTCTTCGTAGTGGCGAATCATCTTTGCAGAGACGCCCGAAGCCAGCGCTGCGCCGCCAATATTCATGCGATCAATGTCCATTTGTTGTCCTGTCTTCAGAATAAGTTGACACGTTTTGTTCCGGTTTCCAGCGTCGTAACAGCAACGCGTTGCTTACCACGCTGACACTGCTGAACGCCATCGCTGCACCGGCTAGCACTGGATTTAAAAATCCCAGTGCCGCCAACGGAATTCCAACAACATTATAGAAAAACGCCCAGAAGAGGTTTTGTCGGATTTTATGATAAGTGCGACGTGAAATCGCAATGGCGTCTGCTACGAGTGCCGGATCGCCTCGCATCAGCGTAATCCCGGCAGCCTGCATTGCGACATCCGTACCGGTAGACATGGCAATCCCTACATCGGCTGCGGCTAACGCTGGCGCATCGTTGATGCCGTCCCCAACCATTGCCACCACAGCGCCATTTTTTTTAAGGTCGGCTATCGCTTTGGCTTTATCAGCGGGCAGAATTTCCGCAACTATTTCAGAAATGCCGAGCTGTTTACCGACTGCGTTTGTACTCCCCCAATTATCGCCGCTTAACATGGCGACCCGGATAGAGAGTCGCTGTAAATGTTCGATTGCCAGTTTTGCTGATGGTTTGACGCTATCACCGAATGCGAGTAGTCCGCGCATCATTGGTATGTCATTGGTATTGGCAGGCTTGCTTGCCAGCCATGAAATTGTGCGTCCCTCCGCTTCGAGTGCAGCCGCATTTTCCGAGAGAGTGCCACATTCAACGCCCAGTTTTTGCATCCAGCGTGCGCTGCCGAGAGAGTAGATTCGGTCCTCAATCCTGGCTTCGATTCCTTGACCGGGGACAGTACGAATTTCGCTTGCGAATGGAAATGAGAGAGTGATTGCGTTGGCCGCATTGATGACAGCCCGCGCCAATGGATGCTCACTATCACGCTGTACTGCAGCGGCTAAAGTAAGTAATTCGGTATTTATTAAGCCAGTATCCCTCAAGCCCTCATCAGTTGGCAATTCATTGCTAACTGCGGTTCTGACATCCGCAAGGCAAGCGATGAGAGTCGGATGGCCGATGGTCAGCGTACCCGTTTTATCAAAAGCAACGACGTTGATGCGATGGGCAATTTCGAGTGCCTCCGCATCCTTGATGAGAATTCCATAGCGCGCAGCTACGCCCGTTCCAACCATGATGGCTGTGGGTGTGGCGAGCCCCAACGCGCAAGGACAGGCGATGACCAACACCGCCACAGCATTCAAGATCGCCTCTTCCCAGTTTCCATTGAGCAGGCCCCAACCAAGCAGGGTGATACAGGCGATGAGCAACACCACCGGCACGAATACCGCACTGACCTGATCAACCAAACGTTGAATCGGCGCTTTTGCCACCTGCGCTTGTTCGACTAACCGTATGATCCGGGACAACGATGTTTCTGCGCCGGTCGCCGTGGTGTAGAGCAGCAGCACGCCCTCACCATTGATGGCACCAGCGATAACGTGATCATCTTTCTGCTTTGAGACTGGCAGACTTTCGCCAGTCAGCAGCGATTCGTCCACGTGGCTACTTCCTTCCAGGACCTTACCATCGACTGCGATGCGTTCGCCGGCACGCACGACGACGACATCCTGAACACGTAAGGCGCTAACCGCGACTTGGTGATCCATGCCATCACGCCTCACCGTGGCGTGGTCAGGACGCAATGCTTGCAACGAGCGAATGGCGTCGGCGGTCTGATGTTTGGCGCGTGTTTCAAGCCATTTGCCGAGCAATACCAAGGTCATTACAGCCGCGGATGCCTCGAAATATAGGTGTCCCATTCCGTCTGCATTGGATGTCAGAAGTTGGTAGAGCGACAGGCCGTAAGCGGCACTGGTACCAAGCACCACCAGCAAGTCCATATTTCCTGTTTTGGCCTTCAATGCGCGCCAGGCAGCGCGATAGAAGCGCGCACCCAGCCAAAACTGTACAGGCGTTGCCAATGCCAACTGCCACCAACCTGACAATTGCCAATGTTGACCAACTACCATCAACAGCATAGGAATGATCAAAGGTGTGGTCAGTAAAGCTGATAAGGCAACCGGCCACCAACTTGGCCATCGGTTGCTTGAAACTACGTTCGAGCCGCTCGTCTCTGATTGCGATGCAGGCAAAGTTGCTGTGTAGCCAGCCGCTTCAATGGCCTTTATCAACAGTTCGGCTGGTATTTCCCCAACGGTATCAACGGTGGCAAGTTCGGTGGCAAGGTTGACAGATACCGACTGGACGCCACGCACTTTGAGCAGCGCTTTCTCCACTCTGCCGACGCATGTGGCGCAACTCATGCCAGTAATCGCCAGAGTAAATTCCTGGTGCTTAACGTCGTATCCGGCTTTTTCGACAGCGGTAACTAACGCGCTAACGGTGGTCGCCATATCAGACGTGACGGTAGCAAGTTCTGTGGCGAGATTGACGCTGACATGCTTAACGCCGTCGACCTTGTTTAATGCTTTTTCAACATGTCCAACACATGAGGCGCAACTCATCCCGCCAATAGGTAATGTAAATTCGATCAACGTGCTGGTGTTGGTAATGGTGCTCATGATAAGTCCTGCTTAAACAGTGGTCATACCTAGATAATGCACCTTCCTATCATAGTAAGGTCAAGCTTAATTTTATCAAAGTTTGGTTTTGATCCTGCGCTTGACCTTCCCACTATGGGATGGTGCATAGTAAGGTCTGTTACAACTAAGAGGGGATGATGATGATTGTATTTAATGTTCAGGATATGACATGCGGCCATTGCGTGGACCGGATCACCAAGGCGATTAATGCGGTAGATAGCCGCGCTAAAGTCGAGGCGCAAGTAGCGGAAAAGAAAATAGCGATTGAAAGTGATGCGGATGCAGGGCAGTTGGCGCAAGCAATTGAGGGTGCCGGTTACACGCCGGTGCAGATTTGATCTGTCGTTTTTATCAACGTGTGGCCAAGGCAGGAATCCTTGGCCACTGTATTGTAGAAGTTAGAAATCTTTACAAAAAATGTTACGACAATACTTTGCGCAGCCAGCTACCAATATCTGTGACTTCTTCCGCACAGACTGAATGTTGCATGCGATAGTCGTGCCACTCTATTTGATAGCCAAGTTGGGTCAAACTGTCACGCGACTGTTCTGCCCGGCTGAGAATAACCACGGGATCAGCAGTTCCGTGCGCCATAAAAATAGGTGTATCTTGATTGGCGCTGGACCGTTCTTTCTCGATTGTGTCGCGCAGCGGTAAGTAGCCTGACAAGCACATCAAGCCGGCCAATTTTTCCGGATACCGCAAACCGGTTTGTAATGCCATGGCGCAACCTTGTGAAAATCCGGCGACGACGATTTTGTTCGCTGGAATACCACGTGCAATTTCTTGCGCAATCAGCGCGTCTATCTGTAACTGCGATTTGCGTAATCCGGCTTCGTCTTCTCGCTTCACTAAATCAGCCGTAAAAATGTCATACCACGCTGGCATCACATGACCGTTGTTAATGGTCACCGGGATGGTTGGTGCATCGGGGAAAATGAAGCGAATACCCGGGCAGTCGCGTAGATCAAGCTCTTTAACGATCGGCACAAAGTCAGAACCGTCAGCTCCAAGGCCATGCATCCATATAACGCTAGCCGTAGGAGTGGCAGAGGTCGTAATTTCTTGGGTCGGGAGGAAGTTGGTCATAGTGCCGAGAAAGTGTTGTACTGATTATTGGATGTTAATGAATGTTAATCCATTAGCGTTGTTGATTCATGCACCAATCGGACGGAGCGCCGATTTTGGTCGGAATACCTTACAAATGGCTGCGTTAGTCTCGATATAAGGACCACCGATTAAGTCGATACAGTATGGAATCGCCGAGAAGATGCCAGAAACTTTTTGTTCTCCGTTGGCATCTTTCAAGCCTTCCAGTGTTTCTTTGATCGATTTAGGCTGACCCGGTAAATTAAGGATTAGGGCGGCATGATCGTCAATTTCACGAATCACGGCCACCTGACGCGACAAAATTGCAGTCGGTACAAACTGCAGGCTGATTTGACGCATCTGTTCGCCAAAGCCCGGCATTTCCTTGGTTCCTACCGCCAGCGTTGCTTCCGGTGTGACGTCGCGTCGCGACGGGCCAGTCCCGCCAGTGGTCAAGACCAGGTCGCAACGTTGGTGATCTATTAGCTCAATGAGGGTTTGTTCGATGACTTTCTGCTCGTCTGCGATCAGACGGGTTTCGGTTTCCCACGGACTTGTTAGCGCTGCGCTAAACCAATCTTCTAGCGCAGGAATTCCCTGATCCTGATACACGCCTGCGCTGGCGCGATCTGAAATTGAAATCAGTCCGATTTTCAGACGACGGCGTTCAGGAGCAATATCAAAAATAACTGATGCTGTTTCTGAAGCGGTGACGGTCGTCGTGGACGTATCAGTGATTGTTTTATTAATAGTCGTCGCGCTCATCGTCATCGTCGCCAGTTTCTGCATCGCCATCATCGGCATTTGGCTTCTGCAACTGTTTTAGCAGTTGGAATATCTCGCGATAAGCCTTCGGCGGTTTGTTTTCAGCTTGTTCTTTGCGTGCATTGCGAATCAGTGTGCGCGTATGCTGCACGTCAAGATCAGGATGCTGAGCGAGTAACGTGGTCAACGCGCCGTCGTCTTTTAGCAAACGGTCACGATGGCGTTCCAGCGCATGCATTGCCGCCGTGTCAGATTTCGACAAACCTCTCCAGCTATCCAGTGTTTTCTGGATATCGGCAATCTCGTGTTCTTCCAGCGTGCGCATCTTCTTGCCGACATATTGGGTTTGACGGCGGCGGCCTTCGTGGTCCTTGATTTGCTGGCAAATAAGGATGGCTTCACGCACATCTTCCGGCATCGGCACGCGCTTGACGCGGTCGCGCGATTCAGCGATTAACTCTTCACCCAACTTTTGCAGCGCAGTCATTTCACGCTTAAGTTGGGACTTTGATGGACGGTCGTATTCTTGTTCGAACTCGGTGGACTGGAAGCCACAAGAGCCGCGATTTGGATTTGGCATGATTGTAGGGGTGAAACTATTCTCTTTAAACGATTGCTATGATAACCGTTTTAGTCCGAGGCTTGTCGCTCATTCGCCGTTTTTGACGCTATGGTCATACCATAAATATCTGCTAAGCCATTGAATTCTAGGGAATTTAGCTAAAATTGTATCGATTAGTCAAGTCTACAAATCCGATAATCATATGTCTTGGCCATAATGGACAGCAACTTTTTAGCATGATTACCGCGATCTTTTGATCCCTTTCTTACGTGCGCTGATCTGTCATGTATGATTTTTGTAAATCTACATTGATGTTGTAAATTAATAACAAGAAAGTGACTCAGGGGGAGGGCAATCTGGTGGGTAATTGCCGGTAATCATTAACAACAGAGTTTCGGATGTTAGAAATGAGGGTTTTGCACTATCTGACTTAGCAACAATTGGCCGACGTGGCACCGCTCCACTTCGAAGCAAGAGAACATTTGCGTAACCCGGCGAGGACAATCATTGTGCGCAAGACGCGTCAGAAAATATCAATTATTTCTAATAACAGAAGTCGAATAATTAATTTTACTCCTTGAAGGGTGGACGCTAATATTTGCGCATCTCCTAAAAGGCATGGAATTTAATCGATGACCACTGACCCGCTTAACGGCATTCAAATTCTTGACCTTACCACCGTAATAATGGGCCCTTACGCAACGCATATTCTGGCAGATATGGGAGCTGATGTTATAAAAATAGAGGCTCCTGAGGGCGATGCTTTCCGACGTTATGGACCAAGCCGGAGCGAAGGAATGGGTGGTTCGATACTGCAACTTCATCGAAACAAGCATAGTGTGGTTCTGGATTTGAAAAGCGTGGTTGGGCGTTTGGCTCTGGACCGGTTAATCGAACGTAGCGACGTAATAGTGCACAATTTGAGACCCGGCCCTGCGGTACGCCTTCGACTTGATTGGAAGTCAGTTGAAAAGGTCAACCCGAAGATCGTGCTGTGCGCCGCACGCGGATTTGGCGCTGAAGGGCCCTATGCCGATAAGGCGGCATACGACGATATCATTCAGGCGGGATCGGGCATAGCGGCATTGTACGGGCAGGTGCACGGCGTGCCAAAGTATGTTCCCACCGCGATTTGCGACAAGATTGCAGGCCAAACGATTGCCTATGCTGTGTTGGCGGCGCTCCTACATATAGAACGTGGTGGTGATGGCCAGGAGATAGAAGTCCCGATGTTCGAGACGTCTATTGATTTCATGATGGCTGAACATCTGGGGCCATCCGCATTCGAACCGCCTTTGGGGCCAGTCGGATTCAATCGGCAACTCTCCGTGCATCGCAAGCCTTATAAAACCGCTGACGGATGGATTTGCATACTTCCTTATTCTGACCGTAACTGGGCCGATTTTTTTCGCCTGATGGAAATGCCCGCGCTTTTCGAAGACCCAAGATTCGCAGATATCGATTCGCGCGGGAAGAATGTTGATGCTCTATATGCCCTGATCGATGTGGAAGCGCCCAAGCGCAGCACGGATGATTGGGTGTCCATGTGTGACAGTGCAGGGATTCCGTGCATGCCTGTTATTTCACTTCAGAAAATTGACGAAGACCTGCATGTGCGTGCTGTTGGCCTGATCGAATCTTCAATTCATCCCACAGAAGGTGCATATCGCTCCATTCGACCTCCGGTAACTTTCGGCGCGTCGCCCTATAAATTACGTAAGCATGCACCTCGTCTGGGCGAAGACAGCGAGCGAATTCTGAGTACCCTTGGATTGTCGCCGCATGATTTGCGACAGCTTTTGCCGCATGCCGACCATGAATGAATTGATGAAGTTTGAAATTGACCGGGCAATAAATGAGGTACGCCTTACCGGCGCTTTTCTGTTCATGCCGCAGGTGTGTCAACACATGATCGGGCGCAGCGAGAGGGGCGATGCTGAATCTAGCTGCATCATCAATATCTCGTCACTTACCGACAAGAGTAGAATTATTTTCGGGTCATTGGTACAGGAAAGGGCTATGCAATGAGTAGTGGAATACAGGCTTTGGACATCACTCCCTGTACCTTGGGTGAGAGATGCGAGACCTTACGCAAGGAAGTACGATCCTTCTTGCGGGAAGAGTTGGGCGAACGCACAGCGCTCCAGCGCGCTGAAAGCTGGATGGGAGTCGACGAGGACTTCAGCCGCAAGCTGGGTGAGCGAGGTTGGATCGGCATGGTTTGGCCGCGCAGCGTCGGCGGGGGTGAATTTTCCGCGCTGGAACGTTACGTAGTGTTGGAGGAGATGCTTGCTGCAGGTGCGCCGGTACAGGCGCACTGGGTGGCTGATCGCCAGAGCGGTCCGCTGTTGCTGCGCTTTGCGCCTGATACCTTGGCACGCAGAGTGCTGTCTGAAATTGCCCGAGGGGATACTTATTTTTGCATCGGCATGAGCGAACCCGATTCTGGTTCAGACCTGGCTTCGATTCGTACTAAAGCAGTGCAAGGTGACGGTGGATGGATCATTCGAGGAAGCAAGATTTGGACGACAGGTGCGCAACGAGCGCGATACATGATCGCTTTCGTGCGTACCGATGTGTCGGCCACCGATGTGTCGGCCACCGCTGTGTCGACCGCCGCTGTGCCGGACGGTCGAGACCGTCATGCCGGCTTCTCGCAATTTCTTATTGATATGTCCTCGCCAGGCATCACGGTGCAACCTATACGCAACATGCTCGGCGAGCATGAGTTCAATGAAGTCTTTCTGGAAGATGTCTGGGTGCCAGAGGAAAACCTGATCGGCCAACAGGGGGATGGATGGAAGCAGGTGACGGCAGAACTGGCCATTGAACGTAGTGGTCCTGAGCGGTATATGAGCAGCACCGAGTTGATGCTGGAAATGCTGCAGGCTGCCGATGTAGAAGATGATCGTCATGCTGTTGCGTTGGGCAGGCTAGTGGCCGACTATGGCGCTTTGCGCCAGATGTCCATTGGTATTGCGGGCATGCTGGCACGTGGAGACAATCCGGCTGTTGCTGCCTCGGTGGTCAAGGATCAGGGTGCCAGGCTGGAAAAGCTGATTCCTGAGCTGGCCCAGGATTTATTTGGCGACAAGCTGGCACTCAATTCTTCATTGCGTGAGGTGCTGTCGTACACCTTGCGCTCGTCACCGTCCTTTACTTTACGTGGCGGCACACCAGAAATTTTGCGCGGGATCATTGCCCGGGGAATGGGTTTGCGATGAACACAATATCAAGCATGTCGGGGGCGGGCATCAGTCTGGAGCCGTCCGAGTTCGAGCGCATGATTGGCGAAACCGTGCAGCGCCTATTCTCAGACCATATCGATGCCGCGCTGCTACGCAGCACTGAGAATGGTCAATGGCCAGCCGAACTGTGGCAACTACTTGAAGACACTGGCTTGCCCCTGTCACTGTGTTCGGCACAGGCGGGTGGCAGCGAGGCGCAGTGGTCGGACGTCTATGCGGTGTTGGCTGCCATCGGCCGCTGGAGCATGCCGCTGCCGCTGGCCGAAACCATGATCGCCACCTCTTTGCTCAGCCGCGCTGGCAAGTCGGTGCCACAGGGCCCAATCACGATCGCCGAAACTGGGCGGGTGGTGCTTGCAGCGGAGGCAGAACTGAAGGTGTCCGGTGTCTTGCATGGCGTTGCTTGGGCGAGGTCTTGTGCCTATGCGCTGGTTCCGATAGCGGATGCTAGTGGCGCGCATCAATTGGCGCTGATCAACTTGGGTGGTGCGGGCGTACTTGTCGTCCAGGGCACTAACATGGCCGGTGAGCCACGTGATGTGTTGCAACTGGACGCTGTAACGGTTGAGACCCTGTTTGATAATCCACTGCCAGCTCTTGAGCAACCTCTGTTTGTCCTTGGTGCCATGGCGCGCAGCGCGATGCTGGTGGGAGCGCTTGAACGTGCGTTGGAACTAACGGTGCAGTATACCAATGACCGTGTGCAGTTCGGCAAGCCGCTGAGCAAGAACCAGGTGATCCAGCATGGCTTGGCGGTAACGGCCAGCGAGATGGTTGCGGCCAAGGTGGCGACCCGAGTGGCCTTTGCCTCTCTGAACACGGCGCAGCAAGCACGCACCACTACTTTCGATGTTGCCGTAGCCAAGGTGCGTGTCGGCCAGGCAGCCAGTCGATTGGCTGATGTCGCACACCAGTTTCATGGCGCGATTGGCTTCACGCAAGAGCATTCCCTGCATCACACTACTTTGCGCCTGTGGTCGTGGCGACAAGAATTTGGCAGTGACGCAACATGGGCACGGGCATTGGGGCGTGCTGCAATTACTCAGGGCGCAGCCGCATTCTGGCCTTCCTTGACTGAGCGCAGCATGGCGCCCGCGCTTCAGGGCTGACTGCATAGATACTGAGATACCAAGAGGATTCGATGATTCAACCAGAAAAAGATTATTTGCGGTTTTTGCAGGAAGGCCACTTCATGATCCTGCACAGCAGGTCAACCGGTGGCTATGTGTTTTATCCGCGCGTCATTGAACCCAGGACAGGGGTCACCGATCTGGAGTGGGTGCCTGCCATCGGGACTGGAACTGTGTATTCTGTGACAGTCATCCGCAAACGCACGCTCGAAGAGAGTTATAACGTTGTGCTCATTGACCTCGATGAAGGACCGCGCATGATGAGCCGCGTCGACGGAATGCCATTCGAGCAAATCAAGATCGGGATGCGGGTGAAGGCCCGCATCGTGCAGGAGAACGACCAAGCTGTGGTTGTCTTCGTTTCAACTGAAAACAAGGCGCAGCCAGCTGGAGCATCCACATGAAAGACGCATTTCCCCGCGGTCAAACGGCCGTCGTTGGTGCAGCTACCTACGGAATCGGTGAGGCGCCTGGTTTCTCCTCCATGGACCTGGCCGTGCTGGCCGCTTCCAAGGCGTTGCAGCAGGCAAATCTGAAACCCAGTGACATCGATGGTGTTTTTGTGGCTACGCCGGACGACATGTTATCCGGCCTGACCCTGTCCGATTACCTCGGTATCCATCCCAAAGTGACAGACAACAATCGCACGGGTGGCTCCGCTTTTCTGACCCATATGATGTGGGCGGCGCTGGCCCTCACGACCGGACAGTGCAACGTGGCGCTGGTAGCCTACGGCAGCAACCAGCGCAGTGCTTCCGGCAAGCTGATGACGCCGTTTCAATCGTCGGTATACGAAAAACCTTACAAACCGCTACTCCCATCGTCGTCTTACGCGCTGGCCACAGCCAGGCACATGCACCAGTACGGCACGACCCGCGAGCAACTTGGCGCGGTGGCCCTGGCCGCCCGTGGATGGGCGCAGCTTAATCCCGAAGCCTTTGTTCGCACACCACTGGATATGTCCATGTACATGAGCTCGCGCATGGTATCCGAACCGTTGAGCGTGCTGGATTGTTGCCTCATCACTGACGGCGCAGCTGCCATCATCATGACCCGCTCGGATCGCGCCAGCGACTTGTCTGCCACACCGGCCTACTTGCTGGGCGCAGCGGCGGAGACCACCCATCGCGATATCGCGAGCATGCCTGATCTGACCGTGACAGGCGCCAAACTGTCGGGCGAACGCGCCTTTGCGCAAGCTGGCTACACACCCTCGGACATCAATGTGGTCGAGCTTTATGACGCCTTTACCATTAACACCATCCTGTTCCTCGAAGACCTGGGATTCTGCAAGAAAGGTGAGGGTGGCGCATTTGTTCAAGGTGGACGCATTGGGCCGGGTGGCAAACTTCCGGTTAATACCAACGGCGGGGGCCTTTCCTGTGTACATCCTGGCATGTACGGCCTGTTAACTGTGGTAGAGGCGTTTCAGCAATTAAGCGGCCAATGTGGCGCGCGCCAGGTGCCCAACGCCAAGCTGGCGCTTGCGCACGGCAATGGCGGCGTGCTGTCCAGTCAGGCCACCGTCATTCTTGGTACTGCGGAGACCGTATGAGTCAGAATTTAAGCACTACTGCGGGTGTTGACTCGTCTTTCAAGGACTTTGCGTTGCATCCTGAACTGGCACTCTCGATTGATGCGGGTGTGGCCACGTTGGAGATGTGCCGTCCACCGTATAACTTCTTTGACGAATCCCTGATAGTGGGGCTGGTCGATGCGCTGCGCTATCTGGACACATCGGATGAATGTCGGGTGGTAGTGCTGGCTTCGCGTGGCAAGACTTTCTGCGCGGGCGCCGATTTTTCCAATGACAGCATTAGCTCTCAAGGAATTGGCAAACGTTTGTACAGCCGTGCGCTGGAGATGTTTCGAACCAAAAAACCCATTGTGTGCGCCGTACAGGGCGCGGCGGTGGGAGGCGGTCTGGGCCTTGCTTTGGTGGGCGACTTCCGGGTGGTAAGTCCAGGTACGCGCATGGTGGCCAACTTTTTGCGACTAGGGATCCACCCCGGCTTTGGCTTGACGGCCACCTTACCACGTCTGGTCGGCCCTCAAAATGCCGCAATGTTATTTTATACAGGCCGCCGCATCGGGGGAGTCGAGGCGCTGGATATGGGCTTGGCCGATGTGCTGGTCGAAGATGGGCGGGTGCTCGAGGGTGCACAGGCACTGGCGCGGGAGATCGCCATCAGTGCTCCCATTGCACTGGTGTCGACCCGAGAAACGTTGCATCAGGGCCTTGCAGCGTTGGTCGAGGCTGCGATGGGCCGCGAGGCCGAGGAGCAGGACAAGCATTGGCTCACGCAGGATTTCAAGGAGGGCGTGGCTGCGATGGCGGCGCGTCGAGACCCCGTGTTCAAGGGGTATTAACAGCGCCAGCCCACCACTTTTAAATAAAGAAGCCGACTTTTCCAGCCTCGCTCTAGTCAACTGTGATTATCTTTGTGCGTTCTGACGCGATCACCGCGTTTGCACTGCGGCAAGAGCACTACTATGGGGACGCACTTTTAGTTGCATCGGTAGTTCATTTTGATCCAGAAGATCGATGAATTGCTGGGCTGCCTTCGACTGCTTACGATCCACGGGCCAGACCAGATATATGGGACGATTAAGGTCGGAAGAGGTGATAGGAATCGCCACAACATGCTTACCGTCGAAGTAGGGAATCGTTAGTTCGGGAACCACGCTCACGCCGAGATTGCTAGCTACCAGACCAGCAACTGTCGAGACCTGGTCGACCTCAAGACCGGTATCAATCAAATTGACGGTTCGTAGCGCACTTTCCAGGTATTGCGCAATGCTGCCGGTTCGGACGAGTCTGATGTAGGGATAGCCACTCAAGTCGGAAAGCGCTAAGTATTTTTTTTGCGCAAGGGCATGTGTCTTGTGACATACAACGAAAAATTTTTCTTTGAACAGCAAACGCGATTCCAGACCAGGCCGTCCGGGGCCGTCTGCCGTTACGGCAAAATCGGCTTGTCGCGTACGCACCAGTTCCAATGCGCGCTGAGTTGCTACGTCAAAAAGATTGAGCTCGATTCCGGGAAATTCGTGTGAGTATTTAGCCATCATTTGAGGTAGCCAATGGGCTGCCAGCGATGGCAGAGCAGCAATGCTGACTCGCCCTCTTCGACCCGAAGCATGTTCTTTTAAATCATGGTCAATCTCATCGAGTTCGTGCATTACCCGCTGAGCGGTGGCGATAAACCGCAAGCCTTCTGCCGTGAAACCTACGTTCCTGCGGTTGCGGTCGACGAGTTGCAAACCGACGTCTCCCTCAAGCTTTTGCACCATCTGACTGAGCGCCGATTGGGTGACGTGGCACCGCTCCGCGGCTAAGGAAAAATTGCGTAACTCGGCGAGCGCAATCATTGCGCGCAAGACGCGAGAGGAGATATCAATCATTTTCTAATGACTCAAGTAAGTTAGTATCGCGTTCCTGCCTTGGCAGAGACTAACGAGGAAACCGTAAGTCTACACTTGCGTTCTACTGACAGAAGTCGAATTATTAATATTACTCCATACGTGGGGTTTGTCTTACTTCAGTTTTGCTATGGTATGAGTCTGAAAAACTGCAATAAAACACGCATTTTTGCAGACTCAACTTCTAGGAGATTTGAGTGTTTCCGATCAGGTAATCACTTGGCTCTATTGGGCGATGCCCGAAGGCTTCGCCAGGCAGGTGACGGGCCGCAACTAGACCAGAACTTCCTTGGTGTTGGCGACTTGTTTGTTCGTCGTCGACTCTTTCTCAAGGCGTTCGTCTTATACCAGAGCGACGATATCGGGGAGCGATACCGTGCATTCGTTCTGCAAAAGGATCGCGTATGCTGCACGTTCCCATTCGCCATCTGGAGGTGACAAGGGATCGATCGGCTCCAACCGGTGTTCGAGGACAAAGCGACTAACCAGCAACTTGCGCGGATCACCATTTTCTTGCGCACTCTCCCATGCCAGGATCGCCGCACTTGCCGCGTTGTATAGACCGCTAGAGGCCTGGCGGGCCAAATGTTCATTGGCCGGTGAAGATGCCACTCTGACGGCAAAGTCGAAGCTCTTGTTTAGCGCGCTGAGAAGACGCGATCTGAAGCTGTCTGGCAATTCCTGCACCTGCTGGACCCGCTCCAGGAGCAGCGCCTTCAGCGCTTTATGGGCACCCACCTGTCCTATCGCTCGTCTCACGACATCAATGGCATTGATGTTACTTGTACCTTCCCACACCAGGCTGATGTGCGCGTCGCGGACCAGCTTTGAGTTGACCCACTCTTCGACAATACCGTTTCCTGCACGCGATTCAAGCGAGGCGCGTGCAGCAATAATCGTGTCCCGGCATGCTCGGATTTTTAAAAGGGGTGTCAAAATCCGCACAATATCCTGGGCTTCTTTAGAGCCGGAGCGTGCGAGGTCGAACTGCGCTGCCGTGAACATGGATAAGGAGAGAGCCTGTTCCGCTGGCACCAGGATCTTTACGATCTGGCGCCGCATAAGAGGCAGATCGATCAAAGTCTTGCCAAAGGCGCTGCGGTTGCGGGCAACATGAATCGCTTCATTGAAGCAGCGACGCATCTGTCCGGCAGCCCGCACGCCATGTGACAAACGCGACATGTTGACCTCGTCCATCATCTGCTTGATTCCCTGATCGAGTTTACCGACCACGTAGGCCTCAGCACCTTCAAACATCACTTCGCAGGTCGCCAATGATCTGGTTCCCATCTTTTCCTTCATTCGGATAATGCGGTACTTATTGCGCGCACCGTTGGTCAGAAACCGGGGCACAGCAAACATGGCGACCCCTTTTATGCCTGCTGGTGCGCCTTCTGGCCGCGCCAGTACAAGGGCCAGTTCCGCGTCAGTGTGAGAGGCAAACCACTTCTCGCCGTAAAGACGCCAAACGCCATTCTCAAAACGTGCAACCGTTTCTAGTGCGCCAACATCCGACCCACCCGCTTTCTCGGTCATCCATTGCGTCGCTTTCCACAACTCAGAGAGCTTGGGCGCAAGCAGCTTGGGAAGCAAGTGCTGCTTGAGTTCTTCGCTCGCGAACGTCTTCAACACATGAATGGTCGCATCGGACATATTTAACGGACACATCATCCCTATCTCGGATTGCGCAAAAAGATAGCGGGCCGCGTACTTGACGACGGACGGCACTGTGCCTTCCCAACCAAAGAAATTGGATTGATGCGACATGGAATGAAGCTGAAAATCTTCAAAGCCTATCTTCTCCATTTGGCGATAGGCGGGATGATAGGTAATGCTGTCGCGATCACGGCCGTATCGATCCCGCTGCTCCAACACCGGCGGATTACGGTCCACAATTCTTGCCAGTCGGTCCAGATCGCCGCCAACCGCCTCGCCCAAGCGCGTAAACCAGGGCGCGAAGTGCTGAGATGCTTTCGGACCCGCATGGACGCGTACGGAGGCCTGGAGACTTTGATCGATTTCGTAGAAGTTCAGACCTTGACAATCGGGAGCAATATGACCGAAGTCATTTGGGTCGAATCCGGGTTCACTTTCACTGGGCGTAAACGGATCGATGCGATTGCTGGTTACATTACTGCCAGTTACATCATTGCTGGGTACATCGTTTGCCATGTCATGTCCTCCAATATGTTTGTACTATCGCGATGTGTCGTCGACGCAGTCGCATCCATCGTCAACAGATCTACGCGCAACGGATGGAATCTGGTCTAACTGCGTTCAACATCCGAAAATGTCTCTGTTTTTTCCTTCGGCGTGATACCAAATTCTTTGAACACCTCATCCGTGTGCTCTCCCAATTGCGGTGGAAGACGATAAACGGAACAAGGCGTCAGACTGAACGTGATCGGAGGCGCAATCATCCTGATCTTGCCTTCTGTTGGATGTTCCATGGTCTTGATCAGGTCTACCGATTTGAGGTGAGGATCATTAATCAGGCCCTCAATGCTATGCATGGGCGCCCATGGAATATCGTACTTTTCCAGCGCGGTCTGCCATTCATCGGTCGTCTTGGTTTTGACAACAGCTGCCAGATAGCGATACACCTCGTCATAGCTGCGCGTGCGGGTCGCGTGATCGTTAAATATGGGTGAGCTTGCGTACTCTTCAGGCCTACCGAGTATCTGGAAAAACTTCCTCCAGTGTTCATCCGTATAAACGAGCAGTGATATGAACCCATCCTTGGTTTCATATGGTCTGCGGTCGGGCGCTAAAAGCCTGTTGTAGCCAGCCGGTCCGGTGGTAGGCTCAAAACAATGTCCGCCTATATGATCGGTCAATACAAATTGCGTCATGATCTCGAACATGGGCACTTCTATACTTTGTCCTAAGCCAGTGCGTTCTTTGTACACCAGTGCCGCCAATATCGCGTGGGCCGCTGAAAGTCCGGCCACCTTGTCAGCCATCGTTATTGGGACATATTGTGGTTTGCTATCCTGCGTGCGGCTAATTAAGGATGGTATCGCCGATATTCCCTGGATCAGATCGTCATATGCCGGACGGTCCTTGTATGGACCTTGCTGTCCATAACCGACTAACGAAGCGTAAATAATAGCGGGATTGCGGGCCTTGACATCTTCGTACCCCATTCCCAAGCGTTTTAACGCGGATGGACGAATATTGCTGACAAAAACATCCGCGTCTTCACACAGCGCTAAAAGCGCAGAACGTCCCTCTTCGGTCTTCGCGTCAAGAACCACACTTCTTTTGTTACGATTGGTTTGGAGAAATAGCGCGCCCATCTTGGGGTTTCGCATCGCGCCAGCCAGGCGGAACAGATCACCATCTTCGCTCTCAATTTTGATGACGTCCGCACCGTAATCGGCGAGGATTTGGGTTGCGAATGGCCCCATTAATACCGAAGTCATATCAATAATACGTATTCCCGCGAGCGGTCCGCCTACGTTAGTCATGAAGATTGCCTTTCTGCCGAGAAATGAGGCGCGTGGTTACCGCAAGACTGTGACGATGCCTATTTTTTTTCAATGTGCGCTACTTCCACTATCTGGGCCCATCGCTTTGTATCTGCTTCCGCAAAGCTAGCAAGTTGCTCGGGGGTAGTCGTGAATGGCGTTGCGCCAATTGTCGCCAGAAAACCAACTGTCGGAGGATCAGTGAGAACGGTGTTCATGGATGCATTAAGTCTGGTGACAACCGAACGCGGAGTTTTTGCATTAACGAAGGCTCCAACCCAGGCGATTAATTCGAAGCCGGGCAGACCACTCTCGGCTAAGGTCGGGACGTCCGGCATTGTCGCGATTCGCTTCGAGCTGGTGACCGCCAATACACGTATTAAGCCCTTTTGCGCTAAACCTGTCGCGCTAACCGGGTCGGCGATGAAGCAGTCAATGCGCCCGCCGATCAAGTCGGTCAAGGCCTGAGGCGCGCCGGTATAAGGCACGTTCAGCATGTCGATTCCTTGTCTTGCTTTCAACAATTCGCCAGCCCCCCGACCCGTCTGATTGCCGCTACCAAATGTCAGAGGGGGCGTGCTCTTCCTTGCCAAAGCAATGAATTCAGCGATATTTTTGGCTGGGAAGTCAGCCCTTACCGTGAGCAGCATAGGAATGGTTACAAGTCCCGCGACCGCCGTAAAATCAGCCTTGGGGTCGAATGGCATTGATTTATAAAGACTTACATTGGCGGCTTGTGTAGAGTTTGTGGTTACAAAAATTGTATAACCGTCCGGTTTTGCGCGAAGAGTAAATAGCGCTGCAAGATTACCATCGGCGCCAGGCTTGTTTTCTACGACGACGGGAACTTTGAAATCTTTACCTAAATCTCCAGCCAATCGACGTGCAATGCTGTCCGTGGCACTTCCGGCTGGAAAAGGTACGACAATGGTAATCATTCTTGATGGGAAATCTTCTGCCGCCGTTGTAAGTGATAATGTCATCGTCAGAACGGCTAAAATAAATCCAGTAACGGCACTACGTCTCATTAATTCCTCACATTTTCACGAATGGTGGCGATCGGCCGATACTAGCGTGGAAATATTGGTGGAGTAAAATTAATTATTTGACTTCTGTTATTAGCAAAAGGTTGATATCTTGCTAGTTTCCCTGCGGAAAATGATTGCCTCGGATCAGGATTGGAGACTTCTTTCCTAACCCTTGCTGGCTGGAAGCGGCACATCCCTGTCGCCTGACAAATCGCTCGCGATAGCGCGGACGGGGACTGTTAAACATGTGCTTTGCAGGTCATCGATTAGTTATAGGAAGGAGTGGGTTAAACTGTGCAGTGATCGCGGCGAAAGTTTTTGCATCCTTACGAATGACTTCTGTCCCCCAACTAACACTAAAGAAAACCAGCATATGAGCGAATCCGTATTTCTCCATTCTCAAGACCAATTAAAACAACTTGCACAAGATGTTTTGCGCTATGCAAGGGAAAAAGGCGCTTCCAATGCTGCCGTCGATATCAGTGAAGGCAGCGGGCTTTCGGTTGGTGTACGCAAGGGCGGTATTGAGACTATCGAGCAGAATAAAGACAAAGGCATAGGCGTGACCGTGTATCTGGGTGAGGAACGGCACACGCGACGCGGCAACGCCAGCACGTCGGACTTTTCGGCGCAGTCGTTAAAAGATACTGTCGATGCGGCATACAATATTGCGCGTTTTACTGCAGAGGACGATTGCGCCGGTTTGCCCGATGCAGAGATGTTGGAAACGCAACCGCGTGACCTGAAATTGTGCACGCCTTGGTCGATAACGACCGAAGAAGCGGTGGAGTTGGCGAAGCGTTGCGAGGCAGCGGCGTTTGCCGTTGACAAGCGGATTACCAATAGCGAAGGCGCCGGCGTCTATGCACAACAATCGCATTTTGTCAGTGCCAACTCACGCGGTTTTATGGGCGGTTACCCATTCTCGCGGCATACTTTGTCGGTCTCACCGATCGCTGGAAAAGGTGGAAAAATGCAGCGTGATAGTTGGTATTCATCGGTGCGTGATCCTAAGAAGTTAGCCAAACCGGAAGCAATTGGACGTTACGCGGCAGAGCGTGCATTGGCGCGTTTGAACGCGCGTCAGCTTGATACACGTAAGTGTCCAGTGCTGTTTGAAGCGCCGCTGGCGTCGGGTTTGTTGGGTGCTTTCGTGCAAGCCGTATCCGGTGGTGCGTTGTATCGCAAGTCGACTTTCTTGCTTGATACCCTCGGCAAATCGGTCTTTGCATCACACATTCAGATCGTCGAAGATCCGCATATTATTGGTGCCGTCAGTTCTGCGCCATTTGATGATGAGGGTGTTAAAACGCACCGCCGCGACGTGGTGAAAGACGGCGTGGTACAAGGCTATTTTCTGTCGACGTATTCAGCGCGCAAGCTAGGCATGACGACTACGGGCAATGCGGGTGGATCACATAATTTGGCGCTTACTTCCTCACTGACGGTAGCGAGTGATAACTTTAAGGCAATGTTGAAGAAGTTGCATACTGGCTTATTGGTGACGGAGTTGATGGGGTCGGGAGTGAATTATGTCACTGGTGATTACTCCCGCGGCGCATCAGGTTATTGGGTTGAGAACGGCGTGATTCAGTATCCGGTTGAGGAAATCACGATTGCCGGAAATATGAAGGATATGTTGGCGCAGATTGTGGCGATTGGTGCCGACACATTGACGCGGGGAAGTAGTTTGACCGGCTCGATTTTAATTGAGAGCATGACTGTGGCGGGAAATTAAAACGAGCGCTAGTGTCGGTTGTCGTAGTTTAATCAGGGTGGAACAATATAGATGTCTATTGGCATGCATTTATATTGCCTTCACTGGAAGGCGGGCGTGATCGAGATAATTATTTACACCATCTTATTTATGCCCTCATTCCTGATTTCTCATTGCCCATAAGTATTAGTCACCAAGATCGCATCGTTCGCCTACAAATCCGAAGGGACTCTCAATATCCCACGTCTTAATGACAGCCGCCACCGTGGCTGCCCAAATTAACGACTCGCTCATCCTCCATATTCGCCAACCCTTGCAAAATTCCACAATCCTTAGCTGCCTGCACGCTATGACATTGTTTGCGCAACTGTTTTAACTGCAATTGCAGCGCCTTAAGCTCCGCAATACGGTTAGCAACGTGGTCGATGTGGTGATCTAAAAGGCTGTTAATTTTCTCGCAATTTTCTTCCGGCAAATCCCTGAACTGCAACAAACTGCGAACTTCCTCAAGTGTCATATCCAATGATCGGCAATGGCGGATAAATTGCAGACGCTCTACGTGGCTAGGTCCATACAAACGGTAGTTGCCAAGCGACCGAGCCGCTAGCGGCAGTAATCCTTCTTTTTCATAATACCGAATAGTTTCAATGGGACACCCCGCGTGCGTAGATAGCTCACCGATTTTGAGTGTGGTGGTAGTCATATTTTCCTTACCTCTCTTAGGTTACGTTCGGCAACGATAATTTGCTTAAATAACATTTTTTGCGATTTTCAAAGCTAACGCTTGACTCTATAGTAGCTTCAGGGTTTTAAATACGCAAGACGATCAAATATTGAATTGAGGAGAGATGCATGGGAAGTTGTCAACACGACCATAAGCACGCGCACCAGCATGACCCCGAGCGCGCACATTCGCAAGAACATGTGCAGGATCATGCCGAGCTCGCCCACGAGTGTGCCCACGCCCATCACGACCATGGTCCGGTTGCCACATCCACTAATGGTCAATCTGTCAATGCACCATTTTTGAGTGCCGGAGCGGCAGTTGGAAGCGCGGAAGCGGTGTTTTTAATTCAAAAGATGGATTGCCCGACGGAAGAAAAATTAATTCGTGACCGGTTTAAAAACATGGCCGGTATCGTCGGGATGCAGTTCAATCTGATCCAGCGCGAACTAACGGTGCAGCATCACCTGGATTCAGTAGCGAGCATTATCAGTTCTTTGAAGGCCCTTGATCTTGACCCGGCCCTGAAGTCCGACACGCTGACGGGAATAACCGGATTGAGCGCTGAACTCGGCGACGGCGCTTTTAAAATTGCGCGTAGTAAATGGCTATTGATCGGCGTGTCGGGGATCGCAGCCGTCGGTTCGGAAGTCGTAGCGTGGACTAGTGGCAATGAAACTTCCTGGTTCGTCATTGGATTGGCGCTGTTGGCAATTTTTACTGGTGGCCTGGATACGTTAAAAAAGGGCTGGATTGCGCTCCGGAATTTTTCGCTGAATATGAACTTCCTCATGTCGCTGGCCGTCATTGGTGCCGCGGTCATCGGCCAATGGCCAGAAGCGGCGGTGGTGATTTTCTTGTTCGCCTTGGCTGAAATGATCGAAGCGCTGTCGTTGGATCGCGCCCGTAATGCGATCAAGGGGTTGATGGCAATGGCCCCGGATAAGGCGACGGTACAAGATGCAGCTGGCAGCTGGCAGGAAATTCCTACCGCTCAGGTCGTCATGGCAGCATTGGTCCGCGTCAGGCCAGGCGAACGCGTACCGCTTGACGGTATCGTCATGGCTGGTCAGACCACGATTAATCAGGCTCCGATAACCGGTGAGAGTATGCCGGTGGTCAAACAATCCGGTGATCAGGTATTTGCGGGCACAATCAACGAGCGTGGCGCATTTGACTATAAAGTCACGGCGCTACAAGCCAATTCGACCTTATCGCGCATCATCAAAAATGTGCAACAGGCACAAGGCCAGCGCGCGCCAACGCAGCGCTTCGTGGATCAGTTTGCGCAGTATTACATTCCCGCCGTGGTGTTGATGGCATTGCTGGTGGCGGTGTTACCGCCGCTAGTGTTGGGGACCGCATTTTATCCATGGATTTATAAGGCTTTGGTATTGCTCGTGATTGCCTGTCCTTGCGCATTGGTGATCTCGACACCGGTGACGGTGGTGAGTGGACTAGCTGCGGCGGCCAAGCATGGTTTGCTCATAAAAGGTGGCGTGTATTTGGAAATGGGACGCAAGATCAAAGCCTTGGCGCTGGATAAAACCGGCACTTTGACTGTGGGTAAACCTGTGGTGACCGATACCCAATTAGCCCAGCCTCAAGACCCGACAGCGAACCTGATTGCATACCAGCGTTTGGCCGCTAGCCTTTCCCATCGCTCAGATCATCCGGTTTCAACCGCCGTGGCAGCGCATTGGCAGTTGACCAATGATGTCACCGATTTGATCGATGTTAGCGAGTTTGAGGCATTGACCGGTCTTGGTGTAAAGGGTCGTGTAGAAGGGCAGCTTTTCTATTTGGGCAATCACCGCATGGTCCACGATATGGGTATTTGTAGCCTGATACTAGAGGCGCAGTTAGAAGCCTTGGAGATGCAGGGGAAAACGACCATCGTCTTGTGTTCGGCCACCACACCATTATTGGTCCTGGCGGTCGCCGATACGGTCCGCGATACGAGTGTGGAGGCGATTACACAGTTGAAAGCGATAGGAATAGCGGCGGTCATATTGACCGGGGATAATCCGCACACCGCACAAGCTATCGGCGAGAAGGTTGGCATTGCAGACGCACGCGGCAATTTGTTGCCGGACGATAAATTAAACGCTATCAGCGATTTGATTAAGCGTTATGGCATGGTTGGAATGGTTGGCGATGGCATTAACGATGCGCCTGCTTTGGCAAAAGCAAACATTGGCTTTGCGATGGGTGCCGCCGGTACCGATACCGCACTTGAAACGGCGGATGTGGCACTCATGGATGATGACCTGCGCAAGATTCCCGACTTCATTCGTCTCAGCAAAAAAACGCATAACGTGCTGATGCAAAACATCACTCTGGCGCTCGGCATCAAAGCCGTATTTTTGGTGCTCGCCCTGACGGGGGAAGCGACGTTATGGATGGCCGTATTTGCCGATATGGGAGCAAGTTTGCTGGTGGTGTTTAACGGCTTACGTTTATTGCGGGCGTTCCGTTAGGGCGGTGAAAATTAACAATCAGACGAACGATTTATAAAAAATGGGCAGCTCAAAAGACCGCTGCCGCAATATCGATTGCCCCGTTTTAGGACGGAGCGGGGCAATCGTTTATTCAGCCGCTTGATCCGCAGCTAGTACGCGAATTTTTATATCCCCTAACGTGACGATTTGACCAGCGCGGATTTTACATGTCTTACGTAGCTCAACCTTGCCATCCACCGCTACGTCACCACTAGCGACGATCGCTTTGCCAGCGCCACCGCTGTCACACACGCCGGTTAATTTTAATAGTTGGTTAAGCTCGACGTATTCGCCATCGATATTAAATGTAAGCTGTTGCATTCAGGATTCCAATAATGATAAAAAGACGCTACGGGCAGATTTACTCGCATTCGTAGCGTTACTTCAATGGTAAGTCACTTCTGTCAGTGGGGAGGTTAAGTGGCACTTTTTATGGTATTCAATGAACAACTGGCGAGATCGCGGAGAGAACGAACAGGGCGATCACCGCTGCATAACCGACAATCCATGCAAGCGAGCGTTGTGATGATTTATCCATTAAATAGCACGCGGTATAGACCAGACGCGCTGCGATGAAGACTAGTGCCAGTGTGTTTAAGGTGTTTTGTGCTGCATGTACCTGATGCGCGATGATGACACCAGCGGCAAAAAAAGGAAATGCCTCAAAGTGATTGCGATGGGCAAAATCTGCCCGACGTCGTAATCCCGATTGCTTGTCAAGCCACGCACGTGGTTCGCTATTGTCAAAATCACGGCGACCCCATTTGGCAATGGCAACAGTGAAAGGGGCCATTAGTCCAGCAACAAGTACGCACCAGTAAGCGATGGTCATGAATACTCCACAATAAAAATCAGATAGTTTGTAAGGGGAGATGGTCATCATTTTGCAATGACGACCATGAGAAAGTTTTGGCAGGTTACAGCATTTGGGCATCAAAAGTATTGCATGCTGCAACTTGACCATTTGCAATACCTTGTTTGAACCAGCGTACCCGCTGCGCTGAAGTGCCATGGGTGAAAGAGTCGGGGACTATTTGCCCTTGGGCTTTCTGTTGTAGCGCGTCATCACCAATGGCATTGGCTGCGTTCAATGCGGCCTCTACGTCGCCTTGCTCCAAAATGTTTCGCTCTTTATTGGCATGAAAAGCCCATACGCCCGCGAGGCAGTCGGCCTGCAGTTCGACTTTGACGGACAGGGCGTTGGCTTGCTTTTCTGTTGCTGATCGCCGGGCTTTGTCAACTTTTTCCATAATCCCCAGAAGATTCTGGACGTGATGGCCGACTTCATGCGCGATGACGTACGCTTGGGCAAAATCGCCTGACACGTTAAAGCGTTGTTTCATCGTCTGGAAAAACGTCAAATCAATGTACACTTTTTGATCGCCAGGACAGTAGAAGGGGCCCGATGCGGTTTGGCCAGTCCCGCAGGATGTTGCGGTCGCGCCAGAAAATAATACCAGTTTAGGAGCGATGTAAGTTTTGCCTCCGGCGCGAAAAATTTCAGTCCATACATCTTCGGTGTCAGCCAGAACGGTTGATACAAATCGTGTAGTTTGGTCATTTGCAGGAGGCGCAAGCGGAGCACCTTGCTGCTGGGACTGGAGGGGTGCGCCGCCACCGCTGAGCAGATTGATGACTGTCATTGGACTGACGCCGAAGAAATAAGACGCTACCAGCGCGATCACAATGGTCCCTAGTCCAATCGACCGACCACCGCCAAAGCCACCACCGCCACCTGCGCCGCGACGGTCTTCGACATTATCACTTTCCCGGTTTCCATCCCATTTCATGGCGCGATCTCCCTTTTGACTGTCTGGATGATTTTAGCGGAATACTGATCAGGCAAGGTGTTCAAACCGTCAAGAAATTTAAAGTGACATGGCCACTACGCTATTTTTTAATATTATCCGTAGTCCGCATGTTCCGAACATACGCAAAAACCAGACAACATATCATCGACAGTAGGACAAGGTTGTATCGTTAAACTTGCGCTAATTTCATCCCAGCTTTTGATCATTTCCGCCGCGTCTGCATCAGGATTGCGTTGATTGACGGTTTTCATGTGCTCAAACCAATGCTCCTTTATCTGTTCAAATACAGGTTCAGTTATGCGGGTAGACCAATATTCAGGGTGATTTTCACGCGTTTTTTGATCAAAATTCCATAGGAAGTGTTCAATTTTTTTATATATACCAGTCGTTTCCAGGATAGAGATTGGATTACCTTGAAGTGTAGAACTCTCGTAATATTTTGCCGGAACTGAAAGAAAGGGAAGTGCTTCGACAAGTTGATTGACAAGCATGGTTGTGCGCTGCTGAGCGGCCCAGCGGTGTCCGTCGTCAGCGTCGAATCGTTTGGCAATAAGAATTGTGAGTGGATTGTTTCTGGGTAGCCGTCTTAATAACGCATGGTTATCTGCAGCCTCCTGTAATATATATTCGGTCGTTTCAACCGCCTGCTCCTGAAACGTTGGAAAACCGATACTGTTGATACTTTCACCCCAAAGCGCCTCCAACATCTGGCATAGCCTCGCATGGTCATCTTCAGATAAATTAGATAGATCACTCTTTTCGATCAAAATGTCGTGCCACATCCATCCGGTGTTTTGTCCCATTGGTGTTTTTGAGAAACCGCTGGATACCGCAGCGCACCATATCGGTAAAGTCAGATTGGCGGGTAATTCCTCCAGAAGTGCGTCCCACTCTCGTTCTTTGACATTAATAGGACACGGTGGTGGCCCATTAATCGTTTGAAGTGAATAAGACGTGGGATCGTTCCTGCTGAGGCCGGACGCATACGCACCGGTTGAACCTGCGCTAGCAGGATAACAACTTTGCGTTGCCGCATTAACTGACAGTGCTTGTCCGATATAACAAGGTGAAGATACGCTTGTAATAGGCATAGGTGTCTTATTTCTCCTGATAAAAAAATAATAGTGTTCAGGATTTACATTACTTGTCTTTCACCTCGCATCTTTGTGCTTCGCATGGGGGCAGAAAGCGTACTGTAAAGCACAAACGTTTTGTCATAAAACTCGTGCGTTGATAGGGTGATCTAGAATCAGTTTGGTCGTACCGTCTGGTGATGTAGATATTGTGGAAAACTACATCGGAATAATAATCCGGACGAAAACCGCGCACCAAAGGTTTTCCTCTTTTTGGACCATTAATAGGGAAAAGACTTAGTTTCTCTAAGGCCACGCCATCGATGAACATCATCATGATTAATGGCATTGGTGTAAAAGTTCTCATAACGATGGTGAAACGAATCTTACGAGGGTGCACTGAGTCGTCATTGGCCTTTTTAAATCAGCGGCACGCAACCTTTGCAAATAATAAATTGATAGGTTAATTATCTTTTCATACACTCAATTGACGGTGCAATTACACGCATTTTGAGAAGGCCTCCGTACCTCAGCACTGAAACATACTGTGAAATAGTTGAACTTTTGCCTAGTGGCAAGTGACCAACAGATATCGTAGAAAATCAATTGATTGCAGTTGAAATTGCGGTTTATTCAATACAAGTTAGCTATTTGTCGTCAGTTTGAAGTTTAGTGCTGTATCTGCGTGTCATTTAAATTTTGTCATAGGGACGAATATTGATCGCATGGGCGTTAGATCGACAAGGCAAATTCCTGCAACATTCATAGAGGAGAAAGCATGTTTTATTGGATCGCAGCGCTGATCATTATTGGTATCGGCCTGATGACCTTGCGGGTCAATGCCTTGATATGGCTGGTGGCGATAGCACTCTGGATCGCTGCAGGCTTTGAGTTAGCGCGGATTGGCCTCGTCGCGACTATTCTGCTGTCGTTGTTATTAGTGGCACCTGCTTTGATCGTCGCTATTAAGCCGCTACGGATGCGCTTGTTAACCGTCCCGATTCTGAAGATTTTTAAAAGAATTCTCCCGCGCATGTCGCAAACCGAACGGGATGCCATTGAAGCGGGAACGACGTGGTGGGATGCCGAATTGTTTTCCGGTAAGCCGGATTGGAAGAAATTGCTGACGTTGGCACCGCCTGCCTTAAGCGAAGAAGAGCAGGCATTTCTCGACAATGAAGTGGAGCAGTTGTGTGGGTTGATTACAGATTGGGAAACCACCGAAGTGTGGCAAGATCTGCCGCCTCATGCCTGGCAATTTATCAAGGACAAGGGGTTTCTTGGAATGATCATTCCGAAGCAATACGGCGGCAAGGCTTTCTCGGCGTATATGCATTCGCAAGTGATCATGAAGTTATCCTCGCATTGCTCGGCGGCGGCGATTTCGGTGATGGTACCTAATTCGCTCGGTCCTGCTGAGTTATTGCTGGAATATGGCACTGATGCTCAAAAAGACCATTATCTGCCGCGCTTGGCGGCGGGGGACGAAATCCCCTGTTTTGCCTTAACGAGTCCTTACGCCGGTTCCGATGCTGCGGCAATTCCCGATATCGGGGTGGTTTGCCAAGGATTACATCAAGGTCAGCAAACTTTGGGATTTCGCGTCACTTGGGACAAACGATATATCACGTTAGGCCCGGTAGCGACGGTGCTGGGCCTGGCATTTCGGGTGCATGATCCTGACGGATTGCTATCTTCCGATGGCACCTTTGAGGTGCACGGAGAAGGCGATCTGGGGATAACCTGCGCATTAATTCCGACCAACCATCCGGGCGTCGTGAGGGGACGTCGTCACTGGCCTTTAGATGCTGTATTTCAAAATGGACCGACTTCCGGCAAGGATGTCTTTATCCCACTGGATTGGGTCATCGGCGGAAGCGCACAGATTGGCAAAGGTTGGCACATGTTGATGGAATGTCTGGCCGCTGGTCGGGCCATTTCGCTCCCTTCTTCGACGGTAGGATTTTCAAAGATGGCGGTGCGTGGAACCAGCGCCTATGCGGCGATGCGCAATCAATTCAAAATTCCAATAGGCAAGTTTGAGGGCATTCACGAAATGCTGGCGCGCATGGGTGGCAATCTATATCTGATTGACGCCACGCGCAGGTTGTCGGCGCTGGCCGTGGATAGCGGCGAGAAGCCATCGGTGATTTCGGCGATTTCCAAATATCACGTGACCGAACGAGGTCGTGTGATTGTTAATGCAGGTATGGACATTCTCGGTGGCAAGGGAATCTGCATGGGGCCGAATAATTTTCTGGCGCGGACCTATCAACAAATACCGATTGCGATCACTGTTGAGGGCGCAAATATTCTGACGCGATGTCTGATTATTTTCGGTCAGGGTGCAATCCGTTGCCATCCTTATGTGCTGAAGGAAATGGCCGCTGCCACGGATCAGGACGATGGCAAAGCTTTGCAAGATTTCGATCAGGCTTTTTTCGGACATATCAGTTTTATTTTTGCTAATTTCGCCAGAACCTTGTTGGGCGGACTTTCTGCCGGAACGTGGCTGGCTGCACCAAAGGCAGCGCCGGTGGAACTGCGACATTTTTATCGTGCGGTGAATCGACTGTCGGCTGCGTTTGCTTTACTTAGCGATGCATCGATGTTTGCGCTTGGCGGTTCCCTCAAATTCCGTGAGCGGATTTCGGCAAGACTGGGCGACGTATTATCGCAACTGTATTTGATCTCCAGCGTACTCAAGCGCTATGAAGATGACGGTCGCCAACAAGATGATTTGCCCTACGTGCATTGGGCTGCGCAAGATGCTTTGTATCAAGCGCAAGAGGCTTATATCGGCGTGTTGGCGAATTATCCGAACCGACCTTTGGCGTTTATCTTGCGGCTTGTGGCTTTTCCCTTTGGATTATCGTACCAAAAACCATCTGATGCGCTTGATAGCACGCTGGCGCGGGCAATGCAAACCGATGGTGCTAGTCGTGATCGCCTGATTGCCGATATATTTTTACCTGATCATGCGCAAGCTCCGACTGCTTATGGTGAACTGGCATTCAAGTTAATTCCTGCAGTCAATGCGATTGAGGCGCGTCTGAAGCCAGCGATTAAGGACGGTAATCTAGCACCGATTCCGCAAAGTTTGATTGAAATGCAGCACTGGATTGCGGAGGCCATGGCTGGTGGATTTATCACTGAGGAGGAAAATGTTGTGTTGAGTGATTTTGCACATTGCGGCGACATCAGTGTTCAGGTAGATGATTTTCCGCAGGATTTGAACCGGTTGGAAGCACTCCAAAAAAGACAGCAACTGAACCAGCTTCAGCAATATCACCAGTAGGATTTACATAAGTCCTAATCAATAGAGTTGGATTGAATAGGCGATTAATATTAAAGGATTGTGACGAGGAGGATATATTCAAAAGTGATGTCCCTGCAAAATCAAATTAAACCAACACATTAGTGCAACAAATTAGAGTATTAAGTTCAAGCAGTAGAAATACCCACAGTATTATTGAATAGAAACTCATCATGACCACATTGACCAAACCGGGCGTTAGATTGCGTCCTCTCGAACGGAATGATCTACATTTCGTCCATCAACTCGATAATAACAGTCACATCATGCGGTACTGGTTCGAGGAGCCTTATGAAGCCTATGTCGAACTGGTTCAACTTTACGACCAACACGTTCATGATCAGGGTGAACGGCGGTTTATCTTAGAGAGCGATGCGGGAGAGATGGTCGGTTTAGTGGAGCTGGTTGAAATCAATTATATTCACCGACGCGCAGAGTTTCAGATTATCGTCGCTCCCGCAGCGCAGGGAAAGGGGTATGCAGAACTCGCTTGTCGGTTGGCGATTGAGTACGCGTTTTGCGTACTCAATTTATACAAACTTTATCTATACGTCGACAAAGAAAACCTTAAGGCTATCCACATCTACGACAAATGTGATTTTACGTTAGAGAGCGAATTGCGGAGCGAATTTTTCGTCAATGGCGAATACCGCGATGCGATCAGAATGTGTATGTTTCAGGTGGAGTATTTGGAGAAGCGACAGCGTTGAGCTATTTGCTGTGGGTAGCGATTAGCGATTAAATGAGCAACCCAATCGCCAATTATCTTTGAGGTTTTAAATCAAATATGATGTGGTCATCGTGGGTTAACGATGACCAAAACTAAACAGATGTGTACTTTACTTAATTAGAATTTAATTTTAGCTTGATCGGCAGTAAATCCTCAGTCCCGCTCCGGCGCAATCATCTCCACATAATCGTAAAGCTCACCCAAAATCTCCTCGCCGCGCTCGTCGGCGGTTTCTGACAGGGCATCGATAGACGCAAAAAAGTCATCGATGTTGCGTGCGCCGCTTTTGCCGTCAAACAGGCGTGCGGCGCGGTGATCCTGCCATCGCTGACTTTCCTGTTCCGACAAGGTTTGTGGAAAGTTGCGGGCACGATAGCGGAACACCAGTTCTTCCAGTCGCTGATCGTCAAAATGGGGCACTGTGGCACTCAGCTTTTGTGGAGACATCGCACGCAAGTCGTTTAGCGTGCGGCGATCGTTGTTGCCGATAAAACCGCCATACAAATCTTCATCTACATCGACAGGAGCGTCGGCCGGGCGCTGGAATACTTGCCTCCACAATGTCGTTAGATCCGGTGCTCTTACTGCTATATCAGCGTGTGTGAGCACCAAGTCACGATCTATGCCCCATTTGGCGGTCATTTCCGGTGATAAAGTCTTTAGGTTGCTGATGACCATCGGCGACTTGTTGATATGGATCGACTTTAATGGTAAGCGTGTCATTCCCTCCGGCAAATCGGCAGTTTTACTAAACAGACGCGTGCGAACGATTTCCGGATCAAGATCGAATAACTCGCTTGGATCAAAGGCCAGATTCCATGCCAATATCTCGTTTTTATTCGTCGGATGCACGCCAAGCGGCCACATCACGGCAATACAACCTTGCTCTGCCGGGAACATGCCAGAAATATGCAAGAACGGTTTTTTTGTCGTCAAACCTAGCTCCGCTGCAACCCGATCTTTTTTATGTAATCCCAGACAAAAGTCGAATAACTTAGGCTGATGTTGACGAATTAATCGGGCCAAAGCGATGGTGGCGCGCACGTCTGAAAGCGCATCATGTGCGGCCTCGTGACTTAGCCCGTTGGCGGCGGTTAAATGCTCCAGACGAAAACTCGGCCGGCCTTCGTCATTGATGGGCCACTGTATGCCTTCCGGGCGCAGCGCATACGCGGTACGCACGACGTCCAGAATGTCCCATCGCCCGCAATTATTTTGCCACTCACGTGCATAAGGATCAATCAGATTGCGCCAAAACATGAACCGCGTAATTTCATCATCGAAGCGAATCGTGTTGTAACCCACACCAATCGTGCCTTCTTGTGAAAAGGCGCGTTCAATCTCAGCTGCAAACTGGAACTCAGGGACGCCACGTTCCAGACATTGCTGCGGCGTGATATGCGTAATCAGGCACGACTGCGGATCGGGCAGAAAATCTGGGGCGGGTTTGCAATAAAGCATGATCGGATCGCCGATTTCATTCAACTCGGCATCAGTGCGAATTGCCGCAAACTGGGCCGGGCGGTCTCGTCGCGGCTGCGCGCCAAAAGTTTCGTAGTCGTGCCAGAGAAAGGTGTGATTGGACATCAATATTGGATTTTGTAGGGAAAGATTGAGCGGGAATGGTTAGTAAATGTTGCATGCTGCACAGTTCTTTTATAACAACTAGCCTCTTTTTACAACAATTGAAGCGTTCTACTAAAAAGCCGAAATTCGAGGTGTTAGCCCTTGGAATTCACAAAGCTGATAACTGCTATCGGGATTCGAAATTGGTACTTTTCCCTGTAAACGCTATTGTGATGGTGCGCCGCAACAATTGTAAGCCGTTTGCGGTAATTATTGAAATAGGAAAATATCATGTCTACGATGACCATTAGCACCACCCGCGCAGCACAATCAAGCAGTTTTTTCGGCAGCATTGCATCTTTCTTCAAGCGCATCGGTAACGCGTACGAACTGTCGGAAGCCGCACGTAAAGAAGCGTATTTGTCAGAAGCAGCCGATTTGTACGATTTGGAATATCGCATTCGTCAATTGGATCGCGAGACAGTACAGTCAGCAGCATGGATGAAGGGTTACTAACTCTTCGTCATTTTAAGACGTATCCGGGAAGTCTTTCCTGAAAGTAGTGCGTCAGTAAATAGTTGTCCATGTTGAAAAGCTGATTTGACGCGCCGCAATGGCGAATGCATCAGTTGGTTCCTCCACCCATGATTGCGACACGCATTGCGTGTAGCGCGCACCTATTGTCACATTAGGGCACGCCCAACGTTGATCATCGCTGCGAACCTGTAATATCGTAATGCGCGTGACGCTACCGTTACGTCGTTAGTTTGACTTTGCCAACAGCGAGAAATGCTCGACTGTTGGCGGTACGGCAAATAACGGTCCCACAATCCCCCGCCATTCGGCAAATGCGGCAGACTCCCGAAAATCCACTGTGTGGTTTTCTAATGTCTCCCAATAAATCATCAATACATAACGTTCTGGTGACTCTATCCCTTTGTGTATTTTAAAGCCTGAAAAGCCCTTGGCTTTGCTGATGGCTTCTGCTACGCCACGTTGAATCGCTATGTCAAATTCGGCTTGTTTGCCAGGTTGAATGCGGATGTCTGCGAGTTCAAGAATCATGTTGGCTCCGTTTATTTTGTGTGATTGAATACAAGGCCTAATTGTCGCATTTTTGGAGGGCGGCCGAGGAATGGCTTTAAATTTTGTATTTGATAGTACTGAAGGTTGACCTATCTATAATAGTCAGCGGTTATAGTTGCCGGGAACTAAGCGATATGGTTGTATTGCTACCAGGAAATTAAACCAGATGGCGTGAATAGGCATAGATTAGGCATAGATATTGCTAAAGGTAGTTGGTCAGGATAGTGCTTAAAATAGTTCACACAATGACATCTGTATTACATTCTTTTCCTTCACATCATTCACCGGGATCCACAATGAAATTCAAAAAAATATTGTTGCTGTCATCTGTTTATGTCATGGCGCTGGCCGCTCAAAGCGCGCATGCGGATGCGCTGGCAGATATTCAGAAGTCAGGTGT
The DNA here is from genome assembly GCF_054343755.1 of Glaciimonas sp. GNP009. Taxonomy (NCBI): domain Bacteria; kingdom Pseudomonadati; phylum Pseudomonadota; class Betaproteobacteria; order Burkholderiales; family Oxalobacteraceae; genus Glaciimonas; species Glaciimonas sp. GNP009. Next base: position 3,453,476 of record NZ_JBTGUV010000004.1, read on the forward strand.
TCTCCGTATCGCTGTACCGCAGGATTTTCCGCCTTATGGCTCGGTTACCTCGGATATGCAGTTGCAAGGATTAGATATTGATGTCGCAAAACTACTAGCTAAAGGTCTCGGTGTGAAGGCCGAGCTTATTCCGGTGGGCAGTGCTAATCGCATGGCTTATTTGCAAACGCGTAAAGCGGATTTAGTTGTTTCTTCTCTGGGTAAAAATGCAGAGCGCGAGAAGGTCATCAGTTTTTCGCAACCCTACGCACCATTCAACAATAGCCTTTATGGTGCAGCGGACATTAAAGTGACGAATGCGGCCGAATTAGCCAATCAGACTGTGGGCGTTGCACGCGGTACTTTTGAGGATACATTGTTATCGGACAGCGTTCCAAAAAGCACTGTGATGAAGCGCTACGAAGACAACAATACGCTGATTTCGGCCTATATCTCGGGACAAGTGCGGTTGATCGGTACCGGTGACTTTGTAGCTATCACAATCGGCGAAAAAGATCCCAAGCACAAACCGGTCATGAAATATATTATTCAGGAATCCAAGTGCTTGGTCGGTATGAATAAGGACGAACCAGCTCTTATGGCCAAGGTTAACGACGTTTTGACCAAGTCTAAAAAATCAGGTGAATTGAATGCCATTGTTAAAAAATGGCTGAACGTTCCTTTGCCTGATAAATTGGCGAACGCTTACGAGTAAGCAGACAGGCTGCTTAAGTCCCATGCAGCCAGTTCGATATCCAGCCATCTGATCGGTATTTTGCGTTTAATGTTCCTCTGTGTACCGGCGACCTGTCTTAGCCGGTACAGTGGACAAGCTGGTTGCTGAGACACTATGGTAAGTCATACGGGTACTTAGGTTGTGCGGATATTGAGCTGAACCAGATTTTTTAAAATCACGTTCGCTTGGGGATCGCAAGACCTTTAATAACCGCCGGACGCGTAACGAAAGTATTAAGCGCGCGTGTCACGTGGGGGAAGTCAGTGATGCCGACCAGATCAGCGGCCTCATAAAAACCAATCAAATTGCGTATCCACGGAAAGATCGCGATGTCAGCGATGGTATAAGACTCACCCATAATCCAGGTGCGGTCGGCGAGTCGCCGATTTAATACATCCAGCAGACGTTTGGATTCTGCAACATAGCGGTCACGTGGACGCTTGTCTTCATACTCTTTGCCAGCGAATTTATTAAAGAAGCCGAGTTGCCCAAACATCGGCCCAATTCCACCAATCTGGAACATTAACCATTGAATGGTTTCATAGCGTCCAGCAGTATCCTGCGGCATAAACTGCCCACTCTTTTCCGCGAGATAGATCAGAATGGCGCCAGATTCAAATAGCGCGAGTGGTTTGCCATCTGGACCGTTGGGATCAAGTATCGCTGGAATTTTGTTATTCGGATTGAGCGATAAAAACTCAGGTGACAGTTGATCATTGGTCTCGAAATTGACGAGGTGTGGCTCGTAAGCCAGACCAGTCTCTTCCAGCATGATCGAGGCCTTGACGCCGTTTGGCGTTGGCAGAGAATAGAGTTGAATTCGATTAGGATGCCTGGCTGGCCATTTTTGCGTTATCGGGTAAGGTGAAAGATCAGCCATGATGGGTCCTTTAGAGTGTTATTGGGAGGTTTGTATATGCTGAAAATCGAAGTCAGAAAGACCATCGACTTAACGACAGCCCTATAGAATATCGGAAATAGCTTTCATCTGAGAAATTTGGGCTGAATTGAACGATTCAGGCACAATAACGATACCAATCCTTTTAAGTGATTCTTTATGTATCTCCCCAAACATTTTGCAGAACCTAGCGTGGAAGTGATGCACGATCTCATTCGCGCTCATCCTTTATCCACGCTGATTACGATGACCGCAGATGGGATTGAGGCAAACCATATTCCATTGTTGCTATCGGCGCAGCCGGGTCCTTTCGGTACATTGTATGGACATGTGGCACGGGCGAATCCGCTTTGGCAGATATATCAAAAAGAATGTGAAATACTGGCAGTTTTCAGTGGCCCGAATGCGTATATTTCGCCAACGTGGTACGCGACCAAAAAAGAGCACGGTAAAGTTGTCCCAACCTGGAATTATGCGGTTACCCATGCTTATGGCACATTGCGTGTAATTGATGATGCCGTGTGGCTGCGCAGTCATCTTACGGCACTTACCGCTAATAACGAGGCCAATTTGCCTACGCCGTGGGCGGTTGAAGATGCGCCTTATGATTACACTGAAAAGATGATTTCAGCCGTTGTTGGCATTGAAATTACTATTACGCGTTTAATTGGCAAGTGGAAAGTAAGCCAGAATCAGTCCACACAAAATCGTGCAACTGTCATTGAGGCGCTGAATACCAGCGGCGGGGCGCAAGCAGTTTCTATGGCGATGCTTATCCGTGATGCCGCTAAAAAAGATTGATGCCAGTTATCGCGTCGCCGTTATTTATAATGGGCATTGTGTGACTTGCCCCGTTACGAATCATTGATATTAATGTTCGACAACATATAAACTTTGTCTATTCGTCTTTGATTGCCTATGCTGTAAATATCACTTATAGGTGAAGGAGATTGTTATGTTAGCCCGACAAAGACTCTATTTCATGTTGCCTGACGTGTTGAGTGCGCGTGGCATGTTGGATGAACTGCTGTTAGCGCGTATCGAAATTCGGCACATGCATTTCTGGGCAGCCGAGGGAACCCTGCCGGATGACATGCCCGACGCAAATATCTGGCATAAAACGGATCTGACACATGGTGCGCAAAGCGGCATGATTATGGGCGGCGTGATGGGGTTTTTAGGCGGGATATGGCTGGTCTATTTTCCTCCAGACTGGGTTCATCTCAACATGCTCGCGATAGTCGTCTCAACAATTGCCGGTATCATACTCGGCGGTTGGATGTCAGGAATGGCGGCAGCGGCGTTACCCAATTCGCGGTTAGAAAATTTTCAGAGTGATATCGCTAGCGGTAAGGTATTGTTGCTAGTGGATGTTCCGTTCAAAAAAGTACACGCTATCGAGGATTTAATCCAAAAAAGGCATCCGGAAGCAAAATTTGGTGGTGTCGAATCGCATATTCCAGTATTTCCTTAAAGCATAGAAGTGGCAGAGGGAACTAAAAACCTCGAATGGTTTGTTCGGGGTTTTTTTTCCAATTTTTTTGTCTTAAGCGATCAATCTTTGTTTCTCTCAAGACTTACGCAATGAGAGCCTGAAAATTTTTTATTCAAGAGACTAGCAAGGGTGAATCTACGCATTTGGTTCGCTGGCGGCGACTTAACCTCGTCAATGACAAAACGCAAGCAATGTTGCTTACTTTTGTGGACATGTCGAATCAGCGCCGTGATGCACGGCGCTTGCAATTCAATGGAGGTACTTCGATAGTCCATGAAAAAGCAGCCGTACGTCATAAAACAGCAAACAAATTTCGGTGCAACTTACAAAAATAATTGCTTGAATGGCTGCCGGATAGCGCCGCGACAATGCGTTAAATTGATTGTCGTAAAGACGAATGAAGCGCGCTCGGTTGCACAATAATACAAGACCCGTTCCCAGAATTGCGCCAGCAATAATGTCGGTCGTGTAGTGCAAACCCAGATAAATCCGGGGTAGGGCTATAAAAAGCAGAACATAAATGTAAGTGTAGATTCCAAATATTCTTGAAATCAAAAATATGCCTGTGGCGAAGCCAAAAAATAGCGCCGCATGATCGCTAGGGAAAGAGTTCCAAATATACAAATCCTGACTTTCCGGCGGTGGCAACCCAACATAATCGTAATGAGTGAGTAGCAGGTTTGCGATCGGACGCGGTTGAAATTGGCCGAGATTGTTGACGCCTCGAGCAATGCCAGCAGCGATGATGCAGCCTATAAGCGTTGCAATAATAATTCTGCGAGTATTTAATTTTGAGTCATTTTCTCTTAACCAAAAAAACCAAATCACTCCCATAAAAGGAAAGCCTTTCACCAGGTCCGAACCAGCCATGTAGTGAAGGATTTGGTTGAAGGCTGCTGAAGCGGTTGTGTATTGTCCTAGCCAGTTGAACACCGCCAGATTTAAAGAATTGTTCCACATTTTCCCCTTCCTTCCCTTAACAATTTAGTTAAACGATCAGGTTAAATTTACCAATTTTTATTTTTTTGGGCAAGATACTGGATGCAAGCTCCCTGCAGCCCGTATTTTTTCTTAAACGGTGAACAGCGCTTTTGTACATTGTGGTTTTTACAGCATTCTAGCTTGCTATAACGGTAACAATTATTCGTAAAGCATCAAGCGGCAGACCTATTTTGTTAAGCCATGGTGCGCGCCCTCTTATGCAAATAAAAATAAGGTAACGAAATTATTTCGATAGCCTCGCAGAAAGGTTTCTATACAGAATATTTTATTACTCATTTGCAATGCAGGCCCTTGCAGAGGCTAGCGCCAATGCGTTTTCTTTACTTCAATTGCTGAAAATAAGGATACGCCGATAGCGGGAAATTTTCAAAAAAATATTGCATTGCAACAAAGAAACATTTAATAAAATGAGAGCTGGAGTTATGACCGGCGCATCGGACCAGCCCACGAGAATTTCATTGTCGTAGTATTTAATATAACGAGTTTTCAAGCCCAATTGAACGCCAAAGAAATCGAACCAGCAACTATTTTATTTCATCAAAATCTACTTTTTTGTTTTTTTGACTGCGACATAATTGCCTAAAATTAATAATACAAGGGCTAATTGATTGCACCTAAGGATCCAGGCTCTATTACTCCACTTATTCGCGAATATTATTTTGATTGTTTTTACATAAAAATAAAAATTCTTGTTTTTTTACTATTTTGAATATATCCTACATTCATTAGATGCTTAATTGATAATTAAAAATTAATATTCAATCTTGTTTTTAGTAGAAGAAATGCCTCAAGAAGGATTATTTTGCGGCCTCGCACCATAGCAGAATTTTATGATGCTGACCTTTCGATCATGCGCTTTTAAAAAATAGTAGCAAAAATGACAAAAGAATTTGATGGTTTAGCAAACAACAATTTTTATGCTGCAATCATGGCAGTGTAGTCATGTATTTTGTATAAAAATTTAAGCGATGGCAGGGTAACTAATTGCTATCATCCCTCACTGGGCAATTGAACATATCCAGCATTCTTCATTTAAAGTAATTCGCTTCAATTTGCAATTTTCTTAATTTCGAGTAGTTCGCACCGCCTCAACGTTCCAACAATTACGCATAAATCTCAATGGTTTCTTTTGCCACCTATTTTAGGTAGGAGAGGTGCTTATTTAACAATTCCAAAGCGCTAATTTTGTATTTATTTTCGTTTTTCTTGATGCAACCGGTCGGTTTACAAGGGTAAGAAAATGAACAGATGTTTTAAGCAACTCCCACGTGCTAAACGCTTGTCATGGAAAGTCATTTTCCTGATGCCGGTATATTCCTGCATGACGGCTTCTGCCGCCACTAACGATCTGGTTCCAACCGACGTCATACCACTGCCCGAAATTATGATATTGCCGCCTGACACTATTACTCCATATGCCGGGGTTGGGGTGACTTACGATAACAATGTATTGCGCTTGCCAAATGCGGCAGCGGGACAGGCGCTCGGGATCGGAAGCGGTCTGTCGGACGTGACGCGCCGGGCTGAAGTTGGCGTTGGTCTTGATGAAAAAATCGGGCAGCAACATGTAACTGCAAATGCAGATATCGCAAAAGTCAATTACAACCGCTTTACCGAACTTGATCACCTCGACAAGAATGCATCCGGCAACTTGAACTGGCATGTAGGTAATCACGTTGAAGGAAATGTTGGGGCAAGCTACTCACAGGGACTTACCCCTTTTGTCGATTTTCATCAACTGGCACAGAATATCCGGACGCAGGTAAATGAGTATGCGGATGCAGCTTGGCTATTCCACCCAAGTTGGCGGGTCAACGCCGGTCTCGTGCATACCGACTTATCCTATGACCTTGCATCGCAGAACGCGCTGAACAACAAGCAGAATCAAGAGCTTATCGGGCTTGATTATCTGGCCGCCAGCGGCAGCACCTTCGGACTTCAATTGCGTCATACGCGCGCCAATTTTCCGAATCCGCAGCAGGATGGAAATTTTTTCATTAACAACAGCTACGATCAAAATGAGGTCAAAGCGAAGATCGATTGGCTGGCTACGGGCATCACCCGCGTGCATTTTTTAGGGGGATGGGTGAGCCGTAAGCAGGACGCATTTTCGGTCCGGAATTTCAGCGGAATTAATTCCCGGCTTTCTGTCGACTGGTCGCCGACCTCAAAAGTCGATGTTACTGTTTCTGCCTGGCGAGAGATCGGGGCCGTAGATGATCTTACCTCTGTCTACTCTCTGAATCGTGGCGCAAGCGCCGCTGCCAGTTGGCATTATTCCCAAAAAATCCGACTCGTAGCGCAGTACAAATACGAAAAAAGAGACTTCAGCCAATCGACTAACTCGGGTGCACTCGGTGTGGACCCCAATGACGCATTGCGCAATCTGGCGCTGACTTTGGTGTATAAGCCGACGCTACGTTGGGAGATTCAGTTATCAGCCACCCGCAGTACGCAGACTGTATCAAATTTTAACGGCGGTTATTCAAGCAATGCAGTAGTACTCAATACGCGTTATATCTTTTAGAGGGGCGACAAAATGACTGAGAACGACATCCCACTAGTCACATTCTTCAAGCGGATGCTTGATCCGATGATTATTCTTGGTTTGTTGTATTTGATCATTGTGTATGAAGGTGAGTTATTCACCGGGAGTTATCTGCTCCTGATGATTCTCACTTTCTTTATCTCCTCTTACGTCTATGACCAGATTGAACTTTACCGCACGCAGTACGCAGGAAATCGCCTTGCTTATGTCGGAGATATTTTGTTTGGTTGGGCAATTATCGTCGTTATTTTGATGTTGATTGGGCAGGCTAGCGGACTGCGGTATGAATTTTCTGATCGTGTCATATTACTTTGGGCTACTCTTGCGCCGCTCGCGCTGTTACTCAGTCGCATTACCGCTTATGGCTTGGTATTCAATACCCGAAAAGCTGATGTAATACGGTCAGCTGTCATCATCGGTTCGAATGACCCGGGTGGTGCTTTGCTCCAACGAATACAATCTCATCGAAATCCCGCTGTGGAGATGCTTGGATTTTTTGACGACCGTGATCAATCAGTTCGCCCCGCTGGACTCGATTGCGCCTATTTGGGAGCGTTTGGAGAGGTGGGTCCATATCTCAGCTCGCACAAGATCAAGACAATCTTTATTTGTTTGCCGATGTCGGCGACCCCTCGCACTTTGACGTTACTCGATGTGATTCGCGATAGCACGGCATCGGTGTACTTTATTCCTGATATTTATACTTTTGATTTGATGCAGGCGCGTTTGGATCATGTCGGTGGAATACCGGTCATCGGTGTTTGCGAGACGCCATTTATGGGTTTCAGTAGTGTGGTCAAACGCGGTAGCGATATTATTCTCGCGCTAATTATCCAGATTATTTTGCTGCCGCTGATGCTAATGATTGCCATAGGCATCAAATTATCATCACCCGGACCGGTCATTTTTTCCCAGCGCCGCTATGGGTTGAACGGTGAAGAGATTATCGTTTATAAATTTCGTTCTATGACAGTTTGCGAAGATGGCCCCGTGGTCGCGCAGGCTAAAAAAAATGATGTCCGGATCACGCGATTTGGTGCGTTTTTACGTCGAACTTCGCTAGATGAATTGCCGCAGTTCATTAATGTATTGCAAGGGCGAATGAGTATCGTAGGCCCGCGTCCACATGCAGTCGCACACAATGAAATGTATCGCAAGTTGATTAAAGGCTACATGTTGCGACACAAGGTAAAGCCTGGCATCACAGGATGGGCTCAGGTCAATGGATTTCGCGGGGAGACCGATACAGTCGAAAAAATGCGTTCGCGCATTAAGTTTGATCTGGAGTATTTGCAGAACTGGTCTTTTGCACTCGATCTGATGATCATCCTGCGGACCGTAAAGGAAGTATTGAAAAAAGATAGCGCCTATTAGGTGGGAAAAATTTACGTTAGTGAAATTTGCATAATATTTGCAGAAAAAGGTTTAAATTTTTTTTGAAATAGTTATGTCTCTTTCGTTGTAGCCTCAAAGTGGCGGTGTGATGTGGATCTTCTTAGGAGCAAGATCATGCAAAAACTGTTATTGGTGGTGATTCTAGCGCTCTTAGCATATAGCGGTTGCTTGCTTGCAGCGACACCTACTTTTCAACTGACGCCTATCCCAGTCAGGCTGCCGCGGCTTATGGAGTTGGATAGCGATGTGATGATTAATGTCGCTGAAGACGTCGATAACGCGATTCAGATAGATGGTGATGTGTTGGCCGACACTGCCGCTGCTCGCGTTTTTGGGCCGCCTGAAAAATTAGTTGATTTCGCCGTGATGGAAGAGGCCGTTTTATCTGATCGCACTGAAAGTTTTCACAACGTGAATTTTATGCGCAGTTCCAATGGCGAGCATGCCCTAAAAAATATTTTCACCAACAAAAGATACTGGAGTGGATCGCTCTATATATTCCTGAAAGATTTGAGGATGCGATCAGATCAAAAATCGAAGAGCTGGTCCGTGCTTTTGATTATGCTGTTTTTCGTTCTATATTGGGGCCGTCGCAGGCCAGCGCGCACATACCTCCGTCTACATTCAGAATCTAAAGGCGGACAAGCGCACAGTATTTAAAGACATTGCAGCTAATTTTCGCGTAGCGAAAAACTGCAAACATGAGAAACAATAGTGACACCTTGCGGGAGCAGGACGTGAACTTCGCTAACCTGGTCAACTTTTTACGCGGCAACTATTTTCAGCTCGTGATAGCGCCGCTTTCATTGCGAACCGCGAGATGGCTGGCGCTGTTGGTTACTATGTCTGTAATGAACCTGGCCGCTTGTAATGACCGTAAAGAGATGATGAGCAAGACATTGGTAACAGTTAATGGCGATGCGATTACGGCGCGACAACTAGACGCCGAGGTGCGGTTCCAAAATCCGATTGTGCGTAATCAGGCTTTGGAAATATTAATCAATCGTAAGTTATTACTAACAGAGGCGTTGCGGCAAAAAACTGATCGCAATCCGGAGGTCATTGATTTTATTGAACGCTTGAAAACACAAGTAATTGTGCAGACTTATCTAGATTTTATAGGAGTCAAAGCGGCCAAACCTTCTAACTCAGAAATCGATACTTATTTTAAGTTGCATCCGGAATTATTTGCGCACAGGAAGATCCTTGAGATTCAGCAATTAAGTATCGCTGCGCAAGATTATTCTGTGTCGATCAAGCAGATGATGGACAACGAGAGTTCGCTAAGTAAGATAGCGCTTTTGCTGGATACGCAAAAAATTGCGTACATAAAATCTACCCATTCGTACACCAGTGGCGACATGCCCACGGAGACTATCAAGAATCTCATCGAGATGGGTAGTAACCATTTATTTATCTTGGAAAATGGAACTCAGGCATTGCTTTGCGCGTTGAGTGCCATACGGGACAGTCCGTTGACGATTCAAGATGCCGCACCACAGATTGAATACCATTTATTTATTGAAAAGATGCGGAAGGTAGCGGCGATTCAAATTGCAAAATTACGGTCGTCATCAAAAATTGATTACGCCTCCGATTCAGCACAATAAGACACCATATTTAGAGTAACAGTTTTTGGGAAGATTTTTTATCAAGAAAAAACTAACTGGATGAGGATAATAATGAACCGATTCTACGCAAGCATGCTGGCACTATTGTTAGCAATTTTCACCTTATCAGCCATGGCGGCCGATGTCCCTTTGGGCGCGGGTGATGCGCTGAAGATCTCCGTGTTTGGCAACCCTGACTTAAGCCTGGATACCAAAGTCAGCGAAGCCGGTAACATTACATTTCCGTTGATCGGCGATGTCAGTATAAGCGGTCTGTCGACAGCAGAAGCTGAGAAAAAAATCTCTGGGTTGTTGACAAGCGGTGGGTTTCTGCGCAAGGCAGAAGTAAATATTATGGTCACGGAATTACAGAGCCAGCAGGTCTCGATACTTGGGCAAGTGCTCCGTCCCGGACGATATCCGATTAATGGAACGCGTAGCGTCACGGACATGTTGGCAGTGGCAGGTGGTGTCGGGCCGGAAGGCGGGGATACCGCCACCGTGGTGCGCACCCGCGATGGGAAAACAAATAAGCAAGTCATCAATCTGGTTGAAATGATCCAGTCATCCGACATGCATAGCAATCTGGAACTGATCAATGGCGACATGGTGTACGTCGACCGCGCTCCCAAATTTTATATTTATGGTGAAGTACAGCATCCCGGAGGCTATCGGCTGGAACGCAATATGACCATTACACAGGCTTTGTCCATTGGTGGCGGTCTAACTCCTCGCGGAACTGAGCGTGGCTTGCGGATCAAACGGCGCGATACAAGCGGTTCTGTACAGATGATTGACGTTAAAGGTGGCGTGGAACTCCTTCCAGATGACGTCGTATATGTGAAAGAGAGCCTGTTTTGATTGCCGCCTTTAATGCTTCTACGGCGTTTGGTGCTTAATTTGTAGGTGGCAACGCTGGCGATCGTCGCAACGACATACGCTAGGTTGCCGTGAAGTCTCATGTTTGGATGCGAGAGAGATTTTTATGACTTTTCCTCAGCTTTTAATTATTCTGCGCGCCCGTTACAAGATCATTTTATTGACCTTGTTCATTACGGTGGCGCTGACCGTTGCGGTCAGCTTGGTGTTACCTAAGACGTATAAAACGTCGACCACTTTGCTGCTGAATTTCAAAGGAACCGATCCGGTGTCAGGCCAGGTGCTGCCAACACAGTTGGCGTCCGGTTATATGGCAACGCAGGTCGATCTGATCACTAGCAGAAGCGTGGCACTGAAAGTTGCCGACAACATGAGGCTGGCCAACAATCCAGTTGTCTTGCAGCGCTTCAAAAAAGTCAATAAAGGCGAAGGCTCGATCCGCGAATATCTGGCGGATTATCTCCTGAAAATGGTCGAGGTAGCGCCAACACGAGAAAGCAGCATGCTGGAAATTATTGGTAAAGGCAGCGATCCGATTTTGGCGGCGTCCGTCGCCAATGGCTTTGCCGCTGCCTATCAGCAACTCAATCTTCAGATAAAAATTACACCTTTGCAACAGGCATCGAAATATTTCGAGATACAGGTAAAAAACTTGCGAACCGGACTGGAAGTGTCACGTAATAAACTTTCTCAATACCAACAACAGCATGGCCTGGTAAGTACCGACAACCATCTTGATGTGGAATCGAACCGCTTGAATGAACTGTCTACCCAATTAGTGTTGGCGCAGGCGCAAGCGATTGAGGCCTCGTCGCGCGGCAATCAGGCAATGGGTAGCGCTGGAAGAGATTCTCCTGATGTGATCGGCAATTCACTGATTCAAAATCTGAAAGCGTCGGTGGCCCAGGCGGAAGGAAAATTTGCGCTGTTATCGCAAAATCTTGATCGCAATCATCCTCAATATCAGGCAGCCAAAGCGGAGGTAGACCGACTTCGGGCTGAGCTCAATAGTAATATCAGCGCAACGAACAATGGGACTGCCAATAACGGTCGGATTTTACGTCAGCGAGAAGCGGAAGTCCGTGCTGCGATGAAAGCACAAACTGCTAAAGTGCTGCAACTTAACCGTACTCGCGACGAGATGATGGTCCTGGTGAAGGATTCCGACAATGCACAGCGCGCCTACGACGCAGCTAATCTACGATTGACACAAACTGAACTTGAAGGCAAATCGAACCAGTCTGACGTCACCGTCCTTAATCCAGCGGCAGTCCCGGTGCTGCCTGTCAGTCCAAATATAGTACTTAACACGGTGCTGTCGGTACTAATGGGCACCATGCTGGGGTTGGCGCTGGCGGTGTTGGCAGAAATGTCCAATCGCCGTATTAGAACTGCGGATGAGTTATCCAACTTGCTTAATGCACCAATGCTCGGAACGATAATTGCGGAGAAACCTAGGCGTAGCTATGACGTTAAAAGCATCGGCTTCTCTCAGCGCTTACTTCTCAGTTGGAAGGGTTAATCACAATGAACAATCCGGTTACTTCGATCGTCAATCCCTCAATGGCGATTACCAAGGATGCAAGTATCGGGCGCATGCTTGTGGAGCAAGGAAAAATCACCCTTGAGCAAGCTGAATGCGTGAACCGTTTGCAAGAAGAGGAAGGTCTGCGCTTCGGCGATGCGGCAATACGCCTTGGACTAGTCTGCGAGTCAGACATACAGAAAATTCGCGAACACCAAATTGTTTATCCCTATCAAACGGTCGGTACGGGTATTTTTTCAGAATCGCTAACGGCTGCGTATCAACCGTTTAGTGCAGAAGTCGAAATGCTTCGAAATGTACGTAGCCAATTGATGTTGCAATGGTTCGCTGCCGGCAATAAGAAGCTGGCAATTGCCAGTGTCAATCCGGGCGATGGTAACAGTTTGTTTGCAGCCAATCTGAGCGTGGTGTTCTCGCAATTGGGCAATCCCACGCTGTTGGTCGATGCCAATCTGCGGCGTCCGCGTCAGCACGAAATATTTAGTCTCAATCGTGGCCATGGTTTATCTGATCTTTTAGCGGGGAAAATGGGCCTCGAAATGCTGGTCAGAGCAGAGACATTTTTGGATCTCTCTATTCTGCCTGCTGGCTCAAGTGTGCCTAATCCGCAAGAGCTGATTAATCGTTCAGCTTTTGGTGTAATGAATGAAAAATTATGCGATCTTTACGACATCATTTTATATGACACACCAGCATTTACGAGCGCAGCAGACTGTCTAACCATCGCATCACGTGCTGGCGGCGTGCTGTTGGTGGTCCGAAAAAACCATACACGAGTGGCCGATATCACTGCTTTCAGCGATCAATTACGGCGCAGCGGTACTGAAATCGTGGGGTCCGTGATGGTGAGTTTTTGATGGATTGAACGACGTCATCGGCATGGCGCCGATATAGGTTTTGTATTCCGCAAAAAAATGTTGCAGCTACGCGGCTTTTATCTTGACTCGCGGGAATACCTGCATCATCTGAGCGGATATAGCACCGTTTTATTACCTGATTAAAGACTATAGGCTAGTTACTGTATGCGCTCTCTTCTCCGAATCAGAAACTATTTTTTTCCTCCGCGTGTTATCGATTCACCGGCAGGGCAGAGTCTGGTCTTCTGGATTTTGATCGTTGCCCTGACGTATCAGGCGTTGCTATGTGCGATGCATACCAGTGTGCATCCCATTTCGATGCTGGGTGTTGCTTTGACCGAAGCAGTCGTCTACTTTGCCTGCCTGGTAGTCTTGATAAAACACATCCGATTGGAATTTTTTGCTGTGGCATTGCTCGTGGCAGCATACCTGTTTCTGATCGCCATTTTTCGAAATCAGTTAGATCCAAAGGGATTTCGTGATGTCATGATTCCTATCCTTTTTTACGGATTGGGCAGACATATTGGGGACGTTCATTATGCTGATCGTGTCCTGAAAGTGATGGCCGTTCTGGTGTTGGTATTTGGATTTTTTGAATTGTGGTTTTTGGAAGCCTTTTCTCGCGTGTTCAATATCTTCTCCTATTACGTTAGTCAGGGTGGATTGACGGCGGGGACCAACTGGGCTAAAGACAGCGTATTAGGTTTGAACGGTATGCGCCCGGAGGGAATCGGTCGGACTATCTTGCCGTCTTTGTTGGGTAATCACCGTGTTTCATCATTATTTTTAGAGCCGGTATCGCTAGGAAATTTCGCCGTCATCATTGCTGCGTGGGGTTTATCCAAACGACGTGAGGAGGCTAAAGATATGGTTTTTTTCCTTGTAGCGTCGGCCGTGATGATTGCGTTAAGTGACTCGCGCTACGGCATGATTACTGTAGGGGCGTTAATACTGATGCGCTGTTTACCGTTTGGTCGGACTAATGCGTGGATGATGTCTTTGCCATTGCTGAGTGTCGTCCTGTTAGTGGTTATCGGATTATTTTTTGATGGACATTATGGCGATAATATTCTCGGACGGCTGTATGTCAGTGGACAGATGTTGTTGACGTTTGATGTGGGAATGATATTCGGAATCGAAGGATTCAATATCGGTTTTGGCGACATGGGTTATTCCGCATTATTGACGCGGTTAGGTGTGGTCCTATGTCTCTTTTTATGGATCACGTTCTGGATGCTGAAGATGGAGAATGAGAGGGGAAACCGTTTCAGGGCCTACATCACGCTTTACATGTCACTCATTTTATGTGTAAGCGGTACTTCATTGTTTGCTCTGAAAACCGCTGGTATTTTATGGTTTTTGGTTGGCTGTTGCGTGGGACGCAAAAAAGAAACCTCGATGCGGCCTGTAGAGTACGCGCCATCCGCGTTACATACAAACTTGCACGCTGCGCCATCGGCACTCGCTGAAGCACGTAAGGGGACGCAAAATGCCTATTAACGTTGTGCACATCGTGCGTCAGTATTCCCCTTCTGTCGGCGGGATGGAAGACGTAGTGCAAAACATTGCAAGACAGCAGCGTGAACACCACGACCAGCGACCTAAAATTGTTACGTTGAATCGCTTGTTCAAAAATTCTACGGAACTGCTGGCCCGCGAAGCAGAAGTGAATGGCGTGGACGTGGTCCGGTTGCCGTTTCACGGTACAAGTAGATATCCATTTTGTCCGCAAGTGTTGCGGCAGGTGACCGATGCCGACGTGATTCATGTGCACGGTATCGATTTCTTTTTCGACTATATGGCGCTCACGAAGCCATTTCACCACCGACCACTTGTTGCGTCGACCCATGGCGGATTTTTTCACACGACGTTTGCATCAACACTAAAAAAAATTTACTTCAACTCAGTCACGCGCGCGTCGTCTTTGAATTATGACCAGATCATTGCTACGAGCGAGAATGATGGTCAAATTTTCAAAAAAATCGTAAAGCCGTCCACTTTGACGGTCATCGAAAATGGGGTCAATGTTGAAAAATACAGCAACCTGTCTTCTGCCACACCAACCCAGACGATGATCTATTTTGGAAGGTGGTCGGCCAATAAAGGCTTGCTTGAAACACTTGCATTATTTAAGGAGTTGTCGGATGGCCAGGCCGGATGGAAGCTCATCATTGCAGGACGAGAATATGATCACACCGCCGCGGAGTTGCAGCATTGGGTGATGCAACACAATCTAACCGATTTGGTGCAAATAGTACCGAACCCATCTGAGTCTGAGTTAGCGGATTTAATTGGACAAGCAAGTTATTTCATTTGTTTGTCGCGACATGAAGGTTTTGGCATTGCTCCGATTGAAGCAATGAGCGCCGGATTGACGCCGTTGTTAAGCGATATTCCCCCGTTTCGCCATCTGGTCATGCAGTCAAAAATGGGCATTATTTTGTCTGCAGAAAACATTTACGATAGTGTCGAAGCGCTGTTGAAATTACATTCAACAGGTCACCCCGATCATGCTCGAAGACGCATGCAGGCTCAGTATTTCGCCGAGCGCTACAACTGGCGACATATTGCAGATCGATATGCAGATATATATACGCAGTTGGCAGCAAGGACTTCTCCTAAGGTCCACATTGGAATGAATAAGTAGTTTGGAACAACGGAAAATTTTCTAACTACATTAAATTTACGGTGCAAACCATGAGAACAACAAGAGTGAATGCGACGGCAGCATTGGCGCGATCAACCATCCCCATATCGATTAAAGATCGGTGGTGGCGTATTTTAAAAATCGTGCTAACGATAGCCGTGGTGGCCGGATGTGTGCTGGTTTCGCCCATCACGTCCGCTAATTGCATTGATGGAAAGCAGATGGCAGGAGTCAATTTAAGCGGTGCCGAATTTGCTTCAGAAAAATTACCGGGCACCCTTTTTAAGGACTATGTCTATCCTGATCTCGCAGATATGCGCTATTTTAAAACGTTGGGGATGAACACCTTTCGCCTGCCATTTCTGTGGGAGCGGATACAACCCCAGTTATTCGGAGCACTGGATCAAGCAGAGTTACAAAGAATAGTGGATACCGTTTCGGCAGGTCGGTCAATTGGCGCGTGCGTAATACTCGACGTGCATAATTATGGCGAATATCGTGGGCAGCCTATCGGTTCGGTTCAGGTGCCGCGGGCCGCATTGAGCGATTTATGGGTGCGCTTGTTACCGTCGTTCAAAGATCCAACGAATGTCGCGTTTGACCTGATGAACGAACCCAGCAAAATTTCGATTGGCAGTTGGGTAATCACGGCACAGGAAACAATTAATGCCCTGCGTCGAAGTGGTGCAAAAAATATGATTCTAGTTGCAGGCGGAGGGTGGAGCGGCGCGCACTCGTGGTTCTCGAAAGAGGGCGGCATTTCAAACGCCGAAGGTTTTAAAACCTTTCATGATCCTGCCAATAATTACATGATCGAGGCGCATCAATATGCAGATTCAAATTTCTCCGGCACACATACAAATTGTATTGAACCAGAGCGTCTGACAAAGATCATGGTCGATTTGACCCAATGGGGTGTTTTGACCGGGCAGCGTTTGTTTCTGGGTGAGTTCGGCGTATCGGCCAACGCGCAATGTCTCGATGCATTGACGGCGATGGTAGAAAAAATGAAAGGTAGTCTGGTGTGGGGCGGATGGACTTACTGGTCGGCTGGTAAATGGCTTGGGTCATATCCATTGAGCATCCATCCCGACAGTAATGGAGACAAACCGCAAATCGCAATTTTAAAAAACGGTATGTGAGTTAGTAACGTGCAATGCCAGTGAGATTTAAAGGGGCTAGGGGTGTATGCGCACGACGAAATTTGTTGATCTTTACCGTCCTTTACGCGCAATTGAACTAGGAAAATAAAACTATGGACCAGATTAATAGCCACGGCAACGTCATATCCGGATCAACCTGGTCGATCATGGACAACCTTGCACAACAGGTACTCTCGTTCGCTATTTTCGCGGTCCTGGCGCGCTTTCTGGAACCTGATGCATTCGGCTTATTAACGGTGGCACATCTCTTTATTTTGTTCACTCGATTAGTGGTATTTGACGCGATTGCCATGCCCGTGGTGCGAGCCGCGGATCCCGACGACAAACTTTATTCTTGGGTATTTACCTATTGCACGGTTATTGGTTTTTTGTTGGCTTGTTTAATGTTTTGTTCTGCTGGCGTCGTTTCAATATTATTTGGCGCACCCGAGCTTAAGTCGGTTTGGCAGGGTATGAGTATCTCGATTCTATTTTTTGGTGTGGTGCGTGCGTTTGAGGCCCGGCTAGTGCGTAACATGATGTTTCGTCAGCTGGCGATCAGATCGATTTTTTCAGTCACGCTAGGCGGTATCGTTGGGATATCGCTAGCGGTTAGTGGTGTCGGTGGGATGTCGTTAGTGGGGCAGCAGGTAACGGCTTCGGGTTTGGCGTTGTTGCTTGTGATGTTACAGAGCCGTTGGTTACCACGCATCGTTTTTGATCGTGCATTAACTCAGCGATTTTGGATAGATTCGCGGCAGGTATCGATTGCGGGATTTTTAGACTTTGTCAGTACCAACGGCGACGCATTATTGGTCAGCGTTTGTTTGGGGCCCTATGCGACTGGTCTTTACAATATGGCAAAACGGATGACTTCCTCGGTCTATCTGTTGATATCCAGTTCAATGCACAAAGTAGCTTTGCCTGTATTTTCAAATTCACAGTCGAATGCAGTGGCCTTACAACTCGGTTACTTAAAGATTCTCGGCATTACCTTGTTTTGTGCGGCACCGTTACTGTGCTTCCAAGCTGAGTTGGCGCGGCCTTTGATCGCGGTTGTATTCGGGCAGAAGTGGTTGCCAGCAGCACCCACCGTCGGTGCTTTGGCAATTCTCTATTTGATCGCATCGATTCTCGATTTAAATGATTACTTGTTTTTTGCGATTGGAAAAAATCGTGTTCCGGTAGTTCTCGGAATCGCAAAATTGACTCTCGCCGGCGGCCTTTCAGCTTTTTTTTATCGATTTGGTTTGCTTGGTATGAGCCTGTCGTTTTGCGCCGCTCATCTTATTTTGTTTCCGCTATCGCAAACGTTGATTAGCCGAGCAATTGGCCTAAATACACGCATAACTTTATATGCGCTGGCGCCGCCGGTAGTGGGAAGTATTATTTTATGGGTCGGATTAGCCTGCTATGTACTAGCAATGTCCAATCGCTTTAACGATGTGACGTTAATCGTGGGGGGCACTCTGCTTGCGAGTTTGTTGTATCCAGGTATGGTTGCTATTACTGGGTGGCGTGTCAGAGACGTGAATGGTTCGTGGCAAGAAGTGCTGTTACTAACACTCCGGATACGCCGATTTTTTACGCGTTGATGGTGGAAATTTTGTTTTATCTTTCAGAGGCAAAAGATTGCTAGAGAATTTTTTTTTCTTCCTTCTTTTGCGGTCGCAGTATTTTGCGGTTTTGTGGGAGTTATCCATGAGCTTAGAGAAAATGAATCCAATCGCTGGTTATCCGGTGCGTAAAACAACTTCCCGGGTATTGGCAGGTGCGTTGCGTCGCACCCTCAGAAGAAATAAAAAAACGACGCTATTTTTTGCTAATACGAATTTTATCGTTCAGTGTCGTTATCTGCTGGACAGGATGAGATCCGATTCAGTGCTGATTGTGAACGACGGCGTAGGAATGGATATTGCAGCATTCTTATTTTCCAGTCAAAAGTTTGATGAAAATCTTAATGGCACTGATTTTATTCCTTATTTTTTTTCCGAATCGGCGCAGTCAATGCGCGTTTTTATGCTCGGTAGCAAACCTGAAACGCTGACTAAAGCAGCTCATCATCTGCGCGACGTGTTGGGTCAGACCGTGGTGGGTGCCTGCGACGGATATGGTGGGTTTAAGGAGAATTCTGGCAGTTTGATCGAAGCCATTAACTTTACCGAGGCCGAGGTACTTTTGGTGGCGCTAGGCAATCCGATTCAGGAGGAGTGGATCCTCGCGAATCGCGACATGCTAAATGCAAACCTGGTGATTGGCGTCGGTGCTTTATTCGATTTCTGGAGTGGTGACAAACAGCGTGCACCTCTTTTTGTGCAACGGACCAGGCTCGAATGGCTTTATCGGCTCTGTCTGGAACCACGACGATTGTTGTTTCGCTACACGGTCGACATCTTGCGATTTTTGTTGTTGTGTCGTAAGCATCGCTGGGATATTTGAAGGGATTAGAGGCAAGTGCGATTCACTGTTAAAGCATCTGTATCATTTTCGATTACCTTTTGTAGGGAGTATAAAAATGAAAGCGATGATATTAGCTGCAGGTAGCGGCACGCGAGTTCGTCCTCTGACTTATGACCTTCCCAAACCGATGATACCAATTTTGGGCAAACCAGTGATGGCTTATCTGATCGAGTTTCTTGCCAGTTATGGCGTACGCGACATTATGGTAAATGTTAGCTATTTACACCACAAAATTGAAGAGTATTTCGGTAACGGAAGCCAGTTCGGGGTACAGATTGGTTATTCGTTTGAAGGCTATATAAACGATAACGGCGAGTTAATCCCAGAACCGTTGGGTTCGGCGGGCGGCATTAAGAAGATTCAGGAATTTGCTCACTTTTTTGATGACACGACCATTGTGATTTGTGGCGACGCGTTAATCGATCTGGATCTGACTTCCGCGCTGTTTGAGCACAAACAGAAAGGTGCAATGGTGAGTGTTGTCACTAAGAAAGTACCGTGGGAGAAGGTCGATAGTTACGGTGTGGTAGTAACCGATCTCGATGGACGGATCAAGTCGTTTCAGGAGAAGCCAAAACAGGAAAATGCATTATCCAACTTTGCTAGCACGGGGATTTATATCTTTGAGCCCGAAGTCATTGATCTCATACCGGTTGGGACATCGTTTGACATCGGTTCCGACCTGTTCCCCTTGTTAGTTGAAAAAGGCTTGCCATTTTATGCGCAACAGCGATTCTTCAACTGGATCGACATAGGCACTGTGACCGACTATTGGAGCGTGCTGCAAAGTGTTTTATTAGGTGAGGTCGCGCAAATGGAAGTTCCCGGAACACTGATTGCCGACGGCGTGTGGATTGGTCTTAACACCAGCATTGACTGGAATGGAACGACGATTCAAGGTCCGGTTTATATTGGTGCCGGTTGTCTGATTGAATCTGGTTGCACTATCATTGGCCCGACCTGGATTGGACATGGCTGCCACATATGTTCTGGTTCCACACTGGTGCGCAGCGTCTTGTTTGAGTACACGCGGATATTCCCCGAGGCTTCGTTGGAAGAAATGGTGATCGTAAAGGAATATGGCGTTACCCGTGGTGGGGAAATGTCGTTATCGTCAACGACCGGCAAGCGCTCATGGTGTGATGCACGCCATCAGCTACATAAAACAATATTCTTGCCTAAAAATAAGGCTGCATCAACAAATTCACAGAATGGTGACGATACGATTTCTGACGCGAATTTGATAGACGACTCGGTGAGCAGGGTATGAAAATCTATCCTGTGATCTTAGCCGGCGGTGCCGGTACGCGCTTGTGGCCATTGTCGCGCGAAGCGTTACCCAAACAGCTGTTGCCGTTGTGTTCTGACCTCACGATGCTGCAAGAGACGTTAATGCGTATAGCGGAGTGGCCCGAATTGATGCCGCCACTGGTGGCTTGCGGCAACGATCATCGGTTTTTGGTGGCAGAACAATTACGTGCCATTGGCATTACTCCTTGCGGAATATTGTTGGAACCAGTAGGAAGGAATACTGCCCCGTCGGTCGCGGCGGCAGCGCATTTTCTGTTGAAACGGGATGCGCAAGCCATCATGCTGGTGCTACCTGCCGACCATGTGATTACTGATGTGGCGGAGTTCCATGCCGCTGTGCAGCGGGCGTTAGAACCAGTTGTGCGTGGCGCATTAGCGACCTTCGGAATTGTGCCGTCTGGGCCAGAGACGGGCTATGGTTATATCCGTCAGGGCAAGCCTGTTGAGGCTGCCGACGGTTGTTTTGCGGTTGAGCGCTTTGTCGAAAAACCGGTTCGCGAGACCGCTGAGATATTTGTTGCCGATCCTGCCTACAGTTGGAATAGCGGAATGTTTCTATTTCAGGCCGCACGCTATCTCGCCGAATTAAGCACCTATCGGCCAGCGATTGCTGATAGCTGTGAGTTGGCATTTCATGATGCGTACCACGATCTGGATTTTTGCCGCCTTGGCGAAGCCGCCTTTGCGGCCTGTCCTTCGGAGTCAATCGACTATGCCGTTATGGAACATACCCGGCATGCGGTGGTGGTACCAGCGCAATTTGGTTGGAACGACGTTGGCTCTTGGGCCGCGCTGTGCGACGTTCTGGAGTCCGATATCGACGGCAACGTACTGCGCGGTGATGTCTATGCCGACAACGTTCGCAATGCGATGGTGCGCGCAGAGAGCCGTTTCGTTGCTGTCATCGGTGTGGAAAATCTGGTCGTCGTCGAAACCAAGGACGCCGTCCTGGTAGTCCACAAAGATCAGGTGCAAGGGGTCAAACATATCGTGGAATCGCTTAAGAAAAAAGGTCGAACCGAGCATATGAGCCATGCCCATGTATACAGGCCTTGGGGAAGCTATGAAGGCATTGATATCGGTGAGCGTTATCAGGTAAAGCGGATTACCGTCAAACCAGGCGGAAAACTATCGCTTCAAATGCACCATCACCGTGCTGAACACTGGGTGGTCGTTAGCGGTACCGCGCTGATTACCTGCGGCAGCGAGGAAAAACTTCTATCAGAAAATGAATCCACTTATATTCCAATCGGCGTCAAGCACCGTTTAGAAAATCCAGGAAAAATGCCGCTGCATTTGATCGAAGTCCAGTCAGGCGGATATCTAGGCGAGGATGACATTGTGCGGTTTGAGGATATGTATAAACGGAGTTGAGAAAATTGATAATTGATCATTCGCATTCTTCATATGCGTATTTCTTATACGATTTTTTCGATTTAAATTGTAGAGAAGTTGGTAGTTGAAGTTAATTGTTAATGTTTTATTGGGAGATAAAATCATGTCAATCAATTCAAAAATATCGTTTAAATATCTATTTTTTACTACTTCCGTCATTACACGGAATATCGTAAAAAGGAGATCTATTTTAACCTTGCAAACTTGGCAAAGGGGGTTATTCCTGTTACTTAATATCAGGCGTCATATAAAGCTTGTCAATACGCTTAGCCATCCTCAGGCGGCCAAATTAATTCTTGATATACCTGAAATATCATATAAGTACTTGCGGAACTACATCTCTTTTGATATCTCAAAGAAGAATAGCCTTGCGATATTGACAGGACATTATTTATACTTGCAAAAACATTTTAAAACCAATTTTTTGGAGGTTATTTATAATGTGCCAGCACGGCTATGGGCAAAACAGATCGATGATATTGTATGTGAGATCGTGATTGGATTTCCTCACACGATCGATTATGAGGGCGATCTATGTTTAATTTTCAAAATAGATAAAGTAAGTATTTATCGCATAATTTTTGTCATCTCCGATGGAGCTCCCTTTGGACTTGGAGACAAAAATGTGTTATTTATTTCTAGTGTTCAGGGAATGCATGATTTTGAAAATGTGAAGTTGGCGACTAAACTTTGTCATGATATTCAACCCGCGCAATTATTGATGGCGGCGATGAGCGGCGTAACGACTGCACTTGGTTTTAAGACGTTGGTAGGGATTGGCAATAAAAATCAGATATCGCAAGGTAAGAAATTTTATTTTTCATATAACAATTTTTTTGAAAAATATGGTGCTCTGGTGTCAGACACAAATTTTTATGAAATTCCTGTTCCATTCGTCGAAAAACCCCTTGAACTGATTGAAATGAAACATCGGAAACGGACGCAAAAAAAGCGCGCTTTCAAAAATGAAATTAGCGATCACGTGGCACGCGCAATGGAACATTTTTTTGTGAAAGAAGCACAAGAAGTCAGGAGGAGTATTGACTCCAGAAAAGATGTCGTGACGTCGTAAAACATCGCTTTCGTTCAATATAACAATTTTGTGTCTTACATTTTTTTACGACCCTACGATCAGACGTACGTTTTCAATAGTAAATCGAATCTCTGTTTTGCAGGTGTGCCTCAACAGGAGCTAACACGATGAGATCATTAGTGATTACCGCACATGATTACAGATCGCGGCGGAAGGTGAACATGCATTTCATCGCTGCAGAATTGGCGAAATATGGCCCGACCAGTTTTTTTTCATGCCAATACAGTTTTCTTTCCCAATTAAAATCGGATCCTCGGAGTTCTTTGGATAGTCTCGCCAATAAAGTGGAGATGTACGAAGGTGTTAATTGCTACCTTTGGAAAACAATTATCCATCCAATCAACTTGCGCAAGGGTGCTTTTTATCCTATCGAAAAATTTCTATTTAAACGTTACATCGACCATCCCAGTCCGGTGCTGGTGGAGTGGATACAAAATGCCGATGTAGTGGTATTTGAAAGTGGCATAGCACCAATTTTCTTTGATTTAGTGCGACGCCTCAATCCGCAGGCAAAAACTATTTATCTCGCCTCGGATGATCTCGATACCATTAACGTCGCATCTTATGTAAAAGATACGTTCGCCCGAGTCGGGCCGAAAATGGATGCGCTTTGCCTAACGTCGCGCATGCTGGCTGATCGGATGCCAAGTCTGGAAAACTGTTATGTGATCCCGCACGGTTTCGATTATTCGGTGGAAGATCATGCCGATCCCTCGCCGTATGGGCCGGGTCTGCATGCGGTATCGGTTGGGTCTATGCTATTCGATCCCAGTTTTTTTGTCATCGCATCGGCAATGTTCCCGGAAGTCACATTTCATATTATTGGGTCGGGCACGGGAGCCGAGCCGGGGTACGGAAAGAATGTAGTGGTCCATGAAGAAATGCCACATCAGGCTACGTTACCCTATATCAAGCACGCGACGATGGGCATCGCACCTTATCGTTCGAGCGAGGTGCCACGCTATCTTTCCGATACGTCCATGAAGCTAATGCAATATGATTTTTTTCGGTTGCCAGCGGTATGCCCGGTGGGGATTGCTGGTGACTATCCATCGCGCTTTGGGTATATTCCGAGCGATGCCGACTCGATCGGGCAGGCTATTCGTGCAGCACTGGTGGCACCGCGTATAGCGCCGAAAAGAACGCCTTTGCGTTGGTCTGAAGTGATGGAGCGGTTACTGGCGCCCGATACGTTTGCAGACACGAAATTGACCGACTTCACCGTGTGATCCCTGCGTTGGAGAATGGAAAGCGGGAAGCCCGTAATGTGGGTCGAAAGGGTGCGAGATTTTAACGTCTCGCACACGGGATTATCGTTCTACTTAGCAGAGCAGGGTGAAGTCTATCGTTTTATTGTCCCGAAAAGCGCCGTCTCACGCTAAAACTATAAGCGATCTGGCGCGCCAACAGGATTAGATCTGCCGAAGGCGCAATGCCATCTACCAACAGTAATGAATTGAACGTCAGCGTTTTTTCGATTGCGGCGCTATCAGGGGCCATCGTGGTCAGCGACAAAATACCTAACGCGATTTGAGGCCGATCATTCGGCCAGACCACCGTGCCATCGTTGATACGGGGTGGGGCGCTTGGTCCGCGGCCATGGCTTGCGAAGCGAGTGTCAAAACAATTGCGCTGAACAGATTATGCAGAACGAATGAGATTGCGAGAGGACGGACAGTGAATTGTTTCAAAAAATCTCCGGAAATGATGCGTGTTAGTGGTAATTAAGGCAATGAATTGTCATTGTTTGATTAACTGGTCTGCGTGCTTATTTATTGTGGTTTCGAGTACGAAATGATGCCAAGTTAAGTCCGATAATGATGAAATTGATAATATTTATGTAGTCCCTTGAGTTCCATCATGACCTTTAGCGCTTTAACCATGCACTGAAAAAGTATCAAATATATAACTTCGCCGTCATCGTCACACAAACACCTTAAACAGGTATTTCTCCGTGCAATTGCTGAATGTCGATTGTCATTTTGGCTTGGTCTTCGTACACTACTCCCCAATCAAAATTCAAATAAATCATCCGACTGGCGGTGGTTGTTTTGCGTCGATAGACTAAAAACAGCAATCGCCAGTCGGGCTTTCAGGAAGAAAACTATGGCGAGTTCTTATTTTCCGAAGTGGCGCTTGCGCGCCGCTGTGGCAGGCGGGCAGGCACAAATCATCTCAACCGATGAGCGCCTGCCTTGGCCACAGACTTTTGCAATGGGTGTGCAGCACGTGGTCGCGATGTTTGGTTCGACGGTTTTAGCGCCATTGCTGATGGGATTCGATCCAAATTTGGCGATTTTTATGTCCGGCATAGGAACGCTATTGTTTTTCGTCTTGGTAGGTGGGCGTATTCCAAGTTATTTGGGTTCCAGCTTTTCGTTCATCGGGCTAGTGATTGCCGTCAGCGGTTATAGCGGCAGCGGTGTCAATGCCAATCTTGGGGTCGCGCTCGGTGGCATTATCGCTTGCGGCGTGGTCTATACGGTGATCGGTTTCGTGGTGATGCTGGTCGGCACGCGCTGGATCGAAAAGCTGATGCCGCCCGTAGTGACCGGCGCGGTGGTCGCTGTGATCGGTTTGAATTTGGCACCCATTGCCGTTAAAGGGGTGATCGGTAACAATTTCGATGCCTGGATGGCGCTTGGCACGGTACTTTGCGTCGGCGGGGTTGCGGTGTTCGCACGCGGTATGTTGCAGCGTTTGCTGATTTTGGTCGGATTGATGCTCGCTTATGTGATTTATGCGGTGCTGACCAACGGTGCAGGAATGGGAAAAGCAATCGATTTCTCAATCGTCGCTCATGCGGCCTGGTTTGGTATTCCCCATTTTTCCGCGCCCGTATTCCAGCTCAATGCGATGGCGTTGCTCGCTCCGATTGCGGTGATTCTGGTCGCTGAAAATCTCGGTCACATTAAGGCAGTAAGTGCCATGACCGGACAAAATCTCGATAAATATATGGGACGTGCATTCGTAGGTGATGGTTTGGCAACCATACTCTCCGGTAGTGTTGGGGGAACGGGCGTTACAACCTACGCTGAAAATATCGGCGTGATGGCCGTGACAAAAATTTACTCTACGTTGGTATTTGTGGTTGCCGCGCTAATTGCGCTGGTATTAGGTTTTTCACCGAAGTTCGGGGCCGTGATTCAGACTATTCCGGCGGCGGTATTGGGTGGTGTATCAATCGTCGTCTTTGGATTGATTGCGGTTTCTGGTGCGCGTATCTGGGTTGAGAATAAAGTCGATTTTTCTAATAACCGTAACCTTATCGTCGCTGCAGTGACGCTGGTATTGGGCGCTGGTGATTTTACGTTGAAGTTGGGTCAATTTTCGCTCGGTGGAATTGGTACCGCGACTTTTGGTGCAATTATTTTATACGCGTTGCTGGGTTTGAAGAAGACGTAAAGTAAAGACATTAAAGCGGCAATGTGTTGATTGCGCAGATACTTTCAATGGGCCTTAGGAATAGTTTCTTTCTTGAGGCCCCATGATGTCGCTTCAGTCTCTGCGACAGTAAACGTCCTGAAAAAACAATGTGTGTAAACGTTGCGTATGACCGATTTATTAAAAGTCAGATGGGCGATAAAGTAGCTGGCCGAACTAACATTGGTCGGCCGATGCAATAACCAGCCAACGTAAAAACTAACGATGCAAATAACTAACTAGCGAATGTAATACAGAGCGAAGAGCGAATTAGCCACCGCCCCAACATGTCGCCACCAGATTGACGTTGGCACCAATCAGACCTCGCTGCCCCGATTGATCCAGAACATACGTACCGCATCTATCCCCTAATCTAGGAGCAGCCTGAAGCGTAAACGCACTGTCAGAACTCGCAGTAACCTTTAAACTGTATCTGATATTTCCTGATTCTGGTGAGCGGGCCAATTCCGGCGGCAAAATCGGACGTGTTCCATTGACCAGGTAGGTGTTATTCACCGTAAATTGTTGCTCAAGCCAGTTGCTGGCTCGTAGCAATGCCGTCATCGCTTGTGTCCTGTCACTGCGCCTTATATATTCGGCATAACTAGGTACGGAAATAGCAGCTAAAATCCCAACGATCGCGACCACGATCATCAGCTCCATCAAAGTAAATCCGACTTGTTTTTGTATTTTTTTTCTGCTCACTGTGGCTTCCTGAATGGTGTCATCGCTGTTTATTGAGTCACTCTTCAACATGTGTTTCTCTTCACGCAGCGTACAAATAATAGGCATTAACGCTTCATGGCGTATCCCAATCAGCGCCGCTTAGATTTCTTTATTGGTCTGACACAACTATCTGGCGCCATCGCCGTATGACCTCCGACGACGTGACATAAGGTATGCATGTAGTTTTGCCATCCAGTTGATTGATGGTAATGCAGTCGTTTGATGTACCGGGAATACTTACGCCTTCGGAAGAAGTGCCGCCAGTTCCAATTGCGCTAGCGTTGTTACCTTGGGCATCCTGTATTGGTTTGCCATCCTTATCGACAAAAACAAAATCTTTAGCGACGCTCCCGTTCAGGATATCGGTTGCCATCGTGTACGATGTACCGCCCCCGTCACAGGGATTTACGGTGGGGCCAAGCGTTGTCGACAGCAGCACAACATTTTCTATGACTTGTAGGCGCCCAACAAATCGTTCGCCGGGATCTAGCATATCGATATACCACCCTCGCTTAGAGGACCAGTCGACAGCTCTATTGGTTAATATACGTCCTACCGTCACGCCGTTTTGCACCATTGGCGTGAGTCCTTGTTGTTGTAAATCTCCGCGGTCTTTTGTTGTGAATAGCCCAGGTTTATCCCATACGCCATATAAGGCTTGCTTATCCGTATTGGTTTTGTCGGCCGTTTCATAATATTTTCCGGTGCCAAAGGTCACCATAAAGCCGGCCGTTGGGTGCGGTGTCAATAGCGGTTGTTGAACAATCGGCGCAATGCTTCCATTGGCGGTGGTGGCCGTGAACATTTTTTTTGATACCCAATTATAAGGAGAGGTGGATGACATATCGAATTTCCACAAATTTCCTTTTAAATCACCCGCGTACGCAGCGATCAATTCACGCTTATGATTGAACAGCAAGCCCGGTGTGGATAATCCGTTTGGCGTCAATGTATCGCCAATCCTTGTGTCTATTTGATGAATCAGCTTACCGCTGGCAAGATCGACTACATATAAAATCGCTCTACCGCTCGCACTGTTATATCCGTTTCCGAAGATCGCCGCCCACCTTCCATTTGTCAAACGTACGGCCGCCAGCGTTCCTAATACATTGCCCAGATCTTTAAAGTCACCGCTGGCGCCAAGTTCCCATAAAATACTGCGTGCGCCGAGGCTCGCGGGACTAGTAACATCAATCGCAAATACGCCGTGTGAACCCGCACCAGTACTGCCTAATAAAATATTTTTCCATTGCCCACCAAGATAGGCATCTCCTTGTGCCAATTGTCCATCGACGAAATAATGATGTTTATAAGCCGGATCGCTCAATGATTTCAAATGGGGATAAACGGAATTCGGTATAAATGCGAATTTTTCAATCCCGGTTTGAGCGTCGAAACCATGTAGCATTCCATCGTTCGCACCGACATAAACCATCGCGGCGCGATTGCTTTCTTTTTTCTTGAGAAACGCGGCATACGTTTCGCCGCCGTTTCCATCAGAGGCTGATGTTGCATAACCGAAATTGGCCTTTCCGACATGTAACGGTGATGAGTTGATGATGTCGCCGAGCAAGTTTTCACGATATCGAAAAGTGCCACCGCTACTGTTTACCGTCTGCTCGGATGCTTTATTACCGCGCAAATATTCCGATATCGATTCCGATCCCAGATCAATTTTTTGAAAGGGGTCTAAGTTACTCCATGAAAATTTTATTCCGCCTGTGCCTGTATTCCAGGTCACAATATTTCGCGAGTCCCAGGGCGGAAATAGTGTTGCGGCGTCCCATTGCAGCTCTTTTTGTACCCCATTTTTTATGCTGTAAGCCTTTAAATGTCCAGTCCATTTTGTGGATTGAAAGCTTGGAGCATAAGAGAATCCAGCCGCACCGACCGTAGCGCCGGCATAGGCAATACTCGACCCCGCACCCTGTATGTCGCTGAGGGATTTCAGCATCTCAATCAAACCATTTTTTAAGATCGTGGGATTTTGTGCATTGAGATAACTACCACGACCGTTTACCGCAGCATGCCAAAGGTCGTCGATGGTATTTGATTTATCACTTACGGGCACTGGCCAGCTTCGATAGCCGCCTTTAATTCCGGCGTAATCACCTGATAGTGAGGTTTGGTAATCCGGCTGATATTTTAATACGCCACTTGCACCGAGGCTGACGGTATACGTCACCATATGTTGCCAGGTTGCCGGATCTTTGTTATTGGCAGTGATATGTCCGACTGTTCCACCTTGTCCTGGTCGGGATCCTATATCCGTCAACCAATACTTCATCGCCGTATCGGCCAGGGTGCCGGATGTCGGGGTAGCACCTTCATAGAAAGGTGGAGGAAAAGGTTGGCCTGGGATGAAAGGCTTTCCGGACACCGGGTCAAGCGGCACCGGAGCAGGTAAATCGTACGGCACGCTTTTATCGAAATTATCAACTTTTGAATTCGACAGATTCCAAAAGCCATCGGTCGATAAAATGGCGTAGTTTGACTGACATTTTAATTGAATCGGATCAGGCGGTGCGGGTGAGATGCCAGGCATGCCAAGTCCTTGGTAGTACTTTCCGACATTATCAAGTGCTATCGCAAGCGGCGTGCCTCCATTCGACTCGCTGGTGTATAACTTTTCGTACCATAGTGATTTTTGTGCGCTAGTAAAACTGGCAATTGGAACAAACCGTGTCTTATTTTGATTAATCGTTGAAAAGCCAATGCGGAAGCGATCGCTCAACCCCGAGAAGGCGATACCAAGCATAGTTTTCATCGCCAGATGGCGGGAGCGATGATAGGAAAACCAGTTGGCAAAATTTTGAATTTCTTCGTTATATGTACATTTGGTGGCATTTTTTGTGCAATCGCTACGCGTCGATGCGCGTGGATAAAAAGCGGTGGAGGGCAGAATGTCTGTTCGTACGTAGAATTGATCTTGGTACTGCGATCCATTTGTTTTTCCTTGACCGTGCCATGTGTAATAGTACGCATATTGCGCCTTGATAATGGGGCCGGACTTCGTACAAGTTTTATTTGTAGCAAATGTCTGTGGGTGGAAGAGGGGAAGTTTAAATGTTTTAGTGACGTGGCAAATTGCCGTGAGGGGAATTTTTTGACCGGTCTTAGCGTACCCATCCAATAATGTCGAGGTGGCATTTGCGTTCGCCATAGATCGACCGCTAGCCAACAGTCCCGGGGTATAGGTGAGTGCTGGGTTGTAATAAATTGGATTCCAATCGCTTGAGAAAAAAGCGGCCTGATTTTTGTCTGGTTGCTGAAAGCAAAAATTCTTGCAAATCCATCCGTATTTGTCATGATTATATTGGGGGGATGTATACGCATTGGTTACATCGTCCCCCGTTAGAGTCTCGAAGTTCATGCTGCCCGAATTATCGTAGATAAACATGAGATTGGGCGGTGGTGGCTCCGCCAAAAATAAGGGAGACTGCGCAATTTCAGCCAACGCGCTGCTGCATAATCCCATCATGGTTAAGCCAGTGATGCTGACTGCTGTATCGCGTATTAACTTGAGTCCGCGACCATGTATTCTGCGCACGAATAATCGGGATGAGGCTAATCTGACGAATAGTGTTGTTGGTAACATGATTTGCGTATCTCTCATTTTTTAAACCTTAAAGAGCTCTGCAGCATTACAACCGCATTGTCGGAGGGACCAGTGCCGCGCGCTGTGATCTGGTAGACGAAGATGCTTTCATCTCTGCTGACTTCCGTTGGACCTAATTGCAAAGTGTCTGAAATGTCGGTGGCCCGACATTTTGGTGGGCTTTTTACGCCGTAAGGCTTGGGATAAATCGATTTTAATGTGAGACCCTCGTAGTCGCTTCTTGCGCCGTTTCTTATACTTTTTTGCAGATCGATTTCACAATGACGGAGTGCCTGCTCCGCGGCTTGAAACGCCATTTGCTGATTACGCGCATTGCCCGCCAAGCTTTCGCCCGAGGTAGCATTGCGAATTTCGGTCACTCCCAGTAGCGTCATGACGACAAAAAAAATGAGTACCAAAGGCAAGGCAATCCCGGCTTGCCTTGTTATCGTCTTTGATATCGTCTTATTCCGCAGATTTATTTTTAGTTTTCTAGCCGGCTTAATCTTGGAAAAACTTGCGTTTTCATCTAATGAATGGTGGAAAAAGTGATGATCCGATTGGACACACCGATCACTGCTTCGTGGTGCGTGGTGGGAAACGTTCGCTGGGTCATGACGACTATCTGAATATATAGAATATTTTGCGTGCATTTATTGATCCAGCAACGTAGGTTGTACGTGATTACGTAAGGCAAAAGTGCGTGTTAACGTAGTATGCAATTTTTTATTAGGTGCAATTCTGGTCGTGTTATCGCAATCGCGATAAGATTGCGGGGTCGAAGTCACCTCGTTGTCGCTATGCAGCGCAATGCACACCTTTACACTGATGACCTGATCCCAATTAGTCTTGTTGGACCCTGAAATAGGAAGGGCTTCTACGTCATCGGCATTGCTGAAAAAAGTCGAGGGAGAATAGACACCTTTGGTATCCACGCCATAGGTCAATATCATTTTGTCGACATTACTTAACATTGACTGAGCCGGTTCTTGAGCGTTAACAATTTTTCCGTTACCCTCGCAAAATAACGAAGTCTCGCCATGTACCGTTTTTGTAAAATAGCGATTGATCACCGCGACTGACGTAGGCTCAGGAAGATCGGTATAGCCCGGTAGTGCGCCGTTACAATCAGCGCTAGTTTGATCCCAATAGTTTGAGGAATTCCAACGGCCTATCTCCGTATTTACCATATAACTCACAATGAATTCGGGCTGTTTGGCCGTCGTATTACATTGAAAGTCATCGGTCAACGGTAACTTAAAACCTCGCTGACAGGCTTTGAATCCGATCCCGCTAAAGTCTGTGGCGGTGGTTGTGCGCATATTGCCGTATCCGGCTTGCATCAAATTGCGGCCTATCATGTTCATGGCAATGTAGCCATCTTCCTGAATGCGCGCGTTGTCGTCGTTTAAGCGAGCGCT
The DNA here is from genome assembly GCF_054343755.1 of Glaciimonas sp. GNP009. Taxonomy (NCBI): domain Bacteria; kingdom Pseudomonadati; phylum Pseudomonadota; class Betaproteobacteria; order Burkholderiales; family Oxalobacteraceae; genus Glaciimonas; species Glaciimonas sp. GNP009. Next base: position 3,485,637 of record NZ_JBTGUV010000004.1, read on the forward strand.
AAAGTGGCTACTAAAAAAAAGACTGGTAACGAATACCATCAGCACTAAACCAATCGCTAATGAGATCATCAATTCAATCAGGGAGAATCCACGATGCTTCTTTTTAGGAATCGCTAGCAGGATGGTCGTCATGGCACAAATACCGTTTTAAAACACCGGATTGTGTTGATATCCGTACCGCTAGGAAAGTTGGCGGCACAATTCGGATCGGGCTTGTCGCCATTAGCAGCTTTGGCTCTATTGGGTTCAGAAAAATATACAGTCAGAGTAAGGCCGTTGGTCGCGTCGCCAGTAACGTTTCCCCAGCCGCCGGCGATTGATCGCCTCAAATCGGTGCGCCAGTTGAAAAGATCCACTGCCGCGATTTGTCGGGGTGTGCACGAAGTGAATTTACAATGGCTTGAGGGAGTTCTGTTGGTGAGATAGTCGTCGTGCGTCACGTAGTCGCCCGCTGCGGAGGACCTGGCATTGGCTCGTATGCGGTCGGCCATATCTGCACTGGTCTGGCTAGCCAATGAACGAAATTGTGCCACCTTTTGATATTTTAATGAGATGACCTGTAATCCTGCCAGACCGAGTAAAGCGAACGCCGAAATCAGGAGTGCGACCAAAACCTCAATCATGCCGACTCCGCTTTGTCGGGACCGCTGGGCCGCAATTTTCAGGCGTTTCTTTTTTTGCCATTTCTGATTGTTGATGAAGCTCATCATAGGATATCTCTTATGTTCAACAAGCCGGAATAAACTCGCCATTTTGTCGATGTATTTGCACATGTCCGTTGATTGAGATACATACTTTGTGAACAAATTTATGATCGACACTAAATAAGAAAAATGGACTTACCCCGGTTTTTGTTTCGATTCTTCCAGTATCCTGATAGTGCAATGCAGTCACGGTCGCCTCAACCAGCAATTGTTTAGGGTACGCGCCGCGCCGGGCGGTTATTTCTCCGCCGCTTCCACCGCTGTCATTGGTCATCGTCAACCAGCCACTGGACCAATTGGTCTTCAAAGCGCAGACATTCGATCCGATATCTCCGTTGACGCTACTGCAAACGGTGACACGCTTACCGCGCTTGACCGCTTCGGATCTGGCTAGGCGATTGGCGGCAATAAACTCTTTTACGCTGGTAGAGACGCGTTGTTCATCTACAAAGTCACGCATTGATGGCAAAGCAATTGCCACCAGAATGCCGAATACAACGATGGTCATCATTAGCTCAACCAACGTAAAACCTTTGTTTGCAGCAGCCATGATGTCGGGTTCTTTACAAGTGTAAGAAGACAAAGATGAAGGCAAATCCGTACGAGAGCCATAAAAGGGCGCAATGCGAAATGCAGCGAAAGACGCGCTAACGTTTTTCCCAAATAAACATTGGACTATTATTTAAAAAGCGAAGGACCATTTTCAACTAAATAGCGTCGAGAAAAATCTGAAAATTTACGAGATTGGTCTATAAATAAAAGTCTTTGATGGCAGAGTAATCTGTGTGAATGAACGGATTTTTCTATTCGCCACTATATGAAGAAGATGGAGCTGAAGTCTCGTTTGTAGCGTAAGGTCGGCATGGCGGCGGAGGCGGTGGCGGGAGGAGGAGAATTGTTGGTCGGACTTGACCGTGCACCAGGTGCTTTGTGGTTTGGGGTTGTATTATCCGTGCGAAAAATAGACATGCATCGCCTCCACTTTGATAGATGGAGGTGATGCGTGGAGAATTTTATTCTGTCCTGATTTTTTTTAAGTAGCGCTTGCAGGAGAAACAGGAAGCATATGCGCATTGCGCCATGGACCAAAACGGTAATAGCCGATAGACATCAGCATCGCCGATAACGAGCCAACGCCAAAACTCCACCAGAGTGCGTCTGCTCCCCAACTTTCCATCAGCACGCTGGCAAATGGTAGACGTATGCACCATAACGCCAGGAATAGAATCACCAGCGGTGCCACTACGGCACCCGAAGCACGCATCACACTCGATAATACAAAGGTCACGCCTAAGGCCACGAAAGACCATGCGACCATGGCGTTGATGTGTTGTGCGATAGGTAGGGCATCTACATGCGCCGGCAAAAAGAGCGAAAGCGCCGTCTGGTTAAAAAGGTAAATCAGGGTGACCAGACCACCCGTCATGAGAAAGTTAAACATAATCCCGACCATCGCAATGCGCTGGACCCGGTCCAGTCGGCGTGCACCAATATTTTGCGCTGCCATGGAAGATACGGCCATGCCGACGGCGAGCGCTGGCATTTGTACATAATTCCAAAGTTGCAGGCAGGCGCCATAGGCAGCGGAGGTTTGAGTTCCAAAATGATTAACTAGCGAAATCATCATGATCATGGATAGAGAGATCACCACCATTTGCAATCCCATTGGAATGCCTTTAAGGATCATGGCTTTCAAAATCGCGCGGTCGGGGCGCAGATAATGTCCTTCGCCAGCATGCAGGCAAAGGAAGTGTTTTTTATAATATAAGAAGCTAACGAGGGCGGTCAGGCTGATACTTTGTGCGACTAGCGTGGCGACCGCCGAGCCCGCGATACCAAGTGGTGGAATGAGACCCCAACCGAAAATAAATAATGGATTTAACGCAATATCGAGTCCGACCGATAGCATCTGAAATTTTAACGGCGTCTTGGTATCGCCAGCGCCGCGCAAAATCATCGTGATGAAGATGGTTGAAAACTGAAACGGCAACGCCAGGAAGATGATGCGCAAATAAGCAACAGCCAAGGGCAGGGCATCATGCGGCGTATGCATCCACTCCATCAACCGTCGGGAGAATAGAAATCCGCACATGGCAACTAGCAAAGACAAGCAGAGAAAAAAGGTGATGCTGGTGCCGACTACGCGTTTGGCCTGATCGGTATTTCTTGCACCAAGGCTTTGCCCGACCAGTATCGTGGCCGCCATCCCAAGTCCTAAAACGCTGGTGATGAGAAAAAATAGAATAGCGTTTGAATTGGCGGTCGCGGTCAATGCAGATTCGCCCAGATAATGGCCCACCCATACCGCATTGACCGATCCGTTTAACGATTGCAATACGTTGCCGAATAAAATCGGTAATGTAAAAAAGAACAAGGTTTTTGCTATCGGGCCTTCAATTAGGGCGGCGTGCGAGTGAGAGGAGGCTGGCTTCATTGGAGGTCGATTATGCGTAAAATATCGCACTAGCTTACCAAGTATTCCGTTGATTTGTGTAGATTAAAGCATGGTTTGAATTGGCTTTAAGCTGAAGGTGTTGCGGTATTTTTTGATAGCGGTAACGTTAGGGATTATCTTTGCTCAAAAGTATCTTTCGCTTTCTCCGCCGACGTTGCCCTTGATGATCCCGGAGCAAAAAAATGCACAGGGATCGGATCGCAGAATTTTTTTTTAATAAAAATAACCATCAGATCGTGGCTTGATTCACCCGCTTGCTTAATTCTTCGGCACTTTCTTTGCGTTCGCTATAACGGTCCACCAGAAAGTCGGAAACATCACGGGTGAGCAAGGTGAATTTAAACAGCTCTTCCATAACGTCGACAACGCGGTCGTAGTAGGCGGAAGGTTTCATGCGGCCTGCGTCGTCGAACTCCATAAAGGCTTTTGCAACGGAAGATTGATTCGGAATGGTGATCATCCGCATCCAGCGCCCCAGAATACGCATCTGATTGAGCGCGTTGAATGACTGTGATCCACCGGATACCTCCATCACCGCCAAGGTTTTCCCTTGTGTTGGACGCACCGCACCGATCGATAACGGAATCCAGTCGATCTGCGCCTTCATGATGCCTGTCATCGCGCCGTGGCGCTCCGGTGAACACCAGACCATACCTTCGGCCCACTGGGCAAGTGCGCGCAGCTCTTGCACTTTTGGATGACTATCGGGCTCGCCATCAGGCAACGGTAAGTCACGCGGATCAAATATTTTGACTTCACCACCCATTGCATTGAGAAGTCTGGCAGCTTCTTCGGTAAGAAGGCGGCTATAAGATTTCTCACGTAATGATCCATACAACAACAGGAAACGGGGCGCGTGGGACGAACGTGCGATGCCAGTAAAATCCGATATCAATGGCGTGTGAAACAGGTCGGCTTGAATGTTCGGCATTGCAGGATCGCATGGTAGAAGGCTTTCCATCATGCGCTCAGTTTTATTTTGAGACACGTTGCCCCTCCGCATTGATGACAACTTCACCGTCCTCTTTACTGAACGATGCCCGTTGTGGGATAGGTAGAATGTCGAGTAGCAACTCGGACGGACGGCACAAGCGCGTGCCATTTGGCGTGATCACAAATGGCCGGTTGATCAGAATCGGATGCGTTATCATGGCTTCAAGTAATTGTGTATTTGTTAACTTGTTATTGTCCAGGCTGAGCTCCGAATACAACTTTTCTTTCTGTCGGATAGCCTCCCGTACCGTCAGGCCAGCATCGGAGATCATCTTTGTCAGTGTTGCAAGTGACGGCGGCTGCTTCAGGTATTCGATCACTTCGGGTTCAATTCCGGCATTGCGTATTAAAGCCAATGTGTTGCGGGATGTTCCGCAAGCAGGATTATGATAAATTGTGATACTCATGGAATAACTTTCTTAAAAGCGTGTAAATTTTCTGTTTATAGAAAGGGGACTGGTAATCTGGCCCATTGCCCAGCCCAACTCAACGTCTTTCGTACCAGCCTTGCGTCCGATTAACGACGCTGACAACGACTAACATGGCCGGTACTTCAATGAGCACACCGACCACCGTTGCAAGCGCCGCGCCGGATTTAAAGCCAAACAGGCTGATCGCGGCTGCAACCGCCAATTCAAAGAAGTTGGACGCCCCGATTAATGCGGATGGACAGGCAATCGAATGCTTTTCGCCAATAATTTTGTTAAGCCAATAAGCCATTGCGGAATTAAAAAAGACTTGTATCAGGATCGGAATAGCCAGCAATGCTATGACCAACGGTTGTTCAATGATCGCATTGCCTTGAAATGCGAAGAGCAATACCAGCGTGAGTAATAACGCCGAAATCGACCAAGGTTGGATCCGATCCATTACTTTATCGAAGCTGGATTGCCCGCGTCGCAGCAACAATTTGCGCCATAGCTGGGCGATGATCACCGGCACAACGATGTACAAACCCACTGAGGTCAGTAATGTCGCCCAAGGGACGGTGATACTCGATACGCCAAGAAGCAGGGCGACCAAGGGCGCAAACGCAAACACCATGATCAAGTCGTTCATGGCAACTTGTGACAGCGTAAAGTACGGATCGCCGCCGGTCAGACGGCTCCAGACAAATACCATCGCGGTGCAAGGGGCGGCGGCCAGCAGGATCAATCCTGCCACGTAAGAATCCAACTGGTCAGCCGGCAAATACGGTGCAAACCAATGGCGGATAAATATCCAGGCGAGTAAGGCCATCGAGAAAGGTTTGACTGCCCAGTTAATAAATAAGGTAACGCCGATACCGCGTACATGTCCTTTAACCTGATTCCACGCAGAAAAGTCGATCTTCAGCAGCATGGGAATAATCATCACCCAGATCAACAAGCCAACCGGCAGGTTAACGTTAGCGACTTCCAGTGCGCCGATAGTCTGTACTGCATGGGGAAATCCCTTGCCCAGAACAATCCCGATAATGATACATAACCCCACCCAAACCGTGAGGTAACGTTCAAATAAATTCATGGGCGCAGCAGTGCTTGATTCTGCGCGAGTTTCGCATTGGATCGTCATAGTATTTCTCGATAAGACGGAGGTAATTCAAGTAGGCGGTCTTACTTGTCGTTGCGTAATCCGGATGATGGTTGGTTGGGTTTTAGTTGTATTTATTTTTGTGTCGATGCATTGTCGGGTTTAAGTTTGGATGGTTTCTGCGTTACAGGTAGTGTTGGATATGCATGGATTGCCGCCGCAACAATTTTCAGTAAGGAATCCGATCAGGCCATTCATCGTGGTGAAATTGGCTGCATAAATAACGAAGCGTCCCTCTTGTTTTGAGGTGACCAGATTCGCATGGGTCAGTTCTTTTAGGTGGAATGATAGCGACGATGGTGGAATGCCAAGCTGCTCACCAATTTTGCTGGGCGGCATGCCGGATGGTCCGGTTTGCACTAATAAGCGATACACGGCAAGGCGTGAATCTTGTGCCAGTGCGGCTAGGGCGGCGATAGCAGTTTGAGTATTCATTATTGTAGTCCGAGTTAATTCTATATTTCTATAATATTGGAATTGTAGAATAGTTGCAAGGATAACGTACATTGCCATTCTTAGATGGCCTTATTTATGCCAATATGATTGGCAAGCCTGATTGTTCGTCTAGGTGAAATGGGTCTTCATCGGTTGTGGTTTATCTTGGGCAATGTAAATGCCTGATTGTTTCTCATCAATGAGAACGGCGTGCGCGACGCGCACTTACATTGTCCTCGTCAGCTAGGTTCCGTGCAATTTAGCTAACGGATAAAGATACTGTCAACTGATCAAGGAGGGCACTGACCTTTGGTAGTAACTGTCGACTGCGTGGCCATACCAGCGACAGCGGAAGTCCTTCTGTTGCTAACTGCGGCAGTATTTCAACCAGCTTTGTGCTCGCCAATTCGTCTTTGATAAGCCAGGTTGCTAATTGTGCGATCCCGGCCCCCGCGCATACCGCGCTGACTTGGGCTTCACCCAAGCCGAGCACGATTCCACCTTCTATCGCCCGGTGCTCGATATGTCCGTTGCCGTGACTGATCCTCCAGGGACTGCTGGTGCCATCTGCCTTGTGGTAGAGGACGGCATCGTGGGCGTCCATATCTGCTTCAGTCTTTGGCATTCCGCGTCGCTTGATATAGGAAGGCGCTGCACAGAAAATCAACCGTTCGCTGCCGAGGTAGCGGTGGCCCAATGATGCCGGCCAACTATCGGGGCCGCCAATACGCACACCGACATCAATTCCTTCTTCGATAAGGTCGACGAAGCGGTCGGTAAAAGAGACGTGCAGACGTACTTTGGTATGGAGCTGGGCAAACGCCAGCAGCACCGGCATGACTTGGGAGCGACCATACGATGAAGGTAAATCGACCCGCAGTCGCCCAGATGGTGCGATGGTTTGGGCGGCCAGAATAGTTTCTGCCGCCTTGAGTTCTTCCAGTACGGCAGTGCAAGTGCGGTAATAGGTCTGACCAGCATCGGTTAACCTCAAGCGCCGCGTAGTACGTTCGAACAGGCGCACGCCAAGCCGGGACTCAAGTCTTGCCACGCTTTTGCTGACGGCGGAACTGGTCAGATTCAAGCGAATGGCCGCCGCGGCAAAGCTTCCTGCGTCTGCCGTATAAACAAAGGTTTCGATACCCTTAAACTGTTCGGTCGGATGCATATTTAGCCATTGAATAGGTCATTAAGGAATTTAATTCTTCGAAGTTGAGAAAAATCACCTTATATGAGACTTCCATTCTCGCATATCCTTGCCATACATTTCAATTAAGAAAGTTTTCTTATTATGTCGTCCGCTGTCCCCGCATCACCAGCCTCGCCGCCAATTTTATCTCCAGCCATTGACATCGCCTCGCACCCAGGTCAACAAGGTCTGTCCATTGCGATTCTCGCGTTTGCGGCATTTGTCATCGTTACCACCGAATTCCTGATCGTCGGTTTGTTGCCCGCTTTGGCGCGTGACCTCGGTATATCGATTTCTAATGCCGGTCTGTTGGTCACACTTTTTGCGTTCACTGTCATGCTATTCGGCCCCGTGCTGACCGTTTTTTTGTCGCATTTTGAACGCAAGCGCCTGTTCATCGTCATCATGCTGGTTTTTGCCGTATCAAATGCATTAGCCGCTTTGGGGACGAATATATGGATACTTGCATTGGCACGCTTTATTGCTGCATTGGCATTGCCGGTTTTCTGGGGCACGGCGAGTGAAACTGCCGGACAAATTGTCGGGCCTGAACGCGCGGGCCGCGCCGTGTCGCAAGTCTACTTTGGGATATCTGCGGCGCTGCTGTTCGGTATTCCCTTGGGAACGCTGGCGGCGGATGCCGTTGGCTGGCGTGGGACGTTTTGGGGTTTGGCGGTATTGTGTTTGTTGATGGCGGGGTTGTTGGTCATGTTTATGCCGACCGTCGCGCGTCCGCAGCGCGTCAAAATTGCCGAGCAGACGCAGATTCTGAAGGATCCCCACTTTCTTGCTAACGTTGCTTTATCCATTGTGGTGTTTACAGCGATGTTCACTTCCTATACTTATCTGGCCGATACGCTCGAACGTGTCGCGGGCGTCCCAACTTCGCAAGTCGGATGGTGGTTAATGGGGTTTGGTGCAATGGGCATGATGGGTAATTGGATCGGTGGTTATGTTGTTGATCGCAGTCCCCTCGGCGCGACGCTTGTATTTACACTTTTGCTGGCGATTGGGATGGCGGGTAGCGTGCCATTGGCAGGGTCGTATGGCTGGCTGGGATTGGACCTGTTGATATGGGGGATTGCTTATACGGCTTTATTTCCGATATGTCAGGTACGTGTCATGAAAGCGGCATCCAACGCACAAGCCCTGGCCGGTACGATCAACGTGTCGGCAGCAAATGCGGGCATCGGCGTTGGTGCAATGATTGGCGGCTTTGGTATTGAACGCTTTGGGATCGGAAGTATCGGTTATGTCGCAAGCGGCATCGCGGTTGTGGCGATTGTGATGGGACTAATGATGCAAAAAAAGGGGGGAAACGCGCAACAAATTGCATAAATAAGGATGGATTGCAGCGTTAGAATCTTGATATGTTTTGCTTGATGTCCTAGTCGGCTTACTATTTCTTGGCACTATAAGATGTGCCATTGCGACGCTATAGTAGAGGCTCAAGCGAAGAGGAATCTCATGAACAGACCCACCGAATTCAGGCAGTTGGACGATCCGGCAACTATCCTGACTGCCTTCCCAATCATGCAAGAGCTGCGCCCGCATTTGCAGGATGCGCAGTTATTCACGGCGCAGATAGAACGACAGCGTACGCAAGGCTATCGTCTGCTTGCCGCATACAAGCACAATGAAATACTCGGCTTAGCGGGATATCGCCTTCAAGAAAATCTGATTTATGGCGAGTTTATCTATATTGATGACTTGGTAGTGACCGCTCGCTTGCAACGCTCTGGCGTGGGTGGCGAGTTGTTAGAGGCGGTTCGGCAAGAGGCGATAGGATCAGGGTGCGCGCATTTTGTATTGGATACCGCGCTGCATATGGCACTGGCTCAGCGGTTTTATTTCCGCCATGGTCTGTTGGCAAGAGGAATGCATTTTGTCGAAGCTTTGATGCCAAGAGGGGTAGCATGATGCGTGCACTCCTGTTGAACTGTAGCCCCCATGGCACAGCGAGTCACGGCTATCGTTTAGCCAAAGAGATGTTCGCCGCCCTCAAGCAATCACCCGAAGCGAACATGCAAGATGTAAAGCTCATTGAGCGCGATTTGGTAGCAGAACCTTTGCCGATAATCGATCAGAAATATGCTGCCGCAATCACATCAAAAACGCCAATAGCAGATGCATTCGATTGGTCAGAGCGCTTGATCGGCGAGATTGAGCAAACCGATATGCTAGTGATCACTACGCCGATGCATAATTTTACTGTCCCGGCTTCACTCAAGCTGTGGATTGATCATGTGCTGCGGATTCACCGTACTTTTAGTCCCACGCCAGAAGGAAAGATTGGATTGATGCAAGATCGTCCAACGTTCGTGATCGTTGGTTCAGGCGGCTTCCATGCGGGTGAGCGGGCGCGTCAACCAGATTTTTTGACGCCTTATATGCGCTATGCGCTGGGCTCTATTGGGATTAAAAACGTCAAGTTCATCCTTCTGGAAGGTTTGGTATTTGGTGATGCGGCGGTGGAAGAGGCGGTTGCTGCGGCGCGGCGCGAGATGATGGTCGACATGCCGTTCTGTGCGTTGCAAGTAGTCACATAGTGCCGTAGAAAATTCAGGTTATAAACGACAATGGGTGACAGCATGCTTGCCGCTTACGTCATTTGGAATACATTTAAAAAAATCGTTATATTTGTAGTGGCATTTTGTTAGGCATTCAGTGCTTGTTTTAGTCTTAAAGCAAGACTGATGGCGGTATCTGAATCGGGGATATTTGCAAAACCGATGACCAGCCCGGGTTGTGGCCGGGCGTCAATGTACCAACGCGACAGCGCGTGCAATCCAAAGCCAGCGGTGCGGGCGCGTTCGACTAACACGACGTCATCCGTACCTTCTGGCAACTTTGCCACGATGTGTAGACCGCCCGGTTGGAGATCAATACGTAACCAGTTTCCGAACACTTGCTGGAACGCTTGTGCGGTGATCATGCGCCGTTCGGCATACAACAGGCGCATCTTTTTGAGATGACGTGAGAAATGACCATCAGCGATGAAGTCGGCCACACTGGCCTGAAATAGAGACGGACAGCCTGCATTCAGATCGGCGCACACAGTCTGAAATCGTGCGGTGGCGCTAAGTGGTGCCACCACATAAGATAGGCGCAGACCGGGAAACATTACTTTACTGAAGGTGCCGCTGTAAATGACCCGGTCGTCGCGATCAAGGCTTTTTAGTGCGGGTAGAGGGCGTCCCTGATAGCGGAACTCACTATCGTAATCGTCTTCGATGATCCAGCTATGCGCCGAACTGGCCCATTCGAGCAAGGCCATTCGGCGTTCCAGCGACAGCGTGACGCCCAGCGGACTTTGATGCGAAGGCGTCACCACGGCAAACCGCGCGTCCGGACGCAGGCGCAATCCTTCCTCAACCATTAAGCCATGCTCATCTACAGGGATAGGAACCAACGTGGCGGCAGCGTTGCGCAGAAACAGTTGCGCCAATATATAGCCGGGATCCTCAAACCAGAAGGCATCACCAGGTGCGGCGAGACTGCGCAAAACGAGTTCTAACGTAGCGCGGTAACCCGCGGTGACGAAGATCTGCTCAGGCATGCAACTAACACCGCGCGACAGCCCCAGATAAGTCGCAATGCGTTCGCGCAACGGGCGATAGCCTAAGGGATCAGGATACGCTAATCCAATCGATTCAGAATCTCGCAGGCGATGCGCGGCAAGACGATTCCAGACCTTGCGAGGAAAAGCGTCAAGTGCAGGCAGACCAAGTTGCATCGGCTTAGGTACCAGTCCATCGTAATCGGTCATTGCCGGTGCCAATGGTCCAGCCGCAAGGCTCAGTGGCTTGTGTGCCACTGGAACGGGCAGTGAGGGTGATACCACAGTGCCGGCTGCGCCCCGGACTTGTAAATACCCCTCATCCGTCAAAATCCGGTAGGCCATTTCCACCGTCCCTCTGGCTAAATTGAGCGCGGTCGCGAGCGCCCGCACGGCGGGTACACGATCACCTGCGCGTAAGTGGGCTTGTGCAATGGCTGTCTTGAAGCGTTGGCAAATTTGCAAATAGATAGGCAGTTGCAGCGTGCGATCAACTTGCAGTTCAAGTGTGAGCGGGACAGGATGAAGTTTTTTCATGGACTAGTCATTTTGATGTTTCTTGGCTCTTTCGATACTGCCATGATATTCGCATACTGAGGACTGACGCAAATCGCCCCAACTGCGTTGTGCTCTCCTAGTCGGCTACGAGGCCCGATACTCAGGCACTGTCTTCGGCAAGCCCTGTTGGGACGGTTTTGCGTGAGTCCTAATACTAAATGTATTGAATTACCTAAAATATTTTTTATCCCTTATCACTCAACTTAGCAAAGACATCAAAATGGAATCCCGCCTCGACTTTTACAAAACCAATCCCGACGTCATCAAAGCCTTAATGGCGGTTGAAAATCAGGTCAGCAAAGGAACGCTGGATATCACCCTAAAAGAGTTAGTGCGTCTGCGCGCTTCGCAAATCAACGGCTGCGCTTTTTGCGTCGATATGCACGTCACGGAAGCGCGTAAGGCAGGCGAAACCGAGCGCCGGATGGCGACTGTTGTGGCATGGCGCGAGTCGCTATTTTTTACCGCCCGCGAACGCGCGGCACTGGAATGGACGGAGGCGCTGACACTGGTATCACACGATCACGTGCCGGATGCGGTGTGGCATGCAGTCAGGCCGTTCTTTGATGATGCCGAGTTGATGGATTTAACCTTGTTGGTGACATCTATTAATAGTTGGAACCGCTTTGCGGTCGCGTTCCGAAAAATGCCGGTTTGAGCGTAATTCTGGCATAAGGATCGGGGCAGTCGAAAGCAGATGATCGGCCATTTTTAGCTAATAGTTGCCCATAGCCCGCTACCGAACATTCGACGGCGGCTGTGGCACACTGTGTAATGATTGTATTATTAACCTGTAAGCGAGAAAGAGCGATGAAGGGAAATCAACCCCGAACTGAACTCAATGTAAATTAACGCAACGCAGCGAGGAATACACGCATTATGGAAAACGAATTTTCAGGAAAAATTGTCGTTGTCGCCGGTGGCAGTGGTGGGATTGGGCGCGCAATTGCCGCCGCGTTCGCAGCCGAGGGCGCGCAAACGGTTCTCACCGCGCACGCAAATCAGGCGGCGGCGTCAGACCTTGGCGTGGGCGACGTTGCGTTGCGTCCCGACGTTTATGTTGCTGACCTGCGCCAAGAGGAGGGATGCAAGTCGGTGTTTGATTTTGTCTCCCAGCGTTATGGGCGTTGCGATATTTTGGTCAATGCAGCTGGCGCCACGCGCGCTGGTGCTTTTCTTTCGCAGTCCTCGGAAGACTGGCAGGATGGGTTCGCGCTCAAGTTCTTTGGTTGCGTCAACCTTTGCCGCTTATTCTGGCCTTTGCTAAAAGCAGCGAATGGACACGTGGTCAATATTATCGGCGGTGCTGCGCGTACGCCAGATTTCGGATTTTTGGTCGGTGGTTCAGTCAATGCCGCCATGCACAACTTTACCAAGGGACTTTCTGGCTTGGGTAAAATTGACGGCGTTAACGTCAACGCAATCCTGCCGGGTTTGATAGAAACCCCTCGTGTCGAACAACTGTTTAGTCAGCGGGCAGCAGCAAGCGGCTTATCGGTAGAAGAAGTGCGCGCAGCACAGATCGCCAAGGACGGCATCGTCAGAATCGGGCAGCCTGAAGACGTCGCAGGACTTGCGTTGTTTTTATGTTCCGAGCGTGCGCGCCACATTCAGGGAACGGCTATCGCGGTAGATGGTGGCGGCACGTCGGGTGTCTATTAAAAGAGCAATAGTCCTCAAACCTCAATCTTCAGGAAGCTTGTCGCTTAATCTTATTTTAAAGCGACAGCTTTTCCTTGCCATCTTTGAGATGCGCAACGTAGCGTTATGTCTACGTTACTAGGTGGCGACATCATCCGTAGTATTGCCATCGTTGTTGCTGAGAGCCGCAGCAGCTCTGACAATCCTGATGTCGACCACATGCTCTTTCTGATCGTCGGCTAACGTAAACGCGGAGCCCTGATGCAGCATGCCGTCAATGCTGACAGCGGCTTCTCCATCTTGGTGTTGGGTAATACTGATTTGGTAAGGCGTGCTGCCGTAACGATAACGCATCGAAAAGGTTGACCATTCTGCGGGCATGCATGGATTGAATGAGAGTTGATTCTTTTCTAATTTCAGGCCGAGTAGCGACTCCGTGATGAGGCGATACATCCAGCCTGACGAACCTGTGTACCAACTCCATCCACCGCGCCCGATATGCGGTGCCACGCCATATACATCGGCGGAAATAACATACGGTTCGACTTTATAAATCGCGATTTTTTCTGCACTCTGTCCGTGGTTAATTGGATTGATCAGGGCGAGCAGTTCCCATGCACGGCGGTGGTCGCCGAGCGTAGCAAAGGCCATGACGGTCCAGATCGCAGCGTGTGTGTATTGGCCGCCGTTTTCACGTACGCCAGGAGCATATCCGCGAATGTAGCCTGGATTGAGTGGTGATTTGTCGAATGGAGGATCAAGCAACTGAATGAGGCCGGCATCGCGCCGCACCAAACGCTGATCGACCGCGTCCATGGCTTTTTGGGAACGTTCAGGATTGCCCGCGGCGGATATCACGGCCCAGCTTTGGGAGATGGCATCGATTTGACATTCGGGATTGCTGACGGAGCCGAGCGGCGTGCCATCATCGAAATAAGCGCGGCGATACCAGTTGCCATCCCAGGCGTTGGTTTCAATATTGGTTTGCAGTTTTTGGGCTTCCGATGTACAGAGATCAGAAAAAGCTGTGTCACCATGTTGCATGGCGATGCCGGAAAAAACAGTTAATACGTCGTATAGAAACCATCCTAGCCAAACGCTTTCGCCGCGCCCATGTTCGCCCACTTTGTCCATTCCATCGTTCCAGTCGCATGATCCGATCAAAGGCAGTCCGTGGCTACCAAAGCGCAAACCGTGGGTGATCGCGCGCGTGCAATGCTGGTACAAACTGGCTGACTTGGAAGAGCGCGTAGGAAGATCGTAATACGAATCCTCGTTGTCGCCGACCAGACGGCCTTCGATAAAAGGTACTACTTCGTCCAGAATATTGGTATCGCCGGTCGCAATGATGTAGCGACACGTTGCGAGCGGCAGCCATAAAAAGTCATCGGAGCATTTGGTGCGTACGCCGCGATCAGACGGTGGATGCCACCAGTGTAAAACGTCGCCTTCGACAAATTGATGGGCTGCGCAAAGTAATAGATGGGCACGTAATAAATGTGGCTGCGTATGGACCAATGCCATAACGTCCTGTAATTGGTCGCGGAACCCAAAAGCGCCACCGGACTGATAGTAGCCGCTGCGTGCCCAGAGTCGGCAGGCGATGGTTTGATATATGAGCCAGCCGTTAGTCAGTACATTGAGTGCAGGATCTGGTGTGTCAATTTGTACCGCACCCAACGTTTGATCCCAATAACGATGCACGGCATCCAGAACGCTTTGGGCCGCCGCTGTTCCGCGCAGTTTGCGCACCAGAGCGCTGGCGTCGGCGCTGCCGTTTTTGGATAATCCAAGCATGAAGACCAGTTGCCGGTTCTCGCCATCGGCGAGCGTAAAGGGCACTTGTAAGGCAGCACACGGATCCAGTCCCGCGCCTACTTTTCCCGATAAATGCGTCCGTTCCAGCGCCTGTGGTTGTTGTAGAGAACCGTTGCGTCCTAAGAACTCAGTCCGATCACCAGTGAGTGTGCGATTAGGATCATCGACATCGAAGAAGGCGACACGCTGGTTGAACTCAGTGTTGTAGGCATTCTGTGCAAAAATAGCGCCACTGTTAGGGTCTACTTCGGTGACGACATGCATCATCGACTTTTCACGCAAATCACCTAACACCCATTCAACGTAACCGGTTGCCGATAATTTACGCGTGCGACCGGAATCGTTACGTAATTTGAGGACCGAAAATTTGACCGAATCGTCTGTTGCAACGTACACCCAGAGCGCGGATGCGATGCCGTTTTCTATGTGCTCAAATACGCTATATCCAAAACCGTGGCGGGTCACGTAAGGTGTAGAAAGTTGGTTGGCTGCACCATGCGAGGATGAATTAGTTGATAGGAGCGGCGTCGGCGACCAATATTCGGTTGTCTCCTCATCCCGAAGAAAAAATGCTTCACCGCTTGATGCGCTGACGGGATCGTTATGCCACGGCGTCAGGCGGAATTCGTGGGCGTTCTCGCCCCATGTATAAGCGACCCCATTTTCGGAAACGATGGTACCGAATTCAGCATTCGCCAGCACGTTAACCCATGGCGCTGGGGTTTGTTGTTTTTCGCCGGTGGTGATCATATATTCCCGGCCATCCGGCGTGAAGCCACCATACGGATTGGTCAAAATAAGATCGCTACGTTGAATCAGCGGACTGACTGATTGATTGGTGTTGTCGCTTCGACTAACTGATTGTGCAGCTGGACTTCTGCTCGCAGTCAAGCGCGGAACCCGGCTTTCTATAACGCTGCGACGGTTGATCTGTTCGGCTAGCGTACCGCCGCTATCGGTCAGCACAATACGCGCCACTGAATGCAGCAAGATGCGATCTTCATTAGCAATTTGATCGCCGGGCCGGACAAAAATACCGCCAGGCCGATCTATCACATGGCCTTCGATACCGGCGGCAATCAAGCCCATAATTTGGTCTTGTAGCAATTGTCGATAACCAGCGTGGTCTTCATTCCAGATCACCAGATCGACCGCTAGCCCTTTCAGTCGCCAGTAAGAGTGGGCTTGTACCAGTTGTCTTACCAGTTCGATGTTGGCGACATCTTTAATTTGTAGCAGGACGATCGGTAAATCCCCGGAAATGGCATAACTCCACAGTCCTGACTGACCACGCGTATTTTTGATCAATATGCTGGCATCAGCGCGCAGCGCGCTATTGGCATAGATAATTGAGTTTGCCAATCGGCCATAAAGCTGGGCATCTGTTTCTGTTGCATTAATCTGGCGTAATATGACTTGGCTGTGGGTCCATGACAAATCAAACACCCGGTCGGCCAGATGTCGGTCCTGATATTTATCGATCAGCGTGAGACAAACGTCTCTTGTTTCACTGGCACCGGTGACCATATCGATGGTGACGGTTTGTTCTGCCGCCAGCGTAATCCGATAGCGGATCGCCACCACAGGATCGAGTACTGAACCTTGACTGCCTGACAGCGGATCCTGGTTGAGCATGGCTTGAGGGGCATTAATGGAACGGCCGCGACCGATAAATTGCATACGATCTGTTTCGTAGGAAATGATATCGATTTTGGCACCGTGCGCTGCCATTAGATGAAACATCCATGGCATTTTTTCATCAATGGAACGGGGCCGCCGGGTGCATAGAATGGCACGCTGATCAGGCAGAATTTCGGTCTGGACGAACAGATTGCTAAAGGCCGGATGGGCGCTGTCGGCGGCGGCTGGTGCTAATACGACTTCAGAATAGCTGGTGATATCGATTGAGCGGCGATTACGCGAGCGATTGGTGATGCGGGTGCGCCGGAGTTCTATATCGTCTTCCGGAGAAACCACGATTTCGGTATGCATCTCGATATCATAGCCCTCGCCCGAATCGCGACGACGGAATTCAGCACGACCTTCGGAGAAGATGACTTCATAATCCTGTGCCAGTTTGCGGGTTGGTTGGAAAGTGCTAGACCAATAAGTACCACTTATCAGGTCACGGACATAACAGAAGGTTCCCCAATTGTCGCAGGTAGTATCTTCATGCCAGCGTGAAACGGCTAGATCGCGCCAACGGCTGGCGCCGCCACCGGCATTACTGACCATCACGTGATATCGACCATTTGATAGCAACTGGACTTCTGGAATCAGTGTATTCGCACTGCCGAGTATACGAACCGGCATCTCTTGCGTGCTAGCCGCAACAGTGCGAATTTCCGCTAATTCATGACTGTTTGAGTAGAACGCACTGGCCTTTGGTACGCGCTCGTGCAGCAATAACATGGTGGCTTGAAATAACGGGTCTGAACCAAAGCGCTGCTGCATGGGCTGATCCAGCAACAGATAGGTTAGGGCCAGTAAACTCATCCCTTGGTGATGCGCCATGAACGACCGAATCAGTGCATGCGACTGACCGCGGGGAAGTCGTGAGCGTGTATAGTCGACGGCTTCGTACATGCCATATTTTCCCTGGAAGCCGTCCGCTGTCAGTCGTTGCAGGTTCACGCAAGCCTGTTCAGGTGCGACCATCAATGCCAATACGGATGCGTAAGGGGCAATAACCTGATCGTCCGCTAATCCACGTTTAAGGCCTAATCCGGGCACACCAAACGCACGGTATTGGTAGTTCAGGTTGGCGTCGAAAGCGTTGTAACCGGATTCCGAAATTCCCCAAGGCATGCCAATCTGTGCGCCATAGTCGATCTGGCGTTTAACGGCAGAGCGATAAGTTTGGTCGAGTAGCGTGTTGGCAAACGTCGGCATTACTAACAGTGGCATCAAATATTCGAACATTGAGCCGCTCCATGACAGCAGGATCGGTGCGCCGCCAGCGGTCGTGAGTTGGCGCCCTAGCGAGAACCAGTTTTCCTGTGGAAGCTGACCCTGCGCAATAGCGACAAAACTGCAAAGACGCGCCTCCGACGCCAGCAAATCATAATAGCTTGCATCGCGGCGACGTTCACTGACGTTGTAACCAATTGCGAGTAAGTGACTGGCGCGATCGTATAGAAACTCGTATTCCATCTGGGCCATTTCCCGCAGTTCGAGCGTCAGCCGTTCAATCGTTTTAATGTACTTGGAGGCACGTTGTGCAGCGACCGCTACGCTGGCATAAATATCCGTTAACTGCGCATTTTTCTCTGCAGTACGTATCCCTGATGCGTTGGTTAAGGTCATTAAAACATCGTCGTTTTCAGTCAGTGCAGCAGATACTTTATGCTCGGCTTCCTGTAATCGGGTTTCAAGGGATAGCAGATCGCGCAGAGTTGGAATGTGATTGAGGTGCGGCAACTCAGTCATCCTGTGTGCATGTTGCGGCAACATCATCCACGGCGTTAGCCATGCCAGCGTTGCGCTGGCTTCGCGGCAATGATGCACCAGCGTCCGTGACCACCAACTGATTTCGGAACTTTGGCCAGCGTGGAGTGCACTCTCGATTGCCAATGCCCCATCAGTTAATCGTTCAAGCATGCGCTGTAATGAATTGAGGCTGATCGGTGGCGATGCGCATGCGCTCGCTAACTCCAGATGAAACGCAATGCGTTCGTTCGCTGCTTTGTCTTTTGAATCTTCCGCAGCATCGATTGCTTCGCCCAAAATAGAGAGCGTATCCCACAGTCCCAGCAGCCATTGATGGCCGATGATCGGTTGATCGTTCAATGCATTCAGCCCGGCTTGCAATGTCAGTAGATGGCCAGCCAGATTGCCGCTATCGACCGTGGAGACATACATCGGTTGAAGTGGTTTGAGATATTGTGTGTCATACCAGTTATAGAAATGGCCCCGATAGCGTTCTAATGTGAGAAGTGTGCGCACGGTGTTATCGGTGCGTTCCAGCAATTGCGCGATCAGAATGTAGCCAAAATCATGGGCCGCAAGATTAGCCAGTAATGCCATCCCGATATTGGTCGGCGAGGTTCTGTGCGCAACCACTGCCACCGGCTGCTCCTGAACGTTGTCGGGCGGAAGCCAGTTGTCCTCAGGGCCGACATAGGTTTCAAAAAAAGCCCATGTTTTGCGCGTCAGGTTACGCAAAAACCGGTATTGCTCTCTCGTCAGTTGTGATTTTGTAGGTTGTTGCGGCAGGCTGATGCGCCACGCGATTGCCGGTCCGATGATCCACAGCACCAGCAAAGGCGCTGCGGTAAATAATGCGCGCGGATAGGTCACGATCACGATGACCGCAATCGCCACGGCCAGCAGCGGTGCCATCCACATAGCCCTGAAACTACTGAAGATGTCGTTGGCGCTGTGGCGGCTGATTTCGCTGGAAGGATTCCATTCCAGCATGCGGCGGTGCGATATCAGCATGCGCCAAATAGTGCGGAGAATGGCATCAATGCTATAGCACGCTTCATAGGGAAGAAATGCAAGTGTCAGTAAGGCCTGAATCAGGTAATTCACCACGCTATCAAAGACAGCTTTTAAGTGTTGCCGTAATAATACGTCTTTGGGTTTGCGCAAGAGATCGAGAATCGAACCAATGATGTACGGTAAAACGATAATCCCGATGACCGTGACAGTCCAGAAAAGTGGCGCATTGAAGATCGTCCAACCTAAAATAAGCAACAGAAATAGTGCACTCGGAATTAGGCTGCGGCGCAGATTATCGAATATTTTCCAGTGCGACAAAGTCGATAAAAAGTTGGGTTGGCGTGGTGTCGACTTGTCCGACGCTGGCACGCGTGGCCGTAACCAGCCAGCAATTTGCCAATCGCCACGGATCCATCGATGGCGACGGCTAACGTCGGTGCCATAGCGGTTGGGATATTCCTCATATAGTTGAATATCCGACAGTAAGCCCGAGCGCGCATAACAGCCTTCCAGCAAGTCATGACTAAGAATCTGATTCTCGGGAAGGCGGTCAGTCAGCGCATGTTCAAACGCATCGACATCGTAAATGCCTTTGCCGATGAACGATCCTTCTTTAAATAAATCCTGGTACACATCGGAGACGGCGCGGGTATAAGGATCGATGCCGGATTCGCCTCCGTACAAACGCGCGTAATAAGAGGTATTGCTGCCAGGTAAACTATTGGCGATACGCGGTTGTAAAATAGCATATCCCGCGGTAACCCGATGCAGCGCCGGATCATAAAACGGCGTGTTGAGCGGATGCGCCATTGCGCCGGAAAGTTGCCATGCAACATCACGCGGTAACAGTGTATCGGTATCCAGCGTGATGACGTATTTGATGTTGGATAGTACTTCGGGCTTGCCGACAATGCGCATAAAGGAAGAGCGTTCAGCGCCGCGCAGATAAGCGTTTAACTGCGCCAGCTTGCCGCGCTTGCGTTCGTAGCCCATCCAGATATTTTCTTGTGGATTCCAACGCCTTGGACGATGAAAGAGGAAGAAAGTATTGTGGGTTTGCGGGTTATATTTCTCGTTGAGTTCATTGATGCGTTGTTCGGCAATTTGCAGCAGTAACGTATCTTCTGGCTGGCTTTCAGTAGATGCATCACGGAAATCAGTCAGCAGGCAAAAATGCAAATGTGGATCACGATTTGCCAAAAAACGTACTTCTAATGCTTCACATAAATCGTCGACACCCTCAGCATGCATTAACATGCTGGGCACGGCGACTAAGGTTCTGGCTTCTCCCGGAATTCCCTCCGAAAAATCCATGCGAGGAAGCCTTTGTGGCTTGGCGAGTAAGGTCGCCAGCCAGTTCACTAAAGCCAACGCAAGATGGCTGGTGGCGATGAGCGCCAGTACGGCGATGATTGGCAGCTCCCACTTTCTGGCGTGAAGCGGGTAAGCATAAATATAGACGTGGTACAACAAACCGGCGGTCAGGAGCGTCGTGAGGATGGCAATTCCGCCAAGATACATGCGCAACGGCATGCGACTGGCCGATTTACGAAAGCGATCAAGGCCATGGCGGCGGACGGCAGCGATTTTTTCGATTTGCAGCAGACCTTCATCAATCAGGTAATAGCCGATGTGCGCTTTACGTGGGTCGATATTACCAACGTAATTGTTATTCTCTGTTCGATTTGAGCTTTCTGGACTATCTTCGCTACTGGACAAGCGGGCGGCCGCTTCCTGAGCCAGTGCCACCGCTTGTTGCGCCACTTCGAACTCGGTCAGATGTGAGTGTTTGGCAATATGTTCAACGCTATGGCGGTATTGATCCCGGGTGCCGAAATCCATTTTTCCATACACTTCTAGTGGATCAGTTTGCAGGGTCTGTTCCACGATACTCATGGTCTCGAAAAATTCACGCCAGTTCATCGTAGCCAGAAAGCGTAGGCTGCCGATGCTGTTACTAATCGATACCTGATCGGCGGCTTGTTGCTGTATTTCGGTTAGCACCAGTTGTTCGACGGTATCGCCGGATTGCAAAAGACGTTGTTCTATCCACGTTAGCGGCAATGCCAGCGCCGGTCCCTGACCTTGCAGGCGGCGCGCTAGTTCCGCCACGAACGATCCCACCATCGGGGGATCTGAGCGGGCCATGTCGGCGATCACCAGAATCAGGCTACTAGGATCGGTCTCGACTACTTCTGTCATTTGGTCGGCCCACGAATCAGCCAGATTACGGTGCTGGCTTCCGATGGCGAGGCGCGCCGCGACGCGCCGCAGATTATCAATGAGCGCCAATCGAAGCATGATGGGAATCGCCCACAATTCGC
Organism: Glaciimonas sp. GNP009; assembly: GCF_054343755.1. NCBI lineage: Bacteria > Pseudomonadati > Pseudomonadota > Betaproteobacteria > Burkholderiales > Oxalobacteraceae > Glaciimonas > Glaciimonas sp. GNP009. The sequence continues at coordinate 3,507,328 of NZ_JBTGUV010000004.1, forward strand.
CCATTTTAAGCGGCATGATTTTTTGATAGGCGGCGACAAAGCGACTTAAATTTTCAGGATCGACGCGGGCATCACCGTGAGAAATTGTTTCTAAGGCAATATCATAGACGCGCGGAAATCCTGCCGATGATCCTTTTAACAGGCGCGGCAATTCCATACTGTAGTTTTTGGGGAGATGGCGTTTGGCGGTGCGTATTTGTTCTTCGATTAAATAAAAATTATCCAGTAGCCATTCTGCTGCTGGCGTGATCTGGCGTTTGCTCTTAACGGATTCAATCAGCAGATTGCAGGCGTACATTAAAACGCGCTCGTTGTCGGCCAGACGCGGCAGCAGTTGATCGGGAGTCATCTGAAGATTGATCTGATGATCAGTGGCGAGTAGTTTGCCATGCTGTTCCATTTGTAACGCACTGAATAATTCCGCACGTAAAGGTCGTTCGTCGGCGGTTTTGGATAGGGTGGCGTTGGTGCCGAAGCGATCCGTAAAATGACGGACATGCTGCTCCAGTCTATCTAGCAAGTTGTTGAAATATGCTTTCAATTCAGTGATCCTTTCTGAATATTCTGGATGCTACAAGGGACTCTTTTGCCTCTGCTGTTGCGGCCACAGCGCTAGATTGTGCAGAGTAGTTATGGTACTTTGTTATTTTAAAAGCAACTAAAATGAAGGAATTTTATCATCGCTGTTGCCTGATCTTGTACGTGGTTTAACGGATTTTGTTGTCTGAAGTAGTAGATGCCAGTAATGTGATTTTTTTAGCAGTTAATGAAAGTAATTGCTTAAATTGCACTAATAACTATGGCGAATAATATATTGCGTATATAGCAAACAATCCCAAGAACTCGGGACATGATGAGATGCACGATCAAAATTGTCGGCTTATTGTGGTTACAAAAAGACCTTTAAAAGTGGTCTTAATGACCATAATCCTACAGGTATTAAAAAGTAAAGCAAGATGACAATTTTGCTCAACAGGATGAAGAATGGCTAGACTTGACGCGAGAAGTTCGGGATATAACACGTTGAGTGACTGGTCAACGCTGATACGCTAGTTGCCTCGTGCGGAAATGTTTTGAAGGATTGCCTGAATTACCGACGATCCACGACCAATGCCCGATGAGGCTTTAGTGGCAGTGTAATATGAAAATAGGCGCTCAACCTGATGTTGAGCGCCTATTTTTTCTTGGCAACATTTTTCAATGTTGCCTGAATTAATTCCTTTCGGTAATTAACTTTATTTGGCTAACGCTGCCCGATTTATCAGGAAGTTGGTCAGCAGAGGCACCGGACGGCCGGTTGCGCCCTTAGCAGCGCCACCTTTCCATGCAGTTCCAGCGATATCCAAATGCGCCCAAGTGTACTTTTTGGTATAGCGCTCCAAAAAGCAAGCCGCCGTGATACTGCCACCAGCTGAGCCGCCGATATTTGCCATATCGGCAAAGTTCGACTTTAATTGCTCTTGGTAACTGTCTTCAATCGGCATACGCCACGCCGTGTCGCCGGTCGCTTTACCTGCGCTTAACAATTCATTTGCCAATATGTCATGTGCATCGTCGTGGCGCGTGAACAAGCCGGAGTTATGATGACCAAGTGCAGTCACGCAAGCGCCTGTCAAGGTGGCAATATCGACTACCGCGGCTGGTTTGAAACGTTCGACGTAGGTCAACGCATCGCATAAGACCAGACGGCCTTCAGCATCGGTATTGAGTACTTCGATGGTTTGGCCGGACATTGACGTGACGACGTCGCCCGGTTTGGTCGCACTGCCAGAAGGCATGTTTTCGGTCGCGGCAATGACCCCGATCACGTTTAATTTGAGCTTCATCTCAGAAATGGCGCGCAATGTGCCCAATACCGTGGCTGCACCGCACATGTCGTATTTCATTTCATCCATGCTCAAACCAGCTTTGAGTGAAATCCCGCCAGAGTCAAATGTCACGCCTTTACCAACCAAAACGACTGGTGCATCTTTAACCTTGCCGCCGAGATGTTTCAGCACAATGAACTTGGGTGGCTGATCACTCCCGCGTGCGACTGACAGAAAACTACCCATTTTGAGGGCTTCCAGCTGTTTACGGTCGAGTACTTCGACTTCAAGCTTGAACTCTTTTGCCAATTTCTTGGCAGTGTTAGCGAGATAGGTCGGTGTGCAAAAGTTGCCGGGCAGGTTGCCCAGGTCTTTGGTCAGATCAGTGCCGTTAGCAAGCGCGACAGCTTGGGCTAGCGCCTCTTTAGCGGCTGTTAGTTGGACAGCGGTCGCAAGAAACGCGAATTTCTTCACGCCCGTTGGGGTGGACTCTTTCTTACTTTTCAATCCGTCACAACGATAGTCGTTGTCGCGTAGCGCTTGAACCGTGGTGCGAATACCCCACGCTTGATTACGCTCTTTAATACTTGTGTAAGGCAACGCAATGACCGCATCGTTCGCACCGAGAGTTGATGCTACCCGTGCAACGCATAGCGCAGCCATGGAAATAACTTTGTCGGAGATATCGCCTTCAGGTCCTAATCCGATGAGTAAAACGCGCTCGGTAGCGGTGCCATTGATTTTACGTAAAAGTAACGTTGAGCCGGGTTTGCCGGAAATATCGCCAGACTTTAGCGCAGCAGTAATTTCTCCACTTTTGTCAAGTGCTTGTGCTTGTGGTGTTAGTTTTTTGTTTTCGAAGACCCCGACTACGATACAGCCGGATTTGAGTGTGGCAATTGAGGTTTTTGCGTCGTGTGTTTTTATGCTAAAGTCCATCAGTTACTCCTTATCGATCCTCAATTATAGTCCCCCCATGATTTTTCAGCGCGCTCTTCGACGCGAATTGTTGAGTACGGCAGGCGCCGTGTTCACCACGCTCTTCACAATAACCATCACCGTCATGTTGATCAAGATTCTTGGACAAGCGGCTGGTGGCCAAATCGCATCCGCAGATGTCATTGCTCTGATCGGCTTTCAGGCGCTAAATTATTTGCCGATCATATTGATTTTAACTGGCTATATTTCTGTGCTTCTCGTGGTTACCCGCAGTTATCAGGACTCAGAAATGGTGGTCTGGTTTGCATCTGGCCTCAGTTTAACGCGCTGGATTAAGCCGGTATTGCTGTTTGGCTTGCCGATTGTCGTCTTGACGGCTCTTCTCAGTTTCGTCGCGACACCGTGGGCTAACACGCAAAGCGCAGAGTATCGGGAGCGCTTCGAGAAACGCGAGGACTTATCGAAAGTCTCTCCCGGCAAGTTTCAGGAGTCATCGACCGGCAATCGTATTTTCTTCGTTGAGGGATTTTCCGGAGATAGTAATAAAGTTAAAAACGTTTTTATTAACACCCAGACTGAGGGCAAGAACAGTATCGTCATTGCTAAAGAGGGCACGATTGAGCAAGATAAAAAGGGCGATAAATTTCTGATTTTGTCTCAGGGTCGTCGGTATGACAGCATCAGTACGCAGAGCGATTTCCGTATTATGGAGTTTGAGCGCTACGGGACGCTGGTCGCCAGTGAATCGCAGGCATTAAGTGGTGATAAGTCGTCACGCGCTTTGCCGACCATAGCGCTACTGAAAACCCCGAATAATTTTAATATGGGTGAATTGCTTTGGCGGATGTCGTTGCCGATGATGGCTTTGTGCTTGATGTTACTAGCGATTCCATTGAGTTTTGTGAATCCCCGCGTCGGCCGTTCTGCCAGCCTGATCATCGCACTCTTACTATTTGTAACGTACAGCAATATGGTAAGTTTTTTCCAGGCCACCGTAGTACAAGGGCGATTATCGTTCCTGACGGCCTTATGGCCGGTGCATGTGGTGGTTTTAGGGCTGATTTTGTTCCTGTTCTCGTGGCGCCTCAAGGTGAATAGTCGCTACCATCCTTTAGTTGTCTGGTCGGCGATCAAGCACGCTCGTATCCTTAAGAAATCGGCGGCGTCATGAAAGTCTTACAACGCTATTTCACCACAGAGATTGTGCGCTCGGTATTGTTTGCACTGGCCGCGTTTCTGGCGCTGTTTGCCTTTTTCGATTTGATGGGTGAACTGCAATCTGTCGGTCGCGGTGGATATAAGTTACAACACGCGTTCGGTTTTGTTTTGCTGGGATTGCCGAGCTACGCCTACGAATTAATGCCGATTGCTGTTTTGATCGGCACGATTTATACACTTTCGCAATTCGCCGCTCATTCTGAATTCACGATCATGCGGGTTTCCAGCATGTCGACCAAGATGACCGCGTGGATGTTATTTAAAATTGGCATTCTGTTTGTGGTCGCAACGGTATTGATTGGTGAGTTCGTTGCGCCGAAAAGTGCTGAATTTGCCGAAAAGCTGAAGCTAGGCGCCAAAGGCGCATCGGTTTCGCAAGAGTTTAAGTCGGGGTTGTGGAGTAAGGACGTGATTAAGTCAGGCGGACTCACCGGTGAGATTATCGGATCGCGTTTTATTAATATTCACGACATCCTGCCAAATGGTGAGCTACGAGGCGTTAAAGTCTATGAATTTGACCATAATTTCCACCTCACTTCGATTATCCTGGCGGATCATAGCGTGTACGCCGGTTCGCACCTATGGCGGTTGAGTGATGTTGTGCAGACCGATTTTGCGAACGGTGCAGGGACATTGGCCGATACGATCAACACAGCGATTGCGACGAAGAAAGTCGCATCGAAAGAAATGATATCCGAAATCACTCCCGAAATTCTGGCGGTGCTCTTTGCCGACCCGGACCGGATGTCTGCTTTTGATTTGCATGCCTATATCAAGCATCTGGCTGAAAACAATCAGCATACTGAGCGCTATGAAATTGCATTCTGGAAGAAGGTCATCTATCCGTTATCGATATTTGTCATGATGGCGCTCGCGTTGCCGTTTGCTTATCTGCATTTCCGTGCGGGTGGCGTTAGTCTGAAGATTTTTACCGGTATTATGATTGGTCTCAGCTTCCAGCTGGTGAACAGTCTGTTCTCGCATCTGGGTTTGCTCAATACCTGGCCGCCGTTGATTACCGCGGCCGTGCCAAGCATATTGTTCTTGATGGCGGCGATAGGGGCCTTGTCGCGGGTTGAGCGACATTAGCTTTATGAATTGATTGCCTTAATCAATTATTTTAGTTATTTGGCTGTTTTTTGAACTTAAATATTTGCCTTATTGGCAAGTATTCATAACATTCTTTCGCAACACTAGTCACACAAATATTGGCCGGGAGGCGACATATATATGAAAAAACAAGCATTAATTTTGTTCGCGCACGGCGCGCGCGCGGCAAGTTGGGTGGAGCCGTTTGAACGTCTGCAAAAAATCACGCAGCAACAATTACCGGATGTAAGAGTCGTGTTGGCTTTTCTGGAGTTGATGACACCACGCTTGCCCGAGGTATTGGCAGAATGTGCTGCGGATGGCATAACTGAAATTAGTATTGTGCCGGTGTTTTTGGGGCAGGGCGGCCATGTAAAGCGTGACTTGCCGTTGTTGGTTGTTGAGGCTCAGGCCCAATATCCGGGGACGATGATCACGGTGGCGGAAGCCGTTGGTGAGCAGCCAGAAGTGTTGGATGCGATTGCGCGCTATTGTGTGGGGAGCTTGTAGATTTTTAGGATGAGTTTGTTGGAAGCTACTTTACGGTGCTAAGTAAAAGTCCAAATAACTTTGTACAGAATCATCTGGTGTGAGATTTTATTTTATTTTGACCGGATGCCGCACCAAAGAGGATTCAAAAAACTAAGCCACGTTTTGATTGCAGAGCGCATCGTCAGTCGGGATTACCTTTCCAACCCGCTCCGCCAAAGCCTCGCCAATCATTACCAAAACAGGTCCTTCACACTGCGTCAATCCAACTTCTAACTGGCTCAGTTCCAACCTAAAAATACGCTCGTTATCCCTGCTACAATTTTCAACGACAACGACAGGTGTTGATGGAGGGCGTCCCTGCGCCAGCAAACGTTGCGCGGTAGCGGTGGCTTCACGGCCACCCATGTATTGCACTAACGTATCGCAATTCGGAATGGTGGTTTGATCAGCCTCATCTGGTGCCGTGCTCGATGTAAAAAAGGCAACGCTACGAGATACGCCACGCTTGGTTAATGGCTGTTGTGCAGACGCCGCAGCAGCCAAAGCTGCGGTAATTCCCGGCACGACTTCCACTTCAATTCCATGCGCTTCCAATGCCCGCAACTCTTCGTCTGCGCGACCAAATAACATCGGGTCGCCACCCTTTAAGCGTACAACCAGTGAATATTTTTTAGCGTTATCAACCAATTGCTTGTTGATGAACTGCTGCGCCGTTGATAGCTGGCCGCAACGTTTACCGACCAGAATTTTGATTGCTTGTGGACATAACGCCAGCATGTCATGCGTGACCAAAGCATCATGCAATACCACGTCTGCTTGCGCCAGAACACGGGCGCCACGCACGGTGATGAGGTCAGCAGCGCCGGGTCCGGCACCGATTAACACCACCTTGCCGAAGCTGCTTGCGGCAGATTCAACATTGGAGGCATTCGTAGTGGAGGTAGAAGTGAATTGCATGATCAAGTTTGCGTCTGTGGTCTACGTCAGTCGAAACGAATCATGCCAGCCGCGACGGTTTGATGCGTCACTTCGTCAATCAAAATAAACGCACCAGTCGCTCTTACTGCATCGTATGAGTCCGCTGCAATCGGTTGCTGTACTGTCAAAGAAACCCGCGCAATATCGTTCAGCTTCAGTGTGTCGGCTGTACGACGTTCTTGCGTATTGATATCCAGCAGCGTATCAATTTTAGTGATGCGTGCACCAGTTTGCTTGGTCGTATGCTTAATCCAGTATTTACGGCGCAGGTCGAGTGCGTCCTCTGACAACCAGCACAGATCGGCGCTGAGTGTTTTCAGCAATGCCGGTGCGCGGTCAACGGAGGCCAGCATGTCACCACGTGATATGTCCAGATGTTCTTCTAGTAATAGCGTCACTGACTGACCGACTGCAGCTGACTCCAGCGATCCTTCAAATACCAGAATATCTTTAACCGTCGCGCTTTGTCCGCTTGGCTGGATGGTCAGTTTGTCGCCCTTGCTGACTTTACCAGCTTCGATTCGACCCATGTAACCGCGGAAGTCATTGGCTTCGTGGCCGTTGTGACGTGCCACCAGTTGCACAGGGAAACGAAACGGCTCATCGTGACATTCGTCGTAGACGCTCAGCGACTCCAACAAGGTAATCAAAGTCGGCCCTTTGTTCCACGGCATCTTGTCGCCAGCCACCACCACGTTATCGCCAGCCAGTGCCGACAGTGGGATTGCATGGATATCTTTCAAGCCAAGCTGTTTGGCAAAGTCCATATACGCAGCAACGATGCGGTCATACACGGCTTGATCGTAGTTGACCAAATCCATTTTATTCACGGCGACAATCACGTGTTCGATCTGTAGCAGATGCGCAATGGTCGAGTGGCGTTTGGTTTGCGTCAGCAATTCAACGCTGCCATCATCGCCAAGTTTTACTTTTGAGACGTCTACCAGAATGATCACTGCGTCAGCCGTCGATGCGCCGGTAACCATGTTGCGAGTGTATTGCTCGTGTCCAGGTGTGTCGGCAATGATGAACTTGCGTTTTGGTGTGGCGAAGTAGCGGTACGCAACATCAATTGTGATCCCTTGTTCCCGTTCGGCTTCCAGTCCGTCCGTCAATAAGGACAGATCAATGGTGTCGCCAACTGTGCGCTTGTGTTTGGCGCGTGACATGGCATCCAGCTGATCGGCAAAAATGCCTTTGCTGTCGAACAATAGTCGGCCAATTAACGTGCTTTTGCCATCATCGACAGATCCTGCGGTAATAAAGCGCAGCAGACCGCGTTCTTGCTGTGGACGTTGTGTAGTCACTAGATTTTTTTCAGACACTGCGGCGTTCATTAGAAATATCCTTCTTTTTTGCGTTTTTCCATCGATGCTTCCGATGTCTGATCGTCCATGCGCGTAGCGCCACGTTCAGTAATTTGTGTGATCGCGGTTTCGGCAATGATGGCCTCAACCGTGGTCGCGTCGGAGGCAACCGGGCAGGTGCATGAAATGTCACCCACCGTGCGGAATCGCACTTCGCGCATTTCGACTACTTCGCCTTCTTTAGCCGGTGTCAGATCGGTCAACGGCACTAACAGGCCGTTGCGTGGAATGACCTGACGTTGATGCGCGAAATAAATCGGCGGCAATTCAAGCTTTTCGCGCGCAATGTATTGCCAGACATCGAGTTCGGTCCAGTTGGAAATAGGGAACACGCGCATGTTTTCACCTGGATGCACGCGGGTGTTATACAGATCCCACAGTTCAGGACGCTGCGCTTTTGGATTCCATTGACCGAATTCATCACGGAACGAAAAGATACGTTCCTTGGCGCGCGCTTTTTCTTCATCGCGGCGCGCACCACCGATACAAGCATCGAACTTATATTTGGCAATCGTTTCGAGCAAAGTCACTGCTTGGGCAGCATTACGTGAGTCAGTGAGTGGATTACGCAGACGTACGGTGCCACGTTGAATCGAATCTTCGACCGAACCAACGATCAGGCGCTCACCCAGTTCCGCAACTTTTTTATCGCGGAAAGTGATAACTTCTGCAAAGTTATGGCCGGTGTCGATATGCACCAAAGGGAACGGAAATTTGCCTGGACGGAAGGCTTTCTCGGCGATCCGCAACATGACTACTGAGTCTTTGCCACCAGAAAAAAGCAGCGCCGGATTACTGCACTCCGCCGCCACTTCGCGCATGATGTGAATCGCTTCAGATTCCAGCCAGTCGAGATGGCGGTCACTGGCGTTATCGAGAAAAAGTTTTTCTACTGCAGTGTTCATGGTGTGTTATCTCTTAGGTATTAACTTAGGTATTAGCTTGGGTATTAACTGAGGCTTAAATAAGGTCTTTGCAAGTTCTTTGGACTTAAGCTATGGATTTAATCCGGATCAGCTTTCCATCGACTACATGCAAACCACATTCTTTGGAGTCTGGATTTTCCCACCACCAACGACCGGCGCGAACATCTTCACCGGGCTGGATGGCGCGTGTACATGGCTCACAGCCAATCGACGGGTAACCCTTGTCGTGCAGCGGGTTATACGGCACATTGTTGCTGCGAATATATTCCCAGACATCTTCCTCGGACCAGTCTGCCAACGGATTGAACTTGGTCATCGCATGGGCGTCGTCCTGCTCTTGGACGTGCAGTTCGGCGCGGGTTTGTGACTGTGCGCGACGTTGTCCGGTCACCCAGGATTTATTGCCCGACAGTGCCCGATTCAACGGTTCAATCTTGCGTATGCGGCAGCATTCCTTACGCATGTCTACGCTATCATAAAACGCATTCAAACCGTTTTGTTCAACGTAGGCGGCAACCACTTCAGTTTGTGGACGAAACGGCGTGACTGTGTAGTCGTAGGTTTCCTTGATCCGGTCCAGCATGCCTAAAGTTTCGGCATGTAGTCGTCCTGTTTCAAGCGTAAAAATGCCGATGTCCAGTTTGCTGCGCAAGATCAGATCGGTCAGCACCATGTCTTCCGCTGCGAGGCTCGAGGCAAATACTGCCGGCGTATATTCGCTGGCGATTTTTTCCAACGTCGCTTTAGTAGCGGCAATCAGATCAGGCAAAGAGATAGTTGGTGCGGTAGTCGGCATGATGGTTATCCTTGCACCACTGGCTGGCGTTTTACACGACGGAACAAAGGGGTTTTTTCGTCCCACGAGGCTTGATATTTTTCCGAAAAATCGGTCAGGCCTTTTAGCGCATCATTGATGTTCTTGTCGGGCCGCACTGCATATGCATCGAAGCCAACGCGTGACATATAAAATAGTTGGTCACGCAAGACGTCACCGATAGCGCGTAGCTCACCTTCGTAACCATAACGGGTACGCAGATTGAAGGCGATTGAGTAACCGCGACCATCTGTAAAGATTGGGAAGTCAACGGCGATCAATTCAAAATGTGCGAGGTCGTCTTTCAATGCTTCAGGACGCGCATTGCTGCTAAGCCAGACGCCTAATTGCGAGCGGCCTTCCAGCGTTGCACGTTGTGCTTGCCATACAGTCAAAGGAACGATGACTTTGCCAGATGGTATTTCAACCGTCTCTGCAGTATCGTCGACCGCTAAACGGAGGACGGTCCAGTCATCGGCGACGACGCTACGGTTCTTAATAATGTTGATAGCAGACTCAGACACAAGCGTCCTCCCCAGTCGGTTGTGCGGCTTTGATCGGTGTGGCATAGACGTATTCTTTGAACGGTGCGACGCCAAGGCGTTGTACCGTGTCAATAAAGCGTTCATCTTCGGTGCGCTGTTTGACATACACGCTGAGCAGACGCTCAATCACGGTCGGCATTTGATGTGCCGAGAACGAAGGGCCGATGATTTTACCAATGCTAGTGCTGTTACCTTGCGCACCACCGATCGAGACTTGGTACCATTCTGCGCCATCTTTATCGACACCTAAAATACCGATATTGCCGACGTGATGATGACCGCAGGCGTTAATGCAACCTGAGATGTTTAATTCAATCTCACCGATGTCATGTTGAAAGTCGATATTGTCGAATTTCTCAGCAATCGCTTGTGCAATCGGAATCGATTTCGCGTTCGCCAGCGAGCAAAAATCACCGCCAGGGCAGCAAATGATATCGGTCAGCAAGCCAATATTTGGCGTTGCCAGCCCTTGCGCCTTCACGGCTTGCCAGAATGTGAATAACTCTGAAATCTTGACGTCCGCCAGCACCAGATTTTGTTCGTGCGTCACGCGCACTTCGCCGAAACTGTAGCGGTCAGACAGATCGGCAACAAAGTCAAGCTGGTCTGCGGTGATGTCGCCGGGTGGTACGCCAGTTTTCTTCAATGACAGAATGACCGCAGCGTAGCCGCTCACTTTGTGCGCTTTGACGTTGCGTTTTAGCCAGTTACCAAAAGCTTTGTCGCTAGCTTTCAATGCTTCAAATTCTGCATCGGTGGCTGGCAATGTTTCGTAGGCCGGTGCCGTGAAATATTGTGCGACGCGTTGCAATTCTTCGACCGTCAGCGTACCCGGACCATCTTTGATGTCCAGCCATTCAGCTTCGACCTGACGCGCAAACTCTTGCGGTCCAATGGCCTTGACTAAAATTTTGATACGGGCTTTGTAAATATTGTCGCGACGACCGTGTTGGTTATAGACGCGCAGGATTGCTTCCATGTAGGTCAAAGCATGTTGCCAAGGTAAGTATTCGCGGATCACGCTGCCGATAATCGGTGTACGACCCATGCCGCCGCCGACCATGACTTTAAAGCCGACTTCGCCGGACGCATCTTTGACCATGGTCAATCCGATGTCATGCACGGCAGTTGCTGCACGGTCTTCTTCCGAGCCATTGATCGCAAATTTAAACTTACGCGGCAGATACGCAAATTCTGGATGGAACGTGCTCCACTCACGCAGAATTTCTGCGTAAGGACGTGGATCAATCACTTCATCGGCGGCTACGCCAGCTAATTCATCCGACGTAATATTACGGATACAGTTACCGGAAGTCTGGATAGCGTGCATTTCTACCGTTGCCAGGTCCGCCAGAATGTCTGGGGATTCTTCCAGCTTGATCCAGTTGTACTGAATGTTTTGACGCGTTGTGAAATGGCCATAACCGCGATCATACTTGCGGGCGATATAAGCAAACTTACGCACTTGCGCTGAAGCCAGCAGACCATAAGGAACGGCAACCCGCAGCATGTAGGCGTGGCGTTGCATGTACAAACCGTTTTGGAGACGCAAGATGCGGAACTCATCTTCGGCCAATTCATCGGACAGGCGGCGTTCTACCTGACCGCGATATTGGGCAATGCGTTCTTTGACAATCTGGTGATCGTATTCGTCGTAGCGATACATCTTTTATTCCTAATCTGTGTGGCCGTGACCACGTCTCGTATTTAAGATTTCTAAAAAACGGTTTCTAAAAAACCAATTTAATTGCTACGCTAGTAAGCGTCACTGCTAATAAAGCACGTAAAATTTTCTCTGGTACTTTGCGTGCGGCCAACGACCCCAGTGTAATACCTGGAAGAGAACCGAGTAACAGGGCGCTTAATAATGCCCAGTCAATCGACCCTAACCACCAATGTCCGGCCGCGGCAATCGCAGTGAGTGGCACCGCGTAGGCGATATCGGTACCGGCGACTTCAGCGGGCGTCAGGCGAGGATACAACAAAACTAGTAAGGTAGCGCCAACGGCACCAGCGCCAATTGATGATATTGTGACTAACGTACCAAGTACTAATCCCGCAACAATCGTGGCAGCCGTCAACTTTGCGCCCTGAAGTTGTTTTTCAGGATGCGCATTTAACCAGTTTTGCAGTTTACCTTTAAATAGCAAGGCGATGACAGTTAGAAACACCGATCCGGCAATTGAATAACGAATAATTTGGCCCATTTCAGGGCTGACCGTGCCGAAATATTTTAAGGCGAGGGCAGTAATAACTGCCGCCGGCAGTGCGCCTAAACATAAATGGCGGACAATATCCCAACGGACATTGCCACTGTAGCGATGGGCAAATGTGCCAGCGACCTTGGTGGCAGAAGCGAACGCCAGATCGGTCCCCACGGCCACGCTTGGGTGGATGCCGAAAAGCAGCGTGAGGAGTGGCGTCATCAGAGAACCACCTCCGACTCCGGTCAATCCAACCAATAATCCGACGGCAAAGCCGCTTACTACATAAGAAAGAGTCATAAAGCCTCGTACGAAACAGTCTGAATCGTAATAAACTTCTTCTTTATTACCAACTACAGAGTATTTATTTGCTTATATGCGTATTTGGTATATAGAAAAATGATGTGGGATTATGCGAGGTCGCCTAGGTAGCCAGCTTGTTATTCTCTTAACTATATAGGCGTCTGTCTATATCGGGAGAGTTGGCAAGCCTGTTGCTGGGAAATTTTGCGAAAGTCTTAATAGACAATACGACATCACGTTTTAATCACAGCGCTAGAAAAAAAAAGGGCAGGCCTATGAATCTCCATCAGTTTCGCTTTGTGCGCGAGGCGGTCCGACAAAACTTTAACCTGACCGAAGCTGCGAAGGCTTTATATACGTCTCAGCCCGGCGTGTCGAAGGCAATCATTGAATTAGAGGAAGAGCTTGGCGTCGATATTTTTACCCGCCACGGCAAGCGCATACGTGGTCTGACCGAGCCTGGGCGCCAGGTCTTGAAGTCGGTCGAGGCCATCATGCAGGAGATCGAAGGGCTAAAACGCATCGGTCAAGAGTATGCCGCCCATGATAGCGGCAGTTTTACGATTGCCACCACGCATACCCAGGCGCGTTACTCGCTGCCTAAAGTAGTACAAGCATTTACGCTAAAATTTCCGAAGGTGAGATTGTCTTTGTTGCAAGGAAATCCAAAGCAAGTTGCCGACATGGTACGCAATGATCAGGCTGATCTGGCCTTGGCAACTGAGGCCATCGCTAACGCGGAGGGATTAATTACCTTGCCATGTTATCAATGGGAACATATGGTTGTGGTGCCGCCCGATCATCCTTTGTTGCAGTCAAAGTCGCTTACGCTCGAAGAAATCGCCGCCTATCCTTTGATTACCTATGACAGCGCATTCGCAGGCCGCAGCAAAATCGATCATGCGTTTTCGCTACGGAATCTTAAGCCAGACGTTTTGCTGGAGGCGATTGATGCCGATGTCATTAAAACTTATGTTGAGCTGGGAATGGGTGTGGGAATTATTGCCGGAATGGCATTTGATTCGGAGCGAGATACCGGCCTTCGCGCGATCAAAGTTGGTCATCTGTTTGGTACGAATGTATCGCGTGCAGCCGTCAAGCAAGGTGCTTACCTGCGTAGTTACGTCTACACGTTCATTGAATTGCTGGCACCGACGATGAACAGAAAACTCATCGAGCAAGTAATGAGTGGTGAAAAAGACATGTACGAGTTGTAGCCTTGCCCGTTTGGGATTGAACAAAAAGTCCGAGCGAGTCTGCTTTGCGGCGAGTTCGATAGGCAGTTGTTAAAACGGCCTCCTTCGATGCGGCGTTGTGCGCTGACCAAGGTCGGCAGGATAAATACCCGGCACACGCCTTATCGAAGAGACACTGCACAAAATCCAGCTATGTGAATTACGGCAAACCGCGTTTGCGGCTGCGTCTAAGGTTGTCGTTTTAAAGAGTATCTGGCGTTAATCCAGCATTAATAGTCAATAGCCTGCATCCCTGATTGCATCTTTAGTCGCATGCAAGGCAATGTCAATATGTCTTACCGCTTCGTGCTGCATACCGCGAATGCGCGGATCGTCCTCTTCTTGGCTCACGTCCTGACGCGCCTTGCTTAAGGCTTCAACTGCATCATGCAGGCGACCGTTATGGTCTCTATGGATGTCGGGGCGTTGCGCGCTCTGAAAATCTTTTCCAACATCTCGCCCTGATTGAACGACCAGATTTTTGGCGGCGTTGATTTCAGTTAGGGCAACTTGCTCGTTGTGACCCATTACCCAATTGTCGCCGCCGCGATGGGCGATTAACCAATTGGCGGTATCGAGGTCTTGCAGTGCATGGATGTAAGAAGCATGCCGCCCTGGCTCGTCAGCATGGGCGAGGGTCGCCATCACCCCAGACATGGCAATCATGGAGAGAACGAGTTTATGGCTAAGTTTCATAGGGTTTGTCCGGTTAGTTGAAGTGGGGTGGTGGTAAAGCAGCGCATCGGTTGGACGCGCTGTAAAAGATAAGGGGGATTAATAGCGGTACGCAGCATATGGGCGATCGTAATAGCCGCGATGGGCTGGAACGATGATGCAGCCAGATAACACTGAGCTGAGAATTGTGCCTAGTACCACGAGTTGAATGAGCTTTTTCATTTTCCATCCTTCCTAATTAAATTTCCAGATAATCAGGATGCCACTCGTTAACCTGTGAAGGTGCAACCAAGGTGTGTGATTTGTAAGCGCATGTTAGGCGCGGATTTGATGGGAGGTGGAGGAAGTTTTGCGTAAAAAACGAAGAATTACGAAGGTGCAGTGCAGAAGCGAAGGAGGAGACGACTCTGGAAGTCATCTCCTGGTAATTCATGTTAAGTGAGTGCGTAGCGACAAGTTGTTATTCACTTACAATAGTCGCTGGTGACTGTGCATTTAACGATACCTTTGGCACCCGACGTACGAGGCCGACACCGATGACCGTCACAATCACAGCGAGACCGACGCCCATGTGAATGGAGCCAATCAGGCCATCGCGCGCGGCTTCTAACAGAAGTTGTCCGTTATGCCCTGCGTCAGCCAATTGCTTTAACACCAATGTTTGCGTTTCATGGCTGATCAAAATTTGGGGATCGGCAAAACTCGGAAGCCATTTCCCTGCATTATCACTCTCTAACGCTTGCTGAACACTGCTGGCGTACATGTGATTAATCAAGGTGCCAATAATCGCAGTTCCGATCATGCTGCCGATCATACGGAGCGATTGCATCAGCGCGGTAGCGATTCCAAGATGTTCACGGCCTGCCTCTTGTTGAATAAAAACAGTCAGATTAGGCAAAATAAAGCCGAGACCGAGACCGCCCATCAGCATGAAGCTTGCGATAACATTGTGTGAGGTCCAGCGGTTCGATATGACGACGCCGAAACAGGACAGTGCTAACAAGATAAAGCCGATATACAGCATAACGATCGGATTTTTGATCCGCGTAATAATACGGCCGTTAGCAATACTGCCAACCATTATGAAGGCCACCAAGGGAGTGATCAGAAGACCAGCCTCTTGCGGAGGCAGGCCGAAACCGCCTTGGTATAACAGCGGTGCAAAAAACATTAACGAAAACATGGAAAAGCCGCTCAGCAGTGAGAGTAGAAATAAAGTCGCAAGTTTTGGGTGGAATAGCAGATCAAAGGGCAGTATAGGCTGCGGCGCATGATGCTCCCATTTCCATAGCGCGTAAAAGGACGCAATGCTTGCGACTAACAACGTCAACATGCCGAGCGACAGACCGTGCTTCGGTAGCATTTCCACAAATAGTTGCAAGCAGCCTAGCGCGGCTGTGATAAGAAGTGCGCCGGGCCAGTCAAGTCGAATTTTGGCGTCAGGATCAGAGTGCCGCAAGTGCGGAAGGTATTTCCAGACGAAAAATAGTGACAGCAATCCGACCGGGAAATTCACAAAGAATACCCAGCGCCAGCCCCAGTATTGGGTCAAAAAACCACCTAATGATGGTCCAACCGCTGTCGAAATACCGAACGCGGTACTCATCATGACTTGCCAGCGCAAGCGGGTGTGAGCGCCGGGGAATAAGTCGGGAATACAGGCAAAAGCGGTACCAACCAGCATGCCGCCGCCGATTCCCTGGACGCCACGTCCGATTACCAGCCAGAGCATACTGTCGGCGAGGCCACATAAAATTGAGGCACCCGTGAATAATATGATGGAGACAATCACAAAAGGCTTGCGTCCATAATAGTCACCCAGGCGTCCGAAAATAGGAACTGTGATGACAGAAGTGAGCAAGTAAGAGGTCGCAACCCAAGCGTATAAATCAAAACCTTTTAGTTCAGCGACGATAGTCGGAAGGGCTGTGCCGACGATGGTAGAGTCTAATCCGACCAGCATGATGACAAATGCAATACCTAGCATCGCCAACAGTGATTCACGAAAAGGAAGTATTTGGTCGCTTGAGTGAGCGGCGGCAGAATGAAGGGCCATTGAAGTAGAGTTTGATGAGGCTACTGAATGTTATTCACTGCATTCACGTTGCGGAAAAAAGCCACGTTAATGCAGGTAAATCACTTAGTTAGTGGCAACAGCGGGATTTATTTGTATATTCATCATGATACGCCGGTTCTCCAGTTTCCGCTGAAAACCATTCACTCCAGTATTTTTGATGTCAAAGTAACAAAAAATGCCTCGTTAATCGATCAAACTGCATGGAATAACGTCCATATGACGATACCCGCACTACATTAATTTATAATGCCGCTTTTGCACCCAATTAAATGAACCTGCTTCCATCGAATATATCTGGTCAAACGCAGCGTCATTTACGACGAGTTTGGCGTAAATACGGCATTTTATGGCTGGGAGCGGTATTGGTAGGGTTGGTCGCGGTCTTGTATGCGCGCCTGATAGATGCCGGGTTTGGCATTTTTCGCATGTTCCAGCAAGCCCATTTTTTGCTCCCGATCATTATTACGCCATTGGCCGGTGCACTTTGTGTGTGGCTGACACGGCGGTTTTTTCCGGGCGCGGAGGGAAGCGGGATTCCCCAGGTAATCGCGACGTTGGAAGAAGACACCACGCAGCGTGGACTGTCGTTACTGTCGATCAAACTGTTGTTTGGCAAAATCGCTATTTCATTTTTAGCGATCCTGGGCGGTTTTACTATTGGTCGGGAAGGCCCGACGGTGCAAGTTGGTGCGGCGCTCATGTTCAATTTGCGACGCCTTTATCCACGCGCCAGTGCCGCGCTTGAGCGACGTCTGATATTGGCGGGTGCGGCTGCCGGTCTGTCTGCTGCATTTAACACGCCCTTGGCAGGAATCGTGTTTGCGATTGAAGAATTGACGCGCAGTTTTGAGCATCGCGCCAGTGGCGTGGTGATTACTGTGATTATTTTTGCCGGTGTCGTGGCACTCGGTTTAAATGGGAACTACACTTATTTCGGTACGATCCAGATTGCTGGCGGTCTGACTAATATGCTTGCGTTGGCGGTCGTTGTAACAGGCATTGTGACGGGTATTGCTGGTGGTATTTTTTGTTGGTTGTTACTCAACACTGAGCGTTGGATACCGAAAAAAGTGCAAGTTTTACGTCGTGATCGCCCCGTTGTTTTCGGCGCTTTATGCGGATTGATAGTAGCGCTCATTGGTGTCGTTGCCGCTGGCGCAACCTTTGGAAGCGGTTATGTGGAAGCGCAAAGTTTGCTGGCCGGCGGTCATTTGCCCGTGTTATATCCCTTTTTGAAGATGGCATCGATGGTTGGTTCTTATTTACCAGGCATCCCGGGCGGCATTTTTGCGCCATCGTTGTCTATCGGTGCCGGTTTCGGTAATTTATTGCATCTGTTATTCGATAATACGTCGTTGCAGATGTTGATCGCTTTGGCGATGGTGGGATATCTGGCGGCAGTGACGCAGTCGCCGATTACTGCTTTCGTGATCGTGATGGAAATGATTAACGGCCACGCTTTAGTGATTTCATTGATGGCAACGGCACTGATCGCCAGCCGGATATCACGGTTTTTTGCGCCTCCACTTTATGATGCACTGTCAGAGCGATACCGGCTGTCATGTGCGTCGCAGATTGTTTCACCGGATTTAAGAAAGTCAGAAAATGCTTAAAAAAGATATGGCGGAGTATTACGCCAAACGTGCCGAAACTTACGAAGAAATTTATACCCGTCCAGAGCGCGAGGATGAACTGTTAACGCTGCAAGTGCGCGTGCAAGAATTGCTGGAAGGTCACGATGTATTGGAATTAGGCTGCGGAACCGGCTTTTGGACTAAAGAGCTTGCTGCTTCGGCAAAATCGGTTACTGCTACCGATATCAATCCGGAAGTCATGAAGCTGGCGCAGGCCAAAGAGTTTCCCGCAGATAAGGTTCGCTTTGCGATAGCCGATGCCTTTGACCTTCAGCTGGATCGCACGTACACGGCGGTGTTTTTTGGGTTTCTGTGGTCGCATATTGCGCGTGAAGATCAAAACAGGTTTTTGCTGCATTTGCGCGAAAAGATTGGATCGAACACGTTGATGGTGATGTTGGACAATAGCTATGTGGAAGGTAGTAGTACGACGATTGCGCGTACCGACTTGCTGGGAAATACTTTTCAGCATCGCCGCTTGCCGGGCGCACCACATGGCGACCGCTATGAGATTTTGAAGAATTTTCCTAGTGACAGTAATTTGCGCAAGCGGTTGGCGTCTGATACGCGGGATTTGCGTATTTTGAGGTTAGAGCATTATTGGTTGTTGAATTGCCGGTTGAAATAAACTTTTTTAGATCGTCGGCAACTACTCTCATCAAGCAATAGGTTGAATTAACGCTTCTTGATTTTCGGGCGGAGCTGCGGGGGCTGGAAAATTTGCCCATTCATTGGCAAATGTGACTGTGGTTGTCGCGTCAATTTTTGCTTTGATGCGCAGGTTAAAAGCGCGACCAACCTCCCATTGCGCTTGAGGTCTGGTGCGGAAGGCACCCGTCAAAATGGCACCATGCAGGTCAAAACCGTTCAGGCCATAGATGTCGATGGGGGCCAGTAGCAAACGGCGCAAATGCAGGTCGTTCATCATCTCGTTGCCGGTTTCCTGCATCAGGTTAAGCGCATCTACGATGCTTGACTCCAGGGTTACGTGTAATTTTAGCGCTGCATAAGCGTATTCTCTCGAATCGTTTTTTACGGCAAGAATTTGTGAAAATGGCACGCTATGCACCGATCCGCTGCCGTCGCGTAAACGTACGGTGCGAATGGATAAATGCTCCACCGTTCCGATATGGCCGTTTCCTACGTCAACCCAATCACCGACCGACATCGAGTCTTCGATCAGAATAAAAATCCCGGTAATGACATCTTTTACCAGTGATTGGGAGCCAAATCCGATGGCAAGGCCGACCACGCCTGCCGACGCCAAAAGCGGGGTGACATTCAGGCCCAGATTTGCCAGTGTGGTGATGACCGTCGCGGTCAAGATGATCAGCAGCGAAGCATTGCGTAGGAGCGGCAAGATGGTGCGCATACGTATACTTGGGTTGCGGCCGTAGCGCCCGCTGCGGCTTGGTGTAATTGCTTCCTGAATTGCCGTGTCCAATAATATCCACGCAAGCCATGCCATGGCTAACGTCAGCCCGATCTTGCCCACTGCGGCGAGAATCAAATGGCCAATTTGGGTCGTGTTGGCATAGTCTAGCAACGAACGATCCCAAATTCTGGTGAGTAATTCTATAAAACCAATCCACATTACAATTTGCAGCAAACTGAAAATGGCTGCTTTTAAACGCAGAATGTAAGGAGATTGCCGACGCAGTGATGTCCGTTTTTTTCCGCGGCCAATTCGCTTTAGCAGAGTGCCGATAAAAAACATACCAACCAATAACGCGGCACTGCTGAGCGCGTGATCTAGCGCCGCGCCGCTGCTGGCGGGACCGAATACTGTAGCGAGACTCACGCCGCCTGCTAAAAGCAAGATTGGGTAGTGCCACAAGGACGCCACAATTTCCAATGTTTCCATACGTGCGCGGTGGGTGCTACGCACTTCTAAGGATCGGTTACGGATCAAGTGGGCGATTGGGCGTCGAAAGCGCAGCGCAAAAACCACACATAAAATAGCAGCAATCAGGTTGGCTGACGTCGCTACCAAACTGGATAGTGCACCACCGATAATTGAGTACAGTTTGGGATTGTTGATCGCGTCGCCAAACCAGCCAGCGAAGCCAATGAAGTACAACAATCTCCAGGCGCGTCGATACAAAATGTGGATGGCGACATTGCGATGACCGCTGTAGGAAAGTGAAAAAATGATCGCGCACACTGCTCTGAATACGCTTGCGCCAATCATGGTGTACAGCAAAAGTGTGGCAAGTGCGCGACCAAGCGCCGCCGGTAAGCTCAAGACGACAGCGATCTCTACCAGAAGAGCCAGTACCAACGGCATGATATGACGCAAGATATAGATCAGTAATTCTTTGATTCCAGGATCGGTGGAGAGTGTTTCCTGCATGTCGAAGTGCTCACGCACGCGCTTGCCTAAGTACTGAAGAGTGAAAACAACAAAACCAAACAAAGCCAGCATTTCGACGAAATGCACCAATACGTAAAGCGGTGTTTCGCCCTTTTGTCGTGAAAAGAGGGTCGAGAGTTCATCGGCTGCGCGGGCAAACTGCAGCTTCCAATATTTTTGTGGTGCGGCAACATTGCCGTAGTTTGTCTGGACGGCATCAAGGCTGTCAGAAATTAATCCGATCAATCCCTTTTCAGCCGGTATCGGTGCTTTGGTTTGCTGTTCCGCTTGCTGAAGTGCAGCCACTAAAGCAGTAGCAGCGGGATTTGCTTGTAATGTTTTAGCTAATGCATTGAGTGTGGACGATGATGTGGCAGCCGCTGCATTCGATGCTGGCGTGGTCGTTGTTGTGGTTGTTGTCGTCGTCGAAGTGGCAGGTACTACCTTGCTATCTGAAGCCGACCAGGCTGGGACGATATGCAATAACAAGCAAATGATGAGCAGCAACTGCGCAGAGGACAGCGCCAGCGCGCCAAGTCGAGTGGAGCTCATAGTAGGCATAATGACGTAAAAAAAACATAAAGAAGTGATCTTACCGCAGCGACGGCAACGCAACGCATGCGTTATGCCGTTTAACGTCGTCGTTGTGTTTTTGCGTTACCGTTTGACTTGGTTCTGGTTCCTATGATGGCTCTTTCAACTATTTCTTATAAAAATATTATGGCGAATTTCAGTGCACTTCCAATCTAAAATTATTGTTTAACAATTAATTATATTGGGATCGTCATATGTCAAGTAGATTGCATCACGCAATAAGCTGAGCAATATGGAAACTTCAGGCAAACTGCACTGTGGTCGATTGATATGGGCTTTGTACGGGTTTTGGATGGTTTCCTTTCGTTTTCTTTTGGTTAATGGCTATATGAAAAAAATCGACACACTTGGGTTGCAACATGGTTGCACCGGTATTGTTTTTCTGTGTTTTTCTTTATTCACTCAGATTGCCTTCGCGCAGATAAAAATCGGCGTCGATCTCGCCTTGACGGGCCCAGCGGCTGCGATAGGTGCGCCCACTAAAAACACCGTCCTATTGTGGCCAAAGCAGATTGGCGGGCAACGCGTCGAGTACATTATTCTCGATGATGGTTCCGATCCGAGTAACGCGGTACGTAATGCGCATAAACTCATTAGCGAAGATAAAGTTGATTTGATCGTTGGCCCGAATACCACGCCGAATGCGTTAGCTTTGCTGGATGTCATCGCTGAGGGCGAAACGCCGATGATTGCATTGGCGGCGTCCGCGTCAATAGTTTCGCCTCTGGATGCCAAGCGGGCGTGGGCGTTCAAAATGCCACAAAATGACTCGCATATGGCGACGATACTGACACAGCACATGGCCGACAATCACATTAAGACAGTCGCTTTTATCGGATTTGCGGATGCTTACGGCGATAGTTGGTGGCGTGAATTTTCAAGGCTGGCAGAGCTGCGGAAGATAAAGATTGTTGCCAGTGAGCGTTACAATCGGACTGATACGAGTGTCGTTGGACAGACACTTAAAATTATGTCGGCCCAGCCTGATGCAGTGTTGATTGCGGCAGCGGCCACGCCTGCAGTGTTGCCACAAAGAACGTTGGTCGATCGTGGCTATAAAGGACGCATCTATCAGACTCACGGTATTGCTACGCTTGATTTTCTAAGAGTCGGTGGCAAGGATGTTGAGGGGACTTTTTTCCCAACCGGACCCGCGGTGGTCGCCAGACAATTGCCGAATAGCAATCCCGTCAAGAAGACAGCATTAGACTTTACGACTCGCTATGAAGCGGCGTATGGTCCAGATACCATGACCCAGTTTGCCGCCGATGCTTGGGGCGCGTATATGTTAATTGCGAACGCGATACCGCAAGCATTGACCAAAGCCAAACCCGGTACTAAACAATTTCGAGCTGCGCTCCGTGATGCGTTGGAGCAAACGCACAATCTGACCGTTCCGCAAGGTGTGATCAACATGAGCCCTATCGATCACGTTGGTCTTGATCAGCGCTCCCGAGTGATGGGGCGTATTGTGGGAAATAAATTCACTTATGCTTACGGAGGATGAGGGATGTGTTGTGGAGCCGATGATCCAATTTTTATTAAAATATTAACTTAATGATCGAGCAATGTAGCACAACATTAAATGCAGGATTATTTACTTAGTGGACGTTGCCTGATGTTTTCTTTGTAAAATCGGTGCAATGTCAGAACTATTGCACCGGATTGGTCTATCCCTCACGCCAATTAAATTTCCAGATTGTCGATCAGCCGCGTGATGCCTATTTTTGCTGCGGCCAAAACAACCAGTGGTTCGCCCTTTGCTACTTCGCTGGCCGATGCTGGTTGCAGGTTGCTCCGCTTACGAACTGAAATGTAATCGGGCTGCCAGCCAGCTTCACGGAGTTGAGCGATTGCATCTTGTTCCAGCGCGTCGATCGTTTTCTGACCGCTACGGACACCTTCCGCCACTTGCGTCAGCATCTTGAACAAATTCGGCGCTTCAGCACGGTCCTCCGCAGATAAATACATATTGCGGGAAGAGAGCGCCAAGCCATCGTCAGCCCGAAAGGTTTCTGCAGCGATGATGTCGGTAGGTAGCGCAAACTGTTTTGCCATGTTCCGAATGATCATTAATTGCTGATAATCTTTCTTGCCGAAGACCGCCACGCGCGGTTGAACGCATGAAAATAGCTTCATTACTACGGTGGTGACGCCGGCAAAAAAGCCGGGACGGAATTCGCCCTCTAGTGTATTGCCGAGATCGTCCGGTGGACTAATGCGAAATTCCTGTGGTTCTGGATAAAGATCTTTTTCCGTTGGTGCAAACAGGACGTATACGCCTTCCTTCTCCAGTTTTGCCACGTCTGCGGCAAAAGTACGCGGATATTTATCGAAGTCTTCATTGGGCCCAAATTGCAGACGGTTGACAAAAATCGACGCCACAATAGGATCGCCGTGACGTTTGGCCAGCCGCATCAGTGATAGATGGCCATCATGCAAGTTGCCCATAGTTGGCACGAAGGCTGTACGTAGCTGGCCGCGCATGTGGTCACGCAATTCTTCGATAGAGGAAATAATTTTCATGAAATTGATCAGGTGATAAAAGTCGAATACAGCAACGGACTGCAGCGGCATAACACGGTATAAAAAATGTTTGGTTAATTTATTTGGGAGTTTTTCGTCGCCGATCGCGCTGCGGAATCACGCTTTAAGAATCGGCCGAAGTAAAAGAGTCATCATCAGGACGGGGAATAAGCCAGACGCACGTAGATCGGTGCAAAGGGTTCGGCTTGCGTGATTTCGATCAATGTTTCTTTGGCAAGTTCCAGCAGGGCGATGAAATTCACGACTAGTACGGGGACGCCGCGTGCGGGATCGAACAACTCGGCAAATTCGACGAATCTGGCGGACTGCAAACGTCGTAAAATACCCGTCATGTGTTCGCGGACTGATAGTTCTTCGCGACTAATGATGTGATGTTGTGTAAGTTTGGCGCGTTTGATGACATCGGCCCAGGCGGATTGCAGGTCGATGACAGCGACTTCTGGCCAGCGTGTGACGATGCTTTGTTCAATATAAATTTGGGTGCGGACAAAATCACGCCCCAATTGCGGCAGCTCGTTGATTTCACGTGCCGCTAATTTCATTTGCTCGTATTCCAGCAAGCGACGCACTAACTCTGCCCGAGGATCTTCTGCCTCTTCGCTGTCGGTTTTTCTGGAAGGCAACAACATCCGCGATTTAATTTCAATCAGCATCGCCGCCATGAGCAGATATTCAGCGGCTAGTTCAAGGTTAGTAATACGAATCTGATCAACGTATTCCAGATATTGCAATGTAACTTGCGCCATCGGAATATCAAGAATATTGAAGTTTTGCTTGCGGATTAAGTAGAGCAACAGATCAAGCGGCCCTTCGAATGCTTCGAGAAAGACTTCCAGCGCATCCGGTGGAATGTATAAATCGCTCGGCATGCGAAATAGCGGTTCGCCATACAGACGTGCAAACGCGACACCGTCGACTACGTTCGGTGTCGAGTCTGGCTGTCCCTCAACGGTGATTTCAGCGGCGTCTGACGAATTCTGCGTCATAGTGATCTTTTGACACCGCTGTTAATCGTCTTATGTTTGCGGGAGAAAGCCGTCGCAATATTAGTGCTCGTTTTGATAAACGTAGGGCTGTTGTGGAACGCGGGAGTCATTTGAGCGCAGTTGACTATCAAGATCGATAGGTGTTTTGTCCCATAAAAGTGCCCGACCGGCCAGTTGTTCTTGTTCCAATGCAGGGTTCTTTACCTTCAGTTCGCTGATGAACTGGGTGATTTCGGACTGGTATCCAGAAAATTGCTTGGAAAATTTCATTATATTTACCTGTTTTACTTATTTAGAAGCACATAAAAGTTAAGCGCTATTTTATGTCATTTCTTGCAGTGATGAATCGATAGTTGCTTTATGGATAACTTTTCTATTGTTCTATTATTTGTTACGGAAGTAGAATCAAAAAAACCAATGTCGACCAGCGACTCTTTACGAATAGGCTGGCCGTCACATTTACTGCTATTTATAGGTTATTAGCGAATCCGCATTCCCGGCGCAGCGCCTGGCCACGGAGTGAGAATATAAATACCTGGATTGGCTTTTTCATCCGCCGCTGAAGCCGCTAATACCATGCCTTCGGATATGCCGAATTTCATTTTGCGCGGTGCAAGATTGGCAACCATGACGGTCATCTTGCCAACCAATTCCTCTGGCTTATAAACGGACTTGATGCCAGAGAATACATTCCGTAAGCGACCTTCACCGACGTCAAGTGTTAGTCGCAACAGTTTGTCGGATCCTTCAACGTGCTCACAGTTAACTATTTTAGCAATTCGTAAATCGATTTTAGTGAAGTCATCAATTTTGATTTCCGGTGCCAGTTCTTCGATAGCCACGTTATCTTCCGCGCCAGTAACTGGAGCCGCTTCAATGGCGAGTCCATCCTCTTTGCCTTCTGGCGGTTCGAACAAAGCTTCCAGCATTTTAGGCTCAACCCGAGTCATCAAATGCGTGTAGGCATTAATTTGGTGACCATTACCAATCGGCAAATTAATATCACCCCACTGCAACGGCGCGATCTGCAAGAAGGCTTCGACTTGCTTCGCTAGTACCGGCAAGACGGGCTTTAAATAGATCGTCAATATTCGGAACGCTTCGAGAAGGCGGCTGCAGACTTCATGCAAGGCGGCTGACTTGCTCGGGTCTTTGGCTAGTTCCCAAGGCTTATTAACGTCGACGTAGGCGTTGATGATATCGGCCTGATCCATGATGGCGCGGAGTGCTTTGCCGTATTCGCGTCCTTCATACAGGTTTTTGATATCGGCGGAAACGGCGCGGAGATTTGCCAGAAACGGATCGCCATCGGTGGCCCAAAGCGTGCTGACCTTACCATCGAATTTTTTGGCAATGAAACCAGCTGCACGACTGGCGATATTGATGTATTTGCCAATCAAATCAGAGTTCACCCGGGCAACAAAATCATCTGGATTAAAATCAACGTCTTCGACTTTGGCGCTCAATTTGGCAGCGATGTAATAACGCAACCACTCTGGGTTCATGCC
Source organism: Glaciimonas sp. GNP009 (assembly GCF_054343755.1). Taxonomy (NCBI): domain Bacteria; kingdom Pseudomonadati; phylum Pseudomonadota; class Betaproteobacteria; order Burkholderiales; family Oxalobacteraceae; genus Glaciimonas; species Glaciimonas sp. GNP009. The sequence continues at coordinate 3,533,620 of NZ_JBTGUV010000004.1, forward strand.
GATGTCGAGATAGCGCAATGGCGAGATACCCGTGCCACGGGACTTCGACATCTTTTCACCGCTAACAGTGATAAAACCGTGCACGAAGATGTTATTCGGCACTTTGCGCCCGGCAAACTTGAGCATTGCTGGCCAGAACAACGTGTGGAAATATGTAATGTCTTTACCAATAAAGTGGTATTGCTCAGTGCTAGGATCAGCCATGAAGGCATCAAAGTCACGACCGGTTTTGTCGAAATAATTTTTGAGTGATGCCAGATAGCCAATTGGCGCGTCCAGCCAGACATAAAAATACTTGCCCGGTGCATCAGGAATTTCAATACCAAAGTACGGCGCATCGCGGCTGATGTCCCAGTCACCCAGACCACCGTCGCCCTCTAACCATTCTTTGGCCTTGTTGGCGACTTCAGGTTGCAGACGATTGTCTTCGAGCGCCCATTGGCGCAAGAAGTCTACGCAACGTTGATCTGACAGTTTGAAGAAGAAATGTTCTGACGATTTCATGATCGGGGTGGCGCCCGACAATGTGGAGTACGGATTCTTTAGATCGGTGGGCGCATACACGGCGCTGCAATTTTCGCAAGAGTCGCCGTATTGGTCTTTGGTGCCGCATTTTGGACACTCGCCCTTAATGTAGCGGTCCGGCAAGAACATATTTTTGACCGGATCGAAAAATTGTTCGATGGTCTTGGTTGTGACCAGTTCGGCATCGTCGCGCAGGCTGCGATAGATTTCTTGCGACAAGGCGTGATTTTCAGGGCCGTCAGTCGAATGCCAATTGTCAAACGCGATATGGAACCCGTCCAGATACTCTTTGCGACCGGCCGCAATATTGGCGACAAATTGTTGCGGCGTGATCCCGGCTTTTTCAGCGGCGATCATGATTGGTGCGCCATGGGCATCGTCGGCACCGACAAAATGTACCTCATTGCCCAGCATTCGTTGGAACCGTACCCAGATATCGGCCTGGATGTATTCCATGATGTGGCCGATGTGGAATGCGCCGTTGGCGTAGGGCAGGGCGGTCGTAACGAATAGCTTGCGCGGAGGTTGCAAAGGTGAAGTGCTCAAATTGGTGCTCATTTAGCGATGCTGGTTTAAGTAAAACAGTGATTTTAGCAGTGCCAGCGCCTATCTCGTGCAAAGTAGGGCATCGTTACACCTTCCGGTGTGCCATTGTTGTTATTTGGAAAACTTTAGTGTGACCGAGTTTTCTGTCCGATTTTGGCATCTGATCTGCGCCGATCAGACGATTTAGTTTAGACTTGGCGCAATCATATAGAGGAGAAATAATGAGCGTCACGATTGAAGCGGTTAAGACCGCATTGTCCAATGTTATTGACCCTAACACCGGCAAGGATTTGATTTCCAGCAAATGTATAAAAAATATTCAGTTAGACGGCGCGAATGTTGCGTTTGATGTCGAACTGGGTTATCCAGCGAAAAGTCAATTTAGTTTGATTCGTAGTGCCGCAATTGCTGCGCTTAGCGGTATCGCGGGCAATGTCAGTGCGAATGTCTACTCAAAAATTCAAGCGCATTCGGTGCAGCGTGGTATCAAGTTGATGTCTAACGTCAAGAACATCATCGCCGTCGCTTCGGGCAAAGGCGGCGTCGGCAAATCAACAACAGCGGTAAACCTCGCGTTGGCCTTGGCCGCGGAGGGTGCACAAGTCGGTATTTTGGATGCGGATATTTATGGTCCGTCGCTGCCGATGATGATGGGTATCAGTGGTCGCCCTGAAACCAAGGACGGCAAAACGATGGAGCCGATGGAGAATCACGGCTTACAGGTTTCCAGCATCGGTTTTATGGTGGATCAGGATGAGCCGATGGTGTGGCGTGGTCCGATCGTCACCCAAGCGCTACAACAGTTGCTGGACCAAACCAACTGGCGCGATCTGGATTATCTGATTGTTGATATGCCGCCGGGAACTGGTGATATTCAATTAACGTTGTCACAAAAAGTTCCGGTCACCGGCGCAGTCATCGTTACAACTCCGCAAGACATTGCGTTGCTGGATGCGCGCAAGGGCTTGAAAATGTTTGAAAAAGTCGGCGTTCCAATTCTCGGTATTGTAGAGAATATGAGTACGCATATCTGCTCAAATTGCGGTCATGCTGAAGCCATCTTTGGGGCTGGAGGTGGCGAAAAAATGTGCAGCGAATACGGTGTTGATTTTCTGGGTGCGCTGCCGCTGACGATGTCGATTCGTGAGCAGACGGACTCTGGCAAGCCGACAGTGATTGCAGAGCCCGATGGGCCGATAGCGCATATCTACAAAGAGATTGCGCGGAAGGTGGCAATCAAGGTGGCGGAGAAGGCTAAAGATATGTCGAGCAAGTTTCCGACAATTGTGATCAAGAACGATTGATCGCAGTATGGTAACGCAGAGCGTGTCAGGTCAATTGGACTGGCTGACACGCTCAGATGCTATGATCCTTTGGCTGGTTCCAATTGGCTGGCTCGCTTAACGAGCCGTTCGTTCTCATTGAAAAAGGGTCATACGATGAAATCACGATTATTTACCGTACTTTTTAGCGTTTCGATGTTGGCCGCAGGTTTTATGCCGCAAATGGCACACGCTGCGTCTGTTAATTTTGTGTCACCCGCCGATGGTGCAGTGCTCACCAGCCCCTTCCCTGTCAAGTTTAGTGTCACGGGAATGGAGATTAAACCAGCGGGTGATATGACGCCAAGTACAGGGCATCATCATCTATTGATCAACCAAGGGCCAATTAAGGCGGGAGAGGTAATTCCTGCTGATGCGCAGCATCTGCATTTTGGCAAGGGCCAGACTGAGACGATGGTTACTCTGCCACCGGGCAAGTACAGTTTGACGATGCAACTCGGTAACGGCTTACATCAGTCGTATGGTCCCGAATTAAGCAAAACAATTAACGTCACCGTTAAATAAACCCTTTGCGTTGCCCGGACTAGCACAGCAAGTGATCAAGGGCGCAATCGGCGCAGATGTTCCCTCTGCCGGTGCAACGCGGTAAAATGTGGTTTTCATTGATAGCGGCTTTGGCAATCCAAGGCCGTTTTTATTTATCATGACCGCCACTACTTCAGCAGTAACTCCTCCTTTATCTCCTGTTCGCACCCGATTTGCGCCAAGTCCAACCGGCTATTTGCATTTGGGTGGTGCGCGCACAGCATTGTTTTCCTGGGCTTACGCTCGTCACTTTGGCGGTACGTTTGTATTGCGCGTCGAAGATACCGATCTTGAGCGTTCAACGCCGGAAGCGGTGGAGGCCATCATCGAAGGGATGCAATGGCTTGGTCTTGAGCACGACGAAGGTCCCTTTTTTCAGATGCAGCGCATGGACCGTTATCGTGAAGTGATTGCACAAATGCTGGCTGACGGCAGCGTCTACTATTGCTATTCGTCGCCTGAAGAAGTCGAAGCCATGCGCGAAAAAATGCGCGCTGCGGGTGAGAAGCCGCGCTACGACGGAACCTGGCGCCCGGAACCGGGCAAGACTTTGCCTGCGATTCCTGCTGATCGTACGCCGGTCGTGCGCTTCAAAAATCCTCTGGATGGTGACGTGAGTTGGGATGATGTCATCAAAGGCACGATTACCATTTCCAATCGTGAGATGGATGACCTCGTTATCGCTCGGCCTGATGGCACGCCGACTTACAATTTTTGCGTGGTAGTTGATGACTGGGATATGAAGATTACGCATGTCATCCGTGGTGACGACCATGTAAATAACACACCGCGCCAAATTAATATTTTGAAAGCACTCGGCGCGACTTTGCCTTTGTACGGTCACGTGCCGATGATTCTTGGCGCGGATGGCGAAAAGCTCTCTAAGCGCCATGGCGCCGTGAGCGTGATGGATTATCCGGCGCAAGGTTATCTGCCGGAGGCGATGCTGAATTATCTGGCGCGTCTGGGTTGGAGCCATGGTAACGAAGAAGTGTTCTCGATTGCGCAGTTTTGTGAGTGGTTCGACTTGGATCATCTATCGAAATCGCCAGCACAGTTCAATCCGGAAAAGCTGGCTTGGGTGAACAATCACTACATTAAGTTAGCAGACAATAACCGCTTGGCTGAATTGGTACGGCCATTGATGGAAAAAAATGGTGCCGATTTCTCAGATAGCGCTGACGGGTTATTCAAAGCACCGGATCTGGCAAAAGTCATCGGCCTGATGAAAGAGCGCGCCAACACCACGCATGAGATAGCCACGGCTGCGATGCTGTTTTATCGTCAGCCTGCGCCAGATGCAGCATTACTTGACCAGCATTTCAACGCTGTCGCAGCGACTATTAAGCCAGCACTGGCCGATTTCGCTGAGCGCTGCAAAACGGTTGAGTGGAATAAAGCGGCATTGGCCCCGATGATTAAGGAAGTGTTGGCAGCGCATGCGCTGAAAATGCCTCAAATTGCGATGCCAATGCGCTTGATGCTGACCGGTCAGTTACAGACACCGGCGATCGATTTGGTGCTGGAATTGTTTGGTCGCGAAACTGTATTAAACCGCCTACAGAAATATCTTTGATAAATCTTCAAAACGGGATTGTCAGGGAGGTCATTACTTTGCTATAATTTCGCTTCTTCGCAAGGGGGTATAGCTCAGCTGGGAGAGCGCTTGCATGGCATGCAAGAGGTCAGCGGTTCGATCCCGCTTACCTCCACCAGCGTAAGCAGGTGGAGTAAAAAAGAGTAAAGTAGCAAAGTAATACCACTAGCAGTACGGACAGATTATTGTCCCCATCGTCTAGAGGCCTAGGACATCACCCTTTCACGGTGAGTACAGGGGTTCGAATCCCCTTGGGGACACCAGATAAAAAAGTCGCATCTGCGTGATGCGACTTTTTGTATTAAGACCGAATAGGTCGAGCATTGCAGATTTAGTGTAAATTGTAAGCGAAGCAAGGCCACGCGAGCAAAGCTGTGTATGTACAGCAAAGTAGTAAGGACAGATTTCTGTCCCCATCGTCTAGAGGCCTAGGACATCACCCTTTCACGGTGAGTACAGGGGTTCGAATCCCCTTGGGGACACCAAGATAAAAAGCCCGCATCGGTTGATGCGGGCTTTTTGCATTGTTGGAAATATCACCGTATATCGATCATTAATAAAAAATCACTAAATAAACACTCTCTACAGATAGATTTTAAGAGTGTGATCAAAGATGTAATTATATTGTTGTATTAAATCCACAATGGTGGTGTGATGATGGATATTGTTTTTGAATGATCTGCATCAACTTTAAAAGTTCACATTTTCATTCCATATCAGAATCAGCACGTTGGCGTGCTAACACGCGATGCGCACGTTGCATATCGCTCGCTAAATTGCTCTTCGCCTCATTACGACAAGCAGCCAGTTCCCTATTGCGTAAACTACGGCACTCATTTAGTGACTGTTGATAAGCCGCGTTGGCTTCCTTTGTCATGTTATTGAAGCGCGCACGCGGGGACATGTCCTCGCTATGCCAGCGAGGCGGGTCTTTCATTTGTACATTTTCTTCGGCGGCGAAAGCGTGCATCGCGTAACTTCCAGTCGCTATCAGAGCGGTTAGGAAAGCAGCGTGAATTTTGCGGTGCATGGTTATTACTCCTTGCTGCGGTAATGTTGCTGCGCAGCGGTTTATGAGATGCAAGAAAAGTGGTTCAACTTAGCTTGAGTCCACCGATAAACATTTGTCTCAGGTGAGAGTTTTGTTGCGGCATAGTGCTATTGTCTAAAGAGTCATTACCCATTAGGGTCACAATGCACGTCAGGCTTATGTTAAGCGTGACCTTACAGCCGTCCGGTGAGCAATAACACAATGAGCACGATGACGATGACGCCTGTGATGCCACTTGGTCCATAGCCCCAACTGCGGCTATGCGACCAGGTTGGTAGCGCGCCCACCAGTAATAGAATCAAAATAATTAGAAGGATCGTTCCCATGCTTTACTCCTCTTTGGTTAGTTGTTGCAAAAAAAGATGTAACGCCAAGCATGTGATGCAGCTTCGACCTGTTTTTTAAACTTGCGGACAAGTCGATTTTGTCGGATGTGATTGTGTCTATCCTTTTAGCGCAATCGATTAATAACGTGAAATTTGGCCGTTATCGATCCTTACTCGATCACCTACGCGTAAATCCCCTGGATTGCTGAGATTGATGGTCTGGTAACCGTTGTCGTTCATACGAACGCGCACGTCGTAAGAGGAAGGAGTTTGATTATTGCGTTGCTCCAGCTGGTTTCCGACTACCGCGCCGCCGACCGCACCGCCAACTGTGGCGACTGTATTACCAGTTCCATGACCGATTTGATGCCCCAAGACGCCGCCTAGTAGGCCACCGACTAGTGCGCCTGCAATTCCGCGGCTTTGGTTTTCTCCTTGAACGACATCGATGGCATCAACGACGCCGCGGCCGTTATAGGATTGTCGGCTCGATGGAATGTTTTGATTGGGCGGATTATATTGATTTGATTGATAAGATTGATTTGGAGGATTGCGGTATTGCTGTCCATCGTATGGGCTGGCGCAAGATGCAAGAAGAAGGGTCCCGCCGATCACCGTCGAAACTAAAAAAGTGCGGGATATATTGTTGTATTTCATGGCATCTCCTAAATCCATTGACTAGTCGTGATAGATGAGTACGGAATCTCAGTGTGGATTGGTCGTTACCAACCTTCTTCAACGTTAGTGAAAACTAAAAACACTTTTTCTAAATATGCTGCCCTGAAGGTCAATGCATAAAAATATAGATGAGTACTACGATGACTGCCGGTACGCCGAGCAGCCATGCTAAAAAATACTTACCCATGACGTAATCCTCTCGAATCGGTTGGCGAAAAAAATAACATCACGAATTAAGTTTTAGAGTAAGTTTTAGGGATAAGGAGCTACTAGATCGCCTCAACGAGCTAGTTAATTATAAAGAAAAAGGATTTCTAACTCTATCGGACGGGGGCTCTTAATGCTGTAGGACTACGCGAAGTAACCTAGCCGAACGTCAGCCGTTGGCTACGCATTATGATTATCTCGAATACTTATAGCGTTACCGTTATTACCGTTCGTCCTACTTAAGGGTAGGAGGCTGTCCTATACGGCGAGAAGTAAGAGCGGTCTATTATGAGTATTCAAGATAGCTTAATTGGACTTAAACTCTCTTAAATTCTGCTGCGTAACGTTGATCATTTTGAAGGTTGCCAGAAAGAAATTTCGAACGGATGATTGCAAGGTTAAAAGGAGTTCTAAATGATGAACAGCAAAAGTGCTTTATTGATGCTAGCCGTTTCTAGTTTGACCGCATTGTTGTTGATGGCGAAGCAAAGACTAGCCCGAGCTAATTCGGAGCAAAATTTACAGAAAAAAGCGATTACTACCTGGGAAGGCGAGGGTGGAAATCTTCCCGAGAGACATGGTCGGGCGGAGTAGATAATCGCGTGTTAGGGGTGACAAAGAATTCTTCTTCCGGGAAAATTTCGTCAGCTTATTCGTTAGCTTTTATTCAGTCTTACTCAAATCTGGTCGTTAAACGCGCAGGCGCGGTTTGTTGTGTGCATGTTTGTGCGTGTGCGTGTGCGTTGCGGCCTGATCTGGCATCTATTGTGATGCGCTCGCAGTCAGGCTTTACCACTCCCCTCTCACTCTGGTTTACGCCCTTGTCCTAAATGATGGGTAACAGGTAAACGGGTGTTAAACAGGTGGTTATTTAAACCGCTTTGACTAAATATTTCATGCCACGCTTTGAGTCCAGTAACCAGGTTTAGCGAAGGTTTCTTTCAAGCGATCGATGAAAAATCGTGTTTTAGCAGGGAGATGTCTTTGCTGCGGATATACAGCCATGATGTCGTAGTGTGGCAGTGCAAACTCATCGAGAACGGTAATGAGTTCGCCGCTGGCTAACTGTGACTGAATTTCCCAGGTAGATCGCCACGCCAAGCCGAGGCTTTCGCTCACCCATCGATGTAGCAACTCGCCATCGTTACAATCCAAATTTCCTTCTGCCTTAATCACAATCGGCCTACCACCCTGTTGGAAATACCATCCACGTTGCTGGCCGCCTTGCAGGTTAAACGATAAGCAATTGTGATCTGCTATATCGTCTAAAGTAGCAGGCGTGCCGTTGCGACGCAGATAATCTGGAGTAGCGCACACTACGCGCCGATTGCTCGCTAGTTTTACCGCAACGAAATTGGGGTCAATTACGCCGCCGATACGAATGCTGATGTCGTAGCCTTCGCGTACCAGATCGACCACACGATCAGTGAGATTGAACGAAATTCTCACTTCCGGGTTAGCTGCAATAAAATCCGGTGCATGCGGCGCGACGTGCTTACGTCCAAACGCTGCTGGCGCCGACACCACTAAATGTCCGGTGGCTTTATGGCGCCCTTCGGAAATAATTTTTTCGGCAAAATCAAGATCTGTCAGTAGCTTACGGCAATGATCCAGAAACACTGTTCCTTGTTCAGTTAGTGTCAGATGACGCGTGGTGCGATGCATGAGCTTGGTACCGAGTCGCTTCTCTAGCGCATCAATACGCCGTCCTAACATGACGGGTGTGATGTTTTGCTCCAGCGCCGCACCGGCCAGACTCCCTTTTTCGACCACACTGACGAGCGCTTCGATTTGTTTCAGCTTGTCCATATCTTCCTCCGATTGTCTACTTTACCGCGGATTCCGTACTAAAAGTATGGAATAAGAAGACGAATTGTCTTCTTATCAAACATAAAGTTTGCTATTACGATGTGCTTTATCGACTTCAATCCTTTAGGATTTACGCAAAATCGCCAAAACTGCATTGTGCTTTCTTAGCCGCCCACGCGCCGCGATACGACGTATTGGTTTTGTCTGAGGGGTGGGCAAATTCAATGTGAGGCTAGTTTTGCGTAAGTCCTTATCCCAATCAAACACCGCGCTCATTGTGTTGCTCATTGTGTTGCTCATTGTGGTGAGAGTTGGATAAATTTTCGTTTGGTAACACCTTGATAGCGATGTTTAAGCGGTAACAAAACAATTAACAATCTGGAGGCAATATGGCAAAGATGAGAGCAATTGACGCAGCGGTATATGTATTGGAAAAAGAAGGCTGTTTGCAAGTGTTCGGTGTTCCAGGTGCAGCCATTAACCCGCTTTATTCAGCGATGAAAAAGCACGGCGGCATCAAACACGTACTGGCCCGTCACGTTGAAGGCGCATCGCATATGGCCGAAGGCTATACCCGCGCTACCGCTGGTAATATCGGCGTCTGTATCGGCACTTCGGGACCAGCCGGTACCGACATGATTACCGGCTTATATTCAGCCCAGGCGGATTCGATTCCTATTTTGTGCATTACCGGTCAGGCACCGCGTTCACGTTTGTACAAAGAAGATTTTCAAGCGGTCGATATTGAGTCAATCGCTAAACCAGTCACTAAATGGGCGGTAACCGTGCGTGAGCCAGCATTGGTGCCACGCGTGTTCCAGCAAGCTTTCCATTTAATGCGCTCAGGTCGCCCGGGTCCCGTACTCATTGATTTGCCGTTTGATGTGCAGGTGGCAGAGATCGAATTTGATCCTGATACGTATGAATCGTTGTCAGTCTACAAGCCGAAAGCTTCCCGGGCACAGATTGAAAAAGCGTTGACCATGTTAGGTGAGTCCGAGCGTCCGTTGCTGACAATTGGTGGCGGCGTTATCAATGCGGATGCTGCTGAACTGGCTGTCGAGTTTGCTGAATTGACCGGCGTTCCGGTGATTCCAACATTGATGGCATGGGGCGCAATCCCCGATGATCATCCGCAAATGGCGGGAATGGTCGGCTTGCAAACCAGCCATCGTTATGGCAATGCCACTATGTTGGCATCGGACTTTGTACTAGGTATCGGCAATCGTTGGGCCAATCGCCATACCGGTTCAGTCGAAGTATTTACCAAAGGCCGTAAATTTGTGCACGTGGATATTGAGCCGACGCAGATCGGTCGCGTCTTCGGTCCTGACTATGGCATTGTTTCGGATGCAAAAGCCGCATTGATCCTGTTTATTGAGGTCGCAAAAGAATTAAAAGCAGCGGGTAAATTACCTGATCGGTCAGCTTGGTTGCGCGAATGCCAGGAGCGCAAACGCACTATGCAGCGCCGGACGCATTTTGAAAACGTACCGGTCAAACCGCAACGCGTGTATGAAGAAATGAACCGCGCATTCGGTCGCGATACTTGCTACATCAGCACGATTGGTTTGTCGCAAATCGCAGCGGCCCAATTCCTGCACGTATACCATCCGCGGCATTGGATCAACTGCGGTCAGGCCGGTCCATTGGGCTGGACTATTTCGGCGGCACTCGGCGTCTGCGTCGCGGATCCGAAGCGTGAAGTAGTCGCGATTTCTGGCGACTATGATTTTCAATTCATGATTGAAGAGTTGGCCGTCGGCGCGCAGTTTAATTTGCCGTACATCCACGTGGTAGTTAACAACTCTTACCTTGGTTTGATACGTCAGGCGCAACGCGGCTTTGAAATGGATTACTGCGTACAACTTGCATTTGAGAATATCAATGCGCCAGAGTTGAACGGCTATGGCGTGGATCATGTTGCCGTAGTTGAAGGTCTTGGTTGCAAAGCCATACGGGTCAGCAATCCGAATCAGATTCAGGACGCATTTGCGCAAGCAAAGCGCTGGATGGCCGAGTTCCGCGTGCCGGTAGTGGTGGAAATTATTTTGGAGCGCGTCACTAACGTCGCCATGGGTAACGAAATTGACAACATCAACGAGTTTGAAGATTTGGCGACTAGTCGTGAAGATGCGCCCACCGCGGTTAGTTTGTTGGACTAAGTCACTTTAATCTGCGCTGAAATCATTTCCGCATCATTGAATAGAAGGGGAAAAAATATGACCAAACTAGCTGCCAATCTCACAATGCTGTTTACGGAGTTACCATTTCTTGAACGTTTTGGCGCAGCAGCCACAGCCGGTTTCAAAGGTGTTGAGTTTCTGTTTCCGTATGCATTTCGAGCAGAGGAAATAAGCGATAAATTGCAGACCAATGGCTTGGAATTAGTTCTTCACAATTTGCCAGCGGGTAACTGGGAAGCTGGCGAACGCGGGATTGCCTGTCATCCGGATCGCATCAGTGAATTCAAGGAAGGCATAGATGAGGCGCTGCGTTATGCCAAGATACTCGGTGTGAAGCAATTGAACTGTCTGGTCGGCATCGCACCATCCGGCGTCAGTGCGGAAGAACTAAAAGCCACCGTTGTCAGCAATTTGACATTCGCTGCAGATAAATTTCAGGCAGCAGGAATTCGTTTGTTGATTGAACCGATCAACACATTCGATATTCCCGGCTTCTACCTCAGCGGAACCCAGCAAGCGCTCGATCTTATTGCGGCGACTGGGTCGGGCAATATTTTTGTGCAATACGACATTTATCACATGCAACGAATGGAAGGCGAATTGGCAAACACCATCAAAGCCAATCTTCCCCGCATCGCACATATACAACTGGCCGACAATCCAGGCCGTTTTGAACCCGGTACTGGCGAAATCAACTATCGCTTCCTATTTTCGTTTTTGGATGAAATCGGTTACGACGGCTGGATCGGTTGTGAGTACAAGCCTAAGGCGGGAACAGTGGATGGATTGGGTTGGCGCACAGCGCACGGCCTATAAGCAAGGCATTTATGTATGTAGCTGATTCATTAGATCGCAAAGTAATGACAGACAATTTTTACCACATCTAGGAGATTTATCATGGCAAAAGTAGGCTTTATTGGATTAGGTATCATGGGCGCGCCGATGGCGGAAAATCTACAACGCGGTGGCCACAAGTTATATCTCCATGATCAAAAAAATCCACCAGCAGCATTGATAGACGGCGGCGCAACAGTCTGTACGTCCGGTGCAGAAGTTGCCAAACGCGCTGATATCATTATCGTCATGGTACCGGATACCCCACACGTGGAAGCCGTATTGTTCGACGATAAAGGCGTAGCCGAGGGTTTGACCGCAGGTAAAGTTGTCGTCGACATGAGTTCAATTTCACCGATTGCCACCAAAGGCTTCGCAAAAAAAATCAACGCACTCGGTTGTGAATATTTGGATGCGCCAGTTTCTGGCGGTGAAGTCGGTGCCAAAGCCGCCTCATTGACGATTATGGTCGGCGGTTCTGAAACTACCTTCAACGACGTTAAACCGTTGTTCGAATTGTTGGGTAAGAACATAACGTTGGTTGGCGGCAATGGTGACGGTCAGACCACCAAAGTGGCTAATCAAATCATTGTTGCCCTGAATATTCAAGCTGTTGCAGAGGCATTATTATTCGCTTCAAAAGCAGGAGCCGATCCAGCACGGGTTCGACAAGCACTGATGGGTGGTTTTGCGGCATCGCGCATTTTGGAAGTTCACGGTGAGCGAATGGTTAAACGTACTTTTAATCCAGGTTTCCGTATTGAGTTGCATCAAAAAGATCTAAATCTAGCGTTGCAAGGCGCCAAGGCACTTGGTATTTCATTACCAAATACTGCTATGGCGCAAGAGCTCATGAATACCTGCGCTGCAAATGGTATGAGCGGATTGGATCATTCTGCGCTATGCAGGGCAATCGAAATTATGTCGAATCATCAAATTGCTTCTGCATAAGTGGTAAATTGGGTGCAAAATTATATTCGTAGCCGCCGGTTTTATGAATAACGTCGACACAATTGAGGACCCGCCTGCGGCGGGCCTTAGCTCTTCAGTCACGTTCTTTTTGGTTAGTCTTTTTTGCGGGGCAACGAACCGTATCAAGAAAGAGTAGCTATTTGGCGGGCTACTCCACTCGTATCTACGGAGCATAAACTCTGTTTAATACAGACGATCGAATACAATTGCCAGACGATGAAAACGTTTAATTAAATTTTGCTATTCACCACTCAAGGCCACTCAGCATGACTATCCAAACCGCCGCAATTAATCCTCGCCAACTATTATTAGACATGTACCAAAGCGCCGTCGATGCTGTCAGCGCCACCAAATGTCTACCAGCTTATTTAGCCAAAATTCCCGCCCCAACCGGCAAAGGTCGAACGCTAGTCATTGGCGCTGGCAAAGGAGCGGCTGCCATGGCAAAAGCGGTAGAGGATCATTGGCAAGGTGAACTAGGAGGATTGGTGGTGACCCGCTACGGTCACGGCGCTGATTGCAAGCGCATCGAAGTGGTTGAAGCATCCCATCCAGTGCCAGACGAGGCGGGACGTCAAGCCGCTGCGCGGATATTGGAAATGGTGCAAGGATTGACTGAAGACGATTTGGTGCTCTGCCTCATCTCCGGCGGCGGATCGTCATTATTGGCCCTGCCGGCGCAAGGTGTCTCGCTTGAGCAAAAACAAGCAATCAACAAAGCATTATTAAAAAGCGGCGCAAATATTTTTGAAATGAATTGCGTGCGTAAGCATTTATCCGCCATCAAAGGCGGTCGGCTAGCGTTGGCGTGTGCGCCAGCGCGGGTTGTGACGCTGATGATTTCCGATATTCCTGGCGACGATCCGGGCGTTATTGCCAGCGGTCCGACACTAGCCGATCCAACGACCTGCGCCGAAGCATTGGCAGTCTTAAAAAAGTATCAGATTGAGATTCCTGCGGCAATCTTGCAGCACCTTGAATCCGGCGACGGCGAGAGCCCAAAACCTGGTGATCCAAAACTGGCACGGAATCAGCATTACGTTATTGCTACCGCGCAGGATGCCTTAGAGGCCGCCGCCGCGACAGCGTTGGCGGCTGGTCTGACCCCGTATATTTTATCGGATGAAATGGAAGGCGAAGCCCGAGATATCGGTCTCGCCCACGCGGCTCTGGCGCGCCAAATTACACGCCGCGGTCAGCCATTCGCGAAGCCTTGCGTTGTTATATCGGGCGGTGAAACAACGGTCACTGTACGGGGGCATGGGCGAGGCGGGCGCAATGCAGAATTCTTGTTGAGCCTGGCGACTGCGCTTGACGGCTATCCCGATATCCACGCCATCGCTTGCGATACGGATGGCATTGATGGGTCCGAAGACAACGCTGGTGCGATCTACCAACCGCAGTCGATGCGAAAGGCGGAGGAGCTGGGTTTGCGACCTAAGGCGATGCTGGATAACAACGATGGGTATGGATTTTTTGAGGCGTTGGGGGATTTGGTTGTTAGTGGGCCGACGAGGACAAATGTTAATGATTTTCGGGCTATGTTGATTTTGTAGAGTTTGGGTAATTTTACTTAATGCCGTCACTGCTACTCGGTGACGCGTTAGCTTCGACAAAGGCCGAGCCGAGGCAAGAATAATATAACGCCAACTTAATCCAGTACCAATTTAAAAATGTTACCCCGAAACCGCTTAGACCGCTAATAAGTCTAACTGAATTCCCCTCTCACAACTCGCAAAAGAAAGCCCTCCATGCGCCGCCAACGAAAAGCAAAAATCGTCGCCACACTAGGCCCCACCAGTTCCAGTCAGGAAATGATCCAGGCGCTATTCGAAGCCGGCGCAGATGTCTTCCGATTTAACTTCAGTCATGGCAGTCACGCCGATCACCATGAGCGTTATCGTCTAGTGCGCGAAGTAGAGCGAACTGTTGGTCGTCCTATTGCTATTCTTGCTGATCTGCAAGGACCTAAACTCCGTATTGGTCAGTTCGTCGATGGCAAAATTACGTTAACCGCTGGTCAGGAATTTACGCTCGATCGGGACACCACTCCCGGAAATAGTGACCGGGTTTGTCTCCCGCATCCGGAGCTATTTGAAGTCATCGCTGGTGGTCAATCATTGTTGCTGGATGACGGAAAATTACGTCTTAAAGTACTTGATAGTGATGGTCAGCGTATCCGTACATGCGTGGTTAATGGTGGAGCGTTATCTGACCGTAAAGGCGTCAATGTGCCGGACGCCGTGTTGCCCATTCCCGCATTAACCGAAAAAGATAAGCGTGATCTGGCGTTCGCACTGGAGTTGGGGGTTGATTGGGTCGCGCTGTCATTTGTTCAGCGTCCCGAAGATGTGCTCGAAGCCAAAGCGTTGATCGGTGACCGCGCATGGGTGCTGTCCAAATTGGAAAAGCCGGCCGCCCTAGATCAACTTGATGCAATCGTCCATGTGTCAGATGCGATTATGGTGGCCCGCGGTGATCTTGGTGTTGAGCTTCCGCCAGAGCGTGTTCCGGGCGTACAAAAGCGTATCTTGCGTGTGTGCCGTCAACAGGGAAAACCGGTAGTCATCGCCACCCAAATGCTTGAGTCGATGATTACGATGCCGGTTCCTACGCGGGCTGAAGCGTCAGATGTCGCGAGTGCGATTTATGATGGTTCCGATGCAGTGATGCTGTCTGCAGAATCAGCTAGCGGCGCTTATCCGCTGGAAGCGGTAGAAATGATGAATCGGATTATCGCTGAAGTCGAGCAAGATCCACTTTACCGCAATCTGCTTGATGCACAACAAGAGACGCCGTTACCTAATCGCAGCGACGCAATTTGTTCCGCACTCCGTGACGTTACGCGCATCGTTGGCGCCAAAGCCACCGTGACTTACACTAGTTCTGGGCATACCAGTTTACGCGCCGCCCGTGAACGGCCGATTGCACCGATTGTCAGCATCACACCAAAGCTTGCAACGGCACGTCGACTGGCGCTGGTGTGGGGCGTTCATTCGACGATCAGCGACCAGGTTCATAACGAAAGCGAGATGGTCAAAGCAGCTTGTGAAACGGTCGTCAAAGAAGGTTTTGCTATTGCTGGAGATCAGATCGCAATCACTGCTGGTATGCCTTTTGGTCAACCCGGTAGTACCAACCTGTTGCGTCTTGCAGAAATTTGGCCGCAATAAGTCGTCTTCAGCAACCTCTTTTAAATGATGGATGAGATATAACAAATGACAAAACCTGCAAATTTCGAAAACTATCATATCCGTAAGTGGTACACCCAAATTGATGACACGCTGGCAAATGAAAGCGGTGTACTAGCCGATGGTGCGGCCTTGCGAAAGATTGTAATAGCGGTCGCCATCCATAATCCGTACGCAGGACAATTCAATCAAAGCCTGGAAAAAATTCTCGCTAATTCTCCTGCGCTGGGAGCGGAATTCGGTCGCCGACTCAATTTGGCGCTAGGCACAGATAAAGTTGAAAGTTACGGCAAAGCCTGCATCGTCGGCATCGGCGGCGAATATGAGCATGGTAATGCGTTCTTAACGCCGGCATTTGTCATGCCAATTCGCGAAGCGATTGGCGGAGGCAAAGCATGGATTCCATCATCAGGAAAGCGTGGTGTACCGGGCACCAATCTTGATATTCCGTTGGCGCATAAAGACGCGTTATACGTGCCATCGCATTACGATACGGTGACGACCCAGTTCACCGATGCACCCAATGCGGACGAAATCGTCGTAGCATTCGCAGTAGCAACGCGCGGTCGTCTGCATGCACGTTTGGGTGGATTGAAAGCGATCGAAATTGAAGGAAAGAATGGGTTGAATTGAGGTAATGCGTAATATCGGAGGTTGCTAAAATTGCGCATTAGCTAAATTTTCAACAAGTTATTTTCTTTTGTTAGAAAAGTGCAAGCCTGATCGTTTTTTTAATTTCGATCAGGACTTTAATGCCCTTGATACAGAGATCGGCAATAGATAACTTTACAGCTATGTAAATTTATCAGCAAAACTAAACCTAACCAGCCTTCGCTGGTAATGGGGTTCGCTTTACACTTTGAGATACCAGGTGACAGCATTCCCTGCCGCGTTAATTTTTGACCCTGGCATGATATTCCCTGCCTCCACTCGCACCGTTTTGCCTTGCATATGCGGCGCATGCCAGTTGCCTGTTATTGGACACACATCACCCGGATAAGCTTTATGATCTGTAAATATCTGCGGCGCGACCGGCGGTCTGGTTTTCAGATAGTCCGCTTCTTCAGCGGGAATCGTGCCGTCCAGATAGCGCTTGTCTTCCCACAGCAAACGCCACCAGACTTCCTCCCACGTGTCCATGCCTTCTAATTGATATTCGGTGGCAACCGCGCCGGCTAAAAAATAATTAGGGCAACCGACTTTTGCAGCCATCTTTGCCGGATCAGTATTTTTGAAGATCGGCGTGATAAACCACGGTTCCCAGATACCGTCAGTGGGAATGGTCCCACCGGTGAAGATTTGATCCTGATGGTTGCGGTTATAGGATGGACAAGACGGAAGGTAATCCGGGAAGATCCTGGGGATCGGCCATTCGGGTTCGAAGAAGAGGGTTTCATAGGTCCATTTTTGGGACTGACGTAGGCTATTCCAATCCACTAAACGAAAAGGGTCGTAATCCTTCAAGTTCGACGTCGTGATCCGCCGAGTAGAGTTCATCGCCGCAGCGATGATGACGTCCTTGATGAAGGCGGTATGATTACTTGGATGAATGCTATTTCCGGGATGTTCGTAGACAATCCCTAAAGCAATATAAAAAGGGTCAATACACACCCCCTTTTCATCTGCATATCGGCCAAATAATTGCTCCATAAAATCTGTCCGGGAAATCGTGTTGTATGCCTCTTGCTTATGGTGCGTAGAACGAAGCAGCGCCAGTCCTTGCTCCATTGATATCATCTGGCGCAGGAATTCTTTGTATTCTTCTTCATGCCGGGTCTGAGCATGAACGGCGTAGCGATAGTTTTGTACAGCAAGCGGGGGGGTCTTCAGTTGGTTAACAAACGCATCCAAAAAACCTTGATACCGCAATCTGACCTGATCCAGAAAAGTAAAACTGGTATATTTTTTAAGTAAGTAAAACGCCTGATTCCGTGCTTGCTGTTCCTGCTCTGGTGTCATGGTTTGTCGGTTTTGCATATTATTTCCCTATCTGTTAGTTATTTGTTTGCTTACCCGCCGTGGCCGCACCGCGTAATAGATAACCTTCCTGGACGATCTTGGCGGAGCGTTCGTTAGGGGCCAAAAAGACGGCGGTTGGCCGCACATGATGTGGAATGTTTGCGTCGGTCCAGTTGGTCGGCTTTACCGGTACATGTTTTTCAACGTATTCACGCAGCGGTTTATGATAGGCATCATGGAAGTCGATATACAGCTGGATTTCGCCACCTGGCAATAAGATACCGGTGGCTTTCGCGCCTTGAGAATCGACTTGCTCGGCTACTTTCCCGCGCCATGCACGAATACCTTCCCAACTGTCATCGACATGAATACCTAATTTGCGCATGTCGTCTGCCGATGGTATGTGTTCCAGCACCAGATAAGCGCCGTTTTTACTCCAATCTTGCTTGACCGCGTAATCCAACCGCCATGCTTTGCCATTTACCGGAATTTTTTCTGCCCAAAAATTTCCAGTTTTTCTGGGCTCTTCAGTGTCAATGATTCTTGGTAGATAGACCTTCTTTCCGGCGGGAAGCAATACCGGCTCTATTGATGCTTTACTACTGAAGGAATATAAATTCGGATAAATAGTATTAACTTCGTCAATTTCCTTTTTATACCCATCCAACCGAGGCCATCCTTCCTTATGCTTGTAATGCGCCCGCGTCGCCGCTGTATGCCCTTTACTCGCAATATGAATAGGTGACACCTCGCCAATCCGCGCCTCGGTGGTGCGAATTTTGATTGGACCCGCACCGACTGTGATGGGAAAAACATTACCCTCAATCAAATTGCTGCGCACTTTATTGAGTAAAGCGTTCAGTTCTTTAAAAGCTTGTGGAATCATTTTGTCGGCCAGAAGCTGCAATTTGTCGAGCTTTGGCGGCAAGGCTTGCAACCAGCTTTTGACCGGGGCGGGCAATACCGCGCCCAACTCACGGGCCGTAAAAATACTCGTGTCGCGTAGACGGCGCATCAAGACATAATAAGCTGACGTGACGGGTGCCTGATACGCTGTAAAGTCCAGCGTGTTAAAAAAAACGCGTGTATTTCCGTAGCCCATTTTGCGCAGGAAGGCTAATATCTGTTCGCCTATGTGTGATAGTTTGGCGGAGTCATATGCCGCCTGTAGCAACAATCTGCCGACACCTTTCAAGATGCCACCCAACACTGGTATCACAGCGAGCAAACACAATACCAATGCGACCCAGTTCCAGATGTCTTTCGCCTCTTTATCGCTATCGGCCATGCGCAAGCTAATCGCAATGGCATCGCGGGCAGCCGTGATTTCGCCCGCTACAGGAAACATGCTGACCACTGCGTCGACGACAATTTGGCCCACCGTTGGCTTGGTTTTAAACTCTCCTTTTAATGCCCCGCCGATCCACTGTGCACCGTTGCCGATCTGGTTCACGGCCTGATTGCCTACCCGATGCGCGCGCTCCCAGATATCATCGGCGACCTCGAATACGGTCAGTTCGATTTCTGCACTCATGGCGCATCTCCCCTTTTTTTAATGGAATCGTGCATGTCGCCCTGTGTCCAAAGCATTTCATATGCTGAAGATTTCTGATGGATCGCTTTGCCGATAAACGCACGCTGATCTTCGCCAAGTATGAGCTGGCCGACGCCATCGGGTGCGTCGGGTAGATTTGCCTTTCCCGAATGATCGAGTTGACCCTGATAGTTTTTTCCGCTGTCAAAATTGATACTGAAAGAGCCATCTTGCACAGCATCGTTATCGTGATATGCCACATCCAGTTCACGTTTGAAATCGGATTGCAGGAAAGATGGCGTTACTACTGGTAAGCCTTTTGGCCCGGCCACATCGCTGCTCGCCGTCCGTATCAGATGTTCACCCTTGGTTCCGCTCTCAATGCTATCGGCGTTGTATTTGGTATAACTACCGCCGCCATTGATCATGACTTCTTCGGTGGCATTGATGGAGATGGTATTGGCGGTGTGGGTAATGTTGAGTTTGGCTAAAATGTTGAGGCTGCTCTTTAATGCCTTCACATCGATGTCGGCGCTGCTGGCGATCATTTTATACCCGCGTTGTAGGCAAACAGGCGGATGCCGTTACGCACATTGGCTATAAGCCGTTGTCCTACCGACAAACTCATATCCTGTCCGCTAGTGATCGCCACATGTTCACCGCTGGCAATATGGGTCGATTGCGGCGTCGTGGTAGCGATTCCCGCCGGACTGGCGAGTACTAGATGCGGTGAGGTTAATTCGGGAAAGCTGCCGTCTTTGGCCTCGCCAACGGTCCCTTGAATCGCATCGTTCTGATCGGTGAGTGAAGTGGTGACCGCTTTGTGCTCATCGGCTTCAAGCGCACCATGTTGCTGCGCCAGTTCACCAAAGCTTTGCTGTTGACCGTGCGCATCGATCAGGCGCTGTGCCGTCTCGCCCAGATCGGTGATGTGGTGACTGGCATGAGTACGGCTTTCGGTGCTGATCAGCAGACCGTTTTTAGCACGGATTGCGCCATGTCCGTCAGTGCGCAGTTCAAATCCTTGTCCGCGGGCTTCCTTGCGACCGGCGTGGTCTTCGATGCGTGTAATGTGGCCTAAACTTAATTGGCTATGCTGATGATCGCTTTTGAGCTGGCTCTGGATTTTGCCAGCGGTGTCATCCATGACCAGATGGTTGCTGCGTCCGCTGGCCGCATTGCCGCCGTCAGGTGTCAGTTCCCGTGAGCGAAATCCGGATAGCGCACTCTGGCTCGGCAATGCCCACGGTGGCGTATTGAGTTGGTTGTACACCCGTCCGGTACATAGCGGCAAGTCGGGGTCGCCACCGAGAAAGTCGACGATGACTTCCTGACCGATGCGCGGAATATGCATACCGCCCAGTTGATTGCCAGCCCACGGTGCGACGACGCGGACCCAGCAACTGCTCTGATGATTGTGTTGGCCGAGGCGGTCCCATGGAAACTGGATCTTGATGCGGCCGAGTGCATCGGTCCAGATATTTTGTCCCTGCGGACCGACCACGATGGCGGTGGCGGGGCCGTGGGTCAACGGTTTGGGTGTGGACCGTTCCGGTCGCCCGTTCTGGCTCGTCGGTTGGACGGTAAAGTCGACGTGGACGCGATACCGTTGCCGGTGTGCATTATCGGAGGCCTGTGTTTCTTGCGCGGCTTCGTCGATCCTCAGTGTGGTCGATAGGATCACATACTCGGCATTGGCGGCGGTATGCGGATGACGCGCCAGCGTAAAGATGCAGCCGGGCACCATGCCGCGTAGATGGCCTTGGCCTTGCGCTCGTTGGCCGACGCTGTGTAAGGCTTGCATGCGCAAACGGGCGATGAAATCGCCTTCGGCAAACGGATCATTCTGGCTTTCCGGGTTGGTGCTTGCTGAACCGGAACCTGCCTTCGGCTGGCTATAATGCGCGTCGGCATGCCATTGATAGACGGCTTGCTGATTGTGTGCGGTGGGGCGGGGATCGTAGCGGTTGGCGGTGAGATTGGCCTTGGGCCTTGTGTAGTCATAATCCCGCGTGGTGTACTGGCCGGAGGTAAGTTGATGTACGGGTGAAAAGGCATGAATACACGCTTCATCGATATGTTTGCCTTCCGTATGAAACTGCACCACGTGATAGGCGCTGCTGGGCGAATTCTTATGCGCGCCGATGCTGTCGATTAAGACCAGTCGATGGACGCCATTATCATGCTTGAAGAAATAGTTGATTCCCCATTCTTCGCACAATCGGCTAAAGAACGTAAAGTCGCTTTCGTTGTATTGGGTCTGATAGTCGCGTTTGGGATAAGTCTCGATGAGACGCTTGTCGAGCGGAAAGGCGTAGTCGGCAAACAGCAGATCAATGATCTCGATCACGCTTTGATCCTGAAATATCTTGCAGTCGGTGGTCAACGTGGCCAGATGCAACCACGGGCGCAATGTCACTTCGTACAGCGCGTGACGTCCTTCCTGACGCAGCACGCGGGCAGCGGTAATCAAGCCGGAGATTTCACGCGTCCCAGCACCGATGTTGCCAAGCAGATTGTCAGCAAATGCGCTGTCGATAAATCCACCGCTGCCATCCAATGCAATCATGATGGTTAACTCGCGACCAATGAAATCGTCAAGATTGACATTGCCGATATCTTCACTCAGATGGATCAAGGATTCGGGTGTCATCAGTACGACGGTGTAATCGAATAATGCGTTCATGCCTTCCGTGCCAGAGAGACTAATCGGCACCAGCGCAGGTTGGTTCAAGCGTGTTGGAATAGCGCTGCTAGATGCGCTGAGAGTGCGACTGCTGGACATGGGGGAAAGACCTTCCGCTACGAACGTGAGGACGATTTAATGCAATCGTGGAGGTGAAAAACTCTGCCTAAATACTAAACGTCTTACGGAAAAAAAGATGTAGGAACATTCTTAAAGTGAAGGCCAATTTGAAAAATAAATGCAGCGACGATTTGAATCGCGCTTTAAAAAAAGTAATTGTTAAACGTTGGAGGGTGGCTTGAATGATTTCGTGGACCGCAAATTTTGCGGCAGCGCAACATGTCCATATTGTGTTCGGGAGTGATTGAACGGGGACGATTAATTTCGCAATAGGCTTAGCGATACATCGTTTGGCAGCATTAAAAGTAGTATTGTAGTGTTACCACGGCAGCGGCGCGGAGGGGAATAATAAGGTTTTATTACAATAAAATACTGGTCCGCAGATGCCAAAAATTATCCATACGATGATTCGGGTTCTCGATCCCGAACGCTCCAAGAATTTCTATCGCGAAGGTTTTGGATTCGCGGTATCGCATCAGCTTGATTTCCCCGATTTCACGTTGGTCTATCTGCGTAGTCCGGAAAATGATTTTGAGATTGAGCTAACGCACAATCATGACCGCACGGAACCTTATACCCACGGGGATGGCTACGGGCATTATGCGTTTGTGACGGACGACCTTGCGTCGATGCACGCAAAATTAACCGCATTGGGCCATGCGCCTGCGGCAATTAAAGAATTCAAGCAAGATGAGGCGCTGCTGGCGCGGTTTTTCTTTGTGGTCGATCCGGATGGTTACAAGATCGAAGTTTTGGAGAAGTGGGGTCACTATCACTAATTTTCTCCCGCATTGTTGGCATTGTTATTTACTTGCTTGAAAGCGTCTTTCCCAAAATAATTATAGGAGACAAAATGCAATTACCTGAACAACCGAAACGTCGGAAATTCCTCAAGATCGCCTCTGCCGGTTCCATTGCCGGTGTCGCTGGCGGCATTCCAAGCTTATTTGTATCCAATCAGGCTGCGGCAGAGGAAATGCTGGGCAACGATACCTTTGTTACGTTGACCAAAATAGCGCGCGATATCTTTCCGCATGATGGTTTCGACGATGGCCTGTATACCAAAGCCGTCGCTATCTACGGCGACCAGGTTAAGGCTGATCCAAACCTTCGTATGCTGCTGATCAATGGCGTTGCCGCCGCAGATGAGGCCGCAAAGAAACAATTTGGCAAACCCTATGCACAGATACCGGATGAAAAATCCCGGGTGGTGATTTTGACGGCAATGCAGACTACGCCTTTCTTCCTGAAGATTCGTGGTGATCTGGTGGTAAGCCTTTACAACCAACCTGCGGTCTGGGGAAAGTTAGGTTATCAGGGACCTTCGGCTGAGCTCGGTGGTTACATCAGTCGCGGTTTCAATGATCAGAACTGGATGGAATTGACTTAAAGCCAGTCATAAAAAGTCGAAGACTCGTTGCTGCACAAAAAATACACTCTTAGAAAAATAATGAGGAGACTGTCGTGGCTGCAAAATTTAATCTGAATGAAGAATTGGTAGTGATCGTTGGTTCTGGTGCCGGTGGCGGTACGCTTGGTAATGAACTGGCCCAAAAAGGCATCAACGTGGTGATATTGGAGGCCGGTAAACGGCATGAAATCAGCGACTTCGAAAATGATGAATGGCCGATGTTCAACAAAATTTCGTGGCTCGACAAGCGTACAACTTCCGGTACTTGGCGCGTTGCCAAGGATTTTCCGAACTTGCCGACATGGATCGTCAAGGCGGTCGGTGGGTCTACCGTACACTGGGCTGGGGCATCGTTGCGCTTTCAGGAGCATGAATTCAAAACGCGGACTGTGTATGGCGATATCAAGGGAGCGAATATACTTGACTGGCCAATTACCCTGAAGGATCTGACGCCGTATTATGAACGTGCCGAGTTCAAAATGGGTGTAACAGGTACGAATGGTATCCCGCGTCTGCCGGGTAATAATAACTATAAAGTATTGGCAGCCGGTGCCAAAAAAATGGGATATAAAGAATTCCATAGCGGTAATATGGCAATCAATTCCCAGCCACGGGACGGTCGTGGCTCATGCCAACAGATCGGATTTTGTTTTCAGGGTTGTAAGTCTGGCGCGAAATGGTCGACGCTATACACTGAAATTCCGAAGGGTGAACGTACCGGTCATCTTGAAGTGCGTTCTGATGCGCAGGTATTGAAGATTGAGCATAACGCTGCGGGCCTGGTAACCGGTGTCCTGTATAGCGATTCAAAGGGCAATCGCAGTTTTCAGAAAGCACGCGTTGTGTGTGTCGCTGGCAATTCAATCGAATCACCGCGTCTTCTGCTCAATTCGGCCTCTTCAATGTTCCCGAATGGTCTGGCGAATTCATCGCGTCAGGTCGGACAAAATTATATGCGCCACATGACTGGTTCTGTGTACGCCGTATTCGATAAGCCGGTGCATATGTTCCGCGGTACTACTATGGCGGGGATTGTGCGCGATGAGTCACGGCATGACACCAAACGCGGTTTTGTTGGGGGTTATGAAATGGAAACGTTGTCTCTTGGCGTGCCGTTCATGGCGGCATTTCTTGATCCCGGCGCTTGGGGACGTGACTTTTCTTCGGCCATGGAGTCATACGACAACATGGCGGGAATGTGGGTGATTGGTGAGGATTTGGCGCAAGAATCTAATGGCGTCACGCTCCATGCGACTGAAAAAGACCAATTTGGATTACCTATTCCAAACGTGCAATTCAGCGACCATGAAAATGATCTGGCGATGCGCAAACACGCCTTTCAGCAAGGTGCCGCGCTATACACGTCGATCGGTGCAAAACGCACCGTCTTGACGCCACCGTATCCGTCAACACATAACCTTGGTACTAACCGGATGAGCGCCAAAGCGAAAGATGGCGTCGTCAACAAATGGGGCCAGACGCATGATATAAAGAACCTGTTTGTTTCGGATGGTAGTCAATTCACGAGCGGTGCATCGGAAAATCCGACTCTGACGATCGTTGCATTGGCGATCCGTCAGGCAGATTTCATCGCGCAATCAATGTCGAGGAAGGAGCTGTAATGCAATGTCGCACACTAAGCCTGGTTTTATCTGCCACGACACTGGTGTGTCTCTTAAGCGGGCGCGGCGTTGCTGCCGAGACGCTGTCCGGAGAGCAACTATTCAAGTCGCAATGTGCAACCTGCCATTCCGCCGCGGAGGGTAGTCCAAATCGTCAAGGTCCCAACCTTTACGGCGTTGTGGGAAGGCCAGCCGGAGCAGCACCCGGTATGGCGTATTCTGCGGCGTTTAGAAAGGTGCTCGACGGCAAGCCATGGACTGAGACGCTTTTGAATAAATGGCTGGAAGATCCGCAAAACGTGGTGCCGGATACGCTCATGATGTACAAACAGGATGATCCAGAAAAGCGTCAGGCAATCATAAATTACCTAAAAACGTTACATTAGGAGGCGTGCTACCAACTAAACAACATTCCGGGTAGTATGGAATGGTAAGACTACAAAAAAGAAGGAGACGAAGCATGTGCGAAATCTATTTGAAGGCCGATCCTATTCAGTATGAACTACGGACCCGATCAATCCGTATCCATGGTGTTGTTACGAGCGTCCGACTAGAAAATCTTTGTTGGGATATTTTGGCGCGAATTGCACGCAAAGACGATATGACGACTAATCAATTGATTAGTCAGTTATATTCGGAAGTTATCCAGCAGCAAGGAAAAATCGGTAATTTTTGTGCTTTTCTGCGGGTTAGTTGTATGCGCTATCTGTCCAGTGTTGCGTTGCAGCAGGATAAGGAATCGCTGTTGTTGGGTAGGCGCGATGTGGTGGATGCGCCTCTAGAGGATCAACCGAAGGCGGGCCGCAAAGTGCGTCAACCGGACGCAGTCGTGCTGCAAATGATACGGTAAAGAGCGAACCCAGACAAAATCAGCAATCTTGCATTTGTGAGCTGTTTAGATGTAAAAAAAGTCTTTCGTTTATGGCGTTAATGCCTCCGTGAGCAGGACGGTCGCAGTCAGTCGTTTTGCATGATAGAAAAATGTAAAGTGGTCTCACCACACAATATTTACCAGATGTAAAAAGAGAGTAATCAGGTACGGCCAGCGTTGTTGCAACAAATAATCAAAAACAAAAAATACATATAAACAGGGAGATTGAGAAATGATGCAATTGAAAAATCTGACAGTGTTAACCTTAATGACGCTCGTAATTGCTTATCCGCTAGCCGCATCCGCAGCCACTGAAGATGCTGTAACAAGGCTTGAAAATGCGCAGACTACGGGTGCCTCACTGAAACTGGAGTCCGTGGCGCAAACTGGTACTAAAGCCGATGCGATCAGATCCAACCTGAAAAGTGTCAAACTGCCGCCCGGCTTTAAGATTGAGCTGTACGCGATTGTTCCGGACGCACGCCACATGGCAGTAGGTCCATCGACCGGGATTGTGTTTGTCGGTACGCGCAAGACGCGCATATGGGCTGTCACTGATCGCACCAAAACCCGTGTTGCTGATGAGGTCACAGTCTTCGCTCCATCCGTCAATCAAAAAGTGCCTAACGGCGTCTGTTTCTCCCCGGACGGTGTGTTGTATGTCGTCGAGCAAAACCGCGTGATGAGTTATCCTGCGGCCGAATTTTTCTATGAAGGCCCAGACGTCGCTGCAGGCCAGGTTGTCCCGCAAGGCCAGCTGATTCCGGTTGATGAAGAAAGCTACAATCACGGTGCGCGTACTTGCCGCATTGGACCGGATAACAAGCTCTACATCACGCTGGGCAATCCTTTCAACGTTCCTGCCAAGGAAAAAATTGCGCTGTATAACAAGATCGGCATGATGGGCATCATCCGTATGGACCGCGATGGTAAAAATCGTGAAGTCTATGCGCATGGCGTACGCAATTCGGTCGGTATGGATTTCAATCCAAAAGACAAGACGCTTTGGTTTACCGATAATCAGGTTGATGGCATGGGTGATGATATCCCGCCGGGCGAACTCAATCGTGCCACCAAAATCGGACAAAACTTTGGTTTCCCTTGGTACGGCGGCGGCAACGTCCGTACGGTTGAATACAAAAACGACACCATACCTAAAGACGTGGTATTCCCACAGATTGAAATGGCCGCGCATGCTGCAGATCTTGGCATGAATTTTTATTCTGGCAAGATGTTCCCAGCAAAATATCAGGGTGGGATTTTTAGCGCGCAACATGGCTCATGGAACCGCACTACGCCGGTCGGTGCACGTGTGATGTTTACGTCGCTGAAGGCTGATGGTAATGCTGCTAAGACTGAAGTGTTTGCTGATGGTTGGTTGACGCCTAATCATGAATACCTGGGGCGTCCGGTCGATATCGCTACACTACCGGATGGTTCTTTGTTGGTCTCGGATGATTATGCCGGTGCCATCTATCGCGTTTCTTATGCCGCGCAATAAATTGTTTTTGCGTATGCGGTTAGGTATTGCCGCGCTGGCCGTTGGATTTGCCAGCGCGCCAGTGCTGGCAGCCGATGTTCACGCTGTCCCGGCGAAAGCAGGGCAATGTTTCGCATGTCATGGTAGCGACGGTATTTCTAAAGTGCCGGATGCGCCAAATCTTGCGGGCCAAAACGAGATGTATCTGGTCAAGGCTCTCAAGGATTATCGCTCCGGTGCGCGCATACATGAAGTGATGTCGCTGATGGCGAAGAACCTTTCGGATGCGGAAATTGATCAACTGGCAGCGTATTTTAGTGGTATCGAAATCGTTGTTAAGAAGCAGTGAAGGTTTCATTGAAACATTCTTATCGAACCAAGGCAGCGGCGCCCACATTAGGGCGCTGTTGCCTTTTTTTGTTTCTTGTTATGACTATCTGCGGCAGTGCGACGGGCACTGAAACCAAAGAGGTCGTTTGTCGGAGCGTGGGCGCGAGAGCGCAGGCGATTGCGGCGGCGCGGGATCAGGGGAAGTCGATGGAGGAGGTTATCGCATCGCAACGAAATGTGACAGGGCAGGCGGACGACAAGACGACCAAGGAAGCGGCAGAGCTATTGTTTCATCGTTTTAGACAGATGACACCGGAAGCAGCAGCGTTCGAGTTTTATATGGATTGCCTTGATAATGACTGAAATGTACTTCTTTATTTAGGCATCGAAAGGTATACCGCAACAGGCCAAATTGTTAGGTGAAATTAAGGTAAAGCATGCAGTAAGAAGTGAGTGCAACGATGGCGTTCGTTTTTCGAGCGCCATCTTCATTTATAAGATCTCATTTAGCGTGCAGCTTCGGCCAGACTCTGGGCCAGCTTGTTATGCCGCGCCAGCACATTCCTCAAATTTACCGTCGTCAACTGACCGTTACGCACGACAACGCGACCATTGATGACGCTGTAAGCAACATTTGAAGGCGTGCAGAATACCAGTGCAGCAACCGGGTCGTGCCACGCGCCAGCGTAGCCAACCTGGTTCAGATCAAACATAACGAGGTCGGCTGACATGCCCGGTTTCAGCGCGCCGATGTCGTCGCGATTCAATACTTTGGCACCGCCAATGGTGGCAATTTCCAATGCCTGTCGCGCAGTCATGGCGTCTGGGCCAAAACCTACCCGTTGTAATAGCATGGCTTGTCGAGTCTCACCCAGCATGTGAGCACCGTCATTAGACGCAGAGCCATCGACGCCAAGCCCAACTGAAACACCGGCATCAATCATTTTGCGAACAGGCGCGATACCAGATGCAAGGCGCATGTTTGAACAGGGACAGTGCGCAATGCCAGTGCCGGTGCGCGCAAACATATAAATACCGTCGTCGTCGAGCTGCACGCAGTGGGCGTGCCAGACATCGTGCCCGACCCAGCCGCAATCTTCTGCATATTGTGCTGGCGTCATATTAAATTTTTCACGACTATAAGCGATATCGTTGACATTTTCTGCCAGATGGGTGTGCAATGAGACACCATAATGACGGGCCAAAATCGCCGACTCGCGCATCAGGTCGCGTGATACTGAAAAGGGTGAGCAGGGCGCTACCACGATACGCTGCATCGCATGGCGCTCATGATCGTGATACGTCTCGATCAGGCGCTGCGTATCCTTCAGGATGGCTTGTTCGTCTTCTACCACGCAGTCGGGTGGCAGTCCACCTTTGGATTGACCGACGCTCATCGAACCCCGCGCTGCATGAAAACGCATACCGATTTGACCGGCGGCTTCGATGCTGTCATCCAACCGGCATCCATTGGGATAAATATACAAATGATCGCTGCTGGTGGTGCAGCCGGACAGGATCAATTCTGCCATCGCCGTCAGGGTTGAAACCTGTATCATTTCCGGCGTCAGATTGGCCCATATTGGATAGAGATTGGTGAGCCAGTTAAACAGTTCGCCATTCTGCGCCGCTGGAATCACCCTCGTCAGACTTTGATACATGTGGTGATGCGTATTCACCAGACCGGGGATGACGACGTGATCGGTCGCATCGATGACGTCATCGGCAGTTTGTGGCAGATCGACGCTATTGCCGACTTGCTCGATAACATTGTCACGAATGAAAACGGCACCGTCGCTGATTTCGCGACGCTGGTCATCCATGGTAACTAGTACGCGGGCATTTTTTATTAGTAAGGTGTTGGTCATCGTGTTTATATCAAAAAGTTTTTCATCAGTACCACGGGAGTAGGTGCGGCTTTCCGGACGCATCAAAGCAGTCCTAACGAATCACCAGCTCTGGTTCAGTACTTTGGTGTAAAGTTGCGCAGGAAATCCAGTAAGATTTGCGCGGATACTTCAGCATCGTCGGCGGTCATTGTCTCCAATGGATTGTGGCTGATACCACCATTACCGCAACGCGTAAATAACATTGCGACATCGGTTACCTTGGCAACCGCCATCGCATCGTGACCAGCACCGGACGCAAGTTTAAATGGACGGACGCCAGCGCGTTCAGTGGCCGCGGTCAGTTGCTCCATCAACCACGGCGCGCATGGTACAGCTGGCGCGGAGACCATCTTTTCGACGGTGCTTTCGATGGTACGACGTTGGCAGACGGTGTCAATAAATTGCAATACATCATTCACCGCCGCATCGCGGATTGTGTCATCGGCAGCGCGGATATCTAACGAGAATACGCAGGCACCGGGAATCACGTTGGTAGAGCCGTTTGGTACTTGTAGTTGGCCGACAGTGCCGACTAGTGACGCTTGTTGATCTTGTGCACAGCGTTGCTCGACATACAGCAATATCTCAGCGGCAGCGGTGGCAGCATCTTTACGCATAGTCATCGGTGTGGTGCCGGAGTGACTGGCCACGCCTTTTAGCTGCACCATATAGCGGCAACTGCCCGCAATGGACGTCACAATGCCAACTGGCAGATCGCGCTGCAGCAACACCGGTCCTTGTTCGATATGGACTTCGACATAGCCTAGCAAGTCATTCGGATTGCGTGCCAGCGATGGAATGGTCTTAGCGTCATGGCCAGCGCTTTTTAAGGCGTCACGCATGCTGATGCCATCACGGTCAATATTATCCAATAAGTCTAGGTCGAACTGACCGATGACTGCGTTACTGCCAAGGAAAGTGCTTTTGAAACGCACGCCTTCTTCTTCTGAAAAACCGATCACTTCCAAATGGAACGGTAACTTCTCGCCGCGTTCATGCAAAAGTTTACTAATGGCGATTGGTAGCAGGATACCTTCACGGCCATCGTATTTGCCACCATTGCGGACGGTGTCGTAATGGGAGCCGGTAATGAGTGTCTTAGCATGCGGATTATCTGATAAATAACGGCCAACCACATTACCGACTGCATCGATATCGGCGACCATGCCAGCCTCGCGCATCCATGCGGCGAGTTGCGCGGCGGTGCGGCGATGGGCATCGGTCATGTAAGCGCAAGTAAGGCCGGTATCGTCGTCGCTCCACGCGCCGATGATTTGCGCCCAACGCATGATCGTTTCGCCGAGTTGTGGGGTGTAGTCGAGCAACGCGTTGATGCGCATTTCGGCGATACGACCGATCTGACGCAGGGCCTCTGCTTTTTCGTCAGCAATTTGATTTTTGAGACGCCGGCTAAAAGCAGCGATGATTGCTTCGCGTGATAAACCCTGACCGTCTGCACCTTTCACTGCGAGGATGAACGGGAAAGTAAATCTAGCGTTGTAAGCCGCATTCAAATTTTGCAGCGTGGTAAATTCTTCCGGACTGCAATTGTTCAGTCCCGCTTTGGCTTGTTCGCCGGTGGACTCGGCCGTTAGTTGCCCCGAGATGGCGGCTTTCCCCGCCAACTCGGGATGGGCGCGGATTAAGCCGAGTTGCTCGTCGCTGGTCGCATCTCGTACGGTCGCTTCAAGCGCTAATTTGAGTGCAGTAATATTTAAAAAAGGACGATTGAGGGCCGCGCGTTCAGGTATCCAGGACGAGTGCTCGTAGATGCCTTGTAGTGCCGAGACGAAGGTAGTGGCTTCGCAGCCGTTGAGTTGTTCCAAAGTGGTCATTTGCTGTATCAGCGGGTCCCACCCGCGTACTCCTTAAAGATGATTTCAGTAACGGGTGGGACCCGCCTGGGCTTCAATGCCCTTTACATGCCTATATTCAATGGCAACTCATTAGCAACTCAGTGGCAACTCATTGCAGCCCAATGCCGCCGAAGTACAACGGCATTAATGATCAGAACTTTGCGCCGCGGCAACGGCATATTCGCGTGCGTGATGGGCATCGCCTTTGCCATTAAAGAACAAATTGAGTAATACCGCCATCGCTGACGCCAAGAGAATGCCGCTATGTAAAATAGTTGATAGGAACGCGGGCATTTTGTCGAAAAAACTCGGAGCTACAATGGGAATCATCCCGGCGCCGATACTGACTGCGACGATGAAAAGATTATTCCGATTACCAACAAAATCAACTTTGGCGAGTATTTTGATACCGGTTGCAGCCACCATACCAAACATCACCAAACCAGCGCCTCCCAATACGAATTGCGGAATCGAAGCGGCAACATTTGCCATTTTTGGAAATAAACCAAATGCCATCAAAATCACGCCAGCGGTGGCGCAGACATACCGGCTCCGTACACCCGTGACGCCGACCAAGCCGATATTTTGCGAGAAAGAGGTGTAAGGAAAAGTATTAAAGACACCGCCTATGATGGATCCAAGGCCGTCGACCCGCAGACCTCTTGCAAGCGTTTTGTCATCGATTTTCTTACCGACGATTTCACCTAAGGCAATAAACATTCCGGTCGATTCAATCATGGTCACGATCATGACCAGACACAGACTGATAATCGAGCCAAGGTCAAACTTGGGCCAGCCGTAGTGAAATGGTCGAATGAGCGCAAACCAATCAGCGTCGCCGAGACCGTAGAAGCTAATTTTACCCATTGCTAAAGCGATGATGAAGCCAATGATCATGCCGACCAACACTGAGATATTGGCAATAAATCCTTTAACGTATTTGGTAATCAGCAGAATCGATATTAAGACGATCAATGCTATGCCAAGGCTGGTTGGCGAGCCGTAATCCGGATTCGGTATCTTGATGAATACGCCGTCGACCAGTTTCCCGATGACAGGTTGGCCGCCAGCAGCCCAGTTGATGCCGATACCCATCAACGAAATACCGATCACGGTAATCACGGTTCCGGTGACTACTGGTGGGAAGAATCGCATCAGGCGGCTCATATAAGGTGCGGCCAACATGCAGAAAATACCGGCAACAATCACGGCCCCGTAAATATGTACGATGCTGAGTTCTGGATTACCAGCCATCGCAACCATAGGCCCGACTGCCGCAAAGGTGACGCCCATCATCACGGGCATTTTGATACCGAAGTTCCAGAAGCCAAGGCTTTGGATAAGTGTCACCAATCCGCAACAGAAGAGATCGGCACTAATCAGAAAGGCGATATCACTTTTAGCCAGATGGAGCGCGCCTCCAACGATCAATGGAACGGCGATTGCGCCCGCGTACATGACCAGGACGTGCTGCATGCCCAGTGCGGCGAGTTTGCCTATCGGTAGTTTTTCATCGACGGGATCGGTTGTTGTGGCTGTTGTGGCGGTGGCGGTGTTCATTGTGCGTCTCCAGAGTCTGGGATTTTTAGATATTATTTTGTCTTGCACAATTCATGCCAGCGAGGTTAAGAAAGGGTTTTTGACCGTTCTCTTAACGCCGCGTGCGGTATGTCGTGTGTGATGTCCGATACTATAGAAAACCATCGATAGGTATATATGCATCAATTGATAGTTGATTTCAGCCTATGCATATAACGGATGTTATTTAACAATCATAGATTTGACAACCTGGCTGACCTGTTCGCGCAACCATTTATGCTCCGTTGCCTGATGTACGCGTTCATGCCACAGCTGATAAAACCGCATTGGTGGGAATTTGATCGGCAGCGTAAAACTTTTTAGCGCGAGTGTTTTTTCATAAAACTGCGCAAACTGTCGTCCGGTAGTGAGTACCAGATCGGTTTGCGCTGCCATATAGGGAAGCATACCAAAATAGGCTGATTCCACCACCACGTTACGGCGCATATTTTGGCGATCAAGGAAGGAGTCAATAATCCCGTGATAGCCGGGAAGAACTTGCCATGGAGCAAGGTGTGGCAAGCTCAAATAATCTTCCACCGTCATGGCATCCGGTGCCGTGCGCTTGGCATACGCACTATCGGCACGCATCAGACAGACGATTGGGTCATCAAACAATTTCGATAAATGCAAATGCTGCGGTGGTTCGTCCCAATTCGCAATGACGAGATCGAGGTCACCATCGGAAAGTTGGCGTACGTAATCCGTTTCAGGTCCCAGCGCATGAATTACGATGCGACTTTTAGGTGATTCGCGTCGCATTCTTGCCACGATTTCTAAAAAAAATGGTGTGTTCATATAATCTGGCGCTGCAATATGAAAAGTGCGGGCTTCGGCTTGCGGCACAAAGGCCGTCTTATGGACGAACAGACGTTCGGTCTCATCCAGTATCCGTTTAGCTGGCTTCAACAGACTTTCGCCATGCTGGGTCGGCACCATACCGCGTGCGCCACGCACCAAAAGAGGATCGCCGGTCAATTCGCGCAATTTACGTAATGATGCCGATATTGAGGGTTGTGGCTGATTTAACTTGAGTGCTACGCGGGATACGTTCTTTTCACAGAGTAAAAGATACAGTATGCGGATCAAATGGATATCAAGATGGTCTGGCAGCTTGGACATAATGGTTTGTCTCTTCGTGAATTGTGGCCCGTAAGTTAGCGTCGCCATCCGCACTTTGTCGGACCGACGGTGCTGGTCATCCTCGTTTGCTGTTAGCGCTCGCTGTTAACACTCTCGTAGTATTGAGTCAGAGGAAGCGACGCTTCGTTGCGGGCAATGATTTTATAAGTCTCTTAATGTCTCTTATTGTGTATAAATCTAAGGATAAATAACTTTTATTCGATTTTTATATATGAATAGTCATATGTCAAATATACTTCAATTTCAATATTTTTAAAGCCAAACACGTTTATCTTTCTTAAATGCGAGTTGTTTTAAATTTCAGTGTTGCAAGCTTGCAGCACTGAGGGTCAAAACTGCGTAGGGCAAAAGAATGTGACTTCGTCAGCCTATAGTGCAAAATGCCATGCAAAATACAGTTGTAATAAGATAAAAAGCGTCGATGCATACTCGATGTAAGGCATGACGGTACGCATAAAGTGAATGCAAGTCGTAGGCAAAATCGTAGGCAAAAAACGTAGACAAAAAGAAGACGAAAGTCACAGCGGTCGTAGCGGAGCTTTAACTATTAAGTTCGCGACTTAGTTTTGAGGGGGTGGCCCTCTCTCGTCTGCAGTGCCCGCGGTGGCGGACGAGTGTAATCGTGAGGAAGACATGGATTCAATGTTAGTGTCGTATGGCGTGGAATGGCTCAATCTGCTGGTGCGCTGGCTTCACCTGATTGTCGGGATTGCCTGGATTGGTGCGTCCTTTTACTTTGTTTGGCTGGACAACTCAATCCGTCCGCCAAAGCCAGGTTCTGATCTGGCCAATAAAGGCGTCTCTGGCGAATTGTGGGCGGTCCATGGCGGCGGCTTCTATAATCCTCAAAAATATCTGGTCGCACCGGCAGAGTTGCCGGAAGAACTGCACTGGTTTAAATGGGAAGCCTACGCCACCTGGTTGAGCGGCTTTGCGATGCTTTTCATCGTTTATTATTTCAACGCCTCGGCGATGATGATCAACAAAGACGTTGCCGATTTAAGTTCATGGCAGGCAATTGGCGTTGGCCTCGGCACGCTGGTGATTGGCTGGACCGTGTATGATTTGTTGTGCCGCTCGCCAATTGGTAAGCGCGACGGGTTGCTCGGTCTTGTTATGTATCTGTTCATCGTCGCTGCGGCATATGTGTTGAGTCATTTATTAAGCGGTCGTGCTGCTTATATCCACATTGGTGCCATGATCGGTACGATGATGGTCGGTAACGTATTGATGGTCATTATTCCGGGCCAGCGTAAATTGGTGGAAGCCATGCGCCTCGGTAAATCACCGGATCCTATTTACGGGAAAAAAGCCAAACAACGTAGCGTTCACAATAACTATTTCACGTTGCCAGTGCTGTTCATCATGATCAGCAATCACTATGCAATGACCTACAGTCATTCGTATAACTGGTTGGTGTTGGCAGCAATTATTGCCGCTGGCGCGTTGATTCGTCACTTTTTTAACCTGCGTCATGCTGGTCGTGTTTCCTGGGGTTATCCAGCAGCAGGTGTGGCAATCCTCGTCGTGGTGGCGATCGCGATTGCACCACGTCCGATCCAGGCTCCCGTGGCGCAAGCCGTTACCGGTTCCACAACGGCAACCGCAGCGGTCGATGTACCAGTGGCAGATATGGCGCACGTGCAAGCGATCATTACTCAGCGTTGTGTTGAGTGTCATGCAGCACAGCCAACGCAGCCCGGTTTCGCTACGGCACCTGCCGGTGTCATGCTGCAAACGCCTGATTTGATTCGTCAACATGCTGACAAAATCTTTCAGCAAGCAGTACAGTTGAGAGCTATGCCACTTGGAAATATGACCAATATCACCGATGCCGAGCGTGCATTGATCGGTGCGTGGTATCAAGCTGGTGCGAAATAATTGATCGTTGGCTTGTCAGCGTTCATCTGTTGAGCGCTGACAAGCCACACGTAACGACAAATTAACTGCTCAGCAGCGCCTGAAAATCTCATGGCGCTTTTCACCAGATTACCTTCAACAGCGATGTAAATAAGAAGCATAGCGACTGTGACGTTGCTGGCTTCCTGCTGTCTGCTGCGCGCCGTTGTGGTTGATCTTTTGCCCAGATAAAACACATTTTAGAAAGCTTACTATGGCGAACACCACCACTCTCACCATCGACGGTTTCACCCTCACCGCGGCGCAAGTCGTCAGCGTGGCGCGTGCGCCGCATCTGCCTGTGACGCTGGCGCAGTCTTCCCGCACGGCATTAAAAGAAAGCCGCGATTTTATCGAGGCGACCTGGATGCACGATGATGCGCCCATGATGTATAGCTTCAACACCGGCGTCGGTTTGCTCAAAGACACCCGTATCAAGGTGGAACATATCGCCTTGTTTCAGACCCAGTTGATCAAGGCCCATTGCGCCGGGATCGGCGAACCGTTCTCGGAAGAAGTCAGCCGCGCCACGATGTTGCTACGCGCCAATGCTTTTGCGAGTAATTATTCGGCCCCGCGGGTTGAAGTGGTGGATCGTCTGCTGGCTTTTCTGAACGCCGGTATTCACCCGATCATGCCGCAAAAAGGATCGGTCGGCGCGTCCGGCGATCTGGCACCGCTATCGTATCTGGCGGCGGCCATTGCCGGTTTCGATGAAGCCGAAGTCATGTATCAGGGCCAGCGCATGCGCGCACCGCAAGCCATTACCGCAGCGGGTATCGCGCCGGTCAAATTTGATTTGCAAGCCAAGGATGCGTCGGCGCTCATTAATGGTTGCACCGCTTCGCTGGCTGTTGCCGTATTGGTGGCCCACGATGCCCGTCATCTCTTAACCGATGCCTGCCTGTCATTAGGCCTGACATTGGAAGCAATGCGGGCCGAAATGGCCGCCTTTGATCCACGTATTCAGCAGGCACGTCCCCATGCCGGTCAAATCAAAACGGCAGCGGTCGTGCGCAAATTACTCAAAGGTTCAACCCGCACCACGCATGAAGCCCGCGCCGTACAGTTTCCCGAAGAATCCCGCCGCACTGACATTCCGTACACGGCGCGGATTCAGGATGTCTACTCACTGCGTTGTGCACCGCAAGTGTACGGACCGGTGTTCGATGCGCTCGATTACATCGATAACATCGTCGACAAGGAAATCAATTCGGCCACCGATAATCCCTTGATATTCGGCAAAGAAGGTGGCGGCTTTGAAATCATTTCCGGCGGCAATTTCCATGGCCAATATCTGGCGCAGGCGATGGATTTGATGGCGATGGTGATGACGGATTTGGGTAGTATTTGCGAACGTCGCGTCGCCCGCCTGATCGATCCGACCTTGTCATGGGGCTTGCCGCGCAATCTGATGAGCGGCGTGCGTGGCGTTAATACCGGCTATCCGGTGGTGCAATGCTCGTTGAGTTCGTTGGTGATGGAAAACCGCACCTTGTGCATGCCCGGCAGCGTTGATAGTATTCCGGCCAAAGGCAACAGCGAAGACCACGTTTCCAATTCAACCTGGTGTGCCCGCAAGGCCGCCACAGTCGTGGCAAACACGCAATATATTATCGGCGTTGAAATGTTGTTAGCCGCACAAGCCCTGACGATGACCGAAACGTTGCTTCCAGACTTTGTATTGGGCCAAGGCACGCAAGCCGCCTACGAGGAAATCCGCCGCCAGATTCCGGCCTGCCTGGACGGTGACCGCTGGTTCCATGACGATATTCTGATGGCGCAGTCGTTTGTGGTCACCGGATCGGTACGTAATGCCGTGGTGGAGAAAATTGGGGCGTTTGTGTAGCTACCCAGCAAGAAAATCGTTACCGCATGGCGTTTTACAACGCTGTGCGATAACGATTTTTTACTTTGTTGCTATCTAAAAATTCTGCGATCAGAAGCGATGGCGGATATTTCTGACCACGAGCGAAAGGGCTCGGCTATTTAAATGCCCTGTAAAAGTGGCCTTCAGAAGGGGTGTGTAGCGCGCCAGTGATTGGCGATGTCAATGCGGCGTGTGATCCAGACCTTGTCGTGGGATTGCACATAATCTAAAAAACGTGCCAGCGCTGCAGCCCGAGCCGGGCGCCCAACCATGCGGCAATGTAAACCGATTGATAGCATTTTGGGCTGGTTTAATCCTTCAGGATCGCCTTCTCTATAGAGAACGTCGAACGCGTCCTTCAGATAGTCAAAAAATTGCGTTCCGGAATTAAAACCTTGAGCGGCAGCAAAACGCATGTCGTTGGTATCCAACGTATAAGGAATGATGAGCTGAGGTTTTGTCGTCGCTTCGCCAGCATGGCCGCCGATGGTAACTTGCTCCCAAAAGGGCAGATCATCGCCATAGTTGTCTGAGTCATAGCTAAAACCGCCATGTTCTATGACCAATCTACGGGTATTGGGTGAGTCGCGTCCGGTATACCATCCCAGCGGTGCTTCGCCGGTCAACTGTTTGATGATGGTGACTGCTTCGGCTATATGGGCACGTTCAGTGACTTCATCCATATTTTGATAGCTGATCCAGCGTAGGCCGTGACAGGCTATTTCATGGCCAAGTTCTTGAAAAGCCGCGGTTGCTTCCAGATTGCGCTGTAGCGCACGCGCGACACCAAAAATTGTCAGTGGTAACTTACGCTCCTCAAATAACCGTAGCAAACGCCATAATCCAGCGCGCGAACCGTATTCATAGAGAGACTCCATGCTCATATGGCGCGCCGGAAAGCTTTGTGCGCCAATGATTTCCGAGAGGAACGTTTCCGATCCTGCGTCGCCGTCCAGTACGCAATTTTCGCTGCCCTCTTCATAGTTGAGAACAAATTGCAAAGCGACGCGGGCTTGACCGGGCCATTGCGGGTGTGGGGGAGTGCGACCATAGCCGGTCAGATCACGAGGATAATTATTAGGCATACTCATAGCGTTTTTTTGTAAATATCTTTTATTAGGTGGCCTGTAATAACCTGGACGAATTTTTTTTACACTTCTATTGCACGCGCCCGTCAATTGTTGCACGGCGGTCCCATTGCTCGTTAGCGATGGAAGACAATATTTTGAATTATGTGGCCTGATGTCATGATTAATATATGCGGGATAGTATATTGACCTTCATCCTGCGGTATATCATTTAATCTGAATTTATATTTCGTCGTCGACCTAAGGAAAAATAATGGGGAAGTTGAGCACGCATGTTTTGGACATTACACAGGGAAAGCCCGGCGCAGGAGTCAGCATTGCGTTGTATTTCGTAAACGATAATGATAAAACACTGTTGAAAAATGTCGTCACGAATACCGATGGCCGCTGCGATGTGCCGTTGTTGCAGGGTGAAGAAATGCAAGTTGGACAATATGAGTTAATTTTTTCAGCAGGTGATTACTTTGCCGCCCAAGGAGTGACTGTGCCGACTCCACGCTTTGTTGATCGTGTCACGTTGGCATTCGGGATTGCGAATCCTGATGAGAATTATCACGTACCGTTGGTGGTGTCGCCGTGGTCCTACTCAACTTATCGTGGTAGTTGATTGAATTGACCATGTATGCCTGATATTTGGGCGTACATGGTATTGAATCAGGCCTTTCATCGATATCAATTCCGCTTTCTCTGCCTGCTATGTTAGCTCAGGCGGGTGGTCACCAATGCTAATAACCAATAACATCTGCAATTCAACAACCCTCTTACAAAAGCTTGTGTTAAACTCTGCGCAATATCTTTTGGAAAAATAGTCCCGCAGGTTTTAAAATTGCCGACTACCCGAAAGAAAAGAGTAGACTGATGCAAGGCAAGCGATGATCTCGCCTCACCATCAAGTTTCTAGTCCCGCCCAATTCTGTACCTCCTCTAACGGGCGCCGGACGGCAGTATCAACGAGTTTCGATTTGATCAGGACGCAGACGGCACATTGCCGTCTTTGAGCCTACATTCTGCACATTTATTAACAAATTTAACGAATACACGTCGTACATGGATATTGTTGAGGCCAAGAAAGTCCTCGAGACAGCGCTACTCTGTGCCCATGAGCCCTTGTCAATTAATGACTTGAAGAAGCTCTATGTGGTGCATGACGACGTTGACGGTGAAGTCGATGCAAACACGATCAAATTGATGCTGGAAGAACTGCGCACAGATTGGTCTGATAAAGGTATTGAAGTAGTTTCACTGTCAACCGGTTGGCGTTTTCAAAGCCGACCAGAGATGAAGATTTATCTGGAGCGTATGAATCCGGAGAAGCCACCCAAATACTCACGTGCTGCCCTTGAAACCCTAGCTATTATTGCCTATCGTCAGCCAGTGACGCGTGGCGATATTGAAGAGATTCGCGGAGTGACGGTAAATTCTCAGACTGTGAAAATGCTCGAAGAGCGTGGTTGGATTGAGCCAATCGGTTACCGTGATGTACCGGGCCGCCCCGGCTTATTTGCCACGACTAAACAGTTTTTGGATGATCTGGGGCTGACATCCCTGGATCAATTGCCGCCTTTGCAACAAGTCGCTAAAAATGATATGCAGGAAGGCACTTTGCTGGAAC
Organism: Glaciimonas sp. GNP009; assembly: GCF_054343755.1. Taxonomy (NCBI): domain Bacteria; kingdom Pseudomonadati; phylum Pseudomonadota; class Betaproteobacteria; order Burkholderiales; family Oxalobacteraceae; genus Glaciimonas; species Glaciimonas sp. GNP009. Next base: position 3,574,358 of record NZ_JBTGUV010000004.1, read on the forward strand.
TGCAGGCATTAGAAGCGGATCTTGAAGCAAATCTGGCAGCAAACCGCGATGCACCGGTGCGTGCTGAAACCGTTGAATCAGTTATTAACAGCGCGCCTGGGAGCGTGGTCGAATCTGCGGAAGTTAAGGGCGACCAAGACAACTTTTCGCATGATCTAGTGAACGATATTGAGCAGAACAGCATCTCAATAGCACTGATTGATCCGATCGAGGCGTCTGGCAACCACATTGCGGCAGTCATAGAAATACAAGAAGCAACTCCTAAACATGCGGCAGAAGCGGGCGTTACGGAAGTTATCTCAGATGAACTCGCACATATACAGCCGGCTGAATTATCAGTTGCACCTAATGAAGTTTTTACCAACGACCCAACGCCTGAGTCAGCTGATGATGTCAAGCCCGGTCCGTACAACGACGATCTAAATAATGAATCCACCTAGTTCCAATGATGCGCCGATGAACGACGCTACCGCTACCACCCCCGAGTCGAAGCCGGCTAAAAAGCCGAGAGCGCGCAAAGTGGCGCCCATTGAGGCACCATCGACGGTGGAGGTAACCGCTAAATCAACAGCCGCGAAACCGGCCATCAAGAAAACTTCCGCTGCGAAAGCAGCGAGCCCGAAGGCAAAGGTTGTGGCCGCGGTTGCCGAGCCAGTCGCTGCCAAGCCAGTTGCCAGAAAAACTGCAGCGGCAAAGACGGTTGCTGCGGTTGCTGCGCCTATATCGCCAAAGCCAGTTGCTGCGAAAACCAAAGTTGCCAAGCCGATTGCCGTTAAAGCCGCCGTTAAAGCTGCCGTTGTAGCTGCCGTTGTAGCTGCTGTAGAGCCAGCAAAAGCGCCAACCAAGCCGGTTGTGGCAAAGAGCACTGTTGCCGAGGCAGTCGTTGTTAAACCAGTGATTGCTAAACCTCCCGCACAGCCTCCTGTGGCAAAAAACGTAGTTGAAGTTGCTCCTGAAGTGGCTCTAGTTAAGCGCGCACCTCGCAAGAAGCCGGCGCCAAAAGAACTCGTCATTGAAGTCGCTCCAGAAACCTTTACGGTCGCAAAACGACCGCGCAAGCCAACTCCACAGAAGCCGGCGTTCATCATTGAGGCAATAGCCTCAACGCCATCGATAAATAGTGTGACTGTAAGTGCGTCTGCGGCGTTTGTACCAGTTGCTTCACCACTGGATGTTAATCCTACTGACAAGCCACCCCGACGTGGTGTGCGTGGACCGCGTGCTCTGCGTAGTAATCGTGCCGCACGTGCACAAGAACTGGCTGCTCAAACGCCTGCGGTACCTTACTCAAAGCCGACACCAGCGCCTGAAGGCTCTGAGTTTTCAGAGGCTTCCGAGCCAAACGGAAATCGTGAACTGCCCGCGAACGCTACGAATTCGCCACGTGGTGAACGTAATTCAGACCGCAATCCGCGTGCCGGTGGTCGCAACGAAGGCCGCACGCCTGGTCGCGACGGCCGTAACGGTAATAGCCTCAATAGTACAAACTCACGTGATCGCCAGCAAGCTAAGAAGCCACACAATCAGCCGGGTCGTCCAGGTCAAAAAGGGCCGCAAGGCGCTCCGCGTGTCGCTGATGCGGATGAAGTGTTTTCGTTTGTTACATCGGAAGATTTCGATGATTTGGTGACCGAAGATGAGGCCGGTGAACGTGCTGGTCGCAATGCCCCTCAAAAAAATGTGCGTCGTGATCTCACTGCTGAAGACGATGCGCCGAAGCTTCACAAAGTTCTGGCTGACGTAGGTTTGGGTTCGCGTCGCGATATGGAAGAGTTGATTATCGCTGGCCGCGTTTCGGTCAACGGCGAACCTGCCCATATCGGGCAGCGTATCTTGCCAACTGATCAAGTACGTATTAATGGTAAGTTGTTACAACGTAAAGTTTCAAAACGTCCACCCCGGGTTTTGGTCTATCACAAGCCATCCGGTGAAATCGTCAGTCATAACGATCCAGACGGGCGCCCATCGGTATTTGATCGCTTGCCCAACATGAAGGCCGCCAAATGGCTGGCTGTTGGTCGACTCGATTTCAATACTGAAGGATTATTGCTATTCACGACTTCCGGCGATTTAGCCAATAAATTGATGCATCCACGCTACAACATTGACCGGGAGTACGCAGTACGTACGCTTGGTGAGTTAGAGCAAGGTATGCGCCAGAAATTACTGGCAGGCGTTCAGCTCGACGACGGTACAGCGCAGTTTTCGAAGATTGCTGATGGCGGCGGCGAAGGAATCAACAAATGGTATCGCGTGACGATCGGCGAAGGCCGTAACCGCGAAGTACGTCGGATGTTCGAAGCAATTGGTTTAACTGTTTCCCGCCTGATTCGTACCCGTTACGGCGCGATGACATTGCCGCGTGGTTTAAAACGCGGTCGATGGGAAGAGCTGGACGAAAATGCTGTGCGAGCGATGATGGCCGCTAACGGCTTGGAAAAAATAGCCGCACCGGGCGCTGGCAATAAGGGGCGCGACGACGCAAGAGAGCGTGATCGTGAGCCAAACGGGAACCGTGCCAGTAGCAGCTATCCGACTAATCCAGGCCAAGGCCCAGGATTTAACCGCGCCCCAAGTCAAGGTCAAGGTTACGGACAACCGCGCCAAAATCAGGGTCGTGGTCCAAATCAAGGTCAGGGCGGTCAGAGTGGACAAGGCTCTGGCCAAGGTGGACGTCCTCCGCAAGGTCAGCGTAGTCGCCAGCCGGATCCAATGCAAACGGCATTAGGTTTTCCAGACGCAGGACAGAGACGCAACAACAACTCACGTCCTGCCCGTCCTCCTGGTGGCAGAACGCCGGGTGCGGATTATCAAGGTGTACCCGGTTCGCCGCGTCGCCGTCCGCGGTAAGCACTTATCCCGCTAGCGTGCGATGAGCGCCTGGTGGGATGTTTTTCGTTAAGTGCAAGTGAGAAAGTCAGACCAAAATCCGAATCGTTGAAAGTTTCGATTTGACAACGGTTGAAACGATGTAAAAATATGGGTTAGCAACAAAAGACGGTTTCCACATTGCGGGAACCGTGCTAATCGCTTATAATTTATAGGTTAACAAAAGTCTTTTCGCATATTAGCGCGAAAGGCTGCATCAAATAACAAGAAATAAGAAGATGGGCTGATGCCCATTTTTTTTTGCTAAACATTTGTGCATGGGTTTAATTTGATGGTATGCGTAGCTATTTAATGGAGAGTCGCCTTGCAGTTGCTGGAACTGATTGAAAAAACCGTTGTAGGCATGGACTACGAGTTGGTAGAGCTTGAAAAGGCCGCAGGTGGTTTACTGCGCGTGTTCATCGACATTACGCCCGAAAACGCCGAGCAAGGTGCGATCACGGTCGAAGACTGTGAAAAAGTAACGCATCAATTGCTGCACGTGTTGACAGTTGAAAATATTGTCTACGAGCGGCTTGAAGTGTCTTCGCCAGGCTTGGATCGTCCGTTAAAAAAATATTCCGACTATCTCCGTTTCGCTGGCAAAGAAGTGATCATCAAGTTGTGTTTGCCGATGCCCGGCGCTGCACATCGGAAGACATTTCAAGGTATTTTGCAGATACCGGATGGCGATAATCTAAAACTCGAATTTGAAGCAAACGATGGGTCGTCAGCGGTGCTGGATTTTACGCTCGCTGATGTCGACAAGGCACGCTTGGTGCCGCAGGTGAATTTTAGGAGTCGCAAAGCATGAGTCGCGAAATTTTATTGTTGGTCGATGCGCTCGCGCATGAAAAAAACGTCGACCGAGACGTGGTGTTCGGCGCGCTCGAGCATGCACTTGGTCAGGCGACTAAAAAGCGTTACGAAGGTGACGTGGATATTCGTGTGTCGATTGATCGCGAAACCGGTGAATTTGAGTCATTCCGTCGTTGGCACGTCGTGCCGGATGAAGCAGGTTTGCAATTGCCCGATCAGGAAATTTTGCTGTTCGAAGCAAAAGAGCAAATCGAAGACGTAGAAGTCGATGACCATATTGAAGAGCCGATTGAATCGGTTGATTTTGGCCGTCGTTTCGCACAGGATACCAAGCAAGTTGTTTTGCAGCGCATACGTGACGCCGAGCGTGAGCAAATTCTTGCCGACTTTCTGGAGCGCGGAGATTCTTTAGTCACTGGCACCATCAAGCGCATGGAGCGTGGCGATGCAATTGTTGAATCGGGCAAGATTGAAGCGCGTCTGCCACGTGATCAGACAATTCCTAAGGAAAACCTGCGTATCGGTGATCGTGTCCGTGCTTTCATTTTGCGGATTGATCGCAATGCACGCGGCCCGCAAGTGATTCTTTCACGTACCGCGCCGGATTTCATTAAAAAATTGTTCGAACTTGAAGTGCCTGAGATCGAGCAAGGTTCTCTCGAAGTTAAGTCGGCTGCACGCGATCCCGGCGTTCGCGCCAAGATTGCTGTTTATACAAGCGATAGCCGGATTGATCCAATCGGTACCTGTGTTGGTATGCGTGGTTCACGCGTACAAGCCGTCACTGGTGAACTCGGTGGCGAGCGTGTCGATATTGTGTTGTGGTCTGAAGATCCTGCGCAATTCGTCATTGGCGCACTGGCTCCGGCTAACGTCTCGTCGATCGTGGTAGATGAAGAAAAACACGCGATGGACGTTGTTGTTGACGCAGAAAATCTCGCTATCGCAATTGGTCGCGGTGGTCAGAATGTGCGGCTGGCAGCAGAGTTGACTGGTTGGCAGATTAACATTATGACTGCTGAAGAGTCAGCGGATAAGTCGGCTGTTGAAACCGCAGCAGTCCGTGCGCTCTTCATGGAAAAGCTTGATGTCGATCAGGAAGTTGCTGACATTCTGGTGGAAGAGGGTTTTGCCAGCCTTGAAGAAATCGCTTATGTGCCGATTACCGAAATGCTGGAAATCGAATCGTTTGACGAAGAAACTGTCAATGAATTGCGTAACCGTGCGCGCGATGCATTGGTGACCGAAGCGATTGCCTCGGAAGAAGGCCTGGAAGGCATGGAAGATGCGCTGGCCAATTTTGATGGCATGGACCGTGTTGTTGCTGGTAAGTTGGGCTTGGCAGGTATCAAGACTCTGGCTGGCTTCACTGGTCTTGCGTATGACGAATTTGGCGCGATTTTGGCTCTGCCTACTGACCGTGCCCGTCAATTGATTAAAGAAGAATTTAAAGATGTGACCGACGATGAGATGAAACTTATCGATGCCAAGTATGATGATCGTGCTAAAGCCTTACAGGCTAAAGCATGGAATACCGCGGAAGCCAAGTGATCCGCGAGGTTCCAATGTCGTCTACCGCGCCACATAGAAAAGAGGACTGAATGGCGAGTAACAATGTAGCCCAATTTGCCACCGAGCTAAAGATGCCTGCAGATTTGTTGTTGACGCAGTTGCGTTCAGCAGGTGTCTCTAAAGATTCGACTGATGATTCCTTGTCAAAAGAAGACAAGGATCGTTTGTTGGAACATCTGCGCCGTTCGCACGGCGCAGTGACCGATGGCGAGAAAAAGAAAATAACGCTGACCCGCAAGGAAACCACAGAAATCAAGCAGGCTGATGCGACAGGAAAATCGCGCACCATCCAGGTTGAGGTCCGTAAGAAGCGTACTTTCGTTCAGCGCGATGACCCTGCGGCGGAAACGCCTGAGGTTTCAGCTGAGCCTGTTGCCGCAGTGGTTGATGAAGCAGAACTGGCGCGTCGTGCAGACGAAGCGCGTCGGCATGCTGAATTAATGGCGCGTCAAGAAGTAGAGCTGCGTGAAAAGCAGGAGCATTTGGCAAAACTCGAAGCCGAGAAAGAAGCCCAGGCAAAAGCTGCGCAAAAAGCCGAAAGTGATGCAAAAAAGATCGAAAGCGAAGCCAAAAAGGCTGAGATAGACGCCAAAAAAGCTGCTGTTGCGGCTGCGCCTGTTGCTGCATCTTCTACACCGACTCCGGCGCCAGTGAAAACTGCTGACGATGCTGAGATGGAAGAAAAGAAGCGCTTAGCTGCTGAAGACGCGAAGAAGAAAGTGGCGGAAGCCGCGAAGGAAGCTGCAGAAAAATCGGCTGCAACTGAGCGCGCCCGTAAAGCGGTGCAAGATGAAGTTGCGCAGATCAAGGCGATGATGAATGCGCCGCGTCGCGTCATCAAGGCTCCTGAACCTGTCGCTCCTCCAGTTGTTGTCAAAGCTGCACCAGCTGGAACGCTACACAAGCCTGCGGATAAGAAACCAAGCGAGAAAAAAGACGACAAGAAAGTTGTTGTCGACAAGAAATCGATTAAGTCTGCAAATGTTTCCTCGACTTGGTCTGACGACGCGAAAAAACGCGGCGCTGGTATCAAGACGCGTGGTAACACTGGCGGCGGTCGCGATGGTTGGCGCAGTGGTGGTAAGGGACGTCGTAATTCACATAGTGATGATCACGAAACGAACTTCCAGGTGCCGACTGAAGCGGTGGTGAAGGACGTTTATGTTCCTGAAACCATTACCGTTGCTGAGCTGGCCCACAAAATGGCAGTGAAAGCATCGGAAGTCATTAAGCATCTGATGAAGCTTGGTCAAATGGTCACCATTAACCAAGTGCTGGATCAGGAAACTTCCATGATTTTAGTGGAAGAAATGGGCCATACGGCACATGCAGCCAAAGAAGACGATCCAGAAGCATTGCTGGTGGATGGTGAAGAGCAGGCAGATGCAGAACTGGTGTCTCGTGCCCCAGTCGTGACTGTCATGGGTCACGTTGACCATGGTAAAACTTCGCTGTTGGATTACATTCGTCGTTCTAAAGTGGCATCTGGCGAAGCCGGTGGAATTACGCAACATATCGGTGCGTACCACGTTGAGACGCCAGGCGGTATGATTACCTTCCTGGATACGCCAGGCCATGAAGCATTTACGGCCATGCGTGCACGTGGTGCAAAAGCAACCGATATCGTGATTCTGGTAGTTGCTGGTGACGATGGCGTGATGCCGCAAACGAAAGAGGCGATTGCCCATGCGAAAGCAGCTGGCGTGCCGCTCGTCGTAGCCGTTACCAAGATTGATAAGCCAGGTGCCAATATGGATCGGGTCAAGCAAGAACTGATCGCCGAACAAGTTGTGCCTGAAGAATACGGCGGAGACGCGCCTTTTGTTGGCGTTTCAGCTAAGACCGGTGAAGGTATTGAAGCCTTGCTGGAACAGGTTCTGCTACAGGCAGAAGTGTTGGAACTGAAAGCACCGATCACCACAGCAGCACGTGGTCTGGTGGTTGAGGCACGACTCGATAAAGGTCGCGGTCCAGTGGCAACTATTTTGGTTCAGTCCGGTACATTGAAACGTGGTGACGTAGTTCTGGCTGGTTCAGCCTACGGACGTGTTCGCGCCATGCTAGACGAAAACGGTAAAGCAATTAGCGAAGCGGGTCCTTCGATTCCTGTCGAAATTCAGGGTTTAACCGAAGTGCCGGTTGCGGGTGAAGAAGTGATGGTCATGGTCGATGAACGCAAAGCGCGTGAAATCGGTCTGTTCCGTCAAGGTAAATTCCGCGACGTTAAGTTGGCTAAGCAACAAGCTGCCAAGCTGGAAAACATGTTCGATCAGATGGCCGAAGGCGAAGTCAAGAATCTGCCGATGATCATCAAGACCGACGTTCAGGGTTCGCAAGAGGCGTTGGTGCAGTCCTTGCAAAAACTGTCGACCAGCGAAGTACGGGTTCAGGTTGTACACGCTGCAGTGGGTGGTATCACCGAGTCCGATGTCAACTTGGCGTTGGCTTCGAAAGCAGTCATCATTGGCTTTAACGTCCGTGCTGATGCACAGGCGCGCAAGATGGCAGAAGCCAATGGCGTTGATCTACGTTACTACAACATCATTTATGACGCTGTAGATGAGATCAAAGCGGCGATGTCTGGCATGTTGTCGCCAGAGAAGCGTGAGCAATCATTGGGTCTGGTCGAAATTCGCCAGGTTCTGTTGGTCAGCAAAGTTGGCGCAATTGCGGGTTGCTATGTACTCGAAGGCTTGGTCAAGCGTGGCGCATCAGTACGATTGTTGCGCGACAGCGTGGTCTTGTGGACCGGGGAACTGGATTCACTGAAGCGCTTCAAAGACGATGTTAAAGAAGTCAAGTTTGGCTTTGAGTGTGGTCTGACTCTGAAGAACTTTAACGATATCAAAGAAGGCGATCAACTCGAAATCTTTGAAGTCGAAGAAATTGCACGGACGCTGTAACTTTAAGCGTCAGGTACAGATGCAGCATGCACATGAAAGTGTGCATGCATTAGCATAAATGATTTAAATCAGGGAAATCGGGCTTCGTGCCCGATTTCCTTTTGGTGTATTCTGGAAGTTAAACAGTTTTAAAGTAGTCCATCAGTGAAAGCTACGGCTAAGTAAAGAGATATGGCTAAACATAGTAAATCCATCCCCGGACGCGGATTGCGGGTCGCCGACCAGATTCAACGCGATTTGTCGGAAATCATCGTGTTCGAATTAAAAGATCCGCGTGTCGGAATGATCACCATCACTGAAGTGCAAGTGACGGCTGATTACGCGCATGCGAAAGTCTTTTTCACCATGCTGAATGATGATCCTGAAGCAATTCGCCTGACGGTGGCTGGCTTGACGCAAGCGGCAGGATTCCTGCGGAATCAACTAGGTCGACGGTTGACAATTCATACATTGCCGGCATTACATTTTCACCACGATAATTCGACTGCACGCGGTGCCCAAATGTCACAGCTGATCGCATTGGCGAACGCAACACGGGCTAAGGATGACGGCGAAGACTGAGGTCCTTCCAAGGATTTCTCTTTACTGTCAGCTCTGTTCGTAACAAGGATTTAGTGATGCTAGGCTTAATATAGGTTTAATAGCTTATGCATATTTGATGAGACAAGGTTTTTAAGCGCCGACTCAAGTGTGAGCGCGCACTTCAAACCGCGATATTGTTACTCATTAAGCAATCCTAACTAAATAAGTATTACCACCTTCAAAGTACATTCCCTTATGGCGTCAACCTCGCCCAAAAGAATTCGCGTGCCTCTCAATGGCGTTTTGTTGCTTGATAAAGCAGTAGGATGGTCAAGCAACGATGCGCTGATCAAAGCCAAGCGGTTAATGAATGCGACAAAAGCAGGTCATACCGGCACGCTTGATCCATTTGCGACTGGCGTTTTGCCATTGTGTTTTGGCGAAGCGACAAAGTTTGCTCAAGACCTGTTGGATGCTGACAAGACATACGAAGCCGTGATCCATCTGGGCTTGACGACCGCCACCGGGGACACCGAAGGCGATGTATTAGAGACCCGCGATGTGGAGGTGACGCGTGAGAAAATTGATGCCGCGCTGGCACAATTTCGCGGCGATATCAAACAAGTTCCACCGATGTATTCAGCGCTTAAGCGCGATGGAAAACCGTTATACGAATACGCCCGCGCCGGTATTACATTAGAGCGTGAAGCGCGTGACGTAACGATCCATCTACTTGAGTTTATCGATTATCAAGCGCCATATTTGAGTGTCCGTGTGGTCTGCAGCAAAGGTACTTATATTCGCGTTTTAGGCGAAGAAATTGGTGCCGTTCTGGGTTGCGGTGCGCATTTAAACGCATTGCGACGGACACAAGTTGGGCATTTAACATTGTCGGGTTGCCTTACTTTGGAGACGTTGACTGCAATACCCGAGGATGAGCGGGCGGCATTGCTGGCTTCCGTGGATAGTCTTTTACTGACATTTCCAGAGGTGGTATTGACCGAGCCATTGGCGCAGCGGTTTTTGCAAGGGCAACGTCTGACGCTGGATAAAGAAGGCGTTTTGCCTCCAGCGCAAATAGGGCGCGTACGGGTTTATCGCGAGTACGCGCATACTGCGGAAATAACCGATGGGACGTTGCGGCAATTGTTAGGTACTGCGCAATTTCACGACTACGGTGTACTGGCGCCAGAGCGATTGGTGTCGACAGCATTACCAAAATAGTCATCTTTAAATTGTGGTCAGGTTTTATAGACATTGTATTTCTGAAAAAATAAAGCAAAACTACACATCCCAACCCTTTGAAATCAGAAGGCTTTTGGTGGTTTTGCACTGCATCATGTTATAATACTGGGTCTCCCGAATTCCGTTGCATTTTCCAGGCCTCTCAGGGTTTGTACTGCGCGGGCTTTTACCGCGCACTTGCTGCGTTAATTACCGAATTCCTTACTGAATTCCTCTATATCCATAACAATATGTCAAACACAAAACGCGCTATCCGCAACATTGCCATTATTGCTCACGTCGATCATGGTAAAACCACGTTGGTTGACCAACTTTTGCGTCAATCCGGTACTTTCCGCGACAATCAGCACGTTGATGCGCGCGTCATGGATTCGAACGATATTGAAAAAGAGCGCGGCATCACGATTTTGTCGAAAAATTGCGCTGTCGAATACGAAGGCACGCATATCAACATCGTTGATACCCCAGGCCATGCCGACTTCGGTGGTGAGGTCGAGCGCGTGCTGTCAATGGTTGACAGCGTATTGCTGTTGGTGGATGCGTCTGAAGGACCAATGCCACAAACGCGTTTCGTTACGCGTAAAGCGCTGGAACTGGGCCTCAAGCCGATCGTTGTCATCAATAAAATTGACCGTCCTACTGCGCGTGCCGAGTGGGCCATCAACGCGACTTTTGAACTATTCGACAAGCTGGGTGCAACTGAAGAGCAACTTGACTTCCCAGTCGTCTATGCTTCGGCCCTGAACGGTTACGCCAGCCTGGACCCAACTGTACGCGAAGGCACGATGACACCATTGTTCGACGCGGTGTTAGAGCACGTTCCTGCACGCGAAGACGATCCGGATGGTCCGTTGCAACTACAAATTACGTCGCTGGAATATTCGTCTTACGTTGGTAAGATCGGCGTTGGTCGCATCTTGAGCGGACGCGTCAGAGCGTTGCAAGATGTTGTTCTTTTAAATGGTCCTGATGACAAGCCGACCCGCGCCCGTATCAATCAGGTACTGACGTTCAAAGGTCTGGACCGTGTACTGGTTGACGAAGCATTGGCTGGTGATATTGTCCTGATCAATGGTATCGAAGAGATCGGTATCGGTACGACAATTTGTGCTCCGGATGCGCCTAAAGGTTTGCCGATGCTAAAAGTGGATGAGCCGACCTTGACGATGAATTTCATGGTCAATAACTCACCATTGGCAGGACGTGAAGGTAAGTTTGTGACGACACGTCAGATTCGTGATCGTCTGGACCGTGAATTGAAGGGTAACATGGCATTACGTGTTGTCCCGGCTGAAAACGACGATTCGACCTATGAAGTATCAGGTCGCGGCGAATTGCATCTGACGATTCTGATCGAAAACATGCGTCGCGAAGGTTTCGAGCTGGCTGTTTCGCGTCCTCGCGTTGTCTACAAAATGGTTGATGGTGTTCGTCAAGAGCCGTATGAAAACCTGACCGTCGATGTCGAAGAAGCAAACCAGGGCGGCGTCATGGAAGAGTTGGGTCGTCGTCGTGGTGATTTGCAAAACATGGAACCGGATGGCAAAGGTCGCGTACGTCTTGAATACCGTATTCCTGCACGTGGTCTGATCGGTTTCCAAGGCGAATTCATGACATTGACACGCGGCACTGGCTTGATGAGTCACGTGTTTGATGAATACGCACCAGTTGACAATACCAAGGCTGAATTGGGCGGTCGTCGCAATGGCGTATTGGTTTCACAAGACGATGGCGCAGCCGTTGCTTACGCTATCTGGAAACTGCAAGAGCGTGGTCGTATGTTCGTTAGCCACAATGATCCAGTGTATGAAGGCATGATCATTGGTATTCACTCACGTGACAATGATCTGGTCGTTAATCCGATCAAGGGCAAGCAACTGACTAACGTGCGATCATCAGGTACTGATGAAGCGGTGCGTCTGGTAACGCCGATCCAAATGTCTTTGGAATACGCGGTTGAATTTATTGAAGATGACGAATTGGTTGAAGTGACACCGAAGAGTATTCGTTTGCGCAAACGTCATTTGAAAGAAACAGACCGTAAGAAAGCATCGCGCGATTCTTGATTTGAGATGGCTGCTGGTGATCAACTCGCCAGCGCCTGATTGAACTGAGGGCGATGATCAACCCGATCAATTTGTGAGGCTAGCGCCACACTGGTTTGTCGGGTTTTTTTACGTCTGCAGGAATGGTCCGACGGGCTGTGCTACGCGCGAAAACAGCGAATGAGGTAATCGCATTGCCCGCTTCTAACCGGAGAAAATGCCATGACAACCACTCCCATCAAGGCTTCACGTCAGCTGGGCAACTCCCGCTCTACACGTTCCCCCCTTTGACATGTGGCGGCAATGTATTCAGCTGGACCGGCGACGAACCGACTTGGTTCTTGTTGCTCGACAAGATGGTCGATGCAGGCTTGAATTTCATTGATACCGCCGATGTGTATTCGCGCTGGGCGCGTACGCGCGTCTGATCGAGCAAGGCAAGGTCAGAGTGATAAGGTGCATCGAATTATTCGGCAGCGCGCCTGCTGGAAGCTATTCAGGTCAGCAAAGCAGAAAACTACCCGAGTTATCAAACATTGCAACCGCAATACAATCTGTACGATCGTGCCGATTATGAAAAAACGCTGCAGCCGCTGGTGCTGGAACATGGGATTGGGGTTATCAATTACTACGCATTGGCAAGTGGTTTTCTGAGCGGCAAGTACCGCGGAACCGCCGATCTGACCAAGAACCCGCGCGGGCAGGCGGTAAAACGCTATCTGGATACGCGTGGTCTGCGCATCCTGGATGCGCTCGATCTGGTCGCGGCACGTCTCAATGCAAATCCCGCGCGGGTTGCTTTAGCTTGGTTATTTGCGCGACCCGGTATTACGGCACCGATTGCGAGTGCCACGACGTTAGCGCACCTGGATGACTTGGTCGCCGCGACCCGACTGACGTTAGACGTCGAAGCGATTTCACTATTAAATCTTGCCAGTGCCGAAAGTTAAGACGCTGACTGTGCAACCTAGATAACCGCCCCTTTCATAGCAGCATATTCGGCACGGTATGGACGGTGCGCACCAGCACAATAAAACGCATGCTATCGGCCGATGCCACATCGCCACCGTCCCAGGTACGCGCCAACGCGACTTTATTTTGGGTAGAGACCAACCTTGCGTTGCCATCGGTCAGCGTTTCATCGCGCATGTAGTTCTGCTCGACCCACGTCAGTCGATCGCGCCGTAACGATGCGATGTCCTGACTGGTGAACGACTCGAAACCGGTATTGCAAGCCTGAGCCAGATCTGGAGGGCGATGGAAGCGCTGTGACGCTGGATTCCGGGCTCTATAAATCCTTAAGTCGGTTCGCTGTTCCATTGCTCGCCAGGTCTTTTTATCTGAAATGGCATTATCGCTGACCGCTGCAACGCTATATTTTGGCCAACGCCTTGTTACGGCCGCGTATCCATTCCAGCGTCAGCAACAGACAGGTAGAAAATATGATCAGAATAGTTGCCAGCGCGGCGATCGTCGGGCTGATATTTTCCTTGATGCCAGTAAACATTTGCCGCGGCAAAGTGGCCTGCCCTGGACCTGCAACAAATAGGGTCACCACGACATCGTCGAACGACGTCGCAAAAGCAAACAACGCACCTGAAATCAACCCCGGCGCAATGACCGGCAATGTAATGCGGAAGAACGTCATCAGCGGATTGGCGCCCAGGCTGAGGCTGGCGCGCACCAGATTGTGGTTGAATCCTTGCAGCGTTGCTAATACCGTCGTCACTACAAACGGTGCGCCCAGCGCTGCATGCGCCAGAATCAGGCCGGCATAGCTGTCGGACAAGCCGATCTGCGCGAAGAACAAATAAACCCCGACCCCGATTACAACAACCGGCACCACCATCGGAGAGATCAGCACCGCCATCAGCAAACCCTTGCCGCGAAATTCCGCCTTGTTCAATCCGACCGCCGCCAGCGTGCCGAGTACTGTCGCCGGTACGGTTGCTGAAGGTGCCACGATAAAACTATTCTTGGCGGCGCTGATCCATTCATCCGAATGGATCAGATTCTGATACCAGCGAAATGAGTAGCTGTGAATCGGATAGACCAGGAAGGTACTATCGCTGAACGACAATGGGATGATCACCAGAATCGGTAGCAACAGGAACACCAGCACCAGTACATTGAATCCGCGAGACAAGAAAAACCAGGCGCGCTCGATGAACGAGAGATAGGGAGGAAATTGCGGAAATATCTTCATCATTTAAGCCATGCTCACATCAATTTTGGTAAAGCGGCGATATACCGTATACAACACTAGCGTAGCAGCAAACAGCAATGCACCGAGTGCGCAAGCCATGCCCCAGTTGATGGTGACATTGGTGAAATAAGCAATGTAATAACTCACCATCTGCTCGTTCGGGCCACCCAGCAAGGCCGGGGTAATGTAGTAACCGACCGACAAAATAAATACCAGTAATGCGCCAGCGCCAATCCCGGGATAAGTTTGCGGCACATACACGCGCCAGAAGGCGGCAAACGGATGACTGCCGAGCGATATTGCCGCGCGCAAATAGGTAGGTGGAATAGCTTTCATCACGCTGTACAGCGGCAGAATCATGAACGGCAACAGGATATGAGTCATGGCGATATACACGCCGATGCGGTTGAACAGCAACTCCAGCGGTGCCTGCGTCACGCCGATGGCCATCAGCGCCTTGTTGACCAGTCCTTCCGATTGCAGCAAGACAATCCAGGCGGCAACCCGCACCAACACGGAAGTCCAGAACGGGATCAAGACCAGGATCATGAACAAATTGGCGCGTCGGTCCGACATGCTGGATAACCAGTAGGCCAGTGGATAACCGATCACCACACAGGCCAGCGTCACCACCAGACTCATCCACAAAGTACGCGCAAAGATCTTTTGATATACCGACGCGCTGTCGTCGACTTTTTCGATATGGCCGTAGGGATTTTGCTTAAGGTCAAGCGCGGCCAATAAATAATAAGGCGAATAAGGCGTACCGTTTTTGGCGATCGCCCGCCAGTAATCCAGTTCACCCCATTGTGGATCAATATCGATCAAGGCCGGTTTTATTTGCGTGGCAGATACGGGCTGACCGTTGGCATCCACCAGTGGCAATGCTCGCGCGGTCTTCATGATGATAGAACGGGCACCGGAGATTTCCGAATTCAGGCGGCGTGCCAACGCACCAGTAGCACTATCCTGTCGCGCTTTCAGTAAATCGACCGCCAGCGCCGCATAGGCGGCGTCCGGCGGCGTACTCTTGCGATCCCAGCTCGCCAATGCGGCGACGGTATGCGGAAGCGTAGTGACAATCTCCGGGTTCTCCACTGCCCGCTTGAGCAGCATGGCAATTGGAACCAAAAATGTCAGCAGCAAAAATATCGCCAGGGGCGCAATCAGCGCCAGCGCAGCAGTACGCTTGCGAAACAGTGCCTGACGCAATTCCCGCTTGAGCTGCGTATTCGGCTGAGGGCTGGTGGGCTCGGTCGTCATATTAGGGACGGCAGCGCCGGATGGAATAGAATTCATAGTGATCTGGTATTACCAAAAAATACTGCTGCCATGATGTACGCAATGGCAAAAAGGCGACCGAAACATGGCGAGCAGTGGTCACAGGACGCCTGCGGCGTACCTCTTTGAAAAGCACTCCTCGCCACCTTTCCTCGAAGCTTAAATAGCACTACAAATTATTCCATTTCCACATCAAAGGTGAACGCGACGAAGCTAAGGACACGTTATTCATGGCAAGGATAACTCCTGCCCTATACATCCATGGGCAAGAGCGGACCTAAAACGCACGTTTGATATAAAAAAAATTACTTGGCAGCCCAGGCAGTGAAACGTTGTTCCAGCTCTTCACCGTGGTCGGTCCAGAACGACAAATTGAGTTGCAGCGCATCCTTGGCATTGGCCGCAGATGTCGGCAGGTTCGCCAGTGTTTTGGCATCCAGCATCTTCAGCGCATTATTGTTAACCGGACCGTAGGCAATGTTGCTAGCGTAATTTTTTTGCGATTCAGGGGTGCTGGCAAATGCGATGAATTTCTCTGCCTGCTCCTTGTTCGGCGTTCCCTTTGGAATGACCCAGAAGTCGAGCGTGTAAATACTGCCGAGCCAGCTCACCTTCAGGTTTTTGCCTTCGCGTTGCGCCGCGTCGATACGGCCATTGAACGCGGTCGACATCACGACATCGCCGGCCACCAGGAATTGCGGCGGTTGTGCGCCTGCTTCCCACCACTGGATGTTCGGCTTCAATTCATCGAGTTTCTTGAAGGCACGATCGACACCGGCTTTGGTGCTCAGCACCTTGTAGACATCCTTCGGGGCCACGCCATCGGCCATCAATGCGAATTCCAGCGTGTACTCGGCGCCCTTCTTCATGGCACGTTTGCCAGGGAATTTTTTGACGTTCCAGAAATCGGCCCAATCCTTCGGTGCCACTTTCAGTTTGTCGGCATCGTAAGCCAGCACGGTTGACCAAACGAAGGCGCCCATGCCACATTCATTAATTGCCGAGGGCAGGAAATCGGCTTTGTTACCGAGTTTTTTCACGTCGATTTTTTCCAGCAAGCCTTCTTCGCAAGCGCGTCCAATATCTCCAGCATCCACTTCCACGACATCCCAGCTGACTTTTTTGGCTTCGACCATGGCTTTGATTTTGGCCAGTTCGCCATTGAATTCCACCACGGTAATCTTGTCGCCGGTGGCCTTGGAAAACGGTTCGATGTAAGCAATTTTTTGCGCAGCACCGTTGGCGCCGCCGAAATTGACAATCGTCAGGTTAGCCGCGTGGGTCATGCCGACTGCTGCCACAGACAAAACTATACTGGTCAGAACAGGTTTGAATAACAATTTCATCACGTCTCCTAATGGGTGCAAATGTGGAAGTACAGATAATTAAGTGCTTACTATTGCCAAATGAAAGGTGTCTCAAAAAACCGCCGCCTCAGCTGACGCTGACCTTGCCCAAGGAGTACGGCAACGTGCTATCCGGTTTCTTGCAACGCGGGGATCGGCGCAGTTGTCGAATCCCTCGGCAGGTTTTTTAGAGATGCCTCAAATGAAAATACGCAAATGGTCGGGATTTATGTCCAGTACCACCTGAGTTCCTTCATGTAAACCTGCCAAGGCCGGATCGTTCAATGTCAGTTTGACAAAACAGTCCGCCTGTTGCGGGATTGCGCAGCGCACGCGCACGTGATCGCCGAAATAAATCAGGCTGGTGACATTGGCGCGCAGCGCACTCGGATGGGCACTATCGGATGGCAGTAGGCGTATGCGCTCTGGTCGTATGCAGGCGACTACCGCCTCATTAGCTCTGGCCTGGTTGGCATTGACGCCGGTCAGTTGTGCGCCGTTAGGCAAGCGCACCGTGCAGCGCTCTCCTTCGGTCGAAGCGATGACGCCGTTGAAGCGATTGTTATCGCCAATGAAACCGGCGACGAATTGATTTTCGGGATATTCGTATAAACGATCGACCACCGCCAGTTGCTGGATGATGCCCTGATCGAACACCGCGACCCGGTCCGACATTGTTAAGGCTTCGCTTTGATCGTGCGTCACATACACGAAGGTGACGCCGAGGCTTTTATGCAGCGCCTTCAGTTCGAGTTGCATGTGCTCGCGCAACTGTTTATCGAGGGCACCCAATGGTTCATCCATCAGCACCAGTTTCGGATCAAATACCAGTGCCCGTCCCAATGCAACGCGCTGTTGCTGACCACCTGACAACTGGGCTGGATAGCGGTCGCCGAACTTGCCCATCTGGACCATGTCGAGCGCCTTCTTTACCTTGTCAGCGCGTTCGCTACCGTTTATGTTGCGCACCCGCAGCGGATAGGCGACGTTTTGCGCTACCGTCATATGCGGAAACAGCGCGTAATTCTGAAACACCATGCCGATATTGCGCTTGTGTGGCGGTACTTTGTTGAGCAGTTGACCGTCAAGACGAATCTCGCCGCCCGTCGGAAACTCAAATCCGGCCAGCATCATCAAACAAGTTGTCTTACCGGAGCCGGACGGCCCGAGCAAGGTCAAAAATTCACCACGCTTGATATCCAGATTGAGATTCTTGACTACCAGACTTTCGCCGTCATAGGTTTTCTTGACACCCGAAAACTGCACCAGCGTATCCACACCGTTACGTGCGATATCGGCCAGATGGGGGGATAAATTTCCTTGTTTCAACTTGTACTCCTGCCAAATATGGAATGCCAGCGGTTTTGCGCCGCTCCGTTAGTATCTATTTTGCGCACTTTCTAATGCATTTCGAATACTAAGGCTTTCGTGGACTTACAATATAGAGCCACTTTCAATTATTTAACGGAGCCACTTTGCGCATCGCCTCTCTCTCTGAATTTCTGCTGATACGTATTGAGCGTCTTTTGGATAGCACTTTGGTAAAGCCGCGCAATACGCCGAAATCCGGGCTCTCAAGCGGCTCCTCCACCTCAAGCGCCGGCGCGCCACTGAACCGACAGATTTATCAAGCCATCCGTGAAGCCATCCTTGCGCAGCTGTTGCCATCCGGTTTGCAATTGCCATCATCGCGCGATCTCGCGCGCGAATTGGCAATATCACGCAATACCGTGACTTACGCCTATGAACAATTGATTGCCGAAGGCTATCTGGAAACGCGTGCGGGCTCCGGCACTTTCATCGCCGACACCACGCCAAATCAGATTCCCGGTGGCCGCTTAAACAAACCGCCACTGACCGATCCCAGCGGTCAATCGGAGCTCTCCGCTCATGGCGCGCAATTGATTCAACAAGCGGGTGTCAGCGATTTGCAATGGGGCGCGTTCATGCCCGGCGTTCCGGACGTGACGTTGTTCCCGAACAAAATATGGAGCCGCCTGCAAAATAAGCACTGGCGGCGTTCGCGTGCCGATTTGCTAACCTACGGTGAAGCGGGCGGCTATATGCCACTGCGCGAAGCGATCGCCGAATACCTGCGTATAGCGCGCTCGGTCAACTGTCATGCTAATCAGGTCATCATTACTACCGGCATCCACCAGTCGCTGGATATTGTTGTCAAATTGCTGGGTGAACATGGCGATAGCGCCTGGGTCGAAGATCCTTGTTACTGGGGTACCCGTAGCGTGCTCAACTCGCTCGGGATCAAGCCGGTCGCCATTCCGGTAGATACCGAAGGTATGCGCATGCGGCTGGCCAACCTGCGCCAACCGCCGCGTTTTATCTGCACCACACCATCTCATCAATATCCGCTCGGGATGGTAATGAGCCTGTCGCGGCGGCGCGCCTTGCTGGAGTATGCGGCAAGCCGCAAAGTCTGGATTATCGAGGATGATTACGACAGCGAATTCCGCTACGGAAGCCGTCCATTGGCAGCCTTGCAGGGGATGGATACGCATGACCGGGTGCTGTACATGGGGACCTTTAGCAAAACCATGTTTCCCAGTATGCGGATCGGCTTTATGGTGGTGCCAGAGTCACTGGCGGGCGCATTTGCCACCGGCGTGTCCGAACTGTATCGCGGCAGTCAGGTGTTTATGCAAGCGATCATGGCAGACTTCATGACCGAGGGACATTTTACCTCTCACATCCGGCGCATGCGGATGCTGTATGCGGAGCGCCTGCAACTGCTACAGGATGCGATCGCACACCATTTCGGCGATCGCATCACGCTGACCGGCGGCGAGGCCGGTTTGCATCTGGCGATGGGCCTGCCGCCGCAATGTGACGACCTGGCCATCAGTCGCGTAGCGCGTGAGGCCGGTATCGTCGCCCGTCCTTTATCACGATATTATATGGACCCGGCCTTCTCGCAAAAAGGCTTGTTACTGGGCTACGCTTGCGTGCCGAGCGAACAGATACGACCTGCTTTCGATAAGCTGGCCACGATTATCAAGGCACACTGGAAGTGAACTCCGGCACGATACTGACGTATTTCTTCTCCTACAAGCGATCATGCGCTAGCAGTGCCCAAATCGTTTGCGTGATTTTTTTAATCAGCGCCAAACTGTTCTCTAATATGCGGTGCAGACTGGCGTGTCAGATGCCTAATTGCGCATCTAACTCTTTCAATACGGCCGCCAGCATTAGCCGGCGTTTCACAATCTTCAGACGAAAAAACCTCTACATTCCTTACGGGCTTTAGAGGGGTTTTTAATTGGCACTTAAAACCCAATACTTAGCCAGGCAGGCGCATCACGAAGGTGACAGCGCAAAAGACCAAGGTGGAATGGGCACAGTTTCTGCACGACATTGCTCAGCAGAGCCATCAGGCACCACGCATCACATTAGTCACGGACAACATCAACACCCACACGTAAGATGCATTGTACGAAGTATTTGAACCACAGCGGGTCAAGGCGCTGTGGGACCGCTTCGAGATCGGAGACCGTACAAAGCGGACGGTCAACGATGTAAGTTATCCGGCTCGGCGTAGTCGGGCCGGGGTTGAGGCGCCGAATAGTACATTCCCCAGCCGCAATTGTTGTTCACTCTTGAACCGTGTAGGTGGTCTCTTTGAACAATGCATTAATACGGTGGGCGGGAGTTTTTACATTCTCCTCGTAGCAACTCGCTGTGATCACAGCCATCAAGTCCAGATTGGGCACGACCTGTACCGCTGGATTCCGGCCTCCATAAATCCTCAAGTCGGTTCGCTGTTCCATTGCTCCCAAGTCCCAGAAACGGCGTAAAATACCTAAAGGCAATAAAATTGCTATGTTCATCTGTTGAGTGGCCCCATGTGATGGTGTCTTGTTTTTGAGAACCTCCACCGCATCCCCTCTTCAGCGATATTTTTTATTGGGGGCAGGTATGGAGTTCATTCCATTTGAAGTCGTCACGATCTCTGAAGCAAAAGCGGTCCTTGATATAGCTAGCGTAGCGGCTAAAGAAGAGCATTGGGAGACTGCGCGTAGGTTGGAGATTCCAGCCGACTTGAAGTTGAACGAGACAACTTATCAGTGGGTATTGACGCTTCCCGTTGAGGTTTGGCCTCTTTGGTTAATGAAATATTTCCCCCGTATTGCGAACCAATTTGCCAATACATGGACAAAACAATTAATCTGCGAAACTTTATTTATCCAACTTCTGATGGATCAAAGAGGTCATCGCAAAGGATTTCCGGTGGACGTATCCCGAGAAATTATGGCCTTAAAATCACACTTCGAAACATTAGCTTTCACGCCATTAAGCGAGCAATCTTTTAAAGGTTGACGCCGCGCAAACGCGGGATGCCTATACCCTCTAAAATATCTATCTGATTCGTCAATATGTGGAATCACATAAATCCAAGTTGCCTTTTGGAATGTGGGTTGCGAAGCATTCCTATGGCAAAGAACGTGATAATGTTTGGTGGCTTACATTTTAAGCAAACAGCTAAAAAAATGCTTACTCTCAAGTTTGATGAATCAGCAAATTATTCATTGCTTGAGGATGTTCGGCGCTGCTTGACCGTGCTGTCGGGTTTGATGAATGCGAACAAAATAAGACCAACAAACAGCTGATAAAAAGACAGGTGATACGATATGGAGCGAAATGAATTTGTAGAAATGATTGCCAAAGAAGGATTCGCAGAGGGCGTAATTGTAGAGAGGGAATCCAATGGATTTCTCGAAGCCCACGTGCATTCCTTTGAAGCAAAAGCACTCATCCTTGCAGGCGAATTGCGCATGCGGGTCGGAGAAGTAGAACAAGTCTATACACCTGGAAGTGTGTTTCACTTGTTAGCAAACGTATCCCATTCGGAGTTCTACGGTCCCGAAGGCCTTCAGTACCTGGTCGGCAGGAAAGAAGAGGCTAGCGAGTCGTAGAAATGTTATTTTGGGTAAATCGGCTAAGACTGGGCGATTTCGGCGTCACATGATGCGTTTACCGTTGACGACAACGCCTTGCGGCCCAAAGGTCGATTCCAGCGACAATTGCTTGCCATCGTCCTTGATATAACCTTGGTCGACATACATCTTCAACTGGTTTTCCTTCATCTGCCGTTGTGCAGATGCTGCGGCATTTTTTTGTTCGAATGCGTTCAGGAACACATCGCGCGCGAGCGTCAGCGAACCTTTGCCGGAAATTTTTTCCTTCAGCAGCACCATCACGTTGTCACCCATCAGCGCGTCCGGCGTCAAGCCTTTACCATCCATATTTATTTCAAAGGTGCCGGCTACTTCGCCGTTAGGAGTCTTCAGACTGAGGCGGTCGATGCGGAAGCTGGGGGAGCTGGCGACCAGTTCGCCGGCATGCTGCATCAGCATGGTCATCTGTGCCTTTTTCTGGGCTAGCTTGGCATCGGTGCTGTCGTTGCCCGCTGCTGGCGCTGCGACTGCAGCAACGTCGGCACCGGCGACTGGCGGGGCTTTCGCAGCCGCTTCGTAAAACGCCTTGGAAGCAGCCTGAATTTTCAGTAGCCCATCCTTGTTCAGGTTGAGATAGGAAAAATCGAAATGGATGTCGTCGGCAACAACGCCGTTGGCATCGCCGAAGATGCTCTTGTCTATCCTGGTCTGGTAAACTAGATCGAAATTGTTGCCGTGGTCTTTCAGGTCGGTCTCCATGACCAGGTTTTGTAGTTTCAGGACGGCGTTACCGTTTCTGGTAGCTTCGATACTATCTAGTTTGATGTGCCCGTCTTGTTGCCAGGTGTCAGTGGCGCTCTTCTCGTCCTTGTAGGTACCGCTCAGGTTGAGATTGCTCAGACTGACGTTGATCTGGCTACCAGCAGCAGTGGCGCTGAGGGATGGTAGATTGAGATCGTATTTTTGCGTTTCGCCGCTTTTCCCATGGAAGTTCAAGTTAAGGTTTTTACCAACGATATGCAGGCCTTCCTGGCTCTTCCAATCGATTTCCGGTGCTGCAACGCTGGTCGACAGGCCGCCGAAGAATAGCTTGTCGGTGCTGGCATTGAGCTTGATCGGTAATGGTGTTTCCACTCCTTTGTCGTCTACCAGCGCGATCGTGTGCGTGATCTTGGCCCAACGGTAAAACGGAATGGCGAATTGATTGACCTTGTGAGTTACCGTCAGGCGGACCGGCGGCACTAGCATCGAAATCGTGTATTCAGTCTTGGCTGTCGACGAGAACCAGCCGCGCTGGAACGAGGCCAGCTTGGTGCTGATCGGCAAGGAACTACTGCCCGATGTGTCCTGGCCAATTTTGCTAAATTCCGCTTTGGCGCGCATGCCGACTATGCCAGGAACCACGGCAACCCACGCAAGTACGACGACGCCGACGGCGATGGCTATTTGAGAACGCTTCATGTTTTCTTTTTTTGAAAGAATAAAAGTTTATAATAACTTAAGTATTGCATTGGGTAAATGTTTTGGTGTTTTGCAGCGCGTACAGCGCCTAGGATAGCCTTGCTGGCCCAATGCGCCAACGAATTTGTATTCGGGGCAAAGCCAACATTGTAGGACCTGTACGCGAAGGTAACTGTTCAGTTCTCGCGTAATGTTGTGCCCGCGACACACGGCGGCTTAGATGGAATACGCGATAAAAATGCAGTAGAGTCCGATTTAGCTCGGCCCGAGCAACTCGAAACCTATGGCGAGCCGAAGTCGGATGCCGCCGACCTAGCTACAGCTTATGCGCATGGTTTAGTGCTCAACCATGGGTATAGCGACGGAAGCAAACGCACGGCTTGGGTTGTTGTGCGGGTTTTTCTTGCTGACAATGGCATCAAACTACTGTTTTCCGCAATCGAGGCGATTCGTGCGATGGAACAAACCGCAGCTGGCTCGCTCAGCGAGCAAGATCTGGCACAGTGGTTTCGGCAGCGTATTGTTGAATAATTTCGGAGTGCCTAAGCAAATCCTTCGCTCGTATTTGTGTGTGCCTAGCCAGCATCTTCCAATACCTGTGACCTGATACAAGTGCGACCTGCTCGATCCGATACCCTTGCTCAAATAGACGTGAAATTCCCTCATGACGTAAATCATGGAATCTTAGGTCAACAATTTTCTGAGCTAGTGCGGCCAAAAGGTTTAACGGCCTGCATTTCTCGTTTGTAACGATCAATTAGCTTTGAAACGGTAAAGGCGGACAAAGTACGACCGTCCTTAAATCGGAGGTATCCATCTCATGTTCGATCTTGCGCGTCCATTCTTGCGCCATTGCTTTGGTCGGGAGCGACTTGCTGATAGCGCCCTGAGCCGGGCGCGGAGGGAATAACTTTGCAATGGCGTGACGCAGTTTGATGCACCTGGAGCCTGTTATTGTGATGAGCAAAACTGCATATTACTAAATGTAGTTACAAATATTACTTAGTTTGAGTAGTGTTCGTAGCTGCAATAAATAAATGGAAATAACATTCGACGTTATCAAAGATGTTGTAAATGTAGGCCCCAACGCGTGGAGCCTTTGTTCATGCGAACAGCAGGTTTACTTGACCAGCTTACGGCGCCCCGCCACGGCCAAGCCAACTAGGCCCATGCCCAACAAGGCCAGCGAAGCAGGTTCCGGAACCACATTTGCATTCGTCGACAGGAAGTTGGCCGAAACGTATCGGTTGGAAGCGCCATTCAAGGAGGTGACGAACGTATCTTGCCCATTACTCCAAGCACCCTGCAGGTAGGAAATGTCGGAACTAGTATTGATACCGTTCACCTGATACAGCCAGTTCGCCTGGGAAACACCAACGCCCATCCGATACAGCTGACCAGCGGTGAGTGAAACCGTGTTGCTCAAGTTTGTGTAAATGAAATCGCCGATCACGTTGCCACCTACCGGAACTACCGCTGACGCAAGCAAGGTACCCGTATCGTTCCACAGGGAGACCGTTGTCGGTGCCGTCAGGCCATTGACGTCATAAGTACCAAGCGCGGTTACATTCAGATTTTGGCTTGCGGAAAACTGAAAGCCAATCGTCCAGTTGCCGCCAAAATAGCCTGAGCTGCTCTGCCAAGAATTGATGGCGGGTATCACGCTAGCGTGCGACGAACCTACAAATCCCAACATCAGTCCAATAGCGGCCAGTAGCAGTTTCTTTTTGATTGTGTTCATAATTTTTCCTCTGGATTGGGCAGTGAGTGCTGTTTATAAAGCAATTCTTATGCCATAATATAAAACAGGAAAAATACTATACAAATCAGATGCTTAGCCGACTTACTCAGGATCGACAGGAAGCCACATGTAAAGAATTCCGACAATCAAACACTACAAGTAGTTAATACCTTTGCATCGATAGTTCCCGCCGAAATACGAACAAAATAGAAGTGCCACTTTGATGGTTAATTGTAAGGAGTGGCGACAATGGTTCGAATCATCCGGTTTCGGCTCACCATAGATCCCATAATTGTTTTGCTGCTTTTAAAACGGAACCTAAATAAGTTAGATCAATGCCAATAGTGACACCCCTAGCGCCCGGGCGATCAGAAGTAGCCGTGCTGCGCATCTTGATAAAGTCGACCAGCCTGTTTGTCGTCAGATCGGGCAAGAGGACGTCACCGAGCGCTATATTGAGCGATCCCAATACCGCGGCTTTATTTTTGCCGAAGGGTTTTTTTGCCCCAATCTCTATAGTATAACGGTCGATAAGAGTGCCTATGTCATCTCTGCTATGATACGTCCGTCCTGAAACTTCAATGAGCGCATGTCGGATTCGACCTTAGATGCCCATTCTTGGGCACGCGCTTTAGTATCGAACATGTCGCTTACAGCAGGAAAGCCTTGCTTGCGCACCCGAGCGCGCCAGCGCTTACCGATCTTTTGTATAGTTGCCATTAATATGAATTGTTGTCCAATTTGTGTCCAATGACAGATGTTAAACCATTAAATAACGTGAATTTCCGTGAGCTCTAAAATAGTTATCAATCCCTTGGAAACCCTTGCCACGCTTGATAAAGCGCCGAAATACGGGGGGCGTAAAATATCTGTTGCGCCCATGATGGACTGGACCGATAGACACTGTCGCGTATTCCACCGTCAAATCACGCGTCATACCTGGCTTTATACGGAAATGGTGACAACGGGAGCGTTGTTGCACGGCGATGTGCCGCGTCATCTTGATTTCAACGACGAAGAGCATCCGGTTGCCTTGCAGTTAGGTGGAAGCGATCCGGCTGATTTGGCGAAAAGTGCCAAACTGGGTGAGCAATGGGGTTACGATGAGATCAACTTAAACTGCGGTTGCCCCTCTGAACGCGTACAAAAGGGTGCTTTTGGCGCTTGTTTGATGGCTGAAGCGGATCTTGTCGCTGACGGGGTGAAGGCAATGCGTGATGTCGTTGATATCGACGTAACGGTCAAGCACCGAATTGGGATTGATCAAATTGAGTCGTACGATTTTGTCCGTGATTTTGTAGGCACGATAGCGGAGGCGGGTTGTCAAACGTTTATTGTCCATGCGCGCAACGCTATTTTAAAGGGCTTGAGTCCGAAGGAAAATCGTGAGATTCCTCCGCTGAAATATGACTTTGCTTACCAGTTAAAACGCGATTTTCCGCATCTTGAAATTATCATCAATGGTGCAATCAAAACCACCGCTGAAATCGACCTTCACCTGGCACACGTGGATGGCGTTATGTTGGGACGCGAGGCGTATCACAATCCCTATTTGATGGCGGATTTCGACGCACGTTACTACGATGATGAAAAAGTAACTCCGAAGTCCCGTGCTGAAGTCGTGGAAACGATGATGCCTTACATTCGTCGTCAGCTTGAGTTATATGGTCGCGATGGTAGTGGCCTGCGTTTAAACAGTATTACGCGTCATATGTTGGGTTTAATGGCTGGTTTGCCGGGCGCGCGAGGATTTCGGCAAGTGTTGTCAGACTCGAAAAAGCTGGCGACAGGTGATCCTGCGCTATTGTTAGAGGCTTTGAAACGTATGCAATTAGTGGCTGCGTGAGTTCAGCTATTAACTCCGCAAAGAGTTATCAATTTTGAAATTAAATGTCGTTTTTCGCTTCTCAGAAAATGTTGGTATTGCTAATGAAGGTTTTGTCTATTCTTCGCAAACCGTGTTTTTAGCGTGCTATAAAGCCTGCTATAACGCACTATTTTTTCCGATTTCGAAGCGTGATTGTCAGTAAGCGCTTATTCGCTAAGCGTCCTTGACGGATAAATCTATTAAAATAGCGACCTACCATTAGGTTATATCCGTTCAATACAGGCCTATTTCAGGGCAATAACATGTCAATTGCACCAACAGAAGAAATCATTGCCGAATTGCGCGCTGGTCGCATGGTGATTTTAATCGATGAAGAAGATAGAGAAAATGAGGGCGATTTAGTTCTTGCTGCGGATTTTGTGACGCCTGAAGCTATTAATTTCATGGCGAGATACGCGCGTGGTTTAATTTGCCTGACGCTGACAGAGGAACGTTGCGCCCAACTAGACTTAGGAATGATGACCAGTCGAAACGGTACGGCTTACGGAACCAATTTCACTGTCTCAATCGAAGCCGCAGAAGGTGTGACCACCGGTATCTCCGCAGCAGATCGGGCGCGCACGATTCAGGTCGCGGTTGCAAAAAATGCCAAGGCTAGCGATATTGTTCAGCCTGGACATATTTTTCCAGTTAAGGCAAAGAAAGGCGGCGTTTTAATGCGGGCCGGCCACACTGAGGCGGGGTGCGATCTGACTCATATGGCGGGATTGACGCCAGCTTCAGTCATCTGTGAAATTCTTAAAGACGACGGTAGTATGGCGCGCTTACCAGACCTGTTGGTGTTTGCCAGTGAACATAATCTTAAGGTTGGTACAATTGCCGATCTGATTCATTACCGCAGCCATCATGAGAGTGTGATTGAACGTCTGGCTGAGCGCACCACGCATACTGCACAAGGAACGTTCAAGACAATTGCTTATCGCGACACGCCTAGCGGTGGCGCGCATTTGGCCTTGTTGCATGGTACGCCAACCCCCGATGTAGAGACGTTGGTTCGGGTCCATCAACCGGTTTCAATACTCGATTTGCTGGAAACTCAGGCGACCAATCATTCCTGGAATATGACATCGGCATTAGAAGCGATTGCATCTTCACCTTGTGGTGTTGTGGTTCTCTTGAATTGCGAACAATCGTCGGAGCAGATATTTGCGAAGTTTGCAGCGTTAGCCGATTGTGCCGATGGCAATGTTTCCTTGCCACGCCTCGATTTGCGGACTTACGGAATTGGCGCGCAGATTTTAAAAGATCTTGGAGTAGGCAAAATGAAGCTTTTAGCCAGCCCGAGAAAAATGCCATCGATGGTCGGGTTTGAGCTTCAAGTTACTGGCTACCAAAATAAGCCGAATAGCTAAAAGATGCGATGGTAAGTAATTGCATTGCTTTAAGGAATTTCGGAAATTTAGCTTTCGCTTTGTACTTTTGCTTGGTGGAGAGCGTTCGACGCAACTTATAAGCGTTCCACCTAGATTTTTGATATTAGTTGTCTTTATTTGTTGTGTTCATTTGTTAACGTATCAACGCGCAGTGCGCATAAAGGAAAAACCATGACAGTCGGAACTTACGAACCTAATCTGGATGGCGTCGGTCTGCGGATCGGTATTGTGCAGGCGCGTTTTAATGAGGATGTTTGCCACGGGTTGCTATCGGCTTGTCTAGGTGAATTGAAACATCTGGGTGTTGTGGATGAAGACGTTTTACACGTCAGCGTCCCGGGTGCATTGGAGATCCCACTGGCGTTACAAAAGTTAGCTGAAACTGCACAATTTGATGCATTGGTGGCAATCGGCGCAGTGATTCGTGGCGAGACCTATCATTTCGAACTGGTTTCAAATGAAGCAGGTGCCGGAATTAGCCGTGTTGGTCTTGAGTTTGGTATTCCTATAGCAAACGCTGTATTGACGACTGAAAATGACGAGCAAGCCGAAGTCAGGATGGCAGAAAAGGGTATCGATGCCGCGCGCGTAGCCGTCGAAATGGCTAATTTGTCGATCGCGCTGGAAGAGTTGGCGGAATCGACCAGCGATGAGGACTAAGGTCTGATATTTAATCGATAACAGATAGCTGTGACGGTCTGAGCATGAATCGGCGCAAAAAATGCGCTGCTTCTATATTGCGTCAAAGAGATCGTTATTGCGTGTGCCAAAAGGATTTTATAGAAGTAATCAATGCAAATAAACCAATAAAAAAAGCAATAAAAATAAATAAGTAATAAGTTGCGCAATAGTCGTGCGTATTTAAATGGATTACCGCTAGCCGTGAGGCTGGAATATAAGTCGGAAAATTTATGACCAACAAATCTCAAGAACATCCTAAGCACGCCAACCCAAGCAAAAGCCGTACACCGCGTCATCGAGCGCGTGAGTTCGCTTTGCAGGGACTTTACCAATGGCTGCTCAATAATGAAGATGTGTATGCCATTCAGGCGAACATCCGTGAAGCGCACGGGTTCGATAAAGCCGATGCCGAGCATTTTAATTCGGTGTTGTACGGTGCGATTAAGGATGTGGCCACTTTACGTGGCGAACTAGCACCATTGATCGATCGAAAAATTAGCGAACTCTCGCCGGTAGAACACGCAGTACTGTTAATCGGTGCGTTTGAGTTACAGAATCACCTTGAGATTCCTTACAAAGTTGTGATCAACGAGGCGGTAGAGTTGACTAAGTCTTTTGGCGGTATCGACGGTCATAAATATGTCAACGGCGTTTTGGACAAATTTGCGGCTAAGGCCAGAGAAGCGGAAGTCAATGCTGGTCGCCGTTCTTAATTATTTTTCGATTAAACGATAAGCCGAATGCTTAAGTCAAGCCGACGCAGGTAGTTGATAGAGGGCATAGGCATCGTCGTTTAATGGTGCACGCTGTGATGCCTGTTAGTTGCGCTCCTTTACCTCTTTCAGTCCTTTTTAACGGATATGACGCGCAGCTGATGCTGCCGACTTCCATTCATTGGAGTAGTTCAGAATTACTCGCTATCGTAGCGCTTCGTAACCGCTTCGTAACCGCTTTGTAAGCGCATCGTATTGCGCTTCCTCCTCTAGTTAATTGCAAAGACGTTTTAATGAACCTCTCCAACCTCGCTTCAAGGCTAGATAACATAGCGCCATTTCATGTCATGGAGTTGGCAAAAATGGCGGTGGCGCTCGAACACCAGGGTCGCGACATTATTCATATGGGTATCGGTGAACCGGACTTCACGGCACCGCCAATGGTCGTTGAGGCCGCTACCGCAGCGATGCAAGCCGGCAAGATGCAATACACTTCCGCCACCGGATTGCCAGCCTTACGAGAAGCTATTTCCAAGCATTACGCCCAAGTCTATGGATTGGATATTGCGCCATCGCGCATTGTGGTGACTGCGGGCGCGTCGGCAGCATTGCTGTTGGCTTGCGCCGCATTGGTGGAAAAGGGCACCGAGGTTTTGATGCCCGATCCGTCGTATCCTTGCAATCGGCATTTTGTGGCGGCGTTTGAAGGTTCGGCAAAAATGATTCCAAGCGGTCCGGCTGAACGCTTTCAGCTCTCCGACGCGGCCGTGCAATCGCATTGGAGTGAGGCGACCCGTGGGGTATTGTTGGCTTCACCGTCTAATCCCACTGGCACTTCCATCCTCGCTTCAGAACTTGCGAAGATCGTTGCAACGGTGCGTAGTCACAATGGTTTTACCATCGTGGATGAAATCTATCAGGGCCTTACCTACGATGCTGCTCCATTTTCTGCGCTATCGTTAGGCGACGATATTATTGTAATCAATAGCTTTTCCAAATATTTCAATATGACCGGCTGGCGACTGGGCTGGCTCGTTTTGCCAGAGACACTTGTGCCGCATATTGAGAAACTGGCACAGAATTTATTTATATGCGCTTCTTCGATTGCGCAACACGCGGCCATTGCCTGCTTCGAACCAGCGTCAATTGCAATTTATGAGGCGCGTAAGGCCGAGTTTAAAGAGCGTCGCAATTATCTCGTCCCGGCATTGATCGCGCTAGGATTCAAGGTCCCTGTAACACCAGATGGCGCATTTTACGTGTATGCCGATTGCAGTGACCTGAGTGATGACGCCGACCGGTTGACAAAAGAGATTCTTAACGAGGTCGGAGTCGGAGTCGTTTCTGGTCTGGATTTTGGTCCTTTCACTGCGAGTAACTATATCCGACTGTCGTACGCAACTTCGATGGACAATTTGCGAGAAGCAGTGCGGCGCTTGGCAGTATTTTTCGGGAAATAACAGGGAAAGAACTTACGCAAAATCGCCCAGCAGTGTTGCGCTTTTCTAGCCAACTACGCGGCCTGATACTGACATGCTGTATTCTTCGCAGGCTCGGCAGGTTCGTAGTCTAGTTGGAATAATTTTGTGTAAGCCTGTTATTTGATCTGTTCTTTATGCTGCTGTACTTAAAGCAGCATCCTCTTGTAACTAAAGGAGCTTTTCATGGAATTCGTTTTTTCACCGCAGCAAGCGGTCGTGCCGGTTGAGGGCAGTGGTGAATTATTTCCGGTTCATCGGATTTATTGTGTCGGGCGTAATTATGCAGAGCACGCAAAAGAAATGGGCGATAGCGGACGCGAAGCACCATTCTTTTTTATGAAGCCGGCGGATGCGGTATTGCCTGTAGCGCAGGGAAGCGTCGGCGAGATGGCCTATCCAACGATGACTAAAGATCTGCATCATGAAATTGAATTGGTCGTCGCGCTCGCCAGCGGTGGAAAAAATATTTCTGCTGCCGAAGCGGTGAAACACATTTATGGTTACGCCGTCGGTCTGGATATGACGCGCCGTGATTTACAGGCTGAAGCTAAAAAGCTTGGTCGGCCTTGGTGTACTAGCAAAGGGTTTGATCAGTCAGCGCCGATTTCAGCCATTCGTCCGATTAGCGTTACCGGCCCGATTGAGCGTGGTCCAATCCAACTTAACGTCAATGGTCAGCTACGTCAGCAAGGCGATATCAATCAGCTAATCTGGAGCATCGCAGAAACGATAGAACAACTTTCCAACTTCTATGAACTGCATGCGGGCGATCTGATTTTTACCGGCACGCCAGCGGGAGTCGCAGCCGTTGTCAAAGGTGATCTGCTGGAAGGCAGCGTTGAGGGTGTCGGTGATTTACGTTTGCGCCTTGTATAGTTATTAAGGCATTCACGATGCCAGCTTGGCGCCAGCGGACTTAGCGCAACCTAAGTGAGCGCATTTGAAGTTTGCGCATCATCTAATCAGGTCATAAATAAGGAGACCATGCGCCTTGCGAGTGAATGGTTGAGTTGGCATCATTTTTGATAGCAAGGCAATAGACCAAACAAGTCATATTGTTCATCGTTACTTCCATCAAACCGCGCCAGATAAGCGTTTTATAATGTGCTCCGGTAGAGCGTTAAGCTGCCCGTTTGAATCATAAGCCACGATATTAGTGCTTCTTTGCGCAACGATATGCATCACCAGTTCATAGGAAAATGGATGAAACTCTATAGTTATTTTCGCAGCTCTGCCGCCTATCGGGTGCGCATCGCGTTAAATTTGAAAGAGTTGCCTTGTGATATCGTTCCTGTGCATTTGGTGAAGCATGGTGGAGAGCAGTTAAGCCCGATGTATCGTCAACTGAATCCAAGCGGCCAAGTGCCAACAATGGTCGATGAAGATGCGTCAGAGGGGCGCGCAGTGCTTACCCAGTCGTTGGCGATTATTGAATACCTGGATGAAATGTATCCTCACGTGGCGTTATTGCCCCCAACACCGCTGGATCGCGCTTTTGTGCGTAGTATTGCCCTGATGATCGCATGCGATATTCATCCGGTTAATAATCTGCGTGTTTTACGGTATTTGGTGCGCGACTTGAAAGTTGAAGAGGAAGCCAAAAATACCTGGTATCGTCATTGGTGTGAGTTGGGTTTGACAGCGCTTGAAACGACGCTCGCCGCGGACGCACGCGTGGGCAAGTTTTGCTTTGGTGATACGCCGACTTTGGCCGATTGCTGTCTGGTTCCGCAATTGTTTAACGCACAACGGCAGAAGTGTGATTTGTCGGCCTTTCCGACATTGCTACGCATTAATGATAACTGCCGCCAACTTGACGCTTTCGTTATGGCTGCACCAGAAAATCAGATAGACGCTGAAATCTGAGTTTTGGCCATTCATTACGTATTAATTACGTATTCATTATGCATCCATGATGAAGTGCATGTTCAGCACAACACCGAGGCGCCGCATCATTGTTACCAGCTGACTGCTATAACGCCTTCTTATTTCGCCTCATTGGTACATGGCGATAGCATTGCTTCGTCGACTTTCGGCTCACCGTTGATCCTGCTGTCTTTATCTACTGCGCATCCATCGGCCTGAGAGTCACGTTTCTACAGAATTTATTGGAGTATTCGTATGTTTGGCCTGTTTGAAAAACTGATATACCCCTATCCTGAAACAGTCATTGCACCTCCACCACGCGGATTTGTCGCGTTTATCTGGGCATGCACTAAAGGCCTGCGTCGTTACATTATTGCAATGACCTTGCTGACAGCAACGATTGGTGCATTTGAGGCCGTATTGTTTGCGATGATGGGGAAAATTGTTGATTGGCTCAGCCATGTTCAACCCTCGCTTTTGTGGACGCAGGAACGGAATAATTTAATATTGCTTGGCATCGTGCTGATCGCTAGTATTGTCGTCGTAGCTTTCCAGACGCTGTTTAAACAGCAGGCCTTGGCAGGTAACTTTCCGATGATGCTGCGATGGAATTTTCACCGTCTGATGCTCAATCAAAGCATGGAATTTTATCAGGATGAGTTCGCCGGACGTGTCGCTGCCAAGGTCATGCAATCTGCGTTAGCCGTACGTGATATTTGTATGATTTTGGGGGATATCCTCGTATTTGTGCTGATCTACTTCGTCACGTTGGTTGCGGTCGTGGGCAATTTTAATCTGTGGATGTTGTTACCGTTTCTTGGTTGGGTTGTGCTTTACGGATTCGCTTTGCGCTATTTTGTGCCGCGCCTCA
Source organism: Glaciimonas sp. GNP009 (assembly GCF_054343755.1). NCBI lineage: Bacteria > Pseudomonadati > Pseudomonadota > Betaproteobacteria > Burkholderiales > Oxalobacteraceae > Glaciimonas > Glaciimonas sp. GNP009. The sequence continues at coordinate 3,608,150 of NZ_JBTGUV010000004.1, forward strand.
GTCGCGTAGCGCAATCGCAAGCCGATGCACGGTCGCTGATGACCGGGCGCATTACGGACGCTTATACCAACATTGCGACGGTAAAATTGTTTTCACATGCCGGTCGCGAGGCTGGCTATGCGCGTTCCGCGATGCAGGAATTTTTACAAACAGTGCACCGCCAGATGCGACTGGTGAGCGGCTTTGAGATCGTCAACCACATCCTTAGCATGTTGTTGATTATCAGTACCGCAGGGATGGTTCTGTGGCTCTGGACGCAAGGACAGGTTGGAATCGGTGCGGTCGCAGCCGCCACCGCCATGGCGTTGCGTCTGAGCGGTATCTCACATTGGGTTATGTGGGAAATGGCATCCTTATTTGAACAAGTTGGTACGGTTCAGGACGGTATCAATACGCTATCGCGCTCGCATACGATTAATGATCTTCCCGATGCAAAGGCGTTAATCGTTACGCAGGGTGAAGTGCGGTTTGAAGATGTTGATTTTTCATACGGCGGCCCTCGTCCGGTGATTCAAAATCTGTCGTTGCGTATTTTACCCGGGGAGAAAATCGGTTTGGTGGGACGTTCTGGTTCAGGCAAATCGACCATCGTCAATCTACTATTGCGGTTTTATGATGTCGAGCAAGGGCGCGTACTCATCGACGGTACCGATATTCATCATGTTACGCAGGACAGCTTGCGAGCGCAGGTTGGTATGGTGACTCAGGACACGTCTTTGTTGCATCGTTCTGTGCGCGATAACATTCTCTATGGGCGTCCTGACGCAACCGATGTGGATATGATCGCCGCCGCTAAACGCGCGGAGGCGCATGATTTTATACTGAACCTAATGGATGCTAAGGGTCGTATTGGTTACGATGCGCATGTTGGAGAGCGTGGTGTTAAATTGTCGGGCGGTCAACGGCAGAGAATTGCGATCGCTCGCGTGATGTTGAAAGACGCACCGATTTTGTTGCTCGACGAAGCTACAAGTGCACTCGATTCTGAAGTCGAGGCCGCCATTCAAGCGAGTTTGTACCGATTGATGGAAGGTAAAACCGTGGTCGCCATTGCGCATCGCCTATCAACCATCGCAGCGATGGATCGCCTGATTGTATTGGATAAAGGGCGGATTGTAGAACAGGGAAGCCATCGTGAATTACTTGCTAGTGGGGGACTTTATGCGCGGTTGTGGGCACATCAAAGTGGCGGATTTTTGGGGGAAGAGGCAGAGGATGAATCTGTGGCGGAAGCGGCTTAATAGTTAGCTTATGCGTGTATTTAAGGTACGTAATTAAGTCGTATAAATAGGGCTATTAACCCATGTAGGTAACTTATGTGCGTAACCGATGACTATTTACTTTGAAATCTCAAAGTGTGTCGGTGTTTTATAACGTGCTTACCGATGGCGCAATAAGTGAACTTAAGAGGATTAAACCGAATTTTTCGGCATCATATGTTCTGTCGAACAATTTTTTATAAGGTACATAAAATCTTGAAAGTGACTTCTTCAAGGTTTGTTTGCAGGTTTAAGTAATCTATCTAAATCCCTCAGCACAATTCTTCAGTACGTACTTTTAACAGTATGAAATGACGACTTTTTCGGTCACAAATTTAGCGTCCCCTGCTTCCTTCAATATCTACATAATAGGTTTTTTGTGGGCCGCAAAACCCCTGTATTTTCTGCGTATTGTTGCGTGCCGCTGATCATCATGAGCATTGTTTTTTTCCGCTTGTCCTACAAAGTAAACAGCGCCTGTCCTATGTCAGGTAGGTACGTCGGTTGTTAGACTTATTCCATCGCATTAGTGCTTTCCCATGCTTTGCCTCGAAAATTTTTTAACGTTACTTGAGGTGATATCTGAACTGCGCTCAGTTATTTTAAAAATCGAGTAAGACCTGCTCACGCAGCTGTCCACATCGCCTTGTTAACTGTCTCTGATGAAAGAGCTCAATCATGCGCAATAATTCTTTAGAAAACATCGAGCAAGACATGCAAAGTTTGGTGCGCGAAGCACTTAAGACTCTACGGGAAGCTTCGTTCGAGACAGGTGAAAAAGCGACTAATCTGATCAATAAAGGGATTGGTTTACTTGATGATACCTTGGCTAAAGCCCAGCAAGTGCAAAGCGCTGCCATAGATGGTGGGCGGGCGGCGATTACTTCAACAGACGAATATGTTCATGAAAATCCATGGCGTGTAATCGCGATTTCTTTAGCGGTTGGGGTACTTGCAGGCGTCTGTGTGTCACGTAAATAGAAAAGGCTAAGTGCGTTAAATCCGTTTGCCGATAGTTGCAATTTGCGTTTAATGTATTTGGTTCTTGTCCCATTACACTACGACCAATGACAACCACATTCCAATCTAAAGCTATCGTTAGTTAGTCGACTATTTAAAGAAAGTAGGATGGTTATGAATGCCGAAAATAACAAAGCTAGTAGCAAGCCTCGCGTGACTACCGCAACGCCTATTGACACGGCGGCGATCAGAGCGGCTGCGCAAAAGTTGGATGATGGCGCGGTAACATCCGGCTATCAAGGTAATCGTGAAGAAGTCATCGCTTTGTTGAACAGTGCTCTCGCGACAGAGTTGGTGTGCGTAATGCGATACAAGCGGCATTACTTTACGGCAAGCGGACTTGAAAATAGCGCTATCAAAGCGGAGTTTTTAGCGCACGCCGGAGAGGAAGAGCAACACGCCGATATGCTTGCAGAACGGATAGTGCAACTGAACGGTAAACCAGATTTTAATCCTGTCGGGATTGCTGAGCGGAGTCATGCCGAATATGACGATTCAAGCGACATAAAGAGCATGATCAAAGCAAATTTAATTGCAGAACGGATTGCGATCGAAACCTACCGCCAAATGATTGAGCGTATTGGTGACACTGATCCAACAACACGCCACATGTTAGTAAATATTATGGCGGTTGAAGAAGAGCATGCCGATGACATGCGCGATTTACTTGGCTAGTTGAATTCGCTATAGCGGCCTCAATCGCATTGCAAATCACCGGGTGATATAGCATTGACACCAGCAAGAAGTATTCACTGATGGTTGACGATCACCACTAATCAGCACCACTCACTGCAGGAGATGACGATGAATTGGGACATTATTGAGGGTAACTGGAAGCAGCTGAAAGGCAACATTAAACAGCAATGGGGCAAATTGACAGATGACCATATCGATATGATTGCGGGTAAACGCGATGATCTTTCGGGAAAAATCCAAGAGGCTTATGGGGTTAATAAAGATGAAGCTGAAAAGCAAATAAAAGCATTTGAAGAGAACCATAAAGACTATCGTCCCTAACTGGTTCAGGTTTCGCGTTGATCTGTTGATGATGAAAGCAACCCAGCTCTTGCACTGGCGTGATAGTTAGAAGCTAGATTAAAGACGCATTGTGAGGGATGCGGCATGCGTAGTTTTGTACGACCTTGTAGTTTTATATATTACTTTTAGGAGAATTCTATGACATCAATCACCAAACGTTTCACTGGTTTCTTTTTCGCGCTACTCATGTTGTCTCTGGCAGGTTGCGCAGCGACAGCTACGCATGAAGGCACTGGTGGTTACGTCGACGATGCGGTGATTACGACCAAAGTGAAGGCGGCAATTTTCAATGAGCCAACATTGAAGTCGGCTGAAATTAATGTGGAAACCTATAAGGGCATAGTGCAGTTGAGTGGTTTTGTGGCCCAGCGTCAGGATGCGGCGACCGCGGCAAATGTAACAGCTGGCGTTAAGGGTGTTCAGTCTGTGAAAAACGACATTCGTCTGCGTTAAAAATTCAGCTAAATCAAGCTAGCCAAATCAAGCAGAGCTAAAACAACGCTGAATGGTTTGGTCGCGCCGGGATCTTCGATAGAAGACTCCCGGACTTTTTGCAATTGGGAAGAACAGATATGACTTAAAAATACTTATAGGATTTACATTTATTTTAGGTCAATTAACACAAAATGGTGTAAAACTGATAAGGCGAAAGAATCTGCTTGATCATGGATTAAAATAAATAACTTTTTAAAAGTAATTATCAACCTGTGAACAGTTGTCGTGATCGGGGTTTTAAAAAATGTTGAAACTATGATAAAAATTTTAGTGGTTGACGACCATGCTGTCGTGCGCGCAGGCGTCCATTACTTTATTGCCGATGTGCCCAATATGGAAATAGGAGGCGAGGCGGCCAGCGCGGAGGAGGCCATCCGGATGGTGCGCGCACATGAGTGGGATATTGTCCTGCTGGACATTGCGATGCCCGACAAAAGCGGGGTTGAAGTTTTGAAGCAGATCAAACGTGAGAAGCCAAAACTTCCAGTCTTAATACTCAGCATGCATCCCGAAAGCCGTTATGCGGTGCAAGTACTTCGTAGTGGCGCAAATGGTTATGTGCAGAAAGAGGCCCTTGCCACGGAATTGGTCAAAGCGATTAATACAATTCTGGATGGGCATAAATACATTAGTTATGGCGTCGCGGAGCTATTAACCGCTGATCCTGATACAGATGATCAGAAGCCGTTACACGAGTTATTGTCTGAGCGTGAATATGAGATTTTTTACAAGCTAAGCCTAGGCGAGGGAGTAACAAAAATCGCCGACGAGCTATGTCTTAGTGTGAAGACTGTGAGTACTTATCGTACCCGTGTTTTACAAAAGATGAGCATGACTAACAATGCTGACATTATTTATTATGCAATTAAGAATAATTTGATCGATTGATAAGATTGATCGATGCATTGAAGTAGTTTAGTTGCGCGGTAAATTTGATGTAAAGACAATTGAAAAATGTTCCAGAACCTAAGGCGATTGCAGATAGGCTCAGCTCTATTTATTGTGCTTTATTATTCGTAATGTTGGTTTCCGTTACGGCTCGGGAAGCGCCATTATCAATGCTAAAGATAACTATGGATGCCGTTGAAGTTTGTCAAATACTCATGAAAAAAACTCTCACTTCCGCGCCTGAAAAAAATCACTCAGCACCGCTGCGAATTTTTTTGGTGGAAGATTCCGTCGATGTACGCGATTGGATTATTGAAACCGTCAATGGTATTCAAGGGGTGATATTGGCTGGATTTTCGGCGGAGGAAAATGATGCGCTTGAGAAAATTGATGCTGAAAGTTATGATATTTTGATCCTCGATATAGAGTTGAGGCAGGGCAATGGTATGAACCTGTTGAAGACGTTATCCAAATCGAATAAAAGTATTAACCATCTTAAGATAATTTTCAGTAACAATGTCAGCCAGGTCTACCGGCGGGCTGGAGAGCAATACGGTGTCCGCTTCTTTTTTGACAAAACTTCCGAATTTACCAAGTTGCGCACGCTACTTGAAGAATTAGGTTCCAGTATGCATTGATGTGCTTTTGTTACGATAGCAGTGCATTCTGTTTATCAGTCTTTGATACACGCCAGTCGTTCATACGCTGCGCAGTAGCAAAAAAATCCACAGTATGATGTAGTGAAAAACGTTCAGCTACGCTCATTAGGCGTTTGCGGTTTTTTTCTTTGTGCGCGCAAAATCCCCCGTATTTTAGTTGCATGAGTGATACTGTTTGCCTTAGCATAAAACCCCGGATTATAGAGATGATGTTTATCTGCGATGGTGATCAGTTGGACGAGAGGGGCAAGAAAATATGAATAAAAAAAAATCGTCAGATGAAAAGGAAATAAGCGACGACCATCCGCATTACCAATATCTGCTTAAAAGCCGCGCACTTGAGCGCTTTGCGCTATCCGGCATTTACGTATCTCGTACTATCGCCACCGCAGTAACCTTAATATTGGTTGTCATGGTGGCTTCGTGTCTGACTCTGGTATGCGCTTTATACGGGGTGAAAGGTAGCGGAGTACTGTTGCAGTTTAGTACTTTGCAACCCAATGTTGTCCTGGGATTCTTGATGGGCGGGGCAGCTCTTCTACTTCAATGTTCGCCGTTAGCCGACAAGTGGCCGATCAAGTTTTTGACGCAAATATTGGCCGTATTGATGCTAGTGCCAGCCATCGCTGTATTGGCCGAGCAACTGCTTGGGTCTGCTAGCCAGTTCGAACATTTTTTTCTGCTATTTACCTGGAGCGGGATGTCCGGCTTTGCCGAAATGCATCCATTCGTTGCGGTTGGTTTTATCTTTTCTGGGGTCGCTTTGCTGGTCCTCGACTATCGAACTCAGAGACAACATTATCCGGCTGAATATCTGGCAAGTGTTTTGATTTTTTTGAGCACAATTCCATTGTTTGGCTATCTATATGATGTCGACGTCTTGACTCATATGATGTACGAAAGAGGCGTGCCGTTAGTCGCTGAGTTGTGTTTCTTGTTATTTGGATTGGCCTTGTTAATGTCTCGTCCACGCCATTTATTGATGGCGATTATTACGCGGCATGCGCCTGGTGGACAAATATTGCGGCGCTCATTACCGCAGATGTTGATTTTGTTAGCGGTGTTGAATTGGTGTGTAGATTGGGGCGCCCGCGAAGAATTATATGACTACAATTTGGTGCCACCTTTATTGACTATCATTGGCGGTGGACTGTTCTTGTTTATTTTTTGGCGAACGGCAGGAAAGGTCGATCAAGAATATAGCGCGCGTTTAAAAAGTGCTGCCGAATTAGCGGAAGCGAGCGCCTTATTAATCGCGGTTAGTGACAATACTAACGATCCAATATTTGTTAAAAATCGGACTGGGAATTTAATTTTTGCAAATCCGGCGTGTCTTCGACAATTCGATATGAGTTGGAGTGAGGCTAAGCTTCGGCGGAGTCGTGATCTATTTTTGCGTCAGGAAGATGCCGACCGGATAGATCATGACGATGTAGGCATTATGGAAGCCGGTGTGTCCCAAACCATAGAGCAAACAATTCTTCTCAAAAGCGGCATTGTGACATTTCAAGTGACCAAGTCGCCCTGGTCCGACTCGCAAGGAAAGATCATGGGAATCGTCGGCATTGCGACCGATATTACTGAGCGGAAGCATGCAGAAGATTCACTCAGGCGAAGGGAGTTGGAACTGGAACGCACCATTTTTCAACGTACCGCTTTACTGCGCGATCTGACGAATCATATTGAAGATGTCCGCGAAGAGGAGAAGCGCGCCATTGCACGGGAGTTGCACGACAACATGGGGGCTGCGCTTACCGCATTAAGTATGCATTTGGAAGGCGTCTATAAAGTTTTCCCGGATGATCCTGTATGGGAAGAGCGCCAAACCCGTATTCAAGAATTACTCAGGTCATTGGTTGCTACTACGCGGCGTATTCAAACTGAACTTCGTCCGAATATGCTTGATCTTTTTGGGCTGAAGGCAGCGATCACCGAGCAATTGGAAGATTTCGGGCAACGTACAGGAATTATTTGCCGCGCCAGTTTGCCGGACGAAAATATTTCCATTAATCATAAGATCGAAATCGCTGTTTATCGCATGCTTCAGGAGATATTAAATAACGTCGCCAAACATGCGCAAGCTACCAAAATTAACGTAGTACTCGATGTGGATGAAGATCGGCTGGCGCTGACAATTTGTGACGACGGTATCGGCATGTCGCAAGAGTGTATTGACAATACCCATACGCATGGGTTGCGCGGGTTAAAAGAACGCGCAAGTTTTCTCGGTGGACGGGTGATGTTTAAGCCGGGTCGGGTTAATGGATTAGAGGTGGGCACGAGAGTAGAAATCGAGGTGCCACTGGTTTCGCGGTTGGGTGACGCCAGCGATGGTGAACACCTCAATTAGCGGATCGATAAAAGTTAATGTTGACTGGACTTCATAATCTCCTACGTGCTTATCGGAGGATGTCTGATGGATTTTACTGCGCAGTTTAATTAACCTAAGAGTACATTCAGGGCCGAGATTACACGGCGATGTAAATTTTGCCAAAAGCCTTTATGTGTAACGAAACCAAGTTATATCCAGCAATATCGCCACACTCAGTATGGTTGTAGCTGGTTTCTCCCAATGTGTTTTATTCACTCAGGAGTAAAAAATGAATAAAGACCAAGTCAAAGGTAACGTCAAAGAAGCTGCAGGGAAAATCCAGGAAAAAACTGGAAAATTGGTTGGTAGCCACAATCAACAAGCAAAAGGTCTTGAAAAACAAGTTTCTGGTAAAGTCCAAAAAACTGTTGGTGACGTTAAAGAGTCCGTAAAGGATGCACAAAAGGGTCATTAATCCTTGGTCGGGTGACGAATTAACGTGCACAAAGAAAGCAGCAGGATGTTTGTGTTCGTTAGCTTGTTCAATGTATTTTGATCTTCATTGGGCCTGATCGATCTCTACGCTTAACTAAACTCGATAAAAAAACGCGCTATTTGTTACATTTTTTTTAACGCGTTTTGAAGATACGATTAGCGGCCCACGTTTTATTTATATGAGGATTTGACCGTCGAAAAAAAAAGCCCAAAAAAAGAGCCCGTGTGATAACGGGCTCTTTGCATTTATACTCAGGAATCTGACGCCACGAGAATACTGCACGGAATTTTTTCTACTAAAAGGCTATCGGTGGAGCCACGCCACCATCGTAACGCCAACGGCTTCTTGCGTGAATGAGCAATGATCACCAAATCAATCCCAAGTTGCGTCACTAAATCGCTAATGACATTGATCGGCTCACCGCTTTCAAAATGGGTGATGACATTTAGGCCGACATCGCTGAGCAGCTTATGTCCTTTGGTGAGCTCTTGTTCCAATAAAGCTTTTTCTGACGTAATAGCGGATTCAGCGACGAATTCCCCAGCCATCAGGTAGGTCGCAAGATTTATAACCCCTAATAAATGTACTTCTACTTCAGAACCGGGAGCAAGGCGGATGCACGCGTGGAGCGCGCAGCGACTTTCGGGTGTGCCATTGTAAGCGATAAGAATTTTTCGGTACATATGCCCTCCGGTGGTGGTCGGTTTTTTAGCAGTTTCTTACTAGTCCTGCTAATCATAGCGCAGACTGGGAGTAGTCACCAGACGTATGCTGCGGGTGCGGCTGGTTTGATCTAACAGCATGCTTCTATTGCCTTGGTTGCATATCTCAAAGTAGACTGTTCAACGTAGACTATTAGCGGTATCTCAAGATAACACTAAAGGGCTATGGCGGTGAAAGGGTTGGGAAGGTTATAGCGCGCTATTTTCGGCATCGATTTTTAAGCTAATCACTGTTGGTAGTGATATTGGACAACAATTCAATGTACTAAGGTAGTAATGTATCAAGAGAAGGGGAAATCGATGTCAAATGAAAATGAGAATCTGGTGCTGGCGCAGGTTGCGAACCAGACTACAGCAGCATCCAACGAAGTCGTCATAGTCGGTGGTGGCGCAGGTGGCCTTGAACTGGCTTGTAAGTTGGGCCGTAAACTGGGGCATGGTCATGTCACTCTGGTTGATCGTACCCTTTATCATATCTGGAAGCCCTCTTTGCATGAGGTCGCGGCGGGAACGCGTGATATCCACCAGGAAGGTTTGTCCTACCAGATGTTGGCGCATGATAATAAATTCCGTTTTGTGTATGGTGCTTTGACCGCCCTTGATGCAATTAACAATACCATTACAGTTGATGCGATCAATGACGAGGCTGGTGTAGAGGTCGTGCCGCCACGACAAATTGCCTTTGGCCGACTGGTTATTGCAGTGGGAAGTGTCTCCAATTATTTCGGGCTGAACGGTGCCGAGAAAAACACCATTTCACTTAATTCAACCGAGGACGCGGAGTATTTTCGCCGGCGATTGCTCAAATTGCTGACGCTGGCCGACCTCAAAAAGGAATTTTCACCGGATGCCGGTATTGATATCGTGATCGTGGGAGGCGGTGCTACCGGTGTTGAACTAGCAGCAGAATTACGTGAAGCCAGCGGCGTGTATACAGATTACGATTTTCCGAGATTGCATCCCGATAAGGATGTGCGTATTACGATCCTTGAAGGCGCACCGCGGCTGCTGGCCCCTTTACCGGAACGTGTCGCTAATGCGGCAACCAAGTTGCTGAGGGAGAGGGATGTGCGCGTAGTCACGGGCTGTCGCGTAGCCAGTATTGCGGAACAATTTGTCACTGACGCAAACGGTAACGATTACGCTTTTGATCTCTGCGTTTGGTCAGCCGGCATCAAGGCACCTGATTTATTAAAAACATTGGGATTGCCCGTAACCGGGTTGGGCCAACTCCAGGTTGACGGCGGTTTAAAGGTGAAAGATAGTAAGAATATCTACGCATTAGGCGATTGTGCTGCCTGCGTGAGCGCTGATGGCAGACTCGTGCCGCCCAGAGCGCAAGCGGCGCATCAACAAGCCGACTATTTGTTAGCGATATTTGTTCGTGAGCATAAAGGTCAACCAGTGAATACGGCCGCCTACGTTTATACAGACCACGGTTCGCTTGTGTCTTTTGGGAGAAGTACGTCGGTTGGTACTTTAATGGGTTCGCTATCAAAACTGGGCTGGTTTGTTGATGGTTTTTTTGCGCGCATGATGTACACCAGTTTGCATTTGTTGCACTTGAACGCACTCTTAGGGCCGATTCGCACTGGTGTTACGGCGACCGCAAGCAGCTTGATGAAGCACGCTAAACCTTCGGTCAAACTGCATTAAAAACACATCAACCCCGTACACGTTTGCACGTGTACGGGGTTGATGTGTGGATATTTCCGGTTGGATGGTATCCGGATGTCGGCCCGTTATTGTATGCGTAGCTGATTGAGTGCGGCATGTTTAGGAGCTAACACTTTATTTTCCAATTTGATTGCCAACCACGCCACCAACGGCGGCACCACCCACAGTACCAAGTGCGCTACCGCCGGTTAATACAGCACCAGCAACTCCGCCAACTCCGGCACCGACGGCCGTATCAGCGCCGCGGTGAGACATGCCGCTGCAACCGCTTAGTGACGCAACAAATGCTAAAGCAAGAGTCCCAACTAACATGTGGTGTAGAGTTTTCATGATGCATCCTTTTAGGGAAAGTGATCGGGAGGGTTCCCGACAAAAAATTGCATTCAGGCCTAACTGACATTTTTTGATATTTTCTGAGAATGACGGTTTATATTCGTATTATTTGCCTTTGCAGATGCAATGGCTATCGGTCAACCACGCATTGCTTTGTAGGACTTTTCCCTCATGGAAAATGATTAGTCGTATAAAGATCACGCTATTTTGTTGTAATGCTGAGGTGTTTTTGTGTTGATAGCCGAGATGCTGACTGGGCGTGAGGGGACGTGAATGGCTGTATCTATTTTTGTATAAATCTTAACTTATGGAAAGTTGCAAAGTTGATATGAAGGTGGCAGTAATCCAACCAATTACACAATACTTATCCCGCTTCGCCCTTCAGTCGAGGGGCGGATTTTTTGTGCTGGCAATGGCATGTGCTGGTGGCGTTAGCGCAGCTGACTTGTCGCGCCATGAAGGTCTGTTTCTGCGTCACGTTGCCGAGGGCGGCTATACCGAAGTAGAGGCAAGTAAGTTAGCACAGACGCGTCTTAGTAGTCCTGAAGTGAAAAAATTTGCTGCCGCGCTAATCGCTGATCAAGATGTAATAACAACAGAATTGGGACGATTGGCCTTGGCCAAGGGAGTGATACTTCCCTTGAATCCCAATAAGATGCAGCGGGCAACCATTTTGAAATTATCAAAACTTAGCGGAATTCGTTTTGATAAAGAATTCAGTCGAGAGATCGGTGTCCTGGCGCACAAGGACCGGATCGCATTGTTTGAGCAGGCGCAAAAAAGAGCGAAAGATGCCGATGTTAAGGAGTTTGCGATTAAGACGCTGCCAATGCTCGAGCAGCAATTGACACAGGGGCAACTGCTGAAGCTGATCGTCGATAAACGCAAGGTGCGAAATTAGTCTTAAATTAGTCTTCATTGCTCTGTTCGATGTGGACGTTTGTTATTTTGCTGCGTCTAAGGCGGCTACTCGTTCGCAATTTCAACTCATATCTCAACACGCTCTGGCACGTTAAAAATGTAGCTAGACGCGGTAAATCGTAAAAAGCATCAAAACGTAACCAATCTCTCGCAGGTGTAATAGTCTGTTTCGAAGCGCTTTACTTGGTTCTAACACTGCTATATTCAATTCAACGCATCGTGAATAGGTAATTTAAAGCTTATCAACGATGTTTTTGGGAATATCAGCCTGGCTGAGTTAACCATAAGAGTCGCACCGTATGTCGATCCTGAAAGGACTATTTCATGTTAACCAAAAAAGTAATCATCTCCGCGCTGTTTATTGCTGCAGCTACTACTGTTTCTGTCTCGGCGTCAGCGTATGACCAAGGGACTAATCTGGTAATCGGTGGTGTCGCGGGAGCTGCTATTGGTAGCGTCGTTGGTGGTCGGAATGGCGCGGTTTTAGGTGGTGTGCTGGGTGCAGTGGTTGGCGCGAGCGCGGGTGGCAATCAAGGTCGAGGTTATCACGATCGTGGTTACTATGATCGCGGCGATTACAACCGCCGTTCAACTGCTTATTACGCGCCTCCCGCAGTCTATGTGCGTCCTGAACCAGTTTATTATCGCCCGGCACCGCAAGTCTATTATCAACCAGCACGGGTTTATGAGCGTCAAGATTATAATCATCGAGACTATGAACCGCGCTACGATCATGGCTATTACGAGCGTTAAAGCAGGGTGATTATTAAAGGATGAGTGCGTCGTTGCGTAATGGCGTTTTCACCCTGGCAGCTAATAAGAAATGACGTAATACAACAAATGCCGATCTGGGAAGCCCCCGCATCGGCATTTTCGTTTTTATAAGCAGTGCTTGCCATTGACCGTATTCGGAGGATACTTAGTTGTCAGGACTTACGCAAAAATGCTCTAGCGTCGTTGTGCTTTCCTTGCCGTCAACGTGGCGCAGTACTAGCGTACTGTCTGCGCCGGCATGGTTGGCAAGCACGTTGCTGGGACAATTTTGCGTAAGTCCTGATTATGTTGTTTTATGGCTTTTGATATAGTAAAAAGGTAGCCTGAACAGTCTCAGTGCGGACTATTTGGAAGAAAAAATCCTGTGTATCGAATTGCCATTGTTATATCAATAGGAGGATCTCATGCCTGAAAGTAAACAATCGCCTAAGTCCGCAGTCATACCAACTGAAGCAGAGAAAACCAACTCGTCACGACGGGCATCATCACATCGTCAATCTGCGTTTGGTCACGCATTGGATGGGAGTCAGCAGCTTGATATCCTGGAAGAGCAGGTCTACGCGAATACCGACGCACCCGGTAAGGATCGTCCCATGGTGTCAACGGAAGTACGCGATTCCGATAAAAAGTAGAGTGCGCCTGTCACCATGGCACGTTATTTTTGCTGAATAGTTACGGCTCGCCCCGCCCCGCTTGCTGTGACAGCTTGATGCTGTACGTTTTTTAATGACGTGCAGTATTTCATCTATCATCCTCCCATCGCGCGGTTTTTACGCCGTCGTTATCATCATTGACCGCTATGTCATCGCGATATGTTGCATGCGACATATGCTGCGACTGCGATTTCACAATACAGTGCACCGTCTTATTCGCCGAACATTGGTATACTCCGAGACTGTTTTTATTTCATATTCTATGATTGTGTCCTTACTCTCTATTCGCTCACTGATTCTTGTTCAATGGCACGGCTTGGCGTGCGCCGCAAACAATACGAGATCGGGGAGGCTAGCTAGGTTGTTAGAAGAAGGTGTGCTCTTTTGGATGGCGCAAATCACAAAACACTGTAAAACAGGCAACTTCCCACATGCAAAGTAATCGCCCGAAAGATGGTTAAACCAATGTTAATTCGTCTCAACACGCAAGCGTTACATCGTGCGTGGCATGCGGTAGTGCGCGTTAGCATATGCGTTGTTTTGTCCTGTAGTTGCGTTGGCTTTGCCGCGCAGGCTATCGGAGCCAATGCCGTCCCCGTTGTGGATGTTGATCAAGCATCGGTTCCGGATACGATCGGACAGCGATTGTTGGCCTGTACCGCGTGTCACGGCAAGCAAGGACGCGCCGCCAGCGACGGTTATTACCCGCGTATCGCCGGTAAACCGGCAGGCTATTTGTACAACCAGCTCGTCAACTTTCGCAGCGGACGCCGACAATATCCGATGATGACTTATATGGTCGATCATATGTCTGATACTTATTTACGCGAAATAGCCGATTACTTTTCAGATCAACATCCACCTTATCCGCCACCACAACCATTTACGCTATCGACTGCCGATTTTCAGCGTGGACGAACTTTGGTGCAACATGGCGACGTTAGCAAAAAAATCCCCGCATGCATTGCCTGTCATGGCACGGCAATGACTGGCGTTCTGCCGGCAACTCCGGGGTTACTTGGCTTACCGCGTGATTATCTGGTCGCGCAGATCGGTGCCTGGCAGACCGGCGTGCGGCACGCTGCGGTACCGGATTGTATGTCGCAAGTGGCGAAGCGACTAAGCGCTGCCGATATCGGTGCGGTCGCCTCCTGGCTAGCTGCGCAACCTGTTCCTGAAGGCGCGACTGCGGCCGCTCCCTCAGCGCTAAAACTTCCGCTTGCCTGTGGCAGCGTTCCACATTGAGCGGAGAGATGCATGACACGTTTTAAGCGTATTTTGTTATGGAGTATTGGCAGCCTGGTCCTGCTGGCGATTATCATCATCGGGTGGCTGGCGTTTATGAATATCGACGATGCTGATCCCCGCGCCACGCAGATAGCAGCGCCGCTAGCACCACTAGCACCGCATCAACTTGCCGATCAAATTGCGCGCGGTGCTTATCTCACCCGTGCCGGAGATTGCATGGCTTGCCACACCGTTCGCGGTGGGCAAAAATATGCGGGCGGGCGAGCAATTGTTACGCCATTCGGCGCGATTTACGCACCGAATCTGACACCTGATCAGCAAACCGGAATCGGGCGTTGGAACGCAAACGATTTTTGGCGCGCGCTACATAACGGCAAGTCGAAGGATGGCAGTTTGTTATACCCCGCTTTCCCCTATACCAATTACACAAAAGTATCGCGATCGGACGCCGATGCCATGTTTGCGTACTTGCAAAGCATGCCAGCAGTAAAGCAAAAGAACACTGCGCCACAGTTACGATTTCCGTATAACAATCGTGTTTTGCTTTATGGTTGGCGCGCTCTATATTTTCGGCCTGGTGTGTATCAGCCCGAAAGTGCGCAATCGGTGGAGTGGAACCGCGGTGCCTATCTGGTTCAGGGTCTCGGCCATTGCAGCGCCTGCCATTCAGCGCGTAACGCGCTGGGAGGACTCAATCTGAAAGGCGAACTCGGCGGTGGCTTTATTCCTGTCGTGAACTGGTATGCACCATCATTAACGTCCGACGTCGAGATCGGTTTGGGTGATTGGGAGATATCACATATCGCGGCGCTGCTAAAGACGGGTGTATCGTCGCGCAGTGCAGTGTTTGGGCCCATGGCCGAAGTGGTGTCGGCCAGTTTGCAGCATTTGCATGATAAGGATATTACTGCAATGGCGGTCTACCTAAAAACGTTACCTCGTTCAGATGGCCGGCCGGTTGCAGAGAAGGAATATGCGCGGCCGCATGAGATCGATCAAGTCCTTGAATTAGGCGCAAAGGTCTACAAAGACAATTGTGTTGCATGTCACCTTACTTCCGGCAAAGGTGCGCCTTCAGCCTATCCGCCATTGAAGGGTAATCGTGCTATTACGATGCCATCTGCGGTCAACGCGATACGGGTTGTCATGTACGGTGGTTTTGCGCCGACAACGGTTGGCAATCCGCGCCCTTACGGAATGCCGCCGTTCGCGCAGGATTTAACGGATGCAGAAGTTGCGGCCGTAGTTTCCTACATTCGCAACTCATGGGGTAACAGCGCTACGTTGGTATCACCATCCGAAGTGAATCGGTATCGCAGTGTGCCCTTAGATTAATGGTTTCGGTAGTGTAAGATAGTGTTAGATAAGTATTGTCGTTATTAAAAAAGCAGCCAGATGGCTGCTTTTTTAATTGGTACTATGTGCAACGCTTCGTCTCAATTGATAGTCTCAATTATTGCATATCCATTATTGCTGCTGATCCTTTGGCCCATCGATCGTCAGCATAATTTTGCCGATATGCGTGCTGCTCTCCATCAAAGCATGCGCTTGCGCAGCTTGTTCGAGCGGGAAGGTTTTAAAGATCACCGGCTTAATTTTTCCAGCTGCCAACAACGGCCAGATGCGCGTTTGTAGTTGGGCCGCGACAGCACCTTTGAAAGCAATCGGCCGCGGTCGTAACGTTGAGCCGGTGATGGTCAGACGGCGCATCATGATTTTACTAAAGTTCAGCTTGGCACTATTTCCACCTAGCGTCGCAATGAAAACGAGACGACCGTCTTCAGCCATGCAATCTATTTCGCGCGGTGCATAATCACCTGCCACCATATCCAGAATGACATCCACGCCTTTCCCAGCGGTCAATGATTTCACCACCTCTACAAAATCTTCAGTGCGGTAATTGATAGCCCGAACAGCACCCAGATCTTCACAAGCCCGGCATTTTTCGTCCGAACCAGCGGTGGCAAAAACCTGGTGTCCAAGCGCTGTGGCAATTTGTATCGCGGCTGCACCGATTCCCGAACTACCGCCTTGAACCAATAAGGTTTCATTTCCCGTTAATCTGCCCCGCTCAAAAACATTACTCCATACAGTAAAGAAGGTCTCAGGTAAGGAGGCGGCTTCGAGCACGGTCCAATTCTTGGGAATAGGTAGACATTGCACAGCAGGCGTGGTGCAATATTCCGCGTATCCGCCGCCAGGAACCAATGCACAAACTAGATCGCCTTTTTTAAAGTGTGTTTCAGAAAAGTCTCCATCGACTATTTCGCCGGCGACTTCCAGTCCGGGCAAATCCGAGGCATCAGGTGGGGGCGCGTAGTTGCCACTGCGCTGAAACACGTCTGGACGATTGACGCCAGCTACCTGGACCTTGATCAGCAATTCACCGGCCTTAAAAACGGGAATAGGGCGTTCACGGATTTGTAATACGTCTGGCCCACCATGTTGTGTAATTTCAATAACGCGCATTGGGATTTCTCTCTTTTCTTGGCTAGATGGGTAGTATCGAAGACTTTATCGGCGATGTCTTCATATCTCCACTTAAGTTGAGTCACTTAATTTCGTGCACTTAAATTCGATCCCGACCAATAACCATGGTTTGTTTGATAATGGGATGCGTTATTGTATGACGACTTCTGTTCCTACGCTGTCGCCACGCTATCCGATGATATTAAAATATCATTTAAGAAATTTGAATGAGTCTATTTTGGTCGATGCGGAACTTTGCTACTTACGGTACAGTCAATGCATTGCTTCAGAGGCAACGAACAACCATGAGCGTATGAAAAATTCAAACACCCCTATTCGCTATACAACAACCGCTATCAGGATGCACTGGTTGGTCGCACTATTAATTTTTGCAGCGTTTGGGATGGGCTGGTATATGACCGGCATCCCCGGCCTTACGCCGCAAAAACTGAAGTTATTTTCGTGGCATAAATGGCTCGGCGTGACGGTCTTTGGCTTGGCGGTGATCCGCGTTGCATGGCGCTTATTACATCCAGCTCCGCCTTTGCCGATGGGTATTCCTCGTTGGCAGCAGAAAGCTGCGCATCTGGTACATCAACTGTTGTATGTGTTGATTATCGCGATTCCGCTGACGGGTTATTTTTACAGCGCCGCATCAGGGATTCCTGTGGTGTATTTGGGTTTGTTTAAAATGCCCATGCTGATTGAAAAAAATGATCAGCTAAAATCTATTTTGGGACCGACGCATGTCTGGTTGAATTATTTGATGGCGACAATTGTGTTAGCGCATGTTCTGGCTGCATTGAAGCATCAGTTGATTGACCGTGATGGTACGTTGAGTCGTATGCTGCCATTTCTAAAGTAAGTTTTTTCACTTCCTGATCAGGGATAAAAGAAACGCTCTTGAAATGATTCGAAAAATAATGAAGGAGTAATGTTAGTGAAAAATTTTCTTATGCAATCGACGATAGCAAAATCGACGATAGTACTGGCTCTGATTGGTGCGATAGCCGGGATGGCTAATACTGCCTGGGCACAACTTGATGTGGCTAAAAGTTCGGTCAGCATTGTAGCCAAACAATTGGGCGTGCCGATGGACGGTAAATTTAAAAAATTTGAAGCAACGGTAGATTTCAATCCAGCTAAGTTGGCGCAATCAACAGCCAAGGTCGATATCGATATGGCGAGTTTCGACATTGGCGCGGAAGAGTACAACAAAGAAGTACGCGGTAAGGACTGGTTTGATACTGCTAAATATCCTAAAGCGACGTTTGTTTCCAGCAGTATTAAGCAGGGCGCGTCTGGCAAATATGACGTTGTCGGTAAACTTACCATCAAGGGCCGGACGCAAGATGTTGTAATTGGTGCGAGCTATAAGCAGGATGCTGGGGGTAACGTGTTTGAAGGCGTATTGCCGATTAAACGCAACGCGTTCAGCATAGGCGAGGGCGATTGGAAAGATACCTCAGTTGTCGCTGATGAAGTACAGATCAAATTTCGTATTGTCACTGCAGTAAAAAAATAAGTGTCCGTCAAACCTCGTAAGCAAAAGGTCTGCAAATTTTGAGGGACTAAGTTGATGCATTAAGTTGATGCGCTAAGAATTTTTATGACACACGGCTAAGTTTCGAGGCCATTCATTCAACGAAAAGGAAAACGATGAAACTACGTACTTTGGTTGCTGCCTTTGCGGCACTGTTTGCAACCGCTGCAATGGCTGCTCCCGCGACCTATAATCTGGATCCGACTCATACGTATCCAAGTTTTGAGGCCGATCACATGGGCGGTTTGTCTAAATGGCGTGGCAAATTCACGAAAAGTAGCGGTACCGTGTTGCTCGATCGTGCTGCCAAAACAGGATCAATCGAGATCAAAATTGATCCTGCATCAATCGACTTTGGTAATGCCAAGCTGAACGATCACGCTAAAAGCGCCGATATGTTTGACGTCGCTAAATTTCCTGAGGTTACCTATAAAGGAAAGTTCATCAAGTTTGACGGCGACGTCCCGAAAGAAGTTGAGGGCGAACTGACGATGCACGGCGTCACTAAGAAAGTGAATCTTAAGATTGACGATTTTCTTTGCAAGATCAACCCAATGTTGAAGCGTGAAGTGTGCGGTGCCGACGTTGACGGTAAATTTAATCGTGATGATTTTGGCATCGACTACGGCAAAAAAATGGGTTTCAAACAGGAAGTAAAATTGAAGATTCAGGTTGAAGGTATCAATCAGAACTAATGCTGTATTTTTCTAAAAAAACCGTTGCCATCTATTGCAGCGGTTTTTTTATTTCCTCTAATGTTGAATCCAGGCTTCACCAGTAATGTTGTCGACCCGCGAGGCGAGGCAATGGTGGTCGTGCCCTATTTTGTTGACGTCAGACCGGCTTGCACTCGCACTCCCCATTAAGCGCTTCCTGTTCCTTCTGACGTCCTTTTAAGTGCCGTGCGGCAGAGTTTGTATCAATATAAAATACGGCTAACCAGCAAAACTCATCTATATCGTCAGAATGTGAATAATCGCTATCCGATGGATTAGAGGACCGCTGCAACTTTTAGATTTTAAAAAAATGAGATGTCGACTAAATCGCCAACCGTTGCCAACTGGGTAGCTGGTTGTGCTTAGCGATTAGGGTGATCCAAAAATCTCCCATACTCCGATCAAAAAAAGTGGTGAAACAAATGGTGATACGAGTGGTGACGCAAACGGAAATGCAGGCGGTGATACCAACGAAGGTGCAAACCGAACGGGCGGCACAACAATCTGACCCTGCGCACAATAATCATCCCGCACAGGAACCGCCATCGGTGCGGGCATTATTTTTAGGGTTTCTCGGGTTGGGATTGATCGGATTTGGTGGAGTGCTACCTCTGGCACGCCGTATGTTGGTTGAGCAGCGTCGGTGGCTAACCGATGCGGAGTTCACTGATCTTCTTGGTCTGTGTCAGTTTCTGCCCGGTGGCAATATCATTAATCTCTCGGTAGCGATCGGATTGCAGTTTCGTGGTATCCGAGGTGCGCTTGCCGCTCTGCTGGGATTGATCGCGGCGCCGACTGCCATTGTGATTGCCCTTGGGGTTATTTACGAGCGCTTTCAGAATGATACCCATATCGCGCATATGTTTGCCGGTCTCGCGGCGGCGGCGGCGGGGTTACTTATATCGACCGCTTTAAAGATGGCAACACCGCTACGCCGCAAACCGTTAGGGATCTTGATAGCAGCCACCTTCTTCGTCGCGATTGCGTTGTTGCGTTTGCCGTTATTACCAACAATGTTGGTCTTGGTTCCTGTCAGTATTCTTGTTACATGGCGGTGGGCGGCATGATTGCAGTTCTTCTTTCCCTTGCTGCCATTTTTTCAGAACTTTCATTGCTTGCCTTTGGCGGTGGCAATACCATACTGCCAGAGATGCAGCGTCAGGTTGTCCATATTCATCACTGGATGTCGGCGCAGGAGTTCAGTGCCATGTTCGCGCTGGCGCAGGCCGCACCGGGGCCAAACATGATGGTGGTGACGCTGGTTGGCTGGCATGTAGCAGGGTGGCCAGGCGTGATTGTGACGTCAATCGCAAAATTCGGCCCGTCATCGATACTCACCGGCATTACCTTGCATTATTGGCGACGGTTTAAGGATGAGTCTTGGCGCGGTATTGTGCAGGCTGGTCTGGTTCCTGTGACGGTTGGTTTGGTGGCGGCGAGCGCGTCATTGATCACGGAGGCATCCGTTCATGCCTTGATATTGGGAGCGATCACACTGGGTTGCGTCGTGGGTACGTTGAAAACCCGATTACATCCATTATGGTTTTTGGCTGTGGGTGCGTTAGTTGGATTGACTGGGTTTGGTCAGTGATCTCAAAAATATTGGTAAAGCTGAGAGCCTGGATTAAAAATAGCCGTGTGGCTTACTGGGAAAAGTGTGATGGCTTTTTAAGGTAGAGACCCGGTGCCGAAAACGACGTCAACATGACAGAAGCAACGGCTGAACAAAATAGAGGATGAAGCAGAAATACAAAAGGGTTCCAGATCGAAATCTGGAACCCTTTTTATTTTGGTAGGCCGTGCGGGATTCGAACCTGCGACCAACGGATTAAAAGTCCGCTGCTCTACCAGCTGAGCTAACGACCCAAAACAGTGCTGCTAAGTGCAATCAAAAAAGCCGTCTTTTGTTCACACTTACTTAAAAACTAAACGACGTTATTTCTGAAAATTTCTGAAATAACAAAGGGTTTTAGATTTCGTCTAAAACCCTTTTTTATTCGTGGTAGGCCGTGCGGGATTCGAACCTGCGACCAACGGATTAAAAGTCCGCTGCTCTACCAGCTGAGCTAACGACCCGAAAGAACGCTATTATAGAGAAGGTGTAGGCACTATGTCAAACTACTCTTGTCTTTTTATTTCATCTTCGTGAAAAGACTGCTTTTAGTTCACTTTGCACCGGCTAAACGTTCTTTAGCAGTCACAGCCGCAGGCGTGTTTGGATATTGAGAGATGACTTGCTCAAGTGATTTTTTTGCAGCGCCCTTGTCCTTCAACTCAGTGTAACTACTCGACATGTTCAAAAGAGCGTCAGCCGCTTTCGGATTGTCGGGATATTTTTTGATCACCACTTGCTGTGCCGCTATGGCGTTTTTATAGTCGCGTTGCGCAAAGTACGAATTGCCCAACCAGTATTGTGCCGAAGGCGCAAAGCCTGACGCTGGATAGCGCCTCAGATAATCGGAGAACGCCGCGGTAGCGCCTTTGTAGTCGCCACCCTTGAAACTGGCTAGCGCAGCGTCATACGATTTCTGCTCGTTAGGATCAATGCTGACTTCCTGGCCATCAACGTTGACTTTCTGCGGCTCCAGTTTACGCAAACGATTATCCAGATCGACATAAAAATCCTTCTGGCGTTGCTGCGTATTGGCAACCTCGTTGGTCAACACTTCAATCTGTCCTCGTAGCTTGGCGATCTCTTGATTCAATTGATCGTTTTGATCAGCCAGACTAAGTGAGCTGCTCTTATCCGCTTTGCCGTCGACGCGGGCATTCACCGCATCAATTCTGCTGCGAATATCAAGAATTGCGCGTCGTGCTTCAGCATCGTCAAACAAACCGGCGTGGGCTATCGGTGCAAAGCAACCTGCGGCCAGCAAGGCCGCAGTCAGCGTTGATTTAGAAAAAATCCGCATGATCATCACTTGGTTTATTAATAAACGATATCTGCGCGACGATTCTCAGCGAAAGACGCTTCGTCGTTGCCCAGTGCTTTAGGCTTTTCTTTGCCCAGAGAAACGGCTTCTACCTGTGCATCAGGAACACCTAGCAATGCCATTGCTTTACGAACTGCTTCAGCACGTTTCTGGCCCAGTGCCAGATTGTATTCGCGACCGCCGCGGTCATCGGTATTGCCTTGAATGATGATCTTACGACCCTTGTTAGCGATCAGGTATTTAGCGTGCGCTTCAACAACAGAGCGGAACTCTTCTTTGACCGAATAGCTATCGTAGTCGAAATAAATGCTGCGCTTGGACAGAACGCCTTGCGGGTCATTCAATGCATCGCTTGAACCAGCGTTGACCGGGTTGACGGAACGTGGATCTGCTCCACCGGTCATGCTGCCGCGGTCTTCGATCTTAGCCTTGTCGTCAAGCTTGACAGGGGATGAGCATGCGGCAAGTAAAACGGCGCTTGAAACGATAAGGGCAAAGCTACTGAGGTGGCGCATTATTATTCTCCAGAGAGGTGAGTTGTTCAGGACTTCTGCAAAATCGCCCCAATGGGGTTGTGCTTTCCTAACGTTCTTTGTCGGCAGGGTTGGCAAGCCCGCTGCTGGGACAATTTTGCGTAAGTCCTATTGTTTTACTTATTACTTAACTTTAATACACATCGCGATGGAACTACTACTTGGTAATTACTTCATAAACGGGCCCCAGGTCGGCTCCCTGATATCGCCGGCCTGAACGGTCAATCGTTGTTTGACACGGCCATCGACTGAGACAACCGCGAGCGATCCACGACGGCCGCCAGACTCGGTTGCATACATAATGTATTGACCGTTTGGCGAGAAGCTTGGGGACTCGTCTTTAACCGTATCCGACAAACGCTGCTCTTGGTTGTTACCTAAATCCATGGCGTACAACTGGAAGCCACCGCTCCGACGAGAAATATACGCCAATGTTTTGCCATCTGGCGAAATTCGAGGACTGATGTTGTAATTACCGCTAAAAGTCACGCGTTGGGCCTCTCCCCCATTAGCACTCATTTTGTAAATTTGCGGGCCACCACTGCGATCGCTGGTGAAGTAAATACTTTGTCCGTCAGCAGAGAATTGCGGCTCGGTGTCAATGCCGGAAGTATTTGTCAAACGACGCAGGCTGCTACCATCAGCATTGACAACGTACACTTGGGTCAGGCTGTCGCGCGCCAGGGCAATCGCGATCTTGGTGCCATCAGGCGACCACGATGGGGCCGAGTTACTACCCTTGTAGTTAGCAATAATAGTGCGTTGTTTTGTCACTAGATTCTGCACGTACACAATCGGTTTTTTTGCTTCAAATGACACATATGCTACCTTGGTTCCATCAGGCGACCAAGCTGGCGAAATGATAGGTTCGTTGGATCGCAGAGCGACTTGCGTACCTTCGCCATCTGCATCGGCAATTTCCAAACGATATTCTTTACCAGATTTAGTGACGTACGCAATACGCGTAGCAAAAGCACCACGAATGCCGATCAGTTTTTGATAAATATCGTCGGCAATTTTATGCGCTGAAACGCGGGTGTATTGGGCAGACGACGACAGTGACAGTCCAGAAAGCTGGGCTGACTTAACTGTATCGAGCAACTTATAGCGGACGTCGAACCGGCCATCGGCTAATTTTTCTACACTACCCACAACCAAGGCGTCGGCCCCACGTGATTTCCAATCACCGTAGTTGATTTGCGATGCGTCGGAGACCACGTCGCTGGTATCGATAATCTTAAACATGCCGCTACGCGACAAATCAGCTTTAATGATCGCTGTAATTTGTTGCGGTGCCAGATTTTCATTGCTAAAACCAGCGATTGCGATAGGAATTTGCGTGGCGCCCACGCCTGCAGTTTCAATGCGTAACTGGGCATACACCAATGGCGTCGATATCAGGGCTGTGACGGCTATACCGATCACGGCAATTGAGCGCACTGAATGTCGTATCCAAGTCCCGATTAACGGGCTTGATGGGTTCTTTTTCATAGTTTATTGATCTTTCGGTTTATGGATTCCGATGAAGCTAGAGGGAACAGAACCCGATTTATCTTTTGGATAAGGTGCAGATCTCTCAATTGCACGCTTTACCGCTTCGTCGAAACCCGAGACACCTGAGGGTTTTCGCAAGTGAATACTGGCCACTGATCCATCTGGAAGTAGCTGTACTTCATATTCTACCGACGGATTTCCAGCCATGCCATCGGGCACGTTAAAGTTGATAAATCCTTTTATTTTGGCACCAACTTTTTGGGCGTAACCAGGATCGCCACGCGGTCCTTGAGATTGTGCGGCGGTGCCGGTGCTATTCGATGCGCCATTGCCGGTAGCCTGTCCCAGTAACCGCTTCATATCATCATTATGTCGTTTGTCGGAAGCTGCATCGTCGGCCTTGCGTTGTTTGTCGATAGCAGCTTTTTTAGCCGCCTCTTTTGCCGCCTCCTGTTTCTGCTTCAATTTGTCGTCTGCTTCCGCTGCTTTTTTTGCATCAGCATCCGCTTTTTTCTTATCGTCAGCCGCTTTCTGCTTCGCAGCCAGCTTA
Source organism: Glaciimonas sp. GNP009 (assembly GCF_054343755.1). Taxonomy (NCBI): domain Bacteria; kingdom Pseudomonadati; phylum Pseudomonadota; class Betaproteobacteria; order Burkholderiales; family Oxalobacteraceae; genus Glaciimonas; species Glaciimonas sp. GNP009. The sequence continues at coordinate 3,632,882 of NZ_JBTGUV010000004.1, forward strand.
TCGGCTAATTTTGCGGCATCTTTTTTCTCCTGCGCTTTTTCCTGTTCGTCGGCTTTACGCTGGCGTTCTTTATCCTCAAGAACCTGCTCGGCATGATCTCGATCCTTCTTCTCTTGTACTTTCCGCTTTCGCTCTTTTTCTAATGCAATTTCGGGATCAGGCACGACCGGCTGAACCACTTTTGGTGGCGGTGGTGCTTCCGTTACAACGGGTTTCTGCACGGGTTGCGGGACTGGTTTTTCTATCGGTTCTGGCGGCGGCGTTGGTGTTGGTGTTGGCGGCGGCGGTGCCGCTTCCCGTACCTCCGGGCTCCATACTTCTGCCTCAACGGCTACGGGTACTTGGCTTTGCCAATGGACGCCGATCCACAGGAATACGATCAACGCCGCATGCACTGCTGCTGCCAGAGCGATAGCGCGCCATCGACCCGGTTCTTTTGGTATTGAGTAAGGGATACGATCTGTCATGAGCAGACTGTCAATTTGCGGCAGTTCGTCACTTGGTCGCCAATCCAACACGGTTGATACCCATTATTTTGGCTTCAGAAATAACCTGTATGACCTCATCATACTTAATATCTTTTTCTGCCGAGATCATCACTGGCATATCAGGATTGTCATCGTGAAGCGATTGCAATTTGGCTTTCAGTTTATTTTTTTCGACTGTTTCCGCTTGGCTGCCACCAGTTTTCTTGCCATTGATACGCACGCTTGAATCGCCATTGGCTTTCAGTGCGATTTCGATGTATTCCGTAGGCGGCGCGACAGACTTAGCAGCGGTGGGTAAGTTGATGACATTGGGATTGACCATCGGGGCCGAAACCATAAAAATCACCAGCAAAACCATCATGACGTCGATATACGGCACGACGTTGATTTCTGCTTTGAATTTGCGCGGACGTCCTCCGCGCATGGATGAGAAGCCCGTCATTAGCGTGCCTGCCGTTGCAAGATGTTAGAGAATTCTTCGATGAAACTTTCAAAGCGGATCGCCAAACGGTCTACATCATGCGCAAAACGGTTGTAAGCAACAACCGCCGGAATCGCGGCAAAAAGACCAATCGCGGTGGCGATCAACGCTTCGGCAATACCCGGAGCAACGGCCGCCAATGTTGCTTGCTGGACATTTGCCAGGCCACGGAACGCATTCATAATGCCCCACACGGTGCCGAACAAACCAACGTAAGGCGAGACCGAGCCGACTGAAGCCAGGAACGCCAGATGAGATTCTAGCGCATCCATTTCACGTTGATACGCGGCACGCATCGCTCGGCGCGAACCATCTAGCAACGCAGCAGAATCAGTACTGGCTTTATGTCCGGCGGATGCTTTGATTTTGCTGAATTCATCCATTCCAGCGGCAAAAATACGTTCCATCGCACCTGTTGCACCTGCGCCACGGCGACGATTTGAGGTCGTTCCCTGATACAACTCGGTGAGATTTCCGCCTGACCAGAAGGCCCGTTCGAACTCTTCTGTTTGGGCGCGCGCGCTTCTGATGGCGAACATCTTGCGGAATATGTATGTCCAACTCATCACAGAGACTGCTAACAATAGCAGCATGACAAGTTGCACAAGCACAGAAGCATTGGTGATGAGAGTGAGAAACGAAAGATCTTGAGTGACGGTCATGTAGGCAGTCTGGATAAATGGTCTTGGGCAGCTGTCTTAACTAACGCCATTCAAAGTGTTAGCAAAACGATCTGTGGTTTTATATTAGCGCTAAATGATGATTAAATTTCTTGAGAGCACTGAGGTGCGTAAAGAGTGATTGTAATCGTTACCAGGTGCTTTCAGTTTCTGATCAGCATTTAGCAGCATTGATAGATTGGATTGTCGTGTCTGGAGCGCAATTAAAAAGGTGCGTTCGTTATGTCATTGATGGAAATTTGTGTGGGACGAATTTGGTCTAATACTCTTTGTGGAATTGCCGCAGGTCGAAATGTATGGGTATTAACACACACCACTTTAATGCGACCAGTTGCTAATAATTTTGGCGTCTCTTCGTCATAACGCCAAGCCTGTTGTATGAAATCAACGGCAACACGGCCAATTTTTTCGACAATGACGGTCAAATTAAGTTCATCGTCAAGACGCGCTGGGGCGTGATAATCGAGTGCGGTGCTTTTGACAACAAACATGACTTCATCGGTTTTGACCAACTGGCTCTGTTCAATTCCCGCCGTGCGCAACCATTCAGTGCGTGCGCGCTCGAAAAATTTCAAATAGTTTGCATAAAAAACAACTCCGCCGGCGTCAGTGTCTTCGTAGTACACGCGGATGGACCAGTTGAAGTCTTTTGCTGTCTCAGATAATACTGCGTTCATGGTGTGTTGGCTGATGTGCTCTGTATGGTTACAGTGAACCGAAATGGGTAAATTTAATGCTTAAAAAGCATGCATGACTAGCTAAGTATTAAGACTAAGGTTTAAGACTGTCGATGAAAGTGCATCTTTAATCTTATTTTTTAGCAATGAAACTGACCGTGTGAGTGATCATTCCCGTGCTGCGGTGCAAAATAAGTAGAAATTGTAGCCCAAACCCGTGGTTTTAAAAACTAGTATCGCCCATGAGATGGTGCTCCGACCGCCTTTGTCGGCTTTTGACAATCTTGCTCTATCGATGCCCTTCACTTACAATACGTCTACCATTTCGTCTCACGTAACTGGCGAAAACCGGACCGATGCAATCTGCTTCGACTCCGGGAAAGATGGGCAACCATCGGGAAGCGTGAGATTTTACCGCCGTGCGCCTGGGCAGCCCGAATGGAACGTACGACTGAGGCTGCCGCATTCCCCCTTCTTTTTGGCCCTCATTCGATGCAGAACCTGAAAAGGTTAACCTCTATCGATTGGAATCATCATGTTTGAAAAAAACCATACCATCTCTAACGTCGATCCAGAATTGTGGACCGCCATTCAGAATGAAAATCATCGTCAGCAAGAACATATCGAACTGATCGCGTCGGAAAACTATTGTTCGCCAGCAGTAATGGAAGCGCAAGGGACACAACTCACTAATAAGTACGCCGAAGGTTATCCGGGCAAGCGCTACTACGGCGGCTGTGAATTTGTCGACGTGGTTGAGCAACTGGCCATTGATCGCGTAAAAGCGCTGTTCGGGGCAGAAGCAGCTAACGTGCAGCCCAATTCGGGCTCGCAAGCAAATCAGGGCGTTTTCTTTGCAGTATTGAAACCCGGCGACACAATCATGGGCATGTCACTGGCTGAAGGCGGTCACTTGACACACGGCATGGCGTTAAACATGTCTGGCAAATGGTTTAATGTGGTTTCGTACGGTCTCAATGAAAAAGAAGAAATCGATTACGAGGCGCTGGAGCGCCTCGCACACGAAAGTAAACCAAAGCTGATCATCGCCGGTGCTTCCGCCTATGCGTTGCGAATCGATTTTGAGCGAATTTCCAAAGTCGCTAAAGCGGTTGGTGCTTATTTTATGGTCGACATGGCGCATTACGCTGGCTTGATCGCGGCGGGCGAGTATCCGAACCCGGTGCCTTACGCTGACTTCGTTACCTCGACAACGCACAAGTCTTTACGTGGACCACGCGGCGGTATTATTTTGATGAAAGCGGAATACGAAAAGATCATCAACTCGGCGATTTTCCCTGGTATCCAGGGCGGTCCGCTGATGCACGTGATTGCGGGAAAAGCTGTTGCCTTTAAGGAAGCGCTGACACCAGAATTCAAAACCTATCAACAACAAGTCGTGAAGAACGCCGATGCATTGGCTAAAGCGTTGATTTCTCGTGGTTTGCGCATTGTTTCCGGTCGTACCGAGTCGCACGTCATGCTGGTTGATTTGCGCGCTAAAAATATTACAGGTAAAGAAGCGGAAGCCATTCTCGGCTCCGCGCACATGACTTGTAATAAAAATGCTATTCCAAATGATCCGGAAAAACCATTCGTCACTTCCGGTATTCGTGTCGGTAGTCCAGCGCTGACAACGCGCGGATTTAAGGAGGCGGAAGCGACCAAGATCGGACATTTGATCGCCGATGTGCTGGATAACCCGCACGATGCGGCGACGATTGAGCGCGTTAAAGTTGAAGTCAAGAAATTGACTGACGCATTTCCTGTGTATGGCTGATCCTTTAGTTTGATGTATTTGTTTGCCGGTATGCAATAGATTATTTTTTTGACCCCGCTAATACTTGAACGGTATTAGCGGCGGTTAAGGCGATTTTATTTGCGCCTCCGTTCTCGGCATTCACTATCAGCATTTATACCGATACTCGATACCAGGATCAGGTCTAGGCATTAAGCATCATCAGTCCTAAGCGTAAGCATTAAGTCCGGGTCCATTCTGGTTTTTAACTAAAATGGGCCCCTATAATATGGCGATAGCAAAAGAAAAATAATGTGCTAGCCAACAGAGCGTCGATCAACCGTTATTTAGATTGCTGCCATCATGAAATGTCCATTCTGCCACCATGAAGAAACCCAGGTTCTGGACACGCGTGTTTCAGAAGAAGGGGATGCCATCCGTCGTCGTCGCCGTTGTACTAAATGCGATAAGCGATTTACGACTCACGAACGGATTGAGTTGGTGATGCCGGTGATCGTCAAAAAAAATGGCAGTCGTACCGAATTTGATCCTGAAAAATTGCGTGCAAGTTTGATGCTCGCGCTACGTAAGCGCCCAGTCTCTGCAGAATCGGTGGATGAGGCATTGCAAAAAATAAAAGAAAAATTGCTTGCCAGCGGTGAGCGTGAAGTCATCACCGGTCGTGTGGGAGAACTGGTCATGCATGAGCTGAAGCAACTTGATAAAATTGCGTATATTCGCTTTGCGTCAGTGTATAAAAGCTTTGAGGACGTGGCAGAATTTCAAAATATGATCGAAGAATTTTCAGGGCCGACCCGAAAAAAATAGCACTCAACTTCCTAAGTTCTGCACTCTGCCCGGCGCAGGATTAAGTCCGCGATTAATCCTAGGCTTAAGTTGGTCCATTTTCCTCGTCGAAAGTGGTTCAGTTGTAATAAAAGACGATAGTATTCGCTCCTCCTTCATTCGATGCGAGGCTGTCTTTGATACCGCATTCTGCCGTTGTTTCTGTTCCATTGTCCTTTCCAGCATTCACATTGCGTTATGGTTTTACCCTGATTGAGATAATGATCGCGATGCTAGTCGTGATCATATTGCTCGCCATTGGTGCGCCATCGATGCGTGCTTTTATTATCGAAACGCGGATGAGCATATACGTGAATCAATTTGTTGCCGCAGCAACGCTGGCACGCACGGAGGCCATCAAGCGCGGCCGTTCAGTGGTGATTTGTCGTAGTGTTCATGCTGAATCGAAACCGGTATTATGCATCTCCAGCGCCAGCGAGGGACGTCCCGATGACGATTGGGGTAGCGGTTGGATTGTGATGGTACCAGGTGAAAAGGTGGCCTTGCTCCGACATGCCGCATTACACCGCAATACCAGCGTCATCGGTCAGAATAAAGTGATCAAGTACGACGGTTTGGGGCGTCCCGGAGCGAGTTTTACCAAGCTGGTATTGCGTCACGAGGGTAAATTTGAGCGGGTTATTTGTTTGAGCCGAAGTGGTCGCATGAACGTACTGGTAGGCACCTCAGAATGCGGATAATATTTTTCAGGCGACAAAGACTGGCGCGCGCCCCCGATTTATATCGTAAGGTTTGCAAGGCGCGTGAAGGCGGCGTCACCATTGTTGAATTGATGGTGACGATGATGATTAGCGTTGGATTAATCGCAGCGGTAGGCAGTTTGTATTTTGGTAGTAAGACGAGTTACCGGATGAATCAAAACCAGCTTCGGTTGCAGCAAGATGGTCGCTATGCCATGTAATTGATGGAGTTAAACTTGCGGCAAGCCGGTTTTGGGCATTTGACGTCTGCTAGTGTCAACGCTGCTGAAGTCGATAAAACAGATTTTGTTGGCCTAAACGGTAAACCCGGACAGGGCTTGCGAGGCTGTGACTCTGGGTTTACTAAACCGTTGTCGCACGGATTTGTTTGCAACAGCAGTGATGAGGGAGCGGCTGCATTTGAAGTCGCCTATCGCGTGGCAGATACGTTTGATTTTGATAATGGTGCAGGCGCTGATTGCAACGGTTCTCAGGCTGGTGTAGTTGCTTTGCCTGAGAGTCACCCCGGCTACAGCGCTAGTAAGGCTGTGGCGATAGCCAGCAATAGATTTTTTGTTGCCACGCCGTCAGGTCGAAAAACGACATCCTTGTATTGCCAAGGTAATAGCGGCAATGGCCGTAGTATTGCGCAGCCCATACTTAATAACGTAGAGAATATGCGGCTTGTTTTTGGTGTGGCGGCGATTGATGGATTTTCTGTGAAACAGTTTTTGACCGCGACACAAGTTGATGGATTATCGCCAGACCAGCATCAAAATTGGAAAAGGGTGGTCCGCGTCAAATTGTGTTTGCAATTACATGCCAGTGAGCGCAATGCCAGCACGCCGCAGCGTTACGTTGATTGCGATGGCGTGGAGCAGATGGCGACGGACGGTAAATTGCGGACTGTTATGACGAGTATTGTTACACTACGTAATAATGCGGCTACTACGCAGTCTGAGCCAACTTGGCCAAGTTAGCGCAATGAAGCGGCTTATGCGGCTCATAACTTATCTGCTGCTTAATAACAACTTGCTACTTCTTATTACTTTCAACAGGTTCACTATATGACGCACGCTGATGTATTTATGGCCCACGCATTGCGACTGGCAGAACAGGGATTGTTCACCAGTGCGCCAAATCCAGCCATCGGTTGTGTCATCGTCAAAGATGGTTTGATTATTGGCGAAGGGCATACACAATCGCCTGGCGGCAATCATGCTGAAGTTGAAGCGCTTAACGATGCGCGTTCCAAAGGGCATGATGTGCAGGGTGCAACCGCTTATGTGACTCTTGAACCTTGTAGTCACTTCGGGCGCACACCGCCTTGCGCGGACGCATTGGTGAGCGCTGGCCTGGCAAAAGTGGTGGCAGCAATGGCCGATCCTAATCCTTTGGTTGCCGGTAAGGGTTTTGAACGACTCAGGGCTGCAGGAATTGTCGTAGAAACTGACGTTCTGGCAGAACAGGCACGGGAGCTGAACATTGGTTTTTTCTCTCGTATGCAGAGTGGGAAGCCATGGGTCAGACTCAAGGTCGCCGCGAGTCTGGACGGTAGAACGGCGCTCTATAATGGACAAAGTCAGTGGATTACCTCTTCTCAAGCACGTGACGACGGGCATCTCTGGCGCGCCCGCGCTGGTGTAATTTTGACCGGAATCGGGACGGTAAAGCAAGATGATCCGCAACTGACCGTACGGGCCATTTCGGTGGTACGGCAACCATTGCGTGTCATCATCGACAGCAAACTGGGTATTGACCCGAAAGCGCGCATTTTAAGCGGTGAGCCGACATTAATTTTCTCCGCCGTCGGCAATACCGAAAAGGAAGCACTTCTTCAAGAAAGAGGGGCAGAAGTCGTTGTAATCCCCAACGCGCAAGGCAAAGTCGACTTGCCACAAGTCATTTTGGCGCTGGGCAAACGCCAAATTAATGAAATACACGTCGAAGCGGGTGCTAAGTTAAATGCGTCATTAATCAGGGAAGGATGCGTCGACGAACTACTTGTTTACCTTGCACCGACGATTTTGGGGGATGCACGGGGTATGTTTGATCTTCCTGGTCTAGATAACTTGCAGGATAAATTTTTGTTGAAATTTCACGAGATCAAGCAAATAGGCGAGGATTTGCGTATCCTTGCCAGATTCACTTAACTTTTTATTCCTCCACTTATGTTTACAGGCATCGTCGCAGCAGTCGGCAAAATTACTTCAGTACACACACAGGGCGACGGCCCGGAAGACGGCGTTCGGCTGGACATTGATGCAGCAGATTTGCCGATGGGCGATGTCGCACTTGGCGATTCGATTTCACTGAACGGTGCCTGCATGACCGTGACAGGAAAATCCGCCACCACTTTCAGCGTTGATGTCTCGCGAGAAAGTCTCAATTGCACCGTTGGTCTGGATGCTGTGGGCGAGGTTAATCTGGAGAAAGCATTAACATTGGCAGAACGTTTGGGAGGACATTTAGTGTCCGGTCACGTCGATGGACTGGGTTTGGTGACGAAGTTTGAGCCAGTCGGCGAATCGTGGGAACTGGTTATACAAGCCTCGCGTGATCTCGCGAAATACTTCGCTTACAAGGGCTCGATCGTGGTCAACGGTGTATCGCTCACGGTCAATCGAATTGAAGATACAGCGGACGCGTGTCTGTTTTCGATTAACCTGATTCCGCACACAATTCAAGTCACGACATTACGACATTTGGCGGTCGGTAAACGGGTTAATCTGGAGGTTGATCTGATTGCCCGATATGTCGAGCGAATGTTGTCCGTATCCAATTCGACGCATAACCCAGCACCGAATTGAAGCTGAATTGAAGTTGCGGAATTGAAGGTGATTTAAGGCTGAAATGTAAAGCTGAAATTTTCCACGGTTCACTTGCAATACTTCATCGACATGAGGTCCACTACTACATTTATGATCCACTCCATTTCTTTGAGTGTTGTGGGTTGAATAAATGTAGTTTGTCTAAATACTTACTGCACGAAACCCAAGATCGATACCCCCGCTAATGTATAAGATTCACAATACGTGGAGGTGGATCACATTGTCGACAATTCAAATAAGATTGGTGCCGATATGATGCGTGGAAAACGTGAATTTCGCTCTAATCCTGTCGCGGTTTTTTCCGTCAATCAGCAATCTCATTAAAGCTTTATCGTTTCAAGAAAAAATCTCGTGTTACCGATAGTGCGGCCTCGACCGCTTCTTTGGACGCGTCCAAATGGGTAACCCAGCGTTGCTGGGTCGCGGTGTATGCCGATGTCACGCCGATGCCGTGCAAGGCCAAATGGGTCGAAAACGGCACTGCAATATCCGCAGCGACATTGACGAAGACCATATTGGTATCCGGCATGGCTACCGTCAGTCCCGAGAAACTTGATAGACCGGTGGCAAGAAGTGTAGCGTTGGCGTGATCCTCGATTAACCGCTCCACGTTGTGTTCCAGAGCATACAAGCCCGCCGCCGCGATAATGCCCGCCTGCCGCATTCCACCGCCAAGCATCTTCCTCAATCGTCGCGCCTTGGCAATAAACGGAGCAGAACCTACCAGCACAGAACCGATCGGCGCGCCCAGTCCTTTTGACAGGCAGACCGAGATGGAGTCGAACGGCGTTGCTAGTGATGCTACAGAAACGCGCAGCATTACAGCTGCATTAAACAAACGTGCTCCGTCCAGATGACAAGCAAGCCCATGACGTCGCGCCAAGGCCGTGGCAGCATTGACGTAGGCCACGGGCAAAACCTTCCCGCCGGTGGTGTTTTCCAGAGCAAGAAGTCGCGTCCGTGCGAAGTGCGAATCGTCCGGCTTGATCGCCTCTTCAATTTCCGCAAGGAGCATCGTACCGTCTGACTGATTGTTCAAGGGTTGAGGTTGAATACTTCCCAACACCGCCGCACCACCTGCTTCCCAACGGTAGCAATGTGCTTTCTGACCGACGATATACTCATCTCCGCGCTCGCAGTGGGACATCAGCGCGATGAGGTTGGCTTGCGTACCTGATGGTAGAAACAACGCAGCTTCTTTGTCTAGCATCTCTGCGGTAGCGCTTTCAAGTCGATTGACTGTCGGATCGTCACCAAATACGTCATCACCGACTTCTGCAGCGGCCATAACAGCGCGCATTGAAGGGCTGGGCCGAGTGACAGTATCGCTTCTGAAATCATGTCGGATTACGGTGCTCATCGGATCTCCTTGAAAAGAGTCCATATCTTGACACTCCGATCACCGCAAATCAATACGCAAAAGCAGAATTTTTCACGTCAACGCCGACAAGGGCTTTGGCTTTTTGCAGCTAAATTTTAGCTAGCTTGGCTCGGATAACAGCAAATAAATCCCGCAATCTCATCGCATTCACAAAAAGAATTTTCTCTTTAGCTGGAACAAGATTGAAAAAAAATAATACTTTTGGCAACGGAATAATCAAGGAGGCGCCATTCTTAACGTGGAAAGTATTTGACGATTCCTTCAAGGAGCATACGAAAATCGCCGAACAGCGTACCTATTTCAACTGTAATGATGAACAGGGTTGCCTGAAAGGCGGCAGGATAACGATTTAACACCAGACTGCAGCGCGGCCCATATAGTTTTATCACGCTTGCACGGTTGCTCAACACCACACATCCGAATCCTAAAAGTCCACCAGCCAAAATATCAGTAGGGTAATGCAAACCGAGATAAATACGTGGCAGGGCAATAAAGATAAAAACATATAGATAAAGCATAAAACCGGTCAACCTCGAAATGAGGAAAATGCCAGTGGCGAGACCAAAAAACAAAGTGGCATGATCGCTAGGGAAGGAGCTCCATATATATAAAGCCTGACTGTCCGCTGCCGGTAACCCGATATGTTCAGGATAGGCGAGTGCCAAATTGGCGAAGGGGCGCGGTTGAAATGGCCCGATATTGTTGGCAATTCTGGCAATGAAAACGGCCACGACGCAGCCGAGCAGACTCGCGATAATACTTTGACGTGTGTTGGATGTTGAGTCGCTATCCCTGAACCAAAAGTACCAAAGCATCCCCATGATAGGAACGCCTTTGAATAGATTTGAGCCGGCAATAAAGTGAATAATTTGATTGAAAGGCGCCGACATTGATGTGAATTGGCCCAGCCAATGCATCACAGCAAGATTCACATAATTATTCCACATGATATCCACTCCATCTATGATCAGATTGTTTTGCTATCTGGCCCCTTTTTAACTTGAACGTTTTCCTGTTTTTCTTGGATTTTTGGTCAGTATCTGCAGCCTACAGCTTAGTAATGACTGTAATTGATGTGACGATTACTACGCTATTTTGTGCATCGAATAGCACAAGAAAAGTGAGCTATCCTGATGAAAATCAGGATAGCTCTTCACATTCTATTTTGGTCTCGCCTTAAGTGAGATGCGGCACTTGCGGAACGGGGTCACATTTTATTACTGTATGCATTCATGTTAATGAATTGAATACGATTGTGAATTCTTCATGTCGTTCTGATGGCTACCAGGGGTTTATTTAGCCCGCCTTGGCACAAGCGCCTGGAACTTCGATGCCGCTATCGTTTTCAAAATAGTCTGTCACTTGATGCGTCAGCTAAAGGGTACAACGCTACGATACAGTTTGTTACATGCCTTACGACTTCAGCATGGAAGGATGGCGAATTTTTAGGTTAAATGAGGTTGTGCCTTACCTCATTTAATTCATTTGGAATAATCATGAAAAAAGCCTTACGCATTGCAGCAATTAGCTTACTAGCTACTGCTAGTTTGCTTTGGTCCGCAACACCGGCGATCGCGCGAACACAAGTCGATTGGTCGGTCAATGTAGGTGTGCCTGGCCCAGAATATTATCCGCCGCCACCGCCTGTATATTACGCGCCACCGCCACCTGTTTATTACGCGCCGCGCCCTGTGTATGTTCAACCGCCGCCAGTATACGTTGAGTCGTATCCCCGTCCTTATTATCGGAACCCCGGCTATTATCGCCATGGCTACGGATGGCGTGAACGGGAGTGGCGCGAACACGAATGGCGCAGAGAATATGATCGTTAATTTGAAAAAAATATAGCCGAAATTGCACAAATTCCGGCTATTTTAATTTTCGCAAAAATACAACTACGATCCATGTTGCTGTATGTATATACAGTAGTTGTGGTAAGGTATTAGCTCCTGTAACGCGTCGGTGCTAATAAAATGAACAATACATCTATCACTTCGGGCTCCCGATTTGGCGTAGAGTCCACGCCTTACTCAATCTTGTTGCGGCTTGGTAAGCGCGAGCTGTTTATCTGTCGCGATTATTACAAACGCCTGTATAGAAGCAATCTGATAATGGAGTGTACGGCGGGCGTCCAGCCAGGCCATCTTCAGATACTGCTATTTCGGCGATGGTTGCTTATCATGTCTCGAAGCTATTGATCGGACGTGTTGATAGCCCGTTTCGAGCAATCGCATTTAGCAACATGAGATGCCTCTTAGCCGCATCGTCTTGCTTTGTGCGTTTTCGACCTCAACGTGCATCCAAGTCGCGTTATGATGCGTCACAGATAATAAGATGATGGAAACCGTATGGCGAAAATTGACGATATTGTAAAAAAGCAAAAAGAAGGCGCTAAATTTGTTATTTCCGGCGCTATGCTAGGCCTCGAACCTGAAGAATTCGATACCGTCGCCAAACTATGGGCGGAGGAATGTAATCACGGGTTTGTAGTTACCGGCGTACCGCATAGAAAATGTATTGATGGCGAATTTTTTATTGACAGGATTACAGTGATTAGAGCCGGATCACCCGATCAATAGTATGATTCTCACGCAAAACCGACCTATCGGCGTTGCGCTCTCCCAACCACTTACGCTGCCCGAAACTCCCGGATAAGCTTTGCGGGGAGAGTTTGCGTAAGCTCTTTAAGAGTTCAGCAGTGCCGCAAAATTGCTGCCTTCTTTATACTTAAGCAAGTGATGTAGTGTCTGTAGCGAACCCCAATTATTGGACGTATGGCTGTAATTTATAACCAGGATGTTGGATCGACAATTCCGATTGCCTGAAATGCGGGCTTGCAAAAAAGATAGCCTTGCATCAAATCGATCCCCGCATTATGCAGATAGTCGCGCTCAGCGATAGTTTCAATACCTTCTGCTAAAACGCGTACATCTAACGCAGCACAGATTGAAACAATACCATTGACGATAGCCTGTTTTGGCTTGCTGGTATCAATATCACGTACCAGCGCCATATCGATTTTTATAATATCCGGCTGATATTGAGCCAATAAACCTAGCCCAGCATAGCCCGCGCCAAAGTCGTCAATAGCGGTGCGAAAGCCAAAACGGCGGTACTCTCGGAAGATATTCACCAGATGAGCACGATCATGTATTTGCTCACCCTCAGTCACTTCGAAGATAATTTGTTCAATTGGAAAATGATATCGTTGCGCTGCCTCGAAAGTGCTCCTGATGCACGCTTCAGGGCGGTAGACGGCGTTGGGCAAAAAATTAATCGAGAGCAATTCATTCATCCCAAGCTCTGAAGCCCCGCGGATTGCCTTGACTCTGCAAGCCTGATCAAACCGATAGCGGTTGGCCTCCGTGACTTGCGAGAGTATAGAGAAGGCAGATTCCCCGTTCGGCCCTCGAACCAACGCTTCATGTGCGTAAATCGATCGTGTGTCGAGATTGACGATGGGCTGATAAGCAAACACAAAATCGAAGTCTAATTCCTTTAAATCTTTGCATTCCACGCATTTACCGCTCGCTGCTGACGCGTTTGACTGGGTGACACGAATAGGTGACATTTGGCGTTTTTCTTATTAAGTATTAAATAACGAGCGTTACTCTTTAGTTGTATCACAATTTTTGTCATGTCATTTTTCGTAACGCAAATGGGGAGGTTGCCTTCTGTTCGATGTTGTTAAATCAATACAAACCTGCTTTATTAATATTGGCTGGCTTCACTCGCCATCGAAGGTCATAGCGACGGCGGGGATACCAAGGCTTATTCTGGTCCAAATTTACCGAGGGAATCAGAAGCATCTAGCAGAAGAGCCTAATGACATTATTTACTATGCACTACTATTGGAGACCGTCGCAGCCTTGCGCCTGTCAAAGGCGATAAATATGAGCGCCATAACTAAGAATCCAATGAGTATACCGAGGCTATTTATCAGTACAGCACCATATCCGAGTGTAGTGACATCTATAAATGGATAGTCATAAACTCCTGATAGCGCTCCGTGAACCAATGCATAAACAAGGTATAAGATCGGATAGATCGCCCACGTCAGTGCGTCCCTCCACCGGAGTCCCGTCTTGGCTACATACAAGCACCAATAGATAACGAAACCAATCGGCACAACGACGTGAAGTAATTCGTCAGCGACGCGTGCCCATCCGGTTGGGTGCCAAAGCTGTCGCAATACCAGGTTATAGACGATCCCCACCAGCGCAATGCTGGGTGCGATACCGCCAAGAATAAAGGGGCGTGCCAGAAAATTCCACACTCTCGATTTTTTAATGCCATCTGTACGTTTACCGTGTACCAACGCAACCGCGGTGAAGGCACATGCCACGAGAATATTGGTGAGAATCGTGAAGAAGCTAAAAAACAAAATGAGCGCGTCTTGAAAGTGGCGGCCCTGTGACAATATCCGCCCGAGCGTTATAAAAAATTCAAGGCCTATTCCGATCCAACTGACTAAAGCCCCCACTACCGAATAGCGTACGTTCCATTGATGACGTGTCATTCCGTTTCCTTGAGGAATATTAATTGATCGATTGTGGCACGGGATAAGACGCTGACGATGGACATCATAGGCGTATTTGCTATCGATTGTGACTTTTTAAGAAATGAACTATGATTCATTTCATTGTAATTAATGCGACATTTCCCATGGTTTATCGACGTAGTGAACAGGTGGAAACCCATCTTGCCCAAAATCGTGCGCGCATTCTGGCTGCTGCCCGTCGTCTGGTGAGCGAGGGCGGCTGGCAAGAGGGTCAAGTCGCCAGCGTGGCCGCCGCCGCCGGATTGGCCACTGGCACTGTATACCGCTACTTTTCATCTAAAGCCGAATTATTCGCAGAAGTGCTCGCCATTGTTAGTCAGCGTGAGGTGGCTGTGATTGCTGAGATCATCAATGGAGATGGCAGTCCAACCGAGCGTTTGCAGTGTGCCGTGCGCACGTTTGTAAAGCGCGCCATGCGTAATCGCCGCCTGGCATTTGCACTGATTGCCGAACCCTGTGATCGTGAAATTGACGAGGCCCGTTTGGTATGGCGCTTTGCCATCGGGCAAGAAATTGTCGGGATCATAGAGGAGGGCCAGCGCAGTGGCGAATTTCGCAGCGGCTTGAGAGCAAACGTCGCTGCCGCCATTATCGTAGGCGGCTTTATGGAGGCACTGGTCGGTCCGCTATCACCTTTGTCGCCCCACCTTGACACAGAATCCCCGGTCGCTGCGGGTTTGGCCGACGAAATCGCCGTTATTTGCTGCGCGTCCGTTTGCACAGCCCATCCGACGACACACATATAAATTCGCCCCATGTCTACACAATAAAAATCATTACACCAAAGGAGAAGATGCGATGAATGCCCCGATTCATGATCAACTGGCGAGCCTCACCGATCGCTATGCAACGCATGAGGTACGCAATCAGGCCGCGCCATTAGAAGGGTTTAACGCTTTTCTAGGCGACGCCGTAGTGTCAGCCGCAATTGCCCGAGACGCGCCGTGGGCGGCTGCACGTTGCACAGAACTTGGCGCCGTCGCCGGTGATGCCGCGGTGCAGGAAGCAGCACGCCTCGCCAATAAATATTCGCCCGAATTACGCACACATGATCGATTCGGCAATCGTATCGACTGGGTTGAGTTCCATCCAGCCTGGCACCAACTGATGACGTTAGCCTGGCATCACGAGGTCCATTCACTCGCATGGACCGTTAAAGAACCTCACGGTCATTTTGCCCGCGCGGTGTTGTCGTTTTTGTGGAATCAGGTCGAGCAAGGGACAGGCTGTCCCACGGGCATGGCGTATGCCGCCTACGCAGGATTGGTGGCAGAACCGGCCTTGAAGCTCTGGGCCGAAAAAGCAACGGGCAATCAATACGATTTCGGTCGCAAAGAAGTGAGCCAGAAATCCAGCGTCGTCTTAGGCTACGCTATGACCGAAAAACAGGGCGGCTCCGATCTGCGAGAGACGCAAACCACCGCCGTCTTTTCGCATACCGAGGCCTATCATGGCGGGCAAGCCAGTTGGTATTCGCTGACTGGACACAAATGGTTTTGCTCCGTCCCGGTGGCAGATGGCTTCTTTACGCTCGCAAAAGTGAGCGGTAGCGTGACCTGCTTTTTTCTCCCGCGTACCTTGCCGGATGGCAGTTTCAACCGATTCTTCATCCAGCGCCTGAAAGACAAGTGTGGAAACCGCTCCAATGCATCGAGCGAAATCGAATATGCGGGATCGCTGGCGATTCTGGTGGGGCAAGAAGGCCACGGCATACGTGAGATTCTGTCCCATGCGCATTTGACCAGACTTGATTTTGCGGTGGGTTCCGCTGGGCTCATGCGTCAATCCCTCAATCTTGCGCTCAACCACACAACGACTCGACGTGGTTTCAAGCTACCGCTTGCCGAACAGCCAATGATGGCTAATGTACTGGCAGACATGGCGATCGAAGTAGAGTCAGCCACCCTGATGGCGTTGCGCGTGGCCCGTGCCACAGATCATCTCGATGACGACGAGCATGAACGTGCATTTGCCCGGATTGCGACACCGATGGCAAAATATTTCAATTGCTCGCGCGCCCCCGCAATTGCGTATGAAGCATTGCAATGTCATGGAGGAAATGGATTTATTGAAGAAAGCCCCATGGCGCGACTATATCGCGAAGCACCTCTCAATAGCGTCTGGGAAGGTACGGGCAATATGATGTGCATGGACGTGCGGCGAGCGATGATCAAGGACCGGACGACCAGAGATGCCTTTGTTGCAGAAATATCCAAGGCAAAAGGTGCGGATCGACGTTTTGACGTGTACATTGATCAAACTGCGCAATTGATGGATGCCGCATGCGAGAACGAGTATCTGGCTCGCCCCGCGACCGAGGCGATGGCAAGGGCTTTACAAGGTGCTGAGTTGATTCATCATTCAACCCAGGATACTTCGGATACCTTTATATCGAGTCGGCTCTCGGGTTTGAGCGGCAGTTGGGGAAGTATGTTTGGGACTATGGGAATGGGGTCCGATATTGCGCAAGCACATCGGATCGTCCGCAGAGCGCGGGTGATACCTATTTAAAGTAGAGCGGTTTTGGTATTCGTTGGTGGCGTCTGTTTTTCGGGCTTTCAACCGCCGGAGGAGCAATCATTTAATCGGGCTGAACATCTGACAACAGAACAGATGGCGGCCGGGCACTTCGATTTGAGCGTAGTGTTGGTTGGTGTTGGCATCAATGGTAAGGGCTGATAAACCAATGCGGGTCAGGCTGGGTTGGAAAACCTATTCATACTTAACCTGCGTTATTCCTGAGCAATTGGTACTAGCGGCTTATCTCACAACGTTGAACTCGAAATGCTTTTTTTGGGAGACAAAAAGCATGAAGACGACAATAAAAAAACTTACACTAGCGGCTGTTCTGCTGGGCGCAAGCATCACATCCGCCTTCGCCCAGATCAGCAATAACGTCGTCAAGATCGGTGTACTGACCGATCTTTCTGGCCTGTATTCAGACCTGTCGGGTCAGGGTTCAATCGTTGCTGCCAAAATGGCGATTGCTGACTTTGGTGGCACTGTTCTAGGCAAGCCTATCGAACTCATTAGTGCGGATAGTCAAAACAAGGCCGACGTCGCTGCACTCAAAGCACGCGAATGGATCGATGAGCAAAACGTCGATGTTTTGATGGATTTAGTGCCGACTAATGTGGCGTTAGCCGTCCTGGACGTGGCACAGAAAAAGAACAAAATTGCGATCGTGGTTGGCTCGGCATCAAGCACTATTACCAATGAAAAATGTACGTCGACTGGCATACATTGGATGTATGACACCTATTCCAGCTCAGTTGGGACCGGCAAAGCATTGGTCAAACGCGGTGCCGATAGCTGGTTCTTTTTAACTGCTGATTACGCCTTTGGCAAGTCGCTGGAAAAAGACGTGTCGGACGTTGTGATCGCTGGTGGCGGCAAAGTGCTGGGTTCTGTCAGGCATCCACTCAATTCCCGTGACTTCTCCTCTTTCCTGCTGCAGGCGCAAAGCTCTAAAGCAAAAGTGGTCGGCTTGGCGAATGCCGGTGGCGACACCGTCAACTCAGTCAAACAAGCGACTGAATTTGGTATTGCTGCCAAGGGCCAGATCGTCGCCCCTTTGCTGATGTTTATCAGCGACGTGCATGCGATGGGCCTCAATATCGCGCAGGGCATGTATCTCACGGAAGGCTTCTACTGGGATTACAACAAGGACAGCCGTGCCTGGTCCAAACGCTTCTTCGACGTTCAAAAACGCATGCCAACCATGGCGCAAGCCGGTATGTACTCAGCGGTCATGCATTACTTAAAATCAGTGAAAGCCGCAGGCACGGATGAAACCACCGCCGTACTGAAAAAAATGCATGAGTTGCCCATCGCTGACGTGGTGATACCAAAGGGAACGTTGCGAGAAGATGGTCGCGTGGTGCACGACATGTTACTGCTGCAAGTCAAAAAACCTGCCGAGTCGAAGACGCCTTGGGACTATTACAACGTGGTGGGAGTCGTTCCGGGTAACGAGGCATTCCGCCCTTTGTCACAATCGAGCTGCCCGCTGCTGAAAAAATGATATCGGTGTTATCGCCGAGATGATGGAGAAACCGTTCGCATCGGCAACCAACTGTACATCAGTTGATTGCCGATGCTTGCAATGGATCGGGGACTTCTAAATGGAAGTGCCCAACCGTCAAGCGTTACTTAAATGCGTTCAATGATCGCCGCAATACCTTGACCGCCACCGATACACATTGTGATCAAACCATAGCGTTTGTTCGTGCGGATCAATTCATACAAACATTTGATCGTGATGATTGCACCGCTTGCGCCCAGCGGATGACCAAGTGCAATGGCGCCGCCATTGACGTTGGTAATTGCCGGGTCCAGACCGAGACCTTTGCAGACGCCTAAAGATTGCGCAGCAAAAGCTTCGTTCGACTCAATGACATGCATGTCGTTCAAGTTAAGACCGGCACGTTTCAACGCTAATTGAACGGCTGGGATCGGGCCGGTTCCCATGATCGATGGATCAACACCGGCTACGGCGTAAGACACCAAACGGGCGAGTGGTGTCAGGCCAGCACGCTCAGCCGCACCCGCTTCCATGAGCACACAAGCAGCTGCGCCATCGTTAATGCCGGACGAATTACCGGCTGTGACAGTACCACCGTCTTTTTTGAACGCTGGCTTCAGTTTAGCCAATGATTCGATCGTGGTGTCGGCTTTTGGATATTCATCCGTGTCAAACAGAACAACACCCTTGCGTGTTTTCAGCTCAACCGGCACGATTTGCGAAGCAAAGTGACCGGCTGCAATCGCCGCCGTCGCACGCTTTTGGCTTTCAACAGCGAACGCATCTTGCTCTTCACGCGAGATGCTATATTTCTCTGCCACGTTTTCAGCAGTGATACCCATGTGACCGCCGCCAAAAGGATCGGATAAAGCACCAACCATCATATCGACCATTTTGATGTCACCCATACGTGCGCCAAAACGCGCCGCTTGGGTTGAATACATCGCCCGGCTCATATTTTCAACGCCACCACCAACAGCGATATCGGTCTCATTGAGTTGAATCGCGTTTGCCGCCGAAACAATCGCCTGAAGTCCAGAGCCGCATAGACGGTTAAGTGTCAACGCAGTAGATTCCTTGCTCATTCCGGCGTTGATACCCACCACGCGCGATACGTACATGTCACGGGTTTCAGTATGGATCACGTGACCGAACACGATTTGACCTGCGTGGGCTGGATCAACTTTGGCGCGGGCAAAAGCTTCCTTGACGGCAATGGCGCCTAGTTCACTTGGTGCAAGATCCTTCAACGAACCGCCGTAAGTACCGATTGCTGTACGCGCTGCGCCGACGATTACTACTTCTCTTGTGTTAGCCATAATGATTAGTCTCCGGAATGAAGTGTTAATGAAGTCAAACCGCGCCGGTAAAGAACGCTGGTTGATAGTTATCTGTCTACGCTTTTTGCTTTTGGTATGCACCTGATTTTACATCAAGTGCAGTGAGGTTATGTCAATGCGGGGTGCTAATAAGTCATGTTTTTGTTCTTGGTTTGATCACGGTAATGGCAAAAATGAGACCTCAAGCAACCTCTTAAATGATCGTTTGCCACGCTGATAGCAACGACTTAAACATGAGTATACCGGAGAGTAGCACTTTTTTGCATGCCCGGTATTGTTACCGGTGCTCTCAATCTTTCAGGAAGTGGCGCTTTAAAGCATGGCAAATCTCCAACGCAAGTTCCTCTTGTACGGCAATCAAGAGCGGTCCACAACGATCAAACTGCTCAGACCAAGCAATGCAACCCGGAGTATCTATTAGTCTTAACGCGGCACGTATAAAACCGTCTTGAAATCGAATACTTCCTTCCAGCCGATAGTGAATTTTCGGCGACATCGGCGCAGTGGTGTCGAGAAACGTATGCGACATGATTCTTGTGCCAAATATTTTAAATAATTGGAACGTCAGTTCCTCGGTAAATCCAGAGGTGAAAGCAGCACCTTGGGTACTGTCGGAAAGGTGCAGCATTGGTACCACGGTCAGCAAGGAGTCTGACTGAAAAATAGCGTCTGGGATTGAATGTTTGTGGATCAATGGCATATAACTACCAAGCGGGATAACGAACATCAGATCCGTGTGCACTCCCTCGGCCGCGTAATGCGCTTTCAGTTTTTCTCGTAACCGACCGATTTGAACGCGCACGATGGGATCATGATCAGTGCGATAGGTAGCCGGATCACGATCAAATACGCCAATCCCGATAGCATATTCACTGGTTTCCCGGACTTCACCGGATAAGGATTTTTCCACCAAAAAGCCTAGCAGGCGACTCGTTCTCTTCGCTTTGAAGAATGCTTTACTGGCTAATACAAGGTTGAGAGCTGACTGTACGTCGCTTGGTAAAAATACGTTATTTCTCTGAAGGCTCAGTTCGGCATCAGGCGGTAAAAGTGCGGCATTCAAATGTTCGAGAGAAAAGATGGGATCAGTTTTCATGTGAACCCGGTGAGCTTCTTTACTGATGTTGCTTGAGATGAGCGCAGTCTCCATATTTTTTTGGCGTTCAGAGGTTTAATTTCGCTACTGCGACTTGGGTCGAGCGGTTTAGTTTTTGTGCGGGAGAGTAATGATTAAAGATTGAATTATTGGTATTCGTGAAGATCTACCTGATTCCGTGCTGCTGTATCTATTCGACGCGGCAACTCTGTTATGAAAGCTTATCGTGCCAACAAAAGGGTGTCAGCAATACTATCAATTACTATATTTTCTGACATTTTGTTTGCAGACGGAATTATTATTGTGTTGCGTCGAATTTGGTATACGGTCGGTTCGAAGGGTTTGTTGCCTTTCGGAAGGCCGCAACAGACGGCTTGGTTTAGTCGCTCCAACAAAACCAAAAAGAACGTACTATCTCGCTACAAAAACCAAATAACCAACAAGGGACAAAATGAAGGCAATCACCAAGTCAACCATGATCGCGATTACGATGGCAATCTCATGCAACATTACCGCACAAGCGGCTAGCCGACTTCCGACAATTTCACCGGAGAAATACACCGACGAGCAAAAGCAAGCCGCGGACGCATTTCTTGCTTCCCGCAAGGTCCCGGTTTTTGGCCCCTTTGAGCCGTTGATGTATAGCCCGCAAGTCATGAGTCAGGCGCGGGCGATGGGGGATTATTTGCGGTATAACTCGGCCCTTGGCAACACACTGAGCGAATTCGTCATTTTGATCACTGCACGGGAGTGGGGCCAGGATTATGAATGGTATGTACATCATCCGATTGCGTTAAAAGCCGGTATCAAACCAGAAGTCGCTGATGCCATCGCTGATGGGCGCCGTCCAACCGGCATGACCGACGACGAGGAAATCGTCTACAATTTTTCGACCGAGCTGCACAAAAACAAACGTGTATCAGATACCACCTACAATCGGGCCGAAAAACGATTTGGCAGCAAAGGGATAGTCGACCTTACCGGTATCAATGCCTATTACACTTTATTGGCGATGCAACTCAATGTGGCGCAATATCAAATGCCCGCAAATGGAAAAAGACTGAGCCGCTTTCCAGAGTAATTTCTGTGCTTGACGTCATCCTCGATTCACTGCCATCGTTTTGTAAATGAACCGGTGATTGCAATGCATTACACTCTGTGTCAAGCCGCAGTCAAGCCAGTGTTAAGCTGGTGTAACAAGGTATCTAACGGTGCCGCAGAGTATTTAGCGTCAGGTCGCTTACTACATGGCGTTAACTTGGTTTTCACGTTCCTCGGCGGCAGTTCCATTTCGCTACGCCATTAGCGCATCAATCAGGAGGTTCAGTTGACAGAAAAATTCATGCAAGCAGCCATCGAAGAAGCGAAAAAAGGACTCGCTGAAGGTGGTATTCCTATTGGTTCGGTGCTGGTGATTGACGATAAAATCGTGGGAAGAGGGCACAATCGGCGCGTGCAAAACGGCAGCGCTATTTTGCATGCTGAAATGGATTGCCTCGAAAACGCGGGTCGACTTAAAGCCAGCGATTATCAACGGGCGGTCATGTATTCCACGCTATCTTGTTGCGACATGTGCAGCGGCGCGGCGCTGCTATACAAAATTCCAAAAATTGTCATTGGAGAGAACCAGACTTTCCAGGGACCGGAAGCCTACATGCGGTCGCGTGGCGTGACCTTGGAAATAGTAGATAACGACGAATGCGTCACCCTCATGCGGGATTTTATCCAAGCCCAACCAGCGCTTTGGGATGAGGACATTGGGGAAGATTAAATTCTACGCTCATCAAATGATGCCCTGATTCATGACACCTTCGGTGTCTCAACCGCGCTGAAATATATTGAATTGAAGAGAGAGAGCAAACACCAAAACGTCATCAGTATCGCCCCAACTATCGTATTCGTTGCAGCCAGATCGTTTTAGGAAGTTTGTCCCATTAAAACCAAGCTAAGCCAATTGACTTAGCTTGGTTGTCATCGACGCACTCGCAGTTTCTACACTTAAGTTGAAATAAATGAAAAGCCGCGATAGTGCTGTCATCACATTGGAATATTTTCTGGCGTATATTTTTCGGGTGATTTTGAAGGATCTGCTTTTACTGCTCTTCCCGCCTTTCTCTGATCAATATAAGTATCTTTTAAAAGTCCTTGCTCGGTATTGAATAATCTTGACTGCCTACGCTCAGCAGGCATTTCCTTATAGGGAGAGCTGATCCAGGGTTGGTGCGCATCTCCCAAAACGTCAGGGTTGGCATCGTGTGGAGGCGCCCCGAACAGCGCAGCATTCCCTCCGGGAAGCTCGGCAAGATACTTTTGCATTGCGAATAAGGCGCGATCAGACAATCCACTTTCAATACCAGTCGGATAGCTACCGCCTACATCGGCATGCGCCCCTGGCGACAACCATTGGGTAAGATTTGTTCGCACATCCCATAACGTCGGAGTAAAGTCGGTCCGTTGTTCGTCCAGTGATATTGCATGGAACCCATATTCAACGCGCTCATTCAGAGCGAGTTCCGCAAAGCGAAAAACATCTAACCGCTGATCTTCGTTCTCGTATTGTGGAATACCTAATGCCCCTACCGTGTCCCATACGCCAATGGCTTGAATCTCAACATCCTCAATTAGCATGCTTGCTTGAGGCGGTGATGAAAAAAAACCAGGTAAATCGTATATTGTCTTTTCAAGCCGATGAATAAATTCGACTTTATTAATGCGATCGTCATCCTTTTGTTTTTGGTTCCACAAGGCACAACCGAGCTTATACGCCTGCTCTTTATCATCGAGATTAATTTTACGTGCATCGAGCAATCCCTGGCTGAGAATCAGTCCTGCCAAAGCGCGTGCGGTGTACGCGCCGCGACTGAACCCCACCAGAAAAATTCGGTCACCAGGAACATAGTTGCGAGAGATGAACGTATAACCACGTACGATTCGAGTGACCAGCCCGGCCCCAAATACACCACCTAATAACTTCACCAGCGCATTCGCATCATCCCCGACACCATCAAGGTATTTCGAGATTTGGAGCAGGTTACCGTCGGAATCGAACAGTGAGCGCTCGGCTTCACCGGCATAACTTGTTGACGCGATTGAATCTCGACCAGAAAGCCAGTGGTACAGCTTGAGAACATTGCTAGGCAGCGTGGGAACAGGATCGCCATCAACATCTTTGCCGGGACCATTCCATGTGCCATCTGTGCATAAAATAATATTCTTAGCCATATTGTTTACTTTCCTTTGTGTTCATTGCATGAGCCGGACATGCCAAATCTGTCGATCAGTGAAGCGGAAACGTCATACCTAAAACTTT
The DNA here is from genome assembly GCF_054343755.1 of Glaciimonas sp. GNP009. Lineage (NCBI taxonomy): Bacteria > Pseudomonadati > Pseudomonadota > Betaproteobacteria > Burkholderiales > Oxalobacteraceae > Glaciimonas > Glaciimonas sp. GNP009. The sequence goes on from NZ_JBTGUV010000004.1 coordinate 3,657,036, forward strand.
TAAATGTGCCATTAAGAGGAGAAGAAAAAACTAATGATTTTAATTAAAAAACGGTCGTAACTAATGTCTCTGCAAACGGATCTAAGCCGTCATTTTTTAAAAGGAAAATTTCTTAACATGCGTGTTTCTCCTTCTATTTCGAAGGTTGGGGCAAAAGTTAATCTATAGATATTCGTGTTTACAGGTAAGTATCATTACGTAACATTGGGGTTACATAAAAAATCTATGGTTGATCGCCTTTAGGGCCAATTTAACCGGAGAAATAAGAACGGTGAGTCTTAAAGGCCAGTGGTGTGGACCGCGAGGCTGGCAAAATTTCCGAAATAAAACGAGCGTATGTTATTCGTTTTATAAAAAATAAAATGAAAAATTTTAAATATTGAATGTGAGAAATATTTCGTTGTTTTTGGATGAGATGTTGCTTATAATAAAATCGTCGAAAACAGGGTGTCATTGCAGCCAGTGTTTTACGACTTATGAAAGTTAAAAAAATCTACCCATCAGATAATTTTTGGAGTGCGTTACATCTTTCGCAAGATATATTTGAGCCGAGAGTCGACGTTCCATCATTTAGGGGTGTTCTGTGAACGCATACGTATTACCGCAAGCCAAATCGCTTTGGGTAACCTCGTTATCAGCGCATATCGGTGCCAAGATTGACGGCATCAATATAAGGGGATCGTTGCCGGGACTGCAAGTCGCCGAGATGTGCGCGGCGTTGCTTCGTTGGGCGATGATATTTTTCCGCGCACAATTTCTGACCTTTACGCAGCATGTCGCATGTAGCTCGCAGTGTGGCGATTTGACGGCAGCACGTCCCGTCTTCTGGCATGTCGACGCCCATCAACATATCTCTTCTCGTCCCAACTCTCGCAGAGCAACCTGCTTTCAGCCCAAGCCCTGAAAGTTACCTCTTTACGACCTGAAAACGTTATTCGATACTCGACAAGACGTGGTCAATATTTTTTTAAACAGGGGCAAATATTCGCAGCGACGCCTATAAACAGTGTCGTCCCTCCACTTAAATAAAGGAATGCCAAGGAATAATCCGAAGTGTTTAAAAACTTAGTCGATTGCAGATGCTGCTGACCATACGCAGCGAATTATTCGCCAGCGTAAAGATCTGTCTGCTTTCGGCGTTGAGCGGTTGTTGGTACCCATTATAAGCGTGTGAGATTTGGTAATTAGCCAGTTAACATAGTATTGCAAATCGAGGACCACTTACCATGAGCATAGTCAATCTAGATCTCCTTCCTGTAACCGCTCGTATTGGTGCCGAAGTACGTAGTATTAACCTATCGGGCGTCATTCATGGCGATACATTTGAGTCACTTCGGCAAGCGCTGTTTAAACACAAAGTATTATTTTTTCGCAACCAATATCATATAGATGACCAAGCGCAAGAAGGCTTTGCACGCCGCTGGGGCGAGCTGGCCCCGCCTACAGCCGCCCCGTTGCGCGACGACGCCGACTTTTTGATGGAACTGGATTCCAACTATAATGGCGGCGCGAATGCATGGCATAGCGACGTGACCTTTGACGTGGCCTATCCGCAAGCCTCTGTCTTGCGTGTGGTTGCGATCCCAGCGGTAGGGGGCGACACCGTATGGGCCAACACCGCTACGGCCTATACCGATTTACCCGAGGGCTTGCGCAAGCTTGCAGATACATTATGGGCATTACACACCAATGATTATGGCCATGCCGCTACCCGACTTGATCCAACGGATGAAAGCTTGCGTCATTATCGGGATGTATTTACTTCAATCATCTATGAAACCGAACATCCCATCGTGCGCGTGCATCCCGAAACCGGAGAGCGGACATTGGTGTTGGGTCAGTTTGTGAAAAAACTGCTGGATTTCACTGCGGGCGATTCGGAACGTCTCTTGTCCATACTTCAAAGCCATGTGACTCGTCTCGAAAATACTATGCGCTGGCGCTGGGCTGTCGGTGATGTGGCGATATGGGACAACCGCGCAACGCAGCACTACACCATCAACGATTACGGTGATCAGCATCCTATCGTCCGGCGTTTGTCCATCGCAGGTGACGTGCCCATCAGTGTCGATGGACGACGTAGCTTAGCACGCGTAGTGGCAGCACGCAGTGGTCCCGAGCTAGCTACTGCCGCCAACCTCGTCGCGGTAAAAAACCAATACGAGGATACGCACATAGTCTTGCCGCGTCTTTGAGTTAGAGGAAAGGCGTCCCCAGCAAGAATGCATATTCTTGCTGGGGATCAGTCACCGTTATGGGATGTTATTCAGGCTTTAAGTGGGCGCGGATATTGAGTCTGTCAATCCGACTGGCTGCAAGTTCAGCCAGCAAATGAGAGGACGATGCAAGCTGACATTACAACGTGCCTACTTGCACTGAATCACTAGAACCTATGATGGAGAAAGGATATCCATGGAGCCTGTCATCAGCGTCAAATAGTCGGTCTGTAGAGAAGTATTAGTGATGATGTGATGGAAAGACAACCCGCCCGGATGGGTTGGAGATCACGGTTCATTAACACTCCCCTCACGGGTTCCATGCACGAGCAGGCGGAGTAGGTTACGAGGCGGCGGGAATTTACCACTCGGATTTCATCTAAGTACTAACGCTAACGGAGAACACCTATGCGTTTTTTTCTCACCTCGACGCACACTCGCAGCGTCCGCATAAGCATCATCGCCGCTGCAGCGTGCCTTATATTTGGTACTTCCAGCGGCGTCGCGCTAGCCGATACGCTAGCGTTCAGGCCAGTTCCCAGCGCTGAAATTTCGGCGCTATCTTCCGCGCCACCATCCGAGCTATATCCGGCGCTTTTTGCTACGGTGCAGATGGCACATGTTTTCACCGACGGCAAAACCTTTGCTGACGCGATACCGAAAGACCCACCGTCCATCATTGCGGCGCTTTACCAGAGAGAAAAAAATCGCCTGGGATTCAAGCTGGCCGACTTTGTGCAACAGCACTTTGATTTGCCACAAGACAGCACGGATGTGTATGTCAGCGATCGAACTCAATCGTTACAACAACACATCGCTGGCCTTTGGCCGCACCTGACTCAGCAGCCTGCCCAAGTGCGCCGCGGTTCTTCACTGCTACCGTTGCCGCAACCGTATGTGGTGCCAGGTGGCCGCTTCCGCGAGGTTTACTATTGGGATTCTTATTTCACCATGTTGGGCCTTCTGCAAAATGGCAAGCCGCAGCTAATCAGTGCCATGGTCGATAATTTTGCCAGCCTGATTGATCGCTACGGCCACATCCCGAACGGCAACCGTAGTTATTACCTAAGCCGTTCGCAGCCGCCTTTCTATTACAAGATGGTGGGTTTGTTATCTACTGAGGATGAGGCCAGCGCTTATGCGCGCTATTTGCCGCAATTGCGAAGGGAGTATGCTTTCTGGATGGATGGTGCAAGTGGCCTCAAGCCCGGCACTGCGTACCGACGCGTTGTGGCGCTGCCTGATGGCGGTTTGCTGAACCGTTACTATGATGACCGCGACGTGCCGCGCGACGAGTCGTATGCAGAAGACGTCAAGGCGGCGCAGCAGAGCAAGCGCCCGGCAGCGGAGGTTTATCGCGATCTGCGTGCCGGTGCGGAAAGTGGCTGGGATTACAGCAGTCGCTGGTTCGCTGACGGAAAGTCACTGACTACTATTGAAACCACCGCCATTCTGCCGGTTGATCTCAACAGTTTGATGTTTGGCTTAGAAAATGCGATCCACCTCGGTTGCGAGCGCGTGCACGATGTGGCGTGTAGTAAGGATTTCAAGCAGCGCGCCGACCGCCGCCGTGCAGCGGTGCAAAAGTATTTTTGGGACGACACCGCTGGAAATTATGTTGATTATCAATGGATCAGGCGGCGATCAACCGCCCGTCCCAGTGCTGCCACGTTATACCCGCTATTCGTCGGCATCGCCGAACCCGCGCAGGCTGTCCGGGTGGCACAGTGGGTTGGCAAGTCGTTGTTGCGGCCCTCGGGTATCGTCACCACGACGGTCGACAGCGGGCAGCAATGGGATGCGCCTAATGGCTGGGCGCCGCTGCAATGGATAGCGGTCGACGGCCTCAATCGTTATGGTCAGCATGCCCTGGCACGCGATATCGCCACGCGCTGGATGGGCAAAGTGCAGCAAGTCTACGCTGCTAGCGGCAAGCTGGTGGAAAAATATAATGTCATTGGCACCAGTGCCCACGCTGGCGGCGGTGAGTATGCTTTGCAGGATGGCTTCGGCTGGACCAACGGCGTTGCGATGCAGCTGATGACGTTGTATCCAGAGCTGAAGCAGCCTTGAAGGGGTGTTTTTTCGATTTATATTAGCTTGTGTAGTTTCTTGCAATATCAAAACATGCGCTGGAGACGTTTGATAAAACACCGGATGTGGCATTTCTCAAGAGAAATTTTATAGCGTTGAGTGGAAATACTTATTAACAAGTGGCAAATCAAGCTTGAGGTCCACGCGTGAGAAAGGCCCAGGGTTGGTCGTAATACGTTCTATGCGCTTAACGTCAAATAACAATATAATCCTGCAAAGTATTTCAATGATAGGAGCATTCTGTGATTAACGCGATCGTAAAAAGCACGCAGGAAACGCTGAATCATGATTTTATATTAGCGACCGAAGAAACCGATTTTGCCAAAGCGCAGACGTTGCTTGATCTAGGCGTAAATGTGAATTGTTTCAACGGCGCCGCGCTTGCGATAGCGGTTGGTAATGGCGAAACAGCGTTCGTCGATTTCCTGATCGCCAACGGTGCAAACGTGCATCTCAAAGAGCCATTTGGATTATCGTTAATTCATCTGGATGCGGCACGCGGCGGTTATTGTACCGAAGCACTCATCAACGCGGGTGCGAACGTGAGCGAAAAAATCGGGGCAGGTAATTCACTCCTACACAATGCTGTTCTCATCGGCGACGCGGAGCGGGTTGAGATGCTGATCAAAGCCGGCGCAGAAGTATCTGCGACAACTCGTCGTGGTGAAACACCATTGATGTTGAACCTGTTAAAGATTTCTGAAGAATTAATGGAAGATGCTTCTCGCCGACTGGAATTTGGTCCGCACTGGTTGCGTGCGCGCTACGCCATTCTTGATCGCTTGGTCCACTCCGATGATGCTAATCTGAGTATCCCGGATTCCGGTGGAAAGACTGCGCTGCACTATGCTGCAAGTATCAATGATGACGTTACGTTACGCATGATGTTTTCTACTCTGCCTACTTTGGATACGAGAGACTTACAAGGAAAAACGCCTCTCCACATCGCTTTTGCTTGTGGGAACATATTATTTATTCAGCGAGCAACAGATGGCGGTGCAGATCCCGAACTGTTGAAAAGTTTAGCAAAAGTATAAAATAGTATGGTCAAGGAAAATGTGAAGAACTGATCCGCTTATTTGCAATGATGAAAAATAAAAAACGGTATTTTTACGATTATTGATATTGAAATTTCTCACGAATTTTTGTCGCCTTTGCACAATCTAATATGTATGGCGCTCTCTCAAAAAAAGCCGCAAGCTGGTCATTCATATCTGCAATGCGGATGCGCAGCCCAGCCTTTGCGGCAGTTGGAATGTAGCGCATCTGTCGCTTGTTCTTAACTTGATCTCCGATCACAAAGTTAGCCGCTGACATAGTCAAACGCCACCAAACGCCATCAAGCGTGGTCAAACGTATCAATAACGGAAATCGGCCCGTTATACCGTACCTTAATTGCACAACAACGCTACATCCACGTATATTGTCGAACGGATCGCTGAATCTTAGCGTGGAACAGATGTTATGTTTCTAGTCACTGGTGCGACGCTTGTTTCTGCCAGTTGTGTGTATGCGTATTGCTAAAAGCAATAACAAAATCGGAGGATAGATGCGCAAACACCTTGTTAAAAAAACGGGTATGCAGAATCCCGGATATTCGATTCCCCAAACGCACGGGCCACTTCAAACCCACCCTCGCACAATCGGCTGGTTTGGCGCCACTGCACTGGCAATAGGCGGCAGCAATCAAATCCTGTTCCTGCTGTCGGCGCTCTTTATCGGACAGGAAACCATATCGGGACAAGGTAGCGCGACAATTCCCCTGCTGATCGCTGGCCTGTTGCTTGCCTGGGCCGCAGCGCCTGGCTGGGTTGAACTGGTATTGATGTTTCCAAACCGTGTGGGCGGCATTTCCGCAAGTTGCGTCGAGGCTTTTCGGCCATATAGTCCGGTACTCGCCAATCTGACTGGCGTCTGCTACTGGTGGGGATGGGTTCCCACCTGCGGGTTGACCGCCATACTATCGGCATCGGCAATACACGAATGGTATTTGCCGGGCGTGCCAGTCAATGTGATGGCAGTGTCGCTGGTGGTCTTTTTTACCGGTATCAGTCTGTGCGGTATCAAATGGGTAAGTCGGCTGGCGATTCCGATTGCCAGCCTGTCGGCGTTACTGGCGTTCGTTTCTGGATTAGCGCCGATGCTGGCCGGAGAAGTCGATTGGCAACAGGCCACCACCTTCCATCTGACCACGCCTTTTCCCGGCTGGTTCGGCGAATTGACCAGCCTCATGGCCGGGTTGTATCTCATTGGATTCGCCGCGCCCGCGTTTGAGGCGGCGGCCTGTCATGTCGGCGAAATGGTTGATCCTAAGAAAACGTTGCCGCGCGCCATGCTCGCCAGCGCTGCGATAGCCGGTCTGTTCTTCATAATGCTCCCAATCGTGTGGCTCGGCACGCTTGGAGCGGATGCAATGGGCAAAGATTTGGCGCTGGAGTTGGGCCCCACCTTTGCCCCGTTGTTTGGCAATGCTGGCAAGGCAATCGCGGTCTGGTTCATGATGTTAAGCATGTTTTCCGGCACCTTGCAGCCGCTCGCCGGTGCCTCGCGCACGTTGTCCCAATTATCGGAAGACGGCTTGTTACCACGCGCTCTCGCATTGCGTTCGCGCACCGACACACCTTGGGTGGCGACGTTGCTGACGGCTGGGATGGCGATCTTGTTCCTGTTAATCGGCGACCCGATCTGGCTAATTGCCGCTGCCAATTTTACTTACTTGATCAGTATTGCATTGCCCAGTGTTGCGGTCTGGCTGCTGCGGCGTGATGCGCCCGCGATGGCGCGGCCTTACCGCGCTCCTCGTGGCACCATCATGCTCGGACTGGCTGCCGCCGTCATGTGGGCGGTGTCCGCGTTATTAGGATTCGAGCAGTTCGGATTGCCGACCGTACTAATCGGTTTGGCCTTTGCCTATTCTGGCTCGTTGCTGTACATGTGGCGCAGGATTGCGGACCGGCGCGATTCCGGTTTGCCGGGCATTGCACGCACGCTGCACCTTAAGCTAACCGGCGCGATGATACTGGTTATGGTGTTGGACGGCACCGGTTATCTTCTGGCAGTCGCCAACATTCCACGCCCCGAGGGCGTCTTGATGACGGCACTGGCGGATATTTTCGTCGCCGTCGCCATGCTCACCATTGCCGTTGGGTTAGTGTTGCCTGGCATGATCGCCCATTCAGCAGTCGAGATTTCCGAAGCCGCAAAACAGCTTGCCAGCGGCACGCTGACAGAGCTTTCGCGTGCCATGCAGGCGCTTGGACGCGGTGATATTAACGCGGCCCATGCTAGTGTTTCATTTACCCCCGTGCGGGCACGTTCACGCGACGAAGTCGGCGAGATGGCCGCAAGTTTCAATTTGCTACAGTATGAAGTTGCCAACGTAGCCACTGGGCTCGACGGTGCCCGCGAAGGGTTGCGTCATGCGCAGCACGAAGTCACCACTGCGCACTTCAAACTCCAGCAACGCATCCACGAGCATGAGCAAGTTGAAGAAAAACTGTCGGGCATCCTGGATTCCATCCCGATGGTGGTGTGGTCTATTTCCGCTGAATATGCGCTGCTGTATATAAACCCGGCGTCGCACGTCATTTACGGACGGTCGGTGGCAGAGTTTACCGCGGACCCTACTTTGTGGACCAAAATCGTGCACCCCGATGACCGCACCAGGTTCAGGCAGTGGCTGGCGCAAGTATTAATCGGGGACCCACAAACGCTGGAATATCGCATCGTGCGGCCGGATGGCGAGGTGCGCTGGCTTGAAGATCGCGCCAGAACGGCTCGCGATGCGCATGGCAATCCACTCAGGCTTAATGGTGTGGCAACTGATATTTCCGAGCGCAGGTTACGCACTGCACGAATCGAATCCCTCGCTAATTTTGATCCACTGACCGGGCTGCCCAACCGGAATCTCTTCGTCAACCGTCTCGAACAATCATTACGTCATGCACGTCGTGCACGGTCCAGAGTTGGATTACTGTTTCTCGATATCGATCGTTTTAAATACTTCAATGACAGCTTTGGCCACGCATTCGGTGACAGCGTGCTTAAGGAGTTTGCCTTCAGGATTAAATCAGTCCTGCGCGACGAAGACACACTCGCCCGTTTTGCAGGTGACGAGTTCGTCATCCTTTTAGATCACATCAGAGAGTCAGAAGACGCCGCCAGTGTCGCTTTGAAAATACTGACCGCGTTTGCGGAGCCAGTGTCAGCGGATGGACGTGAACTACATATGAGCGCCAGCATCGGCGTCAGCGTCTATCCCGAAGATGCCGATAGCGCTGACACTTTACTCAAGCACGCAGACCTGGCGATGTATCGGGCTAAAGATCAAGGTCGCAATTGCTTCCAGTGTTATACGGTGGAAATGGGTGCTAAGGCAGTGGAAAGGGGGCATCTTGAAGATGCTCTACATCACGCGTTAGAAAACAATGAATTCGAGCTGCATTACCAGCCCCAGATCGATTTGGAAAACGGACATGTAAAAAGCATCGAAGCGTTGATCCGCTGGCGAAATCCAAAACTTGGGTTCGTAGCGCCCGGACGTTTCATTCAGATCGCGGAAGAAACCGGCCTTATCGTTCAGATCGGCGAATGGGTACTGAAAACGGCTTGCGCGCAAGCCAGCATCTGGCATCAAGCGGGTTATCCGCTGACCGTGGCAGTGAATGTGTCGGGTCGTCAGCTTAAGCAAAAAAACTTCCTGCATTTGGTGCAGGACGCGATCGAGGCAGCCGACTTGAAGGCAAACTATCTTGAGTTGGAGTTGACCGAAAGTATGTTGATGAACGACTCCGAAGCGACGATTCAAATTCTGGATGATCTAAAAGTCCTTGGGGTTCAGCTATCGATTGACGATTTTGGAACCGGCTTTTCAAGCTTGAGTTATCTGAGTCGATTCCCTATAGATATTATCAAAATCGATCAGACGTTCGTTGCTGGTCTTGCTATCAAACCGGAGGCGGCATCCATTACACTGGCGATCATCGCACTGGCAAAGGCGCTTGGTCTTAAAACCGTCGCGGAAGGCGTGGAGACGGTCGAGCAACTTAATTTTTTGTATGAAAATGAGTGCGATGCGATACAAGGGTTTTATTTCAGTCGCCCATTGCCTGTGGCAGAAATGACAGCGTTACTGCAACGCGGTAGAAAACTACACCTCGGTAAAACTCACGATCTGGGTCCTTATCTGCATCTGATTCCACATTTAGGGACGGATGGTTAGGTTTCAAGCGGCGTCGTCTTCGGCCGCTTGGTGGCGTGATGGAAAAGGGGGCGTTAGCCGAGCTGGGCATTCGCCAGCTCGCTGATGGATATCAGTTATCTTTTACGTCGGTATTCGGATACGGTGATGTTATTCGGGCTTTGTCAGGGCGTGATCATTTAGTGCGTCGATACGACGTGCTGCCAGTTCTGATAGCAGATGAGATGAGGACAATGCAAGGCGCAGTAAGGTTTCCGTGTCCAAGATGTCGAGGGTCGGCATTGTGTTGTCGTCGCGATCTGTGTTGCTTAAGTGGGCTAGGTTGATGCAGGTTTTTATGCCTTGGCAGATGTCTAACGTCAGGGCGTAAAATTCGGCTTCTCGGTCGCCTTTTAATGTTGGGGTTAGCCATGAGAATGACTTGTGGAATGATTCGATTGGTGGTTTGGAGGAGGATGGGTTGAATTCAGGCTTGCTCATGATTGCACCTTGGAGGTGAATGATGAGGGTGCTGTTGGGATTGGTGAAGGGGAAGGGTGTGGGATCGTTTGCGAACGGGAATGTGTAAACGAGGTTCTGCTAAGCATATCGACGGTTCCTTTGTTGGTTATACCGCTACTCGCTACCAAGCGGGTGGGCGGCAAATGGCAGAGTTGGTAGACCGTCAACAAAGGCAAGCGGCAGGCCGAAGCCTCTCTACCACTGCCGCCCCGTGAGGGCGCACAATGGCAAACGCACACAGAAAAACGGCTTTACGCCGTTTGTACGCCTTTGTTGAATCGGGCTACCAACCCGGTCCCTTTTTTTTAGGGACGAAATGAGTATAAAGCATCATCGCTTTTTTTTGAAGTCTCGATTTTCTAGCTTTTGCTGTTTGCCGATTTGCCCAACAAATTAGGCTTTGTTTTTCTACGCGCCGATGGCGCATTGTTTGGCAAATGATTATTTCAATGTCGTTGATAACTTGAACGGCTGGCGCTCCGTGGATGCTTGTCGGGGGTGGCCCGACAGCCAGTTACTTTCTTTTGCTTCGCCAAATGAACAGTAACCAAAGAAAAGGCGACCGCAGAGACGCCGCCCTTCGGGTCCCCAAGTTTTTCGACCGTCAGTCGGGTTGAAAGACCAACTCGCTTCGCTCAAACATGTCTTCCAACAATTCCCGACTAACAGCCGAAAAACTTGGCAGCATCTATGTAGGGGTACGTCAAAAGCAAAAGCAAAAGCAAATTCAAAAACAACCGCAACCGCAACCGCAACCGCAACATCAACAGCCGTCATGGTTGATGTGATTCAGTTTGTACTAATCTCACCTATCAGCTTTACATGTCTGCACGCACTAGATTTGTCAGCATCGTGTTTAATAATGAAGCGATGACGATTGAAGAGCGACTTGGTTGGCTGGCTTTAGACTATTAATTCGGTAGTGTCGGGAACGTCGGGCTGGGTGGATAAGTTTTTCAGTGCAGCTTTCAGTCCGTCAAAGCATTGCTTGTCGATTGCGCTACCGACCATTGCGGCCATCATCTCTAGTGCTTGCGGTACTGGGATTGGCCCGCGATAAGGGCGATCGGCGGTAATGGCATCAAAAATATCGGCGGTTGTAATGATGCGTGTTTCAAGGCTGATCTCGTCGGCATTGATTCCGCGAGGATAGCCGCGCCCGTCCAGTCGCTCATGATGCGCTCCGGCGACCCGCGCCAGTTCGGCAAAAGCGCCAATGCGCGATAAGATGGTTTCGGTGTAGTTGGCATGAAGCTTCACTGCTACCCACTCTTCTGCATTAAGTTTGCCTGCCTTATCCAGCACACTGTTACTGACACCCAGCTTTCCTACATCATGCAGCAACGCGCCACGCTTCAGCCATCGGCGCCTGGCGAGGGAGAGCCCGAGCGCTTCGGCAATCAAATCCGTATAAAACGCTACCCGTGTGCTGTGACCACTAGTGTAGGGACTTTTAGAATCGACGACCTGACCAAAAGCGGCGGCAATATCATCAAGGTAATCATCGTCAACTGGCACTTCATAGCTGCTGGGCTCAAGCGCAAGAACTGCTGGCGCGATATCTGGCGCGATCAGGGTAGACCAGAATTCACTGGCTTGGGCTGCGCGTTCAAAGGCTTGGACTAACTGTGGATCGAACCAGCGACCTGAGCGTAGGCGTACTTCGTTGATTGCTGCCTCAATGCCATCGGCTGTAAGAAAGACATCAATGACCTGCGCCATCAGTGCAATACGGGCAAAAACAGGTATGGCATCGCCCGCCAATCCATCAGGTTTACCTTGTCCGTTGTAGTGTTCATCCAGGCTATAAATACCGCCAGCGACAGCCTCCGAAAATCGCAACAGCCGTGCGATTTCGGCACCGCGCTGGCAGCGGGTGGCAATCAATTCGCGCGCAATTTGACTACCGTCGCGCAAGATCGTCAATACACTACGAAAACGGTCGGCTAGTCCAGCCTTAAGGCCGGTATGGTTGAGAACGAATTTAAGCACCTGCGGTAGACTTTCACCGACAGTTTTAAAGTCACGCTTGAAGTTAATGTCGTCGGTGAGATACAGCTCGCAGATGCGTGCGGCGTTGCTGCTGCAGCCCAAGTCCTTCAGCAGCAAGGTGTAGTAAAGATCCCATAGCTGGTCCTCAGAAAGCCCCAGCTCACGCCCAATGTGCATTCCAATCCAGCAGCAACGCATACAATGCCCGGGCGGTTGACCTTCCGTGATGTCAAGTGCATAGCTAAGCGAACCGATCAATTCCGACAGTTTGATGCCACCGGCCGGAGGAAAAGCATCCAAATTGGTGTGAAGGTTGTGCATCCGCGACATCCCTTACTTGGCATAAATGAAGCTTAATTCTACGCGACGGAGGGGGAGTCTTGGGAGTTATATTGGTATGTAGCTTGGGGGAAATTTAATGAGTAAGGACTGCGTCCTCACCCCGCGCCTTTGTATGACAATAACGTGTGTGTTATCGATTGCGCTATCTAATAGGCTTTTAACGCTTTTAACGCTTTTAAGATTGTTACGCGTTTGGGTATAAGTCAAAACGCGCATGACGTATTTCTTTCATGTGCAGATTAATGATTCAGTACGGCTTGCTTGAAGTGAAGCGTCAAAAAAACGTTCACGTAGGGGCCATGCAACATAAAAAGTGGATAGCAAATATTTCGCTGAATATTAGTAATACCTAATATTCAGCATTTATTAGTAATTCCTAATATGTTGAACCTAACGACCAATTATCTTACGCTCGCGCAGATCAGCCAAGGTGTCTTCGGACAAATTCAATTCACCCTGCAGAACCTCTTGGTTTGACTCACCCAAATGCTGGCCGGCCCAGCGGATGGTGCCGGGCATGCGTGACAGTCTGGGAACCGGTGACGTAAGGCATACTTCGCCACGGTCATGATCTGGCACGTCGATAAAGTTGCCGCGTGAGATCACTTGCGGGTGATGCATCAAATCATCAATACTTTGAATTTTTACCGCAGGAACATCTGCCAGTTGAAAAGCGGCGAGTGCTTCTTCGGTTGTGCGAGTTTTCAACCATGCGTTGATGGCGGCGTCGAGCAACGGCCGATGCGTGACTCTATCCTTGTTGAGTTTAAACATCGGTTGTTCCGGCATTTCGGGATGACCGACAACGGTCATGAGCCGACCAAAGACGCGGTCACCTGTTCCGCTGACGAAGATCCATTCATTGTCGCCGGTTAAGTAAGCGCCACCTGGAGACACGTAGTCGGGCGTATTGCCGGTGCGCTCCGTCACCTTTCCCTGATGTCGGTATTTCATCGGGATGTCTTTCAGGAAGGGAATCATGGTCTCATAGAGCGCCAGATCCACTTCGTCGCCAACATTCTCTTTGTGCAGATGTTTGCCTAGTAATGCGGTGACCGCGCCAAAGGCTGCCCATAATCCGGCGGTGAAATCGCAAACAGGCAATCCGGCTTGCTGCGGTGCCGTGTCCTTTTCGCCCGTGACGTACACCAGCCCTGAAAAGGCTTGGGCGTTGCGGTCGAAGCCGGGCGTGTCGCGCCAAGGTCCGTCTTGGCCGTAGCCGCTAATACGCACGATGGTAATGTCGGGACGTTGCTCTTTCATCCAGGCCGAAGTAATTCCCCATCGATCAAGCGTTCCGGGCCGGAAGTTTTCGATGAGAAGTTCAGTCGTTTTAAGAAGTTGGCCTAGGATGGTGCGACCTTCTGGTGTACGAATATCGAGCGCGACGGACCGTTTATTGCGTCCGATTGTTGACCACCAATAGCCGCTATCGCTTTCACCGTCGGAAGGAAAGGCGCCCAGTGTACGCATAGGATCACCCACTTCTGGCAATTCTATCTTGATGACATCAGCGCCAAAGTCTGCCAATAGAGTGGCGGCAAACGGAGCAGAAATGAAGGTGCCAAGCTCGATTACGCGTATTCCTTTTAGCGCTGGTTTGAGGGGCGTGTCTTTGTGGAGTATAGGTTGTGTCATGGCAAAGAGCGTGATTTCATTAGATATCTACGTGATGAATTAGCATTGCTATTGCTGTGCCGAGAGGGATAACCAATCTTGGTCATTGTATGATGCCAAGTCTCTTGGCGAGCTGCTTCGCCTTTTCGGATTCCGCTTTGAGGTCGACCGTGAATTGCGCATTGGTTGGGGTGATCGACTGCGCACCCATTGTGACCAAACGCTCTTTGACTTCGGGATCCTGCATGGCGCCGTTAATAAGGGCGCTCAGGGTCGCTACGACTTCTTTTGGCGTTCCCGCCGGTGCTACAAAACCGTACCAGACAGGCGTCGGGAGATATGTCGGTAAGCCGAGTCCTTCCGCAATGGGAGGGATATCTGGAAAAAGCGCCGAGCGATGGGTGTCAAACACAGCCAGCCCACGCACCTTTCCTGCGCGCAGATGCTGCTGCACCAAAGGCACCACGACGGGAAACAACGCAATGTGGCCCCCGAGCAGGTCGGTCATAGCCTGTGCAGTGCTCTTGTACGGAATCTCAACGACATCAATGCCAGTGGCCTGTTTAAAAATCTCCATCTCCTGTTCACTGATTGTGCCGGGACCGGAGGAAGCATAGCTCAATTTACCCGGGTTTGCCTTGGCATAGGCCACTAGCTCTTTTATATTATTGATCGGCAAAGCAGGGGAGAGAGCCAGCACCAGAGGGATGGTAGCCACTTTTGCGATGGGAACGAAGTCTTTGACCGGATCGTAAGGCGGTGTAGATTTTTGGATCGGTGCGATCACGAATGGATTCGCGGCGATGAGAATTGTGTATCCGTCGGGTGCCGATTGCAACGCAGTCAGGGAGCCGATCAAACCACCTCCACCATCCCGGTTCTCGACAATCACTGATACATGTGATTTCCTGGATATGCTCTCGCCGATCGTGCGGGCCATGACGTCGCTCCCGGTACCCGGCGAATACGGCACGATAATCTTGATTGTCTGATTTGGATAGGGGCTGGCGTGGGCGATGATCGCTGCGCTCGCCAGCGATAGTGCCAACGCCAACGACAATACCTTTCCTAATTTAATCTTGCGGTTTGTTCTTCCGATATTCCATGAATCCATTGCTGTCTCCTCAAAAATCAACTTGAACTTGATTAACGCCGCGCCCTTTGCGGGTCTGCGGTATTTTTTTATTGTATAACTATTTAACTTTCTGATGTAATAATAAACCGATTCGGTCCGAAGCCGCGGACTTTTAAAAAGTCAATTTTATGATGTTGTTACCTTTTGATAGGTTGTCCGACACGCCAAAATGACAGGCGTTACTGGGACTTAATTGTGCAAACGCCCTATCAGTTTGTCGGGCTATTTCTTTCTCTTCATCGAAAGAATCTTTATATAAAAAAATAGTGTCCGATCAATTATCCAATCACGTCATGGATTGATCGTTTTCATGCGAGTGGATCAAAGTACCTGTTTTTTTGACGCTGTTTCCAATCTCTTTGGAAGTCACACATCGTGTAAAAAAATACGGTAATAGCTCTGTAAGCTAAGCTGGTAGGGGTGATGGCGCTAAAGAAAGGTCTCTAAAAATTAGGCCCCGGTGGCTATCGTTATTAATTGTCTCTGAATGCTCAATCTATATTGAGGAGTTGATCAAGGGACAAATGTTGTTTAAAGAATGACAGCATGATGGGAGGTAATTGAGAAAAAAATTTCATTGCGCCACACTCGAAAAACCATTTCGAAATGGTGATATGGTGAAAAGTGCGCGACGCTAGTTGGCCTATTTGAATAGCTTAATTTTCTTATGTGAAAAATATTAGAAAATAAGGTTAGACGATTTAACGCACAATAATCTAAATAGTTATACAATTAGATTTGATGATTGATTATCCGCTCCCCGACCATTGCGCAGATGCGACAACTGTGGCCGCTGGAGTAAGTTAAACGACTGAAAATTAAACGACTGAAAACTGGGAGCGCATCTGTGAATTGGCCAACCGTGATTTACAACGAAGAGGTGATGAGAGAAGGTTTCGGAATAGAAGACGTGTGCATTCCTCTGGAAGCCAAAGTGGCGTTTTTAGATGCACTCTCCGAGACCGGCTTGAAACGGATAACAGTCGGCGCTTTTGTCAGCCCGCTCTTCGTTCCACAGATGGCTTGCTTTGAGGAACTGTTGCGCGCATTCCACCCGAAAGAGGGCGTGACGTACTTGACCTTTATTCACAATCAGAAGGCCAAGAAGCGCGCTGAGCAATATTCTCCCCCTCTGACAATCGAAGAGGAGTTCTGTACGCTGTTTCTCGATATCTGCGACGTTCATCAGCGCAGAAACGTCAATCGCTCGGTCGAGCAGATGATGGAAGGTTGGCCAGAGGTCATTCAGGATGCAAAGGAACGTGGCATCAGCAAAGCCCGCATTGGAATCGGCTCCGCGTGGGGTTCCAACTTCTTGGGAAAGTTTTCTCAGGATTATCGCTTTTCTTTTCTCGAGCGGCAAATGGCCTTGTTAAATGCGGCCGGAATAGCCGTCGTTGAGATCGCACTGCACGATTCGCAGAGTTGGTGCTTGCCTCCCGAGATGGAGGAGGATCTCAAAAAAATCAAACTTCGTTGGCCCGAGGTCAAACAGTTCAATCTGCATATGCATAACGCGCGCGGCATGGCGCTGCCTGCGATTTATACCGCCTTGCGCACTCTGGATAAAGACGACACTGTGATCATTGAGGGAACGCTCGGAGGAATCGGAGGCGGGCAATTCGGCGGGAACGGTCGTGCATCGGGAATGGCGGCGACCGAGGATGTCATCCATATGCTGGAAGGACTGGGCATCGATACCGGCGTGGATCTGGATAAGATCATCGACTGCGTATGGATGCTGGAGAAAATTATTGGTCGCGCCGTATTTGGTCACGTGGCTAAGGCTGGCCCAAGACCAATGCATCCGGATGCATTTTACGATCCGAACATTCCGGGTTTAGAAAGTCTGGAAGCGGCCAAGCATTTTAAGTTGGGGCCGCAAGCATACCAAAAAGAGGGTTACACCCCGTGGAAGCATCCTATCTCTGGTCCTTACTATCAAGGGCCGCGAGAATCTATAAATGATGGACATAAGGAGAAGACAAATGGACTTTAGTTATTCTGATGATCAAGAGATGATCCGCGATTCGGTGAGGAAATACGCTGAGGCGGAACTTCTTACCCAATACAAGCGATGGGACAGAACCGGTGAGTGGCTGACCAAGGATTTCATGGACAAGCTGATCAATATGGGATTGTTGCGGTTGCGCCTTCCAGAAAAGTACGGTGGTCAGGGTTATTCGTTCGTCGACTGCGGGATCGTGTGTGAGGAGATTGGTCGTTGTGACCATAACATCCGGTACATCATCAGCAACGCCATTCACCTCGGTGAAATGGCTTCGTCCATGGCGCCAGAGTTGCAAGAAGAGTGGATTCCACGTATTGCCAACGGCGAAATGATGTCGCTGGCCTTCACCGAACCCGGCGGTGGTGCCGATGCAGGCAACATCACAACTAAGGCAGTTAAGGATGGCGATCATTACATCATCACCGGCGAGAAAACCAGCATCACCTTTTGTGGGGTCTCGAAGGTGGTGTTCGTCTCGGCTCGGACCGGCGGACCCGGACCTCGGGGACTTTCATTCTTTCTGGTTCCAACCGACACGCCTGGCGTTACCGCCACGCCTTTCGAGCGCATGGGACAACGGATTGATCGTGCGGGTAGCTTCTTCTTTGACAATGTGCGGATACCAGCACGTAATATGATCGGCGAGGAGAACCAAGGTTTCATCTGGGCGATGACGATCATCGGTTACAACCGCAATTTCGTTCCATTGGCTTGTATCGGCGCTGCCCAAAAATCCCTCGACGAAACAATCGAGTACGTCAAGATCAGACAAGTTATGGGGCGTTCACTTTCAAAATGGCAAGGCGTGGCAAACGAACTGGCAATGGAGGCAACGAAGCTGGAGGCGGCACGTATGTTGTGTTACCGCGCTTTGTCATTGAAGGACAAGGGACTGCGCCATGATAAAGAATCGTCGATGGCCAAGTGGTGGGGCGTGAAGGCGGCCAACGAAGTCCTTTATACGTGTATGCGTTTGCACGGCCATTACGGTTGGGCGAAAGATTTGCCGTTCGAGCAACGACTTCGGGATTGTCTGGGAATGGAGTCTGCGGACGGACCGCGTGAGGTGCATCTGGGCATCATTGCGCGTGACATACTCGGGAAAGAATTCGCCCCATTTTGAACCAACACCACATTGCAATATAAATGCATGGAAATCCGCCCGATGATGGGATCACGCGCACAATCGGATGCTGTGATGACGGCGGGGACTAACAGCAAGAGGGAGTACTTATGAAGCTCGAAGGCATCCGTGTCATTGACCTGTCGCGCTTTCTGCCCGGACCAATGTTGACGCAGTTCATGGCCGATCACGGCGCCGAGGTCATCAAGATTGAGTCAGTCGACGAGGGCGAGCCGACTCGCGCCGTTGGCGAGATGCGCGACGGGGTCAGCGTATTCTTTGCCAACTCCAGCCGCGGCAAGAAGAGCCTGGCGCTAGATCTAAAGCAACCGGCCGGACTGGAGGCATTGATGCGGCTGATCGAGGTCTCGGACGTCGTCATTGAGGCGTTTCGGCCCGGCGTGGCCGGCCGCATCGGCGTCGGCTATCAACAGATCAGCGCGCGCGCGCCGCACATCGTATATGCATCAATCTCTGCCTTTGGGCAGAGCGGTCCGTACCGTGACCTCGCCACCCACGACCTCGCGATTGAGGCGATGGCCGGTGTGCTGTCGCTGAACCGGGGCAGGGATGGCGAGCCTGCAATTCCCGGATTGCCGGCAGCAGACATGCTGGCGTCGATGGTCACGCTCTCAGGCGTGATGATGGCGCTGCTTCGTCGCAAAGAAACCGGCCGCGGGGATTTTATCGACATGGCAATGGCTGATTGCTTGCTTGCCGCTATTCCCAACAACCTCGACACAGCGATGGCGGGGAGACGTCAACCTAACGTCCCCGAGGCGCGCTCGCTCGGCGGCAACGCGCTCTACGCCATTTACGCTACCAAGGATGGCGACTGGATCGCGCTCGGCGGGCAAGAGATGAAATTCGCTGTCAATCTTCTCACCATGCTGGGCCGGCCCGATCTGATCGATATATGCAAGCTGCCGCCAGGTAAGGGGCAACATCCTGTGCGTGACTTTCTGGCAGAGACCTTTCGCACTAAAACCAAGAGCGAGTGGGTGGCCTATTTCAAGGGTCGAGATATACCCTTCGCACCCGTGCAAACGCTGCCTGAAATGCTCGAAGACGCCCACTTCAGGCAGCGTGGTGCTGTCATAACCGATGAACGTGGCTGGGACCATATCGGCAATCCAATCCGATTCACGGACGAACCGGGACACACACGCTTCGACGCGCCAGCGCTCGGGCAACATTCGGCAGCGATCTTGCGTGAACTGCACTATTCGGAAGGTGAGATCGCAAAACTCCAGGAGGATGGCACCATCAAAGAAGCAACACAGGAAGATATCTCGCGTCATACCGGCTCGGACAAGACGATACCCATTGGCGGCGCTGCGTAAATCTGCATCTTGAAAATTCGGGCTTTTTTGGGTTGTGATGCAACTAGCGACATTTGTTTAATCAATGTCGTGATGTTGCATCGCTTTAGGTGACTTGTGCTGCATTTTAGGTGATCGATTTGTTTTAGCTGTGCATGCGCAAACGCCTTATGGCGAACTAGCCTTGCTGGATTCGGTGGCGAAATTTGCGTTCTCCCATTGTTGTCACCAGATAGGTAAAAGAAAACTGATATTTCGAATGTCAACGATTGCAAAGAAGGATTATCTTTTGTTAAAAATGGTGGCCTTCGGGTAATTGTTCCCATCTTTTTTCGCCTTGTCATTGTCATTATTTAATCTCAAAAGTAGTGAACGTCGCTGCTTACGGAATGCACACAAACGCTTGCTTTTTCACGTTTGAAATCGTCAAAAAATCAGGCCAATTTATCTACCTAAAACGATTTTCCATTTATCGTTTAATAACGACATGTGCTAATATAATTTGCATGACAAATACTGTAACCAAGCCCCGCAAAACCACTACTACGGTATCCCGTAAACCTCAAAAAGCCGCCGCTACAGTAGCAGAGGCATTACGCCGTCAAATTGTCACGGGTAAGCTCAAACCTGGCGACAAGTTACATCCCGAGAACGTACTACAAATCGAATTCGGCATCTCGCGTCCAACGCTTCGCGAAGCGTTGCGCCTTCTCGAATCTGAGTCGCTCATCACCATCGCCCGCGGCAGACACGGTGGGGCACGTGTGAACTCAATCGATGTCGGTGCCGCGGCCCGCCAAGTCGGTCTGTTTCTACAAATCGAAGGCACGACACTAGAAGACATATGGCTCGCTCGCATCGTCATTGAACCACCAGCCGCCGGATTGCTGGCGGCGTCGCGCAACCCCATCGCCTTAGCTGAGCTTGAGGCAAACATCGCCGAAGCACGCGAGGCCGCGCAGTCTGATCTGATACGCTACGCCGATCTCAGCGCTGAGTTCTCAATGCTTATTACTCGCCACTGCGGCAACAAAACGATCCATCTTCTCGCTTCACTAATCTACAACATCATCCGCCGCCAGCACGAGCATGTAACAGAACGCACAATCGAAAAAGCCAGTGTCGACAAGCTACGTCAAGACAGCATCAAAGACCGCCAAAAAATGGTGAAGCTGATGCGCAGCGGCACGCCCGCCGCCGCCGAGAAGTTTTGGCGCACGCATCTGGAACACACCCGCGACCTGGTCATGAGCGCATATAGAGCGCCAAGAACGATTGATGTGTTGAATGAGCCGATTGGTGAACTGCGTGCGGTTGGGATTGTTAAGCGACCTGCGCGTCTGGCCCAGTGAATTCGAAGACTGCAGCGCTGATTGATGGAAAGTATCCGACGCTGTTTTACATCAAAACTGACAGTAAAACTCACGGTTAAATCGTCTCACCTGAGTACGGCCCGGCTCTACCGCAGGTTGTCATCAGATGGGAATCCCGTCCCTCGCTGCTTGTCGGCTATCCTCGACGCGATGGGACTTCATATCGGGGTGCAATTTTTACCGACTTCATCCGGACGCGCTTAAAACGGTGGCGTCTATACTAAAAATTAGATGTGGTAGTCTTACGCGAATCTGACCGCCTGCCGATTAGGTGGATCAACTTGATAAGAATTTATAAACCATCAAAGATTATTGGGAGTTTTTCATGAAGCCATATGTCATCTGTCATATGTTGTCCTCCATTGATGGACACGCGCTCACTGACGGCTGGGCGCGCCCTTTTAAAAAAAATGCTGGCGACCTGTATGAGAAGCTTGCTCAGCAATTCAAGTTCGATGCATGGATCTGCGGTAGGGTCACAATGCAGGAAATCGCGCACGGTGACGATTATCAGAGAGGCCTGGCCAAAGCACCCGTTCCACGCATTCATTATTTTGCCAACCGCAATGCGGACTGCTATGCCATCTCAATTGACCCTCACGGCAAAGTGGCTTGGAAGAGCAACGTAGCGCTCGCTTCGCATGTCGTCGCGGTTGTGACAGAAGCGGTGTCGGATGATTATTTGGCCTATCTGAAATCCATCAACGTGTCTTATATTTTTGGTGGCAAGACAGAAATTGATCTGGCCCATGTCATTGCAACCCTTGCAAATGAACTTGGCACTAAGCGTCTTATCGTCGAAGGCGGACCCGCGGTGAGCGGGTCATTTGTAAACGCAGGGCTTGTCGATGAGGTCAGTGTTCTTATCTTGCCGCTGATTGATGGACGTGGTGAGCATCCCGCATCGTTTGAGATCGCCAAAGATGTCTGGTCGCAGCCAACTTACCTTACATTAGAGTCGGCAGATATCCAAGAAGGCGGCGGTGTGTGGTTGCGCTACAAGAAGCAGTGATGTCCCAAAAAAATAGCATTTTTGGGATTTTAATACGTGCATCCCTCAATTTTGATGCGCAGTATAGAAAGTGTCTGCAAATCGGCAGCATCGCTGAACCAGCAGTAAGCCTGGACCTTAGCTAAGGTATGGCCAAAACACACCAGATCCACCGGATCAAATGAACGGCGCACTGCGGGATACCGGTCAGAGTTGCTATTTCTTAATGGAAAACCTGGCGGGTTACTCCTGGCGTGTTGTGTACCAAATCAACATCCTCCAGGGCTTGCCTCAATTGAGGTCAATCTGCAAACAATACGAAAGCCAGAAGTCATTGAATTCGCAGCAATTACGCCTGTTTTAGCTGCGGTTTGCTTGTATTTTGCTTCGGTAATGCGCGAAGTAAAGTTGATACATCCTTCAAATTCGAGGTAATACCGCTAAATTGTAAAATTAGGCGGGGATCCGCAAGATGCCTGGTTCACATCCGCTTTTCACTTATCCAAGCGATAGTGCGTCGAAGGTGCGCCCGGCATTCCGAGGTGTGAGTACCCAAATTCGGGCGTCGCATAAAGTTGTTGACCCCGCCGCATGTGCAACTTTGTACGCCCCTTGTCAGTGCCTGTGTATGTCCGTTTTAACTCGTTTAACCTTATACCTATCGAACGCCCATAAAAAAAGCGCGTAAGTCTTTGAAATCAAAGACTTACGCGCTATGTTCTTGGCGGAGAAAGGGGGATTCGAATATACCCAATCACCTTACTCTATAACGCTCTTTTAAAAACGCTGTCCAGATGCTGTCAATTCCCTATTTTGATGAATGTTTTTAGAGAGGGGACTCGAATCCCCGGTTAGAAATACCATCTATGGCGACTGCTCACTATTGATGCGCCTGGAGCCACTCACGCAATGCGCCATTCATTCTGGTTTGCCAGCCATCGCCTTCACGCTTAAACGCGTCGACAATATCAGTATCTAAGCGCATTGTTATTTGTTCTTTCGTGCCGCTCCCTAAAGGACGACCGCGTCCTCGCACAGGTTTGAGTTCCGATAATTGCGCGTCATTCAAAGGTAGGTTATCTAGATCTGTCAATGCGGCCGCGGTGATTGCAGCATCTTCTTCCGCTGTCGGATAAATAATTTTACGTTTGTTCATCATAGAATTTCACCTCTCGCAAATTTGCCTTTCTAAGGCTGATCATTCGGCGGCCTTCAGGCCGATCTACAAATGCCGCACTATAAGTTTGACCGTTTAATTCTGCTAAACAGCATTGACAATTGACGCGGTTCGCCGTAATTATTTCGCCTATCTGCCCATATTAATGCAATTTCCCAGTCTAATTTTTCCGCATCTGCCAGTGAGACCCCGTGTTTGCCTACATTTACAACATCTTTAATAGCGTCAAATGTTATTTCCATCGTTTAATTGTAGTTACGAACGTAATTCAAATCAAGTAATATTTGTAGCTACATTTAATAACGAGGGAGTTTGAACCTGTCACTTTATGGGCCCAGGTGCATCAAACTGCGTCACGCTGATGTAGGCAGAATTCTTCCATGCCCCACGCTGAGCGGGATTCTGGCGATGCAGCAGGGTGCGTTAACTCAAGTGCATCTAAAGAAGCCCGCAGGCGTGGTGGGTAGTGCGCGGCGGCGGTCAAAGGTGATAATATAGCTGTATATTCATACAGTATAATTAAATGCCCCATGAGCCCCCTCGACTGCACGCAAGCGTGCGCACCAGTTAGCCTCGCGCAATATGCCCTTGCGGCGGCCATCGCCCCCGAGGCTTGCCCTGTTCCGTTGTTTCTTATTAAGATACCTGCAGGTTTCCCATCCCCCGCGGCCGACTACGTGGAGGAAGGTCTCGATCTCAACACATACCTCGTGAAGCATAAAGCGGCGTCGTTTTACTTCACAGTTGAGGGCGATAGCATGACTGGCGCGGGCATTCTCGCTGGCGACCGGGTATTGGTGGACCGCTCGATTGAACCTAAGCACGGCCATATTGTTGTGGCGGTCATAAGTAACGAATTCACCTTGAAACGCCTTTATCGCCGCCGTGGAGTAGTTGAACTGCGTCCAGAGAATCCAGCCTATAAGGTCATTGTCGTTAGTGACGACGATGATTTACAAATATGGGGCGTGGTTGCAGGGGTCGTTCGGAAGTTTGCTGTCTGATCATGGGCGCACCGCATTCCCAGTTATTCGCCCTGGTCGATGTCAACAATTTCTATGTCAGTTGTGAGCGCGTTTTTAATCCCCGGTTGGAAGGCAAACCGGTTGTCGTCTTATCGAATAATGATGGTTGTGCGGTGGCGCGCTCAAATGAAGTGAAGGCGCTCGGTGTCAAGATGGCCGCGCCGTGGTTTCAATTGCAGGATTTGGCACGCAAGCATGGCATCATTGCACTATCATCGAACTACACGCTTTATGCCGACATGAGCAACCGCGTCATGACCATTTTGCGCGACTACAGTCCTGATGTTGAAGTGTATTCCATCGACGAGTCATTCTTAAGTCTCAATGGTATGGCCGGTCATTGGCCGACATTGACCGACATGGGCCAGACCATACGGCATCACGTTAAGCAGTGGACAGGCCTGCCCGTCTGCGTCGGGATTGGTCCTTCCAAAACATTATCCAAGATGGCCAACCATATCGCCAAGAAACAAACGCCATTCAATAGCGTATGTGATCTGGCGGGTATGCACAGCGATGATGTTAACGAAGTCCTTAGTCACATTGATGTCGGTGAAGTGTGGGGAGTCGGTCGTAAGATAAGCGATAGGCTGCGTAACATGCACATCGACACAGTGCAAAAATTACGAACGACCTCCCCAAAAGTCCTGCGCGACCAATTCGGTGTCGTGATGGAACGTACCTGCAATGAACTACGTGGCATCTCTTGCATGGCGCTAGAAGAAGTTTCGCCGCCTCGCAAACAGATTGTCTCGTCCCGTTCCTTTGGTGCAACCGTGATGACGATCAAGGAATTGGAAGAAGCCATATCGATGTACATGGCGCGAGCTTCCGAAAAGCTTCGCGGACAGAAATCCGTGTGTGGAGCGATTCACGTTTTTGTGGAGACCGACCGTTTTCGCTTGGATGACGCTCAATACAACAATGGCATTACCATCCCGTTACCGGATTCGTCAGATGATGTGCGCACACTCACCGGCTTCGCGCTCAACGGATTGAAGCGCATCTTTCGTGATGGTTATAAATACAAAAAAGCGGGTGTAGTCCTGATGGACCTTTATTCTGGAAACATCAAACAGGGAAACTTGTTTGATGCTTCCCACACCGTAAAGCATTCCCCTGCGGTCATGATTGCGCTCGATGCGCTAAATGCACAATACGGCCGAGATACTGTGCAACTCGGTTCTGCCGGAGGTCTCGGGCGCTGGGCGGCGCGGTTTGACAATAAAACCCCTAGGTACACGACTGACTGGGGAGAGCTGCCAAAATTAAAATGAAGGACGACTTTTCACCAAAGCTTGTCCACCATTAGATTTGGTCGGTGGGGAGTGCCCCATCTTTCTGGACGTGCGCGCAGGAGCGTTGCACGCCGCTTATTCACGACGAAATCCGCTCAATCATAGACGGATCACTCCTCCCGGCTCGATTAACCTCCGTCGACACCATGAACCACTCAAAGCTATCTGGGCCGAGCGCGCGGAGTCGGGCGATCCGTTCCGCCTGTTCTTCTGGCAAACCGTTGTCCATCCACAGCAAAGCATCCTTAGCCGCCAACACAACCGGACGCCGGTCGTGTACGTCGACCAATCCGCCTTCGGCTGCAGCGGTAACGATCACAAAACCCGAACCTTCCTGTAATTCTCGGTCCGGTCTAAAATCCGTCATGGCCGCGAAGAACATCGGGCCATCGTTTTTCAGTTTGATGTACCAAGGCTGCTTATGTCCTTTTTCGCCAGTCCACTCAAACCATCCTTCCCCGGGAATAATCGCGCGCCCTGATTTGAACATCGCCCGAAACGCCGGACCGGTCGCGGCTTTCTCCAGCCGCGCATTTATCATCATCGGTAGCTTTCTTTCGACCGCCCACTTTGGACGAAAGCCCCATGGCACTGAATCAACGGCGCGGGTGCCGCCAAATTGATGAACTAACAGGGGGGCGCTGCCGGGTGGCACGTTCCAGTTAGATTGCCAATCATGTTCGCGATAGTCAGCGTCCGTCCAGCCCAGCTCTTTAGCGTAGGATTCGGCCGTTCTTGTCTGTGTGATGCGTCCGCACATAGCTGTTCTACTCCGGTTGAGGGTTAGGCTTTACATATCAAATATAACGTAAGCACCACGAGCAAAACGAAATTAATATCAAAGGCATTTGTGACAATTGGCCTACCAATCAATTCCTACATAAAAAAAATGAGGGTTTACCCGATATAAATTCGAAGTAAGTTTGATATTATTTTGACATCTAAAAAGTACCGGACAGCCGCCAAGTTTCCTGGCAGAAATCAACTATTTTCTCGTTTTCCCAAGAATAGTCATGATCAAAATTAACCACGCACTGTCCTTATTAGCGGACGATCACAAGAAAATTGGATCGATGTTTTCTCAATTTAGGGCGCTTACCAAAGACCAACGGCAGGAGAAAATAAAGCTCATCGCTGCCATTTTCCGTGCGGTAGCCGTGCACGCCCAAATGGAGGAAGAAATTCTATATCCCGCTATCACAAGCGAAATTAGCGATAAACGCTTTGCAGATGAGGTATTGGGAAAGCTCACTGCCACCAAATTGCTAATTACCAACTTAGAACACATGCATCCAAATGACCCCCTTTATGATGAAAAAGTAAGAATGTTGGAGACAATTTTCTTTGGTCACGTTGAGACAGAGGAAGGCCAGTTATTTTCACAAATACGCGAAAGTAAAATAGATCTTATTGCCATCGGGGAAGATTTGGCTATCTTTAGGGACGAATAATTAACGCTTTCCAAAAAAAATCTAATCGACCGCAATCTAGGAATTTTAATGATATTAGTGGCTTGAAACGCGTTTAGGTGGGTCTTAGACTTGATTAGCTAACTTGCTAGTTCCGTTCAAAAGTTAATCTGCTTGTTCTAACGCTCAGATACCTTACACCACGCAAAGTACTCGGATCGCAAATGAGTCTCTCGGGCTATCTCGTCCGCCTGCGCCATAGACAGATCGTTGTTCATCCAGAGCCACGCGTTTTCCGCAGTCAGCACGATAGGTCGTTGGTCAGTGCCAGTAGATTTATTTTTAGTAAGGGCGGTAGTGACAATCAGAAAACCTGTGTCTTCAATAGCGCAGTTGACTGGCCAAAAATCCGTTATCGCAGCAAGAAACATGGGAGTATCGTTTTTCAACATGACGTACCACGGCTGTTTGTTCTCTTTCTCGCCAGCCCATTCAAACCAGCCGTCCGCAGGGATAATCGCGCGGCCAGACTGAAATAACGGGCGTAACGCCGGACTAGTGGACACCGTATGTAGCGAGGCATTGATTAGCATAGGCATTTTTTTCACCATTGTCCACTTAGGGTGATATCCCCAATGAACGGATGCAAAACTTCTCTTGCCAGCTAGTTCATGCATCAATAATGGTGAGCTGCGCGCGGGCACATTCCAGTTTGGTTGCCACTCCGGCAAAACAATATCGTCTTCTGCCCAGCCCATCGCTCTTGCATATACGCTAGCAGTCTTTGACTGAGCAATACGTCCGCACACAGCCTTCTCCCAAAAACAGAAAGTTATATTTTATGCAATTAAATATACTGTATCTCAAAAATCCAATCAAGCAAAATATAAAGTTAAAAAGGCTTTCCAGCGCGTAAAAAAGCGGCTTGTTCCCTATCGTAGTCATTACGACAATCCACGCCACAAAAGCACCTTGATAACGCCACCGGTTCATCGCAATAGGCACAATGGCCATCCGCCACCATCACGTTATTCTTTCGTGCCGCCGCCAATGATTGCCTTATGGCGAGCTCTATCACGTAGTCGGCGCGGTCGGCAATGTCGCTCATGCTGAGACCCTTTCAGTTGTTTTTGCTTCACCGGTCACAAGGATGTATTCGTCGAACTTCACAACCTCCTGTCCGGCCCAGTCATTGATGGCTAAAAATTGCGATTGCAGCGGGACCAGTTCATTGCGGGCGAACACCCGCGCTGCTGGTTCGACGGCTCCGAAGCCACCGGTGTTATTGGGCATGATGCCGAGCAGCTGGGGTGGCACGCGGTGCGCGGCCAGCACATCATCGCGGGTCACGCCTTTGATGTTGAAGAATTCATCCTTCGCTGCCACGTCCGAGACTGGCAGAATCTGAATACCGTCTTTCTTACCGTTCGGTGCGTACATGAACAGATTCCTAAAATTGCCCGGCCCCTTGCTGTCGCGCATGGCCTGGCGCAGGTTGTCCACGTCCGCATTGTTTGCCGCCGCGTCGGTCATGTAAAAGATGAATCCGGCGTGGGAGCCGTTCTTGTAATACTTGCGCCGGAATAACGTCGCGGCTTCGTTGAGCCATGCCGACTGCAAGGCACTCAGATATTGCGGCACACCGTAGACTTCCTGATTCACGTCGGGGTCCATCAGGTGGCACAGTGAGCCGGTGCGAAACGCGTATTCTTCCTGCCAGCCGCGCACGAAATAATACTGGTCCAGATCGCGCCCGCGCCGCACGTATTTGGCTAGCGCATGCGCCAGCGCCAACAGCTTGCCGCTGCGGCTGACCCGTTTCTCCAGGTACGCATTGCCAAAGGTTAAAAAATCCAGCGTCAGCCGTTTGAACGCATCGCGTGACAGTAGAGGTGTCGGCACAAACGTCGAGGTCAGGATGTTGGCTTTGAAATAGATCGCGCTGCTGTGGTGGACGCTGGAGTTAAACGATTTTGTCAACCCGGCATAATTGACAGGTGGCTCATACCAGCGCCCGTTCGACCAGCATTCCAAACTATCGAGGATCTCGGCGTGATCGAGTACCGGCGTCGGATCGCCAAACGTGAAGGCTTCGAAGCCGGATGCGGCGGGCGGCGCATGCTCGGTTGTGTCTGTCGTCGCCATGGAAGTTGCCATATTGTCGGCGCGGGATCGCGCACGTTGCTTATTGCTCATGAGGTATAAATCTCCATAAAGGATTGGGTATTGGAATGACCGCCTTCAAACGGCTCGTGGTCAAGTGCATGCATACACGCCCACGCCAGATCGGCATGGCCGGTGGCATCGGTGCGACTTGCTTCGTAGGTGGCTTGCCGACCGCTGGCGGTGAGCGTTTTATGGATCGCCATAAAGGCCTGCGCGATATCGATCGATCCGGCGTCGAATTCGAGCCGGGCTTTACTGATGATGTTTTTAGCCTTTAACACCATGCGGGTCTTTACCTCGACCGAATAGGTGATGGCGGTGGCGGCAGGGAAAAACTGGCGCACCAGCGGAAAGACGCCTATCCCCATGCCGGTGGTATCGATGCCGATGTATTCCACGTTATAACGGAGCGTCATTTGCCGGATGGCTTCGGCCTGTGCTTCGAAATCCATATCACGCCACTGATGGCGCTCCAGGATGCGAAACTTGCCACCAGCGACCAAGGGTGGGGCCAGCACTACGCATCCGGCGCTGTCGCCCGTCAATGACGGGTCGTAACCGATCCAGACTGGCCGGTTGCCAAAGGGACGTGTCGCAAACACTTTAAAATCCGACCACTCGACCCAGGTATCGACCATGCAGCGCTGCAATTCCATCAATGGAAAAATCGATTGCGTATCATCGATAAAATTGCACATCAGCAGGTTTTCGAACTGGTCCGGGCTGTATTCGAAATTACGCAATTCGTCGATATCGAATAGATTGCAGCCACCGCGCTCGGCGTCCAGAATGGTGACGATCTGGCGCCAGATTTTGTCCTCGCCAGTGAAGCCCGCCGCCAACCGTTTGTGCGACAGATCGATGGCGATTTGATTCGCCACAGCGCGCCGTTTATTGAATCCGTCGCCGCTCCAGAACGGATAGGCCTGATGCGTAATCGACGACGGTGTCGAAAAGTAGGTCTTGCGCCATTGCTTATGCAGCGCCATGCCGGACGCCACTTTGTTCAACTCGGCAAAGTTATGCGTCCAGAAAAATTCATCGAAATAAAAGTTGCCGTGATAGCCCTGCGCGGTGCGCGCATTGGTGCCGAGGAAATACAGGTGAGCGCCGTTCGGCAAGATGATCGGGTCGCCTGTTAATTCCACGTTCGCCGCCTCCCGCGCAAACTGGAGGATGTATTGCTTAAACACATGTGCCTGCGCTTTGGAGGCGGATAAAAAAATCTGATTACGCCCGGTTTCAATCGCATCGGCCAGCGCCTCGCGGGCAAAATACCAGGTCGCGCCGATCTGCCGCGATTTGAGAATCACCCGCGTACGCTGGTCACTGTTGCGGTGCCAGACTTTCTGATAATCAAACAATGAGTCTTTGAATGCGTCCAGCAATTGGATGCGCTGTTCGTCACTGAAGTCGTTACGGATAGGCTTCTTCTTGGGTCCTGCGTTGCGGTTCGCCAGCTTCGGATTGAGATCCACTTCGTTCCCGCCCGGCGCTTCATAACGGCGCACGCGGGCAGTCTGCACCACCTGACGCATTAATAAATCGATCTCTTTAAAATCACCGCCGGATTTGCCGTCTTTGCCGATCAGCTGCACTAAGCGGGCGTCCAGTGCCGCTTCCACCTTTTCCAATACGGGCGCACTGTCCCAGCTATCGCGCTGCTTCCAGCTTTCGACGGTGGAACGTTTCAGTTTCAGGTAATCGGCGACGGCCGAAATTTGCCATCCCTGCCAATATAAAAATTTGGCGAGTCGGCGCGGATCCGCTTTGGGATCAGTTTCAATGAGGGAGAGAGGGGCGATTTCTGACATGCCGCAAGCGTAGGGGTCACGCGCGTAGAACGCTTCTAGCAAAGCGCCACTAAGCGTCTTACTAACCCCCTGCGCATTGAATCAGGGCGCGCTGTCGTTGACCATGGCGACATCTGACCACTTTTACGCTGACCAGCGCACACCATGCCTACTAAATCCACATTTTTCCGTGTCGCCATCGAAGGTGCGACCACCGACGGGCGCGAGATCACGCGCCAGCAAATTGCGCAAATGGCGAAGACCTTTAATCCCGACAAGTACGGTGCACGGATCTGGATGGAGCATATCCGCAGTGCGCTGCCCGATAGTCCGTTTCGTGCCTACGGTGACGTGACCGCCGTCAAAGCCGAAGAAATTCAACTCGATGGCGTGACCAAACTGGCGCTATTTGCGCAGATCGACCCGACCCCGTCGCTGGTGGCCATGAGCAAAGAACGGCAAAAGATTTACACCAGCATTGAGATCAATCCCACGTTTGCTGGCAGCAATGAGGCTTATCTGGTGGGTCTTGGCATCACCGACAGCCCGGCCAGTCTCGGGACCAGCGTCCTGACGTTCGCTTCCACCAGCGCCATTAACCTGTTTGCAGAACGCAAACAACATGCCGATAACGTATTTTCTGAAGCGGTCGAAGTCACGCTCGAATTTGAAGAGATCGCCAATCCGGTACCCAGTAAATTTACGACGACCATCAACAATATCCTGAAACGTTTTACCCAAAAAGAAAACGGGGACGATGCCCGTTTTAACGATGTCAGTGAAGCCTTAGAAGCCGTCGCGCTGCATGCCAGCGACACGGCGCAATCGTTCACCACCCAATTCACCGCCGCACAAAAGCAGATTGCCGCACTGCAAGAGGAACTGGCGGGCGTAACGTGCGCGTTCGACACGTTCAAACAGCAGATGGAGTCCCAGGACGGTAACCCCTCCAAACGGCCAGCCGCGACCGGTGGCAGCGGCATGGACCAGACCGAGTTTTAAGCGCGCATCGCTAGTGAACGCAAGGTTCCCTTTAACCAAACATTATTGCCGGAGTGTATAAAATGAAAAAAATTACCCGCGTTGCCTTTGACCATTACACCGCCCGCCTGCAGGTATTGAACGACACGGCGAGCGCCGCGTCGACCTTTGCCGTTGCCCCGACGATCCAGCAAAAGCTGGAAACCAAGATGCAGGAGTCGAGCGAGTTTCTAGGCAAGATCAACATCATCGGTGTCACCGAACAGGAAGGCGAAAAGCTCGGTCTTGGCATCTCCGGACCGGTGGCCAGCCGCACCAACACCGCCAACAAGGACCGCCAGACCCGCGACCTGACCACGCTCGACGGCCACAAATACCGCTGTGAAAAAACTAACTTTGATACGCATATCAAGTATCAAACGTTGGATGCGTGGGCCAAGTTTGCCGACTTCCAGAGCCGCATTGCCAACGTCATCCTGACCCGTCAGGCGCTCGACCGGATGGTCATCGGCTTTAACGGCGTCAGCATCGCGGCCGATACCGATATCGTCGCCCATCCGATGCTGGAAGACGTCAACAAAGGCTGGCTGCAACACTACCGCGAACAGGCACCCGAGCGCGTCATGCAGGAAGGCAACACGCCTGGCAAGCTGTACATTGGCAGCAACGCCGAGATCACTGGCGACTATGTGAATCTGGATGCGGCCGTGTTTGACGCGATCAACCTGCTCGATCCGTGGTACCAGAAAGATAACGGCCTGGTGGTCATCGTCGGGCGTGCGCTGTTACACGACAAATATTTTCCGTTGATCAATATTAATCAGGCTCCGACCGAAACCCTCGCTGCCGACATCATCGTCAGCCAGAAGCGCTTAGGCGGCTTGCAAGCGGTGAGCGTCCCATATTTCCCGGACAATGCGATCCTGATCACCCGCTTTGACAACTTGTCGATCTATTGGCAGGAGTCGGCCCGCCGCCGTCGCGTGGTCGATGAAGCCAAGCGCGACCGCATTGAAAACTACGAGTCGTCGAATGACGCGTATGTCGTCGAAGATTTTGGCTTAGGTGCCATGATAGAAAACATTGTGCTGGTTGACGCCACGACGCCGAAAGAATAATCATGGCCCACCTTTCTCCCGCATTGCGGCACAAGGCGCGGGCGCTGGCTGCGAAAGCCGCAGCGAACGCCCCGGAAGGGCACCTGACCGCAGGCAGCGCCTACGAGCTGATGCTCTACAAGCTGGCCGAGGACCGTCGACGCCTCAAGCAGATCCAGTCCGTGAAACAAAAGATCGCGCTGAAAGCAGAAATCCTGCCCGAGTACCAGGACTGGATCGACGGGGTGCTAAGCGCGGGGAAAGGTGCACAGGATGACGTGCTGACGACGTTATTGGTCTGGTGCATCGACGTGGGCGATTATGCGCAGGCGCTACGACTCGCTGCCTATGCGATCACCCATAAGTTGACCTTACCGGATCAGTACAACCGCGATATCCCGACCATGCTAATGGACGAGTTTGCTGAAGCGGCCCTATCCGGCCAGATGACACCCGCTGTCGGCCGCACCATCTTGCCGGAAGTCATGACGCTGACCGAAAGCCGCGATGCACCGGATCAGGCGCGTGCCAAATTGCATAAAGCATTGGCCTATGCGCTGCTGGATAAAAGTGCCATCGCCGCCGATAACGTCGCCGATGCCGCACCGGCGGCGATCCATCTGGCCTTACCGCATCTGACCCGCGCCCTCGCGCTCGACAGCCGGGTCGGGGTTAAAAAAGACATTGAACGCCTGACACTGCGCCTTAAAAAAGCGGTCAAGGCATAACGCGCACCCAACGGCGCACGGCGGCGCGGGTCGATGAGTTGCACATTGATGTGACACCTCTGACGCCCGCCCACCGCCGTCTACTATGAAAGTCATCATGAGCTTTATCGCCAGGTCCCCCGTGCCATTCACGACTAACGAGACCACGGATCCCACCATCGTCGAGAACGACGGCTGGTTCCCTGCCATCGATCTGCATCACATGCGTGACGCGATGCGGCTCGACGGCACGGTCACCACGCCACGGTTAGTCCAGGCCGTGGCCGAAGCGATCCTATACGTGAATGGTGAACTGGACGCATGGCAGGACGAACAGCTAGAGAACGGCTTCAGCACCTTGGAAGTTGTCCCCGCTAAAAAGATCAACCGTGAAAGTAAGTTATTGATTCATTACCGGCGTGCCGTCTACAGCATCGCCAAAGCCGACCTGCTGGAAAAATACCGCGATTACGACACCACCGCGTCATCCATGGCCGACAAGAAATCCATGGGGTATTTGGACGACGGTCCCGGTGAACAACGGCGTAACGCGCACTGGGCGATTGCCGACATCTTGCAACGGCATCATTTAACGGTCGAGTTGATTTAACAAGGATAACCATGCTGGTCCGCACCCAACAATACGACACGCTTGATTTGCTGTGCTGGCGGCATCTGGGCGCGACCGCCAGCGTGGTCGAAGCCGTGCTGGAACTGAATCCCGGTCTGGCCGACGACGGGCCGTTTATCGCCCACGGTCGGCTCGTTACCTTGCCAGAACCGGCTACCACCGCCACACCTTCCCGCCAGACCATCAGTCTGTGGGACTAATCCGTGATTCATAAGTGAGAAACACTATGGCCGAACCCGGCAGTACCTCTTTATTCATGACCACCGCCGCAGGCATCGGTCTGTCCTCGATCTTTCCTGCGATCGATGGCAATGCCTTAATCGGTGCCTTTGCCGGTGCCACCTTGGTGGCTATTACCAGCAAGAATTTGCCGTTGTTGCAGCGACTGGTCTATATGGTCATTTCGCTGGCGATTGGTTATCTGGCCGCGCCGGAAGTCATGAACAACACGCCACTTAAACAATCCGGGGTCGCTGCCTTCTTAGCCTCGGCAGCGGTGATCGCGCTGACTCTGCACGGTATTGATCTGATCAAATCCATTGCGTTGCCGGAATGGTTGCGCAAGGGAGGACGCCATGATTGATACCGTGCAACAAGTCGTGACTGCTATCGCGTTGTGCTGTTATGGCGCGGCGTGCGGGCAACTGCTGTGCTACCGGCGCGGTCTGGCGAACTACCGGATCCACCTGTCGTCATTGGCATGGTTGCTCATTGCCCTGACCGGTAGTTGTGCCCTGGATATTCTGCTCGGTCACGCGCCGGTGTCGCTGGCGCAAGCCGGACTGGCGCTTGCCTTATGCGTCATCGTTTGCCGTGCCAGGGGCAATGTCGCCCACCTTTTGAAAGATCCGTATGGCTATCTCTAGTGACCACCTGACTGAACACTTTGCGCTGACAGAATTCGTGCGCAGCGACACCGCCCGCACCCTCGGCATCGACAACACGCCACCGCCAGCCATCGCCGTGAACCTGCGACGTCTGGCCAAGTTTGATGAGCTGGTCCGGCTCGAACTGGGCGGTGCGGCGATGCGCATTTCAAGCGGATTTCGCTGTACGGCATTGAACCGGGCGGTCGGCGGCGCACGCAACAGCGCGCATCTGGACGGGTTAGCCAATGATTTTACGGCAGTCGAATTCGGCACGCCGCTGGCGATCTGTCGCAAGCTCGAACACTCCTATTTACAGTTCGATCAACTGATCTACGAACGCGCCGGGTCCGCAATCTGGGTCCATCTGGGTATTGCGGCCGAAGGGGTGACACCACGGCGTCAGGTATTGACCATCGATCACAAAGGGACACGGGCCGGGTTATGGAGCTGATCGTTAAAATCCTCGTTGGTGTGCTGTTAATGGGTGGCATGGGAACCGTCATCGTTAGTCAACGCGCCAGCCTGATCACCGTCAGGGATCAGGCTGCACGCGCCGAGCGAGGGGTGACCGACCGCAACCGCATCATCGACACCCTAAAAGCCGTCGACGTCAAACAGCGTCAGGCGACCATCAAACTACAAGCGGCGCGGGCCAGCATGGCCGTCACTTTATCCGAACGTGAAGCCCTGATCGACCAACTCCACCATGACCTCTCCATTCGCCCTTGGGCTGTTGCTACTTTGCCTGACGCTATTGCCGGGCTGCGCCAGCGTCCCTCCCTCACCGGTGCCGACGCTTATCGTCAATGGCTGTCCGCCCGTCACCCGTTGCCAATTACCAGCAACGGCACCGACCACTAACGGCGCGTTGCACCTTGCGCTCGAACGCACCGAGGCCGCGTGGGCCATGTGTGCCGCCCAAGTCGACATGATCGTTGCATGCCAACAAGAAGAACATGATGCTCAAGCCCACTAGCCTGCAAAACCATCTGATCGCGGCCAATCCGGATTTGCGTCAGAACCCCGACAAGCTGCTGGTATTCGCCGACGAGGGTAACGTGGTCGCTACCGGATCCGCATCGCTCTCGTTTGAATACCGTTACAAGCTCAACATCATCCTCACCGACTACAGCGGCGATCCGGATGCGATCATAGTGCCGCTGCTGGCGTGGATTGCGCTGCATCAACGTGATTTACTGAATAATCCGACGTTACGACAAACCGGTATCGGCTTTGACGTGGATTTTAATAATCATGAAACGATTGATCTGTCGATCAAGCTGGACCTGACCGAACGCGTCATCGTCAAACGCGAAGGCGGCAGGCTCGCTATCCGCCATACACCCGAGGCACAACCCACGCCCGACTACAGCGACGACTTCTGGACCTTGTACCAGGGCGAGTCGTTACTGGCTGAATGGCACACGCCTGTTCAACTGGCATGAATAACGACTTGCAGGCGATAGAAGAATGGGCCAGTGCGCTGTTATTAAAACTTGCACCGGCCCAGCGCCGCGCCGTCAATAAAAAAGTCGCGCAGGATTTACGCCGTAGCCAGGTCAAACGCATCGCCAGCCAGCAAACGCCGGAGGGCGAGGCCTATACGGCGCGCAAACAACGCAAAAACCTACGGGGCAAAAGCGGTCGCATCAAACGGCAAAAGGCCGCGATGTTTGCCAAGATACGCAAACAAAAAAGTCTCAACATTCAACAAGATGCAGATCAATTATCGGTGGGCTTCTTTGGACGCGTAGCGCGCATTGCGCGGGTGCATCAGGAGGGATTGACGGACAAGGTGTCAAAGAAAGGGCCGGAAGTCCGCTATGCGGCCCGGCCATTATTGGGGTTTAGTGCTGAAGATCACACGTTGATAAGAAGCTCACTGTTACGGCATCTTGATGCAGTTTGACAATTAATTTTTCACGGAAGAAAACAGTGTTTCGATTATATAACCAAGACCATGGATAAGAAACTTAGGAATAATGGTTTGTTTAAAGATTCCAACCTATTAATGAGTGGTGCTCATCTATATTCTCCGGGAGAGGTCGGTGCTTAAAATCTTGTGGAATTCTCATTAGCTTCCCATGTAAAGCGGTCGTGCATTTACTTTCAAATTTATTATGCACACGGCTTTTACTTTTTGGATCATCGTAAATAATTTGATAACTTTTAGTAATCGTGATGTGCCCTCGATCAAACAACTTATGATGCAGAGCGTTTAACAAAATCCCGTTCCTTACGTCCATTTTCTGTTGGGAATTTGCATTTTCCCATGCCACTATATGACAGGCTTCAAGTCCCCCACCAATTGAAAATCCAGTGAATGCACATGTACCAGAATAGACCTTCACCAGCGCTGCTTTAAACAACAGCTGTTTTATTCCTCTAGTTTTGACAAGCCGAGTGATCTCTTCAGAGTCTTCGGGCGCATTCACAAGGTCTCTTAAAAGGGTTTCAATCGAATCACCAGTTGATGCAAATTCAAAGGGATTTTCTTCAGATAACCAGTCACATGACCACACAGACTCTCGTCCGTGGTCATGATGATCGGTATCAACTGCTGTAAATCCCGCTCCCAGTTGTCCTAATTTATTTACAACCAAGATAGTTAGAGGGGGAAGACCGGCCTCTAGACAATAACTTTGAATCGGGCCCAGAACGTACCTAATTGCCCGATGATGTACTCTTATTGCTTCGCCTAAGTCGCCGTACGTAATAGTAGTTCGTCTTCTAGCCACTTCTGTAAGTACTGTCCAAGCCTGAAATGCTCTTGCTGATTGATTAATTGGTTGCATAAAAATTCAAAAATAAAATTTTCAAAGAAGGATTGGCTAAATAGGCCATTGAAATGGCTGTCGACTCTATGAAAAATAGTGCCCTAAACATAAAATAACACGCAGATGCCTAGAATGCCTTTTTGATCATTAATTATTTAAATTTTTAAAAAAGTTGCGTTAATACATCAGCCCTCCAGTTCGTAATCACGAGCTCCCGGCTTGCCCCCGGCTCGCCATGCACACTGCCCAGACTATATTTAATATCCAGCCCCATCATCGTAAAACCGTCAAATGCCGCCCGGATATCAGCATGGTCGTTAATACTGACCATGACTTTGCCCTTGCAGGTGCGCATAAAGTTGGCCATCTGCTGATATTGGTCGAAGCCGAACTCCACGCCATAACCTTCGGTTTTCCAATACGGTGGATCCAGATAAAAGAATGAATGCGCCCGGTCATAGCGCGTCATGCATTCCAGCCACGGCAAGTTCTCCACATAGGTGCCGGCCAGCCGCACCTGCGCAGCGCGTAGATTCTCTTCAATCCGGCAGAAATTAATCGCCGGACCGGTAGTAGAGGTCCCGAAACTTTGCCCAGTAACCTGACCGCTAAAGGCGTGCTGTTGCAGATAGTAAAACCGTGCCGCCCGCTGGATATCGGTC
Organism: Glaciimonas sp. GNP009; assembly: GCF_054343755.1. Classification (NCBI taxonomy): domain Bacteria; kingdom Pseudomonadati; phylum Pseudomonadota; class Betaproteobacteria; order Burkholderiales; family Oxalobacteraceae; genus Glaciimonas; species Glaciimonas sp. GNP009. Next base: position 3,695,545 of record NZ_JBTGUV010000004.1, read on the forward strand.
AGCGTCTCCGGACGCACCAACTGGTGTTCTTTAAAAATGGCCCGACTCGTCATTGCCCAGTCAAACTGGCGCAAAAACTCGGTCATGTGATGCTGGACGACCCGGTACAAATTCACCAGTTCGCCATTGATATCGTTGATGACCTCGGTACGCGCCGGTACCGGTCGCAGAAAATACAGCGCAGCGCCGCCACAAAACACCTCGATATAACATTCGTGCGGGGGAAATAGCGGGATGAGTTTATCAGCCAGTCGGCGCTTGCCGCCTAGCCACGGAATGATCGGAATGGCATCCATATGCAGATTCTTTATCGGATGCTCGGTGGCATGCTGGTGCGGAGCGCGTGGCTCTCACAGAAGGGGTCGTAAAGTGGTTTAACGTGCCGCAACGGGGACATTTAATGGCAAGGGAAATGTACTCTCCCTCGCCGAGTTTGCGAGCACAATGCCCGCAGCGTATCGTGTTCATTTGGGTAAACCTGCGAAATATGCTAGCCTTGCGCCGCCTGTACAGGTGCGCGGCCTTGGCTTTACTTGCAGGTATCTCTGCCGGTACGGTGGCGTGGTCAGTGTTGATGCACTGTCCACGTCGCCGCGTCTTAGGCGCTACTTTCTCACGCGTGCGCACGGTGCCATAGGGTCTCTGAGCTGATAAGCGGCTTAGCAACTCGCTGCCAGATGCATTCCGAAGCGCAACACGGCACCATGCATCGCATGACTGCCGACCTTTCCGAAATCCTCCGCTTACTCCTGAACCTGATCCGTGTTGGCACCATTGCCGAGATCGATCACGACGCGCAACACGTACGGGTCCAGAGTGGCAACAATCTGACCGACTGGCGACCATGGGCGACGACCCGGGCCGGGGACGCGCAAACGTGGTGGCCACCGTCGTTAGGCGAACAGGTGGTTTTGCTCTCGCCCGAAGGCAACTTTGATCACGCTATCATTTTGCCCGCGGTGTACTCCGATCAGCACATACCACCGTCGACGAACCCCGACCATCACACTATCCGTTACAGCGATGGTGCGGTGATCCAATACGACAGCGCCACACACCTCCTAAGCGCCACCTTGCCGGATGGCACCAGCGTGACGGTCGCACCCGGCCAAGTCACCTCGAACGCCGATGACACGATCTGCACGGGTAACCTGACCGTCTTAAAAAATCTGATTGTGACCGGCATGAGTTCACTCAACGGCGGCATGGCGGTCACCCCCGGCGCGGGTGGCGGTGCCGCTGCTGTAATCAACGGCACGCTGACGGCGACCGACGATGTGGTCGCTGGCGGCATCAGTCTGATGACGCACGCGCATGGTGGCGTCGAGCGCGGCAGCGATCAGACAGGTGGTCCGCAATGAGCGGCATGGATCGCAGCACTGGCCGTGCATTAACCGGCCTCGCGCATATCCGGCAGTCGCTGGCCGATATCCTGACCACACCGATCGGATCCCGCGTGATGCGCCGTGGTTACGGGTCGGAAGTGCCGGATCTGATCGATCAGCCGTTACATGGCGCCACGACCTTACGCATCTATGCGGCGACTGCCCATGCGGTGCGTTTGTGGGAACCCCGTATCAATCTGACCGGCTTGCAACTCCAGCGCGACACCGATGGTAAAGCGACCCTGCTGCTCGATGGCGTGGCCGCTGAACAAAGTGTGCAACTGACGGTGCCGGTTAGTCAGGGTGGCGCATGAGTACCTCGGCGATTGACCTCTCGCGCTTACCGGTACCGAACATCGTCGAAGCGCTGGACTTCGAGACTATACTCGCTGAACAGCTGGATGACCTGATCGTTCGGGACGCGACCTTCGACGGCTTGCAGGAATCCGATCCGGCCATGAAGGTTTTACAAGTCACGGCTTACCGCGAATTACACATACGCCAGCGCGTCAACGAAGCGGCCCGCGCCCTGATGCTGGCGTATGCAATGGATAGCGATCTGGATCACCTGGGCGCATTGATGGACGTGCCGCGTCTGGTCGTCACGCCTGCCGATCCCGACAAGGGAACCGACGCAGTGATGGAATCGAATGCGGATCTGCGTAAGCGCATCCAGCTGGCTCCCCACGGCTTCTCGGTCGCCGGTCCGGAAGGCGCGTATATCTTTCATGCACTCGGTGCCGATGGTCGCGTACTCGATGCGTCAGCGACCAGTCCGTCTCCGGGCGAAGTGATCGTCACCATCCTGTCACGCGAAGGTGATGGAACGGCTACACCCGATTTACTAGAACTTGTTGCGTCACGACTCGGGGCCGATAACGTGCGCCCGCTGACCGATTACGTCCTGGTCGAATCGGTCGAGATTGTGCGCTATCAGGTTCGTGCCACCTTGTTTACGTTTCCCGGTCCGGATGCGACCGTCGTCGTCCTCGAAGCACAGAAGCGTATGACGCAATACGTGTTCGATACCCACCGCATCGGGCGCGTGCCGACCTTGTCCGGCATTTATGCCGCGCTGCATGTCGATGGTGTGGAACGGGTCGCACTGACATTGCCAACCGAAGACTTACCGGTGACGCGCCGTCAGGCACCGTTCTGTGACGATATCGTAGTCGACTATGGCGGTGTGTATGAATAAGCCGGTTCCTTCATCATATCGGTCGTTACTGCCACCCAACACCACGCCCCAGGAACGCGCACTGGAAGCCGCGACCGCCCGCATCTCCGCTGTCCCGGTACCGCTCCGGTCGTTGTATCAACCGGACGCCTGCCCCATCAATTTATTGCCATGGCTGGCGTGGCAATTGTCCATCGACAGCTGGAAACCGTACTGGAGCGAAGAAGTCCGGCGTGCCCGCGTGCGTAGCGCGATGGCGATCCACCGCCAGAAGGGCACCGCCCAATCCGTCAAGGAGGTGGTCGCCGCGTTCGGCGGCGCGATCCTGCTCAACGAGTGGTGGCAACAATCGCCCAAGGGTGAACCGCATACCTTTGATTTATTGATGACATTGAGTGGTGCAGGTGGCGCATCCGCGACCGCTGCCTTTGTCGACGACGTGATCGCCGAAGTCAACCGGACCAAGCCGGTGCGCAGTCATTTTACGTTCACCCAAGGGTTAAATACTTTCGCTGCGATAGCGGTCGTGACCGCGCTGCGTCCTGTGATCTACGCCCGACTACACCTTACGGAAGCACCCTAATCCTATGTCCGGAATCCCCATCATCACCACCAAAGTCGGTCGCGCCGCCTTAGTCAACGCCGAACACAACGGCACCGCACCATTGACCGTGACGCATATCGGTCTCACCGCCGCCGTGTTCACGCCCGACGACGACCTGGTTGATCTACCCGGCGAATTCAAACGGCTCGATACGCTCTCAGGGGAAGTCGTGGGTGCGGGCACGATCCACGTCACCATCCGCGACGATGGCACCGACACCTATACGGTGCGCGGGATCGGCTATTGGTTGAGTAATGGTGTCTTGCTTGGTGTCTACGGTCAGCCTGACCCGATCCTGGAGAAGTCCGCGCAGTCGATGCTGCTGTTGTCGGCCGACACGATTTTTACGACGATTGATGTCACCAATTTAACCTTTGGCAACGCCAATTTTACCAATCCACCGGCCACCACCTCCCGCCAAGGCGTGGTCGAACTGGCGACTTTTACTGAGACCGTGGCAGGAAGCGATCCGACCCGTGCGGTGACGCCAGCCGGACTGACACCGGCGCTGGCCAACGCTATCGATCACCACAAAGAAGAAATCGATCCGCATCCTGGTTATCTCACTGATGCACGGGGTGACGCACTGTATTTCCGCACCCTCGACGCCGTGACCGACAGTGATACCGATTGCGACACGTTACTGACGACCGGCGTGCGCGACGTGCTGGTGGCCAATGACCGCGGCATCCTTGCGGCCACCCATTTACCGCTGGACGGCGATGGCTTTGGTACGCTGGTCACACTCGTCGGTGGTCAGTTTGTACGCCAGCTCTATACCGAAGGCGGCATCACGCAACGTAGTTGGGAACGCACCGGCTTTACCGGACAGGAGCCGACGTTCAAGGGCCGTGCATGGAAACTACTATGGGATACCGTGACGTTTGATCCTGCCACTAAACAGGACACGCTCGGTTATACGCCGGTACAGCAAGGCACCGGTATCGGACAAACGCAGAACCCGGTCAAGATTGGCTGGAGCGAAAACGACGGTCTGAAGGTGACGGTCGATGTTTCCGACCTTGGCACGCTGGTGTTGCAGAGCGCGCTGAACGACGCATTGCGCTACAAGGTCACCGGCAACGCAAATATCCGGCTGCAATGGGACGGACGCGGCGGTCAGCCGACGTGGGTGCATGGCGGTTACGACAATCCCAGTGATTGCGCGTTGTTTAACCCAGCCACCTTCAATGTCAATTACGCCAATAGTACGAATTATGCCAACAGTGCAGGCGTGGCGACGTATGCCCATCAGCTGGTCGGTGCGGGCCTGCAAGAAAACAGTATCGGCTCCTACCGCTTAAACAAAAACCATGGCTCACCGGAAGTCGGCGGGGCATGGCAGTTACGCGGCTGGGCGTATGACAACGGCACCGGCAACGATGGTGGTATCGGCACACGGGCAGCACTATGGCAAAGGGTCGGATGATGGCAACGCGCAACAAAGTAATAAAAACAAACAAGAACGCTATAGCAACGGCCATGCCGGACGAAGCGACACCACCGGCGTCCATCGTGCCACCGGCGCTGCCTGTCGACCGCTTTACCTACGCGGATGTGCGCACGCCAGTGCGGCAGGCCAACGGGATCCGGTGCGAAGTGAAATTTGATGCTAATACCGACTATTGGTCTTTCCTTGCGACCGCCGACGATGTCGAACCGCATGGACGCGCGATTTATGCCGAATGTGACAGCGGTCAATGGGGACCGGTACCGGATTATTACCCGAGCGATGCCGAACTGATCGCCACCGCCATCGAACGCATCGGCAACGGCGTACGGGTCGCCACCCCGGCGATTACCAAATATCAGGACCGGGTCGATATCGACGACGCCACTGAAGCCGATATTGCCTTGCTCAAAGCGTGGAAAACCTACCGTGTCGGTCTCAATCGGATCATCGACCAGCCCGACTATCCGCATCGCCTGACGTGGCCGGTGTGTCCCGACGTCATCTCTTTTTAATCACGCATTACTTATTACTTACAGGAGTTGTTATGGCAGACGATTATCACCATGGCGTGCGCGTCCTCGAAATCAACGACGGCACGCGACCGATCCGCACCATCAGCACCGCCGTCATTGGCCTCATTGCCACCGCCGACGATGCCGACCCAATGACGTTTCCGCTCGACACGCCAGTGTTACTGACCAACGTGATTGCGGCCCTCGGCAAAGCCGGAAAGAAAGGAACACTGCGCCGCACACTGGAGGCCATCGGCGCGCAAACCAAACCGTTTACCATCGTTGTCAGGGTAGCCGAAGGCGACGATGAAGCGGCGACCACCACCAACGTCATCGGTACCGTCACGGCCAGCGGCAAATACACCGGCATCAAAGCCTTGCTGGCCGCCCAGGGAAAACTCGGCATCAAGCCACGCATCCTCGGCGCACCGGGTCTCGACACTCAGGCGGTGACCAATGCGCTGGTTAGCGTGGCCCAGCAACTACGCGGCTTTGTGTATGCATCGACCTGGGGTTGCATGACCAAAGAAGATGCAGTCGCCTATCGTAAAGACTTCGGTCAGCGTGAACTGATGCTGATTTGGCCTGACTTTATCAGTTGGGATACCGCGACCAATGCCGAAGCCAGCATTCCCGCGGTCGCCTATGCATTGGGATTACGCGCCAAGATCGACCAGACCATCGGCTGGCATAAAACCTTATCGAATATGCCGGTCAACGGCCCGACCGGTATTTCCAGCGATGTGTTCTGGGACTTGCAGGATCCAGCTACCGACGCCGGATATCTGAACGGCAAAGAAGTCACCACGCTGATCAACAATGGCGGCTTTCGCTTCTGGGGTTCGCGCACCTGTGAAGTGCCCGAATTCTTCTTTTTTGAAAACTACACCCGCACGGCCCAAGTGCTGGCCGACACGATAGCGGAGGCGCATTTTACGTATGTCGATAAACCGCTGCATCCGTCGCTGGTAAAAGATTTGATCGAAAGCATCAATGCCAAATTCCGCGACTTGAAAGCACAGGGCTACATCATCGACGGCAGTGCCTGGTACGACGAAGCGTTCAACAGCAAAGACACCTTAAAAGCCGGAAAGCTGGCGATTGATTACGACTACACGCCAGTACCCCCACTGGAAAATCTGGTATTCCAGCAACGTATTACCGACCGCTATCTGGCCGATTTCGCGAGCCGCATCACCGCGTAAACAGCCGCTACAGGCAACCCTTTATTTGGAGAAAGACCCATGGGCTTACCCAACAAACTCAAAGATTTTAATCTGTTCAACGATGGCGCATCCTACATGGGACTGGTGCCAGAATTAACGTTACCGAAACTCAGCCGCAAGATGGAGGAATACCGCGCCGGTGGCATGAGCGGTCCGATCATGGTCGATATGGGGAACGAAGCGCTCACCCTCGAATGGACTGCGGGCGGCTTAATTGTCGACGCCTTAAAACAGTACGCCGCCAAGGCCCACAACGCGGTGCAACTACGCTTCGCCGGTGGCTACCAAAATGACGATACCGGCGAAGTGGCAGCGGTCGAAGTGGTCGTGCGCGGACGCCATAAAGAAATCGATATGGGCTCCAGTAAAGTCGGCGACGACACCACCCACAAGTACAGCACCGCCGTCAGTTATTACAAACTGACGGTCGATAACGTCGATCTGATTGAACTCGATTTTATGAATTGTATCGAGAACATCAATGGCGTGAGTATGAACGATGCGTTGCGTGCAGCCATCGGTTTGTAAACACCAGGTCAACCGTATCAACCCTTTATTTATTTCATTTAAAAAGAGCACACTATGTCCACCGTCAAAACTTCCGTCGCACCTTCCACCAATCACGTCACCGTCATCCTGGACGAACCATTGCAGCGCGGCGACACCGTCATCACCGAGATCCAGTTACGCAAACCAAAAGCCGGAGAGTTACGCGGCGTCTCACTGGTCGATGTTGCCAACCTCGATGTCATGGCACTGCAAAAAGTATTACCGCGCATCACGCAACCAATTTTGACTATGCAGGATGTCAACAATCTGGATCTTGCCGACCTGATGGCCATCGGGGCCGAGGTGGCCTATTTTTTAGCGAAGAAAGCGGATCGGAACATGGTCTCCCCGACCGCGTAGAAAACGCGATGGCCGACATCGCCGTGGTGTTCCATTGGGACCCGGCGGCGATGGCGGATTTTACGTTAAACGAACTGATGGACTGGCGCGAGCGCGCTCGATTGCGCAGCACCGCAGAACAATAAATAAAGAAGTTATAGAAAGCAACCATGGCGGACCTCCGACTACAAGTGATCATGACCGCGCTCGACAAAGTCACCGGTCCGCTCAAAAAAATACAGGCCGCAGCATCGCCGACCGCGAAAGCCATCAAAGCGACCAGTGACCGGCTCAACGAACTGGGTGGCCAGCAAAAGAAACTCAATGCATTTTTAGAACTCAAGCGCGGCCTTAAAACCACGTCGGTCGAACTGCGCAATGCGCAGCAGCACGCCAAAGCCATCGGCGATCAACTCGGCACGCTGACCGCCCAAACGTCCCCAGCAGCGGCGGCCGTCAAGAAACTCAGCACCGAATACAAGAAGTCACAGGTGGTGGTGGAGAAACTCAAAAATACCTACCGCGCCAATCTGGAAACCAATAAGCAACTCAACACCGCGCTCACCGCCACCGGCATGAGTACCAAAAATTTGAGCAACGCACAGGCATGGCTCAAAGACAGCGTGCGCTATGCCAACGCCGAATTAGCGGCGCAACAAAAGAAACTGACCAGCATTGCACGACAGCAAGAGCGCATGGGCGCAGCACGGCAGCGCCTGCATACGACCCGTGCCACCGCAGGAAATGTCGCCATGGCGGGCGCAGGCATGACCGCCGCAGGCGTGGCCAGCGGTATGCCTATCCTTAAAACGGTCAAGGACTTCATGCGCTATGAGGACAGCATGGTCGGGATCGCCAAACAGGTCGACGGGGCACGCGATGGCAATGGCAAGCTGACTGCCACCTATTACGACATGGGCAGCGCGATGCGCGAACTGGCGACCCGGATTCCGATGGCGACGACTGAACTGATCGACCTGACCGTGGCCGGTGCGCGCATGGGCATTCAGGGCAAAGACAATCTGCTGGCCTTCACCACCAACAATGCCAAGATGGCCACCGCCTTCGAGATGCCTGCGGGTGAAATCGGCGACCAGATGGGCAAGATCGCCGGGATTTTTAAAATCCCGATCCAGAGCCTCGACAAGCTCGGAGATGCGATCAATTATCTGGACGATAACGCGATCTCCAAGGGGGCCGATATCATTGGTGTGTTACAAGGGGATCTGGCCGGTGCCGCGTCCACCATCGGCTTGTCGGTAAAAAACGCCGCTGCCTTGGCGTCCACGCTGCTAACACTGGGCGAATCCCCTGAACGGGCCGATACCGCCTCGTCCGGGATGCTGCGCCAGTTGCAAATAGCGAAAATGAATCCTGAACGGTTTCAGGTCGGTGCCAGGATGATCGGCATGCGCAGTAAAGATTTACAACTTGGCATGATTACCGATGCGCAGAAGACCATCCTGACGGTGCTCGATAAGATCAACGCACTACCGACCGAATCCAAGATGGAAGCGGTGACCCGTTTATTCGGCAAAGACTGGGGCGGCGCGATTGCCAAGCTGGCCGGTGGCGTCGGCGAATACCGGCGACAGTTAGAACTGGCCAATGGTGAAGCCGCCAAGGGCAGCATGGACCGCGAGTTTCAGGCGCGGCTCGATACCCTGTCGGCCAAATGGCAACTTTTACAAAACAAAGTATTTGGCTTCTCGGCCATGACCGGCAGCACCTTAAAACCGGCACTGACCGACATCATGGAGACGGTCGGACGGGTGACCGAACGCCTGTCCATATGGATCGAAGCGAACCCGCAACTGACGGGTACGCTCCTCAAAATTGCCGCCGTGCTGGCCGTCATACTGGTGGTGCTGGGCGTGCTGGCGCTCGGTGTCGCCGCCATCCTCGGCCCGTTTGCGATCATGCGCTTTGTGCTGACCGCCATCGGGTTACAAGGCGGCATCGTGATCCCGGTATTAAAAGGCATCGGTGCGGCCTTACTGTTCGTCGGCGGTACCATGAAAGGCGCGTTCCTCTTTCTACTGACCAATCCCATCGGCTTGACCATCTTGGCGATTGTGGCGGCGCTAGCGGCACTCGCAGGAGCGGCCTATCTGATCGTCAACAACTGGACGTCGATTAAGAGCGTGTTATCCGATGCGTGGGTAGGCATTGCCGCCGTGTTTAGCGGTGGTATCGGTGCCATCAGCGCCCGCATTCTGAACTGGTCGCCGGTCGGATTGTTCTATCGGGCGTTCGCGGGCGTGCTGCGCTGGTTCGGGATCGATCTGCCCGCCACCTTTACCGGTTTTGGTAGCAACATCATGCACGGCTTAGTCAACGGCATGTCCGGCGCACTAGGGGCAGTCAAAACGACGATCACCGGCGCGGGGGAAAACGTCATTGGCTGGTTCAAAGACAAGCTCGGTATCCGCAGCCCGAGTCGGGTCTTTGCGGCATTGGGTGACGACACAATGCAAGGCCTCGCCCTCGGTCTGCAGCGCAGTGAAGACGCACCGGTCAGGCAGATCGGTACTATGGCAAAACGCCTAACCCAACTCGGCGCGGGTATTGCCATCGGTGCTGCCGCCATCCCCGCGATGGCGTTTGATACCCGCCCACCGATGGCAGCGCGTGGCAGCAACAGCGGCACCGTGTTCCAGGGCGACACGATCCAGATCATCATCCAGACCACACCCAACATGGATGGCAACGCGATTGCGCAAGCGGTGGCAAAAGCACTCGACCAGCGCGACCGCGAAAAGCGCGCACGCCAGCGTTCCAGCCTGCATGACTACTAACCCATTACAAGGAAGCACACCATGATGATGGCCCTCGGCATGTTCGTCTTCAGCCTCCCCACGCTGGCCTATCAGGAACTCCAACGCCAAACCGAATGGAAACACGTCAGCAACGCCCGTGTCGGGACGCGTGACGCGTTTCAGTTCACCGGCAAGGGCGACGACACCATCACGCTCTCCGGCTGGATAGCGCCCGAACTGACCGGCTCACTCTATGCGCTCGATGCCTTGCGACTGATGGCCAATACCGGCAAGTCATGGATCCTGATTCAGGGAACCGGCCGGATTTATGGCGCGTATATCATCACCAGCATGACCGAGGGTAAAACCCACCTTGGCAACGACGGCAATCCGGGCCGCGTCGAGTTTGCGATCACGCTCAAATGCACGGACGACGATGTGCGCAATGCGTTGCGCAATCTGGGCAACATCGGCACGCTGCGCGATATGCTCACCCTTGATGGGCTGGCCAACAACGTGAACGTGGTCAATGGGATAGGCGGCTTGCTCAGTGGACTCGTCACCCGATGAACGACCTTATCCCTGACTTCCGTGTCACCTTAGATGGGCGTGACCTGACCGCCATCATCCGTCCGCGCCTGATCAGCCTCACGCTGACCGAATGCCGCAACGAATCCGCCGACCAGCTCGACATTGCGCTCGACGACACCGACGGTCAACTAGCGATTCCCTCCAAAGGCGCAAAGATCCATCTACATATCGGCTGGAAACATAGCGGCCTGGTCGACAAAGGCACGTTTACCGTCGATGAAGTCGAACACAGCGGCGCACCCGACACCATCACATTACGCGCCCGCACGGTGAACCTGATTGATACCTTCCGGCCAGTAGAAGAACATAGCTTCCACGACACCACGCTCGGGGCGATCATTGAAGTCATTGCTTTCAGGCAGCAACTCATAGCCGGTATTGCCGACGGGTTACGTCACGTCTCGGTTAAACACATCGACCAGACCCGCGAGAGTGACGCCGCCTTCCTTCGTCGACTTGGCAAACAATACGATGCGGTCGCGACCGTTAAAAACGAAACGTTGATTTTTATGCCCGCCAGTCGCAGCCAGACCGTCTCCGGCAGGCCATTACCCGCAATCGATATCACGCGCCAACTCGGTGACGGCCACCGCTATCACAGTGCCGAACGCGACAGCTATACCGGCGTGCGGGTGTTCTGGCAGGATGAGAAGCAGGTCCTGCGTCGTAGTGTGGTGGCAGGGACAGCGGGCAACGCCAAACGGCTGCGCACCACCTATGCCAGCGAAGCGGATGCACGTACCGCGGCGGTCGCCGAATGGCTGCGCATCCAGCGCGGACTGGCGACGTTTGAACTGACGCTTGCAGTGGGCAATCCGGAACTGATGCCACAATCACCAGTGACGGTATCGGGCTTTAAAGCAACCATCGATAGCGTGGACTGGCTGACAGCGAAAGTCACGCACAGCATCGGCAGCAACGGCTTTACCACCGCCATCGAACTGGAAACCAAAACGGAAGAAGCGGAAGTGGAACGCGAAGAGCAGACTGATCCTGACGAAGGGATCACTGGCGTCACCGCAGCGTGGCGCGATAAGGTTAGCAAGCACCAAGGGGAAGAACTCGCGGGATCTCGTGACAATTCGAAACTACTTCAACACCTCTACGTCAGCAAACAAAGCGCCACCCGCGCCGCCCAACTCGAATGGGAAAAGATACGGGAACGACGGGAAATTATTGAAGAAAATAGTCGGCGATAGCGTGATTGGAAAATCGGAGCTGACGCCGAAACCGGGGCACTAACCTCACGAGAGTCTTAAGGGATAGGTGGAATATAACAACACTCTGAGAGTATTTTAAACAAAGGATCAATGATTTTCAATATTAAAATGTACCGTCAAAGGTACTGTCAAAAGTAATTCCTTAAACCTTAAAAAGCAAAAAACCCGCACAAAGCGGGCGTAGAGCAAACCGTGGTGATTTTACGCGTTTTTGTTATTCGAGGCTTTACGACGGGATACTGCAAATCCGAACAATCCGAAACCAAACAATGCGAGTGTGGCTGGCTCTGGAACCTCTCCTGAAAAGATATAAGTGTCGCCAGAATAAAGACCATTAAAACCAAAATGTACCGAGTTAGGGCCAGTCGAAGTAATATTATCCAGGCTGGATGAGGTAGTTGGGTATGTTGTTGTATAGGAGGAGAGGGAAAGCAAGGGCACTACCGACGAGGCAAAACTTAAGTCGAAACCGAATCTTCCATTTCCGGCAGAAATGTTGCCATTCCCGTTTCTTGTACTTTCGGTCCAAGAAAGTTTGATTCCATCGTCAAAAACATCGCCCATCATATTCCAAATTTGACCAAAAACATCGGTCCCCTGACCACTGAATTCAACATTGTTACCAACGGTGCTTGGAGAAGAGAACACGACAGGTGTATTAAAAGCAAAATTATTATAGGTCAGCGTTGCACTGTCTCCGATGAAGCTCGCTTGAGCCATCAAAGGGAAAAAGGCGGCCACGAGGGTAATCGAAGCAATAAGGGATGACTTGGATAATTTCATAATGTAGGTGCAAATCCAGAATTGGTTGGAGAAGGCTTTATCTAAGCAAAAATCGAACCAGATAAATATCCTTATATTTATCAGATACTTAACTTCTATTTATTTTAGAAATTATTTTTTATGTAAAAAAATCCGACAAAAACATATCCTCATCAATCTTATAGATCTGTCACACTTTCGAAAACGACCGTATTTGAACAGCTAAAAAACCACATGATTTTTACGTTCAGAAAATAGCCTTTTACATTTTGGTCATGCTCAAATTTATGCGCACCCTTAATGAACGCTTTTAGGCGCACTTGTATAGCTACGGTCGACTTGGCGCATTGCAAACCAGAGCTGATATTCCTAGAAATGTCTGTACGAAAACGATCTGGTACGACCACACAAAATAGATTAGCTCGGCGTCTGCAAAGCAGTGCGAGTTGGATAGCGATTTGCTGTCACGACTGGCGGCTTTCGACCCAAACCGGTCAAATAGGCGTCCTGAAAGCTGCCGCTCAGATTTTCAGCCGTACGAGGTTTTCTCGTGCCTACGAAACCGGGGATGAATAAAACGCTCATCCATCGAAATGAGCGTCTTTTATTCTTACTGAGCGTCTTGACCACTCTGCTATCATTCCTGTCTTCACATTTATTGTAGGATTACGATGGTTGAGCTAGTCGCACAAAGCAATAATCAACTTGCTATCGCAGCGCGCGCCGCAGCATATACCGTCCCCCTCATCGATCTCGACCCCTCTATGCCGAGCCAGAGGGAATTGATTTTAGTGCGCTACGCGAAACCACCGGTCTCCGGCAATTTTGTCTTTAAAGTGATCAGCCAGGGCGGGCCTATCGCCATGTGGGCAGATTGCGTATCCGAAGACGCTCCTGAAATGTACCTCATTGCCGGTTATGGTATCTCCCACCTGATCACAGCATTACAAGTTGTTCGCCTTGGCACACCCGCGAATTTCAACATTGGCGACCTAGCTAAACGCAATAACAAGCAAGTTCTGTGGACAAAGGTTGGGCCTTTGAAAAAAACGAACGGCGGCAACGAATTCTGGCTCAACTTCGACATTGTCGCAGCCCAGGTCGCAGAGATCCCATTGACGGTGATGAACAATAAGTTTGTCGTTGATCCAAGCAAGAACTACACGACTCCGCCACAAAAATATCCACCGCTTAAATCAGCGGACTATAAGGTGACGAAAGGCGCGCATGGCATGATCGACTGCGTGCTGGCGTAGTGAATTCGCTGCCTTGCGATTCCGTATGCTTGTCTCAGTTGAGGGGTCATGCTACTAATGGTGTGAAAGGATAACCTCCTACTTTATCTGCTATGCTTCTCAACTTTTAGTGAACCACGATTGAAAGATTTCAACACAGATGGACGGTCAATGTACTTTGAGCCTAATTTTTGGGCATCGTCAATTGCCACATTTAGGAACTCAAAAAGAACTGGCCCAGACTCCTTGAAGTTGTCTAGAGCACTATTAAACGCTGCCTGCGCATCATCTTCAAGTTCCCTAAGTCCGAGGACAACAATCTCATCCTCTTTAACTAATTCCTTTTCTGTAAAAGGGAAAAGTACTCCGTCAACGCCGGTTTTTGTTTGCCACCTAAATGCATACAATCTATGCTTCTTCGAAGCTTCGCACCATATACCTGCAATAAGCTCCGTGCGCATTGCATTAAATTCATCAATATCTAATTTGTATTTAGCCGCCGAACGAATTGCTTCGTTTATCGAATACTCAATAACATCTGATACAACATCTGCTGTGAGCAAATTTGTGAAGTGCTCATTCAAAAAGGTGTCGTCGCTGTAATAGGTGGAAGACGCATCTAATGGATTCAGTGCGCAGTGCCGAATGATGCAGTACTTAATTTGCCCGTTAGTTCTCTCATGGCTAATTCTGAGCTTACGCAAATGTTCTGTAATCGAATTTAGTACGTGTAGCGCAGTTAATGTACTTCCCGCAAACGCGATGAAACAACTTGCTCGTTGATAGACCTCTTTGTAGTCATAGAAAGTGCCACCTGGGCCGAAATATGGTTTCCAGACATTGATTTCGACGTCGTAAATCTTTCTTAACCCGTTCAATAGAGTTTTTTCGACACCTCGGGTGATTGACGTAATCGCACTGTCCGCCACAACAAATAGCCCGTCGCTCTCCATTTCGATCTCCACCTGTTGCTCTTCCTGATGAAGAATTTCGTATTTAAATTTCTCGATGTAGTTATGCCCTGCTATTACCAGTGTCAAAATGGCCCCCATTCTGATGAAAGCTTCAGCTTTTATTATCGGATTATTGAATCAAATTCATGCATCTTTCGCGCATAAATTTCGATAGCCGGTCTTTTTAGTATGCGTTGGATTGCATAGATACGGCATAAAGCGAAAATCTACTAATGGTCTCCACCATAATCGAAATCGCTGCAAGTACTGTCGACCCCCTCCAACCCGTCGACAGGGTGAGAGTGGACAGTGGGTGTTTCTTGGCGTGACAAATATAGAGTAAAAAAGCTCCCAAAACAGGAACTAACAAAACAATTCCGACATGTCCCCACCGTTGCGCCCTGCTGTAATAGGATGAATGGAAGCTCTTCCATATCGCAACACAGTTTAGGCAGCAGGCCACGAATATGATGCCCGTGACGATGAGGCCGAAAGGTGAAATTTGCATGCGCTTTTCTCCCTAGTTAACCAGCTAACACCGCTGTATCTTGGTCGTCAGCTCTCGGCCGACCGCAGGCAGGCATCTGTCAAAAAAGATGTTGATTGCATACAGGGCACGCCTTAGTTTCGAGGATTTTTGTGCGGTCTTTCCATGTAAGTAGCGCCTTACAATATACGCACCTAGGCATTTCAATTTTGCGCATTGCGCGCATTAGCGTTATGTACATGGAAGTCCACATTATTAACCCCAGTGCGGCAACCGCGATAGATATATTGACTGGTGGTTCGGACCAGATAAACATCGTATCCAAAGATAGGAAACACAACAACAAAGTTAAATACAAGCACTACGGCCACAACCTGCGTTGTACGCCGCAGAACTTCCTCTAGTCTCTGCGTTAAATCAAACTCTGTCATAGAACTCCCACCTTATTTTCTTGCTATAACATCCCAACCAATGTCAGTTTTTGGGAACATTCTTGATTGACGGCTATTGGCCGAAAGCTGTCAGTTGCTGTTGCCCGTCACTTGATCATAACGGGCAACATTGTGGCGAAGACTGACAGATGCTGACTTTGTATAAATTAGCAAACATGGTCTTTACGATGGGGGCCAATCGCACTAAATTACGCACGTGTTTGATCAGACGTAGCGTTGCACGGCAATAAGGTCTATCACACTACCGTATCCGCGATCTTTCAATCTTGTGCCATTGCGGCGCAAGGTTTTTGCCGGGACTTAAACATTCTAAAATTTGGCCGGTGACCAGCACCTTGGCGCTCCCTACGGGATAGTCTTTGCGCTCTACCGTGCAAACCAATAACGGCGGCATGACCCCTGCATCTGCGTCTGGCGATATCTGATACATCGCCCAACTGCTGAGCAAGGTTAAAACAACTAGGACGATGGATAGGGGTTTATCGAGGAGGTGCGATTGATGCAAATCACCCATCACTACTTGGCCAACGTCACCTTGAAATGCTGGCCTGTTGCTGGTTAATAGACGGTCACTCTGGAATAGTATTTTTCTTTTTTTTCCGACCACCCATATTAATCGTTTGGGGAGCGTTTATTCCGCCGGTAATGTGCTGCGCAATCTTGCCGTGAAATTGCACGCTACCAATGTTATGCCTACTTGATACGATAGGTTGTGCTGTGGACGTCGTGCTGACGACATCCAACATACCGAGCATATTTGCTTTAGCGCGAATATCCAAGCCACGATAACCCGCAAGTAACTCCGCCTCGTCAGGTGCGAGAGCATTCGATGACCTTAAACCAGTGAGGACATATTGAACGTCCCCACCTACTGCAGCAAATGCACTTAATGCATCCCCACCGGGTACTGCTTGGCCGCGCTCATACTTGCTCGACATTTCCCTGCGCACGCCCATACGATCAGCCATTTCTTGCTGAGTAAATTCAAGACGATCCCGCTCTTCGCGCAGACGCTCACCACAATTAGCGTTAAAAGACACAATATTTCCTTGACTCTGTGCATTTAAATGCACATAATTACGCCATCCCTAGCAATGACGATCATTACACCATGAAAATACAACAAAAACTTAGTCGCTCGCCAAAAGGTGTTCTTGGCGGCCCGCTCTACCTTCGTCTCCGGCCTGAAGAGATGGCCCGCGTCGAGCAACATGCCGCGGCTGACAATCGGTCACGTGCTAATTTTTTACGCATTGTGACGTTGCTCGGTCTGGACGCGTATGAAAATGAAACCGCTCGTTTGTCCGATCTCTCCACCCAGTTGACCTCTTCCAGTCATCCATAAAGGACGCGTCATGTATCCCGACACCAAGCGCATTCGCCACAACCGGCTGACTCTTCGTTTTGATGATTACGAGCATGACCTGATTCAGGCACTTGCCAATTATCAGGGCGAACAGCCGTCCACCTTGCTACGCCAGATGATACTGCGCGAAGCGGCGTTCGCATTAGGCCTTGGCGACAAGGACATAGTAGTCGGCAATGCGGCCTAAACCCAGACCGCAGTGCGCTAACAAAGAGCCGACGAAAAGATGCCAGATCAAGAAATTATCGTGACCGATGCAGAACATGACTTGTTGGAACGTGTGCGCCAGCAGCAAGGGCTGCACAGTGTGGAGCAAGCAGCAGAGTGGCTGGTGAAGTCGCGCATACGTAAGCAATCGAAGCAGATATCCGGCAGAGGCCGGGCGCTGTATGCGGTGGACAGGAAGCCATTATGAGAGTCATCAGTTTGCCTTGCCCCCATTGCGGCGAACGGGTGCGGGCCGCTAAAAGCCGCACGATGTCGAACCTGATGAAAGAGATCACGTACATGTGCCAGAACCCTGAATGTGGTCACACCTTTGTGGCGAGTCTCGAAGTATTGCGCACGTTATCGATGTCCGCTATTCCGAACCCGGATGTACGGATCCATTTGTCGCAGCACGTCCGTAATGCTTGCGCCAATCAACTGGCGTTATTCAAAAGTGAATGAGGCCGCCATGACCGCTCACCACCTTACCGCGCCGCCGTAATCTTCCGCTAGCGCGCTTCCCTTTTTACGTTGTACCCGGTCATGCCTGACATCAGGCATGCGGGATTTTTTCGCCCTGAAATAAGGAAAGTACGATGAAAAAAACAGTTATCGCCTCGTCCTCTGATCAATCAAACAGTTCCACAGTGCCGCCGTTATCGATTGTATTGCCACCTCTTTCAGCGCTTGTCGGGAATTCGCCTCGGGGCGATCTGGGGCGTTATGTCGTGAAGTATGCGCGCAAACTGGTGCTCGCTAGACAGTTGGTAGAGGGAGTCTGACCATGTCGACAGACCTAACGATTATCGGACTCAAAAGTATCACGGTCAATCCCGTCAAAACCATTGCTGATGAGAGTTTAATTGACCGATTTATATCCTACCAAAGGATCATTTTTCATTTTCATGATGGCAGTAAGCACAGCATGTCTATCCATCTGGATGCCGGAATGCACGTATTCGCCATCGGCGAAATAGTGACGAATGACAAGGTGTCGGAGTGAAAAAAACCCATCTCAAAACTTTCGGTTCTGGTCTGTTATGTGGCTTCGTTATGTTTGCCCCAGCGTTGGCGGTCGCGCTCGGCTGGGTCAAAGGTTAAGCCATGTTCGCCAAAAACACCTATGCCCTCCTGATCGACAAACTGGATCTGCGTAACTGGTTCGTGTCACGGTCCCATTTATTAAGTGACACCCATCGCGTGGCGGTGTGCGAGGTGCTGGATGAACAGCTGGCCCTTTGTATTGCGCGGTTGGGTGGCATGGCGGCGGTTTGGTGATGGGCGTTTCGCTGATTGATCATCATCCGTCGTTTATGCCGGTCACTGATTTGTTTGCCGAATGGGATGGCGCCACGGCCACACTGACCACGCCAGATCATGCAAGGGCCAAATTATTAGCTGCGCGTCAGTTGATCAAGCCACGTCAGGATGCGTCGCGCCTGCAACGTCTGACGGCGCAATCGTGGGGGACGACACCGGAGCATGCACGGCGTTATGTGCTGTTTGTGGCGGGCTTGCCGATGACGCGGTGGCAGAGTCCGATCCATTCTTTTAACCCATCGGAACGGGCCGCGATCCGGGCGGCGGTGGTGGCTTCGGTCGGTATGTTTGAACGGGTGATGCATGCAGTCTAAACGCGTGGTTTTGCCTGCCCGTCAACGCCATCTCACTTTCTTACAGTCGGAGCGCTTTGCGCCGGAATTGGCGCGGTTGCCTTACAAGTGGCGCAAGCGCGTCATCGGTCAGGCACTCGACAAAATGGCGTGGTCCTCCTGGTACAAAATTTATGAGTCGGTGGCGACGGACTTTGTTCGTGAGTTTGCTGACCGCTATGTGCCTGCTGGCGTCGATCTGTCGCAGCACGATGCGGACATTGTGGCAACGGCCAAGAAAGCGGCGGCGCATGTGGTCGAGGCGCTATGGGGCGCGCAATCGGACCTGCATGCGTTGCAAGTCATCCGCTGTGAATGTGCCGAGTACGGGATCGATGCACCGGAATTTGACGAACTCAAAGATGTGATCGCACGGGCGGTGAATCCGCACTGGTGGCGCGGTCAGTTACGTAAGCGCATCGGTCGGGCCTTTGAGGCGGGCAACATCCGCCTCGGCTATGTCCACTATCACGGCGAACCCTATGCCAGCCACGACACGGTGATCGCCCGACTGGCGCAAAACCGCCGTAACGAACTGGCGCTGGACGGCCAAAAATTAGAAAACGAACTCGGTCAGCAATTCACGCTGGCTGAACTGGCCGGTACCACCACGGCAAATAAAGCGATACGACGAGGAGAGTTAATGCTGCGATTAAATGGTTTCGAGACCATCGCAAAAGAACTGGGCGATGAAGGCTTGTTTGTGACGTGGACCTGTCCTTCTCACTTTCATGCAACCTTGCATAGTGGCAAGCCGAACCCGAAATTCAGCGGGGCGACACCCCGTGAAGCGAATGCGTATCTGCAGAAAGTCACAGCGCGTTTCCGATCGGCACTGGCACGGCGCGGGATTGGGTTATATGGCTTCAGGATTGCCGAGCCGCATCACGATGCGACACCCCACTGGCACATGCTGTTATTTGTGCGACCGACCACTAACTATAAAACACCGCACATTGTGGATGTGGCCAGCCGTGCCACACGCCTGATGAAGCGCTACGCGTGGACCGCCGAACGCGGCGAACCGGGTGCGTTTGAACGCCGCCTGAAAGTCGTGCGGATCGACTGGAGTAAGGGCAGCGCAGCCGGATATATCGCCAAGTATGTCGCCAAGAATATTGACGGCGCGCATGTGGGTGAACATAAAACCAAGGATGGGTATGTCGTGGTGCCGGATTGCGTTGGTGATTTAGAGTTAATGCCTTCGGCGCGGATCGAAGCATGGGCGGCGTGTTGGGGCATCCGCCAGTTTCAGCAATGGGGTGGCGCGCCGGTGACGGTTTGGCGTGAGTTGCGCCGGATTAAAGACGACATGTTGGTCGAAGCACCGGAACCGATGAAGCGTGCATGGAATGCGGTGCAAAAGATCGAAGGTGAAAAGCGCGCTGACTTTGCAGAATATATGCGCGTACAAGGCGGTCCCATTGTGCCACGTAAGAACCTTGTCATTACGCTGGCCAAAGATATCACGACCTGTATCGGACGCTATGGCGAGACGATTAAATCCACGCCATACGGCGTGCATTGTGCCGCGTTGTTTGGGGTGGTGTTTAAGTCGGTGCGCCATATCTGGACCCCGGTGCCATCGGCCACCACCGCATGCGACGGGGCGGCAGTTGCCCTTCCTCGGACTCGTGTAAATAACTGTACGCACCCCGAACCGGCTCCAAGAGAAAAACAGCCGGACTGGATGATTCCTGATGTGAATCGACTCTCCCAGGACGCCAAATCCACGCTCATTGATGCGTGGGCAGTGCTGAAAGCCTGCCCGTATCCCCGAATTTTTGATGAAAGGAAGGAATGATGAAATTGCTTATGCAGATGTGCGTCTTTTTATTCATGGCGTTTGCGGCTTGGGGGATTTCTGACGTACTGAGTTTGATTCTTGAGCGATGGAAACTGCGTTTTAACGTTCTGATTAACGTGGTGCTGACTGTGGCCGTGGGGTTCAGTTTGATGACGGGGATGTTGTGGGGAGCCGTCAGTGGATAAGCGGATACCTGACATTGGTGCAATGGTCGAATTTGAAAATGATCATGGCCTGCAATTCGGCCCGGTTTGCGCGATCCGTCGCGATATCTCTAATGGTCAACTATTTGCAATGATCGCGATTAGTGTCGAGGATGCCATGATTGACCAACTCATCGCCGTGAACAAATTGGACTATTGAAAATTCCATATGATACGTTACCAGACCATCATTAAGTTCTCCTCTGAGTCCGGCTATTCCGGCGATGCCATAAATAGCAAAATCCGTGATGGCGTTTGGATAGAAGGCGACGTCTGGGTAAAGGCACCAGACGGTAGAAGATTAATAGACATTGAAGGATATTACAAATGGGTAGAGAAGGCTCGGGCGTTACCGCCGCAAGTGAAACGTCAATTGAAATCACCTTTACCTATCGTGGCAAGCGCTGCCGCGAACGTCTCAAACTCGCCCCAACCGCTCCGAATCTAAAACGTGCGTTTCAACATCGGGCCGCTATTCTCGATGCTATTCAAAAAGGGACTTTTGATTATAGAGTCACGTTCCCGGACAGCAAAAACGTTATTCATTTTGTTGAGCGCCAAGGTGAAATAATCACTGTTACCAAATACCTGGACGATTGGCTGGAGCGTCAAAGAGTACATTTAAAAGCGTCAACTTATAGCGGCTATCAAAAGATAGTCAACAATCACTTAATTCCAGAATTTGGAAAAATTTTGCTAAGCGATCTAAAGCGAATGCAAATCAAAATTTGGTGTGCGAAGCTTACCATCAGCAACAAAGCGATAAAAAACAGGCTGTCTGTTTTACGCGCTGCGTTAGGGGAGGCGATGCAGGATGATTTAATAGAGACCAATCCGCTGTATGGATGGCAATGGAAGAGTAAAGAGGCACCAGATAAAGTGGATGATGTCGACCCATTTACTGCGGATGAGCAAGCATTGATTCTTAATTGTTTGTTTGGACAAGAGCGCAATTTTTTTCAATTCGCTTTTTGGTCTGGAATGCGTACGTCGGAGCTAATCGGTATTGAATGGGGTGATATTGATTGGCATCGTGGGACCATTCAAGTTCGCCGTGCTCTGACTACCGCCGCGATTCAGCTAAAAAGTGCAGGGGAGACGCCGAAGACGAATGCAGGCAGGCGTGAAGTCAAAATCTTGGCTCCGGCAATGGAAGCACTTTTAGCGCAGAAACTGCATACCTTTGTCGCCGGGGAACAAATATTTAATAACCCGAGGACTAACGAACGATGGGGCGGTGATCAAGTGATTCGCGGTGCATGGAAGCGCGCTGTAATATTAAGTAAGGTGCGATACCGTCGTCCGTACCAAACGCGTCACACTTACGCCAGCATGATGCTGACCGCTGAAGAGTCGCCGATGTGGGTGGCGCAACAGATGGGGCATAAAGATTGGACGATGATCGCTAAGGTGTATGGGCGGTGGATTAAGGATGCTATGCCGGAGGCCGGGAATAGGGCGGTGGCGATGTTTGGCTGTGTTTAGAAAGTCGGTTCCGAACTAAATTTAGAAAAACGTAAACGATTTTAGTTACTTTGAGTGTAGAAGTGTGAGCTCAGACTTGAAAAAATATTAAACCGGCCGGTCAAGGTGATTTTTTGAGTGGCTGTTAATCGGGAAAGGGAGCGGCTTAGGTTAAAATAGTAACCTTCTGCTTTCGACCCAAAGCGGTCTATTAAATTTCTCCAAAGCGGGCGTTCGAGCCACGGCAATCCGTCATGACATCCGACGTTAGATAACGAGGAAAAGGTGCATCACATTTTCAATGTGAGATGCTCGGGAGCGAGCGACGCCAGGAAATCTTGCGCATCAAACGCCTCTCCGGCGGTATAGACGCTGGCTGTTTTGACCTGACCGCCGACGACTGTCGTGGTCAAGTTAAAACAGACAGCTCTTTAGGTATTTCTGAATTTTTCTGCTCAAAAGCAGCGGGCGACAGATATTCCAAAATTGAATGTAATCTAGTGCAGTTATAAAAGCCGACAATATAATCCGTAATATCGCGCTCGGTTTCTACGTGGCTGGCATATTCTTTTTGCCATACGCGCTCCATTTCAAACACCAGCTGCTTCCATACTACATAATAAAAAAGTTTACAATTGCAGACTTTTTTATTATGTGGAGACAGATTAAATAATCTTGTTTACAGAGGCAATTAGCGCAATCGGGCCATGTGGTAAGCATTCATATATTCCCCATTCCGAAAAGCATATTTCGCTGCCTCACCTTCAATGACGAAGCCATGTTTTTTGTATAGCGCAATAGCCGCATCGTTATCAATAAAAACGGTTAATTCAATCCGACTTATATTTAGCCAATTATCTGCAAGATCAAGCGCGGCGGCTAACAATTTACTACCAACCCCTTGCCCTTGGTACGAGTCTTTCACCCCAATTCCTACATAAGCCACATGTTTGCGCCTTGGTCGTTGATTTGCATCCAAGCCCAACTGACCCACTACCTCGCCGTCTATTTCAGCGACAAGGCTATACCATTCCTGATGTAAGCTACTCAAGCGCTTTTCCCACGTGTCCACTGAAGGAAATGGTAGTTGAAGAGTGCCTGCATAAGCTTGAGGACACTCATAAATTTTTTTTATCGCTTCAGCATCCGAAGCTTCACAACGTCTAATGTATATTTCTTGCATGATTTGTGTCGTGGTCAAGTTAAAACAGACAGCTCCATAAGTTTTTCTGAATTTTTCTGCTCAAAAGCAGCGGGCGACAGATATCCCAAAGTTGAATGCAATCTATCGCAGTTATAAACGCCAACAATGTAATCCGTAATATCACGTTCAGCCTCTGCGTGATTAGCATACTCTTTTTGCCATACACGTTCCATTTTAAGATTCAAAAAGAACCTCTCCATCACAGCGTTGTCCCAATAATTTGCACGGCGACTCATGCTGCAAACGATGCCATGTTTATTGAGCAAAGCTTGATACTCATTGCTCGCATATTGGCTGCCACGATCAGAGTGCAGAACTAAGCCTGGTGCGGGCTGGCGCAACTGCATGGCTATCAATAATGCTTTAGAAATCAAACTCGTCTGCATGTTGGGAGCGCATGCCCAGCCGACAATTTTGCGCTCATATAAATCCATCACAACAGCCAAATATAACCACCCTTGTTTGGTGCGGATATACGTGATGTCTGACACCCACGCCACGTCAGCTTCGATCACATCAAACTGGCGATTAAGAATATTGTCGGCCACCGGCAGGTGATGTTTGCTATCGGTGGTGTGAATAAACTTGCGCTTCCACACTGGACGAAGTTGCGCTTGGCGCATCAAACTGCGTATCTTATATCGCCCAATTTTTATCCCTTGCGCGGCCAAAGCGTGACGCATGCGACGACTGCCATAAGTGCGACCACTGGCTGCAAACACCGCTTTCACATGCAGCATGGACGTACCATCAATTATCCGTGTGCTGCGTTGTTGATGCTGATAATATCCAGCGCGACTCACTTCCTACACACGGCAGCACTGCACCACCGTAAAAGCCTTCTTTGCAACATTGTTGATGAGCTGATAGTTCATCTCAGTTCGCGGGCAAAGAAGGCTGACGCTTTTTTTAATAATTCATTGTCCGATTTGAGTTGTTTCAATTCTTGCTCTAGTTGACGTATCCGCTGCTGATCCGCTGTCAACGGCTTACCTATGCCAGACTCACCTTTTTGCTCGGCTCCCACTTGATCAAGCCAACGTTGTACCGCAGTGCGCCCTATGCCGGTGCTGCGACATACTTGTGCTATGTTCAGCCCTTGTTCTTGCACCATCTTCACAACTTCTAACTTGAATTCCGGAGTAAATATTTTGCGCGGCTTCTTCATTTCTTTATGACCTCTCAATTTAGTGAATTATCACCTATTAAGCTGTCTGTTTTTATTAGACCATGACAAACAGCTGCACGCACCCTGCCGATACTGCGCTCTCGGCTGCTGCTGCCAGAAAAAACTTGGCGTCTATCTCGAGGTAGTACTGGTCTTTATGAACAGCACGTTGCTCTTGGCTTTTACTGCCCGCTTGGCTGGAAAATACCCTCGTTGGCGCGAGAAATGTTCAGAGTTTAGTTGTGGGATGCTGAGCGAGGGACACGAATTTGTTCGTGGTGGCGTCAAATGCCTCTATCGAGCCACTCTCGATATCGTAGACCCACCCGTGAAGTGTCAATCCACCTTGGGCGAGTGCCAAGGCTACCGACGGATGTGTGCGGATATTGTTCAACTGTGCAATAACGTTCTCACGAACCATGTCGTCTATGCGGTCATTCTCGTTTGCATGGTTCTTAGAATCATTAATCATCCGAGCAGCATCGGCATAATGCAGCCAGTGTTTGACCGCTGGCATGTGGTCCAGGCATGCGCATGTGGCGATTGCCGTCATGGCACCGCAATCGGAGTGACCGCAGATGACAATATCCGTTACTTTCAATTGGGCCACCGCATATTCAACCGTTGCGCTGACACCGCCTGGTTCAGGTCCGAACGATGGCACGATGTTGCCAGCATTGCGAATGACAAACAGCTCTCCAGGCTCCCTCTGTGTGACAAGCTCTGGCACCATTCGGCTGTCAGAGCAAGAAATGAATAACGCTTTAGGCGTTTGACCAGTCGCTAGAGTCTTGAATAGCGCTTTGCGTGCTGGAAAGACGTCCTGCTGAAAGCGGAGAAAGCCATCAATAATGTCGCGCATATTTAAATTAGAAGTTGATTCTGGAACGTCATTATCGCTTGAATTCCTTGAATTTTCTCGCTACACCGGCCGGATTCCGTGCCGCTATATTCTCTAATATACCTATTTCCTTTACTTGGAAAATCGGACTGAGTGAGCATCTTGTTACAATTTAATTGTCTACAAAGTATCGATTTGGTGCTTGCCCGCAATTGGCCGTCTGCTGTCGGTCACGTTAATTAGCTGACCGGAAAGTCAAGTGGTTACGAGACGGTCGTAAAAAATATAAATTTCCCGTTAATTGGTATGCGTTGCCGCAACGGTCGCCTGTCAAAGTGAAGTCAAACCTTGGCTTGATCATAACGGATGATATTGTGCCAAAACTGACAGACGCTGACTTTTGTACAGATTAGCAAATGTGGTCTATCAAGTGGATGACAATCGTATTAACTTAATCACGCTTCATTCCGTCGTCCCTTAATCTGCTTTTATAGATTTAAATTTTATTAGCGTTATTGTTTGTCAACTAACCAAATAAAAATGCTGGCATAAAAGCTGTCATTTCAATGCCAATATCACCCTATTTAGCCCCATTGAGCGCCCATAAAAAAAGCGCGTAAGTCATTGAAATCAAAGACTTACGCGCTATGTTCTGGCGGAGAAAGGGGGATTCGAACCCCCGGTAGGCTATGAACCTACACACGCTTTCCAGGCGTGCGACTTAAACCACTCATCCATCTCTCCTGTTTTACTACTCTTCTCTAACTGACTCGATGTTACCGAAGCCGTGTTTCGCGAAGCCGCAGATTATAACAATGTTTTTGGTGGTCTGGCGACTTTCGGTTTTAAACAGTTCACTTTTAACGATTTACCTAGCCTCAAGCGGACTTAAACCAAATTTTTCGGCTTGGTCCAAAGGTTAAGGGAAGCTAACGACAATCTGAATCAGGTAGCCAAAATCCACAAAACCGTCAGGGTGACAACTTACTTGAGTCGCCTTAACGGTTCCTTTTACGACGTTATTGCGCCTCTTTCAACTGATCCAGAATGCCTGGATTTTCGAGAGTGGAGATGTCTTGCGTGATTTCTTCGCCTTTGGCTAGGATTCTCAATAGACGGCGCATGATTTTGCCTGAGCGTGTTTTTGGCAGGTTGTCACCGAATCGGATTTCTTTTGGCTTGGCGATCGGGCCGATTTCTTTGGCTACCCAGTCACGCAGTTCTTTGGCGATTTGTTTCGCTTCTTCGCCGGTTGGGCGGCTGCGTTTGAGGACGACGAAGGCGCAGATTGCTTCGCCTGTGGTGTCATCGGGTCTGCCGACGACGGCTGCTTCGGCCACCATCGGGTTGGCTACTAAGGCTGATTCGATCTCCATGGTGCCCATGCGATGGCCTGATACATTCAGCACGTCATCGATACGGCCCGTGATGGTGAAGTAGCCAGTATCTTTGTTGCGGACTGCGCCATCGCCAGCAAGGTACAAATTGCCGCCAAACTCTGGTGGGAAATAGGTGCTTTTGAAGCGCTCTGGATTGTTCCAGATGGTACGGACCATGGCGGGCCACGGACGTTTTACCACGAGGATGCCGCCTTGACCGTTTGGCAAATCATGGCCGGTTTCATCGACAATCGCTGCCTGAATGCCTGGCAATGGCAGGGTGCATGAACCCGGTACCAATGGCGTCGCGCCCGGTAGTGGCGTGATCATGTGACCGCCGGTTTCGGTTTGCCAAAATGTGTCGACGATTGGGCAACGTTCTGCGCCGATGTGTTTGTGATACCACATCCATGCTTCTGGGTTGATCGGTTCGCCGACGGAGCCTAGCAAGCGCAACGAGGTTAAATCGTATTGCGATGGATGGATCTTTTCATCGGCATCTGCGGCTTTGATCAGCGAGCGAATCGCTGTCGGTGCTGTGTAAAAAATGGTGGCTTTGTGACGCTGAATCATGTCCCAGAAGCGCCCTGCATTCGGGTAAGTCGGAATGCCTTCGAAAATGATCTGCGTGGCGCCAACTGCTGTCGGTCCGTAGGCAATATAGGTGTGGCCTGTGATCCAGCCGATATCGGCGGTGCACCAGTAGACATCATTGGGTTTGATGTCAAAGGTCCATTTCATGGTCAACGCGGCCCACAAGAGGTAGCCGCCGGATGAATGCTGAACGCCTTTTGGGGTGCCGGTTGAGCCGGATGTGTAGAGGATGAACAGTGGATGTTCTGCGCTGACCCATTCTGGTTCGCAATGCTCAGGCTGGTCGGAGACCAATTTATGCATCCAGAGATCAAAGCCGGGGTTAAAGTTGATGTCGCCGCCCGTGCGCTGATAGACGATGACATTTTTGATGCATTCGCAACCGCCGAGGGCGAGCGCTTCATCAACGATGGCTTTTAGTGGCAGACGTTTGCCGCCACGGACTTGCTCGTCGGAGGTGATGACGGCTACTGCGCCTGCGTCAATAATGCGTTCTTGTAGCGATTTTGCAGAAAAGCCGCCAAATACGACTGAATGCGTGGCGCCGATACGGGCGCACGCTTGCATGGCGACGACGCCTTCGACTGACATCGGCATGTAGATAACGACGCGATCACCCTTTTGTACACCGAGCGATTTTAGGCCGTTGGCGAACTTGCAGACTTTTTCGTATAGCTGTTGATAGGTTACTTTGACTACGTCACCGCCGTCGTTTTCAAAAACGATAGCGACTTTGTCGGCGTTGCCATTTTTCAGGTGAACGTCAAGGCAGTTGTAGGAGACATTGAGTTGACCGTCTTCGAACCATTTGTAGAAGGGGGCGTTGGTTTCATCCAGCACTTTGGTGAAGGGTTTATGCCACTCCAGATTTTCACGGGCTAGTCTGCCCCAAAATCCGTCATAGTCGGTTGCCGCCTCCTGGCATAAGGCGTTATAGGCGTCCATGCCAGAAATCGCCGCGTTCTTGGCAAAGTCTGCGGGTGGAAGAAAAACGCGCGTTTCGTGCGACAAAGTTTCGATGTTGGCCATTCGGTGGTCTCCTGCTATTAGAAATTATTGATGCCAGAAAGTAGGCTTTTACACTTACTCAAGCCTTACAGTCAGCGCATTGGTGAAATTTGCATGGTATTCAGGGGTTCTGGTTTGTTAATAGAGCGGTTATGGAATTTCCCGAGGAAAACAGTCGTTCTGTATATCAACTTTTGATAACATTACATGGCTTTATTCCAATAGATTACGCTAAATATGACCTTAATCGTTGACTACGATCGAGCGTATTTGAACAATTTTAAACGGGTTTGTTAGTGGCAACGCGGGCAAACGCCTCTTCGGCCAATTCTGGCCACGCTTGACGTGTAAAATAGCGCAGTCGCACTTTTCAACACTTCAGAACACTATGAGCAACGACTTGAATCCTGTAGCAAAAAAACCGATTGGCATGCTCCCCAATGTCATTTTCATGAGTCGTTGGCTTCAATTGCCACTATATTTAGGCCTGATTCTGGCGCAATGCGTTTATGTATTCCATTTTTGGGTCGAATTAAGCGATTTGATCGGTGCTATTTTTGGTAATGCGGCGTCGCTCCAGCATATTCTTGACGCCGTTACGATTGACGGGGCGATACGGCCGACCAAGCTTACCGAGTCGACCATTATGTTGGTGACATTGGGCTTGATTGATGTGGTCATGATCTCGAATCTGTTGATCATGGTGATTGTCGGCGGATACGAAACTTTTGTTTCTCGCATGAATCTTGAGAATCATCCTGATCAGCCCGAGTGGCTCTCGCACGTTAATGCGTCGGTGTTGAAGGTTAAACTGGCGATGGCAATTATCGGCATTTCGTCGATTCATTTGCTGAAAACCTTTATTAACGCCAATGCGTACGATACTAAGACGCTATTGGCGCAGACCGGTATTCATATAACGTTTTTGCTATCCGCATTGGCGATTGCGTGGTGCGACCGTATTATGACCGCCACCCAACAAAGCCAGCGGATGAACGGTGGCGAACATTAAATGCTGGTAATGGATGCGGAATAAATTGCGCTCTTTACCGATACGCCAAATTTGATTACTGATTCTGATGATGGACGCCTTGATGGAGATGCAAGATGTCGATATATCGCAATTCTGACTATACGGTGCGTAACGATTCGCACGCTTGACCGATTGATTGTTAATTTTAGAAACCTTTCCCGGGGTTTTACCTAGGATTTTACCGAGATACGCCATGACCACGACCACAATTAAGCAAGAAGACCTTATTGAATCGGTAGCTGCAGCATTGCAATACATCAGCTATTACCATCCAGCGGATTACATTCAGCATTTGGCACGCGCTTACGAGGCGGAGCAAAGTCCAGCCGCCAAAGATGCCATCGCGCAGATTTTGACCAATTCACGTATGTGTGCTGAGGGTAAGCGCCCGATTTGTCAGGACACCGGCATCGTGAACGTTTTCCTAAAAATTGGTATGGACGTGCGCTTTGAAGGTTTTAAAGGTGACATCACGGATGCGGTCAACGAAGGCGTACGTCGTGGTTATCTTCACCCAGACAACGTGCTGCGCGCATCGATCGTGGCGGACCCGCATTTTGAGCGCAAAAACACCAAAGACAACACGCCAGCCGTGGTGCACATGGAGCTGGTGCAGGGTAATACTATTGACGTTCAGATCGCGGCCAAGGGCGGCGGATCTGAGAATAAAAGCAAATTTGTGATGCTCAATCCATCCGATTCACTGGTTGACTGGGTCATGAAGACTGTGCCGACCATGGGCGCCGGCTGGTGTCCGCCGGGAATGCTGGGTATCGGTATCGGCGGTACGGCTGAGCGCGCGATGCTGATGGCGAAGCAAGTGTTGATGGAAGATATCAATATGTACGATTTGCTCAAGCGCGGTCCGGAAAGCAAAACGGAAGAATTACGCATTGAATTGTTCCAGAAAGTAAATGCGCTTGGTATTGGCGCGCAAGGTTTGGGTGGTTTGACCACCGTACTGGATGTCAAGATCATGATGCATCCGACGCATGCAGCATCAAAACCGGTGGCGATGATTCCAAACTGTGCCGCCACGCGCCATGGACATTTTGTTCTGGATGGTTCTGGCCCTGCGTTCATGGAGCCGCCTTCCTTGTCCGACTGGCCAGAAGTGCATTGGATGCCGGACACCGAAAAATCGCTGTCAGTAAATCTTGATACGTTGACTAAAGAAGAGGTTGCATCCTGGAAGCCGGGTCAAACGTTGCTGCTAAACGGCAAGATGCTGACCGGTCGCGATGCAGCACATAAGCGGATTCAGGAGATGCTGGCTAAAGGTGAGAAATTACCAGTCGATTTCACTAACCGCGTGATTTATTACGTTGGTCCTGTTGATCCGGTGCGCGACGAGGCGGTTGGTCCGGCTGGTCCGACGACAGCGACACGGATGGACAAATTTACTGACATGATGCTCGAGCAAACCGGTCTGATTTCGATGATCGGCAAAGCAGAACGTGGCCCGGAAACAATCGCATCGATCAAGAAGCACAAGTCGGCCTATTTAATGGCGGTTGGTGGCGCTGCGTATTTGGTATCGAAAGCGATTAAATCCGCTCGCGTTCTTGGTTTCGCCGATTTGGGTATGGAAGCAATTTACGAGTTTGACGTAAAAGATATGCCGGTGACAGTCGCGGTCGATTCGAATGGTATTTCGGTTCATAATACCGGGCCGAAAGAATGGCAGGCGAAGATTCAATCGGCGTCGCTGGCGAATATTCCGGTTACTGCTGCCTGACGAGGTTTATTGCGGTTGGTAAGCGCTTTCCTGATGTTACTTATAAGGACGCAGGAACGCGCGTTTTATTTGGCCGTAGTGATGCCGCGTTGTCGCCTCTTATATAGTCTTAGTTAATAGTCCTTACTAATAGTCTTACAATATGATGACTCCGAGAATGCCGATGGAAAAAGAGAGGCCCATTGGCATTTTTGATTCCGGTATCGGTGGTTTATCGGTTCTTCGTCATATTCGTGACGCCATGCCGTCAGAGAATTTGCTGTATTTTGCAGACTCCGCTCATGCGCCTTATGGCGATAAAACGGAGCAAGCGATCCTGGAACGGTCGCTGTCAATCGCTGAATTTCTGCTCGAACAAAATGCAAAGGCGATAGTAGTCGCCTGTAACACGGCAACGGCCGCTGCAATTAAGGCGATTCGCAGCGCTTATCCCACGTTGGCCGTGGTTGGTATCGAACCCGGGCTGAAACCTGCTGCGCTGCAAACCACGACAAAGAAGATTGGTGTTTTAGCGACGAAGGGCACATTGTCCAGTGCTAGCTTTAACATGTTATCTCAAAAAATTTCAGCCGCAACAGGCGTCCAGTTCACGTTGCAAGCCTGCGTTGGCCTCGCAGATCAGATAGAAAAAGGCGAACTGGATACAGAAACAACGGACTCCATGATATTTCGGTATGTGGCGCCTTTAATTGAACAAAACGTTGATACATTAGTGCTCGGCTGCACCCATTACCCGTTCGTTCGGCCAATGATCGAAAAAATTGTCAAACGCCTTACCTCCACACAGGTTGCGCTCATCGACACCAGCGATGCGGTAACGAAACAGTTGATCCGGATACTTGCGGAATACGATTTGGGCCAAACTAATCCCGAATGTGGGTCTTTGACTGCGTTCACCACTGGCAAGCCAACTGTGCTGAAAAACACCTTTTTTAGTTTGCTGGGATGGCAACCGAGGGTGTTTCAGGTCCCGACGGTACCATGATGAAAAAATAACGCTATTAATCGCATCATTTTCGTATTTTTGAATTGCCAGTACTAATTTTAGTTTGTATAATAGCGAGCTGTTCTGGTCCACAAGATCAAATAGAAATAGTAAGACAGTGGTGGCTGTAGCTCAGTTGGTAGAGTCCAGGATTGTGATTCCTGTTGTCGTGGGTTCGAGCCCCATCAGCCACCCCAATGAAATCAAGCACTTAGCCCACTTTATAGTGGGCTTTTTGTTTTTTTAGGAAGATCAAGTTCCTAATTTAGGAAGATCATTTTTTGAAATGCTCTCTATTCGGTGGATTTGGACCGTTTAACGGTGCGTCGATCGTACACTTTATTGATCATCCGCTCGTCCGCATGGCCTGTTGCATCGATGATGTTCACATCCCCCCGAGTTTTCCGCACCGTCACTGCTTTCGGTCGCATGTCGCGTAACGCAAACCGCTCAAACGTCACGCCTTCCAGTTTGGCCTTGGCTTCGCAGTAGACCATCAACCTTGTCCAGATGGTCGTCCAGCCGCTGCGGGTGTACTGTTGCCCTGCAGTATTGCCAAAAATTAACATCGAACTAGTCCTCTGCAATGCTTTCGCTTCATCTATTGTGGCCTTCAGTTTCGGCGACCACTCGATCAGCTTGCGCTTGACGACTTGTGTGGCCCGCCGCTTTCCAACTGTGATTTCCAAGCCGACGCCTTCGCGTATATCGCTGCGTGTCAGTGCACGCACTTCGACAGGGCGGCTGGCCGTCAGATAGGCGGTATAGACGCAAAGCGCCAGGATTAGGTAACTGCCGCCCCGAACCCGGGCTTCTGCCATCGCGTAATCCAGATCATGCGATGTAACGTATTTATCGCTGGGCTTTGTCGGGTTGTACTTGATGCCGCGACATGGGTTTATTTCCAATTCACCCCGGGTACGACCATATTCAAGTATCGCCGATAACAAGGCGATTTCTTTGTTCGCTTTGGCGGGTGCACCTTTATCTGCCCGCGCAGCCAAATAACCGTAAATGTGCTTGGGCTTTATCGACGTAGGGGGCGCAGCACCAAACGCTATAATCAGTTTCTTTGCCTCATTTTGGTTTTCATCAAGCGTCGATTCCGCTTTGCGGCGGGCGTCACCAAGCTTTAATCCTAACTGCCAAATAAAATATCGCCCGATCAGGTCTGCGACGGTACCGGACTTTACGGTATTGCCGTTGAGTTCTTCGGCTTGCTGGATCGCAATCTTGCGGATCTCGGCCACGGCTTCGGCATCATTGGCTTGGGCGGATAGGCAAAATGCCCATGATCCAGAGGGTAATTTATACCAGTAGCTGACCTTGAACTTGCCCTCCCGCTTGTATAAGCGAAAGGGCAGACCATCAGGGGAGTTGCGTCTACCGATCATTACAGTGCTCCGAAGTTGGGCTCGAATTCGACCTCAAGTGCTGGGTTGGCAGCCCCGCTCAGTCTCGCGTCATGATACGCCAGGCTGACTTTAGGGTATCCGATTCTGCCAACAGCATACGGCCAGCCGTTATTGTCCAGCCACTTTTTCATGCATGTGTAACTCGTGGGACTACAATCGATCAGCGCGGCTAGCTGAGTCGTAGTGAGGTAGGTATTCATCTTTCGGCCCGTTAAAGTTGTTATCTCAGTTTTACTCAGGAACATATTGGTGATCCTTGTCTGCTCAGTGGAAATAGTCTTTTGAGAGAATTTGTTTCTACTATTTGCCAGGAACGGGGACCGATTTCTACCAGCGCATATTGTTTACCGTTCGAAATATCGCGTTTGATCCCTACCACCTCGCCAGTTTGGAGCCCGTAGTCATTCTCAAATTCGACCACGGTACCGATGTCAGGTATTTGCTTATCCACTGACGGCACCCAACAACATCCCGGCCAACAATGAACTTACCAGAGTCAGCGTCAAGTCCACATTGATCAAGGCACGAAACCCGAATTTCCATCGATCTAGGATCAAACTCAGCACGTCAGAAATCCTCCAAGCCGCAAACACCATGAATAAAAAGACGCACGTCTGCATAAGCAATTTCATCATTCCTTCCTTTCATCAAAAATTCGGGGATACGGGCAGGCTTTCAGCGCTGCCCATGCATCAATGAGCGCGGATTTGGCGTCCTGGGAGAGTCGATTCACATCAGGAGTCATCCAGTCCGGCTGTTTTTCTCTCGGCCCGGGTTCGAGGTGCGTACAGTTATTTACACGAGTCCGAGGAAGGGCAACTGCCGCCCCGTCGCATGCGGTGGTGTCCGATGGCACCGGGGTCCAGATATGGCGCACCGACTTAAACACCACCCCAAACAACGCGGCACAATGCACGCCGTATGGCGTGGATTTAATCGTCTCGCCATAGCGTCCGATACAGGTCGTGATATCTTTGGCCAGCGTAATGACAAGGTTCTTACGTGGCACAATGGGACCGCCTTGTACGCGCATATATTCTGCAAAGTCAGCGCGCTTTTCACCTTCGATCTTTTGCACCGCATTCCATGCACGCTTCATCGGTTCCGGTGCTTCCACCAGCATGTCGTCTTTGATGCGACGCAACTCACGCCAGACCGTTACAGGTGCGCCCCCCCATTGCTGAAACTGGCGGATGCCCCAACATGCGGCCCATGCTTCAATCCTTGCCGACGGGACCAGCTCTAAGTCGCCGACGCAATCCGGCACGACAACATAGCCATCCTTGGTTTTATGGTCGCCCACATGTGCGCCGTCGATATTCTTGGCGACATATTTCGCGATATATCCGGCTGCGCTACCTTTGTTCCAAT
The DNA here is from genome assembly GCF_054343755.1 of Glaciimonas sp. GNP009. Taxonomy (NCBI): domain Bacteria; kingdom Pseudomonadati; phylum Pseudomonadota; class Betaproteobacteria; order Burkholderiales; family Oxalobacteraceae; genus Glaciimonas; species Glaciimonas sp. GNP009. Next base: position 3,730,684 of record NZ_JBTGUV010000004.1, read on the forward strand.
CAATCCGGACGACTTCCAGCCGACGCTCAAACGCACCCGGTTCGCCCCGTTCAGCGGTCCACGCGTAGCGCTTCATCAGGCGCGTGGCGCGACTGGCCACATCCACAATGTGCGTCGTTTTATACCTGGCGGTCGGTCGCACAAATAACAGCATGTGCCAATGGGGCGTCGCATCGTGATGCGGTTCGGCAATCCGAAAGCCATACAACCCAATCCCGCGTCGTGCTAATGCCGACCGGAAGCGCGCCGTCACTTTCTGCAGATACGCATTCGCTTCACGCGGTGTGGCCCCGCTAAACTTTGGGTTCGGCTTACCACTATGTAACGTCGCATGAAAGTGAGATGGACAGGTCCACGTCACAAACAACCCTTCATCGCCCAGTTCTTTCGCGATGGTTTCAAAGCCATTTAATCGCAGCATCAACTCTCCTCGTCGTATCGCTTTATTTGCCGTGGTGGTACCGGCCAGTTCTGCCAGCGTGAATTGCTGACCCAGTTCGTTTTCTAATTTTTGTCCGTCCAGCGCCAGTTCGTTACGGCGGTTTTGTGCCATCCGGGCGATCACCGTATCGTGGCTGGCGTAGGGTTCGCCGTGATAGTGAACATAGCCGAGCCGGATATTGCCCGCCTCAAAGGCCCGACCGATGCGCTTGCGCAGCTGACCGCGCCACCAGTGCGGATTCACCGCCCGTGCGATCACATCTTTCAGCGCGTCAAACTCCGGTGCATCGATCCCGTATTCGGCACATTCGCAGCGGATGACCTGTAACGCATGCAGGTCCGATTGCGCCCCCCATAACGCCTCGACTACGTGCGTCGCTGCTTTCTTCGCCGTCGCGACAATGTCGGCATCGTGCTGCGAAAGATCTACTCCAGCGGGAACATAGCGGTCAGCGAACTCGCGCACAAAGTCCGTGGCTACCGACTCATAAATTTTGTACCAGGAGGACCACGCCATTTTGTCGAGTGCCTGACCGATGACGCGCTTGCGCCACTTGTAAGGTAACCGCGCCAATTCCGGCGCAAATCCTTCCGATTGTAAAAAGGTCAAATGCCGTTGACGGGCAGGCAAAACCACGTGTCTAGACTGCATGCATCACCCGTTCAAACATACCGACCGAAGCCACCACCGCCGCCCTGATCGCGGCGCGTTCCGATGGTGTAAAGGAATGAATCGGACTCTGCCACCGCGTCATCGGCAAGCCCGCCACAAACAGCACATAACGGCGTGCATGCTCCGGTGTCGTCCCCCACGATTGCGCCGTCAGACGTTGCAAGCGCGACGCATCCTGACGTGGCTTGATCAACTGCCGCGCAGCTAACAACTTAGCCCGTGCATGATCCGGTGTGGTCAGTGTGGCCGTGGCGCCATCCCATTCGGCAAACAAATCAGTGACCGGCATAAACGACGGATGATGATCAATCAGCGAGACGCCCATCACCAAACCGCCGCCATGCCACCCAACCGCGCTACAAAATGCGCCAGCTGTTCGTCCAGCACCTCGCACACCGCGACGCGGTGGGTGTCACTTAATAAATGGGACCGTGACACGAACCAATTGCGCAGGTCTAGTTTGTCGATCAGGAGGGCATAGGTGTTTTTGGCGAACATGGCTTAACCTTTGACCCAGCCGAGCGCGACCGCCAACGCTGGGGCAAACATAACGAAGCCACATAACAGACCAGAACCGAAAGTTTTGAGATGGGTTTTCATAGGGAGTCAGCTATTACGTGAGCTGTTTTCTTGAACATAGTTTCCTTGCGGAGATACTTGCGTGCGTACCTGGCCAAGTCTGGTCGTGGTACCTCTTTTAAAACAACGGAAGGTATCTCTTGAAAACTACCCTCATCGCCACTCAACAAATTGGGAAATTTGACGCTGAAATTCTCAACAAACTTAAACCGCATTCCCTGGAAATAAGTGCCGTCAGAAAAGAACGAATGATCATCGGCATCCGTAACGAACAGGGCGAGATCTACCGTGTTATCGGCGTCACCGGACTGACGCTGTTTATGGATGCCATCTATCAATTGGTTGAACTCAATATGATCGATGAGCTGGAAGCCCTGGACCACCCACAGGATGGTTATGACGCTATATTTAGCGCACGCTAACGCCATTTTTTTCGTGCTGTCCTGATCCTGCAGTACTGGGGTATTCACATATTCCATCGTGTTTTCCTTATTTAAGGGCGAAAAAATCCCGCATGCCTGAATTCAGGCATGACCGGCTACAACGTAAAAAGGGAAGCTCGCTAGCGGATAATTACGAAGGCGCAGTAAGGTGGTGAGCAGTCATGACGGCCTCATTCACTTTTAAATAACGCCAGTTGATTGGCGCAAGCGTTGCGGACGTGCTGCGACAAATGGATCCGTACATCTGGGTTCGGAATCGCGGACATCGATAACGTGCGCAATACTTCGAGACTCGCCACAAAGGTGTGACCACATTCCGGGTTCTGGCACATGTACGTGATCTCTTTCATCAGGTTCGACATCGTGCGGCTTTTAGCGGCGCGCACCCGTTCGCCGCAATGGGGGCAAGGCAAACTGATGACTCTCATAATGGCTTCCTGTCCACCGCATACAGCGCCCGGCCTCTGCCGGATATCTGCTTCGATTGCTTACGTATGCGCGACTTCACCAGCCACTCTGCCGCTTGCTCCACACTGTGCAGCCCTTGCTGCTGGCGCACACGTTCCAACAAGTCATGTTCTGCATCGGTCACGATAATTTCTTGATCTGGCATCTTTTCGTCGGCTCTTTGTTAGCGCACTGCGGTCTGGGTTTAGGCCGCATTGCCGACTACTATGTCCTTGTCGCCAAGGCCTAATGCGAACGCTGCTTCACGCAATACCATCTGGCGCAGCAAAGTGGACGGCTGTTCGCCCTGATAATTGGCAAGTGCCTGAATCAGGTCATGCTCGTAATCATCAAAACGAAGGGTCAGCCGGTTATGGCGAATGCGCTTGGTGTCGGGATACATGACGTGTCCTTTATGGATGACTTGAAGAGGTCAACTGGGTGGAGAGATCGGACAAACGCGCAGTTTCTTTCTCGTACGCGTCCAGACCGAGCAACGTCACAATGCGTAAAAAATTAGCACGTGACCGATTGTCAGCGGCGGCATGCTGCTCGACGCGGGCCATCTCTTCGGTCCTAAGACGAAGGTATAGCGGGCCGCCCAGAATGCCTTTTGGTGAGCGACTAAGTTTTTGTTGTATTTTCATGGTGTAGAATTTGTCATTGCTAGGAATGGCTCAAATATATCACTCATTTGAGTGATTTAATAGGTTTATTATTTAAATGAGTAATATTTTTGATAGATTAAGGCTTGAACGGAAGCGCTTAGGCCTTAACCAAGACGAATTTGCAGCTATCGGTGGAGTTAAAAAAGGTGCCCAGTTTAATTATGAAAACGGTACCCGAAATCCAGATTCTTCTTATTTGGCTGCGATTGCTGAGGCCGGTGTGGATGTGCAATACGTGCTTACCGGAAAGATCGGGGCAGCAACTTTGGCAGCAGAAGAAAGTGAGCTTGTAGCAAGCTATCGTGCTTTAGACATTCGCGGTAAAGCCGGTGTACTCGGTATGATTGATGGTTTGAGCGATCCTAAACAACCGCCGGAATCACCAGCCTTTATTAATCATGGAAAAGTTGGTCAACAAATTGTTGGCGGAATAAACGCTCCCCAAACGTTTAACATGGGTGGTCGGAAAAAAAAGAAAAATACTATTCCAGAGTGACCGTCTATTGGCCAGCGATAGGCCAGCATTCCAAGGGGATGTTGGCCAAGTAGTTATCTGTGATGTACATCAATCGCACGTCCTTGATAAGCCCCTTTCCTTCGTCCTGATTGTATTTGTCGCGATCAGCAGTTGGGCGATGTATCAGATAGCGCCAGACGCAGATGCAGGGGTCATACCGCCGTTATTGGTTTGCACGGTAGAGCGTAAAGACTATCCAGTAGGGCGCGCCAAGGTGCTGGTGACCGGCGAAATTTTAGAGTGTTTGAGTCCCGGCAAGAACCTCCCTCCGCGTTGGCACATGATTGAAAGATCGCGAATTCGGTAGTGCGGTAGCTCTGGCTATCGTTCAGCGCTACATCTAATCAAACACGTGCGTAATTTAGTGCGATTGGTCGCCATCGCAAAGACCATGATTACTAATTTATACAAACTCAGCATCTGTCAGTTTTTCCGATAACGTTGCCCATTATAAATAAGTACCAGGCAACAGCAACTGGCAGCTTTCGGCCAATTACGGCCGGTGGCCATTCCCGGCTTACCGGCCGCTTCAGACTGTGTGCGGTCATTGCGCTTCGATAAGAGATCAACCAGTTCTATGCAAATGTGTTTTCATCTGCATTTGAACGAATGGCAGCTTAGGATGGTGGATCGGCCGTTGACGGAGATTATTCAACGAATGGTTGGTTTTGAAGAGCTTGACAGGCAGATCTCGACCCAAAAAAGTCATCCCAGCTTTTCTTGCCAAGGGCGGCAATGCAGGGCGGATTGAACCAGTCGATGCAACACGTTTAAAGCATGTAAATATCTGCAATATACAGAGGGCTGCGTAAAAACGCAGAATCACTTTCCTCAAAATCAATCGTGTATTAAGTCGAATTCTTACTCGTTCGCTTTCCGGTACATTATTCACCCAGCAGATACAACATACTGTCACTTTTACTTTATGCGACGGCTATTTTTCTCATATGCGATGTGATGTACATATAGCAAGTGCGCGCATCTTCAGCCAGTTCGACAAAGCTAATAGTGCGCTTTTGCCATTGCTGGAAATCTGATTTATTTCCCCCCTGCATCAAGTCCCTAAAATCCATACTCCAATCAATAAAGATACGGCGCGGCGCCCGACCTTCAATGACGGTGAGCACATCGCTATGACGCGAGTCACTCTTTATTTTTTCCATTAGGCCTTCTAGGACTTCCTGTTTGCCTTCCAGCATTTGCATAAAATAGCCATCTTGATAAAGCAGGCAGCCCGTGATGCCGTTCGTACGATTGTACGAACTCGACTGCTTCAATATTGCATCAAGCGCTAACCCCGGCATCGGCGCGGTAGCAGTGCTGACATAAATCAAAAATTCCAAGGGCGCTGCTGCAACTGAGGCACCATCCCGAATTTCACGCGCCACAGCGTCGACAAAAAGCGCTTCCGGCAACGGACGATGAAAACGATAACCCTGAATGAAATCACAACCCTGGGCACATAATTCAATTTGCTGGTCCATAGTTTCCACTCCTTCAGCGACCAGCTTCAAGCCCAAAGTGTGGCCCAAGCCAATCACGGCGCGGATCACGGCCCGGCTTTCCGGATTCTTGTCGATGTCGTCGATTAATGCTTTATCGATCTTTAATACATTGACCGGCAAGCGTGTCAATTGCGCTAGCGATGAATAGCCGGTACCAAAATCATCGATGGCCACGCGCAAGCCAAGGTCAGCAAGGCCGCGCAAGATCAGTAAATTTTTTTCAATATCGGCCATCAGCGCCGTCTCGGTAATTTCCAGTAATAGACGTGCTGGGTCCGCTCCCGTGATCCGGAGCGCCAGCGCAAACACGTCGACCAGCGCCTCATCGTTCAATTGTCTGGTAGACACATTTACTGACACATACGGCGCTTGTTCACCCCAGCGACCACGCCAATCGACTTCGGCCCGGCATGCTTGCATAAAAACCCAGGAGCCGATTTCAATGATGGCTCCCGTCATCTCGGCGATAGGAATAAAGACGGCTGGAGAGATAGGACCTTGAGGAGGATTCCAGCGTAAAAGTAATTCGGCGCCGACGATGCGCCCACTATCGGCGACGACGATCGGCTGAAAGTGAGGTGAAAATTCATTGCGCGCCAAGGCAGTGGACAAAGCGCTGGCGATCCTCATGCGTTGCTGGGCCTGCTCTTGAACTTGCTCGCTAAAAAACTGCCAGTTGCTGTGCCCCTGTTCCTTGGCTACTTTCATCGCTGCATCGGCATGACGCAACATGTCGATTGCCGTCTGGGCGCCATCGCTATCAATGGCGATACCCACGCTCGCTGTAACCGATAGCGTCAATCCAGCGATAAAAACCGGTTGACACAATGTGTCATTGATACGTTGCGCCAAGATCGCCATCGTAGCGGCTTGCCCGGCTTGCTCGCACAGGATCAGGTATTCACGGTCGCTCAGCCTTACGGCGCTCTCGCCTTTTCGAATTTCCCCGTGCAGGCGACAGACGATAGTCTCCAGCAACAGATTTCCGATTTCCTGACCGTGAGTCTCGCTGACCAGCTGGATGCCATCAATATCGATGTGCAACAATATCACGCTCGATTTAGTGCGGCGTGACCGGTGCAAGGCGCAGTCGATGCGTTCTCGGATTGAGCTAAGGTTGGACAGGCTAGTCGAGGCGTCGTATTTGTCCCACTGACGCGCTAGTGCGAGTTCTTTAATGACAGTCTCCTGCATGGGCGCCGTTACGCACACAAGTGTTGTTGATTTTGCCATTGCTCTAAGATTTAAAATTAGTGAAATTGACAATATCGTAGAATTTAATTATTACCTTATAGTAACTGTTTAAAAGCAACGCTTGTATTTTTAAAATAGTCATTTTGGCATTATTCCTCGATAACTTATTGCCACGCATCAGCATGCTCGAGATTGCAGCATGGTGAACGTATATTCCACCATCTCGTACGCAGCGCGCAGCATTTCCTGCCAAGGACGTTGCTGGTCGCTTCGCAGCAGGAATGGAAGCTAGTCTCTTTGGCACCAGCAGAAATAACGCTTCAATTAATATGAATGGCAATTTCTCTTCTATTTTTATGATTGTTGCCTATTCCACAGCACTCGCGCATCAATACCGTAACTTGATCAATCGAGAACAATCAGCTTTGGCGTACAATTTTTCCCGTTTCGTGAGCTGCCCCTAAAGCGGCGAATGGCCGTAAAGCACCCTTGAGTAGCATCCCGAAATCCTATATGAGGAAACCGAATACAATTAGTCATTAATGGCCGCCTCATTGATGACCAGCGACAGCAATCGCTGCATTGCCGCCGATGGTACGAAAAACGTGAAAGACTCTTGTGGATCGACTGCCGTCGGTCGCGACAGCAAATCACTATCCTATTCGGACTGCTTTGCAGACGTGGAGCTAATCTATTTTTTGTGGTCGTACTGGATCGCTTTGGTACAGACACTTCTAGAATGTCAACTCTGGTTTGAGCTAAGCCCCTATGCCACCTATAACTCACAGTCCCCAAATTGACTATAGGCAATGCAAGTACGCTTAAAAGCGTTCATTAAGGGTGCGCATAAATATGAGGATGACCAAAATGTAAGGGACTATTTTTTAAACATAAAAGTCATACTTCGGAATAGTGCTGTCCTCCAGCAATCAATAGTGTATTTTGTTAAGTTATTTGTCCTTATATGGGACAAGCTCTTGCTACAAAGGAAATTACCCATCAGCAACCTCCAAAGGGGTGTTGCATTACTTAAAAACAAACATAAAGTAGACAAATGGATACAACTGATTATGTAACTGCGATTATTTTTTCTTTGATTTTATTTTCAGGATGGCCCAGCACTGGATTTTCATCGGAATCTTTTAGTGGTGATGAATTTGGATGCATTAAATACTCAACTAGGTCCCTAGATACATGTGCAGAAGAGGGTGTTACTCGCAAAATTTTAGTTAAGGCCAATCCTCTGACTGGGGGTTGCGCGATTTTCAATGAGGATCGAGGTCAGGTAGAAAATCATTCTTTGGGCTCTTTGATTTTTGTGGATAAGGATAATTGGAAATGTTCGCTTCCTAAATCCATGCTGGATCTTCAGTCTGGCGTTGGGATGGATAACGGAGCTATTTCTTACACCGTTATTGACAGTCATGGACTGATTCCCAATACGTATTCCCCGTTAATGCGAACTGACACGATAATTGGAAAAATAAAACACTATTGGTATGCTGCGGCTCTTTGGCAATAATGAACCAAGACGGTTCGGCATATCTTTTCGTCACAACAGGTGAAGCGAAAAGAAAGATAAATGATGTTTATCGACCAGACAGACGAAAAACTTGCACAATTTGTCCAAGATCACTCTCAGGATTTTGGTGAGGAATTTGACCCAACAACGGCTCAGAAAATAACTGAAGCAATATTGGCTGATGGAGCATTCATTGAGAAGCGCCCGCATGGTTTTGCGATCTTACGTCCGCCCCGAGATTCCAACAAGTCCGACCATATAATTCTCTGGTATTTTTATATTTCTGAAGAGTGCCGAGAAAAAGGTAATGGAGAATCGTTTGTGCAGGATTTAATAGCCAAACATGCAATCGGTAAATCAATGGTTTTGCGATGTGACGGCACAAAGCGCCGTAAATTTTTTGAACGATGTGGGTTCGCTAAGCTCCACGTAGAGTGTTCAAATGACGGACATTCGATGCGATATACGCCGTCTTGAAAGATTTTAACTTTTCTTGTTTTATTCAGCAGTGGCGCAAAAATGTGCGATGTATTACGAGAATGGCCAAGCCTCAAGGAATTATTTTTGACAGTACCAGTGACAGTACATTTAAATATTGAAAAACGGATAACCTTTTTTTTATAAGGCGAAGACTATATTATTAGATTCCCACCTTCGCATTGAATTTACAACTTCTAGGTTAACGGACGATGAGTGTATCGTCTCTATTCAACGAACCCGTCATTGCAGGCTATTTTCTTTAATAATCTCCCGCCGCTCCCGTATCTTTTCCCATTCGAGTTGGGCGGCGCGGGTGGCGCTTTGCTTACTGACGTAGAGGTGTTGCAGTGCCTTCGGATTGCCACGAGCGCCCGCCAGTTCCTCCCCTTGACGCTTGCTGACCTTATCGCGCCACGCTGCCGTGACGCCAGTGATTCCCTCGTCCGGATCAGTCTGTTCTTCGCGTTGCACTTCCGCTTCCTCCGTTTTGGTTTCCAGTTCGATAGCGGTGGTAAAGCCATTGCTGCCGATGCTATGCGTGACTTTCGCCGTCAACCATTCGACATTGTCTATCGCCGCTTTAAAGCCCGATACCGTGACCGGTGATTGCGGCATCAGTTCGGGATTACCTACGGCCAGTGTTAGTTCAAACGTCGCCAGTCCGCGCTGGATGCGCAGCCATTCGGCGACCGCTGCCGTGCGGGCATCCGCTTCGTTGGCATAGGTGGTGCGCAGGCGTTTGGCGTTGCCTGCTGTCCCCGCCACCACGCTACGACGCAGGACTTGCTTATCATCCTGCCAGAACACTCGCACACCGGTATAGCTGTCGCGTTCGGCACTGTGATAGCGGTGGCTGTCACCGAATTGCCGCGTGATATCGATTGGGGGTAATGGCTTGCCGGAGACGGTCTGGCTGCGGCTGGCGGGCATAAAAATCAGCGTATCGTTTTTAACGGTCGCAACAGCATCGTATTGCTTGCCGAGTCGTCGCAAAAACGCCGCGTCACTCTCGCGCGTCTGGTCGATGTGTTTGACCGCGACGTGACGTAACCCATCGGCAATCCCGGCTGTGAGTTGCTGCCTAAAAGCAATGACTTCAATGATCGCGCCGAGCGTCGTGTCATGGAAGCTATGTTCTTCGACTTGCCGAAAGGTGTCGATCAGATTAGCAGTCCGGGCGCGTAACGTGATGGTGTCGGGTGCGCCGCTGTGTTCGACTTCATCGACGGTAAACGTGCCTTTGTCGACCAGGCCGCTATGTTTCCAGCCGATGTGTAAATGGATCTTTGCGCCTTTGGAGGGAATGGCAAGTTGACCGTCCGTATCGTCTAGTGCAAGGTCGAGCTGGTCGGCGGACTCCTTGCGGCATTCGGTCAGCGTGAGGTTAATCAGGCGTGGACGGATGATATCGGTCAGGTCACGTCCATCTAAGGTGACACGGAAGTCGGGGATAAGGTCGTTCATCGGTTGACGATTCCGTTGACGATGTCGCCTATCCCATTGACCGCGTTCACATTGTTGGCCAGCCCATCGAGGGTGAGCATATCGCGCAGGGTGCCGATGTTGCCCAGGTTACGCAACGTATTGCGCACATCGTCATCGGTGCATTTGAGGGTGATCGCAAACTCGACGCGGCCCGGATTGCCGTCGGCTCCGAGATGCGTTTTACCTTCGGTCATGCTGGTGATGATATACGCGCCATAAATCCGTCCGGTTCCCTGAATCAGTATCCATGACTTGCCGGTATCTGCCATCAGTCGTAATGCGTCGAGCGCATAGAGCGAACCGGTCAGTTCGGGCGCTATCCAGCCGGAGAGCGTGATGGTGTCGTCGCCCTTGCCGGTGAACTGAAACGCGTCACGCGCCCCGACACGGGCGTTGCTGACGTGCTTCCATTCGGTCTGGCGTTGCAGTTCCTGATAGGCCAGCGTGGGGAGGCTAAAGACGAACATGCCGAGGGCCATCATCATGCGGTGAGTCCTTATAGTAAATTAATAGTCATGGAGGCTGGAACGCTGACGTGCGCGCTTTTCGCGGTCGCGCTGGTCGAGTGCTTTTGCCACCGCTTGCGCAATCGCGTTGCCATCCATGGTGGGTGTGGTCTGGATGATGATCTGGATCGTGTCGCCCTGGAACACGGTGCCGCTGTTGCTGCCACGCGCTGCCATTGGTGTGCGGGTATCAAACGCCATCGCGGGGATTGCGGCAGCACCGATGGCAATACCCGCGCCGAGTTGCGTGAGGCGTTTTGCCATGGTACCGACCTGTCTGACCGGTGCGTCTTCACTGCGCTGCAGACCGAGGGCGAGGCCTTGCATCGTATCGTCACCGAAGGCGGCAAAGACTCGACTCGGGCTACGGATGCCGAGCTTGTCTTTGAACCAGCCAATGACGTTTTCCCCCGCGCCGGTGATCGTCGTTTTGACTGCCCCCAGTGCGCCGGACATGCCGTTGACTAAGCCGTGCATGATGTTGCTACCAAAACCGGTAAAGGTGGCGGGCAGATCGATCCCGAACCAGCGCAGCACGCCCGCAAAGGCGGTATAAAACAGCCCGAGTGGCGACCAGTTCAGAATCCGGGCGCTGACGGCACCGATACCACCGCTAAACACGGTGGTGATGCCTGCCCACGCATCGGATAACACGCTCTTAATCGACGTCCAGTTATTAACGATCAAATAGCCCGCGCCAGCGAGTGTGGCCAGCGCTGCCACAATCGCGAGGATGGTCCAGCCGATGGGATTGGTTAGCAGGAAGAGGAACGCGCCTTTCATGGCACCGCCGACAAACAGCAAGGCTGCGCCGATACCTTTTAATACCGGAATCACGATCCCACCTTGTAACCCGATGGCGCTCAGCACAAAGCGCATGATCGCAAACGGGCCGAGGATGGCGGCGACACCGAGCGCCAGCACGCCCAGCACCACCAGTATGACGGCCAGCACGGCGGCAATTTTGAGGAGCGTACCCGTCAGTTGCGGGTTCGCCTCAATCCAGAAGGACAGGCGTTCGGTCACGCGCCCGATGGTCTCCATGATGTCGGTCAGTGCCGGTTTTAAGGTGCTACCGGTCATGGCCGAGAAGCCGAACACTTTGTTTTGTAAAAGTTGCCATTTGGCCGATAGGGTATCGAGCCGCGCCTGAAACTCGCGGTCCATACTGCCCTTGGCGGCTTCACCATTGGCCAGTTCTAACTGTCGCCGGTATTCGCCGACGCCACCGGCCAGCTTGGCAATCGCGCCGCCCCAGTCTTTGCCGAATAAACGGGTCACCGCTTCCATCTTGGATTCGGTCGGTAGTGCGTTGATTTTATCGAGCACCGTCAGGATGGTCTTCTGCGCATCGGTAATCATGCCAAGTTGTAAATCTTTACTGCGCATGCCGATCATCCTGGCACCGACCTGAAACCGTTCAGGATTCATTTTCGCTATTTGCAACTGGCGCAGCATGCCGGACGAGGCGGTATCGGCCCGTTCAGGGGATTCGCCCAGTGTTAGTAGTGTGGACGCCAAGGCAGCGGCATTTTTTACCGACAGGCCGATGGTGGACGCGGCACCAGCCAGATCGCCTTGTAACACACCAATGATATCGGCGCCTTTGGAGATCGCGTTATCGTCCAGATAATTGATCGCATCTCCGAGCTTGTCGAGGCTCTGGATCGGAATCTTAAAAATTCCGGCGATCTTGCCCATCTGGTCGCCGATCTCGCCCGCTGGCATCTCAAACGCCGTCGCCATCTTGGCATTGTTGGTGGTGAAGGCCAGCAGATTGTCTTTGCCCTGAATGCCCATGCGCGCACCAGCGACTGTCAGGTCGATCAGTTCCGTCGTCGCCATCGGAATCCGGGTGGCCAGTTCGCGCATCGCGCTGCCCATGTCGTAATAGGTGGCAGTCAGCTTGCCATTGCCATCGCGTGCCCCGTCGACCTGTTTGGCGATCCCGACCATGCTGTCCTCATAGCGCATGAAGTCCTTGACTGTTTTAAGGATAGGCATACCGCTGGCCACGCCTGCTGCGGTCATGCCTGCGCCCGCCATGGCGACATTGCCCGCTGTGGCACGGGTCGTGTGCAGGCGCTGCCGTGCCGCACCCATGCGCTCTTGCTGACGGGCAATGCTAGTTAGCTTCTTTTGTTGCGCCGCTAATTCGGCGTTGGCATAGGCCACGCTGTCTTTGAGCCACGCCTGTGCCTTGCTTAAATTTTTGGTACTCATGCCGGTGGCGGTGAGCGCGGTGTTGAGTTGCTTATTGGTTTCCAGATTGGCGCGGTAGGTGCTCTTCAATTTTTCAACGACGGCTTGTGACTTCTTGTATTCGGCGCTCAGTTTTTTTACTGCGGCAGCGGCCGGAGTCGCTTGGGTGGTCAGCGTGCCGAGTTGATCGCCGATGGCTTTGGCGTGCTGCTGCGCATTGCGTAGTTCGACCGACGTGGTTTTAAGGCCGCGTTTCAATTCGAGAAATGCGTTGAGTTTCTTTTGCTGGCTACCGAGTTCTTTGAGGCGGTCACTGGTGGCTTTGATGGCTTTGGCGGTCGGCGATGCTGCAGCCTGTATTTTTTTGAGCGGACCGGTGACTTTGTCGAGCGCGGTCATGATCACTTGTAGTCGGAGGTCCGCCATGGTTGCTTTCTATAACTTCTTTATTTATTGTTCTGCGGTGCTGCGCAAGCGTGCGCGTTCGCGCCAGTCCATCAGTTCGTTTAACGTAAAATCTGCCATCGCCGCCGGATCCCAGTGGAACACCACGGCGATATCGGCCATGGCGTTTTCTACGCGGTCGGGGAGACCATGTTCCGATCCGCTTTCTTCGCTAAAAAATACGCTACCTCGGCCCCCAACGCCATCAGATCGGCAAGGTCGAGATTATTGACATCCTGCATAGTTAAAATTGGTTGCGTGATGCGCGGTAATACTTTTTGCAGGGCCATTACATCGAGGTTGGCAACATCGACCAGTGAGACGCCGCGCAACTCTCCGGCTTTTGGTTTGCGTAACTGGATCTCGGTGATGACGGTGTCGCCGCGCTGTAGCGGTTCGTCCAGGATGACGGTGACGTGGTTGGAGGAAACAGGTGCGGCGAAAGTTTTGACGGTGGACATGGTGTGCTCTTTTTAAATGAAATAAATAAAGGGTTGATACGGTTGACCTGGTGTTTACAAACCGATGGCTGCACGCAACGCATCGTTCATACTCACGCCATTGATGTTCTCGATACAGTTCATAAAATCGAGTTCGATCAGGTCCACGTTGTCGACGGTGAGTTTGTAATAACTGACGGCGGTGCTGTACTTGTGGGTGGTGTCGTCGCCGACTTTACTGGAGCCCATATCGATTTCTTTATGGCGTCCGCGCACGACGACTTCGACCGCTGCCACCTCACCGGTATCGTCATTTTGGTAGCCACCGGCAAAGCGTAGTTGCACCGCGTTGTGGGCCTTGGCGGCGTACTGTTTTAAGGCGTCGACAATTAAGCCGCCAGCGGTCCATTCGAGGGTGAGCGCTTCGTTCCCCATATCGACCATGATCGGGCCGCTCATGCCACCGGCACGGTATTCCTCCATCTTGCGGCTGAGTTTCGGTAACGTTAATTCTGGCACCAGTCCCATGTAGGATGCGCCATCGTTGAACAGATTAAAGTCTTTGAGTTTGTTGGGTAAGCCCATGGGTCTTTCTCCAAATAAAGGGTTGCCTGTAGTGGCTGATTACGCGGTGATGCGGCTCGCGAAATCGGCCAGATAGCGGTCGGTAATACGTTGCTGGAATACCAGATTTTCTAGCGGGGGAACGGGTGTGTAGTCGTAATCAATCGCCAGCTTTCCGGCTTTTAAGGTGTCTTTGCTGTTGAACGCTTCGTCGTACCAGGCACTGCCGTCGATGATGTAGCCCTGTGCTTTCAAGTCGCGGAATTTGGCATTGATGCTTTCGATCAAGTCTTTGACGAGCGACGGATGCAACGGTTTATCGACATACGTAAAATGCGCTTCCGCTATCGTGTCGGCCAGCACTTGGGCCGTGCGGGTGTAGTTTTCAAAAAAGAAGAATTCCGGCACTTCACAGGTGCGCGAACCCCAGAAGCGAAAGCCGCCATTGTTGATCAGCGTGGTGACTTCTTTGCCGTTCAGGTATCCGGCGTCGGTGGCCGGATCCTGCAAGTCCCAGAACACATCGCTGGAAATCCCGGTCGGGCCATTGACCGGCATATTCGACAAGGTTTTATGCCAGCCGATGGTCTGGTCGATCTTGGCGCGTAATCCCAGTGCATAGGCGACCGCGGGAATGCTGGCCTCAGCATTGGTCGCCGTATCCCAGCTGACAAAGTCCGGCCAGATCAGCATCAGTTCACGCTGCCCGAAGTCTTTGCGATAGGCGACCGCATCTTCTTTGGTCAAACAACCCCACGCCGACGCATACACAAAGCCGCGTAGTTGCTGGGCCACGCTAACCAGTGCATTGGTCACCGCCTGAGTGTCGAGTCCCGGCGCACCGAGGATGCGTGGTTTGATCCCGAGTTTGCCCTGGGCGGCCAGCAAGGCTTTGATGCCGGTGTATTTGCCGCTGGCCGTTACGGTACCGATGACGTTGGTGGTGGTCGCCGCTTCATCGTCGCCTTCGGCTACCCTGACAACGATGGTGAACGGTTTGGTTTGCGCGCCGATGGCTTCCAGTGTGCGGCGCAGTGTTCCTTTCTTTCCGGCTTTGCCGAGGGCCGCAATCACGTTGGTCAGTAACACTGGCGTGTCCAGCGGAAACGTCAACGGATCGGCATCTTCTGCGGTGGCCACCAGACCGATGACGGCGGTGCTGATGGTGCGGATCGGGCGCGTGCCTTCGTTGATTTCGAGGACGCGCACGCCATGGTGATAATCGTCTGCCATAACAACTCCTGTAAGTAATAAGTAATGCGTGATTAAAAAGAGATGACGTCCGGACAGACCGGCCACGTCAGACGATGCGGATAGTCGGGCTGGTCGATGATCCGATTGAGACCGACACGGTAGGTTTTCCATGCCCTGAGCAAGACGCTATCGGCCGGTGTGGCGTCGTCGATATCGACGCGGTCCTGATATTTGGTAATCGCCGTGGTGGCGACCCGTACGCCGTTGCCGATGCGCTCGATGGCGGTGGCGACCAGTTCGCCATCGCTCGGGTAATAATCCGGTACCGGCCCCCACCGACCGCTGTCACATTCGGCATAAATCGCGCGTCCATGCGGTTCGACATCGTCAGGCGTCGCTAAAAAGGACCAATAGTTTTCATTGGCGTCAAATTTGACGTCGCACCGGATCCCGTTGGCCTGCCGCACTGGCGTGCGCACATCCGCGTAGGTAAAGCGGTCGACCGGCAGCGCCGGTGGCACGATGGACGCCGGTGGTGTCGCTTCGTCCGGCATGGCCGTTGCTATAGCGTTCTTGTTTGTTTTTATTACTTTGTTGCGCGTTGCCATCATCCGACCCTTTGCCATAATGCTGCCCGTGTGCCGATACCACCATCGTTGCCGGTGCCGTTGTCATACGCCCAGCCGCGTAACTGCCATGCCCCGCCGACTTCCGGTGAGCCATGGTTTTTGTTTAAGCGGTAGGAGCCGATACTGTTTTCTGATAAGCCAGCGCCTACCAGCTGGTGGGCATACGTCGCCACGCCTGCACTGTTGGCATAGTTCGTACTATTGGCGTAATTGACGTTGAAAGTGGCTGGATTAAACAACGCGCAATCACTGGGATTGTCATAGCCGCCATGCACCCACGTCGGCTGACCGCCGCGTCCGTCCCATTGCAGCCGGATATTTGCGTTGCCGGTGACCTTGTAGCGCAATGCGTCGTTGAGCGCGCTTTGCAACACCAGCGTGCCAAGGTCGGAAACATCGACCGTCACCTTCAGACCGTCGTTTTCGCTCCAGCCAATCTTGACCGGGTTCTGCGTTTGTCCGATACCGGTGCCTTGCTGGACCGGCGTATAACCGAGCGTGTCTTGCTTGTGAGCAGGATCAAACGTCACGGTATCCCATAGTAGTTTCCATGCACGGCCCTTGAACGTCGGCTCCTGTCCGGTAAAGCCGGTGCGTTCCCAACTGCGCTGGCTGGTGCCGCCTTCGGTATAGAGCTGGCGTACAAACTGACCACCGTGCAGCGTGATCAACGTTCCGAAGCCATCGCCGTCCAGTGGTAAATGGGTGGCCGCGAGGATGCCGCGGTCATTGGCCACCAGCACGTCGCGTACGCCAGTGGTCAGTAAGGTGTCGCAATCGGTGTCACTGTCGGTCACGGCGTCGAGTGTGCGGAAATACAGTGCGTCACCCCGTGCATCAGTGAGATAACCAGGATGCGGATCGATTTCTTCTTTGTGGTGATCGATAGCGTTGGCCAGCGCCGGTGTCAGTCCGGCTGGCGTCACCGCACGGGTCGGATCGCTTCCTGCCACGGTCTCAGTAAAAGTCGCCAGTTCGACCACGCCTTGGCGGGAGGTGGTGGCCGGGGGATTGGTAAAATTGGCGTTGCCAAAGGTTAAATTGGTGACATCAATCGTCGTAAAAATCGTGTCGGCCGACAACAGCAGCATCGACTGCGCGGACTTCTCCAGGATCGGGTCAGGCTGACCGTAGACACCAAGCAAGACACCATTACTCAACCAATAGCCGATCCCGCGCACCGTATAGGTGTCGGTGCCATCGTCGCGGATGGTGACGTGGATCGTGCCCGCACCCACGACTTCCCCTGAGAGCGCATCGAGCCGTTTGAATTCGCCGGGTAGATCAACCAGGTCGTCGTCGGGCGTGAACACGGCGGCGGTGAGACCGATATGCGTCACGGTCAATGGTGCGGTGCCGTTGTGTTCGGCGTTGACTAAGGCGGCGCGACCGGCTTTGGTGGTGATGATGGAGATTCCGGACATAGGATTAGGGTGCTTCCGTAAGGTGTAGTCGGGCGTAGATCACAGGACGCAGCGCGGTGACGACTGCAATCGCAGCAAAGGTATTCAACCCTTGGGTGAACGTAAAATGACTGCGCACCGGCTTGGTCCGGTTGACTTCGGCGATGACGTCGTCGACAAAGGCAGCGGTCGCGGATGCGCCGCCTGCGCCACTCAAGGTCATCAGCAAATCAAAGGTGTGCGGTTCACCCTTGGGCGATTGTTGCCACCATTCGTTAAGCAGGATCGCGCCTCCGAACGCGGCGACCACATCTTTGACGGATTGGGCGGTGCCCTTCTGGCGGTGGATTGCCATGGCGCTGCGCACGCGGGCGCGCCGGACTTCTTCACTCCAGTACGGTTTCCAGCTGTCGACCGACAATTGCCACGCCAGCCATGGCAATAAATTGATTGGGCAGGTGTCCGATTGATACAGCGTGCGCAGCGGTACCGGCACAGCGGAGATGCGGGCGGTCGTCGCTTCCAGGGCGCGTTCCTGTGGCGTGGTGTTGGGTGGCAGTAACGACCGATATGATGAGGGAACCGGCCTACTCATACACACCGCCATAGTCGACTACGATATCGTCACAGAACGGTGCCTGACGGCGCGTCACCGGGAGGTCCATGGTGGGAGATGTCAACTCCACGCGTTCGACGCCGTCGACGTGTAAGGCGGCATAGATGCCTGACAAGGTCGGCACGCGTCCGATGCGGTGGGTATCGATCACGTATTGCGCCATGCGCTTCTGTGCTTCCAGGAGGACGACGGTCGCATCCGGACCGGGAAACGTGAACAAGGTGGCGCGAACCTGATAGCGCACAATCTCGACCGATTCGACCAGGACGTAATCGGTGAGCGGGCGCACGTTATCGGCCCCAAGTCGTGACGCAACAAGTTCTAGTAAATCGGGTGTAGCCGTTCCGTCACCTTCGCGTGACAGGATCGTCACGATCACTTGACCGGGCGACGGACTGGTCGCCGACGCATCGAGCACGCGACCATCGGCACCGAGTGCATGAAAGATGTACGCACCTTCGGGACCGGCGACCGAGAAGCCGTGCGGGGCCAGCTGGATACGCTTGCGCAAATCTGCATTCGATTCCATCACCGCATCAGTTCCCTTGTCGGGATCGGCAGGCGTGACGACCAGACGCGGCACATCCATCAATGCGCCCAGGTGATCCAGATCGCTATCCATTGCATAGGCCAGCATCAGGGCGCGGGCCGCTTCGTTGACGCGCTGGCGTATGTATAGCTCACGATAGGCGGTCACTTGTAAAATCTTCATGGCCGGATCGGATTCCTGCAAGCCGTCGAAGGTCGCGTCCCGAAGGATCAGGTCATCCAGCTGTTCAGCGAGTATAGTCTCGAAGTCCAGCGCTTCGACGATGTTCGGTACCGGTAAGCGCGAGAGGTCAATCGCCGAGGTACTCATACGCCACCCTGACTAACCGGCACCGTCAGTTGCACACTTTGTTCAGCGGCCACGCCATCGAGCAGCAGAGTCGCTTTGCCATTGGTGTCACGCTGTAGTTGTAAGCCGGTCAGATTGATACGCGGTTCCCACAAACGCACCGCATGCGCAGTCGCCGCATAAATGCGTAAGGTCGTGGCGCCATGTAATGGCTGATCGATTAGATCCGGCACTTCGGACCCGTAACCACGGCGCATCACGCGGGATCCTATCGGTGTGGTCAGGATATCAGCCAGCGATTGACGGATATGCGCGAGGCCGGTTAATGCACGGCCAGTGCTGCGATGCATGCCGCTCATTGCGGACCGTCCGACACGTCGCTACCGCGCTCAATGCCGCCGTGCGGGTGGTTCATTAGGCTGATGCCGCCAGCGACCACATCGTCGGTCGCGGTCAGGGTACCGTTAATCACGGCTGCCGCACCACCACCCGCACCGGGGGTGACCGCCATGCCGCCGTTGAGTGAACTCATGCCGGTCACAATCAGATTTTTTAAGACGGTGAGATTGCCCGTGCAGACCGTGTCGTCGGCGTTGGAGGTGACTATGCCAGGTGCGACCGTCACGCTGGTGCCATCCGGCAAGGTGGCGCTTAACGCATGGGCGGCGCTATCGTACTGGATGAGCGCGCCATCGCTGTAACGTGTGGTGTGATGGTCAGGGTTCGTCGACGGTGACGCATGCTGATCGGAGTACACCGCAGGCAAAATAATGGCGTGATCAAAGTTGCCTTCCGGCGATAACAGGATCACCTGTTCGCCCAACGACGGTGGCCACCACGTTTGCGCGTCCCCGGCCCGGGTCGTCGCCCATGGTCGCCAGTCGGTCAGATTGTTGCCGATCTGAACCCGTACGTGTTGCGCGTCGTGATCGATCTCGGCAATGGTGCCAAGACGGATCAGGTTCAGGAGTAAGCGGAGTATTTCGGAGAGGTCGGCAGTCATGCGATGCATGGTGCCGTGTTGCGCTTCGGAATGCATCTGGCAACGAGTTGCTAAGCCGCTTATCAGCTCAGAGATCCTATGGCACCTTGCGGGCGCGTGAGCCACGCCACCGTACCGGCGAAACACCTGCAAGTAAAGCCAAGGCCGCGCACCTGTACAGCGGCGCAAGGCTAGCATATTTCGCATTTTTACCCAAATGAACACGACTCGCTGCGGGCAGCGTGAATCGACTCATTTGCGTAATGTACGCTTATGGCGTATATTAACTGCATGCGATATGAATTTATTGAATCAACCCTATTTTCCTCCAACGTCTATGATTACCTTAATGATGACGAATATAAAGAGTTACAGGAATATCTTTCTGATAATCATGAGGCTGGGGATGTTGTTCGCGGTTCAGGGGGCGTTCGCAAAGTACGTTGGGCACGTGCAGGCGCAGGTAAGTCTGGCGGTGTGAGGGTCTGTTATTACGCACGTACTCGAGCGGGACAAATTTTAATGCTGGTGATTTATGCAAAGAGCAATCGCGCTTCCATCCCCGGCCATATTCTTAAACAATTGAAGGAGATTCTCGATGAAACTGACTGAGAAGGCATTACTGGCGCGGGATGCGCAGCGTGACATCGGTGCTGAACTGTTGCAAGCGGTGCAAGAATTACGTGGTGGCAAGTGGGCGCGAAAAACCACATTCGAAGCGTTGCCGGATGGATCGATGCGACGTGTGATCGTGCGTTCGGATGGCACTATCGAAAAAGATGAGGTCTTGACGGGACCGAAGTGGGAGTTGATGGCGGCCCGTGCAGGTTCCGGTATGTCCCAGGCTGAATTTGCGAAAGCGATCGGTGTTTCAGTGCGAACGCTGCAAGAGTGGGAGCAAGGCCGTAAATCTCCTTCCGGCCCCGCCCAAACGTTGTTAAAAATAGCTAGCCGTCATCCTGAATTGTTGCGTGAAGTGTCGCTAGACTAATCAATGCTATGGCGTCAAATGTTTGAGTAAAGATTCACGAATCAACGTGTGATCCTCAGCACTAAATCCCAATAAAGGCCGGGCCGCATAGCGGACTTCCGGCCCTTTTTTAGATACCTTGTCTATCAATCCCTCCTGATGCACCCGTGCAATGCGCGCCACCCGTCCAAAGAAGCCGACCGATAGCTGATTTTCATCCTGCTGAATTGTGAGGCTTTTTTGTTTGCGTATCTTGGCAAACATCGCGGCCTTTTGCCGTTTGATGCGACCGCTTTTGCCCCGTAGGTTTTTGCGTTGTTTGCGCGCCGTATAGGCCTCGCCCTCCGGCGTTTGCTGGCTGGCGATGCGTTTGACCTGGCTACGGCGTAAATCCTGCGCGACTTTTTTATTGACGGCGCGGCGCTGGGCCGGTGCAAGTTTTAATAACAGCGCACCGGCCCATTCTTCTATCGCCTGCAAGTCGTTATTCATGCCAGTTGAACAGGCGTGTGCCATTCAGCCAGTAACGACTCGCCCTGGTACAAGGTCCAGAAGTCGTCGCTGTAGTCGGGCGTGGGTTGTGCCTCGGGTGTATGGCGGATAGCGAGCCTGCCGCCTTCGCGTTTGACGATGACGCGTTCGGTCAGGTCCAGCTTGATCGACAGATCAATCGTTTCATGATTATTAAAATCCACGTCAAAGCCGATACCGGTTTGTCGTAACGTCGGATTATTCAGTAAATCACGTTGATGCAGCGCAATCCACGCCAGCAGCGGCACTATGATCGCATCCGGATCGCCGCTGTAGTCGGTGAGGATGATGTTGAGCTTGTAACGGTATTCAAACGAGAGCGATGCGGATCCGGTAGCGACCACGTTACCCTCGTCGGCGAATACCAGCAGCTTGTCGGGGTTCTGACGCAAATCCGGATTGGCCGCGATCAGATGGTTTTGCAGGCTAGTGGGCTTGAGCATCATGTTCTTCTTGTTGGCATGCAACGATCATGTCGACTTGGGCGGCACACATGGCCCACGCGGCCTCGGTGCGTTCGAGCGCAAGGTGCAACGCGCCGTTAGTGGTCGGTGCCGTTGCTGGTAATTGGCAGCGGGTGACTGGCGGACAACCATTGACGATAAGCGTCGGCACCGATGAGGGAGGGACGCTTGCGCAGCCGGGCAATAGCGTCAGGCAAAGGAGCAAAAGCCCAAGGGCGAATGGAGAGGTCATGGTGGAGTTGGTCGATCAGGGCTTCACGTTCGGATAAAGTGACGGCCATGCTGGCCCGCGCCGCTTGTAGTTTGATGGTCGCCTGACGCTGTTTGACGTCGACGGCTTTTAGGGTGTCGATGATGCGGTTGCGGTCGGTCACCCCTCGCTCGGCGCGTGCAGCCTGATCCCTGACGGTGATCAGGCTGGCGCGTTGACTAACGATGACGGTTCCCATGCCACCCATTAACAGCACACCAACGAGGATTTTAACGATCAGCTCCATAACCCGGCCCGTGTCCCTTTGTGATCGATGGTCAATACCTGACGCCGTGGTGTCACCCCTTCGGCCGCAATACCCAGATGGACCCAGATTGCGGACCCGGCGCGTTCGTAGATCAGTTGATCGAACTGTAAATAGGAGTGTTCGAGCTTGCGACAGATCGCCAGCGGCGTGCCGAATTCGACTGCCGTAAAATCATTGGCTAACCCGTCCAGATGCGCGCTGTTGCGTGCGCCGCCGACCGCCCGGTTCAATGCCGTACAGCGAAATCCGCTTGAAATGCGCATCGCCGCACCGCCCAGTTCGAGCCGGACCAGCTCATCAAACTTGGCCAGACGTCGCAGGTTCACGGCGATGGCTGGCGGTGGCGTGTTGTCGATGCCGAGGGTGCGGGCGGTGTCGCTGCGCACGAATTCTGTCAGCGCAAAGTGTTCAGTCAGGTGGTCACTAGAGATAGCCATACGGATCTTTCAAAAGGTGGGCGACATTGCCCCTGGCACGGCAAACGATGACGCATAAGGCAAGCGCCAGTCCGGCTTGCGCCAGCGACACCGGCGCGTGACCGAGCAGAATATCCAGTGCACAACTACCGGTCAGGGCAATGAGCAACCATGCCAACGACGACAGGTGGATCCGGTAGTTCGCCAGACCGCGCCGATAGCACAGTAGTTGCCCGCACGCTGCGAGATAACAGCACAAGGCGATAGCAGTCACGACTTGTTGCACGGTATCAATCATGGCGTCCTCCTTTGCGTAACCATTCTGGCAACGCAATGGATTTGATTAAATCGATACCGTGTAAGGTCAGCGCAATCACTGCTGCCGAAGCTAAGAAAGCGGCGACACCGGATTGTTTGAGTGGTGTGTTGTTCATGACTTCCGGCGCGGCCAGATAACCAATGGCTAGCGAAATCACCATGTAGACCAGTCGCTGCAACAGGGGCAAATTCTTACTGGTGATGGCCACCAAGGTGGCACCGGCAAAGGCACCGATGAGTGCATTGCCATCGATCCCCGGAAAGATCGAGGACAGACCGATGCCTGCGGCGGTGGTCATGAATAACGAGGTGCTGCCGGGTTCGGCCATAGTGTTTCTCCCTTATGAATCACGGATTAGTCCCACAGACTGATGGTCTGGCGGGAAGGTGTGGCGGTGGTAGCCGGTTCTGGCAAGGTAACGAGCCGACCGTGGGCGATAAACGGCCCGTCGTCGGCCAGACCGGGATTCAGTTCCAGCACGGCTTCGACCACGCTGGCGGTTGCGCCCAGATGCCGCCAGCACAGCAAATCAAGCGTGTCGTATTGTTGAGCGCGGACCAGCATGGTTATCCTTGTTAAATCAACTCGACCGTTAAATGATGCCGTTGCAAGATATCGGCAATCGCCCAATGCGCGTTACGCCGTTGTTCACCGGGACCGTCGTCCAAATACCCCATGGATTTCTTGTCGGCCATGGATGACGCGGTGGTGTCGTAATCTCGGTATTTTTCCAATAGGTCGGCTTTGGCGATGCTGTAGACGGCACGCCGGTAATGAATCAATAACTTACTTTCACGGTTGATCTTTTTAGCGGGGACAACTTCCAAGGTGCTGAAGCCGTTCTCCAGTTGTTGGTCCTGCCATGCGTCTAATTCCCCATTCACGTACAGGATCGCTTCGGCCACGGCCTGGACTAACCGTGGCGTGGTGACCGTGCCGTCGAGCCGCATCGCGTCACGCATGTGATGCAGATCGATAGCCGGGAACCAGCCGTCGTTCTCGACGATGGTCGGATCGGCGGTTTCGTTGGTGGCCAAGGGCACGGGGGACTTGGCGATAAAGCTCATGGCAACTTTCGTAATAGACGGCGGTGGGCGGGTGTCAGAGCTGTCAAATGAATTTGCAACTCATCGACCCGCGCCGCCGTGCGCCGTTGGGTGCTTGGGATTACGCCTTACCCTTTGCCGGTGTGGCGGTGGTCTTTTTGAGACGCAAGGTCAGGCGTTCAATATCTTTTTTAACCCCGACCCGGCTGTCGAGCGCGAGGGCGCGGGTCAGATGCGGTAAGGCCAGATGGATCGCCGCTGGTGCGGCATCGGCGACGTTATCGGCGGCGATGGCGCTTTTGTCCAGGAATGCATAGGCCAGTGCTTTATGCAATTTGGCACGCGCCTGATCCGGTGCGTCCCGGCTTTCGGTGAGCGTAATAACCAAAGGTAAGATCGTGCGACCAATTGCGGGTGTCATCTGGCCCGACAACATGGCTTCCGCAAACTCGTCCATCAGCATGGTCGGAATATCGCGGTTGTACTGATCCGGTAAGGTCAGCGCATGGGTGATCGCATAGGCGGCAATGCGTAACGCCTGCGCATAGTCGCCGACATCGATGTGCCAGACTAACAAGGTGGTCAGCACGTCATCCTGTGCGCCTTTCCCCGCGCTCAACACCCCGTCGATCCAGTCCTGGTACTCGGGCAGGATTTCTGCTTTCAGCGCGATCTTTTGTTTCACGGACTGGATCTGCTTTAAGCGTCGGCGATCCTCGGCCAACTTGTAGAGCATCAGCTCGTAGGCGCTGCCTGCGGTCAGGTGCCCTTCCGGGGCGTTCGCTGCGGCTTTCGCAGCAAGCGCCCGTGCCTTGTGCCGCAATGCGGGGGAAAGGTGGGCCATGGTTATGCTTTCGGCGTCGTGGCGTCAACCAGCACAATGTTTTCTATCATCGCACCGAGGCCAAAATCTTCGACGACATACGCGTCATTCGACGATTCGTAGTTTTCAATGCGGTCGCGCTTGGCTTCATCGACCACGCGACGGCGACGGGCCGACTCCTGCCAATAGATCGACAAGTTGTCAAAGCGGGTGATCAGGATCGCGTTATCCGGGAAATATGGGACGCTGACCGCTTGCAAGCCGCCTAAGCGCTTTTGGCTGACGATGATATCGGCGGCGAGTGTTTCGGTCGGAGCCTGATTAATATTGATCAACGGAAAATATTTGTCGTGTAACAGCGACCGACCGACGATAGCCACTAAACCATTATCTTTCTGGTACCACGGATCGAGCAGGTTGATCGCGTCATAGACAGCGGCATCGAGATTGACATAATCGCCGGTGATGTCGGCGTTGCTGCCGATGTACAGCTTGCCGGGCGTGTTGCCTTCCTGCATGACGCGCTCCGGGGCTTGTTCACGGTAGTGCTGCGGCCAGCCTTTATTGACATCCTGCAGCATCGGATACGTGACGATATCGGTGTCCGCGGCGATGCTCACGCCATTAAAGCCGATGACCATCCGGTCGAGCGCCTGACGTTTCAAAATGGTGTTCGCAATGCGGCTCTGGAAGTCGGCAAACTTGGCCCATGCATCCAACGTTTGATACTTGATATGGGTGTCGAAATTGGTCTTTTCGCAGCGATATTTATGACCGTCGAGCGTGGTCAGGTCGCGGGTCTGGCGGTCCTTGTTGGCGGTGTTGGTGCGGCTGGCCACCGGTCCGGAGATGCCAAGGCCGAGCTTTTCTCCTTCCTGTTCGGTCACGCCAATGATGTTGATCTTGGTTAAAAATTCGCTCGACTCCTGCATCTTGGTTTCCAGCTTTTGCTGGATGGTCGGGGCAACGGCAAAGGTCGATGCAGCGCTGGCCGTGTCGTTCAATACTTGCAGGCGGGTGGTGTAATGGTCAAAGGCAACGCGGGTAATTTTTTTCATTTTATGCACTCCGGCAATAATGTTTGTTTAAAGGGAACCTGGCGTTTACTAGCGATAGGCGCTTAAAACTCGGTCTGTTCCATGCCGTGACCACCTGTCGCGGCGGGTCGTTTGGACGGGTCGCCGTCCTGGGACTCCATCTGCTGTTTGAACGTGTTGAACGCTGCGGTGGTGACCGTCAGTTCCTCCTGTAACGCGGTGATCTGCTTTTGTGCAGCGGCGAACCGGATCGTGAACGATTGCGCCGTGTCGCTGGCATGCAGCGCGACGGCTTCTAAGGCTTCGCTGACATCGTTAAAACGGGCGTCATCGCCGCTTTCTTTGTGGGCGAAACGTTTCATAATATTTTTGATGGTGATGGTAAATTTGCTGTCTGTTGGCACCACATCAGCGAACTCTTCAAACTCCAATTCGGCTTCGATAGCTTCCGAAAACACGTTATCGGCATCTTGCTTACGGGCGGCGAAGAAGTTGACACTGCTGTTCGCGGCGAACTTGAGAATTTCCGTCCCGAGACTGGCCGGGCTGTCGGTGATGCCAAGACCCACCAGATAAGCCTCATTGCTGCCAGCAAATGTGGGATTGATCTCAATGCTGGTGTAAATCTTTTGCCGTTCTTTGCTCATGGCCACCAGCGACGGGGTCGGGTCGATCTGCGCGAACAGCGCTAGTTTGGTCACGCCATCGAGTTGAATTTCTTCGGCTTTGACGGCAGTGACGTCACCGTAAGCACGGAACGGACTGTCGGGCAGCGCACTGCGGATATGTTCCATCCAGATCCGTGCACCGTACTTGTCGGGATTAAAGGTCTTCGCCATTTGCGCAATTTGCTGGCGCGTGATCTCGCGCCCGTCGGTGGTAGCACCTTCGATGGCGACACGGAAAAATGTGGATTTAGTAGGCATGGTGTGCGCTGGTAAGCGTAAAAGTGGTCAGATGTCGCCATGGTCAACGACAGCGCGCCCTGATTCAATGCGCAGGGGGTTGGTAAGGCGCTTAGTGGCGCTCTGGTAGAAGCGTTACACGCGCGTGACCCCTACGCTTGCGGCATGTCAGAAACCACCCCTTTCACTGCCGCTGAAACGGATCCCAAAACGGATCCGCGCCGACTCGCCAAATTTTTATATTGGCAGGGATGGCAAATTTCGGCCGTCGCCGCTTATCTGAAACTGAAACGTTCCACCGTCGAAAGCTGGAAGCAGCGCGATGGCTGGGACAGCGCGCCCGTGCTGGAAAAGGTGGAAGCGGCACTGGACGCCCGCTTGGTCCAGTTGATCGCTAAAGACGGCAAATCCGGCGGTGATTTTAAAGAGATCGATTTGCTGATGCGTCAGGTGGTACAGACCGCCCGCGTGCGTCGCTATGAAGCACCCGGCGGCAATGAAGTGGATCTCAATCCGAAGCTGGCCAACCGCAACGCAGGACCCAAGAAAAAGCCGATCCGCAATGAATTCAGCGACGAACAGCGCATCCAGTTGCTGGACGCCTTTCAGGATTCCCTGTTTGATTATCAAAAGGTCTGGCACCGCAACAGCGACCAGCGCACGCGGGTGATTCTCAAATCGCGCCAGATCGGCGCGACCTGGTATTTTGCCCGCGAGGCACTGGCCGATGCGATTGAAACCGGGCGCAATCAGATTTTTTTATCCGCCTCCAAAGCGCAGGCACATGTGTTTAAGCAATACATCATCCAGTTTGCGCGGGAGGCGGCGAACGTGGAATTAACAGGCGACCCGATCATCTTGCCGAACGGTGCGCACCTGTACTTTCTTGGCACCAATGCGCGCACCGCGCAGGGCTATCACGGCAACTTTTATTTCGATGAATTTTTCTGGACGCATAACTTTGCCGAGTTAAACAAAGTCGCCTCCGGCATGGCGCTGCATAAGCAGTGGCGCAAGACCTATTTCTCGACACCGTCGTCGGTTACGCATCAGGCCTATCCGTTCTGGAGCGGCGACGGGTTCAATAAACGCCGCGCTGTGGCCAATCAGATCGCCATCGATCTGTCGCACAAACGCCTCGCAGCCGGCTTCACTGGCGAGGACAAAATCTGGCGCCAGATCGTGACCATTTTGGACGCCGAACACGGTGGCTGTAATCTGTTCGATATCGACGAATTACGCAATTTCGAATACAGCCCCGACCAGTTCGAAAACCTGCTGATGTGCAATTTCATCGACGATACGCAGTCGATCTTTCCGCTGATGGAATTGCAACGCTGCATGGTCGATACGTGGGTCGAATGGTCCGATTTCAAAGTCTTTGCGACACGGCCCTTTGGTAATCGCGCAGTCTGGATCGGTTACGACCCGTCATTGACGGGGGATAGTGCCGGGTGCGTAGTGCTGGCCCCGCCCTTGGTTGCTGGTGGCAAGTTCCGCATCTTGGAGCGGCATCAGTGGCGCGATATGGATTTCGAAGCACAGGCCGAGGCGATCCGGCAAATGACGCTCCGATATAACGTCGAATATATCGGCATCGATACCACCGGCATGGGCATTGGCGTCTTTCCGCTGGTGCGCCAGTTCTTCCCGGCCGCGACCGCCATTACTTATTCAGTCGAAGTGAAGACCCGCATGGTGTTGAAGGCTAAAAACATCATCAGCAAAGGCCGACTGGAATTCGACGCCGGATCAATCGATATCGCGCAAGCTTTTATGGCGATCCATAAAACGCTCACCGCCAGCGGTCGGCAAGCCACCTACGAAGCAAGTCGCACCGATGCCACCGGCCATGCCGATCTGGCGTGGGCGTGTATGCACGCACTTGACCACGAGCCGTTTGAAGGCGGTCATTCCAACACCCAATCCTTTATGGAGATTTATACCTCATGAGCAACAAGCAACGAGCGCGATCCCGCGCCGACAATATGGCAACTTCCATGGCGACGACAGACACAACCGAGCATGCGCCGCCCGCCGCATCCGGCTTCGAAGCCTTCACGTTTGGCGATCCGACGCCGGTACTCGATCACGCCGAGATCCTCGATAGTTTGGAATGCTGGTCGAACGGGCGCTGGTATGAGCCACCTGTCAATTATGCCGGGTTGACAAAATCGTTTAACTCCAGCGTCCACCACAGCAGCGCGATCTATTTCAAAGCCAACATCCTGACCTCGACGTTTGTGCCGACACCTCTACTGTCACGCGATGCGTTCAAACGGCTGACGCTGGATTTTTTAACCTTTGGCAATGCGTACCTGGAGAAACGGGTCAGCCGCAGCGGCAAGCTGTTGGCGCTGGCGCATGCGCTAGCCAAATACGTGCGGCGCGGGCGCGATCTGGACCAGTATTATTTCGTGCGCGGCTGGCAGGAAGAATACGCGTTTCGCACCGGCTCACTGTGCCACCTGATGGACCCCGACGTGAATCAGGAAGTCTACGGCGTGCCGCAATATCTGAGTGCGCTGCAGTCCGCATGGCTCAATGAAGCGGCGACCTTATTTCGGCGCAAGTATTACAAGAACGGCTCCCACGCCGGATTCATCTTTTACATGACCGACGCGGCGGCAAACAATGCGGACGTGGACAACCTGCGCCAGGCCATGCGCGACAGCAAGGGGCCGGGCAATTTTAGGAATCTGTTCATGTACGCACCGAACGGTAAGAAAGACGGTATTCAGATTCTGCCGGTCTCGGACGTCGCGGCCAAGGATGAATTCTTCAACATCAAAGGCGTGACCCGCGACGATGTGCTGGCCGCACACCGCGTGCCGCCCCAGCTGCTCGGCATCATGCCCAATAACACCGGTGGCTTCGGAGCCGTCGAACCAGCAGCGCGGGTGTTCGCCCGCAATGAACTGGTCCCGCTGCAATCACAATTTTTAGCCATCAATGACTGGGCCGGACAAGAGGTTGTGAAGTTCGACGAATACATCCTTGTGACCGGTGAAGCAAAAACAACTGAAAGGGTCTCAGCATGAGCGACATTGCCGACCGCGCCGACTACGTGATAGAGCTCGCCATAAGGCAATCATTGGCGGCGGCACGAAAGAATAACGTGATGGTGGCGGATGGCCATTGTGCCTATTGCGATGAACCGGTGGCGTTATCAAGGTGCTTTTGTGGCGTGGATTGTCGTAATGACTACGATATGGAGCAGGCCGCTTTTTTACGCGCTGGAAAGCCTTTTTAACTTAATATTTGGCTTGACCTGCCCAGCAAATCGCTCTAATGCGTGGTTAATTTTGATCATGACTATTCTTAAGAAAACGAGAAGATAGTTGATTTCCGTTAGGAAACTTCACGGCTGTCCGTTACTTTTTGGGGTCGAATTAATATCGGTTAACCATCATTTTAGGTAGGATTTGATTGGCAGGCCAGTTGCGACAAATGGCATTTGATAAAATTCCTTGTACTCGTAGTGCTAACGTTATATTTGATATGTAAAGCCTAACACTCAATCGGAGTAGAACAGCTATGTGCGGACGCATCACACAGACCAGAACGGCCGAATCCTACGCTAAAGAGCTGGGCTGGACGGACGCTGACTATCGCGAACATGATTGGCAACCTAACTGGAATGTGCCGCCCGGTAGCGCGCCCCTGTTACTTCATCAATTTGGCGGCACCCGCGCCGTTGATTCAGTGCCATGGGGCTTTCGTCCAAAGTGGGCGGTCGAAAGAAAGCTACCGATGATGATAAATGCGCGGCTGGAGAAAGCCGCGACCGGTCCTGCATTTCGGGCGATGTTCAAATCAGGGCGCGCGATTATTCCCGCGGAAGGATGGTTTGAGTGGACTGGCCAAAAAGGACATAAGCAGCCTTGGTACATCAAACTGAAAAACGATGGCCCGATGTTCTTCGCGGCCATGACGGATTTTAGACCGGACCGAGAATTACAGGAAGGTTCGGGTTTTGTGATCGTTACCGCTGCAGCCGAAGGCGGATTGGTCGACGTACACGACCGGCGTCCGGTTGTGTTGGCGGCTAAGGATGCTTTGCTGTGGATGGACAACGGTTTGCCAGAGGAACAGGCGGAACGGATCGCCCGACACCTCGCGCTCGGCCCAGATAGCTTTGAGTGGTTCATGGTGTCGACGGAGGTTAATCGAGCAGGGAGGAGTGATCCGTCTATGATTGAGCGGATTTCGTCGTGAATAAGCGGCGTGCAACGCTCCTGCGCGCACGTCCAGAAAGATGGGGCACTCCCCACCGACCAAATCTAATGGTGGACAAGCTTTGGTGAAAAGTCGTCCTTCATTTTAATTTTGGCAGCTCTCCCCAGTCAGTCGTGTACCTGGGGGTTTTATTGTCAAACCGCGCCGCCCAGCGCCCGAGACCTCCGGCAGAACCGAGTTGCACAGTATCTCGGCCATATTGTGCATTTAGCGCATCGAGCGCGATCATGACCGCCGGGGAATGCTTTACGGTGTGGGAAGCATCAAACAAGTTTCCCTGTTTGATGTTTCCAGAATAAAGGTCCATCAGGACTACCCCCGCTTTTTTGTATTTATAACCATCACGAAAGATGCGCTTCAATCCGTTGAGCGCGAAGCCGGTGAGTGTGCGCACATCATCTGACGAATCCGGTAACGGGATGGTAATGCCATTGTTGTATTGAGCGTCATCCAAGCGAAAACGGTCGGTCTCCACAAAAACGTGAATCGCTCCACACACGGATTTCTGTCCGCGAAGCTTTTCGGAAGCTCGCGCCATGTACATCGATATGGCTTCTTCCAATTCCTTGATCGTCATCACGGTCGCACCAAAGGAACGGGACGAGACAATCTGTTTGCGAGGCGGCGAAACTTCTTCTAGCGCCATGCAAGAGATGCCACGTAGTTCATTGCAGGTACGTTCCATCACGACACCGAATTGGTCGCGCAGGACTTTTGGGGAGGTCGTTCGTAATTTTTGCACTGTGTCGATGTGCATGTTACGCAGCCTATCGCTTATCTTACGACCGACTCCCCACACTTCACCGACATCAATGTGACTAAGGACTTCGTTAACATCATCGCTGTGCATACCCGCCAGATCACATACGCTATTGAATGGCGTTTGTTTCTTGGCGATATGGTTGGCCATCTTGGATAATGTTTTGGAAGGACCAATCCCGACGCAGACGGGCAGGCCTGTCCACTGCTTAACGTGATGCCGTATGGTCTGGCCCATGTCGGTCAATGTCGGCCAATGACCGGCCATACCATTGAGACTTAAGAATGACTCGTCGATGGAATACACTTCAACATCAGGACTGTAGTCGCGCAAAATGGTCATGACGCGGTTGCTCATGTCGGCATAAAGCGTGTAGTTGGACGATAGTGCGATGATTCCATGCTTACGTGCCAAATCCTGCAATTGAAACCACGGCGCGGCCATCTTGACACCGAGCGCCTTCACTTCATTCGAGCGCGCCACCGCACAACCATCATTATTCGATAAGACGACAACCGGTTTGCCTTCCAGCCGGGGATTAAAAACGCGCTCACAACTGACATAGAAATTGTTGACATCGACCAGGGCGAATAACTGGGAAGGCGGTGCGCCCATGATTAGACAGCAAACTTCCGAACGACCCCTGCAACCACGCCCCATATTTGTAAATCATCGTCGTCACTAACGACAATGACCTTATAGGCTGGATTCTCTGGACGCAGTTCAACTACTCCACGGCGGCGATAAAGGCGTTTCAAGGTGAATTCGTTACTTATGACCGCCACAACAATATGGCCGTGCTTAGGTTCAATCGAGCGGTCCACCAATACCCGGTCGCCAGCGAGAATGCCCGCACCAGTCATGCTATCGCCCTCAACTGTAAAGTAAAACGACGCCGCTTTATGCTTAACGAGGTAAGTGTTGAGATCGAGACCTTCCTCCACGTAGTCGGCCGCAGGGGATGGGAAACCTGCAGGTATCTTAATAAGAAACAACGGAACAGGGCAAGCCTCGGGGGCGATGACCGCCGCAAGGGCATATTGCGCGAGGCTAACTGGTGCGCACGCTTGCGTGCAGTCGAGGGGGCTCATGGGGCATTTAATTATACTGTATGAATATACAGCTATATTATCACCTTTGACCGCCGCCGCGCACTACCCACCACGCCTGCGGGCTTCATTAGATGCACTGGTATTAGCGCACCGTGGCATACCGCCAGAGCCCCGCCCGGCGCGGAGCAAGGACCGATTGGCGCTGCATCAGCGTGATGCAGTTTGATGCACCTGAAGCCTGTTATTTCTATCAAATTAGGACTCCACACTATTAAATGTATCCCTGATATTCTTAAGATTGATGGCTGCAACCAGAATGAATGGCGCGTTGTGTGAATATTAAATAGAATGCAATATATTTTTTATCCCACGGCTGGCTGCACCCCTTTAAATCCATACGGTAGTCTCTTCATAAAATGAGTTCTTCCCCATATATATCGATCCTCCACTCTCTCTTGAAAGCTTGGCAAGGCGGTCATCGGCGTGTACGTGCCACTTTGATATTGATCGTTGTCCTAGTGTTAAGCGCAACATTGATCAGCGCCCTTGCTCAATTGTTAGGAGTTGATAAGAAAATCATCGGTATTTTTGCTGCAACACTCGCCCTCGCGGCTGGCATTGCCCTTCTTGGTGTCCTCTCGTACCAAAGTCTTGTCGATCAGCAGGTTCGCGAAGAGAAAATTGAAACCGTAGAAGAGCGTTTAAGGGAGCATCCCGAGCGGCCTCAATTAGCATGGGACTTAGCTCGGATAAAACTTGAGAATTATCTAGACCGAAATCTCAGCCAAGTGCGTTCCATTTATTGGCTAACGCTGATAGTCATGTTTTGTGGATTTGGATTTGTAATGTATGGTCTTTTTCAAGCTTCAACTAATCCTGATAAGCTGGCAGTGTCGATTGTGGCCTCCGCTTCGGGGGTACTCATTAGTTTCATCGGCGGGTCTTTTTTGCTCATATACCGTTCTATTCTTTCGCAGTCGAAAGAGTACGTAACCGTACTAGAACGAATCAATGCAGTAGGCATGGCCGTACAGGTTATCGCGAGTATTCCAGATACGAATTCAGACCTTAAGAGCCAAACGAAAGCGGAGTTGGCAAAACAACTTTTGAGTCTATATGCAATGTCACCACCATCGCATGCAAGAGCTATGCGATCTACTGATTAATTCAGCTAGAGGTCTTCTTGGCTATTACGTATCGCTAGGATCATGTCGTTAAGAAAATTTGTAATTTCGATTTCAGTTGCCGAACGCGAGGAAGTGGAACCGATCTTTCCTTGGTAACCCTCAGAGTTTGCATGACAATATGTAACGATGCAATCTTCTAAGTCTTGAAAAATTTCATTTAATTTTTGATATAGGGGAAGGCTGTAGCTACCCATCAGTATTAATTTACGGGCTATCAATCGATGTTGTTCTTGAAATTTTTCGCGAAAGCTTTCAATTTGCTCATTATTCGTGGATAGTTTGTTTGATTCATTTGGAAGCTCTGCGATTAGCCATGAGAAAAACTCAAGTGTAGGATCCATTGCTCCCGGGAAAGCTACTTTTCTTAACCAAAAATCATCTTGAATCGATTGTTTTCTAGCCCGTGAATCTTTTTGTTGATTTAACAAAAAAGTTGTCACAGAAACTGCCAACGCCGCTAATGCAATCCACGTTCCAGATTCCTGGTAAAAATGACTATTGTTTTGAATTTGTACTAAGAAGGGTTTTTCGAAACCGACGGTTGCAGTTAACGAGGAGTTGGCTTCGGGCAAGTTAAAACCACACGGGCCTTGAATAGGTGGAATAATTGCTTTAATGGAATCTATCGCCTTGTCGCGTGTAACGAGGGAGTCTTGATTTGGAACCTTAAAACTTAGAATGCCTGCGCTAGCCGTGCTCAATTCTTGTTTGAAAAAAGAGCCTTAGCTTGCAAGGCAAGGCCGGCATAGTCGCGAAATGCCTTTGTCAGCACAGGCTTCGCCTCAAAATGATATTTTGAAAAGAATGCTTCAACACTACCTGCCTTTACCACGCTTGGGCCAAACAGCCCTAAAAAAAATGAACTGGTAATCGAATAGGTGGTTTCTGGAATTTGGATATCAACTAGCGTGCTAGATTGGTCGATATTATCCAGAGCGAATTTCGCTCTTATCAATTCACCCCGGGGCCTGCCTGAATATACCGGGCCACCAATGTTACTGAAGTCAATGATCATGTGATTGCTCATTTTGCAATTCCTCTACCAACGAACTCTCGGACAAAGACAAAGGAAATCGTATACTAATGATTGTTCCTGGGAAGTAAAATTGACCCAAACTTTTGACGAAAGAAGGATCGGGTAATTCGTTTAAATCATTTGTGGAGTTAAACGCTATCGTCCGTCCTGCTATTGTACCTTCTAAAACTCGATCCTGCATGCGATACGTTCCGTCGAAAAGGATGTAAGTTCCTCCAGACACTATCGCCATTTTTGCCTGAGCCAGACCGTTACTAGGCGCAGAATAAATTTTTTGGAAAAAATTTATAAATTCAACAGTTCCTTGTCCTCTACTCGTATCCTTGTTGCTATTCAGTCTGCTAACATGCCCCTGTAGTGCAATTACGGTCAATAGGTCTTCCTCCCGCCAGCGATTTCCAAAAAAGCCTTTGGACCGATGAGTTTCTACATATTGTCGAATTTGATTCTTGGTATAGGAGTCATTGGGCAATGTCCTTAAAGAGTCTGCAATCGACTGTCCGAAATTGAATATTGCTATTTCACAAACAGGTATATCTAAACTGTTGTCTAAGTAACCTTGAACACTCCAATCAACGAAGTCAGCATGGTCCTCTGCATTTGCTAGTATTTCACCTAAATAACTAACTAGACTTTGTTTTCCTTCGTCGCTCAGTTCTTTATTATGATCACGAAGGCACTGGTCGATGTGATCAACGAATTTGGCTTGCTCCCGATCTTTGAAATCAGCAGTGGTACCATCAACACTTTTTACATAGTGACAATTTCTTGCATCAAATATGCGAAGTTTCTTAACTTCAGCGGCGGAAGGTGCCTCGTGGTTAATTTCCATGTGCTTAATGATGCCCATCGCCTTTATAAATCTTTTCACCGACTGATCTCTCGGATACCGCCCAGCGATTCGGAGTCGCTTCCTTCGAAGCTGTTGTAGTTCGTTTTTGAATTCGACCGCAACGAAATCTAACAAAGCATTAGCCGCTAGATCGTATTGCTCAAGTTGCTCAAGTTGGAAATCAATTCTCCCAATCTTATATCCGGATCTTAAGCCCTTTGCAAAACTCGTCACTAAATCGATCACGATTTCCGGACATTCAATTATCGAAAAAATACGGGGAATCTGAATATACAAAATCTTCTTACTTGAAGGGAGTACTTTTTTTGCGTGCGAGGCGAGCATGTTTAACACATGCCTGTCTTTAGAAAAACGCTTTTTATAGAGCAGCAAGAAGGAGCGATCTCTCGTGAGAGATTTTAGCGACCTGATCCGACGCCGCTGTGCCTTTCTAAGTCTTTTTTTTGACAATAATAGGCCAACAACTCGATCCGGATTTATCATTTTTTATGTCTTCTTCCAACGACTTATTGAGTTTTACACCTTGAAAGATTCGCCTATTTCACTTCATAAACTAATCAACTGAGTGGCCCCTTGAAGGCTAGAAATAAACGCCGAGGGATTATATACCTGCCTTGTCCTATTTAAGATAAATTTGCCCCTATAACTCCGCTCAACAAATATGAGGGTAAATTAAAAATGTATCGGTTCAGCAAAATACCCTTTCTAGACGGCACGCGCTGCAATACGTTGCTTCATAGCTGGTTGGGTGCCTAACTCGGCCATCGGCCGCATTTCAGCACGTACGTTACAAGGTTGATCAGGCTTCCCCGAAGGGATGTGTGTTTATCATGTTCTTTTAAAGTGGTTTTAGACGATACATTTGATTGTGAGAGGGGGGGAATGTCTATATAGGCAACATTTTCTTAATAAGAGGTATTTCTGTATATAAAAAAAATAATGGGAGGCTTGCAATTCAGGAAGGGATTCAGGTCAGCAGCCAGCATTAAGATCTAAAGGCAGCAGGGATGTGGAGACTTTCCTTTGCTTCCCAGATGCTCACTCCGATGATGGTAAGTAACTGATTTTTATAGAAAAAATAGAAATGTCGTTTTGTGATGAGGGAAGTGCTTGATCACAATGCAATCTTAGGTCTGACCGGCAGCCGCTGATTGAAAAACAATAGAAGACCTATCAGTTTTGATGACGTTTTTAGCGGGGACTTATTATGAGTAAGTTTTGTTTCGTGCCAAGCAGCATTTCGACCCAAAAAGGACCGATTACCTTGGGACTAAAGTGGGCGCAATTCTGCTCCGCAAAAAATAAATGAGGTAGATAGGACAAGGGTTTCCGATGAAGCGTTTTTCGAATTGCGGAGCAAAAAGTACGCTAAGTATTTGTTATTCTTGTGTATTGCTTCGGACTTGTAATCAGGGGGGCGGCGGGTTCAAGTCCTGTAGCCGCATCAATGTTTAAAAGCTACAGCTATGTGAGTTTTTTTTCGTTGGTTCAGTAAAAGCTCACTTTGTTGGTTTAACCAGCCTCCCTTTATGAAACCTTTTGATCGAACGAGGTGGTAAAAATGAAAGAAATTTTGTAGGAACATCGTAAAATCTCTCCTATGATGCAATGCTTATTTTTATACTGGCAGATTCCTACTTAATGATCTAACATTTTGATTATAAAGAGCTTTCCCTAAGGATTGTGATTCCTGTTGTCGTGGGTTCGAGCCCCATCAGCCACCCCAAAAAATATAAGGCTTCGGCTGATAGTACTTGCTAATATTCGGAAGCTAAAACTTCAAATTTAGCAAGATAAATCAAGGGATACCGTGAAAACGGCATCCCTTTTTTTTCTTCAAATTCTGCGTGGTACGTGCATCGCCATTTCTCTGGTTGGGCATAATCTCAACCTGCTCGGTTCCGTTTAGCGGCCATGGCGTATGTAAAGCATAGTCAGCGGGGGTTCCTTGGCAAATCAAATCCGTCGTCTATCTATATATATATATATATAGATAGATAGATAGATAGATAGATAGATAGATAGATAGATACATAGATACATAGATTGTGCGTCACCTTTTTGTTAGCAAAAAGAATCGGCGCGAACAATCTCATCTATAAGAAGTAAGTAATTTCATCTTCTTGATCGCGCGCGGGCAGCTTGTCGTGGGCAGAGTAAAGTCTGGCGCAAAGAGATCGGATTTCTGCAGAAGATTGCAGAGTGGCCGCGATGAATTAGAATTATAAAATGACGAATCTGCATAAAAAAGCGGTTGTAGGGCTTCTTCGCCTGCTAATTAGTATGGGCACTTTAGTGTTTGTGCCTGAGCGGACATTGCATTATTGGAGGGGCTGGGCTTTTTTGGGTGTATTTTTGGGCTCTGCGCTGGCGATTACTGTCTGACCTTCCCCTGAAATTTAGTTCTCCATAGGTGACGTAAAATAACGTTACATTTGGAAGAAATAGAAATGACTAAAATACCAAAACAGGCATATACAACCGAGTTCAAGGAACTTGCTGTTAAACGGGTGGCTGATGGACAAGCGGTTTCGGCGGTCGTCAAAGAATTAGGTTTGAGCGACCAGACGTTGCGTAACTGGATCAAAGCTTCTGCGACGGGTAAGCTGAAAGGTGCCGGTAGCAAAGTGATCACGCCAGAAGCCATGGAGTTGTCCCGTCTACGCGCAGAAGTCGCTCGTCTGAAGCGAGAGAACGAAATAATAAAAAAGGCAGCGGCGTACTTCGCGAGGGATGTTCTGTGAAGTATGCCTGGGTTAAGGCGCAAGGCAAAACGTTTGCGTTGGCTGAAATGTGCACGGCACTTGAGATCAGCATTAGTGGATTTCGGGCATGGCAGCGCGGTGGTAGTCCTGCTCGCAAACGTCTGTCGGATAGTCAGACACTGGCGGTGGTACGCGGCATCCATTCTGAACATAGGGGGGCATACGGCAGTCCTCGTATGGTCCGTGAATTGCGGCTGCGCGGTTTTACTGGAGGCAAAGAGCGTATTGAGCGGCTCATGCGCGAGAACGGTATCCGTGCTCGGCATAAACGGCGCTACAGAGTGACTACCGACTCGCAGCATGGTTTGCCAATAGCGGAGAACCTGCTGGCCCGCAAATTCATGCCGGATGCGCCAAACCAAGTGTGGACTTCGGACATTACCTATCTGTGGACCGATGAAGGCTGGTTGTATCTGGCTATTGTTCTTGATCTGTTCAATAGAGAGGTGATTGGCTGGTCGCTCAAGCCTCGGATGACGACCGATATCGTGATGGACGCATTGAAGATGGCATGGTTTCGCAAAAGACAGCCACCAGGCGTGATGCATCATTCGGATCGGGGCAGTCAGTACGCCAGTTATGCATTTCAAGCACAACTCAAGGTATTTGGCATGACGTGTTCGATGAGTCGCAAAGGAAATTGCTGGGACAACGCCCCTACGGAGAGCTGGTTTAACAGTTTCAAGAACGAACGGTATCATGGCCTGCGCTACCTGACTCACGCGGACATGAAGGCTGCAAGCTTTGAATACATTGAAGTTTTTTATAATCGTCAGCGGCTACATTCGACGCTCGGCTACCGATCACCAATTCAGTATTTGAAATGTTGGGCAAGTGAGCAGGAGAAGCAAAAAATAGCAGCATAAAATTCACCTCATGGCAGACGAAATATCGAGGGAAGCTCAGTCTATCTGGCAAAAAAAGATCCTAAGCTATTGGCGCGGCGACTAAATATTGGTCCCAGTGCCGAAAAAGTAGAAGGCCAACGCACGATATTAACGCTGCTCGTCATCGTATTTGTCATGGTGTTTGTTTTGTCCGCCATTGACCATCATTTTGTTTGGTCAACCGTTCCTTTATATGTAGTGGTGCTTGGAGATGCTCTTGTCGCGGCGGGGTTCCTTTGTATTTTTTTTGTGTTCAAAGAAAATACCTATGCGTCGGCGATCATCGAGGTCGACGCGAATCAAAAAATCATTTCGACTGGGCTGTATGCATTCGTGCGCCATCCGATGTACGCCGGTGGCGTCGTTATGCTTACTGGCATTCCGCTCGCGCTTGGCGCGTGGTGGGGGTTGTTGTTAGTTGTTTTGATGGCGCTTTTAATTGCGTGGAGGCTCTTTACTGAAGAGATTTTTTTGGCCGAGAATCTTTCTGGCTATGTTAATTACCAAAAGAAGGTTAGGCATCGTTTGCTGCCGTTCATTTGGTGAGGGTACGTGACTGGCGTGGCTTCTTAGAAGTGTTGTTCGCTGCGCAGAGTGTGCGGGCTGCTTTGGCTTCTTCTAATAAGATGCTAATTGTCGAAGTGTTTTCGGCGGTATGTGATGAGGCGCATGAATCCATCGTGATCTCCAATTTTTTCGGGATTAAGTATTATGGAGTACTGAAATAGCGACGGGATTTGCGCGGTAGTTTTGCCTGCTTTCGAGCCGGAATCCGAGATGGAAAAAAAGGTGGTAAAAGTCCTTTTTAAAAGTATTTTAAAATTGTTTATAAAATTGCTTGCCAGTGTTGAGATGTGTTGCTATAGTTCGGCCTCTGTTGAAAACGACGCGAAATACTGAGTACGGCGCAAGCGGTGCGAAGGGCGAAATTGGAGGCGGAAACGAGGTTGTAAAGTGGGGTGTTTTGAGCGGTAGTTGTGAGTTGATTTGGTTTTAAATTGTTTCTAAAATGATTTAAAAAGAAGTTGACGAAAAGTTCGAAGTGCCACATAATCTCATCTCTCTGCTGCTGACAAACAAAACGCTTTGTCAGCGCTGCGAACACCGAGCGTAAGGTTGGGTGTGACGCCAAACAGAGACAGTTCTTTAACAATTAACAGCCGATAAGTGTGGGCGTTTAATGAAAGTGCAGCGTGAACTACTTCGGTGGTTTGCGTATAACTTAAAACATTAAATGTTCACAAAAGAAGAAAATAGGATATTTGCCTGAGTCAAATTGGGGAGATAGCCTGTCAGTATTTTGAGTGAGCGATAGCAGCGATGCTAGGCAGCAATGCCACAAAACAGAGATTAAACTGAAGAGTTTGATCCTGGCTCAGATTGAACGCTGGCGGCATGCCTTACACATGCAAGTCGAACGGTAACAGGGAGCTTGCTCCGCTGACGAGTGGCGAACGGGTGAGTAATATATCGGAACGTGCCTGGTAATGGGGGACAACTAGTCGAAAGATTAGCTAATACCGCATACGCCCTACGGGGGAAAGAGGGGGCTTCGCAAGAACCTCTCGTTATCAGAGCGGCCGATATCTGATTAGCTAGTTGGTGAGGTAAAGGCTCACCAAGGCTTCGATCAGTAGCTGGTCTGAGAGGACGACCAGCCACACTGGGACTGAGACACGGCCCAGACTCCTACGGGAGGCAGCAGTGGGGAATTTTGGACAATGGGCGCAAGCCTGATCCAGCAATGCCGCGTGAGTGAAGAAGGCCTTCGGGTTGTAAAGCTCTTTTGTCAGGGAAGAAACGGTCTTGGTTAATACCTGGGGCTAATGACGGTACCTGAAGAATAAGCACCGGCTAACTACGTGCCAGCAGCCGCGGTAATACGTAGGGTGCAAGCGTTAATCGGAATTACTGGGCGTAAAGCGTGCGCAGGCGGTTTTTTAAGACAGGTGTGAAATCCCCGGGCTTAACCTGGGAATGGCATTTGTGACTGGAAGGCTAGAGTGTGTCAGAGGGGGGTAGAATTCCACGTGTAGCAGTGAAATGCGTAGAGATGTGGAGGAATACCGATGGCGAAGGCAGCCCCCTGGGATAACACTGACGCTCATGCACGAAAGCGTGGGGAGCAAACAGGATTAGATACCCTGGTAGTCCACGCCCTAAACGATGTCTACTAGTTGTCGGGTCTTAATTGACTTGGTAACGCAGCTAACGCGTGAAGTAGACCGCCTGGGGAGTACGGTCGCAAGATTAAAACTCAAAGGAATTGACGGGGACCCGCACAAGCGGTGGATGATGTGGATTAATTCGATGCAACGCGAAAAACCTTACCTACCCTTGACATGGCTGGAATCCTTGAGAGATCAGGGAGTGCTTGAAAGAGAACCAGTACACAGGTGCTGCATGGCTGTCGTCAGCTCGTGTCGTGAGATGTTGGGTTAAGTCCCGCAACGAGCGCAACCCTTGTCATTAGTTGCTACGAAAGGGCACTCTAATGAGACTGCCGGTGACAAACCGGAGGAAGGTGGGGATGACGTCAAGTCCTCATGGCCCTTATGGGTAGGGCTTCACACGTCATACAATGGTACATACAGAGGGCCGCCAACCCGCGAGGGGGAGCTAATCCCAGAAAGTGTATCGTAGTCCGGATTGTAGTCTGCAACTCGACTACATGAAGTTGGAATCGCTAGTAATCGCGGATCAGCATGTCGCGGTGAATACGTTCCCGGGTCTTGTACACACCGCCCGTCACACCATGGGAGCGGGTTTCACCAGAAGTAGGTAGCCTAACCGCAAGGAGGGCGCTTACCACGGTGGGATTCGTGACTGGGGTGAAGTCGTAACAAGGTAGCCGTATCGGAAGGTGCGGCTGGATCACCTCCTTTCTAGAGTTTGCCCGGACATTAAGCGTCCACACTTATCGGTGTGTTAGTTAGAAGAAGAACAGTCATATTAGGAACGTGCTAATCAGGACGGGTCTGTAGCTCAGTTGGTTAGAGCACCGTGTTGATAACGCGGGGGTCGTTGGTTCGAGCCCAACCAGACCCACCAGTTATAGAGGTACGATTTAAGGGGGGCTTAGCTCAGCTGGGAGAGCACCTGCTTTGCAAGCAGGGGGTCATCGGTTCGATCCCGTTAGCCTCCACCATTTACTTTGCTGGGCACACCGCCTGGTGCATAAAGTAAGCGTAAAAAATCAAACCTAAGTCAGTATTTGCGCGGGGTAGTAGCGTGAAATAAAGCGATTTAGGTTTGATCTTTTTAAGATCATTGGCTGTTTGTTCTTTAACAATTTAGAAGAAGTAAAGATTCGTCTGCGCTACGACAGTAGTGTGGATGGGTATGATTGTATCAAATCAAAAAGTATTAAAGAGTTCTCAAAAGAGCATACGTAAGTATGCAAATGCGATAACACTTTGGATACGGCAAACGCTAAAGTAATACTCATAAGTAATATCCTATAACCGGTTTTTGGTCGTGAACGCGATCAGAGGCTAACGTTATAGGGACAAGTGAATAAGTGCACATGGTGGATGCCTTGGCGATTACAGGCGATGAAGGACGTAGTAGCTTGCGATAAGCTGCGGGGAGCCAGCAAACAGGCTTTGATCCGCAGATTTCCGAATGGGGAAACCCACCCTTTATGGGTATTGCATACTGAATACATAGGTATGCAAGGCGAACGTGGCGAACTGAAACATCTAAGTAGCTACAGGAAAAGAAATCAACCG
This sequence comes from Glaciimonas sp. GNP009, assembly GCF_054343755.1. Classification (NCBI taxonomy): domain Bacteria; kingdom Pseudomonadati; phylum Pseudomonadota; class Betaproteobacteria; order Burkholderiales; family Oxalobacteraceae; genus Glaciimonas; species Glaciimonas sp. GNP009. The sequence goes on from NZ_JBTGUV010000004.1 coordinate 3,773,995, forward strand.
AGATTCCCAGAGTAGTGGCGAGCGAAATGGGAACAGCCTGCACGATTTAGCATCAGCGATAATGGAACACTCTGGAAATAGTGGCCATAGAGGGTGATAGCCCCTTACATGAAATCGGTGGTGTGGAACTAAGTGTGCGACAAGTAGGGCGGGACACGTGTAATCCTGTCTGAACATGGGGGGACCATCCTCCAAGGCTAAATACTCGTAATCGACCGATAGTGAACCAGTACCGTGAGGGAAAGGCGAAAAGAACCCCGGAAGGGGAGTGAAATAGATCCTGAAACCGTGTGCATACAAACAGTAGGAGCGGACTTGTTCCGTGACTGCGTACCTTTTGTATAATGGGTCAGCGACTTACATTCAGTGGCAAGCTTAACCGTATAGGGAAGGCGTAGAGAAATCGAGTCCGAATAGGGCGTTCAGTCGCTGGGTGTAGACCCGAAACCAAGTGATCTACTCATGGCCAGGATGAAGGTGCGGTAACACGCACTGGAGGTCCGAACCCACTAATGTTGAAAAATTAGGGGATGAGCTGTGGGTAGGGGTGAAAGGCTAAACAAACTTGGAAATAGCTGGTTCTCTCCGAAAACTATTTAGGTAGTGCCTCAAGTATCACCATCGGGGGTAGAGCACTGTTATGGCTAGGGGTTCATTGCGAATTACCAACCCATTGCAAACTCCGAATACCGATGAGTGCGAGCTTGGGAGACAGACGCCGGGTGCTAACGTCCGACGTCAAGAGGGAAACAACCCAGACCGCCAGCTAAGGTCCCAAAGATTGGCTAAGTGGCAAACGAAGTGGGAAGGCTAAAACAGTCAGGAGGTTGGCTTAGAAGCAGCCATCCTTTAAAGAAAGCGTAATAGCTCACTGATCGAGTCGTCCTGCGCGGAAGATGTAACGGGGCTAAGCCAGTCACCGAAGCTGCGGATATGTACCTATTTATAGGTCATATGGTAGGAGAGCGTTCTGTAAGCCTGCGAAGGTGTCTTGTAAAGGATGCTGGAGGTATCAGAAGTGCGAATGCTGACATGAGTAGCGATAATGGGGGTGAAAAGCCTCCACGCCGTAAGCCCAAGGTTTCCTGTTCAACGTTCATCGGAGCAGGGTGAGTCGGCCCCTAAGGCGAGGCAGAGATGCGTAGCTGATGGGAAGCAGGTTAATATTCCTGCACCGTCGTGTGATGCGATGGGGGGACGGATCGCGGAAGGTTGTCCGACTGTTGGAATAGTCGGTTTTTGGCTCAGAGAAGGCTGTTAGGCAAATCCGGCAGCGTAATTCAAGGGGTTGAGACGAGTGAATTTATTCATGAAGCAATCGGAAGTGGTTCCAAGAAAAGCCTCTAAGCTTCAGTCACACGAGACCGTACCGCAAACCGACACAGGTGGGCGAGATGAGTATTCTAAGGCGCTTGAGAGAACTCGGGAGAAGGAACTCGGCAAATTTGTACCGTAACTTCGGGATAAGGTACGCCCCGGTAGCTTGACTGGCTCGCGCCAGAAGGGTGAAAGGGCTGCAATAAAAAGGTGGCTGCGACTGTTTAATAAAAACACAGCACTATGCAAACACGAAAGTGGACGTATATGGTGTGACTCCTGCCCGGTGCTGGAAGATTAAATGATGGGGTGCAAGCTCTTGATTGAAGTCCCAGTAAACGGCGGCCGTAACTATAACGGTCCTAAGGTAGCGAAATTCCTTGTCGGGTAAGTTCCGACCTGCACGAATGGAGTAACGATGGCCACACTGTCTCCTCCCGAGACTCAGCGAAGTTGAAATGTTTGTGATGATGCAATCTACCCGCGGCTAGACGGAAAGACCCCATGAACCTTTACTGTAGCTTTGCATTGAATTTTGAACCAATCTGTGTAGGATAGGTGGGAGGCTTTGAAGCGTGAACGCTAGTTTGCGTGGAGCCAACCTTGAAATACCACCCTGGTTTGTTTGAGATTCTAACCTTGGTCCGTTATCCGGATCGGGGACAGTGCATGGTAGGCAGTTTGACTGGGGCGGTCTCCTCCCAAAGTGTAACGGAGGAGTTCGAAGGTACGCTAGGTACGGTCGGACATCGTGCTGTTAGTGCAATGGCATAAGCGTGCTTAACTGCGAGACTGACAAGTCGAGCAGGTACGAAAGTAGGACATAGTGATCCGGTGGTTCTGTATGGAAGGGCCATCGCTCAACGGATAAAAGGTACTCTGGGGATAACAGGCTGATTCCTCCCAAGAGTTCATATCGACGGGGGAGTTTGGCACCTCGATGTCGGCTCATCACATCCTGGGGCTGTAGCCGGTCCCAAGGGTATGGCTGTTCGCCATTTAAAGTGGTACGTGAGCTGGGTTTAAAACGTCGTGAGACAGTTTGGTCCCTATCTGCCGTGGGCGTTGGAAATTTGAAGGGGGCTGCTCCTAGTACGAGAGGACCGGAGTGGACGAACCTCTGGTGTACCGGTTGTCACGCCAGTGGCATTGCCGGGTAGCTAAGTTCGGAAGAGATAACCGCTGAAAGCATCTAAGCGGGAAACTTGCCTTGAGATGATATTTCCCGGGAACTAGATTCCCCTAAAGGGTCGTTCGAGACCAGGACGTTGATAGGCTGGGTGTGGAAGCGTAGTAATACGTTAAGCTAACCAGTACTAATTGCCCGTGAGGCTTGTCCCTATAACCTTAGCAGGTTATAGATTAAGCTAATGAGATATGTGTTTGCCTGAAAAGTGCAATCATACCCAGCAGTGCGGTGACACACCCTTGTCACTGCACTGCAGTAATACAAAACTTTACTTCTTCTAGATTGCGTTGTTTGTTGCCCCATTGGGAACACACGACACTACAGTTTATGCCTGATGACCATAGCGAGTTGGTACCACCCCTTCCCATCCCGAACAGGACCGTGAAACGACTTTGCGCCGATGATAGTGCTGCAACCAGTGTGAAAGTAGGTCATCGTCAGGCTCTTATTAGAAAACCCTCTCCGAGTAATCGGGGAGGGTTTTTGCTTTGCAGAAACGATTTATGCAATGACAACACCCAACACCCAACACCCAACACCCAACACCCAACACCCAACACCCAACACCCAACACCCAACACCCAACACCCAACACCCAACACCCAACACCCAACACCCAACACCCAACACCCAACACCCAACACCCAACACCCAACACCCAACACCCAACACCCAACACCCAACACCCAACACCCAACACCCAACACCCAACACCCAACACCCAACACCAAACACCCTCTCAACGTTTAATCTTGAAATTTCCGGACGCCGTGCCCGACCAAGAGACGCCGCTAGTCGATTACCTCCTCTTTGTTGTCTTAACGCTCTTTTTTTTGACGTTGATCAGCGTATTTCCGCTACTTCTCTTCCGTTGCTACCGACGCAGGATAATCGGCAGCAATGGGTACAGTTCGAATAGTCATGTAAATCCGAAAAAATATGATATTTACAATAAAAATGTGGGATTACTAACCGTACTTCAGGTAAGTGATGATAATAAGAGACCTTCAAATCACCCATAATTTTATATTGATCGCGGGTGTCCCACTGATTAAGCTTGTCTGGGCCACTTTTTTATCGGGCTACCTTCGCATCACCGGTCCCTTAAAAGATTATTTAATGTTATCGGAACATGTGTTTTTTTGTAAAATTAGCTGTGCAACGAATGAATTAAGATAGGCTGTATGGGTCCTATTACAGTTAATAACTCAAGGAAATTACACATGAAAAAAATCGCACTTATTCTCGGGTTAACAATGGTTTGTATTGGCGCGCAAGCTGCTGATTGGCAAGTTGTTGGTCAAAGTGATGTATCCAGCCTCCAGTTAGATAAGGATTCTATTAAAGAAACAAACGGCATACGACAAGTATGGTCGATGTGGAACTTTCGAGAGGCGCGTAAGAATGAGGGAGATCCTACGTTTCCGACTTTTAAGTCGTACCAGGATTTGACAGAATATAATTGCGCTGCGAAGACCACGCGATTAGCGCGAGAAATTTTGTTTGTGGAAAATGATGCCAAGGGGGACAAACGCGATCATTCAGAAGCGTTGAAAAATAGTAAGTTTGCCGCACCGGTTAAGGGCTCTTTGGCTGATGGAATTATGACAAATTTCGTTTGTAATCAAACGCTTGGGACTCAATAATCCCTATCTGAAATAGGAATCGGCGATATGCATATGTCAGAACACCACTTGAATCGCTTTTATTTTAGTCCTGACATGCGTAACTTAATTATCTTCTGATTCCTTTTTTACCCTCTGAGGAAAGCGCTTATAGTGCTGGACCCGATGAATAATAGGATGATGCAAAACCGCTTGCGGTAATTTACTACAATCTGTGGCTCCAGTGTAACTACCGCATGGAAGACAGAATAATTTTCTTCATGCGTTTTTTTATTATTCGCCTTTCTTTCTAATTACTAAAAAATTGGCGCAGTCTGTTATCTGATGTGACATGGATCGTCTTAGATAGGCAATTCATACAAAGAAGACTGTATAATTCTGCCGCGAGTGTCGCCTTCGCATAACGGATAATGCAATCCCCTCCTAAGGGATAGATACAGGTTCGATTCCTGTAGGCGATACCATACTGCGAGATTACGGTCGCATATTTCAGGTTAATAGCGCTATTTTGAATTGAATTTGGTATCCACAATACCGTGTTTCAGTTTGCTATTGATGAGGTACTACAAGGTAATTCCGATACGTACATTGCTTAAATTGCAACTTTTTCAAAAGGGGCGTGTGGCAAAGTCATGTTGAGCGAGCATATTCGAATAAACACGGTGCTGCTGCCAATGGGCCGCTCATTAAATTCCAATTTTTTGGATGCGTGTGACAGGTCATCGAATTCAAGCCGATGCCCTTAGTGAGCTGTATGGTTTTTTGGCTATAAATTACACAACGATCCAACCCGAGCCAACTTAGTGCGGCGATTACTCATAAAATGCAACAACAAGCTATAAAGCGCGTAACTTATAGCGAGATATCGCCACCTATCGGTACAATGCGCAATTCATTCATTTAATTGGCTGCGTGGTGATTTTCGCAGACTCTCTTTTTCTGGTTTTCTACTATGGCAGTCATTTCTATTACCAACGCACAACTTGCGTTCGGTCACGTTGCGCTATTGGATCGCGCTGAATTTTCCCTGGATTCGGGAGAGCGAGTCGGTTTGATCGGTCGTAACGGGACTGGAAAATCCTCTTTGTTAAAAACTATTGCTGGCGTTTCCAAACTGGATGATGGTTTGATGGTGATGCAGCAAGGGATAAAGATCGCTTATGTTGATCAAGAGCCGCATTTTGTTCCTGAAATGTCAGTGTTTGATGCTGTAGCATCCGGCATGGGCGAGATGCAGGCGTTATTGAATGAGTATGACGCATTGACAGGGCAATTTGGTGGGGACGATGACGACGCCATCATGGAGCGCATGCACGTAATCCAGGGCAAGCTTGATGCAGCAGACGCATGGAGTCTGACAAATAAGGTCGAAACCACGCTTGATCGCCTTAACCTGAACAAAGACTCCTTGATGGGTACGTTGTCAGGTGGGATGCAGAAGCGTGTCGCTCTCGCTTGCGCGTTGGTCAGTGCCCCCGACGTTTTGCTTCTCGATGAGCCAACCAACCATCTTGATTTTAGCTCGATCATGTGGCTGGAAGGATTATTGCGCGACTATAAAGGTAGCGTCCTGTTCATTACCCATGATCGTAGTTTCCTGGACAATGTAGCGACACGTATCGTTGAACTTGATCGCGGTCGTATTTTGTCGTTCCCCGGTAACTTTACTGCGTATCAGGTGCGTAAAGCTGAGCAACTCGAAATTGAAGAAGTTGAAAATGCCAAGTTCGACAAATTTCTGGCACAAGAAGAAATTTGGATTCGCAAAGGTGTACAGGCACGCCGTACCCGTGACGAAGGCCGTGTGCGACGTTTAGAATCGTTGCGTCTGGATCGCACAGCGCGGCGCGACCAGCAAGGGCAGGTCAAGCTCGATGTGTCAGCAGGCGAGCGTTCAGGCAAGATTGTCGCTGAGTTGACGGATGTTAATCGCGCCTTTGGTGACAAGGTCATCGTTCGCGATTTCACTGCAACTATTTTACGTGGCGACAAAGTCGGTTTGATCGGGCATAACGGCGCGGGAAAAACCACGTTGCTGAAGTTGATTTTGGGCGAAGATCAACCAGATAGCGGCACTGTCAAACAGGGAACCAAGTTACAGGTTGCCTATTTTGATCAAATGCGGGCGCAATTGGATGACGAAGCAAGCTTGGCAGACACGATAGCACCGGGTAGCGACTGGGTCGAGATTAACGGTCAGCGTAAGCATGTAATGACATATCTGAACGATTTTTTGTTTGCGCCAGAACGCGCTCGGTCTCCCGTTAAATCATTGTCCGGTGGTGAGCGTAACCGACTATTGCTAGCGCGCCTTTTTGCAAAACCAGCCAATGTGTTGGTATTGGATGAGCCGACCAACGATCTGGATATTGATACGCTCGAGTTGTTGGAAGAGTTGCTGGAAGATTATAAGGGCACTGTGTTTCTGGTCAGTCATGACCGTACCTTCCTCGACAATGTCGTGACGCAGGTTATCGCGGCAGAAGGCGACGGTTTGTGGCGTGAATATGTCGGTGGCTATAGCGATTGGGAGCGCGTGCGTCCAAGTCCTGCAGCATTGGCGGCTAAAGTCAAAGCCGAAACTAAGGCAGAAGTTATACAAGCTCCAGCGGCAAAGCAAAAAAAGCTCAGCTATAAAGAGCAACGTGAACTGGATGAGTTGCCGGTACTTATTGCGAAATTGGAAGCAGAGCAAAAGGCGATTACCGCGCAATTGGCTGATCCTGAGTTGTATGTTAAAAAGCCGGATGAAGTGAAGCGCTTGAACCTGCGCTTTACCGAACTAGATAGTTTGTTGCTCGAAGCGTTGGAAAAATGGGAAGTGATTGAAGCCCGCAACAAAGGTTAACTGCCAAGGCCGTTAATTGTTACGACGAAAAGACATGAAAAATAGGTCGACAGCCAGTATATTTGAACGACGACAATTCAGGTATAACGCTGTCGATTGTATGTTTGCTTTCGTTATTAATTCAGTTTTTTGCACGCTTTTCGCAGTTCACGTGCTTGCGCGCGCAATGCATCAGCATCTTGTGCATGTGGTCGTTGGGTCAGATAATTTTCAATATCGTCTAAAGCTGCTTGCGGACAATCCAAGTGTGCGTAAGCCGCGCCGCGATCACGCAACTCAATGGGATCATTGGGCTGTAGTATCAGCAAGCGTTGCTGCAGTTTCAGTAAGGGCTCCCAATGCTGTCCTTGTGTGAATATTATTTTAAGGTTGCGTAACAGACGACCTAAAATTTCGTGAGGATGGGCGTTTTGCAAATAAGGTTGTAGCGATATTTTCTTTTCTTTGCCCTGAGACGGCGAAGTCCGTAAATAGGGCTCCAGTCTTTCTTCGAGTTCTACATGCGATAGACTTGACCCATTTAAGGGGTCTATCACAATATCACCCGAGGACACAGTCAGTTTCATCAAGAAATGGCCGGGGAATGAAATTCCGTGTATTGGTAATCCCACCTGTTGCGCCAATTCCATATAAATGATCGCCAGCGAAATAGGAATACCGCGCCGCGAATTAATGACGCATTGCAGATAGCTATTATCAGGGTCGTAATAATTATTAACATTACCTGCGAACCCTAACTCTCGAAAAAAGAAATTATTTAATAACTGTAACTTTTTAATCTGTGAAGCATCTGCGTGAATGCGTTGCTTCAATGTATTGGCGAATTTATCCACAGCAATCTGTGGAGCATTTAGATCCAATGCTGGATAGGGGTCTTGCGCAATGGCAAGTGCCGCTTCAAATAGCGGCACGCTATTGGCCTCTTGCACCAGGGTCGTAAAGTAATTTAGAGAAGAGATCATGTTAAGTATGCTACCAAATAATATCTAATGTAGCTCAGCTTATCGATTAGTGCGAGGAACGTTTGAAATCTTGAAATCGAAACCCCATTGCAAGAAGTGCCCCAAAGTAGGTGATCCCACAAGCCACAAGAACGGCCATCAGCGCACCGACGCGAGCGATCGAACTGGTATGTAGTCCAATCCAGTCAAAGCGCTCTGCGGTCCATAGTGCGACTGCAGCCATCAGGCAAAGAGCGCCCACCAAGCGGATAAAATATAGCATCCAGCCTTTTTCCGGTTTGTAGATACCACGCCGTAACAGACTCCACAGCAAAAGTCCTGCGTTCATGCAGGCACCAAAACTGATTGATAACGCCAATCCTGCTACTGCAAAAATCGGGACAAATAAAGAATTAAGTAGCTGCGTGGTGATTAGCACCGCGAAGGCAATTTTGACCGGTGTTTTGATATCTTGTTTGGCATAAAATCCTGGCGCCAAAATCTTTACGACAATTAAACCTATCAGACCGACGCCATACGCAATGAGTATCCGACTCGTCATCGCGACCGAAATGGCGTCGAATTTTCCGTGATGGAATAGAGTTGCTGTGAGGGGAACCGACAGCGTCGCAAGCCCAACCGCGGAAGGAAGCGCCAGTAAAAAGGTCAGTCGTAATCCCCAATCTAATAGTGAGGAGTATTCGCGATGGTCTGCGTTGGCATTCGCTTTGGAAAGGCTTGGCAGCAGAATAGTGCCGAGGGCGACGCCCAGTAACGCAGTTGGAAACTCCATCAAGCGATCACCGTATGATAACCAGGAGACACTTCCGTGCTCCAGGCGCGACGCGATATTTGTATTGATCATCAGGCTGATCTGCGCTGCGGAGACTGCAAATACCGCAGGTCCCATTTTTTTGAGTACGCGCCTTACACCGCTATCGCGCAGTCCGATAAAGGGGTTTCCCATCATACGCGGCATCATCCCTATTTTGCGCAGCGCAGGGATCTGAATCGCGACTTGCAAAATGCCTCCGACCAATACCGCAAAAGCCATCGCGTAGATCGGCTGAGCCATATGAGGTGCGACAAAAAGTGAAGCGACGATAAATGCGAGATTCAATAGCACCGAAGTAAGCGCCGGAATCTTGAATTCATGCCACGTGTTCAAAATTCCGCCGGCTAACGCTACAAACGACATAAAACCGATGTAAGGAAACATGATGCGCGTCATTACAACCGATGCATTAAACGCAACCGTATCATTTTTGAGCCCAGTTGCCATAAAATAAATCAGCAATGGTGATGCAAGGATACCGACGATGCAGGTAAGAATCATGACCCATGTCATCACCACTGATACATGGTCGACTAAATGCTTGGTTGCTTCTTGACCTTTCTTATTCTTGTATTCTCCAAGAATCGGAACGAAAGCTTGTGAAAATGCGCCTTCCGCGAACAGACGGCGCAATAAATTGGGTATACGAAAGGCGATGTTGAAGGCGTCGGTGAAAGCTGAAGCGCCAAACGTAGACGCAAATAAGATTTCACGAATCAGTCCCGCTATACGCGACAACATCGTCATGCCAGAGACGGTGGCAAGCGTTTTATGCAAGTTCATGGAGCGGCATTATAGCCGCTCATGTTGCCTGTTCACAGCTTTGTAACAAGCTCTTTCAGTCGAGTAGGTTCTCATATTGAAACTTTATGCTTCACATCAGACTGAAAAATGCCTTAGACGCCATTAAAATGATGAAGTCACTAATTCGTCTTGGTCCCAGATAGAAATCTTACTGAAGGAATGAATATTAAGGCAGGAGTGAGATTGGTTTGCTTATTGGTGAGAAAGTAGTTATAATCCATGGCTTTACAGAATTCTGCGTCGCGGTCTGGTTAGTTTTGCCGCGTAAGCATTCCCGACCTCGTTTTAGGATATATAAATGGCAAATACCGCACAAGCACGTAAGCGTGCTCGTCAAGCAGTCGCTCAAAACCTGCACAATTCTAGTCAGCGTTCGACTCTACGCACAGCAATCAAAGCTGCTCGCAAAGCAATCGCCGGTGGCGATAAAGAAGCTGCAACTCTGGTTCTGCAAAAATCTGTGTCAACTATCGACCGAATTGCAGACAAGAAAATCATTCATAAGAACAAAGCTGCACGTCATAAGAGCCGTCTAAACGCAGCTCTGAAAGCACTGTCAGCGTAATATGTATTTTGCCGACTAGGTCGGTCGAAGTTCTTATTTGAGTACTGATTTAAAAAATCCTTGCATAGCCTTTGGTTACGCAAGGTTTTTTTTGTTTTTTATTTTGTCCGTTATAGTCATTTTTTATTTTGCCAAAACAGGCCGCTCGCTAACTTCAGCCTGAGTGTTGACCTTTTTCCGTTGGATATCGGGTGCGTCTCAGCGTAACGTCATGCTAGTCATTCCATTTTTGGTGGGACTCATCAGCAGACCAATCAACATTACCTCCCTTGGGAGGTAAAATCATCGCCAAAGATATTGAATTTTAGAAGATGCGGAAGCTTATTGTGCCCGCGGTAAACCGCTAATGGCGGTGCCTGGTTTTAGATTCTTCTGCTTAAACCAACCTGGATTCATCTCCAATGCATATAGCGCAGCTTTCTCAGCACAATGGGAATCGAGGGTCTGGGCTTTCATTTCTTCGATATTGATGATGACACCGTTTTGGTCCAAAAAGGCGACTGATAACGGAATTAGCGTGTTCTTCATCCACATACAAACGCCCGCAGGCGCATCAAATAAAAAGACCATACCCGCGTTGGAAGCTAACTGTTTGCGAAACATCAGGCCCTGCTCACGCTGGGCTTCTGTCGTAGCCACCTCAGCCTTGATCACATGGATTCCGGCATTCAGTGAGACGACTGGAAATTGTTGCGTTCCTTGCGCTGTTGCTGCAGAGATGACGCCGATGGTGCTGCCTAAGAGTGCAAGCGCCATAACAGCAGTCGATGGGCGATATCTTCTCATGTTGGTAAAGTCCTTTTATGTTTTACCGGATTATACAGAGGGTTATCGCGGGTCGGCAACGCGCTATGTGGTCACGCTCTGATGCAAAGGCAGAAGCTCTACCTCAGATTGAAAACTGATCGGACATAAAAAAAGACAGGCAATGCCTGTCTTTTTTTGAAACTGACGCCTGGATTACTTAGCAGGAGCATCAGCGGCAGGAGCCGCATCAGCTTTAGCTTTCTTAGCTACTTTTTTGTGTGCTTTTTTAGTTGCTTTTTTCGCAGCCGGAGCTGAAGTAGCCGGAGCAGCGGCGGCTGGAGTAGCAGCAGGAGCGGCAGCATCAGCAGCGAAAACAGAAGTTGCGAAAAGGCCAGCTACCAAAACAGCGATCAGTTTAGACATTTTAGAATCCTTTTGATTATTAATCATGTAAGTGCATAGATGATTCATTTGAATCACTGCAATTAACGGTGTGCTGAACTTATGGTTGACGCTTTTTTTAAAAAAAATAAAATAATATTTTAAGTAGCGGCAGATGTCGTATTAGTTGATCTTTAGAAATGTAAGCAATCCCTTCAGATTGCTTGCCGACTTGTTAGCTCAGATGGATCGATTGCACGGAACTCTCCAGGCCAAAGCGGGTGGCTCTCTAATGTAATTTTTCCAATGGCGATTCTGATCAAACGAAGAGTGGGCAAGTCGACCGCAGCGGTCATGCGCCGCACCTGTCGATTTTTTCCTTCGGTGATGGTGAGTGCTAGCCAACTAGTCGGTTTATCCAAGCGTTCGCGGATAGCGGGAACGCGGGGCCAAAGCCATTCTGGCGGGATGATTTGACGAACTTCACAGGGTTGGGTCATAAAGTCACCAAGATCAAGTCCATTGCGCAGGCGAGCCAGCTTTCCGTTATCGGGCAAGCCTTCAACTTGAGCCAAATAGGTTTTTGGCTGTTTAAACGCGGGATGGCTGATGTGATGTTGCAGCTTTCCATCGTTGGTTAATAGTAGTAACCCCTCACTATCAGCATCAAGCCTTCCGGCAGGGTAGATGTTTGGGATAGTAAGATAGTCGGCGAGAGTTTCACGCGTTGGGTGCGATGAAAACTGGCACATCACCTGAAAAGGTTTATTGAATAGAATAAGAGGCATACCGTAGTGTCTCAAAAACATAGCGTCTAGTAAAATACTAGTGCATAATATAAATCGCTGTCTTATGTCTTATATAAGACTCGATGTAATGCCGAATACAATACCAAATATAGAATGGGCCGAAATAGAAGGGTAAAACCTTGGCTCCACCCTCTCGCTTCATCTTTGGAGATATTGCATGTCCCAACATATTAAAGTGCCAGCTGAAGGCAAAAAAATCAGCGTCAACGCTGATTATTCGCTGAATGTCCCGGATAACCCAATCATTCCTTTTATCGAAGGTGATGGAACCGGCGTCGATATTAGTCCGGTCATGATTAAAGTGGTGGATGCAGCAGTTGCCAAAGCCTACGCTGGTAGGCGCAAGATCAGTTGGATGGAGGTCTATGCTGGTGAGAAATCGACGAACGTTTATGGTCCTGACGTTTGGTTGCCAGCCGAAACGCTAGCGGCTATCAAAGATTATGTCGTCTCTATTAAAGGTCCTTTGACGACGCCGGTTGGCGGCGGTATTCGTTCGCTGAACGTCGCTTTGCGTCAAGAACTGGATTTGTATGTCTGCCTTCGTCCCGTGCGTTATTTCCAGGGTGTTCCATCGCCAGTTCGTGAGCCAGAAAAAACAGATATGGTGATTTTCCGTGAGAATTCGGAGGACATTTACGCAGGTATTGAGTGGCAAGAGGGCAGCGAAGATGCCAAAAAATTGATCAATTTTCTCATCAATGAGATGGGCGTTAAGAAGATTCGCTTCCCGAATACATCGGGCATTGGCATTAAGCCGGTATCGCGCGAAGGTACTGAGCGTCTGGTACGTAAGGCGATTCAATACGCGATCGATAATGACAAGCCTTCTGTGACCATTGTTCACAAAGGTAATATCATGAAGTTCACTGAAGGCGGTTTTCGTGACTGGGCGTATGCATTAGCGCAAAAAGAATTCGGTGCGGAGTTGATCGATGGTGGTCCATGGGCAAAATTCAAAAATCCTAAGACTGGTCGCGACATCATTGTTAAAGACTCGATAGCTGATGCATTTTTGCAACAGATTCTGTTACGTCCGAATGAGTATAGTGTTATTGCCACGCTTAATTTGAATGGCGATTACATTTCCGATGCACTAGCAGCGCAAGTTGGTGGTATCGGCATTGCGCCCGGCGCCAATTTGTCTGATTCCGTCGCGATGTTTGAAGCTACTCACGGCACTGCACCAAAATATGCTGGCAAAGATTATGTGAACCCAGGTTCACTCATTTTGTCGGCTGAAATGATGCTGCGTCATATGGGCTGGCTCGAAGCTGCCGATTTAATCATCGCCTCTATGCAAAAATCGATTTCATCGAAAAAGGTGACTTATGATTTTGCCCGCTTGATGGAAGGTGCAACGCAAGTTTCATGCTCAGGCTTTGGTGATGTGTTGATTGAAAACATGTAATTGTATTAAATTTGGCACGATATTAAAAAAACCAGAACTTAGTTCTGGTTTTTTTTGGTGGTCGTTTTTGGCTCTTTTTTGACCTTGTATAAAAAACGCGCGAGCGCGGGTTTTTTACAACAAGCAATTTACTGATAAATTAAGGTGCCTGAATATTAGAAGCTTGCTTGCCTTTTGGGCCTTGAGTGACTTCGAACTGTACTTTTTGGCCTTCTTTGAGGGTTTTAAAACCGTTCATTTGGATTGCGGAAAAGTGTGCGAACAAATCTTCACCACCATCATCGGGAGTGATAAAACCGAAGCCTTTAGAGTCGTTGAACCACTTGACTGTACCTGTTGACATAAAGTAGCGTCTTTCAAATAATGACCAATCAAACGAGCCGTAAAAGCAAGATGCCTTTTCTAGGCCTCCTCTAAAACTTGCTCCCTTCTATTAACAAGAAAACATACTTATTAACTGTGTGCTATTTTTCTTTCAGAAAAAAAATAAGTCAAGTTATTTTTTGTGAAGCGGCATGTGATGATATCCGGCATGTTTTTCTTCGATAACGTGCTCTTGAATTCCTTCGTTGTAACGTCATCTGCACTACAAGAAGAAAGCGCGTACTATTAAATTAATGTAGATTTAATTCCGCGTTTATTTCAAACTATAAAGCATTATCTTTGCAGCGGTTTTGCTGCGTATTTGTATGAACGTTTTAGAATAGACGCATGGCAACCAAGCACGAAGACGGAACGGTAGCGACGCGACAGGAGCAAAAGCTCAAGCCGCCCCCTATGTACCAGGTATTTTTGTTGAATGATGATTTCACGCCAATGGAATTTGTAGTGGCCGTGATTCAGGAGTATTTCAACAAAGATCGAGAGACCGCGACGCAGATTATGCTTAAGGTGCATCGCGAGGGAAAAGGTATGTGTGGGGTATTTTCGAAAGATATCGCGTCGACAAAAGTCGAATTAGTATTAACGCACGCGCGAAAAGCAGGACATCCCCTGCAATGCGTGATGGAGGAAGCATGATTGCGCAGGAATTAGAAGTAAGTTTGCATATGGCGTTTGTTGAGGCTCGACAAGCACGACACGAGTTCATCACTGTTGAGCATCTCCTTTTGGCACTGCTGGATAATCCATCGGCTGCCGAAGTATTGCGCGCTTGTGCTGGCAATATTGAGGATCTGCGCAAGACGTTGACGATTTTTATCGGCGACAACACACCAACGGTGCCTGGTTCCGGGGAGGTAGATACACAGCCAACCCTCGGCTTTCAACGCGTCATTCAGCGTGCGATTATGCACGTTCAGTCGGCATCTAACGGCAAGAAAGAAGTCACTGGCGCGAACGTGCTGGTGGCAATCTTTGGCGAGAAAGACTCGCATGCTGTGTACTATTTACACCAACAAGGTGTGACGCGTCTGGATGTGGTGAATTTTATTTCACACGGTGTTCGCAAAGACCAGGTCGGTGAAGGTCAAAAATCTCCTGAGAGTGTGGAAGAAGTGCAGGCTGAAGGGCAGCAAAAAGAAAGCCCCTTGGATCAGTTCACGCAAAATCTGAATAAACTGGCGCTGGAAGGCAAAATCGATCCATTGATCGGGCGTGAGTTTGAGGTCGAGCGGGTGATTCAAACGTTATGTCGTCGCCGTAAAAATAATCCATTACTGGTCGGTGAAGCCGGCGTGGGTAAGACGGCGATCGCAGAAGGTTTGGCCTGGAGGATCACACAAGGTGATGTTCCTGAAATTTTGAGCAACGCAATCGTCTACTCACTGGATATGGGCGCTTTGTTGGCTGGCACTAAATATCGTGGTGATTTCGAGCAACGTTTGAAGGCAGTCCTGAAACAGTTGAAGGACAGCGAACACGGCATTTTGTTCATTGATGAGATTCATACCATCATCGGTGCGGGCTCAGCTTCCGGTGGCACACTAGATGCGTCCAACTTATTGAAACCAGCGCTTTCCAGTGGCCAACTAAAATGCATCGGTGCGACGACGTATACTGAATTCCGGGGCGTGTTCGAAAAAGATCATGCGTTATCACGTCGCTTCCAGAAAATCGATGTCAATGAACCGACAGTCGAAGAAACCGTACAAATTTTACGTGGCTTGAAGTCTCGCTTTGAAGAGCATCATGGCGTGAAATACTCCGCGATTGCGTTGACGACGGCGGCTGAATTGGCAGCGCGATTTATCAATGATCGTCATTTGCCAGATAAAGCGATTGATGTCATTGATGAGGCCGGGGCTGCGCAACGCGTGTTGCCAAAGTCGAAGCAAAAGAAAACAATTGGTAAAACCGAGATTGAAGACATCATCTCCAAGATTGCCCGCATCCCACCGCAAACTGTTAATCAGGATGATCGTAGCAAGCTAAAGACGATTGATCGTGATTTGCGGAACGTGGTGTTTGGTCAGGACCCGGCAATTGATGCTCTGGCTTCGGCAATCAAAATGGCACGTGCTGGCCTAGGCAAAACTGACCGGCCGATCGGGTCTTTCTTGTTCTCGGGTCCGACCGGTGTTGGCAAGACTGAAGTGGCAAAGCAGCTCGCGTTTATCATGGGTATCGAATTGATTCGTTTCGATATGTCTGAATACATGGAACGCCATGCGGTGAGTCGTTTGATCGGTGCACCACCAGGTTATGTCGGGTTCGATCAGGGTGGTTTGCTGACTGAGGCTGTTACCAAAAAGCCGCATGCAGTATTGTTACTTGATGAAATTGAAAAAGCACATCCTGATATTTTCAATATTCTGTTGCAGGTAATGGATCATGGCACGCTGACTGATAACAATGGACGCAAGGCAGATTTCCGTAACGTGATCATTATTATGACCACTAATGCGGGTGCTGAGAGTTTGCAAAAGCGGACTATTGGTTTCACAGAGAAGAAAGAAGCCGGTGATGAGATGGTGGATATTAAGCGGATGTTTACGCCTGAGTTCCGCAACCGTATCGATTCAATCATCAGTTTCCGTGCCCTGGACGAAGAAGTCATCCTGCGTGTAGTAGATAAATTCTTAATGCAATTGGAAGAACAACTGCACGAGAAGAAAGTGGAAGCAGTCTTTTCCGAGAACTTACGCAAGTTCCTGGCACGCAAAGGTTTTGACCCATTGATGGGTGCGAGACCAATGTCCCGGTTGATTCAGGACATGATTCGAAAGGCACTTGCTGACGAGCTATTGTTCGGTAAGTTGGTGTCCGGTGGTCGGGTAACGGTTGATCTGGACGATAAAGAACAGATTAAGCTTGATTTTCCTGCGAAGAATCAAGCAAAGCCGGCGACCCCGCAAGAGACGGTTGAAGTGGAATAAGTTTTGGCATTCAGCATGAACTTGTGAGCGGGAATATATTCAGTCCCTCTCTTTGTGTTTTTGATTGTGGGTCCAAAAGAGCTGCATGAATAAAATAGTGCAGTCATCACCTCAGTAAAGTACGATAAAAAGCCCGAATTCACGTCTGTGATTCGGGCTTTTTTTGGATCAAACGAAGCATTGTTTGAGTCTAATGAAAGACTGTTTGTAGTAGCGGCAGGGCACAGAAAAACGCATACGCTGCCGCGCAGACCATTAAGGCGTCAAAGCAGCGCCAATCGCTTGCTTGGCTTCAATCTCTGTAATAGTTTTTCGGATCATATCTAGCCGTGCTGAAGTGGCTGGATGTATCGCCGTATGACCGTTTGGAGCACTCGCTGGGTATTGGTTTGCCAGACGTTGCCAAAATACCCCTGCATTATCAATCTTATATCCAGCGCGTGCCACCATGTAGAGTGCAAGTTTGTCGGCGGCGACGTCCAATTGCTGCGTATAAGGTTTGACGCCCGCACTACCAGATAATGAACTGGTATCAGGACGGAGGCGTATCAAGTTGTCGATAATGCCGCTCATAGTGGCTGTCATCCTTTGTCTCACGACGTGCATGAGCGAATTATGGGCCATCTCGCGGGCGATGACATAGGCCAGCTCATCGTCGGTTTGGGCAAATTTGACCATTCCCGATGTAATCAGCAGACGGCGTCCATCCGCATAGCTGTTAACGTTCTCTGTATTTCCCAGTTCGACACCAAATGCGCAGGCCCGGGTTAATGGCACGTTGAGGTTAACGTTATGCCCATTCCGAATCATGCCCAAATTGATGGTTGCGCTTCGGCTGACCAGCGGTCCTAACATGAGCGCGGCCAGTCTCTCAGCATTTGGTCCTGGCGGGACTGGTTTGCCTTCGATAGTCGAGAGTAAGTCGCCGGGCTTGACACCAGCTTGTGCAGCACCGCTGCCAGCCAATACGCCGGTAACTTGTAGTTGATCGGACAAGCCTAAAGAAACTTGGGCCGCCTCGATAAACTCACTCGAATAAGAGAATTTTGTTTTTGCGGTAAAGCCGAGTAGGTTGCGGGCATTGTTCCGGCAAAGATCGGCATTATTAACCAACAATGGCGCTGCAACAGCATACAAACGATCCTGCTGAGTGACGATTACGCGCAATTCTGCTTGCTGAGGATTAGCCGGTGGCTTGATTGGCTGCAGTGTTGGTTGAGTTTTATGAGCGGTTGGTGTTGTGACTGCAGTGGGCTGATTCGGCTCTTGCGTCGCACAGGCGGCTAGCAAGACAAGCGGTAACATTATTGCAGTTCGTCTTAAAGCTAACCATTGCGGAGGTGTTGCCTTCATAGATTTTTCCATCAGTGTTTTCCTGTGCTACCGAAGCCGCCGGTCCCACGCTCACTGCTGTCGAAATCAGCAACAATATTAAAATCGACTCGGAGGACCGGTACGATGACGAGTTGTGCCAAACGTTCCATCGGATTAAGAACGAAATCAGTGTCGCCGCGATTCCAGGTTGATATCATCAGTTGCCCTTGATAATCGGAATCGATCAAGCCGACCAGGTTGCCCAATACGATACCGTGTTTATGGCCCAGTCCACTGCGCGGTAAGATCATCGCTGCGTACGCTGGATCGCCGATGTGTATGGCCAGACCAGTTGGTACTAAATGTGTTTCACCCGGCTTAATCGTGATTGGCGCATCAAGGCAAGCACGTAAATCAAGACCGGCACTTCCTTCGGTGGCATATTTGGGTAGCTGATCCTGCATACGTGGATCAAGAATTTTTACGTCGATTGTTTTCATATAATAAATTATTTAGCTAATTTTTTGAAAAAGGTGAGTCAAGTAATCGGCCAATGCGGCAACTAAGCGTAATAAAGCGGTTATCGAGCGTCTGCAATGTGGCGATTGTGTCACCGCCATGGCCGCTTAACTTCCCTTTCGGTCCACGTCTTACGATGGCATTTGACGATAGATCAAACGATGCCGACGTTGATACGTACGGCAATTTCGGCAATGAGCTGACGCGCAAGTTGCAGTTTATTCGCACGCGGAAAACTGCTATGACCTTTGACGTCGAATAGGACAAGTTGGTTCTCGTCTTTTCCAAATGTATCGTGACCGATATTGCCAACCAGTAGCGGCACATTTTTCCGTTGACGTTTTGCTTCGGCATATTCGAGCAGGTTTTCGGATTCTGCCGCAAAGCCGACACAGTAAGGTCGTTGCGGCAAGGGCAGAGCGGCAACCGCCGCCAGTATGTCGGGATTTTGGGCAAATACCAATTCGGGCGTGCTACCCTCCGCATTCTTCTTCAGTTTTTGATCACTCGCATTGGCGACGTACCAATCCGCGACCGCTGCGACAGCCACAAAAATATTCTGGCCTGTCACATGCGATAACACAGCATCATGCATTTGCTGGGCGCTAAGAACATTAAGGCAGCGCACGCCATATGGAATCGGCAGAGCAGTTGGTCCTGATATGAGGGTGACTTCAGCACCAGCTTCACGTGCGGCGCGGGCAATCGCGTAGCCCATTTTTCCGGACGAAAGATTGGTTATGCCGCGCACCGGATCAATTGCTTCAAAGGTGGGGCCAGCAGTCAGCAGCAAGCGTTTACCTTTGAGTATTTTGGGCTGAAAGGATGAAATGACTTCTGCCAAAAGCTGGTCAACCTCCAGCATGCGACCCAGGCCGACTTCACCGCAAGCCTGATCTCCCGCGGCAGGGCCAAGCAATTGAATGCCGTCTGCTAACAATTGTTTTGCGTTGCGTTGCGTAGCGGGGTTTTGCCACATTTCCACGTTCATGGCGGGCGCAATCAATAGCGGTAGTCGTGCTTGTCGCGCCACACACAACGTCGATAATAGGTCATCGCAGACGCCGTAGGCTAGTTTAGCCATGAAATCAGTCGAGCAAGGTGCAATCACGATCGCATCGGCGTCCCGCGTCAGATCAATATGCGGCATGTTATTGCCGATACGTGCGTCCCATTGATCAGTAAACACTGGCTGTCCCGATAAGCCTTGCATCGTAATCGGGGTGATAAATTGGAGCGCACCCTGTGTCATGACGACCTGTACCGATGCACCTGCTTTGATCAATGCACGCGTGAATTCCGCCGCTTTGTAGCAGGCAATGCCTCCGGTAAGGCCGAGAACAATTTTTTTACCAGCGAGATCCATCATTACTCCCGGGATAAAACTTCAAAAAAGTAGTGCAAGTTGCTTATTTATTGACACGACGCAGCTCATCTATGACGAACAATACCGCGCCTATGCAAATCGCGCTATCGGCGATATTGAATGCAGGCCAATGCCAGCGCCCAATGTATATATCCAAAAAGTCGATCACGTGCCCATAAGCGATACGGTCCGTTACATTGCCCAGCGCACCGCCGAGTATTAACGCCAGCGCAGTACAAAACATGCGTTGTCCAGCGTGACGTTTAAGCAGAAAAACAATGAAAATCGCGGCGGCTATACCAACGCCCGTAAAAAAATAGCGCTGCCATCCTGACGCAGATCCCAGAAAACTGAATGCGGCGCCAGGGTTGTACACCAACACAAGGTTGAAGAACGCCGTTACCGGATGGGATTCGCCATAACTGAACATCCGCGTGATGGTGACTTTGGTCAATTGATCAATAAGAATTACGAGCCCTGCGATTCCCATCCAGGGAAGCAATCCTGCACTTAATTTAGAGGATGAGTGCGAGTTCGACGATACAGAGCGTTTTTTAGTGGCCATAAATATAGGGTTCAGCAAGCAAGAATCAGTGGTGCCGGATATAAAGCAAATACAAACAAAAACCATCAAGATGATTTACGACCCGAAAATAATACAGATTGATTTCGGGCCGTTCAGTTAAAGCTGGTCTTTGTACTCTATGCAATCAGCAGCTTAGGCAAAATGGCGGTCTTCACCGCTGCCAAACAGGTTAGAAACACAACGTCCGCATAAACCAACATGCTCGGCGTGGCTGCCGACATCAGCGCGATAGTGCCAACAGCGCTCACATTTTTGTTGGGATGATGGCGTTACCAAGATAGTTTCTTCGGCTGCCGATGCGACTTCTGTCACGGTGGCTGCGGAAGTAATCAGGATAAATTTAAGATCATCGCCAAGGCTGTTCAACAGTGCGTATTTACTAGCCGTGACCTTCAACTCAACCTCAGCTTGCAGCGACGAACCAATACCGCCAGCAGCACGCACTTCTTCCAGACGTTTGGTGACATCGGCACGCAACGTGCGTAAGGCATTGAATTTTTCGATCAATGTCGCAGCGCCATCAATGACAGGAAGCGTGTAATAGGTTTGCGTAAAGATCGTCTCGTCACTGTCGGCATAAGCATCTTTGCTGGCAAAGAACGACCAGGCTTCTTCTGCTGTAAATGACAACGTTGGTGCGATCAGGCGCAGCAAGGCTTGGGTAATGTGCCATATCGCGGTTTGGCCCGAACGTCGCGCGTGCGATGTAACACCACCGGTGTATAGCCGATCTTTCAAAATGTCGAGGTAGAAACCACCCAGGTCTTCCGAGCAATACATCTGCAATTTCGAGATAACCGGGTGAAACTCATAACCTTCGTAATGTTGCAAAACATCAACTTGTAGTTGCGTCATGCTAGCAATGGCATAACGGTCGATTTCCAGCAACTCACCAATTGGTACCGCGTCAGTCAATGGGTTGAAGTCGGAAGTGTTCGCCAATAGAAAGCGCAGCGTATTACGGATGCGACGATACGATTCGGTGACGCGTTTCAAAATCTCGTCAGAGATCGTGATTTCGCCAGAATAATCGCTGGAGGCAACCCACAAACGCAAAATTTCGGCACCGAGTGTGTCCGATACTTTCTGTGGTTCGATGCCGTTTTTCAACGACTTCGACATTTTTTTGCCTTCACCATCGACCACAAAACCGTGTGTCAACAGCGCTTTATAGGGCGCACGGCCATTCAGCATTGAGGAAGTCAATAATGACGAGTGGAACCAACCGCGATGTTGGTCCGAGCCTTCCAGGTACAGATCAGCCGGGAACTGCGATTGCAGATGATGCGATCCGCGCAGCACTGTCTGATGTGTCAGGCCCGAGTCAAACCAGACATCCAGCGTGTCTTTATTTTTTGTATAAAGATCAGCTTCGTCGCCGAGCAGGTCCTTTGGGTCCAATGCTTGCCACGCTTCGATGCCGCTTTTTTCGATTAATAGTGCGATTTGCTCTAGCAATTCTGGCGTACGCGGATGCAGGTCGCCGGTTTCTTTATGGACGAAGAAGGCCATCGGCACGCCCCATTGGCGTTGGCGCGAGAGCGTCCAGTCGGGACGATTGACAATCATGCCATGCAACCGGGCTTTACCCCATGCAGGGAAAAAAGACGTGTCTTCAATAGCGCGGATGGCAGTTTTGCGTAAGCTATCACCGCCATCTGTTGGCAAGTTATCCATGCTGGCAAACCATTGCGATGTGGCGCGGTAGATGATGGGTGTTTTATGACGCCAGCAATGCATATAACTGTGATCAAACATCTCTAGCTTAAATAAGCTACCAACTTCTTCCAGTGTCGCGCAGATGGGTTTCGACGCTTCCCAGATTGTCAGGCCATTAAATAACGGCAGTGACGATGCATAGCGTCCATCACCCATGACCGGACTGATAATGTCATCGTCTTTGAGGCCATGCGCTTTGCAGGAAATAAAGTCTTCGATACCATAAGCGGGTGCCGAATGAACGATACCGGTGCCGCTGTCAGTGGTGACGTAGTCGCCTAAATAGACTGGCGACAAACGGTCATAACCAGCATGTGCAGTGGCTAGCGGATGTTTGAAATTGATCAGCGACAGTGCCGCGCCTTTACAGGTCGCGATGACGCTGCCTTCAAGTCCGAAGCGGACCAGTGATGCGGCAACCAGATCTTGCGCCAAAATCAGCAAAAGCGGTTCGCCATTGCGGACCGTCTCCACTAAGGCATAGTCGACTTCAGGATGGACGTTGAGCGCCTGATTAGAAGGGATGGTCCACGGCGTGGTGGTCCAGATAACGACGTAGCCTTTATCGATCGGCAACGCTGACAGGCCGAATGCGGTGGCAAGTTTTTCTGGTTCTGCAAACGGGAAGCCGACATCAATCGATGGGTCACGCTTATCCTGATATTCGACTTCCGCTTCAGCTAGTGCCGAGCCGCAATCGAAACACCAGTTGACCGGCTTCAGACCCCGATACACATACCCTTTTTCGAGTATCGTGCCGAGCGCGCGTAACTCATCTGCTTCGTTGCTGAAGTTCATGGTCTTGTAGGGATTATCCCATTCGCCCAATACGCCTAGCCGGATGAAGTCTTTGCGCTGCAAATCAATCTGGGCGTTGGCATAAGCGCGTGCTTTTGCCTGTACTTCCGCCACGGGCAGATTTTTGCCATATTTCTTTTCGATCTGGATTTCGATCGGCATGCCGTGACAATCCCAACCGGGCACGTATTGCGCGTCAAAGCCAGCCATATTGCGCGCTTTAACGATCATGTCTTTCAGAATTTTGTTCACCGCATGACCTAAATGGATCTCGCCATTTGCATACGGTGGGCCGTCATGCAGGATAAATTTAGGGCGGGCTTTAGAGGCTTTGCGAATGTGCTCATACACCTTTTTTTCTTGCCACTCTTTTACCCATTGCGGCTCTCGCTTGGCAAGATCGCCACGCATAGGGAAAGCTGTTTCGGTCATATTGACCGGATATTTGCTTTGTGGCTTAGTTACTTTTGCGGCCTTGTTATTTTCTGGCTTAGGTACTTGAGTTGGCTGGTCGGACATAATTTTCTTCAATTGAATTCAGTGGATGTCTGTGGCAAAGTGGCGATTGCGGTAAGCTTTGCACCCCTTGGGATGGCACCAATATGTCACAGACTCAGTGCGACAACCTTATCTGCTGCAACCGGCGCTTCATGTTGCAACACGCCTCAAATTCGGTCGGTCGCTGAAATGGCGGCGCTATCGTGCTGGCGAAAGTAATCCCGTGTATTTTCAACATCGCGCTGGATTGCCGCAGTTAATGTTGGCAGATCAACGTACTTTTCTTCGTCGCGCAATTTTTTTAAAAATTCGACCTTTACCACTTTGCCGTAACAATCGCCAGAGTAGTCAAGGATAAAGGCTTCTAGCAGCACATGCCCGCTTTTGTCGACGGTAGGGCGTGTGCCAATACTGGCTACGGCGGGTAAAGGCTGCTCTGTTAGTCCGTGGACCCGCACTGCAAAAATGCCCGACAACGCAGGTCGTTTATGGTGAACGCGCAGATTCAATGTAGGAAACCCCAACGTCCGCCCTAATTTTTTTCCATGAACAACGTGTCCTGAGATGGAATAAGGATGGCCTAATAAGGTTCTTGCAGCGGCAAAGTCACCATTCGCCAATGCGAGACGTACTGCCGATGAGGACACGCGTGTTCCGTCGTTCATCACATTTGGTAAGGTTTTTACCTGAAAACCGTATTTTTTCCCGGCTTCAATCAGCGTTGCGATATTGCCAGCGCGGCGCGCGCCAAAGCAAAAATCTTCGCCTACCATCAACCATTTGATATGCAGGCCTTGTACTAATACTTTTTCGATAAAGTCTTGCGGCGACAGAGCGGAAAAATGCGCATTGAAATGTTCGACGATCACGCGGTCAATACCGGCTTGCGCCAACGATTGCAACTTGTCACGCAAATTGGCTACGCGGGTTGGCAATATGACCGGATGTTGGAAATGCTGAGCAAAAAATTCACGCGGATGTGGCTCAAATGTCATCACGGCAGCATCGAGACCTAATTCGGTCGCGGCTTTGCGCACGTGCGCGAGCAAAATCTGATGGCCGCGATGTACGCCGTCAAAGTTGCCGATCGTCAGAGCGCAGGGCGCACGCGATTCTGCGTTGGGAAGTCCGCGAAATACCTTCATAGAAGTGGCCGGGAAAGATGTTGCAAAACCATAGATTATAAATGCTTTCGCGTCGCAACTCCTACCTACCGTTGGAATGGTTGGTCGTTCTTTGTTTTATTTGTGTTTGAAAAGGAAGAAACGATGAAAAAATCGCCTCAAAAGGGCGATTTTCCAAGCTTCGCGGTATTATTCTCCGCAATTAATGACCGGTATTACTTAAGGAAAAGTCACCGATTTAAGCGGATTTGTTACCGCCGAGTAGGCCGCCAAGCATACCCGCAAGCCCGCTCAAACCACCACCGGATTCAGAAGCCTCTCCATTAGGGGTTAATTTATCAATCAATCCAGGTAGTATTTCTGATAAATGGCTGGCAGTTTCGCCTTCAGAAAGTCCGGTAGCTTGTGCCAAGTGTTCTAGTTGACCACCGCCTAACGCCTGTTGGACCTGATCTGGGGATATCGCTTGATTTTGGCCGTTGCTGACCCATGAACTCACCACGTCACCCAGTCCGGCAGCCTGAAATTTGCTCAGTAGACCGCCTAAACCACCCTCTGCGCCACCTACACCAGCACCAGAATGATTGGTTAGCATGCTAAGCGCGGCTTGTATCAGCATCGCTTTGGGATCGTTCGTTTGCCCTGACTCTCCTTGATTGCCGCTGACCGCGCCAAGCAAGCCATCTAATAATCCCATGATTTTCTCCTCAGTAAAAACGGATACCAATATGAAGCGAATTAAAAAAGAACGGGTAACCGACGGCGATACCCACCTAACTATAGGGCTAAATGTGGACGACTGCGACCCTCAATGCGAGTTTTTACTAATAATATTGCCTAAAAGCACTGTATTATTTGCAATATGGAAACAAATTTTGTTGCGGACGACTGATCAGAATGGATGTTTATGATTTAAATTTATCAAAATAGCATGTTAATTTTGGCGTGATAGATTTTATTGCATCTTGTGCAAATGACCGACACTAATTACATTTCTCCCCAGATACCATTTATCGCTGCCAGCGCTGCGAGCCCCGCTGTTTCAGTACGTAATATTCTTGCGCCCATAGACAGCATCAATGCGCCTTGAGCGCACGCGGCTCGCTCTTCTAACTCGGTAAAACCACCTTCCGGACCTATCAATAGCGCCACCGATTGCGGCGGTTGATGGCGGGCCCAGTTTGACAAAGACTCTTCTCCGCGCGGGGACAAGATAATCCGCTTATGTAAGTCTTGTTGACCTAACCATTCATTGAGGGAGGTGAGCGGGGCTAAATGGGGCAATCGATTGCGTCCGCTTTGCTCCGCCGCGGCGACAATGACAGCTTGCCAATGTGCTTGTTTTTTTTCGACCCGATCGCTGGAAAATCGCACGACACAGCGCTGTGCTGACAGAGGTTGAATGCCGGCAGCGCCCAACTCAACGGCTTTTTCAATGATCCAGTCCAGCTTTGACGATTCGGGCAGCGCCTGCGCCAGAGTGATGGCGTAAGGCAATTCAGCTTCACGTGGCGAGAAAGTTTTGATTTCTACACTGACGCGCTTTTTTTCGATGCTAATGATAGTGGCAGTGAACTCACCGCCGCCTCCATTGAATAATGTAATCGGGGTCCCAAGTGCAAGACGGAGCACTTGGATATGATGCGCCACCGATTCCGGTAGTGCTAAATGGGAACCAATTTCAAGTGAATTAGGGATGTAAAAACGCGGCATAGGATCGAAAGAATGTGAGTGGCAACTGTAATAGGTTGAGCAAATAGAATAGAGACCTATTAGCTTGCCGTAAGATGGCTTAGTATGACGGAAGTTGACCGGAATCGCTATTTTGATCACGGCTATTCGCCTTAGTAGAGGTTTATTTGGAAGAGTTAACCCAACTAATTCGTTTTGATCGCGTTGGTGATCACGAAGTAAAAATGAATTCTTTATCCATCAGCTTGTTTGTCGCCTTGTTCATCTGTTTGTTTCTCATTTGAAATGAGAGCAGCTGAATCTGTATTTCGATCCTTAAAACTATTTATTTTTGCCTCTAAAAATGCTAGTCGACGTGTTTTTGCAACGTAGGACTCGGCATTTTGGTAAAATATCGCGCTTTAGTGCTATCTCTTTGGACGCAAGCCTAAAACGTCATTTTTTCGCCGCTTGCTGCGCCCTGCACGAACAACCATTGCCTAACTGTAAAAACCATGACCACCACACTCCCGACCTCGAAGATGGCCAATGCGATCCGCGCTTTGGCAATGGATGCAGTACAAAAAGCCAATTCCGGCCATCCAGGTATGCCAATGGGCATGGCCGATATCGCTGTGGCGCTGTGGGCGAAGCACTATCGGCATAATCCCACCAATCCAAAATGGATCAATCGGGATCGATTTGTGTTGTCGAACGGACATGGTTCAATGTTGCAATACGCGTTATTGCATTTGACCGGCTACGACCTGCCGATGGACGAGTTACGTAATTTTCGTCAAATGCACTCCAAAACACCGGGTCATCCGGAACTGGACGTCACGCCTGGAATTGAAACCACGACGGGTCCGCTGGGGCAGGGTTTAACCAATGCAGTCGGCATGGCATTGGCTGAAAAATTGTTGGCCGCAGAATTCAACCAGCCAGCCTTTCCAGTTGTCGATCATTACACTTACACTTTTGTGGGTGACGGTTGTTTGATGGAAGGTATCTCGCACGAAGCGTGTTCGCTAGCGGGTACATTGCGTCTCTCCAAATTGATTGTGCTATATGACGATAACGGTATTTCGATTGACGGTCATGTCGAAGGTTGGTTTAAGGATGACACCCCAAAACGTTTTGAAGCCTACGGTTGGCACGTGATCCGCAGTGTAGACGGGCACGATGTTGAGGCAGTGAATGCTGCCATCCATCAAGCCAAATTAGCCGACAAACCAACCCTGATTTGCTGCAAAACAGTGATCGGTAAAGGCTCTCCTAAT
This sequence comes from Glaciimonas sp. GNP009, assembly GCF_054343755.1. Taxonomy (NCBI): domain Bacteria; kingdom Pseudomonadati; phylum Pseudomonadota; class Betaproteobacteria; order Burkholderiales; family Oxalobacteraceae; genus Glaciimonas; species Glaciimonas sp. GNP009. The sequence continues at coordinate 3,801,659 of NZ_JBTGUV010000004.1, forward strand.
CTGGCTGGTACCGATAAAGTTCACGGCGCAGCATTGGGCGACAAAGAAATCGCCGCAGTGCGCGAAGCATTGGGCTGGACTTCAGCACCGTTTGAAATTCCTGAGGATGTTTATGCCGCATGGGATGCCAAGGTGCAAGGTCAACGTTTTGAAGATCAATGGAATACTTTATTTGCTGCTTACAGCGCTGAATTTCCAACCCAGGCCGCTGAACTGACGCGTCGTATGAAGGGCGAGTTACCTGGCAATTTTGATCAGACGCTGAGCGCTTACGTTGCCACATGTGTTGAAAAGCAAGAAACTATCGCGACGCGTAAAGCGAGTCAAAATGCAATTCAGGCTTTGGCTCCGGTATTGCCTGAATTCCTCGGCGGTTCCGCTGATTTGACTGGTTCCAATCTGACTAACTGGAAAGAGTGCGTCGCCGTTCGTGCCGACCAACCGGGTAACCATATCAATTATGGCGTGCGCGAATTCGGGATGAGCGCGATGATGAACGGGATCACCTTGCATGGTGGTTACATTCCATTTGGCGCGACCTTTTTGACCTTTTCTGATTACAGCCGCAATGCGTTGCGTATGGCCGCATTGATGAAAATTCGTTCGATATTTGTCTTTACGCACGACTCGATCGGTCTTGGCGAAGATGGTCCAACCCACCAATCTGTTGAGCATGTATCAAGCCTGCGCCTGATTCCGAATCTGGATAACTGGCGTCCATGCGATACGGTGGAATCAGCGGTTGCGTGGGGTTATGCAGTCAAGCGCCATGATGGTCCGAGTACATTGATTTTCTCACGCCAGAATCTGCCATTTCAACAACGTAATCCGACGCAAATTGCGGACATCGCACGCGGCGGCTACGTTCTCAAAGATGCTAAAGACGCGAAAGGCATCATCATTGCGACTGGCTCTGAAATTGAATTAGCAGTCAAGGCGGCCGACGCGTTGGCCGCTGAAGGCATCGCAGTACGCGTCGTCTCAATGCCAAGCACTGATGTGTTTGATCGTCAGGAAGCGTCCTATAAGGCGAGTGTTCTCACCCGTGGCTTGCCACGTGTGGCGATTGAGGCTGGCGTCACTTCAACATGGTATAAATATGTTGGTCTTGAGGGCGCAGTTGTTGGAATGGATACTTTCGGTGAGTCGGCTCCGGCTGGCGTCTTGTTTAAGCACTTTGGTTTCACAGTGGAAAATGTGGTGGACAAAGTCAAACTGACCCTGGCATGAGCGTGGGTATAAAGAAAATTAAAAGTGTTCCTGAGGTGGCCGACGTCACCGATTTCGCCAATATAGTTGGTGACTTTTCGGTGCGTCGCGGTACTGTGGCCGATGCCGGGGTGATCGCTGGGGTGCGCATTGATAGCTGGCGTGCAACTTATCGTGGAATTCTTCCTGTCGCTTATCTCGATAGCATGAAAGTTGACGAAAGTACGGCATTGTGGACGCGCATACTGCATGCAGCATCCGATGCGGCTTGTGTTTTTGTCGCTGAAATTGATGGTGAAATTGTCGGGTTTGCTGCAGGTATGACGCTCAGTGAGCCGAAGTTGGGTTTCGATAGTGAGCTGACTGCGATTTATTTAATTCCATCGGTGCAGCGTGCTGGTATTGGTCGTCGGTTAGTCGCGCACGTAGCATCGACGCTTGCCAGCGCGGGTGCAAACAATATGCTGGCCTGGGTATTGTCACAAAATGACATTGCCCGACAGTTTTATACCAAGTTAGGTGGAGAATTGCTGACCGAGCAAACATTTATCTGGGATGATCTGGAGATGCAGGAAGTTGGTTACGGCTGGCGTACGATACGTGTTAATTGAATGCAGGGTAATGCTAAAGCAATGCTAATACGAGCCGCATAAGAATAAAACTCAGGCTCTAAGCAGGCTTAACGCACTCAGGCAACGACGATTGTACACAATCGTCTGAAGTAAATTTTTGTTCATACCTTAGGAGAAAAGCATGACTATTCGCGTTGCAATTAATGGCTACGGCCGCATCGGCCGCAACATCCTCCGCGCGCATTACGAAGGCGGCAAGAAGCATGACATCGAAATCGTCGCGATTAACGATTTGGGTGATCCAAAAACGAATGCGCATTTGACCCAATACGATACAGCACACGGTAAATTTCCCGGTACTGTGACAGTGGATGGCGACGCGATTGTTGTTAACGGAGACCGTATTAAGGTATTTGCACAACGCAATCCAGCTGAACTTCCATGGGGTGAGCTGAAGGTTGACGTTGTTTTGGAATGCACGGGCTTCTTTACCACCAAAGAAAAAGCTAGCGCGCATATTCATGGCGGCGCCAAGAAAGTAATCATTTCGGCACCGGGCGGCAAAGATGTTGATGCGACGATTGTTTTTGGCGTTAATCACAATGTCTTGAAGTCGACTGACACTGTCATTTCGAATGCATCTTGCACCACCAACTGTCTAGCCCCATTGGTTAAGCCATTGAATGACAAAATTGGCGTGGTAAATGGTTTGATGACAACGATTCATTCTTATACTAATGATCAAGTGTTGACAGATGTCTATCACGAAGATTTGCGTCGGGCCCGTTCAGCAACCATGAGCATGATTCCCACCAAAACCGGCGCAGCTGCCGCGGTTGGTTTGGTCTTGCCAGAATTGAACGGTAAGTTGGACGGTTTCGCCATTCGCGTGCCAACCATCAACGTGTCGTTGGTCGACCTGTCGTTTGTTTCTGCACGCGAAACAACGGTCGATGAAGTCAATGCCATCCTGAAAGAAGCCTCGGAAGGTTCACTGAAAGGTGTACTGACTTATAACGTTGAGCCATTGGTTTCAGTCGATTTCAACCACAATCCTGCATCGTCCAATTTTGATGCAACATTGACCAAAGTTTCTGGCAATTTGGTTAAAGTGTCGAGCTGGTATGATAACGAATGGGGTTTCTCGAACCGCATGCTGGATACCACTGTGGCATTGATGGAAGCCAAGTAATCTTAACGGTTACCTGAATTTTCCGAAGCCCCGCTAGTCGGGGCTTTTTAACGACCTTAACTTGCAGAGAGTAAACGTTATTACGTTATGATTCTGCGTTTTTAAGGATCAAATCACATGATGAGTTTGATGGTTTGAGCGATTAAGTTGATGGGAAATTAGACCGCTTTCCCATCAACTGCATCATAAGTTTAATGCGTAGTGGCCGTAAATACTGATGCCATCAGCTTCTTGACTATGGGTGTTTCAGCGGCAACCCAACCCGGCGATACCCGCGCTCGCTCGTCACCCTGAAGGCGGCGCTGATGTTGCAACTTGCGATAATGGCGATAAGCATTTGCAGCTTCGCTCGCGAGTTCCGCATCAATCAAGCCTAACTCGCCACATAATTTTAATAATGCGATATTGCCAATGTCGGCGGTGAGTTCAGGGTGTAGCGCGGAATGTCGCAAGATTAAAAACTGTACCAAAAACTCGATGTCGATCATCCCACCTTCATCGTGTTTGAGATCAAATAGATCGCTACGATTGCGATTGGCGTCTCGCATTTTTTGGCGCATAGCGCGCACTTCCTGTTCCAGTTTGAGCGGATCGCGGACCTGACGCAAAACATCAACACGAAGGGCTTCGAAGCGTTCACCAATATCGCTGTCGCCTGAGCAAAACCGCGCGCGGGTTAACGCTTGATGTTCCCATAACCACGCTGACTGTCGTTGATATTTTTCGAATGTGGCAAACGTTGATACCAGTAAACCACTGGCGCCATCCGGACGTAAAGCGATATCGATATCGAATAGTATTCCAGCGGAAGTGTGACTCGTCATCCAGGTAATAAACCGCTGTGCCAGTTTGGCGTATAGCGCAGGTGCATCCTGATCGGCATCGTCGTAGAGGAAGACCACGTCAAGATCGGACGCGTAGCTTAACTCCTTCCCTCCCAACTTTCCATAAGCAATAACGGCGAATTTGGGCACTTCGCGATGACGATTTGGGAAGGTTTTCCAGACCGACTGAATGGTGGTGTCGACTAAAATATCTGCAAGCAAGGATAAGTAATCAGATAAGACCTCGACGCTTAGCTTGCCTTCCAGATCTTGCGCCAACAATCGAAACAATTGGGCGTGATGGAGTTCCCGCAATAAATCAAGCTGACGCTCAGTATCACCTGCGACGGCGTCCATCTGACGTCGGCAATCTTGGGCAAATTGTGGCCAGTCAGGATCGTCATGGAGACTACGGTCGTCCAGCAATTCATCAAGTAGGATAGGATGAAGCGTCAGGAACTTAGCTGCCCAGTCACTTGCGCCGATCATACGGATCACGCGAAGCAAGGTTCCGGGATACTCTGTTAATAATGCCAGATAGGCAGCGCGACGAGCGATAGTATCGAGAAAATCAAGCAGTCGGCCAAGCGTAATGTGTTGTGAGGTCGATTCAGTGCTATTTTTGGATTCTGACAGTTTGCCAATGATAGGCAGCGCAACGTTGATTAACGCCGTATAGCGATTGCGACTAATTTCGGGTAAGTTCTGTATGCGTCCAGATTGCCAGGACGAGGCAAGGCGGCGCGCATTATCGGTGACATCGCCGAAGCCTAGTGAAGTCAATACGCTTTCGATGACGTCCACACTGTCGCGGTCGCTCAGGGCGCAGAGGATATTTTGTGCCTCATTATTGGCGGCATTGTGTTGTCCATTTTGTTTATTTTGCTTATCTTGTTTGTCGCTAAAAATAGCATCAAACTGAGCCGCAACCAGCACGCGACGTTTTTCAAGTTCGTTGAGTAAAGTCTCGGTATCGCCAAATCCCATCGATTGAGCGATGATCAGACGTTCGGCATCGCTAACCGGCAGGGTATGGGTTTGCGCATCATCGAGGTATTGCAAACGATGTTCGAGATTACGCAAAAAATCATACGCTTCCAACAGTTGGTCGACGACCTCGGCAGTCAGCAAATTCTTGTCAACTAACGTGCGCAAGGTTTTACGGGTCGAGCGGTCACGCAGATCATGCTCACGTCCGCCCCGTATCAATTGGAATACCTGCGCCAGAAATTCGATTTCCCGGATTCCACCACGTCCCAGTTTGACGTTATTGTTGCGATCAGGATGTAAAGCTTCCTGGCGGGTGACTTCCGCCCGGATTTGTCTGTGCATCAGCCGCATGGCATCGATCGTGCCGTAATCCAGATAGCGTCGGAATACGAAAGGGCGAGAGATGCTCTCAAGCGCGACAATGTCTTCAGGTCGACCGGTCATTGCGCGCGCTTTGCACCATGCGTAGCGCTCCCATTCCCGACCTTGCGTGACCAGATAGTTCTCGACCATATTTAAACTGGCGACGAGCGGACCCGATGCGCCGTTTGGACGCAATGCCATATCAACCCGAAAAGTAAAGCCGTCCTGAGTGATTTCGGATATGGCGGTGATCAGTTTTTTGCCCAAACGTATAAAAAACTCATGATTTGATAAAGGACGCTGTTCAGTGCTATCGGTGACGGTATCACCGTCTTCCGCGTACACAAAAATCAAATCGATGTCGGACGATACATTGAGTTCGCCACCACCCAGTTTACCCATGCCAAGGATGATCAGTTCTTGCGGTAAGCCAGACTCTTTACCAATCGGCATGCCGTGCAGCCCGACCATCTCGCTCATGACGCTGGCGAGATGCGTTTTGACCGCAAAATCGGCGAATACGGTCATCGTAGTGACGACTTCTTCCAAATCTGCCACACCAGTTATATCACGCGCAATTAACGTGCAGACAATCAAATTCCGCAAACGGCGCATCGCACGCGGTAACGGCATGCCGGAATCTATTTCATTTTGTAACAGCAGTGCAAAAGGCGTCTGGCTTAGGGATAATTGCGCTAATCCCGCAACTTTTTCTGCGCGGCCCGCTTCCGCGCTAATCCAGCGAGTATAAAAATGAGAGGCGGCATCGGTGCTAATGAGGGATTGCGTCACGGCGTTTGACATTCAAGTAATGAATACGGTTTGACTAATTGAATCACTACGCGTGTGACTCTAGACATTAAGCATCGCACAGTGAGTAAGTACGCATGATGCCGCGGATGGAATGGATTTGGAATACTTTTGTCGGGTTTTAAGGGTTTTGATATTTATCGATAACGATACGTGCGAACATAGAGGGGTATTTTGAGTCTGATTGCGTCACTAAGCGGAAAGTAGGTTTATTTTTATTTTCTCTGCATCGTTGATGTATGTTTGTTTTCTGTTTGTCTTGCGTTATTGCGCCATTTCGTTTTTAAATCACCAATTTTCCCCATTGATTGATGTCTAAAAAGCAACAAAATAATCCTGTCGCCGTGCCTCGAATCACACTATTGTGGCGTGCGATTACGAGCGCATACCAACGTATTAACCTGCTAACACACCATTTGGTCGGGTTTGTGCTGAAGACCTTGGTCGTGGCGTATTTTATATTTTGTGGGGTGTTTCTGACGCTGCGTTATGTGGTTCTGCCAAATATTAGCCACTACAAAAGTAACGTTGAACAAATCGTCAGCAGTGCGCTTGGATCTCCGATATCAATTGGAACGATTGCGGCATCATGGGACGGTTTGCAACCGACGCTGACGTTGACCGATGTCATTGTTGCGGATCAAAAAAAATCACCTGCTTTAAGTTTGCCGCAAGTTGCTGCCACACTATCCTGGCGTTCGTTATTGTTAGGTACGCTGCGCCTTGATTCATTAGAAGTTGATCGCCCGAATCTACAAATAGAACGCGATACGGCAGGTAACTTGTTTATCGCCGGGATTCCAATTAATCCCAAATCCGAGAATGGCGGCGGCGGTGCAGAATGGGTTTTGGCACAAAATCAAATTGTGATTCGTCAAGGACGTGTCAGCTGGAACGATAAGTTGCGGGGCGCACCAGAACTAGCGCTCACGAATGTTGATGTGGTAATAAACAACCGTTGGCGTCACCATCGGCTATCAGTGCGGGCAACGCCACCTGCGACATTTTCTACGCCGATTGATCTGCGCGCTGAATTCACGCATCCAGTGTTTGCTCGGAAGAAAGCCGATATTTCTCGTTGGAAGGGAACGCTTTACGCGGACATTCGGAATACAGATTTAACACTCTGGAAAGCTTACGTCGATTATCCGATTGAACTAAATCAAGGAAAGGGCGCGGTAAGAGCCTGGCTTGATCTTGATCATGCCAAGGTGGTCGATTTTGCTGCCGATGTGGAATTAGCCGATTTGTCGGTACGTTTGCGCAAAGATTTAGCGCTCCTGACTTTGCGTCAGGTACATGGTCGGATTTCCGCGCAGGAAGAAATCGGACCGTCATCAGCAGATGGCGTACCGACCTTCGGTAGCAACGGGCATCATATTTCGTTGACGGATTTTTCGTTCGAAACCATGGACGGTTTGGTCCTTCCGCGCACCACCATTAATGAGTCTTATTTGCCAGCCAAAGGTAGTCGGCCAGAAAAATACTCTTTAAGCGCCGACAGGCTTGTACTGCAAACCTTAGCTGATTTTGCTCAGCGCTTGCCGTTGACCAAGTCACAAGTCCAGATGCTGAACGACTATGCACCGCGTGGCGAGTTACACAATTTCTCAGCCCAGTGGCAGGGCACTTATCCAGCAGTTACCGCTTATCATGCTAAGGGACAGTTTAAAGGACTGAGCCTAGCTGCGCAGTCGTCTCGAGTTGCTCAACCAAAAACGGCATCCCAGCCAGCGCAACCGGCCATGTCAGCTATTCCTGGCGTTGATAATATTACTGGCAGTATCGACGTTAGTCAGTCAGGCGGTTCGCTCAACGTTGCGTCGGACAAAATGTCAGTGACCTTGCCCGGCTATTTTGTGCAACCGGTGATGCCGTTCCAGCACCTGGACTTAAAGGCGCATTGGCAGGTTCAGGATGGCATGTTAGAAAAATTAGCTCAGAAAGCGTTACCCTCACCATCAATCCCAAGGCAGGGCAAAAATCTGCTGATACAAATTGATAGCCTGAATTTTGTGCAGGATGGAGCCGCCGGATCACTATCGGGCACCCATTTGTTGCCGTTAGGGCGTCATGACGGTGGTCTCGGAATGATCGATATAACCGGCCAGATAAGCATGTTTCAAATAAATACTATCGGGTCTTATTTGCCGTTACACACCCCTGAGCATTTGCGACACTGGTTGGTTGGCGCATTGAAAGACGGGACCGCACGTGACGTAACGATTAAACTTAAAGGTGATCTTGCACATTTTCCATTTAATACGCCAGCGAACGATCCTACCGCAAAAGCCAAGGGTGAGTTTAGCGTTTTCGGTAAGATTGATAACGGAACAATGGAATATGATCCTGGTATTTTTGGTCAGGACGGCAAGCAACCCTTGTGGCCGCTTCTGGAAAAAATTAACGGAACGATTGCCGTGGACAGGACACGGTTGCAAATTAAGGCTGATAGCGCTAAAACGACTAACGTGGCGTTGAGCAATGTGGTCGCAACGGTTCCGGATTTATTGTCGCATGATGGAATGCTCAATATTGAGGGGAAAGGTGCCGGTGCGCTCGGCGATTTTCTGTCCTTTGTTAATAACAGTCCAGTTGAGCACTGGATTGGTGGTTTTACGAATGAGTCTGAAGGCAAGGGCAACGCGCAACTCAATCTCGATCTTCACATTCCCTTGGCGCATGCATTCGATTCTAAAGTCAATGGTACGGTCCAATTTTTTAACAATGACGTTGTGTTGCAAAAGATCATTCCGCCATTACAAGGCGTCAATGGCAAACTTGAATTCAATCAAAAAGGGTTCAATCTAAATGGACTCAAGGGTTCTTTTCTTGGCGGTCCGGTTCAGGCCAGTGGTGGCACGCAGCCAGATGGTCAGAGCAAAATCAAGATTGACGGTGTGGCAACGCTGGATGGGTTAAAAATAGTGTATCCAAGTGCCAACGCGCAAAGTATTTTCAGTCATGCCAGTGGTGCCAGTCGCTACAGCGCAACCGTATCTATCCATGATCATCATACCGAATTGCTGGTTGATTCCAGTTTACAAGGGCTGACATTGAATTTCCCCGCACCATTGCAAAAGGCTGCTAATGACAGCTTGCCACTTAAATTTGAATGGGTCGGCGTAACGTCTAATGATCCATTATTTTTACGTGACGAAATTCGTATATCTTTGGGCGCGGCGATGGCTGCACGCTATCAACGGCAGAAATCCATCGACAAAGAAGCCGAATGGAAAGTATTGCGTGGCGGTATCGGGGTCAATGCACCTATACCGGAACCCGATAGCGGAGTGGTCATTAATCTGAATGCGAAATCGTTAAACCTTGATCAGTGGAGTGATCTGGCAGGCGCTGCTAACGATGGCTCGGCTAATAAAGCTATCACAGATCCAGCGCAACTTGCTGGTATCGCCCAATATGTCAAACCGGAGGTAGTGGCGGTCCGGGCTGGTGAATTGATTCTCATGGGAAAAAAGCTGAACAATGTGGTGGTGGGCGCATCGCATCAAAAAAATATATGGCAGGCAAATATCGACTCTACTCAGGCATCTGGTTACGTGACCTGGAATACGGTCAGTTCTGGGCACGGCCTTGGTAAGGTCACAGCACGCTTGTCATCGCTGATCATTCCAGAGAACGCGACGTCGGATGTGAAAGAAATATTAGAGAGCAAAGATGCTGCGACCGAGATACCGGGTCTTGATATCGTTGCTGAAGATTTTCAGTTAATGGATAAAAAATTAGGTCGGCTGGAACTGGTTGCTGACAACGTGCATGCCGATGTCGGTAGCGAATGGCGTATACGGCGATTGTCCATTCGCAATCCCGATGCCGAACTCAAGGCAGCGGGCAAATGGACCACGGTCAATGACAATAACTTGACCAATTTAACTTATGCGCTAGACGTCAATGATGCAGGAAAATTGCTCGAACGTTTTGGTTTCGCCCATATCCTTAAGAGCACCAAAGGGCGGATGGATGGCGATGTTACATGGAAGGGATTGCCGTTTTCAATTGATATACCATCACTAACAGGACAGATTAATCTGGATATGCAACAGGGTCAATTTCTCAAAGTCGATCCCGGTGCAGCCAAGTTGCTGGGCGTACTCAGCCTGCAGTCATTGCCGCGTCGCCTGACACTAGATTTCAGGGATGTATTTTCGGAAGGGTTTGCGTTCGACAGCGTCACCGCCACGGCGACGATTGCGCAAGGCAAGGCAACCACTGATAACTTCAAGATGCGTAGTGTGGCGGCGACGGTTTTGTTGAGTGGTAGCGCTGACATTGCTCAGGAAACGCAGAATTTGCATGTCGCTGTTCTTCCGGAAATTAATGCGGGTGCGGCCTCGCTGGCAGTATTGGCAATCAATCCTGTGGTTGGCATCGGTACTTTTTTAGCCCAGTTATTTCTACGTGATCCGTTGATGCGGGCTTTCACTTTTGAGTATGATATTACTGGTCCATGGAAAGATCCGATAGTGAAGAAAATCGGGCATAAAGACGATCAGTCTGAAGGCAAAAGTAATGCTACAACTGTCATCGAAAATCATTAGAGTTAACATTAAAAGCAAAGATTAAAAGCAAAGATTAAAAGTAAAAATTAAAAGTAAAAATTAAAAGCAAAGCAATCACCATCAATTATTCAGTAGCTGTATCGCTTTAAAAAAATAGCGCAAATCACATTAACCTGAGAGTCGGAGTCGAAATATGATGAATCAAGCTACAAGCCCATTCAAAATTGCCGCCATACAAATGGTGTCGACGCCGCAGGTTGAAGAAAATTTTTCTACCGCGCGAAAATTGGTCGCTGAAGCGGCACAGCAAGGTGCGCAATTAGTTTTACTGCCTGAATATTGGCCGATCATGGGATGGCAAGATAGCGACAAAGTGACCATTGCCGAATCTCTTGGCGCTGGCCCTATTCAACGTTTTATGGCAGGGCTGGCAAAAGAACATAATATTCATTTGATCGGCGGCACGTTGCCGCTTATCTCGCAAGAGTCAGGCAAAGTGCTTAACGCCACGTTGGTGTATGGCCCTGGCGGCGAGCAGTTGAGTCATTACGATAAAATTCACTTATTTAGTTTTAATAAAGGCGAAGAATCGTACGACGAGGCGCGCACCATTTCTTATGGCAAAGACGTCACCACTTTCAATGCACCATGTGGCAAAGTTGGCCTTTCAGTATGCTATGACTTGCGCTTTCCTGAGTTGTACCGCGCCATGGGCGATTGCAGTTTAATTGTGATGCCGGCCGCCTTCACTTACACGACCGGTAAAGCGCACTGGGAAATTTTATTGCGTGCCCGCGCCATCGAAAATCAATGCTATGTTTTAGCTGCCGCGCAAGGCGGTAAACATCCGAATGGCCGCCGCACATGGGGCCACAGTATGTTGATTGATCCTTGGGGCGAAATCAAAATGGTACTGCCTGAAGGCGAAGGTGTCGTCAGCGGCGAGATCGACGCCGATTACATGCGACAAGTGCGTGAAAATCTGCCAGCTTTGCGACATCGGAAGTTGTAATTTCTTTTGCTTTAATGAATGTCTCGGAGTAGACCCGCAGATATCCGAAAGAGGCTAGGAAAGGCTGATCAATTGGGCCTTTCTGCAGAGTTGTTATGGCGCATTAAACTTTAGCGCGGGGTTATCGAACATCGAGATGACGCGTGCGCGCATGGTGCCGGATGGACACAATTCATCTTGGGTATATTGGGTCAGACGAATAGAGTTCGGTACGTTGGCTTTGCACGTCACGCCGACAAACTCAGGTTCCAGACCAGCACCCTTAAAGGTGAAATTTTCCTTGTATTCATCGGTCGGCTTGAATAGCTTTATCAGATCACCTGGATTTTTGAGGCCGTTGTAATCAAAGCCCATGCCTTGGGTTACCAGCGCTGAAATCTGCGCTGGATTGATCCCCGCTTTATCTACCCGATAATTGCCGCCGAAACCCGATGCACCACCAATCAACTGGGATAAATTTCCATACTGACCATTGTTAAGCACCATGCCCACGTGATTGGTTGGTGCGAGCGGATTGAGCTCTCCATAAATCCTTTTAATCGCGACCGCTCCGGGCGCCGACCAGGAGTTAGTCACCATAGTCAGGCTGCCCAACGCCAGATTGGTCGTCACGCCGTCGCTACTTGCGCCAGCGGGCGGCATGATCCCAAAACGTTGTTGCATGAATGCTGTAATAAATTCCCCTAATCCGATGGCACCGTTGACTTGAACTCGTTCGTAAGGTTTATCATCAAGCTTGAGGCTGGTGAGCGTATTGTGAGTAGGATCGAATCCCATCGGACCGCCGGGTGCCGTATTGGCGTTAGTCGTGACTGTTAATGCGCTGCTGGTGACGGCACCAAAGGTAGCGCTTGCAAACGTGTTGGTAAAAAAGCGAGCGGCTGTCGTCATCCAATCTGGATGATCTTGCATCATCGCGTCGCCTCCCGGGGCTTGCGATTGTCGTGCGCCACGTGGCGTTAGATAAACGTTTCGAAACACTTTGGGCGCTAGATCTGCATCGCTACTGTAAAGCGACTGCACGTCCGCTGTCCCGTTGTCTTTATAGGCAGTTCTTTCCCACATAGCGAAGCGTGGGGCTTCAGCATTTAACTGCGCCAGTTCTCCAAAGCGCCACACCCACTGCATCGCAAACAAAAATACCATAAACAGGCTGAGCGCCACCACTGACTCGAATAACGCCTGCCCAAACTGACGGCGGGAAGGTAATAGATAAAGCCTGCGGGTTTGCGATATAAGCATAGGACTCAGTCAATCAGGAAGAACAACGATTTCTCAGGATAATTCAGTCCTTCCAGTCGTGCGTTCCAGTACGGCAGCATCAGATTGGCGTGCGAGACAATTTGCGAGCGAGTGGTCCAACGCTCAACCGGTGCACGATAATAGACGCGCGCCTTGCCAATAGCCTTCAGATAATTTTGTTTTATTTCCGCGTCATAATCATGTAACGGCGCTCGGCCGAGATTGAATTTGCTTTCTGATTTTAGCGGTAATTTGTCGGTCGTTTCTTGCAATGCCACCACGAACGAAGGGCCAAGATCCTTTAGGGCTGAATTCTGTATTTCTTTGCTGGCGACAAATATATTACTGGCGGCACGGTCACCTATTTGATAGTTACCCATATTTGCGTCGCGCATTTCCCACAAGCCAAATCTTTCCGCAGGCAATCCCATGTCGGCTGCAACCGCACCGCCCAATCCCGGTTTTTGAAATAACGTTTCGGTTCCGCGCGAGGAGCGCATGCCGAGCACATCAATCAGATCGCCGAGACCCAACGCCTTGAGAAAGAACTGGGTGAACTTGTTTGGCGCGTTGACGGGATCATCGAATACCGTATTCGCCATCGTAAAACCGCTACCGAGCATGTTTGAAATGGACGTGGCGACATTGCCGCCCAGATTGGACAGGTTCTGAAAATTTGCTGCTTGTTGTGCCAGCGCAGTGGCCATTTCAACTTCGGCATCGCCACCACCCGGACTTGGTGCGTTGAGTGCAGCGCCCGACGCTGGCATCCCGGCAGGCGCACCGCCTACGACGCCAGTCAGGTTGCCTGCATTAGCGTCAGGTAGATTCACTGCTGACGAAGCAGAACTACTTCCATTGATGCCGCCACCGGCAGCATCCAAAATTGGTGCCAACGTGGCCATAGCGGCGTTGTTCAACGTTTCGGTGGCGGTCGCTATTTGCGGCTGGCCTTTCATTGCGCGGTTGGCTGAGGCCTTGGCGATATTCATGACACCGCGTTCGTAATATTTTTTTGCAGCACCAGCGGCCAACGATGCGCATGCGCCGCCGATGCGGGGTGCATACACCTCGCCGGTTGGTAACGTGAAATACATACAGTCATCAATCCCTGTTGCCTCGCCCCAAAATGCTTTCTTCCAGGCGGGCGTAGCGTTCACCACATCTACAAACTTGTCTAAGTCATCGGGAATCGTTTGGTTTTTATTCAAACCTTGACGACCCACCTTGGACATTGTTACCGCACCTGCCATCGGGATGTGGATATTGAACAGATGGGGATTAATTTCCATGATATCGATGTTGCTCCATGCATATGTCCCGTCCTGCATTTGAATCATGCGTGTACCGCCAGTACGCTCATAAAGACACATTATCGGACTCACGATAAGACCTACCGTATTCATGAATCCTTCGATAACGGGACCAATCACGTCGGCCGCAACATTACCTGCCAACGCGGGGACGATCTGTTCCAGACCGTTGACCGATAGGCCTGTTAGCAACCCATTCGTCGCGCTCAAATTACAGCCATCCACTGTCCATAAACCAACGGCATTGGGAAACAGGCGACGACCGCCCATACCACTCGTCAACTTGAACATATCTGCCATCATCAAGCGATGTACCAAATTGAATTCAGCAGTGCCTTTATCGCCAGGAACTTTGGTTTTCATTTCAGTGCTGCCCATAAACTTACGCGGCGGCTGATGCAGCTTAATCATGCTGCCGAAATCAACCAGACTTTTACCGATCTGATACATCACCGTTTGCGGAATGTACTCTGCTTGCGGTGCGTTCGCTGTCAGCAAATCTTTTTGCATTGAGATCAAGGCAGAAGCGGTAGTTGCCAGATGGACCTGTTGCGAAGCAAAAATGGCGTAGTTAGTCAGCGATGTAGTCGCCGTGCCAGCATTGGCTAATACCTGACTGGTGACGCGCACGCCATTGACGATCTTTTCCCAATAGTCGCTAAAGGTTGAGACGGTTTTGAGGATGCTCGATAAACCGGTACCGATATAGAGGATGAATTTGGTTAAGGCAGCCGTTGCCTTCAGCACCTTGGCGTTATTACGCCAGTACTGGTCCGACATGGTGACGTTAGACCACATCGCCGTCATTTGTCCAACAGCCTGATAGTTCGCAATCATGGCGCGGTTGGTGTAGGCGGTGTAATTGAGTCCTTCAGCGGCGACGTTAGCTGAACTGTAAGCAATGGCATCGGCTGCATTGGTCAGGCGGCGCTTTTCAGCAGTTAATTGCGCCATGTTATAAATGGCAAATAATCCGATACAAAGCACTGCAAGAAAAAAGATGGTAATGGGTAAAACCGCACCACGTTGTGTGCGGAGCATATCGCCATGAGCTTTTGAAAAAGTATTTTTGCGCGCGTATTGTAGAGAAAAATCGGGTTCCGTTTTTAACAAAATAGCCTCAACGCTCAGGTCGTTCATGTGACATTGTTGAGATCATAGAAATTTATGGTCGGGATCTGGAAGCTAGCCGCGATATTAATATCTTGATACGACATTCAATCGGCGTGAATGACAAGCGGTGTCATGAATCTTGAATTTAATGACGCGGGGAAGATGATGGTTGATAGTAGAAAGGTTTTGTTACGGGGTGATGACGACCGCCAGTTTGCATCCGAATTACATTTTTTATTGTGAATTAACTTGGCATAAGAGCGAAACGTATTGCTACGTTCTCCAGAAAAATAACGCAAAAAAGCACGCGCGTGACGATGTTCACGCTGTCTCTTTTATAAAATAGTGATGGAAGTTTTATCAGAAGACGATCGCATTGCGCGATCGTTTTTAGTACGGCGTAACGTTAGAAATGTGGCGTTGAAACTGGTAAAAGAACGACTATCTGGATGACCTTGCCAGTAACCGGTTGAGCAAGTTCTGCCAGACAATCATCCACTTTCAAACCAAGCCGAGCGGCGTTTCCCGCGCTCAACTCAAGGCAGGAATGCGCTTTAGCCGCAGCAAATTTCCATGGTCGGATATGTTCCACAATACGCATGATATTTCCATCTAGATCAATAAATACTGCATCAATTGGCAATCGCATGAAGCATGTATGGATGCTATTGCATGGAGAAATCAGCATTCCTTGCTGGTCATTTAGAGGAAGTGAACCCAACAAACCGACAGCGCGTTTCCAAAAATTATTGGCGATCCGGACGTCAATTTTCATAGGGTAGTTTGTTATTTGAACGCGTGGTCAGTGCGATGGCGAGTGTGGAGTGGGTCATCGTCTTTAACAATCTGATGATGCGTGAAGAAAAAATAATGAGGCTATAAGTTACACAAATAAACCACACAAATAAACGCCACAAATAATGGACTGATCGTCTTGCGGTATCAGCGTGGTACGTCTATAAATATGAAGTGGTCATTACAAATCGAAAGGTCTGACCTCCAAAAAACTTGCCATCTCCAGATTGGCTCGTGGACTAAACAGGAGTCGTACGGTTTGTTCCACTCCGTTTGTCAGCGCAAAGAATTCCATTTCCGCATTTCCATGTTCGTGCAGCGGTGGTAGGCATTTTTCACCATTACGCGCAGTTGATTTTTCCCATTGTTGTCCAAACAATTTTTCCATGTTCCGATAACTGACTCGTTCATCTTCGTTGCGCAACCACAAGTTGAGACGTCCCTCTACGTCGCCGCCGAATTGTTCCTCCTTCCGGCAGAGGATCGTTAGTCCCCCTTCGTCACGACGTCCGTCCCAAGAGGTTTTAACCATAGCGCCAAAGCGGGTAATTTCAACACGTTTGACGTTCTCTCTGTTTTCTCCGACACGACTAATCTGAGCGCCGCCTGTGAAACGCTTGAGGTTATCATCGGTGTAAAAGTCATCTGTCAGCAACAAGTTTTTACTCAATGCTTTCTTGATATTTTCCAGAAGCGTAAGCGTAGTCGCTGGTACTTTTATCATCCTACATTCCTCTCTCCCAAATCCAAAGCGAACTGGTGGGGCGCTGTTGGTGATGACGTTCTTAGCCTTATCAGCGATAAAAATTTCCATGAAACTTGTCCCAATCTCATTCAAAAGCGATCCCAAATTTTCATCGAAAAATACTACTTAATCTGGTTTGAAACTTCTCAAAAGCGCGCTATCCATCATCTTGTGTTGAAATTGGCAATAAATTACTTTCTCAACTGATTGCAATCGTCGATTTGGGCGAGTACACATTGCAGTTTTGAAAGGGATTCATGGGGTGATAAATTGAATATCCAGCAGGGAAATCCTCATAAACGGAATGCTTTTTCAGCGATGATTTTCCAATAAAACCATTAATACAGAGTCAGATTTTCAGACGCGACCCATGCTTATCCATTTTTTTTTAGACAACTTGCTTTAGCCACATTTAGTCGTTTTTCCATGCTGGCCTCTAGCAATGGCGATTTGCCGGTTTTGATTAGCGAGTCGTACTCTGCCTGCGGTACGCTGTTCCAATAAGTATTAGAAACACAATCGCAGAACGTAGGCAACTTCGTCTTATTTTTTGGAGTGCCTTGTGCGCTTGCACCCATTTGTATGCATACCTGCGTATTTGCTTGCTTAAGCTGCGGCAGGACTGTAGCGCCCCAGACCGTGCCAGAACAAACAAGAGATAGTGTTAGGGCCGAGCTGAATATTTTTGTTTTCATTAGTGTTTGTTCGAGTTGTCAGATTGGGAATGGTTCAGTGAGAATGATAAAAAGTATAGCTTTTGATGAATGCTGCTATGACGCGCGCACTCTTTATCTGAAATTTGTCATGATAGTGAGCACAATCGGAAAGGCGATGATGATAAAAGTGATTGGGAAAATGAACATGATGAGTGGGGCGATCATTTTCATTGGCGCCTCCATTGCCAATTTCTCTGCTCTCTGAAAGCGCTCGGTGCGCTTTTGTTCCGAAAATTTGCGCAAAGTCGGTCCGAGTGGAACGCCCAGTTTGTCACATTGCAGCACAATACCAACAAAGCGCTTGATGTCCAGATTGCCGGTACGACGGGCGAACTTTTCGAGAGCTTCAGCGCGTCCGGCTCCCGTTTTCATATCGCGCACTACCCGCTCTATTTCCTGCCGCAAGATACAGGCGGGGCCACGCTCACAAAAATTAATGATGGCTGTATTTAAGGTTAGGCCACATTCACAACAGAGCGTCACGATATCGACAAAGGATGGGAAGTAGCGGGATATTTCCAGGTTACGGCGCTTCTTTTGGTCCTTGATCCACATTAGCGGATAAAACCAGCCAATTGACCCAAGCACAGCGACAATATAAAGCACCTTATAACTAATACCAAATGCCCCAAAACTGACCAAAATTCCAAAGAAGAGAGAAACAGCCAGAGAGAAAAATTGAACAGCGAACGTCTCGTTCGGCGTCATGAAATATTCCAGACCGGCCGAATTGAGCATTTGCTTACGCTTGAGTAAGGTGGCTTCGGATAAATAAGCACCGAAATAAAAATCAAAAAACATGACGCCATTCCATACTTTTTTCAGGAGTGGTGGCAATGGATCCATATTGGGCCGAAATTTGCTAACTTTGGCGTTCGCCAATAACTTAAAGACGTAAAAAAGAAATACGCTAAGACTGCCGAAGGCCAGAATGATCGCGCTATATAGATAAATTGAACTGTTCATACCATTCGTCCCTTAGTGATGTTCGTGTTGGGTTTATGCGTATTGCCAATTGCGTGAGTTTTAGAAAACGTTAGTATCTCTGAGGATGGCTTTCTGTATCAGACATCGATGGCGAGAATTTTTTGTATTACTTTGTGACCGATGTAGGCCATGGTCAAACAGATAAACAAGACGATTTTTCCGTAGAAGGTGGTGACTAGTTGACTCATCTCTTCCGGTTGGATGAAATACAAAGCAACGCCCACCAGTCCTGGCAGGCAGATCATGACCCACCCTTGCATTTTTCCCTGCGCGGTCAATGACCTGATTTTTCCTTCAATAGTCAGCTTTTGCTGTATCGTATTAGACAGACTCATCAGGGTTTCAGATAGGTTGCCACCGACCGATTTTGAAATACGGAAGGTCATGACCAATAACTGAAAATCGACCAAATTAATACGCTTGCCAACTTCTTCGATGGCGGTCTCAAAGTCGACACCGACTTTTTGTAAACGAATCACGTGCGCAAATTCATTTGCCAGCGGCGAGCTGATTTCCTTGGAATAAGATTGTAGTGCGATGCTCAGCGATACACCGGCAGTCAGGCTCGATGCAATCACGGTGAGGGCAGTCGGCAGTTCATATTCAATACTACTGAGGCGACGTTTACGTTTGTGATCACTGATCCACAATGGCGCTTTGAAAATAAAATAACCAATCAGCATGATCAATAAAATATTACGCACGACAAAATAGATCACCACCGTCAGCAATATCGTGGCCGCAATTTGCGCAAATAGAACCAGATAGACCCGGCCATCTGTAAGGCCGGTCCACTCCTTGATGCGCTCTAGATAGCGCACGTGCATATCAAAAAGTACTTTAAGAAAGTAGTTTTTTGAGTTTAGCAGTGACCAGGCAATAAACACGACCAGTACAAACACAATCAAGGAAAACATGAAGATCATACTATTCATTGTTCATCCTTTCGATGAACGCCGGCATCATCCCTGAATAACGGAATTCTCCACATGTCTTGCCATTTTTGTCCAATCCTTCGCGATGGAATTTAAAAACGTCTTGAAGTTGAACGGTTTCTGATTCGATCCCGACTACCTCAGTGATGGCGGTCACTTTACGCGCCCCGCATGAATAGCGGGTGAGCTGAATAATCAGATGTACCGCCGACGAGATCTGTTCGCGGATTGCGCGCACCGGCAAGTTCATGCCGGCCATCAGTACCAGCACTTCCATCCGTGCTAATGCATCGCGCGGGGAGTTTGCATGTAAGGTGGTCATTGATCCATCATGGCCGGTATTCATTGCCTGCAACATATCGAGCGCTTCGCCACCGCGACACTCACCGACGATGATGCGATCCGGTCGCATCCGCAAAGAGTTACGCACCAAATCGCGAATTGCGACATGGCCCTTGCCCTCCACATTGGGAGGGCGACTTTCCAGAGATACCAGATTGGGCTGAGAGAGTTGCAATTCAGCAGCATCTTCGATCGTCACAATCCGTTCATCGTTTGGTACGAAGGCCGACATCATGTTAAGGAAGGTGGTTTTCCCGGAGCCAGTACCTCCCGAAACGACAATGTTCAGACGCTGCTCGACAGCACTACGCAGAATATGCAGCATTTCATCGGTCATGGACCCGTACTTTATCAAGTCTTCAGCGATCATTTTGCGACGTGAAAACTTTCGAATCGTCAGTGTTGGTCCCCGTAGCGATAGCGGCGGTACGATGGCGTTGACGCGTGAGCCATCTTTTAGCCGCGCGTCAACCATTGGCGAACTCTCATCAATCCGACGCCCAAGAGGCGTGACAATCCGTTCGATAGCGCCCATGACAGCCAGGTCGCTGGTAAAAGTAGCGGCCGATAGTTCGAGTCGACCGCCGCGCTCAACCCAGATTTCGTCAAACCGGTTGACCATAATTTCAGTGACGCTCTCGTCGGCGATCAAGGGCTCTAAAGGGCCCAGGCCAACTGCCTCATCCAGTACTTCTCGGGTTAGCTGCTCGGTATCAATATTGTCCGGTACGTTGAACGTGGAGGCCAAAAGCTCCTTGATCAACGTTTTGACGTTGGCCTTAAGATCTTCCTCCGACATCTTATTGGCATCGATCCGGCGTAAATCGATTTCATACAGAACGGCCTCGTGCAGCGTTTTGCGCCAGCGCGAAAACTCATGATCAATGACGCGCGCTTGAACCGCAGGCGCTTGTGTGCCGGCACTAGTTGGACGCGATGACGCTGGCTGCTCTGCACGTTCAGTGCGTTCCGGCTTAGTCGCTGGTCTCAGGATGGGAGGAGGATTTGAAGATGTCGCGCTTTCGTGCCTCGCTGTTACGGTTGGTGTGAACGCGGCCGTTGATGGAGCCTTTACCGGTTGCGGTGCGCGTTCCTGCGCACGCGGTACCCGCTCAGCAGAAGCATCAAGCAGATCATCTGCTAACAATACGTCATCATCGAAACTGATTTCATCGACCGTTGCGCTGGGCCTAGTGGAATGGTTCGGTGGATTATTGTGCATATTTGCAGACAATGCCCGACGTGCGTTTGCATTGTTTGCTTCATTTGGGTCGTCAAGCTCACGTCGACTGGCGGAGGTGTCTCCTTGCCGATTAACGTGCAAGGTCAGCGTGTAGCCACCGATTCGAATTTCCGTTCCTGCGTTGAGTGGACCAAGGCGATTAATCCGTTCGCCTTCAATCCATGTGCCGAAAATGCTACCGCTATCCTCAAGGAAAATACTGCCCTCGTTGATCAGAAATGTCGCATGTAATTTACTGACACTCCAACCTTTTAAGCGCAGATCGGATCCGTCGGCTTTTCCGACGATAAATTTATCCTTAGTGATGGCGACTTCATCAAGTGTGTCATAACCATCTGACACCACCGTCAATAAGAAACTTCCAGAAATATCTGCCATGGACTATATCTCTCCATTAAAAATAAATGTATTCAGATGTATGCAATCTACTCCAGCGCCGTCGTTATTTATTGGCGGTTCTCGCTACTGTCGTCATCGGCACGATGGCAAGCGCGGTGCTAGAGCAATTTTGTATAACGCCTATTGATACGCTTTACCCAAGTTCGACCTGAGTTCGGCGCACATTCGAACTGTTTAAGGTGTGCGGTCTTCAGGAAATGACACTCCGCCTGGCACAGGACCCGGAACTGGCGTAGCTGGCATTGGACCGGGCTCCTCCATTGGTGGGTCCATTAAACTACGCATCGTCGGCAATTCGCGTTGTTGCGGCATACCTGCTTCTTTACGCGATTGATTGATCCGGTTATTCAGGTTACGCAGCGCATTTGATGTTTCTGCCTGTTCGCCTTCGTGAATGTGTGGGATCGCCACCAGAAATACTTCGGTTTGATTGCGTATCGTCCCAGTTGATTTAAACAGATTACCCAGCACCGGCACGTCTCCCAATCCCGGCACCTTCTGTACGTCGGTACTGCCATCCTGACTATACAAGCCCGATAAGATAATGGCGTCACCGGTCTTCACCGAAAAATCGGTTTCAGTCCGACGGGTGGTAAAGCCCGGAATGCCTCCAACACTGACACTTGGATCAATCTTGCTAACCTCAGCCTTGAGAAGTCCTGTGACATTACCGAAAGGGTCTAGCTTGGGTGCGATTTCGATCAGGATGCCGTAAGGTTTAAACGTGACGTTAGTGCCATTCTGGCTAACCGTTGGGATCGGTACTTCTCCACCAGCCACGAACTTGGCCTGACCGCCGTTGCGGGTTGCGATACTGGGCGAAGCTAAGACGAACGCGTTCCCACTATCGACAGCTAACTGAATGATGGACGGAATCGCAATTGATGCATTCACGGCAGCACTTACTCCACGCTGCTTCTGGTCTGGCACAGTGAAGGTGGCACCTGTGCTGTCGGCACTTTGTGGTAACGGCCGCAGATTGGTGCTGCCACGCGTTGCTTCACCAAATATACCGATATTGAAGCCGTTAAAGCTCTTGGCCCAATTGACACCAAGATTCTCCAGATAGCCTTTCTTGAACTCTACAAAGTACAAGTCAAACACTAGCATTTGCGATTCCTGTTTATAGGCCGGTACGGTGTCGATATCTAATGTGGTGGAGTTGATCAGATTGGCATATTGGCCGGTCAGCGCAGTAATTTTAGAGAGATCTTCTCGCGTAGAGATATGTCCTTCGATATATAGTCGCTCACCTCGGCGGACTACTTCAACACTTGGTAAATCGGCGAGTGCAGCTTTGACATCGCGTTGTTGTTTTAGCACATTGAGTGCGGTGACGCGCAGCCGAATTTCACGTGATAAATTCGGCTTTTTCCATAGCAGGATATTGGTCAGTCCGACTTCCTGTGCAATGATCAGAAGTTTTGTTTTTTCGATCACAGCGGTTGACGCAATCTTGCCGTTACCGACTGCAATGCGATTGACTGGCCCGACTTCCATTACGCGGGCCTCACCTGCATACATCAGAATTTCGTCATCAGGCGGAGGCAGAGGTTTGGCAGGGCCTTTCAAGACGCGATTCGCTGCGCTATTTTTTGCGGCGTTTGAGGTTGATGCGCCCGGCTCATTTTCTCCCTGCGCAATTTGACCATCTTGACCAATTACCTGGACGCTACCATTGCGATCAAGTGATTTTCCATCTAGATACTGCACTTCGGCGCCGTCTCTAGATGCAATTTTTTGGGTAGATGCAGTTTTCCAGCCAGAGTCTTGTGCAGCTGGAGCGGCAAAACTAGGTGTCACTATCAAGGCTGACAATAGTACAAGTATACGTGCGGTGCGGTGATTGATCATGTCGTAGCGTGGTTTTTTTATAGTAATCATTGTGGATTCCCTACCGTGCCGAGAAAGCGCTTAAGTGCTTCGATTTTTTTCGCCTGGTCGTCGCCACCGTCTATGTACTCGCCGGTCTTGAAGCGGCCACCGATGATGTAATCAACCTGTGGGCCTTGCGGCAGCTTGAAGCGTTCTTTAGCACCTGGATCAAGTACATCAGACAAAAACAATTTCTTTTGGACGCCATCTACATCGTCTGGGCGGCGCAGGACCGCCACGATACGGGCGCCGGTCTGTACCAAAATCACTTTCTGGGCATCGGCAGCAGGAACCGAAATAGTGACCGTACTGTATGTCGTCCGTCCTGGTTGACTCTGACGGTCACCGAAGCCGCTTTCTTTGGCCCGATCAGCCGCTAGCACTTCGCGTTCGGTGGTCTGGCCTGTCGCCCGGATTTCAACATTTTCCAGTAGCGGTGCCAGCATTGTGTCTTCTTGCGCTGGTCCCGGCGTCGGCATCGGCATTTGTGGGCCATCCGGCGGTCGCTTCATCATGTAAAACAAATCAATATGATCGCCTGCGCGCAGTAAGCCGGAGAACGAATTAATTTCATCCACTGGAATAGTGATGGCACGATCACCCGCGTCAATTGACTTGGAAAAAGGTACGGATTCGTACAAGAGAAAATAGGACTCTAGTAACGGCGTTCCCTTGCGCACCGGTCGGATGATTTTCTTACCGATATAAGCGTCAATCTGTTCTGGAGTGATTGCATCAAAGTTCATATACTCTTTTGGTACCGTGCGCGAAGCTAGCTGGTCCATCGTCAGGATATCGCCGGGACTCAAATCCATACGTGGTACCGTGACTGTTGTACGTACTTTGCTGGCCTCATCGCTGAGGCTTTTTTCTATTTCACTGGAACGGCTTTTTAAATAACTATTAGCCAGAAAAACCGCTAGCGCTGCAATCAACAGAATAACTATTAGCGGAAGCGCTTTCTTAATCTTGTCGGGATTGATGTAACGTTTTAGATTCATAGTGATGGTCTGGAGGTGAGGTTTTAATAAATTCGAAAGACTCGTTTTCTGCTTGAAAAAAGAAGCGCAAAGGACGGTAAGTAAAGGCGGTGCGTGCGGTGCGGATTGTTTGGGTAGTCCTTAAACGGGGAATCCTATTTGTGTGAGCGGTCGTAACTCTCACCCCACCAATGTGTTTTCACGTCGTTAGGATCGCCCTCGGCCCAGGCACCCATATCCATGGCACCAAGGCAGAATCCGATCTGTGGTTCTGCGGGATCAAACTTACCTTCCATTCTGCTGACGATACTGTTCCAGATTATGACGATAACGTCGAAGGCTTCATAGCCGCCGCTGCCGCCTGGCGGTGGTGCCATACTTCCTAATGGATAGAACGGATGCCATGCCAGTGCATTTTGTGCACGGTAGCTGGCTGATGAAGAAAATGGATAGCGGCCGCGAGATAACGCCTTGGCCTGAAATGCGGCGGTCAGGTTGGAGCTCGGGCTAAGTGCGCCCATCATGTTGGTGATACCGATGATGATGCTATTGGCGATCGGGACTTTAAGCGGATAACTCCATAAGATTTCAATCGATAGAATCGTGTTGTCCTGAATGTTTTTGTTAGTCAGGTTACCTTTAAGACTGTCGCTGCTAAGATCGTCGCCGCCAGCGGCAGCGGTAACGCCAAGTGGCGTACGAAAACGCATATAGTCGGATGGTAATTTGAGAATGCCGTAATCCAATCCCTGCAATTCAATGGTGCCAGATTCGAGAAAAGCAGCTTGAGTAGGGTTGTGATACAGAATGCAAGAATTGAACATCGCATCCTTATAGGCCGCTACCTGTGCCTCGACCACGGCGAGTTTACCAGTGCCGCTTCCCATGTACATCGGCGTAATACCGTTTATGAAACCTTGCAATACCGAGCTGTCGCCGTAGCGCATCAGGCCTTGGATGAACGCCCAGACTGCGGGCGTTACTTTGGTTTTAGCCGCTCCCAGAAAGGAAGAGACACCACCGGGCTTGTTGGCCGCCTCGGACCCATCGCCGCCCGATGTGCCGACGTCGCTATTGGCGGAGGGACCGTCCATCACGCCGCCGGCCTGACCGGCCCCGGCCAGTTCATTGCCGGGTGTTGTGACCACGCTAATGACGTCTTTTCCAGAGGCGTCTTTGCTGTGCACTATTTTGCCAACAGCAGCATAGCCGAGGTTGCCAAGTTGCGCGGTGAGTGGATCGGTCACAAAGCGTGGGACGACTCTGCCGTTGCTCATCGCACCGATGCGTGCTGCTTCCTGAACTGCAAAATTATGTGCCAGTTTGGCGCGATACATCAGCATCAGTTGCAGGCAAAGCAGGGCGAATATCAGAACGACGGGAATGGCGACGACGAATTCTACGAGGCTGGCGCCTCGGTGGTGTTTGGACTTGCGTCTATTTTTTCTCAGCATGGGCGTCAGTCGTTGAAGATTTCAGGATGTTGGTTTTAAATAGGCGTTGAGACGACACCAAGTCCTTGGATATAACTAAAATTCAAATGTCGAATCGCGTCTAACAACACACTCAAGACTGACTTTCCATCGACGGAAACAAATAGAACCATGGCCACGAAGACCAGTAAAATGGAATACTCCACCGCAATCTGACCTCGTTCGATGCGCACGAATCTGATATTACGCATGACAATCCTCGCAATAGAAAATCTTCCATTTGGTGCAGACGGGTGAGCCAGTTGTGCTTAATCTTTGGTTCATCGGGTAATCCAGTTGACAACAATAAAAGTCTGTCCTGCTCGTCGGGTGAAGGTATAGGTTGCTTCGTGGTTTTCGCCGGAGACGAACTTGATTACGGTTCCTTTGTTACTTTCAGCGACGCGCCGGTAAGCGACTTTCCAGGCCTCCGCAGCGCGATCTTCTTCATAGAAAGCAATGTTTTGTTCAAGGTCGAAGTTGTTTGTCATCGTCGTCATAATTGATTCACCCGCTTTATCCACGGTCCGCACTTCGTTCAAAATTATCGTGCCGGAAGGTTTGCGCAAGTGTTTGCCGAGCACCGGCGCTTTGGAATCGATATCGGCTTTCATGCGGGTTGGAAGGTCTGACAAGCTAAGATAGCCTTCCGTGGTCTTGCGATTGCTGCTGCTAAGATTGGCCTGCTTCAGCCAACCGTCTCGGATACCGATGATTTGGACTTCGTGACCAGCTGGTTTGGTGGTCACTTTCCAGCTATCTTTGGCCCACGCAGCTGCGATCAGTACAGATGCTTCGCGCAGATTTTGCGGTCCGTCGATTTGAAAGATCAACATCGGCAATCCGTTCACCTCGATTTCATCGGCCATTCTGGTCATTCCCCAATCTTTGGGAATTCCCTCAAGAAGTAACTGTTCTCCACCTTTCCATCTGTCAAATGCATGGGCGCTGGTGGATACCAGAGCGCACAACCAAAAGCACGTTGCGATCAGATTCTTCAATCGGCACACTTCACCATGGTGATAGTTGTCGTGGTTGTGACAACGGTTAACTTTTGCATCGTGGTTGATCCTAACGTTGGTGAACTAGGGTGAGACAAATCGTAGCGCCGGGTTGTCGAACATGGAAATGGTGCGGGCGCGCAATATCCCCGCAGGGCAGAGTTCGTCCTGCGTATATTGCGTTAGGCGGATAGAGCGTGGCACGTTGGAAGTGCAGGCAACACCAACGTAATCGCCTTCAAAAGGTGGTCCGCCCTTAAATTGGAAAGTTTCTTTGTAATCATCAGTTGGTTTAAAAATTTTGAAAAGATCCGCTGGATTTTTCAGGCTGTCGTAATTGAAACTCATTCCTTGCGAGACCAACGAGGAGATCTGCGCGGGATTAATCCCCACCTTATCGACTCGGTAATTGGCGCCAAATCCAGAGGCGCCGCCGATCAGTTGCGACAGGTTGGCGTATTGGCCATTATTCAGCACCATTCCCACATAATTGCTTGGCCCCAACGGGTTGAGTTCCTCAAACATACGCTTGCTGCCAACTGCCGGTGGTGCAGACCAGGAATTGGTCACCATGGTCAAACTACCCAAGCGGGTTGGCGTGGTGGTTCCTGCGTTGGGTGATCCAACTGGCGGCGTCACGCCAAATCGTTGTTGCATGAATGCGGTAATGAAATCACTGAGTCCAATTGCGCCGGTAACCTGGACTTGCTCGTACGATTGGTCATCCAGTTTAAGTCTGGTCAGCGTGTTGTGCGTGGGGTCGAATCCCATCGGTCCGCCCGGGACTTTATTGGCGTTTGTGGTGACGGTCAATGCGCTATTGGCAACGGCAGAAAAGGTAGCTGTTGCAAACGTATTCGAAAAAAAGCGCGCTGCAGTATTCATCCAGTCAGGATGGTCCTGCAGCAAATCGCCGCCACCGTTGGCCTGCGAAAGCCTGGCTCCGCGTGGCGTCAGATAAACATTGCGAAAGACCTTGGGTGCCAGATCTGCATCGCCACTAAATAATGATTGGAAGTCGGCATCGCCATTACTTTTGTATGCCGTACGTTCCCAAATCGCAAAGCGGGTGGCCTCGGTATTTAATTGTTTCAATTCGCCAAAACGCCATACCCACTGCAAGGCAAAAACTAACACCATAAATATACTGCAAGCCAGAATTGATTCCACCAGCGCTTGCCCGTGCTGGCGGCGTGGTTGCAGCAAGGTTGGATAGGGCACTCTGGTCGGCTTGCTTTGGCGTTTGGCTGGGCGTTTAGCTGGGTTGCGCATAGGGCTAGTCGATCAGGAAGAATAGAGATTTTTCCGGATAGTTCAGGCCTTCCAGCCTTGCATTCCAGTACGGCAGTATCAGATTGGCGTGTGACATAACCTGCATTCGAGAGGTCCAGCGCTCCACTGGTGCCCGGTAGTAAACACGGGCCTTGCCGATCGCTTTCAGATAACTTTGTTTGGTCTCGGCGTCATAATCCTTCAACGGTGCACGTCCAAGATTAAATTTGCTTTCTGAGCGCAGCGGCAGTTTCTCTGCCGTTTCCTGCAAGGCCACCACAAAGGATGGACCAATATCTTTTAGGGCATTGTTTTGGACTTCCTTACTAGCCAAAAATATATTGCTGCTGTCCCCGTTGGCACGGTCTGCGTTTTGAACACGGTAGTTACCAAGATTCGCGTGACGCATTTCCCAAAAACCGAAACGTTCGGCCGGCAATCCCATATCGGCCGCAATCACGCCACCCAAGCCAGGTTTTTGGAATAACGTTTCGGTCCCGCGTGAAGTGCGCATCCCCAAAACATCGATTAAATCGCTCAATCCCAGTGCTTTTAGAAGGAATTGAGTAAATGCGTCTGGCGCGTTGACCGGATCGGTAAAGGACATGTTGGGTAAGGTGAAGCCGTTGCCCAACACGTTTGAAACCGCCGAAGAGACGTTGTTACCCTGACTCGACAGGTTCGCAAAATTGGCAGCTTGTTGTGCTAGACCACTCGCAATGCCTACCGCCGGATCTCCGCTGCCTGGGGTTGGCGCGTTCAATGCTGAACCGGATGCGGGAAGACCAGCTGGTGCGCCACCCAATACGCCAGTGGTGTTGCCTGCGTTGGCATCTGCTAGGTTGATTAAAGATGACGCCGAGCTGGTGGAGTTAATGCTGCTGCCGACTGCCTGAATTATCGGTGCCAAAGTGGCAGTGGCTGCATTGCTAATTACCTCGGTGGCATTCGCAATCTGGGCTTGGCCTTTCATTGCTCTATCGGCAGAAGACTCGGCAATATTCATCACGCCGCGATCGTAATATTTTTTCGCCACACCGGCATTCAGTGACGCACAGGCACCGCCGAGGCGCGGTGCGTACACACCGCCGGTTGGGAGCGTGAAATACATGCAGTCGTCAATGGCGACCGCTTCGCCCCAAAAGGATCTTTTCCATGCGTCGTTGCCATTTACCACGTCAACAAACTTTTTCAGGTCATCAGGTATTTCTTGATTTTTGTCTAGTCCCTGACGACCAACTTTGGACATCGTCACGGCACCCGCCATCGGGATATGAATATTAAACAGATGCGGATTAATTTCCATGATGTCAATATTGCTCCACGCGTAGGTACCGTCTTGCATTTGGATCACACGTGACCCACCCGTACGTTCATACAGACACATAATCGGACTAGCGATGAGCCCGACTGTATTCATGAAGGCTTCGATGACGGGGCCGATGACATCAGCAGCGGTGTTGCCAGCGAGCGCAGGTATGATCTGTTCAAGGCCGTTGGTCGATAACCCGGTTAATATCCCGTTGATGGCACTCAGGTTGCAACCGTCTACCGTCCATAAACCTACTGCATTTGGAAACAGGCGTCGCCCAGCCATATTGCTGGTGAAGCCAAACATTTCGTCCATCATCAGGGCATGCACCATATTGTGTTTAATACCGGTGCTGTTCGGCATGTCGGTTTTCATCACTGTGTCGCCTAAGAACTTGCGCGGCGGTTGATGCAGTTTGATCATGCTGCCGAAGTCAACCATGCTTTTGCCAATCTGATACACGATCGTCTGCGGTATATATTCTGCTTGTGGCGCATTGGCGGCCAGCAGATTGCTCTGCATCGAGATCATGGCCGAGGCAGTGGTGGCGAGATGCACTTGTTGCGATGCAAAAATAGCGTAATTAGTCAGTGAGGTCGTCGCCGTGCCAACGTTAGCCAATACCTGACTGGTAACGCGCACACCATCAACGATTTTGTCCCAAAAGGTGGAAAACTTACTGACTGCGTTGAGAACGCCAGATAGACCTGTGCCGATATAAGGAATATATTTAACCAGTGCGGCAACCGCTTTCATCACCACTGAATTGTTTTTCCAGTACTCCTCGGACATAGTCATGTTGGACCACATCGCCGTCATTTGACCGACCGCCTGATAGTTGGCGATCATGGCGCGGTTGGTATAAGAGGTGTAGTTGAGGCCCTCAGCGGCGACATTTGCGGTGCTATAGGCAATGGCGTCGGCGGCGTTCGTTAGTTGGCGTTTCTCACTGGTTACTTGCGCCATGTTATAGACCGCAAATAGTCCGAGACATAATACAGCGGCGAAGAAGATGGCGATTGGTAATACTGCACCACGCTGACGCGCGACGATAGAGCGGGAAGGGCGATGTTGGTGCACAGCTTTGCTGTTGCGCCATACGGCGCTCGCCATCCTTTCTTTAGCGCATGGTGATAAACGTCTCAATTTGCGCCCCGTATTTGAACAAAGTTTTTATAGATTAATGATTTCGCATGGTCAAACACTTTTGTTGCGTGACTAGTCTGCCCGTCGGTAGTGAGGCAACTCTTTCCCGTAAAATTTTCTCGCGTCGCTGTAAAATGTGCGACGCGAGAGTTGTTGTCTCCAGGATTAGCGACAGATGCCGGTAACCGTTTGTGGGGCGATTAACGGTTATCTGTACCGTAATCTTTCATAGTGCGTTGTGTAGCAGCCCTCGTGGCGGCCAGCGTCGCTGCGGTACCAGCGGCAGTAATCTCTGTCTGTCCGTTACTGCCAGACAGTTCTGCAGCCATACCTGCAACCTGATGGCGGATGGTGCTGCCAAAGGCTGCAAAAACACCGATACTTACGACCGCAATCAATGCCACGATGATGATGTATTCGGACATTCCTTGTCCACGTTGGCGCAATGCCGTTTTAATATTTTTAATGTGACGGAATTTGGATAGTGAAAGCGTAGCCATTTGAAATCTCCTAAAGACGCGTGGTTGTGGGACGATTCCCCGTTGCAAGCAAAACAGTCACAAAAAAATTTCCGCAGTTATGCAATTACGTAGCCAACATCAAAAAACGAATGTTAACGGTGCTTTTTTACAGTAGTACGAGGGCTTCTTTTTGGGATTGCTTTGCGGTGCTCGTTGCCGGATAGTTTCGGCAAATTCTGTCAGGATTCACAACTGCTGAAGCGCCGGGCGGCATCAATTCAGGAGCATTTTTTACTACTTCATCGACATAATTCGATAGTGCTCTTTGTCTTTTTAGGTATTTTTCAAAATTATACGCGGCACTTTTTTTAATTTCCCTAACGCAATTGTTGTGCCATGGCACTAAAAATAATTCTGTTTCAAGATCATTTATCTATGAAATTCACGGATTTTTTTAACTGAAAAATTAATTTAAATAGTGTGAATTTTAGGGCGGAAAAATAGGCATTTTTTGCTATAAAAATCATTGTATGGCGTTTTTTGCTTTGCGCAAAAGATGCGTACGAGCGTTCTTATTTCGTGCGTTCTTACATATTTTTGTATCGTTTTTTTAGGTATGCAGCGCTTACTTGAAACGGAAATAGGCAAGTATTACGGCAATGTGACACCGCAAAATTTGCATGCCAGAAGCGGATTTGGATCATTTTTCTCATATAGAAAAATGGGAGAAGCCCGAGATGAGAATTTTGGTCGTAAACTGGTCGCAATAAACAGATTCTTCTTTAGCGCCAGATGCTATCGTTACGCAGAATATTTTTCCTTTTCTATAACCACATTTTTCCGAAAAAATCCTATGCCAGATTTGCCCTCTTTTAGGTCGTTCAGTTTTTTACTGATGACCTTTTTTGGTGCGGCGTCATCAATCGTGCAGGCTGCACCAACTTATGGCCCTGAACTCGAAGGCTTTTCAATGCCTTATCCTTTGCAGCATTACGGCTTTTCATCACAAGGCGTTAATTTGCAAATGGGTTACCTGGACGTGGCTGCGGTCACTAAGCCGAATGGCCATACTGTCGTACTAATGCACGGTAAAAATTTTTGCGGCGTAACGTGGGAAGAGACCATAAAATCTCTTAGCGGCGCGGGATATCGGGTTGTAGCACCAGATCAAATCGGCTTTTGTACATCAACCAAACCGGAACACTATCAATACACATTCCAGCAACTGGCGATCAACACGTATGGGTTGTTGGAAAAGTTGGAAGTCACGAAGGCGACGATTATCGGCCACTCCACCGGAGGAATGTTAGCTACACGTTATGCTTTGATGTATCCACAGCAGGTCGATCAATTGGTCCTGGTCAATCCAATTGGATTAGAAGATTGGAAGGCACTTGGCGTACCTTATCGAACGGTGGACCAATGGAACGAGCGCGAACTCAAGATGACATCGGAGGGTATTCGAAAGTATGAGTTGAATACGTATTATGTTGGACGATGGAAGCCGGAGTATCAGCGCTGGGTAGATATGCTGACGGGATTGAATCAGGGGCAGGGTAAAAAATTGGTGGCTTGGAACTCGGCTCTGATATATGACATGATTTTCACGCAACCGGTTGTATATGAGTTTAAAAATTTAAAGATGCCGACCCTGTTGATGATTGGTGACGCCGATACCACCGCGATTGGAAGTGATGTGGCGCCGCCTGAAGTGAAGGCCGTCATCGGTCATTATTCTCACCTCGGCAAGCAAGTTGCAAAAATGATTCCACAAGCGACGTTGGTTGAATTTCCTGGTTTTGGTCATGCCCCGCAGATGGAAGATCCAGAAAATTTCCATAAAATACTGCTGGAATGGCTTGCTAAACAATCGTGAAGTAGGGGGTCGTGTCAATTTTTTGTTATTACTAGAAAGGTGCTTTCTCGATAAAAAATTGTGTTCAAGGCAACGCAACTCCCTCGTAATCTAATTTGGTAAGCTTTCTGCAGCCTCGCTGCCGGTAAGGCATAATTCAGAGACACATGTGTTGTGTACATCGCATGTGTTTTATGTGTACTCAAGCTTGATTGATGCGCAGCGATTCCTGTTAGTACGTTCATGAGCACGTGAATCATTTTTACCCTATATTTTTTAGATTCAATAAATCGATATTGGCTGTAGTATTTTTTATCATGAGGAAGCGCTATGACTGAAGAAGATATTCGCCGCAACGCGTTTGCTATGCCGTTTCATAATCCCGCCTTTCCGCCCGGACCTTATCGTTTTGTTGATCGGGAATTTTTGATCATCACTTACAGAACAGATCCAGAAGCATTAAAAAAGATTATTCCTGCTCCGCTACAATTTGTTGAACCCATCGTCAAATTTGAATTTATCAAGATGCCGGATTCAACCGGATTTGGGCATTATTGTGAATCGGGACAGGTTATTCCGGTAACGCTGGATGGTGTTGCTGGAGGATACGTTCACAGTATGTATTTGAATGACCAGCCGCCAATTGCAGGTGGTCGGGAGTTGTGGGGTTTTCCAAAAAAGATGGGTGAACCACAGCTAAAAGTGCATAAAGATACGATGGTTGGTACGCTCTCCTATAGTGATACCCAGATAGCCGTTGGAACGATGGGCTATAAGCATTTACCCCTCGACGCAGGCGTGATCAAAAAATCGCTGGAAGCACCGACCTTTTTGTTAAAGATTATTCCACATGTTGACGGGACGCCACGAATCTGCGAACTTGTTCAATATAGCCTCACCGATGTGACGATCAAAGGTGCGTGGAGCGGTCCTGGTGCCCTTGATTTACGCCCCCATGCATTGGCACCGATAGCTGATCTGCCTGTGCTTGAAGTGATTTCTGCTGTACATATTATGTCCGATCTGACGTTGCCGCACGGCACTGTTGTTTATGATTATCTCGCCAATTCAAAGTAAAGGAATGCTATGTCATTAAAAGATAAAGTTGCACTAATTACGGGTTCAGCCAGCGGTATCGGTAAAGAAATCGCCATTGAATACGCACGTGCCGGTGCTAAAGTTGTGATCGCCGATTTGGCCCTCGACGCTGCTACCGCTACCGCTGACGAAATCAATAAGTCCGGTGGTACTGCAATGGCAGTCGCGATGAACGTCACGGATGAAGCGCAGGTTGATAAGGGAATCGCAGATACGGTTGCCGCTTTTGGCAGTATTGACGTGCTGATCAGCAATGCGGGAATTCAGATTATCGCGCCTATCGTTGACTCGACGTTGGATAACTGGAAAAAAATGTTGGCGATTCACCTCGATGGCGCTTTTTTGACCACGCGCGCGGCTATGCGAGAAATGATCAAGGCGGGAACGGGCGGTTCGATCATTTATATGGGATCGGTGCATTCGCATGAAGCCTCGCCCCTGAAAGCACCGTATGTTACCGCTAAGCATGGTTTGATCGGTCTGGCAAAAGTAGTCGCCAAGGAAGGTGCAAAGAACAAGATTCGCGCGAACGTCATTTGCCCCGGTTTTGTGCGTACACCGCTGGTTGAAAGGCAGATTCCAGAGCAAGCCAAGGAATTGGGAATCACTGAAGATCAGGTTATCAAAAACGTGATGTTGAAAGATACCGTGGACGGTGAATTCACGACGGTACATGATGTCGCGCAAACAGCCATATTTCTTGGGGGATTCGAATCTAATGCATTGACTGGCCAGTCGATCGTGGTGAGTCATGGTTGGTTTATGCAATGATCCAGACAATCATCGTCGCCGCTGTAAACTATAATTTGTAACACTTTTGATTTATGAGATTCGCCCGCAATACTTAAAATTAATTCGCATCAGGTGGCGCACATCGTGTGCTATCTGATTGCGCGAATTCGTTAAAATTCTTCCAATTACATCCTCTCATTTCACGCTCTATTTTTAAGCTGTGACGCTGTTGTTCGTCCACGTTTTCTTTTCACTTTAGTAAAAAAGGAAGGTGAAAAAAAATACAGGCAGATTTTTAGAAAAATTTCACCTGATCAAATCATTGCAATATGTTGACCTCAGAAAGAAGTCAATGGAACGCTACGACCCGATGAAAACCTGTCTTAGGTTGCGCTAATAAAGAGAGAATTATCTTGGCAGAATTGTCTTGGTTTACCTGCTGGGAATGAATTCATCTCGTTTATAGTGAATCGAAGCGAATAACAATCTAAGATAGGTCATCGTGGAAAAAATAAATGTGAGACAAGCAGAAATCATCCTGGCTATGCAAGATAAAATTAATCGAAAGGTTGATGATAATTGGTTAGGTTCGGGATATCCCTATTTACGCGGTGTACTGGTTGAGGCTGTCGAAGCACTGGATCACTATGGATGGAAATGGTGGAGTAGCGAGCCAAGAGATTTTTCTCTAGTGCAGATTGAGCTCATTGATATGTTGCACTTCAGCTTGTCTCACCTTATTAGTGAATGTGATGGGAACCTGAATGTAGCGACAAGCGTGTTATTAAGTCGCTCCAATCCAAAACTGGAAAGCTGCCATTTTGATGGCAAAGAATATACGTTGGCGCAGTGCGACGTACCGAAGCTATTGGAGCTAATCGCGGCTTTTGCTGCTAGTGGGCGCAACGAATTGGCTTTGCTGGAGGTCACGTGTCGTGCCTGTTGTCTGAACTGGGACCAGATTATGGTCTTATATATTGCTAAGCATGTATTAAATGTTTTCCGCCAAAACCACGGCTATAAAACTGGGCGCTACACCAAAGTATGGGGCGGGAAAGAGGACAACTCGCATCTGATCGAAATTGTCTCCTATCTTGATCCCGCGGCTGCTAATTTTTCAATGCAAATTTACACATTGCTCAATGAGCGTTACGCTTTTTATGCTTTGTTGCCTCAACCCATCATTTGTGCGCAAAGTGATCGTTCTGACAATTGACGCATTACCTGGCCCTCGTGGATTACCTTGATGCGGTTTTCGTATTGTTTTTAGGCTATTTGGGGGCTGTTTTTAGGTTGTTTACTGCAGCCAGCAATTGGATGCTCTACAATCAAGCTTAATCTGTCCACATTGCAAGGCACCTAATAATATGAAACCATTTGAACCCAATCTACAAGCGCTCGCTGTCGCACGCGATGTTTTGCTAACGCCTTTCGGCCTTGATGAATCCAGTCTGCAAAAAGCGCTCGCGACGATGTTCACGCACAAGGTGGATTATGCCGATCTCTATTTTCAGTTTACAAAAAGCGAAGGCTGGAGTCTGGAAGAGGGAATTGTCAAAACCGGTAGCTTCTCCATTGATCAAGGCGTCGGTGTACGCGCGGTTTCTGGCGATAAAACGGCGTTCTCTTACTCAGACGAAATTTCGGAACGCGCATTACACGATGCTGCAATTGCGACGCGTACCATTGCGCGTCAAGGTGCAGGAAAAGTAAAAATAGCGAGTGTCATGGAGCAAAAAGGCGGTCGCTCGTTGTATTTGCCCAACGATCCTTTAACGTCGCTGGATGCAACTGAAAAAGTAAAATTGCTGGAGCGAATCGAACGCATAGCCCGCGCTAAAGATTCGCGCGTCGTGCAAGTCATGGCCGGGCTGGCTGGTGAATATGACGTCGTTCTGGTAGCGCGAAGTGATGGCGTTATTGCTGCCGATATTCGCCCATTGGTACGACTATCAGTCACTGTTATTGCAGAAAAAGATGGTCGACGTGAAATGGGTAGTAGCGGCGGTGGCGGTCGTTATAGTTACGGTTATTTTACCGATGAGTTGCTGGAAAAATATGCCGCTGAAGCAGTCGCAGCGGCCTTGGTGAATTTGGACGCTCGTCCCGCTCCTGCCGGTCCAATGACCGTGGTGCTGGGTAATGGCTGGCCAGGTATTTTGTTGCATGAAGCGATTGGTCATGGCCTCGAAGGCGATTTTAATCGCAAAGGTTCCAGCACGTTCTCGGGGCGCATCGGAGAGCGCGTTGCCGCCAAAGGCGTAACGGTAGTCGATGACGGAACGCTGGCGGACCGTCGTGGCTCGCTGAACATTGATGATGAAGGCAATCCAACGCAGTGCACCACGCTGATCGAAGACGGTATTCTCAAAGGTTATATTCAAGACACCATGAACGCGCGTCTCATGAAGATGCCGGTCACGGGTAATGCACGTCGTGAATCGTTTGCCCACCTTCCGATGCCACGGATGACCAACACCTACATGCTCGCCGGTGATAAAGATCCGGCTGAGATTCTAGCTTCGGTCAAAAATGGCTTATATGCGGTAAATTTCGGCGGCGGACAGGTCGATATAACGAACGGCAAGTTCGTATTCTCCGCGAGCGAGGCATACATGATCGAAAACGGTAAGGTCACTTATCCGGTCAAGGGTGCGACGCTTATTGGTAATGGCCCTGACGTACTGCATCGCGTGTCGATGATTGGCAACGACATGCGTCTTGATCCAGGCGTGGGCGTCTGCGGTAAAGAAGGTCAAAGCGTACCTGTTGGCGTGGGACAGCCAACGTTGCGGATTGATGGCGTGACCGTAGGTGGAACTGCTTAAAAGCGAAAGGCGCATGATGGTCGAAAAGGTTGCCGTCGCTGATAAGTCGGAGCATGAGGTAAAAAATAATCAGGAAAATATCCGGATGCTCGACTGGAGTTGGCTTCCATTTCAAGATTTGAGCGCTTCCCAGACGTATGATATGTTGGCTTTGCGTCAGCAAGTCTTCGTTGTAGAGCAGAAGTGTGTTTTTCAAGATGCAGACGGGATTGATCAGCAATGCTGGCACGGACTCGGCTATTTGCCCAACGCCGGTTTAGTAGCCTATGCGCGCATCGCACCGCCCGGTGTTGTTTACGCAGAAGCGTCAATTGGTCGGGTCGTAACCGCGTCAACATTGCGTGGCATGAACGCCGGACATGCCTTGATGAATCAAGCGATGGCGCAAGTCGCGAAGTTATTTCCCGGGCATGCCATTAAAATTGGTGCGCAGGCGCATTTGCAACGGTTCTATGGTCGCTACGGTTTTGAGCCGATCGGTGAAGTGTATGATGAAGATGGCATTCCTCACATTCAAATGATAACCACCAGTATGCCAAATTCGTCGACATTCATGCACGACGAAACTATTGCAAAAATTCGTAAGTCTTAGCATTCTCCGATGTTTCTCGAATGATAAAAACCGCCACGGATGGCGGTTTTTTTTTGCGCGAAGATTTTTTTCACGTAAAGCTATCCTCTTTTTTTTCAAAAAAGTATCGGTTTGCCGATCAAGGATTGGTGGTGTCAACTTAAGTAGCATGTTTGAATGATTCTCATTATTAAATTATGGCTTTATCGGAAGTTTCATCTCTTTCCCATCGCTTGATCGATTTCAAGTTGGCGGAAGAGGTGGCCTGGATCTCATTTTTTTTTTGCACGGGAAGGGTTCTAATATGATTCAAACTACTCTAAGTGTCACTAGCAATTTGACGGAACGTGTTGATAATTTTCCTCAAAATTTGACGCAGACACAATGGACTCTGGCCAGAGCTGAAGCCAATAAACGTGGTTTGCAACTCTTGTTGCAGGCCTTATTTCGCGAAAAATTACTCGATTCTGATCAGTTAATTTTTGATCCCGCGAGTGATGCGGTCTGGCTGCCGCACTGGCGAAGTAAAACGTTGTTTCGTTTCGATGGTTTGAAGGCGGGAATGGCGGGGAGTTGGCAATTGAATGGCCATATTCATTATTTGAAAAATCATCAAAGGCCGATTAAAGTGACGACCCCGTCCGAAGCGCTAAATATTTTGGCCGGTCTGTTTGAAGTAGCGACTTCAAAGCCGGACATTGAAAGGCTGCAAGCCGAATTACGTAATAGCACCGAGAACGACACGCTCTGTCTGGCTTACCGTCAATCTTGGGCGCGTAGACTTGAGCAAGAAATACCGATGGGGGAAGGAATGATTTCCTGGTTGCAAAAAAAATCAGGAAACAACAAAGGTGGCGAGCGCTTTAATGGGTGTCTGTTTCTTGAGCAATGGGGCACTCTGGGACATCCATGGCATCCAAACTATAAGACAAAACTTGGGATGTCAAAGCAGGAGGTATTTGACATGTCTCCTGAATTCGAAGCCAGCATCGAAGTCGAAGTCGCTGCAGTGCGTGCCGACGTTATGCATATAGAAAACATGCCAGGAATGTCTGGCTTTTCTACTTATTCGGATTGGTTCGAACTTACCTTTCCGCAGGTTTGGGGAATATGGAAAGAGGCTTTGCTTGCGCGTAATTTAACCGTTTCTGAATGGTTGCCGTTGCCGATGCATCCATGGCAGGCACAACGCCATTTGCCGACCGAATTTGCGCTTGAGATCGCTGATCGGAAATTAATTCTACTTAACGAGGTCACGTGCGTGGCTTCGCCAACTATGTCCTTTCGAACTGTCGTTCCACAACGCTCTTCACATTTGCCGATGATGAAATTACCGATCTCATTACGGTTGACGAGTGTGCAGCGAAGTCTTTCCCCAAAGTCAGCCCAAATGGGCCCGCGGGTGAGCGCTCTACTACAGGAAATTCTTGCGAGAGAGCAGGGCTTCGGTGATACGTTGGCCATCGTTTGCGAGCAGATCGGCTTGCATTATATTGATCCCGAAGGTAATGATGAGCACGCCCGGCATCTGTCGATTTTGTATCGCGTCAATCCCATGCATCACGCTCAGGACGGCCTGTTTCCGATTCCTGTAGGCGCACTTTTTGCCCCAACATCTATACAAAACAGTGGTAAAAAGACGGCATTAGTGACGGAATTGGTTGCAAGCGCTTTTCAGGATAATGCACAAGGCGCGATCGCCTTCTTCCACCAGTATGCGCAGATTGTGGTGACCGCTACGCTTGGCGCTTATTTGTTGTACGGCATAGGTTTTGAGGCGCACCAACAGAATAGTTTTGTACTGATCGACGCGGACGGCATGCCACAAAAATTACTATTGCGTGATTTTGGTGATATCCGTATTCATGCCGAGGCTCTCCGGGTCGCAGGGTTGACATTGCGTTGTTATAAGGCTGATCAGACCGTATTTGAGGATCGTCAAACGGTGCGCGATAAGTTATTGCATGCGGTCTTTCTTTGCCATCTGGGTGAACTGGCTCTGTTATTAACGCAGCTTTACGATTTACCAGAGAAAAAACTGTGGACGGTTCTGCGCGATGTAATGCAAGGTGCCTTCGACCATTTGAAGCCGCGCATCGCCCCTACATTGTGGAAGGAGGAACACGCGCTATTAATGGTACAAGCATGGCCTGCAAAATCGTTTATGCGAATGCGTCTGACGGAAAGCGCCGACGATGAGTTGCGTACTATGTCAAATCCACTTGTTGGGCTAGATCCAAGTGATACGGCAAGGATCAATGGCAACTGAGTCAGCTCAAAGCCGCCGTGCGTTATGGTGGCTGTACGGGATTCAGTTGGTATCAATGGGAGCACTCGAAATGAGTGGCCCTTTTTGGCCAGTTTATCTGCGCTCCCTCGGCCATCTTTCACCACAGATGACCAGTATCGTTGGCGGTGCAGTATATGCTGGTCCGATGCTGGCGGCGATGTTGACGACGCCGCTATGGGGACGTTTGGGGGATCGATTTGGACACAAACCGATGTTATTGCGTGCCCTGTTTGCGCTCGCAATAACCCAATTATGGGTCGCAATCGCGGGAAGTGTCACCAGCATCTTGCTTGCACGTTTGGTACAGGGTGGTTTTGCTGGCTTCATCGCCGCAGCACAAGCTTACGGGGCCGGTATGAGTGCGCCTAAACAACGTACCTTTCTGATCGCACAGCTACAAACGGCGACGGCAATTGGCTCTTTTGCGGGGCCGATGCTCGGAGGGTGGCTATATGCCTATTCCGGATTTGAAAGTGTAAATTTGGTCGCAACCGGGTTATGTTTGTCATGCGCAATAGCTGCGACTGCATGCTTACCGCCGCAGCGAAATTGTTTGCCACAGCCACGCAGTAGCGTTTGTATGATCAAAAAAAACGCTAGTAATCTATCCCTTTTTTGGATCGGATTGCTGCTAGCAATCGTATTGATACAAGCCGGAAAAATGATGCCGCAAGTTTTCTTTGCGCTCTATATCGATAGCGTATTATTGGCTCCGGCGTGGGTGACTGGACTTTGCTACGGAGTCACCGCCTTGGGTCTAACGCTCTCGGCGCCATTTTGGGCGCGCTACTTCGATAAGCAATCTGACGCGCGCGCATTGGGAACGGTCGAACGCATTACCTTGCTGTGTGCAGTCACCGTGGGTTTGCAGGCATTGGCTACCAACATTACTGCGTTCATTGCCGTGCGGTTTCTATGGGGGATATGGCTAGGTGGACTATTGCCGGTTTTTTATGCGCTATTGTCGCGTGCCAGCAGCGACAGCATTCAAGGTTACATTATGGGGCTGGGAAATAGTGCGGCCAAGGCCGGCGCATTACTTGGCCTTGGGTGCGGGACGGCCGCTATTGCGTGGTGTGGCCTGACCGCAGGATTCTGGTTTGTCGCAGTGATGTACCTGTTTGCAGCGCTCGGAATCCGCGTGCTACGCTTTTACTTTCTTCCTAATATCGAGGATGTATTGCATTAATTGGCGATCACGTCATCGGCTGAGTCAGCAGGTTCTGACACATGTACCTAAGCCATCCGAAAACTAAACGTTATGTTGTCGGACAATGGTCATTGTTCGACGCGGTGGCTGCGATTAATATCACGTTTTCCGAAACCGAATTCTCAGTAGGAACTGTCTCTGAACCGCGCCTTGAAAACTCGGTCACGATGCACAAATGGCCAATGGCGACCCTACGTTGGATGATTTAAAGAATTGATTATAAGGCATTATTCTGCGAGTGCAGATTGCGTTTCTGATTGATAACGCACATAATTTTTCGGTGGTAATTGGGTGGTGCTTGCTTAATTTTCAAAATTGCTGCATTATCTGGCCCATAGTTCTCATTAATTACGCGAAAAAATGTCTTTTTCAAACACTTACTTTTATTTTTATTTTAGCTATTCCAGCCCCACGGCGGTGAAAAGCGGTAAGCGTTCGTAATCACAGAACAAACCGAAATTCAAAAAAACCGCCCCTGATGGCGGTTTTTTTATTCCCAGTCACTTTTTAGCCAGGAGAGAGAAATGCCACGTACCGATGACTTGCGCATACGAGAAATGAAAGAGTTAACGCCACCATCCCATTTAATCCGCGAATTTGGCGTCACCGAAAAAGGTGCTACCACAGCCGCTGATTCGCGCATTGCGTTACATCGCATTTTGCATGGACAGGATGACCGATTGATGGTCGTGATTGGACCTTGTTCAATTCATGACACCAAAGCGGCGATGGAATATGCACGTCTTTTGGTCGTCGCACGTGATCGTCTGAAAGGCGAACTGGAAGTCGTGATGCGTGTGTATTTCGAAAAACCTCGCACTACGGTTGGCTGGAAAGGTCTGATCAATGACCCTTACATGGATAACAGTTTCCGCATCAATGACGGTTTGCGCATGGCGCGCGAATTGCTGCTCAATATTAATGAGTTAGGTTTGCCAGCGGGTACTGAGTTCCTCGATGTTATCAGCCCGCAATACGTCGCTGACCTGATCAGTTGGGGCGCGATTGGCGCACGGACCACTGAATCCCAGGTACATCGTGAGTTGGCATCTGGCCTGTCATGTCCGGTTGGCTTCAAAAACGGCACTGACGGCAACGTAAAAATTGCAGTAGACGCTATGAAAGCAGCATCGCAGCCACATCACTTTCTGTCGGTCACCAAAGGCGGTCACTCTGCCATCGTATCGACCAACGGAAATGAAGATTGCCACATCATTTTGCGCGGTGGAAAAGCACCTAATTATGACGCTACAAGTGTCGATGCAGCCTGCAAGGACATCGCAGCGAATGGCTTGGCGCAACGCCTGATGATTGATGCGTCGCATGCGAATAGCTCCAAGAAGCCAGAGAATCAGATTCCTGTCTGTGCTGATATAGCAAGTCAAATCGCCGCTGGTGACGATCGCATTGTGGGCGTCATGATTGAGTCACATCTGGTCGCCGGACGTCAGGATCTGGTTCCAGGCAAGGAACTGACTTACGGTCAATCGGTTACCGATGGTTGCATCAGTTGGGAAGAAAGTATTGCCGTCCTTGATGGATTGGCGGAGGCGGTTAAGCAGCGTCGTCTGAAAAAAAACGCGGCGTAACTGCTGTGATCGATCAGTGCGGAAATCGCTTCTGAGCAAAAAATAAAGGCCGATTCATTTATCTGAACCGGCCTTTATTTTTTCGTAAGTCTTTAATCAAAAACGTTTGGTCAAGACCATCATGTCACCCTCGCGCCGCATCTCAGTGCGATTGAGAAATGACATACCCAGCAATGCAAATGACAATCCGCTTTCGAGCACGACTGCATCTACCTGCCTTATTTCGATATCGCCAACCTTGACGATATCTAGCCGTACACGATAACCAGGCGTAAGACCGTTGGCGGTATTCATCATCGTTTTTTGACCTCGCTTGTAGTTGATGCCAAGCCTGATCGCATCTGATGCCGGCAAAGCAATGACGGTCGCGCCGGTATCAACCAACATCGTCATGATTCCGCCGTTGACCTGACTTTGTGCCACAAAATGACCTGCGCCGTTCACTTTCAACGTCACACTGGCGTTTGCGCTGGGCGCACTGCGACTGACGAACTCACCAATACCGATGGTCTCAAGTTTGCCTTTTACATTCACCGTTGCAGTCGAGCCTGTGACTGAAGTGAGGCGTATATCGCCGCGAACATTATCGCCGACAGAGTAGGTTTTAGGAGCGGCGCCATCGATGATTAAAACCGCTTTACCAGGGAAAAGGCCAGCCACGCCGATATCGGTTGCTTGAGCCGATAATGCCGTAATTATCATGAAAAGGCAGGCGTTCAGCTTCAGCAAGCGCATGGAGTGTGGACTTCCGATAGGCAAGTTAACGTGGAGGAGGGCGGAAAGCGCACGATATAGCGCTTTTCCGCAGTGGCGTCTTTTGAGGCTTGAGACTGCCGTAGCGAACAATCTCGCTTAATCCCTGAAATTGTTAA
This sequence comes from Glaciimonas sp. GNP009, assembly GCF_054343755.1. Classification (NCBI taxonomy): domain Bacteria; kingdom Pseudomonadati; phylum Pseudomonadota; class Betaproteobacteria; order Burkholderiales; family Oxalobacteraceae; genus Glaciimonas; species Glaciimonas sp. GNP009. The sequence goes on from NZ_JBTGUV010000004.1 coordinate 3,845,545, forward strand.
ATTCCAGCGGCAAGTCTGGTACTTCCTTGCGCAGCATTGCCATCGCCGCTTGCAGATCGTCGCGCTTGGCACCGGTTATGCGGACTGCGTCGCCCTGAATACTGGCCTGTACTTTCATCTTGCTGTCTTTGACCACGCGAACGATTTTCTTGGCATCGTCGGATTCGATGCCGTTCTTGATCTTGATGACTTGTTTGACCTTGTCGCCGCCAGTTTTCTCGATCTTACCGATGTCGAGAAATCTTACGTCAACACTGCGCTTCACCAGCTTACTTGTGAGCACATCGCGTACTTGGGCTAATTGGAAGTCGGAATCGGCGTAAGCAGTCAGATCGCGCTCTTTCAGTTCAACGCGTGCATCGCTGCCTTTAAAGTCGAAGCGCGTAGCAATTTCTTTGCTGGCTTGATCGACGGCATTCTTAACCTCAGCAAGATTGGCTTCGGAAACGGTATCAAATGATGGCATTTTGGTAATTCCTTAATGTTTTTCTAATGGTGCGTGTATTTTGTATTCTTTGAGGCCGTGCGTACCGTTTAGCATTTTGGCCCATTGTGGACGATCCTATCGCTTCGAACCAATTAGACCGACAGCCTCATAGCGTGCATTCTATCGAACAAAAAACCGGGCGGCTATGGCTTCCCTCATTCTTTGCACCGTGGTGTCTACTTTACCCGAGTTTTGCTCGCTTATTTGGCGGGAGCTGTGCGACTTACGTATAATCTTGTATGCCTTTCGCCTATCAGCACGACACGACTCTCACCGCAAATTTGGCGGTTCAGACCGACTTTCCCATGCGCGCCCTCAATACATTAGGTATCGAGGCGACCGCTCATGCCTATTTATCGATCAACTCGGTGGCAGACCTGCAACTGGTGCGATCAGATCCAGCCCTATCTCAGTTGCCGCGCCTGATATTAGGTGGCGGTAGTAATGTGGTGCTCACGCGCGATTTTCCAGGATTGGTGCTGCACATCCGCAATCAAGGTATCCAAGTTGTTGGGGAAGATGCTGATGCTGTCATGATACGTGCCGCTGCCGGTGAAACCTGGCACGCGCTCGTTGAGTGGACATTGACGCACGGATTGGGTGGATTAGAAAATCTATCGTTAATTCCAGGCAATGTTGGTGCCGCACCGATTCAAAATATCGGCGCTTATGGCATTGAGATGCAAGACCGGTTTCATGCGCTAACCGCATTCGATTTTACGACCGGAGAAATGTTGACGTTGCATCGCAAAGATTGCGCATTCGGCTATCGCGACAGTATCTTTAAACACGCTTTACGCGACCGTGCTGTCGTGATTGATGTGACATTTTCATTACCGAAACGTTGGCAAGCGGATGTGCGTTATGGCGATATTAAGGATGAATTAGCGGCGCGTGGTATCGCCGAACCAGATGCGCTTGATGTGAGTAACGCCGTCATCGCGATTCGGACGCGCAAGTTGCCTGATCCAGCGGTGATCGGCAACGCAGGCAGTTTTTTCAAGAATCCAATCATCCCAGCCGCTCAACGCGACGCTTTACTCGCCCAACATCCTGCAATGGTCAGCTATAAACAAACAGACGGTGGCTTTAAACTTGCCGCTGGATGGTTGATTGATCAATGTGGCTGGAAAGGGAAGGCTCTGGGACGGGTTGCCATGTATCAAAAGCAGGCGTTAGTTCTAGTTAATCTAGGTGGTGCGAACGGGCAAGACGTTGTTCGCTTATCGGAAGCGGTTCAGGCCGATGTGATGGCGCGCTTTGGCGTGGCATTGGAACCGGAGCCGATTTTTGTGTGATCGGTGATGACGTGCAAGGCGGTTTTACATGAGTCGTCTTGCACCGTGGGCGACTTTTAAGAAGCCGCCCACTCTCCATTCAATACGATGTTAGGCATAATGACAAACGTAGTTCAGCGTCTCAATCGTTTCAATATCAAAACTGGAATTCGCTGGAATATCAAAGCTATCGCCTGCCACGTACCTGGTCCACAGCGGCTGATCTTTTTGGCGCACTTGGCAGAGTCCGCTGGTGACGTCCATTATTTCGGCCACGCCAGTGTTAAATGTCAGCGTCGAAGGCAGGATTACACCCAAGGTTTTTTTTATGCCATTTTCAAGAATGATGGTGTGGGAAATACATTTGCCATCAAAGTAGACGCTGGCTTGTTTCAGGACAGATACGTTATCGAATTGCGCGCTCATAAGGAAAGCCTTTTAGGTAGAGGGTAAGAGTTGGTGAATGTGATAAAGCGTGCGCAATTATGCCAAATTTCATTGCTTTCATGATCGGCTTGTCCATAATATTTAATGCAATATTTTCCGTAATCAATACGCAAAAAATATGTAAAAAAAGATGCGTAACGTGGATGTCGTGCGTTAGTATTTTTCTACATCGGCGCGCTAGATCGCTGAATATGCTTTCAACGATAAAAAGTCCCTATTGATCCTTGCATCAATAGAGACTTTTTATTTTTTCAGGCAAAATTTCACGTGTATTAGTGTTTTAGTGAATGAATGAGTGAATGTGATTCAAATCATTCAGACACTTTTGCGACCAATATTATCCGCGCTGGTTACGCGCGTTAGCAGCAATCCGCAAACGCAACGCATTCAGTTTGATGAAACCGCCTGCATCGGCTTGGTTATAAGCGCCGCCATCTTCATCGAATGTAGAAATCTTCATGTCGAATAATGAGTCGGTTTTGGAGTCGCGTGATACGACGATGACATTGCCTTTATAGAGCTTGAGACGAACCCAGCCGTTGACGCGTAATTGAGTTTGGTCAATCAGCGTCTGCAATGCAACCCGTTCCGGCGCCCACCAGAAGCCGTTATAAATCATCGATGCGTAACGTGGCATCAGATCATCTTTCAGATGCGCGACTTCGCGATCCAGTGTGATGGATTCAATGGCGCGATGTGCGCGCAGCATGATCGTGCCGCCCGGGGTTTCGTAACAGCCGCGTGACTTCATGCCGACGAAACGGTTTTCGACCAGATCCAGACGGCCGATACCGTGCTTGCCGCCTAAACGGTTCAGTTCGGTCAGAACGGTTGCTGGTGACATGCGCGTGCCGTTGAGTGCAACGATGTCGCCTTTTTCGTATTCGATGTCGAGGTATTCGGCTTGATCCGGTGCTGCTTCTGGGCTGACAGTCCAGCGCCACATACTTTCTTCGGCCTCGGCACTTGGATTTTCCAAATGACGGCCTTCAAAGCTGATGTGCAGCAAGTTGGCATCCATTGAATAGGGTGCGCCGCCATTTTTGTGTTTCATGTCGATTTCGATACCGGCGTCTGCTGCGTATTGCAGCAATTTTTCACGCGACAGCAAATCCCATTCGCGCCAAGGTGCAATGACTTTGACGTTTGGCATCAACGCATAAGCGCCAAGCTCAAAACGAACTTGATCGTTACCTTTGCCGGTCGCGCCGTGCGAGATTGTGTCTGCGCCGGTTTCGCGGGCGATCTCAATGAGGCGTTTTGCGATCAACGGACGCGCAATCGACGTGCCGAGCAAGTATTCACCTTCATACACGGTGTTGGCACGAAACATCGGGAATACGAAGTCACGCACGAATTCTTCACGGACATCATCGATGTAAATATTTTCCGGCTTGATACCAAATTTCAATGCTTTTTGGCGCGCTGGTTCCAGCTCTTCGCCCTGACCTAAATCGGCGGTGAAGGTGACGATTTCACATTGATAGTTGTCTTGTAGCCACTTCAAAATGACTGAAGTGTCGAGGCCGCCGGAATAGGCGAGAACTACTTTTTTTACGTCGCTCATGATCTTCTTTCTAATGTTTCAGTGCTATTCAGTAATTAAGTTGCTAGCTAACGTGTTAACTAAGTGGCTTTTCGGTCGGCGTCAACGTGGCGTTACACCGCTTGAAAGTCTGCTTAGGCGATCTGGTTGCATTCTCGCTTGCGTAGGAATGTAAGACAGAAATCGCATTTAAAAATATACATTTCAGGTATCGAGTTTTCCTACCACCAGATATTCCAACAGTGCTTTCTGCACGTGCAAGCGATTTTCAGCCTCGTCCCAAACGACCGATTGTGGTCCGTCGATGACTTCGGCTGATACTTCTTCACCCCGATGCGCGGGAAGACAATGCATGAAAAGTGCGTCCGGCTGTGCACGTGCCATTTTGGCCTGATCCACGATCCAGCCATCGAAGGCTTTCAGGCGTGCATTATTTTCAGCCTCATAACCCATACTCGTCCAGACATCGGTCGTGACCAAGTGTGCGCCCACGCAAGCATCCGAGGGATTATCGAACAAAGTGTATTGCGTGCTATCAGCGGTGACCAGCATCGGATCGAGATCGTAGCCTTTTGGCGTTGAGATATTGACGTGAAAGCCAAACACCTGCGCCGCTTGTAGCCATGAATACAACATATTGTTGGCATCGCCGATCCACGCTATCGTCTTGCCAGTGATAGAACCACGTTGTTCAACGTAAGTGAAAAGGTCCGCCAATACCTGACATGGATGATATTCATTCGTCAGGCCATTGATCACCGGCACGCGTGAATTGGCAGCAAAACGCTCAATGATGTCCTGGCCGAAGGTACGGATCATGATGACGTCGCACATGCGTGACATCACTTGTCCGGCGTCCTCGACCGGTTCACCACGTCCGAGTTGGCTGTCGCGCGTGTTGAGATAAATGGCGGCACCGCCGAGTTGATGCATTCCGGCCTCAAACGACAAGCGGGTGCGGGTCGAGTTTTTCTCGAAAACCATCACCAGCGTGCGATCAAGTAGCGGGTGGTGCGGCTCATAGTTCTTAAACTTACGCTTGATGATGCGGGTACGTTCAATGATGTACTCGTACTCATCGAGCGTAAAGTCGGAAAACTGCAGGTAGTGTTTGATTGCCATAAATGAAAATGGCGGCCAGTGGTAGATCTGCCGCCGAAGTTTCTAACCCGTTCAATTATAAGGGATATTGCTCAAAAAGATACCTAAGGAAGGAGCCTAATCAACCTTATCTCCGCTACAAGCCATGCACAAGCCACGGCGTATCGGAAGCATGTTGGGATGGCCGCATCATCTGGCTTCAATACAGTGTTTGTGATGATTCATGCAACAGTTGCTTATAGAGCTGATGCCGCATTGGGGCAATTTTTCCTTCCTGCACCGCTTCAAGAACAGCGCAATTCGGTTCTATCAAGTGATGGCAGTTGTAAAATTTACATTTCCCCAAAAATGGTGCGAACTCTCGAAAAGCGCGTTCCAGCATGCCTTCGCTGAGTTGATACAGGCCAAACTCCTGAAATCCGGGCGAGTCAATGATGTAGGTTTCATCGTCAGCCGTTGGATGCACTTCATACAATCGGGTGAAAGTCGTCGTGTGTTTTCCGGTATCCAATGCCGCCGAGATTTCCCGGGTGGCAATGTCAGCGTCTGGCACGATCAGATTGATGATCGATGATTTGCCCATACCTGATTGCCCGATCAGGATGGTCGACTGGTTTTCCAGAAGAGGCATTAAGGTGGCGCAGGTTTGCTCTGGCGCTCCTATTGCCGATACTTCGTGGATCGGATAGCCAAGCTTGGCATACGGTTGTAGCCGTTCGCGTGTTCTCGGCAGTGAGGCGACGATGTCGGTTTTGTTCAATATGATGTGCGCGGCGACACCCGCCGCTTCAGCCGCCACCAAGGCGCGCGAAATCAGATCGTCGGTAAAGCCCGGTTCCGTCGCCACGACGATAAATAGTTGTGAAACATTGGCGGCGAGCAACTTCGATTTGTATTGATCCGAACGGTATAAGAGGCTGCGCCGTTCTCCGAGGGACTCGATCACCGCCTGGTTTTTTGAGGTCATGTTGAGATTGACCTTATCGCCCACGGCAACATCGCTCTTCTTGCCGCGTGTCACGCAATGCAGTTTTAAGGACTCGCCATCCACTAGCGCCTGAACCATATAGTGACGTCCGTGGGCCGCGATGACGACGCCGACAGCATTGGCGATGCCCGTTTTTACCGCTTTACCCGGCTTCGGTTTGTAATGATCAACCATGGAATGTAACCGGTTCTAATTTTGTGGCGAGTAGCTTATTGATACGTACCGAGGCTGGAGGATGCGAATCGTAAAACGCGGAATGTAACGGATCAGGCGTGAGCGTCGAGGCGTTGTCCTCGTACAATTTAACCAGCGCGGCGACCAGATCGTCAGCATTAGTATATTTGGCTGCAAACGCATCTGCTTCAAATTCATGCTTTCGCGAAGTGATTGATGACAGTGGTGACAACATGAACGTAAAAATTGGCAGTGCCAGCATGAACAAAATTAATGCCATCGCATTGTTATTCGAGAGGTCAGATAACAGCAACGGAATAACGCCAAGTCCGGTAAAAAACCATAATTGTTCTTTGAGATAACCGAGTAATGCCAAGAAGACAAGTGAGACTGCAAATATGACCACGATCCGCTTAACAATATGTTTGAGTTTGAAATGTCCCAATTCATGCGCCAATACCGCTTCGATTTCATGCGGTGCAAGGCGCGCCAGTAATGTATCAAAAAAGACAATACGTTTGCTAGCGCCAAAGCCGGAGAAATAAGCATTGCCGTGCGCGCTGCGCTTGGAGCCATCCATGACGAACAGTCCTTTTGAAGCAAAGCCGACACGCTGCATCAACCCTTCGATCCGTGCTCGCAAGCTGTCATCAGTCAATGGCGTGAACTTATTGAACAGCGGTGCGATCACCGTTGGAAACAGAATGAGCATCAATAATTGGAAACCGCTCCACACCAGCCAGGCATAAAACCACCAAATATCACCGGATTTTTCCATGAGTAACAAAATCACCCAAATCAACGGCAAGCCAATTGCAGCCCCCAACAAGGTGCTTTTTAACAAATCGGCGAAAAACAGCTTATGCGTCATTTTGTTGAAACCATAACGCGCTTCAAGAACAAATTGTTTGTAATAGGCAATTGGCAAATCGATTACGCCAGAGATCAGTACAAAGGCGACCACCAGGCTCATTTGATACAACATGCCAGAACCGGTCCAGCCATATAATGAGCCGGATAGCCATTGCAAGCCACCCAATAGCGTGAAGCCGATCAACACAACGGCATTGATGAGTAAGCCAAAAAGTCCAAATTTGGTCTTGGCAACGGTGTAATCTGCGGCCTTTTGATGCGCCGAAAGATGAATTTTTTCGGCGAATTCGGGTGGCACTGCGCTACGATGCTGGATGACGTGACGAATCTGTCGCGAACCGAGCCAAAAGCGTACTGATAGGCTTATTGCCAAAAAAACTATAAATAATACTGAAAATGCAAATGAAGACATGTTGTCCCTATGTGAGAAAATACGCGACTGACGGCGAAAACTAATCGCGTTTCCCAATAAATAGTAAAGAGAACAATTATGTCACAAGCTATCGACTCATCGACACCATCCGCACCTGTTGTGGCGCCATTACGTCCGAATGAATTCAATCTGATCTGGGTTGATATGGAAATGACCGGACTTGACCCGGATGCAGAGCGCATTATTGAAGTGGCGGTAGTCGTCACCGACCCGCAACTGAATATTCTGGCAGAAGGTCCGGTTTTTGCGATTCATCAGTCTGATACATTCTTGGATGGTATGGACGCCTGGAACAAAGGCACGCACGGTCGCTCTGGTTTGATCGAACGCGTCAAGACCTCCACGGTGACTGAAGCCGAAGCTGAAACTGAGCTGATCGCCTTCCTGCGCAAATACGTACCGAACGGCAAATCGCCGATGTGCGGCAACACTATTTGCCAGGATCGTCGTTTCATGGCGCGTGGCATGCCTAAGCTGGAAGCGTTCTTCCACTATCGCAATCTGGATGTCTCAACATTAAAAGAATTATGCCGCCGCTGGAAGCCAGAGTTGGCGAGTGGATTCAAAAAACATCAAAAGCACACGGCGTTGGCAGATATTCTAGAGTCAATTGAAGAGCTGAAATACTACCGCGAACACTTTATTAAAGAGTAAGCCGGACACGCGTCAAGATAGGCGTTCAAGCAAAAAAAACCTCACCGCTCATATGAATCGGTGAGGTTTTTTATATTGTGCAATGCATTCCGCTATATCGGATTGCCCACCATTGCAGACAGCGCTGCAAAGTTAATTATTCTTCAGCTAACCCAGCGCCACAGCATTTTTTAAATTTCTTGCCGCTACCGCACCCGCACAGATCATTACGTCCGACTTTTGGTGTTTCGCGTTGAATCGTTTTGACTGCGGATTTACGGTTTGGCAACCAATAACGATAGATTTCCGGAATGGCCGATTCGACTTCCACTGTCAATTTATGGCGCTTGACCGGATCCTCGCGCAAAAGCATTTCCTCTTCTTCCAGCTCTTCGGCCCCAAGCAAATAAATCGGCCGCACCACGGTCGCTAAATTCGAGGTCCAGATTGGCTCCCACGCTTTGGCGCGTAGATTAATACCTTCCCAGAAACCCCACGTCCACGCTTCACCATCCAGCAGCGGCTTTCCTTCATGCTCAAACTCGCAAAATAATGGCTCGTATTCTTTTGGTGCCACTTCCAACGTCACCGCGATTTCATTCATGTAGCGCGCTATCAGGCCGACAGTGCGCTCGAATTCCTTGTCAGACTTAAACTTAGGCGCATCCTTCAGTGATGGTCCCCAGACGTGCGGTAACCACTCACCAAGTAAAACTTGCTCTGGCCCGATCACCAGCGCGGTCAGATAACCGTGCAGCGTGTCCATCGTCATGCTTTCTTCGCCGCAGCGGTCGGAAAGCAAAAAGTCGTCTAATTCATCAAATTCTTTATCTGATAACGGTTCGTCAAGTTCCATCGTAATGCCTATATAAAATGTAAGTGTAAAGTGCGCGATGGCGGATTTTACGATTGAAATGCGCCAAACCTGCAAAAAGCGTCAAAAAACAATCAAATCACGGGAGTGTTGACTAGCTCCGGCCATTTTATTGCCGACGCTCAGTCAAATGAACGTGAAGATCAGCTTGGGAAGTCCCGTCCTAATGCGTGCATTAGCCGATCTCTTCTTCGAAATTAAGCTCAATGCCGTTACCAGCAGGATCTTTGAAGAAAAGCTGGGTTTGCCGCGTTATCTGCACCAAAGCAACTTTGTACACGACTTGATGCAGCGCCAATCGTGCTCGCATCTCTGCCTGATTGATACAGGTAAAGGCAACGTGGTCAAAAGTGTTGGATCTTGTATTTTTTGCATCGCCTAATAATGCGTCGCTTGGTACTTCCTGCACTGCTTCGCTGGCAATCTCATTCATTGCCTGACTCAAATGCAAAATCGGGCGACCGCCTGCATAAAGCCAAAATCCGACGCTATTAAAAGCAGGGCGCGCACCTTCTTCGAGACCCACAACATCGCAATAGAAATCCCTGAGTATCATCATCAGGTCGTGCGGTGCGCGTAAATTGTAATGATTGAGGCCGATGGCTGGCATGAAAAATTCCGGTTGAATTGATGTCGACAACAACGGCCACTTGTTCTCCGTAACCCAAATTTTACGCCTGTTGAATGATGACGTTGTGCTTTATCCCATTGTGGCAAAAATGACGGTCAATAAGCGGTATTCCTTCGGTTGGAAAAAAATAGTGACCGTGACTGAAATATTTGGATGTCACGAAAGATGATAGGGCGACATTGCAGCTTACAATGGAGATTATGAACCTACTCACACCCGCATCATTTTCTACCTTGACCCCGGACACCGTGCTCGATGCGCTCGACAGCATTGGCTTACACGGCGATGGTCGTTTGCTTGCGCTCAATAGCTACGAAAATCGGGTTTATCAGATTGGGATGGAAGATGGTCCTCCGCTGGTGGCGAAATTTTATCGACCACAGCGTTGGAGCGATGCCGCGATTTTGGAAGAGCATGCATTTGTGGAAGAACTTGTAGAGCGCGAAATTCCCGTAGTGCCAGCTTCGGCGAGTAAAGACGGCAATACTTTGCATCAATTTCACGGCTTCAGATTCGCAGTGTTTCCACGCCATGGCGGACGTTCGCCTGAATTGGAAGATAGTGCGACGTTAGAATGGCTCGGACGATTTTTGGGCCGTATCCATTCGGTTGGACAATTAAAAACATTTCAACATCGGCCTACGCTAGATATCACCACCTTCGGAATCGAGCCAAGTAATTATTTGTTGGGAAGCGGGTTTGTGCCCGAAGATCTGCTTGCGGCTTATCGCACTACTGTAGCCCAGGCGCTCGACGGTGTGCGGCGCTGCTTTGATCGTGCCGGTGACGTTGGCGCGCTGCGCTTGCATGGCGACTGTCATGGCAGTAACGTACTCTGGACCGATGCCGGGCCGCACTTTGTCGATTTTGACGATAGCCGCATGGGACCGGCTGTACAAGATTTATGGATGTTATTGTCGGGTGAACGTCAGGACATGGTGCGACAGTTGTCCGACCTGCTTGCAGGATATGAGGATTTTTGCGATTTCGATCCGCGTGAATTGCATCTGATTGAAGCGTTGCGAACCTTGCGTCTGATTCACTATTCGGCATGGATTGCCCGGCGTTGGGATGATCCTGCCTTTGCCGTTGCATTCCCCTGGTTTAATACGCAGCGCTACTGGCAGGATCGCGTGCTGGAGTTGCGCGAGCAGATCGCATTGATGGATGAGCAACCGTTGTGGCCAGCGTAAGGTTTCTGGCAACTAGATGGCTGGAATTGACGCAAAGCTCGTCAGCAAAACGCCTCGATTTAATTGACGGCAGTTTTGCTACTTCTAAAGCGTATATAGACAAAGTAATCGAAGATACATAATGACATCAAACAGCAAAACACTCACACCCGCATTGGCATCTCAGTTTGCCAACATGGTCCTTGGTCATCTGACGCAGGAATACCCCAACAAACTGACGCATACGCTAGATAGCGCCGCCGATGTAAAGAGTCCTCGCGCCCTCTATCCCATTTTTTACGGCAGCTACGACTGGCATTCTTGCGTTCACGGTTATTGGTTACTTACGCGGTTGTTGACGCGTTATCCGACATTGGCGGAGGCTTCGGCAATACGGGCCGTGTTTGACCAACAACTGACTGAAGAAAACGTAAAAGGTGAGTTGGCCTATCTTGCATCGCCATCACGCGCCGGCTTTGAGCGTCCATATGGATGGGGGTGGTTGCTGGCGTTGCAGTCTGCGCTGAACAAACTTGACACCCCAGAAGGCCAGCGTTGGGCCAAAACCTTAATGCCGCTGTCCGATGCTTTTGTTGCCCTTTTCGTTAATTTTTTGCCTAAAGCAACTTATCCGGTGCGCGTCGGTACGCATTTCAATACGGCCTTTGCGATGACGTTGGCGCTGGAATACGCCCGTGCGGTTAATAACACACAGTTGGAAACACTGATCGCCGAAACGGCACGACGGTGGCATGCCCAGGACGTGGACTGTCAGGCCTGGGAACCAAGCGGGGATGAATTTTTGTCGCCTGCGCTGATGGAGGCTGAACTGATGCGGCAGGTTTTGCCAGCCGCCGAATTTGATACGTGGTTCCGTGCATTTTTGCCTCATCTGGCGCAACGTCAACCGGCTACCTTGTTTGAACCAGCAACAGTTACTGACCGAAGCGATGGCAAGATTGCGCATCTGGACGGACTTAATTTTAGTCGTGCCTGGTGTCAGCGTTCACTGGCAGGTGCATTGCCGTTGGATGATGCACGTTCAGTCGTATTATTGGATGCAGCCGATCACCATTTTGACAGTGCCATTGCACATATTTCTGGTGATTATATGGGGGAACATTGGTTGGGAACGTTTGCTTTGTTGGCTTTGGAGGCTTGATTTATTGTGCAGGTATTTTGAGTCGGGAAGGGCTTGCGGTTCGATGCTTGGATAACTTGAGCGGTTGGTGCTCCGTGGATGCTGGTCGGGGTAGCCCGACAGGTAGTTACTTTCTTTTGCCTCGGCTCGGCGCCCCCGCCAAGAAAAAGTAACCAAAGAAAAGGCGACCGCAACTGACGCTGCCCTGCGGGTTCCCAAGTATTTCAGCCGTCAGTCGGGTTGAAAGACCAAATCGCTTCGCTCAAACATGTCTTCCAACAATTCCCGACTGACAGCTGAAATACTTGGCAGCGTCCTTGACGGGGTACGTCAAATTCAAAAGCAACTGTAACTGCAACTTCCACAGCATTTATAGTGGCTGTGATTCAGTTTGCAATAACCCCGTCTACAAGCTTTATATGTCAATAAACTTAAGCGAACGGTTAATGCGCAACCGATTTAGAAAAGACATTCAGTACGACGACGCCCGCCACAATCAAACCGATCCCGATCAACGCTGCGGTGTCCAGCGTTTGTTTGAATACTAGCCACCCGATCATGGCGATTAGCGCAATACCAATGCCGGACCACATCGCATACACGATGGCGACCGGCAATGTGCGCAATGTTAGCGACAGAAAATAAAACGCGATCAGATAACCTGTGACGACTACGATTGACGGCAGCAAGCGGGTGAACTCGCTGCTGGCTTTTAGTGCGCTGGTGGCAATGACTTCTGCGACGATAGCGATACCTAAATAGAGCCAATGCATTATTTTCCTTAGAAGCCAGTACTGGCGCAGCGGGTGAAAATTGGTCGACTAACATCATCGATTTTGGATTTTCTCAGTTCACGTTAAGTCGCTATCGGTTTGCGTATTTCTTTGTGCGTGCGTTCTGCGTGAACATCTGATCATATAAGAACAGACAAACACCTCGGATGTTTGCGCGACAGGTTTTTGCATGAATGCGGCAATGCCGATAATATTGGGAGCGCTTACTCGCTGTCTGTGCCATGGGGTTCTTCGTCGGACAGAGCGAGAATCAACGCATCAAATACAAGTCGGATTCTGGCGGGTACCGGACCTCGCTGTGGTCGATACACAAACAAGCCCCAAGGCTCGGGAGCCAGTTTTTCCATCACAGGAATAAGCTCTCCGGCGGCGATTAATTTTTCCACTAAGAATCCCGGTATCTGACCATACGCCAGGCCCGATAGCACCGCCGCCAATTCAGCTTCTGCGTCATCGCAAATAAAACGTGCGTTGGGAGGGTTAGATTGCTGTCCTCCCGCGAATAACCATGGCCATGGTCGACCGGTATCGCGATCAAACATGGCGGTGGTTGGGAGTGCGTTTAAATCTTCTATATGTTTGGGATCGCCATGTTCGGCAAAGAGGCCCGGCGTAGCAACCACATGAAAGCGCACTTTGGCGACCTGTCGTGCGACGAAACGGCTATCGCGTAAATACCCCATCCGTACGCCGATATCGATTTTTTCACTTACCACGTCAGCATGGCGGTCACTTAGACGAAGGTCGAAACGGAGTTGAGGATGTTGTTTTGCAATCAACGTGAGCGCAGGCAACAATAACTGACGCCCGAGGACGCTGGGTGCGGTCAGCGTTATCAGACCTTCCAATTCCAACTCGCTAGTTTCATCGGCGCTTACAAACAGACCATCCAATTGCGCTACGCTTTGACTGGCGCGGGTTGCGAGCATTTCGCCGTAGGCAGTAATTTGGACATTGCGTGTATTACGATGAAACAGAAGCTCACCTTGTAATCGTTCAAGCTCTCGCACCGCTCTGGTGACCGCTTGCGGCGATATACCAAGTTTGATCGCGGCTTCTTTAAAACTGATTGCTTCCGCTGCAACACAAAAGATACGCAACATTTCTAAGCGATTTAACATTTTCCCTAACTATTCCAAAAAATGGAATTATAAAGTGAAATATTGATCATTTACTGGCAGATAGTATCCTACGATACTTGCTCCAACGCAAAAAATGTTTTGCATAAACTGGAGTAACAAAAATGAACAAAAATATCGAAGGTAAAGTAGTTGTGATTACCGGTGCCAGCAGCGGTTTGGGTGAAGCCACTGCGCGCCATCTGGCCGCTCTTGGAGCTTCAGTGATGCTCGGCGCACGGCGCCTGGATAAATTGATTCAGATTGCCGCTGACATTCGCGCAGCAGGTGGAAAAGTAGAGATTGCTGCCACAGATGTGACGCAGGCTGTTGAAGTGCAGGCGTTGATCGACGCCGCCGTCCGCACTTTTGGACGTGTCGATGTATTGGTAAATAACGCGGGGTTGATGGCGATTGCGCCGATGAGCGAGACCAAGGTGGATGAGTGGGATCGGATGATCGACATTAACATCAAAGGCGTGCTCTACGGCATTGCAGCGGTATTGCCAATTTTTCAAAAACAAGGCAGTGGACATTTTATTAACATTGCTTCGGTGGCCGGTATTAAAGTATTCAGTCCGGGCGGCACTGTTTATAGTGGCACCAAGTTTGCCGTGCATGCGATTACTGAAGGATTACGTCATGAAGTGGGTGGCGCGATCCGCACCACGACCATTTCGCCAGGTGCGGTGGATTCCGAACTCAAGCTGGGCAGTTCCCACGAAGCAAGTGCTGCGTCAGTGAATGATTTTTATCAGATGGCGATTCCAGCGGATTCGGTCGCGCGTGCAATCGCTTACGCAATTGAGCAACCCGCTGGCGTGGATATTAATGAAATTGTCTTGCGGCCAACGGTTCAGGATTTCTAAGTTAGTAAGTGTTTAACCTAAATAATGCCATAAATTTTTTCATTAATATTGTTATAAATGTTGTACTAAATATTGTACGAGCATGATTGAGCTAAGTGAAAATGCTTAACTATAAAATAGTAAATAGTAAAGATAAAAGCGGCGCTGAGTGTGCCGTTTTTTCTTTTTAAAGTCGTTATTATAAAATTATCGATTGCTGTAAATAATATTGATTAATTGATCCCATAAATGTCGTTAGAAAAGTATAAAAACCTTCAGCCGTACCTTCAGCCGTTTGTCTCCGCAAGCCCTTACGGTGACCTTGTCAGGTCATCTCTCTATTAAGAAATAATAGCCATTATTGATCACGTTTGACAATTCGAAATAGTTATTTATTTTACAATTTCAATGCTGTCAAAAGGATGATTTTTTCACACTTTATTACTTTCAAAGCAACGTTAAAAGTGCGTTAATTCATCGACAATTCGATCCTCATTTTGAGT
Organism: Glaciimonas sp. GNP009; assembly: GCF_054343755.1. Lineage (NCBI taxonomy): Bacteria > Pseudomonadati > Pseudomonadota > Betaproteobacteria > Burkholderiales > Oxalobacteraceae > Glaciimonas > Glaciimonas sp. GNP009. The sequence goes on from NZ_JBTGUV010000004.1 coordinate 3,860,585, forward strand.
GACAATAAAACATTGTGATCTAAATAATAGTGATTCAAATATAGCGTAAATGACGTATTTATTTATTGCTGCACGCCAATTATTGTATTGAGAATGATTCGTATTTGCTTTATAGTCTTCGTTCCACCACTTGCAGAACGGAGCGACAACATGGGTACGTCAAGGCAGCCGGAAGCGAATAACGGAAGTGCAGAAGTAGGTACAGTGTTGATTGCAAATCGTAATCTGCTGGTGAATATTGCAACAGGAATTACCGGTTGTCGCTGTCGTGCCGAGGATGTTGTACAGGACGTTTTTATTAAAGTCAGCGAAGGCGTTGCGCTCGCATCAGTGCGTCAACCATTAGCTTATCTCATGCGAATGGTGCGTAATCTGGCGATTGATCATTACCGTCGCAGGACCTTTGAGCGTCGTCACACCACCAATGAAGAAGAAGGCTATGACGTGCCGTCTCCGCATGCGGGGCCTGAGGCGAGCGTGATTCTCCGCGACATGTTGCAACACGTGTCGGATGCGTTGTCGACATTGCCCAAGCGCACGCGGACTGCTTTTGAGATGGTGCGCATTGGCGATTGCACATTACAAGAAACAGCGCGTGAACTCAAAGTATCACAAACCTTGGTCCACTTTATGGTCCGTGATGCCACCACCCATTGTCTAAATTGCGTGCAGGGTGCGCATGCATTATTGCGTGAGCCATCGGTTGCATGCAGAGGCTAAATCAAAGACTGAACAAAACCTGTTCAGGCCAACGATTACACGGCTGATCCCACATGTAAACTAAGGGTAAATAAAACCCGTGCTCATCCGTCTATAAGAAAATGGGTGGCCATTTCCCACCATGGTTCAAGGAGTAACGACATGAGTTTTGATAGCATAGATACAGTTTTTAGAGTCGTAGCGAATCACGAAGAGCAATACTCGATTTGGCCCGACTACAAGGATATGCCATTGGGTTGGCGCGAAACCGGCTTCATCGGTAACAAGCAGGCGTGTCTCGCGCACATTGAAGAAGTCTGGGTTGATCTGCGCCCGTTAAGCCTGCGCCGACATTTGGCTGCGCAATCGATCTAGTAACGACAGATGAAGTCATCAATGACGCTGTTCTGTTTGCCGCATGCTGGCGCTAGCGCGAATGTCTACGCGCCCTGGCGTCGATTATTACCGCATTGGATGACGGTGCATCCGGTCGAATTGCCAGGGCGTGGCAACCGATTGAACCAACCGTTGGTTAAGGACTTTGACGTGTTGGTCGCGCAATTAGCTGATGAACTATCAGCCGCAGCGCATAGCACGCCGCGATATGCATTGTTTGGTCACAGTCTGGGCAGTTTGCTTGCTTTTGAGTTAGCTTATGCGTTAGCAGAGCTTGGCGTATCGATGCCTGCGGCACTATTCGTTTCAGGAGCGCCGGGGCCGATTTGGCGCGATATTGCCAGAGATGATTTCTCTAGCACGTGGCCAACAGATGCACAATTGATGGAAGAGTTGCGCCGCCTAAATGGCATGCCGACAGAACTTCTGCAAAACGCCGAATTGATGGAAATGGTATTGCCCGTAATGGCTGGAGATTTTCGTTTGGGTGCCAGTTTTGTTCGACGTGAACGCACGCCACTGCGTTGCCCGATTTACGCATTCGGCGGAACGCGTGACCCAGTCGTATCGACTGCAGCGCTGCATGCATGGCAGTGTGAAACAACGGCAGAATTTAAGACTCAGATGTTCGATGGCGATCATTTCTTTATTCGTGACCACGAGCGTGTTTTGTTAGGGCGATTGGAAGCGCTCTCCGCACAATCAGTAGTTGAGGCAGCTTGACGATCAACGCAACGAGCTGCTTCGAATTGTCGTCAGCCACACACATTTTTTCGGAAAAGGTTCGCTACTGGCAAGTACATCTGAATCTGACGCAAGAGCCGGACATCGCTACGTTACAAGCACTATTACCGCAAGAGCAGCAGGAAATGTTGCGTTTCCGCCAGCGCGAAGATCGGGTTCGTTTTGCCGGTGTGCGCGCTGCATTGAGAAAAATATTAGGAACTGTGTACCACGTAGATCCGATGGCATTGATCCAACGCGATCATTTCGGAAAACCGGAATTAGTTACGCCACTAGGTGCATCGCTTCCGTTCAACGTATCGCATTCAGGCGCGTGTGGCTTAATCGCTGTATCTCAGTCGGGGCAAGTCGGTGTTGATATTGAAAAATTATCACCGATAAATGTTGCGGGTTTAGCGCCGCTTATTTGTACGCCATCAGCCTGCGCCAGGCTTGCGGCATTGAGTGCCGCAGCAGCACAGGATGCCTTCTACCGTTTATGGGTCGGTAAGGAAGCGGCACTCAAGGCGGTCGGCGTAGGGATTGGCGGGGATCATATGCGGACCATTGCATTACAAGATGACGGACGCGTATGCGCGCCGGATGCGGCTCCGCCATTTGATCCCGCATTGATCTCAGTGCAGCCAATAGTAACTACTGACGGCTATTGTGCAGCAGTCGCTTTATATTTCGCGCCATGAGGTCTTGGTGCAGCCGTTTATCTGGAGAGTTTCAACATGCAAATACAATCAATTGATACGACCGGCCTCTGTGTCGAGTTTGGCTTTCCGCTGAAAGTCAGTCCACTTGAGTCGGGTGCCAGCGTGATGAGTCTTTTACCGCAATTGCATGCACTCGTGACATCACGGTTGCCAGAAGTCGGAGCGATTTTATTTACCGGATTCGCTGTTGGCGGGGCCGAAGCCTTCCAACAATTTGCGGCATCGTTTGGGTATCCGCTACTGAACTATGAATTTGGCTCGACGCCACGCAGCAAGGTCAGTGGCGGCATTTACACCTCGACCGAATATCCGGCACATCAACATATTCCGCTACATAACGAGCAAGCTTACACCAGCGAATGGCCGATGAAGATCTGGTTCTATTGCGATATTGCCGCACAGGTCGGTGGCGAGACGCCAATTGCCGATAGCCGTGCGGTGTATCGCGACATCGCACCAGAGATTCGCCAGCGCTTCATTGACAAAGGCTTGATGTACGTGCGCAATTATGGCAACGGACTGGATTTGCCGTGGCAACGGGTTTTTAACACCGAGAATACGGCGGAAGTAGAGGCCTATTGCAATCAGCACGCGATTGCGTTTGAGTGGTCGGAGGAGGGCGATTTGCGCACTAGTCAACGCTGTAAAGGCGTCGGCCAACATCCGGTCACGGGCGATGCCGTGTGGTTCAATCAGGCGCATTTGTTTCATATTTCTACGCTGGATCCCGATATGCGCGAAATATTATTAGATAGCGTGGGCGAAGAAAACTTGCCGCGGAATGTGTATTACGGTGACGGCAGTGTAATAACCGATGCAGAATTGGATCACGTTCGGACGGTGTTAGAGACGCACAAAGTAGCGTTTCCATGGCAACAAGGTGACGTCCTGATGCTGGACAATATGTTGTCCGCACATGCGCGTGCGCCATTCACCGGTTCGCGCAAAGTCATGGTGGCGATGGCGGAAAGCCATGGTGATCGTTAAGCGCGTTTCAAGCGGTCAAGGTTTATCGCATTATTCCTTTTGCATTACTCCTTACTTGTCATTGCTTCAGGCGCTGCTTATTTAGTATGAATTTAGTTTCAGTTTAGTTTGAGTTTAGTTTCAACAATAGGAACGGCATGACCTCCTCAACAATCGCTTCTTTGCATGATCCTGCCAAATCACTGACTTCTGCGCCAGCGTTGTCAGCGCACGACATTTCGGTTTCGTATCAAGATCACGCAGTGTTCAAAGGATTGAGTCTGGATATCGCCCCCGGACAAATCACTGCATTGTGCGGGCCGAACGGCTGTGGCAAGAGCACACTGCTACGCAGTCTCGCTGGCTTGCAACCGATTACAGAAGGCACGATCTCAGTCAAAGGGCGACCACTAGCATCCTATAAGCGGCGCGAACTCGCTCAGACGCTCACCATGCTGGCCCAGTTTAATCAGATTCCTGAAGGATTAACGGTCGCCGAACTTGTGGCTTACGGTCGTTATGCGTTTGGATCGATTTTTTCAGGTCCGTCCAATGCCGACCGTGCTGCCGTGATGGATGCCTTGATCGCGACCGGACTTCAGGATTATGCAGATCGTCAGGTGACTGCGCTGTCCGGCGGAGAGCGGCAGCGGGCCTGGGTCGCCATGGCGTTAGCGCAAGAGTGTGAAATATTGCTCCTTGATGAACCGACGACTTATCTCGATATTCATCATCAGATTGATGTATTGCGAGAGTTACGCCGCCTTAACCGCGAACGTGGACTGACGATTGTGTGGGTATTGCATGAGCTCAATCAAGCGGCTGCCTTTAGCGATCATATCGTCCTGATGCGCGGAGGACGCATTTTGCATCAAGGCACGCCCGATGCCATGATCGATCCAGTCTGTCTGTCGGAAACATTCGGTTTGCCGATGATGCGCCTCAACCATCCCGAAAGCGGCGAGCCAGTGTGTTTGCCGTCTTATCGTTCTACTGAAGAAACCCGTCCGATCAGTACTGCCACCGTTGCTGTTAACGCTCCCAAGGACAAACTTAAAAGCGGCCTCAAAAACCGCATCAAAGACAGCACATCAGCGTACGCGGCATGAATGTTATGACGGCCAAAACTTCTCTTTTCTCGCCTTTTCTTTTCCAGGGATCAAGGACAAACCAGCTTGCCATTGGCGGCACACTTTTCCTGATTATGTTAGCCGCGCTGCGCCTGTGGCCGGATATCAATGCGCTATCGCAATCAGATGCGACCATGCCAGATGGTCAGGTTGCGCGTCTACTCCTATACGAATTGCGATTGCCGCGTGTCTTGGCAGCACTGGTTTCAGGTGCGGCGCTTGGTTTGTCCGGTGCACTGTTTCAGGCCCTTACCCGCAATCCGTTAGCCGCACCTGATTTATTAGGCGTCACCGGCGGTGCGCAACTTGGCGTATTCGCCGCGATCATGTTGCCTGCCTTGGGCGGCGTCGCCAATGTGCCGTTATTGTTTGGCTGCGGATTATTGGCCGCGCTGTTAGCGATGGTGACAGCGGGCGGCTGGCGCGTATCTGCGTTGCAATTGATTATCGCCGGAACTGCCTGCTCGCTACTGTTTTCGGCCATCACCATGATGCTGCTGACGATATTTGAAGATGATATTGCGAGCGTTGCGTTGTGGAGTAACGGCGTGCTATATCAACCCGGTGCGGCGGGGCTCATTACTGTCATGAAATGGTTGATTGCGCCACTCTTAGTATTACCGTGGTTAATTCGTCCGTTAGAAGTCAGTGCGCTCGGCGATGACGGTGCGCGGATGCTCGGCGTACCATTGAGACCAATGCGGTTAGTGACGATGGTCACCGCAACCATGTTTGCTGCCGCAGCGGTGAGCGTGGCGGGACCAATGGGTTTTGTCGGACTGATCGCACCTAATCTTATCCGCGCCGCGGGTGTGCACAGACTCCGTGCTCTTGTGCCACTATCGGCCTTATGGGGCGGATGTATTCTGCTCGCCGCGGATAGCCTCGTACTAGCGTTGAAATTGGATGCCACCGTTTCCACCGGCGTCATGATTGCCGTTATCGGTACACCCGTTTTACTACTGCTGATTCATCGCAAGCGCATGCTGGCAGGCGCAGAAACCGAAGTGCGTGCCGCGCTGCGTGTCAATTTATCTTTTCAGACCTGTCTATTGCTCTGTGTCAGTGTGCTCATTGCGTTGGCTGCCTTTGCCGTCGCGTGCGGCGATACTTGGCTTAGTCCGCTAAGTTGGTGGGAAGCAGCAATAGGCAACGATGCGGTGGCACGGCTAATAATTGACTTGCGACTTTCACGCGTGTTGACAGCCATGTTGGCCGGTGCATTGCTAGCGGGCAGCGGGACTTTATTGCAAAGCGTCGTGCGCAACCCTCTCGCGGGGCCGGAAGTGTTAGGCATTACCCAAGGGGCGGGTTTAGCAGTGTTGTTAGCGTTAGTCGTATCGCCGTTGGTCTCGCGTCCCGCCATGTTCGGGGCTTCGTTACTAGGTGGCACAACTATCTTGCTCATCATATTGTTTCTTAACCGTCGCCATCGTCTGGCACCTTTGCCAGTCGCACTAACCGGCATAGCTTTAGGCGCGATGTGTGCCGCGCTCTCTCAATGGCTGATCGTTGAAAACAGCGTTCAGCAAGCTCGCTTTTTGGTCTGGCTGGTCGGCGGCACGTATGGTCGGAGCGCCACTGATGCGGCATCATTATTGCCATGGCTGGTGCTGACTATACCGATGATTTACTGGCTCGCGCGCCCACTCGATCTGCTGGCACTCGGCGAGCAAAGTGCCGCGGCACTCGGCGTTCCAGTGACACGTTTGCGACTGGTCGCTCTGGGACTAGCCACGCTCTTAGCATGCGCCGCCGTTGCGGTTGTAGGGCCAGTCGCATTTGTAGGTTTGATGACGCCGCATCTGGCGCGCATGCTCGGCTTTCATCCGCATCGTCGTCGGCTGCCAATTGCCATGCTTCTCGGTGCCATTTTGTTAGGACTCGCCGACATTTTGGGACGCACTATCTTGGCACCGATCGAAATACCGGCTGGCGTCATGACAGCGCTGATTGGCGCGCCGTATCTGCTTGGCATGTTAGCGTTCAGTCGCCGTAAACGCTCAGCGCGAGGTCGTCAATGAATGCCGTCGCGATAGACCATTTTGGCAATTCAATCTGCCTGGCCGCATCCGTACCAGCAGAATTCGCAGCGCAGTGTCGAAGTGTCTGGCTTGGCCGACATCCAGTCATCAAAGGAGCCAGCCTGTTAGTACCAGCTAACCGGCTGACGGAGCATGTGGCGTCATTAATCACCGCGATGCAACAGCATTACGCTGGCGACGATATCCGCGCACTATTATCGCAATGGAGTAAATATTATTTCAGTCTGATCATTCCCGCCGCTGTGGTCGCCGCCCGCGTCTTACGCCGTCCGCTCCACATGGCGTTGGAAGCAAGTACGTTAGTACTACGCAACGGCATGCCCCATACGCTGTGGTTGCCTGCCGACGCGCTTGGCGCCATTACGGATGATCCTCTTGCGCGCTATCACTCACTATGTGTAGAACACCTTGCGCCACAAATAGCCGCCATTTCAGCAGCCGCAAAAATTCCCGCTCGTGTGCTGTGGAGTAACGTTGGCAATTCATTAGAATATGCACTCTCTACGCTCGCCGTGGATGAAAGCACAGCGCACGATATCGCCTACCTATTCGAGCGTCAGGCCTTCTTCGATACCAGTCAACCCAACCCCTTATACAGGGCGATTCGTTATGTGCGAGCGGTATCGGCACAGTTGCCCAACCCAATGCGTATCAGACGCATTTGCTGTCTTCGCAACCAATTACCCGGCGAACAAATGTTGTGCTCAAGCTGTCCTTTACTAGTAAACCTCAAAGAACCGTTACTCGCGATCCAGTTGCAATTGATGAACCAAGGTGACGACGCGTGATGCAATTCTTTCAAAAAATGATGTTAGCCATTTGTTGCTTTTTGATCCTAACGGCAACACAGGCCATGGCCTCGGATGAGATCGGTATGCGTAGCGCCGTATTACCCGACCATCCAAAGCGCATAGTAGTGCTAGAATTTTTGTTCGCCGAGTCGCTCGCCGCGCTTGACCTGACACCAGTTGGCATGGTCGACCCAGATCGCTACCGTGAATGGATCGGTTACGACAATGCGCGCTTTAGCAACGTTATTGATATCGGCACACGCCAGCAACCCAGTCTGGAAGCCATCGCCAGACTTAAACCTGATCTCATCGTTGGCGTCACGTTCAGGCACGCGGCATTGTTTGATGCCTTTGAGCGAATCGCTCCCACTGTACTTTTCAACTTCAACGCAATTGACATCAAAGTAAATCAGCTCGACCACGCACTCAAGGTGTTTGACGTATTTGCAAAACTCGCTGGTCGTAGCGCGGCTGGTAAAAAAGTAGAGCAGAACTTGGAAATATCACTGGCAGCCGACCGCGCACGTCTCACTGCTGCCGGATTATCCGGCAAGCGCTTAGCCGTATTGCAAGAACTTGGTCTGCAAGACATGTACTGGGCTTACGCCACCAACAGCATGGCCGGTGGTATTGCCCAGGTATTAGGACTCTCCCTTTGGCCCAACTGGCCGACAAAAGAAGGAACAACGTTTGTATCATCTGAAGACCTTCTTAAGCAGAAAGAATTGCACGTCTTGATGATCAGCGCAACCGGTCCAGAAGTCGGATTAGCACAAAAGCTCCATTCACCAATCTGGCGCTATGTGCCAGCACGCATTGCCGGACACGTAGCGTTAGTACCACGCAATATATGGGGATTCGGCGGCCCGATGTCAGCGGCTAAATTGTCGCGTCAGTTGACGGATGCAATGCTCGCGGCGGGGCGGGGTGATGGCGCGTTGAATAGGTAAGGGCGATTTTGGTGTTTTTTCAATTTAAGGATAAATCGCTGCATTTAACTTATAAACGTCGGATACAGAATCAAATATTAGCCACTGCACCAAAAAGCTTAAAAGTACTCATCAATGCGTAATCAGGTCTGCACAAAAATCGCCTTGATGCTCTATACTCTTTTTGTCCCTGAGAAAAAAGGGAACTGGTTTGACGACTTGACATATCCAAAGAGCGTGCCGCGAAATGCGGTTTTTTTATTTGCGCTCGTCTTCGTGCGTCCTCTTTAGGCAGCGGTGACGGTTAAGCGTTTTAATTCTATCAAGACAAATACAATGCCTCACATCTTGTTTTACCAATCCTGTTTACACACCATCCACCGCATTCCTGGTTACGTCAAAGTCGAAGAAGTATCCGATGTTGCCCGGCACGCTGCCAAGGTGATGCCATCATGACCAAACCAAATATCCCCAATAACTCGCCCGGACCAACAACGCAACCGGAACCAGCGTCAATCCACCAAGCCTTTTCATGGCTGCCGCTTGAACATAGAACAGATCCACATGCGTAATTTATTGCCATGACCAATGACATCTGCCTTGGCGTACAAACCTGTATCGATCTGGCCCATTTCAGCACCATGGACCGAGGCAGCGATACAAAACCCGTGCTGGATACCGCCGACACCGACCGCTTGTTACGCATGGCTTCAATGTCATCACAAATGCTGGCGGATGTGGCAGAGAGTCGGATTGATCGACTGAAGCGTCAACCTGATCAGCAAACGGAATAACCGACCTAAAAGCCTCTAGCGTCAATGCTGGCGGACAGATTTTTGCCCCGATGTTAAATAATTAAACGCACCAAACTGGCACGACGTGCCCGCATGAATCTGGCGCATAGCGGCCATAAAACAATACTCACTCCGTACGATTTTCATGTCGATTTAGTTTTCTGGCTAGCGCATTCGCACGTCTATACCAACTCTATTTTTCAGGTTAATTTACTATTTAATTCGGTGCAATTTAGTATCAGACGACACGTAAGAAATTCCTTATTGTTCACAATCACCCCTTTTTTATTGCGCCTAATCCGATCTAGTATTGCGCACTTACACACTTTTTATCCGCCATTGCGCTGAATAAAAATCTAACAAATTCTTGAGCATTTTTCTTATACCAAACAGACAGAAGCGCCATGTCGTGTCTCGCCCGTGTTGATTTCACGTGCGCGTATCGACATCGGCGGTAGTTGTTAAGACGCAGAAAGAGGCATCGGCGCTGCAGCAATACGATCCAGTGCGTGGCGTATTTCGCGGGTTGAGTGTGGCGATTCTTAGTGCTTTCGTTAGCATGATTTTACTTAGCAATAAGGTCAGCGCGAAATTAATCAGTAAAAAAATGGTGCCAAATACACCGGGCGATACTACGAGTTTTGTTATCACTGACCGCCACGATAACCCGGATGAGGCGTCGTCAGCTTGTGTGCGCTTTGAAAAAAATATGGCGCGATCTACATAGAGCAATCTATTCTGTAATCAAAGCTACAGCAAAAACTGTGCTTATGGTTGAGTCAAAATCATTACGAGTTGATGCAGTACGTTTGGTCTTTGAGAGACGTCGAAAAAAAGCGGCGGCCTTAACTACTTTAAACTGGCGGCCTGAAGATTATGCTTTGGCCGAAGCTTATTTTGCGCAAAATCCACCCCATGGAAACAATGCCAAGCCATCACCAATTAAACCGTGAATTCATCATGAGCCATTGATAATTTTCTGATCGCGGTCTGGCGGCCCCTTCCGACCAAGGGCGGCGAACCAACGACCGTCACCGATATTTTTTACATTTATGCCGACCACAGCAATACACCCCGCGTCATCACCGACGCCAGCAATAACCAGATGGTCTGGCGCTGGGATCTTGGCGATCCGTTCGGCATCTTGCCACCAAGTGAGAATCCACGCGGACTCGGCAACTTCACCTACAACCCGCGCTTCCCCGGCCAGTTGTATGATCGGGAGACGGATCACTTTTATAATTACTATCGGGATTATGATCCGCAGTTGGGACGGTATTTGCAGAGCGACCCGATTGGGTTGGCGGGTGGGATTAATACGTGCACTTACGGATTGAATAACCCTTTAACTTACACGGATCCTACGGGGCAGAATGCCGCAACACCAATAATATTGGATTAAAACCAATAATATTGGATTAAATGCTTACGGTCGCTATGCTCTCGACGATAGTTATATTGGTCTAATACGATGTAAGCAAGAATGCCAAGAAACATTCGCGATGCAACTCATCGTGCCGAATAAGGCTATCGACAATAAATGTCTATACAGTTTCATTAATTTCCAATCTGTTTTGAGAGATTTTCCTTAGCTAGCCAGCGCGAGCGGCTTAATCGCTTGGGCGATGGCCTTTCCAGCAGATATCTCGGCAATACGAAGATCGTAGGCGCTTTGGAGGTTCAACCAGCCTTGCGCCTCGCTACCAAAATACCGTTCGAGGCGCAGGGCTGTATCAGCAGACACGCCACGTACTCCTTGGGTGATCTCGCTAAGACGCGAGTAAGGAACATGCAGAGCCAAAGCCACAGCCCGCACGCCGACACCCATAGGCTTCAGGCTCAGTGTGGGTCTTTCATCAATACGTCGTAGGGTCCACTTTCACCCCACTTAAAGGTTAGACGCCACTGGTCGTTGATCCGCGCATGCCAAGCGCCGTTGTACTCTTTCAGGTCGTTGCCTGGCGGGACTTTCATAAAATTCACTGAGGGTGCTGAATTGAGTAGGGCCAGCTTACGCTCGGCTACACTCTTTATGTTGGCAAACCGGCGACTCTTGCCCGTGGTGAACAGGGCTTCAGTGTTACTACAGTTAACAGTCAATATGGACTACTATTTTTCCATTAATCAGGTAATTAATAACACTGGAAAAATAGGATTCTGTCGCGTTAGCAGAGACAGATCAGACTGCTAGCAGACTTTGATCAACCTTTAAACTGAACGGATTTATCGCGCCAAACTATAAAATTGGTTGGTAAAAGACATTTCATCGGATATTTCCATTTTGGGCCGTCCTTTGCGTATGTTGTGCATCAGTTCAATGCGCGCTAATACGTTTTTACCTGCAGGGGTAAAGTTGATGTTAAGCATTGGTTTGTTCCCCCGTTCGATTGCACCTCTTCATCAACAATCATCCCATTTTCCAGCTTGATACAGCGATCCGCCAGGTGGAAATAGCGGTCGTCGTGGGTGATGGCGAGTACGGCTTTGCCGCGTGCTGCCAACTCTGGCAATAATTCCTGATAGAACACGGCTTTGAACATGGGGTCTTGATCTGCTGCCCATTCATCGAACAGATAAAACGGTCTGTCTTCGAGATAGGCGACAACCAGCGCTAGGCGCTTGCGTTGGCCTTGCGATAGTTCTCGTGTTGAAAAGGCGCCGTTGACGATTTTTACTTTGTGATCTAGATGGAGTTTTGCCAGCAGTGCATTGGCACGGGCGTCCAGATCGCTTGAATCACCTGGTTTTCCGTTGGCGTTGGAACTGATACCAAGCAGCGATTCAAACAAATGAAAGTCTGAGAATACCGCTGAGAAAAGTTGACGGTATTGCGGCCGATTGACGTCGTTAATGATGTGTCCGTTGACGCGTACATCGGCACCTTCTGGCGTATAAAGACCTACTAATAACTTTGCCAGGGTGGTTTTTCCACTACCATTTCCACCGACTAAAAATGTTAATTCACCGGGTTTGAAGGTCAGGTCCATGGGGCCGAACTGGAACATGCCGTCTTCTTTTTCGCGATAGTAGCGATGCGTCAGTCCTCTGATGGATAGTTGTTGGAAGTCGTCAAATGTCGTGGACGTAGTGTCGTTTTCAACGTCTTGGAGTTCCTGCAAAACGTTCTCTATACGGCCGAGCGAGACGCGGGCGGCGTTGAGTGTTGGCAGGTTGTTGAGTACACCATCCAGCGGCACCAGCATGAATAGAAATACGATCACATAACCGGCCAGAACCCTGAAATCGATGACGGCAATTTGACTTGGTAGAAAAATCACTACGCCGAGGAATACGTAGAATAGAAACAAAATCCAGCCGACTCCGACGGCATACGATACGAACGCCTTGGTACGATGCAAGCGCACTGCGTCAATCTCTGGATTCAGTGATTCGTGCATAAAACTGCGGGCGCGTTCGCGATGTAATTTTAGCTCTTTAGCACCGGCGAATAAGGCGTTGAAGTAGCCGAACAGTTTGTCTTGCGCCACGCCAGCAGCTTCTAGCGCCTTGATGGCACGGGCATCGCCGAGTCGATAGCCTAGCGAACCGATGACGACGACTGCGCTTGCCAGGAAGAATACTGGCCATGACAAATAGGCCAGATATCCAAGGCAACCGGCGACGATGGAGCCGTGCATAAGCAGATTGGGTAGGGCGAAGAAAAGCATCGACACATTGGTCGCATCTTCGGTAACGATCGATTGTGCACGCGCTGCACCCAATTTTTCGACATCGCGATAGGACGCGCTGGCGACGCGTTGGGAAATATGTTCGCGCATTTTACTCATCGTGCCTTGACTGAGTTGTGCAAACAGTACGCCACCCAGAATCCGGCTTACCAGCGTCAGCACGGCCAGCCCCGCAAATTTCCAGGCCAGCGGCGTGAGCGCCTCGGGTGTGGCTGTCAGCGCATGGTTGATGAGCGCGACCAGCGACACGCTGGAAAGTCCATTGACGACGCAGGCAATTAACGCTATAGCGAGCGGCCAGCGCGAACGATATAGGAGTGACAGTAAAAGCCGGGTTGCCGGTCGATTTTTTTGGCGCGGTGGAGTCTTCATCGTATTCGCAAAAGTGGGTGTCATTGATTAGACGATTGGGAGGCGAGAATAATTAGCCAGGACTGTCGCAAAATCGCCCCAACTGCGTTGCGCTCTCCTGGCTGGACTAACGTACTGTCGTCGGCGCGCCTTGTTGAGAAGGTTTTGCGTAAATCTTATTAGCGTCTTTTTTTTTCGGGTGAAGGTCATGCTTAAAAAGTGCTGACCCCATTCGTCATCCCATTACAACCGCGAGGTTTGACGGTTATTGACGAATGAAATGACGAGAAGAAAAGACGGTAAGAAATGAGAAATGCGACAGGCGTTGAGCGCCATCTTCCGTATTGGCAAGCAAAATTAGGGGATGCCGACGCGCAATTAGTATTGCCTTATGACCGGCCGCGGCGTTTTCCGCGTTCGCATCAGGTTGTGCGCCATCCTTTTACGCTGACCGATCTGTTAACTAGTCGGTTGCGTCATTGCCAGCGAGATGGGCGACACAGCCTGGAAGGTACATTTTTATCCGCATTTGCTGCGCTGCTGCATCGATATAGCGGCGAGTCGGCGTTGCGGGTGGCGGTGTCGGGCGCGGAAGATGCATATTTATCATTAATTCAGCCACTCGGACGGCAGCCGGTATCATCATTATTGGCCGATGTTGACGCAGCATTAAACGATGCGCGGGCGCATCCGTTGCCATTATCGTTGCTCGCTTTACAGCAAAAAAAATGCTTTGCAGATGGGTTGGATGGTGATGAAGACTTGTGTCGGGTCGCTGCTTTTCACCATCCTTTCGGCGAGGAAATGTGGTATTCGAACAACGCGCCACAACTTGAGGGTGCGCCTTTTTTTGACCTAACTTTGACAACCGAGGAAAGTGCAGATGGCGTGTTAAGCGGTGCGTTCGTGTACGCGGCAGAGTTGTTTTTGCCGTCAACGATTACCCGATTGACCGGCCATTATCTGGCGTTGTTGGAGCAAGTTGCCCAAAATCCGAGTATTACCCTTAATCAATTGGCATTGTTAGGCGATGCAGAACAAGCGCAAATTACGTGCTGGAATGCGGCAGCAGATCAAACAGTTGAAAAACTATTTGTGCCCATCCATACGGCGTTGACTGCGCAAGCCGAGATGTACGGAGACCGCATTGCCCTATGCCATGGCGTAACGACTGTGAGTTGCGATGAATTGAATGTTCGCTCAAATAGGCTGGCGCATCGTCTGATCGCCAGCGGGGTAAAAGCCGAGGTACGGGTCGGTGTCAGCATCGAACGTTCTGCCGAGATGATCATCGCGTTGCTGGCGATTCTCAAAGCCGGTGGCGCGTTTGTGCCGCTTGATCCGCGTTATCCGGCTGCACGTTTGTCCTACATGCTCAGTGATGCTGGTGTGCAACATCTGGTGATGCAGCGCGGATTATCGACGAGCGCAATCACGCCCGACTCGATGACCACCTTGTACGTGGAGGACGTGCAAAATGAGGATTCCACGGAATATGATCATCCGCCCGCCGTGGTCATTCATCCGTCGCAAAGCGCCTATTTAATTTATACCTCCGGTTCGACCGGTCAGCCGAAAGGGGTCACGGTCGAACACGGACCGCTGGCACGGCATTGTCAGGCCATCGGTGAACGTTATCAGATGAGTGTCGAAGATCGGGTCTTGCATTTTGCCTCGATCAACTTTGATCTGGCGCATGAGTACTGGTTGATGCCGTTACTGTTTGGCGCACGCCTGGTGATTACCGACAACGTGTTATGGAGTCCGGCTGAGACCTGCGCACAACTGGCGCATCACGGCGTGACCGTGGCTGCGTTTCCACCGAGTTATCTGGTGCAACTGGCCGAAGCGGCGCAAGCACGTCAGGATAAGCTGGCTTTGCGGGTACTTGCCTTTGGCGGTGAAGCGCTCTCGCGTGAACACTTCGAACTGGTGCGCACCGTGTTTGCCCCCGCGACCCTGATCAATGGCTACGGTCCGACCGAAACCGTGATTTCGCCGATGCTCTGGATCACGCAACCGGATACCGATCCTGCCGAATGGCAACATAACGCCTATCTACCGATAGGCACGCCGGTCGGTGCACGCTCGGCGTATGTGCTGGATGCCGCGCTCAATGCGCTGCCGGTCGGTGTCGCAGGCGAACTCTATCTGGGCGGCGCGGAACTGGCGCGTGGGTATCACGCGCGCGCAGGGATGACCGCCGAGCGGTTTATCCCTGATCCATTCTGCGCTGGCGGTCGACTGTATCGTACCGGCGACCGCGCCCGTTGGCGCAGCGACGGCAGTGTGGATTATTTGGGGCGATTGGATCATCAGGTTAAATTGCGTGGTGTGCGCATCGAACCGGGCGAAATTGAGGCGCAATTGCTAGCATGTTTGGGTGTGCGGGAAGCGGCGGTATTGGTCCACGGCGACGGGGGCGATGGGCAACTGGTGGCTTATCTGGTGGCGGAAGAAAGCGGTGCACCATTGGATCGGACGTTACTGAAATCTCAGCTTCAGCAACGTTTGCCGGATTACATGGTACCGGCCCAATTCATGCTGCTGGACCGCTTGCCGGTGACGGCCAACGGCAAGCTGGATCGTCGCGCGTTACCTGCGCCAACGTGGAAAGGTCGCGCTTATCGTGCGCCGGAAAGCGTTGTTGAGATCAGTCTGGGCGCGATCTGGGCCGAGGTATTAAAACTGGATCGCGTCGGCCTTGATGATCATTTCTTTGAACTGGGCGGGCATTCATTGTTGGCGACTCAAGCGACTGCGCTCATACGCCAACGACTGTTAATTGATATGTCGTTAGCTGATTTTTTTGAACATCCTACCCTTACGCAGTGCGCCGCACATCTGTCCCGACATGTTGGCGCGGCGCGATTGACTGAAGCGGACGATTTGTCCGATATGGACGCGTTGTTGCAAGCCTTGGAGAACTAATTTTATGTCATTTGATAAAGTCGATATTGCGCGCCGTTTTATCGCGCTACCAGTTGCCGCACGCAGTAAATTTTTGCAAGCCCTCGCAGCTAAAGGCATTGATTTTTCTCGTCTTCCTATCGTACCAGCGCCGACGGAGGGTATGTTGCCGCTCTCGTTTGCACAGCAGCGTTTATGGTTTCTCGATCAAATGGAGCCGGGTAACACTGCCTATCATATCCCCGCGATGCTGCGCTTGAACGGACGACTGGATCGGGCGGCATTGCAAGCTAGTCTTAATGCTTTGGTTGCGCGCCATGTGGCCTTGCGCACAACGTTTGGCAACACCGCAGTGGGCGACGCGCAGCCCGAGCAAATAATCCACTCTCCATCAGCAGTCATTATTACGGAGTCAGATTTTTCAGCACTTGCTCCATCGGAGCGGATCGTCGAGACGAATCGCGTAGCTAAAGAAGAGACATTAAGGCCATTTAATTTGACAGCAGGACCGCTATTACGCGTGCGACTGATTCGTCTTTCCGATGGCGAGCATCGTTTGCTATTCATCCAGCATCACATCATTTCCGATGGCTGGTCGGTGGAGTTGTTGCTGCGAGAATTCGCTGTCTGTTACCGCGCCTTTTGCGCGGGAGAAAACCCTGTTTTGCCAACGTTGACGGTGCACTATCCTGACTATGCATTGTGGCAACGGCACTGGCTGGAAGCCGGTGAGCGCGAACGTCAACTGGACTGGTGGCGTGCAACGCTCGGTACCGAGCATCCGGTGCTGACGTTGCCATCCGACCGGCCACGTCCAGCTACGCGTAATTTACACGGCGCACGCCATTCC
The DNA here is from genome assembly GCF_054343755.1 of Glaciimonas sp. GNP009. NCBI lineage: Bacteria > Pseudomonadati > Pseudomonadota > Betaproteobacteria > Burkholderiales > Oxalobacteraceae > Glaciimonas > Glaciimonas sp. GNP009. The sequence continues at coordinate 3,877,580 of NZ_JBTGUV010000004.1, forward strand.
TTTGCGATAGGCGAGGCGCTGTCGGTCGACTTGCATTTGCTCGCACAGCGCAGTGGCGCGACCCTTTTTATGGTGTTGCTTGCAGCGTTCCAATTGTTGCTGTCGCGTCTGAGTGGTCAGTCTGAGATTCGTGTTGGCGTGTCAACGGCTGGACGTACGCGGCGCGAAATCGAAGGCGTGGTCGGCTTCTTTGTGAATACCCAGGTTTTAGGTACAACAGTCGATGGTGGGCAGCGGTTTGATGATTTTTTGGCGCAGGTAAAGAGCGCCACGCTGGGCGCACAGGCGCATCAGGATTTGCCATTTGATGTGCTGGTGGATGCATTGAAGGTAGAGCGCAGTCTGAGCCACAATCCTTTGGTGCAGGTGAAATTTACCCAGCAGATTGCGTTGCCAGAGGCCATCGCCTTGCCGGGATTGACGGTGCAATTGCTGCCGTTACCGGATCATGCGGCGCGTTTTGATCTGTCGCTGGATGTGACGGATGGCGTGCAAGGCGTTGAGGCGACATTCAGCTACGCGACCGATATGTTTGATGCGGCACGCGTGCTTGGCTTTGCTGACGCCTACGTCCATTTGTTGAGCGAGATCGTCGCCACGCCAGCATCTCATTTGGCGACGCTGGGATTGCCGACCGATGCAGCCGATTTTTCTTTACAAGGCGAGCGGCTTGATACACAAGATTTTAATATTCTGGATGCGTGGGCGCACAGCGTAGCGGTTAACCCGGATGCACGGGCTTTGCAATATCAGGTTCAACAAAAGATCGGTCAGCAAACAAGCGACCAGCACACAAGCGAAGGCATCAGCTTTTCTGAATTGAATGCAGCGTCTAACCGTCTGGCGCATTATTTGATAAGCCAGATAACGGTCCATGGAGCCGAGTTGCGCGTGGCAGTATGCGCAGCGCGCTCACCTGAACTGGTACTCGGTTTGCTGGCGGTATTGAAGGCCGGTGGGGCGTACCTCCCCATTGATCCGACTTTGCCAACCGAACGGATCGCCTTTTTGCTGGCAGACGCCGGCGTGCAGTGCGTGCTGGGTGATATCGACGGTGCTATTGCCGCGGGCGCAACTGGGGCGAGTGTCATTTCTCTCAGCGCCGACGCGGTATGGTCGACATTTGATGCGACGCCATTAACCTATCGTCCAGACCCGCTTGCCGCTGCTTATTTGATCTATACCTCCGGTTCTACCGGTCGTCCGAAAGGCGTCATAGTTACCCACGGTGCGTTGGCCGATTACGTGTGCGGGATGCTTTCTCGTTTAACGTTGTTGCAGGGGGAAAGCATGGCGATGATATCGACGGTCGCTGCCGATCTTGGTCATACCGTGCTGTTTGGCGCACTGTGTTCAGGACGATTGTTGCATCTGATTTCAACGGATTGTGTGGCCGATCCCGACCACTTTGCCGCTTACATGGCTACGCATCAGGTTGGCGTGTTAAAGATTGTGCCGGGTCATCTGCAAGGCCTGTTGCAAGCGGCTACATCAGCTGATGTTTTGCCACGCCATGCGCTGATTCTGGGTGGCGAAGCGTTGTCCTGGAGTTTATGCGAGACGGTGCATCGATTGCAGCCGACTTGCCGCGTGATTAATCATTATGGTCCGACTGAAACGACTGTTGGTATTCTGACGCAAGAAGTGTCATTCGAACAGGCGGCCAGACCGGCGGCGTCCATCAATGTCCCCATCGGCGTTCCGTTGCCAAATGCCGAGGCTTTGGTGCTCGACGTTAATCTTAATCCTGTTCCGTTGGGTTCAGTCGGTGAACTTTATCTCGGTGGCGCAGGACTGGCGCGCGGCTATCTAGGTCGTGCAGACTTGACCGCAGAACGCTTTGTACCGCATCCATTCGCCGATGGCGCACGGCTTTATCGATCCGGCGACCGGGTCCGTTTATTGGCGAGCGGTGTAATTGAGTTTCTTGGTCGTATCGATGATCAGGTCAAAATTCGTGGGTATCGGATCGAGCTGTCGGAAGTTGCAGAAGCGTTGCGCTCATTGTTAAATGTCGCGGCTGCCGAAGTGATTGTCACGGCGATTAACGATGATGAAAGTCGGCATCAGTTGGTTGGCTATCTGGTCGCCGATGAAGGCAAAGCGCTAGATATCGCTGCGATCAAAACTCTATTGGCGCAACGTCTTCCTGACTATATGGTTCCGGCGCATCTGGTCATATTGGAGCGCATGCCGCTGACGGCTAACGGTAAGTTCGATCGTAAAGCGCTGCCGAAAATAAACCCTCAGAATAGTTCTGAAACGTCAGCCATGTCCACGGCCGAAGGTATGCTGGCAGCGATCTGGAAGGCAGTATTAAACATTGAAGAAGTCGGATTAAATGATAATTTTTTTGCGCTTGGTGGCGATTCGATTCTGAGCTTGCAGATCATCGCTCGCGCACGAAAGCAAGGCATACGGTTAACCCCTAAGCAGCTATTCGAACATCAGACAATCGGAAGACTCGCTGCGCAGATACAGTTGTCAGCGCCGCCACCGCCGTCACCATTGATGAGTGATAACGAACAAGCCCTGATTGCTATCTGGAAGACAGTTCTTGGGATTGATCAGGTGCGACTGGATGATAATTTCTTCGCGCTGGGCGGCGATTCTATTCTCAGTTTGCAGATCATTGCAAGGGCGCGAAAACAGGGCCTGAAATTGACACCGAAGCAGTTGTTTGCAAATCAAACTGTGGCGACGTTGGCACGCGCAGCTTTGCCGCTGGTGGCGATCGCTGCGGCGCCTGTGTCCCTGGCTGAGGCCGCGCCAGTTGCGGGTCGAAGTTTGCTGCTGACGCCGGTACAAGAACATTTTTTCACACTGAACATCGCAAACGCCAATCACTGGAATCAGGCGCTACGTTTTAATGTGAGTGAAGTGCTCAATCCAAATCTGTTTAATCAGGCGTTAAAATCGGTCCTTGCGCTGCATGCTTCCTTGCGTTGTGCCTATGAACGCACGGTAGATGGTAAATGGCGCGCAAAATTAGTATCGGATGGTGTGATGGATGACGCGCTATGGTTGCGTCATTTTACCGATGACGCGCAGCTTGAATCTCTCTGCGATCAAGTCAATAAGAGTCTGGATATCCATGCCGGACAACTGTTTCGGTCGATGCTTGCCGAGCATTCCGACGGTACACAAACAGTGTTTATGGCGATTCATCACTTGGCTGTGGATGGCGTGTCCTGGCGTATTCTGCTGGAAGATATTAATGTCGCTTACCGACAACTGGTTGCCGGTGAGTCGGTTCGACTGACTCCGCCGGAAACCTCCGGCGCCGAATGGGCCGAGCGCCTGACCGATTATGCGCAGGGTAAAGAATTGGCGGCCGAGTTGCCCTACTGGCTGGCGCTGGCCGATTGTTCTGGTATTGCATTGCCGCAAGATAAGGTCAATGGCGCAAGCCGCGTGGCCGATGGCGCGCAGAGCGTGGTGACACTTAACCGCGAACTGACGCGCAAGCTATTAAAGGATGCGCCAGCCGCTTATCGGACACAGGTGAATGATCTTTTATTGACCGCGCTTGGTCGGGTGTTGTGTCGCTTTACCGGCGCGCCCGAGGTGTTAGTTGAGCTGGAAGGACATGGGCGTGAAGCGCTATTTGATGACGTGGATTTGTCGCGGTCTGTGGGATGGTTTTCTAGTCACTTTCCGGTGCGCTTGATGGCAGAAGGGGATACTGACGTAGCGATTCGTTCGGTCAAAGAAACTTTGCGCAATGTGCCAAATAAAGGAATCGGTTTTGGACTGCTAAAAAGCCTGTCAAGCCCCGACGACCGCGCACAGATCGCGGCACTGCCAAAGCCGCGTGTCACCTTCAATTATCTTGGACAGTTTGACTCCGGCGCTGTGCAAGACGCGCTGCTTCGGCCGGTATTTGGCAAATCGGGAATGGAGCGCGACGGTAGTGGGCCCTTAACCAACTGGCTGGCAATTCATGGACAGGTTTCGGATGGTGAACTGGCTCTTACGTGGGTCTTCAGCCGAGAGATGTTCGATGCCGCGACGATTGATCGTTTAGCCGAGGATTATCGCGTCGAACTGATTGCATTGATTGAACACTGTTGCCTGCCAGCATCGGGCGGTATCACGGTGTCTGACTTTCCGTTAGCTGCTTTGACACCGAGCGAGTTGAAACACCTTCCCGGATTAGCGCGAGAAATCGACGACATTTATCCGGCGACACCGTTGCAACAAGGGCTGTTATTCCACGCATTGTTAGCCCCGGAAGAATTGGCTTACGTGAATCAGTTATCCATGACCCTGACGGATCCAGATGCTGACCGACTGGCCGCGGCGTGGCAGTCGGCGGTAGATAACCACGCTATTTTACGAACGGGATTCTGGCATGATGGTATTGAGAAGCCGCAACAGGTAGTGCACCGCACCGCGCGTTTGGTGATGGATCGCTATGACTGGCGAACAGATAACGCGGATCAAAAGGCGGCGCTGGCCGGTTTAAGCGAGCGCGAGCGTCAGCAACCGTTCGATCTGGCGCGTCCTCCGCTGATGCGACTGGCTTTGGTGCGGTTGACCGACAGCCAGTATCGGTTAATCTGGACCCGCCACCATTTATTACTGGATGGTTGGAGTACAGCGCAATTATGGGCAGAAGTGGTGCGTCACTACGCTGGTTCGCCAGTACAAGGCGCAGGGCGATCCAACTATCGGGATTATATCGCTTACTTAGCGGGACAAGATATCGCCGCCACCCGCGAGTTTTGGCAAAGCCGTTTTGTTACGCTCGATGAGCCGACGCGTTTGGCTGGCGCTTTTTCTGCTAAAGCTTCTGGCCTCGGTTACGGCACGTTATCACTTGATTGGAGCGCTACCGATACCACACGTTTACAACAGTTTGCACGTGAAACCCGGATTACATTTAATACGCTCATTCAAGGCGCGTGGAGTTTGTTGCTGCAACGTTACACCGGTAAGTCTACGGTCGCTTTTGGCGTAACTGTCGCCGGTCGTCCGGCTGAATTGGTTGATGTAGATCGGGTCCTTGGTTTGTTCATTAATACGCTGCCGTTGGTTGTTACGCCGTCCGCAGCCGTATCGGTGGAGGATTGGTTAGCTGCTTTACAGGCCGATAATCTGGTGATGCGTGAACATCAGCACACGCCTTTGTTTGACATTCAGCGATGGGCGGGATGGGCGGGACAAGCATTGTTCGATAGTCTGATCGTGTTCGAGAACTATCCCGTAGCGCGAGAGTGGACCGAGCAGGATGTTAATTCACGTTTTCCTTCGTTACGCTTTAGTGATTTGGTGAATGTCGAATCAACCAGCTATCCGCTCACCTTAGTGGTCAATAATGCGCAAACGCTGTCGGTCGAATATGGTTTTGATCGCACGATGTTTGGAGAGAATGAGATACGTCAGTTACATGTGCACTTTGTCGTGCTGCTGGATAATTTGATGCAAGATGCCAAGCGGCCTTTGGGCAGAGTGACCATGCCAACTTATGCCGAGCACAAACAATTAGTCGCATGGAATGCAACTGATACAGAATACGCTGACGCAACGCCGGTGCATCGTTTGTTCGAACAGCAGGCTGCATTGCAACCGGCGGCTATCGCGTTATTGTTTGGCGATGCAACGATGGATTATCGTGCGCTGGATCAACAGGCCAATCAACTGGCGCATCGATTAATTAGCTTGGGTGTGCGACCAGATGATCGCGTTGCCGTTTGCCTTGAGCGCTCGTTTGGATTGGTTGTTGCATTACTGGCGGTGCTGAAAGCGGGTGCGGCGTACGTGCCGATTGATCCGGATTATCCGGCTGAGCGGCGTACATATATGTTGGAGGATGCCGCGCCGACTTTGGTATTGACCCAGCATCAATGGAGCGAGGCACAAAGTGATGCCGAAGTTGCGATTATCGATGTACCGCAAATTGCGCAGACTGCTGCTCACCTGTTTTATGTCGATGTCGAGGATGTGTCGAACGAGCCGACCCACCGACCCGATGTGGACGTGCATGCAGAGCAACTGGCTTACCTGATTTATACTTCAGGATCGACCGGACAGCCCAAGGGGGTGGGCAACAGTCATGGCGCTTTGTGCAATCGTTTATCGTGGATGCAGGACTCCTATGGTTTGAATGCTACCGATACAGTGTTGCAAAAGACGCCTTTTAGCTTTGACGTATCAGTATGGGAATTTTTTTGGCCGCTCATGACCGGTGCGCGTCTTGCTATCGCGGCCCCGGGCGAACATCGCGATCCGGCTAAGCTGGTTGCGCGGATTGCGCAACATGCCGTCACGACCTTACATTTTGTGCCGTCGATGCTACAAGCTTTTGTGACGCACATTGCGCTGGAGAGTGGGCCGGTGTGTGTGTCGAACTGTGCGACTCTGCGGCGTATCGTTGCTAGTGGCGAAGCGCTATCGGCTGAACTGGCTGTGCGCACGCAAGAATATTTGCCGCACGCAACGTTGGTTAACTTGTATGGTCCAACCGAGGCATCCATCGATGTCACGCATCATCTTTGTGTGAGCGAACACGGTGCATCGGTCCCCATTGGACGTCCTATCGCGAATACGCAAATTCATATTCTGGATGATGCACTTAACCCGCTTCCGCCCGGTGTTGCTGGAGAACTCTATATTGGTGGCGTCGGTTTGGCGCGCGGTTATCACGCACGTCCTGCGCTCACGGCAGAGCGTTTTGTACCAGATCCTTTTCGAATTGGTGCGCGCCTGTATCGGTCCGGCGACCTTGCGCGTTGGCGGGATGATGGGGTAATCGAGTATCTCGGTCGACTTGACCATCAGGTGAAGTTGCGGGGCTTGCGGATTGAATTGGGCGAAATTGAGGCGCTGTTGTTAATGCATTCTTCTGTGGCAGAAGCGGTAGTGGTGGCGCATGGCGGTGAGCAGTTGATTGGGTATGTCGTACGCCATGATGGCGTGCTCCGTGAGGAAATAGCGTCGATCGCGCTCCTGGAATATCTGGGACAGCATCTGCCTGCATTTATGGTGCCAGCACAACTGGTGACGCTGGCAAAGATGCCGCTGACACCAAACGGTAAGTTAGACCGTAAAGCGCTACCGGATCCAATCTGGCAGAGTGTTGATGACGAAGCGCCGATCTCTGAAATCGAGCAACACATCGCCGCGATCTGGCGTGATGTGTTGGGTGTTAAGGCAATCGGGCGAGCTGATAATTTCTTTGGTCTGGGTGGACATTCGTTGTTGGCGACGCAAGTGATATCACGACTCAAGGCAGAGCTTCAGGTCAGCGTGCCGTTACGTCGCGTATTCGAAGCCGCGACACTGGCGGGTTTTGCCGAGGTGGTAGATCAGGCCCGGAATGGTGCATTGAATGATAGCAAGCTGGATGCACTGGATGCACTGTTTGGCGAAATGGAGGGACTATGAATCAGGACCGCTTACTGGCACTTGCACGCCGGTTCGCTGATCTCGCCCCGGCGCAGCGCTCGGTATTTTTGCAGCGGTTAGCGGATCAAAATATTGACTTTAGTCTGTTGCCAATTCCGCCCCGTACCCAGGCCGAAGCGGGCATCGCTTTACCGGCCTCTTTCGCACAGGCGCGGTTGTGGTTCTTGTGGCAAATGGACCCTGAAAGCCCGGCTTATAATATGGCTGGACGGCTTCGACTTGTCGGCGAATTAAACGTGGAGGCGCTGACCGCCAGCGTGCAGTCCTTACTGGCGCGGCATGAGGGATTGCGCACCACGTTTCTAGCTGGATCTGACGGTGCAGCGCTACAAAAGGTGCATCCGATAGTGTCGCTGGAACTGCGCTATGTCGATTTGCAGCATTTGTCTGATGCGGAGCGGGAAAGCGCAGCCAAGGCTGAGGCCTTGCGTCCGTTTGATCTGGCAAGCGGGCCACTCTTGCGCGTGATGCTGATTCGATGCAATAGCAACACCCACTGTTTATTACTGACGGTTCACCATATTGTTTCCGATGGCTGGTCTGCTGAAGTGATGTTGCGTGAATTGGCTGAAGGCTATCGGCTTAATGTCAGTGTTGATTTTGACGTTGCTGTTGCAATAGCTTTACCCGAGAAATTATTCATTCAATATCCCGATTTTGCACTCTGGCAGCGGCGCTGGCTGGAAGCGGGAGAAGCCGAGCGTCAGCGTAATTGGTGGCGTAAGACTTTGGGAGATGATCATCCGGTGCTGGCTTTGCCAACAGATCGGCAACGTCCGGCAATCCCGTCGTCACAAGGTGCGCGCCAATTTTTTACGTTAACACCGCAGGTAACAGAGCAGTTACGGACGCTCGCCCGAGGGCAGGGTGTAACGTTATTCATGGTATTGCTTGCCAGCTTTAAAGCGCTTTTGTACCGCTATAGTGGGCAGGATGATATCCGCGTTGGCGTACCCGCTGCTGGACGAAACCGGATTGAAACCGAGGGATTGATTGGGTTTTTTATTAACACTTTAGTGGTGCGGTCTCGTCCATCGGGACAAAAAACGTTTGCGGAGTTGCTGTTGGAACTGAAGGACGCATTGCTGGGTGCTGAGGCGCATCAGGATTTGCCATTCGAGCAATTGGTCGAAGCGCTGCAGGATGTGCGTAGTACAAGCCATCATCCGTTATTCCAGGTAATGGCGAATCACCAGACTCGTGGTGCAACGCCGCAGTGGGATGGCTTGGTTGTCGATGAGGTGTCGGAAGGTAATCCAGTTGCCAAATTTGACCTAACGTTGACAACCGAGGAAAGTGCAGATGGCGTGTTAAGCGGTGCGTTCGTGTACGCGGCAGAGTTGTTTTTGCCGTCAACGATTACCCGATTGACCGGCCATTATCTGGCGTTGTTGGAGCAAGTTGCCCAAAATCCGAGTATTACCCTTAATCAATTGGCATTGTTAAGCGATGCAGAACAAGCGCAAATTACGCGCTGGAATGCGGCAGCAGATCAAACAGTTGAAAAACTATTTGTGCCCATCCATACGGCGTTGACTGCGCAAGCCGAGATGTACGGAGACCGCATTGCTCTATGCCATGGCGTAACGACTGTGAGTTGCGATGAATTGAATGTTCGCTCAAATAGGCTGGCGCATCGTCTGATCGCCAGCGGGGTAAAAGCCGAGGTACGGGTCGGTGTCAGCATCGAACGTTCTGCCGAGATGATCATCGCGTTGCTGGCGATTCTCAAAGCCGGTGGCGCGTTTGTGCCGCTTGATCCGCGTTATCCGGCTGCACGTTTGTCCTACATGCTCAGTGATGCTGGTGTGCAACATCTGGTCACGCAGCGCGGATTATCGACTGTAGCAATCACGCCCGACTCGATGACCACCTTGTACGTGGAGGACGTGCAAAATGAGGATTCCACGGAATATGATCATCCGCCCGCCGTGGTCATTCATCCGTCGCAAAGCGCCTATTTAATTTATACCTCCGGTTCGACCGGCCAACCGAAAGGGGTCACGGTCGAACACGGACCGCTGGCACGGCATTGTCAGGCCATCGGCGAACGTTATCAGATGAGCACCGCAGATCGGGTCTTGCATTTTGCCTCGATCAACTTTGATCTGGCGCATGAGTACTGGTTGATGCCGTTGCTATTTGGCGCACGGCTAGTGATCACCGACAACGTCTTATGGAGTCCGGCGGAGACCTGCGCACAACTCGCGCATCACGGTGTGACCGTGGCCGCGTTTCCACCGAGTTATCTGGTGCAACTGGCCGAAGCCGCGCAAGCGCGTCAGGCTAAGCTGGCTTTGCGGGTACTTGCCTTTGGCGGTGAAGCGCTCTCGCGTGAACACTTCGAACTGGTGCGCACCGTGTTTGCCCCCGCGACCCTGATCAATGGCTACGGTCCGACCGAAACCGTGATTTCGCCGATGCTCTGGATCACGCAGCCGGAGACCGATCCAGCCGAATGGCAACATAACGCTTATTTACCGATTGGTACGCCCGTGGGCGCACGCTCCGCGTATGTGCTGGATGTGGCGCTCAATGCGCTGCCGGTTGGCGTCGCCGGTGAACTCTATCTGGGCGGTGCGGAACTGGCGCGTGGCTATCATGCGCGTGCTGGCATGACTGCGGAACGGTTTATCCCCGATCCGTTCTGTGCGGGCGGTCGACTGTACCGTACCGGTGACCGCGCCCGTTGGCGCAGCGACGGCAGCGTGGATTATTTGGGGCGTCTGGATCATCAGGTTAAATTGCGTGGTGTGCGGATCGAACCGGGCGAGATTGAAGCGCAATTGCTGTCTTGTTTGGGTGTGCGGGAAACGGCGGTATTGGTCCACGGCGACGGGGGCGATGGGCAACTGGTGGCTTATCTGGTGGCGGAAGAAAGCGGTGCACCATTGGATCGGACGTTACTGAAATCTCAGCTTCAGCAACGTTTACCGGATTACATGGTACCGGCCCAATTCATGCTGCTGGACCGCTTGCCGGTGACGGCCAACGGCAAGCTGGATCGTCGCGCGTTACCTGCGCCAACGTGGAAAGGTCGCGCTTATCGTGCGCCGGAAAGCGTTGTTGAGATCAGTCTGGGCGCGATCTGGGCCGAGGTATTAAAACTGGATCGCGTCGGCCTTGATGATCATTTCTTTGAACTGGGCGGGCATTCATTGTTGGCGACTCAGATGTGCGCGCGCATTCAGCGTCGGCTGGGTTTGGTCGTGCCGCTCAGATACCTTTTTCAAACGCCAGTCTTAAGCGAATTTTCAGCGCGTGTAGCGACCGAATGCAGAAGTGCCGAGTTAGCGCTGATACCCAAGCGTCCTCCCGAAGCGTCGGTGCCTTTATCATTTGCGCAGCAAGGGTTGTGGTTGCTCTGGCTTGCTGATCCAGAAGATGCGGGCTACAACATTTATAGTGCGCTGCGATTCCGTGGTGCGCTTGACTACGATACATTGCAGGCCAGTTTTGATGCATTAGTCGCACGCCATGTGGTGCTACGGACCACGTTCATGCAAGGAAAAAATGATTCTGTGTTGCAGCGGATTCATCCGCCTGCGCCGGTTCAGATGACGCTGGTTGATCTCTCGCATTGGGCAGATGCTGAGCGCGAGACAGAAGCACAGCGGTTAGCTGAAGTCGAATCTTTGCGGCCATTTCATTTAGAAAATGAACCACTATTGCGAGTGCAATTAATACAGATGGCGGCGGCTGATCATATCTTGCTGTTGTCGATCCATCACATTGTTGCTGACGGTTGGTCGATAGGGTTAATTTTCAATGAGTTGATGGCGCTTTATCGTGGTTTTCATGATCACCAAAGCATCGCACTGCCGCCAATGAAACTTGATTATGCTGACTACGCTTTTTGGCAACGGCTGCCAACCGTCGCCAATTCCGACGCTGCGACACGGGATGCGACTGACCGCGCTTATTGGCGGCAACAACTCAATGCTATAAAGCCGCTTAACTTACCACGCCCACAAAAGAGGGTGCAATTGCCCGGGATGCGTGGCGAGCAGCTTTTATTTACGTTGGAATCTAATCTGATTAGCCGTGCACGCGATGTGGCGCAACGCAACGGTGCGACTTTGTCGATGCTGTTACAGGCGACATTTCATGCCTTGTTATATCGGCATACCGGTCAGGCAGATCATTGCATCGGTATTCTTGCAGCCAATCGTGATCGTATCGACATTGAGCCGGTAGTCGGCCTGTTTCTTAACGCTCTGACGCTGCGCGCACAAATTGATCCGAAGCTCGGGTTTTCTAGCTTATTGGGCGCAGTGAAAGAAACACATTTAGCGGCACAAATGCACGTTGGTCTGCCTTTTTCCTCATTGGTAGAAGACTTATCGCCAGTTCGGGAGGCCGGTAGAAATCCATTATTTCAGGTTCTTTACAATTTTCTACGTCCTGATTTTGAGAGTCTTTCCGGTTTGCCGGGAATGCAGATTGATGACTTTCCCGTACCACGGCGGACGGTGGTTTTTGATCTCGAATTGGATGTCGTCGAGGATGTGCATGGCGCAGTGTGTGGGGCTTTTTCGTACGCAGTTGAACGGATCGATGCAACGTTTGTAACAGCGCTGCGGGATGATTATTCCACTTTGCTTGCCGCGCTGCTGGATGCGCCCGACTTGCCAATTGCCGGGATCGTAAAGCCCATCATGAATCCTGCGAACGGTCAAAAAATCACCCCCGTTATTGATGTCTCCATAGCGCCTATCGTTCTGCCTTTGTATCCCGAATGGGAATCCATATTGACACAAGTGTGGATTGAAACGCTGGGTGTCGCCGCAGTCGCGCGAGATGATAATTTTTTTGCTTTGGGGGGAAGTTCATTGCTTTGCCTCACAGTGTTGGCGCAATCAAATCGGTTTGGACTTGGACTTGGACTTGCCGATTTATTTCTTCATCAGACGATTGCACAACTTGCAGCGGCAAAGGGAGCATCGCTTCCGTGTGCTACCAAACCGCACACTCGCACTATTGTGCCGCGCCAAACATCTAAGGAAATGTCTTGAACAAAAACAACGCAACCATACCCCGCAGTGCTGACTGTTTCGACATTGTTTTGAATGATGGGCCGCGTGTGAAAGTCGTACTTGACGGACAGGCGCTTGAAGTATGGCTTGACGATGCGTCTTCGTTGCGACTTTTGCTAGGCGGAACAGACAGTGCCACGCGCAGTGCAATTATTATTGGTTTGAATACCACGGATGCGGTGGGATTGCGGCTGGCAATACTTGGTGCGTTAAATTTTCTGTTCGCGACAGATGTAATGGTTGACACATTGAAGCTGGATTTCTCGGATTATCAGCAAGTCTTGTCGTCGCTGTTGCGAAGTGGTCTTGCCGTCGTTGATCTCAACGGGCAGGTTTTGTTCACACGAGACGCGTTTGTTCAGCAGCCGGATTTGTGGCTTCAAGTTGAATCCAGTGCGGCGTATCCACTTGCTTATGTGATCAGCAACGGCAAACGTCATCCACGCCGTCCACCGAACAATCCAAAAACGGTTTATCGACGCTTTATTCCTTGGCTGAATCAATGGCTAACATTGCGTACTTTGGATCTTGATACCGATCTCGATAGTTTTCACGCCTGGATGAATAATCCGCGTGTGGCAAAATTTTGGGAAGAGGATGGTGCAATTGAAAAGCACCGTGCGTTTATCATCAACGCATTGGCTGATCCGCACGTACATCCGCTGATTGGTTGTCTGGACGATAAGCCCTTTGGCTATTTTGAAGTGTATTGGGCAAAAGAGGATCGTATTGCGCCCTTTTATAATGCGACAGATTATGACCGTGGCTTACATATGCTGGTTGGTGAGGAATGGGCGCGTGGTCCGCACTTCATTTCGGCATGGCTGAACTCGCTCGTACATTATGTGATGCTGGACGATCCACGTACGCAATTAATAGTGTGCGAACCCCGCGCCGACAACGTTCGCATGATCGACTATCTACGGCAAACCGGTTTCGCTTTTCATCGTGAGTTCGACTTTCCACATAAACGTGCCGCGTTGTTAATACTTGAACGCGAGGTATTCTCTCAAGGACCGTGGATAACGGACTGACTTGAGGTTGTTCACAGTAAGGCGTTAGCAGAGATTAATAGTAGTTCTGGGCAAGTCTTAGTGTGTGTTGAGATGTGAGGCCAGTAGATCAGGTTAGTGCAAACTGAATCACATCCACTATGAATGCTGTTGCTGTTGCTGTTGCTGTTGCTGTTGCTGTTGCTGTTGCTGTTGCTGTTGCTGTTGCTGTTGCTGTTGCTGTTGCTGTTGCTGTTGCTGTTGCTGTTGCTGTTGCTGTTGCTGTTGCTGTTGCTGTTGCTGTTGTATTTTTTTTTTTGACCTACCCCGTCATTGGCACTGCCAAGCTTTTCAGTTGTCAGTCGGGTTGGGAAACATGTTTGAGCCGCAGGCGAGTTGGTTTCTCAACCCGACTGACAACTGAAATGCTTGGGGACCCGACCAAAGGGAGGGCAGCGCCTCTGCGGTCGCCTTCTTTTTGGTTACTTTTACTTGGCGAAGCAAGAAAAAGTGACTGGCTGTCGGGCCACCCCCGACCAGCATCCACGGAGCACTAACCGTTCCAGATATTGATGAACCGAACCGCAGAAATAACACCCAACCCAACCTCAATGTGAATGAATCTCACTCTCGTCTATAAATATTTGCATCGTTCGTTCGTCATGTTTGATATCGGCAGGATGTACGTGGCATAACGTGCGTCTTTCTCCCATTTCCGGCAAGAGGTTGAACATGCGTATTTCTGCTATTGAGCACGACTTTATCGGCGTTGGTTTCGGCCCGTCAAATTTGGCAATTGCAGTCGCCATCGAGGAACAAATACAACACGGTAAGAAGGCTCTGGATTATTGCTGCATTGAGAAAAAGCCTGCGTTTATCTGGCATGGCAGCATGTTGCTGGAAGGCAGTGATATGCAGATATCTTTCCTAAAAGATCTGGCGACATTGCGCGATCCGACCAGTCGTTTTACTTTTATTAACTACTTGCATGAAAAAGGCAGATTGAGGGAATTTATCAACCTCAAGAGTTTTTTCCCGTCGCGTATTGAATATAACGATTACCTCCGCTGGGCGGCAAGTCACTTTGATCATCGGTGCCGTTACGGCGAGGAAGTGGTGGATATTGAACCCGTGAAAGAGGGCGGAAAGGTAACGCGGTTGCAGGTCCATTCGCTGGATGCCAGCGGTCGCGCGCATACGCGGTTGGCGAGAAATGTAGTATTTGGCATTGGCGGCGTACCAAGTATTCCTGAGGCTTTTGATGGTGTGCGCGATGATCGGGTATTTCATGCGGCGTATTATCTTGAGCGAATCGAGGCACTAGTTCAGCGTAACGCCACACCACGCCGAATCGCGGTGATCGGTGGTGGTCAGAGCGGCGCTGAAATATTCATGGATCTGGTGTCGCGCTTTAGCGATGTCGAGGTCACGCTGATCACGCGTGGCGAGGCGTTGATGCCTTCCGATGATAGCCCTTTTGTGAATGAAATTTTCAGTCCGGAATTCACCGATCTTATCTATCACCAGCCGGAGGAGTTACGCCGCGCCACCCTTGAAAAATACCGCAGTACAAATTATTCGGTGGTTGATCTCGATTTAATCGAAAAAATTTACATGTTGCTCTATCAACAGCAGGTAAGCGGCAATAAGCGTCATGCGCTGTTGCCGGGCCGTGATGTGAGCGAGGTGCGCCTCGGTAGTAGTGGCGTCGAGTTAGCCCTATGTAAACGGGATAGCAGCGAGACTGAGCCAATTCAATTTGACGCGGTAGTGATGGCAACAGGATATCGTCGCGACGATCACAAACGGCTTCTCGGCAGCTTGGAAAGCTATATCGATGGATATGACGTGGAGCGTGATTATCGCTTGCGTACCAAGGGTGATTTCTTACCCAAAATTTATCTGCAAGGATGTTGCGAAGATAGCCATGGTCTAAGCGATACCTTGCTGTCGGTACTGGCCGTGCGATCAGTCGAAATTCTGGAATCTCTTCGAGATGATCGGATTCTTTTAAATAAACAGAATAAAAGTATTCAACAAAATACCGGCGGCCAACGTTGCTGCCCGGTCGAAAAGTTAAGTCCGGCATTTCGCGTCGCGATTTAAATCAAGGTTGGGGATTGGGAGATCCTTTTGCTTTGATGCCATGTGGCTTAATTGTTAGTTTGACCCCAGGGGAGTTGAAGTATGCAGAAAATATGTAGTCGTAATGGTGCGCGCAATAATATTGGTGCTCGCAATACTGTTGATGGTCATAGTGGCCGCAGTCCTGGCCGCAAACTAAATAATAAACACAGCCGTAATTTTCTGCTTGGGACTGTGCGTATGACGCCGCTTGCGTTAGCGTTATTGACTTTGTCGGCCCCGTCTCATGCCGAAGCTGAATTGCCAACTGTCAACGTCACTGCCCAGCAGGGTGATGAAAGTGCATTATCCAGTTATCGCGCCTACATCGGGAGTGCCGGCGCTTTGGGAACGAAAGAGTTGCTTGATACCCCGTTCTCGGTGAGCGTCGCAACCAAGGAATATATCGCCAACCAGCAGGCGACTACCATTGCGGATGCATTCAAGGGTGACGCCGCTGTGACAGCGCTGAATAATAATATTTCTGGTGAAAACTCTCAGATAGCCATTCGCGGGCTGGCACTCGATACACTGAATGGATTTAAAGTTGATGGCCTCAACACAGTCCTATGGCAAGCTGATTTGCCATTAGAGCATTTTGAGCAGATTGAAATTCTGAAGGGATTGTCCGGCTTTATGTACGGCTTCAGTTCGCCGGGTGGGATTGCTAACTTCCAGACCAAGCGCGCTACCCAAGCGCCAATATCGATGGTGACAGTGGGTTATGGCACCCAATCACAATACAAGGCACAGGCCGATATTAGCCGACGTTTCGGTGAAAATGATCGCTATGGTTTACGCGTCAATGCGGTGCACGAAGGCGGTACGACTTATCTTGATGCGCCGATTAAGCGCGATTCGGTATCGGCGGCTTTTGATGTGCGCCTCGCACCAGGTTTAGTCTGGACGTTAGACGGACTGTATCAAAAACGTAAAGTGAATGGTTCGCTCTTTGCGCTGACCTTGGCTGATGGCGTGGCGTTGCCTAGTCCAGTAGATGGAAGCCATCGTCTTAGTCAGGATTTCACTTATCACGAAACAACGATCGCCACCGTCGGAACAGAATTGCGCTGGAACATTGCGGGAAGTTGGGACATGCGTTTGGGCTATCGCAGCATGCGCCAGACACGTACCAACTATGATAGTGCTCTGACGGTGACTGACAACGTCGGCAACTATAACGAAAACCTTTATCGTTGGTATAGCAAGCAGAACAGCGACTCAGCAAATTTATTGTTTTCTGGTCAATTACAGACAGGCTCAATTAACCATGACGTCACCTTCGGTACCGATATGCAAAGGGCGGAACGTATCAACGGCAATTTGGGTGAAGACTTCCTTGGTACCGGTAATCTGTATCGTGATACTGTGCTTGCCAATCCTGGTTTGCCGGTAGATCAGGCGCTCTTCAAAGCGTCCGATACGCGCAATGTGGGCGTGTTTGTGAGTGACACGGTTCATTGGACGCCGCAGTGGAGTTCTATCATCGGTTTGCGTCATAGCAACTACACGCAGCACTCGTACAATTTGGACGGTTCCACATCGGACACCTATACCAAAACTGCTTTGTCGCCGACGCTTGCCATGATCTGGAAGCCTGCTCCATCGGTCTCCTACTATGTCAGTTACGTTGAATCACTGGAACAGGGCGGCTCCGCACCGCTGAGCACAGTCAACTATGGCGATACATTTGGACCGTTGAAGAGTAAGCAGTATGAAGCGGGCGTCAAAAAAGAAGGAAAAGGCTGGTCTGCCGAAGCGGCCTTATTCCGTATCGAACGCGGGCTGGAGTTCACGAACAGCAGTAACGTCTATATCCAGGAAGGGGCATTAAGCTATCAGGGGCTGGATGTCGCGGGTCGGATGGAATTGGGTCGCGATTGGGGCTTGATGGCTAGTGCGGTATGGATGACCAGCAAAAATAAGAGTGATGATCCAACGGTTGATGGCAAACGTGCAAACAATGTCGCCAACTTCACAGCCGCCTTACAAGCCGAATACAAAGTACCAACGTTGACTGGTCTGACTTTATCGGGTGGAACGCGCTATGTCGGCAATCAAGCGCTGGAAAGCGATAACGCGCACATAATCGGTAGTTATCAACTGGTTGATATTGGCGCACGCTACAAGGTAAAAGTCGGCGGCAAGGATGTTGTTTTCAGGGCGAATCTGGATAACCTGACCAATGAGAAATATTGGTTAGGTAGCTGGAATGGCTTCCTGATTCAGGGCGCGCCGCGGACGTTGCGGGCTAGTGCGGAATTTAATTTCTGATCTAAAACGGTAGGGTGTGAATAAAATTAAATAGCGATGCTTCCGGCATCGCTATTTTTTATGTTAATCGCCATGATGCGTAGAAGGTCACGATGAGTGATCTATGCACAAGCTAAATCAGCCGCTTCAACTTCTGCAAATAGCGCCGTCACAAAATCGACAAACACCCGGACTTTTACCGATAGCTGATGACTGTGGTGATACACGACCGATACCGGCGGGCCAGACGTATTCCAGTCGGTGAGAATCGGGGTCAACAGTCCGCTTCGTATCTGCGGGTGTAGCGACAGCGAAAGTAACTGAACAATACCCGCACCGCTGGTTGCTGCATGAATCAGCGACTCAGCGTGATTGATTGAAATACTTGTTTGCGGATTCAATTCAACGTGTTGCTTGCCTTTGTTAAAGGTCCATGGAACGTTCAGGCCGGTATTTGGATGAATAAAGGATAGGCAGTTGAAGCGCGCCAAATCTTGTGGTGTCTCGGGCGTGCCATGCTGTGAAAGATAATCCGGCGACGCACAGCACATATTTTTTGTTTGATAGATCCGTCTCGCCACCATACTGGAATCTTTTAATTCACCAATCCGCATCCAGACATCGCCCCGGCCTTCCACCATATCGACCATCCGGTCGCTGACGTTCATGCGCACCGTTAGATCGGGGTAGAGCGCGGTAAAGCGCGATAGCGCTGGCGCAAGATAAATGCGACTGATCACGGTTGGCACGTCAATCCGCAGCACGCCTTGTGGTGTCGCCCTGGAACCTTGTAATGCGTCTTCCAGCTCCATCATGTCGCCCAGCAATCGTTGCGCACTTTGATAGCAGCGATGTCCGTCATCGGTCAGAGAAATTTTACGCGTAGTCCTATTTAACAAGCGGACGCCAAAATGCCGTTCAAGACTGGCGATATGATTGGTAATTGAGCCGTTTGAGAGTTCTAGTTGCTGTGCTGCACGACTGAAGCTATTGAGCTCAACGACGTGACAGAATATTCGCAATGATTCGAGTCGGTCCATGGGAAGCGTAATTGGTTGGTGACTGATTAGGAATTATTTAATAAATCTAAATAATGATTTTAAATATTTCCTATTATTTTGTAAATGAAAAATGTGCATAATATGGGTAGGTCGGGCGCTAATGATCCGACAGACAACACTTTTTCGGAGACCGTATTCATGACATTAGCCTCATCATCGCCTGATGGCGTCCACCGCCAGTTAGACATTCCTGCCTTAATCGACCGCAGCAAAATCGGCGTTCCTCAAACGATTA
Source organism: Glaciimonas sp. GNP009 (assembly GCF_054343755.1). Taxonomy (NCBI): domain Bacteria; kingdom Pseudomonadati; phylum Pseudomonadota; class Betaproteobacteria; order Burkholderiales; family Oxalobacteraceae; genus Glaciimonas; species Glaciimonas sp. GNP009. The sequence goes on from NZ_JBTGUV010000004.1 coordinate 3,896,691, forward strand.
TGTTAATTTTGTGCGGCTTGTGTCTGATCGTTGATGGTTTTGATGTGCAGGCCATGGGCTACGTAGCGCCCGCGATTATTCAGGATTGGGGTATTGCGAAATCGCATCTTGGACCGGTTTTTGGGGCTGGTTTGTTCGGAATGCTAGTCGGTTCGTTGACGTTTAGTATTTTGGCCGATCGGATTGGCAGGCGCCCGGTATTGATCGCAGCGACGTTATTTTTTGCCATCTGCATGCTAGTGACGCCGATGGCAACTTCCATCGGTCAGTTGGAAATCATCCGCTTCGTCACCGGTTTGGGGCTGGGCGCGATTATGCCGAACGCGATGGCGCTGGCGGGTGAATACAGTCCACTACGCAAACGTGTGACATTGATGATGCTGGTATCTTGCGGCTTTACGTTGGGTGCGGTGCTGGGCGGGCTGTTGTCGGCATACCTGATTCCGCGTTTCGGATGGCAATCGGTGTTCCATGTTGGCGGCGTTGTGCCGTTGGTTATTGGTGCGCTGATGATTTTTCTGCTGCCAGAATCAATGCAGTTTTTGGTGCTGCGCGGTAAGAAGCTAGATCAGGTCGGCAAGTGGTTGCGTCGGATTGATCCAAACATCCACATAGATGCTGATACCCGTTACGTGGTGAACGAAAAAGCAGGTAAAGGCGCACCGATGCTGCAACTTTTTCAGGAGGGCAGGGCAAAGGTCACGATCCTGCTATGGGTAATCAACTTCATGAATCTCGTGAATTTGTATTTTCTGTCAAACTGGTTGCCCACCATCGCAAAAGACGCTGGATTATCGACGGCGAACGCGGTATTGGCTGGCACCGCGCTACAGATCGGTGGCACGTTCGGGACGCTGATTATGGGACAACTAATTGACCGTTCGAGTTTTCGCCGGGTGTTGATTCCAGTGTTCGTCGTTGCCGGTATCGCCGTGGCCTTGATTGGACGTCCCGAGGCATCGTTGATTTTCTTATTTGGAAGTATTTTTGTTGCTGGCTTTTGTATTGTTGGCGGTCAACCTGCGGTAAATGCGTTGGCTGGCACGTATTACCCGACCACATTGCGTTCGACTGGTATCGGTTGGAGTCTCGGAATCGGAAGGATTGGCTCGATTGTGGGTCCGGTATTGGGTGGTGAATTGATACGCCTTAACTGGCCGAACAGCACGATTTTTATCGTCTTGGCAGTACCGGCACTCGTTTCGGCGCTGATGCTGATATTGATGGGAAACAACTCCCTTCGTCAATCAACCAGCGCCAATGCGGGGCAATCCACTAGTCGCGCCACATAAATCGTAAGGAGAGTACGCATGTCAACACCAATTGCCGAGCCATTGCGCGCATCTACGCAGGACGCAATTCACAAAACAGATTCTGAAGATGCCGGCGTGCTCAGGTATCAATCCGGATTTTGTAATGACTTCGCTACAGAGGCTTTACCCGGCGCGTTGCCCGCCAGCCAAAATTCACCACAAAAAGTAGCGTACGGCCTCTATGCCGAGCAATTATCCGGCACGGCGTTTACCGCACCGCGCGCGCGTAATCGTCGTTCCTGGTTGTATCGCATTCGGCCGGGCGTGATGCATCATGCCTTTGAGCCGTGTGATCATCCCTTATTGCGCAGTGGGCCTTTTAACCAGGTGGCGGCGTCGCCCAACCAGCTGCGCTGGGACCCTTTACCGTTGCCAGCGTCCGACCAACCGGCCGATTTTATTGATGGCTTGGTGACCATTGCCGGAAACGGGGATACGTCGATGCAAGCGGGTATGGGAATCCATATATACGTCGCGAATCGTTCGATGTACGATCGATTTTTTTATGATGCTGATGGCGAATTGTTGATCGTGCCGCAGCAAGGCCGTTTGCTGGCGCATACCGAGTTCGGCATAGTGGATGTCAAGCCGGGTGAGATTTTGGTGATCCCGCGTGGTGTGCGCTTTCGTATGGTGCTGCCGGATGGCGCAGCGCGTGGTTACATTTGTGAGAATTATGGCGCGCAATTTGAGTTGCCCGAATTAGGCCCGATTGGATCAAATGGATTAGCCAATACCCGTGACTTTCAGACGCCAGTGGCCGCCTATGAAGACAGGGAAGGCGATTTTCAGTTAGTGGCAAAATTTGGCGGGCAATGTTGGTCTGCCGCGATTGACCATTCACCGCTGGACGTGGTCGCGTGGCATGGCAATTATTCGCCTTACAAGTATGACCTGAGTCGCTTTAATACGATTAATACGGTCAGTTTCGATCATCCTGATCCTTCTATTTTTACGGTCTTGACCTCGCCATCGGATACTGGAGGAACCGCTAATGTGGACTTTGTAATCTTTCCCCCGCGCTGGATGGTGGCCGAAAATACTTTCCGGCCACCTTGGTTTCATCGTAATGTCATGAGCGAATACATGGGATTGGTGCACGGCGCTTATGATGCCAAGGCCGAAGGCTTCGCCCCGGGCGGCGGTAGTCTGCACAATTGCATGAGTGGCCACGGCCCCGATGCCACAACTTTTGAGAACGCTAGCAACGCGACACTGATGCCGCATCGAATCGACAATACGTTGGCCTTTATGTTTGAAAGTCGATACGTGATTCATCCGACGCATTTTGCGCTAGAGTCGCCACTTTTACAGAAAGATTATCTGGCTTGCTGGGATGGTCTGAAAAAGAATTTTAATGGACTGCCTTGAGTTTTTTTTACGGACTGACAGTCATGCTTAATGTGGGTGACGGTATGACGAAATGCACTATATAAATTTAAACGGGAGTTCTTATGCAACCCAATGACCCAACGCTGAAGTCTTTTATTGAGACATCACCAGAATGCCATTTCCCTATTCAAAATTTGCCTTTTGGTATCTTCAGCAGTGTCGAAGATCCGACCTTACGCGTCGGCGTCGCCATTGGCGATCAAGTGCTGGATCTGGCAATGTTGGCAGACGCCGATCTCCTGCCTTTGCCATCGGAAATTTTTCTTAGCGGTAGCTTGAATCAGTTTGTGGCGCTAGGGCATGCTACCTGGCGTGCGACGCGCGAGCTGATTAGTCACTTGTTGCGTGACGATAATCCGCTATTGCGTGATGATCAAATATTGCGCACTGCTGCATTCCTGCGGCAAGATGCGGTTACTTTACATTTGCCGATGGAAATCGCCGGTTACACCGATTTCTATTCGTCGAAAGAACACGCTACCAATGTCGGATCAATGTTCCGTGATCCAGAAAATGCCTTGTTACCAAACTGGCTGCATATCCCGATTGGCTACAACGGGCGCGCCAGTTCAGTGGTGGTGAGTGGAACCGCATTGCATCGCCCAAAAGGACAATTAAAACTGCCAGATGTTGATGCCCCGATTTTTGCACCATCCCGCAAGCTGGATTTTGAGCTGGAAACCGGTTTCTTGATCGGGCAGCCAAATGCTTTGGGCGAACCGATTGATATCAACGTGGCGGAGCAACATATTTTTGGCATGGTATTGCTTAATGATTGGAGCGCCCGCGATTTACAGCAGTGGGAATATGTCCCGCTGGGACCGTTCAATAGTAAATCATTCGGCACCTCGATTTCACCTTGGGTGGTGACGATGGAAGCGCTGGAGCCGTTCCGTGTTGCCAGTCCTGTGCAGCAACCGACACCATTGCCGTACTTGCAGCAACAGACCGATAATGCCTATAACATTGCTCTCGAAGTGACGTTGACGCCCATAGAGGACGAGGGGAAGCCTGGTTCGGGACAAACAATTTGTAAGACCAATTTTAAGGCGATGTATTGGACCATGGCGCAACAACTGGCGCATCACACTGTATCCGGCTGTAATACTAAAGTCGGCGACTTGATGGGCTCTGGCACCATCAGTGGCAGCGCATCAGGCGCGTTCGGTAGTCTGCTGGAATTGACGCGGAACGGGCAGAAGCCGTTGATCTTGGCAAATGGCATGCAACGCGGTTTTATTCAGGATGGCGATGAAATCAGCATGACCGGATGGTGTCAGGGTGACGGCTATCGCGTTGGTTTTGGTCAGGTCACCGGCAAGATATTGCCAGCGCGGTAAAGCGGATTTGGGAGGCTTGGGCACGATGCTTCGTGCCCAAACAAACATTTATGTGAGGATCTTTTATAACCAGATGATGGCAGCGATGACGCCGATTATTAAACCAAATTTGATCACGTAATAGAGCGGCTTGCTAAACTTTTTGAGCGCTCTGCGGTATTGTCCGGCAGCCCAGACAAAGCGAAACAGCTTGTTAATGCCGCCGGTTTCATCTCCTGTGTCATTCGGTGATGCAGCTGCGCTCATCATGTGGCGGCCAAGCCAGCGGTTGACAGCCTGCGCCCACGCATACTTCATCGGGCGTTCGATATCGCAGAAGATGATGATGCGATTGACGTCGGTGCCGTTATGCGCCCAGTGCATGAATGTTTCGTCAAATACGACACCCTGACCATCACGCCAGCTATGGCGTTCGCCATTGACCTCAATAAAACAGCGATCATCATTCGGCGTAATAAGACCAAGATGATAGCGCATCGATCCAGCAAATGGATCGCGATGCAAATTCAGTTTTCCGCCCGGTCCAAGTTCTGCAAACATGGCAGCTTTTACGCTTGGTGTCCGGCGCAGTAACGCGACCGTTTTCGGACAAAACTGTTCAGCCGATGGATGGCTGGCGTCATACCATTTCAGATAGAAACGTTTCCAGCCAGCTTTAAAAAATGAGTTAAAACCGGCGTCGTCGTTCTTCGCCGCAGCGCGGATTTTTTCCATTCCGATCAGGGCTTGCGCTTCGTCGCGAATAGTTTCCCAATTGTCTTCCAGAATTTTCAAGTCACTGAAAGCGCTGGTTGGCAGATAAGCCGTGTTGGTCGGCACTTTGGAAAACATGTACATCAAAATATTCAACGGTGCCATGATCGACGAATGGTCGAACAACTGACGAAAAAACGGTAACCGTACCTTGCCGCGGAAGTGGACGTAAATAATGGATAAAAGAAAAATGCTAATCACTGCCCATTTCATGACAATGTGCTCCAATCAAAAAAAACTGCTTCACGATTATTCAACGTCGGAGGCACTCAGGAAGGCGCGCTAACGTTAAGTATCAATGAGCAAAAAAACAATAAGAAGTCAGCCTGAAATGCATTTAGTCGACATTTTAGCCGTTTGTGACTATTTTTCCTCGTTTATGACCATTTATGGGCAAATAGAATGGCAATGAATGGCGGCAAACCTATTTGGACGATTGCCAGACCGCGAATTTTAATGATAATATCGGCGCTTCCTTTGGGGAGTAGCCTTCTTGCGATAGATTGACGCTGCCGTGCCTGACTTAAAGTTAGCGTAGAGCGAGTCATTGTTGCAATGAGCGTATGTCAACATACTTGACGCTTATCGTCATGGCATACGAGACCGTCAGGTGTGGCAAGACCTTTGGTGCAATGTCCTTACCCGGCTGGGCGGGGGCGCTGCGCCATTTGTCAGCGCCCAGCCCTCAGGAACTCCTTTATGTGCAAGTCTCGTTATTTTCCTGTTGGTCATTCCAATTTATCACGCATTTCACTCTCCGCTGATCAGGCTATCGTCTGGCAAGGAGTAACGGCATGATATTAACCATTGCGTTGTTGCTGGGCTCAGCAATTGTTATTTATTTGTCATGTGAGTATTTCGTCAATAGTATCGAATGGGTAGGACGTCGTTTGGGTGTTGCCCAAAGCGCTGTCGGTACTGTGCTGGCTGCGTTCGGCACGGCATTACCAGAAACTGTCGTTACTTTTGTAGCGGTGGTGTTTGGTCGCGATGCGGCGCATAAAGATATCGGCGTTGGCGCTGCCCTTGGTGGCCCGTTGGCGCTGAGCACGATTGCTTATGCAGTCGTCGGCTTGATGTTTATTCTGAACCGCAAAAAAATTGGAGGTATCTTACTTTCCGCAGCCGATGGCGCCCGATTAAGTCGCGACCAAGCCTGGTTCATGGGAATTTTTGTCCTGAAGGTCTTGCTTGGTTTGTTCGCGTTCACCTTCAAGCCGTGGCTCGGTTTGTTGTTTCTGCTGGCATACGGCACTTATATTTGGGGCGAGATCCGCAAAGAGGATAGCGCCGATGTGGAGATTCACGATCTTGATCCGCTGAAATTTCGCCCAAACGATCCACAACCGGGACTTGGCTGGGCTGCATTGCAGACAATAGTTGCGCTCGTCGTCATTTTTTTGAGTTCACAGCTATTTGTGGCGCAGCTTGAGGCAATGGCGCCATGGCTTGGTATTTCCCCCCATTTGGTGGCTTTATTGCTGAGCCCGATTGCGACTGAACTGCCAGAGATTCTAAATGCGGTGATCTGGGTGCGACAAGGTAAACAGACATTAGCGCTGAGTAATATTAGTGGTGCAATGATGATTCAAGCGACGATTCCCACCGCATTGGTATTAATCTTCACGCCATGGATGCTGGATACCGCGCTTATTTGGGCCGGAACGATCACCATGGTGTCAATCGCAGGATTGTATGTGCTGTTGCGCAAACAGGTGTTGACGGGTGGTCGGCTGGCAATGTTTGGCGGACTGTATCTGATATTTGCAGCGGGCCTGGCGATTATTGGTGTACGTTAATGGTCATAATTTGTCTAAGCTAGTTTGAGCCGTCGTTAAATGTTGACTATTTACAGGGGGGTGAGCGCTAGGGACTTGAGGGGCCTCGCTCTGTTCAGGCCCGTGGTCTTGAGGCGCGTTATGATCCTCGCATCATCGGTGCTTCAGATTTCCGACACTCCGGTATTGATTTCATCTCGCGCCACGTTAATCTCTTTGGTTTCAAATTCAATTCCACCTATGCGTTGCGCGGCCGTGTTGTACACCCACGCGCCAAACAGCGTACAACCAAAACCACATAGCGCGTACAGAATCGGTGTCGAAAGGATCAATCCGGACAATTGGAATGCGCGGAAATCCAGCTCGATCCACGTAATTAGAGCCGACACAATCATGAGCAGTAAGGTGATGGCAAAATAAAGAACAGCTAATATCTTGGCGGTTTGCAGCGGGGCGATACGGATAATTTGTTTTTTCATGTGAATTTTCTTGGTGAATTTTTGATTTTTCGGAAAACTGTGATGAACTGATTTTGACCGTTTTCCAAGGACATACGAACTAGGCGCGCGACCCCATGGCTATGATGGCTGCGCCGCTCAATGCTAGTCCGGCACCCAGTACATCACTCCAACGTGGCGTAATGCCATCTATACTCCATAACCAAACTATAGCTGTGGAAATATATACCGCGCCATAGGTAGCGTAGACGCGACCACTGGCAACGGGATGGAGTGTAAGCAACCAGACGAACGCGACCAGACTAACGACCGCTGGAAGTAGCAACCACGCTGAACCTTTGCCATTGAGCCATAGCATTGGCAGATAGCAGCCGAGTATCTCGGCAACGGCGGTTAAAAAAAATAATCCAAACGTTTTTACGAATGCAGTCAAAAGCATGGTGGAAAATTTCCCTGACCAGGATTGGCGTTATTTATATGGTAGGGGAGGAGTATACGGTACGGCAAATTTTTAAGGGTGTATTTTGTTTTTTGCCGATTTAAGCCAATCTATTGGCACACGCACGGTGTCGTTTCGCTGACCAAAGCGGAGTAACTTATCCTGTGGCTTAACCTGCACAGTTTCGGTATATTCTTGGTGGGTGTTGAACGGCATACACTAATAAAAATTACGCTTTAAGTGCTTCTTACTAGCCTCTTAATCACCTCTTGGTTACCCCTCAACTGCTCTTTAATAACAAAAGGAGATACGATGCTGGAACTCAGACCCACCTGTGAACACTGCAACAAAGCATTACCTCCGGCTTCACTTGACGCACGTATTTGCTCCTATGAATGTACCTTTTGTGCATCCTGCGTCGATAACGTTCTGGAGAATGTCTGTCCAAATTGTGGCGGCGGCTTTGTTCATCGACCGATCAGACCGGCAACAAACCGCAAGGGCGGTAATTTCCTCGGGACCGATCCGGCAAAAACCGAGGTTAAGCACAGGCCGGTCGATGCTGAGGTGCATGCGCGCTTTGCCGCTACAATCAAAGCAATCCCACCGGAGCAACGTTAGTCCTAAACAGGGATAACATGGACAGGCATGTATGGGCGCGGGCTCCTTTTTTACGTGTCATTGGTTCGTCACAATCGAACATTACAATCTGCCCGATTATGATGAGCAATACCTCCGACTAGCGATTCAGGCAGATTGCTGGTCCACCACCCGATGACGATTTATTGAAAAATATGACCTTTCCTCTACTAAATCGCGAACTCGGCGTCCTTGCCTTCAATGAGCGGGTGTTGGCCCAAGCGGAAGATTCAAACGTGCCTTTGCTCGAGCGCGTGCGCTTTGTATGCATTACCAGCAGCAACCTTGATGAATTTTCTGAAATTCGTATGTCGGGTTTGCAGGAACAAATGCGCGAATCGATCGATGGCGTGACGCCAGACGGAATGTCGCTACAACAGGCTTACACGGTCATCAGCGAGCGCGCCCAAAAACTGGTCGCTCGCCAATATGCGCTATTTAACGATGTGCTATTGCCTGCGCTCAATGCTGAGGGAATCGTTTTTTACGCAGAGTCGGATTGGGACGAAAAGCAGCGCGCCTGGGCGCACGAATTTTTTAAAACGGAACTGCTGCCGGTATTGACACCGATTGGTCTTGACCCAGCGCATCCTTTTCCCAAAGTACTCAACAAGAGTTTAAATTTTGCCGTCAAATTGAGCGGCAAAGATGCCTTTGGTCGCGAACCGGAACTTGCCATCGTTCAGGCACCGCGCGCGTTACCGCGATTGGTGCGCATGCCGGAAGAGTTGTCGCGTCATCCTTATGGCTTCGTTCTGTTAAGCAGCTTCATGCAATGCTTCGTGGGTGAATTATTCCCCGGCTTATCTATCGGCGGATGCTATCAATTCCGCGTGACCCGTAACAGCGATCTGTTTGTGGATGAAGATGAAGTCACCGATTTACGGCTGGCATTGCAGGGCGAACTCCCAACTCGCCAACTTGGCAATGCGGTGCGTCTGGAGGTTGGGGATGATATCCCCGCATCGTTAGTATTACGGTTACTGAACCAAAACGGTTTGCAGCAAGCCGATTGTTATCGCGTCAATGGTTCGGTCAATCTGGTCCGGTTGATGCCATTACCGGATTTGGTTGATCGCCCCGATTTGAAGTTTGTACCGCACACACCAGTGCTGCCAAAGTCGTTCTTTACCGGATCGTCGGTGTTTGATGTCATTGATCAGGATGATGTTTTGTTGCATCATCCCTACGAGAGTTTTCAGCCGGTTCTGGAACTGTTACAGCAGGCAGCAATTGATCCCGATGTGCTGGCCATCAAGCAAACTATTTATCGTACCGGTAATGAATCGGCGCTGATGAATGCGTTGATGCAAGCAGCAAAAAACGGTAAGGAAGTGACTGTCGTGCTGGAACTAATGGCGCGCTTTGATGAAGAAACCAATATCGGCTGGGCTGCCAAACTGGAAGCAGTCGGCGCACATGTTGTATATGGGGTCTTCGGTTATAAAACCCACGCCAAGATGCTGTTGATCGTACGCCGAAAACAACATGCCAAGCACACCAAACTCAAGCGCTACGTGCATCTTGGTACAGGCAACTATCACTCCCGGACTGCGCGTTTGTACACGGACTTCGGTCTGATGACCAGTGATGACAAAATGTGCGAAGACGTCCATAACGTGTTTCAGCAACTGACAGGATTCGGCAAGCAAGTTCAGCTTAAGCGTTTGTGGCAATCGCCTTTTACGTTACACGCGAATATTCTCAAGGCCATTCAGAAGGAAGTCGACGCTGCCAAAGCCGGACGGCAGGGCTACATCATTGCCAAGATGAACGCATTACTGGAACCAACCGTCATCGCCGCTTTGTACGAGGCCTCACAAGCTGGGGTAAGAATCCAGCTGATTATTCGCGGCGTATGTGCGCTGCAAGCCGGTGTTCCCGGCTTGTCGGATAACATCACCGTGCGTTCCGTTATTGGCCGTTTTTTAGAGCATCATCGGGTCTTCTATTTTTATGCAGACGGTGAGGAAAACGTGACACTGTCCAGCGCCGACTGGATGGATCGCAATTTATTCCGCCGCATTGAAACCGCATTTCCGATTCTTGACAGTAAGTTGAAGCGCCGGGTCATTGAAGAAAGTTTGCTGATACATCTGCAAGATAATGCCTCAGCATGGGATATGACGAGTGATGGCTCTTACAAAAAAGTGAAGCCGGGTGATGCAGAGCCATTAGTGAGTCAGATTGATTTGTTGGCGCGGTTTTGAGCGCGCTTCAATTAGTTGCGTAAAAAGCGCATTCATTGCTTGAGTCAAGTCTAGTTCGTTTCCATGCGATGTCAAATTGATGGAGAGGAATCTCTCTTTATCGTCAGGTATTAAGAGATATATTGCGTAGTCCGCCTGACTTAGCGCCGCGTTCTGCGGTTGATCGTGTCAAATACCTGCGCGACTCTATCTATATTCTGAAAGTCTACGTATCGCGTAACTGAGAAACACGAAATATTACGTATCAAAAAATCGCAACAACACCCACGCCACCTTTGAGAGCAAGCTTGGATGGATAGGAATATTCCTTACCATCGCTAGCGCCATTCATACCGCGTGTCTATTCGTGTTCCAGCAACTCCTAATCGGCGACGTTTTCCATACGTTCGTTACCCCGTGAATAAATTAATGGCTCGGATGTCACTCTGCCGTTGATTTTATTCAGTCAGCGCGCAATCTAGTGATACCAAAATAGATATCACTTATGAATAAAAAGTGATTGGTCATAGCGCCCAGGAATTTTTACACTATGCCAAGATTTAGCCAATAAGCGCGTATTTTTTCTTTTGGCTAGAGTAATCAGGTCGCTCACAGTTGCACTATATCTCTGGGGGCGAACTGAGCCCTGGATATCAAAATGAATATTGAATTTGTAAAAAAATTCATTTGTTTGATATCGCTAACATTCGTACTATAACGGGTGAAGTTGTTAAAAAGGTTGGCATTGAAAAGGTTAAGATGCGTTTGGGAAAGGTATTCCATCAAAGCCGTGCTACCTTATTTTGCGATAATAAAAAAAGTGTGCTGATTGGCGCCGGGCGAGGTTGCTGTAGAAAGCACATCACCGTTGTCGTTTGACCTAACACTAGCAGGTTCGTCGTACTTAATACTCGCAGCACCACAATAACTAAAGGAGACAAGTTGTGAAGATGATTAAATCCACGATTCTAGGATTGATGATAGGCCTAATTGGCGTTGCATCGCAGGCCAGCGCGCAGGAAAAAGCATTGGTCGGTATTTCAATGCCGACAAAATCCTCAGCGCGCTGGATCGCTGATGGTGACAATATGGTCAAGGTCTTCAAAGAAAAAGGTTACAAGACCGATTTGCAATACGCTGAAGATGACATCCCGAATCAGTTGGCGCAAATTGAAAACATGGTAACCAAAGGCGCAAAAGTCCTGGTGATCGCATCAATTGACGGCACAACGCTGTCCGACGTACTGCAAAAAGCCGCCGACAAGGGCGTCAAGATTATTGCGTATGATCGTTTGATCCGCAATTCCAAAAACGTTAATTACTACGCCACTTTCGACAACTTTCAGGTTGGCGTACTGCAAGCCGGTTATATCGTCAAAGCGCTCGATTTAAAAGATGGCAAGGGTCCATTCAATATTGAGCTTTTCGGCGGTTCGGCAGATGATAACAATGCCTTCTTTTTCTACAATGGCGCGATGTCAGTCTTGAAACCATATATCGATAGCGGCAAGCTGGTTGTTCGCAGCAAACAGCTGGGCATGGAAAAGGTTTCCACGCTACGTTGGGATGGTGCAGTTGCACAGGCGCGTATGGATAATCTGTTGAGCGCGTATTACACAAACGCACGGGTAGATGCGGTTTTGTCGCCATATGATGGCTTGAGTATCGGTATCATTTCATCGTTGAAAGGTGTCGGATATGGCACGCCAAAACTACCAATGCCTGTCGTCACCGGACAAGATGCCGAGATCCCATCGGTGAAATCAATTATCCGCGGCGAGCAACGCTCAACGGTCTTTAAAGATACGCGTGAACTCGCCAAGGTGACGGTCGGCATGGTTGATGCTGTGTTAAGCGGTAAGACACCGGCAATCAACGATACCAAAACCTATAACAATGGCGTGAAGGTTGTTCCTGCGTTCCTGTTGAAGCCGGTCGTTGTTGATGCGTCTAACTGGAAGCAAGTATTGGTCACTGGCAGCGGTTATTACACCGAAGCGCAAATTAAATAAAGTAATAAACCTGCGCGAAGAACCGTGGTTTCGATAGGAGAGTTGCTTCTCCATTCGATTCTGCGGTGCTGAATGGATGCGGTATTGATGTCGGTACTGAACCCGTCGCAAGTGCCGATTCGTACGATCAGCGAAGGTGTTAACGAAACCCTGTTATTAATATTCAGTCGAAATTTGGTTGTCAATCAAGTGCTGAAAGTTGCAACATTGCGGCGCTCTGGTGACGATAAGAGGTTATAAGATGGAAACGATCCTTGAGATGCGAGGAATCCAGAAAACATTCCCTGGCGTTAAAGCGCTGGACAATGTGAACCTGGTAGTCCGCAGTGGCGAAATTCATGCTCTCGTGGGCGAAAACGGGGCCGGAAAATCAACCTTGATGAAAGTGTTGAGTGGTGTGTTTCCCTACGGCACCTATTCAGGTGAAATACATTTTCAAGGTCAGGAACGCCAATTTAAAGATATTGCCGATAGCGAAAAGATCGGCATCATCATCATCCATCAAGAGTTGGCATTAGTGCCGTTGTTGTCGATTACAGAAAATATTTTTCTTGGCAACGAGCAGGCCACTAACGGTATTATCGATACGGCTTTGTCGTACAACAAAGCCAAAGAACTCCTGCAAAAAGTCGGGCTGAAAGAATCGCCGAGTACGTTGATCACGAACTTGGGTGTTGGTAAGCAGCAGTTGATTGAAATTGCCAAAGCGCTCTCTAAAAAAGTCAAATTGCTGATTTTGGATGAGCCAACCGCCAGCCTGAATGAAAGCGACAGCGACGCATTGCTCGAACTGTTGCTGGAACTCAAGGCTGAGGGAATTTCTTCGATCCTTATTTCACATAAACTCAACGAAATTTCGAAGGTAGCGGACTCGATTACGATCTTGCGCGACGGCACGACAGTCGATACGCTGGATTGCCACAAAGAAGTGATCAGCGAAGATCGCATCATCCAGAACATGGTTGGTCGTGAAATGGCTGATCGTTATCCGAAGCGCACACCTGACATTGGCGAAACCATATTTGAAGTAAAGCAATGGCGCGTGCATCATCCGTTGCACCCTGATCGGGAAGTGATCAAAGGCGTCGATTTTCATGTAAAAAAAGGCGAAATTGTCGGCATCGCCGGATTGATGGGCGCGGGTCGTACCGAGCTGGCGATGAGTATTTTTGGACGGACTTACGGCAAGCGTATCAGTGGCAAGGTTTTTTTGCGTGGCAAAGAAATTGATGTCGGCACAGTCCAAAAAGCAATTAACCACGGCATCGCGTATGTCACCGAAGACCGAAAAGGTTACGGTCTGATTCTGGATGAGGATATACAAAAAAATATCACTCTGGCGAATCTTGACGGCGTGTCTAAGATGCTGGTGATTGATGAAGGGCAGGAATATAAAGTCGCTGCCGATTACCGCAACAAATTACGGATTCGCTGCGCCAGTGTGTTTCAAAAAGTGTTGAATTTATCGGGTGGAAATCAGCAAAAAGTGGTGCTGAGTAAGTGGCTGTTCTCCCACCCTGATGTGCTAATTCTCGATGAGCCGACGCGCGGGATTGACGTCGGTGCAAAGTACGAGATTTACAACATCATCAGTCAATTGGCTGCTGAGGGAAAATGCATCATCATGATCTCATCGGAAATGCCCGAATTGCTGGGAATGTGTGACCGTACTTATGTCATGAACGAAGGAAACTTCGTTGGTGAGTTTTTGGCGGCAGAAGCGTCTCAAGAAAAAATTATGCGCGCGATTGTAAAAAACGCGAAGATCGGAGATAACTAATATGAACTCAAAAATGGCAGCAGCAGAGACACAACTTCCTGGCCCTATACCAATCGCGGAAACCAAAGACTACGCAGGTTTTCTCAAAAAGAATATGCGTGAGTACGGGATGTTGCTGTCGTTGATAGCGATCATGGCGTTCTTCCAATACATGACAAATGGCACGCTGATGCGGCCATTGAACCTCACCAATCTGGTGTTGCAGAATAGTTATATTGTCATCATGGCTCTTGGGATGTTGATGGTGATTGTCGCGGGACACATCGATTTATCGGTGGGTTCGGTAGTCGGTTTTGTTGGTGCGCTGGCGGCTGTTCTGATGGTGAATTTTCACCTTAACTTTATTCTTACTATCGTAATTTGCCTGATTGCTGGCGCTGTTATCGGTGGCGCGCAAGGTTATTTTGTGGCATTTTTTCGGATACCGTCGTTTATCGTTACGCTTGCCGGGATGTTGGTATTTAAAGGATTAACACTGGCGTTGCTGGACGGACAGTCGGTAGGACCGTTTCCTGATACATTTCAGCGACTCAGCTCAGGATTTATCCCTGATCCACTAAACGGTGTCGACTTGCGCACTACATCGTTGCTTGCAGGCGTTGCTGTTGCTGCAATCTTGATCATTGTCAAAATTCGGGGGCGGTTAAGCCAAACCAAGCATGGAATGGAGGACGAACCGCTGACGTTTTTTATCATTAAAAATATCGTGTTTGTGTCCATCATCATTTATTTCAGCTACTTGCTTTCGACTTACAAAGGGATGCCAAACGTATTGATCATCATGTTTGCATTGATGGTCGTGTACACCTTTATCGCTAATCGCACGACGCTAGGTCGCCGCGTCTACGCTGTCGGTGGTAACGAAAAGGCCGCAAAATTATCTGGTATCAAAACAACACGTGTATCGTTTTATACCTTCGTCAACATGGGCTTGCTGGCTGCTTTGGCGGGACTCATTTTTGCCGCACGCCTGAATACTGCGACACCAAAAGCCGGTACCGGATTTGAACTAGATGTAATTGCTGCCTGTTTCATCGGTGGCGCTTCGGCATCCGGCGGTGTCGGCAAAGTTATGGGCGCTGTGATCGGCGCGTTTGTGATGGGTGTGATGAACAACGGCATGTCGATAATGGGTATCGGAATTGACTATCAGCAAGTCATTAAAGGTCTTGTATTGCTAGCTGCTGTTTGTGTCGATGTCTACAACAAGAACAAATAAGCGCAACGCTTATTGTAAGAATTATTGCAAGACCTTTTAAGCGCCAGGTCTTACGTTTCAAGACCTGAGGTCGCTTTACAACCTAGATCAATTTTTTCATTTGCATCCTGTATCCCGGCGATCCAGTGGATGCTGCTCATCTTTTAAAAGAAGGCCAACCATGACTATCGACAAAAAACGTCCATTACGCTCCGCCGAATGGTTTGGCACCAATGACAAAAACGGCTTCATGTATCGTAGCTGGATGAAAAATCAAGGCATTCCTGATCATGAGTTTCAAGGAAAGCCCATCATCGGGATTTGCAACACCTGGTCCGAGCTAACGCCATGTAATGCCCATTTTCGCAAAATTGCGGAACACGTAAAAAACGGGATTTTAGAGGCGGGCGGATTCCCGGTTGAGTTTCCGGTTTTCTCCAGCGGCGAATCCAATCTGCGTCCTACGGCAATGCTAACCCGTAATCTGGCAAGTATTGATGTAGAGGAGTCGATCCGTGGCAATCCGATGGATGCGGTGGTGTTGTTGGTCGGCTGCGATAAAACCACGCCCGCTTTGCTAATGGGCGCGGCCAGCTGCGATATTCCCGCCATCGTCGTCACGGGTGGCCCGATGCTGAATGGCAAACATAATGGCAAAGATATTGGTTCCGGCACGGCGGTTTGGCAGTTGAGCGAAGCCGTCAAGGCAGGCCAGATTACCATGCACGAATTTATGTCGGCAGAAGCAGGTATGTCGCGGTCGGCCGGCACCTGCAACACTATGGGAACGGCGTCGACCATGGCCTGTATGGCCGAAGCACTAGGTACGTCATTGCCACACAATGCTGCCATTCCCGCTGTTGATGCGCGACGCTATGTGCTGGCACATATGTCGGGAATGCGGATTGTGGAGATGGTATGGGAAGATCTGCGCCTATCCAAAATTCTAACGCGTGAAGCGTTCGAAAATGCGATCCGTGTGAATGCCGCCATCGGTGGTTCCACCAACGCGGTGATTCATTTGAAAGCGATTGCGGGCCGTATCGGGGTCAATCTGGAGTTGGAAGATTGGACTAACATTGGCCGCGGCACACCCACGATCGTTGATTTGCAACCGTCCGGCCGCTTCTTGATGGAAGAGTTCTATTACGCTGGTGGCTTACCCGGTGTTTTGCGTCGACTTGGTGATGGCAATCTGCTGCCGCACAAGGATGCATTAACGGTGAATGGCAAATCGATCTGGGAAAACACATTAAGTGCGCCGGTGTACAACGATGAGGTGATTCGAACGTTGGATAATCCGCTGATTGCTGATGGCGGAATTTGTATTCTACGCGGTAATCTGGCCCCACGCGGGGCAGTACTAAAGCCTTCAGCTGCCTCGCCGGAATTGATGCAGCACCGTGGTCGCGCTGTTGTTTTTGAGGATTTCGATCACTATAAGATCCGTATCAACGATCCTGATCTGGACGTCGATGCAAGCTCGGTGCTGGTGATGAAAAACTGCGGCCCTAAAGGGTATCCGGGCATGGCTGAAGTCGGCAATATGGGGCTTCCACCAAAATTGTTAGCGCAAGGGGTCAAAGATATGGTGCGAATTTCGGACGCAAGAATGAGCGGTACTGCGTACGGCACAGTGGTGTTGCACGTAGCGCCGGAGGCAGCCGCCGGTGGCCCGCTGGGCATCGTACAGGATGGCGACTGGATCGAGCTGGATTGTCATGCAGGACGCTTGCATCTGGATATCAGCGACGCAGAAATGGCGGAGCGCCAGACCGCACGGGCGGCAGCAGTGGATACCAATGCGCCGACCATGAAAGGTGGCTATCAACAGCTTTACATTGACCGTGTGCTGCAAGCAGATGAAGGTTGCGACTTCGATTTCCTGGTTGGTTGTCGGGGGTCGGCAGTGCCAAAGCACTCACACTAACCAATGAACGTAATCGGTCAGGTCTCGCTGTTTTAATCAAAAGAACTATGTGGTTTTGGCGAGGTTTGTACCGTTTTAAAAAGCATTTTTTAATCGGAACAGCCATGTTATTAGTTCAATTCAAGCAACCAGACAACAGCCGCCATATCGGCGTTTTAGATAGCGACAGTGAGACCATTCGCCTGATTGACGGTTACGCGACGACTTATGCGTTGGCGCAAGCAGCTATCGCCAAAAAAACATCCCTAAAAGATCTCGCCACCAGTGCATTGGGTGAGACTGTTGTGGATTATGTAACCGTCGCTGAACAAGGTCGACTTTTAGCGCCGTTGGATCATTCCGATCACGCGCATTGTTTTGTTACTGGCACTGGCTTAACGCATCTCGGCAGCGCTGATGGCCGTGACGCCATGCATAAAAAAGTCAGCGCTATCGATACGCTCACCGATAGCATGAAAATGTTTCGTATGGGACTCGACGGTGGAAAACCCGCAGCAGGAAAGTTGGGCGTTCAACCAGAATGGTTCTACAAAGGTGATGGCTCGATCGTACGCGCCAGTGGCGAAGCGTTAACCATGCCGCACTTTGCGTTAGATGGCGGCGAAGAGCCTGAAATCGCGGCCTTGTACGTGATCGGTGTCGATGGCTCCCCGTATCGTTTGGGTTATGCAATTGGTAACGAATTTTCAGACCACGTGACTGAGCGCCAGAATTACCTCTACTTGGCGCATTCCAAGTTACGCCAGTGTTCACTGGGACCGGCTTTATTGTTGGGAGAATTACCCTCCCACGTAGAAGGGATGTCACGAATTCTCGACACCGCAGGCGCAGTGCGCTGGGAGAAACCATTCGTCAGCGGTGAGGACAACATGTCGCATACCATCGCCAATTTGGAATATCATCACTTTAAATATCCATTATTTTGCCGTCCAGGTGACGTGCACGTGCATTTCTTCGGCACAGCGACACTAAGTTGCGTGGATGGAATTGAAGTATCAGCGGGCGAAACCTTTGAGATCGACGTAGCCGCATTCGGACCACCTTTGCGCAATCGACTTGCCGTGGAAGAACTATCGCGTCCTATAATTCATTCTCTTTAAGCTTTCGCTAAGCCATTAAACATCTGCCGTTATCGGCCAAGGAATCTCCATTGAATATCACAGGTCAGGCGCTCATCGGCGCTAAAAGCGTTACCGGCGACGGTGAAGTATTTTCGGCATTCAGTCCGGTCTCGGGCACGGACATCGCGCCAGTTTTTCATACGGTCAATAGCGCACAGATTGACCAAGCTTGCACTCTGGCCCAAAAAGCTTTTGATCCCTATCGGGCGACCGATCCGGAGACCCGTGCACGCTTTCTGGAAACGATTGCCCAAAAAATTATTGATCTGGGCGAACCGTTGATCCTACGCGCCATGGCCGAGAGCGGTTTGCCGCAAGCGCGTCTTGAAGGCGAGCGCGGTCGTACCGTCGGACAACTAAAGTTATTTGCTGCGGTGTTGCGCGAAGGCTCATGGATGGATGCGCGCATTGATCCGGCATTGCCAGAACGTAAGCCGCTTGCGCGTGTTGATCTGCGCATGCGGATGATTGCATTGGGTCCGGTTGCGGTGTTTGGCGCTAGCAATTTTCCACTGGCATTTTCCGTCGCCGGTGGCGATACGGCCGCGGCGCTGGCAGCCGGTTGCCCGGTAGTTGTTAAGGCACATCCTGCGCATCCTGGTACTTCCGAATTGGTGGGGCGTGCGGTACAACAAGCGGTCGCCGAGTGCAACTTGCCGGAAGGCGTATTTTCTCTATTGACAGGTGTTGGCAATGATCTTGGCACTGCGCTGGTCCGTCATCCTGCCATTCAGGCTGTTGGCTTTACCGGCTCACGACAAGGCGGATTGGCGTTGATGGCAGTTGCGGCTGCGCGTCCGCAACCGATTCCTGTATATGCCGAAATGAGTAGTATTAATCCGGTCTTCATGATGCCCCAAGCATTGTCCGCCCGCGGCGATACGCTGGCGACCAGTTTCGTCGATTCTCTGGTGATGGGCGTCGGTCAGTTTTGTACCAATCCTGGTTTGGTACTGGGTGTAGCGGGCGCTGATTTCGAACGCTTCACGACACTCGCAGCCGAGCAATTATCGCAACGCACTGCGGCCACGATGTTGACCGCAGGGATACATGATTCCTATCAAAAAGGGGTTAGTCGCCTGGCAGCAAATACTAAGGTGCACGATCTTAGTCGCGGTGTTGCCGTTGATGGTGCTTGTAAAGGTACGCCATCGTTATTCTCTGCCAGCGCGGCAGATTTTTTGGTCGATGCGCATTTGTCGGAAGAGATTTTTGGCCCAACATCGTTATTGATCAGTTGTGCGGATATCGCCGAAATGCAGCAAGTTGCAGAACATCTTGAAGGTCAGTTGACCGCAACATTGCAAATGGATGAGGGCGACTATGAAGCAGTGGGAACATTGCTTCCCATCCTCGAACGAAAAGTTGGCCGTATTCTGGCAAATGGTTTTCCAACTGGCGTGGAAGTGTCCTATTCGATGGTGCATGGCGGACCATTCCCATCGACTTCCGATGGTCGCAGTACATCCGTTGGCAGTGCTGCAATAGAGCGCTTCTTGCGCCCGGTGTCGTATCAGAATCTGCCGCAGCAATTGTTGCCAAGCGCTATTCAGGATAGCAATCCATTGGGAATCTGGCAGCGCGTGGATGGCAAACTATCAAAATAACGTTCAATCCGTGGATACTTGGTCGATCCCTAAACAGTCGGTGAGGTTTATTTATGTTAGATGACGGAACAGTTCTATCAGACTGACACAAAATCGCTCCGGATACGCGGTTGTCAAACCTGGCGATGAAGACAGTTCGTCAGGAATGTACAATCCTAACGGAGCGATTTTACGTAAATCCTCACACTTTGGAGTAAGCATGTCAGCGAGTCAAAAAGCGATTAAGGGTCTTGCACAATATCCGAGCTTAAAGGGGAAGCGCATATTCATTACCGGCGGCGGTACCGGAATTGGCGAGGCGCTGGTCAGCGCATTTGCGGGGCAGGGTGCGTTGGTTGCCTTCGTCGATATCGCAACGGAAGCGAGCGAGGCATTATGCGCTAGATTGGCTGCAGCGGGCTTCCCTGCACCGTTGTTTCGGCATTGCGATATCCGCGACATCGGCCTGTTGCAGGCAACGATGGCAGCAATGGCCAAAGAGATTGGTGATTTTGACGTTCTGGTGAATAACGCTGCGAATGATACACGGCACGCCGTTGAAGATGTCAGTGTAGAGTTTTGGGATAACAGTATTGCGATTAATCAGAGACCGTTATTTTTTACTTGTCAGGCGGTGTTAGCTGGCATGAAGAAAAAAGGCGGTGGTTCAATTATTAATTTTAGTTCGATTAGCTGGCACATAGCAAACGGTGGCTATCCGGCTTACGTCACGGCTAAGTCGGCGGTGATCGGATTAACGCGTGGACTGGCGCGGGAACTTGGTCCACATAATATTCGGGTCAATACTGTCACGCCGGGTTGGGTAATTACTGAACGACAGAATAATTTGTGGCTGGATGAAAAAGGCGAGGCTGACATCAAACGCAACCAATGTCTGTCTGGAAAATTATTGCCCTGGCACCTGGCGCGGATGGTGCTGTTTTTGGCATCGGACGATAGTGTGATGTGTACATCGCAGGAATTTGTGGTTGATGCTGGTTGGAGTTAATTTTTTTCTGAAATGATACCGCAACGTGCGGTATGGTCATTGCGCAAAATTGCTCCGACGGTGTCGCCGATCAGAGTAATCTGTTCAACTTGGCCCGCAGCCCAAGTTAAAAAATCCCCTATTTTCTTCCCATATCAAGGTCCTCCACACAAACCGTTCTGTCGGGCAGATCACGCTCGCCGATTTCGTCGATACGTTTTGATAAGCGCATGGCAGAAACATTTTCGCTTGATTTTCAATGGTAAGACAAAACC
Organism: Glaciimonas sp. GNP009; assembly: GCF_054343755.1. Lineage (NCBI taxonomy): Bacteria > Pseudomonadati > Pseudomonadota > Betaproteobacteria > Burkholderiales > Oxalobacteraceae > Glaciimonas > Glaciimonas sp. GNP009. Next base: position 3,917,882 of record NZ_JBTGUV010000004.1, read on the forward strand.
TTAAGTACTCTTTCGCCAATTAATAATTACAATTTTTTTGAAGCACAATAGATCGCTCTTACGCACAACGCGTAAAGATGCATCTACCGGGATCAGCCTCATGAAAGAATGTACTATTGACGCCGCTATTTTTGAAGGCGTACAAAAAATAAATAATCGTAGTCTGACCAACAATCTTCACACAGGTAGATTGGCGAACGACTTTTCATCATTGGAGGGTTACAGCGGCGCAATAGCAATGCTCGGCGATGACGGTCAATATCAACTTACGAAAATTTCAAGGCCCGATGTAAAAATCCCGGATCTATCACTTGACCAACTATGGGATTGTGCGAAAGACCATTACGGACTGGCTGCTATTTCTGTGAGCGCTGGTATTGGTGGGATGCCGGTACCTAAATCAATGTTGGGTTATACCCAATATTGGGACTCTAGCAAAAATACTAATCTTGTTAGTCATTTCGGACTTAAATTTTTTCCAATGGCAAAAGTCCCTACTAATTTTCGAAAATCAGCTAAAGCCACTTTTGGCTCGGTTCGTATTTTTGGCGTCATTGGTAGGGCATTACCCTTTGTCGCAGTGGGATTTGCCATTTACGATGTTGTTAGTATTGGGATGTGCGCACTGGAGGCACGTGATGGCAAATAATCAGACCCGTGAAGAAGTCCTCGAAATAATCATGGATATGTTCGTCGTGGAAATCGGGTTTATTGAAAGGGAAGAAATTTCACCGGCCACGCACGTAACTAAAGATTTTAAAATTAATTCAGATGATCTCTCTTATTTTATAAGCGTTTTGGAGAAACATTTTGACATGTTAGCGCCAACGGAAGAGTGGGAAAAAATATCAACTTTTAACGAGACAGCAGATTTGATTATGCTTTATCGCGGTGTGAAAATTCCAAGAAAAAAACCTTGGGATTTTTTGAGGCGGATATTTAGATGAATTTTATTTCATGAAAAATAACCAGACCCGTGAAGACGTCCTCGAAATAATCATGGATATCTTCGTCGTGGAAATCAGATTTATCGGGAGGGAAGAAATTTCACCGGCCACGCATGTAACTAAAGATTTTAAAATTTATACAGACGACATCACTATTTTTTTAAACGCCGTAGAGAAGCGTTTTGACATGTTAGCACCAGCGGGAGAGTGGGAGAAAATAGCGACTTTTAACGAGATGGCAGATTTGGTTATGCTTTATCGCGGTGTGAAAATTCCGTTCAAAAGACCTAAGGGAATTTTGAGTTGGGTGTTGAATTGTATAATTCGATGAGTTTTATTTAATGAGAAATAACCAGACCCGGGAAGAAGTCCTCGAAATAATCATGGATATTTTCGTCGTGGAAATCGGGTTTATTGAGAGGGAAGAAATCTCGCCGACTACGCATGTAACGTAAGCGTATTCCCACGGCCGTCTCGATAAATTCCGGCAGAGAAATTCAATCGGCAAGAATTAGCGGGCTATCGCCATCGTAGATGTGAAGTTCCACGGCAGGAAGTCATGGACCTGATTGACCGGGTGGTCGGCGATATGGGTGAGAACGTGGCGTAGCCACGCTTCAGGATCAATACCGTTTAATTTCGCTGTGCCGATCAGTGAATAAACAGCGGCAGCCCGCTCTCCACCGCTGTCGGCACCCGCGAAGAGATAATTACGACGTCCGATAGCGACGCCACGCAAGGAGCGCTCCGCTGCGGAATTATCGATTTCAATGCATCCATCGTCACAATAACGTTTTAGCGCAGGCCATAGATTGAGGCTATACATGATGGCAGCGGTCGTGTCTGACTTGCGCGATAGCAGCAGAAGCGTCGCCCGTAACCAGAATTCGAAGTCATCGATAAGCGCGAGCGATTGTGCTTGTCGGGCTGCGCGACGTTGGTCCGGTGGTTGGCCGCGAATCTCAGCTTCAATCACATACAGTTCGCCGATCCGGCGCAAGGCTTCAGTGGTGACCGCAGATGGTCGGGCCACATGCAAATCATAAAATTTACGGCGTGCATGCGCCCAGCAAGCGGCTTCCACGACCTGGCCGCTTTCATAAATGGCGTTAAATCCAGCGTAGGCATCCGCTTGCAACACGCCACTAAAAGAGGCCAGATGTGTTTGTGGATGGATGCCTTTACGGTCCGGAGTATAGGCAAACCAGACTGCTGCTGGTTCAACAGATCCGGAAGGACGGTCATCCCGCACATAGGTCCATAGTCGCGCTGTCTTGGTCTTGCCATTACCCGGTGCCAGAACGGGTATGGGTGTGTCGTCGGCATGCAGTTTCGTGGCAGCCAGCACATGGCGTCGAATCGCGTCCACCAGTGGTCGCAGCAAACTGCTGGCAGCACCGACCCAGTCAGCCAATAATCCCCGATCCAGTTCGACACCTTCACGGGCATACATGACAGATTGCCGATAGAGCGGCAGGTGATCGGCATATTTACTGACCAGTACATGGGCCAGTAATCCGGGACCTGCCAGACCGCGTGTAATCGGACGACTGGGCGCGGCAGCTTGCAGGATGGTATCGCAGCACTTGCAGGCCAGCTTCGGACGAATGTGTCGGATGACTCTGAAGCTGGCGGGAATGAATTCGAGTTGTTCAGCAACGTCTTCGCCCAGTTGCCGCAGGCCACCACCGCAATCCGGACAGGCATTTTGTTCGGGCAAATAAATCTTCTCATCACGGGGTAAATGAAGGGGCAGCGGTTTGCGCGGTGCACTCTGGCGTGGCTTTCTGGTCGGAGGTTCTTCCATGGCAACAGCACTCTCATCGGCCTGCAAATCTTCCAGTCGCAGTTCAAGTTGTTCGATCTGGTGATCGAGCTTCTCGGATTTGCGGCCGAACTGCATGCGTCTGAGCTTGGCGATAAGAAGCTTGAGGTGTTCGATTTCGATCCCGCGCGTGGAAAGCTCTTCCCGCAACTGCGCCAGCGTTTCACTTTGCGCGGCAAGGGCGACGTCACGCTCCAGGATCATGGCCTGCAAGGTCGCGATATCGTCAGGAAGAGTGGTGTGCGTTGGCATGGTGCCAGTTTACGCATGTGTGGCGATGTTTACAAGCCTGATGAGGGCCGATTCGTGCATTCCGGACGCCGCCAGTCGATCCCTTCCAATAGCATCGACAACTGCGCTTGCGAGAGCGACACCGATCCTTCCGTTGCCTGCGGCCAGATGAAACGGCCGCGTTCGAGGCGCTTGGCCAGCAGGCACAGGCCATCGCCGGTCCACCACAGAATTTTAAGGATATCTCCACGCCGTCCCCGAAAGACGAAGACATGACCGCTGAACGGATCTTCGGCCAATGCCGTCTGCACCTTGGCTGCCAGGCCATTAAAACCACAGCGCATATCGGTCACACCCGCTGCCATCCAGATACGTGTGCCTGCCGGCAGACCAATCATGCGAGCAACCGTTCCAGAACAAGGGCAAGCATGGCAGAGTCGACGACGCCTTCGAGTCGAAGCCGGGCTTTGCCTACTTCCAGAATAATGACCCCGGGGGAAACAGCGGTACTGGTAAAGACCGGTTGTGTATCTACCGGCAGGGGATCGCTGAGCACAACCGGCAATAATGTACTCTGCGGGCCCGAGGCAGTTTCAAAGGCTCCCACATGAAATAGCTTGCGCCATGCAAAAACCTGATTGGCATTGAGGTCATGCGCACGCGCCACCCGCGATACCGAAGTTCCTGGCACCAGAGATTCTTCGGCGACCCTGCGTTTAAATTCCCTTGAATGCTGGCGATAAGCGCCGCGCTTTGCTCGCGAAACCGTCCCAATATTTGTGTCCATAATGTGAATTTGTGGGCACAATTAATTTGTGCCTTCCCATTCAAATCATGCAGAAATTTGGTGTTTATGGGTAGAGGGTACTGAGGGAACGCTTACCATGTAACTAATGATTTTAAAATAGATACGGATGATAATACTATTTTTATAAACGCCGTAGAGAAACATTTTGACATGTTGGCGCCAGAAGGAGAGTGGGAAAAAATAGCGGTTTTTAACGACATGGCAGATTTGATTATGCTATCTCGCGGCGTGAAAATTCCGAGAAAAAAAACCTTGGGATTTTTGAAATGGCTCGCCAGAAGAAATTTATAAGTCATTTATCTTTTTGACCTATTGGAAAAAGATAAGCAGCGACGCCGTTCAGCTAATACCAATCCTTCACGAACGGCGGTGAAAAATTTATCGCCTCGATTCTTATATTCGACCTAAAACGCGATAATGACGACCGATCCGGCGACGATCAATGATCCGCCGATAGCTATTGGCCAAGTGAGTTGCTCACCAGCGAACAACAGTCCTAATACGATCGCGAAGGCGACGCTGAGTTTGTCGATCGGGGCTACTTTTGTGATCGGTCCGATTTGCAGGGCATGGTAATAGCAGAGCCAGGACAGGCCGGTGGCGATGGCTGACAGTGCGAGAAATAACCAGTTGCTGGAGGCGACCAAGGCTGGTTTTTCCCATTCGTTGCGTAGTGTCACAATACCAGCAATGACAAACAAAATAATTACGGTGCGGATGAATGTGGCGAAATTCGAGTTCATACCGGTGACGCCAAACTTACCGAAGATGGCGGTCAGGCCTGCAAAAAAAGCCGATCCAAGTGCATATAACTGCCAACTATTGCGCAAGTCCATGTGATTCTCCTGAATCGTTTATCAAGCTGATGTTGTAGTATCTTAACTCTCAGTCGCGAGGTCGCTGATTTACTAAATTGCTAATTTACATCCCTATGCATTTATTCTCAAGTTCACACCAATTATCCAGAGTCTGATGATCTAAAACAATGATCAAATTAAGTTGGTCGCAGACCTGAACTATCCGGAAACGTCCGCTCAATCCCGAAAATACTTCACCAGTTTTGGAGAATAATTAATTTGGGGCGGGTGATGTTGTTGGTGTTTTTCCGGGATTTAAGGCTGCGTTGTCCGGTAATGCGTTCTGATTCCATCCGCCCCCTAATGCGGCAATCAGTTGTACGCTGGCAGCCATGCGGCGATTAAGAATGTTAAGAGCCGAATTCTCTGCGCTAAGTGCGGTAGCTTGTACAGTCGCCACGCTGGTGTAATTCACTAATCCCGCTTTGTATTGATTCAGGATCAGCGTTACCGCTTTGCGTGCGGATACTACCGTTTCGTCCTGCACCTGCGCTTCCTGTTCCAATATTCTTAATGCTGCCAGATTATCTTCAACCTCCTGGAAACTGGTCAAGACCGCTTGCTTGTATCCGGCGACGGTGCTGTCATAGTTGGCGATGGCCTGGTCGGTTTGCGCCTTGCGTGCGCCACCGTCGAAAATTGTCTGGGCCAGCGCGGGTCCGAGCGACCAGACACGGCTTGGCAGACTAAGCCAATTGACAAAGCTATTGCTCTCAAAGCCGCCTGATGCGGATAAGGTGAGGGCAGGGAAGTACGCTGCTTTGGCAACGCCGATCTGCGCGTTAGCGGCAGCGGCGAGCCTTTCGGCGGCACTGATATCAGGGCGACGCTCTAATAGTGACGACGGTATACCGGTAGGAATCGCTGGTACGACCGCAACCAATGGCGCCGGCGCGATTGAAAATGTCGACGCCGGTTGTCCGACTAACAGGGCGATCGCATGTTCTGTTTGAGCCCTTTGTACGCCGAGATCGATCATCTGAGCTTGTGCCGATTTTAATTGGGTTTGCGCCTGTATGACATCGGATTGGGCAACTACGCCCGCAGCATACTGATTTTTGGTTAGCTGAAAAGACTTCTGATAGGCTGTAACGGTATCTTGCAGCAAATTTTTCTGTGCGTCGAGTATCCGCAGTTGCCAATAATCCTGCGCCAATGCCGATTGTGCACTCAGTTTTGCGGCCTGCAAGTTGGCAGCGCTGGCTTGCGCATTGGCTTGATTTGATTCGACTGTGCGGCGCACCCGCCCCCACAAATCAGGTTCCCAGCTTGCGTTGAGTGATAGCGAGTGGCTAGTTGAAGCAGAGCTACTGCCGCTGGTCGAGTTGGTATTACTGGTGCGATTGCTTGCGCCACCTCCGCCAGATCGGGTCGCTGAAACATTCGCGCCAACGGTTGGAAAGTATGCGGCCTGGGATTGTTGCACCAACGCGCGCGCCTGGCGATATTTGGCTTCGGCTTGCGCCAGATTTTGATTCGATATGTCGATCTGGGTGATGAGTGCGTTCAGTGTGGGATCGTTGTAGCCTTCCCACCAATGGTCGCCAAGTTCATGATCGCGCGGCTCCGCAACTTTCCAATCCTTGGATTCTTTAAAGGCGGTTGGCGATTCCATGACCGGACGGACATAATCAGGACCGACCGCGCAGGCGCTTAACACCGCTACGGAAAAGGCTACTAACAATGTAGCCGGTAACCGGCTTCTTTCGTAGCCGCCTACCCGCGCCTTGACTTCACTGCGCTCGTTACGGTTCCGCAATAAGTCTAATGTGAATCTATTATTGTATTTCATATCAATTCCATCCACTTATCGGGCCTAATAGGGCAGCCCTAAAAATATGTCTAAAAATCTTGCGCCCGCTGCTTCGCACCGTTCTTTGTTCCGATAATTTCTCACCAAATTTTGGGATTATTTTTAGGTCAAACATGGGCGCTTTCGCCATCAGTTTCATGGTCAGCGTGTTTAAATTTTTCTTTCCACCATAAACTAAAGCGATCCAGATAAAGATAAACCACCGGTGTGGTGTATAAGGTCAGGAGTTGGCTAACAATCAAACCACCGACGATCGAGATGCCGAGTGGGGTGCGTAATTCAGCGCCATCGCCGCGACCAAGTGCCAACGGTATTGCGCCCAGCATGGCGGCCATTGTGGTCATCATAATCGGGCGGAATCGTAGGAGACAGGCTTCAAAAATCGCGTCGCGTGGCGACATGCCGCGATTGCGTTCCGCGTCGAGGGCAAAGTCGATCATCATGATGGCATTTTTCTTAACGATACCGATCAGCAGAATCACGCCGATCAAAGCGATCAGACTGAAATCGGTTTTGGTGATGAGCAGAGCCAACAGTGCACCGACGCCAGCAGATGGCAAGGTCGATAGAATCGTCAGCGGATGAATATAGCTTTCATACAATATTCCCAGCACGATATATACCGCCAGTAGTGCCGTCAGGATCAATAGTGGCTGACTGTTCAAAGAAGACTGAAACACGTTGGCCGTTCCAGCGAAAGTGCCGTGGACCGAGGTCGGAACACCTAGTCGGCTCATGGCATTGTTGATGGCTAACGTTGCCTCGGATAATGATTTCCCCGGTGGTAGATTAAAGGAAATAGTGGAGGCGATAAACTGGCTCTGGTGATTCACCGAGAGTGCGGTATTGGTCGCTGCAAACGTCGAGAATGAAGATAGCGGGACTTGTGCTTCGACCGCAGTGGAAAGCGTTTGTGCCAGCGATGAATTTGACGCCAACTGGCCATTCGCGGTCAGCGCTGGCGGTGTTCCTAAGGCTGAAGTTGTAGGGGAGAGATTGGCGTTTTTTGGCGTAATGCTGACATAGGTATTGCGCAGAATTTCGGGACTTTGCCAATATTCAGGGGATGCTTCCATCACTACATGGTATTGATTCATTCCGCTATAGATGGTTGAAATCTGGCGTTGACCGAATAGATCGTTGAGCGAAGAATCGATTAATTGCGGTGTCACGCCGCTTCTGATGGCGGTCTCGCGGTCAATCACCAGCGAGGTTTGCAGACCTTTATCATTTTGGTCAGTATTGACATCGGCCAGTTCTGGTAATGCATCCAGTGCAGCCCGTATTTTGGGCTCCCAAAGGCGTAACTGATTGATGTCATCTGATTGCAAAGTGTATTGATATTGTGCGTCGCTGGAGCGACCACCGACGCGAATATCCTGTACCGATTGCAAGAAGAGATTTGCGCCCGGAACATGGCTGAGTTTGCCGCGTAATCTGGCAATGACCAGATCAGCGGATAGTTTACGCACAGACAGCGGCTTGAGCGTGATAAACATCACCCCGCTATTACGTCGGCTGCCACCGGTAAAGGCAATGACATTTTCGACCGCGGGATCTTTTTGAACGATTGCCACAAAAGTATTCAGCTTGACTTTCATCGCCTGAAAAGAAATCGCCTGATCACCCTGAATCCCGCCAATCAGGCGTCCGGTATCCTGTTGCGGGAAAAAGCCTTTCGGAATAATCTTGTACAGGTGAATATTCAGCGCGATGGTTCCCACTAAAATCAGTATCATCAGCGGCCCAAAGCGCAGCGCCCAGGTCAGCGAACGTTTATACCCGCTTAGCGCAGCATCAAACATGCGTTCGGTAGCGGTGAAGAAGCGTCCTTGCTTGCGGTTTGGCTCATGTTTTAATAGGCGCGCGCACATCATCGGCGTAGTCGTCAGGGAGACCACCAGTGACACCAGAATAGCCGCCGACAGCGTGACCGCAAATTCACGGAATAAGCGGCCAACAATACCGCCCATCAGCAGAATCGGGATGAAAACAGCGATCAGCGAGATACTCATCGACAGGACGGTGAAGCCAACTTCACGCGCGCCTTTGATAGCGGCGTCGTACGGCGTCATACCTTCTTCAACATGACGCGAGACGTTTTCCAGCACCACGATCGCATCATCGACGACGAATCCGGTCGCGATTGTCAGCGCCATCAAAGACAGATTGTCCAGGCTATAGCCGAGTAAATACATCACGCCAAATGTGCCAATCAACGAGATTGGCACCGCGACGGTGGGAATCAGCGCGGCACGTGCATTGCGCAGAAACATAAACACCACCATGATGACCAGCGCGATTGATATCAATAACGTATGTTCGGTATCAACCAGCGATGCTCGGATAGTCGGCGTGCGATCCATCGCGATATTAAGATTGATAGCGGATGGAATGGAAGCCTGCAACTGCGGTAAAATCGCGCGAACATTGTCGACCGTTTGAATAATATTCGCACCCGGCTGTCTGCTCAAGGTGACCAGAATGGCGGGTTTGCCATTAGCGGAACCGGCATTGCGCAGGTCGGCAACAGAATCCAAAACGGTAGCAACATCCTGCACGCGGATCGGAGCGCCGTTGCGATACGATACGATTAACGGCATGTATTCAGCGGCGGTCTTGGCTTGGTCGTTAGCGTAAATCTGCCAATTTCTGTCACCGTCTTCCAGTATTCCTTTGGGACGATTGGCATTGGTTGCGGCAACGGCGGTGCGAACGTCAGCACTACCGATACCATATTTGTTAAGGGCAGTTGGATTTAACTCGATCCGAACTGCCGGTTGCGAACTGCCGCCCACGCTGACACTGCCGATACCAGCAACCTGAGACAATTTTTGCGCCAGTATCGTATCGGCAGCATCGTAAATCTGGCCTGGCGTCAAGCTGTCCGAAGTCAAGGATAAAATCATTACCGGCGCATCGGCGGGATTGACTTTGCGATAGGTGGGACTACTCGGCATGCCGGTTGGCAACAGGTTACGTGCGGCATTCAAGGCCGCTTGAACATCACGCGCCGCGCCATCAATATCCCGACTCAAATCGAACTGCAAGGTAATACGCGTGGAATTGAGCGAGCTTGAAGAAGTCATTTCGGTGACTCCGGCGATCGTACCTAGCGCCCGTTCGAGCGGGGTCGCAACCGTCGCCGCCATAGTCTCTGGACTCGCTCCGGGCATGGATGCCGAGATCGAAATGGTGGGGAAGTCGACTTGCGGTAATGGCGATACCGGCAGCATCCGAAACGCCACCAGACCGGCCAACGCTATCCCGATCGTCAGAAGCGTTGTGGCGATCGGTCGCTGAATAAAAGGAAGCGAAATATTCATAGGGGCACTTTATTGATACACTTTTTGAGCCGCTCTTTTTTCGACTCTTTGGACCATTTTTTGATTAGCATAACGACGTGCAATTAGGGCCGCACTGGTTCGGTAGGCGCGCGCGCATCTTGATCATCGTCATCTTGATTGTCATTGTCGGCTTTGCCAAAACGCGCCTTAAAGCGTCGTGACAGACGGTCAAATGCAAGATAAATAACTGGCGTGGTGAACAAGGTTAATACCTGTGAAACCAGCAAGCCGCCGACCATGGTGATACCCAGCGGCTGACGTAGTTCCGAGCCGACGCCGGTGCCAAGCATCAACGGCAATGCACCCAGTAGCGCCGCCATGGTGGTCATCAAAATCGGCCGAAAACGCAGCAAGCAGGCCTGATAAATCGCATCATGCGGCGACAATCCCTCATTGCGTTCTGCATCCAGGGCGAAGTCGATCATCATAATCGCGTTCTTTTTAACGATACCGATCAACAGGATAATGCCGATGATGCCGATAATGCCCAAATCATTGCCAGAAATCATCAATGACAATAACGCTCCGACGCCCGCGGATGGTAGCGTGGATAGAATCGTGATGGGATGGATATAACTCTCGTACAGGACGCCAAGCACGATATACATGGTGACGATGGCGGCCAGAATCAGCCAGAGCGTGTTACTTAGCGAAGCCTGAAATGCCAGCGCCGCGCCCTGGAACCGCGTCTGGATGCTGACTGGCAAATCGATTTCTTTCTCAGCGACACGTATCGCATCAACTGCTGCGCCCAACGATGCGCCAGGAGCCAGATTAAAGGAGATCGTGGTTGCCGGGAACTGCCCGATATGGTTCACCACTAGCGGCGCGTTACGCTCGCTGACGGTAGCAATGCTGGATAGCGGGACCTGCTTGCCGTTGGCGGCGACCAGGAAAATACTGTCGAGCGCGGCTGGGCCTTTTTGAAATTCCGGCTGTACTTCCATCACCACCCGATATTGATTGGACTGGGTGTAGATAGTAGAAATGAGGCGTTGGCCGAACGAGTTATAAAGAGCATTGTCAATCGCCGCTGTTGTCAGGCCAAGACGCGATGCTGCGTTACGGTCGATCTCAATATAGGCCTGTAATCCCATATCTTGCTGATTGCTGGCGACATCAGCTAGTTCCGGTAGTTGCTGTAATTTATCAATTAATTTCGGTACCCATTTTGTCAGTTCAAGTCCGTTTGCATCTTCCACGCTAAATTGATATTGGGTACGACTGACGCTGTCTTCGATGGTCAGATCTTGTACGGGTTGCATGTACAAGGTAATGCCCGGTACATCGCGGGCTAACTTTGGCTGCAAACGACGGATGACATCGGTGGCGCTGACGTCGCGAGTATCGTGGGCTTTAAGATTGATCAGAATGCGGCCGCTATTGAGCGTAGTATTAGTGCCGTCAACGCCGATGAACGAGGATAAGCTTTCGACCGCGGGATCTTCCAGTACGACTTTTGCCAGTGCTTGCTGGCGTTCCGCCATCGCGCCAAACGAAGTGGATTGCGCAGCTTCGGAAATGCCCTGAATCACACCGGTATCCTGTATTGGAAAGAAACCTTTTGGGATGAAAATATAGAGGATGACTGTTAACGCGAGTGTTCCGAGGGCGACTAACAACGTAGCGTTTTGATGTTTCAGAACCCAGACCAGGGCTTTGCCATAGCGCGCAATGATATTGTCAAAAAAATTGCCGCTTTTGCGATAGAACCAGCTTTGTTCTGCTTCCGGCGTATGGCGCAGCAACTTGGCGCACATCATCGGAGTAAGGGTCAGCGAAATAAACGCTGAAATCAGAATCGCGACCGCCAGCGTAATCGCAAATTCCCGAAACAATCGGCCGACTACATCACCCATGAATAGCAGCGGAATCAACACAGCGATCAGAGAGAAGGTCAGCGAAATGATGGTGAAGCCAATTTGCTCTGCGCCTTTTAGCGCGGCTTGTAACGGCTTCATGCCTTGCTCGATATAGCGCGAAATATTTTCGATCATCACAATCGCGTCATCGACCACAAAACCGGTCGCAATGGTGAGCGCCATCAGCGTCAGGTTATTGATCGAAAATCCAGCCATGTACATAATCCCAAATGTGCCGACCAATGACAACGGTACGGCGACGCTAGGAATAATAGTGGCCGGTATGTTGCGCAGAAAGACGAAAATCACCATCACAACCAATATCACCGCCAGGATCAATTCGAATTCGACGTCTTTGACAGATGCGCGGATGGTGGTGGTGCGGTCAGTCAGGATCTTGACATCGATCGCGCCGGGTAACGTGTCTTGCAGAGTCGGCAAGATTTTCTTGATGCTGTCAACCACGCCGATAACATTGGCACCCGGTTGGCGCTGGATGTTCAAAATAACGGCCGGCGCGTTGTTGGCCCATGCTGCAAGGCGGATGTTTTCTGCATCATCGACCACGTCGCCAATATCGGAGATGCGAATGGCGGCGCCGTTTTTATAAGCGATGATCAGATTACGGTATTCATTGGCGGAGGATAACTGGTCGTTGGCATCGATGGTTGACGCCCTTGTCGGGCCGTCGAAGCTGCCTTTTGCCTGATTCACATTGGCGTTGCCGATGGCGGTTCTGATGTCATCGAGGTTCAACCCGAGCGCTGCTACTGCGCGTGGATTAAGTTGCAATCGCACCGCAGGGCGCTGACCACCGGAGAGACTGACGAGGCCTACGCCTGGAACTTGCGATATTTTTTGTGCCAGACGGGTGTCGATCAGATCTTGAACTTTAGGTAACGGCAGAGTTTTTGACGTGATGGCAAGTGACAGAATCGGTGTGTCGGCTGGATTGACCTTGTTATAAATTGGCGGGGTCGGCAAATCTGACGGCAGCAGATTACCGGCGGCATTGATCGCTGCCTGGACTTCTTGCTCGGCAATATCCAGACTCAGCGCGAGAGTGAACTGGAGCGTGATAACCGATGCGCCGCCAGAACTGGTGGATGACATTTGGTTGAGTCCGGGCATCTGCCCGAACTGGCGCTCTAACGGTGCTGTGACCGAAGAGGTCATGACGTCCGGACTGGCTCCCGGATAGAGCGTGACGACTTGAATCGTCGGATAGTCGACTTCCGGCAAGGCCGATAGCGGTAACTGCTTATAGGCGACGATCCCAGCCAAAAAGATGGCGACCATCATTAAGGTGGTGGCGATTGGCCGGAGAATAAACTGCCGTGATGGATTCATGCGCTATGGTCGTCGTTATACGTTAATTAGTCGTCGGTTGCGTAAGCTATATTAGTTGCGTTGTTGCGTCGGTCAGGTTATGGCTGTTTCGCTGGCTGCGGGGAAGCAGACTTGGAGTCAGCTTTTGAATCAACCTTTGCATCCGTCGAGCCTGTCGTCTGCGCCGGTTTACCACCGCTGGAAGCATCGGCACTGGCACTGGCACTAGCTGACGCTGCTGCTGAAGCATCTTGACCAGCTTGACGGCGGTGGCCATGTTTCTGACCATTGGTCGGGCTTGCTGCATCGCCAATTGCGCCACCTGCACCGCGCTTGACCGGTTCTACTTTTGCACCTTCACGCAGCTTATCGACGCCGTCTACCACCACGATTTCGCCCGCTGTTATTCCCTTGGCGATAGAAGTATTTTGACCTTCTACTGGGCCAACGGTCACTGGACGGATAGTAACCGTCTTGTCGGGTTTGACGACATACACAAAGTTGCCGCTGCTTCCGCGCTGGATGGCTGCGCTTGGAACGACGGTCGCACCGGATAAAGTATCAAGCAACATCCGCACATTAATGAACTGACTCGGAAACAACGCGTAGTCGGTGTTAGGGAAAACCGCTCTTAATTTGACAGTGCCGGTTGTGGCATCGACCTGATTGTCGATGGTGACAAATTGACCGGTGGCCAATTTATTGGCCTGCGAGCGATCCCACGCTTCCGCGGGCAATGTTTTGCCAGCCTGAATTTGCTTCATGACACTAGGAATATTGTCTTCCGGAATGCTAAAAATGGCGGTAATCGGTTGCAATTGCGTAATGATTACCACACCATTGGTATCCGAAGCGTGCACGACATTACCCAAATCAACCTGCCGCAAACCAAGTCGACCGCTAATCGGCGCAGTCACGCGCGAATAGAGAAGTTGTAGCCGTGCATTGTCTAACGTGCCCTGATCTGCTTGAACTGTACCGGCGTATTGTTTGACGAGTGCGGCCTGGGTATCGACTAACTGGCTAGCGATGGAATCTTGCGCCAATAAAGTCTGATAGCGCTTCAGATCAATTTGTGCAGCCTTTAGTAATGCGTTGTCATGACCAAGTTGGCCTTCCGCTTGGGTAACCAGAACCTGATAAGGACGTGGATCGAGTTCTGCTAATAAAGCACCAGCTTTGACAGTTTGGCCTTCTTTAAAATGTAACTTCATTAATTGCCCGTCGACGCGGCTTTTGACCGTTGCGGTGGCTTCGGGTGTGACGCTACCAAGGCCAGATAGATAAATATGCACATCGGCGATAGTAGCGCTGGCCACACCAACCGGCATAACGCTGTTTGGGCCGCCTGCCATGCCACGGCGACCTTTACCACCGCTCTGCATTGTTGCGCTTTGACCGTCCGCTTGCTGTGTATTGCGGCCCCAGAAGAAGTATGCCGCACCCCCTAATACAATGATCAACAATAGCCACCACCAACGACGGAATGACCCGACAGGTTTATTTTCCGTAGAATTTGGTTGCTCTGATGTCATAGAATTTTGATTATTCGGTGGTGGGGTTGTGTTCATCGCGGGCCGGAAGTCAGTCAATTGTGGATAAGTTGAAGCAGTGTAACGAGTAAATTTTACCAGCGTAATAATTCAGGCAAAGTATTACAAAGAACGTAAAAGAGGATTTCAGCAAATCGCAGTATTGCCAATCATACTGTGTTTATTGTCAACTTTTGATAAGTGCATTATTCGCGTATCTGAGAAAAATTTACCGAAAGTAGCTTTGTTAACAGATATCGTTAAACAAAATAAGGTAATTATATTTATGCCAACTTAACTTTTTTGAAGATCAACCATGTACCAAAAGCCTCAGGCAGGATTACGCGAGGCTTCTGATAGTGGTCGACATACGTTAAATGGAAATTTCTACTAAGCCGTCATCTCTAATAAATATCGTTATTAAGGTAAAAATTTTAGAAAGATAAGCTAAGTCGTGGCTACCGGTTATTGATCCGTTTTACTTTCCTGCTTGCTCGCCCCAATGACCACGAGGGCCACCATGGCCACGGTGATGATGGCTAAAATGTTTATCCAGGACTTTTTGTTGTTCTGGCGTCAACACTGCATAGAACTGTTTCAACGCGGCGGCACGTTCGCCCATGCGTGTTTCCATTTTTTTCATCATGTCGATACGATGATCCATACGCTCAGGCGCTGTTTGTTTGGCCCATTCTTCTTCACTTGGACGGTGCATTGGCATACCTGAAGGGTTTGGCTTCATTTGACCAATGTAGGTTTTCCAGGCACCTTCTTGTGCGGGAGTAATTTTTAGCTCATCGTGCAATTTGGCTTGTCGTTTAGCCATACGCGCTTCAAATTTTGCGCGTTGTTCAGGCGTTGGAGGTTGATGCATTTGCGCAGCTTCCGCTTTTTCAACGGCAGGTACACCACCGGTGGTATTTTGGGCGTGGGCACTCATCCCCATGGCGCCAAAGCCAATAGCGGTGATGCCGATCAAAAGTTGTTTGCGAAACTTAAACATGATGAATCCTTTCAGGGAGAGTTGTCTTGAGCAGGTAATCTGCACAGAACTCATTAAACCGCATCTGTGTATCAACTATCTTTCGCCTTGCTATTGGTTTGTAACCCCGTGTGTTACGTAAGCCCAACTTTGTATCGCAATGTATCCAGACGCCATTTGGATATGCAAATATACAAAATTAGTTTCGCCATTGCCTGAATCAATTGCCATAATCGAGTCCATGGATACTACTGCTCACATATTGGTGGTCGATGACGATCGCGAAATTCGCACTTTACTGGCTGAATATTTGGACGCCAACGGTTTGCGCACATTAACGGCGAACAACGGTGCCGAAATGCGTCGGGTAATGGAGGAGGCGCGGGTTGATCTGATCGTGCTCGATCTTACTTTGCCGGGCGAAGATGGATTGACGCTTTGCCGGACGCTGCGTGCGCATCCTACGCATTTTGGGATCCCAGTTATTATGTTAACTGCGCGAGGCGAGCCGCTTGACCGGATTCTCGGTCTGGAAATGGGGGCTGACGATTATTTGTCCAAGCCGTTCGAGCCGCGCGAATTGTTTGCGCGTATCCGCAGTGTATTACGTCGAACACAAGCGCTGCCGCCCAATATGGCAACGCCGGAAGCGCAGCAAATTCAGTTTGCCGGTTTGACGCTCGATCTGATCGCCCGCCATTTGGTCAATCGGGAGGGCGTCGTTGTCGCGCTATCGGGAGCGGAGTACCGGATACTGAAGGTTTTCCTCGATCATCCGAATCGTATTCTGAACCGTGATCAATTGCTGGAGCTGACGCAAGGTCGTGAGGCTGATCCCTTTGACCGTTCGGTGGATATTCAAATTAGTCGTTTACGACAAAAGCTGGGCGACGACGCCCGCACGCCAAGTATCATTAAAACGGTGCGTAACGAAGGCTATGTTCTGGCAACGTCGGTTTCGGTCGAGTCGTGAATTCGTGAAGAATTTTTTTGACTCAGTTGCTAATCGGGTATTCCTCATTTTACTTGCCGGGGTGTTAGTCGCCGCTGGCGCTACCAGTTGGCTGGCGGATAACGAACGCCGTAACGCATTCCGTGAGTTGTATGATTTCCGAATCGCCGAACGGGTGGAACAGATCGTGCTGTCGTTGGACGACGTCAGCCCCGACATGCGCGAGACGGTATTGCAGGCTAGTGAAAATTTTGGGCTGGAAGCCAGTCTGGCGAACGATACCGAAAACGTCGCTCCAGACAATGCCTCCCTTGCTGCGTTATTAAGAACCAGGCTGGGTACAAACCGCCAAATCGTCGTATCCAAACAGATTGGGTGTAATTGGCGGCCTGGTAGATTAGCTGGTCTGGGCGGCCCCGGTGGTCCGGCTGAACGTGGTAGACCAAGGGTTGACGAATGTCAGGTGGTGTATGTTAGCTTGAAAGATGGCGCTTTACTTAAACTGAAGTTGCGTATGATGCGAGACCCTGGCGGTCTGCGCGGACGTCCGCCCGGCTTGCCTGCTTTCTCGCCATATTTCGCTTTATTTTTGCTCTTAATTGGATTACTCGCGTACGTGGTCGCAAAAATGACCGCGCGTCCGATTAAGAGACTTGCGGCGGCGGCGTCCGCGCTTGGTCGCGATATTGACCGTCCTCCCTTGAAAGCGGTAGGGCCGACGGAAATCCGCCAGGCGGCAAATGCATTCAACGCGATGCAGGCCAGAATCAAACGGCAAATTCAGCATCGTACCCACATGCTGGCGGCGATCACGCATGATTTGCAAACGCCATTAACCCGATTGCGGTTGCGATTCGAAAAAGTGAATGATCTCGATTTGCGCCATAAATTGATCGAGGATTTGGCAGTAATGCAAGGCATGGTGCGCGAAGGTTTGGATTTGGCGCGCAGCATGGATTCGGCAGAAGCGATGCAATTGCTCGACATCGACTCGCTGCTTGATAGCGTCTGCGCGGATGCAGCCGATGCTGGTCAGGACGTGACGCTGAAAGGCCTGACGCGGGCGTCGATTATGGCCCAGCCCAATGCTTTACGCCGCTGTCTCACCAATTTGGTCGACAACGCCGTCAAATATGGTCGCTATGCCCGTTTGCAAATAAGTCGCGAAGGTGCAGGAGATCTCACTCAGATCGTGATAACGGTACGCGATGGCGGTGCGGGAATTCCGGAGGATCAACTGGCCGCAGTATTCGAACCGTTTTTCCGGCTTGAAACATCGCGTTCACGGGATACCGGGGGGACGGGTTTGGGATTGACGATTGCGCGTAATATCGCTGAGAATCACCGAGCAGGATTGACGTTGAGAAATCATCCGGAGGGTGGGTTGGAGGTTACTTTGCGATTGCCGGGAAATGGGTAGATGGTTTGGGAGGCTTCCTTTCCTGGCCGGTTAGGTTTCCTTAATTTGATGTATCAAATGCGGTCGTTGTTATCGAATAATTTCATTGAGCAGCATGTATTGGATAACGACGATCTACAAATTACGATCTACAAATCAACGTCACACTCCAAAAAAAAGCCTACCTCCATTTCCAGAAGCAGGCCTTCAGCTACACATTAATTAACCCACATCAATAAGGCACATAATCCGGCGGCGTATTGTATCCACGTTGCTGCGGAGCATAATAATCAGGCGGTGGTGCAGGGGCATAGCGAGGGCGGCGATTGTCGTCATAGCCCGCCGGCACTGGTACGCGATTGCCCTTTGCATACATACACTGGGTGTACACATTGTTATATTGGCGTTGGATACCAGCACCGCTACGATCAGCATTGTTGCTTGCTGCTGAACTACCGACCAGCAATCCACCACCTGCGCCGATTGCTGCGCCCGCGCCAGCACGGCCGCTTGCTGCACCGATCAAAGCACCGACTGTCGCACCAATTAACGTACCTGCAACGGCTGTTCCGGTAGCATTATCTGCTGTAGCCTGCCCTGCACCTGGCCCCACCCGGTCCTGCGCATAGCGATGGCAATCGTTATCATCGTTCCGGAACTGGTCATAACTTTTGCCAGCGCCCGGCATGGCCATCACGTTCGGCCCAGTCGGCACACCCACGCATCCACCCAGCATTAATACGGCTGCAGCAGCGATGATTTTTTTAGGCTTGTTCAGAAATGGTTTGTTCACAGTGCCACCACCTTTTGTTTATCTTGGTTGAGAGTTGTCGGGAACTACCTTTAGCCAGCCTTTAGGACAACGTCCAATTTCTGGGTAGTAGCCTGAAGGGTTGGAGCAGTAATACCGAAAATCTTGTCCGTTAGAGACATTATCGTTGCGCTCAATATATGTTTGTTGCTGCGGTTCGATATATATCGGCTGTGGCGCATAATAAACGGGCGGCGGCGCGTAGTAGACCGGCGGAGGACCATAATAATAAGGGTCGCCGATACTAATTCCAACACTCGGCCCGTAAAATCCCCCGTGACCGTAATAACCGCCATGACCCCATGCATAACTAGCGCTGCTCGCGGCTAATAAGCTTAATGCCGTTAATGCCAATAAAATGAATTTTTTCATGATGTCTCTCACCATTTGTTAGTACTTAATGATAATTCTGCATTAGAACTATTACCAAGCTAAGTTACTTTCGGTTGCAAATCCTGTGGTACAGGGTCTAAATTGATACAATTCGAGGCGTGCCGATGTGCAAAATTTAAACGCGCATAATGCCCACTCCGATGACATTGAATAGAGGGAGAATCAGGATCGTTCTTCACCAGCTTTTTCCATTGTTCCTATTGAATCCGGTGGAATTATATATGCACCTATAATAATCGGCATTTTTGTAAAGTAATAATCATCTCTAAACGCGATTAGATACTGAGATTAAATCGACGTAAGTCGGTAAGGAGTTTTCTCTGAGTATTCGATTCAAGCGCTGGTTGCGGCTTAAAATGATCAAGTAGATAAAAAGTTATAAATTGAATAAGGATAATCAACGCATGACTTATCACGCCTCGAATAAACGTTATGAACAGATGCAGTACAGATTTTGTGGTCGCAGCGGTTTAAAGCTGCCGCTATTGTCAATGGGCTTGTGGCACAACTTCGGCGACACAACCACATTGGCGCGTCAACGCGAGTTGGTGCATACCGCTTTTGATCACGGTATTACCCATTTCGATTTGGCAAATAATTACGGGCCGCCATATGGCAGTGCAGAAATTAACTTCGGTCGCATACTTAAGGAAGATTTAAAGCCTTATAGAGACGAGCTGGTTATTTCAACCAAAGCTGGTTGGGATATGTGGCCCGGTCCATACGGACAGGGCGGCGGCTCGCGCAAATATGTGCTGGCAAGTCTTGATCAAAGTTTGCAGCGGCTGGGACTGGACTATGTCGATATATTTTATTCGCACCGCTTTGATCCCGAAACGCCACTCGAAGAAACCATGGGCGCGTTAGCGACGGCCGTGCAACAGGGTAAAGCGCTGTATGTCGGCGTATCGTCATATTCTCCCGAAAAGACCCGGGAAGCTGCTGCTTTATTGCGTGAGTGGAAAGTACCGTGCCTGATTCATCAGCCTTCCTACAACATGTTCAATCGATGGATTGAGAAAGGATTGCTCGATGCGCTGGAAGCGGAGGGCATGGGTTGCATCACTTTCACAGCGTTGGCGCAAGGACTGCTAACGGATAAATACCTGAATGGTATTCCAGACAATGCGCGGATCAATCAAGCTGGTGGCGGATCGTTACAACAAGCCCATCTCAGCCCCGAAAATCTGGCCCGTGTCAGAGCGCTCAACGAGATCGCATTGGCGCGTGGTCAAAGTCTGGCACAGATGGCATTGGCTTGGGTGCTACGCGATCCACGCGTGACGACCACATTAATCGGGGCCAGTAGTCCAGCTCAGATTGTGGAAAATGTCGCCGCGTTGCAACGCCTGGATTTCACCGCTGAAGAGTTGACGGCGATTGACGGGTTGGCGCAGGAAGGCGGCATTAATTTGTGGGCTAAATCTTCACAAGGTTAAGCAGATTGTTTTGAGTGGAGATATTAAAGTCAAAAGGCCTGCGATGATGCAGGCCTTTGTATTACAGCGTACCGTTTAATGTAGCTATTATCGGAATGCTGCCGCCTGAAATTGTCCACCTGTCGCCTGATTTAATAGTGGGATAGGAATGGAGACCGGAGTTTGTTTACGGCGCTCAGAACTTGGCGCCACATTAAACACCTCACGATAGGTTTTACTAAAGTGACATGCCGACTGGAAACCACATGCCATGGTAATACTCAAAATCGACATATCCGTCTGACGTAACAACTCACGCGCTTTGCGCAAACGCAACGTTAAATAATAGTGTGTTGGCGACATTCCCATATGCTCTTTAAACATGCGCTGTAATTGCCGCGGCGAAGAATTGGACAGCTGCGCCAGGTCTTCGAGCGATAACGGTTCTTCTATATTTGCCTCCATCAACGACACGACCTCAACCATCGCAGGCCTTGCCGAATTCATCCGGACTGTTAATGGCACGCGCTGCTGGTCTTTATCATCACGTACATGTTCGAGAATAAATTGATCGGCAATGGCTGCGATAGTCGTTTTTCCCACCTGGCGAGAAATCAGATTGAGCATCATGTCCAGTGGCGCTATACCGCCAGTACAGGTTAAGCGATCCCGATCAATCACGAAAAGATCGCGTGAAAACGAGACGGACGGAAATGCGCGGCGTAATGCCGACATGTTTTCCCAGTGGGTCGCGCAGGTGTAACCATCCAGCAAGCCCGCTTTGGCTAAAGCAAAGGTGCCGGTACACAAACTACCCATCGCCACTTCTTGGTCCGCAAAATGCTGCATGAGTGACAATGACTCCGCATTGATTGCGGATTCTATATCTGTGCCGCCACAAACAAAGACAACGTCGGGGATGTCGTTTGGATCAGGCGGGGAGGAATCAATAGATAATCCATTGCTGGCGCATACCAAGCCACCTTCCGGGCTAACAACAGTCCAGCGATAGAGTGTTTTACCCTCTAGATAATTGGCCATTCTTAATACTTCGATGGCATTTGAAAATGCAATCATCGTAAAGTTATTAAGTGGAAGAAAAGCAAAATGCGAGAAAGATGAAATTTCACTTTTAGACATGACCCACTCCGTTGGCAACCATCAGCGACGGACAATGTACCGTCGAATTACTTAAAAAAACAAATGCTTTCGATTGTGCGCTGCAATAACCATGCCATTCGCGAACATGTAGCAATTGTTAAATTTTCGCAAATTCCATCTGACTTATTGGCATGCCTCGGAACGGTATTAGCGCATATCTCCGCCAATCCATTCATCACTTCATAGCGCTGGACGACAAATCAAATTCGGCGTGAGGTCAATCAACTGAGGCCTTGAGCGGCGTATTGCAATTGTTAATAAATCCATCCAAAACACATTGTTGTTTTTTTGTGTGTCGTCGATTTCCCGCGCCCGATTTCGTGCAGCGAGCGCGGTTTTGGCGCTATCGCCTGTGCTGTTTTGGTGAATAACAAAATTGGTGTAACGCAGCACCCATACAAAATTTTTTTGTGGCGAATCCGGATAAATTGCAATTAACACAACTATTCTCTTTTACGCTTTGGGATCCATGCAGGCGAATAATTCGCTAAGTTTATTATGCGCCGGCGTTGAAAAAGATATTTTTCCCATTTTAAGCATTTTGGCTTTGCCGAGATCTCCATGGACTTGGCAAAAAGTGACAGCGTTGTCGTAATTTGAAAGGTTCCCGTCCGCTTTAGGAAATAGCACGGCTAGGCTTAGGACAAGATGTGGTCAACAGAGAGAGTTGGAATAAGCCAGCTTCGAGACGTTATCTCTTCGTGCATTTTAGTTGCTGTCACTACCGGACCCGAGCCCATGACTTCTACAAACGCGTTTTTTTCCCAGTCACTATCCGAGCGCGATGCGCCGGTGATGAAAGCTATTTCGCTTGAACTAGAGCGTCAGCAAGATCAGATCGAAATGATTGCGTCGGAAAACATCGTGTCGCGTGCCGTACTAGAGGCGCAAGGTTCGGTATTAACCAACAAATATGCCGAGGGTTACCCCGGCAAACGCTATTACGGCGGCTGTGAGTTCGTCGATCAGATTGAAGTACTGGCGCTGGAAAGGGTGAAGCAATTGTTCGGCGCCAGCTATGCCAACGTTCAGCCGCATTCCGGCGCGCAAGCGAACGGCGCAGTGATGCTGGCGTTAGTGAAGCCGGGCGATACGGTGCTCGGTATGTCGTTGGATGCAGGTGGACATTTAACCCACGGTGCACGTCCGGCCATGTCGGGAAAGTGGTTTAACGCGGTCCAGTATGGCGTGCGTCCCGACACTATGTTAATTGATTACGATCAGGTCGAAGCGCTAGCTAAAGAGCACCAGCCACGTCTGATCATCGCTGGCTATTCGGCCTATCCACGCCAGCTCGACTTTGCGCGTTTCCGCGCCATTGCTGACAGTGTCGGCGCGTTATTGATGGTGGACATGGCCCATATCGCTGGTTTGGTTGCCACTGGTCATCATCCAAATCCAATTGAACATGCGCACGTCGTGACCTCAACCACTCACAAAACGCTGCGTGGTCCGCGTGGTGGCTTCATTCTTACCAACCATGAAGATATCGCCAAAAAAATTAATTCGGCGGTGTTTCCCGGCTTGCAAGGTGGCCCCTTAATGCACGTTATTGCCGGTAAGGCCGTGGCATTTGGTGAGGCGCTGCAACCAGAATTTAAGCAGTACATCAGCAACGTGGTTGCCAATGCCAGCGCATTGGGCGAAGTTCTGAAAAAGGGTGGCGTCGATCTGGTCACTGGCGGTACTGAAAATCATTTATTGCTAGTCGATTTGCGTCCTAAAGGATTGAAGGGCACCGACGTTGAGCATGCGCTGGAACGGGCCGGTATTACCTGCAACAAGAACGGCATTCCGTTCGATACCGAGAAGCCCACCATCACATCCGGTATCCGGCTGGGTACGCCAGCAGGCACGGCTCGTGGCTTTGGTATCGAAGAGTTCCGCACTATCGGTGGTCTGATCGTCGAAGTATTGGATGGTTTAGCCCGCAAGCCAGAAGGCTGTGCCGAGACTGAGCAAAGTGTTCGTGCACGCGTGCTGACGATGTGTAAACGCTTTCCCATTTATTGAATTGTCATAACGGCTAAACGTAGGTTTAGCTTTCAATAAGATTGAAATTCAGATTGAAACTAACTATTTTCCGATTATTTCCGGTCACCAACGGAGCACACTATGAACCAATTACACCAACAAAGTCTGGTCATTGATGGCCTGAATATTTCCAAGTGGGAACGACCGGTTTTTGAGGATATGAAAAAAGGCGGACTCAGCGCGGTTAACTGCACCGTCTCGGTATGGGAAAATTTTCAGGGCACAGTCGGCAATATTGTCGACATGAAAAATCTGATTCGTGATAACGCCGATTTGCTCACGTTGGTGCGCGGTGTCGACGACATCAAGCGCGCCAAGAAGGAAGGCCGCACTGGCGTGATTCTCGGTTTTCAGAATGCCCATGCTTTTGAAGATAATCTGGGCTACATCGAAGTGTTTGCCGAGTTGGGTGTGCGTGTAGTGCAACTTTGCTACAACACGCAGAACATGGTCGGTACTGGTTGCTATGAACGCGATGGTGGTTTGTCAGGCTTTGGCCGCGAAGTGATCGCCGAAATGAATCGGGTCGGCATCATGGTCGATCTTTCTCATGTCGGTGGTAACACCTCTACTGAATCGATTCTGGCTTCCAGTAAACCGGTGTGCTATTCCCACTGTCTGCCATCTGGCTTGAAAGAACATCCCCGCAACAAGAGCGATGAGCAACTGAAATTTATAGCCGATCATAACGGCTTTATCGGCGTGACCATGTTTCCGCCTTTCCTTAAGCGTGGCAGCAACGCCAACGTGGACGATTACGTCGAGGCATTTGACTATGTGATTAATCTTGTGGGCGATGATTGCGTCGGCATTGGCACTGACTTTACGCAAGGATATGGCAAGCCTTTCTTTGAGTGGTTGACGCATGACAAAGGGCGCCACCGTCGCCTGACTGATTTTGGCACTGTCACCAATCCTGAAGGTTTTCGCACCATTGGCGACTTTCCCAACCTGACTGTTGCGATGGAACGCGCAGGGTGGAAAGAAAGCCGGATTCGTAAGGTCTTGGGCGAAAACTGGATGCGTGTTTTTGGTGAAGTCTGGGTCGGCTAGCCGTAGTTAAGTCACTCCCAAAAACATGATCCGATTGAATCGATAACGACCAGAGAAAGCCAAAGATGAAACCTCAATTACCGATAGAAGTCGATGCAGAAACCGGCGTGTGGACGACCGATAACTTGCCGATGCTATACGTGCCGCGCCATTTTTTCACAAATAATCACACCGCCGTTGAAGCCGCGTTGGGTCGCGATAAGTATGCGCAGATTCTTTATGACGCAGGTCATAAGTCAGCGTATTTCTGGTGTGAAAAAGAAGCAAAACAGCATGGCATGAGTGGACTTGAAGTGTATCAACATTACCTCAATCGCCTGTCACAACGCGGTTGGGGGTTGTTTAGTTTCTCTGAAGTTAATGCAGCTGAAGCGACGGCAAAAATCAAGTTGCTCAACTCATCATTTGTTCTCCAGCAGCCTGATGCAGAAGGCAAACTTTGCTACATGTTTGCAGGCTGGTTCTCCGGCGCGATGGATTGGGTATCGGACACTACCGGTCAAAAAATAAAAGCAACCTGTATTGAAACCCAATGTGCTGGTGAGGGTCATGCGCATTGCGAGTTTACGGTCACGCCATTGTTGGCTTAAATAATATCGGCAGCAAAAATTGTTGTGCTGGCTCATTGGTCCTTTAGGAGTTTGAACATTCATCATGCGTTACCCACATCTCTTTTCGCCGCTGACTTTAAACAAGGTGACGCTGCGCAATCGCGTAGTCAGCACCGCACATGCCGAAGTCTATGCGGATGCTGGCGGCTTGCCGGGTGAGCGCTATATTCGCTATTACGAAGAAAAAGCCAAAGGTGGTTTGGGTCTGGCGATTTGTGGCGGCTCCAGCGTGGTGTCGATTGACAGCCCGCAAGGTTGGTGGAAGTCGGTCAACCTGACGACCGATAAAGTCATTGAGCCGTTGGCGCGATTGACTGAAGCGATGCATCGTCACGGTGCCAAGATTATGATTCAAGCGACACACATGGGGCGCCGTAGCTCGTGGCACGGCGAAAGTTGGCCGCATTTGCTGACGCCCTCTGGCATCCGTGAGCCGGTGCATCGTGGTAACGCTAAAATTATCGAGATTGAGGAGATACGTCGCGTCATCGCCGATTTCGCGGCCGCCGCCAGACGCGTCAAGGCCGCAGGCATGGACGGCATTGAAATTTCGGCCGCCCATCAACAATTGATCGATCAATTCTGGAGTCCACGCGTGAATGTACGCACGGATGAATACGGCGGCAGCCTCGAAAATCGGATGCGTTTTGGCGTCGAAGTGCTGACTGCCGTACGTGAAGCGGTTGGGCCGGATTTTTGCGTCGGCATGCGGATGTGCGGTGATGAATTCCATGAAGACGGTATTGATCACGACACCGCCAAACGCATCGCCAAGGCAATGTCAGAAACCGGTTTAATCGACTTTCTTAGCGTGGTGGGTTCCGGTGCGGATACGCACAATACATTAGTTAATTGCATGCCGCCGATGGCATTGCCGCCGGAGCCTTTTGTGCATTTGGCAGCTGGAATTAAAACAGTATCAAAAGTGCCGGTCATGCATGCCCAAAGTATTCGCGATGCCGGTCAGGCTGAACGTATTCTGGCGGCTGGTATGGTTGATTTGGTCGGTATGACGCGTGGTCAAATTGCCGATCCGCACATGGTAATCAAGATCCGCGATGGCCGTGAAGATGAGATTAAACAATGCGTCGGTGCTAATTATTGCATTGACCGCCAATATAACGGTCTCGACGTTTTGTGTATTCAGAACGCGGCAACATCGCGTGAAGAAACCATGCCGCATATTATCGCTAAAAGCCGTGGTCCAAAGCGTAAAGTAGTTGTAGTAGGCGCTGGTCCGGCAGGATTAGAAGCCGCGCGGGTGGCACGTGAACGTGGTCATGACGTTGTGCTGTTTGAGCGGTGTGATGCCGTTGGTGGTCAGATCAATCTGGCCGCAAAAGCACCACAGCGTGAACAAATGGCTGGCATTGTGCGCTGGTTCGATATGGAAACCAAGCGACTGGGCGTTGATCGCCGACTTGGCGTGGATGCCGACCAAGCCATGATATTGGCAGAACAACCGGATATCGTCGTTTTAGCGACGGGCGGCAGCAATTTCACCGGACAGGTTCCTGCATGGGGCGTGGCAGACGGATTAGCGGTCAGTTCATGGGATATTTTGAGTGGACGCGTCGCTCCGGGCAAGAACGTGCTGGTGTATGACGGAATCAGTACACACGCAGGATTCGGGGTGGCCGATTTTCTGGCGAGTCGTGGCAGCCAGGTTGAAATCGTCACGCCCGATGTCAAGATTGCGGACGATACCGGTGGTACGACATTTCCTATTTTTTATCGCCGCTTATATGCGCAAGGCATTATCCCTACGCCTAATTATTGGCTGGATCGTGTCTATGCCGAAGGTGATAAAAAGGTCGCTGTCTTACGGAATGAATACACCGAAATGCAGGAAGAGCGCGTCGTCGATCAGGTCGTCATCGAAAACGGCATCATGCCTAACGATCATTTGTATTGGTCGCTCAAGCCACAATCGGCAAACCACGGTCAGACCGATATCAAGAAACTGTATGCAGCCGAGCCGCAGCCAGCGCTATCTGAGCCGCTAGGTAACGGACGCTTTTTGCTGTTTCGGGTCGGCGACTGCATTTCGATGCATAACATCCATGCAGCGATCTATGATTCGCTGCGCTTGTGTAAAGATTTCTGAGCATGGATTCGTCAACCTTCATCAGCATGAGCCCGATCGGAAATGGAACGATTGTTCATCTCAATCCAATCATCACTATTCTGTTCTGGATAGCCGTAGTCGGATTGTTATCCGGTCTGACGCGGAGGGCCACGTTGTGGCGCGCTGGCCGCAAGGGTGCAGTCGCGCCGGTGCAATGGATCGGGTTGCTGGCGATTCCTAAGCGTTATTTTGTTGACCTGCATCATGTTGTGGCCCGCGATCCGTATATCGCGCGCACCCACATTGCGACAGCAGGCGGTGCAATTGCGGCCATGGCGCTGGTTGCCATCAATTACGGTTTCATGTTGTATTGGCCGCTCTTAAATGCTGCGATTGCCTTATTTGCTGTGGTGATGTTGGTGGGTGTCATTTTTGTCTGGCATCGTCGCCGCACACCTCCTGCACGGCTCTCGCTTGGTGCCTGGAATCGTTTGCCTTGGGTACTTGGTGCGCTAGCTTTGGGTCTATTGCTGATGGGTATTTTGCCGGTTGGTGTGGTATCTGGATTGACGGCAGTGGTGACAGTGTTGCTGCTAGGGTTTGGTGCCTGGAATATGACGGTCGGGATTGGTCGGGGCGGACCGATGAAACATGCGTTGGCAGGTTTGTTGCATCTGGCATTTCACCCACGCCCGGAAAGGTTTCAACAAAAAGCCGCACGCACAGGAATGGCAAAAGTCGGAGTGCCGACCATCGGAGTGCCGACCACAGCCCTCAAACCTTTGGCATTGAATAAAGGTGAGCTCGGGGTGCGGACACCGCTGGATTTTCGCTGGAACCAGTTGTTAAGTTTTGATGCCTGTGTGCAGTGCGGCAAGTGCGAGGCCGCTTGTCCGGCCTTTGCTGCGGGCCAGCCGTTGAACCCAAAAAAACTAATTCAGGACATGGTGCTCGGCATGGCGGGCGGAAGCGATGCCCATTTTGCGGGTAGTCCTTATCCCGGTATCCCTCTGGGTCAGCATCAAGGCGGCCCGCAAAAGGCAATTTTCCCCGGACTGATTTCACCAGACACTATTTGGTCCTGCACGACTTGTCGCGCTTGCGTTGAAGAATGTCCGATGCTGATTGAGCACGTGGATGCAGTTGTCGACATGCGCCGTAATCTGACGCTGGAAGACGGCGCGGTACCGGGGAAAGGACCCGAGGTTTTAGCCAATTTGCGTGAAACAGCCACGGCGGGAGGTTTTGATCTCAACGTGCGTTATAACTGGTCCATCGATTTGAACATCACCCAAATTGCTCCCGGCAAATCGGTTGATGTTCTATTGATTGTGGGCGAGGGTGGCTTTGACATGCGCTATCAACGCAGCTTGAGAGCATTGGTCAAAGTGTTGCAAGCTGGCGCTGTGGATTTCGCCATTCTTGGCGCGCTGGAAACAGATACCGGCGATGTGGCCCGACGTCTGGGTGACGAGGCAACCTTTCAGTCGCTCGCCAAACGCCTGATCGGCACGTTATCGACGCTGTCGTTCAAACGCATCGTGACTGCTGATCCGCATGTGATGCATTGCTTGCGCAACGAATATCCGGCGTTTGGCGGACGTTACGAGGTGTTTCATCACACGACGTTCATGGCAGCGTTGGCGAAACAGGGACAAATTACTCCCCGTGTCTCGATCGAAAGCGATCAAAGATTTACGTATCACGATCCTTGCTATCTGGGCCGTTACAACGGTGAGATTGAAGCTCCGCGTGAACTGCTTAAATTAATGGGACTGCCATTGCACGAAATGGAGCGCAACGGCATGCGCGGCCGTTGTTGTGGCGGTGGCGGGGGCGCGCCTTTAACTGACATTCCCGGCAAACAACGGATACCCGACATTCGCATTCATGACGCCCGTGCGGTAAAGGCCGACACCGTAGTGGTGGGTTGCCCAAACTGTACCGCCATGCTGGAAGGCGTCGTCGGACCGCGCCCTGACATCCGTGATATTGCCGAGCTGGTTGCCGCAGCTTTGGAGGCTTAATTGGAATCGACTTTGCATCACGCTATCAAACGGGTAAATCCGCGTCGTCCGTTTACGGTCACAGCCGAGGGATTAAGGCGAATCGTGCTGGGTCTTTCCAGTACCGGTTTAAAAGGCGAAATCGGCGATGTGGTGGATGTTTCGTTGATCGCTAGCGGACAGGCGCATCACCAGGCAAAGCCATTACGTTCCACTCAGTTGGCGACCAAGTCCTTTCTTGCCGTGGCGCATAGTGATCGTGGCGCATTGGATGAGCATGCGCGGCAGGTTATTGCGGCGGCGGCATTATTGGCCGATGCGGTCACTGAAGTTGTGTTGCTGGTCTTTGGTGAATTTAACGATGGCAATGACAGCAACAATGCCAGCGCCATTTTGGGTGTTGACCGTGTCATTGTATTGCCGCAATACGGTAGTCACCTCTTTGCACCGGAACAAGAACTGGCAGCGTTACGCCATCTGATCGATACGCTGCAACCTGAGCATATTTTCATTCCTGATTGCACGCTTTCTGGCGGCGATTTGGGGAGGCGTCTCGGCGCTGCTTTGGCCCAAGCTGGCGATTCGGATGACTTCAATAGCGGCATTGCGACGCATGTCGTCGAGATCAACTCGACCGGATTGGCAACTTATCGCCAGCAACAATCCGTGATGGCACGCCGTAATTTGTCGCGCATCATTATGTTGGCCCCCGATGCGGTCGATACGCGTTTGCCATTTTTGGGGCGTGGCGAACTAGACGAAAAGCGCATCGCTACAGCGAGCGCCGCTGCTGCCGTTTCTGCGCAAGAGTCATCCCGATACCGCGACCACGGCATTAAAGTATTGGCGGCATCTCAAATGGCACTCGATGAAGCAGACTTTATCGTATCGGCAGGGAATGGTGTCGATGACGTCGCGACTTTTAATGGTTTGGCGTCTGTGTTGGAGGCGGCGGTAGGCGCAAGCCGTGTTGCCGTGGATGACGGCAAATTCAGTCGCGACCAACAAATTGGTGCGACCGGAAAAACCGTTAGCGCCAGCGTCTATCTGGCCTTCGGTATCTCGGGTGCGGTCCAGCATCTGCAAGGCATCAAAGATTGTCGTCATGTGA
Source organism: Glaciimonas sp. GNP009 (assembly GCF_054343755.1). Taxonomy (NCBI): domain Bacteria; kingdom Pseudomonadati; phylum Pseudomonadota; class Betaproteobacteria; order Burkholderiales; family Oxalobacteraceae; genus Glaciimonas; species Glaciimonas sp. GNP009. The sequence continues at coordinate 3,948,432 of NZ_JBTGUV010000004.1, forward strand.
TTACGGTCAATCTGGACGCAAGTGCGCCGATGATTAAGCGTGCCGATCTCAGCATTATCGATGATGCGCATGCGGTGATTACGGCTTTGCTGGAACAAGTTAAACAAGCCAGAAATGTTGGGGTCGGCAACATTGCGCTTAGCAATATTAAGGTTCGGACAGGGAGCGCATCATGAGCCTCAAAAAGGGTGCTTTGAAAAGGTTGGCTGTGCTGGTTTCCGTCGGCCGTCATCCGGTCAGCGGCATCGCGCGCTATAGCCGTAATGATGCTGCCGCCATGAGTATGGCGGTCGCATTGGCGCAGTCAACTGCCGCCATCAGCTTGGATATTATTCATGCAGGCAATCCCGACAATGCTGCGTTATCGGATTATCTGGCGCTCGGCGCTAAACCGGTCAAAGTCATTGCATTAGAAGACGATCAGAATATTATTCCGGTGTTGAAACAAGCGCTGGAAAACTACGACCTGATTCTTTGCGGCAGTTGTGCTGAAGGTGGCGAAGCATCGGGCATGGTGCCGTACTTGTTGGCGAGTCAGTTAGGGCTGCCAATCGTCGCTGATGTGATTGGCATCACACCTGATCCTGCGTCCGCTTCAGATGACGTGAAGACTGACATTATGTTGCAACAGTTTTTGCCCAAAGGGCGTCGTCGGGCAATCGCCGTGACCTTACCGGCACTCTTGACCGTGCATCCATTAGCGCCATCCAATGCGCGATATGCCCACGCTAGCTTGCAAAGTGGTGCTATTGACCGTCATAAAACACGCACACAATTGTCATCTGTGACAAACAACCTTGATCAGCAGCAAGCGTGGCGCTTGTCACCGGCCACCGCCAGACCGTTAAAACTGGTCGCCCAGGAAAAGCGGTCCGGTCATGCCCGAATGTTGTCAGCGACGGTGGCTGAAAGTCGTGGCGGCAGGATGATTCAGGAAGGCAGTGCCAGTGAAAAAGCGCAGGCGATATTGACCTATTTGCGGGAGCATCGCCTTGTCGATTATTAAACTTCAAGCCCGACAGCGCTGTTCTTCAGCGACAGTATTAGTAAGCGTGTTGTTCTAAAAGTGTCATAGATGGAGAAGAAATTGAAAGTATCCAAACAGATTCAAGATTTGATTACCAAACGTCTAAAGGGTCACAGCCTGGACGCGCCTTTTTATCTAAGTCCTGAAATTTTTGACCTTGATATCAAGGAAATTTTTAGCAAGCACTGGATTCAGGTGGCGATTGATCCGGATATTCCGGAGCCGGGCGATTATGTGACGGTCGACATTGGCCGCAACTCTATCGTGATCTTGCGCGACGACGATATGTCGGTACGTGCGCATCACAACGTTTGTCGTCACCGTGGTGCGCGGTTGTGTTCAGAGCATAAAGGGTCCGTGGGCAATCTGGTATGTCCTTACCACCAATGGACCTACAATCTTACCGGAGAACTCATCTATGCCGAACATATGGGCGATCAGTTTAAGCACAGCGAACATCATCTAAAATCGGTACATGTAGAAAATCTGGCAGGATTGATTTTTATCTGTCTGGCCGAAGTGCCGCCACAGGATTTTTCGGTGATGCGCGATGCGATGATGCCGTATCTGCTTCCCCATGGATTGCAAGACTGCAAAATCGCCAAGCAAGTTGACTTGATCGAAGATGCGAATTGGAAACTCACGATGGAAAACAATCGCGAGTGCTATCACTGCGCGACCAACCATCCAGAGTTGACAGCATCGTTATTTGAATACGGTTTCGGCTACCAACCGTCACCGAATAATATTGAACAAGTCGAGGAATTCACGCGTTTGGCTGCGGAACGTAGTGCGCAGTGGGAGAGCGCTAATTTGCCGTCGCAAGAAATTGATCGGCTAGACGATTTGATTACCGGCTTTCGGACGCAACGGTTGCCATTAGATCGTGGGGGCGAATCACAAACATTGGACGGTCGCGTGGCTTCCGGCATTCTGCTAGGCGATTTTGACCGTGCAGATTTGGGTGGCTTGTCATTTTGGACACAACCCAATTCTTGGCATCACTTCATGAGTGACCATATTGTGAGTTTTTCTGTGTTCCCCATTTCGGCTGAAAAAACGCTGGTGCGCACCAAATGGCTCGTTCAAAAAGATGCCCGTGAAGGCATCGATTATCAGCTGGATAACCTGACGGCCGTCTGGAACGCTACCAATGATCAGGACAAGATGTTGGTCGAGTTATCCCAAAAGGGTGCCAATAGTGATGCGTATCAACCGGGGCCGTACTCGCCTTATACAGAAGGATTGGTGGAGAAGTTTTGCAAATGGTATATCGATCGCCTGACCGAATCAATTGATGTAATAGACTCGTCTGATTCGGTTGAACCGATCACATTCATCAAATCGATCAAATCTTAAAGTATCGCCGGAGCAGGCTATGGAAATGTGTGTGGATAAGCTGACGTCTGTGAAACCAGATTTTCCAGAGGGTGTTATGCAGAAAAATAGTCAGCAAAGAATCAACAGCGAGCGTTTTTGGGATGCGCTACCACCGCCTTGGAATAGCGATATTCAGGAAACGCTGACGTGTATTCAGGTACGCGTGGAAACGCATGACGTTAAAAGTTTTATTTTTGCGACGCCAGATAACAGCGGCTTTACGTTCCGACCCGGCCAGTTTATTACATTGGAACTGGAGATTGAGGGCGAAACGATTAACCGTTGCTATACCATCTCTTCGACACCGACACGACCGCATACGTTGTCGATTACCGTGAAGCGCGTTCCTAACGGGTCGGTTTCAAACTGGCTTCACGACAATCTGAAAGCGGGCGACAGCGTGCGTGTGTTGGGTGCCGCTGGCGAGTTCACCTGCGTCACTTTTCCTGCCGATAAATATCTGTTTCTATCTGCCGGTTCTGGTATTACGCCATTGATGTCAATGGCGCGTACCCATTTTGATTTGTCGGATGACCGCGACATCACGTTCATTCACAGCGCTCGCACGCCGGACGACATTATCTTTGAACGCGAGTTGGCTTTGATTGCCAGCAGTCAGCAAAATTTCCGTACATGCTTTATTTGTGAACGTCTCGGTGCACGGCGTGATTGGCATGGACCGACCGGCATGTTGTCGTTATCCGCATTGACATTGATGGCCCCTGATTTTATGGAGCGTGAAATTTTTGTCTGTGGACCCGCGCCGTATATGAAGGCGGTGCGCAGCATGCTGGACGCCGCGGGATTTGAACGGCAGCATTATCACGAAGAAAGTTTTTCATTCGAAAATCTGCCGGAAGAGGTTCGAGAGGGAGTGTTGGAAGCAGTTCTGGAGGCGCACCAAGAGGCCGCCCCCAATGCCGAATTAGAACTCGCCATATCGCCGCCTTCCACCGAAGTTGCCGCATTGGCTTTGCTGATCAAATCGCCGGAAGTGACGAGTTTTAAAGTCATGTTTCAAAAGAGTGCACGCGAAATAGTCTGCGGCGCGCAGCAACATGTACTGGAAGCGGCGCGTGCTACCGGCGTCCGGCTTGCCTCTTCGTGCGCGCAGGGAATGTGCGGAACCTGCAAGGTGAAGTTAATTTCAGGGCAGGTCGCGATGCAACACAAGGGCGGCATTCGTCAGCGCGAAATTGATCAGGGAATGGTGCTACTTTGCTGTAGCAAACCATTGACCGATCTTGTGATTGATAAATAATAATCGGTTGATGCAGGCGTTGTTGATGGTGTCACAGGAGATTCATTCTGATTGGTTCTGACTATTCCCGATGTTTGCTGATTTTTAGTGATTCTTTTACGTAGCTTGTGCCTTTGTTGTGTTAAGAACCTAGATCTGCAACGCGTTGGATTATCTATTATTGAACCGCTAAATAGCGTCGTAATTGAGCCAAATTTTGTCGCAAATTGCGTACTTGTGAGCTGTCTGATAGACGATGATTAACATGACGGAAAGTAAATGTTTTTGAAATCTGATTCGTCCAAAAAATTTTATGACGTTATTCATTTCACTTTTAAGAGGCTCTCAATGAAACTGCATTCAAACTCTCTGTTAATCAAGCTGTGTTGGCTGAGCCTCGGTTTAGGAATCACGGCTGTGTCAGGCTTAGCCATTGCAGACACTAAACCGGTTATCAATATTGGCTATGTCCAAGGTTGGTCAGATAGTGTTGCCACCACTTATGTCGCGGCGCAGATAATGCGAAAAAATCTTGGGTATGAGGTCAAGCTGGTGCCTGTTGATGCTGGATTGATGTGGCAAGGCGTGTCGCGGGGAGATCTGGATGCCACCATGTCTGCATGGCTGCCAGCAACACACGGTGCTTATTACGACAAACTCAAAGATAAGGTCGTTGATCTGGGTGTTAATTTTCATGGTGCCAAGATTGGCCTGATTGTGCCGGAATACGTGACGGCAAAAACGGTCGGTGATTTACAGGCACAAAAAGCAGCTTTTGACGGGCGCATCGTCGGAATTGATGCTGGTGCTGGCGTGATGATCAAGACCGAACAGGCAATTAAGGATTACGGGCTGGATTATAAGTTGATGGCAAGTTCGGGCAGTGCAATGACAGCCGAGTTGGACCGCTCCATTCGCGCACACAAGCCGATCGCCGTGACCGGCTGGATTCCGCATTGGATGTTTGCCAAGTACAAATTGAAGTTTCTTGAGGATCCTAAGAACGTGTTTGGTGACGCAGAACATGTAGATAGCGTCGCAAACCCGGGCCTGGCGGCTAAGGCGAAACCGATCAATGATCTGTTAAAGAATTTTTCCTGGAAGCCGGGCGAGATCGATAGCGTGATGTTGGCTGTACAAAACGGTGAAAAGCCAGAAGCTGCTGCAGATAAATGGGTTGCTGCGCATCCTGAGCGTGTGAAGGAATGGTTGCAGGTAGCAAACTAACCTAGGGTCGTTTTGGTCATATTGGGACTTTCTTTTAGCTGTAAATTAACCAGGACGCGTCATCCCTCATCAGGATGGCGCGTTTTGCGTTAGCTTGTCTGAACCACGCAGGTAAAAAAATGGAACGGGTATTTCGGCTAAGCTGAAATTAGAACGTTTTGGTGACGGAGACCAAAAACGTGCTTGCTAACGGATTTGATACTTCTGCCGCTCCCGCAGAATTTAATGCGCCGGTGGTGTAGTGTGCGTAAATTCCATTTTTGGCCCAGCCTTTGGTATAAGCGCCGGTCAGCGTCCAACCGCCATCAAGCACTTTTGACACTGCAATTCGGGTGTCCTGAAAGTTATAGGCTGAAAAATTTTGGACCCGCTCATAACCGTAATGTAATAGCAGGTTGTAGCCGTTACTCAGATCGAAGTTGCCGTTGAGGTCGAGATAACCGGAGCCTTGACTATTTTTGTTATTACCAACGCCCAGCGTCTTGCTGTCATAGCCAAAATAAGTCGGCGTGTAGGTGAGCCAGTATTTAACGTTAAGCCATTTATAGGTGGCCGAGGCAACTGCTTCCCCATAGTTATATTTAGTCTTAGCGAAAGACATTTCTGCGCCGGGATAAAGGTAATAGTAAATCAGGCCGCTATAACTAACATCTCCGACGGTGCCGGAATAGCCGCCATATAAATCCCATTCGACCGTACCGTTTTCAATGAAGTGATCGCTTACGCTTGACATCCAGGTTCCTGCCGACCATCCGCTGGGATGGGTATAGTCGATCCCACCTTGGATGGCTGGCTTGCCCCAGGTTTGCCGGAACCCACGTGACACGTATTGTGAGGCCAGCGTAAGGTTAGCGGTCCAAGGAGATGCGAGAAGCGTTGCTGCTTGCGGCGTATCGGTCGTTACCGGCGCTGTAGTTGTCGGCATAATTGCAGCGCTATTCGGTGCCGTCTGGGCCATTGTCGGAGCTTGATAGCCGCACGCCACGGCAGCGACTACTAAAAATAAAGTCGATTTTGGTGAAATTAAAGAATGAGATGATTTTTTAAGCATAGATAACACTCCGTTATAAATTAGCCCGATGTGATGGTTGCAAAGACGACGGGACCAACCTTCGCATCAACGCGCTAATTATTGCTGCCATGAATCTATTTAAGGGTTGGTAAATACGACCAAAAGTGATGGAATTACGACAGGACATCAGGGCGTCGTTCTGGCCTATTGAGAGGCGGAGCATTGATTGTCTTTTAACGACGGAAGTTGGTCGTTTTTTTAAAGCGATGGCGACTAAAAATAGTGCAATAACGACAATGTTGAAATGTCTATTCGCTGCGCGCAGACAGGTAAACCTGCATTGGTCTTCGCGCGACAGGGGCGCCGTCGTTTTTGATTAAGTGGTTGTCGCAAATTTTCATCCGGCGCAAAACCTTTCTGGCGACTATGGTACTAACTTACAACGCGTCTTGAACGCGCTTTTGATGCGCCGTTAATGCATGGGTTAATCCATGGGTTAATCTATTGTTAACTACAATGTTGAAGCGCTGATTGAATCGGATCAGCTTCAAAAGAATATCGGCGATCGCTCGCCAAAGTAAGTGAAGACAGTACCAAGTGATGACATCTACCGTTGACGAGTACTACAGCGCGGTAGCAGCGAACGATCGATCAGGAGGCAATTGATGAAATCAGGAAAAGTGGTCGTTGACCATCTCTACAAAGTCTTTGGAAACACGCCCGAGATAGCGCTAAGTATGCTTAAAAAAGGATACTCAAAGGATAAGATTTTTGCTGAGACCGGACAAGTGGTCGGTGTACAGGATGTTTCCTTCGAAGTGCAAGAGGGTGAGATTTTCGTACTAATGGGGCTTTCCGGGTCTGGTAAATCAACGTTGATTCGCCTGATAAACCGATTAGTTGATCCGAGCGCGGGCAGTGTTTGGGTAGATGGTCAGGACGTTGCCGCGATGTCTAAAGCGGAACTGATCGATTTGCGCAGACGTGACATGAGCATGGTGTTTCAGTCGTTTGCATTGATGCCGCATCGGACTGTACTGTCGAACGCCGCCTTTGGTCTGGAAGTTGCGGGGATTCCAAAGAAGGATCGTGAACGTCAGGCGATGAAGGTTCTGGAGCAGGTCGGCCTAGCGTCATTTGCCAACAAACTGCCATGCGAGTTATCGGGCGGCATGCAACAACGGGTCGGTTTGGCGCGGGCGCTGTCGGTGAATCCGTCGCTGATGATCATGGATGAAGCATTTTCCGCACTTGATCCTTTGAAGCGTAAAGAGATGCAGGACGTCTTGCTCGAACTACAAAAAGAGCAACGCCGCACGATTATTTTTGTCTCACACGATCTGGAAGAGGCGTTTCGGATCGGTTCTCGTATCGCGATTATGGAAGGCGGGCGTTTGGTGCAGGTCGGTACGGCGCAGGAAATTATCGATAATCCGGCAGAAGAGTATGTACGCGCTTTCTTTGACGGCGTTGATACCAGTCGCTATCTGACCGCCAGCGATCTCATGCAATCAAATACGATACCGTTAATAAAATCCACCGATGAGCTAAAAGTAAATCCCCATTTATATGCAAGCAGCGGGTCCGACTTTGCCTTCGTGGTGGATGACGCACGCAAGGTGAAGGGTATCGTTCCTACACGCGGTTTTGCCGATGCCAGCGGCGTGATGCAGCCGTTGACATTGCAAAAAGTTGAACAGATTCACTATCGCACCTCACTTCGGGTGGTGATGGGGAAATTGATCACCAGTCCGGTTCCACTTCCTGTAGTCGACGAAAATGGCTGTTATTGCGGCGCGATCAGTCAATCCATGATTCTTCAAGCACTATCCAAACCGGAGGGCTCTCATGTCTGACACTATTCCACTCGGACGTTGGGTCGATCACGGCGTCCACTATATTCTTGACAAACACGGCAACAGTTTTGACGCCTTTGGCAGCGCCATCAGCTGGTTTGCCGAATCCATCGAACATGGTCTGCAAATACTACCGATCTGGGTTTTGGTAGGTTTCTTTATTGTGATGGGTGTGTGGCGGGTTGGCTTCAAGTTTGCACTATTTACGCTAATTGCCTTCCTGGTCATCATTGGTACCGGTTTTTGGGATCAGATGGTGGTGACGTTGGGATTGACCATTTCTGCAACGCTCATTAGTTTAGCGCTCGGCATTCCATTGGGTATATGGGCCGCAAATAGCAAAAGGGTGGCAATGGTTGTGCGTCCGATACTCGATCTGATGCAAACGATGCCCGCATTCGTGTACTTGATTCCAGCGGCGATGATGTTTGGTCTGGGGCGAGTACCAGGTATTATTTCGACCGTCATTTTTGCCATGCCACCAGCCGTTCGTTTAACCGCGCTTGGTATTCGTCATGTCAATAATGAGATTATTGAAGCAGGGCAAGCTTTTGGTTGCACGCCTTGGCAATTGCTCTATAAAGTACAGTTTCCAAATGCTTTGCCATCGATCATGGCAGGAATTAACCAAACGATTATGATGGCGTTATCGATGGTGATTATTGCATCAATGGTCGGTGCGGGTGGATTGGGTAACGATGTGTTGGCGAGTATTCAACGGCTGGATATTGGCCTTGGATTTGAAAGTGGCTTGAGCGTGGTATTGTTGGCGATTATTTTGGATCGGATTACTGAAAGTTTTGGCACCACGCCTGAAGCTGGCAAGGTACAGCGATTCTTTAAGTTGCGCAAAATGTTTAGCAAGCATCGGGCATCTTCGGAAAGCGGCGAGACAGCCGGTGTCCAGTTGACCCAATTGCCATAATAAAAGACTGGGAATTGCTTGAATGCGCGAGGGATTTCCCTCGCGTCCAGATCGGATGTCGGATGGAGATCACATGGCGTCGCAACAAGTACCCGCAATAGTTTTGTCCCAGCCTGCGGCATTAGCCGCTGCTTACAGTCACACTGGCGAATCAAAATTTGGCAACACCACGCATTTTGGTTTTTTGACGCTATCGAATTTTTCCATGATTGCCTTTTCGAGTGCGATCGAAGTTTTACGTATGGCGAACTATATCAGCGGTCAACCACTTTATCGCTGGTCTGTCATCAGCATGGATGGCCGCCCCGTACCGGCCAGCAATGGCTTGCCAGTGTCGCCGACGCAGACTCTGGAACAGGCGGGTATTCCAGACGTTCTGTTTGTCTGTGGCGGTGTCCATATTCATGACGCCGTCAATGAAAAACTATGTGCGCTTCTGTTGAAGCTGGCTCGCAGCCACGTCAAGCTTGGCGGTATATGCACTGGCAGCTATGCGTTGGTCAAAGCCGGATTGATGAACGGTTATCAATGTGCGATTCATTGGGAAAATCTTTCTGCGTTGCGTGAGGAATTTCCTAAAGTGCTCTTCTCTGAAGGATTATTTTCGATTGATCGGGATCGATTGAGTTGCTCCGGTGGCACCGCCCCAATTGACTTAATGCTGCATCTGACCGCCACCAGCTTCGGCAAGACGCTGGCTGCAGAAATTTCAGAGCAATTCATTCTCGAACGAATACGCGATAGCAATTATCAGCAACATATTCCGATTGCGGCGCGCCTGGGATTTAGTCGCAAGGAATTAATTGAAGTGGCGCGCCTGATGGAGTCGCATATCGAGGAGACCTTGTCTTTCGATGAAATCGCGCGATTGGTGGGGCTCTCCCAGCGTCAGTTGCAGCGTATGTTTAAATATTATCTTGATGTCACACCAACGCATTATTATTTGCAACTACGGTTGCGGCGCGCCCGTGAATTGTTGCTTCAGACTGCCATGTCAATCATGAGCGTCACCGTGGCTTGTGGATTTCAATCATCCTGCCACTTCAGTAAAGCGTACCGCAATCAGTTTGGACGATCACCGAGTAGTGAACGTCATTTACATCATCCATTTCTTGCCGCCACCGATCATTTGCTTCCGCGTGAAGAGCTGGATGCTTCGGGCGCCGCCGCAGCATCAAAGGTATTTGACGCAGACAGACAATAGGATGTCGCAATCTATCCACGTCGCACGGGTTGCGGAGTGTAATTTATAGGTATTGCACGGCGGCATACTATTGAAGAGTTAAAGCTGATGTGTGGCAATAAATAATTACTTATGGTGACAAATCCCTGATTGATACACGATGTCTGATCCGGGGCTCTAAGAAACATACTGAATCTTGCGCCGCTACTTGCAATGAATTGCATAAGGCGTTAATCGTTAAATCAAGAAATAGAAAAGCATCTTTTTGTTGCCAGTTTTTATACTCGGCATGCCAGTTCTTTGTTCGGAGAAACGCAATGAAATGTTTTAATCGTAAGGTGATCGCTCGTGTTGCTGCGGTAGGGATGCTTAGCACCTTGATGTTAACAAATGTAGCATCGGCAAGCGAGGCAAAAGCTTGCCAAAATGTTCGATTTGCCGATGTCGGATGGACCGATATCGCCGCCACAACCGGTTTGGCATCGGTCGTGTATGACGCTTTGGGGTATCACACAACCAAAACCATCGCGTCGGTACCGATCACTTTTGCCGGTATAAAAAATAAGCAGATTGATATATTTTTAGGTTATTGGTCACCAACGATGGACCCGATGATCGCACCATTTTTGAAAGACAATAAGCTTAAAGTTTTGGCCGCCCCGAACCTCACCGGCGCGAAATATACGCTCGCTGTACCGAGTTACGTCTATGACGCTGGTCTAAAAACGTTCGCTGATATCGCAAAGTATTCGAAAGAACTGGACGGAAAAATTTACGGCATCGAACCTGGAAATGATGGCAATGCGGTGATATTGAAAATGCTTGGAAAAAACGAATACAACTTGAAAAGTTTCAAGCTGATTGAATCCAGTGAAGCGGGAATGATGGTCGAACTTGGTCGTGCGGTTAAACAAAAGAAATGGATTGTATTTCTTGGCTGGGAACCGCATCCAATGAACGTTCAACAAAAGATCAACTTTCTAACCGGTGGTGATGATGTGTTTGGACCAAATTATGGTGAAGCCAAAGTTTTTACAGTTCTTCCTGCGGACTATCAGGCGCGTTGTCCCAATGCCGATCAACTAGCCCAAAATTTACACTTTACGACTGACATGGAAAATCAGGTGATGCTACCGATCATGGAAAGAACCGACCCGAAAGAAGCAGCCAAGGCGTGGCTAAAAAAGAATCCTGACGTCCTCAGCAAGTGGTTAATAGGCGTGAAAACGTTTGATGGAAAAGAGGGTTTGCCAGCTGTGAAGGCAGCGCTTGGCTTGTGAGAAATTAATCATTATTTGTTTCCCCTTTCTGTCGCTTGCATTGCCGTTATCAAGAAAAAATATAACGACAAGCGTGGCGGAGAGGGAGGCGGAGAACGCTCCGGAAGAATTGGCCGCCGAATTTTATTTTTTAGCGGTATCAGCGACCCAATTTAACGGAAATATACACTCTGATTTTAATCAGGAGGAGATCATATGTCAGAAAATCGCGGTGTCGTCTATGTCGGTGACGGCAAGGTAGAAGTACATTCCATTCCGTTTCCAAAACTGGATAATCCCCAAGGTAAGAAAATTGCGCATGGCGTCATTTTAAAAGTTATTTCCACCAATATTTGTGGCTCAGATCAGCATATGGTGCGCGGTCGTACTACCGCACCAACTGGCTTGGTATTGGGACATGAAATTACGGGTGAAGTGATTGAATGCGGTTCGGACGTGGAGACGCTGAAAAAGGGTGATTTGGTATCAGTGCCGTTCAACGTTGCGTGCGGCCGCTGTCGGACATGCAAGGAGCAACACACTGGCGTATGCGAAACAGTCAACCCCGCCCGTGCTGGCGGCGCTTATGGCTACGTCGACATGGGTGGCTGGATTGGCGGTCAGTCAGAATATGTGATGGTGCCGTATGCCGACTTTAACTTATTGCGCTTTCCCGATAAGGATCAGGCAATGTCAAAAATCCGCGATCTGACATGCTTATCTGATATTTTGCCAACCGGTTATCACGGTGCGGTCACTGCGGGTGTGGGTCCCGGTACTACGGTGTACGTGGCCGGGGCGGGGCCGGTCGGCCTTGCCGCGGCAGCTTCTGCACGATTATTAGGCGCAGCGGTAGTGATCGTGGGTGACGTGAATCCTTTGCGTTTAATCCATGCGCGCAATGTCGGTTTTGAAACCGTCGATTTATCGCTCGATGCCACACTCAGCGATCAGATAGAAAAAATTCTTGGAACGCCCGAAGTCGATTGCGCCATTGATTGTGTTGGTTTTGAAGCGCGTGGTCATGGGCATGCTGGTGCACAGGAAGAGGCGCCAGCTACCGTACTCAACTCCTTGATGGAAATCACACGGGTTGCTGGCAAGATTGGTATTCCCGGCTTGTACGTTACTGAAGATCCTGGCGCAACTGATCTGGCCGCTAAAAAAGGCAGTCTTAGCATACGCCTGGGTTTAGGGTGGGCAAAGTCGCATAGCTTTCACACCGGTCAAACGCCAGTAATGAAGTACAACCGGCAATTGATGCAGGCGATCTTATGGGATCGGATCAAGATAGCAGACATTGTCGGTGTTGAAGTCATCACGCTGGATAGTGCTCCAAAAGGCTACGAACAGTTCGATGCAGGTGCTCCGAAAAAGTTTGTCATTGATCCACATAATTTGATCAAACGTGCGGCCTGATGATGGATTGGCGAGATCCGCTCATTAGCAGATAATGTCTTCAGCATCTTTATGCTCCAAAAAAAGAGCTTGATCGACTTGACGTGATCAAGCTCTTTTTGATTGACGGCTTTGTTGATTAAATGATGCGTTTTTTTAAATTAAGTTGTCATGCTTGATAAGAGGTTTTTGATGAAAAATACACCGACTTACGGCCTTACTTTGTCCTGTCCAAGCGAGGTTGGTCAGGTCGCTGCCGTCGTCAAATTTTTGGCAGATCGACAGTGTTACATTGCTGAAATTGCAGTCTTTGACGATGATGATTTTCGTACCTTTTTTCTGCGATGTATCTTCCGCGCGCCCGAGGACGAATCTCTTCAGCAGGAGCGTTTACGTGCGGATTATTATGCACATTTATGCGCAGATTTTTCCGTCATAGCGGAACAATTTGGCATGCATTGGCAGATTCACGATATGCACCATCGTCCGAAAGTGGTCGTCATGGTGTCAAAGTTAGATCACTGTCTGGCTGATTTGCTGTTCCGTTGGAAAATGGGCGAGTTACCGATGGATTTCACCGCGATCATATCTAATCACCCCGATCTTGCACCGCTGGCGGCGGCGCACAATATTCCCTTCCATCATTTGCCGGTTACCCAGGAAACCAAGGCAGAGCAAGAGGGTGAAGTGTTAGCGTTGATCGCGGGTTACGGAGTAGAGCTGGTGGTGTTGGCGCGTTATATGCAAATATTTTCAGAGGAAACGAGTGCGACATTGCGTGGCAAGGCGATCAATATTCACCATTCTTTTCTACCCAGCTTTAAAGGCGCTAAACCTTACCATCAGGCATATCAACGCGGCGTCAAGCTCATTGGTGCGACATCTCATTTCATCACCGATGATCTGGATGAAGGCCCGATCATTGAGCAGGCGGTGGAGCGCGTCGACCATACTTATACGCCAGAAAAATTGTTAGCTGTCGGGCGGGATGTGGAGTGTCTGGCATTGTCGCGGGCAGTACAATATTTTATTGAACACAGGTTATTCGTCAATGCCAATCGGACGGTGATTTTGCAGTAGGACCAGTTACGGGTACGGGTGTTTCTTTGGAGTAATCGTTGTTAGTTTTACGGAGCGGATCGGTCAGCAATCAGGGTTGATTTTTTTTATTGAAACAATCTCTGTACGTACGTCGCTACTTCCAGCAGCGTGCCATTTAGGTCTCACGCAAGGAAGATTGCTGGCGGCGCTCTTGCGAGTAAGTTCCGGAAGGCAATGGGAGGCTTTTAACACGCAGAAGCGCATCCTCAGTGCATATATCGGTGCACATACCGGCGCAAATATGCATATTTCTCCATTTTTTGTCCACATCGTCCAGATTGTCCAGATTGTCAAAATCACCGCAAATCACACCAATTACGACATCCGTGTCGGAAAAATACAAACGCCTGTCATCTTTGGAAAATAGTGGTCGTTCCGTTGGATCAAGAATGGGTCAAGGAAAAGCGGACTGCGTAACCGCATCAAACCTAGGCGTTGGTTGAGGTTTGCCAAGGGGCGGCGGTTGTTTCGCCGGGTTTAGACGGTCGTTATTCCAACATATCGTATCTACTTCAAGGGAGTCGTGATGCACGTTCTGGAAAATAGTTTCAATGATTTCTTTTCTACAAGCACGCGATGAGCATTAGCACCTTTGATCTTTTTAAGGTTGGTATCGGGCCATCAAGCTCGCATACCGTCGGGCCGATGATCGCCGCGTCGCGGTTTGCCAGGTATTTGCAACAGAGTGGCTTGTTGGGAGCGGTCAGTGCAATACGCTCCGAGTTATATGGATCGCTTGGTGCAACGGGAAAAGGCCATGGCACCGACAAGGCAGTGTTGCTTGGGCTGGAGGGCTATTTGCCCGATCAGATAGACCCGGATTTTGTCGAGCCGCGCCTTACCGAGATACGTCGGACTAAACAGTTGCTGCTCAACGGTGCGCACCCGATAGCGTTAAGTGAAAAAGAGCATTTACTCTTTTTTCGCCGTGAATCGTTGCCGCAACACCCAAACGGCATGCGCTTTCTGGCCATGGATGCCAGCGGAAAAGTGCTTGCGCAAAAGGAGTATTACTCGGTTGGCGGTGGCTTTGTCGTCAGTCAGGAAGGGCAGCCGATCAATGGCGTGCAGGTGAACGGGCCAGATGTGGCCCATCCGTTTCATTCTGGAGATGACCTGCTGCGGATTTGCAGGGAAAAAGAGTTGACCATCGCGCAATTGATGATGGAAAACGAAAAGTATTGGCGCACCGCAGAGGAAGTGCGCAGCAAGTTGCTTGGTATTTGGGATGTGATGGCTGGTGCGATTAAGCGTGGTTGCGCCACTGATGGCGAGTTGCCCGGACCGATGCGCGTTAAGCGTCGTGCGCATGAGTTATCGCAGCAACTTCGGAATCGCTCTGAAGAGTCACTTAATGATCCGCTCTCGATGCTGGATTGGGTGAATCTGTATGCGATGGCTGTCAATGAAGAAAACGCTGCGGGCGGGCGGATCGTCACGGCACCGACCAATGGTGCGGCAGGCGTCATTCCCGCAGTGTTGCAGTATTACATCAAGTTTGTGCCGGGTGCCAATCTTGATGGCGTGATGACTTTCTTGCTGACGGCCGCCGCGATTGGATTGATCTATAAAGAAAACGCTTCTATCTCAGGTGCAGAAGTTGGCTGTCAGGGCGAAGTCGGTGTTGCCTGTTCGATGGCGGCGGGTGCGCTTGCATCAGTGCAAGGCGGTACGACAGAGCAGATCGAGAACGCAGCCGAAATCGGGATGGAGCACAACCTTGGTATGACCTGTGATCCGGTTGGCGGGCTGGTACAAATCCCTTGCATTGAGCGCAATGCGATGGGCGCGGTCAAGGCCATCAATGCTGCCAGAATGGCGTTACGCGGAAACGGCAAACATTATGTATCGCTAGATAAAGTGATCAAAACCATGATGCAGACCGGTGCTGATATGAAGACCAAATATAAAGAAACATCGCGTGGTGGACTGGCGGTCAACGTGATTGAATGCTGACCAATCGTGATCATCAAGGCTGATTCAGCATACATCATCAAGTTTAAAAATTTTATCCGATCATCCAAACCAGTTATCCATATTTTATACAGCACCCGCATTCTTTTAGGAAAATCATGCGTAATTATTCGATATTCAGTTTGATCCGTAACGGACTTTCTTACCATGAAAACTGGCAGCGGGCCTGGAAAAGCCCTGAGCCAAAAACTGAGTATGACATTGTCATTATTGGTGGCGGCGGTCATGGTCTGGCGACGGCTTATTATCTGGCAAAAGTACACGGTCTGCGCAATATTGCGGTGATCGAAAAAGGCTGGATCGGCGGTGGCAATACGGCTCGTAATACCACCATCGTACGTTCAAATTATTTGTGGGATGAGTGTGCGGGCCTGTATGAAAAAGCCATGCAGTTGTGGGAAGGCCTTTCCGAAGATTTGAACTATAACGTCATGTTCAGCCAGCGTGGCGTGATGAATCTGGCGCATACCTTGCAAGACGTACGCGATACCGATCGTCGGATTAATGCCAATCGTCTTAACGGCGTTGACGCTGAATGGCTGACACCAGCGCAGGTGAAAGAAATCGTTCCGATCATTAACTTGAATAGCCACTATCCAGTACTTGGCGCATCGTTTCAACGGCGTGGTGGTGTGGCGCGCCATGATGCGGTGGCGTGGGGTTATGCACGGGGTGCGGATGCACGCGGCGTCGATATTTTGCAGAACTGCGGCGTGACCGGCATCCGTCGTGAAAACGGTGCGGTGACCGGGGTAGAAACAGTCAAGGGCTTTATCAAGGCTAAAAAAGTAGCGGTAGTGGCCGCGGGTAGTTCCAGTTTGATTGCCAGCATGGCTGGAATCAGATTACCGCTGGAAAGCCATCCGCTGCAAGCGTTGGTATCAGAGCCAATTAAACCAATCATTGATACGGTTGTGATGTCGAACGCCGTCCACGCGTATTTAAGTCAATCCGATAAAGGCGATCTGGTGATCGGCGCGGGGGTCGATCAATACACCGGTTATGGCCAGCGTGGAAGCTATCAAACCATCGAGAGTACGTTGCAGGCAATTGTGGAAATGTTTCCGGTGTTGAGCCGGGTTCGCATGAATCGGCAATGGGGTGGCATTGTGGATGTGTCGCCGGATGCATGCCCGATTATCTCGCTGACCGATATTAAGGGTTTGTACTTTAACTGCGGATGGGGAACCGGCGGCTTTAAAGCCACGCCAGGATCAGGTTGGGTGTTTGCCCACACCATCGCTAACGATAGTCCGCATCCGCTGAATGCACCATTCTCGTTGGATCGCTTTTATACCGGCCATCTGATCGATGAGCATGGCGCTGCAGCGGTTGCACATTAAACGCTTGGCAACAATGCCGACGAGAAGAACAAAGCATACCCCATTATAAAAGACAGATTCTGGAGAAATACCATGTTATTGATCACTTGCCCATGGTGCGGGCCGCGTGCAGAGAGCGAATTTCATTGCGGTGGTGAGGCGGATATTGCGCGCCCTTTAAATACAGAGAATTTAACTGATAAAGAATGGGGCGACTACCTGTTCATGCGCAAAAATCCACGCGGTGTGCACCGTGAACAATGGGTGCATAACCAGGGTTGTCGTCGCTGGTTCATGGCTGAGCGCGATACGGTCACGTATGAAATTTTGGGATATAGCAAGTTTGGTGATGGTGTTGTTCATCAGGGCGCATCTGTTGGTAAAGAAATTGCAGCAGTGGCATCGGTAGCAGCGTCGACTGTGACGTCGACAGCAGCGGGGAGCGCAGTATGAACGCCGTAACCAAGGTGGATAGTAAGTTGGACACCAAGCCATCCATGGAACCAACTAAAAATCAAAGTCATCGTTTGATGGAAGGCGGCAGAATCAATCGCCAACAACCGGTCATGTTTTCCTTTAATGGTAAAACTTATCAAGGGTTTCACGGCGATACGTTGGCGTCCGCGTTACTCGCGAATGGCGTCCATTTTGTTGCACGCAGCTGGAAATATCATCGGCCGCGCGGGATTGTCACCGCCGGTGTTGAGGAGCCGAATGCATTGGTGCAACTCGAAACTGGCGCTTACACGGTCCCGAATGCCCGCGCTACAGAGCTTGAGCTTTACCATGGGCTGACTGCGACCAGCGTCAACGCTAAGCCGAACATCGAAAATGATCGGATGGCGGTGAATCAACTCATTGCGCGTTTTATTCCAGCCGGGTTTTACTACAAAACATTTAAGTGGCCGCGTAGTTGGTGGGGCAAGTATGAGGAAGTGATCCGCGCCGCTGCCGGTTTGGGCAAGGCACCTGCCGAACTGGACCCTGATCGTTACGAGAAAACCTATGCCCATTGCGACGTCTTGATCGCCGGTGGCGGACCTGCGGGTTTGGCTGCCGCCTGGGTCGCTGGCAAATCCGGTGCGCGTGTGATTCTGGTGGATGATCAGGCTGAACTGGGCGGCAGTCTGTTGTCTGGCCCGGCTATCATCGACGGCAAGCCCGCCACGGCGTGGGCGGCACATATTGCAGCAGAATTGCGCAACATGCCGGAGGTGATAGTCCTGACGCGCAGTACGGTGTTTGGCTATCAGGATCACAATCTGTTGACGGTCGCAGAGCGATTGACCGAGCACTTGCCATTGATTTCACGCGGAAAATTACGCGAGCGTCTTTGGAAAGTCAGGGCCAAACATGTGATTCTGGCGACCGGTGCACACGAGCGTCCTATCGTATTTGGCAATAATGATTTGCCGGGCATCATGCTGGCTTCCGCAATTTCGACTTATATCCATCGGTATGGCGTATTGCCAGGTCGCAATGCAGTGATTTTTACGAATAACGATGATGGCTATCAGTCTGCGCTCGATCTAAAAAGCGTCGGTGCGCAAGTCATGGTGATTGATCCGCGTGCCGCCAGTAATAGCAGTTTGCCTGCGTTGGCTAAACGTCACGGCATTACCATCATCAATAACGCGGTAGTGGTTGCGGCCACAGGTGGTCGCCATGTCAAGTCGGTCGAAGTGGCCACGCACGTTGATGGCGTACCGGGAGCGGCGATCAATACGTTCTCCTGCGATCTGATCGGGATGTCAGGCGGTTGGAATCCAGTGCTGCACCTTTTTGCACAATCGGGTGGAAAAGCACAATGGGATAATGGAAAAGCGTGTTTCGTCCCCGGTTCTGCGATGCAAAAGGAAACCAGCGTCGGTGCTGCCAATGGCGATTTTAGGTTGGGTGGTGCGCTGCGTGATGGTGCACTAGCGGCACAACACGCGGTCAATGCGCTACATTTTAAATTATCAGCTATACCAACCTGGAAAGTCGCCGATATTGCGGAAGCGCCGATATTCCCTTTATGGTTGGTGGGAGATCGCACACGCGTCGGACGTGGCCCGAAACAATTTGTCGATTATCAAAATGATGTGTCGGCGGCGGATATTTATCTCGCGGCGCGTGAAGGTTATCACTCGGTCGAGCACGTGAAGCGATATACCGCGCTGGGCTTTGGTACCGATCAGGGTAAGTTGGGCAACATTAACGGAATGGCAATTCTCGCCGAAGTATTAGGCAAGACCATTCCTGAAACCGGCACCACGACTTTCCGCCCAAACTATACGCCGGTCACATTCGGCACTGTGGCTGGACGCGAATTGGGTGATTTTTTGACGCCGATTCGCAAAACTTGCATCCACGAATGGCATGAAGAACAGGGGGCGTTGTTTGAAGATGTCGGCAACTGGAAGCGTCCCTGGTATTACCCGCGCGGTAATGAAAATTTGCATCAGGCGGTGGCGCGGGAATGTCTGTCCGCTCGCAATAGTGTTGGGATATTGGATGCATCGACCCTTGGAAAAATCGATGTGCAAGGCCCCGATGCGATCACATTGCTGAACTGGATGTACACCAATCCGTGGAACAAACTTGAAGTCGGAAAGTGCCGTTATGGTTTGATGCTGGATGAGAACGGTATGGTCTTCGACGATGGCGTTACAGTGCGTCTCGGTGAACAGCATTTTTTGATGAGTACGACAACCGGCGGTGCAGCGCGCGTGCTCGACTGGATGGAGCGCTGGCTGCAAACTGAGTGGCCGGACCTGAAAGTTAATCTGACCTCGGTCACGGATCATTTTGCAACCTTTGCCGTGGTGGGTCCAAAGGCGCGTCAGGTATTGCAAAAAGTGTGCAAAGATATTGATTTTTCGAACGCGGCATTTCCTTTCATGTCGTTTCGCGACGGATCGATTAAGGATGTTGTCACCCGCATTATGCGCATCAGTTTTTCGGGCGAGCTGTCGTATGAAGTCAATGTGCCTGCAAACATGGGGCGGGCCATTTGGGATGCGATTATTGCCGCTGGTGAAGAATTTGATATCACGCCGTACGGCACCGAAACCATGCATGTATTGCGGGCAGAAAAGGGTTACATCATCGTTGGTCAGGATACTGATGGCTCGGTGACGCCGTTTGATCTGGGGATGGGTGGCCTATGCGCAAAATCGAAAGACTTTCTTGGTAAGCGTTCATTGACGCGCTCTGATACCGCGAAGGAAGGACGCAAGCAACTGGTCGGCCTGCTCACGAATGACCCCGCATTTGTATTACCTGAAGGTGGACAAATTCTGGTCGCACCAACGGATGGTAATGCGCCTTCGACCAAGATGATCGGGCATGTCACATCCAGTTATTTTAGCCCGATTTTACAGCGCTCAATTGCCTTTGCGCTGATCAAAGGCGGATTAAGCAAGATGGGCGAGAGCGTTACCGTTCCGACTGCATCGGGTGGTTATGTCAACGCCAAAATTAACAGTCTGGTTTTTTATGATGTAGAAGGAGTTCGTCAACATGTTGAATGATGCCAACCACCTGTCTCAGGATTTCAAACCGCAAGATCTTCGGGCCCCTGCGCCGATAATCAATCTATCAGGTGCATTGAAAATGACGTCGCCACTAGCCAGCGTGGCGGGATTAATGGGACCGCTTTCTTCCGGAACGAATCAGGCCTTTAGCGTTTATGAACGACCGTTTCTGGAGTTAATTAACGTCAAAGGAGAGGCTCACTCTGATGTGTTTCAGGCGGCAATCAAAAAGGCAACCGGCGCAACGTTACCGCTAGTACCGAATACCGTTTCGGAAAGCGATGATTACATCATCTATTGGCTCGCTCCCAACGAGTGGTTGATTCAGTCAACCCAACCGCGCGTGTCGGTAATTGATGCTGCACTGGGAAAATTTCTGGCGGGACAATTCGCCTCGGTTGTGGATATTAGCAGTGGCAATACAACCCTTGTCATGATGGGTGAAAAAGTACGTTCCGTTTTGCAGAAAGGTTGCCCACTCGATTTTCATTCAAGGGTTTTTACGGTTGGACAGTGCGCACAAAGTCATTATTTCAAAGCTGGTATCGTGCTGCGACCGCTTGCTAATGGCAATGTCGAAGTGATCATCCGTCGTAGTTTTGCCGATTATTTTGGTCGCATTCTGGTTGATGCCGCCGAGGAGTATGTTTCATGAAAAGTGAACATATTGCCAGCGGCGTGCGTTGGCAAATATTTATCGAAGGGTTACATTTGATGACGTATGTGGGTTTGCATGCGCATGAATATCAGCAGCAGCAAGCAGTCGAATTGGATATCGAAATGTCTTACCGGCCTGGTCGGCAACAAGGACAACAAAGCGATCATGCTGATTCGATTATCGACTATGACCAATACTGCACCTTGTTATCCACGTTTATGCAGGAAAAGCCGCATACATGCTTGCTGGAAACCCTGGCGTCAGAGGTTGCAAGCTTATCGTTTCGTGACTATCCAATGCTGGAAGAGATTAAGGTCGCGATCCATAAACCAAAGATCCGTGCGAATGCAGCGCGGCTTGGTGTATCGGCTTGCTGGACCAGATGGAGTTATGAAACATTACTGATTCAGCAGCCACAAGAGGTTGTCATGAATACATAATGTTGCGTCGCAACAAACTTAATGTTATCAATTAATGTAAGAAAAAAATGGTTGAATCAGCGTGTTTTGAATAGGTGGTCTAAGATTTGTTAAGATGCTGCATGTCCGTAAGGCATGCTTTTATAAGAGGCCTGCAATTTGCAGGCCTTTTTGTTTGTGGCACGCATTTTGGTGTGCATTGAGGTGGCCATTGTGGTGTAAGTTGAGGTGGTTAAAAAATTATTCTTTAACGTTTAATTTGTCCACGTTTGGGCTATCATTTCGAGCACAAGAATAATCGCGCCGATCGCCAACGGTTATGGCTAATGGCGCCGTGACGGATCACCCATTTCGACGTTGACCGTCGTATTGATATATTTTCTTTGAGACATTTTTCACCTATTTTGGAGACATATCATGACTAAAGACAAGACTTTGTCACCCGCCGAACAGGCACTGCGCGAAGATGCGCTTGAGTATCACCGCAGCCCTTCGCGCGGAAAAATTAAGGTTGTTCCGACTAAGCCGTTGTCGAATCAGCGCGATTTGTCGCTGGCTTATTCGCCCGGCGTTGCATACGCCTGTCTGGCGATTGAAGAGAATCCGGAATTGGCGGTTGACTTTACATCGCGCGCTAATTTGGTGGGCGTTATCACTAACGGCACTGCGGTGCTTGGTTTGGGTGACATCGGTCCATTGGCGAGTAAGCCGGTGATGGAAGGTAAGGCGTGTTTGTTTCAAACTTTTGCTGGTATTGATGTGTTTGACATCGAATTGGCAGAACGTGATCCTGACAAACTGGTCGAGATGATCGCTGCGTTGGAACCGACGTTAGGCGGCATCAACCTGGAAGACATCAAGGCGCCAGAATGTTTCTACATTGAAAAAAAACTACGTGAACGGATGAATATTCCGGTGTTTCATGACGACCAACATGGCACCGCAATTATCTCCGCTGCTGCATTGTTAAACGGATTGGAACTGGTTAATAAGAATATCGGCGAGATTAAGCTGGTGGCGTCTGGCGCTGGTGCTGCCGCCATTGCTTGTCTGGACCTGATGGTTGAGCTTGGTGTACAGCGTGAGAATATGTTCGTCTGCGATTCTCGCGGCGTCATACACGATGCGCGCGAAGATAAACTCGATGAATCAAAGCAGCGTTATGTCAGAAAAACTTCAGCCCGGACTTTGGCCGACGCCATTAAAGGTGCGGATGTGTTTTTGGGTTGTTCCGCGGCTGGCGTCTTGACGCCAGAGATGGTCAAGACGATGGGTACGCAGCCGATCATTTTGGCGCTGGCAAATCCGGAGCCGGAAATTCGTCCGGAATTGGCATTAGCTGCACGTCCGGATTGTATTATCGCAACTGGCCGTTCGGATTATCCGAATCAGGTGAATAACGTTTTGTGCTTCCCGTACATCTTTCGTGGCGCGTTGGATTGCGGCGCAACGCGAATTACTGAGGCAATGAAAATCGCTTGTGTACGTGAAATTGCCGATCTGGCGAAAGCCGAGATTAGCGAAGAAGTAGCGAGCGCATACGCAGGGCAAGAACTGCGTTTTGGGCCGGAATACATTATTCCGAAACCTTTTGATTCACGGTTGATTTTGCGTATCGCGCCAGCAGTCGCACGCGCAGCCGAAGAATCCGGTGTGGCCACACGACCAATCAAGGATATGGTCGCCTATCGCCAGTCATTGACACGCTTTGTTACCCATACCGGCATGTTTATGCGTCCAGTCTTTGAAGCTGCGCGTCTTGACCCCCAGCGTATCGTCTATGCCGAGGGTGAGGACGAACGGGTCTTGCGTGCAGTGCAAATCGCGTTGGAAGAAAAATTGGTCCGTCCTATTTTGATCGGCCGTCCGGCTGTGATCGAGGCACGTATCGAGCGCGCCGGTTTGCGGCTTAAAGTCGGCCGGGATTTCGAGCTGGTCAATCCGGAAGACGATGCACGCTTTCGTCAATATTGGGAGGCATACCACGAACTCAAGGCGCGTGATGGCGTCACGCCGGAAATGGCCAAATCCATGCTGCGTCGTTCCAACACGATTATCGCGGCAATGCTGGTCAAACTAGGTGATGCAGACGGTATGTTGTGCGGCTTGGTCGGACGCTTCGATGGTCATCTGGAACATGTTGGCGACATCATTGGTTTGCGTGAAGGCGCGAAAGGCTTTGCCACGCTCAACGGATTAGTGCTGGATCAGCACACGCTCTTCATTGCTGACACCTCCGTCAACGATGATCCGACTGCCGAACAATTAGCGGACATTGCCGCCATGGCGGTTGAAGAAGTACGGCGTTTTGGCGTGCCGCCAAAAGTGGCATTTTTGTCGCATTCAATGTTTGGCTCCAGTACACGTCCATCCGCTTTAAAGATGCGCGCAGCAAGAAACGTATTCGCAGAGCGCATGCCAGATGTGGAATCCGATGGTGAAATGCATGGCGACGCAGCATTGAGCGCGGATATCCGTGCCCAATATCTGCCGAAATCGACGCTGACCGGAAATGCCAATGTGTTGATCATGCCGAATCTGGATTCGGCCAATATCCTGTTCAATGTATTGAAGATGACCGGTGGACAGGGCGTCACAGTTGGCCCGGTATTATTGGGTGCGGCGGCGGCGGTGCATGTTCTGACACCTTCAGCTACCGTACGCAGGGTGGTCAATATGACAGCGTTGGTGGTGGCGAATGCGATCTCTAAAAAGCAGGGTAACTAATGGCGTCGCTTAGTTAATGTGAGCTGGCAAATCTCATAGGTCACAAGATGCTCTCCCCGACGGTTGTTCAGGGAGGGCATTTTTGTTTATAGCGTTAAATTAAAATAGGACGGCATTTGTTAAGTTAAATGTTGTATTTTTATCCTTTATTGTTTTCCTCAGCATAGTCGGCTGTGAGCCTGTTAGAAGTGGATTTTAGGGAGAGCTTTTAACATCTGAACGGGAAAGCTGCACGGTTTTATGCAGATCAATCAAAAAATAGAGAAAGACAAGTCAGGATCGCGGTAATATCGCGAGCACAAGTGGAGCGGTGCATGAGGAAAAGTGCACGAGGAACAGTGCAGCTCAGCAGTTCAGGTGCGCACCTTAGGAGCATTTGGCCGAATCGGGATACCCAGACAGCGCGAATACCTCGGATAGTTGCAAAGGAGCAAGGTGAATGAGGTCATTTAACTCAGTCGTGCCTTCCCAGCTTAGCCGGTGATGACATCTAATTTTTAAACGTTTGACTAATGAAAATCTACAAAAGAGGGTTATATGCAAATTAAAGATAAATGTTTTCTCATCAGCGGTGGCGGTTCCGGCCTCGGCGCAGCAACTGCACGCATGATCATTCAAGAAGGCGGGCAGGTTGTTATTGCTGATCTGAATCGGGAAGCTGGTACCGCGTTAGCCAGTGAACTTGGCAGCCGTGCACATTTTGTCGTGACCGACGTTAGCAATGAAGCGAGTGCTCAGGCGGCGGTCAATGCGGCGGTGTCAGTGTTTGGTGGATTGCACGGCTTGGTCAATTGTGCGGGTGTCGCACCGGCTAAAAAAGTACTCGGTAAAGAAGGTCCACACGGTTTCGATGATTTCGCCCGTGTAATTCAGATTAATTTAATCGGCACATTCAATATGCTGCGTTTGGCAGCAGAAGCCATTAGTAAGACTGAACCGAATGCAGACGGTGAACGCGGCGTGATCATCAACACTGCTTCAGTTGCAGCGTTTGACGGTCAGATTGGTCAAGCCGCTTATGCGTCGTCCAAAGGCGGTGTCGTGGCGTTGACGTTGCCGGTGGCACGCGAATTGGCACGTTTTGGTATTCGTGTGATGACTATTGCGCCGGGCATTATGGAAACGCCGATGTTGTTGGGTATGCCAACCGAAGTGCAAGATGCGCTGGGTAAGACAGTACCGTTTCCAGCGCGTATGGGTAAGCCGGCAGAATTTGCCGGGTTGGTAAAAACAATTGTCGAAAACGCTTATCTTAACGGCGAAGTCATTCGTCTAGATGGCGGAATCCGGATGACTGCGAAGTGATACCAGTCGTCAGATAACAAAGATTGAAGCATCAAGGCAGTGCGAAGGAAATGGATAGTCGCATTTGCTTTGATGTCATTAATAAAGACTCTTTATTCGGACACTTGCCCGATATGCGTTGGGCGCCAGGCCGATGCCACTGAAATACAATACGCAAAAAATCGGTTTCGGTGTCTGTTGGAAATCCGTTGCAGGCGGATGCTAAAAAGATCGTCCGTGCGTCTGCCGGATCAAAGATGAGAACAATTTAGGAAAAGGTTTCAAAGTGTGTATCAAAAAATTGATGCGAGACTCGTTACCAAAGCAACGTTGTAACTGCCGTCCCACCCAAAGCCGCCTGCCGAACTCCGTTTTCCATTGCTCCACATATTGCTGCTCCATTTGATGCCGGGTAACATGATTCTGTAAAAAAGCATCTATGCATCTGAAGGCGATCTGGGTGCCATGTAGCGACATGCTCATCCCATTGCCACATAACGGAGAAATCATGCCAGCGGCATCACCTATGAACAACATATGATTTTCTGCCTGGTTTTTTTTCTCAAAACTGATCTGAGAAATAGTAAGAGGCCGCTCATAACAATCCTCCATTGAAGAAAATACCTTTTTTAAAAAAGGGTTCTTTTGCAAGATATTCTTTTCCATGAGCGGAATTGAGTTGCCACTCAAGTGCAAATTTTCAGCCGTGGTCATGTAGCAGAGACAATAACGGTCATCCTCTATTTTCGAAATGCCGCAATACCCATCCTTAAAATTATGCAGGGCAATTACGTCCGCATTGAGATTCACTCGCACATGGTATTTCACGCCAATATAATTATTCAGCTTCGTCGATTTTTTCAGAGTGAAAGCTCGTTTCCACTTTACATCGAGATTGCTGCGCTTCCCAAACGTTCCGCAGATAACCTTTGCCTGGAAATTTCCTGCAGAGGTCTGAATATGGAATAAAGACTTTTCAAAGGCAATATCCATCACCTTGGTGGCCTCATATAAAACCACCCCGCTGGTCTGTGCGAAGACAGCCAACGCCGCATCTATTTTATGTCTGCTTATGCCAAAGCCCCCAAGTGGCAATTCCTGCTCGATCGAGGCCCCATTGGGTGCCGAGATCAATACCTTCCGAATGATAGGCAGGTTCCAGTCATTGAGAGGCTGCCCTAACTCTTCCAGAAACTCCCAGCTCTCCATGGAGATATATTCCCCACAGACCTTATGAAAAGGATAGGTTTCTTTTTCGAAAAGAGCCACGGAATAGCCCTCTCTGACTAATTGAATAGAAAGAGCCAGGCCGGCCAGCCCTCCGCCCGCGATGGCTACATCATATGGATTGGCATTGTTCGACTCAGAACGTTCAACGTTCATTTTCTGTCCTGCTCACTATCAACCACCGGAACGCCCATTTCCATTGTATGGTGTAAGGATCGGCGCCAGCCTCAAGCAGTATTTTCTCCCAATCCCTGTGCGTAAAACCCCGCAGGACGGATACCGGGGCATCATTTTTTACCAGATAAGAGCTTGACAACCATCCGGTCAACCACCGTATGGCGTAATACGCCATACGGTGTCGGTGCAAATCGTTGATATACCAGCCGACTCTTGCTTTTCCTCTCATCCACCCTAGCATGAACACCAAGTCCTCATCCGTAAAGTGGTGGCAGAACAAAGAAGAAAAAATGATATCCGGCTTTTCTTCACCGAAAAGAACATCTTGGTAATCCGAGTGTATCCACTTTGCATTTTCTCCCTGCCATTTCCCCCGGGCTACTTCTATACAATACGCATTACTATCAATACCGGTTACGCTCACCTCAATCTGCCGCTGCTTGCAGTACTTGCTGAGTACCCTCAGGTTGTCACCGCCACCACAGCCGATCTCGCAAATAGTCACCCGTTTTCTGTTGTTTAATAATTGCTTGAGCCCGGATAGGCTGATAGCGTGACCGCCGAGCCACGTATTGATGAAATCCAGTTCCTGCATAGTCTTTTCAATATCTTTAAAGGCAATCCCGTCGCCGTCGAGCAATTCTTTTTGGTAGCTCCGCTTTGAGAAATCCATAGATTTTCCTGATCAGGTTAAAAGACAGCTTTTACGCGTTTCCGAATTTATTTTCTCAAAAGCGGCAGTCTACGGATTTTCCTCATTGGGCGACTCTGTTCGATGCACAGCCGCTTGGTATTTTAATTAGTCTACCGAGAAGCCTTCCATACCTTTGCAGTTCACAAAAAATAGGCGAGATCGAGCGGGCATGATGGTCTTTATTCCAGAAGAGGCTGCTTAAAAAAATCAAGGGAGCCGTTTTAGCAAAATGTCAGTTATGGCCGTCTTCATCATCGCCTGGAAAAATTGAAACCAGACGCCAACATTTCGTGGGAGTCTGCGCCAGAAGGCTATTCCGGCAAATCAGAATTTTTTCATCACAGATCCAAATATTGTCAAACCTGGGCCAAAGGCGAGGGAAACAATGATTTTCCCGCTTGATATAGCTTCATCCTCCACTAAATTTTTCCAGATGTGAGGAAGAGTCGCCGAAGACATATTCCCTCGAGAAAAAAAAATTTCGTGGCTATGTTGAACCTGATCTTCCCTTAATCCGAGCAAAGACTGAACCGAATCAATTATTTTTGGACCGCCAGGATGAATGGCAAAAATACCATTTTGAAAAATATCTTTTATGGGAAGATCAGCCTCACTAAGCATTTGGGAAACAAAAGTCAAAACATGATCGGCTATTTTTTTAGGAACCTCTCGGGAAAGGGTCATTGTCATCCCCCAACTATCAGGTGACCATGTCATCAGTTCTTCTGTGTCCTCAATGATTTCTTCCTTGATCACGATGATGGCCAAAGTATTCTTCGATTCAGCATCAAATGGCTGCAAAGAATATTTTATATGGCCATCCGCAAAAAGGCTTTGAATCACTATTTGCTCTGGTGAGTGATCAGTAAGATTGACATGGAGACTGCACATTTCTGTATGAACAATGTCGATCGTATTAACGCCCGCTGATGGGGAATTTTTCTTTTTTTGCAATGCCGATAGCAACCCTTCGGCGAGGCGAATACTGGGAATGGAAGCATAACAACCCATATGATAGGCATGGGTGACATTTGTTTTTTTCATCCATCTATTAAGATTTACGAGACTTTGAGCCGGACTCGGTGAAAAGTAGCCGGTACAACTCACATGAATAATATGTTCAGGTGGATGAGACTCTTGAGGGAAAAATCTATGAAAAAGAGAGCGCGATCTTTCTCGGAAAAATTTCGTTCTTTGCCCCATGTCTTTTCCATAAAGGGAAGTTGTAGGAATATCTCCCTGAGGCAAATTCAAGTTGTATAAGCGCAATTCATCCCACTTAATATTTCCTACATCGAGGACATCAAAAGAGCGAGTGGAAATCCGCGATTTTTTACAACCGAAGAGCTCAAAACTCTTGCGCATTTTAGAATTAAGTTGATCCCATGATTCTTTAATTTCTCCATTTTCCTTCGGTGTCCGTAGAGTCTCCACGCGCGCATGGGCAGCCGCCAGCCAACATAAGATATCATCCTGATCATAAGTGGCATGAGGCATGACAACTGTAAAATCAGAAAGTTGAGCAATTATTATGGAAGTTGTGGTCATTCTTCATTCCTCGCTTAAGAAATTAATCTTGAATGCCTGAAACTTAAACTTAATAAAAATTTTGTCGATTCACTTAATTTTTTGGAGTAGCTATGAACCACGCCTAAGCTTGCTGCTCAAGCCTAGCATCGGAAACTGGAATGTTTTACAGCTTGACTTTCATGCAAACCCAATGAGAATGCAGTTGCCATTTCTGATAGACTTGTCGGCTAGGTAATTATTGCCGTGAATTTTTGATGGTGGCTGAAGGGGGTAAATGAAACATTATCTCCTTGATAGTGGTGTCTTCTGCTGCGTGGCTTGTGAATTGGCACGTTTTGGTATTCGGGTGATGGCTATTGCGCCTCGCATTATGGAAACGCCGATGTTGTTGGGTATGCCAACCGAAGTGCAAGATGCGCTGGGTAAGACAGTACCGTTTGCAGCGCGTATGGGTAAGCCGGCAGAATTTGCCGGGTTGGTAAAAACAATTGTCGAAAACGCTTATCTTAACGGCGAAGTCATTCGTCTAGATGGCGGAATCTGCATGACTGCGAAGTGATGTCAGTCGTCAGATAACAAAGATTGAAGCATCAAGGCAGTGCGTAAGAAAGTGACAGTCGCATTTGCTTTGATGTCTACGAACCATTCACTTAATCAGGACTATTCTTTCTAAAATTCGCCCGATATGCATGAGGTGCTACGCCGAGGCGCTTGTTAAATACAATGCGCATGCGATCAGCATTGCCAAAACCACAATCGTATGCGACCGCCTTCAGCGCGTCATCGGTACTTTCAAGAAAATAGCGGGCCGTATCTACGCGTGCGCGTTCGACAAACTCATGTGGTGTCACGCTTGTCAATTGCAAAAACATACGCGCAAAATGACGTGTGCTCATACCAGCCACTTCGGCGAGTTTTTCGACCGTAAAGCGTTCTCTAATATGCTCCATCACATAGATTTGTACCTTGGCGACTGGCGATGTATCGTCTGTGGGAGCAACGAGGAAGGGACTAAACTGAGATTGACCACCCCGACGCTGAGCAAACACGACCAGGCGCTTTGCTACCGCAAGTGCGATCTTTGGACCGTGATCTTCTGCTACTAATGCCAGCGCACCATCAATCCCTGCCGTCACACCAGCGGAGGTTAGCAGATTTCCATCGCGAATGTATATACGATCAAGTTGAACCCGCGCACGCGGAAATTGTTGCGCTAATTGCGGTGCATTTTGCCAGTGTGTCGTGACATGGCGATCATTGATCAGCCCTGCGTGGCCAAGTGCAAAGGCACCCGTGCATATCGATCCAAAGCGTTCGCAGCGTGAAGCGACATTAATTAACCATGCGATTAGCTGCGAATCTGGTGCGTCAATTGGTAGCTTGGGTCCACCTGCTACTAACGCGGTGTTATAGGGGCCGTTGGCTTCGGCAAACGTTACATCCGCAAGCAAACGCATGCCGTTCGAAGCGCGCACGGCATCCTTGGTTGCGCTTACTAATGTTATCGCATAGCCGTTACCGGGAGAAACGAAATTATTTGCCTCAACAAAAATATCGAGCGGTCCGGCAACATCAAGCGCTTGAACACCAGAAAAAATCGCAATGGCAATAGTTCGCATCGAAGATACCCTTGAGTGAGTCAAATAGCCGGTCGGACGTAGAGCGGCGGCGTCGCGAAATATCGCACTTTCAGATCATTTTGTAGCTGATTGTCGGTGGGGACGCCACGCCACGTCCGAAAGTTTTTTGGCTACCGAACGAAATACTACATGAAATCATAGTATCGGTGATGGCTGGATAAGGCGTGCGGTTGGCTGTGTTCAACGCATGCTCCGCATTGTACCGAAGCATTCTTCCCATTAAAGTGAACTGCATTGCACGCTAGCATTAAGAGAGTCAGGCGCGCAAGGAATGGCTGACTTCTGCCACATTTGATCGCGTGTAATTGTCACGACTATGGTGTCTTTTGTATCTGTTGTGATGATTGTCGGCCACTTTTTATTTGAACAACGCATTGTCGCTGCCTTGATCAGCGCAGTGCGATCTGGAGAATTTTATGAGCAATTTTATCGCCGGTATCCACGTTCCTGATAGCCGGATGGCGCGGGACGCAACGCAACTGGTTCGAGACACTGAAACGGATTTATTGTTTCATCATTCGACTCGGGTATTTTTATTTGGCGCATTGACTGGAGAGCGCAAAAAGCTGAAGTACGATCCAGAACTGCTTTACATCGGCGCCATGTTCCATGATATGGGGCTCATCGAGACATATAGTAGCAAACATGACCGCTTCGAAGTGGATGGCGCAAACGCCGCACGTGATTTTTTAAAGGGATACGGTATTGGCGAGGCTGATATTGAGCAGGTGTGGGACGCCATCGCATTGCATACTACGCCGGGAATTACACAATACAAGAAACCTGTTGTGGCACTGGTCACGGCGGGTGTCGAAATGGATGTGCTGGGTTTTGCCTATAGCGATTTTACCGATGCGCAGCGAAACCAGATTGTGCAAGCGCATCCGCGTGGTCTGCATTTTAAAGATAATATTATTGATGCTTTTGCTAAAGGTACCCGTCATAAACCGGAGACAACTTTCGGCAATATCAAGGCCGATGTACTGGCACTTAAAGATCCCACTTATAAACGCATCAATTTTTGTAGCCTGATTCTTAAGTCATCATGGAACGACGATAATCAGAATGGGATTTGCTGCAACAATCCCGGTCATCATAAGAGCGTTTAATCTTCCGACTTTCCATGGCACCCACTTTCTATATTTAGCCCACGCTACTATTACCGTGGTTTCTCATTTACAAGGGATCTGTCTTCCAGGCTATTGAATCGATGGCTTTTGTTGACTAGCGAATGGGTGCAATTTGATCGCTTTGTTGCTGTGGCGGCCCATCAATGATCGTATCAAGCGGATCGGTGTTGTTTCGGCCAGACGATTTCACTTCAATCGGATCAAGTGCGGTGCGTAGGCGCGGTAATGCCTGTGGATAATGAGCGGCGATGAAGGAAATCATTTCTTCACGGATGATGCAACGTAAATCGAAAGCGGTACCAGAATCTTGGGCGCTTGTGAGTAAACGAACTTGCATCGCCCGTTCGTTGACATCTGTTATGTGGAGCACACAGACCCGGCCATCCCATAACGGCGAGGACTTGCAAATGCGTTCAAATTCGACGCGTAATGCTGGTACCGGCACTACAAAATCCAGCCACAAAAAAACGGTGCCGAGAATTGTGGAGGAATTATGTGTCCAGTTTTCAAATGGGTTCTCGATGAACCATTGTAGTGGCACGATCATGCGACGTTCATCCCAGATGCGTATCACAACAAAAGTGCCGGTAATTTCTTCTACGCGTCCCCATTCGCCTTTGACGATGAGAACATCATCGATTCGTATTGGCTGGGAAAACGCTATTTGTAGTCCTGCAATAAAATTACCAAGAACCGGTCGCGCCGCCATACCGGCGACCAACCCAGCCACGCCCGCAGATGCTAACAAGCTTGCGCCAAATTGTTTGGCTCCGGGCAAGGTGAGTAGGACGAAACCAAGTCCGAGCAGGCCAACGATAAAATGTGCGCTGCGCGCCAGTACGCGGGTTTGCGTCAGGATTCGACGCGCCTTTAGATTGTCGATCACGTCGGCTGGGTTGCGATTGACTACGGTGACAGTGACCGCCTTGATGCATTGCATGGCGAGCCAGGTAAGTGCAAGAATGAGGCCGACCGAGGTCAGGTAAGACAAAGGCACTAGCCATGGCGTATCTTCCGGCGCGCCGGTTAGCACTATTCGGATCGCGAATAGCAGCATGCAAATCTGACTCGCACGAAACGCGATGATGGTTGCATTGGTCGTAAACGGTCGATTACCGGCTATACGCCGTAACAGAAAAATTCCTGCGCGATGCAATATTGCGGCAAGTAGGCATGCCACGAAAGCGGTAGTAAGAGCGATCAGACCCGAACGTAATGGTCCCTGATGTATCTCGGACAAAAAGCTGAAATCCATAGGCAAATATTTCCTCCGTACATGAAGCATACAGGAAGGCTCGCCTGACCGGTGTTATCGGGGGCTAAGCGCCTTACTCGCGTATGAGAAAAATGCTATTTTAGCTATGGATGTTTTACGGATTAAAATGAGTTTGGCGATCTGAAGTATGAATGTTGTCTAGCAAATCCGCATAGCGTTTTTAGTGAAGCAGGTGAGCAAATGTCGAGGCCAGTAATCAATTACGATAGCTGTGCCGTTCTTCTCCGGTTGCTCTGACCAGTATAGCAATCTCTTGCGCAATTTTTTGTAACTGAAATTGGCAGTAAAAAGCCGACTGGGAAGTCGGCTTTTGTTTGACTTATAAATTCTGGTTTACCATTAATTCATTCGTCAAATCAGTTCTTCAGCTTATTCGGTCAATTGAAATTAAGCAAAATTCGCTGCAGCAAAATCCCAGTTTGCCAATGCCCAGAATGCTTCCAGGTATTTTGGACGAGCATTGCGGTAGTCGATGTAATACGCGTGTTCCCACACGTCCACTGTGAGCAGTGGTTTTGCATCGGTTGTCAGTGGTGTTGCAGCGTTTGAAGTCGAGACCAGATCCAGCGAGCCGTCAGTCTTTTTGACCAGCCATGCCCAACCGGAACCAAAGGTGCCAACTGCGCATTTGGTCAATTCAACTTTGAAGTTGTCGAACGAACCCCATTTAGCATTGATCGCATCAGCCAGAGCGCCGGTAGGTGCGCCGCCGCCATCTGGGGACAAGCTGTTCCAGTAGAACGTATGGTTCCAGATTTGCGCTGCGTTGTTGAAAACGCCGCCAGAAGATTTCTTGACGATATCTTCTAGTGAGGCGGTTTCGAATTCTGTACCTGGAACCAGATTGTTCAGATTGGTCACATAGGTTTGGTGATGCTTGCCGTAATGGAATTCCAGTGTTTCTTTGGAAATGTGAGGTGCCAATGCATCAAGTTCATACGGGAGGGGTGGGAGTGTGTATGCCATGGTGTGTCCTTTCTAAGTTTTATGGGGCTACTGAGACCCTGTTAGGTCTGTTGTGTTTTGTCCTGCTTTGTGCAAATCAGGGCAACGTTAAATCCGCCTTCAAACCGATTACATAAACCAATTCCGGTACTGCGATGCTTTCCAACCTTTCGTACGGCTCCAGTTTTTACAAGCATCATCTTGCTGACCGTGATCGCTTTATGAAGGGTTTTTGCGCTACCTAACCACAGAGATTCCACAGGTTCAAGGGCGTTATTGTAAAGCGCTTATCTATTCCATGCAGCAATCAGACGAATTCAAATACCTTTATTGCAAAGTCACGCTAGTCGAACGTTGGCTGGACACTATCAATACCGACTTTCGCACTACCTTCTGCCAACTGTATTGTGACGATCTGACGCGGTTGGAGTTCCTTTGGCGCGCGCAAAACGGTGCCTTTTGCATTGGTCACAATGGCGTAACCACGCTCAAGTGTCCGTTGTGGATTTAGCAATTCCAGTTGCGCATTAAGTGCCTTTAGTGCGACCCGGGATTGTTTGTTTTGGTTCGTGAGCGCATGTTCGAGGCGCCGTGTTTGCTCTAATAAAAGAATTCTTGCGCGGCGCGTGTCCGGTAATTGTGCGGTTAAGCGTGTTCGCAAATGCAGAAGGCTATAGCGCGACTGTCTTAACGGAATAGTAGTGGCGTGCATCAATCGGGTTTGCAGGCTTTGTAATTTCAGGCGCTCATGGCCGATTGTGGTCGCGGGGCTAACCAGTCGACGGGTTAGCCAGTCAAGGGTCTGGCCGGTTTCGCCGAGTTGTCTGCGGACTGCGCGAGTCATATCAGCGGCATTGCTTGCTATTAACGACAGCCAGTCGTTGCGGGGGATTGCTGCCAGTTCGGCGGCAGCCGTCGGGGTCGCTGCACGTACATCGGCAGTGAAATCGGCAATCGTGACATCAGTTTCATGACCGACGCCGGAAATAACCGGCATCGTTGCCGCAGCGATGGCACGGGCGACGCTTTCATCATTGAATGACCAGAGATCTTCAATACTGCCACCGCCGCGGCAGACCAGCAATACCTGGCATTCGTTACGCGATGAGGCGGTGTTGATTGCTTTAGCAATTTTTTCCGCGGCACCTTCGCCTTGAACCGGCGTGGGATAGATGACCACGCGGACATGCGGTGCGCGGCGGGCCAGCGCTGTCAGAATGTCGCGTAGCGCTGCCGCTTGCAGACTGGTAACAACGCCGATACAGGTGACGAACTGTGGGATAGGGCGCTTGCGAACAGGATCGAAAAGACCCTCTGCATTGAGTTTTTCTTTAAGTCGTAAAAATGCTTCGTATAGGTTTCCAGCGCCAGCCCGGCGGATGGCCTCTACATTTAGTTGGTAGTCGCCACGCGGTGCATAGAGCGTGACCAGGGCGCGTACCTCGACCTTATCTCCCTCGCGCGGGGTAAATCCGGCATGTTGCGCACGGCCTTTGAACATGACCGAGCGCACTTGTGCACCGTCATCTTTTAGTGTGAAATACCAATGACCGGAGGCCGCCTTCGTAAAGTTGGATATTTCGCCGGAAACCCACGTTAAGGGGAAACTGCGTTCTAACATACGCGCCACGGCCTGATTGAGGGCGAAGACAGAGAGCACGGGTGCGCTGCCGACGCGACTGTCGGCGGGTGGGGCGAAAAGCATTGAGACCTTCGGTGAGTGGCTTAGTTATTTATTTGCAAAAACACAATGGGATGTCATTCGAATGGCATTTAAATGTGACTTATTATTTGGCTGATTACTATGATTGCGTATTTAAAGCGATGCTACCCACACATTCAAGGCGCTATTGTAGATCGTAAAGCGACGAAAGACGGTCTGGAAGACACTTACTCGTTGTGCTCTTGGTTGCATCGCGAAAGGCCCATGACCAAAATACTGTGATCGATTTTTGCTGCACCTGTACGCAGTGTCTAAATAGTATTTGCAATCAACGACTTAAGTGTGTTGGAAGGTGCTTACACACAAAGTTATCCACATAATCTGTGGAAAAGTCCCGACGTGATGCGCAGGAATGCCTTTTTGGCGAATAATGGTCTGGCTAGCGTACTTTTGGACGAAGTGCGCGGATATTATCCACACCAATAAAAATCATTCTAATCAAGTACTTAACGCGAATCGGCCAGTCTTGTACACAAAGTTACCCACAATTTCTGTGGATAACTAAAAGGCTAAGACACGCTTGTCCTAAGCTTTGCTTTCTATTTTGGCTTCGGTTTCGGTTTTGGATTTGACTCCTGTTCGAGTTTCGGTTTCGGTTGCACCTTTGCTTTTGCTTTTGCTTTTGCATTCGCTTTCTCTTTGGCTTTAACCTGGGCCAGTACTACCCGGTGAACGAAGTGCAACTTGTCCTGCACTGGCGTTGATAATTTGAAAGGATAAGAGTCAGGCGTACCGACACTTCTGTTCAGACTATTCAACACGTAAGTCAACGCAAACCAGTTACCGATTATTTCTTCGAATGAGTCGATTTTTAGAGGTGGCGCACTGATGACCATTTCAGGCTCGGCAGCCTTCGGTGGACTCAGCGATAGTCCGCAGGTGTGAGCGGTTTCGAGTGTATCGATCATGTGTAAGTAATGCGCCCACGTCTCTGCCCAGTCCTCCCACGGATGAGAACTGGCATAGATGCTGATGAAGTTTTTCTCCCAATCAGGCGGCGTGCCATTTTCGTAGTGGAGTTTCAGGCACTCGGCATAATCCTGGCGTTCATCGCCGAATAATTCTCGATAACTGTCTATCCAATCAGTGCCGGCAATCAATCGATCAAAATAGTAATGTCCGCTTTCGTGGCGGAAATGACCTAGCAACGTGCGATAACCTTCGTGCATTTGCTCGCGGGTGCGCTCACGTTCTGACGGATCGGCCTCTATCACGTTAATGGTAATCAAACCGTTATCATGGCCGGTCATCACCGGTTCCTCGCTCAAACCATCCTCTAGAAATTGAAAGGCTAGCCCGCGCTCTTCATCTTGCTGCTTCGTTAGTGGGCGAAGACCCAGCGACCAAAGAGAATAAAGAAGGCGGCGCTTGGCAGACTCCAGCCGTTGCCAAAAAAGATGGTTTTTTTCTTTCAGCAACGAGGGAATGATGACTGTCAACTGGCAAGAGGCGCAAAACTCATTTTCGTCATCTGCATCCAGCATCCAGTTACAGACATGCTGATTGACATAATTGCTACATTGTTTATAGAGGCGTCCGGCATCGGCCGGATTGAGACTGCGCCACTTGTTATCTTCAACTAATTCAAAACTATTGACCGCACGTTGCTCGGGTTGGTATCCGAGGGTGCTTTCACAACTGAAACATAAGGTGTTTTCAAAAAAAACTTGTTGTTTACATTTATCACAATGAAAAGTTTTCATGTTTTTCCTTATTTTTTTGTCAATTTTGTGTTTATCAACCTAAAAACTAAGAATGATATCAACGACCATAAATCACCTCTTTTGAATTACATTTGTATGCATTTTGTCGTTTTGTGTATTAGGGTTAGTAGTTCATTTTATATTATTAAATAACTATCAATGTGCTCTAGTCATGCGGAACGCTGCGGCACACTATTTTATTTTCGTGGGAGTTGGTCTGACGATTTATTTTTGGGTCAGCCAGACATAAAACGACTGTTTATTCACTCCCAGGGCTGGAAATCATGGCATTGCATAAATTGGGGGAGAGGAATACGCCACCCTTGCGTCCGAACTGCGCAGGAATCAAAACTCATTGCTAATCAAGTGCTTAGCCTACTTTAGACTGCTTTGTGCACAAAGTTATCCACAAATTCTGTGGATAAGTAAAAGGAGTGAATATTGATTCCTGGAATAAATAAAGATTACTTACATATCAGCATCAATGCGCTCGCTATGTTCATCAAGTGCATCAATAAAGTTGACGTTATCTGGTATTTGTAGCATCACTAGACAGATAGTGAAAACAGCATTAAATCAATGACTTAATCAAATATCAGTTCGGATATACACAAAGTTATCCACAAAATCTGTGGATAACTATTTTTCTATTGCTGCGCATTAGTGTAAGTCTGTATGTGCGGATACCTCAGTTTTTTATGAACATAGTATTTCCACTGATTTACTTTACATCTGGTTATTTGTAACAAAAAATCCAAACCACTTACCCATTCTGAACAATGGCAAAAAGATGAACCGAATCAACGTGTTAGATTCTTCAAGGCTGAGTTGTTCACAAAGTTGTCCACAAAATCTGTGGAGAACTTTCTTGGTTGCAAATGGGAATATTCTTGAATTAGTTTGCTGCATTGCACTTTTTTAATGCAGGGATAAATAAACCTTTTAAAACAATGATTTAGATTTCTGCACTAGGACTTATCCACAATCTTATTCACAAAAAATGTGTGGAACTTTTCCTGCTCGGGGAATGAAGGAGCTGAATAGAATAAATCAACGATCGATGGGCTTGCTCACTTCGCCTCAACAGTTTACATTCTGCTTCCATTAGACAGACCTGTCTGCGGTCCTCTCAAGGAGTTTCTTTTGTTTGCCATTATTCAAGCTGCAGGCTGGCCGATCTGGCTGTTATTGTGTGCCTCCGTCATCGCTACTGCATTGATCATCGAGCGCTTGGTTTATTTGCGTCGCTCGCGTATTTTGCCACCGCAGTTGTTGCACGAGGTTATCCTGGTTTATCACAACGGGCGCGCTAACGCTGAAGTGATCACCAACCTGGAAAACAATTCCCCACTGGGACGCGTATTGGCTGCGGGTTTACGTAACGTCGATGCACCACGCGATATGATGAAAGAGGCGATCGAAGAAGCGGGGATGGCCACAGCGCATGAGTTGGCGCGGTTTCTGACGACCCTTGGAACGATTGCTTCGCTCGCCCCGCTGATGGGCTTATTCGGCACAGTGGTGGGGATGATTGAAATTTTTGGTGCGACCAATGGTGCGGGTACTGATCCCGCGCAACTGGGTCATGGGATTTCAGTGGCGCTCTACAATACCGCGTTTGGCATAGGTATCGCGATGCCCACGCTGGTTTTTTACCGCCATTTTCGGGCCACGATCGATAGTTTCATTGTCGCTATGGAACAGCAGGCGATCAAGTTTGTCGATATCGTCCATGGCGAACGGAAGTAAGTATTTTTCGACGTATACTGCGCAGCGTCAGACGACGGCATTACAAACGACGGACGAACGGATTGCAGGGTGGAGCAGTATCTGTTCTGGTGCATCATGTGCGGTTTGACGATGCCGCTCACTACGGTTTTGAAAAGTCTATGGGACAAAACGCAGAAATCAAT
Organism: Glaciimonas sp. GNP009; assembly: GCF_054343755.1. Classification (NCBI taxonomy): domain Bacteria; kingdom Pseudomonadati; phylum Pseudomonadota; class Betaproteobacteria; order Burkholderiales; family Oxalobacteraceae; genus Glaciimonas; species Glaciimonas sp. GNP009. The sequence goes on from NZ_JBTGUV010000004.1 coordinate 3,987,900, forward strand.
TTCGGTGCGAACTTAGGTGCGAATTTAGGTAAGACCGAAGCAGGAATCAATGCCAGGAGGATCATGTATGAATTTTCGCAAAGGTAGAGCGCGCGAAGAAATTGAAATTAATTTGATTCCGTTCATTGACGTATTGTTGGTTATTGTGATTTTTTTGATGGTCACAACAACTTACAGCAACTTAACCACGCTAAAGATTACGTTACCGACCGCAGATGCAGGCAAGGCTATCGCGGAGCCGTTTCGTATTACAGTGGCGGTGACTGCGCAAGGTCAGTATGCGATAAATAAGGAGCAGGTGTCGTCGAGGGATGCTGAGGCATTAGCGCAGGATTTGAAGAAGGCCGCACAAAGCGACCCCAATAAGTCAAAGGAAACGCCCGTGATTGTCATCAACGCGGATGCGATGTCGCCCCATCAAACGGTGATTAATGTGTTGGAGGCAGCGCGTTTAGCTGGTTTTGAGAAAGTGACATTTGCTGCACAGGCAGCCGCCCACAAGTAGTAAAAAGCGTAAAAAGCAGGGATTGCTTGCTTTGTATCATGGCTTGTACGCATGTTGATCGATGTATTTCGATCAAGGTTTTTCGATCAATAGCATTACCTGACGCAGCGTGGTCGTTTATTGATGATAGATACGGTTCCTTCTTTCTGTTCCTATTCTGTTTTTAATGTATTTCTTTTGATTCCTTTTTTATGACAGGTTATTCCATTTGACTCGTAAGCTCTCCACGACCGAATCAGTGCTTACCGCGGCTTGGCAAAGACGGGGTTTGCTGGCGTGCTTGCTATGGCCGTTATCGTTATTATTCTTGTGTATATCGGGATTACGTCGCATTTCGTATGTGATCGGCTTGCGTGCGAGTACGCGCTTGCCGGTTCCGATCATAGTGATTGGAAATATTTACGTCGGTGGTACAGGTAAGACGCCTTTGACTATCTGGCTGGTACAAGCCTTACGGCTGGCGGGATATACGCCTGGCGTGATTTCCCGTGGTTATGGTGTCAATCCCAGTGTTGAAACACGCGTGGTGTCGACGAATTCGGTTGCAGCGGAAGTCGGTGATGAACCCTTGTTGATTGCTCAGCGCGCGCAATGTCCCGTGGTGGTGGGTCGAAATCGGGTTGCAGCGGCGCAAGCATTGTTGCAGGCGCATCCGAAGGTGGATGTGATTTTATCCGACGATGGCTTACAGCATTATCGGTTACAGCGCGACATCGAAATTGTGCTGTTTGATAGCCGCGGACATGGTAACGGTTGGTTATTGCCAGCCGGTCCCTTGCGTGAAACGGCGTCCCGAAGGCGCGACTTTACAGTGGTGAACCTGGGACGAGCGGCAGTTTTGCCGAGTTCATTGCCGCGCTCGGCGATCCGTATGCAGTTGATCGGCGAGGTCGCAGAGCGCCTGAGTGATCGCTCGCAGACTTTCCGCATCGCTGATTTTTCGACCAAACTGCCGGCACCTCGGATTCTGGCCGCTGCAGGAATTGGCAACCCTCAACGGTTTTTTAACATGTTGTCCGGCATGGGTTTGGTATTTCACTCCCTGTCGCTGCCGGATCATTACGATTTTTCGACGAATCCTTTTGCTGCACTGGATGCAGAGATCATACTGATCACCGAAAAGGATGCAGTAAAATGTAGTCAAATCAAAACCATCAAAAACGACCCGCGTTTGTGGGTTGTGCCCGTGACCGCGCAGATTGACGTCGCGCTGATACAACAAATTGTGGAGAAACTCCGTGGACACCCAACTGCTTGATATTTTAGTTTGCCCTATCTGTAAAGGGCCTTTGCAGCATGAAAAAAAAGCACTAGAACTGATTTGCAACGCCGACAGGCTCGCTTTTCCGATTCGCGACGGCATCCCTATTATGTGGGCGGACCAGGCGCGGGATCTGAATAGTCCAGCTGACCTGGTGGTCTCGGACGGCGCGCCGTCATAGCTGATAGCCACCCGACTGAATTTAGCTTTTCATTTTATTTAGCTTTTCGTTCGCGTCTGCTGTTGCGTGACTGCTCAGATAGCTTATCAAATAGTCCCTATAAAGATCGCCAATGTCCTTTACTGTCATTATTCCTGCGCGATTAGCATCGACCAGATTGCCAAATAAGCCTTTAGCTGATCTCGGCGGCAAGCCAATGATTGTGCGAGTCGCCGAGCGGGCGGCGCTCTCCGGCGCTGCTCAGGTCATCGTCGCAACTGATCATGTCGACATTTTGATTGCGTGTGAGAAATACGGGGTTGTCGCACGTTTAACGCGTTCTGATCACCCTTCTGGAACGGATCGGATTGCGGAAGTGGCAGCGGGTTTAGGATTGGCGGCAAATGCCGTAGTGGTTAACGTTCAGGGCGATGAGCCGTTAATTGATCCAGAATTGATTGCAGCCACCGCCGCGCAGATTGTAGATGGCGTGCCCATGGCAACGGCAGCGCATGCAATTAATAGTGTCGCGGATGCCTTTAACACGAACGTAGTGAAGGTGGTTGTCAGTAAACATGGTCGTGCGTTGTATTTTTCTCGTGCAACTATTCCCTGGCACCGGGATGGGTTTGCGCAATCTCGACAATCGTTGCCCAGCGACTACGTACCATTACGGCATATCGGGCTGTACGCCTATAGCTACGCGTTTTTACAAACTTATCCGACACTGACGGTGTCGCCATTAGAACAAATTGAAGCGCTGGAACAGCTTCGCGTGTTGTGGCATGGCTTTCCGATTGCGGTCCATATCGCGCAGGACGCACCGGCCGCTGGCGTTGATACACCAGAAGACCTGGAGCGCGTGCGACAATTTTTCAAGGACTAATTTGTTAATGCGTCGCTGACTCAGCGGTTTCTTTATTGGCTAAAGTTGGTCTATGATTTTTCTTTAAATCAGCTATAAACCAGCTTTAAGCCGGTAATGAATCAGAGCAAAACAGTAAAAGAACAGTAATGGCTCGGTAAAATAAGCATCTACAAAACCACGTAACTGCACCGTTAGAGTGCTGTTTGGTAAAATTTTGTGGTAAGTTTCATGCAAAGTTAGCGTGTTATAACAATGGTTGCAAAATGACGCCGCTGCGATTTTCAAAGTAAGTCTAGATATTTAGCATTGAAAGTGTAGAAATGAGCGTCATCAAATAAATTTCAAACTCACCTTAGGACTACATAATATGCGCCTCATCCTTCTAGGAGCGCCCGGTGCCGGTAAGGGCACGCAAGCTACCTTTATAAAAGAACGATTCAACATTCCGCAAATTTCTACCGGTGATATGCTAAGGGCAGCCGTCAAGGCGGGAACACCACTTGGTATCGAAGCAAAAAAAGTGATGGATGCGGGTGGTTTGGTCTCGGACGATATTATTATTGGCCTGGTAAAAGATCGTCTGAAGCAAGCGGATTGTGCCAACGGCTATCTGTTTGATGGCTTTCCACGCACAGTGCCACAAGCTGATGCGATGAAAGAAGCAGGCGTGGCGATTGACTACGTGCTGGAAATTGATGTGCCGGACGCGGCAATTGTTGAGCGTATGAGTGGCCGACGCGTACATCCTGCTTCTGGTCGCACTTACCATGTCAAGTTCAATCCGCCAAAGGTGGAAGGGATTGATGATGTGACTGGAGAAGAGTTGATCCTCCGTGACGACGACAAAGTAGAAACCGTGCAGAAACGTCTTTTTGTGTATCACGAGCAAACTGAAGTTCTTGTTAAATATTATGGTGACTGGGCTAAGGCAGGAAATCCCGGCGCGCCACAATATCGCAAAATCGTTGGAGTTGGACCTGTTGATCAAATTCGCGACAGTGCCTTCAAGGCATTGGAAGCCTAAAAAAGAGCGGACCATGAGTCCGCTTTTTTTATTTCTATGCGCTGTAAAGATTGTAAAGAATTTCACATATGGTTAGGATAGTAATCAATAACCGTTAGTTTTAGACACGCCAGCCCAGGCCGACTTCTGAAAATAAAAGGGCAACAAAAAGTTTTTCAGTACACATGATTTGTAGATTGATGCGTATCCACCAAAATGGCGGAACGCCTATTTACTTAATGTGGTTGTTTACTTTGTGATGGTTGTCCGTAATAAAACAGGAGGAGTCAACATGGCATCTGGTCTATGGTTTGCGATCGCTTGCGGCATTATTGCTGTGATGTATGGAATGGTGTCACGCAGCTGGATTTTAAAGCAAGACCCAGGAAACCCGCGCATGCAGGAAATCGCCGCGGCCATTCAGCAAGGGGCTGCAGCCTACCTGGCTCGCCAATACCGCACCATTGCTATCGTCGGTGTGGTGCTATTCATCATCATCGGATTTATTCCAGGCCTCGGACTGGTCACGGCTCTCGGCTTTCTGGTCGGTGCGCTGTTGTCCGGGGCGTGTGGTTTTATCGGAATGAATGTATCGGTACGTGCCAATGTGCGCACTGCACAAGCCGCCACCAAAGGTTTAAATCAAGCGCTCGATGTGGCATTTCGTGGCGGTGCTATCACTGGAATGTTGGTAGTCGGACTAGGCCTGCTTGGTGTAACGATTTTCTATTTATTGCTGATTACTTTTTTTAGTCGCCCGGATATGTCGCTGCATGATGTCTTAAAGCCGCTCATCGGTCTTGCATTTGGCGCCTCGTTAATTTCTATCTTTGCGCGGTTGGGCGGCGGTATTTTTACCAAAGGAGCAGATGTCGGGGCCGATTTGGTGGGCAAAGTTGAGGCTGGTATACCTGAGGATGATCCACGCAATCCGGCCGTGATTGCGGATAACGTTGGCGACAATGTTGGCGATTGCGCGGGGATGGCGGCAGATTTATTTGAGACTTACGTGGTGACGTTGATTGCAACCATGTTGTTAGGATCATTGCTGATTAAAGGATTTGAATTACAAGCCGTGCTATATCCGCTGATGCTGGGCAGTGTCTCGATTCTGGCTTCCATCGTTGGCTGCTCAATGGTCAAGGTCAAGCCCGGCAAAAAAATTATGTCGGCTTTGTACACGGGTTTGTGGTGGGCGGCGATTCTCAGCCTGATTGGCTTCGCGGTAGTCACTTGGCTACTATTACCGCCTCCGATGGTGTTGCCGATGATGGGTTCTGCACTAATCGGTATCATTCTGACCGGCCTGATGGTCTACATCACGGAATATTACACTGGCACTGATTTCAAACCTGTACGTCATATTGCTGAGGCCTCGACCACCGGTCATGGCACCAATATTATTGCTGGCCTCGGCGTTTCCATGAAGTCAACCGCCTATCCAGTGCTCGCGGTGTGTGTCGCGATTCTTGCGTCTTATTGGCTGGCCGGTTTGTACGGCATTGCGATTGCTGCGACCGCGATGCTGTCAATGGCTGGCATCATCGTTGCGCTTGATGCTTATGGACCGATTACCGATAATGCGGGCGGCATCGCAGAGATGTCGGGCTTGCCGGAATCGGTGCGTGCGATTACTGATCCGCTTGATGCGGTCGGCAATACGACCAAAGCGGTGACCAAAGGCTATGCGATTGGCTCGGCCGGATTGGCGGCGCTCGTGCTGTTTGCTGATTACACCCATGCACTGGATTCGGTCGGTAACAGTACCGCCTTTGAATTATCAAATCCACTTGTGATTGTTGGTTTATTTATTGGTGGACTGATTCCGTACTTATTTGGGGCCATGGCGATGGAAGCGGTCGGTCGGGCTGCTGGCGCTGTAGTGGTCGAAGTGCGTCGACAGTTCCGTGATATTAAAGGAATCATGGATGGCACTGGTAAACCCGAGTACGACAAGGCGGTCGATATGCTGACTTCGTCTGCGATTAAGGAAATGATCGTGCCGTCGCTACTTCCTGTCGTTGTTCCGATTCTGGTGGGTTTAATATTAGGCCCGGCGGCACTTGGTGGTTTGTTGATGGGGACTATTGTTACGGGGTTGTTTGTCGCCATCTCGATGACGACCGGCGGTGGTGCCTGGGATAACGCCAAAAAATACATCGAGGACGGCAATCACGGTGGCAAAGGTTCGGAGGCGCATAAGGCGGCAGTGACCGGCGATACCGTCGGAGACCCTTATAAAGACACGGCGGGACCGGCAATTAATCCACTCATCAAAATCATCAATATTGTGGCGTTATTACTGGTACCAATTTTGCCGATGGGAGGCGCAAACCTGTTGGGTGGTGCAAGTGTGCCGACCCAAGTTGTTGCAGTCGTGGTGACACCTTTGGTCGTAGCGCCAACAGTGAGCGGAAGCAGTGGCGCGGTTGATGCAGGTGCTTCCGCTCATGGTCAGGTAACCGGTACGCTTGCCGCGCCAACCGATGTCACAGTGATTCGTTTTGCCGAGGGCAAAAGCGATGCCCCGATTGGTGCTGCAGATCAGCTGGCTACTATCATCGCTGCCGCTAAAGCCAGGCCCGACGCCAAGCTGGTCTTGCGAGGGTTTCATGATGCCACTGGTAACTCAGCAAATAACGCCGAGATCGCCAAAGAGCGCGCCATGAGCGTCAAGGCACTGTTGTTAATGGGTGGTGTCACCGAAGACCGGATCATATTGCAAAAACCGGAGAGTACCACCGGTAGTGGCGACAATGCAGAGGCACGGAGAGTGGAGATTAGCATCCAATGATTTTGGCAGTGACTACGCCTCACGATATTGAGGAGGCGCAATCAAATCTTTGGCTATCTGCGCCAAGCAGATAGCACGTTATCGACTCCACAGGATTGCGCAAATTTTTTATAAAAACCGCTGATCGTAGTGAGATTGTTGTTGGAAGCTTGATTTTCGCTTTTCGCTTCTTGCTTTGGTCTCTCTCTTCTACGTTTGGGTGCATACGTTGTGTGTATGTATCAGCGCGAACATATTTGGGGAATTTCTTGTTTTTGCGGTCCTTTGCAAAAATAATGCGTTGCCCTGTTAAGCTTGGCATCATGACGAACAGAAAAAATGTGGGCCTTATTTTGACCGGAGGCGGAGCGCGTGCAGCTTACCAGGCCGGCGTTCTGGATGCGGTTTCCGCCATTTTGCGTGAGCACGGGTGGGCGTCAAAGCGGAATCCGTTCGATATCATTTGCGGGACTTCAGCAGGTGCTATTAATGCTACTGCGCTGGCGTGTCGGGCGGATAATTTTTCTGAGGGCGTTGATCATCTTCTCCAGGTCTGGAAGCATTTTAGTGTCGAACATGTCTATCGGGCGGATTCGCTTGGCGTGTTACGGTCAGGCGCGCGTTGGCTTTCGTTGCTGTCGTTTGGCTGGTTACTGCGTCAATGGCACGCACATCCACCGAGTTCCTTGCTCGACAATACGCCTTTGGTGACACTGTTACATCGTTCGTTAGATTTAAAGGGGTTGGACGCCGCGTTGACTAACGGGAGTTTGAAAGCGCTGGCGGTAACGGCGTCTTCTTATAGTACGGGTCTGCACACGACCTTTTACCAGAGTGCCCACGAAATTCAATCCTGGACGCGCAGCCAGCGACGTGCGATCAGAGACCAGATCGGTGTCGAACATTTGCTGGCATCGTCTGCGATCCCGTTTATTTTTCCGGCCGTTCCCATTTATTGCGAAGGTCAGCGTGAATATTTTGGAGATGGTTCGATGCGACAACTGGCTCCCATTTCTCCCGCAATTCATCTTGGCGCGAGCAAGGTATTGGTAGTCGGTGCGGGCCGCATGATGCAGCCACCGATGGATGTTCCTCTGTTTCCCCATTACCCTAGTTTGGCGCAAATTGCAGGGCATGCTTTATCGAGTATTTTTCTCGATGGGCTGGCCGTCGATATCGAGCGACTGGAGCGTATTAATCACACGCTGTCATTTCTCACTGAGGAGCAACGCGAGCACACGCCATTGAAGCCCATTGAAATGCTCATTATTTCGCCGTCAGAGCAAATTGATGACATCGCTATTCGTCATATCCGTAGCCTCCCTAAATCAATTCGTGCATTGCTGGGCGGGATAGGTGCAACCGAATTAAGGGGTGCGGCATTGGCTTCCTATTTATTGTTCGAATCAGGTTATACCTGCGAATTAATACAAATGGGGCAAAAGGATACGTATGCACGGCGCGAGGATGTAGTGAATTTTTTTGCCGATCAAGTGTCGAACGATTGATTCGTGCTTAGCCGAATTCGTACCGGCTAAAAAATATCTTTAGCTCTATTCTTGTTTTGTTTTGTTATTGAAGAACTGTCAGAACTTTTAACCGAAACTGCGCGAGTTGATATTAAGTGTTTTCATTGAGAGGCCCGCGATCGGGCTAAATACAGGGAAAGTGGGCATCAACTTTGTACGGATGGTAGATGCGTGTTGATTGGGTTTCTGCAACAAGTTAATCTCAATAGCTGATTCTTCAGAAATTATTGAAAATATGAAAAATAAAGTAGCTTCAATTTACGCATGCATTTTCGCGATTGTGAGCGCTCGGCGACGACTCCCATTTCTTCAGCAATTTGGTCTCCTGCTAATAGGCTTGTTGTTTTCGGTCCAAGTTTTTGCCCGCAATCCGTTGCTAGTCGATACAATTGCCTTATCGCAACTCCCCGTCGAGGCCCGGCAAACGTTGGTGCTGATCAAGCAGGGTGGACCTTTTTCCTATAGGAAAGATGGCGTCGTGTTTGGAAACTATGAGGGGCTTTTGCCAAAACAAAAGCGTGGTTATTATCATGAGTTCACCGTAAAAACACCGCGAGCAAGGAACCGCGGCGCTCGCCGACTTATCTCTGGTGGAACAGTCAACGCTTCGAGTGAATATTATTATACCGATGACCATTACGCCTCCTTTAAGCGTGTTCAGGAATAGTCAAATATCGATTTCAGTATAAAACTGCAACCCATCATTGCATTTAGTTGAGGGAAAAATGAGTTTGTTTAAAACCGTGCCGCCAAACGTAGTGCAATCTATCCGTGCATTTCGCGTGGCTGAATTACAGACCGAGGCAGTTCGTCTGGGCCAACATTTTCTGTACGCATATTGTGCAGAGGCAATGACCAAACAACAGGTGCTTTCAAAAATTGCACAAGCTTTTTATTTTCCTAAACATTTCGGTAAGAACTTCGATGCACTAGCCGATTGTCTGACAGATCTTGCGCATAAAGCCGGACCGCAGCCAGGTTTTATCATCGTTATAGAGCAATTGCCAAATACACAAAAATTTGACAAAGAGGCTCGTGAAATTTTGCTGGACGTGTTCCGGGATAGTGCGGATTTTTGGGCAGAGAAAAAAGTCGCTTTTCGCGTGTTTTACTCTTTTCAATAACTTGGTTTCAAGACACAGTGTTGCATAATAAGCAACTAAAATGCGATTGCAACGCATCGTCGGTTTAGAAATCGCTTTGTCTCTTTCAGACCAAATTTAAGAAGATTTTCTACGTCATTTTGTGCGTCAACGTTCCTAAGCTGCTGCGCAGCGGGTACAATGCGCGCCATGAGAAGCATCGTTATCCTTATTTCTGGACGTGGCAGCAACATGGAAGCCATCGTCCGGGCAGCACAAACTGAGCAATGGCCGGCCAAAATTGCGGCTGTTATAAGCAATCGCGCCGATGCAGGTGGTTTGTCCTTTGCCGCTGCGCACGGTATCCCGACAGCGGTTGTCTCCAATAAAGATTACCCTGACCGCACGTCATTTGACGCTGCGTTGCTAGATGAAATAGACCGGTTTTCACCCGATTTGGTCGTGCTCGCGGGATTTATGCGAATTTTGACTGCGCCGTTTGTTCAGCATTATGCAGGTCGGATGCTGAACGTCCATCCGTCCTTATTACCAAGTTTCACCGGGTTGGCAACGCATCTTCAAGCATTGACAATGGGTGTTAAAGTGCATGGCGCAACGGTTCATTTTGTGACTGCTGATCTTGATCATGGGCCGATCGTTCTGCAAGAAGTGGTGCCGGTAATGGACGACGACACTGTTCAATCGTTAGAGGCGCGGATCTTGATACTGGAACATCAAATGTATCCCCGTGCAGTTCGGTGGTTTGTAGAAGGGCGACTCATGATCCAAAATGGACGAGTGTATAAGCGCGGTGACATCGCGTTGGATGGTGATTTGGCGGAATAGTTGCTCACCGTCATTGACCCGAATATGTCACGCATGTAGTCTGGAAACGTAATCTTAAAGACGCTATAAGTATCAGTAATACGTTTGAAGCAAAAAAAGACAAAAAAACAGCACCATAAAAAGAGCAAAAACATAGTAAAAATAGAAGTATCCAAAACAGATAGCAACCTGAAGCGCTGCGCTTCAAACAAAATAATTAGTTTTTATGAAAGATTTAACATGAGATTGCCTCCAGCGATCATCGGTCTTACCGAAGAAGTATTGCGCGAAGTTTTACGATTTACCGGTCCTGCCGACGTTACTTTATCCCGCTATTTTCGCGATCACCCAAAGCTTGGTTCACGTGAACGTGGTGTAATAGCCGAAGCTGTGTATGGTTTATTACGTAACAAATTGGTGTACACCAGTTTTGCCGAATCTGGCAATGGCCCGACTATGCGCAGAATGACTTTGTTAGGTCTGGCTGACGCGGTTGGTGCAGATTCTCTTGGTGGTCTGTCCGAAGAAGAAGCAGAATGGCTAGCGCGGGTGGCTGAAATCGATCGCCGACTGTTGCCAGCGCACATGCGCGCTAATTTACCGGCATGGCTTTATGAAAAACTGGTCGCGCGTGATGGTGAGGAAAATACCTTGTTGCTCGCGGAAGCATTGAATACGCCTGCACCTCTAGATTTAAGGGTCAACTCAGTCAAAGCTGCACGTGATGATGTGATCGCTACGCTAGCGGAGGCACCGATTCTTTGTGAGCCGACACCGTATGCGCCGCTCGGCTTGCGTATTATTAAAAAGCCATCTGTTCAAAATTTGCCCCTATTTAAGAGTGGTGCAATTGAAGTGCAAGATGAGGGAAGTCAGTTGCTGGCCCAAATCGTTGGCGCAAAACGTGGCGAAATGGTTGTGGATTTTTGTGCTGGCGCTGGCGGTAAGACTTTGGCGCTCGGTGCGACTATGCGCAATACGGGACGTTTGTACGCGTTTGACGTTTCTGAAAAGCGTCTGGCAAAGCTAAAGCCAAGGATGGCGCGTAGTGGTTTGTCGAATATCCATCCAGTACTGATTGCGCATGAAAATGACGCAAAGGTAAAGCGTTTGGCTGGCAAAATTGATCGCGTGTTGGTTGATGCACCTTGTAGTGGCTTAGGCACTTTGCGCCGTAATCCTGATGTTAAATGGCGTCAGACGCCAGAAGCGATTATCGAAATGAATGCCAAGCAAACCGCGATTTTGTCGAGCGCTGCACGCTTAGTCAAATCAGGTGGTCGTTTGGTATACGGCACTTGTAGTCTACTTGATGAAGAAAACGAAGCAATTGCAGCGCAGTTCCTGGCTACGCACGAAGATTTTTCATTGCTACCGATGAAGGATGTCTTAGCAGAGCAAAAAATTGCGTTGGAAATGGATGATTATCTGAAGCTGATGCCACATCTGCATCACACAGACGGTTTTTTTGCGGCGGTATTTGTCCGTAAATGACGCCAGGCTCTTTTTGTTTCGTAAAGCTGCGCGAACGGCTGGTTGCCGCCACTATCATCATCACGATGGGACTGGCGGCGGCGCAGGTTCGCGCTTTTGACGCGACACCGCCACGTGAACTGGCGACCGGCACTTTGCAAGCCGCGTTTTCACCTTGGGATGATATTGAGGGTTTGATCACGCAGGAGATCGCGGGCGCTCGCAAACAGGTATTGGTCCAAGCGTATATATTGACGAATCGCCCAATTGCTACGGCATTGATTGCTGCCAGGAAACGTGGGGTAGATGTTCAGATACTGGTCGATGAGCATCAGCTTAAAAAAAATCCTGGAACTCAAGTCGAACGCTTAGTAACTGCTAATATTCCAGTATGGGGCGAGACAAACTATCGGAGTGCCCATAATAAAGTTATCGTAATTGATCCGACGGAAAAAGATGCCACGGTGATAACAGGAAGCTTTAATTTTACCTGGAGCGCTCAGCATAAAAATGCGGAAAACGTCCTTATCGTTCGCGATAATCCAGCGATAGCCGCACGTTACGCAATGAATTGGCAGCGTCACCTTAAGGACGCCAGAAGCCTGCCGGATACGGCTAAGCGTCGCGGTAAAGCCGGTACAAAAACCGTGCGCGACAACACGACAGTCCAACGGTAACACCCTCAGACGCCTATCCTATACAGACCAACACTCCCCATCATCATGTTCGATTTTCTCTCTGATATGGCTGATAGCCTCGCACACAATTTGGCGGCCCCTGGCTTGCTGATGCAGGTCGCAGTGGCCCTCGCTTGCGTCGGACTTGGATGGCTCTGCGCACGGGTATTACGTCGTATTTTTGCCGTTGACGATCTCAAGCAACCGGTAGTCCAAATTGGATTACGCAGTTTTGCACAAGTATTGACGCCGCTTCTCGCAGTATTGTTTCTTGTCCTGGCTAAATTGATTGCCGCCAAATGGCAGCAACCAGTTAGTTTTTTGCGTCTGGCGATACCATTGATGGCTTCTCTTGGCCTGATGCGTTTTGTTTTTTACGTGCTGCGTCGTGTATTTGTGCGCGACCGTGGTGTCAGCACTTTTTTGTTGCTGTTTGAGAAGGCGTTCGGGGCGCTAATATGGGGCAGCGTTTTGTTGTACATCACAGGATTGTGGCCGGATTTAGTCGATTACCTTGCCAACACTATCTTGCCGATCGGTCGCCATCAAGTTTCTCTTCTCGCTATATTTCAGGCTTTAATCTCCGTTCTGGTAACCCTAATTATCGCGTTATGGGCTGGGGCCACACTTGAACAGCGCCTGATGCGTTTGAACACCATGCATTCATCCCTGCGCACTGTGGTGGCGAGAATGGCGCGCGCAGTGTTGGTTTTGGTAGCGGTTCTGCTGAGTCTATCGCTGGTCGGTATTGATTTAACTGTGCTCTCAGTATTCGGTGGTGCGCTTGGTGTGGCCCTTGGTCTGGGTCTACAAAAAATAGCGAGCAGCTACGTTTCCGGATTTGTCATTTTGCTCGAGCGCAGTCTATCTATCGGCGACATGGTCGGTGTAGGGACTTATTACGGAAAAGTGACCCAAATTAACAGCCGCTTCACGGTTCTGGAGGCGCTGGACGGCATCGAGTCGATTGTGCCGAATGATGTCTTCATGACTAATGCGGTGCAGAACTACTCTCTGAATCATCGTATTTTGCGACTATCTACACAACTCACGATTGTGTATCAGGAAAATATTGAAGAAGTACTCACAATATTGGAAGAGGCCGTCAGTATTGTCGAACGTGTGACTCACGAAATTTTACCTCAAGCTATTTTGTTGAAGATAGGTTCGAGCGGATTAGAGTTAGAGGTCGGATTCTGGATTGTCGATCCAGAGAACGGAAGGTTGAATGTGCTGTCTGATGTGAACAGAGCAATCTGGCGGGCGCTACAGACGCACAAGATCAAAGTAGCCCAATCACGGACTGATTTGCGGATGGTTGCCAGCCACAGTCCAGGTGCAGATTCACAACAAGTTGCGCAGATAGATAGCCAGTCGGTCTTACCGAATTCAAAAAACATCCTGTAAAGGTAGTACAATAGGGAGTTAATTTCGGTTAAGTGACTGGTAACTACCCGCGAACTTACCCTCAACTTGTACGAAAAGAGCGCCAAATTCTGCTACAGCGCCATCATCACCTATGGAGGACACTTAGTGTTCAATGCAATTATTGATTTTCTGTCGAATGGTTTGACTGGTGCTACAGCATGGCAAGTTGTCATTTTTACGCTTGTTGTTACCCACATTACCATCGCTGGTGTCACTATTTATCTGCATCGTTGCCAAGCTCATCGTGCGCTTGATTTGCATGCGATTCCGAGTCATTTCTTTCGATTCTGGCTATGGCTGAGTACCGGAATGGTCACCAAAGAATGGGCGGCGATTCATCGGAAGCACCACGCTAAATGCGAGACTGAGGAAGATCCTCATAGCCCGGTGACACGCGGAATTAAAAAGGTCTTGTTAGAAGGTGCCGAGTTGTATCGCGCCGAATCAAAGGTCCCGGAAACCATGGAAAAATATGGCCATGGCACTCCAGACGACTGGATTGAACGTAATCTTTACACCAAACATAGTGCGTTGGGTATTGTGCTGATGCTGTTTATCAATCTAGCCTTATTCGGTGTTATTGGATTGACCGTGTGGGCCGTACAAATGCTGTGGATTCCAATTACTGCTGCGGGGATTATCAACGGCATTGGACACTATTGGGGCTATCGCAACTACGATTGTAATGATGCGGCAACGAATATCATCCCATTCGGTATTCTCATCGGTGGCGAAGAATTACATAACAACCATCATACATTCGGGACATCGGCCAAGTTGTCGTCGAAGTGGTATGAGTTTGATATCGGCTGGATGTATATTCGCATGCTTGAAATAGTGGGTCTTGCCAAGGTCAAGAAAATTGCTCCGGCACCAAAATTCAATAGTGCCAAATTAGTTCCGGACTTGGATACATTACAGTCTGTTATTGCTAATCGATATGATGTGATGGCGAAATATGCCAAATCACTCAAAAGCACCTGGCAAGAAGAGCGGGCGCATTTGGCTGGAAAAGCAGCTTTGGAATCAGGTTTTCTTAAATCGGCAAAAAAGCTATTGCAACGCGAGCCAACTAAATTAGAAGCGCCTCAAAAGCAGCAGTTAACGGAGTTATTCCTTCACAGCAAGGCGCTTCAAACTATGCATGAGATGCGGGTTGAGTTAGGTGCAATTTGGGAGCGGTCACATTTTACACGTGATCAATTGCTGCATCAGCTTCAGGATTGGTGTGCACGCGCTGAAGCATCTAAGATTAAAGCGTTGGAAGATTTCTCTTTACGTCTGCGGAGTTATTCCTGATCGAAAGCGAAAAGTGAGTAATTATAAAGCGGCCTGTTAAGGCCGTTTTTTTTCGCCTACTTTATGTTGGCCGCAAATCTAAATTTTTTAACGTGTCTTCTTTAGTGAAGCCGTGGTAACTTTTTATTCCGTCGTAGAGGGCGCTTTGTTCTTTTTTGAGGGAACTGAAATGTGAACAACGTGCCAAATGATGTAGATTGTATGTGCGGTACTAAAAATGGCACTGGCAAGTGTAAGTGATCAGTCAATTTCATTTCTATTTCAGAGAAAATTATGAATCAGTCCTTAGCGTCTAAACAATATTGTGCGTATGTTTTGCTGGCTGTTGGCGTGATGGTTTGCAATGGCAACGCGTATGCGCAAACATTGTCTCTGGATGGCGCTGTCGCGGCTGCATCACAGTGGGCGACTCTTGCAGATGCCAATCAGGCCGAACGTATGTGGACGGCTAGCGGGCCGGTAATGCAAAAAAGCATCAATAAAGAGGATTGGGCCAAGTATCTCACCAATCTACGCAATGACTTAGGTTCGCTTAATGGTCGGGAATGGGCGGAAGTCGTACGCGTGGGTCAACCAACAAACCTACCGAAAGGGGATTATGTAAATGTCGTATTTTCCTCTCGCTTCACTAAATCCCCTGCGGGAGAGGCTGTGTCATTAATGTACGCGGCTGGTCGTTGGGTGCCAGTCGGTTACGTGGTCCATAAGGTCCAACCTATCGCGGCTAACGGCGCAGCAGCGTCAGCGACAACAAAATAATTAATTCTGGCTGTCTAATCAGAAACGATATCAACTAGATTTTGCTTCAACGTTTGGCTGAGTAAAAATAAAAAAACCCCGCAAGATACAATCTTGCGGGGTTTTTTTGTGAGGTCTGATCAATTACTTGATCTTTGTCTCTTTATACTCAACGTGCTTACGAACTTTCGGATCGAATTTCATGATCGACATTTTTTCCGGTGTTGTACGCTTGTTTTTGGTAGTCGTGTAGAAGTGACCTGTACCAGCAGTCGACTCTAACTTGATTTTGTCGCGGCCTGATTTCGCCATGATGGTTCCTTTATTCTGCTAGTTAGACTTTTTCGCCACGAGCACGCATATCAACTAAAACGACATCAATGCCGAGTTTGTCAATAACGCGCAGACCGGCGTTGGAAAGGCGCAGGGAGACCCAGCGGTTTTCTGACTCAACAAAAATACGACGATTTTGCAGGTTAGGCAAAAAGCGACGTTTTGTCTTGTTGTTTGCATGGGAAACATTGTTGCCGACCATCGGCTTCTTCCCGGTGACTTGGCAGACACGTGCCATGTTTTACTCCTAGATGATTTCCGAAATTGGAAAAAATGAGAGTATATCTAAAAAACTGATGTTTTTCAATAACTTGGCGAAAACAAGTGTGTCTTTTTACTTTTGTTGTATTTAACAATTTGCCATGCGGTGACCATTTTGGTTGTTAAGTAGCTATGTGAAATCGTTCGGGCGGTATGCGACTATAGGGAACTGCCCAGCCAGGGCAGGCTGTTATCTGAGTTACGTCATGCTGGAAGTTAAGTACTCTTCTTAAGTTAGCACGCAATTATCAATGCGTATCAATGCGAGGTAATGAACTCTGCCGAGGCTTTATGTCAACCATTGTTATAAAAATCCGTGTTCTGCAAATGAGTATACAGACGACCCAGCGATGATGAAATGATCCAAAGTGCGTACGTCTACTAAATCTAATGCCTGTTTCAGCACCTTGGTCAATTCACGATCCGCCTGACTTGGCTCTGGGCTTCCGGATGGGTGATTATGCGCAAGCATGACGCTGGCTGCATTATGTGCTAGGGCGGCCTTCACTACTTCGCGCGGATAAACACTAGTATGCGTCAGAGTGCCCCGAAACAATTCCTTTGAGGCAATCAGACAATTTTTGACATCTAAAAAAAGTACTACAAATGATTCGTACTGTTTGTTTGATATTAACAATTGCAGATATTGTTTGACGGCGGTGGGTGAATTGAAACTACCTTCATCCCGTAGTTTTTCGCTCAGCGCCCGTCTTGCTAATTCAAGGACAGCCTGCAATTGGGCAAACTTGGCAGGGCCAAGACCATGAATGGCTGAAAAATCGCTTAGCGTGGCGGAAAACAGGCGGTTGAGCGAGCCAAAGTGGTTAGCCATGTCGCGAGCAAGGTCAACCGCACTTTTGCCGGTCACGCCGACTCTTAAAAAAACCGCTAATAGTTCTGCATCGGAAAGCGCTTCAGGTCCGAGTCGGATGAGCCGTTCGCGAGGGCGTTGGTCTAGCGGCCAGTCAGTAATAGCCAATGTATGTTTTCCAGTTGTGGGTATTATTCATAGTGCGTACGCAAAATCGCCCCATCGGCGTTGTGCTTTCCTGGCCGTCAACGTGGCCCGGTAATAGTGCACTGTCTTCGTAAGCATGCCTTGATCGGACAATTTTGGGTAAGTCCTAATTCATAAAGGTGATGTAAAAAATAATTCTTAGTATTCCTAAGGATTGTTCGGGTTGAATCGGAGATAACGTTGGTAACTCCGACCTTTTTCTTTAACCTGCCTTACAATACGGTTCCGATGTTTTGTTTCCAATTTCCTTTATTCATGCCTAATTCTTCCTTACCAGTAGTAACCGAAGCGTCTTATTTGACTTTGCACTATCGTCTGGCCTCTCAGGCGGGTGATGATATTGTCAGCACCTTCAAGGCTTCTCCTGCGACTTTGCAATTTGGTATGGGACAGTTAGCGCCGTTTCTCGAAAATTGTTTGCTTGGCCTGCCAGAAGGAACGCACAAAACGTTCGAACTACCGCCTGAGCAAGCTTTTGGTCCTCGTAATCCTGATTTGGTACAACGAGTCTCCCGCGCCACCCTGAAGCAAAACTCGCAACTGGGACACGAGTATCGAATTGGCGATTTAGTTGATTTCGCAGCACCAGGAGGTGGTCAGTTCGCAGGTGTATTGCGTGAAATTGATGAGCAAAGTGCATTATTCGATTTCAATCATCCTTTAGCCGGTCAACAGGTTCAGTTTGAAGTAAAAATTATCGGTATTTTGTAACGTAGGCACCAAGTTAAGTAAGTAACGCAGGATTGTGAAAATTACATGTTTTGGTGGGTTATATGATGGATAAAGAGATTTTGCTGGCACAACCACGCGGATTTTGTGCAGGTGTCGATCGTGCGATTGAAATAGTGGAGCGTGCGCTGATACAGTTTGGCGCACCTATTTATGTACGTCACGAAATTGTGCATAACGCCTATGTAGTTGCTGATTTGCGCCAAAAAGGGGCGGTGTTTATTGAGGAATTGGCGGACGTTCCGCCCGGTAATACCGTCATTTTCTCGGCACATGGGGTCTCCAAAGCCGTTCAGGCAGAGGCGGAACAGCGTGGGCTAAAAGTATTTGATGCGACCTGTCCGTTAGTCACCAAGGTGCATATCGAAGTCGCCAAGATGCGCAGGGAAGGCCGCGAGATTATTATGATTGGGCACGACGGTCATCCAGAAGTGGAGGGCACGATGGGGCAGACAGAGCAAGGTATGCATTTAGTTGAAACCGTGGACGATGTTGAAAAACTCAACGTGACGGACCCCGAAATGTTGTCTTACGTCTCACAGACCACGTTGTCTGTGGATGACACGGCAGATGTGATTGCCGCGCTCAAACGTAAATATCCCAATATTACCGAGCCAAAGAAGGGTGACATTTGCTACGCAACGACTAATCGTCAGCAAGCCGTCAAGTTCATGGCACCGCAAGTGGATGTTGTTATTGTTGTGGGAAGCCCGAATAGTTCTAATTCCAATCGTCTGCGTGAAGTAGCCGAAAAAATGGGAACGGCGGCCTATATGGTGGACAACGCGTCACAAATTGATCCAGCGTGGTTGCAAGATAAGCCACGAATAGGCTTAACAGCTGGCGCTTCGGCCCCTGAAGTATTGGTGCAAGCTGTCATTGATCGGCTCAAGGAGTACGGTGCAAAAAGTGTTCGCCCGCTGGACGGCGTTGAGGAAAATGTGACTTTTCCGATGCCTAAAGGTCTAATGCGCGTCGAAAACATCAAACCTCAATAGACGTCACTCAGCGGTCTGACGGGCATGTTTTATTTGGTGGTAGTTGAAAAGATCAATCCTTATCCAGTGTGGTTTGCTTAAATTTTCTGAGTAAATCTGTAGAGCATTAGCAAAAAACCTCGTGATTTGTACATGAGGTTTTTTTTCGTCATGACGCTCTATTACTGGTGTTCACGGAATAAAATTTAGAGGAGGGCTTACTTTTCCATGGAAAGTTTTTTCCTTTCCTCGTTATTATGGCGGCGTCTAATGGAGACTTCTACAGCCGCTTTTGGGATTTAATTAACATACGGAAATGTGGAAACTACTAAGGTTTCCAACTCACTCTATATCGATATAATCCGCTGAATTTTAAGGCCTTTGGAACGGATACAAATAGTATAAAAATAGTATAAAAATTTTGCAAAAAAACGATTTTAGTTTAAATGCAAAGGAGATGAAACATCGTAGATTTAACATCGGCTCCCCGAGCTGCCATCGCTTAATTATTCATGCTATAAACCTACTAGATAAGTCCTGCAGTGCTCGTTATAATCGCCCTGTTATGGTGCTAATCTTACACAAATGCACCAACTCGGGAATGTGCGAAAAGTGAGCGAAACAAAAAAATATTTTAAAAAAATGAATTAGGAGACAACTACTATGTGCATTTTTACAATTGCCGACATTTCAACCATACAAAATTTCCTTTCTCATCACTTTAGCTAATTAATCTCATTATTTCGATGGCACGCCGGTTTTTACCCGGGTGCCGTTTTTGTATCTGGAATGATTTTTGCTATACAGATGAACAGCACCCTACGGGGCTCCTTACTGTGTTGGACGGTATAGGTGAGCTGATTTGAATCGAATCATATTAAGAATAAGGAAATCATGGATACCTTTATCCAACAAATTATCAATGGCTTAGTGCTGGGAAGCATGTACGCTTTGATCGCGCTGGGTTACACGATGGTGTACGGCGTTTTGAACCTGATTAATTTCGCCCATGGCGATATCTTAATGATCGGCGCGATGGTTGGTCTGTCGATTCTGAAGTTAATCCAGGCTTATGCGCCTGACTTACCTGGCATCGTCAAACTGATGATCGCTATTGCGGGCGCTATTCCGGTCTGTGTGATCGTCAATCTGGTTATCGAACGGATCGCATACCGGCCGTTACGCAATGCGCCGCGTCTGGCACCGTTGATCACCGCGATTGGTGTTTCTATTCTGTTGCAGACTTTTGCGATGATGATATGGGGACGCAGTCCTCTGGCAATGCCGCAAGTGATGCCATCTGATCCCGTGCATATATTGGGCGCGCTGATTTCTCCGACCCAGATCATGCTGTTGATATTGGCGACGGTTGCGATGGTCGGTCTGGTGTTGCTGGTGGAGAAAACTAAAATGGGTCGCGCCATGCGTGCTACTGCCGAAAATCCTCGGGTTGCCGGTCTCATGGGTGTTGACTCCAATCGCGTCATTGTGATGACGTTTGCGATTGGCGCTGCATTGGCGGCAGTCGCTGGCGTGATGTGGGGTGCTAATTATTCTTCGGCCCAATTTGCAATGGGCTTCGTACCGGGATTGAAGGCCTTTTCGGCTGCGGTCTTGGGCGGAATTGGTAATATTTACGGCGCGATGTTGGGTGGTATTTTGTTGGGGCTAATCGAAAGTCTGGGTGCTGGCTATATTGGTGATCTTACCGGCAATTTTCTCGGTAGTAATTACCAGGATATTTTTGCGTTCATCGTACTGATCATCGTACTGACCCTTCGTCCGTCCGGCATCATGGGCGAACGTGTGGCCGATCGAGCTTAACCGGGACTGGAGAAACTTATGGCTAATTATTTCGATACGAAACAAAATCCGGCGAAAGCCTATGGCAGTTTGGCCGTCCTGGCGGTATTTTTGGTGGCGTTTCCATTTGTAGCCTCCATGTACGGTAACTCGTGGGTCCGAATCATGGACTTTGCGCTGCTGTACATTATGCTGGCGTTGGGACTCAATATTGTGGTCGGCTTTGCCGGTCTGCTTGATTTGGGCTACATCGCGTTTTATGCGATTGGCGCTTACATGACCGGTCTTCTGGCATCGCCGCAATTTGCGTCGGTGCTGGAATCCTTCGTCAATACTTATCCTGCAGTGGGGAATTTTCTGGTGATGATTTGTGGGCCAGAAATCGTCCAGAATGGTATCCATTTATCGCTGTGGGTGATTGTTCCGCTGGGCGCTGCGCTGGCCGGTTTGTTTGGTGCGATCCTTGGCGCGCCGACCTTGAAATTGCGCGGTGATTATTTGGCGATTGTCACGCTGGGCTTTGGTGAAATCATCCGAATTTTCATGAATAATCTGAACGCACCGGTGAATATCACCAACGGTCCGCAAGGGATCAACCTGATTGACCCGATCCATATTTTTGGCGTGTCGCTTGCTGGCGCACGTGGGTCGAACGCGACGGTTTATTTTGGTGGTTTCGGCATGCCTTCCGTCAATGCGTATTACTTTTTGTTCTTATTTCTTTGTGTCGCCATCATTTTTATCACCGTGCGTTTGCAGCACTCACGTCTTGGTCGGGCATGGGTTGCTATTCGCGAAGATGAAATTGCTGCCAAGGCGATGGGCATCAACACACGTAACGTCAAGTTGCTGGCGTTTGCGATGGGTGCGTCATTTGCGGGAGTTGCTGGCGCGATGTTTGCCTCGTTCCAGGGTTTTGTGTCACCTGAATCGTTCTCCTTGACCGAGTCGATCGCGGTATTAGCGATGGTGGTATTGGGCGGTATGGGACACATTCCGGGCGTCGTGTTGGGTGCTGTCTTGTTGTCGGCATTGCCGGAGGTATTGCGGCATACGGTAGAACCGGTCCAGATGGCGATTTTCGGTAAGGTCTTAATTGACGCAGAAGTATTGCGTCAATTGTTATATGGCCTGGCAATGGTGGTGATTATGCTGACCCGTCCATCTGGCTTGTGGCCTGCGCCAAAACACGAAGACCGGCCTGATACCGATGTCGATAAACCTGCGAAGTCAGCCGACGTCGTGGCGGCCTAAGGAGATCTCATGAGCGAACAAATTATTCTGAATATCTCCGGCGTCAATAAGCGATTTGGCGGCCTGCAGGCATTGTCTGAAGTCAGCATCAAGATTTTGAAAGGCCAGATTTATGGTCTGATTGGTCCTAACGGCGCTGGCAAGACGACTTTATTTAATGTAATTACTGGCCTGTATCAGCCTGATACAGGGTCTTTTGAGCTATCTGGCAAGTCGTATTCACCTTCGGCACCACATGAGGTGGCGAAAGCGGGAATTGCTCGCACTTTCCAGAATATTCGTCTGTTTGGTGAAATGACCGCTCTCGAAAACGTCATGGTCGGTTGTCATGTCCGTAGCCATCAAGGCGTATTTGGTGCCGTATTTAAGCATCCTGCGGCACGCCGTGAAGAGGCAGGCATCCGCGCGCGTTCTATGGCGTTGCTTGATTTCGTTGGTATCGCACGTTTTGCGGAGCGCACCTCGCGCCACCTGTCTTACGGCGACCAACGCCGTCTGGAGATTGCACGTGCGTTAGCGACTGAGCCGCAATTGCTGGCACTGGACGAACCCGCCGCCGGGATGAACGCCACCGAAAAGCTCGGCTTACGTGAGCTGCTGGTTAAAATCAAGAATGAAGGAAAAACCATTTTGTTGATCGAACATGACGTCAAACTGATGATGGGGCTATGCGACCGTATGACGGTGCTGGATTATGGCAAGCCGATTGCCGAAGGTTTGCCGGCGGACATCCAAAAGAATCCAGCTGTCATTGAAGCTTACTTGGGAGGTGGTCACTAATGGCTGAGAATATTCTGCGCGTTGATGGGCTAAAAGTGGCATACGGCGGTATCAAAGCAGTTAAAGGCATTACTCTCGAGGTCAACAAAGGGGAGTTAGTGACGTTGATTGGTGCCAATGGTGCAGGCAAAACCACGACGCTTAAAGCTATTACCGGCACCTTACCAAACTGTAAAGTTGAAGGCACGCTGCACTATTTGGGTCAGGCGATCAAGGGTAATCACTCGTTCGATCTCGTCAAGAAAAATCTAGCAATGGTGCCGGAAGGCCGCGGTGTTTTTACGCGGATGAGCATTCACGAAAACTTGTTGATGGGCGCTTATATTCGCGACGACAAGGCTGCTATTGCTGCGGATATCGATAAATGGTTCGGTGTGTTTCCTCGTCTAAAAGAGCGTTCGGCGCAGATGGCGGGAACGTTGTCGGGCGGCGAACAGCAAATGCTCGCCATGGCGCGCGCACTGATGAGTCATCCGACACTATTATTGCTGGATGAACCGTCGATGGGCTTGTCTCCAATCATGGTAGAGAAAATCTTTGAAGTAATCCGTAATGTGTCGGCGCAAGGCATTACTATTTTGCTGGTTGAGCAGAATGCTAAGTTGGCATTGGAGGCAGCACATCGCGGTTATGTGATGGATTCCGGCCTGGTCACGATGAGCGGTAATGCTAAAGACATGCTGAATGATCCAAAAGTTCAAGCGGCATATTTGGGCGAAGGCTAACGGACGTTTCATGCTGATCGCGGATGCTTGGCCGTTCCATCCTAGATCGATGTCTTAAGATGGCAGATCAGCTTGATGAATAGTTATACCTTCATGCAACAATAAAAAAGGAGCCCAGGGCTCCTTTTTTATTGTTTCCTTACTGTTATTGACCGCGCACCATATTTTGTATGGTGGCCCAATTTTTCAGGCCAAACCAAGTTTAAATAACAGCATTATGATCAGATGTTGATTCCGATTGATGCCGTTTGAAGTCTTTGACATCTGCGGCTGCTTCTGCCGGCATTGTACTCACCTCATCAGGAGTAGTCGCCGGCGCTTGCGTCACAACGTGCACAGGACGTTGTTTTGGTGCGAAGTTCGGAACCACGGCACCGCGCGAGGATACGTTTTTCCCTGTGGCAACATCTTGCAGGCGACGATACTCGGCAAGTACACGACTGCCGTAGCCGCCATCATTGGCAAAAGCCGCCGCACCAACGTAACGTTTTAGACCAGCCTCAACTGAACCGCCTTGAACGACGTAATCCTTCAGGATGAGCGATCCGACCTTAATATTGGCAGCTGGATTAAGGGCCGCTTTTACACCACCAAAGTTCTCAAATTTTTCTTGATGAACTTTTGACATTACTTGCATGAGTCCTTGCGCGCCAACAGGACTTTCGGCAAACGGGTTCAATCCCGATTCGATCGCCATCACGGCTAAAATCAGAAGCGGATCAAGTTTGGTTTCCTTAGCAGTCTTGTACGCGGTGCTGACAAACATATTCGTCGCGTCACTGGCCACGCGATAACGTTTTGACAGCCAGTTGGTGACCCACTGTTGCTGATGCGCATCCGACGTTTTCATAATTGGGCTCTTTGCTTTACCCAATTGAGGCTGATTTGACGGGTTCTGCGCCACTGTCTCAGCGATTGCAGCCAGATTATTGGCGGTACGCGCTTCAGTATCAACCACATCGCTCTCATCGACTGCTGATACCGCTGGCAGCGCAGACCGTATCTGGCTAGTCGGCATAAATGCCGAAAGACCTTTAAATCCGTCGACTAACTCTGGTTTTGCGACTAAGGTTGTTACACCGATAACGGAAATCAGTCCAACCATTAGCACAGCCATACCTGCCATGCCAGTGCTACCAATGACGTCGCTTACGGTGCTCCGGGCAGTCGATAGTGCATTTACTGTCAGACTGGCAGATTGAGTGCCTAGTTGTTTTACTGCATCTAACGGTGTTTGATGAGGGCCGACTCTGACCCTTGTAGTTCCTACTTTTATTGATCGTGCTAACAAATTGAACCTCCTGTATCGTTGCGTTGCATGCAGCGGCCCAAATGGGCGCATAAGCCAAAACATCGGCTAAATCCCGCATACAACGTAATCAATATCGCTTGGCGCTTCCTTGAGCCTGAAAAGGCTCCTACTTACATATGGCGCAAAACAACGTTTTGTTTGCAGTCGACTGGTGGTTAGGAAAATCACATTCGGTTTAATGTGCCGACCAGTTGCAAACAAATTTTTTGGGAAGGCTGATGCCTTTTGCTACATTCCTTAAAATATCATCGTTTAAAAATGATATTTGGGACCCCAAATCCCGTGTGTGGTGAGAGCTAAAAATGCGGTGGAAAGGGCGTTTCGACCCCTGTTGACATCACCTAGACTGCCGCGCATTGTAGGGGGCGGTTTATATCAAGTCAACACTATAGAATATAGATTCTATTACTTTTAAATCTAATGATTGCAGGTGTACGGGGGTAAAAGTCAATAGAATCAATGGCTTGGCTGAAATGCTTAAATTGTAGGCTTCACAAATAGAAACATTCAAAACCCATGAAATATACCGATTTACGTGATTTTATTGTCAAGTTGGAGCAGTTAGGAGAGTTGAAACGTGTTTCTGTCCCCGTTTCTCCCTTTCTTGAAATGACGGAAATATGTGATCGGACCCTTCGCGCGTCCGGTCCGGCATTGCTATTTGAAAGCCCCACTGGCCACACAATTCCGGTTTTGGGTAACTTATTTGGAACTCCTCGACGTGTCGCGTTGGGTATGGGGGTCGACGATGTCAGCGAGTTGCGTCGTATTGGGCACGTTTTGGCACGCTTGAAAGAGCCAGAGCCTCCAAAGGATTTTAAGGATTTATTGGGCCTGGGCTCTTTAGTGAAATCGCTATGGGATATGGCGCCTAAAGAGCGTCGTTCGGCACCATGTCAGGAAATAGTCTGGGAAGGTAACGATGTTGATCTCGCAAAATTGCCAATTCAGCATTGCTGGCCAGGGGATGTTGCACCATTAATTACATGGGGCCTGGTGATTACTAAAGGGCCGCATAAAAAACGTCAGAATCTTGGTATTTACCGCCAACAAGTGCTGTCGCGGAATAAGGTCATCATGCGCTGGTTGGCGCATCGCGGTGGTGCGCTTGACTTTCGTGAGCATGCAATTGCCACTGGCGGCAAACCGTATCCAATAGCGGTCGCGCTCGGCGCCGATCCCGCTACTATATTAGGAGCCGTGACGCCGGTTCCGGACAGCTTGTCTGAATATCAGTTTGCAGGATTATTGCGTGGCAGTCGCACCGAGTTGGTAAAAGCTGTTGGATCTGAATTGCGCGTTCCGGCTTCGGCAGAAATTGTGCTGGAAGGCCATATCAATCCAGACCCCAATCATCCTTCTGGCTATGAAATGGCGCTTGAGGGGCCGTTCGGAGATCACACCGGTTATTACAACGAGCAAGATTATTTTCCGGTATTTACGATTGATCGTATTACGATGCGCCCGTCACCGATTTATCATTCGACTTATACCGGCAAACCGCCTGATGAGCCCGCGGTGCTCGGCGTGGCGTTAAATGAAGTTTTTATTCCATTATTGCAAAAACAGTTTACCGAAATAATCGATTTCTATTTGCCGCCTGAAGGATGCAGCTACCGCATGGCCGTGGTCCAAATCAAGAAGGCGTACGCCGGTCATGCCAAGCGGGTTATGTTTGGGGTATGGAGTTTTTTGCGGCAGTTTATGTACACCAAATTTATTATTGTGGTCGATGAGGATGTCAATATTCGCAACTGGAACGAAGTGATCTGGGCAATCACAACACGGGTTGATCCATTGCGTGACACCACGTTGGTTGATAACACGCCGATAGATTATCTGGATTTCGCCTCTCCGGTCAGTGGCTTAGGAAGCAAGATGGGGATTGATGCCACGAATAAATGGCCCGGTGAAACGACGCGTGAATGGGGGACAACTATTTCGATGACGAAAGAGGTGAAGGCGCGCGTGGATCAAGTATGGCAAGAGTTGGGCTTATAGGTCGTCGACAATATGCTTGTGGTCGGCTTAGTGCGTACTTATAAAAGGAAGCTTCTAGTCGGTCGTATTCAATTAAATTTTTGATGAAATGGCAGCGTTGCCACAAAAAAAAGCTGCCATTTGTCGATGATGCGGTACAATTCGTGTTGGCGGGCCCCTGCGCATTGTGGCATGGTGAATCTGGTCAGGTCGGGAACGAAGCAGCCACAGCTATTTCCCGCAAGTGCCGCAGACAAGGCTCGCCTCTTAATTTATCGCAGTTTTTCTTGATATGTTCTCTATCCGCACGTGCTTGAGCGCTAGCCAAGCTTCATTTAGCTGAGAATTGCATCGCCAGTATGAAGTTGTTATTGCTGGTTTCTGCATCCTACGTCTTAAATAATAACGATGATACAGGTTCGGTCTGCGACAGAAATGTTGCTGGCTTCAATCCGGTTGTTTATTTTTTCTTGTTTATTTTGCGTTATATTTGCAGGATATTTCAATTTGGTCGTATCTATACTTTTCAGAATCCTCCTATGCGCGTCTCTTATAAGTATTCTCTTATTTTAGCGGGACTGGCATTAATCTGTTCGGCTGGTTATGTTGGTATGCGCGGAAAGCCTCCTGGCACTTCAACAGTAAGTGAACAAGCTCCGCAAATGGTCAGAACCAGTATCGCGGAACAAAAAACGGTGCCGATTACGGTTTTTGCGAACGGATATGTTACCGCTATCAATACCGTAGACGTTCGCCCTCAAATCCAAAACGTAGTGCGACAAGTCCACGTACTGGAAGGGCAGGACGTCAAGGCCAACCAGCTTCTGTTTACACTTGATGATCGTAGCGATACGTCAGGTGTTGACAAGGCGCGGGCGCAACTGGCTATGGATAAAGCCAATCTGAATGACGCGGAAATGGTGTTAAAGCGCAATCAGGATTTGCTGGCGCAAAAATTTGTCTCGCAAGCGGTGGTGGATAGCGCGACGAACAAAGTTAATTCTCTGCGTAGTGTGGTTCAAGCGGATCAGGCCATGGTTCAGTCTAGTAGTATTGCTTTGGGTTTTAATCAAATTAAGGCCAGTATTAGCGGTCGCATCGGCGCTATCAGTGTACATCCCGGCAGTTTGGCCCAGCCGAGTGGCGTGGCGATGGTCACGATATCCCAGCTGGATCCGATAGCAGTCAGCTTTTCGCTCCCGGAAAAAGAACTCCAGTCGATACGCGCCAGCTATCCAAATGGCGATGCACCAGTTACGGTGCAAATATCAGCTAAGCAACAGTTAGTAGGCAAACTCATTTTTATCGACAATACGGCCGATACGCAAAGCGGAACTATTCGGATGAAAGCGCAGTTCGATAACGCCAAGCGCATTATGTGGCCCGGCACCTATGTTAACGTCCGTCTTGTTTCCCGCACGTTGACCGACGCTGTCATTATTCCTGCGCAGTCTATTGTGACAGGCCCAACCAACAAATTTGTCTATTTGGTGAGTGCGGATAATACGGTCAAAATGCAAGCACTTGAGGTCGCTGAAATTGCGAATGGGCATGCCGCTGTGACCGGCCTGACTGTCGGTAGTCGGGTAGTTATTGAGGGTATGCAGAATCTGCGTCCCGGAGTATTGGTAAAAGAATCTCAGGCAAAACTACCAGCAACAGGGCCGGAAGTAGCTATATGATTTCATCACGCTCAACGTTGCAAGTGCCAACTAACCTTTTTAGCGAAAAGTAAGAAGGCTAAAACGGGGCAATCGCGAACTAAAGTCTGGTAAAAATCCGAACATGGCTGGTCCATGGTTGGTCCGACCTAATGAGCAGAAAAGATCAATGTGAATATATCCGAACTGTGTATCCGTCGTCCGATAATGACCGTGCTGTTATCGGTAGCGATCGTCGTACTTGGCGTTTTTTCGTATTCCAAATTACCGATCGCCGCGCTACCAAGCTATAACACGCCGGTGATTAACGTCAGCGGGTCATTGCCCGGTGCAAGTCCGGAAATCATGGCGGCATCGGTCGCTACACCCTTGGAAAAACAATTTTCGACGATACCAGGTCTGTCGACGATCAGCTCTACCAATACCCTCGGCAGCACGTCCATCACGCTGGAATTTAACGCCGACCGTGACATTGATGCGGCAGCGGTTGATGTGCAGGCGGCACTCTTGCGTGCCCAACGCAATTTGCCTGTGGAGATGACCTCTTTACCGGCCTATCGCAAAGTCAATCCAGCTGATGCGGCAGTGTTATTGCTGGGATTGACGTCTCCGTCGCTTTCTTTAGCGGACTTGAATGACTACGCAGAAAATCTGATCTCGCCTTCGCTGTCGACCATCGCCGGTGTTGCGCAGGTGGCGGTGTATGGCCAACGCCGCTATGCAGTGCGCGTGAAAGCGAAGTCGGATCAATTAGCCGCACGTAACATGACCATGGACGAATTAGCGATTGCCATCAAAGCGGCGAACGCGAATAGTCCGGTTGGGGTATTGGATGGACCACGTCAAAGTTTAACTATTCAGGCCAATAAGCAATTGGCTAACGCGGCAGCATTCTCTGATCTGGTGATCAAAAGCCAGGATGGTTCCAGCATGCGCCTCAAAGATGTGGCCGAGGTTGAAGATAGCGTCGAATCCACCAAAAGCGGAAGTTGGGTGAATGGCGAACCATCCATCGTACTAGCCGTTCAGCGTCAGCCCGACGCTAATACGGTAGCGGTGGTGGATGCGGTAAAGGCCACTTTACCGCAATTTAAGTTGCAAATGCCAGCGTCAATTAACGTACATATATTAAACGATAGATCAGTCTCAATCAGAGATGCGATTGCCGACGTTAAACACACATTGTTGCTGACGGTGGTGTTGGTTATATTAGTTATTTTTCTATTTTTGAAGCGCTTGTCGGCGACGGTAATTCCCGTACTTTCGCTGCCGATTTCATTGATTGGATGTTGTGCATTGATGTTGTGGTTTGGGTATAGTCTGGACAACATATCCTTGCTGGCAATTACGATCGCGGTTGGTCTGGTGGTGGATGACGCCATTGTGATGCTTGAAAATATCGTCCGTTATGTTGAGCAGGGAATGGACCCGATGACTGCTGCGCTTAAAGGGTCGAAAGAGGTCGGATTTACGATCATCTCTATTTCCATCTCACTGGTCGCGGTCTTCATCCCGATCTTTTTTATGCCTGGCGTGATAGGCTTGATGTTTCATGAATTCGCTGCTGTCGTCTCATTGGCGATTATGGTTTCAGCGGTCGTGTCCCTGACATTGGTGCCAATGTTGTGCAGCCGTTATTTAAAACATCAAAATCACGAGCAAGATGGTTGGTTAAGTAAGGGCTTTGAACGCGGTTTTCACGCGGTACTGAATACCTATACGCGCGGTCTCGATTGGTGTTTGATGCATCGGCATTGGGTATTGGGTGGCGCGGTCGCAACATTTGTTCTAACCGGCGTTTTATTTGCCACAAGTCCCAAAGGTTTTTTCCCCACAGAAGATATCGGACAGATCGGCGCTACGGTTGAAGGGCCGCAAGATATATCGTATCCGGCCATGGTTAACATGGTACGCAATGCTTCAGAAATTATCGGAAAAGACGTCAATGTTGAGAGTGTGACTTCGCGCGTCAGCGGCACCAATAGTGGTTCGTTGTTCATTGGTTTGAAAGCCCGCAAGGACCGCGCGACCATGGATCAAGTATTGGAGGGACTCCGTGCAAAATTGAGTGGTGTAGCCGGCATGGCGGTATATATGACACCGGTACAAAATTTGCGTCTCGGCGGTCGTTCCAGTAAGAGTCGCTATCAATACACGCTACAAAGCGTGCGCGCTGACGAGTTGACCGAATGGGCAGAACGGATACAAGTAAAAATGCGCGCTGATTCAATGTTCCGCGACGTTACCAGTGACTCTCAAATGAATGGTCTGCAAGCCAGCATTAACATTGACCGTGATCGCGCCAATGATGCTGGTGTTCAGATTGATGACATTCGTACCGCACTTTACAGCGCTTATGGCGACCGTCAGGTTTCCACGATTTTCACCAGCAGTAATAGTTATCAGGTTATTTTACAAGGCAACAATTCCGGTCATCAGGATGAGGCCGATCTCAGCAAAATTTATCTGCGAAGTAAAACCGGCATCTTGGTCCCCTTGCTCAGCGTGGCCACCGTGAAGCGCGAACCGACAGCGCTTTCGGTGAATCATCAAGGGCAATTACAGGCGGTCACCATTTCCTTCAATCTTGCACCGGACGTGCCACTTGGCAACGCCAGTCAAAAGATTGATCTGATTAAAGCAGAGTTGAGTCTTCCCGCCAGTATCATTGCAACTTACGGAGGTGACGCCGCAGTGTTTCAATCATCACAAAGTAGTCAGGTTGTTTTGCTTGTGTTGGCGGTTGCTGTGATTTATATTTTGCTCGGCGTACTGTATGAAAGTTATATTCATCCGATCACGATTTTGGCGGGTTTGCCATCGGCCGCGATTGGCGCTTTATTGGCGTTACGTATTTTTGGTTTCGAACTGACGCTGATTGCCACAATCGGTATTTTGATGCTGATTGGTATCGTTAAGAAGAACGCGATTATGATGATTGACTTTGCACTAGACGCCCAGCGTAGCCAGGGTTTGAGTCCGGTTGAGGCGATCCGTACTGCCTGTATTTTACGGTTTAGACCAATTATGATGACCACTTTGGCGGCCTTGATGGGAGCGATTCCTATTGCCTTAGGCCTGGGTGCTGGTGCGGAGTTGCGCCAACCGCTCGGCGTGGCGATCGTTGGCGGATTATTAGTTTCTCAAGTGATCACGCTGTTTATTACGCCTGTGATTTATTTATTGCTGGATCGTTACAGTGGCACTGGGCCGTTGCAGTTGATTGGTGACAAGCTTCCGCCAAAGGTGCAGCAAAGTCCTCAGCTGAGTTAGCGCTCAACCATGCCACAAACACCATAATCTGAACGGGTGACTATGTCTGACGCTTTAACAATCAATCCAGCTCGCAGTGCGTTACTGGTAATGGATTTTCAGGCACCTATTTTAGGTTTGCTAAAAGATCCGACACCCGTTCTGACGGCAACTGCTGCAACCATCGCCGCAGCACGCAAAGCTGGTTTACCTGTCATTTACATCGTGGTCGGATTTCGTCCCGGACATCCGGAAGTCAATGCACGCAATAAAATGTTCAGTGGGATCAAGAGTGCGGGATGGTTGGTCACGGACTCACCCGGCGCAGATATTAACGCAGCAGTTAAGCCCGCAGTCACGGATGTGGTGCTGCTCAAACATCGGGTTGGCGCTTTCAGCACGACTGCGCTTCAGACTATTCTAAAAGCGCGTGATATTGATACATTGCTATTGTGCGGCGTCTCTACCAGCGGCGTCGTATTGTCGACTACCCGCGATGCGGCAGATGCTGACTATCGACTTTTTATTGTAGAGGATGGTTGCGCAAACCCAGAAGCGGAGGTTCATCAATTGCTGATGCAAAAAGTATTTCCGCGTCAGGCCGAAGTAGTGCGCTCGGAGCAAGTGTTAGCTGCACTGGCTTAATTTAGCTTTTTAATGGTTGAACTGCGGTTCGTATGCTAAATCCGATCGTCGAGATGCCGTCCGTGCAGGACGCAAATACGCTACCGCCATGCATTGTTGCCACCGCTCGGACTATCGCCAGACCCAGTCCGTAGCCATGCTGTTGGCCTTGATCGTGGCGTGCAGCATCTACGCGATAAAAGCGATCAAATAATCGGTTTAAGTGTGATTCTGGAATCGGTTCGCCCGGGTTCGAAACCGCAATTTGTATCACGTCGTTTTGCTGCGTGATCGTCACGATAATCTGTGCTTCGGCGCTCGAATGTTGAATCGCATTTTGTAGCAGATTGCTCATGGCGCGACGAAATAGCGCCGTTTCTATAGGCGCTTCTACGTTCACATCGCCAGCGATACACACCGTCATGTGAGAATCATCCAGAATGCATTCAAAGAACTCCACTGTTTTACTGACTTGAAGCGCGATCGACGCCACAATCAGACCCGTAGCGTGCGTTCCCTGGTCTGCTCGTGCTAGAAATAGCATATCGTTGATGATCGACCGAACGCGTTCCAGATCCTCCAAATTCGATTGCAATACGTCTTGGAACTCAGGTGCAGTGCGCTCTCGCGAGAGAGCAACCTGAGTAGCACCGATTAAATTTGCCAATGGTGTGCGTAGCTCGTGCGCAACATCCGCATTGAATCCTTCAAGTTGTGTGTACGCGTTTTCGATCCGGTCAAGCGCACCATTAAAGGTCGTCGCCAAATTCGATAGCTCGTCTGGTAATCGGGCGACTTGCAGCCGCTGAGAGAGCGCTTTTGGACTCAGTATCTGGGCTTCGTTGGAAAGTTGTTTCAATGGGCGCAAGCCAACTTGGGCGATCCAATAGCCGAATAACATGACAAGTACAACACCCGCCAGCGACAAACTGATCAACGCAATGACGAACGCACGCAAGGTATGAAAATATGGTTCTGAGTCTATACCGACGATCAAACGGACAGGTGGTCGTTGCTCAAAAGCGTCAATGGTTTTGGTCATCGTTAGTAAGGGATATTCGCGCTTGCGAAGCTGCATGGTGCCCAAGCCATCACGATCCCGCTGCAAATCGTCTATTTCAGCCAACCCCCTACCGTACTGAAAGTGGGAGTCGTCGCTTAAAACCCAGAACCGTCTACTGCCGTCGGTCGGCGTTAGAGTATCCAGTTTTGCCTGAACACGTGGCCAGCGTTCTACGCTGCCGTTATGTTCAATCATGTACTGCATGTCTTGGAATATCGTATGCAATTCTTCTTGCTGATGTCGTTGAAGTTCGCTGTGGACGACGCTGTAAAGAGACGCGCCGATGAGTGAAAACGTCAACAAAGCAGCGGCGGCAAACATCGCTACAAGACGGACTGTAATAGAGCGCTTCATTCGGACTTTTCATCCTTCCTCAGTTCCAACACGTAGCCCATTCCGCGAATGGTGTGGAGTAACTTTGGACTAAATGGTATATCCATTTTGGTTCGAAGCCGTTTGATAGCGACTTCCACGACATTGGTATTGCTGTCAAAATTCATATCCCAGACCAGTTCGGCGATCGCCGTTTTGGATAAAATTTCACCTTGTCGGCGCGCGAGCACAACCAATAATGAAAATTCCTTGGCGGTCAGATCGATGCGGGTCGCACCGTCTCCGCGATAAGCTTTACGGCTCAGTAGATCAATTTGCAGATCGCCGATACGTAGTTGGACAGGTTCCTGGGTTCTCCCACGTCGGGTTAAAGCTTGCAGTCTCGCCAACAGTTCGAGAAATGAGAACGGCTTGATCAGATAATCGTCGGCGCCATCATGCAAACCTTTGATCCGGTCCTCAACGTGGTCTCGCGCTGTCAGCATGATGACCGGCGTGTGCTTGACGGTGCGCAGTGCGCGCAATACAGAAAATCCATCAATTCCGGGCAACATCACATCCAGCACGATGACATCGTAATCGTGTTGCAATGCTAAGTGCTGGCCATCGACGCCGTTGTGCGCCAGGTCGACTGTACAACCTTGTTCCGTCAATCCTTTAAAAAGATAATCGGCAGTCTTTAGTTCATCTTCGACTATGAGAATTTTCATACTTGGATCAGTCTCCGGTACTTCACTTATATTGTATCGGTAACGCTCACGGTACTTTTGGCGTATCTTAGATTCATCCAAAGTTACCGTGCTTGAAGCTCATTTAACAATAATTCGACAACACTTCTAGACCGATTAAAAAGCAACTCCCTATTGTTACTCAAGTACCGGCGAAGCGTTCTTTGCTGCTGCCTTACGTTCTTTGCGCTCTTTCTTACGACGTTCGTACCAGAAGTGAGTGCGATCCAGATACAGGTAAATGACCGGCGTGGTAAATAGCGTTAAGATTTGCGACAAAATCAAACCGCCCACCATTGCATAACCCAATGGACGACGCAATTCCGACCCTGCGCCGTGGCCTAGCATCAATGGCAATCCACTCAATAGTGCGCACATCGTCGTCATCATGATGGGACGGAAGCGTAGCAAGCAGGCCTGGAAAATAGCATCTTCCGGCGACATTCCTTTTTCGCGTTCGGCCGTGAGCGCAAAGTCCACCATCATGATGCCATTTTTTTTCACAATCCCGATCAATAATATGATCCCGATTAATGCAATCACACTGAGATCATAACCGCCTAACATCAAAATCAACAGAGCGCCGACTCCCGCCGAGGGCAGTGTAGACAGAATCGTCAGCGGATGGATGTAACTTTCATACAGCAAGCCGAGCACAATATACACGGCAACCAACGCTGCGGCGATCAAGTACGGTTGTGACGAAAGGGAATCGCCGAATGCTTTTGCCGCGCCCTGAAAGGCACCGCTTAATGTGTGCGGAACGCCCATTTCTTCTTGCGCTTTTTGAATTGCAGTAACGGCGTCGCCAAGCGCTACGCCCGGAGCCAGATTGAACGAAATCGTCACAGCCGGAAACTGACTTTGATGGCTAATCGATAGATAGCCGGTCTTGGTTGTGTCCACCTTAATAAAAGTTGATAACGGAATCTGTTGTCCGGTCAACGGCGAGGTCATGTACAACTTGTCAAATAATGCAGGATCGGTCTGCAATTTTGGCGTTACTTCGAGTATCACGTGATAACTGTTTACCTGCGTAAAATATTGCGCGACCTGACGCTGTCCAATGGCGTCATAAATAGTGGAATCAATCAACGCAGGGGAAATGCCAAAACTTGATGCACGTGCGCGATCAATGGTCAGGGTCGCCGTTGCTGCCGCATTTTGCTGATCGGAGGCGACATCGGTCAATGCCGGTAATTGACGGAAGCGCGCTAATAATTTTGGTGCCCACACATCAAGTTCTGATAAGGAGGAGTCGGTAATCGTATATTGATATTGGGTGCGGGATAAACGTCCTCCGACGTTAATATCCTGGCCGGCCTGCAAGAACAGATTGACGCCCTGAACTTTAGCAAGCTGCGGACGCAATCGTGTAATCACCTCGTCAGCAGTCGAAGTACGGCCTTCGTCTTTTGGCTTCAGGCTAATAAAGAAATTGCCAGTATTGAACGTTGTCTGCCCTCCGCTCATACCGAAACCGGTCACATCCGGATCCTCGCGAATAACGTCGGCAAGCTTCAACATTCTGCCATTCATCGATGCAAACGATGCATCCTGTGCGGACTCCGCAAAGCCGAAAATAAAGCCGGTATCTTGTTGCGGGAAAAACCCTTTAGGAATAATCACGAACAACACCACTGTAGCGACTAAAGTACAAATAAATACGCACAGAGTAATGAACTGATGGCGCATGACAACATGCAGACCGCGTTTATAGCCATCCAGCATCGCATCGAATCCGCGCTCAAATAATAGCGCCAGGCGACCGTGTTTTTCGTCATGATGATTGCGCAAAAAGCGTGAACAAAGCATTGGTGTTAACGTCAGTGAAATAATCACCGATATCACGATGGTCAAGGTCACAGTGATTGCAAATTCGCGGAACAAACGTCCAACAATGCCGCCCATCAGGAGCAGTGGAATAAACACTGCTATTAATGAAACCGAAATAGAAATAATCGTAAAACCGATTTCACCCGCGCCTTTATACGCTGCTTCCATCGGTGACATGCCTTCTTCCACGTAACGATAAATATTCTCCAACATCACAATCGCATCATCGACTACAAATCCCACCGCAATGGTGAGCGCCATTAGCGACAGATTGTCGAGACTAAAGCCGATCAGATACATAACCGCTGCTGTGCCCATTAATGCCAATGGCACGGTGACACTGGGAATTAATGTTGCTGGGATATTGCGCAGGAACATAAAGATAACCATCACCACCAACGCAATTGTCAGCATCAGCGTGAGTTCTACATCCAGCACGGATGCGCGGATTGTTTGCGTGCGATCTATCAGCGTGTTGACGCGCACCGAGGGTGGGATTGCTGCCTGCAAGCGTGGCAACGCGGCCTTGATCCGGTCGACTGTTTCGATCACGTTGGCGCCCGGTTGTTTGGTAATCGCCAGCACGATCGAGCGTCCATTGATCACTGTGCTGTCGGCTGGTGCGGCTTTACCTGCATAGGCCCAACCGGCAACTTTCATGTTTTCAGGCGCATCAATTGCAATACCGATGTCACTGACACGTATCGGCGCCCCGTTTTTGTACGCCAGCACCATGTCATTCCACGGTTTGGCTTTAAGTAATTGGTCGTTGGTATAGACGGTAAAGCTTTGCTTGTCGCCATCAATCGTACCTTTTGGCTGATTGACGGTCGTACTGGCTATAACGCCACGAATATCTTCAAGGTTCATGCCCAGCGCTGACATTTTGGTCGGGTCAACTTGAATCCGAATCGCAGGCTTTTGTGCGCCACCGATATTCACTAATCCAACGCCGGTAATCTGCGAAATTTGTTGCGCCAAAATATTATCGGCGTAATCGTTGACTTCAATTAGTGGCAGAGTCGACGATTGCACAGCCATGACCAGAATCGGTGAATCGGCCGGATTAATTTTGCGGAAGGTAGGCGGGTTCGGTAAGTTAGCCGGTAGTTGACCGCTGGATGCATTAATAGCAGCCTGCACGTCAAGTGCGGCCGCATCAATATTCCGGTTTAAATCAAACTGCAGCGTAATTTGAGATGATCCAAGCGCACTGGCTGAGGTCATTTGCGATAAACCGGCAATCAATGAAAACTGACGCTCCAATGGTTGGGCAACGTTGGATGCCATGGTTTCAGGGCTAGCGCCCGGCAGATTCGCAGATACCTGAATCGTTGGAAAATCAACCTGCGGCAACGGGGCGACCGGCAACAACGGCCAGACCGCAACGCCTACCAGCATAATAGCAATCGCTAAGAGCGTCGTCCCAATAGGACGCTTTATAAAGGCTGCCGAGATGCTCAATTAGTCGCTCCTTTTGCTGGTGCGACCGGCGTATTGGTTTCAATAATCTTGACGCCAGGTTTGAGCTTATATTGGCCGTCAATGACCACCTTTTCGCCATTTGTCAGGCCGGTATCGATAACCGCTACACCTTCCTGTATTTGTGCGACATGCACCGACTGTGCTTTGACGCTAGTGTCGGGATTCACGACATAGACGTAAGTACCATCCTGACCGCGTTGAACTGCCGCGGCCGGTAACGTTAACGCCTGCGGGATGTCAGTCAGGTAGAGACGGACGTTGACATATTGTCCCGGCCATAACACATGAGTCGGATTCTCAAACGTTGCCTTAAGCTGCACTGTCCCTGAAGTGGTATCAATCTGGTTGTTAAGCAAAGTCAGGCGACCTGTGGCTAGTGCCTGATTACTCTGCCGATCATAGGCAGCGACTTTCAGCGGCAATTGATTTCCGTGAAGGGCCTTATTAATTGCTTGAAAGTTTTCTTCGGGCAATGTAAATAAAGTGGTGATTGGATCGATTTGGTTGATGACGACCAGACCATTGGTGTCCGTGGCGTGCACAACATTGCCTGCATCGACTAATCGCGCCCCGACGCGACCACTGATTGGCGCGCTGATAGTGGTGTAGCTCAGTTGCACCTTGGCATAACTGATCTGCGCATCGTCGGTTTGTATTGAAGCTTCGAGCTGCGTCACTAACGCTTTTTGCGTGTCGAGTGTTTGTTGGGTGGCAGCATCTTGCTGACGTAGCACGGTGTAACGTTGCAAATCCAGTTTGGCATTGCTGCTTAACGACTGGTCTTTCGCTTTTTGTGCTTGCGCTTGTTCCAGTTGTGCTTGCAATGCACGTGAATCGATTTGTGCTAACAATTGTCCTGCCCTCACATCCTGGCCTTCAATGAAAGCAACTTTCTGCAGTTGACCATCAATCCTGGTTCTGACGACGACCGTTGCATTGGCAGTGACGGTGCCAACACCGCTCAGATAAATTGGCATGTCTCGCTGTGTGACCAGCGCGGTTGTTGCTTCGACCGGTGGGATCTGATTAGCGACAGGAGCAACAACTTTGTGCTTTACCTTCCAGATACCGACAGCAATCAAAATCAAAAGAACAGCGCCAATGATATGTGTTGAGCGGCGGCGGAAAAATGGTGTGGACATGTGGTTACTCACGAAATTAATTGGTTTTATTAGTTTGGATAACGGGTTTGTTCTGAGTGTTTTGTGCGGTAGGGCCAATAGCAGGGCTATTTAGCGCATCCTTGCTCATGGCGTCTTTGCTTAAAGCGCGCACATCCCAACCGCCGCCGATGGCCTTGATCAGACCGACACTGGCTACCAATTGGCGTCCGCGTATTTGCACGGCGGTGCGAGCGTTAGTCAACGCTATTGTTTGTGCGGTGGCAACACTTAAGTAGGTCGTAGTACCAGCCTGGTATTGGCTCAGCGCTAACCGTTCAGACAGTTGCGAGGCAGCGACGGCCTGATCTTGCACGGTGCCTTCCTGATCCAGTACATGCAGCGTCGTCAGATTATCTTCGACGTCCTGAAAGCCGCCCAAGACCGTTTGTTTGTATTGTGCAACTGCACTGTCATAAGATGCGATGGCCTGATCACTATGCGCGCGCCGTAATCCGCCATCGAAAAGTGTTTGCGCCAGCGCACTACCAAGCGACCATACGCGGCCTGGCGTATCAAACCAGGTCGCCAGGCTGCCAGCAGTAAAAGCGCCGCTGGCATTCAGCATCAGGACAGGGAAATAGGCTGCCTTGGCAACGCCTATATTGGCATTGGCAAGCGCAGCGCGGCGTTCGGCGGCGGCAATATCCGGCCGTCGCTCCAGAAGATCAGAGGGCAGGCCGGGCGGGACGATGGGCAAATGCGCGACTAAAGGTGACAGTGAGGCGGACGGTATGGCGGGAAGCGAAAAGGCTGCCGGTGATTTACCGGTCAAAATGGCTATTGCGTGTTCCAATTGGCCACGCTGTGCGTTTAGATCGATAGCCTGCGCTCGGGCTGTTTTTAATTGTGCTTCGGCCTGCGCAACGTCAGAGCGTAAGGCGACACCTGCGTTGTACTGACTTTGAGTCAATTTAAGCGAGCGCGTATAAGCCGCATCGGTGCGGGCATATAAATCTTTAAGTTGATCGGTTATCCGCAGTTGCAGATAATCTTGTGCCAATGTGGCCTGAATACTCAACCGTGCTGCAGCAAGATCGGCTGCACTTGCTTGCGTACCAGCTTCGCCTGATTCCACCGCACGTCGCACGCCACCCCAGATGTCCGGCTCCCAACTGGCGTTGATAGAGGCATTGTAGCTATTGCCCTGTGAGGCCACGCCACTGCTGATGGTTCGCGCACGACCCGCTCCAATGCCGACGCCTGCGGTTGGCCAAAAACCTGAGCGAGCGACACCAGCGGTGGCACGTGCCAGACGATATTGGGCTTCCGCCTGACGGATATTTTGATTGGCACGATTGGCTTCAATGATGAGCGCATTGAGCGTGCTATCGCCATACATTTCCCACCATTGCTGGTTGGCATCGATTTGTTGCGGGGTTGCCGTTTTCCAGGCGGTATCTTCTTTAAAAGCGCTTGGAGTATCGATTTGCGGCCGTATGTAATTCGGCCCGACTGCGCAGCCACCCAATAGTGTAATCGTCAGTAATGTGACTGCGGTGACTGCGGCCGCCCTAACAGATACTTTTACGGCAGAAGGGCGGGTCAGATGGGCGTGTTGACAGGGATAAAATGTGGTCGAGGTCATGGCCTGCATTGAGCGGTTGGGCTATCGGACGGAATGCCCGTCCGTCAATGCAAGTAGCTGCCGGACTGGCATGTTTACCACCGTACTTTAAGCGCCGCCAAGGGACGACAGGCTGTCATGAATATGACAAATTTGTCAGTTTCAGATAAAAAATTCTATAGGGCAATAAATACTACTTAGTCAGCGGCTACGCGTAGTTGCAAGCACACAATACGCGGTTACATTTTGGTGTTATTTTCTCTTCCGTGTCGAATACGCAAAGCGCTAATAATTGTCGCGAGCAACGTGGCTGAAGCGGCAATCCAAAGCGACAAATGGACCGCACTGGCATCGATCAACGCAGAGTTAATCGGAGAAGTAATATTCACTGAGGAATCAGGTGATGCACTTAGCGTGCTAGCCAGATGACTGCTTGCCGCCGTTAAAGCGATGGCGACCATCGCTGCACCCAGCGATTGACCGAACGTGCGGGCGATTGCCAACACGCCGGAAGCTGTACCGCTGCGCGAACGCGGTGCATTGGTCATCATTTCGCGGTTGTTCGGGCTTTGAAAAAATCCAAATCCTAGGCCACAAATAAAGGCGCGCCACAAAATATCCATCACCGATGGATGCGGGCCAAGACAGGCCAGTAACACCAGGCCGATTGTGTATACAGCCAGACCGCAAGTGGACAGTAATGCCGCCGGGTAGCGATCAGCGAGCCGTCCGGCGATGGGCGCAGTAATCACGATTGCCACGGGCCACGGTGTAAATAGGGCTGCCGACATTAGTGGACTGAAACCATATGCGCCCTGAAATAAAAATGGTAGCGCAATAAACGCAATGCCTTGACCGACGAATGAGCACAGTGACGTGGCCACGGCCATCGAAAACCGAATCGAAGAAAAAATATCGAGTGGTAATAAAGGCGCGGGTGCACGTTTTTGTCGGAAAATAAAAAGCACTACGGCGATAAGGGCAACAATGGCAAGTACCAGTTCGTTGAACAAGCTATCGTGTCGGGACAATCCGTCCACTGCAAGAACGATGGCGGCTAACGCTAGCGCCGAGAGAACCGCACCGGCCACGTCAAATTTACCGCCGCGACCACGGTCAGATGGCAGCACGCGTCGCGCTAATGTCAGCGTAAGGATGCCGATCGGAACATTGACCGCAAATAGCCAGGGCCAACTCAATACCGATAGCATCGCGCCGCCAATAGCCGGACCCGCGGCTAAGGAGGACGCGACCACCATGGCATTGATACCAAGTGCCGATCCAAGTAGACGTGTAGGAAAAATATTACGATAAAGCGCTGGACCGATACTCATGGCCGCAGCCGCACCTATTCCCTGGATAAAGCGCAATATATTGAGCGTCGTTAACGACTCAGATAAAGCGCAACCGAGCGAACTAAGCGTAAACAGGAAAATGCCGCCCATATACAAACGGCGAAAACCAATCACGTCGCCGAGCGAAGCAAAGGCCACCATCGTCATCGCACCAGCTAGAATATAGGCGTTCGCAATCCAGACAGCCGCCGACGGGACGACGTGTAAATCACGCGCAATGATCGGAAGTGCAACGTTGACAATAGAGCCGTCCAGGACCGTCATTCCGGTACCCAAAATCATGACAATAATGGCGACGCGTCTCTGCGCGCCAGAAATTCCATCATCACCTTCTACATCGCTAAAAAGTCTGCTCATATTGCTGGACGCTGAAGAGTGTGTTGCCGAGCCGTCGACAGATGATGATGCGAAATAAGAAAAAACACGGAGAAGTCCAGGTTGGCAGGCGATTGAGAGGTGTGCGGTAGTGCGGAATTATTACATGATGCACAATTTTTTGCCGACGCCGGTCTTGTAATGTCATTTTGTCCACGACATTTTTAATTTTTTTTTGACGAACAGAAGATTGCGTATATCGGAACGGGAACAAAGCTACGATGACCACTACACGATAATTGCGTGCTTTTTTCAGTAAGAATTGCCTCCGATTGAGGTATAATTCGAATTTCCCGCATGTGCCGTTCGGCACCATCCGCAATGACCAAGTTTGTATTTGTTACTGGCGGCGTCGTGTCTTCCCTAGGTAAAGGGATTGCCGCCGCTTCCCTCGCCGCGATCCTCGAATCGCGTGGCCTAAAAGTCACCCTCATTAAGCTCGATCCGTACATCAACGTCGATCCAGGCACCATGAGTCCGCTCCAACACGGTGAAGTTTTCGTCACCGACGATGGCGCTGAGACTGATCTCGATCTCGGCCACTATGAGCGTTTTATTACAACGCGCATGAAGAAAGTAAATAACTTTACTACCGGACAGGTCTATGAGGCCGTTATCCGCAAGGAACGTCGTGGTGAATACCTCGGTAAAACCGTGCAAGTGATTCCGCATATCACCAATGAAATTCAGGACTATATTCATCGCGGAGCAGAAGGCTTTGACGTGGCGCTAGTCGAAATCGGCGGTACTGTCGGAGATATCGAGTCGCTACCGTTTCTTGAAGCAGCACGCCAATTAAGTTTGCGGGCTGGTCGCAAGGCTGCCGCATTCGTGCATTTGACATTGGTGCCTTATTTGCCATCTGCCGGTGAACTGAAAACCAAGCCAACCCAGCATAGCGTACAAAAATTGCGTGAAATCGGTATATTGCCCGACGCCCTCTTGTGTCGTGCAGACCGTCCTATTCCGGATGAAGAGCGGGCCAAGATTTCGCTCTTCTCAAACGTTGAAATGGCAGCGGTGATTTCAGTGTGGGATGTCGACACAATCTATAAAATTCCTCAAATGCTCCATGATCAGGGACTGGATGCGATCATTTGCGAAAAGCTCGGCTTGACACCAAGTCCTGCTGACCTGACGATGTGGACCAACCTTGTCAGTGCGCTGGAAAATCCAAAACACGAGCTGACAATCGGCATAGTCGGAAAATACGTAGATTTAACGGAGTCGTATAAATCTTTGACGGAGGCCTTGCGTCACGCCGGGATCCATACAGAATCGCGTGTCAACATTGAATATCTGGACTCAGAAGAAATCGAAGCCAATGGCGCGAATTCACTGATGAAATACGATGCTATTTTAGTACCAGGCGGATTTGGTAAGCGCGGTGTAGAAGGTAAGATCATGGCGGCGCGGTTCGCTCGGGAAAACAAAATACCTTACTTGGGTATTTGCCTGGGTATGCAAGTGGCCTTGCTCGAATATGCACGTAATGTAGCCGGCTTGACATTGGCAAACTCAACCGAATTTGACGAACAGACCGAGCAGCCTGTCGTTGCACTCATCAATGAGTGGCAAAATCACGACGGCAAAGTTGAAACGCGTGATGCGAATTCAGATTTGGGCGGAACGATGCGTCTGGGTGCTCAGACTTGTCAAATCAAACCAAACACGCTAGCTTCTGAAATCTACGGTTCAACCGTGACAGAGCGTCATCGTCACCGCTACGAGGCCAACAATCATTATCTGGACCGTATCGAAGCGGCCGGTTTAGTGGTTTCGGCACGTACGC
This sequence comes from Glaciimonas sp. GNP009, assembly GCF_054343755.1. Taxonomy (NCBI): domain Bacteria; kingdom Pseudomonadati; phylum Pseudomonadota; class Betaproteobacteria; order Burkholderiales; family Oxalobacteraceae; genus Glaciimonas; species Glaciimonas sp. GNP009. The sequence goes on from NZ_JBTGUV010000004.1 coordinate 4,031,924, forward strand.
CTACCGAAGATTTATGCGAAGTGATGGAATTGCCGCGAACTGGAGAACATGCGCATCCTTGGTACGTCGGCGTGCAATATCATCCAGAATTCAAGTCGACGCCGCGTGATGGGCATCCATTATTTATTTCGTTCATTTCTGCAGCGTTAGCACATCAGCAAGCCGTTGTGAGTAATGCAAAGACTTAAAGCATGACTATGATCCATTTAGCTTAAAATTTAGATATGCGTCATCATCTTGGAATGATGGCGTATCACTTTTGTTAAGCTACATTAGCCGAGCTACATTATTATTGCGTTACATGAATCGCCTTAAGGCGAGAGTCGGTGGTCAGTCTGGCAATATTGGAATAGCCAAAAAGCGACTTCTCCTCATACTTTTTTTTGGGATGCTTTTTAGGCAACAACCGAGATACTAAGCTGAGGATTAATCTAAAGCATGAGGTTAAGTACGAATTCAGGCACTAAGTGAGACATGAAGTGAGACATTTAGTCACGTATTAATTAAGACGCATCATTACGGAGATAGAAATACATGAGTGCAATTGTTGACATCATCGGCCGCGAAATCATTGATTCACGCGGCAATCCAACTGTCGAATGCGACGTCCTGCTAGAATCCGGCGTGATGGGGCGTGCATCGGTCCCATCCGGTGCTTCGACTGGTTCCCGGGAAGCAATCGAATTGCGTGACGGCGATAAAAATCGCTACGGCGGTAAAGGCGTATTGACTGCCTGTGAACATATTAATACAGAAATTTCTGAAGCGATCATGGGCTTGGACGCTAACGAACAAGCATTCCTCGACCGGACGCTGATTGATCTTGACGGCACCGAAAACAAAGGTCGTTTGGGTGCCAACGCCATGCTGGCAGTTTCAATGGCAGTCGCTAAAGCGGCGGCTGAAGAGGCCGGCTTGCCACTGTATCGTTATTTTGGCGGTAGCGGTGCGATGCAAATGCCTGTTCCGATGATGAACGTGATCAACGGCGGCGCGCACGCAGACAACAACCTCGATATTCAAGAGTTCATGATCATCCCGGTTGGCGCTCCTAGCTTCCGTGAAGCGATTCGTTACGGCGCTGAAATATTTCACGCGTTGAAAAAAATCCTGCAAGAAAAAGGATTGACAACATCAGTTGGTGATGAAGGCGGTTTTGCCCCTTCAGTTGCTAGTCATGAAGAAGCGCTGAAGTTGATCATTCAGGCGATTGAAGCGGCTGGCTACGAGCCAGGTACACAAGTCGCACTGGGCCTGGATTGCGCAGCCAGTGAGTTTTACAAAGATGGTAAATACGTGCTGGCCGGTGAAGATATGACACTAACGAGCGCGCAATTCACCGGTCTGCTGGCATCGTGGTGCGACAAATATCCGATCATCAGTATCGAAGACGGCATGGCCGAAGACGACTGGGATGGCTGGAAACTTCTTACCGAGACTTTGGGTAAGAAAATACAGTTGGTTGGTGATGATCTGTTTGTGACCAATACCAAAATTCTGCGCGAAGGCATACAAAAAAATATCGCGAACTCGATCTTGATTAAGATCAACCAGATTGGTACGCTGACAGAGACGTTTGCTGCGATTGAAATGGCGAAACGCGCTGGCTATACTGCGGTGATCTCGCATCGTTCAGGTGAGACCGAAGATTCTACTATTGCGGATATCGCAGTTGGTACAAACGCATTGCAGATCAAAACCGGCTCAATGTCGCGTTCCGATCGGATGGCGAAGTACAACCAACTGCTGCGTATTGAAGAAGATTTGGGTGATATCGCCAGTTATCCGGGTCGTGCTGCTTTTTATAACTTGAAGTAAAAGTATTGCGAATTGCCTTATGTAAATCCGGCCAGCGAGTTAATTTAATCGCTGGCCGGATTTGCATAAATTGAATATGGATTGTTAATGCGTCTTATCGCTATTTGCCTTACTGTGTTGTTGGCGTTGATCCAATACCCTTTGTGGTTAGGAAAAGGCGGCTGGCTGCGAGTCGCTGATATGGGGCAGCAAGTCACCACTGCGCATGAAAAAATCGTCGAGCTGAAAGCAAGGAATGCCAAGCTGGATTCGGAAGTACATGATTTGAAAGAAGGGACCGGTGCTGTCGAAGAGCGCGCTCGTACTGAGTTGGGCATGATCAAACAGGATGAAATTTTCGTCCAGATATTAGATCCGAACAATACTGAACTGGTATCGACGCTGAAGGAAGCGCAACTATTGTCAGACAAGGTGGGCGCTGCGATACCGGGCAAGACAGAAGATAAAGCGCCAAAGAAGACCACGGGTTTGAAGTCTGCTAAGCCTGTTCATCCGACCGCTAAGCGAGTGTTGAAACAAGCACAAGTCAACACTGCTCAACGGGTGGCGCAGCAAGTACGGGACTAATCTGTCTACGCTTTAGCTAGCGTTAAGTGCAACAACTGAAATTCCCCAAGATCATTTCATCCAATTTATATCTTGCAAGATTGCCAGCGCCGGTAACCCTTTAAGGTATCGGGCTGGATCGTGATCTTTACAATAGGAAAGGGCACTCCCTTTGCCTGTTGCTAATGCTTATTACCTACGAATTAATACGTGCTTAATGCTTAATATTTCCGGTACCTAACAAGGTCTCTACAGGTGCACTGATAGCGAAAAGGTGCGCGCAGTCGACTTTGTCAAATGCATAATTTTGACCGCAAAAATCGCAGTCGACCGATACGTTGCCCAACTCAGCAATCGCTTCATCAACTTCTTTTTGTCCCAGCATCTGCAGCATGTTGCCTACCTTTTCTCGTGAGCAGTTGCACACAAAACTAGGGTGTTGTGGTTCAAAAACGCGGACTGTTTCTTCCCAGAATAAACGTCGCAATAATGTCTGAATATCGGTCGATAGCATTTCAGCGGGACGTAATGTCGCACCCAGCATAGACACGCGATTCCAGCTTTCCAGCGGGTCTTCTTCAGTAATGCCAATCCCGCCATGGTTGGGCAACTTTTGTAATAGCAAACCACGCGAGACGTTGGCATCAGCAGCCAGCCACAACTTTGTATCAAGTTGCTCTGAACGCAGCATGTAATTTTCGATCACCTCCGCAACGTTATCGCCATCGAGAGGCACGATTCCCTGATAGGGTTGTTGTCCTGGCATTTTGTCTTGCGGATCAAGTGTGATGGCAAAACGACCATGACCGTTGACATTCACCAGTTGGGCCAATGTAGCACCATCCTCTACTACCGTATCGGGGACTAGTTTTGCTGTGGCGCGCATCTGCAACTTGGCATCGCATTCGATCACCAACAGGCGGATCGGGCCATCCCCGTGAATTTGCATCACGATCACGCCATTGAATTTCAAATTGGCGCTCAACAAGGCGGCCGCTGCCATCATTTCGCCCAGCAAATTAGTCACTGCTGGCGGATAGTTTCGACGCGCCAATACCTGCTGCCAAGTGTTAGAAAGTTCAACCAACTCGCCTCGAACCGAGGCGTTTTCGATCATAAATTTTTGTAGATTATCGTTACTCATATCCATTACGTTCTTTGTACCTTTTTCGGTCATTACTCTCTAGCCGATTTTTTTAAGTTGGGTTTTATATTCCTGACCGCGTTCGGCGTAAGTTTGCGCGCCTTTTACCAACTTGGCGATTTCTTCTTCCGTTAACATGCGGGCCACCTTGGCTGGCGTTCCCATAATCAATGCATTATCGGGAAAGACTTTGCCTTCGGTTACCAGAGCACCAGCGCCAACCAGACTATTTTTACCGATCTTGGCACCATTGAGTATCACAGCCTGTATCCCAACCAACGAGCCATCGCCTATGGTGCATCCGTGCAACATAACTTGATGACCGATAGTGACATTTTCGCCAATAGTAAGGGGATAGCCGTGATCAGTATGCAAAACTGAGTTTTCTTGTACATTGCTGCCGAGACCGACCGTAATCAGTTCGTTGTCTCCACGAATGGTAACGCCGAACCAGACGCTGGCTCTGGCCTCAATCTTAACCTTGCCAATAAGCGTCGCGCTCTCTGTGATGTAGGCGGATGGGTCAACGTCGGGGCAATGTTCGCCAAGTTGGTAGATACTCATAATTCTCCGTAGAATGTGGGTGTTTGTTTTGATCGGTGACAGGATCGTTTTGTAGATTATTTAATTGATTATATTTATCTACTTTATTCCTGCACCAGGTTTTGACGAAATTTATTTACATTTTACGCCGCGGTTTGTTGTAACTTAAATCGCAATTATTCCTAAAAATCCTATTTTACCGCTGCTAGCATGAAGAGTATGTCTGAACCTATTTTTGTTGTTCCAGAAGCAGAGTTACCACCAGTATTATCGCCTGAACTGTTGCCCGAGTTGCGTGCATCGGCCTTGCGCTGCTTGCTATTGCGCGATCCTGCGGCAAAGGTATTGGAGGTAGCGGCATTAAACGCTGATTTCAAAAATAACACCCTTACATTGGATGCGCATGCTTCGCTGGTGGGTGAGGCTGAAGCAGGCGCGATTCCGGGTCGCCCGTCTCGGCCCGAACTCGTATTGCCTAAAACATTGAAGCATCGGTCCATGCGCACCGAGGAAGGCCGCGCCGCACTGATCCACGCGCTGGCACACATTGAGTTCAATGCTATCAATTTGGCGTTAGATGCTGTGTGCCGTTTTCCTGCTATGCCGGACCAGTATTACACTGACTGGCTGAGTGTCGCGGTGGAGGAGGCGCAACACTTTGGCATGTTGGCGCGACATCTGCAGACCTTAGGGTTTGCCTATGGTGATTTCCCCGGGCATAACAGCATGTGGGAAATGGCTGAAAAAACAAAAGATGACATTTTGGCACGCATGGCGTTGGTGCCGCGTACCCTTGAGGCGCGTGGATTGGATGCCACACCCGCTGTGCGGGCAAAAATTGCGCAGGCCGGAGACTTAGCCGCGGCCGAGATTCTCGACATTATTTTACGGGAAGAGGTGGGTCATGTCGCGATTGGTAACCATTGGTATAACTGGCTGTGTAAAGAGCGCCAGCTTGAGCCGATTGCAGCCTTTGCCAATCTGGTAGTCCAATATCAAGCACCGGTTTTGCGTGGACCTTTTAATTTGGACGCACGCCGCGCGGCAGGATTTTCGGAAGAAGAACTGGCGGTATTGCAAAGCGGCTAACCAAGGGATTCGAGATTTGACGTAGCTGGATTGTAAGGCCCCTAGTCTTTAATGATACCAGCGTCTTTTTCCTGGCGGCTTTACGCTTTCCACCATGTCTACTAATTTGGTCCCCGCCAGTCGGTCATGCAAAAACTGACGCTGTGGGTCAAGATAAATAGTGAGTGACCATAAAACAAAATTCAAAACGGGAACGATTGCCAGCATCCAGGTGTGCGCGCCGAAAGCCCAGGCGAGCATCAATCCAGGAAGAAACCATAGCCATGCTAACAAATAGCGCGCCAAAGCGTCTTTTGCCTTCATTGCGCTACCATCTTTATTGATCAACTGGAGTCGCCAGGTTTTCATAGCCAGCGTTTGACCGCCGTGACTCCAGCACCAGACAAAATACGCGGTCAACACCACGAATAGCCATATTTGCTGGCCGTGCCGCAAATACAATGCGTTGCGTTGCTGTAGCAATGTCGAAAAAAGCAAACCGGCGATGAACAGGATGCCAAACAGCAGCATTGCCTCGTACATCATGCTGCCAAAGCGCCTTTTAAGCGATGGCGTTGCGGGTTCAGTGGAAATAACGGTATCGTTGGATGGCGCGGAAGGATTCAAGGTGCGATTATTTCTTTGTACGTGTGGCGATCAATATAACCGACTTATAGCTTACTTTTAGCCGACTTACAGTGCTGACTATTCGTCAAATTTTAGCATCGACCGCTTCGGCAATGTCGTGACCTATCCAGATCTGATTTAATGGCCAACTGCATCAACGGCCGATGCCGGACTCGCAGTTTGCGCTGGCACCGCAGCAGGCACTGGTTTCGGTGCCAGCTGAATTGGTTTTGCTTCTTTAGGTTTGGTTTGGGGCGACAGCACTTGCGCAGTGATGCGCTTGCGGTTATTTGCCGCCGCCGCTTCTGCTGCTAATTTTTGTTTTTCTGCTTCCGGCAATTGTTGATATTCTGCCCAACGTTTCGCTCGTTGCTCGGTGTCCAGTCTTCTGTTCCTAGCGTAATTTTCACGCACGACCCGCCGTTGTTCAGGTGTCAGATTTACCCAATCATGCATTCGGTCCTGAACCCGTGATTGTTCGGTAGGACTCAGGCTGGCAAAACGTTTACTGATCTCAACCCACTTTTTTCGAGTGGAGAGTTTTAAGCTATTCCAGCCAGAAGCCAGCGGCGCTAATATCAGTTTCTGTGCAGCAGTAAGATCTTCCCATTCGGCTTTGCTGTCGGTCGGTTTGTTGACCTTTGATGGATTGGCAGGTTTTGGCTTGATCGCCAATTCGCCTGTCGCCTTACTGTTGTTGCCTACAGTACTTGTGCTGGCGCTCGCACCAAGGGCATCGGCAGCATGTGAAGGACGCATCAGCACCGACGCAGAGCTCATTATTAACATTAATACTGTCAATAAGGTAAGCATAAAAGTACGCGATTTAGCAAGGTGCTTTAAAGATAGAAGTTTACCTATAGATGTGGCTTTGCTATTTGACAGCGCAGTCGCTGCAAGTCGCTCTTCATTATTTTCTATTGTTGGTATTAGCGCCATTCTTATTCTTCGTGTTTGGCAAGATAAGTATCAAAACCTCGGTCTAAATAAGCGGAAGGCGGGACTTCATCAGCAAGTACAGCGGCGTCAATAGCCGCAATTTCGGTTATACGATGTTGTTGCTCATACTGATACAGGCCGAAAAATAGCACAACGCCAGTAAGTATCGGCGCAGCAACGCCTAGTCGCGTCCACCATGAAGTAGCTTGTGGGAAAAAGCTATTTGCTGTTCCTGCAACAACATTTTGGTGGGCGACAACGCGTAAAGGTTTGTCGGCTTTCTTGCGAGACAAGGCCATTTGACGTGCAGCGGCTAGCCGGTCCAATGTGGCTGTCGGCATGTCGTCGATACGCTCATTAAGCGCGTGGCGTACTTTGTACGCAAAATTGATGTCTTTACTGCTCATAAACTTATTCCTTTGGCCCTAAGCGCTTGTGCCAGGGTGTGTGTAGCACGAGAGCAGTGTGTTTTTACACTGCCTTCAGAGCAACCCATTGCGGCGGCAGTCTCGGCGACATCCATGTCCTCCCAATAACGCATCAGGAACGCTTCCCGTTGACGCCCAGGCAGCTTTTGAACCTCTTGATCAATGATTTCGAGGATTTGTTCTCGTTCAAGCTGGGACGAGCTGGACTCAGCAGCTTGCGAGCCGTCCTCTGATTCATACGTTTCAAGCACGTCATAATCTTCGTCGCTGGTCTTATCGTGACCCATGCTCGAAAAAAGACTAACCCACGTGTTGCGTACTTTTTCACGCCGAAAATAATCGAGGATCGTGTTTTGCAAGATGCGTTGAAACAACATCGGTAACTCGGCAGACGGTTTGTCACCGTATTTTTCCGCAAGCTTGATCATCGCGTCCTGGACAATGTCCAGCGCTGACTCGTCCTTGCGGACTGCGTACACCGCCTGTTTAAAAGCGCGTCGCTCTACGTTTTCGAGAAAATCTGAAAGTTCTTTATCGGTTGCCATGCATTGTGGCGCGCGTTTCACCGTGTGTCATACATAGTGTCATTCGCTGCCAGCCAGTGAAAGTTGTTCAGAATTTTGCTGCGTTGTTGCGGGCAAACTAGTTTCTAACGCGTCCTGAGTAATCAAAGAGTATTAGTTCGCTCGTAAGCGCTGACTAATTTATTGATGCATCAGGTTGAATCGTTAAAAAAGGGATTTTTAAACTGATCGAATGCTATCAAAAATACAGTGCTCGTGGGGCAATAATACGTAGTTGTGTTCAAATTAGGAAGATTTCAAGAGGGTTTCGTTGAATTTGCCTTGACCAAAATGAAAGTACGCATTATGGTATCACTCCACTTCAGCATCCTGAAGTGGACCCATGGTCTTTTCGCGACCAGCGCAAGATGCTGATTAGTGACAAGACGCGCTTCATATTTGAAAGCTGTTTGCTCTAACCCGTGCCACAAGCGCGAGAGAATGGACGTGTTGCTTCAAGGTAATTGGCTGAACGAGTCGCGCGAAGCGACATTTTGAATCGTATCTACGGGTACGCAACGAAATGTTGTGAAGGCACAAAAAAGGAATGCCAAAATCCATGTAGCAAGCCGCCGTTATCATTAGGAGAGAGCATCCGATCAATTTCCCATGGACCTTGAAAGGACATAGAAGCATGAGTCAAGATACAAATTTGCCCATTAGCGGCGCAGAAATTTTAGTTCGTTGTCTGGCAGAAGAAGGCGTCGAGCACGTTTTCGGCTATCCAGGCGGCTCGGTGTTATACATTTATGACGCCATATTTCAACAAGATAAATTTCAACACATACTAGTTCGTCACGAGCAGGCTGCGATCCACGCTGCTGATGCCTATTCGCGCAGCTCGAACAAAGTCGGTGTAGCGATTGTCACCTCCGGTCCCGGCGTCACCAACGCGGTCACTGGCTTGGCAACTGCGTATATGGACTCGATTCCGATGATCGTGATTTCGGGTCAGGTTCCTTCCTATGCTATCGGTGAAGATGCTTTTCAGGAGTGCGATACCGTTGGTATTACACGTCCTTGCGTTAAGCATAATTTCCTTGTCAAAGATGTCAAGGATCTGGCTGAAACGGTTAAAAAGGCATTTTATATTGCCACTACCGGTCGTCCTGGACCGGTGCTGATTGATATCCCTAAAGACATCACCATGCATCGCCATGTATTTGCGTATCCGAAAGAAGTCGAGATGCGTTCGTACAAGCCTGTAGATAAAGGTCATTCAGGACAGATCCGCAAAGCACTGCAATTGTTGCTAACTGCTGAACGCCCGATGATTTATACCGGCGGTGGCGTGATTCTGGCGCATGCATCGCCAGAGTTGAACCGTTTGGTTGATCGTCTTGGCTATCCTTGCACCAATACCCTGATGGGATTGGGTGGTTACAAAGCGTCAAGCGATAAGTTTGTCGGTATGCCAGGCATGCACGGCACTTACGAAGCCAATATGGCGATGCAGAATTGCGATGTATTGATTGCTATCGGCGCGCGTTTCGACGATCGCGTGATTGGTAATCCTAAACATTTTGCTAGCAATGCACGCAAAATTATTCATATTGATATCGATCCATCGTCGATTTCCAAACGCGTCAAAGTCGATATTCCAATCGTCGGTAACGTAAAAGACGTTCTGCAAGAAATGTTGGCTCAGCTAGAAGCTGCTGAAACCAAGCCAAACGCTATTGCTTTGGCTGCTTGGTGGACGCAGATTAACCAATGGCGTTCACGTGATTGTCTGAAATTTGAGAGTTCGTCAGAATTTATCAAGCCGCAATCTGTCGTGGAAAAAGTTTGGCAGATTACAGACGGTGATGCGTTCATCACATCGGACGTTGGTCAACATCAAATGTGGGCAGCGCAATATTATCGTTTCGATAAACCACGTCGCTGGATCAATTCCGGTGGTCTTGGCACGATGGGTGTTGGCTTGCCGTACGCCATGGGTGTGCAGATGGCGAACCCTGGTTCTACTGTCGCTTGTATTACCGGCGAAGGATCTATCCAAATGTGTATCCAGGAACTGGCGACCTGCAAACAATATCACTTAACGCCAAAAATCATCCTTCTGAACAATCGTTTCCTCGGCATGGTGCGTCAATGGCAGCAAATTGATTATGGCTCCCGCTACTCTGAGTCGTATATGGATTCGTTGCCTGACTTTACCAAACTGGTCGAATCGTATGGCCACGTCGGTATGAAAATCGAAAAACCTGGCGATGTCGACGGTGCGCTGAAAGAAGCGTTTGCCATGAAAGATCGCTTAGTGTTTATGAACTTTATTACTGATCAAACCGAAAATGTCTGGCCGATGGTGAAGTCGGGTAAGGGCTTGACTGAAATGCTACTCGGTTCGGAGGATCTGTAATGCAACATATTATTTCCGTACTGCTAGAAAACGAAGCCGGTGCACTCTCACGCGTAGTGGGTTTGTTCTCCGCTCGTGGCTACAACATTGAAACATTGACGGTCGCACCGACCGAAGATGCAACCCTGTCACGGATGACCATCGTGACAAGGGGTTCAGATGAAGTGATCGAACAGATTACTAAGCATCTGAATCGTCTGATTGAAGTCGTCAAAGTGGTCGACCTGACCGAAGGCGCGCATATCGAACGCGAACTCATGCTGATCAAAGTACGTGCGGTCGGCAAGGAGCGTGAAGAAATGAAACGCACTGCGGATATCTTCCGGGGCCGCATAATTGATGTCACGGATAAGTCTTACACTATTGAATTGACTGGTGCCAAAAGCAAGCTGGACGCCTTTATAGAGTCGATAGACCGGGCTTCAATTTTGGAAACGGTCCGTACCGGTGCCTCGGGCATTGGACGCGGAGAACGTATCTTAAAGGTGTAAAAGTTTCGTGTCAGGGATGATTTAATCATGTCTGATGCGTCATTCTTATGTGCATAAGCGGTAATGCGTGAGATGTAAAGCAAGACTGAAAAAGTCACGCTTTCGGATGTGTTTCCACTAACTGAATGTATCGAACTGATTTGGATTGTCTAAACAGTTCTCTATCAATTGAATTATTACTAGGATTAAAAATGAAAGTTTTTTACGACAAAGACGCTGACCTTTCACTGATCAAAGGCAAAAACGTTACTATCATCGGCTACGGTTCACAAGGTCATGCGCACGCGCAAAACTTGAATGACTCCGGCGTTAAAGTGACTGTTGGTCTGCGCAAGGGCGGCGCATCGTGGGATAAAGCGGTCAATGCAGGTTTGAAAGTTGCTGAAGTCAATGATGCAGTTAAAGCTGCAGACATCATCATGATTCTTTTGCCTGATGAAAACATCGCCCAGGTTTACGCGGAAAATGTTGCTCCATACGCAAAGCAAGGCGCCACACTGGCGTTTGCGCACGGTTTCAACGTACATTATGGCCAAGTAACACCACGCGCTGATTTGGACGTCATCATGATCGCGCCAAAAGCACCAGGCCATACTGTTCGCCAAACATACACACAAGGTGGCGGCGTTCCCCACCTGATTGCCATCTATCAAGACAAATCTGGTACTGCACGTGACATCGCTCTGTCGTATGCAACTGCAAACGGTGGCGGTCGCGCTGGTATCATCGAAACTAACTTCCGTGAAGAAACTGAAACAGACTTGTTCGGTGAGCAAGCAGTTTTGTGCGGTGGTGCAGTTGAACTGATCAAAGCTGGATTCGAGACATTGGTTGAAGCTGGTTATGCACCAGAAATGGCTTACTTCGAATGCCTGCACGAATTGAAACTGATCGTTGATCTGATCTATGAAGGCGGTATTGCCAACATGAATTACTCAATCTCGAACAACGCTGAATACGGCGAATATGTTTCGGGCCCACGTATCGTCAACGAAGAAACAAAAAATGCAATGCGTGCGATTCTCAAAGACATTCAAACTGGTGAATATGCAAAGAGCTTCATCCTTGAAAACAAGGCTGGCGCACCAACGTTGATCTCCCGTCGTCGTTTAAATGCAGAGCACCAAATTGAAGTTGTTGGTGAAAAACTGCGTGGCATGATGCCATGGATCAAAAAGAACGCAATGGTGGACCAAACTAAAAACTAATACAGTTTTTAGTTTCAAGAAAGGTAGGGCATCATTGCTGTAATCGCTTACAAGCGACTACAGCGTGAAGTCGAAAAGCTGTGCACACGCACAGCTTTTTTTTTCGACTTCACGTGCACATGGATCAAAAAGAACGCAATGGTGGACCAAACTAAAAACTAATACAGTTTTTAGTTTCAAGAAAGGTAGGGCATCATTGCTGTAATCGCTTGCAAGCGACTACAGCGTGAAGTCGACAAGCTGTGCACACGCACAGCTTTTTTTTCGACTTCACGTGCACATGGATCAAAAAGAACGCAATGGTGGACCAAACTAAAAACTAATACAGTTGTTAGTTGCAAGAAAGGTAGGGCATCATTGCAGTAATCGCTTGCAAGCGACTACAGCGTGAAGTCGACAAGCTGTGCACACGCACAGCTTTTTTTGTTTACCACCCTCAGGATCAAAAAAAAGAGCAATCATCGCTCAAACCAGATACCAAGTCTCAGCATCAAGAACTAAGAAGCAGGGGAGCGGTCATACTCGGGCTTAGAATCAGCGCCTAGTTTCGAAAGTAAGTATTTGGCCTGTTAAGCAAACAAGGGGGCGCATTTGCGTCTCTTTTTGCTATAAAGTCGTGATACCTGTCGTTGAGAGACATTGTGAGTCGTAATTAGTCATTTATTTATCAATCCGAAAAATCATCCCCACATAGCATGACAACAACGGTTTTTAAAAAGCCCCATTTTGGTAAGCCCGATCAATCTTGGCGGGCGCGACTATATACAGTCATTTTTGAGGCTGACACTGTTGCCGGGCGGCGTTTTGACACAGGGCTATTAATTATCATTGTTCTGAGTGTTGCCACGGTTATCGTCGATAGCATCGGCACAATTCGGGCTCGCGATTTTTTGATATTGAACGGATTGGAATGGCTATTTACCATCCTCTTCACGATTGAATATGTCGTTCGTTTGCTTTGCGTGAAGCGGCCGTTGCGCTATGCGACAAGCTTGTTTGGGGTGATTGACCTGTTGTCGATATTACCCACATACCTGGCTATATTGTTGCCCGAGTTTCACTTCCTCATTGATGTGCGGTTGCTGCGGATGTTACGCGTGTTTCGAGTCTTAAAATTACCGCGTTATTACGATGAATCGCAGGTTTTGTTACAGGCACTGCGTAATAGTCGGCACAAGATATTTGTGTTTCTCGGTGCCGTGATCATCATGAGCGTCATTCTTGGAACGATCATGTATGTCATTGAGGGACCGGAGAATGGCTTTACCAGTATACCTGTCGGCATGTATTGGGCCATCGTGACGCTGACTACCACCGGGTATGGCGATATCCATCCTAAAACACCATTCGGACAGTTGATTACCTCCATGGCCATGTTGCTCGGTTACGGCATCATTGCTTTGCCGACAGGCATTGTTGGGGTAGAGCTGGCCATGAGCATGATGCGAGGGACACCGACCACGCGCACTTGTGTAAATTGTTTAACTGAAGGTCATGAAGCCGACTCGTTATTCTGTAAACATTGTGGCGAAGCATTACCACCTTATCAATATGATGCCATCGCCACTTCCCCGCCGCGGAAGTAAACATTTGGTTAAATCATCTGCTTCATCCCATAGAATAAATCTATGTGAATTTAGTTGGCAATGAGAACTAAACCGGAATGCCGTCATCAAAGTGGCAATCTATCATCTTGTTGTTACAACTTCATGAGCTGTGAATCCTATTGAGATTCACATCTCTAGTACAAACCTCTATTTTTGGGAAAATACTATGTCGCCATACCGTAATCTAGTGGTTTTATCCGTGTTGGCAGTCGCTAGTCTGAACGTATATGCACAAACTAAAGTGCAGACGACCGGGGCTTTAGTCGTCGTACCTGCTTACGGTGAAGTCAAGCACGTCAATGACGAGGTGCGCGTGACCTTCACTATTGAAGAGCAGGATAAAGACAAAGCCGCAGCGGCCTCGCGCGTGAACCAGAAGATGAAACAGGGAGCCGAGATCCTTAAACGGCAAGACCCTCAGGCTATCCTGCAGACGCGCGGTTATTACACCTATCCGGTTTACCCTGAAGAGACGCAGCCTCGAACCAATACCAATAAACCACGGCAACCCACTGGTTGGCGTGTCGGTCAATATCTGGATGCCACCACAACCAACTTGAATACTTTGCCAAAGACCGTCGCTTCAGTGCAAAGCGTGCTCGGACTGAATGGTCTACATTTCAGTCTCAGTGACGCCACCAGCAAAAAGATGGACGATCAGCGGATCGCCGCTACCTATCTGAATTTGAATGAGCGAATCGGTTCTATTGCACGTGCTATGGGGCGCAGTGAGTCGGATGCGGTACTGGACACGATTGATTTTGAAGGCTCTGGAAACTATGCGCCAGAAACCGCCATGCCTAAAGGCGCAATGATGATGCGCTCGGTATCAATGGATAGTGCGCCAGTGGAAGAGCCAAGCTTCGAGCCAGGTGAAACGACATTGACCATGCGCGTGGTTGGCAAAGTGCGCTTCAAGTGACAATTCGGGTCGCCACTTCCTCAGTTGGATTGTCGTCAGACCGAGATCGGGTCGCCTGTATTTTTGCCGTTTCGTCGTTCGCGTGCCAAAAGTCGCGCGCTAATGGCGGTGTCCGATTGTTTTCAAGCTATTATGGAATTAGTTACTGATTGCAATGCAAAGGGTTACATTTGCCCCTCGCTCGACTAGAATAGCCTCGCTATCAAATTTCTATCATTTCTTTAAGACAATCCGGAGCGCAGTTGAATAATTACCCACATCCTATTATCGCCCGCGAAGGTTGGCCGTTTCTCGCCATTGCTTTTGCCGTGGCGTTGCTGATCAGCTTTTTCTCGATCGGTTGGTCCATTCCTTTTTGGATTATTGCCTTATTCGTATTGCAATTTTTTCGTGACCCACCACGCGTGATCCCACAAATCCCTGGCGCGGTAATTTCTCCTGCTGACGGTCGTATTGTGGTTGTCGAAAAAGCCCATGATCCTTACGCTAATCGTGAAGCATTAAAAATCAGCGTTTTTATGAATGTTTTTAACGTCCACTCAAATCGTGCGCCCGTTGATGGCAAGATCGAAACGATGCAGTATTTTCCGGGCAAGTTCGTCAACGCGGATTTGGATAAGGCATCGATTGAAAACGAGCGTAACGCATTGGTAATCACTGCAAAAAACGGTCAGACAGTCACTTGCGTTCAGGTTGCAGGATTAATTGCACGCCGTATTCTTTGTTATGTCAAAGTTGGTGATGTTCTTGCGCGCGGACAACGGTATGGATTTATTCGTTTTGGTTCACGGGTTGACGTCTACTTACCATTGACTGCGACACCGAAAGTTGCCGTAGGCGATAAAGTCTCAGCAACAGAAACCATTTTGGCTGAATTTTAAGTTTCGCCAAAGAAATCTGTAAGACTAGTCGCGGCTAAACAATGCCTGATGCCAATGCCTGAGGCGTTTGGAGTAATCCAAGCGAGTCGCGCAAGTCAACCGCGCTTCAACCGTGCATTGTTTATCCCGACCTTTAGCAAGGCCGTATGACCGGTTGTGATAGCTTTATTGCATCATCATCACCACAAATTTGATTTATAGATTGAAACGGAATTCACATGGCTACTTTCCCACGCCGAAAAGCGAAGAGTAACGTTGCACAGTTCCCAAAGGCATTACGCGCAAAAAATTCTTTGCGACCGTCTTATCAGGATGATGACGAAGATGACAGCCCGGCGCGGCCAAGTCTGAGACGTCGTGGTGTTTATTTATTGCCCAATGCATTTACGACCGCTGCGCTGTTTTGTGGCTTCTATGCAATTGTTATGGCGATGAATTTGAAATTTGATTATGCATCGATTGCGATTTTCGCAGCGATGGTACTCGACAGTCTGGATGGTCGCGTGGCTCGCATGACTAATACCCAGAGCGAATTTGGCGCGCAGTATGACAGCTTGTCGGACATGGTTTCGTTCGGTGCTGCACCTGCACTCGTCGTGTATGAATGGTCATTGCGTGGAATGGGTAAATTGGGTTGGCTTGCAGCGTTTGTGTATTGCGCTGGTGCGGCCTTGCGTCTTGCCCGCTTCAATACCAATATCACCGTCGTCGATAAACGTTATTTTCAAGGCTTGCCAAGCCCAGCGGCGGCAGCACTTGTCGCGGGATTTGTCTGGATTATGGATGATCTTGGTTTTGTCGGTGCTGACTTAAACTGGGTGGCGTGGGGGATTACTTTATACGCTGGCCTGACCATGGTCACGAACGTGCCTTTTTATAGCTTTAAAGACATTAATCTGCGTAAGCCGGTACCGTTCATTGCTGCCTTTGTCGTCGTACTGATATTAGTGGTTATTTCAAGTGCACCGTCGAAGGTTTTGTTTGGCCTGTTCGTGCTGTATGGACTATCCGGTCTGGGCGTCTATTTTTGGCGCTTATTCAAAGGTAAGCCAGTCAGCATACTGCAAACCGAACACGAGCCCGATCATGATCATGAGCGAGAGGACAGGTAAGTAAATTTATACCAGGTGCTGCAATAGTTACGTTGCTCAACAGCCGCATGGCTTTATTAGCGCGTAAAAATAAGTCAACCCATGTCTTTATGACGGATTTTGATTCTATGTAGCAAATAGAAGTGGAGATGGCGCTGCGGTGGCGGTCAGTTGGCTGCGGCGCGTTTTACTAAAATGCGGACTTTGATTACCTATCGTTGTCCTGCGGCTTCGCATCCAGCGCCGGCGATGGGTGATTTCCTACCAAATTCCAATAGTTAATCTTTTTTAGTTTGAAAAGATGGTTCTTTTTTAGAAAACGGTAATGGTGCATGTTGTTGCGTGCGCTGGGATATAGTCATTTATTAAACCTTACAATTGATTATTATAGGATTTACGCAAAACCGTCCCATCAACGGGCTTGCTAACCCGGCCGACGAAGACAGTATGTGAATGTCGGGCCTCGTAAGTGGCTATGAAAGCCCAATGCAGTTGGGGCGGTTTTGCGTAAGTCTTATAATAAGTAAACATTCAGGAGCACAGCATGGCAGCCAACTCACCCGAAAAATTGATCATATTCGACACCACGTTACGTGATGGTGAGCAATCTCCTGGTGCATCAATGACCAAGGATGAAAAAATTCGTATTGCCAAACAGCTGGAGCGGATGAAAGTCGACGTGATTGAGGCTGGTTTTGCCGCGGCCTCGCCTGGTGATTTTGAAGCGATCAAAGCGATTGCTGGTATCGTCAAAGATTCGACCGTGTGCTCGCTGTCCCGTGCCAATGATAAAGACATCGCCCGTGCCGCTGAGGCTTTAAAGCCAGCTGAGCGCAAGCGCATACACACATTTCTGGCGACTTCACCATTGCATATGGAGAAGAAGCTGCGCATGACGCCCGATCAGGTCTTTGAACAGGCTAAGATGGCGGTGCGCTATGCACGCAATTTCACCGATGATGTGGAGTTCAGTCCCGAAGACGGTAGCCGTTCTGACATGGATTTTCTATGTCGCATATTGGAAGCCGTGATCAAAGAAGGTGCGACCACCATCAACTTTGCCGACACGGTCGGTTATGGCGTGCCCGAACTGTACGGACACATGCTGAAAACCTTGCGTGAACGGATTCCCAATTCGGACAAGGTTGTCTGGTCGGTTCATTGCCATAACGATTTGGGTATGGCGGTTGCCAACTCGCTCGCTGGCGTGATGATCGGTGGGGCGCGTCAGGTTGAGTGTACGATCAACGGCCTCGGCGAACGCGCCGGCAATACCGCATTGGAAGAAATCGTGATGGCGGTCAAGACACGCCGCGATTACTTTAATCTCGACATCGGCATCGATACCACGCAAATTCTTGCTGCGTCACGGTTGGTCTCGCAGATTACCGGTTTCATCGTACAGCCTAACAAAGCCGTGGTGGGCGCCAACGCGTTTGCACATGCTTCCGGTATCCATCAGGATGGCGTACTGAAGGCACGCGACACCTACGAAATCATGCGCGCTGAAGATGTCGGCTGGAGTGCCAACAAAATTGTGCTTGGCAAATTGTCCGGGCGCAATGCGTTTAAGCAGCGTCTTCAAGATATGGGCATTGATCTCGATTCTGAAACTGAAGTAAATGCTGCTTTTGCGCGTTTTAAAGAATTGGCTGATCAAAAGGCGGATATTTTTGATGAAGATATTATTGCATTGGTATCCAGCGAACAACAATCGCATGAAAATGAGTATTATCGGTACGTTTCCTTATCCCAACATTCAGAAACTGGCGAAAAGCCAAGCGCCAAAGTGACCTTCTCCATTGACGGTCAAGAGGTGACTTGCGAAGGGCAGGGGAACGGGCCTGTTGATGCCATTGTGAATGCTATTGAAACCAAAGTGGCGAGTGCTGCTGAACTGCTGTTGTTCTCGGTTAACGCGATTACCACCGGCACGCAATCGCAGGGTGAAGTTACCATGCGCCTTTCTAAAGCCGGGCGAATAGTGAACGGTGTTGGCGCTGATCTGGATATCGTGGTCGCTTGTGCAAAAGCCTATTTGACGGCGTTGAACAAGCTGCATTCACGTGCGGAAAAATTGAATCCGCAGTTGTGAGTTGATATAAAGCGCAGCTGTTTTTACGGCAGCTGCGTTTGGCGTGAGTAGAGTGTGCAACATCAGTGCACCAGTTGCACACTTCCCCTTTTAAAGCACTGCTGTCATCGTGGTATCTGTACGTTGTTCGCATTCTCTGCTGAACAGGCTTTACCGCCAACGAGCAGCCTTCTCAGACCTTCTCTGCCCTGACATAAAACTTATTTATTCTCACTCTGCAATTGCGCCCACAAGCGCGCCAGATAAGGATCTTGAAGTCCATCCTTAAGCAATCCCTCAAGCGTATGTTGCAAATACTCTCTTGCTGGCCCGTATAAACCGCTCGCATCCCGTAAATGCGAGACGACGATCGTGTCAGACAGGCGTCCGGCATAGCCAGCATGATGACGGTTCATGACAAACGCCAGCGCTTTGACCTGATGCGGCTGATGGTCCGCCGTTTCTGGCAATCGAATGGATAGCCAACGTGGCAGATACGCGCCGGTCAACATTTCACGCCGCCACAACATGCGCAACTCGGTTTCGATATCGGCGGCCGGTATGCGAAAAGCGACACCATGACAGCATCCGCCTCGGTCCAGTCCCAATACCAATCCCGGTTTATCGAGCGTGCCACGATTGATATTTGAATATAAATAAAATCCTCGGTGATAGCCGTGCAAAGTAGCGCGCCGCCGCTGCGTAAATAGCACCATCGGATTCCAGATCAGCGAGCCATAACCGAACAGCCAGATATCACCATGCGTTGTCGGTAACGACGCCAGCATCCCGCGCCAGGAAGCTTCTAGCGCCTCTTCCGATAGAAACGAAGCAGCAATAGGTGTGTTGATTAGCGCTCTACGCAAGCGGTCTTGTTCCAGGTCTTGGCGGGTGATACTCATGTCCGTTAGGATAAGCTTGGCACGCTACTTTGCACAAGTGAACGTAACATTTGCAGATAAATTTTCCACGATTTTTTAGTGCCTCAATCCCCAGAAAATACCAATCGATTCAGTGCCAATGGGTTGCGTATTATTTCAAAAAACTATGATAGTTTTTAGTATCAATGCGCGCAACCCTGTAAATATTGTCTAAATAGTACGCCCCAAAGTGCGTCTTCGAGGAAGTATTCCGAGCGGCTGCAATTCTCAAAGGCGGTATCGCCGCTACATTCACATAATGTGTGGCGACGAAGGGATTATTTGTTGGCAACAATCGTTGCCGACGAGTGCATCAGAAGAACGTATGAACAACATCAATGACATCGAACTCAGCGTTAACCACCGCTATTTGTCGCCATTTATCGAAAGTCAGACACGGATGAGAAATATCGAAAGCGACCATGTCACCGACTTTGATATCGTCGCCAGCGGCGATTTCCATGTAAGCATGCTGATCCATCATTCCCGTCAGTTTCCAGTGTGAGGGTGTTGCGCCAGGTTTACTGGTTCCGGGACGATAGTGCTTTGCTGGTTGCGGCAATCCGGCATCGAAGGCTGCATCCCGTTTGCCAAGCGCGATAATCGCTTTGCCCGGTTCTGGGAGAGATTGTACGTAAGCCCATAATTGCAATGCCGGTAACAGATTCGTACGCATTTGTCGGGCAACCGGATTGCGGGTTTGAATCTGTTCTTGCGATGCACGATAAACGCCGACGTCATGCGTCAGATAGCAGCCGGGCCGAAGGATGACATCCAATGGCAAGCCGATGTCAGCTTTAGAAAATTCCTCCGCCACAACGTCGTACCAGGCAGAACCAGCGCCTGTCAGAATCACTGGGCGCAGCGCAGCGCGCTCGCCCAATTGACCGGATTTGGCAATATCGCCGAGGCAAGTAACGGCACGTTGCAAAAACTGTCGAATATCTGCTTCTTCTTTCAATACGCCCTCATAAAGCTCTACGCCAGCCAGAACGATGTGACCTTTCCAGTGGGCGATAGCTTCGAGTACGGCAGTTTGTTGCTCGGCATCACGGACGCCAGTGCGACCGTCATCAGAACCTAGTTCTAGCAGCACGTGTAACGTCTGGTTGCGTGCTTTGAAGAAACTGCCGAGCAAATCAACGCCCGCAGCCGAATCCACTAAACAACAAAATTCGAATGATGGATCAGTCAGCAAATGGGAGACGATCACCATATTCTGTTTGCCGACCAGTTGATTTGCCATGATCACGCGGCGCACGCCATGTTCATAGGCCACTCGGGTTTGGTGCGCAGTCGCTAATGTAATACCCCATGCGCCGCCAGCTATTTGACGTGCAAACAATGCTGGTGCCATCGTGGTTTTGCCGTGTGGGGCTAACTTAACGCCGTATTCGGTGACAAATTGTTGCATCCATGCGAGATTGTGTTGCAGGCGTTCTTCGTACAGCACGGCGGACGGCAAGCTGACTTCCTCGCGCAGTAAGTTCCAGCGCAAATCCTTGACAGCAGCGGTTACAAGCGGTTGTTCAAAATCTCCCAAACCTTTGTTCAGAGGCAGCAAAATCGGATTGACAATGCTGTCGTGATAGTTTGTATCATTCATTGATATTTCCTTCATTTATATCGGAGATAGGTAAAATATTGCAACAAAAAATTGACATTTTCTATTCATTTTTCATTCGTAAATAGAAAATATTCTGCTTCTGATATAAAGTAACACAAAAGATATTCGTCGCGTGGTAAAGTTGTTTAAAATTGATGCGCGGCAGATTTTAGAATAGGTCATATTTCAGATAGGAAAAGAGAGCGCATGCCACCCAATTGGTCGCCTGCTATGGCGCGTGCCATAGCAAATACGGTTACAGAAACATTCGATATCGTGTCTCGTATTTCCGAGCGCAGCGGACATCTGCGGCTGGCCGAGCAAAAGGTTGCCCAAACGATTTTGGCCGATTTGCCGTTCGCCGCGGCAGCAAGTATCGGCACGTTGGCAACACTTGCCGGGGTCAGTCAAGCCAGTGTGACACGTTTCGCGAGAGCAATCGGATGCCGCGACGTACGCGACATGAAAATGAAGTTGGGACAAGCCACCGCGATTGGCGAGCGATTTTTACGCGCTGAATTGCCAGCGCCAGAAGGGCGCGTGCCACAGATCGCAGACATTATTTACGCTGATATTGGCAAAGTACTGGAAGTCAATCGAACTCTGCTGAATCAAGATGCATTGCAGCATGCCGCGCGCTTGTTACTGGATGCTCGCATGATTTACGCGTTCGGTATGGGTGGTGGTTCCACCATGTTATCTGACGAGGCGCGTTATCGGTTGGTACGTTTGGGGAGGCCCGCAGCCACCTATCACGATGCCTTGTTGCAACGCATGGTGGCCGCTACGTTGGACAAAAATGACGTGGTATTAGTGTTTTCAACTACAGGAAATGTGCCCGAGTTGCTTGCCAGTTGTCGGGTGGCAAAAGAGTACGGCGTGCGTCTGGTTGCGATCACCGCATTAGGTTCGCAACTGGCGAAGATCGCCGACGTATTACTGCCCCTCAAATCGCTTGAAACCGATTTCATTTTTAAGCCTTCGTCGTCACGCTACGCGATGATGATGGTACTAGATGTACTGATGGCTGAACTGGCTTTATTGCAAAAAGATCATAGTCAGGAATTACTGCGACGGCTGAAGTTCACGCTCGATACACACCTTGGAAGCGGCAACCGTGAACCGTTAGGAGACTGAAATGAATGGCGAAACAAATAAGCAAGAGGCCAATAGCGCCAAAAATAGCAGTAATACAAGCTGTGATACATTAATCCGCAACGTATCGTTGATCGACGGCAGCGGCGCAGTTCCCTTTAGTGCTGATGTTGCCCTCATGGATGGGCGCATCCTGCAAATCGCAGCAGTCGGTTTGCTGGACGTTTGGCAAGCGCCGCAAGTTATTGACGGAAGCGGCAAGGTATTGAGTCCTGGCTTTATCGATGTGCACACGCATGACGATACCAATGTCATTCGCCAGCCAGAGATGTTTCCTAAACTATCGCAAGGCGTGACCACCGTCATCGTTGGTAATTGCGGCATCAGCGCCGCTCCGGTCAGCCTCAAAGGCGCACCGCCTGATCCGATGAATTTGCTGGGCGAGTCAGACGCTTTTAGTTATCCCACATTCGCCAGTTATGTCGCAGCAGTCAATCAAGCGCAACCATCCGTCAATGTCGCGGCCCTGATCGGACACACAGCATTGCGCAACAATCAAATGGATCGTCTTGATCGGGCAGCTACGGACCAGGAAATTAACGCCATGTGCACGCAATTGCGCGAAGCATTGGCACATGGCGCGTTGGGTCTGAGTACCGGCCTTGCTTACGGCAACGCGATCAGTGCGCCAACTTCCGAAGTGATGGCGCTGGCCGCACCACTGGCCGCTGCCGGTGGAATCTATGCGACCCATTTACGGAGTGAGTTTGCCGAGATTCTGGAAGCAATGAACGAAGCTTTTGAAATCGGTAAACATGCACGCGTTCCGGTCGTGATTTCGCATTTGAAATGCGCCGGTGTTGATAACTGGGGGCGCAGCGGAGAAGTGCTTGCGGCACTTGAACGGGCGCAACGTTATCAGCCGGTCGGCTGTGATTGCTATCCTTATACCGCAAGTTCATCCACGCTGGATCTGAAGCAAGTCACCGATACCATTGATATTCAAGTCACTTGGTCCGTGCCACATCCCGCCATGGGCGGCAAGTTATTAGCAGCGATAGCGGCGGAGTGGGATGTTGATTTGCTGGAAGCAGCGCGGCGTTTGCAGCCAGCCGGTGCCGTGTATTACGGCATGCATGATGATGATGTTGACCGTATTCTCAGCCACCCTGCAACGGTGGTTGGATCGGATGGATTACCAAATGATCCATTGCCGCATCCACGTTTATGGGGCGCTTTTCCACGGGTGCTTGGCTATTACAGCCGTGAAAAAAAACTTTTCCCCTTAACTGTCGCCATCAACAAGATGACTGGCTTGTCAGCGCAACGCTTTGGATTAACTGAGCGTGGATTGGTGCGAGAAGGGTACTGGGCCGACCTCGTGTTGTTCGATCCTGAAACGGTACGCGACGCAGCGACTTTTACTGACCCAATGCAAGCTGCCGAAGGCATCGAGGCGGTTTGGGTGAATGGTGTTCTATCGTATCGTGGCGGCACAGAAAAGGCCGCCACCGGTCAACGTGCCGGGCGATTTTTGGCACGGTCGGGTACGTAGGTCGTTACCGCATTTTCAACAAGCCATGCAAACAAACAATTAAGCAAGCAACACCACAGTAGTACATATCAATTTTTAAAGGAAAGAAAATGACAATCAAACGATACGGCGTAGAAGGCGGTACTGGAACAGGTGGTCAGCATCTGCCATTTGCGCGCGCGGTTGAGGCGGATGGCTGGCTGTATGTATCCGGTCAGGTCCCGATGGTCAATGGTGAGGTAATTGATGGCGGCATTGTCGCCCAATCGCATCAGGCGATTAAGAATGTCCTCGCGATTCTGACCGAAGCCGGTTATGGTCCCGAACACGTCATTCGTTGCGGCGTCTGGCTTGACGACACACGCGACTTCCCATCATTCAATCGTGTGTTTAAGGACTACTTCGGTGCCAATCCACCGGCGCGCGCCTGTGTCCAGTCGGCGATGGTGGTCGATTGTAAAGTGGAAGTAGATTGCATCGCCTTCAAACGCTAGCATTAAGTCTAAAAAGACAAGCGTAGTGGATTTGCTGGCGGGGCTTGTCAACGGGTAGAAAAAGCATCAAAAATAACCAACTGACGTGATATAAAGAGCATCGTTTAAAAAACCAACCTGAAACTGACCTTGCCCATTGCAAATAGTCGCCATTATTTAACACGGAGCGCCGCCCAAAAACAGCGCCACCAAATGGGAAATAGTGGTATCACTTACCAAGTGCATTTGCTGAAGTGGCAGGCCGGTTATCTGAAGTGCTCACCTTAGGAGATAGTAATGGAGATGGTTCAGGGAAACATGCTGCTAGCGTACGCACTGATCGCAGTGATTACGCTGGTAGTATTAATTGCAAAATTCAAGATGAATCCGTTCATCGTATTGATCGTGGTATCCGTCATTTTAGGCGCTGCGGTAGGCATGCCAATGGGCACCATTGTTAAATCATATGAAACAGGCGTCGGTGGCGCACTCGGTCATATCGCACTGGTCGTCGGTCTTGGCACCATGTTCGGCAAGATGATGGCAGAATCAGGTGCGGCAGAACGGATTGCCAACACACTGATCGGTGCCTTTGGACAAAAGAACGTCCATTGGGCCATGATGGTGGTCGCATTGATCGTCGGCTTGCCGGTGTTTTTTGAAGTTGGTTTTGTGTTGCTCATTCCGATTGCCTTCAACGTTGCCAAGCGCACCGGTACTAATATGATTTTGGTTGGTATCCCGATGGTGGCCGGTTTGTCGGTCGTCCACGGTTTGATTCCTCCGCATCCGGCTGCACTGTATGCGGTAACGGCTTACAACGCTGACATCGGCCGCACAATTGTGTACGCGCTCATCGTTGGTATTCCTACTGCGATTATCGCTGGCCCGTTGTTCGCAAAATTGATTTCGAAATTTGTATTTCCGAATCCAGACAATCCACTCTTGGCGCAATTTGTAGAAAAAGACAGTAACCGCGATTTGCCAGGTCTGGGCATTACATTAGCGACGATTCTGTTGCCAGTTGTATTGATGCTGTTAGGTAGTTGGGCAGACGTTTTCTTTACGCCAAAGACTTTCCTCAACGACTTTTTACGCCTGATTGGCAACTCCGTCATCGCATTGTTGATAGCCGCCCTGGTCAGCTTCTACACCTTCGGTAAAGCACGCGGTTTTGATCGTGAAGCGATTCTTAAATTCACAACCGAGAGTCTGGCACCCATCGCTGGCATCACCCTCATCGTCGGTGCAGGCGCTGGTTTCGGTCAAATCCTAAAAGACAGCGGCATCTCAAATGCTATCGTCGGCATCGCCACCAGCGCGCATTTATCGCCTTTGGTTTTAGGTTGGTTTGTCGCCGCACTTATTCGTGTCGCCACCGGCTCTGCCACCGTCGCCATGATCACCGCCTGCGGCATCGTCGCTCCTATCGTCTCCAGCGTTGCCGGTACGCGACCAGAACTGATGGTATTAGCAACCGGCGCCGGTTCGCTGATTTTGTCGCACGTCAACGATGGCGGATTCTGGTTAGTGAAAGAATACTTCAACATGACAGTCACAGAAACTTTCAAAACCTGGACCGTCTGCGAAACTCTTATCTCGGTACTTGGCTTGTTGTTTACGTTGGCATTGTCGATGGTCGTGTAAGTATCCCGCACCCTCTCCGTACAAATGGAGAGGAAGTGCGTAAGAAAAATACCGATTTATCGGTATTTTTTTTCGTTTTAGAAAAGGCACTGACATTCCGTCGTGATAACAAAAAAAGCTAATAAAAAGATTAGGGCAAACTGAAGCACATCATCAATGAATGCTGTTGCTGTTGCAGGCGCAGCCACAGTTGACGTTGCCTTTGACCTTGCAGGCGCAGCCACAGTTGACGTTGCCTTTGACCTTGCAGGCGCAGCCACAGTTGACGTTGCCTTTGACCTTGCAGGCGCAGCCACAGTTGACGTTGCCTTTGACCTTGCAGGCGCAGCCACAGTTGACGTTGCCTTTGACCTTGCAGGCGCAGCCACAGTTGACGTTGCCTTTGACCTTGCAGGCGCAGCCACAGTTGACGTTGCCTTTGACCTTGCAGGCGCAGCCACAGTTGACGTTGCCTTTGACCTTGCAGGCGCAGCCACAGTTGACGTTGCCTTTGACCTTGCAGGCGCAGCCACAGTTGACGTTGCCTTTGACCTTGCAGGCGCAGCCACAGTTGACGTTGCTTTTGACCTTGCAGGCGCAGCCACCTTTGACGTTGCTTTTGACCTTGCAGGCGCAGCCACAGTTGACGTTGCTTTTGACCTTGCAGGCGCAGCCACCTTTGACGTTGCTTTTGACCTTGCAGGCGCAGCCACCTTTGACGTTGCTTTTGACCTTGCAGGCGCAGCCACCTTTGACGTTGCTTTTGACCTTGCAGGCGCAGCCACCTTTGACGTTGCTTTTGACCTTGCAGGCGCAGCCACCTTTGACGTTGCAGTTGATTTTGAAGTGGCACTTGACCTACCCCGACATTGACGCTGCCAAGTTTTTCGGGTGTTAGTCGGGAATTGTTGGAAGACATGTTTGAGCGTAGCGAGTTGGTCTTTCAACCCGACTGACACCCGAAAAACTTGGGAACCCGAAGGGCTGCGTCTCTGCGGTCGCCTTTTCTTTGGTGCCTTTCTTTTGGCGAAGCAAAAGAAAGACACTAGCTGTCGGGCTACCCCCGACAAGCACCCACGGAGCGCCAACCGTTTAAGTTATCAACCATCCATCCATGGCAATAACATCCAGTAAAGAAAAAATGGCCACTTTCGGCAAAAGAAAGCGGCCACTTTTACCCAAGCGTGATCCGATAAAACTAACGAATTTAATCGACGTCTAGGGATGTTTTAAGCGCCAGTCGATCAATCCGCCTCTCAGCATTCTCAGCCAGCATCTGAGAAGACGTCAACGCCAATCGCAGCAAGCGCTCCGTAGCAAGAACAGTCAACGTAGGCGCATCACTCGTACCGCGATCCGCATTGCTCAAATGGACCAAATCAATACAAGTCTGAACACCGCGGCAGACGTCCACCGTCAGCGCATAAAATTGCGCGGCCCGATCATTCTGATACTCGTGAGGCAGCCAAGAAAAAGGCTGATGAAATGCTTCCGAATCTGATGATGATGGCGGGATCGGCTTACTCATGATTGCCCACCCGTGTCGGTGTGAGTAATAAGGCGTGTGATGGTTTCTGAGCAGGCAAAGATAGGCATGTTGTGACTTCCGTAGGTGGCAGTAAAACCGCGCCCTGTCGTCAAACAGGGTGGGCAGCAAATGGCAAGGTTGACGAACCGATACCTACAGCAACCGGCAACCCGAAGGTTCCCCACCATTGCCACCCAATGAAGGCGCAACAAAGGTAGACGCACGAAAAAAAACGGCATTGCGCCGTCTGTGCGCTGTAGGTATGTCAGGTCGTCAAACCAGTTCCCCTTTTTCTCAGGGACCAACAGAGTATAAGACATTGCACCATCTTTTGCGAAATTTTGATGCAACCACAATATAGACAATCCACGACCACACAACCAACAAACAAAATGGCCGCCTCCCATTGTAGGAAGCGGCCATTTTCTGCCTGAACCAAATATCAGCAACAAACAACGAATAAATTACAACTCAATCCGCGTCCCCAACACCTTCAAAAACTGCGCCAACCAAGCCGGATGTGCCGGCCAAGCCGGTGCAGTCACCAGATTGCCATCGGTATGCGCTGCCGTGATATCAATCTCCGCATATATTCCACCAGCCAGTTCTACTTCTGGCGCACAGGCTGGATAGGCCGAGCAGGTTTTGCCTTTCAAGATACCAGCGGCAGCCAGCAACTGCGGCCCGTGACAAACCGCTGCAATAGGTTTGTTAGCCGCGTTGAACTGCTGAACGATTTCGATCACGCGTTTGTTCAGGCGCAGATATTCCGGTGCGCGACCGCCGGGAATCAACAATGCATCGTAATCGGCGACATTGACATCAGAGAAAGACGCATTCAGGGTAAAGCGATGGCCGGGTTTTTCGCTATAGGTTTGATCCCCCTCAAAATCGTGAATGGCGGTTCGAATACTGCTACCGGCAGATTTTTCAGGACAGACCACATCGACGACATGACCGACCATCTGTAAAGCTTGAAAAGGCACCATCAGTTCGTAATCTTCGACGTAGTCGCCGGCAATAAACAGAATTTTTTTTGCGCTCATGATGATTCTTTCAGTAGAAAGTTAGTGAGGAAATGGGTGATAAGTACGGCACTGATCCTGAAAAACTGTGTGATTGAAAAGAGTATAGCGAGTTGGTGACAGCGATATGACAGCGGCGCTGGGGCGGTAAAGCGGCGTTCACATAACGTTATTCAAATGCTGAATTTACTTTATAGTAATTTTTCCTAAATTCAAATATAACGTAAAAAGTTAACTAGAGTGGAACAGTTCCGGCAGCGAAACAATAAAGTTTACCATGCCACCTGGCCAACTTTATTGTGCGCCTCCCACACTATTTTGTGCTATTTTTTATCAAGATTTAGTGGTTTTTTTAGCGCGCTGATCCTTGCTTGGTACCGTGACCAGTCACCCGCGCCGCCATCGCCCGTTGCACAACATCGCGCGACAAGCGCCAATAGAGCAATGCGACCAACGTTGATAAAAAAGCAAAACCCATCATGCCAGCGTACAAGTACAGCATCTTATAAAGTTCGATCCCCACACCATACATCAGCATGCTGACGATACCCATGGCCGCGGCGACCGTGCCTTTGGAGATATCGCTTTCTGTTAGCGTAAATCGGACCATCACCGCGACTGATAATCCTTCGCCAAAAGAGATCAGGCTGATCCCGAGTACTAGAAAGTAGGGCGTTTTGAATATCGCAGAGCCGACTAGCATCACGACGATGCCGCATGCAATGGGATACATTGCATACTTGACCGACGTGCCGAGGCGCCAGCGATCTGCTTGCGTGGCAAGCACAAGATTGCCAGCAATCAGGCTGCCGAAAACAGGTATTTGCCATAAGCCATACTCAATCACGCTTAAGTGTCCGTCTGCGACCAAAATCAGCGGCGACATAGCGATCCAGCCGATCAACGGTACGGCGAGCAAGGGAATAGAAAGGGCGCCCATCAAGAAATAACGATTGCGGAATACTTGCTGATAATCGTGCCAAATGTGTATGAGCGGTAGCTTTTCCTTGCGCGGTTGAACAGTCTCTGGCATGTGCAGGGCGAGGCCAATCAACGCGACCGATGACACCGCTGCGATGAAAACAAACACCATGCGCCACGGCCACATTTCGATCATGAAGGCCCCCGCGACCGGACCGATAAGTGGCGCGATTAGTGCGACGTTGGCCATCATGGCAGTGACTTTGACGGCTGATTTTTCTTCAAAAGCTTCCTGCACGACGGCGTAACCGACCGAGGAGATGAAGCATAAACCAATCCCCTGGACCACGCGCAAAATGATAAAACTCTCAATGCTATTGGAGAATAAGGTTGCCAGGCAAGCAAGGATAAAAAATACTGTCCCTCCCAACATCACGGGACGTCGTCCTATGCGATCAGACAACGGACCAAACAGCCACTGGAATAACGCGCCACCTAATAAGAAGGCGGTCATCGCAGACGCCATCCATGCCTCGCTTGCACCAAACTCTCTGGTGACCGTCAGCATGCCAGGCTGGATCATGTCGTTGGCGATGTAGACAGAAAATTCAAATAACACCAATGCCAGCGGGAACATCAGCGTTGAGCGATTGAGTGAGGATATTTTTTTCATTATTTTTTTAATAGCATTGGGTAACGCTGAAGAGTGGAGCATTGCACAAATGCGTGTTCATTGCTCGTATTTGGAAAGTAGTGACGGCACGGATGGAGCTTACATTGGCTGCGACCAAATGCGATCGTCAATGGCCGCGGGCGACTGTCGAAGAGAGTGCTCTATCTGTCGAAACAAATGGCGCGCTATAAATATTTTATTTTTGGATGTTGAATAGTACTTTGCTTGGTCATGATCCGTAAATTATCAGGCGACTGTGAGGAAATTGAGTTTGAGAGCGCATTGTTTTTATAAGCAGTTTATTTTAGACGCGTGCCGAGGTGTTATTTTAAATTTGTTGGCGTCATTTTTTTGTTTAAAAAATGCATCGCTGGTGCGCAGATGTTAGTAGCGGCAGTTTAAAACGCCGTCAGAATCGGCCCGTCATTATTTGGTCAGCATCTTTAGTCAGCATCTTTAATCAGAGCCTTAGTTGATTCCCGCGCAACGACGCTGTTTAAGATTGGGATCGTGCCAGACGCGATAACTGATCCAAGTTGACTTCGACCATTAATTTGTAATTTGGTTCAGATAAAATCTACAATAACCAGATAAGCCCGTAGTAAAACAGGGTGGACAACATCCGAGACAACGGCTAGCAAAACCACTGCACGTTCATTAAGAATCTGTGAGCGCTCTGAATAATTTAATTCAAAATTTATGCAGAAAATCGAAAATAAATATTGAAAAAAAATTCTGTCGGTTATGCAGTCCCGAACTCAACCATCAATTCATCATTTGCACGACTCGCCTTGGGGGTGATTCAGTGGATTATAAAAATTTCACGGTAAAAATTTTTATACGATTTCGCAGTGTGGTGCACGTTACTTCCAAGCTTTGTGGATTTTATAGAGCTTGCTTCTATTTATAATATTATTTTGCAGAAATACTTTCCTTGATCATAAACGTCGATTTTACTGCTACTCGACTAAAATAATAATTCCATATAAAATTTTTTCGATTCTCTTTAAACCCCTTTTATTGCTCAAAAAAAATCAGAATATTCACGCTACGTGAACACCTTATTTTTATCATATTGTAT
Source organism: Glaciimonas sp. GNP009 (assembly GCF_054343755.1). Classification (NCBI taxonomy): domain Bacteria; kingdom Pseudomonadati; phylum Pseudomonadota; class Betaproteobacteria; order Burkholderiales; family Oxalobacteraceae; genus Glaciimonas; species Glaciimonas sp. GNP009. Next base: position 4,062,718 of record NZ_JBTGUV010000004.1, read on the forward strand.
TGATGGGAATTCGTGTCTATCTTTAATTTGAAATCTTGTGATGATGAATGTGGCGACTAAGAGCCTTTAATTATAATTGTCGTCGCAACGGAGAATTCGCTAAAAATTCCACCTATGTAACGCGTATCAGCTCCCGTGAAAACCTCGACACGATTTTAAGGCCATATCGACGATATGCACTTTTGTGAGCATTTCTGCTCACGCTCTAGGCGAGGTTTTCAATGCGTCACAAGCGGTTAGTTTCTTTCCCGCCAGCGGCAATAGCGCTTGCGGTTTCAGTCTTGTTGTATGGTTGCGGTGGTGGCGGTGGTGGTAGTCAAAGTCCCGGTACTAGCGCACCTATTCCAACTGCATCAAGTCCCCCAATCTCGTCTAATACAGTCGTGTACAACCCCAGTGATCCGAGCAAGGTCGGGGCGGCGCGTGCACTTGCCATTACCGGCGCGGGCGTGACGGTGGGTGTAGTGGATACCGATTTCAACGTCGCTGATCCTGAGCTGATCAACCGCATCACGAAGACGGTATATACCGCTGCAAGTGGGACGAGCAGCGGCGGTTTTTTTGGTGCGAGCGGCAACGGCGATCCTCATGGTACGGAAGTGGCTGAAGCATTAGGCGGCACGAATACCGGTGTCGCGCCAGGCGTACATATTCAGGGAGTTGCGTCCGGTATCGGTGCTGATCAGTTGGCATTGAATTCAGATATCTATAATTTTCTATACAACAACGGCGTGCGGATTTTTAATCAATCCAGTGGCGTCGGCTCCATTTCGACGCCATCCGGTAGCGCTACTTATTACAGTCTTTATCAACCCTTCGTGGCGAAAGGCAGTTTGTTTGTCTGGGCCACGGGTAACGGCGGTTCATCGCAGCCGACGATGACAGCAGGCTTGCCCGCGCTTTATCCCGATCTGCAGAAGGGCTGGATCGCGGTGACAGCGTTGAATGCTGTCGGCGGTACGCAAGCCTTTTCTAGCGCAGATACGGTTCCGGGTGTGATTTCCAGTTATGCCAATAGATGTGGTGTCGCGGCCAACTGGTGTCTGGCCGCAGCGGGTGATTTTGTCTCACCAAGCGCCGGTGGACGTGTATACGGAACGTCATTTGCGACACCGGCGGTGACCGGTGCGATTGCGATGGTGCAGCAAGTCTACCCTTGGATGAACGCCGATTTACTGCGCCAGACGATCTTGTCGACTGCAACCAGTATGAACGATACGGCAACCTATGGATGGGGATTACTCAACGCTAGCAAAGCCGTTAATGGGCCTGGACTGTTTATACAGAGTTTGGCCCTTGGTCCAAACGTCAACGTTACTTTCGATACGGTTGCATCAACTTTTAGCAATGCGATATCGGGCGATGCGGGACTGGTTAAGGCTGGTACTGGCACGCTGACTTTATCGGGTGCGAGTACTTATTCCGGCAAAAACGAGATCGTGGCTGGCACGTTGAATGTCACGGGGTCGATTACCTCGCCAGTGCAAATCGACGCGGGCGGTAATTTGAGCGGGAGCGGTGGGGTTGTCGCTAACAGCGTGGTCAATAACGGTCGTCTCAGCAATACCGGTAGCGGTCTGACTATTGGCGGTAATTACACGGCTTCGACCGGCGCGGTGTTGGCTAATGATATAAATGCAACGCTGGCGGTTGGCGGCACTGCGACGTTGGGCGGGTCGCATCTGGTTGCGATGGTTCCGGCCGGAAACGCCGATGCTAATGCGTACGTGACTGCGCAGGCGAGCGGGGTGCCGCAAAAGGTGATCACTGCGGGTACAGCGGTGATAAATACTTTTAGTGATGTTGGTTTTCAAAGCGTCGGAACCGCTTTTCCGCCATTGCTGAGCGCGCATGTCACTTATGCACCGAAGGAGGTTGATCTGACTATCGGACGTGTCGCAACGACACTAGCGGCGCAGTCACTTGCCGCCAACCCGACTACGACTAATAGCGCTGCCAATGTCGAGCATGCCATGACCGCAGTTGACGCTATGGTGGCAAGCGGTCAAACGGGCGGTTCCAATGCGGGGATGATCGCTAGCGCAGCAGCATTGGAGCGAGTCCCAACTGTGGCCGCGTTAGGCTTGGCATTGGATAGTTTATCGGGACAAATTTACGCATCGGCACAAGGTTTGACCTTTCAACAATCGCAAGCAGTCAATCGCGCACTGTCGAATCGCTTGTCGCAATTGGGTAATCAGAACAAGCAAGTTAAAGCCGGTGTGTGGGGCAACGTGATCGGTGCTTCCGGCAAACTGACCGAGTCAGGTTACCCCGGTGCAAGTACGTCGATGGCGGGTGGAGAGTTTGGCGTCGACAGGCAATTGAATGAAAAGGCGATCGTTGGCGCGGCAATATCGTATTCAGAAAGTCAGGCAAGTTTTGATCGGTCTGCGGGCAATTCTAAAAGTCAGAACACGGGCATTTCGCTCTACGGTAGGGTTGCACTGAGCGATCTAAATACGCTCGCGGCAAAAGAGACAAAAAGTGATAGTGGCAATGTCTTCAATGGCGGCGCTTATGTATCAGGTCGGGTGGGGATGGCGACGATAACGAGTACGGTTAATCGCACCGCCAGCGTCGGGACTGAAATCGAGAGCCTGACGGGAGAACATAAGGACAATATGTTTTCGGCGTATGTGGAGTCAGGCTATGCGTATGCCTTATCGCCTGATGCGGTCATCACGCCATTTGTCGGTGCGTCTTATGATCGGCTAAAGCGCGGCGGTTTTGCTGAAAGCGGGGGCAGTTTTGGCTTTAATGCTAACAGTCAACATTATCAGCAAACTGCGGCAGCACTTGGGGTGCGTGGAGAGGCAAATGTGGATTGGTTTGCTGGCAAATCTACGGTGCAAGCTTATGCTGCGTGGCAGCATGCATTTTCTAGCGGAAATTTAGATTTTTCGGCGGCGTTTTCTGGTGCGCCGGGCAGCAATTTTACTGTTCAGGGGATTGGCTTATCGCGTAATACAGCATGGAGCGGTGTTGGTATTTCGACAGCAATTAATCGTAGATTAAGTTGGTTTGCGAATTTTGATGGTCAGTTTGGGCGAGGATGGTTGGTGAATAGCGTATTTTCTGTAGGACTGCATTTAACTTTTGATTAGTATGGTGTTGGTGGCTCGAAGTGTCTTGAGTAAGGCTGGGACTGGTTTTGATCGATGTTATATTGATTTTTTATATGTCTTATATCAATAATAAAGAAGACAGCTATGGTGCGGTGCGATATAGTTCATTTGTCTCCTCCAACACCTCCTAAGGGTTTGGATTTACCCCGCTCCCGTAAGGTGAGCGGGGTTTTTTTTGTCTGGAAAATTGTATAGGGTTTGGTTTAGCCATCGCTTTAAAACTACCGCACTATAGCCTGGACGATATATCGCCTGTTAATCATTGAAATCAATTGTCTCGATTTTCATAGGTATCGCAGCGTTGGTCAGGGTGCTGAGTCAGAAAAAATCACTGAGGATGAGCTTTACTCCTTGATTGCGCTGGGCGTGATGGTTTATCAACGGGGTTGCCGAGAGTTCGGCGAAGGCACAACAGGGGTTCTGCTGATCAGAACGCTGAAGCAAGGTGGTAGGGCTTCGCTAGAGCAGGTCTGAATGAGATGAGCGCCCCTGTTGGTGCAAGTTGGTCCGACATAGTTTGCGTCGACTTGGTACAACGGACTGGCCCACCGCAATATGTGGCCTCAGGATGAAGTTCGTCGCCATCACATTGATATTGAACAGCGGGATCCTCGTTGCTTCCGCAACAATTTGTTTCGCCAGATTTGTGTCAATTCGCCGCATCGTAAAAAATCGTCGTACCTCTTAATGAAATGATTGGCCGATACGAATTGCCGCAGCAATGTTTCTTGCGCTGCTGCGCAGGTTTAGGTAGGCGTCCCGCAACGCTTCATCGAGCGAACAGGGAGTCCGAACGGCACCAAAAACCGCGTTAACGCCTGCGTGATAGAGGGCGTCGGCGTCGGCGCCGACTGACCCGCCCAGCGCAATGACCGGGATATCCTTCATGCGGGCGATTCGCGCCACCCCCGCAGGCGCCTTGCCTCGCAAGGTCTGGCTGTCTATCCGACCTTCGCCGGTGATAACCAGTGCTGCTCCATCTATCAGTTCTGCCAGTTTTATTGCTTCTGCGATGATGTCGGTACCTGGACGTAGACGAGCGCCAAGAACCGCAGCGAGTGTCGCGCCGATACCGCCGGCCGCACCGCCGCCCGGCAAATCAATCAAATCCTTTTGCAAGTTGAAATCCCGCTGCAAAATACTGGCGAAATGTGCCAGTCCCTGATCCAGTATCGCTACCATTTCCGGTGTCGCACCCTTTTGCGGTCCAAATATGGCAGAAGCGCCATTTGGCCCGCAAAGCGGGTTGTCCACGTCGCAGGCAAGCTCGAACTGACATTCGTGCAGGCGGCGGTCCAAACCGGTGAGATCAATTTTTTCTAATCTATGGAGGTCTTTTAGCGTCACGTCCTGACTGTTCGAATCCAGCATACGGGCTCCAAAAGCCTTCAAGATTCCGATAGCCGCATCGTTTGTTGCACTACCGCCCAAACCAATGACGAACCGACGCAGACCGATGTCGAGGGCCGCGATGATGAGCTCGCCCGTGCCACGACTGCTGGCAATTAGTGGATTGCGTTCTGATGGCGCGAGGCGTTCAAGTCCACTGGCCGCTGCTACCTCTATCAGTGCGACACCTTCTGGCGTAATACCGAATTTTGCATCGATGGGGCGGCCAAGCGGGTCGCTGACACAAGCGTTCTTATATTCCCCTCCCAGCCCTCTTAAAAGCGTCTGAACAGTGCCTTCGCCGCCATCTGCGATAGGTAGGAGGACATATTCCGCATTTGGAAAAATTTCGTAGAAGCCGGCCCGAATGGCATCTGCAGCTTCCGCCGCACTAAGGCTTTCTTTAAATGAGTCTGGCGCAATGACGATTTTCACGATGTGTGTCTCGATTGGATGTCTTTTAAATTACCCAGAGCGAACAACTATCTGGAGCGAGCCTAAATATGGGCGATCGTATTTCTACGAACGCGTGGACCGGTCTTTTATTGTGGCGTTGACTCTTTTTGCTGTGTCGTCACAGATCAAGATGAGTCGCCACCCCAAATAAAGAGAAAGACGTGCACATGCTGCTTAGCGATAAAGCCCGTTTCTCGGGCTTTCGGCGCTGATTTTCAACCAATTTCTGCGATTTCTTGCGCTCAGAGCTAGGCCGTTCTGCACCTGCACAGAAAAAAACTTGCAAGTCGAATATGCGTAGTGTACATTGTATTCTGTCGACAGTATGCATTAAGAGGAGAAGCCTCCGCAATTCGTGGTGCGGCCGGCGGAGAGTCCAACGGGTAAGACAGAGAACTAGAACTTTGAGAGGTAGAGATGAATGATGACTATGCGGGCACGCTAGAGACTGCGGTGCGCCACTTATGCCGTAGCGCGGATGCTGTAGTGGAGGGGCTGGAAAAGTGGGGCGGAGTTCCGCGGCTTAATGCGATGACCGGCAGCTACAGCTGGGATTCCGAGTACGTCTGGGATAGCTGGGCGAACTTTCAGTGGGCGGGTTTCCTCGCAGGGCGCTTGTGGTTGCTATCCCGACTCGCGCAAGACCAGCGTTATGCCGATGCTGCAATGCATATCAGTCGGCAGATCGGCCCTGTACTTGCGAAAAACCCAACGACTTTTTCGTCGACAGGCATCGACATGTATTACGCCCTGACGCTTGGCTACCAAATGACGGGCGATAAACAGCTAAAGAAATGGGCTTTGGCTGGCGGTGATAATTTTGCCAATATTTTTGACAAAAAAGCCAATGCATTCCTGCAAATAGCAAGTGCCGATCGGATCGTGATTGATACCGGCCTGAATTTGCCTTCGATGCTTTGGGCTTCTCAATGGGAACCTGAGCGGGCAACGTTACCGTACCGGCATCTTGATACGGTCTTGTCTGTTGGCCTTGTCCGAGAGGACGGCTCAAGCTGTCACGCTGCCGCCCTGGATCCTGAAACGCGATCGGTCACACATTTGTTCAGCCTTCAAGGCTGGCGCGACGACAGTGTTTGGGCACGTGGTCAGGCCTGGGCAATGCTTGGATACGCGCACGGATACGAAGCGAGCGGCAATCAGAAATATCTGGATGCTGCAGAACGTGCTGCGGACTGGTATGTTCAAAATGCGCCTTCGGATTGGGTGCCTCGATACGATTACTTCGATCCCGAGCGCGAAAAGATGCCGTATGACTCTTGTGCCGCGGCAATCGCCACCGCTGTTTTGTTTCGGCTCGCCCGCTGGATTCCGGATAAAGCGGAGCGTTATCTCACCACAGCGCGCGAAACGCTGAAGACCTTGATCGCGAATTTTCTTACCGACGGTGGTGTTCTTTTGCACGGAACCTGGGGGCGTATGCGCCACATCGAACCAGGCCACCCGCGCCTGGGCAGATTTCCGCAAGAAGATGTCATGCCCTATGGAAATTACTGGATCGCCGAATGCCTTTTCCGAGAGCTTCAGAGCGATTGGTCTCCCCTTTCATTGAACGACAAACACTAAATAAGGAAAGATATGAAATTTACTGCAAATGGAATCTACACAGCGATCGTCACGCCCTTCACCGCAAACGACGAATTTGACGAAAAAGCCTTTCGAAAACTCATCGATTTCCAAGTGGATGAGGGCGCCGGTGGCCTACTTGTTGTTGGCGGAAGCGGCGAATACGTGAGCCTCACGCCGTCCGAACGTAAAAAGGTTGTAGAAGTTTCTGTTGATCAAGTGCGGGGACGGATCCCGATCATCGTCGGCGCGTTAGCTCCGGCTACCCGCGAGGTACTGGACACGGCCAAGCATGCCGCAGACGCTGGTGCCGATGCGGTTCTGGTCTTGCCTCCTTACTACATCAAGCCAAGCGCGGATGGCATTGTCGAACACTTTGCCGCAATTGCCGACGGCACGTCGCTGCCGATTGTGGCGTACAACAACACGGGACGCACGGGACTGACCCTGGATATCCCGATTCTTGAGCGGCTGACCAAACTTCCATCCATAGTGGCGCTGAAGGAATGTGAGCGCGATCTCGCGGTTGTTTCCGCAAAAATCAAGGCAGTGGGAGAGCGAATCGCGGTCATGTCTGGTGATGATGACCTTGGCTTTCCGACCTTTTTGTTAGGTAGCCCTGGTGGTATTTTTATGACGGCAAACCTCGTGCCGGCTTTTCATAAGAAGCTTTTCGAGGCTACCAAACGCGGCGATATCGCCAATGCGAAAAAAGCCCACTATGCTCTGTTGGCATTGGTTGAAGCTCTCTATACCGCTAATCATCCAGGCCCTCTCAAGGACGCAATGGCCTACGTTGGTCAAGTCATTGGCGCCGCTCGAACTCCGCTGCAACACGGAAGCGCCGAAAGTCTCAAGCGCGCCAAGGCCGCCATCGAAACCTTGCAAAGCCTTGTATTCTAGGAAAACTTCGTTCTTTTACTAACCATTTCAGGACATTAAAATGAAAATCTCGATCTGTTCGCTGTCGGTTGCCGCAATACTCGCCATTTTGTCCATCTATACAGAGCCGGCTTATGCCGGCAAGACGCTGGAAGCAATCAAATCCAAAGGTAAGCTCGCCTGCGGTGTTAATCCCGGTTTGCAGGGATTCGCGGCTGTTGACAGCCAAGGCAATTGGACGGGAATCGACGTCGATGTTTGCAAGGCGGTGGCGGCAGCGGTGCTCTCCGACGCGAACAAGGTCAAGTGGGTGCCGCTCAATTCTGTGCAGCGTTTTGCGGCGCTCCAGTCGGGTGAAATCGACATTCTGTCGCGCAACACCACCTGGACGCTTACGCGCGACGTTTCCTTGGGTTTGAACTTCACGGGAGCAACGTTCTATGACGGTCAGGCATTCATGGTGAAAAAGCAGAAGACAGATCCAGTGACCAAGAAGACTACAGGGGCCAACATCACTAGCGTGAATCAACTCAAGGGTGCCACGGTATGCGTTCGATCCGGGACGACCACGGAGAAAAATCTCACTGACTTCTCGAAAGCCAAAGGCCTTAACCTGAAGGCTGTCGTCTACGAATCGCAAGAGGCGACCGATAAAGCTTACTTCAGTGGTCGCTGCCAAGCGTATACGTCAGACGCTTCAAACCTGGCCTCGGTGCGCAGTGCACAGGCGTCGGATCCGGAAGACCATGTCATCCTGCCCGAGCGTATCTCCAAGGAACCCTTTTCGCCCTCGGTGCGGCGGGGAGATGATGAGTTCTTTGCCATCGTGAAATGGGTTGTCTTTGCTTTGATTGAAGCAGAGGAGTATGGCATCACCCAAGCCAACGTCGATGAGCTCAAGGCGAGCAGCAAGGATCCAGCGGTGCAGCGGATCCTTGGCAGCGGCGAAGACATGGGGCGTCTGCTCGGGCTAGACAAGGACTGGGCTTACCGCGCAATCAAGGCCGAGGGAAACTACGGCGAAATGTTCGAGCGAAACGTCGGTGCCAAGTCGCCTTTGAAGCTGACCCGGGGAATGAACAATCTGTGGAATAAGGGTGGCTTGTTCTACGTGCCGCCAGTTCGCTAACCGAACGGTGATCACGGCCATGAAACATACTGGAAATCAGCGTTGGCGAGGCGGGTGGCGTAGCAAAAGTACCCGCAGCGTAATCTACCAGGTGATCGCGCTGGCAGCGGTGATCGCCATGGCGACATACCTGTTACACAACACGTTCACAAACATGCGTGCGCGTGGTGTTCAAAGCGGATTTGACTTCTTGTCGCAGCCGGCCGGTTTTTCTATTAGTGAAACCTTACTCGTCTTCGATTCGAGCGACTCTTACCTGCGCGCTCTGATGGCAGGGCTGTTGAACACTATTCGCGTTGCAGTGCTTGGCTGTGTTCTGTCGACTATCGCCGGCACGCTGATCGGCATCGGCCGTCTCTCGCGCAACGTACTACTGCGAGGGCTTTGTGGTGCCTATGTGGAAGTTGTACGAAACGTGCCGTTGCTTCTTCAGCTGTTTACGCTCTACTTCCTGCTGACTGAGCTGATGCCGTCGATTGATGCAGCACTGCACCCCATTGATGGTCTTTTCCTGAGCAAAAATGGCCTGCAATTCCCCTTGCCGAAATGGGATGCTGGCTATTGGGGAGTATTTGTTGGAGCCTTGGCTGCTGCGGTCGGCTGCTGTGCATGGCGCATTTATGCCAGACGGAAGCGAGAGGCGAATGGCCGTCGGTTGCCGGTATTAGTTCCGCTGATTTTGATTGTGATTATCTGTGTTGGTGCCGGATGGATGTTGGGTGGGGCGCCACATGTGATGGATGTTCCCAGGCTAACAGATGGGATTATCGAAGGTGGTGCTGCGGTGACGCCAGAGTTTCTGACGATTCTGATCGGCTTGACGATCTATAACTCCGCGTTCATCGCAGAAATCGTACGCGGCGGCATTCAATCCGTGCCCTTTGGTCAGCACGAGGCTGCGGCAGCGCTGGGGTTGGGCCGGATATACGAATTGCGTTTTGTGCAGTTACCACAGGCAATGCGCGTGATTGTTCCTCCGCTGACAAGCCAGTACATGAATCTGACCAAAAACTCGTCCCTTGCTATCGCGATTGGTTATCCCGACTTGGTCTCAGTGGCAAACACGACACTGAATCAGACGGGACGTGCCTTCGAATGCATTTCGCTTGTCATGGGGTGTTATCTGACGCTTTCGCTGGTGACGGCGGTCGGCATGAATATCTATAACAAACGGTCACTCATCAAGGAGCGCTGAAGTGGAGGGTATTATGAAAAGCTCGTTTGCAGCAACTAGTGCGAAAGCCAGGACTTCCTCCCTGGGCAAGGCTTGGCTGTGGTGCAGAAAGAATCTGTTTGGCGGCTTGTTCAGCACCGTGGTTACTTGTGTCATTGCAGTTTTGGTGTTGTCGGTTCTTCCGTCTGCGTTCAACTGGGCTATTCGAAACGCCGTATTTGCGCCCGATAGCGCTGCGTGTCGGGCAGCTGCGGAACATGGCGCATGCTGGGGCGTTATAGCTGCCAAATACCGGATCGTGCTCTTTGGGCGTTATCCCTTTCCGGAGCAGTGGCGCCCGCTTATCGTAACGATTGCCCTTGTGCTTCTGCTCGTGTTGAGTTGCTGGAGAAGGATGTGGCACGCCAAATTGCTAGTGATCTGGTCGGTGACGCTTCTGTCAGCATTTTTTATGTTGCGCGGCGGGTTGTTTGGGCTCGAACCGGTTGAAACTGAGCGATGGGGCGGACTTCCACTGACTATGTTGTTGTCCATGGTGAGCCTTGGACTCTCGTTTCCTTTGGCTGTGATGATCGCGTTGGGGCGTCGATCCAGAATGCCGATAATCAAGGCACTTTGCGTCTTGTTTGTGGAGATTGTTCGAGGCGTACCGCTCATTTCGGTGTTGTTCATGGCGTCGTTCATGTTTCCTTTGTTATTGCCGCAAGGGATGAGCATCGATGTGCTTGTGCGGGTGCTGGTCGGATTGACGCTTTTTACCGGAGCCTATCTCGCCGAAGCAGTGCGGGCGGGGTTGCAGGCTATTCCGAAAGGACAAGTTGAGGCGGCTTGCGCAATTGGCCTTTCGACCTGGCAGACAAATAGCAAAATCGTCCTGCCGCAGGCACTGCGTCTTGTCGTTCCTTCGATGATGAATACGCTGATCGGGACTTTCAAGGACACCTCTCTGGTGACGATTGTCGGACTCTTCGAACTGACAGGATCTCTCCAACTCTCCCTTGCCGATGCAGAGTGGCGGCGCTTCTATATTGAAGGGCAGCTATTCGTTGCGGCAATTTACTTTGTATTCTGCTTTTCCATGTCGCGCTACAGCCGTTGGATCGAGCACCATTTGAACCGTGGTACGCGCCGCCAATGACCTCTCAACCCACTCAATTCCTCGACAGCATGAAAATTGACCAACCGATCATCGAATTTAACGGCGTCCATAAGTGGTACGGCGACTTTGAAGTGTTGCACAACATAAATCTGACTGTTCGCCGTGGTGAGCGTATCGTCGTGTGTGGACCATCGGGATCGGGCAAGTCGACGATGATTCGATGTATCAACCGGCTCGAAGAGCACCAGCAGGGAAGTCTCGTTGTCGACGGCACTGAGCTGACGGATGATGTGCGCTCCATAGAGAGGGTCCGCAGGGATGTCGGCATGGTGTTTCAGCAGTTCAATTTGTTTCCCCATCTGACTGTTCTTGAGAATCTGACCCTGGCGCCGATATGGGTTGGCAAGGTGTCCAGGCGCGAGGCGGAGGAGCGCGCAATGCAGCAACTAAAGAGAGTCCGCATCGCCGAGCAAGCCGGGAAGTATCCGCTCCAGCTTTCAGGCGGACAGCAGCAGCGCGTGGCGATCGCGCGCGCGCTCTGCCTCTCGCCGAAGATAATGCTCTTTGATGAACCAACCTCAGCGCTCGACCCAGAGATGATTCAGGAGGTCCTGGATGTCATGGTTGAGTTGGCTGAAATGAAGATCACCATGCTTTGCGTCACCCATGAAATGTCGTTCGCAAAGGCTGTCGCTGATCGTGTCATTTTCATGGATCAAGGCCAGATAGTCGAACAGGCTGCACCGCGCGAATTCTTCGAAAACCCAAAAAACGAGCGTACCAAAGACTTCCTTTCCAAAATCATCACCCATTAACGGCGTATGTACTGGCGCCTTGTACATTCAACTTGGAAAACTAATGCGTATCTATAAAAAACTTCAGCAACTTGACATCACGTTGCCGCCGGTGGCGATGCCGGTCGCAGCGTACGTCCCTTTCGTGCAAACGGGTAATCTGATCTTCCTGAGCGGGCAGATCGCTAAGAAGAATGGTCAGGCCTGGATAGGTCAACTCGGAGCTGCGATATCGATTGAGGAAGGTAAGTTGGCGGCGAGGGCGGCAATTATCGATCTCTTGGGCACGTTGCATGTCGCGACAGGCGATCTGGACCGCGTTAAGCGAATTGTCAAACTGACCTCACTCGTCAATTCGACCGGCATTTTCACCGATCATCACTTGGTGACCAACGGCGCAAGCGAGCTGCTTGTTGCGGTTTTTGGCGAGGCCGGTGCGCATGCGCGAGCGGCGCTTGGCGTTGCGCAACTACCTTTCGGCGCCTGCGTAGAAATCGACCTAATTGTTGAAATTGAATGAAGCGTGCAGGATTTGCATGCTGCGCTGTTCGAACGGTGCTGCGCAACTTGCATTTATCTGTAAATAAGATTTCTGTCGCTCCGATCAATACACCGTAGCCGATGGGCAGCTTTCAGACAGCGATCTGACAATGAGACGTCTTTTAAATATCCTCTATATTTCACACACAAATGAAGATTCAAATTGATACGGCATTGAGCTATTGCAAGTCGGTCCTGGTAGCGCTTGGAACCAGCGATTTACATGCTCATATCGTGGCCAGCCATTTGGTTGAGTCTGATACCAAGGGAGTCCGATCACACGGCTTGTTGAGGTTGTTGCGTTATGTCGATCAGATTGAAACTGGCTATATAGATAACCGCGCAACACCGGTCATTAAGATACTGAGCACGGGGCTTGTTCAAGTAGACGCGCGAAGAACGTGGGGAATCCTGGCACTTAACGATCTTGTTCCCGTCCTCGCCGAGAATGCAAGGCTTTATGGTATTGCGGGTGGTTCGGTGATCAACTGTGCGCACACCGGCCGGATCGGCGCATTTACCGAGGCCCTGGCGAAGGACTTCATGTGGGCACAGATCTTTGGAGGCGGCGCAAATCAGCGACTCCGCGAGGTTGCGCCTTTTGGCGGAGCCAAGGCAGAGTTCGATACGAATCCCTATTCGATCAGCGCTCCGCTGTCAGAGAATCAAGTCAGCACTATCGATTTCGCCACTTCCGCGACGGCCCAAGGAAAGCTCCTTGTCCACCGGACCAATCGTAAGCCAGTACCAGATGGCTGGCTGATCGACAAAGAGGGAAATCCTTCCAATGATCCAGAGTCGTTCTATGAGGGCGGGGCACTCCTGTCGTCCGGTGCGCACAAGGGATATGGAATGGCATTTCTCGCCGAGCTATTCGGTGAAGCCGCGTTGGGCACGCCGCATGAACTGAACTGGTTTGCGGTCGCTGTTGACCTGAAGCGATTCTCGGCGCAGGAGGAATATTTTTCTCGCTCTGAGAAGTTGAAGAAGAAAATAGAACAGAGCCCACCCGCAACAGGGGTGGCTAAAGTCATGTGGCCGGGTCAGCCTGAACTTGAAACGGCAGAGTCAACATGTGCAAAGGGCTCTATTGAATATTCCGATCTGGAGTTTTCCAAACTGTCTATCCTCGGTTTTCGATTTGGAGTCAGGTTGTGAATGCGCCTTTTACGGGGGAGACTTCACGCATGCGAAAACAGAAATTATTGGAGCGTCAATTCCTTTGTCTCGCCGACTTCGAAAAGGCCGCAAAACGACATCTCCCCCAGCCATTCTTCGAGTACATTGCCGGTGGAGCAGAGACTAACCAATCGTTGCGCGACAATGCGGCTGTCTTTTCCGAATACGGGTTCATTCCGCGCTATATGGTCGACGTCCGACGCCGCGATACTAGCGTATCTTTACTTGGTCGCAAGTACGATGCGCCTTTCGGCATAGCACCTATGGGAATCGCGGCACTGTGGGCTTACCGCGGCGACATTGTGCTTGCACGCGCTGCTCGTCGAGCAAACATCCCAATGATATTGAGTGGCTCCTCTCTTATTGCGCTCGAAGAGGTCGCGCGCGAGAATGAAGATGCCTGGTTTCAAGCGTATCTTCCTGGCGACGACGAAGGTGTCATTCAACTCGTTGAGCGCGCCAGCGCCGCAGGTTATCGCGTGCTTGTAATCACCGCAGATTGCCCGGTGGGCGCAAACAGGGAGAATAATGTGAGGGCAGGCTTTTCCACGCCAGTACGACCAAGCCTGAAGCTGGCCTGGCAAGGCCTGATGCACCCGCGCTGGACCTTTGGGACTTTCTTGAGAACGCTGGCGAGCCACGGTATGCCCCATTTTGAAAACAATCATGTAGGTAGAGGTGTGCCAATTTTCTCATCTACACTGGAGCGAGATCTGGGCGAACGAGCACACATTAATTGGCGCCACCTTGAGGCGATACGCCGACTTTGGCGAGGTCAACTGGTGGTCAAAGGACTGTTGGATGTTCGTGACGCAAAAACTGCGGTAGGCCTGGGAGCCGATGCTATTGTTGTATCTAACCACGGCGGAAGGCAGTTGGATGGTGCTATTTCCCCATTGCGAGTACTGCCGAGAATAGTATCGGCGTGCCCAGAAACTCCTATTATTTTCGACAGCGGACTTAGACGAGGAAGTGACGTTCTTAAGGCGCTTGCGCTTGGTGCCAGGTTCGTCCTGTTGGGGCGGTCGTTCGCCTACGCCGCCTCCGTGGCGGGCGAGGAGGGCGTGATGAGGGCAGTACACATTCTTAAAGATGAAGTATCTCGAAATATGGCACTCATGGGTTTATCTTCTCTCGGCGAACTGAATGACAGTTTCCTTGAACGAATTCACGGTCATGATCTCGGTGTACGGTACAATGTCGACAATGTACACATTTAAGAATTAACTATGGCTCTTCACCTCTCATCTCGATCCTCTCTTGCTGACGGGGTTACCGAAGCCTTGCGCAATGCGATTTTGGACGGCTCATTAAAAGCAGGAGCACTGCTTCAAGAACCAGCGATAGCCAAGGAACTCAGTGTCAGCCGTTCTCCTGTACGCGAAGCCCTCATTCAGTTAGAGCGCGAAAATCTCGTTTTCAGTAGCCCAAACCGTTCAACTGTGGTGCGGCGTCCGACAGCTGAGGAAATTTATCAGATCTATACGATACGTGCGGCATTGGAAGGTATTGCAGCTAGTTGGGCAGCGCAACGTTCCACTCCAAAACTCGTCGCATCATTACGTGACGCAGCCGCGATATTGAATGATCGTCTTGTCGGTGTTGAGCCAAGCAAGAAGGATGCGGCTCGCATGGGGATTGAATTTCATGCGGCGATTGCCGAAGCTTCGCAATCCATAGAGCTACAGAGAGTCCTTCAAAGCCTGCGAAACCAAATACAGCTTGTGATGGTGGGCGGCTTGGCTAGCTTATCGAACCCTCGTGCCGAGACCGTGCACGCAGAACACCTTGAGCTCATTGCGGCGATCGCAGAGAAAAATAGCGGTCTTGCGGAAAAATTAGCCAACGAGCACGTTCTTAGTGCGCGTGACAGGTTGGTACATGCTAATGCTGAGTTGGTTGAATAAGGCGCATGTTTGCGTTATTTTTACCCTCAGTTTCTTACTGAGACGCGGTATCAGCAATTCAACGATTCTATGATCGCAGAGATGAAATCGCCAATGCCAAATAAAGCACGTGGCACGGCAGACCTTACGCGGTAGTCTAAGGACTCAAAAACCTGCCTGACATGGTGGGCCCACGCTATCTGATCCGGCCCATCAGCCTTTATGGTAGGAAACCTACCCGGCACGTAGTTCTATTTGGCTGTCAACAAAAAATGTCTAGCCAATTATGGCTGGCGTTATCGGCGCGGCATGCCCATCAGTAGCAGTATTGCAGCGTCCGCGGTCAACGAAGTGATTCGCTTGGGTTGTCCAAAGAAGCGCCAAATGCGAAGGACCGATAAAGGTGCCCGCTTACCGGTGCAGGTCTGTGCGGTGGTCTTGAACGGCGAGCTGGTTTCGAGAAAAACCGATTCCGCTTCGTTTTACAAACAAGAATAAGGACGCATATCAAACGAACCCCTGGCATGGTTTTTTCCGGCTTTACCTGCACTCTACATCAGGACATCACCCCAGAGTTAGTCCACCCTCTTAGTCCACCTTCCATGATTATGGGAGGTATAGAGGATTGGGTGCGACATAGGCGATTACTTTGTGGTCAAGCATGCTCGCCGGCGCCGCCCGGTTTAAGACGAATGAGGAAACCGCTATTGCGCCATCAAAATTCCATGCAAAAGATTTATCGCCAGCAATGAACCTGACCGTTTGGCCACCCGTGACGTTCACATACTTGGTGTCTGGAGTAATGACGATTGTTCGGAAGGCTGTTGATACTGGTACTGAATCACCCAGAAGATCAATCTTTGGCACCGATCCGGCAAATGTGGAAGCGCTCGCAGTTAACATGGCAAGGACAGCGATTAAGTGTTTGGGGTTCATTTTTACTCTCCAATAAGTGCGGTTATCGACTCCGGACTCAGCGCTCCTGCATGATGGTGGCATCTGGTTCGGCCTTGAGAAGTCTTAGTCGTTTATAAATCCGACTTCGTAAGCACAGTTTAATTCCTATGCTAATCAAGATAAAGGTCAAAAAACACAACATATTATTTCATAAAAAGAAACAATAAAGAGCTTAAAATATATACTACCTACAATTTATGCAATTTTTAAGGCCTTAAAGCTAGGGTTGATTGAGATTCAAGATGGTTCTGACTGAGAGTACGTAAAACCGTGGGATGAGGACAGACGAAATGGGAGGTTGAGTTCTTGATTTATGCAGCGATAGGGAAGACAGCTGCCCCGCCTGTGGTGAAGCATTTATCAAGATCGGCGAAGACGTCACGGAGCAACTTGATGTTGAACCAGCGCGTTTTTTTCTGAACCGCCATCTTCGCTTACAATATGCCCGCCTGCGAGACGATCACCGCAGCAGCAATTCCTGCGGTCATCATCGACGTTGGCTTCGCGGCTCCAGGCTTGCTTACTTGGGTGATGGTGCAAAAATTTGTCGACCACTTCCGCTGTACCTCATGGCGCGATCAGTCACCGCTAAGGCGTGCCGATTGCCAGTTCCACCTTCGCTGACTGGGTCGGTCGCAACGGCGTCGCATTTCAACCATTAATTGATCGCCAGGCAGAACGACTGTGGTTTGGGAGGTGTCAATGCGCCGAATGCAGCCACACTCTATGTGAAAACCACAGAAATTATGGAGCCGCAGGCAAATAAGCTGTGAATAATCTGGTTAGAACTCGTCGCCAATCAGGCCCCTAGGCAACAGCTCCAGATAAGCCGGCACAGACCAGCAGTCTTCTGCGAAGCAGAACATAAAAAAATTAAACATTAGCTGCTTTCCTTTTTTAATTTATGACGTAGTCGGGTTAAATGTTAGGTGTATTTCTCTATTTGTGAGATTGCCAAAAACATGATGAAGCCCGATATAGTCACGAATGTTACACAACTGTATAATAGTCGTGAGTTTGGAGTCGGTCAAGTTTTTTGTCTTTCGGGGTCAAAGCGGGACAAGCATTCTGAGAATTGAAAGTAGTCATTTTAGAGAAAAGAAAAAATGGACCTGACGACTAAATTTGTATCGCGTACTTACACAGTTGTCCAGTATTGAGGTTGCGGCAACGAAAAAAGTCGTTATCAACCAAGCTCTGGTGTTGAAATTTATCAACCAGGATCGAAAAACGACTATATGGCTAAGCACGGAGAAGTTGTTCGCGAAGCGAAGTTACGATGGCGTATACATCCGTGATATTGCGAATGGCAGCTGGGTTCCATCCCCGCTTGCTAGAAATCCGACTTGGGTTGGCTAAGGCGACAAAACCGTATTTCCCCTTGCCCAACTCAGAATTTCAAAAAATACTTGACATTAAATTACTCAGTCGTGTAACTTATACATCTGTGTAATTATGGCTAATCGTGGCGTATTCAAATTTCGCCATGCCGACTCCAATCCTGAAACCGATCAAGCAAGACCGAAAGAAGAACATCGTGCTGAGCGCGGAGAAGCTTTTCGCCCAGTTCGGCTACTACGCGGTGTTGAATCGCAACATTGCAGACGTCGCCGGCGTACCGTTGCGCCTGACGGGTTACTACTTCGGGAAAAAGGAACATCTTTTCGAGGCTATTTTTGAACGCTGGGCACAATACTGATGCATATCGCTGACAAGCGATTAGAGCGCCTTTCCGAAGGCAAGTGCATTGCCGGTGGAGCCGACACGTCCGAGGAGCTGTTTGCCTTTATCTGCGGCGGCCGCGAGATGTTGCAGCTCAAGGGAAGCGCGAACGTGGCTTGCTAGCCGCGCCGCCAGCCAGCACCACACAAGATATCAACAAGGTAGCCAGCTGAGACTGGCACCAACATAGGAGACAGTATATGAAATTCCAATTACAACGTCCGGCTATTGAAGCGGGGTGCCCAAACGGACGCTTCGTACAGGAGGCGCCATGAACAACGTCGCGAACCTCCACATCGACTCCATGCCAGCGGAAACGCGGCATGCCAACGTTCGCGCCAAGGCGGCAAAGCACGCGATTCGCTTTGACCAAGTGGCGCTGGTTCTCGGTGGACACCGCATCATTGACGGTATGTCGTTTGAGCTGAAGGCGGGCGAATTCGTCTGTGTGGTCGGGCCCTCTGGATGCGGGAAAACCACCTTGCTGCGGCTACTTAGCGGACTATTCCGTCCATCCGCAGGCAGCATCAGCTACGGTGACCGACTTATCGAGGGGCCGTCGCCGGAAATCGCAATCGTGTTCCAAGACTATGGCAAGGCGCTGCTGCCCTGGCGCACTGCCGCCGGCAATATCAGTCTGGCGCTGGATTCACGCGGCATCCCGCCAGCGCAACGTCAAGGGCGCATCGCACAATTGCTGCAGAAGGTCGGGCTGGCAAGCCATGCCGACAAGTATCCAAACCAGATGTCCGGCGGTATGCAGCAGCGCTTGCAGATCGCTCGTTGTCTGGCCCAAGAGCCAGCGGTCCTGCTCATGGACGAGCCGTTCGGCGCGCTCGATGCGATGACAAGACAGTCGCTCCAAGACGAGGTCGCACGCTTGGCAGAAGAGGCAGGCACAACCGTGCTGTTCATTACACACGATATCGAGGAAGCAATCTACCTCGGTGACCGCGTGATTGCCCTTAAGGCGAATCCTGGCCGTGTTGCGGAGATTATCGAGGTCAATATACCGCGCGCGAGGGATCAGCTCTCAACGCGTGAGCACCCCGAGTTCTTGCGCCTGCGGCGGTATCTCTACGACTTCGTCCAAGAGACGCACTGTTGACATCCTCCTGCTCGTAAACCGAAGAGGATTTCCACTGCTGGCGTCTGATGGCGCAGACTGAAACCGGCCGAAGCATAGGCTGGTTCCTTATTCGATCTGCGGGATATCTTTCGACCTCGCCAACAGCGACCGCAGATTGGAAAAAAACGCCGCGGATTGCTCATTCCCCAGCGCGTAATCGCTTACTGATGCACTTAAGGAGCTTAATCGTGAACCAACAATATAGTTCAACACATTTTTTCACCTGGGCGGCTGCGAACGCTGAGTGCCCGACTTCTTTCACTCCCCGTCCTGAAGGACAGGGTTTCTTGGAGCAATTCTGATGAACTGGCGTGCTCTTTTACTTCCGGTCACGGCTCTGGCTGCGGCGGAAGCGCTTTTTCGAATAATGGATCACGGCAGCGATACGCTTGCACCGCCGACGCAGGTTGCCGCGGCCGCTTGGCACGCATTGATCGACGGAACGCTAGTCGACATGACAGTGCAGACACTGAGCGGTGCCGGTGTCGGTCTAGCCATAGGCGGATCGCTGGGCGTTCTGCTTGGCATTCCGCTCGGCCTCTCACGGACTGCCATGGACATCGGCGCACCGACCATCGAGTTGCTGCGGCCAATACCCTCGGTTGCCCTCATTCCGCTGGCGCTGTTGGTATTTGGCATGGGCATCCTCCTCGAGGCGTCGATCGTCGCGTTCGCGACGTTCTGGCCGATGTTGATCCTGACCCAATCTGCGGCAGCGCAGGTCGAACCCCGACTGCTTGAAGTAGCACGGGTCATGAACCTGGGTGCAGCCGCACGCGTAGTCAAGATCGTGCTGCCGGCGATGCTGCCCCGCATGTTCGTCGCCCTGCGACAGGTTGTTGGGATATCCCTTGTCGTCGCGGTAACCGTGGAAATCACCGTGAATCCCTACGGGCTCGGTTATGGACTCATCATCGCACAACAGAACCTGCGCCCCGACCTGATGCTCGCGTTGCTTGCCTGGGTAGGCATTCTCGGCTGGACAATCAACGTGGTGCTGCACGAGCTCCAACATCGCTTGTTCGGGGCCTACAGCGGTATGCAGGGAGGTGGGCAATGAAGCGCAATCCAATGTGGATCCGGTTCGCCGGGATTGGCGTCCTCGCCATGGTAATTGGGCTGTGGTGGCTGGCGTCGACGATCCAACTAATATCCCCTGTCTTCCTTCCCACACCGAAGGCAACGTTGGACGTGCTGTGGGATGGCGTGCTCCATGGCGAGACCGGGCGGCAGACCTTGGCAACTGTCGAGCGGATGGTTTACGGCTGGCTACTTGCCTCGCTTGCCGGAATTCTACTCGGCGCCATTATCGGCGTGTCGCCGACGACGCGCAGGCTGCTCCAACCGACGCTGGAGTTCATCCGTCCCTTGCCTGCCTCCGCCATCATCCCGGTTGCAATCTCGCTATTCGGTCTTACCGAGAGTATGGTGCTGTCGGTCATTGGCTTCGGCGCAATATGGCCGGTGCTGCTCGCGACCGTGAATGGTTTTGCATCGGTCGAGCCGAGGCTGGGCGAGGTCGCCCGTGTGCTTCACATGAGCCGGATCGCATTCATCATCAAGATCGGCTTGCCGAATGCCTTGCCTGATATCTTTGCGGGACTCCGGCTATCGCTGACGGTGGCGCTGATCGTCGCGGTCGTCGGTGAAATGCTGACGTCCCAGCAAGGCCTCGGCCTTGCGATTCTGCTGGCGGCACGCACCTTCCAGTCGGCCGAACTATTCGCCGGGATCGCGCTGCTCGGCATGATCGGCTTCTTAAGTAACTTGCTGCTGCGCACCGGTGAAAGCCGGGTACTTGCCTGGAAAACGAACTAAGAAGCTGCTTCCTGGTGAAGTTCCGCGGTGTATCGTCCGGGTGGACGAGGGCGGTGGCTATGGTCTAGCAATGAATGTGGCACCGATGGCCGAAACGAGCAATTATTTTATCAAATCAAGGAGACAAAAATGAAAATTTCACGCGCATTCGTTACCCTGCTACTCTGGCTATTTGCTTGTACTGCGATGGCGCAAACTAAGATAATCCTCGGCTACACTGGCGTATCCGACTTCACCGGCGCCTTTGTCGCTAAGGAGGCGGGGCTGTTCAAGAAGCATGGGCTGGATGTTGATTTCCAGCTGCATGCAAATGGCTCGAATATCGTGGGGGCGCTGCAATCGAACTCCATGCAGATCGGAGGCCCGACGATCTCGGTCCTATTGCAGGCGGTCGACAGCGGGCTCGATCTCGTTGCTGTCGCAGGCGGCAGCGTCACTTCGAAAACGGCAACCAACTATGGCTTGGTGTACAAGGCAGATCTACCCATCAAGTCAGCGCAGGACCTTGTCGGTCGCAAGGTTGGCGTGCCCGGACTCGGGGGCTTTCTGCACGTGCTGTTTAGGAAGTGGCTGATTGACAAGGGCGTGGATTATCGCAAGGTCACTTTTATCGAAGTCGCCTTCCCACAAATGAATGACGTGCTGCGGGTCGGCGCAGTAGATGCAGTAGTAACGGCAGACCCATTGATGAACCGGATCATCAAGGCGGGAACGGGTAAGTTGCTGTCATATTTTGTACAGGAACAACCGGAAAAGATGCCCGCCATCCTGTACGCGTCGACGCGCGGTTGGACCGAAAAGAATCCCGCCGTCGTGCGCGCCTTCCGCGAGGCGATCGAGGAAGGCGTTGCGCTTGCGGAGAAAGATCCGCAGATCGCGCGCACGGCGATCGGGAAATACATCAAGCTTCCTCCTGAAGTACTCGCCGTGACGCAGATTCCGCCACTGGACCCCGGTTTGAACGAAGCGCAATTCCAGTACTGGATTGATGTAATGCGTCAGCAAGCCATGCTGAAAGGAACTCCTAAGGCGGCAAAGCTGATTGCAGGCAAATAAGCAACGCGTTGACGCCGACCACGATCCTACGAATTTATCGACCGGGGCTCGGTGTTCAGCGCGTCGATGCTCGCACCCTATGGCGTGGTCGCCGGCATCATTGCTTTCAACTGGCCGCCAATTCATACTGGCGGTCGGCAACACGGTGGTATTGAAACCCGGCGATCAGGCGCCACTGACCATGATGCGCATCGTCAAATTGCTGCAGCAAGTGCTGCATGTCGTTCCAGACAACGGACCGACAACTGGAAGGCACTGGCAGCGCATCCGCCGATCAGGAAGTACCCGTTCCTCGCGTTCGGCGATACTGACATCGACAAGGCGCTCGCCGTTGCCGGAGGGCGCATTTTTCAACCTGGGCGAAGTCTGCACGGCGGCATCGCGTCTGCTAGTGCACCGTTCCATCCATGGGGAATTCGTGCGCCGCCTTTGCGACGCGGTAAAGCGACTAAGGGTAGGTGGCGGTACGAGATTGTTTGGTCTGCTGGCCTAAGCGGTATGAGCGTTGCCTGGAGGTCGCATGGATGCCAAGCCAGTCAGGTAGCGTCTCCGGATGCTGACAAGTCATCTCAAACCGTGCCGAACAAATACAACGCAAAACGCCGCCATGACCGCTTGATACGCGATATCCAAGCTCACCGCGGGCGGACGCCCTGTTATTCGGATTTGGCGATCAAGATCGGCTCCATACGAAGGCGGGTATTTCTCCTGCCGCCGCACCAGACCGATGGCTTCGGTTTGGGTGGTCTTATTGGCAGACACATCCTGAAACAATCGAAGCGTTGATTGTTTCAGCGTTGTTTATTTTTCTGTCACGAAGTTTTCTACTTACTGACTTGACGCCTGTTGATGGCCACGCGGGAGGCAACGCCCGATTTGGCAGATTTCTTTTTGAGTTGCGCTGGCATAGCGCGTATACCACCGCAAATAAAGGCAACCAAGTCAGGCCCTTTATCAACCCCACCCGCCCTGCAGACGCCTTTCGACATTCTCTCGACGCGCTTGTCTGCAATGTGCATTAAGAGCGCACCCAAAGACCATTCATAGGCCCAGTAAAGCGATGACTCGTCCCGTTCCGGGAACAGTACTTGCAGTGCGTCGATAAAGTCTCTCGCAAGAGGATCGTAATAGCGTTGGATGACACGCACTGCAATTTCTGATTGTTCCCACATTGTCCTAGCCACCAAAATCAAAAAATTTTCACCGTCTGGGTGGGCTCGCATTTGCACTACTGGGGCGCACCACGCATGCACGGTTTTTTCGAGCGCATCCGGCGCATCGATATGCGCGTTTGCTTCCTTTAAAAGATTCAGGCGTTCGTCGATATTGGGTTTCCGATGCTCGAAAATGGCTTCGAACAAATTGTCTTTTTTATCAAAATAGTAGCCGACCAATCTGGAAGGAACTCCCGCGTCATCCGCAATATCACGGATAGACACGCCATCGTAGCTTCGCATCGCGAATAACTTCTCCGCACTCAGCAAGATGTCTTTTTTTCGATCTTGCTTGATGAATTTCAACACTGGAGCTTGATTGATATCGTCTTTTTTCATTTCGTTGGCCCATGCGTTACACAAGTGAGCAATTTAAGCAGTCAAGGCAGAACCGTCAAGTCCATTTATCCTTTTAGCTAAAATAGGTATTTTCAATTCTTAGAACTTAATAACGCAGGGTTAGTTGCTTGAGAAGATTTTTATCATGAAGATATTTTTGAGCGCCCGCACGCTGTCTCACCATATGCTCACCCATACAGCGACGGGCCTGTTTAGCCAATATTAGAACGTGTGACGGACACCAGTAGTGATTGCAGTTTGATTACCGGCAGAACCGGTTCCATCAAAAATACCGGGATTATTAGTGTTTGAAGCACGTAGGTTTTGCACAAAGGCATACACGTCGGTCCGTTTCGATAGGAAATAGTCGGCACCCAGATTGAACTCGGTCAAGGTACCGATACTGGAGACGCCTACAAAATTAAGTCGGGTATGTATAACGCTTGCCTGTAGTCGCAAAGTAGGAGTCAGAAAGTAATTCACGCCGAGTTCGTAGAGGTTAGCCTTTCTGTTGCTCAGACCGCTAATGACATTGTTAGCCGAAGCGCTTGCCAGAGGTTGCCCGGAGCTCGAGAAATGGCCGTAGAGGCGCGCTGATGGACCAACTTCGTAACTAGCGCCGAGACTGTATGTCTTCAGTGCTATTTGGCCAGGGGTACCTTTGAATGCAGGAGCGAATCCGCTGGTTCCTTCAAGGCTAGTGTCGCTAGGGGTTCCTGTTGCGACGTTTGCTGCGGTTGTGCCACCGAGTTTCGATTGGTAGTAAGCAGTGTATAAGGCGAGTGGACCGTTAACATATTGACCGCCGAGGCCGAGCGACTGGCCGGAAGAGTTACTACCTGCCGTTTCGCCGAAACCATAAATGGCGCTGGCAGTGAAACCAGCCAGGTTCACTGAGTCATAACGGGTCGAGTTATTGGTGCGAGTACCTTCGGTACGGTCCATATAGTGGCCAACACTTCCAACCAGGGCACCGAAACTACCACACGCATTCCAGCGGCATGTGTCAAACAGAACATCAGTTTGGCGGCCTAATTTAATGGTGCCGAAATCTCCACTCAAGCCGATCAACGATTGACGACGGAACAAGTTGGTACCAGTACGGTCTTGTCCGCTCAATGCGCCAGTGTCGACGCCGAATCCGGTTTCCAGTTGGAATATAGCTATCAGTCCGCCACCCAGATCCTCAGAGCCTTTAAAGCCAAGACGCGGGCCTGTCACGCTGCCCGCACTTAATTGTAATTTGCTGCCTGTTTTTGATGCAGAGCCAGCAGGAGTCGCGGCTCTGTTTTCGTAAGCGATACCAGTATCAAGAATCCCGTAGATGGTGACCGCACTTTGCGCTTGTGCTACGCCTTCGATTGTCCCAAGTATCGCCAGTGCAATTAATAATTTTTTCATTTGATGTCCCCTTGTTATCATTATTTAATTCGCCGTATGTCGTCCTTGATGGATACGCTACGGCGATCTCCTCTTATTTATGTATATTCTTTTAGTGGCCCAACGTCGGCATTAAAGCTTTACTGGCGCCCTTCGGATTTCTTTTATTCCCTCTGTAGTTTTGACGCCAAGTGCATATAGGCCAGCAGACTTTCCGTTGTAACGAATTTCAAAAGGAAACTGTGATGGTCGAACAACGTCGCCCAGCCATTCCGCGAAGGCGGACTCCGTTTCGCCAATTTCAATCCAGAGCAGCCCTTGGCCCTTTGCGCTTCCTGTCCCAGGCTCCACAGGCAAACTGGCTACGTGAGGAGGAGGAGGTGAGCCCGGTTTGAAGTAAAGGTTGGGTTTCCCCATTGGCCATGCGGTCATTGCACTGGGGGTTTGCAGTGAAAAGCCCCGGCTACCGTTCATCATTTGTCGGCCGGCCTCTTTTCCGGTCAGGTTTGCATCCACGATGGTATTGTGGTGGGCAGCAAACATTTCCATTTCCTCCATGGTGTCTGCTCGCAGGCACCATCCGATAAAGCAATCTCCATCCATGGTTTGTTGCTCAAAGAATTGGGCGGTCGAATTCTCCTTCTTTAGGATCGTATGATCGACGATGCTCTCAATCTCGATGTATATGTCATCTGAGAGTGGGACTACTTTATGACCAAGTCCATATAGTGGAAAAAATCCGCCATCATAATTGCCCAGTCCGGTCTCCCGACTGAGTCGAAAGGTCGCTTCATAAACGTTTTGTGCCGCCAAACATACATGGTCAAAGTGAATCATTTTGTAAGTCCTTTATGGGAGGGAGAGAATATTTACCTGGCTGTAACGCGTTGCCGAGCATGCGTTTTTCGCTCAATTACCGCGCCAGCAAAAATGATTAGTGCGGCTGCGAGAATAAGCATCACAGCAATGAAAGTCAGGCCAGCGTCATACGAGCCGGTTCGTTGCTTCAACCATCCGATAATGATTGGACTTGTGAATGAGCCGAGGATACCGACAGAATTGACTGACGCGATAACAATCGCCGCAGCACTTGAAGACAGTCCGCGAGTTGGTAATTGCCAAAGCGGTATAAGACCGCAAAGCAGACCAGATTGAAGCAAGGTCAAACCACCCATAAGGCCAAAAACACCGCTCGAAGTCAGGCAAATTGCTATGCCAACCGCACCCAATAAGGCGCCAGTAGCTGCGTGCCAAACGCGCTCATTCGTTTTATCCGAATGTCGTACCCAGAAATAACATACAAGCGCTGCAAATATGCTCGGCACTGAGGTCAGCAATCCTATCTGCGGAGCCGAAAGGGTCACACCGACCGTTCGACTGAACGACGAGATTATTTGAGGGGTAAAAATGAGTTGTGCATAGAACCCCATTTGAAGGAAGCCATAGGCTAGCGCGTAGAGCAGAAGGCTGTGATTTTTGAATAGTATTCGAAGGCTCTCACCCACTGAATGCTTCACGCCCCCAGATACCTCGGCAATCGATGCCAGCCAAGCCTTTTGTTCGGGATTCAACCATGTGGCATCAGCCGGAAGTGAGGTGAGATAGCGTGCAGAAAAAAAGCCAAGAAGGATAGGTAGCGCTCCCTCAACTAGAAACATGATGCGCCATCCGGCCATGCCAAACCAACCGTCAGTGTATTGAATGATTGCAGTCGAAGCTGGGGCACCAAGTATCACTGCAAGCGGCAACGTTGTGAAGAAAAACATACGTGCCCGAACTTCCTTCGGAAACCACAAAGCCAGATAGAGAATGAGACCAGGAAAAAATCCGGCCTCAGCGATGCCAAGCGCAATCCTTACCGCAATGAGCTGATTTGGTGTCTGCACAAATGCAGTAAGGGAGGAAATAATCCCCCAGGTAATCATTATTCGGGTGAGCCACACACGCGCCCCGTATTTGACGAATGCGAGATTACTTGGTATTTCAAGGAAAAAATAGCCCAACAAAAATAGGCTTGCCGCCAAGCCGAAGACAGCTTGACTTATACCCAAATCCTTATTCATGGTGAGTGCTGCCGTACCGATGTTGATTCGGTCTAGATACGCGGCGGTATACATAAGGGTGAGCAGCGGAATAACACGCCACATTACCTTACGCAGCGTCGCTCTTTGAAACTCGTTTTCGGGGTCGTAGGACGCCATAGTCATAGGTAACTTTCTTATGCAATGGGATAGTAGAGGTCCAGCAAAAGCGCCTCTAACTTAGACCATGTTTTTATTTTTATTTGAGCCTAAAATGACGTCGAACTCGACAGATTTTTTAGGACCGCGGCAATAAAATTTCTAGCGGTTTGCCATCTAATTTCTTATGAATAAGATGACGTCGTGATTAATTGACATATAAAAAAATCCCTTTACATTAATAAAATTACTCAATTGTGTATTACACAATTGAGTAATAATAGTTTGTGATTTTTCAGGAGTCAAGCTTTTTTTTTACCTTCAATTCACGCATGCAGATTCATGGGGGGCATCAGAAATGACGTCGAAAATTCAGCCAAGTATCTAGGTGTAAATTCTGTGTGCGATATGAAGTTGCGTGATTGATTGTTTCCCCTGTTTTCAGAAAGGGGCTGTTAAAAATGTGGTGGGTAATTGCCTATAATCATGGCAAGCAGAGTGTTCGGATGTTAAAAATGAGAGAACGAAATCTTGTTGGTCGAGCATATCTGGCTGCCACTATCATTATTTAAAAAGCTGCATCAAGGCTATTCAAATTGAGCGAATAATGCACGATCATTTGGGTAGTCCGCTTGGATGGCTCCTTTAGTACATCCCTGTCGATCAATTTCACTACGCTGAAAAATAAATTGAAGATGTTGCCGAGGCCGACACAGGTGCCAATCGGCGTATTTACGCAGCGTTGCCCGATTCTTTCTTATCGTCCCAGCGTTAGCGATTCGTTGTACTTGTCAAGTGCAAGGACGGCAGCAAGGTGACTTGACTGGCATGTATGAATGCCAGGTAAATAATGTACCGAATAGCCCATTTGAAACGGCCATGAACGCCGCGCGTTAAAAATAATGGAATGCACGTCCTCTTTCAAATACGGCATTTAGGCGCCACAGAGGAAATCGTTGCTATCCGCTCAATAATGTAAGAGCGTCCAAAACGAAGATGGTTACTATCGGCGTAGATTTGGCAAAGAACGTTTTCGAGATCCATGGTGTGGATAGTCATGGCAAAACGGTCTTGCGCAAGAAGCTGAGCCGATCCATATTGCTGGAGTTTTTTTATCACGCTACCACCTTGCCTAATTACAGGAGCAACAAGCAGTTTTGTCTTTGCACCGTGCGCGCGAGGGCTTCGTGAAAGCGCAGAACGCACAGTCCAGCCCAAATTCGTAGTTTGTTGTCTGAGTTTGGCTTGGTCATGCCAAAAGGTGTGGCGAATATGGCAAGCCGACTGCCCGAACTGCTGGAAACAACCGGTTTGCCGAGCAGCTTTCGAGAGTTGTTGCAACCTTGGTATGCGCATCTCAAGGAACTCGACAAGCAGTTACGTAACTTGGCGCTCCAGTGGGTGGATTAATGATATCTGGCAGCTTGGTCAAAATCTCTTCAGTGCCAACACATGCGCGCATTAAAGGTAAAAAGGCTTGACTCCCTCAAAAGCACAAACTAGAATTACTCAATCGTGTAATACACAATTGTGTAATTTGTGCAGTGAAAGAGACGCTTACTTAAGTTTTTGGCAATCACGAAAATAAAACAAATAAAACAATACGCAGGCCATTTAGGCACTGAGGAGACGAAAATGAAAATACCGACAAGGGTTATGCGGCCGCTACGTTGGCGTGCTGTTGAGCCGGTTCATAATTATATAGCCGCCTTCTGCCAGCCGCTTAAAAGCTGCCAGGGCAGAGTCAAGGTCCGCAAGGATTTGACGCACACGACGCGGCACGAGCAGGTTTTGTGGAGTATATCTGCATTACCCGAACAACAGACCGCTGAGATCGCCGGTTCCAAGGCTGCTTGATTACGCTCAGGTCGCGACATCTTGCGAGAATATCTTAGGCCTTGTTCAGTCAATCCGGCCCCAATAATATCCACTGGAGGAAACAATGAAACCAGCACCGTTTGAGTACTTTCGTCCTAAGACGATGGAGGAGGCACTCGCATTTTTAGCACGACACCCCGATGAAGCTAAAGTGATTGCGGGTGGTCAGAGCCTCGTACCCATGATGAATTTTCGGATGGCCCAACCGGCGATTTTGGTGGATATCAATGGACTCAAGGAGTTGGAGTTCCACCAGCGTGACGGGCAGACCATGCGCATCGGTGCGCTTGCTCGCCATGCGGTTCTTCTGGCGTCATCAGTGCTGCGCGAGGCATGTCCGCTGGTCAGCGATGCATATCAATACGTGGCGCATGGCACGGTACGCAACCGTGGCACTCTGTGCGGCAGTCTTTGTCATGCAGATCCCGCTGCGGAAATGCCGGCAGTGATGTTGGCATTGGGCGCAACGATGGTTCTGCGCAGTGCTGGCGGGGAGCGCGAAGTCGCCGTATCGGACTTCCTGCAAGGGCTATATGCCACGGCAGTGCAGCCCGACGAGTTGTTGGTTGAAGTTCGTATCCCCGTGACTGATTCGAGCATGGGTTATTCGTTTCAGGAGGTATCGACTCGCAAGGGGGACTTTGCCATGACCTTAGTGGCCACGCTGCTAAGCATGCAGGGCGGGAAGATCAAGACGGCCGTCATCGTTTATGGTGGGGTGTCCGATCGGGCTATGCGTCTCCAGTCCATCGAACAGTGCCTGATTGGCCAGGTCCCGTCGGAGAGCCTGTTTGCGGAAGCTGCTAACGAGGCAGTTCATAGTATTGACGTGAATGAAGATGTGCACGGCGATCGGGAGTACCGGCGCGATCTGATGCGCACACTGACGCCGCGCGCACTCGCGCAAGCGGTAGCGCGTGCGCAAGCAAGCGCAAGCAATATTTAAAAGCGACAAGGAGACAATGATGACAGCGCAGACGGATGTAGTGGTAAACCTGAAGGTCAACGGAAAAATGTATGAACGCCGCATTGCACCGCGAATGCATCTATCTGACTTTCTTCGCAGCGAACTTCATTTGACGGGTACGCATGTTGGATGCGAGCACGGCGTTTGTGGAGCTTGTACGATTTTGATGGATGGTAAAAGCGTGAGGTCATGTCTAACCTTCGCCATTCAAGTGCAAGGGGCGGAGATTCACACTGTCGAGAGTTTGGGAACGGTCGACAATTTACATCCGCTACAGCAAGCATTTTGGGAAAAACATGGTCTGCAATGCGGTTTTTGCACGCCGGGGATGCTAATGACGGCGGCTGAGTTTCTTGATGCCCATCCAAATCCCACGCGGGAGGAAGTGGCGGAAGCGATCTCGGGAAATTTGTGTCGGTGTACCGGATATCAAACGATCATTGACGCAATTATGTCTGCATCTGAAACGATGCGCACGAGTGGAAAGGTTTGACCATGACCGAACGCTATGTACCTGCGGTGAAAATTCCCGCACCTCGTCGAAGCGAGGAACCCCGTCCCGACATGCGTTGGATTGGCAAATCCATGAAGCGGATCGAAGACCCCCGGCTGTTGACGGGAAATGGCAAGTATATCGACGATATCATGTTGCCCGGGATGGTCCATGCGGCATTGCTGCGAAGTCCGATTGCCCACGCCCGTATCAAATCGATTGATGTTACCCGCGCGCGCGCGTTGCCGGGAGTACTCGCAGTCGTAACAGGCAAGGAGCTGGCCGAAAAAACCGGGCCCGGGGTAACCTTCTCTGCGCCGGCGGTGGTGCAGCATGTGATTGCGATTGATAAGGTGCGTCATGTCGGAGAGACCGTAGTCGCCGTGGTGGCCGAAAACCGCTACATCGCCGAGGACGCGCTTGATCTCATTGAGGTCGAATATGACGAGTTGCCCGTTGTCAGCGATTTGGAAGATGCGTGCAATGCGCGTGGGGACGCTGTTCTACATCCGTATCTCGGTGATACCAACGTCGCTTTGGATAAGACTTTCACGTTTGGTCCGGTGGACAATGATTTTGCGCGTGCAGAGGTGGTGATCAAAAGGAGGATTCGCTGGAACCGGTCTGGCCCGCAGCCGATAGAGACGGTGGGCGCGGTGGCGGAATTCAATCAAGGCACAGGGAAATTTACTGTCTACAGCAACACCAACATGTTCAACTACGTGGGGTGGTTGTGTGCCGGTTCGCTAGGGGTTCCTACTACCCATTTGAATATTGTGCCCACGCTAGCCGGTGGCAGCTTTGGCTCGAAACAATTGTTGCATAAATCTATAATTTTGACTGCTTCACTTGCCCGAATTGTGGGACGGCCTGTCAAGTTCATTGAAGACCGCCTGGACAATATGACCAATGCCGATGCGCATGGATCGGATCGGGTTTATGAGGCGGAACTGGCACTGAAGAAGGACGGCACCATGCTGTCTCTGCGCTATAAGGTGATCGACGATTATGGCGCGTATCTGACATTTAGCACCGGAACGCATGGCAACACCATGTCCCAAGTTACCGGACCCTACCGAATCAACAGCATTGAAGCGAACATCATTGCAGTATTGACCAACAAATGTGAGCAAGGACCTTATCGCGGTTTTGGCGCCGAGGTTTCCAATTTCGTTCTTGAGCGGCTAGTTGATGCGGCGGCGCGCGAACTCAGTATGGACCCTGTAGAGCTGCGTCGGCAGAATTTGATCCGAGCGGACGAATTTCCGTATGTGATGCCCACCGGCAACGTGTACGACAGCGGCAATTACCAGGAGGTATTGAAGAAGGCGCTGGGCATGTTCGATTATGAGGGGTGGCGCGCCAAACAGGCGGAAGCACGCAAACAGGGACGCCACATCGGTATCGGTCTTGTGACATGTCAGGAGCGCAGTGTGTACAGTGCGACCGAATTCTGGTTTCTCGATCGAACCGATGTACCGGGCTTTCATTTGACGAGTTCGCCGGAATCCGTGTTGATGAAGATTGACCCGGCGGGTAAGGTGTTCATCAAACTGAATTCACCGTTCTGGGGAAATAGCCCAGAAACGATGGCCGCGCAGATTGTATCGGAGGCGCTTACCGTTGAGCCTACGGACGTGGCAATCAGTTATTCCGATCAAGATACGGGATTCAATTCCGTTGGTCCAGGGGGGAGTCGCTACACCGTGATGCTGGCAGGTGCTATTGTCAGCGCGGTCAAGACGTTGCGTACGAAGCTGTTTCGTCTGGCGGCGCATATGATGGAGTGCAATGAAAGCGACCTTGAATTGCGCAACGGCAAGGTTGGGCTGAAGGGTGTTCCCAATCAGGAAAAATCTATTGCTGAGATTGCCATGCAATCACACTACTTCCGCTTGAGCTTCCCCGACGATCCCGGGTTCACAAGCGGTTTGGAAACTACTGCCGTGTACGACCATCCGCTGACTATCATGCCCGCCGCAGACCGAAGCCATATGGGCATCTTCTATCCGATAATGGGGCATGTAGTGCATGCCGTTGCAGTGGAGGTCGATGCGCAGACGGGAAAAGTGCAGATTCTGGATTATGTCGCCGTCCATGATCACGGGACGTTAGTCAATCCCATGACTGTGGATGGGCAGATACGCGGTGCAACGGTGCAGGGGATTGGTACTGCGCTCTACGAACACTTCCATTACGATGAGGATGGTCAGTTGTTGACGGCTTCGTTCGCGGACTATCACATGCCGACCAGTATGGAAATTCCAGCTGATATCAGGATCGGTCACTTGGAGACGCCGTCCCCCTATACCGAATACGGCATCAAGGGCGGTGGCGAAGGCGGCAGGATGGCGGCACCTCCAGCGATTGTGCAGGCGGTCGAGGATGCGTTGCAGCCGTTTGGCGTGGAGTGCATGGAAGTCCCTCTCACGCCCAACCGCATTCGCCGGATTCTGCGAACGGCAGCCAAGCCCGTATGACCGCGACTTCAGTCAAATTGCGTAACCTAACCCCGGGTGGCCGCGCCAACCAATTCGTTCATGCGCGGCAGCGTTTTTGTTTTTTTAACTTTTAGTATCTCAGTAAGACTGGATCATTATGGAATTATCTAGTATGAAGTTAATCCCCGCGCCGCAACAACGCGTGTGGGATGCCCTCAATGACCCTGATGCGCTGAAATCCTGCATTCCGGGCTGCGAAGATATCGAATCTCTGTCCCCAACGGAGTTTCGCGTCGTTCTGTTAGCTAAAGTCGGCCCGGTTACCGCACGCTTCAATGGAAAAATGCACATTACGGATTCGAATCCGCCAAATTCATATTCATTGACGTTTGAAGGGCAGGGGGGTATGGCTGGGTTCGCAAAAGGTGGTGCAGACGTCGTTTTGCGTTCGGTGCAAGGTGGCACTGAACTTTCATACATTGCGAATGCCAAGGTGGGCGGAAAGCTGGCGCAAATTGGTTCGCGCTTAGTAGATATTGCCGCAAAAAAAACGGCGGATGATTTCTTTGCTACTTTTGTGGCAACGGTTGGATTGCCAGACTCCGAGGCCGAGGGCACCTCTGAAGCACCGATCGCCAGCATCGGGGGGTATCGTCGCTTCGTGCCTTGGGCGATCCCAGTTGTCGCAGCACTACTTATTGCCATCTTTTGGTTTAGATAGTTGGAGTTCGCAGCATGCTGAAGGGCGTACTGTAGTAAATCAAAATTTGGCGAGCGCTCGCCATTTTTCACATGTTGCCAGGCCTTGATAAACACCGGCACACCTGGATTCGTCATTCTTTTGATTGCACGCACACTGAACTATGTCGCTGTTTTTATGGCGAGCGTACGTTCATTTTCTTTTGGGATAATCGTACTTTTGGTACAAATTGATATTTAACGCGATCAAAAATCGTTGTGAAACGATGCGTTGCCGATGACCGCGATTTGAAATTCCACGTAATCGGCAAGGGCTTGATTTGTCGACTACGTTGCATACTTATCGCACCAATTTGCATCAAAAGTACGATCACACCTTGGTGGCACGATTACCAAGCACTTCTCGTTTGAGTGCGCTGTGTCTGATGTAGCAGGCGCGCCGCTGCCCGGTGTGCGGTTATCTGCTACAAGGCACGCGGCCCCATATCAATTTGTTCCAAGTCCGCTATATCCGCGTTCAAGCTGAGATGGCGACTTGTTAGTTACTTAATTCGATGTAAAAAGACTGTTGTTATCTTGAGGTTGGGCGACCAGTTGTTGCTGGATGTTCCCGTGCGTTACGTTACATGTAACGTGCCATCGCGCGATTTAACATGATTTAACAAACATTTTTTTACTAAAAAAAATCGTGTAAGTATCTGATTATAAATGGCTATATTTCATTTTTTAAGTGCGACTAACATTTTTAAATGAGGCTTCAATAAATATTTCTCGTGGGCACATTCATTGCTAATGATGCTACGTAAGGTTCAGCAACTTGGCCAAAATAGGAAAGGATTTATTATGAATGCCTCAAAAACAAGTTTAATCGCGATATCACTCTTATTAGCCGGATTATTAAGTGGATGTGCTGGAAATGGCACGGTAGGTAGTGGTTCCGGTGGCGCAGGTGCGGGTTCGGGCGGCGGTACAGGTGGAGGCACTGGCGGCGGTACTGGGGGAGGTACTGGCGGCGGTACAGGTGGAGGCACTGGCGGCGGTACTGGTGGAGGTACTGGCACCGGCGGTGTGCCAACGTCGAATGTTATTTCGAATACTGGTTCTATCATCTCAAGTACTGGCACTGCTGTACACGGTGCTGGCACAACATTGGCAAGTCAATTGCCATTGCCAGCAGCGGCACAAACTGGTCTGACCGGTGTCGTCAGCAACGGGAGTGGAGTTCTCACAACACTGGGTGCTGGGATAACGAATGGTTTGGGCCAAATCGGGACGGCCCCCGATCCAGTCGGAACCACGGTTGGTAGTCTCGGTGGCGTAGTCGGCAAGGTCGGAGATACAGTTCAAAGCACGGGCCAGGTTGTGACAGGTTTAGGCAGCGGACAGCTGGCCTTATTAGCCCCGGTCACCACGCCGGTCGGTGGCTTGGTGACTGCAGTTGGCGGTGTTATTAGCCAAGCGAACACACCGTTGACTACTGTGCTGACAACCGGTCCGGTTGAGCAGATTACCTTGACGACGAGTACCGCGATCTTGCCATTAACCAGTACGGTCAACACGCTCACACAGGCTGTAGGTAACACAACCGGTATTAACCAGCCTGCGAATGCCGCGCTTATTGTTATTGGCAGCAACGTCGCGTCAGCGGGAACACAGCTGACCAACTCTAATGTACCTGTCGCCAGTGATCTGGGCGGTCTCATTACAACAGTAGGTAATACCGTGGTGGCGGTGGGTGCGAATAGCCTGACCAACAGCACACAACCTTTGCTCGGCAACCAAACTAATGGTTTGCTGCAGCCACTTAACAATGCATTAGGGTTGACGGGGGGCGCAACAGCCGGTGTTGGCGTTGGCCCATTAGCGCCGGTAACTGGTTTGCTTAATGGTTCAACTGGTACGTTGGGTGGCTTAACTGGTGCTGCTGGTGCTGGTCCTTTGGCACCATTGACCGGTGTGGTTGGTACTTTAACGAGCACGTTAGGTGGTGCGACTGGCACGGCTGGTTCCGGTTCTTTAGCACCATTAACAGGCTTGGTTACCGTTCTCACTGGCACATTGACTGGTGCAACCGGGACAACTGGCGCCGGTCCTTTGACACCGGTAACCGGGATTGTGGGCGGTTTGACCAGCACATTGGGCGGTGCGACCGGTACTGGTGGTACGGGTTCTCTGGCACCGGTAACCGGGCTGCTTAATCCGTTATTACACGGCGCGACAGGTAAGTAATAATTTTTATAGACGGGAAAAACCTTGGATAGTACCGAGGTTTTTTGGGGAACAACACTAATTAACCGTGTTTGTAACGTCATTTTTAAATCATTAACTGATCAAGTAAGATTGGAAAAATTCCTCATCATTGCTTTCAGGAAAATAGACGCAGAATGACCATTAAGGCGTAAGTCGCATGAAATCAACTCACATTACTTTGGTAGTGGGCGGCGTCAGCCTCCTGGTCGCTTTTTATATGCCATCGGCCAGTGCAGATAGTAGAAGTCCGTTGCAGGGTAATCCTCTCGATACATTGCCTACCCCTGAGGCCGCGCCTAGTGCCCCTATGACCATTAACGTCCAGCCGCAGGCAGTCGATCCAGCATTGGTGAAATTATTAAATAGTCATTTGGCGCCATCGCGTTTTCAGATATCGGGCGTTAAGGCATTGCCGTTTGAGCAGGTAGCCGCCGAATTTGCACCTTTTGCGAATCGCGATACAACCGTTGCTGAATTGTTGGCGGCCGCTAATAAAGTGACGCAGATGTACCGGGAGCGTGGCTATCCGTTGTCGTTTGCTTTCATTCCGGCACAGAGTTTTGAAAATAATGTCGTGGTCGTCACCGTCGTCGAAGGTTACGTGAAGAACGTGAAGGTTGAAGGAAATCCAGGTAATGGAGAAAGTCGCCTAAAAGCGATTGCGGAACAGTTAAAGGAAGGTCGGCCTTTGCGTCAGGAGACCTTTGAGCGAGTGGCGGGTATTCTTAGTTTACAACCGGGCGTTCAGGTCGTTGCCAACGTTCCTCCACCGACCACTACCGATGGCGGCACAGACATGATCCTGACGGTCAAGCGAAAGCCTGTGACGGTTGGTATCGGTGCCGATTATCGTCAACCCGGCATCCGTGGTTTATTAACTGCGACCGCTAATAGTTTGACCCCATTAGGTGAGCAGATAACGGTTAGTACGTTGCAGCCGAGTGGTTCATTGCATGAAAAATTTTATGCTATTAATTATGTTCAGCCGATCGGCACTGATGGCGTGCTGGCGAAAGTAAGTTGGTCTGACTATCGTTCTGAACCTGAAAGCCAAGGATTGGAAAGTCTCCAGTTTCAACCGCGCTATCAAACTAAAACAGTTCATGTCGGCGCGGCGGTAAGTTATCCGGTCTTTCTCGACAATACGCATAATCTGACGGTCACGGGAGGCCTTTACGCCGCTGAAAATAGCCAAATCTTTACCCGTTCCGTACCGACGACGCCAATGTCAGTCCAGTTAAGCTCCCAGGTGCGGGTACTGAGCGCAGAGGGCTCTTGGACGACCGCTTCACCAAGCACTGATAAGTTCGCGCAGATACGTCAAATTGGCCTTGGTCTGTATAAAGGGATTGATGGACTCGGCGCATCGCGTCAGAACAGTAACGTCGATTTGAGCTTTACTCGGATAACCGTTCAGGCATCGCAATCAAACCAGTTGCCCGGCGGCTTCGGTGTGGTCTTTGCCGGCAGTGGGCAGTACAGCAATAATATCCTCCCGACCTCGGAGCAAATTGGTTTCGGTGGCAAACTATTTGGGCTTGCTTATCCTGTTGGCGAACTTGCTGGCGATAAAGGGTGGGGTGTATCGGCCGAAATTAATCGTCTGTTTATCGTTGATACAACCTATCTGAAATCCGTTCAGCCTTATATTCTTATCGATCACTCTCGGGTGTATTCAAATACCGGACCGTTGACGCACGATACATTGGGATCAATTGCGCTTGGTACGCGTTTTTCCGGTGGCCGTCTTTATTCTTTTGATTTATCGCTGGCAAAACCAATCGCCGATAAACCCTTTGACTCCAATTCAAGATCGCCGCGAGTTAATGCAATGTATTCCTATCAGTTGGAGTAATTTTTTAAAGGAACTATTAATGTCACGTGGCAACTATCAGTTCTGTTTGGAATCTATTAATTCTTTACGGTAACTATAATAATTAGTCAGATACGAGGTCGCTTCTGATAAAGGCTTTCTATTACTTTGCAACCCAATAATTCTGTGTGGAAACTATAGTAATAGTTTCTTGTATTAAATAAATTACAGTTTTCAATAGGTATTTTTACTAAAATTGTAAAAAAAATATGAAAAAATATCTAATTTACCTATATAAAGTGGTATAAAAAACCTATGTTGTTATTTGTGTTACTTTCGTGAAATTTTTCTTTAAGAAACAATTATTTGAGTTATTCTAGAGGTATTCCAACTACTACTTGTAACGCTTTTTAGTGCAATGTTTTCGTTAAAAAATCGCGGTATATGGGAAATAAATGGTCTTTATGCAGTGTTTTTAGGAGCGACAATTGAAAACCAAACTAATAAGATTTCTTCGTGATGAAGACGGCGTTACAGCAATAGAGTATGGACTGATTGCAGGCTTGGTTGCAATTGCAATTATTGCCGGTGCAACAGCAATCGGAACTGATTTAAAAGGCATTTTTAATGCTATCGGAACAAAACTTGGTTTAGTTAGTATTACCTAAAGAAGATGCCGCGCTAATAATTACTCAGTGCGGCATCCTTAAAAACCATCATTGACTAAAGTTAATAATGCCGAGTAGCAATATATGGTTACTAATGGTGTTTGTAGTATGGTGCGGCACGCTGTTTTTTTATGACACGTTAGTGCGTCGCGTACCAAATAAGTTGTTGATGTTGGCGATGGCCCTGCAGTTGGGCTTATTTGTTGTAACCGGACATGGATTGCTTGGTACTAGTCCAATGTATGGCTTAGTCGGTTTTGTAATAGGACTAGCGTTCTTCCTGCCGTTGTATGCGCTACGCGCGATGGCGGCTGGAGATGTTAAGTTTTTTGCCGTCATTGGATTGTTGCTCGGACCGGTGGCATTGCTGCCGGTTTTTTTAATAGGTTCGCTGCTGGCCGGACTTCATGCTTTGGTCTATACCGCATCAAAAGCGGGATCGTTACCCGATTTACAGACCGTTGCGATGCGACTTGAGCGATGGTCTTTTTATCAGCGAATATTGCAAGCGCGCGGTAATCGCGTTGGAATTCCTTATGCAGCCTATCTTGCAGTTGGCGCCGTGTGGATGTGCGTGTACCCCAAAGGTCTTTGAGTAGTGATCAGATTAGTTGATTAGTCTTTACTGCGGAAGAATCGTTGGGGTTGGACTGTGTGATGTACTGATATTAGGAGTGGGTATGAAGAGTGACTATGCCGGAGATCCCGGATATGCGCTTGCCAGATCGGGCGGCAAGAGTATCGTTACTCTAAAAATGCAACGGGGTACCGCCGCGATTGAATTTGCATTGGTTTTTCCAGTATTTTTTGTACTCCTATACGGCATTATTACTTATTGCCTCATTTTCGTTGCCCAACAATCGCTCACACTCGCTGCTGAAGAAGGCGCGCGCGCTGCATTGCGTTACGCAGTATCGCCTGCTGCGCGGGGGACAACCGCTTGCGCAGTTGCGACCCAGTCCGTGAGTTGGCTTGGTACCGCCAATATTGCTTGTGTCGCTTCTATAGCGCCTACCTGCTCAGCGCCGCCTGTCGCTCCGTGTGTGTCAGCCGGGTCCGCTTACCCGATCAAGGTTACGGTGACTTATCCGTATAGTGCTAAGCCATTGGTACCACTTTTATTGGGGTCGCTGATGAACGTCGCCGTGCCTGCTACCTTAGGGAGCTCGGCTACGGTTCAGATTGATTGAGCCAGCTAAGCTGGTTATTGTGCCTTCTCATTTAGCTTCCCAGATATTCCGGCCATTTTTATCTATACCGAGCACTTCCTATGAATCTGACAAAAATTATTGCGGCGATACTAGTAATT
This sequence comes from Glaciimonas sp. GNP009, assembly GCF_054343755.1. Lineage (NCBI taxonomy): Bacteria > Pseudomonadati > Pseudomonadota > Betaproteobacteria > Burkholderiales > Oxalobacteraceae > Glaciimonas > Glaciimonas sp. GNP009. The sequence continues at coordinate 4,102,271 of NZ_JBTGUV010000004.1, forward strand.
GGCGCGCTCATACTCGCATCCGTTGCCTGGTGGCTGGGAAGTCGTCCCGCGCTCGCACCGGTGGTGTCGGGCGCGGTCGCGAGCAATGCAACTGCCTATCCGGTGGTCGTGGCCGTGCGCAATCTGGAGGCTGGCAAAGCCATCACTATCGATGAAGTGCGGCTGGTAACATTGCCGCTCAATCCTGCGGGTGCTTACACGCAGGTGAGTGCAGTATTGGGCAAAGTGCCGATGACGGCCATCGGGACCGGTAATCTGATAACAGAATCTCTTCTTGCAAGCGGGTTGGCTTTGAAGTTGGCTGAGGGCGAGCGTGCAGTTGCGATCCCTGTGGACGAGGTTGTTGGTGCGGGCAATCGGATTCAGCCAGGTGATTACGTAGATGTATTTATGACGTTCAAACAAGGACAGGAACTAGAAAATAGCCAGTCGCGTTTGTTGCTGTCTCGCTTGCGTGTCCTGTCATATGGCGCGGCCGTCATAGGCAGCTTAGGTAGTACAGGTAGTACAGCTAGTACAGCAGACGGAGGCGCGAATGGTGAATCAACCCAGCAATCGAGTCAACAATCGACGGCTTCGCAGTCGGCACAGGCTGCGCAACAACCCGCCCGTACAGCGGTGTTAGCGACGCCGCTGGCAGATGTCAATCGGTTATCGCTGGCTATTCAAAGCGGAAAACTCATGCTCGCTTTACGTAATCCAACCGATGAAAAAATACCGGATCAGGCGTTGTTCGCACCCCTACCGGTTGTCATCAGCGGTAAAAATGGGTTGACGCACGACCAGATCGAAGCGCTTAGCACGCCTGATAATCAGGCGTTTGCCGGGATCGCCCTTACCGGCTTAGCGGCCGACACAAAGTCAACGTTAGCGCGTAGATCGGCTGCACCATCACCGGCCGCATCGAATCCAGCGCCCCGATCTCGCCGCTCTGAAAATACAGGAAATACCGTTGAGGTAATTCGTGGCGTCCATCGCGAGTCAGTCGCTTTTTAATCAGATGGCCTGTGTGATTGTTAGTATCCAGATCAATAATAAAGTAGATACAAGTTATGAAAATACTCACACTAATTTTACCTTTAGTGCTAACCGCAATTGTGCTCCCGCTGCTTTCAGCGGCGGCGACTAGAGACATTTCACTCGGCGTGCGCGAGCAGCAGAGTTTGAACGTGAATGGCACCCTTGAACGTATTTCTGTTGCCGATGCAGAAGTTGCTGATGTGTTGATGGTGCGCGGTTCCGGCGGGAAGAGCGGCAGCGTCATTCTGGCCGGTAAAAAACCTGGAAGCACGACCGTCACGGTCTGGTCAAAAGGTCTAGCGCCCACTATTTGGCGCGTCAAAGTATTAGGCGATCTGCAGGCAGCACTTGCAGGGAATGGCGGCGCTGATGTAAAAGTACGCGGTAACACTGCCGTCATCAGCGGACAAGCATCATCAATGCGGACGCATTCCAGTAGCGTTGCAGCAGCCACCGATGCGGTTGGCAAAGGGAAGGTTGTCGATCTGTCGACCATTGATAGCGGCGGCGTGGTGCAGATTGACGTCAAAATTGTCGAGTTTAGCAAGAAAGTATTAAAAGAAATCGGTTTCGATTTTTCTCTTGGCGTGACGCGCGGAAATTTCAATTTTCAATTGGGTAGTGATCTGGCTTCCAATGGTGGATTGTCGGCGACCTCATCGGCGTTCAGTTTACTTAGCTCTGTTTCTCATGGTAGCTATACCTTGAGCAATAAATTGCGATTGATCGAAGGGAATGGTCTCGCACGGGTTCTCGCTGAGCCTTCACTGACGGCCTTGTCGGGGCAAAGTGCCAGCTTTTTGGCTGGTGGAGAGTTGCCAATTCCGCAGGCCGGAGGATTGGGAACCACCACGATTGTTTATAAGCCATTCGGGATCGGTTTGACGGTGTCGCCAACCATTATTTCAAAAGACCGCATTGCGTTGAAAGTCGCACCGGAAGCCAGTGAAATTGACTATAGCAACGCCATCGTGTTGTCGGGTGTTTCGATTCCGGCGATTACAACGCGTCGTGCTGACACCACGGTTGAGCTCGGTGATGGAGAGAGTTTTATTATCGGCGGTCTGGTTTCTCGCACGACTAAATCGAGCGTTAACAAAATTCCTCTTCTCGGTGATTTGCCGATTATCGGAAGTTTTTTCCGGAATTTAAGTTATAGCCAGGACGAGAAAGAACTTGTAATTATCGTCACTCCTCATTTGGTCAAGGCGATCGCAAAGAATGTACCTTTGCCGTTACCTGGTGGCGAACAGGAGCGCCTTAATACTCCCGGCACTGCTTGGGGTAGCTATCTGTTAGGGAGCGCTGGCGCAGACGAAGTGCCCGGATTTTCGAAGTAAGGAGGGGATTTTTGGACTCCACAATGAACGCTCGTAACCCAGCCGCCAATAGCGTGACCGAATTAAGTCGCTTTGTGCTGTGCTCGGAAAATAATGAGCAAGCAGAATGGCTTGGCAATACACTCGGAAAGTGGGGAGCGTTATGGCAAGAGCGCTCCGATCTGGCCGTGCTTTTGCCACGAGTAATAGAACTCAATCCCCTACTCGTACTACTTGATTTTTCTGGACATGGCGCGCCGGAAGATCCTGCTTTTTTACGATCAGAGAATAGTGTCGGTGCGATTGCCCGAGCCGTCGAGTTGGCGCACGCATTAAAATTAGCTGCGCCAAATTTACCATTAGTGGCGATAGGGACGATGGCTTTTCCTGAAGGGGCAATTGCTGCCTGGCGGGCGGGCCTTAGTGACTTCATTGATATTACTGCACCATCGGATGAGGCGCGCGAGGTGGTCCAGCGTGTTTTATCTACGTCAGCGGCACTGATACCGGTGCCGATCAAACGGGGGCAACTGGTGACCTTGCTTGGGGCGCGCCCGGGAGTCGGTTCCAGCACGTTGGCGGTGCATCTTGCAGATATTTTTCAGCGTAGAGTCCAATCTCGCAGCGGTAGCAAGACCGGTGCGGTGGCCAGCCGGGTTGCGCTTCTTGATTTGGGATTGCCAGCCGGTGATGGCAAATTATATTTAAGCACGCACGGCAATTTTGACTTCGCGGAAGCGGTACGCAATCTTCGTCGTCTAGATGAGACGCTTGTCCATACTGCTTTAGCACGTAGCCCAGGTGGTGTTACGGTGATTTCATTACCTTTTAATCTAAGCGAAATGCGTACCGTGTCGCATCACGACGCGTTGGAATTGCTTGATCGGCTGCGTACCTATTTTGATGTACTTATTACCGATCTGGGTGGGTTCTCGAATCAGGAGTTCATTACCAATCTTACCGGTGCTTCCGATCATGTATGGCTGGTGACAGATCAAAGTGTTGGCGCCCTGGTTTCTCTTGCAGACACGTTGACCATTTTGGGAGAGCCTTTGCCAGGCGACAATAAAAGACAACTAGTGGTCAGCCGATATGACGAACGTTTCGGTATGGGCGCAATGCAGATTGCCGAGCGTTTCGGACTTCCATTATTGGCGGTATTGCCAGAGCGAACGCGGAAACTGCTATCCAGTGCGAATCGCGGAAAGCTCTTACACGAAGTAGCGCCGCAAGATAATTACGTAAAGGCAATCGAAGGCTTGGTTGATGAATTGATCGATCCTCTTGCCGACGCTCCACAGCGGCCAAGACAAGGCTTGGGGCGCTGGATACCCAAAATGCTGCAGCGAAAATAGGCGTGCTAAACAGTCTTTAAAGACCTGTTGGATGAAAGAACCTGATGATAAATACTAATGTAATAGCCGTAAATAATAGATGGGAGAGAAAGACGTGAGTAACCAGATAGAATTCGCGGACGACGACCAGGCTTTTTCCAGCACACAAGAATTTCAGGACATAAAGACTGCCGCCTACGATCACCTGCTGACCCGAATAGAGGAGTTAGGGGCAGAGTTTGGACGTTGGTCCCGTAGCGCGATTCAACAATTCGTCAATCTGGATGTTGATGGTTTTGTGCGCTTGCAGCGTATACCGTTAAACGAAAGCGAAGTCCGTCAGATATCGGACGCGTTGACCAAGGAACTGGCCGGGCTTGGACCGCTTGAGGATCTGTTGGCCGATGTCTCGGTCGAGGATATTCTGATCAATGGATATAACGATGTTTTCGTCTCGCGTAACGGCATTTTGCAGCGTGAGACTTTGCGCTTTACCGATAATGCGCATTTGTTACGGATCGTCCGACGCATCTTGGCCCCGTTAGGGCGTCGCCTGGATGAGTCTAATCCAATGGTTGATGCACGCTTGCCGGATGGTGGACGCCTGAACGTGGTGATTGAACCGTTGTCGGTGGACGGTCCGATGGTATCGATACGGAAATTTCGTAAAGAACCGTTGAAGCCCACCGATTTACTCGGCCTAGGCACGATGAACGAGGAGATCTACACACTGCTCGAAAATGCGGTGAAGGCGCGCTGCAATATTTTGGTCTCGGGCGGCACCAGTTCGGGGAAGACCTCTTTGCTAAATGCGCTGGCATTTTTTATTCCCGAAAACGAACGGGTCGTGACGGTGGAAGATACAGCTGAATTATGTCTGAACCATCCCCACGTCGTGCGCCTGGAGTCGCGTCTTGGTGGCTTTGAGGGCAGCGGTCTAGTGAGTATTCGTGATTTGATTCGTAACAGTCTGCGTATGCGGCCTGATCGGATTATTGTCGGCGAAGTACGCGGCGCTGAAGTGCTGGAAATGCTACAGGCAATGAATACCGGGCACGATGGGTCAATGGGTACTATCCATGCCAATTCTCCGCGTGAGTGTTTATACCGGATTGAGATGTTGGCAGGTTTTGCTGGCTTCCAGGGTAGTGAAACAAGTTTGCGGCGCCAGATTGCTGGTGCGCTCGATTTCATAGTGCAAATTGGTCGCCTGTCGAATGGTCGTCGTCGGATAGTTTCGGTCACTGAGGTCACTGGAGTGGGCGATAACATGATTACGCTACAAGAACTTTATCGTCACGAGAGCTTTATTGCACCGGATGGCGATGAGGCGGATCGTTGGGTCTCGCTGGGTATTTTTCCACACTCTCCAAAGTTACAACGTCAGCGGCAGTTGGGGCAGCAAACCGGCAAAAGCACTTCCAATCTCACTAGTCCCGGTAGTGGCTTGCCGGTAAGGCGCTAAATATGCATCTGACGCTCTGGCTGATCACCGTCGCGCTGTTATTGGCAGGCGCTGCTATCTGGTTGTGGCAACAAGCGGAGGGACGTTCGCGCCAAGACCTCAGCGCCGCGTTTGTGAATCAGCAAATCCAGGGAAGACAGCAAATTGCGGCAGCGGTGGCGATCACGCCGGAAGTCGCGCAACGGCATTTGCAAACAGAAGTATTGCGGCATTTTTTGTTACGCGCAGGAATACAGAGTTCTTCGAGAAAACTGTTCATTCAGATAACCATACCCGGATTGGCGTTGGCCATACTCGCGATGGTGCTTGGTGGATTTTTTTCCTTCGTGGGAACGCTGATGCTGTATGTGCTTTTGGTACGATTTAATTTTTGGCGCAGGACAGCCAAGTTACAGCGCACGATGATCCGGCAATTGCCGGGATTTCTGGATACGTTAGTGCGTCTGGTGACCATCGGAAATAGTATTGGCTCCGCATTTCAAACGGCGATTGTGAGCGCTGATGGCCCCATTCGAGTGGTGTTGGACCGTGCGAATTGGCAAGTCCAGGCAGGCGTCGATCTTGAGTACGCCTTGCGCAAGGAAGCCCAGATTTTTCGCTTTAAGGAATTGGAACTGGTGGCGACGGTGATTGGTGTCGCTGGTCGTTTTGGCGGCAGATCGGATCAGGTGCTTGACCGGATGGCAGCGTTTATGCGCGATCTGGAGCATGCACAGAATGAGTTGTCTGCATTGTCAACCGAGATCCGGTTATCGGCATGGATTATGGGCATCATGCCTGTCGGTATTGGTATTTTTCTGGTGATATTTAATAACGATATGTTTGTCGGAATGTGGCATGACCCGGTCGGAAAGAAAATGTTAATTGGTGCGGTATTGCTGCAAATAACAGGTGGATTTTGGCTGTATCGATTAGCCAAATCCATGTGAACGCTGCAAGGAAATAAGGGGATAACGTTGAGCACTACACAACATACATTGATTTTTCTGGCGGTCTTACTGATCGCAGTTGCGCTGTTCCTCATTGGCGGAGCAATGTTTGGGCGTGTGTGGCGGCTTAAGCAAAATCTGAGCACGATTGATCAGAAGATCGCTGCACAAAACCGCGCTGCGAGCGGATTGTCGGTCGAACGGGAATCTCTTCCGTGGCGAGATCGAATCGTGGCGCTTTCCGCCGAATGGGTTGATACGCCGTTTGGCCGGCAATTGGTTGCAGAGGAAGATCGGCATCTTTTAGATCAATGCGGTGTCAACGACAAGCAAGGTCAGGCACTATTTTTTGCGGCGCGGGTTGTGTTGGCAATTCTTTTGCCCCTAATCGGTTATGGTTTATTGGAGAACGGAAGCTGGTGGCGTTTGTTGCTGATTGTTTTTTTTGGTCTGGCAATCGGTTACATGTTACCAAAGTGGGTCATGCAACGGGTCGCGCAAGAGCGCCGTCGTAAGGCGGCAGAAGAGTTGCCACTGTTAATCGATCTGCTCCGATTACTGCAAGGTGTTGGCTTGTCGGTTGATCAGAGCCTGCATGTCATCGAAACCGAGTTCAGCAATGTGCTCAATATTCTGGGCGATGAAATTGCGATTGCTGCGAGTCAGTATCGAGCCGGTCGCACGCGGGAACAATCCATGCGGCGCTTTTCAACCGTATTTGATAATGCGGATTTGCAATCGGTTGGTCGTCTGATTGTTCAGGTTGAGCATCATGGCGGTGCAGTTCAGGAACCGCTCAAGCTGTTTAGTGAGCGTATTCGGGAGCAACGTAAATTGGATATGAAAGAGCGCGTCGGCAAAGTCACGATCAAGATGACCGGGGTGATGGTACTGACGCTGCTGCCTGGATTGCTAGTGATTACCGGCGGAGTCGGTTTTCTGGCAGTAATCCGTGCTTTGACAAAAATGTCGGGAAATTTATGAAAATCCAATCTGATTCGTTATCTAGTGTTGATCGGCAAGGTCTATTGGCATTTTTTATATGTCCTTTATTTGTATTGGTCATGAGTGTTTCAGGTTGTGCTACTGATTCTGCGGCCCGTCTTTATGCACAACAGAACGAAGCCGCACAATTGCGCCAGGAAGCAGAAAATAAACCAGCCAAACCAGATAACAAAGGGATGTACATTGGCCTGATCCGACAGATGCAGACCGAGGGTTTGTACTTTGCGTCGCTGGCGCACATCGATGCTTACGAACAGCAATATGGAAAAGCGGCTGATGTGGAGCGCCTGCGCGCTGACGCATTAAGAGAGACGAGGCAAGGCGAGGTTGCTGAAGTGACCTATCGCGAATTGTTAAAAACCCCTGAAGCGGCTGCAGCCTGGCATGGTTTGGGGTTATTGGCCGCTCAAAACGGCAATTATGCGGCCGCTGTGCCGTTGTTTATGGCAGCGTCAAAACTTGAGCCAATTAATCCCATTATGTTGAGCGATCTCGGCTATGCCTATCTGCGTAGCGGCGATACCAGTAATGCGCGCGTGCCGCTGGCGCAAGCTGCTGAATTGGCTCCGGATAATCGGAAGATCATCGCTAACCTAGCGTTGCTTTTGCTCGTATCTGGTGATAGTAGCAAGGCCCGTTCAGTGATGGAACGCGCTAAATTGTCGCCCGACAGTCGCACTAAAATCACTAAATTGGCTGAGCAGATTAAAAATACGCGGCCACCGGTAGCCGCAAGTATTCCCCAGCGTCCCGCGCCAGCGGTTCGTCCTGTAGCGGTGGTGCCGATGGGGCCGACGAACCGATTTCAGACGATGCTGGATCGTTTTAATAGCGGTAGTTAACCCTTTGCCGGATGGGCGTCTTAACGCTTAACCGCGTGGAACCATCACTAATATTGACACTTTACTTGTCGGCTATACCAACAAAAGGCAAAAAATGAGAATCTCCCAACTTTCTAGCAACAATCCCAGCCTGACACGGAATGGGGTGTTATTCCTTTTACTTGCCATGGTCTTTTTGCCTGTCTTGCATGCGCAGACCAATGCGCCGGTAACCGGTCGGATGGTGCAGTCTGGCGGAAAGACTGCGCCAATCGTACCGGCACAAACAAGTGCCGTGGAAACAACTGGAGCGACCATCAATTCGCCTGCACCGAATCCGCAAGTCGCGGCTGATGCATCCTTGGCGGCAGCACCAGTATCCACGCAGCCTGAATTAGCCTCAGGCCCGGAGCCAGAACCCTCCAGAACAAGAGTCGGCGATGTCACACGTTCGCTATTGCAGGCGCAGGTGGATGGACGTGTTGCTGGTTCGCAGCTTCCGATGCTGGGCGTGACCGCTGAGGCCAGTTGGGAGCGTTACATGAATAGTTTCACGCATCCGTTACCTGAATTTTTTGAGGCAAAAGTCGCCAAAAGTACGACAAACTAATTTTTATAGCATCCAGATATTTTAACGATCCGACGTCACTATTCCATGGTTATATTTTTTGATCCGACTTTTGTTCACGTTCCATACCGCTGGTCGCCAGCGCGGGCGGTTGGTGGCGTGCGCAGGCAGCAAGGCGGGATCGTGATAATGGCCGCCATTTTCTTGTCTATTTTTGTCATTTTATTGTCCGCATTAGATATCGGTTATCTGTTTTTCCAGAAGCGCGATTTACAAAAGGTCGCAGATTTGGCGGCACTCGCCGGTGTTCAGGCACTTTCTGATTCGGGTCTTAGCTGCAATGCCGCGAGTCTGGCAGCCAATGCGAATGCGCAGTCTAATAATTTTTCCCTACTCGCCCCAAATACTTCGTCCAACGCTATTGTATTAACTTGTGGTCGTTGGGATCCCCAGACCACACCGGCCTTAACAACTGTGCAGACGTATGAAGCGCCCTTATCGAAAAATTTCGGCACGCCTAAATCCGGTATTAATCCAAATGCGATCGAAGTGCTTGTTTCTTCTAAGGTCAAAGGATTTTTTGGTCTGGGCACGCAGTCTGTGGTCGCACAAGCGGTTGCGACGCAATCGAATCCGGTCGCTGCGTTTTCTTTAGGTACCGGTTTGCTGTCGTTATGTAGCGGAAGTAGCGCGCTGTTGGCACCGCTTATCAATGGACTGCTCGGGAGCAATGTTTGCCTGAGTGCCGTAACGTATAACGGACTAGTCAATACGCAAGTCTCCTTGTTACAAGTGTTGAAAAATCTAAACTTGAATGTCGGAAATTTGAACGACGTGTTAAACGCCCAGGTATCTTTGGCGCAGTTAGTTAATGCATCGGTCCAAGCGCTTTCTCCAGCGCAAGCGGCCAGCATAACGGTGAGTGATCTCGCTGCGCTAACGACCGGTACTTTGGGCGGATCGCTGTTGACAATCGGTAAGATTTTAAACATCAGTGCGGCGGATGGCGTTTCAGCACTGAATACGCAAATTAACGTGTTGGATTTGTTAAACGTAGGGACTTTGCAAGTCGCTAATAGCCAACATTTTATTAATCTTGGTACGAATGTCGACCTGGGCGCACTAGGAAAAGTGGGAATTAAGTTAGAGTTGATTCAACCACCGCAAATAGCTATTGGTGGTGTCGGTCCGCCTGCGACATTCGCTACTTCGGCCCAAATGCGACTCGCTATAAACGTGCAGGCTTTGACGATCATTCCAGGAAAATCGGCGGTCAATCTTCCACTCTATGTTGACCTTGCTTATGGCAAAGCGACCCTTACAAGCGTGCAGTGCAAGGCTCCTCAAAGCGCCACTTTTTCGGTGCAGCCGGGGGTGGCGCAAGTATGTATGGCAAATGGACAGACTGATGCGAGCGCACCAAATTCATGTCCTTCAATATCAAATCAGGCAAATCGGGTGGACGTTATTCCAGGACTGATTAATCTGGGTATCAACGCGCAGGTGGCAAACCAGCAGCCGACTACTGTGACCTTAAATGCACCTTTTCCAAGTAGCGTCATCGTTGGTTCTTCTTTGAGCAGCATATTGGGAAACGTCATTCAACCGGGAACATTTCAGGTGGGTCTCGACATTCTTGATCCTTTGGGTTTGTTGAGTGGGCTTTTGACGGTGGTGCTGAGTGGTTTAGGAGGACTGTTAAATCCTATTTTGTCTGCTGTTGGTGGTTTGCTTGACACTACTTTTTCGCTGCTCGGGTTGGGTGTTGGACAAAATACACTGAAGTTGTCCTCTGTCACGTGTGGCAATTTGCTGCTGGTTTATTAAGAACGTTATATTAAAAAATGGGAATGCAGTGACAACAAAAAAAGGGTATTCAAAGCTATCTCTGCTGTTTGGTTTTGAACATTTGATTGCGCCGTATTTAATCAAGTTTATTTATCGCGCAGGCATAGCGGTGATCGTCATCGGGGGTTTGTTGAGTTGCTTCAATAGCGGCGGGTCGAGTGGCGGTGTCGGGCGGGTGTCACTTGCGCTGGGCGGGACCTTGTTGTCGCTGTTGTTGTGGCGTGTGATGAGTGAGTTATGGATATTGGCATTTAATATTTATGAGCGGCTCGGTGACATCAAAGATTTGTTGAGAGTGCAAAATAATGCATCAAAAATTGGCAGTAAAGAGTAAGGATGGATGAGCGTAAATGAAAATAGAAAACAAACTATTACCAGAAAGCCTGGACATCTATGTGTGGGAAGGTACGTCGGATATTGCCGATCGAATCGCGCATTGTCTTAGTAGCTTTGATGTCCAGGTGATTCGCTCAGATGGTTTGACCATCTCGCGCGATCTGGTGTCGTTGCGCCCATCGATTGCTGTGATGTCGGTGACGGTAATTGACCGTGGAGAGTTTTCTGCTGAGGCTTGGCAAAAAGCGCATTGCATGCCGGTGATTTGGGTTGCAGATGTGGTGCGGACAGCTAACCCACGTGTTTATCCGACCGAGTATTCGCACATTTTGATGCGTGATTTTACTTGTGCTGAGTTGCGCATGCTGGTGTTCCGACTGGCAGCAGAAATGCACGCCAGCAACGAGCCGGATCGTAAGTTGCAGCCATTGATAGCGCAATCCGACTGTATGCAAGCGCTGGTCGCTGAAGCTGAGGCATTTGCCGATTGTGAGTCGAGTGTCCTGATCATGGGCGAGACCGGCGTTGGTAAGGAGCGCATTGCGCAGTTACTGCATCAGCGTCATGGCCGGTATCGGCAAGGCCCGTTTGTTGCAGTCAATTGCGGAGCGATTCCCGATGGTTTATTTGAATCGCTATTTTTTGGCCATGCAAAAGGTGCGTTTACTGGCGCTTTATTGGCGCACAAAGGGTATTTTGAGCAGGCCGATGGCGGCACGCTTTTCCTTGATGAAATTGGCGATTTACCGTTGTATCAACAGGTTAAACTATTACGCGTATTGGAGCAAAGTACGGTTACGAGACTAGGTTCCCAAACCGAAATCAAGTTGGATTTTAGGCTTGTGGCAGCGACCAACCGCAATTTGCGGGAACAGGTTCAGCAGGATATGTTTCGCGCCGATTTATATTACAGGCTGGCTGTTATCGAGTTGCGCGTGCCGAATCTGGAAGAGCGTGGAAGTGTCGATAAAATCGCCATATTTAGCGCACTGCTGGCTCAGACTTATGACGAAATTCCGCCGTCCCCGGATTGGTTACTTGAAATGGTCGCAACCTCAAGCTTCGCCGGAAATGTGCGCGAGTTGCGAAATGTCGCGGAACGGATAGGGATCATTTATCGTCAGTTAGGAAGTTGGGACAGGATACGCATCGACCGCGTATTTGCGATGCTGGGATCGTTGGCGCGGACCAATGAGGGCACTGATCTGTTGATGGTACGTAAAAAGGGCGAGTTGGCGGAACGGAATCGTATTCTGGCAGCCCTGGATGCAAATGGGTGGCGACGTCAGGATACTGCGCACGCTATCGGTATCAGCCGCAAAGTATTGTGGGAAAAGATGCGTAAATTCCAGATTGCGGATACTGAGGCAATTGGTGAAATTGAATAATGGATGCGCTACTAAAAAATGCAATGAATACCGCTAAAAAATCATTGTACAAAAGTGGACATAAATTAAAAAGTAAAGCTTAAAAGCAATAAAATTCACGCGGCAATCATCATTGCTGAAAAGAAACAATTAACAATAAACAATGACAGGGAAACAGGGATGAACCTAAATGTGTGTGAAGTAATGGGTCGATGTGTTGGCGGTGCGGCAAGTGGGCTGAGCATTGTGGCGGTTATTGCCGCACTGTCCACCAATGTAATGGCGCAGTCGGCGTCTCGCCCTCAGGGCGCAACGACGTCGCCTAATACTATGACGTCAGCAGCTGGCTCAACGGCGGCGGCACCAACGATTGATACTGCGAACAGCACTATCGGCGAATTGCAGCAACTAATGCAGGGCCAGGGTATTAGTGAGTTGCGTACTACTTATAATGGCAATTACGGCTCCAGTCTTTTATTTAAGTCTGATAACCGCACTTATTATGTGGCTTTATTTCAACAAAAAAACTTTTGGAGAGTAGTTAAAACGACCTCCGAAGTCCAGGCAGAGCAGACCTATAAGAGTTTTGTGGGGCAAACGGAAAAACTGGCAGAGGTAGATATTCGTCGAATTAAGCTTGAGGCTGATAAGCAATATACGGAGCAATTAATTTCAGGGCAGGAAAACCGGTTGTTGGCACTTCAAAATGATTTAGCTGTTCAACGTCAGCAAGAGAAAACAGTTTCTGCGCAGCAAGATCAAGCGCGTCAACAAGCTCTGGCGTTAAATAATAAGCAACAAACGGCGCGTAACGAGTTAATGGTTCTGCGGAATCGTATTCGTGCGCTGGAAGCACAGCAAACGGTGATCGATGGAGGCAATATGGCTAATGAAAAAAGTGATGCAAAATCAGGGAAAAAGTAGGCTCTTAGTTAATCTGTAAATCAGTCACGGGCGCTTAATCGTTGGCGCACATGCCAGTTTAGTATGAGCAAGGTCAGCATTATTAACGCAGAATGCCTGCGAAAGATGCTGACCTTTTTCGTTTACGTGTCAAGTACCGAACGCCTGAATGTTGATTTAATTCAGCTTTTGACCGACATGTGACTTAACCGAGCTTTCTGTGAGATACCGCGGACGCGGACTGTTATAGAATTGTGTCCTCAGTGAAGTAGTTTTCAATATTGATTTTTCGCCATTATATTTTCTTGCAAAATATGCGGGGTCAGGTCACGGAAACAAAGCATACAACTGATACACCATGACACTATATTAATTATAAGTTTAATATCTACTAGTAAGGTTCGCATGTCAGAGTCTCGCCCGGAACGTCCCGATACGCCTTGTGTTGCAGTTTGTTCCACCACTTTTGATGACGTATGTCGTGGGTGTGGGCGCACTGTTAACGAAGTCGCACACTGGGTTTTTATGAATGATGAAGAGAAAACAGCCGTTTGGGAACGTATCACTGCCGAAGGTTATCCAAAGCGAAGAGGCTAATCGATTGAAATGACATATTCAGGCTCTATTCAGGTGCAGAAGTTAAAGACGATTACTTAAGTAATCGTCGATTTAACTCCGTTCGAATAGGTTGCTGTTTATAATATTGGGTCTGGAACGGCGTTGGAATATGATGAAAATGAGTCGCGACCGCGCAATCAATGGGGTTCAATTTTCAATCGCAGCGCATGCAGCATGGGCACCGGGTCTAGAAACCGACGCTGAGTGGCGCGAATGGGCGCAACGTTGCCCCCTGATTCAGGGTGACACCGAGCCTCCGGTTTTATCCATGCCAGCGATGCTGCGTCGACGCGCCGGATCTGTCGGCAGGATGGCGCTTGAAGTAGCATATCTCTGCCTACAAGGGCGATCCGACGTTGCTACAGTGTTTTGTTCGCGGCACGGCGAGTGCGCACGTTCGGTAGAACTGTTGCAAGATCTGGTGCGAGAGGTGCCGCTATCTCCGACTTCCTTTAGTTTGTCGGTGCACAACGCGACCGCTGGTTTGCTGTCGATTGCGCGACACGATCAGGCAAGTCATAGCGCTCTATCTGCAGGTAATAGCGGCGTCGAGCATGCGGTGATTGAGGCTTGCGGATTGCTAGCTGACGGTGCGCCGGAAGTATTGTTGGTGGTCTACGATGGTCTGTTACCGGATGAGTTCGGTGAATTCAAGGATTGCGAAGATCAGCCCTTTGCCTGGGCTTGGTTAATTCAACCGACCGTGCAGCGTGGCGCTGATACGATATTTCTTACTTGGGAATCTGCGGCTAGTCATAGTCTTAGTACGCATAGTGGGCGTAATGCGGAAAATACCGACATCACTAAGTTGGTGATGGCGAAGGTTCCTCAGCCAGCTGGTCTGGATATATTGGCATTTCAATTACGACAAGATCACGAGTTGATTCGGTTGGTTGACAACCGCCGCTGGTCTTGGCGATACAGTGTCGACCAGGAGCAACGGCGAATCGCGATGGTGACCAGTGAATAGAATTGTCAAACGCGTGAACCATTTTTGGCGCGTTGCTGCAACCGGCTTAAGTTTTCTGGTGTTTGGTGTAGTTGGATTGTTGATGGGATTGATCTTTTTTCCCTTGATGAATAGTTTCGTCAAGAAGCCGGAATCAAGCGCATCGGTAGCGCGCAAGATTATACGCGTGATGTTTCGGACTTTTATAAGGTTGTTGCGCATATTAGGCGTTTTGCGTTATGAAATTAGTGGGCTGGAGCGACTACAACGGCAAGGTTTGCTGATCTTGGCAAATCATCCAACTTTGATGGATACCGTGTTCCTGATGGCCTTTGTAAAGGATGCCGATTGCGTGCTCAAAAGCCAACTCTGGGAGAACAACTTTATCAGAGGATCAGCGCGTGCCGCCGGTTATATACGAAATGATACCGGTACGGGTTTATTGTCTGACGGTATCGCCTCTTTGCGGAGCGGGAGCAATTTGATTATTTTTCCAGAGGGAACGCGGACAGACGGTTCTATTGCCTTCAAACGTGGTGCTGCAAATATTGCTGTACGCAGTTTGTCGAACGTGACACCGGTCGTCATTCGTTGTTCGCCACCGACTCTCGGAAAAGGAGAAAAATGGTGGCAAGTACCATCAGCCATGGCACATTTCAGTATTGCGGTAAAAGAAGATATCGACGTCCAACCCTTTGTTGAGACGGCGGGAAGTGAAACGTTGGCTGCAAGGCATTTAACTGCTTATTTACAGAATTATTTTATAAAAGAAAGTCAATGTGATGGAGCAGCTTGAAAACGAGGTAAAGCAAGTCATTATCGATGTATTGCAACTTGAAGATATTACAACCGCAGACATTGATACGAATGCGCCATTGTTTGGTGAAGGACTTGGACTAGACTCGATCGATGCACTCGAACTTGGGGTTGCCATCCAGAAGCGTTACGGTATTTCATTATCAGCAGATTCGGCGGAAACGCGTAACCATTTTGCTTCGGTACGCGCATTAGCCGCGATGATTGCCAGCAACAGAAAAAAATGAAGGTGTGACATGACGGCATCGATAAAAGTGGCAACGGCAGGAACTGCAGCTGCGACAATGACGAAAGAAGACATTGGTGCTTGGGTAGTAGATGTGTTGCACGATATGTTTGAAATCGATAAAGCCAGCATCACGCCGCAGGCCAACTTATACACGGATCTGGATATTGATAGTATTGATGCTGTTGATCTGGTGGTCAAACTGAAGCAATTTACGGGAAAGCGATTGCAGCCGGATGTATTTAAATCGGTCCGCACGGTGCAGGATGTCGTTGATGCCGTGGTTGCTTTGTTGGCAGAGGATACAAAATAAAACGCTTCTTTTCCGGCCTCTCTTCTAGTTACTTGTCTCGCCTGGTGTCATGCCTTTTGCCACGCTCATTGACGCGCTTATTCTCAGGTTTCATGCAACCCTGGATGCGGACGGTGTTGACCATCCTGACTGTGGTAATTACGCTGTTGTATCCGTTTGTTATCTGGTTCGGACATGGACGGGTTTCGCCTCGCGCGCTTGCATTGCTATTAATCATCGCAGCTGCAACCCGGCTGCCAATGGTTAAATTAAGTAAGGTTAGTCGTTGGTGTTTGGTCGCGGCATTGCTATTAGCTGCTGTTGCGATTTGGAATAATGCGTTGTTACCGTTAAAACTGTATCCGGTATTGGTTAATGCAGGCATGTTATGCGTCTTTGGATATAGTCTTTTCGTACCGCCTTCAATCATAGAGCGGATGGCGCGACTAACTGACCCACAGTTACCGGATTTTGCGATTGCTTATACTCGCCGTGTCACACAGGTCTGGTGTGGCTTTTTTGTGGTGAATGGTTCGTTAGCATTGATCACGGCATTTTGGGCATCGCCAGCAGTGTGGAGCGTTTATAACGGCATAGTTGCTTACGTTGCAATGGGGCTTTTGTTTGTGGGTGAATATATGGTCAGAATAGCGCTAAAACGTCGGCATAGACTTCAGTCATCTGGGCCACAGAATGTCTAGTTCAAACGATCTGTTGTCGTTATTATCGCCATTAAGCGCGCCACCAAAAGTAGGTATTAGCTCTACGGACAGGGCGCGTCCATTCGCATGGCGCGATGGCGAGAGCCTCGATCGTGCTTACTTTTTGGCGCGGGTTGATGCATGGCGTAACGCGTTATCACGTGATTCGGGCGCTTCTTTTGCATTATATTTGACAGATTGCGCCGAATTTTCCTGCGCATTATTAGGTGCCTGGCAGGCGGACAAAATCATTTATCTTGCAGGTGATGTATTGCCAGCAACATGTGCCGCCTTGGCGACGCTTGTGGATGGTTTTGTGGGCGAGTTTCCAGACGATTATCTCCCAATACGGTTGTCAATGCATTTACCAGTAAGGTCAGGCTTGGAAGCGGTCAATCTTGCAGAGTCATCGATTTTCCCGCACCGTATTGATGACGCTTCCTATTATGGCTTCAAGACGCTATCGCCTGATTTCTCGGGATTGGTGATTTATACGTCGGGTAGTACCGGCGAACCGCAAGCGGTTATTAAGAAATTATCCCAGCTATCAACTGAAATCACGACGCTAGAAGCTTTATTTGGAGACGCTATCGGCGATGCGCATGTTATTGCTACGGTGTCGCATCAACATATTTATGGGCTTTTATTCAAAGTGTTGTGGCCGCTGACAACTGGCCGCACTATTCATGCACGGCAAATTGCATTTTTAGAAGAGCTATTGCCAGTCTTGCGCGTCACTGGTGATCGGCCTGCAATACTCATTTCCAGTCCCGCGCATCTGAAACGGATTCCGGCGTCAATGCAACCAGAGCTATTGCATTCATTGCGTGCAGTCTTTTCTTCTGGCGGACCATTGTCGCAAGATGCTGCACAAATAGCCTCGCAGTTTCTCGGGCATGTGCCGATCGAGGTCTACGGAAGTTCGGAAACAGGCGGTGTAGGATGGCGTCAACGTTCTTTCGATTTCATTGACAATCCTCTTGCACAAGTGGATGAAAGTTGGACTGTCATGCCTGAGATTACGTGGCGTATCAGTTCGGATGAATCAGTCCTCGAAATTTGCTCGCCGCATCTGCCTGATGCGAATTGGTTCAGTTTGACGGATCGGGTACAAGCAATTGATGAAATGCGGTTTTTGTTAAGAGGCCGAATTGATCGTATTGTGAAAGTAGAAGAAAAGCGTATTTCGCTAGACATGATCGAGTCACAATTGAAGATATCTTGCCTGGTGACGGACGTACGGGTTTTATTGCTTGATGAAGGGCCGCTTCAGCGCCGTCAGCAGATCGCCGCATTCGTTGTGCTGTCGGATGCCGGTCGTCTTTTCTATGCCGAGCAGGGAAAATTACTATTGAATCGACGACTACGGGATAGTATCGCCCATGCGATTGAGTCGATCGCGCTGCCGCGTAGCTGGCGCTATCTCGACGCGCTCCCATTGAACGCGCAGGGCAAGACGACGCGTGCTGCGTTATTGGCCGCTGCGGCCGAGACCGTGAATGCGCCATCATCGAACGCGTTGTTGGTGAGTCCCGTGACAAAACCAAACGTACGCGTGCTGGAAATGGATCTGGCGCAATCACGCGTCGTGCTTGAACTTACTGTTCCGCGTGATCTTCTCTATTTTAATGGTCATTTTGACGGATCACCTATTTTGCCAGGTGTGGTTCAGGTTGATTGGGCGATTGCGTATGGACGAGAATATTTACCTTTAGCGCCGCGTTTTTTGAGCATGCATGCCCTTAAATTCCAGCGCGTAGTCATGCCCGAAGAGGTTCTGCAACTGAGGCTTCAGCATGATAGTCAAAAATCCTCTCTGACGTTTAGTTTCAGCTCTGATGCTGGTCAGCACGCAAGCGGACGTATTCTGTTTGGAAATACTTCTAAAGTGGACCAGCCTCAACATGGTAGAGATTCGGTGGATGACAATAATCATCAGACTTTGAGTCACCAAAAAAATCCCGATCAGAACCCCGATCAAAATATAGACATCAAAACGACTGCCAATATGGATGCGTCAGATATCGTCACGCGGCAAATTTTTACGGTGGACTTTAATCCTTGTGCCATTATTCCAGTTTATAACCACGCACATGCAATCGGTCACGTGGTGGCGGCAATTCTGTCGTGCCAACTGCCATGTATATTGGTCGACGATGGCAGTTCGGCGGAGTGCGCTGCAGTATTAGATACGCTCGCTGCTGCGCATCCGGACCACATCATTCTGCTGCGTCATGCCGTAAATCGGGGTAAGGGCGGAGCCGTCGTGAGTGGTGTTCGTCATGCGGCACAAGCTGGCTTTACGCATGGGCTACAAATAGATGCAGACGGACAGCATTGTACGGATGATATTCCACTCTTTTTAGCGCAATCTGCTGCACGGCCAGATGCATTGATTGCCGGTGTGCCGCAGTATGACGATAGTGTGCCCAAGGTGCGGTTTTACGGACGTTATCTGACCCACGTATGGGTTTGGATCAATACGTTATCGCTTGATATCAAAGATTCGATGTGTGGTTTTCGGATCTATCCACTCGCGCCATTTGTAGCCTTGTCACATAAAAGAATACTTGGTCAACACATGGATTTCGATACTGACGTCATTGTGCGTTTATATTGGGATGGCATGCAGATTGTCAATTTTCCGACCAAGGTCGGTTATCCGAGTGACGGTGTTTCTCACTTTCGTCTGGTGAGAGATAATTTATTGATTTCTCGGATGCACGCGACGTTGTTTCTTGGCATGTTATGGCGTGTGCCGACTTTGCTGGTGAGAAAGTTTTCGCGCCGACGGAGCGGTCAATGACGCGCGCGCACCGTCATTGGGCCCAGATTAACGAATCCAGTTTTGTGGTTGGCATGCGTCTGATGTTTTGGCTATATCGTATCGCTGGTCGTTTGCCGTTTCGATTGGTGTTATACCCCATTCTCGGTTTTTATCTGGCGACCAAACCGATAGCGCGCCATGCCTCAAAAGATTATTTGCGGCGGGTGCGCGCATGTGGTTCGGTTGATGATAACGCGCAACTTCAGTCAGGTTTATCCGGGGTATTTCAGCACTTTGGCGCGTTTGCAGAAAGCATTCTGGACAAAATGCTGCTATGGGGCGGATTGTTTAAAACCCAAGACGTCACCAGCACCGGGAAGGAGCTGATTCGGGATAATTTGGAGGCAAAGCGCGGTGGCTTGTTGATTTGCGCCCATCTTGGCAATTTAGAGTTATGTCGCGTGTTATCGCGGCAGCGCAGCGGTTTGCGTATTACTGTTTTGGTCCACACCAAGCATGCGAAAGCTTTTAACCGATTGCTGGCAAAGCTTGATCCGGATAGTCAGTTGAATCTGATGCAAGTGACTGAACTGACCCCCGTCATGGCAATGTTGTTGGCAGAAAAGGTGGCCCAAGGCGAGTTTGTGGCGATTGCTGGCGATCGCATTCCAGTATCGCCGCAGCCACGCGTCGCCCATGCCAACTTTCTTGGGAACTCAGCCCCATTCCCTATTGGTCCTTATGTCTTGGCTAGCGTATTGCAATGTCCGGTTTATTTGCTGTTTACGTTGACTATTGGTAGCCGTTCCCAATGTCATTTTGAATTGTTTCGGGATGCCATTCATTTGCCACGTAAACATCGCAATCAAATATTGAATGAACTGGCCGCCGCGTATGCGAAGCGACTGGAACACTATTGTTTGAAAGCGCCTTTGCAGTGGTTTAACTTTTATGATTTTTGGTATTTATCAACCTATGACAACGCACAACACTGATCTAAACACAGCATCAGAGATGCCTGACATTTTGCCGCGAAATATTTGTTTTGATCGAGAGCGTCTGACGATTGAAGATATTGTCGAGATCGCGTCCGGCTCAGCAAAAGTGACCCTATCTACGGATCCCGTATTTCGGGCCACGATCATGCGCGGAGCCGATTTTCTGGATCGTTTGTTGCGAGAGGACGGAACTATTTACGGCGTGACGACCGGTTATGGGGATTCCTGTATGGTCAATGTGCCGGCTGAATTAGTGCTGGAATTACCGCATCATTTATATACCTATCATGGCTGTGGTCTCGGGGAACATTTTACGCCCGAGCAGACGCGGGCTATTCTGGCGGTCCGCCTGGCGTCGTTGTGTAAAGGGTATTCTGGTGTCAGTGTCGGCCTACTCGAACAGATTACTCGGCTGTTGAAAGAAGATTTGTTGCCGTTGATTCCCGCAGAGGGATCCGTCGGGGCTAGCGGTGATTTGACGCCGTTATCCTATCTCGCCGCCGTGCTGTGTGGTGAGCGCGAAGTCTGGCGTAAAGGCGTCAAAGTATCTGCTGCCGAGGCATTGGCTGCGGTCGGCATGACACCATTACGTTTGCGACCCAAAGAAGGTCTGGCGATCATGAACGGTACTGCTGTGATGACGGCGCTGGCCTGCCTTGCATATGACCGCGCCGAGTATCTGGTGCGCATTGCCACCCGCATTACCGCGATGTCGAGCTTTGCGCTGGACGGCAATGCACATCACTTCGACGAGGCGTTATTTGCTGTCAAACCGCACGCAGGGCAACAACAAGTTGCCGCATGGTTACGCCAGGATTTGCCGGCTCCAGATGCGCCTCGCAACGAACAGCGTTTACAGGATCGTTATTCGATTCGCTGCGCCCCACACGTGATCGGTGTCCTGGCCGATGCGCTTACCTGGATGCGGCAATCGATTGAGAATGAACTCAATAGTGCTAACGATAATCCCATCATTGACGGTGAAAATGAACGCGTGCTTCATGGCGGTCATTTTTATGGTGGTCATATTGCCTTCGCTATGGATAGCATGAAAAATGCGGTTGCCAACGTGGCCGACTTATTAGATCGGCAGATGGCGTTACTGGTCGATAGTCGTTATAACCACGGCTTGCCATCCAATCTATCAGGCGCAGAAGGACCGCGGGCTAGTATTAATCATGGCTTAAAAGCGCTACAAATCAGTGCATCGGCCTGGACCGCTGAAGCGCTGAAACTGACCATGCCAGCCTCCGTATTTTCACGTTCTACCGAATGTCATAATCAGGACAAAGTCAGCATGGGTACGATTGCTGCGCGGGATTGTTTGCGGGTGCTGCAATTGACCGAACAAGTAACGGCGGCATTGTTAATTAGCGTCCGCCAAGGTGTTTGGCTGCGCTGCCGGGTGGACGAGACAGCAAAACCCCAAAAGAACTTGCAAGTAATGCTGGATGTGCTGGCGGATGATATTGCGGCGATCAAGGAAGACCGTATGTTAGAGCCTGATTTGCGTTTGTTGCTGGCGCGTATCAATTCGAAAGCATGGGATTTATATGTATAAAAAGGAAAGTCGCTGGACTGCCGAGATTGCCTTGAAAGTACAATTTTACGATCTTGACCCGATGGACATTGTCTGGCACGGCAATTATGTAAAGTATATGGAGCAAGCACGATGCGCGCTGCTCGATGCGATTGCGTACAACTACTCGGAAATGCAGGATTCGGGTTATGCATGGCCGGTGATTGATTTACATCTGCGGTATGTTCACCCCGCAACGTTTGGTCAAGATATCAGCGTTCGCGCAAGTATTGTCGAATGGGAAAATCGCCTGAAGATGGATTATTTAATCACCGATCTTACCACCGGCCAGCGCTTGACCAAGGGTACGACCACGCAAGTCGCGGTTGATATCGCGACGCGTGAAATGTGTTTTGCTTCGCCTGCTGTGTTGTTTCAAAAATTGGGAATTGCTACACCATGAAACGTTTATTTTCATCCGGTTTATTTTCGTCGATAGTCACGCCAGTTTTGATTAGTGGTTTTTTCATCGTTCTGGCTGCATCTGCGCAAGCGGCTGCACCTATCGCAAAAATACAGGAAATGTTGGCAAAGCCGCCGGTCTTGTGTGGTCGCTTCGACCAAGCCAAGCAACTGATGGGAATCAAAAAACCATTACTGTCGAATGGTCGTTTTTGTGTTGTGAGCGGCAAAGGTGTTCTATGGCGAACATTGCAGCCATTTCCGAATACATTGCGTCTCAAGCGCGATGAGATCGTGCAAATGCAGGGTGATCGCGTGGCTATGCGACTGGATGCCAAGCAGGAACCGGTAGTCCGAATGATCAATAGCGTGATGTTCTCTTTAGTAGCTGGCGATTTGAGTCAATTGGAATCTTTGTTTGACATGGATGGCAGCATTCAGGGCAGCATCTGGAAAGTCGCTCTAAAGGCACGTCAACCGGCGCTAGCCAAAGCGATCGGTACGCTGACACTGACCGGCGGTACTACCGTCAAAAGCGTGACGATCAACGAAGCCAGTGGTGACCGCACCGAGATTACTTTCTCCGGCGTGCAGAGCGGCGTAAATGCGATGACCAGCGAAGAAGGGGCCGCACTTGACTAACGAGGCCGCTGATAAGGCCAATACTGAAATCGATACCGGAACCAGTAATAGTGTTAGCAAGTGGCCGAAACGATTGGTGTGGATCTGGCTGCTGGTGGTTGGGCTGATATTGAGTCATAACGCCTATCTATGGTTGGTACAAAAGGTCGTACCCGATACTGATATTCTTGCGTTATTGCCCGTGGAGCAGCGTGATCCGGTTTTACAACAAGCGTTCACACATATGGTGGATTCGGCCCAGCAACGGGTTATTGTGCTGGTTGGGGCCGACGATTGGGCGCAAGCGCGTGCAGCTGCCGATGCTTACTCTGCGGTACTGATCAAACATCCCGCATTGTTCGAGGCCACAGCACCGATGTCGGAGCAAGCGCAGACCGACTGGTTAGGGCCATCGCAGCAAAATCGACTCAGTTTGTTGACCGCCGAGCAGCAAAAGCTGCTGCAGGAGAAGCCACCGGCGTTCTGGGTTGAGTCCGCCTTGAGACAGTTATATAGTCCTTTTTCTGGTCCTAAATTGGGTGCGTGGCAGGATGATCCGTTTGGCTTGTTTACGGGCTGGGTGCAGGCGCGCGCGCAAGAGACGCCGGTCAGGCCCCGTGATGGCTATTTGTTCGTGGAGGCCAATGGCCGCCAATATGTGATGCTATTGCTGACTTTGCGTCAACCGGCGTTTTCAATGGCAAACCAGCAAGCAGTATTGCCATTGCTGAACGTCGCTGCCAAGGCAGCCAAATTAACCGTTCCCAAAGTTGAGTTGATTAGCGCCGGTGTGATATTGCACGCTGGTGCTGCCAGCGCTCAGGCTAGCGCCGAGATGTCGACCATTGGTGTAGGTTCGCTTCTTGGGATCGTACTGCTGATGTGGTTGACATTCGGTGCATTTCGGCCTGTCGGCTTGATTGTTCTGTCGATCGCTATCGGCTGCCTTGGAGCCTTTTCAATTTGCTGGCTTATTTTTGGACGCGTGCATTTGCTGACCCTTGTGTTTGGCGCTAGTCTGATCGGTGTTGCACAGGATTATGGCATCTATTTTTTATGTAGTCGTGCAGGAAGTGATAAGTCCCTACCGTCGCACCAATTGTTACGGCGTCTATTGCCGGGATTGTTATTGACGTTGACCGCTGCTGTGATTGGCTACATCGGGTTGGCGCTGACGCCTTTTCCAGGGCTAAGGCAGATGGCGGTATTTTCGGTGCTGGGTTTGATATTTGCGTGGCTGACGGTCGTTTGCTGGTTTCCTAATTTGGTCCAGCCGTCGACTTTAAAGGGGACACGTTTTGCCGACTGGTGTGGAGCGAGTCGTCGTCACTGGCCGCGCTTACAACGTAATTTTGCCACCTTGCTGGTAGCGATATTATTTGGTGTTTTCGTGGTGACTGGATTAACCCGACTGCGCGTCAACGATGACATCCGCTCGTTGCAGGCCCCGCCCAAAGTGTTGTTAGACGATCAGATCAAATTATCAAAAATACTCGAAGCACCGACTCCTGTGCAATTTTATCTGATCCGCGGTGATAGCGCGGAACAGGTGTTGCAACGTGAAGAAGCGCTGCGGTTACGGCTCGATCCATTGATCGCGCAGCACGTAATCAGCGGTTATCAGGCGATGTCCAGCTGGACGCCATCAATGCAAGCGCAAATCGCGAACCGCGTATTAGTGGAGCGCGCTCTACTAGGTAAAGACGGACCGTTGAAAGCCCTGGCGGCGCAACTTGGCGAGGACCAAAGCTGGATTAAGCAGATGCGTGAGCGGGCGTTGGGTGCGGCAACTCAGGTTGGTACCAACCCCAGCACTTTGACGCCTGATGCATTTTTAAAAACCCCGGCGAGTGAACCGTCACGACATCTTTGGCTTGGTCGGGTTGAGGGTGTGCATGGTGTGACTTTTGCCAGCATTGTGGCGTTGCGTGGTCTGAATAATTATGCGAATTTACCCCTGTTACAAAAGACAGCATCGCACTTGGATGGTGTCCAATGGGTCGATAAAGTGAGCGAAATTTCTACTGTATTGGGTGATTACCGGCAATATATGGGAAGTGTATTACTGGGCGCTTATGTTGCCATTTTCTTGCTGCTGTTCGGGCGTTATCGTTTTGCAGGATGGCGTGTGGTGTTGCCTCCAGCTATTGCCAGTATTGGGGTGCTTGCTTTACTAGGGATTATTGGTCAACCCTTGCAAATGTTTCATATGCTGGCGCTGATGCTGATCCTCGGATTGGGTGTTGATTACGGTATTTTTTTGCAGGAGAAAACTGACCATCAAGATCCCGCAGGACGGTTTGCCTGGCTGGCGGTTTGTTTGTCGGCTGTAAGCGCCTTATTGTCATTCGGGCTATTAGCGTTATCAAGTACGCCGCCGTTGCATGCGTTTGGATTCACGATGTTGGTTGGCATCGCGATTGTGTGGCTGATAGCACCTTGTTTTAGCCAAAGTAAAAACTCACGGTTGTAAAGGTAGAAAAAATGGATATTAACGTTAAGAAGTGTGATGTTGTCGTAATCGGTGCGGGTCCGGCAGGATCGGTCGCAGCTGCGTTATTGCGACAGCAAGGTCGCCAGGTCCTGGTCCTTGAGCGTGAGCAGTTTCCGCGTTTTAGTATTGGTGAAAGTTTATTGCCGCAAAGTATGGCTTATCTGGAGCAGGCCGGCATGCTGCAAGCGGTAGTTGAAGCTGGATTTCAATATAAAAATGGCGCAGCTTTTGTGCGCGGCAAAAAATACACTGCTTTCGATTTTCGTGATAAACATGCTAACGGTTGGGGCACCACTTATCAGGTGCAACGTGCCAATTTCGATCAGTTGTTGGCCAAAGAAGCAGAGCGCCAAGGCGCTGAAATATGTTTTCAGCATACAGTCACCGCTGTCGACCTCAATGGCGGCAAGCCGCGTGTTAAGGTGCAAGATCCGAGTGGCATAGAATATAAGGTTGAAGCAGAGTTTATTTTGGATGCAAGTGGATTTGGCCGTATTTTGCCGCGCTTGCTGGAACTGGAAACGCCATCTAATTTTCCTGTTCGTGGTGCGATTTTTACGCATATTGAAGATGGCATCGCTTCACCAGAATTTGATCGGAATAAAATTCGTGTCACGGTGCATCCTGAGCATTGCGACGTCTGGTATTGGCTGATTCCGTTCGCTGGCGGTCGCTGTTCGATCGGCGTGGTGGCCGAAACAGCGTTTTTGGCTAAATATCAAGGGTCGGACACTGAACGTCTTCAAGCGCTGGTGAATGAAGATCCGGCATCGCGGAAACTGCTGGAAAACGCTTGCTGGGATACGCCAGCGCGTTCTATCGTCGGTTATTCTGCCAATGTTAAATCGTTATGGGGAAAAGGTTATGCGTTGCTTGGCAATGCTGGTGAGTTCCTTGATCCGGTATTTTCTTCGGGTGTCACTATTGCCTTAAAATCTGCCAGTTTGGCTGCCGAAGTATTAGGTCGCCAGTTATCCGGCGCTGAAGTCGATTGGGAGAGTGAGTATGCGACTCCACTCAAAAAAGGCGTCAATACGTTTCGGACGTTTGTTGAGTCGTGGTACGGCGGTGGATTTCAAAACGTTATTTTTCATGAAAATCAGCAACCCGAAATTCGTCGCATGATTTCGTCAATTTTGGCTGGTTACGCGTGGGACGAGAGTAATCCCTATGTACGCGAAAGTAAGCGTCGTTTGAAGGCGCTGGAGGAAATATGCGCTTGACTGCGATAGGCAAACGTTATGCGGCCTTAATCGTGGTGGCCGTGCTGATGGCGGGTTGCGCCAGTACCGAGCCTGCGGCACCGCCAGAGCGATTAGGTTTAAAACTGTCGCCAGCGTCATTGGGTGCCAGCATCAGCTTGCAACAGCATTTGACGGTTGAACGTAATGGTCGCACTGATCAACTGGATGCTGCGCTTGAAATTGATCCTAAAGAATTAAATATGGTCGGGTTGGCGTTGGGGCAACGCGTATTGACTTTGCATTATGATGGAAAAACGTTAGAGTCCTGGCGTCATCGGATGCTGCCGTCTCAAGTTCGGGCGGATGACGTGTTGGAGGATACGCAACTGACCTTATGGCCGGTAGAAGCCATTCGGAAGGCGTTGCCTGAAGGCTGGAAAATTGAACAACAGGGTTTGCGCCGGACCTTGTTGCGTGATGGCGTCCCGGTCACTGTCATTGTTTATAGTAATGCGTCGCCATGGAGCGGCAAGGTGGAATTAACGAACATCCGTTATCACTATCGCCTGACAATTGAGTCAGTTGGCGGCGATAGTTCAAGTACGCCGATAAACATTGCGGCACCTTAATTTGGTCATTTGAATATGTTTTATTTAAACGAACTGGGTCTTATTTGCGCGCTTGGCGATACCCATGCCGGAATCCGTCAGCGCCTGTTTGCCGGCCAAACCGGCATTGTGATGACGGATCGCTATTCATCCGTTGGTGCGTTGCCGATCGGTTGCGTGGAAAGTGTTTTGCCTACGATGGATCGTGGTAACTACCCGCTAGCCCATCGTAGCCGGAATAATCAACTGCTGTTGGCTGCGTTAAAACAGATACGACCAGCAGTGGATGCCGTCATCGAACAGTACGGACCCGACCGGATAGCGATTGTACTTGGCACCAGTACCTCTGGCATTGCCGAAACCGAAGCGGCATTTCACGCGGCGTATGGGAAAACTGCAAGCGTGGACCCTGCGGATCGAAAATTTCCGCCAAACTTTACTTATAGACAACAAGAGATGGGATCAGCCGCAGCGATGTTAGCCGATGCGTTAGGAGTAACTGGTCCGGCTTATGTGCATTCCAGCGCTTGCGCTTCCAGCGCCAAAGCGTTGGCGAGCGCCGCACGACTAATCCAGATGGGTTTGTCTGATGTAGTACTTACCGGCGGAGTTGATTCGTTATGCGCATTCACTGTAGCTGGATTCGGTGCTCTGGCGTCGGTCAGTAAAGTGCGGTGCAATCCATTTAGCGCCAATCGCGACGGTATTAATATTGGCGAGGGTGCAGCATTGTTTTTGATGAGTGCAAAACCTGCGACGGTAGCATTGCGCGGGTGGGGCGAGTCTTCTGATGGTTATCATATTTCTGCGCCAGATCCAGATGGTAACGGTGCCCGAATTGCCATTACCCAAGCGCTCAGAAGGGCCAACGTCGACGCGACGCAGATCGATTACATCAATTTGCACGGTACGGCTACCCAGCAAAACGATGCTATGGAAAGTAGGGTCGTGAATACTATTTTTGGCGACCGAGTCGCCGCAAGTTCGACTAAAGCTTATACCGGTCATACCTTAGGTGCAGCGGGTGCAGTTGAAGCCGGTTTGTGTTGGCTGGCAATGCAAGATGACAATTCTGGCGGTTATTTACCACCGCATTTGTGGGATGGTGTCACGGATAACAAGTTGGCGGAATTGAATCTACTACCTGAAGGATATCGGCTTGGGCATCCATTGCGCTGGGCGCTAAGTAACTCATTTGCATTTGGTGGCGCTAACGCAGCGCTGGTGATGGGACGCGAATAATGGGCGAGGTTTCCTGCAAAATTGACAGTGATGATATCAGTCAGGTTTCTATAGAGCCTAGCGGTGTAGTAATGAATCAAGCGGTTGATGGAGTAATCAATGAGGTAATCAATGCAGTGAAAATGCAACCTGCACAAAAGCAGCTTGCATCACTTTTAATTTCATCAACGGATGGTGTGGCATCTGGTCGTTTTGCACCACCGAATATTCAGAGTTTGTTGCCACATTCGGGTGTGATGGTTTTGCTTGATCGGTTTGTTTTCGCTGACGAAGAGCGTTTATGCGCTGAGGTAGTGATTCGAGCAGATAGTCTATTTATGGGAACCGATGGTGTTGGAAGTTGGGTTGGCGTGGAATATATGGCGCAAGCTATTGCAGCTTTTGCTGGTTATAAGGCACGCATCGATGGCAATCCGGTAAAAGTAGGATTTTTGCTTGGCACGCGACGTTATGAGGCAAGTTGTGGCTTTTTTCCATTGGGCGCAGTATTGCATATTTTGGTAAAACGACTTATGCAGGCCGATAATGGACTCGGATCATTTGAGTGCGCAATCTATGACGCCACCGATAGCGTAGACGAAATGAAGCGCGGTGAGGTTGCAGGGACGCTGTTTGATCTTGCTGGCGAAGCGGATAACAATATGCGGCCTTTAGTGCGTGCCACTATTACCGTGTTTCAACCGCATGATGTGACTGGTTTTCTTGAAGGAATGGTGGAATGACGTTGGCAATAGTAAATAATGAAAATGGTAAAGCCGACAATGGTAAAGCCGACAACTTAAGCAAGTCGGTACTGGTAACCGGGTCAAGCCGTGGAATCGGTAAGGCCATTGCATTGCGATTGGCACGAGAGGGCTATGACATCGTATTACATTGTCATCGTCAGCGCGATGCGGCGGAAGCGGTAGCCGCTTTAATACGTGCGATGGGTCGTCAGGCACGTGTGTTGCAGTGTGATATCGGTGACCGGCAGCGTACGTCTGATATTTTGTTGGCAGATATCGCAGAGCATGGTTGTTATTACGGTGTGGTGTGTAATGCCGGTGTGGCCCGAGACAATGCTTTTCCCGCGATGTCGGGTGAAGATTGGGATCTGGTGTTAAAGACCAATCTGGATGGATTCTATAATGTTCTCAATCCGCTATTGATGCCGATGGTGCATCGTCGTGCGCCAGGTCGCATTGTGACATTGGCATCAGTATCGGGATTGATCGGCAATCGCGGACAAGTCAACTATAGCGCTGCGAAGGCCGGCATCATTGGTGCTACCAAGGCGCTGGCAATCGAGCTAGCGAAGCGCCACATTACGGTTAATTGTGTCGCACCGGGTTTAATTGAAACCGACATGATCGCAGATGTTCCGCTTGAGGAGGCACTTAAAATGATTCCAGCCCGGCGTGTAGGTAAACCGGAAGAAGTTGCAGCTACCGTGTGTTTCCTGATGGGAACTGATGCCGCTTACATCACGCGTCAGGTGATTTCTGTCAATGGAGGAATGGCATGACGCGGCGTCGCGTAGTGGTCACCGGAATGGCAGGAATCAGCCCGATAGGAAATGATTGGACAAGTATCCGTGCGCGTCTGGGCAGTTATCGTAACGCGATCGTGCGGATGGAAGAGTGGGCCGATTATGATGGATTGAACACCCAATTGGGCGCACCGGCGACAGACTTTACGCTGTCTGATCGCTACACGCGGCGAACGATGCGCAGCATGGGACGGGTCGCATTGATGGCAACCCGAGCGACTGAAGTGGCGTTGATTGATGCAGGTCTCATCGATGATCCACTACTCAAAAATGGGTGTTGTGGGATCGCTTATGGTTCGTCCGCGGGCACGCCCAAAGCGATAGGTGATTTCGGCAAGATGATGGAAGAGCGCTCGACAAGAGGGATCAACGCGACGACTTATATCAAGATGATGGCCCATACGGCGCCAGTGAATATTGGTGTGTTTTTTGGCGTGACCGGCCGCGTGATAACAACATCCAGTGCATGCACTTCAGGTAGTCAAGGCATTGGTTATGCCTATGAAGCGATTTGTAGTGGTCGGCAAAACATCATGATTGCTGGCGGTGCCGAAGAGTTGTGCGCGACCGAAGCGGCAGTCTTTGATACCTTGTTTGCGACCAGCATACGCAACGACATGCCTGAATCGACGCCGAGACCATTTGACACGAAACGCGATGGCTTGGTGATCGGTGAAGGTGCCGCAACATTCATTCTGGAGGAATTGGAGCATGCACGTGCGCGCGGCGCAACAATTCACGCCGAGATAGTCGGATTTGGAACCAACAGTGATGGTTGCCATGTAACGCATCCCAATACCGATACGATGCGCATTGCGATGGAGTTAGCACTGCAGGATGCGGCTCTATCGTCGTCTGCAATTGGTTATATCAGCGCACATGGCACGGGTACAGAGCAAGGTGACATTGCTGAGTCTCACGCCACGGCGCAGGTATTCGGCAATCAGGTTCCCATAAGTTCGTTGAAAAGTTATACCGGCCATACGCTCGGTGCATGCGGTGCTTTAGAGGCATGGACCGGTATTGAAATGATGCGGGAAGGCTGGTTTGCCCCGACAATCAATTTGACGGAATTAGATCCGCGCTGCGCTGATCTGGATTACATCACGAATGAGGGGCGGGCCATTCAGTGCGATTATTTTATGTCGAATAATTTTGCGTTTGGTGGAATTAATACGTCATTGATTTTTAAAAGATTTGGATAAGACTATTTATGCGTGCCGCCTCAGTTTGGTTGGTCGACGGGCGTCATTGGCCGGACCACATACTTGCGCCGTGGCTCGCCTGTCTGACCGAAGCTGAACAACAACGTTATCGCCGTTTTATCAGACCAATGCGGCAGCGCGAGTTTTTAATAGGGCGGATTCTTTTACGGTTTGCCGTTGCGCGACTAGCTAATTTAGCATTCACTGATATAGGCGTTGTTGACCGTAAAGATAACGCACCGTTACCGGTGCTTCCAGACAGATTGTCTAAGGAAATTATCGATCTGCCTTTTTTAAGCTTATCTCATAGCCGTGGCTGGGTTGCTTGCGCGGTGAGCGTTGATACGCCGCTTGGCCTTGATATTGAGGCGCTGGATGCCAGTCGTGATGTTACATCTTTAGGAGACATTGCATTTACCTGCGCCGAGAACCAATGGCTATCCCAGCACAAGGACGCGGAAAAAAAAGCAGCTTTTTATGCTCTTTGGAGCGAGCGGGAGGCGTTGTACAAAATGAGGTCAAACGCCGACCGTCCGTGGAGCGAGGATGCCTTGGTGAGTGATGGCATAAAATTGACATCCGGGTCGGATTGGACTTTATACTCTCCTCTACACTCCAAGCTCGCTATCTGCTTGTGCAGCAGATATGCGGTGTCAAAGCCGCTTTTGCTTGAATTAACTGGTGACTCTCCATTCGCATGGGCGCTGCAGGCTGATGGATTGCCCGAAACTGATGTAAGCTTTAATCAAGCTTTTACTCAACCGTTTCAAGCTTTGCCAACCGTATTGCATTAGCTGTCGCTCTTGAGTGCAATGGGTACAATCCGGTCTGAGCAACCTCTGCAATTGAGGCGTTTAACTGCGACAGTAAATTGCTGGACTGTTTCATATGCCGGTCAATGAGCTTGTTTTTTTCGATTGGAATGGGCTTGAAGAAAGTGCCGGTCGCAAAGGCAATCAGTTCTTTAGTGCCGTTCAATAACTCCTGAATTGCGAGTTTCGCCACTTGCTGATGCAAGCCCAGCATCCTTATTGTCATGGCATGGGCCGACTCAGAAAGTGCATCCATTTTTTCTTGTCCCATTAAGCTAAACTCTTCCTGATCGCGTTGATTTGGTACAGGGCCAGCCATTGCCATACGAACACTGCGATGTGTGATGACTTGCGCGGACGCTGTCATCATTTCACGCGTTTGGGTTGTCAGGTCGCCCCATACGGTATAGGGATTTTCTGTAGTACTTGCTTGGGTTAAGCGGTTTGTGTTGGATTTCATAGTAACTCCTAAATGAGATCATTGAATACCGCAAAAGCATATCGAAAAAGCTCCGTGCGCATTCAATGTGTATTGACTCTATGGTTGCCTAGAAAGCACAAAACACAGCCTGTTAGCGCTAACAATACTCTTTTTTTTGATTTCCCGTGAGATATTTGTTGCGGAGCAACATAAGAGTGCTGCTTTGTTAAAAAACATTAAATGGAACCAAAATCATATTTTTTTGGGCTTATTGACAACTTCACATAAAAACAAGCAAATCTTCCATTAACCTAAGGGCGGCTTCAGGTAAAATTCTTGTATGAAAATTCTCATCAGCAACGACGATGGTTATCTGGCCCCGGGCATCATTGCATTGGCAAATGCGCTGACACCGATAGCGGAAATTGTGGTGGTCGCGCCAGACAGCAATCGATCCGGCTCTTCTAATTCTTTGACACTAGATCGTCCGTTGTCGGTTCATCGCGCCGAAAATGGTTTTTATTTCATCAATGGAACACCGTCGGATTGCGTGCACATTGCACTGACCGGGATGCTTAATTTTCGCCCCGATTTGATTGTTTCGGGGATCAATCAAGGTCAGAATATGGGAGATGACACCTTGTATTCGGGTACCGTCGCGGCTGCTACCGAAGGATTTTTGTTCGGCATTCCCTCGATTGCGTTTTCGCAGGTAAGTAAGGGTTGGGAAGAATTAGACGCCGCAGCTAAGGTCGCGCGTGAGATTGTCGAGCGTCGATTTGCGACTATGCCGCAGCCTTATCTCTTAAACGTCAATATTCCGAATCTTCCATACCATCAATTGAAGCCCGCGCTGGCTACACGTCTGGGTAAACGGCATGTTTCTGAATCGGTCATCAAGACGCAAGATCCTCACGGGCGAGAAATTTACTGGATTGGTCCTGCAGGTGCAGCAAAAGATGCCAGCGAAGGGACCGATTTTCATGCGATCGCAAAAGGGCATGTCTCGATTACGCCATTACAGATTGATTTAACCCATGCGATGCAACTAGCCGCACTTACCAAGGATTTGTCATGACGGAAGCGCCAAAGCGTTTCCCCTTGACGTTGTCATCGGTGGTCGACACTAAATCGCGGTCTTCCGGCGTGGGTTCCAATCGTGTCGTTGCAACTCCCCAAACTGCGACTAGAAATGCCGCTTACGATAATCTTAAATCGGCTCCGCCAAAAGCGGCATTTAATTCTGCCTCTGATAAACAACCCTATTTTAATCCTTCAGCATCGGCGGGTAATGCGGGCAAGAAGAC
This sequence comes from Glaciimonas sp. GNP009, assembly GCF_054343755.1. Taxonomy (NCBI): domain Bacteria; kingdom Pseudomonadati; phylum Pseudomonadota; class Betaproteobacteria; order Burkholderiales; family Oxalobacteraceae; genus Glaciimonas; species Glaciimonas sp. GNP009. The sequence goes on from NZ_JBTGUV010000004.1 coordinate 4,135,956, forward strand.
CGGTTCGACTCCCGGTAACCAGCACAATCTAGCCAGCCAAACCAATCAAACTAACCAGCATTCAACAGATAAACGGTCTACGACGTTGGTGTCGGAGGGAGTTCGTAAAGCCATGGTCGCGCGGATTGCGAAGCTGGGTGTGAGAGACGTCAGCGTGCTGGCGGCAATGGAGGCGGTACCGCGGCACATGTTCATGGAGCCCGGGCTGGCTAGTCAGGCTTATATTGATGCATCGCTACCCATCGGCCACCATCAAACTATTTCACAGCCGTATATTGTTGCCCGAATGATTGAGGTTATGCGCGACAATCAGCAAGGTGGCGTGCTCAATCGCGTATTGGAAATCGGAACCGGTTGCGGCTATCAGGCCGCGGTGTTGTCTTTGGTGGCAAAAGAGGTCTATTCGATTGAACGAATCAAGCCTTTACATGAGTTAGCGAGAAGTAATTTGCGACCGTTGCGTGTAGCAAATATCCGACTGCATTACGGAGATGGTATGCTTGGCCTGCCGCAAGTGGCGCCTTTTGATGGAATTATCTTAGCTGCCGCTGGGCTTGAAGTGCCGCAAGCATTGCTGGATCAGATGGCGATAGGCGGTCGACTGGTGGCGCCAGTGGGTTCGCGTCATCAAGTTCTTCAGTTGATTCAGCGTATCACTAAATTTGACTGGACCAGCACTACGCTCGAAGATTGCCATTTCGTGCCGTTGCGTTCCGGGATCGCATGAGCTGAGCAGTCTTCGGCAATATAACGAAAAAGCCAGAAGATGCAGAATATAGCGGCCCGGCAGCGATGGTTGGCCAACATCGGTCTATAAAGACTTGCTGGTAACAAATTTTTAAAACTTTTAAACGAAAAATGATCGGATATTGAATCCATGAAATACTATGGCGTTCAATGTTGTGTTTAATCGGTTGTCTGTTACTACAAATAACCGCATCGATCTTAACCGCGATACGTCGCAAATAAAAATGTAATGAGAATGAAGAAAACACGCCTTGTATTGCTGGGAATAATCGTCGGCTCAATTGCTGCATGTAGCACGACGCGAACACCCGCGCCCGTAGTAGATCGCAGAGTCGGTGGCCCGAACGTAAGTGCGGCTCCTAATACGCCTCAGGCACCCAGGGTTAGCGGCCCAGGATATTACACAGTGAAAAAGGGCGATACGCTGTATCGGATTGCACTTGAGTTCGGGCAAAGTTATCGCGATATTGTCAGCTGGAATAATCTCAATAACGCCAACGACATCAAGGTTGATCAAGTGCTGCGGGTTCAACCTCCTGAGGCTGGCAGCAGTCTGGCCGGTGGCGCACAAGTCGGTAACGTTTCGAGCGAATCCGGGGTCGATGTCCGCCCGCTCGGCACAGCGCCTTCCGCTTCTTCCAGTGCAAATGGCACGATGAATGGCGGTAATAAAACAAGTCCACGCGGCGACAAGCGTCCATATTCGGACAGCGCGCTGGCGGAATTGCAAAAACCGGATGCGCCATCTCCACCATCGGCATCTGATAGTCGGCCTGATGTGAAGCCAGACTCCCGCGCAGAAGTAAAAACGGATCCAACGAAAAATAACGAGAAAGCGATCTCACCACCAATCGCCTCTGCGACAGAGGATGGCCGCGTAGACTGGATGTGGCCAACAGAAGGCAAGGTGTTGGGGGGATTCGATCAAGGTAAAAAGGGTATTGATATTGCCGGAAAAACGGGGCAGCCTGTGTTAGCGGCCGCGGCAGGTAAGGTTATGTATGCTGGTAGCGGTATTCGTGGTTATGGCAATCTGGTGATCGTTAAGCACACCAATAATTTATTATCCGCGTACGCGCATAACAAGGTTATTCTTGTAAAAGAGGGACAAGTTGTCAGCAAGGGGCAAAAGATCGCAGAAATGGGAAATTCGGATAGTGATTCGACCAAGCTGCATTTTGAAATTCGCCAGCAAGGCAAGCCAGTTGATCCCTCAAAATTTTTACCTGGTCGCTAATCTATAAGCAGCACGATAGAATAGAGGCAAATAAAGGTTAGCAAGTAAGTTTGATGGTGCATTGTTGTTATTGGGTATCGGATTCAAAGAGGTTGTCAACTGTGTAATTAACCAAGTGAACGGCTAAATGAACAAGCGCCTTCCTGCTCGACAAAGTGATCAAAATAAAGTGTCATCTGGAGAAGTGCCAGATGACATTATCAGTGATCTCGACACCACCGCTGAAAAAGAAGCGCTCGAGGAGAGCGATGATGGCGAGGCGGAAGATATCGAAGCCGGTATTGATGATCTTGATGCCGGTGATAGTGTCGTGGTCGTGGTTGATGGTGTTGATGAGCTGAAAAAAGTATTAGCGGCGGAGTTGTCCACCGATACCACGCAGCATTATCTTAATCAAATTGGTACCCGACCACTCCTCACCATTCCTGAAGAAGTACATTTCGCGACACTGGCCAAGCAAGGGGATTTTCCTGCTCGCCAAAAGATGATTGAGCACAACCTACGTTTGGTTGTTTCAATCGCTAAACACTACATCAATCGCGGAGTTACCTTGCTTGATCTGATCGAGGAAGGTAATCTCGGTCTCATGCGTGCCATAGACAAGTTTGAGCCGGAACGGGGCTTCCGATTTTCGACCTATGCGACCTGGTGGATACGGCAAAGCATTGAACGGGCAATTATGAATCAGGCGCGCACTGTCCGCTTGCCGGTTCACATGGTGCGTGAATTAAATCAAATCTTGCGGGCCAAATATCACCTTGAAGCACAACATCATGATGGCAAAGATGCGAATGCAGAAGACATTGCCCATTTAGTAGGTCGTCCTGTGGATGAAGTGCAAGCAGTATTAGCGCTTTCAGAGCATGCAACATCGCTAGACGCACCGTTAGATCAAGATCCATTGGCCAGTCTTCTGGATTTGTTGCCGAGTGCCACTGAAGAACATCCTGATGCCTGTGCTGAACAAAAAGAGACATCTATTCTGGTACGGGTTTGGCTAGAAAGACTCACTGACAAGCAGCGCAATGTGATCATGCGTCGTTTCGGTCTGGATAATGATGATCCTTCAACCTTAGAAGAGCTAGCGGTTGAAATCGGCGTCACGCGTGAACGAGTCCGGCAAATTCAGCAGGAAGCATTAATAAAGCTGAAGCGCTTGTTAGGAGCAAAAGGGGTGGATAAAGACGCCTTTCTTTAGCCTTGGAAGATCCTGAAAGCTAATTGGACAGATGACTTACGTCGGATAGTCGTTATAATTCGGTCCTTTCCCAATCTCGTTTTATGCTGTTCCTTCAAAATCGCTTCCTTTTCCTGTGCAGCAACTTCAGATGGTGAGCAGCAGATTCTGGCGCAAATTTCCTTTGCCGCCGAATGTGGATGCTTCGCCCATGTGAATGATGCTTCTGCCGCATAGAGAAATACGGAGCGGGTTTAATGCGACGACATAAGCAATGTACTTCTATTCTTATGCATCAAGACATCACTATTGATATCAAATCTCTCGACATGGATGCCCGGGGAATCGGCCACCTGCACAATGAAGACGGCACTCAAGGCAAAGTGATCTTTGTTGAAGGAGCCCTTCCAGGAGAAAATGTCAGCTTTCACTCATTTCGTAAAAAAAAGAAGTGGGAATTCGCCACGATGACAGCATTGCATCGGGAATCTGTCTCGCGCATAAAGCCACGTTGCCAGTTTTACGGTGTGTGTGGCGGATGCGCAATGCAACATTTAGAGCCGAACGCCCAGGTTGCCATAAAACAACGTGTACTAGAAGATAACCTTTGGCATATCAGCAAAGTGAAAGCGGATCTCATGCTGCGGCCAATTTATGGGCCAACATGGGAATATCGCTATCGCGCTCGGATTTCTGTGCGGAACGTGCCTAAAAAAGGCGGCGTTCTAGTTGGATTTCACGAGAGAAAGTCGCCCTACGTCACCAACATGACCAGTTGCGAAATTTTGCCCGCAAAGGTGTCTGCGATGTTAGTGCCGTTGCGTGGATTGATCGGCTCACTGACCATCATCGAACACTTGCCGCAGATTGAATTAGCGGTGGGCGAAAATGCGCAAGGCGAAGTCACTGTGATGGTATTGCGCATTATGGCGGCGTTGAGCGCGGAGGATGAAGTTAAGCTGAAGGCGTTCGCCGATGAGTATCAGGTCCAGTGGTGGCTCCAAACCGGGGCGCCAGAGACAGCAGCGCCGTTTTATCCTGCGCAGAGCGATCTGTATTACACGTTGCCTGAATTTAATATCCGCATGCCGTTTAAGCCGACTGACTTCACGCAAGTCAATCATCAGATCAATCGTGTATTGGTAGCAAAAGCAATACGTTTGTTGGGCTTATTGCCGGAAGAGCGGGTTGCTGATTTGTTTTGCGGTTTAGGTAACTTTACGTTGCCACTCGCAACGCTGGTACGAGAAGTGGTTGGCATCGAGGGTAGCGAGGCGTTAGTTGTGCGCTCGAGAGAGAATGCGGTCGTCAATCAATTAGGCGACAAAACCACTTTTTATTGCCGGAATCTCTTCGAGGCCACCACTGGAGATTTTATTGCACTCGGTAAATTCGACAGAATGTTAATTGATCCGCCAAGGGACGGTGCGGCGGCAGTATGTGCAGCCATAGTCGGATTGGCAGACTCAAATCGTCACCTTATGCCGAAACGCATTGTGTACGTGTCTTGTAGTCCATCAACATTGGCGCGTGATGCTGGGACGTTAATTCATGGCGGATATCGATTGTCTCAGGCGGGTGTCGTTAATATGTTTCCGCATACGGCCCATGTCGAATCGATTGCCGTATTTGATTTGGTTGAAGCGACCGCATAGCGTTAATTGCAAATTGTTAAGTCCTTTACAAATGTATAAACGTTAAAAAGCCAACCTCAAACGGTTGGCTTTTGAATAGGTATTTCGCGTCTACAGCTAAATGATTAAATGTAATATTAGTTCCGATTGCCACCAAAAATCCCTAGCAACGATAAGAGATTAACAAAAATATTATAAACATCAAGATAGATGCTTAATGTTGCGCGAACATAATTAGTCTCGCCACCGTTAATAATTTGTTGCACGTCGTATAAGATGTAGGCCGAAAAAATCGCAATAGCAATGACTGATACTGCCAAATAAAGTGCTGGGATTTGTAAAAAGATATTCGCCACACTTGCCACTATTATAACGATCAAACCAGCAAACAACCATTTCCCCAGGCCAGAGAAGTCGCGCTTGGACACTGTAGCAATTGTTGCCATGACTGCGAATACGATCCCGGTACCGCCGAACGCCATCATAATCAGTGTTCCACCATTCGAAAACCTGAGCGTATGTTCAATCAGTCTCGTCAGCATCAGACCCATGAAGAACGTAAAGGCTAACAGGACGACTACACCCCAGCCGGTATCTTTGGTTTTTTCAATAGCGTAGAAGAATCCGAAAGCAATTGCCATAAACGCAACAAATCCGATCATCGGATTGCCGGAGAATAGATTGAAATTGAGTTGTACGCCAACCCAGGCACCGCCAATTGTTGGAATCATCGACAGCGCGAGTAGCCAATAGGTATTACGTAGCACGCGATTGCGAACGCCGCTTAGACCTGCGGTGGTGCCCGTTGGTGCGTAACGATGTTGCTGATTTGAATTCATGATTATCCCTTTTTTAACAGCGTGAACATAAGCTGGAAGTAGCATAGCACGTTGTGGTAAGACTATCTTTGCCACGGCCATCAAGCCTTATAGGTCGTTCGTTAATTCAGACAGTTTTCAGCGTCAGAGGTTCTATTGGGGTGTTAGGTCGCGGTGATATGGTTCTCTTGCAGGTGTTTCGTGGTAAAATCTAAGGTTGATTGGATTATAAAACAATCCTTCTAAAACATGGCATTAATGCATGGTTTTACCTAACACAATTTCAGCCAATTTCGCATAGTTCTGACTAGCACCGTCTAGTATCAATGCATTTGAAGATGTAATTGAATAACTTACACCAGTTTGACCTTTCTATATTATTGGAGTTTTTTTAAATGGCAATTGAACGCACCCTATCGATTATCAAACCAGACGCAGTCGCTAAAAACGTCATCGGTCAAATTTACAGCCGTTTTGAAACAGCTGGCCTGAAAATCATCGCTGCGCGCATGATGCATTTGTCCCGCGCCGAAGCAGAAGGTTTTTACGCTGTGCACGCTGCTCGTCCATTCTTCAAGGATCTGGTTGATTTCATGATCTCTGGTCCTGTTATTGTGCAAGCACTGGAAGGCGAAAACGCTATCCTGACGCACCGTGACCTGATGGGCGCGACAGATCCAAAGAAGGCCGATAAAGGCACGATTCGTGCTGATTTCGCAGATTCGATCGATGCAAATGCAGTTCATGGCTCCGATGCCGCTGAAACAGCTGCTGTTGAAATCGCTTATTTCTTTCCTGCTTTGAACGTGTACTCACGTTAATTCGCAAAGCACGAATTAGTAAGGTGTTAATAAGTATCAAGTCAGTACGTGCAATGAAGCACAGATAATTGATAAGTTAGTAAGTTGTAGTACGTTGATCCGCCTGACATTTGCATTCATTTTTTGCATTTGCACACGGATCAACAATTAGATGGAATCTGTCATGACAGCTCTCACCAACCTGCTGGATCTGGACCCTGCGCAACTTGTCGACTATTGCGGCGAATTGGGTGAGAAGCCGTTTCGCGCTAAGCAATTGCTACGCTGGATACACCAGTTCGGAGCAAGTGATTTCGACGCAATGACCGATCTGGCCAAGTCCTTACGCGACAAACTGGCCACGCGCGCGATGATCGCCGCACCGGCCGTAATTAGTGATCATATTTCCACAGATGGCACCCGCAAATGGTTGCTGGATGTCGGACAGGGTAATGCTGTAGAAGCGGTATTCATTCCCGAAGAAAATCGGGGCACGCTGTGCATTTCGACTCAGGCTGGATGTGCCGTAAACTGTCGTTTTTGTTCAACTGGCAAGCAAGGTTTTAGCCGTAATTTGACCGTGGGTGAAATCATCGGTCAGTTATGGATGGCTGAATTTGAGCTCCGCAAATCAAAAAATATTGACCCTGGTCCAAAAGGTGAGCGCCAGATTACCAACGTGGTAATGATGGGCATGGGCGAGCCATTACTAAACTATGAACCGACCGTTACTGCCTTGAAACTGATGTTGGACGATAACGCCTACGGCCTTTCTCGCCGCCGCGTTACGTTGTCAACCAGCGGCGTGGTACCGATGATTGACAAGTTGTCGCAGGATTGTGCTGTGGCGTTGGCCGTCTCATTACACGCTTCCAACGATGCTTTGCGGGACGGATTAGTGCCACTAAATAAAAAGTATCCACTTAGCGAACTGATGGCATCTTGCCGACGCTATCTGGAGTTTGCACCGCGCGATTTTGTAACATTTGAATATTGTATGTTAGACGGCGTTAACGACAGTGATGCTAACGCCCGCGAGTTAATCGCTCTGGTCCAGGGACGCAGTGGTAGCGAGGCAGTGTCCTGCAAATTCAATCTCATACCGTTCAATCCGTTTCCAGAGTCTGGTCTTAAACGGTCTAATAATCCGCGGATAAAAGCATTTGCACAGATCCTCATGGATGCCGGAATCGTCACAACGATACGCAAGACGCGAGGCGATGATATCGATGCCGCATGCGGGCAGCTAGCCGGAGAAGTGCAGGACCGCACCAAAGTCCAGGAGCGCATGCAAAAAATGGCCGAGTATCAGCAAAAATTTGGTAAAAATTTCGGTCGCATTGTTGAGGTCTCTGAGTGAAATCAAGGTGCATGAGTATTCTCATCATGGCTACCGTTGCGATGTTGACGTTGTTGGCGGGCTGTACATCGCCATCTGGTGGCAACTTTGCGAATAAAACCGAACCGGGCGCGCGCCGCGAACTTCCAACCAATTCTGATCTGACTGAAGCGCAGCGGCGTGCCCGTATCCGCCTGGAATTGGCGGTTGGTTACTATGGTCAGGGTCAGTTGGAAGTAGCGCTGGATGAAGTGAAACAGGCGATCGCCGCAGATCCTGAGAACGCAGATGCTTATGGCATGCGCGGATTGATCTATATGGACATGGGCGAAGTCGGCTTGGCCGACGATAATTTGCTCAGGGCGCTTAAGTTAGCACCTAACAATCCTGATATCGCCAATAACTATGGTTGGTTTCTTTGTAAAAATGGACGAGAAAAAGAGTCAATCGCTTATTTTCAAAATGCATTGAAGAGTCGTTCTTATCTTTCTCCCGCTAAGGCGCTCACTAACGCTGGTGTCTGTAGCCTAAAGTTGAGGGATGGCATCAGCGCAGAACGGTATTTTTTGCAAGCATTTCAGTTTGACGCCGGCAACCCTCTGACTAACGTTAACCTGGCTTTGATTGCCGCAGATCGCCATGACACTGAGCGGGCGCGTTTTTATATGACGTTGGTCACAAAAATAGACGTACTGAGTGCGGATGTCTTATGGAGCGCCATTAAGGTTGAACGTAAGTTGGGTGATCGCGTAGCGGAAACAAATTTGGTGACGCAGTTGCGTCGAGTCTATCCAGGATCTGCAGAATATGGATCCTATCAGCGCGGAGTTTTTGATGAGTGAGCCGGACCAAACTATTACTAATATCACCGGCGAGGAAATAATTCAGGGTAGTGATCAGGTAGCCTCTGTAGGGATGCAACTGGCGTATAAACGTCAGCAAAATGGTTGGTCTATCGATGATGTCGCCAACCAGCTGAAGCTGGCACCGCGCCAAATTCAGGCGATCGAAGCTGACGACTACGCTGCCTTGCCGACTATTGTGATGACACGTGGATATATTCGGTCCTACGCAAAGATGTTAGGACTGGATCCAGCGACGATTTTACCGAGCACCGTGCCTGTCATGCCGGTAAAAACCCAAATTTTGGGCAAGCAACCTACCAGCGCGACGATTTTTTCTGAGTCGCGGCTACTGTTGGGGGGGCGTAATCGAATTCCTTACAATTGGATTTTCGGCGCTATTGCTTTAGTTTTGATCGGTATTTTAGTGGCGGAGTTTGGTGGTTTTTCTGCATTGCGTCGACCGTTCGGAGCAACAGCTCCGGTATCGGCTGCGAATCATGTAGAGGATGGGGTGCCGTCGAGCCAAGTAAACACGCCCGCCGCACCAGCATCAAATAGTCATACGGTGATTGCTACTGAAAGTGTTTTAGCGCCTCTCGATGCCGTTATTGCAGCGGTCAAGCCACAAGAGGCAACCGCTGCAATTCCAGCTGCCCTAGCGGGAGCTAATATTTTAAAATTAACGTTCAAGCAGGATTCCTGGGTTGAAATAAGGCGTGCCGATAAAAAGATTCTTTTCTCTCGCGTAGGAAAAGGCGGTAGTACCGAAACATTTGATATTGATCAGCCTGTGTCCGTTGTGATTGGTAATTTAGCGGGCGTTGATGTGACTTTGCGTGGTGAAGCAGTCGATCTGAAAGCTGGCACTAAAAACAATATTGCCCGACTGAATCTGAAATAATTCTGAAAGCGAACCATCCATGTCGGATTTGAATTCTCCAATAGCCTCTGGTCCCGGTATTCGTCGCATCAGTCGCACAGCCATTGTCAGTTATGGTAAGCGTCAAATATTGATCGGCGGCGGTGCGCCCGTTGCAGTGCAGTCTATGACAAATACAGATACTGCGGACGCCATTGGAACAGCGATTCAGATCAAAGATCTGGCGCGCGCAGGATCTGAATTGGTTCGTATTACCGTCGACAGGCCGGAAGCGGCGGCAGCCGTGCCAGCTATTCGTGAGCAACTTGATAAAATGGGAATTGATGTCCCGTTGGTAGGGGACTTCCATTACAACGGCCACACCTTGCTCAATGATTATCCCGAGTGCGCGCAAGCGTTGTCTAAATATCGGATTAATCCGGGCAATGTTGGTAAAGGTGCCAAGCGTGACACCCAGTTTGGCCAAATGATCGAGATAGCTTGTAAATACGATAAGCCTGTCCGGATTGGTGTAAATTGGGGCAGCCTTGATCAAGCTCTATTAGCGCGCATCATGGATGAAAATGCGCAACGGGATGAACCGTGGGGTGCTCAGGCAGTCATGTACGAAGCATTAGTGAAGTCTGCTATCGAAAATGCCATTCGTGCAGAAGAGCTGGGTCTGGCGGCAAATCGTATTATCTTATCGTGTAAAGTTTCTGGAGTGCAAGATTTGATTGCGGTGTATCGCGAATTGGCGCATCGCTGTGATTATCCTCTGCACTTAGGACTGACCGAGGCTGGTATGGGAAGTAAAGGGATAGTTGCCTCCACAGCCGCATTGTCTGTACTGTTGCAGGAAGGAATCGGCGACACGATCAGGATTTCACTCACCCCTGAGCCGGGTGGTGACCGTACGAAAGAAGTTGTTGTGGCGCAAGAAATATTGCAAACAATGGGCTTGCGTAAATTTGCCCCAATGGTGATTGCTTGCCCAGGATGTGGGCGGACTACTTCGACTGTATTTCAGGATTTGGCAGATAAAATTCAGACTTACCTGCGCGATCAGATGCCAGTGTGGAAAAAGGCTTATCCCGGGGTTGAAGGCATGAACGTCGCAGTCATGGGCTGCATCGTAAATGGTCCCGGTGAATCCAAACATGCGAATATCGGGATTAGTTTGCCCGGCACTGGAGAATCTCCTGCCGCACCAGTTTTTATTGATGGCGAAAAAAAGATGACGTTGCGCGGGGAACGAATTGCTGAGGAATTCCAGGGCATAGTGCTCGATTATGTTAAAAAACGCTACGCCACTCAAGCTGTGGAGTAGCCAAGTTCCAAGTTGTGCAGCGCTGTTTAGTATCAAGCCTCATCAAATTTATGAATACTTAAGTGAGCATTAAAAAGAATGTCCGAATCTAAAAAAGTTGAAAAAATTGTTGGCGTAAAAGGGATGAATGACATCCTGCCTGCTGATGCGGCTTTGTGGGAGCTGTTTGAAAATACAGTGGAGTCGGTCCTGAAAAGCTACGGCTTTCAGCAGATTCGTACCCCTATCGTCGAACCTACCGCTTTGTTTTCTCGCGGTCTTGGCGCGGTTACCGATATCGTCGAAAAAGAAATGTACTCATTTACTGATTCGATGAATGGTGACAATCTAACCTTGCGCCCAGAGAGTACCGCGAGCGTCGTTCGCGCTGCGATTGAGCATAATTTGACTTACGATGGCCCTAAGCGGTTGTGGTATAGCGGCCCTATGTTTCGCCACGAACGTCCACAGCGTGGGCGCTATCGTCAATTCCATCAGGTCGGTGCCGAGGCAATTGGCTTCACTGGACCGGATATCGACGCAGAACTTATCATGCTTTGTCAGCGTCTTTGGGATGACCTGGGGCTCGACAACATTAAACTTGAATTAAACTCAATCGGTGACGCCGAAGAGCGAAATCGGCATCGCGTCGACTTGATCGCTTATTTTGAGAGGCACAGCGAGGTGCTGGATGCTGATGCGCAACGTCGCTTGCATTCCAATCCTTTGCGTATTCTGGATACCAAAAATCCGGCTATGCAAGATATGGTCAACGGCGCGCCGCAATTGCTCGATTATCTGGGTGAAGCTTCGCGTGCCCATTTCGATGGCGTACAAAAAATACTCAATCACAATAACATTCCGTTCACTATCAATCCTCGTTTGGTGCGCGGTATGGACTATTACAATCGTACAGTTTTTGAATGGGTGACAGATCAACTCGGCTCCCAAGGTACGGTTTGTGGTGGTGGACGCTATGATCCGCTGGTCGAAATGTTCGGCGGAAAATCGACACCGGCATGCGGTTTTGCGATGGGTGTTGAGCGGTTATTAGAGTTGATGCGGGCTAGTGGTGAGCCGGTAACACGTAATGAGTGTGACGTTTATCTGGTGCATCAAGGGGATGCCGCGCAATTACAATCGTTTGTGTTAGCTGAGCGTTTGCGTAGTGCCGGATTGGATGTTGTGCTACATTGCGCTTCGGCAAACTCAGGAGGAAGCTTTAAGGCGCAGATGAAGCGGGCTGATGCCAGCGGTGCCGCCTATGCCGTTATTATCGGTGACGATGAAATCGCGAATAATACCGCTGCAGTCAAAGTACTTCGCGCCGAAATTGGCGCTAAAGAGGATGGCAGTAATCAGGCCATCGTGCCTTTTGACGGCGTCACTGACTATTTGGTAGATCAGATAGTCGGAAACGATCATCACGGGCACGATCATGACCACCAGCACGTTCACTATCACCATTAAAGTAAATTATCATGGCATTTAATCTTGAAGAGCAAGAACAGTTAGCGACCATAAACGACTGGTGGAAAAAGTATGGAAACCTCGTTACCTGGGTGGTGATCATTGCGCTCGCCGGTTATGCCGGATGGGGTGGCTGGAAGTACTATCAAAATAGTCAGGCTTCGCAAGCATCGCAATTGTATGAGGAGATGCAAAAAGCGGTTGGTGCCAAAGATAATGCTAAAGTACAGCGCGCAGCAGCGGATATGCAACAAAAATTCAGTAGTACAGCCTACGCAGAGATGGCAGGGATGACTGCTGCGAAAGCTGCCTTTGACGCGAACGATCTGAATGGTGCCAAGGCGCAATTACAGTGGGTTATTGATCATGGTCGGCAAGAAGAGTACAAGACAATTGCTAAAATTCGTTTGGCCGGTATCCTGCTTGATCAAAATGCGTATGACGAAGGGCTAAAAGTATTGACCGGAGATGTATCGCCGGAATTTGCCAGTGCGCTGGCAGATCGTAAAGGTGATATTTTGGTTGCTCAAAATAAACTTGATGAGGCGCGCGTCGCTTACCAATTAGCCATCGACAAGGCCGTCCAAGGTAACCCAGGACGACAGCTGATTCAAATAAAGCTGGACGCGATTGGTGGGGCGCCAACTAAGGCTGCTGCCTGATCTGTTAAATATTTATAGACAAAAAGTTTTATAAAAATCAAAAGATTCGCTCAGAAAATTTTCGCAAAAAAGGAAGCAAATGCAGAAATTGCAAAAAGTCCGTACAGCCGTAAAATTTGCATGTGCTGGTGCGGTGCTTGTGTTGTCAGGATGCTCATTGTTCGCTGGCAAAGCACCCAGTAATCCACCAGCTGCGCTAGTGACGTTTAAACCTGCTGTTACGGTGCGGACCGTTTGGACAGCTTCGGTGGGTGGTGCGGGCACTTATACATTTTCGCCAGCGGTTTCAGGTACGAGCGTTTACGCGGCATCGGCGGATGGTGTCATCAGTCGCATCGACGCATCCACGGGCGTATCGGTCTGGCGCATCAACGCGGGCATGAAATTAACCGCGGGAGTGGGTACTGATGGATTCTTTGTCGCAGTAGCTGGCGAAAAAGGCGCGTTATTAGTCTATGATGCTGAAGGAAAACTACGCTGGAAAGCGCAAGCATCAAGTGAAATATTGTCGTCACCAGCGGTCGGGCAGGGTTTGGTGATTGTGCGCAGTCTGGATAATCGAATTTCGGCTTTTGACGCAGAGACAGGTGAGCGTCGCTGGACAGCGCAACGCAGCGTTCCATCGCTTACTTTGCGGTCTGCGCCTGGAATATTGATTGTCCCGCAAGCTGCTTTCGTGGCATTGCCAGGTGGTCGTTTGTCTGCATTGAATTTGACCAACGGCGGACCATGGTGGGAAATGGCAATTGGCGATCCTCGCGGTACGACAGAGCTGGAACGGGTTGCAGATGCTTCCGGTATGCCGCTTTTGGTCGGGCGTGACATCTGCGCAGTCGCTTACCAAGGTCGCGTTGGATGTTTTGATGCAGGCTCCGGCGCTGCCCACTGGGTTAAAAATTTCTCCAGTGATGTGGGCGTGGGAGGAGATGATCAGCGTCTTTACGCTGCCGACGAGCATGGCGGAGTAAGCGCATTTGCGGTCGATAGCGGGACCGCAGAGTGGAGTAATACGGAATTGGCGAATCGTCGCCTAACGAGTCCTGTTGTATTAGGTGACACGGTAGTAGTCGGCGATTTCGAAGGCTATATTCATTTCTTGTCACGTGCGAATGGGACATTGATCGGTCGTGTTCGTGCCGATAAAAGCGCGATTCTGCCCAATGCTGTTGTTGTGGGCTCGAATGTAATTTTTCAAACTAAATCAGGGACATTGATCGCATTCGCGACAGAGTAACAACTTAATGAAGCCAGTAATCGCACTTGTAGGACGCCCAAACGTCGGGAAATCGACTTTATTCAATCGCATGACGCGCTCGCGCGATGCGTTGGTTGCCGATATGCCCGGCCTGACCCGTGACCGCCACTATGGTGAGGGTCGCATGGGCGAGCGGCCGTTTTTGGTCATCGATACCGGCGGTTTCGAACCGGTCGCCAAAGATGGCATCATGCATGAAATGGCAAAGCAGACCAAACAAGCGGTGGCCGAGGCTGACGTTGTCATTTTTATCGTAGATGGCCGCCAAGGATTGACGCCACACGATAAGACCATCACCGATTTTCTACGCAAGTCGGGCCGGTCAGTCATGCTGGTCGTGAATAAATCTGAGGGAATGAAGTACACCTCCGTCACGGCAGAGTTTTATGAGTTAGGCTTGGGCGATCCGTATGTCATTTCTGCTGCCCATGGTGATGGTGTTGCGGATCTGGTGGAAGAGTCGCTTGATCTTGCTTTTGCGCAGCGTCCTCCAGAAGTTGAAGAACCGGTCAGTAATGAGAGAAGTATCAAAATTGCGATTGTAGGTCGTCCTAACGTCGGTAAGTCAACGTTTGTTAACACCTTGCTGGGAGAAGAGCGCGTAATTGCGTTCGACATGCCGGGAACAACTCGCGACTCTATTGAAATTCCTTTTGAGCGTGATGGCACCCAATATACGTTAATCGATACCGCGGGAATTCGTCGGCGTGGTAAGGTTTTCGAAGCAATTGAGAAATTTTCGGTCGTGAAAACGCTTCAGTCGATATCCGAAGCGAATGTGGTGTTGTTACTACTTGATGCGCAACAAGACATATCTGAACAAGATGCGCATATCGCGGGTTTCATTTTGGAAACAGGTCGTGCGTTGGTGGTCGGCATTAACAAATGGGATGGCTTAACCAGCGAGCGCCGCGATGAAATTAAAATTGATCTTGATCGCAAACTGAATTTTCTCTCTTTTGCAAAATTTCATTACATATCAGCTTTGAAGTCTACCGGTATTGCACCGTTGATGAAGTCTGTCGATGCTGCGTACGCTGCCGCGATGTCGAATTTGACAACGCCGAAACTAACAAGGGCATTGCTGGAAGCCGTCGAGCATCAGCAGCCGCGACGTAAGGGCTCAATCCGTCCTAAACTGCGCTATGCGCATCAGGGTGGTATGAACCCGCCGATCGTCGTGATACACGGCAATTCACTCGAAGCGATTGATGCCAACTACAGGCGTTATCTTGAAAAATACTTTCGTGAAACTTTTTCACTAATTGGGACTCCATTACGTATCGAGTTCAAGTCGGGGAAAAACCCGTTTGCACGTCCGGTAAAATAGTTCGTTGGCAGTAATGTGAGAAATCGTTTACATTCGTCATACACCACCGAGTCATACATAGAAGCTCCGTCAAATAAGGCGGGGTCTGTTTGACTTCTAATCACAACAACATAGTGGAGTAGCCATGAGTAATAAAGGGCAATTGTTACAAGACCCGTTTCTGAACGCCTTACGTAAAGAGCACGTTCCGGTTTCGATATATTTAGTAAACGGTATTAAGCTGCAAGGTCATATTGAATCGTTTGATCAATACGTTGTGCTCTTACGCAATACCGTCACGCAAATGGTATACAAGCACGCGATTTCGACTGTTGTTCCTGCACGGGCTGTGACGCTTAATCTTGAAGCAGACGCAGAATAATCAATCGCTGTCAGTTTGGGCAGCTATTCGACTCCTCCCATGCGCGCCGCACTAGTCGGCGTGGACTTCGGCAAAGGTGACTTTGCCGCAAGTCTGGAAGAACTATCCTTGCTCGCAAAATCGGCGGGGGCGATGCCAATCATCACCATCACCGGAAGGCGAGGGGCGCCGGATGCCGCGTTATTCGTCGGTTCAGGCAAGGCGCAGGAAGTTGCCGATGCTGTGCATGATGATGAGCTAGAGATCGTTATTTTTAATCATGCACTGTCCCCTGCACAGCAACGCAATCTTGAGCGCGTATTAAAAGTGCGTGTACTTGATCGGACGAGCTTGATTTTGGACATTTTTGCCCAACGTGCTAAGAGTCACGAGGGTAAAGTGCAGGTTGAGTTAGCGCAACTTCAACATTTGGCGACGCGCCTTATTCGAGGCTGGACCCATCTGGAGCGTCAAAAAGGGGGGATTGGTCTACGTGGCCCCGGCGAAACGCAACTTGAAACTGATCGTCGTCTGATCGGGGACCGTGTTAAGGCATTGCGTGGTCGGTTAGAGAAACTACATCGACAACATGCTACGCAACGGCGCGCACGTGGGCGCAGTAACGTTCCTTCAATTTCTCTGGTTGGTTATACTAATGCGGGAAAATCGACGTTGTTCAATGCCTTGTCCAAAGCCGGCGTGTACGCGGCAGATCAATTATTCGCGACGTTGGATACGACTTCACGAAAAATTTACCTTGGGGAAGGTGCCAATGCAGTGATTTCGGATACCGTAGGTTTTATTCGTGAGTTACCGCATCAATTGGTCGCCGCGTTCAGGGCAACGCTTGAAGAAACAATCCATGCAGATTTGTTGTTGCATGTTGTAGATGCTGCCAGTCCGACCAGATTGGAACAGATCGAGCAAGTTAATTTAGTCTTGAAAGAGATCGGTGCTGATCATATTCCGCAGATTTTGGTGTGGAACAAGATTGATGCCGCTGAGTTGGAGCCGGGGATAGAGCGTAACGAGTATGATAAAATCCAGCGTGTTTTTGTAAGTGCTCAAACTGGCGCCGGTCTTAATTTAATGCGTCAGGCTATTACTGAATTTGTAACAGATAGCAACGCGGCGAGGGTCGAGCAACACCAAGGTGAGAATACCCAAGATTTGCAGTTAAAACGCCTCTAACGAGCATTCCAACCTATTTCTATACCGGATCACGATCGAATGCTTGGTTCTATATTAAAAAAACTTGGTGTCAAATTTTCGCTAAACGACCCGCAGTGGGGTCGTAATTCGCAAAATGACAACCAACAAAACAACGACGGCAAAAAGCCGAACAATGGCCCTCCAGATCTCGACCAGCTATGGCGCGATTTTAACCAACGTATAAATCGCTTTTTTGGTAACAAAAAAAATGGCGGTGGCAGCGGTGGCGGTGATTCTAATGGCGGAGGCAGTGGTTTTCCTACAGGGAAAAGCGCTGGTGTTGGCGCGGGCGTTATCGCCGTCATCGTTGCTTTCCTTTGGTTGGCTAGCGGTTTTTTTACCGTTCAGGAAGGCCAAACTGGTGTCGTAATGACATTTGGAAAATATAGCCACTCCACTATGGCCGGTTTTAACTGGCGCTGGCCGTATCCGATTCAAAGTCATGAGATTGTCAACGTTTCAGGCGTTCGGACAATTGAAGTTGGTTATCGCGCCAATGCTAAAAATAAGCAACCTAAAGAAGCGCTCATGCTGACTGAAGATGAAAACATCATCGATATTCAGTTTGCAGTTCAGTATAAACTTAAAAATGCTGCCGACTGGCTCTTTAAAATTCGAAATCCGGAAGAAACGGTACGTCAGGTCGCCGAAGCTTCAATTCGTGAAATCGTTGGTAAAAGCCAAATGGACTTTGTGCTGTACGAGGGGCGCGAAAAAGTTGCGTTAGATGTTAGTCAGTTAATGCAGCAAATTCTCGATCATTATCAGAGTGGAGTACAAATCACGAATGTGACGATGCAAGGTGTACAACCACCTGAACAGGTCCAGGCCGCTTTCGATGATGCGGTTAAAGCAGGTCAGGATCGCGAACGGCAAAAGAATGAGGGCCAGGCTTACGCTAATGACGTGATTCCTAAAGCGCGTGGCGCAGCTTCTCGTTTGCTCCAGGAAGCCGAGGCGTATAGTGCCCGTGTTACTGCGAATGCCGAAGGTGATGCATCACGTTTCAAGCAAGTGCTGACTGAGTATCAGAAAGCGCCAGCCGTCACCCGTGACCGTATGTATTTGGATACTATGCAACAGATTTTTGCGAATACGACTAAAGTCATGATTGATGCCAAGAGCGGAAATAATCTATTGTATTTGCCATTAGATAAGTTGATTGCCCAATCCGTAGCATCAGGTTCGGCTGGCAACGCAATGCCGAATACAGGAGCTACAGGTGTCAGTCCAGCTACTGCGCCGGTAGCAACGGTTAAAGAGAGCGATGCGCAGGCAGTTATTGACTCGCGTTCCCGTGACACACGTGATCGGGAGAGCCGCTAATGAATCGCTTAATATCTCTCGCTGTAGGTCTGTTTATCGTAATAGGAATATTGCTTTCGACGGTATTTGTAGTTGATCAGCGTCAATACGGCATCCTGTTTGCCTTCGGTGAAGTGAAGCAGGTAATTAATGAACCTGGTTTGCATTTTAAATTGCCGGCTCCGTTTCAAAATGTCGTATTTTTGGATAAGCGGATTTTGACGATTGATCCGCCAGAAGCAGACCGGTTTATCACTGCCGAAAAGAAAAATATCCTCATTGATGCTTTCGTAAAGTGGCGTATCACCGATCCTAAGTTGTTTTTCGTCAGTTTTGGTGTGGACGAACAACGTGCTCAAGATCGCATGTCTCAAATTGTCAAAGCGGCGTTGAACGAAGAAATAACTAAACGCACAGTGCGTGAGGTAATTTCAGGCGAGCGCGGCAAGGTGATGGATGCGTTGCGTAAGAAGGTGGCGGAAGAGGCCAGGCAGATTGGAGTTGATATTGTTGACGTGCGGTTAAAGCGCGTCGATTATGTTGATCAGATTAATGCTTCTGTGTATGACCGGATGAAGTCCGAGCGTGCTCGTGTTGCCAATGAATTACGATCTACTGGTTTTGCTGAGTCTGAAAAAATTCGGGCTGATGCAGATAAACAACGGACTGTGATTTTGGCTGAAGCTTATCGTGATGCAGAAAATATGCGAGGCGAGGGCGATGCCAAAGCTTCACAGACTTATGCGCAAGCGTTTAGCAAAAGTCCAGAGTTCTACAAGTTTTACCGTAGTCTTGAAGCGTACCGGGCAAGCTTTAAGAGTCGCCATGATTTGATGGTGATTGATCCGAACTCCGAGTTCTTTAAGTATTTCAAGAGTCCGGGAGTTGGTTCGGCTAAATGAGCGAATAAGTAAAGATCTGACCCAAAAAAGATTGTCTGAGGTTAATATTTAGTGGCTTGTCGCATACCGCGACAGTCACTAAAGTCGTTAACAACACTGATCCAGGTCGTAATTTAATGGCGTCATTTATCGAGACGCCATTTCTTTTTTTGGTGGCGAGGATAATTTCTGATACATTCGGCACTGTCTGGTTTGCGGCACGCACGCGGAGTGGATTGTATGCACGGATTGTTGGGTTGCATACTCCGTCGCGTTTGATAATGATGGTTTCCTGCACTGGTAAGTTCCGGTGCTGAATTTTTTGGTTTATTTTTTATATGCCTAATTGGCTTCTTCCTGAAAACATTGCCGATGTTTTACCGTCCGAGGCGCGTAAGATTGAGGACTTAAGACGTTTAATTCTTGATAACTTTCGCGTGTATGGTTACGAACTTGTGATGCCGCCGATGTTGGAGTACGTCGAATCGTTATTGGCAGGCGCGGGGCAAGATACCGAATCGATGACCTTTAAACTGGTCGATCAATTATCTGGTCGTACACTTGGAATCCGAACTGATATGACAACGCAAGTGGCGCGAATTGATGCGCATTTGCTCAATCGTTCGTCGCTTACGCGACTTTGCTATGCGGGTAGTGTTTTACGCACCCGTCCGTCCGGTTTGCATGCGACTCGCGAGCCATTTCAGATTGGTGCAGAGATTTATGGACATGCAGGACTTGAAGCGGATGCAGAAATTCAACATCTTGCACTAGCTTCGCTTGCGCTTGCTGGTATCACCAAGGTTCGTTTGGATTTGTGCCACGTCGGTATTTTACGAGCGATTATTGCTGAAGACCCCGCTAAAAAAGACGAAATTGCGCTAGTTAAGTTATTAGAAGCAAAAGACACTCCGGGTTTATTGGAAATAAGTGCATCCTATGGTCCTGTGACGCGTGCCGCTATACTAGCTTTACCGAATTTGTATGGCGATAGCACTGTGATTCAGCGAGCACGTGACATATTGCCAAAATTACCAGAAATTACCAAAGCGCTGGATGAACTACAAGCACTTGCGCATGCAGCGGGCGAAGACTGCGTAACCGTGGATTTGGCGGATTTACGGGGTTATCATTACGAAAGCGGGGCAATATTCGGCGCTTACGTTGCTGGTCTTCCGAACGCTTTAGTTCGCGGCGGTCGTTATGATCATGTCGGTGAAACGTTTGGTCGGTCCCGTCCGGCGACAGGTTTCTCGATGGATTTACGTGAGTTAGCGCGTCTGATGCCGAGTGCAGAGCGTAAGGCGGCAATTCGCGCGCCATGGAGTACAGAAGCAGGTTTGAAGGAAAAGATTGTGACGTTGCGTCAGGCTGGTGAGATAGTAATTCAAAGTTTGCCAGGCCACGAAAACGATCAAGATGAGTTCGATTGCGACCGTGTGGTCGTGCTCGAAAATGGCCACTGGATTATCAAAAATTTGGACTAAGTGATGTTACAGAAAAGTACGCAGAAAAACGTTGTCGTCATCGGTACCCAATGGGGCGATGAAGGTAAAGGCAAGATTGTTGATTGGTTGACTGATCATGCGCAAGGTGTTGTGCGTTTTCAAGGTGGCCACAATGCTGGGCATACGCTGGTCATCGGCGGTAAAAAAACGGCATTGCAACTCATTCCGTCGGGCATCATGCGACCGGGCGTCGCATGCTATATCGGTAACGGCGTGGTCTTGTCGGTTCCTGACTTGTTGCGTGAAATCGATAAGCTGCAAGCTGCGGGTGTTGAAGTAGCATCCCGTTTGAGAGTATCCGAAGCTTGCCCTATTATTCTGCCTTACCACACCGCACTTGATGCGGCACGCGAAGTAGCGCGTGGCGCGGCGAAGATAGGTACGACCGGCAAAGGTATTGGTCCAGCATATGAAGATAAAGTAGCGCGTCGGGCAATTCGCGTTGCCGATTTGCTGAATGAAACACGCTTCGCTGAAAAGTTGAGAGAAAACCTCGATTATCACAACTTCGTGCTGACCAATTATTTGAAGGCAGATGCAGTTGACTTTCAGAAGACCTACGACGATGCATTAGCCAACGTGTCACGATTGGCGCCTATGGTCGCCGATGTGTCGAGTGAGTTATATGCGGCCTACAATAATGGCGCCAAGATACTGTTTGAAGGCGCGCAAGGTAGTTTGCTTGACGTTGATCATGGTACTTATCCATTCGTAACATCAAGTAATTGCGTCGCTGGTAACGCTGCTGCGGGTTCGGGCGTCGGTCCAAACATGTTGCATTATATCCTGGGTATTACCAAGGCTTATACAACGCGCGTTGGATCAGGACCATTCCCATCTGAACTGCCTACCGATCAAGGCATCGGTTTGCATCTATCAAGCATTGGTCATGAATTTGGTACCGTCACCGGTCGTGCGCGTCGCTGCGGTTGGTTTGATGCTGCACTGTTGAAGCGATCAGTACAGATCAACGGTGTCTCCGGTATGTGTTTAACAAAGTTAGACGTGCTTGATGGACTGGAATCATTGAAGCTATGCACCGGTTATACGATCGATGGCAAAGTAGTCGATATTTTCCCGGTTGGTGCTGAAGAAGCTGCACGTTGCGTGCCAATCTACGAAGAAATGCCGGGCTGGACGGAAGTCACAGTGGGTGCGAAAACGATGGATGCGTTGCCAGCAAATGCACAAGCTTACGTGAAGCGCATCGAAGAACTGGTCGGCGTACCGATTGATATGGTCTCTACCGGTCCTGATCGTGAAGAAACTATTGTCTTGCGTCATCCTTTCAAATAACTAAAAAGAAGATAAGTAAGATGAACGTCTCCAACGATCAACACCTATGGGTTTCATGGGATGAGTACAACCGTGCCATCGAAAAACTTGCACTCACCGTGCACGAGTCTGGTTGGAAATTTGATCAGGTTCTTTGCTTGGCGCGTGGCGGGTTGCGCCCTGGCGACGTCTGCTCACGTATCTTTGACGTTCCATTAGCCATTTTGTCGACCAGTTCCTATCGTGAAGCGGCCGGAACTGTGCAAAGCGAACTGGACATTGCTGCGCACATTACGATGAGTCGCGGATCGCTGGCTGGTCGCATTTTGCTGGTCGACGATTTGGTCGATTCAGGCGTGACGCTTGATAGAGTGCAACGTCATCTTCAGGAAAATTACTCGCCGGTCACAGAGGTTAAATCAGCAGTAATTTGGTGGAAAGATTGCTCGACAATTAAACCAGATTTTTATGTGGATCACCTGCCTACGAATCCGTGGATACATCAGCCGTTCGAAGACTATGATAGTTTGCGTCCACATCAGCTCGATGCATGGTCAAAGCGAGGCATGGCACGTTAATTCTGCCCAGCGGGCCTCGCTCGTACGACCAAAAAACCTAGCGGTGCGCTAGGTTTTTTTTGTTGAGATGTCGTTCTTGAGGCACGGTATATGTTTCTTTGGTACCAATTTAATCTTGAAACACTAGGTATAGCGTGTGTCTTAGAGGGGTATATCGACGTTCGTTGGGAAAGTATAAACCAATCATTTGTTTACCCGATGTCACAATATCGAATTCTTTGGGGTGTTTATCATCAGTCTCCAAAGCCCCATTTTTGGGCTCATAGACGCTTCCTCCTGGCACGGTTCCACGATACATCCAATGGCTTCCCTCCATTAACATGATCGAATAGCCGTCATCAAGCCTCACGATCACGCGATTCAACATCGTTCTCATCTGATTTCTATCGGCCAGCGTCAATGGCGTGATCGGTTGCGGTTTAGCCGCGAGTTTATCTACTCGCGTTACGCATCCAAACACAGGTAACAAAATGGTAACGCTCAATAACAATGCAAATGGTCGAGGTGTCATTTTGGTTTTCCAAAATAGGTCGATGTGGCTGACATTCAGATCAATAGTCGAGCGATTTACGTCGAACCAGCTAATTTCATCTCAGTACCGAACAAGTAGATGTTACCGCAATTGATTTCGTTATCTCCACAAAAAAATAAGTACTACTTCCATAGGCTTGATGAGGCGGACTGATTTAACTCAGCACGATTTATATAGCAGAAAAGAACGCTTATATAGGCCTAAATACGAATGATTTGCTGTTGTGTCGCCGCGACAGTGAAGACAAGACAACTTTCCAGCTAATTCGTAAGTGATGTTTTTTGATCTTGATTATTTCGAAATATAAATTCGATTAAAAAAAATAATAGAAAAATATTTCTGTGATGGCGCATTGTTGCTTACAATAGAGTTCACAAAAATAATCACGGAGAACCAAAATGATCGATGTCGCAGTCTTTGGAGCGGGCCGAATTGGCAAAATTCACGCGGCCAATCTTGTGCAGCAACCTGGCGTAAGACTCAAGTATGTTTGTGATGTGAACTCTCAGGCTGCGCACGCGCTCGCGGCCCAAAATGGGGCGCAAGTGGCTGATATCGACGCTGCTCTGGCTGATCGGTCCGTTGGGGCGGTACTCATTGCTTCCAGTACCGACACGCATGCCGATCTTATTTTGCGGGCAGTAGCGGCCGGAAAAGCCATTTTTTGCGAGAAACCGGTAGACCTGACATTGGCCCGCGCCAAGGCTTGCGCGTTGGCAGTTGCCGAAGCGAAAGTGACTTGTATGATCGGCTTTCAGCGGCGTTTCGATCCTACTTTTGAGGCTTTGAAGACACGCTTGGCGGCCGGTGAAATCGGCGATCCCGAAATGCTGGTGGTCACCAGCCGCGACCCAGGCGCACCACCAGTTTCTTACTTAAAAAGTTCGGGCGGCATTTTCAAGGATATGTTGATTCATGACTTTGATATTTTTAGATGGATACTGGATGATGAGGCGGTCAGTATTTCAGCCACTGGCAGTTGCTTAAGCGATCCGGCCATTGCCGAAGCCGGTGACATTGATTCTGCCGTGGTAACGATACGTACTCGCCGTGGCCGTTTGTGCCAGATCAACACCAGTAGACGCGCTGCGTACGGTTACGATCAGCGCTTCGAAGTGCTGGGCAGCAAAGGAATGTTGCAAGCAGGAAATCACAAGCCAACTGAAGTGATCTCATCAACTGCGCATCATGTCAGCCAAGATAGGCCAGAGCATTTTTTCCTGGAGCGTTACCGTGCTGCTTATGCACGCGAAATTGCCCATTTCTTTGATGTGCTGGTGAATGGCGGTAACGTGCGCACAACTATTGACGATGGCGTGAAGGCTTTAGCCTTGGCTGAAGCGGCAACGTTATCGTGGCGTGAAAGTCGTACGATAGATTTGTCCAAATGAGTCAGATCATGCGCACACATCAATCTTTAAAAGTGGGAATCGTAGGACTTGGCCGGCTTGGAAGGCGACACGCCGAGAACCTGATGCGACATGTTCCAGGTGCGGAATTAGTCGCCGCATGTAGTCCTCTTGAAAGCGAATTAAGCTGGGCAAAAGAAGCGTTGGGAATCAAGAGCCTATACAGCAATTACGAGGCTTTGTTGGCGCACGAGGGACTCGATGTGGTGTTTCTGGTGACGCCAACCTCAATGCACCCGCAACAGATCATTGAGGCGCTGCGATCTGGAAAGCATGTGTTTTGTGAGAAACCGCTATCGCTGGATCTTGACGACTGTGTACGCGTGAGAGCGGAGGCTGCGTTACATCCACATCTGAAGGTAATGATTGGCTTTGTAAGACGTTTCGATGCGAGCTATCAGGATGCTTACCAAAAAATCCAATCTGGCAGCATCGGTCAGCCGTTTATGGTGTATTCACAGACGTGCGATCAACTTGATCCAGAGGGTTTCTTTGTCAAGTTTGCACCGACTAGCGGCGGGATTTTTCTCGATTGCAGCGTTCACGATATTGATTTGGCGCGATGGATGCTGGGCAATCCAAAGCCAGTACGTGTCTTCGCCAGCGGCACGATTGCAGTGCATCAGGACTTAAGCGCGTGCGGAGATGTCGATAATGGCGTCGCAATCTGTGAGTTTGAGAATGGTCGTATTGCGACCTTATACGCCTCGCGCACGATGCCGCATGGGCATGAGACCGTTACTGAAGTGACCGGTACGGGAGGGCGCTTAACGGTCGGGCGAAATCCTCGCCAAAATCGGGTCGAGATTGCAGACGCGACGGGAATCCGTAACGAATGCACGCCAACTTTTTTCGATAGATTTCAGGATGCTTTTTTGACTGAGGCAATGTATTTTGTTGATGCTATTCAGCAAAATAGGCGATTAAGTCTGACGCTCGATGATGCGACCGAGGCCACGCGGATTGGTATTGCCTTGAGGGAATCGTTGCTATCGAAGTTGCCCGTTACTCTTTAAAAGACGCAACTGGCGACCAATAAAGGCGGCTTTAGCCGCCTTTATTGGTCGCCAGTGGGTGCAAATCATTCACACAACTCGACCATCTAATCATTTAAATAGGCGACGAAAATGGGTCGAATATCCGGTTCGCCATCTCGCAGTGATTATTCATCGTAACCCTCGATAACATTGGTTTCCTCTACATTGAGTTCCAGTCGATACGCCAGTGCAATAAATAGCGCCTGACACAAACACATCGCATTGGTCAGCGATCGAAAAGCAAAGGCGCTGCCTTCTTTTACCGTCAATGAAACCGTAGCATGTTTAGCCAATGGACTGAGCTGGCTGTCCGTAATGATCAACGTCTTTGCCTGGTGGTGATGCGCTAGGCGCACGCAGGCCTGCGTCTCCTTTCCATAAGGCGTAAAGCTAATGGCGATCATGACGTCATTTTTGCCAATACTGCGAATTTGCTCTCGGAACATGCCGCCAAGGCCGGACAACATATGCACGCGTTTGTTGGTGTGCTGAAGTGCGTACACGATATAGGCGGCGATAGGAAAGGAGCGACGCACGCCGATAACGTAAATATTCTCGGCCTTAAGCAAAAGTTTAACCGCCTCTTCGAACCGGGCTTCGTCGAAGCCGCTCAACAGTTCATCCAGGCCGCTTCGACTTGCATCGATGAATTCACGTGCCATGGCGCCGCTAGGAAGTGGCGATGCTTTGGTCTCTATCAATTTGCGAATACGTTGTTGATAGTTCGGCGACGGGCCGGTTTGGGCGGTATAAGCGTCACGGAACACGGCTTGCATTTCGCTGAATCCACTGAATCCAAATTGTTTGGCAAAGCGGACGATCGCCGATGGCTGAACATCGCAATGCTCGGCGATGTCACTAATGCGCTCTAACATCAAACTGGTACGGTGCTGCTCAACGTACTTCGCAATAATTTTTAATTGCTTTGAAAGTGCGGCATATTTATCCGCAATTTGCAGCATCAATTGATCAACTGGGGCAGTTTCCGCCATGGTGTTTCCTCGTGTTTCTTTTTTAGTTTCTGTGCAGTTACAACTCAGTTACGGCACAGTTGCAATTTAGTTGCTATTTACTTGATAGTTATTTGTTAGCAACGTCATTATAAAGAGTATGCATCATTTGAAAATTAAATTCTAAATTAAAAATTAATTGAAAAAAAAGTTGCATTGTTATTCCGCATGATCTATTGTTTAGTGCCGGTCAGTTCTCAGTAGGTTGATCGCGCCACGTACCGCACCCTATAGTTCGGACAAAATAAAATCGGAGATAAAAATGCTACCTAGTAGATCAAGCAGATCAAAGCAGCTTCTTAAAGCCTTGATGATCGCCACATTGGCGATGTCAGCGGTATCTGGCAATATCGCCCATGCAGCGAGTGAAAAATTTGTTCTCATCAGTCATGCACCAGATTCTGACTCTTGGTGGAATACCATTAAAAATGCTATCAAGCAAGCCGGTGAGGATTTTAATGTTACCGTCGATTATCGTAATCCTCCAAATGGTGACCTAGCGGATATGGCGCGTTTGGTTGAGCAAGCGGCTGCGCGCCATTATGACGGTGTCATTGTCAGTATTGCTGATTTCAGCGTACTAAAAAAATCTATGGAAAATGTGACCGCCAAGAAAATTCCGCTGGTCACCATCAATTCAGGAACGCAGAAACAAAGCCAAGAGCTGGGGGCGATCATGCACGTTGGTCAACCCGAATATGAAGCCGGTAAGGGTGCAGGTGAAAAAGCGAAAGCGGCTGGTATTAAATCTTTCTTGTGCGTCAATCATTACGCAACCAATCCCTCTTCGTTCGAACGTTGTCGTGGTTTTGCCGAGGCGATTGGCGTAGATTATAAAAAATCCACGCTTGACGCGGGTCAAGACCCAACCGGCATAGAAAGTAAAGTGTCTGCGTATTTACGCAACAATCCCGGTACGCAAGGTGTATTAGCGCTTGGTCCTGACTCCGCCGGTCCAACCCTGCGCGCATTGCAAAAAATGGGCCTTAAAGGGAAGATGTGGTTTGCCACTTTTGATCTGTCTGACGAGATTGCAAAAGGTATTCAAGACGGGTCGGTGCAATTTGCGATAGATCAACAACCCTACCTTCAAGGCTATATTCCGGTTGCAGTATTGGCAATCGTGACACAAACCAAAACCACCGATATCCCGACGATTCAAGCCAAGTTGAAGGCAAATCCAAAGTTTCAGGCACGTCTGGCAGAGTATGGCCTGACACCGATCTACGGTCCACGTGATATCAGTTCCGGTCCAGGCTATATCACCAAAGACAATATCGCTAAAGTACTCAAGTACGCTGGACAATATCGTTAAGCATTCTTCTTTATAGCGATAGACTAGATGTAGAGACCGCCCGCATCAGAACGTATGGCGTATAAATGTAAAACGCATGCGGGCGTCTGGATGACAGTTTGAAGTCGCATCAAAAAGTGACGGCCAGTATTTGATACTTTCCGCGCCGGGCACTCACCACTATTAGTCAGAAAAGCAAAATAAGCAGGAGATATCTCATGAGTTCACATAGCGTACATGCTGAAAAAGTCACGTCTGTCATCGGCGAATCAGCTCCCAAAATGATGGTTGATCAGGATGAACGAGTGCGTTCAGAAGCCGGCTTGAAAAGGTTTTTGGGCCGTCCGGAGTTTGCTTCACTCGCAGGCGTGGTATTGGTGTTTATTATCTTTGCGTTGACTGCCGGTGATTCTGGCATGTTCAATCTTGATGGCGTGGTCAACTGGATGCAGGTTGCTGCTTATCTTGGTTTGATTGCTATCGGTGCTTGCATGCTGATGATCGCCGGAGAATTCGATTTATCGATAGGCTCGATGATCGGTTTTTCTGGAATGATGGTGGCTATTCCTACTGTCTATTTTCACTGGCCTTTCTGGCTGGCGGTTGTCTTTGCTTTTGCCGGATCAATGGCACTCGGGTGGCTCAATGGCTATCTGGTGATTAAGACGCGCTTGCCTTCCTTTATCGTTACCTTGGCGTTTCTATTTATTTTGCGGGGTTTGACGTTGGCCCTTTCCATTATGTTTGCTAACCGCACCATCGTCAGCGGAGTGGGTGAGTATGCCGCGAAAGATTGGCTTGGCGGGCTACTGTTCACTGGAACCGTCGGCAATGGTTTGTTCCGTTGGATGGCCGGTCAAGGTTGGATTGCCACGAGTGGTGGTGGCGCGCCGTTGGTCGCCGGTATCCCCAAAGTGATTATATGGTGGGTCGTACTGGCAATCGTTGCCAGCTTTGTGTTGGCAAGAACCCGTTTCGGCAATTGGATTTTTGCCGTCGGCGGTGATGCCAATGCGGCAAAAAATGTCGGCGTACCGGTCCGCAGGGTCAAAATCACGCTATTCGTGTTCACTGCTTTCTGCGCCTGCCTTTTCGCCGTACTCCAGGTTGCCGATGTTGGTTCTGCTGCAGCTGACCGCGGCCTTCAAAAAGAATTCGAGGCGATCATTGCAGCCGTCATCGGCGGAGCTTTGCTTACCGGCGGTTACGGGTCCGTCATTGGTGCGTGCTTTGGCGCATTGATCTTTGGCGTAGTTCAGATTGGTATTTCGTACACCAATCTCAACTCCGACTGGTTCCGGGTCTTCTTGGGCGTCATGTTACTGGTCGCTGTTTTGTTCAATAATTATGTCCGTCGTCGTGTGACGGAGGCGAGGTAATCATGAGCGACACTATTCTTGCTTTAGAAAACGTCAGTAAATTTTTTGGTTCGGTAATCGCGTTGCAAAACGTTACGCTTCGACTCAAAAAAGGTGAAGTTCATTGCTTGCTGGGCGATAACGGCGCCGGAAAATCGACCCTTATCAAAACACTTGCCGGTGTGCACAAACCATCGGAAGGCGCCTATCTGGTGGATGGCAAGCCGGTTTGCTTTAATTCGCCCAAGGAGGCGCTGGATGTCGGTGTCGCCACGGTGTATCAGGATCTGGCTTTGGTTCCGCTTTTATCGGTCGCGAGAAATTTTTTCATGGGACGTGAACCGACTAAAAAAGTGTTTGGTATCACAGTGATGGATATGAAGTACGCCGCCAAAACTGCAAGTGACAAATTGGCTGAAATGGGCATCATGGTGCGCGATCCTCACCATGCCATTGGCACTATGTCAGGCGGCGAAAAGCAATGCCTTGCTATCGCACGGGCAATTCACTTTGGTGCGCGGGTGTTGATCCTTGATGAGCCAACGGCAGCGCTTGGCGTCAAGCAATCGTTTAATGTCCTGAAACTTATTCATACAGCGCGTGAGCGTGGTATTTCAGTGATTTTTATTACCCATAATGTGCATCACGCTTATCCGATCGGTGATTCATTCACTTTACTCAATCGCGGCAAATCGATGGGTACTTTTACCAAAAATAATGTGTCCAAGGATGCTGTCCTGGACATGATGGCGGGCGGTGCTGAAATGCAGACGCTGATGAATCAACTTGATGGCATCAGGATTTAAGAGGAAGTATTCATGACTACATCATTAACATCAGCGGTGACCGTATTTGCGCCAGATCGGCCACGCGATATCGTTTGTCTGGGCCGTCTTGGCGTAGATTTGTATGCACAACAAATTGGCGCCCGTCTTGAGGACGTCACCAGCTTTGCCAAATATCTGGGCGGTTCGTCGTCCAATATTGCTTTTGGTTGCGCACGTTTGGGGTTGAAGTCAGCCATGCTGGCGAGGGTTGGGAATGAGCATAACGGCCAATTTTTGATCAACGCCCTCGCCGCAGAGGGTTGTGATGTCAGTCAGATTAAAATCGACCCAGAGAGATTGACGGCGTTGGTCATGTTGGGGTTGAAGGATAAAGACACATTTCCACTCATTTTTTATCGCGAGAATTGCGCTGACATGGCGATTTCTGAAGAGGATATCGATGAGGCTTTCATTGCTTCGAGTAAAGCATTATTGATTACGGGAACCCATTTTTCTACCGAAAAAGTTAATCGCACCAGTAATCGGGCTTTGGAATACGCGCATCGCCACAACGTGCGCACGGTGCTGGATATCGATTATCGTCCAGTATTGTGGGGCTTGACCGCCAAAGGCGATGGCGAAACCCGCTTCATTGCTGACCACAGCGTGACGGCGCATTTGCAAAGTATTTTGCCGAAGTTTGATTTGGTCGTTGGTACCGAAGAAGAGTTTATGATCGCCGGTGGCGGTAACGATATTATGGCTTCGCTACGCGCTGTGCGCGCTGTCAGCAAGGCCCAATTGGTCGTCAAGCGTGGACCGCTTGGTTGCGCTGTCATACACAGCGATATTCCGAATAGTCTTGATGCCGCCTTTAATTATTACGGCGTGCGCGTTGAGGTATTAAATGTACTAGGAGCGGGTGATGCCTTTTTGTCGGGCTTTCTTAAAGGTTGGTTGACGGGTGCTGACGATGAAACCTGCTGTCGCTTCGCCAATGCTTGTGGCGCATTAGTCGTCTCACGCCATGCTTGCGCGCCAGCAATGCCGACGCCCGTTGAGCTGGATTATTTTTTAGCAAATAGTGATCGCTTGCAACGTCCGGATCTGGATGCGCATCTGACACGCTTGCATCGTGTGTCGACTCCGCGTCTGGCGTGGGATGAAGTAAATGTATTTGCGTTTGATCATCGCAATCAATTTTTTGAGCTAACCCGTGAAAGCGGTGTTCCAGAATCACGGATAGCTGCGTTGAAGTGCTTGCTGGTAAAGGCCGTGGCGGAGACCGAGCAAGCTTTACAACTACAAGGCAAGATTGGCGTGTTGATTGATGATCGTTACGGTCAGGATGCATTGAATGCGTCCACCGGTCGTGGTTGGTGGGTCGGGCGAACGGTTGAATTACCGATGTCGAATCCGCTTCAGTTTGATTACGGGCGCTCGATTGGTTCCCATTTGATCAGTTGGCCAAAAGAGCACGTGGTCAAGTGTCTGGTGCAATTGCATCCAGATGACGCTGTGGAAAATCGTTTGGAACAAGAGGCGCAAATACGGGCCTTGTATGACGCCGTGCAGGTTAGCGGTCACGAGTTGCTGCTAGAGATTATTCCCCCTAAAACGCTGGCAATCGCGGACAACACAGTACTGCGGGCGATCAAGCGATTATATAACCTTGGTATCTATCCTGAGTGGTGGAAACTGGAGTCAATGTCGGCGCCACAGTGGACGGCGATTGATGGTTTGATCGCTGAGCGTGACCCTTATTGTCGTGGCGTAGTTTTGTTAGGATTGAACGCATCCGTGGCGCAACTGACCGCAGGTTTTCTCGCATCAAAAGACAGCAAAACATGCCGCGGATTTATGGTTGGAAGGACTATTTTTCACGCGCCTTCACGTCGTTGGTTGCAAGGCGAAATTGACGATGCTGCTTTAATTTCTGAGGTGAGGGCAACCTTTGAACAACTCATTGGTGTGTGGCGAGATAGCCGTGGGCGCAGAGATCAGTCTGCCGATGCATCAGCAAAAAACGTGGAGCACGCAGCATGAGTAACGGGAGCGGAACAATTAGACTGACGATGGCGCAAGCATTGGTGCGCTATCTGGCGGCATTGCGAGTGGACCATGTGGACGACCGTGGCACCGTATCGGGTGAAGAAGCATTATTTGGCGGTGTTTTTGCCATTTTCGGTCATGGCAACGTGGCTGGATTAGGCGAAGCCCTATATCAGCATCGCGAAGAATTGCCAACTTACCGGGCGCATAACGAGCAGGCGATGGCGCACGCCGCCATTGCTTATGCTAAAACGCATATGCGGCGGCGCATGATGGCGGTGACCAGTTCTATCGGTCCCGGTGCGACCAATCTGCTAACTGCGGCGGCATTGGCGCACGTCAATCGATTGCCAGTATTGTTGTTGCCGGGTGATATTTTTGTCTCGCGTCGACCCGATCCGGTATTGCAACAACTTGAAAACTTTCAGGATGGTACGGTATCCGTGAACGATGCGTTTAAGTCATTGTCACGTTATTTTGATCGTATTTATTATCCCGAGCAATTATTGACCGCGTTACCCCGCGCAATTCAGGTGCTGACCGATGCGGCGCAATGCGGACCAGTAACTCTGGCGTTGCCGCAAGATGTGCAAACCATGGCATACGATTATCCATTGGCTTTTTTTAAGCCGAAACTGGTGACCTTTCGCGCCCAACCGCCATCAGAGGACGCATTGCAAGAGGCCTTAGCATTGCTGAAAAATGCGCGACAACCACTGATCGTCGCGGGCGGCGGTGTCTTGTACGGGCAGGCAACAGCAGCGTTGCGCGCATTCGCCGAAAAGCATGGTGTGCCGGTTGCAGAAACACAAGCCGGTAAGGGCGCATTGCCTTGGGATCATCCATTGCAGTTGGGCGCGCTTGGGGTAACGGGTTCACCTGCCGCGAATACATTGGCAGATCATGCCGATGTCGTGATTGCGATTGGTAGCCGGTTGCAGGATTTCACCACCGGATCGCATTCATTGTTTGCACAGGCCAAGTTGGTCAGTATTAACGTCAATCCATGCGACGCCATGAAATGGCACGCTTCCGGAATGCTGTCGGATGCAGGCTTGGGATTGACTGCTTTATCCGACAGACTTAAAGATTGGCGCGCTAGCGAGGCCTGGACTGTTGAGGCGAACGAGCAAGCCCAAGCATGGCGCGCAACGGTGACCGGCATTACCAATCGGCGTGAAATACCCTTACCGGTGCTGCCTTACGATGGCGAGGTTATCGGCGCGGTGCAACGTTCAAGTAATACTTCACCGTTGAGCGACATTGTCGTGTGTGCCGCGGGAACGTTACCTGCAGAACTCCACAAACTCTGGAGGACGGCAACACCCGGTGGCTATCATGTCGAATATGGCTATTCCTGCATGGGTTATGAGATTGCGGGTGCGCTGGGCGTCAAGTTAGCCAAGCCAGATCGCGATGTCATTGTAATGATCGGTGATGGCAGTTATCTGATGATGAATTCTGAGATCGCCACATCGGTCATGCTGGATAAAAAGTTGATCATCGTCGTCCTCGACAATCGCGGTTATGGTTGCATCAATCGCTTGCAGCAAGCCTGTGGCGGTGCGCCGTTTAACAATATGCTGGAAGATTGTTTGCAAGGCGCGCTGGGTGTGCCCCAGATTGATTTTGCGATGCATGCCAGATCGTTGGGTGCGTTGGCCGAAAATGTCAAAACCATTCCCGAGTTAGAAGCGGCAATGCAACGCGCCCGTGCCGCTGACCGTACTTATTTGGTGTGTATCGACACCGATCCGAAGCGCACGACGGAAGACGGCGGCTGTTGGTGGGAAGTCGCAGTGCCGGAAGTGTCGGCACGGACCTCGGTTCAAATGGCCCGTGAGCAATATGAGCATGCGCAACTGAACCAAAAACTCTAATTGGAAAATATCGTGGCTAAACAATTCAACGTAAAAATTGGGATCAATCCAATCTCCTGGATGAACGATGATTTGCCCTCATTAGGTGGTGAAACCCCGCTTGACGTCGCGCTATCAGAAGGGGCGCAGATCGGCTATCGCGGGTTTGAATTGGGTAATAAGTTTCCCAAGGAGGCAGCCGCACTCGCTGCTGTACTGGGCAAGTATTCGCTGGAATGTGTATCGGGTTGGTACTCCGGTCGATTGGCGACTGGCACGGTTGAGGATGAGATTATTGGAGTCGGACCACACTTGCGTCTTCTGGCAGAAAATGGTGCCAAGGTAATGGTATATGGCGAAGTCGCTAATGCAATACAGGGAAGACCGGAACCGCTTTATAAGCGCCCCCAATTTACTACTCCGCAGCAATGGCAGGAATATGCAGACAAGTTGACCGCGTTTGCGACCTACACGTTGTCACATGGTGTGCGGCTGTCTTACCACCATCACATGGGTGCATACGTCGAGACGGCAGCGGATATTGATCGATTGATGGCGCTCACCGGCGAGTCGGTTGGGTTATTGTTTGACAGCGGCCATATTACGTTCGCTGGGGGCGATGCATTGGCGGTATTAACGAAACATATAGCACGCGTGTCACACGTGCATTGCAAGGATGTGCGTCCGTCCGTGATGAAATTGGCCCGCAATGGCAATTGGAGTTTCCTGCAAGCAGTTATTAATGGGGCTTTCACTGTCCCGGGCGATGGCGCGATTGATTTTTCGGCATTGCTATTGATGCTCTATCATCACGATTATCAAGGCTGGTTGGTGGTGGAAGCGGAACAGGACCCAGCCGTTGCACCGAGTTATCAATATGCCGAAATGGGCTATCAACATCTCGCCGGATTGGTGCAGGGAATTGAGAGCGGTAGTATTTTTGGATTGGAGGAAGCCGCATGAACTTGTTAGTTAAAGGACGGCAGCAAGGTCGGGAGATCGTGCGTGTTACGCCGGAATCGGCCGGATGGCATTATGTTGGATTTGCGGCCTATCGATTAAGTAAAAACGAGCATCTTGATTTTGATACCGGTTCCCGCGAAATGTGTATCGTCATTTTACGTGGCGTAGTCAGCGTTCGCGCCGGTGATGCGCATTGGGCTGAGATTGGCGAGCGTCAAAGCGTGTTTGATGATGCTTCACCGTATTCGGTCTACGTGCCGCACGGCCAAAAGATCAACATTACTGCGCATGATGACGTTGAAGTCGCCATCTGTAGCGCACCGGGTCATGGTGATGTTGCAGCCCGATTGATTGAACCGGTGACTGCAAAACGCTCGGTACGAGGGCAGGGAAGCAATACGCGCTATGTGTGCGATATTTTGCCGCAAAGCGCACCTGCCGATCACTTATTGGTTGTCGAGGTCATTACGCCGGGTGGGCATTCATCAAGTTATCCGCCGCACAAACACGATACCGATGACATCCCGACTGAGAGCGCTTTGGAAGAGACGTATTACCACCGAATAAATCCTGCTCAGGGATTTGCTTTTCAACGGGTCTATACAGATGATCGCTCTCTGGATGAATCGATGGCGGTGGAAAATCATGATGTTGTGATGGTGCCAAAGGGTTATCATCCAGTCGTAGCACCGCACGGTTACGACTGCTATTACCTCAACGTAATGGCGGGGCCGAAGCGCACCTGGCATTTTAAAAATGACCCTGCCCATGATTGGTTAATGCCGCGTTAGTAGCGTCTGTTGTAAGGATGGTGCAAGTAGGACGGAGGAACATAGCGCGATCCGTCATCCGATGCGGCGACAGTTTTTTAGCGTGCCCATTTTAGTTTCATGCGAGAAATTGTTGACGTGGTTGGCGCATCATCGCTTTCCAGACTACCGGACAACACCAGGCAATATTACGCATTTCGTATACATCACTTTCGAGGCAACTACTATGTCATCACCCACAGTTATTGGTCACTTCATCAACGGTCAGCATGTCGCGTCAAAAGCCGAACGCTCCAGCGACGTATTTAATCCTGCCACCGGCGCTATCAGCGCCAAAGTCGGTCTTGCGTCGACCGCCGAAGTCGATGCAGCGGTTGCTGCCGCAAAGGCCGCGTTCCCTGCATGGTCGGCATTGCCGCCGTTGCGTCGCGCCCGCATTATGTTTAAATTCAAAGAATTACTCGATAAAAACCATGATCGCCTCGCGGCAATGATCACCAGTGAGCACGGCAAAGTGTTTACCGACGCTAAAGGTGAAGTTACGCGCGGTATCGAGGTTGCCGAATTTTCCACTGGCATACCGCAATTGTTGAAGGGTGAATACACAGAGCAAATTAGCAATGGCATTGATGCATGGACTATGCGCCAGCCATTGGGTGTTTGTGCTGGGATTACGCCGTTCAATTTTCCTGTCATGGTGCCGATGTGGATGTTTCCTATGGCGATTGCCTGCGGCAACACGTTCGTATTGAAACCATCCGAGCGCGATCCCTCAGCTAGTTTGCTACTGGCTGAACTGTTGACAGAAGCAGGTCTGCCGGATGGCGTCTTTAACGTGGTGCAAGGCGATAAAGTAGCGGTTGACGCAATCCTGGATCATCCGGACGTGAAGGCAGTCAGTTTCGTCGGATCAACACCTATTGCTGAATACATCTATGCCACCGGCTGCGCCAAGGGCAAGCGCGTGCAGGCATTGGGCGGTGCAAAAAATCACATGGTCGTGATGCCGGATGCTGACTTGCATCAAACCGTAGACGCGCTCATTGGTGCTGGCTATGGTTCTGCGGGCGAGCGTTGCATGGCGATTTCCGTCGCAGTCGCCGTTGGTGATGTTGCCGATAAGCTGGTTGCAGCGCTGGCCCCGCGTGTGCGCGAACTGCGCATCAATCAGGGCATGGACTTAGAGGCTGAAATGGGTCCGGTCGTGACACAAATTCACAAGGATAAAATCCTTGGTTACATCAACGACGGTATCGCTGCTGGTGCAACGCTCGCTGTTGACGGGCGTAGCTTTACTTTGCCCGGTCATGAAAAAGGGTTCTTTCTTGGCGGCACGTTGTTTGATCATGTCACCGCCGAGATGAAAATTTATCAGGAAGAAATTTTCGGACCAGTGTTATGTATTGTGCGGGTACCTGATTTTGCAGCGGCTTTGGAACTCGTCAATGCGCATGAATTTGGTAACGGCACCGCCATCTTTACACGCGATGGCAATACCGCACGCGAATACACATCAAGAGTGCAGGTCGGAATGGTCGGCGTCAATGTCCCTATTCCGGTGCCGATGGCATTCCATAGCTTTGGCGGTTGGAAGCGGAGTCTGTTTGGAGATCATCACGCACACGGCCCGGAATCAGTGCGCTTCTATACTAAGCAAAAAGCGGTGACACAACGTTGGCCAGCAACGATTGCAGCTGGCGCAGAATTTGCCATGCCGACAATGAAATAGATTTGCTGGAGATATTTGTTGTTGGATGGGGCGAGAATGTGACGGAAAATCTGCCTTGCTGGCGATTTTCTGTTGCAAGTTCAGGATGCATTTTTCAGGATTTAACCTGATGTTTTGCAAAGCTAAATGAGTGACAATAATGAAATAAACCTATCTGTTAGTTTATTTCAGATACAAAAAAACCGCATAAACATCGATGCTTATGCGGTTTTTCTATTTTTACACCAATTACTTGGTGCCCACGGAGGGACTCGAACCCCCACACCCGAAGGCACATGGACCTGAACCATGCGCGTCTACCAATTCCGCCACGTGGGCATTTGTACTCACCACTTAAGGTGCGTAGCAATTGCGAAGCACGAATAATACGTGTATTTATATGGTTTGGTCAACGAAAGAGTGAGGGCGTGATTGTCTTTGAATGTAATCGTTATTCTGATGAAATGACGTGGATAAAAAATTCATTTTTGACAAAGATTAAGGACTTGCTTTAATCTCACTACTTTCTTGTTATTTAGACATACAAATGACATATATGCGGCCTAGGCTTTTGCGTCATCTCGCTAATCAGCTTTCCATAAGGCTTCAGTTTGTTTTTTACGTCGGTCTGCTGATTACTGGTTTTGTCCCTCGCACGGTAATCGCTGCGCCGCTCTTGCGTTGTCAGATAACACAAAGTGGGGAGTCGCAAATAGTGGATTTTCTGCCGGGAAGTGATCCGTATAGCGTGAAGGCAATTGATATTAGTGGCCGGTTCCATTTTAAGGCCGTTGTCATTGGCGACGCGCGTAAGATTACCTATATCAAACTGTACATTTATGATCACGCTTTGCCGCAACCGATGCTGCTGCATGAAGCAAAATATCTGGCGCCAGTGCCATCATCGGACGACTCCCCTGCCGCGCTTACCGGCGTAATTGACGTTTATTCACTGCCAATGCAGCGAAATTTGCAATACGGATGCGCTTTACTGGAAATTGCACCATGAAGCGTATTGATTGGTTGGGAGCGATAGTGTGGCTAATCATGGTGAGCGGGGTGACGTTGGCCTCGGCACAAATTCCCGAGCCGTCGGTATCCATTGCTTTCGTTGGCGACATCATGCTCGCTGAGACACCTGGGAAGGTTGTAAGGAGCGGACGAGACCCTTTTGCACCATTTGCAGCGACCTTGAATGCGGCGGATATTCGAGTAGGGAACCTCGAGTGCGTGGTGGCTACTAAGGGTACACCTCAACCCGACAAGCCATTCACCTTTCGAGCTAACCCGCGTACTTTACGCGTTCTCAAGCGTCATTTTGACGCCGTGGGTTTGGCAAATAATCATTCTGGCGACTACGGTCCCATTGCCTTTGCTGAAATGCTTGATCTGTTGGATGGTAATGGCATCGGTTACTTTGGTGGTGGTCGTAATCTTCACCAGGCTCACCAACCCTTGATTATCGAGCGTAATGGTTTGCGGGTTGCATTGTTAGGTTATGACGAATTTATGCCCAGAAGTTTTGAAGCAGATGTCGATAAGCCTGGAATTGCATGGAGTGAGGACGAGCAGGTCCGGTTGGATATTGGTCGAGCGCGAACAGTTTTTCACGCTGATCTGGTTATTCCAGTTATGCATTGGGGCTGGGAAGACGAGCCTAACGCTAGCGATCGTCAGCGGCAGCTAGCCCGGACGATGATTGATGCCGGTGCGGATGCCGTAGTTGGTGGTCACCCACACGTCACTCAGAACGTTGAGCAGTATCGTGGGAAGCCGATTATTTACAGCTTGGGTAACTTTTTGTTTAATGGATTTACGGAGCAGGCCAATATTACGGGCTGGCTTTTACGTCTCGAACTGGATCGCGAGGGCGCACGTTCCTGGCGGACAGTGACCGCCCATATCGATCACGAGGGTATTCCCCATCCTGCAATGATCGGAAACGAATTGTGCTGGAAGAGGGGGGAAGAAAAAGCCAGGGACTGCGCTGCTGCGCCCAACTGATGCTCATCATTGGGGCGGTGGCTTGGTATGATGGCGTAGCGGGTCATGATTGTTTGCATAATAAAAAAGAAAAAACCGCATAAACATCGATGTGTAGGCGGTTTCTCTTCTTATTCTTACTTTATCTTGTAACTTTATTTTTGTACTTGTCATGTTTATTGCACCAATTACTTGGTGCCCACGGAGGGACTCGAACCCCCACACCCGAAGGCACATGGACCTGAACCATGCGCGTCTACCAATTCCGCCACGTGGGCTTGAAAATTGAAACTATTCAAGCTATCTTCGAAGAATTAAGTCTTGACTAAATCCTGCGAAGACAAAGATTATAGATGAAAGTGAAAATAAGTCAACTTGCGGTGCTGTGTGGCATGATTTGGTGTGATAAAAAGTTGCTAACTAGGAGAATGACCCTTTCCTCCGTTACACTAGGCACTGATTGCAAGTCTTTTATGCTCCGCTTTAACCAATTTCCCGATTTTATCTATAACAACTATTCCCACGCCTCTTGAGCCAATACTCCTACACCATCCCTAGCCGAGAGGAAATTCTCGGCCTTCTGCGGACTTCTTCCGAACCGCAAAATATCGACGCGCTTGCCGCGGCACTCGGCGTTAAACCCGACGAAATGGAAGGTTTGACGCGACGGCTCAATGCGATGGACCGAGACGGTCAAATTAAGCCAGATCGCGCGGGCATTTATAAGCTCACTAATTCACCGGATTTTATCGTCGGTCGGGTCAGTAGTCATCGCGACGGTTTTGGTTTCCTGATTCCCGATGACGGCGGCGGTGATGTTTTTCTGCCCGAAAAAGAGATGCAGAAAGTGCTTAATGGTGATCGCGTTCAGGCGCGCATCATTGGCACCGACCGCCGCGGTCGCCCTGAAGGCACGATTGTCGAAGTCATCAGTCGGGCTAACACACATGTAATCGGGCGTCTGCTTAACGAAAACGGTGCGTGGGTGATTGCGCCCGAAGACAAGCGCATCAGTCAGGATATTATTTTGACCGGTTCGCCGGGCAAAGCCAAAGCCGGGCAGGTCGTCAGCGTTGAACTGACGGTACAACCGTCTCGCTTTACACAGCCCGTCGGTAAAATTTCGGAAATTTTGGGCGATATTGATGATCCTGGAATGGAAATCGAAATTGCCGTGCGCAAATTTGGCGTTCCACATGAATTTTCTGCTGCAGCACAAAAAGCGGCATCAAAGTGGCCAAGCGTGGTTGTGGATGGCGATTTGGCTGAACGCGTCGATTTGCGTGATGTTCCTTTGGTCACGATCGATGGCGAAGATGCGCGCGATTTTGATGACGCGGTGTATTGCGAGCCGGTCAAGATCGGTCGCACCACCGGCTATCGCCTGATTGTTGCTATCGCCGATGTGAGTCATTACGTCAAACCGAATGACGCGTTGGATGTCGATGCTTTAGAGCGTAGTACGTCGGTGTATTTTCCGCGCCGGGTCATTCCGATGCTGCCGGAGAAACTGTCAAACGGTTTGTGCTCGCTCAATCCGGATGTTGATCGTCTGACGTTAGTGTGCGATGCCGTGATTACTGCCAAAGGCGAAATTAAGGCTTATCAGTTTTATCCTGCGGTAATTCAT
The DNA here is from genome assembly GCF_054343755.1 of Glaciimonas sp. GNP009. Taxonomy (NCBI): domain Bacteria; kingdom Pseudomonadati; phylum Pseudomonadota; class Betaproteobacteria; order Burkholderiales; family Oxalobacteraceae; genus Glaciimonas; species Glaciimonas sp. GNP009. The sequence continues at coordinate 4,176,909 of NZ_JBTGUV010000004.1, forward strand.
TCTGCGGCACGTCTAACTTACACAGAGGTTGCTGCAGTCCTTGGCAACACCAAAGGCCCTGAAGCTGCCAAGCGTCCTGAGCTGGTCCCGCATCTGTTGCATTTGTACGAAGTGTTTCATGCTTTATTACAAGCGCGTCAGGCCCGTGGTGCCATTGACTTCGAAACGACTGAAACTTATATCGTTTGCAATGCAGCTGGCAAGATTGAGAAAATTCTGCCGCGCACACGCAACGACGCACACAGACTGATCGAAGAATGCATGTTGGCAGCCAATGTCTGCGCAGCTGATTTGCTCGAGCGACATAAACATCCTGGTCTTTACCGTATTCATGCCAGCCCGACTAAAGAAAAACTGGCGGTTTTACGGACGTTTCTAAAGCAAGTTGGCCTGACATTAGCCGGTGGCGATACGCCATCTGCTTCTGACTACGCTGCCCTAATGCCGGCGATCAAGGCGCGTCCTGATGCGTTATTGCTGCAAACGATGCTGCTGCGCTCAATGCAACAAGCCGTGTATAACCCAGAAAATATCGGCCATTTTGGGTTGTCGTACGATCATTACGCGCATTTCACCAGCCCGATTCGTCGCTATCCTGATTTGCTGACACATCGCGCCATTAAGGCGATTTTGCTTGGTAAACGTTATGAGCCTAAAGGGCTTGATACCAGCGGATTGAACACGATGTTGTCGCCAGCGGGACGACGTAAGCAGGCGGAAGACAAAGCCGCTGGCAAAAAGAAAAACGAAGGCAGTCTGGCAATCTGGGAAGCACTAGGTGTGCATTGCTCGGCGAATGAAAGACGTGCGGACGAGGCTTCACGCGATGTCGAGGCGTGGCTGAAATGTTATTTCATCCGGGATAAACTGGGTGAAGAGTTCACAGGAACCATTTCTGGTGTTGCTACGTTTGGCATTTTTGTTCAGCTTGATGCCTTGTATATCGAAGGCTTGGTCCATGTCACCGAATTGGGTGCGGATTATTTCCAATACGACGAAGCGCGTCATGAATTACGTGGTGAGCGTACAGGGATGCGTTATCAGTTGACTGATCGTGTAACGGTCCAGGTTAGTCGTGTTGATCTAGATGCGCGTAAGATTGATTTGCGTCTGGTTACGGAACCCGGTATTAAAACTGTGTTGAAAAATGAAGCGCGACGTGCTGATAATGAGCACGACAAATCGCGTAGCAGAAAGGCTAAGACGAAAGTCGATACCACTCCTGCAAATCGAATACCCGCTACTAAAGCAAACAAAACCGGCAAGGCTAATGTAAGCGCTGCCAAAACCAAGGTCACTAAAGGCAAAAATGCTAAAGTCACCATGGGTGTGGAGAAAACGCGCGAACCAAAAACTTTCGCCAAATCAAGCAAGAAAAAAAGATAGAACATGAAAAGTAAAATGATTTTTGGCTTTCACGCCGTCACCTCCCGTCTACGTCACGAGGCTTCTTCAGTGGAAGAAATTTATGTCGACGCCAGTCGTGTAGATGGTCGTATGAAAGATTTGATCGGCGCTGCTAAAGCCGCCAACGTGCGCGTGCTTCCGGTTGATGATCAGCGTTTGTCCAATATGGTCGGTACACGCCGCCATCAGGGTGTGGTTGCTAAAGCGGGTGAACTTTCGTTAGCCCGCAATCTGGACGAATTGCTAGATGCAATCGACGGACCGCCGTTGCTACTGATTTTGGATGGCATCACTGACCCCCATAATCTCGGTGCTTGTTTACGAGTCGCTGATGGCGTTGGTGCACACGCTGTCATTGCACCTAAAGACCGTGCCGTGGGCCTCAACGCCACCGCTGCAAAGGTTGCCAGCGGCGCTGCCGAAACGATCCCATACATCACGGTCACCAATCTTGCGCGCACATTACGTGAGCTAAAAGAACGCAACATTTTGTTAATCGGCACAACGGAAGATGGCGAAAAAAGTTTATACGAGGCTGATTTCTCAGGCCCCGCCGCATTAATCATGGGTTCTGAGGGCGAAGGCATGCGTCGCTTGACACGCGAAACCTGTGATGTTCTGGTCCATGTGCCGATGTTCGGTTCAGTAGAAAGTTTGAACGTATCGGTTGCGTCCGGGGTATGTTTATATGAGGCGCGTCGTCAGCGCCTTGCGAAAGGCGTGTAATTGACTAATTATCGGATAAAGTAATCCGATAGTTAGCAATGAGGTAGTGCAATAAGATAGCGCAATCAACATGCAAATAAGCAGCAAAATCAACTGGCTAATAAGGTCGCCGATAAGCGCGAGATAGGGGTTGCGAGGCTAGACGTTTCTTCTGAGGCGTTGACCGAGCAACCTTTACCATTCGGATTATTCTTGGGCTTCTTTGGCAATGGCAATGGGAATGGCAATGGCGAGGGCGTTTTTTATTGCGCTTTTTACTTTAACATTTCGCGCACATTATCCAACCATAATCGATAGCTTGTGAAATTTAGGCAAAATAATGTGCGAGATAATGGTTTGGCCCTGCAATTGGACCCGATTCTGACACTTCCAAAGACGGCTGCACAGTTTTAGCATAAGATTACGCCTCGTCATTGCTTCGCAATATTCCCCTCACGTAGCTCAATCAATTTAGTTTCTATGTTTAGTCGCCTTCGTGAAGACATCGCCAATATCATCGCTCGAGATCCCGCCGCACGCACTGCATTGGAGGTGGCATGCTGTTATCCAGGATTTCATGCGATTGTTATGCATCGCTGGGCAGCATTTTGCTGGGCGCATGAATTTAAATTGATTGGGCGTTTTATCGCCCATATTGCCAGGATACTTACCGGTATCGAAATTCATCCGGCAGCAACGATCGGCCGCCGCGTTTTTATTGATCACGGATTTGGCGTGGTTATTGGTGAGACCGCTGACGTTGGCGATGACTGCACTATTTATCAGGGTGTCACGTTAGGTGGCACGTCGCTTGGTAAAGGCATCAAGCGACATCCGACCCTGGCGCGTGGTGTGATCATCGGTGCTGGTGCAAAGATACTGGGTAGCTTTACTGTGGGTGAGGGCGCAAAGGTCGGCTCTAATGCGGTAGTGGTGAAAGCGGTACCCGCCGGAGCAACCGCAGTCGGTAATCCTGCGCGCATTATTCAGACGGAAGTCCATAACGCTCAGGAAGACGCCGCTGCGCGCATGTTTGCAGCATATGGCGTGACACCTAACGGTGACGATCCACTATCAAAGGCGTTGCACGGTTTGATCGATAATGCGGCTGCTCAAGAGCATCAGATCGCCCGCATCGTCGCTTTGTTAAAGTCTGCCGGGATCGCTTGCGATAGCTTGCCACCTTTGGACAAGTTTGATCCTGATCAGCTTAACAAGTTAGTCGAGTAACGATGAGCTGAGTTCGATTTCAAAAAAATGTCGGTATGGCGTTGCATTTACGTTGATCCTGCGCGGATCCAGACCAAGGTAACATACAAAAGGTTAGATGATGACACTGGAAGCAATCTCCCCATCCAATGGCGATGACGCCATCCTTGATTCATTTGAAATTCGTGTACTTGCCGTATTGGCAGAAAAAGAAGCACTAACGCCCGATAACTATCCTCTCTCACTCAATACGCTGGTGAATGGCTGTAACCAGTTATCGAGTCGTGATCCTGTAATGTCAATTTCAGAGTCAACCGTGCTGGATGTGTTGCAACGACTTATGCAGCGCAAGTTGGTCGTGGAGGTCAATCAGGCGGGCGCGCGTGTTGCCAAATACGAGCATCGTATGCGTCTTAAATGGACGCTTGAGCCGGATAAGTTGGCTGTATTGGCGACCTTGATGTTGCGAGGTATTCAGACCGCCGGTGAGGTCCGTATGCGTTGCAGTCGTCAATATGAGTTTGCCTCCGTCAACGATGTCGAGATTGCGCTGCAATTTCTTATCGATAAATATCCGCCACTGGTAGCGCGTCTGGTAAAAGGGCCGGGCACAAAAGAATCGCGCTACGCGCAACTGTTAACTGGTGAGGAAATTTTGGCGCAACAAGTGGTTGCTGAAACGTTTTCTAATAGTGCCGCGATTCATAGATCAGATCGTCAGGATCGTATTGCTGCGCTTGAGGAAGAAGTCGTTATGCTGCGTCAACAGGTGGATGCGTTGAGTAACCAGTTTGCGGAATTCAAACGACAGTTTGAATAAAAAGTGTTAACGTAAAGGCGTTGTGAGATCAAGGATGGTTCACCTTCGTTGTATTATATGCTCGCACAAGCGTAGTAATAATTTAGCATAATCCCTGGTGTTTGTTAGATTTGTCTTCCGCCGATCACTCAATATCTGACATCCCCAATCAGGTATTCCCCTACTAAAAAATCGCCAAAACCCGATAGTATTGTTTTCCCATTCTGTGGATGATGTTGTATGGGTTTCGCTTTCATAGCGCAACACATTATCAGCATCAAACTATGAAATGGTTACGCCTGGATTTAATCATCTAAGCGTTATGGTTAGAATGACTAAGTATTTCTAGCCACATTATTTCTGATAATAAACGTGTTAAATCACTTTTTAAAGATATTGAAAATAATGCGTTTTACGGTTGATATTTTTTAATACAAAGTGGGTAATGCAGGTAGGAACAAAGTGATGTATTCGGTCGACCGAGGTCCTGCCTTCCAGCCCGTGTGGTGTGACATTTTTGAAAGAAGTATTATGACAACAGGTATCGTCAAGTGGTTTAACGACTCTAAGGGCTTCGGCTTCATTACGCCCGATGACGGCAGTGAAGACTTGTTCGCGCATTTTTCCGCGATTCAGATGGGCGGTTTCAAGACATTAAAAGAAGGTCAAAAAGTCCAGTTCGATATCATGCAAGGCCCAAAAGGCAAGCAAGCGGCGAACATTCAAAACCCGTAATTTCGATGGAATCATCGTCTGCAGCGCTTACAAAAGCGTAAATACGGCCAAATTATATAAGCTCACAATCCATAAAGGATTGTGAGCTTTTTTAATGACACGTCACGTCAATACTCCCTCAGCGATTGAATGATTGAATTTACGCGCATTATTTATGGCGTTATTAGGTGCAATCAGGGCGCGTGACACATCACTTACATGTTGAGTCGCGATACCTTAGTACCTTCGAGCGTTAGATTTGCCATAAGACCACTGTTGGTTAATACAAATGCCAGAACTGAGGATGTCATGGACGTTGTATCTATTTCGCCGTTCGCTCCGATCTTAAGGACAGCGACCGATGCATCGGCACCCACTGCCCAACCGTTGCTACTACGAAATTTGTTTAGCGAGTCCTGAGTCATGAACAGAAAAATCAGCGCTTTAGACTGGGCGCCGATTTGTAACCCAATTGAAGCGGAAGCGGTACTGTAGTAACCGTCGGTTTTATTTCCGACACGTAGCGCTCCTTCCCCATATTGACCGCCGATGCCAAATCCTGCTGCAATAACAGATGGAAATACCAACACGCCATTTGCCTTGGATACCAGTTCACGCGCATGTGGAGCAGCCGTATATAAGCGTGCCATTGTTGTATCGATGCTTGTATCAATTTGCCGACGACGTTTGCCCGGATCGGCATTAGCGTCTGATGGCGAGGTAGTCGTGCAGCCAGCAAGGACCAGACTGGTCATTCCCAGCGCTCCAGCGGTTTTTAGTATGAAGTCTCGCCTATACATGATGCCTCCATCGAGTTGATCAAAAAAACAGGTTTCAAACGTGCCCCACACTTTTTGTGTGTCTGCGCTTAATACGATTTTTTCAGATGCATTTGGTGGATCAATGGAATGACTGCCAGGTTACTTCTCTGAATAGAGCTATAAATGGTATTGATTAGATCAAATCATCATTTTTATTATTAAAATTACATCTATTTGTTAATTTTAGTTGAAATAAATTGATTTGCAAGATGTTGAGATAAAAAGTAAGTTATATCAATTACTATTTATACACTCTGAAGCGCGCTACCGGAATGGTCGAAACGCCGAATTGCACCGTCTGAATCAATCGATATCCAGCCGCCGCGTGGTTTTTTGAGGTCATAATCCCAATCCGATAACACATAGCGATTCAGTGTTACGCCAGCGGCCTTATTGGTATGTACGGCCGGACGATGTGTGTGTCCATGAATTAGCGTATCGGTACCGGTTTCAGCAAACAGCGCGGCGATCGCCTGTTGATTGACATCCATGATGTCCATCGATTTGTTTTGTTGTTCTTTACGACTCTCATCACGTGCACCCGCGATGATCGTTTTGCGTTGCGTCAATGGTAATGCGAGAAATTGTTGTTGCCATTGCGGATTGCGAACTTGTGCGCGAAATGCCATGTAACCAAGATCATCGGTGCATTGCGCATCGCCATGTGCCAGTGTTACGCGCCGACCTGCAATTGTGGCGACAAATGGGTCGGACAATAATGTAAGTCCTGCCGCTTCAGCAAAGGCTTGGCCTACCAAAAAGTCTCGATTTCCTGCGATCCAGAATACCTCAACATTAGCGTCGCTAACCTGACGGAGCGCATTGGCGATTTGTTGGTTATAAGGTGTTTCCAGATCGTCGTCACCAGCCCAATATTCAAATAAATCACCCAACAGATACAGTTGCTTTGCCTGGCGTGCATGCGTATCCAAAAAATCGTAGAACGCTTGCGTAGTACGAGGATGCGCTTCCTGTAAGTGCAGATCAGAAATGAATAATGCAACCGCAGATGTTTGTACCGGCGTGTATGAAGTGGCTTCGGTCATAGAGGGCAGCTGTGTGTGTGACGATTGCTGTTGGCCTTTTACGATCTGGCTGACTTGAGGTATCTGGCACTAAATTAGGCTCAAAACCTTCGTAGTCTAAAGACCTTTCAGGTTTCTTCGCGCTATTTATCCTAATCGCTCCTAAGCCAGCTTAGCCATTTAGTTAGGCTACAGATCGTAAGCAGGTTTTTAGATTATTGCCTTAGATTATTGAACGACTTCTGCTTTTTCGATGATGACATCTTTTACAGGTACGTCTGCGAACATACCGGTACGGCTAGTTTTAACGGCCTTGATTTTATCGACGACATCCATGCCTTCAGTGACTGTTCCAAAAACGCAATAACCCCAACCATCTTGTCCCGGATAATCAAGGAAGCTATTGTTCTTAATATTGATGAAGAACTGGGCTGAAGCCGAATGTGGGTCCGAAGTACGCGCCATTGCTAAGGTGTACGGCAGATTTTTCAGGCCATTCTTGGCTTCATTTTCGACTGTAGCATTAGTCGGTTTTTGTTTCATTCCCGGCTCGAAGCCGCCGCCTTGCACCATAAAACCATCAATGACGCGATGGAAAATGGTGCCGTTGTAATGACCTGAATTGACATAGGCTAAAAAGTTTTCAACTGACTTTGGTGCTTTTTCTGCATCTAGTTCGATGGTGATGTTGCCGTGGTTCGTGGTCAGGATGACTGTCATGATTTTTTGCCTTGTGGGTTATAGATTGAAAATGGGTATTCTTATAGCGGATAACTGGTTTTGTTGCTAGGTACGAATGCTGCTGAAATGAATACTGACCTTAGTGTTGCGTCAGGCTATTTTTTTATTGCAACAATAGATGTTTCGAGTACCAGTTCTGCTAAACGCCAATTGACCTTATTTGCCTTTCAGCACGTTTAATCGCGCTAAATGGGGCCAATTGGTGGTTAAAACAGTTGTCCCATCGATCCCATTTATTTGGTAATGGACGCAGACTCAATGATGACTTGTTGCACTGGTACATCCTGCGCGCCTGTTTTGACTTTTTTGATCTTGTCGACGACTTCCATGCCTTGAATCACTTTGCCAAAAACTGCATAGCCGTAGCCGTCTTGACCTGGATAGTTCAAAAATTGATTATCCTTGACGTTAATAAAGAATTGCGCAGAAGCAGATTGCGGGTCCGAAGTGCGTGCCATGGCGACGCTGTATTCGGTATTTTTCAAGCCGTTCTTACCTTCGTTCTCAACTTTATTTGGTGCTGGCTTCTCGTTCATCTTCTTGTCAAAACCGCCGCCCTGAATCATAAATCCATCAATTACGCGGTGAAAAACAGTGCCGTTGTAGTGGCCCGTGTTCACATAGCTTAGGAAATTTTTGACTGTTTTGGGAGCTTTCTCAGCATTCAGTTCGAGGACGATGTCGCCCATGTTCGTTTTTAGCAGGACATGTGGCATGTCGGCAGCGTGGGCATTCGAAAAGGCAAAAGACAGAGATAGCGCGGCAATTGACGTTGCCAGCACGCGGGAAAAGGTGCGGCGAGAAGTTGATGGTGCGCTTAATACCTTGCTTTGCTTGATGCGTTGCATGAAAAATCCCTTCTGGTGAATAATACGAAAGTTTAATACGTCAGCTTAAAACGACAGCATAAATTCAGAGTCTTACGACCATGACGTTACGGGTGCATTGTGTACACGCCACGTATAATTGCCAACAAGTTTACTGCAAGAGTGACGATTTTGCTTTTCCGCAATGCTAGGTTGTCTGGTTGTTTGATATACTGCGTCGAAAAGAAGCATTTTATCAAACTAAGCATTGCAAAAGAGTTTTGGCGGTCTTGTTGTACTGACGTGGCATATTTTCCGGGAGGTGATGTGCTAACGACCAGGGCCAACGTGCAATAAATCTGTGCCTGAACTACTAGATTCCATGAGTAACCTAAAAATATATAACACACTGGCGCGCCAGAAGCAGCCGTTTTCCCCAATTGTGCCTGGCAAAGTGCGCATGTACGTGTGCGGCATGACCGTGTACGACTATTGCCATCTCGGTCACGCACGCGTGATGGTGGTGTTTGACATGGTCCAGCGCTGGTTGAGGCAATCTGGGTTTGACGTTACCTATGTGCGCAACATTACCGATATTGACGACAAGATCATTCGCCGCGCAGTCGAAAACGGCGAAACCATCTCGCAATTAACAACCCGCTTTATTGCAGCAATGGATCAGGATGCAAGGGCGCTCGGTGTGCAAAAACCGGATCATGAGCCGCGCGCGACAGACTATGTGCCGCAAATGTTGTCGTTGATCGGCAAACTGGAAGGCAATGGCCTGGCCTATAAAGCTACCGACGGTGATGTTAACTATTCGGTGCGGGATTTCGCCGGTTACGGCAAACTTTCTGGTAAATCGCTCGACGACCTCCGTGCAGGTGAACGCGTGGACGTTAATACCGGCAAGCGCGATCCCCTGGATTTTGTATTGTGGAAAGCGTCAAAGGAAACCGAACCAGACGAGGTGAAGTGGGCATCGCCATGGGGCCGTGGTCGGCCCGGCTGGCATATTGAGTGCTCTGCGATGGCAGAGCACTTGCTTGGCGAACAGTTTGATATTCATGGAGGTGGGCAGGATTTGCAATTCCCGCATCATGAAAATGAAATTGCGCAGTCAGAAGGCGCTTCGGGACATCAATTTGTTAATTATTGGATGCATAACGGTTTTATTCGTGTAGACAATGAGAAGATGTCTAAATCATTGGGCAATTTTTTTACGATACGCGAAGTGTTAAAAACGTATGATGCCGAGGTGATTCGTTTCTTTATCCTACGGGCGCATTACCGTAGTCAGTTGAATTATGCCGATAGTAATCTGGACGATGCCAAGAACGCGCTAACGCGCCTGTACACGGCGCTTAAAGAAGTCACGCCGGATGATGCGCCGTTTGATCCGAACGAGACATATGCGTTGCGCACCGTTGAAGCAATGAACGATGATTTCAATACGCCGTCGGCGATCGCCATATTGTTTGATCTTGCTAACGAGGTTAATAAAACTAAATCGGCAGCTTTGGCACGACAATTGAAGGCATTGGGTGGGAATTTGGGATTTTTAACGCGGGCGGCTGACGATTTTTTGAAAGGTCGCAGCGCAGGAGAGCGCAATGTTGATTGTGTAGTTGGTTTGTCTGAAGAAAGCATTCAGCTAAAAATCGAAGCGCGGTCGGCTGCAAAGAAGGCCAAAGATTTTTCTGCTGCGGATGGCATACGTGCCGAGCTGTTAGCGGCTGGCGTGCTGCTCGAAGATAAGCCGAGTGGTCTAACCGAATGGCGGAGGACTTAGTTCGCATGCAAAATATAATAACAACTGCGGATAGCAAGATTCACGTCGCCGCATACTGGGAAGACGCCAAGGTTGAGCTGATGAAGCGTGACCGTATTATGCGCAAACTGATTCCGCAATTTGGCGATTTGCACCTGACTGGTCGTAGTGAGCCATTCACGACATTGGCGCGCTCTGTGATCGGGCAACAAATCTCGATCAAATCAGCGGAAGCGGTTTGGCAGAAATTTCTGTTAATCTGCCCCAAATGTTCGCCTTCCCAAGTGCTAAAAGCGGGCCACGAACAATTAGCTGCATGCGGTTTATCCAAGCGTAAAGCGGAATATATCCTTGATTTAGCTGAACATTTCAAGGCAAAACGAGTCCATGCGGATAAGTGGGTCAGTATGCCCGATGAGGATGTTATCGCTGAGTTAATCCAGATTCGTGGCATTGGCCGCTGGACAGCGGAGATGTTTTTGATATTTAATCTGCTTCGGCCGAATATTTTGCCGTTGGATGATGTCGGTTTATTAAAAGGCATCAGCGTTAATTACTTCTCAGGTGAACCGGTGTCACGTAGCGATGCGCGTGAGGTGTCGGCTAACTGGGAGCCATGGCGTACCGTTGCCACATGGTATTTATGGCGCAGTCTTGAGCCAATACCGGTTGCATACTGAAAAGTAGCAAACGAAAACGTAGTGAAAGAAATGTAGCAAACGGTGGAAGTTGTTCGGTAATGGTTAAAATTACATTATTTTAGGCATTTTCTGATAAGCGTTTCAGCAACAGTTTGCGCAAATACATAGTAGTTACAGATTTGGCGCAGCCTCATGCCTTCTTGGCGATGCGCAAAAACAAAGGAATACCATGAGTAAGACCACATTTCTTGGCTTCGAACAGTCGATTGCCGAGCTGGATGGCAAAATAGAAGAGCTGCGCTTTGTACAGGATGATTCGGCAGTCGATATTTCGGAAGAGATTGATCGTTTATCGAAAAAAAGCCAGCAACTGACCAAAGATATCTACGCCAAGCTAACACCGTGGCAGGTTTCACAGATCGCACGTCATCCACAACGTCCTTATACGATGGATTATGTGAATGAAATGTTTACTGATTTCCATGAATTGCATGGGGATCGCACCTATGCTGACGATCAGTCTATCGTCGGCGGTCTGGCGCGCTTTAACGGTCAGGCTTGTATGGTGATTGGTCATCAAAAAGGTCGCGATACCAAAGAGCGTGCTTTGCGTAACTTTGGTATGCCAAAGCCGGAAGGCTATCGCAAAGCGCTGCGGTTGATGAAAGTCGCAGAAAAATTTGGTCTGCCGATCTTTACCTTTGTTGATACGCCGGGTGCGTTCCCCGGTATTGATGCTGAAGAACGCGGTCAGTCCGAAGCGATTGGACATAATCTTTACTGCATGGCTGAACTCAAAGTGCCATTGATTGCCACGATCATCGGCGAAGGCGGCTCCGGCGGCGCGCTGGCGATCGCTGTGGGCGATGCGGTATTGATGTTGCAATATTCGACTTATGCGGTGATCTCACCAGAAGGCTGCGCTTCGATTTTGTGGAAGAGCGCCGAGCGGGCAGCGGATGCGGCAGATGCCTTGGGCTTGACCGCACATCGTTTAAAAGCAATGGGTTTGATTGACAAGATCGTCAATGAACCGCTTGGTGGTGCACACCGCGATCCCAAGCAAATGGCTGGATTGTTAAAGCGCGCATTGGCAGATACATTGCGTCAGTTCCAAGGTGTTAAAACCAAGGATTTGTTGGCGGCTCGTCACGAGAAATTGATGAGCTACGGCAAATTCAAGGAAATTTCGGCGACAGAATAGTGGCAAATCCGCACACGGTCACCATCACCGAACAGTTTGAGGGCGCGCTGAAAGATATTATTCAGCGCGCTTTTTCTATTTCTTCCAACGGCCGCGAATCACCCGTCGAGACGCTGGCCGATGTTCAGTTCCCATCAACTATAGCAATCGCTTATAGCGGCGGTCTTGACTCGTCAGTGTTACTCGCATTAGCGGCACAATATGCCGCAGAACATCAGATAAAACTACGTGCTTTTCATGTTCATCACGGTATTAGCCCGCAGGCTGATCAATGGCTGGCGCATTGCGCTGCTGAGTGCCAGCGTCTGGATGTGATCTTTGATGCACGCCATATTGCCTTGCGCAATGCCGATAAAACTGGCGTGGAAGAGGCCGCGCGTAACAGTCGTTATGCTGCTTTGGGCGATATGTGCCGTCAGCATCAAGTGCCACTATTGTTAGCCGCGCATCATATTGACGATCAGGCAGAAACCGTATTACTGCAATTGCTGCGCGGGTCTGGCGTGGCGGGGTTATCTGGCATGGATACAGTGAACGCTGCACCCGCACTGTTGGGCGATGCAACGTTGCTGATGGCGCGGCCATTGCTGGCGGTATCGCGAGCGCAACTTGAAAGTTACGCTACTAACCACAGCATACCCTTTGTCGAAGATGAATCTAATCATGATTCACGCTATGCCAGAAATGCGCTACGTCATCAATTGATGCCGGTACTTAGTCAGTATTTTGTCGGCTTTCAAGAACGCTTGACGCGCACGGCAGGTCACATGCAGTCCAGCCAAAAATTATTAATCGAACTCGCCGCGCAGGATATGGCAGCGTGTGCGGGTAATAACTGTCTCGAGTTGGACAAGGTCCGCAAATTGAGTGCGGCACGGATCGACAACTTGCTACGGTATTGGTTTGGTTTACATGATTTGCGGATGCCTTCGAGCGCTTGGCTGAGCGAGATGCGAGACCAATTGCTGTCAGCAAAAGCCGATGCCCAACTTTGTGTGACCCATCCGGAATGTCATATTCGGCGTCATCGTGATCGGGTTTTTTTGACGCCTCGTGATGATCTGGATCGTGAAGAGATTGATCCCATTCCCTTCCGCTGGACTGGCGAAGCCGCGCTCGCTTTCCCCATCTATGGCGGAAGCTTGCATTTTGAAACGTCGGAGCATGGCGTAGCTGCCGAATGGTTGCGTCAACAACCGTTGCAACTACAGTACCGTAGCGGCGGCGAGCGACTCAAACTTGCCTTCAATCGGCCCACGAAAGCGTTGAAGTATCTTTATCAGGCTGCGGATATTCCAGCCTGGGAGCGAGAGTGTTTGCCAATGGTACTGGCGGCAGGGAAGCTAATGTTTGCTGCTAATTTGGGATTTGATTGCCATTTGCTTGCACCCGAAGGAAGTGGCAATGTGAGTTTGCGTTGGGAGCCGGATAATTTAGCGTTGCGTAAAGTGTTTCCGGAATTGAGGTTGTCTGTGCAGGATGAGAGTTAGTTCAGACCGGCCGCTTCAAGCATGTTTTGCGTAGAAAGGCTATGACTTACCAGTGATAGCTAACCGTTGAGCAGCGACAATGCCCGGATAGGTCCAACCAACAACACACGTTTTATCGCTTTGATATCGATTTAAGGTGGCAGAACTAGTCATATATGGCTAGTTGGAGCCACTTTCCAGCCGTTTTAGCTTGTTTTTTAGCCTCTTAAGATGTAAAGTTAGCGGCTAATTTTTAGCATCAAGCACTTATCTTTAAGCCTTTTATCTACAAGCCCACCTCCTTAACCTTATGGCTTTAATCGTTCACAAATACGGCGGCACGTCGATGGGCTCACCAGAGCGTATCAAGAATGTCGCTAAGCGCGTTGCCAAATGGCATAACGCGGGCCACCAAGTCGTCGTCGTTCCTTCGGCCATGTCTGGTGAGACCAATCGTCTGCTGGGTTTGGCAAAGGAAGTCAACGCCAATCCTGATCCGCGTGAACTTGATATGCTGGCGTCCACTGGCGAGCAAACGTCGGTTGCCCTGCTAGCAATGGCATTGCAAGCAATCGGTCAACCAGCGGTATCCTATGCCGGATGGCAGGTCGTGATTAAGACTGACTCGGCGCATACAAAAGCACGCATACGCTCGATCGACGACGCTAAAGTGCGGCGTGATCTGGACGAGGGTAAAGTGGTCATTATTACCGGCTTTCAGGGCGTTGACGATAATGGCAACATTACCACGCTAGGACGTGGCGGCTCGGATACCTCAGCGGTGGCGGTCGCAGCAGCCTTGGGCGCAGTTGAATGTCTGATTTATACCGATGTGGATGGTGTCTACACCACCGATCCACGTGTCGTATCAGATGCGCGCCGCCTCAATACTGTGACTTTTGAAGAAATGCTTGAAATGGCGTCGCTTGGGTCAAAAATCTTGCAAATTCGCTCAGTCGAATTTGCGGGGAATTACAAGATGCCAACACGGGTACTGTCCTCGTTGACTGACCCCCTAATGCCGCTGGAACAAGAAATGGTTTCCGGCACACTGATTTCGTTTGAGGAAGACACAAAGATGGAACAAGCTACCATTACCGGTATCGCCTTTAGCCGCGATGAAGCAAAAATCACCGTAATCGGCGTACCTGATCGTCCAGGTATTGCTTATCAGATACTTGGTGCAGTTGCGGAAGCCAACATCGAAGTCGACATGATCATCCAGAATCAATCGATGGACGGCAAGACGGACTTCACCTTTACTGTGTCACGCGGCGATTACGATAAAACGATGGGTGTACTGGACGATAAAGTCAAAGCGCACGTTGGTTCCGGCAATATTATTGGGGACAACAAAGTATCGAAAGTATCAGTGGTGGGTGTGGGCATGCGTAGCCACGTCGGTATTGCATCCCAGATGTTTCGTACCTTATCGGAGGAGGGTATCAATATTCAAATGATCTCAACTTCAGAAATCAAGATATCAGTATTGATCAACGAAAAGTACATGGAGCTAGCCGTACGGGCCCTACATAAAGCGTTTGAGCTGGAAAAAGTCTAAATGAAATAAATTTAGCCTTTTATGGCTAAAAAGACAGACTTTTCATTGACCAACTTCGTATGAAAAGCTATTATGCGTAGCCTTGCTGCAGCGATATTATAATGTGGCAGCGAGTTTGGAGGCGTGGCCGAGTGGTCGAAGGCACTTCCCTGCTAAGGAAGCATATGGGCTTAAACCTGTATCGTGGGTTCGACTCCCACCGCCTCCTCCAAGAATGATAAGCCCCTGATTCGTCAGGGGCTTTTTCATTTCTGAAATTGATTTTAGCTAAGCTACATAACGGCAAAGTGTTTCCCGCGATCTCAGGCCTTGGGATGGCCGGATAGATTGGCTAAAGCATCGCTGCGGTCACCATCGCGCAAGATACTACCGGAACTATGCAATCCCAGAGTATTTATTGGTGATGTGTGCAAACCTTATTGTTTATGCTATTCTTGCGCGCTAAATCGTGGGTTGTATGATTTCGTTAAATGATAGCGCAGTGTTAGTTTTTCGAAAAAACCCTAAAGCCAACGCATTATCGTTGGCTTTTTTGTGCCTCGCGTAAATAGCGTGAGCCGGGATATCGCGTCGCTAACTAGAGCCTTTCGTTTTAATCAATATTATTCCCCGTTGGGGATTTCAATCAGTATATGAATACTATCTATAGCAGCCAGTCTGAAGATAACGTGAATATTGTTTTTGCTATTGTTACGAAGCAAGATTTTGAAAGTTTGGTAGCGCTGCGAATTGCAGCCATGCGAGAGAGTCTGGAGCGCGTTGGACGCTTTGACCCAGTTCGGGCAAGGGATCGGTTAAAAAACGGTTTTAAAGCCGAATACGCGCGTCATATCCTGGCGGATGGTGTGCACGCAGGTTTCTTCGTCGTTAAGCCGACCGATCAGATGCTACTGCTTGAGCATTTATATATACATCCCGATTACCAAGGCCGCGGGATCGGTGCAATAGTGATGCAAAGCATCATTGCCCAAGCGAATGCGCTGGGTTTGCCGATCATGGTTAAGGCGTTGAAGGAGAGTCGTTCCAATGGTTTTTACCAACATCATGGGTTCGAAGAGATCGAGCAAGACGAATGGGACATCTCCTATCGACGTCCAATCGGTACCGAAATATAAGAAGGTGTGTGCGTCGGCATCTGTTGAAGTACAAATTACAGGGACTCTGAATTCGCGCTAGCTCGCGTCTAGCTGATCCGCCAGACTTTCTATGTTTTCATAAAGTTGCACTTACTCATTTAGCAGCTCTTGCTTTATTCTGTGCGTAGCCAAAAAAGTTATATAAATCAAAGTGTTAGTTGCTATATTGAATAGTTCTTAACAGGGTTATTCACAATTTCTGTTGATAACTTATTTTGCTCCTGGGCAGGTTCGGGTTTAACGCGGCTTACTGTTTCCTTCTGCGGTATTGCATCATAAAAATCATAGTCGCACTGGCACCCGATCTTCCATTCCTGCCCTCAATCTTCGGACCGATGCAATTTGACGTACGCGTCTAACAATGACGACTTGTACACAACTCCTAACAGCTTTGAACGGATGCCATATTCGACCGTTGGGAGTCGTTCGCCCTGATGAGCCAGAAAATGTTCCAGTGCTTGACTCAGTGTCATTTCTGGGGTGATTACGTGTAAGCAATCCTGTTGGAGGAAGTCCAGTGCAGATTTCATTGATATGTCATCTTTATCGAGGAGTGCAGATGTCACGTCTTGCAAGGCGACCACGCCGCGATAGTGGTTGCGGTCATCCACGATATAAATATACTTCACAGGATATTGCAGGAACATGCGCGAAATTTCCTGAAAGCTGGCGGTGATGGGAAGCACGGTATTCGCTGGCTTAATCAAATCTCGCATGTGCGTATTGCGTAACAGTAGACGTGCTTTTGCATCGCGGTTGCGTTTGATCGTGATTTCGTACATTGCGGTATCGTCGATGGAACGTGCAACAAAATACGCCACTACGCAAGACAACATCAACGGCAGCACCACTTGGTAACTTAAGGTCATCTCGAAGATCATGAGGATCGCCATCAACGGCGCGCCGGTTGCAGCGGCGAGAAATGCGCCCATCCCCACGATGGCGTAGGCGAAGGGCTCTGACGTGCCACCCGGTAATAACTGGTCCACGCCAAGCCCAACCAGATACCCGATGGCGGCACCAACAAAAAGAGCGGGAGTGAACACGCCACCCACCGCGCCGGAGCCAGTCGTCAGGGCGGTGGCGATGATCTTAAACACGAGTATGACTAGCACTGCGTTCCAGGCCCACGGAGCCTGCAGAGGTGAATGCAATAACGAATTAACCACGCTATAACCGTTTCCCCATACTTGAGGAACCCAAATCGATATAATGCCCACCATCAAACCACCTATACCGAGCCGCAGAGGCATCGACAAGTTGGTTCGCTGAAATGTACGTTTGCTAAGCTGTAGCAGGCGCAGGAACTGCGGCGCGGCGATGCCGCACAGAATACCGAGCGCGACGAAAAAAATGACTTCTGCACCGAAGATAACCGGAAAGATTGGCATTTCATAGGTCGGCTTGTAACCGGGTAATTCACGCATAGTAATATTGGCGACGACCGAGGCGACCAAAATCGGGCCAAAACTGCTCATGGCGATTGATCCCAACACGATTTCAGAAATGAAAAACGCACCCGCAATCGGTGCATTGTAGGCAGAAGTGAGACCAGCGGCGGCACCGCAAGCGACTAGTAGCCGAAGTTGTTGTGGACTAAAGTGCACTATGCGGCCCACGAAGGAGGCTGCCATTGCTGCCAAGTGGACCATGGATCCTTCTCGACCAATTGATCCACCGGTGGCGATGGAGCTCAATGAGGAAATACTGCGCAACAGACTTTGCCGCACCGGGATGTTGCCGTCGCCGATGGAGATAGCCTCCATATAGTCAGACGATGCGCTGACCGTGACCCGCTTCGCCAGCACCAGAAAAATACCAGCAACCACACCGCCGCCTGCGGGAAGCAGCATGCGCGCATACCACGGCAAGCTCTTAGCGATTTCAACCAAAGAGCCGGTCCGTCCCGTGAGCAGTACCTGAAGACCAAGGATGCCGTCGCGAAACGCGATCGTGGCGCACGCGCCTAGAAGACCACTGAACGCAGCCCACAACAGCATGGTATGTTCGTCCGAGAAGCGGAAGCGGCGACGGAACAGAAATCTATATTTCAGGATCGCGCTGAGCATAACTGTAGATTTTTTCGACAAAGATACTTGACATCAATGCAGGCACCGCACGTTAATCGCTAAGTGCCTGGCGGCATATCAAGTGAGTTTCAATACACGCTTGGCATTACCTGAAAATACAGCATCCAGCACGTCGCCACGGAAGCCAAGCTTCTGATAATCCTCGACGGACTGTCCCATTGGCCGGAACGGGTAAGAACTACCAAACAGAAGCTGATCTTTCATGAAGCCGTTAGCAGCTTCGACATACAAGCTACTACCAGGCAAAAAGATATACATGTCAGGCACGATAAAGACGTTCTCGTAGCGGAAGGCGACGCCGATTATTTCGTTCACACGGGGATAAAATCCGTGATAACAGACGATGGATAAATTCGGAAAGGCGCGCGCCAGGCGTCCTATTGCGGCAGGATCATTGTGATCGAAGTTAGGTGTGGTGGGGCCCGACATCACGCACACAGGTACATTGAGCTGGGCACATACTTCGTAGATGGGAAAGAAAATCGGATCGTCAGCATGGGTTGGAACCGCACCAAATCCTGGCTCCAGATTAATCCCCTTGAGGCCCAACTCATTGATGGCGCGCTCGACTTCTTTGGCGGCGCCCTGGCTACCCAACGCGTAAGGATCGACCGATCCGATGCCGACCAATTCTTTGTATTTATTCGTGATCTTGTAAATCTCATCGTTGCTATGACGAATGCCGGGAATATCACGTCCGACGACAACCGCCGTCTGGATGCCGCTTCCGCGTACGTCATCGACGAAGCCCTTGATCGTTTTCGAGCGGGTAAAGTGCTCATCATTCTTAGCGCCTACGCGGCGGTTTAGCCATTTCACGACATCGTATTCTTTGGTGCCGGGCGTCGCGCCGTAAAAATCATGCAAGAAAGACGGACGGCTGCGCATGTCGATAATTTCGGTTGCCATTGTTTAAGTCTCCTGTGGTGGTCTAACATTTTTTATGGAAAAGCGTTCCTGCATAAATTTTAAAAAGTTATTGCGCTACCTCTGACTTATGTGCACGTTTTGCATAAGCCTCAACAAAGTCGGCCGCGGCCTTGCTGCCGCCCGTAAAAGATTTCATTGCTTCTTCATGTAAAAGCGCCAGTGCTTCCATCTTGACTTCATTGGCGCGCTCGCAATTGACCATGTCGACCAGACGGCGCGGGCGGGGGACATCGATCTCAAGCGTGGCACGCACCCGGGCGGGGATATTGGTCATGATCAGCAGGCGGTCTGCCAGGAAGATCGCTTCGTCGATATCGGTGGTGACAAAAAAACTGGTCCTGCGGGACTCGTCGAACAACCCGGCGTAGTACTCCCACATCAGCTCCTTTGACATGGCGTCGAGACCGCGAAACGGCTCGTCCAGAATCATCACTTCAGGATTGTTGATCATCGCCCGAGCCAGTTCGGCGCGGCGCTGCATACCACCTGAAAGCTGGGGCGGATATTTTTTACGAAAGGCTGTTAAACCCACTTTGTGCAGCAAAAATTCAGCCAAATCACGGGCTTGCTGGGTATCTTCCCCACGTGCCCGCGGTCCGAACATGATGTTGTCATAGGTTGTCATCCACGGGAATAATGCCGACTCCTGAAATACGACCAGTCGATCACGCCCTGGTTTGGTGATCGATTTGCCGTTGAGTGTCATCGTCCCCGTTGTGGGCGCTTCGAAACCAGCCAACAGTCGGATAAGGGTACTTTTTCCACAGCCGGATGGACCGATCATCACTGTCAATTTATTGCGCTCAATGGTGAAGGAGCAGTCTTGCACCACCTCTTTGGTGAATTGCCCTGCACCATATGATTTGCTGACATTGTCGACGCAGATTTCCCCCGAGCTGCGGAGTTCTTTCGGAAAGCTAATACCCGTAATAGCGGGATTGACATCGTTGATCATTTGTTTTCCTTTAACGTTTTTTCAACCACGGTGTCAGATAACCGCCAAGTGAGCGTAACAACTCGCTACACGCATATCCGGCGATACCGATACTCAACATACCAACCACAATTTGTTCGTACGAGCCACCAACGTAAGAATTCCAAATAAAAAATCCAAGTCCGCCACCGGATCCACCAGTTTGGCTGCCGCCGCCTGAAATCATTTCTGCCGCCACCACGACGTTCCAGGTAATACCCATACCGACCGATGAACCAACCACGATTGACGGCAGTGTGGCTGGGAGGACGATGCGCCGAAAGATGTCCCACTGCGACGATCCCATCGCTTGCGCCGACTGAAAGTAGCGGATGTCGATGGCGCGCGCTCCACCTACCACATTGATAACGACGGTGAAAAACGCACCTAGAAAAGTAACGAAGGCAATCGATAGCTCCTGTGTCGGCCAAAAGATGATGGCGACCGGAACCCAAGCCAAGGGAGGAATAGGACGCAGGATTTCAAACGTAGGAAAGCTAATACTATTAAAGTTTTTGCTCACTGCCATTAGCAGCCCAAGCGGAATTCCCACCACCATCGCTGCAATAAAACCCGCCAGCACCCGAAATAAGCTGAGATACCAGCTTTGCCAGTAACCCCTGTCATTGAGAAGGCCCGCCCACACTCTGAGCACGGCTGTTGGGGCCGGAATCATTCCGATCCAGGGTAACGAAACCCCCAGCCATTGTTTTGATCGTGCGCCTGCCTCCCAAAGGATCAGAAATACGACCAGCGAGATAGTGGCGCGCAGTCCAGCGCGACCAGGAATCTTTTTCTTCAAGCGCGATGCAATGGTCATGATTTACTCACCCTTCTTTCTCGCCAGCGGCAAAGGATTTCTTAGCTTCTTCGTGGACCACCTCAATGGTTTCTTCCATCAATTGGCGGAAGCGCAAACTTGTCAGCACACCGTAATCACGGGGATGCGGGATATCGACATTAAGGATTTTTTTGGGGCGGCAAGGGCGCGAGGTCATGATTACCAGGCGATGTCCCAGAAAAATTGCCTCTTCGAGATCGTGTGTGATAAAAAATATAGTCACCTTGTTCTTGTAATATATCTCTAGCAGCGCTTCATGCATGACCGATTTGGTAAGGGAATCGAGGGCGCGGTAAGGTTCGTCAAATAGCAGGACTTTAGGGTCATTCATCAGCGCCCTGACGATCTCAACGCGGCGGCGCAAACCAGATGAAACTTCACCTGGAAAATTGTGCTCGGTACCACTAAGACCTGCATCAGCCATCATGCTGCGGGCTTTTTCGTAAATTTCTTTCTTACCCATTTTCCCTTGCATCAAGGGACCGAAGGCGACGTTTTCCAGATTCGATTTCCAAGGAAAAAGTGCGCCGTTCTGAAAGACAACGATGCGGTCCGAGCCAGGCTCTGCCTGCGGTTTTCCAGGCCCGCACAGCATCTCGCCATCGAGAAAAATCTTGCCTGACGAGATACTGTGGAACCCAGCAATCGCATTTAACAGGGTAGTTTTGCCGCAGCCAGACGGACCAACGATCATACATATTTCACCGGCGGGTATATCGAGGGAGCAATGGTCGACCGCCATCACGGATGCACCGTCTGGATCGTAGATCTTCACTACGTCTTCGATTCGGATTGCGCCTCGGGAAGCGGTTTGTATCTGCGTTTGGGTCGGCGCTGGTGGCGGCATTAATATCGTACTCATTTATCTTCCTCCCAATGCAAGCTCGCGGACTCGCCACTGCATCATGTAGTCGCCTATCAATCGAACGAAAGCGCTGGTGGTGTAACCCACTGCACCTAGGGTAATCATGCCAATCACAATCGTTGGATACCGGACCATGGTGTAGGAGGTATTGATCACGTAACCGAGCCCGAATTGTCCCGATACCATCTCGCCAGCGACCAGCGAGAACCAGGCGACCCCGACCGAAATTTGTAGCCCGGTAAAAATGAATGGCATCGCGCCGGGTATGACGACTTCTTTGAATACCTGCCACTTGGAGGCCCCCAGACACATAGCGGCCCGACTATAGGACTCGTCTATCGACTCGACCCCCAGCATGGTATTGAGTCCAGTGGCAAAAAAAGACGCAAGAAAGGTCAGGAAAATAACTGGTGTTTCGGATCCACTGAACATCAGGATCGCGAGCGGAACCCAGGCCAGAATCGGAATAGGACGTAAGGTCTCAAACAAAGGGAATATATATTCTCTGAAACTTCGTGACCATCCTAAAAACAATCCGAGCGGAACGCCCAGCACAGTGGCCAACAAAAACGCAATCGCAACGCGACGCACGCTGACCCAAATGTGTTCGTAATATTCTGGCGTATAAAGTGAAAGGCCATAGATTGGATCTTTGCTAAATAACTCCTTAACGACGACTGTCAATCCGGGCATATCTCGGAAACGAGGTAATTTCCAAACCTCCACCGTGAGATACCAGAGGCCTAGAAAGATCGTGAATCCTAAAAGCATCAAGTAGGGTTTAGGACTTTTTAGCCATTGTGATGCGCGAAACATGGTTAAGGTGAGACCAGTCGGCATCTTTGGCGCCGCGGTCAAAGCGCCGGGGCCACTTAAAGGGTAATGATGAACCTGCGCTGCCACGGTCGAAGAGGCGTTGAACTCTTTGGTGATCATGGTAGCAAAGCGGCTCATCACCACGTCGCCGGTATCCGGTGTACCGGCAAACAGGTCAAGTAATTTTTTCCCGTCAATTCTTAAGACCTCCGTGCGCTCGGTACACACCGTTTCAGCCAATCGACCGGACTGATTGTCGAGTACTGCCGCCCATCCGAACACGTCGCCGGAGAGCATGGTCTTCTCCAAAGGTTGCGATGTGCCGTCACTGGCTGGCAAAGTGTGCTGCACCTTACCCGCAGAAATGACATAGATATCGTCGGGCCGGTCGCCTACTTGATAGATCACATCTCCTCGCGCAAATAACTGCCATTTTGAAAATCGCGCGATGGCGGATAATAAACCGGGCGTAACCATTTGAAACGGCATCGTGCGTCTCAATAAGGTGCTGATTTGTTCCATGTATTTTCCAGGAAGGTAGATGTGGAACCCCATAACGAGGCACTCGCCACCCCTGAGCAACTCTGACTTTATGTCAGAACACGCTCATGGGAGGGTCTTTTACATTCACTTCAACAGGTCAGGGTTTGCCTTTATAGGCCGATTCTGGCAACGCATTGACGATGCCAATAGGTGCGGTGAGTCCGCGTTCTTTCATCACCGCATCAGCGAATTGCGGCATGACCGCCTCGGGACGAAGTGTGGCGACATTGATACTCTTGGCCGAATACAGAAATGTCGCCGAACTATTAATCATGGTCATGATTGATGGCGTAATGGCGTACGGCAAGGTCAAGCGAACAGGGCTTCCACCAACGGCATCGGGATACCTGCCGTACATGGATGACCACAGCATTTTTTCCGAAAATCCAGTGGTCTGCTCCTTTGCCATCTGCGCTACTTCCTGCGCATTTTTCGGATCAGCCAAAAACATCTGAGCATCAAACTCAGCGTTTAGCCAGCCATTGACCACATCCGGCCGCTGCTTGATAAGGTCATAACGCATGGTTAAATACGCACTGTCTTTTTCATCGATAGCGTTGCCTGAAGCGATACGTTTAGCTAATCCTTCCTGCACCAGGCGTGATGCAGTAGGCTCCCAGATTACTGCGGCATTGAGCTTCCCAGCCCGAAAGCCGCTGGTGATGACCTCAATGTTCTGGTTCAGATATGCCGCCGGTTCGATATTCTCTTGTTTAAAAACGGCCTGACCAAAACGATCTGCGCAGCTACCTTTTGCCACGGCGACCTGTTTGCCACCTAACCATTTGATGGCTTCTTTTTGGGTGCCAAAATTCGGGGCGTCTACACGTGCCAGAAAAATATTACATTGATCAGTACCTTGCCCCAGAGTCGCCACGATGCGGATATCGGCAACTTCTTGTTTGGTCACAGTGATGATGGCAGGC
The DNA here is from genome assembly GCF_054343755.1 of Glaciimonas sp. GNP009. Lineage (NCBI taxonomy): Bacteria > Pseudomonadati > Pseudomonadota > Betaproteobacteria > Burkholderiales > Oxalobacteraceae > Glaciimonas > Glaciimonas sp. GNP009. The sequence continues at coordinate 4,200,902 of NZ_JBTGUV010000004.1, forward strand.
ATATCGCCGAGGTAGCCGATATGCTGCTTGCCAGCCAGCATGGCATTGACAATCACGGCGCCCTGAAGGCCGACGGAAAATTCGACTGTGGAGCCTTTTGGCAGGTATTTTTCATACATTTTTTTGCCACGCATGATTACACCGGACCAGCTTTCGGTGTAATAGGGCTGATAGCCGATCACCAGGTGGACTGGTTCACCAATCTTGCCGTATTCCAGCTCACCTGCGCTCACTGTGACGGGCGCCCCCTGAAGGCCAAAGAGCGCCATCATCACCGAACAGCGCACGGCACGGACCCAGCAATTCTTCTTGCTCTTCATGTTTGTCTCCATCTTTTTTTAGGACTCACGCAAAATCGCCCTAGCGGCGTAGTACTCTTTTAGCCGTATGGCGTACTGTGTTCGTCGACAAACTCGCCAAACCCTTTGCTGGGGCGATTTTGCGTTAGTCCTAATTCTGTTTTTCACCCTTCAGGCGAAAGGTGACGTTAGCGCAGCATTTTTATATCGTTGTCGTCTAACTATTCAACTGTTTGCTACATACAAATTACAGATTTAATACGAACATTTTTTCGCTAATTACTTTGCCTTTGAGAGGGTTAGATGGCGCGTAATCATATTGGCAAGTTGTCGCATGACCAGATAGCCGGACGCGGGATCTTGCGCCAAAATATCCAGCACTTGCGACCCGTTAATCCGGATTACAACCGAATCCTCCAGACACTCCGCTTTAGCGATGCGGCGTGGATGGCGATCAAGTAGCGCAGCCCAGCCAAAGACTTCGCCCTTGTGCAATACAAAACCTGCAGCACTAGTGTGATCATCGCGCCCGATCAAAAAATCGACTTTCCCTGATTCAAGAATATAGACATCGTCGGTAGCGTCGCCAATACCGTATAGTGTGCTACGCGCAGGATGGTGCTCTTGGCGCGCAATCTGGTTAAGTCGTTCCATGGTGTCGGCAGAAACGCCGCCGAATAATGACGCCGTCTGGAGTGCACTGGTCCGGATCACAAACACTTCGCCATCCTCGATCGCAACTTCATAAGCTTCCAGAGGCGCCTCAGCCAGTCCAACTGCCGCCCCAGTCGTAATGTCCCATTGCCACAGGTGTTGATGGCAGGTCAGAACTGATCCATCATAAAATCCTTCATCCAGACAGACTTCCTGATGCGGGCAAATCCCCTGATAGGCGTAATATTGGGTATCAGCATTCGCCACCAATACCTTGATCCCATCGCTCAGGTCAAATGTCTTCATCCCGTTGGACGGGATGTCGCGTGCGCTACAAACATGGACTTTGCGCATATCATGGCTCCTAGCTAAATTTATCGTAGCGGATGTTGTTGGTCGCGACACGGGCCTGGAGCAGCATGCGGATCGATGCATCGACGGCGGGAGGCGGTCCAGCCAGATAGGCGCGTACATCTGCGTACCGACCTTGCATGCTGCGACCGGCGACTTCATGCACAAAGCCTTTTTCAAAACGAAGTTGCGGATAGTCGGCAACGACTGAGGCCGGAGCTTCCTCCTCGGACATGGCAACGGTGATGTGTAAAGTCTGGGGGAACTGACTACACAGGTATGCAAACTCATCCAGATAAAATGCATCTTTGGCGCTACGCACACCAAAGAAAACATCGCCGGCATAGCGTGTAAAATAAAGACACTGTGCTGCTCGTGACAGGATCGACATCATCCCGGCAATCCCGCTGCCGCCCGCAATGCAAAGCAGATTTTGCCCGAGATCAGGGTGGAAGGTGGCTTTCCCCAGTGGTCCAAATACCTCAACTTCAATCCCTTCTCGGGACGCACTAAAAAGCCAATCACTCAGCGCACCACCAGGTTTTTTCTTAATCACAAAATCGAGTGTTGTGGCGTGACGCTGATAGTTAACCATCGACCAGGCGCGAAAGCCTTCTACTCCAGGTACTTGCACCAGATAAAACTGACCGGCGTCGAAGTCAACAGGCTCCCATAATTCAATTGAAATTGCCATGACGTCATGCGTCAACGCACTCACCGTCTGAATACGCCCCCCTAAAAAATCTGGCGTACAAGCACCGACTTCAATAGGATGTACAAAGGCCGGTACTTCGAGAACAGCATCAGTAACAGCGCTGCATTGGCACATCAAAAATTCGTCACTGGACTTGATATATTTACGACCGGGCGCTTCCGGCCAATGATCGACCAATTCGCCAGAGATCAATCGGGCCTTACACGTCCCGCACGTGCCACTTCCGCACTCGTAAGGTAAATCGATGGATTTACTCAAGCCACCGTAGAGAATATTTTCTCCCGGATCGGTCGCAAAATAGTGCGCATGATTCCTAGCATTCACCTGAATTTTCATATGGCCGCCGAAAGCGTGTAATTAAAATGGAATATGAAACCCGAAGCCAATCATGCGGGTTTCGAGGTGAATGTTGCGATCCAGTAACAAGGCGCCAGCCGCAGACAACTGAACCAGATCCGTCATTTTTCCCACCGCAAACAACTCCGTCGCGCCTCCATCAAGCGTGGTTCGAAAAACTTGTAGGGCGCTGGTTACCTTCGCCGTTTCTCCATTGGCCTGTTCTTCGATGGTATAGACAGTCGCATGCCTGCTTAGCAGTGAATGATCACTGTTATGTTTCGGCAGATTTGCGAATAACGTTGCCATCCCGGCACGGTCATGCTCTAACCACGTCATGTTCTTCCGAATCTCAGGACTGAAGGCGGTAATTGCATAGTGAAATGCGGTGTCGCATAGGGCAAGATAGCCGTCAAAATCCTTCGCATCCATGCGCAGGCACGTCTTATAAATTAGCTCCGTAATTTCTGTTCTGGAATCCACAGGGGTTCTCGCTCGCTAAAAGGTTGATCTGGATTGACCTTGCTGAAATTACACCGAGGTAGTTTCGTCAAAGGGGGCACTTGCCAGGCGACCCATGCGCTTGCTCCACTCTGCGTAAAAATGACGCATCCCACCTTCATCGTGAATGGTCATATTTTCTTCCCGCCCATGGATGACCCATTTGCTGTCGGTGCCTTCTCGCATGGCCAGCCCTTGTCCGTGAACGCCAAGAAGATCCTCATGTAGATTGCGGCCAAACGGCCCCCAAATCTGGTTGTGGTCGCGTACGCGCTCAGCCCGTTCTTCCGGTGTATCGCTCTTTAATCCCAGACCACGAAATTCGATAAGCAGTTTGTTAGGTCCAAGTGGAATCGCGGTGTCCATTCGTAGCACCGAAGTTCTCAGGTTGTATGTCATGCCAGGAAACATGTCGATCAGCACCCATCCGCCCGGAGCCAGACCCGGCCAGCCGACGCCGCGCTGTTTGCTGCCTTCGTATGCATCATATTTGATTGCCATTGATCCGACCGATGCGTGACCGTTAGGATATCCGGTGTATTTGCGATCGAAATAGCCGGGTTGAATCATGCCCGTTATCCGATTGAAGTAATGCATGTAGTCGTGATAAAACTCGCTGTTGGTATCATGCCAAAGCTTGTAGTTGGTATTGACAATCGCTTTGTGATAATGAAACACCTCTAGTGGCGCATCGAGATGCCCGTCGAGAAGCTCCATGGAATCACCGATATACTCTTTTAGCGAACAGCAATCATCATCCGTATTGACCCAAACAAAGCCACCGCATGCGACACCGGTTTTTACTTCACGTAGTCCGGCTTTCTCGCACCCAAAGCGTTCCTGATATCCTTGCTTGCCGCGAGAGATATCGACGCAATCGCCAGTAGTATTAAACGACCATGCGTGAAAAATACACGTGATACGTTTGGCGTTGCCAACCGGGTCATACAACAAGGTGTTTCCCCGGTGCGGGCAGATGTTATAAAAACTGCGTATTTGCATGTCTTCACCGCGCACTACGATCAGTGGCGCTCCGCCCGGATGGTTGAAGGTACGGTAGTCAAAGGCATTCGGTAACTCAGACTCATGACAAGCAATAATCCAGCATTTGTTAAAAATCTTTTGTTGCTCTTCGCGGAACAGCTGGTCGCTGGTATAGATGGCAGTGTCCACATAATGCGTTGGGGGAAACTGCGGGGTTTCGGTCCATTCGAATGCGTTACGTGCCATGGCAGCTATCTTTCAAAGTTGGAGTATCGATGATCGTAGGGTTGCGTTCAACATCACTGCACCAACCTCAGCATAGTTCGTGCCTGCTCGTTTTATCTTCCGGTCAAGCGTTACTTTCCTGCGAATTTTTGATACTTCTCCTCTACGACGGTCTGCTTCGATCGGGTTTTATTTTTATCAAGATGTTTCGATCTGAAACCTCCCTGCGTGTCATTTTGAAACCTGCATGCTGTTTCGTTCTGAAACCTCACAACGTGTCATTCCGAAACCCGTAAGCAATTTGAATCATTCCACCTTCGAGGAGATAGCCCGATGCGGGATCACCAATGTCGTTACGTCATGGAAATGTCATTCGCGAAGCACTTAGCCTACAAAAGTGCACCGTCTTGTATTGGCTTAAAGATTCGATTGGATTGACGTGGCATTACATTTGCATAGGGACTTCGTGGCTACGTAGCGTTTCTTTATGCGATGGCAGCAGTTGATTAGTTTTTGACACTCAAATCGGAGCCATCAATGTCGGAGTCATCCCCTGTATCAAATATCTTGTCGGAAAATATCGCCGGCCTCGAAATCAAAACCACGACATGTTATATGTGCGCTTGTCGCTGCGGTATTCGGGTCCATTTGCGTGATGGAAATATTCGATATATTGATGGCAACCCGGAGCATCCTCTGAATAAAGGGGTGATTTGTGCCAAGGGTGCATCTGGCATCATGAAGCAGCAATCTCCGGCAAGACTGACGGTTCCACTGTTACGCCGCGCCGGATCGGATCGCGGCAAAAGTGAATTTGACGAGATTAGCTGGGAACAAGCCTATACATTATTAGAGACCCGTTTGGCAGGGATACGCGCGACCGATCCGAAAAAGTTCGCGTTGTTCACTGGACGCGATCAAATGCAGGCACTCACAGGGCTATTTGCCAAGCAATTCGGCACGCCAAATTATGCTGCGCACGGCGGATTTTGCTCCGTCAATATGGCCGCAGGAATGATCTATACGATAGGCGGATCTTTTTGGGAGTTTGGTGGCCCGGATTTAGATCACGCCAAACTCTTCGTGATGATCGGTACCGCCGAGGACCATCATTCGAATCCCTTAAAAATAGCGATTTCAAAATTCAAACGTAACGGCGCCAGATTTATTTCCATCAATCCGGTGCGTACCGGCTATTCCGCTGTCGCCGATGAATGGATACCCATCAAGCCCGGAACCGATGGTGCGCTTTTGTTGGCATTAATCAATGAAATTATTGAAAAAGGTTTGTATGACCGTGAGTTTCTGGCGCGATACAGCAACGCCGGTCAGCTGGTCAATCAGCAGGACGGGGATGACGATTTTGGCATGTTTGCGATGGACCCGGAGTCGGACCCGATCAATCCCGATTATCCGCACAATAAATTCTGGTGGGACCGGCTATCCGATAAAATCGTCCCCACCCACACGCCCGGCGCGGATCCCTGTTTGCGTGGCGAATTCGCATTAGCAGATGGCACCGCCGTCAAGCCCGCATTTCAGTTGTTGATTGATCGGGTCAAACAGTACACGCCGGAGTGGGCCTCCGAAATCACCGGTATTCCGGCAGAGACTATTTATCGGCTAGCCCATGAAATGGGCGTTACGGCGCGCGACCACAAGATTCAGTTGCCGATTTCATGGACGGATTCCTGGGGCAAAGAGCACAGCAGCGTCACTGGCAATCCGGTGGCATTTCACGCCATGCGGGGTCTCGCCGCACACTCTAATGGCTTTCAAACGGTACGGGCGCTAGCGATTTTGATGAGTCTTTTAGGAACAATAGATCGGCCTGGCGGATTTCGGCACAAAGCGCCGTTCCCGCGTGCCATCCCCCCGATTGCCAAGCCACCTAAAGGCCCTCAGGACGTTAAACCGAACTCGGTGCTGGAAGGGATGCCGCTGGGCTTTCCTGCAGATCCAAACGACCTTGCTGTCGATGCTGACGGAAAACCGGTGCGTATTGACAAAGCATTTTCATGGGAGCATCCGCTCTCAGTGCATGGATTGATGCATAACGTCATTACCAATGCCTGGCGCGGCGACCCTTACAAGATCGACACATTGCTCATTTTCATGGCCAACATGGCGTGGAATTCCAGCATGAATACGGGTGAAGTACGGAAGATGTTGAATGACAGATCCGAAGATGGCGAATTCAAGATTCCGTTTCTCGTCGTCTGCGACGCATTTCAGTCCGAAATGACAGCGTTTGCTGACTTGATTCTGCCTGATACAACTTATCTTGAGCGGCACGACGTTATGTCGATTCTTGATCGGCCGATTTCAGAGTTTGACGGGCCGGTTGATGCCGTCCGGATTCCTGTGGTAGCGCCGCTGGGCGAATGTAGACCTTTTCAGGAAGTCATCATAGAGCTGGGAGGCCGCCTCAAACTGCCCGCGTTTGTTCATCCGGACGGGTCTCGCAAGTTCAAAAACTATCCTGATTTTGTGGTGAATTATGAGACAGCGCCAGGATCCGGGATTGGATTCCTGGCCGGTTGGCGTGGCAAAGATGGTGAAAAATCGATTTGCGGAGAACCTAACCCAAAGCAGTGGGAAATGTATGCCAAAAATAACTGTTTTTTCCACCATGAGTTACCAGCGTCCTATCAATACATGCGCAACTGGAATAAGGGATACATGGATTGGTCAAAGAGCGTACGCATGCGCCGTGATGCGGATCCGATCCTGATTCATATTTACTCCGAAGTGTTACAAAAGTTTCGACTGGCAGCGCAAGGGAAACGTCCGGGAAAACAACCGCCGGACCATTTGCGCAAGCGCATCGAAACGCATTTCGATCCTCTACCTTTTTATTTTGAACCGCTCGAAGGGCAGGCCTCCGACGCTACCAAATTTCCCCTCAATGCGGTGACCCAACGACCGATGGCGATGTATCACTCATGGGATTCGCAGAATGCGTGGCTGCGGCAGATTCACACGCACAACTACCTATACGTTAATCCGTTGGTAGCGCAAGCAGAAGGTATCGCGGATGGCGACTGGATGTGGGTCGAATCGACTTGGGGCAAAGTGCGCTGCATGTGCCGTTTCAGCGAGGCTGTGGAACCGGGTACGGTATGGACCTGGAACGCGATTGGAAAGGCTGCCGGTTCATGGCATCTTGGTCCGAATGCGAATGAGTCACGCAAAGGTTTTTTGCTCAACCATCTGCTGTCAGAGGAGCTCCCACCGGATCAGGGCGGACATGTGTTTTCCAATTCTGACCCGGTCACCGGACAAGCGGGCTGGTATGACGTCAAGGTACGTATTTACAAGGCAGGACCGGAAGAGCCAAAGGAAACATCACCACAATTTCCGATCGTAGCGCCACTGCCAGGAACCAAAACGTTGCGTCGTGTCTGGCAGGCGTATGTGGCTGGACGGGACGTGCCGCCGAAATAGTACCAAGCGCATATCGACACGGTCGATCGACCATAGAGACGACGACCCATTCAACCATGAGATGGAGAACAATCGTGACCCAGTTGGCCCTTGTAATTGACCTGAACGTCTGCGTTGGCTGCCAAGCCTGCGTGACAAGCTGCAAGTCCTGGAACACCTCCGGCAGTGCGGGGTACCTAGCCGACGAACGGCCCTACGATGAGAACCCCACGGGCACGTTTTTTAACCGTGTGCAGACCTTTGAAGTAGGCGAGTTTCCGAATACCGAGACCGTCCATTTTCCCAAGTCGTGCCTGCATTGCGAAGAGCCGCCATGCGTTCCGGTATGTCCAACCGGGGCAAGCTATAAACGTAAGTCCGATGGAATCGTGCTGGTTGATTATGACAAGTGTATCGGCTGCGGCTATTGCGCGTGGGCCTGTCCGTACGGCGTGCGTGAACTCGACGAAAAACGGCAGGAGATGACCAAATGCACACTGTGCGCAGATAGGATCGATAATCCGGCGCTCCCAGAAGCAGACCGCCAACCTGCATGCGTGATGGCATGTCCCACCAGCGCCCGCTTATTTGGTGACATTCATGATCCTGATTCCACAGTGTCAATCGCGATACGCGAGCGCGGTGGCTATGCACTCATGCCGGAATGGGGAACCAAGCCATCAAATCATTACTTGCCGCGACGTCGGACCGAGTCAAACCTGCGCGAGGATCAAATTATGCGGGTCGATAATCCCATCAGAATTGACGAGAGATTACCGAAGTCATCGACCACCTTGCCCTCGCTAGACGATACAGTGAGCTGGTAATGAGGTGATTGATCGGTGAATGACAGCAAGTTCCAAATTTTTTGTTTTGCTGGCACAACCACAAAGTAGTTAACAATCTTCTTTCACCTGGAAGGCATCGATTGCTGCGCGCTTGATGTCTTTCGCTCCCGGCCGAAAGGCCGGGGTTTTCAGGAGTATTTCTGATGAATCCCGCTGCTTCCGTCATCTTTCTCACGACTCTAATTGGTGCTGGACAGGGTCTGTTTCTGGCGCTTTACGTAGTCGAGCTTGCCAGCAGACTACAACTTCTTCGAATTGAAAACAGCGTTGTGCTATTTGTCTGTGGCAGTCTGATCGCGCTGTTATTGAGCGCTCTGGGTCTGATTGCGTCGTTCTTCCACCTTGGTCATCCTGAACGTGCGTGGCGCGCCGCCGCAATGTGGCGCACCTCCTGGTTGTCACGTGAAGTCATCGTGTTACCGATTTTCATGGTGTTGTTGGTCGTCTATGGCTACGCGCACTATGCGCAGTGGGAAATGTCGCTGGCGGTAGGCGCGGTTACCGCGGTTATCTGCGTTGCGCTGTATATTTGTACCGGCATGATTTACGCATGTATCCGCTTCCTGCAAGAATGGGCCAGTCCATTGACGTTGCTGAATTATTTTATTCTTGGATGCGCATCAGGATGCTCGCTGGCAACCGCACTGGCCGCGTTCGTTGAGCCTGACCTGACCAGAACCTTTGCTGTCGCTGCAATCTTACTGACAGCAAGCGGGCTAGGGGTCCGTTCCGCCTCACTGGTTCGAAATAAAAGACTGAAACTGAAGTCATCGTTACAAACCGCGTTGGGAATACACCATCCGCGCATCGTGCAGAAATCGCAGGGGTTTATGGGTGGATCATTCAATACCCGTGAATTCTTTCATGGCAAGACCCCGCGCATTTTGCGTTCAGTCAAATGGTTTTTTCTGGTGTTTGCGTTTATTCTTCCGCTGTTCTTACTTCTTTTCGGCCAAAGCACTGCTTCAGCGGCCTTATTCTGCACTATTTTCGTCATTCAATACGCTGGATTACTGGCTGAACGGTGGTTCTTTTTTGCGCAGGCAAACCATCCACAGAATCTTTATTACCAGACTATCTCTTAAGCAGATTAGACGATATCAAGCGAACGCAGGATCAGGCCAGCGCTGACCAGGATACAAAAAATGGCCACAGCGCTGCGTAACGTGCGTGGGTTTAGTGAATGCACGATGTGTACACCCAGTTGAACGCCGATCAATTCTACGATTGTCAGTACCGCAGCAAGCTGGAAATCGATCGTGCCATACCGGAGGTTTCCCAGCGTTCCAGAGATTGCCGCCAGAATCTGGATCACTTGGCTCGCTCCAATCGCGCTTAACGGCGAAAATCCAAACAGCAGCAATATTGGTACTGATAATGCGGGACCACCGACCCCGGTCAGGCCGGATCCGAATCCGCACACTGCGCCAATCCAAAATAAGACAATCTGTTGCCGTCCAGGATTTCCAGAAAATACCGGTGGACGTTGTCCGACGCGGGTCAACCCCGTGTTGAGTCCAGCTACCGCGACCACGCTCGCCAGCAGAAAGATGAGGGTATGCGGGTCTATGCGTGAATTGGCCCATGCGCCAAAAAATCCTGAGATTGCCGCACCTGCGCAGACTGGCCTAGCGATGTTCCAGTCGATACTGCCGCGCCGATGAAACAGAAACGTTCCCAGAAAACCGGTAAAAATAAAGGTCAGGAGTGCGGTCGCCATCGCCGTCTGAACCGGCAGATAGGCCAGTAATGCAATTGCCGGAACCAGCAGTAATCCACCGATCCCGACTGCGCCTATCATTACCCCAACGACGAGCGCAACCAGAATCAGCCATAAACTCATTGGATGAAGGGCTGGTTAGCCACAGGCAAACGCCACCAGCGTGCCAGTGATCAGGGCAGTGACCTGAGTAAGTACACGATAACCAATTGTGTGATCTTGTTCCATGATCGACGAAAGGCCCTTGCCATCAATGGCAAGAATCTTACAAGTGGTCATGCAGGAGGCCGTGGCCAATCGGATGTTGGAGGTTGGTGTCAGCGAGGACCAGCCAAAAACCTGACCCCGATGCAGAATGTCGCCCGCAGATGTCTCGCGACTGCCGAGGCTGATAGCAAAACGTACCATCCCGTCCATAAGAACGTATAGCGTATTGGCATTCTCGCCGATTTTATAGATAGAGTGCCCGGAAGGCCATTCTTCTACGCGACTGACCGAGGCGACTAACGCAAGTTGGGATTCGGACAGGCCTGAGAAAAACTTCGTTTGAGTCAAGATTCCCGGCAGGGAAGCCTGTTGGATAATAGCATCGGGCATATGGGTACTCCCGTAAATAATTCTCAGCATTGAACGGCGAACGGCGCGCATTCATGCCAGCTGCGTAAAACTAAACGAACCCAGCGATTGTGGGAATGAGGTGCACCCCTCAAACTAAAGCAAAAAGCATACCTATGACTGTCGACTAAAATAACACACAATCGATAGACCTGACATCCGCTTTTTCCAATCGGCGCGGCTGCAAAATTAGTACCCGTGCCCGTTATTTACTCTCTTTTAAAAGACCCCATTCTCGTCTTCGTATCCATAAAGCTTTCCTGCCGATGCCGAGAATAGCGGCAAGTTCGGCTTCTGTATGCGTGTCCTGATGCAATAGAATCGTTTCTTTGGTGTATTCTTCGATAGACAACGGCACTCCAGAATGATGTGGTGGTGCGTTGACTTTCTCTTCTGACGACGGAATGGAAAGCATATCGACCAGATCGACTGAGGTCAAAACATCTGAGTCAGCAAGAATGACAACCCGCTCAATGAGGTTTTCAAGCTCTCGAACATTCCCAGGCCATTCGTAGTTATTAAGAAAATGAATAAATTCCTGGCTCATTTGACACTTTCTGCCACCCAATTTTTGACAGTGATATTCTAGAAAATGTTGGGCCAGAATTTCGATGTCGTCGGCCCGGTCGCGTAATGGTGGAACTTGAATGGCGATCACGTTAAGCCGGTAAAACAAATCAGCGCGAAAATTGCCTTTTTCCGCCTCTATTTTTAGATTGCGGTTACTAGCGGCGACGAAACGGGTATCCGTTACATAGGTTTGGGTCGAGCCGACCGGGCGCACTTGCCGCTCCTGAATTACACGGAGAAGTTTGACCTGCACGTTTAACGGCATTTCTGAAATCTCGTCGAGAAACAAAGTCCCGCCGCTAGCTTGCCGGATTAATCCCTCGTTGGCCGTAACTGCACCAGTAAATGCCCCTTTCGTATGACCGAAAAGTTCCGACTCCAGTAATTCAGATGGAATCGCGCCGCAGTTGACTGGTACAAATGGGCGCTCGGCGCGTGGACCACCGTAATGCAACGCCTGCGCCACAAGTTCTTTTCCAGTGCCGCTTTCGCCTTGAATCAGGACGTTGGCCTCGGTCGGTGCGATACGCTGAATCATCGCTTGGAGCTTGCGAACATTTTCGCTTTCGCCAATGATTTGGTTCTTGGTATAAACCTTGCGCAACTGCCGCTTCAACACCACGTTTTCGCGCCGGTCCCGCCGCTCGTTCATCGCGCGATCTACAGCGAATCCGAAGTCGTCATTATGAAACGGCTTGATAATGTAATCGACGGCACCTTTCCGTAACGCTTCGATAGCGCTTTCAACGGATGAAAAGCTCGTCATCAGAATGACGGGCAAATCCAGTTCCATATTTTTTACCGCCCCGATAATTTCGAGACCGGTCATGTCCGGTAACTTCAGATCGGTTATCACCAGGTCGAATCCTCGGCTTTGCAGCATAGACATTCCATCCGCACCGGTGTACGTCACTGCACAGTCATAGCCTTTTGCTTCCAATATCCATTTCACACACTCTACGATGCCGCGGTCATCATCGACGATCAGCACACGTTCGGCGTGGGGCTTGGTCTCGCATGGCACTACTTTAGAAGTTTTCATAACTCTGGCCCCAAAAGCGGCAGTTCGACCTGGAAGCAGGCCCCGCCATGGGCATTATTTGCAGCGGTAATAAGGCCGCGATGTTCAAGCAGAATCTCGCTGCTGATCGCCAGCCCTAGTCCGGTTCCCCTATTTAACGTCTTGGTGGTAAAGAACGGTTCGAAGATCCTCGGCAATATATTATCTGGAATGCCAGGGCCAGTGTCACTCACCAGTACAACGACTGAATTATTACTTTGAATTTTGGTTCTTACGCTGAGTATTCCGACCCCATTCATTGCGCCTATGGCGTTTTCGAATAGGTTCACGAATACCTCCTGCAATTGGCTTAGATTGCCAAAAACCAAGGCGGTGCGATCACGCACAAATTCAACTTTAATCTGCGCCGACCAGCCATTTTCAAACATCACCGAGAATGCCTGTCCAATCGCTTCATCCACTTGAAATCCGGTTCTGGTGGCATCGCCGACCCTGCCGAAATTAAGTAGACGATCAGAAATGCCGAGAAGTCTCTGAACATTGTCGGCTATGTTTGCCAGTCCTTTTCCAAGAAGGGCAGACTTCTTCTCTTGATCCGATCCCAGTATCTGCACCATTGAACGGATTGCAGCCAAGGGATTGCTCAATTCATGGCACACGCCGGCAACCATGAAGCCTATCGCTGCCAGGCGCGCCGTTTGTATGTCGGCAACCTCTAACGTGCGTAACTTTGTTTCGTCAACAATCATTAGGTAAGAGCCGGTCGAAGCCCGCCGCATGATGAGACGTTCATGTACCAACTGATCGCTTTCTGCGGTTCTGATCAATTTTACTTCCTGCGGAATTTGCCAGCACACAGGACCCTGTAACGACGTAGCGTATGCAGGAAATAAGGTCGGAAAATAACCCAGATCATTCAGCCCCGAAGCCACGTCAAGCCCCATAATCTGTTTAGTTAATCCTGCCACTTCACCATCGCTACGAATGATAATGACTGGCCAAGGTAAACTCTCTGCGAAACTGAAAAAATTGGATTCATCAGTTGAAAATAATGCAAGAACGTCAGGTGAATAATCTTTCATCTGGTTGCAATGATGAAACGATGACGGTTGCTGGGATGAGGGGGGAAAGGGAAATGTATAACCTGGACCATTACATATGCAGATAGGCGAAGCGCCATTGTTACCATCTTGCAATGCCACCATCGCTGTCGATTTAAAGATGTCAATTTGTCCCCCTTTTATAATTCTGTTGTATTACAACGAGGCGTACTGCCTTGCTGTCCGTCACTATGCTCGCTCTTGTGGCGAACTGGGAAGGAATGATGAAAGCCGCCGGGACCTCGTATTGCCGATTGCGCGACCAAGCCGAGCACCATAGAAATGATTCACGTCGGACTTTGTTAAATTGCTCGGCAGCACCGCGCAATTCGACTCACTCATCAATCTTGCCTAAAAGGCTATTTTATGTGTAGTACCAGCCTACCATATTGATATTTTTGCATCCAGTTAAAACGTATTCTAAAAAGATCGATGCTTTGCCATATATTTGTTAGACGACCCTTCCTGAATTTGAAATGTTTGAATTGCAAAGGGATACGCGAAGTTTGAGCGCTTAATGAACGGCGGGTTAAGCAAGAGATCATCATGTGTAGCGTTAGCACAATCCCCCGCGTCAACCGCAAAGCGCATATTGGCTATCACGCGTTCGGAGATCATCTAATCGCGGCGTGCGACAGTTTCGGTGTTTCGAAATGAAACGGGGGGCGGTATCGAAATGAAACAAATCGAAGAAAAAATTCGCCCTATTCTTTCTATTCTCTCTATCTATCGCGGTAGAAAAATGGTGCGCCCCGTGTCCACAATACTTTCGGCAATCAGCGCTGCGGCCAATGTATTGGACGGCAATTTGTGTGGTCTGGCACGAAATATGCTGATGGGAGATACTTTTTATCGACTTATAAAGCAACGATTCGGACATTTACCAATCCAGATCAGGGCGGAATAGCGTTGATTAAACTATCTGTTTTGAACAGGGGAAAAAGCTGTACTTAAGGTATCGCCAGTGAAAGTCGCGTTGACCTGCGCGGAGCTAATATAAAAACGACGAAAAACCCACATTAATCTGATTAATCCTGTTGTTCCAAGATCGTATCCTAGAAAGAGACTGTCATGACTTACACAAAAAAATGGTGGGCACGAGCAGCTCAAAAAACGCTATTGGCGTCACTCTTGTTATTGCAGGGCGAACACTTCGCGCGCGCCGGTGATCAGGGGTACGGCAAGGTAGGTCAGCCAGTGCATCTGGTTGTGGGCTATCAACCGTATGACACTGTTTCTTACTCCGCCGCTGTCATCCGAGGCTTAGCGCTGTGGAAAAAATTCCTGCCAGCCGGAAGTGAGGTCGAATTTCAGGCAGGACTTCAAGGCTCAATTATCGTCAACCAAATGTTGGCTGGTAAACAGCAGATTGGCTATTTGGGCGATGTGCCAGCGGTGTTGGTGACTACCAAAACTGAACAAGCGAAGGTCAAGCTCGTCGTCAATACCGGTTTTTCCGCTGGCCAGCGATGCAACGTCATTATGGTACGTGCCGACGCACCGGATTTCAAGACATCGCAAGACGCGATCAAATGGTTAGATGGCAAGACGATTGCCACCCCAAAGGGTAGTTGCGCCGACCGTTTTTTGGGTAATGTGATCGACAGGACCCACATCAAGCCTGACGCAATAATGAATCAATCGCTTGAGGTATTGAGTACCAATCTGCGCGCCAAGAAGCTTGATGCGGTTGCACTGTGGGAGCCAACTGCCTCAAGAATTGGTAATCTGGTGGGGGAGGGCATCGCAAAATACGCTATCACCGGCTATCCGTTTGATATTCCTGATTCAGGATATATCGCCATGCGAGACGATTTCATGACGCAGCGACCTGATGTCGTGAAGGCCTGGGTCAAAATGGAAATGGAGGCGCAACGCTTCATTCTGGACCCGAAAAACCAGTTAAAGGTAGCTGAAATAGTCAAAGGGCAAACGACGGGTATTACGTTACGGATGGCGTGGTTTTCAATTTATGGCGCGATTCCTGTTGCAGCCGGAGGCAGCCCTATCAGAGATGAAAAACCATTTGTGTTCGACGAGCGCGTACACAAACAGTTGAATAGCATCTATACATTCCTTCACCAAAGCAAAGTGATTAATGTGGGCGAGGCACCAGCAGGGTCGCTAGATGACTCTGTCGCGCGAGCAGTGGCGAATGAAGCCGGTACCTCACTGCCATTGGGGAGTATCAAAGCCCAAGATATTGCCAATGCACCTAAGTGAACGCATCATTTTTTAGTGAGCTCATTAGTGCAATCATTGAATTTGCTTTCATGTGAAGGTAATGCCAGTGGCGTTGAGAATAACGGGTATGAACGCCAATGCTCAAGCCGGGCCGATGCTTGGAACACTGGCTTGGAGTAGTCGTTTGCAAAGGATGCCGATAAGCGCTGATTTTTGGCGTCGCTTATTGGGAAACCTGTTCATGTAAAAGCGGCTAACGACAATGCACGGTTGTGATTCTGGCGTTGGTTCTACTCCAGAAGCCGACGAATTGCAGGCTTCTACTTGTGAATGATAGTACAAATTAAAGTTTGTTATATGCAACATGAATATGAGATATCACCACAATAAAGCAGACGATTTTTGTTGCACTGCGATATAGTGCATCTGTCTCCTCCAACACCTCATAGGTTTGGATTTAACCCACTAAATTATTTTGGTGGGTTTTTTTTTGCCTAAATGTTTTTAATGCAGCGCGTTTTAAACATTTTTGATGAATTTGACCTTGGCTTTACGCTCAATCCACTAATTCATAAGAATTCCGTAACAACATGATGGTCGTTATCGCCAGAACCTGATAGAATTCGGCCCTGTCTTGAGTGGGTATGTATTAACATTTTTGATTCTCTTTTAGAGGCAAGCTTGCATGAAATTGCAAACTGCCATTATCAGAAGATGAAAGGCTTGGTTTTCTGAAAATTTGACTCATCGCTGTAACGTTAGGTAAAATGCGGACTTCGTGTTTTTCTGAAACTGGTTAAGCAGCCGCATCAAATGCAGTTGTTTAAGAAGCAAGTCAAGCGCTAGGCATAAAAAGCGTTACTCACGCTCAAACGTTAAGCTGAAACGTAAAAAAGCAAAGCATCGAAAGGATCCAGAAAACGGGTCCTAACAATGCCCGAGTGGTGAAATTGGTAGACACAAGGGACTTAAACTAATTTGAGCCCTCTTGAAGAAATTCTTGAGGTGAAACTCGTCAAACTCGGCGAAGGCCCTGGACGGAAGTCCGAGCTAATACCGAGCCAAGCCCTCCGACGAAAGTTTGAGGGAAGGTGTAGAGAGCAGACGGCGAGCACCTAAAGTCGCAAGACCATGGTGAAGGCGTGCTCCAGACCACGAACAGCGCTTGCGCTGGCGGCTAAAGCCGAAGTGGTAAGAAAATCCCTCGACTTAATCGTCGTACCGGTTCAATTCCGGTCTCGGGCACCAAGTACATTGCAAACTTTGACTAAGTTTGCCTAAAAACCCTTAAGAAATCAAACACTTAAGGGTTTTTTAACGCCCATTGCGCCCAAGTTTGCCCATTGACACCCGCCTTTTTTACATCCATCCTTGCTTCCATGGACTTTTTTTAAAAAACCAGTGGATGCAAAAAATGCCTAAACTTTCCCTGCCGCTTACTGACATTCAAATAAGAAACGCCAAGCCTAGAGACAAAACCTATACGCTTGCCGATGGGGGAGCCATGTATCTGGAAGTAGCTCCGACTGGCGCGAAGACTTGGCGTATGGCATATCGCCAGCCCAATGGTAAAAACACAAGACTCACATTTGGAACATATCCGGCTATCTCCCTGCTGGAAGCGCGTAAAAAACGCGAAGAGGCGAGGGCGTTGCGAGCATCTGGAACAGATCCTGCCCAACTAAGGCGTGATGACAAGCAAGCAAGAGCTGTGTCGATGGCAAATACGTTTGAACTTGTGGGTTGGAGCTGGCTTGGAAAGACGGCCCCAACCAGAGCAGAGTCAACCCAAGGCAAGATAGCGACCTGGTTAAAAAAGGACGTCTTCCCATTTATTGGGGAAATGCCAGTATCGAGTATCAAGGCTATTAATGTTCTGACAACAGTGCAAAAGATGGAGGCTCGCGGGTCTATTGATTCTGCGCACAGGGTAAAACAAATATGTGGTCAGATTTTACGTTACGCCGTGGCGGTCGGGATCATTGAGCGAGACGTCACCGCAGACCTGAGGGGGGCATTGTCGGTTGTACCCAAAGTCCCCTATGCCGCTATTACTGAGCCGAAGCAGGCCGGTGAATTGATGCGTTCAATTCAGGCCTATAGCGGCCACCCTTACGCCGTCGCTGCGTTGAAACTTTCCCCGCTTTTGTTCGTGCGACCAGGCGAACTGAGATCAGCTGAGTGGATCGAGATCGATCTTGACGCGGCAGAGTGGCGTATCCCTGCCAGAAAAATGAAAATGAGGGTAGATCACCTAGTGCCGTTATCTGTACAGGCCGTGGAGATTTTGCGCGGAGTTCATTCAATGACAGGCGGGAGAAAATTCGTTTTTCCAAGCATTCGTACCAGCGCCAGGTGCATGAGTGAAAACACGATAACCGCAGCGCTGCGTAGCATGGGATACAGCAAAGAGGTGATGACCGCACACGGTTTCCGGGCAATGGCGCGCACGATTATGGATGAAGTCATGGGCGAACGCGTGGATCTGATTGAACACCAGCTAGCACACGCAGTAAAAGACCCGAACGGTCGTGCGTACAACCGTACTGCCCACCTGCCAGCGCGTAAAAATATGATGCAACGATGGTCCGACTACTTAGATGGACTGAGGGATAGCGCTAATGTTATTCAGTTCAAAGTGGCGTGATTAGCCGAGGTTAAAGTTCTGGAATATCGCTTAATCGCTACCGTATCAAATTTAAGCAAACCTCATAAGAAAGTAAAAGAATGACAGACGCATTTTGGAGCAATGTGGCGAAGATTAAGAGCCATCTCCTGGCCAATGAAATTAAGCCAAGCAACTTCACGAGGGATGATCTTGAAGATAAACTTGCTCTAAATATGGCGCTCGCCACTGAGCAGGAAAATGTACTTTCTTTCCTTATGGATGAAAATAAAGAGCTTCTCAAAAACGCAAAGGTTCGTCTTGACGCAATGCGCATAAACGATCTTCCTGCAAAAGAAAAAGAACGTCTTCTGAAGGTGCTTGATATCGGAATTATTCTTGGTAAAGCAAATAATGGCTACGAAGGTAAAAAGATCAGTAAACAAAAACCGAAAGCAATCGCACAAGCTAAAGTCAAGGAATCGATTTACTGTAATTGGCTCAACTGGCAGGCCGATAAAACCCGCTACGGAGGATCAGATGATTTTGCTGAGGATGTACTCTCGATGAGTAACCATCAGGACGAAAACGGTAACCCTCTCGTAGCACACGGCACAATTACAAAAAATTGGATCGGCAAATGGAATAAAGAAATAAAAGGCAGCAACTAACAAAATATGACTAAAGCATAAGGTGGCTGACCAGTGATATTTTTGTACTTACGTGATCTCCCAATACTATTAAATTTATATTCATTTGGAATTGCAAGCGCACGCCGCCGTACGTAAAATTTATCGCGTTACTTGGCTACCATAGAAATCTATTAAGTAACTGTACTAGCAGAGTGGCCACTCTGCTAGTAGGTGGGGTGACATGCCTTCTCCTGGTAGCTAATCTTGCACCAACCCGCTGTACTTAGGCGGCAATTGTCAAGATTGGGCAAACAATGGTACAGCGCGCAGAGCAATCCGTAATACTCGGCAAAACACTTCCAGAGCATGGGATGAGCAGATGGAACCAGATAGAGCAGTTCTGTCCTTTCAGTCGCGAAAAATTCCGCCAACTCGTGAACTTAGGCAAGGCACCGCAAGGAATCAAATTTTCCCTTCGCTGCACGGCCTATAGTAACAAGGATCTTCACCGCTTCTTTGCTGACCCGCTTAACTATAGAGTGGAGGTCAAATGATGGCTGCCCGTATTGCTAAGCTTCCAAAAGTGACTAACGCACCAAATTTGAATGCCTGTTCAGATTTTGTGAGTAAGCGAGTTCACAGTGCAATCGTCCACCTATCCAAAGGCAAGCCGGTAACTGACTCGCGAGCAATCTCCCGCGAGTTCGGACGTCCCCATAAAAATGTACTTCAATCACTAGATGGCCTTATCAAGGAAGGCATAATCTCGCGGCTAGAATTTAAGCCGCGAGAATGGACCGACGAGCGCGGAAAGAAACAACGCATGATCGAGTTGACCGAACGCGGCGCATTAATCGCAATGCCGTTCATCGGCGGCAAGAACTCTCGCATTGGACAGGTCCGACTCGTTAATGCATTTTTGACTATGCGGGACGAGTTGGCTAATCAGTCCGGCGATTGGTCACAGGCGCGGCATAAGGTCTCAACCGGCTATCAGATGATGAGTATGGCTTTGCAGGAAACTCGAGAGGACGACGGAAAGCAAACAAGTGCCTTCCACTATGCAAACGAAGCCAAACTGGTGAACTGGGTAATGTTCGGACGCTTTGAGTGTGTTGATCGTAACCAGATGGAAAAAATGGATCTCGACTGCATGGAAAAGGTCGAGGCGCGCAATGCTATATGGATTGCCAGAGGCCGGACTTACCCGGAGCGCAAGGCAGCGCTTCCGGCCTATCTTGACTCACTACGCGCCAACCGTGTAAGGATTTCCTCATGACCGCCCGTAACGATACGCTGACCGAGATCCTACGCACAATACCCGGTAATTCCAGCGGCACACAGTGCACCGGAGTGATGACTGCCATGCAGAAATTAGGCAGTGTGACGACTTTCGAAGGTTCTCGCTTTCTGGATTGTTATGATCCCCGAGCGCGGATTCATCAACTGCGTAAGTCTGGGATAGCGATCAAAACCATCATGCGGCCAGAGCAAACCGAGAGTGGGGTATTTCATAGTGTTGGCGTATATCTCTTGGAAAATAATACTTCACAAAAGGCAACATGATGGCCTATACTAATTGTGTCCCTGAGAAAAAGGGGAACGGGCTTTGCAACCCGAATTATCCAAAGCGGACAGACCGCGCAATGCGGTTTTTTTACGTCTGTACACCCTTGTTGCCCCTTCATTGGGCGGCACTGATGGGAGGCTTCGGCCTGCCGGTTGCTTTGGATACCGGTTTGCAAACCTGTCTTTGTCGCCCACCCCGCTTTGCAACGGGGAGCGGATTTAATACTATCCAAGGAAGTCACAACATGTTCAGCATATCCACGTCCGCCCAATCCCGCTTACAAACAATTCAACGTCTGACACGGCAATCCAGCGCCATGGCTGCGATTCTATCGGCGTTTGACATGCTAACCTCCGATAGTCAAAGAAACGCCCTGGCGCACTGCCATGAGCTTGCTACCGATGTTTCTATTGATCTGTCCGCATTGATCGGGAGTACATCATGAGCGCCAAATCCAAACAATCGATTATCAAAGCCCGTCAGGACTCCCTCGAAACCGTTCAAGCGCTCACTGAAAACATAGATGCAGCAGCGTTGAAGATCAATATTCTATTGCGGGCAATTGTCGACAGAATTGATTTATCGGGCTTTGGAATGAGCGATGAGGAAATGCACACTATCGCTGCTATCGAATGTTTTGTTTCGTGCGCCAGAACCTCAACCGATGCAATCAATAAAATGGCTGCTGAATCCCTTGACGTCATTTGTGGGTTAGCGCGAGGTCCAGCATGATCAATCGCAAATTCATTGCAACATTTTCTTTGGCCTTGGTCGTCGGTTGTCAGCACGATTTGGGTAATGGCGGCAATTAATGGCTAAGCGTGACTATACGAAGGGATCTATTTCGTATGGCTTCGTTCCGCTCCCGAAGGACATTATCCAATCACCTGAGTGGCAAGCGCTGCCACCGAGTGCGGTAAAACTTGCCATTGACTTGATGGGTCAATACACAGGTAAGAATAACGGACGGTTGTGTCCATCGTTCGTCGCCATGGAAAAGTCGGGATGGACCTCGAAGCATACCCTTATTGCCGCAAAGCGGGCATTGCTCGACTGCTCGTTCGTGGTGTTGGCGCGGCTCGGCCATGCACCTCGAACTGCTGATTGGATTGCCTTTACCTGGTGGAAGCTTGATTTTGAAAAATCGATGGATATTGATCCTGCAAAATTTCCTTACCTAAATTTCGTAAAGATGGGCCATGCCAATATAGGCAAGGATCAGAAATTACATTCTGTGGTGCAGAAACTGCACCTCGAACACCAAAAAAAGGCGTCAGGAGGTGCAGAAACTGCACCACAAGGGATGTTTTCATGAGGTCCATCGGTGCAGTTTTTGCACCTCTGCTCATAGACAAACCGGTTTTTGATCTGTGGTGCAGAAACTGCACCTGTTCTAGAGGTTGCCATCTGTAGGTGTTTTTCTCTTCGGTGTTTGCTCTTGAATCTAATGATTTCAAGGTGTAAGGAAGTGCGAGCGGTCCAAGAGATACTTGAAAGTTAAGGCTCTTAATGACATCGGCGCAACTTGATCTGCATGAAATAACAAAGGATATTGAAACAGGGGGATTCATCACAGCATCCATGAAACCTCCTGTTTTACTAAGAACTATATGGCTATTCAACTACCCGACCACTTGCGCCGTAAAGTCCTCGACATGCGCCGTATCCATTCCCTGCGCCAGGTGGCTGAAATGACCGCTTTGCCGTTGGGGACCGTGAAAACAATATGCTCCCGGTCTGGAGAGTTTCGCGACAATCCGAAGCACCGAGAGTTGTTTACGCTGCCGCCGATCCAGGTCAGCGCCAGTACCGATCTGACCATCCCAGAATTGCCGCCACAGGAGGATGTTACCGGCGATAAGGAAGTTGACGCGTTGCTGTGGCTGCGCTCGGTCATTAGCACCGGACAGCCTGCATTGATCGAAAAGGCTATGCTTGGTGCCAGTCGCATCAAAACGCCGCTTGCCGAATTAGAGAAGCGCTACACCAAGCACTTGGTCACTCAGCATCCCGGAGCCTTTATTGCAGCATTTGCATCGTTCGGCTTTGCTGATCTTGATGATCTGGCCAAGCGGTCTATCGTAAAGCTGAGCAATCAGCAGGAGGCCCGCGCTCGCTTCGGCGATGACGTGTACGCGAACACGCCAGCAGAACTGTTTTGTATTGAGGCCCTCTATGGACTAAATCGCGGAACTATATGGATCTTCGATAAGGAAGATGCAGACAAGAGATTTGCGGCGCGCATTGACCTGGTACCACGCACACTGAGCGACTGCCTACATGAGCTAACCTATTGGGAACGTCTGTACAGATTGCGCCATGCTGTTGGCGGTTATGGCGACCTAATCCCCGAAGCATCGTCACGTGACGATTTTGTATTCCGTTGCCTTGCGCGCATTCGTGCCAAAACAAAAGACGAAGCAATCGCCGTGTTCCGCTATATATCTGTATCTGACCGAATGGACCAAGACGAGATTAACGGCATACTTCTGAACTTGATTGGGTGATTATTGCATACGGCAATCGTACGCGTGACCGTGAACGTAGTCACTGATTCTGAATTACTTCCCTTTTTTAGGAAGGACATACATGTCATGCAACCGCTTTAATTCAATGGTTAGCCCCAGAAATTTCCCCACCCACGTCGGAATAGGGACAATCCCGTGCAGCCAACGACTTGGGGTTGTCCGCCCAACTCCCGCCATACGGCAAAAATCCGCTGAACTCCATTCGAGGTCAGTTAAGGCTACTTTAAAGTCTTCAGATGTCATGAACTTCTACCTTCCGTTCTTAAAGAATTAAATATTACCGATATTCCTTATATGGTGCAATATTTATATATATATATGAATCATTTAGGGATTTTATAAATAGTCATACATGAGCGAAAATAGCCATAAATGACTAAAGAAAATAACGGTTATTATTCTCTCAGTTTTCTTAAATTTGAGGGAGTGAACATGGCATCGAAACGTAGACGCGCATCTGGTACTTGGGAATTTATTGTAAGAAATAAATTGCTACCTAGGACAATTTCTCTTTCTTTTGTAGATGAGGCTGAAGGCGATGCCTATGTGGCTGAACTGGAAGCAAATATACGTGCTGGCAATGTACCTTTGAAACATCAACGTCCGCGCATGGTGACAATAGCCGGCGCAGTCGAGCAGTACGAAATCGATAACGCGGTGCCTATATCGGACAGTCTCATACTTGCGGTAATCGTGAAGCGAAGGGGCAGAGATCGGCTTGGCGATGTCACCTATGATTATGGTGTTACTTGGGTGGCGAAAATGAAGCGGGAAGAAAATTTAAAACCAAGCACTATTCGCCACTATGTCGGCGCATTAGCCCGCTGCCTGGATTGGGTGGTCAACCGCAAGCAACTCGCCGAAAACCCTATTCGACAACTTCCTAAGAGCTATTCGACCTATAGCGAAACTGATAAAAATTTTGCGAAAGCTAAGAATCCAAACGCACGGTTTCACGATGAGTCCCGTGACCGTCGTCTGTCCCATGTAGAAGAGGTAAACATAAGATGGATCATGCGGGGTGCCAAGCTTCATAGCCGAGAGCGCCCTCTAGCTTTAAGATATCAAGGCGCATTCGAGGCAATTTTCGATATCGGTTTGGGTTCTTTAATGCGTATGCGTGAAATGTATACTTTAACAATCGAACAAGTCGACATTCCGAACTTTAGGTTCTTGCTTGAAAAAACAAAAAATGGTTCTAGGCGGCAAGTACCCATGTCAGCGCCAGTAATAACTGCATTAAAGCGATATATGGCTCAGGTCGAATCCGGCGAACGAGGGATGAGCGAATTCTCCTTTGATAATGGTTTCCTTTTTCCGTGGTGGGATGGTGATAAATTGCCAGCAACATTGAGGAAGGTAACCGCTAAATTATCTGCTCAATTCGGGCGTATTTTTGAAGCAGCAGGCTGCACAGACTTTTCGTTCCATGACATTAGGCACGAGGCAACAAGTCGTCTTTACGAGCGAAATAAATTATCCGACCTAGAAATAATGAAGATTGGCGGATGGAGCAGTATCAATATGCTGAAGCGATATACCAACCTTCGAGCTAGCGATCTTGCGTTGAAAATGGATTAAGTCAAACTTCATGGCCATGAGATTACGATATCGTCATCAACGTTAATGGCAAAGGCTTAGCATTGCCAGCTTTGTCCCGTCCCTCAATGAGGGCGGGATATTGCGCCGCTATAAAGAAAAGGTGACCCCCTCATTCTGACCATACTGAGGTCAGGCCGATAGGTCGCCTGATGGTTGCCATCCATAACCATCTAAAAAGATGTCAGCAAAACTGCTTTGATCTTTTACTCGTCTATCTTTTGCCTCTTCAGAGCCGCGCTTAATTATCGGACGACCGGAACGATTGGCAAACCGCTTATTTGGATAGGCCGTGAGTGATGAATAATAACCGTATCAGATATGGGAGATGGTATGGAACGCTTAACCAAACAACAATGGATTGACGCACGCACTCGATGGGAAGGTGATCCTTCGCTAAAGTTTATAAGGCTCGCTAACGAAATGGGCGTGAGTCGCCAGGCTATCAATAAAACCGCATTAAAGCAGGGTTGGACTAAGGGCGGGCAACCGAAAAAACCACCTAAGAAGGTTGGTGAACTCCTGCAACAGCAACCACTTGTGCAACCATTAAAGACTGAGCCGAACCCCTTGCAAGTTCGCCTGACTCGCGCACAAGAAATAGTTAATGGATTTAACCTGACGCCCCGCATAAAGCTTTTTGTCGTGGAATATTCCAAGGATTTAAACGGGACTCAGGCAGCGATTCGATCTGGATATAGCGTGAAAACTGCCAATGAGCAGTCGGTACGCCTGTTAGCAAATGTTAGTGTAAAACATGCTTTCGACGCGATCATGAACGACCGCATCGAACAAGGTATTTTTGACGGTGACAAGATCATTCAGAATTGGGTCACGATATCGCAGATCGATCCAAACAGCTTGACACAACACCGTCGAGTTGCTTGCCGCTACTGCCATGGCGCAAACCATCGATACCAGTACACCCCCGCTGAGATGGAGGACGCAAAGGTCATTCATGATGATGAGAACTGGAGCCGCATTGCAAAGAAGTTGGATGCATTGGATTGGGACAATAAAGGTGGACTTGGCTTCAACGGTACGCTCGACCCACATCCTGATTGTCCCGAGTGTTGGGGCGAAGGTGTCGGAAGCCTATTCTTTGCAGATACCCGAAAACTTAGCCCCGAGAATCTTCCACTGTTTGCCGGTGTAAAGCAAACGAAAGACGGGCTTGAGATCCTGACGCATAGCCAGGCCGATAGTCTGGATAAGTTGGCGCGTCATTTTGGCTTGTACCGAGACAAGTTGGCTGAAGCGGTTGCAGGAAGCTATACCAAAGAGGCTCTGGAAGAGAAATTCGCCGATGCAATGCTTAGGGCGCAGGAGCGCCAGCAGGAGATCAGTGACGAGCGTGAAATAAGTACTGGTGGCTAAAAATAGCCTTCCAGATGACCATCGATTCTTTGATTTTCGGACGCCAGTATTTCTATCCGCTTCGGTTCGCTGATATGTACATCGGGTATCGCCAAGCATTGATCAGAGCGATCTTTATCTAACGTCGTGACTAACTCGCCTGTTATTAAATGTTAATGTCAAAGAGAGTTTTGAATTGCTCATAAAGCGAATTAAGTTACGCTTGTACGTGCGCGAGAGCGGAGAGGTCAGCGAACTAGAACGGTACTGACACCTAATGATTGGATGGGCAGTGGCGGGAAGTGCTACACCGACTTTGTGGCGATAAATCTACATACCCGCAAACTGGGTATGTACGGACCTACATATGGACGCAACTCGTATCTACAAATCCTGGCAAGCGCGATCCCCGCAACTGGAAGGACGAGGCAGGCCGTGATTTTATTGATTTTGTTGCATCGAATCTAAATACGGACGCATCCCGTATTTACAAAACTACTCGCGGTATCGGCGGTGGAACATTCGCTCACAAGCAGATCGCTTTGGCCTATGCCGTACCGGTTTAAGCAACTTAAAAATATCTGGAGCAATTTTCTTACACTGACAGGCGTGCGCGAGGATAGGCAATGCCCTTAAATTTTAGGCCATCTATTCCAGGCATTAAGATGCTTGCGTCTGGACAGACTTTGTTTGCTCCCCCTAAAAAGGGGAACGAAGGGCTTGGCTGGCTGCACGCTCACAATCACAGCATCCTAATTTGTCCCAAAAAGAGACTCACGCGGTTAGCGAATTTCCGACGTTCACCCAAGCTTGATTTTATTCTACAGAAAATTCTCGGAAACCGTCCAAATACCCCGTTTTATGGGAAACGAGGGTCCGGACCATGATTGTCGGACATGACAATAAGACTCTTTCAACAGGAGCCATTCATGACCGACCAAACTAAAGCCCGTCCATTCCCACTTTTGTGTACAAGCATTTTTACCGAGGTTTGGCCTGCGCAACCCGATGCCGACATGGAGCTAACCTTGCGAATGGAGTCGCTTGCGTTCTCTGCAAATGGTGGAGATTCTGGCATTAGTACCGCGATCTTTCAACTGCAACATACTTTCAAAAAATTGTTTGATAAAGTGGGCTTCACGCACTTTTTACAGGTTGCGTACCAACAGGAGTTGGCAGATGGAACTCCAATTGTCGACACGCTTAATGCGTTAAACGCAGAAGTCTCCGCTGAACTCGATAAAGCGACGATAGATTTAGGTCGATGGGCAGAAGGCACGAAACTTCGCTTTAACGAAAAGATCCCGTTCATTTTTGCCGCTGGAGATTTGAAGGAATATCTCGAAAGGAAAATTTACTGGCTGCAAGGCTCAATCCGATTTGTCAACGAAGGCCGACAGACTAGTGTTGCCGACCGCTATCGCGAAGCCGGACTAACCGATGATGAAATTAGTCGCATTGGTACACGTTCTCCCGTCCCGAGCGCTGAATTAATGACGCTAGGAATAGAAGAATTAAAGAATAAAATTCAGCATCTTTCCGATTTCATAAACGATGCGCCGCATTACCAAGTAGAAAAATTACATGGCATTGAACTACCCAATCTTGGCTATCACCAGGCCAACCTTGAACGGTCCAGATAAACATCATGGCGACTAGTTCAAGCGTATCTACGAGCGCGAAATCGATTCTAAAGTCGGAGTGGACCGGGTTAAACGAGAACCTCATTGCAAAATTTTATGCGGTCGACTCCAACGGATCGCGAGTCGGGCAAGACCAAACCGAGGTCTGGGCACCGTTGATCGACTCAAACTTAGAGGCCGTGTTTGGCTGGCAATCACCATTTGAGCATAGCAACCCCGATACAAAGGCACCGGCTTTAACCGCGATGCTTCAGTCTGGCGTATTACTCCCTGTCTTAAACGCCCTGAGCGGCGGCTCCAAGAGTTCTAATGGCCCGACTAGCTCGTCCGACAAGGGCGCGCTCCAATCAGCGCTGCAGAGCGCTCAAGGACGAACTGGCATCACAAAACTTAATAGTACGCAGATTTTTAGTGGGATGCCGCCGCTAAAATTCACGGTGAGCCTTTTATTTCGGGCGATTTTCGATCCTGCCACCGAAGTCGAAGCGCCGTTGCAGCAACTTTGGGGGTGGGCGTTACCGCAAAAATTAAGTAACGACGGCATCGTAGCGCGTGTCATAAGCCAGAAAAACGGTATCGCTGATTATGTCTCAGCGCTATTACCTAGTTTGGCACCAACGATGATCGGTTTTCAATACAAAAGATGTACTTATGGCCCCCTAGTTATCGAGAGCATCGGCGAGCCATTATCGTCACCAATTGATAAAAATGGTTTTTATACCGAACTCGTCATTCCGATGACGTTGTGCTCACTGACCGCACTTGACCGCGATGACATGCACCGAATTCGAACTCGAAGTTAATTATCGCAAGCTATTGAAATCGACTGTTCCTCGCAGTTTAACGGTGTCCCAACGCAACGACTTTTGAACATTAAAAATGACAAATCAAGGCCCAAGCACCAAGACCGGATGCTCGCCCGCCCAAATGCTCAACGAAACAATCCGGAAACGCATAGTTACCGCTCGCTTATTAAGTCGCCTGGACCAGAAGGACGCAGCAAAGCGGTTGGGTTATTTCAACTCTTCGGGACTTTCAAAAATCGAGAGCGGCATGGCGAAGATCCCGAAAGACTTCATTATCCGCGCCGCCGTTGCCTACGGCGTAAGTTCTGACTACTTGCTTGGCCTATCGAGTGAGCCAGAGCGCGATCCAAGGATGGCAGATCACATGGCGATTATGCGCGGCCTCGACGCAACGATCAGTCAGCAGAATCACGCCCTCGCCTCAATCCTGCTCAAGAACGCCAGCGATATGATTCCGATGGAAGGCCATCTATTCACGCTACTCGCACCAGTGAGGCGCTGTATCGAAGCCTTCGAGAGGGATTGCCGTAAAAATAAGCAATTCCAAGATGACGTATTAGGTGGTGCCGCCCTGCAACGTGCCATTGATGAGATTCAAGTCGCTTTCACCCAAGCTAAGAAATTCATGGAGCACCGTGCTGACTTGGCGGTGGCACGGACTGAAGCTCTGGCAGATAGTCAATCATATCCACTGTTTGAATAGCAATGAGCGGTACTAAGCAACCCGTCAATAAAAATACAAGGCAATAAAAAATGGCACTTAAATCTGATGCATTAGGATTTCTCCAAGGTGAACCGGTTGGATGGGGACGTGCCATTAAGTTATGGTGCGAAATCCGTGATGAGGTTCACGCTCTTAGACAATCACTGTCTGGAAGTGCGGCGCAAGCTAAGCGTATGACATCGAATAGCGGCGGGAGAACTCCGAACGTTGCACCAACACCGCGCCGTGTATCGGTTGATGCTACACCTCGAATGCGCGATGAGAGAGGCTGATTCACGGCTGCAACGAATAATGCATCCGCTGCTGCTTCGATTGCCGTTAATGCCGCATTGAATCGTATGCTGAAGACTACGGAGCGCGAGGCGGTAAAGGTAGAGCGAAGCCACAACGGTCGCTTTAAGACTAGCGGTAGCAATAAATCCGCACGTGGTTTTGTTACTGTTGATGAGCAAATGCCTAGCCCAGCATGGCGATCACCCGCATCTAAAGTTGGAGCACTAGCATCTAGCGCAGCCCGAGCAATTGGCGAAACTCCTGACGTTGATCCAAGCATCGCAGCCACAAAAGAATTTGGCTCTATTGTTGCACCGCTAGGCCGAGGCTTTGGAAAGTTGCTTGGAAAGGGCGATGACGATAAAAAAGATGCTACTTGGCTAAAGAGAATTTGGCAAACTTTGCGCGGATCGAGTGAAGACGATAGTGCATTTCGTAAGGTAGAACTAAGAAGACTCGCAGCCCTTGATAAACGCCCAAACGTTGAGGGGAAAAATGCAGCAGGAGGCGTCGGAGGAATGTTTGGCGGACTGATGAGTAAGTTACCTAGTCTTGGTGGCATAGGAGGACTAGCGAGTGGCGCATTAAGCCTTGGAAAAGGTTTTATGAGGCGAATCCCTCTTTTAGGAGCGCTCTTCGCTGGAGGATCAGCATTAGCTAGTATTTTTGGAGGCGATGATGCTGATAAGACGCCAGAAGAAAATCGTAAATCTCGTTTTACTGGTGGTGGATCTGGAATCGGTGCGCTTATCGGAGGTGGCCTTGGCGCATTAGGTGGGCCAGTAGGAATAGTCATTGGCGGGATAATTGGAGATAAGGTCGGCGAGTTAGTGGGAGGCTGGCTATCTAAATTTGATTGGAGCAAGGTTGGCGATCAGATCATTGTTACATGGAACTCTGGCGTTGCCATGTTCACGTCAGCATGGAAGTCTGTAACTGACACTATCAAGCCTATCGCCGATGTTGCAAAAATGATTCTCGATGGTGTTGCTGGCTGGTTAAAGGGCAAAGGAATAGCTCTATTTGATGGCACTGCCGCCCTTGCTAATAGGGCTAATGATGCGGTAAAAGGTGCTACTGGTATTGATGTTAAGGCTGGGGCCGCTAAAGCGACGGAAGTTGTTTCTAGCGCTACTGCCGCAGGATATGACGCAGCAAAGTCCGGTGTTGGCGCTGTCATTAATTATGGCAAAGATCGCGCAGCAAAGATGGCATCACCAATACTAAACACAGTTGGATTGGGTAATTTGATTGCAAGTCATGAGGGTGATTACGGCTCTTATAATCGTGGCATGTCTGGCGATGCAAAGGGCAAGAAGCTAGATTTTTCTAGCATGACTATCGATGACATCATGGCTCAACAAGCAAAGCCAAGAGGTGACTCAGATCGATTATTTGCGGTTGGAAAGTACCAGATAATCCCAAGCACCATGAAGGGCGCTGTGGCCTCTATGAAACTATCTGGTAACGAAAATTTCACGCCAGAGCTTCAGGAGAGAATTTTTTCAGAGTATTTGGCAGATAAGAAGCGCCCTGAAATCAGCGGCTACATTTCCGGAAAACATGATGACGTCAATAAAGCTACACTAGCCGCATCGAAAGAATGGGCCTCGATAGAAGACCCTTTAACAGGCAAGAGCTACTATGATAAAGTTGGCAATAACAAAGCGGCCACTTCAGCGAAGGCAATCAGTGATGAACTGATCAGCGCTCGCTTAACTTACCAAAATGGGATTTCTAATGGGATGGATGGTAAGAAGGCGATGGCATATGCCCTATCTGCGGCATCTATTTCAATTCCGTCAGTAAGTGCGATCCCTGCAATGCCATCCATTTCTGGAGTTAACCCAGTCCCATCCATACCAGATTTGGCCCCAACATCAAGCGTTACGCAAATCAATACCAATAAGCCGCCAGTCATTCAGGTTGAATCGGCTAAACGTGACGTTGGGCAGGATTTAAGCGACCGTCGAATCGCCCATATAGCGACTGCTGGACTGAGTGGTTCGGGTACCTTCGGGTACAAATAGTCCTAGAGGACTCGAAAGTATTCGCAGCTAATCTGAGCAAATGTTATCAAACGTAGCATCTTCTCCGATAGTGCAAACCGCAGTTATTTTATTTAATTTTTTCCATAAAAATTTGCAGTTTGCCTCTCCTGTTCCTGTACATGCTTCCATTTCTGGTCTGTCATGGCATCGCTCATTATGTTCTAAGCAGGTGTCTGCATTTTCAGAGTGGAATGGCTCCCATCCTGCTTCGATCATCTTCATACGAACACTTGCATACCCTTCATTTTTCGTGAATAAAGGGGCGGATATATCCTCGCTTCTTTGCGGAATTTTCGTTGATTCAGGTTCTATTTTTTCTACAGCCGTCGCTATTAGGTTGTGCTCATCAGGAGCGGCGTCATTTTTTTGGTCGGTATTTTTTGGTTTTGAATATTGAGCGATTAATGCCTCGGCACTTACGATCTGAATCTGATATTCACCTTTTTGTTTGTCGCTCCATTCAATTGTGTAGCCAGTTGATCCGCCTGCACCGTCTATTCTCGTATTTGCTAAGCAAGCACGGAAACCACTTTCCTGATCATAAGAAAGTGCTTTGGCACCGTCGAGACCAAGTACTTTAGGGGCCAATCCATTTGCACCAACTAAAGAAAACAAGGCACCAACTTGTTTATTTAAAATTTCGACTACTTTTTTCTTTGCGTCACTACTATCACACGCCGGTGTTAATACAGAACCTCCGTATTGATATCCAAGGTAAATGGTGACCAGTGCGAATGCCAACATCCAATTCCAAATTGGCCATCTTCTTTTTTTTGGGGAGTTATTAGAAAGGAGGCTTTTTTTCTGTACTTCAAATTCTGCTTCGGTAACGATGCCCCTGTTTTTTAAATCAGCCAGTTTCTCCAACTCATCCGAAGTGCTCATTTATTTAATCCTGACCATGGTTGATTAATTTGCAATAAATGAATACTATTTATAAATGAGTAATTGCGCAATAGAAACATTTGTCGAAAATTTTAGATGTAGTCCTTATCGCTACACCTGCTGTAGAAAAAATATTAACGGTTGATTTAGTTATTTTTAATCTTTATTAACGGCATGAATATCGACGAACATGTTCAAAAAAGTAAATGACTGATATTTAAACGGCAAAATGTTGTGTTTTTTTGACAGTTCATATACGTTCGTTTTGAACATAGAGGCAAGGACGATTATCGATGGACAATAGTTTGAATAATATTGTCAGATAGTAATCCTTAGTGTATTTTATTGAAATGATAAGTATTCGTTGCCGCCGTACAGTCTCAGATTGCTATGCCTGTTTGATCAGAAAAGGAACTACCACATGTCTTTTTCACCGTTTTATATCGATACTTTTGGGGAGTTCATTAAACATAAATGCGAGCTTCCGTTTGACCGCCAAACAGAATCACCTCTCGCGCCTTTTAAGATTTCAGATCCTTTTCGACTTCGTAAAGCTGTGGTTCCTGTATTTCATAGGTATCCCGATGGTCGGATTGAGGGAATGGGAACTGCCTTCCATGTTGACGGCTGGGGAGGATTTCTAACGGCCGACCATGTTATCGCTGCCATTAGGGGAAGCGATTTAACACCTCGGTTAAGTGCTAGCATAAATATAATGAAAGAGCCTCATGCAGTCCTTCTCTTAGGAATTGGGCTCATTTATGGGCAGCTTACTATTCCAACTTGGGCACTTGCTCCGATTACGGGATTTTTAACCGCTGTTTATGAAAAAGAGGATCCTTTGGAATTTATCAAGGGGAATAAAAGCTTTCAGATTGCTACCGACATTTCTTTTATGCAAGCCTTGCTATCGCCAGACGGAAACCCGCCCCATTCGTTACCAGTTAGGTTAAATGGGTGGCAGCCGACTATTGGCGAGAACGTACTTGCTGTTGGTTACTCGGGGTTGAAACCCAATAATGAAGTTGATGACAACGAGCTTCGGGCATTGGTTGAGGATGAAATGTATGGTGCGTACGGACGTATTACGAAGGTATTCCCTATAGGACGAGAGTCCAGCAATCTTACTCCAGGCTTCGAGGTGGAGGCTGACTGGAGGCCAGGGATGAGTGGCGGCCCCGTTTTTAACCAACGAGGTGAGGTAATCGGTATCGTCAGCCGCTCATTAGCGCCTGATGGCGAGTTAGCTGGAGTTGGATATGCCGCTTCTCTTGATCGACTATCAACGAATGGTCTTATATCCACACTGGATCCGTCGTCACCTGGATGTCGGTTAGGATTTGCCGCACTCCAGCGAGACCCTTGGCATCTTGCTGGAGTATTTAAAACTGAAAAGGAAGCAGTCCAGTTCGCTACTTCGTTAGGTGAAAATTATAAAGTCACGCCGGGATCGCACGCGATGGGCAGTGACGGTTTTTGCATTCATCACAATAAAAGTTAAGAAAATATTTTGCATCCATGTTTGCATCCATATAAGAAATTAAAAATCAATAGAGCTATAGCGCATATGGGCCTGTGTTGTTTCAGCGGTTCCGGTCTCGGCACCAAGACACTAGCAGTAGATCAGCATATAACGCCGCAAACCTAAGCCCAGCTTGGTTTTGCGGCGTTTTTGCTTTGTATCTGAATCTGTTGAATACCAGTAAAAATACCTAACTTACAGGGTCCAACTCCCCATATTTTCTCCATCGACTCTTACGTTTAGCGGAAGATCATAGTCGTACGAAATGAGCGTCCTACATTTCAGATCTGCTGAAACCTAATCATCCAGTGCCCGGGACCCGAAAAGTACTGTGGCAGTGATATTGGCGTGATCTCAGGCGGAATCGCGCTATTGGATGTGAACGATGACCGGGCCTTCTCCCACGATCGGCGGCTTCGCGTGGCTATTCGAAGCATTTTTCTGAATCCAGTCGCGCGCAACTTTCAAGCTCTCTTCGGCACCGGTCTTATCCTTGCAAACAGTCCTGCCGCTCCGCCATCACCATGGCGTAGAAGTGTGTAGCTCACGAGACCAGACACTTTCCTTAAGCTGGCTTCGACGTCAGCTTTGTGTTCTTCTAAACCATCGAAAAGCTGTTTTGCGCCGGGTCCCGAAAAGGTTCTTATTACCGCATGCATATTAATCTCCTTTGTGAGTGTCCGTCCTGGTGCCAATCTAGATCGGCTGATAGTCACTATCAATTTGGTTCAGTTCATATCTTCAGAGCGAGTTAACATTCGACATCACTGAAGCTGCGCCGTCTGTAGTGCAAGGCTTTCGTCGGACGTGGCACGAGGGTCTTGCCAGCGCATTTGTTTAACATAACTGATCGCGGACAGTATTCAAGCGGAGTGCTCGGGGGAAAATAGTATTAAATGATTTCAATCAGAAAATGGATTACTCGATTGTCTAATGTGCTTGGAATCAACACGATTGCTATTTTTTATTATTTCTAATAATGGAATAATTAATTATAAAATACGCTATTTATTGTTGATCGGAGAGGCTTTACACTTACTACTGTTGGTGGACGAATCACACAAGGGCATCGCATTTTGGTGTGCAGTGTATGGAAGCGATAATGACGCTCGTTCATTGATTTAGGACCCGAACGGTGTACTTATCTGCTTTCACCGAATTTTGTGATACCCATAACTTTATGGAGAAATAACATGAACGCCAAACCATTGATCGCTGGTTTGATTATTTTTGCTGCCGCTGCTGGGAGCGCTTTTGCTGAGGCACCATATCCAGCAAATGATCATTCTTCTTCAACTAAAACCCGTGCGCAAGTCATTGCTGAGTTGGCAACGGCACGTGCGCAAGGATTGATGGATCAAAGCTATACGACTTATCCGATTCTTGAGTTTGATAAGAAGACGACGAGCGCTGAACAGTAAGTTTGTCTCGAAATTGACATGACTTTAAAACTGTATTCATTTCGATTTAAGAATGTCGCTTGTAAATAAATGCGAAGAGGCCGCGCCTAGCGAGGCCTCTTTTTGTCATTGTGGAACAAAGAAGTCGCACGAGACGTGCGTGGTTATGAGAGTGTCGCCAGGAATCCGCTAATCTTGCTGCGTCGATAAGCGTGTTAACGACACCGATCAAAAATCAAAAAAAACGAATCAACACCATCGACCTAAGTGCAATACTAGATAGTGGCCGAAAAAATCTAGTAATAATTAAAGCGAATTGAACGGCGCATCTGCCAGCAGCGCATAGTAGGGATCGTCGGGCTTGCTTCCTCCGCGTGGCTGTCTGGTTTCACCAAAGCGTTGCGCTTCAGTCAGCTCGGGAACGACAGCCTGATTGATCCAATCATAAACAACGGTGCGTGCTGCAATCCGCCAATTGCCATCGCGCTTTTCAAATCGGTCTGCATAGCGACCGCATAAAAGCATTTCACGCTTTTGACCCTCGGCATTTCTGTCTTCTTGCAGCGCCTGAAAATAGCTTTCTACTGCCGCTACATCGTCGTGTAATTGGATAGAAATATTGCCCAGCATGTGCACCATTCGACCACCGCCCTTCAACTTCTCGAGCGCCCAATCAATAAACCCGTTTGCACTTCCCTGATAGGGGCCGTGACGATCTGTCGCATCATGCCAATAAGCCGAGCGCAAGGCCTCCTCGTCCACCCGATCAATTCCACGACAATAGCGAAAGAGACATTCCCGGATGGCTTCACGATCCAGTAATCCTTGTAATCCTTGTAATCCCTGTAATGCATGTAAATCAATTTGTGAAGTCATAAAAACACCTCCTGGGTGGAAATTGAATAGGGAGATCTGTTGGCATCTCAGCGCGGTGCGGATACGCACTTTTTAAAGTGCATCAGCAGTTCTAAGCGCTTTATGCAAGTGAGTCCAGGCCGGACCGCAAAAGTACCGTCGCACCTGCAATATACGACTGGGTATGCGGTGATCTTGCGGGGCCAGGTTAAATCACATCCGCGATAATCAAGCGCTCGATTGATTGCTAACCTGTCGACAGGTAATCTAAAAAAAGCGCGATTGTGACGAATTATCTTCTATTAAAAAATCTGTAGAGGGCAGTCGTACGCAGATGCGTTCAGCAGGATCCGCCCTGCATCGCGCATGCAGACGGATTCTTAAGCTGTTATTACCATCAGGGAGCATGCATGAATCGAGAAGAGTTGGATGAAGATCGCGCGTTCCGTGCAGAAGTGCGGGCGTTTTGTTTAAATAATGTGCCAGATACCATGCGAGCACGCGTCAGATCAGGTATGCGTCCAAGCATACCGGAATGGCGACAATGGCAACAAACTCTCTTCCGTCACGGTTGGGGCGCGCCGTCGTGGCCAAAGGAGTGGGGTGGGACTGGTTGGTCGCCGACACAACTCCATATATTTGAGCAGGAAGCCGCACGCGCCGATGCGCCTCCGCAATTTCATCAAGGTCTTGAGTTGATCGGGCCGATCATTTTTACGTTTGGGACGACAGAGCAGAAAGCACGCTATTTGCCGCGTATTTTGTCGGGTGAAGATTGGTGGTGTCAGGGGTATTCTGAACCTGGTGCGGGATCGGACCTTGCCGCGATACGGACTAAAGCGATACTGGAAGACTCCGAATACATCGTTAACGGACAAAAACTCTGGACCAGTTATGCGCAGGCCGCGACCATGATGTTTTGTCTGGTCCGGACGGATAGCGCAGCCAAAAAGCAGGCAGGCATCTCTCTTCTTCTGATTGACATGAAAACGCCTGGTATCAAAGTCAGACCTATTCTGACGCTGGATGAAGAGCATCATGTCAATGAGGTGTTTTTCGATGATGTCAGAGTGCCAGTGGCGGATTTATTAGGCGAAGAAGGAAAAGGCTGGAGTTATGGAAAAGTCCTGCTCGACCGGGAGCGTGGTGCAACCGCGACCTTGAGTGCGCGTCTTGCAAGACAGTTGGAATACGTGCGCGAGCGCGCTGGTACAGCGATGCAAGGACAGACTCCGCTAATACAGAATGCCGACTTTAAAACAAAGTTGGCGCAGTTGGAGATTGAAGTCATTGCGTTGGAATATTTAGGCTTGCGCACGCTGGCCGACGTTGTTGCAGGGATTGATTCTGGTCCACGCGGGTCGATGATGAAGGTTCGCTGGTCTGAACTTTTACAAAAAATCACCGAGCTATGGATTGAAACGCTGGGTTACGATGCGGCGCGTTTTGAAGCGCTCGACTCTGTTGGCGCAGAAGATATTTACGCGTCGTCGGGGCCGATGATGGGCTATTTATACAGCCGCGTGACGACAATTTACGGCGGATCAAACGAGATCCAACGCAATATCATCGCCCGCCGATCTCTTGGCTTGTAGGAGCAAATGCATGAATTTTACGTTATCGCATGAACAGCAATTATTGCAGGACAGCGCCGCCCGTTTTGTGCGGGAGCATGGCCGTTTTGAAGACTGGCAGAAAGCCTGCGTCGACAAGCGCGCATATATCAAAGAAAATTGGCAGAAAATGGCCGAGCTCGGCTGGTTAGCGATCAGCGTGCCAGAAGACCAGGGAGGATTAGGTGGCTCGGCGATTGACACCATGGTACTGATGGAGCAATTTGGTAAAGGGCTGGCACGTGAGCCTTATGTCAGTACCTGCATCATCGGCAGCACGTTGTTGCAACATGCTTGCAGTGAGATCAAAGAACAGCGACTGAACGCGATCATGATGGGAGAGTGTCGCGTAGCGCTAGGATTGGGCGAACCGCTGGGCCACTTCAACCTGGAATATATTGAGATGACCGCCACGGCTCAGTCCGGTGGCTATCAACTATCAGGAGAGAAAAGTCATGTTCCCGACGGCAGTACAGCGGACTGGTTTATTTTGCCGGCCCGGACCTCGGGTGCGGTTGATGATCCCGATGGCATCACCTTGTTTTTAGTATCGGCCAATGCACCTGGTTTAGTCCGGAAGAATTTTCGTAGTCCGGATCAACGTCATGTCAGTAGTCTGGTATTACATAATGTTGCAGTGTCAGACACTGCCGTAATCGGCACCATTGGCGGCGGTCTTGCATTACTGGAAATGGCTGTTGATCATGCTATCGCAGCGAGTCTGGCTGAGGCACTTGGCATCATGGAAGCAGCTTGCAGCGTGACGCTCGACTATCTTAAGACACGTCAGCAATTTGGGGTCACGATTGGATCATTTCAGGTATTGCAACACCGTATGGTGGATATGGTGATTGCCTGTGAAGAAGCCCGTTCAATGACCTATTACGCCACCGAGAATTTATCTAGTCCCGCACACGTACGCACGCGGGCGATCTCGGCAGCAAAAACGCGGGTAGGACAGAATGCACTATTCGTTGGACAGCAAGCAATACAACTGCACGGTGGGATTGGCACCAGCGATGAACATATCGTCAGCCATTATTTGAAACGACTGGTGATGTTTGAGCTCAGTTTCGGTAATATCGATTTTCATCGACAGCGTTACGCCTCATTAGGCACTGCTTGCAGCGACCAAAAATAAACCAGGTAAAAGGTCACAAAGGCATATTAAAACAATAGAGAGGAGATTGACGAATGGATTGGAACTTAGGAGACATTCTGGATGCTGTCGCAGCCAATATAGATGGCGAGCGCGCGGCGCTGGTGCAAGGCGATCGTATTATTACGTGGCGCGAGTTTGATCAACGCAGTAATCGGGTCGCACGTGCAATGATAGCGGGCGGGCTGAATCCAGGTGACCGTGTAGCGTTTGTGTCGCGTAATCATCCCGGCTACCTGGAGGGATTGTCTGCTTGTCTTAAAGCCCGTCTGGCCCATGTCAATATCAACTACCGCTACCGCGCTGAAGAAATTGGTTATGTGTTCAAGGACGCGGGTGTGCGTGCAGTTTTTTTTCAAAAAGAATTTCAACCGCAAATGGTGGCCTTGCGGAGTCAATTTCCTGATATCCAGCAATGGATCTGCATTGATAGTGATGATCAACCCGACAGTTTATCATTTGAAGAAATGGCAACGCAAGGGAATGGGACGCCGTTATCCATCAAGCGCTCCGGCGACGATTTTTTGTTGCTCTATACCGGTGGAACCACCGGCATGCCGAAAGGTGTCATCTGGCCAGGCGCAAAATATCGAGAGTGTCAGTTAGAGTCGCCACTACTAAAAAGCCGCCCCAACAATCTTGATGAACATATCGCTATGTTGCGGGCCATCACTTCTCCGAGCCGCTTGATTCCTGTTTGTCCAATTATGCACGGCACAGGATTGAATGCGTCGCTGGCTGAATTGTTTTGGGGTGGAACGGTTGTGTTGTTGCCGTCGCCGTCTTTTAATCCTGTTGAGTTATGGCAGGTTGCGGCGCGCGAGAAGGTGAATAAGGTCTTGATTGTTGGTGACGTATTCGCAAGACCGATGTTGCGCGCGCTTGATGAGGCATCTGAACCATATGCCTTGGACGCTCTGCAAGTGATCAGTTCAGCAGGGCTGATCTGGAGTCATGACATCAAGCGGGGATTGTTGCGTCACTTGCCACAACTTGCGCTGGCAGATAATTTTGGCGCGTCTGAAGCTTCAGGTCTCGGATTTTCCATCACCACCGTCCAACAATCGATTACCACCGGCAGTTTCCACGCTGGTGCAAGAACCGTGTTGATTACCGATGATGACCGTATTCTTGGGCCCGATCAGCCGGGTGAAGGCATGATTGCGCGTGGCGAACCATTGCCATTGGGGTATTTCGGCGATCCCGAAAAAACTGCTTCAGTATTTCGTTACATTGATGGCGCGCGATATGCGGCTCCGGGTGACTGGGCGCGCCGTGACGAGCAGGGCTTTATGCAACTGATTGGTCGCGGCAGCCTGGTGATTAATACCGGCGGTGAAAAAGTATTTGTCGAAGAAGTGGAAGAGGCTTTGAAATTATTGCCCGATATCGATGATGCACTTGTAGTCGGGTTGCCAGATGAAAAGTGGGGCAGCGTTATCGTGGCGCTTGTCAAATCGCGCAGCGGGGGCGAGTTAGATAAAACCCTGGCACATCAGCTTTCGTCGTCCCTTGCTGGCTACAAGTTACCCAAAGCCATTTTTAGCCTGGATATTTTGCCACGTAGCGACGCTGGCAAAGGCGATTATCAGACCGCACGAAAAATTGCTACGAGATGCATGGCAGAGCGCGAGACCTTACATCAGCAAGGCTGAGGCGGATCGTTATGACGTTGGCTTACGTTTGATACGTATGTCACGTATTCAGCAACGCACTGCAAAAAATTACTCATGGAGAACACAATGACTTTTATTACAACCGAGATTGTCGATCACATTGCCGTTATTACGATGGATGCGCCACCGGTCAATGCGGTGTCCCCGGCATTCATGACAGAAATGATTACGGCCTTTGACATGATTAACGATTTGGACGATATCCGTGTTGTAGTGCTCACTGGAGCGGGCAAGATTTTTTCCGCCGGTGCAGATATTAAGGCGCGTGCCACACTTGTCGTACAACCAGGTGATCGTTGGACCAGTGCGCGTCTCGCACGCGAAATGAGTTATTCAATCCTTGAGTGCAAGAAACCTGTCATTGCTGCCGTGAATGGTCCCGCGTTAGGCGCTGGGTTAGGGATTGCGGCATCATGCGATATCTTGCTATGTTCAGAGAATGCGTGTTTCGGCTTGCCCGAGGTAGATGTTGGATTAATGGGTGGTGGAAAGCACGCCATGCGTTTGTTTGGTCACTCGTTGTCGCGCCGTATGATGTTCACCGGATATCGGGTACCCGCGGCGGAGCTTTACCGACTTGGTATTGTGGAAACCTGCGTGCCACTGGATCAGTTAATGCCCGCAGCGATGGACATGGCCCGAATCATCGCATCCAAGAGCCCGATTGCCAGCCGTACCGCAAAAAATTCGGCGGCGACGATCGAGAACATGACCTTGCGCGATGGCTATCGCTTTGAACAAAATATGACCGCAGAACTGGGTCGAAGCGAAGATGCAAAGGAAGCCATGCGCGCCTTCTCTGAAAAAAGAACACCTGTATTTGTCGGAAGATAAGTACCGTATTACACCTCGCTTCACGGCTAACTTATCAAGACAGATCGATCGTAAAAAAATAGCTGGATTCAGGTCGTTCCCGCACATGCTGAAGACTATTCTTTCATCAGTATATTACCGGAGATAGTCGTTTTTTTACGACGAAATTAAGAAGGTACCTGATCCTCTGCGATCAGGCGCCTGCTAATACCAGTTACGGTATTTCTACATCAGGTAATTTCAAATACCTCATACATTGGACCCGTGTCCGTTCGCGTACCGTTGGCGACCGCAATGACTTTATTTAGCCATGCATATTGCGGTGCTTCGGTTTCGAAGGTCAGACTAGTGCGAGCGTAGACATTTTCATACGGTTGAGTTTCTCTCTGAATGAAGCGTTGCATGTTTTCTGGAGATGCATGCGCCAACCCTCTATATCGCAGAAAAATCAGCGCATCATCACTCGTCTTCAATGTCGTCCGTACGTCGATTTCCATGACGCCATCGCTACGAAAACGCACCCAGTCGGCACCGTCCGGCAACACCTCGCCGCGTAATCTATCTCCCTCAAATCGGCCGCCATCAACTGGCGCAATGATACGACGACCAGTTGGTACGTTGCCGATAGAATAAATACGGTCATACGCCACCTCTAAATACATGGTGAACAAATGTCTGGATTGCAAAGTTTTAATCGATTGCATGGAAACCTCATAAAGATGATTGGGTATTACGGTTTTGTTACTACGGCTTGTTGACATGTAACGGTTAAAGATGGGGTGAGTGACCACTGAACTCATCCACCATCAAAGCTATTGCGGTTGCGGTTGCGGTTGCGGTTGCTGTTACAGGCGCAGCCACCTTTGACGTTGCAGTTGATTTTGAAGTGGCACTTGACCTACTCCGACATTGGCGCTGCCAAGTTTTTCGGCCGTTAGTCGGGAATTGTTGGAAGACATGTTTGAGCCGAAGGCGAGTTGGTCTTTCAACCCGACTGACGGCCGAAAAATTTGGGAACCCGAAGGGCAGCGTCTCTGCGGTCGCCTTCTTTTTGGTTACTCTTTTCTTGGCGAAGCAAGAAAAAGTAACTAGCTGTCGGGCTACCCCCGACCAGCACCCACGAAGCATTAACCGTGTCAAGTAACGAAGACCGTATTTGCCAACTGTCGGGCCACCTTAGACCAGCATCCAAGGAGCACCAACCGCCTCAGCAACCAACCAACCAACCAACCAATCAACCAATATCAACATTCAATTGTAATAGACAAAAAATACCATTAAAAAATACCTGACACCTACACTGTGATCCCAATTACGGATGTGATATTCATCAGAAATTGACAGGTTAGATTGCCCAATTCCCATTCAAATGGAAAAATGAAATAAGACTGTACCAACACCATCGTTGCCGCCGTCCAGCATAACCGTATTCGTGAATGCCACGCATTGAACCAATCATCAAAAGTATAAAAAACGACGACCAACAATTTCAACCGGAGTCCCCTATGCACGGGCTAATGCAACAGCAAGAACTCTTAATCTCCTCCCTGATTGAACACGCAGTAGCATTTCACGGCGATACAGAGATTGTCTCCAATATGCCCGAAGGAGGGCAGCACCGTACCAATTGGCGCGGCATTCATGGACGCTCAAAGCAACTTGCCAATTGTTTGAAAGCGTTGGGCGTCGGGCACTGCGCACGTGTAGGAACCCTCGCATGCAATACCCACCGCCACCTGGAATTATATTTCGGTGTATCCGGTATTGGCGCGGTTCTACATACGGTTAATCCCAGATTATTCCAGGAGCAGATCGAATATATCGTCAATCATGCTGAGGATGAATATCTGTTTTTTGATATTTCATTTGCCGCACTCGTTGAAAAAATTGCACCCCAATGCCCCACTGTGCGTGGCTTTATTGCGATGACTGATCGCCAAAACATGCCCGATATCGACGTCAAGAATCTACTGTGTTACGAAGACTTGCTGGCGGCGCAGATTGATCGCTACGATTGGCCGCAATTCGATGAAAATACCGCATCCTCACTTTGCTACACATCAGGAACCACCGGTCGCCCGAAGGGTGTTTTGTATAGTCATCGTTCGACAGTTTTACACTCGTTTATCGTCTGCGCAAAAGATGGTCTGGGCCTCTCCGCAAGTGATGCCGTTTTGTTGATAGTGCCCTTATTCCATGTCAATGCATGGGGAGTTCCCTACGCAGCAGCCATGTGTGGTGCAAAACTGGTATTGCCAGGACCAACGCTTGATGGGGCTAGCATCTACGGCTTATTACGTGATGAAAAATGTAATTTCTCACTAGGCGTGCCCACGGTCTGGCCTAGTTTCCTTGATTATGTTGAAAGCCAGCGAGCAGCGCTAGACCTTGAAGAGATTAGGCTTGCACGCGTAGTGATCGGCGGTTCGGCCGCACCACGCGCCATTATCGAAAAATTCGACACGCTATTT
Organism: Glaciimonas sp. GNP009; assembly: GCF_054343755.1. Lineage (NCBI taxonomy): Bacteria > Pseudomonadati > Pseudomonadota > Betaproteobacteria > Burkholderiales > Oxalobacteraceae > Glaciimonas > Glaciimonas sp. GNP009. Next base: position 4,244,632 of record NZ_JBTGUV010000004.1, read on the forward strand.
GGTGCTTTCCTCATACAAGCATGGGGCATGACCGAAACGAGTCCACTTGCATCGATTGGCAATTTGCTAGCGAAGCATCGCGATTTGTCACTAGAAAAGCGCTACGACTTGCAGTATAAACAGGGCCGGGCAATCTATGGCGTGGGTATCAAGATCGTCGATGAAAAGGGCGATTCTCTGCCACATGATGGCAAGGCGTTTGGTGAGCTGAAAGTCCGTGGCCCGTGGGTCATTGCCAATTACTACAAGTCGGAAGAAACAACCCAACTCGATGCAGATGGGTGGCTAACAACCGGTGACGTCGCGACGATTGATGGCGATGGCTATATCCAGATTACCGATCGATCAAAGGATGTCATTAAGTCAGGCGGGGAGTGGATTTCTTCGATTGACCTTGAAAATGCGGCGTTGAGTCACCCTGCAGTTCAGGAAGCCGCTGTGATCGGTGTTAGTCATAGCAAATGGCAGGAGCGACCGCTTCTCATCGTTATTAGAAAGCCAAACATGGCGCTAGCCTCTTCGGAAATGCTGTCATTTCTTTCCGACAAAGTGGCGAAATGGTGGTTGCCCGACGAGGTCGTATTCGTAGAGACATTACCCCATACTGCGACTGGAAAACTATTAAAGACGGCGTTGCGCGCGCAGTTCCGCGATCATCGTTTGGCGAGTGACCCGGCAGGATGATGTTTGATTGCGGCAATCTTGCCGTAGTTCCGAAAATTGGATAACAAGTGGTAGGCCGAAGCAGTTTATAAAAGTAATCATAGAGGAGACAAAATGAAAAAAACGAGTAAACATCCGCGACACTATTTGTCAGGATTGGGCCGGACAGTTTTTTTTGCTCTGCTGGTCGGAGGTATATCGGCTAATGCGTTAGCGCAAATATCCGATAATGTTGTACGCATCGGCGTATTGAATGACCAATCTGGTCCTTATGCTGGCGAATTAGGCCCCGGAGCGGTCGTTGCCGCCAAAATGGCGATTGAGGATTTTGGTGGAAAAGTCGCCGGAAAACCGATTGAACTGGTCGTAGGAAATGATCAGAACAAGCCCGATGTCGGTTTAAACATTGCCCGCAAATGGATTGAGTCCGACGGTGTCGATGCCATTATCGGCGGCTCGGCATCCTCTGTTGCATTAGCGGTTCAGGATTTTTTGCGCGAGAAGAAAAAGCCACTTCTCATAGCGGGCAGCGGTTCTGCTGATTTAACCGGCAAAGCATGTTCGCCGACCAGCATTCAATTCGTCTACGATAGTTATTCTTTCCCGAAAGCAGTCGTAGGATCATTGTCGAAACAGGGCGTGAAGACCTGGTTTTTCATCACAGTCGATTACTCGTTCGGAAAAACAATGCAGGCCGAAGCAACGCATTTTATTGAACAGAGCGGCGGCAAAGTGATTGGCTCCGTGAGGCATCCGCTTGGTACCAGTGATTTTTCGTCCTACATTTTGCAAGCACAAGCGAGCGGGGCGCAGGCCATTGCATTCGTGAATGCAGGTGCAGATTTTGTGAATGGCATCAAACAAGCAAGGGAATACGGTTTGAATAAAAACGGTCGCATCTTGACCTCGTTCGGCGTCACAACCAATATGGTGTTGGGAGTCGGGCTGGCTTCAGCGCAAGGTATGCAATTTGCTGATCCGTTTTATTGGGACGCGACCGCTGAGGGGCGCACCTGGTCAAAGCGATTCATGGAGCGCTTTAACGGTCAGGCACCGACCTTTCAACAAGCGGGGACTTATAGCGCCGTTTTGCATTATTTAAAAGCGGTAGAAGCCAGTAAGAGTGATGATGGACGGACCGTCGTGGCGAAAATGAAATTGACACCCATTAATGATTTTGCGATGAAAAATGTCCATATTCGCGAGGATGGCCAAACCATGCGCCCGATGTACCTGGTCCAGGTTAAAACGCCTGCCGAGTCAACATCCAAGTACGACCTTTACACGATAAAAGGCATTATTCCGCCAGAACAAGTCTGGCGCCCTTTAAGTGAAGGGGAGTGTCCGTTTGTTGGGAAAAAATCATAAGCGCATCGCTGGCCTTCTTGAAGGTCAGCGGCACACCATGCAATTAACTTAAAAAAGTGAGGTTGACGTGAACATAACACCTTTGATTGGCAGGAAAGATTTGCTCGGCGAATGCCCGATTTGGGATGCGCAAAAGCAGTCGTTATATTGGGTCGATGCGGTTGGACGGTTGGTACATCGCTATGAACCATCAAGTGGAAATCGTGACAGCTGGTCAGTACCATCTGTCATAGGATCCATTGCTTTAGCGCAGGATGGATGCATTATTCTGGCGCTCGAAGATGGATTTTATAGGCTCGATACGGGCTCGGACGCAATAGAACTGATCGCATCGCTGCAGCATCCAGCGGAAAAAATGCGGTTAAACGACGGCCGCACTGATCGGCAAGGACGTTTTTTGTCCGGTTCGATGGTGGTTGGCAGGCATGACAGGGAAGGCGCGCTCTATCGCCTGAATCTTGACGGTAGTGTTGAAATCCTCGATAACGGTATTGCAATATCGAATTCGATTTGCTTCAGCCCGAAAGGTGACCGCTTGTACTATTCCGACAGCCTGGCACATACCATCTACACCCGCACCTACGATACGGTCAGTGGAGAAGTTGGGCCACGTGAAGATTTTGTTCATACTCTCGCACTCGGTTCCGCTCCGGATGGTGCAACAGTCGACGCTGAAGGCTACTTGTGGGTTGCGTTGGTACAAAGTGGAAAGCTTGCACGTTTTAGTCCCGATGGGGCGCTGGAGCGACAAATTATGTTTCCAACCACTTTTGTGTCATGTCCCTGTTTCGGAGGGGCTGACCTTGACATTCTCTATGTCACGACCATCAGCAATTCGGGCAACCTGCTGGTGGCAACGGATGAGGGCGCAGGGTATGTGTACGAAATTACTGGACTTGGCATATCCGGTATCGAGGAAGTACGCTTTGGCGGGGCGAGAAAAAATCTTGAAATGGAACGAGTATGACAACGAACACAACAAGGCGGCTCGAAGGAAAAGTAATGCTGGTCACCGGCGGTGGACGTGGAATCGGACGTGCGATCAGTAACGCTTTTGCCAGAGAAGGCGCGCATGTCGGCATATTGGACATAAAGGGTGAGATTGCAGAAGAGGCCGCGCAGGCGATTCGCGCTGAAGGCGGTAGTAGTGTCGGATTTACCGGCGATGTTTCGCAGCGGGATAGTTTCATTAGAACGATTGACGCTTTACAAAAGCAATTTGGGCGCTTTGATGGTCTTGTCAATAACGCGATTTGGGTACGTTACGGCGCCATTAGTTCCATCACTCCCGAGATGCTGGATCGTATGGTCGGTAGTGGTTTCAATTCAGTCATTTGGGGAATGCAGGCGGCAGGCGCGGCGATGGAAGGGTGTGGTGGTTCCATCATTAATATTGCATCGGTCGCGGGTTATCTCGGCATGTCTAACGCGGCAGCCTATTGCGGTATTAAAGCTGGTGTAATGGGGTTGACGCGTGCCGCAGCCACGGATTTTGGTCCGTCGGGCATTCGGGTCAATGCTATTGCACCTGGCGCTATTCCAACCGATGGCGCGATGATCAATGTCGATGAGCAGAAAATGCAGCAACGCATCAGCAAGACACCATTACGACGCTTGGGAACGGTAGACGATATTGCTTCTGCCGCATGTTTTCTGGCCTCGGATGAGAGTAGTTTCATAACAGGTGAAATATTGACCGTGGATGGTGGTATCGCTCGCGCATTTCTATGATCTGTTGACCGGCACGACTGATTGCCGCATTGACCTGTTTTGAACGGATGAGGCTTGAACACAAAATGGTCATACGTCATTCGCTTAAAATATTCACCGAACCAGCTAAAGAAAACGGTACCTGACTTGCGGAGAATTCTGGCCTGCGGATCCGGAATTTTTCGAAGTAAAAAATGTGAATCGGAATACATTATCACCGCACTGTAAAGCCTGTATTAAAGCACGCTTTTGTGGAGTGAAAACGGCTGGTGACGATGTAAAAAAAGTGGAGCATGCCTTCCCTATAAGGTAAATAGTCTCATCCTCTCACATGCGCTCCGATGTACTTAGCACGTGGACTACCTCGCTGCTTTGCTGGTACCCGCTCGACTAAAATTTGTGCAATGTAAAAATGGTGCAACATATCGGCATGGCTGATGATCGATTGGCTATCGCTTGGTTATCGATTGATCGTCGATTGATCGTCGATATCGCACCTTTATCGCATGTCTTTGGTTGCGGCATATGCGTATGCCGCAACCAACATTCACATTAGAACAAATGCTTTATGCCCAATGCAACCGCGCCTGACTGCGCATTGACTGCGCTCGCGGGTGCACCGGAAATCGCACTGATGGGTACCTTGCCGTTATGATTTCTGGTGATGAGCGTATAGAGAGAAGTGCGTTTCGATAGTGCGTAATCTGCATTCAATACCAGCTGTTTGCTAGTCGTATTAGTGATGTTTTCTTTGAGATTAAAGAATTGTGCCGCTACGCTAAGTTGGGTAGTGATCAAATAATTTCCCCCTACACTCCACATCTTTGAATCGCGCCAGGGAAGCCCGCTCGACAGGACCGGCGGATTGGAATTATTCACGTTTGTGAATGTTCCCGTGACCTTGAATTTCCCCGTTTTGTAGGATGCACTGAGTACGCTCCAATCAACATGATGACCCAGACGGTCATTGTCTCTCTGCATGCCTGCAACAGTCTTGAAGCCGCCGTTTAAATAGGTCACCGTACCGCCAAAATTGGTACCAGCTTTGTTGTCCCCAGAGACCTCACCGAATGCATAATTGGTCTGAAGCGAAAAGCCGCCGTATTCTAAACTTTCAAACTTGGCCTGATTACTATTCCAATAATCATTGGCGAGCCCTTGGGGCAACGTTGCCGTCACCATGCCAGTATTTGCACCATCAATGATCGCAACGCCATTGAGTAGCGCGACAGCGCCAGAGGTCAGGTGACGGCCAAAGGTTACTTTGCCGAAGTTGCCTTTCAAACCGACGTAGTTAGACAAGTTATAGAGGGATGCGACGCCAGGGTTGGTTCCTGTGAAAGCAGTGCCGCCACCGACGCCGGTATCGAGTGCAAGCTGACTCTCTAGAACGAATATTGCCGATAGTCCGTCGCCAAGGTCTTCGGTTCCCCTAAAACCAATAAATGACGTGGTCGCTGAACTTGACGTCATTTGTGTGACGTGTGAATTGGTTGCAGCACCGGTTGAAATCGCCGCAACGTTGACATCTAATATGCCGTAAATAGTCACGGATGATTGCGCTTTGGCTGGATTGCAAAAAATGCTTAATACCGCCAATGAAACAAGTGTCTTTCTCATGCTAATGTCTCCTCCATTCATATTTTTTTATGCTTGTAATGAAATGCAGTTTCAGATGTCTTTGAACTGGCGCTCTTTCTTGAGAGCAGGCTAAATAATGTTGCGGCTGATTGTTCCCATCAAGCCAAATAGCAGTTGGCGTCGCGATATCACGTACGTAATTTTCAGATGTCTTTTTTTGCGCGTGCCAGACGTTTAGGAGGGAATAATGTAGTTGTTCTTATGATCCGTATCAGGTTCTCGGTGCGAATGACAGGGCAGGATCAGGGAATCGGCAGGCAAACACTGGTCCATGATTGGGGTATTTTGTAGACGCAATTCCGGTAACAACATGTGTCTTGACAGTCTCTTTGTCAGGGGGTATCTTCTTCATTACCTGCCGACAGGTTAGTAAAAATGAAGCATATAAATTTTCGCTAAGTATTGGCATAGAAGAAACAAAAAAAATCAAAAATCAAAAAAATCAACTAATAAAAAAACGGAGATAGCCGGAGTGGAATCTAAGAATGCAGGATTACTTGACGGGAAATTAGTGCTCATTACCGGTGCCGGACAGGGTATTGGTCGGGAGATCGCCTACGAGATGGCCCAAGTAGGCGCTAAGGTTATTCTCACGGATATTGGTACGGCTGGATGCAAAGCCACTGCGGAACAAATCTCCGCGGACGGTGGTTCTGCATGGCACTTCGAACTGGATGTTACCGACGTCGAGGCCTGTGGCGAATTGGCAGAAAAAGTGTTGCGCGAGATTGGCAACATCGATTGCCTGATCAACAACGCAGGTATTCTCATCCGTGAAGGGATCGATAGTCCCAATGCGCATCAAAATTTGCGGCGTGTGCTGGATGTTAATTTGATCGGTCCCTTCAATATGATCCACGCCTGGTTGCCTGCGCTGCGCGCTACGCGGGGAAATATCATTAATATTGCTTCTGGCGCGGCATTTGTCGGCATACCGGGTACGCTCGGCTATTCTCCTTCCAAGGGTGGTCTTAAGATGCTCAACCAGTCGATGGCGAACGATCTTGCGGCAGATGGGATAAGGGTCAATGCGATTGCGCCCGGCGTCATCGAAACGCCGATGACGGAAGTTACCCGTTCCAGCAAAGAAAATCTAGAAAACTTTATGCGACGTATACCGATGCGACGACTAGGCCAGCCGCGTGAGTTGGCGGGGCCAATTATATTTTTAGCATCTGAATTGGCGACTTACGTGACCGGCGTCACGCTCCCTGTAGATGGTGGTTTTCTGGCGGCTTAGTTGAAATGATGGTGTTCGGAGCGGCCGACAGGACGGGATCAAATGCGACGATTCCAGCACTACAAGAACGGACTTGAATTGGATTTAATGGTGGACTTGATATTGGGTCTGATATCGGGCTTGTTGCAGGGCATAATGGTCAATCTAAACGATCGTTAGAATCGTGTTGTTCAGACCGCATAGTGCATATATAAAGAACCCGCGTGGCGTAGCGTGCCGAAAAGGTTCATATAGCATTCATACATGAATGGAGACAAATATGGCAGTCACAGCGGCCGTTAAATCGGCAATTAGAGTTATCGAGATTTTCGAATTTTTTGAGAGTTCGCGTGAACCGCGCTCTCTGAAGGAGATCATCAGTCACCTGCAGTATCCTCAGTCAAGTTCCACCGTATTGCTAAAAAATCTCGTGAGCCTTGGTTATCTTAGCTACGATTGCCAGCTTCGGAAATATTTCCCGACACCGCGTCTGGGACGATTGGGAGATTGGGTCTCGGAATCGCTTTTTGGGGAAGGACGAATTTTGAGCGTCATGAATGAAATACACAGATTGACCGGTGAATTGGTTGGTGTTGGTATTCAGAACGACGTTAATCTGCAATACCTCAAAATCATCCAGCCAAAGCACAGTCTTCCCTATTTCGTCCCGGAAGGAAACATGCGGTTGCTGACGCAATCAGCTGGTGGCTGGATGTTGCTGGCGGCACAACCGCTCCGCAAGGTCGATTACACCGTACGCCGTGCCAACCTCACCGCCGAGCATCCGGAGGAGCGGGTGCAGGTCGATCAATTCATGGAGCGGATTGCAGAGGTCAAGCGTAACGGCTATGCGTATTCTGAGAATGTTCCTTTCGCTGATTCCGCGACGCTATGCGTTCCACTGCCGATTACGTTGAAGGGACAGTCAGCTACACTCGGTATCGGTGGATTAACCGATCAAATACGACCACGCAAGAAAGAATTGGCAGAGTTGTTGTTGCGGGCGATGCAATTGTTAATTACAGATCGTCCCATCGAGGAACTAGGTAAAGAAGTGGCGATGCCTAACTCAACGCCAAACTGGCGCTCGGATTGTATTTCGCCGGTACGTCGAAATTGGTTTGATTCCTTGGGGCAGATTGAAGAGGATGTTGCCCATCACTGAACTACTGCAATTGAACTACTGCAATCGAACTACAACAACTGAATGGAACGGACGAATTCGGAGGCTGAGCTGTTGATTTATGCAGCGATAGGAGTCTCGCCAAAGATTTTTTTGTATGCACTTTGAGTGCTTTACGTGCAGCGGTTGCTTAACAATATGCGCAAGTTTGCTGTTGAGATTTGACAAGCGAATAGGGCGCAGCCGTGACGGTTGGCGGTCGTTTGATCGCACCTTGGGCGCGATCAAACGAATTGGCGGACCTTCCGTCCGCGTCTTCGTTAAAACCAGTGGTGAGTACCTGATTTATTTACGTAGTTTTAGCTTCTCGCGAAGATTTTTAACAAGAAGATCTTCGAGCGCCGGCACGTTTTCTGCCCCGTGGCGAACGAAGAGGTTCCATTCCGCCGTCAGCAACCGTTCCTTCGTGTGGACCTGTGTTCCGAACCAAAGCACCGTTTGGGTATCTTCGTCGAAACGTTTCCACGTCAAGCCAGGCTCGCCGTTTCGGATAAATGCTGCATAGAGTTTGCCCATGTCATCTGAAACACGCTTAAGTTCTTCTCTGTCGGTACCGTCGAAGCCAGGCCATTGCTGTAAGTCTTTTTCGGTAAGGTTGCGCCACAGGAATGGCATATCGCCGGTGTGCACCGCACGCAGATCCCCATCCCACCCCGGGAGATCGTAAGCGAATTCAAATACATGAATTGGAACGCCTTGCGATGCGAAATTTTTCGCAATCGCCAACGATGAGAACTTGAAGAACTCGAAAGACATGATGTCAGAAAGCACGTGCCCTGGCCTTTTATGATCCGGATAAAGCTGCGAATATCCATCAAATAATTCCTTCGCTCGGGCATCACCAAAAATTTGCGCGAGGACCGCGATCGCCTGCGTCTCGGTTCCATTTTTGATTGTTTCGGAATGGCCACGGAAGAACTGCCACTCGTCTTTTGCGAAGCCAATCATCAAGGCTTGCTGCGACTCTCCGAGGTTGCGCTGGGATAGGTATTGAGCTGGCGCTTCCGGGATCCAGTTTCCATCAATGACCCCTCCCAACGGACGCCAGGCGACATTATCGTCCGGATCACAAAATCGCGTAAGAACGTTTTGAGCGGCGAGGAATTTAGTTGGATCAAGGTCGTTCAGATCTGAAAGATTCTTGATGCCCAGTAATTCGATATATTTCTCCGCTACAACGACGGCTTCTTCTTTTTGCTGTGTACACCATACGTTGAATGGCGACAGCGACTGCAAAATCGCCCGTTTGAAGTAGCGCCGCGAGTCAGGATTCGTCATCAAATGCGAAACCGCTGTCGCGCCCGCTGACTCACCACCAATAGTAATGTTGTCCTTGTCACCGCCGAAAGATTCAATATTATCGTAGACCCACTTTAGCGAGGCGATCTGATCTTGAATGCCCAAATTAATCGCTTCTGGAAATTCATCGCTGATCAGGCCAAAGTGAACCCACCCCAACGCGCCCATTCGATAATTTGGCCGCACAATAATGATGTCTTCTTGTTTCGCGAGGTTTTCGCCACGTTCGACCTCGAAAGATCCTGAGCTTACCGCGTTTGCACCACCATGATAGTAAACATACACGGGAAGTTTTGAATTCGGCTTTGCTTCTGGCACCCACATGTCGAGATAGAGACAATCTTCGCCGACGTTCTCCTGATTATACGTTTTACCAACATATCCAGGCCACGCCGGAATGCCGGGCACTCCCGGGTCAATTGTCTTGACCTCATCGAATATTTGTTCCGCATTAGCCAAGTTCATCTGGTAGGACGCAAGACCTGCAACTTTTGCCTGGCGCACTCCCTCCCACGGCGCTAGCGGCCGCGGTGATTTGAAGCGGAGTTCACCAACAGGTGGACGTGCAAAAGCTACTCCACGAAAAACCCGAATACCATCTTCGGCACTACCTTCAAGCGCTCCCAATGGGGTCGTGACTATATTTGGATTAGTTAATTTACTCATAATTTTACCTTTTCAAGTCGTGCCGCGGCTGCAGGAAACAGACGCAAGGCGTTGTGGCCGATTTCTTCGATTTGGTCACGCGTAAGTCCGCAGAAACGTAATAGTGCGTCAATGTTAGCCGCCAAAGTCGCTTCCGTGGAGCAAGGCACGCCGCAGTCCGAACCGTAAACAATGTGATCGCATGTGGTCATGGCCAACGCCGGTGCGAGCGTGTGAACTGTGCCCGTGGCAGCAGTGTCGAGATAGAGCTGACTGAGGTGTTCCCGCATTTCTGCTTGAGTGATCTGGTTTGGATTCGGTACCCAAGCCTCTGTGCCGAGAGCGATCAGCCTGCCGGAGAGTGCGGGCAGGGCTCCTCCGCAGTGGGCGATGACGAGTTTCATTTTGGGAAATTTACGAAACGTGCCAGCGTACAACATGTCAACGATGGTGCGGGCTGTTTCGAACGCGACTTCTAGAAGCGGGCTCGGGCGACCTAATGACGCGGGAGCATAGGCATTCGGGTGGACGAACACGACCGCGCGCAGGCGATCCAGTTCGGCCCAGACCGGCTCAAGGCTGGGATCTCCAAGATAGACGCCGTTGTACTGGCAGGTTACCGCGAAGCCGTCCGCGTGCAAATCGTTTGTTGCACGTTCAATCTCGGCGAGGGCGGCGCTGGGGTTGTCGGTTGGCAGCGCTGCAAGGAGGCCGAACCTTGATGGATACTGCGACACGAGTGAAGCGCCGTAGTCGTTGGAGGCAACGAGGGCGTCCAAGGTCTTCGGAATGTTGCTGAGCATCTGCATCGCCATACCCGCGCGGTCCATGTATTCCAGCGTACCTTCGGGGCTCCACTGGTAAGGCTCGGGGGCAAGGAAACATTCCGCTCGCATAGCCTTCCAGCGCGTCTGTCGCTCCTCATCAGTGATAGGCGGAGTGAAATGTGCGTGTACATCAATCCAGTTAGAAACCATGATCGTAATCTTTCAATTAGTGGGCTCGGTGTTTAACCAGGCCGAGTTATGTTGTGCCCGTGTTCTCTGCGGCGATATAGGACATTTTTGCCAGACTCCAAAAATGGTGGCAATTGAAGTCCGGGACGTCCGTGGATCCGAGCAAAATTTTGCCTACGCCAGAGCGCTGAGCGCATAAAGTACGAGGATAAAAAGCAGAATACTCTGTGAAAATTTTATACCGATTGCGGCATTTGATCTCCTTCCGTTAAAGGCTTTTCATCAAGAATTGCCACGGCACGGGTCCATCCTGCAGAGGCGCCTCTTATCTTTACGGGAAAGCAGGACACGGTAAAACCCTTTGAGGGAAGGCTCTCAAGGTTGTGCAATTTCTCAAGGTGGCAATAACCTATTTCGCGCCCCGCTTTATGCCCCTCCCAGATCAGACTTGCATCTTGCGTTTCCGCATACTTGGTTTGCGTATGAACGAACGGGGCGTCCCAACTCCACGCGTCCGTTCCTGTCAGACGCACTCCACGCTCGAGCAAATAAAGTGTTGCCTCGCGCCCCATGCCACATCCGGCTGAGGTGTAATCCGGGTCGCCATAGGCTAAGCCAGCGCGGGTATTCACGAGAACGATATCGAGCGGTTGCAGGGTATGAGCGATGCGGCTCAATTCTGCCTCGACGTCTCTTGCGGTGACCAGATATCCATCAGGAAAGTGCCTGAAATCAAGTTTGATTCCTGATTGCAAGCACCAGTCGAGCTGGACCTCGTCAATCGTAATCGCTCGCTCGCCGCGATTCATTGTCGAATGAAAGTGATACGGTGCATCAAGGTGGGTACCGTTATGCGTCATCAGATTTATCCATTCAATAGCCCAACCTTCCTCCTGAGGAAGATCCTCTGGTTTTAGACCAGGAAAGAATTTAGCGATATCTTTAGCCGTGCCTTTGTGGGTCAAATACTCGATATGGGGACCGTAGCCCGGTGGATCCGATATAACATCGTTTTCCAAAAATACAGAAATATCAATCAGTTTGCGCGTCATAGTGGTCCAATTACTAAAGTGTTTTTCAAATGAAGCGGGATGTTCAATAGTGCGCAATGACCATCTCGCGGACGACGACCGGAATATCTGGCGTGGCCATCGGTAGTCGCTTCATATCTTGTCGCCTGTCCTCTGGCTCTATCGTTTTTGCTGGCTAAAATGCGACGTTCTCACTTCCCTTCAACTGCAGCATTTCCCGCGCCTCGTCGGGTGTCGCGATCTCATAGGACAACTCTTCGAGAATTCGGCGGATTTTAAGTACCTGTTCGGCATTGGATACCGCGAGTTTTCCGCGACCGAGGAAAAGACTGTCCTCAAGGCCGACCCGCACGTTGCCGCCCATGATCGCGCCATAGGTGAGCAAAGACATTTGGCTGCGTCCTGCGCCTAGGACTGACCAGTGATAGTCACGGCCAAACAAGCGATTCGCCGTTTGGCGCATAAAAGCGACGTTCTCCGGATCAGCACCAATACCACCCATGATGCCGAAAACGGTTTGAATTAAAAACGGTGCTTTGATCAGGCCTGCGTCGACAAAATAGGCGAGATTGTAGAGATGCGATACGTCATAGCACTCGAACTCAAATCTCGTGGCACACCCTTCGCCTACCTCGAGCAAGATCCGGCGGATGTCCTTAAAGGTATTGCGAAAAATGCCCTCTTCCGAAGCTTCGACATAAGGCTTTTCCCAATCGTGTTTCCAATCAAATTTATTCGCAAGCGGGTGAAATGAGAAATTCATTGTGCCCATGTTCAACGAAGCCATTTCCGGCTTCAACCGCAACGCGGCTGCTATACGTTCGTCAACCGTCATCTTCGTACTGCCACCAGTCGTGATATTGATGATCGCATTTGTGGCCTGCTTTATTTCAGGTAGAAACTGCAGGAAGACTTCGGGATCTGCAGTTGGCCGACCGTCGTTTGGATCCCTGGCATGCAAGTGCAGAATAGCTGCACCGGCTTCGGCAGCCGCGATAGCCTGCTCGGCAATATCTTTCGGCTTGTAGGGCAGATACCGGGACATTGACGGTGTGTGGACCGAACCAGTTACCGCACACGTGATTATCACTTTTTTCATTGTTATGACCTATCTCGAATATTCAAAACATATAATGGTGGAAATGCCGCTTCCTTACTTCACTGATGCGTATTTGTGGCACGCTAGAGAAATTGCAAAATTAGATAGATTTCTTTATTAACACCCTTGCATAGCGTGTATACCTGCGTAGACAAAGGCAATTAAGTTTCGGCCCCATTGCCCGCGCCGGGTCCGCAGGCAACTTTCGTTAATCTCTCGACGCGCTTGTCTGTAATGTCCATTAAGAGCGCACCCAAGCCTGATCATCGGCCATGTACAGCGATAACTCGTCCCGTTCCGGGAATAGCACTTGCGGTGTTGCGATAAAATCCTTGGCAATAATGTCGTTGTAGCGTTGCATTGGACACACTGCAATTTCTGCGTGTTTCCGCATATCCTAGCCACTAAAATAAACATTCTCCGTCCCGATGTGATCGGATTTACACTAGATGTCTCACCGGGCAGGCACGATTTTTTCGAGCATATCCGGGACACTTATTTAGTCCTTTGCCTCTATTAGAAGATTCAGAAGCGCGTCGATATTGGGCTTTCGATGCGCCAAAGTTGTCTCGAATAAACCGTCCTTTTTGGCGAAAGAATGGCCGGCCAATCTGGATTGAACCCCGCTGTCATTCGCAATATCAAGGATAGAAACGCCATCGTAACTTCGCATCGCGAACAATTTCTCCATGCTTAGCCAGATGGTCTTTTTTCGATCCTGCTTGAAAAATTTCGACACCAGAGCTTGATTGATACTGACTTTCTTCATTGCTGCAACCCAAATACTACACAACTGTGTAAGTTACGCCATACAAATTGAACCGTCAAGTTCATTTTTTTTCTTTTCTCTAAAATGAAATACTTTCAATTCTCAGAACACTTGTCCCGCTTTGCCTCCGAAATACAAAAACTTGACTCAATCAAAATCCATTTTTATTATACATATGTGTAATATACACTTGTGTAACACTCATTGCTACGTTAGGATTACCCATGTCTTTGGCAATCACGCAAATAGAACAGGCCCTAAACGATTGTGGATTTATCAAGTCTCTCGAGTTCCCCGCGGGCGAAGGCGAGATTTTGCAATGGGCAGCTCTAAAAAACGTGCTGCCCCTGGTATAAAAGGAGAGTCTGGAATGCATCAAATGCGTACCTGCGCCTGCATGGTGGCGTCTCATTCACATGCCGGGCATCAAGCATCGTCCGGCACGCCTGCGCGCGCGCAGCCGGGACGGCATCAACATTCAGCCCCCGAAACCATCCTTGCTGCTGGTCGCGGCAAGTCCCCTACGATCGACGTGCATTGCCACGTGATGGTGCCACAGGTGGAACTCATACTGGATATCGAAGCGCCGGTCGAGAAGCAGGCGGCAGCCATGGCATTGCTGGAGGGCCAGGGAAGGCCATCTACGGAATACAACCAACGCATGTTCCGCGAACTGGAGCCGAAGATGACGTTGCCGGAAGTGCGCTTAAAAGATATGGACAGCATGGGTGTCGATGTGCAGATATTGAGTCCTTCACCAACCCAGTACTACTACTGGGCGGCTCCATCGCTGGCAGAAAAGATCGTTCGCATGCAAAACGAGACGGTGGCGAATCTCTGCCGACTTCATCCGGAACGATTTGCCGGACTCGGTACCGTGTCCTTGCAACATCCAGAGCTTGCGGTAGCGCAGCTCGAATACGCGATGCGCGTGCTCGGCTTGAAAGGTGTCGAGATCTCCACCCAGGTCAATGGCCTCGAATTGTCCGATCCGGCGTTCGAATGCTTTTGGGCCGCAGCGGAACGCCTCGGAGCGGTGGTGTTCCTCCATCCGCTGGGTTGTTCGTTAGGGCAGCGTATTGGACACTTTTACCTATCCAATATGATCGGACAACCGGTTGAAACAGCAACCGCCCTGGCTTTGCTGATGTTCAGCGGCGTGATGGACCGATATCCTGACCTGAAGCTACTCGCGGCGCACGGCGGCGGATTTTTGCCTTTTTACGCTGGGCGCTTCGACCACGGTTACAAGGTACGGCCCGAAGCGCAGGGCATGAAATATTCGCCTTCCGACTATCTCAGACGCATTCATTATGACTCGCTCGTTTATGAACCTGCAGCATTACGTTATCTGATCGATAAGGTTGGACTGGAACGCATAGTCATCGGCACCGACTACCCCTTCGATATGGGTCATTACGACGTAAGTCCCTATGTGATGGCTGTTCCCGGCCTGGACGAAGCAGAACAAAAGGCGATTCTGGGAGGTAACGCCGCGAGATTGTTTGGTCTGCTGGCCTAAGCGGTATGAGCGGCGCCTGGTCGCATGGATGCCATGCGAGTCAGGTAGCGCCCCAACTGAAGGAACATCCTTGATAGTCAATAATCGTAGACGATCCTGGCATATGTGCTGACATCAACACCATGTCGCAGTTAACAGCTAAAACATAACAGTGGATGCTTTCACGAAGTTTTCTTCTTACTGACCTGACGCGGGTTGACGGCCACGCGCGAGGCAACGCTCGATTTGGCAGATTTCTTTTTGGGTTGCGCTGGCATAGCGCGTATACCACCGCAAATAAAGGCAACCAGGTCCGGCCCCCTATCAACCCCACCCGCCTTACAGACGCCTTTCGACAGTCTCTCGACACGCTTGTCTGCAATGTGCATTAAGAGCGCCCCCAAAGCCCACTCATAGGCCCAGTAAAGCGATGATTCGTCACGATCAGGGAATAGCACTTGCAGTGCATCGATAAAGTCTCTCGCAAGAGGATCGTAATAGCGTTGGATGACACGCACAGCAATTTCTGATTGTTCCCACACTGTCCTGGCCACCAAAATCAGAAAATTTTCCCCGTCGGGGTGTGCTCGCATTTGCACTACTGGCGCGCACCACGCATGCACGATCTTTTCGAGCGCATCCGGCGCATCGATATGCGCCTTTGCTTCCTTTAAAAGATTCAGGCGTTCGTCGATATTGGGTTTCCGATGCTCGAAAATGGCTTCGAACAAATTGTCTTTTTTATCAAAATAGTAGCCGACCAATCTGGATGGAACCCCGGCGTCATCCGCAATATCACGGATAGACACGCCATCATAGCTTCGCATCGCGAATAACTTCTCCGCACTCAGCAAGATGTCTTTTTTTCGATCTTGCTTGATGAATTTCAACACTGGAGCTTGATTGATATCGTCTTTTTTCATTTCGTTGGCCCATGCGTTACACAAGTGAGCAATTTAAGCAGTCAAGACAGAACCGTCAAGTTCATTTTCTCCTTTTACCTAAAAAAGGTTCTTTCAATACTCAGAATGGATGTCGCGTATTTCCCCTGAAATGAAAAAAAACTTGAGGACATTAACACCCATCACTAAAAAATAGCCTTTGAAAACTGCAGTTGGCCCGTCGCGATCTGGCCCAATTTCTTGCGTACCCGATTTAATAACACTGGGTTAGCTGCTCGCGAAGATTTCTGATAAGAAGATTTTCGAGCGCCCGCACGCTGTCTTATCATATGATCACCCATACAGCGACGGGCCTGTTTAACCAAAATTAAAACGTGTGACGGACACCAGTAGTGATTGCTGTTTGGTTACCGGCAGAACCGGTTCCATCAAAAATGCCGGGATTGTTAGTGTTTGAAGCACGTATGTTCTGCACAACGGCATACACATCTGTCCGTTTCGACAGGAAATAGTCGGCACCCAGATTGAACTCGTTCAAGGTGCCGATACTGGAGACACCTGCGAAATTAAGTCGGTTATGTATAACGCTTGCCTGCAGGCGCAAAGTAGGAGTCAGAAAGTAATTCACGCCGAGTTCGTAAAGGTTAGCCTTCCTGTTGCTCAGACCGCTAACGACATTGGTAGTTGAAGCGCTTGCCAACGGTTGCCCGGAGCTTGAGAAATAACCGTACACGCGTACTGCTGAACTAACTTCGTAGCTAGCGCCAAGACTGTATACCTTCAATGCTATCTGGCCCGGTTTGCCTATGAACGCAGGAGCGAATATTCCACCGCTTCCTTCAATGGTAGTATCGCTAGGGGTTCCGGTTGCGACGTTTGCTGCGGTTGTGCCACCGAGTTTCGATTGGTAGTAAGCAGTGTATAAGGCGAGTGGACCGTTAACATATTGACCGCCGAGGCCGAGCGACTGGCCGGAAGAGTTACTACCTGCCGTTTCGCCGAAACCATAAATGGCGCTGGCAGTGAAACCAGCCAGGTTGACTGTATCGTAACGGATCGAATTGATGGTGAGAGCACCTTCGGTACGGTTCATATAGTGGCCTACACTTCCAACCAGAGCACCGAAACTACCGCACGCATTCCACCGGCATGTGTCAAACATAAAATCAGTTTGGCGACCTAATTTAACGGTACCGAAGTCCCCGGCCAAGCCGACTAACGATTGACGACGGAACAACTGGGTACCAGTGCGGTCTTGTAAAGTCAGTGCACCGGTGTCGACGGCGAAACCGGCTTCCAGTTGAAATATAGCTCTCAATCCGCCGCCTAGATCCTCTGAGCCTTTAAAGCCGATACGCGGGCCTGTCACGCTGCCCGCACTTAATTGCAATTTGCTGCCTGTTTTTGATGCAGAGCCAGCAGGAGTCGCGGCTTTGTTTTCATAAGCGATACCAGTATCAAGAATCCCGTAGATGGTGACCGCGCTTTGCGCTTGTGCTGAACCTCCGATTGTTCCGAGTATCGCCAGTGCAATGATTGATTTTTTCATTTGATTTCCCCTAGTAACCATTTTGAGGTCGCCGTATTTTGTCCCGGATGGACGCACTACGGCGATTTGCACCTATGTATGTAGACTCTTGTAATGACTCAACGTCGGCATTAAAGCTTTACTGGCGCCCTTCGGATTTCTTTTATTCCCTCGGTAGTTTTGACGCCAAGTGCATATAGGCCGGCAGACTTTCCGTTGTAACGAATTTCAAAAGGAAACTGTGATGGTCGAACAACGTCGCCCAGCCATTCCGCGAAGGCGGACTCCGTTTCGCCAATTTCAATCCAGAGCAGCCCTTGGCCCTTTGCGCTTCCTGTCCCAGGCTCCACAGGCAAACTGGCTACGTGAGGAGGAGGAGGTGAGCCCGGTTTGAAGTAAAGGTTGGGTTTCCCCATTGGCCATGCGGTCATTGCACTGGGGGTTTGCAGTGAAAAGCCCCGGCTACCGTTCATCATTTGGCGGCCGGCCTCTTTTCCGGTCAGGTTTGCATCCACGATGGTATTGTGGTGGGCAGCAAACATTTCCATTTCCTCCATGGTGTCTGCTCGCAGGCACCATCCGATAAAGCAATCTCCATCCATGGTTTGTTGCTCAAAGAATTGGGCGGTCGAATTCTCCTTCTTTAGGATCGTATGATCGACGATGCTCTCAATCTCGATGTATATGTCATCTGAGAGTGGGACTACTTTATGACCAAGTCCATATAGTGGAAAAAATCCGCCATCATAATTGCCCAGTCCGGTCTCCCGACTGAGTCGAAAGGTCGCTTCATAAACGTTTTGTGCCGCCAAACATACATGGTCAAAGTGAATCATTTTGTAAGTCCTTTATGGGAGGGAGAGAATATTTACCTGGCTGTAACGCGTTGCCGAGCATGCGTTTTTCGCTCAATTACCGCGCCAGCAAAAATGATTAGTGCGGCTGCGAGAATAAGCATCACAGCAATGAAACCCAGGCCCGCGTCATACGAGCCGGTTCGTTCCTTCAACCATCCGATAATGATTGGACTTGTGAATGAGCCGAGAATACCGACCGAATTGACTGACGCGATAGCGATCGCCGCAGCACTTGAAGACAGTCCGCGTGTTGGTAATTGCCAAAGTGGTATAAGACCGCAAAGCAGACCAGATTGAAGCAAGGTCAAGCCACCCATAAGGCCAAAAACACCGCTTGAAGTCAGGCAAATTGCTATGCCCGCTGCACCGAATAAAGCGCCGATAGCAGCGTGCCAAACGCGCTCATTCGTTTTATCCGAATGTCGCACCCAGAAATACGATACAAGCGCTGCAAATATGCTCGGCACTGAGGTCAGCAACCCTATCTGCGAAGCCGAAAGGGTCACACCGACCGTTCGACTGAACGACGAGATTATTTGAGGGGTAAAAATGAGTTGTGCATAGAACCCCATTTGAAGGAAACCATAGGCAAGGGCGTAAATCAGGAGGCTGCGATTTTTGAATAGTATTCGAAGGCTTTCACCCACTGAATGCTTCACACCTCCCGATACCTCGGCGATTGATGCCAGCCAAGCCTTTTGTTCGGGATTCAACCATGTGGCATCAGCCGGAAGTGAGGTGAGATAGCGTGCAGAAAAACAGCCAAGAAGGATAGGTAGCGCTCCTTCAAATAGAAACATGATGCGCCATCCGGCCATGCCAAACCAACCGTCAGTGTATTGAATGATTGCAGTCGAAGCTGGGGCACCAAGTATCACTGCAAGCGGCAACGTTGTGAAGAAAAACATACGTGCCCGAACTTCCTTCGGAAACCACAAAGCCAAATAGAGAATGAGACCAGGAAAAAATCCGGCCTCAGCGATGCCAAGCGCAATCCTTACCGCAATGAGCTGATTTGGTGTCTGCACAAATGCAGTAAGGGAGGAAATAATCCCCCAGGTAATCATTATTCGGGTGAGCCACACACGCGCCCCGTATTTGACGAATGCGAGATTACTTGGTATTTCAAGGAAAAAATAGCCCAATAAAAATAGGCTTGCCGCCAAGCCGAAGACAGCTTGACTTATACCCAAATCCTTATTCATGGTGAGTGCTGCCGTACCGATGTTGATTCGGTCTAGATACGCGGCGGTATACATAAGGGTGAGCAGCGGAATAACACGCCACATTACCTTACGCAGCGTCGCTCTTTGGAACTCGTTTTCGGGGTCGTAGGACGCCATAGTCATATGTAACTTTCTTATGCGATCGGATAAGAGAGGTCCAGCAAAAGCGCCTCTAACTTAGAACATATTTTTAATTTTATTTCAGCCTAAAATGACGTCGAACTCGACAGATTTTTTAGGACAGCGGCAATAACGTATCTAGCGGTTTTCCATCTGATTTCTTACGGATACGATGACGTGGTGATTGATTAATATATAAAAAAATATCATTTATACTAATCTAATTACACAATTGTGTATTACACGATTGAGTAATAATAGTTTGTGTTTTTTTGGTAGTCAAGTTTTTTTTCTTTAATGCGCACATGTGGTTTTTTGGGGCCATTGAACGCTAAATAAAAGCGATCGAAGTCACGTGTCCAGACCAGTGCACGGGAGTGATCGTAGCGATCTGAAAGATCACCATTCTGGTGCGGAAGCCCATGCAGGGCGGCTTAGAGGCTATTCAAACTCTTTTTCAAGGATGCTAAAAATGGTTAAATTAACGTGTAAATAAATACACAAGCGAAATAAGCCGAGAAGAGTTTGAAAAGGTCAATACGCTACGGGCACGTGCGCGCCAGGCAGCGAAGCCACGCAACATTTATTTTTACAAAGTATGTTGAGCAGGGTCTGTATATGCCGCAAAAGCGGATGAGAATATCGTTTCCTAATTAACAGATTTTTTTTATTCCGCCGCCGGTGCCAGCTCTTGCGCAATAAAATCCACGAACGTACGAATGCGGTTCGACATCTGATGACGCTGTAAATAGACTGCAAAAATATCTGCATTTGGCGTATCACAATTGGACAGCACCTGGACCAGCTTGCCGTCCTGCAGGTATTGTTTGACATCCCATTCGGCACGCAACAAAATTCCATGGTCATCGAGCGCCCATTTCACTGCGATTTCACCATCGTTGGTGGTCAGATTGCCGCGAATCTTCACGGTCTGGGTCTTCCTGGCGGTCCCACTTCCCGTCGTCAGACGCCATACGCCATACGCTTCATCTCCTTGCCTGATACCGATGCAATTGTGCTTCGTCAGATCGTGCGGAGTGATTGGCGTACCACGTCGCGCCAGGTAAGCAGGCGTCGCGCATAACACGCGGCGATTGGGTGCTAAACGTCGCGCGACGACGCGGGTATCCGGCGGTTCCCCGAATCGGATGCAGACGTCAAAAGTGTCGTCAGTGAGCGGTGGTGGCATGACCGAAAGTTGTAGTTGTACCGAGACTTGCGGATAGGCGGCGACAAATTGAGAGATCGCCGGCGCTACATGGCTTCGCCCAAATCCAAGTGTTGCGTTGACCCGCAGCAGACCTTCCGGTCGCTTCTTGGCGCTGCCCAGCAACTCCGAAAGTTCGTTGATTTGATCCAGAATTCTCCGCGCATGCTCTAGGTAAAGCTCACCCTCCGGTGTCAGCATCATGCGCCGTGTCGTCCGATTCACCAGCGGTACGCCAGCCCGGGTCTCCATTTGTGACAAATGCTTGCTTACCGCAGCAGCCGTAAGGCCTAGCTCGCGGGCGGTAGCGCTGAGGCTTCCAGAAGCTGCCAGGGTTGAAAAAAATCCCAAATCTGATGGCAAAACAGTATCATTCATGGCGTCTCATTTGTAAATAATAGTTAAGAATGCTTTAAGTTTAGCACCGGTTTTTGCCAAAAAACGTAGGTAAAGTACGGGCATATTCATCATTTTTAAAGGCAGGAGACATGAAAACTTATCGCATCGCAACTATTCCAGGTGACGGTATTGGCAAAGAAGTCGTCCCCGCGGGTCAGCAGGTTCTGGAAGCGCTGGCCAAAACAAACAACACTTTTGCATTCGAATTTCAAGATTTCGATTGGGGTGGTGACTACTATCGCAAGACCGGTGCGATGATGCCGGCCGACGGCCTGGATGCGCTGCGTGACAAGGACGCAATCCTGTTTGGTTCAGCAGGCGATCCGGATATTCCCGATCACATCACTTTATGGGGTTTGCGCCTGAAAATTTGCCAGGGTTTCGATCAATACGCCAACGTGCGCCCGACCCGAATCCTGCCAGGCATTGATGCACCGCTGAAGCGTTGCAAGCAAGACGATCTGAACTGGGTAATCGTCCGCGAAAACTCCGAAGGCGAATACTCCGGCGTCGGTGGTCGTGTCCATCAAGGCCATCCGATCGAAGCAGCTACCGACGTTTCGATAATGACGCGTGCCGGTGTGGAACGCATCATGCGCTTCGCATTTCGTCTGGCCCAAGCCCGCCCGCGCAAATTGCTGACCGTCGTCACCAAGAGTAATGCGCAACGTCACGCTATGGTGATGTGGGATGAAATCGCTGTTCAAATTGCAAAAGAGTTCCCTGATGTGAGCTGGGACAAAGAACTGGTCGACGCTGCAACGGCGCGTATGGTCAATCGTCCCGCAACGCTCGACACGATCGTCGCTACCAATCTTCACGCAGACATTCTGAGCGATCTGGCAGCGGCACTGGCGGGCAGCCTGGGTATTGCACCAACCGGCAATATCGATCCGGAGCGCCGCTATCCATCGATGTTTGAACCGATCCATGGTTCGGCATTCGACATCATGGGACAGGGCTTGGCCAACCCGGTCGGTACTTTCTGGTCGCTTGTGATGATGCTCGAACATCTGGGTGAATACGACGCCGCAAAACGTGTCATGCAGGCCGTCGAAGCGGTGACCGCCGACACGTCATTGCATACCCGCGATCTGGGTGGCAATGCCACAACGGCACAAGTGACTGCCGCTGTTTGTGCGTTCATTGAAAAGGGCGCGCTTACGCTAGAAAAAGCCGCTGCGTAGCCATCAATTCCCCTGCAAGTCAGCATCGGAAAATATAAAAATATGGGGAGCAATCTGGTTTGCACTGAGCCGAGGTTTCGCTACCCCTTAAAAAAATAAAGCTGGAGACATCATGTGTATTGCTTTGACTACTTGCGGCTGGCTTGCGACTTGGCTCACAAGATGAGCACTTCCGACGCGCTTTCCGGCAGTCTCGACGCCGGATTAGTGAGGGGCATCAATCGCTTATGGAAAGACGCGTTTGGCGCAGCCAGTGTGATCGCGCAGCTAACTGCGCGCGTTCCAGAATTCTTGCCGTCTCCTCCGTGTGAACGTTTGATTGTTATTGGCGCCGGTGTGCCGTCTGTGGCAATGGACAAAGCCACCGAGGATAACTGGAGCGGGCCACTGAAAGGCTTCAAGCTTTACCTCGGGGCGTTTGCGAACGGTCCGCTGAAGCTTGAGCAAGCCTTCGCTTTCCGTTTGGATCGGAATGCCATCATCCCAAGCGACAGCGCCAACGTAGCGTCGCCGCAGCCAGAATGGGCCGAGAGGAAGATGTAGAATTTTTGGGCAGACAGCGGTGATTGCGGCTGGTATACGTTTGGGTGCGCCTGGCACTGCCACTATTCTGCGCAGTACACAAATCAACTCAGGTTGCGTCGCAAGACGTCAAGTTTTGCCGGGTTTTGATTGGCCGAATTAAAACGGCAAAAGAAAATTCCTCGCATTCTACTTGTTCCGAGGTCCAAAAAGAACCGGTATAAGCGGTAGTATCCTCGGCGGCACTGTTTATTTTTTTACAATGTAATGCTATAACCTCTAAGGAGGAGACAATGAAATCTGATCTCGAATCACGCGTTTCCCGCAAGCTCATGTGGCGCATTATTCCGTTTGTCATGGCGCTTTATTTTGTCAGCTTCCTCGACCGTGTCAACGTCGGCTTTGCTGCCATGACGATGAATAAGGCCATCGGCCTCTCGCCCACGGCATTTGGCTTGGGTGGCGGCCTGTTTTTCATCGGCTACTTCTTATTTGAAGTCCCGTCCAATCTGATACTTCATCGTGTCGGCGCGCGTATCTGGATCGCACGAGTGATGGTTACATGGGGTATCGTCTCTGCGCTATCGGCCTTTGCTGTCGGACCGAACAGCTTCTATGCATTACGTTTCTTGCTGGGTGTTGCAGAAGCTGGCTTCTTCCCCGGGATCATTCTTTATCTTAGCCTGTGGTTCCCGGTGAAGCAACGCGCAGTCGCGGCAGCCTGGTTCATGGCCGCTGCACCGATTTCTGTAGCGATCGGTTCTCCCTTGTCGGGCGCCATCATGCAATTGCCAACTATTTTCGGCCTGGCAGATTGGCAGTTTCTGTATATCGTTGAAGCAATCCCAGCTGTGATTCTTGGCTTCTTCGTATTGAAATACCTGACCGATATCCCTGCCAAAGCAGAATGGCTGGCGACCGATGAACGTGAATGGTTGATAGCCAAGCTGAAGGCTGAGGCCGATGCAAAGCAAACTAATGCCGGGCACACCACAGGCGCTTTTAGCGCACTGAAAGATCCGCGTGTCCTGGCTCTCGCTCTCATCTATTTCGGCACCTCCGCTGGCCTTTATACGCTGGGCTTGTGGGCGCCGCTGATTATTCGTGAGTTTGGCTTCACTCCCTTGGAAACCGGCTTACTGACCGGTGTGCCGAGTGTTGTCGCCGTGGTCGCCATGATCCTGTGGGCTAAGCATTCCGATCGTACCGCAGAGCGCACCTGGCACGTCGTGATTCCTTGCATACTGGCATGCATAGGCCTTGTCTTTGCCGGCCTGGCGAGCACAGCATTGTGGGTGGTTTTGGCACTTGTCGCAGTGAATGTCGGTATCAGCTCGGCTAAAGCACCGTTGTGGGCCATGCCAAGCTCTTTCCTGTCGGGAGCAGGCGCAGCCGCTGGCATAGCAATGATCAATTCCGTCGGCAATCTTGGCGGTTTTGTCGGCCCGTTTGCGATCGGCTGGTTGAAGAGTGTGACCGGCGGATATGCTGCTGGCCTTTACGTGGTTGCTGCAACGTTGTTGGTGTCGGCAGTCGTGACTTTGCTGTTAAGCCGGCAGGCAAGGCGAACCGCTGCAATTGGCAATCCGCGTCACGGGCATTAAATGGAAAAGCCCGATTGAAGCTGCGGCCGGTATGATGGTGGTCAATCCGATCTGAAACCTGAGCGGCTTCATCGGATCGTGCGCGTTACTAGCTCAGGATCGTCGTAGCCACTTTGCATAAAGATCGACCGATCAACGAGGCTGACAAAAATTTAAATTGATAGGGAAACATCTTGGATTTTAACCACTTTCCAAATACTGGTTTGGTACTCGCAGAGCGCCGAAGATTCTTGACTGGTGCGAGTGCCGCAGCGATCTTGCAAATGACAGGGATATCGCTGTCACAGGCTGCCAATCATACGCCTGGTCCAGTGGCTACCGTGCGCACTGACTTCGTAGCTTATTCGAAGCTTGATTCTTCGAAAATCAAAGCCTTGACTTTCGATATGCAAGGTTCCTTACTCGACTTCTATTCCACGATTGCAGAGGAAGGAAAGCGATTCACAGACTCGCGCGGCATCATGGCGGACTGGACGACAATCTCAGACCAGTGGCGCAGCGACTATCGCAAGCAGCTTGATCAAGTCATTGCTGGATCAATTAGCTGGCGTTCGACGGATCTCATCTATCGTAATGCGCTTGATAATGTGCTTGCGGGCTATGATTGGGGCCGCTTGCTGTCAACCAACGACCGCGACGATTTGAGCTCGGTTTGGTCCAGACTAAGACCATGGGCCGATACCCGTCCGGGCCTCGAACGATTGCGTAAGAAATATAAGCTGGCGACCTTGTCTAACGGTTCGATGGCTTCCGTCGTCAATATAGTGAAGCGCTATGATTTGCCATTTGATTGCGTGCTTACCGCAGAATTAGTAAAGTCGTCGAAACCTGACCCGAAGGTCTATGCGCTTGCCCAGAACTCGTTGGGCTTACGGCCAGAGGAGATACTCATGGTCGCTTGTCATAAGTACGATCTTGCGGCAGCGAAGAAAGCCGGTTTTCACGTCGCATTTATCCCTCGTCCGTTGGAGTTCGGTCCCAATGGCAAAGTAGATACAGCAGAAGAAAGCTATTTCGACGTGATGGCGCCTGACCTTGTACAGCTTGCAAAATTACTTGCTGCTTGATTGATTGCAAAATTGGAGAGCGGTCAAAACCGGAGGCAACCAGGCCAGATGTTCGTTTGTGATGTGGGAAAAATTTGCGCGAAGAACTTCTCCTGCAGCTGATTGGCGTTCCGTTACTTGGTCGGCAGTCTACGCCGATATCACACTGCTTTTTGAATTGCCAAACGGGTGACAGGGAATTGCCGCGCATGGGTGTGCGCGGCAATTTGCTTAACGATTTCTACGTCTTTAAACAGCCTCCGCCGATAACGGTCATTACTTCCCGAGTGCAGCTTTAGTGAGCCTGGGGAACGCGCGGTCCACTTTCTGTTTGGGCTGACATTGGGTGGTTTCGGTACAAGGCAAATGTCGCTACCAATCCCACAAGGGCTGCAACGCTCAACCAGATGCCGGGGGCTGCGCGGTTATCGAGAGCGTGGATCAAGTAAGTGCAGACTACTGGCGTAAAGCCGCCAAATGTGGCCGTCGCCAAACTATAGGCGAGTGAAAACCCGGTAGTACGAACGGCGACTGGCATCACCTCCGTCAATGCCACGACCATGGCACCGTTGTATGTGCCGTACAAGAAAGATAACCATAGCTCGACCTCAAGTAGCCGCTCAAAACTCGGATGAGATGCCAGCCACGCCAGGGATGGATAGGCCGTCGCAATGGCCAGTACCGTCGAGAAAATGAGCAACGGCTTGCGCCCGATACGATCAGAGAGCGCCCCCATAACTGGAAGCCAGATGAAGTTTGAAATACCGACCAGCATCGTCACAAGGAAGCTGTCGAAATTGGATAGATGCAGCTCGGTCTTGGCGAACGTCGGCGTGTAGGCGGTGATAAGATAAAAAGATACTGTGGTCATGACGACCAGGCCAGCACCCGCGACCACGACCCGCATATTACCCCATATGGAATGCAATACTTCTTTGATATCGGGGTGGTGCGTACGCGCTGCAAATTCAGGTGTTTCCGTGAGAGAGCGGCGAATGAAAAAAATCGCCGGCACGATCAGGCAGCCGAACAGGAAGGGCAAGCGCCATCCCCATTGGTGCAACGCCTCATTGTCAAGCAGCGTCGACAGCCCAATGCCCATTGCTCCTGCCACGATGACGGCGACTTGCTGACTTGCGGATTGCCAGCTTACAAAGAAACCTTTGCGATTTGCCGGGGCAATTTCGGAAAGATAGACCGACACCCCGCCAAGTTCAGCACCGGCGGAGAAGCCCTGCAACAGGCGCCCTACTAAAACCATGATCGGCGCAGCAACGCCAATTTGAGCGTAACCCGGCACGAAGGCAATGAGGACGGTCCCTACCGCCATGAGGCCCAGCGTGATGATCAATCCTTTTCGTCGCCCATGTTGGTCAATGTAAGCGCCAAGAACAATGGCGCCAATCGGTCGCATCAAAAAACCTGCGCCAAAGGTGGCAAGTGACAACATCAAGGATGCGAATGCATTACTACTCGGGAAAAATGTATGAGCGATTGACGAGGCATAGAAGCCGTAAATCATGAAGTCGAACATTTCCAGAAAATTACCGCTGACCACACGGAACACCATTCTGCCCCTGCCTTGGGTTGATTTCATATCTATCTCCAAAAGTGTATTTGTTATTAAGGCCGGTATCCGGCTCTTTTAATTCGACCCAACGGGCTGATGACGAATCACTGCGTCGTGCCAATGCGGATGGGGTTTAGATGTGCAGAATGGGCTTGCCGACTTGCTCTCGTCTTTCGATACGAGCGTGTGCCTGTTCTACGTTATCGAGTGAGTACTCACCTTCGATGTCTATCTTCAGGGAACCATTAATGAGTGCAGTGAAAACAGCATCTGCTCGGCGCTGCACCATTTGCCGATTTACCATGTGATCCGCGAGACGCGGACGGGTCAGGAAAAGTGAGCCGGCCTCACCCAGTTCGATGGGGTCCAGGTCGGTGAGGGAGCCGGATACATTGCCATAGTTAACGATCAAGCCGTGTTTTTTGCAGGCGCGGAAGCTATCGCGCAAGGTTGCCTTGCCGACCGAGTCAAACACCACGTCTACACCGTTGCCGCCGGTAGCTTCGCGAACTTGTTCAGCGACGCCGCCTTGCGAATAGTCAAAGGCGTGGTCGGCACCGCGCCTGATTGCTGTTACGCGTTTTTCAGCCGTGCCAGCGGTGACTAATACCGTTGCGCCCCGCAGTTTTGCCATTTGCACCAGCAACTGACCGATGCTGCCCGCCGCGGCATGGATCAAGCACGTGCTACCGGGTTTGAGTCGCGCCACGTCTTCAATAAGGTAATGTGCCGTGGAGCCTTGGAAGATCGACGCTGCGGCCAGTTCATAACTGATATTGTCGGGAAGTTTGACGACCAGAGCCGCTGGTACGGAGATGTATTCAGCGTAGCTGCCCCAGGCGATGCACCAGGCGACGCGATCGCCGATAGAAAAATCCTTAATATCGTCGCCAAAAGCCACCACTTGACCGCTACCCTCCATGCCTAGCGTGCAAGGCAACCGCACCTTATAGGTCTGCGAGTTAACGTATTTCCCCTGGCGCGTATGCACATCCATAAAATTGATACCGGCGCATGCCACCTTGATCAGCACATGGCCTGCTTGCACGTCGGGGATCGGTACATCATTACGTTTTTGCAATACTTCAGGCCCACCGTATTGTTCGATGGTGATGGCTCTCATTGGATGGTTTCCTCTTCAGATGATGTGGTATCGGGTTGCCAGCGAAGCAAAAAGAACGTTGTTCTACCTGCTAAATTGTCTGATTGGCAATGGCGGCGAGTGCTCGCTAAAATTTTTCTGTTTCACTCTTCTTGTAGGCATGATAAAACAGTCGTGTTTGTTTGAAAATTCCCGATTTGCTAACCTATTCTGTGAATATATTTACCGATGTTCGACTGGCAAGATCTTTATGTTTTTACGGTTTTAGCGCGCACGGAGTCGCTTTCCGCTGCTGCAAGGGAGCTCGGCATTGAGCATGCGACGGTGGGTCGACGCCTGGAGTCGCTGGAAAAGGCATTGGGCTTGCGGCTTGTCGACAAACTGCCGCGCAGTCGTCCTCTTACGCAGGACGGGCGGGCCATCGCAACCTTGGCGCAGAATATGACGCAGGTAGCCGGATTGATTGAACAGCGCGCCCGCCCGGCCTTGATAGGGTTGGCCGGTTCGGTGCGAGTGAGCGCGCCGCCGTCGCTTTCGCGCGCCTGCATTGTTCCGCGTATCGCGGCACTGAGAGCCAGCCATCCCCAGCTCCGCCTGATCTTGCAACCATCCACTACCTTGGCCGCCTTGGGCAGCGGAGAAGCCGATATCGCGATTCGCACGGTGCGCCCGGAGGATGGTGATTTAGTCCGTAAAAAGGTCGGCGAGGTGCATTTTGGGCTTTACGGCACGCGCGAATTCAGTCGGCGGCCGGCCGAGCAATGGACGTTCATTTCCTACGACGAGTCACTCGATCATCTGCCACAGCAAATATGGCTACATCAGGTCAGGGCAGGGCGTCCGATCGCCTTCTTCGCGAGCGACTTGATGTCGCAGCAAATGGCGGCCAGGGATCATGTCGGGGCGGTGGTGTTGCCCACCATGGTCGGCGAGGACGACCCGGAACTGGTGCCGCTGCCCACCCCGGAGACGGCCCCCGCACGCGATATCTGGATCATTGTTTATCCCGATGTCCGGCGCAGTCCGCTGGTGGAAGTGGTGATGGATTTTCTGGTGGATTGCATCGCGCGTGAACCCAGGCTAGCAATGTCTGTGCGTCCGAAATGAACGCTTCCCCGGCGTCGTGCTCTTTTCAGATAAATGTTTTAAAGACCGAGTGGGCGATCTTTTTTCCTTTATGGAAATGCCTGTAACTGGCTGGTTAAAATCATGCAAGCTGCCGACATACCGTCAGCACCAATTGGCGTAGCCAACGATGAGCAAGATCGACTTCTAACCGAGGATGCCACATCTGCGACACAGTAATTTTTTCAGTCCGTACGGGAAGCGCGAAAATGAAGGGGGCGCTCGATAGCGACAATTCTTGATGCACAGACTGACTGCGCATAAAAGATTCCGGAACGAGAGCTATTAAGTCAGAGGCTCGCGCCACCGCCAGTGCAGCAGGAAAGCTGGGTACAACGGCGACGATCATTCGCTTCAATCCCAAAGCAGCCAACGCTTCATCAACAGGTCCGTTTCCATTGGTGCGCCCGTGGCGCGAAGCAACAACGTGGCCGAAGTCCGTGTACCGTTTTGCGCTTACCTTGCGATCCGATTCAAGCGGATGGCCTCGCCTGACAACGCCAACAAAGCTATCGCGAAAGAGCGCCTGCACACGCACTTCCGGCCCCATTTCACTCAAGACGCCTATCTCAAGATCTGCCGAACCATCTCGCAAATGTGCTGCCGTCTTCTCAGGTTTGGGAGCAAAGCGCAAACGCACCAGCGGTGCCGCGGCAGTAACTGCGGTGATCAGTGGCGCGCCAAAGGCTTCTACAAAGCCGTCGTTGGCTCGGATCGTAAAGGTTCGCTGTAATGTCGCGAAATTCGACTCCGTTATTAAAGGGTGCAGTACCGAACGCGCCTCATGCACCGCATCCTGCGTGCGTTGACGGAGCGCCTCTGCGTGAGGCGTCAACACCATACGGCGTCCCGCACGAACCAATAAAGGGTCGCCGATTGTCTCGCGTAAGCGGGTCAAGGTTCGACTCATTGCCGAGGCGCTCAACTCCAGTCGACGCGCAGCGCCAGCCACGCTACCTTCGGCAAGCAATACATCGAGCGCAATGAGTAGGTTCAAGTCGGGTTCGGACATGTGTGATCGTAGCACGAACCGATCAGATAGGGCGTTTGGTGCAGTTTATAAGTGCAAACGCTGCGTCTTCCGCCTTATCTTCCGCGTCGCTATAGTGCAATAAGCGACTCAGCTTTCCATTCGAATTTCATCAACCAGGAGCCATCCATGCACCACGTATATCAGCAGAAAACCGTCCTTCTCATCGGCGCATCGCGCGGCCTCGGCTTCGCCATGGTGGAGGAATACCTCAAGCGGGGCTGGCAAGTTATCGCCACAGGACGAGAGGGTTCAACAAACAAACTGCGTCAACTCGCCCTCGCCCACCACGGGGCACTCGAAGTTGAATCAGTCGATATCACCATTCCCGCGCAGGTCGCGGCGTTACGGGTTCGTCTTGAAGTGCGACGTATTGATATGCTATTCGTTTGTGCTGGCGTCAAAAACGACGATAGCGAAACGATTGCGGATGTTTCGATTGAGGAATTTATTCGCGTGATGGTGACGAACTCCTTGTGCCCGATGAGAGTAATCGAGACGTTTCAGACGCTCGTGTCGCCAACCGGAACGATAGGAATCATGTCTTCCGGGCAAGGCAGTCTGACCAACAACACGAACGGAAATTATGAGGTCTACCGGGGCAGCAAGGCGGCACTCAATATGTTCATGCGTAGTTTTGCTGCGCGCCACCGAAACGACACAAGAACCTTGCTGCTGATGGCGCCTGGCTGGGTAAGGACGGACATGGGCGGTCCGGAAGCGCGCCTGAGCATAGAAGAAAGCATTCCGAACCTGCTGAACACGATTGAGACATACGAAGGGCGTTCAGGACTACATTACCTCGACTATCTCGGGAAAGTAGTTCCCTGGTGAATAGCCGCGAATGGCCGATCATAGGCAAGTCTGCACGCCTGAATTGAACCATCGTTTATGGCTGCGTCATTAATAGTATTGAACGCTCCATTGACCGTTCAATGCGCTACGGCTACCGTCATAGCGTATTGATTTGGTCTGTCTTGGAGTGTTGATAATTAAGCAGTGATTGCCATTGATCGCAAAGAAAAATCGATCACTTGACGACCCACCATATCGAGTTGCTGGGCAACGTTTTCAAGCAAACACTCACCGGAAGGACCGAATACGGGCATAGCTGAATTGATCGTCACACCGAGTGGCGTCGGCCATCCGCGCAATGCATGCACGACCGAGCGCAGCGCCATTAACGATGTGGTGGTCGCTTGCCATCCAGCGGCAGTGACAATACAGCCCACTGCGCGTCCCTCAAAATAAGGTTTTGGGTCGCTTCGCATATCTTCCGTGTAATCAAGCGCATTCTTCACCAGGCCGGACATACTGCCGTGGTAGCCCGGTGAAGCAATAATGATCCCGTCGGCGCGGCGCAGCAAGGCCACCAGCCGTTGCGCATTTGGCGTCCGCTCCACTAAATCTGGCGCATACATCGGCAGAATCAGATCTTCCGCCCCCAGCATGACCGTCTCGGCCCCATATCCCTCGGCCGCGGCTAACGCGATGCGTAGCGCTTTTTCTGTGGAGGAGTTGGCGCGTGTCGTTCCGCCCAGACCCACGATGAAAGGCCGGTTCGGCAAAGGCTCGCGGCTGAGGTTGCTATTTATTGCATTCATGTCTATTCCCCTGCTTAAGATAAAAATCTCGTAATGTTTTCGCGTGGCTGTTCAAGGGTGAACGGTCGACACCATCATCACCGAACAACAGGCTCAGAATCAATCGGCGGCTGTATTTCGACGCTAATATCCTGCATCTGATAATTGATAAAATCGCATCGCTCTACAATCCTCCACAACATGCCATTTCTACTCATGCTTGATGCACTGACATGAGGCGCATCATTTTCATGGATGCTTTATTTCATACGTAATAAACAAGAAGCAAACAAGAAGCGTCGAAGGCTTTCAATAAGTTGATAGTAAATTAGGCATGTCAGCTCAGTGGGAGCTATTCATACGGAAGCACCAACACATGACCAAGTTTATTTCCATATCGCTCACAAACGCCGCTGAGGGGCGCGATGATGACTACAACGCCTGGTGCAACAATCAACATATTGGCGATGTATTAGCCGTTCCGGGGATCAAAGCGGCGCAACGCTTCCGACTTTCCGATCAAATTTCCGCGAAGTTGGGATTCCGTTATTTGTCTCTGTATGAAATGGAAGCAGAACAAATCAGCGATGTGCATGCCGCCATTGCGGCCAGAGCCGGAACAGCGCTGATGCCCCGCACCGATTCCTCGTCACCAGATCGCCTTTTTTTAGAGTTGGAACCACTTTCTGCGCGCATTACGGCTGAGGAATCGGCAGCCACGCGTGGCAGCTTATTACTGGATTAGTGCGATTAAAAAGGGATAAGGAGCGGTAAATATCTATAAAGAGCGCCGCCTTTCCAGCCACACATACCCAATCCATCACCCGATTTATCACACTTGTAATGATCGCTCAGGCTATCAAAAGTTGATTGCTTCCAACAGTCCGGAATATTTAAAATAAGTTTTTCTCAGGAGATAAACATGCGATTCCTCTGGTTTCATTTGATGCCTTACAAAGATTTACCCGAGAACTTTAAAGAAGATCATAAGAGCATTTGGGTCGATGTCGATCCGAAGTTGGGTGATCCGATGAAGATGCATGATAACTACAACGAATACATGGACGAGCTTGAGTTCGCTGCTGAGTGCGGATTCGATGCCATCTGCGTCAATGAGCATCACGGCAACGCTTACGGCATGATGCCTTCACCCAATTTGATCGCCAGCGCGCTGGCACGTCGTACCCAGCATACTGATGCCGCTATCTGCGTGATGGGTGCATCGCTGGCGCTTTACAATCCACCAACGCGTGTGGCTGAAGAATTTGCGATGATTGACGCCATTTCGGGCGGTCGTCTGATTGCAGGGTTTCCGGTCGGAACGCCGATGGATACCACCTACGTCTATGGCACCAACCCAAGCACGTTGCGCCAACGGTATTACGAAGCACACGACCTGGTCATTCAGGCATGGACAAGGGACGAGCCGTTCAGCTTCAACGGACGCTTCAATCAACAGCGCTATGTTAATTGCTGGCCCCGTCCGATCCAGCGGCCGCATCCTCCGGTATGGGTTCCCGGTGGCGGCTCGGTAGAAACATGGCAGTGGTGCGGTGAAAAAGATTATGTCTATTCATACGTTTCTTATTATGGCCACGTTGCCGCAGAAGCCACGATGAACGGCTATTGGGCTGAAATGGCCCGACAGAAAGTCGACCGGAATCCGTTCCGCGTTGGATTCCTGCAATTTATCGGTGTCGCTGAGAACATGGAAGAAGCGGTAAAGCTTTACCGTGAACCAGCCGAATTCTTCTATACCAACTGCTTGCATGTGGACCCGCGCTGGGTATCGCCGCCAGGTTACGTTACCGAAGCCACGCAGCGCATGAAGATGACATCTCAGGTACAAGCTGCTGCAGATCGCAGTGAAATATTGGGCTCGTTGTCCGAAGATTTTGCAGGGATATTAAAAAGTGGCTACGTCATCATCGGTTCCCCTGATGAAGTGGCAGCGCAACTACGTGAAGTAGCGATCAAGTTCAACGTCGGCAATTTATTGACGCTGCTCCAGTTTGGCAACATGAGTCGGGAAACCACCATGTACAACACCAAACTGTTTGCCGAAAAAGTGATTCCGCAACTGAAGGATTTGTTTGAAGATGAATGGGATCACCATTGGTGGCCGGAACCAGCCGATAAATCGCTACGGGCTTTGCCACGCAAGCAGGAGGAAGTATGAGCGCGCTGACCGTCAGGACCGTAGACGTTAATGGTCGTTCCTGCCGCATCTGGGAGCAAGGTAGTGGCCCAAGAGTGTATTGGTTAGCTTCCAGTCCTATGCTGATGAGGCAGACCGCGTTTCATGAAGCCATGGCAGCGGGAGTCACACTGGTTACCTGCGGTTTACCCGGCTTCCCTGGCAGCGAAGGGCACGACATTCTGGACAGCCATCTTGACTGGTGCCTAGCCACGCGTGACCTGTTGCAGGCTGCTGGATTTCAGCCGGGCGACACGCTGATGGGATCGACTACGGCAGGTGCTTTGGCAGCCGATGCGGCAGCGCTGTGGCCAGAGTTGATCGGCAAACTTATCCTGATAGCGCCGTTTGGGCTATGGGATGACGATGCCCCAAGTACCGATATGTTTGCGGTGACATCGAAAAATGCGCCAGCCCTGTTTTGCGAAAATCCGGAACGGTTCCTCGCTCAGGTTGCGACGCCTAAAGATGCAGAACCTGTTCTCTGGTCGATTGTCGTTAATCGTGGCAACGAGTCTGCAGCACGCTTCTTGTGGCCCTTCGGTGATACGCGTCTGAGTAAACGACTGCACCGCATTAGCGCACCGACCTTATTGCTATGGGGCGCAAAAGACAAGGTCATACCGACCAGTTATGCAACTACATTTGCCGAAGGTATCACGGGGCCAGCTTCCATCAAGCTCATCCCAAATGCAGGGCATCTGGCCGAACTGGATGAACCGGCAGCGGTGGTAGACGCCATATTCGGATTTGTTGGCTGAGATGTCCGACGTTATCCTGGAAACATCTGGATTGAGCCGCGTTTTTGGCGGCTTTTTCGCAGTCAATGGCGTGGATATTAAAGTCCGCGAAGGAACGATCCACGCCTTGATTGGCCCCAATGGCGCGGGCAAAACAACATGTTTTAATTTGCTGAGTAAGTTTCTGCAGCCGACCGATGGCAGTATTCATCTGGCGGGGCAGGATATTACCAACATGAAGCCAGCGGCTGTCGCGCGCCTTGGTATGGTGCGTAGTTTTCAGATATCGGCGACATTTTCCAGCATGTCCGTGCTGGAGAATGTACGTCTGGCATTGCAGCGTAAACGCGGGGGAAGCTACGATTTTTGGCGTGGTGAAAAAATACTGTGTGAAATGAATGCGCAGGCACGCGGCCTGTTAGAGGATGTAGGACTTGCTGACTATGAAGACACGGCGGCAGGTCTACTCCCGTATGGACACAAGCGCGCCCTTGAAATCGCCACCACACTGGCTCTTGATCCCAAAGTCATGCTGCTTGATGAGCCGACCGCCGGTATGACGCATGAAGATGTGGATCGTGTTGTTGCGCTGATTCGGCGCATCCGAAAGGGTCGCACGCTCCTGATCGTGGAACATAACCTTTCTGTGGTGGAAGGATTGTGCGACGCGGTGACGGTATTGACCAGAGGCAGCATTCTGACCGAAGGCGATTATGCCAGTGTGTCCAAACATCCCGACGTCATTGCCGCTTATCTGGGAACAGCCCATGGGTGAGAATACTTTACTAAAGATAGAAAACCTCCAGGCATGGTACGGGGAAAGCCATATTCTTCACGGCGTCAATCTTGACGTGAAGGAGGGTGAAGTCGTGACGTTATTGGGGCGCAATGGCGCGGGTAAAACCACCACAATGAAATCTATCATGGGCCTGATGGCGCACCGCACCGGCAGTATCAGGATGCGTGACGTGGAAACGATTGCTTGCTTACCAGAACAGGTCGCCCGCACCGGTATCGCACTCTGTCCTGAGGAGCGTGGTATCTTCGCTTCGCTAACGGTGACCGAAAATTTGCTCTTGCCACCAGTCATTTCGCCGGGTGGCATGAGCGTGGAAGCCTTATATACGCTGTTTCCAAACCTAAAGGAACGCGGCTCCAGTCAAGGCACCATGCTCTCAGGAGGTGAACAGCAGATGCTGGCTATCGCGCGTATTCTGCGTACCGGAGCACGGTTACTGCTACTGGATGAACCGACCGAAGGTTTGGCGCCCGTCATTGTTCAGCAGATTGGGCATATGATCCAAAAAATAAAAAATCTTGGTTTTACTGTTTTGTTGGTTGAACAAAATTTTCATTTTGCATCAACCGTTGCAGACCGTCATTACGTCATGGAGCATGGAAAAATTATCGATTTGATCCCCAATGCTGCACTGGCCTCAAATATGGATAAATTGCACCGGTATCTGGGCGTCTGACAAACTAAAGGATCTGAATTCATGTTCACACTGTTTGGAATGCCGGGCCAGTTGCTGCTCGGTCAGCTGCTGCTTGGCCTGATCAATGGCGCTTTCTACGCGTTGTTATCGCTTGGTCTGGCCGTTATATTCGGCATGCTGCACATCATCAATTTTGCCCATGGCGCGCTGTATATGATGGGCGCTTTTGTTGCATGGTTTTTGCTGGAATGGTTGGGCCTCGGTTATTGGTGGGCGTTGATACTGGCACCGGGTACGGTTGCCATATTCGCTTATTTTCTCGAAAAGTCGGTTATCAGACGCCTGTACGGGATTGATCCGATGTACGGCTTGATTTTGACTTACGGACTATCGTTGATCATTCAGGGCCTGTTTCGCAATGCGTTTGGTGATACCGGTTTGCCTTACAGTTTGCCGACCACCTTGCAGGGAGCGATGGATGTCGGCTTCATGTTCATCCCGCTCTATCGGATTTGGGTCGTGATCGCTGCGCTGGTTACCTGTTTTGCCACTTGGTATCTAATTGAAAAAACAGCGCTGGGATCGCGCTTGCGTGCCGCCACCGAAAATGCATCGCTGGTACGATCTTTTGGTCTCAATGTGCCACGTATGATTACCCTGACTTATATGGGCGGCGCGGCGCTGGCTGCATTTGCCGGTGTGCTGGCGGCCCCCATCTATTCGGTTAATCCAAACATGGGCGAGAACTTCATGATTACGGTATTCGCCATCGTCGTGATCGGTGGTATGGGATCGATTCTCGGTTCGATCGTCGCTAGTATTGGCCTCGGTATTCTGGAGGGCGTGATCAAAGTATTCTATCCGGAAGCGTCCGTGATTGTTATTTTTGTCGCCATGATTATCATTTTATTGACCCGGCCAGCCGGCCTTTTCGGAAAGCAGACCTAATATGGATTCCGTCACATCGCCATCGATTGCGGCAACAGCGCAAGCGCCTCGACAATTCCGCTTGCTCTCTTTTTCTCCTGCGCAGAGCATCGCCTTTGTGTTGATGCTAGCCGTCATTCTGTTAGCGCCGACGGTAGGATATCCAATCTTTTTGATGAAGGTTTTATGCCTCGTGCTCTTTGCCTGCTCATTTAATCTACTGGGAGGTTATGGCGGTTTGATTTCATTTGGGCACGCAGCTTACTTCGGGCTTGGCGCTTACATTACTGCATGGGTTGCCAAAAATTGGGGTGTCTCGCCCGAAGTGGCAATTCTGTTAGGCGGTCTTACCGCAGGAGGAGTCGGCACGTTATTTGGCTGGGTGGCGATTCGTCGCCCCGGCATGTTCTTTCCGATGATTACGCTGGCAGTCGGACAAATGGTGTATTTCTTTTGTTTGCAAGCACCGTTTACCAATGGCGAAGATGGTATCCAGAAAGTGCCACGCGGCGCACTATTTGGACTGTTTCCTCTGGATAATAACCTGGTGTTGTACTGGGTCATTGCAGCAATCTTTCTGGCTGGCTTTTTATTGATGCATCGTGTGGTGCATTCTCCGTTTGGACAGGTGTTGAAATCGATTCGCGATAACGAACCACGTGCCATCTCGCTTGGCTATGAAACCGCGCATTACAAGCTCATTACCACCATGCTGGCAACCACCATCGCGGGTATCGCTGGCGGTAGCAAGGCGATTGTCTTCGGCATTGCAACGCTGGCTGATGTCGGGTTTGGCACCTCGGGCGAGGCGCTTCTGATGACCTTGGTCGGTGGACTTGGCACTATTTTTGGACCAGTAGTTGGTGCAACAATAGTGGCCTCGATGGAGAATTTTCTGTCACCGTTTGGCGCGTGGGTGACCGTCGCCCAAGGGGTTATTTTCGTCGTATGCGTGTTGATGTTTCGTAGTGGCCTGATTGGCGAGCTGGGTAAGAAGCTAAAAATATCACTCTGATAGGTGAGGTTACGAGCGGCGTCATCACCTTAATGCGTCCGCATCATCTTGTGACATCGATGCTGCGACACTTTTTTTAAATATTGGATCTGCGTGTAAGCGGCCCCAGAAATAACTGATATCAGATCTGTTAATTAAGGAACCTATGAATTGGAATATGGGCGATATGTTGGATGCGGTGGCCGCAGTTGTTCCCAAAGATCGGCCTGCCATTATTCAAGGCGATACGGCGATCTCGTGGCAAGAATTTGATGAGCGTAGCAATCGCATGGCACGCGCGATGATCGACGCTGGATTGGCACCCGGTGATCGGGTAGCATTCATCTCCCGTAATCACCCAGCTTATCTGGAAGGCTTGGCAGCGTGCTTAAAGGCGCGGCTAGTACACGTCAATATTAATTACCGCTATCGCACGGACGAAACAGCGTATGTCTTCACTGATTGCAATGTGCGTGCGGTGATTTATCAAAAAGAATTTGCCTACTTGATCGCTGATCTGCGGAGCAGTTTTCCTGCTGTTTTGCTGTGGATCTGTATTGATGGCGAAAGCAACGTCACGCCTGGCGTACATTTCGAGAAGTTGGCCGAACAGGGAGATCCTGCCCCGCTGGGGATTGAGCGCTCAAGTGATGATGCATTTCTGCTGTACACGGGCGGCACAACAGGCATGCCAAAAGGGGTTATCTGGCCTTCCGGTAATTATCGCGAATGCCAGCTTGAGTCGCCTCTGATAAAAAATCGGCCACGTAATCTGGCCGAGCATATCGAACTGGTCCGAACAAATGACAGCCCGGGCCGCGTCATACCGGCCTGTCCTTTGATGCACGGCGCTGGCATGAGTAGTTCATTGGCAGAGTTGTTGTCGGGTGGGACGGTCATTTTGCTATCGGCAAGTGGATTTGATACTGATGAATTATGGCAAGCAGTTGCCCGTCATAAGGCAACAAGAATTTTAATCGTTGGCGATGTTTTCGCTCGCCCGATGCTACGTGCGCTTGATGCGCTGGACGCAAATCACAAAAAAATTGATCTTGACAGCCTTCGGGTGATCAGCTCCGCTGGGTTGATCTGGAGTCAAGAGATCAAACAAGGGCTATTGCATCATTTACCTCTGGTTTCTATGGTGGATATCTTCGGCGCTTCGGAAGCGTCCGGATTGGGCTATTCGGTGACAACGGTGAATGCGACTGTGCCGACAGGCCGTTTTGTTCCTGCATCAACGACGGTATTAATTGACGAACACGGAGCCCTTCTTCCATCCGGAAAAGTAGGCGAGGGATATATCGCCCGCTCAGAGCCACTTCCGCTCGGCTATTTCGGCGATGCAAAAAAGACAGCGGAGGTTTTTCGTATCATCGACGGCAAGCGCTATGCGGTTCCTGGCGACTGGGCGCGACTGGATGAAGAAGGATTTATGCAAGTCATCGGGCGCGGGAATTTGGTGATTAATACCGGCGGTGAAAAAGTATTTGTGGAAGAGGTTGAAGAAGCTTTGAAGTTACACCCTAGCATCGACGACGCGTTGGTAGTCGGCATCCCGGATGAGCGATGGGGCAATATTGTTGCGGCGCTGGTATGCATTAAGCCTGGCATGACCTTTGGCAAAACAGCGGACTTTACCGAGGTACGCCAAGCAATGGCCACAAAGTTAGCGGGATACAAAATACCGAAAGTGTTGTTTGACGTAACCGAGATGCCGCGTAGTCCCGCTGGCAAGCCTAACTATAAAGTCGCACGTGAATTGGCGGCTGCACGCTTGGCGCAATCGCTGCCAAAGCTGAAGCAACTTTAGGCAACCGCAGACTATGCCAACCATCTACAGAACGGAAATACCTGTCGACGCCGTAAAACCAGCGGCGCTCGTCACCGGCGCGGCACGCGGAATCGGTTTGGCGATTGCGACCCAACTGGCGCAGGATGGCTTTAAAACTATTCTCACAGATATTGACCATGAAGAAGTACAAGCGGCATCGCAAAAGTTACAGGAAATGGGACTAGACGTGGCCGGGCATGTTCTTGATGTACGCGATCGCGCGGCGGTCAGTCGCCTATTCGATACCGTTGACGGGTTAACTGTTGTAGTCAACAACGCCGCCATTAGTGCCAAACTGAAACCCTACCACGCGCTCGAAATGCAAGCATTTTTGGCAATCTTCAGCATCAACGTTCAGGGCTGTTTTATCGTCGCGCAAGAAGGTGCCAAGCGGATGAAGGCAGGCGGAAGAATCATCAACATTGCCTCGCGTGGCTATTTGGGTGGCGCAGGTTTATCGCATTACGTCGCCAGTAAAGCAGCGGTCGTTGGTCTGACGCGTGCTATGGCGATCGAACTCCGCTGGGAAAATATAACGGTCAATGCCATTGCACCAGGCATGGTCGATACCCGCATGATGGATGACTACACCGCAGAAATACGGCGCACCCTAGAAAGCAGAGAGCCGAGTGGCGGCCCAGCCAATCCCGCAGAAATCGCCCAAGCCGTCGCATTTCTGGCTTCTGAAAAGGGGCGTTTTATCAATGGTCAGGTCTTGATGGTCGACGGCGGTAAATCGCTAGGTATGCCACCTCTTTAGTAGGATTCGGTAGGGGGTTGTTCACTACGGTGTATTCAAACCAGGTTGTTCACCATAAACAGAGAGATAGCATGTTGCCAGCAACACCGACCAAAAATGCCATCGTAATCGGAGTCGCCGCCGCGTTCGGTCAGGAGATTATCCTCCGGCTGGCAGAAGACGGCTACAACGTCAGCGCAGTGGACAAAGATACCAGTTCACTGACTTCATCCGGTAAGTGCATTAATTTGATCAACATAGAAAGAACCGATCAGCCCAAATTAGCCGCACTTTTTGCAGCACTTAAACAGATTGATCTACTGGTGATCAACGTTCCGCTAACGCTTGCCGACACGCGTTTCGTTGATATAACGGATGATCAGTTTGCGGCCGCGATGCACTATTTTTTCTTCGACGTAGTAGCCGCCAATCAAATCGCCTATCCCTATTTGGTGAATGGCGCCCGTATCGTCCATGTATCGTCAAAAGGCTTTTTAGGCGCATGGGGCGGCGCGCACACCATCGCTGCAAGTGCCGCATTAGTCGCCTACACCAGATCCCTATCACTCGAACTGACCGAGCGCGACATCACAGTCAACACAGTCGCACCGGACTTCGTCGGCAGTAAATGGGATCAAACCAACGCACGCACCAAAGTCGCCAACGCAGTAGCATTTTTTGCAGCCCCGAACAACGGCGTCAGTGGTGAGACATTGCTGGTAGATGATGGTCGAAGTTTAAGGATGACCGAAAGTCGACGTCGAACCCCGTATTGATTGGTTCCGGTATCGTAGAAACTTAAACTGAATTACGTCTAATATAAAGGCTATTGTAGTTGCAGGCGCAGCCACAGTTGACGTTGCCTTTGACCTTGCAGGCGCAGCCACAGTTGACGTTGCCTTTGACCTTACAGGCGCAGCCACAGTTGACGTTGCCTTTGACCTTGCAGGCGCAGCCACAGTTGACGTTGCCTTTGACCTTACAGGCGCAGCCACAGTTGACGTTGCCTTTGACCTTGCAGGCGCAGCCACAGTTGACGTTGCCTTTGACCTTACAGGCGCAGCCACAGTTGACGTTGCCTTTGACCTTGCAGGCGCAGCCACAGTTGACGTTGCCTTTGACCTTACAGGCGCAGCCACAGTTGACGTTGCCTTTGACCTTACAGGCGCAGCCACAGTTGACGTTGCCTTTGATCTTACAGGCGCAGCCACAGTTGACGTTGCCTTTGACCTTGCAGGCGCAGCCACAGTTGACGTTGCAGTTGACCTTGCAGGCGCAGCCACAGTTGACGTTGCAGTTGACCTTGCAGGCGCAGCCACAGTTGACGTTGCCTTTGACCTTACAGGCGCAGCCACAGTTGACGTTGCCTTTGACCTTGCAGGCGCAGCCACAGTTGACGTTGCCTTTGACCTTGCAGGCGCAGCCACAGTTGACGTTGCCTTTGACCTTGCAGGCGCAGCCACAGTTGACGTTGCAGTTGATTTTGAAGTGGCACTTGACCTACCCCGACATTGGCGTTGCCAATTATTTCCGCTGTCAATCGGGAATTGTGGGAAAACATGTTTGAGCGAAGCGAGTTGGTTTTTCCACCCGAATGACAGCGGAAATAGTTGGGGACCCGACCAACGGGAGGGCAGCGCCTCTGCGGTCGCCTTTTTTTTGGTTACTTTATTTTGGCGAAGCAAAAAAAAGTAACTAGCTGCCGGTCTACCACCGGCAAGCCCCCACGGAGCAGTAACCATGTTAAGTAACGAAGACCGTATTCACTAAATGTCGGACCAGCCGCGACAAGCACCCACAGAGCGGCAACCATTCCAGCAATCAACCAATCAAACCATATCGAAAACATCTAATAAAAATTTAAATCAACATTCAAATATCAACACCCACCAATATCCCATTAAACGCAAAATCAAGATAACTATCCGTCACCTCACGCAACGTCATCTTCCCCTCAGGAGAATACCAACGATTAATCTGATTAAAACTAGACAAAAGATAGCGCGCCAATAAAGCCTCATCCACACGACGCAAGTCCTTATTCTCCATTGCCTCCCGAAGGCATTCGCGCAAAATACCCTCATATTTGTCACGCAACTCCAGCGCCATCAAACGCTTATCACCCGTTTGAACGCGAAAAGAGTTAGAACCAGCCATAAAGTGAGAAGGATGCGCCTCATAAAAATCCATCGAAGCATAAAAAAACGCTTTAATCCGACTCAATGCGGTCGATTCTTTTTCGATGGCCGCGCCAACATCAGCGATCAAATGTTGAAGACCCTCAATCACCACCTTCTTAAACAACGCATCCTTATCCGGAAAGTGATAATAAAGTGCCGCTTTTGTGATCCCCGCTGCCTCCGCAATATCACGTAAAGAGGTGCGGTCATAGCCATGCTCTCCGAAAAGTCGACGTGCTATATCCAGGATCTGATCTGCGCGGGTTTGTGGCAGGCCCTCTTGTATGGCGCTCGATGTAGTTCTGCCCGATTGCGTGGCCATATAGTGTAAGTTCCGATCTGGAAAAGAAAAATTATCGCCAATTCATTGACAACATACAAGTAGATAAACAATAAGATCGAATTATCCTATTTGTTGTAAGCGATCAACCGATCAATATTATGATGGCTTCACCCCTTGGTGAGGTCGATTCAAACGGATTAGCCCTTCCTGCGCCACCGTGGCAACCATACCACCCTGATGATCATAAACATGCGCAATATTCAGGCCCCGACCACCAGATGCGTTCGGACTTGCCATCGAAAACAATAACCAGTCATCCAAACGGAAAGGGCGATGGAACCAGATTGTATGATCCAGACTGGCGGCTTGCAGGTCGGCGTCATAAGGTGCAATACCATGGGGTTTCAGTGCGGTCCATATTAAGCCGTAGTCAGAAATATAGGTTAGCAGAGTTTCATGCGTCAAACGCGTATGCGGCAAACGATTGGGCGTGCGTGCCCATATTTTTTGATGCGGCGCATGGGTAAACGGCGCACCAAAGCAGTCATCGTCCTCACACCGAAAATCCACCGGTGCAGGGAAGACGGTGCTGGTATCGCCGTTCGGATGATGTCTCCAATGGGGAGAATGCGGTTGCATCCGCTCCGGGATTGCGAGCGACGTGTTGCGTTGATGGTGTGACATACCGTCCTCTTCTTTCTGAAAAGAAAGCGAAATGTGGCATATCTCGCGGCTGCCCTGAAAGGCCACTACGCGCCGGCTGCTGAAGCTACCGCCATCGCGTACCCGATCAACCTGATATTCAATCGTGAGGCGAGCGTCCCCGGGGGATGTAAACATCGCATGCAGCGAAACAGGTCTGCGATGATCGACGGTGTGGGCGGCAGCGTGCAATCCCTGCGCTAAAATCTGACTACCAAACGTTCTCGGATTGCCTTTAAAGTGACTGTTGCCAAGATAACGGTCAACATCAATCCGCTTGACCTGCAATAAATCAATGACTTCATCAGTATTATATAAAGCGTCGTTCAACATGCTTATTAGCACTCCATCCATCATGCGCTGATTGGCAAAATCCTGACTTTGCGTCTTCCTTTTCTTCTGTGTTTATCAGAATACTGAGTGGACCTGCGTGATTATGTGGGTGATCATCGCGATTTTGTGTCTGCCAGGAAGTGGTGCTGGGTTAATCTTTATTCGGTTTCCCGCGCAATGTAACAAAATCGGGCGACCGTTTGGCAAAGAAAGCAGCTATCCCTTCAGTTGCCTCGTCATCGCCTTGCGACGCCACCATCAGTTGCGCCTCCAACGACAGTTGCGATGCCAGATCATTGCTATGAGCGCTCAGGCACGCAGTCTTGATTCGCGCATTGGCACGCATCGGACCATCGGCAACGCGTGCGGCCAGCGCTATGGCTTCCGTTAGTGCGACGCCTTTTTCGGTAAGCCGGTTG
Source organism: Glaciimonas sp. GNP009 (assembly GCF_054343755.1). Lineage (NCBI taxonomy): Bacteria > Pseudomonadati > Pseudomonadota > Betaproteobacteria > Burkholderiales > Oxalobacteraceae > Glaciimonas > Glaciimonas sp. GNP009. The sequence goes on from NZ_JBTGUV010000004.1 coordinate 4,289,508, forward strand.
ACAGCACCCATGGCATGCAGACGTTCGCCGGATAGTCGCTCGCCCGTCAGACATAGTTCGGTCAGTATCTGGCGTGACACAAACTCTGCCAAAAAGGCCGTAGCACCACCATCCGGTGTCAGTCCTACCTTGACGTAAGCCAGCGAGAAGACGGCGTTACGCGTCGTCACCAGCATGTCACAGGCTAGGGCGATCGATAGGCCTGCGCCAGCTGCGCCGCCTTCCACTGCGGCGATTACCGGCTTGTCGCAATGGCGAATCGCAAGGATCAACCCACTCAGTTTCTCAAGCCACTCGCGCCGTACCGTTGGGGCCAGCGCACGTCGCTGCGCTAGCTGTTTAAGGTCACCACCGGAACAGAAAAAATCTCCAGCACCTGTGAGCACAATCGCACCGACTGTCGGATCAACTGCCGCCGCAGCCAGCGCCGCTGGCAATGCAGTGTATAAGTCTGCCGTGATGGCATTGCGGGCAGTCGGATTATTATTGATCAGGATGCGGACGGCACCTTCCTGGCGAATTAACACAGCTTCATTTATACGGCTACTCATACGGCCACCTGCTGACCAAATGCAATGAAGCGTTGCAGATGATGATCCTCATCACCTAACTGGTGATCAATCATCACTAGCCGTTTGGCATAATGGGCCAGCGGTAATTCCCAGGTCATCCCAATGCCGCCGTGCATCTGGATACTCTCTTCTGCCACCAATGTGCCAATGCGACCAATACTGACTTTAGCGGCAGATAGCGCACGTTCACGGGTTACCCGGTCGGCATCAAGTGCCGCCGCGGCATTGATCACTGCCGAGCGCGCTTGTTCAATCTCCAGTAACAAGTCTGCCATGCGATGTTGCAACGCCTGAAAGCTACCGATGAAGACACCGAACTGTTTGCGTGTGCGGAGGTAGTCGAGTGTGGCCGATTTGGCAGCTTCCATCGCACCGAGCGCCTCGGCACACAACGCCAATACACCGCGTCCGATTACACGCTCCAGCGTAGCGTATGCCTGGTTTTCTGTGCCTAGCAAGGCATCGTTATCGAGCGTTACCGCGTTTAAGCAAAGCTCAGCGATGCGGCCACCGTCGATAGTGGGGCAGTCGCGTACAGTGAGTCCCGGTGTCTTTGCCGGTAACAAAAAGAGCGAGATTCCGGACGTATCATCGACTGCTCCTGCCGTACGTGCAGACACAACAAATAAATCACTCTGTGCGCCGTACAACACCACCGCTTTGGTACCGGTTAGTGTCCAGCCTTCGGCGTTTCTTTTTGCGTGTGTTTGTACCCGCGCCATCTCATAGTGCGTATCGGGTTCTTCATGCGCAAGCGCGACGATGGCGTCACCACTGATGATGTCCGATAACGCCGCTTTCTGTTTTGGCGTGCCAACAGCGGCGATGGCGTCACCAGCAAGCATCGCGCAGCCCAGCAGCGGTTCAATCACCAAGCCGCGACCAATCGCCTCAAAGACCACCGCAATGTCATATCCTGTGCCGCCGAAGCCGCCGTCATTTTCATGAAACAAGGCACCAATGACGCCTATTTCTGCCAGTTGCTTCCATACTTTTTGACTAAAGCCATGCGGCGATGTAGTGATGTGGTCGCGTGTCTCAAAAGTGTATTCCGCAGCGAGGAAGCGCTGCAGGCTGTCGGCGAGCATGCGCCGTTCTTCAGTGTGTTCGAAATGCATGTGTGCCCTCACAGTCCAAGAATCATCTTTGAGATAATATTTTTCTGGATCTCGTTAGCGCCGCCAAAAATCGAGAGCTTCCGGTTATTGAAATATTGCGCTGCGGCGCTTGATGCGCCGTCCGGTCCAACTGGCTGCTGATCAAAATCATCGTATAGCGCTTCCTTGATAAACGGTCGCGCATAAGGACCCATTGCGCGACGTGTTAACGCAGCTATTTCTTGACGAATTTCGGTGCCGCGGATTTTTAGCATTGAACTTTCTGCACCCGGTGCGCCACCGCCAGCCACCCCTGCGATCACGCGCAAGTTGGTGGTTTTCATGTTTTCCAGATCTATCTCGACGCGTGCCAGACGAGCGGCAAATAAAGGATCTTCGGCCAACGGTCTACCATGGCGCGTTTGTTGTGCTGCAATACTTTTCAGTCTGTTCAATGCCGCAACGGAAAAGCCTACGCCAGCGATATTGGTACGTTCATAGGTCAACAGATACTTGGCGCAGGTCCATCCCTTATTTTCTTCTCCGACCAGATTAGCAATCGGTACACGGACGTCGGTGAAGAACACCTCGTTGACCTCATGTTCGCCGTCGAGCGTCATAATGGGACGCACTTCGACGCCCGGTGTTTTCAACTCAATTAACAGAAAACTGATACCTTCCTGTTTCTTGGCTTCTCGATTGGTGCGTACCAGACAGAAGATCATATCGGCATGTTGCGCGAGCGTAGTCCAGGTTTTTTGACCGTTGACGACATAGTGCTCGCCATCACGCACCGCCGTTGTTTTCACCGCGGCAAGGTCGGAACCGGCTCCCGGTTCCGAATAACCCTGACACCACCAGTCGGTCCCATTCAGGATGCGCGGCAGCCAATACTGCTTTTGCGCCGTGCTGCCATATTTGATCAATACTGGTCCCAACATATTGACGCCGAAGGGCAAAATACGTGGTGCATTTGCGAGGCAGCACGCATGCTCAAAGATGAACTTCTCCATCGGGCTCCAACCCGGACCGCCAAATTCTGCGGGCCAATGATTCGCTAACCAGCCTTGTGCGTTGAGGATGGCATGCCATTCCTGCATGTCTGCTTTGGAGATATGCTTGCCCTCGGCAACCTTGTGGGATAGACGGACTGGTAGTTTGTCTGCCAGAAATGTGCGTACTTCTTTACGGAAGGTTTCTTCTTCAGCGCTAAAGTTAAGATCCATATCGATTGTCCTCTTAATAGATTTCGAACAGTCCGGCTGCGCCCATCCCGCCAGCGATACACATCGTGACGACCGCGTATTTTGCGCCACGTCGCTTGCCCTCAATTAACACATGCCCAGCCAGACGCGTACCGGTCATGCCAAACGGATGGCCGATAGAGATGGCACCGCCGTTGACGTTAAGCCGCTCGTCAGGAATGCCAAGTCGTTGCTGGCAATAGATCGACTGCGAAGCAAAGGCCTCATTGAGTTCCCAAAGATCGATATCATCAATCTTCAGACCATAACGCGCAAGTAATTTTGGAATTGCAAAAACGGGGCCAATGCCCATTTCGTCAGGTTCGCAACCAGCAATTGCCAATCCACGGAAAGCCCCTAGCGGCTGGAGATTGGCGCGTTCTGCTTCTTTTGCATCCATCATCACACAGGCTGACGCACCATCCGATAATTGCGATGCATTGCCAGCGGTGACATACTTGTCGGCTCCCATCACTGGCGCGAGCTTTGCCAGTCCGGCATAGGTTGTGCCGCGCCGGTTACAGGTGTCGCTACCGACTGTTACTTCTTTCCTGGAGATAACACCCGTCTCTTTATCAGTGATAGCCATGGTAGTCGTGCAGGCAATGATCTCGTGAAGGTAGCGTCCGGCGAGTTGGGCTTCTTCGGTCTTGCGCTGACTCTCTGCCGAAAAGCGGTCTTGCGCCTCACGGCTGATACCATAGCGTGCGGCTACGATATCTGCTGTGTCAATCATTGCCATATAGAGGTCAGGTTTGTGCTGTGTGATCCAAGGATCCATTCCACTATCGCCATCCTCACGCGTACGAATTTGTGAAATACTCTCAACACCACCGGCAATCATGGCGGAAACGCCATCAACCACAATACGTCCAGCCGCCATGGCGATTGCTTGTAAACCAGAGGCGCAGAAACGGTTCACAGTCGTGCCGCCAATGGTTATCGGCAAACCTGCGCGGATGATCGTTTGACGTGCTACGTTGCGGCCCGTAGTACCTTCGGGATAGCCGCAACCCAGAATCGCATCCTCAATCAACGCTGGATCAATGCCAGCGCGCTCTACCGCCGCGCGAACTGCAAAGGCGGCGAGAGCCGGGCCTGACGTGATGTTGAATTCACCGCGATGGGCTTTGGTCAGGGGTGTACGGGCGGTTGAAATAATAACGGCTTCGCGCATCATATATTTTCTTAATGAAAGTGAATGTACTTATTCGGACAGATTCAAGCTGGCAAAATTGGTGCCGCGTTCAACCAGCTCAACCAGCAATGGTGACGGCTGCCAGAACAATGGATCGTCCTTGGCGAACGCACGGATATCGGCCAGCACTTGTGGCAATCCCAGCGTGTCGGCATAGTGCATGGGACCACCGCGATAGCGCGGAAAACCATAGCCGTAAAGAAAGGTAACATCCACATCAAGCGGTCGTAACGCGATGCCCTGATGCACAACATTTGCGCCTTCGTTGATCATTGCCGCCATGTAACGTCGGATAATTTCATCGTCAGTGAAACGACGCGGTGTGATACCGGCACGTTGACGTTCAGAGTCAATAATCGCCTCAACTTCGTGGTCAGGTTTTCCTGTGCGGGTCCCGGCAGCATAGAGATAATAGCCCCGTCCGGTCTTTTGTCCGAACCAGCCGTTTTCGCACAATCGGTCTGCGATGCGCACGTAACGTGCCTCTGGATTGCGTGTCGCGGCACGGCGTTGTCGGGTCGCCCAACCAATGTCCCCGCCAGCCAGATCGGATACTTCAAATGGCCCCATCGGATAGCCGAAATCGCGTAATGCTTTGTCAATCTGGTAAGGCGATGCGCCATCTTCCATCATATGGTCAGCGGCTTGACGATAGACCGCCAGAATCCTGTTACCGATAAATCCGTCGCACACGCCTGCGCGGACCGGCACCTTGCGGAGTATTTTGGCAAGTGCAAATGCGGTCGCCACAACATCTGGAGAAACCTTTTTTGGCACCACGATCTCAAGCAACTTCATGATGTTGGCAGGGGAGAAGAAATGCAATCCGATCACATCGGAGGGACGCGAGATGCTGGCGGCGATCTCTTCAATGTCGAGATAGGACGTGTTGGTCGCCAGCACCGCACCCGCCTTACATACTCGGTCAAGTTCGGCAAATACGACTTTTTTAACAGCCATGTCCTCGAACACAGCCTCAATGACCAGATCGACGCCTGCTAATGTGGCGTAAGAAGTGCTGCCAGACCAGCGCGCCATCAATGTTGCCTTACCATCCGGTGTCAAACGACCCTTAGCGACTAATCCGTCGTAGACTTTTTGAACATGCAGGCGACCGCGTTCCAGCGCTGCGTCGTCACGTTCTATCATGATCACGGGTAGCCCAGAGTCGAGCAATGCCACCGCAATACCTGCGCCCATCGTACCGCCGCCTATGATGCCGACATGCGTGAGAGTGCGCGGCGTCGCATTCCGCATTTCTGGTAACTTGAGAACTTCACGATCAGCGAAGAACGCATGGATCAGGCCAGCACGCTGCGGACTGGCGTGGCATTCTCGGGATAGTTCGCGCTCGCGTCGCAGGCCTTCTTCAAATGGCAGATTGCGTGCAGCATCAACAGCGTCGACTATTTTAAGAGGAGAGAAAAGGCCACGAGGTTGATGTGTGATTGCAATGCGTGCAGCGTCGATTACCTGTTGACTGTCTGGTTGATCTGTCAGCGCTGCCGCATCGCGGGTACGGCGCAAAGGGGCAGAATGGGTGAGCAGATACTGCACATATTCCAGGCCCTCGGCCAGCACGTCGTTAGTGCGTCCGATGCGGTCGATCAAGCCCAGCGTAACTGCTTCATCAACGCCTAAATGGCGTCCGCTAAGGATCAGATCCAAAGCTGCTTTCGCGCCTATCAGGCGAGGGATGCGTTGTGTGCCGCCAGCACCCGGCAGCAAGCCGAGCAATACTTCGGGAAGCCCCAGTTTGGCACCCGGCATGGCAAGTCGGTAATGCGCGGATAGTGCAACTTCCAGTCCTCCGCCCAGTGCCGCACCATGGATCGCTACCACCACCAGTTTATGACTGGTTTCGATCTGATTGCAGACATCGGTTAATGCTGGCGGCAACGGTGGCGCACCAAATTCCCGGATATCTGCACCGGCGATAAAATGTCGGCCAGCGCCGATAATCAGCACTGCTTTTACCGCGTCGTCTTCGGCCGCGGCGTCAATGGCTGCAAGAAGGCTACGGCGCACGTCGACGCCCAGTGCATTGACTGGAGGATTGTCGATGGTGACCAGAAGGATGTTGCCATGTAATTGACGGGTGACGACTTCTGTCGGTTTGCCGAAGCGCATAGCGAAATATCTCCAGAGGAATGAATAACGCTTCGCACAGCAAAGCATTGCTTCGTAATAAAAAATTAAACTGAACGTTACCTTGTTTTTCCTGTGAATGAGCAAGAGGAGGGTACTTATCACATTCAAGTAAAATTTTTAACTCTGGGGCAAATAGCTGAAGCAGTCTGGGTATCTGGCTTTTTATCATGCAGACTCAACTTCCAACTTCACAATCAAGACTTCACAAACGGCGTCATCCTGTTTTATACTCTTACCTGTCCCTGATAAAGAGGGGAACTGGTTTGACAGCCTGACATACCTACAGTGCACAAACGGCGCAATGCCGTTTTTTTGCATACGTTCACCCGTGTTGCGCATTCTTTGGGCGGCAGTGGTGGGGAGGCTTCGGCCTGCCGGTTGCTGTAGGTATCGGTCTGTCAACCCTGCTATTTGCCGCTCACCCCGTTTGACAGCGGGGCGCGGTTTAATCGCCACCTACGGAAGTTACAACATGCCTCGTATTACTACGCCCGGTTTCATGGCGCCTATTCTCTCCGAACTACAAGTTAACGCGGTGGGGAAGTCATGAGCAAGCCAACACTACCGCCAACAATAGACGCATTTCATCAGCCGTTTTCATGGCTGCCATCCCATCATCAAACGAATGAGCACGCCCAGTTTTATGCCATGACGGTAGATATCTGCCACGGCATCAAGACGTGTATTGATTTGGCCCATTTGAGCAACTCAGATAGAAATACGGATACAGCACCGACGTTAACTATTGTTGACACGGAGCGCTTGCTGCGTCTAGCGCTGATGTCAGCTCACATGTTGGCCGAAATAGCTGCGACGCGGATTGATCGACTCGATTGACGCGGTAATGTTTGCCGCCTATGCGTGGAAATAAGGTGAGACAGCCGAATCGGTTAATTGGTCAAAAAAAGACTTAAGTTTTAATGAGTCAATCTCGCTCCAGAGCATAGCAATAGAGCAACACATAACGCCACCGACCTATTTTAATAATAGGTCGGTGGCGTTTTTCTTTGTGGCAAGCGTCGACGTTCCTCGTGCTGAGTAAGCGCTCGGTCAAGGCTAATTCGAATTTACAATACAATTTGTATCGATTTTTAGATAAATCAGTTGACAATCAATTTGCGAGGTCTTAAAGTTCCATTAATGTTAAATATTGGAACTTATAGTACCAATTTATATAATCAACTGATAATGCAACGCACATCAACTCACAAGAGAGACTTTTATGACCGATCAAATATCCCTGGCTAACCGGAAGGTGACGGTTGGCTTACAGAAGATGACCCCGTCCGAAGCGATGGTGGAAACACTGGTTGCCAATGGCGTCACTGATATGTTCGGGATCATGGGCTCTGCCTTTATGGACGCGATGGACATCTTTGCGCCTGCCGGTATTCGCCTCATTCCCGTGGTGCACGAGCAAGGTGGCGGTCATATGGCCGACGGTTATGCGCGTGTGTCCGGTCGTCACGGTGTGGTGATTGGTCAAAATGGTCCCGGCATCAGCAATTGCGTCACCGCCATTGCCGCGGCATTCTGGGCACATAGTCCGGTGGTCATCATCACACCAGAAACCGGCACTATGGGCATGGGACTGGGCGGCTTTCAGGAAGCCAACCAGTTGCCGATGTTTGAAGAGTTCACCAAATATCAGGGACATGTGACCAATCCGGCCCGCATGGCCGAGTTCACCGGACGCTGCTTTGACCGTGCCATGTCAGAGATGGGACCGACCCAACTGAATATTCCGCGTGACTATTTCTACGGTGAAATTCAGGCCGAGATTCCATTGCCAAGTCGCCTGGATCGTGGTCCTGGCGGCGAGAAGAGTCTTGACGAAGCCGTTGCATTGCTGGCGAACGCCAGATTTCCGGTCATCATTTCCGGTGGCGGCGTGGTCATGGCCGATGCCATTGAAGAATTCAAGGCACTGGCTGAACGTCTGGGCGCACCGGTCGTCAATAGCTATCTCCATAACGACTCGTTCCCGGCCAGTCATCCATTGTGGACCGGACCGCTCGGCTATCAGGGTTCCAAGGCCGCCATGAAGTTGATGGCGCAAGCAGATGTGGTGATTGCACTCGGTACCCGGCTCGGGCCTTTCGGTACCTTGCCACAGCACGGTATGGACTATTGGCCAAAAACGGCCAAGATCATCCAGATCGATGCCGACCATAAAATGCTGGGATTGGTCAAGAAGATCTCGGTCGGTATCTGCGGTGACGCCAAGGCAGCGGCAATTGCGCTGACCCAACGTCTGACTGGCAAAACGCTGGCGTGTGATGCGACGCTTGCCGCACGCGCTGCCACGATCAAGTCCGAGAAGGATGCCTGGGAAGCCGAACTCAGTGACTGGACGCATGAAAGAGATGCGTTCAGCCTCGACATGATTGCAGAACAAAAGAAAGAAAAAACCCCGTTCGGTGGCACGTATCTGCATCCCCGTCAGGTCTTGCGCGAACTGGAAAAAGCCATGCCGGAAGACGTCATGGTATCGACCGACATCGGCAACATCAATTCGGTGGCGAATAGCTATCTGCGCTTCGAAAAACCGCGCAGTTTCTTTGCGGCGATGAGCTTTGGTAATTGCGGCTACGCCTTCCCAACCATCATCGGGGCCAAGGTCGCTGCACCCCATCGTCCGGCGGTGTCGTATGCCGGTGATGGCGCGTGGGGCATGAGCCTGATGGAGACCATGACCTGTGTGCGTCACAATATTCCGGTCACGGCGGTGGTATTCCACAATCGTCAATGGGGCGCAGAGAAGAAAAATCAGGTCGACTTCTATAACCGTCGCTTTGTCGCCGGTGAACTGGAGAACCAAAGCTTTGCCGCCATCGCAATCGCGATGGGTGCCGAAGGGATCGTTGTCGACAATCTGGAAGACGTCGGACCGGCACTGAAAAAAGCCATTGCCATGCAAATGAACGAAGGCAAAACCACCATCATCGAGATCATGTGTACGCGTGAACTGGGCGACCCGTTCCGACGCGATGCATTGAGCAAGCCAGTGCGGTTGCTGGAAAAATATAAAGATTACGTTTGATTGCTTTACGCATAATTTATCAGCGGATATTGTCGGTAAGTATTATTAGTAAATATTATCAGCGAATATTATTAGTAAAAATTTGAAGTAGTAATCGTCGGTCTACAACTCTTCCGGGAAATGTGATTGCAGGGCCCAAGTGCAGATTGTACTGAGTGGCCCAGCATTTTTTTCAGTCAAAGGTTAATCTCTTTTTTTGCCAGAGCAGGTGGACAGCCTGAACGATTTTCCAGCAATCCATTTCGGAGAAAATACGTATGAAAGCACTACACCGCATCATCGAGCAGGCGGGTATTTGCCCTAAAAAAATGGTGTTATGCGAAGGCGATGATCCACGCGTGCTACACGCAGCGGCGCGCGCCAGCAGCGAAGGTGTCGCAGAAATCATCATAGTAGGAGAGCGGGCCAGGATCAATGCATTGGCTGACGCTGAGGGCGTTGATCTAAGCCAGATTAATTTAATTGATCCTGCAGATTCTGCCTATAGTGAAACTTTTGCCGAAGAATTATTTTCCTTACGAAAAGGTAAGGGCATGACTTTGGAGCAAGCCAGGATCAATGTACTGGACCCGCTCTGCTACGCTAACCTTATGGTGCGGCTTGGCTATGCTGACGGTTCTGTTGCCGGGGCCGTTCGTACCACCGCTGATGTGGTGCGCAATGCTATCCAGATTATCGGCATACGAAAGCCGTTTAAGCTGGTGTCGAGTTTCTTCCTGATGATGCTTTGTGAGCCATTTCACTCATTTAAAGGAGGTATCATCTTTTCCGATTGCGCTTTGGTGGTGGACCCAAGTGCGGAGGAATTGTCGGAGATCGCGATGGCGGCAGCCGACAGCGCACGTCAACTATTGATGGAAGAACCGCGAGTAGCGATGCTGTCGTTCTCAACCAGTGGCAGCGCGCACCACATCTCGGTCGATAAAGTCACCGCAGCGACCAAACGGGTGAAGGAGCTTAGACCAGGGTTGGCAATTGATGGCGATGTACAACTTGACGCAGCGCTTGTAGCTGAAATTTCCGAGCGCAAAGTCAAGGGATCGGAAGTCAAGGGTAAGGCGAATGTTCTGATTTTTCCCAATCTGGACGCCGGTAACATTGGCTACAAGATGGCCGAACGCGTTGGCGGTGCGGTCGCAATCGGCCCGTTGCTACAAGGGTTGAAAAAACCAGCGAATGACCTTTCACGCGGTTGCAGTATGGATGATATTTTTAACGTCATTGTCGTCACGGTGGTGCAGGCACAAACGGAAACGCATCAAGCAGAATAGTCGCCAGAAACCCCGTTAGAAGTATGACTTTTTAGCACTCCGTATAAATGATAGGGTTGTGTCGCATTGGTCGAGATCAGCAAAGCAATCAAGTAGGCGGCGATGATGTATGCGGTCGACCTGTGGTCCATACTAAAATGGTATTGTAAGACAGTAGTCTGGGACGACCGGCAGCTGGGTTCCAGCGTCTTGCAGCACTTCTATCAGACGCTTGAGCGCAATAACAGAGTCGGAAGTTATGAAGGTTTCTGTCAATCAAAGCTGACGTTTTTTTATTCTGGCAATGACTGATCGAGGGGCAGGCGCAATCTCACGGTCGTACCCATTCCAGATACTCCTCTAACGTTAAGTTGCGCCCCGAAATACCGGGTACGCTCGTGCATGCCAAGTATGCCCCAAGCTTCACCGCTCAATAACTGTCCCGTTTCAATGCCTTTGCCATCATCCTTGATTTCGACCACGATAATATTTTTGTGGCGTAAGATACGAATCATTATCTTTGACGCCTCCGCGTGGCGTACCACGTTGGTTATTGCTTCCTGCACTATCCGAAACAACATGATGCTGCGCTCGGCATCAAGTGTGACCATCGCTGCACGTTTGCTAATAGCAAAATTACATTGCAGTCCGGAGCGCTCCTGAATTTGCTCTGCGTACCATTCCAATGCTACCCAAATACCTAGGTCGTCTATTACGCTTGGTCGCAGGTCGGCGATGACCCGGCGCACTGTTTCCATCGCGGCATCAGCCATGCAAGTGACATGAACCAGCAGCGGCTCGGGAGCGTGCCCTGCGCTGACGGCGCGCTCTATCGACACGTAGACATAAGCCTTGATACCGGTCAGCATACTTCCCAGTTCATCGTGGATCTCGCGGGCGATGCGCTTGCGCTCATCTTCCTTTGCTCTTGCCTGATGATCAACCAGATTCCGTAGCTCCGTCCGTGAATCCTGCAATGCTAACTCCGCCTCCTTACGCTCGGTGATATCCGTGAGTGCTCCCACCATGCGTACCGGTCTCCCGTTAGCATCAAGCGTCGATTGTCCCCTGGATCTGACCCACCGTAATTTTCCAGATATCGTGACGACACGGAACTCGGTCTCATAAATGGAATTGGTATGCAAAGCTTTCTTCATGCCTGCACGTACGTGAGGTCGATGTTTTGGCTCGATATATCTGGAAAAATATTTTTCGCTGCGTACCGCTTCATCACTGCCTTCTTCTAGTATTTCCATCAAACGAGGCGAATAGTAGACACGCTTACCGAGAATATCCCAGTCCCACAATCCATCGCTGGTGCCACGCATGGCAAGTCGGAGGCGCTCTTCATTGATTCTGAGTACATTTTGAAATTCATCGTTTTTTCTAAGAATGGAAATTGAAATAAAACAGCCACAACTCATTAAGAACGATGCAATAATCAACGTTGCTAGCAGCAAAATATGCTGTATTTTGCGTGAGGCCTCTCCAAATTTGGATGAAAACTTCTCCTCTAGTGGATTCAGAAGGGCGTTGATATGCAGAATGCGCGCTAGACTGGATCGCAAAGAATCCTCGTCATTATTACCCGACGTAATTTTAACGTGAAGCAGAGTGGCTTCAACGCTGAGTGCATTGATGTAACGGTCGCCTTCAGCCCAAATCGCAATTATCTCGCTGATGTAGTGGACCTTCCGAAAATTGCGGAAAAGACAGATCATGCCGTCGATGTCGTCCGGATGGTTGCGCCCTGCAAGAAATCCTGCACGCGCCGCATCAAGATCGAGAACCGGTTGCTCCAACGCTAGCCTGGCATCGCGATCACCCAATGGCGCTGCGATGGCCCTCAGAAACCTTTGATAGTCACCGTCGTTATGTGAGATGACATATTGATTCAGGTATAACACCGCCTCTTTCTGGTTTTTTGAATATAGCCCCTCCCCACCTACATAAGCGCGGACTGCTGACATGATATCCATACTGAAATATCCCAACCCAACCAGCAAGGCCGTCGTAGCCATTAAAGGCCAAAGCACTTTTAACCAGCGCCAGTTAATATCCATTTTCCGGGCTCCTGAGCCGACACATACAAGAAGCGTGGAATAAAACCTGGTCCGATAAAATAACTAAGATTCTTCGCGAAACCGGTATTTGGCTGTGCCGATGCGTTGCCAAATTTTCATACTTCATTCCAAGTTGACGTATTGCGAGCGTTTGTGTTTGCTCAACCGAAGAATTTTTGTAATGCATGTCGTGGTCTCTGATCTGCTCAAGATTACGGTAGTTCAACCGGCCTCAAGCGCTTGAGGGCTATATAGCTGGCCTTGGCGGTTGTCTCAAGGAGTCAAATCTTGTACAGACATCGTAATGTGAAGGGCTCGATAACAACGCATCGTCCGCACTATGGTCCGATACAGATTCGCAGGGTGACGCTAGGACTACACGAACCGGACCAACGCGAATGGTAAGTCGCAGTTGGGGGCGAGGTGGTGCAACAAGTGAATTTGCACCAGACGCGAACATCTTCGTTGCTTCGTCAAAAGTCCATCGCTATACCTGTGGGCTTTACATTTAACACCGCTGCTTACCAATTCAAAACTGTACACTTTAGCGTTCATTTGTTATGTCTTATTTTTAAATTGAACGCTTAAAGCATTCTCGGATAGGGGAATACGTTATGTGAATTGGGTATTCAGGTGAGCTTCATTATGCCTGCAATAAATGTCGAATTTCGGTAATTAGTGGTGTTGAGTGCTATTTTGGTTGAGTTATTTTGGTCGATGGCTTAAGTATCAGTCAATTTGGTCCACGCATACCTGCCGTGCTCGTAAGGTCGTCGCGTTTACCCCGCATGGTTTGCATTTTTAATAGAATGTCTCCCTCGGTTGCAGACCAAGCGTATCCGGCGATGCCAACTAATTGCAGAAATCATGACGTTATTTGTATCAAACTAATCGGGGTCGAGATGATCCCGATCAACTTACGGCCAAAGTTAGTGACGTTTTCTAAATGAGAATGAATCAATGCGATAGCGAACCCGTCATCAGCCATTCGCGCAGCAATATCTGGGCACGAATCGCATTTTTGATTGGTATTGAAACGGTACGTAAAAGCGCATCTTCTTAGGCTTGACCATAACTTTGGTTGACGTGTTAGAAGCCGTCCAAGTCAATATACAATACCGCTAGCTCAGTATTATCTCGTCGGAGCAGCGATTATTGTTGAATGAGAGCATGGTGGAAGCCGGTATGGCATCGCCGGGTCACAATGTCACTAAATGAGTAAGCCGTTTGCAAGGGTTGCCTCGTAGCGGGCAATGCAGTATCACTGTAATTTGGTGCACCACAGTGTAATAGCGTCGGCGTATGTAGCGTGGCCAGACCAAAATCACCTCAATCGGAAGCGCAGTAATCTACTCGATTGTTATGATGGCCTTGACTAATGCGACGCAATCAATACGGGGAACCCGAGGGTAATCTCAGGATCTCCAGATTTTCACCGTATTGCGCCCAGAATGTTTTGCCTCATAAAGCGCTTTGTCGGCACGATCAAGCAGTGCATCGAATCCGCTAACTGAGGCTTCCATCGTACTAATACCGATGCTAATGGTGTACTTTATTTCAACGCCATCAGCATTCACGGTTGCAGCTTCAACATTGTTGCGAAAACGCTCCGCCAATTGGGTTGCACCATCTAAACCCGTTGAAGGAAGCAGGACGGCGAATTCCTCACCGCCGATACGTGCCACCGTATCGATGTCGCGCATTGTGTTCTTCAGCGTTGTGGCTAAATGACACAACACCAGGTCTCCGACCCCATGTCCATAGGTGTCATTTACTTTTTTGAAGAAGTCTGCGTCAATAACCATAAATGATAGCGGCCGCGGATGCCGATGCCAGCGCCTGAACTCCAGTTCCGCTGCTTCGAAAAGCGTACGTCTATTTGCTATACCCGTCAGATAGTCGCTAGATATCGCCATCAAGCGCGTCCCCGCTTCTCGATTGCGATTAGTAATATCACGCATGATTAAGGCGTAGCTAAGTCCTTGGTTCTCCGATAAAACCTTGGTCCCGTCAATCTCTGCCGCAACGTCATCGATGGGAACAATCATACTACTGCTCCAGAACTGGGTGCCGTCTGCTTTTAAGCGCCAGCCTTCAGTCAGACTCCAGCCGTCCTCGTCAGCCTCCTTCAAGTAATCGATTATCCGTTCTGGCGAAATTCCGTCTTCTTTGTAAAACATAGAGAACGATTTTCCAACGATATCTGCTTTTTTATATTTTAGAACCCGTCCTATGCTTGGATTCCATTCCAGTATGTTTCCGTTCTGATCCAAACTCATCAACGCATAATCTGTCACGCCTGCAGTGATCGCGTTCAACCAGGCAGTGTTGTACTTCAACTGTCGCTCTTGCGCGATCGCTAACGTCAAATCGGTAAGCACCGCCATCATGCGTTTCTGATCCACTTTGATGAGGCTTATTCCCAGCATTTTCGGATCTTGTTTACCTCGAATACCCGCGGTCAGCTGAGCACGCAAACCATCGCAAATTGTCCCTTGCGAGGTGGGGAAATCCGCGGTCATGCGTCGGAGTTCCGGTGCAACCGATTCCAGAACCTGGAATAGATTGGAAAGGCCCCCGTCTTGAGATAGCGGCATTAAAAGTTGAGCGGAAAGGGGATTCATCAGCTCCACTTCGCCCCCGAGGCTAATTTGAATTAACCCGACCGGAGCGAGGTAAAAAAACTGCAACAGAGCCTCGTGCTCTGCGGCAAGATCTTGCATGTCTTGAGGGCTCATGACGATCGCTGCAGGAGGATAAATCGCATTTTCAAGCCTGGACGGGCGTGTAGCCGTAGTTTTATCAGAACATGGCGTATGCGTAGAGTGAGTGCATCATTTTTCTTAAATGGCCTCGCAATCATGGAAATAAGTGCTTCCAGATCAAATTTAAGGGCGTTTATTTCAAGCATGTAACCTCCTCAGTTTTAAGTAAGCACGCGTAAAATAATGCGAAAATGTCTGCTTAAATGCAATTAAAGTGTGGTTGCCAGAATGAAACTGTTGCCAATTTACTGAATGCTAGCCTCACCAGGACTGGGTAACGTTAATGACATTACGCACATCGCTGTGAGGAGTTCGTGAAACACAGATGAGATCGCCAAATGCCGTTGTAGCTATAAGTGTTGGATCAAGGAAGAATAAGGAATTATTTTGCAATCTTGATAATAACGTAGAATTAACGCAAAGCTATATAAAGTTTTATAGGTAGTGTGCACACCATCTATATCATTTTCTCCCAATGGCATTGAGACGCACACCATCCATATTGAGGGTTAGGCCGGATTTCCACCATCTGACAACCTGACATCTCATCTGAGCCCGCCATCATAGGTTGTACTGTATGCATCATGTACATCTGTTCAATGCCCCACTAGGCGGTTTTAGCTGAGCGAAAAGATTTGAAGTCGGGCATTGGTAACGTCACGCGCTTAATGGCAAGTTTGTCTTGTTCCACGACGATGTTGCTATATTTGACGTGACGAATCTATTGGTTAATGTCTCTTCGCGTGGGCGCAGAGTTTAAGCAAAAAAGTTACTTCCTGTCGGGTCACCCCGATCAGCATGCGCGGCGCAGCGGCCGTCTCAGCTACCCACTTAATCGAACGATATTGGCAATACTGGCAATGCCCGATTACCTGACTGCAAATGAAGGTGGTTTTAATAAATCGCTTGCGATTTCAAGGGCCGGGCCGGCCTCTTTGATAACCTTAGAAGTCTCTAACGGAGGTTTTTTATCGCCACCAAACCGCTGTTTAACAAGGTATATCACCACCAGCAAAGCCAAACTACCCAGACCGAACCAAAGCGACAAGCGTTGTTCCGGATCAGGTGAAAATCCCATCGAGCCCAAAATCACCAACATGCCGAAAATCGCAAAATAAGTAAGGTAAGGAAAGCACCACATGCGTACTTTGATCCGCTCTGGATGATCACGATCCAGGCGCGCACGAATGCGTAGTTGCGAGATAGCAATGAGCAGATAGACAAACAAAATGAACGTCCCGTAAGAATTGACGATAAATGGGAATACTAGGTCTGCGGAAATATAGGACACTCCAATTGCCGCATAAGCAAACAGCGTGCTGAACAGAATGGCGCGGACGGGCACGCCGTTTTTGCTTAGTTTTACCAACGCCGTTGGTGCATCGCCACGACGCGTTAATGCAAAAATCATACGTGAGGATGCGTACAGGCTGGAGTTTAGTGCCGATAGAACAGCGGTCAAAATAATGCCGTTCATGATATCAGCGGCATAGGGAATGCCCATTCCTTCCAATGCACTGACAAACGGGGTGCCAATTTGAGGTGAATCCCAGGGAACAATACATACGACCAAAAACAAGGAGCCTACATAAAACAGCAGCACGCGTGAAATCACCGAATTGGTAGCGCGTGCGACAGCTTTTGCCGGATCAGCGGTTTCTGCTGCGGCAATGGTAACGATTTCAGCGCCGGAATAAAATGCTGTGGCGGCAACAGCGCCGCTGAGTACCGGTCCCCAACCATTTGGCATGAACCCGCCGTGGCTTAGAAAATGTCCCAGGCTTGCCGGGGTGTGGTGCAAGATACCAGTTAGGAACAAGCCGCCTAAGGTTAAAAAAATGATGATCGCGACGACCTTAATGGAAGCGAACCAAAATTCAAACTCGCCGAATGATTTTACCGAAATCAAATTTAATAAAGTCATCGACACCAGCAACACCAGACTGATGATCCAGGGAGCAATATCGGGTAACCAGAAATTGATCAGCTTGGCACCCGCGATTGCCTCCAACGCGACGACTACCACCCAAAAGTACCAGTACATCCATCCGCTCATAAAGCCCAAAAATTGGGAAATGTTAGGCCGATCTTCAAAAGCGAGCCGGGCATATTCGTAAAACGAGCCAACTGTCGGCAACGATGATGCCATCTCGCCCAGCATGCGCATAATCAGAATAATCAAACCACCTGTCAAAAGAAATGACAGGATCACTGCGGGTCCGGCAGATTTTGCGACTACACCGCTGCCAACAAATAACCCGGCGCCAATCACGCCACCCAACGCAATCATCGTCATATGACGTTGTTTGAGTGTGTGCTGTAAACCAGTACAACCATCCAAATCGGTAATCATTTCAGTCTCGTCTCCGTTAGTTATAAGGGCTAATTTTTATTTTTTTTACCCACTAATTTTTAAACTTCAATTTTTACAAAAAAATCCAAATGCAGTTCGATACAAAAAGGCTAATCGTTATTATTTGTAGCTATGTGACTGCTCATCAGACGTCTGCAGATCATTCTCTGCAATTGGTCAAACCGACAGAGAAATGTGTAGGGCGCCTTCTTTATAAATAGTCAAACGAATTTCTAGTGCGACTGACAAAAGCGTCATGGACGCGAGGTGTGACAGACACGCTTTCTGCTCTATTTATTAATTGTCTGCCGCGACTGCAATATTTGGAGTGTCACCTCACGTTTGCAACGTGTTTAGGTGCACAACCCATTGAGTCTCCGTATTATTGTTATTGTTATTTTTTGGTCGGGCTGCGATTGGCCCGACCTTATTGGTCTTACAGTACTTCGTCTTTCATGTGATACCAGCGATAGAGGATGCTCTGCCCAAAGCGACGGAATGGTGCGAAAGCTTGTGACTCGACCTTTTCCATCACGTTGGGGAAGGGCAATGCGGAGTTGAAAATTGGTAGTGAAGACGTTTTTTTGCCAGCGATCAGTTCGGCCATTCGACGTCCTGCCTGTGCTGAATACATTACGCCATTTCCTCCGTATCCGACCGCGTAATAGATAGTTTGTTTTGGATCTGGCTGGAAGATACGCGGCATCATATCGTGACTCATATCTACCCATCCCCACCATGAGTAATCAATATCGATTCCCATCAATGCAGGAAATTTACGATAAAGATCACTGATCAGCAGATCCTGGTATTTTCTTTGCGGTGCGTCAGAGCCGGTGATGGCGCTGCGACTGCCAAGCTGTACTCGTCCATCAGGCATAAGACGGTAGTAGTGTCTGAGGATTCGGGTATCGGTGAGTACTTGAGTAGTGCGAAAATTACAGGCATCAATTTCGGCCGCAGTCAGCGGCCGCGTGACGATCGAGTTTGACAGGATCGGCAACAATCGATTCTTCAATTTTGGATGTAAATCTTGCGAGGTATAGCCGCCAGTGGCAACAGCCACCGCCCGCGCCCGTACGATGCCGCCGGGAGTTGTCAGATAGTGGACGCCATCGCGGGTTTGCCAGCTGGTTACAGGGCTTGACGGATGCACCTTAGCACCTAGCGCACGGGCTTTTTTGAGATAACCGAATGCCAGTTTACCGGCATGAATGCCGATGCCTTCCGGTTCATGCATAGCGCCCATTGCTTCTTTGTCGTCGACATATTCGCGCTTGACGGTATCGGCATCAAAAATACGGGCATCGTAATGAAATACTTCACGCAGCAGCTTGGCTTCCTTCTCCAAGGCGGGCATCACCTTGGCGCGATGCGCGATATACAAATGACCGCCGGGTTGCGGATCGCAATCAATGTCTTTTATGAGCCCTTTAAAAGTTTCCATCGCGTCGCACATTTCTTCATGCAGCTTTAGCGCAGTATCCAGGCCATAGCGCTGAATCCACTGTGAACGTTTCAGGCGTCCGGAATTACATTGAGCCTGGCCGCCGTTGCGGGTACTGCATCCCCAGCTCACGCGATTGGCTTCTAGTACGGTCGCCTTGATGCCGTGTTCTTGCGCTAGAAAAATGGCGCAGGTCAGGCCTGTAAATCCAGAGCCGATGATCGCAACATCGACATCGATATCATGCGTGATCGGACCATCGTCTGGCGGTGGTTCGCCAGCAGTACCGATCCAGTACGTTGGCGCATATTCGCGTCCTTGTCCGGGACCCGTTGCTGTCAGCGGATCGTAGGCCGGATCGTACGGTTTGAGGGGAGCAGTGCTGCTGCCGGTATCGGCAAATCGGGTGTCAACTGTGGTGTCCAAAGTTGCTCCTTGATGCGGTAAGAATGATGTAGATGGGGATGACATATCGCCTCAAGCGCTGACGTGTGCAACGACAACTGGTGGACGGTCCTTACGGAAGGCATTCTTCACCGCGATTTTGCCGTTGTGGAAGGTGAAGACATCCACCATCCGGGCTTCGATCCGGGTGCCATCAGATTTGGTGCCACTGAAGGTGCTTTCGGATACGCCGCGATTGCCCGAGACAAAGTGGATCGCATCAAGCCATGCGGCATCCGGAAACGTCTGCCATGCAAGTTGGAAGCCAGCACGGATAGCTTCGCGTCCCGTAAAAGTTTTGCCTTGTAATTCAGGTCCGGCTGCTGCATGGAAGGTGCAGTCTTCTGCCATAAAATCCATCAGTGCATCGATGTCGTGACGGTTCCATGCCTGGCCGAAGGCCATCAAAAATTCTTCTGATACTTCTTGCTTGGTTGCTTGTACTTGAGCGTTCATGTTTTTTTCGCAATCTAATGTTGAGTGGACTTCCGCAAAGTCGCGTCAGCGATGCTGCGCTTACCAGCTTTGCTGGTGTTTTGTCTTCATCGGCAGGTTTGACAAGCGCCTTGCTGGAAACGATGCCTCAGTCGCAATTGAATAATAAAATCTTAAAATAGCGCCAATTTTGCTAACTGCTGCCTTATAAAATTCTGTAGCTTAAAGGCAATGTTAAATCGACCATCATCAAATCACAATGCAAAAAATAAAGCGTCTGGCTAATGAAATAGGCAAATTTTCCTTTGCCAGACTCTTTATTTTTCCGTCACGATGGGATTTTAATAATCAATCAGACGTAATCTTTATATTTTTCCAGCAACCGCACTGGCTTGCTCAATGCATCGCGTCGGAACGGGTCGCCCAGTTCACGCGTACACATGATCTCGATGATGGTGGTTTTGCCTTCGTTCATTTGCATGGCAATGGCTTTTTTCAGTGCCGGTCCGACGTCTTCCAGATTGTCGACAACGATCCCTTCGGCACCCATCGCGATTGCGATGGCGGCAAAGCTTTGGTTTTCCAGTTCACCGGCGACAAAACGACGGTTGTAGAAGTCGACCTGATTTTTCTTCTCTGCGCCCCATTGACGATTGTGGAACACTACCGCCGTGACCGGAATATTGTGGCGCACACAGGTCATGGTCTCCATCAGGCTCATGCCCCACGCGCCATCACCGGCATACGACACCGCCGGACGATGGGGTGCAGCGACCTTGGCCCCGATGATGGTTGGGAAGGCGTAGCCGCAATTACCAAAGCTCATCGCCGCAAAGAAACTGCGCGGCTTCTCAAAACGCAGATAGCTATTCGCCACCGAATTGATGTTGCCGATATCGGTCGATACCATGACGTCTTCGGGCATGGCTTTTTCCAGTTCGCGCAAGACCTGACGGGGATGCAGATATGTGCCGCCGAACGGGGTTTTTTCTTTCTTTTGTTCTGCGATCATGTCGAGACTAAATGCATCTCTTTCATGGGTCCAGTCACTGAGTTCGGCTTCCCAGGCGTCCTTCTCGGACTTGATCGTGGCAGCGCGTGCGGCAAGCGTCGCGTCGCACGCCAGCGTTTTGCCAGTCAGACGTTGGGTCAGCGCAATTGCCGCTGCCTTGGCATCACCGCAGATACCGACCGAGATCTTCTTGACCAATCCCAGCATCTTATGGTCGGCATCGATCTGGATGATCCTGGCAGTTTTTGGCCAATAGTCCATGCCGTGCTGCGGCAAGGTACCGAAAGGCCCGAGCCGGGTACCGAGTGCAATCACCACATCTGCTTGCGCCATCAACTTCATGGCGGCCTTGGAACCCTGATAGCCAAGCGGTCCGGTCCACAATGGATGACTGGCCGGGAACGAGTCGTTATGGAGATAACTATTGACGACCGGTGCGCCCAGACGTTCAGCCAGCGCCTTGCATTCTTCAATGGCATCGGCCATGACCACGCCACCGCCGGAAATGATGACCGGAAATCTGGCGTTCGCCAGCAATGCAACGGCTTCGTCAAGACTCTTCTCGCCGCCAGGACCACGGTCCAGGCGACTTGGCAATGGAATCTCGGCCTGAATTTCACCGTAGAAATAGTCACGCGGAATATTCAGTTGGGTCGGTCCCATCTCTGACATGGCACGGTCAAAACAGCGTCCGGTGAATTCGGCCATGCGGGCCGGATTGGTCACATGTCCCTGATATTTGGTGAACTCTTCAAACATCGGCAACTGGTTGGCTTCCTGAAAGCCGCCCAGTCCCATGCCCATGGTGCCGGTCTCTGGCGTGATGATGACCACCGGACTATGCGCCCAGAACGCCGCGGCAATGGCGGTGACGCAATTGCTGATGCCGGGACCATTCTGACCAATCACCACACCGTGACGACCGGACACACGCGCATACCCGTCGGCCATATGACCGCCACCTTGCTCGTGCACCACGGGAATGAGGCGAATACCGGCAGGCGCAAATATGTCCATCGCGTCCATAAAGGCCGAGCCCATGATGCCGAACATATCAGTGACGCCATTGGCAACCAGTGTTTCCACCATCGCTTCGGACGGGGTCATCTTCTGTAAGCCAACCGTCACCTTCCGGTTAGCCAGGGATATTTGATCGGTCATAAAAGTCTCTCTTGTGAGTTGATTATTCATAAGTTGTACAAAACATAAATTGTTCAAATGACTCGTTGCGCGCGTGTTGGGTTGCGCAATGCATGTTTTATATATATTGGTACTAGAAGTTCCAATATTTAACATTAATGGAACTTTAAGACCTCGCAAATTGAATGTCAACTCATTTATCTAAAAATCGATACAAATTATCATTAAAAATGAAATTATTTTATAATGAATTTTTGCATGTAAAGCTGCATAA
This sequence comes from Glaciimonas sp. GNP009, assembly GCF_054343755.1. Classification (NCBI taxonomy): domain Bacteria; kingdom Pseudomonadati; phylum Pseudomonadota; class Betaproteobacteria; order Burkholderiales; family Oxalobacteraceae; genus Glaciimonas; species Glaciimonas sp. GNP009. The sequence goes on from NZ_JBTGUV010000004.1 coordinate 4,311,996, forward strand.
AATTGCAGGACAGAGCCTTAAATAGCTGATGCAGGGAATAGATTTGCGCGTCGCCGTAATAACTGGCTTGCATTGCCATCGATCACTGAACGAATAAGCAGTCAATGTGAATTGGCCGCAGGATTTTGGGGTCCATCTTGAAGCTACAACAACTGAGAGTTTTAATTGCGATAGCAGAACACGGTAGCCTCAGCATGGCTGCACAATCGTTGCATATCACGCAGCCCGCAGTGACGAAGGCCATTCAAGAATTGGAAACTGATTTAGGGGTAAGTCTGGTGGTGCGGTCTTCGCAAGGCGCGAAGTTGTCGATGTTTGGACAAATACTGGTGAAGCACGCCCGCATTGTGGATCAAGAAATCAGGCATGCAAAAGAAGATATCGCCAGCCTGTCAGGGCTGAAAAAAGGGAATGTTTTTCTTGGCGTCACGCCCGTCGTGGCCTTGGGGCCGATATCAAAAGCCATCAGTGCTTTTAATCATCGGTATCCGGATATAAATATTCATATCAACGAGATGCGACCTGCACAAATCACAGAAGGCTTGCTCGATGGAACGCTTGATTTAGGCGTTATTTCCCGGATAGGCATACCAAATTCCCCGCGCTATCATTGGGATACCCTCTATAAAATCAAACTCTTGGTGTGCTTGAGGGTGCGTAACGACTTCCCGAATGTGACGTCGATCATGGACTTAACGGGATACACCTGGCTGGTGTGGGATAAATTGGAAAGCCCGGGCAGCATGTTTGCAGAAATTTTTAATGCCTGCAATGTGAAGTTGCCTAAAAAAATTATCCGCTGTTCTTCAACCGTGCTGTACTCACAACTTGCCGCGCAGCAGGATTATGCCTGCGTAATTACCGAGCCAGCATTTGAGTGGTCGGCGTTCAAAGGCAAGCTTAAGGCCTTGAATCTGAAAGAAGAATTGCCGGTCATGCATGCCGGTCTGGTCTATAGAAAAGAATCGCTGTTGACCGATATCGTGATTGAATTTTCGGAGTTGATTAGGGCGATTTGTAAAGATCCGGACGATGCGGGAGGTTGATGTTCCATTAAATAATTCATTGTAATATTTGAATGTTAAAAGTATATACAATGTTTAAACAAGGCTGATTGGCGATAAACTTATTTGTAGCTACAATGTATAAACATTCAGGAGGCGCGTAAATGGAATTATCAATTCAAAAGTGGGGCAATAGCGCGGCAGTTCGGCTGCCGACGGAACTGCTTAGCCAGCTTAAAGTTGCCTTAGGTGATAAATTATCGGTCGATGTGCGCCCTGAAGGAGTGATGTTGAAGGCAAAGCGGCCGACCTATGCGTTGGCGGACTTGATTGCGCAATGTGATGCCAAAGCACCGGTTCCAGCAGATTTAAAAGCATGGAATGACATTACCTCGGTGGGCCGCGAGGCATGGTAAGGCGCGTCAAGTTTCAACGTGGCGATATTGTGATGGTGAGCCTGAATCCCACCCAAGGCCGTGAGTTGCAGGGAGAAAGTCGTCCGGCGCTGATTTTGTCTTCAGCGCTGTTCAACACTTTGGGCGTTGCGATGGTGGCGCCCATCACACAAGGGGATGACTTCGCCCGATTTGCTGGATTTGCAGTTCCATTAAGCGGCTCTGGAACCGTAACGCAGGGAGTCGCGTTGGTCAATCAAGTGCGCATGTTGGATCTTGAGGCGAGAGGAGCTAAAAAAGTCGAAACTGCCCCTGAAATCGTCATTGACGATGCGTTAGCCCGATTACAAGCAATTTTGGATTAACAAAATCAAGCAAGGTGCGCGAATGGGGGATCAACTTCCGCTTGGTCGCACCTTGACAATATCACCGTTCAATATTGGCATTTTTGAACGTGATATAGCGGAATACCGGAATAGCCGGAATACCGTCAATCTACTTTATTGCTTTTTTTCTTCAACCCGAGCGACCATCATCAAACTAGAAGTATCCAGCCTATTGCCACCGCGGTTTTGTACTTCTGTATAAAACTGATCCACCAGGCGGGTGACCGGAAGCTGGCTGCCGTTACGATCAGCTTCGTCGAAACAGATTCCTAAATCCTTGCGCATCAGATCAACCGCGAATCCAAAGTCGAATTTCGACGCCAGCATTGTTTTGCCTCTATTTTCCATTTGCCAGGATTGTGCTGCTCCTTTTGAGATGGCATCGATCACGCGCTCGCCGTTCAGGCCTGCGCGCTCAGCAAACGCGAGACCTTCAGCTAATGCCTGAACCAGCCCGGCGATGCAGATTTGATTGACCATTTTGGTCAGTTGGCCCGAGCCCGCTGGACCCATATATACCACCGCACGGGCGTAGGAGTTAATGATTGGTTCTGCGCGTTTAAATGCTGCTTCATCGCCACCGACCATCACTGTCAATGCGCCATTTTCCGCGCCAGCTTGGCCGCCGGAAACGGGCGCATCAAGAAAGCTAATGCCGAGTGCACTTGCAGCGTCGCTTAACTTCCGCGCTGCATCTGCCGAGCAGGTTGAGTTGTCGATCAAAATACTGCCGACCGTCATGTTGGCTAGTATTCCGTCGTCGCCCAAGGTGATTTGATACAGATCATTGTCATTACCGACGCAGGTAAAAACATATTCGGCATCCTTGCAAGCGGCCGCCAGCGTAGTGGCGACTTGCCCTTTGTTTTTTGTGACCCATAAATCCGCCCGTGTCTGGGTGCGATTGAACACCGTCACTTCATGACCGTGCCTGGCAAGATGTCCTGCCATTGGAGAGCCCATGACCCCTAAACCGATAAATGTGACTTTTGCCATTTTTACGCCTTTTGATGATGGTGGATAGTGTGGATAAGTGATGCTGGTTGAAATTGTTACACAACTTTGATCGGCAAGGTTGTTGGCGCATTTGCAGTTTCCAAGAACACAGTTCCCTTGATGAACTATTCGGCGTACATGCCGATCTTTTTTTCGTCTTTGGGGACGTGAGAACTTAAAAAGCTTTTATCTTCTTATAACTTTTAGTGTGCCGCATTATCAATGCTTACGGATCAAAAGCATGCATAAAGTTTATATTCCATCATGCCTCCGCTGAATCATTTCCTGAAGCGCCAGCGAGGCTTTGGTTTTGTAGCGTGCTTTGTGATGCAACAGATAAAACGAGCGCAGTGGCAGATCAATATTGGCCTTACACAGCAACCCGGCCTGAAGATGTGACGCCACCACCAGTTCCGATACCACCGTCACAAAGGGGCCGGACATGACTGCCGAGCGTACTGCTTCATTTGACGGCAGCGTGAGAGCGATGTGTAATCCACTCACGTCAACGCCGATTGCCTTAAGCATCTCCTCGAAGGCGGAGCGCGTCCCCGAGCCTTGTTCGCGCATGATCCACTTGCCGCTGCGCAAATCTGCGGGTTCTAGCCTCTCGCCGTTGGCCCAAGGATGGCCTGGCCCTACGACAGCGACGATCCGGTCTTCATCAACCGTCTCCACCACCAATGCCGGTTCGTCGATGGTTCCTTCGATGAATCCCAGATCCGCCGCCCCGTCGACGACCGCTTGCGCTACTTGCTGCGTATTACCGACGGTAAGACTCAGCTCAATCTGGGGATACTTTTGGTGAAAGCGCACCATCAACTCGGGAAGCCAATAACTTGCCATCGTCTGACTAGCCTGGATGCTCAGCGCCCCACGCTTGAGTCCACCCAATTCCGACAGTGTCAGTTCCGCTGCTCTGGCACTCGCCAGCGTTGACCGCGCTTCCGTCAAAAAAATCCGCCCCGCCTCGTTAATCTCAATGCGTCGTCCTACACGATTGAAGAGCGGTATGCCATAGCGATTCTCCAGAACCCGGATGGCGGAACTGACCGCAGATGGCGTCAGCGAAAGGGCGTTCGCTGCTTGCGTCAAATGCTGGCGCTCAGCGACTTCCACAAAAATACGTAATTGTTCAAGAGTCATGGTTGACGGTCCAAAGTGCAAAAGCCATTTAATCGTTCAATTTTAGTTAACGAAACATGAAAAACTATAAGATGGACCGAACTATTTGTCCACCCGATAATTAACGCATGGCATTAAAGCGCTAAAAAAGGTTGAGACAAATGAATAAAAATATAATAACAGCGACAAGAAACATCCTTCCCGGATTGGTGCTTTGCGGGGTGGTCACAGCGGCTGCTTTTGCTCTGGAAGCAGTGGAAGAGCATTTATTTGGCCGCGCTTGGCTAGAAAGTCTGGTTCTGGCGATTCTGATCGGCAGCATCGTGCGGACTTTTTACAAGCTGGATGAGCGCTTTGAGGCAGGTATTCGTTTTGGTGCCAAGACGGTGCTTGAGATCGCCGTCGTACTGCTTGGTGCCTCGATCAGCGCCAGCGCTATTTTGGAAAAAGGGCCAGACCTCATTGGTGGTATTGCGGTCGTCGTGTTAATGGTGATTTTGGGTAGTTATTGCATAGGTCGTGTGGCGGGCTTGCCTTCCAAAATGGCGATCCTGATTGCCTGCGGCAATTCCATATGCGGCAACTCGGCTATCGCCGCCGTGGCGCCGGTTATCGATGCGAACAGCAAAGACGTCGCAGCTTCAATTGCTTTTACTGCCGTGTTCGGTGTCATGGTTGTACTGATACTGCCGTTTCTGATGCCGGTATTGTCGCTGTCGCTGGTGCAGTACGGTATTTTTGCAGGGATGACGGTTTATGCCGTTCCACAGGTGCTGGCGGCAACCGCAGCGGTCTCGCAGACCAGCGCGCAAATCGGCACGCTGGTGAAGCTGGTGCGGGTTTTGATGCTGGGACCGGTGGTGTTGGTCTTGTCGTTAATGGGGCGCAAGGACAGCGCCTACCGCACGCCACTTTCACAGATGGTGCCATGGTTCATCATCGGATTTCTCCTATTGATGGCGCTGCGGTCCTTTCATTTTATTCCTCAGTTTGCACTCCAGCCAGCGCATTTTTCTGCCAATTTCCTGACCATTATGTCGATGGCAGCACTCGGGCTTGGGGTTGATGCGCGTTCAGTGTTGAAGGCTGGCGGACGTGTGACGATAGTGGTGGTCTTGTCATTGCTGATATTGTCGGCGGCCAGTCTGGTGTTGATCAAATTATTAGGTGTCGTCTGAACTGCCCCATCATTCGTCAGCAGCAGAAACAACCAAAACGATCGACAGTTTAACGCGTCGCAATTGACGTTCTCTGTAAGGAAAAAGAAATGAATCTGCATCAACACCAGCAACTACCAACGCCGGATGACTGCCTGACTATCGCAGGTAAAACTTATCGGTCGCGGCTCTTGGTGGGCACGGGAAAATATCGCGACTTTGAAGAGACGCGTGCCGCGGTCGATGCTAGTGGAACCGGGATCGTGACGGTGACGATCCGCCGTGTCAACATAGGTCAGGATGAGCATGCACCTAGTTTGCTGGACAGTGTGCCGCCATCGGACTTTACGATTTTGCCTAATACTGGCGGCTGCTATAACGCCGACGATGCGGTCTATACTTTGCAGCTTGCACGCGAATTATTGAACGGTCATAAACTGGTCAAGCTTGAAGTATTGGGTGATGAGAAAAATTTGTTTCCGAACATGCCCGAAACCCTGAAAGCCGCAGAAATATTGGTGCGCGACGGCTTCGATGTCATGGTCTATTGCAGCGATGATCCGATTCAGGCCAAGATGTTAGAGCAAATCGGTTGCGTCGCTGTCATGCCGCTGGCCTCCTTAATCGGTTCCGGCATGGGCATTTTGAATCCCTGGAATTTATCCCTGATTATCGAGCAAGCCAACGTTCCTGTGCTGGTTGATGCCGGCGTCGGCACTGCTTCTGATGCGGCGATTGCGATGGAGTTGGGTTGTGACGGTGTGCTGATGAACACGGCGATTGCCGGTGCGCGTGATCCCATCGGAATGGCGCGGGCCATGCGACTAGCGGTGCAAGCGGGACGTGCGGCTTATCTGGCGGGACGAATTCCGAAACGTTTTGCAGCGTCGCCGTCGTCTCCGATGGCTGGGCGTATTTCCTGATTTTACGGATGATGTGAGCGTGGAATGCGGGCGGTACCGACGATCAAAACACGATTCTGAGAATATTCGAAAGTATTCGAAAGTGTCCGGAAGTATTCAATAGGCGTAAAAAATCACGGTTTATAGCCGTGATTTTTTTTTAACAAATGAGGAAATCGACGCCCGTTTAAATACGGCTAAATTTTGTCTTATTTAAGTGTTTCTATCGAAAGTAGTACAATTTGTTCCAATTATTTTAAATTTATAGTAATGTAGAACACAAAAATAGACATGTAAAACTATATATTTCAAATTCCGAGACGTTTTGTGACTAAAATCCGAATAACTTTATAAACAAGTCATATGAATAACAATCCTGTAGAAAAGATGGAGCAAGAGAAGATCGACGGTGATACGCCAACGATGCGTTTGTTCGCATTGTTAGAAGTTATTGCTGAGAAAGATCAACCATTCTCGCTTCAGGGAATCGTCGAAGAGATCGGTCTACCCAAGCCGACCGTGCACCGAATGTTGCAACAGCTTGAGGGTGTGGGTGTGCTACAGAGGGAAGGCGATGGTCGTCACTACAGCACCGGAGTTCGCCTGCGACGCCTCGCATCAAACCTGCTGATCAACAACACCCATCACGGCGCGCGCCATAACGTACTGCGTCAATTGATGGAGGAAGTGGGAGAAAGCTGCAATCTGACTGCCTTCACAGGGAGCGAAGTGGTGTATCTGGATCGGATGGAAACCGTTGCGCCGTTGCGCTTCTATTTGCATCCGGGATCGCGGGTCCCGGCGCATTGCTCGTCGACGGGTAAATTATTTCTGGCGCAAATGACGCCGATGCAACGTCGCCGTTTGCTGGCCCATATGCCCATGATCAAATACACCAACAACACAGAAACCGATCCGGTCAAACTTGAGCAAGAACTGGAAGTGGTGCGGCGTAATGGCTACGCCATCGATAACGAAGAATTCCTGCCGGGATTACTGTGTGTCGCGGTGCTCGTTCCTGCCGCAGAAGGGCGCTCCAATCTGGCGGTTGCTATACAAGCGCCGATCATGCGCTTGACGCACGAAAAGGCTTTGCATTTTTTGCCAGCCTTGCAACGTGCAGCTAAAGCGCTGGCCGCTATTGAATCTGAGACATCCTCGGCAACGAACGTCGCCAACTAATTTAATATAAGGAAGCCGTCGTGACTGCCTCATCCCAACCAACGATTTCAGCAACATCGGAGGCCAAAGCCGATCTCATGGTGTCGGTAAGAACCCTGTTCGGCATTGACTCCGATCTCAAGGTGCCAGCATTCCGTGAATGTGGTGCGCATGTGCCGGATATCGACGACGCGTATCGCTTTAACGCTGATGTGACCTTGGCGATTTTGGCCGGTTTTGCCTGGAATCGACGCGTGATGGTGCAAGGTTTACATGGCACTGGCAAGTCGACTCATATTGAGCAAGTGGCGGCGCGTCTTAACTGGCCTTGTATCCGCGTCAATTTAGACGGTCATATTAGTCGCCTTGATCTGGTTGGCAAAGATACCATCGTCCTGCGTGATGGAAAACAGATCACCGAATTTCAGGAAGGGATAGTGCCTTGGGCTTTGCAGCGGTCGATGGCCTTGATTTTCGATGAATACGATGCTGGTCGACCAGACGTCATGTTCGTGATTCAGCGGATTCTTGAGCGGGATGGAAAATTCACTTTGCTCGATCAAAATCGCGTCATTCATGCGCATCCTCATTTCCGACTGTTTGCGACCTCAAATACGATTGGCCTTGGCAATCTGAACGGTCTTTATCATGGCACTCAGGCGTTGAATCACGCACAGATTGATCGCTGGAATATTGTCGCCTCGTTGAATTATCTTGAGCCTGACGAGGAGGTCGCGATTGTACAGGCACGCGTGCCAGCATACGCAGATGAAAAGGGAACCCGGTTAGTTGCAGCCATGGTAGCGGTGGCTGACTTGACACGTAAAGGATTTGCCGTTGGTGATTTATCTTGCCTTATGTCGCCACGCACAGTGATCACCTGGGCAGAAAATTGCCAGATATTTTCAGATACGGCATTGGCCTTTCGGCTCTCCTTTCTCAATAAATGTGAAGAAGCCGAGCGCGCCATCGTCGCAGAGTACTTTCAACGTTGCTTTGATGACGAACTGATAGAGTCGCATCTGCACCAGATCAAAAACACAATGTGAACGCAGTGAATCCCGCTCCACACCGCACGCGCCAGCAGCAACAAGTCGATGAGTTATGTGTCGCCGTTATTCGCTCACTGAGCGGCGAAGCAGACGTCACTACGCAGGCGGGTCGTTTGCGCAAGGGGCAAAAAATTCTTCCGACGCATGCCGCGCACTTGCAAACCGCTCATCAGCGCGACGACTTTCGGTCGTTTCGGGGCGCGGCGGATAGTATTGCCTTGGGTCTGCAATATACCAATCCTGTTATCCATCAAAAATACTGTCCCATCCTTCCGGTAAAGCGCCTTATTTTTGAATTGCTGGAACAGTTGCGGGTGGAAACGATGGTGCCCGACACCATGCCCGGCATGCGCAAAAATCTGCACCATCGATTTGAGGCGTGGTCGCATGATTTCTATTTCGCTGGTCTGACCGAGAGTGCGACGGGTATTTTGCTCTATACGGTATTTCAAATTTGCTGGTCGCGGCTGACCGGCCAACCGGTCTTGGAAAAGACCGAAGGCATTATCGAGAGCACTCGCGCGGCAATAGCGCCGCTATTAGGCGTCGATTTGCTTGGCATGCGCCGACATCGTGATGATCAGGTAACTTTTGCGCACCATGCACGCGCCATTGCCGATATCGTCGGTGAGATGATCCGTAGCGATAGCGAAGAGTCGGACGACGCAAAAAAAGCAAACGGCAAAGAAGAGCAAGGCAAAAATGCGCTCAGGTTGCTACTGAACTTCGACAATGATGAAACCGATGTAATCACTGTCGCCGCCAGTGGTCGCAGCAAGGTACTGGACGACGCGGCGCACGGCTACGCCATCTTTACGACTGCCTACGACACGCAGGTTGAGGCAAGTTCGCTGGTCCGAAAGGAATTGCTCAAAGAGTATCGTGACCGGATTGATCAGCGTATTGCTGCGCTAAGTATTAATATCCCGCGATTGTCGCGCCAATTAAGAGCGCTGCTCGCCTTTCCGCAACGTGATAATTGGTCCTTCGGGGAAGAGGAAGGCTATATCGATGGCCGTCGACTGGCGCAATTAATCAGCTCACCTTCAGAGCGACGTCTGTTTCGGCAAGAGCAGTTCAAGCCGAATGCCAATTGCGTCGTCTGCTTTCTGATCGATTGTTCTGGCTCGATGAAGGCACATTCCGAGCGACTTACCGTGATGATCGATGTGATGGTAAGGGCGCTTGAACAAGTCGGCGTTGCCAGCGAAGTTCTGGGATTTACTACCGGCGCATGGAACGGCGGCAGGTCACATCGAGATTGGCTACGTGTCAAGTCTCCGGCATCTCCGGGTCGACTCAATGAACTGATGCACATGGTATACAAAGACGCTGATACGCCATGGCGTCGCGCGCGTGCCGATATCACGGCACTGCTGAAGGCTGACTTGTATCGTGAAGGTATTGATGGCGAAGCTGTGGAATGGGCGTGTAGCCGCATCCGGCAACGCAACGAGGAAAGGCGTATTCTTGTCGTCATTTCCGACGGAAGTCCAATGGATAGCGCCACCAATCTGGCCAATGACGATTTCTATCTTGGCAATCATCTGAAAGAAGTCGTCGGTCGCCAGGCGCTTCCTGGTCAGCTGGAAATCTGCGGATTGGGCGTGGGACTTGACCTCAGCCCTTACTATAAACGGAGCCTGGCAATTGATCTTCAGCAGCCCATTAATAATGCATTACTCGCTGAAGTCGCGCAGCTCATTGGTGGGCGGCAGCGGCGCTGACAGGCCTCAATGATGGTTTCTGCGTGACAAAGAGTAAATTGCTTGACCAACAGAAAGTTGAATTAATATGAAAGTCATTGTCTTAGGCGCTGGTATTGCAGGCACGGCATCTGCCTGGTTCCTGCACAAGGCCGGGCATGAGGTAACCGTCATTGATCGTCGGCCCGGTCCGGCGCAAGAGACAAGTTTTGCTAATGGTTGTCAAATTTCGGTATCGCATGCGCAGCCTTGGGCAAATCCGCATACCTTGCTCAAGGTCATAAAGTGGCTGGGTAAAGAGGACGCACCGTTATTGTTTCGGCTGCGTCCCGAGCTGTTGCAATGGCAATGGTGTGTACAGTTTTTGCGTGAATGCTTGCCCGGTCGCATCAAGCACAACATTCGCCAGATTGTCTCGATTGCCGAATATAGTCGCCAAACCTTGCAAGCCGTGCGTGCCGAAATCGGGATGGACTACGATTTTTTGACGCGGGGAATTCTGCATTTCTATACCGACCAGCGCGAGTTCGATAAGTCGCTGGCCGCCGCTGCGCTGATGCGAGAACTGGGTTGCCCACGCAATACCGTGAGCGTCGATGACATCATTCGGCTGGAGCCAGCCTTGACCGGATTGCGCGACAAGATCGTTGGTGGCGACTTCACGGCAACCGATGAATCAGGGGATGTGTATAAGTTCACTTGTGCGCTGGCTGAAAAGGCTGCGGAACTCGGTGTCCAGTTCCGATTCAATACGACAGTTACGCGCCTGCTCTCAGAAGGCAGCGGTGCGCACAAGAAGATTAAAGAGATTGAAGTAATCGATGCAAGCGGTCGCCATCAGACGTTGCGGGCCGATGCTTTTGTAGTAGCGCTCGGCAGCTTCTCAGCGCCGCTTTTGAAGCCGCTGGATATCAATCTGATGATCTATCCTGGCAAAGGTTATTCAGCCACATATCAGGTCATCAATCCAGAAGCGGCACCCACTGTGTCATTAACTGACGATAGTCATAAGTTAGTGATATCACGGCTGGGCCAACGCCTGCGTGTGGCAGGCACTTGCGAGTTAAATGGTTACTCGCGCGCATTAAACCCGGCTCGTTGCAATGCCATCACCCAGCGCGTGCGAACTTTGTTTCCCGATGCGTGTGATTATGATAATCCAACCTATTGGGCTGGATTGCGTCCACTAACACCATCAAACATCCCGTATATTGGCAAGTCAAAGATAGCCAATTTATTCTTGAACACTGGTCACGGAACGCTTGGCTGGACCATGGGCTGCGGGTCAGGGCGTGCGATTGCGGATATTGTTTGTGGCCGTCAGCCCGACCTTGATTTTGCTTTTGCCGGCATGCCACGACGCCAACCCATGCAAATGGGCTCGCCGGGAATCGTGGGTTAAGTCTTCCATGAATTACCGAACGAAGCAGGGCGCTTCAAGGAATGAACTGAAACAGTGTAATAAGGAAGCGACGGGACGCTGGCTGAAAAGTTAACATTCTGCCGGTTGCAGCAACTTGAGTCGCTGCACCTTTCCTGATGGCCCTTTCGGCAATTCGTCCTGAAAGCGGATGAGCTTGGGTGTCTTATAAGCGCCAAGTTCATGCCGACAAAATATTCTAAGCTCATCTTCGGAGCAATGTTGCCCAGTTCTCAGCACCACGCACACCATGATCTCCTGACCGTAATGTTGATCTGGAATACCGACGGCCGCGGCCTCAAGTACCGCTGGATGTTTTAGTAATGCTTCATCGATCTCCCTTGGCGCAATGTTTTCGCCACCTTTGATGATCAGCTCCTTGATTCGACCGGTGACGAAGACGAATCCATCCTCATCCAGATAGCCGAGATCGCCGGTGTGGAGCCAGCCTTCGGCCGTGAGGGTCTTGGCGGTCTCTTCGGGATTTTTGTAATAGCCATTCATCACGTTCGGCCCGCGCACCATGATTTCGCCCGTTTCGCGGCTTGGTAAACCGTGTCCTTCTGGGTTAATAATCTTCGCTTCATTGCCAAAAGCCCGGCCTGCACTGCCGATCTTGCGTTGTGCTGAATCGAGTGGATTGGTGAAGCATGGTGCTGCCGTTTCCGTCAGTCCCATGGTTTCAATGATCCCAATGTTAAATCTGTCTTCAAAGGCACGATGCAGGGCAGGCGGAAGCGGCGCCGAAGCCGAGCGGCAGAAACGGACACGGCTGATATCCAGATTGTTGTCTGGCGCCTCGGCACCTTGCAGCAGATAAGAAACCATGGTCGGCACCAGATTGATCCAGCTGCATTCATACTGCGCCACCAAGCGCCAGAAATGCGAGACGCCAAAACGATGCGGTAAAACCAGACTGCCACCATGTACCAAGGTCGATGTCGCGGTCACGATCTGAGCATTGATATGGTAAAGCGGAAGGGAAGCCATGACCCGATCTTTCGGCCCCAATTCGTGCGCGGCCGACACGAACTGTCCACCTGATATGACAGACCTGTTGGTCAGCACAACGCCTTTCGGTATGCCGGTGGTTCCCGAGGTATACATCATCAAGGCATCGTCCTCTTCATTGACGCATGGCATCTCTTCGATCATTTCTTCCATTTGATCTGATGCGGCAATGAATTCTTCTGCGTCGATATCACACACAATGACTTGAATTTTCCGGTCGATATTGCTAAGTGCGGTGTGAAGGCGTGCCAGCTGATCCGGCGATACAAATACGATAGAGGCGTCGCTATGGTTCAGCACGTATTCAAGCTGTGATGCTTGTGCCAGCAAATTGAGCGGGGTGACACAAAAACCACCGTACATGGCGCCAATGAATAGACGACAGGTCTGATAACCATTCTGCATCAACAGTGCCACCTTTTCACCAGGCTGAATTCCACGTCCGGCAAGATAGCGCGCAAGCTTACGGGATGCTTGCCGGAGGCCGCCGAACGTCATATTGAGGTTCGGTTCCGGGGCAATCAAATAGACCGCATCCGGATTTTTCGCAGCCTGAAAATCGACATATTCACGAATCGTGCGCAGCATAATATTGATTCCTAAAATCAGTGTAATTGAGTAGAAAATAAGCAAAACCAAGCAATAAAAATATCGCTCCTGCATCTCTTGAAAATCAAGAAATACCAAGAGAGCGATTAGCTATATTTGCGGTGATACGCGCCAAAGATATCTTCTTCAGTCGGTATGTTTTCTGGGATGCTGCGCACGATTCGTGTGATGTTCAGGTAATGTTTGTAGTGCATGTTGTCGGAGAAATTATTGCCGCCCCATGTGCCGCATCCCATTGAAAGTGAAAACGGCAATCCGTTTTCGAAGCTGCCGCCGGTGGCAAAACAATGCGCCTGATTCACAATGACCCGGCAAACCGGAAGTTCATTTCCCAAACGCAGCACATGTGCGTCGTCATCGGTATGTATGCCTACCGAGTGGCCCGCGCCCTGATAGTCATACAAAGCATTGACTATCTGGCAGGCGTGATCAAAGTCGCGGGCGCGATAAATCGTCAGTACCGGTGCAAGCTTTTCACTCGAATAGGGATAGTCTGAACCGGTTCCGACTTCTTCCACCATGAGGATTCTGGCTTGCGAAAAACGCGACTCGCTTAATCCCGCTAGTGCTGCAATTTTCGATGCGACCTGCGCGGTGACGGCGGTATCCAGTTTTCCTCGCGGCCACATGGTTTTTTGTAACTGACTTTTTTCGTTCGCATCCAACATGACACCGCCTGCTTCGATCAGTGCGGCCACCGCTGATTCATAGACTGCATCAAGAATCACAACGCTATTTTCGGAGGAACAACTAGTCGCGTTGTCGAACGTTTTGGAGCTGCTTATTTTTTTTGCGGCATCACGTAGATTGGCTGAACTATCAATGATCGCGGCAACGTTTCCTGCGCCCACTCCAAATGCAGGCGTACCGCTGGCGTAAGCTGCGCGGATATTGTTTTGCGAGCCGGTTGCGACCACGAGATCGGCCTGGCGCATCAGTTCCTGCGTCGCCTCCTTGGTAGTGGGCGCGGGAAGATACTGAACAAGATCCAGCGGTGCGCCGACTTTTTTCAGTTCAGCATGGATGTAAGCGACCAGTGCAATACAGGTGCTCAGTCCCTTGGGAGAGGGCGCAATGATCACGGCATTGCGCCCTTTGAGGGCATTGATCACCTTGTTAGCTGGTGTTGCGGCTGGATTGGTCGACGGTGTGATCGCTGCCACCACGCCGACCGGTCGCGCAATCTCTATCAATCCACGCTCTGGATATTCGGCGATGATACCGACTGTTTTGGCATTTTTCAGGTCCCGCAACAGGCCGAGTGTTTTACGATGGTTCTTCAATATTTTGTCATCGACATTGCCCAGGCCAGTATCGTGAACTGCCATTTCAGCCAGGTTGCGATTGTGCGCAGGATGCATGATCGCCCATCCTGCCGCAGTCACGATATCATCTACTTGCTGCTGCGAATAGTGTTCATATTCGCGCTGTGCGGCGCGTGCCTTCCTGATGAGTTCAGAGACGACTTTTAATTCTATCGCCGGGTTGGATTTTGCGGAATTTTCAACTGACATTATGATCTCCATCCTTGGATTATTGATTGTTGATTGTTCAGATTTGACATTTTGATTTTTGTCCGCAGCCGGACAAAAAGCCGACCCTATCTAAAGACGGGCACTTTCCCCATCGGATTGAATGCCGGTTCTTCGATTGGTTCGTCCTTGAGCTTATTGGTCGGATCGATCCATAGTGAGCAGACTGCCGCAACCCCTAATAACGCCGCGGAAATCAGAAACGGCACTTCATAACTTCCCGTCGTTTGAATCAGGAAACCGAATACCGCTGGCGAAATCATTCCGGCTATACCGAACCCCGTATTCATCATGCCGCCAGCAGTTCCTGCATACTTACCCGCAATGTCGATAGGCAAACTCCACAACACCGCGTTCGTCAGTTCCAGGAAGAAGAAAGATAACGCCAGCAGTGCAACGGCTGTCAACGGTGTCTCGGTATAAATTGCGGGGAGGATGAAGACCAACGCTCCACCTAGGCCGACCACCAGCAACGAGCGTCTGGCAAGTTTAAGGTTGCCGGTTTTTTTATAGATATAGTCGGAAAGAACGCCGCCCAACGTGTCGCCAACCACGCCAGCCAGCAGTGGCAGCGCCGTAAATAATGCAAGCTGTTTCATGTCAAAACCGCGTGCATCCTTAAGATAAGACGGCAACCACGTCAGGAATACCCAGAGCGACCAGCCATAGCAAAAGTCCACGAATGTGATCAACCACATTCGCTTTATCATCTCTTTCCATGGGGTTTTTCCTTTTGCGGCTTTTTTCGTTTCAGCCGGATTGATACCGATTTCTTTCAGTTCGGCAGACGTTACCCACCTGTGTTCTATCGGCGTATTGCGATAAAGCCAAACGAAAACACACGTCCAGATCAGACTAATGACACCGAGAATAATGAAGGATTCGCGCCACCCGTATTGGACAACAATGAGCAAAACGAGCGGTGGTGTGACTGCACCACCCAAACGCGCAAAGCTATGCGTTATGCCCTGAGCGAAGCCGCGCTCTGTACTGGGCATCCAAAACGTGAAGGACCGTGTCGCCGCAGGAAATGCGCCACCTTCGCCGACGCCCAATAACATCCGAAACATGATTAATGACCAAAGTCCCCATGAGAAGCCGCAAAGGATCGTCGCAACGGCCCAAATGATGCTGAGAATTCCTAATACCAGTCGTGGACCATATTTGTCGGCAAACCATCCGCCCAGGATTTGCATGGCGGCGTAAGGATAGGCGAAGGCTGAAAAAACCAGACCTAATTCGGTCGGTGTGAGGCCCATCTCATGCTTTAGCACGGGTGCAATAATCGAAATGTTGACACGGTCTATGTATGAAATGAAATACATCAAACACATAAGACCTAATATCAGATGCCTCACCTTTAATCTTTTTTTCATGTCTCCGCCTTATCGTTGTAAGTGGTAATCATTATTTTGTACGGCCTGAAGCCTTGTCTTGCTTGATCTCCTCCTTGTCCTTTCGATGCAAAGCGTTCAGCCGTAGTTGGTCGACAGATCGGAATCGGGGCAACCGACTACCTATCTTTGTTGACGTTATCTTCTGTTTCTGTGCCTGTTTTTCCCTGGCAAATCACTTATCGGGGAGTCGGCATTTAATTGATTTGGCAGGATGCCGTTTTTGTCCCGTTATGCGGACGCGAGAAATAATTCAATGCAAGTCAATGCCAATCAATGCAAATCAATGCAATAGCCAGCGCGCAGATCTTGCGCGTCATGGCGACTACCTCACACATTGGAAGGTAGTGAGTGATAAAAAACGAAACGGTGGATTTCGTTTTATTAAATATACTTCTCAAAAAAATGAATTGCAAGAATAAAATTTAAAAAACGGAATATTTCATTTCATTAAATAGAAATTTGATTTTTGGTCAGGTTGTTGCTGATATCATAATCTGAGATAATTCGGGCCATGAAACCTACGAAAAGCAATCAGAAGCAATCCGGTTCGGCAGCGTTAAGAGCTTTTCATATATTGGAATCTGTTATCCGAGTCGATAAACCTGTTTCGCTGGATGAAGTAGCGTCCGCCTGTGGATTACCCAAGCCGACCACCTATCGGACGTTGATCATGCTTGAGCAAGCGGGGATGTTGTCGCGGGAACTGGTTAGCAAGCGCTATACCGCTGGTGCGAGGCTATCGACCTTTGCGCTTGAAGTATTGGCAAATTCGATCGTACGCGCCCCTGCCCACGTGATTTTGCAGAGGCTTGTGGACGACATTGGAGAAACCTGCAATGTCACGATGCTGGACGGTAATGCGATCGCCTATCTGGATCGGGTAGAAACGCCATCGCCGCTGCGATTGAATTTGCAGCCAGGGTCGCACGTACCGTTGCACTGCACCTCCAGCGGAAAATTACTGTTGAGTCAGTTGTCACGCAGTCAGCGCCAAAAACTGATCGGGAGTGGCCCGCTGCAACGCTGCACCAACAACACGATCACGGATGTGGCGTTGTTAGAGCAAGAACTTCAACGTTTCACAACAGACAAAGTCGCCACTAATAATGAAGAGTTTCACGTCGGCATGATCGGGGTAGCGGTCCCGATATTGAATAGAAGCGGCCGGGCTTGCGCTTCGCTCGCGTTACAGGCTCCGGTGGTGCGCATGAATTTGGAACAGGCATTGCAACACGTGCCAACGTTAAGGTTAGCGGCACAAGCACTGTCGAATGCCTATTTTTCTGAAACACCTGCTGCTGCGTCAAATGCGGACATAAATCCGCAAATGACGCTTGATTGAAGCTTGGTTGAAGCGGATCCGACGCTAAATAGATGCGCAATAAATCAAAACCATCTGCGTCAAAATTATCGCGCCTTCTGCAATCCGGGATGCTCCAATTCGATGTCGCTGGTTTTTCCCTTACCGATCGATAAAGCGGCGAACGCAGATATCAATCCGGCAAACAAGATATAGCCGACGATGTGCCATGGCTGTCCACCGCCGGTTTTGAGCAAATAGGTGGCGATAATCGGCGTCAATCCGCTAGCGAAAATGCCAGAAAATTGATATACAAACGAGATGCCCGTGTAGCGTACTTTTGCATCAAATAGGTCGCAAAACAACGCCGCTTCTGGGCCGTATATCGATGCATAAAGAATACCTAACGGAATCACAATCGATAGCCACACCACCAATACATTATCAGCGCTATTGATCATGAACCAAAATGCGGGAACGGCAGAAAAACTGGTGATAAGGGCGCCCCAAAAAAACACCTTGGTCCGTCCCATTCGGTCAGACAAGCGACCAAAGAAGGGAATGAAAAAGCACATCACAACAGCCGATGCCATGACGCCGATCAATGCGTCAGTGCGGCTGATTTTGATCGAATTGGTTAAATAATTGATTGAAAACACGCCGAAGATATTAAAAAATACGCCATCGATATAACGTGCCGCCATGCCCTTTAAAACGTTCCCCGGATAACGTTTCATCATGTCGAAAAAGGGGATCTGGGTTTCAGAATTATGTTTCTTGATTGCCCTAAACTCCGGCGTTTCCATCACGGTCAGACGTATCCACATACCGGTGAAGACCAGCACAGCCGACAGGATGAAGGCAAGACGCCATCCCCATGTCAGGAATTGCACATCCGTCAATGCATAGGACAGAATGGCTACCACGCCCGAAGCCAGACAAAGCCCGATAGCGAGACCCAATTGCGGCAAACTGGCATAAAATCCCCGCTCCTTTATCGGTGCATATTCATACGCCATCAGCACCGCGCCGCCCCATTCACCACCCAGT
The DNA here is from genome assembly GCF_054343755.1 of Glaciimonas sp. GNP009. Lineage (NCBI taxonomy): Bacteria > Pseudomonadati > Pseudomonadota > Betaproteobacteria > Burkholderiales > Oxalobacteraceae > Glaciimonas > Glaciimonas sp. GNP009. The sequence goes on from NZ_JBTGUV010000004.1 coordinate 4,330,199, forward strand.
CCAATCCCTTGAACAATGCGCAACATCAATAATATAATTGGTGCGGCGACACCGATTTGCGCATAGGTCGGCAGCAACCCAATCAGAAAAGTAGAAACACCCATAATCATCAGGGTCATCACCAGCATGCTTTTACGGCCGATTTTGTCACCGAAGTGGCCGAAGATGACGCCACCAATAGGGCGACTTAGAAACCCGACGGCAAACGTGCCGTAAGCCAGCATCGTCGATACGATGGGATCGCTGCCCGGGAAATACAATTTATTGAAGACGATGCCCGCGACCACACCGTATAGAAAAAAATCGTACCATTCGATGGTGGCACCGATGACGCTCGCGACAACCACGCGCCGTAGTTCCTTTGTTTTACTGTTGCTATTTGCCATGATGTCTCCTGATTTGTTTTATAAACAATGGTGGTTCTGCACCGCTCATTCAGCCATCTTTTCAAGTGGCGTTATTGCGCGGCTATCCCCTGTTTGAAGCGATAATTTGTCTTAACGTGTCGTCACAAAAATGTCCCGTCGGATTCTTTGCTACGCAACTTTTTCTGCTTAGTGTTGTGCTACGTCATCTTGGTTGTTCGCGCATGATTGCTGCCTTTCAGCTGCATCCCCGATGATCATGTCTGCGGCTTTTTCTGCAATCATGATGGTGGGTGCATTGGTGTTGCCTGAAACAAGTTCGGGCATGATCGACGCATCGACTACCCGTAATCCTTTGAGTCCATGCACGCGCAGCCGATCATCGACCACGGCCATTGGATCGCCTCCCATCTTGCACGTCCCCGACGGATGGTAAATTGACTGACTGAAGCGTTGCGCTGCTTGTAGCAACTCGGCATCGGTTTGATATTCCGCACCGGGTATAAATTCGGACAAGATGTGTGGCGCCAGAGAGTGCGCGCCTGCAATGCGTCGTGCCAGACGAAGCGCACTGATGACCACCGGATGGTCGCGCTCGTCAGACAGGTAATTGGGATGGATCTCAGGGTATTCCAGCGGATCGCTCGATTTGATGGCAATGTAGCCGCGGCTGTATGGCCTTAGCTGACAAACCGACATCGTGAAAGCAGAGAATTTATGCGCGCCTTCACCGGGTTTATCAGCGCTAAGTGGCTGCATATGAAACTGGATATCGGGCCGCGCCAGTGACGGATCGGACTTGGTAAATATCGTCACCTGGCTCGCTGCCAGCGTCAACGGGCCGGAACGTGACAACAGATACTGCATGCCGACTTTCATCTTGTTGATGGGGCTATTCACCTCATCGTTGAGCGTCTTCAAGCGCGTTTTGAACACGAGTCTGGTCTGAAGGTGATCTTGCAAGTTCTGTCCTACGCCGGGCAGATTGTGCACCAGCGGAACGCCCACACTGCGTAATAAGGCTGCGGGCCCGACGCCAGAGCATTGCAGAATCTGTGGCGATCCAATTGCGCCGGCACATAAGATTATTTCGACGTCTGTGCTGACCTGGTGCAGCACATCGCCTATGCGATATTCCACGCCCACGGCGCGATGATCCTTGAACAGAATCCGTGTGATGTGAGCGTCGGTTTCCACTTGCAGGTTTGCTCTTTTTTTGGCCGGACGTAAAAATCCTTTGGCTGTACTCCAACGCAAGCCTTTATGCGCGGTTTGCTGAAAATAACTCACACCTTCCTGCGTATTGCCGTTGTAATCATCGTTGTAAGGAATGCCAATATCTTTCGCACCCTCAATGAAATAATCTGCAATCGGGCGACGTAGACGTAAATCCGATACTTTCAACAGCCCGCCGACACCGTGGTACGCATCGGCACCGCGCTCCTGATCCTCCGATTTTTTGAAGTAGGGCAAAACGTCTTTATAACTCCAGCCCTTATTGCCCAGCGCCGCCCAGTGGTCATAATCTTCTTTTTGGCCACGCACATACAGCAAACCGTTTAAGGAACTGGAACCGCCGAGTACCTTGCCGCGAGGCCATTGCAATTGGCGGCCATCGATGCCCTGATCCGGTTCCGTGACATAGCACCAGTCCAGCTTTGGGTTATGCATGGTCTTGAAATAGCCAACCGGAATATGAATCCAGAGGTTAGCGTCCTTGCCGCCAGCTTCGAGTAGCAAAACACGGGTGGCCGGGTTTGCCGATAAACGATTTGCCAATACGCATCCCGCTGATCCAGCGCCCACTATGATGTAATCAAAACGACGTGTCATGCGGTGATCTCCTTGTAGTTCTTGTGAATCGGGGCTTGTGGATTGGTCGCTATGTATTTTTTTCGAAACCCGCATTACGGCCAATTCGCCCATTTATTTTGCAATTATTCTCATATTCGGAACATAATGGTCCAAAATATGTTATTCCAAGCTTGCTTACAATCAGAAACTTGCAAATACTTGAGAAGTGAAACGAAAAATGACAAAACTGTTTCGAAATGCCGAGTTGTCAAAAGAGTCGTCAAGCGATTCAACTATTTCGTCCAAAGACGAGCTTGGTGATATGCGCGTCTTGCGTGTTCTGCGGCTGATTGAACACCTCGCCGCCGCACAACATCCGCAAACGTTGTCGCAACTGTCCTATCGCACCGGGATTCCCAAAGCGACGATGATGCGTACTCTCGAAGGGCTCGAACGGCTGGGATACGTATTGCGAATGCCAATTGACCGCGGATATTTGCTTGGTCCGGCGGCGGCCGATCTGGCGCTGTCCACGCTTAAAAATAATGCATTGATGCGCGGTTGCAGGACCATCCTTGGCAATCTTGCGGCCGCAATTGGAGAGACTTGCAACCTGACCATGCCAGCTGGAAGTGAAGTGCTATATGTTGATCGGGTCGACACGCCCGAACCGTTGCGATTGCATTTGCCACCTGGCACGCACGCGCCGATGCATTGCACCGCCAGTGGCAAATTATTTATGTCGCGCTTGCCCTTGCTTGATCAACAAAAAATGCTGTCCTTGATGGTCTTGAAACCGTTGACTCCCAAAACTATCGTAGATGTCGACCTGCTTACAGCCGAACTGACACGTCTCGATTCGCGTGGAATCGGAATAGATAATGAGGAATTCATACATGGTATGGTCGCTATTGCCGTGCCAATTTGCGCACCGGATGGACGCACCGTGGCAGCGGTTGCCTGCCATGCGCCGACAGCGCGTCAATCGTTGGATCAACTGATAGAAAACATTCCCAAGTTGAAGGTCGCTGCATTGAAGCTTCAACCATTATTGGTTGGTTAGAATCCAATCGGTTCTGTTAGCCGGTGACTATAAGGCTATAAGGGCAGGCCGCCTGCAAAGCAGGTGCGGACTTAACAACATCGCTATCGGTATCAATAATCACTATGCGATACCTATCGCATTCGCTTACCACCGATGTCGTCTGCAGCCAATCGGCAATCGCCAATCGCCAATCGGAAATCGGAAATCGGAAATCGGAAATCGGAAATCAATCCGCTCGGCTATCGCTGAGCGTTATTTCGGGCGCAATTTTTTAGTATTTTTCTGGAATATTTCAGCAAGTGATTTTGGATGAGTGCGCTTAGGAAAAGCGGCATTGTTCGACGCTATCGACATAACCAAAAGTAATTGCGATCAAAATAATTATTTTGCCAGATCAAATAATTTGTCGCATATTGGAAAAAAATTATTAAAACGCTAGGAGATAAAATTGTTCAGATTTCTGATTGGTATCGGCATTCCCAATATCGCCGTAGTCGCCATGCTCCCTTGGGTCAACACCATTAATACCACCGTATTTGGCGTCCCATTTATTTATTTCTGGATGTTTATGTGGATGATATTGACATCGTGCTGCTTACTCACTTGCTGGATATTTTTCGACCGCAAAAACATCGACATAGACGATTGAGAGCAGAGCGCAAGAGTCACTAACAATCTTATAAATAATATAAAACTATTCGGGAGTTCGTATGTCTACCGTCGTCTTTTTAGGCTTCATCGCCTTTTCGCTCTACTTAGCATTTCGTTCGAAAAGAGGACATAACGCGCAAAGTGTGCATGATTTTTTTGTTGCGTCCCGTCAGTTCGGTGTCTACCTCGTATTTTTTCTGGCCGCAGGAGAAATTTATAGTATCGGCACAATGGTCGGTTTACCCGGCGGTATTTACGCCAAAGGTGCGACCTATGGCGTCTGGTTCTTAGGTTACATCTTATTGGCTTATCCGATTGGTTACTTTATCGGGCCAAAAATGTGGGAGGCCGGCAAAAAATATAACGCCATCACGCTTCCGGATTTGTTCAAGGGACATTATCAAAGTCGCTTTCTCGAAGTAGTCGTTACCGTCTCGGCGATTCTATTTTTGATTCCATGGGGACAATTGCAATTTACCGGTTTGGTCGCCGCATTAAAAAGTTTAGGTTGGAATTTAGAGCCGATTTATCTGATATTTATTTCAGCTTTTTTAGCCTTTATCTACATCATTATTTCTGGCGTAAGAGCGACTGCCTACATTGCTATTCTTAAAGATATTTTAATGGTAGTTGCCATTGTTGTGGCTGGCGTTGCCGTCTCGTGGGAGTTTGGTGTGACGGAAGTATTTCGCGTAGCAAGCGCGCATGTCAGCAACACTATGAATACCAAACAAATCACCTTTTCGATGAGCACCATGTTCTTCCAATCGTTGGGCTTTTACATGTTTCCTTTTGCGGTACAAAATTTCTTTACCGCAAAAAGCGCCAACACGATCCGTAAAACCCAAATTGCCATGCCGCTTTACATGTTGATGTATCCGTTTTTGATCGTCGCCTCCTATTACGCGATCAGCGCAAACTTAACACTCGATAATCCAAATGAAGCCTTTTTTGCCGCGGCAGTGAATCTTTTACCCGGCTGGTTATTGGGGCTGGTGACGGCTGGTGCGGCGCTTTCAGGTTTGCTGGTTTTAGCCGGTATCTGTTTGTCGATTGGCCCATTAGTCACACGTAATCTAGTTCCCAATATTCCAGAGAGTAAGCAGAAAACCAGCACCATATTTGTCATTGTCATTTACCTGGCCACCTCAATCGTGCTGACGCTATTTACGCCTAACTTGATGCTGACGATTATTAACACGGCTTATTACGGGATCACCCAATTTTTTCCGGGAATGATGATCATCCTATTTTTTAAGGGCGTAAAAGCAAATGCGGTTGCGTTGGGAATCATCGTGGGGCAAGTGCTGGCTATCTTGATGTATGTCAATAAAATTGATTTGGGCGGTTTCAATATCGGTTTAATTTGTTTGCTAGTTAATATTATTGTTCTCTGCACTGCACATTTTTTGATGAAATTGTGTTCAAAAAGCATGCAAACAGTTTTGCCATAAAGCAGTTTCAGCCATTATTTTTCTGTGGAGTACGGTGTGAGTTTAACTAAAATAAAAAGCCAGAAGATTCAAGTTTTTGTTGCGAAGAAAATTATCACCATGAACCCCGGTCAGCCAGAGGCGACCTGTGTCGCGGTGCGCGAAGGAAAAATTCTTTCTGTTGGCTCACTGGAAGAAGTCGGCCAATGGGGAGAGGTTGAAGTTAATCACGCTTTCCAAGACAAAATTTTAATGCCAGGGTTGGTCGAAGGGCATTGTCATTTAATGGAAGGTGCGATGTGGGATGCGGTCTACGTTGGCTATCACGACAGACGTGGACCGGACGGAAAGTGTTGGAAAGGATTAACCTCCTTAGACCAGGTTATTCGACGTCTGAAACAAGCAGAAACAGAAATGACAGATGCTTCTACCGAATTGCTGGCGTGGGGATTTGATCCGATTTTCTTTGGCACGGCCCGCCTGTCGGCCAAAGAACTGGATACTGTTTCCACCATTCGCCCGATTGCGATTTTGCATGCCAGTGTGCATTTAATGAACGTTAATTCGGCGATGTTAGCGGTTGCGGACATTGATGAAGATACGGATATTGATGGCATACATAAAGATGCCGCCGGCAAGCCTTCGGGTGAACTGCAAGAATTTGCCGCTATGTTTCCTATCTACCGAATAATCGGCAAGCAACTAGCGATCTCTTCGAGCGAAAAAGAAAGCGCGATCTGGAATTTTGGTAAAGTGGCCCAACTCGCTGGCGTGACCACCGCGACTGATCTCATGAATGACCTGTCGGCGATAGGAGCGGAAAATTTACGCAAGATTACACCGGATGATAATTATCCGATTCGGATTGTCCCGGCTTATGGACCGCAAAGAAGTGCAGAAAATGGCTTAAAAAGATTGCAGGAAGCGATCGAAAAAAATACCGATAAATTGCACTATGGACCGGTGAAAGTGATTGTCGATGGTTCGATTCAGGGATTCACGGCACGCGTCAAATGGCCCGGTTATTTTGACGGTAAGCCAAACGGTTTATGGATTATTCCGCCCAGTCAGTTTGTGGAATTATTTACACCATTCCATCTCAATGGTTTGCAGCTTCATGTGCATACAAACGGTGATGAGGCTGCAGAATTGGTCATCAATGCGTTTGAGGAAATATTAACCAAACATCCTCGCGCTGATCATCGCCATACTCTGCAGCATTGCCAGATGGCCGATACAGCGCAATTGCGCCGCATCGCCGCATTGGGCATGTGTATCAATTTTTTCTCAAACCATATTTATTATTGGGGTGACGCACACTACAATCAGACCATGGGGCCAGACCGCGCCAACAGGATGAACGCCGCTGGTTCCGCGTTGCGACTGGGCATTCCGATTGCGTTCCATTCTGATGCGCCGATTACACAATTGAGCCCGCTTTTTACAGCCTGGTGCGCAGTACAAAGAAAAACATCTTCCGGTCGTGTGTTGGGCGAAAACGAGCGTATTTCGGTTCCGGCGGCATTGCACGCTATTACGCTGGGTGCGGCCTATACATTGAAGATGGACCATTTGGTTGGTAGTATTGAGGTTGGCAAGTACGCAGATTTTGCAGTGCTGGAACAAGATCCGACGCTCATTGATCCCGATCATTTGAAGGATATTTCTGTATGGGGAACCGTTTTGGGTGGCAAGGTTTTTGAGTCGCCAAAATGATATCGAACACCTTTAATCAGCTGAACGCGCTAACGACGAATGTCGATAAGGATATGCGTGCACCGATTAACCTCGTCGTGATCGGTGGTTATCTCGGGGCGGGTAAAACAACGTTACTGAATCAGGTTTTATCTGCACGGACTGGAAAAAGAATAGCTGTTCTGGTCAATGATTTTGGCAGCATTAATATTGATGCTGCGCTGATTCGCTCCAAAACGGATGATGTGATCAATCTGGAAAATGGCTGTATTTGCTGCTCCATTGGCGACAGTTTAACCGAAGCGTTAATCGCCATTAGCGCAAGGGAAAATCGGCCAGACATTCTGCTGATCGAGGCAAGTGGCGTCTCCGATCCTGCAAAAATTGCACAAATTGGGATGTCCGACAAGGCGTTTAGATTATGTGCAATCGCGGTGTTGGTGGATGCTGAAAATAGTGAAAAAACGCTGCACGATCCGTATGTTGGCGACATTGCCCGGCGTCAAATTGCGGGGGCCAGTGTTTTGGTATTGACCAAGCTCGATTTGATTTCTGACGGAAAAAAAATTAGTACCAAAATCCAACTTTCTGCCATCGCTAAAACCAACTATATTATCGATGCAAAGAACGGACAAATTCCGCTTGAATTCCTTTTTGATTCTGCACTGTTGCCAGACGTTAAGTCTGACTTGAACGAGTCGACCACGCCGCCCGCCTTGATGACGTTAGTTGATGAAGATACAAAACACCACTCTGCAATACGCAGCTTTAACTTTAATTCTTCAGCCTGTTTCGATAAAAAAAGCTAAAACAAATGCTGTCGACGCTATCAGACAAAATACTCCGTGCCAAAGGCATTGTCTGGCTTACCCAAGACACCGTTCCTTACGAGCTGCACGTGGTCGGATCGCGGATCATGCTGATTCCCTTTGCGGGCAAATCTGGGCCAATATCAACGATCGTATTTATTGGCCTTATCAACTCTGCTGATGAGAGACAAATGATCGACGCTTTGCAACAAGCGGTCGGCGCACCGCAACTGTCAAAAGCGAAAGATCCCGTGATCGCGCGATCACCTTTGCTATTGAGGACACTTGCGTCTAATCGTTAGTTTGCGTTAGTTCGCCTTAATTCGGCATCGCAAAATAAGAAGATAGTGATCGGGGTTTAAGCGGGCAATGAAGTAACGGAAAATACAATTTGCTTCACAGAAAGCAGAATGATGCCCTGTACTCGTTGCGTCCCTGATAAAAATGGGACCGAGTTTAGTAGCTCGACCGTAGTAGTGCGCACACACTATGCAAAGTGGTGTGTGTTCTTCATCGTTGCCCGTTTATGGGCGGCAGTGGCAGGGAGGCTTCGGCCTGCCGGGAATCGCTTCTACGCCGGTCTACTAACCTTGCCATTTGTCGCCCACCCGATTTCTAATCGGGATGCGGCGTAACTGAAAAGGAACCATCACCTCTACCGCATCTTCTTTAGCATTCTGCAAATACCTCACGATCCAAGTCATCACGGAAGCGCAGCCATGAGCATGCCGCCACCGCCAGAACCAGAAGCATTCCATCAGCCTTTTTCATGGCTTCCTTTGCATTATCAGACTGACCAATGCGCGCAATTTTATGCGCTTACGGTAGATGTCTGCTACGGGATAAAGACATGTATGGAGCTGGTCCACGTAAGCAACGCGGACCACGGCACTGACGTCAAGCCGACCCTGGATATCATCGATACCGAGCGCTTGCTGCGCCTTGCATTAACGTCAGCGCAGATGCTGGCGGAGGCTGCCGAGCATCGTATCGATAAACTGGATCGCCACGTCAGGATCGGGCCGATATCGGCACTCTGATTCTGCCTGATTTGAATGCGGTTCTTTTTTTTATTAATTTATGCGATGCTTGATTGGTGGAAAGGTGGCAAGGTAACGGCGGCGCACGGGCAGATTTGATTTCCACGTTTCATGTGGTCGCGCGCAAAAAACGTCGCGTCAGAAGCGTAGAAATCTTAATCGATTATTGTGTGACCCACAGCACACTATGTTTGCGTCTTCCAACAGGTAAATTGTCAGTCTTTTTCGAACGCATAACATCGTAATGCGTTATAGTCCGTGGCTAATAAAGAGCACTATTCAATTAACCAATAAAAAATCAGGAGATAAGATATGGCGAAGCTTTTTGTAACATATCAGCAGCCGACCGACACCAAAGCATTCGATGCGCATTATGCTGAGAAACACGTGCCTTTGGTCAAGGCGATACCGGGTTTGCGTGGCTTCGAATTATCCAGCGGTGATGTGATGGGTATGGCTGGCAAGCATGCCTTCTATCTGGTGGCGGTTTTGGAGTTTGATTCCGTTGCGGCCATTCAGGCGGCTCTGGCTACACCAGAAGGGCAAGCGGCAGCGGGCGATTTGGCTAACTTTGCCGGCGCTGGTGTGGATTTGTTGATGAGTGAAACCAAGATAATAGTGTAAAACAATGGCAGCATTTGCGACGGCCATAGCGCACAAAATTCTGGTGGCGTGCGCGCCACAAATGCTGTCAGTCCGGTACTAAACTACACTCGCTGCTTGTGCAGGCTTGCCGACTCAGTTCGGCGATTTGCTTCGAAACCTTAACGGCGCTATTGCATATTAGTTCTGGCGTGGTTGCCTCTGGGGCTTCACTATTGTCGCGTTTGTTGGTCCAACCTAAGCATTCGGCGCGCGCTGCATCAAGTTCAGAATATATTTTTTGCCAACGAATAAGGCGCGGTATTCTATATTTGATGGGGATGTCATCACGGCACGCTTTTTGCGGCTATGATCTACCTATTAGTTATTTTGTAGTGTCTTGTTGCTGATATTCAAGTCGGTTTATTTTTTTGTTGCGTTTGTTGTTTTTTTGCCAATAAAGGACTGTATCCGTTGCGGGTATGGCGCTCATCATGAAACTATCCGGCTTTATCAGCACCCACACCGAGCAAATCATTAAGGAGTGGGAATCTATCGCACGGACACTCGGTGCTCCTGCTAACCAACTTTCAACCACCGCGCTACGCGATCATATAAAGAAAATTCTTCAAGAAATTGCCTCCGATATTGTCATTACACCAAGTCCCCAGCAACAAAATCAGAAACTGGAAGGCGTTACCCTGCGCATTATGGATGATGAAAGCGCGGCGGCGACGCATGGTCTGCTGCGTCAACTGAGTGGATTCTCTTTGACGCAGCTCACTGCCGAATATCGTGCATTAAGAGCGATTGTGCTGCGTTTATGGTTGCCACAAATTGGTCAAATTTCAGAGGAAACGACCTATGATATGGTGCGTTTTAATGAGGCAATAGATCAGGCATTGGCGGAGTCGGTGACTACTTATTCGGATCAGGAAACACGTACCCGAGACACCTTTCTGGCAATTCTCGGACACGATTTAAGGAGTCCGCTTGCCACCATGGCAATGGCTGGCGACTCGTTGTCACGTTTGCGGGAGCAGAAGGATAGTGTTCGACTGATCGGAGCGCGAGTAGTCAGAAGTGCCGCTACCATGAATGCAATGGTGAATGATTTATTAGAGTACGCAAGAACGCAGCTTGGTGGAAAAATGCCAATGGTTAGGGAGGAGGTTAATGTCAAAGAAATTTGTCAGGCTGCGCTAGAGGATGCCAGTGCAGCACATCCCGATTGCAAATTTACGCTGGATACGGCGGGTGATCTGATTGATTGTTTTGATAGCGATCGATTGCAGCAGGTTTTTTCTAATTTGTTGAATAATGCAGCGCAGTATCGCACTGCCGAACAGCCAGTGACAATTTGCGCGACAGGCGAACGGGAGGCGATCATCGTGACAGTGAAGAATCTCGGCCCCGTCATACCCACCGAGTCGTTGGTGGCTATTTTTACGCCGTTGGTCCAACTCAACGTAGACGGGCAAGGGCATAGCCGCCCATCGACCAGCCTGGGCTTGGGTTTGTTTATCGCGCGCCAAATTACTGAGGCACACGGAGGAACGATAACGGTCGAGTCAAACGAAAGTGCGGGTACGGTATTTATGGTGAAACTTCCGCGACAGAAGGCGATTCAATAACCATCCAATAACCATGCGATTGCCGATTTGGTGGCCGATGGGAAGTAGTTTTTAGGGTGAGTTTTGAGGGATATAAAGAGGTCATCAATTTTGCAGTGACGCCTTGGATGTGATGTCTTCAGCAGTGACGCTAGCGTATTGCCCCTGGCCTTGTTTGGTTTTTTTGCGCCGCAAGTTATCTATAAATACTTCTGATATGATTACCGATCAATGGCGTGAGCAGTGATGCTGGCGCTGTTTTGGTATATCCAATACTCAATACCCGCATCAATACAGAACATACAACACAGAATTCACGCGTCTCAGGCGCTATTTTCTAATTTTAAATTAAAAGGAAACCACGATGAACGGACACTGGATCGATATCCCGACCGCAGGCGCAACCGGATTTAGCGGCTATCTCACTTTGCCGCCGACCGGCAAAGGCCCAGGTATTGTTCTTTTGCAAGAAATCTGGGGCGTCAATGAGCATATCCGCACCGTTGCAGATCAATACGCTTTGGCGGGTTATGTTGTATTGGCACCCGACGTGTTTTGGCGCATGTCGCCGCGCGTCGATTTAGCCTACGACGAAAGCGGTACCGAGCAAGCGTTCGGGTTCTATCAGAAAATTGATGCTGATCAGGCGGCGAAAGATGTCGCCGACGCCGTTGCAACGTTGCGCAAGCTACCTGAGTTGAGTGGCAAAGTCGCGACGCTTGGCTTTTGTTTTGGTGGGCAGCTTGCCTTCCGCGCCGCGGCGCTAAGTAATGCCGATGCGGCTGTCTGCTTTTATGGCGGCGGCATTGATCAGCATCTGGACATCGCTGACCAGATCAAACAGCCAATCTTATTTCACTACGCGGCCGATGACGCACACATCACACAGGGCAACGTGGCAGCCGTAAAAGTGGCATTTGCAGGGAAAGCAAATGCCACCTTCCACGACTATCCGAATACCGATCATGGGTTCAATTGCTGGGGGCGTCCGGCCATGTATAACCAGCGTGCTGCTGCGTTGGCAGAAGGTCGCACATTGACTTTCTTAGCCGAAAATCTGTAACCAGTAATCTGTCATGCATGCGATCAGCATGCATGACTGCTATCCTGAACATACCATCGGTCTGAGTTTGTTTAATTAATACATTAATACATTAATACATTAATACATCAATACATCATTGATGCTTCATGAAGTGATCGATGGTCGTATTAACCCAAAGCCACACATCATCCAAAATACGTGACACAAAATTGGCTTGCTCTACACTCGTCAATGCAACAATGGCGTGAGTCAGTACAACATTTTCGCCTACTTGTACTTTAAGCTGACCTAGTTTGTTGCCTTCGGCGATCGGTGCAAGCAGCGGATTGTTGAGCTCGATCGTCTGCTTTATTTTGCTAGCCTGACCCTTGGGGACCGTGACATACAAGTCTTCAAGAAAACCCCCTTTTAGTTCTCTCTGTTTGCCTTTCCATACCTTCGGCGTCACAACTACTTCGCCGTGTGAATACAACTTTACCGTGTCAAAATTCTGATAACCCCATTGCAACAGTTTGTGGCTTTCTTGCGCGCGCGCATTGCCGGACGGCGCACCCAATACGACGGCGATAAGACGTCTGGTGCCGATGCCATTGGGACGGTTGGCAGAAGCAATGAGGCTATAGCCGGAAGCGGCCGTGTGGCCGGTTTTTATGCCGTCAATGTTGGCATCTGTCGACAGCAATTGATTCCGGTTCTGCTGCGTAATTTTGTTATAAGTGAACGATTTAATTGCGTAAATTTTGTAGCATTCTGGAAAGTCCTCAACCACGTGCGTTGCAAGGGTAGCCAGATCGCGTGCCGTTGAATAATTTTCAGGATCTGGCAGTCCATGGGAGTTGGCAAAGTGCGTGTCTTTTAAGCCCCATATGCGCGCAGTGTTATTCATCTGGGCGACAAAAGTTTCTTCCGTGCCAGAAATGGTTTCTGCCATGGCAACTGCAGCATCGTTGCCGGACTGTACGATAAGGCCATACAGTAAATCCTGAACGCTGACCGGTTTGTCGGGTTGGATAAACATCCTCGATCCTTCATGATCAACTTTCCATGCGCGGGTCGATACATTGACCATTTGCTGCGGGTTGAGCTTTTTTTCTTCTATTGCTGCACAGGCCAGATAGCCGGTCATTAGTTTTACTAACGATGCTGGCTCTACCCGAACATCGGCATCGTGTGAGGCTAAAACATGGTCACTATTGGTGTCGAGCAATAACCATGATTTAGCCGTTAAAAGTGGTTCTGTCGAGGTTTGGGCGAAAGGCGCTGCAACCATAAGACAATTCAGGATCAGGATCGCCGAGATCTTTTTCATTTTTTCCTCCGTGCTAGCTGAAGCATGGTGAGAAGACGGGGTGTTACGAGATGGGATGTTTTTTTGTTAATATTTAAATAATGCCCGAAAAGTCCGATGGTAGCTAGCGCGATGAGATATTTGTAAGGTGTGTTTTGCTGCATGGTAGGGCGAATGGGTGGAGAAAATTACCTAATTTTTTTTTGTAAATTTATCGGATATTAGCTGGGTAATGATGTATAAAAGCGACGGCGCTGTGAATCTTATCAATCTACTAAATATGTTTCATTTCATGGTTCATTTTTAGTCTACCCTCAGAGAAAATAATGGAAGAAGAATACGAAGTGCCAAGTCCTCATGAGCACGCAATTGAAGAGGCTGTAGAAAAAGAACGTGATGGTTTGGCGCAAAAAGTCGCCCTGATGACAGCCATTTTGGCGACCATCGGCGCGCTGGTGAGTTATCAAAGTGGTGCGGCGCAAAACGAAGCGATGTTTTTAAAGAATCAAAGCATCCTGAAGCAGGCTGAGGCTAGTGATCAGTGGGCTTTCTATCAATCAAAGTCGACTAAAAGCCATCTGGACGAAGCAGTTGCCACATTGACAGAAAATCCAGAATTGAAAGCCCGTTATCTGGCAGATCGCGATAAACAGGATCGCCAGAAAGCAGCTATTAAAATCGAAGCGGAGAGCCTTCAGGCAGAGTCACGCAAACTTGGTGAGGAGTCGGAAGCAAAGCTGAGGCCGCATGAGCGATTGGCACTTGGGATGACGTTCATTCAAATTGCGGTGGCGTTGGCGGCAATTACCGTGCTGACCAGAAAGCGCTGGTTGATTTGGGGTTCCGTGATATCCGCAGGAGTGGGAATTATTTGCTCTGCTACGGCTTTTTTATACTAAACGACAACTAGCCGCCAATCAATTGCCGATGTTTGATTTCCTCTATTCTGAGGAGTTTTTATACCTTAAGGTAACGCATACTATCGAATAGTATTCAATAGTAGCGTCAATGATCGGAACGGGCTGACAGAGATGTCTAGATTGTAAAAAAGCAAAAGCGATGCATCCGCATCGCTTGTAAGTGTTTCAAGGAACGAGCCCGCACAGATAATATGCGGGCTTGTTTGTTTGGTCAGAGGTAACCCAGACGGTTCTCAAACACAAATTGGGTGCGTATTGAAAGAGCGTTATCGTTGATCAAAAGTTGGATTAAACGCCTGTCAGAGATGCGTTTGCTCACCATCAAATTCGGAATATTCTTTCGTTAGTGTGAACGATTTCAAATTTCGTTTCTGATAATTGATGCAGGTGTCGCCCGTCAGACAATTGATAGCTTTTGGGGCCTGGTAACTCGTTGATTTCACCGCTGGTTGTCGCTGCGGTAATCGGATCGTGATACACGTGCACGTGATAACTGCTGCCGGATGCGCCTTTGGCGTCAAATTTATCTACCAAATCCATGGGAGTCTCCTGTTGGTCGCGGATTGAATATCCATAGTAACAATAGCAGATTTGAATAAATTTCTGGCGCTCTTTTACAAAGGGCGCAATATTATTTTACTTCTTTCAGAAAAATATGTGTCGACGGACTTTTTTTTGGTCGCACCTTGGTGCAACTAACAGGCGAGCACTCTATTTATAAAAGCAAAAGCCCAGCGTGCTAGCTGGGCTTGGTATTGCGACATCAAACGTAAGTCAGAACAATCTTGACTACGCCTTTTTTGAATAAGCGCTACACCAACCATTTGCTGCTACTACTTTGCCAGCAAAAAGTGGGCATCCACCCGTTGCATCGCTAGCTTTACCTTGAAATAATTGGCAATTGTTGCATTGCTGGGCTGGCAAGTGATTCGGATATTTAACTTTGTCAACTTTAGTCGAGTCATGGTTGTAACCCAGAGCCACCGCTTGCGGATCTTTGTCATCGACTTTTGCTGCTTGCGCACGTGCATTGAGAGAGAGGCCTATTGCAGATGCTGCTGCTATATGAGATAAGTTTTTCAAAAATATTCTACGATTACTCATGTGGACTCCTTATTTGGGCTATTTTTACGGTACCTCTACCGTGGAGTCGAATCGTAGCACGGGCATATAAAACGCGTATATTTTGGCCTATATATAGGTCATTCGGATTGATAAGGTTAATTGTTAATTAAGTATTTGACGCATCAACATGATTTGTCATTTTTTTGTTTTCAATTTTTTTGCTACTGCACAACAATTTCAGGGTGGCGTCAGGTGGATTGCTTATTTACCATGCGGTTACTACGTAAATACATTCATTTCGTACGAAAAGCCACGAGCAAACTACCCTATGCAGTCTTCAGTTTGCTAAACTCCCCGCTTTATAGAAGGAACGCGCATGACCGACGCTAACACACCTGCACCTATTCCAGATATGCCGACAGATAGTTTGAATCCAGAATTCGTTGGCGTCTGCCGCGATATCGGCTACGAAGTCGGGCTATCACTCAAGCCTGAACGCAAGGCGCAGCTTTTTACCGCTTTAGCCGACTTGAACGAACTTGCACTCGAATTGCGTAGCAGTACCGACAATCCGAGTTTGAATGGTTTTTTGGATGGTGTAATCACGGCGCTAGAAGAGTGATCAAGTTTTATTAATAACAATTGGGTCGAGGGCTATAAGGCGGATATGGGTGTTATAAAAACTAAAGGCAATGCGACAAACGATGTCGACAGCTGCCACCAGGGTGGGACAAACGGAGCGGTCATTGGCGTGGATATGGTTGGGGGAAGCGCATCGTCCGAAGTGAAAATATGCGCAGGACAGTTGGCCGATCAACAGATCCCAAAAATGGATGACGCAGCCTCTGCAAAAGACCGCGAGTGGGAGCGCCGCAAGTGGATTTGGCAAATGGGGACCATTGTATTGATGGGCTTCAGCGGACTTTTGCTAAACGCGATAATAAAACCTTTTGCGACCCCGAAGTCTGCCGCGACGCTCTCTGTTGAAGCTTACTGCAAGGAAGATGGACGAGTCTATTCGGTCTCTCCGGATCTGACGGCCAATTCACTTGAGCGTGCATGTTCGGTCAGGCAGGGCATGGATTCGTCAGCGCGCATTTCGCCCTCGGAATAGTCGGCGCAGGGATGCATCAGGTCACTTTACGGCAATCGATTGGCCCAACTAAATGAACGAAGCCGCATATTCGAGGTCAAGTATCGGTCTAATCGATGGGGCGCAGGGTAATGGTAGGAATGAGGTTATTCCTATCGGATTCTGAACTCGCGAATCCGTGAAATGGAATGAGAATGCAAAAAATTCGTTTGGTAATACTAGCAATCCTGATCGTCATGCTTGCGGCATGCAGCACAACCGGCGGCGGTCAGACCGGCGCATCCACGCCGAGCGGGCCAGGATATTACACAGTACAAAAGGGTGATACGTTGTACGCCATCGGCCGCAAGTTTGGACAAGATCATCGCAGTATCGCTTCCTGGAATAAGCTGGAAAATGCAAACGGTATCGAAGTAGGACAAGTGCTTCGGGTCGCACCGCCTGGCGCAACTGCGGATGCTGGCGTAAAAAATACTGATCGTGTTGGTAAGGCGCCCGCACCGACGTCAGTGCCACCATCTGGAAGCGGTGAGGAAAGCAAAATTGATTGGCTGTGGCCAACAGAAGGGGCGAAAACAAGCAGCTTTTCGTCGAAGAAAAAAGGAATTGAAATTGCAGGAACAAGCGGGCAGCCAATTCTGGCAGCGGCAAGTGGCAAGGTAATGTATGCGGGAGCAGGGATTCGTGGTTATGGTAATTTGCTGATCATAAAGCATACCGGCAACCTGTTGTCCGTGTACGCGCATAATAAGACTATTCTTATTAAAGAAGGCCAGATGGTCACCAGAGGTCAGAAGATCGCTGAAATGGGCAAATCGGATAGTAGTACCGTTAAGCTATACTTTGAAATCCGTCGTGATGGCAAACCGATTGATCCTTCTGCCTTGTTCCCCGGGCATTAGCCAATCTGATAGCCTGTTGACGCGTTTTATTCTGGAATGCGTTGATGGGGTGAGTTGCAGCTAAACGGCGCTAAAAGTTGAAATCGTTTTGTAGGAATCGTCTTAAGCTCATGACGATGGTGGGCACGTTTAGTAGAGAATCAGGGCGGCACGATAAAAAATAGAAGAAGTTATAAAAAAGACGCAAAAAAGCGCCTAAAGCAACAGTGACGATGGTGCGAGAAAGAAAATACGCACGGGTAGCATATAATCATATACGGTATTAATATTGTCGGCAAAACGCAATTAAGCAAGAAGCAATCACTTTTCTGTATGGGTGTGTAAGAGCAATGAAAGTTTATAATTTGGGTTGCGAACAGCAGCATCGCTTTGAAGGATGGTTTTCTTCAGAGGAAGATTTTCTATCGCAATCTGATCGTCATTTGATTACCTGCCCGACTTGTGACAGTCCGCAGGTGTATAAATTGCCATCAGCTCCACATCTGAATCTCTCTCACGCCACGGCTTCAACATCGGCATCATCCTCGGCATCGGCATCAACATCAGCGAAAGCGCAAGATACGCGCAGCGATTTGGCGATCAGGCAGGAATCAGCATTGTTTGAAATGGCACACTACATGTTAAAAAATACCGAAGATGTTGGTGAGCGCTTTACAGAAGAGGCGCGGCGTATTCATTACAATGAAGTTCCCAGTCATGCGATACGGGGAGTCGCCAGCCCCACTCAGCGAGAAGAATTGGCAGAGGAAGGGATTGATTTCGTGGAGCTGGCGTTGCCGGCACGATTCAAGGAGTCGTTGCAGTAGCGTCAGATCGCGGCAATTCAGATTAGTAGAAAATGAATAGCGGGTGTTAGCGTCAACACGTTGCTCTAAAAAGCATGTCGACGGAGTTAACTTCGATCCCGTAAAATGCGGGTAACGCCATGAATTCTACGGACGTTGCGCATCAGACGCGCCAGATGAACGCGGTCTTCGATCTGGATAGTAAAGACCAGTTGCGTCATCAGTAAATCTTTATCGTCATCCATATTGACGTATGTGATGTTGGCGTCGGACTCACCGATGTCAGCCGCGACTCTTGCCAAAATCCCTTTGCCGTTATGTACCAGTACTTTTACGCGACAATCAAAACGTCGGTTTAAGTCATGCGCCCAACGTACTTCAATCCATCGCTCTGGATCTTTACTGCGTTGACGTTTCGCTACATTGCAATCTTCGGTATGTACTACCAAGCCCTGATCGCGCTTGAGTTGGCCGATGAGCATGTCACCCGGAATAGGCAGGCAACAAGCCGATAATTGAATCGATACACCTTCGCTGCCAGTGATGACCACCGGTTCGGCTTTGAGCGGTATCGCTAAGCCTTCCATGTCTAATAACGGCAACGAAATTGGCTGGTTTTCCAGCAATCCCATGATGTGCCGAGCGACCAGAGCTGCCATGCGTTTGCCGACCCCGATATCGGCATAAATCTCTTCCATTGAATTCGCGCTGGATTCGTTGAGCAGTCGTTCAACCACGACTGGCGCCAAGGCGGGGTTCAGATTGAGTGTTGCCAGCGCTTGCGATAACAGGCGCTTACCGAGATCAATCGACTCATTTAAATTGCTGGTACGCAGATGATGACGGATCGCGGATCGCGCTTTGCCAGTACGAACAAAGCTGAGCCAGTTAGGACTCGGGCGTGAACTGCTGGAGGTGATGATTTCGACGATATCGCCATTGTGCAGTTCTGAACGTAGCGGAGCGGGTTCATGATTGATCTTGGCGGCAACGGTCTGATCGCCCACGTCGGTATGAATCGTATAGGCAAAATCGAGTGCAGTGGCGCCGCGTGGCAATGCGATGATCTTCGACTTTGGCGTAAACACGTAAACAGAATCAGGGAACAGGTCGACTTTGACGTGTTCCAGAAACTCAGCTGAGTCGCCGGTTTGTTTCTGGATGTCGAGCAGCGACTGCAACCACGCATGCGTACGTTGCTGTAACTCGCTTAAATCGCCATCTTCATCTTTGTATAACCAATGCGCAGCAACGCCGGACTCCGCCACGCGATGCATATCTTGCGTTCTGATCTGAAACTCAACCGGCGTTCCGTAAGGGCCAATCAGCGTTGTGTGCAGCGACTGATAACCGTTGAGTTTAGGGATCGCAATGTAATCCTTGAATTTGCCGGGCATCGGCTTGTACAGCGCGTGCAATGTACCCAGCGCGACGTAGCAATTGGCGAACGTATCAACGACAATCCGGAAACCGTACACGTCTAACACTTGGGAAAATGACAGATGCTTATTCCGCATTTTGCGATAGATGCCGTAAAGCGTTTTTTCGCGGCCATCTATTTGCGTCGGAATACCCGTAGCAAGCAAGGTGGTATTGACCGAATCAAGAATTTTGCTGACAACTTCGCGTCGATTTCCGCGTGCTGCGCGGACTGCTTTCTGTAGCGTGCGGTGGCGCAGCGGGTGTAAATGTGAAAACGACAGTTCTTGCAACTCGCGATAAATATTGTTCAGACCAAGCCGATGCGCAATCGGTACATACACTTCCATCGTCTCGCGCGCGATACGGCGTTTTTTCTCTGGAACCATGACACCGAGCGTGCGCATATTGTGCAGACGATCCGCCAGCTTGATCAGAATTACGCGGACATCCCGCGCCATCGCCAATAACATTTTGCGGAAATTTTCCGCTTGTGCTTCGATTTGGCTTTGAAATTCAATTTTATCGAGTTTGGAAAGACCATCGACCAGACTAGCCACCGGCGCGCCAAAGCGTTCGATCAACTCATCTTTTTTGACGTCCTGGTCTTCCATTACATCGTGCAGAAGTGCAGCCATGATCGCTTGCGCGTCAAGCTTCCAATCGGCGCAAATTTCGGCGACGGCAATTGGATGCGAAATGTAGGGTTCACCTGATTTACGCATCTGCCCCAGATGCATTTCATCTGAAAAGCGATACGCTTCCTTGACCTTCTTTAATTCGGAAGGGCTAAGGTATTCAGCGAGTTTGGTAGTCAGGTGGGTGATCGATGCAACGCCGATTTTGGACATTGGCTGATCAGTGGATGTTTCAGTTGGTGCAGTTTTGACAGCACGAGGCAATACAGCTCGTTTTACAGGAGCGGCTGATGGTAAGGTCGAATCTGGAGGAGTCAGGTTCATACTATTTATACACCAGCCGCAGTACGTGGACGATTAACCCGGCACTTTCTTAAGCATTTCGATACCAACTTTGCCAGCAGCGATTTCACGCAGGGCAATAACAGTTGGCTTGTCTTTCGCATCAACCTTAGGTGTGTGACCTTGTAAAAGCTGACGTGCGCGGTATGTTGCGGAAAGAGTCAATTGAAAACGGTTAGGGATGTGCTTGATGCAATCTTCAATGGTAATGCGGGCCATATGTTCTCCGAAAAAACAGGGTCATTGTCGCTCTTGCATCAACGCCGTTTGAGCGTCGTTGTCGTCAAGATTAACGTGGTGTCAACTTAGGTTGGCATGAATGCCAAGTTGCGCAAATAAGGATGCGTTACGAACTGCTTGTTGCGCGAAGCGACATCGTGTCGCTTTGACAATAGCAGTTAGTTCCGACAAAGCAGTAGCAAATTCTTGGTTGATAATAACATATTCGGACTCAGGCGCATGCGCGATTTCCCCGCCAGCGGCCAGAATTCTGCGGGTTATCACCTGTGGCTCGTCCTGTCCGCGTTTTTTGAGACGATCTTCCAACGCAGCGATGGACGGCGGCAAGATAAAAATACCAACAACGTGGGGAAATTGCTTTTTAACCTGTTGCGCGCCTTGCCAGTCGATTTCTAGCAAAACGTCCGTTCCGGCTTGCATTTGTTCGGCAATCGCCAGGCGGGAAGTGCCGTAATAGTTGCCATGCACTTCGGCCCATTCCAGAAACTCACCTTGCTTATGACGCGCTCGGAAGTCTTCCACTGAAGTGAAATGATATTCTCGTCCGTTTTTCTCTTTAGTGCGTGGCGGTCGGGTCGTATAAGAAATCGACAGCTTAATCGCGGGCTCTTGCGCCAGCAACGCATTTACCAGCGTCGATTTGCCCGCACCAGACGGGGCGACCACCATAAATAAGCTTCCAGACATTGGGTGTTCGTCGGGCATGGCAGCTACGTTCAGGTGTTCGTTCGGCGATAGAGGTAACAGTGGCGGCGTCATAGCGGTCAACTTATTCGTAAAAAAGGGTGGCTTGCCATTGTGCGCAGACGTGAGATCAAAGTGAGATCAAATAAGGCATCAACGCCTGAGTGCATGGCTTGCTGATAGAGCAGCATTGTATCAGTGCAGATGACGTGTTGCAGGGAGGATAGTGTGGAGTGCGCGTTATAAATGTGGCAAAAGCGTAGTAAACCCGTGGATAGTGCGCAAATTTTTCTTTTGAGAAATGTAAAAGCATCTAGCCTGAATGGAATTGATTTTTTGTCCAAGACTTTCTTCCGACGAAAAGCTATGAATGTAATCGCTTGTCAATTTATGTGGCGAATCAGGCAATTACCATCTTTAGGAATGAAAGCACGGGTCAAGTGACGGTTTTGGTCATGTAAAATGATGAAACAGACGAATTTTGTCGATACTTACGTAGTAAAAAACGCGCTTGTCCTTGGCCTTTACTAGGGCGGTTAGCAGAAAAGCAGAGCTGGCACGGTCCATGCTCTATCGTCTGTAGAAGTTCAACTGAATCTAGAGGGAGTTTACTTCATGAATATGTCTATTCGTCGCTTGTCGACTAAAGCACAAAAAGGTTTCACGCTGATTGAGTTGATGATCGTTGTTGCGATTATCGGTATTTTGGCTGCGATTGCATTGCCAGCTTATCAAGATTACATCGTCCGTACACGGGTTACTGAAGGTTTGGCATTGGCCGAAAGTGCCAAGCTCGCCATTGCAACCGAAGGTGCAACATCCGCCGCTGATCTGGTGACCGCAAGGGCAACTTGGAATGCGCAAGCAGGTGCTACTGGTGCGAACAGCAAATACGTTAATTCGGTTCAGATTGCTGCAAATGGAGAGATCACGATTGTTTATAATGCTGCATCAGTGGGTGTGGGTGCGGCAGCGAATACGATTGTATTGGGACCATATGTCCGCACAGCCGCTGCCGGTGCTTCAGTCAAGCTGGCTGCAGCGCAAGCTGCGGGAACGACTGGCGCGCTTGACTGGGGTTGCGCATCTGCGACTCAAGCAACAGCAACAGCTCAAAACATGCTGACTGTTACTGCTGGGACATTGCTGGCTAAATACGCTCCAGCTTCCTGCCGCTAACAGGCTTAGTTGTAACGTAAGTCAAAAAAAGATGCTTCGGCATCTTTTTTACATTTCAGAGCGTAATTTGATCAATAGTCTACTTTCTTTACTTATACGCATCGGCGATGCTCGGATATTGTTGCTCTCTTGGCTATTGGGATGACCAAATTCGGTATCGTAGTGCTATTAATTCTCCTGAGCGGTGATTATAGTTAGCAATTGTCAATTCAAGCGCGATTCAGCGGTGATGCCTAATCGGCAGCTATAATACTGCCCAATCGATGAGGATTTGGTTAAGGGGCTTGTTAATGCGCTTAGCCATCCAATCTCCCTCTGCATTTTTTGCTAGCACATACAACTACATAGACCCTATGCAATACGTTTCCACGCGCGGCCACGCTACGGCACAATCTTTTTCGCACATTTTGCTGGGCGGTCTTGCACCGGACGGTGGGCTATATTTGCCCGCAGAATATCCGCAGGTGAGCGCTGCCGAGCTCAATCATTGGCGCACATTGTCATACGCGGACCTCGCTTTTGAGGTGCTGCGGAAATTTGCGACTGATATTCCGGAAGCGGATTTGAAGGCGTTGACGCATAAAACCTATACCGGTGCGGTCTATCGCAACGGTCGTGCAGGTGAAAATGCTGAAGAAATCACGCCTTTGCGCGTGTTGGAAGAAACCGACGGCTGCAAACTTGTTCTGCAAGCGCTATCCAATGGACCGACGCTGGCGTTCAAGGATATGGCGATGCAGTTGCTGGGTAACCTGTTTGAATACACCTTGGCCAAGGACGATGCGGCGTTGAATATTTTTGGCGCGACGTCGGGTGATACGGGTAGCGCGGCTGAGTACGCAATGCGTGGCAAAAAGGGCATCCGCGTGTTTATGCTGTCACCACATAAAAAGATGAGCGCATTTCAGTCTGCGCAAATGTTTAGCCTGCAAGATCCGAATATTTTTAATATCGCAGTCGAAGGTGTATTCGATGATTGTCAGGATATGGTCAAAGCCGTGTCTAACGATCACGCGTTCAAAGCAGCGCAAAAAATCGGCACCGTTAATTCGATCAACTGGGCACGCGTCGTCGCGCAGGTGGTGTACTACTTCCGTGGTTATTTGAGCGCCACGACCAGCAACGACCAAAAAGTGTCATTCACCGTGCCTTCAGGTAATTTTGGTAATATCTGCGCCGGACATATTGCGCGCATGATGGGGTTGCCAATTGATAAGTTGGTGGCTGCGACCAATGAGAATGATGTGTTGGACGAGTTTTTCCGCACCGGTATTTACCGCGTTCGCAAATCAGCCGAAACGTACCACACCAGCAGCCCGAGCATGGATATCAGCAAAGCGTCGAATTTTGAACGTTTTGTGTATGATTTGCTGGGTCGCGATCATGCGCGTCTGAGTGCGTTGTTTCATAAAGTTGAGACGCAGGGTGGCTTTGATTTGTCGGGCAATCCCGGTAGTGATGGCGATGAGTTCCGTAAAATTGCCGAGTATGGTTTCCAGTCAGGCAAGTCGACGCATCAGGATCGTTTGGATACGATTCGAGATGTTGAGAAGCGGTATGGGATTACTATTGATACGCATACTGCGGATGGCGTGAAAGTCGCACGCGATTACATGACGCCGGGTGTGACGATGATTGTGTTGGAGACTGCGTTGCCAGCGAAATTTAATGAAACGATTCGTGAGGCTTTGGGGCGAGATGCAGAGCGGCCTGATGGGTTTGAGAATATTGAGGCGCTGCCGCAGCGGTTTGATGTGATGGCGGCGGATGTTGGGGTGGTTAAGGGGTATATTGCTGGGCATACGGGGTTGTAAATGAATGTTTGGTTTGGTTTGGTTTGGTTGAGTTTGGGCTTGGGTTTGGACGTCGTTACTTAATACGGTTACTGCTCCGTGGGGGCTTTGTCGGGGGTGGCCCGACCGCCAGTCACTTTTTCTTGCTTGGCTCGGCGCGCCCCGCCAAGAAAACGTAACCAAAAAGAAGGCGACCGCAACTGACGCTGCCCTGCGGGTTCCCAAGCATTTCAGCCGCCAGTCGGGTTGAAAGACCAACTCGCTACGCTCAAACATGTCTTCCAACAATTCCCGACTGACAGCTGAAATACTTGGCAGCGTCCATGACGGAGTACGTCAACGTCAAAAGCCGCAGCCTTGGTGGTAAACGGTTTGTCGTAGTAAGTATTGATAAACGAAGTTGGCTTTGACTCTAATGACATAGTAGTTTTTGACCTGCAGGCGTAGCCACCTTTGACGTTGCAGGCGCAGCCACCTTTGACGTTGTTCTTGAAGTTGCAGGCGCAGCCACCTTTGACGTTGTTCTTGAAGTTGCAGGTGCAGCCACCTTTGACGTTGTTCTTGAAGTTGCAGGCGCAGCCACCTTTGACGTTGTTCTTGAAGTTGCAGGTGCAGCCACCTTTGACGTTGTTCTTGACGTTGCAGGCGCAGCCACCTTTGACGTTGTTCTTGAAGTTGCAGGTGCAGTCACCTTTGACGTTGTTCTTGAAGTTGCAGGCGCAGCCACCTTTGACGTTGTTCTTGAAGTTGCAGGCGCAGCCACCTTTGACGTTGTTCTTGAAGTTGCAGGCGCAGCCACCTTTGACGTTGTTCTTGAAGTTGCAGGCGCAGCCACCTTTGACGTTGTTCTTGACGTTGCAGGCGCAGCCACCTTTGACGTTGTTCTTGACGTTGCAGGCGCAGCCACCTTTGACGTTGTTCTTGAAGTTGCTGTTGAAGTTGACGTACTCCGTCATGGACGCTGCCAAGTATTTCAGCTGTCAGTCGGGAATTGTTGGAAGACATGTTTGAGCGTAGCGAGTTGGTCTTTCAACCCGACTGGCGGCTGAAATGCTTGGGAACCCGCAGGGCAGCGTCAGTTGCGGTCGCCTTCTTTTTGGTTACGTTTTCTTGGCGGGGGGCGCCGAGCCAAGCAAGAAAAAGTAACTGGCTGTCGGGCCACCCCCGACAAGCGTCCACGGAGTAGAAAATTTATTATTTAACGACGACTGAACTGAACCGAACTGAACTGAACTGAACTGAACTGAACTGAACTGAACTGAACTGAACTGAACTGAACTGCATCCGCCCCACCCAATCAACCCAACCTAAAATAAATAATCCAAAAACCAAATTAACGGATCAACACTAGATGCAAAAACCACCAATGCTCACCGTAACGGCTGCACTAGATCTCCTACTAACCGCCGCAAAACCAATAACCGACATAGAGATCACCCCAACGCTATCGGCCAACGGTCGCATCCTGGCAAGTGCACAAACGTCACAACTAAACGTCCCCCCAGCCGACAACACCCAAATGGACGGCTACGCAGTACGCGCAGAAGATTGCGTGAGTGGCGCTGCACGATTGCCAGTATCGCAACGCATCCCGGCAGGACACGTTGGGCAACCGTTACAGCCCGGCACCGCCGCAAGGATATTTACCGGCGCGATGATTCCTGCCGGTGCCAACGCGGTCGTGATGCAGGAAATGTGCACCACAGACGGCGATGCAGTGATAATCAATCACGCACCCAAGTCTGGTGAATGGATACGTCGCGCAGGCGAAGACATTCAGGCTGGCAAAGAAATTCTTCCAATGGGTACACGACTGCAAGCACAACATCTTGGATTAGCGGCATCGGTCGGATTGGCACATTTGCCAGTCTTACGTAAATTACGGGTCGCGGTGTTTTTTACCGGTGACGAATTGGCGATGCCCGGCGAGACGTTAAAAGCCGGTGCAATCTACAATTCAAATCGCTTCGTGTTGCGCGGGCTACTGGAAAATTTGGGATGCGAACTCACCGACTACGGCATAGTTCCCGATTCGCTCGCGGTGACCCGTGACACATTACGTCTGGCTGCAGAAAAGCATGATCTGATTATTACATCTGGCGGCGTATCCGTTGGAGAAGAAGACCACGTTAAACCAGCGGTAGAAGCGGAAGGCCAACTAAATATGTGGCAAATCGCGATGAAACCTGGCAAGCCATTGGCTTTTGGTGAGATCAACCGGATCGGTGACGACCGTGTTGGCACTGCGTTTTTTATGGGTTTGCCTGGTAATCCAGTATCCAGTTTCGTCACATTTTTATTGTTTGTTCGACCTTTCATCTTACGTTTGCAAGGTTGCAATAACGTAGCGCCGGAGACCTACGCGATGCGCGCAGATTTTGCCTGGACAAAGGCTGATCGTCGCCAGGAATTTTTACGCGTAAAATTCAATGCAAGCGGTGGTCTTGATCTATTTCCGCATCAAGGTTCGGGTGTGCTGACGTCGACTGTCTGGGGCGATGGTCTGGTGGATAATCCCGCTGGAGAGACCATTGCCGTTGGCGATGTCGTGCGTTTTTACCCATTTTCGGCGTTACTGCGCTAGAGGAATAACCTTGATTTACCTTTGTTATTTAAATCAACGACCTTGCGTGCAAGCAGGTCACGCTCGATTATCAAGTTGGAAAATGCCATGAAGATTCAATTACGTTTTTTTGCCAGTGTGCGTGAAGCCTTAAACCTGACGCAAGAGACGATCAATGTGCCAGAAGAAACCGTGCATACGGTCGGCGATGTCCGTGTTTATTTACGCGCGCGAGGCGGGGTGTGGGAAGATATTTTGGGAGATGGCAAGGCGTTGCGGATGGCTTACAATCAAATCATGACGACCGCTGATCAGCCGTTGACTGAGGATTGTGAAGTGGCGTTTTTCCCGCCCGTGACCGGCGGTTAAGTAGTGGATAAGTAGAAGATGAGTAGTGGCTAAAGAATGGTTTTTGATTGATTGAAAAACAATTAAAAGCAACAGGATGGCGTCAGCTCATGTCTTTTTTAGCCGTAGTATTTTGCGTAAAATAAGGTTGGCCAAAGGCATACTATCAATCTTGTCCTTGGCGCGTGGTATTTTTCCAATCTGATTTGGTAAGGATCGTATGCAACTTCAAACGTGGCTTTTTTATCTTGCTGCTGTGGCCGTTTTGGTAGCGACGCCCGGCCCAACGGTCCTTAATTGCGTCACGAATGCGGTTAATTTTGGCGTGCGCCGGGCGCTGTTTGGCGCATTTGGTAGCTTGACAGCGGTTTGTCTGGTGATGACGGTGTCTGCTTTTGGATTGGGTGCTGCCTTAGCGACCTCAGAAAAAATATTCTTGATTATCAAGTGGTGTGGTGCCGCGTATTTAATTTATGTAGGTGTAAAAGCCTTTCGCTCGCGCCAATCAAACTTTGAGGTCGAAAGTGACAATGCTGAAGTCAAAACAACTTCGCCACGATTGCTATTGCGCTTATATTTAAATGGTTTTTTGGTGGGCGCTAGTAATCCCAAAGCGCTTCTGTTTTTTACTGCGCTATTCCCTCAATTTTTGAATCCGCAAGCACCACAAGTGCCGCAATTCCTGATTTTGGGTTTGACCTTTATTTGCTGCGAATTGGCTGGTCTGACGTTTTATTCCAGCTTTGCCGTACGGGCCGCACCGTGGTTGCGTGCGCAAGGGCGCGCCCGCCTGTTCAATCGGGTCTCAGGATGTGTTTTTATCGGGGCCGGTGCCTTGTTGGCGACTGTGAAGCATAGCCCTAAGTAATTCGGCTGTATTGGTTACGTTGGATCGCATGTAAACTATTTAAAAGGATCACCGTTCAGGTTCGCACTATGTCTATACGTATTCAAACCGCTGATTTTGATCTCTCTGCAGAATTGCTTGCATTGCGGCAGAGCAATCCAAAAATTGGTGCGGTCGTCAGTTTTGTCGGGGCAGTGCGCGATATCAACGCTGGCAGCGCTGTCGCAGAGATGACGCTTGAGCATTATCCCGGCATGACCGAAAACGCATTGACGGCAATAGTGGAGCAAGCCCGAATGCGCTGGGAGTTTGTTGACGCGTTGGTCATTCATCGCGTCGGACCGCTATTGCCTATGGATCAGATCGTGCTGGTGGCGGTTGCTTCGTCGCATCGCGGAGAGGCTTTCGCCGCTTGCGAATTCATCATTGATTATCTGAAAACCGAAGCGCCGCTCTGGAAAAAAGAACGGACGCCTGAAGGCGAGCGATGGGTTGATGCACGCGAGAGTGATGACTCCGCTCTACAAAAATGGCGCTAAAAATGCGTAAGTAATGCTAAATAGTACTTAATTACGCTAAGCAATAATAAGTGCCGATAAAAAATTTAAAATTTAATATTTGGCAACTATACTTTATCAGCATGCTTGAAAAGCATCGTTGAGCCCCAATTTTCTGTCTAGATGATGTAATAGACTCTATGTAGCGGACATTTTGGAGGGAACCATGCGTTTCGATAAACTCACCACAAAACTGCAGGAAGCAATTTCGGATGCCCAAAGCCAGGCAGTCGGAAATGATAATCAATATATAGACCCGATTCATGTCCTGATTGCGTTGCTTAATCAAGATGACGGTAGCGCTCGTTCGCTATTGCAACGCGCAGGGGTGAATGTTGCCGCGCTGTCAAGCGGATTAAAGGCCGCGTTGGAGCGGTTACCAAAGGTTTCAGGCAACGGCGGTGAAGTCCAGATTGGTCGTGAATTACTCGGCTTGCTGAATCTGGCAGATAAGGAAGCGCAAAAGCATGGCGATCAATTTATCGCTAGTGAAATGCTGCTGCTTGGATTGCTCGATGATAAATCGGACGCCGGTAAATTGGCGCGCGAGCACGGACTGACGCGTAAGGCCCTTGCGGCGGCGATCAGCGCCGTGCGCGGTGGCGATAATGTGGCCTCGCAAGATGGCGATGGTCAGCGCGAAGCGTTAAAAAAATACACACTTGATCTGACTGAACGTGCACGTCAGGGCAAGCTTGATCCCGTGATTGGTCGTGATGATGAAATCCGTCGGGCGATTCAGGTTTTGCAACGCCGTAGCAAAAACAATCCAGTATTGATAGGCGAGCCGGGCGTCGGTAAAACTGCCATCGTCGAAGGATTGGCACAACGCATCGTCAATGGCGAAGTGCCGGATAGTCTGAAATCCAAGCGTGTATTGTCGCTGGATATGGCTTCGTTGCTGGCGGGCGCAAAATTCCGTGGTGAATTCGAAGAGCGTCTAAAAGCAGTGTTGAAAGAAATCGCGCTCGACGAAGGGCAGACAATTGTTTTTATCGATGAACTCCACACCATGGTTGGCGCTGGCAAAGCAGAAGGGGCGATGGACGCTGGCAATATGCTGAAACCCGCATTGGCGCGGGGCGAGCTGCATTGTGTCGGCGCGACGACGCTGGACGAGTATCGCAAATATATTGAAAAAGATGCTGCGCTGGAACGCCGTTTTCAGAAAATTCTGGTGGATGAGCCGTCCGTGGAGGCGACGATTGCGATCTTGCGCGGTTTGCAAGAAAAGTATGAAGTTCATCATGGCGTGCAAATCACCGACCCTGCAATCGTTGCTGCGGCTGAATTGTCGCATCGTTATATTACGGATCGATTTTTGCCGGACAAGGCTATCGATCTGATCGACGAAGCGGCAGCCAAGATCAAGATCGAAATTGACTCCAAACCGGAGGTCATGGACAAACTTGACCGTCGTTTGATTCAGCTTAAGATCGAGCGCGAGGCAGTAAAAAAAGAAAAAGATGAAGCTTCTCAAAAGCGCTTGAGTTTGATCGAACAAGAAATCGAAAAATTGGGGCGAGAATATGCGGACCTGGAAGAAATCTGGAAATCCGAAAAAGCCAGCGCCCTTGGTAGCCAGCATCTGAAGGAAGAGATTGAGAAGTTGCGCCTGCAAATTGATGAGGCGACGCGTAATAGCGATTGGCAAAAAGTTTCCGAGTTGAAATACGGCAAGATGAATGAGCTTGAGAAGGCGCTGGAAGTGCAGCAGAGGCAGGATGCATTTGCAGAGGCGCACCCTGATTCAGGCGCTAAACCGCGTTTGGTACGGACGCAGGTTGGCGCCGAAGAAATTGCAGAAATCGTTTCGCGATCTACCGGTATTCCGGTCTCCAAGATGATGCAGGGCGAACGAGAAAAACTGCTGAAGATGGAGGATGAATTGCATCGCCGCGTGGTGGGCCAGGATGAGGCCATCGTCGCTGTATCGGATGCGATCCGTCGTTCACGGGCGGGACTCAGCGATCCGGATCGGCCTTATGGTTCCTTCATGTTTTTGGGGCCAACCGGCGTCGGAAAAACCGAGCTGTGCAAGGCGCTGGCTGGTTTTTTGTTTGATACGCAGGATGCGATGATCCGTATCGACATGAGCGAATTTATGGAGAAGCATTCGGTCTCGCGTTTAATCGGTGCGCCGCCGGGCTATGTGGGTTACGAAGAGGGCGGCTATTTGACCGAGGCGGTGCGTCGCAAACCGTACAGCGTGATTTTGCTGGACGAAATTGAGAAAGCGCATCCCGACGTTTTTAACGTTTTGTTGCAGGTGCTGGATGATGGGCGCATGACCGATGGTCAGGGTCGCACAGTCGATTTCAAAAATACGGTGATTGTGATGACGTCAAATTTGGGATCACATCGCATTCAGGCCATGGAGGGTAGCGATCCGGCAGAGGTGAAATTGGAAGTTATGGGTGAAGTCAGGAATCACTTCCGTCCTGAGTTCATTAATCGCATCGATGAAATTGTGGTCTTCCATGGCCTTGATGAAAAAAATATCGGTGCCATCGCCAAGATTCAACTGAAAATTTTGGAGCAAAGGCTTGGCAAGTTGGATATGCAACTTGATATTTCCGAGAGTGCTTTACAAAAAATCGCGGAAGCGGGATTCGATCCGATATATGGCGCTCGACCACTAAAGCGCGCCATTCAGCAGCAAATTGAAAACCCGCTGTCCAAGCTCATATTGGAAGGGAAATTTGGGCCTAAAGATAGTATTCACATCAACGTTAAGGATAGTGAACTGATTTTTAATAAGGTGTCTTAAATCCTGAGCGCATTGCAGGAAACGGAGTCGATAAACTGATCTCGTCGAAATCGTTCAATCGTTAAAACAGAGAGCCACGAGATCCAACTCGTGGCTCTTTTTTTGTTTCATATTTCGCTGTCAACAGCCGGTTGCCATGCAAAGAGTAGCTAATGCGCATAGCCTAAAAAGACGACCGAAAAAATGACATAAATCCCGCCCGTAAGAAAATGACTGCCCAAAACGCTGTTTTTTTCGTCCATCAATTGCTAGCCTGAATTGCAGTTCGCCTCTTGCTAAAAACGAATCTGACTTTTCAGCTACACTTCAGCGCTTAGCTCGGAAAACCGCGATATTAAACTTCATTAACGGACAAATTAGTCATTATGGCCATTACTCTCAAACATATTGTTATGTGGAAATTGAAGGATCACGCCGAAGGTGCCGATAAGGCGACCAATGCGATTAAGTTAAAGGCATTGCTGGATAGTTGTGCGGCGATAGTTCCTGGCATTCTGCTATTTGATGCCGCAATTGCACAGGACGGCTTAGAGGCGACTTATGACGTGATATTAAACGCGGAATTTGCCTCACGCGAAGTACTGGAAGCGTATCAGAATCATCCCACGCACATTGCGATCAAGGCGTTCGTTGGTGCGGTGCGTGAAGCGCGACAATGTTTCGATTACGAGAGCTAAAATGCGCAATCGTCGTTGAACGCTACATTTCGGTAGTATCCGTTATTTCTGTGGTGTCCCATCGTTTTTTGCGTCAATTTACATCACTTTTTATAGTTAGCCTCTATGTTTCCCAAAGAAGTTTTCCCGCTCGATAATCCCTTTTTGAAGTACATCGGCGTCGAGTTTGTAGAGATGGGTGAGGGGACGGCAACACTGCAGCTGGATTTGCAGCCGCATCATATGAACAGCGGTCAGGTAACTCATGGCGGCGTGACGATGACCATGCTTGATGTGGTGATGGCGTTAGCCGGACGTACGCTGAACCCTCAAGCAAGTACTGCTGTCACCGTTGAAATGAAAACCAGTTTTTTGCAGCCGGGCGGCCGCATCGGCGGTCACCTTGTTGCTAAAGGCAAGGCTTTTCATCGCTCTGCGACGATGTGTTTTTGCGAAGCGGAATTATGGAATGATGAGAAACTGGTCGCAAAGTCGCTGGGTACTTTTAAATATCTGAAAAATATAACCAATGATCGCAAGGTTCTGCGCGAGTTTGATGGCGGAGCGGATGCCTAACAAAGGACAGACAAGGGGCTAGCTAAGCTTTCTATAGGCGCTTTGGGTTTCGTTGATTTATGGCGTTATATATTTCCCATATTTGCATACGCCACGTATTTGCCTGAAGTTAATATTTAAACGGTTACGGCAGGCAATCCACCCTTTTGATTGCGGTCGCTACCTGCCCCTTTTTGCCGCTTGCCCTTTGTTGATTAATGCACCGGGCGCTCGTCCAGTACAGCCGTGCCGCACGCGTGCAGTTTTACTAATGTTGAGGTACGCGTGCCGTAATCTGGCGAGCTAATAAATACCGAGGATAGCAAACGCTCCTTTTCGATGCCCACTCCTGTCGATGGCAAGCGGCAATCACCAGCGATCGTGGTGTCGGTCAGCATGTCAAAGTAGGTTTCGTCCGGTGCGCCTTGACATAGCAAGCTGGCAAATTGCGCCTTTGTTCTGACCACTTTCGGCCAGCAGACATCCAGCAACGCGTTAGACAAACCATATATGCCGGCGGGCAATGGCTTCCCGTTTCGTGGGTCGGCCTCGCCTTTGTTGGAATACCAAACTAAGTCCTGGCCATCATGAATAAGCAAGTTAAAGCCGTTATAGTCGTTTGCACCCACGCTGATCTGAGCAATATATTCTGCTGCGGTTGCTTTACTGCTGAGAAAATCAGCCACTAATCCGCCTCGGCTGGGCGCGTTCTCATGGCGTTCTGCCGGCGCGCGAACATTCGTTATCGCGGCGAATCGGCCGGTTCGACTAATACCAATCCAGGTCCCGCCATTTTGGAGGTCACGTCCTGCATAAATATCGGGACGATCTTCCCACCAGTTTGCAGGTGCGCTGGGTCGTGCGTAAAACTCGTCACGGTTGGCGGCTGCGATTAACGGCAGGCCCGGAACGACTTTCCAGGAAAAAACGATTAGGCACATAATGAACCAGTAGCAAAAGATTCAGAAATAAAAAATTCGGTGTGACGTGGGCCTTCAATCAAGGTAATCACGCCACTTTGCACAACCGCTTGCGCGACATGCGACGTAAAATTGTCCGGTACTTCCAGATAAACCTCCATCCAGGTATGTTGCCCGTTTTCGGCCTCCGGTCGCCGTTTTAACGCACAGGAAATCTGAAAATCACGAGACAGTTTAGTCTGCATCGCGGTCGCCATTTGCATCAATTGCGTAGCATTGGTGGCCGCTACGCGGTAATAAATATAAAGATCCATACTGATCCAACATCCTGTTGCGATAGACGTTTATGACAGCTTGACGGCCGGTGCCACAGGATCCGGCATGGCATAAGGTAGCGGAATAAAGCTTAATTGCGGTCCGCTGGCAGAGCCAATATGCACGCTTCCATTGTCTAGTGCCGCCAGTTTGATTTCCAGGAGGCAGGTGGTTGTTTTGCCATTCGGGTCAAGTCGCTCCGCGTTGACAATCATGCCGCAAGGTTGCAAAGGGTCGGCGCTGGAGAATACTTCGGTACCAGCGTCTACGTCAATTGCATCAACGTTTGCCAGTACTGCGCGGCGTTTGAGTTTACCTAAATATTGACTGCGCGCGACGATTTCCTGGCCGGGATAACAGCCTTTCTTAAAATTGACACCGCCTACCACTTCATAGTTGATCATTTGCGGGACGAACTGTTCTTGCGTCGCCAGCGTAATTTGTGGAATCCCGGCTTGAATCTGCCCGAGACGCCATACGCGATCATCCACTACCGGCAATGTTTCGGACAATGGTGTCCATGCAGCGATAGCGATTTGCTGCGATGCGATCCATTGATATCGGGCTACGCCATTGGCATCGCTGCAGCGGATTAACGTACCGTTTGCGTTGTCGATTTTGGCATAAGGGGCAGTTGGTAAGTCAGTGAACCATGGTGCTAAAGCAGCGCCAACTGCCGTCCCGCCAAGCCCGATCACCGCATACTCTTCGGTGACGTCCGCTAATTTTGCCTTGGAGCGCATCACAAACATTTGCAGGCGCTTCTGGACCGCTGCCTGAATAGTTCGCGGAAGTTGCAGAAAGATGGTCTGATCGCTCTTCCACATTAACAAAGTCGCCAGCAAACGTCCTTTTGGCGAACAGTAACCCGCAAGCCGGATTTGATCCAATGGCAATTGCGCTACATCGTTAGTCAATTGGTTATGCAAAAAATTGGCAGCTTCGTCGCCAGTTAGCGCGATCAGCCCAAGATCCGTTATCGGAGTAACAAAATTACCTTCTGCATCCGGCATTGTTTGCAGATTGTTGGTGGACTGTTGGTTCAAAAACTCTTGCCAGGTGGTTACAATTTTAGTCATAAAAGTGGGGCATTTTCAATTCAGCGATTATCATGTTGGGTTGATTATAGTGATGTCTCAAAAAGGCGTCGGGTTTAACCGATTTTCGACATCCTGAACTGATTTAGAAAAACCGCGGAGCGATTGACTTTGTTTAAGAAATTAGTGTTAAGTATTGTTGTACTGGCATTGCTTGCCGTTGGCGGTTTGGCTTATTGGGGCAGACAACCGGTGTTTGAAACTGGCGATCCGATACCCTTCACGATTAAATCGGGTAGCGGGCTGGATAGTGTCGTGCAGCAAATCGCCAGCGCAGGCGTTCCCGTCAACCCTGAAATATTAGGTATTCTGGCGCGATTAACAGGGAAAAGCGGCAAGCTTAAGGCAGGTAGTTATGAAATAAAGCCCGGTACCACGCCTTTGCGCCTGATCACCCAATTAGTGCGCGGCGAATTTGCGCAAGAGTCATTGACGGTCATTGAGGGATGGACTTTTCGTCAAATGCGACAAGCAATTGCGGCACAGAGCGCGCTGAAGCACGATACGCAATTGCTGTCGGACGCTGAACTGATGGCCAAAATCACACCTGACTACACACTGCCGGAAGGCCTGTTTGCACCGGATACTTATTTGTTCGCAAAAGGGTCGAGCGATTTGCAGGTCTATAAACAAGCGCATGCACTGCTATTAAAAAGGCTTAATAGTGCATGGGAGAATCGTGATCTGTCTGTCCCTTATAAAAGCCCGTATGAGGCACTGATCATGGCGTCGATAGTCGAAAAGGAAACGGGACGCAAAGCGGAGCGTACCAATATCGCCGGTGTATTTGTGAATCGATTACGCCTCGGAATGTTGTTGCAGACCGATCCGACGGTAATCTACGGCATGGGAGAGCAATATGAGGGACGCATCCGCAAGCGCGATCTCACCACCGACACGCCTTACAATACCTATACACGTGCCGGTCTGCCGCCGACGCCAATTGCGTTGCCCGGAGATGAGTCATTGCACGCTGCCATGAATCCCGCCAAAACGGATGCGTTATTTTTTGTCGCCAAGGGTGACGGCAGCAGCCATTTCTCAAGCAGTCTTGGTGAACATAATCAGGCCGTGAATAAATATCAGCGATGACTTCGGTGCTGAATCGTTGCGGCTGCCGTTGCTACTATTCAGCGTTAATCAAAGGGCAATCAATGGTATTCCTCGACATTGCAGGACATTGCCTTGCATTATCACGTATTTGGTCGGTTACACTATGACAAACAAAGAGTTACTTACGGAAATGTTCAGAGATCTATGACATCTGCAAAATTTATTACCTTTGAAGGTATCGATGGGGCGGGGAAATCAACGCACATCGGCTACGTTACTGAATTATTACGCAGTCGTGGACTGATCGTAGTTACGACCCGTGAGCCCGGCGGAACGGCACTGGGCGAAGCATTGCGTGAATTGGTCTTGCATAAAAAAATGCATCTTGAAACCGAGGCTATGCTGATGTTTGCATCCCGCCGCGAGCATTTGGCGCAAGTCATTGAGCCGGCATTGGCACGCGGCGATTGGGTCGTTTCTGACCGTTTTAGCGATGCGACGTTTGCCTATCAGGGCGGCGGCAGAAAACTTTCTCTGAATAAATTGGATGTTTTAGAGCAATGGGTACATCCACATTTGCAGCCGGATCTAACGCTATTGTTTGACGTGCCATTAGAAGTGGCGCGGGCACGTTTGGATGCGACGCGTGATCTGGATCGGTTTGAACAGGAGAAGGCAACATTTTTCGCCGATACGCGTGCGGAGTATTTGCGTCGAGCGGCGCAGTTTCCTGCCCGTTTCCGGGTAATCGATTCGACACAACCTATTGCTGACATTCAGCGAGGCCTGGAAAAAATCATCGCGGCTTTGTAACGGGGCGTGATTGCCGGACCGGTGGTCTAGTATTAGCGTTGGCGTACACTTGCCGAGTTGCCAACAAAGTAATTAATTAATGGATTGAGTGATTGTTAAATTAATGAGTAATTTGATATTCCCATGGCAAAGTAATGCTTGGCAGCAGCTGCAAGCAATGCGCGCCCGCATGCCGCACGCGATCTTGTTTCACGGTGCTGAAGGAATTGGTAAAACCATTTTTGCCGAGCAATTTGCACAGTCGTTATTTTGCGATGCGCCACTAGCGGATGGTCACGCCTGTGGCGTTTGTCCATCATGTGGCTGGTTTGTTCAGCATAATCATCCTGATTATCGTCGGGTGCGGCCAGAAATTTTGGAGGATGAGGATGCACGCGATGTCGGCGACGGGGCCGACGATGGAGGGGATAGCAAAAAAACTGCAAAGTCGACTAAAGCGCCATCGAAAGAAATTAAGATTGATCAAATTCGTGCGTTGGCCGGATTCATGAATATTTCTACGCATCGTCAGGGGCAACGGGTAGTGGTGCTGTATCCAGCAGAAGCGCTAAATGCCGCCGCCGCCAATGCCCTTTTAAAAACCTTGGAAGAGCCACCGCCGAACACTGTATTTTTGTTGATTTCGAATAGCCTGGATCGGTTGTTGCCGACGATATTATCGCGCTGCCGTAAATTTCCAATGCCGGTTCCTTCACGTCAGGAGGCGCTTCTCTGGTTACAACAACAAGGTGTCGCTGATGCTGATATGTGGCTAGCCGAGCAGGGTGGCGCGCCGTTGACCGCACAGATTCAGTCACAAAGTGAAGGGCGTGAACTGATCAACGAGTTGTTAGCTTATCTGAGTGCGCCCGGTATTGATGGGGCGCTGAAATGCGCGGAACGCTTGCAGAAAACGCCCGTGGTAGAACTACTCGGTTGGCAGCAGCGCTGGCTCTATGATTTGTTTTCGCTGAAAATGACCAACACCGTTCGCTATTATCCGCGCCATCAAAAGGCTCTGGTTACCCTTGCCGCAAGGACACAAACGGGTGATTTGTTGCGTGGATTAAAGGCTTGTAACGAGCGACGGGCGATTGCGGAGCATCCGTTATCTGCGCGGCTTTTTATTGAAGATATGCTGTTGGATTATGCAAAAATATTTGCCTGAGTCTTGTTCTCGGCATTAATTTCAGAAGTATCGACAGATTGTTCCGACGCGGTTTATTGAGAACTTACTGATGAAGACGGTATGATGGTACGTCAGGCTGATGCCACTTGTGCGATGTCGCTAGTAAGTGAAGTGAACGCAATGTTGCGAGCGGGGGTCACATTGCCAGCAAACATGCGTCATGCAATCGCGGGTTTTAATTATTCGAAAGGGAAAGCACATGGCAGAAAATTCAATCGTTGGTGGTGGTGTAAGGTTAGCCAGACCCTCGGTTTTATCCCTGGCGATCAAGGAGAAATCGGCTTTATATGCGGCTTATATGCCGTTTTTAACCTTTGGTGGGGTGTTCGTGCCGACCAACAAAGCGCATGTTATTGGAGATGAGATTTATTTGATTCTCACTTTGATGGAAGACCCCGCAAAATATCCGATTGCTGGCAAAGTCGCCTGGATTACACCATCCGGCGCAAATAATAACCGGGCCCAGGGGATTGGCGTTCACTTTCCAGATGATGATGGTGGACATAGATTACGTACTCGCATTGAAGAAATTCTTGGCTCCGCACTGAGTTCCAGCCGACCTACTCACACTTTATAAATATGAAATATCATCACAGAATCGCCACGCAACAGGATCTCACCGCCATAGTTGCAATCTACAACAGTACCGTCGCCTCGCGTGAGGTGACGGCCGATACAGAGCCGGTTTCGGTTGAATCGCGTCAAGCCTGGTTCGATCACCACAACGCAACTTTGCGTCCGTTA
Organism: Glaciimonas sp. GNP009; assembly: GCF_054343755.1. NCBI lineage: Bacteria > Pseudomonadati > Pseudomonadota > Betaproteobacteria > Burkholderiales > Oxalobacteraceae > Glaciimonas > Glaciimonas sp. GNP009. The sequence goes on from NZ_JBTGUV010000004.1 coordinate 4,369,025, forward strand.
TGGGTTGTTGAGCAGGAACTTGATCAATCCGTCGATCAATCGGTTGATGATGCCGCCTCGCCTGCCATCGTTGGATGGTTGTCGTATTCTGATTTTTACGGTCGTCCCGCCTACGCTGGAACTGCTGAAATTTCGATCTACATACATGAAGTCGCGCGTGGCAAAGGGATTGGCCGTTATCTGATGGAGCAGGCTCTTACTTATGCACCGCAAGCTGGGGTTCACACTTTGCTGGGTTTTGTCTTCGGTCACAACGCGCCAAGTTTGAAATTATTTGAAGTATTTGGGTTCGAGCGCTGGGCCAACATGCCAAGGGTGGCAACGCTTGATGGCATTGAGCGCGATTTAGTAATATTAGGCAAGCGCGTCGCATAAATTTATGCTGGTTGTGCGAGCGCTATTTGTACTATCCATTTGTTTTGCTTGATCGCGGGATTGCCAACTCGTTAGATAAATCGATACAAATCGATTCCACGTCCAGTAGTAATGTGCAGCATGTCTATCCGCAGCCTCCTGTCGTGTTTCATCTGTTTTCGTTGTTCAGATGATTTTCTACTCCGATTTGCCCTGTTTTTAATCTACTTATATCATGTACATCGACTCTCACTGTCATATCAATTTTCCCGAGCTTGCTGCGAAAATGCCAGAAATATTGGCTAAGATGGCAGAAAACAAGGTGACGCACGCGCTGTGCGTCTCTGTCGATTTGCCTGATTTTCCGCAGGTTCTGAAATTGGCAAAAACTTACCCGCATATCTACGCCTCAGTGGGTGTTCATCCCGACTACGAAGATACGCCAGAACCGACGGTGGATGACTTGGTCAGACTTTCCGATCATCCAAAAATCATCGCTATTGGTGAGACCGGTCTGGATTATTTTCGGCTTAAAGGTGATCTTGAATGGCAGCGTGAACGTTTTCGTCGTCATATACGCGCCTCCCGAGCAACCGGAAAGCCATTGATTATCCACACACGCGCTGCATCGGAAGATACGATAAAAATTATGCGTGAAGAGGGCGCGGGTACGAATGCCGGTGGCGCTGGCGGCGTCATGCATTGCTTTACCGAGTCATTGGCGGTGGCTGAAGCGGCGATTGAAATGGGATTTTATATTTCGTTTTCCGGCATCGTTACTTTTAAGAGCGCAAAAGACCTGCAAGCCGTTGCTTTGGAGGTCCCGTTGGAACGTACCTTAATTGAGACCGACTCGCCGTATCTCGCTCCTGTGCCGTATCGTGGCAGGATGAACGAGCCCGGATTAGTGGTGCATGTAGCAGAATATCTGGCTAACCTGAAGGGTTTGCCCGTGGCCCAGGTTGCCCAGCAAACCACAGATAACTTCTTTACGTTATTCAAACTGCCTCAAGAGATCGCCCATGCTTAAATTTGTTGAAACCGTCAATGCAACGGCCACGCGTCGTCGCTTTTTGTCGAGCGCCAGTGGCGGAATACTGGCAATCATGTTGGGCGCGTTTCCGATGGTAAGCAAAGCTGCCAACTCGGACGAATTCTTCAAGTTGGTCCAGATGAATGATTATCGTCGTCTACCCAAATTGCTTGCGACCGGACTGGATCCCAATATTGTTGAGAGCAAACGCGGTGAGACCGGTTTGATGTTGGCAATACGTGAAGATGCAATGAGGTCGTTCAATATATTACTAAATGCACGCGGAATTAACCTTAACGCACGTGCGCACAATGGTGATACTGCCCTTATGGTGGCGTCGTATAAGGGAAATGTTGCTGCAGTAAAAGCCTTGCTGGATAAAGAGGCTGAGCCGAATAGTACTGGCTGGACTGCGCTGCATTACGCGGCGACGATTGGCAATGATGAAATTGTGCAATTGTTATTGGATGCATCGGCCTACATTGATGCAGGCTCGCCAAACCAGACGACACCGTTGATGATGGCGGCGCGTGAAGGCAAAATTCTGACGGTCAAATTGCTGTTGGATTCAGGGGCTGATGAAACCTTAAAAAATGATGTGGGTATGAACGCAATTGATTTTGCGAAGAAATTTGATCATCAGGATATCGTTGATGGATTAATGTCTCGATTGAAGAAAGCTAGACAGCGATAAACCGAAGGGAACATGATAAATAAGAACAAATAAGAACAAATAAGAACAAATAAGAACAGCAAGGACAAACACGCACTAGCTGGTCAAGGTCAGTTATAACCGATTTCACTTTCAGTTATTGCACTAAGGGAAAAAGTGTCGTGCGCCTCAAGCGATGCCAAGTGCAGGTTGACACGTTATTCCTGTGCTCCAACCATCATCACTATCTCTTCAAACTTCTTTTCTTTTCGCCTCCTTCCCGTCCGCTTATTCCGGCACTATTCCGCTCTATTCCCAATCGTTTACGGCTCTATTCGTAGTTCGATCAAGATGCGATTATTGCGTGTGCGGTGCAACATGCAGAGTATTTTGCACGTTGTCAAATTTGTACTACACTAAATTCATAAGCGCCCCAAAAAATGATTTAGCTGCTCGCCCATGCACGTTCCAACGTTGCTCTTACATGGCGTTGTTAATGTGTTTTTAGGTGCTGTCGCTGTGTTCAGGAGATCACTATGGAACTTCATATGCATACTCATCATCTGGAGTCGCGGGTGCCGGATTGGATGGCGGCTGTGGTTGCCGGATTTGTTGGCGGTGCAGTTGTGATGGTTTTAGAATTGCTCTGGTCGTCACTGATCGGGAGATCTAGTCCATGGGCAATATCTCACATGATTTCCGCTATTGTCATGGGACCTGACGTCCTCCAATCCACTGATTTCAGCGTATCGGTGGTCGCCACGGCGTTGGTGACGCATTATGTGCTGGGCATCGTTTTTGGTCTTGTTTTATGCGGGATCATTGCGCCATTTCATTTCGATTCCAGCATGGGCATGGTATTTCTGACAGGTACCGTGTTCGGTTTGTTGTTGTATCTGTTTAACTTTTATGTCATGTCGCAATTTTTCTCGTGGTTCGACGGAATGCGCGGCTGGGCGTCTTTGGGGACGCATCTGATTTTCGGCATGGTGACGGCAGTCTCTTATTGGACGCTCGAACGGAGAAATGGACATCGGTAGGACCTTACGTTCAGTGCTTCAAGGAGTATTCGCCTGAAAGGAGTCACCGCAAGTGCGCGTGAGATCGTGAAAATGTACACAATAAATCTGAATCTTGATTGACCTGTCGCCGCCTATTCGCTTGGTGGAGTAATGGCAGCGGAAGAGGGTAGATATGACTATGGCCGTCGTACTTATCGTATTGGTGGACCTGTCGGTCCTCTTCCACTTATTGAGTCCGTGGACGGCAACGCCGCTGGCCTCGAACTGGCAGCAGATGGACAACACGTTAACCATTACGCTGGTGATCACCGGTTTTGTGTTTATCGTGCTTAATCTTTTTCTGGTCTACATGTTGATGCGCTTCGGCCATCGCAAAGGTAGGCGTGCAGCCTATCAACCTGAAAATAAAAAGCTGGAATTGTGGCTGATAGGGATCACCACGATCGGAATTATTGCACTGTTGGCGCCGGGATTGCTGGTGTATGCCGACTTTGTTAACGTGCCTAAAAATGCGCTACAAGTTGAGGTATTGGGACAACAATGGCAGTGGCGTTTTCGGTTTGCCGGTGCTAGCGGAAAATTTGGTCGCACGAACGTTCATTTGGTCAGTGGAGCCAACCCATTTGGTATTGATCCAGCCGATCATGCTGGCAGCGGCAATATACTTATCAATAGCAACGAACTACATTTGCCGCTTAACTATCCGATTCAAATGGTGCTTCGATCGCAAGATGTATTGCACGACTTTTATGTTCCACCCTTTCGTGCCCGGATGAACATGGTTCCCGGTACCGTCACCTCATTTTGGTTCACCCCAACTAAAGTGGGACGCTATGAAGTGTTGTGCGCACAACTATGTGGAGTGGGTCATGCCAACATGCGCGCTTATGTCGTGGTGGAGGATGTGGCCAGCTTTAAAAGCTGGTTACAGGGTCAACCGACATTTGCGGTGTCTATGTTGCCGCAAGCGCGTACTCAAGCGGGCAATTCAGGTGGCGGAGTTAGCCTCGTAGCGGAAGGTAAGGCGCTCGCCGCTTCCAAGGCCTGTATTTCTTGCCATACGGTCGACGGTAATCCCTTGGTCGGGCCAACCTGGAAGGGATTATTTGGCAAAATGGAGATCATGGAAAACGGCAGTACCGCGTTGGTCGATGAAGCCTATTTACGGAATTTTATTCGTAACCCGCAGGAACACGTCGTCAAAGGATTCACGCCGATCATGCCCAAGATCGATATGAGCGATGCGGAGCTAACGGCACTCGTCGCGTATATAAAATCATTTGGCATTGCTGCGCAGGGATCACCGCAAAAACAGGCAGAAGCGACAAGCGATAGCAGTCAATAAGCAGTCCCTATCATATGAGTAGCGGCCTTAACGTCGCCAGCGTTTAACGGGGAAGTCCATGACTAGCACCGAAGAGATGATCACACACCAGAATGATGAGGCGCACCAGGCGCCTCAGAGGTTCTTTTTGAAATATGTCTGGAGTCAGGATCATAAGGTGATTGCTATTCAGTATTCCTGTATCGCTATCTTCGCTGGTTTGGTCGGTGTTGCGCTATCAAATTTGATGCGTCTTCAACTTGGCTTTCCTGGTCGTTTTTCTGGAATCGATGCGACGCATTACTACCAGTTCATGACCATGCACGGCATGATTATGGTGATTTATCTGCTGACAGCTTTACTGTTAGGCGGCTTCGGCAATTATCTGATTCCATTGATGGTAGGTGCACGTGACATGGTATTTCCCTACTTAAATATGTTGAGTGTCTGGACCTATTTTTTATCGGTGATCGTGTTAATGGCGAGTTTCTTTGTGCCAGGAGGTCCGACTGGCGCTGGCTGGACTCTTTATCCGCCGCAAGCTATTTTGCCCGGCACGCCCGGCTATGAGTGGGGTATTATTCTGATGCTGGTGTCGCTATTGATATTTATCGTTGCTGCGACGATGGGTGGCTTAAATTATGTGACGACCGTCTTGCAGGCGCGTACTGAGGGTATGACGTTGATGCGCATGCCACTGACCGTGTGGGGTATTTTTGTCGCGACTATTTTGGCGTTATTAGCTTTTCCTGCGTTGTTTGTCAGCGGCATCATGATGTTGCTTGATCGCACGCTCGGCACCAGTTTTTTTATGCCTGCTTTGCTATCAATGGGCAAAGCTACTAATTACAACGGCGGAAGTCCGCTGCTGTTTCAACATTTATTCTGGTTCTTTGGTCATCCCGAGGTCTACATCGTTGCATTGCCAGCATTTGGCATTGTCTCGGATTTGATCAGCGTTCACGCCCGAAAGTGTATCTTCGGCTACCGCACGATGGTGTGGGCGATACTTGCTATTGGTGTCCTCAGTGTGGTGGTATGGGCGCACCACATGTTTGTTAGCGGCATGAATCCGTATTTCGGATTTTTCTTTGCCACGACAACTCTCATTATCGCGATTCCTACTGCGATCAAAGTGTACAACTGGTTGCTGACGTTATGGGACGGGGATATTCACATGACCGTGCCGATGTTATTTGCACTGTCTTTCATCAGCACTTTTCTGATTGGCGGTTTGACTGGCTTATTTCTTGGCAATGTCAGCGTTGATATTCCGCTATCCAACACATATTTCGTTGTTGCGCATTTCCACATGGTGATGGGGGTATCGCCGTTATTGGTGATTTTTGGCGGTATCTATCACTGGTTCCCAAAAGTATCAGGACGCATGTTGGATGATCGGCTGGGAAAGATTCACTTCTGGCTTACCTTTATCGGTACTTATGCGATATTTTTTCCAATGCATTATCTCGGCATTTTGGGCATGCCGCGGCGTTACTACGTTTTTCAGGGATATAAATTTATTCCATCATCGGCGCAATCGCTGAACGTTTTCATCACCGTGGTGGCACTGGTGGTAGCGGCGGGGCAACTCGTATTCATATTTAATCTGGTGTGGAGTACGTTCCGTGGCAAGCGAGCGGAATCCAACCCATGGCGCGCTGCTTCTCTGGAATGGCAGACACCAAAAACGCCACCAGAACACGGTAATTGGGGGCCGCAATTGCCGGTCGTCTATCGCGGTGCTTACGCCTACAGTCTTCCAGGCGAGAAGGAGGATTTTGTCGCGCAGAATGCGCCACCTGCACTGGACACGCCGCTACCCGTTGTGAGTAAAGGGGCATTAGCGTGAGTACTTCTCATACATTAAAAGTCACCAGACGCGACTCTGGTCGAATGACTATACGGGCCAGAATTACGCGCCCGTCAACAATCGCTGCTGTCAGCGTTGCACTGTGGGTTTTTATTGGCGTGGCCACTGCGTTATTCACCTTGTTCATGGCGGCGTATGTGATGCGAATGGATGGTAGTGACTGGTCGCCTATTGTGATGCCCTGGCAGTGTTGGCTCAGTACCATTTTGTTGTTGGCGACGAGCTTGATGTTACATGGTGCAAATAAAGCTGGCCGACCATTAACGACGCGTAAGTTTTTAGTAATGGGCGGTTTTTTCGGATTTGCGTTCATAGGATGCCAATTCTGGAGCTGGCATGCCCTCCAAGCAAACCACATAACGCCAATGGGTAATCCGGCGGGTAGTTTTTTCTTCTTACTCACCGCGATGCATGGCGCGCACGTTCTGGGCGGTTTGGTCGGTTGGCTACGAACAGTGCGTTTTGTACGATTTGGCCCCGTATTGGATAGCGCCATGTTCGAGTTGAGATGGCGCGCCCGACTGTGCACCCGTTACTGGGATTTTTTGCTAGCGGTATGGGTCGTGCTTTTTGCAGCGTTAGGCTGGCTGACACCGGAAGTAGTCCGGTTCATTTGTGGCACGCGTTGATACGGCATCAAAAAGAGGAAAGGGAGGGCGAAATGAACCTGTCGATGAGCGGACAAAAGTCAGAAGACCTATCCATTCGGACCGCGCAAGAACCGGTGTTGCTGACGAGGCCGGTGTCGTCGGCATCTGGATGGCGGCAGTTGGTGAATGACTGGTCGGCAGATCGGGAGGCATTTCAGGTCTCTTGGGGCAAGGCCATGATGTGGATATTTTTGCTCTCCGATACCTTCATATTTAGCTGCTTTCTGGTCGGCTACATGACGGTGCGGATGTCAGGTACGACAGTCTGGCCGAATACCAGTGAAGTGTTTGCATTACATATTGGCGGGACGCCGGTACCGTTGCTGTTGATCGCCATTATGACCTTTGTGCTCATCAGTAGTAGTGGCACGATGGCAATGGCGGTGAATTTTGCCTATCGTCGTGAACGCGTCCGTGCTGCCATTTTGATGTTGGTCACCGCAGCCTTCGGTGTGGCGTTTGTCAGCATGCAAGTCTTTGAATGGACTAATCTGATCGTCAACGAGGGCGTGCGGCCATGGGGAAATGCGATGGGAGCGCCCCAATTTGGTGCGACGTTTTTTATGATCACCGGATTTCATGGCTTGCATGTTTCCATCGGTGTCATTTATCTGGTAACGGTCGCTGTACGTGTATTGCTTGGCCGGTACGAACGCAGTGGTAACTATCAGATTGTCGAAATTGCCGGATTGTATTGGCACTTTGTAGACTTGGTGTGGGTGTTTATATTTGCACTATTTTATCTTTGGTAAGAGGCCGTCATGGAAACACACAGTTCTCATACCGGACAGCAGCACCCCACGAGTCTTTACCTTAAGATTTGGGGCTTGCTATTCGTACTCAGCACGCTTTCTTACATGGTCGACTATTTGCAGTTTCATGGCTATTTGCGATGGACGCTGATTTTGTTGCTGATGTTGCTGAAAGCGGGACTGATAGTCGCTTTTTTTATGCACATGGCCTGGGAGCGGTTAGCGTTGGTGTATGCCATTCTGATCCCACCACTTTGCTTGTTGGTGTTGGTGGCGTTAATGGCGGCAGAAGCGCATAGTACATTTTTAACGCGATTGCTATTTTTTCGCTGAGAAAGTATTTTTGGCGTGCTACCCGGTCGTAGGCGAGCAAGATTGGTATGCAAGTTTGCGTACAAATCACATGGTTTGAAGCAAAGCCGCGCTTGGCCAAGATTGGCCAGGCGCTTAATCGCATTTAGCCGCGCGTCAAAATCTGCGGTCCAACATCGTTAATATTTTTGGTCCCGGTCAGGGCCATGCTGACATCCAGTTCCTGGCGCATGATCTCCAGCATTTTGGTGACGCCTGCTTCGCCCATCGCGCCCAGGCTATACAAGAAAGCGCGACCGATCATCGTTCCTTTGGCGCCCAATGCAACGGCTTTCAGCACGTCTTGACCACTACGAATACCGCCGTCGAACCAGACCTCGATCTCATCACCGACCGCTTCGACGATAGCCGGAAGTGCCGAAATAGACGACACAGCGCCATCAAGTTGACGGCCGCCGTGGTTGCTGACGACGATCGCATCAGCACCGCTGGCGGCGGCGATTTTGGCATCCTCGACATCCAGAATGCCTTTCAGTATCAGTTTGCCGCCCCATTGTTCTTTGATCCAGGCAATATCATCCCAGCACAAAGTGGGATCGAATTGACTGGCAGTCCATTTGCTCAATGTCAAAATTCCATCAGCACCTTTGACGTGACCTGCCAGATTACCAAATGTTTTACGACCACTTAGTGCACGCAATGCCCAAGCTGGTTTGCTCGCCAGGTCAATGATGTTTGCCAACGTTAACTTCGGCGGCACGGACATCCCATTTTTAATATCTTTATGGCGTTGGCCGAGAATCTGCAAATCCAGCGTGAGAACAAGGGCCGAACATTTCGCGGCCTTGGCACGCTCAATCAATGATTTGACGAAGCCACGGTCACGCATCACGTAAAGTTGAAACCAGAACGGCTTGGTCGTCACGCTGGCAACATCTTCAATTGAGCAGATGCTCATCGTCGATAGCGTAAACGGGATTCCAAATTTTTCGGCGGCAATCGCGCCCAGCATTTCGCCGTTGGCCCATTGCATGCCGGTTAATCCGGTCGGGGCAATCGCAACCGGCATCGTCACGTTTTCGCCTATCATGGTCGTGGCGGTACTCCGCTCGTCGACGTTGATGGCGACGCGTTGACGTAATTTCAAGGCGGCCAGATCGCTGCTATTGGCGCGATAAGTGCCTTCGGTGTACGAGCCGCTATCGGCGTAATCGTAGAAGGCTTTTGGTACCCGTTTCTGTGCGAGTACGCGCAGATCTTCGATGCAGGTGATGACGGGCATTATTTCTCCGTGAATGTGATGGGTGAGATGCTGAAAATTTTCAGCTGATTTTCTGAACCCTTAGTATGCTAGGGCAAAATGCACCGTCGTTGGGAGAAAATGATATGGTTTTTAGATGAAGACTTTTCAAGTCATCAGCCCGACGGGTGTATTGCGCCGGGTGATTTAGGAAATCTTGGGATTAATTTTGGATTAATTGCGGGAATAACATAACGCGTAGTTATTAACTATTGCAGAGAAAATATGTAACATTTTAGAAGGCTGTTGATTGACCCGCTGTTCGGACCTGATTTATTAGGTATTCCCCGTCAAGGTGAAGTCTTGCTCTTTAAGCCAACTAGCGCTGCCGCCTGATTGCCACTCCTGACGGCCGACTCCAGCGTCGCGGGATAGTCGCTGATCGTATAATCACCGGCCAACCATACACCGTCCAAGCCGCTATTATTGTCAGGACGGACGAGGGCTGGTGTACAGGCGAAGGTTGCACGTTTTTCAGAAATGACTTTGGTCCAGCTTGGATGTGCCAGTTCAGGCTGATTGAATACTTTAGCTAGTTGCGCGGTGATACCAGCGGTTAATGCCGCGTGACCATCGGCAATTGCTGCGCCAGAACTACTGATGACAACTGCCAACATGCCAGCTTGTGTCGCATCAAGTTGACCGCGATCAAATACAAATTGGCCCCAATCACCGACAGCGCCATCCTCAATCAGTGCGAAAAAAGGACGTGGCAAGGAGGTTGTCGGGGCGTACTGTAAATAGCAGGTGGTAATTGGCTCATAGGAGAAGTTTTTGAGTAGCGTCGTATCCGTTAAAGGGCCGAGCAAGTTGGCTGCAATGTCAGGCGGCGTCGCGATAACAACGGCATCAAAATCCCCTTCGTAATCAGCGGAGCTTAACCGCCAACCGGTGCCGTTAGCCTGTAACCGTCTGATGTTACAACCAAGATGAACAGTGCCGCCTTGCTGTCTGACAAAATCGGCTGCCCTATCGGGCAACAGACTGCTCAGATCGCAGCGCGGTAATAGCATGTCCGAAGCAGAGCGACGCGCACCCAGGCTATCACGCAACACCGCCAGAAAAACTTGCGCTGATGCGCGATCCGGTGGCGTGTTCAGTGCGGCGACACACAATGGATGCCAAAGTAATCGTGTCAATCGCTCAGTCTGATCAAATCGCTCTAATAGCGTGCTAACGGTGCAATCGTCATGTAATTCCCAGCCCATCCAACGCGCAGCGGAATTGAATCGTGCCAGCGCTATTTTATCTTCCCTGCTTAACCCATCGGCACGCCACAAAGCTGCGAGGAGATGAAATGGTGCGGGTAGGGCGGGTGCCACAAAGGTGATGCCGCCGCTGCCTTCGGGATAACACATTTGGAGCGGTAGGCGCAGCAACGCTGTTTTAGCATCGATCCCGACCTTGCGCATCAGTTGCAGGGTTTGCTTGTAGGCGCCAAGCAAGATGTGTTGACCGTTATCGTGCGGTATATCTATAGTCGCTTTGTCGCCAAAGACCGGATTAGCAACATGGCTAATCACGCGCCGGGCCCGCCCGCCTAATACGCGGCTAGCTTCGAATAGCGTGACCTGATGCTGGCTGCTGGCGAGGGCGACCGACGCTGCACAGCCCGCCCAACCGGCTCCGATAACGGCGACTTTTTGTTTGACTGTGCTCATGGCAGTTGAAGCTGATTCAAAAAGCGCGATGATGATTGAACGGACATATCAGCCACGGATATAAGTCTTCCACGCCAGCCATAATTTGCGAATTGGCGTGAGTGAAATACGCTGATTTAACACGTGATAACCATCGCGCTCAATTTCGTTTAACAATGCGCGGTAGATGGCTGCCATCATCAATCCGGGTCGTTGCGCGCGATGATCTTCTTTCGGCAGTAAGGCAAACGCTTCGTCGTACATTTGTTGCGCGCGTGCCACTTGAAAACGCATAAGATTTTCAAAGTTTTCGCTATGCCGCGCATTCAGTATATCGGCGGCGGTGACGTGAAATTGTTGCAATTCGTTGACCGGCAAATAGATGCGCCCTTTGCGACCATCTTCGCCCACATCGCGAATGATATTCGTGAGCTGAAAGGCGAGTCCGAGTTTTTCAGCGAATTGCAGTGTCTGCGGCTGCGTAACGCCAAAGATACTCGCCGATAAAATACCCACCACGCTTGCGACGTGCCAGCAGTATTGCTTGAGACCGGGATAGTCCAGGTAACGAGTTTGATTCAAATCCATTTCCATACCGTCGATGATCGCCTGCAAGTGTTGACCATCCAGTTTGTAGCTCAGCAGATGGGGTTGCAGGGCACGCGTAACAGGATGCGACGGGTTACCGGCAAGCATTGAAGCAATCTCTTTGCGCCACCACATCAGTTTTGTGCGTGCCACCGCTTCGTCGGTGCAGTCATCGACGGTGTCGTCAACCTCCCGGCAAAATGCATAGAGAGCAGTAATTGCACGACGCCGTTCAGCGGGTAAAAATAGAAAGCTGTAATAAAAACTTGATCCGCTCTGGGCGGCTTTTTGCTGGCAGTAGTCGTCAGGAGACATGAAGGATCTTTTGTATTCTTGTTTCAGGGCAACCGAAGTTGTCGTAGTTATGTAGTCTTATTTAAAGCAGAATGTAAAATGTGGTGTGCAAATTCGCTATGCTATCCGAGTGTGCAGAGCAGGACAAACGGAATGCGCTCAAAAAACTGTTATTTAAAACCGTTAATCGCCTTCAAGAATTTTCTATAACGAAAAATTGTTAAGGCTAACGCTATAAAGAAAGATATATAAACAAATATCTATCTATAAATAAATACTATAAAGCGAAGTCTATGTGACTACACTGGTAAAAATGATGGCGATAAGTGTTAGCAATTTAGCGCATACGAATCGCCCGCACCGCCAAAATACACCAATCGAACTTGCCCAACTTTGGGCGACGCCGAAAAACATCGTAGTCAACTTTTTCCAACAGCTCCAGAATTCGCAGTCCTCCCTGGACGACAAGGCGCAGTTCCCAGCCGATTCGCCCTGGAAGTCGCAAGGCGAGTGGTGCGGCGTCCAGCATCATTTTCCTTACCCGGAAGACTTCGAATTGCATCAAATCTCGCCAAGCCTGGTTGTCGCTGGCTGTGTCAATCTGAGCCTCGCTAACGCCGAAGCGGCGTAAATCTTCTAGCGGTAAATAAATGCGCTGCTTATCCCAGTCAATGGCGACGTCTTGCCAAAAGTTAATCAGTTGCAAAGCCGAGCAAATCGCATCCGAGTCGCGCATGTTTTGTGCCGTCGCAGCGCCGTATAGATGCAACATCAGACATCCGACCGGATTGGCGGAGCGTCGGCAATAATCGCTTAAATCTTCAAAATTGGCATATCGCGAGGTCACGACGTCTTGTTTAAATGCTGATAATAATGCGCGGAAGGGCGCTATCGGTAGCGCGTATTCTTTGATTATTATGTGCAATGACGCAAATAAAGCGCTTTCGGCTGGCTTTCTTTGTTCGATCCGATCCAGTGCTGCTTCATAATCGTTTAATGCGGATAGTCTTTCCTCCGCGCTGGCATCACCTTCATCAGCAATATCGTCGGCGCTGCGAGCGAACGCATAAATGGCTTGTACTGCCGGCCGTAACCGCGCAGGCAGTAAAAAAGATGCCACGGGAAAGTTTTCATAATGATTAGCGGTCATAAGCGGTCAAAAGAGCGGTCATATTGATGCGTATGGAAAGATTTGAAAAGCCAGCTAGTCAAGGGCGATGTTGGCGTGTAAGTAACATCAGTTTGACAAGATTGATAATAAGAAAGCCATTCAGCGCCAAGCGTTTTCTTGTCGAAAGCAAAAGTACTGCGGCGCGACTTCTTTTGCTGCTTAGGGCAAACATTTTTCAGTTTCGAATAGTAAAGTAAAAACCTGCCATCTCGAACAAATTCATGGCTGATCTCGTCAATTCTTGTTTCAGCGAGATGTAACTTAATCCGGTGAGCATACTGAATTGGTCGTCTAAGGCGACTTAATCTCAAAGAAATCGCGCTGCGCGACAAAATATAGCGATGGTTCTATAATTGAGTAGCGCTTATGGCTGGTCTTTGTTAGAATGCGGCCTCTTGAAGCGGATATGGCGAAATTGGTAGACGCACTAGATTTAGGTTCTAGCGTTGTAAGACGTGGGGGTTCAAGTCCCTCTATCCGCACCAAAAGCAGCATTAAAAATAATCGTAGCGACCTCGATTAATAGTTGTAACCCTCGGTTATAAGTAATTAATTAAGTTGTACGATGTCAGAATGGCCCTCTTATGAGGGCTTTTTTGTGCCTGTTTATATTATTTATGACAGGTTATTTTTATTCTTTTTCTTTTGTTTTTTGACTTCTTATCTGAATTTGTCGGGTTTTTTTGCTGGCCTTTTTGCGCGATAATGATAGGGCGGCAAAAATGGCGGGTTATGTTCCGATAGACATCGTGCGAACGTTTTCCGAATATTGGCTTGTAAAACCGTTTCGCAGATAAATTACGATCCTTCACACCCGATTTTTGGTGGAAATTTTACTTTGAAGTTTAAATTGGATTTTTTGTATTCACTTCTTTTAACGGATGGATATGCCTACTAAATCCTCAAAATCCTTGATTGCCGCGTTAGCAATTGCGGCGCTCGGTCTCGGTTTAGCAAATACTTCACATGCAGAAGCCGAACAGGTGGGTGAGGTCAGCACTGCTTTTCGTTGGCTTGGACATAACGATCGAGTGGTAGTTGAGGCTTACGATGACCCTAAAGTAGAAGGCGTCACATGCTATGTGTCACGCGCACGAACTGGTGGCGTGAAAGGCACAGTTGGCTTGGCCGAAGACCGTGCTGAAGCATCAATCGCCTGCCGCCAGGTAGCAACAAGCGTGCGCTTTGTTGGCAAGTTACCGCTGCAAGAGGATGTATTTACGGAACGGATGTCGATTTTGTTTAAGCGCCTGCATATCGTACGAATGGTCGATCCGAAGCGCAATACATTGATCTATTTGACATACTCGGATAAATTAGTGGATGGCAGTCCTCAAAATGGTGTTACCGCCGTGCCGGTCCCATCGGCCATGCCGATACCGGTAAAGTAGTGGGCGGTGTTTAGCTATAGGCTATGCGATAGGCTGTGAAGAGAGTTGCCGCGTAGGATGCTAGTGTAATGACAGAACAATGACCGGGTAGTGACCGGTTTTGGCGCAAGGAACCGTTTTACGTATAGAATATCGGACTTTAGCGTGCCGAGAACCACGTATAAATGGCAACATTTAGCCGTTTAAGTGATGGAAAGCATTGTTTTTAGATGTTTTTGGTCATTTGGTTAACTCAGGTCACACATATAAAACAAAGAATTTCTAATTTTTGGACGATTCACATGGCAATTGCAGTCGAAACTCTAAACAAACTTGAACGTCGTCTCACCATAACTATTCCTATGGTCGAAGTTCAAACCGAAGTTGAAAAGCGTCTTAAAGTGCGTGCACGCACCGCCAAGGCACCGGGTTTTCGTCCTGGTAAAGTGCCGATGAAAATGGTTGCCGCGCAATATGGTTTTCAGGTCGAAAATGAAGTGCTGAACGACAAAGTCGGCCGCGCTTTTAACGACGCTGCAACTGAAAATAATTTGCGCGTTGCCGGCTTCCCAAACATCGAGCCTAAGAACAGCGAAGGTGTACCTGAAGGCGTTATCGCTTTTGAGGCAACTTTTGAAGTCTATCCCGAAGTCAAAATCGGTGATTTGAGCGGTGTTGAAGTCGAAAAGACTAAAGCTGAAGTCAGCGACGCCGAAATCGACAAGACTATCAATATCTTGCGTAAGCAGCGCGTGCATTACCACGTTAAAGGTGAGCAAGGCGAGCACGGCGATGGTGGCAGTGATCTGGCAGCGCAAAACGAAAATCGCGTAACAGTCGATTTCGTCGGTAAGATCGACGGCGTTGAGTTTGCCGGTGGAAAAGCGGATGACTACGCATTTGTGTTAGGCGAAGGTCGAATGTTGCCAGAATTTGAAGCCGCTACTATCGGCCTTAAAGTTGGCGAAGCAAAGACTTTTGAATTGGCTTTTCCTGCCGATTATCACGGTAAAGACGTTGCTGGAAAAACTGCAGAATTCACTATCACGCTGAAGAAACTGGAATGGGCGCACCTACCGGAAGTCGATACAGATTTCGCTAAATCGCTGGGCATGGAAGATGGCGATCTGACAAAAATGCGTGCAGATATCAAGCTCAACCTGGAGCGTGAAGTTGGTGCTCGCGTTAAAGCGAAGAATAAAGACAGCGTGATGGACGCGTTGATCAAAGTCAGTGAACTGGACGTACCGAAGTCATTGATCGATCAAGACGTTCAACGATTGGTTGAAATGACCCGTCAAGACATGTCGCAACGCGGTATGGACACTAAGAACATGCCGTTTCCTCCTGAGCTGTTCGCGGCCCAGGCTGAGCGTCGCGTGCGTCTGGGCTTGATTCTGGCCGACGTAGTGAAAGAAAACCAATTGCAAGCAAGCGCTGAGCAAGTTAAAGCGCAAGTTGAAGATTTCGCTCAAAGCTACGAAGATCCAAAAGAAGTCCTGAAATATTATTTCAGCGATCGTAGCCGTCTGGCCGAAGTCGAAGCACTTGTATTAGAAGAAAACGTCGTCAATTACGTCTTAAGTAAATCGAAAGTGACTGAAAAATCGGTCCCGTTCGATGAACTGATGGGTAACAACGGACAACAAGCATAATCAAGCCTTGCTAAGCCTAGTGGGCTTTTATGGGCCTGAGCAGAAATAACGCGCTATTCAAAATTCTGCGAAAATAGGGTGGTGTAATCTGAGCAGGCTCTGATTGCGTTTCAATAAGGAAGAATATGACAGGCTTTCATCGTAATTCAGCGCTAGACACTGACATGCTCGGCATGGTGCCTATCGTGGTTGAGCAAAGCGGTCGTGGCGAGCGTTCATACGATATTTATTCACGCCTGCTGCGTGAGCGTGTGATATTTCTGGTTGGACCGGTCAATGATCAGACGGCCAATCTTATCGTTGCACAATTACTTTTCCTCGAGAGCGAAAATCCAGAAAAGGATATTTCTCTTTACATCAATTCGCCTGGTGGATCGGTGTCGGCTGGTATGGCGATTTTCGATACGATGCAATTTATCAAGCCTGACGTCTCGACGTTATGCACTGGTATGGCTGCATCGATGGGTGCCTTTTTGCTGGCCGCTGGTGCCAAAGGCAAGCGTTTTTCGTTGCCTAATTCCCGTATTATGATTCATCAACCTTTGGGTGGCGCTCAGGGGCAAGCATCAGATATCGAAATTCAGGCGCGGGAAATTCTGTATTTACGCGAACGTCTAAACGGTATTCTGGCTGAAAAAACCGGCAGAACCATTGAGCAAATTGGTAAAGATACTGATCGTGACAATTTTATGTCGTCAGATGCCGCAGTAGAATATGGTCTGATTGATAAAGTTCTTACGACGCGCGCCTGATAGTTGGGCGTGATACAAAGCGCCCGAACCCCATTGGGTCGGGCGTTTTTTTCTTTCTGATGTGATTTATCCCTTTAAGAAAAAATGGCGTGACTGTCATTTAAATTGGTCTGTGCCGTGACGAGGCGGTGTTTCGCAGGTAATATCAATTTAATGTCACGTGGACGCCGAGTTATAGCTGAGCTATAGCCTATTTATAGCTAATTTAGTCGTAGTCTGACACCGCTATTACCTCGCGGACAACCTTTACTGATGATCGCTTAAACATTGCCCTATGTCTGATAAAAAAACTTCCAGCGGCGAAAAACTGCTTTATTGTTCCTTCTGCGGGAAAAGCCAGCACGAGGTAAAAAAACTCATTGCGGGACCATCGGTCTTCGTGTGCGACGAGTGTATTGACCTATGTAATGACATTATTCGTGACGAGGCATCAAGCGTCGAAACGTTGGATGGTCAGAAGTCAGAACTGCCGATTCCTCAAGAAATCTGCGATTTGCTCGACCAATACGTGATCGGTCAGGAAACCGCCAAGCGGATTCTGGCGGTCGCGGTGTACAACCATTACAAACGCCTTAAGCATCTGGGCAAAAAAGACGATATCGAGCTGGCAAAAAGTAATATTTTGCTAGTGGGACCGACTGGTTCCGGAAAGACTTTGCTGGCACAAACATTGGCGCGTACATTAAATGTACCGTTTGTGATTGCTGACGCAACGACGCTAACCGAAGCTGGTTATGTCGGCGAAGATGTTGAAAATATCATTCAAAAATTGCTGCAAAATTGCAATTATGAGGTTGAAAAAGCGCAAAAGGGTATCGTCTATATCGATGAAATCGATAAGATTACCCGTAAGTCGGATAACCCATCAATTACGCGTGACGTCTCCGGCGAGGGCGTCCAACAAGCCTTGTTGAAGCTGATTGAAGGTACGATGGCTTCGGTCCCTCCGCAGGGCGGACGCAAGCATCCAAATCAAGACTTTGTTCAAGTTGATACAACAAATATTCTGTTTATTTGCGGTGGGGCTTTTGACGGCCTGACCAAAATTATTTCAGAACGCTCTGAAAAGAGCGGCATTGGTTTTTCGGCAAATGTAAAGAGTCAGACTCAGCGCACGTCGAGCGAAGTATTACTCGACGCTGAGCCAGAAGACTTGACACGTTTCGGACTTATTCCTGAACTTGTTGGTCGTTTGCCAGTTATCGCGACTTTGACGGAGCTTAATGAGGCGGCCTTAATTCAGATTTTGGTTGAGCCGAAGAATGCATTGATCAAGCAATATGCGAAGCTGTTGCAAATGGAGGGTGCCGAACTGGATATCCGGCCAGCTGCACTTCAAGCGATAGCTAAGAAGGCTTTGGCACGCAAAACTGGTGCTCGAGGCTTACGGTCGATTCTGGAGCACGCGCTGCTTGATGTGATGTATGACTTGCCAAGTCATAAGAATGTGTCAAAAGTCGTGATAGATGAAAATAGCATCACACACGGCGCCAAACCGTTGATGATTTACCATGATCAGCCGAAGGTTTCTGGCGCAAAGTCATAAATTTGTAAATCTAAGTAAAAAACGGGCAAAAAACCCCGTTTTTTTACCAAAAGAAGTACAATTTCTACATAGAAAATATTTGGCTTCAATCGTAAAGCCACCCGAAGGTAACTTCGCGTGTGGCTTTTTTATTGCCTCACGCAAATAGTATGAAGATTTTTTGTTTCAACTAGGGCTTGTGTTTAGGCTACTCGTGCCAACATCAATAATAAGTTTCTTTGATAGGGCTCGCCATGACAACTTCTACAGTTACTGAACAAACCCGGTTGCCGCTATTGCCCTTACGGGATGTAGTGGTATTCCCGCATATGGTGATTCCTCTGTTTGTCGGTCGCCCAAAATCCATAAAGGCGCTTGAGGCCGCAATGGAACAGGGCAAGAGCATCATGTTGGCAGCTCAAAAGGCTGCCGCAAAAGATGAACCGTCGGCTGACGATATTTATGAAATTGGTTGCGTCGCCAATATTTTGCAGATGTTGAAACTTCCCGATGGCACCGTCAAGGTGTTAGTGGAAGGTGCGCAACGCGCACGCATTCATCGCATTAGTGAACTCGATACCCATTTCGTTGCGGATCTGACGCCAGTTGAATCGGAGTCGGGCGATGAAGCTGAGGTCGAGGCGATGCGCCGCGCCATCGTCCAGCAGTTCGATCAGTACGTAAAACTGAATAAAAAAATCCCGCCAGAAATTTTGACTTCACTGGCAGGAATAGATGATGCCGGTCGTTTGGCAGATACTATCGCCGCGCACTTGCCGCTTAAGCTTGAACAAAAGCAAGTCATTCTGGAAATTTTCAATGTCGGTAAACGCTACGAACATTTGTTAGGACAGCTCGAAGGTGAATTGGATATCCTTCAGGTTGAAAAGCGGATTCGTGGACGTGTGAAACGTCAGATGGAAAAATCGCAACGTGAGTACTATTTGAATGAGCAAGTAAAAGCTATTCAAAAAGAACTTGGTGAAGGCGAAGAAGGTGCTGATCTGGAGGAACTGGAAAAGAAAATAGTTTCTGCCAAGATGCCGAAAGAAGCACTGGAAAAAGCCCAGAGCGAACTGAAAAAATTGAAGCTAATGTCGCCAATGTCGGCCGAAGCAACAGTCGTGCGTAACTATATTGATACGCTGGTTGGTTTGCCTTGGAAGAAAAAATCCAAGGTCAACAACGAGTTGGGTAATGCCGAAAAAGTACTGGAAGGCGATCACTATGGCCTGGATAAGGTCAAAGAACGTATTCTGGAATACCTCGCCGTGCAGCAACGCGTTGACAAACTAAAAGCCCCTATTTTATGTTTTGTAGGTCCTCCTGGCGTTGGTAAAACTTCGTTGGGTCAATCAATCGCTCGTGCGACTAATCGTAAATTTGTGCGTATGGCGCTGGGCGGTGTGCGTGACGAGGCTGAAATTCGCGGTCATCGCCGGACTTATATTGGTTCGATGCCTGGCAAGATTTTGCAAAGTCTGGCAAAGGTTGGCGTGCGTAATCCTTTATTCTTGCTTGATGAAATTGACAAGCTTGGTATGGACTTCCGCGGCGATCCATCGTCGGCATTGCTTGAAGTACTGGATCCTGAACAGAATCATACGTTTTCGGATCACTACATCGAAGTCGATTTTGATTTGTCGGATGTGATGTTTGTCGCGACATCAAACTCATTCAACATTCCACCGGCATTGCTGGATAGGATGGAGGTGATTCGTCTGTCGGGATATACCGAGGATGAAAAAGCTAACATTGCATTGCGCTACTTGCTGCCTAAACAAATCAAGAATAATGGCTTGAAGATCGATGAAATTAGCGTCGCTGAAAGCGCTATTCGCGACATCATCCGTTATTACACAAGAGAGGCAGGCGTCCGCTCTCTGGAACGTGAAATCTCCAAGATTTGCCGTAAGGTAGTGAAACTTCTGCTGCTGAAAAAGCAGGAGAAAAAAGTTGCCATCACATCAAAAAATATCGACAAATTCCTCGGAGTTCGTCGCTACGATTTTGGTGTTGCGGAAAAAGAAAATCAGGTTGGTCAAGTTGTTGGATTGGCATGGACTGAAGTCGGTGGTGAATTGCTGACGATTGAAGCGGTGGCGATGCAAGGCAAGGGCGCGATCATCCGCACCGGCACACTCGGTGACGTAATGAAAGAGTCCATTGAGGCCGCTCGTACGGTCGTGCGCAGTCGGGCCAAGAAGCTCGGTATCAAGAACGAGGCGTTCGAGAAAACCGATATTCATATTCACGTGCCTGAAGGTGCAACACCGAAAGACGGACCTTCCGCAGGTATTGGGATGGCTACCGCTCTGGTATCGATCTTTACCGGAATTCCGGTGCGGGCTGATGTTGCAATGACTGGTGAGATTACGTTGCGTGGTGAGGTATTGCCAATCGGTGGTTTGAAAGAAAAGTTGTTGGCAGCGCATCGTGGCGGCATCAAGACGGTATTGATTCCAGAGCAAAACGTTAAGGATCTTGCAGAAATCCCTGACAATATAAAAAATAAGTTGGAAATAGTACCGGTGCGCTGGTTTGATAAAGTACTGGAAGTCGCTCTGGAGCGTCAACCGGTGCCACTCGCTGAGGACGAGTCAGTAGTTGATGCTGCCGTCGCCAAAGCTGGTGAAAAGACCGATACGACAGTAGTTAAACATTAATTTGCAATTAGTCTCGTCAAAAGCCAGATAACGAAAGTGGAGAATGAGTGGTAGTTAAGCTTTCGTTGCTGGTCTTTTGGGTGATTGGTAAAGTGATTAATGGTCAGAAAAAAACGCTCATCAGAGCGTTTTTTTTTGCCAAAAATTGTAACCTTTTTTAGGTTGTCAGTGACTCTTATGGGAAGTGTTAAGCTTTGTGCGTTAAGCGGTAAGGTTGGGCAAACTGCTTGACATGCCGCTTGCACGCTTGTTTAATATGCAGGGTGGTGTCTTCATTTATAAGACGATATTTGGTCCTGGCAAAAGCTTCGACTAAAAAATCTCATTCCGAATTTAAACCTTTTGAGGGGGACTTAATTGAACAAAACTGATCTAATCGAGCATATTGCTACATCGGCAGAAATTTCAAAAGCCGCATCGTCACGCGCTGTGGATGCATTGATCGGCGCAGTTAAAGCGACTCTCAAAAAGAATGGCACTGTTACGTTAGTCGGATTTGGTACTTTTTCAGTTGGCAAACGTGCGGCACGGAGCGGGCGAAATCCGCGTACCGGAGAGGCGATTAAAATTAAGGCTGCCAAAGTTCCTAAATTTAAGCCTGGCAAAGCGTTGAAAGATGCTGTAAACTAATGTTCTTTGGCGTGGTGACATACGTCAAATGTTTGACTAGCTTGGCCCTCAGTTTTAAATCACAAGTGGTTTGAATATGAAGCGTAGGGTGCTTAGCTCAGTTGGTAGAGCGGCGCCCTTACAAGGCGTAGGTCGGGAGTTCGAGCCTCTCAGCACCCACCAATATAGTCAGACAAAAATAGTTGTATTCAACTTTGGAGAATTTTTTCCAACAGGTAGTTTTAGGAGTGGTAGTTCAGCTGGTTAGAATACCGGCCTGTCACGCCGGGGGTCGCGGGTTCGAGTCCCGTCCACTCCGCCAGAATTAAAAAGGCGAACGAGAGTTCGCCTTTTTTCGTATCTGCTAGTCATTTTAGCAACTTGTCTTTGATTGGCTGACTATGTTTGAGTTTATTCGCTCCCATCAACGCCTGATGCAGTTCCTGCTTCTGCTGTTGATTATTCCTTCCTTCGCGCTTGTTGGTCTGCAGAGCTATACAAGCTTTGGCGACAGTGCTAATGCCGTGGCAAAAGTGGCTGGCCAATCAATTACGCAGCAAGAGCTTGATGCGGCCCAACGGCAGCAAATGGATCGCATGCGACAAATGTTCGGCGCGCAATTCGATGCCAAAATGTTTGATACGCCACAAGCCAAGCAAGGTGTTTTGGAGAATCTGATTGCGCAACGTGCACAGTTGGCTGCGGTAGCCCGGGAGCACCTGATGGTGTCCGACCTGACGCTGCAACAAACACTACTGGGCATTCCAGAATTGCACGGTGCTGACGGCAAGTTTGACAACGAGAAATATCGCTCGCTGTTGGCTGCGCAAGGGACGGTGCCGAAAATGTATGAAGCGGGGCTTCGTCAGGATTTGGCGTTGCAACAGTTGGCTGGCGCAATTGAGTCCACTGCATTCGCTCCAAAGTCGCTGGCGTTACGGTTCTCCAATATAAGCGATCAAGAGCGTGACACGCAAGAGTTGTTATTTAAGACTGCAGATTATGCCTCGCAGGTCAAAGTAACCGATGAGATGCTGAAGGCTTATTACGACAAGAATGGTCAACAGTTTGAAATTCCTGAACAAGTGAAAGCGGAATATATTGTCCTGGATAGCGCTGCCGTAGCGGCGCAAGTGACAGTTAATGACGCAGATGTAAAATCGTATTACGAGCAAAATCTGGCGCGCTATTCGACGCAAGAGCAGCGTCGTGCGAGTCATATTTTGATTACAACTAACAAAGACGCTTCTGCTGCGGATAAAGCGGTTGCTAAAACAAAAGCTGAAAGCCTGCTGGCCCAATTGCGTAAGGATCCTGCAGAATTCGCTAAGCTGGCAAAAGAAAATTCTCAAGATACTGCTTCTGCGGAACATGGTGGAGATTTGGGTTATTTCGGTGACGGTATGATGGTCAAGCCATTTTCAGATGCTGCGTTGAAACTCAAACAAGGTGAGATTAGTAATGTTGTTGAGTCTGATTTTGGCTATCACATCATTCAGTTGACGGGCATTAAGCCAGCCGAAGTGAAACCGTTGGCGCAAGTCAAGGACGAGATATCCGCTGAAATTAAAAAACAACTGGCAACCAAGAAATTTGCAGAGATGGCAGATGCGTTTAATGACACTGTCTATGAGCAGGCAAATAGCTTGCAGCCTGCTGCTGATAAATTAAAATTGTCGATCCAGACTGTGTCGAATGTGGGCCGTCATCCGAATCCGGCACTTGCACCAACAGTGCTGTACAACAATGAGAAATTTCTCACAGCCTTGTTTGCAGACGGTTCTGTAAAAAATAAGCGTAATACTGCTGCGATTGAAGTTGCGCCAAGCACGCTGATCGCTGGACATGTGATCAGCTATAAGCCAGTCACAAAACAAGCGTTTGAAGACGTTAAGGAATTGGTTCGCACTAAGGTCATCCAGGCTGCCGAAGTCGAACTTGCTGAAAAGGCCGGCGCTGCCAAATTTGCGGCTCTGAAGGTAAAAGACGATACGGCCGGATTTGCAGTGGCTAAGACGGTTTCGCGCGCGAATCAGCAAGGTGTTGCTCCCAACGTATTTGATGCAGTAATGAAAGCGGACGTAAGTAAGTTGCCTGCTTTCGTTGGTGTTTCATTACCCGGCCAAGGCTATGCCATCTATCGTATTGGCAAAGTAGCGCAGCCAGCGACGATAGACCAGGCACGTCGACAGTCAGAGCAAAAACAAATTTCGTCCGCATTAGCTCAGCAGGAAATGAGTGCTTACGTTGAAGTGCTGAAGAAAAAGGCTAAGGCAAAGATACTCAAACCTATCGTCGCCAGCGCGCCTGTTGATGATAATTTGGCGTCGAAATAACACTTCGTTTAGTAGACTAATAATATTTAAAAAGCCACTTTCGAGTGGCTTTTTTATTTTGCGTTACCCGTCTTAAAACCAGTTCTCTTCCCGCTCCGAAGAGAAGTTGTCAGCCAGTGATCTTATCTTGGGAAGATGCCTTTAAAAACAAATCTCCATCGCCGGCGATTCCAGGAAATCAGCATCGATTATTTTGCTGAGGAGAGCGTTGCTTTCATTAAGGGTTGTAATTTCGGCCAAACGTTGTTCAGGATGGTTAGGTGTGCTTCCGCTGTCGGGTGCATGCGGTCCGCTTGAAACCACTCCGGTTTATTGGCAACGCCTTCCAGCAAAAATGGCACTAAAGGGACTTTAGTCTGCTTGGCTAAGGTTGAATATAGTGCGAAAAATTTGTTTGTATAGTCGGGCCCATAGTTGGGTGGTATGCGCATTCCGATTAGCAGGATTTTTGCATTCACTTTTTGTGCCGCTGCTATCATTGCGAGTAAGTTTGATTCTGTCGCCTTTAATTGAAGGCCGCGTAATGCATCATTTGCACCAAGTTCAATGATCACGATATTGGGGCGCTGCTTCAGCAGTGCTGGTAAGCGGGCGTTGCCACCGCTTGTGGTATCGCCGCTGATACTGGCATTGATCACGTCGATAGGGATGTTTTCAGTCTTAAGGCGTTTTTGTAGAAGTGCCACCCAACCGGTGCCGCGGGCCAAGCCATATTCAGCTGATAGACTGTCACCCAACACCAGAACCGATTTTGATGCAGAATGGTCGCTCGTTGCTGCTGAAGCAATGTTTCCTCCACTTGAAGCAAATGCACTGAGCGTGATGATTGCTAAAACGCTGCGTCGTAAGATATTGGATTGCCAGGCATTAAGTTTTAACTGTTTTATTGGCTTATGTTTTAATGCTTGCTCTAAGCCATTGAAGCTATTGATACCGTTGATACTGCTTATACCGCTGATTTCGCGGATGCCGTTAAGTTTTGTCGGTCGATCTGGCGTTAATAATGCTTGCGCGCGCCCGTCCCGAATAACGTTTCCACATTTTTGACTGATAATCCGCATGCCACTATCCTCTTCGATTAATTCATCTGATCTACAAGCTACCATGTCCAGCACCGATTTTTCGATAGTTGCGCAAAACCTGACCAAACGGGTAGCTGACGCTAGTGGAGAACTTGTGATTCTCAATGACATCAATTTTACCGTTCAGGCTGGGACGACGCTGGCAATTGTCGGCGCTTCCGGCTCCGGCAAGTCAACTTTGCTGGGATTGTTGGCTGGTCTTGATACCCCATCAAGTGGAACAGTCCTCATTGATGGCGTAGATATTTTTGCGCTGGATGAGGATGGTCGTGCTGGAGTACGCAAGAAAAAGCTCGGTTTCGTGTTTCAATCCTTTCAATTGTTGACGCATTTGAATGCCTTGGAAAATGTCATGCTGCCATTAGAACTGCATGGCGATCCCAGCGCTAAAGAAAAAGCTGAGATTATGCTCGGGCGCGTTGGATTGGCAAGTCGCTTGCGTCATTACCCAAAATACTTGTCCGGCGGCGAGCAGCAGCGAGTGGCGTTAGCCCGCGCTTTTGTCACAGAACCACCGCTTTTGTTTGCTGACGAACCGACTGGCAGTCTCGATGCCGCTACCGGTGACGCGGTGATACAACTGATGTTTGATCTCAATCAGGAGCGCGGTTCGACTCTGGTGCTTGTCACGCACGACACGTCCATCGCGGTGCAATGTCGGCAAACTATCACGATTGCGGCGGGACGTTTACTGCATCATGGCGACTTTACACCTAGTGACGCCCATATTTTTTAATGCCAGAATAGGAGCATCGTTATCAATATTTGACAATATAAGGAGAAAAATATGGCGGCATGGTTACCCGTAGCAAAGGCTATTCTTCCTTATCTTGGTGACATTATTACAGCCGCCAAGCCAGCTTTTACGAAACGTAAAGGTGGGAGCGAAAGTAGCCAGATAGAGATTTTGCAACAGCAAGTAGCTGAATTGCAAAATGCCTCCTTGCAGAATATTCAAAACGCCAAGGCACTTGCCGAACAATTACAATCATCCATTTCTGCGCTCGAACAGACTTTATCGACAACGCACAACCAGGTGCGACGTGCCAATTGGATTGCCACACTCTCGCTGGCATTGACATTGGTAGCGCTCGGACTGGTGACGATAGTCTTTTTACGTTGACGGTCTTTTACGCTATTAACGTGCCTTCGCCAAGATAGCTTTCCGACGTCGCAGCAAACTAATTTGACAGAATATGACGATATGCATCTGCCAAGTAGCAATCTTCAAATCAAACCTGAAATTGCGTTTGAAATCACAAGGAAGACCGATCAGTGCAAGCCCATAAAAAATCGCGGCGTCGCTTCCTGCTGAGTGGGATAGGTATTGGCGCTGGTGTGACTGCGGCATTTATCCTCGGATGGGGTGTCATGCCGCCGCGACAACGCTTGAATAGTCATCTTCCGATGCGGACAAAGAGTGGAGAGATAGCATTGAACGGCTGGCTCAAGATCGCCCCGGACGGAATGGTTACTGTGGCAATAGCACGCTGTGAAATGGGCCAAGGAGTCCATACCGCGCTACCAATGCTAATCGCAGAAGAGCTGGATGTGCCACTTAGCATGGTCCGTATAGAGCAAGCGCCGTTGGACCGTATATTTGGTAACGTCGCCCTTTTTTCCGAGATGTTACCTTTTCATCCAGATGATGATGGGTTATTAAAACTCAGTGCGCAATGGCTGATGACTAAAGTTGGTAGTGAAATGGGTATCGTCTTGACCGGTGGCTCAAGCAGCGTGCGGGATGCATGGCAACCGATGCGCGAGGCTGGTGCGACTGCGCGTGCCATGTTGATACAGGCGGCAGCACAAGAATGGCAGGTAGCATCCACCGAGTGCACTACCGCCGACGGGGTGGTGAGTCATGCTAATGGACGGCGTGCCAGTTATGGCAGTCTGGCAGCGAGGGCTGCTGCGATGACGCCGGGCAATGTATCGCTCAAGCGTGTGGAGGATTTTACATTAATCGGGCAGCCTCAGGCGCGGCGCGATACCGCTTGCAAGATCAACGGAAAGGCGATTTTTGGGATTGACGCTCGACCACCTGATTTGCTATTTGCAGCAGTCAAGATGGCGCCCGTGATCGGAGCGCGACTGCGACAATTTGACGCGTCGGAAACGTTGCGCACACCAGGCGTGATTAAAACGGTCGATTTTTCATCAGTAATTCTTCCTCACTTTGGGGCCGCAGCCGGTGTTGCCGTTATCGCAAAAACTTTTTGGCAAGCAAAACAGGGTGCGGAAAAATTGCGGCTTACCTGGGACGACGCTGAGAATCGGTCTCTGTCCACTGCCGCCATTTTTCGGGAACTAAGAGAAAAATTGGCCACAGAATCAGGGCATATCTATCACCGTACCGATGGCCTGATTTCTGACGTAAGTAGGGGAGCGGCGTTGCATACGGTGGAGGCGATGTATTCTGCCCCCTTCCTTGCGCACGCAACAATGGAGCCAGTCAACTGCACCGCGCAGGTCAAAGATGGCAAAGTCAATTTGTGGGTGTCGACCCAAGTGCCGAGCATGGCGGTCGCCAGTGCCGCTAAACTCGCAGGTGTCAAGATCGAGGATGTGACCATCACCGAACTGTATTTGGGCGGTGGTTTTGGGCGGCGGCTGGAAATCGACATGATTGTGCAGGCGGTCGCGATTGCTAAGCAGGCCGATGGTAAGCCCGTACAAATGATCTGGACTCGTGAAGATGACATGACGCATGATGTTTATCGGCCTGCCGCAGTCGCCCATTTTTCGGCGGCACTCGATGCCACAGGCCGGATACTCTGGTATAAAAATAAATCTGCCAGCGGCTCTGTCACTCAGCAGTTTGTACATCGTAATTTAGGATTTCCTTTGATCGGACCGGATAAGGCGGCGGCAGAAGGTGAGTTCGACATGCAATATGAAATCCCGCATCAGGAGATCGCGCATGTCATTGTTCCCAGCGCCGTCCCGTTGGGAAATTGGCGTTCGGTCGGGCACTCGCATAATGCTTTTTTTAAAGAGAGTTTTATTGATGAGCTGGCGTATGCAGCAGGTCTTGATCCAGCACAGTTTCGACTAAATCTATTAAAAAATCATCCACGTCACCGTGCGGTCCTGGAACTGGCGTTGGCTCGGGCTGGACACCCGAGCACTGGTCGCGCTCACGGTATCGCGTTACATCAGTCATTTGGGAGTATCGTGGCGCAGGTGGCTGAAATTTCGATTGAGAATGATCAGATACCAAATATTAAAGTGCATAAAGTAGTGTGCGTAATCGATTGTGGTCTCGCGGTGAATCCCAATATTATCGTCCAGCAGATGGAGTCGGCTGTCGTCTTTGGTTTGAGTGCGGCGCTACTCGGCGAGGTGACAATAAAGAATGGCGAAGTGGTACAGCAAAATTTCAATGATTACGCGGTCTTGCGAATACATCAGGTGCCAGTAATTGAAACGGTGATTATGCCTAGCCTTGAAGCGCCGCAAGGTGTTGGTGAGCCGGGAGTGCCACCCATCGCGCCTGCCGTAGCGAATGCAGTATTTGCGTTAACCGGTAAGCGTCTGCGTGATTTGCCGTTGCGGCTAAGCGTTTAATGAATGATTTGGTTTTTGCTTAAAAGTCAGATCATGGAGCCCCATTTGCTATTGGTAACATTTTTGGCGTACCTGATGATAAAAAAATGCACGCACAGGTAGATAGTTAGATTGAGTAAACACCAGATTTAGATGACTTAAAATGTAGTAAATCTCATAAAGGATGCATAAAAATATGGATCGCCTACAGTCAATGCGGGTATTTTCAAAAGTGGTGGAGCAGGGTAGTTTTGTTGGCGCGGCCAAAGTTATGGAGCTGTCCAATGCGGTCGTTACCCGTCACGTTGCTGATTTGGAAAACCATCTCGGCACGCGTTTATTGAATCGATCAACACGTCGAATGTCATTGACCGAAACCGGGCAAGCTTATTTGGAGCGCGTACGCAGCATACTTGCCGAGATAGACGAAGCTGATGCGGTTGCTTCAGCAGTATCCAAAAGGCCTGCAGGAACCTTAAATATCTATTCTCAAATTAGCTTTGGGCAATTGCAATTAACCCGCTTATTACCCAAATATTCTATGCAATACCCAGATGTCGCGCTTGACGTCACAATGTCGGATCGTACGGTCGATTTGGTCGAAGAAGGTTTCGATGTTGGTATTTTTACGGTATTTCAGAAGTTCGACGTCAGCATGGTAGCCCGCCAATTGGGGATTGCCGAAGTATTGTTATGTGCTTCGCCCGATTATCTGCGCAAACACGGTAGTCCTCAACTACCCGAAGATCTTCAGCACCATGCGTGCCTCAATTTCTCTTTAGAGCATCTCCGCCATCATTGGAGTTTCCACTCGCCAGATGGGGTCTCGACTGTACCGATTACGAGCAAGGTGATGTCGAATAATGCTGACTTGTTGCGTCATTGCGCTCTTGCCGGAATGGGAATTGCGATGCGCAGTTCGTATTCGCTCGGCGATGATCTGCGAACAGGGAGTCTGGTACGGGTCCTGGCGGATCATCCCATCAGCAAGGTTTCGGTGCAATTGGTGTATCCGAGTAGACGGTTATTGTCAGCCAAAGTCCGCAGTTTTGTTGACTTTATGATGGCTGAATTTCCGTATCCAGATCGCGATCCCTGGTTGGCGGGGTAATATTGTTTTAGGACGCGCTCAAAATTAGCGGCAGGATTTATTAGGCTTAATGGTTCGATGCTAAACGGGACTCAAAAATTTCCTGTTTCGAGGGCCATAACCGCATATTTTGATATTTACACCATCTGAAACCTAAGTTAAGGCGCTGACGCGATAGTCCGCAACGAGCTTAGGAGAGGTTTTTTTTTGCAACAGCGTTTTGAAGCCGTAATACCAAATTGCCATTGCTTTGCCAATGACGTCGTTCGGCGGTGCTGTGAGCTTCAGCGGCCAGATCGGCTGGTGATTTTTTATGTTGCGCCAAGAATATACGTTCAGCTAACCGCAGGTCGAGTTCGACGGGACCAAGAAATGTGACGACTTGACCACGCTGAATCAGCAATGTCGGAAAATCATCGACGTCAAGATCATCCATAAGATCGGCTTGATCCTCAATATCAATCCAAACAAATCGCGTATCAGGGTGGCGGTGCGCCAATGCCGTAAAGTTTATTTGATATTCACGACAACTCCCACACCATGCAGCGCAAAGGCAAGCGACCACCCAGCCGTCATCAGCCAGAATCTGAGCAAGTTGGGGGCGATTTTCGTTATCAATAATCAGGACAGGCATTACTCTATTTTACCGTGACTAGACTTTTCTTGGGGTGTTCAAAACGGCTTCTGAGGCGTAAGAGTGGTGTACAGGCAAAATTTATTCAATGTCGCGATGAGAACCATCGATTGAAACTGCGCTGGATCGGTCTGGCGCGGTAAAATAGTGGCTATGCCGATTATTCTAGCCATCGAAACTTCAACCGAACTTGCCTCCGCTGCGCTACTGCGCGATGGTCAGGTATTTAGCCGTGAATCCGCCGGCGTTCAAACCCATTCCCACACCATTTTACCCATGGTACAAAGCCTGCTGGCTGAAGCCGGTATCAGCCTGGCGCAATGTGATGCGCTGGCATTCGGTATCGGCCCCGGTTCGTTTACCGGGGTTCGGACTGCTTGCGGTATTGTTCAGGGGCTGGCGTTTGGCGCTGCCCTGCCGGTATTGCCGATAGTCACTTTGGCCGCCATGGCGCAAGCTTGTCAGGAGGCAGTTGGTGCCAATGAAGTGCTGAGTATTCTGGATGCCCGCATGGGCGAGGTTTACTGGGCACAGTATCGCTATACCAATGATGCATGGGAGATTGTTGTTGAGCCAACGCTTTCCGCACCCGCACACGTATTACCGTTAGATACGTTGGTGCTAAATACGCCATCGGCACTACTGGCGTGTGGCAATGGATTGTCGGCTTACGCCGAACTGTTTGCTGCGGCCCCATTTGCCGCAAATGCACAGCCTGGACTCATGCCACATGCGCGGCAAATCGCACGGCTTGGTTTAAAGGCATTTGAACAAGGTCTAGGTCTGCCAGCGGTTGAGGCACAGCCGCTTTATCTTCGCAATAAAGTGGCTTTTACTACAGCAGAACGCGCTGCCAAGGTGGCAGTATGAGTGCGAGCCTGGGACCAATAAGTAACGATAAAAGTAACGATAAAAGTAACGATACTTTACTATCGCCATTTTCTTTCATGCCCATGTCAATTGATGACCTGGAGGAAGTGGTCGAAATCGAAAATCGGGTGTATTCGCATCCATGGACGCATGGTAATTTTGTTGATTCCATCGCGCATGGTTATCAATGCTGGACACTACGCCATGCCAATCAAGAATTGCTTGGCTATTTTTTTATGATGTACGTTGTGGATGAAGCACATTTATTAAACATCAGTGTCCACGCCAATTATCAGGGGCGTGGTATTGGTATGCAGTTACTTGATAAGGTCGCGCTGCTGGCACGAGAACACGCTATGGCGTCAGTGCTTCTGGAAGTGCGACCATCCAATCCCCGCGCTATCGTCATTTATCAGCGCTTTGGTTTCATCGAGATTGGCCGGCGGCCATCGTATTATCCCGCTGCTGGTAATCAACGTGAAGACGCCATCGTCATGAGGTTGTCGTTATGAATACCTCGACGCGGCGTGCTATTTTTCTTGACGAGTGCGGTGTCGGTCCTTTGTGGGTGCGACGTCACGCTGAGATTGTGCAACTGGTAACCCAGCCAGAGGTCTTGATAGCCGAGATTGCGAATGCTCCTGTTGGTACAATAGTTGCTCTGGCGCCTGCGATCCTAAAGGCGGAATTTGTTGATAGTGTTGCTATAATATTAACTCCAGCGCTTGCGCTGCCAGCAGCGCAAGCGCCTGGTGCCCAAGCTGAAGCAGACGATTTAATGTCAGCCTGGGAAGAGACATCGTTGCCGATATCTACAGCGCCGACTACATTCGATCCATTGCAGCAAATACCGCAGAATATTGCGACCGACTCCGACACGGTTCTAGCCGATATCGCTGGAATGGATTGGCGGCAACTTAAGGCTGCAGTGAGTGAATGCACCCGCTGCGGTTTGTGCCACGGTCGTGCGCATACGGTATTTGGTGTCGGTGACGAACGCGCCAAATGGCTATTCATTGGAGAGGGACCGGGTCAGTCCGAAGATCAAGTTGGCGAGCCATTTGTCGGCCCGGCTGGCAAATTGCTCGACAATATGCTTTTAGCGATAGGTGTCAAGCGCGGCGAGAATGCCTACATCGCTAATATCGTCAAATGTCGCCCTACCAATGATGAAGGTCATGACCGATCACCGTCAGCCGAAGAAATCGCCGCATGTCTGCCGCATCTCCAGCGGCAGATTGCGCTTATCGAGCCCACTGTTTTGGTCGCTTTAGGTAAAACAGCGGCGCTGGCACTGTTGGCATTAGATCCGTCAACGCTGGTCGCCTCATTGCGTGGGACGATACATCGTTATGCTGGATTGCCGTTGGTGGTGACTTATCATCCCGCCTATTTATTGCGTAAGCCAGCAGATAAAGCCAAAGTATGGAGTGATTTGTGCCTCGCGATGACCTGCCATGCGCCCGTTCTCGAATAGCCGCAGCACGTCGACATCCTTTCCGCAGGCGTCCTCGGACCATTGGGATGGCTTTCAGGGCCGGTTTCATCAGCGCTGGAATCACCTCAATGATCACCACGTCAGAGCGCTTGCCTGGCTGCTTGACTCTCCCGATTTACTGAATACCCAGGCATCGCAATGGCAGGGCAAGATTGCCCACATCGGGCGCGCGGATGATGGCAATCTTAAAGTAAATCAACGCTGGGCGACATGGCTTGAGGCGCTGGATAGCAAGCCCGAAAAGCTTCAGGTTTTACATGCTTTTATGGATACTCTTTCATCCACGCGGCTGGGACTGTATGCAGAAAAGTTGATGGCATTTTATTTTCAGCAACAAGAAATATTGGTCGCCCATGGGTTGCAGGTCAGAACCGAAAAAGGATCTACCGTCGGTGAATTTGACTTTCTTTTACGGCAGCCATCCGGCTTAGTCCATTGGGAATTTGCTACCAAATTTTATCTGCTGGAAACGGTAGACGGTAATTTAGTGGCCGATGATTTTATTGGCCCTAATCTCACAGATTCGTTAGGCCAAAAAATCCAGAAAATTCTTAGTCGCCAATTGATGTTGTCGCAGAATCCAGTGGCTACAGCGTATTTAACCGAACCAGTAGTTTCTGCTCTGGCCCTAATCAAAGGTTGGCTGTTTTATCAACATGATGGATTCATTGTTCCCACTGGGCTAGGTGTTTCGGCTGGACATTGCCGTGGTTATTGGTGCGCGTGGTCGCAGCTTGTGATTGATGACAACTTTCGTTATCTGATTCTGCCGAAACAACGCTGGTTGGCACCTGCAAAGGCGTCTCTTACAGATACGTTAACTGCTGCTGAGCTAAGTAATGCCCTGTTGTTGCATTTTAATCAGGACAGCGGACCGGTATTACTGGCAACTTTACGGGTCTGCGATAACGAGGGATTAGAGAGCAGAAGGGGATTTATCGTGCCAGACGATTGGGCGACGCGAGCTGCAACGACGCGAAGACTGGCGACGGTGAAGGTTGCACTTAAGTCCTGACTCCGTTGGCATCAAGCTGTTATGAACGATTTGTAAAACCGGAGTAGATGGGTAAACGTCCCACTTCTACAATTCAATCCCTTCCCGTACAACTCAATCTATTCAGAGAATCATATTCAGAGAATCAATCAGCGCCTCAATGTTTGTGCTCACCGATCAAAGCCAGCGAATCATGCTCTCGTTGATTGGCAGAATGTTTGCGCATCACCAAAAACATGGTGCCGGATACAAAGACACCAAACATGATGATGACCAGATTGACGTTCAAATCTAGTTTTACCATTACTGCATACAGTACCAACATGGTTAATACTGACAAGTTCTCATTGTAATTT
Organism: Glaciimonas sp. GNP009; assembly: GCF_054343755.1. Taxonomy (NCBI): domain Bacteria; kingdom Pseudomonadati; phylum Pseudomonadota; class Betaproteobacteria; order Burkholderiales; family Oxalobacteraceae; genus Glaciimonas; species Glaciimonas sp. GNP009. Next base: position 4,402,976 of record NZ_JBTGUV010000004.1, read on the forward strand.
TGTACTGCGATCGAGTGGCCGGCGCTCATCAGGACGTGACCACGATGCTGGAGCAAGGCGTTCATTGGCACTACAAAGTAGCCAGAAAGCGCACCAATCAGCACTAATAACGGATAGGCCACCCAAATTGAGTGAACAAGTGTCATTGACATGACAACCAAGCCCATGACGATGCCCATCGGCATCACGGACAGCGACTTCTTTAGTGGGACAAAGCGGGCGGCCGCCACGGCCCCGATAGCAACGCCTACTGCAACGACGCCTTGTAAAATTGCCGCTTTATCAAGGGGCATATGAAGTGACTTCTCCGCCCATTTCAGCACGATGAATTGCAGCGTGGCACCCGCGCCCCAAAACAACGTGGTGACAGCGAGAGAAATTTGTCCCAGTTTATCTTTCCAGAGCGTGGCATTGCAGCGGGCAAAGTCAGCGACCAGTTTGATTGGATTGCGCTCCTGATGCGGATAACGCACGCCTGTATCCGGAATTTTCAGATTAAAGATGGTGGCTACAATGTAAAGGCCAGCGATCACGCTAAGTGCCGCCTGAGTTGGTGTATTCGGACTCCAGTTAAGGATCGGCACATGCAGCGTCAAAAGTACCGCCGAGACATGCGGATTGACCAGCGCGCCACCCATTACTGTGCCAAGAATGATGGATGAGACCGTTAAACCTTCAATCCAGCCATTTGCGGCTACCAGTTTTTCTGCCGGTAACAATTCGGTCAGAATACCGTATTTAGCAGGGGAATATGCTGCGGCACCGAAGCCCACCATTGCATAGGAAAGTAATGGATGGATGCTGAAAAACATCATCACGCAACCGAAAATTTTGATTAAATTGGTCACGAACATCACGCGCCCTTTGGGCAGTGAATCGGCGAACGCGCCGACAAAAGGCGCTAAAACGACGTAAGACAAGACAAAAAACAATTTGAGTAACGGCGTCATCCAGGTCGGTGACGACATTTCAATCAATAATGCTATCGCCGCTATAAGCAGGGCGTTGTCAGCCAGCGAAGAAAAAAACTGCGCCGCCATGATGGTGTAAAAACCGCGATTCATTCGCATCTTAAAAATGTTGTTCTTAGTGTCCCCGGCATGCTTTATACCATGAAAATATCGCTCGCCCAAGTTTAAGGCAAGCTTGTATTCCAATTTGCTTGTAAAGAACGTTGGTCCAACGTTGGGCCAACATTAATGCACCGATTTGCCCGTCTATTGTTTGACTTTAAGTTATTTCCTTGAATAAAAAATGGAGGATTCGTGTTGCCTTGGCATCCGGTAAAATAGGCAGTCAATCACATTTTCATGAGACAGCCATTCTTATGCCAAGGCCTATTCTTGCCAGCGTTGATATTTCAGCCTTACAACATAATTTGCGCATCGCCAAAGCGCGTGCGCCGCACGCCAAAGTCTGGGCAGTCGTTAAAGCAAATGCCTACGGTCACGGTCTGGAGCGGGGAGTGCGCGCCTTTGCCGAAGCCGACGGACTAGCCTTAATTGAGCCGGATTATGCAGTGCAGCTGCGTGAACTTGGCTGGAAAAAGCCGATATTATTATTGGAAGGATTCTTTGATGCGGATGACCTCGATCTTGTTATCAGCGCAAAACTAGAAACCACCGTCCATTGTGATGAGCAAATTGCATTACTGGAGCATGCATTGCCAAAGCAACAAGTGCCTTACAAGTTATCGATTCATCTTAAAATGAATAGCGGCATGAACCGTCTCGGTTTTGCGCCCGAAGCTTTCCGTGCGGCATACCAACGTCTGCGTGCAATGCCGGAAATTGGCAGCATCACGTTAATGACCCATCTCGCTAATGCCGACGATCCCTTTAACCCCGGACTGCCGTTAGAACAGCAGCTCGCCCGTTTTGAGCGCGGAATTGCCGACCTTCCGGGCGATCATAGTGTAGCCAATTCAGCCGCCGATTTGATGCACCCCGAGTTACGCTCTGATTGGGTTCGGCCCGGCGTCATGTTATACGGCGCAACGCCGGGTGGTGGAACCGCAGAATCGTTCGGTCTGCGCGCTGCGATGACGTTGACTAGCAGGATTATCGGTATGCAGAAAGTTGCCGTCGGAGAAGCGATCGGCTACGGCAGCCGTTTTGTTGCGGACGAACCGATGATTGTAGGTGTCGTTGCCTGCGGTTATGCCGACGGATACCCGCGTCATGCACCAACCGGTACGCCAGTGATCGTGGATGGTGTTCGGACTAGCACCGTCGGACGGGTATCGATGGACATGTTCTCGGTCGATCTCACGAACGTACCGGGTGCGCATGTGGGTAGCGAAGTGGTGCTGTGGGGAAGTGCGCTATCCGTTGATGAGGTCGCACACGCGGCCGGTACTATCGGTTATGAGTTACTCTGCGCTGTTGCACCGCGCGTTCGATTTATCGAGATCTGAAGCGATGGGCGATTGAAGGAGCAATGTAAGGATTGAGGATGACTGTTGATGCACCTGAGTAAGGTTTGTTTTAGCGTGTGTTAATGTTAAATTTAGTTTGTATGCTTACCAGCCCGTGGTGTCAGCAATATTCCTCAATCAGCATCGGCTTTTGGTGACTTAGTTTGTGACTTAGCTGTTTTGTTCTTTATTTCCATCGTTTCACCTCATATTTTCCGAGCCATATTAAATATGTTTTGGAGTGGCCTCAACGAGACCACTGTTATTAAACGTTCCGCTTACCGAACATTATTAAGCGTTGCACCAAGTTGAGATTGTCGCCTTTCTTAGCCATGGTCGCGCTCTGGTTTGTCCCTTTTTTATAGAAACGATTCCGATCCTGATGGCCAAAGCAAAAACCAATTACACCTGCACCGAATGCGGCGGCGTTGCTAACAAATGGACTGGGCAATGTCCAGCCTGCGGACAGTGGAACACGTTGGTCGAAACCATCGTCGAATCCGGCAGCAATCGGTTTTCAATTCAGCATCAAGGCTTGGCACAGACCGCGCCGGTAGTCAGTTTGTCGGATATCGATGCGATTGATATCCCACGTTTTGGCACAGGAATCGAAGAGTTTGATCGCGTGCTGGGAGGCGGTTTGGTGGCTGGCGGCGTAGTATTAATCGGCGGCGATCCCGGTATCGGTAAGTCGACGTTGCTATTGCAGGCGCTGGCAAATCTCTCTCGTGTCAAAAAAGTGCTGTACGTCAGCGGCGAAGAGTCGGGTGCGCAAATTGCCATGCGCGGCAAACGGCTGGCGGTAGACGCCAAAGACCTTAAATTACAGGCAGAAATTCAGTTAGAAAAAATTCTCAGCACCTTGGTTGAGCACAAGCCAGAAGTGGTGGTGATCGATTCGATTCAGACCGTCTACTCCGACGCTCTGTCTTCTGCGCCCGGTTCGGTCGCGCAAGTGCGTGAATGCGCAGCGCAGTTAACCCGCGTTGCCAAGCAGACCGGCATCACCATCATCATGGTCGGTCATGTGACAAAAGAGGGCGCATTAGCGGGACCGCGCGTTTTGGAGCATATCGTCGATACCGTCCTGTATTTCGAGGGCGATACCCATTCCAGCTTCCGTCTGGTGCGCGCTGTCAAAAATCGATTTGGTGCGGTCAATGAGTTAGGTGTTTTTGCAATGACCGAAAAAGGGCTGAAGGGCGTGTCTAATCCTTCCGCATTATTTCTCTCGCAACACGATGTCGCTGTGGCCGGTTCCTGTGTGATGGTCACGCAGGAAGGAACACGCCCTTTGCTTGTTGAAATTCAGGCGCTGGTCGATGCATCGCATGCGCCCAACGCACGTCGTCTGTCGGTCGGTCTTGACCAAAACAGACTCGCCATGTTACTGGCAGTTTTGCATCGTCACGCCGGGATCGCTGCATTTGATCAGGATGTGTTTATCAATGCGGTCGGTGGTGTAAAAATTACTGAACCGGCGGCTGATCTGGCGGTATTGCTGGCGATTAATTCATCCATGCGCAATAAGCCGCTACCGCGTGGTTTAGTTGTCTTTGGTGAAGTTGGACTAGCCGGTGAAATTCGGCCAGCGCCACGGGGGCAGGAACGCTTGCGTGAAGCAGCAAAATTAGGATTTTCGATTGCGGTCATTCCAAAATCGAATGTACCGAAACATAAAATCGAAGGTTTAACCGTGATCGGTGTCGAGCGGATTGACGACGCACTCAATAAAATACGGGATGCGGGAGAGTAGGGCCACGTAGCGCTATCGGATATCCATATCAAAAATAATCGCCGACGCGTGATCGTATACAACTAGAGTCTAAGAATAGAATAGCACCGTGCTGAATAGCGTAAAGTGGTGCTATTTTAATGGCTGTACTATTTGTATACATCAGGCTTGTCGCTGAGTAATATTTTTTACTCTATATGAGTGCGCGAGTGTTGCAAGAAGACATCCTACATAATTTTAGCCGTAATGGTTTGCGCATAAGGGACCGAATCCTTAAACGATGGTCGCAAGTCAAGCCGATCATTAAATAATGCAAGCTCTGGATACAGCGTGCGCCACGGCAGTTCCTGAAAGCGTACCGAGAGATAGCCGACAGCCGTACCAACAGCAATGTCGCCAAGTCCAAAATGTTCACCTACTGCGACATTCCGTGAGCCAACAATTTTAGCCATCTCAGCCAAACCACCCTCAATTTTTCGACGCTGACGCGCAAGCCATTCTGGGCTTCCGCCACCTTCACGTGTTTTCTCGAACAGCGTGAGCACAACCGCATCGCATATGCCATCGCATAGCACCTCCAGTTTTCGCGCAATAAGCCGTTCATCGATATCCTGTGGCAGTAGCGGTATTTGAGGATATTTCAACTCCAGATATTCCAGAATATAGCTTGATTCATAGACGCCAGATCCGTCCTCAAGAATCAATACCGGGAGCTTTTCCAATGGATTGTAGCGCGGGGTACTGGTTGTGTCATGCCATGGAATTTCGGTGATCAGTTCGAAAGGTATCTTTTTTTCGGCCAATGCAATGCGTACCTTACGTGCGTATGGACTAGGTGTTGCGCTGATGAGTTTAAACATATGATTTTCCTTAAAATTGATTCCGAATCAGAGTGACTACATTCACTAGCAGTTTCCAAAATTCTGATAATTCATTTTTAAAAACTGCAAAGCCTATCGCCGAATGTCGGTTACCGCACACCCCATACGATCTGCTGCAGATAATTGTCAGCATACGACAAAGGCGATAGACGTTGTTACGAACATTCTCGACTCAACTTGAACCGACGCGCACGCCAATGGCAATCGGGGACGCCGACGTCTTCTGTTACGGTTAATTCTGTTGTAGTTCAATGACTAGTCAATGCATCGACTGCCATCATCGGTTAAGCCGAAATATAGTATACGTATTGCCTAAATGCATCTGCTTCCCTCCGCTTTTGTTGTATTTTGTTGTAACTGGACACATCAGGATCCTTATTGGATTTTTGCATTTTAGTGCACTAGATTTTCTTCGCAGTGCATCAGAAGAATTATGCATATCCCCAATTCTCAATGTCAGAAACTATCGATATTGGTCGGTTTGCTGACATTATTTCCTGAATATAATTATTTCATGAAAGATGGTACTCGGAAGCGATTCGGCGGTCAGGAGCACATCGTGATGCATCCGCGAGGGCAGTCTGCGTCGTTCATATTACGGCACTGCAACCAAACGCGGAACAAGCCCAGCGCATCAATGTCGCGCGCACCTCCTCCTAGTGTATTTGGTCTCGGTATCACTTTACGACTCCAACCAGTTTCAAGCTCCCCCGGAACAAGACTGCAGTGCAATCAGTAGGCGCGGAATGGCTTCTCAATAGAAGCGGACGTGCGCCCCATTCAAAAACACGCTTCTAAAAAAAATAACATGAACAATATTTACCGTCTGGTCTGGAATCGCGCCATTAATCAATGGGTGGTAGCCTGCGAATTTGCCCGCAGTACGCAGCGCGGTGCAAGCTGCACGCGTCGTGCCGGCACTAGTCTGCGTAGCGCCATTCCTATGCTTTCTTTACTGTCTATTTCGCTAGGCCTTGCAGGGATTGTTCAGGCCGCACCATTTGGCGGCCAGATAACGGCGGGAACCGGCACTATAAATCAGGCAGCATCCACCACTACGATTCAGCAATCGAGCCAAAATCTGTCGCTGAACTGGCAAGGCTTTAATGTGGCTGCTAATGAGGCGGTAAATTTTGTTCAGCCGGGAAGTAATTCAATCGCAGTTAATCGGATTCAAAGTTCAACCGCAAGTCAGATACTCGGGCATCTGAATGCCAATGGTCAAGTGTGGTTGATTAACCCGAACGGGATTTTATTCGGTCATAACGCGCAGGTTAATGTCGGTGGTTTAGTGGCTTCGACTCTAAATGTGTCGGATAACGCCCTTGGATCAAGCAGCGTCAGCTTTAGCGGCTCTGGCACCGGCAGCATAATTAACAAAGGAACGATCACCGCGGCTAGCGGAGGCTATGTCGCGCTGATCGGTAATACTGTCTCGAATCAGGGTGTCATTTCTGCCACGCTAGGAACGGTGGCGCTGGGTGGCGGCAGCGCTGAGACATTGACGTTTAGCGGTGACAAGCTAGTCCATCTGCAAGTTGATCAAAGTACGTTGGATAACCTTGCCGAAAACAAGCAATTGATCCAGGCTGATGGCGGTCAGGTGACTATGACAGCCGGTGCAAAAGACACAGTATTGGCCAGTGTGGTGAACAATACCGGTGTGATTTATGCGCGTACCGTCAACGATCACAACGGTGTCATCACTTTGTTAGGCGGCATGCAGTCTGGCCAGGTCAATGTTGGTGGCACGCTGGATGCCAGCGCACCCAATGGCGGCAATGGTGGTGCTATCGAAACCAGTGCAGCGCAAGTAAGGGTTGCGAACAACGCAATCATCACTGCCAGCGCCAGGCAAGGGCAGGCGGGCACATGGTTAATTGATCCAACTGACTTAACTATCGACGCCAGCGCAGCAACGACGATCGCCAGTACGTTGACGGGCGGAACCAGCGTTACCGAGCAGACGACTGCCAACGGTGCGAGTGGATCGGGTACGCAAACGGCTGGTGCAGGTGACATTAATGTCAATGCGGCGATCAACTGGACCAATGTAAATCCCAGTATAAAGTTGACGCTTTCCGCTTATCATGCCATTAACGTCAACGCTGCCGTTCATGGTACGGGTTCCGTAGTCATGGAAGCAGCCGGTGGAAATATAACCATCGGTTCTGCCGGTTCAGTAAGTGGTGATGCCGGGGTCACCCTGGCTACCGGGGCAAATTTTGTCAATAACGCGGGTGCCTCGGCGGTGTCAGCATCGGCCTCAAAATGGGTCATCTATTCCACGAGCCCAACATTAGATACGCTTGGTGGACTAATCCCCAATTTTATCCAATACAACGCCCCCTATCAAACCACGCCAGCCTTAGCCGCAGGTAACGCTTCTCTGTATAGCATCGCGCCCACATTGACTGTGACAGGACTGTCAGGAGCGGTAAGCAAAACCTACGATGGCAACACGAGTGCAGCGCTATCAGCCTCAAATGTTGCTGTGTCGGGCTTGATAAATAGCGATACGTTTGCATCCATGGCGGGTATTTTTGGATCATCCAATGCTGGTACTAATATGGCTGTTTCGTCCTCGCTTGCATCTGCAGGTTTATTGGCAAAAAATACCGCCGGTATTGACGTATATGGTTACGGGATTGTCGGCCCGGCTGTAACTGCAGGTATCGGTACTATTACACCAGCGGCGCTCACTGCATCGATAATAGGTACGCCTGCCAAGGTGTATGACGGTACGATGACTGCAACCTTAATTGCGTCAAATTACGCGCTTGCAGGATTCACGGCCGGTCAGAGCGCCACCGTGAATCAACCTTCCAGCGTGTCATACGGTGCGGCCAATGCCGGCGCACAAACGGTCTCCGCGACCTTTTCTACCTCGAATTTTGTCGCCGGCGGCAGTACCAATTTACTCAATTACACTTTACCTACATCGGCCAGCGGAGCCGGAGTAATCAATAAAGCGGCAGTCGAAGTGACAGGTGTTCTGTCAAGCAACAAAATTTATAACGGAACAGCCACCGACGCATTAAATACTACTAATGCAGGAATCTATGGTGTTATTCCAATCGATTCTGGTGCCGTTGTCTTAGTCAGTAGCGGTGCGAGCGGTCAGTTTTTGACGTCAAATGTCGGTAACAATCTAGCAGTAAGTGTTAGCGGTTTTGCTTTGTCGGGTAATAGCGCAGCCAATTATCAAATAGTTGAGCCATCGAATCTGGTAGCCAATATCACACCAAAATCTCTCACGATCACCGGTTTGTCAGCAACCAATAAAGTTTATGATGCCACGCGTGCAGACGCCCTGAACATCAGCGGTGCTGCGCTATCCGGGGTGGTGAATAGCGATGCATCCAACGTCTCACTTTCTTCGTCCAATGCGACCGGCGCGTTTGCGTCAGCTAACGTTGGTAGCGCATTAGCGGTGTCTTCATCAGGATTTGGCATTTCGGGCACGGCAGCTTTAAATTATCAACTCGTTCAGCCCACCGGTCTCGTGGCGGATATTACACCAGCGGCGCTTGCCATTTCACTCATCGGCAATCCCACCAAGGTGTATAACGGCAGCAGTACCGCCGCGCTCGGAACCGGTAATTTTTCTGTCTCAGGTTTTATATCAGGGGAAAGTGCAACAGTTTTACAAACTACATCAGCGACGTATAGTTCTCCAAATGCGGGTACGCAAGCCGTTACCTCTACTTTATCTGGGCCTGACTTTTCAGCAGCAAATGGCACTTTGCTGTCAAACTATAGCTTCCCGTCATCAGTAACTGGTATCGGCACTATCACGCCAGCACCATTGACGGTGGCTATTGCTAATAACCCGACTAAAGTTTACGACGGCGCGACAACAGCCACGCTAAGTGGTGGAAATTATGCGCTAAGTGGCTTTGTTCCAGGGCAAAGTGCGACCATTAGTCATGCAAGCGGTGTTTATGCTTCTGCCAATGTCGGGGTCGAAGCCATTACGACCAGCGTGCTTCCGTCGGACTATACCGCTGGACAAGGCACATTGCTGTCGAACTATATTCTTCCTGCCAGCGTTTCCGGTTTCGGAACGATCACGCCTCTCGCTATTTTGATGAATGTGCAAGCCTCCATCATCAACAATCCGTCAAAATCTTATGATGGCTCCTCGGTGGCGACATTGAATTCGTCTAACTATTCTCTATCAGGATTTGTGCATGGTGACGGTGCTTCAGTTAATCAAACGGTTGGGCATTATTCGTCCGTCAATGCAGGCGCCCAGCCTGTTAGTGCCACGCTGACCACGCAAGACTTCGTCGCCAATGCAGGCACTACTCTGACTAACTACACATTGCCGACCACCGCTTACGGGACTGGCACGATTACACCGATTCCGCTTTCGGTCTTGATCGTCAATAATCCAACCAAAACTTATAACGGTGCGACGTCCACCGTATTGAGTGCTTCAAATTACGTCATCTCTGGATTTATTGGTAGTGAAAGCGCACAGATCAATCAATCTGCATTAATCAATTATGCCGCGCCAAACGCTGGCGCACAGGCCATTACAGCCACGCTGATGTCGTCTGATTTCACGCCAAACGGTGCGGTGCTTACAAACTATGTGCTGCCGACATCGGCTGTAGGGACGGGCCATATTACGCCTGCACCACTTTATGTCAGAGGGGTATTGGCAACTGATAAGGTCTACAACACTACAACGGCAGATGTGTTGAATACAACCAATGCATTGTTGAGCGGCGTGGTTGCCAGCGATGTTGCTAACGTTACGCTTGTCGATGGAAGTGCTTCCGGAACGTTCTCGACTGCCAGTGCGGGCAATAATCTGGCTGTATCGCCAACTGGATTCTCGCTTTCCGGTAGTGCCATTGGCAACTATGTTTTACAACCCATCACAGGATTGGCGGCTAATATCACCCAGGCATCATTAAGCATACTGGGCGTTACAGCAAGTAATAAATCCTACGACGCGACTAATGCGGCGACGTTGAATGACGCAAGCGCTAACTTGTCCGGAATTTTGACCGGATCAGCAGGACAGGACAGCGTGACATTGATAACGTCTGGAGCAACCGGCACGTTCGGTTCGGTTAATATCGGCAACCAGTTGGCTGTCGGAGCAAGCGGATTTGCGCTCGCTGGAGCGCAAGCCGGAAACTACGTGTTAAGTCAACCAACCGGTCTGACAGCGGATATTACGCCAGCTGTTATCACTGCGGTGATTATTGGTAATCCTACCAAGTCATACGACAGTTCCTCCTCAACAACCCTGACCGCGGCAAACTATACATTGAGCGGTTTCGTCGCAGGCCAAAGCGCTGCGGTTCCGCAATCGGCTACAGCTAACTACACATCACCTGATGCGGGAACGAATGTTAGCGTGGCATCGACGCTCGTGCTTTCAGATTTTGTTGCAAGCGCCGGCACACAATTGTCCAATTACGCGCTACCGCCGACTGCCGCTGGACTTGGTACGATCACGCCCGCCCAACTCACGGCCATAATTGTCGGTAATCCGACTAAAACCTATGACAACACTACACCGGCGGCATTAACCAACACAAATTTCATGTTGTCAGGATTTGTCGGATCGCAGGGTGCGGCAATCAACCAGACTGTTGGCACGTATGGATCGGCGAATGCAGGGCCAGAATCAGTATCAGCGAGTTTGACTGCAAATAATTTTTCGACAGCAACCGGAACTAATTCCAATAACTACATATTTCCAGTATCCGCAGTAGGCAATGGGACGATCACGCCCGCACCTCTGTCGGTGCTTCATGTTTCAACCACGCCGCGTGTTTACGACGGCACGACGGTTGATGTACTAACCGGCGCTACCCTCAGCGGCACTGTTTACCTTCCCGATGCCCCGATACTGGGTAATTTTGCAACAGGCACACTTAGCTCGAGTGGAAATGTTGGTACCGATACGGTGACGACAGCCATGACGTTGACGGGTCCTGGGAGCAGCAATTATATCGTCACGCAACCGACTGGATTGACTGCAGTGATTAGTCCTGCAATCTTGAGCGCCACCTCCGCAGTCAGCAGAGCCTATGACGGGACCAATGTGGCGAATCTGAGCGGAACCCATACCACTTTCAGTGGTTTCGTCAGCGGTCAGGGTGCAAGTGTTAAAAGCGGCGTCACCGGCACTTTCTCGCAACCCAACTTTGGCTCCGCTCTAGCCATCACAGGCGGCGCGCTAACGACCGGCGATCTGACCGCCAATAACGGCACATTGCTGACCAACTACACATTGCCTGCAAGTGATAACGGCATCGGTAACATTACGCCTGCAATATTGACTTACGTGGCGACGCCAGTAAGCTATCAATACGGTCTTAATATACCTAGCGTTCAAGCCGGCAGCGTCACCGGTTTTGTGCACGGCGAAACTTTATCCAATGCTACTACGGGCACTCTTGCATTCGATAATAGGACTGCAACAAGTACTAGCAATGTCGGCGCCTATTCTATCGATGGCAGCGGCCTAACCGCGAATAACGGCAATTATACTTTTGTTGCAGCGGCAGGAAACGCAACCGCACTGAGGATTACGCCCGCGCCATTGACGGTGATAGGTGTCGCGACCACGTCGCGTGTCTACGATGGCACAACCGTTGACATCCTCACCGGTGCGACCCTCGCTGGCACTTTGTACAATCAGGACACGCCAACGTTGGGTAATGCCACGACAGGCACGCTTGGCAATAACGGTAATGTCGGTAACGATACAGTGACCACTGCGATGACATTGACGGGAGTGGGTGGGACTAACTACGCCATCACGCAACCTACCGGTTTGACTGCAATAATTACGCCGGCAACCTTGAGTGCAACGTCGACAGCGACAAGAGCATATGACGGCAGCACGATGGCTGACCTGAGCGGTAGTCATACCGTCTTTACCGGTTTTATAAGTGGTCAGGGCGCGGTTGTTAAAAGTGGCGTGACGGGCAACTTCTCACAGCCTGACGTGGGCAATAACCTGAGCATTACGGGCGGCGCTTTAACGGCTGGTAATCTGACGGCCGCCAATGGCACGTTACTATCCAATTACACGCTTCCATCAAGGGACAACGGAACAGGTAGCATTAGCGCTAAAGTGATTAATCTGACCGGCGCCCGAATTTATGACGCCCTCATTGATGCCGACGCGAATATTTTCGGCACTATCGCAACAGGCGTGAGTGGAGAGAGTTTGTCACTATCTGGTAGCGGTAGTTTGAGTAATAAATCGGTTGGATCGCGTAGCGTCCAATCACTCGGTTCATTGCAGCTTGTCAGTGGCACGGGCCAGGCCAGCAATTACACTTTAGTCGGCGGCATCGACACAGCCACCATCACACCATTAGCCATCACGGTTAATGCTACTGGCCATACTAAAGTCTATGACGCGAATACCACGGATGCCGTCACATTAGCCAGCACCGGTGTGCTGAGTATGGACGCGGTGACCTTTGCCAATAGCGCTGCTAACTTTACCGATAAGAACGTCGGTCAGAGTAAAACGGTGAACGTCACCGGTATTACCAAGACTGGTCTCGATGCAGATAATTACAGTATCAACACCGCAGCAACCGCGACCGCAAACATCACGCAGCTAGCAATCACCGTCAACGCCACTGGCACTGACAAAAAGTATAACGCCAATACTATCGATACCGTCACATTAGCTAGCACTGGCGTATTAAATCTGGATACGGTGATCTTTGCCAATAGCGCCGCTAACTTTACCGACAAGAACGTTGGTCAAACTAAAACAGTGAACGTCACAGGCATCATCAAGACCGGTATTGACGCCGGTAACTACAGCATCAACACCGTCGCAACGACGACTGCCAACATCACACCGTTGGCTATCACGGTTAATGCTGTTGGAACCGACAAGGTCTATAACGGCAACGCGATTGATACCGTGACATTGACTAGTGCCGGTGTATTGGGCACAGATAAAGTGGCCTTTACCAATGCCGCTGCCAATTTCACTGACAAAAATGTCGGTCAGCAAAAAATCGTAAGCGTTACAGGTATCGCTGACAGCGGTATTGATGCAGGCAATTATGTATTCAGCAGCGCTGCCGCGACCACCGCTAGCATCACACCGGCTATCGTCAATCTCAACGGCTCGCGTTTGATTGATGGGTCGACTAATGCCAGTGCCGGAATTTTCGGTACCAGCGGTACGGTTTCCGGATCCAATGGTGAAACACTGGCGTTAACAGGTAGCGGCACACTTGCCAGCAAAAATATCGGCATTCAACCGGTCGTTTCTCTCGGCAACCTGGCGCTGAACGATGGCACGGGTCTGGCGAGCAATTACACCTTAATCGGAGGAGTTGATAGCGCCAACCTTATTTCGGCATCAGAGCCGATCATGTCGATGGCCTTCATTCAATCGTTTCTCAATACTGATAGTGCTATCCCAACTCCTTACGGTATTGCCTCTTCAAGCGCGATTGCAAACTTTACCGGCAACCACAAAAAAACACGTTACAACCCGATTGAAGCTAGCGGAAGTGTTTCAGATTTCCAACCGGGTCTTGATCTCAATGTGCAGGACGCCGGCGTGCGCTTGCCAAATGGCGTCTCGCCTTGATCATCCAATATTTTCGGAAACAGACCTCACGCCACCAAAGGTTTTCCACATCTAATGCTATCGATCACATGACCTTGCCACATCGCTCACGCTCGCGCTCAGACCGCGTTCACATTCCTCATGCACTTAGTTTGGCGCTGTTCCTGGCGCTGGTTTATCCATTTGGTGTCGCACTCGCGGCGGCGCCGTTTGGGGGAGGACAGATCCTGCAAGAGGTTCAACCACCTTCAGCACCGCTACCAACCTTACGTCCAGAATTGACTATTGAACAGCCCGCAATTAGTCAGGTTCCGCCATCTGCGGCATTTCTGGTTAGTCGTATCGACATCATCGGCAATACTTTGCTACCAACGGCAGACTTACATGTTCTGGTCGTGTCGGGTGAAGGTAAGTCGCTCACTCTAGGGGATCTGAACGCGTTAGCGGCCCGTATTACCCAGTACTACCACGCACACGGTTACCTGTTGGCACAAGCCTATATTCCGGCTCAGACACTTAACAGCGGAACTGTACAGATTGCCGTGCTTGAAGCCAGATATGGCGCTATCAATCTTCAAAATACCAGTGGCGTTTCAGACAGTCCACTGAAGGCCACGCTTAGCCCGCTGAAAAGTGGCGCGCCGGTTGCCCAGGATTCTCTGGATCGTAGTCTGTTATTGCTTGCCGATATTCCTGGGGTAATTGTTAACTCTACCTTGCGTCCAGGAGCAGTATTGGGAACCTCAGATTTGCTGGTAGACATTACGCCCGGAGCGCCTTATAGCAGCAGCTTAGGCCTTGATAATACTGGTAGCCGCTACACCGGTCGCGCTCGATTAAGCGCTGGTCTCAACGTAAATAGTCCATTTCACCAGGGCGATTCGCTGACCCTGAACGGTCTTACCTCTGGCAAGGGATTGAACTATGGGCGTCTGGGATACCAATTTTTGCTGGATGGACAGGGCACGCGATTAGGCGCGGCAGTCTCGGCTTTAAATTACCGTCTTTCAAATGGACTCTCTAATCTGGGTGCGCACGGTACTGCAGAGGTTCAAACGTTACAGCTTTCTCATCCTTTTATTCGAAGCGTAAACGGCAACCTATACGGCCAGTTAGAGTTCGACCACAAGCAGTTGCGCGATCACGTCGATATAAATAACACGCAGACCGATCGGCACACCAATGCGTTGATGGCAATCCTTGCCGGGGATCACAGAGACAGCAGTGGGATAACCAACTTCAACCTGAGCACCGCGTTTGGCAACCTCACCTTTGACAACGCCGCAGCACAGGTTGGCGATGTCGCTGGAGCGCGTACCCAGGGCGGCTATCTAAAAGTCAATTTTTCTATTGCGCGATTGCAACAGTTATCCTCATCCAATGCCTTATACGTCGCTGTTACGGGCCAGATGGCTAACAATAATCTGGATTCATCCGAGCAATTTATTCTTGGCGGACCAAATAGCGTAAGGGCTTATGACGTCAGCGCAATGGCAGGCGCACAAGGGGTTCTAGTGACGCTTGAGTTACGTCATAACCTGGCTTTGCCGACTCAGGGATTATGGCAAGCAGTTGCCTTTGTCGATAGCGGTCGGGTACAAGTGGAGAAGACAGTGTTTGTCAGTGGCCCCAATGCCGCAACCATCTCCGGCGCTGGTGTTGGTTTAAGTTGGTTTGGTTTGCAAGGATGGAGTGTTACCACCGGACTAGCAGCGCCGATTGGCGCGACGCCAAAGTTGGTAGGCACCACGGCCTCGGCCAGATTATGGGTTCAGGTACAAAAGGGATTCTGATTGCAAGGATTAAAAGAGGCGAGAGTTAGTAATCCAAGAGTTATTTGGATTGAATGTCAGTAATTGTCGAATTTGGTAAGAATACTTGTATGTAGGTTCAATATAATATTTGAATGGCGACACGAGTTTTATAGTTTAGTAATTTGAGATAAATTTTATGAAGTCATAAAAATTTCTTGAATGAATCGACGATAACGGGATTAGTGTCTTGGCGCAGATGGGGAAAACCAGCAATTCTGGTAAAAATTCTTAACAAAAAAAGAGATTAATTATGAAACCGATGCTGAAAAAAATCTTACTCTTGACAGCAACTGCGCCGTTGATGCTGACTGCATTCATGGCTTTCGCTAGTCCAATGCCTGCAACCGCCGCAAATGTTACTGCTCCTAACAATGGTTTAACGTTCGCTACCTTTGCTGACTCAACGAATAACGATTATTTTACGTTCAAAAATATCATCTCTAACAATACGGCTACGTTCGGTGCAGTCAACGATCCTGTAAACTTCTTTTTTAGTAACGCTGGCCTTGGCGGACTTAATGCGAGTTTGACAGGCAATCAAGCTGCTCATCTTACGATGACATCATCGACTTCGACTGCAGAGCAAAATATAGTAGCGATAGGTTACGATGCACAACCGCTAGATAGTACGATGACGATTAAGATCACGCGCGATGTTCCTATTATCGGGCTAAGTAATTTGTTAACCGCGGTCATCACTACAAAAACGCTTCCTACGACGCTTTTGGGTATTAACAATGGCTTTAGCGCGTCGATCAACGCCTCCGGTAATACTCAAAATATTACATACACATCTGACTTCTTAAATTTTGCAAGCATCAATCCAGCTTACTCAAGTATGAGCCTGTCGTTTAGTGCATTGAGCACCGCATTGACTTCACCGTCAGACTATTTGGCAGACTTTGGCGCAAATGGTGTGGGCACTTTTAGTACTACTCCAGCACCGCTCGTCACCTCTCACGTTTTTCCTGTATCGGCAGTTCCAGAACCATCAAGCTACGCAATGATGTTTTTAGGCCTTGGTTTCATCACTTTTAAAGCACGCCGTAAATCATCTAAAAAAACAGATGTATAAGTGATGCGTTTAATTTCAATTTTTTGAAATATTGGCTTAAAAAATACGTTTATTTTGGCCAAAACAGAAATTTAAAGAGAGCCACTAATACGAGGTGTCGCTATATTTTTTTGGGAAACCTCTGTTGGCTGCTACATAAGGGAACAAATAATTGACTATCGTGTGACGATTCGCCATTGTTCTTATCGGTTAGAAAAAGTAACTGCCTTACCGGTTCTCGGTAGGCTAAAAAATGGTCCATGGTTAAACAGTTGATAAAATTTGCCGGCAGCACTAAAACGCCTCATTGAGGTAAATCGCAGAATTAAGTTACAGAAAATTAATAGCCAATCTAAAAGTCGAATAGCGGTATTTTCAGTTTGACTGAAACACACATTTCATATGCATCCGCTTCAAAAAAACCGCAGCTACACCGCGCGCTCCCTGTGCGCGTTATCAATCATTTCAAGTGCACTCTTCTCCGTGTCAGCATTTGCTGCTATGGGCGATGGTAGTATTCCCAATATTGTGACTCCTTATGCAAATTACACTTTGTTTTATGAGGATAATCTGTTGCGTTTCTACGATAGCGCGGCTGCTAAGGCCACGCAAGGCTCTAATCAAATGTCGGATACAGTGAGACGTGCCGCCGGTGGATTTCGGTTTGACAAGCAAATAAGTCTGCAACACTTTACCGCCGACATTAGCCTTAATCGTTCCAGCTTTGACCATTTCAGACAGTTTGATAACACTGGCGAGGATTTGCTCGCCAACTGGAACTGGCATTTGGGCAACAACCTTGAGGGAAATGCCTCCACAAACTATTCAGCGTCGCTGACCCCGTTTGACAGTTTCCGTACTAGTCAAAACAACGTACAGCTTCAGGGAAACGTGCGGCGGCAGTGGACTAATTCTCTGGATGCCGCATGGCGGCTCGGTGCAGACTGGCGAGTGCGCGGGGCGGTTAGTCGTTACCAGTTATCGTACGATCTTACTGCATTGCGCGGTAGCGATCAAACGCAGAATACCACCGAACTTGGCCTTGATTATCTGGCTCCTAGCAGCAGCACCATCGGCGTTCAATTACGCCATCTTCGTGGCGGTTGCCCCGATAGCGATTGCCATGGGTCGGTTCTGGGTGCCAACTATATTCAAAATGAATTTAAAGGCAAAGTAGATTGGCAGGTGACCGGAAAATCACGGATACAGTTTCTCGGTGGTTGGGTGCAGCGAACCTACGATACTTTCTCAACAGAAAACTTTAATGGTGCGAACGCCCGGTTTGTCGGAAATCTGGCAGCAACTGGCAAGATCGGCCTTACCTTAAATGTCTGGCGCGAGATTAGTGCAGTGGCCGATCTCACTGCCAATTACGCTTTGGTCCGTGGTGTAAATCTAACTGCTGGTTGGGACGTTGCATCCAAAGTTCGTATTGATAGCTCTTACAACCTGGAGCAGCGCGATTATAACGGCGTGGCTGTTATACGCGGAGTCACGCCGTCCACGCGTAGCGATAGCGATCGCAGAGCATCGGTAGCGGTAACTTACCTTCCCTATTCACACCTGCAAGTAAGTGCAGCAATATTTCATGAAACCTTGAGTTCTACGATCACGCAATTGGGATTTAAGGCCAATGGCGCGCATGTGAGTGCGCACTATGAGTTTTAAATTTGCACGATGATCAGACAAAAATTTTTGGTTTTAACATGTACTAAGAAATTTATCTTTGCTCTCTACGTGACCCATAAAGTGGTCGATATATTTGTAAGTCCCCCATTTAAGCAGATCGCTGAAGGAGTGAAGTTTCCATGAATGCCACCATTTCATTACGCCACGTAATCATGACGATGACGCCAACCAGACGTATCGCCGGTGCTGCATTACTTTTGTTTTTGGCTGCAACGTTGTCAGCATGCGGTGACAAAGAAAAGGCGCCCGGTCAATCCCTGGCGCGCGTCAATGGACAAGATATTACGGTGCTTCAATTGAACGATGAATTGCAGCGGACCGGCGATCAGCAGAAGTTCACCAACAAACAAATATTAGATGGACTGATTGATCGACAACTACTAGTTAAAGCAGCGCAGGATGACAAGCTTGATCGCGATCCTTTGATAATGCAGGCAATTGAGCGCTCTAAAGTACAGATTTTAGCCCAGGCATATTTGCAGAAAAAAATTATAAATATCAGTAAACCTTCTACATCGGATATAGATAATTTTTATCAAAAAAATCCAGATTTATTTTTACAACGCAAACAATTTGAGTTGAAGGAATTGATCGTTGATACCAGAAACCTTAGTCCGGAACTGGTTGCGGTGATGAACTCCGCAAAATCGCTAGATGAGGTGGCAACCTGGTTGGATGGTAAAAAGATTGAATTCCTCCCAACACATGTCACACGTACTAGTGTGGATCTATCGCCCGATATTTTAAAGGCCATGAAAACCATGTCCAAGGGACAGCTCTTTACCATTAAAGAGGGCCCTCGCACTCTTTTGATTGCCATGCAGGATATGAAGGAAGCTTCGATCAATGCGCAGGCCGCATCACCGCAAATTGAGCGATTCCTGATAATCCAAAAAAATAAAGAAGCAGAAGCCACAGAAGTTGCACGCTTACACACAACAGCCAAGATCGAATACCTCAATGATGGGTTGGTCAATAAGGAAGCTGCAGCGTCAGATCCCGTCGCCAAGCCGGTAGAAGACAAAACAGAGGCCGCAAATCATATTGATCGCGGTGTCGCCGGACTAAAGTAAAACTCTCTACGTGGTAATGCGCGGTATCGATAGTAAATTTTTGCTCGATTCAGAACAAAATTTGCCATTAACGTATTTAAAGTAAAAATAGAATTGGTCAAAATGAAAAAATATTGGTTGGTAATATTAGCGCTAGTAATTGGTGCATTAAGCGGCACCTTCAGTAACCCATTAATGAGTGCCGCCTTTGCCGCAGACGTGCAACTCGGCGCTGGTGATGTGATCAGAATATCTGTCTACGATCATCCAGATCTGTTGCTTGAAACCCGCGTCAGCGAAGCAGGCAGCATCTCCTTTCCATTGATTGGTGAGGTCCAGGTCGGTGGCGTCTCGTCATCGGTCGTTGAGAAGAAAATTGCCAGCTTGTTAGAGGCTGGCAGCTTCATTCACAACGCGCAGGTAAATGTGATCGTCACGCTGATGCAAAGCCAGCAGGTATCCGTGCTAGGGCAGGTCAATCGTCCAGGGCGCTATCCGATTGACGGTCAACGCAGCTTGACCGATATCCTCGCGCTGGCGGGCGGTGGCAATGCGGATGCGGGTGACACCGTTACGTTGATCCGTACCCGTAATGGCAAGACCGAAAAAGAGGTCATCGACCTGATTGAAATGGTCCGTACCGGCGATATGAAACAGAATCAGGGGTTGATAGGTGGAGACGTTATTTATGTAGAGCGTGCACCGCGCTTTTATATTTATGGCGAAGTTCAGCGCCCGGGGACCTATCGCCTCGAACGTAATATGACCGTGTTACAGGCTTTGTCAGTCGGCGGTGGTTTGAGCCAAAGAGGAACAGCGCGCAACGTACGTTTAAAGCGTCGCGACGAAAAAGGTGTCCTACAAGAAATTGTTGCCAAGCATGATGACCTGGTTAGCTCGGATGATGTGTTGTACGTGCGGGAAAGTCTGTTTTGATTTTTTTTCTGCAACATCTAAGCAGAGCCACAAAACCGATCCTCATTCAAACGGACCTCAATGTGAGGAGCGTCCACGACTGAGTGCCAACAATCACAGCGTGTAAAAATTTATCGACGCTGTCGATCATAAATATCAGGAAATGTAGGATTTGGTAGAGTTCCTGATATTTTTATTTCCTATAATTAAGTTGTTCCGAGAAGTAGTCATAGCGAAACCGTCTCCATGAAGGTTTTGAGGTGGCTTTTCGCTCAACGACACAATATCTAATTAAATCCACCATCGTTTTTAACTGCAAGTCTTATTGGCGGTGATCAGAAGTCACGCATTTTTCAAACATTTCGATGTTGCTGTAAGTCTTATATCCGCCTGAGCGCACTAGTCATGTTTCGAGAGTAAAAAATGAATTTCACCCAGTTTCTGCTTATCCTGCGCGCCCGTTACAAAATCATTTTAATCACGCTTCTTGCCACTGTTGTCACTACGCTGGTAGTGAGTTTAATATTGCCAAAAAGTTACAAGGCGACAACTTCTTTAGTCGTTAATTACAAGGGTATTGATCCGGTCACTGGGATTGTATTGCCAGCAGTGCTCATGCCGGGATATATGGCTACCCAGGTGGATATTATTAGTAGCCGCAGTGTCGCGTTAAGAGTAGTCGATGATCTTAAATTGGCTGAAGGTCCTGTTGTCAAGGCACAATTCATCACCGCCACCGAAGGTGACGGCACAATTCGAGACTGGCTGGCTGATCTTTTACTCAAAAAAATGGACGTAGTACCTTCCCGCGAAAGCAGTGTCATTGACATTAGTTTTAAGGGGGCGGATCCACAATTTACCGCGGTTGTAGCAAACGCTTTCGCTTCGGCTTATTTGCAAGTTAGTACTCAGCTTAAAATTGAACCATCGCAAAAAGCCTCTGGATACTTCAATAATCAACTTAAACAGTTACGGGAAAAACTTGAACAGACCCAGAATAAATTGTCTGTGTACCAGCAAGCGCACGGTATCGTAAACGCCGATAACCGCCTAGACGTCGAGTCAGCAAGACTCAATGATTTGTCGACTCAATTAGTGCAGGCACAAGGTCTGTCTATGGAAGCTAATTCTCGTCAGCGTCAGGCACAAGGTAGTGCAGGTGCTTCACCGGACGTCCTGGCCAACTCTCTGATCCAAAATCTGAAAGCTAGTCTATCAATTGCAGAAGCAAAGTTTGCTGATACGTCACAGCACGTTGCAAAAAACCATCCACAATATTTGTCAGCCAAGTCTGAACTTGACAAGCTGCGCTCAAATCTGGATGAACAAATTAAATTAGCTACCAGTGGCGTCGCTGGAAACGCGCATATTTTCCAGCAGCGCGAAGCCGAAATCCGTTCTGCTTTGGCAGTTCAAACAAATAAAGTAATGGTACTTAATAGCGCGCGCGACGAGCTGAAGGTCTTAACTACTGAGATGGAGAATGCACAACGGGCGTACGAAGGCGCCGCGCTTCGTTATAGCCAGACTAATATCGAAGGACAGTCGAATCAAACCGACATCGCCATCTTGAATCCGGCGATCGCCCCGATTTTGCCCTCTAATCCACGAGTCATTCTCAATACGCTCGTAGCTATCTTTTTAGGCACTATGCTAGGCCTCGGTTTTGGCTTAATGGCAGAGTTGATGGATCGGCGCGTCAGATCCACTGAAGATATGCTCGAAGTGCTTCAAGCACCTGTTCTTGGTGTGTTGCAGTGGAAACCACCTACACGTGAGCGTATCAGATTTTTTAACCGATTTTTGCGACTCAATACGAAGGCGAATTGAGCCATGGAACGTCAGATGAACCAACTTAACCCTACTACTTCCGTGCTGCCCCTCAATCCAGTGCGTGAATCCAGTATAGGACGCCTGCTGGTTGACATGGGCAAGATTACTCTCGAAGATGCTGAGGAGATCCTGCGCCAGCAAAAAGCAAAAGATATGCGGTTTGGTGAAGCCGCACAAAGTCTGGGATTGATTACCGAGGCTGATATTCAACAGGTCCTCGCTCGTCAGTTTGACTATTCTTACTTAGAGCCAGGTCTAGGCAACTTCGCACAGGAACTGGTTACCGTCTATGAACCTTTCGGTGAACAGGCAGAAGTATTACGGACAATTCGCAGTCAGCTAATGTTGCGTTGGTTCGCCAATGGTCATAAGACACTGGCCATCGTCAGTGTCAATCCCGGCGAGGGAGCCAGTTTGTTTGCCGCTAATCTGGCTGTCGTATTTTCGCAGCTTGGTGAGCAAACATTGCTAGTCGATGCCAATCTCCGTAATCCACGGCAACATGAGATATTTAATTTGTCTGGTAAGCAAGGGCTATCAGACATTCTTGGCGGACGCGCAGATTTAGATGTGATCGCAGAAGTAGAGTACTTCGATAACCTGTCTGTTTTGCAAGCAGGGACATTGCCACCTAATCCACAAGAACTAATTAGCCGCAGATCCTTTAGCGCGTTGACGCTCAATATATCTAAGTTATTTGAGATTGTCATTTATGACGTATCGGCTTTTTCCGCTGGTGCGGATGCACTGGCAATTGCTGCGCGCGCGACGGGTGTGCTTTTAATCGCACGTAAGAATACGACGCGTCTTGCTGATATTAACGCGATGGCCCAACAACTAACACGAGTTGGGGCAGAAATAGTTGGCTCTGTATTGGTCGATTATTAATGTCAACGAACCTGGCTGATCACTTCGCCATCCAGCCAGCAGAATGGCGAGGCCTACTCGCCAACTGGTGGCCTGTTTTGGTTGGGTTATCGGTCTTGTTTGTTCCGACTTTCTACGGTCTCGCAACAGGACTGTGGAGTAGTGAAGAACAGGCGCACGGTCCACTTATCCTTGCTCTCTCTATTTGGTTGATATATCGGCAGTGGCCGAAAATGTTAAAGGCCAGTGGAAAAAAACCGACTTCGAAAGCAGGATGGCCGATTTTATTATTTGGTTTGCTGATTTACATCATAGGGCGTTCGCAAGAAATTGCGATCCTTGAAACCGGTTCATTTATTTGTATTTTATTAGCCAGTGTCCTCCTTTTACGCGGTTATTCAGCGCTGAAAGTCCAATGGTTTCCATTTTTTTTCATGCTCTTTATGATGCCATTGCCAGGCACTGTGGTCGATGTGATGACCATGCCGATGAAAATGGCTGTTTCCTACGTCGTTGAGCATGTTTTGTATTGGATGAATTATCCAATCGCCCGCAGTGGAGTGATCCTGCAGATTGGTCAATATCAACTGTTGGTGGCAGATGCTTGTGCTGGTTTGCACACACTCTTTGCGCTTGAATCGTTGGGTTTGCTCTATCTCAATTTAGTACGGAATGAGTCTCTATTCCGGAATATTTCGCTCGCCGCCTTAATTATACCGATTTCGTTTATTTCCAACGTGATCAGAGTGATGGTGTTGACACTCATTACCTTCTACTTTGGAGACGGTGCGGGACAAGGATTTTTGCATGGTTTTGCAGGAATGGTGTTGTTTACCAGTGCACTTCTATTGATAATGGGTGTTGACTCCGCCCTTCAAGCTGTCGACAAAGTCCGTCGTAGAAGAAGTATTCATATTGCGGAGCGTGCGACGTGATAAAGCCCTCATTCAGATCCTGGGTTCTTCTTGTACTAATGCTGACTGCTTTTGGGCTTTCAATTTTTTTACGTCCGACGCATAAGTTAGCTGCCTTGGCCCCGACTTTCGATCTGCAGACCATGATTCCTAAGGCATTCGGTGACTGGCGAGAAGAGTCACAACCAACTGTTTTGGTGGTTGATGCCGTTCAGAAAGAAATAATCGATAAAATTTATAACCAAACATTCTTGCGCACTTACATCAATAGCGATGGGTATCGCATCATGCTTGCCATCGCTTATGGTGGTGATCAAAAACGTGATCTCCAAATACACCGCCCTGAAGTCTGTTATTCATCGCAGGGCTTTAGTATCAGTGGTGTAGAAAAAGTTGGTTTGCTAGTTGACGGCCATGAAGTGCCTGCGATGCGATTGGAGACCCGTCTAGGAACGCGGGTTGAGCCGGTGACCTATTGGGTGCGGATAGGCGACAAGATCGTACGTGGCAATATTGAACAGGGCTTGGCCCGTGCAGCGTATGGTCTCAGCGGACGTATAGCGGACGGCCTGCTATTTCGCGTGTCTAGTATTGATGATAATGCGGTAACGGCCTTCGAATACCAGGAAAAATTCGTGAATGCTGTAATGGCGGCGGTCTCCACCTCTCGTAGACGCATTCTTATCGGAGGACCGCAAGTATGATTTTGCGTAATCGACATGACCATATCGTATCTTCATTGGCAGGTGAAGGAGTAACGCGATGGATAACTCTATAAAGTCAGCATCTTTTTGGTCTTTCATTAACTCCTTCGCTACTAGAGGTCTTTCGTTCGCATTTTTTATACCTCTTACGCGCAAGCTTGGTCCTGGTCCACTGGGCGTGATGGCACTGGCTTTAGCGGTCGGGGTATTTCTTGATGCAGTGATTGATTTGGGACTGAGTGATCAATTCGTCCGTCATCAGGATGCAAAAGACCAACGTTTCTTTAGCACCGTGTTCTGGGCGCAAGTCAGTGTGGCAGGGATCGTTGGGATCATTGTCGCAATGTTTGCGCCGCTGTTGGCGCGGGTACTTCACGAACCGGGACTCATTTTTGCGTTGCGCGCTGTCGCAATCGCCAGTTTTGCAACAGCTGTTGGTTTGTCGTCTATTTCCTGGTTGCGTCGGGGACTTGAATACCGAGCTATAGCCATACGTAATGTGTCGGCCACATTTGTAGGTGGTGTGGTTGGCATATATATGGCATGGAATGGATATGCTTTATTAGCTGTGCTTGCGCTTCACGTTATTAACGCCGTTACCGGAACATTGGTGGCAATCTACAGCGCTGCATGGAGACCCTCTTTGGTCTTTTCACAATCCAGTTTGAAGTCAGTCAGCCGCATCGCTGCAAATACTTTTTTAACCAGAGTACTTGAAGCGGGAATGAGCCGGCTGGACCAAATCGCCGTCGGTGCTTTCTTTGGCGCATCTGCGCTAGGAATGTACTCTCTAGCGGTAAGACTCTATGATATTTTATTTCAACTCGTATGCATGCCTGTTGCTTCGGTGATGTTGCCATACCTTGCACGTTATCAGGCAGTAACTGTTGAATTTCGGCGGCACTTTCTTGATCTGCTGCATATCGTCTCCCTGACGGCCCCCCCTATTTTTATGCTTGCTGCACTTAATACCTCCTCTCTGCTGGGATTAGTGTTTGGCCCGCAATGGGTGGGTGCTGGTCCATACGTGCATATCATTTTTGGTATGGGGGTCGTCCAGGCATTCACTTTTATCCATACAGTCGCGTTCGCTGCGTCCGGGAGAACATCGGTCAATTTAGGGGTCGCACTATTTAGCGCATTGTTGTGGTCGGGGTCGCTACTTTTATTGCCTGCATACGGAGTCATTTTTGCGGCAATTCTTTGGGCTATGCGGTCTGCGATAGGCATACCAATCCAGATGTATTTTTTGAAAAATATGCTTGATATGCGATTGCGGGATTATCTACTTAGTCTCGCACCAATGTTCCTTGCATTAGCTGGAATGGTAGGAGTTAGCTTTCTCATCCTCGCTATTGGAGAGAGAGCCGATGTTAATCCATTGATCCTGCACTTTTCGTCGATCCTCGCTGGAGGCGGTGTATTTGTCGTTATGGCAATCCTTCTTTCTTCCAGAGTCAAAAATATTGGAATCGGCATTTTGCAGAATATAGTTCGTAGAGGTTCACAAGCGTGAGTTCACATTCATTTTTCTCATTATTTATACGCACCATTGGCTCAAGCATTGCGGCGTTATTGATGACGATAGTCTATTCTGTGCTATCGGCAAGATTGTTAGGTGCCGATGGTCGGGGAATACTTGCTGCAATTCAGCTTTGGCCGACAGTCTTGGCAGGATCAATGACCGTTGGATTACAGACCGCGTTCGTTTACTATGCGCGCCAAGATCGTTCGCGCTGCGCACAATTTTTTGCGGCCGGTTTATGGGCAACATTTCTAGTATCGATCGTTTCCGCCGTTGTTGGTTGGCGTCTTTTATCACATGCACTTCCATTTCTATCAGCACCACAACTTCACTTCGCAAAAATTTATCTAGCCTTCATGCTGCCAGTTATATCGGCCTCAATTTATATCGGAGGTTGTGCGCAATTAATAGAGAATTTGCGGCTTTTCAATGCGCTAAAAATAGTACCAATAGCGTTTCAGGTGATCGCCATCATTTCGTTATATCTCTCGATTGGGATTACTCCGGAGCGTCTGGCTATCGGCACTGCTGTGACGCAGTTGCTTGCTTTGAGTTGGTCTACTCGTGAAGCGACCAAAATTTTGGGCTTTTCTTTGAAACAAACACGTATACATATATTAATGCTCTGTGGATATGGAGCGAGCGTATGGGCGGTCGAAGTATTGGGTGTCGCCACCCAACAGATAGACAAAATATGGATTAGCGGGGCGCTTTCTTTACGTGAGCTTGGCGTGTACAGCTTAGCATTTGGCATGTCCAGAGTTGTTGCAAATATCCAGAATTCAGCAGCGACCATTTTATTTCCGCGCAATATAGGAAAACCTAAAGAAGAGGTCGTCTCCAGTACCGCGAAAGTTTTTCGGCTTACTTTCTGGGCGACATTGGTGGTTGCGATCCCGGCCTCACTATTGGCTATCCCATTGTTCCCCCTCATATTTGGTCCAGACTTTGTTGCTAGTGGATGGATGTTTCCGTTGTTGGTATTGGAATGCATTTTAGGAACATCGTCCTGGGTATTGGCACAAGCATTTAATTCATTGGGTAAACCTCACTTGATCGTGACGCGGCAAATTTCTGGACTGCTATGCATGGTGATGGTTGCATATTTTCTTGTTCCCCGTATTGGTGTGTGGGGTGTGGTATTGGCGATGCTCACTGGTGCGCTCGTCAGATTGGTGGTAACGCTTTTGGCGTTTCCGAAAGGGTTACAAGTACCGATGCCACAGATATTTCCCGATAAAAAAGATGTTCAGGGTGTCTTCATCGTCCTAAAGAAGAAATTTGTTTCCGTCACATAATTTTTCAACATTACAGAGTAAAAATGAAACGAATTTTTGTAGCTGGTAGCTTCACATGGAATAACAAAGGCGATGCAGCATTATTAATTGCGACGGCACAGGCGCTGCGTCAGTTTGTTCCTGATGTTGAACTTTCGTTCACATCGTTCACTCACGTTCTGGATGCACAGCGCTACAAAGAGCGCGTCGTTGCCATGCCATTAGACCCTTCAGGGCGGGTGTCAAAATGTATTCATAAGTCGGGAACCTGGTCGCCAACGTTATTGCGATTGGTGCTGGGAATGGTAGTTTTGGTATTTCGGGCATGGCTCCTGATTCGTATTTGCCTACCAAAGCAATTTGGATATCGTCTTCTTGGTTGCATTGCGCCCACAGCGCGTGAAATTTTGGAATGTGATTTGGTTGTTTCCCTTCCAGGGGGATATTTGCAAGCGACGACCTTGGGTGAGGATTACTGGTTATTTCATTGGTTAACGCTCAGCATGGCAAAAGCTGCGGGTAAGCCAGTTGTAATTTATGCACAATCACTTGGGCCATTTGAGGGAGTGCATAGGAAGTGGGCTGAAGAAATACTAAAAAAAATGGATGTTATTTCTGTGCGCGAGGAATTTTCGTTGAAGCGACTGAAAGAATATGGTGTCGCAATGGACCGAGTCGTATTGGTGCCAGATGCAGCATTTGGATTAGCAGATGATGGGCGCGGTACCAGCGAATTTGCATCAGTTGCGGAGTCGTTAAATCAGTACCCACAACCATGGGTAGGCGTATCGGTGCGCGAACATAACTTTCCAAGCAAGGCCCATCCCGAAGTTTGGATGGAAAAATATTTAGTTGAGGTCGCACAAGCGACAGACCGAATGATAGAGCTTACCAACGGTACCGCTTTTTTCGTCCCGCAATGCATTCTTTCTGGTGGCAGGGATGTTGAGGTGTCGCGTGAGGTAGTAAAAAGAATGCGGAATATAAATCGCGTATGCGTTCTTGATGAAGATCTTTCTCCGCTTGCTTTGCAAGTGCTCTACAGTCGATTTGAGATGCTTATTGGAACTCGGATGCACGCCAATATTCTGACCATGTGCACTGGGACGCCGATTGTTGCGATTGCCTATGAACGCAAGACCAACGGCATCATGAGTATGTTGGGTCAAGATGAAAACGTCGTGAATATCGAAGATATTGAAGGCAATTTGATACCCATGGTCGAGCGCGTCTTTGCATCGCGTAAAGAAATTAAAGCCCATTTGGAAAAGGCAGTACCACCTATCCGCGATCGGGCGCTGTTGACTCCAAGAGTCTTGATCGAAAAACTAAAGGGGCTCGCTTCGTGAAAATAAATTTTCTTCTTCCTACACCGGGACACCATCCTGTTGGTGGGTATAAGGTTGTCTATGAGTATGCGAACGGCTTGGTCGCGCGGGGTCATGATGTCACTGTGACCCACCAGATGATCATGGTGCCTGATGCAACAGCACTTAGACAATGGGCGCGTTATGCCAAGTCGCGCTTAAAAGGCGACTGGCTTCCCACTGATTGGTTTAAGGTTGACCCTCGTGTGAAGATGCGCATGGTCCTGAGTATGACTCCGTCCTCACTCGGCAAGGCTGATGCACTCATCGCAACAGCATGGGAAACAGCCGAAATCGCCGTAAAGCTGCCAGTCAGTTGTGGAAAAAAATTCTACTTCATTCAGCACTTTGAGGAGTGGAGCGGTGACCGTGATCGCGTTCTTGCCACTTGGCGGTTACCGTTACAAAAGATAGTGATAGCAGATTGGTTGCGACAAATAGCCATCGGTGAGGGGCATACCGCGCATTACATTCCTAATGGCGTTGACTTTGTTGCCTTCGGTACAGATATTCCGGCAGCATCCCGAGATCCCCATACCGTCATCATGCTTTATCACAACTTTGATTGGAAAGGATCTGTCGATGGTCTGACCGCTTTGCGTACCGCCAAGGTCAGCGTACCTGATCTGAAGGTTATTCTTTTTGGCGTCCCTCAGGAGCCAGCAGGTCTGGAGCCATGGTTTGAGTATCACCAGTTGCCATCGCAGGACTTACTGCGCAGCCTATATAACCGCGCCGCGATATTTCTCTCGCCATCCTGGGCAGAAGGGTGGCCTTTACCGCCCGCTGAAGCAATGCTTTGTAGTGCCGCCACCGTGTTAACCGATATTGGCGGACATCGAGAATATGGCGTTAACGGGGAGACGACACGGTTTGGTCGGGCACGTACCCCTGACTCACTGGTTCCACCACTTTTGCATTTGCTCAACGATAGCAATGCTCGCATTGAGCAGAGCAAGAAGGCGCAGCGCTATATCGCCGAATTTACTTGGGATGTTGCGGTTTCACGTTTTGATGCAGCTTTACAAAATTAGTGTCATTGACCGAGGTGGCAAAACGATTTTCGATCAGGGATTTGGATCAAGAACATATTTCGCATCATGTTAGGCATCGCTAGATGAAGCAACTCACTTTCTTCAAGTATTTGATTATCCTTGGCGCTCCGCTGACTGCGGGCGTGCTTGGACTTTTATTGCCATTTCTACCTTGGTGGCTACCGGTAGGATTGGGTTTAGTACCTGTTGTGACGGTTGTTGTATGGGTTTGGCCATCTGCCGGACTAGTCTTTTTATTAATGATGATTTTTGGAATTATTCCATCACCAAATCAGAAGCTGACTGACCTCGCCACTCTTATGTATTGCATTTTTATATTTATGCGGCGTTGGAGTGATGTTGGCCAAATGATTCGGGATCACAAAAGACAATTATTGTCTCTGATGATTTTGGTGGTGTGTGTACTATTTTCTGCAATATACGGATATTTTTATAACGCAAATTTTAGGCCTTATGTCTACAACGAGACGATGGTGCTTATGTATTGGATGCTATTCCCTGCGACAGCATTACTGGTAGTAAGGATTGATTCAGCAAATGAAATATTTCGGGCAGTCGTAGGCCTCGCCGTACTATTCGCAGCTTTAGCTGTTGCGCAGAGTGTTTTAGGGGTTAACCTCAATTTTTCAAAAGGCTCACGTCTTGAGGGCCTTGATGCAGCTAGTGGCGGAATAACAGGTCTTGCCAGAAGCATCGTTCCAGGTACTTTGATCATTTTGTTTGCATTTTATTGTGCTCTTGTGGCTATTCTGCGTCGCGAAGGGCGAACTTGGTTATGGGTATTTGTTCTGCTGATCAGCATGTCTGCTTTATTTGTTAATTTCGGACGGGGTTTGTGGGCAGTGACTTTTGTCGGAAGTTTTATAGTAGCTATGCTAATGGGATGGCGCTCTACTATCCGACTTTTTTTAGTTTGCGTATCCGCTGGGATACTTTTGATTTCGGTTTTGGCTGTGCTTAAGCCTGAGGTGTTAAGCGCTCTTGTTTATCGCGTGACAAGTATTAGAAGTGAAGGAGGAATCAATACATCTTTTGGGTGGCGACTCACTGAAAATCAGTTTGCATGGGCCAAGATCAGTGCAAACCCAGTATTGGGCATAGGTTTTGGTGGTGAATACAAGCCTCGCCTAATACCTAACGCTTTATTTACTGAGCAGACTAGATATATTCATAATGCATACTTATACATCTTATTGAAGATGGGGGTAATCGGTCTTTTAGTCGTACTTTTCAATCATGTATTACTTGTGTGCTCCGTTGCCCGAGGTCGTGAATTCCGAGAGTCCGGTACCGCTCCGAGATTGGCTGCTATCGGTTTGTTGGTAGCGGTACTTTTATTGTCATTCACACAGCCCGAACTTTTTTCGCCTTCTGCTATGGCAGCGCTTGCAGTCTTAATTCCTATTGCCTTGCGGATTCGCATCCCATTGCGTTACAAGCTTGAAACTTCGTCAGATTCGAGCCGAAGAGGGCAACGGAAATGGTAAGCCTTTCTCTTAATATGTTTACGAAAGCTATTTCGCATTCTAAGGTAGCTGTCGTTCTCCTAAATTGGAATGGCTGGCGCGACACCATCGCATGTCTTGACAGTCTCTTTCCGACGTTGCCAAGTGGGTCGCGTGTCATAGTGTGCGACAACGGGTCGCAAGATGATTCTATGGCCCATATTCGTGATTGGGCCAATGGTGCGGATAAGAATCTGACGCAGCCCGCTTTTGTTACCACGCATGCTGTGCGCCCGCTACGTTGGGCTGAGTACGACAGAGATCGGGCGGAAGAGGGTGGTAACACAGATGATCCTTCATTGGTGTTGATCAATACGGGGGGGAATTTAGGTTTTGCCGGAGGTAATAACGTCGGTATTCGATACGCTTTGGCTCACGATTACGACTTCATCTGGCTATTGAATAATGATACGGTCGTCAATGCATCATCGCTCGTCGCATTATTGTCACGCATGCTGGCTGATTCAAAAATTGGCATATGTGGGTCTACTCTGGCGTATTTCGATGCGCCAGATACGGTGCAGGCGTTGGGCGGTTCACGTTTTGATTTCAAGCGTGGTATAGGCGCTCATCTCGGCTTAGGTGAAGAACTCTCGGTGCCTCGTAATCAGAAGTTGATCGAACAATCGCTGGACTATGTGGTTGGTGCTTCGATGATGGTTTCGCGCGCGTTTCTCAAAGACGTAGGATTGATGTGCGAAGATTATTTTCTCTATTTCGAGGAGATAGATTGGGCTATGCGGGCAAAGGGGAAATTTATTCTGGCGTGGGCTCCGGAAAGTGTCGTTTTGCATAAAGAGGGTGGCACGATTGGCTCTAGTCATCGTTCCCGTCCTTCGACTACTTCATTGTTCTATCTCTATCGGAATCGTCTGCGTTTTGCTCATCGTCATACTCCTGAACATTACTGGAGTGTATGGCGCTCAGTTGGATACGAAGCAGCGGTATATTTAAAAAGGTGTGATTTTGAGGCTGCAAAAATTATTTTTTGCTCGTTAATTACCGCCTGTTCTTTTACCAAAAGAACTCCATGATTCGCGTAGCTGTGATTTGTAACGAATCCCCTTATCCGCCAATTCACGGAGGACGCGTAGATGTGATGCGGCGGTTACGGGCATTTCACAATCAAGGGGTCAAGATTTCTCAATTGATCACATGGGGTAAGGATGTTGATGTAGCAAATCAACACCTGGCTCTATCAGAAAATCTTGGCACTGTTGTGGATGAATTCACGATCTTTGAGATATCAAGAGGTTGGCTATCAAGGTTAAAGCGACTACCGCGATTACTGCTTAATTCGCTCTATGTGGTAACCAGAGAAGTAACCGCGAGCCAGTTAGATCGTTTGTTCAAAGCTGCACAGATTGCCAATGTGAATGCTGTTTTTCTGGATGGCTTATTTGGCGGACAGTTGGCGCTCGCGCTTGCTAAACGACTCGGTGTTCCACTGTTTTATCGCTCCCATAATATTGAGCATTTGTACCTGCAACAACAGAGTCAGGTAGCAAAAAGTCTTAGGGGGAAAATTGTGCATTGGCTTGCGAGTCGGAATATTGAATCGTTTGAGCGAAGAATTATTGCCCAATCTGCTCTTGTTTTTGATATTTCGATTGAGGACATGACATATTGGAAGTTCCAAGATTTCGATAACCTGGTCTGGTTGCCGCCATTTTGTGATCCCTTGCCTAGGAGTGTTCGCCAGTTTAAAAAGAGAGATGTCGCTTTTCTTGGGAACCTCTTTATGCCGAATAATGTTCAGGGGGTGCGTTGGTTGCTTGAATCTGTGTGGCCATTGGTGCTGCAGAAGGCAGCAGGCGCTACCCTGCGCGTAGCGGGTTCTAATCCGGCTGACGAAATCATACAGGCTTGTGCGAAGTCACCTAATGTGGAACTTGTGTCGAATGTGGAAGTTGTTTCGGATGTTTACGATGCCGCCCTTGTGATGGTGAATCCTGTGCTCGTGGGTAGTGGCGTCAATATGAAGGCATTGGAACTTCTGGACACAGGGAAACCTGTAATTTCTACATCTCAGGGCGTAAAAGGATTACCAATTGCACATAAGGCTTTATTTCAACTGGCAGATTCGCCATCAATCTTCGCCTCCGCTATTTTAAAAGCTCTTGAAAATAACCACGATCAAACTGCCCAAAGCCGCCTGCCTGAGTGCTATCGCCCGGAAGCAATTGTCCACGTCATAAGAATGATAGCCGCAGTTATTTTAAGCTGGAAATCTAGTGATGTTTTGGCAGACAGTCGCATAGAAAATCAAAGGAAATAGTATGGGTATCCGTGTAGCCGTTGTTATAAAAGCGTTGAACGAGGAGCGAAATATTGCACGCTCAATCGAGTCCGCGATTGCAGCGATCTCCACCTATTCTGGTGAGGTTATTCTTGCTGATAGTGGCTCCGCTGATGCAACGATCGAAATTGCGAAACGTTATCCTATAAAAATCGTTCAGCTCTTGGACATATCTGAACGATGCTGTGGTATTGGAGCGCAGTTGGGATACCAATTCGTGAACGCTGATTATGTCTACATCTTGGATGGAGACATGGAGTTAAATAGTGATTTTTTGAAGCGCGCCGTTGATATTTTGGAACACAGTTCTGGTCTCGCGGGCGTTAGCGGCATGGTTGAGGAATTAGGTGGTGGAAACTACGAATTTGACGTCCGTAAAGCGGAACAAGATGGTCGGCTAATTGGTAGCCAGGAGTCACTCGATATGGGGGGGCTTTATCGGGTAGAAGCGATTAAGAAAATTGGCTATCTGACCAACAGAAACCTTCATTCTTATGAGGAAAAAGAACTGGGCCAGCGTCTATTGCAGGCAGGTTATACCTTAGAGCGGATTGCAGATCCGGCGATAAGGCACTTTGGAAAAACTGACGAGTCGTTACGTTTGTTGGTTCGCCGTTGGAAAACGCAGCACGTCGATGGGCCTGGGGAGTGGATGCGGACGGTATGGAAAACGCCAAACTTCTTTTCTGTAGCAGTGAAGTTTAAGCAGTTATGGGTAATATTTTTTGGATGGATCGCACTCACTATTTCGCTTGCGATTTCTCCGAGTTTTTGGTTCCCTTTGGCCCTGACAATAGCGGCGCACAGTGTTCTCCTTTTACGTTTGACGTTTAAAAGAAAATCATTTGGTTTAGCATGCGTGGGATTTATTCACTTGCAATTTTATACTGCAGGTATGGTTCGTGGTCTGTTTCGCCGGCAAGTAAATCCCACGGCCCAGATTAACGCGCATGTCTTGAGCGGGTCACCTTTATGAGACCCCGAATTGGCATTGATTTTCATGTCCTTGATGGTAAATTTCAGGGCTCACGTACGCATGTATTAGAATTATTTTCCAGGGTAATTGCACAATCTCCTGATATCGATTTTTTTCTATTTTTAGATAAACCAGAAATACTGCCTACCTTGTCGTCAGTCTTTTCCTCATCTAACGTGCACAGCATAAAGATGCCGCACGCCAATCCGTTAAAGCGGCTTTACTGGCAGCTTCCACGGCTTTCTCGTAAGTACAAACTTGACATTGTTCACACCCAATATATTCTGCCGTGGCCATTGCCCTGCAAGGGAATGGTGACGATTCATGACGTATTGTTTGAGACGCATCCTGAGTATTTTGAGCCAATATTCGTGCTGCGCTCTCGGGTGCTTATGCGCTTGGCAGCTAAGAATGCGGCGCACGTATTTGCGGTAAGTGAATTTTCCCGATCTGAGATTACAAGGCTTTATGGCGTTCCTGAAAGTCGTATTTCGGTGGCGCTGAATGGTGCTGATCTCACGCGGTTTACACCGGGCAAAGAGGGTGGGCACTTGCTGGAGCAGTGGAAACTAGTTTCAAGAGGCTATATTCTTTCTGTTGGCCGTCTGGAGCCGCGCAAAAACCACCGTAGTTTGATTGAAGCTTACGCGTTGTTAAAGGGAGAGGTCCCCGACCTGGTACTAATCGGACAACGAGATTTTCGATTCGATGACGTTTTTACGACGATTACGCGATTAGACCTTTGTGAACGCGTACACGTTCTTGAAAATGTGTCCGATGTTGAACTCCCG
Source organism: Glaciimonas sp. GNP009 (assembly GCF_054343755.1). Classification (NCBI taxonomy): domain Bacteria; kingdom Pseudomonadati; phylum Pseudomonadota; class Betaproteobacteria; order Burkholderiales; family Oxalobacteraceae; genus Glaciimonas; species Glaciimonas sp. GNP009. The sequence continues at coordinate 4,438,226 of NZ_JBTGUV010000004.1, forward strand.
GTCCTATATCGACACGCCTGTTTGTTTGTATATCCTGCCTTTGCAGAAGGATTCGGCATGCCTCCGCTGGAGGCAATGGCCGCTGGAGTGCCAGTCATCGCGAGTAATACGACGGCAATTCCTGAGGTTGTCGGAGATGCAGGACTGCTAGTAGCACCGGATGACGTCGATGCATTGGCGGCGGCGATACAGCGGCTTCTCGATAATCCTCTAGAGCGTGGTCGACTTTCTGCTGTTGGTCGTGAACGTGCGTTGTCGTTCACGTGGGATGGGCCAGCATGTCAAGTACGCGCTTGTTACTTAGCAACCATTAGAGATTTCAAAGGTTTTGACATATGCGAATGTTAGTAATGATTACAAGGCTGGTTCTGAGTATTTGTATACTGGGACTGAGCACGACCGCGACGCCTGCAACAAGGCAGGACTATCAAGTCGGCGTGTTCTATTTTCCTGGTTGGAAAAATCATCAGCCTCATGCCCCTGCAGATAATCCATGGGACCGTTTGAAGGCTTTTCCCGATAAAGAGCCAGCACTGGGTTGGTATGATGAAGGTGCTGACAATGTCATGCACCAGCAAATCGACTGGATGAATAAATATGGCATTAATTTTGTGGTTTTTGACTGGTATTTTGGTATTGGTCAACACGTCTATCTGGAGCATGCATTGGCTGCATTTATGCGTGCACCCAACCGCGACAAATTAAAATTTTCAATCCTTTGGGCAAACCACGACGGTATGCCGAAGAGTCATGACGATTGGCTAGTAATGGTCCGGTATTGGGTAAAGTATTATTTTCCCCGTCCAGAATTTATGCGAATTGATGGCAGGCCGGTAGTCTATATATTTTCTGCTGATGAGCTAAAAAAGCAAGCTGAATCTTTTGGAAGTACTACGAAGGAGTTACTCGAAAGTGCGCAGACAATTGCTCGAGAAAATGGATGGCCTGGAATCGATTTTGTCGCTGGCTCAGGGGCAAATGTACCAATGATCAGTTCCTATGCAAAAACGTCGGGATATGCTGCTTTTTCAGCATACAACTACCACCAAGGTCCGGATACTCCTGCTCAGTCGCACAGTTATACCGAGCTTGATCGCGGATATAGGGAGCACTGGCAGCGCTTTTCTGAAAAAGGAAATCTTCCATTGATTGTGCCCATGACCTCGGGTTGGGATAAGCGGCCTTGGGGCGGTAGCAGCGATGCTGAGCATGATAAATCTATTTCAACACCGCAGGAGTTTAGGAAGCACTTAGAGGTCGCCAAAAGTTTCATGGACAGTCACGTCGCGCTCACACGTCGCATGGGTGTGATCTGTTGCTGGAATGAGTTTGGAGAGGGGTCTTATATTGAGCCAACAAAAAAAATGGGCTTTAGTTATCTTGAGCAAGTGCAGGATGTTTTTGGTCGAGCCAAGCCTTGAAAATAAATGTTTTTTATTCTTCCGAATTTATACGGCTCGCATAATTCGTAGATGGGTTGATAAAAAACTGCTCAACATCATAGGTATTGGATAAAAATAATTTTAAAAAAATATTAGGTACTTGCACATTCTCATAACCCTCTGCAGCACTGTTCTGTTTAACAGGCTATGCGACGCAATTGAATGAAGTGATGCGTAAAGCATCGAGCAAGCATATTTAAAGCAATAAAAAAACTTTGGGAGGAAACAATTGTGAGTAGTTTGGTTCGAACCTTACGTATCCTTGGCACGCGCGGGATACCTGCTGCGCACGGCGGCTTTGAAACATTTGCTGAACACTTAGCACTTTACTTGGTGGCGCGAGGTTGGCGGGTCATCGTGTATTGTCAAGAGGATGGTGCTGGCACACTATTCGAAGATACCTGGCGGGGTGTCGAGCGTGTTCGTATTCCTGTGTCACAAACCGGATCTAAGGGCACGATGCTTTTTGACTGGAAGGCCACGGTGCATGCAGCTAAGTTTGGCGATTTATGTCTGACGCTTGGCTATAATACGGCAATATTTTGTGCGCTGTTGCGGATCAAAGAAGTTCCGAACCTGATCAACATGGACGGTATCGAATGGTCGCGCGTTAAGTGGGGCAAGTGCGCCAAATTATGGTTTTGGCTAAATGACTGGGCTGGCTGCTGGCTAGGTAATCATCTGGTGGCAGATCACCCGCAAATCAAGGCGCATTTACAATCGCGCGTGTCGGCCAATAAGATCACCACCATACCTTACGGGGCGGATAGCGTGACCACCGCACCGCTTGAGCCGGTCCATGCATTGGGGTTGGAGGCAGGCCGATATTTGACTGTCATTGCGCGAGCCGAGCCTGAAAATTCTATTTTGGAAGTGGTGCAGGGTTTCTCTGCAAGACCACGCGGTTATCAATTGGTCGTGCTAGGTAATTACCAGCAAAATAATGCATATCATCGCTCTGTGCTGGAAGCCGCTAGCGACGAAGTGCGTTTTGTTGGTGCGATATACGATAAGGCGGTGGTTCAGGCTTTACGTTTGCATAGCGCCGCGTACGTGCACGGACATCAAGTAGGTGGAACTAACCCTTCATTGGTCGAGGCGATGGGTGCAGGCAATCCAGTGATTGCGCATGACAATCGTTTTAATCGTTGGGTGGCGGGCGAGGGCGCGGTATATTTTAATGGAGCAGCTGACTTTGCGCGTGCGATGGATGAGTTGCTTGTTAATCCAGCGAAGCTAGCAAAACTGCGACAACACGGTCAACGTCGTTTTCAAGAGGCATTTACCTGGCCGGACGTTTTGATGCAGTACGAGATATTACTTGAACGGTATTTGCCAGTGAGTGACACTGTGCCGAAGAGAGATTTTGAGAGCATAGCGTCTGGCATTCGATTGCCCAAAAGTAAGAGTCAATAATCTTGCTTTGGGATTGACCGGATTCTATTGCCTTGGAAGCATCGCTTGCCCGTGTTACATGAAGCTTTTATTTGTGGTGTGGTCGGCAGCCTCCCGAACGTAGAGGTCATTAAGGCAGCGCGGCAACCTTGCGCGCTGCGGTTCTATATTCAAACTAATTGCTAGTGGAGAATCATTAATCCGGTTCTGACACGCAGCAGTGACTTTTCCCAGAGTATCCACGTTCGAACGGTTTTTCGTGTCCTGAGATGGATAAGGAAATGGCATTCAGCCATCGATCTGTCGGTGCTGGCTTTGCCATCGGCGCGGGAATCAAAATAATCAGACTCAGTGCAATTAACCAACGATGCAAGATTGGTTTAGGTAGAGTGCTTGAAATCCAAATAAAGCCGACACTGACGAATGCGCCCAGAATACAGCCGCTGACAACCTCTGAGACAGAATGCACCTGCACAGCCAGCCGTGATATGCCGATTAACACGCCTAAAGCGATTCCGAGCAGCACGCCAAGAGTTCGTACAGTGGGAGATGATTTTTGCAACAATAAATAAAACAGTACTGGCATGACCGCGGTAGTTCGCATGGCATGTCCACTGAACCCAGTGAAATCGAGTGCCTGAATGCCGATACCCCATCCGATAAAAGCGATTTTTGTTGCTGCAACGAGTGTCAAGCCCAGGGCGAATAGCAGGCACCACCAGAAAGCCATGCGCCAGGCGCGCCCGCACGCTAACCAAACTGTGCACGCCGCTGCAAGCGGAAGCATCACTGTGGTATCGGCAAGTCTGGTAATGCTCATCCATGGAAACATAAATAGGCGCAGCGTTAGTCACCGCGATCTGGTCAGTAAAATTTACGCGTTGATGAATCACTTGAACTGCCTCATCCGGTGCGTAAGTATACCGTTTTAATTGATGTCGGCGAGCAAGAGGGTTAAATATTGCACGGCAATTGTTTACCGACTGAAAATCTACACTTCCCAGAAGTCGCGGTGATGCTTTATACTCCTTTCGTCCCTGAAAAAAAAGGGAACAGGCTTGATAACCTGAATGCAAAAAAGCGCACAAACGGCGCAATGCCGTTTTTTTACGTGTGTCTGTCTTCGTACGTCCTCAACGGGCGGCGGTGGCAGGGAAGCCTTAGGGCTTGCTGGTTTTCTTTTTTGCGCCAGTTTATCAACCCTGCCATTTGCCGCCCACCCCGCTTGATAACGGGGCGCGGTTTAACCGCAAAAGAGGACCAAACAATGCTGAATGCCGTCTCGCCTGACCTGAATCAATCTGCACGGTTTAATCACCTATCCCAACATGACAGTTCGGAAACGCAATCATGAGCAAACCGAACACGACACCGCCATCGTCCTCAACAGAGCCAGAGTCACTTCACCAGGCATTTTCATGGCTACCCACCCACCACAGAAATGAACCAACTGCAGAATTTTATGCGTTGGCTAAAGATGTTTGTCTGGGAATACAAACATGCATTGAGCTGGTCCATTTCAGCATGATGGATAGAGACAGCGGTAATGCGAGGCCGTTACTGAATATTAGAGATACGGAGCGTTTGCTGCGGCTGGCGGGAACGTCATCTCAGATGCTGGCGGAAGCTGCTGCGTTGCGAATTGATGGGCTTAATAGACTTAATAGTCGCGTTTTTCCAGAGGGTGAATAAAGGTTGTCCGGCATCATAGGGCTACGATTTGTACCCGATATGCTTAGGTGTCGCACCTTTAGTTCTGCCACTTGCGTCGACCGGAGTGGCAGCTCACCCTCCTGCCTTATTAAGGCAATGTGATTGCATTAATAAGGCAAGGCTGCATCCGGCCTGGCGTCCAAGATCACCCGTTTAAAGGCATTTTGTATACGGCCTAACGCTTCCACTGATTCAGCTTCAAAACGCATGACAATGACAGAGGTCGTGTTGGATGCGCGGGCTAGTCCAAAACCATCGGGGTATTCGACGCGCAAGCCGTCAATTTTTATCACTTCAACTGCGCCGGGGAATGTGGCGTGGCTCAGCAAGTGTGCGATCAGTGGAACACTTTCGCCCTCATTAAGTCTGATATGTAACTCTGGCGTGCTGATCGATTGTGGCAGTCCATTAAGGATCGCCGAAGGATCGGTTTCGTGGCTAAGCAGTTCCAGCAGACGCGCTCCCGCGTACATGCCGTCATCAAAGCCGTACCAGCGGTCTTTAAAGAATACATGTCCACTCATTTCCCCGCCGAGTGGCGCACGGGTTTCCCGCATTTTTGCCTTGACCAGTGAATGACCTGTCTTGCACATCAATGGCTTACCGCCATGTTCAATAATCCAGGGAGCGAGGTGTCGCGTACATTTGACGTCATATAAAATTTCAGTGCCAGGATGACGTGTCAGGACATCTTTGGCAAATAGCATTAACTGGCGATCTGGATAAATGATCTGACCATCTTTGGTCACCACGCCCAAACGGTCTCCGTCGCCATCGAAGGCCAATCCAATCTCAGCGTCAGTCTCACTTAGACAGCGAATTAAGTCCTGCAAATTTTTTGGATCGGCCGGATCGGGGTGATGGTTGGGGAATCTGCCGTCGACTTCGCAAAATAGTTCAATGACTTCACAGCCCATTGCACGATATAACTCGGCGGCAAATGCGCCCGCTACGCCGTTACCACAGTCAATGGCAATCTTCATTGGACGTTGCAGTTTTACGTTGCTGGTGATGCGTTTGAGATAGTAATCTTTGATGTCGTGCGGACGATATTGGCCAGGTTCTTTCGGTTCTTTTGGTTGCGCTGTCGATTTGACGATTGCTTGATCGCATATCGCCTGGTATAGCAATTGAATAGTGTCGCCATATATCGCTTCGCCACCCAGTACCATTTTAAATCCGTTGTGATCCGCAGGATTGTGGCTGCCGGTGACCATAATGCCAGAAGTAGTGCTTAGTACGTTGGTGGCGTAATACACCATCGGCGTAGTGACAACGCCGAGATCGATTACGGTCACGCCGGTTGATTGCAAGCCATTTACCAGTGCGGTCGATAGCTCTGGCCCTGAGAGGCGGCCATCACGGCCGACGATTGCCGCATGTTCGCCCTGTGCCAGGACGGCTGCCCCAAATGCCCGACCAATATCGTAGGCGATCGATGCATCCAGTGTTTGACCGACGATGCCGCGGATGTCATACGCTTTAAATAATGTAGGGGAGAGAGTAATCATGTTGTAAAGGATCAAAATTGAAAGGAAATCAATGAGGCGCGTGATAGTGGTGCGCGAAAATTGGCCAGGATGCTTGCGCCACTTGTTACTAACGTCATTTGATCATCCTACTAACCAAATAAAACAGTCGCCTCACGTGCGCTGTAAAAGAGGTTTCATAATTGTTTGTGGATTCACGGGATTTCTACAGACGTTGATGTAGCGAGTGCGCTTTGTTTATCATCCGACGCAAATTCATTTACTGAGGATGTCGTTGAAGGGAGGTTGCGCAGGAAGTGCCGAAATTCTTCGCTTACCTCTGGATGTTTGAGCGCAAATTCGACTGTTGCCCGCAAATAGCCTTGTTTGCTTCCGCAGTCGTAGCGGGTACCTTTAAATTGATAAGCAAGGACTCGCTCATGGGCCAGCATCGCTGCAATGCCATCGGTCAATTGTAGTTCGCCGCCAGCACCGGGTTGGAGGTTGTGCAGGTATTGAAAAATCGAAGGATTCAAGACGTAGCGCCCAACTACACCCAAATTGGAGGGGGCATTTTCTGGCGCTGGTTTTTCTACAATACCGTGCAGTGTCAGTAACTTGTCATCCATTCTGGTACCTGCGACCACGCCATAAGATCTGCTTTGTGCGAGGGTAATGGCTTGTACACCGATAATGCTGCTGCCATGTTCTGCATAGAGTTCCGTCATTTGCCGCATGACTGGTATCTTGCCGTCCAACAGGTCATCGGCCAGGATGACGGCGAAAGGCTCACCGTGCACTAACTTTTCGGCGCAGAGCACTGCGTGCCCCAAGCCTAGCGCTTCGGCCTGCCTGACGTAAATGCATTGCACATTTTTGGGTTTGATGTCGCGCAGCAAGTCTAGTAACTCTTGCTTGTTTTTAGCGGTTAGTTCGGCTTCAAGTTCATAGGCTTTGTCGAAGTGATCTTCGATTGCGCGTTTGTTGCGACCGGTCACAAAAATCATTTGCGTAATACCTGCCGCTGCTGCTTCCTCGACTGCGTACTGGATCAGGGGTTTGTCAACAATCGGTAGCATTTCTTTCGGGCTGGCTTTGGTTGCAGGAAGAAAGCGGGTACCCAATCCGGCAACGGGAAATATAGCTTTGGTGATTGTCTTGTGCATGAAGGATTTTTGTTGGGATCGGTCAGATGTTCGGCATTTGTATTTGCCACATCAGTCACACAAGGGCTGGCTGACGTGGGTGTCGCATATAAATTTTAATGAGGTGTGTAGTCCCATACGGATAAAAACTTGTCCCGAGTGTGCGCCCGGATCAAAAAACAACTAACCAGAAAACAACTAACCTACAGCGCTATTAGTGAAGCGTTGTGTTGGTTGATATCCTTCCAATCCTTTTTAGACGCGACCGTATCGATCTTCCAGTCGCACGATGTCGTCTTCTCCCAAATACGTGCCGGACTGTATTTCGATTAGTTCAAGCGGTATTTTTCCTGGATTTTCCAGTGAGTGGACGACGCCTACCGGGATAAACGTGGACTGATTTTCAGTGAGCAAATATTCCTGGTCGCCATTGGTAATTTTTGCGGTACCCGTAACCACGACCCAATGCTCTGCACGATGGTGATGCATTTGTAGTGATAGCTTGGCGCCGGGTTTGACCGTAATACGTTTAACCTGAAAACGTTTGCCGTTTCCTATGGAGTCATAAGATCCCCATGGGCGGGATACTTCGCGATGCTGGGATGCCTCTGAGCGGTTAATTTTGGTCAGCTTTTCGACTATATTTTTGGTATTTTGCGCATGCTCTTTATTCATGACGAGGATGGCATCGGCGGTTTCTACAATGACTGTATCGCGCAGGCCAATGGCTGTGATCAGGCGTGTGGTGCCGTGCACCAGACAGTCGTGGCAGTCTTGCAGCATGACATCGCCATGGGTGGCGTTACTATCGGCATCTTTGTCGGAGGCTTCCCAGACTGAAGCCCACGAACCAATGTCACTCCAGCCTGCTTCCAATGGAACGACGCAAGCATGCTCGGTGCGTTCCATTACCGCATAGTCAATCGCTTTATCAGGACTGCTGGCGTAGGCTTGATTATCTAGTCGCACGAAGTCCAGATCTTTTTGTGCCAACTCTAAAGCATTGCGACAGGCGGCTACGATTTCTGGTTGGTAGTGTGTCAGCTCTTCAATATAACGGCTGGCACGAAATACGAACATGCCGCTATTCCAAAAATAGTTACCGCTGGCGAGGTACTTTTCTGCAGTGTCGCGATCCGGTTTTTCGACAAACTGCAAGACGGGTTGTGCTTGTCCGTGAGATGCCGTGCCGGCGCGGATATAGCCATAGCCAGTTTCGGGTCCAAGCGGGTTAATGCCGAACGTCACCAACTTGCCATCTTCAGCCGCTCTTAATGCTATCTGAATAGCGGCGCTAAACGTTACCTGATTTTTGATGACATGGTCGGACGGCAATACCATCAAAATCGCATCATTCCCTTGAGCGAGTGCATGTAGTGCAGCGACGGCAATCGCAGGGGCCGTGTTACGTCGCATAGGCTCGAGAAGGATCTCTGCATCGACGATTCCAATCTCGCGCAGTTGTTCTGCGGCAATAAAGCGTGATGATTCATTGCAGACCAATAGCGGCGCACCCATCGCGTCAATCTTTTTTAGTCGTTGCATGGTTTGCTGCAATAGGCTTTCTCCACCTAGCAAACGCAAAAATTGTTTTGGATATGTATCACGTGACAATGGCCAGAGTCGCGTGCCAGAGCCGCCGCAAAGAATGACTGGGATAAGAGTAAGAGCCATGTGGTTCGATTCTGAAAAGATGTGGAGATGTTGGTGATAGAGATTTCCGCTTCGCCTGAAGGCGGAAGAGCTCATTAACTTCATGCCTTCGCTGGGCCGACAATAGTGTCGAAACAAGCCTGTTTGACGTCTTAATCAAATCTCAGAGAGGCCGTGCGTGATCTCACTATTTGCGTCTATTTTTAGAAAATTGATTAGCCGGCAATATGCCCAGTGCGGTGGTCGTAGTAGGGCGGACTAATATGCGTTTTCCCCTGTCCAACCCTTGAATGCTGTCCAGATGACGATGCGCAAATCCATCAGGAGTGACCAGTTCTGGATGTAATGCATATCAAACTGTACGCGCTTTTCCATCTTGTCGACGGTGTCTGTTTCTCCACGTAGGCCGTGGATTTGTGCCCAGCCTGTAATGCCGGGCCTGACACGATGGCGTGCCATATATAACTCTAGGATTTCTTCGTATTTCGCATTGTGTTGGAGCGCGTGCGGTCTTGGTCCCACTACTGACATATCGCCGATGAGTACGTTAATAAACTGGGGAAGTTCATCAAGGCTGGTGCGTCTGAGTAGTTGTCCAAATGGTGTGATACGCGCGTCGTTTTGTGTCGCTTGTGAAATCTCGTCATATTCCTGATGCATCGTCATCGAGCGAAATTTGTAGACCATAAATTTCTTGCCGTTGATGCCGAGCCGCGCTTGTTTAAAGAATATAGGACCAGATGAAGAGCATTTAATCCCTACTGCAATCGCAGCAAACAAAGGCAGTAAGATGGTCAAGACTATTGCGGAAAATATTTTATCGAAAAAATGTTTGACGTGCCCGCGTAGGCCATGGGAAACAGGGCGGTTTAAATCTACTGTGGCAAGCCCTAGAAAATCGACCATTTTATTGTTGATCATTTGTAGGCCCAACATATCGGGTACCCAACGAACATTCACCAACGCATTTCTTAGCATGTATTGAATGTCCAGCAATTGCGCTGAAGCACTAATCGGTAACGTAATCCAGATTTCATGGATCTTGTTTTCCTGCAAGTAATCATTTATCCCATCAAGCGTCTTGATAAGGGTGATGGGGGTGGACTGGAGATTGATGGCGTCCTGGTCGTCTGCATATATCGCCACGACATCATAGCCATAACCATTTTGTTGCCGCGCTCTTTGGTGCATCTCTTGACCAGTGTGACCATATCCAACAATCATGACGCGTTTGGTGTTGAAACCGCGACTGCGGACGATACTAAGAACGCCATGTATAGCGACGCGATAAAGTGATAAAAAGGCGATGCCCGTCAGATACCAATAAAAAAGCCAGAGCCGCGAAAGTTCACCAACACGGTGAATCAGAAAGCTGACTAGTAGTCCCACTAATAAAACCATTGCCCATGACGTCATCAGCCGCACAAACATATGCGGCATGAGGCGCCCGCGCCAGGCTACTGTCATCCCGGATTGCGGAAATCCAAACAGCACGAGTGCGCAGCAAAGACAAAGCATAATGGTGTGAATCGGGGAAGTGGCATTCAGAGAGACGCCGAAACGCCAATAGCTGGCAAGTGGTGCCGCAGCAGCTAAAACGACGACATCAGCTAATCGCTTTATTAGCTCAAGTTCGAAGGGATGTTTGAAAATGAGCCCGTTGGATTTTGGCATTTGATTTCATTTCCTTGTTATCGCCCGATCCTGTGTTGGCTGCCCAGTAACTGACGTTTTTTTTCGTGTTTGGTTTCTATTTGGAGGCTGCTAAAACACTGCGCTGCCGATCTTGCTTGGGGTGCGATCGATTTAGCAATGTGGAGTGAGACAACCTCGAATTATCTGGCTCTGATTCTGAGGCGTAGAAAGTGTCAGCAACTCTACGAATACTTACGTTTGCTGACATTTATGTGACTAAATAGCAATTTGGAGGGGGCGCTACGGACTTCTTCTATTAAAGCCGGGTGTGCAGAAATTTTGGATTACAAACAGCGTTGTTGGATATGCTGTTAATAAGTGTATTAAGGTGGGTATCTGGGACGGCCGAGAATATGAAAACTGTTGAAGACCGTCGTGTCATGAGCGATTTTTGGCATGACAAGAATTAAAACTCGGATGAAGGCTAAAGCGGAACGCTATAACGTCGCTGGAGTAAGCTGAAAAGAAAAATACGGTTGGTATTCTGCAGTAGCGCAGACTTGTTCTGAGAATCAACTTCCCGGTATTGCATTGGCAGTTGCATGAGGCATTACGGATTTAATGCTGGATTCAGTCGAAATGCTTATCTATGAACCGCTGCAGTTCATAGGCATCATGTTGTTCGTAACAATTATTCGCGCTCAATTGGATCAGCAAATATATAACCGACTGAATGGGCAACTTTGATCGGCTGCGATGAACCGTAAGTTTTGGCAATTTTTCTGCGTAGTCGGCTGATCACCGCTTCGAGTCTGCGCTCGTCATAGGCCAGCGGATCTTGTTGCAACGCGGTGGAGATAATTGTCCGCCTGCTTACCGGGCGTCCTCGACCTTCAACCAGGATGTCGACCAATAGCGTTTCAAGATGCGTCAGCATAATTTCAGCGCCTGACGGAGCGATGAGCTTCCATTCGGTTCTGACAAACCGCCAAGGTCTGCTACCTTGCGCTTCTGCATTCAGATTTAAGCGCCGGTAAAGACTATCTATGCTCGCGGTGATCTCTCGGGGGTTGGCTGGCTTGGTAAGGAACATATCTGCACCACTCTCCAGCCCATCCACCCGCGTCTGGAGATCACTATGCGACGTGAGCATAATAATCCCAAGAAGGCGCGTCCGTTGCATTGCCCGGAGTTGATTGGCGATGGTGAAGCCGTTATCCCCAGATAACTCGACATCCAAAACCACGATATCGGCCGGTCTCTCGATTAATTCTCGATACAAGGCCGCGCTATTGTGAACGCCGGTGGCCTGATAACCGCGATTGATAAGACTGAGTACAACGATTTCGCGGAAGGCATCGTCGTCTTCTACTACAACAATCCGAATCATCTTTGAAGTGTTGTCTTTAGTCGGCATGTCCATTTGAAGCCATCCATTTTTGTGCAGTGTGTAATTGGTGCGAGGTCTTTGATAATGAAATATCAGAAAATGTTGGATGTCGTCAGTTATGATATTTTGGGCATAATGATAATACATTAATATGTATATTTGTCGTTTGAGCAACGTGCGCCATTAAATAAATCGGCAGCCAGATTACGTATGGCGGGGCTAGCCTGTCAGCGTTAATGAGTGTCAGATTGAATCTGTGGTTTTGCGGAACACTCCCTTTGACCATTATGGCTGTGAGCTGGAGGAATCTATCACTAGATCGAAGCATGATGACTAAATCCACTGCACAGTTTTTATGAGCCATTGACGTAGCGAACGGGCTGTGCTGTCGCTCATATTTTGGGTTAATTTTTTGTTTCTTAAAGAGGCGCAGGCTTGTTGTTGGTTCTCTTTAGTCCTTGCGTCACGAGGGCACGTAGCGCGATTGGCGAAAAATCTTTTTTCTTAATAAAAGAAACATCGGGTGGTAATCCCCCATTATCCAAAATATCTGCTTCTTTAAGTCCCGAAATGATGATGAGCGGAACATGACGATAAGCTGGATCGACTCGCAAAATATTGAGCATTTTGAAGCCGTCAAGATCCGGCATATCAAGGTCAGCAATGATGATGTCAGGACTGCACTCACAAGTTTGTATCAATCCCTGGAACCCATTAGCGGCGATGACGAAACGGATGTCTTTTATGTCCGCTAAAGCGTTCTTGTATAGACCAATTAGCAGAGGATTGTCCTCTACGATTAAAACGGTACAGGGCAAAGAGGTATCGATCGCTTTTGTGTGCATGTGATCATTTCGTATCATTTCCGTTGCAGGTGAGCAGCCCGTTGATGCACAGGATGTCGTTATTTATTGATAAATAAATACGTATTGCGATGATACTGTTGGCTAATTTTAACATATTTGACAATTTTAATAAATTTGTTAAAATCAATAAATATAAAAAATTCAATTTAAATGATAATGCCGCATATAAATGGATTTTATAAGTAAAAATTAGCATAATAACGCGCTGCTGATAGCGAGATTTTCAAATGTTGGTGGTGGTGCTGGTGTTGGTGATGTTTGAGTAACTACGGAGTAAATACTGAGTAAGTGCTGGTGAGTAAGTGCAGGCGTAGAAAAATCATTATTAAGAATCTGTGAGAAGAGAGCTAATTTATGCTTTATCACTGTCGGCGAAGTAAGTATTGGCAAATTATTTTGCCGTCTGCCTTTGCCGTGGTGTTGATTGTTATTCTTTGGACAGTAACGCTTCATCAGCTGAGTCAATCTAAAGAAAAATATCTGATTGCCACTACCAAAAATGCCGACAGCTTTGCCCAGGCATTCGAGGCGCATACGATCAGCACGATTGAAGTGGCCGATCAGGCTGTGCAGTTTCTTAAATATGAGTATGAGACGTCCGGTAAACAACTTGATATTGGACAGTTTTTATCTAGCCATATTTTGAGAAGAATATTTAATTTCCTGAGTGTGATTGACGAGCGATCAAACGTAGTCTTATCGAGTCACCCTCCAGGCGACGTTAAGCGACCTAACCTTGAGTCCATTCGTCTACACGGTAAGGGCGACGCCGAAAATTTATTGTTGAGCGAGCCGGTTCAGTCCCTCGTTCCCGGTAAATCAGAAATTTTTTTAACACGCCGGGTTAATAAATCGGATGGAACGTTTAATGGTGAGGTGGTGGCATCGATGGACCCACTTTACTTTACCCGACTCTTCAGTGCGGTGAATCTGGGTGAGCACGGCTCTATCGCACTCACCGATACAGATGGCATGGTATTGGCATGGCGGTCGGCCGAAAGCGAAGTGGTGGGGAAAAAGCTAGCAAACTTGCCGCTCTTTAAGCAGATGGTGCAGCAGAAAATTGGTAATTTCCGCGCCAAGAGCGAAGTTGATGGTCGTGATCGCATATTTTCCTACCGTAAATTGGGGAAGTATCCATTACTGGTGGTGGTGGGTATTAGCGTAGAAGATGAATTGATACCCTTTAATAGTACCTACCGGCAAGTCATTACGTTAGCCGCACTGTTTACATTGGTAATTTTGATCGTGACGGGTTTGATCATTTTCCTTATACGACATCTGACGTTACATGAAGTAGAGGCAGAGTCGGCAAATCGCGCAAAGACGCTTTTTTTGTCAAATATGTCGCACGAATTACGCACTCCGCTGAATGGCATTTTAGGTTATGCGGAGTTACTCAAGGAAGACCTGGTTGATGCACAGCAGCGGTCATTTGCGCAGTACGTTCATGAAAGTGGCATGCATTTACTCTTGTTGGTTAACTCATTGCTTTTTCTCGGAAAGATTGAGGCGGGTGAGGTTGACCTTAATATGAAAGACGAGAATTTGCGCGCGCTATTAGCGCGTGCAGTTAATGCACATATCGGCAGCGCTACTGCAAAAAATATTACCATTTCGTTATCCATCGCGCCCAATGTTCCAGAGAAAATTCAGTGCGATCATATGAGGGTGGTACAGGTGTTAAACAATCTTTTTCATAACGCGATCAAGTTCACCGATAGCGGAGAAATAGGTTTGAAAGTAACTGCTGAAAGACAGTGCATTAAGTTTTCAATGACCGATACCGGGGCGGGTATTCCGATTGAATACCAAGGTGCGATATTTGAAAAATTCTTTCAAGTGAATGGAATCGAACGTGCCGCGCATGAGGGGAGTGGTTTGGGTCTTGCCATTGTCAGTCAGTTGGTCGAATTAATGGGTGGGATCATCATATTGCTATCGACGCCTGGCGTGGGGACAACCGTTGCGTTTACGGTTCCGTTAAAACACATGCGTGTCAGATCGAATCGGATAGATCGATTGACGACAAAAAGTTATCTCGCGTAATGATAAAAAACAGACTACCGATTGTCGTTGTTGAAGATAACGAGATGAACCAACAGTTGTTAAGGTTTCAGTTGAAACGCATTGGGTTCGATGAAGTGGTTGTGTTGCAGAATGGCGAGGATGCCATTGACTGGCTATCAAAGAATGAATGCCTGATAGTTCTTGCCGACTGCCAGATGCCGAAGATGGATGGATATGAGATGACCAAAAGAATTAGACAGGAAGAAAAAATGACGGGTCGACATCTCAGCATTATTGCGATTACTGCGAGTGCAATGGATGATGATAGAGCGCGTTGTTTTGAATCAGGTATGGATGATTATTTATCGAAACCTACCCAAATTGCGACCATCCAAAGAATCTTGAGCCAATGGATTCCGAAAGATGACGAATGAATCTTGCCAGTCTCGATAAAAAAGATGGGCGGGCAATAGATATAGATATTTTGCGCGAGTTTGTGGGCGACGATATTGAAGTTATCAGGCATTTTCTTGGTCGGTTTTTTGAGGCGCTTCGTATTGGTATGGAAAAAATGCGAAGCATGATTATCTTGAAGCAATGGCGTGATATCTCTGCACTTGCGCATACATTGAAGACATCGGCATTGGCAATTGGCGCTTTTAAATTTGCGACGATGTGCGGATCGATGGAAAAAATAGCCTTGATCCAAAATGACGTTAAGGACGACCCGGAAAATGATCCAAGACAAATCCTGATGAAGGAGATGAATCGGACGTTCATTGAAATTGAGGAAGCGGTGAATGCCGTGCTGCCACTCGTCACTCCATGGTGGAAAATGAATGAATCCTAAAGTTTTAATCGTTACAGACAGTATGGCTGAAGCGCTTACCTTGCACGAGACTGTCGTCCATGAAGCGTCGGGGGTCTGGTCGACATACTATGCGCCGCAGGGAATTGAGCTGTTCGGAGAAGTGCATCCAGATGTACTGATTTTATCCTTTTCAAATATTCATGAAGCTGAACATTTTATTATTATGTTAAGTCGTGAATGTGATCATTTTTTAGATATTTCATGTCAGATATTATTGCTCTGCGGAGATGATCAGCTGACAATGGCAACTGCGCTGTACCCTACCGGTCCATTTGATGCCCTTCTGCCGGGGCGTCCATTGTTGGACCCGATCATGTTGAAGTCGGCAGTGGATCAGGGATTCCATAGAAGACAGTCTGTCATTGCAGCGCGAGAATTTTCCCTAGTCTCATTGGGGATGCCGCTATCAACATCGAAGTTAATTCTTGTTATTGATGATGACGTAACCTACAGCGACATGTTGCAACATGCTCTGTACGCTGGTGGCTATGAAGTGATTGCAGCGAGAGATGGATTGCAAGCGCTATCAATATTGCGAAACTGCACACCATCACTGATTTTGCTTGATATCGTTATGCCCCACATTGATGGGATTTCAATTCTGACACAAATAAAAAATTCTGACTCGTTGGGCGCGATACCGGTCATCGTCCATACGGGTATGACCGTGCAGGAAGTGTTCGACGATGCAAAAAAATACAACGCGACAGGATTACTCAGCAAGCCAGTCGATAGAGCAACGCTGCTGCGAAAAATTGATGCGTGCTTATTGAACGACACCTTTGATAACGCTATTTTCCACACAAGTACAACTTCTACAGACGCTTTTAGCGCCGCGGAATAAGGAGTGATTTGAGCGCCGATATCAAACTCACTGATCCTTCGATATTGATGCGCGCAGTGGAGCATGACGAGGATGCATTTGATGCTATGTCACGCGTTTTTCTTAGGATTTATCCGGAAATGATTGAGCGCCTGGATGAGTTTGTAGCTATCGGAAATCTGAAGGAGATAGCCCATCAGGCGCATTCTCTGGCGAATTGTCTGTTCATCGTTGGGGCGACGTGTATCGGCGAAAAAATGCAGGATATTGAAACTGACGCCAGACAAAAATTATTCAAATACAGCGATGCTGAATTTTCCGAAATCAAGACGATGCTTCTTCTGGTAATGCAAGAGGTAGAAAGCAATCTGATCGTTAGAAATACATTGTCGACGGTGCCGACAATGTCGCGTCAAGTTGTGTCCGAATTTTTTCTTAAGGATTTAGACGGGTCAGATTGTTATCAGGGGCATGTGTGAATAAATGGTTGAAGCGCGCGCCGATTGATATGGCAAAAAATATAGCGACGAACGTGGAAAATGCGAAGGCAAATAATAGACTGGCACAGCCATCTGAATTTTTTATTGATCAGAAAGTACTGGTGCTGGAGGACGACGAATTTCAGCGTAAGTTGCTGGTCGGTAGATTGAAAGGAATGGGGATTGGTTACGTTGCTGAGGCAGCCAACGGTCGCGAGGCACTAGAACTGCTGGAAATAAATAACGTTGTATTCGATTTTACGATTTGCGATTTGCGAATGGATGTCATGGACGGCATCGAATTTCTTCATTATGCGGCCGGCCAGCGTATTGGATCAGTCATACTCGTTTCAGCCGTGACTGAGGATTTATTGCGGTCGGCAGAGAAAGTGGCGCGGGATAGTGGCGCCCGGATTGCCGGTAGTTTAATCAAGCCGATTGATTTTTTATATTTAAAAAAAATCATGATGTTGGATGTCGAGGTGCTGGAAACAGCGCCAGTTATTGATGAGAAATCGTCATCAAGGTTGTGGACAAAAAATGATCTTATCGTCGCGCTTGAGTGCCAGCAATTTGTTCCTTATTTCCAGCCTAAGGTGCAATTTGGGCAGGATCCGGTTGGGGTTGAGATTCTGGCGCGTTGGTGTCATCCGGCGTTTGGTGAAATCCCGCCATCGCAATTTGTTCCATTGATGGAGGCGAGCGGAGTTATTGATCAGTTGACCGAACAGTTGCTGCATAAAGCACTTGAGGCAATGAAAAAATGGCGTGATATCGCACCACAAATGGGTATTGCACTGAATGCTTCGCGCTCGACTTTGCAGAAAGTTGCCATTCCCAATCGTTGGCGTGCTATTGCAAACGAACATTCTATCGAGCCGGAATTAATCACTGTTGAGGTAACGGAAACGGCGCTTGCAACGGACTATGATGGTTTACTAGAAACCGTTACCCGTTTGCGCATGCATGGATTTAACTTGTCGCTAGACGATTTTGGGACTGGCTATTCTTCTCTCCAACAGTTGAGTCGTATGCCATTTTCTGAAATTAAAGTAGATCGCTCTTTTATAGTTGGTGCCCAAGGTGCTCAACGATCGGTGGCAATACTACAGTCGATATTTGACTTGGCAAAAAATCTCAATCTCTCGACAGTTGCCGAGGGAATAGAGTCAAGAAGCGATGCAGATTTTATTCAGGCACTGGGCTGTGATGCTGGGCAGGGATATTACTTTGGTAAGCCGATGAATGGCGACGATTTGCTTCCTTGGCTTGCGCAGCCAAGGAAGCATGTGTGGGGCGAAAATAATGCGCGTCTGTGAATTTAAATTTTTATCATATAGCACTTCAAAGGGAGCATAAAATGACATTAGAAAATAATCAAAATAATGAAAATATCGAGAAAACTCAAGGATATGATCAGAGTCGGTTGCTTGACGAACTGCTTCATCGTAAAGCGTTAAAAAACGATGCAGCATTATGTCGGCTATTGAAACTTGCACCTCCTTTAATCAGTAAGGTTCGCCATGGCAAGATTAGGATTAGTGGCGATGTGATGATTCGGATTCATGAGACGTTTGGCATTGCTTTTTCAGAAATGCGTGAACTGTTAGGGAATGATGAAACTAATGAAGACTATGTTGTGAGTCTTGGTTTAACGTTGTAAGGGTGACTGTCAGGATGGGTTGGATGCTTTGGTGTGTTTTGATCGTTTGTATTGGTTAAATATTCGCGATTTTTTCACGCTGATTGAGTCTTGGAAAAGGTGACATCTTTAATCTGAAATTAATCGCTTTTACAAAGCGTTTTTTGCAAATTGAATTGGTTGGTATGAGGTTTCCCGAGTTTCTTATTGCATATTAGATTATGCGAAACATGCATTGTGTATGTCTCCGTCAAGAAGAGTGAATGGCGATAAAAATAGAGATTAAAAACATCTCTTTTAGAAACGAACCAATTATTGGGAAATTTATTTAATTTGGTTAAAATAAGACTTTAGAGAATATAAGAAGATAAATGCCTTATTCTGAAATATGTACAACACAGAAGGTCGCTCAAATACTTGGAATTTCGGTTACGTCGGTTCAACAATTAGTTGAGGCTGGAGTAATTGAAGCTTGGAAAACCGGGGGAGGGCACCGTCGTATTCCTATGGCTGCCGTCCAAGCTTATAAAGCATCGTTGACGACGGCGTTAAAGGTTAATGCGAGCGAGGCATCGTCCGGTAAAAAGGCATCAATCCTGGTAGTTGAGGATAATGCGCTCCAGCGTGGAATCTATGAAAAACAGATTTCATCCTGGAACCTGTCGGCCGACCTGAGATTTTGTGAGAATGGCTATCAGGCTCTGGTTGAGATAGCGACACACAGGCCGAGTATTTTGCTGGCAGATATCGTGATGGATGGGATCGATGGTTACGAAGTTATCAATACCATATTACGATATCCGGAATTGGCACACATGAACATTGCAATCCTTTCAAGCCTCACGCCCGAGGAGCTTAACTTGCGTGGTGGTGTTCCGGAAGGCGTTGTTTTTTTTAGTAAACCAATGAACTACGACGAATTACGTGGCTACTTACGTGCATGCTGCGCACAAAACGTCGTCAGAAGCGTGACCAATTAGGAGTATAGGATTCTTTTCGTACAAATAATGATCGCTCAGGTGTGTATTTTTGATACCAATTGCTGATGATTCGCAAAGAATCCATGGTACTTTGTACTTTGGTTGCAGTTAGATAATGCTTTAATTGTCATTCAAATAATTGCAGAACAGTTCGCACTAGCAGTGAAATATACAAGGTTGGTGTCATTAATGATGCGTGAAATATCTGTAGTGAAAGCGATTGCGGTGGAATTTACCTAAATACAACGATAAGAGCAATATTTTTCAACGTCCTGCTTCAACGTCCTGCTTAACAGCCGGGTATTAGCGTTTTCTGGATAATTAGTTAGTGCACAACGTACCATGAAGCGGCATAACCCATACCTGTATATCGATCCAAGCGTGCTGTTCAACGCAACAGGCGAAGATCTTGATTCGTTTCGTGCGCTGTCTCATACGTTTATTGTGATCGCGACACCGATGTTTGAACGTTTGAAAGCGGCGATTTTAGTCGGTGAGTTTAAGGCGATGTCGCATGAAATTCATTCACTTAAAGGTACAACATCGCTGGTTGGCGCGGTGGAACTGACGACCAAACTGGTGGAGTTGGAAAGTTTGTTGCTAGGTGATCAGACATGCCGTCTAGATCACCATCTTCCCGAGTTATGGCGCTTGTTCTCGTTGGTGATGCAAGATGTACGAGATAGTATTGTGCATTTTCGGGGATACCCCGAATGTGGTGAAAATTAGCAGGGTAAGCCTTACCACCGACGCCTTGTTTCCGCATGCGTCGGTGGTGAAGATATTGTTTAGTTCGCAGTTTATTTAAAAGTTCTGGAAATCGCATGCGATGCAAATGACACGATCGACAGATAAGCGAACGCTATATTTCGGGAACGCACGATGGCGCCTTAGTGCGAGGAGGGCCACGGCCGTTATTGGTATCGTGGTAATCACGTTGCTCGCATTATTAATCGTCGTGTCAACCAAGATATTGCATGATCGGACGATAGAGGCGTGGCGCACGGAACTTGGTAACTTGTCTCTCGTGTTGGCGGAAAATACTTCACAGACGATGACGTCGGCTTCGCTGGTGCTGGATAGTTTGATCGAGAACGTCGAGTCTGCCAATGTGCATGATCAAGCGGGGTTAATAAAGGCCTTCAGAACCTCTTCGACTCATCAGATGATGCATGACAAAATCAGTGGACTGCCACAAATCAATGTAGCTACTATTATTGGCGTAGATGGCGAAGTAATAAATATTACCCGTTCGTTTCCTGTGCCGGTACTGAATCTGAGTGATCGCGACTATTTTAAATATCATAGCCACAACGCTGATCCCGGTATATTTATCAGCCAACCGGTGCAAAACAAAGTTAACGGTAAATGGCTTTTCTACATTAGCCGGCGTATCGAGGATGCCAATGGGCATTTTCTTGGCGTGGTTCTGTTAGGACTGGCGAGCGATTTTTTTGGCGATTTTTACAAAAATGTTAGCCTTGGTAATCAATCTGCCGTGTCGCTGTATCTCCGAGATTACACATTAGTTGCGCGTTGGCCGCCTACGAACGCCCTGCTAGGAAAAAAATTCCTTGCAGGTCCAACCTTTGCCGTAATTGAGGAAAATAAAAACCACGACGTTATTCTGTCCAGAAGTCCACGGGCGGCAGATGACTTCAAGAGTGTGTATCGGATGAGTGCGATCCGGTTAGTCAGAGGTTATCCGCTGATTGTGAATGTCACCATCACTGAAGATTTGTTCCTCGGTGGTTGGCGTGGAACCGTACAATTGTTGGGTGGTATTGCGTTGGTAAGCTTGCTTGCGTTATCGATTGCGTTTGTACTGATCGCGATTGTCCTGAAGCGGCGGGAGCAGGACGCAAAAGAAGCCTTTTTACTGAAGACCCAAGCCGACTCCGCCAACGAATCAAAATCACGCTTTCTGGCGATGATGAGTCATGAAATCCGTACTCCGATGCATGGCATTATTGGGATGTCGGAATTGATGTTGGAGACTAAACTCGATAGCGTCCAGCTGGCATATGCCAGTAACGTGCGGAGCGGTGCGCGCGGACTTATGCGAATTCTCAACGAGATTTTGGATTTTTCAAAAATCGAAGCTGGTCATATGGAGTTCGAAATGATCTCCTTCGATCCGGTCCACCTGATATTCGATGTCATTGATCTGCATAAAGCCAATGCCGAGCAAAAAAACCTGGTGATTGATACCTCTATCAGCTTAACGGCTCCAAAGTGGGTAGATGGAGATCCCATACGGATAAGACAGATTTTGGGTAATCTGATCGTCAATGCGATCAAATTCACACCATCGGGCAAGATAACCATTTACTTCAGCGCGCATGCTGATGTTGCTAATCTGGATATGGTGCATTTGCGGTATTCGGTTCTTGATAGTGGTATTGGGATCAGCGAGGAAGCGCAAATCAATTTATTTGAACCGTTTATACAGGCAGACAATACGACGAGTCGGAAATACGGCGGTACTGGCTTGGGCCTAGCCATATGCAAGCGCCTGGTCGAGCTGATGCATGGTCAAATCAGTTGCGTCAGCAGCTTAGGTTTGGGATCGAGTTTCACGTTCCGGATTCGCTCTCGCATTTCAGAGAAGGAACCTGTCGATCTCTCATCGATTGAAAGTATTCCGCCAGCGAACCTCGCACCATTGCCATTAACGCCAGTATTGCAAACGTACGCACCACGCGTACTGGTTATTGAGGACACAGAAATCAACCGGCAACTGGTGCGTATCCTGCTGACAAAAAGGGGATGCGTGGTTGAAGAGGTTGAAAACGGTGAGTTAGCACTCGATGCACTTGCTCTGCGGCATTTTGACTTGGTTCTCATGGATTGTATGATGCCGGTAATGGACGGTTATGAGGCAACCAGACTTCTTAGAGAAAAAGAGGCCGCAACCGGCGCCCCGAGAATGCCGATTATTGGTCTCACCGCCAGTGCGATCAAGGGTGACCGCGAGCGTTGTCTCGCCGCAGGAATGGATGACTATCTTACTAAACCTTGTACCGCCAATGAATTTATAGCGACGGTTGGCCGCTGGATCGAGCTGAAAACCATTGTGGTTTTGCGCCCTGAGTAAGATGCACAAATGCATTTCATTCACTATCACGGATAGCACTTTCGTTGAGTTGCTCGCTTCAAACGCATTCAAACTCAGTGAAATATACAAACTGTATTCTCACATTGCGGATTTGTAACTTTTGAATTTGGTTGCATCAAATAGTTTTGAAATGGCAGAATATCAGCATCGAATAAGCTAATTTTTAATGGCGACCTTACCAAGGTCCCACATTGGCAAAAAGATGCCCAGCGCCAGGATCAGGACGATGATGCCCAGCACGCCGATCAAAATCGGTTCTATTTGCGAAGACAACGTCTTTAGTTCGTAATCGACTTCATGCTCGTACATTCTTGCTATCTCGTCCATCAAATCATCAAGCTCGCCAGTTTCTTCGCCGACCGCGATCATTTGTAAAACGACCGGTGTAAACACACCGGTAACTGAAGCTGTACGTAAAATACTTTCACCACGTTCGACGCCATCACGCATTTGTTCGATACGACTAGCGATATAACTGTTGTCGACTGTTTGAGCGACCACGGTAAGTCCCATCACGATTGGTACGCCGCTTTTACTTGATAGCGCAAAGCTGCGCGCGAATCGGGCTAACGTCGCTTTTAAGATGATTTTGCCGACAATAGGAAAGCGCAATTTAAGTTTATCCCATTTGTACAAACCATCGACGGTGGCGAGATAGGTTTTGAATGCAAACGCAGCGGCGGCAATGATCGCCAGCAGCAAGGGCCAATAATGGACGGTGAATGCAGAGGTCGCCATTAAGAACCGTGTTGGCAAGGGTAACTGGGCATGAAATCCAGCGTAAACATTGGCGAAGGACGGAATGACAAAGATATTGATGACGACCATGGCTGCCAGCATGGCCACCACTACAAAAGAAGGGTAGCGCATCGCGGTCCGTACTCTTTCGCCCATTTCTCGCTCGAATTCGAGATGCCCGAACAGCCGTAGAAAAACCTCCTCAAGACGCCCGGTCATTTCTCCGACGCGTACCATATTCAGATAAAAATTGGAGAATACGCGTGGATGACGCCGCATTGACGCTGATAGTTCTCGGCCAGCATCAAGTGATTCCCTGATGTCTTTTAGCACTCTTGCAAATGACTTGTTGGTTGCTGATTCTTGTAAGCCAGCCAAGCCGCGCATGATAGGAATACCGGCTTTTAGCAGAGTATAAAGTTGGCGACTAAATAATTGTACGTCGATGGAGCGGACTTTTTCTTCGTTGAGGCGTGACCACCAGTCATTTTCAGCACTTGTACCGCTAATGGGGCCGCTGGTCGGCGTAATGTCAATCGGTGTTATACCGGCGTTAAATAGCTGACTGGCGATACCGCTACTATCGCTACCTTCCAGGACGCCTTGCACTTGCTCACCGCGGGCGTTACGTGCTTTATATGCGAAGAAAGGCATGCTTAATCCTCAAGCTGAATACTGATACGCATTGCTTCGCTGACCGTCGTTCGTCGCTCCAGGACCAACGCCACCGCATGACGACGTAAGGTTTCACCGGCTAACTGGGCTCGCGCTACTTTCATAAAAAGGGCGGGATCATCGCCATTTGCTGCATCCGCCACTTCTCTGGTTATTTCAAGCATTTCATAGACCCCGACCCGACCACGATAACCAGTACCGTTGCAATGGGTGCAGCCCCGACCATGGGCGTATTGGTGTGTATTCACGGTCTCTTTAAGCTCAGTCTTTAACCACTCAATTTCGTTGACTTGTAAGGTGGCGTCTTCCGAGCAGCTTTCGCAAATTAAACGCAGTAAACGTTGTGCGACGACTGCTTGTAAGGAACTGGCAACCATATAACCCGGCACACCCATGTCGAGCAAACGTATCGGCGTGCTGATAGCATCGTTGGTGTGTAACGTCGACAATACCATGTGGCCTGTCATTGCGGCGCGCATGCCGATCTGTGCGGTTTCCTGATCGCGCATTTCTCCGACTAACACGACGTCTGGATCCTGGCGTAAAGCGGAGCGAAGAACTCTGGAAAAGCTTAGTTCGATTTTGTCGTTAACTTGTACCTGATTGATGCCGGGTAACCGATACTCGACGGGATCTTCTACCGTGATGAGTTTTTTCTCGAGCGTATTGAGTTCAGACAATGCGCCGTATAACGTTGTTGTCTTGCCGCTACCGGTTGGCCCTGTTACCAGCACCAGTCCGTTAGGGCGCTGCACGATTGCACGAAACCGTTTTAGCATTTCCTTTGGCATACCGATAGCATCCAGATTGAGTATGCCGCCGCTCTGATTGAGCAGGCGCATGACGACTGATTCTCCATATTGCGTCGGCATCGTCGACATCCGCACGTCGATCTGTTGTTGCTTGACTTTGATCGCAAAGCGTCCGTCTTGCGGCAGACGTTTTTCTGAAATATCAAGATCCGCCATCAGTTTCAGTCGCAGCGCCAGCGACGGTGCAATCTTGATATCGGCTTCGGTCTGCAAATGTAAAACGCCATCGATACGAAATCGGATATGTAGTCGTTTTTCTTGTGGCTCGATATGAATATCCGAGGCACCGACTTGCGTTGCATCATCAAATACCGATTGCAGAAGCTTGACGACGGGGGCGTCCTCCAGACCAGTTCCGCCCCCTAAAGTGCCGAAATCGATACTATTATCACCGAGCTCTTGCTCTAGCTCGCGAGCCAAACCCGTAATTTCATTGGTCCGGCGGTACAGTCTGTCGATGGTTTGAAGGAGTTCACTTTCATTGACAACGGCGAGCGTAATGTCGCGCTTAAGTAGGCGGGCAATTTCATCGTATGCAAACAAATCGGTCGGATCAGCCATTCCGATTAATAGTCCGGCGGGCTGCTCTTCCATAACAATGGCGCGAAACCGGCGCGCCTGTATTTCAGGCAGGAGAAGCACTATGTTCGATTTGATATGGTACTGCTTGAGGTGGATGTAAGGAATGCGGAGTTGGCGGGCCAGAGCGGCAGAAATAGCGTCTTCCGTCGCAAAACCATTTTCAACAAAAATACGCCCCAACTTTCGTCCTGTTCGCTGCTGCTCGCTTAATCCCAATTGCAATTGTTCTTGGGATAGCAATTTTTGCTGCAGTAAAATTTCACCTAAACGAATTTTTTCCGGTCTGGCCATGAGTGCTCCTTGAAACTTCTTACATTGCACCATGTGCAGTGCGTATTTAATATGTGAGGCAAACGATCTGGGTTGCGGATGTTTACGTTTAATTTGCTACCAATTGCTCGTGCTCTTTGATTCCTGGCGAAATAAAACGCGCATTAGTGAACGCGCCGGATATCTCGCTACCTACTATTAGTCGATAAGTTTGATCGTACGATAGAGCGCCGGAGAGGGCAAGATGATGCATCATTCGACAGGTTACTCTACGACCCACTTTCTAACTGTTCCCGTTGTTTGCTCAGTATTCAATATCCAAATACCAAGATTCACTCAATGCAGGGCACGCCAGCCGTCCGGCAAGTGCTGATCGTTGCGGACATCTGACGCTCCACGTATTGGGTGCTGCGGGGTGTCCCAAGACTAGCCGTGACGATAAACTGCATTGCACCAATTTGATTTGGTCCTTCCGTGTAAGTCGTCGATGTACAGTCGACCCGCACACTAAAACCAGTTAAAGCACCAGCCAGGTGACTGAGGGTTGTCGGGTTTGCGGGGCAAACATAAGGTGTCTGGCCCGATGGTAAATTGGTCTGCTCGGGCTTCATGGCCTGATACACACCCCATTCTATCCCGGTCCGGGCAGCTTGATACGCGCGCGACCCCTGTAAATCTTGCGCTGAAGTTGTTTGCTGCACGGTTGAAAGCGTGACCATGACAGCGCCTAGCCCTGCTAATACAACCAATAAAAAAATAGCCGTCATCAATGCAAAGCCGCGCTGTGCATGTGGTCTGGAGCGGCAACCTCCGTTTGATAAGGCCCGTTTAGGGTGAGTTACTGACATGAACTGCATTGTAGAGGCTGGCCGTTTCATTGTTTTTAGTGATCGCGATACGCAGTGAAATCAAGCTGTTGCGTTGCGTCACGCCGACCGTATATGTGAATTCGCAGTGACTGATATTTTGTGCCAGCACTGGCGCGTTAGCTGGTATTGCGGGGCAGGAGGTGGGAGCGGCCGCGTTAATTCCGTAACCCGATAAGCGATATAGGCTGCCGTTTCCGTTACCGGCTGCATCAATCCCGGTGCCGCTGTTGGTGCAAACATAAAACACTGCTTGCTCCGCAGCTGGCATGATCTGAAAGCGATTGCCGGGTGATGCAAACGGAAACTGTTTTGCTGAAGTCAGTGTAATACTGTTGGCGGTGGCAGTCGAAATAGTTGCTCGATTCTCGCCGGAATAAGCATCCGCACCAGGTATTCCCAGATTATAGACGACCAATTGGTCGCCGCTGGCGGGTATTGGATTGAGGGTTGATAGCACGTCGAAGGTTGTAGTCGGGGCCGTAAAATTGAGCGCTGCGCCGGGAGCATCAACCCGATAGCGTCCGCCGCTGGCTGTTGGCAGGTATTCCAGGCATAGTGGTGATGCGCCAACGCTGCGCACACTATTTGGCAGCGCCAGGCGCAAGTCGCGACCAATTCGGCGCAGTGCTGTATCGGCTGTGTCGGTGACCTCCACGCGTCGTTCCAGATCAAAATAGCCTTGAATCGGGCTACGCATGAAGATCGCCACCACTGCGGCGATGATGCCGGTGATGGTGATGACCATTACCGCTTCGATCAGCGTAAAACCACGCTGCCGGATTGAGGTGGCTAACATGGCATTAGGGTACGGCATTAGGTGCATAACGAAAACGATAACCCGTGACCGTAATATCGGCAGAACTTGATACAGCTCTTACGTCAATTTGCAAAACATCATTTTTGGCCGCTGCTGGTGCTAAAGTATCGCCAACTTGTTTGATGGCGACCGATACTGAGTAGGACGCGAGTCCGGTGATCGGTGTACCTGAGATATCTAATATTGGACTCATTGAAAAATTGTTGTAATCAGCCACGTTATCAGCTTCGCGTTGCGCAACGTTGCTGACGCGGGACGTCGACGGTAAATCGTCTTCGTTTGCTATTCCCGGGATGCCAGCACAATCGCCGACACTGTTAGCAGTCAACGCATTGGCGTCGGATGGGGCGCAATAGGTGAAGGGTTGCAAGCTGATTTCCTCCAGCATTGATTCTGCTATTGCCAGCGCCTGCTTGCGTTGCACAGGATCTTCACTATTTTTTGTAGTGATGTTCATCACCGATAGAATGCCTGCAATCCCCACGCTAACGATGACGATGAACAGAATGAGTTCAATCAGCGAGATCCCTTTTTGCTGATTCAGAGACGTGTTAGTGGACATATCCGGTCTCTCGCTCAACAGTAATTATTCTTTTCATGCCATCGCCGACGATGGACAACTGGACGGTCGCGTCTGGCGATGGCTTCCCTAATGCTGAGAAAAAAAACGAGGAGTTTGTTGATTCGATAGTGATACCGTTTGGTGTGACTTTACTGAATTTTTGCTGGTCAGACGGACCGAGCACGACTTGTTTGGCATCGCTGTTGATGCAATTGATATCGGAGAGATAGGTAAGGCATATCGTTCCGTTTACGCTGCTCACATTGACGAACGTTGGGGTGTGTTGTGCTATGGCGATTTTTTGTGCGTAACGCAGCATTGACAAAGTTTGATCATAAAAGCCACGTGCTTGGAATGTCTGGCGTCCTGAGAAACGCGGGATAGCGACGACGGCAATAACGCCTGTGATAACGATCACCATGACCAGCTCGATCAAGGTAAATCCATTACTGTTTTTTGAAATTGTCATACCTTTGCTAGCTGGAAGGCTTTGATTTTATCAAAACCAACTTGGCATAAAAGTGTATTGCAATAAACCCGGGAAAGATTGCAGAGTCCTGCAACATGTTGTCCCCGGGAGAATTGGTTCAGTGCGCTTTTATGAATTAAATACCGACAATGTGCGCAATCGATGTAGGTAGTGCGAGGCCGGTCAGTACGCATGCATTATCGCCAGATACGATGGCAACGCCTGTGTCCAATGAATAGCCTGCTGGCAGAGGGCCTTGTAGCACCGCTAAAGCAGCGGTGGAGCAATTCAAGCCGATTGTTGTTGTACCATGTCCGGCAATAACGGCAGCATAGTTAATTGCGCTACCTGATTCAATTGATCCTTTAACACCTGCGAGCGCAGCAACTTGTGCGTCGGATTTTAAATCGGCAAATTTAGGCAAGGCCACCGCAGCCAATATTCCCAAAATAACGATGACCATGACTAATTCGATGAGGGTAAAACCCGATTGCTGCTTTTTCATTAAATATCTCCGTTGCTAAATAATACAAAATACCAATGCTGAGAATCAACGTTGGTCGGCTGTGTGAAGTGATACGACTTGTACTACTTTTACGGAAATAATTGTTTAGTATGCAAACAAAAGTTACACGTGGAAAACCAAAAATGCACCCTTGATTCGTTATTCAGAAAGTACATTTGAATAATACATTGGAAGAAGAAGCCTTTTGATTTACAGCAATGAATATATAACGATTTGCACTAAAAAATTTAACATTTGATAATAAAATGTGGTTAATCCGCGTTAAATTGCGGTGATGAATGCGCGAGGTCTCGTGAAGTATTTCTGTACAGAAAT
Organism: Glaciimonas sp. GNP009; assembly: GCF_054343755.1. Lineage (NCBI taxonomy): Bacteria > Pseudomonadati > Pseudomonadota > Betaproteobacteria > Burkholderiales > Oxalobacteraceae > Glaciimonas > Glaciimonas sp. GNP009. The sequence goes on from NZ_JBTGUV010000004.1 coordinate 4,467,492, forward strand.
TTAATTTTATTAATCAATTTTATTAGATTGAAATAGTAATAAAGGCCTCGTGCTTATAATATTGCCGCATGGAATTTTTTTAATAAATTCACCGCTTCTTCTTCATGAACGACGCTTGTATTTTGTGCCGCAGATGCGCCTCTGGCGCGCCTCTAACGCTGAAAGTCAAAAAAATTACTAATACCAATTAATTCCAATTAGTACATCTCTCGCTGATAAATAATCGATGATTTATAAAGCCCAAAAGTCGCTCGAGAAGCAGGGTTGATACCAAACCAGGGAATGTTGGCGCTGGTGGCTGCCGACTCGGTTGTGCTTACGCAAGTGTTATCCGTTGCGCTGGTACTGATGTTGACAGTTAGGTCCACACTGCCAGCATTTTTTGCACCGGGTTTGGTGAGGATTAATCCCGGTGCTGGTAGTTTTCCTGCAATCAGTGTTGTACTGCCGGCGGGAGACAGCTGGGTTTTGCACGCACTGAGTTGCTTAAGATAGTTATTCATTTTGATGCTGGATGCAGGGATGACAGTGCAGCTGTCAGCCATATTGGTGACATAGTAGGACCCCGTCCAGTATTGGGCCTCAAGCGGGATCGGTAATGCCAATAACTCTGAACCGTATGCGTTCTGCATCTTGAGCCGTCCGTAGCGCAATCTGGTGGCACTGCCGACCGCGGTGGGTGTGCTTGCTGTGACTTCACCATCACTTGGCGCCGCAAGTACGGTAACGAAGGTTTCTATTGTTGCGACATTTGGTCGGCTGATTTGCTGGCCTGCTGATACGCTGGCAGAGCCGTTGGTCCAGTTGCCGCTCACGCCGGTGGCGCTGCTGGTTAAGTTTGATCCTGTCGGCAATGCGCTCGTACTAAAACGGTAACCAGCATAATTAGTCAGATTTAACTTGGCAAATACGCCAGTGTAATTTTGGGTGATACCGTTTGCCGTGTTTTGCGCCATCAAGCCAAACGCAGTAATGAAACCGTCTTGTCCGAAATAACTAAAAGGGGTGCTGGAAGCGGCGCACGCGGCGGTGATCGGGGAAGGGCTTATGGCGAAGTGATCCGGTATGAAGCGTCCGAATGACAGTGTGCCGGTATTGCCAATGCTGCAGCCATATTTTCCTCCGATTAAGGTATCAGAGAGATTGCTATCAGCTGAGGTACTTGTTATGCAATCCCCATTGGCGCTATCTACGGCCGTGAACGTGTCGTCGCGATACGCACCGGGGGCGAGATAAAGATAGCCCACTTCGGTATAAGTCGCATTGATCGCTTTGGTATTGACGGCTAATGTGGCGGGCGACAGGATGCCGGCTACGCCGCCGCTTTGTTGCGTTGCGGCTTGCGTGGTAGTTTGAGCCGTTAATTTTGTGGTGTCGAGGGCCATGGCTCCCGCATAGCCATCATTGGCATGAGTAGCAGCGAGCAGGCTGAAACCACTGCCTCCATTGATGATTGGGAGTGCGGTTGTTGAGGGGGCTGTCGCCGTTGCTGAGGTCGATAGCGTGACCGTGGAAGGGCGCACCGAGAACTGATCGGAAGAGCAAGCCGGAGCCAAAGCGGTGAAGCTTCCACAGCTACTATCGGTGCATTCCCGGACGCGACACCGTAATATTGGGGCGGCATTTGCAAGGTTGAAATTGCCGGTCGACGTGCGCCCGGCAGCGCTTACGGAGAAGTTCACTGTTTGAGATGCCACAGGGGTTTGGCTAGCCAGGGCTGTGCAACTGGTCGGTGGGGTTGTATCGTTGAATAAATCCACTCTGACCGACTTGGGGATGCTGGTAGTGCCGCTGTAACCGGTCGCCAGTGCGCCATCGGATTTAAGCGCCGCGATGTCGAAGGTAAAGTTAGCGTTGACCAGCTTAGTAAAGAGCGGTTTTCGTGCCGTTGCTACCCATGGCGTATTGCTATCCTTTTCCAGGCAGTCAAAGGTACTGACATGCGATGCACCGCCAGCACCTGCTGGGGCTGGACATACAAGCGGCGAGGGTAAGTTGGTGTTATTGGTCACGCAGCTACTGTCACCAGTTGCCAGGCAACACACGCTGTTGATAATGGCCATGTTACCGAGAGTAATAGGGTCGGGCCTATTCGTTGAGATCAAACCGCTGACTGTGGTGTTTGCTCCCACAGCGATGTTGCCGGAAGCGGTACCGACGTTTCCGTTCACTGTTATTGATGCGCCTAACGTGATGGCACCGACAGCGCTACTAGAAATGGAGCCACCAACGCTAGTGCCTGCACCGATACCGATGCCGCCGGTAGCAGTACTAATGCTGCCACCAATCATAACCGTCGCGCCAATCGTGATCGCACCAGTCTGGATGGTGGTAAGACTGCTGCTGACTGAGCTTCCCGCGCCGACTGTTACTGCGCCTTGAACGGTGCTGATAGTGCCGTTTATGTCAGTACCGGCACCCACCGTGACGGCCCCGATATTCGTGGTGATATTGCCGCTGAGCGTGCTATTAGCGCCGATATCAATTGCCCCACCAGAAGTTAAGTTAGCGTTCGAAATGCAACTGGCGCCGAATCCGATTGCGCCGCTTACGTTGAAGTTCAGATTAGAGGCCGAACCCCTTTTATTGATCTGGCAACTGGCGCCCGCAGAAAAAGCGCCATTTACGGTGACGGTGGCTGGGGCGTAAATACTGATCGTATCGCCAGCAGCGAGAGACAAGGTGCCACATGTGTAGGAGCCGCTACCGCCGCTGCAACCGGCCGGAAGATAGCCTGGAAAAGTGTAGTCGATAGCTTGTGCCGGCAATGCTGTCAGTAACAGTAACGGTAGGACGATTAGTAAAAATAACCACCGCCGGAGGTGAGTACGCAGAGAGGATGTTTGGTGACGGATAAAATTTGAGTTAGGACGCGCATTGATCCATGCTTTTGGATAAGACGATATTTTGACCATTCCGGCGATAGAAAGGCGCTCTTGACTCTGCGTCGCACGCCTTCGGAGAATGAATTGCAGTCTGGCGCTGTAACTCAGCGCAATAGCGGCAATAGCGGTAATAAGCGTAATTGGTGCAGTAAGTAGCCCAAGCGCCGAAGCCAAATGCTGTATTGTTTTTTTAAAGGACATTTTATTTAAGATAGGATGGCTATTAGCGCGGCATCTGGCTCAATTTTTGATCGACAAAAGTCCGTAATTCTGGCGATAATGTCGAGGACGATTTAGCGCGGGTAAATGCGTCCTTGGCTTCTGGTAAGCGATTTTCAGCCTGCAAAGAAATACCGTAGCCCATCCACCAAAGACCGTTTTCAGGCATCTTGCGGATCGCAATTGCATAATGATCAATGGCTTCTTTGTGTCGTTTTTCACGCTGCAATAAAGCCGCCAGAAAAGCTTGGTAATCCGCATCAGCCAGTGCATACGAGAGCGATCGCTCCAACGTTTCCAGCGCTGTCCGTGTGTTGCCGCGCTCAACCTGAAGACGCGCCAAAATCATCGCCATGCCTGTTTGAGCGGGATCAATGGCTATTCCCTCTTGCAACTTGCGCATGGCATCATCCTGATGCTTTGTGTCGAGCAGCAAACCAACCAAGGTTTGGCGGGCCGCCGCGTGTTTTGGATCAAGCTGTAAAACTTGCTGCAGCATATCGATAGCTTGTGATATCTGCCCGACATCGATCAGCGTAACGGCTTTGCGATAATGATTGTCTATGGCTTGTTGCGGGGTCACTTCTTTGGCTTGAGGCGCTATCTTGCCGTCGTTTTCTGAGTCAGCCTTCCCTTTTTTTTTTGTGTTATTGCGGGGAATTGCTTTTACGTCATTTTGCGTAGAGCGCAAGACTGGCGTGGCGTTAAGGATTGTTGACGCATTTGCATCGGCATTCAGCGTATTGGCAATCCTGCCAGCAATGTCTGTATTGTTATTGGTGATCGACTTAGTCTCATCATTCTTTGTTGGATCATTCGCGGTGCTTTTGCCAATGCTCATAGGCGCCGGCAGCGGTTTAACAGGAAGCACTTCTGAGGGGGAAGTCAACGCTGGCTTTATTTCTGATGTCCCTGCAGGGGATACATCGGTCGGTAGGGCATCGGGTGCGGTTGGTATCGCAGGTAGCGCAGGTGTCGCGGGTAATATTGTTAATGCGGGAGCGGGTAAAGGCGTAGCTTTTATTGCTTGCCCTGACGCCGCAGGTTTAACGATGGCTGCGGCAGGCGATGCTTTTTGCCAATACCGCAATCCCCACACTGCACCGATTACTATGGCTATCAACAACAACAACAGCGCCGCCACCCACCAGATACGTCGTGATTTATTGTCTACATTCGGTACTGTCCGGATGTGGTTTTGCGACAAGGCGTCCGTCCCGGTCGGTCCGATAACTACACCAACAGTGGATCCACGCTTGTCGAGATCCTGCAGCATTTGATTGATAAGACTCATTTAAAATAATCCACAGCCATATCTATAAATAAAAAAAAGAACGCCGAGCCGCCTAATAGTCGCCAGAACCATGAATGAGATTTTGAGGAAAAGGTATCCTTCACTGCCACACGGACATTTGCCGGACCAACCTGCTGACGGCCTTTGCCGTAAGCAGCCATCAAGGATTTGTGGGCTAAAATATTTACCAATCGCGGAATTCCGCCGCTCGCTCTGTACAGGCGTCGCAGTGCGCCATGGGTGAACAAGCGGCTACCAGTGAATCCAGCAACGTTCAGACGATGCGAAATATAAAACGCCATGTCATCTTTGGTCAGTGGCGCAATATCGTATTCAAATGTGATGCGCTGCTTCAATTGCCGAATCGTATTGTTTTGCAATTTCAGATTTAATTCAGGCTGTCCAAACAGGACGATTTGCAATAACTTTCTTTTTTCTGTTTCCAGATTGGTTAATAAACGCAGCGCCTCCAGACTTTCCAGCGGCAACGCTTGTGCTTCATCCAGGCACAGTACGACTTTTTTTCCTTGTTCGGCCAGTTTAAGTAAACGGAGATTGATTGATTTCATCAAATGATGTTGGTCGACATCCTTCTCCAGCACAATCTCCAATTCGTCTGCTACCGCCAGCATCAACGGGCGCGGTTCAAGCGATGGATTGGGTATGTAAGCTGTCACAAAGCTATCGTCGAGGGTTGACATGAACTTGCGACATAACATTGTTTTTCCGGTGCCAACTTCACCGGTAATTTTGATGAAGCCTTCACCATTATTGGTCGCAATCAACAGCGTATTTAAGGCAGCCTGATAATTCGAGCATGCGAAAAAAAAGCTGGTATCGGGTGTTATACCAAATGGTAATTCACGTAAACAGAAATGTGCTTTATACATGGTTAGCGCTGTCCTTGGACCTGTGCGTCTCCGTCGCCCATATTGCGCGGTACCAAACCTTGCAATCTGCGCTGACTATCAAGCATGTCCTGATCCCAGCTATCTTCGCCCTGAACGATGGTTGGTTTGAGCAAGATGACCAATTCGCTTTTTTGCGACACACGGCTGTTATTGCGGAATAGATTACCGAGCACTGGCACATCAGCGGCCCCGGGTACTTGGGCGCGATCAGATGAGGACGATTGGCGCATCAGACCACCAATGGCAATGATCCGTCCATCCTGACCGCGGACCACGCTATCGGTCTCGGAGATTGCGCTGGAGGCTAAAGGCAAGCTCAATGTGCCGCCACTTGCTCCCAAATTGATCACTTTGTCGACTGTTGTTACTTGACTCACGGACGGGTGAATATGCAAGGTGATATTGCCGATTGCATCAATTTGAGGCGTCACATCCAGTGATACACCAGAGAAAAAGGGCTGCACATCCACGGTAGTGATCGGTAGCGTAGTCGTATTGCCGGAACTTACGCCTTGGGAGGTCGTCAATTTCGTCACAAAAAACTCATCTGTACCGACTTTCAAGACCGCTTTTTGATTATTCATCGTGGCGATGCGGGGACTGGATAAGACATGCACCGTTCCTTGAGAGTCGAGAAACGAAATCAGCGCTGCAAAATTGCTATTTTGAAAGGCCAAACCGAACAGCGAGCCAGCCGCCGTGTTGACCGCGCCCAAGGTGCTGCCAGCAACGGCGTTGATTGCGTTAGTACCACCGTTGGTCAAGGTTGTGCCAGCGACTGACGAAAGCGTTGTTCCAGGTGCGACATAGCCGAGCGAAGTCCGGCTACCTTTGCCGCCAAAGGCAGACCAATTAACGCCAGATTGAAAATTATCATTGAGTGAGACCTCAATGATTTTGGCTTCCAAAATCACCTGGCGATCTACCGATAATTGGGTCGCCTTTAAAAACGTCGAGACATTCCGCAATTCATCCGACATGGCGCGAATCACTACGACACCCGATTGCGGGCTGATCACGACGCTACGTCCGTCTTTGTCGCCAATGATGGCGTTTAAAGAGGCCTTCAGTTCGCCCCAAAAGTCGTTGTTTGAAGTTGTACTAATTTTGCTGCTGTCGACTGCACGCGAGGTCGTTCCGGACTGCGACTGATATCCGGGCGTGTTGTTACTACCCGAATTACTGGATACAACGTCACTCACCGAACCTGAAGTAACGCGGATATCAGATGATCCTTTGCGACTGCCGCTGAGATAATTGACCTGAAAAATACTTGTTTGCAAACTTAACGGTTTAACATAAATACGCGTGCCTTCAACCTTGTATTCATAGCCATAGAGTTCTCGGATTGCGTCCAGTGCTTCAAACAATGTCACGTTTTTAAGATTGGCCGAAATAGTGCCGGTGACGTCAGGATGAACCAGCATGTTGTAACGCGTACCGGCAACCAGCGCCATAAAAAACTGACTTGCTGGCACATTATTGAACGATAAATTAAATCGCTCTTCCATTGGTTGCCGCGTTTTTGGCATTTCAATTTTGAGCGGCGGCAACAGCGACGCAAAAACGGCTTCCTGCTGGGTGCGCTTCGCGTTGTTTTCTACCGCGCTATTCATCTCGGTATTGATAAGGTCGTACGTTTCACGCTTAGAGGCCGGTGAAGCGCATCCTGTCAATCCTACGATCAAAATAGCTATGAGAGTCTTTTGCATTCTTTTCTAAAGCCTGTTGATGTACATTTTAAGGTGTAGATTTGTTGACTGATTTTTTTTGTATATCAGGAAAAAGTTTCAACACTTGTTGTTCTTTTCCATTTTGTAAAATGACTTCGGTTTCACTCACCTTTACCAGACGAAATTCACCGAATTTTTGATGAAGTTTGACTGTTTTCCCGCTGATAATCGCTATCTTGCTATGCTCTGAAATGATGACGGATTGGAGTACCGGGCCACTGGCTGCCGGGATCGCTTCGCCGTGTCCGGTACTGATACCGATGGAATCTGGTGGGCGTGTCGGGTCAGGCGTAGTTTGTGCCATGACCGTTGATGCTATCAGCAAGGAGCAATATGCTGCTGTTGCGATCCATTTGGCAAATGTGCTCATAGATTTAGCCATTTTTCATCCAGGCTTAAGGTGAACAGCGTCAGACTTAAGGTGGCGTCCGGATAAGTGTCTATCTGCATCGTTGCTTTGCCCCAAAATAATTGCCAAGGCATTGCTTCCAGTGCCGACATGTAATGCATCATGTCGAGATACCTTCCTTGAATAACAATTTCGACACCATGTTTGTAAATGCCGCTGCCGTTTTCGATGCCACGCACTGCCTGTGCTCCCGTTACAGATGGCTTTTCTAGCGAAATTTTTTCGTCAGTGGGTGTGAGGTTGGGATTGTTTAGCGTGCTGACGGGAAGTGTGTTGAGCGAAATTAAGCGTAACGCGCCGTTACGTTTCAAGATATCTTCGAGTAGCGATGTCATGTTCTCCGGCTTGACGAGCACGCTATTTAATCCCAACAGCTTGGAATGGAGTTGTTGCGATTGCTCCTGCAAAATTTTTAAACGATCACTGTTGATAACATCCGGATCGAAGGCTCTTGATCTCAGGCGTTCTTGAATCGCAGTCTGTATTACAGCAATTTTTGATTGATTGTTTTGAATGTGGAGCGACATTAGTTTTTGTCGGTCAAATTGTGGATTAAATAATAATGTATTGAATAATAGTATGAGCGTCAGTGCAGCACCGATGAAGATCATGATGCGCTCACGCAGACTCATGGCATCAATTTTTGAAATGATTGGCTGGAGGTTGTGTTTCATTACCCTTTTTCTCCGCGTAATTCTGCCGGTTGCTTGACGGGTTTGGCGTTTTGTACAGCGGTCGTTGCCGGAATATTTGGCATGATAGAAGGAATCGCGGAGGGTGGCGCGGTGTATGACGCGATGTCAGAGGCCGTCTTGTCTTTCGCTATGCCTGATGATCGCAGATCAAACTCCACGTAGGGCGCAGCGATCGGAGAATTAGCTTGATGCGCATTGCCGCTCGCTGCTATTTGCGGGACGTGGATATCAAGTCTGGAAAAAGTTTTTCCTTGCATGACGGTCTCATTTTTAAGACGACCAATATAATAGGGCACTAGCTCAGGGCGCAATGCGCGGCCGCGCAAATCCATCTCGTTGCCAGCGCCGATAATACTGAAACCGGTTAACCACAAGCCATCCACTATTTGACGAGAAAAGGCGCCTAAATAAGCTGAATAGCCGCTGGTATTGCCGATGTCACCTTTTTCCAGTTTATCGAATACCTGTTGCAAGGATTTGACTTCCAGGTCTGTCTTTGTAACGCTATCCTCGATAGATTGACTTTTTGGATGCGGTGCATATTCAGTAGTGACTTTGTTTAACTCGGCCTGAACCACTATTAACTGCGCAAAAGTACTGGCCTCGTCTTTACTGACGCTAGAAAATTGATAGCCAGAATAAACGGAAATACATGCGGCACCAAGGATTATTAATCCCAACGCCTGAAGCATCGCTACCGCAGAAAAATATTTCTTTTGCTTTAAAAATATGGGATTGAAAAGATTGATCTGCTGACTCATAACTTCTTCTCATCAAGGCGCAACGCCGCACCCAGCGTGATGAAGTAGCGTTGTTGTTGCTCAATCTTGTAGAGTTCCGGCACCTTGGAAAAATCTAGAATGGTTTCTAAATTCAAGGTTTCAATTGGAATGTATAGATTGGCGGAAAGGTATTCCTGCAGCGCTGTTCCCTCTTCTCCCATCGGGGAGAGTATTAATTTTGACAATGACAGCGCGTGATACTGTCGATCAAAATGATCTAATGATCGTTGGAGGTCGAGTGTAATGCGTTCGTAAATGATTGTGATTTGAGATGCGTCGGCTGCTTGTAGTTGGGTGATGGTGGTATCCATTCGGCGTGACAAATAGAGCTCACCTGCGGAGGTGATGGTAACGAGCCCACCTTCCGAATTGAAGGACAGCAACGCGACGGCATGTCCTTCTGGTTCTAGTAATGTAGCGATGTTACGCTGCGCCATTTCAGGAACATCAATGACGCGTAACGCAATATTGGCATCTTCGAATAACGCTTGACGCTGTTCGATTAATTGATTGCGGACCACCACTGCAAACAGCGCGTTGCTGTGTAATGGCCCATTTTTGTCGATGGGGATAGCAAGAACATCAATGGTGGCGTCGTCAACGTGATAGTCCAGCATATCCTTTAAGCGCCAGCGTACGGCTTTTTTAAGCTCATCTGGCGGCACATTTAGCGGATCAATCGAGAGTAGTTGATACTCACCGATATTGAGTAAGTGGGAGCATTGATAACGATTTACGTTGATATCTTGCGCAAGCTTACTGAGCGTAACGGCTGTTGTAGTTTTTTCTGAAGGGTAAAAAGATAATAATTCCACGCTAGGCTTGCTAGACGGCAACCTTTTTAAATGGGCGGCGTAAACACCATCGAAATGACAACCAATCGCTAACCAACCTGCATTTTTTTTAGTTTTACTGAATAAGCTCACAAATAAACCTTTGCTGGTGCTGAATAAAAGTAATTGATGAGCGGTGCCCGTACCAGGGTACGGATAATGGTTACTGTATCGCAATTTGATCCGTATCGTTAGGTAAAATTAACGTTTTGTGGCGGTTATATTTTTCATAAATATCGGATTTTAACGAGGACGTACAGTTACCGTAAGGTTCTTAACCGCAATCGACTTCAAAGAGATGCTTTTGGGAAATTATCGTGATGACCAGTCGTGCAAATTGTGAAGTGAGTTTTTAAATATAAGTGTTGTAAAACACGACGTATTTATATCGATTTCAAGCTTTATTGCCAGAACTGGTGTTGTCGAAGGATAATCTAGCGCGTTGTTTTTCGGTTGAGTGGACAGATCAGGATTTAGATTAGGACAGAGATCTGGATAGAAACCGAGGCAGAGATTCCACTTTCGCAGAATAAATTTTGCTACATCAGATGATGCTGCTCAAAGTAACTAACGCAACGTCGGAATGCTTTTCGCTTGAAATTTGAAATCACAATTGACTCATCTGAGTATTGTAACAATTGTTAATAAAGCAATTTTCCTCCCACTTTTTAAGTGTAATAATTAACGCACTACCTACATGACATCGATAAAAAAATTGCCAGTTCGCAGCCTGATCAGTTCTTCTTTTCCTTTTGCAAAAAAACTGCTAACAATGTTGGTTGCTGCAACGACTACCGTTGGCGCAGGCGTTAGCTGTGCAGAAACTGAAGTAGATCAGCCGTCCAGTCAGAGCGCCACGACAGCGGTTAGGATTCCAAATACACACGAATTACCGCTGGTTACCGTCAAGGCAGAAGGTGAAGCAAAGGATAGCTATCGTGCCAGATCAGCGACAGTCGGTACATTTGGCAGCGAGACGTTGTTAGACACACCAGCGTCGATCTCGGTGGTTACGCGCAGTCAGCTGGACGATCAGCAATCTCGGTTACTCAGTGATGTGGTACGTAACGATGCCTCGATTGATAATAATTACACGCCATTGGGCTATTACGAAAATTTTAGCATCAGGGGATTTTCGTTAGATTTGGCGTCTAGCTACCAACTGGATGGCATGACGATTTCGGGTGAGCAAAATGTGGCACTGGAAAATAAAGAGCGGGTAGAGGTATTGAAGGGATTAGCTGGCTTGCAGGGCGGCCTTGCCGCACCCGGCGGATTGATCAACTATATTAGCAAGCGACCGGCGGATGTCGCGTCTGTGACGTTGGGAACCGACTCGCGCGGTTCGCGCTATCTGGCGACCGATGTCGGGACGTTATTTGGCGATCAAAAACAGTTCGGTTTACGGGTTAACGCCGCGCATGAAGGAATAAATACCTACGTCGATGGCGTGAGCGGTAATCGCAATTTTGTCTCAGTAGCGGCGGATTGGGTTCTCTCACCGTCTGCGACGCTGCAGTTTAATATTGAAGATCAGCATAGCCAGCAGCTTTCTGTGCCGGGTTATCAACTACTTGGCGGCATTGTTATCCCAAGCGGTGTTTCTCCTTACCGTTTGCTCGGTGGGCAGCCTTGGGGCAAGCCTGTCACTATGGATTCGTTGAACACCAACTTGCGTCTGGACGTAGCGATCAATCCGGACTGGCATGGCTCTTTAGCAGTTAGCCGGAGCAGGGTGATTATTGATGATAATTCGACATTTCCTTATGGCTGCTTTTATGTGAGTAGTTGCGGGGCCGGTGGCACGCCGCCGCAATACTTTAGCGCGACCGGGGATGTTGATGTTTACGATTATCGCTTCCCGAATGACACACGACGCAACGATCAGGTTCAGGCAATTTTGCAAGGCAAAACAATGCTTGGTGGATTACGCCATGACCTCACGTTCGGTGCGAGTAGTTTCCGTCGCACGGTGAGTTTGAGCGACGGCGTCAACCAGTATGTCGGCAGCGACAATATCTACAATGCGACTCCGTTAATTTTTGCGCCATCGACTGATATACCGTCGTCTTCCACGCGCCGTCTCGATAGTCGGCAACAGGGTTTGTTTGCATTGGATCGCATACAACTTAGCGAGCGTTGGCAAATTCTGGCGGGTGCACGTCAGGTCTGGTTGCGTGAAAATGCATTCGATGACACCGGCGCGACGACGCGAACAACTGACAAATCGATGCTGTTACCACAACTGGCATTGATCTATAAGCCGCTTGCAACGATGACTTTATATACCAGCTACAGCAAGGGTCTGACGATGGGTGGTCAGGCGCCGTTTTGGGCGACGATTAACCCTTCGGCATTTTTGCCGCCGACCGTGTCGCGCCAGATTGAAGCTGGTATTAAATTTGAAGTAAGTAATCAACTGATGTTGAGCGCGGCCATTTTCCAGATGACCAAGCCATACGAATATCCGAAACCGGAAGGTGCCGATATTGAGTATGTGCAAGAAGGAACACAGACTAATAAAGGCATTGAATTAAGCGCAGCTGGCCAAGTCACCAAACGGTTGCGACTGACCGCTAGTTTTGCGGGAACGCAGGCTATTGCTACCAATACGGGAACACCCGCATACGATGGCCATCAAGCCATTAATGTGCCACGTTTGCGAGGCAGTATTTACGCTGACTATGCGGTTCCGGGCATCGATGGTCTGAATCTGCTGGGCGGTTGGGAATATAGCGCGCGCAAGGCCGCGACACGTTCAGGCGATGTTGATGTGCCGTCCGTTAATGTATTTAATGCCGGTTTGCGCTATGCCGCTGTGTTGTCTGGTCACAAGGCAGTCGTTCGTTTGGCCGTCGATAACCTGCTCAATAAGCAATACTGGAAAGACGTTGGAGAATACCTCGGTGATGGTTATTTGCATTTAGGCGCGCCGCGCACCGCCCGTTTGTCCGTCCAATACGATTTTTAAGCAGGTCGAAATTGATTTTAAGATGAGCCACCAAACCGATAACACTTCATTGCTCAGTCATGGCCTGGACGCGAATGACGTGCCACCCGCCTGGCCGCCACTGAAGCTGGCCGAAATAAAGGATTTGTTGAGGCGGTATCCACAAACCGGTGAGGTTATACGCCTTACATGGTTTAGCCCACGGCCGTTTTCCAGCGCCTGTGTGGTGGAGACGACGTCAGGCATGTTGTTTGTTAAGCGTCTGATAAAGGCGATACGCAGTGCCGCTGATCTTTTGGAAGAGCATCGGTTTATTGCACATTTAGCATTGCATATGTCGGTTGACGGACCCGCCGTCAGCGAAGTTCTTGCTGATATGCATGGTGCCACAGCGATTGCCGACGGCGACTGGACCTATGAAGTGCATCGACTGGCGAAGGGAAATGACGTCTATCGGGATGCCTTTTCCTGGACACCATTTTTGCACCCCGGACATGCCTATGCGGCCGGCCGTGCCCTGGCGGAAATGCATCAGGGTGCAGCCGGTTATAACGCTCCTGCACGCAAGGCAATGTTGCTGGTGTCGGGGTTTTCAATATTTAGCGACGATGATCCTCTCACCGCGATGGCGCATTACATCGACGCCCGGCCAGGCTTGGCGACCTACGTCGCACAACGTGATTGGCGTCAGGATGTAGAGCGTGTATTGATGCCTTTTTACGCATGCTTGCAACCGTTGCTAAAAAATCTGGTGCCCTTATGGACGCATAACGACTGGCATGCTTCCAATTTGTTATGGTGCGCATCAGACGATCAGAACGATGCTGGCGGGGCAAAAGTAGCGACAATACTGGACTTTGGCCTATGCGATCAAACCTGCGCGGTCTACGATTTGGCTATCGCCATTGTTACGAATATTGTCGAATGGCTGAAACTTCCGCAGCTAGACGCTGATAATCAGTTACAGGACGATCAATTAGTACACTTTGATCAATTGGCGCTTTTGCTGGATGGCTATGAAGCCGTGGTTCCTTTGTCGGCGTTCGATATGGCTGCCGTGACCGCTCTGCTGCCGCTTGCACACGTGGAGTTTGCGCTTTCCGAGCTGGCATATTTTTATGGCGTTCAAGGCTCCGCGGAGAATGCAACAGTGGCTTATGATACGTATTTATTGGGTCATGCAGAATGGTTTAATAGCGATGCGGGACGGCGATTGTTAGCGTATATGCGGGATCGCAGTACGAAGAAGTGACAATCTCAAAAGAGAACAATCCTGGAAGAGATAAACTTCCTCAGTCCATAATTGAAAGAAAAAAATGTCCGGTTTGGAAATAGTGGCGGTCATTGTCAGCGCGCTGGCGGTCTGGCTCACGGCACGCCGTAACATATGGTGCTGGCCGGTTGGTTGTGTATCGGTGATGTTTTATTCGCAGATCTTTTTTGATGCCAAATTGTATTCTGACTTGCTGCTGCAACTGATTTTTTTTGTCATGCAATTGTACGGCTGGTGGCATTGGACGCGCAACCGCACGCATTCCCAAACCTTGCCGGATGCATCGCGAGATGAAGATAAAGTACACATCATGCCCCGACGATTGTCAGTCGCCGGTTGTTGGGTTGGTTTGATGATCGGCGCTGCGGGAAGTCTCTTGCTGGGCTACGTGATGGCGCGCTTTACGGATGCGCATATTCCCTGGCTTGATTCTGCTCTGACCAGTTTTAGTCTGGTGGCGCAATATTGGATGGCGCGTAAATACATTGCAAACTGGTGGCTATGGATAGCCGTCGACGTCATTTACATTGGCGTGTATGTCTACAAAGATTTACAGTTGACTGCGGGCTTGTACGCAATGTTTATTATTCTGGCGATTGTTGGCTTGCGCAATTGGCGTCGTGAGTTGCTGCAATATGAGAGTGCCACGCCGAGTGTTAGTCTGGCGGCGCAGAACTATTAAAAACAACTAAGAGTATTCAACGTCGATAATGTCCGAAACTCCCAACGATATGTCACTGCCAACGCGCTATGTTGCGCATCTCGATATGGATGCCTTCTATGCTTCGGTAGAGCTATTACGCTATCCGGAATTGCGTGGTCGCCCTGTTGCCATTGGTGGTGGATCGGACCATCAACCGGTCGTAAACGCGGACGGGACGCGCAGCTATGCAACTCTCCGACATTATGTCGGTCGCGGTGTAATCACGACATCTACTTATGAAGCACGTGCGCTGGGTATTTTTTCGGCAATGGGAATCATGAAGGCTGCAAAACTGGCCCCGGATACAGTCTTATTGCCCACCGACTTTGAAGCGTATCGACATTATTCAAGATTATTTAAAGCTGCCGTGGCGAGCATTACGCCACTCATTGAAGACCGTGGTATAGATGAAATTTACATTGATCTTAGCGAACAAACAGAACCGATTGCTATTCTTGCAGCGCGTATAAAAAAGGCGGTAAATGATGCCACCGGGCTTTCTTGCTCGATTGGCGTTGCGTCTAATAAACTACTCGCAAAAATCTGTTCTGATCTGGAAAAACCGAATGGATTGACCATTCTGACGCAAGCCGATTTAGCAACCCGTATCTGGCCGCTTTCGGTAAGCAAGGTTAATGGTATCGGACCAAAATCAGCCGAGAAATTAACCTTGTTAGGTATTCGTACAATTGCGGAGCTGGCCCACGCAGACACTGGCATGCTTCAGGAAAATTTCGGTAGCAGTTATGGCGCATGGCTGCATTGCGTTGCACACGGTATTGATGATCGGTCCGTTGTGACGCATTCCGAACCCAAGTCGATCAGTCGCGAAACTACTTTCGAGCGCGACCTTCATGCAACGGCAGATCGCACAACACTCACAGAAATATTTACACGTTTATGTGAGCGCCTCGCTGGCGATCTACAGCGCAAAGGCTACGTTGGGCGCACGGTAGGTATCAAGTTACGCTTTACTGATTTCAGTGCGGTGACACGTGACGTCACTCTTCCTTCAAGCACCGACGATGCGGTCGCTATTCGGCGTGCTGCAGGAGAATGTCTCCGCCGTGTCTCTTTCCATCAAAAGCTGCGGTTACTTGGCGTACGCGTCAGTGCGTTGGAGAGAAAAGGGGTGGCGAGCACAGCGTCACAGCGAGCACAAGGTGATTTGTTCGAAAATGGCACGGATGCGCCTTGATGGGTTTGTAATGGTTTGCAGCGCGTGGTGATGCGTCGTTTGAATCTTTGCTAATTTAGTTGATTTTACTTTCCGGAAAATTAATAACTTTTTTTGTCGGTGCCCTGATGGGACGTGAGCCATATTTTTGAAGGCGCGTTTTATTGCTAAGTCTTTGACCCCTTCGAAGAAACTATTGCCAGTGTAACGGTTCGACGCAACGCCAGATGCAACGTCTGGCTGGTTTATATTTCTCCCAATTTCTAAAAAAAATAAACGCGAATTATAAGAATGATCCTAGATACATTTCCGCAAAAAACCTATATTCTCCTTGCCAATGACTTTTAGTTCAGCAACACAACATGCGATTGGTATTTTATTACCCATCGATTAGCAAGCGTGAAACTACATTCAAGCCCTCGCGCCATTTCCGCATTTTGGCATTTTTTTTACAGGTATAAATTGTATAACTTCTTATTAATGTTCGTTCTTTTCATGCCTGTTTCTTTCGCTTCAGCTGCTGCGGTAATGCAGGATGTAACGGTGGGTCAATTGCTGGAGCGGGCCGAGAGAGGAGAGCGCAAGGCAATCAAAATGCTTGCCGCTGCGGGTGCTGTCATATTCCAGGGACGCTCCCTTAACAGGCGTGTCGAGATCACGCCTGAGATCAATGGATTAATGAAAATAATCAGTATACGAGTTAGCTTATTAAGGATTGCTGAATATACAGAGAATGGTTTTTTGAATAAAAATTCATTTCTAATGTGGACTAAAAAACGTGATCCGATTCCGGCATGTGTCTGGCTAATGCGTGCCGCCAATTATCCCGATGAGAGTGGCGAGTCGGATAAAAAATACGCCCATGAGATACGTAAAAGATTAGGTAATTCGATCGAAAAAATGACCGATGAACAGATAGTTGCATGCCAAAAAGGCGCAGACAATTGGATTCTCGGCTTGCCAGATGTGGAAGACACATGGGCCACTATTCAAAGCTCTGTTTTAGGCTAAGTGGCTAGCAATATGACTCATGAAAATAATCGAATTACCTGCCACGGATCTGCTTAAGAACTATGATCTTTGGATGGGACGATAACTGCTTTTTGGCATTGAGGTAACTTCGTCTCATAGGTAATGGAAGGCCAAAATTTGTAATTCAAACAAACTGTTATCGCCTCATCGCTACTTACGATGCTTGCGTTTGGCGACGCCATTTTTTAACGAGCTGAAACTTTTTCAACTGGTAAAAAATATCGTGCAACATATTAATCTCTGATATTTACGCAGATAAAACGAGGATCGAAACTGAACAACAAGCATGTCTTGATCAACAAAAATAATCGTCCACCGGTGTAATTCAACCACTCATTTCTCCTGTAATCAAGCAGGTGATTAACTTCGTCGCAGGTAAATTATTTGATGGCACAACGGTTGCAGGCTTCATTACGGTCGTGATTTGAAAGTCACGTGGAGATACTTCCCATTTATATTATTAAGGAATTGAAAAGATTGAATAAAAATTATAATGGTGGAATAGAAAGTACACATTGGAAAATAGCTGATCTTGATTTTTCTACGATTGACCTTGCGCAGGTAGCGCTAGATGAAAACCTTTTCTATTTAGTGACTAGCGCATCATTTATCGAGAGTGGATCAAGTTTATATACGCAGAATCTGGTTGAATATTACCGGGATGAACCAGAAATTGAAGATTGGTTGCGCAATCAATGGGAAGTTGAAGAGCTTCAACACGGGCAAGCTTTGCGGGCATATGTGAATTATGTATGGCCAGAGTTTGACTGGGAAACTGGTTATCGACATTTTTTTAAAGAGTATTCTGATCATTGCAAGGTAGAGCTTTTAGCACCTACCAAGGGTCTGGAGATGGTGGCGCATTGTGCAGTGGAGGCGAGTACCGCGGCGCTATATCGGGCTCTGTCGCGTTGCACTACTGAACCGATATTAAAAGAAATGGCATCGTTGATTGGGCGCGACGAGGTTAGTCACTATAAGTATTTTTATCGCTATTTCCGCCGATTCCGGAAAGAGGAGGGATTGCGTCGGCATCGGATATTGTGGACATTGTGTCACCGGATGCTAGAAATAAAAAATCAGGATACTAGTTGCGCGTTAAGGCACGTCGTTCAAATCAAGTCTCCCTCACACGCCAACGATGCGGCATATATCAAAAACATCAGTAAAAAAATGAATGAGATGGTCCGCCGCCATTTATCTGCCGATATGACGATTAAGATGGTTATCCGGCCATTGGACTTGCCCCCGATGATTGAATCCATGGTGACTTATCCGTTGACGCAGATTATGAACAAATTTTTTCTACGTTAAAGGGGTTACATCGGTCGCGGCGGTCGGGCCTTAACCCATCAATTGACCAGTGGCGATAAGAAGTATCTTGTCGTTATGGCTTACGTCAGGTCGGCTATCAATACAAGAGCTGCTGGCTGGAGCGGGTAAATCGACCGACGTCCGTAAATTGGTGATCTGTGGGGCTGAATTATTGAATATTGAAGACGAAAGAAAGTCGTTTAGCACGTCTTCACGGAGCATTTTAAATACTGTTGCCAAGTCATCAAACAGACATAAATGTGTCATTTTCCTGAAGTAATCGCTCGTTACTCTGGCATTGTCAACATCTAAAAAGGACAATGCATGCGTTTATTGACCATACCCCGCGATGCAAACCCGATTTTTCCCAAGCTAACGGTGAGTATTGCCACCACACAGGAAGAAATACGGGAAGTGCAACGCTTGCGGTATAAAGTTTTTGTTGAGGCATTTAGTTTGTCTGCGCTGGTGAATGTAGACGGCCTTGATGTCGATGAATTTGACGCTTACTGCGATCACCTGATTGTCCGTGACAACAAAACCTTGCGCGTAGTTGGCACCTATCGCGTGATGAGTCCGCATGCGTCGCGTCGCATGGGTTCTTACTACTCTGAAAAGGAATTCGATCTGGGTCGGCTCGACCATTTACGCAATCACCTTGCCGAAGCAGGGCGCGCTTGCATACATCCCGACTATCGTAGTGGCAGTGTCATCATGCTTTTGTGGGCGGGATTAGCGGCGTATATGCGGCGTGAACGTTGCGACTATTTGATGGGATGCGTCAGCGTTAGCCTTGCTGACGGGGGCCATAATGCTGTGGCTTTGTATCACTCTATGACCGACGAGAATTTCTCTCCTCCAGAGTATCGGGTTACGCCAATTACGCCGTTCTCGGTTTATGAACGCGAACCCGGGCATGTGCCGATTATGCCACCGCTTTTAAAGGGATATTTACGCAGTGGTGCATGGGTTTGTGGTGAACCGGCCTGGGACCCTGACTTTCATTCTGCCGATTTTTTCCTGTTATTGCCGTTAGCCAGACTTGATAGTCGTTATGCACGTCATTATCGCAAAGAAATGAGTCCAGGATGAAACCAAGCGAACGCTTTCTGAGCAGCGGATTTTCTGGTTCAGGTACGGATATCAAACGCGAACCAATTCGCTTCAGGGCGATCTGGATTTCTGATGTGCATCTTGGGACAACCGGATGTCAGGCGAAGCGCTTACTGGAATTTTTACGGGCGACTGAATCGGAGACGCTCTATCTGGTTGGCGATATCATAGATGGTTGGCAATTGAAGCGGCGCTGGTATTGGGATCAAGCGCATAATAACGTCGTTCAAACGGTATTAAAAAAAGCACGAAAGGGGACTGAAGTTATTTTTGTTCCTGGCAATCACGACGAAGCGATCCGTCAATTCATCGATCTTGATTTTGGCGGTATCAAAATACGCGATGAGTTGATACATACCACCGCCAAAGGAAAGCGGTTTCTGGTGCTGCATGGAGATCGCTTTGATGGCGTTATTTCCTGCGCTAAATGGTTGGCGTATGTCGGTGATAGTTTGTACACAGTGATTCTCAAGTTTAACCAGTGGTTCAATGGCTGGCGTGCTCGAGCGGGATTACCTTATTGGTCGCTATCCCAATATTTAAAGCTTAAAGTAAAAAATGCAGTGAATTATATTTCTTCTTTTGAAAATGCTTTAGCAGCAGAAGCAGCCAAAAAGGGCCTTGATGGCGTCATTTGTGGACATATTCATAAGCCTGAAATGCGTGAGATCAATGGGATCACTTATTGCAACGACGGCGATTGGGTGGAGAGTTTAACCGCATTGGTAGAGGACGCCAGCGGTACGTTGCGTTTAGTGTCGTGGCAAGAAATCGTGGGACAGAAGAGTGCAATAGCCAGCGCCAATGTTGGAGAGCTATGCGAATTGCCATCATAGCGGACGCTTCTCTTACGCAAATTAATGGTGTCGTCAATACGTTGCAAGAAACCTGTCGATGCTTGCGCAATATCGGTCATGAGGTCTTATTGCTCACTCCCGACGATGCTGCCACGTTCGCTTGTCCTACTTATCCAGAAATCCGATTAGCCTATAAGCCTTATCGGCGAGTGGCTGCTTCGTTGCGCGATTTTCAGCCCGATTGCCTACACATCTCGACCGAAGGCCCGATGGGGTTGGCGGCCAGACGTTTTTGTTTGCGTCACAAAATAGGATTTACCACGGCATATCACACGCGCTTTCCTGAATATCTGAGTGCGCGCGCGATGATGCCAAAGGCGGTGACCTATCGATGGTTGCGCTGGTTTCACTGGCCGTCCAAGGCGGTGATGGTACCGACCCCGCATATGATAGCCGCACTGCAAAAGCGCGGATTTAGGCGTTTGGTGCTGTGGGGACGCGGAGTTGACACAGAGCGATTCCAATGCATCGAGCAGGATCGATCGTGTATTCAACGGCCTTTATATTTATATGTTGGAAGAGTGGCGATCGAAAAAAATATAGCAGCATTTTTAGATGCTGATTTACCTGGCAGTAAGTGGATTATTGGCGATGGTCCAATGCGTGAAGAGTTGCAGCTACGCTACCCGGATACGCACTTTTTGGGTAGTAAATTACATCAGGAATTAAGCGCCTATTACAACTGTGCCGACGTATTGGTGTTTCCAAGCGAAACAGATACGTTTGGATTGGTCATGCTGGAAGCAATGGCTTGCGGTGTCCCTATTGCAGCATATCCAGTGTGTGGACCGATCGATGTGGTGAGGGACGGTGTATCGGGGAGTCTGGAGTTTGACTTAAGGCGTGCGTGTATTCAGGCGCTTCGGCTGGATCGACATCAGGTACGCGAGCATGCGCTGACCTATTCGTGGGAATTGGCGACACAACAGTTTTTGCAAAGTTTGTATCGAGTTGATGCTATTAAAACGATGGAATGGGCGCAAATGTCCATAATATCCTGATCGCTATACTTATTTTATAACGTGTATCAATACTTTTTCTTATCTGGCACCGTCCGTCAGTATGGCAAAATACGCAAAATACGCAAGATTCGAAGTTTAATGCGCCAAATTTTCTCGGGATCAAAACAGGATAGAGACGATTACACAACAAAAAACCTCGCATTGCGAGGTTTTTTGATTTGATCGTCAATTATGGCTCGATGAGCGATTCGCTTACCAGATTTTCCACCAAGGTTTCTTCTCGGCGACTGGGCCACCCTTGTAATAAACGCTATCAGGGTAGTTTTTTTGCAGAACGCGCGCAGCATCGTCACGCAATTCTTTCATTCCCAGCGCATCGTAGGACCGTACCATAATGTAAAGGGCTTCCTGAACGGCGGGGGCATCGCGATATTCTTGTACTGCACTTTGGGCACGGTTCGCTGCTGCGACATAAGCACCGCGGCGTAAGTAATAGTTTGCTACGTGGACATCGTATTGGGCCATCGCATTAACCAGGTACTTCATGCGCGTTAGCGAATCCGGCGCATAAGTACTATCTGGAAAGCGCTCGACAACTTGCTTAAAAGCATCAAAAGCGTCGCGGGCTGCTTTAGGATCGCGTTCGGTGGCATCTTCTTTTGACAAGAAATCAAAGATACTGACCTTGTCATTAAAGTTAACCAGGCCACGTAAATAGTACATATAGTCTACGTTTGGATGATTTGGATGCAATTTAATGAAGCGGTCAATGGCCGCAAGCGCCTCTGGCTGTTCACCCTGCCGGTAGTGCGCATAAGCGATATCCATCTGTGCTTGTTGGGCGTAGGTGCCGAATGGGTAGCGCGATTCCAGCTTTTCAAAGTATGAAATTGCTTTATCGTAACCACCACTACTCATTTCATCCTTTGCCTCCGAGTATAATCTGGGAGCAGACCAGTTTGCGGTTTCATCGACCTTGTCGGGCAATAGGCCACATGCCGATAATGAGAGAGCGAATGCGACAGCAGCTAGTGTGGAGAGTTTTTTTTGCATGGTGGTTCGCAAGAATGCGTGTAAACAATTGATAGATTATAGCCGATGGGACTTGCAGTGACGTCATTTACAAAGCCAAATTTGGCTGAAAACCCTACGGAAATAGAATTTGAAGCCGATATCGATGATAGCGAAGAAATTGAGGTAGCGGTAAATACCGCTGCGCCAATCGTCTTGATATTGACGCCTCAGGTGTGTGGAACCCGACTTGATAAGGTTATTTCAAGTCAGATTCCCCAATTTTCCCGTAGCCGGATCCAACAATGGATGGAAGCAGGTCATGTTAGTGTCGATGGCAAGGTTGCCACGACCAAAATGATTGCTTTCGGCGACGAGACCGTAATCGTGCAGCCGCAACCGGCACCGGATGAGCATGCTTATACGCCAGAAGAAATGGCGCTTTCGGTGATATACGAAGACGACGATATTATCGTGATCGACAAACCGGCGGGACTAGTGGTGCATCCTGCCGCTGGCAATTGGTCGGGAACGCTATTGAACGGTTTGCTGTATCGCTGGCCAGAATTAGCTGGCGTGCCGCGTGCCGGGATTGTGCATCGGCTGGATAAAGATACCAGTGGATTGATGGTGGTGGCGAAGACGTTAGAGTCGCAGACCGATCTGGTTCGCCAGTTGGCCGCGCGGACGGTAAAACGCCAATACCTGGCGTTGGTATGGGGCACGCCTCAACTTAACGGAACCATTGATGCCGCAATGGCGCGTCATCCTCGGGACCGTATCAAAATGGCGGTGTCTGAAAGCCTCAGCGCCAAAACCGCAGTGACGCATTACGAAAGGCTGCAAAGTGGGCTTTTGGATGGGCGCCCAGTCAGTTTGATGCGCTGCCAGCTTGAAACCGGCCGCACTCATCAAATTCGCGTGCACATGTTGTCAATCGGTTTTGCGTTGGTTGGCGATACGTTATATGGCAAGCAGCATTTAATGCCCGCGTTTCCACGACAGGCTTTGCAGGCAACGCGGCTTGGCTTGAATCATCCCTCGACTGGTGAAGAGTGTGAATGGTTCACGCCGCTGCCGGATGATTTTGCTGATTTAATCAAGCGCTCTAGTATTGCGGCACCTGATTGACACTGTGCAAATAAGTCTTTGAGAAAAGCTTATCGTCATAGTTGAAGGGCGCAATGGCGCAATGGTCATTGCGTCCTTCAACCAAGCCCCGTATTAACACTTTATAGACGCACTTTATGAACGTGATTATTCCCGATTGGATCGGTGCGCCACCGAATGTTGGCGCTTTGGTGACGTCCCGTGACGGCGGCGTAAGTCGTGCCCCTTACGATGACGGAAGTGGTGGCGGTGGGCTTAATTTAGGCTCGCATGTCGGTGATCTGTTGGCCGATGTTGAGGCGAATCGGGCTTTGTTGATGCCATTTTTGCCTTCTTCACCTCTTTGGATGACCCAAGTTCATGGCGTTCAAGTGGCTGATGCAAATAGGGCCGTTGCCGGTGTGGAGGCGGATTCTGTCATTGCGACAAAGTCGGGGAGAGTATGCGCCATCCTGACTGCTGATTGTCTGCCTGTATTATTCTGTGACGTCGAAGGTCGGGTTGTTGGCGCTGCACATGCAGGGTGGCGCGGCTTGGTCGGTGGCGTCCTTGAACTTACCGTAGCGCATATGCGGGATGCTGGCGCAGGTGAAATCATCGCATGGCTTGGCCCCGCAATTGGGCCGCAAAAATTTGAGGTTGGAGCGGACGTGCTCGCGGCATTTATAGACAGTGCTCAGGCGCGAAAAGTATCGGCAGAAACTTTGCAGCAGATTTCTTCCGCCTTCATACCCATTTTTGAATCTCCAGGAAAATATCTGGCGAATATTTATAGTCTTGCTCGCATTATATTGAGTGAGGTTGATGTGCACGGTGTTTCTGGTGGCAGTGCTTGTACCGTTACTGACCGACAGTTTTATTCTTATCGCCGGGATCAAGTTACTGGTCGCATCGCTTCGCTGATCTGGCTGAAATAGTGTTTTTAGGATTGTCTCGAAACTTTACTAAGCGCATTGCGCTCTAGCTGTAGTTATGGCTCAGGAGAAGCTTTACGGGGACTATTAAGACTGACTCCCTCATCCTTCGTAACGTATCAACGTATGCTGGCGTATGGCGGCGCTCCGATTGAGCGCGGCTCGGACAGTAATTACAGTACTACTTGCGTGGCTTAATGAGCTTCCCTCGATATTTCGTCTGCCATGAGGTGAATTTTATGCTGCTATTTTTTGCTTCTCCTGCTCACTTGCCCAACATTTCAAATACTGAATTGGTGATCGGTAGCCGAGCGTCGAATGTAGCCGCTGACGATTATAAAAAACTTCAATGTATTCAAAGCTTGCAGCCTTCATGTCCGCGTGAGTCAGGTAGCGCAGGCCATGATACCGTTCGTTCTTGAAACTGTTAAACCAGCTCTCCGTAGGGGCGTTGTCCCAGCAATTTCCTTTGCGACTCATCGAACACGTCATGCCAAATACCTTGAGTTGTGCTTGAAATGCATAACTGGCGTACTGACTGCCCCGATCCGAATGATGCATCACGCCTGGTGGCTGTCTTTTGCGAAACCATGCCATCTTCAATGCGTCCATCACGATATCGGTCGTCATCCGAGGCTTGAGCGACCAGCCAATCACCTCTCTATTGAACAGATCAAGAACAATAGCCAGATACAACCAGCCTTCATCGGTCCACAGATAGGTAATGTCCGAAGTCCACACTTGGTTTGGCGCATCCGGCATGAATTTGCGGGCCAGCAGGTTCTCCGCTATTGGCAAACCATGCTGCGAGTCGGTAGTCACTCTGTAGCGCCGTTTATGCCGAGCACGGATACCGTTCTCGCGCATGAGCCGCTCAATACGCTCTTTGCCTCCAGTAAAACCGCGCAGCCGCAATTCACGGACCATACGAGGACTGCCGTATGCCCCCCTATGTTCAGAATGGATGCCGCGTACCACCGCCAGTGTCTGACTATCCGACAGACGTTTGCGAGCAGGACTACCACCGCGCTGCCATGCCCGAAATCCACTAATGCTGATCTCAAGTGCCGTGCACATTTCAGCCAACGCAAACGTTTTGCCTTGCGCCTTAACCCAGGCATACTTCACAGAACATCCCTCGCGAAGTACGCCGCTGCCTTTTTTATTATTTCGTTCTCTCGCTTCAGACGAGCGACTTCTGCGCGTAGACGGGACAACTCCATGGCTTCTGGCGTGATCACTTTGCTACCGGCACCTTTCAGCTTACCCGTCGCAGAAGCTTTGATCCAGTTACGCAACGTCTGGTCGCTCAAACCTAATTCTTTGACGACCGCCGAAACCGCTTGTCCATCAGCCACCCGTTTAACAGCAAGTTCCTTGAACTCGGTTGTATATGCCTGTTTTGGTATTTTAGTCATTTCTATTTCTTCCAAATGTAACGTTATTTTACGTCACCTATGGAGAACTAAATTTCAGGGGAAGGTCATAACCTATTTAAGCAACCTAGACGCAATTCTCTTGTTGATCCTTCGTTTGGTTATATATCCACAACGGTAATAATTGCTTCAATCTTCTTTTTTACTATAGTTTTTGTGTCGGATTTTCTCTGGATTTTGGTGTTGCTAGTTGTGTTGAATCGGCCTTTGGTTCGTCTGATTCAGCGTTTACTTGCAAGGCAGCATCCTTCTCGACAAGCATTCTCTTGCGTTGTTCGGCTCTTTGTCGATTTCGCTTGCGTTGGGGTGTGCCCATCAGGTATAAAACTATTGACAAAGGAATTACGCCGTATAGCAGAAAAGTCATTACTGCGGCGGTAGCAGTTTGTTCTGTAATTGACATCATGAAGACAACGTAAATCCAAGCAATAGCGACGATATACATAGAATGAAATTAGGCTAACGGACAATCCCGCACAATACGCGAAATCAACGGTACCCGCATGACTAATCCAAAATTTCCTCCCTTCGATCCTGCATTTTTGTCGCAAGCGTCACAACAAATGCTGGAACAATTCTCTAAAAATGTGTCGCCGAATATGTCAGAAGGCATTTCGCAAATTGCAGATCCGAACAAATGGCTATCGTGGTTCAGTTCTGCGCCTGGTCATTCGTTGGCACCACCGCTGATTTCCGATACGGCGCTTGGCGACCTAGGGATCAAACTAGCACCAGAATCTCTCGAAAAACTACAAAAATCGTACACGGAGCAACTCACTGCATTGTGGCAGGATGCGGTTGCGGCGCGTACACCGTCCCTCCCGGACAAGCGTTTTAATGGTGCTGCGTGGCAGAGTAATCCGCTGCATGCGTACAACGCTGCGGTCTACTTGCTGAATGCGCATTATTTGACCGCTTTAGTCGACGCTGTCGATGCGCCGTTGAAAACCAAGCGGAAAATTGGATTTGCTGTTCAGCAGATGATTGATGCCATGTCGCCCAGCAATTTTCTGGCAACCAATCCGGTAGCACAGCAATTGTTGGTCGAGACCAAAGGGGAGAGTCTGACCCGCGGAATGGCGCACTTACTCGCCGATATGCAAAAAGGCAAAATATCGCAGACCGATGAGGGGGCTTTTGAAATCGGCAAAGATGTTGCCACCACAGAAGGTTCGGTAGTTTTTGAAAATGCTTTATTTCAGTTAATACAATATAAGCCGTTGACCAAGACTGTGCATGAGCGTCCATTGTTGATCATGCCGCCTTGTATCAACAAGTTTTACATCATGGATTTGCAGCCGCAAAATTCGCTTGTGCGTTATGCGGTTGAACAAGGTCATACTGTTTTTTTGATTTCATGGTGTAACGCCGATGCGTCTACTGCAAAAACCACGTGGGATCAATACGTCGAAGATGGCGGCATTCAGGCCGTACATGTGGCGCAAGAAATTTCTGGTCAGGATCAGGTCAACGCGCTAGGTTTTTGCGTCGGCGGTACGATTTTGTCTTCTGCATTAGCAGTCATGTATGCGCGGGGTGAAAAGCCAGTATCAAGTCTGACTTTGCTAACGTCATTGCTTGACTTCACTGATACGGGCATTCTTGATGTCTATATCGATGAAGGACAAATTGCTAAGCGCGAGCAGGAAATTGGCGCTGGGGGTTTAATGCCGGGGCGCGATTTTGCATCAGCATTTTCGAGCTTGCGTCCAAATGACTTAGTCTGGAATTATGTCGAATCGAATTATTTGAAAGGTGAAGAGCCAACGGCTTTTGATCTATTGTATTGGAATGCGGATAGCACGAATTTGCCGGGTCCAATGTTCTGCTATTACCTTCGTAATATGTATTTGAATAACTCGCTAAAAGAGCCGGGTAAGCTTACGGTGGCGGGTGAGAAGCTCGATTTGGGAAAGATTGCTGCACCAACCTTTATTTATGCCTCCCGTGAAGATCATATTGTTCCCTGGACTTCTGCGTATGCATCAACCACACTCCTTAATCCTAAGCACGGTAGCCGTAACCGATTTGTATTAGGTGCTTCCGGGCATATCGCCGGAGTGATTAATCCGCCGTCTAAGAATAAGCGTAGTTATTGGACCAATTCAACAGCGGGTATAGCCGCAGAAAAGTGGCTGGGCGGCGCAACCGAACATCCCGGCAGCTGGTGGTCTGAATGGTCAGCGTTCCTGGCTGAGAACGGTGGTAAAAAAGTGGCGGCACCGCGCAAACCAGGTAATACCACTTACAAATTAATTGAGCCAGCTCCGGGACGTTATGTCAAAGTAAGGGCTGAATAAATTACTAAATTCATAATAATTCAAACTTATCGCGGACAGAAATATACTACAATTCATAAACCAGATTCAACCACTAGAATTCCACAGCATAGTAATCCCCCCAAGGGAGTTTTAGCGATGCGTTGCCTGCATCGGTTTTTGTTAATTGAATGAAAGAGGAGACAAAATGTCCAAGCGAATTGCTTATGTAACAGGTGGAATGGGTGGCATTGGGACCCCAATTTGTACTCGTCTCTGTAAAGATGGTTACACCGTGGTCGCAGGCTGTGGTCCTAATTCAACGCGAAAGGACACTTGGCTTGCAGCAATGCGCTCTCAAGGTTTTGATATTCACGCGTCTGAAGGGAACGTGTCAGACTGGGAATCAACCAAAGTCGCTTTTGACAAAGTCAAAGCTGAAATTGGTGAAGTTGATATTCTGGTCAACAACGCTGGCATTACGCGGGATGGTCAATTCCGTAAAATGTCAAAGGCAGACTGGGATTCAGTCATTGATACTAATTTGAATTCACTATTTAACGTGACTAAACAAGTTATTGACGGCATGGCAGATCGTGGTTTTGGACGGATCATTAACATTTCATCCGTAAATGGACAGAAGGGTCAGTTCGGGCAGACCAACTACTCGACTGCAAAGGCTGGAATTCACGGTTTTACCATGGCTTTGGCGCAAGAGGTGGCCACTAAAGGTGTTACTGTGAATACGGTCTCTCCTGGTTATGTTGGTACCGATATGGTGCGCTCGATACGCCCCGAAGTTCTTGAGAAGATTATTTCAGGAATTCCAGTCAAACGTTTGGGTGAGCCAGAAGAAATTGCTTCGATTATTGCCTGGATTGCGTCTGACGAGGGCGGTTACGCCACCGGATCGGATTTCTCGCTGAATGGCGGTTTGCACATGGGCTAAGTGACGCTTTTTGCTCAATCGAGAGGTCGGGCGAAAGGTTTGACGCCGTCAATGTTTTATCGTTTTTTTGTTGAGTATCACTAGCGCGGGCCCTGTGATCCGTGTCTTTTGTACCGGTAGACTCCTTTTCACACTAGCGTGAGAAGGAGTCTAACGTCATCGGTTGCCTTGCATTATTTCTTTTTATCCCACAACTCAGCGCAATTGGCGCAATATGATACTGTAAGTTGACCGCGTTTCAAGCGGTGTACTGTATTGTGTAAGAGGGAGCTGACTTACATGCTTGATTTGAAATGCGTTTATGCGCGATAAACTGGAAATTCCCATGACCACACCAAAAAAAATTTCTGTGCGCCTGATCAAAAAATACCCGAACCGCCGCCTTTACGATACGCAGACTAGTTCTTACATTACATTGACTGACGTCAAACAGTTAGTGCTTGAAACCGAAGAGTTTGCAGTGATTGATGCCAAGAGTGATGAGGATTTGACGCGAAGTATATTGCTACAAATTATTCTGGAAGAGGAGTCCAACGGAACGCCGATGTTTTCGAGCGCAGCGTTGTCTCAAATAATTCGCTATTATGGTCACGCCATGCAAGGCATGATGGGGTCATACTTGGAAAAAAATATCCAGGCATTCATCGATATTCAAAATAAGCTGACTGAAAATTCTAAAGGTTTTTACGAAGGTAAGCCATTTAGCCCTGAAATGTGGGCACAGTTCATGAATGTACAGGGCCCAATGATGCAAGGCATGATGAGCAACTACATTGAGCAAAGCAAAACATTATTTGTTCAGATGCAGGAAAAAATGCAAAATCAAAGCAAAAATATGTTTGGCACATTCCCCTTTGTCCCACCGCCGTCCGATAAAGACGAAAAATGATGGTTGGTGTCTAAAACAGCATACATTTACAGGCGTCCGTAACATGTTGCGAGTAATGCGGCTCTACCCGCCTAACAAGTTAATATAATAAAAGGTGGGGCCGCTGAAGTGTGGTCGCTGAAGTGGCGCTCTCAGGAGGTAATACCACCTCGAACGAAGAGATGAGACAGATTTTTCCATCCACAAAAAGGGAAATCTCATCTAAAACAGGTTCTAAGGTGTCCATGTCAGCGGAAGGGGTACAATAGCGCCTTCGCTTCGTCCCCATTTTCTCCATCATGTCAAATGTTACTCCTGTAGCCGTTCCGGTTGCCCCTAAAGTTGGATTCGTCTCCCTTGGTTGTCCTAAGGCGTTGGTCGATTCCGAGCAAATCCTAACGCAATTACGTGCGGAAGGTTATGAAACTGCCAAGTCTTACGATGGTGCCGATCTGGTGATCGTGAACACCTGCGGATTCATCGACGCTGCCGTGCAAGAGTCTCTCGATGCCATCGGTGAAGCCCTTAGCGAAAACGGCAAGGTGATTGTCACTGGTTGTCTAGGCGTCAAAAAAGATGCCGCCGGTGACGATATCATCAAAAAAATTCATCCAAAAGTGCTGGAAGTGACTGGTCCACACGCGCTGACTGAAGTCATGTTTGCGGTGCATAAGCATCTCCCAAAGCCGCATGCGCCTTTTTTTGATTTGGTCCCACCGCAAGGGGTCAAGCTGACACCCAAACATTTTGCGTACCTGAAAATTTCTGAAGGCTGCAATCATCGCTGCACCTTTTGCATTATTCCATCGATGCGTGGCGACCTCGTATCGCGCCCAGTCGCCGACATCATGCTGGAAGCTGAAAACCTTTTTAAGGCCGGGGTCAAAGAACTACTCGTTATTTCTCAGGACACCAGCGCTTATGGCGTCGATGTTAAATTCCGCATGGGATTCTGGAATGGCAAGCCGGTCAAGACCCACATGACCCAGTTGGTAACCGCGCTGGGTGAGTTGGCTGCGCAATATGGTGCGTGGGTTCGCCTGCATTATGTTTATCCGTACCCGCATGTTGATCACATCATTCCTTTGATGGCTGAAGGAAAAATCTTGCCGTATCTGGACGTGCCTCTGCAACATGCACATCCCGATGTATTGAAGCGGATGAAGCGCCCTGCCAATGGCGAGAAGAATATTGAGCGTATTCAGGCGTGGCGTGCAATGTGCCCGGACATTACTATTCGCTCGACTTTTATCGCTGGATTTCCAGGTGAGACCGAAGCGGAGTTTGAATATCTGTTGGATTTCTTGAAAGAAGTTGAAATCGATCGCTTGGGTTGTTTTGCTTATTCTCCTGTAGACGGTGCGACCGCGAATGAGATTGCCAATCCTGTTCCAGAAGAGCTGCGTGAAGAACGTCGTGGCCGTGTCATGTTATTACAAGAAGAAATTTCTAAAAAGCGACTGAAAGCCAAAGTCGGCAAAACCATGCGGGTGTTGATCGACTCAATCGATGGTAGTGGTGGTGTTGGGCGCTCGAGCGCAGATGCGCCCGAAATTGATGGCGTGGTGTATGTCAAGCCGCCGTACGAGCCGCATAAAAAATTAGTCGTCGGCGAGTTTGTTGATGTCACGATTACCGCTGCAGATTCGCACGATCTGTGGGCGTCTGCATGACGTTGAGGTATCACGTTAGTTGGACGGCCGGGAGGGCCAAGTTGTGTACATCCTTACTTCCGGTCTTACTTACCGCGTTATTGACAGTCTCTCACTTAGCAGTTGCCGCACCGATTGCAGCAGAGACGCCGCAATTTTCGGCCATGTCTGGCGTTCCGGTTTCAGTTCCAGTCGATCAACCGGCAAAAAAGCAAGTTACACCAGACCTTTTCACGCAACCGCTGTCGTTCCGCGGTACGTTGGGGGATGCGACGATTGAAATGCATCTTCAGCTAAAGCCTGACCCGACCGAAGGGCTGCAAGGCACCTATTCGGCTCCCGGTCAATCTGCCCAAATATTGTTGGCCGGTGAGTATGACGGTGGCGATGTCATCATGGAAGAGTCTATTAATGGCAAGGACGTGTCTGGCGACTGGTCAGGCAAATTTGATGGCAAGACATTCAGCGGCACCTGGTCAACCATTGATGATGCGATTACCAAGCCTTTTGTGTTGGTAGTTGAGTCCAGCAAAGAACGCAAAAAATCGTCCAAAAAATAATTGTAATCAACATTATTTCGAAGCGAAGTCACATTCATCATGCGAATTGCATCATTCATTTTATCTTCACCTGGAAAAGTTGCTATGCTCGTAGCTCAAACGCGTGTGGTTGAACCTCGTTTAAAGATTAGCGCCTGATTCAAGCCACACCTGTCAAGCTTCACCTGTTTAGTAAAGCAAGTCGTAATCAATGCATTCTCTTTGGCTGTAATTAATCCAATATGTAAGTATGCAATCTGGTCAGTAATTGCGCCAATAATCAATTCAACAATCGGGTAATCCCATATGTCCAAAAAGTCACTGCAAACTTCTATCATTCACAACGATTACGTTGCTCCGCAAGGATTTGGCGCATTTCCAACGCCGATATATCACGCATCGACTGTTTTGTTTGAAAATGTCGCCGCGATGCGCGCGCGGGACTGGCTCGATAAGAGTGCTTATAACTATGGTTTGCACGGTACACCGACCACCTTTACGCTAGAAGCGCGCCTAGCCGATATCGAGGGCGGTACGCATTGTCGCCTCGCGCCTAGTGGTTTGGCTGCGATTACGATGGTTGACTTCGCATTTCTAAAAAGCGGTGATGACGTTCTGGTGCCGGATAATGTGTACGGCTCCAATCGCGTGCTGAGCAATTGGCTATCAACTAATTTCGGGATCACCTCACGCTATTATGATCCGATGATGGGTGCTGGAATTGCTGATCTGATTCAACCGAATACGACGCTGATCTGGACCGAAGCGCCGGGTTCTGTATCGATGGAAGTGCCTGATATTCCAGCAATCTGCGCCGCCGCACATGCTCGCGGCGTTTTGGTCGCGCTTGATAATACCTGGTCGGCTGGTCTGGCGTTTCGGGCATTTGATCACGGCATTGATATCGTCATGCATGCACTGACCAAATATCAGTCCGGTGGCTCGGATGTATTGATGGGCGCGGTGATTACGCGTGATCCGGCAGTCGCAAAGAAGATTGAGATCGCTTTTAATAATCTTGGATTAGGCGTCGGCATGGATGATGTTTATCTGGTGCTACGTAGTTTACCGACAATGAAGTTGCGTTTTGAGGCGCATGATGCAGCTGCGCGCACGGTAGCCGCCTGGTTCAAAAATCGGCCGGAAATTACGCGGATGTTGCATCCGGCTTTTGCCGATTGTCCTGGTCACGAAATCTGGAAGCGTGATTTTACCGGTGCTGCCGGTTTATTCTCCGTACTATTTGATAAGCGGTATACCGAAGAACAAACCGATCGTTTTGTTGATAGCCTGAAGTTGTTCAAGATTGGTTTTAGTTGGGGTGGAGCGAATAGTCTGGCAGTCCCGTATCGGATTCAAGGCATGCGTAAAGACTGGGCAGAAGAGGGAATTTTGGTGCGCTTTAATATAGGTCTGGAAGATCCGCAGGATCTGATTGCAGATATTGAGCAGGCGCTAAATCAGCTGAAATGATTAAAAATTGCCCCACATGGCGGCAAATCATGGGCTGGTTGTCATGAAAATCTCACCGCAACCAGCAAAGACGAGAAAGTGACTTTTAGGTAAAACGGGCTAAATCGTCCGTTTAAATTGTCCACCGCCTCTTTCTCATGCTGCCGTCGAATACTTGAATAAAACCGTCGTTATTCTGAATAGTCTTTTGGTTAAAGTTTTTTATATTAGCGCCCATGCTGACATGGGCGCTAAAGCGGGTCTTAAATCGGCATAGTCTTGTTGTCATTCAAGTCGAGTAGGCCCTTGATCAAACGATACGCTTTCCATAGCCAGGCGACACCCCACACGAGAAATGCCAGTGGAATACCGACAATCGTGAAAAATAAGACGCCGCCAACCGCAACCCAGACCAGATACCACCAAAACGAACGAATTTGCCAGTTGTGATGGCTGTAGATGAACGTATCTGCGGCATCTTCTCGCTTCATATAGTTAATAATGAGCGGAATAAACGAAAATAGTCCAAGAGAAAATACCAGACAAGCGCCGTGGAATAGATAGAGCCACCACGCGAGATTTTTCAAAGAGTTCAGTTTGTTATCGAATACTAATTCTTGTGTCATCGTAGCGATCCTTGCATTGAATTGTTTCAAAATGATAGTGTGCGTAAGTCGAGCCACTAGACGATGAGACCAGATTCTCCGTTTTTAGTTACGGATCAGCGCGATTATTAGGTCAATAGTGGCAAGATGCCGTCTAAACCAACAAAATTCAAGGCCACACTTGCTTGAGCGCGTACTACGGGTTTGGCGCGGAACGCCACGGACAGGCCAGCGACGCGCATCATTTTTAAGTCATTTGCGCCATCGCCCATGACGATTGCCGCCGCTGGCAGAATCCCCAGCTCGGTACAAATACGTTCTACGGTACGTTGTTTTACATCAGCATTGACGATTTCACCGATAACTTTTCCGGTGAGTTTTCCATCGACGATTTCTAATTCGTTGGCGTGTGTATAGTCGAGGCCAAGACGTTTTTTAATGCGAGCAGTAAAAAAGGTAAATCCGCCTGAAACCAGTAGTGTTTTGATGCCGGCAGCTTTTATCGCTGTTAGCATTTTTTCAGCGCCCATTGACAGCTGAAGGCGCTCGTCATAAACCCGTTCGAGGGCACATGCATCCAATCCTTTTAGCAAGGCCACACGACGAATCAGGCTTTCGTTGAACTCCAGTTCCCCACGCATGGCAGCCTCGGTAATGGCCGCAACTTGTGGTTTTAGACCTTGCATGTCGGCAATTTCATCGATGCATTCTATAGTGATCAGCGTCGAATCCATATCCATAGCAAGTAATTTGAAATCGGATAACTGACGCTCTGGCGTCATGAACGCGTAGTCAAGCTTGGCTATGTGACAAGCACTATCAATTTCAGCCTTCAGCGCATCCGACATCGCGATACCCTCACAGCGCCAAGTCGTTGCTGAAAGGTCTATGAGCCGGCCACTTGCAAGATTGGCGATGTGGGTCGCGGCGGCGCGGTCTTGGCTCAGGCCTTGCAGGATTAAATTCATGTCGTCATTCTTTCGTAATGCTTTGTTAAGTATTTTTTAATACGTGTTTTTTAATACCTGCTAATTGATCCGTTGATCCGTTTATCCATCTACACATCTCAACCGTATTTATAATATTGGTTGAAATCTTGATTCGACTGAATAATGTGGTCGATTTATTACTTTAATTAGCCTGACTTGATATTGATTCAACTTTAGTATTATAAAAGTCTCAAGTGGCCTAAAAACCTCAAGGACTTTGGATACAGTTAAATCAAATTGAAAAAAGTTATTAGCCAATGAGCGCCCGGATCGTTGCCTTCACCTGATTCACGCGTGCAGCCAAATCCGGCATGGGGATAGTAATACGTAATTTGTCCTGACCATTGAGTTTGATGTGGCGATTCTTTTGGATCAATTCGATAATCCGCATGGCATCGATGGGTGGATTCGGGGCGAACTGTAGTAATGCCGCTTCTGAATGGGCATCAATTTTAACGATACCAACCGGCTTGGCCGCCACACGGAGTCTATGCGTTTCGATCAGGGCTTTCGCCGGATCTGGCAATTTGCCAAAACGATCAATCAATTCTTCCTGAAGATCGTCAATCTTATCCTGCACATTGCAATTCGCCAAACGCTTGTATAGCGACAAACGCTCGTGGACATCGCCGCAATAGTCGCTAGGCAACAATGCAGGAACGTGCAGATTTATTTCGGTCATGGTCGAGAGTGGTGCGGCCAAATCTGGCTCTTTGCCATTTTTGAGTGACCGTACAGCCTCGTTGAGCATGTCGGAATAAAGTTGAAAGCCGATTTCGTGCATTTCGCCAGATTGATTGTCGCCTAGCACTTCTCCGGCACCTCGGATTTCCAGATCATGCATTGCTAGATAAAAACCGCTACCGAGTTCTTCCATTTGCTGGATGGCGTCGAGGCGACGTTGGGCAAGCTTGGTCAGTCCTTGTACGTCGTTTACCAACAAATAGGCGTAAGCCTGATGATGCGAACGTCCGACCCGACCGCGTAACTGATGTAGTTGCGCCAGGCCGAATTTGTCAGCGCGATGCATGATGATGGTATTTGCCGTGGGAACGTCAATGCCGGTTTCAATGATGGTGGTGCATAACAAGATGTTAAAGCGCTGTGCAACGAAATCACGCATCACTTTTTCGAGATCGCGCTCGTGCATCTGTCCATGCGCGACTGCAATGCAAGCTTCTGGCAACAGGACTTCCAGCATTGCCTTACGATTCAGGATGGTGTCGACTTCATTGTGTAAAAAGTAGACTTGACCGCCGCGTTTGAGCTCACGCAAGCAGGCCTCACGAATGGTAGATTCATCTTCACTGCGCACAAATGTTTTGATTGCCAGACGCTTTTGCGGTGCGGTTGCGATAATCGAAAAGTCACGTAGTCCTTCGAGTGCCATGCCAAGGGTACGTGGAATCGGAGTTGCTGTCAGCGTCAGGACATCGACTTCGGCTCGTAACGATTTCAGTACTTCTTTTTGACGAACACCAAAGCGATGCTCTTCATCGATAATGACCAATCCCAAACGCGCAAATTTAACGTCGTCCGATAACAGCTTATGCGTACCGATGACGATGTCGATAGTACCGTCGGCCATGCCTTTCATCGCTTGCGTGATTTCTTTTCCTGAACGGAAGCGCGATAGCTCTGCAATCTTAACCGGCCAGTCCGCAAATCGGTCTGCAAAGGTTTGTGCATGCTGCTCCGCCAGCAAAGTGGTCGGCGCCAAAATGGCTACCTGTTTGCCGCCGAGCACGGCGACAAACGTTGCGCGCAAGGCGACTTCTGTTTTGCCGAATCCTACGTCACCGCAAATCAAGCGATCCATTGGCTTTCCACTGGTCATATCACCGATCACCGCATTAATTGCAGCGGCTTGATCAACCGTCTCTTCAAAACCAAAACTTTCGGCAAAGGTGGCGTAGTCATGGGCCGAGTATTCGAAGGTATGACCTTGACGTAATGCACGACGCGCATACAAATTCAGTAATTCGGCAGCAGTATCGCGCACTTGTTGTGCGGCTTTGCGTTTGGCTTTTTCCCATTGACCGGAGCCGAGCGCGTGCAAAGGCGCATCTTCGGGAGATGCACCGGAATAGCGTGAGATCACGTGGAGCTGCGATACTGGCACGTAAAGCTTGGTATCTTTGGCATATTCGAGATGCAGGAACTCAGTTTCACCTTCACCAAGATCCATGCTGACCAGTCCCATGTAACGGCCGATCCCATGATTAATGTGGACTACCGGATCGCCGATCTTGAGTTCCGACAAATCGCGGACCATCGATTCGACCTGCGTTGCGCCTTCCTGTTTTTTCTTGCCGATACGCCGCCCGGAGCCTGCGTATAGTTCGGTTTCGGTGATGAAGGCGAAATCGTTGAGTTCGAACCCGACGTGTAGCGGGGCCACGCCCAGCATCAACTTCGACGACGAGGTGACAAAATCGGTGTAACTCTCGGATAGTTGCAGCGGTAGATTGTATTCGGTGAAATATTGCTGAAGCGTCTCGCGTCGGCCATTTGACTCAGCGCAGATCAACACCCGTTTGCCTGTTTGCAAAAGATAGCCACGCAAATTGGTAAGGGGGTCTTCAATCCGCCGGTTGACTGCTATATTTGGTATAGCAGCAGATAACGTTGGTGAAGAGGATACTGTTGCGGGTAATTCCGTAGTCGCTGATTCAGTATTGCTATCGTTGGCTAATCCGTCATCCTGTTGAATAATCCACCGTCCATGCGGTTTTACCAATTTGAAGAAATCTTCGTCACTGAGAAAAATCGTTTCTGGCGCAAGTAAAGGTCGTTCTCGATCAGATTTTAAAAACCTGTAACGCGATTGCGTATCGGTCCAGAAGCGCATGATCGCGTCATTAATATCGCCGACCAAAGCGAAGGTTGTGTTCTCTGGCAGATATTCAAATAATGTCGCAGTCCCATCAAAAAATAGCGGCAAATAATATTCGATACCGGCGGAAGCGATACCGTTGCCGATGTCTTTATAAATGGCTGAACGGGATGGGTCACCCTCAAATACTTCACGCCACCGACTGCGAAAGGCAGTACGCGCAGTTTCATCCATGGGAAACTCACGTCCTGGGAGTAAACGTATTTCTTTGACCGGATATAAGGAACGTTG
This sequence comes from Glaciimonas sp. GNP009, assembly GCF_054343755.1. Taxonomy (NCBI): domain Bacteria; kingdom Pseudomonadati; phylum Pseudomonadota; class Betaproteobacteria; order Burkholderiales; family Oxalobacteraceae; genus Glaciimonas; species Glaciimonas sp. GNP009. Next base: position 4,505,544 of record NZ_JBTGUV010000004.1, read on the forward strand.
CGTATCGGCATCAAAAGTACGAATAGTCTCAATGGTGTCGCCGAACAAATCGATGCGGTAGGGGAGAACTGAACCCATCGGAAAAATGTCGATCAATCCGCCGCGGACAGAATATTCGCCGGGTGAGATCACTTGCGTGACGTGACTGTAACCTGCCAATGTCAATTGCGATTTCAGGCGCGCTTCATCCAGTATCTCGCCCTGCTTAAAAAAGAAAGTGTAAGCAGCCAGAAACGAGGGCGGTGCCATGCGCACTAAAGCGGTGGTCGCCGGGACGATCAATACGTCGCAATGCCCATTTTGAATTTCATACAACGTGGCGAGGCGCTCCGACACCAGATCCTGATGCGGTGAGAAGGCATCGTAGGGAAGCGTCTCCCAATCCGGCAGCAGATGGCAACGCAAACTGCTGCGATTTTGAAACTTAGGCGCAGTGTCGCTGTTTTCACTCTTAGTGCCGCTTTTAGCGTCGGTTTCCTTCTGATGCTGCTCGGCAAACCATGGAATCTCGGAAAGGAGTCGTTGCGCGTCGGTGGCGTTGGCGACAATCACTGTCAACATTTGTTGCCGGGATTTCAGCGTTATCGCAGCGTGGGCCAACGCGTAAGCATCCGCTGAGCCATGGACGGCTGGCAGCATGAAACGAGCGCCCGGTTTGGGCAGCGATTTATCTAGATCAAAGTACATCTGGCTTTTGGTTTTGATGTGGGAACCTATTTAAGAACAAAATACGCGGTCATGGTCGGAGCGCATGTGCTGCCCATCCTCCAACCCAGCTGAAGAGTGTCGTGTCGTTCTTGACATGACTTTGACCATACCAGCCCAGCGAGAGTGAAGGATAATAATAATCGGCTTCAGCGACGCGGCGACTGGAGAAGGCCAAAAAAGCCACAATTAACCTGTATTGACAGTTAAAATTCAGTGCAACATTATAAACTACGGCGCCATTGTCTATTCGTCAGCCTTATTATGTGGGATGCCAGCGCGGTCGTCTCAGGGTTAGGCGGTATTTATGCGCTGTGTTCGGAAACTTTCTAATCGACAATAACTTCATAAATCTGCGTGGATTGACCACGACTGCGGTTAGCTTGTAGAGAAGCACACGATCTTTTAAAAGATGTCGCGCTGGAAGTGATGTGTCGATGAGAGACCTGCGCAACCCTTGACCAAATGTTCTTTTTTTTAATTTCACCATATTCAATCGCATGCATTCGTCACGTAATTTCGCTTTGATTCCTGCAGCTGGTATAGGCGCGCGCTTGGGTGCCGATTATCCTAAGCAATACTTGCCGCTGGCGGGCAAAGCCATGTTACGACATGTGCTGGACACCTTTGTTGCCTGTGCGGCGATTACGCATACATTCGTGGTGGTCAGTGCGGAGGACGGCTATATCGCCGACCTGTTGGCTGCTGCGCCACATTTGCAGGAGCGCGTGACGCTGCTTTATTACGGCGGAGAAAGTCGACATCTATCGGTCCTTAATGGACTTAATGTAATGGGTGACGATGTAGCGGATGACGATTGGGTGTTGGTGCACGATGCAGCGCGACCGGGTTTAACGGTGACATTGATTGATCAATTGATTGCGGCCTTGCGCGATGATGACGTTGGCGGATTGCTGGCTTTGCCGGTTGTCGACACGCTGAAGCGCAGTGATGAAGGCCGTCACGTTGGTGCAGAAGATCGAGAGCTGCTGACGACACGGGTCACAGAAACGGTGTCGCGCACAGGATTGTGGGCGGCCCAAACGCCTCAGATGTTTCGGTATAGCTTGTTGCATCGTGCATTGGATAACGCGTTTAAGAAAGGGCTGCACATCACCGACGATGCAAGTGCGATTGAGATGCTTGGATTGCAGCCAAAGTTAGTGAAGGGCAGTCCTCGTAATTTTAAAGTGACGTTGCCACACGATATTGCATTAGCAGAAATTTTTTTGAGGGAGAAAATATGAGCAGTCAACCAGGGTTTCGTATCGGACAGGGCTACGATTGCCATGCGCTTGTCGCTGATCGGTTATTGATTATTGGTGGTGTCACCATTCCGCATCGGTTGGGTTTGCTAGGGCATTCGGATGCTGATGTGTTGCTGCACGCCATAATTGATGCATTATTTGGTGCATCAGGACTTGGCGATATCGGCCGCCATTTTCCAGATACTGATGCGGAGTTTGCCGGTGCTGATTCACGAAAATTATTGCGAGAAGCGATACGACGCGTCAGTATTTCTGGGTTTGGGGTCGGTAATATTGATTGCACCGTGATCGCTCAGGCACCCAAAATGGCACCGCATATTCCACTCATGGTAGAAAGAATTGCCGAGGACTGTGGTATTACCGCGGGTCAGGTAAATGTGAAAGCAAAAACCAACGAACGGCTAGGTTATCTGGGGAGAGAAGAGGGAATTGCTGCCGAGGCGGTGGTTCTTTTATTCCGTTTGTGACTATCGTTGTTGGCAAAAAAAGAGTCCTGACATTTTTTCGAAAACGCTATTTGCCGCCGTTTTTGACGAATGGAAGGATGATTTGTACCGACAAACCGCCACCGCTTCGATTGTATAGGTGCAATTTGCCGTCGTGACGTTTGATAACGCGATTCACGATTGCTAACCCTAATCCCGATCCATTGGCTTGGCCGCGTGCGGTATCGAGACGTGTAAATGGTCTGAGTAGTCGTTCCATTTCAGCCTCGGGAACGCCGGGGCCGCGATCCGAAATATCGATCAGTACTTTGTCATGCTGAAGCATGGCAGTGACATCGATCACCGCTATGTCAGTTCCGTTGGACTTTCCATAACGACGCGCATTTTCAATCAGGTTGGTAAAGACCCGACGTATTTCAGTTTCGTTTCCCTGAATATAAAGATTCTCGGAAACCCTGGAATGGATTTCGATATCGGTATGACGCGCGGCATTTTGCTCCACGTCATGGAGAAAATTGGTCATGTCAATAATGGTAAAACTACTGACGTCAGTTGGTTTAGCATAATCCAGAAATTGACCAATAATGCCGTCCATCTGTGCCAGATCCGATTGCATGCCGATTCGCGCTTCATCTGATAAATGCGCCATTTCAACTTCCAGTAACATACGCGAGATTGGCGTTCGTAAATCATGCGAGATACCGGCCAAAATGATGGCCCGATCGGCATCGACGCGCTGCAAATCATCAACCATTTGATTAAAGCTACGATTCGCTTCTTCGATTTCTGTAGGACCAGTTTCTGGCAAACGGTCGGGTTGTTCACCCTTGGCGACCGCGCGCGTGGCGGCGGTAAGGCGTGCCAGCGGTTGATTGATCAATGCCGAGACAAACATCGCACCCAATAGCGACAACAGCATGGCAGCGGTCGCCCATTGAAACCACTGAAAACCGGAGCTGCGTTCAACGCGATCACGATCCAGCATCAGCCAGTATTGATCCTCATCAATAGTGAAGCTGACCCAAAAACCACCGATATCATTGACGCTGGCAGAAAATTTTGTATCGTTGCCGAGGCGTGCTCGTACTTCGGCTTCCAGTTCTGGCATCACGGCACTATCTGGCGGTGGCTCAATCTTGTCGTTTTCTTCGAGTGGATAGATGCGTATGCCTTCATTGCTGGCGAGATCAAATAGCAGCTCGCGGCGCAAATCCGGTGCGGAGTGCGTGAGAGCCGCCCGCGTGATAGTAACGACCGAAATGATTTGGGCCGCTAATTGCTGTGCTCGGGGACCACGTTCTACAATGCGAAAACTGGCAACCCACACCACCATACTGATGGTGATGAGGAATGCCATTAAAAAGAAGGTGCGCCAGAGAAGGCCGCTTTTTAGCCACGCCAAGCGTTGTGGTGTGGTCATAGCGTGCTCATGAATTGGTCATTCAGCGCGGTTGACCTTCTGGAATAAAGACGTAGCCAAGTCCCCACACAGTTTGGATGTATAGCGGATTAGCGGGATCAGGCTCAATTAATTTGCGTAGTCGCGAAATCTGCACATCAAGACTTCGATCAAATACTTCGTATTCACGGCCGCGCGCTAACTCCATTAATTTTTCACGCGACAATGGCTGACGCGCATGGCGCGCAAAAACCTTAAGGACAGAAAATTCACCCGTTGTAAGTGGCACAGATTCGCCGCTTTTCTTGAGGGAACGTGTTCCCAGATCAAGAACAAATTCACCAAATTCAAACGATTGTGGCGTCTCTGATGGTGCGCCAGGCAATTCATCCGGGCCTTTGCGTCGCAACACCGCACCAATGCGGGCCACCAGCTCGCGGGGATTAAAAGGCTTTGGCAAGTAATCGTCCGCGCCCATTTCAAGGCCTACAATCCGATCTACGTCTTCCCCTTTTGCCGTCAGCATAATGATCGGCGTCTGGTCTCCAGCACCACGCAGCCGGCGACAAATCGCGAGTCCATCTTCGCCCGGTAGCATGAGATCAAGCACCAACAGATCGTAGCGCTCACGTATCCACAATTTATTCATTGCCTGTGCATTCTCTGCCGTGACCACCTGAAAGCCTTGCTCGGTCAAATAGCGGCGCAATAAATCTCGTAGGCGGATGTCATCATCGACCACAAGAATTTTATACTGGTGGGCGTTAGCTGTTTGGGTAGGGGTGTTGTGAGTATTCATAGTCGTATGGTAACGTCAGTGCACATTAAAAATATACAGGAAGGGCGTGGATTACAAAGTGTTACAAACTTTACCAAATACCTCTTATGACAAAAAGTGAGGGGGCTTACACTTAAGCTGTGGCGGGTAAATCTTAACCGTTATCCTGCATTCACAGAAGAAAACGTTATGAATATGATGTTCCGAAAAATGAGTCTTTGTTTGTTGTTGCTTGCTGCAATGGCGGGGGCAACTGCGCGGTCAGATCGTGAGCGTGAAGAGCCGTCGCCACAACGCTCTTCCCGCCAGTACGAACCGCAACACGACAGCAATCGCAATCAGGAATGGCAAAACGAACGTGCCAACAGAGATTCGGGTCAGCCAGTTCCGCGTGGGCGTTTGTCACCTGATGAGCGACGCGCCTTGCGTCAGCAAATTAATGAGGTTGGCCGCGATCTTTATCCTCCTCGTCGTTGATGCATTAACTATGCTGCTATTTGTGCTGTATTAATCCATTAGTTCAAAAGTTAATAGTGTAATTCTGCCTTCTTTTAAGCCTGGCAGAATTCTTGATCTAAGGCACCCCAATAAGTCACAGCAACATGCAAAATGACGGCGCGTATTCCTATTGTAGAATGGAATGGGGCAAAGAAACAGTCAGCGAATCATCTTCGTTTTTTTGTCACACAGCCAGTACATTCAAATTCTCAGGGTATTACGAATAGAAAAGATAAAGACGCATCTTCCTTGCGCATCTTCGCAACCTGTCCCTCATTAGTCTTCAGGCAAAACTTCCGCGACTTTGCTATATTTTGTCAGGCAGTTTGCTGTACGGCCAATCTCGTGAAAAGTCATCCTTATCTGAAATCGTCGCCCTGCTTGGAGGTGGCGTTTCGCTTGTAGGATAAATAGTCCCCGCATTAATGGACGTCCGGTGAATACGTGTTTGATGCCGCGTTTGGAGATTTACCACTTCAGATATAGCAGTGCTGCGTTTTACCTTATCTAAACACCACGCCTTTGATAATCGGATGGGTTTCTACTATTGATTAGGCGTAATCAGGATCTCATTGAGTCGTGGAAATTTTCACAGGGAATTGAAAGCGACATTATCGTTGGAGCAATTTTTGATGATGAAGAATGGGGAACGTATGTTGTATTTGTGCAACTGGCGAGATGTAAAGCACGGGTGCGACTTTTTGTTACGGGCACAAAGATCGGTGCTCTATCACTTTTTTGATTCTCGATGGGCTAGGTTGTCTTCCATTTCCGGCATTTGCCGTTGCGTTGATATTTAGTATTGTTAGCCAAATGCATCAAAAACGTCTCTCGATGCATTTTGGCTTCAGTCAGGCTATCGCGTCTGCTTCAACTCGTTCCGTTATGGGATTCACTCGGTTGTAAATGCTTTAGGTATTCAATGAAAGCATTGCTTGCATCGTCTAGAGGTGCGCTGGATTTCTCAAGTTTCGAGCAAAGCACAGCTCCCTCCCAAACGATCCAGAAATAGCGCGCAAGTGCCTCACTGTTGGCATCAGCCCTTAGATGACCTGCTGCTTTTGCCTCGTCAAGACAGGCTTGAATACGTTGACGCCAATCCGTCAGTACGCTAAGGAGAGCGAGGCGAAATTTATCGTCCAATGCGGCCAACTCCTGACCCAAATTTCCGATCAGGCAACCTCGCCTGAAGTTAAATCGCGCCATTCCTGCTGTAGCATCTAATGTAAAAGCCTTGATACGGTCTAAAGGTTGAATTGAAGTGTCCATCAATATGCGATCAAGTTTGTGCGCAAAATAATCGGCATACCCATCGATCACTGCAAGCGTGTAGGTTTCTTTGTTTTCGAAGTAGTAATAAAACGACCCTTTCGGAACGCCAGCAGCTTTAACGACTTCATCGAGCGGTGTATTGTGAAAACCTTTTTCCGTAAAGATCTCGACCCCAATACGAATGAGTTCGGCGCGTTTTCCTTTATCGCGAGGGGCAGATGCGACTGTATTTTTAGCCATTTGTGATTCCGGTTGGAGATGCTGAGGTGAGCGATTGGATGAACGGTTAAGCGCAAAATGTAGGCATGATTTTCGTAATCAAATCCGATCAAGGACTCCGCATTTTTTTTCTGCGTTGAAGACGTCGAATCGCTCTTCGATTTTCAAGACTAGGTTCTATTCATTCACCCTAGTAAGGTGCCCACGCAATACCTAGCGATTCGAACATCAAATATTTCTTCAGGAATCATAATAGTTTATAACTGACTGGTCAACTAAATAAGAAAAATTGGTAAATCCGTTATTGGAAATAGCTTAAATCTCAGACTAGATGCGCCATACACCCTTGATAGCATTTCTAAATTTTTTCTACAAACGACTTTCAAAAGATATAGTTGACCAGTCAGTTATTACTCGGTATAAATACGCCGAGTGGCTGATTTTAATTTGCTCGTTAGAAGCGAACTATCGGTTACTAGCTCAAACAGGTTCGTCAAGTTTGAGTAAAAATGTCCATTTATAAATATTAAGGAGACAGGTGGTGGAAAAAACAATTTCGGACAACCCGTCGAGGCGAGACGGTGATGGATTTCTTAGCGCCGCACTGCAGCGGTTTGCAAGACTTTGCGTAATGATTGTCGAGCGGATCATGCCTGATCCGTTTGTCATTGCCATTTTGTTGACAATGCTCACGTGCGCTTTGGCTTATTTTTTAGCGCCGCACGCCTCAGTTCCCCAAGTATTGACAAGCTGGGTCGACGGTGTCTTCAAAATCGCTAGCTTTGCCTTTCTTGTTGCACTGACACTGGTCACCGGTCACGCCCTGTCCACCTCCAAACCGGTTGCAAGTCTTCTTAAAACAATTGCACAGATCCCGACTACAAAACAAGGGGCGATGACCCTGACATTCCTGGTTTCAATGACGGCCGGCCTTTTGAATTGGGCTGTTGGCCTGGTTGTCTCGGCGCTATTTGCGCGGGAAATAGCAAAACGTATGCGTGTAGATTTTGCCTGGTTGGTAGCCGCCGCGTATGCTGGCTGGTCATTCTATGTATGTGGCATTTCGAGCTCGATCGCGCTGGTGAGTGCCAGCAAGGGTTCGCCTCTCAACGTGATAGAAAAAATCACTGGAAACGTGCTTCCGATGAAGGAGTTTTTATTTTCTCCGTTGAATTACCTACCTTTGATTATTCTGGCGATCATTCTTCCTCTTGTATTTTGCGCGATGATGCCAAGCGATGCGGAGACGATTGCAGCAGACCCGGCTCGTCTTAAGGCTGAAGATGCCGTGATCCCGGAAGAAAGCGTATCGCACACCATCGCCGGAATGCTTGACCATGCCTGGATACTTAATCTTGCGCTGGTAGGGCTTGGACTGGCATACATCGGGCTGAAAATATCAGAGGGTGCATTTGCGATGGATTTGAACATGTTGGTTCTCATATTTCTGTTGCTTGGGTTGTTGATGCATTGGACGCCAAAGGCTTATGTACGTGCCGTAAATAATGCGGCGCGAGTGACAGGACCGATTTTGCTGCAGTTCCCAATTTACGGCGGAATTATGGGGATCATGTCGGCCACCGGATTGGCGGACGTCATCGCCCAATGGTTCATTAGTTTTTCAACGACGCAAACGCTGCCATTTTGGAGTTTTGTATCGTCCGTGATCATTAGTATGTTTATACCGAGCGCGGGTGGTCACTGGGTGGTCCAGGCGCCGTTTGTGGTAGCGGCTGCAGAGCATCTGCATGTTGCGCAGGGTGCGGTGGCAATTGCAGTCGCACTCGGCGAGAGCGCCGCCGACATGATTCAGCCTATGTGGGTCATTCCGCTGCTGGCAATTGCCGGTGTGGGGATGGGGCGTGTCATGGGTTATACCGTGGTCGCTTTTTTCATTATGTGCGCAGTAATGGGCGGCACATTACTTTTTTTTCCACATTAGGCCGCTGCCGTTCGATCAATGCACACTATAAAGTGACGTAAAAAAATGGGCGAGTGCAACTGCTTATGTTGAAGTCGAACTCCGCCCAGGTAAATATTTGACTACTCGACTAGCAAGTTGAATATAGTGGCGGTTGTTGCGTAGGTTCACCTGCATCCGCCTTTTTTTCGGGGTAAATCCCATTAAAAATTAAGGAGACTCTCATGTCGCAAAACAAATTTCAAGCTCTGGTTCTTCGCGAAGAAGACAAGAAAACCAATGCGTCAATTGAAACACTGACTCTGGATGCGCTGCCTGATGAAGATACGTTGGTCAAAGTTGACTATTCCACGCTGAATTACAAAGATGCACTGGCGGTCACCGGTAAGGGCAAGATTGTGCGTACTTGGCCAATGGTGCCTGGAGTCGACTTTGCGGGTACTGTCGTTGAATCCAGCAACCCGCAATACCAGCCGGGGACCAGAGTGGTACTGACAGGATGGAGTGTCGGTGAAAAATATTGGGGCGGTTACAGTCAGTACCAGCGTGTCAAAAGCGAATGGTTGGTCCCGCTACCGGAAGGGCTGACTACGCGACAGGCGATGATGATTGGTACCGCTGGTTTTACCGCAATGCTCTGCGTTAACGCGCTGGAAGCGGCCAATATCACGCCGCAAAGCGGGCCAGTGCTGGTCACTGGTGCTGCGGGGGGAGTAGGGAGTGTAGCGGTCGCCATTCTCACAAATCTTGGTTATTCGGTTACTGCACTCACTGGCGATCCCGACAAACACACTTACGTAAAACATCTTGGTGCAACCGCATTTGCGGACGGACTGGAGTGGAGTGAGGCTCCACGTGCCTTGGAAGCGCAACGGTGGGCCGCGGCGATCGACACTGTCGGCTCTAAAGTGTTGGCGCGCGTTCTGGCGGAAATGCACTATGGCGGCGTTGTTGCTGCGTGCGGTCTCGCTGGCGGTGCTGATCTGCCCACAACCGTTATGCCGTTCATTCTGCGTAGTGTAAAGTTGATCGGCGTTGACTCCGTGATGCTGCCAACCAAAGATCGCGTTAGTGCATGGCAGCGTATCGTCAACGATCTGCCATTGGAAGTGTTAAATGGTATTACGGCGGCGACAGTGCCATTGACCGAGGTCAAGAGTGCGGCGGAAGACATGCTGGGCGGCAAACTCAAAGGACGTGTACTAGTTGATGTGAACGCTGTCTGATCATTGCGAAGGTAACGTAATGATGTAAAACCGCTCAAAAAAACTGGATGGAGACTGCTGTGCAAATAAAATTAAACATGGGCTTGGGAAATGCGCTGAAGAATGCGTGCGGCAGGTTTGACGATGCTGTCGCGCTCACTGGAACGCATGGTTCGCTGTCATATACGGCGCTGGCGTACGAGGCGGAGCGCGTATCACATGCGCTTCGCAACATTGGGATCAGGCCCAATGAGCCTGTGCATGTCCACGTGTCGAATCATCCACTAGATATAGCGGCATTGTTAGGGGTATGGAATGCGGGCGGGGTCGTGGTTCCAGTGCATCGCACCACGCCGGCAGCAGTGGCAGCCAAGGTTCTGGATAAAACCAAGGCACGATTGATGATTGACATGCAAGCAGCCGCCGCCAACCCCGCAAGCGTAGTAACTATGATCACAATGACACGCCCGCCTGACAGGCCGTTGTTGGAGAATGCCGCATTCATTATATTTACCTCGGGATCCACCGGTACGCCGAAAGGAGTAGTGGTCTCGCATGATGCGTTTTACGGCAAGATTCAGCAGATCGATAGCTTACTTAATTTCCAACCCTACGAGAATACGTTGCTGGTATTGAATATTACTTTCAGCTTTGGTCTCTGGATAAGTTTGCTGACATTGATGCGGGGCGGCACGCTAGTCATGGCTGAAAAATTTGACCCAACAACCTTCCTGGGAACGCTGGTCGATAACAACATCACGCGTGTCGGGATGGTGCCGACAATGATGCGTGTTCTGTTTTCTGATTCAGGATTACTATCAGAAATTGATCGAGTAGTTGCGCAAGATAAATTGCGCCAGATTTTAATTGGTGGAGAATCACTGGGTCATTCGCTTGCGTCTACCATCAGACAACGCTTTTCGGGTACGGACCTGATCGATATTTACGGATTGACCGAAACGGCGACCTGTGACTTTTTTTCTTTCCCGGAAGATTATGCGAAATATCCGGGCTGCATCGGCCGCCCGTCGCCCAACGTTAGTTTCCGCATAGTTGATGCTTATGATGCACCGGTTCTATCGGGCACTTTGGGAGAGCTACAAATACACAGTCCCTATTTGATGATCGGCTATCTTGATGAGCCAGAGCTTACGACCACGGCCCTGTCGGATGGCTGGTTGAAAACCGGCGACCTGGCGCGCCTGATAGACAGCTCGGTGGTTGAACTCATGGGGCGAAGCAAGGAAATAATTAGTCGCGGAGGGAACAAGGTTACGCCAGGAGAATTGGAGCAACTGTTATGCTCTCACCCCGATATTTCGGCCGCCATGGCCGTGGGGATTGCGGATACCGTTCTCGGTGAACGTATTCACGTTCTGGTGGTACCCCGAACTGGTACGTCACTTGACATTGCGTCTTTAAAAAAATACCTTGAAAGCCGAGTAGAAAAATTCAAGCAGCCCGATACTTATTACATATCTGATGAGCTGCCGTTAGGACGCACTGGCAAGGCGGATAGAGGGCAGCTCAAGATGATGATCCAATCCGGTGCCATCGCATCGGCCTCAGCAGCGACCCGGGTTTAACGCGAACATTAAAGGACCATTATGTCTGACTTCACTACGATCCAATATACGTCCCAAGACGGTATCGCACACATCATCTTTAACCGGCCCGAACGCCTGAATGCGTTAGATAAAACGATGCTGCATGAGATTAACGATGCCGTCGATCGTGCTGAGTCTGACGAGACTGTGCGCGTTATCCTGGTGAGCGGATCTGGCCGTGCCTTTTCATCTGGCTTCGATTTAAAGGCCCAAATGGAAAGCCAACCGCAAGGGTCAAAAATCTGGCGTGATATTCTCGATCTCGACTTCAATACCACGATGCGTTTCTGGAATAGTCCTAAGCCGACTATCGCCGCCGTTCATGGCGCATGCATGGCCGGCGCGTTTGAAATAGCACTGTCTTGCGATATTACAATCGCTGCCGAAGATGCTATTTTTGGTGAGCCTGAACTGAAATTCGGTGCGGGGATCGTTACGATGTTGTTGCCTTGGATGACAGGGCCGAAGCAGGCAAAGGATATCATTTTTACCGGCGCAGACAGAATCAGTGCTCAAGATGCACTTCGTATGGGATTTATCAGCCGTATAGTTCCGCAAGGTGCGCATGTCGAGACGGGACTCAGCATTGCTCGCGGGATTGCATTGGTGGATCCGGTCCTTGTCAGTCAAACAAAAAAGGCGCTGAATCGGACCTATGAACTTCAAGGAATGCAGAGTGCGTTGAAAGAAGCGCTGGACATTGATCACGCCATTGAGTCGAAGGGTTCGCCGGACAAACGCGCATTCATGGACATCGCGCGAGATCGTGGCATGCGGGCAGCGATCGCATGGCGTGATGCCCGCTTTGCGGAAGCACAGTCTACATGAGCAAGCCGATCACCACTATCGTCCTGGCGCAACTATTCGGTACATCGCTCTGGTTTAGTGCGAACAGTGCGGCAGACGATTTAATGCGCCTCTGGGGATTAAGTGCAGCAGATATCGGTTGGTTAACCAACGCTGTTCAAGTCGGCTTTATTGTTGGGACGTTGATTTTTGCTTTTACGGGTTTTGCGGATCGCTTCGCCGCGAGTAAGATATTTGCGGTCTGTTGCATCCTCGGCGCAGTCTTCAACGGCCTCTTTGCACTTTTGAGTACCGGGCTGGAAAGCGCCTTGTGGTTTCGATTCGTCGTCGGTTTGTCGCTAGCCGGAATATATCCGTTGGGAATGAAACTCGTCGTCAGCTGGAGTCCGCAAAGCGCCGGCCGAAGTCTTGGCCTGCTAGTGGGCATGTTAACGCTGGGCACGGCATTGCCGCATGGAATACGGATGGTTGGCGGAATGGTTTCGTGGCAAACGGTTATTCTGACATCCTCCGCATTGGCACTTGTCGGCGCGTTGATGGTTGGCTGGCTGGGCGATGGTCCGCACCTTCAGCGGCGTACCCACGCATCAAGCTCGATCGGTAACGTCATGGATGCATTCCGAGTAAAAGAATTTCGGGCATCTGCCTTCGGCTACTTTGGCCATATGTGGGAGTTATATGCGTTCTGGACTCTGGTGCCTGTTCTGCTTTTGGATGTGCTGTCATCCCCGGGAACACTGCCGTATCACAGTATTTCAGGTTGGGCATTTGCGGTAATTGGCATCGGTGCGATTGGGTGCATCGCCGGTGGCTTACTCAGCGAAAGAGTGGGAAGTGCGCGCGTGGCATGGTGGGCGTTGGCAACATCGGGGGCGATATGCCTGCTGTTTCCATTTTTACAAACTTTGCCAGTTTTCTGGAAGCTGGCATTAATGCTCTTGTGGGGCTTGGCAGTGGTCGCCGACTCGCCGCAGTTCTCGGCGATGTCAGTTAAGGCTTGTCCACCGGGATTGGTTGGCAGTGCGTTGGCAATTCAAAACAGTCTGGGATTTCTACTCACAACCTTCGCGATTCTAATTACCACGTCGGCTTACCCAATAGTCGGCAACAAGGTTGCCTGGATCTTGTTACCCGGACCGATTTTTGGACTTATCGGTATGCGCTCACTTTTGCAAGGACCTTCAGTTCCTTTGCCCGTTCCCGCTGAGTAACGCTCTGTTAAATTACTGAGATCTGCTTTAAAACACACATAAACTTAACGTTCAATTGACGAAGCTAAATATGATGACATGGCACTGCATGTCACCTCAGTTTAATCAAATAAGGTGTGAGGATGTCCGTCAGCCAGCGCATTACAGCCTGAACGCGTGGCGCAAGCTGGTGGCGATTGGCATATAGCAGTGAAACTGGCATTGGGCACGCGGTGAACTCTGGCAGTACGAGAACTAATGACCCTTGATCAACCAATCGCTGGAGGCCAAGTGTTGGTGCCTGAATGAAGCCTAAACCGGCCAAAGCGGCTGCCTGATAGGCATCGGTGCCATTTACTGAGACCGCAGCGGTCATCGGTAATGTTTTGTAGGTGTTGTTGGTACGATCGAAATACTCCCATCTCGCATCGTTCGACGTCAGATTTGGCGTGTAGTGGACGATGCGGTGTTGTGTCAGATCGGCGAGTGTCTGAGGCACGCCGTGCTGGCTTAGGTAGTCTGGACTAGCCGCGTTTGACATCTGCATCAGTCCGATAGGACGGGCGACCAGGTCGGAGTTTTCTAGTGCGCCTACGCGCAAGATGCAGTCGAATCCTTCCTGGATCAGATCTACGCGGCGGTCGGTTGTACTAATGCCGATTTCTAGTCCCGGATGCGCGCTCAGAAATTCTGGCAGACGCGGAATGATGACATCGCGGGCGAAGATGTTCGGCATGTCGATTCTGAGTCGTCCGGTGAGACCTCCTGAAGTGGGTTGAAACATGACCTGAAGTTGTTCCGCTTCAATCAGCAACTCCTTGCAGCGATCAAGAAAGCGTTTGCCATCTTCTGTCAGGCGCACGCTACGCGTCGTTCGTTGTAGCAGCCGAGTACCAAGGCGCGCTTCTAGCTGTTGGATAGATGTCGATACATGTCCCTTCGCCAGCCCCAATTGTTCTGCGGCGCGGCTGAAGCTGGCTAAGTCGGCGACTCTTGAAAAGATCCGAAGTTCATCAAAATCCATGGCTACACGACCTCGATTGTTTTTATAAAAGAACAGTGTAACCAGTTTTGATGGCTTTATCCTCGGTCAGGAAATGATTAAAGTTCAGCTATCGCAACCTGTTTCAACAACTAAGGATTCCCAATGACTATTCAAACTTCTCCAATAGCGCTTATTACCGGGGCTAGCCGCGGTCTCGGGCGCAACACGGCGCTGAAGCTGGCCGAACGCGGCGTTGATGTGATCGTTACCTACAAGGGTAACGAAGTTGAGGCAGAAGCTGTGGTTCAACAGATTCAGGCGCAAGGTCGTCGGGCGCTGGCTCTGCAACTCGATGTCGGCGACGCGAAGTCGTTTGCGGCGTTTGCCGATGCGGTAAAGACTGCGCTGGCGACTACTTGGCAGCGTGATCGCTTTGATTTTCTCGTTAATAACGCCGGTGTTGGCTACCATGCAAGCCTGGCAGAAACCACTGAAGAACAGTTCGACATGCTGTTTAATATCCATCTGAAGGGCCCATTTTTCCTGACGCAGAAACTGCTGCCGCTGATGAATGACGGCGGTCGTATTGTAAATATCTCATCCGGTCTGACCCGCTTTACGTTTCCCGGGCTTGCTGCCTATGCTGCAATGAAGGGCGGCGTCGAGGTGCTGACGCGGTACATGGCCAAGGAACTTGGCACACGCGGTATCGCCGTTAATACGCTGGCGCCGGGCGCGATTGAAACGGATTTCGGCGGTGGCATGGTGCGTGATAACGCGGAGATGAATGCGGCTGTAGCGAGCCAAACTGCGCTAGGACGTGTCGGTTTGCCGGATGACATCGGCGGGGCTGTCGCAGCCTTGCTCTCTGCGGACAATCGCTGGGTAAATGCGCAGCGTGTCGAAGTCTCGGGCGGCATCTTCATCTAACCGCTAGCTAGAATTTCGGTGGGTTTTAACCGCCCGGCCCGAATGTATCTTAACCATTTTTTTGCGTACAAAAGTGAGACCAAACCTTGGCGTTGTTTAGCTAAAGAGTAATGCCGTCTGAGGCGGTATTTAAAAGTTGAAAGTATCTGAAAGCCCGCTGAGATGCGGGCTTTTTTTTGAATCAATTTGATCGAATGGCAGGCTTGGAAATCCTCAATAGCGCTTAAAAAAAAGTTTATTGAAGTTTTTTGGGGATTCACTATATGGCGCGCTAGACATCGCGTTAGTAAAAGTTGGCATCCCAGTCGCACCACCGCATGTCACTTTGCTTTACGACAACTGCTTTATTTCTAATCGATCAATTGAACCTACTAGCTAGACAGTGCGTGAATGCATTTTGGTCCATAGTTTATTCTGATGTACGCATCATGTTCCGTTGGCATGGTGGACGCTTTTGCCGTGATGCATCAAGCCGCGTCTGCGCTTTCTTGCTCGCCATTAACATTCTCCTCCAGAGTATTTTTCGATGTAACGCTAATTAGATTGTTTGCAGCGATTTCGCTCAACAAGTTCTCGAGTCGATGCGCGGCAAGCATAAAACGCATGTTTTCGTTTGGCAGCGTGAGTGTAGGCCCGATTCTAAAAAAAAAGGACCGCCGATGGAGATGACGATCCACGCCATTCTCGGGCACGCAAAGGAACCTCTGTTCTTGCACTACAATGTTGCTCAAATTCTGGAAATGGACGAGGCGTTGCAAGAAATTAAGAGTGAGTAAGGGAGTAAAAAAGCCGACATGCGCACGCTGCGTCTTCGACTGGCGCAACGAACAGCCACTCAATGAAAAACATGACCCATTCAAAAGTCACTCAAGCAAAAAAAAGGGGATTAACGCTTTTAGCGCTAACCCCTTAATTTCACAACGTATTACTGGTGCGGCTGGCAGGAATCGAACCCACGACCCCTTGGTTCGTAGCCAAGTACTCTATCCAGCTGAGCTACAGCCGCGAAAGATCGACATTGTATATGGGTTTTATGTAAATAGGGAGAAACTTTTTTAAAAATTTAAATGCGCGAAATGCGGTGCAATTTATCAGCCGTATGCGAGCTTAAATGCCGGATTAATTGCGCGTTGATTCCCGTGCTAAATGGCATTAGCGAGGTATCTGCGCACATGCCAGAGTATTAAATAAGGGAATCTTGTGGCGTGATATTTGATGCGGAGGAGGGTGTTATTTATCGACGCCGTAAACCAGAAAAGAGTTGCAAGATTTCTCTTGCAACTCTTTTGTTTTCTGGTGCGGCTGGCAGGAATCGAACCCACGACCCCTTGGTTCGTAGCCAAGTACTCTATCCAGCTGAGCTACAGCCGCGAAAGACAAAATTATAGCCGAGGTGGCGTGATTTTGGAAGGGGTAAATTGCGAATGAATCATTATTGTTAAAAAAATCTACATTTTTCTGAATCGGGATAAATTTTAATCGTCAAAGCCCGTCCGGTAAAGAAGGGGTAATCGCCGCTATAGCGTTAGTACCTCACATTGGTAAGCGCGCATGGACCGCCATATTCTTTGAGGGGAAGCGGTTTTATGATGGCGGTGATACAATCAAACAATAATCATTATCATTTACTATTCTGAAAGAGCAACATAATGGGAGCGAAATCTAATATGAAATTTTTGACCTTGGCGATGTTGTTTACTGCGGGCTTTACAAATAGCGCCTTAGCTGCGGAATATCCAATCGGCAAACAGCAAATCATGAACGGAATTGAAGTCGCTGCGGTTTATTTGCAGCCTATCAAGATGGAACCAGAAGGCATGATGCGCAAGGCAGAGTTATCAGATATCCATGTCGAGGCAGACATTCGTGCCGTAAAAGATAACCCTAATGGTTTCGCTGAAGGGGACTGGATGCCGAATTTGGTTATCTCGTATCAGTTCACAAAAGTGGGATCAAAAGAAGTCATCAAAGGCGACATGATGCCGATGGTAGCGAACGACGGTCCGCATTATGGCGATAACGTCAAGTTGGCAGGTCCCGGTAAATATACGTTGATTATGAAAATCTCACCGCCGTCTGCGAATGCGGCAGCGCACTTTGGTCGGCATGTAGATAAGGAAACCGGCGTTAGCGCCTGGTTCAAACCGTTTGAGGTCAAGAATGATTTCGTTTTTGCCGGCGTCGGTAAAAAGGGCGGCTATTAATAGATAATGCTGTTGCTAAATCGGCATGTAACACCATGTGCTTCTTTAGTAACCTCAAGTGGACGTTTTCCGATCAGGAGTCATATCGATGTTTGTACAAAATTTACGTGGTGTGCTGGCTATTGGTTTGCTGTGCACCGCAGGCTTTTCGTCCGCTGTAGATTTACCTACTTTTAGGTTGGAGATGAAAGATGGCGTCTTAAACCCGGCGCGAATTGAAGTTCCGGCTGGTCAGAAAATTAAGATCGAAGTGCACAACACCGGCTCTTCCGCGGTGGAATTTGAGAGCGTTCAGTTACGCAAAGAAAAAGTTTTAGGACCCGGCGCACAGTCATTTATCGTGATTGCGCCGCTGTCACCTGGTGAGTACAAATTTTTTGATGATTTTCATTTAAGTGCAAAGGGCTTGATTGTCGCCAAATAAAGTTATTCGGAACCTGACACCATTAAATTGAATTGACAAAAAACAGGTTTTTTAGTTGATATTTTTTGTAATCTCAATAGGAGAGTTTTTGTCGGGTTCATAACCGAAGCGGCGCTGGAAATCGCTCAAATGTTTAATGTTTATACCTTGTTAACGATGTAATGGAGAATTAAGCGATGGGTCAAGTTTTGTTCATCGTCTGGCGCGAGAGCGTTGAGGCTTTGCTAGTGGTTGGCATATTACACGCTTGGTTGGCTAACGGCGGAGCGGAAACGCGCCGTGGCCTGCCTTATTTGTGGGCCGGTGTCGGCATCGGCATCATTGCGGCGATCGGCCTAGGTGCTGCGTTGCTGGGTTTTAGCGAAATTCTGTCAGGAGATTCGCAAGACTATTTTCAGATAGCGATGGTATTGATAGCGGCGGTATTGATCGTGCAGATGGTGTACTGGATGCGCAAACATGGTCGTACGATGAAGCGCGAAATGGAAACCTCGTTGAAAGCCAACTTAAAGGCTGCTAACTGGTGGGGCGTGACGGTACTGGCGGCGTTGGCTATCGCACGCGAAGGTAGCGAGACGGTGATTTTCCTGTATGGCATTAAACAGAGCGAGCATAACAGTCTCCAGATGCTGATATTGGCTGCAATAATCGGGTTTGGACTAGCCGTTTTGACGTTCTATCTTCTGCAATTAGGCGGCAAGATTTTTTCCTGGCGTCGATTCTTTCAGGTGACCGAAACCATGCTGTTATTTTTGGCGGCGGGATTATTACTCACCGGCGTTGAGCGCCTGATGTCGCTAGACATTGTTCCCACGTTGATCGATCCGATCTGGAATAGCGCATGGTTGCTCGATGACAGCAGTACTTTCGGCAATTTGGTTGGCACCTTAACCGGCTATCGTGCTCAACCGGCATTGATGAGTTTACTGGTCTACATTGGCTATTGGGTGGTAGTGTCACTGTTTTTAAAACGTGCCGCGCCAAAAAGCACCGCACAGGCTAAGCTGGCAACCTAAACTCATGAGCTCTTGCACTACATCAACTGCATCGCCGACGTCGCCAACCCGCTTGGCACGCGTCGGCGAGTGGATGCGCCTCAATGCACCGCTCATCCGTGGCATCCAATGGGGCGTCGTTCTCATTTACGCATTGCTGATTCTGGTACCAATTTTTCTACCGCTACCCGATGAAACGGCGCACATCTGGTCCAACCTGACCTTAATTGCGCAGTTTGCATTTTGGGGAGTATGGTGGCCTTTCGTGTTAATCAGTATGGTGTTGATGGGGCGTGTCTGGTGCGGCGTATTATGTCCTGAAGGTGCACTGACTGAATTTGCCAGCCGGCATGGCCTCTTTAAGCCGATTCCACGCTGGATGCGTTGGGGTGGATGGCCATTTGTGGCTTTTGCGCTCACGACGGTTTATGGACAAATGGTAAGTGTCTATCAATATCCCAAGGCGGTTCTACTTGTATTGGGCGGTTCGACCTTTGGTGCGATTATCGTTGGATATCTTTATGGTAGGGAAAAGCGCGTTTGGTGCAAATACCTTTGCCCTGTCAATGGTGTGTTCGGCTTGTTGGCAAAATTGGCGCCTTTTCATTACAAGGTTAATGAGGCGGCCTGGCGTGCTTCGTACAATACGCACGGTAAGAAAACGATTGCCATTAATTGTGCACCGCTGGTGCCTTTGCGTGCAATGACGGGTGCTGCCGATTGCCATATGTGCGGACGCTGTAGCAATCATCGCGAGGCGATCACATTAACATGGCGTCCTCCGACATTAGAGATAGTCTCTCTGGGCGAAAAGCAAAATAGCCTGTGGGAAAGTGCTTTAGCACTTTATGGCCTGATGGGAATAGCGATTGGTGCATTCCACTGGTCGGCAAGTCCATGGTTCATTGTGATCAAACAAGCGATTGCGACCTGGTTAATAGATCGCGACATCATGTGGCCTTTTGCGACCAATGCACCGTGGTGGATATTTACCAATTATCCTGCCCAAAGTGACGTCTTCAGTTGGTTGGATGGAAGCCTCGTAGTTGCTTACATTTTAACCACCGGCTTGGTGCTGGGGACCGTTTTGTCGTTGCTGTTTGCTTTGAGTACCCGTTTGTTGGGTAATTGGGATCGTAGCCGCTTTAATCATTTGGTACAGTCTACGATTCCTCTGGCGGGTTGCGGTGTGTTTGTGGGCTTATCCGCGACTACCATCAGCCTCTTGCGGGCCGAACATTTACCCGTGTTCTGGGCGAACGACATGCGGGCGATTCTATTGATTGCTACCACGCTGTGGAGCGTCTGGTTGGCATGGCGTGTAACTGGTCGATACGCATCAGGAACAGGGCGACGCTTACTTGGTATGGCGCCAGTAGTAGCTGCTCTCGGTGTGGTAAATTTTGCCTGGTTGCTGATGTTTTGGTTATGGTGAAAATTGCCGGGTTTGCTCAAATCACTAGGTTAACCTAACAACACCTGCTGGTGCTGGCTGCCACGGTTATCGTTTTTTATTGAAATGTAAGTATTAACATGTACTAAATGGCGCCGCTTGGTGCCATTGTTGTTTTAATCCTGCTGTAATGGGCCATTTAAACCGATTTTCCCAAGCCAGTTGATGTCTAGTCTGCAAGTTTGGTGGAGGCGGAGTAAAATGTTGACCTTAATGTGGCAAGTAGCCCACCGGCCGATCAAATCATTCAACTCGCTTAGCGGCATGGCACCGGTAATTGCATGCCGACATTTTAGCTATGCAATATTATCTGCAATATTTTGCCCGTCTTTTAATCGTTTTAATCACATTCATATCCCACCATGGTTCGTCCCCGTTTTTTGCCTGATAATTTCACTCTGATGCTTGTCACGACCGTGCTAATCGCGAGTCTTTTACCTGCTCAAGGTGAAGTCGCTCACGGATTTAGTATGTTGACGACATTTGCTATCGGGTTGCTCTTTTTTCTTCATGGAGCAAAATTGTCGCGCGAAGCGGCGATCGAAGGTGCGATGCACTGGCGTTTGCATTTAACGGTATTGGCATTTAGTTTCGTTTTATTTCCCCTTTTAGGTTTGGCATTTAAACCTATCTTCCTGCCGCTCGTGACGCCAGATTTGTATCTGGGTATTTTGTTTTTGTGCACTTTGCCATCGACTGTCCAATCCTCGATCGCCTTTACTTCCGTCGCCCGGGGTAACGTTCCAGCGGCGGTGTGCAGTGCGTCGGCATCCAATCTGATCGGGATATTTCTTACTCCTGTTCTGGTTGGTTTAATCGTCGTAGCACATGGCCAATCCCATGGTTCGTTAGATTCGATTATGAATATCGTCTATCAACTGCTGTTGCCGTTTGTAGCTGGTCAAATTGCACGACGCTGGATTGGCGTTTGGGTTGATAAACACAAAGCCCTGTTGAAGTTCGTAGATCAGGGATCGATTTTGTTAGTGGTATACACCGCATTTAGCGAGGCAGTGGTACAAGGATTATGGTCGCAGTTACCCGCAATTTCGTTGCTTGGATTACTTGTTGTATTGTCATTGTTAT
Source organism: Glaciimonas sp. GNP009 (assembly GCF_054343755.1). NCBI lineage: Bacteria > Pseudomonadati > Pseudomonadota > Betaproteobacteria > Burkholderiales > Oxalobacteraceae > Glaciimonas > Glaciimonas sp. GNP009. Next base: position 4,526,936 of record NZ_JBTGUV010000004.1, read on the forward strand.
TGTTTGTTATGCTGGCAATAGCGACTTTTCTCAGTCGTCGCCTGGGATTTAATAAAGAAGATGAGATCACTATCGTATTTTGTGGCTCTAAGAAAAGCTTAGCCAGCGGCATACCCATGGCGAACGTATTATTTGCCAGTCACACAGTCGGGATGGTGGTATTGCCGCTGATGTTATTTCACCAAATACAATTGATGGTTTGTGCAGTTTTGGCAAAACGCTACTCTCAGCGGGCAAGGGTTATGGCTCCGCCGATTATCGTTAAGACCGATTCAACATCCGTTTGATGTTTGTATAGAGCAGATTGCTTGCGCCAATTTAGTAAGCTTGATGCGTTATTGACGGAGTGCTGAAGGCAGAAAAAATGCCTTCAGCATGGCGGTACAATTCATTGACGAAAAAAGCTGTGTGCCACCCAACCAATAACGCAATGAACAACGCATATAACCATCAAGGTGCCGGATTAGGTTGGCGCGTATGAATTGCTTCGATTTCCGCCAAAATTTCCTCACTTAAAGTCACTTTGATACTGTCCAGATTGCTTTGCAATTGCGGCAGCGTAGTAGCGCCGATGATGTTACTAGTGACAAAACCGCGACTCGTTACAAAAGCCAAAGCCATTTGCGCGGGATCGAGACCGTGTTTTTGTGCAAGCGCAACGTAATCGCCAGCGACCCGATCAACTTGCGGGTTAGTGTATCGACTAAAACGCTCAAATACCGTCAAACGCCCACCGGCAGGACGCGCACCGTTTAAATATTTTCCAGATAAAACACCAAAGGCCAACGGTGAATAAGCCAGCAAGCCAATTTGCTCCCGATAAGAAAATTCGGAATGCCCAATTTCAAAAGTGCGGTTCAGCAAACTATAGGGATTTTGAATGGATACAATACGTGGCAGATCGAATTTTTCGGCAGCGCGAATAAATTGCACAATTCCCCAAGGTGTTTCGTTCGAAATACCGATGTGACGGACTTTGCCAGATTGAATAAAATCAGCAAGGATCGTCAGCGTCTCCTCAATCGGAACAGTGTCTTCCTCCGGAAGGTGCGTGTAATTCAAATGACCGAAACAATTTACGCTACGATCCGGCCAATGCAATTGGTATAGATCGACATAATCTGTTTGCAGCCGTTCAAGACTGCCATTGAGCGCTTCGGTCAAACCTTTACGATCAAAATTATTGACGCCGCCGCGGATGTGTCGTGGATTGTGTGGTTTGCGTGCCGGACCGGTTGCTTTGGTTGCAATCAATACTTGATCGCGTTTGCCAGAATTTTTTAGCCAGGTGCCCAGATAGTTTTCAGTCAAGCCCTGTGTCTCAGGACGAGGTGGTACTGGATACATTTCGGCTGCATCGATCAGATTCACCCCATGCGCAAGCGCCATATCGATTTGAGCATGCGCTTCGGCCTCAGTATTCTGTTCTCCCCACGTCATCGTGCCGAGCGTGATCTGGCTTACTTTTAGGTTAGTGTTTCCCAGCTCGCGATATTGCATTGTATGTTCCTTTGTCGCGATGACCACTTTGAAAGGTAGGCCAACCACGATCTTGACGGTTGAAATTGACTGGAATATGGAAAGTGACTTTAGCGTTGCTGCGCCCACTGATCAGACTTATCGCGTTCATCAGTAGATTTTTCGTTAATCCTGTTGATCTTTATGTTGTGGATGGTAGTGATCTGTAACGTGCTTTCGGTCAATTTAATGCGGCGTATTAGTTGTCTTAAAGTATAGCGGTAACCAATGATCGTTGCTGGCGCAGATTATTTTTCGCGGGGCATTATGCATGCCGTCCCATGTGGCGAAGGTCAGTTTGACCACTCAATTCGATGCTCGCTTGCGCTGTGAAGGTGGCGCGTGTTCTGTTGTGGTCGATGGGTCGGTGAGTCGATCAACCTTAAATAACTCAGGGAATAATCGAATCCATAGCGCCACGACAATAATGGTGCCGATACCACCGATCATTACTGCGGGAACCGGGCCGACCCATGATGCTGTGATACCTGATTCAAATTCACCCAGCTGATTTGAGGTTCCAACGAATACAGAATTGACCGCACTGACCCTTCCCCGCATCGCGTCTGGCGTTTGAAGCTGGACAAATGAGGATCGGACGACAACGCTGATCATGTCGGATGCTCCCAGTATTACCAACGCCACAAGTGATAGTGCCATGGAGCGGGAAAGGGCAAAAACGACAGTGGCAACGCCAAAAATCGCAACGGCAATAAACATGCTGCGGCCAACGCGTTTAGTTAATGGACGACGTGTCAGATATAAACCTACGGAAAGTGCACCAATGGCAGGCGCTGAGCGAAGAAGGCCCAACCCGAGTGGGCCGGTCGCGAGTATGTCATGCGCAAAGATCGGCAATAAAGCGGTCGCACCGCCGAGTAGCACAGCGAATAAGTCGAGTGAAATAGCGCCCAAAACAGCTGGACGACTCTTGATGAAAGCAATACCTGCAAATAGCGATGTCAAAGTTGCCGGTTCTCGTTTCGGTAAAACGGTTTCAATTCGTATACGATTGACCAATACGCTTGCGATAATAAACGCTGCGCTGCTGATGGCGTATACGGCACTTGCTCCGAGAGCATAAATAAATCCACCAAGTGCAGGGCCGATAATCACGGCGGTTTGCGTGGCGGACGCTGCCCATGCAACAGCGCGTGGTAATAGTCTCGCGGGAACCAGGCCGGGCACTAATGCTTGCATGGTGGGTGATTCAAAGGCGCGAGTGGCACCGATAATAAAGACAATGACGAAAATCGCGTCCTTTGAAAGCCATCCTTGAATGCTGCCGAGCGCCAATATGGCAGCGGCGATGCCTTCAATAAATAAACAGATACGGGCGATTTGGCGACGATCATAACGATCCGCGACATGGCCCACGACCAACGCCAGAAATAGTGCAGGAAGGAACTGAACCAGTCCGACGATGCCAAGATCGAATGCACTGCCGGTCATTTGATAAACCTGCCAACCGACTGCCACGATTTGCATTTGGTTTGCCACGGTAGAGGCTACCCTTGCGCGCCAAAATAATGAAAAAGGTAGATGACTTAAGACCGAATCAGAATCGGGAGAAGGATGCGTCTCGGTGTTGGCTGGCATTGGTAAGAGTAGTTAAAACAAAAGCAGTGAAATTAAAATGAAATGTCAGTCTCATGCAAATTTACGGGGGACTGGTGCATTTTTTTGGCTAAATAGCGATTAGATACGACTGCTACTTTTATACTGAATCATTGTGTAGAAGTATGAAGAGCTGCGATTATATTACTGTATTCGATATTAATCTCTTGCTAATAAAATCTTTGATTACTAATCGTTTGATGTAGGTTCTAGATCGCTAGCTGGATGATTTTTTAGTGATGTTCGCTCTTAGAAAAAGTGCATTATCCGTATGCTTCTATTAAAAAAATGTAGGAGAAAAAGAAATTAGTTCGCCTGAAAAGTATCGAAAAAGTAGGGGCTAAATGATTTTTTTGCTATATTTTGAAAGATAATAATTGCCATTTGTTATGTTTATCAGTTATAAAGATAACAGAGCAAGAAGGTTGACTGAATTACAGGAAACTCTTTAGCTCGTATCCTAAGCATAATTAATCGAGTAATTCTTATATATTTTTAGTGTCATTCGATAATTTTCCGGTATAATACGGAATCGTTTAGGATTCGAGCTAGTGGTGCAGTATTGGTCTGTCATTCCTTTCTTGCTTTAAACGATCTAACGGGCGCAAGCCCAACTTAACTGAAATAGGAAATGTAATGGCAACTGGTATTGTTAAATGGTTCAATGATTCAAAAGGTTTTGGTTTTATTACTCCTGATGAAGGCGGTGAAGATCTGTTCGCGCATTTCTCCGCAATCCAATCTAACGGCTTCAAGTCGTTGCAAGAAAACCAACGTGTTTCTTTCGAAGTTACTGCTGGCCCTAAGGGTAAGCAAGCTTCGAACATTCAGCCTATCTAATAGCTGAATCAAGTAATTTCTAAAAATCCCCGGTGCGCTGGGGATTTTTTTCGTCTAGCTTTTCGTATTCTTTGTCCTGATCTGTCTTCCATTTCCCAAATTGCACGTTGCTATATTGTTATGTTCTCATCTTAGCTATCCAATGCCTTAACGGCGCAGTCGTTTGAAATCCGGGAAGTATTTCCCTTTCCCATCCTTATTTCAGCCATCCTAATTGGATGGCAGAATATTAACGACCTTTTTGATGTAAAAACGGCGACATTGGTTATGCTGTTTTGGTTTTAATAGGTAGAAAAAGTCGCGCAATAAGCGTTGTATCTGCACTACTAAAAAATAGTGAATCGATTCGAAATCGTCGGACATTAAAATTTTTCACCTCATTGATGAAAAGGTTTGGGGGTGACAGCCTTGTTTGTGCGGATAGTACGTACTGTTTTTTAAAAAACATCATATTGTCAGGAACTTGTAAGGGTGGACTGAAATGCTGCGTTGTCTGATATTTTTTAGATCAAAAACTAAAACGCAGATGGTGACAAAATCGCTCGGGGAAATGCCTCAAAATTGTAGGCAATTGCAGTATCCTGCGAGTTGATGTGTAGCTAGCTAATGAGCTCCCGTCATGCCGAGGACAGCAGTTAAAAGTCAGGCACGCAGGATGAACATAATAAATAACAGGAAAGAGGAAGAGACCATGTCATATAAAACTAACGTATTCGTTGCCGCTGCTTTACTAACTTGGTCGATTGCCGGTGTTACCTCGGCTGTCGCAGCAGAGCCAATCAAGATAGGCGTCACAGGGCCATTTACCGGTGGTTCCGCACCGATGGGCGTCTCCATGCGTGACGGCGTTAAGTTGGCGGTTGCAGACATCAATGCAAAGGGCGGTCTTTTGGGACGTCAATTACAATTGGTTGAACGCGATGATGAAGCTAAAAATGAGCGCGGTGTCCAGGTAGCGCAAGAATTGATCAACAAAGAAAAGGTCGTCGCCACGGTTGGTTTTGCAAATACCGGTGTAGCCCTTGCATCGCAACGCTTCTATCAGGAAGCAAAAATTCCGGTGATGAATAGTGTTGCGACTGGCAGCATTATTACTAAACAATTTGTTGGTCCGGAAAACAAGGACAACTATATTTTCCGTACTTCTGCAAACGACACCATTCAATCAAAAATGATTGTCGACGAAGCTGTTGGACGTCAAAAATACACCAAGGTAGCGATTCTGGCTGACTCCACTAATTATGGTCAACTTGGTCGGGAAGATTTGGAAAAGGCACTTTTGGCAAACGGCATCAAGCCGGTTGCCGTAGAAAAGTACAATCTCAAAGATGTCGATATGACCGCACAATTGCTGAAGGCCAAGCAGGGCGGCGCGCAAGTAATATTGACTTACGGTATTGGACCTGAGTTGGCCCAAATCGCAAACGGCATGGAAAAGATTAACTGGAAAGTACCGATTATCGGTAGCTGGCCTTTGTCGATGGGTAATTTTATCGACAATGCAGGTAAGAACGGCGATGGTGCGCGTATGCCCCAAACTTTTATTCAGGATGGTAATACGCCGATGCGTAAAAACTTTATCCAGGCCTATCAAAAGGCCTATAAAGTAGAGCGGATGCCGTCTGCTGTTTCGGCTGCCCAAGGTTACGACTCGATCTACTTGCTCGCTGCGGCGATCAAACAGGCCGGCTCCACCGACGGCGCGAAAGTTCGGGAGGCGTTGGAAAATCTAAAGGCCCCTGTAGAAGGCGTTATCACCACTTACAATAAACCATACAGCCACGATGATCACGAGGCTATTAAGCCTACTATGGTTACGATTGGTGTAGTTAAGGATGGCCGTGTCGTTCTAGCAAAGTAACGCTATCAAGAACCGTTTATTGGCTTTGCTGTATGAACGGATATTGACGATCATGCCAGTCCTTGGGAACCGGGGGCTGGCTTTTTTTATTGCCTTATAGCTGCCGTACTAAGGTAATTTGAGATCGTATTTTTTCGTATTTTTTCGTCTTTTGGGTAAAACAACATGGAAATCTTTCTCCAGCTGGTTTTTAGCGGTGTCGCGTTGGGTATGATCTACGCGGTGATTGCTTTCGGCTATCAACTTACTTTCGCAACTTCCGGCACGCTCAATTTTGGACAGGGCGAAGCACTGATGCTAGGTGCGCTGGTCGGCTTGAGTCTGGTTGGTAATATTCACGGCGGTCCTTTTTTAAATTACTGGCTAATGATTCCGGTAGTGATTATGTTCGGCGCCTTACAAGGCGTTGTGGTCGAGTGGATAGGCGTACGCCCGGCGATCAAAATTAAGTCGGAGTTTGGCTGGATCATGTCGACCATCGCGCTCGCGATCATCTTCAGAAACGTCGCTGAAAATATCTGGGGCAAAGATGACCTGACATTCCCATCACCGCTATCGGCAACGCCTTTTCAGGTATTTGGTGCCAGTGTGCAGCCGATGCAAGTTGTTGTAGTGCTGGGTGCTCTCGGCATGATGCTAGCGGTCGAGCTATTCAATCGTAAATCTATTTATGGCAAAGCAGTTGTTGCGACCGCCAATGATCGTGACGCAGCGGGACTGATGGGCATTAACACCAGCATGGTGATTACGTTCTCCTACGCATTATCGTCCGCGACTGCCGCTTTTGCTGGCGTACTGGTGGCACCGCTGACCTTAACCGGCGCAACAATGGGTGCAGCCTTGGGTTTGAAAGCATTTGCAGTTGCCATTATTGGTGGTTTGACCTCTGGTATGGGCGCGGTGGTTGGCGGATTAATTCTGGGGATCGCCGAAACGTTGACTGGTTTTTATGTCTCGACTGGATATAAGGAAGTGCCAGGACTAGTTTTACTCCTGCTGGTCTTAGCCGTTAAACCTGCCGGTTTGTTTGGTAAAACTGCCATCAAGAAGGTGTAATGATGAGCAAAAAAATATTTGCATTAAGTTTGCTAGGGATTGTGGCATTGGGCGTTTTTCCGCTGGTATTTCATAATCCGTATTACATTCATCTGGCCGAAACCATCCTGATTTATGCCATTTTATTATTCGGCCTCGATATCGTCGTCGGGTACACCGGTCAAGTGTCGCTGGGTCATGCCGGATTATTTGGTATCGGCTCATATACAACCGGTGTTTTGGTATTTAAATTAGGTTGGCCGTTCTTGCTTGCTGCACCGGCCAGTCTGGTAGTGACGGCATTATTTGGCGCCATTATGGCCTTGCCAGCGCTGCGGGTTACCGGTCCTTATTTGGCAATGGTGACGCTCGCGTTCGGTACCATCACCGGTATATTGATCAATGAAATGTCATTTCTGACCGATGGCCCAATGGGTATCAAGCTTAGCAAACCTTCGTTCTGGGGTTACAAGCTGGATGAAGTTGAATACTTTTATCTGGTCGCTGTACTAATGGTGTTGTCGCTTCTGGTAGTGCACCGTATTCTGAAGTCGCATTTGGGCAGGGCTTTTGAAGCTTTGCGCGATAGTCCGATTGCCTCCGATTGTATGGGTGTGTCGGTGTATCGTTATAAAGTCTATGCGTTTGTTATTAGCGCTGCGTTAGCAGGTCTGGCCGGTAGCTTGTATGCGTATTCGGAAGAGTATATTTCACCGAACACTTATAACTTCGAGCTGACGATTCTGTTCTTGCTTGCTGTCATTATGGGAGGTCGCAAGAGCCGTATCGGATCGTTAATCGGCGCGTTGATTGTGGTGATGCTACCGAGTTTGTTATCCGACATTAACCTGTTTCGGGATATTGCAACTGTCATCGCCGTAGCCGGCGTGGGTTCCGGAGCGTACTTATTATTCAAAAAACGTAAAACGCCACGCGAACTCGCTGTTCCGGTTTTAGCCACTGTTGGCCTGGCTATTTTTGCCTACCGACTGGAAAATATTACCGACTGGCGTTTGACGGTATTTGGTTTAATGACGTTGTTCGTCGTGTATTACCTGCAAGATGGGATCGTCGGATTTGTGCGAGGTGTGTTTGCTAAAAAAGGTATTGCGGCCCGCAAGCCTCTTCCCGTGACGACAGTCGCAGATAATGTTTGGGCTGGTAGCGCCGGCAACGTTGAAATTGGCACTAATTTACTCAGTGCCAAACAACTTTTGATGCAATTTGGTGGTTTGAAAGCGTTGAATCAGGTTGATTTGAATATTGTGAAAGGTTCGGTGCATGGATTGATCGGACCTAACGGTTCAGGCAAAAGTACCATGATGAACGTGTTGACCGGCATCTATAAACCGACTGCTGGCGTGGTTGAGTTTAATGGTCGCGTGATCTCTGGTACAACGCCCTCCGCCATCGCGTTGGGTGGGGTTGCACGCACATTTCAAAATGTGCAGTTGTTCGGTGAAATGACCGCGACAGAAAACGTTTTGGTTGGCTTGCATCATACGTTTCGTAGTAATGTTTTGGACGTTATGCTTAACACTCGTCGTTATCGGGAAGAAGAACAAGCTGCTCGGGTGCGGGCTGCCAGTATTTTGCAGTTTGTGGGTCTTTCCGATTTGGCTGGTGAAGAGGCGCGCAATCTTCCTTATGGCAAACAGCGTTTGCTGGAGATTGGGCGCGCATTGGGCTTAAATCCAGAACTATTGTTATTGGATGAGCCTGCTGCGGGACTGACAGCACCGGATATCGTGGAGTTAATTGCGATCATTCATAAGATTCGTGACCACGGCATTACCATCATCCTGATTGAACATCATATGGATGTGGTAATGACTATTTCAGACACCGTCACGGTGCTCGATTTCGGACAGAAAATAGCTGAAGGCAAACCTGCCGCTGTGCAAGCCGATCCTGCTGTGATCGAAGCATACCTTGGAGGTAATGTTAGCGACGAAGAAGTCGCTCATGCGCCGACCACATCCACACCATTAACATCCAGCGAAGCGGGGGCTTGAAATGCTATCAATTTCTAATCTACACGCCGCTTACGGCAAAGTTGAAGTTTTGCATGGTATTTCTTTAGAGGTACCCAAGGGAAAAGTAGTGACGTTGGTCGGCTCCAATGGTGCTGGCAAAACGACTACGATGCGTGCCATTTCGGGCATGCTCAAGCCGCGTATGGGTACCATTACGTTGGGTGGCAAGGATGTTACCGGACTTGACTCGCATAAAATTGCCCGTGCCGGACTAGCCCATTCGCCTGAGGGACGGCGAGTGTTTGCGACGATGAGCGTGACAGACAATTTGTTGTTAGGCGCGTTTCCACGTTTCACCAAAGCGCGCCCGCGCGGCGATATAGCGCACGATCTTGAGAAGGCGTTGGAGCTTTTTCCTCGCTTGAAAGAGAGGCAAACGCAGCTGGCTGGGACTTTGTCCGGTGGTGAGCAACAGATGTTGGCGATGGCGCGCGCGGTGATGCTCAATCCAGAAGTCATTTTGCTGGATGAGCCATCGATGGGGCTTGCCCCGATTTTGGTGGAGGAAGTGTTCCGCATCATCATGCGTCTAAAAGAGCAGGGGATCACGATGCTGCTGGTTGAGCAATTTGCTGCTGCTGCTTTGAACGTTGCGGACTATGGTTATGTGTTGGAAAATGGTCGTATTTCCGTGCACGGACCGGCTGAAAAGCTGCGAAATGATCCAGCGGTGCAGGCTGCTTATCTAGGCGGTGGTCACTAGCGCTTGTTGTTCTAATGTAGTCGGATATCATCTATTTAACTAAAAAAATGCCCCGCGACCTCAAACCTGAGGGGCGGGGCGTTTTGTTATCCAGAACCCTAACTATTAGTTTTAACCATTATTTGCTGGTCCCGTATGGACAGATTTGCTGTTTTTGGATGCCATCCATCCGCCACCTAATACCACCGCCATTCCAACGATATAGGCGATATAAGTAAGCCAAGGTACGCTATTCCAGAAGTCTGCAATCAACGGTTCAGTGATAATCATATGTATTGCGGTGTAGACCAAAATCGCTGCACCGACGTAGATCGTAACGGGAAACTTCTCAATCAGTTTTAATGCCAATGTCGATCCCCACACCATAATCGGTACCGAAATCAGCAAGCCGACGATGACCAGAAAAATACTCCCGTGCGCAGCCCCAGCCACTGCGAGAACATTATCGATTCCCATGACAGTATCGGCAATAATGATGGTTTTCAGCGCCACAGCCATACTATTGATTTTACTTCCGTCAATATTGTGAGCACTTGAATCGCTTAGTAAGCGATAAGCAATCCACAGCAGCGCAGCGCCACCGAGTAACAGCAAGCCCGGAATTTTCAACAGCCATACGACCGCAATAGTCATTAATACGCGCGTAATGACAGCGCCTAAGGTTCCCCAGATAATGGCTTTTTTGCGTAAATGATCGGGTAGATTACGAGCGGCCATCGCGATCACAATAGCGTTATCACCCGCAAGAACCAGATCAATGACGACGATCGATAAGAGCGCCGTAAAAAATTTGGCCATATCCCAATCGGCCATACCCAAGGTTGCTAATAAACTTGAAAAATCCATAAAATCTCCGTCGACATAAATGTAAGGTGAAAGCCGTAAATAATAGTAATTTCGACTCTAATCTCGAACAGAATGGAGGATGACAGGATTGGTGAGGAGAACACACGACACAATGCCTGCATGGATTCCATGCTGACAAAGGTCTTGCTCAACAGATCAGATCAATCTGCCATGGTAACCGGGTGCAAGCGTTGTGCTTGTTCCGTGATGACGACTACCGTGTAAAGCGTTGACGTCGCAGATATGATCTTGACGTTGACGCTTGAGAGCTACTCCCCTTTGGAGGGCGGAACCAAATGTGACTCCGCTGACGGCAGTGTACTACATTAACAATTAAATCCACGAAATAATGATAGGACTTACGCAAAATCGCCCCAGCTGCATTGTGCTTTCCTTGCCGCACTCGCGTGCTGTCTGCGTCGGCACGCCTTGCTGGGACGGTTTTGCGTAAGTCCTGTCTTACTTGAGAGATATGCAAACGCCTTTGCTGGGATGGTTTTGTGAGGTGTTGTTAGAGCGAAATATCGATAAAATGTTATCTTCTCAATATGCACATCTCAGCCCTTACGCCAATAATCTGCTTGCGCGTACGCATGCCGCAAAAAATCTACGAAGGCGCGTATTCGCAAGGGTAAATGTCGTCGTTGTGCGAATACTGCATAAATGTCATTGCCGGGCGCAGCAAATTCGTCCATTACTGTAACAAGTTGGCCTGATTCTATCTCGGTGCCAACTTCCCACATTGAACGCCATGCCAGTCCTTTGCCGCTGATCGCCCAGTCGTGCAATACCTGACCGTCGTTACAAAATAAATTGCCTGCTACCTTCATCGTCACGACTTTACCATTTTGGCGAAAAACCCAGCCGCGCTGACTACCGTCGCCACTCATGGCAAGACAATTATGTTTCGCCAGGTCGTCCAATGATTGCGGTTTGCCATGGCGTTTGATGTAAGCGGGGGATGCCACGACGACGCGCTTGTTATCGGCTAATTTAGTGCCGATCAGGGTTGAGTCGGATAGCGAAGCAATGCGTATGGCGACATCGACGCCTTCGCCAATCAGATCCACCACGCGATCATTCAGATTGAGGGTGAGCGTTACATCGCGATGCTCGGTTAAAAACGAAGGCATCAACGGCGCCACGTGCTGACGACCAAAGCCCGCAGGTGCAGAAATCAGCAAATGACCGCTCGCGTGTGCGCTGCGTTCAGAGACTGCGGATTCCGCATCTTCCAGATCGGAAAGAATCCGCTGGCAGTCCTCCAAAAAAGCCTCGCCTTCGTTGGTAAGCGCAATCTTGCGCGTGGTGCGCTGGAGTAATTTGACGCCAAGGCGTTCTTCCAAGGCATCCAGACGGCGTCCAATCATGGCTGGCGCTATTCCTTCAGCGCGCGCCGCTGCGGACAAACTGCCTTTGGCAGCAATCTCTACAAAAGTCGAAATTTGCTTGAATTGGTCCATCGCGTGATTCTCTTTCTTTTTGTCGCGGACTTACACTTGCCACTGTCTTTACGAAATTGCACGCAAATGATTTTGTCTGGATCCTTACAAGTTTTGGCCACTTGTGACTAAAACGCATAGATCATATGATAAATGATTCCACCTATGATGATTTAGTTTAAATATACTCTATAACGTAAAATCGTTAGAATGCTATTCCTACTTTTGAATACTCAACATGGTGCAATAGCGAATGTAGCAGCGCACAATACGGGATTCGCGCAGCATATTAACGAGGATTTACGCAAAACCTTAAAGCGGATTCATACCTACCGGCTTTATATTCACTTTATCGTTATGCCTCGCAGAGACATTTGGCGTAAGTCTGCTTAAGAGAAGCAAAAACGTAAAAAGCGATTTGAAACACCGAATTAAATACCGAATCAAATTTCAAAAACAGGAGCGATGTATGACACAACTGACACTACCAGCAGGATTAGAAATTAACGGCGCAATTCAAGCTGGATATGAAGAAATTTTGACGCCAGACGCATTGGCGCTGGTTGCAAAACTAAGCCGCGCCTTCGAATCGCGTCGCCAGGAATTGTTGGCGGTTCGCGTTGAGCGCGCAAAGCGTCTTGACGCTGGTGAGCGCCCAGATTTTCTGGCCGATACTGCGCATATCCGTAATGGCGACTGGAAGATCGCACCGATTCCACAAGCGCTGGAATGCCGTCGCGTAGAAATTACTGGTCCAGTTGAACGCAAAATGGTCATCAATGCTTTCAACTCTGGCGCTGACAGCTACATGACCGACTTCGAAGATTCGAACTCGCCAGTCTGGGATAACCAGATCACCGGCCAGATCAATCTGCGGGATGCGATTCGTAAGACAATCTCGCTCGAACAGAACGGCAAATCATACAAACTCAACGACAAAGTAGCGACGTTGGTTGTGCGTCCGCGCGGTTGGCATCTGGATGAAAAACACGTATTGGTCGATGGCAAACGTGTCTCAGGCGGTATTTTTGATTTCGCTCTTTTCATGTTTCACAATGCCAAAGAACAATTGGCACGCGGCGCTGGCCCGTATTTCTATTTGCCAAAGCTGGAATCGCACATTGAAGCGCGTCTGTGGAATGACATTTTCGTCATGACTCAAAACGAACTTGGTTTGCCACAAGGCACGATCAAGGCCACCGTATTGATCGAGACCATTCTGGCCGCGTTCGAAATGGATGAAATCTTGTATGAACTGCGTGAACACAGTGCTGGTCTCAATGCTGGCCGTTGGGATTACATTTTCTCGTGCATCAAGAAATTCAAGCTAGACAAAGATTTCTGTCTGGCTGATCGCGCCAAAGTCACCATGACAGCACCGTTCATGCGCTCTTACGCGTTGCTATTGTTGAAAACTTGCCACAAGCGCAATGCGCCAGCAATTGGCGGCATGGCCGCATTGATCCCGATCAAGAACGATCCAGAGAAGAACGACATCGCCATGGGCGGTGTGCGCACTGACAAGGCACGCGATGCCACTGACGGCTATGACGGTGGTTGGGTTGCCCATCCAGGTCTGGTCGAGCTGTCGATGGCCGAGTTCAAAAAAGTCCTGGGCGACAAGCCAAATCAAATCAGCAAGCAACGCGATGACGTCAATGTTACTGCGGCTGAATTGCTAGACTTTAAACCAGAAGCGCCAATCACTGAAGCGGGTCTGCGGTACAACATCAACGTTGGTATCCATTACCTCGGTGCCTGGTTGTCCGGCAATGGTTGCGTGCCGATTCATAACCTGATGGAAGATGCGGCGACAGCAGAAATCAGCCGTGCGCAAGTCTGGCAATGGATTCGTTCCACCAAAGGCGTCCTCGACAATGGCAAGAAAGTCACCGCCGAGATGGTCGTTGCGATGATTCCGGAAGAGTTGGCCAAGGTTAAAGAACTGGTCGGTAATGGTCCAACATATGACCGCGCTGCTAAAATCTTTGAAGAAATGTCGACCTCGTCTTCTTTCGCCGAGTTCCTGACATTGCCGCTATACGAAGAAATCTAATGTGACATCGGCCTTTGGATCGATTCAACGTTAAAAAGCCGATCTTAGGATCGGTTTTTTTTATTGGCGTTTGTATTTTCTTAATCGTGATTAATAAAATTTCAAAATTTAAATTTAAACATTTCAGGAAAATGAATGACATGAAAATTGATTAAGGAAGCGTATTTACGTTCTTATTGTTGCATTTAAAATGTATCTTACGTATGATGCCTTTATCGACTATTTTTTAACTGCCACACCCAACGTTTCCGTCCTATGCAACTTACTAAATTTACCGACTTTGGACTACGTATTCTGATGTATCTGGCCTCAATACCCGAGCAGGATCTTGTAACTGTGGGTGAACTGGCGCATCGTTTTGACATTCCAAAGAATCACTTGAATAAAGTGGTGAATAAGATGGTTAAACAAGACTGGATAATCGCTACGCCCGGACGTAATGGTGGTATTCGAATGGCGCAAGCCCCGCAAACATTACATTTAGGCGATATTTTGAGTGTGATGGAGGGGCATACACAACTTGTCGATTGTGAGCAGCCTTTGTGTATTTTAAAAGGAAATTGTTATTTGAAACGGGTTCTTGATAATGGGCAACGCGCGTTTTATGCCGACATGAATCGCTATAGCCTAGCTGAGTTGGTGCAACCGGAAACCGCTGGGCCACAAACTGCTGGCATCATTGCGCGCATGCATTTTCAGCCCTCAATGGCGCAGTAAGATAGTCGTCACGCTGCAAATAGCAGTGGGATTTTGTTATTTATGCAACGCCTTTTTTTCTTCATATTGTAGTATTTTAAATGTAACAATAGGAGTATTTATGATTTCTGCTAATGCCCGTCCTTACATTGATGCCTCCGTTCCCGTTTTGCGGGAGTATGGCGTTGCTATTTCTACCTGTTTTTATGCTCGTTTGTTTGAGGCGCATCCTGAACTAAAGAATATTTTCAATATGGCGAATCAGAAAAATGGCAGCCAACAGCAAGCGTTAGCAAGCGCATTATTTGCTTATGCCGCCAACATTGATAATGCTGATGCGCTTACCCCGGTCATCAGTCGAATCGTGCAAAAACATGTCAGCCTTGGTATCCGCGCGGAGCATTATCCTATCGTTGGCCATCATTTACTCGCGGCTATCGGCGAAGTACTCGGTAAGGCGGCAACCCCAGAATTGATCGCGGCGTGGGCCGAGGCTTATGATGCGTTAGCTAGCGCGTTTATTGGCGAAGAAAAGAAGTTGTATGCGTCGCACCAGATTGAACCAGGTCAACTACGTGAGATGGTCGTCACTCACAAGAAAAAAGAAAGTCAAACGGTCACCTCTTTTTATTTGGAGTCGGTAGATGGATTACCCTTGCCAGCCTTTCAACCAGGCCAGTACATCAGCATTGCAAGAAACGTTGTTGCGTTAAACTTAAGGCAGTTGCGGCAATACAGTTTGTCAGGCGCACCAGATCAACCATACTGGCGCATCAGTGTTAAACGCGAAGACAAGGACGAGCAAGGCAATCCCGCCGGAATGGTATCCAATCTGCTGCATGCCGAAGCTAATGTTGGCGATAAATTGTGGGTCAGTCCACCTTGCGGTGACTTTGTTATGGACAAAAATATTCGGACACCGTTGGTATTGATTAGTGCAGGTGTCGGCATCACGCCAATGATGAGTATGTTGCATGGCAGTCTTCAGCAAACTCCGGCGCGCCATGTGCATTTTTTATATGCGACCCTGGATGGGCATCATCATCCACTGAAGGCTGAATTGGCAGCATTAAGCGCATTTCAGAAATTGCCAGAACAGGCAGCCATATTGACTACCCATTTTGCGTACGCGACACCAACCGCCGAAGATCGGGCAGCCAATGATTTTGACCAGTCCGGCTATTTGGAACTGGACAAGTTGGACTCGTCGCTATTACCAAAAAATGGAGATTACTATTTGTGTGGTCCCAGCGTCTTTATGCGCATCCAGCGGCAGGCTCTGCTCGACAGAGGAATTGCGGCCAATCAAATTCGGCAGGAGATTTTTGGCCCGGCTTTACTAGAGAATTTGCAATAAAGGTATAGGCAGCATATTAATTGGTGGACACTGTTGTAACAATTTATTGGTTGCATAAAGGAAACTATAAAAGTGCAAAAATGCAGTATCCTCGCAATCTGAGATTTCATATTTGCCCAATCAGAGGATATCTATGCAACAAGTGAGACAACCAAAAGAAGAGAGAAGTAGCGTTAGGATATTTCTAATGCTGCTTTTTTTTGTCTTCAGATTTTTGGGTGTAGCCTTTAGCAGTCCCGTTGCAATGGTGTTGGCCCGAATATTGTACCAAATTCTGCCGATATTACGGTCCACATCGTTGCCCATATTGGTAGCCGTATCGAGCATATTTGCTCAAATGGCGCAAGCCGCGCCGGTACCTAAAATCAATACTTTTTCACCGCAAGGAGCAATTATCCAAGTGCGTCAGGTGCGGGTACAATTTTCTGAGGCCGCGGTGAAGTTCGGTGATCCAAAAGCACCGATGCCGTTTGATATTCAATGTAAAGAGGCCGGTAGCGGACGTTGGGCCGATGACAAAAACTGGATTTATGATTTTGAGCGCGATGTGCCACCGGGCACGCGCTGTTCTTTTGCTCTGAAATCTGACTTCACATTGTTATCCGGTGCTGTAATAACCGGTAAAAAAATATTTCAGTTCAATACCGGTGGCCCCGCTGTTATCAATGTAATGCCCAGAGGCGACTCCATCGACGAGGAACAAGTTTTCATTCTCGTGCAAAATGGTGTCGCCACCAGCGATAGTCTCCTTAAACATGTCTATTGCGAAGCCGAAGGCGTGCATGAGCGGATTCCGGTTAAGTTGATTACCGGGGCATCTCGCAAGGTATTACTGGATCAGTTTGCAGAAAAAATTAATCCGGAAGTCGTTAGTACCGTGCAATGCCAGCAGCGCTTGCCGAACGACAGCGCGGTTCGACTTACGTGGGACAAGGGTGTGGTTACGCCATCAGGCATCGCCACCACGCAGCCGCAAGTGTTCAAATTCAAAGTCCGCCCAAGCTTCACGGCCAGTGTCAGCTGCGAGCGCGAGAATGCCAATGCGGCTTGTGCACCGATTTTGCCACTGCGTATTTTATTCACTTCGCCCGTCACACGTGCACTGGCGGAAGCCGTAACGCTGAATGGCAGCAATGGCAAATTGAAACCTTTTTTTGAAAAAAACAATACCGACGACACCGTCTGGCAACTCACATTTAAACCGCCTTTTGCCGAAAGATCGGAACTAACCATCGTATTACCAAGCGGATTCCACGACGAAAGTGGTCGCCCATTAACAAACGCCAATTCGTTTCCGATGAAAGTCCGCATGGCCGATTACCCACCGCTGGCAAAATTCCCCTCGGCACCATTCGGCATTATTGAACTGAACGCCGATGCCACACTGCCGGTCACATTACGCAGCGTTGAGACCAACATGCTTGCCCGCAGTGCGGATGGAAAAGTGAATCCCGGCAACGTCAGCAACCTCAAAGTCACCGATGATCAGAGTGTTATTGCATGGCTCACCAAGCTCAATCGATACCACGAAACCACTATTACAATCGGCAAAAAATCGGTGGAAACGCGTAGCATCGGCTTGCTGGCAAATCAAGCCGGAGCCAAAACGTTAAGCTTGCCACATTCACCAGATGCCAAAAATGGGGTGAGGCCGTTCGAAGTTATTGGTATTCCGCTCAAAGATCCGGGTTTTTATGTGATCGAACTTGAATCACAAAAGCTAGGAGCCGCACTATTAGGCAAGGCCGTTCCGATGTACGTGCGCACCAGTGCGCTAGTGACCAATTTGTCGGTTCACGTCAAGATCGGACGTCAAAATGGTGCAGTCTGGGTAACTACTTTGGACAACGCCAAACCGGTAGAGAACGCCGATGTCAGAATCGCGGATTGTCGTGGTACCGAACTTTGGCGTGGAAAAACCAACAAGCTAGGCATCGCCATGGTGCCTGAATTTCCCGAAGATGGTTGTCGTAGCGGTCGGCAAAGTGCGCCAGGACAAATTGATGGCCTGTTTGTTAGCGCCCGTAAAATCGATGAAAAAGGCCGTACCGATATGACCTTTGCCTTAACTTCATGGAACAACGGGATTGAATCCTGGCGTTTCAATCTACCGATGGACAACGACAAATCGGCAACGGTACGCGCCCACACGGTATTTGACCGGACGCTTTTTCGTGTAGGCGAAACGGCCTCAATGAAGCATGTCATCCGGACCGAAACCATGCAAGGTTTCGGTTTGCTACCAAAAGACCAATTGCCAACACGCGTGCGGATTATCCACCAAGGTAGTGGTCAGGAGTTTCAATTCCCGTTGATCTGGCGCGGACAAAAAAATGCCGAGACCGTATTCGCGATTCCAAAAGAAGCCAAGCTTGGACGTTATGACGTCACTCTGGATAGCGGCACGGTGAAAAGCGATACGAACGACACTAACGACACTAACGACACTAACGCTCGAGGCCAGCGGAGTTACAGTACCGGCAGCTTCCGGGTGGAAGAGTTTCGTCTGCCACTCTTACAAGGACGCATTACACCCCCGAAAACGTTAATAGCGCCGACCGACGTACCGCTTGATGTCCAATTAAATTACCTCAACGGCGGCGGTGCTTCTGGTCAAGCGGTGCATATCACCAGTTTATTGCGCACTAAAGCGATCAGCTTTTCTGCCTACGACGGTTATTCCTTTTCAACGCTTTCCAGCGAATCCAATGACGGCAGCAGCGACAACGCTAACGGAGACGATCAAAAAATTGTTGCCGACAAATTGCCGGTCACGTTGGATAAAAATGGCGCTGGCAAAGCGGTAATAAAGGATCTGCCAGCCATTATTGCGCCGAAAGAATTATTGACTGAGATGACCTTCGCCGATCCGAATGGCGAAATACAGACCGTATCGAGCGTGGCCCCGGTATGGCCTTCGGCAATTGTCGTCGGTCTAAAAGCGGGCGAGTGGATATCTGTGAAGAAAAAATTAACCCTGACTGCGGTCGCCCTTAATCCCGCCGGTCAGCCGCAAGTTGGCATACCGATTGAAATCAGTGGCCGTAGCAAGCAAACTAACTCCCATCGCAAACGCATGGTAGGCGGTTTTTATGCGTATGAAAATACCAATACTTCGACCGATCTGGGAGCGCTGTGTTCGGGTAAAACCGATGCGCGTGGTGTGATGATGTGTAGCATTGAGTTGTCAGAGGCGGGAAATGTCGAATTGACGGCTGAAGGCAAGGATGGCAGCGGCAAGGCATCGCTGGCGACCAGTTCTGTGTGGGTCACCAAACAGGGTGAGTTGTGGTTCGATGGTGAAAACCAGGACCGCATCGATATTTTGCCAGAGAAAAAACATTATCAGCCGGGTGAAACCGCCAAATTTCAAGTGCGCATGCCGTTTCGCTATGCCACCGCGTTAATCGCCATTGAGCGTGAAGGTGTGATCGACACGCAGGTCATGCAATTGAACGGACAAGATCCGACTTTTAGCCTGCCGGTGAAAGCCAGTTATGGCCCGAACGTCTTTGTTTCAGTATTGGCAGTACGTGGCCGCATGCGTGATGTTCCGTGGTATTCATTCTTTACATGGGGTTGGAAAGAACCGTTGAACTGGTGGAGTGAGTTCAAAGAATATCAAGCACCTGGTGCAACCGTCGATCTGGCAAAACCAGCCTACAAATTTGGCATTGCCGAAATCATGGTCGGCACGGCGGCGAATCAGTTGGCGGTGACAGTCAAGGCCGATCAACCGAGCTACGCAATCCGTACTGTGGCCAAGGTGACAATTCAGGCCAATTTGCCAAATGGTAAGCCAGCCGCCCGTGCCGAAATCGCCGTGGCCGCAGTCGATGAGGCGTTGCTGGAACTTGAGCCGAATCGCAGCTGGGATTTGCTACAGGCGATGCTGCAACGTCGCAGTTATGGCGTTGAAACCTCGACCGCGCAAATGCAGGTCGTCGGCAAGCGCCATTATGGTCGCAAGGCGATTCCTGCAGGCGGTGGCGGTGGCAAATCGCCCACGCGTGAACTGTTCGATACGCTGTTGTTATGGAAGCCGGTTATTGTGCTGGATGCCAATGGAAGGGCGCAGATTGATGTGCCGCTAAATGATGCGCTCAGCAGTTTCAAGATAGTCGCAGTGGCGCAAAGTGGCGACAGCCTGTTCGGCACCGGATCGGTCAGCATTCGCTCCACGCAGGATCTGCAATTGATTTCCGGGTTACCACCGTTGGTGCGCGAAGGCGATAACTTTAGCGCAATGGTGACGGTGCGCAATACCACCACGCATGCCATGCAAGTCAATGCCACGGCACAAGCTAGCGGTGCGGCGGTATTATTGCCGACCTCGGCAAACGCGCTAACTGCACCAACCAGATCTGCTCAGGCTGTTCTACCTATAATGCCAACCTTGCAAGGGAAGGAGTTGAGCATCCCACCTGGCGAGTCGCGTGAGTTGGTTTGGCAAGTGACCGTGCCGTCAGGGGTGAAACAATTAACGTGGGAAATCAACGCGCAAGAGCAGGGCGGCGCTAAAGTGAAAGACAGTATCAAATTCACTCAGCGTGTGGTGCCAGCCGTGCCGGTGACGGTGCAACAGGCAACCTTCTTCCAGCTTGATAAAGCGTTTTCGCTACAAGTCTCACAACCGGCTGACGCGTTGCCGGGGCGCGGTGGCGTGGCGGTTGTGTTGTCACCTTCATTAGCGGGCAATAATGAGGGGCTACGACGTTACTTCACCGAGTATCCGTTCTCTTGCCTCGAACAACAGGCTTCGCGAGCGATTGGTTTGCAAGATAACGCATTATGGCAAAAGGTCCTCAATGGCTTACCGACCTATCTCGACAGCGATGGTCTGGCTTATTACTACCCACCGACTGAAAGCAATGCGCGGCGCGGAAGTGATACGTTAACGGCTTATTTACTGGCGATCACGCAAGAGTCGGGCTTTGCCATCTCACAGCCAAGTCGCGACAAAATGCTGGACGGTTTAACCGCATTTGTTGAGGGCAAAATTACGCGTGACTTTTGGTCGCCGCAAAAAGATCTCGATGTCCGCAAACTGGCCGCGTTAGAGGCGCTATCGCGCTATGACCGCGCACGGCCCTCCATGTTGGGGGCGATCCAGTTGTCGCCAAATCGTTGGCCGACTTCAGCGGTACTCGACTGGATTAATATATTGCAGCGGGTTACGAGTATTCCTGAGCGCGCTAAACGTCTTGCCGAAGCGGACCAAATACTCCGTTCAAGACTGAATTATCAGGGAACGCGGATGGGATTTTCTACCGAGAGCAGTGATTATTGGTGGTGGTTGATGACCGGTGGCGACGTCAACGCAAACCGTTTGGTATTGACCGTACTCAACGATCCGGCCTGGAAAGACGATATGTCAAAATTAATCAATGGCGCGATTCAACGGCAGTCACGCGGACATTGGTCAACGACGACCGCCAATAGTTGGGGCAGTTTGGCACTACAGAAATTTTCACAGAAGTTCGAATCCGAAAAAGTATCAGGCATCACCAAAGTTGCGCTAGAGCCGGGAATCGTCTCAGCAAATCCAAATCCGCCAAACGGCCAAAATTTCAGTTGGCTAGCAACGGGAGGCGGTAAGTTGCAAATCCCTTGGGCCAGCTCGGCCACGCCAGCGACGCTTAAGCTAACGCACATTGGTGGTGGTGCACCGTGGATCAACGTCCAAAGTTTGGCAGCGGTTGTATTGAAGAAGCCATTCTCCAGCGGTTATCGGATCAATAAAAACATCGTTCCGATCGAGCAAAAAGAAAAAGGAAAATACACGCGTGGCGATATTTATAAGATCAATCTGGAAGTCGACGCACAGACCGATATGACGTGGGTCGTCGTCACTGATCCGATCCAGGCCGGTGGAACTTTGCTGGGCTCCGGGTTGGGACGCGATTCGGCGATTTCCACACTCAGCGAACGACCAAGCGGCAGTGCGTGGCTGGCATACGAAGAGCGCAGCTTTGAGGCATTTCGTAGCTACTACGAATACGTGCCGAAAGGAAAATTCATAATGACCTATACCTTCCGCATCAACAATCCGGGCGAATTTAATTTGCCGCCTACACGCGTGGAAGCCATGTACGCGCCAGAAATGTTTGGTGAAAGTCCTAATCCGAAATGGACGGTGAAGTGAGTGACTTAGTGCGTGACTTAGTCATTGCGCTGCCCATCCGATTGGTCGGATGGGGGAAGCGATAATGTCGCCAGTTAACCTTTGTCTGCGTACAAAAGCTTCACCATGTCTGGGGCGGCTATCAATGGCTGCTGTATTGATGCTGGGATTCAGCACCGCGCCGGTTCACGCCTTGCAAACTTTTAATGAGGTGCAGCAGGAGTTCCGCACCTCCGAGGCAAACTTGCTCGACCGCAAAGGTGCGTTATTACAGCAAATCCGCTTGAATCCGAACGAGCGACGTTTGTCATGGGTGGGTATAGAAGACGTTTCACCCGCTTTACGAAATGCATTGATAGCGTCCGAAGATAAACGTTTTTATGCGCACAGCGGTGTTGACTGGAGTGCCGTTGCCGCCGCCGCGTGGGGCAATCTATGGAATAGCAGAACCCGTGGCGCATCGACTATTACGATGCAATTAGCGGGATTGCTGGACGACGATTTACGTCGCCGCAATGCGCCGCGTACGATCCGCCAAAAAATGTCGCAAGTCGTTGTGGCCCAATTATTGGAACATCGCTGGCGCAAAGATCAAATTCTTGAGGCCTATTTAAATCTGGTCAGTTTTAGGGGTGAGTTAGTCGGCATGCACGCCTTGTCCCGCGTTTTGTTCGACAAGCATCCGAGTGGTTTAAATCAGCGTGAAGCAGCGATTGCAGTAGCGCTCATTCGCGGCCCTAATGCAACACCAGCACGTGTCGCAGAACGCGCCTGTCGCATCTTGACCGATCAGAACGCTGCATCGGAATGCAAGGGATTGGCGGGTTTCACCTTGTTGGCACTGGCCCGAACTGGCTCCAATTCGGAAGTCATTGTGACCACGACTGCGCCGCAATTAGCGCCTCATCTTGCCCGTAAATTACTAAAAACACCCGGCCAATCGGTGCGCTCCACATTGGATGCGGGCGTGCAACGGTTTGCCAATGATGCGCTAAGGCGGCAGATGGCGTCATTGGTTGAGCGTAATATCGAAGACGGCGCCATCGTCGTGATCGACAATGCCAGCGGCGACGTCTTGGCATGGGTTGGATCAAGCGGATCGTTTTCGAACGCTGCCGCGGTTGACGGTGTGGTGGCGTTGCGTCAGGCTGGATCGACCTTAAAACCGTTTTTATATGAATTGGCGATAGAGAAAAAATGGATGACCGCCGCATCGATTCTGGACGATGCGCCGATTAATTTGCCGACTGCCAGTGGTTTATATATTCCCCAAAATTACGATAAGCAATTTAAAGGTCTGGTCAGTGTGCGCACTGCGCTGGGTTCATCATTGAATATTCCCGCTGTGCGGACCTTGGTGACGGTGACGCCAACGGCATTTTTTGATCGCCTGCAACAACTTGGCTTTGGTCTACGTGAATCGGGCGATTTTTACGGCTACAGTCTCGCACTCGGTAGTGCCGATGTCAGCTTGCTGGCGCTCACCAATGCCTATCGTGCGCTTGCCAACCAAGGCCAATACAGCGGCGTACGTACCGCGCTGAACGATCCGCCGGTAAAAATGCGTAAAGTGATGCGTCCCGATGCGTCCTTTATCATCGGCGATATTCTGTCTGATCGCAGTGCGCGCAGCCGCACCTTCGGTCTGGAGAGTGCGCTTTCAACCAGGGTGTGGGCCGCAGTAAAAACCGGCACATCCAAAGATATGCGCGATAACTGGGCCGTCGGTTACTCGGATCGCTACACAGTTGGCGTTTGGGTCGGCAATGCATCGGGTTTGCCGATGTGGGATGTCTCCGGCGTCACTGGCGCAGCGCCAATCTGGCAAGAGGTCATGCAATACTTGCATACGCGTCAGCAAACGCGGCAACGGATACCGCAGAGACCTGAAGGAGTAGTCGAACAAACTATTCGTTATCAAGACAAGATTGAAGCGCCACGTAAAGAGTATTTTATGGCCGGCACAGAGCAAAGTGTGATGACGACCGCCAAATCTGACGATATCAGCATCGCGATACGCTATCCGACACCCGGCATGTTAGTGGCATTGGATCCCGATATTCCACCGCAACGGCAACGCGTACGTTTTGCGGCAGATGGGTTAACCAGCGGGTCGTGGCGACTAGATGGAAAGTTGCTGGCTTCACCCAACGCCGTGTTGAAAACAGCTAACCTATCGAGCAAAAATAGCCACAAATTCGCAACGGACCAAAGTCACCAGATTGCCCTGGACTGGATGCCGTGGCCGGGCAGACATACGTTGGAATTACTGGATAGCAAAAATGTGGTGGTCGATCAGGTTAAATTTGAGGTACGTGGTGCGGTAGAAAAAGAGTTGGAACAGAAATCCGCACAAAAGACAAAAAACCGCTAATTTAGCAGCGTTGATTTTGCGACCATTGGTAAATGGATCGCCAAGGCCAAATGGACATCAAGATAGACATCTCTTTTGATCGCGTACAAGGGAAGGATAAAAATCTAATAGCCGCAAATGCGGCTATTACGATGCGCCGATCAAGGCTGTCCCTGACAGATCGCGTCAACCGGCGATTTGACTTTATTCCTGAGTCTTGCGCTTAGCGAACACACTCATGGCAAGCAAGCCCAAGCCCATCAGCAACGTAGTTGCTGGCACCGGCACAGCGTTAGACGCCTGAACATTGGTGAAGACGAAGTTTTCATCGTGATAATTCAAGTCGGCACCTGGGATTCGAACATCTTCGAAAGCGACATAGGTTCCGGCTGGGATTTGGATATCGCCGGCATAGCTGTTCGAATAAATATGATTTGTTTGATCGCTATTTAAGGCACGATTCGAATACCAAGTATTGCCGGTACTCAAAACGTTGAGCTTGAATGTGAGTACATCACCAGCATTTACATTGCCAAAATTCAATTGTTGGCCGTAGACAGAAGTATGATCGTCCAAGCCATTGAAGCCGGTATCGATGCCGTTTACCAACAAGCCCAAAGTATTATCGTAACCGGCAGTTGATCCGGCGAAATACGCCATTATGTCGCCTGTGCTGGCAGCGGTAAATGTATAGTTTACCGGATTGATGGTGCCAATATTCGAATACGCAGTCGGAGTAGCTTGCGCTGCAGATGCGGCGAACAGGCCAGCGATGAGTATGTATGCAATGTTGGTTGTCAGTTTCATTCGGTTTCCTAAAGTCGGTTAGTTCAATTTGTTTTCAAGCAGGAAGGTGCCTGTCTAAGCAGCGGCACATACCAATGTATTGTTGCTTTTTACCAAAGCAAATATCGTGCCGTGAAAATGATCAATAGAATTTACCGCCCTAGGTCGGGTAGGTTGCCTTGCTGCCGGGAAATCCGATAGCAAGCAGGTTCGTTATGCCGTCGGAAAAATAATGGCGATACTCTAAAGCCGTCTTTCACACCGCAACCCTTTGCCAGTAAGGGTTTGCGATCGTTTCCGAGCATTCTTTTAGTGGTATTCGATGGCCTCTCGGTTTAGGCATATCAGTGCGTTGACTACGACGACACATTGTCGGGTGGAAATTTATAACGACTAACTTCACACGATCAACATTTTGAAACGCAAGTTTTTACATTGGCTTGAGGCCTGCTGTGTAAAAATTACCGACATTTTCCGTTAATTGAAATTGACTCCTAATTAATACGTCGGGATCAGTTAAACGCGACAAAATTCTAAAAAAAGCCCTCACTTTTTCCATCATGCCGTCCATACATCCGACATTCAGCGGCCAGCGCCAATAAGTTGGGATCGCGTTCCCGACTTTTCGGTAGTAACAAAGTGATGCGTTGTCTGGCTCCGTACTTTGATTCCAGCGCGATAAGCTGAATATGCGAACTGAATTTGCCCACGCGTCCCGGCAACAGGCTATAACCGATACCACCGCTGACCAGATTGATCAGCGAAAAAATATCCTGCACCCGCATACTAATATTCGGCGTAAAACCTGCTCGTTCAAAGCACGCCGCAAAGTCTTGCGACGTAACAAAGCCTTCTGTCAATGTTACAAATTTTTCGTCCCGTAGATCCTGTAAATTCACCCGCTTCTGACCGGCATAGGGTGAGTGTAGGGGCGCGGCCAAAAAGACATCATCATCGAACAGTGGAACCGCCACCAACGCCTGACTATCGTCGGGGTTGTTAAGGTCACTTTGTTCGTGCAAACCGATAACGATTGCATCAAGCCGCCCATCCGCAAGCTGTTGTATCAGATCGCGGTTGGAACCCAGCGTCAAATCGATATCCAGTGCAGGCTTACGCAGTTTCAATCCAATCATCAGTTGGGGAATACAGCGCAATGTGAGCGAATAGAGTGATCCTATCTTCAGGCGGGTGGCGTTAAAACCGGCCGCCTCTTGGACTTTTCGGATACCTTCTTCGACTTCATTGATTACACGCTGTGCGTATTCGGCAAACGTGTAAGCGCTTTGCAATGGAATCAGGCTGCGGCCTTCACGTTTAAAAAGCGGGCAACGCATCGCCTCCTCCAGCGAGTGTAAAGAGCGATGCACGCTGACAGTGCTTTGACCTAACAATTCAGAAACCCGAGCCATATTATTAAGCTTCATAAAGGCCAGAAAAACTTCCAGTTTCTTGATTGTTATAGATTCATCGATCGCCATATTTGATCCTTTTGAGCGCTAGTTATGCGCACCATATTTGCTTAAGTTCGGCACCACCGTGACTGGGTGGATGCGAAGTCATTTCGGCGTTAAAGATGATTTATATTCATCGTTTTTTTATTGATTAATGTGCCATGCTGCTAGAGCCATATTAACGTGAATTCATTACTGTCAGAGTAATAAAATCACTTTAAAGTTGATTGAAGTGCAGCGTGCAGTGGACTAATGTCTCTAACACGATGACTGAATGCTGGAGCAAAGATGCAAGCCCAACGAAAGCTTGACCCGCAGTGGAGCAAACGCCGTATTGAAAAACACCGTCGCCTCGCCTTAGTAGCACATCTGGCTGATGGCCCCGTTCTGCGAACCGCCGATATCGTACCCGCGCTACACGCCCTGATCTCTTCCGGAGATCGTGTTGTGCTTGAGGGAAACAACCAGAAGCAGGCCGATTTTCTTGCCCGTTCGCTGGTCAAAATAGATCCGACCAAAGTAAGCAATCTGCATCTGATTATGCCGAGTGTCAGTCTGCCTGAACATCTTGATTTGTTTGAGCGCGGCATCGCTCGCAAGCTCGATTTTGCGTTTGCCGGTGCACAAAGTTTGCGGATATCGCAGTTGTTGCAGGATGGCGTTTTAGAAGTTGGCGCGATCCATACTTACGTTGAGCTGTACGCGCGGCTGTATGTTGATCTATCGCCAAATGTGGTGATGGTCGCTGGTTTTAAAGCCGATCGTCAGGGCAATCTATACACCGGATCAAGTACGGAAGATACGCCGGCCTTGGTCGAGGCGGCAGCCTTCCGCGACGGTATAGTCATCGCGCAAGTTAATGAAATAGTCGACGATCCTGCTGATCTGCCGCGTGTTGATATTCCCGGGTCATGGATTGATTTTGTGGTCCAGGCCGACAAGCCATTTTTTCTTGAACCTTTGTTTACAAGAGACCCGCGCCTGATCAAACCGGTGCATGTGTTGATGGCGATGATGGCGATTCGAGGCGTGTACGAGCGCCATCAGGTGCAATCGCTGAATCACGGCATCGGTTTCAATACTGCCGCGATTGAATTGATTTTGCCGACTTATGGTGAAAAATTAGGGCTTAAAGGGAAAATTTGCAAAAACTGGACATTAAATCCACATCCAACGTTGATCCCGGCGATTGAGTCTGGTTGGGTTGAAAGCGTCCATTGTTTTGGTGGCGAGCTTGGGATGGAAAATTATGTTGCGGCAAGACCCGACGTATTTTTTACGGGCAAGGATGGTTCGATGCGTTCCAACCGGGCTTTGTGCCAGTTGGCGGGTCAATACGCGGTCGATCTGTTTATTGGGTCGACGCTGCAAATGGATGGTCTGGGTAATTCGTCCACTGTGACGCGTGGTCGTTTGACCGGCTTCGGCGGCGCACCGAATATGGGCCACGATCCTGGCGGTCGGCGTCATCCCACTCCGGCTTGGCTCGATCTGATCGAAACCGATGATCCATTGGCACGCGGCAAAAAACTGGTTGTGCAAATGGTCGAGACGTTCCAGGGTGGCGGTCAGCCGACCATTGTGGAAACGCTAGATGCGGTCGCAGTTGGTAAAGAGTCGGGGATGCCGATTGCGCCGATCATGATTTATGGCGATGACGTGACGCACGTGTTGACCGAAGAAGGCATCGCCTATCTGTATAAAGCGCGCTCGCTGGAAGAGCGCAAGGCGATGGTAGCGGCGGTGGCAGGCGTGACGCCGATCGGCATGCATCACGATCCGGCGACGACGGCAAAATTACGTAGAGATGGTCTGATTGCGCTGCCGGAAGATATGGGCGTCAATCGTAATGAAGCCACGCGCTCACTTTTGGCGGCAAAGAGTGTTGCCGACCTGGTGACATGGTCGGATGGGCTGTATGAACCGCCAGCAAAATTCAGGAGCTGGTAATGATTGCCATCGCTGACCTCACACATTTGTCGACAATCTCCGACAACCGCCCCAAGGCGGGATCAGTTGTAGTGGAGAAAACATTCGCCGAACGTCTCGCAGATCTGGTGGTGTCGGCATTGGTCGATGAGGTAACGCTGACACCAAAACCCGGTTTGGTCGACATGCGCAGTCGTGGTGCGCATCGTGATCTGAACTGGGGCTTGATGTGTCATTCCGCTTGGGTGTTGCATCCCACTTTTTATGCGATGGCAGTTGCCGGTGAGACGATCACCGATCCCAGCCGATTACGTGAAGAGATCGGTCGTATCGGGCGTGACGGCGAGATGCAGATGATGGCGGCGACGGGTGGCGTGAATACGCACCGTGGCGCGATCTGGGCGCTTGGCTTGCTAGTGACGGCGGCGGCACAGGATCGGCAGGCGTTAACGGCTAGTGCAGTGGCGTCGCGTGCAGCGATGATGGCCCGCTATCATGATCAGTTTTCACCGATTGTTACCGGCAACAAGGGTGAGCAGGCTTGTCGCACTTACGGTGTCGGCGGTGCACGGGCACAGGCGCAAGCGGGGTTTCCTCACGTAATCGATGTTGCGTTACCCGCACTCAACTACTGGCGCATTCGTGGTGAGGGCGAAGACGCCGCACGGCTCAATGCATTACTTGCGATTATTGCCAAACTTGACGACACTTGCGTGCTGTCACGCGGCGGGTTAGAGGCGTTAGTCGCGATACAAACCGGCGCGCACACAGTATTGCGATTAGGCGGCGCTGGCAGTCTGGAAGGAAAAGCGTGCCTGCAAGCGTTTGAAGCTGAGTTGCTTGAACGCCATATTTCTCCGGGTGGTGCAGCCGATCTGTTAGCGGCAGCCTTATTCCTGGATCAATTGAAAAAAGAATTTCCAGCACGAACCTGAAAAAAAGAGACAACAAATGGAAAAGATTTCGTATGAATTTGCCGCTGGTGATCCAGCCACGGCAAGGGTGTTGACCGGAGTGGTTGGTTCAGGTGACCTGGAAGTATTGATCGAACCCCCGCACGTTTCACATCGAACCGGCATCACCACGATCCAGGTCAATACTTCGGTGGATGGCATGAACAACGTATGGGAAGCATTATTGCGACGTATTTTCACGGCAGCGTTATTGCCCGCCATGAAGATCGACATTAATGATTTTGGCGCAACGCCGGGAGTAGTGCGGTTACGCATTGAACAGGCGTTTGAAGAACTCAGACAAGTTTGAGTCATTGCAAGGTGCGCTTTTGGCGCCGTAATGATGAATGCCCAACCCTCGATGACCGCTACGCGAAGGTATATAAAGGTAAGGACCAGATGAACATAGAACAACTATTAAAGCGCGACAGCTTTATTGAACTGACAGCACGTGACCGTGCGCGCGCGCTGCTGGATGCCGGTTCGATGCGGGAACTGATCGGCCCGTTTGATCGGATGACTTCTCCCTGGCTGGCAATGCAAGGCGTGGTGACGCAATCGGACGATGGCGTAGTGGTCGCCAAAGGAACCTTCGACGGTCAACCGTATTTGGTGCTCGCGATTGAAGGTGCATTTCAGGGCGGTAGCATGGGCGAAGTTGGCGGTGCCAAGATAGCCGGAGCGTTGGAATTAGCGGCGGAAGACAATCGCAACGGGATTCCGACCGGTGCCGTGATTCTTTTTGAAACCGGCGGTGTGCGATTGCAAGAGGCCAATCTGGGTCTTGCCGCAATTGCCGATATTCATTCTGGGATTGTTGATCTGCGCCGCTACCAACCAGTGATCGGTATTTCAGCTGGCACGGTTGGTTGCTTCGGCGGTATGTCTATTGCCGCCGCGTTGTGCAGTTATCTGGTCGTGACACAAGATGCAAGAGTCGGATTGAATGGCCCCGCCGTGATCGAACAGGAAGCTGGAATCGCAGAGTACGACTCTCGCGACAGGCCATTCATCTGGAGTTTTACCGGCGGTGAGCAACGTTATCACTCGGGTCTGGTTGACGCTTGCATTGACGATGACAGCGCTTTGATGCGGACCACCGTGAGAGATTTGATTGCACGCGGCCGACCTGCAAAAAATCGTAGCGAACGCTATCAGGATTTTCTGGCCTGCCTGGACAGTGTCGATGCCAGTCTGCAAGCGACGCCGGAAATGGTGCGCAATATTTATCAGAAGGGATTGTCATCATGAAAGCAGTCGTCCAGTTAGAAGAGTCGCCAGCAACGCATAGAACGGATAGAACGCATAGTCGCGGCTTGATCTGGTTTCAAAAACTGACCAATAATGCGCCGATTAATCCTGGCTATGCTGCTTCCGTACTAGTCGCCGATGCAGATCTTGCTGGACAGCGCGCACGTTACATCGCTGTCGTACCCGATCCTGAAAACCGCTTTCCCCGCGTTCGCAACGGCGAGGTTGGACTGGTCGAAGGCTGGCAATTGGGCCGTGCTGTGCAAGAAGTGATTGATGCCGATCATGCCAACCATACAAAAACGCCTATCGTCGCCGTCATTGACGTTGCTAGTCAAGCTTATGGTCGGCGAGAGGAGGCATACGGTATCCATCAGGCCTTGGCGGGCGCAGCGGGCGCATATGCCAGTGCGCGACTGGCGGGTCATCCTGTTATCGGTCTGATAGTCGGCAAGGCCATGTCCGGCGCATTTCTAGCCCACGGCTATCAAGCCAATCGATTGATAGCGATCGATGATCCTGAAGTGATGGTGCACGCCATGGGTAAAGCATCGGCGGCGCGGATTACATTGCGTTCAGTTGAAGCAATGGAAGCCTTTGCAGCCAAAATTCCGCCCATGGCTTATGACATCAAAAGCTTCGCATTGTTGGGATTATTGTCGCAAAGTTTGACGTTGCAACATCCCGATAATCCCTCTGTTGAAGAATTGAAGATAGTGCAGCAAAGCTTGCAAGCGGCACTCGAAAGTATTACATCCGATCCTGTCAGGGATCTCAGCAGCCGTTTGAACGCAAAAAATAGGCAAGCCTCAGCAAAGGTGCGCGAGATGTTACGTGCGCAGTGGAAGGGAGACCGACCGTAACTGGAAAAACACACCAGCCTATTTTCAATCTGTCCAAATAGATAAATATAAAAATACTTTGTGCAAAATGCAGGTCAAGGGCTGCCATCAGCGTGTAGCTAATTCAGACCAATACTGAAATTATTTAAGGAGACAAACATGATTATTTATGGAACGGCTTTATTAGCCATTTGCCATTTGCTCGGTATCTTTCTGGGCGATTTGTTGGGACATTTGATCGGCGTCAAAACCAACGTCGGTGGTGTCGGTATCGCTATGCTGCTGCTCATTTTCGCTCGACTATATATGCAACCACGTGGACTTTTACCAAAGCCAACGGAGGCCGGTGTCGGCTTTTGGTCGGCTATGTATATCCCTGTAGTGGTGGCGATGGCGGCACAACAAAATGTAGTTGCTGCGTTGCGCGGCGGTCCGGTAGCGCTGATTTCGGCATTTGGTGCCGTTGCTCTTTGCGCTTGCTGTATTTCGCTGATCAATCGGATGGAACCTCAGACCGATACAGATCCCTTTGCAGTTGAACCAGTGCCAGCGGCTTAAAGGGGAGACATCATGCTAGCAATTTTTGAAAAAGCGTTGCAACAGAATGGATTGATTACCGCCTTTGCTGTAGTTGGTATCATCGTGCTGATATCCGGTTATATTTCGCGCAAGCTGACTTTCGGTCGCGTGCATGGATCAGCCTTTGCGATTCTCATTGGCCTCGTGCTGGCGTATTGGGGCGGCCTGCATACCGGCGGCGAAAAGGGATTAGCAGATATTTCTCTTTTTAGTGGAATCGGCCTGATGGGCGGTGCCATGTTGCGTGATTTTGCCATCGTCGCAACCGCATTTGAAGTACAGGCGACCGAGGCGCGCAAAGCCGGTTTGATCGGCGTGGTGTCATTGCTTCTTGGGACGATCGTGCCGTTTATAGTCGGTGCCAGCGTCGCCTATGCTTTTGGCTATTCCGATGCGGTTAGCATGACCACTATTGGGGCGGGCGCGATCACTTACATTGTCGGCCCCGTTACTGGCGCAGCGATAGGTGCTAGTTCTGACGTGATGGCATTGAGCATTGCTACCGGCCTGCTCAAAGCCATCATGGTCATGGTTGGGACTCCAATTGCTGCACGTTTTTTAGGTCTCAAAACACCACGATCGGCAATGGTATTTGGCGGTCTGGCTGGCACGGTAAGTGGGGTCTCCGCAGGATTAGCGGCGACCGACCGACGTCTGGTTCCGTATGGTGCGCTGGTGGCGACATTCCATACCGGTATCGGCTGTCTGCTTGGTCCATCAGTGTTATATTTTGCGGTCAAAGCTTTGATGGGGTAGAGTCAGGAATTAAGAATTAAAGTAGCCATCAAGCGAGAGCGTATTGACATATAAAGCTTATAGATGAGGTTAGTACAACTAAATCATATCCAATATGAAGGCTGTTGTTGACCTACCCGTCATTGGCGCTGCCAAATGTTTTAGTCATCAGGCGGGAATTGTTGGGAAACATGTTTGAGCCAAAGGCGAGTTGGTTTCTCAACCCGCATGATGACTAAAACACTTGGGGCCCCGACCAACGGGAGGGCAGCGCCTCTGCGGTCGCCTTCTTTTTGGTTACTTTATCTTGGCGAAGCAAGAAAAAGTGACTGGCTATCGGGCCACCCCCGATCAGCATCCACGGAGTACCAACCGTTTCAATTATCGACGAACCGAAACCGTAGCAATAAATTCTATTAAGTAATTTTTAAATCAACATTAGAATGTCAATACAACCAAGTATGAAATATATATTGTCTTAGATTACCCCAATCGTATTTTTATACGGTTGGGGTAAAAACGACTGATTCATCTTTTCATTCATTCCACTGATCGCCTAATTGTTGTGATGCCAAACCAAATTACTCACAATGGAAGCAAGACCACACCGCGACCGCATGATCTGTTATGGATCACCGGGGTGGAAGGACTCGCGACGGATCAGTTGTTACCAACCTGGGCAACCGCCGAGTGGTTGGCTGTTGCGCCGGTGGTGATACGCCGCGAAACTGTTACTGATTGCGCATGGCTGCCGGTGGGTTTGCGTGGCACAACACGGAGCGAACGCTTTAAGGCGCTGCTATCGGTAGATGCGATAAAACATTGCGTGCAGCCCGAGTTTTTGGTGCAGACCGAAGCGTGGAATATTCACTCGCAATTTGGCGCGTTTCCCGCAGTGAAGACATTGGCCAGTATGGCATCTTCTCTGACCAATATGGGTTTGCATTGGGGACCGACCGGCAGCGTAGGCTTTGCGCTGGCAACGGGATTGTCTGTCTTGCGGGATGAAAGCGATCTGGATATTGTTTTGCATGCACCGTCACCGATATCTCCCGAAAAAATGTCCTTATTGCAAGATATACTTGATTCTCAAATGTGCCGTATTGATTTGCAAATCGATACCGGTTCGGGCGGCTTCGCTTTTGCTGAATGGGCGGCTGGTCGCAAGACCATTTTGCTGAAAACCGGTAACGGTCCTGTTCTGACCGCTGATCCGTGGTCAGAAAGTCATCAACTCGATACTCACCGCCTGCCATGAGCGTGCTGTTCACGTTTCCCGGGCAGGGCGCACAAAGATCCGGCATGCTACACGCGCTTCCTCGCGAGCCAGAAGTATTGCGCACGCTGGAAGAAGCCTGCATCGTCCTTGGTAGTGATCCTTTGCTGCTCGATAACGCCGCAGCGCTGACATCAACCTACGCAGTACAGCTTTGCTTGCTCATCGCGGGCGTCGCCATGGCACGTGTTTTTGTAGCGCATCATGCGGGACCGGATATGGTGGCCGGCTTATCGATAGGCGCATATCCAGCAGCCGTTGTTGCCGGTATTCTCAATTTCGATGACGCGGTGCGGCTGGTACAGCGGCGCGGTCACTTGATGGAGAGCGCCTATCCAGTGGGCTATGGCATGGCGGCGATCAGTGGAATCGATCGTTATCAACTCGCTCCCATTATTGCGAATATTCATTCGACAAAAACCCCCGTTTATCTCGCTAATTTGAATGGACCAAGACAGAACGTCATCTCCGGTTCGGAGGAAGCGATGCAATCAGTGATGACTCTGGCGTTGGTATCAGGTGCGACCAGCGCAGTAAGGCTAGCGGTGAACGTTCCCTCCCACTGTGAACTATTCAATCCGGCTGCGCTTGATATGCAAGATGCTTTTTCTAGTTTAAAAGTCAGTCGACCAACACTGACGTATCTGAGTGCCAGCGCCACAAGGGCGCTCTTCGATCCGACAATGATCGCCAGCGATCTGGCCAACAATATGGCAACGCAAGTGCACTGGTCGGAGACAGCAAGACTGGGATGGGAACGCGGTGCGCGCCTAGCAATAGAGATGCCGAGCGGGACGGTATTAACCAATCTGACGACGCCTTTGTTCACAGAGGGTTTGGCGATTGCCTGTGAAAATAATCGCCTCGATACGTTGCTGGCGTTGGTTGCACGTGAGCGTGGTTGATTTAAAAATATAGGTCGTATTTATTGTTGAGGCGCTTTGTTTGGTGGCGGTAAATTCCACAATAACGTCTTGGATCCAAACTGCACTTCACCCTTAAATACGATAACTGCATCCCACTGGGCTTGCGTCCGCATATCCATCGTCTGAATGGACGCTCAGGGTCGGTACGCGGTACGGTTAGAGCAGTCTACTTCTGCATGATGTGCATTCCGTCTGTTGAAAATGACAGCAGTGATGAAGAATAAAAAAACGTTGCGCAAACGACGCATTGCGCAACGAAAAAAAGTACCGCTTTTGGCTATTTTCGTCGATGTGACGGAAATTTCAGCTATGTGGACGTTACCCTTGTTTGTAAAACATTCAGGCTAAATACTTAAACTATCGTGCAATGCTGATGAGAAAATGCGATACGGATCGTGCTTACTCAAACCTGCTTTGGCCGTGTCCCAATTGCTTGCGGACGACTGCCCCACTCTGAAGGTATTTGGAACCGTGGTCTGCAGCGCGAGAGGGTCCGACCAGGCCGATTGGTCCGAGTATCCCCATCCTTTTGACCATTCTGGACGCACGCTGGCGTAACTGCCGCTGTAGTTGGCGTTTATCCATTGTTCGATCTCCCGATAAAACCGATTCGCATATGGCGTACCTGGGAAGGTCAGAATATCGAGCCAGACAGCTGTATCCCACTCAGGGCGATCCGGGCGTGGACGCAATGCGGAAAGAATAGGCGATACGCCGTTCGAAGAAGGAACGTCATTCGGATTATCCAGACCGGTAACGCGTATCTCGACCGGACCATTCATCGGAAAGCGATGCATTTGTTGGTATGCAGCAAGACGATTCTGATAAAACGTCGTGAACTCGTTGATCACACGCTGAACATTTTCACGCTTGGTCAGCACTGCATACCCGTTGGCAGTGACATGCAATGTAGTGGGCCGAACGTATAACAAAAGATTCTTCGACCATCCCCATAAATCCCACGAAACCGTCGTCACCAACCCTGCCGACGCGGCGGCGTATTGAACATTGCCATAAGACGGCGTCATTCCTCCCTGTCCCAAAGTGACGATTTTATATATCAGCTCACTCACCGAATCAGGAATATTGTCCGAGAAGGTGTAATTGAACGGTTGCGTCGTCAATCGCGATAAAAAAGGTTTATTCGGCGACACTGTCCAGACCTTTACCCAAGGTTTGCTGGTGAACGGAAACCAGATTGCTTCGACGCGCCCGGCACTATCCAAAAAATTGGAGAAGGAGCGACCGCTTGAGGCCACCGGCCCGAACAATTCAGTGGCAGGAATATTGAACCAGCTCTGGCAGCGAAGGCGCTGATTTTGTGATACTTGCAGAGTTACTTCGACAATAAATGCACGGCCGATATGCACCAGCAAAGCAGCAATCTCTGGATCGCTCCGGACAAATTCTCTCAAAACATAACTGCGGCTGTCGTCGTCATATACCACTGCGGTCAACGCCAGGATCAAATTTGCCACCGAACCGTAAGTGCCGCCAGCCAGTGGCTTTTCACCCTTGGCAGGTACACCTGTTCCATGGCCATCAATAGCCAATACGCCACCCAGGGTTATATCGCCCGGTGCGGGTGTGGCGGTCATCCCCAGCCCGGCATTTTCTAACGCCATCAACAGCGCCTCCATCGTGATGCCAGTTTGCGCTGTCACTTGCGGCGTAGGACCCGATTGATCGATGCTGACTGCGGTCAAATGAGCGGTCATATCAAGCATTACCACGGCTGGAAACTCCACGTCGGCGGCAATGCTCAACGGCGACCAATTGTGCATCATGCCACGGGGACGAATTTTATACGCGTTATCTTTGGCCCAGTTAGCGATCTGGACCACATCGTCTGGACTGAGCGGGGAACAGGTCCAGATGTCATCGACCTTGATATCTCCTGCCCAGTTTCGAAAGGTCTGTTTATATAAGGAAATGCCGGGTGGAAAATGTGCAGGCACGCTGCTTGTCGCTGCCTGCGCGGCACGTATTCGGGCTAGCGGCAGCCAACCTGTCAATGCACCTACAGTTGCAATTTTGGCGGTACTCAATAAAAAATCTCGACGCTCTGACCTCACTTTTTTTTTGCCTTCTTTTGAATCCATTTTCTAATCCTTTGCATAATTTGTTGATCATGAATTGAGCAAAATTTTTCTAAGCCTTGCTACTTTCACGCGGAGCAGGAATAGAAAATCGGCGTAGTTCTGAATAAATTACCGCATGGTTCATACCCTCCCCAATGGTGCTCTTTACATGTCGTCAGGACCTACGCAAATCCGCACTAGCGGCGGTGTGCTTTCCTTGTGCACGTGCCTGTTGTCTGCGTTGGCACGTCATGCGGGACGCGTTTGAACAAGTCCCTATCGCATCAAATAATAGGCGTGATTGTTGCGTGACGGACGGTGTGTGAAGGGGAAATAGGGGAATTACTTAGGGATCAAAAGAAGGAGAAATATGAGCGTTTTTTTATTGCGGTATACCACCAATGTGGTGTCCAATTTTTATTGGACACGCAAGTTAAGAGGATTGATCCCGACTTATCCGATGAGGATTGTGATATGTGGAGAGAGTCAAGGAGTCGGCACGCCATTTTGGATGGCTTTTTCTGCCGACATCGACTATTTTTTTTGCAATTTGCTCTCTTCCTCTTTCGCCGCATCTTCAAAACGTCCACGTGTCGTGTCTTCATCGCGGCTGCCAAATGCATAGTTGGACTCTAGCCACATCACGTTGATGATGCCGAAGGCGAGTGCCAATCCAACTCCTAAAATCCATGCGAAATACCACATAACTTCTCCTTTTTTTCCTTACTCCTATTTTAATCATAGGAGTAAGGAATGTTAGTAACCAACGTTAGCAATCAATATTAATAAGCAGTATGTTCGTTATCGTGAATATCCTGAATGGTCACCTTGCCGCGCATGATGCGATATACCCAACTGGTGTATAGAATGATGATCGGCAGCATGATGACGACGACCCAAAACATAATGCCCAGCGTCTTATAACTTGAAACTGCATCCCAGACCGTCAAGCTGCTGCCGGGATCGAGTGAGGAGGGCATAACAAATGGAAACATCGCTGTGCCGGCCGTTAAAATAATACACGTCACCGCGACACCGCTCGATAGAAATGCTGGCAATGCCTTTCGAGCTAGACTACATATTATGCACAAGAGTGCCGCGACGACAGCAATGACAGGAAACGCCCAGGTTACCGGCCATTTTGTATAGTTGTCCATCCAGGCACCCGCAGCTGTAACAACGGTTTTGGCGGTTGGCATGAACGCGCTGTTGGCATCTGGCATGGCGGTGATGCGATAGCCATGGATGCCGGTGGCGATCCAAAAGCCGCCGATGACGAACAGTACGATAGTGACCAAAGCTGCGCCGATAGCAATTTTGCTTGCGCGCAGTGCGATCACGTCTTCCGTTTTAGTCTGCAAAAAACCAGCGCCGTGCATGACCAGCATGGCGATGCTGAGAACGCCTGACAATAGGCCAAATGGATTGAGTAATCCAAAGAAGCCGCCAATATATTCGACCCGCATGGTGTCGTCGTAATGAAAGGGGACGCCCAATAATAGATTGCCGAAAGCAACCCCAAAAATCAGTGCGGGCACTAATCCGCCAGCAAACAGACCCCAATCCCAAAAGTTGCGCCAGCGCGGATCGGCGATTTTGCTCCGATAGTCGAATCCAACGGGCCGGAAAAATAAGGAAAATAGTAATAACATGAGGGCGACATAAAATCCGGAAAAAGCCGCTCCGTAGACCAGTGGCCATACTGCGAACAACGCGCCGCCAGCGGTGATGAACCAGGTTTGATTGCCTTCCCAAGTGCTGCCGATAGAGTTGATGACAACCCGCCGTTCGGTATCGGTCTTGCCGATAAACGGCAGCATGATACCGACGCCAAAGTCAAAACCGCCGGTCAAGGCGAACCCGACCAATAGCACACCGACAAAACCCCACCAAATAATTTTTAATGTTTCATAGTCGAAAATCATGGCGTTTTCCCTTCAATGACCAGTTTAGGGTCACGGTCAGTATTTTTTACGGCGGTGTTCGATTGGATTTTTTCCAGAATCTCCCAATGATATTTGCCCGTGTGCAGACTACTTGGGCCGCGTCGTGCGTATTTCACCATCAGGATCATTTCGATCACGAACAAGAAACTGTAGAACAGCAGGAAGCCAGCCAGACTGAAATACAAGCTCGAAGGTTGCAGGGTCGAGGCCGATAAATGTGTGGGTAAAATACCCGAAATGGTCCACGGTTGACGGCCGTATTCAGCCAACAGCCAGCCCAGTTCAATCGCGACCCAAGGCAGTGGAATACTGTACATTGCCAGTCGCAACAGCCAGCGTTGTTGGGCAAGTTTTTTCCGTATCAGAAAATAGAACGATGTAGAAAAAATAAACAGGAACAGGATGCCGAGCGCGACCATCAAACGGAATGACCAGAACATCGGCGCGATTTTAGGAAAGGTGTCGTTGACCGCCATCGCAATTTGTTCGGGCGTTGCATCCACCACGGCTGGCGTATATTTTTTCAGCAGCAGACCAAAACCCAGATCATTTTTGAGCTTATCAAATGCTGCAATGGCTTCTGGTGATTTGTCGCCGGATTTAAGCCGCGTCAGCGCAGCGTAAGCCAGCATGCCGTTACGGATGCGGACTTCATGTTCCTTTTTTAAATCAATAATGCCGGTAATTTGTTTGTCGACCGAACGGGTGCCAATCAGACCCAACACGTAGGGAATTTTGACTGCGTAATCAGTACGCTGCTCCTTCTCATTGGGCCAACCAAAGACCGTGATCCCGGCCGGTGCTGGTTCGGTATGCCACTCGGCTTCCATCGCCGCCATTTTGACTTTGTTGACTTCACCTGCGGTATAACCTGATTCGTCACCGAGGACGATAACCGATAAAGTTGCGGCCAGACCGAAACCCGCAGCAATCGCAAATGAGCGCAGTGCAAACGCGGTGTCACGACCTCTTAGTAGATAGAAAGAAGAGATGCCCAACACAAACATCGATGCGGCAACATAACCGGCTGAGAGCGTGTGCACAAACTTGACCTGCGCCACCGGATTGAATATCACATCAATGATACTGGTCAGTTCCATCCGCATAGTGGCGTAATTGAATTCCGCGCCAACCGGATTATTCATCCATCCATTGGCGATCAAAATCCATAGGGCTGAAAGGCTTGAACCCAGCGCCACCAAAAAAGTGATGAACAGATGCTGGACCCTTGATAGACGATCCCAGCCGAAGAAAAACAAGCCGACGAAAGTCGATTCAAGGAAGAACGCCATCATGCCTTCAAGCGCCAAAGGCGTGCCGAAAATGTCACCTACGTAGTGTGAATAGTAGGACCAGTTGGTCCCAAACTGGAATTCGAGCGTGATACCGGTGGCGATTCCCATCGCAAAGTTAATGCCGAATAATTTGCCCCAAAAGCGGGTCATGTCTTTATAGATCGGACTACCAGTCATCACATAGACCGACTCCATAATCACCAGAATCCAGGCGAGGCCGAGAGTAAGAGGGACGAACAAGAAATGGAACATCGCAGTGGCAGCAAACTGCAGCCGCGATAGATTGACTACTTCATCAATGGGAATCATGAGGCGCCTCGGATGTGGGAGAGGGTGAGTTTGAAACAGAGTTGGATGATGACTGCGCTGGCGGCATAGCTTGCGTCACGTCTGTCGGCGCTGTCAGCTTGGTAGCTGGTGGGAGTGTCGAAGCAGGGCGATTGGTCAAAAAATGTTGTTCCACCAGAGCGGTTGGCATGCGCATTTTTTTGGTTTGCGGCTCTGAGAAAAAAAGCTTCCACAGAACAAACAGAAGCGCTAATTTGATGATCACAATTATTGTGATTTCAACCGCGAGCGGTAATCGAGACCAACGTTTTTGAAAAATAAAAGAGGCCATCTCTATTCTTTCCTGTGAACGTCAGGAGGAGTGATCTTTCCTTTTTCCTGTTCTGTCACCTTGTCTAGCTTGGTTTTTTTTGCGGTGGGCGAAAGGCGAAACTTATCCCGCACATCGAGCAACTTGCCCACTTTTGATCCCATTTTCATCAGGGATGCCAGCGTTTCCGGCGATAGCCGTTGCACATCATCAAACCACGAGCTTGATAACTCAATCAAATCATACATCTCGCGCATTCTTTTTTGGGCTTCTTTATCGGATGCCGATGATGGATTTTCTAGCAACGCATCGCGCAGCATCGAGAGAGTCGGCTCAATCTCGCGGCGACGACGCTCTTCTAGCAAGGCCTTAAAAATATCCCAAATATCTTTCGGCGGCTCAAAATACTCACGCCGGTCACCTGGTCGATGCAACAACTTCACCAGCCGCCAGGATTGCAATTCTTTCAATCCCATGCTGACATTTGAGCGAGAAAATGAAAGATAGTCGCCAATTTGATCGGCATTCAATGGCTGGCCAAGAACATAAAGTAGCGCATATATCTGGCCAACTGTCCGGTTAATACCCCAACGACTGCCCATCTCACCAAAATGGGAAATGAAACGTGACGTGAGAGGTGTCAGCGGCGTGAGTTCGCTTGCGCCCAAATCTGTAGAGTTCAATGGCATAAAGTTAAGTAAAGGAGAGTTTAGATTTTTGAATTTTCAGTAATTACTGAAATGTATGATAAATCAGGAAGATTTGCAAGTGGGGCGATTGAAGCGTGAATAACGTAAATATCTCTCTGTTGAATAATTTTATGGAGCTGCCGATGCCGTTAGTTGCGGAATATGCACTTGACGGCATATTCACTGAAGGGCATACTTTTGGCATTACATGGGAAATCGAATTTACAATGAGTTTGGAGCGTGGTGGGATGGACTTCGCGATGATGAGCAAGCTTCCGTTCGGGCAAGTGTGAGGCTGCTCGGAGACTATGGACCCAGTCTCCGATTTCCGCATTCGAGTGGAGTCAATGGATCACGGCATAGCCACATGCGCGAGCTTCGTGTCCAACATGCTGGTCGGCCATATCGATTGCTATTTGCTTTTGACCCTCGCCGATCCGTAATCCTATTGTTGGGTGGCGACAAGACCGGCAACCGCTGGTATCACGATAATGTGCCGATTGCCGATCGATTGTATGGCGAGCATTTGGAATTACTTAGAAAGGAAGGGCTGATTGATGACTAGGAAATTTTCGGAGCTTGAAAGTAAGATGTCGCCGGAGTCGCGTGCGCGTTCCGATGCGATCTACCGTCAACTTGTGGCGGAACTTCCTCTTGCAGAATTGCGCCGTGCGCGTGGTTTGTCGCAGAAAACGCTTGCTGGCGTGCTGCACGTTGATCAGGCCAGCATTTCTAAAATGGAGCGCCGCACTGACATGTATATCTCCACGTTGCGCAGTCATATTGAAGCGATGGGCGGAGAATTGGAGATCGTTGCCCGCTTCCCCGACGGTACAGTGAGGATCGCTAACTTTAAGGGTATCGAGCAGACGACCTCTTAAAATCGTCTAGGAAAGCAAATTAGCCCAAGTTGCGCCGGATTAGCCGACTAGATGTTTCTATAGATGCTGGCGAAGCGGTTTGGCGCGTGCGTAAATTCGTGCTTTGCGGCAGCTTGTCTGCCATTAATTGGCTCATTACTATTCTGCTCGATAGGTCATTACTACTTTGGCCTAACACACGCTTGCATGTTCATCAAAACTATTAGATACTCAAAAAATCCCTGAAAAAGAAGGGAATCGGGTTTAGTCGCCTGAATTATCCAAAGCGCACAGACGGCGCAATGCCGTTTTTTTTCGTGCGTATGCCTTGTTGCGCCTTCTTGGGGCGGCAATGGTTGGGAGGCTTCGGCCTGCCGATTGCTTTGGATATCGGTCGACTAACCCGGCTATTTGCCGCCCACCCGTTTAGTCGCGGGAGCGGATTAAACAATATCCAAGAAAACCAAAATGCCAACACACGCTCAAGCAAGCACCGTAAAAAATATCCATATAGTCGACAATCTCACGT
The DNA here is from genome assembly GCF_054343755.1 of Glaciimonas sp. GNP009. Classification (NCBI taxonomy): domain Bacteria; kingdom Pseudomonadati; phylum Pseudomonadota; class Betaproteobacteria; order Burkholderiales; family Oxalobacteraceae; genus Glaciimonas; species Glaciimonas sp. GNP009. The sequence goes on from NZ_JBTGUV010000004.1 coordinate 4,570,149, forward strand.
TACTACATTGCCGTACCTCTGCGATCCTCGCGACCCTTTCAATGGCGTTTGACAGCCAGCAAGACGGACTGCCGAAAACAACCGTGCAAGAAGTCTTGGAAGTGGCCCAAGATATTCTTAAAAAAGCGCAAGAGGAAGTGACTGCACTCCAGGTGCGCATCACACCACTAGGCTAACACCACGGAGCGCCATCCGAGGATGGTGCCATTCGGCGTAAAAAGAAACATAACGCCGTGGTTTAGTCCGGTAACGCCGCATCAATCAGCAGATCCGCCGACATGAGCCGAATCCGATGATCGACAAAATAGCCTCCCGCCTCGGTATAACGTAAATAGAAGCGGCCGCATGTAAGGCAGCGCGTCACATTGCAGCGGTTGTAAGGGAAAAACCGTGGTGCGATTGGCGCGTCCGGCGATTCATAACGCGTGCCGGCCGGATGAAATTCGACAAACGTGGGTTCGACATAAGGATCTTCAAATAGCGTCCCGACCACTTCAAACAGTGCCTCGTCGAGCGATGGCGGCACAGTTTTCCAATCGACAACATTTTCTGGTCGACATTGGCAGGGTATGGTGGCGTTAACAGACATTTGGGACTTTCCGGACATTTTTGTCATGTCGGTCAAGCTTGCAAAATCCAGCACGACGGGATTTTTCATATCAATCTTTCTTGTTTTCCAAAATGCAACGATACCAATATTGGGGCGAATGTTTGGCCGACCTTTGGCTCGTTACTTCCCAGCTGGTTGTCGACTTATTGCGGCATTGTTACCACATTATTCCTGAGTTATTGGCTGATTTCCCCGATTGTCACAGCTAACCGCGTTACACGGCAAGCAGTTCTCCCGCAATTTTTATCGCTGCGATGTCGGCTACATCTAAAAATAAAAACGTTATCGGATTAAGGAAATGCGAATGCCCACTTTGGAAAAAGCGAATCCGGAGGCGCTTGTATTGCTCTATGATATTTTTGAAATACAGGATTATGCAACGCGGGCTTCGCAAAAATTCATCATGACTTCTCAAAAGATTGACGCTGAAGTGCGGTGAAAAACGGCAGGCTTGCGCAAAAACTGACAACATAAAATCATAATAATGAAGCTTAATCGTGCTAAAGGTGGTGCGATTCAAACTAAACCAGGAGATAGACATGCGCATTTTTGGACGAATTTTTACGGTCGGCTTGAAGGTGGCGGTTTTAGCCTTAGCATTATCTTCGGCATCCGCGACAGTGCAGGCACAAGACGTGACGATTGGCGCTTTGTTTCCAATGAGTGGCTTGAATGCATCCTACGGCGATATTTTTAGTTCAGGTGCCAATTTAGCCGTATCCCATATCAATGCGGACAATATGCTTGGCGGCAAACTAGCGATTCAATATGAGGACAGTCAGGGACTTCCGCAGCAAGGAGTCATCGGTATGAACAAATTGGTCAACGTACAGAAGGTCCCTTACGTTCTTTCTGCATTTACTGGCGTATCCAAAGCGATTTCGACCATTGCCTCGCGCACTAAGACGGTCGCTGTTAATGGCGGTGGCGTCGGTCCTGATCTGGCGGAATTGGGTCCTTATTTCTGGAACACGATCCCGTTGGCAAACTTTGAAGTTCAGGCGATGACGCCGTTCCTTATCAACGAACGTCATCTAAAACGTTTCGTCCTCGTATATGTCGACGACCCATTAGGGCAATCGATTCGTAAGGAGATGGAGGCGGCCTTGACGGCCGCCGGTGGACAACTCATGGAATCACTTTCGGTTCCTGCCTCTGCGCAGCAGTTCAGCGGCATCGCTGCCCGTGTGCGCGCCGCCAATCCTGACGTGGTGTATATCGCGTCGTACGGTTCGCAGCAGTTACAGATAATCAAACAGTTCCGCGACAACGGAATCAAACAGCAACTGGCCAGTTACAGCGCATTTTCGGTGCCTGAAATCAATGCACAGCCAGAAGCACTCGGTTCTTTGTACACCACGCAAAAGATTGATTGGGCTTCAAACGATCCTGTCACCAAGCGCTTTGTTGAGGACTACAAGAAAAAATACGGCAAGATGCCAACTGCCTATATTGCCAACTATTACAACGCAGTGCGCCTGTTTGCATTGCTGGGACAGCAATTACATCTAAAAGGCAAGCCGATCACCGGCGAGAATTTGTTAGCCCAACGTATCGAAACCAAAACCTTCGATCTGGTCGGCGGCAAGGTCACCATTAACGAAAACGGTACGGTGATCACCCCAATGCAGATTAATGAAGTCGATGGCAAAGGCGGCAAAACTGTCGGCGTAGTTGCGGTCAAGTAACAGAAAAGGATCGCAGTCATGCTGATATTACAGCTTTTGATTAACGGTCTACAGGTGGGTGCATTGTATGCACTCATTGCTGTTGGCTTCTCGCTGATTTTTGGCTCAACCAAGATATTTCATTTTGCGCACGGCTCGGCGTTCACCATTGCAGCCTACGTATTTTATGATTTGTATTCGGTGGTGCAGAGTCATTGGATTGTGGCGCTAGGCGGCGCCATCTTTGCGGCGGTGCTGTTTGGGATTTTGCTGGATCGGTTTGTATATGCACCCATTCAGCGTCATGAAGGCTCGTTTTTCACCTTGTTCGTGGCTTCGTTCGGCGTCGGTATCGTGGTTCAAAATGTGATCGGTATCATTTTTGGACGTAGTTTTGTATCGATCAGCACGCCGCTTAGCCGCAGTATCGAGATCGCGTCTGGCCTGTTTGTATCGCCGCTATCGGGCATCACCATCATTTGTGCGATCGTGATTTTTGGTGGATTGCAATATTTCCTCATGCGTACCCATGTCGGTATGGCTTTGCGTGCCTTATCTGAAAATCCTGAGCTGGTACGGACTTATGGATTAAGCCCACGTCGCTTGTCGACCATCGTATTTGCGCTCGGCTCTTTGATGGTGGTTCCGGCGGCGATTATCAGCGGTGCCAGTTCGGGTCTTAATCCTGCCATCGGCCATCACGTGATGCTCATCAGCCTTGCTGCCACCATTGTGGGCGGGGTCGGTAGCCTGCGCGGCGCGGCGTGCGCTGGACTGTTACTCGGCTTGGCAGAAAATCTGGCACTGGTTTATTTCGAACCGCAATGGAGCGAGGCGGTCACGTTCATCGTGCTGTTTCTGTTCATTCTGTTCCGTCCCTCGGGCTTTTTCGGTCGCGCAATTACATCGTAAGGTGCTGATAAATGTTAGCTTACAGTCTTAATCTTGCGACGCTGATTTGTATCAATGCAGTGCTCGCGATTACACTCAATTTCATCATGGGATATGCGGGAATTTTTTCGATTGCCCATGCGATTTTTTTTGGTATCGGTGCTTACACCGCCGCCTATTTTGCGATTCATGTCAGCGCAGCGTTATTTTTGGCGGTCCCGGCGGCGATGATAGCGGCAGCGCTGATGTCACTGATTTTGGCATTGCCCGCATTGCGGGTACGTGGTGAGTATTTTGTCGCTGCGTCGCTCGGGTTGCAGGTATTGGGCGTGACGGTGTTTTCGGAATGGAAATCTGTGACCGGCGGTATCGGCGGCGTGATCGGGATTCCACCGGTTGAGTTGTTCGGTCATGCGGTCGTTGATCCGATGCAATTTTTGCTCCTGACCGTCGTTTGTCTGCTCATAGTCATTGGCATCACCAGTATTTTGTTGCGGTCCAGTTTTGGTCGCAACCTCAAGGCGATTCGTGACAGCGAGTCAGCTTCATATGCATTCGGCAAAAATGGTGCTGCCATCAAAACCCTGTCCGTGATGTTGTCCTCATCGCTAGCGGCGGTGGCGGGCGCGTTGTATGCATTTTATTTAGGGTTCATCAACGTCGAAAGCTTCACGCTGGATACTTCGGTATTGCTGATGGCGATGGTGATTATCGGCGGTACCGGCACACTATTGGGGCCAATCGTCGGCGCTGCGTTGTTGATGCTGTTGCCAAGCCTGTTCAGTTATATGTCGTTTCTGCCACAGACCGAAATCGGCTCCATTCAGCAAATCGCCTATGGCGTCGCAATGGTGTTGCTGATGATATTTCGTCCCGGCGGCATTGTGGGCGCGCGCGCAAGGAGTGCAAAATGACGGCATCCACAGGGCAGGTTTTGCTGGAAATTCGGCATCTGAACAAAAGTTTTGGCGGGCTAAAAGTCACCAATGATGTCTCACTGGCTCTGCGTGCTGGCATTGTGACGACGTTGGTTGGGCCAAATGGCGCTGGCAAGACTACGTTATTCAATCTGATTACCGGTCATTTGACGCCTGAATCTGGCGATATTCTCTGGAACGGGCAGTCGATTGTCGGCAAGTCGCATTGGCAGATCGGACGTCTTGGGATTGCCCGCACCTTTCAGGACCTGCGACTCTTCGATCACATGACTGTTGAAGAAAATATTCTCACCGTGATGGAGCCAATTTCATGGTTCTGGCAACCGGGCGGCGCGGCTGCACGTAAGGCGCGACGCGACCGGGTGATCGAAATTCTGGCGGCAACGCGTCTGACGAAAAAAGCCCATGTACGGGCGATTGATTTAGCGTATGCCGAGCGTAAATTTCTTAGCATGGCCCGCATCATGGCGACCGATGCCAAAATCTGGCTACTGGATGAGCCTGCATCGGGGCTTGATCGTGGCTCATATGAACTGTTCCTTGAATTGCTGCGTAATGAAGTCCGCAAAGGTGTCACGGTATGCATCATTGAGCATAATCTGGACATCGTGATCGGCATTTCGGATCGTATTGCGTTTTTAGATCAAGGCAAGTTGCTAGCCGATGGGGAGCCGAAGAGCGTTTTGAATGATCCGCATCTGGCAGCGATTTACTTCGGAGAAAAAGCAGCATGACCAACCCTATATTTAAGACCGAAGGACTGATAGTTGGTTATGGCGGTCGGCCGGTTCTCGATGGCGTGAATATCGAACTGCGTTCCAATGAAGTGCTTTGTCTGATCGGTCATAACGGGGCCGGAAAATCGACCTTACTCAAAACATTGTTTGGGTTGATTCCCCATCAAGGCGGACAGATGTTTCTGGATGGCAAGCCGTTGCCAGTCTCCGAACCGCGCGCGCTGACCGCGTCCGGTATTTCTCTGATGCCGGAAGGCCGTGGCATCTTTCCCGGTTTAACGGTCGCCGAAACTTTAAAGATGGGTTTGTGGGCGGCAGGCGTTCCGCAGAACGAGCGCAGTGATCGACTTGAATGGGTGATGTCGGTATTGCCGCTGTTGCGGACTTTCTATGATCGTCGGGCGGGGACACTGTCCGGCGGGCAACAGCAGATGGTATCGATTGGACGGGCGCTGCTCAGCAAACCGCGTTGTCTTTTGATGGATGAACCATCGATTGGCCTTGCGCCAAAACTGTTTCAGGATCTGTTACGACCGATTCGCGAATTGCATGAGCAGACTGGTATGTCGATTCTGCTGGTGGAACAGAACGTCAAAGAGGCACTGAAAATTTCTGACCGCGTGATCGTCATGAAGTCGGGTGCCATTATTAGAGAGGCGCTGCCGGAAGAATTGTCTGACAACGCCAAATTGATGGAGCTTTATTGATATGTCCTCTTTGCTGACTATTTCAGAATTATTATCGCGTCAAGCGAGGCAGCACCCCGATCAGATTGCCTTTATCGATGGTGATCACGAAACGTCTTATGGTGAATTCGATCGCCTTTGCAACAATACTGCGGCGTGGTTATCCGATCAGGGTATCGGGCCGGGCGACCGGGTGGCGGTGTGGCTTGTTAATCGGATTGAATGGCTGACTTTATACTTTGGATTAGCCCGACTCGGAGCGTCGCTGGTCACAGTCAATACCCGCTATCGTTCGCACGAGTTGGAGTACATTCTTGAGCGCTCGCAAGCAAAGATGCTGGTGCTTCAGCTAAATTTTCGTAAAATCGACTTTTCAGCCATCTTACGTGACGTTAATCATGCAGCCGCCAGCATGCTCACCTGCGTGGCGGTAGTCGATGCGGATGAGGGCATGCCAACCAGTGTTCTCGGCAAACCGACAGTCGGTTTCCATCTTGACAGATTGCCGGATGCTACGGTGCCGGATCGTGGCTCTGAGGACGCACTAAGTATTCTGTTCACAACCTCCGGGACCACCAGCCAGCCCAAGTTGGTCATGCATTTGCAGCGCTCTATTGCCCTGCATAGCCAGCGTGCGGCAAAAGCGTATGGCTTTGAGGATGCCGGTGCACGCCTTTTGGGTGCGCTGCCATTTTGTGGCGTATATGGATTTAATGCAGCATTTGCAGCATTTTCAGCTGGTATACCGGTGGTGATCATGGATACCTTTGATGCAGAGTCGGCAGCACAGTTGATTAATCAGCACAAGGTCACCCATGTATTCGGTAGTGACGAAATGTATCGTCGGCTGGTTGATCAGCGGGGCGGGTACGATCCTTTTCCAACGGCACGCGTGTTCGGTTTTGCCAGCTTTCAGCCGGGCCTGAGCGAGTTCGCCCAAGATTCCTGGCGGCGTCGGATTCCGATGACCGGACTGTACGGATCGAGCGAAGTGCAGGCACTATTTTCTTTGCAGTCCGCGACGTTGCCGATTACGCAAAGGATTGAAGGCGGCGGCGTACCAGCTAGCCATGACGCTGAAATCCGCATTCGCGACGTGGATACTGGTGAGTTGTTACCGGCGGGTGTCAGTGGAGTGATTGAGATTCGTGCACAGACCAATTTTGCAGGTTATCTCGACAATCCGGAAGCGACCGAAAAAGCAATCGACAAGGATGGTTTTTTCCGCACTGGTGATGTTGGCCTATTGCGGGAAGACGGCTCGTTTGTGTATCAGACCCGACTGGGTGATGCGATTCGTTTGGGTGGCTATCTGGTGAGCCCGGTTGAAATTGAAGATGTATTGAAAGCCATGCCCGGTGTCGCCGATGTGCAGGTGGTCGCAGTCGATATCGCGCGTCAGATTCGTAGTGTGGCGTTTGTGATCGCACTGCCCAATCAGGTGCTGCAAGAAAGCGAAATGATTGCCACGGCGGCGGCTAGCATGGCGGGCTTTAAGGTGCCGGCACGTATCTGGATGGTCGACGAATTTCCCACCACGCAAAGCCCTAACGGCATCAAGATACAACGCGCAAAATTACGCGAAATGGCTCTTCAAAGGATTGCACAGGCTTGACGCATCCCCAAGCTTGATTACTTGCGCCTATTCACCTGCTTCAAGCAGGACGACCCCAAAATAACTGGAGATTTTTTTCATGCGATCACTTTTTTTTGAAGATTTTAAGATTGATCAGACGTTCAAAAGCAGCGGCAGAACCATCACTGAAACGGATTTGACTTTCTTTTCCATGATGTCAGGCGACTGGAACCCTATCCATGCCGATGCAGAATTTGCCAAGGAAACCCGTTATGGTGAGCGCGTCGTACATGGGGTACTGGGCATTGCCATCTGCACCGGCATGCTGCACGAATTGGGTATTTTCGGAAAATCGGCGCTCGCCATGCTCAACTTGCGACACTGGAATTTTATGGCACCGTTACTGGTCGGCGATACGGTGCATCTGGAACTGAAAATAATCGAACTGGAAGTGGGGAAAAGGGGGAATAGCGGCCGCGTAGGACGGCAGTTTCGCCTGATCAATCAAAAAAACGTGATCGTACAAGAAGGCGAAAGCGATATTTTGGTGCTCACGCACAGCGCCAGAGATGCCGTTGAGAACAAAGGATAACGCATGTCAGCGCTTATCCTTATCGATTGGGGCCTGTGAGCGTCATCCGCCAGCATTCGCAAGAATCCTCAGGCATCACTCATAGTGACACCACTTTAATGCGACTATTTCAGGGCATCGTTCTCTCTTTTTTTAAAGGTCAGCATCATGCTCGATAAGAACTACATAGGTTACAAATTGACCGGATTCAGTGCAGAAGCGAATGTAGAGCGGCTGCGCTTTTTTGCCAAGGCCATCGGTCAGCAAGATCCGATTTATACCGATATCTTAGTGGCGCAGAAGGCGGGTTATCCGACCGTGCCGCTGCCGCCGACTTTTCTGTTCTGTCTTGAGATGTCCGCTCCTAATCCCGCGGAAGTGCGTGATCTGCTGGGCATCGATTGGGGCAAGGTGTTACATGGCGGTCAGAGCTTCGTGTATCACCATATGGCGTTTGCCGGTGACCGCCTCAGCTTTCAGGGGCAGATTATCGATATCTACGACAAGAAGGGCGGGGCGCTCGATTTTGTAGTGATCGATACCCGTGTGACCAATCAGGACGGTGCACTGGTGGCCGAACTACGCAAAACCACCGTCGTTCGCAACATATAGGAGAACGATCATGACATATCCTTCATTTGAGGCATTAGCGGTTGGTGACGCGATCCTGCCATTTACTACCGAACCGATCTCACGCCACACGCTGGCGTTGTATGCGGGCGCATCGGGTGACCATAATCCGATTCACGTTGATCTGGATTTCGCGAAACGTGCAGGGATGGACGACGTGTTCGCCCATGGCATGCTGTCAATGGCTTATCTGGCGCGTCTGCTGACTAACTGGGTGCCGCAAACGGCGATCCGTAGCTACGAAGTACGCTTTGTTGCCGTAACGCAAGTCGCTGAAAGCGTCACGTGCAGCGGCAAAGTGCTTGAGAAATTTACGCATGATGGAGAAAATCGCGTGCGGCTGGAACTGTCGACGGTGAGTCTGGACGGTGGTGTCAAGCTGACTGGTGAGGCCGTCGTTTCTCTATCGTAAATAGTGAACAAGCTGCATCAGGAGCGCAGGCAACCAGCTTTGCCACCGCGCTCCGCTGCGGCTATCTGCCCATAGCCAATATTTTGGCACGCACGATGTTGCGTGCAAGTTAAGGCTAGGCAAACTCCCCCTTCGACGAATAAAAATTGCACCCCGGCGCAGCTTGGCCCCACACTAGCTGAGTCGCATCTGCACATCGGTCCTGGCGGTTTTTTAGTCGCTCGTAGCATGTCGAGCCTGCGCCGGCCGATCGCCCGATCATTCAGCTACCGTAATATGGAGTTTTACGCATGACAACAGGTTCCCTCGACGCATTTCGTGATAGCGCACGTGATTTCTTAAGCCGTAAAGATCAACTTAAGCGCCTGCGCGCTCTGGGCGACAACCCGCAGAGTGTTGATCGTGCCGTCTGGCGGGAAATGGCCGACATGGGTTGGCTGGCTATTTTGGTGCCAGAAGCCGAAGGCGGACTTGGTCTGGGATTGCGTGAAGTGGCGGTTATCGCCGAAGAATGCGGTCAACAATTATTGCCAGAACCGTTCATCGCCGCCGCTGTGCAGGTCACCACCGTATTGTGTCAGATATCCGATAGCGAGCTGAAAGCCACATTGTTACCGAAGCTATTAGACGGTGCGCTAATTATCGGTCTGGCGTGGCAAGAGCGGCTTGGGCAACTTGATCCAGATAGTACACTCACCAGCGCCATCGAGAATGGCGAAGGCTTCTCGCTAAACGGGCGCAAGTTATTTGTGACGCCGGGCAGTGATGCTGACGGCTGGATTGTGTCGGCAGATTGCGACGGCACGTTGAAGTTGTTCTGGATTCCTGCAGCGACGCCCGGCTTGCGCCTCGTAGATCTGGCCCGGGTTGACGGTAATGTCATGTGTGAAATGACGCTGAATGGCGTTAGCCTTTCAACTGCAAACGTTTTGGCGTCCGGTGTCTCGGCCTATAAAGCTTTGTCCGACGCAAACGATGCTGCGCGCATCGCGCAGGGCGCCGAGCTTTTAGGCGTCATGCGGCGTGCCTTGGCGATCACCATTGATTATTTAAACACACGTCAACAGTTTGGTAAATTGATCGGTAGTTTTCAGGCGCTAAAACATCGCGCCGTAGACGGCTACGTGCAGACCGAATTGGCGGCTAGTTGCCTGGCAGATGCATTGACCGCGCTTGATCAAGGCCACGTGCCGCCTGGAATATTAGCAAGTCGGGTGAAGGCACGTTGCGCACACGCTGCGCTGCTGGTAACGCGCATGGCGATTCAGTTGCATGGCGCTATGGGATACACCGATGAATGCGATATCGGTCTGTATTTAAAGCGTGCCTTGCATCTGTCAGCATGGCTTGGCAATGCGTCAGCTAACCGTCAACGTTATTCTGCATTACAACCGAGACTTACCGATGCCGTTGAGTCGGTTGCTACGCCTTCGCTGATCCGTGACTTTCCGCATGATGCGGATTGGGATGCGATGCCCGAAGCTGAGTTCCGTGCGTTGGTGCGTGGATTTTTTGCGCAACATTATCCAGAGCACTTGCGCAATATGCCGAGCCGCATGCACTGGAACGAGATGAAGGATTGGTACATGACGCTGTCGCGTCAAGGCTGGGTCGCACCTTCATGGCCGAAAAAATTTGGCGGTATGGGATTGGCGCCGGACAGGATGCTGGCGTGGGTCGACGAGCAGGAACAGTATGGCGTAGCGCGCTCGCCGGACATGGGTATCGTCATGATTGGGCCTTTGCTGATACAGCGCGGCAATGCGGCGCAACAGACCCAGTTTCTGCCGAAGATACTTTCCGGAGAGAATGTCTGGTGCCAAGGTTATTCTGAGCCGGGCGCGGGCTCTGATCTGGCATCGCTACGGACCGAAGCGTTGATCGACGGCGATGAGTTCGTCGTGACCGGAAATAAAACATGGGCGACGCTGGCGCAGGACGCCACCCATATGTTTACATTGGTGCGCACAGATAAAACGGCGAAGAAGCAGGCTGGGATTAGCTTTTTGCTGATTGACCTGAATACGCCTGGCGTGACGATTCGTCCAATCAAAGATATCGGTGGGCACGAAGATTTTTGTGAGGTATTCCTGGATCAGGTGCGGGTACCGTTTGCTAATCTGGTGGGCGAGCTTAATCAGGGTTGGGGAATTGCCAAGGCGTTGCTCGGTTTTGAGCGGATTTTTTTGGGCAGCCCGAAACAGTCGCAATATGCGCTGGCACAGCTTACGGCGCTGGCGGATGCGCGCGGCCTGTTTGCGGGTCCGGCTGCTTCGGCATTCATGGCACGGTACACCGAGTTACAGCTGGATGTGGCTGATTTGTGTGCAGCGTACGCCCATTTCGCAGATATCGTTAAGCGCGGCGAAGCGTTGCCGCCCGGCGTTTCCTTACTGAAAATCTGGGGTTCGGAGACTTATCAAAAAATCTGCATGATGTTGGTAGAAGCGGCCGACGAATATGGTGGCAGTGCCATCGCGGCCGATTTCGGTGGGCTAAAGCTGGATGTCGTATCGATGCTATTTACGTCAACACCGGCCACCATTTACGGCGGCAGCAGCGAAATACAGCGCGACATCATCGCTAAAAATGTGTTGCGTTTGCCGGATTGATCGGCATCCATCATTGTTATTTACGCTCAGAGGATTTGCATGAACGCCACGCTTCAAGATGTCAAACGCATCAGTGATATTCCACGCTATTGGGCAAAGGCGTCGCCGGATGCTATCGCACTCAATGAGCCGGACCAGAAACAGACTGTCAGTTATGGGGTGTTGTGGGCGGCAGTCGAGGCCGCCGTTGAATTATTGCGCAACAGCGGCGTTCAGTCCGGTGATCGCGTCATGCTGGTGAGTGAAAATTGTGCTGCGCAGATCGCCTTGCTGTTTGCCGCCTCTGAATTACAGGCATGGCCGGTTATTGTCAATGCCCGTTTGTCAGAGCGCGAAATCGACGTAATCCGTGCGCATTGTGTGCCACGCGTGATGTTGTTTACCTCCGCGATTTCCAGCGATGCGCGTGCGCATGCCGAGCGGTATCAGGCGAGCTTGACCGATATTGGTCAACTAGGAATGATAGCCATTACGGCAACCAACCCAGCGGCTGTCGCAGAACCGATAGAGATGGCGATTGACGTCGCGGCGATGATCTACACCTCGGGAACCACCGGCACGCCAAAAGGCGTAATGATGCGTCACGAAGGTTTGCTCCATTTTGCAAAGCTTTCCAGTGCTTCGCGCAACATGGTGCAGGGTGACGTGGCGCATGCGGTGCTGCCGATCTCGCACATCTTTGGCCTTGCGACGGTGTTGCTGGCGACGATGTATGCCGGTGCCAGCCTGTATTTGCAGCCGCGTTTTACTGCTGAAGGCACGTTGCAGGCATTGGCTGAAGGCGGTCTCTCAATCCTGCAAGGTGTTCCGACCATGTTCACCCGTTTGTTGACACTGATTAACGCGACCGGTGGCAAAGTATCTGCACCTAAATTGCGATATGTCTACGCTGGCGGTGCGCCGCTCGATCCGACCTTGAAGCGCGATGTCGAAGCCTGCTTTGGATTACCAATGCACCACGGTTACGGTATGACGGAATATGCTGGCTCACTTTTTATCACCAACTTTGATCGTCCCCGTAGCGATTGTTCATCCGGTGAAATCGTACCCGGCGCAGAGTTGCGCATTGTGAGTGAACAAGGCGTCGATCAGTTACCCGGCGTGCCTGGCGAGTTATGGGTGCGCGGTCCCGGCACCATGCGCGGTTATTACCTCGCTCCCGAACAGACAGCGCAAGCATTGTTGCCCGGGGGTTGGCTTAATACCGGCGACATAGGGCGTACCGATCCAGACGGTGCATTGTTTATCGTTGGTCGCACCAAAGACCTGATCATTTGTTCTGGTTTCAATGTTTATCCCATCGAAGTGGAATCAGTGATCAACACTTTCCCCGGCGTGCGGTTGTCTGCGGTGGTGGGACGTCCAATTGAGAATTGTAACGAAGAAGTGGTGGCGTTTGTAGAGACGGATGACAGTGGACAATTTGATCAGGCAGCGTTGCAGGCTTTTCTTAAAACCAGTTTATCCCCGTATAAAAGGCCGGTTGCGATTGTTCAAATTGCGGTCATTCCTACTACTATCAGTGGCAAGCTTTTGAAGCAAAGTTTAAAATTGCTGGCAGTCGAGGCATCTTAGGACTTAGACAAACTCGTCCCAGCTGCGCTGTGCTTTCCTTGCCATGCTAGCGTAGGTCCCGATATTCATTACGTACTACCAAAAAAACTAAAAAAGGAAGAGACATGAAATTCATTTTAAAGGGTGCGTTAGTAAAAGGGTCGTTTGCGCTACTTTCCTGCGTGGCATTGTCTAACGCGGCCACCGCTGCCGAGGAGATTCTGGTCGGGACAGAACTGCCGCTTACGGGTCCAAATGCAAGGGCTGGTAAATCGGAGCTGGAGGGCATTATGGCTGCTGCAGATCAGTTCAATGCAAAGAACGGCAAATTCAAGATCAAGATCATTAGCATCGATAACGAGACGCAACCAGCCAAGGCGGTGGCGGCGGTCGAAAAGCTGGCTAGTCAACAGGTGGTCGCGCTGACCAGCGGCTACGGATCCAATTTGGTCGGCCCTGCTTCGGTGGCGGCCGAGAAGGCGGGTTTGGTCTACATTACGTCGGGCGGTACGGACGAGGGATTGACGGGACGTGGCTTAAAGAATTTTTTCCGCATCAATAATACGCCAGGGTATGAAAAGGCAATGGCAGGATTATTCGGCGTGCTTAACGTCAAGTCGGTTTCGCTGATTAGTTCCACCAAGGAGGCGCCGACCGATCTGGCCAAAAAAATGCAGGCGCGCCTTACCACCGCAGGTGTCAAGGTCGTGATGCATCCGTTCGATCCGGCGATCACCGACTTCAAGCCAATTATTAACAAAGTAAAACTACAGGACAAATCCGAGGCGATCGCTATGATCGGCTATGAAAACGATTACGTCGGTATTCTTCGCGCAGCCAAGGTCCTCAAGCCGGACGTCAAGGCGATGGTGGGTATCTGGTCGTTAGCCACGGTCAAGATGGCGCAAGATTTTCCTGATTTGATGCCTAACGTGTTCGGTATGGCATTGTTGCCGTATCCGACCGCATTCAAAACGCCGGAAGGTGTTGCCTTTGGAACGGCTTATAAACGCTTATTTAATGCGGAGCCTGACTATCTGGGTCAGTTTGGTTACGTGCAATCGCAATTACTGTTTGATGCTATCGCACGCGCCGCCGACAAGGGTACTATGAAGACCGGCGGCATCGCCGAGGAACTACGCAAAAGTGATCGCGAAACGCTGATCGGGCGAGTACGGTTCAATGATAAGGGTGACAATGTTGCGTTCTTACCGAGTATGGGACAGCACAACAACGGCAAGATTGTCGTGGTGTGGCCAAAGGAAATGGCGACTGGACCAATGGTATTTCCTGGCGTGCCCTGGTAAGCGTATTCAACTAGTGTTTGAAAGGTCAACATGCAAGGTGCACTATCGAATATCAGGGTTCTCGACTTATCTCGGATTCTGGCCGGACCCTGGTGTACGCAAAATCTGGCCGATCTGGGCGCCGAAGTAATCAAGGTTGAACGACCTGTCACGGGCGATGATACCCGGCATTGGGGTCCTCCGTGGATTCGGGATGGAGAGGGAAGCGAAACCACGGACTCAACCTATTTTGCCTCTGCAAATCGCAACAAAAAGTCAATTGCTGTCGATATCGCCAGCGCGGCAGGTCAGGCCCTGATACGTGAATTGGTGGCCGAGTCGGACGTGCTGGTCGAAAATTATAAAGTCGGTGATCTGGCGCGTTACGGACTGGCTTACGATGATCTGCGCAAGATCAATCCGCGTCTCATTTATTGCTCAATCACTGGTTATGGACAAAGCGGACCCTCGGCACATCGCCCCGGTTACGATTTTGTCTTTCAGGGCATGGGCGGATTAATGAGCATCACGGGCGAACGCGATGACTTGCCCGGTGGCGGCCCCCAAAAGGTCGGCGTGGCGATCACCGATGTCATGACCGGCATGTACGCCTGCGTCGCAATCCTCGCCGCAGTCAACGCACGCTCCATGAGCGGTGTCGGACAATATATCGACATGGCGCTGCTGGACTGCATCGTCGCCTTCGGTGGCAATCAGGCCAACAATTATGTAATGACCGGCCAAGTACCAAAACGCTCCGGCAACGCACACCCCGCGTTAGTCCCGTATCAGGTCTTCGCGACCACGAATGGCCATATTATCGTAGCCGCCGGCAACGACACTCAATGGCAGCGCTTGTGCAAGGTAATGGCACGTGCTGACTTGGCAAGCGATCCACGCTTCAATCAAGTAAGCGGACGCATCACCCATCGCGAAGCATTAATCGTGGAGTTGGAACGCGCGATGCTGACCAGAAGTTCGGAAGACTGGCTAGCGGCACTGGAAGAAGGCGGCATTCCAGTTGGCCCAATCAACGACTACGCCCAAGTATTTGCCGACCCGCAGGTTCAACACCGACAACTACAAGTCGCGCTGCCACGGCCAGAAGGCGGAACACTACCCGCCATCGCCAGCCCTTTGCGCCTGTCAGAAACACCAGTAACCTATCGCTCAGCACCGCCCACGCTTGGTCAGAATACTGACGAAGTGCTACGGTCAGTACTGGGAAAAACGCCAGAACAACTCGACATGCTGGTTGAGTCCGGCACGATTGCTCGTTGAGCCTCATTAAATTCAGCTAAGCGTGTATTAACATACAACGCTGTTAGGTGAGTATAGTGCAAGCTAAATCACATTAACTATAAAGGCTGTGGCTGTGGCTGTGGCTGTTGCAGGCGCAGCCACAGTCGACGTTGCCTTTGAACTTGCAGGCGCAGCCACAGTTGACGTTGCTTTTGACCTTGCAGGCGCAGCCACAGTTGACGTTGCCTTTGAACTTGCAGGCGCAGCCACAGTTGACGTTGCTCTTGACCTTGCAGGCGCAGCCACAGTTGACGTTGCCTTTGACCTTGCAGGCGCAGCCACAATTGACGTTGCGGTTGACTTGCAGGCGCAGCCACAGTTGACGTTGCGGTTGTTCTTGAAGTTGAAGTTGACGTACTCCGTCATGGACGCTGCCAAGTATTTCAGCCGGCAGTCGGGAATTGTTGGGAAACATGTTTGAGCCGTAGGCGAGTTGGTTTCTCAACCCGACTGGCGGCTGAAATGCTTGGGAACCCGCAGGGCAGCGTCAGTTGCGGCCGCCTTCTTTTTGGTTACTTTTTCTTGGCGGAGCAAGAAAAAGTAACTGGCTGTCGGGCCACCCCCGACCAGCATCCACGGAGCACCAACCGTTCCAATTATCGACAAACCGAACCGAACCGAACCGAACCGAACCGAACCGCTTAGTGTTTTCTAAACCCCACCTTTTCCAAACATGAATTGCGATTTCCCCCAAGATTAGGCAATCTCTAAGTGTTCCACCAGACCAAAGAATCAAGCGAATAAGCCGCCCCAATCCCTGAACGCACAGGTAGCAAGGAGAGCCAAACGCCGGTGGAGCGGTTCTGCATAAGTCCCGACATAAAAAAACCAGATTGGAGATAGCAGTATGAAGCAGCAATTCAAATCCACATTGGCCCTAGTTATTTGCATCGCCACCATGCATGCAAACGCCCAAGCCGAAGAATTTAAGGTCGGCGTCCAATTACCCCTAACCGGTCCGCTAGCCTTAGCTGGCAACGAAATGTCAGAAGGCATACAAGTTGCAGCCGACGTATTCAACCGCCAGAACCCCAAGAACAAGATCAAGCTGATAGTAGTAGACGACGAGTCAACTCCAGCCAAGGCAGTAGCCGCGGTAGAAAAACTAGCCTCGCAAGGCGTAGTCGCCATCGCCGGCAGCGCCAATTCCAACAATGCGGGTCCAGCCTCCGATGCGGCCAATAAGGCTGACCTGGTATATATCACCTCTGGCGGAACCAGCGACGAGATGGTCAATCGCGGCCTGAAGAAGTTTTTCCGCGTGAGTAACACCAGCGGCTACGCATCTGGAATGGTCGGGCTATACACCGACATGGGAATTAAATCCGTATCGGTACTTTATTCAACCCGCGATGCGACAACCGACCTCGCAAACAAGTTAAAAAAAGCGCTTGAGTTAAAAGGTGTAAAGCTGACCATGCATCCGTTCGACGCAGCAATCACCGATTTCAAACCAATCCTGAATAAAGTCAAGTTGCAGGACAAATCAGAAGCGATTGCGATGGTCGGCTATGAAACCGATTACGTCGGCATCCTGCGTGCAGCGCGCATCATCCGCCCGAACCTCAAGGCGATCGTCGGTCCGTGGAGTCTGGCAACGCCAAAAATGGCGGCGTCCTTTCCTGATCTGATGCCTTACGTGTACGGCGCGACAGTGCTGTCCTCGCCACCCAAATTCGACACGCCTAGCAGTAAAGAATTTGCTGAGACGTTCCAGCGGTTGTTCCACACGCCATCAACCTATCATTCGCAAACCTCATTTGTGTATGCACAATTGTTATTCGAGGCAATCTTGCGTTCGCACAATACCGGTATGCTGGCAAAGGGCGGCCTCGCTGATGAACTGCGCAAAACCAAGACCGCCGACAGCCTCCTTGGTCCGGTCGCCTTCGATGCCAAAGGCGACAATCCAAGCTACAGCGCCCATATGGGGCAATTTCAGCAAAATGGTGATATCGCCATCGTATGGCCGAGCCAGTATGCCACTGGGAAAATGGTCTTTCCGAAGGTTTCATGGTGAGCGTAAGCAAACCGAAATTTGACGTGATCCTCATGCACGACGCATTTTTTGCCAACCTCACACAAGGTGTGAGGCCATACCAAGGAGGTAAAAATGTTTGAATTGATTGTACAGTCTCTCTATTCCGGGGTGCTGGCTGGTGGCGCGTATGCGCTGATTGCGCTGGGTTTGGCGCTGGTGTTCGGTACCATGAAGATCATTAATCTGGCGCATGGCGAACTGGTCCTTTTGGCAGCTTACATCGCCTATATGGCAGAGAATAACTGGCACCTTAATCCAATACTCGCGATACCGCTGGCGATAGTGGTGGTGTGCGCGACCTCGGTGATGGTGTATTTTCTGGTCAGCAAGATTGAAAAAGATCGTGAGCTAAATTCGCTGATCCTCACCTACGGCATCGGGATCATCCTGACCAACGCCGTATTGCTGATCTGGAAGGCCGATATCCACTCGACCAACGATGCATGGTTTCAACAGCCAGTCACGCTCGGGCCGTTTTACAGCATGACGAGTGAAATCACCTTCTTCGTGATCAGTCTGGTACTCATCATCGGGGTCTGGTGGTGGCTGGCGCGTAGTTGGTATGGTCGCGCGGTGCGTGCCGTGTCGAGTAATCGCGATGCCGCCAAACTGATGGGCGTCAATCCGCGCTGGACAGAACTGATCTCTTTCCTCGTATCGGGGCTGCTGGCGTCTTTCGCCGGTATCGCGATCTATAGTTCTTCGGTTATTCAACCGTCAATGGGAAGCCACCTGACGATGAAGGCCTTCATCATCACTGTATTGGCAGGCGCTGGTTCAATTCCAGGCGTGTTATTGGGCGGTATGCTGATTGGCATTGCCGAGGCTTTGACGGTGACGTTATACAGCTCAGCTTTGCAGGAAATGACGAGTATGTTGTTGTTTCTGCTGGTGTTGTTTGTGATGCCGAACGGCCTGTTCGGCGCGAAAGGAAGACGCGGATGAAATTGCGCACAGTCATGTTAATCGTCGTGGCAGCGGCCATGTATATCGCGGTGCCTTTATTGTTCGGTTCCAATCGTTATTTGATGAGCCTGATTGTGGCCTCGGTCACCATCGGCGGTATCGCGCTGGCGTGGGCCTTGCTGGGCAATTTGGGTGGCATGGTCAGCTTTGGTCAGGCGGCTTTTTTCGGTGTGGGCGCTTATGTGTCGGCGTTGCTGACCCTCAAGCTCGGTCTGCCTGTGTTCCCGGCCATGCTGCTAGGCGGCGTTGGCGCTTCGCTCTCCTCGTTGATGATGTTGCCAGCGTTGCGATTGAAGGGGCCTTACTTTGCGCTGGTCATCCTGGCTTACGCTCAGATATTTCGTATTTTGGTCACTGAGTTTGACAGCCTTACCGGGGGCAGCGGCGGGTTGTCCAGCATCCCGCCATTGCCACATGTGTTGGGTTTTGATTTTGGTAGCAAGGTCGGCGGTTATCTGGTGATCCTGACATTGGTGGTTGTATTCGTCTGGATTTATGACCGCACGCGTGCCAGCTATTACGGTCTGGCCTTGCGTGCCATGCAGGAGTCGGAAGATGCTACCCGCGTAGTGGGCGTCAACAGTACGCTGCTGAAAGCGATGATATTGTTGCTGTCAGCCTTTATGACTGGGATGATTGGTGCTTTTAATGCCCATTACATTAACTTTCTGGCACCTGATTATGCTTTCGATGCCGGTTGGACCGTCGTGCCGATCATTGCTGCTATTTTCGGCGGCTACCGTACTATTTTTGGACCCTTGGTCGGCGCAGCGGCGGTGTACCTGATTGATCAGTTGATCTTCAAAAGTTTGCTGCCCAGTGGTCATCAAATAGTGCTCGGCATCCTGCTGGTGGCGATGATCTTATGGAGCCCAACCGGATTGGTTCCTCTTGTGGCAGATAAGTTCAAAAGGCGCAAACAGCCTGCTACCTCGGGCAAAACTCAGGAGGTTAGTCATGCTGAAGCTTGAAGATATCACCATTCGGTTCGGCGGTCTGATAGCGGTCAACGCCGTGAATATGGAAATCGGCTCGCATGAGGTAGTCGGATTGGTTGGCCCGAATGGCGCGGGAAAGACCACGCTATTCAATGCCATTTCCGGTTTGGTACGTCCTTCCAGTGGACGGATTATATTCGGGAATGAAGACATTTTGAAACTGCCGTTGCACCAGCGAGCACGGCGCGGTATCGGCCGTTCGTTTCAAATCCCACAGCCGATGCACCAGTTGACAGTACGTGAAAATTTACTGGTAGCGCAGCGCTTTGGGACGGGGAAAGTGGACCCGTACAAGATCGATGAAATTATGGAATTTCTGAATCTTTCGGACAAGGCAGACCGCAACGCCGCCACGGAACTTGCATTGACTGAGCTGAAAGCGCTAGAAGTTGCCAAGGCGCTGGCGACAGAACCCAGATTGTTGCTATTAGACGAGGTGCTGGCCGGACTGGAAGTGACCGGCAAGCGTCGCTTCATGAGCATGCTCAAGGATCTGCACCAAAAATATAAGCTGGGTATTCTGATCGTTGAGCACGATATTGAAACCATCAGCGCGATGTGCAGCCGCGTCTGTGTGCTTAACTTTGGTCAGTTGATCGCCAATGGACCGCCTGAACAGGTGTTTCGTGATCCAGCGGTTATCAAGAGTTATACGGGGGACAGCAATGCTTGAAATCGTAAAGGTACGCGCCGGTTATGCCGCCATCAATATTTTGTGGGACGTTTCGCTTGAGATAGAACGGGGAAAGTTGACAACCATCATCGGTCCCAACGGTGCAGGAAAAACAACGCTGCTGCGCACGATTATGGGCCTTTTACCGGTGAGTCAGGGCGATATTCGGCTAGACGGACAGTCGCTTAAGGGCACCAATACCTGGGATATGGCCAATCACGGGATGACCATGATCCCGGAAGGACGGATGGTTTTTCGTGAGATGTCGGTTGAAGAGAACCTGATCATGGGCGCTTTTCACAAAGGCAGTCGTGCCAAGGTCAAGATTAATCTGGAAATGGCCTACGATATGTTTCCGCGTCTGAAGGAACGTCGCTCGCAACTGGCCGGTTCGCTTTCCGGTGGCGAGGCGCAGATGCTGGCGATGGGACGCGGTCTGATGTCGGAACCCGGCGTGATCCTGATCGACGAACCTTCGCTGGGATTAGCGCCGGTGGTGGTGCAAGAACTGTTTGAAATCCTGAAACGTCTGAAAAGTCTGGGTCGCACGATTGTTCTGGTTGAGCAAAATACGCATCGGGCGGTGGGTGTGGCTGACTATGTGTATTTGATGCAGGGCGGAAAGGTGCTTTTATCCAAACCGGCGGCGGAGGTCGATCTGAGCGCGTTGCATGATCTGTATTTCGGGCGCGAGAAGGCCTGATGTTCAGGGATTTTGATGCAGTAGGTTGGGGTCTACACAGCCGTACCGAACCGTACGATGAAGGCCCGATTTAATTGAATAAGGTAGCGTGTCGGCACGCTACCTGTAATTTTCAGGCTCGGTCAAACGCGAGATGTTCATCGCGGTCCAGTTCCAGGCATGTCATCAGCTCGCGTGCGAAAGTAGGCAGCATTTCCGGGTCCTGAACACAGGTGACCAGATTGCGGATGGCCCATAAATCACTTAATCGTGTGATCTTGATTGCCATGTGTCTGGAGTAACGTCGCGCAGCCGATTCGGGCAAGATCGCGATGCCAATATTTGCTTCAGCCATACGACACACTGTTTCGAAGCCGCTGACCTGAATCCGAAGTCTCAGTGTGACGCGTAGTTCGCTGGCGACGTTGGCGAGGAATGAATGGATGGCGCTTCCTTCGTGCAACCCGATGAAGTCGTATTCCAGTGTATCGGCAAAACTGACTGGCCCGTTTTGCGCCAATATATGGTCAGGGCCGGTAACCAGCACCAGACGGTCACTGCGGTACGGTGTGACGTGCAGACCTTCGGTGCGCACGGTGCCTGCGACGATGCCGATATCGGTGGTGCCTTCGCTGACGGCACGCACGATATCGCTGCTGAGACGTTCGCGCAGGTCGATATTGATATCTGGACGGGTTGAGAGGAAATGACTCAATACATTGGGGAGAAACTCTGTCATTGCCGTTGTGTTGGCCAGTATCCGAACGTGGCCTTTAATGCCGTGAGCGTATTCCTGCAGATCGCCGCGCAAGTTTTCCAGCTGATTGAGAACTTGTCTTGCATGATGCAACAAAGCCTGACCCGGCGGTCTGAGTGTGACGCCGTGATTTTCGCGATTGAGCAGCTTGGTGCCAATCGATTGTTCGAGATTCTTGATCCTGATACTTGCAGCTGGCAGTGACAGGTGAGCTCGAACCGCGGCGCGCGTCAGGCTGTTTTCTTCTGCGATATAGACAAATAACCTGAGATCAACCAAGTCGAAATGAATAGCCATGTGTTTTAACAAGGCAAGCCAGCCGTCACGTTGAAGTCGCGGCGGTGTAGTTAAGCTAAGCCTAATTCCCTCTTTGAAAAATGTGAATTGTACGGAATTAACGAGTCTGACATTCTACGATGAAACCGGAATTGCAGTCTTACTAAAAGTCAAATGCGGAAAGTTGACGAGACGAGATGTTATTCGACAACTATTATTCTTCAGTCATCGTGCGCCATGCGTTTGAATCTCATCAAAACTCTCAGGAGAAGCAGTAATGCCTTTACCCGCACAATTAAAAGGCAAGTTGGCGCTGCCAGTTATTGCATCGCCAATGTTCATTGTTTCTGGCCCGGAACTGGTCATAGCGCAGTGCTGCGCCGGTATCGTCGGTTCGTTTCCGGCGCTGAATGCACGGCCACAGGAAGAGCTGGAAAAATGGATCGTGCGCATCAAACGAGCGTTGGCTGAATATCAAGCCGTACACCCGGATGCGAAGGTTGCCCCGTTTGCTGTGAATCAAATCGTCCATCCATCGAACAAACGTTTGCAAGAAGATTTGGAAGTGTGCATACGCCAACAGGTGCCGATTATTATTACTTCATTGCGATCGCCTGAAGGGCTGGTCGAACAGGTCCACGGCTATGGCGGCATTGTGCTGAGTGATGTCGTCAATGTGCGTCATGCAAAAAAAGCACTGGCTACCGGTGTCGACGGATTGATTCTGGTATGCGCTGGAGCTGGCGGTCATGCAGGAACACTCAGCCCGTTTGCGCTGGTGAATGAGGTCCGCAGTTTTTACGATGGTTTGGTCGTTTTATCCGGCGCGATTACAAACGGTAGCGCGATTCTTGCGGCACAAGCGATGGGTTGCGATCTGGCTTATATCGGGACGCGCTTTATCGCCACGCAGGAAGCGAGCGCAGACGACGAACACAAGCAGATGATCATGGATGCAAGCGCAGCCGATATCGTTTATACGCCGTACTTTTCTGGCGTACCGGCGAACTATCTGAAGGTGAGCATCACGCGTAACGGTCTGGATCCGGACAACTTGCCGGTCTCTGATCCGTCCAAGATGGATTTCAACAAACCGAAGGCCTGGAAGGACGTCTGGAGTGCGGGACAGGGTATCGGCAACATCAATGACAGACCGCCGACAGCACAACTCATCGCCCGACTAAGCGCTGAATACCGGACGGCCAGACAGCAGATTCTGGACGCGCTATAAAAAAATTACGCAACTATGCCTGCCTGAGTTCTTAGGCTTTGGAGGCTGGCTTTGCAACTTTTATAACATCAGCAATACCTCTAAAAAGGAATAAGAATATGTCAGAGTCCACCATGTTCACAGGCGCGGGACCAGAAAAGGTGTATTACGACGCCCTGAAGGCTGGCACTTTCCAGATTCAACGCTGCGGCGCTTGCACAAAACACGTGTTTTATCCACGCGTCATCTGTAGCCATTGCGGTTCTCCAAATCTAGCCTGGGTCACGCCCAACGGCAACGGAACGGTATATTCAACGACGATAGTGCGGCGCAAAGCGGATGCCGGTGGCGACCTGAACATTGCGCTGATTGATTTGGAGGAGGGCGTGCGCATGATGAGTCGGGTGGATGGTATTCCGTTCGATCAGATCAGCATTGGAATGGCAGTGAAAGCCAGCATCGTTACAGAAAACGCGCAAACCATGATTATTTTTACGCCAGCTGGAGACGCACAATGAGCCCGCGTGATGTGCGAGATTTGAGAGGTTCAGTCGCCATTGTTGGCATCGGTCAAGCTGGCCTGGGTGAGGCGCACGGGCGCACGGAATTGGAAATTCTGGCCGAAGCGGCGCATAACGCCGTACGCGATGCTGGCCTGCATATGCGCGATATTGATGGTATTTGCACCGCCAGCGTCAATGCTGTCATGTGGGGTTTGCCGGTTGCTGAATATCTGGGCATTCAGCCTAAGCTAATCGATAGCACGATGGTAGGCGGCTCCAGCTTTGTATCGCACATGATGCCAGCCGCGATGGCGCTCAATGCGGGCATCTGTGACGCAGTGTTGGTGTGTTACGGCAGCACCCAGCGCACCGGCACTATTGGTCGTGCGGAAAGCGGTCAGGCGCGCCGTATCCTTGATCCAATGCCTTACGAAAGCGTGTACCAGCCAGCGATGCCGATATCGGCCTATGCGCTTGCCGCGGCACGTCATATGCATCAATACGGCACCACGCGAGAACAGTTGGCCGAAGTGGCGGTATCTGCACGTAAATGGGCGCAACTTAATCCAGAAGCATTTATGCGCGATCCATTGTCGATTGAGGATGTATTGAAATCCCGGATGGTCGCTGATCCGCTGTCTGTACGCGATTGCTGTCTGGTCACCGATGGTGCTGCTGCGTATGTCATGGTGCGTGCCGATCGCGCCAAACATTTAGCGAAAAAACCTGTCTACATGTTAGGCAATGCCAGCGCGACCTGGCATCGCCAGATATCCAGCATGCCGGACGTGACAGTCACGGCTGCCAAAGAATCTGGCGAGCGAGCGTTTGCGATGGCAGGCATGACGCCGTCCGATATCGACGTGGTGGAACTGTATGACGCCTTCACCATTAATACCATTCTGTTTTTGGAAGATCTGGGCTTTTGCAAAAAAGGCGAGGGTGGTGCGTTTGTCGCCAACGGCGGCATTGCGCCCGGCGGCCGGTTAGCGGTCAATACCAACGGTGGCGGCCTGTCTTGCGTGCATCCCGGCATGTACGGCATGTTCATCACGGTCGAGGCGGTGCGCCAGTTGCGCGGTGAGGGCGGCGATCGGCAGATTGAAGGTGCGCAAACCGCCATCGTGCATGCCAACGGTGGCACGCTGTCAGCGCAGGCGACGGCCATTCTTGGCACAGAAGCGGCACTTTAAATAATATTCAAGGATCTACGATATGACAAATTCCCACATGATTGAAGGCAAAGTAGTCGTTGTGACCGGCGCGGGTGGTGGCATTGGCCGCGATATTGCGCTGGCGATGGCACGTTCTGGCGCTAAAGTGATCGTCAATGATATTGGCGCTTCACTCAGCGGCGATCCGCTGGCGGTCAACCCGGGCCAGCAGGTCGTTGACGAGATCAAAGCATTTGGCGGGCAGGCAATTGCCAACAGCGATAGCGTATCCGAGGCAAGTAGCGCAGCGCGCATCATCGAATCTGCGCTTGATCATTTCGGTCGTATCGATTGCGTGGTTAACAATGCTGGCATATTACGTGACCGGATTTTTCACAAGCTTAGCGCGGAAGACTGGGATACCGTATTAAAGGTCCATCTCTATGGCGCTTTTTACACCAGCAAAGCCGCCGCATTGCATTTCAAAGAGCAGGGTTCGGGCAGTCTGGTTCACATGACCTCGGCTTCTGGCTTGGTGGGCAATTTGGGGCAGGCTAATTATTCGGCCGCCAAATTGGGTGTGACCGCGTTGTCGAAATCGATTGCGTTGGACATGCAACGCTTCAACGTGCGGTCCAATTGTATCTGTCCGTTTGCATGGAGTCGCATGACCAGTTCGATCCCAACCGACACGCCAGCAGAGCAAGCGAGAGTCGATAAACTCAAACTGATGACACCAGACAAGATTGCTCCGCTCGCGGTTTATCTGGCTAGCGATGCCGCAAAAGATGTCAACGCACAAGTGTTCGCCGTGCGTAACAATGAAATTATTCTGATGAGCCAGCCGCGCCCGGTACGGTCAGTGCACCGCTCGGAGGGGTGGACGCCCGAGAGCATCGCAGAACACGCGATGCCAGCGTTGAAGGCCTCATTTTTTGCGCTTGATCGGTCTGCCGATGTATTCAGTTGGGACCCGATCTGATCCTGACGCTTGCGCTGCAATTAAATTAAGTCCTGACGGAGACTCAAATGGATCAGACAGAAATGGAAACAATTATTTATACCGTATCGGAAGGGGTTGCAACGCTGACTCTGAACCGGCCAAAGCAAAAGAACGCGCTTGATATGGTGATGCGGCGGGAAGTGAGTGAAGTGGTGTCCTCGATTAAGAGCGACCGCGGAATTCGTGCACTCATCCTCGCTGGTTCGGGTGGTGCTTTTTGTGCGGGCGGTGATGTGCGTACGATGGATGCCGGAGCCAATGCAGAAGAGGCACGCAACCGTATGGCTGATTTGCATAGGTGGCTGGCTGATTTGCTTAACCTTGACCGACCGGTGATTGCCGCAGTTGATGGCGTGGCTTATGGTGCTGGTTTCGGTCTGGCGCTGGCGGCCGATTTTATTATTGCCACACCGCGTGCGCGTTTTTGCATGCCCTTTTTACGGTTGGGGTTGATACCTGATTGCGGGATGTTGTATACGTTGCCACGCGTGGTCGGTCTGCAACGCGCTAAGGAACTGGCGTTTTCGACGCGGGAAGTTGATGCTGAAGAAGCCCGGCACTTGGGCATCGTGTTTGAAATACATTCAGCCGAGCGTATTGATGCACGGGCGCGGCAACTGGCGTTGAGTTTTACCCAGGCATCGCAGACGGCGCTTAGCTTGACCAAGCGCGCTCTTAATACTTCGCTGGATAGCAATCTTGCGACGATGTTGGAGATGGAGGCGAATGGTCAGGGGTTGGCGCGTTCGACTGGATACCATCGTGATGCGGTTAGTCGTTTTATTCAGAAGCAATTGCCGTTGTTTCAGTGGCCGAATGCTGTCGAATAAGCCAATTATTTGGGTTGTTGGTTCAAGGGATTGAAGGGTTCCAATGTTTTGACGATGGAACCCTTTTTTATCAGGTATTTTTTTGTTGACGGCTTCGACGTTCGGCGTCGCTCAGTATCCGTTGCGCGAGTAACATGACCGGTCGGTCTACCATTTTCCCGTCGATGGCTACGGCTGCGCCATTGGCTGTGGACGCTGCTTCAAGCACGCGTTTGGCCCAGCTTAGTTCGGTTGCGCTAGGGTCGAATCCTTCGTTGACATAATTTACCTGTTTTGGATGAATGCAGAGTTTGCCGCCGAATCCTAATCGCCGCGCTTGTTGGGTGTCGTTGCGGATTGCGTCGATGTCGTCGATGCTGGTTGTGACGCCGTCTACCGGGGCCTGGATGCCTGCCACGCGGGAGGCGAGTACGAGTGTGGAGCGGAAGTAGAGTAATTCCTGATGACCTTCGGTGATGCCGAGGTCGAGGCTGAAGTCGATTGAGCCGAATAGTAGGCGCTGCACGCGGGGTGATCGGGCTAGTGCGTTGACATTGGATATACCGTGGGCACTTTCTATGAGTGGTAGGATGATTTCTGCGCCGGCGTGGGCGATTACGGCTAGGTCGTCTATGCGTTCGGCTTTGGGGAGCACTATGCCTGCTATGCCTGGCATTTTGCATAAACTCAGGTCTTCGCTGAACCATTCGCTGTCGGCGCTGTTGATTCTTACTAATACTGATTTTTCTGGAGATAGCCAGGCTTTTAGTGCTTTGCGGGCGGATTCTTTTTCGCTTGCTGGGACTGCGTCTTCTAAATCTATGATTACTACGTCGGCGTTTGTTGCGCAGGCTTTGTCGAAGCGTTCTGGGCGGTTTGCCGGGACAAATAGATAGGATCTTGAGATGAAGTTTTCCATTGAATGCTTTCTTGGTGCGTTTTTACGTTTTTTTGGTTTTCGTTAATTAACGTGGTTTGGTGCTCCGTGGAAGCTGGTCCGGGGTAGCCCGACAAGCTTCCACGGAGCACTAACCATTTTAATTAAATAATACCGAAATTTGGCACCTTGTGCTGCCTTTGAAGTCGCTTTTAACCAAGATCCAATTCATCACGAAATAAAAACCAAGTCAGCAAAACAAACAATCACAACCGACCAACCTATCCCCTCAACCCACGCACAACCCCCAACATAGTCCCCATCCCCCAAGCAAATTCCCGCTCAAGAAACACCCCCAAGTGCGGAATCAACATCTGCAAAACCACTATCCCACCAAGCAACGTCAAAGGAAACCCTACCGCAAAAATACTCAACTGAGGCGATGCCCGATTGAGAATCCCCATTGCCAGATTTAACGTCAGCAATGCAGCAATTAACGGTAACGCCAACATCAGTCCGGCAGAGAACACATTCGCCCCTGCGAGAACTAAAACATACCAACCATTTGCACTGAGTGGCGCATCAGAAATTGGCAAGATATGAAAACTTTCCGCCAATGTAGCGATCACCATCAGATGACCGTCCAGTGCCAAAAAAATCAACATAGCTAACATGTTCAGAAGCCGCGACAAGACCATGGTATTGCCGCCGCTGGTCGGATCGAAAAAGGAAGCGAACGATAAGCCCATTTGCAGGCCTGCGTAATCGCCCGCTGACTGCACCGCTGCAAATACCATTTTCATGCAAAATCCCATCGCGCCACCGATTATTACCTGCTGCATCAAAATCCAGACACCGCCAGCAGATACTAATGGAACGTTCGGCATCGGACCGAGAGTAGGGCCTATCGCCATTGCCAGCAGCGCTGCCAGTCCGACCTTCAGTGGGCGTTGGACGATCGCTTCACCAAATATTGGGGCCGTGCTAATTAGCGCTAACATCCTTACAAACGGCCATAAAAATGCCGCTATCCAAAAGGTTAGCTGTGCAGATGTGACGGATAGAGCTGGCTGCATTAGCCAACCAGTTGTGGAATGCCGGAGAACAACTGACGCATGTAGTCGAGAATGATATTGAGCATCCATGGACCAGCAATAACCAGAGTGGCGAATACCGCAAGTAGCTTTGGAATGAACGAGAGCGTCATCTCGTTGATCTGGGTCGCCGCCTGGAACAGGCTGATAATAAGGCCGGTGATGAGCGCGACCAATAGTAGCGGAGCACCTAGTAACAAGGTGATTTTCATGGCTTGATAGCCAAGGGCCATTACTGTTTCAGGAGTCATTTTGGATAGGCAATAAACGGGAATAAAAAAGATGTGCTCTAGGTATAAAAACTTTGGGCCAGAGCGCCGATCAACAAATGCCAGCCATCAACCAATACGAATAGCATGAGTTTGAATGGTAACGCGATGGTGGCGGGCGGCACCATCATCATCCCCATTGACATCAGGACACTGGCGACGACCAGATCGACGATCAAAAAAGGGATGAAGATGGTGAAGCCGATCTGGAATGCCGTTTTTAACTCACTGATGACAAATGCCGGTACCAAAATCCTGAGCGACACTTCCTCTGGACCTTGCATTGGACCGGTATTGGCTAATCTGGCAAACAAGGCCAGATCGGCTTCGCGGGTTTGTTTTAGCATGAATTGTTTAAAGGGTTGAACACCTCTTTCGAGTGCTTGCTCTGCGGTGATTTTATTTTCAGAGAAAGGTTTGTAACCGTCGGTATAAGCTTTATCGAATACCGGAGACATGACAAAGAAGGTCAGAAAGAGTGCTAATCCAACCAATATTTGATTTGGTGGCGAGGACTGTGCACCGATGGCCGTCCGTAATAATCCGAGCACGATGATGATGCGAGTGAAGCCCGTCATGGTCAGTAAAATTGCGGGCAGGAACGACAGCGATGTCAGCAGCAGCATCGTCTGGACACTCAGCGACCAGGTTTGGCCGCCTCCAGGACCTGGTGTGGTGGTGATGCCCGGAATTCCTTGTGCACTGGCAAGCGCAGGCATTAAGGCAAAAAATAGAATCAGGGCGGCAACCGTAAGGCGGACACCGGTGTCTTGACGAAATAGGTTTGGTGCTGACATTAGTCGGACTTTGAATTTTCTGCTGGCTTGGTGTTGAACTGGCTCATTGTTTGTTGGCCTAGCATCGATTTTTGTAGTTTTTGCGCAAAGCTGGCGGCAAGCCCGCTACCAAATGGCTTATTTGATAAAGCCGACCCAGCCGATACAACTGATTCAGTCGTCGCTTCAGCGGACATGGTATGTAGCGCATTGATTCGTCCCGGCGTGACGCCAAGTATGACCCACGTGCCAGCGACTTCGACAATCACAACCCGTTCGCGCTGGCCGACCATTGTGCTACTGACTACTTTGAGCAGGCTGCCGTTGCCTTGACGTTGCATACCCAGACGACGCGCCACCCATGCGCATAAAAAAATCAGGGCGAGGACTACAATCAAACCGAAAGCAGCTTGCAGTAATCCCGCAGCGCCCCAAGACGGAGAGCCGGCCACGCCAGCTCCCGAGGCCGCAGCGAATGCCGGCGCAGATGCTGCACTAACTGTTGATGCTAAAGGCGTTCCGATTGTATTAGATGCTGACGATGCGTTGGCTAGCGCCGGTACGGTCAGCAGCATGCATAAAATCGCGATCAATCGCTTCGCAGAGGTAGACGACAACATTATCGATTCAGTTTATGAATGCGTTCAGACGGTGTAATGATATCGGTCAGACGAATACCAAATTTTTCGTTCACAACAACGACTTCACCTTGCGCAATTAAATAGCCGTTAATTAACACATCCATAGGTTCACCGGCGAGCCCATCCAACTCGACTATTGAGCCTTGCGCTAGTTGTAGCAAATTCTTGATGGTAATGCGGGTGCGACCCAGCTCGGCAGTCAGTTGTACCGGAATATCGAGAATCATATCGATATCTGCTTTGGGAACATCGACGCCCACGCCTTCGCCGCGTAAAGGCTGGAATACGTTGGCTGTGCTTTCAGTCTTTTCTGCTGTGGTCATCGGAACGGGTGCCGTTGGTGATGATCCCATGGTTTGTTCCGCCAGCGCACTGGCCCAGTCATCGGCCGCATTGTTGGTTTTGTCCGATTGCTTGTCATCACTCATTGTCGTTCCCCTTACTTGCATCGCTTTCGCGGTGATTAATCATTTTCTTTACACGCAATGCGTAGCGGCCATTTGATGTACCGTAGCCACATTCCATCACAGGAACATTGTCAACCTTTGCCAGAATCGTTTCTGGCATATCGATCGGTAAAACGTCGCCTACTTTTAGTTGCAATAGCTGGCCGATAGTTGAGGGCAGGGTGATGAAATCGGCTTTTAGCTTGACGTCTGCACTTTGCACTTGTTGCGATAGTTGCTTCACCCATCGCTTGTCTATTTCCACTTCGTCCTGTAACGGATTGGAGAGCAGATCACGAATTGGCTCAATCATCGAATACGGAATACAGACGTGAAGCGCACCGCCAATCGGGCCGAATTCGATGTGGAACGTTGTATTGACTACGACTTCATTCGGAGTCGCAATATTGGCAAACTTGGTATGCATCTCTGCACGAATATATTCAAATTCGATGGGATAGACGGGTTTAAAAGCAGCGCGGTAGCTTTCCAGCGCCAGATCCAGCAAACGTCGGATGATCCGGTGCTCGGTTTGTGTGAAATCGCGCCCTTCAACCCGCATATGAAAGCGACCTTCGCCACCGAACAGATTATCGACTACCAAAAATACCAGATTAGGGTCGAAGACGAAAAGTGCCGTGCCGCGTAACGGCTTCATGTGCACCAGATTGATATTCGCTGGAACGGGTAAATGCCGGACAAACTCACTGTACTTCTGAATATTTACCGCTCCCACAGAAATATCAGCAGTGCGACGCATGAAGTTGAACAATCCTCTGCGCAATTGGCGTGCGAAGCGTTCATTGATAATTTCAAGTGTATGGAGGCGGCCGCGTACGATACGCTCCTGGGTCCCCAGGTTGTAAGACTGGACGCTGCCCGGTGCAATGGGTGGCAGCGGTGTGTTCTCAGAATCACCAGCGACGCCTTGTAGTAAAGCGTCTACCTCATCTTGAGACAGTAGCTGTTCATAAGCCATTGAATAATCTCATCATTACTATTGCACTTTATTAAAAGTCTGCTGTTTTCGCTAATTATTCATCTTCAATGGCCACATCTATTTGATCGTCCATTGGGGCGCTTTGGCTTCATATTTTTTAATCGCCTTGATTTAATATCTCTATATCAGAATGTCATTGCACCACGAACGAAGTAAACAGAACGTCGGTTATCCGCTGTGTCAGCTTGTCAGCTGAAAGAGGCTTGCTGAGCGTCTTAAGAATTTCGACGGATAGTTGTTTTTTGTCGTCTGCCGTGATCAGAGAATCTGGTGTTCGATCCGCTAGCATCAACAAAACCCGACTGCGGGCCTCAGGTAAATACTGTGCAATTGTGCTCTGTGATCCCGCATCTGCGACTTTTAGCGTGATGCCGATATGAAGAAAGCGCTCACGCTCATCCGAGCGCAAATTGACTGTGAATGGCTCTAACGCAACAAAAATGGGTGCTTCAATTTTGACTTCTTGCGGCGTACTCAGATTGGTGCGAGCGACGTTATTAATGCTGCCTATATAATAGGCAATAGCGCCAGTAATGGCCGCGACGAGCAATAGCGTTACGGAGAAAACAACCTTGGCTTTTTTCGATATTGCCGTTGGTTTGGTAATAATGGTCGCCATCATATGCCTGCATAAAATTCTGACGTTCATTGTTGGCGATAAGCGCCAGAAACTATCTGCTAATCAAAAGGGATAAATTACTTCAACTCAGCGCTTCGACTATTAGCTGTTTGCTCGAAATAAACCTTGTCCCACTTCGGCCCAATTGATTGTGATAAACATGCTGAAGAAATTGTTACCGCAAGCAGGAAAATATCGACGTACAGTTTCTGGAGTCTTCATTGTTAAAAAAACACTTGATATCACTGCTTGGTGCTACCGCCTCATACAAATGTATCAACGCCACGGCTGCTTTGAGGGCGCAATGGTTGAACGGTCACGTTCTGGTTTGTCTTCGACTGCGCCAACAATCCTGATTCTGTGCTTCCGTGGTTGCGCTGGCCGGATTGCTTTCCGTCATGTTGTGTAAAGGCGCTTTGTTGCTGTTGTTGCTGTTGTTGTGCATCGGCGCTGACTGACGTATTGCTTAGATTAATACCATTTTCCGCAAGTGAACTACGCAACTGCGGCAACGCTGCTTCGATGGCTGCCCGTACTGATTGATGGGCTGATATGAACTGCGCTTGTGCCTGATTGTCATTGAAAGTCAGCGTCACTTTTAATGGACCTAAGTCTGGCGGGTTCAAATGTAGTTCGGCGACGGGTTGGTTATTGTTGCCCATCCATACCACTTGTTTTCCTAACGCCGTACCCCAATCACCGCTGGCGACCGAAGGACCGAGGTGCAGTTGCACAGGATTGGTCAGGTTCGTGTCGAGGTTATTCATATTTGGCGATAACGGCGAAGAATGCACAACCGGTATCATTGCAGCTGATCCTGCAATATTAAACTGATCCAAAATAGGGCTTGTGTTGGCTGCAAGATCTCCTGCGATTGTCTTGGATGTTGCCGTTGCCAGCGCATGCTTTGCACTGGATTGCTCATCTTTACGGCTTTGGTCGTTACCTTTATCAAATTGCTGTTGGAATCCAGTCCCATTTGCAAGGATATTCTGTGCATGCGTTTTTTCAGCGGGCGAGGCTATCTTGTCTTCCGTGTTTGCTGTCTTGCTATCATTTAACGCGGCTTGCCTGTGTTCCGTCGATTGGCCAAACAACCTTTGATCAATACTCACATTGTTCTTGCTGAGGGCTGACTCAGCAGCAGTGCCGTAGTGAGTTTGATCACTAACCTGATCGTTATCTGTACTGAACTCTTTGGTAGTAGCGTGAGAATGATGGCGGTTGCTATTGTTGGTCGTCGCCATCGCATCTCGCAATTGTGTATCTGCCGCCGATGGAAGAGTGTTAAGAGGGTTGGACGGGACATCGGTTGTAACACCTTTTGCCGTTACAGCGGGCTTTTCACTGATCTCCATCAGGGCGAGCCCTAATGATGGCGTTTGATCTGGTGATGTTGTTTGATCGAGGCTCGTAAGTTCAAGGTGTTTTTTCAGCGGTTGATCCGATGTCTTTTCTGCGCTCGGGTCTGTGTCCTTGCTGGCGGACCGACTCTTTTCAAGAGACTGATCGAATTCTTTCCCAAAACTATGCGCTGCATTTTGGTCGATATTTTTAATCGAAGAACTGTCACTAACGAAATTACTTTGAGTAACGGCGATGGCCGCAAGAGCGAGAGACATGAGAGTTCCTTAAAAATTAGTCCGTCGCGGTACGCAACTGGAATTGTCGGGCGGCATGTTCGTCGCTATCGCGTTGTTCACGCTTGTTGAGTATGCCAAGTTGTCGTTGTCGATTGCGTTCGGCTAAGGTGCCGAATGATGACAGACGACGTTTGTTCTGTTGCCAGTCGATACGGCCATTCGACAAGCGCGTATCCGCTTGCGCGGCAATCGCACTTTGCTGGTCGATAGCACCGTCTAATGTTCCGATGAAATGCTGAAAGTTACGCCACCGCGCCGACGGCACGCCATCGCGCATTTGGGCTTGCAGCTTATCGTAATACTCTTGTCGATATTCCAGTAGCAACGCCAATTTTTGCGCTGCGCTGGTGTGGGCATTTTGTAGTTGGCCGAGTCGACGAGTAGATTCGTCGGTTTTATTTTGAGCCAGTTCAATTAACATGGCGAGCGGTAAAGTATTGGACATGGGCTTCTTTCAGATCGGGTCAGGACCGGGAAAAGATGGCATTTAATCGGGCCAGTGACTCTTCGACACCGGTACGTTCATCCATCTCCTGCTGTAAAAATGCTTCGATTTCAGGATAGTGTGCGATGGCCTTATCCAATTGCAGGTCATTACCGGCGGCATATGCACCGACACTGATCAAATCACGATTACGTTGGTAGCGCGATAGCATTTGCTTGAAGTGCCGAACCGATGCAAATTGTAGTGGCGTGATCAATGCGGTCATGGCGCGGCTAATGGATGCCTCGATATCAATTGCAGGATAGTGGCCCGCTTCAGCCAGGCTGCGCGATAGGACGATGTGACCATCCAGAATGGCACGGGCGGCGTCAGCGATGGGATCTTGCTGGTCATCGCCTTCTGTCAGCACTGTATAAAAAGCGGTAATCGATCCACCTTGTCCACTGGCGTCGCGTGCACCGTTACCGGCTCTTTCAACCAATGCTGGCAACTTGGCAAATACCGATGGTGGATAACCCTTAGTCGCGGGTGGTTCGCCGACCGCTAACGCAATTTCACGCTGTGCCATAGCATAGCGTGTCAGTGAGTCCATGATCAGTAATACATCTTTGCCTTGATCGCGGAAAAATTCAGCCAGACAAGTTGCATAAGCGGCCCCTTGCAGACGGAGTAATGGCGATGTGTCTGCTGGTGCGGCAACGACTACTGCACGCGCCATTCCTTCTGCGCCGAGCGTGTTTTCTATAAAATCTTTTACTTCGCGGCCGCGTTCGCCGATCAAGCCAACCACTATTACGTCAGCGCTCGTATAGCGCGCCATCATGCCGAGCAATACGCTTTTACCGACGCCGGAGCCGGCAAATAAGCCCATGCGCTGACCGCGCCCGACTGTCAGTAAAGCATTGATGGCGCGTACACCGACATCCAGCACTGAGTCAATCGGCGCGCGGGTCAATGGATTGATTGGCGCAGCAGAAAGTGGCACTTCACGGGAAAAATTGAGCGGCCCTAAGTCATCCAGTGGACGTCCCATAGCATCGACCACACGTCCCAGCATGCCCGAACCGACTGGCAAACGCTTGGCACCGTTCTGTATTATTGGCTCATCAATATGGCCTGATTCAGCATCGTTTGCTATCAACGAGGAGGGTGCTGCCGTCATTGGATAGACGCGTGCACCGGGTATCAAGCCAGCGACTTCACTCCGTGGCATCAAAAAGGTACGGTCACCGGCAAAGCCGACGACTTCGGCTTCGGTGGTACGTTGGGAATAACCTTGAGGCAATTCGATCAGGCAATCACTGCCGACCGGCAAACGTAATCCGACCGCTTCCAACACCAAACCGACGGCGCGCGTCAGCCGACCGTAAGTGCGGATTGGTGTGCTGCGAGCAATATCGATACTGGCACTACCAAGACTCCGCCGCCAGGTTTGAAGATGGGCGTTGGTCGCCGCCGAGGCGGCAAGATCGGTATCGGCGTAGTTATCGGTTTCGTGGAGGTTCATTTTAATCATGGCGAATGATTAAGATTTTTTTCGCTGCGACCAAGTGCAGTCGTTATCCGGTGCCAGCGTGTTTCTAGTGTGGCGTCGATTTCACCGCTGGTCGCATGCACTCTACATCCGCCGCGGTTCAGACTGGGATCAGCGCGCAGCAACCAGCCCGCGGTTTGCAGGTCATCAGACAGATATTGTTTGACCAGCGTCAAATCTTCCGGATGCAGTAAAAGTCGGGGGTTGCCACTCAGGGCAGGCTCAGTTTGCAATAGCGACCGGACTGCTATCAGAATCAATTCTGGATCAGTCGCGAGTTCCCTTAAAACCAATTGTCGCGCAATGTCCAGCGCCAGGGTTATCAGATCATCGGCGATTTCTTTATCTACATTGCGTAAGGCGCTTGATAGCGAAGCCGTGAGCACACGCAATTGGCTTGCTTCACTTTCGCCCAGGGCAATAGCGTCGGCATAGCCTTGCTTTTGACCTTCGAGGTAACCTAACTTAAGGCCTTCTTCCTGGCCCGCCTGAACTGCTTCGGTCCGCAGTCGTGTCAGTTCGGCCTCATCAATCAGAAGCACGGGTTGGAGTTGTTTTAGAGTAGGTTCTTCATTAGCCGAAAGGTCTTGACTGGCGCTGCCGGGTGGAGGTGCGGCAGGTCCGGTTGTCTGGAATGATCCCATTTCCCAACGTTCCCACGCGCTTAAAGACTCTTTGGACTTTAAGGCGGTGGGTCGCTTGGCAAGCGACTTCGGTGGTGCTGACTTATGATCGAGATCAGACAAACGCGTCATCGCCTTGCCCGCCCATGATAATTTCACCAGAATCAGCTAAGCGCCGGACAATTTGTAGAATCACTTTCTGATGGGTTTCTACTTGAGACACACGTACCGGCCCACGTAGTTCTAAATCGTCACGTAACATTTCTGCAGCGCGTTGTGACATATTGTTGAGGAATTTGTCGCGTAATTCCTGCGGTGCACCTTTGAGAGCGATGATGAGTGTTTCCGATTCGATTTCTTTCAACAGCATTTGAATGCCGCGGTCGTCGATTTCCAGCAGGTTTTCGAACAGGAACATCTCGTCAACAATGCGTTGTGCCAAATCGTCATCGTAATTCCGTACGTGTTGAATGACCGACTCTTCCTGCGCACTACTCATTAAATTAAGCATTTCTGCGGCTGCGCGGACACCGCCAAGTCGACTGCGTTTTGTGCCATGTCCGGAAAGCAGACCAGACAATACTTCGGTTAGTTCATTCAATGCAGCAGGTTGTACACCACCAAAAGTAGCAATCCGGAGAACCACATCATGACGCAGACGTTCGTCGAGTAATTCCAATACTTTGGATGCCTTGCTGCGCTCCAGATGCACCATCATGGTGGCGATAATTTGCGGGTGTTCGTCGCGAATCAGTTCGGCGACTTCAGTCGCTTCGAGCCAGTTCAGGCTTTCGATACCACGCGTATGGTCGGCCGAATTGAGAATGTCTTCCATCAGGTCGGAGGCACGATCGCCGCCGACCGCTTTATTCAGAACGGCACGGATATAGCTACTTGAATCCAGACTGATGGCCGAGAATTGCTCGGTCTCTACCCGAAATTCGTCGAGTACCGTTGAAATGTGATCGCGCTTTACGTTACGCAATTGGGACATAACTACACACAGCGCCTGCACAGCCTGCGGTGTCATATGTTTAAATACATTGGCGGCGCCATCCTCGCCGAGTGATAACAGGAGGATTGCGCTTTTTTTGATTCCCTCGTTATCCATTGGCGTTCTTCCCTGAGTCCATCCAATTTTTAATCACCATCGCCACCAACTTTGGATCTTTTTCTGAAAGAGCTTTGGCATGCGTCAGATTTTCCTGATGACGCATGTTGGCACGCACTTGGGCTTCCGCACTCAAGGAGACAGTTTCTGCCGGGATGTCTTCGGCCGGTTCAGCATTGATTGGCAATGCCTGCGGTACTTCTAATGGTGGTGCCAGATATTTGCGCAATAATGGCCGTAGCACGCCAAACCACAACCAGAGGCCAAGTACAGCAATGAGCAGGTATTGGCCCAATGTCTTCCCCAGAGCGATATTTTCAGGTTGCTGCCACCATGGCAATACCGGTTCTACAATCTCGGAGGAAACAAACTGGCTATTGACAACATTGAGCGAATCGCCACGCTCAGTGTTGAAACCCATTGCTTCCCTGACGAGATTGCGCACTTGTTCTAGTTCAGCTGGCGGAATCGCTTGTGCAGCTATTTTTCCCTGAGCATTGCGAATGCCACGGTAATTGACGACAACAGCAACCGACAATCGTTTGATCCCGCCAGCGCTCTGCTGAACATGACGAATTGAGCGGTCAACCTCATAGTTGGTAGTGACATCGCGGCGTACGTTGCTGGAACCGCCAGTACTTGCAGGCCGATTGGCTGCGCCGATTGGATTTGCGCTTGCCTGCGTGGTTGATTGACCACCGGCGGCGGCCGTTGCGCCCGGCAATGGTCGGTTGGCGGCTGCGGTGACAATCGGTGCTGTTGGGTTGAGTGGCGGTTGATTCGATAAAGCGCCGGGAACGCCGCCTGCCGGAGTGGCGCCCTGTTGATTAGAGTCACTCGATTGCTGACTGCGGATTGCTGCTTTTTCCGGATCTTGATTTGGGCGATATTTTTCGTCGGTATTTTCGACTGTTGCAAAGTCAATGTCGGCCACAACTTGGGCCTTCACATTTCCAGAGCCGACAATTGGTTGCAAAATTGCTTCTATGCGACGAATATAGCTTTGCTCTATTTCCTGAGAAAACTTGAGTTGGCTCGCGTCCAGCCCGCGATTGCCTGCGCTTGGCACCGAAAGTAGATTTCCTGC
The DNA here is from genome assembly GCF_054343755.1 of Glaciimonas sp. GNP009. Lineage (NCBI taxonomy): Bacteria > Pseudomonadati > Pseudomonadota > Betaproteobacteria > Burkholderiales > Oxalobacteraceae > Glaciimonas > Glaciimonas sp. GNP009. The sequence goes on from NZ_JBTGUV010000004.1 coordinate 4,608,858, forward strand.
TTGATCGACTACCGTGACGTTATTCGCGTTCAAGTCCGGCACACTGCTGGAAATCAAGTGAGCAATGGCGCTCACCTGGCCCTCATCAATTGCGCGCCCGCGATGTAGTGTCAGGATCACTGCGGCGCTTGGCTTTTGCTGATCACGGACAAATAACGATGGTTTAGGAATGGCGAGATGAATTCGCGCGGTAGCGACGGAAGAGATGGACTCTATCGAATGGGCAATTTCACCTTCTAATGCGCGTTGATAGTTAACCTGCTCAGCAAACTGACTGACGCCGAATTTTTGATTATCCATCAATTCGAACCCAACCGAACCGCCTTTTGGCAGCCCTTGCGAGGCCAGTTTGAGACGCGCGTCGTAGACTTGATCGGATGCGACCAAGACAGCGCCACCGCCGTCTGCAAATTTGTAAGGGATATTCATTTGCTGCAATGAAGCGATGATGGCGCCGCCGTCACGGTCTGACAGATTGCTAAACAGTACGCGATAATCGGGCGCACGCGTCCACAGCCAAAGGGCGACAATCGCGGCAATCACCGCCGCGCCGCCAATAATTATTGGTAACTTGGGATTAGCACGCAGTTGTTCTAATAATGAAAATTTATTTGTATCTGCTGCATTTTCTTTAGCGCCAGTCGAAGCTACGCTCATTCGTAGCCTCCGGAATTAAACGCGGTGGGCGTCAATAAAGATCGAAGCTGCGCTAGTTTCGATGTAAAAAAATGCAATATGTTTTTTTCGTTCACTTGTCGTTTCTTTACCGTTTTTTTGCCGTTTTTTTGTCGCTTCTGCTTAGGTGATAAAAAGCAGATTTCCTCATTTTTGAGAACGTGTTCCGGTTTTTGTATCGATTCAGCATCGATGCAAAATGCGCTGCCACTACTAATCTGTGCGGACAGCCTGTACGACTTTAACAATTGTCGACGCCTTGAGAGGCTTTTGATCAGTGGAATAGGATTGATTTTTGCCATCACTTGGCGCTTTGCCTGATTGGCATAGCTGGTACGCTTCATCACTTCGGGATACTAGGTGGATGAATGTGCCCAACAATAGAGGAGAGCAACATGGCGATAGCGGCAATTGAGTCGGTTTTGCAGCAATTACGGGCTACCGCGCAAGTTGCGGGAGCGTCTTCGTCTAGTGCCGCTAATCCTGTTGGGGAGTCGATTGGTGGTGGCTTTGCAGGTGAAATGAAAAAATCATTGGAGCGTATTAGCAATGCGCAAACGCACGCGATGGGTCAGGCGGAGTCGTTTGAACTAGGCAAACCGGGAGTTGCGCTCAATGACGTCATGGTGGATTTGCAAAAAGCCAATGTAGGCTTTCAAATGGGACTACAAGTTCGCAATAAAGTGGTAAGTGCTTATCAAGAGATTATGAATTTGCCTGCTTGATAGATTAGGTGACTAAGCTGAGCGTGTGGCGTTTTCCTAAGTGTGTGAGGTTTTTTTGAAGCGACCCTACAGTTTTAGATGTCTATTGCCGATAACCTGATTAACGGTGGCTTGCACATAATGGTGGCTTGCACAATGTACAGGTCCAACGTTACGGCAACGTAGCCGGCATCCATCAATTTTGCAAATAGGAGTCGTACCATGGCATCAGTCATTAACACCAATTCCCTTTCGCTGCTGACCCAAAACAACCTTACCAAGTCACAGTCTTCGTTGAGTACCGCGATTGAGCGCCTATCGTCCGGTTTGCGGATTAACAGCGCTAAAGATGATGCGGCAGGTCAAGCAATTGCTAACCGCTTCACAGCAAACATCACCGGTTTGACCCAAGCCTCACGTAACGCGAACGATGGTATCTCGCTAGCGCAAACCACTGAAGGCGCGTTGACCGAAGTTAACAATAACTTGCAACGGATTCGTGAGCTGGCGGTGCAGGCAGCTAACGGTAGTAACTCCGGCAGCGATCTGAAGTCGATTCAGGATGAAATTACCCAACGTTTGGCGGAAATTGACCGTACATCGGCACAAACTGATTTCAATGGCGTCAAAGTATTAGCCTCAAACAAAGCGCTCTCCATTCAGGTTGGTGCAAACGATGGTCAAACCATTGACATCAATTTGCAAAAGATGGACACCACTGCGCTAGGTATGAACGGCTTTAACGTCGATGGCTCAGGAACGGCGAACTCAACGGCAGCGGTTAAAGACTTAAAAGCAGCGGGTTACGCAGCTGGGACTGTTACCAACGGCACGACAGCGTATACCAAAGCATATGGCGCATCGGACGCTGCGACGCTGTCGACAGTATTTGGCAAGATTGCAAGTGGCGACACGGTCACGGATTCTGTTAATCCAACCGCTTCGTATAAATCTAACGGTACAAGTTTTGACTTTGCCGATACGGCACGTAGTCTTGCCAAAGTACGCACGGATTTAAAGCCAGCTGCAGGCGCATTCACAACAATCAATGTAAAAATTGGTGGTACCTCACAAGATGCCAAAATTGATTCAAGTGGTAAGTTAACGGCAGCCGATGATGGTTCCGTTCTTTATCTTGATGCAACTGGAAACCTGTCAAAAACTAATGCTGGTAGTGATCCGCAAGCGAATATCAATGGCGGTACGGGTACCGGTGATATTCTTGAAAGTATGAGTAAGACAGGTGGTACAAGTGGTGTAATCACTTCAGGTGCAGCCAAATACACACTGACTGTAGCCACTGCTACTGTAGGATCTACTGGTCTCAATATATCCAACTCAGCGTTGAGTTCGCAACTTAGTGCTAGCAGCGCTACTGTTGGTAGTACGATGGCTATCACGCTTGCTGGAACTAAGTACGATGTCAAAAATACTGCTGGTACTGTAGCAGTCACTGATGATGCTTCAACCAAAGCAGTGAATGTTGATATGAATGGTGCGCTAACGACTGATACTGCTGCAACATTGTATGTGCATGACAATGGCACTGTCACCGATAGCGCTTCTAACCAGGTCTACAACGACTCTGCACATGCCGATAAGTTCACGTTAAATAAAGGTAGTGGCAGCACTGCTACCGCCAACGCGTTATCGGTCATTGATGCTGCGCTGTCGAACGTTGACGGTTTGCGTAGTTCATTGGGTGCGGTACAAAACCGTTTTGCATCCACGATCTCTAACCTTGGTACAACTATCGTCAATTTGTCTTCTTCACGTTCACGTATTGAAGATGCAAATTACGCGACTGAAGTGTCGAACATGACGCGCGCTCAAATCTTGCAACAAGCCGGTACTTCGGTGTTGTCGCAAGCGAACAAGACAACGCAAAGTGTTCTGTCGTTGTTGCAATAAATTTATCAGAAGTTGCCGTCAGCGATTAGTTCGCTGACGGCAGTGGGGTGATCGATTATGTTGCTGGATCGTGAATCCGATAAACAAGCATTTAGACAGTCCTGGATTGCCTATCTGCTTGTGTTGTCTGCTTCCGTTACTTACGTTAACCAGTCTGGCTTTTGCTAATTGTCAAAGGCGTGAGTGGTTAGCGAATGGTTGAAGTGCTGCACGTGACATATCGATTTAATTTGGTTAGCAGTATTGCCGCTAAAAAACGGTAAGTCGCGAATCTAATATCTATACCGCTTAATTAGCTTTTGCATAAGTTAATAGAGCGACGCAAATGACAGAATTTGGAGATTTATCATGACAGGGATTGTTACCGATGGTATTGGGTCCGGACTTCAGCTTGGCCCTTTGCTGGATCAGTTAAAGGCCGCTGAGCAGATTCCACTTCAGGCGTTGCAGGCGCAGTCGGTCAGTTATACCTCTAAATTGTCAGCCTACGGGACGTTGAGTAGTCTGCTGAATAATTTCCAGACGGCGTCCAGCGCGCTTGCTGCATCCGCTTTGTATCAGACAGTGAAAGCGACTTCAGGTTCGGCCAGTGTGCTGACGGCAGTTGCGGGCGCGAACGGCGCTGCCGGTTCATACGCTATTAACGTATCGCAATTGGCGCAAGCCCAAACGCTGGCAGCTGTCGGCCAGGCCAGTGCTAAAACGTCGATTGGTAACGGCACGGTGACGATTCAGTTCGGGAAAGTGTCCGGCGGCACGCTCGATCCATCGACTGGCAAATATAGTAATGCGACGTTCGCGGCAGATGCTAGTCGTGCTGCCGGTTCGGTGACGATTGATAGTTCCAGTAATACGTTAGAAGGGATTCGTGACGCCATTAATAAGAGTACGACGCTGGGAGTAACAGCGACCATTGTGAATGATGGTGGTACTAACCCAAACCGTTTGGTACTGACATCAAATACGACTGGTGAAACTTCCAGTATGCAGATTTCGGTAACTGGTGATGCGGCATTGGAAAATCTTTTGTCGCAAAATGTGGGTGGTGGCAATCAAAATATGCAGGAGACGGTGTCTGCCATGAATGCGAAACTGACCGTCAATGGCATCGCTATTACGAGCGCCAGTAATACGGTGACGGATGCGATTCCAGATGTGAGCATGACCCTTGTTTCAGCAGCTAATACGACACTTACCGTGGCGCGCGATACCACTGCTGTCTCGACAGCCGTAACGGCGTTCGTAACTGCTTATAATAATTTACAAAAAGCCGCTACGACATTGACTGCGTATGACGGGACCAGCAAAACTGGGGCTGTACTATCAGGTGACTCCGTCTTACGCTCAATACAGAGCGGCATTCGTTCATTACTGACTACGCCGCAAAATGTCACTGGAGGTAGTACAGGTGGATTCGCCTCCCTCTCGCAAATTGGTGTTTCTCTTCAGACCGATGGCACGTTGTCCATCGATTCAGTTAAATTGAGTAAGGCACTGAACACTAATCTGGATAGCGTTGGAGAATTATTTAGCGGGACCACAGGCAATAGCGGCACTGGTTTGGGGACGCAGTTAACGACATTGTTGAAAGGTTTTAACGCTACAGATGGGATGTTGACGGCGGCTACTTCCGGTGTCAATAAGACGCTGGATGATCTCAGCAAGCAATACAAGGTCATGTCTGCGCAAATCGACGATACGATGGCGCGCTATAAAAGTCAGTTCACTGCGTTGGATTTGATTGTCACCCAACTAAATGCGACAAGCACCTATTTGACCCAACAGTTCGACGCAATCAACAATACGAAATAAGGTAGATAGCCATGTACTCGTCACAAGGTTCCAAGGTGATCAATTCAGGCGCACAGGCCTATGCAAAGATGGGTGTCGAAAGTGCCGTTATGAGCGCCTCGCCACACCACCTCATTACCTTGCTGTTTGATGGTGCCAGGACCGCTATTAACATGGCACGCCATCATATGGTTAATAAAGAGATCGTTGCCAAGGGCAATGCCATTTCTAAAGCGATTAATATTATAGATAACGGCCTGAAGGCAAGTCTTGACGCTGAGATAGGCGGTAAGGATGGCGCTGAACTGGTAGCGAATTTGTCGGCTTTATATGACTATATCAAGCAGCGTTTGATGTTCGCCAACTTGCGTAACGATCCTGCGCTGTTGGATGAGGCGGCTCGCTTACTGGAAAATATTGGCTCAGCGTGGCGTGAAATTGATCCAAATAAGAAGAGTTGAAAGAAGCCCCGACGATACCGCTGGAAATTTTAGTAATGGGTACTCGTCTGGCAACTCAGTCAAGCACGCCGTTTAGTTTCAACATTGCGCTAAAGTGAACCGATAGAGCAGCACAACAAGAGAATGCGATGAGATGTCAAAGCGATGTAATACATTGTTACGAGCAAATTAAACCCATCACCGGCCGCATGCTGGCATTGGCTCGGGCTGGTGATTGGGACGCAATGCCACCGCTGGAAGAGGAATTTAGAAGATATGTTAATCATCTCAAAACGATAGAGTCGAGCTATCCACTTGATCCGTCTGAGTTGGAAAAGAAATACTTATTACTCCGACAAATATTGGCTGATGATGCCGAGATCCGCGATCTGCTGACGCCGCAGGTTGCACGATTAGGTATTCTAATGGGAAATCTACGGCGTCAGCAGAATCTCAATCAGGCCTATGGTCGATAGCGTTGGTCTGGTCGTATGAGTGGCATTACACCTATTGTCGATACGGTGCTGGCAACGACATTGACGCAGCGCCTCGATCTGGTTCCCCTCAAGTCTGCGTTGCAGCTTTCCGAGCCCACCGCGGTGACCAATGCTGGCGCAGTCAACAACGACCTTCGTCTTCCTTCTCGCGCTGCAACGGACACGCAATTGGGTCGAGGTTTGCAGCCAATGCGTGGCGCTGCAGATGTGGTTTTGTATTCCGCTGAGACGCCACCCACATTGAGTGCCACCGCGCGGGCTATTAGTGCTATTTTGGGCGGCCCTCAAAATGGTCCCGGTTCAGCGGTCTTCATTAAGGGAGAAGCGCCGTTATTGCCGACCATGCCGATAGATGGTCGCGCCTCTTTGCCATTGCACTTGCTGGCATCTGTTTTGGCGAGAGTGGTATCCCACAGTGGCTTGTTTTACGAATCCCATCTGTTGCAATATTCCAGCGGCCGTCGTTCACTGGCACAAATGGCGCAGGAGCCACAGGCGCGACTCGGCACACTGGTGCAAAGCCGTCCAGAGTTATTTGGCGCGAATGGGACGCGTGCAGATTTGCCGTTATGGGCCGAGCAGGCCAGGGGAATGTCTTCTGTACTCGCCACGACTACGAGCAGCCGTTTATCCGGTTTTTCGATGACTTCCGGTTCACAGGATCCGACAGGGATAATGGAATCTGACCATGGCGTCACCACTGACCGCTCCTCGGCAATCGCGCCGCATGTACCACAGCAATTGACTAATCCTTCTCTACCTAATACGTTGGGTACCAGCATGCTGAGAGCTTACAGCGGGCAATATACGCAAAAGGATACAGATCCCTCAAAAAGTGATTCCAGCGATGACAATGGGACGAACGACATAGTATTGTCGGAGAAAAATTCGGCCCCCTCGATATCTCAAAATGATAAAACGTCTGTTATTAATTCTATGACCGCAGAAATGCGTCCTGATGCGGCAGAGTTGGTCCGTCAACAACTTAATTTTCTGGCGTCTCCGGTGTTTCGTTGGCAAGGCGAGGCATGGCCCGGTGCGTCTATGGAGTGGGAGTTGAACCAACAGCATACGCAGCGTAAAGATCAACCCAATTCACAAAATGCCCAGATTGATCCAGCGGTAGTTGGATGGAGTACCTATTTGAAGCTGAATCTGCCTTCTTTGGGAACGTTGGAGTTACGATTGCATTTGGCCGGACAAAGCATTGAAACCAACATCGTGGTCGGCGATAACACAAACGCTAACCTGCTGCGCGATCACACTGCTGATTTGCGTAGTCGTTTTATTGCTAGTGGCCTGGATGTGACGTCGTTACAGATATCAACCTCAGAGTCAACGGGCGCGGATGTTGAGGATGATAATGTTGTAAAAAAACGTTAAAACTATTTAAACAATCTAACCAGCAGAATAAATCTCGCCGATACTGTAATATTACAATAGAGAAACATTTGTGCAGTTTAAAACAATATCATTGAATTTTGTCTAAGCATAATCGGCGCAATGCACGCAGGTTGCGATAGAAGCCTGGCAAATAAAAAGGTTGAGTATGGAGGCTTTTGATGTGGCGAAGCGTCATAGTGCGGTAGCGCTCTCCTACTCAGGCAAAGAGTCGGCACCAATTGTTGTGGCTAAAGGTTACGGCGTTACTGCTGAAGCGATAGTGGAACGCGCACGAGAACATGGTCTATACGTTCATTCGTCACCGGAGTTATTGAATTTATTAATGCATGTTGCGCTGGATGAGAAGATTCCTCCCCAGCTTTATCATGCAATTGCGGAGTTGCTGGCATGGCTCTATAGGCTTGAGGGAGGCCCGGTAAGGGAGGCCCGGTAAGGGAGGGGATGCCGAATGACAAACGATAAAGGGTGGTGGGGACATGCGCAATCGTTTGCCTGGATTGATATAACGTTATCTAAACACAAATAGAGATTCTGACGCAAAAAAAAGCGAGTCTCTTTACATGCGGGATGTTCGCTGAAGGAGTGTGCTCTACGATTGCGGCAATCTAATGAAATTTCCTTTTTTTGGAAATTTATTTATAGTTGAACACAACAGGTGCTTTGGTATCGATGGACTGGTGACGTAAATTGTTTAAATAAACGTTGCACCATCCACGATAGCGAGTTGCCATTGTCTGGCAAAAAGTAATGAATACGAACGTTGTTTCATCAATCCGGGTCGTGATTGCAGATGATCACCGGATTGTCAGAAGAGGGTTAGCGCACATTTTGAGTGCGAGTCCGGGCATAACAGTGGTTGGGGAGGCCAGTGACTATGTCGGTATAACGCAGATATTGCGAGAACAACCTTGCGATGTATTATTGCTCGATATTTCGATGCCGGGGAAAGATGGTATCGAAATTTTGCATTTGCTCAAAAAACGTGAGCCAATGTTACGGATCATGGTTCTCAGTAGCCATGGTCCGGAAAAATTTGCAGTGCGTGCGCTGAAAGCTGGCGCTGCCTGTTATCTGACCAAAGATGAGGCACCAGACGAACTTATTGAAGCTGTTCGGGTGGTCGCTCGCGGTAAAAAATATATTACCGAGGGAATGGCAGAGTCTCTGGCGAATCACGTTGTCGATGAAGATGACCTGATGTCGCATCAAACGCTTTCTGATCGTGAGTTTCAAACCGTCCGGATGATCGCATCAGGACAAACACGCACTGAAATTGCCCAAACTTTATCGATCAGCCCTAAAACTGTCAGCGTGTATCGCTCACGGGTATTTGAAAAAATGGGTATTCGCACCAATGCGCAGCTAACGCAATATGTCATTAAGCATGGCTTGCTTGATTAAACCGAAAGGTATCGCAGATATCAAGTTTTAATAATTCACTTTCGGAGGTCTTTTAAGTCATCGTCAGTGCGGCCTTTAGATAAATCTGGCGCCGCCAACAATGATTGGATTATCAGCTAACGTCGTCTAGAGCGGGAACTAAGTCTGATTGATAGTCCAAATTAAGTTCTATTCCATGCCTTTTTCCCCGTATCAGCATGCGGTGGATGTGTTTATATTTGATGTTCCAGTGTGATTGTTATGCGCGTGTCGGTGCCGAGACCCCTGTGAACTAAATGATGCTTTACATTTGACAAGGATGAAGTCTATGCCGCATACCGCAATAACCGAAGCCAAAATGCTAAACCAACCTCAGACACAGTTTCATACACGAAAATCTGCTGCACGGCAGGAAGCTGTCGGACGTGAATTTTTGATTTTTACTTTGGGTAAGGAAGAGTACGGGATCGATATTTTAAAGGTGCAAGAATTACGTGGTTACGACAACGTCACCCATATTGCCAATGCTCCTGATTTTTTAAAAGGGGTCATCAATCTTCGTGGAATTATTACTCCGATTATTGATATGCGCATCAAGTTCGGGCTTCACGCGGACGCCTACGATCAGTTTACTGTCGTCATTATCTTACGTCTCTACGACCGTGCTGTGGGCATCGTTGTTGATAGTGTTTCTGACGTGATTACCCTGTCGTCAGAACAGATCAAGCCAGCGCCTCAAATGGGGATGCTGGTCAATACCGACTATTTGATCGGATTGGGTACGGTTGATGCGCGTATCCTGATTTTGATGGAAATTGATAAGCTGATGTCATCCGATGAAATTGGCATGTTTCAGAAACTGACAACATGATCAGGTTTTAACGGCGTGTGGTTATGACCATTCCGAAGTATCGATGTCAGTCTGGTTATATTATATGAATGGTGCGTAGTCTCATTTATTAACGCCTTATTGACGCCACTTCACGACATCCTTTTTTCATTTCGCTATAGCGATGATTTTATCTGAACCGATAGTCTGGCAACCGTAATGCAACGATTCAACCCTCGCCGATCACACCGGTACAATCAGACCAAGACTGGAAGTATTTTTTCTGGAATCCGGTATTTTCGACTTCTCAACGTCATCGTGATAATGGTTGTCGTGACGATCGGTTATATCTGGCTGCATGCCGGTTATCAAATCGGATTTGAATTTGATAGGGATCTTAATGAAGCCCAGCGCGACAGGGTGGTATTGGTTGGGCACTATGTGAAGCACCTCGTCCACGAGATTGACGAACGAGATCGTATGTTAAGACAGGTGCGTGCGGACTATGGCATTAGTAGTGAAAAATTTACACAATCGGCTCAGGTCCAGGAAAATCACTTACCAGCGCGCGCATTGTCGGCGCGCTCGTCCTCGCAAATTCCTCCTCAACCATCTTTAACGCAAAGGTCCTTAACTCAGCGCTATGCTCCTGCATATGCCGGTCTTTATAACGAGTTAGCGATTGTTGGTGAAAATGGACACGTGGTCGCATCAACAGCGATTCCGACAGTGACTAAAGTAAAGATGGCGGAAGGTGTCGATCTGAGCCGGCAGGAACTGTTTATAGCGAACCGTGATAGCAGCGAAGATATCCTGAGAATAGGAAAACCATATCAGACACCCGGAACCAGTCAATGGGTGATGACCATGTCGCGTCGCCTATTGTCGCCAGCTGGCGAGTTTGCCGGTATTGCACTGATACGATTTCCTATTGAGCAGATGTCCTATTTTTATCGCAATACTGAGCCTCTCAGTAATAGCGAAATATTTGAACCTGGACATGTAAATCTGGACGCCGAAAGTGCGATTGAGCGAGTTGTACTATCTTCCATCATAGGACTGCCGGTGTTGACAGATGGGGCTTCAATGGTGAAGCCGATTGATCAATCTCATAATCCGAGAAACACGGGTGATGGTTTTCCTGCCGCAGACCCGTTGGCGTCGCGCGCAATCGTTTATAAACTAGGTCCTTATCCCATTTTGGTATCGGTCGTTTTTGCGCAATCGGCGGTAATTCCCTCGCAATTTACGCATCAAATTACTAACTACATCACGTTTGCTTTGGTGCCGACTTTATTGATATTAATCCTCGTATTCTTTATTTATAGAACGATTAAACGACAGTATTTTGTTGTCAAAAAATACGATATCATGCGGCGCCGCGCGGTTGATGCAACCAAGAGAAAATCACGCTTTCTTGCCACTGTAGTGCACGAGTTACGGACGCCACTAACTAGCATACAAGGTTATTCAGAGCTGGTACGTGATGGTAGTACGGATGATTTGAGTCGAGAATTTAACGATCTGATTCATCAAAGTGCAGTCCATCTTCATAGCTTGTTGAACACTTTGTTTGATCTGGCAAGAATTGAGGCTGGAAAGGTGGTGATATTTCGGGAGTCTATTGATTCGGTGACTTTCTTTAACTATATTTGCGCCGTACACCAACCGGCAGCAAAAAAGAAAAATTTGAGTTTTGGCATGCTGCTGGCTACAGATTTGCCAATACAATTCTTTAGTGATCGGATGCGACTCTCACAAATACTAAACAATTTGTTAGACAACGCAATTAAATTTACGGCAAAAGGGGGCGTCTCGCTAGAAGTCGTTGTGGTGAAAGGAAAAATTCGGATCAAAGTGCTAGATACCGGTTCTGGTATAGAAAAAAAGGATTTGGCGCATTTGTTTGAATATTTTTACCAAACAGATACGGTGAGAGTGCAACGTGGCGATGGCTTGGGGCTTGGACTGTCGCTCGCCAAGGAGTTCGCAGAACTTATTGGTGGCGCTATCAGTATCGAATCACAGCTAGGTGTTGGTACCGTTGTGGAACTCACCATTCCTATCGATTCACGCTAGTCACCAGCCTTCATTTTGCGTAATGCCGGAGTACTTTTAAATCGGCGCAGTAACACATCGCATGATGTAGGGAATAGTGCATTCTGCTGCTGGTTCACTCAAGAAAGTAATTATGAGACTATACAAATGTTGTTACTGAGGGCATCACCGCTGTTACTATTATTTCAGCCATACCAGCAACCGCAGCGGTTGCTGCGACGACCGCCATTTGTCTTTTCATCAGTGAATCACTGACACGCGATGTGTTCCTACCTTATTCTTGTCGTCGAAGACAATCCCATTAATCGTCGCCTGTTGCAAGTGCAACTGGCGTCTGAGGGCTGGCAAAGCGAGGTCGTAGAGACAGGCGCAGCGGCGCTGTCCTGGTTACGCAAACGTCATGCTGATAAACAAGCCTGGCCTTCAGCGATGGTGACGGACTATGTGCTGGAAGATATGACGGGCGTACAACTGCTTCATAGAGTGCGGGAATGGGAAGTGGAACTGGCGGGAGCTGATGCTATGGATAGTACGGCACTTGCGCCTATTCCCGTCCGATTACCGCTACCAATGATTCTATATAGTGGAATGTCTCTTGATTTTTTAAAGACCAAATCACGTGGGCTAGATTGCCTGGCCATTATCACTAAGCCGATTGGTCGCCGACAATTGCGGGATGCATTGTCACCATTGATCAACCGCCGTACATCCACGCGTTACTCTTTTGCGCGATCCAGATTGCCGAATGATCCGTCGCCCTTAGCTGAGTCGTATAACTCTCTCAGTGTGGTAATAGCGGATATGCCGATGGATTTGCTAATTGAATTGCTGCAGTTTGGTGAGGAAGGATTAATATGCATCCGCAATAGCCTTCGCATCGGGGCATTGGATCAGGCCGCGAGTGTCGCTCATGGAATAAGGGGAGCGGCGGGGATATTGCGGTGCGTTCAAATCGCACAATCGGCGACAGAAATTGAAACGCAGGCGCGGCTTGGAATCGCAACACATTTAGATAGAGGATGCAATCATCTTCAGATCGGGCTAGAACATCTTCGCCGACACATCGCCTTTTCGGAGCAAGTCCACAATACCCAGGTTAGTCGCTGACTTCCTGACCTAACTGACCCATTTTTCACACTCCGTGTATCCGATCAGGCCATTGCTGCGATCAATTTCGTTTGCATGGCTTGATCGTGAAATCGTGATCATTCTTTTTGTAGGAATAATTCCTACAAGCGATAGCCCAAATATTTCATTTAGATTAAGAAGAGTGCCGACTCTTTTTGCGTCAAATATATTTCATAATTGCCGTGTGGAAAGTTGAACTAAAATAAAACGTTATATTTTTTTCAGTTTTATGGAAGTGTTGTTGTCGTCTAGGGGAATTAAATGGGTGGCCTTGGCAGTGAAATCGGGGAAGTAAACTTATCTTATTTATTGTTGGCACAGCGCTTGTTAAGGGAGGACCGCGCAACAGCAATGTTCCGTCTGGGGTTGTCAAAGGAGTTAGCCGAGCTAATCAGTGATTTGTCTTTATCGCAAGTGATTAAACTTGCGGCTTCGAGTTTATTGTTATGTCGCTTCCGTTTCGATGACCACGCCATCTTGTCGTCATTAACCCACGAGGGCAAAGATAACAGTCTGCAGCAGGCACACGCCGCTATTCTGTTGGCTAGTCAAGAGGTTGAAGGCATTCATTGATGAAACTTCAACTTGATGGAATTTACGCAAGCTTTGATGACTATTGGCTTCTGAAAGTGCTTCATGGCTAGCAAAAGCGTGATTCTTGAAGCACAGGAAATTCAGCTGGCAATGGATTTGATCAAACTTGGTGCGCGCTTACAGTTTTTAGAGGCTGAGACCAGCTTGAGTCGTGATCGGCTCATAAAACTATACAAAGAAATCAAAGGGATGTCGCCCCCTAAGGGATTGTTGCCGTTCTCTACCGATTGGTTTATGACATGGATGTCTAATATTCATTCGTCTATGTTCTACAACATCTATCGTTTTATGATTACGCATGGAGAGTGTAAGCAGATTGTTGCCGTTATAAAAAGTTATCGGCTTTATCTGGAGCAGGTACAGCAACAAGGCGGTGAACCGGTACTCGATTTCACTCGCGCCTGGACGCTTGCCCGCTTTTTCGACAGTGGCATGTTGCAATTGACTCCCTGTAGCCGTTGTAAAGGCCATTTTGTGGCGCATGCGCACGATCCTCAACAGGGATTCGTTTGTGTCTTGTGTCGCCCCCCTTCGCGCGCGGGCAAGACCCGCAAATTAGCTGCTAGCAACAAAGCAGAAGCAGAGGCTCTACAGCACAAACTTAATCACCACCACCACGGAATACGCCATGCATCCGTGGCCTGACGGCGTCGTTGCTTTGAAAGATAGTGTGCAATTGCCGCTCTGCCAGCGCTGCCGGATTCATCAATACGTGGCACCGAAAGGTTCAGTTTCATAGATTGAACCCGCATATTGGCGGTATTTTTGCTGCCCGGTGTGGTTTTTTATAAGGGGATGGATAGTGCTGGTTTTAATTGGTTATATCGTGGTGGCAGTATCCGTATTCGGGGGCTATGCACTGTTGGGTGGCAACCTCGGCGCACTCTATCAGCCGGTAGAATTATTGATGATCGCCGGTGCGGGTATTGGCGCATTTGTGGTCGGTAATAATGGAAAGGCAATCCGTGCCACGTTGAGAGAACTTCCTAAGTTGTTACGCAGCTCTAAGCACGATAAAGCGCTTTACATGGAGTTGATGGCGCTAATGTACGTGCTGCTGGCAAAGGGCCGTAAAGATGGGATGCTGGCACTGGAGTCAGATATTGATGATCCATTGAATAGTCCGCTGTTTGCACAATATCCGATGATTTTGAGCGACGCTAACGTGATTGAATTTTTGACCGATTATCTGCGTTTGATTATCAGCGGTAATATGGATTCGTTCGAAATTGAATCCCTCATGGATCATGAAATAGAAACCTATAAACATGAATCCGAGGTTCCTGCCCAAAGTTTAGCTAAGGTAGGTGACGCTTTGCCTGCATTCGGTATTGTCGCTGCAGTCATGGGCGTAGTCCATGCGCTGGCCTCCGCCGATTTACCGCCAGCACAAATGGGGATGTTAATTGCCAACGCGATGGTGGGTACTTTCCTTGGTATTTTATTGTCCTACGGTTTCGTATCGCCGCTGGCGACATTGATCGAACATCAGGTTGCTGAGTCTGCCAAACTATATCAATGCATGAAGGTAACTCTGCTTGCTAGCCTGAACGGATACGCGCCGCAACTGGCAGTTGAATTCGGTCGAAAAGTATTGTATTCGACAGAGCGGCCATCCTTTTCCGAACTCGATCAACATGTGCGCGAAGTGAAGAATCGGTAAGTGGATTATTGACCGGTTGCATGAGCGCCGCGCGCATAGACGGCGATCAAATACATAAAATAATTTATTAGGACGATGGACATGCGGAGATGGTATGAGTAAGGGGCAACATCGCATTGTCATAAGACGTTCCGCACCTGTCAAACCGCCACAACATGGTGGTAGCTGGAAGATTGCATACGCTGATTTCATGACCGCGATGATGGCCTTTTTTCTGGTGATGTGGTTATTGTCGATATCAACCCCGCGGCAACTTGTTGGCATCGCAGAATACTTTCGGACGCCGCTAAAGGTAGCCATTAACGGCGGTGACCGTAGCAGCATGAGTAATAGCGTGATACCTGGCGGCGGCCGCGATCCAACGCGATCGGACGGCGAAGTTAATCGGGCAGCAAAGGTTGCCGCTGATCTTGTCGGTGCAGGCAATGCTAGTGATGCCAGTGATAACAAACGCCTGCGCGAACTTAAGAAGCGGCTCGATTTGGTAATTGAAGCCAACCCTTTGCTTAAAAAATTTAAACCGCAATTACTGATTGATATTACGACCGAAGGTCTGAGGATTCAGATTGTGGATAGTAAAAAACGGCCAATGTTCAATCTGTCAAGCGCTACGGTCGAGCCTTACATGCGCTTAATTTTGCGAGAAATCGGGCCGGTTTTAAGCGAGTTGCCAAATAAAATTACTCTGTCTGGCCATACCGATGCCACGCCTTATGTGGCGAGTGAGAGAGCCTATAGCAATTGGGAATTGTCGGCCGATCGCGCCAATGCATCGCGTCGCGAGTTGATTGCCGGTGGGATGGCAGAGGACAGAGTGCTGCGGGTTATGGGTGTTGCTTCGAGCATGCATTTAAACAAGGCAGATCCATTCGATCCGATCAATCGTCGCATCAGTATTGTCGTGCTGAATCGCCATTCGCAGGAGCAGATTGAATATGAGAATGCGACTGGAAATGAAGTGCAAACTGTCGGTTCGAAGTCGCGCATAGTAAATGGTAGCAATGCTGGCAGCGACACCAGCGTTGGTACAGATACGGCCACGATCGGCCCCGGGCGTCCTGATGTGGTAACACAGTTACGCAAAATGGTACCGTCCAAACCGTCACCCTGACGTTAGAAGTTAGGCGACGATTTCGCCAATCCCTGGCAATCGGGCTGCGTGGTAAAGCATTTACTTCATCACCAATAAGCGCCGGCATATCCTCACAAAAAAAATTATCCTTTAGGTATTCAGAAAACCCATTTGCGTCCGTAATACCGTATGCAGCAGTATTTGCGAAGTAGCGAGCATGCCGTATTTAAGGCGTTAAAAAATAGGCAGTATTGAGCAAGGATGTGAGTGCCAATGGACATAACCGAGTTTTACCAGACCTTCTTTGAGGAGGCAGAAGAATTACTCGCCGAAATGGAGCAATTGCTACTGGGCCTTGATCTTGACGCCCCTGACAATGAGCATTTAAATGCTATTTTTCGTGCCGCACATTCAATTAAGGGTGGTGCTGCAACGTTCGGATTCGTCGCATTGACTGATACGACCCATCTTTTAGAAAGTTTGCTGGATCGGGTACGACATCAGGAGTTGATATTGCACAGCACAATGATCGATGTATTTTTGGAAACAAAAGACGTGCTACAAGAGCAATTAAATGCCTATCGGGTTGGCGTCGAACCAGCGCCGGAAATGGTCGCTCGTATTTGTTTGGTATTACAACATTTGGCGCAGGAAGAGCTGAGGAAACAAGGATTGTCAGACATTCCTGTTAGACCTGTATCCGTTGTGATGCCAATCACGCCCATTCTCCCTAATCCTCTAATCATCGTTGATGCAGAGGATTTGGCCCAGCAGAATGATTCATCAAAATCCATCTGTTTGAAGGTGCGATTTTCTGGTCTGGTCGACAGCGACCATTCGTGGTTGATCGCTGAAATGGCAAACTTAGGCGATGTGCTGGCACAGACGCAAAGTGACGATAGCTTGGTAGTCTGGCTTAGAACTTCCTGTGAACCCGATGACATTATTGCAGTATGTTGTTTTGTTATAGACCTGGATCAAATCGAAATTACACGTGAACTGGCGGAGAGAGTCGAGACTTTAGTCGCTCCACTACAATCCGAAGTGTTGCCATTGCCGCTGGTTTCGCCTCCATCTATTACCGAAGCGCAAATAAAGGTTTTGATTACCACCGCGGGTTTCAGCGATGTTGCGTCTGCGGCTACCTTAATGCCAAATATAGCTGCTGAGGCTAACGTTGATGCTCCTGAATCTATTATTTTCAATCCGGGTACGTCCGCGAGCGCTGGAAGTACTAAAGAATCGAGTTCAATTCGTGTCGATGTAGACAAGGTTGATCAAATTATTAATTTGGTCGGAGAACTAGTGATCACGCAATCGATGCTGGTTCAAACCGCTTCGACCCTGGATTCAGTCATCCACGAGCAGCTATTAAGCGGCATGGCGCAGTTACAACGTAACGCCCGTGATCTTCAAGAATCCGTGATGTCGATTCGCATGATGCCGATGGATTATGTATTCAGCCGGTTCCCACGTCTGGTGCGTGATCTGACCGTCAAACTAGGTAAAGAAGTGCAACTGGTGACGGTTGGTAAAACGACGGAACTTGATAAGAGTCTGATTGAGCGCATCGTCGACCCATTGACGCATCTGGTACGAAATAGTCTCGATCACGGTATTGAGCGAGCAGAGCAGCGAATTGCTGCTGGCAAAGATCCGGTTGGTGAATTGGTTCTGTCGGCGCAGCATCAGGGCGGCAATATAGTGATCGAAGTCAGTGACGATGGTGCGGGTTTAAGCCGTGAAAAAATCCTCGCTAAGGCCATCCAGCAAGGCATGCCGCTGCTGGACGTGGCTAATATGACGGATGAGGAAGTTTGGCAGTTGATATTTGTTCCCGGATTTTCGACTGCAGAAAAAATAACCGACGTTTCCGGGCGCGGTGTTGGGATGGATGTTGTTAAGAGGAACATTCAGGAGATGGGCGGATATGTCGAAATTTTTTCCCATGAGGGCAAGGGCAGTACGGTCAAAATCATATTGCCATTAACTTTGGCGATACTGGATGGGATGTCGGTCAAGATTGGAAACGAAGTATATATTTTGCCCCTGAATTACGTGATTGAGTCGTTACAACCACGTTCGGAAGACATACATTCTGTCGCTAATGACGAGCAAATCATGCACGTACGCGGTGAATATTTGCCGCTGACTGAGTTGTATCGCGTGTTTGATGTTCCGCATGCTCGCACCGATCCCACAAAAGGCATTGTAGTGATTGTGCAGGCAGATGGCCGACGCTTTGCCTTGTTGGTGGATCAACTGGTCGGTCAACATCAGGTTGTCGTTAAAAATTTGGAAACAAATTATCGTAAGGTTCCAGGCATTTCGGCTGCGACTATTTTAGGGGATGGCAGTGTGGCGTTGATTGTTGATGTCTCGGGCCTAAAGAGTATTAATCGATAAATATGGGCCTTATATCGATGTTAAAAATGTTGCCTAAAGTATTGAAAAAGGTATTGAAAAAGATTCTACAGCCGATCCAGCTAGCTCCAGGCAGTGCCGATATCTTGCTTTGTTAGATAAGTATATAAGTCCTTGCGGCTAGGTTACGTAATCAATGATGACGTAACAAATGGTTATGCAACAACTGCGCGTCGAAGATTGGAGAAAGAAATGATGGCAATAAATGTAGCAGATGTGCTTAATGCAGTAACAGACGGAGACGGTGAAAAATTTCTGGTCTTTACGTTGGGCGCGGAAGAGTACGGAATTGACATCCTGCGCGTTCAGGAAATTCGAAACTATGAGGAAGTGACACGGATTCCCCACGCGCCGACGTTTATAAAAGGCGTCAGCAATTTGCGTGGGATTATTGTGCCGATTGTCGATTTTCGCATTAAATTAAAACGCGATAATATCCATCAAAATGACGATACTGTTGTGATTATTTTGAATATCAGGAACCGTGTCGTAGGAATACTCGTCGATGGCGTTTCGGATGTTTTAACATTAACCACAGATCAAATAAGACCCGCACCCGAGTTTTGCGCGACATTATCAGCCGAGTATTTGACCGGCCTTGGTGCGCTGGAAGATCGTATGCTTATTTTGCTGGATATTGAAAAATTGATGTGTAGTAAAGATATGGCATTATTCGATACAAAGATCGCAGCCTGACGATCAAACTGTTTGAAATTGTTGATATGGCATATTCATAGGGTCGATCGAAATAGGCACCCAAAGTTTTGATAGGTTTTATGCTTCATCTGGTTGACTAAAGCTTTAATCGGTAAAAGACTTGTTCATGTTATCTCTACTCACCGTCGATTCATCGCATGTTGCAGTTGCGACAGAGGATTTGGATGGCAGGCAATTGCTTGTCTGTAATTGAGAATGTTAGCGAGATGGTTGTTAAAATATGTGCATAATATCAAACACATTAACGACCAAGGACAATCAACATGACGTCAACTCTGACATCAACTACGCACCCGAATCAAAAAGTTGCTCTCGTCACTGGTGCAGGTTCGGGGATCGGTAAGTACATTTCTCTCGCACTGCTCAACAATGGCTATTCTGTCGTATTGGCAGGACGGCGGCTTGAGGTGCTTAACGAAACCGTTATTGCAGCAGGTGAGTTCGGCGTCAATGCGCTGCCGATATCAGCAGATGTGAGTGATCCTGCATCGGTTAAATTATTATTCTCCCAAGCCCGGTCGCGTTTTGGACGACTTGATCTATTAATTAATAATGCCGGTGTTTTTACGCCATCGGTCTCGCTTGAAGATGTTGAGTATGCCGACTGGAAAGCCTCAGTGGATATCAATTTGACTGGCGCATTTTTGTGTACGCAAGAGGCTTTTCATCTAATGAAGGTGCAGCAACCGGGTGGCGGCCGGATCATTAACAACGGCTCGATTGCAGCACATGCGCCGCGGCCAAATTCAGTGGCCTACACCGCAACTAAACACGCCATGACCGGCCTTACCAAGGCTACCTCGCTAGATGGACGCAAATACAATATCGCTTGTGGACAGATTGATATCGGCAACGCCGCTACCGATATGACCGAGCGGATGGGAAGTGGAATCTTGCAGGCCAACGGGGAAATGGCAGCTGAACCAAGAATGTCGGTGGAGCATGTTGCGCAGGCGGTGTTATATATGGCGGGACTGCCGTTAGACGCTAACGTGCAATTTATGACGGTGATGGCGACTAATATGCCGTTTGTTGGTCGGGGATAAAGTTGCTCATTGCTTTGTTGCGGTCTTGTGAGCGGTAGTTGTTTAACGATGTCTCGACATCAGTAGATGTACATCTCAACCGGCGCGACAGTCGATGCTTCTTGACATGGATTGGCGAACCGGTTGGATGAAGTATCTACAGTGGCTGCCGTCAAGCCGTGGTTTGTAAATGACGCGAAGCTCTCTAAAGCTCAAAGCAAAAATGCTCCTTGTATCTCTAACTGGTTTTCGTGATCTTGCTCAGATGGCGCGGTCGGTCGGGGTCCATACCGCGCGCTAACGATAGGTGTGCGGCCATGACATAAAATGCTTGAATGGCGACGACGGGATCCAGATCGGGGGTCGCTGCCACGGGAAGTGTCAGGTTACGCTCTGCGATGTCATCAGGTGCGGCTAACAGGACCTTTGCTCCGCGTCCACGCATTTCTTCTGCCAGTTTGAGTAAACCTGCCTGTGTTGGGCCGCGGGTGGCGAATATGAGAAGCGGGTATCCTTCGTTGATGAGCGCCATTGGGCCGTGTTTGATTTCGGCACCGCTGAATGCTTCTGCCTGAATCGCCGACGTTTCCTTGAATTTCAACGCTGCCTCTAACGCCAGCGGAAAACTGATCCCGCGCCCGACCACCATGATGTTAGTGGCGGGAATTAATACTTCTAGTGCGGCTGACCAGTCACACTGGGTTGCTGCATCCAAAGATTCCGGCAATGTGTCGAGAGCGGCCAGAAATGTTGGATCGTCTTGCCAATGCCCTGCAAGTAGCGCTCCGGCGACCAGACTGGCAATAAAGCTTTTAGTCGCGGCGACGCTAAGTTCTGCACCGGCATGTAATGGCATCGCCCATTCGGCACTGGTTGCCAACGGAGATGAGGCGTCATTCACGAGCGCAACTGTGGTCGCGCCACCGTCGCGGAAGTAGCGAATCGGGGCAATCACGTCGGGACTTTGGCCCGATTGAGAAATGGCAATGGCGAGTGCATCACGCGCTACTAATGGCGCGTTGTTCAGAGTGACCAAAGACATTGGTAAGGATGCGACGATGCGACCAAGGCGGGCCATGATCAGATAAGCGCAATAACTGGCCGCGTGATCGGAACTACCACGTGCCACGGTCAGAATACTGGTCGGTGGTTCGGAGCGCAATCTACGTCCAAGTTCTGCGTAGCGATCACGATCTTGCTTTAGCTGCGCGGCAACATGGGCGCTGGCGGAACACGCTTCTTCAAGCATGCGCGATGATGGGGCCGATGATGAATTAATTGGTGTTGGCGGCGTTGAGGTCAATCTGTTCTCCTTCTACATACACTGCTGTGAGGTTAAGCTGGCGATCAAATACCAGAATATCGGCGAAGCAGCCGGTTTTAAGGCGACCACGTTCTGTGATCCCAAGATAATCAGCAGGATAGGTTGAGGTGCGTAACGAGGCTTCGGCCAAATCGAGCCCGAGCGATACCAGATTCCGCAACGCCTGATCCATCGTGAGCGTGCTACCCGCCAGTGTGCCGTCCGCCAGGCGCACGCCACCCATACATTTATGGACGACTTGCCGTCCCAGCATATATTCACCATCTGGCATGCCGGATGCAGCGGTTGAATCAGTTACACAATACAAACGTGGAATAGCGCGCAATGCCGCTTTGATCGCGCCGGGATGTACGTGCAACAAATCAGGTATCAGTTCGGCATACTCGGCATGTGCCAGTGCTGCACCGGCCATGCCGGGAGCGCGGTGATGG
Source organism: Glaciimonas sp. GNP009 (assembly GCF_054343755.1). Lineage (NCBI taxonomy): Bacteria > Pseudomonadati > Pseudomonadota > Betaproteobacteria > Burkholderiales > Oxalobacteraceae > Glaciimonas > Glaciimonas sp. GNP009. The sequence continues at coordinate 4,630,925 of NZ_JBTGUV010000004.1, forward strand.
AACGCGCTCATGGCGTTGAACAGATGGGTAAATCCAGTCGCGCCATTATTTAGCGCAGCCACGCCATCCTCGTAAGTGCCCAGCGTATGCCCGATTTGTACGCGCATGCCGCTTGCACTGAGTGTCTTCACCAGTTCCAGATGACCATCCACTTCTGGCGCTATCGTAATGAGTTTAAGCGGTGCAAAGCTACGTAGCCAGTCAACTTGCTCCAGCGTTGCTGCGACGGCGAAGTCGGGCTGCGCACCCAGTTTTCCGGGATTAATATAGGGGCCTTCCAGATGCGCGCCAAGTATCCGCGCACCACCGTCACAGCGTTGCAGACATGCGCGGCCGATAGCGCTCAATGCGGCCTCAAGATCTGCTGCCGGTGCGGTCATAGTGGTCGCCAGCATACTTGTGGTGCCATGTTGTGCGTGCATTCTGGCGATTAAGTGCACGGCATCGCCTGCGTCCATCACGTCTTTACCGCCACCGCCATGGACGTGACAATCGATAAAGCCGGGCAAAATAAACTGATCATAGGGCGAATGTCCTAAGGGCTTAATGCCGATGGGCAATGGCAGGCTCGGATCAAAGTCCAGGGTTTCGCCGCTAATATCAGTAATCAAATCGTTGAAGCTGATTGCACCGGCGACCCAGCCTTGCGCAGTAAGCACGTTGCCATGAAGTTGGGTGGTGAAGGGCATCAAATTTTCTCCGTTATGAGGGTGTAAATGACAGCGGAAAATACGTCTCTATAGTGTTTATGACGGTTCTTCATTCCGCATCTAAGCGAGACAAAGTTGATTTGAACATGCATAGTGAGGTCATCGTAAAAATTGTCAATTTTCAACATCATTGCTCCAGATGTTGACGAATGAGTAGCAATCCGCCGCTTGCCGAGTCAGCTTCTGGCGGAACGGTGCGCAATTGTAAAGTCTGCGGGAGATAGTCTTTCAATACATGCGCGAGGCCGCCGCACAACGCTAACGGTAATTGCTCTGATACATCCAGAGCAAGCGCCATTTTGGCGATTTCATTACCCGCTCTCCAGAGCATATTTCTCGCCACCTCATCATCCACCGCATGCTGGAAAATAAAGGGTGCTAATTGCGCGTACATGCTCTGATTGGCATTTGCCAGCCAGGCTAGGACGCTGTCCCGATTGCTTTTGTCAGTGCCATCGCCGCCGCAATGTCGGATGATGTTCGTCGCCAAAATACTTTGGGGCGTCCGATCATCAAACACTTGTTGCACATGATTGATTGCCAATATTCCTAACCAGGCGCCACTTGCCTCATCGCCAGAAGGAAACCCCCATCCTCCAATAATGTGTTGGACTCCATCGGGTTTTAGCACCGCGCCAATACTTCCCGTGCCTAACGCGATGATCGCGCCCGGGCGACCCTGATGCGCACCGAGAAGGGTGGTAATGGCGTCTGAGGCTACGGCAATGCTGCCAAATCCTGGATTCAGTGCAGTGAATTCTGCTGCCCAAGACGGGACGTTAACACCGGACAAACCAAAGCCAGCAGCGATTCCGCTGTAAGAAGGGGCTGAAATGCCCGCTTTATGAAAACCTGCCTGTATCGCCAATCCTATTGCCGCCCACGCCTTATCACGGCCATGCATGAGGGCGGATGGCCCAGCGGTTGCTTCTGCAATCACGCTGCCATCTGCACGCGCAATACGAATCTGGGTTTTGGTGCCACCACCGTCGATCCCGATCAAATACTCGTAAGCTGAGTCAAGCGCTGTATTCACTTCAAGTCCTGTTTGTTGTGGCATAAAGCAAAAGTTTATCTATTTTTGCCGTCAAATGGTGCGCAAACTACTAAATAGGAATGTTTTTTGGTCATCATGCGCTTTTTAGAACTGACGCAAAACTGTCTTATCAAAACTTGACGACAAAGATCGTTCACGCTAATTGCGGGCCGGGTGGGTGGCTAGAATGGCACATCGCCGCTAGGGAGATTTTGTGCCGGTCCCAATTTTGATGAAATCATGTTGCCTGGCTTGATGCGGCGTAGCGCATTGCCATTTGCATCGAATACGTGAAATGCACTGCTGGCTGCCGATAGCGTGATACTTTCACCGATACGGACGGTATTGTTTCCATCGCCGCGTACGACGATATCCTGACCGTTTTGCAGCGTGGCATAAATGAAATTTGCTTCTCCAAGATGTTCAACGATGTTAACTCTCCCGCTAAAGGTCTCGCTACCGCTGTTATTCTCAAGGATGTGTTCGGCGCGCAAGCCTAAGGTGACAGGATCGCCGATGCGGATAATCCCGTTCGTTTCCGTAGCGCGGACATCGGCACGCACTTCCTGACCACCATCTAGTTGTATCTTTAGATAATCTGCCTCAATAGTAGTGACCAAGCCCTGCATCAGATTCATTTTGGGCGAACCGATAAAGGTTGCCACAAACAAATTTTCTGGCTGCTGATATAGCTCTAGAGGCGTACCTGATTGTTGTATTTGGCCATCATTCATCACGACAATTTTGTCGCCTAACGTCATGGCCTCAACTTGATCATGCGTGACGTAGACGATGGTTGCTGCCAGTTGACGATGTAATTTGGCGATTTCAAGGCGAGTCTGTACGCGTAAGGCCGCATCCAGATTGGATAGTGGTTCGTCAAATAAGAACAGCCTCGGTTTCCGTACGATAGCGCGACCAATCGCCACACGCTGGCGCTGGCCGCCGGATAATTCACGCGGCAATCGATCCAGTAAATGATCAATCTTCAAAATGCCAGCGGCATGATGAATCTGTTGGTCGATCGTATTTTTATCGGAACCAGCAACTTTTAGCCCGAACGCCATATTTTTATACACCGTCATATGCGGATATAACGCATAGCTTTGAAATACCATCGCGATACCACGCTCGGCAGGCGGAAGATGGTTGACGACTTGATCGCCAATGGCTATTTGGCCATCGGTGATATCTTCGAGTCCGCATAAAAGTCGTAGTAATGTCGATTTGCCGCAGCCGGAAGGGCCGACCAGTACGCAAAATTCGCCGTCGTTTACGTCAAGGTTGATGCTTGCCAGCACATCTTGCTTGCCATCGTATGATTTTCTAAGATTCTTAATATTGACGTTAGCCATGATTTTTTACCTGTTTTACTCTGCCGTGCGATCAGAAATACGCGGACGAATTTGTATAAGTTTGTTGGTTTATTTGACCGCACCGGATGTCAGGCCGCGTATCAGTTGGCGTGAAAACAGCATGTACAAAATCAAAATGGGAATCACCGCCATCGATAAAGCAGCCAACACAGAATTCCAGTCAGTGGCGTACTGGCCGATGAATTGCTGGACGCCGAGGGTGACAGTTTTAGTGTCGTCGCCGGGTGCCAGAATCAATGGAAACCACAGATCGTTCCAGACTGGAATCATCGTAAATACAGCAACGGTCGCAATCGCAGGACGAATCAAGGGAAGTATCACGCGGAAAAAAATCTTGAATTCACCCACCCCGTCGCAACGTGCGGCTTCCTTTAATTCCTTTGGAATTTGCCGAATGAATTCGGACAAAATCATCACAGCTAATGGTAATCCCTGAGCGGTATAAACCAGTATCAACGCCGTGCGCGTATTGATCAGATCAAGCGTCACGACCAATTGCAAAATGGAGACTGTGCCAAGGCGGATGGGAATCATGATGCCAAGTGCCAGATACAACGTCATCATGCGATTGCCACGAAATTTATATTCGGATAGCGCCCAGCCTGCCATGGCACCGAACAAAACGATGAGTGCCAACGAGCCGAGTGTCACGATCAGGCTATTGCCAAAATACAGCATGAAGTTGGTGTTGGTTAACACCTTCTCAAAGCCGATCAGCGAGAACGTGTCGACGGTGGGAAATGCCAGCGGATTGTCAAAGATGGCTTCGCGCGATTTGATGGAGTTGATCAGTATCAGCGCAATGGGGAACAGTGCCACCAGCGCATAGGCGCACAGCACAAGGTGTACCCAAATGCGGCCGATATTACTATGTCGCATTGACGGTCGTAGCGAGGGGCGAAGTGTGGAGGAAGTCATGGAATACACCTTACAATTCATAGCGTGTCAGCCTGCGCTGGACGAGATAGAAATACACGGCAACGCCGAGCAAGATCACCAAAAACATGAGGGTTGCCACTGCAGCGCCCATCGTGGGACTGCCAATTTGCGCCTGATAGCCAAAGAACGTCCGATAAAAGAAGGTACCCAGAAGATCGGCTGAATAGTTGGGTCCAGCCAGTGCACCCTTAACCGAATAGATCAGATCAAATGCATTGAAGTTGGCAACGAAAGTCAGAATCGTGACTAATCCCAAAGTTGGCAAAATTAGCGGTAATTTGATTTGCCAAAAGATGCGCCACGAACCAGCGCCTTCGACGTAAGCCGCTTCCAGCACTTCTTCTGGCACGGCCAATAATGCCGCGTAGATCAGCATCATGGGGATGCCGATGTATTGCCATACCGAGATTAGGGCCAGTGTGATTAATGCAGTAGATTGCTGACCAAGCCAGGGCGCGAAGAAATTTGCCATTCCGACGAAGCCCATCAATTTTTCACCAACACCCCATAACGGCGACAGAATAAGTTGCCAGATAAATCCGATTATCACCACCGACAGTAATGTCGGCAAAAATATCAGGGTGCGATATGAGCGCGCCCAGCGCAGACCTTTGAGACTAAACAGCGTCGCCAGCAATAATCCGATTGGATTTTGCAGCAGCATGTGGATTGCAAAAAACTTGACGTTATTCCACATCGCGTTCCAGAACGCGTTGGACCAGTCAGAATCGAAAAGGATGATGTGATAGTTGGATAGACCGACGAAGCTATGAACACCAGCATCGTTGGTGGTATAGAAGCCAAGCCGGAGTGTGTCCAGCAGCGGCAGCGCGCTGAACATCGAGTAGATGATCACCGCTGGCGCTAGAAAAATTACAATATGCCAGGGAAATGCTTTTTTCAACTTGATTCTCCAAACAAACTCATTGTCCTATTGAGTTGGACTTATTCAAAACCGCTGTGGCGGGGTTGATCGCGATCACTTCGTTACCGTTGAGATATCTCGTCACAAGGCCCGGTAATTTTTGTGCAAAAGAGTCGATCTTGTTTGGCTGTTAGAACGGACAAGCAAGTGAAAAAAATCGCTTGTATTGCTTGCTCGTTCGGCCACTCGACTCATGCTTTCGATAATTATTTTTGTTGTGGCTTGTACCATTTGGCAAAGCCGGTCTGAATTTGTGCCGCTGCATCTTTTGGTGCCAATTTGCCGTTAATGACTTGTGCATTGACGTTCCACAGTTCATTTTCCATGCTTGGTGTTCCGCGATTGAGGATTTGCGAATTCAGGCGAATGGTTGATGAGCAGGTTTTGCGCCAGTCGATCATTTGTTTGGCGACGGGGTCTTTGACCGATATCAGATGATTGGACAAAGAGAAGAAGCCGGTCACCTTATTGGTATAAATATCGGCGAATTCTTGTGATCCCAACCAGGCCAGGAATTTATATGCGTCTTCTTTGTTTTTCGACTTTTTGTTGACGCCCATACCGATATCGTTATGGTCGGAGATGTAGCATTTATCGCCAGCTTTTGGCACAGGTGGTGGAAAAGCGCCCATTTCCAATTTGGCATTCGCATTGAAATACGCGATATCCCAGGAGCCTGCGGGATAGATTGCTGCTTTGCCGAGACCGAACAGGTTCTGACTATCGCCATAAGTTTGGGCGCTTGCGCCTTTGGACAGGTATTTGCCTAGCTTGGCCTCGTAGTCAAATACGGACACAAATTGCGGATCGGTGAACTTGGCTTTGCCTGCGATGAGGGCTTTACGGCCTTCCTCACCTTTCCAGTAGTTGGGGCCAAGACCGGTAAACATGACTTGACTAGACTCCCACTGATCTGCAGTACCGATTGAGATAGGCGTATATTTGCCGTTAGCTTTGATGGTATCGAGAATTTTAAAGAACTCGGCCTCGGTCTTTGGCGGCTGAATGTTTAATTCTTTGAAGATTTTTTGGTTATATAAGAAGCCATGTATGACCGAAGCGATAGGCATGCAGAATGTATCTTTTCCATCATCGGTTTGCCATGCGACTTTTGCCGACGGAGGGAAGTTTTCCATGCCGGGTTTGCCATCCAGTTTTTCCAGATTGCCTTTGTTATAAAGTGACAGCGATACATCAAAAGGACGGCAGGCAATCAGGTCGCCAGCGGTGCCACCGGCGAGACGTGCTGTGACGGTGGAGTCGTATTCGGTCGGCGCAGTGGGGGAAAACTTGACCTGAATGCCCGGATTTTTCTTTTGGAATGCAGGAATCAGGACGCTTTCCCAGAGTGCTTTATCGTCGACGCGCCAGCTTTCTATGGTCAATGTGCCGGCTTGGGCAGTGGTGACGGCGGCAAACGTTGCAAGCGTTGCTAGCGCGGTGAGAACGGCATTGCGGAGGGTCTTACTTCCCTGGATTTTGCTGACGGATTGCATGGATTGTCTCCTCTGTATTTTGTGGTGAAGGGCGTTTTGCCGCATTTTTTCGCAGTTTATGGTCTGGCTTGCGGGTTATCCACTTGCCTTCATCCTGCTGTGGATTGACAGTAGCATCATAGGGATTGTGATGCTATCGGTCTTTGTTATGATAGTTAATTGCTACGTAAGTTATTGATTTAATGCGTTTTTTATGGAATTTTCAAGATCGGCAAGTTACATATATTTACACCACGTTGGGGCCGTGTTTACGCTGCCATAGTGTGATGATTTTTGCGCAAGCCGCAGAAGACTTTGCATCAGAAACGAAAGTTAATTGTTCTTTACAAATCTTTACAAAACTAGCGTGAAATTTAGCTAAATGGAGGCTTAAAACCAAATCAAGTCGTGAACTTACGTTATAGTCTCTCGCGATACGGGACAGAAAAACGGTATAAATTATTCCCGAATGACGCAAGAAGCCTGATGGATACCAAGCTTGGCCAAAAAAATAAGAAGCAAAAAAGCGCGATAAGTTACACATGTTTAGATAAATAAAAATACAAATGACTGAACAATTAAAAAGGTCGTACTGCGCATTGAGGATTAAGCAATGGCGATGGGGATGGTGCATGGCGATGATGCTGGGATGCGGGTTGTCGCCGTTTTCATACGGCACAAATACCAGCTTTGTAGCGTATTCGCAGGCCAACGCATTGCAAGTTTTACATTGGTGGACCTCAGACAGTGAGCGCAAAGCCGTTAAGGTCCTCTCGGATCGGTTGGTGGATGAAAACATTGAATGGCGCAATGCAGCAATACCGGGCGGGGCCGGTGTCGGGGCTAGCAAAGTCTTGAAGAGCAGAGTGTTGGCGGGGCATGCGCCCGAGGTGACCCAATTGAATGGTGTGGTCTTTGGCGAATGGGCTGATCTTGGCCTATTGCTGGAACTGGATGATGTATCGAGGCCTGACAATTGGAAAAAACTATTGTTTCCAACGGTGTGGTCATTGGTGCAAAATCGGGATCATGTTGTTGCTGCTCCTATCGGTATCCAACGTATCAACATGCTGTTTTACAACAAGAAGATATTTGATCGATTGGAGTTGATTGCGCCCAAAACATGGGCCGATTTTGATCGTGTCGCATTCAAATTAAAACAGGCGGGCGTCGTTCCTTTGGCACAGAGTAGCGAGGCATGGCAAGTCGCAACCTTGTTCGAAACGTTGGTTTTGGCAGAAAGTGGTCCCGCATTTTATCGCCGATTGTTTGTCGACATGAACGCCAAAGCTTACGCCGATCCTCGTCTGGCGCATGCACTGAAACGATTGCGCGGACTTAAACAATGGATGCCGATGCCACTTCGTGAGCAGCCCTGGAATGAGATGACGCGGCAACTTGCCGATGGTGATGCTGCGATGTTTGTGATGGGGGATTGGGTAAAAGGTGAGCTACGTGCGTGGGGCAAGATAACCGACGTTGATTTTGGATGCAGTACGGTGCCGGGAACGGATGAGTATCATCTTTATAGCGTTGATACGTTGGCGATGTTTGCCGGAGATTATTCGCATCAACAGGCGCAGGAGAAACTCGCGCAGGTCTTGATGTCGGCAACGGTTCAAACCGATTACAATCAAGTAAAAGGGTCGATTTCAGTTTGGCGTGATCCCAATAAAGCGAAAATGGATAGTTGTGCGCTGGCATCGTGGCGTACGTTCAGCAAAGGCGGCGCGTTTCAGGCACCAAGTCTGGTGCATAGAATGGCGACTGATGAGACAACAAAGGATGCCATCGTTGCGGAAGTACGGCGCTATTTTATGGACGATCAAATAACTGAATTGGATACGCAGCGTCGTCTAGCGGCAATAGCGCGCAGCTCACCTAAAATAGAGCGTCCTGAGGAATGAGTGAGATCACACCCACACATTTATCGATGTATCCAGTCGTTTTTCAACTTATGTATCCACTCTTGTACCTACTCTTGAAGCCTCACTATGCGTAAGATTTTGATCGTTGACGATGACCAGAAAACCCGGATCTTGTTAAAGGCCTATCTCGAAAAAAATCAGTATGAAGTCATGCTGGCGCATAACGGCGAAACTTTTCTGGCAGAATTTCAGCGTTTTGCTGACGAGTTGTCGCTGGTTATCCTGGATGTCATGTTGCCTGACACGGATGGTTTTGCATTGTGTAAAATCGTCCGTCGCCGCTCAAATGTGCCGATTATCATGCTGACAGCCAGCTCAGATGAAACTGATCGGGTTGTTGGTCTGGAGTTAGGCGCGGATGATTATATGGGCAAGCCTTATAGCCCGCGCGAGTTGCTGGCGCGGATCAAGGCAATCCACCGGCGCATGGGATTCGATAACGCCGCTGCACCGCGGTATTACCGGTTTCTGGGTTTTACGCTGGATACGGTCGAAAGAACCGTTGTTGACGCCGAACAAAAACTGGTGGCGTTGACTGGACTGGACTATCAATTGTTGAAGTATTTTGTCGCGCATCCGGGCGATATTTTGGATCGCACCGTATTGTGTGAAGAAACCCGAGGTCGGGATTCGGGGCCGATGGATCGTTCGCTGGATGTCCAGATTAGCAAGTTGCGAGATCGTCTGAACGATGATGGCAAATCACCGCAGTTGATCAAAACTGTACGTGGCGCAGGTTACGTATTTTCTGCTGACGTTGTTTCTTCCGCCATTTAGGCTCAGGTTGGCAAACACAACTACCCATCGATTTATTACCCGTGTTTTGGCGCGGGTATTGCCGCATTCGCTGCTTGGGCAATTGTCGGTGGTGATGGTGTTGGGCATATCAGTGACACAATTAGTCGGTGGGTTGATTTGGGCTACTCAACTACGATCTAAATCAGAAATAGAAACCCGGATCGCGGCGCAGCATCTCGGTCATAGTGCCGTTAGTGCCATCCGTTATTTCAAGAGTTTGCCCGCCAATTATCGACCAATCATGATTCAGCAATTGCGCGAAATGGGCGGCACGCGCTTCTTCGTGAACGCCAATAACGCCCCGATTCTGATTCAACCAATTGGCAAGAACGCGTTAGCTGATCTGGCAAGCCAGACTGTCCTCAAAACTCTCAAGGAAGAGCTGCCATTTTTGCCCGAGTTTCGACTCGCTTTTGCGTGGCCGGATGATGTGAATGTATCAGACGACGGATTGAAAATTGCGGATTTACCGGACAATTGGGTACAACATATTTTATTGATTAAACCAAATCCCGCGCCAGTGTTGGTGATCCAGACCCAGCTCGAACCGGGCAAATGGTTATATCTTGCGGCGCTGATGCCCAATCCCTATTTTTTGGAAAGTAACGGTCCTTTGTCGCCAGATCGTTTGGTATTGCAGGCTTTGTCGCTGGCGGCGGTATTGCTGCTATCGATATTGGTGGTGCGCTGGACGACGCGCCCGCTGGCCGCACTGTCGGATGCGGCAGAAGCTTTTGGAAAAGGTGAGACCGTACCAGAGTTGCCGGAAACCGGCAGTCGCGAGTTTGTCAAAACGGCGCGTGCCTTTAGCGCAATGCGTGAAAGGATAAAGCGTTATCTGGAGGATCGCGAGCGTTTGTTCGCTTCTATCTCGCATGACTTGCGCACTCCCATTACGCGTCTGAAACTACGTACCGAACTGCTCGATGATGACGCGATGCGCGCCGATTTTCACGAGGACCTGGATGAACTGGACATGATGGTGAAGGGCGCATTGCAATCGGTAAAGGATAGTGATATACATGAAAATCGTACCGAGGTCCGGCTTGATGCATTGATACAAAGAATGATCCGTGATGCGCTGATGGCCGGTCATGCGGTGGCATTTGAGGAATCTGGATTGACAGTGATGGCGAAACCGCTGGCACTCAAACGTGCAATCGGCAACCTGTTTGATAATGCACTTTTTTACGCTGAAAGGGTGGAGATTTCTGTGCGGCAGATTAGCGCGCAGTCAGCAAATGAGGGGTCAGATAATATTGAAATTCAGATTCGGGATCATGGGCCTGGCGTGCCTGAACAGGCGTTTAGCAGTTTGTTCCAGCCTTATTTACGACTTGCACATGGTCGTGAATTAAATGCCAACGGAATGGGACTTGGCCTGGGAATTGCGCGAAACATTGTGCAAGCGCATGGTGGGGAGTTATTGCTGGTGAATCATCCTGAAGGTGGATTGGTGGCGACAATTGTGTTGCCGCGCACCTAAAGATCAGTCTTGATTTTGACGCACTGATTGTTTCGCTCATTGTTTCATTTATTGCTTCATTTATTGTTTTGTATCGCCGTCTTTGTACATCTCAACGTTTTGCGCCACCAGAGAATAACCGGCATCGCCCATGTCGGTGGATGTTGGTTTAACGTTTAATACGCCACTGATCCATACAGCATCCATCGTACGCACGCCCTTGATGGCGTTGGTGCTGTTGACGTGAATAATCTGGTTTGCAGGCGGCGGTGGTACATGGATGCAGCCGCCAAAATACGGAACGAGTAAGAATTCTTTGAGCGCATCGCCTTCGCGATCCAGCGACACCACGAATCCCGGAATTTTGACCATTTTGCCGTTCATCGCAGGATTGATCGGTGCACTTTTCCAGTAATCCTTGGCTTTTTGGAGCGCTGCTTCTGCACGTGGATCAGCGTCGTCGAGCTTGTTAAGATCGATTCCCTTGAACGGCTTCATCGGGTCCCAACTGGCGGGGGCAAGGTCTTCCCATTTTATTTCTTGAAACGGCGACTTGATCGCTGGCGCAGTCTTGGTTGGGTTTGATGCTACCAGCGGATTCTGTTGCAGGCGGTCGCCAATTTTGTAGCCGCCATCTTGCGTCGCTAATTGTGCCGCCGCCGATGCTTTAAGCGCTGCTGTTGCATTGCGGTCAGCCACCACATAACGTCCTACCATTCCAGTACCCAGACCTGCGATGACGATTGCCAGGATCCATAAAAATATTTTCATAGCCAACCTCTTATATTTACACTTGGGGCGTTAATCCGTCGGATAGACTGAGCCGATACGCTCGCAATCCCGGCAGCAGACTAGCGACCAGACCGCCAATGATGGTCCATAGCAATAGGAATAATTCTCCTGTCGTGGGGAGTGCTGGATGTAAGGCGATACCGAATTCCGTCACCAATAGCGGTCCTAGCATCACAATGGCGAGATTTAATATCACAATCCCGAGCAGTACGCCGATCAACATCACGACAAAACCCTCTATTGCGAGCAGAAAAAAGATGTCTATCGGGTGCGCGCCCACGGAGCGCAGGATGGCTAACTCGCGACGTCGTTCTCCTAGACTGGCAAGGATAGAGGATACCAATCCGGCCAGTCCTACGACGACGACCATGGCGGAGACGGCTAACAGCGCTTTTTCGCCGATACCGACCACTTGCCACAACTCATCCAATGCGACTCCCGGCAAGACCGCCATCTGCGGATCGTCCTTATCGTCGGCAATGGCGCGCTGCAAGGCAAAAACGCTGGCACGATTTTTTAGTCCTACAAGAACGGCGGTAACAGTTTTGGGCGTCAGGTCGAATTTTTTAACCATTTCCGATGGAATTATCAATCCTTTGATTGGTGCACCGCCTTCCCAGTCAAGATGGATCGCCTCCATCGCGTCCAGGCCGATATGCACGGTGCGATCGACCGGCGTTCCGGTTCTCGCTAAAATTCCACTGACGACGAAGGGTTTATCGGCATGTTCGGTCAAATGCGCATCACCGCTTCCATGGCTGAGGATAATTTTGTCACCGATTTTGTAGTGCAGTTGTTGTGCGACGTCAGACCCGAGTACGGTCTGAAATACGTCATGGAACGGCTGGCCAGATGCGAAACGCAACGGTTGTTTGTCGCCATAGTGAAAATGCGTGAAATAGTCGCCATTGGTTGCCAATACCGGAAAGCCACGATGCGAGTCGCCCAGCGATAGCGGAATAGTCCAGGCAACGGCGGGATTGTGCCCAAGTTTTTGGGCGCTATCCCAGCCGATATTGTTGGTGGCGCCACCGATATGAAAGATCGCATAAAGCATCAGTTGCACTGAGCTGGTTCTTGCACCGACCACCAGATCGGTACCGGATACGGATTGGGAAAAACTCTCGCGTACGTCGTGTCGGATGCGCTCTATGCCCAATAACAATGTCGTTGATAAGGCAATTGCTAACAGGATCAGCCCAAGTGTAAAGCGGCGATTCCATGCACTGCGCGCGGCCAGACGAATCAGCATGCTCATGCCTGATCCTCTAGATGGGCAGCATGATTTAGTTCGTTTAACGCTAACCGGTGGCTAAAGCGCGATGCCAGTCGCTGATCATGGCTAACGAAGAGCAACGTAGAACGTGCTTGTTCACACTCTCGCTGCATCAGATCCAGGAACCGTTGTTGGCGATCAGCGTCGAGTGCGGATGTTGGTTCGTCGGCAACGATGATCTCAGGTTGGCCTATCAATGCGCGGGCGGCAGCGACACGTTGTTGCTGACCTATCGATAGTTGCGTCACCGGTTTGCGCCACAACGATGGTGCCAGATCAAGACTTTCTAGCAAAGATTCAGCGGCGCTGCGTAATGTGGTGCCTTGCGCCAAGGTCCGTTGGCGTCGATAGCGTGAAAAATGGCATGGAAGCAATACATTATCGAGGATTGATAAGTACGGAATCAAATTGAATTGCTGGAAAATAAAACCTATGTGATCAACCCTAAACTGGTCTCGCGCCGAGGCAGAAATGCTATGGAGCTCAGTATCAAGTATCGTGATGGTTCCGCGTTGCGGCACCACAATACCGCCGATCAATGCCAGCAATGTGCTTTTGCCACTACCACTTGGCCCCGCGATAAATACCTGATCCTGACGATCTACCTTTAATGCATCCATTTGCAAGGTCGGCACAGACTGTCCGGGCCAACTGAACGATACGTCATCTAATTTAATGACTACTTCACTCATGACATTACACGCATTTTATTCCCAGGACAGAATTGTGGCCGATGGTCGTAGCGTGGCGGCTAGCTGGTTTTTTGGCGTCACCATTTGGACATCAATTTTCTGAAAGCCTTTGAATTTTGCAAATAAGTTAACGTCAATAGTTTTCAAAAGATTAGGATTTTCACACTGTAAAACGATATCGGCATCAAGGTCAGCATGTCCCGCTGCTTTTGCGGTGGCGTTGATCTTGGTCGCAGGCGTTGGCGACTCGCCAAGGAGTATCGGATCGATCGCATTGGATGCTAGTTTGACCGATATAGGGCGACATTCTGCGGCAGGCGTTGTCACGAATATTTTGCTGGCGTTGCGAAGTTGAAGCGCCATTTTTTGGGCCGCCGCGCGATCCTTGGTATTTTTTGCGGCGTGCTCGAATCCGAGCAGATTGACTAATGGTGTGTCCAGATGGAGCGTAATTTGTGCGCCATCAATTGCCACATCCAGTTTGCCGACGCCATGGACGTGTGCTTCGTGCGCGATTGCAGGTGAAATTGCCAAGCAGAGCAGGGCGCTAATGGCGACGCTAGAAAATACGTGCTTCATGTTGTCCTTCATATTTTTTGATTCAATGTTGACTAAATTTGCAGGTATGTTTATTGTGCAACAGTGTTGCATTATAAATCCAAACCGCGCTTTCGTTGATCGGAGAATGTTTCAATTGGTGACAGTTATTGCGTTTATTTTGTTTTCAATGGTCCGTTTCTAAGGGGCCAGCAAAGACGCCAATAACCAACCGCCAGCTTGGCCCAATCCATGCCTTCTAGACCAGACTGCGTCAACCTGAACCGATTTTGGCCATCCGCGTACTTGTAGTTCCAGTAATCCATCGGCGGCAAAACGTTGTGCCAACCATCGTGGAAGCTCCGCCCAACCGAATCCTAGTTCCGTCATCTCAAGCAATAATAAGTAGCTGGAAGCCGACCAGCAAAGGCCACGGCGGCGCTCGATGATGTCATTAAGGTAAGTATTTAGTCGGAGCTCACGGGCGCCGTGCAACATTTCCGTAGTGACCGGCGTAGCAGTTGCGAGAGGGTGACGCTTACTGACATACAACCCGATCTCTGAACGTTCAGACATGGATTCGAATCCCACGTCGGGTGGATAGTCTGGCTGCGCGCCGACCAAACCAAGCTGCGCGCGGCCTTCTTGTACCAGGGCGACAACGTCGGTATGTTCGGCAATCATGCATTCAAGTTCCAACTCAGGGTAACGCTGTTCAAATTCGGTCAGGATCGATTCGAAGCGATTCGATTGATACATATCTGATAACACTAATGTAAGCGTCGGTTCCAAGCCATCAGCCAGTCGATGGGCTGAACGGGACAGACGATCATTGGCGTCCAGCACTTGTTGTGCGTGGATCAACATCGCTTTGCCATGTTCAGTCAAAGTAGGCCGCCGCGTAGTGCGGTCAAACAATAGTAGGCCAAAATCAATTTCGAGATTGGCGATGGCCTCGCTGACGGTTGACTGTTGTTTGTTCAATTTGCGCGCAGCAGCGGAGAACGATCCTAACGTTGCAGCTTCGACAAACATGAATAAAGATTCAAGAGAATGTGACATGACCGAGGTTATTTCAGTTGTTTATATTTTAATATATCGGAAATTCCGATGGTTACTCATTTTTTAGTATCAGTAAAAGCAAGGAGAATAGCAAGGATCAGTTATAAATAAAGCTTAGGAGCTTGTATGCGTATCACCGAACACACCAGTCGCGTCAGTCACGTCAGTCACGTCAGTCAGACCAGTGACACCAGCCAGACCAATAAAACCAATAATATCCATACCAAAAAATCGTTTGCCGAGCGCGGATTTCACGCCTTGACCTTCGAGTTGTTGGCCGTTGCCATCAGCGCGCCGGCACTGTCCTGGCTAATGGGTGTATCGATGGCCCACGCTGGCTTGCTTACATTAATGATTTCGCTCATTGCGATGGTTTGGAATGTTGTCTTTAATGCGCTGTTTGACCGGATTGAGCGACGTATGAATCTGGTACGGACATTTGGCGTTCGTGTCATTCATGCAATTTCATTCGAATTAGGACTGATTGTGACGGTGGTTCCATTGGCCGCGTGGTGGTTGAATTTGAGTTTGCTGGATGCGTTCGTGCTTGATATCGGTTTGCTCCTTTTCTTTTTGCCCTATACGTTGCTGTTCAACATAGGCTACGACAAAGTACGCGAAGCCCTGATTAAAAGACGCCTCGCAACTTCTTAACCGCAACAAAACCGTTCTAAACGTTGTTTCGGGCGGTCTCTCATTGCACTGGTTTGTCAGTAGGTGCGCGGCTCATGCCAGCTTTATAAATCCAGTTTGATTGCCCACTGCGCAACAATGGATCAATAGGCCCGATCACGCAGGTTATCTGTGTGATGGTTTATTTTTTACTGTTAGCCCGATTTCATTTTTCTCCAACGTTGAACAGGTGGCGTAACGCCCCGATTGCAACGCATCAGATCGACTTTTCTGCTAATACGCTACTAAAATTAACGCTCTACTGAAATCGTGCATTTCTTACACAATAGAAAATCACGTTTTATGCACAACACTTCCACAAAATCCCTGTTAAAACAATTTATTGCCTTAGCGATTCCGACTTTGCTTTCAGGCTGGGTGTACACCCTCTACACGTTCGTTGACGGCATTTTTATAGGACGCTATCTCGGGGCAGAATCACTAGCGGCGCTCAATCTGCTGGTCCCTTTGTTGTATGTGCCTTATGCCGTCAGTCTGATGATTGGCGTCGGCGGTGCGACGTTAATTGCACGTTTATCTGGCGAGGGGCGTTTCGATGAAGCGCGTCGCGTATTTACCCAAGCGTTATGGACCATGCTTGCCATTGGCATTGCGTTAAGTGTAGTGGTGTTAACTAACACGTCAAAAATAGCAGAAATGATGGGTGCGACCGGCCATCTGGCGCTTCTGGTGGAAGACTATCTGCGTGCGTACGCATGGTTTATTTTGTTTGCGCAAGCGTTGTACGCACTAGAATTTTTCTTACGTACGGAGGGGACAAAAGCGGCGACATTTGGTTTGTACGCGATGTTGTTGGGTGCCTTTGTGAATGTTGTTTTAGATTATTACTTTATCGTTGTCCTTCCGCTTGGCATGCAAGGGGCTGGATTGGCGACGGGGCTCAGTATGCTGGTCTCGAGTTTCACCATGTTGAGTTATCACGTTTTCAAAGCAAAAAATATCAAACCTTGCTGGAATGCGTTTAAAGAGGGCAGTAATGTCGGAACGATTTTGTACAACGGATCGTCGGAATTTTTGGGAGCGATTGCCGCCGTCGTCACCATCTTCGTTTTCAATCGATTGGTGTTGAACACATATGGTGAGAGCGGATTGGCCGCTTACGCTATTTTGGAATACATGACGCTGGCCGCCACCGTCACCATGGTTGGTTTGGTTCAAAGTATGCAACCGATGATCAGCTTTTATCGCGGAGCAAATCAGCCCCGCGCGATGCACGTGGTCTTTGCTTTTGGAGCGACCTCAGTCATGGCGGTTGCCGTAATCATTGCGGTTGTGATGTGCGTATTTTCCAGACAGCTAACTTTTCTTTTTCTGCCCGATGGTGGATCAGCATGGGAAATATTGGCGCCAGTGATCATCTGGTATGCGCTGGCTTTCTTGCCAGCAGGTTGTAACTTGATTGCAGCCGGTTATCTGACTGCGGTTGAACGTCCCGGTGCTTCTGCGATTATTGCCATTTTGCGAAGTTGGGTTTTGTTGCTGGGTTCTTTATGGCTACTAAATACCTATTTGGGTGGCAAGACAATCTGGTATGCATTATTAATTACGGAACTCTTAACCTTGGCGGCTAGTGGATGGCTTATCTGGAGATATCAACGTGAAGGCAGGCCCACACCGTCCAGCCACATGATCCATAGGTGAGATGCGCTGGCGATGTTGGAATTGAGGGGTTGTGTTAGTTACTTACTGTGACAAATCGTGATGGCACGGCAATGGCGGAGTATGATCAGGCAACTATGCCGATACCTTACTTAAGACAACTCACCGGCCGGGAGCGCAGCCAGCGGGGCAATATTCATCTGGCCTGCTTCTTGTCATTCATTGCAGGGGCGATCAATGCCGGAGGTTTTTTGGCGGTGGGACAATATACGTCTCACATGTCAGGAATTATTTCTTCGATGAGCGATAACCTGGCGCTTGGTTCAATTGGCTTCCTGTTGTCCGGCCTGGCATCACTTCTGTTTTTTACGTTTGGGGCAGCCTGTTGCGCGATTTTTATTAATTGGAGTCGAAAACGCGATCTCCATGGAGAGTATGCGATACCCCTTATGTTAGAGGCTGCATTGCTATTATTGTTTGGCTTGTTGGGGAGCAATTTGGAAAACCATCAATGGTTGTTGGTACCGTTCACGGTCTTGTTGCTGTGCTTCATTATGGGTTTGCAAAATGCCATTATCACTAAAATCTCCAAGTCAGAGATTCGTACAACCCACATGACTGGGATGGTCACCGACATTGGTATCGAATTGGGAAAATTGCTCTATTGGAACAGCGCGCGGCATGATCAAAAATTATCAGTCCATGCTGATCTGAATAAACTGCGTTTGCTTGGAACGTTAGTGTTTCTATTTTTTTGCGGCGGCTTTGTCGGTGCGTTGGGATTTAAAAAAGTAGGATTTATTTCGACAATGCCGCTGGCTGCAACTTTGGTGGTGTTAGCCATGGTTCCCATTGCAGATGATGTGTGGCGAATGGTGCGGGGATTTTTACGAGAACCTAAATAAAGCATGCAAAGTCATAGTACATAAAAAAACCGCGATCCTTACTAAGAGCGCGGTTTTTTTATTTGAATTTCAGACAAACTTTACGAATGCGGATTTGCTTTAAAGCGAAATATGCCTAAAATTCAATCAAGCTTTTGCGTGTGCGTAGACTCTGGCTTTTTCAGCATTGACCATTAATTGCTTTTGCGCCGAGGTCAAATGCAGATGCGGGGTGTCGCCGGCTATAGTGGCATATTCATCTTCATGGACTGCTTTAAATGTCACAAAAAAAGCGTCGCCGGGCAGGCCGGTATCTTTTTTAACCATGACAACCGCGTAAATTGCGGTATGTAAATTAGCAATGCTAGTGCAAGCAGCTTCCAGTGTGGCATGGACTTTTTGCGCTGGGGTGTTCTTCGGGAATAGTGTATACAAAGCATTAAAAGCAACGCTGTCACTATCGCTTGCTGCTTTTTGGATGAGTGCCGTTACGGCGGGTAGTTGTGCTTCAATGATCACGAGATTCTCCAACAGTATATGGGAGCCAAGATGTTGCGAGTGGCTGGGGGCGCATTATCCACTATAAATTGTGATGCAATATTTTGTTTGATGTTTATTGTTGTTGGAGGTCAAGAAATGGTGTTGGGCAGCGCGGTTTGGGTCGAGAAATTATGTAGCAAGATTACATAATTTTTACTTACTTAGGCGATAGTCTGGTTTTTGACACTTGTTCTTTTGAATAAAAAGAGATTGTGCGCAGCAGCAAAATCGACCCTCGCGGGAAAATTTTATCCGATAGGGTTACCATTGTTGCCTTAAGCGATGCTGATCGCTGTTTTTTGTTTTACCTAACAAAGGAAATTGAAAATGCCTAAAGCAATTGGATACGCCGCACAGTCGGCGCAAACACCCTTAGCACCATTCACCTTTGATCGTCGGGAACCAGGTCCGCACGATGTCCAAATCGACATTTTGTATTGTGGGGTCTGCCATTCTGACCTGCATACTGCGCGCGATGAATGGCATAACACCATCTATCCAAGTGTACCGGGCCACGAAATTGTGGGGCGTATTACCAAGGTTGGAACTCATGTAAAAGCCTTTAAAGTAGGCGAAATGGCTGGCGTCGGTTGCATGGTCGATTCATGTCAGACTTGTCCGAGCTGCGCAGAAGGCCTTGAACAATATTGTGAGACCGGCTTCATCGGCACTTATAACGGTGAAGATAAGCATAGCGGCGGCGTGACTTTTGGCGGTTACGCTAACAATATCGTCGTCAGTGAAAAATTTGTGTTACATATTTCAGACAAACTCGATCCGGCGTCGGCGGCTCCACTTTTATGTGCCGGTATCACGACTTATTCACCGTTACGCCATTGGAAGGTCAGCAAAGGCCACAAGGTTGGTATCGTTGGATTAGGCGGTCTTGGCCACATGGGCGTAAAAATTGCCCATGCAATGGGCGCACACGTGGTGTTGTTCACGACGTCGCCAAACAAGATAGATGATGCGTTGCGCCTGGGTGCCGATGAGGTTGTCATCTCTAAAGATCCTGACCAAATGGCAAAACACGTCAATAGTTTCGACTTCATTCTGAATACCGTGGCTGCACCGCATAATCTGGATCATTTCTTAAACTTGCTAAAGCGTGATGGAGCGATGACATTAGTCGGTGCGCCAGCCGAATCGCATCCTTCACCGAACGTGTTTAATTTGATCATGAAACGACGCACCTTGGCGGGATCACTCATCGGCGGTATCAAGGAAACGCAAGAAATGCTGGATTTCTGTGCTGAGCACGGGATTACTTCGGATATTGAGTTGATTCCGATTCAGGACCTCAATACAGCTTACGAACGCATGCTCAAAAGCGATGTTAAATATCGCTTTGTGATTGATATGGCGTCACTGGCGAAGGAAAAAGCGGCCGCCTGATTTTGGTCGATTTAATATTTGGCGAGTGTAAAAAAAACCATGCTGGCTTTTGCCAGGATGGTTTTTTTATTGATTCATGGCGCGATACCATTTTCGAGCATCAGTGCTTTATGGCTAGACACGTTTTGTAGTATTTAATATTTTCATGGCCCGCTGGCATGCTGGTCATGACTAACTTTGGGGCAGCGGAATAAACTCCGTTTCGCCCGGTACGGACGGAAAAATATTCTGCTCTTGATTTAACCAAGCCAGTTTAGCGCGTTCGATCCGCTCCTTTGTGCTCGCCACGAAATTCCACCAGAGAAAGCGGGGACCATCAAGCGGTTCACCACCTAAAATCATGAAGGCGGTATCGCGCGGTGCAACCACGGTGACCGTGCTCCCGGATTTAAGCACAATCAATGCGCCTTGATCCACCGCTTGACCATCGACCGTCAACGCCCCACTAATGATGTAAATAGCGCGTTCAGCATAATCAGGTGTTACTTGCATGCTTGTACCCGCAGCGAGTCTGGCAGAAACGTACAGCGTATCGCTGTGTGTTTTGACGGGAGATGTCTGACCAAATGCTGTTCCTACCAGGACGTGGTACGTTGCACCTTCTAATTGCACAAAGGGAAGATCTGCTTGCGGATAGTGCCAAAAGCCGTGTGTCGTTTCTTCGTCTTTTTGTGGCAGAGCCAACCACATTTGCAGGCCCTGAACGGCCACGCCTTGTCGGCGAATATCTTCAGGCACGCGTTCTGAGTGCGTGATTCCGCGCCCCGATGTCATCCAGTTAATATCGCCCGGTACGATGCGTTGCACGCTGCCCAGACTATCGCGATGCATCATCGCACCAGAGAACAGATAGGTAACGGTCGCTAATCCGATATGTGGATGAGGGCGAACGTCGCCCGTATTACCTTCGGTCGAAAACGTATACGGTCCCATGTGATCGAAAAAAACAAAGGGCCCGACAGTCCTCACCTCCGCGGCTGGCAACAAACGCCTGACCGGGAAGCCGATATCGCGGACATGTGCGTGAATGATGTGGCTGATGCTACTCATTAGGTAATCCTTTTCGTTTAACTCTTTGCATTTTTGATGTTTATCGAAAAATCTATCGGTGAGATATCATCTAAAAAAATTATTTAAAAAAAATCATCTAAAAAATTGCCTAAATGTGACTTACGGTATTTTAGCCTGCAAAAGACTGCCAAGTGGGACGCGTTACGAAACGTCGGGAAAGCCTGAAAAGTGCGCATACATGCACTGGGCCGTAAGGCACAAGCGAGCGTCGCATGGCCTAAGGACATTGAGTAAAAACTATTTTAATAGCATTCTATCCAGCCAATCGGCATGCATTATAAGTAATAAAAACACAACATTGCAATCGCGCAAATGCTCCTTGATAAATTAGGATTGGACGAAAGTCCCGCTCTCCCTCTATCCTCCTCCTATTCTGAATAAAATGATAAATGGAGATTGTAATGAGTGGACCGCTTAAAGGTATCCGTGTCATCGAAATTGGCACGTTGATCGCCGCACCTTTCGCCGCCCGCATGATGGGTGAGTTCGGTGCAGAAGTAATAAAAATCGAAGCTCCCGGTGTCGGTGACCCTATTCGAAAATGGAGAAAGCTCTACGAAGGCACATCGCTTTGGTGGTATCTCCAATCGCGCAACAAAAAATCCATTTCAATCAATTTGAAGTCTCCTGAAGGCATCGAGATCATTAAGCGTCTTGTCAGTAATGCCGACGTTCTGATCGAAAACTTGAAGCCCGGTGCGATGGAGAAACTGGGTTTGGGGTGGGACGTGCTCCATGCCTTGAATCCGAAACTGACGATGGTACGCATCTCTGGCTATGGTCAGACTGGCCCGTATAAGGATCGCCCTGGATTTGGTGCCATTGGTGAGGCCATGGGCGGTATCCGTTACACAACGGGTGAACCAAATGGCGCTCCGGCCCGTGTTGGTGTCAGTTTAGGTGACTCACTCGCATCCTTGCACGCCGTAATGGGCGCCTTGATGTCGGTATTGCGCGTCAAGACGGGTCAGGGCGACGGTCAGGTGGTGGACGTGTCACTGGTGGAGAGTGTCTTCAACGTGATGGAAAGTCTGATTCCCGAATATGATTTGCTCGGTCATGTGCGCGAACGTAGCGGTGGCGCTTTGCCTGGAATTGCTCCTTCGAATACCTATCCGACTCGTGACGGCGCTTATGTCGTTATAGCTGGCAATAGCAATCCCATTTTTAAGCGCCTGATGCAGGCTATTGGACGCGCTGATCTGGCTGATGATCCACATTTCGAACACAACGATGGACGCGTCGCACAGGTCGTGTTGCTCGATGCAGCGATTGCCGGTTGGACCTCAGCGAATGCGATCGAAGACGTATTGGCGACGCTGGAAAAGGCTGGCGTACCGGCAGGGCGAATATACTCTGTTGCCGATATTGTGGCCGATCCTCATTATCAGGCGCGGGATATGCTTTTGTCGGCAGAGTTGCCCGGCGGCGTGCATGTCAAAATGCCCGGGATTGTCCCTAAACTGTCGGAAACACCGGGCGAGGTGAATTGGCAAGGTCCAGCGCTGGGCGCACACACAGCCGAAGTACTTACTGAGTTAGGCTTGGGCGATAGCGAAATTCAACGATTAAGAGATACCGGAGTCATCCAATGATCACCGACTTTTCTGAACGACTGATCGTGCAGGAAGTAGCACCGCGGGATGGCCTGCAAATTGAGCCGAGGTGGGTTTCTACAGACAATAAAGTAGCGTTGATTGATCAGCTCTCTGGCGCTGGCTTTAGCCGTATTGAAGCCGGTTCTTTTGTGTCGCCCAAGGCGATTCCCGCGTTACGTGACGGTGAAGAAGTTTTCGCACGAATCCGACGCCAGCCGGGCGTTGTGTACGTTGCCTTGATACCGAACCGGAAGGGTGCTGAACGCGCGATCCATGCGGGCGTCGATGAGCTTAATCTCGTGATGTCCGCAAGTCAGACGCACAATCGCGCCAATATGCGGATGCGTTGCGAGGAATCGTTGGCGGCGTTTGGTGACGTCGTGGCGTTGGCTGCGGGGACTGGACTCTCGCTTAACGGAACGATTGCCACAACCTTTGGTTGTCCATTTGAAGGAAAAATTGACGAAGACCGCGTGATGGGGTTCGTGGAGCAGTATCTGGAGATGGGAATCGGGGCTATCACGCTGGCAGATACGACTGGGATGGCTAATCCGCGCCAGGTCGCACGTTTGGTTGAACGCGTACTCAGGACACTACCGTCATCGGCGTTGACATTACATTTCCATAACACGCGTGGACTCGGCCTCGCGAACGTCCTTGCGGCGTATGAGGTCGGTGCGCGACGTTTTGACTCAGCCCTTGGTGGTCTGGGAGGTTGCCCATTCGCACCCGGCGCGTCGGGCAATATATGCACCGAAGATCTGGTGAATCTCTGCGAAGAAATCGGCATTGAAACAGGTATCGACTTGCCAAACCTGATCGCTATGTCGCGCCAGTTGCCAGCGTTGCTCGGTCATGAAGTGCCTGGACAGGTAGCCAAGGCCGGTCGCAACTGTGACCGCCATCCTGCACCTTGGGAACAGGAAATAACGACCGTTTAGCCTGGTGATGGTTGGCCTTCCGAATAATTAACGCCGCTAACCTTAACGCAACGTCAACCCGAACTCAGAGCAGCATTCATAGAGTGAAATAGACGACGTGAATGCGAGTGGTTATCAGTAAATAAAATTGCATTGCTCTATCTATTTCTATAATCAATAATAGTTACCCCTATAACAATAAAGACATTAAGTGAGACGAATTCAGAATATAGGATTGCTTTTATTTTTCCGAAAAGTGTACGGTGAATCTGAATTCATAGCTAAAATGCAAGAAAAATCATGATTAGTCTTGCCGATAAATCGAAATCTCAGGATGGTTTAAAACCCAAACTTATTTCTATAACGTCGTTGGCAGGTATTTTCGTTATTTTAGTGTGCCTTTCGCTTGTATTTGTTGATGGATGGCGAAGCTGGACCGCGCGTAAAGTTCAGCTGCACGAGATGGACATCGCTACGTCCAACATGGCGCGCGCAATAGCCCAGCATGCAGATGACACAATTAAAGAAGTGGATACCGCGCTGGTTGGGCTCGTTGAGCGGGTGCAAACAGATGGAATCAGCCCTATAGCGCTGAACCGACTTCATACTCTGCTGGCGTTGCGGGTGACTGAATTGCCGCAACTGAATGGTATCTACGTCTACGATGAAAACGGCCGTTGGTTGACCTATTCATTACCAGCAGTAGTGTCAAACGTCAATAATGCGGATCGCGACTATTTTATTTATCATCGGACGCACTCTAATTCTGGGCCTTATGTTGGAATTCCGCTCCGAAGCCGGTCTACCGGAGCCTGGATACTGACTTTATCGCGCAGAATTAATCATGCCGATGGTAGCTTTGCTGGCGTGGCACTAGCCACAATTAGCATCGATTATTTTAATAAATTTTACGAGAGTTTTGATATTGGCCGGCACGGTGCGATTACGCTCGCCTTAGATAGCGGCGTGATGTTAACCCGCAGCCCTCTTCTGAAGGACTCTATCGGTAAGAATATTTCCGGCTCGATATTGGTTCAGGACGTCACCAAAGGCAAGGCTAGAACAACCGTTATAAAATCGGGGCAAGACGGGATAAGGCGCATCAACAGCTTTCGGCGGCTCGATCAATATCCTCTTTTTGTTTCTGCAGCATTGTCAGAACCTGAAGTTCTGGCGGACTGGTTGGCAGACACCTACCTCCATTCGGCAGGCGTAGCTTTTCTCTTGATCGTGCTAGGTTTAGTTGGGTTTCATTTAGTCGGTCAAATTAAACGAAGGGTCGATGCTGAAACCGAAATTGTGCGCGCACGCGATGCTTTGGAGGCACTTAATCAGACACTTGAAAAACTGTCTCTGCAAGACGGTCTGACCGGTCTTTCAAATCGTCGCCATTTCGATATCGCACTGGATAAGGAGTTTAATCGGGCAATGCGCAACGCAAGTTCACTTGCATTAATCATGATTGACGTAGATTGCTTCAAGCAATATAACGATATCTACGGTCATATAGCGGGAGACGAATGCTTGCGGCGCATTAGTCAGGTTGTTGAGTCCAGTCAACGCCGACCAGGTGATGTGGCCGCAAGATACGGCGGCGAAGAACTTAGCGTATTGCTCCCATGTACCGATATAAACGGTGCGATGGTCATCGCCGAAAATATCCGCATGGCGATACGCAACCTCGCAATTAAACATACGGGAAATCCTGCCGGCATAGTAACAATTAGCGCCGGTGTCGATGCTTTTGTTCCAGTCAGAGATGAAAATATGCCACTCGAATTAATACAAGCTGCCGATACAGCACTCTACGCGGCGAAAACCAGCGGGCGCGATCGAGTTTGCCACAATGTCAATTTTACCCACCGCGGACAACCCGTTTCGTCAGACACCTCGATGATTAAAGAACCTTAAACGTTAAGGTAAGGTGCATGAGAGTCGACGTCATTCGCGGCTTTACAACTTGTGTGTTAGTTCGTTTTACTTCGGATGAGAAGCTGCATTCTTCGGCTAGCCACATAACTCAGCATGCATTCAAAGTAGATTGTTGATTCTTCAGACTTTTGTATTGCATCGTGAATAAACTGCATGCGTATGGTAGACATAGGCAAGGATGCTATCGCATTTGTTCTTTCATTCGATTGGTCCAGGTCGTCTTTGCAAAAAGATCGAAAATAGTCTTTTGCTCAGTACTTAACCCATCATAAAAAGTCCTGGTGATTGAAGCGGTCTTGCTCAAAAAATCGGCATTCGAACGCATCATGATGACCATCTTTTCCATTTTTTCTGGCGTGGACAAATTTTCATAATCAGGGCCAAGCGCGCTTTTCATTTTTTCTTTGGATTGTGCGCGCAATGTTGCTTGCGCGGCTAAACCACTTGAAAATGTATCCCATGCGGTTTGCTGAGATGATTTAAGATTGAGTTTTTGTTTCAGTTCAGTAAGGCGTTTTTGTGTTGCAGGCACTGCATCTTGTTGGCTACGGGCACTCCCTTTTGTACCATTGACGGCTGGTTGCGTGCCTTGCTCGACAGCATAGGAAGCCGTTCCCGCGATTAGCAAACCAGAGAGCAGACATGCGGTGATGATTGATTTGTTCATTATTTCTCTCGTTAAAATACTCTGTTATTGCAAGGTCTTTGAGGCCTATTCTCAGACGGTAATTATGCGCTCATGGATCAGACTAAGGTTAGAGCGCTCCTTAATTATTTCAAAAAATTATTTCAAAAAATTATTTCCGAAATCTCACCAATTATTGCGAGGCGTTTATCCGTATTAGAAATAAAAAAAAGACAGGATAAACCTGTCTTTTTACGACCGACTATCTATTTTATTTAGGAGCGGTTTTAGTTGCATCTACCTTGGCCACTGGTGGCGTTACTTTTGCTTCGGATTTGGCTTTGGTTGCCTTGACCTTCGCTACTTTATGATGGGCTTTTGCCTTCACCGTTTTTGTTCCCGAATCAGCAGCGACTTTTGTTTCCGCCTTCGTAGTCTTGGCAGTGTTAGTGATCGGCGTAGCTGGGGCGACTGGTGCTGATGGCGCGGCGGCTTGTGCAAAGACGGAAGTAGCAAACAAGCCAGCGATCAGAGCAGCTAATAATTTATTCATTTGAGTACCTTTTACGTGGTCTTGATTAACTCAGGTCATCCTGAGGGCTTGCGGTATAAACGACCTTGATCGGTCGATGGTTGACCACGATTACAACCGGTTACAAACTGGACTAAAGGTAGACTGTATGTGTGCAATCCATTCATGCCTATGCGCATTTTGACTGGTGATCCAGATTTGATGAAAAACACTTTTGTGGAGTCTCCTTCCTGCACTTCTGCATGTCAGGGTATTGATCTTTTGTATATCCAATACGCCGCGAACTCTACTGATTGACATTGTTACGTGCTCACCGTCAGACATTATTGGTGGGGTCCTAATTGCTGATTTAAATCCTGATCCAGGTAATCTCAGCCAGCTTCTAAGTTGCGTATTCTGCCGCTTATTTGGTTAATGCTCTGCTATATGGAAAAGTATAAAAAGATTTAAGAAACGATTTTTATCGTGCGTGCATATCGCCACGCTTCTCGTTATCCCACTTGCATTTGTGGTCTGTCGTGCGGCTATTTCATGGTTAATTTATTTATGTCAATCCTGTGATGAATACGATCATTGCCCAATTAAGTGAACATGGCGCATCCCAAGATGAGGTCTTGACGGTCAACGCATTTCTGACGGTGGCAGGTGAGTTGGTAGAAAGAGATGTTGCAGATAGCGCTAAATCAGATATGAATTAGGCCTGTTGATAGTTGATATAAAGTAGGCTATAAGAGTAACTTTTAAAAAAAGCGCTATCCGCGGATAGCGCTCAATTTGAGCAAATAGAACTACCCTATTTGGGCATGTTATGCATCGGCGTCAAGGTTAAGGCTAAAGATAGCGTCATAACCATTTTTTTCCCGATCGCTTTCTTGCAGGTCATCTATCAAACCCATGTCATCAAGTTCTTCGTACGCGTTGTTGTATTGGTTATCGGTAGTTGCACCGATTACGCGATAGATTTCCTGATCGGCGTTACGGACGCCGATGAGTTTATATTCTTGTCTGACGATATTGAGGTCCACTACGGACACCAATAAGTTAGTCATGATCGTTTTGTCGAACTCGGGGATGCTGTAGTCTCCGACCAGTGCTGTTTTCAATCGATTCCTCTTGTGTATTTGGTGTTTGCTTACAGTTCACTTCTTGAAACCCTTGAAATGATTGCCAGGCAACGTATTTTCAAGCGTATCGCGTCAAATAAAGACGAGAGGTGTTAATTTTACCTTCACCCGCGTTTGTCGGGGGAATTTGTCTAATTTGTTAGGCAGCCCGGTAGATTTTTGCTTGATTAGTGTATTGAATCAGCGACTACCGGCCCCACGACTCCTAGACCTCTAACATTTGGCAAAAAACATTTTAGTTTGGATATCTTTACGTTGCTGGCGTATCCATTCCTGACTTTGGATGGGACGTTTACTTTCATATTTGGTACCACGTTCCATGAGACGTTGTTGTTCTATCTGATCAAGTTCCCGCGTTCGCTCGTCTAACTGATGACATTCAGCGCTGGTTGGCGCTTTTGATACTTCTATTGCGGCGTGAGTGGTGTTGGTTTGTGCTTGTGCGAAAGTCCCCAAAAGTGGCAGTGCTATTGATAGCGTGACGGTGAAGAACTCTTTTTTTATTCGCATTGCTCGCAACATGATGATATTCCTTTAGAGTTTTGCAGGTGTTAAGTAAGTGCTGAAGTCACTTTTAAAACTTCCTCGACCGTGGTGACGCCCTCTATAATCTTAAGGGCACCGGCAACGCGTAAAGGCTTCATGCCATCGGAAATACTTTGTTGCTTTAGTGCCTGAATGTCAGTTTCAGCCTGAATCATTTTTGAAAACGATGGTGTAACTGTTAGAAGTTCATACAAACCTGTTCGTCCACGATAGCCGGTTTGACGGCACTCGGGACATCCAACTGGTTGATAGACGTTTGCGGGTTTTGGAATCGCATTATTTTTCACCAAATTTTGCCACACTTCATCCGTGACTTCACCGCCGTCGCTTTTGCAATGTGGGCATAAAGTGCGCACAAGTCTCTGGGCCATGATGCCAATGATCGTACTTTCCAGTAGATAAAAAGGTACGCCAAGTTCCAGTAATCGCATAACCGCAGATGGCGCGTCGTTAGTATGGAGCGTAGAAAGCACCAGATGGCCTGTGAGTGCAGCCTGAATGGCCATTTCTGCGGTGGCTAAGTCGCGTATTTCACCGACCATGATGATGTCTGGATCTTGTCGCATCAGCGCTCGGACACCATCCGCAAATGTCAGATCGATGCCTTGGTTGATCTGCATCTGATTGAATGCAGGTTCGACCATTTCGATCGGGTCTTCGACCGTGCAGACATTTACTTCTGACGTCGCTAGCGCTTTTAGGGTGGTGTATAAGGTCGTCGTTTTACCTGACCCAGTTGGCCCGGTGACGAGAATAATGCCGTGTGGACACTTGGTCAGTGCATCCCAACGTAAGGCGTCATCTTTTGGGAAGCCCAATTCGGGTAGCGTTTTTACGACTACCTCTGGATCAAAAATCCGCATCACCAGCTTTTCACCGAAAGCGGTTGGCAGCGTTGAAAGACGTAATTCGACTTCCTGACCACCGGCGGTGCGAGTTTTTATCCGTCCATCTTGTGGGCGCCGTTTCTCAATGACATCCATCCGACCAAGTAATTTGATTCGCGCTGTCATCGCGATCATTACGACAGCTGGAACTTGATATACCTGATGTAGCACGCCGTCGATGCGAAACCGTATAGCACTGAAGTCGCGCTTGGGCTCCATGTGAATATCTGACGCGCGCTGTTCAAATGCGTATTGCCATAACCAGTCGACGATATTGATGATATGACGGTCATTGGCGTCTACCTGCTTATTGGCTTTGCCTAGCTCCACCAATTGTTCAAAGTTATTTCTTAATGCTAATTCCTGTCCACCCGATTTATGCGCACTTTTAATCGATTTTGCGAGGGTAAAAAATTGTGTGATGTATTGCGTTATATCGATTGGATTAGCAATGACCAGCTTAATATTCCGCCGCGAAATTTTAGCAATTTCCGGTTCCCAATCGATACGAAATGGTTCTGCAGTTGCGATCACGAGTTCTGTCGCCGTTAACTCGACGGGCAAAATATTGAACCGGGTAGCGTAAGTCGCCGACATCACATCCGCCACTTTGGCAAAGTCAATTTTGAGTGGATCAATACGGTAAAAGGGCAGGGCGACTTTGTGCGCCAACCATTCCGTCAACCACTCCAATGTCATTGCCCGCTGAGGGATTTGCGCGGTCAGGCGCTTGCATTGGGCCACTGCGGACAATGGATGAATAGCAATACTGGCGTTGCGGAAAATACCCTGCGCCTGGGTAAAAAAGTCTTTAACTTCTTCTTTTATAACCGTGCCATCCGCCAGCAACCAAGTGAAAATTTGCTGTAGATCGAGTATTTTTGGCGGAGCTTTATTCATCACTTTATTATGGCTAGTTTCGCAAAGTTAATGTTGTGAGTCGATTAGTAGACCAAGCGCGCGATGATTTGAATCTTGCACAACGCTTAGTCAATAATCCCTAGGGTCTAGTTCTCAATGGTCGGTATGCCATACCTTTATGCCGTTCACCCACGTTTTTGCTGGCAACTTGGTCTCAGCTGTTATCTCTGCAGCGCGTTCATAAAGTGTTGTGAAATCCGGTTTCCATGCGGTTTTAAACGCGATGGCTATCACATTGCCGTCATGGACTTCAGGTAAACACCAGACATCATCGAAGGCGAACATCATCGCTTTCAGATTCTTGGCGTAACTTGGGTGGTCGCCAAATAGATTAACCGTCATTACGCCATTGTCCGTGAGGCAGGCGGCGCAGGCGCTATAGAACTCGGGGGTGTCGAGCACCGGGCCTTTTGCAGTGGCGTCGTATAAATCGACTTGTAGCGCATCGATGGTGTCCCGATTCGCCTCGTTCATGACAAAATCCATTGCATCCATTTCGATGACGGTCAAGCGGTCATCATCCGGCGGCAACTTGAACATGGTTGTGCATATTGTGAGCACGGAAGGGTTCAGTTCAATCGCGGTGACGCGTGCGGCTGGAAATTGACGATAGCTGAATTTGGTCAGGGCGGCTGTACCCAGGCCAAGTTGCACAATATGCTGCGGCTGATCATTAAATAGCATCCACGCCATCATTTGTTGTGCGTATTCCAACTCCAGCCAGTCTGGTTTCCTTAGCCGCATTGCGCCTTGCACCCATTCGGTACCGAAATGTAAAAAACGGACGCCGTCTTGTTCTGACAATGTGACGGGAGCGAATTTAGGTTTGCGCGGAGCTTTAGGCTCTGCCTTCGCATCCTTTGTATCAGTTTTTTGGAGGCGTTTACTTGGGCCGGCTTTAAGATTGGCTTCGGCTTCGATGGATTTGCGTTTGATCAGCATTGTCTGGATATGAGGTGGCGTAAGTGGATCTACTAAAGGGAATAAGCGGCTAGCACAAAATGATCTGATGATTACGCAATGATACCGCGCCACAGCGCCAGTTTTTGCTCAAATGTAGATTGTGCGTTAGCGGGTGATGAGGATGGTAGCACCAGAGTTTCGAATCCAGCTGACGAGAATTGGGTCGCGAATTTGCCAGATGTTTTGCCATTAAAGCAAATTCGCGCTAATTGCGGGCAGCGCCGATGCAGTAAATCAAATTGGTTAGCGAGTGGATTACGAATAGCGCTATCCAGACTGCCATTACGCTCACAACCAGCAAGCACGTCCCATAAACCGATGCCGTGTGCGCGTAGACGGATTAATCGCTCGAGATAAGGCAAGTCAACCAAATTATCGTCGAGCACTGCCGAAAGCAAGGGCCAGAACTGGTTGCGTGGATGACCGTAATATTGTTGGAGTGCCAATGATGCGACACCTGGAAAGCTGCCCAGTATCAAGATTTGTGTGCCTTCATCTATAACGGGGGTAAAGCCGCTCAAGTTCGCAATTGATGTTGGTGGTGCTGGCATAAGGTGGCGCCGGTAATTATTTTCTCGAAGGATCAGTATATTATCGTTTCTGTAGGTCTTTCATCATGATTTTTACGAGACTAATATATTTTTCTTGAGAAACTTTTTTTATACGTCAACTTATTGGTTTTTTTTAGGCTCACCGTTAATATCTGAAGGAGTGTTTGCATGCATCAACCCGTTATTCTAATTACCGGTGCCAGTCGTGGCATTGGCGCGGCTACTGCACTGCTGGCGGCTGAGCGGGGTTATGCGGTCTGCGTTAATTATGTGCGTAATCGGGATGCTGCCGAGGCCGTGGTCAATGCTATCGTCGTTGGTGGCGGAAAGGCTATCGCCGTGGCTGCTGATGTGGCCGTGGAGAGTGACGTAGTAAAGCTTTTTGAGACCGTCGATACAAAACTCGGAACATTAACTGCATTGGTCAACAACGCAGGCATTCTCGAAACACAAATGCGTCTGGAGCAAATGGATGCGGCACGTTTGCAGCGGATATTCGCGACGAATGTGGTCGGTAGCTTTATTTGTGCACGCGAGGCGGTGAAACGCATGTCTACCTCTTTGGGTGGCAACGGTGGCGCGATTGTGAATCTGTCATCGGTAGCATCGCGCCTTGGCGGCGCAGGAGAATATATTGATTACGCCTCATCCAAAGGCGCAATAGATACCATGACGATAGGATTAGCAAAAGAACTTGCTGATCAGGGTATTCGGGTGAATGCGGTCCGGCCTGGAGTGATTTATACAGATATTCACGCCAGCGGTGGCGAAGCGGGGCGCGTAGACAGGGTGAAAGATGCCATTCCGATGCGTCGTGGTGGTCGTGCCGATGAGGTGGCGCAAGCAATTATGTGGTTGTTGTCGGATCAGGCGTCGTACTCTACGGGATCGTTTTTAGATGTAGCCGGTGGCCGGTAAGTGCTTTATGCGTATTTGGTAGTTGCCCTTAATCGGGGCTCTGTATCCTCAAGATTTTAAAACTAAACAAGGTGCAGACGATGCAAGCAACCCCGAGAAAAATTGATGCCCTGTTAAGGGCCTATGCGGAAAGTCACCGCAACCATACTAACGAAATCATCCATTGTATTTGCGTCCCGGCGATTGTATTTGCGTTGCTGGGTTTACTCTGGGCACTACATCCATTTGTGGCGACAATAGCCGCAATAGCCGCGCTGATTTACTACGGATCATTGTCACTATCATTTGCTGCCGGAATGGTTTTGATGGTGGCATTGATGCTATTAATTTTGGATAGTATTCCTGGTAATTGGGTGTTGCCGTTGTCGGTTGCCGTTTTTGTTGCGGCGTGGATCGGTCAATTTATCGGTCATCACATCGAAGGTAAAAAGCCTTCATTCTTTGATGACTTGCGTTTTTTATTAATAGGCCCTTTATTCGTGCTGAGTTTTTTGTACAACCGGTGGCATTTACGTTATTGATCCATTGACTCAAAGTAAGGGCTTCAGCGTGTGAAGCATGTAAATTTGAGAGGTGAAATCCGGTATTGTAAGACGGTAAGGCGGTAAGACGGTTCGATGGTGAAATGGTGAGTGAGGTAACGGCTTCTTTTAGATGTTTAAATAAAACAAGGGAGGAATCATTCGATGCTTGCGACGTTTGCTACCCTACTAATTTTTCAATGTTTGGGCGAGGGCATTACGTTTGCTTTAAGTTTGCCTATTCCCGGACCTGTTGTTGGCATGTTGCTGCTATTCGTGGCTCTAGTGATTTCTCCGGGCTTACTTGAGCGCATTGAGAAAACCGGCACTGAACTGCTCGGCCATTTATCGCTATTGTTCGTCCCTGCGGGTGTAGGAATTGTCGTCTCAGCAGCCACCGTCCGAGGCCATTGGCTCGCCGTGATTGTATCGGTCATCGTCAGCACCATACTTACTCTCGCTGTGACAGCTACCGCGATACGATTGACAATGCCCGCTCAGCGTAAAGCGCGGAGGGAGCCAGATGCCGAATTGCAGGGTGAATCAGGCGCTTTAGACAAGCATAAAGTACCCAAAGAGAGCGATCATGCATAGCATTCCTGAGTTTGGATCAATATGGGTCTATCTTGCGGGTTCACCTCTGCTTGGCTTGACGCTGACGTTGTGTGCGTATGTCATCGCATTTTGGGTGTACGGTCGCTTCAAATTTTCACCACTTGCTAATCCGGTCGCCATTGCGATTGCGCTGATCGTTTTGGTTTTACAGACTACGGGTATGTCTTACCGTGACTATTTTTCAGGCGCTCAGTTCGTTCACTTCCTACTCGGACCCGCGACGGTGGCATTGGCGATTCCCCTTGCGCGCCAGTTACCGCGATTACGTAGATCATTTATACCGCTCGTTTGCGGGTTATTTTCTGGATCGATAACAGCGATCATTTCTGCCGTCGCCATTACTGTTGTGATGGGTGGCTCCTATCAACTCGCTATCTCCATCGGCCCTAAATCGGCCACGACACCGATCGCCATGGGCGTATCAGAGAAACTAGGCGGACTTCCTGCATTAACGGCGGTATTGGTTATTTGTACTGGCATTTTTGGTGCAGTTATAGCGCGATTTTTGTTTAACTGGATGCGTGTTGATTCACATGAAGTGCGCGGATTTGCGTTGGGTGTCACCTCGCACGGGATCGGCACGGCGCGTGCATTTCAGGTCAGTCCCGAAATGGGGGCGTTTGCCGGTTTGGGAATGGGGATGAATGGCGTACTGACGGCATTTTTGGCCCCTTGGTTGATTCCGATTGTAGTAAATAATTTGTCTTCGTTAATCTCACATTAGTCTTAATTTGTTCTAAACAGGGCGCTGATAGGCAAATTTCTTGATTCACTGAGAGATCGCTCTGGTTATTGTTTTTCTATTTAGCGTTTTGTCATTTTTTAAGTAAAAAAATGGGAGAGCCAGGCTCCCCCATTTGTTTCCATACTTATTTCGCCGTATTCGCTATGTTGACGCTTATTTTGAGGCCAAGCCGAGCAACATATCATTAAGACGTTTGACGAAAGACGCAGGATCGGTCAGCGCGCCGCCTTCGGCCAGCATTGCCTGATCGAAGAGAATATTTGCCCAATCGTCAAATTTCGCTTCTTCGTATTTCAAACGTTGCACCAGCGGATGATCTGGATTAATTTCCAGAATAGGCTTCGAGTCAGGCGCTTCCTGACCAGCGGCCTTCAGCATACGCATCAGATTGCCGGACAATTCATTGGTATCGGCTACCAGACACGCTGGTGAATCGGTCAGGCGGAAAGTGACGCGTACATCCTTGGCTTTGTCGGCCAATGACGTCTTCATCTTCTCGACCAGATCCTTAAACTGCGTTTCGGTTTCTTCGTGTTGCTTTTTCTCGGCTTCGTCTTCCAGCGTACCAAGATCAAGTCCGCCTTTTGCCACAGAAGCCAGTTCCTTGCCTTCAAAATCTTGTAAGAACGAAAGCATCCATTCGTCGACGCGGTCAGTCAGCAGCAAGACTTCGACGCCTTTTTTGCGGAAAATCTCTAAATGTGGGCTATTTTTAGCCGCTGTATAGGTTTCGCCGGTCGCGTAGTAAATTTTGCTCTGGCCTTCTTTCATACGGCCGATGTAATCAGCAAACGATACGGTTTGCGCATCGCTATCGTTATCGGTCGAGGCAAATCGCAACAGTTTAGCGATACGTTCCTTGTTGGTAGCGTCCTCGCCCAGTCCTTCTTTCAGGACTTGACCGAACTCGGTCCAGAATGTTGCGTATTTGTCTTTTTGCGATTGCTCATCATTGTTTGCCAATTCTTCCAGCATGCTTAGTACACGCTTGGTCGAACCTTCTCGGATCACGCGAACATCACGCGATTCTTGCAATATTTCACGCGAAACGTTAAGAGGCAAATCTGCTGAATCGATCACGCCTTTGACGAAACGCAGGTAAATCGGCATCAGTTGCTCGGCATCGTCCATGATGAAGACGCGTTTGACATACAGCTTGAGACCGCCACGCTTATTGCGATCCCACAAATCGAATGGCGCACGTGCCGGGACATACAGCAACTGCGTATATTCGCTGCGACCTTCAACGCGATTGTGGGTGTAAATCAGAGGTGCTTCGAAAGCGTGCGAGACGTGTTTATAGAACTCGACATATTGCTCTTCGGTGATGTCCGATTTGCTGCGTGCCCACAATGCGCTGGCCTGATTGACGGTTTCAAAAGTGTCTTGAACGACCGTTTCTTTCTTTTCTTCGTCCCACTCTTCTTTCTGCATCAAAATCGGCAGCGAGATATGGTCGGAGTATTTTTGAATGATCGATTTCAATTTCCAGGCCGACAAGAACTCGTCTTCCTCGGCGCGCAAATGCAAAATAATGTCTGTGCCACGACCCGCTTTGTCGATAGCTTCGATGCTGAACTCGCCAGCACCTTCCGACTCCCAGCGCACGCCTTCGGTGGTGTTAGTGCCAGCGCGGCGGGTTTCAACGGTAATTTTATCGGCAATGATAAAGGCAGAGTAGAAGCCAACGCCGAACTGTCCGATTAAGGCAGCGTCTTTTTGCTGGTCGCCAGATAGTTTGGAGAAAAATTCTTTGGTACCTGATTTGGCAATCGTACCCAAATGGGAAATAGCGTCTTCGCGCGTCATGCCAATGCCATTGTCTGACACGGTGATGGTGCGGGCGACTTTATCGAAAGTAACCTTGATTTTCAGCTCGGGATCATTTTCAAACAATGCGCCATCGTTAATCGCTTCAAAACGTAACTTATCGGCAGCATCGGAGGCATTTGAGACCAATTCGCGCAAGAAGATTTCTTTGTTCGAGTACAAAGAATGAATCATCAGTTGCAGCAACTGTTTGACTTCTGCCTGAAAGCCCAGGGTTTGCTTTTCGGATACGGCCATTATCTGTTACCTCTAAAGATTAATATAAACGAAAGAAATGTCTTAGCTCGCTGCATAGCGGTATGAACGGGTATTAACCGGCATTAACCGCGTACAAAAAGCTGATTTTCTCAGAAATGGGGTGTAAATCGGCTATTTCAAGGGTTTAACGGGGTTGTTATCAAAACACTCGTTATCGACAACATTCTTTTTCAAGAAACCGCCAAATCCCCGGGTCCGACATTGCTGCAACGTTGATCCGCATGCGGGTCGATGGCAATTGATTGGGTGAAAATAAGGCGCCCGGAGCCAACATAAAGCCCTGTGCTGCCGCTTTTTCCGCCAGAACGTTCGTATCGTAACCGGTGTCAACCCACATGAACATCCCGGCGGGAGTCATGGTATCAACGGTCATTCCTAACCTTTCCAACTGCCGCGTGGTGCTGTCGCGAGCAATATCGAGCTTGGTTCGCAGACGGTCGGCGTGTTTGCGATAATGTCCTTCGGATAATATTTTATAAACAACGCGTTCCCCTATCTCAGCCGTGGTGAGCGTTGTTAGCATCTTGCGATCAGTTAAATGCTGCGCTATCTCATGCGAAGTGGCAATGAAACCTACGCGTAGATTAGCTGATAATGTTTTGGAGAATCCACCCAGATAAATGACCCGACTCAGCTGATCGAGTGTCGCCAGTCTGGTCGCCGGCTGAACTGCAGAACCAGGATGGATGTCGCAATAAATATCGTCTTCGACTATCGTAAAGTTATGTTCTTCGGCAATTTTTAATGTCTGAAATGCCTTGGCCGCTGACATCGAGGTCGATGTTGGGTTGTGCAGCACTGAAACCAGTACATATAATTTGGGTTTATGTATTGCAGCCAACTCAGCCAGTTTGACGATGTCCGGACCATCTGCCAAACGAGGAATACCAATGACTTTGGTGCCCAAGGCGGCAAACGAACCAAACATTAGAAACCACGACGGATCGTCAACAAAAATCACGTCTCCAGGCTTGGTAAAGTGGCGCGCCACCAGATCGAGCGCCAGCGTGACACCGGTAGTCGTGACGATTTGCTCGGGCGTGACCGCAATTTCAAGCTCTGCCAGTTTAAGTTGCAGCTGTTGCCGCAATGGGAAAAAACCTTGTGGATCACCATAACCTAACAATTGGCTAACGCTTTGGCGACTAATCGCACGCAAGGCATTGGCAATGAGTTCACCATCAAGCCATTCGGCTGGACACATACCCATTCCTGGCTTTTTTTGTGTCGGCATCTGCCGAAACATGTTTCTTACGAGCCAGACTATGTCAATTGAGGGCGTTTGTTCTTGGTTTGATTGGGGTATCTGATGGGCGTTAATCAACGGTGAACGTTCCCGGACATAAAA
This sequence comes from Glaciimonas sp. GNP009, assembly GCF_054343755.1. Classification (NCBI taxonomy): domain Bacteria; kingdom Pseudomonadati; phylum Pseudomonadota; class Betaproteobacteria; order Burkholderiales; family Oxalobacteraceae; genus Glaciimonas; species Glaciimonas sp. GNP009. The sequence continues at coordinate 4,668,952 of NZ_JBTGUV010000004.1, forward strand.
GCCGGAACCGCGCCGCGACTCGAGAAATCCCTTTGCTACCAGTCTGTCGTAAGCCTCCACAACTGTGAAGCGAGACACGCTATTTAGATCCGCATACTGCCGGATAGAAGGCATGCGCGCACCGGTACGAAGCAGTTTGTCACTTATCCGTGTTTCGATCACACGGACGATTTGCTCGACAAGCGACGTGTCCGCATCGCGCGAAAGAAGTTGCTGGGTGCTAACCAAGCGCGGAGGGGTAAGTTTGCGGTTGCTAAGTGTATTGGTCATATTGCCGGTGCAATGTTAGGAATTATTTTATGAAGTGTACTGGTACTGTATCGCTCCTGTCGGTTAGGATACACCTATCGGATTGGCATTGACAATCTCGAATGCAGAAAAGAGGCAAAACAGAAGGTAACTGCCTTCCCTCGTCAAAGCCCATACTATTTTCAGGTTGAATGTGATGAAAAAATTGTTCATGAAAGATTCCCATACGATGGATGTCGGTGATGTATTGGCCGGTATCGCGCTTCGCCCATGTTCTATTCGGGTGGTCGCCGGGCGTGTGTGGATTACCCGCGAGGGTGATATTGATGACTATTGGCTAAGCGCAGGGCAACGTCTGGCGGTTCATCCTGATCAATTGATTGTTCTAGAAGCAGACTCCGGACTCTGTCAGGTGGAGATCGCTTGCGTCAATCATCGTGGTGTACTGACTGCCTTACTGCGCCGGTTTGGGCACGCCTTACGCCAGCCTTTCCGTCCAGCGGTTGGCGGTGCCACATGATCATGGAATCATTGTTTCCGCTGGCTGTATTCGCGTTTGTGTCATCGATTACGCCGGGTCCGAATAACATTATGCTGACATCATCGGGCATCATGTTTGGCTTTTCACGTTCGATTCCCCACTTGCTGGGAGTAACTGTCGGTTTTTGTGTATTGCTACTGATATGTGGAATGGGAATTGGAAGCCTGCTACTAGCACTTCCATCAATGCATTTGATACTGAAAACATTAGGTTCTGGCTATTTACTGTATCTGGCGTGGAAACTGCGCAAAATGTCTTTTAAAGCCGACAAGGACAGTAACGCCCGGCCAATGTCTTTCGTCAGTGCTGCCTTGTTTCAGTTTGCCAATCCAAAAGCCTGGATTATGGGGATCACCAGTGCTTCGGCCTTTTTGCCTTTGGTTGAACCGTTCTGGCTGGCGCTATGCCTGTATTGTCTTGTATTTGCCGCCATTAATCTGCCCTGCGTTAGTGTATGGGCTGGCGCTGGCTCGGTCTTGCGACGCTATCTGGCGGAAGTATTGTGGCAACGTGTTTTTTGTACAGTCATGGTGCTGTTGACAATCTACTCGGCAATTTCAATTTGGCTTTAACGCTAATCCGTACAATGATCGCTGGATCGCTTTTGGCAGCCATCAACGCATAAATTGTTTGGTATTTAGTTATGATAGGACCCTGGCGGCTGGACGGCAGATGGCCGTTCGGCGGCAACCTGTTAAGTTTTGATAATGTTTATTGAGCAGTTTCAGTATAAGTGATGCTAAAGATCTACTTTTTACGCAAAGCGCAGGTAGATTTGAGATAATCATGTATTCGTCGTCCAAAGAACGGGCGCAGTCGATTTTTTTACCCATCCAGAATTGGAGTGTTAGATGTCTGTATATGAAAAGCTGAAAGCCCTTAATATCACACTGCCTGCGATCGCCGCACCAGCCGCGGCCTATGTTATGTACGCTCAAAGTGGAAAGAATGTTTTCTTATCGGGCCATCTGGCGAAAAAAGAGGGAAAAGTATGGGTCGGTCAGCTAGGTAAGAATACGAGCACTGAAGAAGGCAAAGAAGCGGCACGCGGTATTGCGATCGAATTAATCTCGACACTTGAAACAGCCTGCGGCGGTGACCTGACGCGAGTAAAACGTATCGTCAAATTGATGAGCTTGGTTAATTCCACCACTGATTTTACCGAACAGCATTTGGTTACAAACGGTGCCTCAGAATTGTTGGTCGAAGTATTTGGCGAGCAAGGCAAGCACGCACGTTCCGCATTTGGAGTGGCTCAGATACCATTGGGCGCTTGCGTTGAAATCGAACTCATTGCAGAAATTGATTAAGTTTCTGACCGTTTTATGCATATTGCGGTGACCACTTGTAGTCCATGCCGCAATCGTCAACACCGATAAAAGAGAATAGTAATGAAAATTGAGAATCCAAACGCACTGAAATGGCATTTTTCGGAACGCGCACAAAAACTGCAGGGTTCCGCTATTCGCGAAATTCTGAAAATAACCATGCGTCCGGAAGTGATCTCTTTCGCCGGTGGTTTGCCTTCGCCTTTGACCTTCCCGGTCGAGCAAATGAAGGTCGCGTTCGATAAGGTGCTGACGCAGCAGGGCAAAGTGGCATTGCAATACGGTCCGACCGACGGTTATGGTCCTCTACGCGAATGGGTGGCCAATTCATTGTCGATTAATGGTTCAACGATTTCGATGGATCAGGTCTTAATGGTTTCTGGCTCGCAACAAGGATTGGATTTGCTCGGCAAAGTCTTGATCGACGAAGGAAGCAAAGTGTTGGTTGAGACCCCGAGCTACTTGGGCGCGTTACAAGCTTTCTCTTTGTACGGCCCTGACTTTGTTTCGGTTCCAACCGATGAGGGTGGCTTGATACCAGAGCTGGTTACGACACTTGGTAAGGATGCGCGACTACTTTATTCACTGCCTAACTTTCAAAATCCGACAGGTCGCACGATGTCGCTTGAACGGCGTCAGGCATTGGTGGAGATTTGTTCCCGCCTTAATTTGCCGCTGATTGAAGATGATCCGTATGGTGCGCTCAGCTATCGCCGCGAGCCATTGCCGAAGATGCTGAATATGAATCCCGATGGCGTCATCTATATGGGTTCGTTCTCCAAAGTATTGACGCCAGGTATTCGTCTCGGCTACGTAGTAGCGCCGCGTGAATTGGTTGATAAAATGGAGCAAGCTAAACAGGCCACCGATTTACATACTGCGCAATTGACCCAAATGGTGGTGTACGAAGCGATTAAAGATGGCTTTTTGGGTACACATATTCCGACCATTCGGCAGTTATATTCAGATCAGTGCGATGCTATGCTAGCAGCTTTGGAAACCTATTTTCCAAGCAGTGCGACCTGGACCAAACCAGAAGGCGGCATGTTTATTTGGGTAACATTGCCAAAACATATCGACACAATGAAATTATTGGATGAGGCGATTAAAGAGCACGTCGCATTTGTCCCGGGTGCACCATTTTTTGCCAACACGCCAGAGTCTAATACACTGCGGTTAAGCTTTGTGACGGTACCACCGGCCAAGATACGTGAAGGTATTGAAAAATTAGGTAAATTGATTGCTGCTAAGCTGTAAGCTCTTCAGTCCCACCTGAATGTAAAGTTAGTGGAGATATGGAGTAAATTGAAGGACGTTAAAACGGAGGGCATTGCCCTCCGTTTTAACGTCTACATTATCGCTACGTTACTCATTAATATTCCAATCGCCAATCACCAGCTCTCAAGCATGACTCCACAGCAGCATCTCTGCGCGATGCATTCACATCATTCTGCGAATACGATGGCGGCATGTACAGCCCCGGAGTTGTATTGCAAATAACCTGACTATTTTTATCATCGCTATTAATTCTCCGACAGTTGGTAGTCGTAGGACTCTGATAGCCAGGATTAAGTTGATTCACGATTATCGTCGGATAAATTTGCGCAGCTTGTTTCTCACACGATAATTTATCGCGGTAGAAATCGCTTTCACCTTTATATGGATGCTTCCAGGTTGCACAACCTGAAAGCGTCAACATGCATGAGACGGTTATGGCTAAATAAATGTTATGCGGCAAACCGTTTTCCTTTAAAAAATGTTCGATATATCGTTGCTGTGACGCATATAGCGACGAGTGAATTACACCAATGGCGTTAATGTCATCGGCTTAAGTTTCGACTCTAGCAACTTACCCTTACGCGCCCGTTTGCCAATATGCGGGATCAAGCCGTTCGCTGAAAGAGAGACATCTTGCGCCTTGCCTCCGCGACCCATACCGGACACCATCACACCCCGTTGACTGATAGGCTGAGCGGCCAATAGCTTTTCTGCATTCTCCAATTCCATCAGGATCACGCCACGGCCACCATTTGTGAGCATTTTGCATTCTTCCAGGCCAAAGACGAGTAACCGCCCTTTTTCTGACAAACACGCAATTGCGCTGGCACTGGAACCGATAGGGCGAGGCGGTAACGATTGATCGCCTTCATCCAGCGTGATGTAGGCCTTACCTGCTTTAACCCGGCTAAGCATGTCTCCGACTTTGGCGGTGAAACCGTAGCCGCCTGACGACGCCAGCAATAGCGTCACTTCTGCCGAAGCAGCGAAGTAATGCAATATGCTACTGCCGTTGGCCAGGTCGATTAACGTGGTGATAGGAATGCCGTCTCCCCGCGCATTGGGGAGTGAAGCCACCGATACCGAGTAAATTCGGCCATTCGAGCCGAATACCAGCAGATTGTCGACCGTGCGGCATTCAAATGCGCCGTACATAGCGTCGCCAGCTTTAAATGTGAACTGGGCAGCATCTTGACTATGACCGCTGCGGGCGCGTATCCAGCCTTTTTGCGAGACGATGACGGTGACGGGCTCATCGATCACTTTTGTTTCTACTACGGCCTTTTCTGCTGCCTGAATCAAGGTGCGGCGGGCATCGCCAAATTGCTTTTGATCTGCCTCGATTTCTTTGATGACCAAACGTTTTAATGACGAAGGATTTTCAAGCAGATCCTGAAGACCTTTCTTTTCATCGCGCAGTGTCGCCAGTTCTTGCTGGATTTTAATGGTTTCCAGTCGGGCTAACTGACGCAGACGTATTTCAAGAATGTCTTCAGCCTGACGATCCGATAACTTAAACGCATCCATCAACGCCGGTTTTGGCTCGTCTGACTCACGGATGATCTTGATAACTTTGTCAATATTGAGCAAGATCGCTTCGCGACCTTCCAAAATATGGATGCGGTCTTCTACTTTTTGAAGCTTAAATTGTGAACGGCGGGTGATGGTGGCGAAACGGAATTGAATCCATTCGCGCAGGATCATACCCAGACCCTTTTGTCGCGGCCGTCCATCGCCGCCGATCATCACCAGATTGATCGACGCACTGCTTTCCAGCGACGTATGCGCCAGTAGCATGTTGGTGAATTCAGTTTGATCGATATTTTTCGATTTTGGCTCGAATACCAGGCGTACCGGCGCATCGCGTCCGGACTCGTCACGCACCGCGTCGAGTACCGACAAAATGGTTTGTTTGAGCGCCATCTGGTCCGGGCTTAACGATTTTTTACCAAGCTTAATCTTGGGATTGGTAATCTCCTCAATCTCTTCCAATACTTTTTGTGAGGAAGTATTCGGTGGCAGTTCGGTGACCACAGCTTGCCATTGGCCGCGTGCCAACTCTTCAATTTTCCAGCACGCACGCACCTTAAGGCTACCGCGGCCGACTTCATACATATCCGAAATAGCGGCTGCGGAACTGATAATTTGTCCACCGCCCGGAAAGTCCGGTCCCGGAATCATTTCCATTAATTCCGCATGCGTCATGTTCGGATTTCGAATCAGGGCGACAGCCGCTTTGGCAACTTCGGTCAGATTATGTGATGGGATTTCGGTCGCCAGGCCGACGGCGATACCTGACGCACCATTGAGCAACACGAATGGCAATCGTCCCGGTAGCAGTTTTGGCTCTTCGGTCGAGCCGTCATAGTTGGGTTGAAAATCAACCGTTCCCATGTCAATTTCATCAAGTAGCAATTTGGCAATTGGCGTTAAGCGCGCTTCGGTATAACGCATCGCCGCTGCGCCATCGCCATCGCGTGAGCCGAAGTTGCCTTGACCATCGATCAGCGGATAGCGCAGGGAAAAATCCTGGGCCATGCGCACCAGCGCATCGTAGACCGATTGATCGCCATGTGGATGCAATTTACCCAGAACGTCGCCGACTACGGCGGCTGATTTGCGCGGTTTTGCGTTTGAGTTCAGGCCAAGCTCATTCATGGCGTACAAGATGCGCCGCTGAACTGGTTTCTGACCATCAGAAACATCCGGCAACGCACGACCTTTTACGACCGAAATGGCGTAATCCAAATAGGCGCGTTCTGCAAAAGTTGCGAGGGTTAGTGATTCATTAGGTTCGCCGTCAGGCGGCGGCAGGTCAAACAGATCGTTTTGTTCAGTCATGAAGTTTTAGAGATTTATTCGTTTGGTTTATTCGATGATGGGTTGCAGACCGTCAGGCATATTTCTACGTCCGGGAATGACCAGGTGGATGCGAGGCCGGTTGCTGTGTTCAGCATCGCTCAAGCTGGAGTCTGCAAAATGATTACTGTCGTCTTGCACAATGGCATGCTGACTTTGAGCCGGTCTATATAGTTGGTAGAACTGCGCCACGATTTGTACATAATTACGCGTTTCAGGGAAGGGCGGAATCTGATTTTTGTATTTCCTTACTGCACCTTCTCCTGCATTGTATGAGGCGATTACCAGCTCCTGTTTATACGGAAACAGTAATATCAAATCACGTAAATAGCGCGCACCGAGACGTATGTTAGTGCGTGGATCGCTTAACTTTTCCTGTACCGTTTTTTTCTTGTCACTAATGACGCCGTAACGTTCGGCGGTGTCGGGCATAATTTGCATCAGTCCGACCGCGCCTTTTGGCGATACGGCAGCTGGATTAAACCCCGATTCCGCTGCCATGACAGCTTTCAACAATGCCGGTTCAAGGGAAAATTCTTTTGCGGCCTGATTAACAATCGCTTCAAATTTTTTAGTACCGGCATGTTGCGATAGATAGCGATATAGCGGCGTCTTTGTGAAGTTTGAATCCAGGCCGACTACTCGTTGGTCTTTATGGGAGAAGAAATTCGAGGAGTCAAAGGTCGCATTTCCTCGCATGTATAACTGGTAACGGTCAGTGATCTTTTCTGTAGCAAAATGCCCGACGCCTTGCTCGTCGATAAAACCATAAATATCGGCACGTGCGTTGACTGTGACCAGTACTGACATGAAAGTCAGTGAAAGTATCAGTCGACGTATGTGTGCCGAAGGTTTCATTAGATGTCGGCCTCGGCTTCGTTGCCGTGCTCTTCAATCCATGCCCGACGTGCTGAGGCTTCGCCTTTGCCCATCAACATATTAAAGCGATTTTCGGACGCCTCCAGATCAAACGCCCCGAGCATAATGGGTAGCAAGCGACGCGTATCCGGATTCATGGTGGTTTCCCACAACTGCCCGGCGTTCATCTCACCCAAACCTTTAAAGCGAGAAATGGTCCAAGACCCGTCCTTGACGCCATCTTTACGCAGCTTATCTTCGATCGCAGTGAGTTCACCGTTGTCTAATGCGTAAATTTTTTGTGCAGGTTTTTTCCCGCGGGCGGGTGCGTCAACCCGAAATAATGGTGGCCGTGCAACGCAAATATGCCCACGATCAATAAGCTGTGGAAAGTGGCGGAAAAACAGCGTTAGCAGCAACACTTGAATATGTGATCCATCGACGTCCGCATCTGACAATATGCAGATCTTTCCGTAACGGAGCGTGCTGAAATCGACTGTGTCATTTTTGCTATGGGGATCGATCCCGATAGCAACCGCCATATCGTGGATTTCATTATTCGCAAATAGGCGGTCGCGCTCAGTTTCCCACGAGTTCAGCACTTTTCCACGCAGAGGAAGAATCGCTTGAAACTCTTTATCACGTCCCATTTTTGCGGAGCCGCCAGCTGAATCACCCTCGACCAGAAATAACTCGTTACGACTAATATCGCTGGATTCGCAATCTGTCAGTTTGCCAGGTAACACGGCAATACCCGAGGTTTTTTTCTTTTCAACTTTTTGGGTTGAACGTAAACGATTTTGCGCCTGCTTGATAACGAGCTCGGCAAGTTTTTTACCGTATTCGACGTGATGATTGAGCCATAATTCTAGCGCTGGTTTAGTATAAGTCGAGATCAACTTTACCGCATCACGCGAATTCAGACGCTCTTTGATCTGCCCCTGAAATTGTGGATCTAACACTTTGGCCGATAAAACAAACGATACGCGGGCGAATACATCCTCCGGTAGCAGTTTGACACCTTTCGGTAACAGTGAGTGCATGTCAACGAAATTCTTCACTGCACCAAACAGCCCTTCGCGCAGACCGGATTCATGCGTTCCTCCAGCCGAGGTTGGAATCAGGTTGACATACGATTCACGGACGATACCGCCATCTTCAGTCCACGCCACGACCCATGCCGCACCTTCGCCTTCAGCAAATCCGTCGGTTTCTGCAGTGGCGTATTGTTCGCCTTCAAACAGCGGTATTAGCGGCTCAGAGCTAGACGATTGCGCTAACGACTCCATCAGATAGCCGCGTAACCCTTGGTCGTACTGCCAGGTTTGGCTATCATTGGTTTTGGCGTTGAGAAGGGTGACTTTGACGCCCGGAAGCAAAACCGCTTTTGAGCGCAGCAGACGCTGCAATTCCGGTTGTGAGATTGCGGGCGAGTCAAAATATTTTGGGTCTGGCCATGCAGTAACGCGTGTGCCGCTTTTTTTGTCGTCGCGTGTTTGGGGCCGGGTTTTTAACTGCTCAATGAGATCGCCACCGGCAAACGCCAGTTGATGAACGCCGCCTTCACGCCAGACGGTGATTTCAAGTCGCGTGGAAAGTGCATTGGTGACGGAAACACCGACACCGTGGAGGCCACCGGAGAATGCGTAAGCGCCACCGCTACCTTTATCGAATTTGCCGCCGGCGTGCAGGCGCGTGAATACAATTTCGACGGTAGGGACTTTTTCCTCCGGGTGCATACCAACGGGTATGCCTCGGCCATCATCTTCGACGCTGACGCTACCGTCGACATTTAACGTCACCAGAATATTTTTGCAATAGCCGCCCAGCGCCTCATCGGAGGCGTTATCAATCACTTCTTGAATGATATGGAGTGGATTTTCGGTCCGCGTGTACATGCCGGGACGTTGTTTGACAGGCTCCAGTCCCTTTAGGACGCGGATGGATGATTCACTGTAGTCGGAAATCGGAGATTTTTTAGTTGCCATGCAATTCAGTTGGGGTGCAGTTTTAATACTTGTCTTTTAGTAAATTAAGACAAAAAACAAGTAATATCAAAATGAGGGAAATCTCTACAAGAACGCATTCTAATGAAAAAATCGACGCAGCTCCAGAATAGGTCGTTTCTCGATGCAAAAACAGTTTGAACCAGCTAAAATGCGGCTGCTTGTTGTTTTTTAATAAATTTCTGAAAGGGGGTCATGACAACCACCGTCTTCAAAATACGTAAACATTCAAGAAAATAGGTTAGACCATACCGTGGTGTTGATGAAATTATCAAAATCTACAGTTTTGGTCGCTAGCTTTCAGCACTTCCCCCCATTATATGGACGTGACAGAAAATTGAAAGTTTGCTCTTCGATGGCGAAGATGGATAATTCAGGCATCTTAGAAAACTGATCACAAGCCGTAAGACTGTGGAGGTAAAAGAATGGCAGACACATACTCTCTAGCCATTGATTTTAGCGCATCTTCTCAGTCTAACATCCATTTTTTGCACGCTTTTACGACGACGTAAGAGTGTGATTATCGGTACGTAGACTAATCGAATACGTTGCACCAAAAGTCGCCGCACCATCTGTGAATTGGCGCTAACAAGCTAGCGAGCAAGCTGGCAGAGTTTTTCAGTTCAACACAGCGTTATTTACCCTTGTATCACTTGCTTAACAATCGCATCCCACGTTCCAACCCATCGATAGTCAGTCCGAACATGCGATTGCTCATCAACTGCTTCACTATTTCTACCGATTGCCGGTATTGCCAAAGACCTTCTGGCTCAGGATTTAGCCAGATGAATTTTGGAAAGGCATTAGTGAAACGCTGCAACCAATCGGCGCCAGCTTCGTCATTATTATATTCAACCGAGCCACCTGGTTGCAAAATTTCATAAGGACTCATGGTAGCGTCACCGACAAAAATCAGCTTGGTGTCAGGTTTGTATTTGCGCAGAATATCCCAGGTGGGGAACCGTTCCGCATGACGACGATGATTGTTTTTCCAGACATAGTCGTAGACGCAGTTATGGAAATAGAAGAAATCCATGTTTTTGAATTCGGTCTTAGCGGCCGAAAATAATTCCTCGGTACGAGCAATATGATCGTCCATACTGCCGCCGACATCGAGCAACATCAGTACTTTAATGTTGTTTTTTCGCTCTGCCTGCATTCTGATATCCAGATAGCCCGCATTGTTTGCGGTGGCCCGAATAGTGTCGTCCAGCGCTAATTCTTCCGCCACGCCTTCGCGGGCAAATCGACGCAGTCGACGCAGGGCGACTTTGATGTTGCGGGTATTGAGCTCACGCTCGTCATCATAGTCTTTGTAGGCGCGGGCTTCCCACACCTTTACAGCAGTGCGATTGCCGCCGCTGCCGCCCATACGGATGCCTTCAGGATTGGTGCCGCCATGGCCGAATGGCGATGTGCCACCCGTGCCGATCCATTTGTTTCCGCCTTCATGACGACCTTTTTGTTCTTCAAGTAGCTCTTTGATGCGATCCATGAGCTTGTCGTAGCCAAATTTTTCAAGCTGCGCCAACTGTTCAGGCGTCAGATCCCGCTTCATGCGCTGCGCCAACCACTCGGCAGGTATCTCAGGGTTTTTATCAAAAATCGCCTGAATGCCTTTGAAATACAATCCAAATGCCTTATCGAATTTATCGTAGTGCGCTTCGTCTTTGACCAATGTCGTTCTCGCCAAATAATAAAAATTATCCAGCGATGGCGTGATCACATGCTTTTGCAATGCTTCCAGCAAAATCAAAAACTCCTTGATTGATACAGGAATTTTGGCGTTTTTAAGTGTGTAGAAAAAATCGATCAGCATTAGAGTTTCGCAGAATGTTTCACATTAACGGTTTTTGCGCGCCATATACACTAAGCGCTCAAACAAATGCACGTCCTGTTCGTTTTTAAGTAACGCGCCATGCAAAGGCGGGACAATGGTCTTGATGTCGCTACTTTGCAGAGCAGAGGCCGGAATATCTTCAGCCAGTAATAATTTTAGCCAATCCAGTAATTCTGAGGTAGATGGTTTTTTCTTCAGACCGGCAACTTCACGCACTTGATAGAATGTTTCGAGCGCCTGCGCCAATAAATCTTTCTTCAATTGCGGAAAATGCACGTCGACGATATCGCGCATGGTTTCTTTGTCGGGAAATTTAATGTAATGAAAGAAACATCGACGCAGAAAAGCGTCCGGTAATTCTTTCTCATTATTCGATGTAATAATGACCAAGGGTCTAAATTTGGCCTTTACCATTTCACGGGTTTCGTAGACGTAAAACTCCATCCGATCAAGTTCTCGTAACAAATCATTGGGGAACTCAATATCGGCTTTGTCTATCTCATCGATCAATAAAACAACTTGTTGGTCTGCGTTAAACGCCTGCCACAACACACCTTGAATAATGTAATTGTGAATATCTTTGACCCGCTCGTCACCAAGTTGGGAGTCACGCAATCGTGATACGGCATCATATTCGTATAAACCTTGCTGTGCTTTCGTTGTCGATTTAATATGCCATTGCAACAACGGCATGTCCAGCGCGACAGCGACTTCCTCTGCCAGCATGGTTTTACCCGTTCCTGGCTCTCCTTTGATTAGCAGCGGCCGCTGCAGGACGAGTGCTGCGTTAACTGCTAACTTCAGGTCGTCTGTAGCGACGTAGTTACTGGAGCCTTCAAAACGGTGTTGTTGTCGCATGGCGTTGTCATCTGGAAGAAAATAAAATCCAGTATAAAGTAGAACGGCAAAAGACATAGTAAGGAGAGCAACAATGAGAAACTTGAAATAATGAAAAATTTTTCTTGGGAAAAATTGAACTGCGTACACTGTTTGCTGTTGTTTCAATGGCCGTACATATTCGACCATCTATTTGTTAAATAATAATTACAATATGAAAATATTTTTTCTGCGTTTGCGTGTCATGTGGCGGCGATTTCGCCAAGGTGACCGTTATCAAAATAATAGTCAAGATCACTACGCCATCGAGCTTGAAGCGTTAATGCGGCGCGCAAATCCGTTTGCATCCTGGCAAGAGCGTGCTAATTGGACGATTGATATCGCCGAGTGGATACGTCACGAACCCACCGTTTCCTTACTAGAGGAGGGGGCGTGGCGTCGGGTCAAGCAGCAACGTGTCGTTTTTATGCTGGATTGGTTGGATGCGCATCGCGACGTTCGCAGGATTGTGCAGACAACGCTACAAAAAACGTTGCGCGAAGCTGCGGGACCGGAGCTCTTTTGTGCGACTGGTTTGCCCAACGAGCCAGCGTTTTTCAATGAGCTTTCTGAACATGTCATTAAATATATATTGCCGAAGCCACCTGCGGAGGCCGATCTTTCTGTGCTATTTACAGCGATGTTTCCGCATCCTGAAGACGCCGAATGGTTGCTGGAGCTGGATGCAGAAACGGTGGAAAGGATTTGGAAGCTCACCGCGGATGACGGTATCTCGCACATGTATCACCAGCAGATAGATGAGGCGCTCATTTATCTGGTAACAGCAGTTTTGGCAGATGGCATTAGTAAAGCCTTCCGTTATCGCCTTGATCCAAAGATGCCGTTGCAAGCGACCCCGTTCATGGTGCTGCGCCGCGAGCTGGAGCGTTACTTATACCTAAGTCCTACCGACGAAGGTGCCTTGCGCAGCGTACGTATGCTGATCGCCGTCTGCCAGGCGCAAACGGATCGGATTTATGGTCATTTAGATGAATATGGCGTATCTGTCAGTCTGGTGTATCGCGTGGAGAGAATGCGTGCGCATTTGAGCCGAATGACTCGCCTGATCGATTTACGTGCGGCGGTCGCATCTAATCTGGCACTGGATGTATCGAAAACGCTTCAGAATGCACCGAATAGCGAATTCAGCGATGAATCAAGCGAAGAATTTACTGATAGCTGGGGTGAAGATGGCGCGACTGCAATTGGCGGTGTAAGGCATCGAATCATTGCTGGATCTGCCTCAATAACGAGTGTGCGAACGGTCAAGGCGGTTTCAAAGACCGGTACCGGTCAAATTCAGGCACTTTTGGTAGATTTTATATTAGCGCACCATCACAGATCATCAATTCGTGGCTTAGTACGTCGCAGCTTTTCATTACTTGCCCGCAAAATGGTGGAACGTAATGCTGATCATGGCGAACACTACATTGCGCGTGACCGAAAGGAATACCGGGCAATGTTAATGGCTGCATGCCGTGGCGGCGTCTTGACAGCGTTCACTGTGCTAGGCAAATCGCTATTGTCTTCGGCTGGCCTGGCACGGTTTTTCGAAGGTCTATTTGCCTCATTAAATTACGCGGTCAGTTTTCTGGCAATATCCGCCATCGGCGGTGTTTTGGCGACCAAACAACCTGCCGTAACCGCACCGGCGCTGGCAGCAAAGATGAGCCAGCTCGATACAGTCGAAGGTTTGCGGACATTACTTGCGGAAGTTGCGCTGTTGTTACGTTCGCAGGCCGCTGCCGTTTTTGGTAATTTGATAGCAGTAGTGCCGACGATGCTAGTCATTTCGCTGGTCATCACGCTTACTACCCACGCGCCTATGCTGGACGTCGGGCATGCGCAAGCGACGATAGATAGTTTGTCGATCATCGGCCCTACGCCATTATTTGCGGCTTTAACGGGCATCTTGCTGTGGTTATCCAGCCTTGCCTCCGGCTTTGCGGACAATTGGTTTGCTCTGCGTAGACTGCGCGAGGCCTTGACCCATCAACGTCGCCTCATCCGCGTTTTAGGTGCGCCACGGGCGCAGCGATGGGCAGCGTGGCTTGAACATCATATCGCTCAGATCGTCGGTAATATTTCACTTGGACTTCTACTCGGCATGTCGCCTGTGATTGTCCAATTTTTTGGTCTTCCTCTGGACGTCCGTCACGTGACGCTTGCGACCGGCAGCTTGACGGCAGCGGCAAGCAGTCTGGGTTGGACTGTAGTGATGTCGCCACATTTTTGGTTGGCAGTGGTGGGCATAGCGAGCGTCGGAGTGCTCAATGTCGGAGTCTCGTTTGGATGTGCTTTGGTGCTCGCATTGCGTGCCCGAGAAGTGCCGGTACGGATTCGTCGAGTCGTATTTAGAGCTGTATTAAGGCGCTTCAGTGCTTCACCACGCTCTTTTTTGTTTTCCGAGGTAGTGGCTCAGGCGCATCCGGCCCAGGATAGCGAGGAGATTCGGAGCGAAGAGCCGGAAGTCGGTACTGAACCTTATTCTGAAACTGACAGGGAGCATGGAACACAGAGTAAAACACAGAATATCATCGAGGTTGTGTCGGAACCGACCACCCCAACATCGACTACATTAGGCGAAACCAAGCGTTAGGCTGATAAATGCTGTTGCTGGACGTGGACTAGGTGTTAACTTTGAGTTAGACTTAACCGTTTTTTGGTTTCCGATAGCGCAACATTTTGTCCCGCTTGTTTACTTCAGGCGGTAATGACATGAATGGCATCTTATAAACACTAAGTTGCAAGCGCAACGAAGATCGAACCGGTTTCGCTACAACTACTCGGCTATTTACCCACAGCTATTATGAAAAAATTAATTGCATTTCTCGCGCTTGCGGGTATTGCCAACTTCGCCGCAGCTACGGACGTCGTCGGTAACGCTAAGGCAGCTGAAAACAAGGTATCCATGTGTATTGGATGCCACGGTATTCCTGGCTATAAAGCTAGTTTTCCCGAGGTATATCAAGTACCGATGCTTGGCGGTCAATCTGCCAAGTACATTGAAAATGCGCTGGCTGCCTATAAGAAGGGTGATCGCCAACATCCGACGATGCGTGGAATTGCAGCTTCGTTGTCGGATCAGGATATGGCTGATCTTGCCGCTTATTACTCTCAGCAAAAATAAGGAACCCACACTATGAAAAAAATTCTTGTTGGCGTGGTGTTTATCCTTTCCGCGAGTGCTTCTGTCGGTGCACTGGCAAGCGGTAACATCGCCGCTGGTGAAGCCGCAGTCAAAAAATATTCGTGTGCATCTTGTCATGGGGCGAACTTACAAACGCCAATCGATCCAGCTTATCCAAAGTTGGCCGGTCAGCATCAAGACTATCTTCAGCACGCTCTGATTTCTTATCAGCGCGGTGCTGCTGGCCCAAATGGCCGCACAAATGCGATTATGGGTGGGGTTGCTAAGGCGTTGACGCATCAGGACATTCAGGATATTGCTGCTTATATCCATAGCTTGCCAACATCGTTGGTCTTGCGTAAGTAAGATATTGATATAATTTAAAGAACGGTTCAGAAGTTGCTAGTAACTTCTGAACGACAAAAAGCCACCATATTTTGTATGGTGGCTTTTTGTCGTTGTTTTCTTGTTCTAAAAAGCTTTGTGAAATAACGTATGTAAGGCATGGACTAACGAGATGTGTGACCAAATACGGAAGATCGCCAAGCCGTCTAATCGTTTAAGGATGTGTACATAAATATCCCCCCGTTACCTCTCTAACTAATCAAGCGCTAGACCGCGATGTCTCAGAGGTCGAACGCAGTGCATTCATGCTATTAACCCTCTGTATCTGCTACATCTTCTTTTTGACACACTCAATATATTCAGCACCATCTGGCGCCAAGCCGCTCCGCTGCGCGTTCCAGATCATCTGGCCTAGACATTCCATGATGTGATGATAGGCATCATGTTCCGATTGTAGTCTCTGTGTCAGCGCAGTCGATGCTGCACGAATCCCAGGTGGCTGATCGATCGAAATCTGTTCGGCGATTGATAGGTGCATCGCCAAGTGCAGAAATGGATTTGTCTGGCCATTTTCGACTGAATAATCGGCGGCAAGAGCAGCATCGACATCGTTCAAATCATTTGAATATTCTGGATGCTGCATAATCCAATCACGGGCAATAGCCTCAATTGGGGTGAGTATTTCGTTCGCCCGATACTTACGATAGGCTTCACAGAAAAACCGACGGACGTCTTGTTGAGAGGGATTGAACATAGATAATTTTAGCTAATGAGTCTTGCGATACTGAAAGCCGCTGCCGCTGCCAGGCCGCCGACGAGCAATGTTTGCAAGCCGGATTTAAGCGCGCCGGTCCCGGTTACACTACCTTTCAGGTAACCAAACACAAACAACGCCAGCAGTGTGACGATAGTCGATACTGTAAGTGCGCTGTGGGTAGAGTTCATAAATATATAAGGCGCGAGAGGAATCAAACCACCGACCAGATATGAGAGCGCAATTGTTATTGCACTTTTTCTTGCGGCGCCAGGATGCGGCTCCTCCAGTCCGAGTTCAAAGCGCATCATAAAATCCCGCCAGGCCAGTGGCGTGCGTTCGAGCCCGGCCAGCATCGGCTCACATTCTTGTTTGGTGACGCCATACTGCGCCATGATGTCGATCACTTCCCTGCGTTCTCTATGAGGGACGGTCAAAATCTCTTGCTCTTCACGGTCACGCTCAGCGTAATAATGCTGGCGTTCAGTACGTGCTGCAAGATAACCGCCTAATCCCATGGCAATTGATCCAGCGGCTATTTCGGCGACACCGGCGGTAACGATAATATTCATCGCCACCGACGCGCCGCTGATACCCGCTGCAAGTGCAAACGGAACCGTCAGGCCGTCTGCCATTCCAATCACGATGTCGCGGACTGTGTCGCTGGCTTCGAAGTGATGTTCAGTATGAGGGGTCGGCATGGCGCTTTATATACCTTTTTCAGGTAATGGTGTTTTGGTTTTGTAGTCACAAAGATCTGCGATTGTGCAGTTCCAGCACAGAGGCTTGCGTGCGATACACGTATAGCGGCCAAGTAGTATAAGCCAGTGGTGCGCATCTTGCTGAAACTCTACAGGTACCACTTTCATCAATTTATGCTCAACGATATTGACGTCTTTACCGGGCGCAAGTCCGGTTCGGTTCGAGACGCGAAAAATATGCGTATCAACGGCAATGGTCGGTTCCCCGAAAGCGGTGTTTAGCACCACATTGGCTGTCTTACGACCAACGCCAGGTAACGCCTCCAACCCTTCACGTGTATGCGGAACTTCTCCAGCATGGCGTTCAATGAGCAGTCGGCATGTTTCGATCGTATTTTTGGCTTTTGTCCGAAATAATCCAATGGTTTGAATATATGGAATCAGCCCGTCGATACCGAGAGCTAGAATTTTCTCTGGCGTATTTGCAATGGGATACAACATGCGCGTGGCTTTGTTGACGCTTACGTCTGTAGCTTGCGCTGACAGCAACACAGATATGAGTAATTCAAATGGCGAGGTGTATAGAAGTTCGGTGGTCGGGTTTGGCATGACAGCACGCAAGCGGTTAAATATTTCGCGACGCTTCTCTGTATTCATGACAGATCCTCAGCCTGTGGCTTAGGCTGTATCCCAGCTTGTTGTTCTTTTTTTAGTCGAGCGCGTTCAATCGCTGCCTGAATGATCGCTTTTTTGCGTTCTTGTTCGATTTTTTGCTCTGGATTGTTAGTTGCCTCCGCCGCTATAACCCTCAATTTGTCGGCCGCTTTGGCGGCGAGACGGTCGTCGTTTTCTTGCTTTTCACGTTTTAAGCGTGCATCTCTAAAATCGTGACGTTGGCGTGCGTCGGTTGCTTGTTGTTGGGTCCAGGCTTCCCAGCCGGTCTTGTCTTGCGTTACATCGACCATGCTAATACAGTCAACGGGGCAGGGTGCGACACATAAATCACAGCCAGTGCACAGGTCTTCTATGACGGTATGCATCTGTTTTGCTGCTCCTAAAATTGCGTCAACCGGACAAGCTTGAATGCACAGAGTGCAGCCGATGCAAATCGCCTCATCAATGATGGCACGTGGGCGCGGGCGCTCAGCACCATTGACTGGGTTAAGCGGAATTATCGGCGCACGCAATAGTTGCGCGAGGCGGTTCACGCCCTCTTGTCCGCCCGGTGGGCATTGATTATAGAGGGCGCTGCCTTCCGCTATCGCTTCGGCGTACGGGCGACAACCTGAAAATCCACACTTAGTGCATTGCGTCTGAGGCAGTAGCGACTCAATATGGTCGGCAAGGTCGGCGGTAGAGGGGGTAGTTTGGTTAATAGTTTGATTAAACACAGCAGATGATAACAACATAAAAGGTTTATTATCCGCGTAAATCAGCGGCGGGCTAAATAGAAAAAGCCACTCTATTTTAATGAGTGGCTTTTTAAACGGTAGAACGGCTCAGATCGACATCATTATCATTATCATTAAGCGTTGGCCTTGATGAATTCTGTGATCTTAGGGGCAATCATTTCACGCCAGCGACGGCCCGAAAATATCCCGTAATGTCCGCATTTCTCTGCGGTGAAATGCTGTTTCATTGCAGTCGGAAGAGATGCGCATAAATCATGCGCAACTTTGGTTTGCCCTGGTCCTGAAATATCATCAAGTTCACCTTCAATGGTGAACAAGGCAACGGTCTTGATATCTTGCGGCTTGACGAGTTTTCCGTCAATTTTCCAAGTCCCGAGCGGAAGACTGAAGTCCTGAAACACCGTTTTAATGGTATCTAAATAATAGTCGACAGGCATATCCAGTACCGCATTGTACTCGTCATAAAACTTGCGATGATTTTCTGCGGACTCGTTATCACCTTGGCGCAGGTGCATATAGAAGTCCCAATGACTTTGTGCGTGGCGATTCGGATTCATTGCCACAAAACCAGCGTGTTGCAGAAAACCAGGATAGACCTTGCGGCCTGCGCCTGGATAATTCGAGGGTACAGTATAGATTACGGTATTTTCGAACCAGCTAAACGGCTTTTCAGTTGCCAGATCATTGACTTCGGTTGGGGAAATCCGTGCATCGATCGGGCCACCCATCATCGTCATGGTTTTCGGAAGTTTTGGATCTTTTTCGCTCGCCATCAAGGAGATCGCAGCGAGTACCGGAACGGTCGGCTGACATACTGAAATCACGTGCAGATCAGGACCTAATAACCGTATAAAGTCCTGAATATAAAACACGTAATCATGTAAATGGAAAGCACCTTCGGATTCGGGCACCATGCGTGCATCTGTCCAGTCAGTGATGTAGACATCATGATCAGCCAATAAAACATTCACCGTATCGCGCAGTAGAGTGGAGTGATGTCCTGACAACGGGGCGGCTAGCAGTACAGTCGGCTGCTTAAGTGCTGCCAATTCTTTTTTGTTTAAATCTTTCTTAAAATGCAATAACCGACAAAAAGGTTTTGTCAGCTCAACCTCTTCAATAATGGCAACTTCCTTGCCATTAATTAAAGTGGAGACAATATCAAAATTTGGCTTTTCATAATCTTTCCCCAGTCGATACATCAGTTCGTAGCCAGCAGCGATGCGCTGCGCAAATGGTGAATGGGCAAGCGGTGACACCGGATTGGTAAAAAGCTTTGCACTCGTTTCGGCGAATTGCACCAGAGGCGTTAATAGAGAACGACTAAATTCGTGCATGTGATAGAGCATACAAACCTCTTAGGTAACTCTTTGGCGGATAAGTGGGGATTACTGTGCCGCAACGCCGCAAGTAGATTGTTTTAATTATTGTGTCGCTTAATGGTACAGGTTGGCAAAGGTAAAATTACCTAAAGGCAATGTATTTCTTTACTCTCAGCATTATATAGCGTATCGCAGCATTCATCCGTTAGGTACTGCTCCTTATTTGACGAATATCTTGATCGTTATGAAGAATTGTGCAAATTTGATATGTGAATTTGGCTTAATACTTACCCTTGTTCATGCCGTTTGCGAATGACACTCTTTCAAACACTCTTTCAAATTGTCCCTTATATAAGTGCATCGAAGGTCATTTTTACAAGAAATAAAATATTGAGCTGATCTGAAATTTTTTGATAGCTATAAAGTGAATTCGGGGGACTGATGCTAGAAACCCACGATAAACAAAGAGTTCGTCTTACGCCATTTATCTATTTCTCTACAAATGAGACTTTAGTTCTTGTCCTAACGACAGATCAAAGTAGCAATGATATTTTTGAGAGGCTAACTTAAACCAGCAATGAAGTAATCGTTATCAGCGTTGTTGGGTGGGCGCGCAGGGAGGATAAATGCTTTCTTTGTTCGCATGAAACGAAACCACTAATGCCAGATGGTTGCACGTGACGTTTATCCTCTGAATCAGTGATTAATTCTCCTTGTGCATTAGCGAACAAGTATGTCATTCGCAGCCTCGAAGTTATTCATTTTTTTCATTAAATTCATTAAGGGATGCGCATGGTGCGTACCAGCTTTACCCCATCAACCTCAGCCGCCTCTGCGAGTTTCGCGGCCCGCGGATCGGAGCCATCTTCAAAATCCCAATCGACATTTATCAACGCCGTCATAAACTGTAGCGGCATTGAAGTGCCACTTCGCAACGGGAAGTCATCTCTTAACGCCAAGTTCCCGCGGGCAACGCGCCGACAACGCATTCAAAGTGAGCTAGAGAATAAAATAATAAATGACAAAAAAGAACAGACAGACATGAAGAAACTTCGAGAGGGGTTCGAATACGTACAATTTGGCACGAACCCTAGCGAAGCTTCCTGTTGTGATTCAGGCTCAGAAGGAGCGCCCATAAAAACAGGATTAGCCCTAGCAGCTATGCTAATCACTAATGCATGTAAACCAGAACAATTATTGTCAGCTTTCTGCAATCAGACAGGAACACGTTTTACGGCCTTGCCAGATACGAAGGAGGGCCTGCCTCTGACGGCCCCTGACACATGTCCGATCAATAGTACGACTCAGGCAACGCCGTCAAACATTCCTACATTAAGCGATATCGGCAATAGCATTTTATCGTTTGGACAATCCATCTATAACAGCTTACCGGCTTTACCAAGGTCGCGGATGTTGGTAGAGGCGCATACTGGCGGTAGGCAAGTGAGGGCATTTTGGGGGCGAGAGTACCCTCATTGGGGCGCGGGTGGTAACCAGAAAGTCGTAACCAATAATACTGCCGAGAAGCTCCGCCCCAACGTATTTTCTGCGTTTCCCTCGTCATTAGATGCGGATGCGATTATGGGTGGGTTAAATGCCTTTCAACGTTGGCCCGCAAATATTAATCAGGATGAGAGATTGAAGGGCATCGCACTTACGCGCCTGAGTGACAATATCGCAAATATTTATCAGCTCCTTTATGTGTTCAAGCCATTAATATTACGCAACTGGGGAAGTGACCCAACTATCAGTCAATATGAGTATTCGGTCTTAAAATATGCTGTGCAGTCCCAGTCTTACGGAACTAACAGCACGGGTGTTTCGATTAACCCCGCAGAACCCCAACTGGCCTGGCCGCAAGCAGAATTACGCCACGAGATCGCGCAGCTTTTCTTTATGGCTTTAACGGAGATAAACAGGCTATCCGGTACTCAGGCTTTATCAAGTTACATAAATTCCAAGGCTAAGTTGGAATTGGCAACTAATCCGACATTGGATAAATTGTCCAAATTTTCGGATCGTATAAAAGCCGAGATTATTCATCAGCTAGAGATACAAGTGCCAAACTTTTTGCCGAATGATCGTAGTAAGTTGAACTTGCTCGCAAAGTGGTTTGTTGATGCTACATTAATCGGTGTTGATCCTTTGTTCCACCCACAGCTCGATCTTGATCACCCCGATTTTCGTTACGCTTCTTACCTTAGCCCTGATGGCACATTAATGAGTATTGGGGCAGGGTTTATGAATCAATTTCCAGCGAAGGCGGGAGGCCGAATGACTCCCGAAGTTTTACGTGAGGCAGGTCTGCATAGTTTAATTGATCTTGATCCTTTAGCATGGTCTTCCTCTACAGGGACCGCCCTCATACGCTTCGACGATTCGCGTGCAAATGACATTGCAGGTGAACGTTTGGGGAGCGCAGCGGACCGTATGAAATCTGGACTAGCCTTTCTGATTGCGCCTGAAATTCCAAAGATCAGGTTGATGCAAAAAGTTAAGCTTAGCGAGGAGGAGTTTTTGATCTGTGTCAATGATCGGTTTAACGATGACGCGGTTCACAATCAGCAATCCAAGGATGCGTTAGGTCGACTAGAGCAAAGTAAATTTGATTTATACAATTACGGCCTTGAGCATTTGCCACTAAGCCATCAGAAAAATTTAATCAGGGCGGCCCATTTTGGTGCATTAGAAATATTTGTGCCAAGAGTGATTTTATACGAGGGAAAACATGGCGATATTGCCCATAAAGCTACGTTCAAAGCGACGTCGGGGCTCATTGCAAGTGTGGGAAATTCGGGCAGCGGTGCGCCTCCCGAGTACTATTTGTTTTCTGAGGAGGGCTACTGGGGTTCACCCGTTGTTTCTGTCATCACTTCCTACGTAAAGGAGTCGGGCGGGGTTGCGGCGTATGTCAACAAACATCATGCGAGCTTCACTAGCGGCGTTCGATTTAAGCCATCCAATCAAACCTCTTTCGAAACAGCATCCTTTTCTACCTATGCAACAAATCTAAAAGAAATTGCCCTTGTCGTAAGTCAGGTACAGAGTTTTCCCTCAGCTATACATCAACGATTTACCGATGCGTCGTCGACGCAACGAATGCATATAACGTTGGCCCAAAAAATATTCAGCTCCAGTATTTATACACTTGGAAAATTTATTATAGGTATGGTTCCGTATGGTAATTGCGTGATCGCCGTCCTTGATACTGCAGAAATGGTTGCGTTGCCAGCCGAAACCGATAAAGGTAAAGTTGAGCAAGCTACGGTGATAGCAACAGATGCCCTATTTTGTTTCACTGGATTGGTCAACGAAGTAAAGGAAGCAAAAGTCGTGATGAACTCTGCTCGAGCTGTTTTTCGTTCCAGATCTCCCAATGAATTTGCTGAAACGAAGATTAAAGAGCATTTGGCAGGGCCATCGCTCAACAAGGATGAGAAGGTGGGATTGACGAATGGCGGCCTTAGATTTGACACTGTGAAACATCTTGCCAATAACCCGGCAGATTTACACTTTAGAACTGGTATCTCCCACTTTATCGAATTCGCACCAAGCGCGATCAGCCCCACCCCAAACAAAATATCGTTTAAGAAAGACAACCTAAACGTACCGAACAATTTAGTTCCTAAAGGACTTTTCCAAAAGTCTGAGGGAGGACCGATATGTTTGGTGTTGGCCTTAGATAATACTGAAAAAAGAGTCGGTTATCTCTGGAATGAATCGGAAAAACAATTGGAATTGCAGACCGATCAATGGTTCGATGCATATAGTGAATTGACCGATGAAGATATTCAAATCGTAGACCTATTCACGAAAAATGCTCTGACTCACATAACTTCAACCCGAATATCGGATATGTTGTACAACAATAAATGTCTCAATGCAGTGCGTAAATTTTACTATCAGAGTTATTTCGCACATCCGCCGGAAAATATCAATCACGGTGTCTATACCGTTGGAGATCGACAGTACCTTAAGCTTGATGAAGAATTTTATTTACTGGAGGAGCAATCTAAGCCTAGTTTGGAGCGTCGTATTATTGGCGAGCAAATGCCGGAAGATTTAAGTCTTGACGTCCAGTATGACGGAAAAAAATGGAGGGTAATAAAAAATTATTTGATTACTCCTGCGACCAAACTGACTAACACTGTCGCAACGTTTGAGGAGGCGATAAAACATGGATTTAATTTGCCAGAAGGTTGGTCGACGTCTGCGATGTTCTTTGACAACTCCAACCCCGATCAATTTGTTTTAAGCCTCAGGGACAGCGAAGGCAACACCAAATATCGTCTCGGCCCGAATCGAAAAGGTGCTTTGGATGAACTAGAAATTA
Organism: Glaciimonas sp. GNP009; assembly: GCF_054343755.1. Taxonomy (NCBI): domain Bacteria; kingdom Pseudomonadati; phylum Pseudomonadota; class Betaproteobacteria; order Burkholderiales; family Oxalobacteraceae; genus Glaciimonas; species Glaciimonas sp. GNP009. The sequence goes on from NZ_JBTGUV010000004.1 coordinate 4,692,784, forward strand.
CAGCGTTTGAAAAAAATAGATGCAGGATTAAACGAGCGCCACCGTTTGGTTCTCAAGCAGCTTGTGGTTCTCAGGGGGCTTACTTTGCCTCACTTCCAGCGGAAGCCGCGCGTAAAGAGGCAATAAATCAGCTCGTTGAGCTGGATGTTGAAACGCGTCCCTATTACGAACGTCCGTTGCTTCAACTTGAAATAGTTCGAGACGTCGAAAAAATTCAAAATGCATTCCAAAATAATCCCGAACTTTCACAGCATTTCTTGCTTTTAACCGATAATATTGTCAACAAGCCAAAATTGACTTTAGCTGCTGCAATGGAAGAGGTTGGTCAATTAAAGTGGGCGGATCGAGAGTTGCCCGCAGATAGGTTGATGGACTTGACGGACTTTTGGGAAGAAATAAAATCGCAATTAGCGAGCGAATCTTCTAACGATTTTGGAAGGCAGCGTGAGGCTTTGGGTGAGACCTGCGAGTTAAATTTGCGACTCGTCGAAAGCCAACGACAATATGATGAATTAGGGAATGTTTACATCAACAAAGTAAGATGGTTGAATAAATTGAATCGAGAGTACGAAAGCGACTTCGTTGAGGCGCAGCAAAGTGTGACATCTCGGTTATGGAAAACAATATTTGGACCCGCTTTAACATCAGGTTTCACCAAGTCTGGCGGCTGGACGTTTGAGGTACGCGCAAAAGGATTCTCTCAAATAAGAGAAAAATATGGCGCAGAATTTGCTAGTGAAATTCGTCATGCCTACGCCTACACTCATGATCTCGCTGGGCAGTTAGTAGATTGGTCGCAAAATGCTCCTCAACAATTTTGGAGCCAGACTTCTACCTTTTTTCATGTTGAGGAAGAGAGCCTGACATCAGATTACAAGCAAAGAATTCTACAAACACTAACAGAATTTCAGGGATATTCTGCTCCAGACAGAGTCGATAAATTACGCGTCATCTCTCCGTCCGTCAGTCCAGAAGGGGTGCAGTACAAATATAACGTACAGGAACACGTGAGGGGTGTTCCGCAGGAGGCAACACTTTTTGGCAACGTTGTTACAGCTTACACTTATACGGGGGGGCCACGCCGCGGCCAGCTATATTTAACGACCTCAGCATTTTTGTCCCCAGTCAGCGGTCGTCATCAATTGGGGGAGTCCTTGCAACATGAATTATCGCACCTGGCAATACCCGATAGCCATATGGAGATTTACCTTGATGCTGGCAGTACAAAATACGGACACTACCCAATAAATGGAATGCGTCGTAACGCTGATGCGATACTTAGTTCGCCCGCAGCTTTTCTAAAGTACGCTGAGTTGATTACTTCGGTAAAACAAAGCTTCCTAGAGCATTTTAAGCTGGTGTCGCCCGATAGTCTGGAAAAGTATCTGCCCGAAGGGCTTGCTGACGTTAGTGATAAACGCTTTGAAAAATTCATAAAAAAACTTTTTCAGGGGCCTGCTGATGACAAAGTAAAAGCCTTCATGCTGCCCGATATATTTGTAGCATGGTGTCAACATATGTTGAGTGCAATACCAGAGGCAGGTGCCGAACAAGCAAAAATGAAAAATCGGCGCCATGTGGCCCCTAACGATATGGATACACAAGTGCACAGACTTTTAGTACGTGAATTGTTTGATAGTGGCAATCAAAAAAAGCATAATATTGATTCCGTACCTTTTTTCGAAGAAGACAAAAAAGGTCCGAATAATTCTGTGTAACTGCATGGCTTCAAATAAAGCTTCGGGTATTCCCAAGCCGAATAATAAGACTTCTAATAGCCAGTCGCTGATTGGCGCAGTCTATTTTTTTCTCTATTGCGTTGATCGCTAAATAAATAACCCACTCACCGTTTCATCAGTAGAGAGTACCGCCGCTTTATGATGGCGTGCCAAATCACAATTTAACGCTTTAATAGTATTCGGGGTGTTGGCAAATTGCACGTTCTAAATGGGCGCACAAAAACCACATTTACAAGAAATAAAATGTTGCGCTGATCTGAAATTTTCAATGGCTACAACGCCAATTCGAGGGCTGGCGCTCGAAATCCACGACAAATAATAGGTGCGTCTTGCGCTATTTTCCTATTTCTCTACAAATGAGACTTTAGTTCTTGTCCTAGCGACGGATCAAAGTGGTAATGATATTTTTGAGAGTCTAGCTTGAATCAGCAATGAAGTAATCCTGCGCATATAGTGCTGTCGTCTGGGTTCGGAGGAACGTTAATATGCTTTGTTGGCTCGCGCAAGACGAGACCAATAATACCGGGTGGTTGTAAGTGACGTTTATTCTTTGAATCGGTGATTAATTCTTCTTGTGCCTGAGCGAACAAGTATGCCATTTGTCATCGGCAGCATCGAAGTTATTCATTTTTTTATTAAATTCATTAAGGATGCTCATGGTGCATACCAGCTTTACCCCATCAACCTCCGCCACCTCTGCGAGTTTCGCGGTCCGCGGATCGGAGCCATCTTCAAAATCCCAATCGACATTTATCAACGCCGTCACAAACTGTAGCGGCATTGAAGTGCCACTTCGCAACGGGAAGTCATCTCTTAACGCCAAGTTCCCGCGGGCAACGCGCCGACAACGGGTTCACAGGGAGCTAGAGAATAAAATAATAAACGACAAAAAAGAACAGACAGACATGAAGAAACTTCGAGAGGGCTTCGAGTACGTGCAATTTGGCACGAACCCTAGCGCAGTTTCCTGTTGTGATTCAGGCTCTGAAGGAGCGCCCATAAAAACGGGATTAGCGCTAGCAGCTATGCTAATAACTAATGCCTGTAAGCCAGAACAATTATTTTCAGCGTATTGTCATGAGACAGGAACACGTTTTACGGCGTTGCCAGATACCAAGGAGGGCATGCCTCTACCTGGCCCTGAAACATGTCCGAGCAATAGTACGACTCAGGCAACGCCATCAAACATTCCCACATTAAGCGACATCGGCAACAGCATTTTATCATTTGGGCAGTCCGTCTATAACAACCTACCGGCTTGGCCGAAAGACCCGATGCTTTTCCAGGGGGTCGAAGGTAGTATTTATGACGATCTTAATAATCCCTATTGGAATCAGGGAGAAGAAAAGAAAAAAATAGAGCCTGTTCCCACGACAACAAGTGTACCAAGTGTAGCACCTAAGTTAGACGTTGCCGCTTCCTCCAACTACCTCAGCATCGACTCGTTTGATACTTCTCTTAACGGGATTCACACTTGGTCTTCCATAGACAAAGGAGTAATCCTAAATGGCATCAACGCATACCAGCGTTGGCCAACAAATGTTGCCCAGGACGACCGTTTAAAGGGCATTGCACTTGAGCGTTCAAACGATCCTATATTTCGTGTGGATCAATTACTGAGTGCGTTCACGCCTGTGGTTTCCCGGATGATTGGAGGTCAGCCATCGGTTGATCAGTACGAGTATGCGATGTTGAAATACGCAGTGCATTCCAAGTTGCCGCCAGTTGACAAAGGCGTTGCTTATGATAGCCCACCAGCACATCCACAGCCAACGACGCCACAATCGGTACTGAAAAACGACGTTGCGCAACTATTTTTCAATGCTTTAGGCCAAATATCAGAGCCATCTGGTGCGGAAGTCCTTGAGGTCTTCGTACGAAAAAATACAAGCGCTGCGTTAAGCCTCGACCCAACGCTCGATACATTAGCAGGATTTTCTGATCGCATCAAAGCGAGTGTTATTAACCGGCTAGATTTGCACCTTCCTTCATTGAAGGCCGCTGATCGTGCTAGATTAAATACGCTAGCAAAATGGTTTGTTGAGGCGTCTTTACATGCCATTGATCCTTTGTTCAACGCACAATTTAACATGAGACAACGTGATTTTCGTGATGCGCACTATCAGGGCCGTGATGGCGCGTTAATGAGTATTGGAGCAAGCTTCATTAATCAATTTTCAGTCAAAGCAGGTACGCTTCTTACGCCCTCTATTTTGCGTGAGGCAGGGTTGCATAGTTTGATTGATATTGCTCCTTCTGCGTGGCTACCCTCTACTGGTTCTACCTTGACACGTTTCGGTCAGTCAATAGAGAAAAGGATTTATGGTGAGCCTTCAGGTACTGCGACTGATCGTATGAAGTCGGGACTTGCCGCGTTAATTGCACCTGAAATACCCCGGATTCGTCTCTTGCAGGAAGTCAACATAAGCGAGGAAAGGTTCTTACGCAATATTAATGATCAGTTCAATGAAGATGGGGTTCACAAGCGACAATCCGAAGCTGCATTAGATTTACTAATATTTAGTAAATTTAAGTTATATAGTTTCGGTCTTAAGCAATTGCCGCAAATCGATCAAGATAATTTGGTTAGCGCAAGTAGGATTGGGCAACTAGAAGTATTTATGCCGAAAGTAGTTTTATACGATACGCAACATGCTGATATCACTTATAAGGCTGCACTTAAAGCCACTTCTGGTCTAATCGCACGAACTGGCCATACGGAAAGTGAATATTATTTATTTTCTGAAGGGCGCTGCTGGGGTTCTCCGGTTGTTTCTAAAGTGACGGAACAAATAAATCGCGCGGGCGGGGTCGCGCAGTTCGTGAAGCAAAATCATGCCAGCTTTACTAATGGTATTCAATTCCAGCCATCGAACCAAATCACATTCGAGGCTCCCTCCGTCTATATTTTTTCAACAAATATAGTTGAGATTGCCACCGTCGTGAGTGACTTGCAGAGTTTTCCTTCAGCAATACATAAGCGCTTTACCGATGCGTCGCCTTCGCAACCAATATCTTCAACGTGGACCGAAAAAATATTTCATTCTGATATTTATGCAATTGGAAAATTTATTGTTGGGCTAGTTCCCGATGGTAATTGCGTGATTGCGGTCCTGGATATGGCTGAAATGATCGTAGCTCCCGCAAAAACCGATGCAGGTATCGCCACACAAGGACTAGCAGTGGCAACAGATGCGCTATTTTGCTTTACCGGATTAATTAAAAAAAATCAAGCGCAGTACCTGATGCGTTATGTTCGCACTCCTTTTAATTATCGGTCCTCAGAAGAATTTGCTACACATAAGACAGCACAGCATATATCGGAACAGTCTCCTAAAATTGAACAGGCAAGAGGTATTACAAAAAAGGGTGCGGAATCAGTATTAAGTAACCCTCTCTCAACCAGGCATGAAGATTTACATTTTATGTCAGACATGTCCGAATTTTTTGATCCCGCTCCTGTAGAGTTGACCGTACCCCCCAATCTCATTTCACTGCTCGGAGATACGCTAACCTTTCCACACAATTTATCTCCTAGTGGACTTATACAAAAATTCGACGGTGGGCCGATATATTTGGTCATGGACGTTAGCCATTCTGGCAAAAAAGTGGGTTACCTATGGAACGAAGCGGAAAGACAATTGGAAAAGCAAACCGATCAATGGCTTCGGGGATATAGACATCTGATTGACGACGATCCGCAAATACTGAATTCCTTTACGCAGAATTTTCCTCTGCACTCATCCTCAGCGCGCGTCTCGGATATGTTGTACAACAACAAGCTCATCAAAGAAGTCAGGCAGATTAAATACCAAAGTTTCTTTGATCATTTGCCGGAGCAGTTGGATCTGGGTGTGCACAGCGTTGGAGATCGTGAATACATCAAAATTGAAGATGAATTTTATTTGGTTGAGAGGCAATTACTACCAACTAATGAGCGCTGTATTATTGGCGAGTCGATGCCGGAAGACCTGCGCCTTGATATGCAATATGACGGCGCCACTTGGCAGATATCGAATAATCATTTGATTACGCCTAAGCCCACGCTTCCGAGCGGTGTAACTTCTTATCAGGAGGCGTTACAACGAGGCTTCAATTTGCCTGAAGGATGGTCAGAGCCAATCATGTACGCTGATAATACTAATAGCGAGCAATTTATTTTTAGTTTTCAAGATAAAAGTGGGCGCACCAGAGATCGCCACGGCCCAGACCGAAAAAATGCATTTGAAGTGCTCTCCAACGACGAATTTGACGAAAAGCGATGCCGGTTGCGGCGTGCACTGCCCGATAGTCTCCAAGCAAGTTGTAGCACGGAGGGCCTAAACATTGTAGCATTACCGTCGGAGTCCGAGCGCACAACTGTAATAAGGCGACTGGTTGCATTGGATGTTGAAACACGTCCTTATTATGAGCGTTCGCTATTGCGGCTAGAAATTGTTCGCGATGCTGAAAAAATTCAAAGTGCATTCCCTGCGAATCCCCAACTGGCACGACATTTCAACGCCTTAATCACCCGTATGACCGATAACCCGGATTTAGATTTGTCCGAGACAATAAATAAAATGAAGTCTTTAGATTGGGGAGGTAATACTTTAACTGAGTATCAGTTGGACAGCGTTAAGATTTTTTGGGACAAAATGAAGTCGCAGTTAGCTGCAGAATCCTTTGACGATTTTGGAGGAGAGACCGAGGCGCTTAACGAGGTCTGTGATACGAGTCTGCAACTCTGCGAAAATCAGCACACTTATCGTCAACTCCTAAAAGTTTATGGCGAAAAAAAATAATATTAGACCACTTGGATAATAACTATCAAACCGATTACGTCATGCCACAGCAAAGCGTCACAACCCGCCTATGGAGAACAGTATTTGGTCCTGCTTTAACGTCGAGTTTTGCCAAGGTTGGCGGCTGGACATTCAAGACACATGCAAGAGGTATATCTGAAATAAGTAGTATGTATGGGCCATACTTTGCAGACGACATTAATACCGCCTACGTCAATAGTCATCGTCTTGCGGAACAGTTGGCTAACTGGTCGAAAGACTCTCCTCTGGAATTCTGGATGCACGCCTCTGCATTTTTTCACGTAAAACCTGAAGGGCTAACAGATGCTTATAAACAGAAAGTAGAACGAATACTGGTGAGATTTAAGAAAGTGACTAACCCCATCAGGACCGATAAAATTTGTGTTATATCGGCTTCGGTCAGTCCGGAGGGCATACAGTACCGATATAATCCGCAAGAACATGCGGATGGCGTTCCCCAGGAAGCTTCGTTATTTGCTAGCGTGATCACGGCATACACATATGAAGATGGCCCGAAGCGAGGTAAGCTTCACCTGACCACATCAGCATTTTTATCGCCAATCAATAGAGCCGGTCAGCTGCAGGAGACCTTGCAACATGAGTTATCACATTTAGCCATTCCGAATAGCGTCGAGGAAATTTACCTTAATGCTGACAGATCAAAATATGGTTACTACTCGGAAGATGGAATGCGGCGTAATGCCGACGCGATACTCAGTTCGCAGGCCGCATTCATACAATATGCGAAGGATATCTCAGAAGTGAAGCCTAGTTTTCTACAGCACTTCAGGACTGTGTTGCCGAACAGCTTAAAGCAGCATCTACCCGAAGGAATTGAAGGCGGTGAAATCAGTTCAGCGCGTTTTAAGGACTTTGTAAAAAAAGTATTCGAAGGGCCTGCTGATGAAAAAGTACGTGCATTTATGATGCCTGATATATTTATTGCATGGTGTCAGTACATGTCTAAAGTATTACCCATGAATATTGTTGAGCACGGAGAATTCAGACATAAGCGTGAGACGTCGCCCAACGACATGAATACCCAGATTCAAAGACTTTTGGCACGTGAGTTATTTTATAAAAATAGCAGCGAATAGCAATAATTATTCGCGGCGGTTCTTACTTGGCCTGCCAGTTATCCAACTTAATGTCGGTGATTATCAGGTCAAATGAAGTTTTTCAGTATGGCGATTTATATTGCCAAGCCTTACTTCAGTTAGTTCGTTTGCAATGGCACTGCTTGACGCCATCCACCCAATTCTCCGATGCAATGTAGGCTCTCCAGTATTGTTCGGCGGGCTAGTGTAATTTCAATATCGCATCCCGATATCGTATTTAAGAAATAGCGTGCACAACACGAAATCCTGTCTCAAATACCATTCTTCGTATTAAAAATACTCCTATCGCACATCGATGCATCTGATAAGTCGCTAATGCTTTTTTCACTCTCAGTGAAAAAATAATACGCCGAATGTGGCGCTACCTGAGTCACTAAATTCAGAGCAATGTCACGTCCTCATAGAAATTAATTTTCCCTAGCCAAGGTTTGCTGCCTCTCACCTAAATAGATACTTACGTCCGTATATAGCGTCCATTTTTTGTTAAGCCCCGCCTATTTTTTTGTTTTTGTCCTATAGAAATACGCAATGTTTAATCCCTGTCCCATTTGTTCTTTTAGCGGATGCAAATAGACTTCAGCTTGTGGAGAAGCCGTTTTTATAAAGAGTAAAAGCGACGTAGCAATAAACAAAAGAGATCACATAGCTTTCAAAGTTAAAAAACGATTCGTGTCGCATAGTGGCCTTTTGGTGCCTTTTGTAGAAACTGCTGAGGAGGAATACGTTGGTGCATGCCGTGAATCTAGAGTCTTTAAAAGTGCTAATTAAACTTCAAGTATTTATTGATAGTGGACTTGATGAGCGCACGCAATTAGAAATTCGGCCTACCGAAAATAACGTGGAATTGCTCCCAAAATTGCATGTAACCGGTGGTTGTATAAAGTCTTTGTTCTTGCGAATGGCAATTGACAAAACCCCGGAATATATACGTATTTCTGCAGCGTTACGCCGTACGGAGACTTATTCAATAGTGTCCTTTTTGCTACGGGAGGGAGGGGAAGGTGAAAAATTAAAAACACTGAGTGCTCGGTATGGCGTTTCGGCATGTCATTTTCGTCGACTATTTCGTTCAGGAACTGGTAGTAGCCCGAAGTCGGAACTTAAAGAGTGGCAGCTCGCAAAGGCTGTTTTGGCAGTGATTGCGGATCGTCAATCGATAACAGAGGCAGCTATAGCCCACGGATATGCTTCCTCTTCACATTTTTCGAATGAAGTAAGGAAGTCGGTAGGTCTTAGCCTGACACATCTTTTTGGTGTTACAACGAAAACAAAGGAATGATGTGAAAGTGTGGGAACTGAGTGTCGGCATGAAATGGCTGGTGATAGCTGCAAATATTGCGTTTAGTCAGCCCGCGTTCGGAGTGGATACCAGGGGTTTAAGTGATGGAGAAAAGTATCTCGCACGCCAGGATAACCTACGATCTTTTTTCGGCGTAGTTTCATCCTACATGGGTAAGTCAATCATTGTAAGTAAACTGGCGGCTAATAAACAAGTGTCCGGAGAATTCAATCTTGCTCAAGAAGATGTCGTCGGTGCCGTCAGTAAGCAGTTGGGTTTAGTCACATATGACGACGGAAATGTTATTTATATTTACGATGTTTCGGAGATCAAGAACAGAATAATCACATTACACAATATTAGTTTAAACGAACTCGCGAATTTTCTTAAAAAATCTGGATTGGCAGATTCGCGTTATCCATTGCGTAGCGATGGGGATAACATTTTTTACATCTCGGGCCCACCTATTTATATTGATTTGGTGACGCAAAGTGCCGAATTTATGGATGGCCGGATCGTTAATCGGGAGCGGCAACACATTGAAGTTATTAAGTTAAATAACACTTTTGTCACCGACCGCTCATATACGCGACGGGATGACAACATTATTATTCCAGGAATCGCTACAGTGGTAAATAATTTACTGGAAGGAGTGCAAAAAGAACTGACAACGGAAGTGCCGAAATCCATTAGCGGCACTCCGTTGAAGGATGCAAGAGTCGTAGACCTACCTCCGCCTCTTGATACCAATGCTCAGACTAATGCTGGAGTGAGTCGATCCTCAACAGCGACGCGTATTATTGCTTATCCTGAAACGAACAGCCTCTTGGTCAAGGGGACTCGCGATCAGATTCAGCTCGTTCGTCATTTAGTTGAAGCTTTAGACGAAAAAAAAAGACAAGTTGAACTCTCACTTTGGATTATCGACTTGCAGAAAGACGATCTGGATCAGCTTGGGGTGAACTGGCAAGGATCCTTTTCGCTTGGAGGTCAATTCGGTGCTGGTTTTAACAAGGGAACGTCCAGAACCTCGGTAGCCAGTTTAGAGGGATTGCAATTTATTGCATCAATCATGGCACTGGCTCGTGACAATAAAGCTCAAATCGTTTCTCGACCAGTATTGTTGACGCAAGAGAATACACCAGCGATGTTCGACAATAATCGTACATTTTATACGCCACTAATTTCCGAACGAGCAGTCGAATTACAGCACGTCACTTACGGCACGTTGATACACGTATTGCCACGATTTACAGCCGTAGACGATGTCGAGCTTTCGCTTAATATTGAAGATGGAAACGAAATTCCACCTAGTGAGGTAGCGCTAAACGGAGCATTGCCTACTGTCGGACGAACCAAAATTAGTACCGTAGCAAGAGTCCCAAAAGGGAAGAGTTTGCTTATTGGTGGCTACACTCGCGGTGAAAGCGGAAATCAAATTGAGAAGATTCCAATATTAGGTGATTTGCCTTTCATTGGTGGTGCCTTTCGGTACAGACAGTCGCATAACAAGAATACAGTGCGGGTATTTCTTATCACGCCTCGTGAGATTGATAGTGGCATTAATTTAGGCACAAAAAATATAGAACAAGAAATCGTATTGGATACCCTCATTAAAAGATTCGACAGGACGCCAGAAGTTGGTCGTGTAGAGCGAATGAATATTCACGATGGCGATTAATCCAACTTCAGGTACAGCTATCTCCACGCTATTTCAGGCGCAGACCCGACAGAAAGAATCGATAAAATCTGCCAGTGAAGGAATACCACAACAGCCAGAGTTTGAGAACGTGGATGAACAAACACCTGCAGCTCTTCAGCAAAAGCTGACGGACATGGCAGATGACATGGCTAGCGTCGCAGCGCAGTTTCGTAATCGCCGTGAATTGGAGCAGAAAGGAAATTTGTTGAGTGAAAGTTTCGAACGTGTTCTGGATGACGATGTAGTACCAAAAGCGAAAAAACTCATCGAAGTTCTATCGGTAAAGAATAGTGATATCGATATTCTGATGGAGCGAGCACGGGCTCTTTTTTTAGATGATAGCGATCTTTACCTAGTTCTGAAGGAGCTGTTAAAAAGAAAAGAATTATCACAGGTTCAGCGCACGCGGCTGGAAGCGTTGCTTGCGAAAATGGAAGAAAAAGCAGATTTAAAGATGCTAAAGGCTGGTATTAACTGTGCGTTAAAGGCGCGTTTGTTCGGCGCAAAGTTAGCGCTAAAAGCGTCCTTTTTAAGACAAACATATCGTCGATTTCTAGAAGGAAATAATCGTCCAGTGGGCGATTACGAGGAATGGATTGCCAGTTATGGCTACAAAGAGCGACACGCGGTACTCAATTTTATGGAGGAATCCTTGCGTATTGATATCCAATCTGAAAATCCAAGCTGTGATCTTCTTGAGTTCAGTAATTTAGGTGCGCATATGACAAAGCTCCGATTGCTGCGAACTGCGGATCAAGAGTTTGTGATCTCCCTATTGGTCAAAAAATTGGTAATGCCACATGAAGAGGAGGAGGCGGATTGGTTGTTATTGTTATGCCGCATTGTGAGGAACCAATCGCCAATGTCTGAACTGCTAACTCAAACGTTTGGTCCGTTATGTATCCTGCAAAGTAGTCGTGAACGCTCTATTTTACTCAACGCTGTGCGCAGTGCGTACAAGCAACTACCAGACGCGTTATTCGAAAATGACCGCGGACTTTCTGACGCCGTTGCCGCGTTCGATCATACGATTGATTTGACGTACACAGCAGAATTGCTGGAGCAGCGGCAAGTGCGACCGCAACTGTAGAGGCGGGGTGATGATCTCTACATTACTCGCCAATACAAAAGCGCATCCAGAGTTGATCATTGTCATGCTAATGGTGATGATCATTGCGATGTTGATAGTGCCGTTGCCAATGTTCTTGGTTGATTTTCTAATCGCTCTAAATATTGTCATTGCAATCCTGCTATTTATGGGGTCGTTTTACGTCGACAGAATTTTAAATTTCTCGACTTTTCCAACGATCCTACTCATCACTACACTTTTTAGATTGTCTTTGTCGATCAGCACTAGTCGGCTAATCCTCACAGAGGCCGATGCTGGCGACATTATCAGTACTTTTGGACAGTATGTAATCGGCGATAGTTTGATTGTTGGATTTGTTATCTTTTCAATTATCACCATTGTTCAGTTTATCGTTATTACAAAGGGTTCAGAAAGGGTTGCTGAAGTAGCTGCACGTTTTTCGTTGGATGGAATGCCCGGAAAGCAGATGAGCATCGATGGAGATTTAAAAGCTGGCGTGATTGATGGTGATGCAGCCAAAGAACGCCGTAGCGTATTAGAGCGGGAAAGTCAGCTATATGGCTCTTTTGATGGGGCGATGAAGTTCATTAAAGGCGATGCCATTGCCGGGATTATCATTGTCTTCGTTAATTTTATCGGTGGCATTGGGGTCGGCGTAACGCAGTACAACATGGACATGTCAACTGCGCTGCAGACTTACACCATGTTGACTATCGGTGACGGACTCGTTGCTCAGATTCCTGCCCTGTTAATTTCCATCAGCGCCGGGCTAATTGTTACGCGCATCAATGGCGACGACTCCAATCTGGGACATAATATCATGGGGCAGCTTTTGAACAAGCCGTTCGCGGTTGGTATTACCGCTGTTTTGGCAGTGGGGGTCGCTTTCCTACCTGGCTTCCCTGTTTTTGTGTTCCTTGGACTTGCGTTGACGCTGGGAGGATATCTTTATCTTGGATTTAGCCGAAAACGTAGCGCGCAGGAGATCGATAATGTCACCAAGCCAACACAGGATACTGAGACTGGAGATAGCGAGCAATCGGGTTTAATCGCCGACCTCGATAAGGTCATTACCGAAACGGTTACTTTCATTCTGCTAGTACCTGAGTCGCAAAAGAAAGAATTTGTTGACAATCAACTCGGCCAGCGGTTGCGCAGCCAATTCTTTATTGATTATGGCGTACGTCTGCCTGATTTTTTAATCCGCGGCTCAGAGCAAATGAAGGTTGATCATCTGGTATTACTAATTAATGAAATTCGTACTGAGCAGTTATGTATTCGCTTCGGAAAAATACGTCTGGTACACATGTCTGAGGAGATTACACGCCTGGGAATTGATGTTCAAATTGATCAAGATACAGCTCATCAGGACTGTCATTGGATTGATCCAAGCTGGAAATCAGAACTTCTCGGACTCGGATTTCAGATCCGTAGTGCACAAGATGAGTTATATCAATGTCTGGTGACAGTATTGGTCAAGCATGTTTCTGAATTTTTTGGGATTCAGGAAACAAAGAAAATGTTGGACCAGATGGAAAAAAATACTCCAGATCTTCTTAAGGAGGTATTGCGCAACGTCACTGTTCAAAAAATTGCGGAGGTGTTGCAACGACTTCTTTCAGAAAGAATTTCGATACGCAATTTTAAGCTTATTTTGGAGACTTTGGCGCAATGGGGTGGGCGTGAAAAAGATGTGATCGCCTTGGTTGAACATGTACGTGGCGCAATGGCGCGCTATATTTCACACAAATTTTCCGTCGCCAATCAGTTACGCGTGGTCATGCTATCGCCCGAAATTGAAGAGCAGGTCCGCAAAGGAATCCGACAAAATGCTAACGGCGCATTTCTCAACGTCGAACCATCTGTTACGGAGGAAATTATAGATAAATTTACGTTGCTATTCCAGGCGTTTCCAATTGCACAAAAAGATTTGGTGGTCCTTACAAGTGTCGATATCAGACGTTTCGTTAAGAAGCTATTAGAGGCGCGCTTTCGTGACCTGGATGTGATTTCGTTTGGGGAAGTCAGTAGTAATGTGGATGTCAACGTAGTCAAAGTTATCTAGATTTTGTTTGTAGTGTCTGGCAGAAATAGTCTGAAAAATTAACTTTAATTGCGCAATCCAAGGTTGGAGTTCGAAGTCTTTATAAAGAGAGAAAATGATTAAAAAAAATCTTGGCGAATTGGTAAGAAATGCCCTATTGCATAGCGGTTGCGAAGCAGGCCTCATCAAAGATCTTGATAATCATACGACAGTACAGATCCAGTTGGAAAATATGCCCTCAATGTTCGTTGGGACCATCGACGAGAGGACGGTGATCTGGAGCGACTTATGCGACTTTCATGAAAGTATCATCACTTACCATTCGGATAATTTATTGCGTGAAATTATGGGTGGTTTTATCTATAGCGAGAACGGGCAACTTGGGATTCGTGAAAGTAATGGTCAGTTGCAACTCTGCGCGTACATGGCAGATGCATATCTACATAGTCCTGGTGCAATGGCCGAGGCAATCAACGCTTTTTTTGAAAGTCAATCGCGCGTGATAGAAATCGTCAGACAATGACGCAACCACGCCTCCTGAATCACTACATTCATCCTCATTATCTATCCGGAACCATTATCGAAGCACGGTTAAATGGCGTCTCTGTCGGAGAGGTTTGCGACGTGCGCCGACATTGGCGAGAAAATGAAGTGCTGGCCCGCGCACTGGTTGTAGGTTTTCGTGGGGACATGGCAATTCTTAGTTTAATGGGTAATGCGAAAGGCCTATCCCGAGAATCTGTATTGATACCGACTGGAGGTGCATTGACCGTTCGATTACACGATGGTGTATTGGGTTCGGTACTTGATTCAAATGGAATATGTATAGCACGCTTGTCAGAACAAAAAGCATCGATACAAGCTGATCGGTGGTGTGCCTTAGATGCGGCGCCTCCTACGTTTGAGAAGCGCGTCTCGATTCGGCAAAAATTTCATAGCGGTATTCGTGTTGTAGATGCGCTTATGACATGCGGAGTCGGTCAGCGATTAGGAATTTTTGCATCGGCAGGTGCTGGAAAGACTAGCTTTGTAAATATGCTTATTGAGCATGCGACGGCTGAAATATTCGTCATCGGACTTATTGGGGAGCGCGGACGTGAAGTAACAGAATTTGTCGATGCCTTAAAACACTCTCCGCGGCGTAGCAGATGTGTGGTGGTGTACGCGACATCGGACGCATCATCAGTTGATCGTCGAAACGCGGCTCTATTAGCGACCACTGTTGCCGAATATTATCGTGACCGTGGATCGCAGGTCGTTTTATTGCAAGACTCCCTGACGCGCTATGCGCGTGCATTACGCGACGTGGCTTTAGCCGCGGGGGAGCCACCGGCACGTCGCGGTTATCCAGCGTCGGTATTTGAGGCTCTGCCACGGTTGCTAGAGAGGCCAGGCGTCACTACCGATGGCAGTATTACTGCGTTTTATACAATATTGCTTGAAAGCGAGGATGAAGCGGACCCGATTGCCGAAGAAATACGTTCCATTTTGGATGGACATATTTATCTGAGTCGAAAGCTCGCCTCTAAAAACCATTATCCAGCAGTCGATGTATTGCGTAGTTTGAGCCGTGTTGCATCGCAAGTATGTGACGCAACACAATTGCGTAGCGCCAGTTCTATTCGAGAAAAGCTAAGTCGTATCGAGGAATTACAGTTAATGCTGGACATGGGCGAGTATCGAGTCGGCGAAAATACTCAGAATGACCGTTTGATGGAGCAGAAGGATGCACTTTTTAGTTGGCTGCGTCAGATGCCTGACGAGCGCAGTAATGAAGTGGTGACGCTGGAGACGATGCATGCACTTGCTGAATAAATATGTGACTTTCAAACGTTACAGTGAACTACGCCAAAAGTCGGGTAAGCGCCATTTGTCGAGTCTACACAATCAGTGTTTGCAAATACAGATTGAATGCGAACAATTAACCGGGGCAATTGAACTACAACGCCAATTTGCAGAGAGTGGGCACCTTGTGGGAGAAATAATTGACCGACAGCGTCTTTTTTTATGGATGCGCAAAAATGCGATTGTTTTGCGAAAAGTCCAAGAACTGTGTCTGGAACTACATAAGTGCCAGACGAGGAAAATAGAATGTGAAGAAAAGTTTGAATCACAGCGTTTGCTGTGTAAGCGACTTGACCTTAAGCAAGAAAAATATACCGAGTTAGTTATGTTCGAGAAAAAAAAGCAATGCATAAAATCTATCAACTTTGAAGAATCTGAAATAGAGGCGAAACTTTCATGGACAAAATAAGTAACGTCAACTTATGTGTTGGTGCGAATCTGGATTCCTTCGATAGAGGGAGAAAAAAAATATTTCCGGAGTCCGAATGTGTCGATAAAAAAACACAACAGGAGCACGAAGAGATGCAGCAGTTATCGATGGCAGTGCAGCAATTAATGCCATTAGATGTGCGGTATAAGGAAGGCGCTACCAGTTCGGGTGTCTACATCCCCGACGATTTAAAGGATAAGCCTAAGTCAAGTAAGCGGGATGAAATTGCTAGTTTCAATAGCTTACATGGCGCAATATCGTCACGATCAAAAAATGGCTACCACGCAAGATTAAAGGCTGAGCAAGTTTCGATTCCATCTCTTCGGCTGGATCCACCTAATGACGGGCTTAATGTGGTTGATAGTGGGGAGATGGTCAAGACCAAAAACAAAGACTCAAACTCCTATGGACACGAAATACGATCGGGCAGTTCGCATCAAAGCGAAAAGATGCTACTCCCACTACCTTTACAAGAAAAATTCTCCGACATTTATCACCAATTCGACAAGAGCGTGACAAACCTTATTGATGAAAAGGAATTACAACCTTTGCCGCTTCTGGGAGAGAGCGATAAGTTAAACCAATTTTCTCCTCAATTGCAGGTTAAAGATAAAGCGTTTGGTAATTCTTTGCATAAGCCGTTTACCTCCGTCCAGTCGCAATCTGAGCCAACGACTATATTTGGTAAGGAAGCTGAACAATACAAAAATGGCGAACTTATTTATAGCTTTAAGGCTTGGGGCGATCAACATGCGGTGCGCATTGCGCTTCACCCAAGCCAAAACCATGCACAATTATTGTTGCGGCCATCCAGTAATCTGGTTGAGCAACGCCTGAATGACCAAGTTGCTAGTAGTTGCGAGAAGTGGATAGTGGAGCCGCATCAGGATGATCTACAAGATGGTGCTAAACATCGGTGGATCGAAGAGGAGGATGAGTTATGAGGCTTCCTTCGCTTCGTCGGATATCTCAGGCCAACGTCGACGCGCATAGAGCGGCGGCGCAATGGTCGCAATATGGTCTTGATCAGGAATTCTCGCTATTGACCAGGAGTGACATGCTTGTTTCCATTACCGCTTACGCGGAGCATGGCAATTGGAGTGGATATCTTGATCTTGCCGAGTGGCTCAGTAATACCGCACCGCAATTAGCGATGGTCGCTCGGCATAGTTATAACGCTCCCCAGCAGGTGATAAGTCTTTTTAATGCGAGTGATCATCCGCTCTCTTTAAAGCCGCCTGAACTCCATTACTCTCGCCTTCATGCAAGATTCAGCCCATCGCCGGATAGCGAGTGCCGTTATGTTTCAGTAATGTCCCTGCAATGCAGGGTTTGGTTGGATAAGTTCCCGATCAATTCGTCCTGTATTTGTGGGCCGCTGTCTCCATTTATACAAGAGCTTCCACTAAGACTAGAGTTTCTACTCGGAAGCAGTTATGTGAGTCGTCATCTTTTGATTCAAATGGCACGCGGTGATCTTTTATTGGTGAGTGACATTCGGTTTGCTTTGCTGAGTGGTGGTCAGGCGCTTGCTGGTTTTTCAATTAATGACCTAGGAGAAATTGCTTTGGAAGTACTCAAACAGCAAGAAAAAATAGAAACGCTCATTCCCTCCCAAGCGCTCGACGACATTTCTGTCCGCATTGATTTTATATTGCAACGCAATGTCTTAACACTCGCACAGCTCAGCGAGTTATATCGCGGTCAGTTTTTATTACTTGGTCCTACAAGCGAAAAGCAAATCGAAATTACTGCCAATGGCGTCACGCTTGCAAAAGGCGAACTGGTTGAGTTAAACGGACAACTCGGCGTTGAGATCGCAGAAATTTCATCCTTGGCAAAAAATGTCAAATGACATTTCACTTATTGGAACGTTGGCTTTTGCAACGCTCCTACCATTTTTGATTGCGGCTGGAACTTGTTATTTGAAATTTTCAATCGTGTTCATCATGGTCCGTAATTCGATGGGATTACAGCAAGTTCCTTCCAATCTTGTTCTTAATGCGGTCGCATTAATGATGGCAGTATTCGTTATGATGCCAGTAGCAGAATCGATTGTTGACCACCAGAGAGATAATCCGGTTAATTTTTCGAATCTTGAATCGGTAGAACTATTCCTAGACAATGGGTTGAATAGCTACCGCGGATATTTAGAAAAGTATAGCGACCCAGAATTGACGCAATTTTTTGAAAAAATTCAAGTTGCGCGATCGTTAGAAAAAGATGACCTCTACATGGCTGGTGAGGATAAAGCGTCGATTTTCTCGCTATTACCAGCGTACGCGCTAAGCGAGATAAAAGCCGCATTTAAAATTGCATTTTATTTATATTTGCCCTTCGTAGTAATTGATCTGGTCATTTCAAGCATCTTGCTGGCATTGGGGATGATGATGATGAGCCCAGTTGTGATTTCGGTCCCAATTAAATTGATCCTTTTTGTCGCGCTTGATGGCTGGTCCATTTTGAGTCAGGGATTAATCCTGCAATACATCGATCTGAGTACTTAACAATGAATGATATTGCCTATGCGGGTAACAAGAGTTTGTATCTGGTGCTGATGTTGGTACTGTGGCCAGTGACAGTTGCGACTGTTGTTGGTCTTTTAGTTGGATTGTTCCAAACGGTCACGCAATTACAGGAGCAGACTTTACCATTTGGCATAAAGTTGCTAGCGGTGAGTTTGTGCTTATTTTTATTATCTGGCTGGTATGGTGAAGTTCTACTCAACTTTAGTCAGGAAATGATGCGATTGGCAATAGGCTGATATTGCTAATGAATGCTTCACTTTTTTTTGATCTACACACTTGGATGCTAGGGGCTTCGCTTGGCTATGTGAGGTTAGCGCCAATATTTTTTATTCTCCCTTTTTTTAATACGACTGTATTGACAGGTCCGACCCGTCATACGGTGATTATGATTATAGCCATGGGATTTTGCCCCGTACCGATGGATGCCATGGCAAACATCGAAACACTTCCTTATATCATTGCTATAGGCAGGGAACTCTTCATTGGTTTAATAATGGCGTGTCTTATTGCGTGGCCTTTTTGGATTTTCCATGCAGTCGGTAACTTTATTGACAATCAGCGAGGCGCCACGCTTAGCAGCACAATCGATCCATCGAATGGCGTAGATACTTCCGAACTAGCCAATTTTTTTAATATCTTTGCAGCTGCAATTTATTTACAAGGTGGTGGGATGCTACTGTTTGCTCAAGCGATCAACAATAGCTATCGGTTATGTGATCCTCTGCAAGGATGTAATTTTTCATCGTTACCAATTATGTCTATTTTGGTCGATCTGATGACCAAGGCAATTGTTGTGGCGAGCCCGGTCATTACGATCATGCTGCTATCCGAGTTCACGTTGGGGCTACTGTCGCGCTTCGCGCCCCAGCTCAATGCATTCTCTGTATCACTCACCATAAAAAGTTTTATGGCAATGCTGACATTGCTAATCTATTTTGGACCGATCTTTCCAGATGAAATTATGCAGTTAACGGCAAAGTCTAGCCAATTGTCATACTGGTTCAGGGGGAAATAGCCAATGTCCGCTGCCAGCAAAACCGAAAAGCCAACAGCAAAAAAAAAGAAAGATGCAGCTAAACGAGGTCAATCATTTAAAGCCCGTGATCTGGTTGTCGCCTGTCTAACTTTTTGTGGCGTGTTGTTCGTAGTATGGCTTGGCTCACTTGCTGAAATCGGAACAGCTCTTATCATTGTTGTGCAAAGCGGATTTGACGTCGATCTCCATCGTTATGTCGCCAGTTTATTGCTATCTGGGTTAAAGGTAATTGGCCCAATTATTTTGCTGAGTATACTTTCTACCGCTATTCCTTCGCTGGTTCAAAGTGGCTTTTCCTTGGCGAGTGAAGCATTAAAGTTGAATTTCGGGGCCGTTAATCCGGCGAAGGGATTTAAAAAAATATTCAGCCTGCGCACTATCAAGGATCTCATCAAGACAATGCTTTATCTGTTTAGTTTTGGTGCTGCTGCGGTACTTGCCTGGTGGTGGCATCGTGGCTTGATATTCTCGCAAATTTATGCCTCGATTCCGGTAATTGTGGACATTTGGGGGAGGCTTATCATTAGTCTGGTTCTGATTTGTTTGGGCTCTGTAATGATCATTATAATTCTCGATGCGATGGCTGAACTTTTCCTTTATCTGAAGGATTTACGCATGGACAAGCAGGAGGTCAAGCGCGAAAACAAGGAGCAGGAGGGCGACCCAATGATCAAGAGTTCACGGCGGCAAGCGCATATGGAATTGCTATCGTCACAAGAGAAGGATGATATCCAAAACTCTAAAATGATTATTGCCAACCCAACGCACATAGCCATCGGTATTTATTTTAAGCCTGAAATTTCACCGATTCCTTATGTCTCTGTACGTCAACGCAATCAACGCGCCTTAGCAGTCAGAATGTATGCGGAGAAGGTTGGTGTTCCCGTGATCGTCGATGTGCGCTTGGCACGACGAATCTATGGCACGCATGCGCTTTATTCAATGGTTGAAATGGATGTTATTTATCCGGTAGTTCACCTGCTTCTCTGGCTTCAGGAGGTCGAACTGGCTGGCATCGACCATCCGGGGGCAATAAGCGAGGATTCTATTAATGATCGAAATGAAGAATCTGAAAATGAGGTTATAGCCGATAGCTACGACGCTAAAAATGACATTGATGTTGATGGAAGTAAGGGTAATTTTTCACCACTTTAATTATAAATTGTGAGGCGTATTTGTAAGTCAAATTTACTATGCGCGTTTTTTTAATGTTCCATTATTTATTTTATTTAATAATGACACCATCGTTTGGTGATGCTTAGGGAGAAAAAAGTGAAACATCAATCCGAAGATTTTGATGAAAATTATCTTGAGACCATTCTGGATGCCGTAAGCGAGGGTGCGACGCTCAAGGAAATACACGGAATTTCCGAACAGCAGATGGATGAGTTGTACGGCCTAGCCTACGATTTTTATCGTCAGGGAAAGTTGGATGAGGCAGAGAAATTTTTTCGTTTTTTGTGTATTTATGACTTTTATTGTCCTGATTTTTTAATGGGATTGGCTGCAGTTTACCAACTCAAAGGGGCCTATCAAAAGGCCGCTGATTTATATGCCGTTGCGTTTGCGCAGGGTGACGGTGATTACCGGTCAATGCTTTACTCCGGACAATGTCAGTTGGCAATGGGGAAGTCTGGCAAAGCTAAGCAGTGTTTTAAAACCGTTATTGAAAATGCAAATGAGGATTCAGTGAAGAAAATTGCTGATGCCTATTTAAAGGCATTACAAAAGAGTGGAAGTAAGGCGTCATTATAAATCGAAAGAGATCCTAGATGAGCATGAGAATAGCCGGAGTGGCAATTGATGTGATTCGAAATGAATCAAATGGCAGTGGTAATTTTTTGTCGAACGAGAAGCTGTCAAAAAAAGCCGAGCAACTGACGAAGCTTTCGCCGGCTTTTTTGCTTGGAGCGCAGCAGGCAGCAAAGGAGCTAGCGGCTCTCGTAATTGATGGGGATAGCGTTGGTGGCCAGGAATATAACGCTGACGTAAGTCGTCCAGAATTGCGAGCACCAAAAAGATGGCAGGCAAGTGTGGCAAATGGCGCACAAAATGAAAGTACAAAAATAGGTATGCGGTTGGCCGCGATGATGGCTGCACTAGAGACAGGAAATCTCACCAAGTTGGCATCCAAAGCGGACGCCTTTTTCTTTCAACAAGAGGTGCTCAATAATACGCGAAAGGAAATTGCGGCTAAATACGAAGCTGCAGTGAAAGCAGTTGAGGGCGCTGTCTCCGATCTTGAAGTGGTAAGTGGAAAATTAGAGGAGTTGATTGACGACGTTGAAGGAATCAAGAAACAACTCGCTGAGGCTGAGCGTGTTCTTTCGTCGGCTAAACCTGGTACGCCTGATTACGATGTTGCGCTACAGAGCCGAAATACACTACAGGCAACTGTCGACAAAAAGCAGGGGCAATTGACTGAGCTGAAGGAGGGTGTGGCTTTATCAGAAGTCGCTCTAGTGGATTTGCAGGATCAGGTTGATGCTGTGTTTGCACAGTCCGGTATAGCAGAAAATAATCTGCCTGAATCTTTGGTAAAAAAAGATCAAAGCAATATAGGACTCATGTTGACCTTGATGACTAAATTGGGTGAACTGATGCTGAAGACTGGAGAGGTGCGTGCCGAAACCCAACGTAGTCTGTTGAGAATTCAAGAGGATATCCGAACCGCAAAAATGACCGCAGATGCCAAAAAAGCGGACATAGAAAGGGCTAAGGCTGAGGCGCTAAATAAAGTCATGGGCTGCGTCGGGAAAATTCTCGGCGCTGTGATTCTCGTAATTGGTGTGTTAGCTGCAGTTTTTACCGGGGGGGCAAGTCTTGTGCTCGCCGGTATTGGTGTGGCTTTGATGCTCGCTGATGAGGTTTACTCCGCGGTGACAGGAAAATCTTTTATGGAAAAGGCCATGCAGCCCCTAATGAAAGCTCTGCAACCGCTATTACAACGTGTAATGAATCGAGTATCCGAACTAATGGAGATGCATGGCGTCGCTCCTGAGAGCGCCAAGATGGCCAGCATGATTGTGGTATCGGTAGGCATCTCTGTGGGTGCAGCGGGGCTTGCCGTCACCGGAGTGTGTGGGGCTGTGGGAGCCGCGGTATCCAATATTACAAGCAAAATTACCTCTGTTCTGTCACGCGTGCTAGAGAAGACGCTGGGTAAAATGATTCCTACGATGCTAAAACAAGGTATTTCACAAGTTTTCTCTCAGGTTTCGGGTGCAGCTTCCAGGATGTTAAATGCAGCAGCTACGCGTTTGGGCATGTCAACCAATTTGGCAAGCAAGCAAATTTACGCTGGTCGGTTGGCTCAACTTGGTGCCGGGCTTAACTTTGAAAAAACGGTTATTACTAGCGGTTTGGATGTTGGCGTGGAGGTTGCGAACCTCAAAACAGCTAAGGCGAATGCCAGCATTCAGTTGGGCGTCAAAGAATTGGCATTATTAAGCGATATGATTTCTGCATTAATGGAGCAGTTTAAAGATTCACTCGATATTTCTCAGAAATTTTTTTCTGCCGCAAGTAACGCGATCAACCATCACACTAGTACCGGCGTTGCATTGGCGCGAGCAATGCGCGGTGCGCATTCTGCTTAATTAAAAATATAGAATAAAGAGAAATAAATGGAAATTCGCAATCAAGTTACGATACTGACTCCAGCTAATGCTGACATTAATAGTGCTGAAAGCAGCAAAACGATTAAAGGAACTGCTAAGGATGCGATTTCAATAACAGCGTTATTGACACTTTTGCCTTTAGAGATGGCCGATGCGACGGAAAGCAGGCGAGCTTTAGAATCTTCGATTAGTTTAATGGCGCCCGATAAGCGTAAGGAGATTATTGTTAATCTAAGGGAATTGGTCGACGAGAGTGTGGATACCCCTGTTGGAAAACTGCTTGAGAAGAAGTTACCAGAAGTCGAAAAAGAAGTGATCGAGAATGCTGGTATAGACCGCCTTCTGGAATTGCTATTTTCGTTATTGATGACACTAGGGCAAAGCAATACCGCGCGTAATGCCGCTGCAGCAAAATTTGCTGAAATATCCGTGCAGCAAGCGGCTGCGGCTGGTGCCAAGGGAGTCAATGCAGCTATAGCAAACTTGGGAGGCGCAGTAACCGGTATGGCAGTTGGCACTGCTGTCGCCGGAGTCGGTTTTCAAAAATTCTCTAAGGCAACTAACGGCCAGATTCGTAATATATCAACCAACGGACGCCAGGTTAATCAGTTACGTGCGCAAAACGCAGCCACTAGCAACGCGCTAAATCGATCAAGCCCGCCGTCGGCTGGAAGCAGTCCGCAGAAGAGTTTACAGACCTTAGATTCGAAAGGTAAGCAATTAGAATTAAAGGCGAATGCGCCCTCAATAAGTAGCGAGGAGCAGGCTGTCCTCAATCAAACCATTCTGCGTACGGACGCGAAGATCGCCGCTAAAGAACTCGCGTCGCAATCTAATTCGCAAAAATTTTCACAGCAACAGTTCGGTGGGCAAACCGTTATTTCATTTTCCCAGCCGCTATCTGCTATCGCGCAAGCTTCAGGAGGGGTGATCTCTGCTGAACAACAAGCAGCAAGTAAATTGAGCGATGCACATGGCGCTGTTGCGTCAACCATTCAACATAGCGAGGAGCAAGCTGCGCAGCGAGCCACAGAGCTGCTGACGAGAATGTTTTCAATGATCGCTTCTTCTTCTGACCAAAGTCGCGCAACGCTAGATTCAATTGTACAAAACATTAAGGCTTAAACAGTTGCGTTAGGCGCTGCTTAATCCAGAGCACCGCCTACTTTATTACACTTTTTCAGTATATTGAATCAGTCCCAACGCCGAGAGGATGTCTTTACATGGAAATAAGCATACAACAGCCACTGACTGCCATGGCAATGTCGATAAACAATCGAGAGACGAGTGATGCATCGGTTTTCTGTAACGACATTGAGCCGTTAATCACCGGTAAACTTCAGGAGGGCGAGCGAGAGCGGATAATATCGCGTGCTCTTCAATTTTCAAGCTTGCTCGAAAATAAAAGGATGGTGTACGCAGAGGTATTACAGGCATTTGATGCAATTGATTTCAATGACCCCACAAAAATTGTAGGGGCGGTCAGACTTGATACTGTCAAACTTGAGAATCTAGCAAATTTAAGTGCGGCAATAGATGGTTCTACTGTGATGGATCACTTACTGGGACCTCAAATTGCCGTTTTACGCAATGATTTGTTGCGGGACCTCGTCGCAGACAAGTTGCCGGATGCCAATAATCTCAATGAGGTTTGGAAAGAATTGTCTGGCTTGATAGGCAAGTACGAGGAGGGTGATTTATCTCATTATGCATCTGCACTCGCCAAGTACACAACTTTATATCAACAAATCACCGACATTGTCGCATCGCTCAAAAAGTATGTGAGTTCCGACGGGGACAATGATATGAAGGTCAATTTTAAACAAATAGAAAATGCGCTTAACTCTATTCTAAATAGATTTGAGCCTCCGACTATGAACGGAGTAATTGCCGGAAAAACTCCTGAAAATGGCATTCTTTCGAACGAGGCCGTCGACATCTGTACGAAGTTAGGAATCGATCCAGTCGAATGTATCCATGCTAACCGGGACGGCACATTTTGTATCATTCCTGATCTATCGCAGATAAAAAAACAAATCGCCAATTTACCGACATCTGACGACGGTATTGTCATAGACGGTCATAAGTTATCCATCACTACCTATAACGTTTGGAAATCTGGTTTTGACGCGCAGGTTAGCAGAATCGAAGATTCGCTGCAGAGTCGTGGGCAAAAGTATAGTAATGCTTACGGCCGCTTCGAAACCGCTCATAAGACGATTAGCTCAATTATTCAAAGCATGGCCGACATGTTGCGTGCTTTTCTTCAGTTTTGAAGCAGGTCAATTTGTAATTCAATAAGAACCTGCTGTGTTGTCTAGTAAAACTGTTGCACAAAACAAGGTGAGTCATTCACCCTTGCAAAATTATCTATAGGAATAATCGATGGGACCAACACTGATCAGCGGTTCAACAAGAGGCGCTGTTTGTCCACATCCGAACAATATCACCAAGCCTAAAATGTCGTTCGTGGATGGTATTGAAAGCGTAAGCGGAAGTAATCAAGTTTGCGTTCCCCCCAATCCGAGTGATTTCGATTTCAGCGGCACTCCGCAAATAAACGAGCGCCATCAAATCACCGCAGCTGCGCATGAGGCGTATACCGCAGCTATCGATGTGATAGCTGCATCCACCGAAGGGGCTGTCGCCTCGGAAGCGCTATTGCCAAACGCCACCCGGCCGATTGATCAGGCCGAAGCCTCCGCTTTTGAGGCGATTTCAAGAATAGCTGATAAACCGGAAGATTTTAAACGGATAGTCGCCCAAGGAACACATGCGGCCACGATTGGCGTCTCTGACCTGGCGCTGGCATTATCGACGTTGCGAATTCACGGCGGAGCAGAAGTCTCGGACGATTGCAATAGGCTATCACGGCAACTATGCATGTTGGTAATGGGGGATAAACTTGGCGAAGAATCTGGATTTTCGCATTGGCAAAAAAATAATTGTTATGACAAGGTGCAGCAACTTAGCGAAAAAATACATGCCAAACTTGATGCTGTAGTGCGCCATAACAAATCAGATTTATTTACTACCGTTTTTAATACTGACGTGATGCCAGTGATTCGTCAACACTTAGAAGCTAAATTTGGCTCGCTATCACTTGCAACGTGGAAAAAAGTTGAAGAAGCAAAAGGAACAATCTCTGATGCCGCGGCGAAAGCGGCCACTCGTGTGTTGAGTACGTTTCAGTCACCAAACGGTGGTGCTAATTTGCACAGTATGATGAATCAAGTCAGAGTTGCTTATCACTGGGCGGAGTTGATGCGTCCGGTCGATGAAAAATCAGTTGTCCCGCCGGCTGTAGAGGATACAAAAAATATTCCTGGCGATTCATTAAAAGAGTCTGATGTCGCAAATACATTAGCTGATTTGCCGATTGGAGCCGAAAAAACGATGATTAATGCCAATCCAGTAATCAACATTAATATTGGTGAAAAGCTAAGAAGGTCTGGCGCATCAGAAGATATATTGTCAGTGACGATCGATAACAAAAGTACACCTATGCCATTAGTAAACATACCTAGGGCATCGTTGTCAAACTTGGATATATATAATCCGCCGTTTAGCCTTGCCGAAATAAATCCAGAACAATATTATGTTGATTTATTACGACAACAAACATCATCGGGCCCGGAGCGTTTCAAACAAGAAAATAAGACATTGAAGGAAAATCGGAATATCAGATTAACTCCGTTCAAAAAAAAGGGCGAGTATCAGATTCGTCAAGCAGAAAGCAAAGCCATATCCTCCACCGAAAATCCCATGCTCGTCGGTCCTGGTATGGAGCCAGTGAGGAACGGAAGAAGAGTAAAAATCACTTGATGGCGGAACTTGCATGTGACTCTTAAGTTATATTTTTTCAATCTATATCGCTATCTGAAATAGCCGATTCCTTCTTCATTGGCGACTACTTATAAAGTAGTTATCACAAAATTCCGTACACCTTTCAAATAATTTAAAGGAAATTCCCCATGATTTTCTCGACCGAACCTGCGCATATCGTATTTCCGGTAGATGAGTTGGTAATACGGAAACAAGTACTGTCCTACCTCTCAGAATATTTTATGGCTGATGAAGACCTTGTAGATGAGACTTTTCTTATTGATGATCTCGGCGCTGATTCTTTGGATCTTTTACAGGTCGTTTATACATTAAATGAAATGTTTATTATCCAGATTGAACCCGATGATCTGCCGCGTATGTTGTTTGTCGGCGGGGTCTGCGACCTTGTCATTGAACTCGTTAAAAAATCTGATGGCTATTAAGCTTCGCCTGTTTAATATTTAAAAAATGTTGTTGTTTCACGCTCAAAATAAGAAGATGCCAGGATCATACTTTTATTTTTTCCGACTGTCGTGTATGCTGCCGTTGATTTTTCAAGTGCTATAAGTACGATCTAATTTATCTACAGAGTCAATTGTGGAGTTGGTACGGCTAAGCAATTTTACAAGCATATGATATGCCTGTCGCAATGACAGAAGCCTGAAAAAAAGTCATATCATTACTGGTTTTTAAGATGTAGTTGATTGCCGCTAAGACGGGAAATGTCGTGGTGGTGGAGCGTATAGCAATAGATATTGATCGGAAAGATATAATCCTCGAAAACAATCAAATAAAAACGATTGCGCATCATCAACGCTTTTTTTTGGTGGGCTGCGGGCTGATCTTGTCATTGGTACTATTGACCATCATGGTCTTTCTGATCCATGTTCACACAAATAATTCGATCGTAAATAAACGTGCCTTTTTTTCTCATAAAAATGCAATTGTTGTCGGTGATGTGACCCCAAAAAAATATGAGGTTCGGCGTAATACTGGATACGTTGATGTTGAAGGAAAAGTCGATCGAAATAACTCTATTTCTGATTGCGATCAATTGCTGAGTGATGGCCAAAAATTATTTCTTGAGCGTAAACCTAATGCTACCGTGAAATTCGCTGGAAGCCTGATATCACAGCAACAATTTGCGGAAAATTTCTTTTGCCTGAAAAAATTAAGCAACCCCCAACCCCATACTTCCGTCATTAGGCCGGCAGATTCCGGTGAGCTATCTAATGGTTATTTTTTTGACCTTGTATATGTCTTTCCACAAATCATGTCGCGACCTGACAGCATTTGGACACAGAGCTTTAAACCGATTGCGCTAGTTTCTTCTGTTCGAGAATTAATGCCAGATATGGGTCACGTTTCCGACCCATTACAGAATCCTTGGCTAACGCCATTTTTGGCGAACAATAAGTTGGAAAAATTTGCACTTACGCGCTGGGATGTTAACACTGCGAATCTAACGCTTGAACAAAGTGTAATAGATGCCAAGGTTTCGGCTTTGGAGCTAAAGGATCCACATTATTTTAATTGCGATAGAACTCTCACTATCAGGAAATTGCTTAGTAATGCCAAGCGGATAGCTGAACTTCCATACTCAGAAGAACCTATCTGGATATATCAGCATTGGTTTTTGATATTAATCGTTGTTGGAACCTTGGTATTGCTCATTCTATTGTGGTGCTGTATTTTTTTTTATGATCGCACTATGTTAAGACCATTGTTGCTGAGTGCCCAGCAGGTATTTGATAGTGAAAAAATGCATCGCGTAATGGTTGTGAACGCACCCGGTGGATTGTGCCTTTTGACAATAGACGACGGAAAAGTACTGCTGCAAAACCATGGAATGCAAACTTATCATAACGAAGCCCCGTGCCTACCATCTCGCTTTCTGGCACTAAGCCGCGTTTCGAACGAAAAAAATAATCAGACATTTCCTCAGTCGCTTGGCGAACACGATCTCATGATGGTTGATCGTGGAGGACAATGTCGCCACTTGCTAGTAAGTCTTGTCCTCACCCGTTACGCAGGACGACAATTGTTGTTGTGTAGTTTTTTGGAGATAACAGCAAGTAAATTAATTGAAAAACAATTGTTGGACGCACGCATCGCTGCAGATGTTGCTAACGCAACTAAATCCACCGCACTGGCCCACGTTAGCCATGAAATACGTACGCCACTTAACAGTATTGTGGGGAATCTAGAGTTATTAGCGCGTACACCAATGACAGAACTACAGTACGACCGTATGAACATCATCGTCAGCTCTTCACGTGGACTACTCGATATCATTAACGATATTCTAGATTTTTCAAAGATCGAATCCGGCCAAATGTCATTGGAAGTTATCCCTTTTGATCTGGCAGAAACTATTGAACAGGCAATCTTGTTATTTGTTCCACTAGTTCAGAATAAGGGGTTGGCACTGTTTTACTACATTAATCCTCTTCTGCCACGCTATTACCTCGGCGACCCGAAACGCTTCAGACAGATAGTTCTCAATCTTTTAAGTAACGCAGTCAAATTCACCGAACGAGGAAACATCAGGCTTGTGTTAACGGTCGAAAATGGTGATGTGGTACTCCGAGTTACGGATACTGGCATTGGGATCTCGCTAGAACGCCAGCGAGAGTTGTTTCAACCATTCGTTCAGGCCGAGCCGTCGGCTAGTCGACTTTTCGGTGGTACTGGTCTTGGCTTGGCGCTATGTGATCAGTTGATCAATTTAATGAATGGAAAAATAGCTATAAGTAGTATTAAGGGAAAAGGAACAACCATTACCGTCAGGGCATCACTTCGTACTGATGCACTTAGACCTGCGTTATTACCATCGTTGTCTTTTGAATCGATGAAGATGGTAACCGTATTGTGCGCCACACCTGAGTGTTGGGAACAATTGGTAGCGCTTATATCTGGATGGGGAATAATGCCGGTGAAGATTACTCATCCAGATGAGTTGACCCTGACGAGTGCGCCACTGTTATTGTTTGGACGCCAGCGGCATTGGTGTCTGATAGATGAAGAAAGGGCTGGATTATTGGCTGGTTGCATCATAGATATTTTGGAAGATGGGCCTCGACATCCCATTGTGCAGCCTGGGCCAACCGTCCGAATATTAGTGTCATGCTACTCAACTAGCGGTTTGCACGACGCGCTCAGGCGCGCCTTGGATCCGGCGATTTTAATACCGGTTATCTCCGAACTTGCTATGCAGGAAGGAAACTCATTGCTTAACACTGACAAACCTCATCCTTTGGTTGCGCCATCCGTACACATTTTGGTGGTGGAAGACCATCCCCTTAATCTCGCATTAGTAGGTGATCAACTAAGTCTGCTTGGTTATAAAGTGACTTTAGTGGCTTCGGCTATCGAGGTGTTACAGCTATTTAGTCCAGGTGATTTTGACATCGTGTTGACTGATCTCAGTATGCCTGAATTGGATGGTTATATGCTGGCTAAAATTTTGCGTCAACAGAACGTTCTACTTCCAATTATTGCACTTACTGCACATGCGAATAAGGAAGAGCATACGCGCTGCGAGAAGGCAGGCATTGACGATATTTTAGTTAAGCCGGTGTCGCTGGAGCGACTTGATTGCATGATTCGTAAATGCCTTGCTGGAACGACATTTCCTTTTCCTGATGCTATTTTTCTTAAGCATGATTTGAATCTGACAACGGAGAGGATTTCAGTCCTTCAGCTTTCTAGCGCGACTTCATTCAAAATTATTTTCTCCGCATTCTCGAACAACCAAGCCGAAATAATTCAGGAACAACTTCACTCGCTTGCAGGTGCTTTTGCTATTTGTGGTGAGTTATCAATCGTCAATACTTGTCGCTCCCTTGAAAATGAATGCATGCTTATGCTTTCCGCTGATCTGCGGAATCGTCTGAAAATATTGGAAAACGTCATTGCCCAGACAATTAAACGCAGAGCTTCTGGTAGTGATTTTTCTTTGGAGGCTTGATGAAAATTTTGACATTTGCCAATTTCTATTTTTTTGAAAGAAGTTAGCTGCTTGTCTTTTTCTCACGTATTCAAAATAGAAAACTAAAAAAGCATCGAAAAAAATAATCTGAATTCTATCCCGATAGCGACCAAAATATAGAGGCTTAAGAGAGCATCGTTGGATAAATTAAAACGATCAACAATCTCGTTGCTCTGATCAATCCTATCAAATCTGGTGCACATTTCGTTCTGGTCTGATATCGAAAGAATGAGGAATTAAATAGACTCTGTTTCATGTTATCACCAGTCTTAAGTTTTAAAAATTTAGAATTAAGTCCAAACTGCATGTGCATATTTGAACCACGTTATTTAGCATGGCACTAGGGACATAAAATGTTAGTGACTGTCGTCGCTCGATAATAACGAAGAGAAGTTGCTATGTCATCGAAATTAAACGCCGAAAAAATTTCGGAAGTCGCAGTATTACGTTTTTTGAACGGACCCTTTCACGGATGTGAGTACAGTCTTGCAGAGGGCAGGACATTATTCGTGGTCGGTGCGATGCAGGATTTGATCGTTTGTGAAGTGATGCCGGAATTTTCGAATAATACTGTAGTTGTGCCGATGCCAAAAGGCGGTATTAATTTTGAAATTATTCTTAGTTCTAAAGTGTCAGATGGATTTTTGTTCCGAATACTGGACGATACATCTGAAGATCAACAGCAACTATTTCAAGATGCATGTAGTGCGGGAACGGTAAGATTTTCGGTTCGCCCACCCGGCGTGGAATGGGTTAACTCAATCCAGAAAAATAAACTACTTGTTGAAGTAGCTGTAGATAAAAAATCGCTTTTATCTACAATCAGTTGGGTAGGTGGATTAGCCGTTTTATTTTTTATAGTGACTCTTATTATAGTCACACGGAAGAGCTTTAAAGAAGACGAATACGTTACGGAAGTAACCTCTGCGATTAGTGGCTCTATCAGCGAATACAAAATTCTCAAGGGGCGCGACAGCATAGTGTATGTGTTCGCTAACAGTGATAGAGATTTGGCATGGGGTCGACAGGCCCTAATCCGTAGAGGTTTAAGCGATAAAGTCAAAATTTCGTCGTTAAGGTTGGAGGAGTCGCGGATCAATAAACTGTTGCAATCCACCTATCCGAATCTCGCTTTTCATCGGCTGAATTTAGACGAGGTAGCGAAGCCAGTATTAATGCTGAGCGCAGAGAGGACTACTCTTACTAGTGAAATAAGAACGATTCTAATCGAAAGGATGATGCACTGGATGCCTTATAGCGACATGATCATTCTCGATAAATGGGATGATGCGATGCTCGAGAAACAGGCCAGGACGGGATTAGACCGAATAGGTATTACTTATTTATCCAAGCATGATGATCGTCGGATCACGTTTCTGACAAAAGGTGACTTAACGGATGTTGAGCTGCTTAATCTGCAAAGATTTACTCACAATTTCTATCAATATTTTGGTGTTGAATACGTACATTTTTCTGTCGATCTAGAAGACGACTGGTTAAAAAATAAGTCATTTAAATATAACGGTAATGATTACGTAAAAATGACATCGAAGCATTGGCTCTTTACTAAATCCTTATAGTTAATTAACTCTTTCAAAAGAAAACAAAGGTAAAAAATATGGCCGCATATCCTGGTAATGGTTTGATGGTTTCGATCGCAAAAGCTTTTGAGGATGGCGGTCAAGAGCTCTTCGATCGAGAAAAGACTTTGCGTGAACAATTAAGTGGTGGCAATAGCGCTAATCCAACTCTTCTCGCAGAATATCAGGCAGTCATCTCTGAGATGAGTATCCTGCGTAACGCCCAGTCATCCACAGTTAAGGCATTTAAAGATATGGATGCAACGATCGTAGCGAACTTTCGATAACCAGGCGGAAATAACAACGTTAATGTCGCGGATACGTTTCTGCACTTTAGGATTTTTTGATTCTTTGGTGCTTCGCCGTATTAGCTTTCGCAAATGCTCACGTTTTAGATGGAGTTGATTAAAATGACTATATTGCCAATTGCCGTTACACAGAGCGTATCCAGCGCAAAGTTCGCAGATGTTTCTCCTCATGAGATGGGTGCTTTATCGCTTGATGACAGATTGCGAGATGCGTTTGTTTCGAGCTCAGTATCTACCCAGAATGAATACGAATACATCATGAGTAAGATCAACGGTCCGAAATTCGATACAACCCCGGCCGGCTTGCTAGAGCTACAAGTACATATTGGTGACTATAAACAAGATGTAGAAATCATTAGCGCATTGACCCGGAAAGGCGTAGCCACAATAGAAGCCCTTTTACGAACGTGATGATGAAACATGGCTTGTTGGTCATCTGTTTCTTCTTGGCCGGTTGTAAGCAGGAAAATTTGTTGCAGAGCCTTGAGCAGCGCCAAGCTAATGAAGTGGTGGCAGTTTTACATAGGAATAATATCGATGCGACAAAAAAAAATAATGGTAAGAACGGTTTCAGTGTTGATGTAGGACAAGTTGATTTTGCTGCTGCGGTAGATATTTTGAAGGTTTACGATCTTCCATCACCAAAGGCGATAGAGGTAGCAGACATGTTCCCGGCCGACTCATTAGTGGCTTCTCCGCGGGCAGAAAAAGCACGACTTTATTCTGCTATTGAGCAGCGTTTGGAGCAATCTTTAAAAACTGTTTCAGGAGTGGTATCCACACGTGTACACGTCAGTTACGACTTGGATGGTGCAGAGCGCGGTCAAAAAAATCGTCCGGTTCATTTGTCAACATTGATAGTTTATGACGAGGAGATTAATCCAGAAACTATGATTAATAATACCAAACGATTCCTAAAGAATAGTTTCGATCAAGTTGAGTACGATAATATTTCTGTCATCTTGTCGAAGCGCCCGACCTTACAGAACCAAACACCAAAAAATCCTAGAGCGCAGGATTACCGCCTCCCGACCACTTGGCTTGGAATAATTACAGTACTGCTGCTCACCGTGATAGCGGGATTACTCTGGCATTTTAATCGCCGTGGATCGCCAAGCGCGGTTCGCGCGCCGTTGATTGTGCAAGAGCTGGAAGACGCTCAATCTATTAATACGTCATCGGACGCAGCGTCTCCTCTTAGGACGACACCGGATCAGATGGTGCGCGTCGAGCCGCAAAAGTTGGTGGACGGCCATGGATGAAATGAGTAGATGCATGGCATCAATAATGTACGATCCATTGAGCTACATTCATCCACAGAGAATGTGTTTGCCAAAATTGTTTGACACACCGCGCCAGCGTGGAGTGATCAACGACATCTTGATGCATCAGCTCGGATTGCCGGCCAGATTGGAGTCCGTAAGCTCTATTTTGGAGCGTCAATTAGTATTGAACTGGACGCAACTTCCTTATATCAGCACGCTGATTGGCGCGCAGTTGTTAAAGGCTGATCTTGGATGGGAAGGCAATTTATTACATCTTTCCAGCTCCGTACAGTTTTTTATGTCCCGTCGGTTGGGCGTCGCTAAACCGCATTCAAGGTACTCAGAAGAAGTGCTTGAAGACGTTCAAAAAATCGGCTTACAGCATCTTTTACTTTGGCAGCTAGAGGCATCAGAAACATTAAAAAAGCGGATGGCTTTGCTTTTTCCTCCAAATTTAGATATCTGTTTTGCAAAACAATACTCTCTGACCTTACCCCCAACAGAATTCGATTTTCCCCTGCGTGCTGTGTCTGTAAGGGAATGCAGGAAAGTGGATCTATTTTTAATCTTACAGGCGATACAGTATGCCAAAAATTATTCAGACAATGTGTGAGGTCATGCCGGAAGAGGGAGTGTTAGTACGCAGTGGTTATTTGCGAAATAACATTAAAGCGTCAGCGCTAATGAATGAGGCGCGCCGTCGTGCCAAATCCTTGGTAGCGCATGCAGAAGCTGAGGTTGAGTACATATACCAGCAAGCGCAATGCGATGGATATGCCAAAGGAATTTTACAGGCCGCTGGTGAGTTAGTACAGTACTTGGCGGGTCATGCTGATTTAGGTGTGGAGATGATAACCCGGTTGCGAGAAGAAATACGCGTGCTTCTATATCGCAGTGTAGTCAATCCAGAGGTGGTAATGGCGATTTTTGAAGAGTCGCTTGATCGAGAGGATGTGACAGAAAGCACAAGTCTGAATTTACTGATTCCAGAGAGCTTCAGGCCGAACCACCGTACCTTGATGGAGCATTTTCGCCTACATTTTAAGGGGCATATCAATATCGAATATCAATTTGGTACACGCTTTTTATTACGGATGAATGATCACGTCGCCGAATTTTCTCCAGACGAGTTCGTAAACATGGCAAGCGACCGCGCGATGAATAGCTTGCCAGCTATACATTTACAAAGTAACGCCATCATGGAAGTATGTCGCGAACGCCTAGCAGTAATTTTTGATACACATTGTTCGCCACCAATAGCGCTTCAAAAATGTGACGAAGGTTATGATTAATCAAATAAATACTATGACATCACAAATGCACTTTGATGCTATGGGAAAAATAGAGGCGGTTATTCCAATAGAAACACGATTGGATCGAAGCTTAGCCGGTGATCAAAACTTAGACCAGCTTTACGAAAGTCTAAAAAAAATATGGGAGAAAAATTCATCGGTAAGCATTCTGGATATTATTAACCAAGTACGCAATTTTGCGAATACGGGTGGAGAAAAACCGTACGGTGATATCTCGACTCATACTGCTGTAATTGGACAGGTCAGGGAGAAATTGAATGCAGAAAGTGGCTGCGAAACGCCATTTTATGCGTTATTGAATGAAAGCCTCGGCTTCGCCATTGTGTCAAACGGCATCCTAAATAGTTTTTTGGCAAAGATGCGAGAGCGCCCTGAAGACCCTGAGCCTTGGTAAAAGATGTGCTGTTCATCTCGCATTGTGGATTTGCTTAGTGAGGCATAGAGATTGTGTTGTAGATGAGTCGCTATAGGTCGATCATTCGATTTTCTTATCGACTACATTTAGCGAGTAGCTTACCGATGCTCGACTTATTTTGAGACCGGTATATCCTAAGGTGGATGTCGGCTCTATCGCTAAATCACTTTCGTGTATTGATTGGCATAGGCTCCTCAATATACTTCGACTTGGAATTTACTTTGAGGGCAGGGTGCAATGTCAGTGCGTTTACAGAGATGCGTGTTTTCATGTTGAATCACGCTTGATTATGATCAATAATTAGAAAATATTAGAAAAAATATATGGACCGACAATGTGCAGATTTGCTTGATATCCTCGATAAAATAAGAAAAGGTGGAGCTGACAAAACGCGTACTTCGCTTGACGCCACAATCTCAAGAGTTACTTGGTGGTTCAGAGGACTATCGCTTCTCATCACTTTATCTATGCTCGTATTCGGCCTCGTTATCAGTCGTATCCGTCCGCTAGAGTATTTCTGGATGGAAATTATAGGTTGGATTGGAATGTTGGCTATGTTGCTAGCGTTGTTTGGTCTATTACTTGATATGCTACCCCAGCTTATAGAGCTCATTAGATTCCGAAAAGTTGCGCTTCGGCAGTTCAAACTTGAAATCCAATACGATCTCTGGCAGGTGGCAGAACTTATGGATATCCCAACTCAGACTCTTGAGCACGTTCAACGATATTTAGAATTAAAGATTGAGCGATCAAAGCATAGAATCCTTATGTTCATCGGTGGCCCCGAGAAACTTGCGCTGTTTTCTCTGGCATGTTTGGGATATTCCTTTTCTAAGCAATTGCCGTTGAACTCTACGATGTGGGGTAATAGTTGGTTTCGCTATAGCCTTGGGTTTCTAGCAGGTATTATGCTTGGTGGGATCTTACTTAATGCAGTTGTTCAGCGTTATATTTATCACAGGGAATTGATTCAACTTGCACTTGAATATCAATCTATAAATCAAAGACTGCACCGTTTTTACAACATGCCGACATTACCCTTTAAAGAAGCGCTTCGTCACCGCTGCAGTAAAGTCTTGGCATTTTGCCGGATATAATTACTACGATCAGGTGGCTCTAAGAGGCATGATTAAAACAATTTCATTGGATTGGCTAATATGCGAAATACATGATGTTGAACATTAAGACAGTGCCGCGTTATCACATGAACTGTAATCGAGCGTGCTGGAATAGTGTTTTAAAATAGGCTACTCCATAGATGAGTATTCAACTATTGGGAGGTATTTAAAATATGACCAGAAAACACTGAACATTTAACTTTTGAGATCGAAGGTAAATTTGATGCAAGAGACAGCACAGAGCATAACGCAGATGCATCAAATACTTGTTTGACGCCAAGTTAATGCGGAGTTGTAGCGCGTCAACGCTGAGAAAAAGGATAGTCGGGCTGTTGACGGTGGACCAGCAGCATACGCCGCTGGTGATTGCGGGACTGCTTCGCATTACGCATAGGCGAGCTTGGGATGATGTGGGTAATGACCCTTAAGCTCGCCGGAATAAATTCCTGCTGCTTAGCAATATCTTCGTCTACCCACCATATTCGGTGATTTTTGGCGGGACTATCTCATGGTTCGATTCAACTATTCTACTCGTGATGCAAATAGAGTCTCGGCGGTTTACGCTATTGCCTTTGGTATGACTTCCTGATCGAAAATCCTTCAGTACCAATAGCGGCTTCATTCGATTGGGTGGGCGCCCTTCCTAATTTCATCTGTTCAATCTGCTGCCCAAATTTCTTCGATTTAAGGCTTAACTGCGATCGTTAAAGCTGCAGTGCATACCGATAACACGCCCTGCCATCCAGATCCATATTCCGTCTTAACAATTACGTTTTTTGACTAAAGCACTAAAATTACGACAAGCGTTGCTGCACCGAAAAGACCCGCGAATCGCAGTGAATTTTCGCCTTTATTCGTGAGCATAATTGCTGGAAAATATAGCGCTTCTGAAAGAGAAGCGTTTTGGGCCGACTATAGGTAGATCGATTGTATGGGAGTTTAATTTACTCAAGAATTTTATCTTATTTTGACTAAGAATTCTCTAGAGGAGTCACTTTTTTTGGCGTTTAAATGTGAAGTAAAAGATATATAGCCCGTTATTTTGGCTTAAAAAACATAACGCCATAGAAGAAAAAAATTATATCGAGCGTGTTCAGATGGCATTGTTTATGAACAAATCTCCGTCGAAGTGTAGAACTAGAACTTTCTTAGTCGTATGGAGGCGTTCATATGTGTAATATGGTCGGTATCGGTTGCTACACAATACGTGCGGCGATTCGATGATTGCGTCATGCTTTTAATTGAATGTGGAGCGTGATATTTTGCGGATGCTGAAATTAATTAAAATAGTGAAGTTAGCAAAAGATATGGAGACAAGAAGGTGACACGGTGCATCATAAAATGAGTCCATCTACAGTTCGTAATGCGTTCATTGATAAAGCAAGAAGCATTAAAATGCTATGAGTGGGCTAATCAGCGATCAGGTCGAAAATTTTATGAAAACTATTTGGCGCATTCCTACAGTCTATTTAAAAAAAGACTAAAGATATATTTAAAAAGACGGTAATTATTTTTTTATATTTTCTGGCATTCGCGATGCATCAGAATTATTTACACGTTCGTCTTAAATTAATTCGTGCGACTGAGTGGGGTGTAGTAATTTAAAATCGTTTTTCTTCGGTGAGATATGTTTTGTTTTTTAGCTTAAATAAACAGAGTTCCATATATTCTTGTCCCACTCATTTGCGACGCCTTAAGCAACTAAATCAGAGATTTCTTAAGGTAATCAGTGAATACACAAATAATCAAAGTAATTATTGCTGATGACCATCCATTTGTATTGGCGGGAATCAGATCTGTAATCGCTGCAAGTAGCCTGAAAGTAGTAGCAACAGCTTGTAATTCAACAGAAATAATTGATCTGTTAAATAAGGGTTTATGCGACGTGCTGGTGGCTGACTATGTAATGCCAGGTGGCGAATTTGGCGATGGCATTCCTTTGTTTGAATTCATTCTTCGACGTTACCCAGGCGTGCGTATTGTCGCCATGACCATGATCGATAATCCGGCAATTTTAGGGAAATTAAGAGCGATAGGAGTGCGCTGTATTCTTAGCAAGATGGATGACGTCAATTATTTAATATCGGCAGTCCATATCGCCTATGGAAGTGATAAGGGTGAGTTCTTTTCCCCAACGATAAAATCTATCATGAAGGAATACGGTAATGTGAAAGGACGCTTGGCATTATCTCAGCGAGAGGCAGAAGTACTGCGACTGTATGTCTCTGGTATGGCAATCAGTGAGATCGCAAGTCATCTGCATCGGAGCAAGCAAACTGTGAGCTCCCAAAAAAATAGCGCGATGCGAAAGATCGGAGTCGAATGCGATATGGATCTTTTTAAATACGCGATTGAGGTAGGCCTGGCACCTTCGTCAAGGACCGAAAACCAGAGCTATCACGATAACATCAGCTTCCGAACGCCCCTTTGCTAAAATATCCTATTTAGGTCGGATGAGCCTACGCGAGTGGCGTCGAAGAAAGATCCGGACTCGAGATTTAAGTTGTAATGCATCTTTGAATACAATCCACCCGCGCTAATCCTCGTCTTAATTCTAAGAGAGAGTCGCGACATGATGATATTCCAGTTTACATGTAAATTATTGAAAAATTGGAAACGAAGCTAAGACATCATATTTAAATCTGCAAATAAATATATAAATATATAAATATATAAATATTAAAAATTTACAAAGTGACGCGTTTTACAGATTCATATTTACATGTTGAACCATTTACTTTGCAATCAGTTCCGCCGACATGACTGCTTTAAGATAGGTTGTCGTGGTATCACCACGCTGCCGTTGTGCGATCCACCAGGCGCTGCCTTTACGTATCGACCATTCTTTTTTTTCGCCAGCGATAAGTATCGCAGCTACCTGACCCAGCGTGGGTTGATGCCCGATAATGAGTACTGGTTCGCGAGAGTCTGGCCAATGGGCCGCTGCTAATAGTTGATCAGCAGTGCAGTTTGGGGCGAGTTCTGGATGAATCTTAAATTTGCGTCCCAATGCTTCCGCTGTCTGGATAGTGCGAGTCGCCGGGCTGCAGAGTATCTTACAAGAGTTGGGTAAATTGCGGTCAAGCCAGTCTGCCATTTTCCATGCTTGTTTATGACCTTTTCCGGTCAGAGCACGGCCTTCGTCGGGTTCGCCGACCTCAGCCTCAGCGTGACGCCAGAGTATCAGTTCCATGAAAATTTCCTTAACAATTATTAGATTAGCTGGTTTCTGAAGACGCACCTAAAAGAGACATCAGGTGCTGCTGGGCGCTAAACGCTGCACTACGTGGTCCTTTTTTACGTTTGGTCCAATTTCCATCCGACGACAATTCCCATGCATTGACATTGTCTTTCAGGTAAGGCGTTAGTCCCTCATTGATGACACGCTTTTTTAGTGCTTTGTCTAATATGGGGAATGCCACCTCAACGCGCCTGAAAAGATTACGATTCATCCAGTCGGCACTGGCAAGATAGACATCGTGCTGTAAATTATTCCGAAAGTAATAGATTCGCGTGTGTTCAAGAAAACGCCCGATGATAGAGCGCACCGAAATATTGTCCGATAGTCCGGTCACGCCAGGGCGCAATGCACAGGCGCCTCTAATAATAAGTTCTATTTTCACGCCATCTGCTGAAGCAGCATAGAGCGCTTTGATTACCGACTCATCCAACAACGCGTTCATTTTTGCGACTATCCGCGCTGGTCTGCCTTGCCGTGCTATTTCTGCCTCGTTTCGAATCGCGCGAATTAATTCTTTTTGCAGGGCGAATGGGGCCAGCCAAAGATGATCCATTTTTTTTGGTTTAGTCAGACTGGTTAGGTGAATGAATACTTCATTCACCTCGATTGCTAACTTTTGGTTAGCAGTTAGCAGACCAAAGTCGGTGTATAGCTTGGTGGTGTTCGGATGATAGTTTCCGGTTCCTAGGTGCGCATAAAAGCACAATCCATTCGTATCGTCTTTTCCTCCATTGATTATTTCGCGGCGGATAACGAGTGCCAGTTTTGCGTGCGTTTTCAAGCCGACTACACCATATACAACATGGGCTCCGGCGCGCTCTAATCGGTCGGCCCAATTAATGTTCGCTTCTTCATCGAAACGTGCCATTAATTCGACTACTACAGTGACTTCCTTACCCAACTGCGCTGCAAGAATTAATGATTCGATTAAATCCGAATTCATCCCTGCGCGATAAATAGTCTGCCTTATAGCAACGACTAACGGGTCATGTGCCGCGCTGCGGATAAAGTCGATCACTGGTTGAAACGACTGAAACGGATGGTGCAACAGGACATCTTTTCTTTTTAATAAGGTGAAAATATCTTCAGATAACAAGTGCGAAGGCAGGCCCGGTGTAAAGGTTGGGAAGCGCAGATTCGGGAGCGTGGTCTGATCAATCATTTCTGATAGTCGCACCAGATTGACTGGTCCATCAACGGCATACATTCGATTTGGCGCGATAGAAAATTGATTGAGTAAAAAGGTAGATAAATGCTGAGGGCAGTTTTGGGCTATTTCGAGACGAACCGCAACGCCAAACTGGCGACTTTGTAATTCACTTTGTAGCGCCTGACGTAGATTTTTCACCTCCTCTTCATCGACCCATAAATCACTATTGCGCGTCACCCGAAATTGGTAGTAGGAGAGTATGTGGCGCCCGCTAAACAGATCATTAATATGCGCATGAATGATTGATGACAGTAAACAGAATGAAATGCCATTCGGCGATAGCGCATCGGGTAATCTAATCACACGCGGTAATACACGCGGCGCTTTCACAATGGCGATTGTCGCTTCTCGTCCGAACGCATCTTTTCCCGCCATTTCGACGATAAAATTTAAGCTCTTGTTGAGAACTTGCGGAAACGGATGAGCCGGATCAAGCCCGATGGGGGTGAGTAAGGGACGAATTTCGTGCTCAAAATACGATTTCACCCAAGCACGCTGGGCTTCGTTACGATCTTTATGCCTTAGAAGATGAACACCATTCGCTGATAGTTGCGGCAAGACTTCCTTGTTCAGGATGGCATATTGACGTGCAACGATATCGTGACATTCGGTACTGGTTAGTTTGAACGCCTCAGTCAGCAGCGGGGGATCAATGACTTGGCTGCCGTCCTCTGTGTGACTATTGGCCAAAAGACTTGCAATGCGTACTTCAAAAAACTCATCCAGATTGTTACTGACGATACATAAATAGCGTAACCGCTCAAGCAATGGAATGTGTCGTTGCTCGGCTTGCGCCAATACCCTCCGATTAAAGGCGAGAAGCGAGAGCTCGCGATTCAAATAGGCAGGGTTGCTATCAATATTTGGTTTAATTGGGTCACTTCCCTCGCCCGGGCTAGTATTTTTTTTCATAAAGTGAGTGTACTAGTCTGGACAATTTGATCGGAGTGTATGCAGACAATATGACATCTTGATGACAAATACGATAGCTATTTGAGCCCTTTATTATTCAAATAGAACACTAATTACACTGTTATGTTGCGCTTCATTGCGTGTCACAAACATGTCATAAATGTTGGTTAAAGTTCCGCCTGTCCCAATGGACGTTATGAATTTGCGGCTGTAAATGTATCAAATAAACCATTTTAGCTAGCCTGATCCGTAAGAAACCGTAAGTTTCTATAGTTTTATTTTAAGTTTGGTGTTTAATTTTAGTGAACAAGGGAGTAATTGAATGCGACTCAATAAAGTCTTTACATCCGTCGTTTTGGCGTTGGGTGCAACGTTCGCAGTTTCATCGGTAATGGCAGCGGAAATCACTGGCGCTGGCGCTTCATTTCCTTATCCGATTTACGCAAAGTGGGCCGAATCTTACAAAGCGGCAACTGGCAATAGCTTGAATTATCAATCGATTGGGTCGGGCGGTGGTATCAAACAGATCAAAGCAAAGACCGTCGATTTTGGGGCGTCCGATATGCCGCT
The DNA here is from genome assembly GCF_054343755.1 of Glaciimonas sp. GNP009. Taxonomy (NCBI): domain Bacteria; kingdom Pseudomonadati; phylum Pseudomonadota; class Betaproteobacteria; order Burkholderiales; family Oxalobacteraceae; genus Glaciimonas; species Glaciimonas sp. GNP009. Next base: position 4,735,768 of record NZ_JBTGUV010000004.1, read on the forward strand.
AAAGGCGGAAGAATTGGCCGCTGACAGTTTGATGCAGTTCCCTGCAATCATGGGTGGCGTAGTGCCGGTGGTAAATCTGGAAGGTATTACTCCAGGCCAATTGAAGCTGACTGGTGCATTATTGGGAGACATCTATTTAGGCAAAATTACTAAATGGAATTCGCCAGAAATTGCTGCTTTGAACCCTGGCGTGAAGCTGCCATCTAGCGACATCACGGTTGTGTATCGGGCTGACGGTTCAGGTACATCTTTTGTGTTCACTAGTTACTTGTCAAAAACTAATCCTAGCTTTAAGAGTGGCATTGGTGCAGGTACTTCGGTTAAGTGGCTGGTCGGTGTGGGTGGCAAAGGTAATGAAGGCGTCGCAGCCAACGTCCAAAAAATCAAAGGTTCGATTGGCTACGTTGAATATGCATACGCTAAAAAGAACAAGCTACAGCATACACAGTTGAAAAATCGTGACGGTGGATTTGTACAACCAGATGACGAAACTTTTAAAGCAGCAGCAGCGGGTGCCGATTGGGCTAAAACACCGGGTTTTGCGGTCGATTTCACAGATGCTTCCGGTAAGAATAGCTGGCCTATTACTAGTGCTTCGTTCATCTTGCTGCATAAATCACAAGCTGATGGTGCCAAGGGCAAAGAAGTTCTGAAGTTCTTTGACTGGGCCTACAAGAACGGTGGCGCAGCAGCGACTGAACTTGACTATGTGGCGATTCCTGCTTCTGTCGTTAAGCTAGTAACCGAAGCTTGGAAAAGTGATATTAAGGACAGCGCTGGTAAGGCAATCTGGTAATCAGGGCTGGTTTTAGCGTGTGTCTAGATAGTTAATAAAAATACAGATGGACGGTGATGGTAGACCGTTTGTCTGTAGTCATACTGTAATAGCGCCTCCCGATACCAACATTAAGTTGCAAGGCCCATCGCCTCAATTCCTACGCAGAAAAACTCGCTAGGTGACCGCCGGGCTAATAATTTGTAATAAGTTCCGAGATGTTAGACGGACATGGCACACACTTCATCGGATATCGCTACTCATGAGTGCAAATATTCCTGTTATGGCACAACCAATATCACTCCACCCCAAAAGCCTTGATCAGGCCGGTTTGTCGCAACAAGCATTGCTTGTCACTATGCGCAGACAACGCATCCAGGACTTCTTCTTTCATAAAATCACGATGGGATTTTCGCTCATCGTACTGTTTGTTCTGATGGGAATTATTGTCTCGCTTGCCATCGGCGCGTGGCCTGTATTTCATACATTTGGTCCGTCTTTTATTACCAGTATTGAGTGGGATCCGGTCAACTATCAGTACGGCGCATTAACTGCGATTGCGGGTACGCTGGTGACGTCATTTATTGCATTAGCAATTGCGTTCCCAATCAGTTTCGGTATTGCATTATTTTTGACGGAAATTTGTCCTTCAAAATTACGTCAGCCTTTAGGTACGGCAGTCGAACTTCTCGCTGGGGTTCCGAGTATTATTTACGGCATTTGGGGATTATTTGTGTTTGCCCCGTTGTTTGCGGAATATGTACAGCCCTTGTTAGGTGATACTTTGGGTCATATTCCTGGTATTGGTATCTTATTTTCAGGTCCGCAAATGGGCATCGGCATCTTAACAGCTGGCCTGATTTTGGCAGTGATGATCATTCCTTTTATTGCCTCCGTGATGCGCGATGTATTTGAGGTCGTACCGGCGGTATTGAAAGAATCAGCGTACGGCCTTGGTTGCACCCGTTGGGAAGTCGTCCGCAAGGTGGTGTTGCCCTATGCTAAAACCGGCGTTGTGGGTGGTGTCATGCTTGGACTTGGTCGTGCTCTAGGCGAAACGATGGCGGTGACCTTCGTTATTGGTAATTCGCACCGCTTATCGTGGTCCTTATTCGGTGCCGGTAACAGTATTGCATCGACGCTAGCTAACGAAATCGCTGAGGCTTCGTCAACCTTGCACGTCTCTGCGTTATTCGCACTTGGTCTTATATTATTTGTGATTACTTTTCTTGTACTATCCGCAGCTAAATTGATGTTGATGGGAATGTCCCGGAAAGAGGGTGTCAAATGAGTGCACAGAATTCAGGGCTTTCAACGCAAACTTTTCCTGTCAATCCAGCTGCGAACAAAGTATATCGCAAGCGAATTTTGATACACAAAATTGGCATGGTGTTGTCTTTTTTGGCGATGGCTTTCGGTTTAATTGTGTTGATGTGGATTTTGACAACCCTCGTGGTAAAAGGGGTGGGTGCAATGAATCTTGGATTGCTTACCCAAAACACCCCATCGCCAGGTGGGGAGGGCGGTGGCTTATTTAATCCGATAGTGGGCAGCTTGATGCTGGTTGGACTGGCCACACTGATTAGCACGCCAATCGGAATATTAGCCGGCATTTATTTGGCTGAATATGGGGAAGAAAGCAAACTGGCCCAAGTGACGCGCTTTGTGACCGATATCATGTTGTCAGCGCCGTCAATTGTCATTGGCCTGTTTGTTTACGCAATTTATGTCGCGAAAATCGGTCATTTTTCTGGTTGGGCGGGGGCATTTGCTTTGTCATTAATTGCTGTTCCTGTGGTAGTCCGGACAACCGACAATATGCTCAAACTGGTACCCGGCAATTTGAGAGAAGCAGCATTTGCGCTCGGCGCACCGCGCTGGAAGGTAGCATTGACTGTGCGGCTTCGCGCGGTAAAAGCCGGTGTAGTGACGGGCGTTCTATTGGCTGTGGCACGCATAGCCGGCGAAACCGCACCATTGCTTTTTACAGCTTTGAACAATCAATTTTTCAGTACCAATATGAATAAGCCAATTGCCAATTTGCCTGGCGTGATTAATCAGTTTGCCAATAGCCCTTACGACAATTGGGTATCTTTGGCCTGGGCGGGTGCTTTGTTGATTACATTGGGTGTATTGATTTTGAATATCGTAGCGCGTACCTTATTTAGCCAAAAAATTCCAAGTTGAGGCAACGTCTGAAAAAGTGCTATAAGGCATTTTTTTCATTGATGTTTGCTTGGCTAACAGCTAAACCATTTACTGAAAACTGCATTTAATGACTGCGATTGCCATGACTAATCAAGCACTGCAAAGCACCGATTTCAACGCTCTTAAAAAGCCGACTATAGAAATTTCAAAGTTGAATTTTTTCTATGGTAGTTTTCAAGGATTGAAAGATATTAATCTTCATATCAATGAAAAAAAGGTAACCGCATTTATTGGTCCATCCGGCTGCGGAAAATCCACATTACTACGTACTCTCAACCGAATGTACGATCTTTATCCCGGTCAGCGTGCTGAAGGACAAATTATCTACGCTGGGAAGAATATTTTGGATGCCGGTCAGGATCTGAATATGTTACGTGCCAAGGTCGGTATGGTGTTTCAGAAGCCGACGCCGTTTCCAATGTCGATCTACGACAACATCGCTTTTGGTATTCGTCTTTATGAAAATTTGCCAAAAGGTGAAATGGACGAGCGCGTTGAATGGGCACTGACGAAAGCGGCCTTGTGGGGCGAGGTAAAAGATAAACTGAATAAAAGCGGCTTAAGTTTGTCAGGCGGTCAGCAGCAACGTTTGTGTATAGCACGGAGCGTCGCAGTACGTCCTGATGTCCTTTTACTTGATGAGCCGACATCGGCGCTGGACCCAATTTCGACGGCTAAAGTAGAAGAGTTGATTACTGAGCTGAAGCAAGATTACACGATTGCTATCGTGACGCACAATATGCAACAGGCCGCACGCTGCTCGGATTTCACGGCTTATATGTATTTGGGTGAGCTAGTCGAATTTGGCAAGACCGATCAGATATTCATGAATCCGGCCCGTAAAGAAACGCAGGATTACATTACTGGTCGCTTTGGTTAATCAGTTATACGGAGTGGCGTTGGATGATTAACTTCTATTTCGTATGCACCTTTTAACTCTTATTGAATCCGCATAGAACTGTAAGGAATAACCAGATGACTGGCGAACACTCTTCAAAGCAATATGATTCAGACCTTGAAACAATCCGTTCAAAAGTATTACTTATGGGCGGTTTGGTCGAGCGACAATTTCAGGAAGCAATGAATGTCTTCCATAACGGAAATATTGCCGCTGGCGAACGCGTCATCAAGGATGACGATCAAGTCAATTTATTAGAAGTGGAATTGGATAATGCTTGTAGTCACTTGATCGTGCGTCGTCAGCCTACGGCTAATGATTTACGCGTAGTGATGGCGACGATTAAGGTCATTACCGATCTTGAGCGAGTCGGTGATGAGGCCGCCAAAATTGCACGTACGGCGATCCATCTTCATAAGCGTGGCGTCGGAGGTGTCGATCACAATGAAACTGTAAGGGTGATTGCTACAGCGGCCGCCGACTTGCTGCACGATGCTCTTGATGCGTTGGCACGTTTGGACGAAAAGCAGGCGATCAAATTGATTTCAGACGATGCAATTATCGATCGGGATTTTCGGTCAATTATGCGCAACGTCATCACTTACATGATGGAAGATCCACGCACGATTTCTGCATTGATGGACACTTTGTGGGTCGCAAAAGCAATCGAGCGTATTGGGGATCACGCTAAAAACATCGCAGAATATGTTATTTATATCGTCGAAGGTAAGGATATACGACATACCGACTATGCAGCGACACACCTTGGCTCAGGTACTTGATTGTTGCGTAAAGCAGGCGAGCAGCGGATCAAGTGAGGAAGAAAAGGGCGAACGCGTATGTTTATAATTCATGGCTTGTTAATTTTTACGTTGACCTGTGCCGATGACTTCTGAAAAAGCATCAATTCTGATCATTGAGGATGAACCGTCGATTGCAGAGTTAGTTGCATACACCATGTCGGAGGCAGGTTGGAGTCCGACGGTGGCGTCTACGGCAGCCGAAGGTTGGTCATCGATTCAGCATCGAACGCCAGAGTTGGTGCTGTTGGACTGGATGCTTCCCGATCAGAGTGGACTCAGATTTTTGTCACGTCTACGTGCAGAACGGCAATTTCAGTCGATACTGGTGATGATGCTAACGGCTAAATCCATGGAAGAGGATAAGATATCCGGTTTGGATAATGGTGCGGATGATTATATGACCAAGCCGTTTTCACCACGTGAGCTAACGTCGCGGGTGAAAGCATTATTGCGTCGTAAAAATCCTGATCAGACTGTTGGCATGATGTCTGCTGGCGCGGTAACGCTTGATCCAGCGAGTTGTTCGGTGCTGATGAATGAACAGAAAATTGATATCGGACACGCCGAGTATCGTCTGCTGAAGTTCTTTATGGCCAATCCCGATCGGGTTTTTTCACGCAGTCAATTACTTGACAAGGTGTGGGGCGATCATGTGGTTATCGAAGAGCGAACGGTAGACGTGCACATACTACGCTTACGGAAGGCTCTGCATGAGGCGGATAATTTGATTCGTACCGTGCGTAGCGTCGGCTACATGTTGTCGACAAAATAAGTCTTTTTACGTTAACGCACTGCATTGCGCTATCTCATTTCCTTTTAATACCTTATGAATCCAACGATGTTGTTCTGGATACCAGCGGCCCTTCGGCTGCTGATGATTTTTGTCGTTTCGGCTTTCGCGTGGCTTTTTTTTGGGGCAATTCCCGGGTTGCTTTTGTGCGCCGCAAGTCTCGTAATGCTGATTGTTTTGCAACTATATTATTTGTATCGTTTAGGTGGCTGGCTGGATAATCCTCGTGGACAAAAGCTTCCAGATGGTTGGGGAGCGTGGACAGACATTTTTTCACGTTTGTATCGTCTGCGACGTGATGATGAAAAAAATCAAGCTGAACTGTCCGAATGGCTGGCGCGTTTTCGACAGGCCATGCATCTATTGCCTGACGGTGTGGTGATCATGGATGACGTTTTATTTTTGGAGTGGTGTAATCCAGCGGCCGAGCGTCATCTCGGCCTCCAACATGGCCGCGACAAAGGAATGCGTGTTACCAATTTGATCCGAAACCCAGATTTCATCGATTACATAATTCTTGGTCGCTATGATCAGCCGCTGCTATTAACGCTACGCGAGCGGAAACTGGTTGTACAAATTATTCCATTTGAAAATCGCCGTCAGATTCTGGTAACCCATGACGCGACTGAATCAGAACGCATCGATATGATGCGCCGCGATTTTATCGCTAATGCCTCACATGAATTACGCACACCGCTGACGGTTATTAACGGTTTTTTAGAAATTGCCCAAGCCCATCCAAATCTCGACCCACAAGTAAGGGCTGGACATCTAAAAATGATGACCGAGCAGGGCCAGCGGATGCAAAATTTGATTGGCGACATGCTGACACTAACGCGGCTTGAGTCAATCGATTATCCGATGCGTCCAGAACGCGTGTATATCGAAGCTATGTTAAAAAATATTTTGCAAGAAGTTGAGTTGTTGTCGGCTGGTCAACATATTTTTTCTCTTCACATAGATGGCCCGGATATCAACGGAAACACAGAAGAATTACGAAGTGCTTTCAATAATTTGGTATCTAACGCTGTGCGGTACACCCCGGCTGGCGGGAAAATAGATTTGATTTGGCAAAATACGCTCAAGGGACCACAGTTCGTGGTGCGTGATACGGGTATAGGATTCAGTGCTGAGCATATGTCGCGTTTGACCGAACGTTTCTACAGGGTGGACAAAAGCCGGTCTCGCGAGACGCGAGGAACCGGGCTTGGCCTAGCCATTGTTAAACATGTATTACTTCGACATGGGGGAGTGTTGGGCGTCGAGTCGAGTCAAGACAAGGGGAGCGTGTTCACAGCACGCCTACCGACGACGATCGTAATAAATAGTAAGGCTGATATACATTGAGGAAAGTTAGGTCGATGATAGAGGGAATACTCATGCCGTGCTAATGAATTCCAGGTGTTCTGCATTTGCGCCATTGTCTAACGCCGAAGTTGTAGCGTTAGTCTGATTAATGGTTTATTTTGCAATCAATTTACCTATCATTCCGGTCGTAATCTTTCGTCGGGCATGGCTGCCGAGGTCCGCCTCTGATGTAAAATCGCTGACTTTCATCGTATTTCTTAATTAATGAACGCTATCTTATCGCCTCGTTGCCTGCCAGTAGTCAGATCATCGCTGTCTATTTTGCTCACTTTGTCTTTAGTCACAGCCTGTACGACTATTGCACCAGTCGCGCCAGTGACACCCGTAGTCACGGTGCCGGTTGTTCAAAAAGAAGCGCCGCGGCACATTAAAATTGGCCTTGCCTTGGGTGGTGGCGCGGCACGTGGCTTCGCGCACATTGGAGTCATTAAGGCTCTTGAAGCCCAAGGCATAGTTCCGGATATCGTCGTTGGTACCAGCGCAGGTAGCGTTGTTGGGGCGCTTTACGCCGCAGGAAACAACGGATACGCATTGCAAAAATTGGCATTGAAAATGGATGAGGCGGCATTTTCTGATTGGTCGATTCCCTTATTTGCCAAGGTAAGCGGAGTTTTAAAAGGCATCGGCCTTGAAAACTATGTTAATAATACCATCGGTAATGTTCCGATCGAAAAACTGAAAATCCCATTCGGAGCAGTCGCTACAGATCTGAACTCAGGCCAGCCGATTTTATTTCGGCGAGGAAATACTGGGTTAGCAGTGCGTGCTTCCTCAGCCGTCCCGGGCGTATTTCAATCGGTCAAGATTGGTAGCCATCTATATGTAGATGGTGGGTTGGTGGCCCCGGTACCAGTTCGATTTGCCAAGGAAATGGGTGCCGACTTTGTGATTGCTGTCGATATCTCTGCCGTGCCGAAAGCGCAGGCCGCATCTAGTTCTGTCGATGTGTTACTGCAAACCTTTGCTATTATGGGTCAGACGATTAATGAAAAGGACCTGAAAGAGGCGGACATCGTCATCCAACCTAGGCTCGACGCTATGAAGGGTAATGACTTCAATGGACGGAATATGGCAATTCTTGCGGGGGAGCAAGCCGTGATGGCTCAAATGGTCGAGATCAAAAGGAAGTTGCTAGAGAAGCGCGGTGGGTGAAGCGGAACCGTTAATAAGGCTTGCGCAGGATTCCAATTCCTACATTTCTTGTGCTATTCGAAACAGCAAAAAGCCACATCTATGGATGTGGCTTTTTGCTGTTAAATAAGTAAATGAATAGACAGTGTTTCTATTTTTGCGCTGATGTAATATTTGCAACTGTTGCCGGATCCAGATCACTAATGCGACGCGCGCCGTTGAAGCGATTTTTCCAATAAGCTATATCCATGCTTTCTACTCGCACTGAAGAACCGGTCCTTGGAGCGTGGATAAACTTGTTATCCCCTAGATAGATGCCGACATGAGAGAAGCTGCGTTTGAGGGTGTTATAAAAGACCAGATCGCCAGGTTTTAAGTCATCCTGGTCAACTTTTTCGCCTTCTTTGCTGAGTTCTGCTGAGGTGCGGGGTAAGTTAATACCGAGCGCTTCCTTAAACACGTATCGCACCAAGCCGCTGCAATCAAGTCCAGTTTGCGGCGTGTTGCCGCCGTATTTATAATTAATACCGATTAAACCGATGGCACTTTGTGCAAGATCTGATGCACGTTCGGTAAGTTGCTCAGTGAATTGTTGAAATTTACTGCGAGGCGGTTGGGCGGGAGGGGCGCTATCGAAAACAGTTATATCTGACGACCAGGCCGGGCTGGCGATCCAGCAACTAGCGAGTACGGTACACGCCATTGCTAAAGCACGAAAAAGTGGAATGTCAATTTTAATCGTCATCGTAATTGAGGCTTGGGTCAAATGACCGCATGAATGTAAGTGAATAAGAGTCCCCGTGTCAAAACAAGGGCTTAACTCAAGATGCATAACCAGACGGCAGATTCGGCTACAAGTTCCCGAAACGAATATTAATTAACGATGTTAATGCAAAAAAGTGGTTTTTGCATGAATTTTTTTCTGAAACCCATAATGGGATAGCATCATGTGGCCTCACTAAAGTACAATCCTCGCCATCATCCAAGGAGAAATAATGAAATCGAAACAAGTATTAACACTCGACGATCTAAAGAAAATTGCGAATGCGGCAGAAGCTGAAGCCAAAGCAAATAACTGGGCTGTGACGATTTCTATTGTTGATGACGGCGGACATTTATTGTGGCTGCAGCGGTTGGATGGTGCGGCGCCAATTTCGGCCCACATTGCGCCATCCAAAGCCAAAACGGCCGCTCTTGGTCAGCGCGAATCTAAAGTGTATGAAGATATGATCAACAATGGTCGTTTCTCTTTCATCACTGCGCCTAACCTGGATGGATTACTTGAAGGTGGCGTTCCTATCGTTATCAATGGCGAATATTTGGGCGCGGTCGGCGTGTCTGGCGTCAAATCATCGGAAGATGTACAAATTGCTAAGGCAGGGATCGCCGCTTTAACTGCATAACTTAGTGGTAAAATAGCTAATCGCAATAGTTGTCAAATAATTAATTCAATGCAAATGAGCGTTGTCGTTGAATTTATTGTGTTCTGCGATGGACTCTTAAGTTAATTATTAGTCAAGTTGGTAGGTGGGAATTAGCGCTGGTTATTGTGAGTGGGCGTGTTAAGGCTCAACGCCATAAATTAATTTTGTAATAACCAGCGTCTTTTTCGAGAATAGCGCGGTTCACCTGATTGTCTGAAGGGTGGTTTTGCTCTATAATCGGAGGGTTAAGCCCAATTTACTCCGCCGTAGCGCATACAACTCCATTCCGTCTCAAAAAGACTATCAATATCTCCAGATTGTTGGAGGGTTTCTTAGCGGTCGTTTGGCACAGCGTAGCGGCGGTAACAACATCAGGAGTTACCTTTGCCGCCATTTTTTTCTGGCCATGCTGTTCCGGCCATCCTCGCGCTAGCAGATGGATCAATTTTTCAAGGTTTTTCGATTGGCGCTGTTGGCCACACGACCGGCGAAGTGGTATTTAATACCGCAATGACCGGATACCAGGAAATTCTTACCGATCCTAGCTATAGTCAACAAATCGTCACACTGACTTACCCTCACATCGGCAATACCGGTGTTAATCCAGAGGATATCGAGTCGTCCCGCGTGCATGCTGCGGGCTTGATCATTCGCGATTTGCCGCGTTTGATTTCGAATTTTCGCTCTACCCAAACGCTTGAGTCTTACTTGCAAGATGCGAATATTGTCGCTATCGCCGGCATAGACACGCGCAAGCTGACACGTATTTTGCGTGAAAAAGGTGCGCAAAGCGGTGCCATCGTAACGGTCGACACAGACGTTGCCAGCGCGAAGGCGAAGGCCTTAGAGTTAGCGCGCGTCTTTCCTGGTTTGGCTGGAATGGATCTGGCTAAAGTGGTGTCTACCACCAAAGCTTATAGCTGGAGCGAGACAGAATGGCGTCTCGGTCGCGGCTACGATCAGCAAATTACCGCTAAATATCACGTCGTAGCGTTTGACTACGGCGTTAAATTCAATATCTTGCGCATGCTGGCCGCCCGTGGCTGCAAAGTAACCGTGTTGCCTGCCCAGGCGACCGCCGCTGAAGCGTTAGCGCTCAATCCAGATGGCATATTTCTGTCAAATGGTCCTGGCGATCCCGAGCCATGCGATTACGCAATTTCAGCGACCAAAGAATTAATCGAGCGAGGCATTCCTACTTTTGGTATCTGCCTCGGACATCAAATCATGGCGCTGGCATCCGGCGCGAAGACGTTGAAGATGAAATTCGGCCATCACGGCGCCAATCATCCGGTACAAGATCTCGATACCAAGCAGGTCATGATCACTTCGCAGAACCATGGTTTTGCGGTTGACCCGACAACGTTGCCCGCTAATTGCCGCGTGACACATGTCTCGCTATTCGACGGCTCGTTACAAGGCTTTGCTCGTACTGATAAGCCGGCATTTTGCTTTCAGGGACATCCAGAAGCATCACCTGGCCCGAATGACGTAGCCCCCTTGTTCGATCGCTTTGTGGCGATGATGGAGAAAAATAAAAATGCCTAAGCGTCTCGATATAAAAAGCATCCTGATTATTGGCGCTGGTCCGATCATTATCGGCCAGGCCTGCGAGTTTGATTATTCCGGCGCGCAAGCCTGCAAAGCGTTGCGTGAAGAAGGCTACAAAGTCATTCTGGTTAATAGCAATCCTGCGACCATCATGACTGATCCGGAAATGGCTGATGTCACGTACATTGAGCCGATTACCTGGCAAGTAGTTGAGCGCATTATTGCGAAAGAAAAGCCGGATGCAATCCTGCCTACGATGGGCGGCCAGACCGCGCTGAATTGTGCGCTGGATTTGCATCATCATGGCATTCTGACTAAATATAACGTTGAGTTGATTGGTGCTTCGCCAGAAGCGATCGACAAGGCAGAAGATCGCTCCAAATTTAAAGCGGCCATGACCAAAATTGGTCTTGGTTCGGCCCGCTCTGGTGTCGCGCACACCATGGACGAAGCATGGGTTGTGCAAAAAGAACTCGGCTTCCCGACCATTATTCGTCCATCGTTCACTATGGGTGGAACCGGCGGCGGTATTGCGTATAACGCGGAAGAGTTTGAAGCGATTTGCAAGCGTGGCCTCGAAGCCTCGCCAACTAAAGAATTGTTGATTGAAGAATCATTGATCGGTTGGAAAGAATTCGAGATGGAAGTTGTGCGCGATAAGGCGGATAACTGCATTATTGTCTGCTCAATCGAAAATCTGGATCCGATGGGCGTGCATACCGGTGACTCCATTACGGTTGCGCCAGCACAGACATTGACAGACAAAGAATATCAAATCATGCGTAACGCCTCACTCGCTGTTTTGCGTGAGATTGGCGTTGATACGGGTGGTTCTAACGTACAGTTTTCAATCAATCCGGCTGATGGTCGGATGATTGTCATTGAGATGAATCCACGGGTATCACGTTCATCAGCATTGGCATCGAAAGCGACCGGTTTTCCGATCGCGAAGATCGCGGCAAAACTGGCAGTTGGTTTTACGCTGGATGAACTTCGTAACGAAATCACTGGCGGAGCAACGCCTGCGTCATTTGAGCCTTCGATCGATTACGTCGTGACGAAGATCCCGCGTTTTGCATTCGAAAAATTTCCTGCAGCTGACGACCATTTAACCACCCAAATGAAGTCGGTTGGCGAAGTAATGGCGATTGGCCGCACTTTCCAGGAGTCATTCCAAAAGGCATTACGCGGACTTGAAGTTGGCGTTGATGGCATGAACGAAAAAACTCAGGATCGTGAAGTTATTGAAGAAGAGCTTGGCGAACCTGGTCCAGATCGTATCTGGTACGTCGGTGACGCGTTTGCACAAGGTTTTACATTGGAAGAAGTGCATCAACTGACCCATATCGATCCATGGTTTCTATCGCAAATTAAAGAAATCGTTGATACTGAATTGTGGCTGGAAAGCACCCAAACGCTAGAGGGGCTCGATCGCGATACGCTGTATAAACTAAAGCAGCAAGGCTTTGCCGATCGTCGTCTGGCGAAGCTGCTGAAAGTTACCGATACCGAAGTTCGTGCCAAGCGCCATGCGCTGAATTTGCGTCCGGTCTATAAGCGTGTTGATACCTGTGCTGGTGAGTTTTCGACGAATACCGCTTATATGTACTCGACCTATGAGGAAGAGTGCGAGTCGAATCCGACCGACAAAAAGAAAATCATGGTACTGGGCGGCGGACCTAACCGTATCGGCCAAGGTATCGAGTTTGATTATTGTTGCGTACATGCGGCACTGGCACTAAGAGCAGATGGATACGAGACCATCATGGTCAACTGCAATCCGGAAACCGTTTCGACCGATTACGACACGTCTGATCGTTTGTATTTTGAATCGCTGACGCTGGAAGACGTACTAGAAATCGTCGATAAAGAAAAACCATACGGCGTCATCGTTCAATACGGTGGTCAAACGCCGTTGAAACTCGCGCTGGATCTAGAAGCGAATGGCGTACCGATTGTCGGCACTTCACCAGACATGATTGATGCTGCCGAAGATCGGGAACGTTTTCAAAAACTATTGCATGATTTGAATCTCCGTCAGCCACCAAACCGTACAGCACGTACTGAAGAAGACGCATTGCGTCTGGCTCAGGAAATAGGCTATCCGCTGGTAGTGCGCCCGTCCTATGTATTGGGTGGTCGTGCTATGGAAATCGTCCATGAGCAACGTGACCTTGAGCGCTACATGCGTGAAGCCGTGAAGGTTTCGCACGATTCTCCGGTATTGCTGGATCGTTTCCTGAACGACGCGATTGAAGTCGACGTCGATTGCTTATCAGATGGCGAGCGTACATTCATCGGTGGCGTCATGGAGCACATTGAGCAAGCGGGTGTCCATTCGGGGGACTCAGCATGTTCGCTGCCACCTTATTCTTTGGCGCAGGAAACTATTGATGAGTTGAAGCGTCAGACTGCATTGATGGCTAAAGGCCTGAATGTGGTCGGCTTGATGAACGTGCAGTTTGCCATTCAGCAGATTGATGGCAAGGATGTTGTGTTCGTTCTAGAGGTTAATCCGCGTGCATCGCGTACGGTGCCGTTTGTTTCTAAGGCTACCGGTTTGCAATTGGCTAAGATTGCGGCGCGCTGCATGGTCGGCCAATCTCTGGATAGTCAGGGGATCAAGGACGAGGTCGTACCGAAATACTTCAGTGTCAAAGAAGCGGTATTCCCGTTTGTTAAGTTCCCCGGCGTGGATACCATTCTGGGGCCGGAAATGAAGTCAACCGGTGAAGTGATGGGCGTGGGCAAAACGTTCGGCGAGGCTTTCGTTAAATCGCAACTCGGTGCCGGTATCAAATTGCCAACATCGGGTCAGGTATTTCTCAGCGTTAAAGCTAGCGATAAGCCACGTGCAGTGAAAGTTGCCAAGGATTTAGTAGCGATGGGATTCTCAGTGGTCGCCACGAAGGGCACAGCTGCCGCTATTCATGCAGCGGGTATTCCGGTGAAGACTGTCAACAAAGTGGTTGAGGGTCGTCCACATGTCGTCGACATGATTAAGAACAATGAAATTACATTGGTCATTAATACGGTCGAAGAGAAGCGTAGTGCGATTGTCGATTCACGCGCTATCCGCACATCAGCCTTGCAAGCGCGGGCGACGACTTACACCACCATCGCGGGAGCGGAGGCGGCGGTTCAAGGTATGCGGCATCTTGATGAGTTGAACGTCTACGATTTACAAGGTCTGCATAAAACCTTACACTAAGTCCATACGTATCACTATCCTCTTGGTAAGGCGCTACGAGTTGTAGCGACAACTATGCTGATCGGGGCAATCAGTTGGCGTTAAATGAGGCAGAAAAGTCGAAGTAGTCTCAATGACTATGAGGATTTTTGAGTTCTACTTAGCACCAATCAATGCCTGAGTAGTAAGATGAGATGCAGATTTTAGACGTCCCACGCGGAGGTCGCACACAGTGCCGAAATTCGGTGCCGTTTGTGACCTCCGTGGCATTTTATTGGCACGATTCTTTCGGATTAAAAGAGCAGTGTCGATTTTTTTGGCAGGTAGTTAGATTTTTTGTATCGCTGCTCTATTTTGTATCCCGTTCCACTATGCAAGACTAGAAAATAACGCTGGCGAATGTTGTTAAGAGTGTCACCGCGACGGGGCACAACAACATCAATTCGTCAAATTGACAACTTTAATTAGATTTGAATAAGATTCCTATGAGCTCAGTACCTCTTACCAAGTTTGGCGCCGAATTACTGAAGTCTGAACTGGTACGCCTGAAAACCAAAGAGCGCCCATCCGTGATCAATGCAATTGCTGAGGCGCGTGCGCACGGCGATCTTTCGGAAAATGCCGATTACGACGCAGCCAAAGAGCGTCAAGGTTTTATCGAAGGTCGGATTGCCGATCTAGAAGGTAAATTAGGTGCAGCGCAAATCATTGATCCGACTACGCTGGATGCGGATGGTCGTGTAGTTTTTGCTGCAACTGTTGATCTCGAAGATTTGGAGACTGGCGATAAGGTGACTTACCAAATCGTTGGCATGGATGAAGCAGACATAAAAGTTTCAAAAGTCTCTGTTACCTCGCCGATTGCTCGTGCCTTAATCGGTAAAAGTGCTGGCGACGTGGTCGGCGTTCAAGCGCCGTCCGGGATTCGCGAGTACGAAATTTTGGAAGTGCGCTACATCTAAATTTTTTGATGATTGGATAGTTCGTGTGTGTAACCCTAACGAGGGTACACACAAGAGGCTGATTGCATTTCGGGTAGCTTACGTGAAATCATCCAGATAGTTTCCTGTGTTGATAGCTTGTCAGTATTACTGGAAGTGCGGAGAAAATAAGCCGTTAGTATTTCCATTGAGACCCGGTCGATTGCGGCCGCGGCAGAGGACACAATGATAGTAGTGCGCGCAAGATTATTGATTGCCACCTTATGGGTTGGCAGCTTATGGACCGTTGGATACGTGGTTGCGCCGACATTATTTGCAACATTGGCAGATCGCGCTTTAGCAGGCACGATTGCCGGTAGTTTATTTAGAGTTGAGGCTTGGCTCGGTGTTGCCTGTGGGCTGTTGCTAACGCTGTTATTTGGTTTTCGGACCGCAGATGATAACGCGCCGTTGCGCAAAACTTTATTGCGTTTAACTTTGGTGATGCTGCTTTGTACTGTGGTTGGCTATTTTGGTATTCAGCCGTTCATGGCATCGCTACGCGAGGCGATCGCATCCGGTGGCATTATGAGTCCGGCTGCTAAAACACAATTCGGAATTTTACACGGCGTCGCAAGCGGCATATATCTCATCCAAAGCCTGTTTGGAATGGGCCTGATTTTAAAGCTACGCACATTGCGTTAACGCGCGACCCGGTCAATATCGTTGCAAGGGAATTCACCTTTATGGGTTTTGCCCTTGCAACTTCGGGTAAAATACGCGCACTTTCATGAGCTTAATGTATCGCGTGCTTAGTTCACAATTACTGACCAAGCGCAGATTTCTTGCGGCTCTTTTGACGTGGTTTTTCACGTTTAATATTGCCACCAGCAGTAACGCGTTCATTGCCTTTTACCATTACCTTGGTAACTGACGGGCGCTTTGTGCCACTTGGACTTGGTTTAACGATAGTGACTTCCCGCATACCCTTACCACGTGTTTCGGTGCGTGCCTTATTAGCAGCATCTTTTTGTGGGCGATACATTATCAGGAGTTTACCAATGTGTTGTACCGGCGCGGCACCGAGTTTGTCGCAAATAGTTTCGTAGATTGCAATCCGCGCTTCGCGGTCGTCGCCAAATACACGCACTTTGATAAGGCCGTGAGAATTCAGGCTGTTGTCAATTTCCTTCATCAGTGAAGGTTTTAAACCTTCTTCACTGATCAGGACAACTGGACTTAGTGCATGGGCTTCGGCGCGGAGTTCGCTGCGCTCGGCGGGTGTGAGTTTCAACATAAATATAAAAATTCCTTAAAAACGGTATTCTACGCGAATGGCAAAGAAGAAATTAAACAAAAACTGGCTACACGATCACATTAATGATCCATATGTGAAGCTGGCACAGAAAGAAGGCTATCGCGCCCGGGCTGCTTATAAGCTAAAAGAAATCGACGAAGTTGATAAGTTGATTAAGCCAGGGCAAATTATAGTTGACCTTGGCTCAACACCTGGAAGCTGGTCTCAATACGTTCGTAATAAATTATCCGGTCAAGAAGGCGGCGGAATCCATGGAATGGTTATTGGATTGGATATATTACCGATGGATCCTATTGCCGATGTGCATTTTATCCTGGGGGATTTTCGCGAGCAAGAAAGTCTCTCTCAACTTGAACGGTTGCTAGCTGGTCGTAAAGTTGACCTTGTGTTGTCTGATATGGCCCCTAATCTATCAGGTATTGCCATAGCGGATGCCGCACGGATGGAGGAAATTATTGATTTGGCAATTGAATTTACTGTAAATCACATGAAGCCGTCTGGCGTGTTGTTGGCGAAATGCTTCAATGGCCGAGGATATAACGAGATACTAAGCAAATTTCGCGCAACATTCGAAAGTGTTGGCTCTAGAAAACCGAAAGCGAGCCGTGATAAATCGTCAGAAATATTTTTATTGGGCCGGAATTTAAAGAATTCGGCTTAAATTTCGATTTTAAACACTTTATTGTGGATTTATCCTTGATTTTTCATGGGTGTGTCCACATATCCAACCTAGTAACGACTGGTGATTCCGAGTAAAATCAGGTTTCAGCCCGAAAGCAATAAACACAGTGCGAGCCCAACCCGAAGCACCACGACTATCGGCGCGTCGCGCGCTCAAGGAGTTCTAGTGAATAACATGTTTTCAAAAGCCGCCATCTGGGTGGTCATTGCCTTGGTGCTCTTTACCGTATTTAAACAATTCGATACTAAAGGATTGTCTAACGGTGCGGCGCCAATTGCTTATTCCGACTTCATTAACGAGGTGAAGGCGGGACACATCACTGATGCGGTGATTGAAGATCGTAATATTATTGCCAATACCTCTGACGGCAAAAAAATCAAGACCACTACAACGTTCCTTGATCGTGGGCTCGTAGGCGACTTACTCAATAACGGCGTTAAGTTCGACGTTAAACAACCTGAAGAACCGTCATTCCTGTCGCAAATTTTCATATCTTGGTTCCCGATGATTTTGTTGCTCGGCGTCTGGATATTTTTTATGCGTCAAATGCAAGGCGGCGGGAAAGGTGGTGCGTTCTCGTTCGGGAAGTCTAAAGCGCGGATGCTGGATGAAACTACTAATACAGTCACTTTTGCCGACGTCGCAGGTTGCGATGAGGCGAAAGACGAAGTCTCTGAAATTGTAGATTTTCTACGCGATCCCACTAAATTTCAAAAGTTGGGTGGTCGAATTCCGCATGGCGTGTTAATGGTTGGTCCTCCAGGAACGGGTAAAACATTGTTGGCGCGCGCGATTGCCGGTGAAGCCAAGGTACCGTTTTTTACTATTTCCGGTTCGGATTTTGTTGAAATGTTCGTTGGTGTCGGTGCTTCACGTGTCCGTGATATGTTCGAAAACGCCAAAAAACATTCTCCTTGTATCATTTTTATTGATGAAATTGATGCGGTTGGTCGTCATCGTGGCGCTGGTATGGGCGGCGGTAATGATGAACGGGAACAAACACTAAATCAAATGCTGGTCGAGATGGATGGCTTTGAAGTTAATTCGGGCGTGATCGTGATTGCTGCGACCAACCGTGCTGATGTGCTTGATAAAGCACTGTTGCGTCCAGGTCGTTTCGACCGTCAGGTTGTAGTTGGATTACCGGATATACGTGGCCGTGAGCAGATTCTCAATGTGCATATGCGCAAAGTGCCTATTTCGACTGACGTTAAGGCTGATATTTTGGCGCGTGGTACACCAGGCTTTTCAGGCGCGGACTTGGCTAATCTTGTAAACGAAGCCGCATTGTTTGCAGCGCGGCGCACCAAGCGTTTAGTAGAAATGCAGGACTTCGAGGATGCTAAGGACAAGATCGTAATGGGTCCTGAGCGTAAATCGGCTGTTATGCGCGAAGAAGAGCGTCGTAACACTGCTTATCATGAGTCGGGTCACGCAGTTGTTGCTAAGTTGCTTCCAAAAGCTGATCCTGTACATAAAGTCACCATTATGCCGCGCGGATTTGCGTTAGGTTTAACCTGGCAGTTGCCTGAGCATGATCGTGTCAATATGTATAAAGACAAGATGCTCGAAGAAATCGCTATTCTGTTTGGCGGCCGTATTTCTGAAGAGATCTTCATGCACCAGATGTCTACTGGCGCATCGAATGACTTTGAGCGCGCAACGAAGTTGGCGCGTGCAATGGTGACGCGTTACGGCATGTCGGAAACCCTCGGCACGATGGTGTACGAAGATACAGAGCAAGATGCTTATTTTGGTCGGATGGCTTCAAAAACTGTTTCCGAAGCAACTCAGCAAAAAGTTGATGCAGAAATTCGCAGCATTTTGGATCAGCAATACGCTTTATCGCGTAGATTGCTAGAAGAAAATCGCGATAAAGTCGAAGCCATGACTAAGGCTTTGCTGGATTGGGAAACAATTGATGCTGATCAAATTAACGACATCATGGAAGGCCTCGAGCCACGTTTGCCAAAATATGGTATCCCGGTAAAGAAGACGCCGACTGATAGTTCGTCAGGTGGTGGAATATCTCCGACAGCGACAGCACCAGCCTGATTTCGAGCTGAAGGTGGCGTGATCGTGAGTCGAGAATTTTCGATGTAAATAACTAAGGGTGAGGATTTATCCTCGCCCTTTTTCTGTATACGAATAAAAAAATGCAACAATATTTTCAATGTGGACGCTACCGCCTTGCGGTAAATACACCCAACGCACGACCACTGGTAATGGGAATTCTGAACATCACGCCAGATTCATTCTCCGATGGCGGGCAATTTTATTCGCTAGAATTTGCTCTTTCTCATGCGGAGCAAATGATCGCAGACGGCGTGGATATTATTGACATTGGTGCTGAGTCTAGTCGCCCCGGGAGTCCCACAGTGTCGCTCTCAGAAGAATTGGATCGCTTGATGCCGATTATCTACGCGCTACGCGATTGTGGTAAGCCTCTTTCAATTGATACCTATAAGCCGATGGTTATGCGCGAGGCAATTGCTGCCGGCGCAGATTTAATCAATGATATTAATGCTTTTCGAGCTGATGGTGCACTTGAGGCGGTCAAGGAAAGTGATTGCGGATTATGTGTCATGCATATGCAAGGGCAGCCTCAAACTATGCAGGAGAGGCCGGCATATGACGACGTATTAGCCGAGGTCACGCGCTTTTGGGGTGAACGGGTTGCTGCTTTGGAGCGAGTAGGAGTGGAACGTTCACGCATTAGCATTGATCCTGGTTTCGGCTTTGGTAAGACGCTCGCACATAATCTCGTTTTGCTAAGAAATATTGGTAAAATGCAACAATTGATGGATCTGCCAATGTTGGTTGGAGCTTCACGCAAAACCATGATAGGAAATTTGACGGGCAAACCGATTGAAAGGCGCTTGGCCGGTAGCGTTGCTGCGGCCCTCGTAGCAGTGGCTCAAGGGGCGAAAATCGTGCGCGTTCATGATGTAGCAGAAACGATTGATGCGCTGGCGGTTTGGCAAGCTGGTTTAGCTTAAATTTTGATGATGCGATTGTTGTGAATTGAGCGCGACAGATGAGAGAAGTTATCAGCGTATAACGTTTTTGTATCGGACTAAAATCTTAGGTTATCGTAAATAGTCGGAGTTGGTTGAGAATAGTGTACAAGGTAGCGTTTCTAAAAAAATAATAAATATTTAAAAACAGGCCTTAAATGACTAGAAAATATTTTGGTACAGATGGTATCCGTGGTCGCGTGGGGATTGCTCCAATTACACCGGATTTTGTAATGCGACTTGGCTACGCTGCTGGCAAAGTGCTGGCGCAATCTGAGTCTGCCGCAATCAAGCCAACGGTGTTAATCGGCAAAGATACACGCGTATCCGGCTACATGCTGGAAGCTGCTTTGGAGGCTGGATTTGCGGCGGCTGGCGTTGATGTGATGCTGGC
Organism: Glaciimonas sp. GNP009; assembly: GCF_054343755.1. Classification (NCBI taxonomy): domain Bacteria; kingdom Pseudomonadati; phylum Pseudomonadota; class Betaproteobacteria; order Burkholderiales; family Oxalobacteraceae; genus Glaciimonas; species Glaciimonas sp. GNP009. Next base: position 4,756,237 of record NZ_JBTGUV010000004.1, read on the forward strand.
CGGACCGATGCCGACACCGGCGGTTGCGTACCTGACAAGGGCATTGCGCCTGTCTGCAGGAGTTGTCATTTCAGCGTCGCATAATCCGTTTGACGATAATGGGATCAAGTTTTTTTCAGCCCATGGAAATAAGCTGGATGATAGCGTAGAGGCCGCTATTGAAGCCGCACTGGAACATCCGATGAGTTGTGTAACATCGGATAAATTAGGTAAGGCTAAGCGTCTGGATGACGCACCAGGCCGCTATATCGAATTTTGCAAGAGCACGTTTCCGAATGACCTTGATTTGCGCGGAATGACCATCGTTGTCGATGCCGCGCATGGGGCTGCATATCATATTGCATCGCATGTATTTCACGAGTTAGGCGCTGAAGTTATCTCTATTGGCAATCAACCCAATGGCTTCAATATTAATGACGGTTACGGTGCGACCGCGCCCGAGGCGCTGGCGCTTGCTGTGTGTGCGAACAACGCCGATGTAGGTATTGCGTTGGACGGTGATGCCGATAGATTGATTATGGTCGATTCTACCGGGCGGATATACAACGGCGATGAATTGCTCTATATCGTGGTGAAAGACAGGTTGAAAACCGGCATGGTCAGCGGCGTAGTTGGCACCCTGATGACGAACATGGCATTGGAGGTGGCTTTTGGGCAAATGGGCTTGGAGTTTGCACGCGCTAAAGTCGGCGATCGCTACGTATTAGAGCAATTGAAAGAGCGCGGTTGGTTGCTAGGTGGAGAAGGATCTGGCCACTTGTTATGCCTGGATAAGCATACGACTGGTGACGGTATTGTGTCAGCACTGCAAGTATTGTCCGCTTTAAGTCGTAGCGGACAATCCTTGTCCGAAATTACCGCGGACATAAGCATGTATCCCCAAACCTTGATTAACATCAGAGTGGCGGCTGGTTTCGACTGGCAACAGCAACCCGAAGTTGTAGCCGAAAAAGCCGCAGTCGAGAGTGAACTCGGTAACAATGGGCGCGTATTGATTCGCGCGTCTGGCACCGAGCCGTTGGTGCGCGTGATGGTTGAGGCAAAAACGGCGGACTTGGCGCAGACAATGGCGCGTCGCATTGTCGATAAAATTGCCGTTTAAATTTTTTTAATCCGGATTACTATCAGTATGCATTTTCAAACTTATTTTCATATCGCAGATGTCAAAACATCATACTAATATTTTGATTGTCGAAGATGAGCCTGGCATCGCTGAGCTCTTGAGGTTTACGCTCGATGATGCGGGATTTTCCTGCGAAATTGCTGAAAATGCCAACGAGGCGCGCGCGGCAATCACTGCGATGTTACCTCAAGTAGTATTACTCGACTGGATGCTGCCGGACACTTCCGGTTTATCGTTACTGCAAGAGTGGCGTAGTCAGGTTCGGACTGCCACTTTGCCAGTCATTATGTTGACTGCCAAGGGTATGGATGAAGATAAAGTTCGAGGCTTAAATGATGGGGCAGATGATTACGTTACAAAACCATTTTCACCAAAAGAATTGGTCGCTCGTATTCAAGCTCTGTTGCGGCGTAAAGTGCCGGAATTGGGCCATAACACATTAAAATATGGCGCGATCAATATTGATACTGACCGCTATCAAGTTTCTGTTGACTCTCGGACAATCGAACTGGATCAAGCTGAATTCAAGTTACTTCGCTTTTTGATCGCGCATCCGGAACGGATATTTTCACGCGCACAATTGCTCGATAAAGTGTGGGGCGATCATACCTTCATCGAAGAGCGTACTGTTGATGTACATATTATGCGGCTACGTAAATCGTTGGGCTCAGCTGCGGACTACATTAAAACGATCCGTGGAGTTGGCTACAAAATGTCCAACGACACGACTGCATGAAATGCCAATACGCACCGATGAAATCCTCGTGAATGTGCAGGAGCGAGCGACGCGTAAAGCCCGTACGTTTTGGGTGCCGACATTATTGCGTTTTGCTTTACTGTGTCTGATCATGTTGGCAATCGGGGCTTCCTACGGTTTGGTAGTGGGGTTGATTTGGTTTGGATTATCTTTAGTCATCCTGCTATTTCTGCAAATTTGGTCGCTATTTCGTATCGAGGAATGGTTGGATCGTCCTTATGGGACGCCGCGTCCAAAAACCTGGGGATTATGGGCGCACTCAACACGACGTTTAGAAAATATTCGCAGAGAAGACGAGCGCTCGCGTGTCGATATGGTGGAATGGCTTGCGCGTTTTCGCCAAGCCATGAGTTTGCTTCCTGACGGTGTGGTGATTGTGGATGGAGTGATGCATTTGGAGTGGTGTAATCCGGCTGCAGAAAAACATTTAGGACTAGATAGAGTGCGCGACGAAGGGCGCCTTCTGACCAATTTGATTCGTGCGCCAGAGTTTGTCAATTACATGTTGTCGGGCAGCTTTGATCAACCACTTCCGTTTGTTCATCACCATCGAAAAATACAACTGCAATTAATATCCTTTGATAATCGACGGCGAATTCTAGTTACGCATGATGTGACACAGGCGGAAAAACTCGAGACCTTGCGTCGTGATTTTATAGCCAATGCGTCGCATGAATTACGAACTCCTTTAACCGTTATCAACGGCTTCCTGGAGCATGCGTTATCCACTGAAATGGATCAGATGACGCGTCAGCGTCAACTACATTTGATGGCGGAACAAGGTCAACGCATGCAGCGTCTTGTCGCTGATATGCTGACTTTAACCAGGCTCGAATCGTTGGTTCAGCAGCCTTCTGGTGATACGGTACGAATCGTCCCGATGCTCAATCATATTCTAGATCAGGCGCGTGCTCTGTCGGAAGGAAAGCATCTGATCACGCTGGAAGCAGATGACATTAATCTCAAAGGTAATCATGACGAACTTGAGAGCGCATTCACTAACTTATTAACGAATGCTGTGCGCTACACACCGAATGGTGGATCAATTCAAGTAACGTGGAAGTTGTTCGGCGAGGGGGCCGCATTGACGGTTCGTGATGACGGCATCGGAATTGCTGAAGAGCATTTAAGTCGCTTAACTGAGCGCTTCTATCGCGTTGATAAAACACGTTCTCGGGTGACGCAGGGTACTGGTCTTGGCCTGGCAATCGTGAAGCACGTTTTGTTGCGGCATCGTGGTCATTTGGTGATTGCATCTGAACCTGGAAAGGGCAGCTGTTTCAGCGCCATTTTTAAGAGGCCGCAATTGATCTTGTCAGAAGAGCGATAACAAATTTTAATGAAAGTTTGTTTAAACATATTGACCAAAATGATGTTGGCGGGTATGATTCTGTTCTTCGGAGTGTAGCGCAGCCCGGTAGCGCACCTGGTTTGGGACCAGGGGGTCCAAGGTTCGAATCCTTGTACTCCGACCAATTTGAAAGCGGGCTGTCTTAGGACAGCCCGCTTTTTCATTTCAGAATAGATTTATTAGATAAAATGGTTGATTAATATTTATCTGATTTTTTTAAAATGGCTTGGAATTTGCTTCACTATAATAGTGAAATAGTGGGCGTTAATAGCTTGTTAAATCGTCTCAATCTTATTGAAACGTTTTATTGCTTCAACATGTATCATTCAGTGAATGTGCGGGTGTTTGTCCTTGCACATTGGAACTGTTAAAGATCATCTATGCGTCGGTAGCTCAGCTGGATAGAGCAATGCCCTTCTAAGGCATGGGTCGGGGGTTCGAGCCCCTCCCGACGCACTTTTCTTAATTCTTATAAATCAAATAGTTAGATATTTCTGATTGGGTCGCAACTTTTTTGTGATTCTTGTGATTCTTCCTGAGCGAATACTTCGTTGATTTCTCTCCAAACATCCGGATTGAGGAGTCGCGTATGAGCGGCCGGTCAAGAACTGGATGACAAGGCCGAAAGCGCGATTCGTAGTGAGCGATACTATCCGGCGGCCTACAATCAGGCGAGGTATTCGCGCTTGCTGGGGATTCCGCTTGGCTACACCATCGCTTTACGCGCCAAGAAAAAGAACAGGCCCGAATCGCGGATCTGTAAGGCAGATTCAACCGGTCGATGTAACTGCCGAGTTTACGGATACATCAATAAGAAAGTCTCTTCGACGGCGCGGCTGGATCACTTTCTCTCGGAGCAATATATTGCGAAAAATCAAAAGATTACAGTTTTCTCCGTCAACACAGACGAATTTGAGAAAGCCATCGATGGATCCAGGAGGCCGTTCTATCGGGTTCTGGATTGGTTTCACATCGCCATGAAATGTCGTGTGATCGAATATTCGCACTGAAATTTCCAGACTCGTTGGCGCTGAACGGACGCTCCGTACAAGACGAAATTGCGTCGGCCAAATGGCTGACGTGGCATGGCAACGGTTCCGAAGCCGACGAGAGAATCGAGAGCATCCACGCCATGGTCGAGGTGACGGTCGAACATCCAGCGTACTCGACGCTGTGGTGGAATCTTCGTGGAACGTATTGGTACCTGGAATCCAATGGCCAATACCTTGTCGATTATGAGCGGCGCTATCGGCGGGGCATGCCGATCAGAAGCGTCATTGCCGCAATAGCGGCCAGCGAAGTGGTGAGCTTGCGGTGCGCAAAGAAGCGGCAGATGCGCTGGACGAATAAGGATGCACACTAAATTGTTCAGGTTCGAGTCGCGGTGCTAAATGGCGAGCTCAAAATGCGCGAAATGTCTGAACCACGACGATTTACACCATAGGAGAAAAGTAGCGTTCGTTGCAAGCTTGGTGTCTAGCGCTGCCTCCGGTGTTGACTGCTCTCCATCACTCTTCTTGTCTGTATATTGCAGATATTTATATATGAGTGTTGCATCGCCTAATTGAATCCGCCCTGCATTTAATACATGCCGAAAGCTTTGGCAAGTACTTAAATTAATTCGGTCTACAGTAAAAAACTCCGCTAACCGCTAATGGGATGCCCGAGCCTTTAAATAGAGAAGAAACTCTGGTGAGTAGAGTTTTCAGCACAAAAGACGAGGATAAAAAAAATCAGCGCAACCGTATGTTCAAGCGGTTGTGGAGGAAAAATTATTAGGTAAATGAAGCAACGGTGTTGTGATCTTGATGCTTTGGTAGGGAATGAGTATCTTGATGATTTCTATAATGCTTCGGGCTACTTCCAAAGTGGAGTTTAAATGCTCGACTAAAATGCGAAGCGTCATTGAATCCCCATTGATACATGATTTCCGACACTTGGCGACCTTTAAGCACTGGGTTAAGGAGAGCCTCTCCGCAACGCTCCAGACGTTGCTCCTGAATCCAGGAAGAAGCACTTTTCCCCGTTTGCTCGAATACCATATGAAGGTAACGCACCGAAATACGATTTGCTTGAGCAATTCGCCCCAAGCTTAAATCTTCTTCTTGAAGGTGATCGAGAATGTAGTTTTGGATGCCTTTCAAGTAACGCTGAGAAAGACCATGCGGTGTCGTCTCTATTTTTTGCGAAAGGGTCGCAGATACTAATTCCAAAGTGACTCGCTTCAAACAGACCGAATCCATAGCATCGAGACTCTCAAATTGATTTGTCATTGACAATATGTGGGAGAAAAGAATGGCCCCGATTCCCGTTTTGCTATCTACCACACTGCCCCTTATGCTCATATCCCGGGGCAGACGCTCTTTCAAGTGAGCAAACGGAATCATCAAGGTAGCTTTATGTAAGTTCTCCGTTACGATGAATTCAGTTGCCTGGTTGCTGACCCATAGGACAAGATCGCCGGCTCCAAAAGAAAGTGCTTGATCATCTACTTTGAAGTGCTCCATTCCTCTGGTAGTGATTTGAATGCCAAGATATGGCTCATCGTCCCGTTTGATTTCTTGGGAGGTTCGACTTCCGCCGCATGGGCTGCAGATGCATTCGACGAGTTGGATCCCACCGATATCGCGTTGACGCATTTGAGCGGTAAAGTCTGCGGGAACACGTTTATTAACTTTCCAGTCCCGATAGCTTGACGAAAGGGCTATTTGCCAAGCATCAGTGCGGTCACCGATAGCGATGTCGTCAGTCGAGCACCAATGCCCACTTAGAAAATTATAGGAAGGGGATTTCATTTTGTCTCTCTCCAGCGTTTACATCCCTGTCGAGTCTTTGCCCGATCAATTTTTATAAGATGGGGATGTCTACGGTTCAAAAATCTAAAACGGAATTGTTCAGATTTCTTTATACATTGTGATCTCAATATATATTTTATGTTGTGTGGAAGTGCAAATTGAATTGACTTAAAGAGAAATACGAGCTTCCTTAATAGTAAAAATATCAACTTTAATTACATTTTTTTCAATCCTCGTCCTCGAAGAAGAGCAGCGACTGAAGTCGTTAAACGAAAAGTCGTCGTTAGCGCTAGAAAGTTAACACAAACGTATGCTTTATTGCAGCGTGTTGAATCGCAGCATTCAAGAATGCGAAATACTAATATGACGATAAGCGCAAACGCGAACAACTTACTTCTCCCAGAATCAAGTCGCTATGCATTCTGGTACAACGGCTTTTTACCGCGTCTTGCTATGATCACTTCATCACGAATCAATTGTTTATCAAGTTGGCGTTAAAACGAAGTGATACAAATTGAGATCAGTGGAAACGAGGTCATACGACTTTGTCTACATATAATACTGCAGAAGGAGACTGTAATGAATGCACTGACAAACGCAAGTAAAAAAGAAAAGGTAAGGGAAGAATACGTTCAGATGGATGAGGTTGAGTGGAAGCCCTTTCCTGCGGCTTTTTCAACTGGTGGAATCCGCTGGAAGCTACTGCACGTTTCTCCAGAAATGGGTGCCTGGACCGCAATTTTCGATTGCCCCGAAGACTCATCCTTCGCTCCACACTTTCACGTTGGGCCGGGCGAGTACTTCCTGACCAAGGGGCGGATGGATGTCCGTGGCGGCGTCGCGGCTGGCGGTGACACCGCAGTTGCTCCTGGCTATGGTTACGAATCAGCGAATGCGCGTCATGATAAAACTAACTTCCCAGTCGACAGTGAATTTTACATGACCTTTCTAGGTCCCTTAACTTTCATTACACCTGAAGGTGCGCCAATCGCAGTGATCGGTTGGGAAGAAGCCCAAGGCGCCTGGCTTTCATAAAGTCAACCTTAGCAGGGAATCCAAGGTAAAAAATGATCGGTGGATTTTTCTGATCAGACATGAGACTTCCAGTCCTCTTTTTATGCGGCAACCTGTAGTCAAAAAAGACTCCTTACAGAAAGAAGATGATGAATTCAAATATAACGTCGGACCAAGAAAAAGTGGCGGCAATTAAAGAGTCTTCGAAATCGAATTCCGCTATAGCAACGTCGGAGACGGGGACTATTCTCGGGAGTCATCTGGGCGCATTTGCAAAAGGAGTTGATGCAATCATGGTTGACTATACCGAACAATCTTTGGTGATCACCCCAGACAAAACTTATCGTGGATTAAAAGAAATTCATGCGTTTTTCGATGCGTTCCTCAAGGGAGCAGAGTCAGCATTTTGGGATGCATTTAAGATCCGTACACAAATTGTTGACGGTAACGTTGCGTATTTGGTTTGGGAGGCGAAGCCATTCGTTCCAATGGCCACCGATACACTGATAGTTCAAAATAAGAAAATTTTGACGCAAACTTTCACAGCTTTTGCGAATTGATAGCTTTAGTTAAGAAACAGTTATAAAAGGGCTCTGTCGCAACAACAAAAATTGATGAAATGGTATTGAGAAAAGGGTAATCCCTCTGAATTTGGAGGATTCACCCGCACCATTTCCGTAGTATCAATGACGACCGTGGCCCGCTTCTGGTGCTGATAATAACCAGCAAGGCTATAATCAGCAAGCGACAGCACCGCTTCACCGTAAAAGCCTCCTTCGCTATGCTATTAATGAGCTTGTATCTCAGGTCAGTTCGCTAGTAAAGCGACGTTACCTTACATGCTCTTCCACGAGGTTGCTGCCTCGTCAAGTGGTACTTCAAGAGTTTCAAGGAATCGTGCTGTCATCATGTAATGACCAATCAGAAGCGTCAGCTCGGCAATCTGCGTGTCGTTGAAGAATGCCCTCGCTTCAGCGAACGTCGGCGATGAAACTTTTACATTTTTTACACATTCATCAACGAAGCGAAGAATAGACCGCGACCGCGCATCGGGACCGTGACCCTCTTCGATCGCAGCGATGGCGTTATCGTCCCAACCGGCCTGTTGGGCAAGCGGGAGATGCTGCATGCGTTCGTATTGGCTACGACTTAGTGCGCCTACCCGCAGGATGATCATCTCCCGGTCCTTGTCGTTGATTAAGCCGCGCGGAAAAGATGCGCCGAGAGACAGGTATCCAGCGGTGGCCCCGGTCGTGCGTAGCAAAGCAAGTGTTAGATTCGCAGGGAAACGGTCGAATTGTAGCTTTTGCTCATCCGACAATTTGTCAATTGATGTAAGTGTGATCCTAGGCATTCTATTTCCTATATTGGTAAATAAAGCTTGTTACTACACCAGCGCCTCAATGCTAGGCGGTGACACGCATTGTGCGAAACGCCTTTACACGGTTGCTTGGTGGACGCCGCCACGGCGAGAAGCCGTGGCAGCATAAATTGGGTAGCGCAACGCGCTCTACTTATCAGCGCAGTTTTCCCTTTCCCCCTGGGGTGGTCCCGGTGCGGCGGCGATACATCTCGATAAAAGCTGAAGTGTTCTGATAGCCAAGCGTATATGCGATCTCTTTGACCTGATTACCTGCTTCTAGCATGTTGATCGCTTTCACGAGGCGCAGCCGCTGACGCCACTCGTTATATGACATGAACAAGTGTGCATGCCACCTTCGCGACAAAGTGCGCTCCGTCGAGCTGCTCTCGTCCGCCCATTGCGCAAGGGAACGCCGATCGCCAGGATTTAATTCGAGCGTTGCTATGATCGGACTTAATAATGGATCATCGGTCGCAGGTAAATAGCTTGCGTATCGCTGGGCGGCGATCAACTGGTCTATTATCACTTGGACCATACGCAGGTCAGTCTCGGCTCGCGGATGCCCAATACCTCGCGACGTGAGGTCAGTCACCAGGGCTTTGGTCACGTCGCTCAGCGCTAATGTGCAAGGCTCGGTGGGCATGTCCACGCAACGGTCGCTTTCAATGTGGACAACTACATACTCGATGTCGAGATTGGCACGTGATGCATGAGTGACTTCAGGAGGAATCCAGATCGCGTAAGCAGGAGGTGACAAGTAGCGCTCGCCCGCAACGTCAAATTCCGCAACTCCCTTCACCGCATAGAGCAGCCGCCCCCATGAGCGACGCTGCTGGGGAAAAACTGTGCCGGCCTTGAATCGGGCGCGGCGCAGCCATACGGGAGCGGGCGGCTCGCCAAACAGATTGATGATCGGCGCCCCAGTGAGCATATCGTCATTCACTGATAATCGCGACAGGTCGCGCCCAACCAGCTGAGGCTTTTGCTACCTTGATCGGCAAAGAAATAACTTCAAAGCCATGCGGAGGCAGTTGTTCAAGATTCGCGAGCTTTTCGATCTGGCAATAAGGCACGGTGCTACCGGCAAAATGTCCTTCCCAAATGATCGAGGCGTCTTGCGTTTCCTCGAAGCGTTTCTGCGTAAAGCTAAACGGCGCATCCCAGCTCCAAGCATCGGTTCCAACAACCCGGACACCTTGGCGCGTAAGGTGTAAGGTGGCGTCCCGGCCCATTCCGCAGCCTCGGTGAATGAAATCCTGTTGTCCGTATCGAATACCCGCCGCTGTATTAACAAGGACGATATCGCCAGCTTCTAACTTGTGGCCTATGCGCGTTAATTCTGCGTCGATTTCCGCAGGCGTGACCACATGACCATCTGGTAGATGCCTAAAGTCAAGCTTTACGCCAGGCCCAAAACACCATTCGAGAGGTACCTCGTCAATACTCATTGCCGGGGTACCGTCGTCTTGGAGTGATCGGTAATGGATCGGCGCGTCCATGTGAGTTCCTGCATGAGTGCTCATCTGAACGAACTCGACCGCCCATCCTTCGCGGCCAGGTAGATCAGCTGGATCAAGCCCAGGGAAATAATCAGCCAACTGCCGGGCACCTTCCTTATTGTCCGTGTATTTGATGCGCGGCAAAAATTCTTCCGGATCCGATGGAATGCCCTCTTGCAGGACGACGGATAAATCGATGATTCTTCTGCTCATAATTGGGCCTTTAAAAGTAGTTGGGAGAGGCGGCGCGGGCGCCGTGTTAACTCAGTGATTAGATCTTAGCACTTGTCTTATAGGAGTTAAATATCGATTATCAGACAATCAATATCGATATTCTGACTAGCGCATTCATCACCGACCCGTTGGGCGAGCAATTCGCTCTTATTTGACTTTTCTATGCTCGCTTCAGTCTCTTAACCGAGTATTCAAGTCTTATTTCTTTGACTTTATGGCCTAGCCAAACAACGACCGGCCGCTCTGGGCGTTTTGCCACGTTTTATGAGGGATCAATTGATTGCTGAGCGCACTGGCGGTGATATTTCGATACAGGCGTGTTCAGACGATCCACAGGTGGCAGAACATGCTATTCGTCGCTTGGTTGGATTGGCTTGTGGTATGGTAAAAATTCGTTGAGCCCAAACGGTTTTCGTCAGGGGTTCAATCTGGTGAAACGCCACGCGATCAAATGGACTTTAAAGACGGAACCATGAAAATCCGGCCTAATAATGGCGCGGCTATGAAGCAATTCGTGTGGGTCGGTGACGAAGGTCCAAGTTGGATGCGGGACGAAACGTATATGGTCATTCGTTCGACCCGTATCGCGCTGGAGCATTGGGATCGGATGGAGTTAGGATGTCAGGAGGAAACGGGCGGACGTCATAAATACTCGGGTGCACCGATTGGTAAACAACACGAATTCGATCCAATGGATTTCGATGTCAACGACAATGATGGTAATCCGGTCAGTGCAGAAAGTGCACATGCACGTCTGGCCGCTCCCGCAAATAACGGCGGTGCAGAGATTCTTCGAAGGGCTTACGCTCACGACAATGGTGTAGCCAGTATCGCCGAGCCCTGGCCGCCTTGGCGTCAAGCGATGACTTTTGATGCGGGCCTATTATTCCAGTGCTATCAAAGAGATCCAAGGACGGGCTTCACAAAGATATTTGAAAAAAAGGCTAAACTCGATATGCTGAATCAATTTACGACACATATCGGAGGTGGTTTATTTGCTTGTCCTCCTAGTGCTGAGCAAGGTGAATATATTGAACAGCGGCTGTTTGAGCAGGTTTAAAAATCCTTGAGTGACACTGCCAGGTTGTTGCGAATGTTTTATCTCTCTGTACTTACTTGGCGGCTTCAGTGGATGGTGGTCTGCGCACCGCCGAACGCAGCCTTCCGCGGCGCCGTTAGGTACCGAATCGGCCTTCAGATTGCGCCCTAAATTCCTTGGGCGTGATGCCTTTCATCTCCAGGAATCGACGATTAAAGTTTGCAACATTATTGAACCCGACTTCGTAGCAAATATTGGTCACATATTGTTCCGAATTCATCAGTAACTGACAGGCTTTATTAATGCGAATTTGATTAACAAAGTCAGTGAAACTGTTTCCTGTAGCCTTCCGAAAAAATCGCGAAAACTTGGCGGGGGACATATTTAATCTGGTCGCCAAAAAATCGGCTGAAATCGGCGTCCGATAGTTTTCCGTAATGTAATTAAATACGGTATTGATTTGTGCCATCGAAGCATCGTCATCGAATGACTGCATCTGAGCACTGGACAATAGACGGTAGGAGTTGCTTCTGGCTAAAATGCCAAGCAAATTTAGAAATTCTGCAAACCGATTGACATTCTTCGCTTCTCGTATTCGGTAAAATACCGGTTCTACCTGCTCGCTCATGTTAAGGAATTCAATGCCGTACTTGGCACGTTCCAGCAAGGGCATTATTTCCCGTAATTCAGGGATGTACTTAGCTGCCAGTTCCAGCGGTGTATGACCGAATTGGATCGCCATGTCACGAGAGGGAATGCCCTCTGCGGGAATGTTGGAAGAAATCCAGTTGTGGGGTAACCTTGGGCCGGTTAGTACCAGATTACCCGGCGCGAAGTCTCCAATATAGTCACCGACAAATAGCTTCCCACTACTTTTAATAATGAAATGAAGTTCGTATACATCGTGGTAGTGCCAGCGAATAAGCGGGTCAGGAACGCCATGCTCCAAAAAACGTAAAAACTCACTGAATTCGTGATATTCGAGTTCCGGGTTACGGGAGGGGAGTTTGGTGTTCAATGCTGTCTCCTTTAGAGCTATTTCAGTTCTGTTTTGCTTTGCATGCATACTCTTGTATGCATGCTTTTACGATGTTTAACTCATGACATTACCACCATCTACGTTCAGCGTCTGGGCGGTAATATAGGCCGATTCTGCGCTAGCAAGGAAAATGGCGGCACCCGCAACTTCTCCCGGATGTCCCATACGACCAAGAGGAACTGCCTGTCCTACGGCTATTTTCTTTTCTCCCAACTTGAGGCCTTCATATCGGGCGAATAAAGCATCAACATGACCCCACATTGGCGTGTCTACAACACCCGGTGATATAGCATTCACGCGGATGCCGAAAGGGGCCATCGCCAGTGCGGCAGATTGGGTATAGCTGATGACCGCCGCTTTCGTCGCGCAATAATGTGATACCAACGCCTCGCCGCGGCGTCCCGCCTGCGATGCCATATTGATAACCGTTCCCTGCGTGCCAAAGCTGACCATTTGCGCTAGAATCTTTTGCATGGAGAAGAACATGCCTTTGACATTAACATCAAACAAACGCTGATACATCGCCTCATCCGAGTCAAGCAACGGCGCCATATCAAACACACCGGCATTATTGAAAAATGTATCCACTGGTCCGAACGTCTGACTGGCACGGTCAATCATTAATGCGACAGAAGTGGACTGCGTGACGTCGGTGGATACATAGATCAACCGATCTGAATGCGATGCCATCAATAACGCTAACTCAGCGGATGGTTCGGCAGGTAAATCTGCCACAGTGCAAAGCGCTCCTTCCTGCAAATAAGCAGCCGCTACTGCAAGTCCAATGCCACCATTTGCGCCAGTGAGTATGGCGTGTTTTTTGTGAAGACGATCAAGGCTTGTCATTATAGATTTCCTTTTATTGAAAGATACGCACGGCGAACGGTTGCTTCAAGCGTCGGGTCTCCTGCGATCGGCCCCCAGAGAAGGGCGTTGCTACAAAATGCCTGCACACAATCCGTTGCATTAAGAATGTTGGTAACAATCGCTTCACCCATGGCCTGATCTTTATAAGGAAACGCAACTCTCCCTTCAGCCCTCTGTTGGAGAAAAATCAAAAAAAGTGCCGGCAGCGTGGCAGTACTGTCAAACGGTTGGTTTTGCGCCAGGCGTTCAGCGATGGTTGGCGCAATAAAACCCGGTATTTTGGCAAAACCATCTGCGGCAACCCGTTCGATCGTATCGTTGATATGAGGATTGCTAAAGCGGTCTAACACTGTATCTCGATACAGGGCCAGATCAATGATACTGGGTGACAAACAAGGAATGACGTCGTTGGTGACATAATCAAAGGCCATCTGCGCGATGGTTTTGTCAGCTAATGCGGCATGAATAGTATCGAATCCTTTCAGCGCACCTGCCCACGCGATACAACTATGGCTAGCGTTCAGAATACGAATTTTTGCTTCTTCATACGGCAAGACTGAAGACACCATTTCTACGCCGACTTTTTCCCATGGCGGCCGACCATTACAGAAATGATCTTCAACGACCCATTGACAGAAATCTTCAGCCATCACAGCACATTGGTCAGGGAAGCCTGTTGCCGCTTTTACGCGACCCTTTGTTTCAACCGGTGGCTTTGGCGTAATGCGATCAACCATGCCATTCGGGCATGTCGTATTGTCTTGAGCCCAATTGCGTAATTCAGATTCGCCGCGACGTTCCAGAAAATCAAACAGGCCGGTTCTGAAATGGTCACCATTGCTGCGAATATTATCGCAACAAAGTAAAGTAATCGGCCCCGCATCTTCCTCTCGCCGGGCGCGCAATATGCTGCATATCGCACCATAAATTGTCAGTTGCGTGCCTTGCTCAAGATCCGAACGTAAATCTGCATAGGATAGATCTAACTGTTGGTGTTGATTCAGGTAATAACCAGCTTCAGTCACGGTGAAGGAAATAATTCTGGTGTCTGGATGGCGGCCCATTGTGACCACGGCATGCAAATCAGGCGTCCATGGCAAAATATCACTGATAGAACGTATGCGCTCGTAGGAAAATATGCCCGCAGGAGTGACTGTTTCCAGCGTGTATTCGCCACCTTGTGAATGTAGATCGCTCAGCAACTGGACCATATCGGGCCGAATATTGCCTGCCGCAAGCGTCCATTTTGTTTCGCCGCTATCGATTAGGCGGTTCAGATACCACGCTTGATGCGCGCGATGGAATGCGCCGACACCAAGATGCAAAATGCGCTTGATAGATGCAGGATTTGTATGTGACATAAGAGAGTGGTTAGCGAGCGGTTGCATGTACTTTTCCTGCGCGATCAAAGATGTGCATATGTTGTTGATCCAAGAGCAGGCTGACATGATCGCCTGCGCTAAGGGATGAGCGCTCATTGCGCCTTGCGACAATCTGCAAGCCGTTTTCCATCGTCGAATAGATCAGCGTTTCAGCACCGAGTGCTTCGACGACGTCCACCGTGGCCGAATAGCCTTCGCCCGATACGGTACTCAGTTCAACATACTCGGGGCGGATGCCGACGAATCCGCCTTCTGGCAACGATTGACCAACTTTCGGCGGGTGTGGAAGACCCGAAAGCGGCAACACGTTCATGCTCGGCGTACCAATGAACTGTGCAACGAATTGATTGGCGGGACGGTCGTACAACTCCAATGGTGAGCCAACCTGTTCAATCAACCCGTCGCGTAAAACGACTACGCGGTCAGCTAGCGTCATGGCTTCGACCTGATCATGGGTAACGTAAATCGTGGTGGCGCCCAACTCTCTATGAAGGCGGGCAATTTCGATACGGGTTTGTCCACGTAAAGCAGCGTCGAGATTTGATAACGGTTCGTCGAATAAAAATACCTTTGGCGCACGTACGATTGCACGGCCGATAGCGACCCTTTGCCGTTGTCCGCCGGATAGTGCCTTCGGTGTGCGTTCCAGATACTCGGTCAGGTTGAGGATGCTGGCGGCCTTGTTGACCTTCTCACGGATGATCGCTTTGTCGACGCCAGCCAGTTTCAATGCAAACGACATGTTCTCGAAAACGGTCATATGCGGATACAAAGCATAGGATTGGAACACCATCGCCAAATCGCGTTTGGAAGAGGGTAAATGGGTGATGTCCTTTCCATCAAGTGTCAGGTTGCCGCCATTCACCGGCTCCAGACCCGCAATCAATCGGAGTAAGGTCGATTTTCCGCAGCCGGATGGGCCAACAAAAACGACAAATTCACCTTTTTGAATCTCTAGATTGATTCCTTTGATGGCGTGATGTGCATCAAAATATTTATCGAGATTGTTTAATGTCAGGAAAGCCATGATGGTGTGTCCTTAGAATTTTTTAATAGATTTGCTTTGAATCCATCTGCAACCAACACAATGTGTTGATTACGCCAGCTTATTTAACCGCGCCAAAGGTCAGGCCTTGCACCAATTGCTTCTGGCAGAACCAGCCAAATACGATGATTGGCGCGATGGCCATCAACGACGCAGCGGAAAGCTTTGACCAGAATAATCCCTCCGGACTGGAATAGGAGGCAATCAGCGAAGCGAGCGTTCCGGCATTGGCAGCGCCAAGATTAAGCGACCAGAACGATTCGTTCCATGACAATACAAGGCACAATAAAGCTGTCGAGGCCAGGCCGCCGAGAGCCAGCGGCAAGACGACATAGCGAAACTCCTTGAATATGCTGGCGCCATCCATGCGTGCCGCTTCTAAAATTTCACGTGGGATTTCTTTGAAATAGGAATACAACATCCAGACCATGATCGGCAGATTTGATAGTGTAAAAATAATGGTTAATCCCCAACGGGTATCGAGTAATCCAAATTTTTGGTACAGAACATAGATCGGCACCAATACACCGACCGCTGGCAACATCTTGGTGGAAAGCATCCAGACCAAAATATCTTTGGAGCGCTTGGTCGGTGAGAACGCCATCGAATAGGCAGCTGGTGCGGCAATTAGCAGACCAAGAAGCGTTGATCCCACGCTGGTGATGATCGAATTCATTGCGTATAGCAAGTAGTTGCTACGCGCCTGAACTTCAATAAAATTTGCTAACGTTGGTGAGAAGAAGAGCTCGGCTGGAACCGCAATCGCTTGCAGTTCCGTTTTGAACGCCGTTAATCCTAACCAAAAAATCGGAAAAAAAAGCAGCAGGGCGAGTAACCATGCCATGGCAGTACGGCCGACAAGGGCCACTTTATATGCGCTGGTATACGTTACTGCTGGTGCTGCAATAAGGGGTTTCGCTTTGGTCATTGTTTGCATGGCCAGCTCCTATTTATCTAAGTTCTTGCCGATCAGGCGAATGAAGAAAATGGCTGCGATATTTGCTAGCAATACGGCAAACAAGCCACCAGCAGAAGCCACACCGACATCAAAACTAGCGAGTGCCTGTCTGAATATCAAGAAAGCGACGTTGGTCGTCTCGAAGCCTGGACCGCCGCCGGTGGTCGTAAATATTTCTGCAAAAATGGACAGCAAGAAAATCATCTCAATCATGATCACGACCGCAATTGAACGTCCCAAATGGGGAATGTAAAGGTAACGTAATTGTTGTAAATAATTAGCGCCGTCCATCCGCGCCGCCTCTAACTGTTCTCGATCCATCGATTGCAAAGCTGTGATGAAGATCAGGCAAGCAAAAGGCAGCCATTGCCAGGCAATCATGAGAATGATGGAAAAAAGGGGATATTCCGATAGCCAGTCAATTGGACCAAAGCCGAAAAAATGGCTGATCTGTGCAAACAATCCATAAATCGGATTCATCATCATGTTCTTCCACATCAGCGCATTGACTGCCGGCATGACGAAGAACGGCGAAATAAGTAACACGCGAACAAATGCTCTGCCCGGAAAGGGCTCATTGATCAGCAACGCTAACGCGATGCCAATCACGACCGTGATGCCCATCACCGAGAATAGAAGAGTCAGGGTGTTTTTTACCGCCGGAATAAATGCATCGTCGGTAAAAAAGTAATGGTAATTGTCGAGTCCGGCAAACGGGTGTACACCCGGCTCGAGCAAGTTATAACGCAATAGTGAGAAATAGATCGTCATCGCGAGAGGGACGATCATCCAGACGAACAGAGTCGTCATCGCAGGCGTGAGCAGAAGCCGCGCTGTGAGTCGTTTCATGGTGTACTCGCACGTAAAGTCGGAGGCGGCCCGCAATCCATGGCCAGCCGCCTGCGGTCAATCGGAATAATCCTTCAGTGTTGGAGGATTATTTGTAATAGCCGCTCTTACGCATTTCGCGATCGGCTGCTTGTTGCGAAATTTCCAGCGCTTTGTCGACCGATTCTTTGCCCAGCAAGGCTGCGCTCAGTTGTTGCCCGGCCATGGCACCAATCGACTGGAACTCAGGGATAGCCGCAAACTGCACGCCGACATAAGGCGACTGTGGCAAGGTGCTGTGGTTTGGATCGGCTGAGTAGATCGCTTTCTGTTCCGCTGCTGCAAATTTAGCGACTTTTTGGAATTCAGGATTGGCGTAAGTGGATTTGCGGGTGCCAGTCGGAACGTTACTCCAACCGGTTTCTTTGGCCACCAAAGCAATATATTCCTTCGACGTTGCCCATCGGATAAATTTCTGCGCAGCATCGACGTGTTTGGAGCTCTTTGGTATAGCCAAAGACCATGCCCACAGCCAGTTTGCACCTTTGTCAGTCACTGCGACCGGGGATTGAGCAAAGGCCACTTTGTCAGCGACCTTGCTTTGTTTTGGATCGGTAATGAATGAGGCCGCAATCGTGGCGTCGATCCAGATTCCGCATTTACCTTGATTGAATAGGGCTAAAATTTCGTTAAAGCTGTTGGAAGATGAGCCTGGAGGTCCATAGTTTTTTAGCAGATCAACGTATAGGGTAACGGCTTTTTTCCACGGTTCGCTGGTGAATTGCGGCTTCCACTTCATGTCAAACAATTGTCCGCCAAACGAGTTCGCCATGGTCGTCATAAAGGCCATGTTATCGCCCCAGCCAGGTTTGCCACGTAAACAAATACCGTACACGCCATTGGCAGGATCATTGATTTTAGCGGCTACCTCACGAATGTGATCCCACGTCGGACGGTCTTCAATGGTCATTCCTGCCTTTTTGACCAGATCGGAACGATACATAATCATGGAACTTTCACCATAGAATGGCGCGGCATATAGCTTGCCGCCGACTGATAAACCTGTGCGGATTGAGGGTAAAAGATCGTCGACGTCGTAGCCAGCGTCTGGTTTCAACTCAACGAGCCAGTCTTTTTTACCCCAAATCGGTGCCTCATACATCCCGATCGTCATCACATCGAACTGGCCGCTGCCTGTGGCGATATCGGTCGTGACACGTTGGCGCAAAACGGCCTCTTCTAACGTGACCCACTTTAATTTGATATCAGGATTGGCTTGCTCGAAGAATTTCCCTAGTTTGGCCATCTCGATCATATGACCATTATTGACCGTAGCAACCACCAGATCGACGGCAGACGCATTAATAGTGGCTGTTGCAGTTGCTGCGAATAGGCTGACGAACAACGCGCTTCTAGCGATGAATTTCATACTTGTCTCCGTTTTGATTTATTTTTGGGTACTGGGATGATATTAGCACTCAGTTCTGATACGCCTTGATACTATAAGGTCAAAGCCCGATACTTTTTTGCGAGTATTAATATCGGAAGAACATAATTAGCAGCATTAGTTGTGATGCTTTTAACAGCTTTGGCTGAATCGGATGCGCTTTTGAATAACAGCCGAAGTCGCTGTGTCTATGAGGCTCTGAGGACGGAGGAAGTAATTTTTATTATTGACTGTCGATTGTTATCAATCGTATCGTTTGGTCGGGTTTTCGGGTCTGGTGACGAGCACTAGCCCTCAACCAAGTAGATGCAAACGATGCATTGATTAAATCACGTAGCGTCGTCATTTTAAAGATGCGTGAAAAAGAGCGACCGTTTTGTTGTCACTTACAATTAATGTTGAAAATTGTTTTAAATAATCTCTCGTAACACCGGTTTGTGGAGACATTATTTGCAGAATAAAGTATCGATTAAAGCCGGGCTTCTTTTCATGATTTTGTCGAACTGCGCATTGAGATTTGGTATCCAAATTTGATGCCAAAAATAAATATCACATAATTGTAAAATTGTTTTGCGCTGCGACATAGTTTGCGTGTACTATGCGTGTCTTCGGAGTGTAGCGCAGCCCGGTAGCGCACCTGGTTTGGGACCAGGGGGTCCAAGGTTCGAATCCTTGTACTCCGACCATATTGAATAAAAAAGGCCTGTCTTTGACAGGCCTTTTTTATTTTTTGGACAGTACGTAAAAATCAGAGATTGACCGTTGCTGAGCGTTTGAAGCGCCTTAATCTCGTCCGCGTTTCCTTCAAAGTCACCCACTCGTTTCATTCAAATTGCCAGCCATCATACGATTAGATTAGCTGTCCTCAAATTACGCCTATGTAAGTAAGCGTTCCCTCAGTACCCTCTACCAATAAACACCAAATTTCTGCATGATTTGAATGGGAAGGCACAAATTAATTGTGCCCACAAATTCACATTATGGACACAAATATTGGGACGGTTTCGCGAGCAAAGCGCGGCGCTTATCGCCAGCATTCAACGGAATTTAAACGCAGGGTCGCCGAAGAATCTCTGGTGCCAGGAACTTCGGTATCGCGGGTGGCGCGTGCGCATGACCTCAATGCCAATCAGGTTTTTGCATGGCGCAAGCTATTTCATGTGGGAGCCTTTGAAACTGCCTCGGGCCCGCAGAGTACATTATTGCCGGTTGTGCTCAGCGATCCCCTGCCGGTAGATACACAACCGGTCTTTACCAGTACCGCTGTTTCCCCCGGGGTCATTATTCTGGAAGTAGGCAAAGCCCGGCTTCGACTCGAAGGCGTCGTCGACTCTGCCATGCTTGCCCTTGTTCTGGAACGGTTGCTCGCATGATTGGTCTGCCGGCAGGCACACGTATCTGGATGGCAGCGGGTGTGACCGATATGCGCTGTGGTTTTAATGGCCTGGCAGCCAAGGTGCAGACGGCATTGGCCGAAGATCCGTTCAGCGGTCATGTCTTCGTCTTTCGGGGACGGCGTGGAGATATCCTTAAAATTCTGTGGTGGACCGGCGATGGCCTGTGCCTGCTGGCCAAGCGCCTCGAACGCGGCCGTTTCATCTGGCCGCAGGCAACGGAAGGATCGGTGTCGCTCTCGCAAGCGCAGTTGTCGATGCTATTGGAAGGGATCGACTGGCGGCGTCCGGAACGCACGAATCGGCCCTCATCAGGCTTGTAAACATCGCCACACATGCGTAAACTGGCACCATGCCAACGCACACCACTCTTCCTGACGATATCGCGACCTTGCAGGCCATGATCCTGGAGCGTGACGTCGCCCTTGCCGCGCAAAGTGAAACGCTGGCGCAGTTGCGGGAAGAGCTTTCCACGCGCGGGATCGAAATCGAACACCTCAAGCTTCTTATCGCCAAGCTCAGACGCATGCAGTTCGGCCGCAAATCCGAGAAGCTCGATCACCAGATCGAACAACTTGAACTGCGACTGGAAGATTTGCAGGCCGATGAGAGTGCTGTTGCCATGGAAGAACCTCCGACCAGAAAGCCACGCCAGAGTGCACCGCGCAAACCGCTGCCCCTTCATTTACCCCGTGATGAGAAGATTTATTTGCCCGAACAAAATGCCTGTCCGGATTGCGGTGGTGGCCTGCGGCAACTGGGCGAAGACGTTGCTGAACAACTCGAATTCATTCCCGCCAGCTTCAGAGTCATCCGACACATTCGTCCGAAGCTGGCCTGCAAGTGCTGCGATACCATCCTGCAAGCTGCCGCGCCCAGTCGTCCGATTACACGCGGTCTGGCAGGTCCCGGATTACTGGCCCATGTACTGGTCAGTAAATATGCCGATCACCTGCCGCTCTATCGGCAATCTGTCATGTATGCCCGTGAAGGTGTCGAACTGGATCGGGGATTATTGGCTGACTGGGTCGGTGCTGCCAGCAGTTTGCTGCGACCACTGGTGGACGCGATTCGACGCCATGTGCTGGCTGCCACGAAACTGCATGCCGACGACACACCCATACCCGTTCTGGCACCGGGTAATGGCAAGACCAAGACAGCGCGACTATGGACCTATGTGCGGGATGACCGTCCTTCCGGATCTGTTGAACCAGCAGCAGTCTGGTTTGCCTATACTCCGGACCGTAAAGGCATCCATCCACAAACACATCTGGCCTCTTTTAGTGGCGTGTTGCAAGCGGATGCCTACGCTGGATTTAACGCCATTTATGAAAGCGGCCAGGTCGTGGAAGCCGCTTGCTGGGCGCATGCACGCCGTAAATTTTATGATTTGCATGTGGCCCGACCATCTGCGGTCACCACTGAAGCCTTGCGCCGGATCGGCGAACTGTATGTGATTGAAGCTGAGATTCGCGGCCAACCACCGGACCAACGTCGCGCAGCCCGACAAGCACAATCGCTCGCGCTTATCGATGACTTCGAATTCTGGTTACGGGCGACGCTTCTGCTGCTATCGCGCAAGTCAGACACGACCGCTGCCATCATGTATAGCCTCAATCTATGGCCTGCGCTAAAACGTTATTGTGACGATGGATGCATTGAAATCGATAATTCCGCAGCGGAGCGCTCCTTGCGTGGCGTCGCTATCGGACGTCGTAATTATCTCTTCGCGGGTGCCGACAGCGGTGGAGAGCGGGCTGCCGCTGTTTATTCACTGATCGGCACAGCGAAATTAAACGGTATTGATCCTGAAGCCTGGCTACGCCACGTTCTCACCCATATCGCCGACCACCCGGTCAATCAGGTCCATGACTTCCTGCCGTGGAACTTCACATCTACGATGGCGATAGCCCGCTAATTCTTGCCGATTGAATTTCTCTGCCGGAATTTATCGAGACGGCCGTGGGAATACGCTTACCTATGTAAAAAAATGCTTGAGTATGCTGAATCGTTGGGCGTCGTCAATTACACTATAAATTTGAGATTGCATCCGCGGCATTTAGCGCAGGCGATTGAGTATCGCAATGTCTTTTAAATTGAAGAAAGTCACATTAACAAATATAAGACAGAGAAATGGCACAGCGCTTTTTGGTAATTTAATATACAAATGGCCGCGTCATTTTCGTAGGAAAAATGACGCGGCCATTGTGACAGCCACAGAATATAAAGACTACTTAGCGACCACGGCCACCTGAGCGATGCGGTGCTGCAGGGCGAGCTTGCGAATTGGCATTGCTGCTTCTGGCCGGACCCGTGTTTGGTTTTGCGCCAGAGGCGGGTGCTTTGCCAGCTGTGCGTTGACCTTGTGTGCGTCCGCCACCGCCACGATTGCCGTTGCCTGCGCCACCGCCACCACTACGCAATTGAATCGGCTGTGCGCGTGCATGTGGATCTGGTTCAAAACCGGCAATAATTTCTTTTGGCAATTCGCGTTTGATCAGCTTTTCAATGTCTTTCAACATTTGATGTTCATCCACGCATACCAATGATACGGCTTCGCCAGTGGCGCCAGCACGACCGGTGCGACCGATGCGATGGACGTAATCTTCGGGAACATTTGGTAGATCATAATTAACCACGTGCGGCAGTTGATCGATATCAATTCCACGTGCTGCAATGTCGGTAGCGACCAACACCTGCAAACTACCGTCTTTAAATTCGGCGAGTGCTTTGGTGCGTGCAGATTGGCTTTTGTTGCCATGAATTGCCATACCGCTGATGCCGTCTTTACCAAGTTGTTCGACCAGTTTGTTTGCGCCATGTTTAGTGCGGGTAAACACTAGCACTTGGCGCCAAGAATGAGCCTTAATCAGATGTGCTAGTAACGGATGTTTTTTATCGCGATCAACTGGATGTATTTTTTGCTGGATGACCTCGACAGTGGAGTTGCGGCGGGCAACTTCAATCATCGCTGGTGAGTTCAACAAGTTATCAGCCAATATCTTGATGTCGTCCGAGAAGGTCGCGGAGAACAATAAGTTTTGACGTTTCTTCGGTAGCACGGCAAGAATTTTTTTAATGTCGCGGATGAAACCCATATCGAGCATACGATCGGCTTCGTCCAAGATCAAAATTTCAACATGCGTCAGATTAACCGTACCTTGTTGCATGTGGTCGAGTAATCGGCCTGGTGTGCACACCAGGATATCAACGCCATGTTTCAAAATTTTGATTTGCGGATTAATGCCAACACCGCCAAAAATAACCGCTGAAGTTAACGGCAAATATTTACCGTATAAACGCACGCTTTCTTCGACTTGTGCCGCGAGTTCGCGAGTCGGCGTCAAAATCAGTGCGCGAATTGGACGATGGGAACCAGTCGGGTTTGTTGGCGAAGTAGCCAGGCGGTGCAGGACGGGCAAGGTGAAGCCAGCGGTTTTTCCGGTGCCGGTTTGGGCGCCCGCAAGCAAATCTCCGCCAGCTAGCACGGCAGGAATTGCTTGCGCTTGAATTGGAGTAGGCGTTGTGTAGCCGTGCTCGGTAACAGCGCGAACGATGGCATCGGACAAGCCGAGTTCAGAAAATAACATGGAAGCTCAATAGAAGAATATCGGCCTGTCGCCGCTCGGGCGCCAGTCGCAGGCAAACGGGATTAATGAATTCAGGAACTAGCAAGCAATTGTTGAGACAGCTAAAAAGCCCTCTGAACTAAACTTTTCTCGCTCCCTTACGGCGACACTTGACTGGTGAATGGCCGCATAAGGCAGAAGTATAACAGCGAACAACAACAAACCGCGCGTTTGCGCGGCATCGTTCGAAATTTTTGGATTTCTCTCTCAGTCATTAAAAGTGTAGCGAAATTTTTATCGTTAGTGTTTTTCAATAGTGATTGAATTGCCATCGACCTTCATCGCATCGCACGGTGATTGGCAGCTAAATATCACAAAACATTTGGCGCTTTTGATGTGAAAACGGCATCATATAAAAACATATGATGCCGTCAGAGGCGTCGATCATTTGAGTCGATCAGTTGGTTCAAATCACGCCACTTTAGTGATATCCCTGAACCTATTCCCTTGTGACATTCTGGCCTCATCTTTAGGATAGGATGCCATTCAGTTTTTTTCTACTTTTTTGCGTATGGCGATAATAAACTAACCAATTGTGCGAATATTTTAGGGTTGCCAGCCAATACGTCGCCTTTGTAGAGGTAATCAGAATCCCCAACAAAGTTACCGACGATACCGCCAGATTCCGTAATCAGCAAAGTACCAGCCGCGATGTCCCACGGTTTTAAACCTTTTTCAAAAAAACCATCCAGGCGACCCGCTGCAACGTATGCCAGATCGAGCGCAGCCGAGCCGGGGCGGCGCAGACCAGCGCAGTTTTGTGTCATTACGCGGAACATTTTCATGTACTCGTCCATGACCGGCCCTTCGGTCTCGCGGAAAGGAAAGCCGGTTCCAATCAAGCCATCTGCAATGCGAGTGCGTTTGCTGACACGGATACGTTTTTCATTTAAGTAAGCGCCAGCGCCCTTGCTAGCGGTAAATAAATCATTACGAGTTGGGTCATAGATGACGGCTTGGGTAATTTGTCCACGATGCTGTAACGCAATCGACACGCAGTATTGTGGAAAGCCATGGATGAAGTTGGTAGTGCCATCGATTGGATCGATAATCCAGACGTTTTCGTTTTCGTCATGTAGATTGTCGGACGCACCGGACTCTTCGGCCAATATGGCGTGGTCTGGATAGGCGTTCTTCAAAATGTCAATAATTGCCGCTTCGGCATTTTTATCAACTTCAGTGACAAAATCGTTATGTGCTTTTTTTTCTACCTGAAGCAGGTCGAGATCGAAGGAGGCGCGCGAAATGACTGCGGCACCACGACGGGCGGCCTTGATGGCCGTATTGAGCATAGGATGCATATCTGGATTCGGTTCCGTTAAAATGGCGGCACTGTGCCTAATGGGAACAGAACCAACCTATATTATTAATAATGAGCGATGCAGGCCGTCTTGACGGTAACAAGGGCCTGACGGGCTATGCGGAATCGGCTGAAAAATGATCTGGTCAGGTCATGTTTCATCAGTTTCTCGACCAATAGCTGGCTATCGGTGCTGCGAATCTGGCAAAATCTGTCCTCGTTCAGTGCATTTTTCACTTTGATCCGGTCAGACCGACAGGCTCCCGGCTAATACTCCAAGACACTAAACATCAGCGTTTCCTGAAAATTAACCTGCGAATGACGCTATTTTAAATGAACCTGACAAAAACCAACACGTCTCTTTTCAATCGCCTACGCTTTGTACTGGTTGATACCAGTAGTCCCGGCAATGTTGGCGCAGCTGCACGTGCTATTAAAACAATGGGATTTTCCGAGCTGGTCCTGGTGAATCCCCGCTATCCGGACGTTTTACAGCGTGATGAGGCAATTGCATTAGCAAGCGGTGCGCAAGATATTCTATCGTCAGCCAGAATCGTCGAGACTGTCGAACAGGCCTTGATCGGGTGCAATTATGCAGCTGCGCTAAGTGCGCGCCTCCGCGAGTTTTCTCCACCTGTGATGGCACCAAGAGCGGTGGCGGCGCAACTAGCGACAGATAAAACCCTGACTGGGGCAATATTATTTGGAAGCGAGCGCTATGGTTTGCCGAATGAAATCGTCGAGAAATGTAATGTATTAATTAACATTCCGGCGAATCCCGATTATTCCTCCTTAAATTTATCGCAAGCGGTGCAAGTATTAGCTTATGAGTTTCGGGTCGCGGCTAGCGCTGAACAACCGCCTGGCGAGAGTGAGTCAAGTGACGAGATCGGATTTCACGGCGATACCGCTAATCTGATTGAGATTGAAGGTATGTTTGCCCATTTGGAAAAAGCACTGATTGAAATCGATTTTCTCGATCCGGCACATCCGAAAAAATTGATGCCACGCCTGAAGCGTTTGTTTGCACGCGCAGGGTTGGAAACTGAAGAGGTGAATATTTTGCGCGGTATCGCTAATCAGATTTTGACTAAGCGGCGGCGTCTTGATTGATGGAGAAATTTTTTCCGGGTGTTAAAAATTATTGCTTCAAAAGTAATTAAGGAATTTTTGAGTAGTTTTGATTAACGCTAAGAGATGCCGCTTTTCATCCTGAGAGGGGCTTTCAAATGCGCTATTTAGGTTAATTAGCTTACGTCTTCATTAAAAAGTGCGCCTTGATACGCTTGCAATTATCAGCTCTGATCGAGCCGATAATTGCATTTTTAAGGATTAGCCCCAGTTCCGCATTAATCCCACCACTAAGCCTTCTAACGCAAAGTCATCTTGATCTTCGCTGACAATGATCGGTTCAAATTCTGGATTTTCTGGTAGTAGTTGTATCGAAGAGCCAGTTTTTTTGTATCGCTTGACGGTGACGTCATCGCCCAGTCGTGCTACGACTATTTGACCGTTTCTCGCTGATTCCGTTTTTTTGACAGCTAGTAGATCCCCATCAAGAATACCGGCATCACGCATAGACATGCCGCGTACCTTCAGCAAGTAATCCGGTTTATCGCTAAAAAAGGTAGGATCAATGTTGTATCGTGCCTGAACGTGTTCCTGTGCCAGGATTGGTGATCCGGCAGCCACGCGTCCCACCAATGGAAGATTGAGTTGCATTAATGCAGGATGGGGTAAGGTAAATTGCTGCCCGATGTCATCATTATTGCGCTTACTAGTCGGGCTAGGGCCTTTTGCAAGAAGCCGTATTCCGCGAGACGTCCCCGGAGAAATTTCGATGGCGCCTTTGCGTGCAAGCGCCTGCAAATGCTCTTCAGCTGCATTGGCTGAGCGAAATCCTAACTCGGATGCGATTTCAGCGCGAGTCGGAGGGAAACCCGTGTTCTCAATAGCATCCCTGATGAGATCAAGTATTTGTTGTTGGCGTGCAGTTAATTTGATCATATTGATAGCGGTTGTCGAATAAGGGCTGGTGCGAGAATATGGCGTTCATGCTGCGATTTATGCTACCGGCGAACTGTGTATATAAACAGTCTGTATTTTTGTACAGTATTCAGTTGAATGCAAGTAAATTTGACAATCTATTTGTCTGTATGACGATCATGTGTATTGAGCATTGAGTTTTGAAGGATTTCACTGTATAGTTATCGACTTTCCTCTTCCCACACTCGTCTTGACGCCGGGGTGGGCTATTTTCAACAGTCCAAAAAGGAGCTTACATGCGTCATTATGAAATCGTGTTTATCGTCCATCCGGATCAAAGCGAGCAAGTGCCTGCAATGATCGAACGCTATAAGGGTATTGTCACTACACGTGGCGGTATCGTTCATCGCGTTGAAGATTGGGGTCGCCGTCAATTGGCTTACCTGATCCAAAAATTGGCAAAAGCACACTATGTTTGCTTGAACATCGAATGCGACAGCGAAACACTGACCGAAATCGAAACTGGCTTTAAGTTCAATGATGCTGTTTTGCGTCACCTGACGGTCAAGCTGAAAAAAGCTGAAACTGGCCCATCGCCAATGATGAAGGCTGTGCAAAAGGAAGATGCTGCTAAAAGCCATCGTACTGAAGCACCAGCTGCGCCAGCATCAGCCCCGGCAGCCGCCTAATTTTGCCGATTAACTTGCATTCATTGCGTCACCATTTTCCAAATAGACCGGAGTGAATCAACTCAACAACGCGCTTCAATTGGTTGCCGAAATCGCAGAGCGCGAAGTATTGCGTTATACGCCAGCGGGTATCCCGATCGTTTCAGCAATATTGCTGAGTCGTTCGTCACCACATGAAGCGGGTATCCAACGTCAGGTTGAGTTCGAAATTGCCGCTCTTGCCATAGGCGAGATATCGGGGCGATTCAATCAGACGGTATTGGGTGGTCAGTACTGGTTCACAGGATTTTTGGCACGCAAGAGTCGCAACGGTAAAAGTCTGGTATTTCACATCACTGAATTTGCTGCAGCTGAAACTGCGGCCTAATTATTTATACAGGAGCCTCAAATGGCATTCGGTAAAAAGTTCGATAAAAGCAAACTGAAAAACAAGCGTCAACAACAAAACCCGCTGTTCAAGCGTAAAAAGTTTTGTCGTTTCACAGCAGCACACGTTGCTAGCGTTGATTACAAAGACGTCGATACGTTGAAAGATTTTGTTCAGGAAAATGGCAAAATTATGCCAGCACGCCTGACAGGTACTAAGGCAATTTACCAACGTCAAGTTGACACCGCGATCAAACGCGCGCGTTTCCTTGCGTTGTTGCCTTACACCGATCTGCACAACGTTTAATTGACGACTTGAAATAGGAGAAAAACATGCAAATTATTCTGTTAGAAAAAGTCGTTAATGTCGGCAATCTTGGTGAAGTCGTTCGTGTAAAAGATGGTTATGCACGTAACTTTCTAATTCCACAACGTCTTGCTCGCCGTGCTACAACTTCAGCAATTGCTGAATTTGAAGTTAAACGCGCAGAGTTGGAAAAAACTGCAGCTGCTAAATTGGCAGCCGCCCAAGCGCAAGGCGAAAAATTGAACGGTTTGACCGTGAAGATTTCGCAAAAATCAGGTGTTGATGGCCGTTTGTTCGGTTCTGTTACCAATGCTGATATCGCTGAAGCGTTGACCAAGCAAGGTTTTGCTGTTGAAAAATCGCAAGTGCGTTTGCCAGTCGGTCCTTTGAAGATCGTTGGCGACCACGCCGTTGCTGTATCTTTGCACACTGACGTCCTGGTTGATGTGACTGTTGCTGTGATCGGCGAGCACGCTTAATTTGATTGAGTGCGCTACGAGTATTTGTTGAAATGTTAAAAAGCCGGGTTCTCCCGGCTTTTTTATTGTCCTTTTTTTGGTTTACTGCAACAGAGCTAAACTTGTAAGCAGGTATAATTCGCGCCATGCCACCTTCAGATCCACAGTTAGATTCACTACGCGTACCACCCCATTCAATCGAAGCGGAGCAATCCGTTTTGGGCGGGTTGCTTCTCGATAATGCCTCTTGGGATAGAATCGCCGATTTCGTTCGTGCAGACGACTTCTATCGGTACGACCATCGCATTATTTTTCAACATATCGTCAAGTTGATCAATAACTCCAGACCAGCGGATGTCATTACCGTATTTGAGTCGCTTGGTAGTACCGGCAAGGCAGAGGAGGTCGGCGGTTTGACTTATCTCAATGCGCTGGCTCAAAATACGCCCTCGGCCGCTAATATTCGCCGCTATGCCGAAATTGTGCGCGACCGTGGCATCTTGCGTAAGTTGATTACAGTGGCAGATGAAATATCGGGCCAGGCTTTCAGTCCGCAGGGCAAAGAAGTGAAGCAGATGCTGGATGAGGCTGAGTCGAAGATTTTTGCTATTGCCGAAGAGGGTTCGCGTGGCGCACAAGGTTTTCAAGAAATCCAACCTTTATTGACTCAGGTTGTCGAGCGCATTGACGAACTATATAGCCGCGACAATCAAAGCGAAATTACCGGGGTACCAACCGGCTTTGCTGATCTTGATAAAATGACATCTGGCTTGCAGCCTGGCGACCTTATTATTGTTGCTGGCCGCCCATCGATGGGAAAAACGGCGTTTTCTATCAATATTGGTGAGACTGTCGCTATAGAGAGTGGACTGCCAGTTGCCGTGTTCTCTATGGAAATGGGCGGCACGCAATTAGCGATGCGTATGCTGGGCTCTGTTGGTCGACTTGATCAGCATCGTCTGCGTACGGGACGACTGAATGATGAGGATTGGCCACGCTTGACGCATGCAATCCAAAAAATGAATGATGCACAGCTATATATTGATGAAACGCCAGCCTTAAGCTCAATGGAACTTCGGGCGCGTGCGCGCCGGTTATCTCGACAGTGCGGTAAGTTAGGATTGATCATCATCGATTACTTGCAGTTGATGTCAGGGAATACGGCAGGTGAAAATCGTGCTACTGAAATTTCTGAAATATCACGAAATTTAAAAGGCTTGGCGAAAGAATTACAGTGCCCGGTGATCGCGTTATCTCAGTTGAATCGCTCCTTGGAGCAACGTCCAAATAAACGTCCGATCATGTCAGACTTGCGTGAATCAGGTGCGATTGAACAGGATGCTGATGTTATTTTGTTTATTTATCGTGATGAAGTGTACAACCCTGACTCTCAGGAAAAAGGTACAGCGGAAATCATTGTTGGTAAACAACGTAATGGACCAATTGGTAGCTTGAGACTGACGTTTCTTGGACAATACACAAAATTTGAGAACTATGCCGGTGGCCTTGCCGCTCCGCAGGGTGGAGACTAATGCCTTGGCATAACGTTGTAATGTTTATTGATGCATCATTTTTGCTGCCAGGTAACAGGCATTAGATTGACGAGTTCCTTGTATTACAGCACAGATTTAATCCAGATTTAATGAAGAAGAGAGAGAAAATATGTTTGCACGATTGATGCCCACCGAGGGCAAATTCTTTGAGCTCTTTAACCAACATGCCGAGTTGTGCGTAAAGGGTGCGAAAGAAATGGTGGCATTGATGACCAATTTCGACGATCTGGAAATTCGGGTCCACGCCATTGAAAGCATCGAAAAACAAGCCGACAAGATTACTTATGCAGCGATTGATATGCTGCACAAGACGTTCATTACGCCAATTGATCGTGACGATATCCATAAACTGATCACGCGTATGGATGACATCCTTGATTTATTAGAGGATGCAGCACAGACGATCTCGCTTTACGATATTAAGGCAATTACGCCCGAGGCAAAGCGCCTGGCAGAATTATGTTTAGCTTGTGCAGAAAAAGTAAAGTCAGCGGTCGCTTTACTACACAACATGGACAACTCGACAAAAATTCTGGAAATTTGTGCAGAGATTGATCGTCTCGAGTCAGATGCGGATCATGTCATGCGTGCCGCGATGTCAAAGCTTTTCCGCGACGAACCGGATGTACGTACGTTGATTAAATTAAAAGCAATTTATGAAATTTTGGAAACAGTGACGGATCGTTGTGAAGACGTCGCCAACATCATTGAAGGCATCATCGTAGAAAACGCCTAAGGTTTTTCGCCACAGCACGGTTGAAATAACGTGCTGAGCCATGGTGGGGCAGCTAACTCAGCTGCCGTCTACGATAATAAGTGTCAATACTTATCGTGCCACCTCGATGTATTTAAAACGACTCAATTTTCCATGCAAACTCTTCATATCAGTATTTACGTTCTTGCTTTCCTTGTTGCGCTGGCGTTAGTGTTCGACTTTATGAACGGCTTTCATGACGCCGCGAATGCTATCGCCACGGTGGTCTCCACAGGTGTTTTGAAGCCGCAACAGGCTGTCGCAATGGCCGCAGTGTTTAACTTTGTAGCGATCGCGGTTTTCCAGCTACATGTCGCTGCCACGGTCGGAAAGGGCACCATTCACGCTGAAGTGGTCGACCATTACGTTGTGTTCGGCGCACTGATCGGCGCTATTTGTTGGAATATTTTAACTTGGTACTATGGAATTCCCTCGTCGTCGTCGCACGCGCTGATTGGTGGTTTGGTTGGTGCGGCAGTAGCTAAAGCGGGTACGGGCGCGTTGATTTCTTCTGGCCTCATTAAAACTATCGCTTTTATTGTTCTGTCACCGTTGCTTGGATTTGTTTTCGGCTCGATTATGATGGTGCTGGTGTCCTGGATTTTTGTACGCTCAACGCCACGCAAGGTCGATAAGTGGTTCCGTCGTTTGCAATTGGTGTCCGCTTCTATGTATAGCCTCGGTCACGGCGGTAATGACGCACAAAAAACTATCGGTGTCATTTGGATGCTATTGATCGCGGCTGGTGTTTCAAACGGCTCTGATTCATTGCCGCCTTGGTGGGTGATTTTATCTTGTTATAGCGCTATTAGTCTCGGAACACTTTTCGGTGGCTGGCGTATTGTTAAAACGATGGGACAAAAAATCACCAAGCTGAAGCCGGTTGGTGGGTTTTGTGCCGAAACAGGCGGTGCTATTACTCTGTTTATGGCGACCATTTTGGGTGTGCCGGTATCTACTACTCACACAATTACCGGTGCGATTGTCGGCGTTGGCGCGTCGCGCAAAATGTCGGCAGTCCGATGGGGTGTTGCGAGTAATATTGTTTGGGCCTGGATTTTTACGATTCCGGCCTCGGCATTTATTGCCGCAATTGCCTGGTGGATCGGTAAGCAATTTTTATAAAACCATGATCAGTGAGTGAAGTTACAGAGCTATATAGCGGGCCATGCAGATAGATTTGCATGGCCCGCTTCCGTTCACAGAGACACATTATTTTAGCTGTATTGATCCAGACAAAAGGTAAATTTAGACTCGAATGCCGTTGAACGCATGACGGATAAAATGTGGGCATAATCAAACCGAGGTTAAATTGCGTTGATGCTTTTCTGGTTGCAGTGCGGCCGAGGTGGTTATTTCAAAAATTATTTTTACGGTCAAATCGACGAGAACAACGCAACTTGGTGATCTTTGATCAAGGGTTATCCTGTCCAAGATAGTCTGTACTATGCATATATTCTCGGTCCTCGACCGTGAGCATATTGGCCCATGCGGCTTCTTCCCCCGGCTGCGGAAGCACATGACCAAACTCCACCATCATATCTGGTGGCAAATCTGATAAATAGACCCAGATGTATCGCTGATGTAATGACGCCGCATTGGCTATTTCGCTCACCAATTTTTCTATAAGTACTTTTTTGAGCTCGAGGCTGCGAGCTCGTATGACGCCATGAACGAACAGATGATTGGCTTGTAACGGACGGCCACCAAGATAGTAGTCCTCCGCAGCTTTTTCAGTGAACATCACTTGTGCAAAGAAATTGTCTGCTCCCGTCACTTCGCTGTGGGCACTGGTGATTGCTCGGGCGACGCTGGCTTTTACGGGAACGGTGAGGCAATGATGGGATGTATAGACCTGATAGGTTGGCATGATGCGTCTCCTTTGAGAAATATATGTTGCGGGATAATGAGATCGTATTTAGCGCTAATAGCCATGATTGATGACTCTGACAGTGTGGCAACAACGTAGTATAGGTCAGGCCTTATAAGTTGGTTGCTATAGGGAATGGCAGTCAAATGTGAGGCACAATAAGATCGTCAAAGCAATTAGAAGGTTCGGGTAACATTGTGTCACCGGTTCCACACAAGCCTCGTTTTGGTGAGCAATTTTCCAAGATCAGTTCGCTGTTGCGAGAGCTGAACAACTATCACTTCGTAGGGCGAACGCCGCCTGTGCTGATTGCCCCGTGGCAGAACGATTCAGTTGCCGTCGAATTCATCATTTTTCCTAGGATGCTACAATTCAAAGATGTTACACAAGATATATTTTCCTAAGGCGAATACATCGCCGCATACCCGCAATCTTAGCGGTAAATGGTCTGTTTTGATCATAAAATAAATCCGTATATTTTGAACATTGGAAAACAACATGGAACATCGACGACTCGGTAAATCAGGCCTGCGTGTGCCTGCACTTAGCTTTGGCACCGCAACCTTTGGTGGCAGCAATGATTTTTTTAAAGCATGGGGAAGTACGGATACGAGCGGCGCGGCGCGCCTGATCGACGTTTGCCTGGAGCACGGGGTATCGATGTTTGATACCGCCGACGTATATTCAGATGGTATGTCCGAACAGATATTGGGCGAAGCGATTAAGGGTAAGCGTAGTCGTTTGCTCATTTCAACCAAGGCCACCTTTCCGGTGGGTGATGGAGCAAACGATTTCGGTTCGTCGCGTCAGCATCTGGTCGAAGCGGTCGAGAATTCATTGAAACGCCTCGGTACGGATCACATCGATCTTCTTCAGTTACACGGTCAAGATAACAATACGCCAGTAGAAGAGACCATGGCAACCTTGGATCAGCTAGTCCGATCGGGCAAGGTACGCTATATCGGTGGATCGAATTTTTCTGGCTGGCACCTGATGAAATCTCTCGCCGTGTCTGAGCGCTATGGCTATCCGCGGCACGTTGCGCATCAGGTTTATTACTCACTGCTCAATCGTGACTATGAGTGGGAGCTAATGCCGCTGGGCGTGGATCAAGGGGTCGGTGCGCTGATTTGGAGCCCATTGGGTTGGGGGAAGCTGACCGGCAAGATACGCCGCAATCAACCTGCCAAGCCTGGCACTCGTGCGCACGACATTGCCGGGACGGGGCCACATTTCGAAGAGGAGCGGCTTTTTCGTATCGTTGATGCGCTCGATACCATTGCCGAAGAGTCCGGCAAGACAATTCCACAGATAGCGCTGAACTGGCTACTACAAAGAGAGACCGTGTCCAGTGTCATCATCGGCGCGCGTGACGAGAAACAGCTGATTGAGAATATCGGCGCTACTGGCTGGCAGTTAAGTGTCGAACAAGTCGCCTTGCTGGATCTTGCCAGTGATGTGGCACCAGTATATCCAGTATGGCACCAACGTGAGTTCCCTATGCTGAACGAACGCTTGAGCAAAAATCTTATTTGATCGTCGTGTTGGGCGATCAGGATTTACTCATGCAAAACGTTATTGAAGTAGCGTGATGTCCTGGGGTTTTAGTTCGAAACTATTTCTGATGCAATTTGCTAGATACACTTGAGGTAACGTCATTATAAAAAAATGGATGATGTGTATTTTTATACGCTTCATCCATTTTTTATATTTGTCGTAGTAAAGATTTCACTACTCAGAAACGCAGCTCTTCTATCGAGGTCTAATGAGCGCCGCCTGCATCAATAGGTCCAGTTGACCGTATAGGCTTGGTTAACCACACTAGCGCTACTAAAAATAAAAACAAGATCGCTGATATCCAAAAAATGTCTGTAGCACCTTTTGTGCTGGCTTCAACTGTCATCAATCTGTCGATAACAGCATATGCACCTTGCGGAGACATTCCTTGCGCGGTCAGGCCGTGGACAGCATCTACAAAGGCCGCATTTGTTGGTCCACTATGTTCCGATAATTGTGAATAGTGCAGCGCTGTACGGCGATCCCAAAAAGTACTAGTGACCGACGTTCCAATCCCACCAAACATGATTCGAACAAAGTTTGACAGACCCGCAGCCGCTGGAATTTTGTCAGGCGGTTGACCTGACAAGATAATCGACGTCAAAGGGATAAAGAACATTGCCATCGCAGCACCCTGAATCACCGTGGGAATCATTAGCCGCATGGTATCAACATTCTGTGTAAATCCTGCGCGCATAAAGAACACTAACGCGAAGATCAGGAACGCTGCAGACGCCACCCAACGTGCATCAATTTTAGGTAATAATTTACCAATCAACGGGGACAATATGATCGCAAAAATACCTACGGGTGCCATGACTTCACCCGCCAGTGTGGCGGTATATCCAAGCTGCGTTTGCAACCATAGCGGCAGAATCACCAAGCTACCAAAGAACAGGCCATAACCGACTGAGATTGCGATCACGCCGCCGCTGAAGTTGCGACTTTTGAATAGCGATAAGTCAACGACTGGATGCTTACTGCCTAGTTCCCAAATCACAAAATAGATGAAGGAGACTACCGCTACCGCAGTTAGAATCACAATTTGTCCGGAGTTGAACCAATCCAGCTCCTTGCCTTTATCCAGCATGATTTGTAGCGATCCCACCCAGACTACAAGAAGCCCTAGACCGACCGCATCAATAGGTAGCTTGCGGGTCGCAGATTCACGTGTTTTATAGATAGACCATGTTGCCCAAGCGGCAAATACACCGATTGGAATGTTGATATAAAAAATCCATGGCCAAGTGTAATTGTCGGAAATCCAGCCGCCTAACAGCGGCCCCATGATGGGCGCTACAAGCGTCGTCATCCCCCAGAACGCCAGGGCCATTCCGCTTTTTGAGGGCTTATAACTCCCTAGTAATAGCGATTGGGATAACGGAATCATTGGTCCAGCAACAGCGCCCTGCAAAACCCGTGCTGCAATCAACACTTCCATGCTTGGCGCGAGCCCGCACAGCGTTGATGACAGGATAAACAGGATAATTGAGGTGATAAATAATCGGACCTGACCAAAGCGCTGGGTCAACCAGCCGGTCAGCGGAACCGAAATTGCATTCGCAACCGCGAACGAAGTGATAACCCATGTCCCTTGTTGCGGGGAGACGCCCAAATCTCCCGAGATAGCAGGGATAGAGACGTTTGCAATCGACGAGTCGAGTACGTTCATGAACACGGCTAACGACAAGGCTACCGTGCCAAGAACCAGTTTTCCACCCGTTAACGGTTGCAAGGGTTGCAACGGCTGATGTGGTCGGTTAGGGGAACTCATGCATGCATTCCGGTTCGGTTATTGTACAAAATACGCCATGAATCTTCTGAAAAGTGATGTGCTTCAAGATGTCAGAAATATGCATGGCGCCAGATGTCACAGGTTTCAATGTGCAGCAACGGCAGGATTCGGTGCGTTATTGGCGGCGATAATATCGCTAATAATCGCATCGGCTTCCTGGCCAGATTTGTCGAATACTTCGGTTTTGTAAGCAGGCACAGTCCTGGCTGCGGAGCCTGCAGTCAATGAAGTTCCTTCGGTTTTAGCGATATCGACCTTCACATCCATTGAGACGCCGATCCGTAGTGGATGGGATTCCAGATCTTTTGGATCGAGGGTGATGCGCACCGGAATACGCTGTACGATTTTGATCCAGTTGCCACTGGCATTTTGTGCTGGTAACAGTGCGAAGGCAGAACCTGTTCCGGCTGCAAGGCCTAAAACTGTTCCGTGATATTCGATCTTCGAGCCGTACAAATCGGACACTAATGTCACCGGTTGACCGATGCGCATATTCGCGATTTGCACTTCCTTAAAATTGGCATCTACCCATAATGCATTCAGCGGCACAATTGATAACAACGTCGTTCCGGCGGCTACACGCTGGCCGACTTGTACTGAACGTTTCGCAATGTAGCCGGTGATTGGCGCCGGCAATGTTGTCCGTGCGAAGTTCAGGTACATGGTGCGCACCTGAGCTGCAGCGTGCAGCACATTTGGATGTTGCGCCACTGTTGTCTTGTCAGTCAGTACGCGATTGGATGCGAGCTGTTCGCTGGTCGCTAATAGTGCCGCATCGGCAGTTTGAACGGCAACTTTTGCATGCTCCAACTCTTCCTTGGATACAGCACCTGTAGCGATTAATTGCTGACGGCGGGCCAAATCAGCGCGTGCTTTTTCAACGTCCGCACGACGTGCTGTGACGTTTGCGTTCAAGGCGCTGTTATTGACAAACAATGTACGTACTTCGCGCACAGTTTGTGCCAGTTGGGCTTCCGATTGGTCGAGTGCAACTTTGGCATCCGCTTGATCCAATTTGATGAGAGGTACGCCCGCAGTGACCAATTCGGTGTCGTCGGCATTGATCGCAATGACAGTACCGCTAACCTGAGGCGTGACCTGCACTACGTTTCCTGAGACATACGCGTCGTCGGTACTTTCGAAGTGACGAGCAAAGATCACCCACCAAATGCCATACGCAATCAATAAAATCAAAAGAAGGACGGTAAAAGCGATGAGAAGTCCACGGCGCTTGCCTTTGGTCTCAATTGGCTGTTCGACGTCAGGCACGCCAGCACTGGCGGGAGGTGCAGCATTGTTAGAGTCTTGCGGAGTTTGATTAGGTGTATTCATGACGCTGCATTCACAAGAGGTGGACGGTTTGACAATGGATTATTGCTGCTGGTTTTTTTTGCATCGGTAGTGCTGATCGCCGCTGGGGACAGCCCTTCAGTGTTGGCATCAAAACCACCACCTAATGACTTGATCAGACCTATCCTCAAATCAGCGCGACGGGCAAGCGTATCGAGCTCGAATTTGCGCTGTGAGAGATAGGTGATTTGCGTGGCTACAACTTGGAGCATGTTGGCAGTACCAACTTGCTGGCGTTGCTGCGCGAGCTTCATGCCACGCTCAGCAGCCTGAGTTGCTGCGGCCTGATTATTTTTTTCAATCTCAGCTGCCCGCAACGACTGTACCTGATCCGAGACTTCGTGCAGTGCATCGGTGAGGGCTTTGTTATAGGTTGCAACGGCACCGTCGTAAGCGGCAACACGGCCTTTCAACTGAGCACGCAACGCGCCGCCTTCAAATATTGGCAAGTGAATAGCGGGACCGATTCCATTGACCATACTACTTTTGCTTAAAAAGTTGGTCCAGCCCAAACTTGAAAGTCCGATCATCGCCGATAAATTGACGTTTGGATAGAACTCAGTTTTTGCCACTTTAATATCGCTTTGAGCGGCTTCGACTTGCCAGCGTGCAGCCACAATATCAGCGCGTCGCCCGAGTAATCCCATTGGCAACTGGTCGGGCAGAGTGATAGCTGTTTCTGCTGGCAGTGATGGTTGGGGAATCAGCAAACCACGGTCTGGTCCTTGCCCGAGCAGCGCCGCCAATTGGTTGCGGGTCAAGGCAATGGCTTCATTCCATTGAGCGTGTTCGGAGAGTAAATTGGCTACTTGTAAGCGACTTTGTTGATTGTCGCTTTGCGTATCAAGGCCGGCAGCAAAACGTTGTTGCGTCAAACGGTCTAACTGAGCGCGTAAAGCTAATTGTTGATTGGTTAAATCCAGCTGCGCATATTGTCTTGCCAATTGAATCCATGCCTTGGCGACTGCGGTGGTCAGCATGAGACGCGAAGCATAATGTTCAGCCTCTGCTGCTTTACTTTGAGACAGCGCAGACCGCAATTCCGCGCCATGTTTATCCCAAAAGTCAAGATCATACGAAAAGTTCAGCGCCAATTCATTATCCGTTACGTACGCGCCACCAAATGGTGGTGGATAGATGCTGTTTTCAGTGAATCGTTGGCGCGTGGATGAAAAGCTGGCTCCAACCTGTGGCTTGGAACTTGCACCCGCTGCTTCAACCATTGCGTGTGCCGCTGCGACACGGGCTGCTGCGACTTGCAGATCTGGGTTACCGGCCAAAGCTTCATCAGTGAGTTGTTGTAGCGGAGCGCCGCCAATACTCGTTACCCACGAAGCGTCAGGCCATTGGCCACCTTGGTCTGGAAGCGATGTCGCAGTGGCATAGTCGGCCGCGGTATTGGAGTGAGCACTTGTTTGAATACCGCTCATATTGGCACAAGCCGACAAAAGGATAGCGGTCACAGAGATAGCGAGGCGCTGCAGGCGCATGGAGGATAATGCGAGTCGAAAAGAATTAGGAAGAGTGTTCATTGGAATGATTTGTTTAGCTGCATTCGTTGATGATGGCATTTTTAGAGAAGATGTCACGTAGGCAATAATTGCCGGATTAATTTTTTGTTGTCTGGTCAATGAATTTTCACGGCTGGATTTTGTGGGTTATTTGCCAGCACACGTCGCAATAGGGACTTTAAAAAACCGATCTCTTCTGGGGTAAATCCAACAAAATGTTGATTTAGTACATCACAAAAAACCGACGGTATCTTTTTTGCCAGTTCTGCACCGTCATCGGTAAGCCCCAACTTTACTAAACGCCGATCTTGCGGGCATGGCTCACGCAGGATCAGCCCACGCGACGCCAACCTATCAATCATCCGCTTCATCGAAGCCGCATCGGTGTACGTTTCTCTGGTTAAGTCTGCGGCTGTTAAATACTTCCCGGTGGAAAGCATTAATAAAATGGCTCCCTGCGCGTGTGTTATGCCAAATTTGCTTAATAAATCGTCTGAGCTTTTCATCAGCATAGTGCGCGAGCGCGCTAATAAGTAGCCGATGCTATCTTCGATTTGATACGTATCGATTGCGAAAAGGGGTGAAATTTCAGCCGGATTGGTCACTTAGTTTCTTTAATAATCATTGCCTAGGCAAGAATATACAGGAGTTTAAGGAAACACGCAGCCAGTTGCTATCGTCAAAAACCAGTTGTATAAGTGTGTTTGGTGTTAATAGTCCTGATTAAGATGGCATATTAAGATAGCCTAGGTCTTAAACGTTGTTTTTTATCCTCACAAAATAGAGGGCATCCTCCATATAAATCGACGGTAGATAACAACGAAGTGTTGTTTTTCATAAATTTTTTTGGGGCGGAGAAGCTTGGGTTTTTATTCCAAATGCCATCTCCACGCGCACCAAAATAGGGGGCTCACGTATGCATAGGATGCATGTGATACAAATAAGCCCAACAAATCCAGGGCATGAGTACGCACCATCTTGGGCAAATGTGGTCCATCTCGATACATCAACAAAAGAGTTTCAAATAGAAAACTATCAGAACAAAAAACCGATAGTTGTTGATGAAATGATCAAGCTAAAAATCATATAAATTATTTATAAATCAAACGTTCCTTCTAGGTAACATTACTGTTAATCTTAAAAATTGACGGTTCGGTGGAACATGTTTTGAATAAACTTCTGACTTTTCCTGAGCAATTAGCTGCATCTCCTTCAGCACGCGCTAAAGCCATGCTGTTCCACGATCCACGCTCCACGGCATTGTTAAAACAGGTTGAGCGGATCGCGTTAAGCGATGCGACTGTATTAGTTACCGGCGACACAGGCACCGGTAAAGAATTAATTGCCAGACACATCCATGTCCAAAGTGGCCGTACTGGCCCTTTTATTGCAGTAAATTGCGGCGCGTTCTGTGAAACGTTGGTGGACGCGGAATTGTTCGGTCATGAAGTTGGCGCATTTACGGGCGCTACTCATGCCCGTTCAGGATGGTTTGAAGCCGCCAACGGAGGGACTTTATTTCTTGATGAAATTGGAGAGTTACCGGCTTCTTTGCAGGTGAAGTTATTACGCGTGCTGCAGGAACGTCAGGTCGTCAGACTAGGTTCGCGACGCCCGATTCCGCTAGACGTGCGATTGGTTGCGGCCACCAACGTCGACTTGCAACAGGCAATATTCCACAACAGATTTCGTGCTGACTTATATTATCGTCTTAGCGTCGCGACGGTAAATATGTTGTCGCTTCGTGCCAGATCCGGTGACATCTTACCGCTGGCACGCCACTTCATTGAGACCTACAGTACAAGACTGCACTTGGAGGGGGTAACCTTAAGTGTTGTTGCACAAAAGATGCTTGAAGCTTATGACTGGCCGGGCAATATTCGTGAGTTAGAAAACGTAATCCATTACGCACTTATCGTCTGTGATGGAAATGTGATCATCAAGGATGATTTAAAGCTTGCCGGTAACATGCAGCGCTCTCCCAACTTCGAGTCACATGATACGGCCGAATTTACGCCTACTTCCTCACCACAGAGAGATCAATCGATTAATGGCTCCGCGACACAGATGCAACATCGACTAGAAGCCTTAATTGCAGAGTGCATCCAATTTGCGCAACCTAATCTCTTCGAAACCGTCGAGAAAGCGGTGGTTCATACCGCTTTTGCAGGTTGTAATCAAAATCAGGTACAAACCGCAAAGGTCTTAGGTGTTACTCGCAACATGCTTAGAACCCATTTGAAACGATTTGGTTTAATCGGTTAAGTACTAGTGAACTCGGTCAAATATCTGTAACGGTGAAACATTGCGCGATTGCATTGTTGCCATGGCTGTCTGATATAAATAAAAAATTAGTTAATAAAAAAGGGAGCAATTCAATTGAATTGCTCCCTTTTTATATACTACTGAACCCACCTTCTTGGCCCGGATAGCTTAACTTACAGGCATTACAATACTTCACTCGCGTGATCTGCCAAACGTGACCTTTCACCGCGTGCCAATGTAACGTGACCACTGTGCGACCAACCTTTGAAACGATCAACGACGTAAGTCAAGCCGCTGGAACCTTCGGTCAGATAAGGCGTATCGATTTGCGCAATATTGCCCAAACAAATAATTTTGGTTCCCGGACCTGCGCGAGTTACCAATGTTTTGATTTGTTTTGGTGTCAAGTTTTGTGCTTCGTCGATGATCAAAAACTTATTAACAAAGGTCCGACCACGCATAAAGTTAAGCGACTTGATTTTGATCTTTGAGCGAATCAGGTCTTGCGTTGCTGCACGGCCCCATTCACCCGCGTCGGAGTCCGATTTGTTGAGCACTTCGAGATTGTCGTCGAATGCACCCATCCACGGACCCATTTTCTCTTCTTCTGTACCTGGCAGAAAACCTATATCCTCACCGACCGGCACCGTGACACGCGTAACGATAATCTCGTTATAGGTTTTGGTTTCCAGCACCTGGGCCAGACCTGCGGCTAATGCTAATAGCGTTTTTCCAGTACCTGCTTGTCCTAACAATGTGACAAAATCACACTCCGGATTCATCAGCAAATTCAGGGCGAAATTCTGTTCGCGGTTACGTGCCGTGACGCCCCACACGCTATTTTTTGCATGCGCGTAGTCGCGTAGCGATTGCAGCACAGCGGTTTTGCCATTGATCTGCGTCACTTGCCCGTAGAACGCAGCTTCACCGTTTTTCGGCTCGATAAATACGAACTGATTAACCAGTAGAGAGGGGACCAAAGGACCTGTCAGACGATAAAAGGTATAGCCGGTTCCGAGCTTGTTTTCCTGCCACGACTCAATCCCTTTGCCGTGCTTGATCCAGAAATCATCCGGTAGTTGCTGAATACCGGAGTACAGCAGATCGGTGTCTTCCAATACATGATCATTGAAATAATCTTCTGCTGGAAGACCCATAGCGCGGGCCTTAATGCGCATGTTGATGTCTTTGGACACCAGCACCACCGGCCGACTTGGTGTCTCGGCTTCAAGTGCGCGCACCACGCCCAGGATCTGATTGTCGGCTTTGCCGACAGGCAAGCCTTCAGGGAGTGTTCCGTTTTGAAGTTTGGTCTGGAAAAACAGGCGACCCTTCGCGTCCTTATTACCTAGTTTTGATAACGGAATTCCATGATCAATCTGGTCATCGACTACGTCACCTACGAGTGCGTCAAGCGAGCGGGATACCTGACGCGCATTGCGCGCAACTTCCGACATGCCTTTTTTATGGTTGTCGAGTTCTTCCAACGTCACCATCGGCAAGTAAATATCGTGCTCTTCGAAACGGAATAATGAGCTCGGATCATGCATTAATACGTTGGTATCGAGCACAAACAGTTTTGTTACGCCTGACTTATCAGCCGCACGGCTGGTACTTGATTTGGGACGACCTTCTGTCGATTTAACGGTTTTATCTACTACTGAGCGCGGGTTATCGCTTGGTGCTTTATCGGTCTTACGGCTCTCAACGGGGCGAGTCTGAACTGGCTTATTACGCGCTTGTGGTGCTGGAGCGGTTATCAGTTTTGCTACTGGCGCAGTACGAACCGGGCGGTTAACTGGTTCCACGATTGCAATGCGCGGCTTGACGGTTTTGCCAACTTCCGCTTTGGGGTAATCCTGAACGGAGAGTAGGGCAGCGGGTTTGGTCGGTAGTTTTGGTAGGGGCATAAAAAACCTCGCTTTAGTGATGAAAAAATAGTTCGTTATGATAAAAACGAACCAGACCAACCAGTGAAACAACCTTAAAAAACAACAAAATACATGTAAAAAGAGGAACGGCTATGTCTAGATTGTAGAAAATCGTTAAATCGCAAAGTAAAAAAGCCGTTTGAGAAGGCCTAAGACCTTTTCCTCAAACGGCTTTCCATGGAATAATTTTTTAGAATTCAATGATTTAGAAACTCAAGTTATAGTTTTCACAAAATCAAGTATATCCGTGACGTGCCCAGGCACTTTCACTCCTCGCCATTCTTTCACCAATATGCCAGCGCCGTCAATCACAAACGTACTTCTGTCGATACCGCGCACTTTTTTGCCGTACATATTTTTGAT
This sequence comes from Glaciimonas sp. GNP009, assembly GCF_054343755.1. Classification (NCBI taxonomy): domain Bacteria; kingdom Pseudomonadati; phylum Pseudomonadota; class Betaproteobacteria; order Burkholderiales; family Oxalobacteraceae; genus Glaciimonas; species Glaciimonas sp. GNP009. Next base: position 4,800,056 of record NZ_JBTGUV010000004.1, read on the forward strand.
TTTCATCACATTAAACATCGTGCATAAAATCTCGTCCGGATCTGAAATTAAGTCGAACGGCATGTCTAGTTTAGCTTTAAAACCCTCATGCGAACGGATACTGTCGCGGCTGATTCCAAATATAAATGTGTTGCTTTCTTGAAATTTAGAATAAAGATCACGGAACTGAATACTTTCCGTTGTGCAGCCCGGGGTATTATCTTTTGGATAAAAATACAGAACCAGGTTTTTTCCAAGAAAATTGGACAATATGAATGTTTGGTTGCCAGTCATCGGCGCGGAAAATTCGGGAACAGTCATGTTAATGATGGATGCTTGATCTGTCACTTTTTGTCCTCTTCTCTGAATGAAATATATAAAATAATTACCAGCTCAGAGAGATTGCAGTTAATTGCATCAAACGCTGGCTTGCATGATCATGTCGCCAGAACGGCCTGGCAATTCTGCCCAGTGCATCGGCAAAGTAGGCATGGACTGATCTTTTATCTTCAGATAATAGTCTTCCATGGAAACCAACTTGTAACCTTGCGCCCGCCATCCTTGCAGCAACTGTTCAAATATTGGGGCGAGTTTTTGTCCTTCAAGTTCCGCGTGCAATGTAAATACATGATCACGTGGCTCGGCCGTTAATTTCAGCAAGTGTGCCGCAATATTTACAACATTCAACTCAACACCATTGATCGTGCGTCCCAGTAGTTCGTCTAACGTCGGCAGGGTGGTTGGAAGCTGCACGCAAGGTAACGTTACGCCGCTTACACTTAAGCGATGTGGCCCAGCCAATTGGTCAGTTAATGCGCCAGATTCGGTTAGCATAGCCCGGCCATCGGATGAGTAAGCTATGTTAAAAACTTCAAGCTGTTCGAAAGCATAGGGATTCATTTGCCAACCGGCAGCGCCATGTGTTTTGGGAGCAAAGCCAAAAATATTTTTGAAGCGATCAAATGACCGTTGCATCGTACTTTGAGTCCATGCCGCGCCCCTTTGGCGCACGTGATCTTGCCAGACACGATGATCCCAGGTATGGATGCCACACTCAAAACCTGCCGCGTGTACGGCCTGCATGTAACTGGCGCAGGTTTTCCCGATATCTGGTGCTGGCAATAAAACGCCGTACATCAGTGTTTTGAGGCCGTAATGCTCAACCACTGAGGTACGCGACACTTTTTTGAAAAAACCCGGTCTGAATACCTGTTTTAATGCCCAACCGGTATGGTCTGGACCAAGCGAAAACAAGAACGTTGCATTGGCTTGATATTTGGTGAGCAGACGCACCAGGTTAGGTATTCCCTCGCGCGTGCCGCGATAGGTGTCAGCGTCGATTTTTAGGGTAAGGAGAGCCAAGGTTGGTGTAATACCTGAAGGTGGTGTTGACCCGCGTAGCGCGGTTGAAGGAGAGCTGTTTTTTTGTGACTATGAGTTAGTCAGCAGCAGCAATAATGAAACGAATTTAATCTTTGGTGACTTGTTAATAGGCGCAAGGAAACAGATTACGCCTATTAACACGTTAGTTTAATCCATCAAGGCACGCGCCTCTGCGACCTGACCGCGATAAGCATCAAAAATATTGCGCAAAGTATCCGCCATATTGGTCGTCGGCTTCCAGTTCAACTCATCGCAAGTGTTTGTGATTTTTGGCACACGGTTTTGCACGTCCTGATAGCCTTTTCCGTAGTATTCAGCGGAAGTCGTTTCGATCAGTTTAACGTCCTTGGCAGAGTCTGCGTATTCAGGGTACTCGGCAGCCAATTTCAACATCATGTCCGCAAGATCACGGATGGAATAGTTGTTAATCGGGTTGCCAATATTGTAGATTTTGCCGCTAGCAATACCATCTTTATTAGCGATGATTTTAATCAATGCATCGATACCATCGTCGATATAAGTGAACGCGCGTTTTTGCTCGCCACCGTCGACCAGAGAAATATTTTCGCCACGAACGATGTGACCAAAGAATTGCGTTACTACACGGGAGCTACCTTCTTTTGGCGTATGGATAGAATCCAGGCCAGCGCCAATCCAGTTGAATGGACGGAACAAGGTGAAGTTCAGGCCATCTTCCATGCCATAACCCCAGATCACGCGATCCATTAATTGCTTGGCGCAAGAATAAATCCACCGTGGTTTGTTGATCGGGCCGCAAATTAATTCAGATGCTTCTGGATCGAATTCTTCGTCATGGCACATGCCATAAACTTCAGAAGTCGAAGGAAATACCAAATGTTTACCGTATTTTGCTGCTGATCGCACGATCGGTAGATTTGCTTCAAAATCTAGTTCGAAGACACGCAATGGTTTTTTGACGTACGTTGACGGTGTCGCGATGGCGACCAAAGGTAGAATGACGTCACATTTTTTGACGTGATATTCGACCCACTCCTTGTTGATGGTGATGTCGCCTTCAAAGAAGTGCATGCGCGATTTGTATTCTTCGTTTTCCAGCAGATCAGTAATACGGTCGGTCATCATGTCCATACCGTATACGTGCCAGTCGGTGGTGTCCAAAATACGCTTGGATAGATGGTGGCCGATGAAGCCGTTAACGCCGAGAATAAGAACTTTTTTCATATTGATATCGTTTAATAGGTTGTTGTTCTAATTGGTACAGTGCGTCACCGCCAAAATCTTAAACGCTGCTATTTTTATAAGCACGATAGTTTGAGACTTCGCTTCGATAAATAGTCGAAGGGCGGGCGACATTGCCAGATTGTTTTGTTGTAAATCTACTAAAGCATCGTTTGTAGCGCTTGCGCTGTCACGGCCTTCCCATTCGCTGACAAACTTTTGATTAACAGCGCGCGACCATCGCCGCACACCCCAAAAATGCAATTATCCACCACCGCCAGGCCGATAGGCAAATTTGTCATCGGGATTTTAGAAAGACGGGCATTTTCTATCACAAAAGTAACATCGTCCAAGACAGTCCATGCGCCGGGATAGGGCGGCGCTACTGCACGATACAGGTTGTACACTGATTGTGCTGTTTGTTGCCAGTCTATCTTGCCGTCAGCTGGCTTTCTACCGCCGAAATAGCTTCCCTGCGATAGATTGTTCGGGATTGCCGGTATTGCGCCCGCTAACATCGCTGGTAGGGCATTCCATAGCGTCTGCTCAGCCGCTACGACTACTTTGCCGAATACCTCGTGAGCGGTATCGTCAGGCAAAATAGGGACTGATGTTTGTGCAACGATAACACCGGCATCAGGTTTGAGCGCCATTTTATGCAACGTCGCGCCGGTTTCGGTTTCACCGTGTAACACTGCCCAATTGATCGGTACGCGTCCCCGATATTTTGGCAACAATGAACCGTGCATGTTGAAAGCGCCATGTGTGGCGAGCGCTAACAATTTAACGGACAACATGTGACGGTAATAAAAACTGAAAATAAAATCAGGTTTTAAAACGGAAATTTGTGCAAATAGCTCTGGGTCGCTCGGATCTGCGGGTGTAACGACCGGAATACCCTGTTCTTGACATAAGGCTGAAACCGAGTCGAACCAGATAGTTTCTTGCGGATTGTCCTCGTGGCTGACGACTAACGCTACATCAACGCCACGCGCCAAAAGCACCTTCAGACAACGTACGCCGACGTTATGGTAAGCAAAGACAACCGCTTTCATGATGCGCCCATATCCTCAGGACTGGTTCGCTCCAGCACCGCTTGAATGACATATCGCGGACGTGCACGCACTTGCTGATAAATCCTACCGACGTATTCACCTACTAAACCGATGCCAAACAAAATCATCCCCATCAGGAAAAAGTTGATTGCGAACAACGTGAAAAGTCCCTGAACCTCTGCGCCCAACACGAAGCGCCGTATTAGCAACAAAATGAACAACGCGGCAGATCCAAAAGCCAGCACTATACCAACGAGTGAAAATAACTGTAACGGAATCAGGGAGAAGCCCGTTATCAAATCGAAATTCAACCGAATGAGACTATACAGTGAATACTTAGATTCACCAGCCGAGCGCTCTTCATGTTCAACAGTGATTTCGGTCTGTTTGCGGGCAAATGTGTATGCCAGTGCAGGGACGAAAGTATTGACTTCTTTGCATTGATTTATCAAATCAACAACGTTGCGTCCGTATGCGCGCAGCATGTTGCCCTGATCTGTCATTTTGATATGTGTGATTTTTTCGCGTATTCGGTTCATTACCTTGGAGGCAATGGTGCGCCATATCGAGTCCTGGCGCTGTCGGCGTATCGATCCGACATAATCATATCCTTCACGCATCTTGGCAACCAGATGGCGAATCTCTTCTGGTGGATTTTGAAGATCAGCATCCAATGTGATGATAATCTCACCCCGACTACTTTCAAAGCCCGCGAGAATCGCCATATGTTGGCCAAAATTGCCATTAAACAACACCACCCGAGTAACATCCGGACGTAACCGGAACTGCTCGGCCAAAACCGCGGCTGACGTATCGCGGCTGCCGTCATTGACGAAAACAATTTCATAAGATGTGCCGAGTGCGTCGAGCGCCGGATAAAGGCGCGCGAATAACTGGGCGAGGCCGGATTCCTCGTTATAAACCGGGATGACAACGCTGATTTCTGGTTTCATGAATCTTTTGCAAATTTATTTAAGCACAGATTTTACCGCGTCCACAGCGCGTTCGACATCACTGCTTTTCATCGCATTGAACATTGGCAGCGTCACGATGAGCCGACCGACCCGTTCTGAGACTGGAAACATGCCTTCTTTGAAGCCACGCTCACGGTACATGGTAAACAAATGTATCGGGGCGTAGTGATAGCCAACGCCCACACCAAGTGCTTGCATTTGCTCCATGAAAGTCGCGCGCGCTGGCTTACCGTCTGACCGTTCTGGCAATATCAGCTGGAACAGATGCCAGTTACTGTTTTCGAAATCGGCAATCGGCAACTCAGCGCCGTATTTTTCGGTAAAGTCGTTTCCGAAACAATCAAAATAGTGTTTTGCTAACTGGCACCGATGCGCTGTAATGGCGTCAATATGCGCAAACTGTCCAAGGCCGATCGCGGCGGCGATATCAGTCATGTTAAATTTCCCGCCCAAGACGTCAACATCAATGCCATCAAAACCCTGGCGGGTTACACCTTGCAATCGATATTTTTCGGCTAGCGAGGCTTCTTCGGCGTTATTTAATACTAAACAACCGCCTTCGGAAGACGTGATATTTTTATTGGCTTGGAAGCTAAAAGAAACAAAATCGCCAAATGAGCCTATGCGCTGCCCCTTCCAGGATGAGCCGAGTGCTTGCGCGGCATCTTCTACTACGCGCAGATTATATTTTTTAGCAATCGCATACAGGCGATCCATGTCGATTGGCAAGCCAGCCAAATAAACAGGAATAATTGCCTTGGTGCGAGGTGTAATGACGGCTTCCAGCTTGTCCAGATCGATATTATGGGTAAGTGGATCGATATCAGCAAATACCGGTGTTGCACCAGTTTCAATAATGACATTGGCGGTGGCAACCCAAGAAATCGGTGTTGTAATGACCTCGTCTCCGGGGCCAATGCCAGCGATCCGTAATGCAATTTCCATCGTGCAGGTACCGGAGTTGAAGGTCCGCACCGGACGACCACCAAAATAGGTAGATAACTGACTTTCAAAAGCCTGTACTTTAGGCCCGCTTGTGATCCAGCCAGAACGCAACACATCGCTCACTGCGGCGATGGTGTCTTCGTCGATGGTTGGCTTGGAGAATGGGAGAAATGGTTGTTGGCTCATAGCGATGTGGATCACAATATTTTAAGTAAATAAATTCCAATTGATGGAAATAAATTCAAATGTTAAAAATAGCGGGTTAAGTATAACGCGACTATAGCTCGGACTTGGCTGTAGAAAGCTTCGGCGAGTTCTGCACTCCAAAGCCTGCTACCGCCTATATTTAACTGCGCGTGAGTAACACAACACCGACAATAATGACGCCAATCCCCATTATTCGTTGCGCCGAAATGACTTCACCCAAAAAGTACCACGCGCCAATCGCGCTGACGATGTAACCCAACGAAAGCATTGGGTAAGCGATGGTTACGTCGACGCGGGAAAGTCCGATGATCCAGACACCAACTGAAATAACATAGCAGGTCAAACCACCGAGGATCGGCAATTGCGTGATCAGTTTAATGCCGGTTGGAAACCAGTTTTCGCTCGTCAAGTGAATGGCGCCGACTGCATTGGTTCCTGCTTTAAGGAGTAATTGTGCCAATGCATTGAGCAATACACCAGTCAAAATAAAGCCGAAGGTCGTAATATTCATGGGCCCTATTCCTTTTGGGACGAAATTGATGTGGGTGATGTGGCATCGGCATCTGACATGGACGACGATGGTTCAGGCGAAGCCGGATTTCCTCCCATTTTAGGAACATTAGCTGGATTCGATTTTTCACCAGGTTTAAGCATTGCATTAGTTACTACTACACGCCTTGGATCTTGCGCAATGACACGCATTGGGATGCCACTTTTTTGCAACTCGACATAATTTTCGGGGCGCATGATCGCAACATCTTTCTTGCCAGCCGCGTGGTCTGCAGTCCACTTCACCGCAAACGCATCGACTGTCGGAATCCATAATTGCGGCTCTTGCGTGAGACCGAACTCGAGTTCATCCATATGCTGCACCATAATCATGGTGCGACGTAGATAAAATGGCAATGACTGCTCATATTTCCCTACAACATAAATGGGGGTTTCTGGCGTCAACTCGGCCTCAATCGCAGGAACCATGTCGATACCAGCTGAGTAACGACCTTGCGGATCATGTCCGTACATTAGGAGCTGTCCACCCACAAAACCGCTGGCAGCCAAAGCCACAATTGCCCATTCTTTTTGACGACGTGAAAGGAGCAAGGCGGCGACAGCGCCAATGCAAGCAATGACCGATGCCGCAAATACCCATGGAACATGAGCCGCCATGAGTGGTGCGGAGAATGCATCTTTTGCCAGAGAAGGTATTTTCCAGGCGAGCGCTACACCGACCAAGCCAGGAATAAGTAAGACTAATGCCGAGGCATTGATTGCCTTGTTTGAGGCTCTATCCAGATGGCAAGCAATGAGTAAAGCTAACGACGGAAAAATCGGCAAGATGTAAGACGGCAGCTTCGAGTCAGAAATACTGAAAAAGACGAAAATGAACAGTGTCCAAATTAATAACATCTTTTTTGGCTGGAAGCCGGATGCTGCGTTGCGTTCGTGTGCACCGTTCCATAAACTCTGGAAAAGGACGCCTAACCATGGAATAATGCCCAACAGCAAAATTGGCACAAAGTAATAGGGTGGTCCATAACGATGATGAATCTTGCTGGTGAACCGCTGGAACTGCTCATGGATGAAGAAAAATTGCGGAAACTCGGGATTTTTGAGCGTAATTAGAACAAACCAAGGGGTGGCGATCACAAAAAACAGGATCAGTCCTTTTAACAGATGCAAGCGTTTCCAGATCGCCCAATCGCGTGAAAACACGGTGTAGAGCACAAGAACAGCACCAGGTATAAGTATGCCAATAAGTCCCTTCGACAGCACAGACAAGGCCATGCCCGCCCAACACACCAGCATCCAGTTGCGTTGTTGTGCAGCAGTGGCGTCAGTACGCTGTGCCAACAGTAAGCCAGACAGCGAAAGTGTCATCATCGCAGCGAGGCCCATATCAAGCGTATTGATATGACCCAACCCAGCCCACAGAAAGCTGGAGCCAAGCACCAAGGCGGCAAAAAATCCAATCCGTTCCGAAAATACTTTACGGCCGGTGTATGCCACCAGCACAACTCCTAGCAAACCACATAAACCAGTCCACAAACGTGCCTGCCATTCACCCAGGCCAAACACTTGAAAGGTCAATGCGTTCATCCAGGTTTGTAGAGGTGGCTTTTCAAAATACTTGATACCATTTAATCGCAATGTGATCCAGTCGCCCGTGGCCACCATCTCGCGCGCCATTTCAGCGTAGCGACCTTCATCGCTCGGGACTAACGTCCTTGCACCTAACATGTAGCACCAAATGATGCAAAACAGGAGAAACAACACCCATACGAAGGTTTTGGATTTATGCAGTTCACGCATCTTTGGCGAGTTCCTTGGTTGGTGGTGTCGGAACGACTAGTTCGAAAATTAATGCTAAGGCGACCTTGCGGCCCTCAGCCATCAAAATGTTGTATGTTCGGCATGCCGCCTGATTATCCATACACTCCACGCCGATACGACGTGCAGTCAGTACGGTGGTCAATTTGGGATGGATGAAGCGCTGCCGTTTGCCTGTACCAAGTATTACCACGTCGGGATTGGTACTGCCGATATGTGCGAAGTGTTCGGGGTCTAGTCGATCAAAGCTCCGAACAGGCCAGGCGACTGGCGGTAATTCAGGCAAAACGAGAAGGCTGTAATTAAAACGCACCATGTTGATGTCGACACCGTCGTCATCGTAAGCGGTTACGGTTTGATATTGTTGTGTAGTAGTGTGATGAAGCTTCATAGTCTGATTCTCCGCGTGATTGACTGCTATTAGACCGTCTACAGTCCGCCAATTCCCGTAAAAAGGAAAATAAAGTGCTGCATTGTAGCGTTTTCCATGGGGAACGACGTGGTATTACATGATAATTTGATTGATAAAGCGCTTCGCTTTCGGCAAAATGGTTAGTTCTGGCCTATTTTTTTACGTCAGTGAGATGCGCTAGTACCCTGGATAGTTAATGTAATTCCTAAATGTAGCCATTTAGTGCAACCATTAACGCAGCAACCCAGTGACACGCATTAGCGGATGTGATTGTCATCAACTAACAAGGAATGCGCTGTGCGGACGATTAAAAAATCAAAAAAACTGGACGACGTTTGCTACGATATCCGTGGGCCTGTGCTGGAAAAAGCACGGCAAATGGAAGAAGAAGGCCACAAAATTATTAAGTTAAACATTGGCAATCTGGCCGTGTTTGGCTTTGAACCGCCTGATGAAATCGTTCAGGATATGATCCGCAACATGGGTAATGCCGCCGGTTATACGGATTCTAAGGGTATGTTTGCGCCACGTAAATCGGTGATGCATTACACCCAACAAAAGAAAATCCAGGGCGTCACGATTGAGGATATCTATCTTGGCAACGGTGCTTCGGAACTGATTGTGATGAGTATGAATGCGCTACTCAATACCGGCGACGAAGTGTTGGTACCATCGCCCGACTATCCGTTATGGACTGCAGCAGTGAGTCTGTCGGGGGGGATTCCACGCCATTATATTTGCGATGAAAAAGCGGATTGGTTCCCTGATATTGCTGATATAAGAAGTAAAATCAACGCCAACACGCGTGCGATTGTTGTCATCAATCCGAATAATCCTACCGGTGCTTTGTATCCGGATACGTTGCTGCAAGAAATAGTTGATCTGGCGCGTGAGCATCAGCTGATCATCTTTGCAGATGAAATATACGACAAAGTGTTATACGACGGGCACACCCACACCTCGCTTGCGTCGCTTGCCGATGATGTGCTGTTTATTACCTTTAACGGCTTATCAAAAAATTACCGTTCATGCGGATATCGGGCTGGCTGGATGGTTGTGTCGGGCGAAAAAAGACATGCAAAAAGTTATATCGAAGGTTTGAACATGCTGGCGTCAATGCGTTTGTGCGCCAACGCACCAGGTCAATATGCGATTCAAACCGCGTTAGGTGGTTACCAGAGTATCAATGACCTGGTGAGTCCCACCGGTCGTCTGACCCGTCAGCGTGATATGGCGTATAAGTTGCTGACTGATATTCCTGGGGTGACATGCGTTAAGCCAAAAGCGGCGCTGTATATGTTTCCGCGCCTCGATCCACATATGTACCCGATTGCTGATGATCAGGATTTTGCTTATCAGTTGCTGGCCGAGGAACGGGTCTTAGTCGTGCAGGGAACTGGCTTTAATTGCCCGACGCAAGATCATTTTCGCGTGGTATTTTTGCCAAATACGGACGATTTGGCAGTGTCGGTTGGGCGAATTGCGCACTTTCTCGAAGGGTATCGCAAGCGGCACGGTACTGCGTAAAGTGCTCTCAATAAGAAGTACATCAAACATCGAATACAGCTAACACCTTAAATTTATTAATCGATGAACTTCATGTTGTTGTTCATCCCGTCGAATTGGCCTAAGTGCCATTTCGCTAGTAGCATTTTTTACAGATAGTAGAGACTATGAAATCCATCAAAGTAGGTTTGCTTGGCATCGGCACGGTCGGGTCCGGTACGTTCAATGTATTGAAACGCAATCAGCAGGAAATCGCAGCACGCGCTGGTCGCGGTATTGAAATTACGATGGTGGCCGATCTCAATACTGAGCGCGCAAAACAATTGACCAATGGCGAAGTGGAAGTGGTGAACGACGCCAGCCTTGTCATCAATAACCCAGATATTGACATCGTCATTGAGCTGATCGGCGGCTACGGCATCGCGAAAGATCTGGTCCTGAAAGCGATTGCGAATGGCAAACATGTAGTAACAGCAAACAAAGCGTTAATTGCGATTCATGGAAACGAAATTTTCAAAGCAGCACAGGAAAAAGGCGTCATCGTGGCATTTGAGGCCGCTGTTGCTGGCGGCATTCCTATCATAAAAGCGTTACGCGAAGGTCTGACGGCTAATCGCATCGAATGGATCGCTGGGATCATCAACGGTACTACGAACTTCATTTTGTCCGAAATGCGGGATAAAGGGCTTGATTTCGAAGTTGTCCTGAAGGAAGCGCAACGCTTGGGCTACGCCGAAGCGGATCCGACTTTTGATATTGAAGGCGTAGACGCGGCGCATAAGCTAACGATCATGGCGGCAATTGCGTTTGGTATTCCTGTGCAATTTAATAAGGCCCATGTTGAAGGCATAACAAAGTTGCAGGCGACGGATATTCGCTACGCTGAACAACTTGGTTACCGTATTAAGTTACTCGGTATTACCAAACGGACGGCGGCAGGTATTGAGTTGCGCGTGCATCCAACTTTGGTACCGGCAAGTCGTTTGATTGCAAACGTCGAGGGTGCGATGAATGCGGTGCTGGTCCGTGGCGATGCGGTTGGTGAAACGCTCTATTACGGCAAGGGTGCCGGTTCCGAGCCTACCGCTTCAGCAGTCATTGCCGATTTGGTCGATATCACCCGATTAGCGACAGCTGACCCTGAGCATCGGGTACCACATCTGGCCTTCCAGCCAGACGCGATGACTGATATTGAGATTTTGCCGATGGCCGAAATCACCACTAGTTACTATTTGCGCATGCGTGTTACGGACCAACCGGGCGTCATTGCCGATGTGACGCGCATCCTTGCCGATTCGTTGATTTCTATCAGCGCGATGTTACAAAAAGAGCCAGCCGAAGGGGAAACCTGTACCGATATCATTATGCTGACACATCAAACGCAAGAGAAAAACGTAGAAGCGGCTATTGCCAAAATCGAAGCACTGGAGACAGTCGTTGGTACGGTCACCAAGATTCGCCTGGAAGAGTTGACTTAAGCAGAGTGTTATTTAAAGATGCCCTTCAATATAGCGCTTGATTAATTTTTTGCGCAGAAAATACGACATTACCAAGGTCAGCAAAGGTTGTATTGCTGTTTAGTGAATGCAAATAATAAACGCCACTCAGCCGGATATTTTTTTGCTTAATTGAAAAGCATTGCATAGGGTGCTGGCCTTTTTCGTTATTTGAATTAACGAACACGCAATCAGTATTTTGCTCACTTGGTCGTAATGTCGGATGTTGAATAACGAGGCAAGTAGAACTTTTATAGCGCCTAACGTTGTGGCGCAGCATGATTGGGATCGTACCGTATGCATAAATTATTGATCGTTTTAGTATGTCTTTTACCGCTGACTGCCTTTGCTGAAGCGCAAGACCCTTGTCTCACTCAGCGCAATACCATTGAGATAAATGCATGTGGACAGAAGCAGTTTGAGCAAAGCGATCGCTCCCTCAACCAAGTTTATCAATCGTTGTTAAAAAAATTCTCAGACAAAGATGCGCCTGATAGTCAGAATTCAGTCATTAAGCAGTATCTGGTTAATGCGCAACGTGCCTGGGTAACATTCAGGGAAAATGATTGCAAGGCAATTTATACCTACAACGAAGGCGGAACAATCCGAACCATTGCTTACTTGGGTTGCATGACCCAACATGCGGCTCAGCGAACTAAAGATTTAAAGGAATTTAGCTCAAGCGACCAGTGATCTGGTCCGGTGCTTATGTGTCGGCGATGTAGTTGGTAGCCCTAAAAAATAACGCATATAAAAAGCGACCGGCGTGAGCGGGCCGCTGTTTGCATTTTTTGAGTCACACGACGTTAAGCATGTTTTATTCCAAATTCTGTACTTGTTCCCGCATTTGGTCGATTAATAGTTTAAGTTCCATTGACGCGTCGGCGAGTTCTTTGATCGCCGCTTTTGAACCAACCGTGTTAGCCTCGCGATTCAGTTCTTGCATCATAAAATCAAGCCGTTTCCCGACAGGACCGCCTTTTTTCAAAATGTGGCGGGTTTCAGTTAAATGCGCACCTAGTCGAGACAATTCTTCTGCAATATCAATCCGAATCCCATATAGTGTTACTTCCTGTCTAATCCTATCCATTGCTTCATCACGCGACAGCCCAGACGCTGGGCCGGCTGCGGTAGAATCCGGCTGAGCCAAACCTAAGGCTTCTTGCATACGGGCAATGGCCTTTTGCTGAAATTGGGCGATCACTTGTGGCACCAATGGAGTGATTCTTTGGACAATGATTTCCATCGCATCAATACGTGCAATGATGGTCGCAGTCAGTGCAGAACCTTCGCGCACGCGTGACTCAGCAAAGGCGTCGAGCGTCGTCGCCATCGTAGTCTGAACGTCTGCTTGAAGCATATCCTGACTAATGACAGTCTCTTCGATCACGCCAGGCCAGCGCAATAATTCACCAACTGTTAGCGGGCTCGCCTCACCAAACTGTTTCTGCACGGTATTTTGTAATTCGGCTAACGCTGCCAAGAGCATCGTATTTAACGTTTGGCTGCTGTCATTACCTGCTTTGCGTCCAAAACTTAGTCGGCACTCGACTTTGCCACGACTGATGCGCGCCATAATTGCCTCACGCAACGCAGGTTCCAACGCCCTCAGATCGTCATTAATTCGGAATTGCAAATCTAAAAAACGTGAATTCACGCTTTTCAGCTCTATAGTAATGGTGCCGGCAGCGCTTTGATAGGTATTGACGGCATAGCCGGTCATGCTGGAAATAGTCAAAATAAAGTCCTCTTTGATTCTTGTTTACAAATTTATGAATTATCAAGACAATCTCAGTCACGCAGCAGATTATGGGATCAAAATCACCGACAACTGATAGGACTACGATCGTATGGCAGCACAAAACAATGCTCCACTGCCTGATGGGCTTAAGCTCGCTGGATATCGCATTGTAAAGAAGATTGCTTCGGGCGGGTTCAGTATTGTCTACCTGGCCTATGACGATGAAGGCAATGCCGTCGCTATAAAGGAATATTTGCCGAGTTCGCTGGCATTACGTCAATGGGGGGAGTTGTCACCGGCGATTCCTCCCGAAAATTTGCCTATTTTTCGCATCGGCCTTAAATGTTTTTTTGAAGAAGGGCGCTCGCTCGCCCATATTTCCCATCCGAACGTTGTTAGTGTACTGAATTTCTTTCGCGCTAATGACACAGTCTATATGGTCATGGCATATGAGTCAGGACGCTCGCTACAAGAGCATATTTTGCGACGTCGGGACAAGGGTGAAAAACCGCTGGTTTCTGAAAAATTTATACGTAAGATGTTTCATCAAGTCATGAATGGGTTGCGCGAAGTTCATACGCACAAGCTGTTACATCTGGATATCAAACCGGCGAATATTTATTTACGCGCTGACGGGACGCCGATTTTGCTGGATTTTGGTGCCGCCCGACAAACGTTGCGCACTGATTCTCCCAAACTATATCCTATGTACACGCCTGGTTTTGCACCTGCAGAGTTGTATGAAAAAAATGGTGAGTTAGGGCCGTGGACCGATATTTATAGTATTGGCGCCTCTATATTTGCGTGTATGACAGGTGCGCCACCGCAACCGGTCGATCAGCGCAAGCTTAATGACAAAATGCAGGAGCATTTTCGTAAGTTGGAAGGGTTCTATACCCCTGAATTAATTCAGGTAGTCCGTTGGAGCCTGATGATTGATCCTTTAGAGCGCCCCCAAAGTGTATTTGCATTGCAGCGAGCGTTAATGACACCTGTACATAAAGAAGAATTGCGAATTATGGATAAAGTGTCGCGCAAGGTACGGAGCTTGTTTTTTTCACACTTACAGTTTCGTCGCCGATTGCCAATTCCTGCGGAAACCATTCAGGAAAATACCCGATGTTAGTGCTCTTAAGTGATAATTTATCTCAAGCCCATCGCAACGCGATCCGTATTGTAGGCAAAAGCAGCGATGGTGTGGGAAAGCACGTGTAACATTGAAAACCAATCGACCTCAAGCGTTATTCACACCTTGCCAATGAAGGCCTTCACGGCGACAATTCAAGCCTCTCGACATACCGCCTGTTAAATAGGTGAAACGTTTAAAGATGAGGAAAGCGAAAAAGCGATAGAAGAAATTCGGTACGTTATAGAAAAATCAACGACCGCGACGACTCCTTTCATGGCATCACCGATTATTAAGGAATAACAATGCTGTCTGCTTCACATAAATTCACCCGTCCAAGTGGCCGTTCCGCCGACGCTTTGCGTCCTGTGCGCCTGACCCGCAATTACACCAAGCATGCCGAAGGCTCAGTATTGATTGAGTTTGGCGACACCAAAGTCATTTGTACCGCAAGCCTTTCGGACAAAGTCCCCGGTTTCCTAAAAGGCAAAGGGCAAGGCTGGCTGACAGCAGAGTACGGCATGCTGCCACGCTCCACCAACACGCGTATGGATCGTGAAGCCGCGCGTGGTAAGCAATCTGGCCGAACGCAAGAAATACAACGATTAATAGGGCGCTCCTTGCGCGCGGCCTTTGATCTGGAAGCCTTTGGCGAGCGAACGTTGCATCTTGATTGCGATGTCATCCAGGCCGATGGCGGTACCCGCACGGCGGCTATTACCGGCGCGATGGTTGCTGCTTACGACGCATTTTCTACGCTAGTCGATAGCAAGGCGATCGCCGCTATACCGCTGAAGCATTTTGTGGCTGCGATTTCAGTTGGTGTCGTTCAGGGTTCGCCTGTACTGGATTTGGATTATCTTGAAGATTCCGGCTGCGATACGGACATGAATGTGGTGATGACCGATGCCGGCCATTTTATTGAAGTGCAGGGCACTGCAGAAGGTGTGGCATTTGATCGTTCGACGCTAAATAGTTTGCTGGATCTGGCACAAACCGGTATCGGTCAATTGATAGCGATGCAGCGTGAAGTACTGGGCTTATCAGCATAGTCCGTTGATCGGCAGGCATCAAAGCAGTATCGAAGCGCGTGACACAAGGCCAGGTAAATAAAATCGGCCCCCTTTTTGCCTGCCGTTTAACGCGGTTTTGGTCGCTGCTTGTTACAAATGCTGCGCCCTGTCTATAGCCATGATTCTGCCTGTTTACCCTCCTTCTACCAGCGATGCTAGAGTATTGTCTTTATACGTTTTGTTTTGAGTTACCTATCTATGTTACGCACTCTGGTTTTAGCATCAAATAACGCTGGCAAATTAAAAGAATTTGGTCAATTGCTCTCCCGCGTTGGATTCGACGTGCATCCACAGGGCGAATTTAACGTTCCTGAAGCGGATGAACCATACCTGACATTTGTTGAAAATGCATTGACTAAAGCACGTCATGCCGCCCGACTGACGGGGCAGCCCGCTTTGGCTGACGATTCCGGCGTATGCGTTAATGCGCTGCAAGGTGCACCCGGCGTATTGTCAGCGCGCTATGCTGGCGAACCCAAATCCGATGCGGAAAACAATCGCAAACTAGTAACAGATCTTGTCCAGCATCAAGACAAATCGGCTTATTATTATTGTGTGCTGGTATTTGTGCGTCACGCTAACGATCCACAGCCAGTCATTGCAGATGGCAGCTGGCACGGAGAAATCATCGCGGAACCACGCGGCGATGGTGGATTTGGTTACGATGCGCATTTTCTGTTGCCTGATTTAGGAAAAACTGCCGCTGAGCTGACTTCGAGTGAAAAAAATGCTCTGTCACATCGCGGTCAGGCGTTACGCGCACTAGTTGAAAAATTGCGATGATTCCTATTAAGCTTATTGGCAGCACGCCAACCAAAACAAAAGTGGCCTCGGCAGAAAGTTCGGTTGAAACTTTGGACGGCGCAGCGCAAGCAGCGCTCGCTTATTTAAAGCCAGGACATTTACATCTGAGCGCATTACCGCCGCTATCACTATATGTACATTTTCCGTGGTGTGTCAAAAAGTGCCCGTATTGCGACTTCAATTCGCACGAGGCAAAGGGCGGTTTTCCAGAAGAAGAATATCTCACCGCGTTGCGGGCTGATCTCGAAAATGCGTTACCGCTTATTTGGGGTCGCAAGATATACTCAATTTTCATCGGTGGAGGAACGCCCAGTTTGATGTCTGCAGCGGGACTCGATCGCTTAATGTCGGATATTCGTGCACTACTACCGCTGGATGGCGCTGCCGAAATAACGATGGAGGCTAATCCGGGTACTTTCGAAGTCGAGAAGTTCAAGTCCTATCGCGCTAGTGGAATAAATCGGCTGTCGATTGGAATTCAAAGTTTCAATGGCCGCCACCTTCAAGCATTGGGGCGGATTCACGATGATGGCGAAGCGCGACGCGCTGTCGAGATCGCGCAACATACATTTGATAACTTTAATCTAGATCTGATGTATGCGTTGCCCGGCCAGACGCAGGAAGAAGCACGCCATGACGTCACGACAGCTATCGGTTTCGCCCCCCCGCATCTATCGATGTACCACTTGACGCTGGAGCCGAATACTTATTTCGCCAAATATCCCCCGCTAGTGCCTGATGATGATGCCAGCGCCGAAATGCAAGATATGATCACCGCGTTAACGGCCGAAGCGGGTTATGGACATTATGAAGTATCGGCTTACGCTCAGCCCGGTCGACAAGCGCGACACAATTTGAATTATTGGCAGTTTGGGGACTATCTGGGTATTGGTGCCGGTGCGCACTCAAAAATATCCTTTCCCCATCGCGTGATTCGACAAGTCCGCTACAAGCAACCCAAAGCCTATTTGGAACAAACCAGACTTGGCAACGTAGTGCAAGAAGAGGTTGAGATTGAAAGAGGCGAGTTAGGATTTGAATTCATGCTAAACGCATTGCGGCTAAATGGCGGTTTCGAGGTCAATCTATTTGCCGAACGAACCGGCATGTCTCTGAGTACGATCGAAAAATCTCTAAACGACGCGGAAGCAAAAGGTTTACTTTATCGAGATCATAAATTGATTAAACCTACAGCGCTTGGGGAGCGCTTTTTGAATGATTTACAGCAGATGTTTTTGGTAGATTAATTAGAATTAAGCCCGCTAATGACATTTAAAACAAAAAAATTCAAACATTGTCTAAAATTTAGCATCCAGCTATCGTCATTTCAGCGCGACTTATGTATAATTCGCCTCTCTGGAAGTGTGGCCGAGTGGTTGAAGGCACTAGTCTTGAAAACTAGCGACGGTTTATCCCGTTCGTGAGTTCGAATCTCACCGCTTCCGCCAGTTTTATTAAAAAGCCCCTATGACGGGGCTTTTTGTATTTCTCCTACCCACACGCCTACCCACGTTGCTCTTAAAATCTGGCTCGGTGCTTAGGCAGTTTCTGCTATACGCAAAAAAACTCAGGTGATAAATCCGCATCTATCGCATGCCCCACGATGCTTTTTCTTCTTTCATAATTGACGCGCCATTTTCTAAATGTTTCGCCGTTGTTCGGATAGCGAGGCAATTTATGAATATTGCTGGCCACGGACTCACTGCTTATCACATCCCAAAGAGCGCTGGCAGTGTGGTTAATCATAATCCAGAAAAATCATTGCTTTTGCCAGCCCATACGTAAATATGCCGCGCCGCAATCATCAATTTCATGCTGGGCAATGATAGGGAAAATCCCTGGTGTGGCAGCGTTGCACTGAGCAACTTGGCCGCTTTTCGGATCACGAAAAACTGCTGGAGATGCACATCCAGTAAGTATCAAGGCGACGATAATAATTAGTTTCTTCATGTTTGGTTTCTTAAAGTCCTGTGAGTTGTGTGGGCGGCGTATCGGTTGTTAAAATTGCAGATTCGGAGGTTCACTTTTCAGACAGTGAATTTGAGCAGCCGACTCGTAACATAAACTTACGCCTCCAGTCTTTGTGTCGATAACCCATACACGGTCTTCGTCCGTACTTGTGTGGCCTACAACCGCAATTTGATAGCGACCTGGTACGTCACACCCGGCCAATGTAAGCAGAACAAGTATATAAATAAATTTCATATTTCCGCACGGGAATTGGTAAATCAGTAAGATATTTTATGGCAACTATTTATAACTGGCAACACTAGAAGTTGTCAAGAGTATCTTTAAAGTAGTTTTTTATTAAGCTCTTTTTTGAACAAGCGTGTTTTTTTATCGCGCATTTAGGAGGAGTACTCCCCCGATATTGTTACCCCGGTTGGGGGGGGACACAGGGTTCCCAGAGTTCAGCCCGCCAAGGCACGCAGACTATATCAGCCGCAGCATTGGGAATATATTCAGGCCGGAGGGGAGTGCTGATGCAGGAGAAAAAAGCCCCTGCTAGAGGTGTGTAATTATGTAACCGAGAGCCTGTATAGCCTTACACGCGCGTGGATCATTATATTACTTAATAAAGAAATCAAAAAATTGCTTCTATCTCCTTCAACATGCTGAAACCGTAAACTAGTTATTTCTAGAGCCTGCCGGATGATGGATCATGACGGTTTTTTTCACTACAAGCCTATATATATATATAATATTTAATTACTACGGCGAGCTTGGGAAAATCAATCATGATCCATCATCCGGCAGGTTTTATATATCAGATCACCTCGATTCTTATCGTTCCTTGAGCATTATTATTTACGACGAATGATGCCGTAGTACATACCTGCTTCCCGTTTAACACTCGCAATGCCATGTAACTTTATCGCCTGACCAAAGCTTTTTTGAGTGTACGAATTATCGTTTCCTTCTTCTTCACACCAACAATGAAATTCATCAAATAATGTCTTAGCCGTCGCCCCCTGCTTGGGGTCGCACTTCTCGTATTGGCCAAGCCATCGGCCTAAAGAGTCTTGATCGTTTAAATACGTGCGTGTCATATTCTGCACTTGCTTAGGCGGCGTGAGCCCTTCGTTAGCATAATCAACTGCGCCAGCCACAAGCCACGCCAGAATGCCCTCCGCCTCCGATCGCAAAGTGTCGGTAAGAGCAGGGTCCCCCTCAGGCAATGCTGGATTTCTATCAGACTCCCCTGGCCGGTTCCACTTCATATCGAAAGGAATGATATGCAAACGGCCACGAACTGCCCCATCAAGGTGGTCAAGTGTCGGGACAGAGTTTGTCATCAACCATAACTTATGAGTTATATCAAACTCAAATGCATTTTGATTGAGGAATCGGGCGATCATATATCCATCGCCTGTATGACTCTTAATGGTCGCTACGTCGAACTTCTGCCCGGGTTTTGACTCGCTACTTATTGCAACCCGTGCACCAGCTAAACGTGCTGCAACCGATGACGCTCGCTCCGGATCGTTATTCTGATGAGTTTCCAGCATTACAGCGGGCGGGATACTCACACCATAATCCCCAAGTACCCATTTAACGATGTCGAGTAACACGTTCTTTCCATTAGAACCCGCTCCAACGCACACAAATAACTTGTGTTGCTCCGTTAGTCCTGTGAGTGAATACCCTAGCGCCTTACGCAGATAATGCGAGAGTTCTGGACGCAGCTCGAATTGCCCCACGGTATTGGCGATCACATCCTCCGTGATAGGATCAAATTTGGCTGAAATAGGACGCCCCGTAATTTGCTCCACGAAGTTAATCCACCCCGGTGCAAGTGCCTTTGGATTGAATGGAAGTCCTGAACGCTTCGTAACTAAATCCGCACGCGCCGCTGGGCGGAAATTTCCCGTGCGTAGATCGACGACCCCGTTCTCCACCCCCAAAAGTCGCCGATCAGTATCTAAATCCTTTAGGGATAATTTGACTTCCGGGAATTTCGCAGCGACCGCCAGCATATTATCTAGTGCCCGTTTGTTTCGGCACTGCTGCGCCCATTTTGCTATGCTTGCAGCAGTTCTTTCAATTCGCGTTCTATCTGCCGGAGTGTTTACAGCATTCTGGCTTTGATGATAATACTGAGTCGCTTCCTTTTGGTATTCTTCGGCTATGCGCAGCGCCATTGACTGCGCAATGCTACCGCTGTCGTCCCAGATCCACTTGTTGTTTTGCCATCCTAACCAAATACGTTTTTCGGTCACGTATCGTAAGTCACCATTTGTGAGTTTAACGAGCAGGTTCGCGTTTCCTGTGTCGGTGCGATCAACCAACATTTGATAATCGGTCTGTATGCCAAGTAAGTGACCCCTACGGGGATTAATCCAGCCTAACGTTTGGGCCTTCTTAAAAATTGAAGTGTAGTCGGATCTGTCGCCGATTAAGTCATCATTCCACTTGCGGTTAAATTCTTCTTCGTCACACTTCCAATCATGTAATTGTTTGGAAAATTCCAATGCTAATTCGCGACCGACCTCATCAAGAGATTTCAGATTCTGTAAGACAGATACCCAATACTCGTACCCATATGCATTTTTATTGTAGCCCTCCACGATTGCTACTAGAGCATTACGCAAATCCGATATCGTCTCGTTATTTACGCGTGCTAAGTTGACCGCCCGTGTCAAGTTGTCGGGTGCACTTTTGTGTGCTGGCTCTATAACCTCGTCGATAACATTATGCGGGATAGTTGCCAACAGTGTGTCTGGATTCACATAGCCATTTCCAAAGCTAGACCAGTAGGAGTAGGGTGCCCCCTTGTTTGGTGTGGGAAGAAACATTAACCGCTCTGGCTGGACGCACGACAGATCAAGCACGGGGATACAAAATAACTTCCCCAATGCCCGCACGCAGTGGGGGTACTCGCTTGGAGACACGGGGCGACTAAACGGAATCAAAAGGCGTAAGCGAGGCGATTCGGTTGTATGGGTTCGTGTGGTATGCCCAACATAAGAAAAGGGCACCACGCCACGAATAGTAATGCCCCTTTCCTCCGCGCCGTCAAGGCTTTGGATTAAGTTCGTCGCATCACTATCAATATCAAGCGTGGCGGCCGAGCGGCTTTTGACACTATTTTTATTGCGCGCCTTCCCTTCAAATTGACCAAAAATCACAAAGGGATCTTTCGCTTTCAAAGAATTTCGGGCGATATCTGATAAACCTAAGTAATCATCATGTGAAATAGTCGCATCCGTTGGATTCTGCACAGCATCTGTTAAATGCTTCCAAGTGTAGTCCTCGGTGTGAGTTATCCTTCCTTTATCTCCTTGGCCAAAGCTAGCCGCCATCAACGGCATAGACAATTGATTCAATCCGACGGGGCTCATGATTTCACCTCAAAACAAAGCACGGTTTCTGTGGTTTGTTTTGCAATTTCAGTTAAGAAATTATTCCGCGCCGCCCGGTATTTTTGAAGTACCCGCCTAAGTGCACGAGCGCGCGGCATGCTGGGTGTCCATTCTGCATTGAAATTGCCGTCATTAAATGTAAAGACCACAGAAAACCCCACACCCACATTGTGAGAAGCGCTTGTTAGATGAATGTCCGCAGCGGTTTTCATAGTTCACCTCGCGCCGTACTAACGGTTGCATTTCGGATCGTCGTGTCGATTGCACCAGACTTACATACGCCGTTGGCTACGAGAGCGTTAATATCTTCTTCGCGCCAGGCCACAACACGGGGGGAGAGCTTTACAGGCTGCGGGTATCGACCGGATTTCACTCCACTCCACCAAGATGCTCTGCAAACGGGAATGCGCGCCAGTACTGCGGGAAGGCGTAAAAGAATGGAAGGCTGTGAAGGTGTAATATTTAGCATGATCTATCCGTAAAAAAGGATTTGATCTGACCCTTGCTTATGATGCGAAGACGCCGGGACCAGACCTAAAATTAGGTTCTTAGTCCGTTGTCCCTCTCTATGCATCACCCACATTGAAGGGGTAGGGGTCGCGCTTAGTTTTGAATCTTGAATCAAGTTTACCCGCAACGGAATGATGCTAGACGGTAAGTGCTCCTCAATTCAAGTCGCTTTTATCGGAAAGCGGCACCGCCCGGTCTTTTAGAGAGTGGGTAACTCGTTAATTTTTAGTCTATCGCGTGAGATTAAAGATCGTCAAGAACTATTTACACATCTAGTAAATAGTTATACCTATCCCCTACAAGTAGTGCTTTAGTCTCGCACACTCGCGCCGCGAATTTGCGTCACGGTAGCGGCAGTCGGAATGTTCCCGCAATAATCCGCCCAAGCTTGCATAAGCAAAACACGTTTCTCCAGTAGGTCCCCGCGTCGATAAGCGGCTTCGACTTTGTCGGGCAAGCTATGCGCCAGCGCATGCTCGCAGATTTCGCGCGGGAACGCGTTCGCTACAGATTCGGCGCACCAGTCGCGGAAGGTCGAGCGGAATCCATGCACGGTTATATCTTTACGTCCCATCCTCCTCAGAACAGCCGTCAGACTCATATCGCTTAGCGCGCTACCTTGAACTCGTCCGGGGAAAATTAAAGCGCCCATGCGCGGCGTCGCGCGCAGCAATGCCATTGCAGTAGTCGATAGCGGAACTCGATGTTCTTTACCGCCCTTCATGCGCTCGGCGGGCACGGTCCAAACTTTCGTCGTCATATCCACTTCATTCCAAGTTGCGCCGCGCACTTCACCAGAGCGCGCCGCCGTGAGAATGCCAAACTCAACACCGCGTGCGGCGATACCTTCCCGAAGACGTAATGCCGCCATGAAGGCACCAGTTTCTTGCCAGGGCAGGGCGGGGTGGTTCTTGATCGGTGCAATCTTGCTCGGCGTCGCAAGCAGATTTTCTAGGTGGCCACGCCAGCGCGCCGGATTTTCACCCTGACGGTGCCGACTTGTGGTCGCCCAGTCGAGGATGCTTTCGATGCGGCCCCGCAATCTGGTTGCGGTTTCCGTCTTGTCTGCCCAGATTGCGCTGAGCACCTTGACGACCAGTGCGGTATCCACGGCGGCGACGGGCAACGCACCGATGATTGGAGACGCATAGGTGGCCAGGGTGTTTTCCCACTGGCTGGCATGCTTGGCATTTTTCCATCCGCTGCGATGTGCGGCAATATAGGCTGCTGCGCACTGATCGAAGGTGATCAACCGTGCAAGAGTCAATGATGCCGCAAGCTTTGCGGCGTCTCTGGAATCGAGCGGATCCTGGCCGGCCAGCAATAACACGCGGCACTCCTTCGCCTTTGCTCGCGCTGAGGCGAGATCCACGGTGTGTAACGGACCCAATCCCATTTCACGCTGCTTGCGCGCCAAGGTGAAGCGGAATATCCAGCTTTTAGTCCCGGTGGGTGAAACCTGTAGCCACAATCCTGAGCCGTCGCCGTAATATCCGGGTTTGGTTGCCTTGTTCACGCCCAGGGCTGAAAGCTTGTTTACATTTAATGCCATGATTGCCTACCCCTTAGCCTACCCACATCTCTACCCACACGGGAAACGTAGATTCTATTGTATTGGAATAAACGACGTTACACTATAAATTTCAATTTCCTCTATGAGGATTACGAATTGTTGGCATTTGTTGAACGGTATTAAACCGTAGAATGGCGGACACCGCTTCCGCCAGTTTTAAACATAAAGCCCTGATTATTCAGGGCTTTTTTGTTTTGCGGGTTTGATTGCTTGGATGTGTGTTTGCCATCTTTTATCGTAAACGTCCGCAACTAATACAAAGTATTCGCAACCCTCCTATTTTTTGATCGAAAATGCTGTTTTAAGGTCAAAAAAACAACCCATTTTGCATCGATATAAAAATAGCTAATCTCCGATAGATTGCTTGAGCCGAGCTGTAAGAAGTGCGTATTTCTGCTTTGAAGTATCGGCAAACGCTGAATCGCGAGATGACGGTGTATCGTCATATGGCACAGGTTCGGCGAATTGGTGGACAGTTAGATCCCACTTTTTTCCATCAATTAGATTATAAAAGTGCGTTCCGCCAGGCGTCTTAGTGGTAAGAATCCCACCGCCGAAATGATCTTGTACGACAAGAGACGTAATGCTGCAATGATTCTGCGCCGGATTTGATTGTGACCATGCCCCAGTTGGGCTTGAAGTGTCTGCGGACCATACCCGCGAAATCGATCTATATAGATCAAGTGGCGTCTCAAATGTCGTCGATGTAGAAGTATTCTGTTTGTCTTGTTTCATTAAAAAATTCCTATTCAACGAAAATTCTCTATAAGAGAAAATGTATTAGACATGGATATTTCGCCATAGGCGGGTAGGATAAGGAGTTTTTTGCCGTCACACTATTGGTATGGCGTCTAGCGATGCCAATGGATAACTTCAATGAAAAGTAGCCCAGGCGATAGATGCCGAGAATGCACAAAGCACCAATGAAGTTGCGCGCTGCAACTTGATGCGATCCGCAAACTTCAAGCGCCCGTTGGCTAACGCTGCGCCGAACATCGTCCAAGCGATGCCGATAGGTATCAACAGGCAAACAAACAATGCCGTCGCTGAAAAATAGATTTGCATATTGCTGGGCGATAGAACGGGGAAAATCGCAGACGAAAAAAGTAGTGCTTTGGGATTGAGAAGGGTTGCCACGAATAAGGAATGAGGGCCAACCGATCGTTGTCCCGATGTCTGCAGCACGGAGGCTGCCCTCCATACCATCACCGCAATGTAGATCAGGTAGAGGCTGCTGGCGGCGCGTGCCAAGATCGCTACCCAAGGGTAACTACTTTGTAAGGGCGCGAGCACTGCGCCCCAAACCGAGATCGCAATGAGATAGCCGAGAAGTTCGCATGCAATGAGTGGCAACGCGCCTTTCGCACCTCGCTCCAGGCCGGCGGCGGCCAGTAAGGTATTGGTCGGTCCGGGCGTCAGTAGTATGACCGCAGTGCTCAGCGCAAATATAGGTAAGTTGAAGTCAGATGTCATCAAAGTCTTGGAGGGGTAAGCAACTTGGACAGAGCCGGTTTGCAATTATCAATATCGCCGTTTAGTGCCAGTTTGTTGGCTAAAAGGAAAAGCGTAACAGTTTTTGGTGATGGTCAGTTTTCGACTTGCCCGCCCCACTTCGGCATATTGTACGCTACGCGTTTTGCTCCTAACAGATGCTTAACCCTATTTCTAAGCTCGCTCGCTGCGCGCCTCCGTAAGTGCTATGGTCAAGTGTTGCACCTTCTTTTTTAATTCATTGCGCTCTTCAGTAAGTTCAGCGACCAGTAACGTCAAACGGTAGATTTCTACTTGATCCGGGGAAGCGTCGCTCGACGGAGTCTCTCGTTCTGGCTTTGGCGGTAGTCGTGCCTCACGTACTTGTCTTGCTGCTTCGCGTAATTCTTTCTTGCCGCCAGCGACAGCAGCTATCTGTTGTTCGCTAGGCAAGGACGCTACGGCCACCGCAGCATTAATAGATATTTCACCGGACTTTACGGCTCTGACCAGTTCCGGCGCAGCCGTTTTTTGGATTTTTTCGATTTGTGCCAAGGTTGCGCTGCTTACCCTCGCAGAACGCGCAATGGCTTCCCGCGTTAACGGTTGCTCGCCCTCTGGCTGGCTTAATACATCTGCCCCAGCTATCTTATCGGGCGGGCGCTGGGCTTGCGTCTGTGCCACGCGCGTCGATACGATCTCTTTCTTGCGCAGGGCAAGTACACCGCGTTGAAAGTCCGATACGCTGCGCCGCCCAAGGTGGTTATCAATCATCCACATGTGGACATCTTCGATAGATTTAAACGTGTGGTTCTGAATAATATTAAAAGGAATTTCGTGCTTTTGGCAGATACCGTAGCGGTTGTGCCCATCTATTAAAAGATCACCCCACAGTACTAGCGCGTCGCGGCAGCCTTCGGACAGCAGGCTACGTTCTAGTGCGGCGAATTCGTCATCGGTTAAAGGATCGATATAAGCACGGAGATCTTCGCTGATATTAATGGTCATGGTTAAGACGAAATTAAATGATAGCGCGGTAGTGTACGCAACGCCGCTATTTTAAGCCACATAGCAACCTATTATTTCAAAAAAATCTGAGCTGCCCCGGTGTCTTGACGGACAGTGATGTATGAAGCGCCACGAATATGTTTGGCCGAGCTAGCCGGAATAGGGGAGAAATTGAAACAAAACGAATGCGCAAAAATACTTAACTGAAAGCCGCTCCGGCGAAGAGTTGAAATTCAGCGTAAATACGTAATGCGACTTTTATACGTATTGTTATGGATACTTCTTGTGCATCAATATAGGGAAGTGACGATCCTTTTTAAATTCGTTGCAATTTGATTTATTGGTCCGAGTTTTGATGGGTATTTTTCACGGTGGTCTGTGAAGAATGGGGTTTGAAAGATATACAAGCGTTAAATTATTACTAGTAATTATGATCTCAAGCCGTGCTAAAAGCCTCTAGAAAAAAGGTTGATAAATATATTAATAGATAGATTCCAGAGAGTAACTATACAGTGAAGAAAACCTCCAAACTAAGGCGACTCTTGTGTTGTGAAGCCTAAGTATTTCTTGAATGAGTGAAAAAAATTTTGTATATTTAACCAATATAGAATTCTTGATAATTATTTCGGCATCAACTTTGTTCAAAGGTTGAAATATAGGGCATCAAAATTGAATTGACGGGCTTGGTCGAGGGGGTAGCAAGGCTCCGATTTTCGGGAAGATGGTATTGGAAGAGTATTTCCTCGGCAGAGGTCGGAAGCAAGATTGATAAAGCAACTTTTGTGCTGGAACCGGATGTGGTGGCGCTGTTATTCAATCGTGCGCAGGGCGCACACTAATATTATCGGTTACCGATTGACCAATGCCAAGCTTTGACAGGCATCATCCCATGGCGTTGGCAGGGCTTGATCGGAGGCACTGAGGCTTAGGTTGCTATCGGTGAATTCTTTTTTGACCTTCAGGCGGGTGTCCGCGTATCGAAAAGGAGTTTCCATGCCTGAACTATCGTTCCAGGTGGAAGGCGCGGAGACGGTCCGTTCTGCGGCCACTCCGCTGCTTAATTGCAGACTGTGCATCAACACGGCTATTTCGAGCGTGAGAGTCGCGAATGTCATCCTACAGTGCCACATTCAGATCGAATCGCCACGGCGGCGCTACCGGCCGGGGGAGCAAGAACGGTTGCGAGAATTATTTGGCGATCCCCTGCGTTTCAAACAGGGGCCACATCCACTCCTGTGGACGCATAACACTTTGCTCATACCTGGTTTCGAAGGGAGTTGTATTGCGGACTTGCCGGTTCCATGTAGCTATGATTTCAATGTGGCCGCAGTGAAATTCTTTTATGCGCTTGAAGATGGTGAGGTGCCACTTTTGTTCCAGTTTAGCGGTACGGTTTTTTATCGCGATGAAAATGATCGGCTCCAGATCAGCCGGATTGCCTGGACCAAGGAGGCAACATTTTTGCTGCCCGATTCGGTGTGGCAGGAGATGATGGATCGCTATTATCCCAACGGCACATGGTTGTGTCTGGATCGCGATCAGTTTGATCGGCTTTATCGATATAAGAGGCAGCATGGACTATCGACATGGGAGCAGGCGCTGGATAGTCTATTGGATATCGTTGAAGAGAATGTGCCATGAATGCCTCGTTTATTCATAGCGTTGTAAGCGCCGTGCTTTATGAAGGTTATATGCTTTATCCCTACCGCGCCTACTCTGTGAAAAACCGGCAGCGCTGGGCCTTCGGGGGCGTTTATCCACACAATTACTGTATGGCTCATGATGGTGCCGATCCATGGATGATTCAGACTCAGTGCCTTGTGCAGGGTGGTCCCGACACGGTACTGACGGTCACGTCAGGGTTCTTGCATTTAACCGCGCGCGAGACGGGAGAATTGAAGCCGCCATTGGTGGAGTGGCCACAGGACGAGCCGCCATATTGTGCGGTTGATGTTCTGACGATCGACGGGCAGCATTTTTATAGCTGGCAGGAAGCGGTTGAGCGCCAGATTAATACCGAACCACTCTGCCTGGATGAGGTGGGTGAATCTGAATATAAGGAGTGGAAAACCCCCTTTGAATTAGCAGGGCATCGCGAATTGGAACCGTTAGGTAATGCGCAAGGTAAAGTGGCAGGTTTATTGGCACGTAACCGCCGATGCATAAACGGCGAAGTAGGAATACGTGCCGAGCGAGTGATCGATAACGTTTTCCGAATCACCGCCAGAATCGCCAATTGGACACCGTTGCCGGATGCGCGTGGTATTAGCCGCGATGCAGCAACGCTGCGAGCGTTAGTCTCGTGTCACCTGATTCTTCGGGTATCGGATGGTCGGTTCGTATCTTCTATTGATCCTCCTGCGGATCTCGCGGTGAATGTAGCAGAGTGTGAAAATATTGGTGTCTGGCCAGTACTAGTTGGTGAGGAAGGGACATTTGATACCATACTGGCCTCGCCGATTATCCTCTACGATTATCCGCAAATCGCACCGTAAAGCTGGGTGACCTTTTCGCTGATCCTAGGCACGATTTGGG
The DNA here is from genome assembly GCF_054343755.1 of Glaciimonas sp. GNP009. Taxonomy (NCBI): domain Bacteria; kingdom Pseudomonadati; phylum Pseudomonadota; class Betaproteobacteria; order Burkholderiales; family Oxalobacteraceae; genus Glaciimonas; species Glaciimonas sp. GNP009. The sequence continues at coordinate 4,828,744 of NZ_JBTGUV010000004.1, forward strand.
ATTGGCGCGTATGCCTGGCTATTGATTCCTCTTTGCGGCGGACGAAATTGAACTTATTACCTCGCAGGAAGCAAGGAGATACGCTGCATCCTTATCGCCGGTGGTTGAAAAACGTGTAAAATCATGCTCTCAACTTTAAGGCAAGCATCTCGCTAGGATTGTCCTTCGTCAGGTGAATTGGCGCAAATGCGGAAATGAAATTAATCTAATTAATTGCTATTGACTTAAAAAAGCAGAGTTGAAAACTAGTAATGTGACCCATTTGATAGTTTGAAGTGGACTGCTTTTGTCACTATCGAACATGAACCCTGATTATTCAGGGCTTTTTTGTTTTTGGAGAGGCCGTTTCCTACAGTGGATTTTAGGATAGTTATTTTCCCGCTATGCTTGATTTCTTTAATAAGGCGCTAAAACAAGTTTCTTTATTTTCTGTTCGTGAAATGAAGGTCAGGTGTAAGGCCTTTGAACGTCGCCTTTGTCATTAATGGAGACTATTTAATTAACATTCCCGGAAAATGGGAACGTTAATTTTGGCCTTAGAATGCATGTTGAAGTCATTTTTATTCGCTTAATGCTGTCATGCGGTTTATGGACTTGACCCGATAGCCGGACCGAAACTTCGGCAAGCAACCGTTAATGTTCAATTTCATCTTATATATTACATCTGGGAATGGGTACTATGCTCGTCATTACCATAAAGCAAGGCAAGGAAAAAAGCCTGCTAGTTCGTCAGCCTTGGATTTATGCCTCTGCCATTGAGCGCATCGATGGAAAGCCTGGCGAAAATATGCAATTTGGCGCTACAGCGCTGGTACACTCGTCTTCAGGCAAGTTTTTGGCGCGCGCAGCACATAGCCCGAAATCGGAAATTCGCGCGCGAGTCTGGACTTTCGATCAGAACGAATCCGTCGATCATGCATTTATGAAGCGTCGTATCAAAGCAGCTGTTGCGACGCGCAGTCTCGCCAGGGGTGCAAAAAATAGCGCTGCAACCGATGTGGTGCGACTGATATTGGCAGAAAAAGATGGATTACCGGGACTATTGGTGGATTGGTATGGCGGTCGAAACGGCTACCTCATATGCGAATTTCAGGCCGCTGGCGTGGAAGCCTGGAAGGTGCCGATCGTTAAGGCTTTGATGGCCGAAACCGATTGTCCGAATGTCTATGAACGCTCAGATGAGCTTATCCGAAAAGGTGAAGGCTTGCTCAACGTATCCGGTGTCTTGGCGGGGGATGAGCCGCCAGATGAAACTCAATTCACGGAGAATGGTGTGCGTTTTGCTATTGATATAAAGACAGGGAAGAAAAGTAAATATCGGTAAACAGGTGTCGGCTGTGTACTTTGACGCGCATACACCGGTGCAAGTCACACCCTCCTGTGGCGGATGGTGCGAAGAGAGTGAGAAATATTCCTATGCTGAGTGCGTTTTCGTAATTAACCTAGATTCTCCATAATCCGCAGTGTGCTGCTCTCTACCAACTCACCGGCTTGCGCAATCCATGCAATAACGTGTGGAGCCTTAAAATGTTGGTGAAGCAGTTCACGGCTTTCCCACCTTTCAAAGAACACGAAAGTGCGCGGGTCGTCTAAGTCGCGATGGAGGTCATATTGAATAAAACCTGGATCGCGTTGACTTGGTGCTATTAATGCACGCATTGCCGCTTCCATTTTTTTTTCTTGCCCAGGTTTGGCGGTATTGATCGATACGACGGCGATTTGAGACATTTTTTTCCTTTTTTTAAGGTGAGAATCGAACGATACAGCAGGATAGTTTTACGCGCACGAGTGTTGGTAAAAATAGCAAATTCTTCAAGATAGAGAAAGTCTGATATGAGTGATAATGTAACCGCTGTAAGCGCGGAAGACTTCCTCCCGGTTGGCATGCTTGCCAATGGACGTGGGCCAGCTAAAGCGATGGAGAGCGTAGCAAAACGTAAAATGAACGTTCCAGGTTGGGAACCGTTCCACTATGAGCAGATTTCTGCAACAGAATTTGAAGTAACCGGCGGTCTTCCCGAGGTTGTTGGTGGTGCAAAAAGGTGGCCGGAACCACATACTACAGTGATTGTTTTAGAAGGTGAATTGACTAAAGAATTACAGTTGAGTACTTCAGTCGAAGCATCGTTTGATGATAAAAAGACTGCCATTACCATCCATCCGAAAGTGACACTTTCGTCCAATGTTGCAGCATCATCTCCTCATACCCAACATACTAAAAGTCAGTCCAGATATATGACTGTTATCTTGCGCATGCCTGATGATGCGGCGGGACATCAACGGATAGTCGAGATGTTAGCGCTGAATAAAAATTTCTTTGGCGCTGACGTCGTAGCGACTGCCTTTCAGGACGATGTTATGGTCAGCAAATCTTTGCAGATAAGCTGATGCCACAGTAATCAACTAAAAAAGTTTGCTTTGATGCTTGCCTTGGCACTCAAAAATAGCGGACGTTCGGTTTTGGTATGACCAGGACTATCAACATTGCAAAACGTTATTCAAGCCCAGTCCGTGTAGGACCCTTTCGCTTAACTCTGCTGATGTCTGTGAGATGATTTCTTCAGGCACTTTAAATTTTTTGGTAAGCCGCTTATAGCTTTCGAATCCGTACGAAACCATAAACGGATGCATCCCGGAATCGATCGCGGCCAAGAAATCCTTCTCTTCATCACCGCAAATATAGCTACGCGCCGGATTAATATTAAAACGCTCTCTGGCAGCACGAAATTCGACCCTCTTTTCCTCGCGAACCGGAATATGAATAAAAAAATCAAGCGCGTCGAGATCAACGTCGTGGCGGCGGAAAAGTTGTCGCAGCGTTTCTTCTGGCTCGTTGGTGATGTTACGGGTAACTAGTCCGACTATTACGTCGGGCGCAGCGATCAGTGTTCGAATCAGCTCTGCAATATGGGGATAAAGTTGCGCCTCCTCCCGATATACTTCTGTCAACGTTTGAATTATTTGTTTCCGACTTTGTTTGCCGATCTGTTTTTTTATATTCGATGGAAAATCTTTCAACCCGCCCAGATATTTAAAAATATGGCGTCGCTTCTGAAAACTCTCTTCATCACCAATTGCCATATTGTGGTGTGCAAAGGTCTTATCGATTGCGCTAAACGCATCGATCGTGGTGCCATCCGCGTCTAGAATAATGAGTCGCTTGTCATTGTTGTACATACGTTACCCATAAAATGAAAAGGTGGCGATACGGCTTTTATAACTACTATGATTCCGTCCGAACCCTACCTAAACAATATGACGGGAGCGTGACGTAAATAACGCGTGGGGAGGAAGTTGGTATTGTCAGATTGATAGAAGCACGGGAAGAGGGGCAAATGCGTAGATATAAAATGCAGTTTTTTATACAGTCAAAAAAACCACGTGCGATGACGTGGTTTTGGGAATGGGCAATGTCTTCAGGTCGTTCAGCTGCCAAACGTATGTATTCTTACTACGAAAGCGAATATCACAATTAACAGCTTGGGGAACCGTTCAACCTTAGCCTATTTACATTTCAGCATTTTCGGATGCCGGTACTTCTGGTTCCATCGATGCCGGTGACGGTTTCATTACACGTTTTTTGCCCATCAGGCCCAAATCAGACCCGGTAATGCCATATTCCTGCATTTTGGTTTTGATTTCCATAATGACATCTGCGAGTTCGACCTGACGGACTTCTTCTGCTTGCAGGCGCAACTGTTCGATTTGTTCTTGAAGTTCTCTGTATGTAGACATTTCTATGGCTTTCTTTCTGCTGTTCAGTGGCGAAGTATACATTAACCACGCGGTTGAGCGAGAGGCTAGATCAAATAACCGAGTAAAATTTCTGTCGTGAAATATCGAATATGTCTGCTTCAAGTAATTAAATTCAATCTTTAGATGGAGGCTTGTCTTTTTTGTTAGATAGAACGGCGTGGCAGTGGCATCAAAAAGGCGAGTGAAATAATCTTAAAATTAAACCTTAAATTCCTTTCGCCCCTCTCCGGCGACTCCCTCTAAAAATACACGATCGCTTTATTTGTCTGTCGTTACGATGCTATTAACAAGGTTTTCTATATGATACGATTTTTGCTTAGTTTATTGGCTGCTGTAGGACTGCCGTTTGCTCCTGATGTCAGACCCGCCTTGGCTTTTTTACAACGTAAAGAGCAAGATGATGTCGCGCGTACTCAATACGAGGCCAAAATAGACGCAATCGTTGATGGCTTAGTGCATCGCAATGTTGCTCGAGGAGACAATACATTAGACTTATTGTTGCTTTCAGGTGGCGGTCAGCACGGTGCCTACGGCATCGGTTTTCTACGTGGATGGCAAAGTCGTAGCAATGGCTCTATGCCGGACTTCGATTTGGTGACAGGAATTAGCACTGGTGGGTTACAGGCACCGTTTGCGTTGTTGGGTACGGCAGAAGCACTATCCCAGGCTGCGGCCTTGTACCGCAACGCCACTACCGATTTCGCTCCGACGTTTGACTGGCTATTTTGGTTAAGACGAACCGGGGGATTAGTCAAGACCGAGCTATATCGACAGATGATTGAGCGCGAGATGAGCGGACGTATGAGTGCGCGATTGCAGGCTCGCTTTTCTGAAGGTAGGCAATTGATCATCGGTACGACAGATTTTGATCTGGGAATTGGCCATCTTTGGGACATCGGCCGAGAATTGGCGGCACCAATAGAGGGGCAACGTCGGGTGCAACAGATACTACTGGCTACGACCGCTATTCCTGGTATTTTCCCTCCGTTAATCTTGGATGATCACCTGCATGCAGATGGCGGTATTGTATCTAACGTACTGCAGGTTTTGGATTTTGATGGTTACCGAAAACTAGCTGCGAGTCTAGTTACTTCTGGCGTAATGCAACCGGTTACTGTGCGTATTTGGATAGTTATAAATATGTGGACATATCCGCGCCCGGTATCAATAGATCCATCCAGTCGCCGGTCCATCGTCCGTCGTAGCAACCTGTTGATGTTTTGGACCCATCAACTCCAATACCTTGCCGGAATGAAAGATATGGTGCGTGCTGTGAACGCCGAATTACCCGGCTTACGACTTGAGATGCGTTACACGTCGATCCCGTCAGAACTTGCAAACGAACCTGGTGCGGCTGATTTATTTAATCAGGAATGGATGACGCGTATCGAAAAATTTGGATTCGAACGCGCCCAAAGTAGCCATCCGTGGGATGAGATAACCACGCCTTATGCCCGTCCAGTGCCCTCAATGTCACAGGAGGAACAGCTTCTCTTTTCAATCTTAGTTCAAAAGAAGTAAGGCAACACACTGGGGTGGGTGTTTTTTTAGTTCATTAAGTTATATTTTTGACTAGTATTTTTCACAATTATTTACTATTGTAAGGGAATAGGTCAGATCTATAGTGGGATCGAAATGCTGATTGAACGTTTTCGTCAAAATGTAGAAGTCGACCTGCGCGATCCCCATAGTACAAATAAAAGGTTGCTCTGGTTACGTGATGGATGTTTTTGGGCCTATACCGCAGAAAGATCGTTAAGTGCGTTGCCGTGGCAATTGCAGGTAAGCCGTAGCTAATTAAAAGGGAGTCTTGGTGCAACCAAGACCACGGTTAACATGTTAACCAAAGGGGAGTGTCGAAAAATGAACCGACTGTCCATATCGTGGATGAACATCGCTGCATTTAATTTAATACTATTATTTTTAACGGGATGCGCTCCCGTGACGCTTAAAACGGTTGATTTACAACCGCTTATTGCCACGACTGGTACAACGGTAAATAGTGGCTCGTTCGGCTTTTGCAGCGGAGAAGGGAAGACTCCCTCGACAACTTTTTCCGCCCCCGCAGAAACAGTCATGGTCGGTTACGATGATTTTTTTAGGGCAGGAAAACCACCTTTTGCTTGCGACGACGTGCGTGTTTCGGTGTTCAGAGGAGGCGTAAAATTTGACGTTAGTCAGTTTGATGCTATTGCTAGCGCTGAATTTTGGCTCGACACCACCAAATCGATCTCACGCAGTGATGGAAAATTAATGGAAACTTCTACCCCAATATCCTATGCGAACAGGCTTTGTATGGGAACCGAAATTTTCTCTTCCAAAATGCTGTGTGATTATTCTATGCTTTTACCGGTAGGCGAAACCATCAGCGTAGTGGTGTCTGATCAGGTACGTGATTGGATAAGTATGCGTCGAAATAATTTTGGATTTGTTCTTACCGGGCCGCGATCCGAGTTCTCTGCGCAAACTCCACCAAGAGATAACGATGCAAAAATAAGCTGGTACAGTAACTTTCGTTTACGCATTACTTATGAACCTGCGCTTAATTTTCGGATGGCGCAGTGATTTACGCAAGGTTTTTAAGGCACGAGATTCGTCCCTATACTTGACCGTAGTTTCAACGCCTAAAGTTGCTCGCCAATAAAAAAACGCCCCAAGGAGCGTTTTTTTAGGCAGAGCAATATAGCAAGACTTATTGAATTTTCGCTTTTGCGCGAAGTTCCTGTTGATATGCTTGCAATTTTTTCTGTTGCAGCGCTTCAGTAATTTGCGGCTTCACTTCTGCCAATGTTGGGATCTTGGCCGGACGTGACTCTTCCAGTTGGATTACGTGATATCCGAATTGGGTTTTGACCGGTGTATCAGTAACTTGACCTGGTTTCAAAGCAACTAGCGCATCCGAGAAAGGTTTGACGAAAGAAACGGGTGTTGCCCAACCTAAATCGCCGCCATTAGCTGCTGAGCCTGGATCTTTTGATTGCTTAGCCAGGTCTTCAAACTTTCCGCCAGCTTTTAACTTAGCGATGATGGCTTTTGCATCTGCTTCATTATCGACCAAAATGTGGCGAGCATGATATTCCTTGTCGCCAGCAGTTGCTTTAAATTTGTCGTATTCGGCTTTGATGTCAGCATCGCTAACTGGGTTTTTCTTGATGTAATCCGAGACCAATGCGCGGATCAGGATTGACTGACGGGCGATATCGGCTTGCGCTTTTACATCTGGATTGTTGCCAAGGCCTTGTTTTTCAGCTTGCTGAATCAATACTTCGCGATTGATCAACTCGTCTTTAACCATTGCGCGCAACTGCGGAGAATCAGGTTGACCACCTTGTGCCGCCATTTGCGTAACCATTAAGTCAGCACGTGAAGATGGAATTGCCTTGCCGTTTACTACGGCAACGTTTTGGGCCAAAGCAGGTAATGCAGCTGCAGCAAAAAGAACCACCAACAAGCGAGCAGGTTTAAAAGTCATATTCGAATCCTAAATAGAATGGGGGAGTTGTAGAAGAGTAAAACAGAATATAGCTAGAAATAATGAAGTGTTCAATAAATGTGTAACTAAATTTTATCGTGCAATGATTATTTTCGCGTTTTTAAGCGTCTTTAATCTCCGATGGCGCCAACGCTGTGATCGCCAAAGCATGAATCTTATGTTGCATCATGTCATCCAAACAATCATACACCAGACGATGGCGATTTAACCGATTTTTCCCTTCAAAAACTTCGGAAATAAGCCGAAGGCGGTAATGACTACCACCAGAGGCTGCACCAGCATGGCCGGCATGCATCGCTGATTCATCCTGCAATAGACATTCTGTCGGAGAGAAAGTTGCAATTAATTTTGTACGAATATCATCTAATTGGGTAGTCATTTAGGTTCCTTGATATATTTTGAGAGATAAAGGCTTTGTCCAATGACAAATGCAAACATTAATCCCATACCGCCAAATAACTTGAAGTTAACCCATGTATTGATCGGAAAATTAAAGGCTACGTATAAATTCAGCAAGCCCATAAATATAAAGAACGCGCTCCAGGCGAAACCTACTTTGGCCCAGATTGGTTCAGGTAACGCCATCTGTTTTTCCATCATGGTTCTTATTAAATTTTTACCCATAATCAATTGACTACCTAGCAATGCTGCTGCAAAGCACCAGTATAAAACGGTAGGTTTCCATTTGATAAATGCTTCGTTATGAAAGTAAATGGTGGCGCCACCAAACACGCTAATAATCACTAGCGAAACCCACAGCATCGCATCGACCTTTTTACGGCGCGCGAGTAGATAGCCAATCTGAGCCAAAGTAGCAAAGATAGCCACCGCCGTTGCCAATATGATTGGCGCTTGCGTCGCAGTGACAACACCGCCAGACACAAAGCCCGATAGATATTGCGACACCAAAGCCTGGGCGGCATCGGTATGGCCTTCGCCCCACTTAAAAATGCCGAAAAAAAGTATTACAGGGAAAAGGTCAAACAGAAACTTCATGGACTGGGCTTTCTTTCGTTAGTGCGATTGTGCAATTGTGCGAGGCTTTATTTTACTAATTCATATCCAATGCGTAAACACGGGTATATAAATAAGATTAACGGATTATGCCGGATCAAAACGTAATGATGCGGAGTTAATGCAGTATCTTAAGCCAGTTGGCGCTGGTCCATCAGGGAAAACATGTCCTAAATGTGCATCACAGACATTACATAAAATTTCGGTGCGGGTCATGCCGTGAGCGCGGTCAATCCGTTCGCTGACATTTTCTGGATTAATCGCTTTGAAATAACTTGGCCAGCCGCAACCCGAATCGAATTTCGCGTCTGATTCAAACAAAGGTGTGTTGCAGCATACACAGGTATAAATGCCATGTTCGTGGTGATCCCAGAATTTTCCCGTGAAAGCACGTTCAGTGGCGGCTTTTCTTGTAACTTCATATTCCATTGGTTCTAGTGTCGCGCGCCATTCTGCTTCGGTTTTAGTAACTTTTGAGTTGCTCATGATGGACTCCTATTTTAATGGACAGTTTTTGAGTTTTTTTTGATGGCTTTTTTAATTTCCGTACTCATCTGCCGACTCACTGATGAGTCAATTATGTTTAACTTACTCATTTAAGAAGAACAGCTAACTTCTAATCCGTTGGCCCAGTCGGGTGGCAACGCGGCGTAGTCAGCATATTCAGGCTGTTCATCAAATGGCTGCTGTAAAATTTTAAGTAGTTTACGAACCTCGGAATAGTCTTTTTTCTGTGCTTTTTCAATCGCAACTTGCGCTAAATAATTACGCAGCACGTACTTGGGGTTCGTTTTATGCATTGCAAGACGTCGCACTGCGTCAAGGCTATTTTCTGACTGCAATCTCGCCCTGTATTGAAGCACCCATGCATCAAAACCTGCTCTATCGATAAACAGATCACGCAATAGCATGTCGTTTTCTGGATGCGCGATTTGCAAGTCACCTAAACGGCGGAAAAATAATGTGAAGTCCGTATGGCTACTTTGCATTAATGCAAACATTGCATCAAATAACTTATCGTCTTCTGGCTGAACAGTTAGCAGGCCTAGCTTGGCGTGCAATAAGTCACCATACTTAGCAGTATATTGGTTTTGATAGTCTTTCAACGCATCTTCGGTGTCTTCAACACTTCCAATCAATGGGAGTAATGTCTGGCCGAGTGCATAGCAGTTCCAATGACCGATTTGTGGTTGCATATTGTAAGCATAGCGGCCTTGTTGATCCGTATGGTTGCAGATATGGCGTTGGTCGTAAGCTTCCATGAACCCAAATGGTCCGTAATCAAGTGTTAGTCCTAATATCGACATATTGTCGGTATTCATAACGCCGTGCATAAAACCGACTGCCTGCCACTCGGCCATTAAATGGGCGGTACGCTTGGTCACTTCCGCTAAAAAAGCTTGATATCTATTTTCTTTTGCTGCTAGTTCTGGATAAAATTGTACGATAACGTAATCGGCCAAGATTTTCAGCGATGTATGTTGTTTGTTGTAAAACCAGTGTTCAAACGATCCAAAGCGAACAAAGCTTGGTGCCATGCGCGTTACTACTGCCGTGGTTTCCGGTGTTTCTCGCATCACCAACTGGTCTGATCCGATGACACTTAGTGCGCGCGAGGTTGGAATGCCCAGCGCCGCCATCGCTTCTGAGCAAAGATATTCGCGAATGGATGAGCGCAGTACCGCACGACCGTCTCCCATACGCGAATAAGGCGTCGCTCCAGCCCCTTTGAGTTGCAACTCAATACGGCTAGTAGCGTTATATGATGGGACGTCGCCTAATAATATCGCGCGCCCATCACCCAATTGGCCCGCCCATTGTCCAAACTGGTGCCCTGAATATACGGCGGAAAGTGGCTGTGATGCATCCAATAACTGGTTACCTGAAAAGGTATCAATAAATTGTTTAGAGGGAAATATAGCCGGATCAATACCAATTAACGCTGCGGCGACATCATTGGCATCGACCAGATAAGGTGCCACGATTGGCGTTGGCATTAGGCGCGTATAAAACTCTGGAGGTAAAGCGGCAAATCCATTGCTTAATGAAAGTTTCGGGAATGTTGGCTCGATATTCGGTGCGGCTACGTCATGCATGCGGGTTCCTTGGAAAGCGGAATGTGGTGGCAACCCGTAGTTTGACAGAGATAGCCGATATCGTTGCTAAACACTGTCAATCTAAAAAAGGAGTAATAAGCGACTGACGTTCTTACATCGTCGAAACGCATACTATTTCCGGGCTTTTATTAGCAGTCAATTGACAGGGTTAAGCCATCATCAGCGCAAGAACAGGATGTTAAAGCGTCTTTTAGCTTGTTAAATATTCATGGTCAAAATGAGGCGTAAATAATCGAAATAGGAGTAATTTGTTACCAATAATCTTCGGTGACAAATTGTCCGGGTATTGCTCTGCGGCATGGGCGCATACCGCGCTGAACCAACATTTCTCTGGTCGCTGTAATCATTTCTGGATTTCCACAAATCATCACGCGCGATGCCTCTAACGTTATTGGTTGACCTGTAACGTGTTCGAGCGTGCCATTTTCAAGTAGTGTTGTAATGCGGCCATGAAGATGGCGCGGGCCTGTCGTCTGCGTGTCACGGGTTGTCGCTTGCACCATCGTCAGACTTGCACCGCCATTTGCAAGTTCGGTGCGTTGTGGCAGGCTTTCCAGCAATGCTTGATAGGCTAGTTCTTCAGTATTTCGTACGCCGTGCACGAGTACTAAATGCGTAAACTTTTTCCATAAGGCGGGATCTTGCAAAATCGAGATGAAGGGCCCAAGGCCGGTTCCGGTTGCCAGCATCCAGAGATCCTTTCCATCGACAAAACGATCTGCAGTCATGAACCCATAACTGGATTTTTCGACGAGTATTTTATCTCCCGGCAGTAGCTTTGACAGAAGTGCCGAAAACGGACCATTTGGTACTAGCACCAAATAGAATTCGAGGGTATTTTCTGTCATCGCTGAGGTCAATGAATAGGCGCGGGACACCGTTTCGCCACTCTCCGTCCTGAGGCCTAAGCGCGCAAACTGGCCGGGTGTGAATTGATATGCGGATGGCCGCGTGCATCGAAAGGATAGTAAAGTATCAGTCCAGTGATGCACGCTCGTAATGGTTTCGAGAGTATCTTTTTCGCCGCTAGTAATAGCGCTGTCGGGGATAACGTTTGTCATAATCAGGCACTCGTTTTATCAGTATATCTCCCACAATACACGTTTCATTAGTGATGTGATGACGTTCCACGGATAACGAGATAGTTTTTAACATCGGAGCACATCCAGATAAACGGTTGGTTGCTAATTAAATGTAAAAAATAGGAACAGGCATCGTTTTTTTTACCACGTACAAATTGTCAACTGATTCGTTGTCTACCGCAGCGAATCAGTTGCACATCGCCAAATTTTTAAAATAAAAATATCTTTTCAATAGGTGGAAAAAGCGTTCACTAAACTAGATTGAGCTTTTGTAATTGAGTAAAGCAACTAATGTTGGTTCTAATTGAGCGTTATGTCTGCCTCCAAATTTTTACGTTGTTACGTCCCGAATGTTTGGCATCATAGAGTGCTGTATCGGCACGCTGAAGCAATTCGTCAAAGCCGGTGACTGTGTGGTCCATAGCGCTGATCCCGATGCTAATAGTGTATTTAATTTCTGCACCATCGATGATGACCCGTGCAGCTTCGATCTTGTTGCGTAAGCGTTCTGCCAGTTGCAATGCCCCGCCAAGATCTGTTGATGGGAGAAGCGCTGCGAATTCTTCGCCACCGATCCGTGCTACCGTATCGATGTCTCGCATCGTTTCCTTCATCGTGCTTGCCAGATTACACAATATAAGATCACCAGCTGCATGTCCGTACGTATCATTGACTTTCTTGAAATAGTCAGCATCGATGATGATAAGAGTGAGGGGCCGAGGATTTCGATGCCAACGTTTGAACTCTAGCTCTGCTGCCTCGAAAAGCGTACGTCGATTTGCTATGCCAGTTAAATAGTCGCTCGACAGGGCACTTAAGTGTCCAGCCGCATCGTTATTCCGGTCAGTTATATCGCGCAAAATTAAAGCATAACTGAGTTCATCAGGATCCGCTAAAACTATATTTCCTGCACCATCTACTGCAGTATCTTCAATCGGCACAATCATACTGCTGCTCCAGAAGCTTGTCCCGTCAGCCTTGACACGCCAGCCTTCGTTCAGACTCCAGCCGTCTTCATCGGCTTCTTTTAAGTAGTCTGTAATCCGTTCGGGCGAGATGCTACCTTCCTTGTAGAACATAGAGAAGGATTTTCCCACCACGTCTTCGGCAGTAAATTTAGTGACGCGTCCAATACTTGGATTCCATTCGTGGATTTTCCCTTCCTGATCAAGGCTCATTAATGCATAGTCTGTGACGCCCACCGTTATCGCGTTAATCCAAGCCGTGTTGTACTTGAGTTGGCGCTCTTGGGCTATGATCTGCGTCATATCGGTTAGGACTGTCATCAGATGGCTTTCATCCAATTTGATCATGCTTATCCCGAGCATCTTGGGATCTTGTTTTCCGCGAACGCCTGCAGTCAATTGGGCTCTGAAACCCTCACAAATAGATCCTTGTGGTGCTGTAAAATCTGCTGCCATGCGCCGCAATTCTGGGGCAACCGACTCTAAAGCGTTAAATAAATTTGACAGGCCGCCATCTTTCGATAAGGGCATTAATAGCTGGGCTGAGAGTGGATTCATCAGCTCAACCTCGCCCAAGCGGTTAGTTTGCACAAGGCCAACCGGTGCCAGGTAAAGAAACTGCAGTAATGCCTCGTACTCGCTGGCAATGTCTTGCGTACTCCCGTCTTCGCTCATGTTGCGCGTAAAACTAAAATGAATCGGATCAGCACGTCAGGACGCGATAAAAGTCTTAGTTTTACCTTAATAGGGCGCATGCGTAATGTGAGTACGTAATCAATGATGGTATCTAAAGAGGTGGAGGATTCGCGTGCATCTTCGAAGCGCTGCGCAACCATGAAGTTATTCATGCACGGAGCAACACTCGTAAATAAATGTGACCCGATCACGTTTTGAGCCCGCAATCCAGCCAATTTCGATTCAAATAGGTTGTAGCGTTGCACCAGGCCTGCGTCGTCAAATCCAATCACCCCAAAATCCATCTCATCGAGCTCTGTTGCCGACGCGTTAGCAATTATTGACATCAATCCTTCTTGATCGAAGAGCTCTTTGTTTATTTCAAGCATGTTATCTCCCGAGTTTTAAGCAAATATGACATCGACGGCCACGCATATTTGGTTCAAATTACAATTGAAAAATGGTTTTCAGAGCAAGCGTGTTGAAAAAAATAGTAGGTATTCATCGCGGGGCGGGTAACTACAGAGGACAGCACGCGTTTGTTCACGAGACTTTTTGATGTACTAATGAGGCAACTAGACGATCAGCGAAACGCTGCTATCGCGGTAGAAATAATAAATACTGAAAGTTTGAAGTATTAGAAACTGATGGCACCGCTGGTATTGAAAGACTTAATTGATATTTGCTGCCGCGGGATAGCGGATTTGTCTTCGCTTTTAGTGCGCTTTATTTTCACCTAATCTTTTTAGAGACAAGGAGGTACGTTGCGCTGCTGCTAATGGGTATAAAAGCAATGTTTTTATAGACTTTATAGTACCGCAAAATTTCACAAACACCAGCATGACTTTCTTCTTATTTTATGGCGTGGTTTTTCTAAAATTACACGTTATTGATATAACTACATATCGTGCAATATTCACGCTATGTAATGTCTATTATTAAGCGAGGACTCTTTTTACGGTTTTTATAGTGGTTTCACTTGCAATACCCAAATAGAATTTTGTTTCATCAAAGCCAATATCCCAATGACCTTGCGGCCCACTCTTTGATTCGGTCAGTCAGTGACCTTTGGTCCCAAGCCTCTGCGGTAATTTCATCCGAGGTACTTAGATCATCATCAAACGCATTTTCCATTTCGCTACCAAATTCGTCGCCCATGATGATGACGTTTGCTTCGTAATTATGCAGAAAACTACGGATGTCAAGGTTGGCCGATCCGACCGTAGACCAGTTGCCATCGATTACTGCAGTTTTGGCGTGAAGGATGGCGACCTGTAATCGATAGATTTTTATGCCCGCTGCAAGGAGTTGATGGTAATACGACTGTCCTGCTTGAGATGCAAGGCCGCTATCGGAGACGCTGGGAAAAATCATTGAGACTTCAACGCCGCGCCGCGCGGCGTCAATTAGCACCTGTACCATTTGCTGATCAGGGGCAAAGTAGGGCGTTGTGATATGAATGGTTTTCTTTGCATTTTGAAATGCCTGGATATAGGCTTTATAAAGAATAAACTCTCCCCGCGGCCTGCTAATCACTACCCGCACCACTTTGTCGCCAGCAATGCCTAATGTCGGGAAATACTGTAAGTCGGGCAGGTCTTCAGTACCTTGCTTTGCCCACGAACGCATGAACGAAAGCTGCAAAAAAGCGACCGCTGGGCCTTCAATCTGGATGTGTGTGTCGCGCCAGCCGACTGAGCCGCTGGTCTTTTTCTTTGACCTGAACAATGAGCTATTGGCATAGGCCGCACTGATATTCACGCCACCTGTGAAGGCAATTTTTCCATCGACGACAAGAATTTTGCGATGGTCGCGGTTATTGAGGCGCCATGCGCCGATCCGTTTTAACGGATTGACGGGGTTGAATTCGACCAATTTGATACCGGCGCTGCGCATACGGTCAAAAAATTCAGTTGGTGTGCCAATGGTACCAACGCTGTCATAAATGATATTGACCTGAATTCCGGCACGCTGTTTCTCGATAAGCAGATTGGCGAATTGCATGCCAAGAGCGTCTTGATCAAAAATATAGGTCTCAAAGTTTATATTATTCTTGGCATTGGCAATCGCCTTGATCATGGCATTCAGTGTCTGCGGGCCATCGAACAAAAGCGTTATTTTATTGCCTGCAATTGGCGGTGCCGTCACTGCTGCATCTTCCAGCGCCGCCAATTTATGCAAGTCAACCCGCGAGTGACTTAATCTCGATACCAAAATTGATGGTGGGCGGGCATTTTCTGGTCGATTTTTAATGGCAAGCGAACCATCGGCTGGTTGCTCATTGAACGTCCTTATATCGGGCAACGATGCGCAAGAAGATAGCGTTAGCCCTAACACGGCGATCAACAGGATCCGTTGCAGGCGAGAAAGCATCGCACGATTTGAACTCGTGACGCGCGTGTTGATTCTCTTGATGATGCCCGTGGTGGTGCCCTTGTTGAATCTCATGGCGAGTCTCATAAAGAATGTGGTGGCAAATCTGTTTAGGAAATTGTTATCACCAGACCCGCTAGTGGCGCTGGCACACTTGCTATCTCATTGTCAGTATATAGCCAAATTGTTATTTCCCTAGAAGCGCCAATAAGGACGTTAAGCAAGTTGTGGAGCAATCGTTTGAGGCGGCGACTATAAGAGGCTAGCAACATCAAACACGGATTACAGGTTCAAGATGCTTTTGTGTAATTTTGTTGATATTTTTATATTAATGGTGTTCATTCTCATTTTTAGCTAGCCCATTATTTGTTACTCGTCAGTTTGCAGAGTCTGCAGAATGCCAGCCAATTATGGCGCGCTATGACATCACGAAGCAGCTCTCGGCTCAACTTAATATCAACAACGTTTTAGACACAAACTACTTTGGCGTGTTCGGGGCCTATGGCGCGATCACCTATGGCGCACCGCGCGACGCTACGGTGACACTTAAGTATCGTTTTTAACAACGTGAATGTACCGGAATTTATTCGTTTCGCTCCTAACTTATTTCTCTCTTATTTTACGGTTACATCAACAAATATTAAATTTGGTGTTGGTATTGACCTCAATTTTGTATGCCTTCTGCACTTTCATTCGGCTTCATGCCAACCGGTTCATCACCTGCTTATTGGCGTCGGTGGCGTAACCAGGGTAATCATCTTGTGGTATTTCACCGTTCACGCTACTGGTTTACTCTCACTATCTGGTGATTGATCTTTAGGTGGAATAAAAAAATCTATCGGACGCCGTAAAAAGCGTGAGAGGACCGCTTTGGTCAACGGCAAACCTTCGCGAAAATGTACCTGACGCGAACGTAAAGCGACAAATAAAGCGAGGGAAAAACTGACCCAAAGATTGATGGTCCCGATGGCCAAAATCCCCACTATTGAACGTACTGCTATTTGCCACCCCATCTGATTATCGAGACCGACCAACGCAATGGCGAAATTTGCCGCGGAAAAGGTGATATGACGAATATCGATTGGTAGGCCAATCATGAAACCAACAGTACCAATCGTGCCGAGTAAGATACCAAAATAAAAATTACCCATTAGGCCACCCAGATTGCTTTCGAGGTAATGCGCAACTTTGCTGAGCCGCGTCTTTCCTAATATTTTACGTAGCCAACGCGCTCGTTCTAAGCGCTTTGCCATATGCGTATAAAGCGCACGATTATCGTAATAGCCAGAAATTAAACCAGCCATGAAAAGACAGACTCCGGCGATGGCAGCGTGAAAAAGCGCCAGACTATGCAATGGATCTAAGTCATGAAGCAAATGTTGCGCCTTATCCGGCGTAACAAGATGGTGACCAAATAAGTGCACCCAGCCCACACTAATAAGATAAGCAACGGGAAAAACCATCAATAAATTGCCCGTAACGGCAATAAACTGAGTGCGAAAAACTTTGACAATCAGATCGACCAGACTATCAATATCGATATGACGACTATCCGTGCTGTGCAAGCCAGCCGCTATACGGGACGCGGTCATGGCTGGTTGCTTGGTGGCGACGGTAAAGTGTAGTACATGAATCAGCATAAACCCGGCCGAGTAATTCATGCTGAACAAAAAAGCTTCTACAAGAGGTGCTGCACGGAGATATGAATAGAGAATTTTCATCATCGCCATAAATCCGATGATCAGTCCGGCGCCTGCAGCTGAGCGGAACATCGCACTAAACTCACTTCGATCTTCTGCGATGTAATGTTCGCCAGTCCTACTCGCGTTTTCGGTAATATTTCGCGCCAACAAATTAATATTGCTCGCAAACAGTTCACGCACCGCGTATTTACGGTTATGCGCCTCGACCAACTCCCTTGCCAAATCTACCGCTGCAATCCGCTTCACCGTTTGAGCTGGCGTTACTAATAATTCGGTTGGGATATGTGCCATTAATGCGCCATCATGATGGGCAGGGGATACGATTTTTCTCAATATTTCTCGTTGAGGGAGCGACAAAAAATCTCCCATGTCTATGTCGACGACCTCAACCAAGATTAATAATTTTCGCAAACGGGCGATACTTTGATCGAGACGCACCAACAAATAAGTAAGAGCTACGCTAGTGCCTTTTTTTAGGGCGTTCTTGCGAATCTTGACCACCACGTCGTCGCATTGATCTAGCATGACCTGGAGGTGCTTAGCATCCTCAATCAGCCTTGGTATGGTTATTGTTTCGCTTAGAGTGTTTTCGTTTGGGTTGCTCTGAATGGCGCTTAGGTAAGGATTGTGAGCTTGATCAAGGCAATTAATGATTGCGACTTCGCCATTCAGGAGACTGCGGTAACCGGCCAAGTAGCGGTGTAATTCGACGTTTTGCATCAAAAATGGCGATTCGAAATCTTCCATTTCAGGATACAGACGAATTAAAGACGGCTCCAATCCCATCGCGCTGATTCGGTAAGACAGGGTTTGCGTTGCATCAAGCAACTCAGCGATAGTATTGATACCACCGAGAGTGTCGCTGGCATGCACTTTGTTGATGATCGCTGTGGCAGGACTGAGGATTGTTTTGTTATCGATAGTGTTATCAATATTATTGCTATCGATAACTTGTGCCGTCGCAATTGTGTTGCTTTTAACCGCGGCTTCATTGTTTGATGGGTGCAACACCGCTATCAGGCTTAACCATGTATCAGTTGAAATAGCGTTTAGCCATACGTAATCGGTTTCAAAAGGCAGTACCCGATCCAGGCAGTCGCGTAAGTAAGTTTCATCCAGTGCCGGAGGCAATACCCGATACGCCATACGCTGAAATAACTCAGTAAAAAAACCGGCGTTAGGGAGGATGCCTATGTCGGTATATAAACTAGTTTGGCGACGAGTAGCGTAGACGCGCAGTAAATAATGGCGTAAAGCGTGCGAATAGCGTGGATTTTGTTGAAGAGTATCAATTAGCGTCTGAACGTTAGTTACAGCATCGCTACCGTTTTCCGGCAAGTGCGGTCGCAAGGTTTTGACTAGCGCGATCAAACATTCAACGTTGTCGGAATGCGGGTCTGCTTCAATCAGGTTAAGTATCGACAGCATGAAAAATGTTTGTAATATACAAAGGTCATAGTGTAAGGTTTATTGCTTCTAAATGCGTTGTCAACTTCGCTAAAACGAAGCGCGCGGAAAAGAATAATGACAAAGTATTGACGGAATGAATAAGTAGGAACGAAAGAGATTTCTTTCACTATTTTTTTGTATTTTATATTTTTATGTTTTGTGCGTTGGCATAAAGCTATATTTTGTTTAACGTCCTTCTGCAACCGTTAAAATGTCAACGCAATCAATCTACATCTACAAAGAAAGGTTTCATGTTAACTCCCTGTTTGCCGAGGTCATGTTTGCGCCGTTTATCTTGTTTGGCTTTTGTACTGATGTTGGCAGCCTGCCAAAGTCTGTTATCAACCACGCCGGATGCAGTAGAGCAGCAACAAACTATTATGTCATCCGCGGATGCACAAAAAATTGATTATTTGCTCGGGCTAATTGACCAGCGACTGAGTATTGCGTCAAAAGTGGCGAAGTCCAAATGGAATTCAGGCGCCGCAGTAGACGATGCGAAGCGAGAGAGACAGATTTTAGAGGTCGTAACTGCGCAAGCCGATGCAATAGGTGGATTGGATCTAGCGCTTGTCCAGGCGTTTTTTCAAAATCAGTTTGATGCTGGAAAACTCATTCAACAGGACTTGTTGTCGGGGTGGCACAACACGCTCCCAGGTGGCTATAAATTTGACGACGCGCCTAATCTGGCGCGTGACGTGCGTCCGGTATTAGATAAACTCACACCGGAATTGATTGGCGCCCTGCGCAACGTTGTGCCATTACTACTAGATTCAGACGCGCATGCGTATCTCTCGCATTCTGCGCTGAGTTTGATACGAGGGGATGTTGGCGGGGATGTTCGTCGTCAGGCGTTAGAGTCATTGCAGGCAAAATAATCATAGTCAACATGGAAAATCGATACGCTGCTTGAAGCGCATATCCTTATGGCTGGTTGACAACAAAGACTTTGTTGTGGGGCATAATGGCTGTTGCGGAGGCGTTGGTGTAGGTAAGTCTGTCCTGCAATAATTATAAATAAGAGGCAGTACCTAATTAGTTTGATTGAAAACATTAAGATCGAATTCATCATATGGCACAAACACCCATCGTCACATTGAATGCGCGTCAGCAAGAAATCGTCAATTACGTCCAACGAGAAAGCTTCGTTACCGTTGAAAATTTAGCGAATCGTTTTGGAATGACTCAGCAAACCATTCGACGCGACGTTAATATGTTGTCGGAACAAAATTTATTGCAACGCTATCATGGAGGCGTCGGACTTCCTTCCAGCGCAGAAAATATCGCTTATGGTGCTCGGCAAGGGTTGCAGTCTGAAGAAAAACGTCGGATTGCGGCTTTGGTCGCTGAACACATTCCGGATCAGGCAACACTATTCATTAATATCGGAACAACTACGGAAGAGGTCGCCAAAGCACTCAGCCTTCGTCGTAATTTGCGCGTCATCACCAATAATTTGAACGTCGCAGCAATCATGAGCGGCTACCCAGGCTGCGAAGTGATTATCGCAGGTGGCTTAGTGCGGGCTCGAGATTTGGGCGTGACGGGTGAAGAAACGATTGATTTCATCCAACGTTTTAAGGTGGACTTCGGCATCATTGGGGTTTCAAGTATAGATCCGGACGGCGCGCTGCGAGATTTTGATTACCGTGAAGTACGCGTGGCAGAAGCAATTATTGCGCATTCTCGCACTGTATTTTTGGTTGCAGACCATTCGAAATTTATGCGTCCAGCATTAGTAAAGCTCAGTGAACTGTCTAAGATCGACGCTTTGTTTACGGATCAGCCGATACCGGAGACGTTAGTTAATGTGTTTAAAGAGGCGCATACGAAAGTATTTGTGGCTGAAAAAGTCGACGTTTAACCAAATTTTTTATAGGTTTTTTAGCATTTTTTTTGCGTATAATATAATTTAAAGATTATAGTTATTGTCATCTCTGATCGATTTTATCCTGATAATGTACTCCCAACGTACCTGTGGCTAAGTTTTTAACAGATTTAACGGTAATCTTTAGTCATACTAAGTCGAAAAATAAAACCTTTAAATTTAAGGTAATTAAAACATATTAAGGACTGTCATTGGGCGCTACCTCTACCGCTGTTTCTTTTCCTAACGTTGATCGCGCCACCATACATATCGCTTTCGGTGTAGATGCTAATTATTTTAGAGGCATGGGCGTTAATATAGTCTCAATAATAAAGAATAATCCAAATTTAATATTTGTTTTTCATGTATTTGCATTTTCTATAACTAAAGACATTGAATGCCGTCTCAAGAAATTGGAAAATAATTATAACGTTCTAATAAACGTTAATATACTGAATAAGCAAATTCTCTCAAATTTTTCTAAATTTCCTTGTTTTTCTCAGCACTCACTTGGTACATTTATTCGAATATTAATTCCTAATTTATTACATGGAATAGTCGATAAGGTACTCTATCTTGATGCGGACATATTATGCATGGGTAACATCGAAGAATTAATGTCTATTGACTTAAAAAATACTATCGCCGCCGTTGTTACAGATGAGATTAAAACCACAGTAACTACACAAATTTCAATTTTAAAGTTACCCCATTCAGAGTATTTTAATGCCGGCGTGATGTATATTAATATTGATAACTGGGTAAAGCACGACTCACAGAATAAGTCGCTTAACGTACTTACAACGCGAAGTCTACGCTTTGCTGATCAAGATGCTTTAAACGTTGTATTAAACGGACATACTACGTATATCGACAAAAAATGGAATTTTCGCTACCATTTAATAGATTTTCTTAGTAGTGGTGAAAAAATATTTAATATGCAAGAAAAAGTGTTATTCATGCATTTTACTGGACCTGTAAAACCGTGGCATAGCTGGTGTTTACATGAGGCTAAATTAAATTTTCTTGAATATCAAAAACTTTCCTCGTGGTCTGATATGCGACAAGCCTCATACCGCACGAGAATTAAAATTATTTTCAAGGTTTTTAATTAAACAGGGAAGAGTAATCGAGGGAATATATTGGCATATTGTATATTGGTGGACAAAATTTATAAATTTAAAAAAACAAAATTAAGCGATCATTTATAAATAACATTTTAATGTTATTTAAATATAAGTTTTATAATAATTTCTAAGAAATCGATTTTTTCGAATTTTAGATTGTTAAGATCGGAGAAATATTTGCGTTATTTTAAATGGCTGGTATCAGCACTACTTTGTGCCTTTTTTATAATGACACTTACAGTAGATCGGTCGGCCGGAGTGATCTTCGTATTTTTACTATTGTTTAGTTTGAGTTCAATTGTTTTTATTCGATATTCAGAGCAAACGACCTTCTTAAATTTTGTAAAAAAATACTGGCCATTACATCTGGCCATGTGTGGTCCATTAATTGCGGTCTTTGCAAACCAACTTGGATCTGGACACTTTACCCTTAGGAATTATGATTCTCCATTCAGATTAGCTATGTTTGTGTTGATCTTTTGGGTTGTCTCATTTTTATCAATTAGAAATATAAAATATCTTCAATGGGCATTTGTGGTGGGAGCAATTCTATCTGCAATAAAAATATACATTCTGACAAAAGGCGGGGCGCAGCGTTATGTAACAGATTTCATACCCATAATAATATTTGGTCAAATGGCCTTGTTACTCGGTATATTCTCTATTTTGTCAATTTCATGGAATAAGACTTCTAATCGATACATCATTTTTTTGAAAATTACTGCGTTATGTTCAGGGTTATATGTGGCTTACCTGTCGCAATCTCGTGGTGTATGGCTGACTATACCTATTTTTATTTTATTGGGTATTGTGGTAACAAAAAATGTTAGCTCTCGTTATAAATTTGGAGTCATTTCTGTTTTTTTCGCTTTATTAGTAGGTGTATCTTACTTTGGTAATATAGTAAAAGATCGTGTAGCTGTAGCGGAAACGGATATAAGCCAATACTCAGTTGGATCCGATGTTGATACTTCTTTAGGCATTCGCCTCCAGCTTTGGCGTGCGTCGTGGATGCTATTCACCGAGCACCCACTCATTGGGGTAGGTGTAGAAGGCTTTTCAAAAGAACTACATAATTTGGCAAAAAGAAAAGTCATTACACCCTTATCGGCGACATTTGCACACTCTCATAACGAAATATTATTTACGATGTCAAGATTTGGCGTATTCGGTTTGTTAGCAATACTCGGTTTATATTTTATACCTGCATATTATTTTATTAGAGAGATACGCGATGATGATCCCGAAGTGCGATATACCGCCGCAATGGGCGCAGCACTAACTATTGGATTTTTTACATTGGGATTAGTTGATGTTGTATTTTTATGGTGGGAAGTCTATCCATTTTATTCAATCAGCATAGCATTGTTACTCACCTATATTATCAAACGGAAAGATACTATATTTAACCAACGATCCGATCTATCGTCGCATCATCTTTCTAGTGCGTCTTAATTAAGCAAATTTGTTAAAAGTTGCTTTTTCCGGAAGGGGCTCATATCCAGATGTCAACATGAACATCTTATTAATGCGCACAAAATAATCATCCTCCTCGAGTCTAGGTGTCGGTGATGACCGGCACACTGACGTCAGAAATAACCGTTCACGCAATCAGTGACCTCCGCTGATCTGTCCGATGAAAATGATCGTCCACCTTGTTGCTATTCCAATGCTAACGCCACTACTTTCGATCTAATAATTTGATCAGGTGATGGTCGATTAATACCGTAAAAATTCTAGTTTGCCAGCGCTAGGTGATGGATCACTTCCGCCAAAAATATATGGAATCGCCGGTATTTAATCAGCGCAGGGAGGCAGATCCAGTCACAAGATAGCTTTAAACAGGTTAAGTACATGTCAAATTTCCATTAATTCCGTGTAGACACCTTTGATTGATAAGGAAATCATCTAATTCGAGCATGGTTATGGGGCAATAAATGCGATTAATTTCTCGAGAGCACTATAATTCCGCTTGGTTGGTAACAATGTAACTTTTTGTTACGCCGTTATTTGTCAGGTTGCTTGCCAAATTCGCCGTTATCGATATAGGCGAGCACAAGAAATTATGATTCATTAATAAGGAAAGAAATTGAAAAAACATTATTTGCTCTAGCTGCACTCAGTCTAATTAGTGCAAGCGCGCAAGCCCAAAGCAACGTCACTATTTATGGTGTCGTGGATGCGGGTGTGACTTATACGAGCAAAGTTGGCCCAAACAATAACAGCCGTCTAAGTGTAGATTCTGGCGATCTATCGACCTCTCGGATCGGTTTCAAAGGAGTTGAAGATCTTGGTGGTGGCTTAAAGGCAGTTTTTCAATTGGAAAGCGGTTTCAATGTTGACGACGGCTCATTGTCGGTGGCAAATACGCTGTTTGATCGCAAAGCTGTCGTTGGTCTGACCGGTGCATTCGGTATCGTGACTATTGGTCGCCAAACTGATTTCCTGGAGGACATCGGAAGTAAATACACGTCAGCTCAAACATTCGGCGGTAACGGTATCAAGGGTGGTCATTTTAATAATTTGGATCGCGTCGCCGGCACACGCACGAACAATTCGATCCGCTATGACAGCATTATTCACGGTGGATTTACTGGTAGCTTGTACTATGGCTTTGGTGAAGTCGCTGGACAAACCTCTGCCGGGCAGTCTTTTGGTATTGGTGGTAATTATGCCAATGGGCCGTTCGGCATTGGCTTGGCATATTTTCAGACTAAGCTTACTTCGGGTGCATCAACAGCTAAAGCTGGGGACAGCAATTTAAAAACATTTACCCTTGGTTCGAGCTATCAACTAGGTCAAGCGAAGCTGTATGGCGCTTGGTCCCAAGTTAAGCAACCTTTGGCGACTTCTGTAGCAACTGTAGGTTTGGTTAATATTACCTCTGCAACCAAAGCGAATATCTTTGATGTCGGCGTGGATTATGCGTTTTCTCCAAAAGTCCATTTGTTGGGAAGCGTCATTTATGACCGCGCTGATATAAGCCGCCAAACGGTCGGCTCGACCAAAGTCAGTACTACTCAGCTGAATCTTGGTGTTGACTATTTCCTCTCTAAACGCACTGACGTATACGGGTTTTACAGCAAGCAGCGAGCAAATGGCGTCTATAATCCGGGTGTGATTAATGCCGCTTATAGTAACGCGCCGGCAGATGACAGTAATCAAAGCGTCTTGCGTGTCGGCATTCGTCATAAGTTTTAATTAGTAAACAGTTAGACTGCAACCAGCTGTGCCAACCGCCGCCATTAAAATCCGTGGTTGTTAGTTTGCATATAAGTTAATCGGCGCGTTTCATAACGAGACGCGCCGAATTTCAATTTAAGCATAGATTTTAGCTGCACAATCGCTTTTAAATCTTATGTCCCGCTATGAAAAGTTAATAATTCGTACATGTCATCCGGTGCTAGTTGTTCAAGCCAATCCTTCGCGAAGGCTTTAGCTTGTTTTTTGTATGCAGCCAAAGTGTTGGCACCCATAGAGTTTTCAAATTTAGCTAAAGTGGCGATCCCAGGCTTTCTACGTTAATATTTTCACTGTATTCACCGACTTGTTGGTAGATGCAGATATTTAAATAATGGTGATCCAAAATAGCAGACCGACGTCCCCCATCGCCATCAAACCGCTATTTAAAAGCCAGTGTAATGACGTCGAACTAATTATTTAGGACCTGCATGCGTGTGCATTGCGGTCGTCAAAGCCTGTGCTTGCAAAGTAGCCCGTTCTTGCAACAGGCCACTTTTTTCTTCCCTCAGTTGCTCCATTTTTACTTCTGATTCAGCGATCCGCTTGTCGAGTAGCCACTTCTCTTTTTCTTCGATCGCGCATTGCAAACGTACGTCGCTTAGAGATTGAAGTGCTATTTCCAACGTTTGTTTGAGTTCGGCGCGATCTGTTGTGAGTTGCTGAATTTGATAGGTGAGTTGACTATGCTCGTCTTTGACTATTGCTGCTTGTTGACGTTCTGCGCGAGCGGTTTCCTGCAACCGTTGCACTTCATCGAGTAGTGTAGGAATCTGTGCGAGTTGGGCTTCTTGCTGAGCGAGCCGTAATTGTTGATCGCTGGATTGTTGCCGAATATTTACTAGTTCTTGCTCGCCACGCATTAATTTTTGCTCAAATACGCTCCGTTCTTCGGCGCGTTGGATTGTAGTTGCCTCCTGATAATGCTCGAACTGAGTGCGAGCGTAACCGAGTTGTTGATTCATTGTCACAATCTCGGCCGCACGATCCGCTAGGCGATTTTGTAAGCCTGTATTTTCGGCCTGTGCAGTCGCTAACGTTAAATTGAGTGCACGTTGTTCGGCGCGCAACTGTTCAAATACCTGCTGCGCACGCGCAGCATCGTCTTTTAGTTGCCTATTGGTTTCGGCCGCTATGGCATTTTCTTCGAGCTGACGTTGCAATGTTTCGCCCATCGCTTCCAACTCTTTTTGATGCGCTTCTTGCGCCTGGGTAATTCTTTGCTCTACGTCTGACTGAAGATTGTCATACACACTTTTCATCGCATCAATCAGGTTTGACGGCATACCGACCTCTGCGCTTGCCCTATTTTCCTGGTGCTCTGCCTTCCATCGTTTTAAGAGCGGGGCGATGGTACTTTTGCTACCCGTACTTCCTAGCTCTTCACGAACTCCATCTACCGTCGGATTTTTTCCTTCGGCAATTAATTTATCGGCTGCTTGAATGACATCAGCGTACAAAATTCCAATTCGTCCCATTTTTACCTTTAAATAACGTAATACATAATACGTAATATTACAATAATACAAGTCTAAAGTCTAGGTGGTAATTGCGGTATATAACATGCGATAATGTATGTTATCGCATGTTATATATCAGCTTGTAATGCTATCGTTTGTAATGGACATTACAGGGTTCATTTAAGCGATTTCGAACGGAAATGCATTCTTCAGTTAAAAAATGCCTTAGTACGAATACCTAAAAATCAGCCGTAAAAAATGTGTATTGGTTGCGAAGGCGAAGGCACAGTCAATGGCTGCGAGCAATCTCCACAATGGATCGCCACAATGAGATGGGGGAAGGTGCATGAAGATTCGTATCGAGGATGGTAAGGTTGCAGTCATTGAGAGCGTTGGCGACTCTGTCGCTCAGCGGCAACAACAGCATCGAGAATTTCTTGCCGCGGCGACTTCGGATAACACGCGCCGGACTTACCGCTCGGCGATTCGCCACTATCTGGAGTGGGGCGGGGTGCTGCCTGCGGACGAATCAATGATGCTTCGCTACCTTCTGAGCTATTCGCAATTACTTAATCCAAGGACTTTAGCGTTACGTTTAACAGCGCTATCTCAATGGCATATTCAGCAAAATTTTCCAGATCCGGCAGCGACCCTCAATGTGCGTAAAACGCTGTTGGGGATACAGCGCAAAAATGGTCAGCCAGCCCGAAAGGCAAAAGCGTTGCCAGTAGAAGATTTGGCGCTAATCGTCACTGCCTTAACACACCAGGGAACATTAAAAGCGCTTCGTGATAGCGCTTTGCTGCAGATTGCCTACTTTGGTGCGTATCGGCGGAGCGAGGTCGTACGTCTTCAAGTCGAGCACGTCTCCTGGGAGCCCGAGGGAGTGCTCATAACATTGCCGCGTTCAAAGACCGACCAGAAAGGCGAGGGAATTACCAAGGCAATTCCCTTCGGCGAGCAAGTTTGTTGTCCACCCAATGCTTTGCGTACTTGGTGTCGGGCAGCGAACATTTCTTCAGGGGCAATATTCAGAAGTATCAACAAATGGGAGCAAATTGGTGTTGATGCATTGCACGAGGCTAGCCTCAACAGTATTTTGACTGCGGCTGCGGTGCTAGCTGATTTGCCCTATGTTCCACAGTTAAGTAGCCACAGCTTAAGACGCGGATTAGCAACTAGCGCCTATCGTGCTGGAGCGCGATTTCAAGATATTAAAAGACAGGGCGGTTGGCAACACGATGGGACGGTACAAGGTTACATCGAAGAAGCAGGGCGTTTCGAGGAAAATGCTGCAGGTCATTTATTGCGCAAATCAAAGTAAGGCAAGCGTAAGCCTATCGTTTTATTTCTACAAAACGATTAGAAGGGTGAGCGGCGATTACGGTTTTTTCTTTATCTAAATCACCAAACTGATTTATACGCATTTTACGTCACATTTATTTTGATGCGTGATGTTAACCGTTAAGGGTTAAGCATTAAGTATTAATGGCGTTTTTCGACCATCATAAACGAGGAGTTTTAGCGACTTCCTTTGTCAATATTCCCTTTAAATTTACGCCGCTTTGTATGCGTGGTGTATATCGACCATGCAGTTTTAACGCGCTGTTATAGATTGTCGCAAAACAACATTGAGACCTGTTACTTTGAGAAAAATTACCACCCATTAAGCTTCTGGAATTTCTATTAAGGCTGTGGGAACTTTTGATAATTGGGTGAAGTCTAGCGCTTACGTTCGCTGTGTTTTCCATGAACGTAAACCACCTTGATAATCTACGAAAGGAGCAAAAAAAATGAGCTACCTGGATCGTGATACTTACGGCATATATAGAAATAATCCAAATGGAGGCCCAGGGCCAGATGTGCTTGGAGCGGATACGTTAATAGGGAACGACGTTTGCAATCAGTCTGGCGAGGACTTGGGTGATATCAAAGAATTGATGATCGACACACGTACCGGTAAGGTTAGCTATGCGGTTCTATCTTTTGGCGGCTTTCTTGGAATGGGAGAAAAGTTATTTGCTGTTCCATGGGGTGTTTTGAAGCTTGACTCAGTCAATCAACGCTTCATTCTTGACGTCGACAAAGATCATCTGAAGAGCGCCCCAGGTTTCGATAAAGATCATTGGCCCGACATGGCAGATCAAAGTTGGGCAAGTGAAATTGACACTTACTATGGATCAAACAGGTACGGCGATTCCACGCCAAGACTGTAATCGCTAAATGAATAGCGGCACAGTAGTAGCGGGCAGATAGTTATCTGCCTGTTTTTTGATTATATGCACAAATCAGGATAATCGATCGCTTGTAAAATTAAGGAGAAGTTGCTATGGCGACTGCGAGCAAACGTGTCCTTTGGAAAGGAGCGATATCGTTCGGGCTGGTACACATCCCCATTGCATTGCATTCTGCAACAGCGGAGCAAGGTCTCAATTTCGATTGGCTTGATAAACGTAGCATGGACCCCGTCGGTTATAAGCGAATCAATAAGAAATCGGGCAAGGATGTCGATAAAGAAAATATCGTCAAAGGATTCGAATATGAGGATGGCCAATATGTTATTTTATCGCAGGAAGAAATAGCGGCGGCCTATCCAAAATCTACTCAAACAATTGAAATCGAAAGCTTTGTTGACGCTGGTGATATACCTTTTTTATATCTTGAGCGACCCTATTACGTGTCGCCGATCAATAAAGGCGCCAAGGTCTATGCGTTGCTCCGCGAAGTGTTAATCAAAACAGGAAAAGTAGGCATTGCCAAAGTAGTGATTCAGACCAAGCAGCATTTGGCAGTATTAATGCCTTGTGGCCCAGCGCTGGTCTTGGATTTGTTGCGCTGGGGAACAGAGGTTCGAAATTGGGATGAGCTTGATTTACCGGAAGAAGGAATCAAAGCGAGCGGTATCAGCGAAAAAGAAATGACGATGGGTGAACAGTTGGTCCGGGATATGAGCGCAAAGTGGAACCCAGAGGACTTTACCGACTCATTCAAAGAGCAAATCCTTCAATTGGTAGAAGATAAGGTCAAAGCTGGCCAGACCGAAACCGTTTCTCACATTGACAAAGAGCCAGGCGAATCCTCGGCCAGTGCTCGCATCTACGATCTCACGGAGATGTTACAGCGGAGCCTGAGCAATATGGGCAAATCGGCTAAACCGATCGCGAAGCCAAAGGCCGCAACAACAAAGCCTAAAGCCGCCGCAACCAGAACAAAAAAATCAGTGACCAAACGTAAGGCCAGTTAAAGACTATCGGGAGATCGTCATGACGCGCGCTGATCCACTCAAGGTTTATAAAAGTAAACGCGACTTCACCAAAACGTCAGAGCCCGAAGAGGGTGGGACAGATGACAGTATTGGACACGCTTTTGTTGTGCAGAAACACTGGGCGTCGCGCTTGCATTATGACGTACGTCTCGAATATAACGGCACCATGCGGAGCTGGGCCGTGCCAAAAGGTCCGAGTTATGATCCGAAAGATAAGCGGATGGCAGTTCAGGTTGAAGATCATCCGGTTGCCTACAATGAATTTGAAGGAGAAATTCCCGCCAGGCAATACGGTGCAGGGAAGGTGATCATTTGGGATAAGGGCATTTGGCAGCCACTTAACGATCCAGAAGTCGGATTACGAGAAGGTAATTTAAAATTCTCACTGAAAGGCCATAAATTACATGGCAATTGGGCTTTGATTCGTTTAAAAAATACAAGCGATAACGTGATAACGAATAAAAAGCCATCATGGTTGCTAATCAAGGAAAAAGACGAATTCGCGCAACCGGCTATTGCATATAGCGTCGTCGACGAAATGCCAGATAGCGTCGCCACGTTACAGCTACCGCCAGAAACCGGCAAAACAAAAGCAACGAGAAAAAGGACCGCTAAGTCACAGTCGCAGTCAAAGTCAAAGTCAAAAATAAAAACTAAAATTAGAACGACCAATAAAGTTGAAGATATTTTAGACCCGATAACGGCAGTCAAAGCTTCACCTAAACTCTTAACTAAGAAAGCAGTTGATCCAAAACAAGATGGCGTTCCGGCGGGTGCCATAAAGGCAGCGCTCCCGACAAAATTGATTCCTCAATTAGCGACCTTGGTCGATAGCGCGCCGATCGACTCGACAGAATGGCTTTATGAGATTAAATACGATGGCTATCGTTTATTGTCTCGAGTCGCTGGTAACAAAATCACATTGATGACGCGCAATGGACACGATTGGACGGAGAAATTACCTGCTTTAAGAGATGCGTTGAAGGACGCCAGACTTCCCAATGGCTGGTATGACGGTGAGATAGTAGTGCAAGGAGAAAAAGGAATCCCTGATTTTCAAGCATTACAGGGCGCGTTCGATACACACGAAACCCAGCGTATCGTCTATTTTTTATTCGACCTTCCTTTTTATGACGGTTTCGACCTGAGGCAATCAGCGCTAATAGCAAGGCGAGCGTTGCTGAGGACTTTGGTCGGAAAAATTCAGTCACCGATACTCCGATTCAGCGAAACCTTTGAAGCGAATGGCGCAGACATTGTGGCATCTGCTTGTCGACTTGGAATGGAGGGCATCATTGGGAAAAAGCGGAACGCGCACTATGTGAGCAGACGCTCCAATGATTGGATTAAATTGAAGTGCAGTCATCGACAAGAGTTTGTCATTGGCGGCTATACCGACCCTCGGGGAAGCCGCACAGCGATGGGATCATTGTTACTTGGGGTCCATGACGCAGATGGGAAATTGCGTTACGCGGGCAAAGTGGGCGCAGGCTTCAATGAAAAAACATTACGCTCGCTACTCGTCAAATTAAATGCCATAAAAAGTGAGCAAAATCCCTTCACTGCAACTAGCGACCTCCGACCAGATGGGCATTGGGTGAAACCGCAATTGCTCGCTGAAGTTTCCTTTGCAGAGTGGACTAAAAGCGGGCGAATACGGCATCCTGTTTATCAAGGCTTGCGCAATGATAAACCCGCGCGGGCGATTGTTCGAGAAGTGGCCCGGCAGCCGGATAATCGTGTAGATGGGCACGCGGATTCATTGACTACGCTACCGCCGTCGTTAAAGATTACTAATCCGGAACGTGAGATTGATCCGGATAGTGGGATTACTAAAATTGAATTATTGCGGTTTTATGCGTTGGTGGCACCTTTGATGATGCCGCACCTTAAAGGTCGGCCAGTCTCTTTATTGCGCGCCCCGGATGGCGTTGGAAAACAGGTATTTTTCCAAAAACACCTTGCAATGGCGCATATGACAGGCGTGTCGGAACTGGCCGCTAAGCTTGATCCTGAACACGAACGTTTACTGGAAGTGGTCCGTCCTGAAGGATTATTGTCAGCCGCGCAAATGAACGTTATTGAGTTTCATACCTGGAACGCGGTCAAGACTGCCATTGATAAACCGGATCGCATGACTTTTGATCTCGATCCGGGCGAGGGCGTTAACTGGACAACGGTACAGGAATCAACCTTGCTGATAAAAGCGATGCTGGATCAATTAGGGCTTACCTCATTTGTAAAGACCAGCGGTGGAAAAGGATTTCACATCGTCGTCCCCTTGGCCAAGCACTATGGATGGGAAGTGGTGAAGGCATTCTCGCGGGCAATCGTCGCGCATTTAGTCTCGGCACTTCCAACCCATTTTGTCGTAAAAAGCGGGCCACGCAATCGTGTCGGCAAGATCTTCGTCGATTATTTACGCAATGGCTTTGGGGCGACCACCGTGTGCGCTTGGTCCGCAAGGGCAAGACTCGGACTTGGCGTATCGGTGCCAATACGTTGGGACGAGGTAAATCACGTCACCAGTGGAGCGCATTGGACGGTCCAAACAATTCATACACGGTTAGATCAAGGTAACCGTCCCTGGGACGCATACGCAAAGTCTGCGCAGGGATTGGCGGTTGCCATGAAAAAATTAGGCTTTAAACTGGATGGAAACGATTATGGGGAATAAGGTGGTGAGGCCATTGGACGTGGCGTCGACCATTCTAAAATTTTCCATCCAAATATTAAAGAAAGGCCTTAATGCGTCGCTTACAGAGAAATCGTGCGTGTAGACAATGAATTTTAATCAGATGAAATAGCAGTGTTGCTGAAAAAGAGCATTAAGGATGGATAGCCAAAAAGAGACAGATTCAATTTATACTGTATATGCATACAGTTGTTATGATAAGCTTTGATCTCGGTGTTAAGAATTTTAGGGATAACTTATTATGACAGCCTCTCATTCCATTATTGCAAAACCCGCTTTCTCTGAAGGCGCTAAGACTGGCTTACGCCTAGGTATCGGCGGTCGTGAAATATCGATCTGCCGTGATAATCGTAAGCGTTATTACACGCCCAATCCAATTGTCGAATGGAGGACGGGATTAACGTCGGGATATGTGGAGTTATTGTTTCTTCGCATATGGTTGATTCGTCTGTGCGCAGCGCAGTAAAGGGAAGATGGATGCTTCAGCGCGCTGGATAATTCCACGATCCTTACGGACTGATGCTTTTTACCGATGGGCACCATTCTGAACTTCACCAACATAATTCGCGTAATGGGCTAGCAACAGATTTGTACTATCTGAATTCCAAAAATGGTGAATGTGCTAGAAAATCGCTTTTATTATCTCGATAACTTCCACATCGTTTTGGATTGGGTTTCAGGTCGTTATAGCGATCTCCTGACTTGCGAAGAGGGTGAATTCATTCGCAACTTCCGTTTGTTGCCGCAGGCATCAAGAGCGCTACTAGTCCGATTGGTTATGCGCAAGGGAGACTTATTTCGGTCGAGTAAACTGGCATACAGTGAAATAGGAGCAATAGAAATAGCAATTGCTCCTTTGATAGAACTTGGCTGGATTGATCGCAATCCACTTCTGAAACTGGAAGCAATGTTTGGTTTATTAAAAAAAACCGAAATTGCGCATATTTTCGGTTCCGCGCTTTTGAAAAACGCTGTTATTAAAGCGAAAAAAACGGAGCAATTATTAGCACTCACTACGCTCACTAACGACATACTCGTCACACAGAATTTTTCCAGTTGGTATCCAGAGTCGGAGGAGTGTGTCTATCAAGTTTGTATAAGGGTTATTTGCGACCATATAAAATTGTTATTTTTTGGAAATCTGCATCAAGACTGGACGGAATTCGTTCTGGCTGACCTGGGCGTTTTCAGATATGAGAAAGTTACCTTAACGTCGTTATCCCGAGGGTTTCAGAGCAGAAAAGACGTTGATGACTACCATTTTCTTTTTCAATGTCGTGAGCGATTCCGTCAAGGCGAAGCGCCGGAAGTCGTGCTCAAAGATATACCTACTGATAGTTATGAAAGTATTTTGTCGGAGGGGCGCCGTTCCAAGTTATTGTTCCAAATTGGGCAACATTACGAAAAAAACAAAGAATTTACCGCTGCGTTAGACGTGTACGAACGAGGGAATTATCCAGGATCGCGAATGCGGATAATTCGGATGATGGAACTAACAGGTCAATTTGAATTGGCGCTTGTTCTGGCTGAAGCCGCTCAACGTCAGCCAGAAAGCGAAGCTGAGAAACAACAACTGCAACGTATTTTTCCTCGACTAAATCGCCACCTTGATCGTCCAAAAATGCCGGCGATTGCGAAGGTGTCAGTCCCTCGTATTGACCTATCGCTGCCTAATCTCTTCGACCAAACAACCGTAGAGGAACGGGTCCGGGATCATTTGGAAAAAAATGGCCAAAATGGATCAGCGCCAATTTTGGATGACGCACATCTCACGCATGTATATTATGTAGAAAACGGTCTGATTAATTCGTTGTTTGGCTTGTTATGTTGGAGTGCGGTCTTTGCGCCGATTCCAAATGCTTTTTTTCATCCTTTTCACACCGGCCCGGCTGATTTGTACGGCCCTGAGTTCTACCAACGCCGCGCGGTGCAATTCGGCGAATGTCTGCGGCAGCTTGATAGCGACCAATACATTGTCACCATACGTCAATACTTTAAAGACAAATGGGGAATACAGTCCCCGTTTGTATTCTGGCCTTTAATGACGGAAACCTTGCTGGATCTCGCTCTTTCATGCATACCAGCCCACCATTTGAAGCACTGCTTCGAACGCATTTTGTCGGATATCAAATCTAATCGTGCGGGGTTCCCGGATCTGATCCAATTTTGGCCTGATCAGAAAACATACCGCATGATTGAGGTAAAGGGACCTGGCGATCGCCTGCAAGATAATCAGTTACGTTGGATTAACTATTGCGCCAGCCACGCCATTCCCATTGCTGTGTGTTACGTCCAGTGGGCGGAGTAAAAAAATGCAATACGTCGTTGCCGTCCGAAACTTATGCGAATTCACCGCTAAGCGCGGGGATCTTGATTTACGTTTTACGCCATCCCCGTCCGCGCAAGAAGGTATCGCGGGGCACGCGATTGTCCAGGCTCGCCGGGAAAAGTCATATCAATCTGAGATTAAGCTTCTGGGAGAAGTGAAGAATTTACGTGTCGTTGGACGTGCAGATGGGTACGATCCAATCCACAATCAGCTTGAAGAAATAAAGACCTACCGCGGCGACATACGCCAGATACCCGATAATCACCGTTCTCTGCATTGGGCCCAGATAAAAGTATATGGGTGGTTATTTTGCCAGGAGCGTGGTCTCTCCGAAGTACGACTGGCGGTGGTTTACTTTGATATTGGCAGCCAGCAGGAAACCGTCATATCAGAACTCCATACGGCGCAGACGCTAAAGCATTTTTTTAATGATCAATGTGAACTATTTTTGGAGTGGTCAGAAAAGGAATTGACGCATCGTGCGGAACGCGATCAAGCGTTAGATGCTTTACAGTTTCCTCATGATGCTTTTCGGCCCGGACAACGGGAATTAGCCAAAGATGTTTATCGCGCCACGACGAGTGGGCGATGCCTCATGGTGCAAGCGCCAACTGGTATCGGAAAAACGATCGGCACCATATTTCCGACATTGAAGGCTTGCTCTAAACAGAAGTTGGATAAGATATTTTTCTTGACGGCCAAGACCTCTGGTCGCGCTCTTGCTTTGGATGCTCTGGAGTTGATACAAAATAGGGCATCTACTTTACCGTTACGCGTACTTGAACTGGTTGCTCGGGATAAAGCTTGTGAACATCCAGACAAAGCCTGTCACGGAGATTCTTGTCCACTCGCGAAAGGTTTCTACGATCGCTTACCGATGGCGCGAAAGGACGCAGTGAATATCCATACGATGGATAAAGCATCTATTCGCAAGTTGGCATTGGCGCACCAGATATGTCCTTATTATCTTAGTCAGGATATGGTGCGTTGGAGCGACGTCGTGGTGGGTGACTATAACTACTATTTTGATCTTAATGCCATGCTGTACGGTTTAACTGTCGCCAATCAGT
This sequence comes from Glaciimonas sp. GNP009, assembly GCF_054343755.1. Classification (NCBI taxonomy): domain Bacteria; kingdom Pseudomonadati; phylum Pseudomonadota; class Betaproteobacteria; order Burkholderiales; family Oxalobacteraceae; genus Glaciimonas; species Glaciimonas sp. GNP009. The sequence continues at coordinate 4,864,424 of NZ_JBTGUV010000004.1, forward strand.
GGCGAGTAACCGTGCTGGTGGACGAAGCACATAATATGGTTGAACGTACGCGTAAAATGTTCACCGCAGAATTAAATCAGAGCGATTGTAAGCGCGCGCTTCGGGAGGCTCCACTGGGCCTCAAAAAGACCTTGGAAAGGTTTCATCGTCAGTGGAATGCATTACACAAAAATCAAACTGCGCCATATCAGGTTTATCCGACTATTTCGCAAAAATTCGTCACGGCTATGCAACAGACCATCAGCATGGTCTCCGAATATCTAAATGAAACTCCTGTCGGCCCTGACTCGGGGTTATTGCGTTTTTATTTTGATTTGCTGCATTTTTCGCACCTGATTACAATGTTTGATTCTCATTCGCTGTTCGATATCTCAAAAGACATTGATATATCGCAGCATAAAGCGAGTCAAAGTGGTGTCACTCTTTGTCTTCGTAATATTATTCCAGCACCTTTTCTCGAGCAACGCTTTGCGGTAGCAAGATCAGTTATTTTATTCTCTGCAACATTAACGCCCTCGTATTTCTATAGCGATACGCTCGGACTGCCAGTTGACACTGCAAGGATTGAGGTTAGGTCGCCGTTTGGCCCAGATCAATTGTCTGTCTATATCTGCGATATCTCCACGCGATACAAAGACAGAGACTCATCATTAGAGCCCATCGTGGTATTGATGGGTGGTGCTTACATAAAGTTGCAGGGGAATTATTTAGCTTTTTTTAGTAGTTTTAATTACCTTCAAAAAGCGGCTGATCTTTTTTCAATCCGACATCCCGACATTCCAATATGGATACAGTCGCGGCGCATGGTGGAATCCGATCGCGAGGATTTTTTGGCGCGCTTCTCTTCTGGAGGTAAGGGAATCGGATTTGCGGTACTTGGAGGAGCCTTCTCGGAAGGTATCGACTTGCCAGGTAACTGTCTTATTGGCGCATTTATCGCTACATTAGGATTACCACCACTCAATCCTGTCAATAATCAAATGATGCAATCTATGAACGCAACTTTCGGGTCTAACGTCGGTTATGACTACACTTATTTATTTCCTGGGATACGCAAAGTCGTTCAGGCCGCTGGCCGTGTGATTCGGACAGAATCTGACCGTGGGACTATTTATTTGATTGACGATCGATTTACACAGCGGAAAGTGGCTAGCCTTTTACCAGATTGGTGGGTGATTAAAAATTAATCATAACTTATGCGCGAAAGAATACTGGTCACCCATGTAGACACATTTTGCGGCTTAATTCGCAAGCCATTAAGCTGCATGGCTTCCTTATGGGATTGTAGGACTTCTGCTAATTACTAACACAATCAATATTGCGGCGGATATTGCCGCGATGGGTGAAGCGCTGAAATTGTTAGTCGGTTTGTCGGCGCACGTTCTTGCTCTTTGCTTCGGATTTCTGTCGTTGCTGCTACAAATATTTGTACCGTTAAGCGGTACGTTCGATTGCTAAAATGGTTCACTCTGACATTGCTGGCTTATGTAGCGACCGCATTCATTGTACATATTCCCCGGACGCATATTGTGGAAATTTATTTCCACAACTCTCTTGGAGGCCAGAATTTATTACGACTGTTGTTGCCATATTCGGTACCACAATCAGTCCCTATCTGTTCTTCTGGCTGAGCTCCAAAGAGGTAGAAAACCAATTGGCTGATTCAAATGCCAAACCACTTAACGACACGCCAGAGCAGCCACGTTCGAATTTTCGTCGCATTAAAATTGACCCGCTTATAGGAATGCGCTTCTCTAATATAGTCGCGTATTTCATTATTCTCACAACAGCGGTAACACTGAATTTACATGGTGTCTCTGACATCCAAACCTCGGCGCAAACAGTGGCGGCGTTGCGACCTATTGCCAGTAAGTTTGTTTTTTGGCTTTTTAGTGCCGGCATTATTGGTATTGAGCTATAGAGAAAAAGCGGTGTAGTGACAATCACAGGCATACAGTCCACCCGTAATACGTTTTATCAATCGCCGCTCCGTCCCCATAAATCTATTCTGAATATATCACTGACAAAGGAGATATTGAACGCTGATTTTAGACACCTTCCCCTGAGAGCTGATCTTTTCGGTCAAGCATTTGATCCCTTAATGAAAGCAGATCAATATGTGACTTTCTGGCTTGTGGAAACATATCTTTCTCCTCTTCTTTAACGTGATGCTCAATCTGTTCGGACAGCACTTTGACTTTGGCATTAAATAGCGCATCTTCAGCAGACATCGACTGAATTTGCGCAATGAGTTCTTTTGCGCTGGCGTGCTCTACCACAGCTTCGTTGACAAGCACTGGCCCTTCTTTTGAAATATGGCGTACGGCAGGGTAAAAAATTTCTTCTTCAATGATGCAATGTTTACTCAGAGCAGAACATATCTCGTTAGCCAAGTTTTTCTTGCCGACGTAGGCGTGCTCTCCTAAGGCTTCGAATTTCTTAAACATTGCTTTAACCGTTTCGTGCTCATGCTCTAGCATCGTGACGGCATCCTTGAAGTGTGGTTTAGTCTCGTTGATATCCATGGCGATCCCTTTGAATAGGAGGTGGAAGGAGAATTGAGAAACAGAATGTACCAATGATGAAATTAAATGTAGAAGGACATATCAAAAAAGTAAAGTACGGTTTCTTTTGCTATCTCAGTAATGACGACTAGCTTGCTATTCGGAAAATGCTGTTTTTACTAATCGTGGTTCCGCAGATACAAACCAGATTCTGGTGTTTTAAAAATAAACAAGACGTATTTTTATTACTTTTCATTGCTGCAAGAATCCGACGCCTAGTTAAGAAATAAATAGGATGGATCGATATCCAGTCAATTATGGCCTAAAAAAGGTTGGGTAATAGTCGATCCTTTTCACCGTTTCCTACAGAAAAATCAGTGTTTCGCCGATATCTCAGGGTTCGTCCCACTATTACTCTTTGAACATGTAATCCGAATTGGATATTTGGAGTTGAGGTGCGATTATGCGGAAGGTTTCCCTATTCCTGTTTGCCTGCGGGCCGCGTTATCTGCACCTCTTCTTTTTAACCAGAATAATTTGAACACTATGACCGCATGGACTTCAATTTGTGATAATTTAAGGAGAGTCAGATGGATGCTCAGCCCAGAATTCCCGGTTTAAATCCGCTTGAAATTGAAAAAAATTACGCTGCGTTTGATGGAAATACTTCTGGTGTATCGTGGGGCGCGATTTTTGCCGGCGCCGCCACCGCCGCAGCTTTATCCCTTATCTTAATTATTCTTGGCGGTGGTTTAGGGCTTTCAGCAGTTTCGCCATGGTCGACCAATAATGTTCCGATGGGTAAGGCGACCATTATTTGGCTCGCCTTTACCCAACTCGCCGCTGCTGGAATTGGCGGTTATATGACTGGTCGCCTTCGTGTAAAGTGGGTAAGCGTGCACACGACTGAAGTGTATTTTCGCGACACTGCGCACGGGCTACTATCGTGGGCAGTGGCAACTTTGCTCACCGCATTCTTTCTGACTGGTGCGGTACGAGCGGTGTCGAGCGGTGCGATTGAGTTAGGTGGGGCGGCCGCTACAGCTATGGGTGCCACAGGGGGAGCAGGCTCCAATTCGATTAGCTATTTTTCGGACATGCTTTTGCGTTCAAGCCAAGCGACTTCCCCTGCTGACAATGGTAACGTAAATGCCGGTTCTAATTCGAATACCAACGCATTAAACGATACCAGTAACAGCGGAACGGTTGCTGTTCCGGGTACTAATGCAGTACGCCAAAATGACAATCCTGCTTTACGCGCTGAAGTTTTAAGAATCTTTGCCAATGACCTGCGCAGTGGCCCTTTGTCATCTGACGATAAACAATACCTATCGCAGCAGGTTGCTCAAGTTACTGGTCTATCAAGGGCAGAAGCAGATAGGCGTGTTGATGATGTATATGCGCGCTTATCAAAAGTCAAATCAGATACCGAAGTTGCGGCAAAAGATACTGCTGACAAGGCACGTAAAATAGCGGCGCAATCAGCATTGTGGATATTTGTCGCATTATTAGTTGGTGCATTTTTCGCAAGTATAACCGCGACGCTTGGAGGAAAACAGCGTGACCGAGTGTTGTAACGCGTTGTAAATTAATCTAACTTTCTTCTATCAACTTGTCTGGCCGCGCAATTAGTTGATCACTACAGGAGAGCATTATGGGCTCAATATTATTATGGCTTATTGGCATTCCAATTCCGATTATCATTTTGATTGCCTTGTTACATTAGTTTTTTGGGTGCTTTGAGCGTCAATACTAAGTGGCAGCATCAATGTGACTTTCCGATTCCGGTTGAAATTGAACTGGCAGGAATTCCACACTGCTAGTGAAGCATGTGTATGGCATCAAAGTATCGATCAAACAAAAAAATTAATAGGTGACCATTGCGTCCTTATTAGTAGAGGAGAGTTAAAGGGATGGTCAGTATCTGAGGTCCTCGCAACTCGTTCGGCGTTTAATCTTGGAAGGACGTATTATGGCAACGGGTACCGTCAAGTGGTTTAATGACTCAAAAGGCTTTGGCTTTATCACCCCCGATGATGGAGGAGAAGATTTATTTGCACATTTCTCTGCCATCCAAATGGGCGGATTCAAAACTCTTAAAGAAGGACAAAAAGTAACGTTTGACGTTACGCAAGGCCCCAAGGGAAAACAAGCCTCTAATATTCAAAATCCTTAACGCGTGATGTGCGTGGGGCTTTACGCCCACATGATTAAAAGGCTCACGTTCGGGACGGAGCGTGAGCCTTATCTGCAACTAAAGAAAGTGTTGTTGAGCGGCGTTATTTGTACTTAATTAATCGTGTTAAAGCGCTTATACCGTGAAACTTTACGTGCATCTTTCTTGTCTTACAGCTGAGAATTTCTTATTTTTACTTGATCGTTTTTTAGTTAATCATCTATGTAAACGTTCATGTTTGACAGAAAAGTAATCCTTCAATCAGCCTGCTTTGAATTTCCGCACAGATATAAAACATTTTAAAAAATCTTGCGGTTGTTAAATCTAATAGATATCACATTCATTCTGACCATTTCAGAATGCAAAAAAATAAAAATCAAGAAGCATCCTAAATTAACATCCGATCAACAAATTTGATAGGGAGTGAGTTATGCCTCGTAGCCCATTGTTTCGAGAAGAAGATAAATCCTTACAATCTCATCCTCCAGTTGAGGGTCCAACATCTCATCAAGTTACTGCTAAGCAAGTAGCTAAAAAGGGAGGCAAACATGATGCTATATGGAATCGTATGAATGCAGCGATGCGTTTATCATGTCAGCCTTCAAAGCCGCCAATAAAGTAATCAATTATGTGCCGCCGGTTGATAGCCTAAAGAAAAATTTCTTTTAACTGGCCAATGAGTTTCGCTCAAAGAATACGCATGGATGAGTGTATTTTATTACTGTTGTTGTTTCATAGAATGAATGAAGCAACAAACTCATAGTTTTCACAAGGTATCGTCTTCTATAAAGTAGATGCCACTTAAATTAGTCAATAACCATTTGAAAAATATGGATGCCATCGTCCGATGCGTAGAATCGCTTATGGCTGAGACGGAATAAAGGCTTCGATCAACGTACCCTGGACATTTTTTCGTCGCGCGATAGTAAAGGTTCCTCCTAATAAGAGAATCCGTTCACGCATTCCCAACAGCCCATGTGATTTTGGCTTTGTTAACGCGTCTTCTGAAATACCGATGCCGTTATCGAGTATTTGTAGCCATAAACCGGTTTGATCCCGCTTGAGCGTAATCTTGACATGGGATGCATTGGCGTATTTTATGACGTTGTTGAGTGACTCTTGCACTATTCGGAATAACGCAATAGCCCAATCCGGATCAATATTTTCGAACTCTTCCGATATGTCCGTTTCATAAGAAAGACCGGCCATGTGAGTAATACTTTCGCAGTGACTTTCTATTGAAGCCGCTAAGCCTAAATTATCCAGCATGCTCGGCCGCAAGTTTTCAATAATTCGACGCTTTACGCTAACGGTTTCTTGTAATGCGTGTTTTGCCCTCAATAGTTTTTTTGCTATGACAGGAGCAGTTTTTTCAAGTTCTGACGTTACGTTCGATAACGTCATGCCGATAACAGTCAGGGTTGACCCCATCTCATCGTGCAGTTCGCGCGCCAGTTGCGCTTTTTCCTCCTCGGATACTTTTAACAGATGCCTGGACAATTTAGATAATTGCTCCGTGCGCGAAAATACAATCGCTTCTAAATTTTCATTGATTAGTTTAAGTTGATTTTCTACGATCCGCTGTCGTGAAAAATTCATTTGGATCATGCGATAGAAAATAACTAAAATGAGTAAACCCAAACAGTTGATCACTGCACCAATCAATAGTGTACGGTTGAACTCAAGGTAAAAACGATTGCGCCTTTTCGTTAACAGCTCTAATTCATCCTTTTCCATTACAACGTCTAAGGCACGAACTTGATCCATTATCTGTTTTCCCTCACCTTTTCGGAAGATGGTAATTACGTCAGTTAATCCTCCCGCTTTAAATAGCGCAGCACCTTCTTCAAATTTCTTAAGCTTGCGATTATACAAATCGCGCAAGCGTGCTAAGTACTGTTGCTGTATTGGATTCCCGTTAATCAACACGCTCAAAGTAGAGAACTCAGGATCTAATTTTTCTTTTGCGAGCTCCCATGGCCCGAGGAAGCCTTGATCCCCAGAAATGAAATAGCCACGTAAGCTACTTTCAGCGTCCAAAATCAATAGATTAATATTTTTTAGATGATCTTGTACCGCCCAACTGCGCTCCATCTGTTGGTTGTTTTGTTTGAGGTTTTGTAAGTTCTGATAATTGGTGATGGCTATCCCTGTAAACATCAAGAGACAAATGACAAACAAAACTAATACATAGCCCGGTAAGGATGAGGAGGTAATTTTCTTCACTTGGCTTGCCTCAGAAAATTTAGTTAATAAAACAACCACAGAATAGCATGGTGGGTGGTTGACGGGGAAGTTAAGTCGGCCGGGTTGACGTGGAGCAAATGTGCTTAAGATATTTTTATTCCAACTGGATTTCTTGGCTTTAAAAATCTCCAAAGATTCTTCATACGCGCCTTGTGGCCCTCTTTGCCATTCAAAAAAGAGTCATCATCAACTGTGTTTGGACATTCAATTGCTGTAAAAACTTGGTTAAACCATGGGAACCATCCGGGTTCGCGGTAATTAATTTTGCTGTTTATTATTGATTGTTATATTTAGAAGTCTTTACAAAAGGGGAGTCATACTGTTGCCAATTTGAGCATGCTTATCTCATTGCGCATGAATAAATATAAAAACAAAAAGCAGTTTATGATCGTGGCTGTTTATTTTTTTAGAAAATGTCCAGAGGCTGAACGAGCCGAGGCTGGACTGAGGATGGCATGAATAACGAATCAAGCATGAAACTGGTACAAGCACCTCCGCTGGGAATCTTATTGGCCACCAGCTTTGCTTTTATCATTGTCCAGTTAGATGTGACTATTGTGAACGTCGCTTTGCCCCAGATTGGTCGAGAATTGGGCGCGAGCGTAACGGATCTTCAATGGGTAGTTGATGCTTACACTTTGGGCTTTGCTGTATTTCTATTGTCAGCAGGCGTAATGGGCGATAAGTTTGGGTCCAAGAGGGTGTTTCTCATTGGATTTGTATTATTTATGATTTCGTCGTTATCTTGTGCACTTGCGCCATCTGCAACTGCGCTAAATATTGCACGCGCAGTACAAGGAATCGGTGCTGCATTGCTGGTGCCAAGTTCGTTAGCTATACTTAATTTTGCCTATGCGCATGATAAAAAACTGCTCGCTAAAGCCATTGGCTGGTGGACTGCGGCGGGAGGTGTTTCGATTGCTGCCGGGCCAGTGATTGGTGGCTTGCTCGTCTCCGGTACAGGTTGGCGGGGTATTTTTTGGGTCAATATTCCAATATGTATTGCTGGATTTATATTGACGCGCAAAATCGTCCCACACATGCCTAGAAAGGATCCCGGACGTTCATTTGATGTTCCGGGCCAATTATTGGCAATCATCGCGCTTACGGCGTTCATTGGTGCGGTCATAGAGGTTCAACCACTTGGCTTATCGCATCATTTTGTGCAGGGTGGGTTAGCTCTGGCCTTTGTTGCCAGCGCTGCATTTTTGATTGTCGAGCGACGTTCGAGCGCACCAATGTTACCGTTGAGATTATTTAGTCAAGTAAGCTTTTCCGGCGCAGTGCTGTTCGGCGTATTGGTGAATTTTTCTTATTATGGCGTGATCTTTATAGTGAGCTTTTATTTGCAGAAGGTGCGTGGCTTTTCCGTCATGGAGGCGGGTTTGACCTTTCTGCCACTTACCGGAACGTTTATTATTTCTAATATCGCTAGCGGCTGGATGTCGGCGCGTACAGGGTTGCGTATGCCAATGATTTTAGGTGGACTAATTGGTGCCACCGGATATGCGATGCTGGGTGCAATAGGTATATCGACCAGTGCCACTTTCTTTGAAATGTTGCCGGGTTTGGCATTAATTCCAGCCGGTATGGGGTTAGCTGTTCCTGCAATGACTACCTCGATTTTGTCGAGCGTTGAGCGTCATCAGGCTGGTACTGCATCTGCGGTACTGAATACAGCGCGGCAAGTCGGTGGCGCGCTCGGTGTCGCTATTTTTGGTGCCCTGATTGCAGTAGGATCCTCGGCTGATATCATTAATAATATACGTGGCGCCATGTTGACTTCGATGATCTTACTGCTAATGGCTGCAGCGTTGGCGTATTGGTGCAAAATTGGCGTGACGCATCACGTGATCGCTCATCAATCCTCCCAACGCTGATGAAGGCATAGAGATGTAGTTTCGAGAAAACGCGGCGTTTATATTGAATATCACTGTTAGTTGATTGTTTCGCTCTTCAAACATCTATTTTTTCACGCAATAACGTGAAAGAAATTGGCGGGCCTCTATTACCGTGAGTAGAATTGATCTGATGAAAATTACTTTTCAGTAATGAACTGTAATGAGATTTTTCTGTCTACAGTGATAAGCCATGTTTTTATCTTTAGTAAGTATCACTCCCACTTAAGATTGGCCTAATCGGAGTCGGTGTTTGGTACGAATCCAATTGCTGCATGCGCATAAGCTTCACAACATAATGGAGTTCAGCATGAAAAGTAAAATAATTTTATCGACCATAATAGTAATATCGTTATCTTCAGGAAGCGTTGCGTTCGCTCAGGATTATGGGAATCGCAATGATAGGAATCACGACGACCGCGGACGAAACGACCAAATGCAACGCGGTGACGATCAAATGCAACGCCGTGACGATCAAAGGCACCGTGGTGATGATCATCGTAATAATAACTTTGATGCACGCAGAGATGAACGTGGAGCTGGTCCTGACCACCAATTCCGCCGCGGAGGTCGCCTTCCGCCTGAATACCGTAATAATCAATATGTAGTGAGCGATTGGCGTGGACATCATTTAAGTGCGCCGCCACGTGGTTACCATTGGGTTCAAACAGGTGGCGACTATGTTCTGGCCGCTATCGGCACGGGTATTATCTTGCAGCTTCTGCTGAACAATTGATACCCATATATTTATACATTAATGCGGCAAATTATGGGCTTTATCCGTATAGATATAAGTGCCAAAATAATGTTTAAAAAGTATTTCTCTGTCCTTCTCTAGGCGCTATAAAGCGATGGACAGAGTAGTCGCCCCCGATAATCAATCCAGCATCGGCGCTAGTCACTTATGACTCAGTCATAGTTTAGAAGGTGACATGAAGCATTGTTTTCCATAATCCTGTCATTAATTAGGTCACGTCAGGGCTACGCGATAATCTTATCTAAAGTAATCGGTAAATTTCGAACGCGTTTCCCCGTCGCGTGATAAGCGGCATTAGCAATGGCTGCGCACACCAGTGATGCCGATTTCGCCAATGCCTCATGCTCCTAAAGAATTAATATGCGGATCGTTTTCATCTACCGCAATGATATTAATACTGCGAACATCCGCGTTGACGGGAACATTATATTCGGCAAGATTCAGATTCATTGCACGATCAAAACGCGCACCAATATTGGCAGCGAGCATGAAACGTTGCTCAGTATTGGGGCGATGAAGGACTGGACCAAACATTTGAGGGCGCTTAAGTGCCAATTTGACGGGTTGGCCTAGTTGACGCGCGACCATTGCCGCTGGCACCACGTGAAACCAGGTTGATCCTTTACCGCCAAATCTACCACCAACATAAGGGCATATGACGCGCACCTTTTCTGGCTATATTCCCAAGCCTTTGGAAACCGTTGTACGTAGACCGGAAACATATTATGTCGCGTCATAGAGCGTTAAATGATCCCCAGTTTCCGATAGTGGTGTGCGGTTCTATCCGGTTAAGATGCGCCATTGACGTAGTGCAAATCGCGTCTACTAATGCGGTGGCACTGCGCTGACCGGCTTCAATATTGCGATACGTATCAATATCTTCGTCCTTGGCTTTTTATGGTGAATATAAAACATTTTTAGTACGAGAAAAATCGACTAAAACGGTTTCTTTTTGGTACGTGAATCGCAGTTACTGTGCCGCCGCGTTAGCGTGCTCTAGGGGCTTGGACTACTATTGGTCCCTTGTTGGTTCACCGCAATCCGTTGCGTCATAGCGGACGTGGCAGCGGTGGCCGTTCAGAGTTGCACTAAAAAAACGAACAAAATAACCGAACAAATAACCGAACAAATAACCCAACATACTGCCGCTGGAGCGTATTTTAGACCTTGTCGGCATCAATCATTTCCATGCTATTAAGAAGATTACCTCTTCTTGAAAAGATTCTGATATCAGCTTGCTGGCCATTCGAAGACCTTCGAGGACGGATGGCCTTTAGCGGGAATCTGAATCGTTTCCGTCACCGTGCTATCTCCTACTTCGGCTTGAATTTGATAAGTGCCGGGGTGCGGAAATTTGACCAACATCATCGGCCCAGGACATGTAATTTTTAATGCCACTTGGCCTCTTTTGTCTTTAATCGCGATATTAATATCGGCCAGATAGCTGCCATCCCGGCGGGCAAAAGTCGACATTAAGTCGTAGTTCTTCGCGATCTGCTTGAGGTATGCAGACTCGTCTGAGCCTACGCCCCCGCAAACATAAGTGAAGCCGTTCTTGTTTCGTTCTTGAACGCTTACATTGGCTAAGGGTGGCTGCATCTCAGGTTGCATACCGTTCTGAATGTCAGACGAAGCGGGCACTTGCGCCAATGCCACCGGAAGCGACGCCAGGTTTGCAATGATGAACATGCGGCCTGATAACTTCATTGATGCACCTAACCAAAAAGTAGACGATGTTTAACTGCGTCTTATCCCAAGCAGCGCGCACGGTATTTTTGTTTTCATACGCGTTGCTTGGTCACGGGATACTACTAAGGCGAAGAGTTTGTGCTGGTAGCATCGCTTGCAGCAGAAGGTGTCGAAGTTGTATCTGGTGCCATCGTAGAAGGAGTGGAAGAGGGCGCAGGTGGAGGCATTGCGGGAGCGGTCGCCGCTGGAGCCTGCATCGGGGTGGTCGGTGATGAGTCTGCAGCTGTTGAATTATCCGCTTTCTTGCAACCACCTAACATTGTGGCAACAATAATCGCCGAAATTAATAAAGGTTTGGTCAACATATACGCTCCATGGAAAGATGGTTTAAGGAATAATGTAGGCTTAGTAATTAATTAAAATCGACATAAAAATGAGATGTAATTCTTATATGCGCCAAGTCATCAGCGTTCCTACAAGCTAGACTTTAATTGTTTTAACGGAATCTTTGTCGAACATTGCTGGTTTTCAATGTGCGTTCAAATCATCATCAGCTGGGTGTGCAATAGGAGTAATAAAAGCGCCTATAACAAGGCAGGTAGCAGTCAGCTTGATTTTCACGATCTCTCCTTATGTTTATAAGTGGATTCCAGAATATTTTCTCAAGGCCGAACTTTAAAATTAACTGTGACAACGAGATTTCTAGACTTATTTGACGGTAAAATGTGATGTTTCTTTTTTCTGCAGAGTATTATTAATAATAATTGCACTTAAATAAGATTATTATTTGATAAGTTTAGATGAAACAATCGAATTTGCAAGGTGTAGTTTTTGAGCGGGAAACGCAAATGCTGAGAAGAAATATCTCGGCATTTGCGTTTAATTCCTAATCAAAAATACTTAAATACCTCAAGACACTTATTGTTACAAAGGCGACCAGGTCGAAAAATTGCAGCAATTTGGGTCATGCCTTATTACTTAATCGCGAATCTCTAAAGCGCGATTAAGACTGAGGGCTGCCAGTGAACATGCAGCACCCGATAACAAGTAGAAGCTTACATAGGCAAGACCGAAATGCGCAGAAAGACCAAGCGCCACCAATGGAGCGAAGCCCGCGCCGACCAGCCAGGAAAGATCCGAGGTCAAGGCAGCACCCGTATAGCGATACTTTGGAAGGAAGTTGGAGGTTACTGCACCTGCAGCCTGGCCATACGACAATCCGAGCAAGCTAAAGCCAACCCAAATGAAAATATTTTGGCCGATTTCTCCGCCGTTCATTAGCGTTGGTATAAATCCACTGAGTACCGCAATCAATATCGCGCAACCGCCCAGAGTCGTACGTCGCCCTAAACGGTCAGCAATCAAACCTGATGCAATCACGCCTACCGCCATCAGTGCCGCACCGATCACCTGAATGACTAGGAAGTCACTAGTCGAACGCAGCGAATATAAACTGATCCATGATAATGGAAACACGGTAACGAGGTGAAACAATGCATAACTGGCAAGTGCCGCGAGCGCACCGATGATCAGATTGCGGCCTTGCGATCGGGTCATCTCAATGGCGTTGGTTGGCTCCAGTTCACGCTCATCCAGCAAACGCGCGTATTCATTGGTGGATACCAATCGCAAGCGTGCAAACAATGCCACCACGTTAATAGCAAATGCCACATAGAACGGATAGCGCCAGCCCCAATCAAGAAAGTCATCAGTTGTCAGGTTGGATAACATGTAGGCGAACAGGCTGCCCGCAATCATAAATCCGACCGGAGCGCCTAATTGTCCAAGCATCGCATACCAACCACGTCGATTTTGTGGAGCGTTAAGTGCCAGCAACGAGGGTAGACCGTCCCACGAACCGCCGACAGCAATCCCTTGACCAATTCGCAAAAATGACAGCAAAACGATCGAGGCAAAACCTAAGTGCTCATACGCAGGTAAAAACGCAATACCGGCAGTTGAGATACCCAGCATGAAAAGCGCAGCCGTGAGTTTGACCTCGCGCCCAAACTTGCGCTGGATCGCCATAAAAGCAATTGTCCCGAACGGTCGCGCAAGAAAAGCAAAAGAGAAAATAACAAAGGCGTATAGTGTCCCCTCCAGTCTAGACTCGAATGGAAAGAATACCGACGGAAACACTAACACAGACGCCATCGCGTAGACAAAAAAATCGAAATATTCGGAGGCGCGGCCGATAACTACGCCGATCGCAATTTCACCTGGCGCGATTTGGGCGTGATCAGATTTGTTGTTTCGAACATTAGAGCGGTTCGAATCTGAATTAAAATCAGCGGGAAGTTCGCTACTATGGATGTGAATGCTGGTCATGATTCGTTCTCAATTTGGGTTTAGGTGTTGAACGGTCCCACCCCTCATATTGCTCGCTAGGGTAGGACAAAACGTCCAATTGCCAAGGCATACCGCCAGATGTACATTATCATATTTTATTGCTTCGACTGGAATATTCCTGCATGGTCTCCCTAATTGTTCGTCGCGGATGGATGCTCTTTCCCGCCTTTTTGTTGGCTGGCTGCAATACGGTGCTGATGAATCCATCTGGTGACATCGCCGTTCAGCAGGGCCACCTCATTGTCGTGTCCACATTATTGATGTTGCTAATCATAGTTCCTGTGATCGCGCTGACAATATTGTTTGCATGGCGCTATCGAAAAAATAATACTAAGGCGACCTACGAACCGGATTGGGATCACTCGACGCAGCTGGAGTTGGTCATCTGGGGCGCGCCGTTGCTCATTATCATCGCCCTTGGTCTATTAACCTGGATCAGTACGCATACGCTAGACCCTTATAGAAAACTAACGCGTCTTGACGCCGCGCGTCCAATTCCCGCCGAGACCAAGATATTGACGGTTGAAGTTGTGGCGCTTGACTGGAAATGGTTATTTATTTATCCCGAACAAGGTATCGCCACCGTGAATGAATTGGCGGCTCCGGTTGATGTGCCTATTCACTTTAAAATTACGGCGTCTTCAGTGATGAACTCTTTCTTCATTCCAGCACTCGCCGGTCAAATTTACGCGATGCCAGGCATGCAAACTTCACTTAATGCAGTGATCAACAAGCCCGGTGAGTTCGAAGGCTTTTCGGCCAATTATAGTGGTGCCGGATTTTCAGATATGCGCTTCAAATTTCATGGCATGACGCCGGAAAATTTTGATAAATGGGTACAGGAAGCCAAGGCCGGCGGCGGGGCACTAAAGCGTGTCGACTATATGCAGCTTGAAAAACCTAGCCAACGCGAGCCTGTGCGCAAGTACGGCACAGTGGACAACGATCTGTACCATGCCATCGTTAATCGATGTGTTGAGCCTAACCAGATGTGCATGGACAAGATGATGGCGAATGGTATGCACGGAAAGATGGACCAATCCCATGAATAAAAACCTACAAGAAGGCTGTCCGGCGGGCTGTGTAGCGCGTCGCTTTACAGGCAATGGCGTGGCAGTGTGCGCTGCGCCCCTCTTTTTCCTCGGAAAGTAACGATGCTAGACCACATTAATCTGACGAAGCTGATCTTCGGCCGCCTCACATGGGATGCGATTCCGTATCACGAACCTATTCTGCTAGCTACCTTTATCATGGTGGGTATTGGCGGACTAGCGGTTTTTTCTGCAATAACATATTTCCGCCTTTGGGGCACTTTGTGGCGCGACTGGTTTACAAGTATCGATCATAAGCGGATCGGTATCATGTACATCGTACTTGGTTTAATTATGCTGCTCCGTGGCTTTACCGATGCTTTGATGATGCGTGCCCAGCAGGCATTTGCCTTCGGCGGTGGAGATGGATTTTTACCCCCGCATCATTACGATCAAATATTTACGGCACATGGCGTGATTATGATTTTCTTCGTTGCCATGCCTTTGGTGACAGGATTAATGAATTATGTTGTGCCGCTCCAGATCGGCGCACGTGATGTCGCCTTTCCATTCCTGAACAATTTTAGTTTCTGGATGACGGCCTTTGGTGGTGGCTTATGCATGGCATCTCTATTCATCGGTGAGTTTGCACGCACTGGTTGGTTAGCCTACCCGCCGCTGTCCGGGATACTGGCTAGTCCGGATGTGGGGGTCGACTACTATATCTGGTCCTTGCAGATTGCCGGGGTCGGGACCTTGCTGTCCGGTATCAATCTACTCGCAACCATTGTGAAGATGCGTGCGCCGGGCATGAACATGATGAGAATGCCGATTTTTACGTGGACGGCTTTGTGCACTAACGTATTGATCGTAGCCGCTTTTCCTGTACTGACGGCCGTACTCGGCATGCTGGCGCTTGACCGTACAGTTGGCACTAATTTCTTCACCAATGACATGGGCGGCAACGCCATGATGTATGTCAACCTGATCTGGATTTGGGGTCATCCTGAAGTCTACATTTTGATTTTGCCAGCCTTTGGTGTTTTCTCCGAAGTCGTTGCTACATTCAGTAGCAAGCGTCTGTTTGGATATACTTCAATGGTGTACGCGACCGTGGTGATCACGATCCTGTCTTATCTGGTTTGGTTGCATCATTTCTTTACCATGGGTTCCGGAGCCAGTGTTAACTCGTTCTTTGGCATCACGACGATGATTATTTCGATCCCGACCGGCGCGAAGATTTTTAACTGGTTATTTACCATGTATCGCGGGCGGATTCGCTTTGAAGTGCCGATGCTGTGGACGATGGGTTTCATGATTACCTTCGTTATTGGTGGTATGACTGGCGTCTTGCTGGCGGTTCCGCCTGCCGACTTTGTTTTGCATAACAGTCTGTTCCTGATCGCCCATTTCCATAATGTGATTATCGGTGGCGTACTGTTCGGGATGTTTGCTGGTATTAATTACTGGTTTCCGAAGGCTTTTGGTTACAAACTTGACGACTTCTGGGGCAAGTGCTGCTTCTGGTTCTGGACAATCGGTTTCTACTTTGCTTTCATGCCGCTTTACGTATTGGGACTGATGGGCGTGACACGGCGTCTTAGCCGTTTTGAAGATCCATCACTGCAAATCTGGTTTCAGATTGCCGCCTTCGGCGCAGTATTGATAGCGCTTGGTATTGGTTCGTTCATTGTGCAATTGATTGTGAGTTATCGTCGTCGGGAATCGCTACGCGATACTACTGGCGATCCTTGGGGCGGTCGTACGCTGGAATGGTCAACATCTTCACCACCGCCAGACTATAACTTTGCGTTCACACCACGTATTCACGATAACGACGCGTGGACTGACATGAAGAGTCATAATTTTGAGCGACCAAAAGAAGGGTTCGTTGCCATCCATATGCCGAAAAATACGAGCGCTGGATTTATCATTGCCGCTCTCAGTGCAGTTGTGGGTTTCGCTGTTATCTGGCACATGTGGTTGTTGGCTGGTGTCGGCTTCGTAGCGATGTTGGCAGCAATCATCGCCCATACTTTTAATTACAATCGCGACTATTTCATTCCTGCGGACGAAGTCGTCCGGGTGGAAGATGAGCGCACACGCCTGCTGGGTAGCCATGTCTGAACTCACTACATCCTCCGCTAGCGCCATAGGCGCATTACCGAGCTCGCACTTTTACGTGACCGAGCATCATCCAGAGAATGGCACCTTGCTCGGATTTTGGCTTTACCTGATGAGCGACTGCCTGGTGTTCGCCGCTTTGTTTGCGACCTATGCTGTACTGGGTCGTAACTATGCCGGTGGTCCCACGGGTGCGGAGTTGTTTGACCTGCCGTTAGTGGCGATCAATACGTCATTATTGTTGCTGTCGTCGATTACCTATGGTTTTGCGATGCTGGAAATGCAGCGCAAACGGGTGCGCGCCACCATGATCTGGCTGGCGATTACTGGCTTGCTTGGTGCTTGCTTCATAGGCTTTGAACTCTATGAATTTATCCATTTAATTCATGAAGGTGCCGGACCACAACGCAGCGGGTTTCTGACATCGTTCTTCGCATTAGTGGCAACGCACGGTCTGCATGTGAGCTTCGGCATCATATGGCTGGTGACATTGATGTTTCAAGTTCGTCGCCACGGACTGACGCCGGAGAATAGTCGTCGGCTTATGTGTCTGTCGATGTTTTGGCATTTCCTTGACGTTGTCTGGATTGGCGTCTTCACCTTTGTCTATCTGATGGGAGTGCTTCCATGAGCGCGCATCAAGAACATCCTGCGCACGGCCCTCAACACGGTCATGATGACCATGCGCATGTCGATCATGGCAGCCTAAAAACATATGTCACCGGTTTTGTGCTGGCGGTGATTTTGACGGCGATTCCATTTTGGTTAGTGATGGGAAAAGTGTTTGAGAAGTCTAGTACCACCGGCCTCATCCTGCTTGGCTTCGCTGCTGTACAAATTGTCGTACATATGGTGTATTTTTTGCATATGAACACCAAGTCCGAGCATGGTTGGTCGATGTTGGCGTTAATCTTTACCGTGATGTTGGTCTTTATTATGCTAAGCGGTTCTGTATGGGTGATGTATCACTTGAATCACAACATGATGCCGGGCGTGATGACAGAGTCTGCACAGGAGACCGTTCCTGAGTCGATTCTGCAATCAGCTCCGCCGTCGCGTGACATGACAAAAATGCACAACATGCACACTATGCCATGAACCCCGCGCCGCGTGGCACGGTAACGCCCGGCAAAGTGCCGGGACAAACTGCAACAGCAGTTGCGCAGGATACCTCTTCTCGTTCCCGGCCCGCGGCGTTCCGCATTTTCATAGCGATTTGCGGATGTCTTCTTGTGTTTGCCTTTATGGCTCTCGGCACATGGCAACTCAAACGCCTGCAATGGAAGCTTGACCTTATCGAGCGCGTTGATCAAAGGGTGCATGCTCCCGCAGTCGCCGCTCCCGCTCAAGACCAATGGCAGCGCGTCAATGCTGATGCCGACGAATATCGCCATGTGCGTGTGACTGGCACGTTCCTATACCCACTGACAGTGCGCGTCCAGGCTTCGACGGATCTAGGCGGCGGCTTCTGGCTGTTGACACCACTACGTGGCGCAGACGGCAGCATCGTGCTAATCAACCGCGGTTTCATCCCTTCGAATGCGCAAGATCCTCACGAACGCACAGCGGTATCGAACGCCGGTATTTCAATCGTGACCGGGCTATTGCGCATGAGTGAACCCGGTGGTGGCTTTCTTCGACACAATGATCCCTCAAGTAATCGCTGGTATTCACGCGATGTGAAAGCGATTGCAGCGGCGCGTGGTCTGACTTCTATCGCTCCCTATTTTATAGATGCAGAAGCAACAAAAATATCTACGAATGAAAAGGTCGACGGCTCCGCGTCCAAGCGACCGGTTGCTGGTCTGACGGTCATCGCTTTTCACAACAATCATTTAGTGTACGCGTTGACTTGGTATGCTCTTGCCTTGATGCTGGCAGGTGCAGGTTTGTGGGTCGCGCGCGAGGATCTCCGTTTGTTGCGCTTAGGAAACTCAATGGATGCCCGTCGTAGTGATGGTGTTAATCGCGAAAGTGAAGATGGTAAGAAATAAAGAAGCCCTCGCTCCGACTGATTTGAAAGAGCATTCAGTGGAAGCGACCGGCTTTGAAAATGCCGCTGGCCACAACAACATGCTGCAATTGATCCAACTGCGATGGATTGCCGTGATCGGGCAGATCACAACCATTGCTATTGTGATTATCGGTTTCGATATTAGCCTTCCCCTGCCTCAGATGTTAGAGGTATTGGCATGCCTCATTGCCTTCAACATTGCTAGTCACCTGCGCTGGCACGAACAGCGTGTAGTCAAGAATAGAGAACTGTTTTTGGCGCTATTGGTCGATGTCGTCACATTGACAATTCAATTGCATCTCAGCGGCGGGACAACAAATCCTTTCGCTTTTCTCTTTTTATTACAGGTTATTTTAAGTGCAGTATTGCTCGAAGCCTGGTCAACCTGGACAATCGTCGCTATCACCATTGCCTGTTTAGCAGGTCTATCCCTATTTTCTAATCCGCTGACGTTACCGCTTGTTCAAGGGAACGGTTTATCCGATCTCTACGTCGAAGGTATGCTTATTTGTTTCGCGCTGATTGCAGCTCTCCTTGTGATATTCATTACCCGGATCAGTCGCAATCTTCGCACCGGATATGCGCAACTGGCCGACTTGCGCCAGCGTGCTGCCGAAGAGGATCATATCGTGCGAATGGGTTTGCTGGCTTCGGGGGCAGCGCATGAACTCGGCACGCCATTAGCCACACTGTCCGTTATTCTGGGCGATTGGAAGCGCATGCCCGAATTTAGTCGGAATAGTGAATTACTGGAAGAGATCAGTGAAATGCAGACGCAACTCACGCGCTGCAAATCCATCGTTAGCGGGATTTTGCTCTCTGCGGGAGAGGCTCGCGGAGAATCTTCGGTGAAGACCACGATCAACACTTTTTTGAGTGACCTGGTTGAGGATTTCCGTGCCACCCGAGCCATCATTACCTTTGTATATGAAAACCGCATCGAGCACGATATGCCTGTGGTGTTCGATTCGGCGCTAAAACAAATGATTTGCAACGTACTAGATAATGCGCTCGAAGCCTCCCCGCGGTGGTTATACCTCGAAGCCACGCGTGAAGGCGATGCATTGACCTTGCTGGTGACAGATCGTGGTACTGGATTTGTACCCGCCATGCTGACGCAAATTGGTAAACCGTATCAGTCGAGCAAAGGACGACCGGGTGGCGGTCTGGGATTATTCTTTGTTGTTAATGTCGCACGCAAATTGGGTGGCACCGTTGAAGCGTGGAATCGCGATGCGGGTGGGGCGGCGGTAAAGCTTACGCTACCGCTTGCCGCGATCAGTCTTGAAGAGCACGAAGACCATGCCAGTTGACCGCCTGTTACTCATCATTGAAGACGACGCCGCATTTGCCAGAACACTCGGACGCTCGTTCGAGCGACGTGGGTATACGGTGTTGTTGGCTGCAAACCTGACCGAGGCTACCGCATTGTTGCATCAGCATTCCCCGGGCTACGCAGTGGTGGACCTTAAACTGAACAGTAGTACGTCGGGGTTAGTGTGCGTGCAAATGTTGCACAAGCATGATCCTTCAATGTTGATTGTGGTTCTGACCGGATTTGCCAGCCTTGCTACAGCGGTTGAGGCGATTAAACTTGGGGCTTGCCAATACTTAGCCAAACCATCAAATACCGACGATATCGAAGCAGCCTTTGGTCATATTGCGGGCGTCACCGAAGTCGCACTTCCTAATCGGGCGACCTCAATCAAGACGCTCGAATGGGAGCGTATTCACGAAGTTCTGGTGGAAACTGATTTTAATATCTCTGAGACAGCACGTCGCCTGGGAATGCATCGACGTACACTAGCGCGCAAACTCGAAAAGCAACGCATTAAATAATTCGGATCAGGCTGGCTACCAAGGCAGTCTATCCCCATTGTAGGAGTAAAACTGCCCTGTATCGGCTGCAGTTAACGTGTCTAATACGCCGAGCATATCATTGGCGGCAGCGTCAGGCGTGCGGCCAATCTGGGCTCCACGAAATGGTTCGGATAATTTGGAGTTGACGGTGCCAGGATGCAACGCGATCAACACTGCGCGTGGTTTCGTTCGATTGATCTCAATCGCGGCCGTTTTAACGAACATATTCAAGGCCGCTTTTGAGGCGCGATAACTGTACCATCCGCCCAAACGATTATCTTCAATGCTACCTACCTTTGCAGAAAGAATTGCCATCACACCTCTTTCGCTATCCAATAGCTTTGAAAAATGGCGAATAATCATTGCCGGACCAAAAGTATTTGCTCGAAATGTTTCCATCATTTGCTGATATTGCAAGTCGGCCAATTTTTTTTCAGGCATAAATTCGGGCGTGTGGAGGATGCCAGCAGCATTGATGATGACATTAAACGGGCCTTTAGAAAGGAGTGCCTGAGCAGCGTCGGCGATACTTTCCTCCCGGTCAAAGTCGATTGCCGGTTGCGAATGGCGATGGAGCGCTTCGACAAGTGCGCAGTCTGGATTGGCTTTCAATACATCTACAAAAGCAGAACCAAGTGCGCCTGACGCGCCGATTACCAACGCTTTGAAATGATGGGGAAATGATTGCATTTTCATCCTGACTCCTGGTTTGAACGAGACGTATTTTTAAAATACCTGAAACGATACATCGAAAAATACCGATGAAAATGCAGGTTGCGATCCGTGTGTGATAGTGCCACGGTGCCACGATGACAAAGTCAGTTTACGGCTGGACCCATAGCCTGACAAATATTCTTATTTACCAAAATAAACAGCGATATCCCTACAACTTAGGAGTCTGTCGCAATTTATTGCTATGTATTTAAAGCTATGTATGAGACTGCTTATATTAATGCCATAAGTCTAAGAGCATAAGTCGCATTCGTGATCACATTGCGCTCAAACTAAAAATAGTTGAATCAAAATGGTGTTATCTGTCGCTGTTGCAACATGTAGCACAACAGCATGGGTATAGATATTTGTAAGAGGAGTGATCAGGATCTTCCAAAAGAGCCCAATTCAAAATGCGCTGCGCAAGTAGAGCCGAGAAGTGTGGATTATTGTTTGCTGATTGTTCGTTAGCTGTTCTATTGCAAGTTTGCTGACTGAGCGAACACTGCTCGGTAGTCAGGTCTCATGCCGAATGTTGAGTCCCAGACATATCGGACTATTTTTGTTCTAACCAATGAGTCAATAGATGGTCTAGCGTCGCCCCCATCAGAAGGTAGAGTAGCAACGTCGCCACAATGGTGAGCCCAGCCAATACCCATGGAGAAACCTGATAGAAGCATTCGAAGCGCCTTCGGCCTGATGGATCGAGGATCAGCGGATGGTTCTGCGTGGAACGAAGTGTGTCAATTTGCTTATTTAGCGCCGTTATCAAGGCGATGCGTTCTTTATCGTTGATATTCATGTAGCGTCCTTTGAACCCCAAGTTGAGGATAATGCTATAGCATTCGAGCATATCGAGATCGGGAGGCGTTTCACTCATGCGTGCCTTCAGGGATTCGACGATGCGCTCACCTGCATCACGATACTGAAATAGTGCGAAATGCAAAGGCGAGTCAAACCATTTTAATTTTGTATTTTCGGATAGATGACACGTCACCGTTTCATCAATCAACGCGCATTGTGCATAAACAGCCTCGTGCCTGATGTCGTCCGCAACCCCGCGATGCTCTAAGGCGCGATCAAATTCGGCGACCAATTTCAAACATTCCGCACCTAGAAGTTCGATAGAATCGGGCATGGCATGCTGCGCGAGCAAAGAAACTTTCAATGTAGTTGCACGTAGCAACGCACGCATTGATAAGGTTAGATGGGACGAAACTAGTGTCATGCGCTCTTTCTTCTGGAAATGCTGAGGCGCTCGTATACTGTTCTTTTGTTGGATTGTTTTCTCTTTGCTTTCAACTAGACAGGGCTGCATTTTTTTCTAAATTTAATCAATCAACCTTTTCCAATATCAACTGAGGATGAATTCTTTCAGTGAATTATTTTCAGTAATTCAATCCATTAACCGGCAGAACCTCGTTTGACGTTTGATTATGGCTATTTTTTGTCTATGTAGAAGTCGGACAGGCCATAACGAAACCCACAGTAAGATCGACGACGATATTGCAAATAGTCCAAATCGCAGGCATTACCAAATCTATTACTAATTTTATACAAAAGATTAATTTTGGGTTGAAAAAAATTTGCTATTTTGCAATGGTTCACATTTGAGCATTGACGCTACGTAAGGACCAATCACGGCCTTTTCCATCATTTTTTTGTCTGAGCGTCCATTTTTTAGTACTTTCGTCTCCTTTCGAATTTCTCTCAAAAATACGCATCGGAGTTGACAGGCTGAAATTTCAGGCATAGTCTTCGTTTATTGGTCTTACCATTGAATTGGTAAGCGGAACCTTATTTATAAATATGTCATTCGATCCTATTATTCAGACCTCCGTTTCCGAGCAGGTAGCGCAGCGACTTTTGCAGATGATACGTACCGGTCAGCTCAAGCCAACGCAGCAATTGCCACCAGAGCGTGAGTTAGCGACTATGTTGGGAGTTGGTCGTCCAGCTGTGCGAGAGGCAATCCGCGGTTTGTCATTATTAGGCTTATTGCGCATTAGGCAGGGCGAAGGGACCTTCGTTGGTTCTCTGCATCCGCGTGAATTGCTTGAACCGTTAGAAATGATTATCGACCTTAACGCTGGCAGTCTCGATGCACTATTCGATTCGCGCATCATTATTGAAAGCGGCGTAGCCGCTTTGGCAGCAACGCATATTAGTGAAGAGCAATTGGCTTTCCTGGCAGCTACGGTAGAGGATGAAGTCGCCTTGTTGAGTGATGCGGCCACTTTTGCGGCCGCCGACGTCGCATTCCATGAGGTCATTATTGAAGCCTGCAATAATCCTTTCCTGCAAAGTATTGCCGGAAGTTTGTATGTATTGGGCAAAAAAAGTCGCTCTATTACATCCCGTATTCCAGCCGTTTTGGAGCGCAGTCTTCAAGATCACCGCGATATTCTGGCAGCGCTGCAAGCGCGCGATCCAGAGCGCGCCGCACTGTCTATGCGCAATCATTTATTGCGCGTACGTGAGGGCTACCAAAATGCCACCCACAGCGCCGATGCCGCGGCATCACATCTGCCACTCACCTAAACACTCCTTTATCGCCGCCTCAAATCGTTAGCACGGGCTGTTGGTAACTTTATAACGACCATCGCCCGGGCGACTTGCCTCAGCATTTACGTCAAAAATACGTCTTTGTATTTATCTCATTTTTAAGGAGTCCTTCATGACCAATCGTTTAGCGGGTAAAACCGCATTGATTACCGCCGCTGCACAAGGTATAGGCCGCGCTACCGTTGAGGCATTCCTGCGCGAAGGCGCGCACGTGATCGCCACTGACATCAATGAAACACTATTAGCCGAACTGTCAACGCTGCCAAATTGTGTCGTGCGTAAACTTGACGTGACCAATAACGAAGAAGTCAAAGCCATAGCAGCAGAATTTGGCACCATCGACGTCCTGTTTAATTGCGCCGGATTTGTTCACCACGGCACTATTTTGGAATGCGATGAAGATGTGTGGAATTTCTCCTACAATCTCAACGTCGGGTCCATGTATCGGACTATTCGCGCCTTCCTGCCCGGCATGCTGGCTAACGGTGGTGGCTCGATTATCAATATGTCATCTGCCGCTTCCAGCATCAAGGGTGTGCCGGTCAGGTTTGCTTACGGCGCAACCAAAGCCGCGGTGATCGGATTGACGAAATCCGTTGCTGCTGATTTCGTTTCAAAGGGCATTCGTTGTAACGCCATCTGTCCCGGCACCGTAGAATCGCCGTCGTTGCGCGGACGTATCGCTGAACAGTCTCACACCAGCGGTCAAAGTGATGAGCAAGTGCGTCAAGGCTTTGTCGCACGCCAGCCAATCGGACGTCTGGGCAAAGCCGAAGAAATCGCCGCGCTGGCCTTGTATCTGGCCTCGGACGAATCTTCCTTCACGACCGGGACCAGCCAAATTATTGACGGTGGCTGGTCAAACTAATCGTCATTCAGGTAACCGTAATAGTGGCCGGTCAAATCGATTGAGCATCCATAAACGCATTAGAAACAGGAGCATATTTTGAAATTATTACGTCACGGCCCCAAAGGTCAGGAAAAACCAGCAGCGATGGACACTAACGGGAAAATTCGCGATCTGTCATCGATCATTAGCGATATCAGTCCAGAAGTATTATCCCCGGCTGGCCTGAAAAAATTGCAGGCAATCGATTTGTCAACGCTGCCGGAAGTGCCTGCACCGCAGCGCTTTGGTGCGCCATTTACAGGCCTGGGTAAATTCATCTGTGTAGGACTGAATTACAGTGACCATGCGGCCGAATCTGGCTTGCCGGTACCACCTGAACCAGTATTGTTCAATAAATGGTCGAGCTGCTTTGGCGGCCCTAACGATCCGATCGTCATGCCGAAAAATTCGGTCAAGACCGACTGGGAAGTGGAGTTGGGCGTGATTATCGGCAGCAAAGCGCGCTATGTCACGGTGGAAAATGCACTCAGCCATGTCGCTGGATACGCGGTGATAAATGACGTATCCGAGCGTGAATACCAGATTGAGCGCAGCGGCACCTGGGATAAGGGCAAAGGCTGCGACACGTTTGGGCCGGTGGGTCCTTGGCTGGTTACCGCCGACGAAGTTGGCGATCCACAAAACCTTTCCATGTGGTTGGACGTCAATGGCACACGCTACCAGAACGGTAATACCAAAACGATGGTTTTTAATGTCGCATTCCTAGTGCATTACATCAGCCAGTTCACAACACTTTATCCTGGCGACATTATCTCAACGGGCACGCCACCAGGCGTTGGCATGGGACAGAAACCGCAGGTTTTCTTAAAAAATGGTGACGTCGTCAAACTCGGAATCGAGAAACTGGGCGAGCAACAGCAAACTGTGCATACATGGAACGAAGCCTTGCTTGACTAAGAAGATTGCCAACTTCAAAGAGGGGTGTGCGGCAACGTAAAGCATGGCCTGATTTGTAGCGCACAGGTTTGTCCAAACAGGCAATTTAATCCTTCGTACATTTACGTTGGAGCGCGGTCGATTGACTCCTGCTCCGGCCTCGTTGCGTCTATTTAATCAAAAATAGCCGCAACACTTATAAAAATAAAAGGCCAGTCAACACTGCATCGCTTTCAACAGAAGCGCAAGCGGGTTGCACGGCAGATTCCAGTTCAGCGCGAGCATAGACGAATGCGAACTGGTCCATCAATGGATCACGTATCCTAACAGGAGCAAAGCATGTCCGTAGCCAGTAGTTTTGTCACGTCCAGTACCACAGCATTTGAAGAGGCAGCCTATCGCAAGATAACCTGGCGCATTATTCCATTTTTGATAGTGTGTTTTATCTTCGCCTATTTTGATCGCGTCAACATCAGCTTTGCCAAGTTGCAAATGCAAAGCGATCTCGGATTAAGCGACGCCGCTTACGGTTTTGGTGCAAGTATTTTTTTTGTAGGTTATTTTATTTTTGAAATCCCCAGCAATATCCTCATGCATCGCGTCGGCGCCAAGCTCTGGATTGCACGCATTATGATTTCTTGGGGTATCGCTTCGTCCTTACTGATGCTGGTACATAACGAGACCTGGTTCTATGTATTGCGCTTTATTATTGGCGCGACTGAAGCTGGTTTTCTTCCTGGAATTATTCTGTATTTCACGTATTGGTTTCCAGCTAAAAGACGGGCCCGTATCAACGCCATTTTCATGACATCTATCGCCGCCGCAGGCGTCATTGGTGGGCCAGTCGCGGGTTTTATCATGACTCGCTTCGCGGGTGTCTATGGCTTGGCGGGCTGGCAATGGCTGTTTCTGCTCGAAGGATTGCCAACCATCGGTCTCGGTTTTCTGGTGTTGCTCTGGTTGGACGATAACATCGGCAACGCAAAGTGGTTATCCAATGCGGAAAAGAAGGTATTACAAGACAACATTGATAATGAAAACACTGACATCGTGGCGCACAGTTTTCTTGATGCGATCCGCCAGCCAGCGACCATTTTTTTGTCTATTGTTTACCTCTTCATGCTGATGGGATTATATGGCCTCACTTTTTGGCTACCGCAATTAATCAAGAACACCGGCATCGCCAGTCCGATGACAATCGGTTTGCTAAGCACAATACCGTACGCTGCGGCTGGTGTCGTGATGGTGCTGATTGCACGTAGTTCTGACCGCCATGGTGAGCGGCGCTGGCATCTTGGTCTTTGCATATTCGCCGGTGGGATAGGTTATGTATTAAGCGGATTGTTTGGAGATAACACGGCGATTGCATTGGCGGCACTCACTTTAGCGGCGGTTGGGGTGATTGGCTGTCTACCGGTTTTTTGGACCTTGCCACCGAAATTTTTGACCGGCACCGCGGCCGCTGGCGGGATCGCTTTGATTAACTCAATCGGCAATCTGGGCGGCATTATTAGTCCTTACATGGTGGGTAAGGTAAAAGACGTCACGGGCAGTACAGCGGGAGGGTTATACGCCATTGCGACTGTCACCATTATTGCCGCGCTATTGGTAATGTTTGCTTTGCCACGGAGTATTTCCGGCAAAGATGGCGTCAATTGAAGTTTGGCTCGGCTCGGCCTGTATCGGCGAGTCGTCATGCAATCACGACCGCCATGAATACGGTGGATAGACTTAACAAAGTCAATCCCATGATGAACGCACCGTCAGCATAGTTTTCGAGTCGGGTACTTCCGGCCGAACGCATGGCAGCATAAGAAAGCACGCCGCTGGTCAAAAATACGAGGCTGTTCACTGCAAGCAAATGGCCTAGCCAAAAAGCCAGGCCATTAAATCGGGCAAGTTTGATAATGGAAAGGGCGGTGATGCACACACCAATCATTGTGGCCGATGATGGCAAGATGTGTTGCGACAGGTTATTTGAGTCGTTTGAGCGCATTTTTGACACCGAAATTCCTTCATAACCACTAATTAATTGATCGTGCAGCCGGTACTATCTGTTCTGATTTAGGCATGCATTTTGCTAGACAGTATTTTGTATTAAGGTTCGGTGAAGCGCAAAAATACGAACTGACCGCTTGAAAAAAATCAAGCGGTCAGTAATGTAATGTCTCATTTACTCCCTTATTTAAAGCATAAATAGACAGACTCAGCTTAACCTAACGCCAGTGGGACAAAGATTTTCTGTCCATCACGCTGCACTAACAAGGCAATATTCTTACCCGCCTTGTTCGACAGCTGCCGTAGTTGCTCTACACTATTAACCGGCGTGCCGTTAATAGACAGGATCACATCGCCAGCCTGAATACCCGCTAAAGCCGAAGGGCCGGTTACTTCCCCAACGATGAGTCCACCTGTAACACCGGCTTGTTGTCGTTCGTCCTGATTAAGTGGCCGCACAGCCAAACCAAGTCGACCTTGCGCGCCGCCAGCGTTATCATTAGACGCGAGCTTGCCCGCATCCATTTCGCCTACTTTGATGGACAGCGATTTAGCCTTACCATGGCGAACGACGTCAATATTTGCGGTACTTCCCGGCTTTGAATCAGCGACAAACTCTGGCAAATCTGCAGAGCGGTCAATTTGCTGTCCGTTAAAACGCAAAATTACGTCGCCAGTTTCCAAACCACCTTTTTCAGCCGGACTACCTTTGTCGACCGATCCGACTAATGCGCCTTCGGCTTTAGGTAATCCAAACGAGCTTGCTAATGCCTGATTAACCTCTTGAACGCTGACGCCGAGATGACCACGGGTTACCTTTCCGTGTTGTACAAGTTGCTGCTCAACATTCATCGCGACATTGATCGGAATGGCAAACGAAAGCCCTTGATAGCCACCCGTCTGACTATAAATCTGTGAGTTAATACCGATAACCTGGCCCTTTATATTAAACAATGGGCCGCCCGAGTTACCGGGATTAACCGCAACGTCTGTTTGAATAAATGGAACGTAATTGTCATCCGGTAAGGATCGTGATTTTGCACTGACAATACCCGCGGTAGCGGTATTTTCAAAGCCGTAAGGGGATCCGATGGCTAATACCGGTTCGCCTACTCTGGTTAGTGCCGGATTACCAATCTGTACGGTCGGCAGGTCTTTTGCCGCAATGCGGATCACTGCAATATCGCTCTGCTTGTCGGAGCCCAATACCTTGGCCTTGAACTCCCTGCGATCCGTTAATTTAACCGTCACCTCTTGCGCGCCATCAACCACATGCGCGTTGGTCAAAATTAAACCGTCGGAACTAATGATGAAGCCAGAACCCAGTCCCCGCATGATTTGCGGCGCATGTGGTACCTGTAATTGAGGGCCAAAGCGCTTGAAAAACTGTGAGAGCGGATCATTGGGGTCAAGTTGTCCTGAACTGCCCTCAGTAGCTGAAACATCGCTGGCCTTGGCGCTGCCGGTAACACTAATATTCACCACCGCAGGACCAGAGCGCTCAACAATCGTTGAAAAATCGGTTGCCACCGCTATCGGACCACCAGAGCTCGGCGGCGAAGCCGCAGTGGAGGGCAGCGGCGCAGTGATAACGTTTGCCGCATTAGCATTGGTAATGCCGGTACCAATCCCGTTGGAGTGGATGTAAAAACCCGCAACGACAACCAACACAGCGCTGGCAATAGCACTACGAGCAAATGTCTGACGATTCATGTGGTACTCCCTTGAAGTGGATGGGCCATGTCGTTTCGGCTTCCTTCATCACCATTTACACTGAGCACTAAATTGCACAGTGCCACGTCTAATATTTGATGACTTAAGCGGAAACGACCACCCTTGGGATACAGCATAAATTCGAAGAATTAAGCCAGACTTAAAAAGCAGTGTTAAAAAGAAAAATATGTATTTTATTTAAATACTTGTAACGACAACTTTGGTTATTTCAACGTTTGTCTTTCAAAGATTTTTGCAAAGGCTCCTTCAAAATTTATTACCTCATACAGCAAACCGTACGCTCGCAGACAAGCCATTTTTGTCATTGCGAAGGCTAACTGTCGCGTGATGCGCATCAGCAATTTGCTTGACGATTGCCAAGCCCAAGCCGCTGCCGTGAAATTGTCTCTGAGCGCTGGACGCCCGATAGAAACGATCGAATACACGAGGAAGATCCGCTTCAGGTATTCCCGGCCCGCTGTCACGCACCGTTACGATTACCTCACCAACGCCAGTGGTGATAGATACGTCGATAACGCCATGTTCCGGCGTGTGACATAACGCGTTATCGATCAGATTGTTGAAAAGTACGCGCAAGGCATCGACGTTGCCGACAATATTCGCCTGTGTCGCAGTGGTAATTCCCAGATCAATATTGCGGGCAACTGCCGAGGTAGAGAAGTCACCCACCACCGACTGCATCAATGCCGTCAGATCACTTTCGATCACCGCTTGCTGAAAAGCGCCCGGTTCCTGACGTGCCAGGGTCAGCAACTGATTCAATAAATGCGTAGCCCGTTCCAAACCGCGTTTGAGGTCAGAAAAAGACGCTTGCCGATCATCATCGGTGGTCGCACGCTCGGCAAGTTGCACCTGTAATCGTAATGCGGTAAGTGGCGTACGCAATTCATGCGCCGCGTCAGCCACAAACGCACGTTGCGCGTTGATTGCTCCGCCCAATCGTGCCAGCAAATCATTGAGCGCCTGCGTCAATGGTTGAATCTCTTGTGGCAAGCCACCATCCTCAATCGCCGCCAGCGAATGAAAATCTCGTGTCTGGACTTCAGCTGCGGCGCGCTTAATCGGTGCCAGACCACGCCCAATCACCACCCAGATCAATAGTCCCATCAATGGAATAAGTAGCAGCAAAGGAGACACGGTCTTGATTGCCATTTGCGCTGCGATTATCTGTCGCGCCCTCTGCGGCTGCGCCACTTGCACGACGGTATTGCCAATTTGGGCGCTATAAACACGCCAGATAGCATTATTTTGCAGAATATCGGCAAAGCCAAGTTCTGCTTGTAACGGCAATCTGGAGCGCGTATGCGAGTGATAGATGACAACGCCCGTGTTGTCCCAAATCTGAATCATGATATCGTCGCTCAGATCCGGCACGGTGTCATGGTCGGAGTCAATCGGCGAAAAAGCCTGGCGCGGCAACGACGCCACGATCTGCTTCATTTGATAGTCGAATAACTCATTGGCTTCGCTACGCGCCTGGAAATACAACCCAACTCCGGCCAGCAAAATAGCTGCCGTCAATCCGACCGCTAACCATAAAAGCAGATTACTGCGAATGGACCTCATTTGGGCACCCCATCGGGCACCGCATCGGGTACCACTTTTGCCACCGTTTTGGCCACCATATAGCCGACGCCACGCACGTTCTTGATAAAATCACTGCCTAACTTTTTACGCAAGGCGTGGATATACACTTCTACCGCGTTGCTTTCGATGCTGTCATCCCAGCCATACAGCTTTTCCTCTAGTTGCGCGCGTGACAGCACTGCGCCGGGTCGATCCAAAAACGCCCGTAACAGTGCAAATTCACGCGCGGACAAATTGATTTCGCAACCTTCTAGTCGTACTTCATGGGTGGCCGGATTTAACGTTAATTGCCCAACCTCAATCACCGGGTCGGCACGTCCCGATTGTCTTCGTAACAAGGCGCGTATGCGTGCCGCCAGTTCTTCAAGGTCGAATGGCTTAATTAAATAATCGTCTGCACCAGCATCCAGGCCAGCAACCCGATCAGCTATCGCATCGCGGGCAGTGAGGATGAGCACGGGAATCTGGCTCCCGCGCGCGCGTAACGATTTCAGTACGTCCAGACCATTTTTTTTCGGCAAGCCAAGATCAAGGAGTAATAATTCATAGTCTTCTTGGGCGACCGCGACTTCGGCTGCTTTGCCGTCCTCCACCCAGTCCACAGCAAAACCGTCCAGCCGTAACCCCTTGCGCACGGCCTCGCCGACCATTAGATCATCTTCGACCAATAACAGACGCATGGGATAGATCCTTTTCTATATTAAGCGGTACTCATCAACGTAACAAGTAGACCTAAAAATCAATGTTTCCGACAGTTTAACGGCAAATAATTAAGTCCCCCTTAAGGTATTTTTTTGCCTTAAGTGTAAAAAAATACTGCAAAGTAGCTATTTGGGGCTTTTTTGTTAAGCGCTAAAACCGAAGTGCGAGTAAACTTCGTCTATTGCGATGATATGGGATTTCACCATATGAAACGCTGCTTCCAATAAATTAAACTCCACATTAGTTTAGCGCCCTAAGGATCGGTAACAGGAAGCACCAATCCGAAAAGGCAGCACACCAATACATCAACAAACATACAACGACAAGAGGATCACCGTGACTGCAGGTAAATCGACCATCATCTACACGCTAACTGACGAAGCGCCGCGCCTGGCAACTTGTTCCTTCCTGCCAATCATCAGAACGTTTACTGCACCAGCCGATATCACCATCGTCAAGAGCGATGTGTCGGTTTCAGCGCGGATTCTTGCTGAGTTCTCTGACTGCCTGGCTGAAGGCCAACAAGTACCCGACAATCTGGCTGAATTAGGCCGCCTGACCCAAGAACCCGATACTAATATCATCAAGCTACCAAATATCAGTGCTTCGGTTCCCCAGCTTATTGCTGCTATTCGTGAATTGCAGACACGTGGATTTGCCATTCCGGATTTCCCTGAAGACCCGAAGACCGATGTAGAGAAAGCAATTTTGAAGCGTTATTCCAAGGCCTTGGGCAGCGCGGTCAATCCAGTATTGCGCGAAGGGAACTCTGACCGTCGTGCTCCTGCAGCGGTCAAGCGCTATGCACGTAAGAACCCGCATTCCATGTCTAAATGGAGTCCGGCATCGCGCACGCATGTTTCCCACATGCATGGTGGCGATTTCTACGCTAGCGAAAAATGTCTGACGCTGGACAAAGCTTGCGACGTCAAGATGGAACTAGTCACGAAAGATGGCAAAGTCATTGTATTGAAGAATAAGGTGTCGCTACTCAACGGCGAGATTATCGACAGTATGTTCATGAGCAAGAAGGCGCTTTGCAAGTTTTACGAAGAACAAATGGAAGACGCCCGCGTAACTGGCGTGATGCTCTCGTTGCACGTCAAGGCAACGATGATGAAAGTGTCGCATCCGATTGTTTTTGGCCATGCAGTAAAGATCTTCTACAAAGACGCTTTTGCCAAGCACGGTAAGTTATTTGAAGAACTCGGCGTCAATGCCAACAATGGTCTGAGCAGCGTCTATGACAAGATCGCGACCTTGCCAGAATCCAAGCGCGATGAAGTTATTCATGATTTGCACGCTTGTCATGAACACCGTCCAGAACTGGCGATGGTCGATTCAGCCAAGGGTATCTCCAATCTGCATGCACCGAACGACGTGATCGTAGATGCCTCAATGCCTGCCATGATCCGTCTCGGCGGCAAAATGTGGGGCGCGGATGGCCGCCCTAAAGATACCAAAGCAGTGATTCCGGAAAGTACGTTCGCCCGTATCTATCAGGAAATGATTAACTTCTGCAAAACCAACGGTGCCTTCGATCCAACTACGATGGGAACTGTGCCAAACGTCGGCCTGATGGCGCAAAAGGCCGAAGAGTACGGGTCGCATGACAAAACTTTTGAAGTGCCCGGCGATGGCGTGGCGCGTATTGTCGACTTTGACGGTAACGTATTGTTAGAGCAAAACGTGGAAGAGGGCGATATCTGGCGTATGTGTCAGGTCAAGGATGAGCCGATCCGCGACTGGGTAAAGCTGGCCGTCAATCGTGCTCGTTTATCCGGCATGCCAGCGGTTTTCTGGCTTGATGAATACCGTCCGCACGAAGCAGAATTGATCAAAAAGGTCAAAACTTACCTCAAAGAATACAATCTGTCGGGTCTCGATATCCAGATCATGTCGCAAGTTCGGGCAATGCGTTACACCTTGGAGCGCGTGATCCGCGGCAAAGATACCATCTCGGTGACCGGTAATATTTTGCGTGATTATCTGACTGATTTGTTTCCTATTATGGAACTGGGGACCAGTGCCAAAATGCTATCGATCGTGCCATTGATGGCCGGCGGCGGCATGTTTGAAACCGGTGCGGGCGGCTCGGCTCCAAAGC
This sequence comes from Glaciimonas sp. GNP009, assembly GCF_054343755.1. Classification (NCBI taxonomy): domain Bacteria; kingdom Pseudomonadati; phylum Pseudomonadota; class Betaproteobacteria; order Burkholderiales; family Oxalobacteraceae; genus Glaciimonas; species Glaciimonas sp. GNP009. The sequence continues at coordinate 4,898,263 of NZ_JBTGUV010000004.1, forward strand.
ACGTCAAGCAATTGGTCGAAGAAAACCATCTGCGTTGGGACTCATTAGGCGAGTTCCTGGCGTTGGCTGTGTCATTGGAAGATGTCGGCATCAAAACGGGCAACAACAAGGCAAAGATTCTGGCTAAAACGCTCGATGACGCCACCGGCAAACTTCTCGACAACAACAAATCACCATCACCACGTACCGGTGAACTGGACAACCGCGGCAGTCAATTCTATTTGGCCATGTACTGGGCACAAGCATTGGCTGAGCAGACCGAAGATGCGCAGTTGCAAGCGCACTTTGCGCCTTTGGCTAAAACTCTGGCCGATAACGAAGAAAAGATCTCCGCAGAGTTCAAGGCGGTACAAGGTAAACCGGTCGATATCGGCGGTTACTTTCTGGTTGATCTGGAGAAGGTCAAGGCGATCATGCGGCCTAGTGCGACTTTCAATGCCGCTTTGAAGAACGCGCAAATCTGAAAGTAAAGTGAAGTAAATTAAAATAAAGGCAGATATGCACCTTGACGGGTGTGGATCTGCCTTTATTTACGTACGGTGACGTAACAGCAAAAAAGTGGACTATGTCGATCCATAACTGATTACGACCACGTTTACTCTTCAATTTGAAGAGCGTCTGAAATTTTTATGTGCAGCAAAGCAGACACAGAATTATTTACACCCGCACATCTTGCGCTCCGTCCTGGCAAAATCTCCCAATCGTCAAGGCCTGGAAAGTATGGCGTTAATAGTCACTCATTTTCACTTCAACATTCTACTCATCACGTCATCTTTCAATACAAAGCGATGAAACAATGCTGCCGAAACGTGAAGAATAATCAGCGCAAAAAGAACCCACGCCATCACGCCATGGACATCGCCCATATCATGTCCGAAAGATGATCCTTTGGCGGTTAGTGCAGGTAATGGAATAATATTGAAAACCCGCACAACCCAACCACGGGATGATGCATTTGCCCAGCCCAAAAGCGGTGTGACGATCAACGCGGCGTACAAAAGAAAATGCGTTGCGCTTGCTACGCGGCGGAGCCAGAGCGACGATCTATCTGGTGGTGGTGAATGTGTTACCCGCCATACAACCCGAATAAAAATAGTTAATATCAGAGCGCCACCAACAAAGAGATGCCACCAGATACCGCCTTCAACCTTAGTATCTCGACCTACATCGTCCATCAACCATCCAATGACAAATTGTACCGAGATCAAAAATACCGTTAGCCAATGCAACGTGCGGGCAACGCCATCATATGATGACCTCTTCATTAATGGTTTTTGAATCACAATGACCTCCTAAATGGTGTTACGTCGATTTTATTAAATGTGCGTCAATAAATTCAGCAATGTATATGCAGAAAATATCTACAAAATATTCGCGGATTTTTCTTTGCCTGGCCGGTCGCAGATTGTCAGATTTTTACTATCCAAAAGCAATAGAGACTTTTACATTTTTTATATTAGATACACCGTACACGCATTGTAGAGCCTATTCCGGTAGCTTTTGGTTTGGTTGCGCGGTCACCAAGACACATCTACTAAGTATGAGTAGCAAAACTTAGGACAAGCATAGTGCACCCGTCGGAGTTGATCAGATCACTGCGCTGGCGGCGCGCTTTCTTGCCTGAATTGTTTGGGCGTCATTCCTGTTTCTCGCTTAAACGCACGACTAAAATAGGCGGGATCCTGAAAACCAAGCTCATAAGCGATACTGGATATACTGGCGGGGACGTAGGTTAACTTGCGTCGGGCTTCCAGCATCAGACGCTGCTGCGTCATGTCGAAGGCTGATTTTCCGCCTAACTTAAGGCATAAACGGTTCAGGCGAATTTCAGCAATATGCAGCTGATTTGCATACTGGGCCACGCTCCATTGTTCATAATAATGCGCTTCGACCAGTGCCCGAAAGCGACTAAACGTCTCGAAGCTGGCACGTCCGGTCAGATTGGCGCTGCGATGATCGGTGTGTTGGCGCAGTAACAGCAATAAAACGCTCCGTGCCAGCCAATCCAGCATCAACGCATGACCATCTAACGGGCTTGAAAATTCCGTCATTAAATATCCGAGTAACGACTCAATGCGTTGTCGCACTTCTGGCGCGCTGGCCAGGTCAATTGCCAACGGTTCCAAAAACAGCACGGAAAAAATGTCATCCTGCATCCCAGCCTGCGCGCCAAACAGGACGCTTTGGTCAATCGTTAGGACAAAGCCGTGCGCCTCTTGCGAAAATTCAAAACCGTGGACCACGGAGGGATGAATGGTGATTGCCGTCGGGCCCACGCAATTCCACGTAGCGCTGTCGATCTGAGCCCGAACCTGACCACCTAACAAAAACAGCACCTGAAACAGTCCACTATGCGTGTGACTGGCAATGTGCCAATCGTATAGGCGGCTCCGCGTCTCGATTAATTCGATATGTAGGAACTCAGCGGGATTGATCGGTGTGACTTCGCCATATAGGGTGAACTGGGGGATTTCGGGCGTTCTCATGACGCTTTCCGTGTGATGTGTTTGTCAAAATAGTACAAGAAATTGATGGTTTGATCCATTTTTTATTGGCGATCCATCGACTACGATCAAAGTAATCAAAAGAATAGTACAAAAATTGGAGATCACAGATGAACACACAGGTAGCGATTATCGGTGCCGGTCCTGCCGGACTATTGCTGTCACATTTATTGCATTTGAGGGGCATTGAATCGGTGGTACTGGAATCCCGTACGCGTGCCGATATCGAATCAACCATTCGTGCAGGGGTGTTGGAGCAAGGCACAATGGACATACTAAATGAGGCTGGCGTCGGTGTACGGATGCGTAGCGAAGGTGCGCTGCATCACGGCATTGAACTTGCTTTTGGCGGAAAGCGTCACCGCATCGACTTGAGTGAACTCACCGGTCGTGCCATTACCGTCTATGCCCAGCACGAGGTCATCAAGGATCTGGTTGCAGTCCGTGTTGCCGCAGATGCTCAACTGCTGTTCGAAGTGAGTGATGTTAGCCTCCATGCTATTGACAGCGAGCAACCCTCGGTTCGGTTCAAGCATGGTGGCGAGCCACAGCAATTAAAAGCCGATTTCGTGATCGGTTGTGATGGTTTTCACGGTATCGCCCGTGCAACTATTCCAGACATTTCACGTCGCGACTATCAACGCATCTATCCATTCGGTTGGTTCGGCATTCTGGTGGAGTCGGCTCAGTCTTCGGATGAGCTAATTTATGCACAGCATGACCGCGGGTTTGCGCTGGTCAGCACGCGCTCGCCGATGGTACAGCGACATTATTTTCAATGTGACCCAAAAGATGAGGTAGCCAATTGGTCCGACGACCGCATTTGGTCCGAACTTCATACACGGTTAGAAAATCGTGACGGCTGGAAATTAAAAGAAGGCAAAATTTTTCAGAAAAATATCATTGGCATGCGTAGCTTCGTATCGACGCCGATGCAACATGGCCGGCTTTTCCTCGCAGGTGACGCCGCGCACATCGTCCCGCCCACGGGCGCTAAAGGTATGAATCTGGCGGTGGCCGACGTTCGTCTGCTGTCGATTGCGCTGGATGAGTTTTATAAAAAGGGGCAGCAAGACCAGTTGGACACTTACACTGAAACAGCACTCAAGCGGATCTGGCGCGCAGAACATTTTTCCTGGTGGATGACCAGCTTGTTGCATCGATTTGAGGACGCATCGCCATTTCAGAAAGAGTTACAGCGCGCAGAGCTGGAGTACGTCATTAGTTCACGCGCTGCATCGACGGTTTTAGCTGAAAATTATGTTGGATTGCCGTTCGTCTGAACGCCAACTACGATTACGGCGGCTTAGTCAGCAAAGGTTAAAAAGGATAAGCACGAGAATAGCAAAAGATGCGCATAAATCACCATCATCCCGATGGGAGATTTTAATTATTTTTACAAAAAACATAGGTAAGTGGTTGTGGCATTATTTGTACTGAATTTGTACTGACAATAGGCATTTTAATGCCAATATTTAATAATAATAGGAGACATTTCAATGAATCAAAGCAACAATCTCTACGATAAGGGTGCTGCGTCAAACACACAGTCGAGCACTGTAGTGCGCCCAGCATCTGGTCCGGCATCTAGCCCAGAATCTAGCAATCCCGCGCAGGCCGTCAATGTCCAGGACTTTCTTAATAATCACCCATTTTCGCCATTTCAGTGGTTAATTTTTGCATTGTGTTTTGTCGTCGTTTTATTGGATGGCTTTGACACAGCTGCGATTGGTTTCATCGCACCATCGCTTCTTAAGGAGTGGGGCATGACGAGACCCGAGCTTGCACCGGTACTCAGTGCAGCGTTATTCGGCTTAGCGGCTGGTGCATTGATTGCCGGTCCGATGGCAGATCGAATGGGACGCAAACTGGTGCTGAGTATCTCAGTACTATTGTTCGGCGTGGCGTGTACATGGTCTTCGTTCGCCCCAAATCTGGCACAACTAACGGCCTTGCGCTTCGTAACCGGCCTTGGTCTTGGTGCGGCGATGCCAAGTGCCGTCACATTGATGAGTGAATACTGCCCTGATCAACGACGCTCGACGCTTACCAACGCTATGTTTTGCGGTTTTCCTTTGGGTGCTGCATGTGGCGGTTTCCTGGCGGCGTGGATGATTCCTCAATGGGGCTGGCGTAGTGTGTTGTTGACCGGTGGTATAGCGCCATTACTGTTGGCGGTATTGATGCTGCGGTTTCTGCCAGAATCAGTACGCTACATGGTGGCGAAGGGGCAGCCAGCGCAGCGTATACGCGCCGCGCTTAGCCGTATATCGGCCACAGTGGCTGATGCCCGATCATTCGTAATGACCGAAAAAACGACGACAGACAAGGCGAAAAGTGGAGTCAGTGTGGTGCTTTCACGCACATACATTACAGGTTCGGTCATGCTGTGGTTGACCTACTTCATGGGCCTAGTGATCTTCTATGCACTGATTAACTGGATGCCGTTATTGCTGAAGGATGCCGGTTTGACGCCTAAGACCGCGGCGCTCGTATCTGCCTTGTTTCCCTTGGGCGGTGTAGGTGCAATACTGTGCGGTTGGTTGATGGACCGTTTTAATGCCAATCGCGTCATCGCCGTGTGCTATACGCTCACTGCGGTGTGCATCTATGCAATCGGGCAGGTTGCCGGCAATGTCGGCGCTTTGATGCTCGTCGTATTTGTAGGAGGAACATTAATGAACACCGCACAATCGTCGATGCCCGCATTGGCGGCTGCTTTCTATCCTACGCAAGGGCGTGCCACTGGCGTCGCCTGGATGCTAGGCTTAGGTCGTTTTGGCGGAATTGCAGGCTCGTTTTTGGTCGCCGAATTAACCCGTCGCCAGTTTGGCTTCAGTGGGATATTCACGGTTCTGGCATTTGCCGGATTGATCGCAGCGGCGGCTTTGCTGGTCAAGCAAACCGCGCAAGGGAAAAGCGTTCGATGATATTAAATTAAGGTGATCCGTTCATTGCACCTTATTTTTATAATATTGAAGCCGGCGTCTGTCATGCTTTTATCTCAGCGCTCTCCCGTGTATTTCCACATCACGGGAAGCGCGCTGACTAAGCTGCGAATCTCATTTCAGCAGCTTTAAAACGAATTTTTTTCTTATATGTGTTCAGCAACAGTTGAGGTACATGTCTGAGCGTTCCCAATAAGGCTAATTCTTAATCCTTATTTCTAACGCGCCTTAGACGGTTTCAAAAAGTCCGCGTAACTTTCGTGCGGCATCCTTCATTTGCGGCAAGAACGCCATCAAATCAGTCAAACTGGCACGCGCGGTTGCAGAGTGACAAACCAGTGCGGCGGCGACTTTCCCTGTTTCGGATAACACCGGCACAGCAATGCCGACCATGCCGCGTACAAATTCCTCGTTATCTAAACCAATCCCTTGCTGGGCCAATCTGTCGAGTTCTTCTTCGAGCGCTTTCCTATCTGTCAAAGTCCGCGGTGTCATGCGCGGCAAAGGCAGTTGGTTAAGTATCTCTTTCCTTTCTAGTCGACTCATATGGGCCAACAGCAGTTTTCCACCCGCAGTGCAATGTAGCGGAAGCCGTGCACCTGGCTCGATATGCAATCTCAGCGGTTCCTGGGTTTCGACCCGATCAATATAAACAACCCGGTCCCCCTCCAGCACGGTCAGATTGCAGGTTTCTCCGATTGATTGGACCAGCGAACGCAATATTGCGCGACACGTACGTCTAAAACCGTTGTTGCCCAACGTTGCTAAAGCCAACTGGGTGGCGCGAGGTCCCAGCACATAGCCGTGTTCACCCGGAAGAATTAGTAGGTAATTGTTGGCGATCAAGGTTTCCAACAGACGTGCCAACGTAGCCTTTGGGATATTTAGCCGGGTTGCCAGTTGCGACGCAGTGATCGGTTGGGTTGCGGCAGCTACCCTTTCCAGCACAGTGATTACCCGCATCACGCGGGCTTCAAGATGCTGTATCTCCAAAGCATTTTTTGTTTTTATATCGTCCATGGTCCACGGTTTTGAGTCAAAAAAGCGATTTATCGTCTCATTAAGCCCGACTTGATAAAAAATAAGTTGAGAGCATCAGATCTTGCTTGTATTGATGGTGACAGGACGTAATTACATGACTGCTGCATACAACACACTTTAAAGTTTATACCTCGGAATTTAAGTTTATTCAATCGTCCACTATATCGGGTAATTGACGATGCTAAGCGCTTAAGAAGTATTGAGGATAGCCGAAAATAGGGCGTTTGATCAGAAGAACAATAGGGTGCATTAATCAGCCAAGTGCAATGACTAAAGGCGCATGGAGCAATGCTCTCAACGGTTACTCACCGCCGCTCATCCATTGTTGTAGTTCGAGGGATTGGCCGGTTCAAGGAAAAGGACACGTAGTATGCAAACATATGATTATGTGATTGTTGGTGCAGGTTCGGCCGGGTGCGTTTTAGCAAATCGCTTGAGTGCTAACGGCAAATATACCGTTTGCTTATTAGAGGCGGGTCCTCGTGACCGGTATGGCTGGATACACCTTCCTATCGGTTATGCCAAGACAATGTTCCACAAAACCTATAACTGGGGGTTCTACACCGAACCAGAACCAAACCTCAATGATCGTAAGATTTATTGGCCGCGCGGTCGTACCTTAGGCGGCTCAAGCTCTATTAATGGATTGGTCTATGTGCGCGGTCAAAAACGCGATTACGACCATTGGGCCGCGTTGGGCAACACCGGCTGGAGTTGGGACGACTGTCTGCCATACTTTAAGCGGCTCGAACACAACGATCAGGGCGAATCAGCGACCCGCGGCGGTGATGGCCCAATATGGGCAACCACTATTCCAGGCAATAATAAACTGGTTGATGCTTTTATTGCTGCATCAAAACAGAACGGCGTGCCAGTGGTGGCCGATTTCAATACCGGCGAACAGGAAGGTGTGGGGTATTTTCAGTTGACCACCCGTAATGGCTTACGCTGTTCGACCGCGGTTGCTTACCTGAATCCCGCACGCAAAAATAACAATCTGCATATTGAAACCGATGCGCAGGCCACACTGATTCAGTTTCAAGGTACACGGGCGATCGGCGTGGCCTACCGAAAAGGTGGGCAAGCGCAGGAAGTCCGTGCCGCGCGCGAGGTGCTTTTGTGCGCCGGCGCGTTGCAATCTCCTCAACTGCTCCAATTATCGGGCGTCGGACCGGCAGCCTTGCTACAAAAATTTGATATTCCTGTCGTGCGTGACTCACCAGGGGTTGGTGCAAACCTGCAAGACCATCTTCAGGTGCGACTGATGTACGAGGTGAGTGAAAAAATTACCACCAACGACGCGCTCAATTCAATATGGGGAAAAGCCAGGATGGGTTTGCAGTGGTTGACCGCACGGACTGGCCCTTTGGCGCTAGGTATCAATATGGCCGGCATGTTTTGTCGTGCATTGCCGGACGAAAACGCAACACCAGATACGCAGTTTCACTTTGCGACCGTGTCGGCTGAACATGCGGCAGGGAATGTTCACGCTTTTTCCGGCTGTACGTATTCCGTTTGTCAGCTACGTCCGGAGTCGCGCGGACATGTCAATATCCAGTCGCGTGATCCATTTACTGCACCGTCGATCCAACCCAACTATCTGGCGACCGAGTTGGATCGTCGCACTACGATTGCAGGGGTCAAGTTTGCGCAACGCGTGGCGAATACCGCGCCGATGAAGCAATACATGAAACGCTCGTATCGACCAACCCCCGATATACAAAGCGACGAAGAAATTCTGGCTTTTTGTCGACAACACGCAACCACCATTTTTCACCCGTCAGGAACCGCCAGGATGGGGCCATCTTCCGACCCGATGGCGGTGGTCGATGCGCGACTTCGGGTTCATGGTATGTCAGGACTTCGGGTTGTCGATTGTGCAATCATGCCGACGCTCATTTCTGGCAATACCAACATACCGACTGTGATGATCGCTGAAAAAGCCGCTGACATGATTCTGGAGGACGCTGCCTCGCGAAGCTACGAGGCAACGCTGAAGATAGACACTGCAAGCGAACAAGGAGCACCCGCAACCATATCTGCGACAGCACTGGTTTAACGTTTTTGAGTTTTTCAGTTTTACAAAACATCCGAATTAATCGGAGAAAAAAGCAGGCGGGGAAAAAATATTCTCCGCATCACCATAAGAACTAACGTTTTTGGAGTGAGACATCATGGCAGCAGACCGCAATATAACAAACGTTACCAATCCAGGTAATAAGGTAACAGATAAAAAAACCCTTCGGCGGGTTGCAATGGCCAGCATCATTGGGGCAACGATAGAGTGGTATGACTTTTTCCTGTACGGCGTCGTCGCCAGTATTGTGTTGAACAAGTTGTATTTTCCGACTGGCGACCCGGCAACTTCCACGATGCTGGCGTATGCCACTTTTGCGGTAGGCTTTATGGCGCGCCCCTTGGGTGGCGTTATCTTTGGCCACTTCGGCGATAAAGTGGGGCGCAAGAGTATGCTGGTGATCACACTCATGATTATGGGCGTCTCCACGGTTGCTATCGGGCTTATTCCGACTTACAACCAAATCGGTTATTGGGCACCTGCATTACTCTTGTTTTTTCGTATTATTCAAGGAATCGGGCTGGGTGGAGAATGGGGTGGTGCCGTCTTGATGGCATATGAATATGCGCCGTCGAATCGCCGCGGTTTTTATACCAGTCTGCCTCAGATCGGATTGTCGCTGGGTGTACTGATTTCTGCCGGTTTCGTGGCGGGACTATCGGCCCTCCTGACTGAAGAACAGTTCATGGCATGGGGTTGGCGTCTTGGATTCGTGTTGTCGTTTGGCTTGGTTTTGTTTGGATTATGGATACGCCTGAAGGTCATGGAAACGCCTGAGTTTGCGCAATTAAAGCAAAATCGTGGTGAAGCCAAGATACCCTTCACCGATATGATCAAGCGCTTCCCAGGCAATATTTTGTTAGGGTTGGGTGCGCGCCATATTGACGGTGTTTTCTTTAATATTTTCAGCGTTTTCTCCATCAGCTACCTCACTAAAACCATCGGGATGACACGTACCGATGCGTTGATAGGTGTGATGATTGGCGCAGCGGTGCTGACCGTTTTTATCCCTATTTTTGGGCGTTTATCCGACAAAGTCGGTCGTCCCGCCTTATACACCTGGGCCTCGATTCTTACTGGCCTGAGTTGCTTCCCTGCATTTTGGATTATGTCGCATGCCGGTGGTAATACCACGTTGATATGGGCCGCGATCGCGGTACCGTTTGGCATTATCTATGCTGCGGTCTACGGCACTGTTGCCGTCTTTCTGTGCGAGCTTTTCGATGCACGTGTGCGCTATACCGGCATTTCATTCGTGTATCAATTCTCTAGCGTGATTGCTGGTGGTGTCACTCCAATTGTGGCGACCATATTATTGACCATGAACGGGGGCAAACCGTGGCTCATTTGCAGCTACGTCTTGGGTACCAGCGTTGTGTCTTCTATTTGTGCTTATGCTATTCGGCGTCGTGCTGTTGCTGCGCGTGCAGCAGGCGTCGAACACTACGGCGAAATTCAGAAGACTTCCCAAGCAGTAACTTCCACCGCTTAATAAGTAGGTCTGACAACCTCAATGAGGAAAATAAAATGACAGAGCATTCACAATATTCAGTCCCCGCATCTACCTTCATTAGCGCGTTCAAACGATGCGGTATTGATTTCATTACGACCGTACCTGATATGTTGCAAATCGCATTGCACCAATCCCTGGACAATCCAGTACATGGTATCAAAGTGGTGAATTGCACCACCGAAGATCAGGCCATTGAAACTGCGGCTGGATTGTATGCCGGTGGGGCGAATTCTGCCGTGCTGATACAAAACCAGGGGTTCTATGCTGGGATTAATAGTGTGCGCGCGTTGGGACTGGACTCTGGAGTGCCACTTTTTTTCGTTATCGGGCAATTTGGACGAGAGTTTTCTAATTTGGGTCAAGATCCGTTGCAGTCCAAACGTCGCATGGTGCGCATGATGGAGCCGCTACTCGACACGCTCGACATTCCCCACTGGCGTTTGGAAGGACCGCAAGACAGCGACAACATCGAGAAAGCATGGTGTGCTTCGCGCGAGCGTAAAGGACCTGCCGCTTTGTTGGTCGGTCACTTTGTAGGCTGGTAGCGGACCGGTAACAGGCAATAAAGGATCTAATGGTCCTTTGTCTCGTTAGTTCCGAAACCCGCGCAACAAGAAAAAACTGTTAACGATGTACCAAGAGGGAATGCATATGATGATGACATTAGAAGCTTGCGAAGTTCTCGCCGAAGTGCGTGGTGACGCAATTGTGGTGTGTACGATGGGCGCGATGAATGCGCTCGATAAATTACCGATATCGCCGCTGACGATGGCCTGCGTACCGTTGATGGGTGGCGCGGCTTCGATTGGACTAGGATTGGCGTTGGCGCGTCCGGAGAAAAAGGTATTCGTGCTAGACGGCGATGCCAGTCTGTTGATGGAGCTTGGCAGTCTGGTATCGGTCGCTCAGGCGGCACCGCCTAATTATTTTCATTTTTTGGTGAATAACGGTGTCCAATTTGCAGGATTAGGCAATTTGGTAACACCAGGACACGGCAGCGCCGATTTTACCGGTCTAGCAAAGTCAGCCGGTTATCGTTCAACGTATCGCTTTACCTCAGTGACAGCGTTAAAAGAAGGAATCAATGCGGTCCTGAACGGTGTCGCGCCCGCGTTTGTTGAACTTGTAGTGGGTTACGATAAACCAGCCCTTGGTATCGACAATCCGTCGATCGAGATGACTGATGCGCGCTTTACCCGCATGGGCGACGAGATCAGGCGAATCAGGGCGCATCTCGGTGTAGAAGCCGAGGTATAACGTTTGATACCTCGCAATACGTCAACATAGGGACATGTAATTCACCGCTAATCCACCCGTTGCCTGTTTTCATTATGTTTTAACCGAACGGGTGGATTTTTCCTTTTCTCTTAGTTACTCTTCTCCTGCCCCTGTCGTAGCCGCGTACTGAACAGCGCAGCCAGCACTAGAATTCCGGCCATGATTAGCAATCCGTTGGTCACTTTGCCGGTAGTCTGCTCAATGATTCCCATCACCGACGGACCGATAAAGCCGCCGATCAACCCGCACGTATTGACCAAAGCCAGACCGCCAGCTAATGCCGGTCCGGCAAGACGGGACGATGGATAAATAAAGATAATCGACTGCACTACAAAAAACATAGACGCTGTCAGGCAGAAACCGATCATTCCAACAAGCGGCCCAGACAAGGCGGCCAGTAGCAAACCGACCGACATGATGATCAAGCCGTTAAACAGTATTTTGCGGCAGCGTGGGGGCGTGTTTGCGTAGCGTGGCAAGATGGCTGCGCCAGCCGCGGCGGCAAGCCACGGTACCGAGTTTAACAAGCCAATTTGCAAAGGCGTCAATTTGGCGTACGTTGCGATAATACTTGGCAGGAAAAAGATCACGGTATATATAGTAATCTGATGGCAAAAATAAACCAAAATCGCAAGCCAGATTTGTTTATCGGCAAGGCATTGTTTGAACGAATGCCCGACTTGTCCGGATTGCATTTGCTCGGCGCGCTCAGCAGCCAGACGTGACTCAATCGTCTGCGCCTCTTGCGGCGTTAGCCAACTCGCGGATGAAGGGCCATCCGGCAATTTCTTCCATACGACAAATGCCAGGACGACCGCAGGCAATCCTTCCAGCATAAACAGCCATTGCCAGCCGTGCCAGCCAAACAGCGTGTCCAACTGGAGTAATGCGCCGCCAACCGGACCGCTAAGAATATTGGCGATACAGACACCGAGTAAAAAATAGCCGGTAGCGCGTACCCGCTCTTCACGGCGAAACCAATAAGTCAGATACAACATCACACCGGGGAAAAGTCCTGCTTCCGCAGCGCCAAGCAGCAATCGCATGACATAGAACGACGTTTCTCCTTGTATGAAGGCCATGCTACAGGACAGGATTCCCCAGGTAATCATAATCCGCGTGATCCAGAACCGCGCGCCAACCTTATGCATCATCAGATTGCTAGGAATTTCAAACAAGGCATACGTCAGAAAAAATAAGCCGGCACCCAGGCCATACGCCGCCGCCGAGATACCCAGATCAATCCCGATTGCGTGCTTGGCAAGAGCAATGTTGGTTCGATCCAGAAAACTGATCACGTACGCTATCACCAACAACGGCATCAGCTTACGAAACACCGTTCGGTCCAGCGTACTTTGTGTTGAATGCAACATAGTCTGCAATTCTGCATTTGCATCAATTGCCATGAAATGGGTCTCCTCTTAAATCTCAAAATAGTTTAAAACGGTCGCGAGCTTTGTTGCTTCTTATCGACCGCATACAATTACATCCCATCACAAAAAATAGCGGGATGAAGGCTGGCGTAAATAAACGTTTAAAATGCCACGTTATCTTGTCCTTTTAATGCCAGCATAGCGCGAGCTTCTTGTGGTGTTGCCACTTCTAGCGACAGGCCTTCAATCACCTGCCGTATCTTGCGCACCTGCGCGGCGCTTGATTCGGCTAATTGTCCCGGACCGATCCATAGCGAATCCTCAAGCCCGACGCGGACGTTTGATCCTTGCGCCAAGCCGATGGTGGCTAATGGGATCTGGTTACGACCCGCACCAAGAATCGACCATACGTAGTCGTTTCCAAACAACCGATCTGCTGTACGTTTCATGTGGGCGAGATCTTCAGGATGCGCGCCAATGCCACCGAGTAAACCGAATACGCTTTGTACAAAGAAGGGCGCTTTAGCCAAACCGCGATCGGCGAAATGCGCCAGGTTATACAGATGAGAAATGTCGTAGCACTCGTGTTCAAATCGTGTTCCGTTTGCACCGCACGAGGTCAGCACATATTCGATATCGGCGAAGGTGTTCTTGAATACCAGATCACGACTTTTTTCTAAATGTTCACGTTCCCATGGATGCTTGAATTCCTTAAACCGATCAAGCATCGGATACAAGCCGAAATTCATTGATCCCATATTCAGCGACGCCACTTCAGGTTGGAAGCGCAAAGCCGGTTGCAAGCGTTCCTCCACCGTCATGTGCGGACTGCCGCCGGTAGTCAGATTGATCACGGCATCGGTTTCTGCTTTGATCTGTGGCAAAAACTTTTCAAAGACTGCCGGATCTTGCGTCGGCTTACCGTTTTCCGGATCGCGTGCATGTAAATGTATTATTGCGGCACCTTCCCGTGCGGCAGCCAGCGCTGCATCCGCAATTTGTTGCGGTGTGACTGGCAAAAATGGTGACATTGTTGGTGTATGTATCGCGCCGGTTGGGGCGCAAGTGATGATGACTTTACGTGTTGCGGACATGTTGTCTCCCAATAAAATGTAGATTAATTATTTTCACGAATGACTGCGATGATGCGTAATGGCTATTTGTAATGACGATCGTGATGTGCCGATTAAAGCGTCTCGACGTTTCGGCACACCGAAATAGCTTGGCCGGATAGGGCGCTACCTGCGGGAGAACATAAAAACAGCACACTCGCTGCAATTTCTTCCTGCGTGACCATCCTCTTAAGCGATATTTTGTCCAGATAACTCGCCTCCATCGATTCGTAACTAACGCCCACTTGTTCGGCCCTGGCCCTGATCACGCGCTCCATACGCGGCCCTTTTACGATGCCCGGTTGTATCGCGTTAACGCGAATGTTGTCCGGCCCCAGTTCAATCGCAAGGCTCTTCGCCAGCCCCACCAAAGCCCATTTGGTCGATGAGTAGGGAGTACGATAGGCATAGCCAAGTCGACCCGCAACGGATGAAATAAATACAATGGAGCCACCGTCTGGTGCGCTACGCAGCATTGGCACCGCGTGCCGCATGAAGTAGAAATGGCTGTTCAAATTGACCGCAACGGTCTTTTCCCAATCGGCAATCGGGATCTCATCGATACCACCCGTTGGCCCTGCGATTCCGGCATTGTTGATCAGCACGTCAAGTCCCCCAAGCTTGCTACGCACATCATCGAATACGCGTTCAACCGCGGCCGCATCGGAGACGTCGGCGCAACTGCCTGTGATAACTAATGTCTTTAACGTTTTTAATGCTGCAATGGCATTGGCATCGACATCACAAACATGCACACGCGCACCAGCTTCAACAAAGGCTTTTGCAATCTCTAGTCCAATGCCAGAAGCCCCACCTGTGATAAGAACCCGCAATCCTGGTCGCGGTGTTAATAATTGCAATACACCCATTATTGGTCTCCTAATTACGTTGTTTTCAATTTCAACTGTTACCGTTTTTGCCTGTAACGCGTGTTCTTCAAAGGCGCTAAGGCGATTGCTTTATTTGTATTGTGATCTGTGATCACACATGGCAAAATGTAGCCATTGGCCGATCCTCTGTCAACATTTTTTTCAAACCAGTCAATTTATTGTGCCAAGTCTCAACAATTTGACTGGGTTGTGCGGTGTATACTTTTGCCATGACAATATCTGAACTTGTAATTCCACTGAAACGCCAGACCATGAGTGTGGAGGTCTACGACCAGCTCAAAGAACTTCTAATGAGTGGGCGAATGATGCCTGGAGAGCAACTCTCGTTACGCACTGTTGCCGCAGCGCTAGGCGTCAGTGTCATGCCGGTACGCGAAGCTATGCAGCGTCTGGTTGCTGAACAAGCGTTGGTGCTGACGTTAAATCGGACACTTCGTGTGCCGACTATGACCGTTAGTCAGTTCCGTGAAATCACACAGATTCGAATCAATCTGGAAGGTTTAGCCACAGAACAGGCTACTTATGCGCTTCAGTCCTCTGCCGTGCGAAAAATCTCGGAGTTACACCAGCGCTTTGCCAACGAAATGGCACTTACGGAGCCAGACAGCTCCGTGCTGGTCCGCCTGAACAAGGAATTACACTTCGCGATTTACCAAGGCGCATGTATGCCTATGTTGATGCAACTCATTGAGACGTTGTGGGTACGCGTTGGTCCCATTTTGAATTACGATTTGCATTCCGGCTCACGCCGTGTGGTAGAGCAAGTGGCGGTCAGCCATCATCTTGGTCTGATCGATGCTCTGGAACGCCGCGACGGCATCGCGGCAAGAGCCGCACTGCAAGGGGATATAGAAAGCGCAGCTGAATTTATCGTTTCTGCCGGTGTGCTGGTGATCGCGGACGCCCCTACTTAATAGGCTGAAACCCCGAAAAATCGGATGACTCCATCTACAGGCGATAAGGTCAAACATCAATTATAAAATCGGTAAATAAGCTATCAGGTCGTTTCCGGTTTGCGTTCGTAAATCTGGCGGAGAATAGCTTCGCACAACTGACATTCCTCCTTACCACCTGGATAGAAATTTGGCCGCGGTACGCCCAGCCTAACCACAATTTCATGTTAAAACTTTACATGCAAAACTTTTGAAATAGGGTGTTTATAGAAAGTTCGATAAAGAGGGCTAAGTACGGTGCAGAAAAATTCATATCAAATATTCATATTATGCAAGAAAGAAATGTTTCTTTATAAAAATTTCTTGTTATTAGGCAATATTAAAGAGCGATTGAAGGGTAGACTATAGCTACAAAGAAAACTACAAGGCTATACAAAAGCGATGATCGGCAATGGGAAAAAAGTAAGAAAAAGTCATTTTTTTAAACACTTCAAGGTTTCCGGTATTCACATTAATCAAACGGCGCTGGTTCTCGGTTGCATTTTACCAATTGCAGCCGTAGCCTTTTTTTTGATTGTCAATTTTTACACGCATGAACGAGAAAATTTGACGCGTCACGCTGCCAGCAACGCTGATGCGATCATTGCTGCTGTAGATAGAGAATTCGCCAGTACGCAGTCGGCTCTTCAACTTCTTAACAGTTCCCCGCGTCTGGCGGATGGCGACTTTAAGACTTTTTATGCCAGAGCGTTGGAAGAGTTACCGATGCTTCCCGTTGAAAGTATCGCAGTGTTAGCATCCGACGGCCAGCTGCTCCTCTCCACTAATCTTCCATTTGGACCGATTCTTCCCAAATTAACGGATGTGCCTTTACTTAAAAATATATTTGAAACAGGTAAACCAAGCGTTTCTGGCCTTTTCGTGGGGCCGCTCTCAGGGCGACTTGTTTTTTCTATCGCAGTCCCGGTGAAGCGTAATGGATCAATTCTTTATTCACTGAATGCCTCAGTAGCGCCCTCACAACTCTTAAATTTAATGGCAGATCAAAAGCTGCCCGGTAGTTGGATCGCTGCGATCATCGACAGCAATGGAAATGTCGTAGGGCGCACCCAAAACCTGCAAAAATTTATCGGCAATATGGTGACGCCAGAGTTGTGGCAACGTCTCATCAGCGCGAATAAAGGCCGTTTCGTTACCACTACCCTCGAAGGCGTTCCTGCTATGACGGTATACAGTCGTTCCTCTACAAGCCAATGGGCAGTCGCCTTGTCGATACCGTTAGTCGAGCTCACTGAAGGCCTTCACCATGCACTACTCTTACTGATTATTACGACGGTCATCGTCCTGTCATTAGGACTTGTGCTAGCGTGGTTTTTGGGGGAACGGGTTGCCAATTCTGTCAATGCACTCATACAGCCCGTTATTGCATTAAGCGCGAATAAACCGTTTACCATTCCAACACTGCATTTTGCGGAGGCAAATAAACTGCGCAAAGCGTTGCTTGATGCCTCAACCAAGCTCTTCCAGGTCGGATACGACGCGCATCATGACGGCAGTACGGGTATGCCTAATCGCGCACTATTTGATATAGCATTGAATCAGCAATTAGCACTCTGCCGACGTTATAAGACGACACTCGCCGTCTTATATATTGACATAGAGGTTGCCGACGCAGAACCGGATACGGTTAGCGAGGAAAGTGAGGATGCGGATGTTCTTTTACGTCATATATCCATGCGGATCAAAAACTCTCTTCGGGCTCCTGATATGGCTGCCCGACTTGATCGCGATCACTTTGCCATCGTTTTAATTCACTCCGATGTACCAAGCGCCACTATTTTTGCTAATCAATTGTTCGATATCCTTTCCGAACCATATCAATTAGGACGCATCACAGCCACGATATCGGCTAGCATCGGTATTGCCGGTTATCCTGTTACGGGAAGGGACGGGCCGACACTGTTGAAATATGCTGATGATGCAATGCACAAGGCCAAGACTTTAGGCGAGCGTAGGGTTTGTATCGCATGGTGAACATAACCCAATAACTATCTAGCCGGACCCTGCGTATTCATCTTTATTATTTTGTAACAAAGAACTAATGGTCAATCCAATCGATAAACCTACGCTGCAACGCGTATTCATCAATCGTCTGCCGATTACGTGGTTAGCGGTGGTTTTTGTGGTGTTTGTTTGCCTTTCTCTGGTAGCAATCGATGGCTGGCAAAGTTGGAGCGCCCGCCGTGTGCAATTGCAGGAAGCAAAAGTTGCCACCACCAATATGGCAACGGCCATAGCGCAGCATGCAGACGACACGATCAAAGAGGCGGACACTGCGCTAGTCGGGCTGGTAGAACGCGTTCAGACCGACGGTACAAGTCCTGCTGCGCTCGAACGTTTGCACCGCCTGTTGGTGCAGCGAGTGGGCGAATTGGATCAGTTAAATGGCTTATTTGTGTATGACGAAAAGGGAAATTGGCTCGTCAACTCTATGGCTTCGATGCCCGCAAACGTCAACAATGCAGATAGAAACTATTTTATTTATCACCGCAAACATTTGGATTCGGCGCCGTTCATCGGTCTGCCGATTCAAAGCCGGTCCAATGGTGCCTGGATATTGACGGTATCTCGCCGAATCAATCACCCGGACGGCAGCTTTGCCGGAGTTGCATTGGCCACCATCAATATGGATTATTTTAATAAATTCTACGATCACTTCGAAATCGGCAAACGCGGCGCGATTGTGCTGGCGTTAGACGCAGGCATGATGCTCACTCGTCGGCCGCTATTGTATGATTCTATTGGAAAAAATATAGCGAATAGCACTGTATTTGTTAACTATGTATCCAGGAGCAAATTTGGGACCATTTCGATTGTATCCTCCCAAGACGGCGTTAAACGCATACATAGCTTCCGGCACGTCGAGCATTACCCATTATTTGTGGTTGCAGCGTTGTCGGAAGAGGAAATTCTTGCCGTTTGGCTCTCAGACACTTATCTGCATTCCGCTGGCGTGGCGCTGCTGCTGCTCGTGCTTGTAGTATTTGGGTTTCATCTGGTGAGGCAAATCCAACGACGTGTGCATGCGGAGGCAGAAATTGTGCAAGCCAGAGATGCGTTACTGACACTGAACAAAACGCTTGAACAACTATCTTTGCAAGATAGTCTGACCGGTCTTTCGAATCGGCGTCACTTCGACATAGCGCTAGAGAAGGAATTTAAACGTGCCATGCGCAATGGTCGTTCATTGGCTTTGATTATGATCGATGCCGATTATTTCAAGCAATATAATGATATGTACGGGCATACCGAAGGCGATGAATGCCTGCGGACAATCAGTCAAATTGTGAAGTCTAATCAAAATCGGCCGGGAGATCTTGCGGTACGCTACGGCGGAGAAGAGCTGGCGATTTTACTGCCTGATACCGACTTACGCGGCGCGATGACGATTGCTGAAAATATTCGCTACCACGTTCACCGTCTGGCCATCGAACATTCTGGCAGCCCGTTTGGCGTGGTGACGATTAGTGCTGGCGTAGAGGCTTACGTTCCTTTCAGGAATGAGCAACTGCCTTTGGAATTGGTGCAAGCTGCGGATAAGGCGCTGTATAACGCCAAGGCCGACGGACGCAATCGTGTTTGCTTCAATACAAACATCGACAAAGCAACATTAGTCGACGAAGTGTAAAACTTCTGCACAACTTGCACCTTACAGCCTGATAACGTCAACTCAGTTAATGGGCGGCGGTGGCGAGGAAGCCTTAGGGCTTGCTGGGTTTTACTTTTTTTGACCAGTCTGCTAACCCTGCTATTTGCCGCCCACCCTACTTAGCAGTGGGACGCGGCGTAACCAAAAAAGGCTTGACCTATGCTAAAAGCCATCTTACCTGTCCGGTATCGTCTTACCATCATCAAACGCCGCACCATCCTGATCGAACCGGTAGCGCAATCATGAGCAAACGAACAGCACCAAAATCTCTCCATCAGGGATTTTCATGGTTGCCCGACCACCACCAAAATCAAGAAGCCGCAGAATTTTATGCCCTGACCAAAGATGTCTGCCACGGCATTCAACTATCCATCGATTTGGCGCATTTTAGTACGATGGACAGAAACAGCGATACGACGCCGGTATTGAATATTGCAGACACCGAAACTTTATTGCGGTTTACTTTAACGTCGTCGCAGATGTTGGGGAGCATAGCTCAATTGCGAATTGACCAGCTTGATCGTAGCGCCATCAATTGGACTGAGCCTGATGCAAAGGCAGCGTCTTAAGCGCCAATTCAGTTCCGTAATAAGTCAAATCGCCTGAATACCATAGCGATTGTTTTTTCTAGCTAAGCACGCATTGCGAGGCCGGAAAACGCGGTATGGCGATGAGGGGAATCGCACATTCTTGCTAGGCAAGGATGATCGTTTATTCCCCTCACATCAAGCAAAAGGCGTGTCCGATTTCTTCAAAGTACGCAATACAAAGCTCGATTTGCTATGCCGTATGCCGGGTATTTTATACAGCTTTTCTCTTAATAAACGCTCGTAATCTCGCGTGTCTTTAACGGCGATGCGAATGTAATAGTCGTAGTCGCCGGAGACCAGATAGGCCTCCATGACCTCTGGAATCGTTTCAAGAATACGACCGAATTCGTACAACGTTTCATCGCTGTGACTCTCCAGATTGACCTGAATGATGACAGTATCTTGATACCCAAGTTGGGCAAGATCGACTTTGACCGTATAGCCTTGGATTGCGCCAGCCGATTCCATGCGTTTGATGCGGTTCCAGCATGATGTTGTGGACAGCCCGACTTCTTGACCAATATCTTGCAGGCTTTTGCGCGAGTCTTGCAAAAGTGCCCGCAAAATCGCGAAATCCTGAATGTCGAATATTTTTCCGTCTTTCTTTGAAATAGTCATTTTATTTTCCGAAGTGTAAGCAATTCAACTGAAATTATGAATCCTTTTCAGGCTGAAATAGAATATCATTTTAGTATGAAAATAAGCCAAAATACTTTATCTCCCAACAATGCGTTGTTGGATTCTGAGCCGCACCTGCAATTGACCGGCGCACAGGTTCTATTGCGTACGTTGATTGATTGCGGCGTAGATACCATTTTTGGCTATCCGGGCGGCGCAGTATTGCCACTCTACGATGCACTACATTCGGAGCCGCGCCTTCGGCATATTCTCGTTCGTCATGAGCAGGCTGCCGTCCATGCAGCGCAAGGTTACGCCCGATCAACCGGTCGCCTTGGGGTGGTTTTTGTGACGTCGGGGCCAGGGATCGCCAATACAACGTCTGGCTTACTTGATGCCTTGAGTGATTCTATTCCGTTATTGTGCGTGAGCGGACAAGTCGCGACGACTGCGATTGGTACGAACGCGTTTCAAGAGTGTGATGCGCTTGGCATTTCTCGTACGGTCACCAAGTGGAACGTTCAGATTGGTGACGTTGCCGATATTCCGGATACGGTTCGGTATGCAGTAGCGCAGGCGACGACCGGACGGCCAGGGCCGGTATTAATCGATATACCGAAAGATATTCAGGGACGGTTGTTTGTCGCCCGTCCCCAAACCGCGTCATCTGCCGCATTGCCTGCGTCGACCGATTTAACGCTGGCGGACTTGCCGCCGGTTGCGCTTTTACGTGAAGCGGCACAGATGATCGCAGCATCACGCAGGCCTATACTTTATGGCGGAGGAGGGTTGATCAACTCCGGCAGTGAGGCATGCGCGCAATTTGTTGATCTGGTACATATGACCAACGCGCCATGTACGCTCACGTTGATGGGGCTCGGCGCGTTTCCCGCATCCGATCCGCAATGGCTTGGTATGTTGGGAATGCACGGCACGCTGGAAGCCAATCTGGCTATGCATGAAGCGGATCTTGTCGTCTGTGTCGGCGCACGTTTTGATGATCGTGTCACGGGCCGGTTAAAAGACTTTTGCCCTGAAGCACGCATCGTTCATATCGATATCGATCCAGCATCAGTCGGCAAGGTTGTCAAAACAAATGTTGGACTGGTCGGCGATTGCGCCAAAGTACTTGCCGCTTTAGGTGAGCAGCTTGCATCGTTGCCGCTAGATGCCACTCGCACCGCTGACTGGTGGGCCAAAATTGCACTATGGCGCGCTGAAGAATCTCTTGGTTATACGCATTCACTCCCAACCATCGTGCCGCAACACCTGATGCAAACATTGGCTGAACATCTTGACGGTACTGACGCGATTGTGTCAACTGATGTTGGTCAACATCAAATGTGGGCGGCGCAATATCTTCAGTTTGAAGCACCGCATCGCTGGCTTACCTCGGGCGGCGCAGGCACGATGGGCTACGGTTTGCCCGCGGCGATTGGCGCACAGATTGCACATCCGGATAAGTTGGTGGTGTGTGTCAGCGGCGATGCATCCATTTTGATGAATATTCAGGAGATGGCGACGGCTGCCCAACATCGATGTCCGGTGAAAGTCATTATTTCAAACAATGGCTGCATGGGAATGGTCAGGCAATGGCAAGAACTGCATCATGGCGCGCGATATAGCCATAGTTATAACGAGGCGTTGCCAGACTTTGTTGCTTTGGCCAAGGCATTCGGGTGGGGATCACGCCGTGTTGAACTGGCTTCTGAACTGAGTGAGGCGATTGACGCCTGCCTTTCTTCACCCGGTCCTTTTCTGCTGGATGTTGCAGTCGAGCAGCTCGAAAACTGTTTTCCCATGATACCGGGCGGAAGCGGACACCACGAGATCATGCTGTCAGAGAACCGCTGGTATGATAGCCGCACCGGGTCGGTCGTTACAAGACCACCAGATTCTGCGACTTAAAGAGATTTCAAAAAAATAAGTCAGGTCGCGTTATCCACGTGATCTGGTCGACAGGTCAGCAACGGTGATCCCCGTGCCTGACCTGTTTTATTTTATTCACACTATTCACAAAAAAATGGTCGAATCGAAAGGTGCGATTTGCTCGAAGTGTGGGTTGAATTGCGGCTTCAAATATGTCCGTAAATACATCCGCAACTGCATCCAATACTTTATCGGGCAAATCGAGATCGCAAGATTGAAGGCAATGCGCCTGACAACCTTGCTACAACTAGAACTATTAAGTTAAGGTTTGCGCCGTTATGCTAGTTAAAGCAATGTGAAGTATTGATGTAGGTGTACTTCTTAACTATATGATTTACATAGTATTTATTACGATTAAGTTGCTTGATACCTATTGATGACGGCGGCAATCAAGCTGATATTTGCGTACTTTTGGTTGTAAGACTTAAAGTTAAAGTACTGATGTAGATATTTTTTATAACTAATTGATTTAAAAGATATTTATTGGTCACTGCAATGCAATATATTGAATCTAGGCTAGATTCACGATGACTGATAATTATAAGTAAAGTATGAGTAGAGGTATTTGATATAAGTATATGAATTTTAAAGTTTATATGATTCATAAATAACGCTCGTTGAAACCGATTATATTCACTCCCCATTTGTTTCAGCTTCTAAAATGTGCATGTATTGATGTATTTTATTGATATAAATATATGATTTAAATAGTCTTTTTTTTACAGTTAGTTCGCAAGCCCTGATTCGATCTACGCTCTGCAGTGCCTATTGAAGATCGTACATCGCGCAGTAGGTGTCATCATGCGCTCCTTCAAATCCGGGGCATTTTTTTGCAATAAAACAACATCAAGTAGAACTTGACTAACACCGTTTTCGCTTCAAAAGATGTGTTTGGCGTTATGATTATTGATTGGTATTTTGCAAATAGTCGTAAAGCCATTCAAAATGCATTAAGTAATAATTACATTGCATCAATCGTATCGATTCCAATATATGTTATGAATTCGCTTTTTTCCGTGCCGAAGTAACTTTTTAAGTCAGTCGTTATCAACGCCAACCAACAACCAACAACCATTCGAGGGCTCATATGACATCTTTAAGGATTTTCACAGCCGCAGTATTAGCTGCAATGTTGTCGCTGTCGGTCGGATTTGCTTATGCAGAAGGGATGAAAGTCACTTCCACTGCGTTTTCTGACGGCGGCGTCATGCCCGCAATGTATGCTGGTGACGCCGCTGGTTGTGGTGGAAAAGGCGTGTCGCCGCAGGTTTCATGGTCAAATCTTCCGGCAGGCACTAAAACTGTGGCTATTTTATTATTCGATCCTGATGGAAATAAGGGCCTTGGGGTGTCCCATTGGGTTGCCTACAATATTGCCAGCGAAGCAGGGCAATTAAAGCAGGGTGACGGACAGGTTGATGGCCCCGATGTAACCGTTGGCAAAAACATATCTGGCGCGCAAGCCTATCGTGGCGCTTGCCCTCCAGCGGGCGATATCCCTCACCATTATGTGTTGACAGTGATTGCGTCCGATCTCGCACCGATGAGTTTGCCGAAAGGACTTAATCGGGATGAACTGCTCGCAGCACTCAAAGGCCATACGTTTGTAGGGCAGAGTGTGGTTGGACGGTACGGTCAATAATGAATACGCGAACAATTCAATAATAGGGCAATGTTTGCAGTCTTAGCCCGTATGTAATGGTATGCCGAATAGCGATAGTGTGGCCCGTATGCGTCGACTCAGTACCTCATATTTGATGATTTTGATTGGGTATAGTAAAATACAATCAAAATCATCAATGGGTGCTTTATGACCAAAATACGCCACCAGGAAGTCACACCAGGCAACGTTCTGACGTTCCAGTCCTGGCCGCCGAATCAGAAAGAGGCACGCCACGCCGTGCCGGATAGCCAATCGACACACGCGTATTTAATCGGCGTCAACAGTGACCAAGCGTCACGCGTATTGGAAACCTTACTCCCTTTTCTTGATCAACTGCTGGTCGAAAAAACAGGGAAAGTGCGCGAAAAAAAGCTGGAGGATCTGGTGGAGTTCATGACCGGCCAACTGGTATCGCCGTCTGCTGTCGATACCCAGATGGCGCTTCGACTGGCGACCCGTCGTGCGCGTATTCTCAATGAATTTGGCTATATGACTGCGGAAGATCTGGCTGAAAAAAATAACTCCCGTTCTGCAAATCGCAGTGCCTTAGCAGATAACTGGAAGAAACGTCACCAGGTATTTTCTGTCAGTCATCGCGACGATACAGGAAAAACGCGTGAAGTTTTCCCGCTCTTTCAGTTTGAAGATTACAAGCCGATCAAAGCGATTCAACCGGTTTTAGAAGTATTTGATGACAAAAAATCTCCTTGGAAGGTGGCATTCTGGTTCGCGTCAAATAATGGTTGGCTGCCCAATCAAGCCCGGCCGGTTGATTTGCTAGAGGCTAATCCAGACGCGATATTGGATGCTGCCAAACGGGAAACCGCCGGGAACGCCGCTTGACGTGCCGTGCGCCCGGGGTATCGCTCGATCCATTGATCGAAATCTGGCCCGCAGGACAGATAATCCACGTAGTGCACGACGTTGCTTTTACGCCAGAGAGTTTCAATCCGGGAATAGATGCCAAAGGTGTCTTGCGCAATCCAACCCGATTTGCACCCATCAAAGGGCTTGCTGGAAATGTTGTGCCTTATTTGTACGGCGGCTCGTCGCTGGAATGCGCTATTTTCGAGACGGTCTTCCACAATATCTCCATCGATGCGGAAGATAAATTTGTGGATCTGGATGGTTTTGCCATGCGCGGATACGGCGAGATCACACCGCAACGTGATCTGCAACTAGTCGATTTAACAACCGATGGATTGCACCGGCTCAAAGTACCTAAGGCTGAGTTGATCAACAGCGCACCATTCGACTACTTGAGAACTGCGAGATGGGCAGAAGCGATCCACCAACAATTCCCGCACGTTGACGGTATGCGCTGGATGTCTCGTCAACGCGATCGTGATCAGGCGGTTGTGCTGTTTGGAGATAGGGTTGCTTCTGCGTTGGCCGGAAAGCGCATCGGCGGCGCACTCAAAGGCAACGATTTCTTTCGTCAGCAAATATTGACTTTAGCGTTAAGAGTTGGGATCGACGCTGACTAGAATCTGCTGACATGTCGCCGCATCCACCTGGACTGCAATAACCCGATTGCGCCCTGCATGCTTGGCTTGATACAGGGCGGCATCAGCAGCAGCAACAAGTTGTGAAGACTTGTTGCTGCCGGTCTCAGTGCTGACAGCGTTGACTGTTGCAGCACCAATGCTGATCGTCACTACACCGCCGGTAGAGGCCGAATCAAGAATCCCGAGTTGTGCGATCACTGCCCGAATACGCTCTGCGACGGCTTGCGCCCCCTCAAAAGTTACTTCTGGCAGGATCACCGCGAATTCTTCGCCGCCATAGCGCGCAACCAGATCATAGGCGCGTAGCGGAGTGTTGGCCATGGCAGCGGCGATGCGCTTAAGACATGCATCACCAGCCTGATGTCCATAGCGGTCGTTGTAGTCTTTAAAGTGATCTACATCAACCATCAATAACGTCAGCGGGTGAGATTTTCGGATGGCACGATGCCATTCGGCTTCTAACGTTTCGTCGAAACAACGCCGGTTGGCAATGCCAGTCAGACCGTCTTTGGATGCCAAATCTTGCAAAGCACTTTGCGCTTCCTTTTGAAGCGTTATGTCACGTAACGTTTCAACGACAGAAATCAGGTGTCCAGTTTCATCATAGATCGGTCCGGCATCGATAGCGAGATAACGTCTGGTGCCGAGTTGCGGCATCACGCACCAGTTCTCTGCATAAAGCCCGTTAGGTACTTTTTCAATATTTTTATTCCATACGTAAAGGTCATTTACATCTCTTGTCCGCTCATGAATGATGAGATCGGCAAGACAAGGGCGCGGTGTGGAATAGAATCCGCGCCAATGGTCTGATGTGCCAATCATTTCAGAAGCGGGGATGCCGGTGAGGCGCTCACAAGCCATATTCCAAATGACCACTTTGCATTGCGGATCTAGAACAAAGGTAGGTACAACCAGATGCTGCATAAGACGGACCGCAAAATTGTGCTCTTCTTTACTTTTCCTGGAAATCATTGCATTGCTCTTTATAATTTTCATTATTTGATCGTGTTCCGAAGAAATAAGTTAATCAATGTGAATCATTAACTTTTTTGTCCGACTATTGATTCAGACATTATTCACTAAAATCAGGTGTAGTGAAAGAGATGTAAAGTAAGATTTTAAGACGCATAAATGCTGCAACGATTAAGGATCATATTCTGGTTTTGGCGACAACAAAGCCAAGCCTCTTCAATAAATTGTAGGTAGGATCAGCTTAACGACAGCATCGTCAACTTTATTGCTGCTGAGTAAAAATATAATTAGCACTTCAGGAGCGCTTAAATGTATCAATACAGCCAACCGTCCGACGCAACACTAATCAGAGAAGACCGCGATGGTGTCGCGACACTCCGCATGAACCGGCCCCTGCAAATGAACGCGTTGTCCGAGAGCGCGCTTGATGCATTGCAAACGGCATTTGATGCCATTGCCATCGATTCCAGCGTGCGTTGTGTCGTCTTATGCGCTGCTGGAAAAGCCTTCTGTGCAGGGCATGACTTACGCGAAATGAGAAGTAATTATCACCTCACTTATTACCAGGCGCTGTTTGCACGTTGTAGCCGCTTGATGATGAGCATTCAGGCGCTGCCGGTACCGGTTATCGCGCGGGTGCAAGGCATTGCCACGGCGGCGGGATGTCAATTAGTTGCCAGCTGCGATTTGGCGATCGCCTCAGAGTCAGCGCGGTTTGCGGTATCCGGCATCAATGTCGGCTTATTCTGCGCAACACCGGCCGTCGCCTTGTCGCGCAATATATCGACCAAACGCGCATTCGACATGCTGTTCACAGGACGCTTTATCGACGCCGCCACCGCCGCGGATTGGGGACTAATCAACGAAGCCGTTCCAGAGGATGCCTTGGACGAGGCAGTAGCGCGCAAGGTAGCCGTGATCGTCAGCAAAAGCCCGACAGCGGTGCGCTACGGCAAAATGATGTTCTACAAGCAAAGGCAAATGGCGCTCGGCGATGCCTACGATTGCGCCAGCGAAGTCATGGCGCGTAACATCATGGAGCCTGATGCGGCAGAAGGGATCGACGCCTTTTTGGATAAGCGTCAGGCGGTATGGCATTCTTGATGGAGCACGAACGGGGCAGGATTACGCAGGTACGAATATATGGACCCCCGAATCTCTCTGAGATTTGCGTGTGAGCATGTTTGGCTCAGATTCATTAGCTCTGCGGTGATTTTCATACAAACTACCTATGGACGTATTCCGCCTTTGAGATTGACTTATTGCTTGACGGAAATTGTTTCAACGCTTATTCTTTAGCAATGGTGTTAAACCCACCTTAAGAGCCGGCGTGCCACCCCGTTAATCGTGGCGTTGTGCAATTAAGGAGAATATAGTGTCTACCGTTTACCAATCATCCGTCCTGCCTGCCACCTTTACCTTCGGCTACCATACCGTGCGGACTATCGAAAAGAACGATCAATTCTGGTTCTTCGCCAGCGATGTCTGTGCGGTGTTGCACGTTACTGACGCGCCCCAAGCCTTGTCCCGTCTCGATTTGTACGAAGTTGATAACATCATCGCCAATGATGCCATGGGCCGCCCTCAAGAAACCACACTCATCACCGAGTCCGGTCTTTACAGCTTGATCATGCGCAGTCGTCACAATCTGGCCAAGGCGTTCAAGCGATGGGTAACGCACGATGTCTTGCCCATCCTGCGTAAGCAAGGTCAACCCCAAAAGGGGCAAAAACGTCCAGACACTATCGATGTAAATGCGCTTTTGCTCACTGGAATGGCTACACCAAGTATCGCTAGGCCAACCTTGGTCGATAAGGCGATTGATCAGCGCGCCCGGCAACTTTCTCGTGAGGCTTTCCACTTAATTCGCGCGCATCTTCAGCGGCATGTCGCCTACCAATGTGAGGTCAGCCAGCCTAACCCCCGACTAATCGTTGATAAAGCACTCGATGTTATCGCTCAAGGCACATTGGGTGCGGCGCTGGCGCACACCTACCGCACCGAACTTAACGCCTGCGAACGCTGGTTGAAAATCGCACAAGGCGATATCAACGAATCGCTCGCCAGACTCCAGGCGCAGAAGGCGCTGAAACAAATTCTATAATGGTTGTTAGAGTTATTTTCTAGCGCCGACAGGTCCACCATGTCCGCAACTTTTGCTTGTAGCGATGACGGAGCCAAATTGCCTCCGTGCCACCGCATAGGTCCCAATTGTTAATCAACCCAGTTTGATCAAATTTTTAAGCATGAGTGGTCCGGTCAACCGAAGAAGAAGGCCACCTTCTGCGATCTTGCCGAGCAAAATAGGTGCAAAACCAAACTGCTCGGCTAAACCTGCGACAGTGATGCTAGCGTCGTCGTCGTTGCTCGCGACGAACACAACGCGACGGCCTTCATGTTGAGACGGGTTGCTTGTCAGGACTGCAGCGGGTAGTTGGTTGAAGGCTTTAACTACCTTTGCGCCGGGTAGTGAAAGGTCCACGATGTCGGTGGACTCTACACCGCCTAACTCTTCCGACGTGACATCGCGTGCGTTCATTTCAACTCGTTCTCAGGGACCGATCGGTTTTAATGACGGGGCAAGACTACGGTGTGATGTCTCCGCAGACCTGGCGTCCGGCCGACCTGTGAGCGAAGCATGCCTTTCTTCTAAACGGTATCGGTTGGGGAAGCATGCCGTTGCACATGATTGAACGCGACCTTGCTACTGGTGCCCTTGTTATGTTGCAAGTTGAGGGCATACCTGAAGGCGCCATGAAGCTGGCTATGTCGGCTGACCATCCCGCTGCGTCACCTCCAGGACCTGACGGAGAATGGTTTATTGAACGCTTGAAAATTTTTCTTGATGAAACAGCTTAGGTGCAAAATAGCGTAGGTATCGAGCCCGGCGAAGTTAAAAGTAAGGTAGGTGGCGTATTGACTCAACAGCCTGAAAGCGTTGATTGTGATTCGGCAAACGGATACACAATATGCCGATTACATCGAATAATTAAAAAACTTTATGCGGAAATTGATCGTTCCGTGGCAAAATCCGAAGTTACGAAATATGTTCATGATTATCCAAAAAGTGATGGTGTTCATTTTTTTGATTCTGATTGTTGTACATGTGTTGGCAGCGCTGAAGCATCCTCTGACGATTGCGATGGCATTTCCGGCAGATGCTTCCCTAAAGAGTATGCAAAATGTTTTTGCTTTTCCCTGCCTCTGCCGCATTCCCCAATTTTAAAAAAAGATCGAAAACTTCCCCATATGTGTTGGCTGCGCTTGGCGTGCTCAGCACATTGAGCTCCGTGAGTATGGCTGCCGACGATACATCTCAACCACTTAAGGAAGTCGTAGTGTCAGCTAGTCGGACTGAACAGCGCGTCATGGACACAGCTGCGTCAATTGATGTGGTGAATTCTCGTCAGATTCACGATGGTACTGCTGAACAAAATATGTCAGAACCGCTGGCGCGCGCGCCCGGCATTTTTGCGCTGAATCGCCAAAACTATGCGCAGGATCTATTGATTTCTTCAAGAGGTTTTGGTGCTAATTCAGCTTTCGGTGCGCGTGGCATCAAAATATTTGTCGATGGTATTCCTGGAACGGCGGCTGACGGGCAGGGCCAGATTTCACATATTGATCTGGCTTCTGCCGATCATATTGAAGTCATGCGTGGTCCGTTTTCTGTTTTGTACGGCAATTCCGCAGGCGGCGTTATCAACGTCTTCTCAGAAAATGGAAAGCCGGGAGCGGAAGTGATGCCCTATTTTTCGATGGGATCGTTCGGACAGCGCAAGTACGGCGTCAAAATCGATGGCGATGAAAACGGTCTTAATTATCTTGTGGATGCTGGTGCGCTTCATACAGACGGTTATCGCGATCATAGCGCTGCCGATAGGAATAATGAAAATGCGAAGCTGCGCTTTACACTGACGCCGGATACGACGGTGACGGTAGTGGCTAACAGGGTGCATTTGACTGCGCTTGATCCATTAGGATTAACTGCCGCCCAATTACAAGCAAATCCGCGCGGAGCAGGAATCGGAGCGGCAGCATTTAACACCCGCAAAAGTGTTGATCAGACCCAAGTCGGCGTGACGGTGGATCAGCGCATCAGTGCAACCGACTCGCTCACTTTTACACCTTATGGCGGCGAGCGCAAAACCACCCAATATCTTGCCTCAACGGTAAATGGCGTCATCAATCTAAAGCGCGATTTTTTTGGTATGGACAGCAAGTGGTTGCATTCGGAAAATATTGGCGGCATGCCTCTTAAAATAGTCGTTGGCGTGGATGGTAACGAAAACAGGGATCACCGTTTAACGTTTTCCAATATCGCAGGTCAGGAGAAAATTGCGGCGACAGATCAGGATTATTCAATGGAGGCGCGTAATCTTGACTTCTATTTGCAAGGTGAATTACGTCCTACCGATCGCTTGGCATTTACCGCTGGTTTACGGCAATCGCAAATTACCTTAAGTGCAAACAGCAACAACAATTTGGCCTCATTGGGTTCGCATACCTATCAAGCAGTAACCGGTATGGTTTCGGCGCAATATTACGTTCAGGAAAATGCAAACGTGTATGTGTCTTATGGCTCCGGCTTTGATACACCGACACTCAATCAGATCATCTATAGTCCGGGCTATGTCAATTCTGGTGGCACGAATACCGGCAACATTGGTATCAACGCCGCCAAGACCAAGCAGATCGAAATTGGATACAAGAGCCAAATTTCTAACAGCGCACAGGTAAAAATCGCTCTGTTTCACGCTGATACCACCGACGACATCGTGATTGCGGCAAGCAACGGCGGCAAAACATCCTATATGAATGCGCCAAAAACAACGCGTGATGGACTAGAGCTGAGTACAGAGTTTCAACTGCCGTATCACTTGCAAGCAAATGTCGCCTACACGTTGCTGGACGCCAAGGTTGCGCAGTCGTACACAGAAAACATTACCAATGCCAGCAATAATGTGACGACTTCTTATAACGTCGCACGGGGCAATCGTATTCCGGGCGTACCGAATCAAGGGTTATTTGCCGAGCTGGTTTGGCGTAAACCCGACAATTCGCTTGAGTTTGCGGTGGAGGGAAGGGCGGCAGGTAGCATGGCCGCAAACGATCTAAATAAGGCCTACGCAGGCGGATATAGTTTGATGAACCTGCGCGCGGTTGTACGACAGACACTGGGAAAATGGGCATTCACCGAATTTGCGCGTGTCGACAATGTGTTCGACCACGCATACGTTGGATCTGTGATTGTTAATCAAGCCAATAGTCAGTTTTATGAAAGCGCTCCTGGACGCAATTGGTTAGCGGGCGTCAATGCGAGCTATCGATTCTGAGTTTCTTACAATTTTAGAACTCTGATTGGTACCGAGTTGACACTGATTGCCAACTCGGTGCCATGCGGTTTAAACCGCATGGCTGGTATCCATGACTAGTCGCCGCCACAAAAGCTAATCTTTGTGACGATGGTCAGTCCGCCATGGGTACGGCTTGGTAACGTATATTTATTCCGGATTAACTGAATGTCTTTTACTTCGGCATCATCTTGCGGCGCCAGATAGTAAGCTGAGCCTGCGTATGTTGATATTTTCTGGATGTTTCCCTGATTACAAAATCAATGTCCTGAGGCGCTTGCACCTCGTCAAACATAGTAGCCAGGATACGTTTAAGCGCTTGATAGGTGGTCACGGCTTCCCCATTTTCTCGAAATCCGCCCAACCAGTTCGATTTTGGCGTGTGTTCCTCCAGCCAAGTGTAAGGCGAGGTCAACAGTAGTAGCCCTCCGGGACGTATGCGCGTTCCTATATCCACAAGAAATGCTGCAGGCTCTACTAAACGGTCAATCAAATTAGCTGCTAACACGAGGTCATAGTCACAATATTTTTTGCTCAGGTTACAGGCATCACCCTGACTGAAATTGACCTTGATGGCCTGTTCTGCATTTAACTCCAGCTCGCTCAGGCAAACTTCTCGATACTCAAACAACTCTCCTTCTATCGGCACTTCATACCGCACACGATCATGTTTGATGAGCGCTATGGCAACGTCGATGAAACGGGCCGAATAATCGACACCGTCCACATGAGAAAAATGCCTTGCAAGCTCCAGAGCGGAACGCCCAACGGCGCAACCAATATCTAAGGCGCGATGTTTTTTCTCACAAAGCATTGCAGAAATATCAGCGAGTTTTTTTGAAAAATTGGCAACCCCGAAATATTCGGGGCCATA
This sequence comes from Glaciimonas sp. GNP009, assembly GCF_054343755.1. Lineage (NCBI taxonomy): Bacteria > Pseudomonadati > Pseudomonadota > Betaproteobacteria > Burkholderiales > Oxalobacteraceae > Glaciimonas > Glaciimonas sp. GNP009. The sequence continues at coordinate 4,931,109 of NZ_JBTGUV010000004.1, forward strand.
GTGAAAATCCAGGTATTGCGCAACTGCTGAATCTGTTTCATAAGGATTCATCGGTAACTTTTCCTGATAGTGAGAGGTGACATAACGAAATCCTGCATGTTGAAAAAAATGACGCCGAAAGGCATATCGCGCAGAGCGCAATCCAAGATTGCCGGTCGAAATCCAGCTTCCGCCTTTTATTAGAATATGTTTCCCATCAAATGTGGGCACTGAAAAATCATCATATAAAGGATGTATTTTAAATCCCTGCAGGCCATCAGTCGCAGTACTGGTCCACTGCCACACATTGCCAATTACATCGTAAAACTCATCTTGCGGAAACTGATCAACAGGACATGGCGATGCCCAGTGTTCCAAGTTTACATTTCCCGGAGCCGAGACCCAATCAGGCTGGTCGCCGGCAATGCGCTCACGTAAAACTTTCCATTCCATTTCGCTTGGAAGTTGAATAGGTAACCCGGTGAATGCTGCCTTCCATGCGCAAAAAGCGGCAGCTTCATATTGATTAACTTCGACAGGCCAGTTCCATGGCATTGGAACTTCCTCCAACATAAGCCTTAATTTGAGACGTGTGGTTTGCTTAATGTCGCCGACCCAAAATGTCGGCATGCTGACGCCGCTATAACGACACCAATTCCAGCCCTCATCACTCCAGTAAGATTTTTCTTGATAGGCGCCATTCAGCACAAAAGCTAAAAATTCTTCGTTACTCACCAGGAACTGACTAACCTGAAAATCGGCAACGGCTATGTTGCGTTGCCCGTATTCATTATCCCAGCCATAAGTAGCATCGCTGCTTAATTTTCCTATAGATATGGATTGTGCCGGTATGTCGATCAGGCTGTTAATCGGTGCCTGGCCTAAGATATGGCTTGCGTGAGGACAGATGGGCCAACTGAAATCGGTAGACACATACGCCAGTGACAATTGGCGTATCAATACAGAAGAGGTTTCCAGGTGAATTCTCTCATGTTCTATGCCCATCAATAGAACCCAGACTGCACTATCCCTGTCTATCGGTGAGGCAATCTTTATGTGCGTAATAAGTTGTATGACTTTAGCGCGTACTTTGATGCGATATGCCCGCATCTGCATAATTGACGGCCAGTCATAATGCTGCTCATTCAAATCATCCCAACTCATTTCATCCACGCCAATAGCAACCATCGCCTCAATTTTTGGGTCAATACGCTCATTGATCAGATGGGCTGCCAATAACTTATTAATGAAAAATGCAGCGGTATGACCAAAATAAAAAATTAACGGGTGTCGTAAATTAATTGCCTTGTTGTACCAAGCCCGCTCGTCCGATAAACAGTTGAATAACGATTCGTAAAGATCAAATGTCTGAGTGAAATAGGCGAGGATTTCAGCGCGTTTTTGTTCCGAATTTGAGTGGTTTAAAAGGACGGTACGCGTGGGCTGCGGAAGAGTCATTATGTCGGAAAGTTTAGTTGAGTTGAATACGACATGGAGGAACCCCTTTCAAACAAGGAGCCATGGAAACCAGCATCCAAACAAAAATATTTCCTTAAGGAAATTACATATTGGAATTAAAAGTAGTGGTTGTCAAGAGCAAATAAAGAAAAAAATGGCACGAAAGGAATAGATGCAGCCGTCAAAAACACGACTACTTTTTAGAGAATTAGTTGATCACTTAAGCATTAAATACCTCCCTTGATAAAGCCAAAAAACTATTTACATTTTCCTTCAAGCGGCTAGATACGGGTGTCCTATGTGATTCGTCCTTCAAATGAATATCGGTAAATCAAAGCCACTTTTTTTTGTGCTTTTAACCTCGCTTCAACAGACCTGTTCGTGCCTGGCGTGAAAAGCCAGACAACTGTCGCGATCTGCATTCGTCATCGGTTTTAGGCGCTTATCAGAAACACTTTAAAAGTTTGTACGACTTGACGGCAGCGATCGCGATTTATAATCCTTGCCTCCTAATTTGGCAATCTACGGTCGATGTGGGGACGGGCGGTGAACAAATTAACTTCAACGCCTATGATTGACGTTGGCGCGGTTACAATTTTTGCTGACAAGGCAATATTGTTAGCCTTAGCACTGTTTATTTTGCACTGGTGACGGTTGTACTTTAAGGAGTAGGTATGCCGTTTGAAAACCACGATGGTCCGATCGATGTTCAAATTGATGAACCAGCAGCCTCCGTTGAAGGCCAGGTAATGCTTCAGAAAGCCATTCCAGACGGAGGCTGCGGAGGATCAACCATTCATCCATCTTCGGTCATTAGGTATGAGCCGGAGCGCGTTATCGTTGTCAATTTCTACGTCAAGAAGCGCGCTCGATCCACCTGCGTGGATAACGATACGCACATTTCCGGTCGCAATGGACGCGGCAAAACCTCTCTCCTTCGCCTCATTCCACTTTTCCCGGTGAGTATTCTTCACGCATGGTTAAGCCGTCGGGCGAAGGTATGAAGCCAATTTGCGAGTACGTCTTTGATTCGCTGTCGTAATATCTGGTCTTCGAATACCGCAACTTCGACGGGTTGAAGCTGGCCATCATGCTCTACAATCAAAAGGACGCGCTATCGTATATTTTTTGTGATGGTGGATATGATTGTGAATTATTTTCTGAAAATGGCCGGTATGTTGAAAGTCGAATTCTTAATGGTCGGCTCAACTCCGCTCTCATACCGTTCTGCGATCCCATGCAACCCTTCCCGCTGGCTTACCATTGTTAACACAACTTTTCAGTCCTGCTTTTTATTTCTCGTCGCCATGAACAAAGACCAGACAGTCACTATGACGTCGGCAGCCACATTGACAGGTCAATTGCCCAAACAGGTTTGGGTTTAAACACGTACCCATGGGCAATGGAATAACCGGCAAGAAAGAGTGCATAGAAATAAATGCCCTTTGCACCAAAATAAAGGGAATTAAAGTTGAAGTAAAAATGACAACATTTATCTTGACCGCGCTTAGTCTGCCGCCTATATTAGAAACGTAACCTGCGTTCGGCTTTCACTTTTCTGTGACTGCGAACCACTTCAAAGCCCCCAATACGAGCCTCATGTCCCCATCACCATTACTAACGATTGGATCATGTCATGCAAGCATTCCTGAGCAGAAAAGCCGCGGCAGTCGTCTTCGGCTCAATTAGTGCAATCACCTGTTTCTCAGCTGCCGCTTCAAGTCACCGCGAGGCGCCATTTATCAGTGGTCAGCCGAAGGTCGACGGCACCGACTTCTATATGTTTCGAAGTTACGAGCCGGGCCGTCAGGACTATGTCACTCTGGTAGCCAATTACATTCCGTTTCAAGATCCACAGGGTGGGCCAAATTTCTACCAATTTGACGCCAATGCGCTATATGAAATCAGCGTTGTTAATGATGGTGGGAACAAGGAAAATATTACCTTCCGCTTTAAATTTACGAATACTTCAAAACGTACCGCATTGACTGTCGGGGGGCAACCCACTCTTATTCCGCTCATCAATTCGGGTGTCATCAGCGGTGTTAATCCACCTGCCTTAAATGTTCGTGAAACGTACACCGTCGACATAGTGCGTGGCGACCGCCGTGTTGGTACCGTGAGTTCAGTCACCAACACGGCTAACGGTTCCAACGTCTTTGATAAACCGGTCGACAATATAGGTGACAAATCATTCGGCAGCACGACAGGTTATGCAACTTATGCGAACCAGCATATTTATAACGTGGCGATCCCTGGATGTGGCAATGGACGGCTCTTCGTGGGGCAGCGTAAGGAATCTTTCTACATCGCCGTCGGTAAGATATTTGACTTATTCAACCTCAATCCTTTAGGGCCTGAAACCGGCAACACCAACAATCTTGCTGCCAAGAACATTAGCTCACTCAGTTTGGAAGTGCCGATTTCATGCTTAACTAATGGTACTGAGCCGGTCATCGGTGGCTTTACTACTGCAAGCGTCCGCCAAGGCCGGTTGATCAATCCTAAACCAGCATCTGGAAACAACAACGCTGTGAAGGAAGGCGGCCCATGGGCGCAAGTGTCGAGGCTGGGAATGCCATTGGTCAACGAAGTGGTGATTGGATTGGACGATAAGGATCGTTTTAATGCATCCAGACCTTCCGCTGATACACAGTTTGCTGCTTACGTCACAAATCCGTCGCTTCCTGCGCTCATACAGACGTTATTTCCGTCTGCTCCAGCGCCTACCAACTTTCCGCGAACCGATCTGGTGGCAGCGTTCTTGACCGGTATCAAAGGCGTTAACCAGCCGGCGAATGTCAAAGCCAGCGAAATGTTACGCTTAAACACTACTATTGCGCCAACACCTCAAGCCACTCAAAATGCGCTTGGTGTAGCTGGTGGAGACAACGCCGGGTTCCCAAATGGTCGTCGTCCTGGGGATGATGTCGTTGATCTATCCGTACGCGTGGCAATGGGCGCATTGTGTGTGCTCACCGGGGCGACCGATACCTTGGGTGTTGGATGTAAACCGAGTGACGCAGCGGCTGGCGGCCTGGCATTTACCGACGGCGTACGCAATGATGCGACAACTTTCCAAGCGGTGTTCCCGTATCTCAACACGCCCCTGCCGGGCAATAATTGAGGAGCCAACATGATCACCAAAAAGTGCATGATGGGTCTCGGGTCAGCGCTGGTTCTATCCGTGCTCTTGGGCGGTTGCGGTGGTGGTGGGGATAACCAAACGCCATTTGATCGCACCGGTTCGAATAATACCGCTGAACCTGTGGCTTCGCAGGACGCCTTCATCGATAGCGTCAACGGGATTATTGCAACAACGTCCGATGTCACCGAGCCGGTTTCCATCGATTCGATTACGGCTACAACGCCGAATAATACCGCTCCTCTGCCGCTTACGTAATGGCTTTCACCTAAAGCCCGCAGGCACTTTGGATGATTATTGCGTTAGGTCTTGATGACCTGCCGCAATGACCCTCCACGGCGTCTGCGGTTTCTAGTTTGCCGTCGCAACGACGCCAACGAACTGTGTCTGAAGGTCTTTTGTGCGACGTGAATATCCATGACATCATTCAACGCCCTGGTGGCGGCATTGTTATTTTCAGCCTTTTCGTTTCCGGCTTTTTGCGCGCCGCATATCCCCGTTAGCGACGCGGAAGTGATTGAATATTTGCCGCGACGTACTGCCCCGTCGCAGATTGAATTTCGTGCCTTGCGTAGTCGTCTGGCAGCATCACCCGGTGATATGTCACTGGCGCTCACGCTTGCCCGCCGCTACATAAGTCAGTCGCGCGTAGAGGGAGATCCACGCTATCTCGGTTACGCCCAAGCGGCGCTGGCACCTTGGTATGACAAGGCCAGTCCACCGACTGAAGTGCGTGTCATGCGTGCCACATTACTACAAAGCACACATCAGTTCCCTGCGTCGCTGCTTGATCTTGACGCGGTAGTGAAGGCTGATCCGCGCAATGCACAGGCTTGGATCACGCGGGCCACTGTGCTGCAGGTGATGGGCGACTATGCGCGTGCCACCCAGAGTTGCAATGAGCTGCGTGAAATAGCGCCAGTGCTGATTACGATTACTTGCTTATCGAATGTTTCCAGTTTGAGTGGACAGGCTCGTCAAAGTTATGTGAGGTTGAAATCGGCGCTTGATCACGCGACAGAAGTGGACCCTGGTATTAGAATTTGGGTGGTTACTTTGCTTGCCGAAATGGCAGTGCGACTCGGAGAGTCTCGTGAGGCTGAGGAGTATTTTAAAACGGCGTTGACGTATGACGATGCTGATAGTTATTTGTTAGGCGCATACGCAGATTTTTTATTGGATCAGAAGCGTGCAGCCGACGTGATCCCTCTGCTCAAAGATAAAACGCGCGTCGACGCTTTGTTACTGCGCTACACACTGGCTTTACAGTCGACGGGCAATCACGCCGCAGCCGATCAGATTGCAGTGCTCGATTCCCGTTTTGCTGCAGCCATGTTGCGTATGGACACCGTCCATCAACGCGAACAGTCACGTTTTGAATTGCAGTTGATGCATCGCGCTCCATCAGCATTACAACTGGCGCAGCGTAATTGGGCGATTCAAAAGGAGCCAGCCGACGTGCGCGTTTTTCTGGAGGCTGCGCTTGCTGCGAATAATAAGGCTGCCGCTGAACCAGTGCTGGATTGGCTAAAAAAGACCCGGCTTGAAGATCAAGTCATCAACGCGCTCGCAGCCCAAGTCATTGCGGGGTCATGAGATGAGGCGCCTCCTCACTATCTTCCTGCTGGCCGCGACGGGATTGCTTTCCGTTCCTGTCCACGCCCACAAGCCAAGTGACAGCTATCTCACCTTAAAGGTGAGTGATAAGTCCGTCGAAGGCCAGTGGGACATCGCGCTTCGTGATCTCGATTTTGCCATCGGTCTGGACCAGGACGGCAACGGTGAACTGACATGGGGTGAAATCCGTGCCCATCAACGCGACATTGCTGCCTATGCGTTGGGACATCTGACGCTTTCCAATGCTGGCACCAAATGCCCCATTACGAGCGGCCTGCAGTTAGTCGATAACCACAGCGATGGCGCTTATTCAGTGTTACGTTTTACCGCGAGTTGTAGCGCGCAGATTGAAAAACTTGATGTTGATTATCGCCTTCTGTTTGACATCGATCCACAGCACCGCGGCTTGCTGAACCTGCAATCTGGCGGTCAAAACTCAACCGCCATTTTTTCTCCGGGGACGCCGCATCAGACGTTGGTGTTGCGAGAGGCAAGCAAGCTCGCACAATTTGAAGACTATCTGATAACGGGCATCTGGCACATCTGGAAAGGATTCGATCACATCCTGTTTTTGTTATCGCTTTTGTTACCCGCGGTGCTTCAACTCGGCGACAAGGAGCGTCGCCCATCCGATAGCTTCAAAGCGTCGTTTATCGATGTACTTAAAATCGTTACCGCTTTTACACTGGCACATTCGATGACGCTTACATTGGCGACCTTGCAGGTGATATCACTGCCGTCACGGTGGGTCGAATCAGCGATTGCGGCATCGGTTGTTTTGGCCGCACTTAACAATCTGTTCCCGTTGTTTCAGGGGAGGCGATGGATGGTGGCGTTTGCGTTCGGATTGATTCACGGCTTTGGCTTCGCTAGTGTGCTGACCGATCTGGGGCTTCCTCAGTCATCCTTGTTGTTGGCATTAGTCGGGTTTAACCTTGGTGTTGAGATCGGGCAGCTTGCCATTGTCTCGGTATTTTTGCCGTTGGCCTATGCCATTCGCAGAACGATGTTTTATCGAAGCGCCGTTTTTTCTTTCGGCTCCAGTCTTATCGTGTTGATTGCTACGGTCTGGTTAGTAGAGCGCTTATTTGACCTGAGAATCTTTACAGTTTCTGCATAGGAAGCAATGGGAGCGTACAAAATGCATAATCCAAAAGCGCAGTTGCCATGTAAGGATTTCCCTCGCTCTGACACGCAGCGAGGTTTTACGTTGATTGAAATAATGGTAGTCGTCGTGATCATGGGCATTCTTGCTGCGTTGGTGGTACCCAAATTAATGGGCCGGACCGACGATGCGCGCGTGATGGCTGCGCGCTCCGATATCGCAACATTGATGTCATCGCTGAAACTGTACAAGCTCGACAACCAGCGTTATCCGACCACCGAACAAGGCTTGCAAGCCTTGATTACCAAACCAACTAGTGGCCCTGTTGCAAACGGTTGGAAAACCAACGGCTATATCGATAAGCTGCCCAAAGATCCTTGGGGTAATCCGTATCAATACTTGTCGCCCGGTATCAAAGGCGAAATTGACGTGTTCTCATATGGTGCTGATGGTCATCCCGGTGGGGAGGGTAACGATGCCGATATTGGCTCTTGGGATCTGTAATGCGGGGAGAACGAACCGCAATCTGCGCAAAGGATTCACGTTGCTGGAGTTGCTGGTTGTGGTGGTGATTGCCGGTATCACGTTGGGACTAGTATCGCCAAATGTTTTCCAAAGCGACTATCAGGTGATGGAACACGATGCACAACGGATTGCGCTGCTTTTACAGTTAACACGGGAGGAGGCTATTTTGCGTAATCAAGCCACAGCGTTCGAAGCTGATAGTAATAGCTATCGCTTTCTGATAAAGGAAGAAAGTGGGTGGCAATTGCTCACGCAGGATGATGTGCTGCGCGAACGTGCATTCAAACATACACCCATGCATCTATCAATGAAGCCACCGGCAACTGACGCTGGACCCTCGGTCCGTATTGCATTTGGGCGCGAGCCGGTAGACAAGCCTTTTACGTTGACTTTTGTTAGCGGTGAAATCAGCGTTGTGATTCGCGCTGACGGCATCGGTCATTTTTGGGTGGAATAAATGTCCACTCTACGCGTGCTTAGCTTTAAAGAGGGATTTACCCTTTTGGAAGTCTTGGTGGCATTGGTCATTGTCGCCACGGCGCTTGGCGCGAGTCTGCGTGCCGTCGGTAGCCTGACGCAAAATAGCAATGGCTTGCGGGCTGCCATGATGGCAACCTGGTCGGCGGAAAACAAAATGACACAACTGCGTCTGGGTCATGAATGGCCTTCGATCGGCGATAGTACCTTTAATTGTGCGCAAGGAGCATGGCAACTGCTATGCAAACAGCATGTATCAGGTACGCCGAACCCGTATTTCCGACGGGTTGAGGTATCGGTATTTGATGCTGCCGATCAGGAGCGCCGCATCGTCAATTTGACGCAGGTGGTACCTAATGGGCAATAGGCGGGTTAAGGGGGGCAATCTCGCTATCAAATCGTGCAATCCGCGATCCGTTGCGCGTGGCTTCACACTAGTGGAACTCATCATCGCGATTACCATTTTGGCGCTAGTTGCTGTTCTTGGCTGGCGAGGACTGGATGGTATTGTGCGCGCCCGCGTTGCGCTGACCGCCGAAATGGAACAAACGCGTGCCATGCAATTGACCTTTGCGCAGCTACAAAACGACTGTGCGCTGCTCGCACCCGGTAGTTTGCTATTGGCCCGGCCTACCTTGCTGGTAGCCCAAAATCGCTTCTTACTAGTGCGATTGGTATTTTCTGATCAGCAACCAAGCCATGTTCAAATCGTTGATTACCACTTACGCAATGGTGTACTCACGCGCCAAGAATCGGTTGCAACCCGCGATTTAAACGCGCTTGATGCGATGTGGCAGACCACGCTTAACGACTCAAGCAATGATACAGATAACTTATCACCGAACACGCAGATGGTGGTTTTGCAATCGAATGTCGCGACTATGCAGCTTCGATTATGGGGAAGCGACGGATTAGGATGGCGCCAACCCGACTCATCCGGAGGAGCTAGTCTGGACGTCAGGCCAGGTGCCAACCGATGGACTGGGCTTGAAGTCGCCTTACAGCCGCGCGGACGTGATAGCAACATGATCAAAATTTTCTTGTTAGGCGCGACATGAGAGTATCTGCCCCGCGCCCATTTTCCTCCCGTTTTTCGCAGCGCGGCATAGCGGTGGTAACAGCTTTGTTGTTGACAACCTTGGCAGTCACCATCGTAGCCAACCTGTTCTGGCAACAGCAAGTGCAGATACGCTCCCTTGACAACCAGCGCATGCAGCTTCAGAAAATGTGGGTAATGCGTGGCGCGATGGATTGGGCCAGTTTGGTTTTACGTACGGGCGGGCGGCAATCCCTTGTAGATCATTTAAACCAGCCATGGGCTACACCACTGGCGGATACGCGCCTTGAACAGTATCTCGATGACGGACGATCCGGTGTCGATTCTGCTGGCGATGCTGGAGATACCGTCCTTTCCGGTAACATTATCGACGCTCAATCACGCTACAACCTGAATAACCTCAGCGCCAATGGCGTCGTTAATCCCGATGAGCTGGCAGTTTTCAAACGCCTTCTGGAGAACCTGCATGTTCCTGTCAGTGTGGCCACGGTTGTGGCGCAGGCTATCGCCGCCGGGCAACCAATCCTCATACCCGTGGCAGCATCGGGGCAACAAACGCTCCACTCCAGGGACGCGACTCTTCCGATCATGCAAACTGACGATTTATTGTCTTTACCCAACTTTACGCTGGAAATGCTTCTTCAAATGAAGGAGTTTGTCGTAGTGCTACCGGTTCCGACTCCGGTAAATGTCAATACCGCTCCGGCAGAAGTACTGGCGGCGTGCTTAGGAAAACTAACCTTGGCGGACGCCCAAACGCTGGTTGCTAGCCGACGGAATGCACCGTTTGTAGACGTACAACAAGTGTTGGAGCGAATGACACAACTGTTTTCCACGCAATCCTCTTTGACTGCCAACGTTGGCGTTTCCAGTAATTTTTTCTTCGTCAGTAGCAAGATTCGCATGGGCCGCGCTGTACTCAAAACGGTATCGCTGATACAGCGCACCAATAATCGTAGCGGCAGCAGCATTTTGTGGATCAGAGAACAATGAAGGGTTATCAGTTTTGAGTACTTTATATATTCGACTACCTCTGAGGACCACGATCAATTCCGCAGCGGCGTTACCCATGCCGGATTGTCGGTTCGCGCTAATATCCGAACAGGGCCGCATCGTTGATCAAGGAACGAACCAACTGTCCGGTCTGGCTGAACATATTGGCGCCGCCGCGCGAGTGGTCTTGATAGTAGCGGCTGGCGACGTCAATCTGTTGCGACTGCCGATTCCGCCGTTGTCAGATACCAAATTGAGATTGGCATTGCCGAATCTTGTTGAAGAGCATTTGCTGACTGACCCGCACGATTGCGTGATTGTTGCGAGCCGGAAGAGTAATGGTTCCAACGGTAATCTCCGCCTCATTGCCGTGGTGCAACGGGATTGGCTGGCGTTGATAGTGAAGACCGTGCTATCGCTTGGCGCCAACAAACTCGTGGCGTTGCCAGCGCAGCTTTGCCTGCCGCTGCCCGAGGCCGGAACAGCCGTCGCTGCCGTTACCGATTACGGTGCTGATATGGATGTCACGTTGCGACTCGCTGAGAATGACGGCATGGGCTGGTTAATTAGTCCGCTTCCGGGGCAGTCGGCAGCACAAGCGGTGTTGTATGGACTGACTACCATTGTGCCGCATCAGTTGGTGACACTTTATGTAGATGAATCTAGCCGGTCGGCTTATGAGGAACTCGGCGACGAGCAGGTCACGGTAATCCCTGACGAATGGGAGCGCTGGGTTGGTGGCGCTCAAAAATTGACGAAGAGTGGCGGCCTTGATTTGATGGACGGACTGACGGTTAGAGGGGCACGCACCGATGTTAATTGGCGTCGATGGCGCTGGCCTCTGGGATTGGCAACAGCATTGCTGTTAGTAAATATTTTCAGCTTAAATGTGGAATGGTGGCGCATGCGCCGAGAAGCCAGCAGTATCCGGGCCGATATGGCGCAAAGCTACCTTGTCGCCTATCCAAACGAGAGCGTGATTATTGATCCCATTGCACAAATGAAACAGAAAATTGCCCTTATGGAACGGCGCAGTGGTCAGCTTGGGGCTGACGACTTTTTGGTGCTCACGGCCGGTTTCGGCCAGGCTTGGGCCGCACTGCCACGCAGTGCCGGGAAGAATGCGATTATTGCGCTTGAATATCATGACCGCAGTTTGCTAGTGCGTTTAAAAAATGCCGCCGAAGCCAATGCCATTGAAGTACAAATGAGGAGCGCTTTGGAGGCTAATCAGTTAACGCTGATTAAGCCAACTTCCGGCATATGGCAGATCAGGAGTATCAAGTGAATTCTCCGTCCAATCCATTGCGGTCGACTTGGGCAAAAATGCGGAGGTCGGCAACCGATTTCTGGTTACAACGAAATCTTCGTGAACGCCGCTTGCTGAGCGCTTCTGCGATATTCATCGTGCTGGTCATCATGCATTTATTGTTGATTGGGCCAGCACTGTCAGGAAGGGCGCGCTTGCAAAAAGACTTGCCGACACTGCGTCAGCAATCGGTAGAAATGCAATCCTTGACGGCAATAGCTGCAACGCTATCGAGTCGCCAGGCAGCAGAGCGCATTTTGCCATTGAGCAAGGAAACGGTAGAAGCCACGCTTAAGAGCAAAGGTCTACATCCGCAAAATGTGAGCATGAGTGGTGACATTGCGAAGGTGCAATTGTCTCAGGTGGATTTTGTCAGCTTGCTTGACTGGCTTGACAATGCCCAAAAGTCCGCACATTGGGAAATTACGGAGGCCAATATTAACGCGCTTGATGATCCCGGTACGGGAAAAAGTGCGCAGCCCGGGATCGTGAATGCGAGTGTCACGCTCGTGGGGCAAAAGCATGAGTAGCGTCTTGGATATCAGCCAGTATTTCAGCGTAAACAGCAGATTTTATTTTGGTTCCAGGCTGATTAAGTCAGTGAGAACATTATGCGGGCGTTAACCCTTGGAATCAGGTGGGCCGGAGCCGCAACATTGAGTGTGCTAATAACGGTGTTGGTTTTTCTCCCAGCGGCGTGGTTGGGGCCGCTATTAGAAAATAAGACAGGCGGCCGAATCACCTTGGGCGATACACAAGGTTCGTTGTGGCGGGGCTCTGCTTTTATCGGCGTTGCGGCCAACGACAACGGTCCCGTGATGCCGTTGTTGCCAGGTCGATTGGTCTGGCATCTTTCGCCGCTGGTATTGGTGGGATTGGTGGACGCGACATTCGCAAATGTGCAAGTACTGTCGCAACCGGTCACGGTACGCGGCAACTGGACTAGCTTGACCATCAGTGCGGCGAGTGTTGCGGTCCCGGCAGAACGGTTGATGGCATTTGGTGCGCCCTTAAACACACTACAGCCATCAGGGATGATTCGGTTAGCCTGGAATCCCATGACGCTCCTAAGGACGACTAAGGGCCTGGATTTGCACGGAGTGATGACACTAGACATGATCGGGATCGGATCGCGCCTTTCGCCGGTCAAGCCGCTCGGCAGTTATCGTATGCATTTTGATTGGATGGGTAGCCAGGCAGGGTTAACGTTGAAGACAATAACCGGATCATTATTACTGAATGGTAGTGGTAATTTACACAACAGTCATGTACAGTTTTCAGGAACAGCAGAAGCGGCGGCGGGGCAAGAGAAACAATTGGCGATGATACTGAGTTTAATCGGCCAACCTCGCCATCTGAACGGGAAAAACGTTACCGATCTAGATTTCAAATCTTGAAAGATAAAATGCATCTCTTCACCCCCTCACCATTGGTATCGCTCAGCTGGCGTGTCGCCATTATGACGTTGCTGACTTGCGTAACTGCGGCCACCGTCCCCTCTGTCTTTGCAGCAACTATTAAAGATAATATAAATGACGGCGTCGGCGGTCAGGCAATAATGAATTTTGTCGGTGCTGACATCGAGTCGGTGATCAAAGCCATCGGACAGTACACCAATAGGACATTCATCATTGATCCGAGGGTTAAGGGAACGATCAATCTGGTGTCGGAAAAACCGCTGAGCAAATCGCAGGCCTTCGCATTGCTGGCATCAACTCTGCGTCTACAAGGTTACGCGGTGGTGCAGGGCGACGGCTTCGTTAAAGTGGTTCCTGAGGCGGACGCCAAGTTGCAACTAGGCGCGATACCTTCGGCGGGTGTCAGAGGCGACCAGATTGCAACGCAGATATTTGCGCTGAACTACGAATCTGCAAGCAATATCCTTCCAATATTACGGCCATTGATTTCGCCAAACAATACGATCAATGCCAACCCCGGCAACAACACACTAGTGGTCACCGACTATGCCCAAAATCTGCAGCGCCTCGGAAAAATGATTGCTGCGCTCGACGTGCCAGCGGTCAGAGATCTGGATGTCATACCGGTGCGCTATGCAGTGGCCAGCGATATCGCTGTTATGGCGAGTAAATTGCTTGATACCGGTGCTGTTACACAAGGAGGAAACGATAGCGCGCGCACCATGATTCTGGCCGATTCCAGAACTAATTCGCTGGTTATTCGCGCGCCTTCTGCGGCGCGCGCCATGTTGGCAAAAGCGCTGATTACCAAGCTTGATCAGCCCACGACGCAGGTTGGCAATGTACATGTGGTTTACCTGAAAAATGCCGATGCCGTAAAGCTGGTCAAAACGTTGCGCTCCATTGTTTCGTTCGACAGCTCGGCAACCACGGCCGGTCCTTCGTCCAGCGGTCCGGCTTCCAACGTTAACGCTGGTGGGGCATTCCAGAATACGAACAGCGGCGCATCCGGTACGTTAATGTCAAGCGCATCGTCGGCTTCGGTCGGCAGTCCCGTCCCATCAGTCGGAGGTGGCGCCGGCTTTATTCAGGCGGATGAAACGACGAATACGCTGATCATTACTGCCAGTGATGCTGTCTATCGTAATATGCGCGGCGTTATCGATCAACTCGATACGCGGCGCGCGCAGGTCTATGTTGAAGCCTTAATCGTTGAGGTGACAGATACGGCGGCCAGCGAGATCGGCGTGCAGTGGCTGGCCCTCAGCGGAGATAAAAATAGTGCTTATCGCGTCGGCGGAGGAACGGGATTTACCGGAACGAATACAGGCATCACTAGCGGCAACCTGTTCAATACTGCGATCGCTCTGCAAGCGAATTCTGGCGCATTGCCTAACTTCGGCGCTGGCTTGCAGCTCGGCGTGTTTCGCCAGATTGCAGGAAAAATTGGCTTAGGTGCGCTTGCCAGTGCCTTGAACGCCACGAGCGGCAGCAACGTGCTATCGATGCCAAACTTGCTGACGCTGGATAATGAAGAGGCGCGGATCGTGGTCGGACAAAACGTTCCTTTTGTGACTGGATCGTACGCCACAACGGGTGGAACCACCACCAATCCCTTTACCACAGTCGATCGAAAGGACGTGGGAACTGCGCTCAAAATTAAGCCGCATATTTCCGAAGGTGGTACTGTGCGGCTGGAAATTTCTCAAGAAGTGTCAGCGGTGGTCCAGAGCACCGCATCCAATCAGAATGGGCCAACTACCACCAAGCGGTCGCTAGAGACGAATGTGCTAATTGATGATGGCGGCATCATCGCATTGGGTGGTCTGATTGGGGACGATAACGAACATACTATCCAGAAGGTACCCTTGCTGGGGGATCTGCCATTTATTGGTAATTTATTTAAATATCAGTCTGGCTCCCGCAACAAAACCAATCTGATGATCTTCCTTCGCCCCACCATTATCCGCAACAAGGAGCAGAGCGCTACGATCGTTGCTGACCGTTACGATTACATGCGTAATGCCCAGATTAGTGTTCAGCCGAACAAAAGTATTCTTACCGATTTCGGTTCCTCCGTGACACCAATACTAGAAGATGGCGGTCCGTTCGTCGATCTCAGGTCGAGACAGCAACGTGCTCCGGACATGCTGATCCCAGAGCAGCAGCAAGGTACAGCAGATAAACTCGGAATAGAAGTAAGGGAATCACCGGAAGTGTTGAAGGAAAAAATGCCATGAGCGATATTGGCAGGACCGATACGCAACTATTGCCGTATGCATTTGCCCGGCATAACGCATTGCTGGCTCAACGCACCGGAGGTGCCGATAACACGGACCATCCGGTGGAGTTGTGGATTTCCGACATAACCCAGCGGGCCGCGATTGCTGAAGTCGGTCGTCGCTTCGGCCAGATGCGGTTGCATGTGATATCGCGTGAAGAGCTTGATGCCGCAATTGCGCGCGCTTATGCAGGTTCTGGCGGCGATGCAGCGCAAGTAGTGGATGAGTTTGAATCCGATCTCGACCTCGCCAAACTGTTACAGGATATGCCTGCAGTCGTGGATCTGCTAGAGTCATCGGACGATGCGCCGGTGATTCGCATGATCAACGCTTTGCTGACACAAGCTTTACGAGAAGGGGCATCGGATATTCATATCGAACCATTCGAGCAGATCTCGGTAGTGCGCTTTCGCGTTGACGGTAGTTTGCGCGATGTCGTGCGACCACGGAAGGCAATCCACGCGTCGCTGATTTCTCGAATCAAGATCATGGCGCAAATGGATATTGCGGAGAAACGATTGCCGCAAGATGGCCGCATTACTCTGCGGGTTGGTGGCAAGCCTCTAGATGTAAGGGTCTCCACTTTGCCGACCGGTCATGGTGAACGGGCAGTGCTGCGCTTATTGGAAAAAGAAGCTGGTCGGCTCGATCTGCAACATCTCGGTATGAGCGCTATCGTGCAGACGCAGTTCGACCGATTGATCGCCCAGCCGCATGGCATCGTTCTGGTAACAGGACCAACTGGTTCCGGAAAAACGACCACGCTGTACGCTGCGCTATCGCAACTGAATACTTCCAGTACGAATATTTTGACAGTTGAAGATCCGATCGAATACGAACTGGCGGGGATTGGCCAGACCCAAGTCAATGCGCGTATCGACATGAGTTTCGCTAAAGCGCTGCGAGCAATTTTGCGGCAAGACCCGGATGTCATCATGATTGGTGAAATACGTGATCTGGAAACCGCTCAAATTGCGGTACAGGCTTCGCTGACCGGACACTTGGTACTGGCAACGTTACACACCAATGATGCGGCTGCAGCGGTAACGCGGTTACTGGATATGGGTATAGAACCCTTTTTGTTGTCATCCTCTTTGTTGGGTGTGGTGGCACAGCGTCTGGTTAGAAAATTATGCACTCATTGCCGCCGCCATGATGGACAGTTCTGGCAGGCCGTCGGTTGTGAGCGCTGCGCGCACATCGGGTATCAAGGGCGGGTGGGTGTGTACGAATTAATGCAGGCAACTGATCAGATTCAGTCACTCATTCACAATCGTGCGTCCGAAGCCGAAATACAGCAAGTGGCGCAACGCGACGGCATGCAAACCATGCGCCAGGATGGCGAGCGCTGGCTTGCCGACGGTGTCAGTACGCATGCGGAATTGCTACGCGTCACCAAAGAGTAAGCGAGGACTACCATGCCAGCATTTCGGTACGAAGCAGTGGATAATAATGGTAGTAGTATCAAGGGCGTGGTCAATGCCGACAGCGCAAAAATGGCGCGGACCGGTTTGCGCAGCCAAGGCTTATTGCCGCTTAATGTCGATCCGATTACGCAGCAGGTGGATGCTGCCGGAAATCTTCAACGGCGGGGCTTTGCCGGACACCTTTCCACCGTTGAGATTGCATTGTTCACGCGCCAGCTCGCCAGTTTGTTAGAAGCCAGCCTGCCGCTCGAGCAGGCATTAACTGCACTGATGGAGCAAGCTGAGCGAACCTATCAGCGTGATTTGATCGCTTCTATACGCTCGGACGTTATGGGCGGCGCGTCCTTGTCTGCCGCGTTGGCTGCGCATCCGCGAGATTTCGCTGACATTTATCGCGCTCTGGTCGCTGCCGGTGAACAAATTGGTCAATTATCGCGTGTACTTTCGCGCCTGACAGATTACATCGAAAGGCGCAATGCCCTCGTACAAAAGGTCAAACTGGCATTCACGTATCCGGCTATCGTCACCGTGGTGGCATTCATCATCGTGATCTTCCTGTTGACGTATGTGGTGCCACAAATCGTTGCTGTATTTGCCAATACCAAACAGAAATTACCGTTGCTGACCGTGCTGATGCTGGCGACCTCCAGCGTCGTACGCAACTATGGCTGGGCGGTGTTGTTGACGGTGTGTCTCTTGATGTATGGCTGGCGCATGGCTTTGAAGAATCCCGTGACCAAAATGCGCTGGGATACCTGGCTGTTACGCGCACCGCTTTACGGAAAGTTCGAACGTAGCCTCAATACGGCGCGTTTTGCCAGCACGCTAGCCATTACCACCGGTTCCGGTGTACCGATACTGAAGGCATTGCAAACCAGTCGGGATACGCTCTCCAATGTCGCGATGCAGCAACAGGTGGATACGGCCGCTGCCAGCGTTCGTGAGGGTATTAGTCTGGCGCAGGCTTTGTCAGCACACAAACATTTTCCTCCTTTGTTGATTCATATGATCAGGGCCGGCGAGGTCACAGGCGAGCTACCAGCAATGTTGGAGCGGGCTGCCAATGCGCAGGAACAAGATCTTGAACGACGCGCAATGACCATGGCCGGCTTGCTGGAGCCAGCCCTGATTCTGGCGATGGGGGTGGTGGTATTGCTGATTGTGCTGGCGGTACTGATGCCGATCATCGAAATCAATCAACTGGTGCGCTAAAACACATATAACTCGCTCACATCAGGTTTGGCGTCTGGAATTGGTATTAGTAAAAGAAAAATAGCCGAGGGAAGGATCGCGTTGCTTCTCTATACTGCGCGGCTATTTCTGACATAGTGTTTAATAAAATAGATCAGCGCAAGGCGGTCATATGAGTGAAAAATTAAGTAAAAGGTTAAGCAAGCATTCCAAACGTATGCCGGAACGTCTTAGCCTGCTGCTATTCATGCTGCTTTGCGCTTGCACTGCTTACTGGGTAATAACACTGGTCAAGCCTCCAACACGCGTGGTCGTAGCACCGCCGCAGCCGGAGAGACCACCGATCAATGTGATGATGGCGGCAGGTTTATTTGGAGGGCGCGAGACGGTGACGGTCGCCAGCAATTACCAGTTACTGGGTGTAGTCGCTGCGAAAAAATCTGAGGAAAGCGTTGCCATTCTGAGTGTCGATGGCAAGCCTGCCAAAGCGGTGAGGCAGGGTAGGGAACTGTTACCCGGGACCAGTATTCAAGAGGTGCATCCTAACTATGTTCTGCTGTCCGAAGCAGGTATTTTGAAGCGTGTAATGCTGCCTGAAGAAGTGCAGCCCAAATCGGGGCCACTCGGACCGCCTTCGTTATTGACACCTCCTCAGACGGCACAATAAACGTTTGCGCAGGATGAAAATATCGGCATTTGAGCACCGATCGTTACTGCACAAAAGTCGTCGCGGCAAAACTAGATATTATTCAATGCAATTAATGCCTCCGCATCAAGTTGCAGCGCACCCGCCAACACATTCTCACGCAGATGGGCGATTGACTTGGTACCGGGAATCACGAGTATGTTCGGCGCCCGCTGTAGCAGCCATGCCAGCGCTACTTGCATCGGGTTGACCTGCATGGAGGCGGCCACGCGCGTTAAGGTGTCCGACTGCAGCGGTGTGAAACCACCGAGCGGAAAAAACGGCACGAAAGCAATCTTCTGCGCAGCCAGCGTATCGATCAGTGCGTCGTCGTCACGGTGCGCCAGATTGTATTGATTTTGCACGCAGACGATATCGGTAAATTGCTGCGCCTCTGCCACTTGCTCTGCGGTCACATTGCTAAGCCCGATGTAACGGATCAGCCCTTCTTGCTTCAACCGTACCAACGTTTCCATCGAAGCCGCTAGTGACGAATTATCGGGGCCAGTAATGCCGGGCGCGCGCAAATTGACAACATCGAGCACATCGAGTTGCAGGTTGCGCAGATTATCATGCACGGCGGCACGTAACTCCTGTGCGCTATGGGATGGTATCCATGATTCGTCTTCGCCGCGCCGGAAGCCGATCTTAGTGACGATGGTTAGCCCGTCAAAGTAAGGATGCAACGCTTCGCGAATAATTTGATTGGTAACGTGTGGCCCATAAAAGTCCGATGTGTCGATGTGGTTGATGCCCAGTTCCATTGCGTCGCGCAGAACAGCCACCGCACCAGCACGGTCCTTCGGCGGACCCCATACGTGGGGACCGGCCAGTTGCATGGCGCCATAGCCGACGCGATTAAACGAAAGGGCGCAATTGGCCGGGGTGAATTGGTCGTCGGAAAGTTGATAAATGGTCATGAAAAATCCTTGGGTTGTGTTGTGATTAGTCAGGCCTTCACCGCCAGCCTGTCTGGTTATCTAATTCTCTAATTGTCTGTCAAGCACCGTTGCGCAACTGGTCACGTCATTGTAGCCACGTCCACGTTGTGTGATAATCCGTTCAGCACCGAACGGGCTGTTCGGCATACCGCACAATCAGGTAGACAAATAATGAGTTCAGAATCTTATTCGATGGCAGATCTAGCGACCTTCGCGCTGGTGGCTCAGCACAAGGGGTTTCGTCAGGCTGCGCGCGCCAGCGAGCAATCAGCATCGACGCTCAGCGAGGCTATTCGCCGGTTAGAAAATCAGCTTGGCATACGTTTACTGCTCAGGACCACTCGCAGCGTCACGCCGACAGAGGCCGGAGCGTTGCTATTGCGGCATTTGATGCCAGCATTGGACAACGTTCACAGCGCGTTAGACGTGCTGAACGATCTGCGCGATAGTCCGCGCGGCACACTGCGTTTAAATGTGCCGGTAGTCGCGGCCCGGTTTTTTCTTTTGCCGATTATTAACGCCTTTATGAGCGCCTATCCGGACATCACGGTGGAGGTGGTGGTGGACAACAATTTTGTCGATGTCATTGCCAGCGGTTGTGACGCTGGCATACGCTACGGGGAAGAGTTGGAGCAGGATATGATCGCAGTGCCGATCGGCCCGCGTAAGCAACGCTTTGCGGTCGCTGCCGCACCATCCTATCTGGCGTTGCGCGGTATGCCGATACACCCGCGTGATTTGATGGAACACGCTTGCTTGCGTGGTAAATTTCTCAGCGGCGCGATGCACCCTTGGGAATTCGAGCGCGACGGCAAGAAGTTGTGTGTAGAGCCAACTGGCCCACTGATCATCACGCCGACCATCGCCGACATCGCGGTCAGCGCTGCTGTAGCCGGACATGGCATCATCTATCTGTTCGAGGAATGGCTCGCGCCGTATCTAGAATCCGGTCAATTGGTGCCGATATTGGAGGAGTGGTGGCCACGCTTTCCTGGCCCGTTTTTATACTTTTCCGGACGGCGTCACCTACCGGCTCCGTTGCGGGCATTTGTCGATTTCATCCAAACACCGGTCTAACGGGAAGAAGCTGCCGACCGTTAAACTTCCTCAACTTAACTTCAATCTTATTGATAACTTAAGCATCGAATGATGTGGGTGAGGTCGATGACGTTCTTTCATTTTAAAGATGACTTTCAGGCTTGAGAGACGCTTGATATGGTGAACCGTAAAAGCTCGGCGTTTATGGAGTAGAAGGAAATGCTTTCCAAATTAAGCCTTCCTTTTAGCATACACATAGCGGCACATTGCCTCTTGGCTAATCTGCATCTCTCCACTTATATTTCTATTTTGGCTTCGGGTTGCCCCATGGACGTCAGCTAAGCGAAGCTTGCCAGCAGCATTAGCGAGGTCAACCCGCGATTGCCTTCGCAAACTCCAGGAAATGCCGGGCCAGTGGCGTTACGGCGTTGGTCCGGTACGCGATGCCTAGTCCGGTGGTGCCATCGCGTTGGTCGGAAAGCGGGCGCAGGGCTACCGAACGCCCCGCCATCATCTCCCAGAGCTTGGGTACAAGTGCAACGCCCAGCCCGCTCTCAACCAGCGCAATAATGGTCTGCGCCTGTGATCCCTGCTGAACGATGCGCGGGATGAACCCGGCCTGATGACAGGCCGCGAGCACACCCAGATGCGAGGTTGGCGTCATGCGCTGCGATGGAATGATGAAGGGTTCGTCGCGTAACTCTATCAGCCGTAATGACTTGCGTCCTGCGAGTCGGTGATTCTCCGGCAACGCTGCGATATAGCGGTCACTCAGCACGGGTTCCATTGTGATCGATGCCAGCCTAGGTGTTGGAAAGCGCACTATGCCGATATCGGAGTCACCGACCTCGATTGCCTTGAGTATGGCTTGCGTATCTGCTTCGTACAAATCTAGCTCCGCTTTGGGGAATGCCTCATGAAAGCGCGCAATCGTACGCGGGACAAATGCCATCATTGATGAAGCGACAAAATGCACGCGCACCTTGCCAATGGCATTCGTGTTGGCGAGCGCGATACTTTCGCGGACCTGATCTGCATGAAATACCGCATTGCGTGCATGTTCCAGCGCAGCCTGACCAGCGGCCGTTAGCACCACACCGCGTTTGGTGCGGTCAAACAGCGCCGCACCAAGCGAGGTCTCGAGACGGCGTATGGCCATCGATAGAGGAGGTTGGGCAATATGCAAACGCGCAGCCGCCTTGTGAAAGTTAAGCGTTTCCGCGACGGCGAGAAATTGACGAAGTTGACGAAGTTCCATGGCGATACTCTTTTGATATCAGAAACGATAAAACTAATATTAGACCGGTTTCGGGTCGACGTATACGATTGACTGAGTGATAAAAAACAAAGGGAACTGGAATGGCCGAGGCAAAACAAATGGGCGATGCAGCGCCACTGGCTGGCGTCCGTATACTTGATCTGACGACTATCATGCTAGGGCCGTTCGCTAGCCAGCAACTGGGCGACTACGGCGCCGACGTGATCAAGATCGAGGCACCCGGTGGTGATGCGACGCGCCAAATCGGGCCGTCCCCCGAGGTGGACATGGCGGCTGCCTTTCTAGGTGTCAATCGCGGCAAGCGGAGTATTGTTCTCGATCTTAAGCAATCGACCGCACGCGATGCGCTGTTCGCGCTGATCGACAATGCCGATGTTCTGCTACACAGCATGCGCCCGCAAAAAATGGCGGCACTCGGCTTTAGTCCCGAGGCGCTGCTTGAGCGCAATCCCCGACTCATCGTTGTTGCCGCACATGGCTTTGGTGAAGACGGCCCGTACGCGGGACGTCCCGCATACGATGACATCATCCAGGGCTTGTGCGGTCTCGCGGGGCTATCGGCGGACCAGGGTGGAGAGCCGTCCTATGTGCCGAGCGTGATTGCCGACAAAATCTGCGGCATGTTCGCTACTCAGGCAGTCTTGATGGGGCTCGTCCGGCGTGCGCGCGAAGGCAGCGGCGTCTATGTAGAAGTGCCTATGCTCGAATCGATGGTGCACTTCACACTCATCGAGCATTTCTACGGTGCACACTTCGTACCACCCGAAGGCGAAGCTGGTTATCCGCGTCTGCTGACACGCTGGCGTCGTCCATATCGGACGACCGATGGCTATGTCTGTATCGTTCCCTACACTGATCGTCATTGGCGCCTTTTTTTCAGTGAGGCGGGTGTTCCTGAATACGCTGACGATCCGCGTTTCATGGGAATCGGCGCACGCACGCGACATATCGATGAACTTTACCGGCTGGTCGGAGAGCGTGTAGCGATGTGTTCGAGCGCGGTGTGGCTTGCCGCTTGCGATCGACTCGATATTCCAGCTGCACCGCTGAATCGGCTGGCTGATCTTGAGCGCGACCCGCATCTGATGGCGGTCGGGATGTTCCCAACAGTGGATGACGCGGCACTAGGCAAGGTAAAACTGGTCGCGCCACCGATGCGGTTCAATGGCAAGCGGCCGCCTGTCGCGATGCCGCCCCGATTAGGAGAGCATACCAACGAGATTTTGGCTCAGGCGGGGATTGGTACTTCCGCCCGCGAGGCGATGCTAGCCAGCGGCGGCGCCATTCAGTTTTATCCAAACACAGCCGATGGCGAGGGTGTCGTCAAAACCAACAGTCCGGCGACGGGTTATACGATTTCTGGAGTGACATCATGAATTTTTCTTTAAACGATGAGCAACGCGCTATCCAGGATGGAGTGCGTCAGGTATGTAGTGATTTTCCAGCCGAATATTGGCTAGAGCGCGACCGCAATGGTGGCTTTCCGCTCGACTTCCATGAAGCGATTGCGCAGGCGGGCTATCTCGGCGTCTGCATGCCCGAAGCCTATGGCGGAGCCGGACTCGGGATTACCGAAGCGGCCCTGATGGTGGAAGCACTATCCGGTTCGGGTGCTGGCATGAGTGGCGTGTCTGCCATTCACATGAATATCTTCGGCCTGAACCCGGTTGTGGTGTTTGGCACGGAAGCGCAAAAGCAGAGAATTCTACCGCCGTTGATCATGGGCAAGGAGAAGGCTTGTTTCGCGGTAACAGAACCCAACACGGGCCTCGATACAACCCGCCTCAAGACCTTCGCCCGCCGCGATGGAGATCGTTATCTTGTTACCGGCCGCAAGGTATGGATTTCGACTGCTCAAGTCACCGAAAAAATGCTATTGCTGGCTCGCACCACACCAATTGAGGAGTGCAAAAAGCCAGTTGACGGCCTGAGCTTGTTCTACACTGATCTTGACCGGCGCTATGTAGACGTGCGCGAAATCGAAAAGATGGGACGCAAATGCGTCGACTCGAACGAATTGTTTATCGATGATCTGCCGGTACCTACGGACGACCTGATCGGGGTCGAAGGCCAGGGCTTCCGTAACATCCTTCATGGTATGAATCCAGAACGCACACTGGTCGGCGCCGCTGCCGTCGGTCTGGGCCGTGCCGCATTAACACGTGCCGCTGGCTACGCCAACGAGCGGGTGGTATTCGGTCGACCGATCGGGAAGAACCAAGGTATCCAGCATCCGCTCGCACAGTGTTGGATGGACCTCGAGGCTGCGTGGTTAATGGTGCTTCATTCGGCCTGGAAATACGATCAGGGTCTTCCGTGTGGCGCGGAAGCGAACGCGGCGAAGTACTTGGCGGGGGAAGCCTGCTTTCGCGCTTGTGAAGCGGCTGTTTTGACCCATGGCGGTTTCGGTTATGCGAAGGAATACCACGTCGAGCGCTACTTTCGGGAAGCGATGCTGCTGCGCATTGCGCCGGTCAGCATGCAGATGATCTTCTCGTTTATTGCTGAGAAGGTGCTCGGACTGCCGAGATCCTACTAAGACACTATGCGTAACGTGTAATGGCCTGCAGTCAAACTTTTGAGGGAAGATACGATGAGCGATAACAATACCGAAGGAACCGATCTTGGTCGGATCGGCATCGGCATGATGTGGGAAGAGTTTGTGCCGGGTACGCGCTGGCACACGGCCGGACGCACGATCACCGAAACCGACCTCGTATCTTTTATTAACCTCACCTGGTTTACCGAAGAGCTTTTCACCAATCGTCACGATCAAAGTGTCAATGTGATTGGCGGGCGTCCGGTACCCGCGGGCCTGGTATTCACGATGGCCGAAGGGCTGGTCTCGCCATCGCTTGATCGTACCGGCCTCGCATTTCTACACACCGACCTTGATGTAAAGCACGCGATCCAGATCGGCGACACGATCTATGTACATTGCAAGGTCATCGAGCGGCGCGAGTCGAAGAAGCTGGATCGGGGCTTGGTGCGCACGGAGAACACCGTCGTTTCGGGGGATGGTACTCCGCTCATGGTGTACCGTCCGCTGCGACTGGTGCGACGTAGGCATGTATCGAGTGCGCCGGCCCATGCGTGACTGGACATGGAATGGACCTGGCGTAATTAACTGAAGGGCCATGCGGGGCTTACCGCATGTTTTGATAAATAAGACGGAGACAATCACTATGTTGAATGCGCACACAGATGCGTTACCGAGGTTCGAAGTAGCATCTGACACTGAACAGCCCACAGCGAGATTACTGTTCGCCGGTTGCGTCGGCAATGCTCTGGAGTGGTTCGACTGGCTGGTCTACACCGGCTTCGCGATCTTCTTCACCAAGCAGTTCTTTCCGACCAACAACGAGACGACATCCCTATTGTCGACGTTCGCAGTTTTTGCGGTTGGCTTCAGCATGCGCCCGATAGGCGGCTGGTTGACGGGCGCATTTGCCGATCGTTACGGACGTCGTACCGCCCTTGCATGGACCATCGGCTTGATGGGAGGCTCGTCGCTGCTGATTGCGATATTACCGACCTTTCATCAAATCGGAATCGCAGCACCGATTGCGCTGACCATCTTGAGGATGCTGCAAGGTCTGTCTGCGGGAGGTGAATATGGTGCGTCGGCGGCTTATATGGCGGAATCGGCACCGCCTGCGAAACGCGGATTTTATGCCAGCTTCATGTACGTCGGTGTCGCCTCGGGACTTTTGCTAGCCTCTATATTAACTTGGGCGATGACGTATTTCGTTGGTACTCCGACGCTTGAAGCTTGGGCTTGGCGCATACCTTTCTTCATCGGTGGATGTGCCTCGATCTTCGGCGGTTGGCTGCGCTACGGCATACGTGAAACTGACACATTTATCGCTTTGCGCGCGCGCGGAATCAAGCGTCGTTCTCTATTGTGGATTTGGCGAAATCATCGTCGAGAGGTGCTGCGCGTGATCGGCATCGCGGCGCTTGGGGCGCCCAGCTTTTATCTGTTCGTCAGCTACATACCTGTTTACGCGATCCGCCATGCGGGTGCGGTTCCGAGCGTCGCATTCGGTGCTGCAACTGCTGGCATCGCGGTGTTCCTCATCTCACAGCCGTTCTTCGGCATGCTGTCCGACCGCATTGGTCGTCGGCCACCGCTCATCGCCTTCGCACTGTTAAATGTGTTGTTCCTGTACCCAGTCGTTATGTCGACTGGCGCAAGCTTTACGTCAGTTTTTCTGGTGGAGTGCTTCGGTCTCTTGAGCTACGGACTATATTCAGCGATCGCTCCGACGGTCATGGCCGAGGTCTTCAGCGCTGAGATCCGGGTCACTAGCATCGGCACGGTCTATAACCTGGTGGTTGCGTTGATCGGCGGTACGACGCCCTATCTGATGACGTATTTCGCATCACGTCATCAGGAAGGTTGGTTCATCACTTATGTGATCTTTTGGGCATTTATCAGCCTGATCACTTACATCATCATGCCGGAGACGCGCGGCATCAGCCTTGATCCGGGCAAGTGACTCGCGAGATGACCCGATGACGCAATACGCGAATAACTTTCACCCGGCTTGCCTCTTCTTTATGAACTCCGACCATCATGACACCTTACACAGAAAACCTATCCAATTCGATCTCCAATGGACACGTCAGCATTACGACGCAGGGCGACGTTGCCGTGGTGACTATCGATCATCCGCCTGTCAATGCGCTCTCACGTTCCGTGCGACGAGAGCTTCTCGCTACCTTCGCGTTGATCAGCGCCGACCAACAGGTGAGGGCTGTTGTACTTGCCTGCGCCGGGCGCACGTTCGTCGCGGGGGCTGATATAGGTGAGTTTTCTGATCGCAGTGGCGTACTAATGACCAGCGAACCCGATCCGAATGAGGTGATTGCCGCAATCGAACAATGCGGTAAGCCTGTGGTGGCCGCACTGTTCGGTCATACGTTGGGTGGCGGACTTGAATTAGCACTGGGCTGCCATGCGCGCATCGCCCACGTCGATACGCGTATCGGGTTTCCCGAAATCACGCTGGGTGTAATTCCTGGAGCCGGGGGAACGCAACGTTTGCCGCGCCTGGTCGGCCTACCGCTGGCGCTAGAGATGATCTTAACCGGCAAGTTGCTCTGGGCGCAGGACGCACTCGCCGTAGGACTGATCGATGCAGTGATCTCGACTAACGACGATTTGGTAGGGCGGGCGATCGCTTATGCTACAGAGCTTGCCCTCAAGGCTAACGCCGGCCTGTTGGCGCGTGACCGTGCGGTCGATGTCGCCAACATGCCGGTTGGATTGTTCGCCAAAGCACGCGCTGAGAAGACTCGCAACCGCGCTCAGGCGCGTGCGCGTATTGCAGCAATCGATGTTATTGAGGCAGCAGTGGAGCAGCAGTTCGACGAGGCACTGCGGTTCGAGCGCATGCAGTTTGTGGCCTGCAATGCAAGTCCCGAGGCAGCGGCATTGCAGCACGCCTTCTTTGCGCAACGTGCCGCCACAAAAATTGCCGGTGTGAGTTCTATGACAAAGCGCCGCCCTCTGGCGTCAGTTGGTATCGTGGGAGGTGGCACGATGGGACGCGGTATTGCCATTGCCTTTATGAACGCAGGTATTGCGGTCGTATTACTTGAAGTCAGTACCATCGCGCGCGATGCCGCGCTGGCTGCCATTTCGGCCGAATACGAGCGCGGTGTGAAGGCTGGCCGGATCGACGTGAAGACGGCCCTTGCCTGCGTTGGGCGCTTGGCAGGAGCGCTTGACGATGCGGCACTGGCCACTTGCGATCTGGTGCTGGAAGCCGTGTACGAGAATCTTGAGATCAAGCAGGCGGTATGCCGACGGCTGGGCCATATTGCAAAGCCCGGGGCGATCATTGCGACCAATACGTCGACGCTGGATGTCGACGTGCTCGCGGCTGCCACTGGCCGTCCGCAAGATGTAGTCGGCTTGCATTTTTTTAGTCCTGCGAACGTGATGAAGTTACTCGAGATAGTGCGCGGTAAAGAGACCTTGCCCGATGTGCTGGCAACGGTTATGGCATTAGCTACCAGACTCGGAAAGGTACCGGTGGTGTCGGGCGTTTGCTACGGCTTCATTGGCAACCGGATGCTCGAAGGCTATCTCCGCGAAACCGAGGCGATGCTTTTAGAGGGATTGACTCCGCGTCGTATCGATACCGCCCTCGAGCAATTCGGCATGGCGATGGGACCATGCCGCATGATGGATCTGGCAGGAGTAGATGTCTGTGCCAAGGTAGTGGAAGAGCGCGGGAAGGAGGGCAAGCTACCGTCCGATCCGACCTATCGCATTGTCTGTCGAGAATTGGCCGCGCTAGACCGTTTCGGCCAGAAGTCCGGTAGCGGCTTCTATCGCTACGATGGACGCACGGCGCGCGACGACGCCGCTGTTGATGAAATCTGTTCCAAGCTTGGGACACTAGCCGGAATCGCTCGCCGCAACGACATAACGGATGAAGAGATTGTCGAGCGCTGTTTGCTACCGCTTATCAACGAGGGTGCGCACATTATGGAGGAGGGCGTAGCTACCCGACCGGGGGATATCGACATCGTTTGGCTTGCTGGTTATGGCTTCCCACCTGAGCGTGGCGGCCCGATGTATTACGCTGATACACTCGGCCGTCAACTGGTGTCCGACCGCCTTGACGATTATGGTCGCAGACGCGGCAACCGTTTCGGCTATTGGACGCCAGCGGCATCACTAGGCCGTGCCAGCTAATTTGGTCGGTCAACCATCATCACGGGAGCGTCTTCATCAGCGCAGCCCTTTCCGGAGTCAGACATGAGAGAAGCGGTTATTGTTTCCACAGCGCGCACGCCGATCGGGCGCGCTTTCAAGGGCGCGTTCAACGCCGTCCACTCGCCGACCTTGCTTGGACACGCACTGCGCCACGCGGTCGAGCGGGCAGGTGTCGAGGCTGCGGAGATCGAGGACTTCGTTGCCGGAACCGTGCTTGGTGCCGGTACCGCCGGGATGAACGTTGCGCGCAATGCAGTTTTCGCGGCAGGTCTGCCGGTCAGTGTGGCAGCGCAAACGATCGACCGGCAATGCGCATCGGGGTTGATGGCGATTGCTATTGCCGCCAAGCAAATCATTGTCGATAAAATGGATATAGTCGCGGCTGGAGGGCAGGACAATATTTCAGCACTTCAGCAGCGCTACTTCGACTGGATCAAGGAAACCCGCGATCCCGCAGTCGATATATGGGTCCCACACGCTTACATGCCTATGCTGCTAACCGCCGAAAACGTTGCCAACCGATACAAGATCAGTCGCGAGGCGCAGGATGCGCTGGCGTATGAATCACAGCGGCGGACCGCAGCGGCGCAGTTGGCAGGGCGTTTTTCGGCTGAAATCGTACCTTTGGCGACGACCATGACGCTGACCGATAAGGCCACTGGCACCGTGATCAAGCGTGATGTCACTCTGGACCGGGATGAGGGCAACCGGCCGGAGACGACGCGTGAATCTCTCGCTGCTCTAGCCGCGGTGATCGACGGCGGCACGGTAACTGCTGGTAATGCGAGCCAACTATCGGATGGCGCCAGTGCGTGCGTGTTGATGGAAGCGGGAATGGCAGCACGCCGCGCGTTAACACCACTCGGTATCTATCGCGGTATCGCAGTGGTGGGCAATGCGCCCGAGGAAATGGGCATCGGTCCGGTCTACGCTGTCCCGAAGTTATTGAAACACCATGGACTGACGATCGACGATATCGATCTCTGGGAGATGAACGAGGCATTCGCATGCCAGGCTCTCTACTGTCGCGACAGGTTAGGAATCGATCCCGCTCGGATGAATGTGAATGGAGGCGCTATATCGATCGGTCATCCCTACGGTATGACCGGTGCGCGCATGGTCGGGCATGCATTGCTAGAGGGGCGGCGGCGCAACGCGAAGTATGTAGTGGTGACGATGTGTGTCGGCGGTGGCATGGGTGCCGCCGGTCTGTTCGAGGTGCTGCCATGAATATTGATGCGCAATCCGCCATCAGCCAAGTTGAACACGTAACGACTGTGGTACTGCAGCATTAGTTGATTAGGGCGATCTGCTTCATACAATTCGCCGGACCTTCGCCGTTCGGTTACATCAACAAGGCGATGACCTGCGCCATATCATCGCGCTTCTCGGCTACGAAACGCTGACCGCAACAAAGAACCTTATCGACGCCGATCCGGTACGCCTTGGCGCTATTTTGGCTACAGTCATTTGATCGAGACAGCAAAGTAAGCTGAGAGCAATGTTTTCAGAAGTGCTATGAATAGTTTCCTACAGCCATTAAGTACTAACCATTAAGCGAATGCATTCAAAACCTATCCAAATGCAACACATTCGCAATGACCTAGATTTCGCATAATGTATATTATGTAAAATAAAAGAAGAAAAATAATCTTGGCCCTTTTCTGTTGATCCGCACGATAATTTAGAACTTCGTGCATTGGCCCGATTTTCTGTTTGCGAGGGCTGGTGACCTCCACTCCACTCAATTTGATCGTGCTGCCGATGCTCGCGCTGCGTTTCGGACAATTCGGTACGGACACACAAGACCATCACGAAGACAGTTTGTCGGCGATATCCAGAAACGTGGCTTACTTGAGTCGCTTGATGAATACTCGCCGGTTTTGTATCAGCCTAATGAAAACGGGGCATTCACGCACTATGGGGCAAGCCTAAATTTTGATTGGCAGGGACGGCGATATCCAGCAGCTTCGGCTTAGGCAAATGCAAGCTTTCCATAAGCGTAATGAAGTCGGTTCGGTTGTTACCTGCCAGCCGCGCGTTATGTACCTTCTCCCAACCGATGGTCGAGGCTGAACGACCCTTGTAATCATGGGCAGGCCATACTTTCGTGCCTTCTGCTAGTGTAAATAGTTTCGTTGTCACGGAAGTATAAAGTGCATCGGCACTGCCACTCTGGAAATCCGTACGACCACAACCATCAATCAACAGGGTGTCGCCCGTAAACACGTTATCGCGCCAAAGATAGGACATACTGCCGGCAGTATGTCCTGGCGTATGAATGACATAAATTTCTTCGGCATCAGCAAATACAATCCGATCGCCATCATTGAGCTGCAAATCGGCAGGCCCGATACCACATCCGGTTGGAGCGCCTGACTTAGCTCCTGTAATTTGACATAGTTTTCCTGCCGAAGTGACATGGTCTGCATGGGCATGGGTTTCTAGTACATAAGCAAGGGTTAGGCCGAGTCTGTCCAATTGCTGCAAATCACGCTCCCAATGCCGTGCGACCGGGTCTATGATCACCGCTGTCGTCTGACCGGGAATAAATAGGAGATAAGTGAATGTAGAGGATTCGGTATCGAATAACTGAAGTGGATTCATGATTGTTCTTCCTGAAATGACATCTGAAGTGCATATAGAAAAAGCTGTATGGTGGTTGGTGCTTAATTTTCGACGGCTGCTTTAGTCATTAAAGCGACTGCAACAAGTGTCGAAATCAACGCGAAACTTTTTTGTAACTGGGGTCCTGCGAGACGGCCAGACACTATTCACTATTCGCCCTCCTAACATACCGATACCGCTTATAGCGCCTGCCGAAAATGGCAATGCCACTATCCAGTCAAGATGGTTGGCTACAGCGCTACTGATCACACCCGATACGGAAACAAGCGCAATTACCGCCAAGGATGTTGCCAGCACTGACTGTGCATGCAGATTAGTATATCGCTGTAGCGCTGGTACCGTCACAAAGCCGCCTCCAACACCCAGCAGGCCTGACAACAAGCCAGCAATTACCCCGGATAGCGAAAGCACCCGGGCGCACGGTAGCGTCCAGATCAGTTTACCGATGAGGATCGTTATCGCAACCCTGCCCTGTCCGTTATGTTCGATCTCATACCTTACCCGACCGCGCCAGCCACTCGCGGCCTTTGAGCATTAACTGCCAATAGATCGCAGGCAGCAGGTTTTTCTTGAGCACCCATGCAGAACGCCGGGCGACTGTGGGATCGATTGGAAACGTCGGCAACAATTTGCCACCGTAGCCAAATTCGGCTAATACTACTTTTCCGATTTCAACGGTTAATGGACAAGCGCCGTAGCCGTCATATTCGGTGATCAGAGCGTGCTGTTGACGCAGCGCCAGTAGATTTTCTGCTACCACGACGATTTGCTTGCGTACAGCGGCGACCGTCTTGGCATTTGGTGTAGAACAGGCGTCGCCGAGACCGAAGATGGTTGGGTAGCGTACATGCTGCAACGTTTTTTGGTCGACCTCTACCCAGCCATCGACATTCCCCAGGCGGCTGGCTTTGATGACATCATGCGGAACCTGAGGCGGTACTACATGCAGAAAGTCGAACGTTTTTTCTACCCTGCTGGTCTGGCCGTTGCTGTCTTTGACATCAAACCATGCCTTACGGGCTGGTCCGTCAACCGCCACCAGATTTGAATTGAATTGCAAATTAGCCTTATAACGTTCGATATAACGCATCAAGGCTGGCACAAATGCCGCCACACCAAACAACGCGCCGCCAGCATTGTCGAATTCGACGCTGATATTGGACAACACACCTTGCGCCTCCCAATAGGAGCACGACAGATACAACGCTTTTTGCGGCGCACCAGCACATTTGATCGGCATCGCGGGCTGGGTGAAAATGGCGCGGCCTGATCGCAGCGTTTGCACCAACGACCAAGTGTACGGTGCGAGGTCAAACCGATAATTCGATGTCACGCCATTGCTTCCTAATGTCGCTTCAAGACCGGCTATACCCGCCCAGTACAATTTTAAACCTGGTGCAACGATCAAGTATTGGTAGCAGTGGGTGGAGCCGTCTGAAAGGGTCAGTTGTTGATTTTCCGGATCAAAGCTGCTGGCGCACTGTTTTAACCACCGGACGGACCCCGGTATCAGGCTCGTTGTGGGTCTGACGGTGTCGGCGATATCGAATTCACCGGCACCGACCAAGCTCCAGGCCGGCTGGTAGTAGTGCTGTTCGCTGGGCTCGATGATACTGATCTGCAGTCCCGGCTCGCGCCGCAGCAGGCTAGCCGCCACGCCGATTCCACCAGCGCCACCACCGACGATGAGTACCTCGTGGCTAACTGGCTGAGCAACAATTTTTTCGTCAGTTGCGGCAAGCGTGGCCGACGCGGCGTCCTGGGCCAGTTGAAACAATGTGGAGGCGCGTCGCCCACTGCGGCAATAAGCGAGAACCGGAGGTGGCAGGTCGATGAGTAGTTGCCTGAAACTATACACGTCCTGCGCGTTGATCTGGTCAAGGACTACCGGCAAATAAGCGGCGTGTAATCCGATGGTATGCGCCTCGGATGCGATTTCCGAAAAATCCGTTTGCTCCGCGTCTCCTTCAGCATCTGGACGATTGCACATTACACTGCGATAACCGGCAGCGCCAATGGCCGCCAGATCGGCAACTGTTATCTGGCCAGTTATTGAAAAATCTTCCGTCACTTTTACAATCGGCTCCATACTTTTGCCCCCTCCAATACGCTTGGCACAATGATCAACTCAACCGTTAAACTGCTCCATACCTATAGATTGCATAGCACTCCTGATTGTATTATTTATAGAACTTCTAAGAAACATGCCTCAATATTTACATTGCATCTACGGGGGGATGTTCAACGGGAAGATTCTGGGTGCAAGAAATAAGCGTAAAGAGAAGTATGGTGTTGCCAGCGGCCAGGCCGTGAACATCAGTGCTATTGGCTACACCGAATATTTATTGTAGTGGATGACACATTGCACGCACATCGACATAGGCACTGATTCAACCGTTACTGACGCGACAGCGATATCTCGCCAGCGCTCTCAAGTTTGGCTTATTACCCTTGCGTTTTTTTGTGTTCCTTGCCTTTCCGCCGCTTCCCAGCAGAAGTGGCTCCACCTCGCTGTCAATGCTATATTGCCGCACCAAACATTGCTCCTACCGATGATGTCACGCTCATAGCTAACACGCTCCAGAACGTGACGCGGATCACGCCGGGGAGAATTTTCGCCCCACCCGTTTTTGCGGCCAGTCCGCCCAGAAAGGCAAGTGAAATCAACGCGGCAATTGCCACCGCCGGTATAAGATGCGCTTCAGGAACAATGACTGCGACCGTTAGCGGCAATATTGCTCCGACGATAAAACTGGATGCCGAAGCACATGCGGCCTGCAAAGGTCTGGCGATTGCGCCGGAAAATATACCTAGTTCATCACGCGCATGGGCGCCCAGCGCATCGTGTGCCATCAACTTCGCAGCTACTTGTTTCGCAAGGGGAAAATCGAGACCGCGCCCTACATAAATCGCGGTTAACTCCCGATGCTCGCTATCGAAATCGGCAGCAATTTCTGCGCTTTCTTCTGCCAAAGCAGCTTTTTCGGAATCAGCTTGTGAATGGACGGATACATATTCCCCTGTCGCCATGGCCATCGCACCGGCTGCCAGGCCGGTCACTCCGGTAATCAAAATACTGCCATGGGCGGCATGGGCTGCTGCGACACCCAGCACTAGACTTGCCGTGGAAATAATGC
This sequence comes from Glaciimonas sp. GNP009, assembly GCF_054343755.1. Taxonomy (NCBI): domain Bacteria; kingdom Pseudomonadati; phylum Pseudomonadota; class Betaproteobacteria; order Burkholderiales; family Oxalobacteraceae; genus Glaciimonas; species Glaciimonas sp. GNP009. The sequence continues at coordinate 4,965,533 of NZ_JBTGUV010000004.1, forward strand.
CGTCATTGGCCCCCAGAACTGCAGCGCGTAACCAGCCTATTTTTTCAATACTATGTCGTTCGTCATGCCGCATGATATTTTTCTCGTTAATGTTTTAATCAGGGACGTGGCGTGCAGATTGAGGATACCGGGCGCCAGCGGGCCTTATTTTATAGGGGCGCCTATTGAATGCCAACACAAGATACTGGGAATCATATTGGGAATGATTGCCGTTACACCGAGTGTTGCGATAGCGCAATCTTCCGCTCTTTATTGGCGGCAAACACGTGTCGTTTTTTTCGGTGGTGATCATTTCAGAATCGTACCCGCCTCAACAAAATAGGATCGTCAATGTGGTTGCCCATGATCCAGATCGGGAAAATTGGCATGGGTGTGGACTAATAAGAAAATAGACTGGATAGTTGAAAAAAATATCGCTTTAGCACACCAAATAAAAACTTACCACTGAACTATGTTGATTGTTGAATATGAGGTAATTTTTATCAAATCATATAATGATATTATATTAAAATATATAGTATAATTTATCTTAGTATAGTGTACAAACAGATTGGAAATACAGATGAAAAGTAATGGAGAAAGCATCGATATCCAAGCGATGCGACTGGCCGCCTTGCAAGCCAGTGGTTTGTTGAAAGCGCTGGCAAATCCCGATCGCTTGCTGTTGCTGTGCCAGTTAAGCCAGAGCGAGCACAGCGTGGGCGAACTCGAAACCTTGACCGCTATCTTGCAACCGACGTTGTCACAGCAACTCAGCGTGTTGCGCGAAGAAAGCTTGGTGAGTACCAGACGCGAGGGCAAACAGATTTTTTACAGTATTGCCAGCAAGCCCGCCATGGCCGTGATGCAGGTTTTATATGAACAATTTTGCGCCGCCAACGCAGGAGAGAGTAATGATTGACTGGGGCCACTTCACGCCATGGTCCGCGCTGGCCGGTGGACTATTGATCGGGCTCGCCGCCACGCTGTTTTTATTCTTCAACGGCCGTATTGCCGGTATCAGCGGCATCGTAGGCGGGCTATTGCGCCCGACCTCCGGCGACGTCGGCTGGCGTGTTGCCTTTCTCTCTGGCTTGATCGTTGCGCCCCTGATGTATCAAGGGATAGCCCCACTTCCCTTCGTTCAAATTGATGCCGATACGGCCACCCTGATCGTAGCCGGACTGCTGGTCGGACTCGGAACACGCTATGGTGCCGGTTGTACCAGCGGGCATGGCGTGTGCGGTTTATCGCGCCTGTCACCACGTTCAATGGTCGCCACTGTCCTGTTCATGCTGGCCGGTGGCATGACCGTGTTCATCCTTCGCCATTTGATCAATTAAGGAGCGCGGCATGCAACTAATGACAGCATTATTGAGTGGACTCATTTTTGGAATCGGCCTGATTATTTCTGGTATGACCGACCCGTCCAAGGTGATCGGTTTTCTGGATGTGAGCGGCAAATGGGATCCGTCGCTGGCAATGGTGATGGGAGGCGCGATTCTGGTAGGTCTGGTTGCATTTCGCTGCGCCCGCACGCGCACCAAGTCGCTCCTGGGCGCGCCGATGCGTCTGCCTACGGCGCGACAAATCGATCGTCGTCTGATCTTTGGTGCACTGGCATTTGGTGCCGGTTGGGGGCTGGCTGGCTACTGTCCTGGCCCTGTTTTAGTATCTTTGACGACCGGTTCGGGCAAGCCCTGGATTTTTACGTTGGCAATGTTGAGCGGCATGGTGATGTTTGAGATCATCGAACGTTACTCGGCGAACGTATCTAAAAAAACTGCCTGGAAAGGTTGATCGTTCCCTCGGCACATTTGCTTAACGATAATAAACAAAATGCGGGGGGACTTGAGCGTGCCCCATCTAAAACTTAAGTGTGCAAAAGGTAGTGTTTTCCTATTTTGCTAAATTGTCCATGCGTTGCTTTTCTTGAAGTAACACGATCATGGGGCAGGATACATTCCCCTTGCGAGCATCGCAGGCACTTACCACTATCGACAACACTGCTTCCATGCGGGCGAGGTCGGCCATCTTTTGACGCACATCCAGTAGTTTGTGCTCGGCTATTTGCCGCGCTTCCAGGCAGTGCGCACCGTCCTCAAGTCTGAGCAATTCTGCGATTTCATCCAGGCTAAAGCCCAGTCGCTGGGCCGACTTCACAAACCGTACCCGCGCTACATCTGCCTCGCCATACCGACGGATGCGGCCGTAAGGTTTGTCGGGCTCGGTCAATAAACGCTTGCGTTGATAAAAACGAATAGTTTCTACATTGACCCCGGCGGCTTTGGCGAATAAGCCGATCGTCAGATTGTCTGAAATAGTGTGCATAGCGATTGACTCCGTACTTGACTACGGTATTAAGGTTACGCTATTCGTGAACGTTTTAACAGGAACAACGCATGTCGACATCAAAAAACGGGCGCATCGCCCTCTTCACAGGTGGGGTCGCAGCCATCCTTGCCTCGACTTGCTGTCTGGGGCCATTGATCCTCATGCTGCTGGGATTCAGCGGCGTGTGGATCGGCAATTTGACCTTGCTTGAGCCTTACCGTCCGCTCTTCCTCGGCGTCGCCCTGGTGGCGATGATCGTCTCATGGAAAAAAATATTCCGCCCCGCCCTAGCGTGCGCGCCCGCTGATGTATGCGCAATACCGCAGGTAAGAAAAACCTACAAAGCTATTTTCTGGGTGGTCTCCGTGCTGACATTAATAGCGTTAGGTTTCCCGCTGATAGCGCCATTTTTCTATTAATCAGGAGTCTTCCATGACAAAACTATTTTCATCCCTCGCTTTGGCAGCTGCCATCATGGCCACTATTGCTCCGGTAAAGGCTGCCACCCGGACGGTGACATTATCGGTACCAGGCATGACCTGTAGCACCTGTCCGATTACCGTCAAGCACGCGATCTCGAAAGTGGCGGGCGTCACCAAGACAAAGATCATTTACGATCAGCGCGAAGCGATCGTCACATTCGACGATAGCAAAACCGAGGTCGAGACTCTGACCAAAGCGACTGCAAACGCCGGCTATCCATCGTCGCCGAAGAATACAAGGTGAAAAACTTCCCAACAATGACTTGCGCGGAAACGCAACACCTGCGAGGCGACGAAAATGACTTACCTAAAAATTCCGGTAGTGGTTTGCATATAGCCATTATCGGCAGCGGTGGCGCGGCCATGGCGGCGGCACTTAAAGCCGTCGATGAAGGCGCCCGAGTTACGTTGATTGAGCGTGGCATCATCGGAGGTACCTGCGTCAACAGCGGCTGCGTGCCATCCAAAATCCTGATCCGGGCTGCGCATATCGCCCATCTTCGCCGCATAAGCCCATTCGATGAAGGCATAGGGGCGACTAAACCCGTCATTGATCGCAGCAAGCTGGTAGCGCAGCAACAAGCTCTCGTGGATGCATTACGCGCTGCCAAATATGAGGGCATATTAGAGAGCAATCCAGCGATTGCCCTAGTGCGTGGTGAGGCACACTTCAACGGCGGTCAGAGTCTGATGGTGCGCTTGAATGACGGCGGTGAACGCGTCGTCGCGTTCGACCGCTGCCTGATTGCCACCGGCGCTAGTGCGCACGTTGCACCCATCACCGGCTTAAACGATACACCCTACTGGACCTCTTCCGAGGCCTTGATCAATGACAATATTCCCCACCGATTGGCCGTGATCGGTTCATCGGTGGTTGCGCTGGAATTGGCGCAAGCATTTGCCCGTCTGGGCAGCATAGTGACGCTACTTGCGCGCAGCACGCTGTTGTCGCGCGAAGACCCTGCCATCGGGGAAACCGTCACGGCCGCTTTTCGCGCCGAGAACATCACAGTGCTGGAACACACACAGGCCAGCCAGGTTCGCTATACGAATGGCGAGTTCACGCTTACCACGCCATACGGCGAAGTCACTGCAGACCAGCTATTGATCGCGACCGGACGCGCGCCCAATACCAGCAACCTAGGACTGGAAGCGGCGGGTGTTGCTGTTAAGGCAGACGGTACCATCATGATTGATCAGGGTATGCGCACCAGCGCAGAAAACATCTTCGCCGCCGGAGACTGCACTGACCAGCCACAATATGTCTATGTAGCAGCCGCAGCGGGTACCCGCGCAGCCATCAACATGACGGGTGGTACTGCCAGTCTTGATCTGAGCGCAATGCCAGCGGTCGTCTTCACCGATCCTCAGGTTGCCGCTGTGGGGCTGAGCGAGGCCGCAGCACACCTTATCGGGATTAACACTGAAAGTCGGATACTGACGCTTGATAATGTTCCGAGGGCACTGGTCAATTTCGCCACACGGGGGTTTATCAAGATGGTCGTTGACAGGCCTTCCGGCATTCTGATCGGGGTGCATATAGTGGCACCGGAAGCCGGTGAATTGATTCAGACTGCTGCAATGGCTATTCGGGCACGCTTGACGGTGCACGAGCTAGCCGATCAGTTGTTTCCGTACCTGACGATGGTAGAAGGATTAAAGCTTTGCGCTCAGACTTTTTTTAAAGACGTCAAGCAACTGTCTTGTTGCGCAGGGTGAAGCGAGGACAGTCTTCGTAGCATGCGAAATGGCACTTGCCGAATTGCCGGTATGGCCGAGGCCTGAAGAATGACCGTGGCAGCTGCATAATGCACCGCCGGGTCGGACCAATACTTGGATAGCGTCGTATCGACGCTATCGGTTACACAGCAAAATTAAAACTAATCACAATACTGCTTTACTTAAAAGCGCTAGTCAGGGTCTGACAATCAGTTGATGATGCGCATCAACGCCAATATCACCACGCAATTTTGCATGGGTTTTACCATCGGAATGGTAAATAACCAGCACAGCATTATCGTGCGTTAGTGGCAATGGCGAAATGATGGTGACATTGGCTTTGCCTTCGCCATCAGAGACAAATTTATTCGCGGTTCCATTGCCGTCAAGTGGTGTAAATCCGACTGGCTTCTGATCAAAATGGTTCTCGAATACGCTATAGACGCCGTGTGGAAATAGGTGCGTCAAAATTAACGTAATTTTTTGTGTTCCATTCGGCATGTTGGTCAGGACAACGTCACCCTGCGCGGCTAGCCAGGCCCCCAGTGTCATGTCCAATGACTTGCCCATGGCGTTCATGATCGGTAGCTCGGGCATATCGGAAATCAATGCGTTGCGCACCCCGGCAATATGCTCGATACCTTGTGGGCCGGTTGCTGCAGGGGCCGTCGGCGCCGCAACAAACACCTGCGGGTCCAGAGGAGTTTTTTGTTTGGTTTCACTGGAAAAAAAAGCGGCATGGGTCTGCAAGGGCAATATTCGTGAGATGTCGTCTGCTCGTGCAGTCAGACTGGTCAATGTCGCTAATGCGAGAATACTAAAGCCAACGGTTTTTTTTATTTCTGTTGAAAAAAATCGAATCATTGTGGTCCTTGTTTCCAATAGTTTGAAGCCGTTTCGCTTGCCACCTTCGGCAATCAAGCAACCCGTGGATTTTTACGCGTTATAAGCGACCAGGGCCACTATCTCATGCCGCGGAAAGGTACGCACGCGGTCACGCCTAAAACGCCTCACCGTGAGGCGAATCGCGTTTGATCATCGCTATTAGTGGAGCATGATCTAACTCCGGTTCTGTGCCACAAACGTACAAAATTCCGGAAACGCCGTTAAATCGTAGCCCATTTTTTTGGCTTCCAGCATGGTCTGCTCGCCATTCCAGCCATGCTGCTCAGCCCTGCTCAGGGAGAGTATTAACGCTGCACGCGCACCGCTCACGCAATGCAGCAAAAATGGACCCTCGTTATTTTTTAGTGCATCAGTCAGGTCCCTGATCTGGCTAGCGTTCGGGGCTGTTTTATTGACTGGAATATTGACGTACGACAGATGATGGTTTGTGGTGAGTATCTCGTTCGAGGTAGTAGTCTCGGAGGGCTCCCGAAAATCAATAATCGTGCGAATCCCTTGCTGCCTGGCGTCCTGCAGATCTTGATCGTTCGGCTGCGGGCCTATATAAATTTCGTTGTCGACTAGTTTAAAGGTACTCATAATGGTCCTCTTTGGTGGGTTAAATAGCTCGCGCCGGAGAAGAGTAGATCATTGACACGATAGTAGAGTGAAGTCCTTGGAACTTCACGATCTGCAAGGAAGGCTTCAAGCAATGGCCTAGTCTGCCGATGAGAACAATTTACACGCCAATGTCGTTCGGTATCCACCAACATTGGATCGTGATCAATAGCTAACTATCTTACAGCAGACGTGCGTGTAACGCATCTTACGCCTCGTACGCAAGCTTGCAAAACTCTGCGTTTTTTTCAGGTTGATTCGGCGTCCATCTTGCAATAACAATACAAGAACTGTTGCGTCGTCCCGAATGGTGTTTGATGTACTTCCACGCCACTTTCCACTAATCGGAAACGTGCACCGAATTGATCATGGAGTGCTTCGCTGTCATAGCGAACGATATCAAGTCCGCTGCACGTTTCCGGGCCTTCCGGTCCGAAGGTCGCGACGATGACTGTGCCGCCCGGTTTCATCGCCGCCATGACCTGACGCACATACGCAACACGTTGCTCGGGCCGGGTCAGAAAATGGAAGACAGCGCGATCATGCCACACATCATAAAATTGTTGCGGCAATGCAATCTGCGTAATATCACCGACCAGCCATGCTACGTTATCCGCAGCTTTTCCCAAACGCTGCCGAGATACATCAATGGCAGTCTGTGAGATGTCCAGCACACTGATATTGCGATAGCCATTTGCCAGCAAGTCATCTACCAGGGTGGCTTCGCCGCCACCCACATCAATAATCTGCACCGCGGAGCCGATTGCTGCACGTTGAATCAATTCCAAGGATTTTTCAAGATGTGGACGGTACCAGCTTACCTCATCAGATGATTTCGTCTTGTAAATTGCATCCCAATAAAGTTGTTCATCCATATCAATTTGCAGAACTCTTAATATTTTTAATTACGAATACACGGTAAGGCCCGGCCAATTAACCGTTGGCGTTGCTGCTTATAATGCCTGCTTTCGATACGCTGCGTTTATTTAGTCGGAGGCTTTGCGGGCGTCGCAGAAATCGGTGCGATGCTCGTGAGGCCGGATAAATACACCGCCAGGGTTTCAATATCGTTTTCCGACAGAGCCTGGGCGGCTGAGGTCATGACGCCGTCCATATCGTAACGGGTACTGGCGTGAAAACTTATCAGTTGCGCTTTGATATAGTCGTAATGTTGTCCGGCCAGCCGAGGTATGTGCTGTTGGCCGCCCAAATCCCGCGCGTGGCACGCAATGCAATGATTCTGTTGCGTCAACGCCGCCCCGGCGCTAATTTGTTGCTCGGTCAATACTGCCGTCGGCTGTTCCTGCTTCTGACTCGAAAAGTAGGTCGCCAGCTCGTTCAGATCGGCATTACTAAGCCCTGATGCCATTGGTGACATCAGGTCATTTTTACGTTTGCCTTCGCGGAACATATAAAGCGCAGCAACCAGGAACTGCTTGGGTTGTCCGGCCAGATTCGGAATGGCAGCAATGTGCGAATTACCGCCAACCCCGTGGCAACTGGCACAGACTTGCGCTTTTGGAGGAACAGCGATATCCTGCGCCGCCGTCGTGCCACTGCTTATCGCCAGCATGCACCCCGCCAACCACGCGGCGCGCATCCATCGCTTTTGACGGAGCCGCTTCACTACAGCACCCGACGTGGGTCGCCTGCATAAGTCAGATTTCATGTGTGAAGTCTCATTTCTTTGTGACAGTTGCGATGCATCAAATGTTAAAACCTCAACCTGGAATCGTTATTTACCGACGTAACTGACTCGATATACAACGCCGTTATAGTCGTCGGAAACCAGAAGTGCACCATCATTCATGACAAGCACGTCAACTGGACGACCCCACATCGGTGGATCGGCACGCGCATCGGTCATGAATCCGTCAAGAAAAACTTCCTTTACAAGATGGCCCTTGGCGTCGGTGTGCACGCGGTCTACTCGGTAGCCTTGTTTTTCTTCCCTGTTCCACGAGCCGTGCAGCGCGATAAACATGTCGTTACGATACGCCGCAGGAAAACTTTTACCCGTATAGAAACGCATTCCCAAAGGTGCTACGTGCGCGCCCAACAACATCGACGGTGGAGTAAATTCGGCGCATGAACGGTTCTTGCCATAGATCGGATCGAGGATCGTTCCCTGGTGGCAGAACGGAAAGCCAAAATGTTGTCCCACTTTGGTCACAGTTTCGAGAACGTCTTCCGGTCCTTGGTTACCCATCCAGTCGCGTGCATTGGAAGTAAACCAAAGCTTTTTCGTACGCGGATTAAACGCCATACCGACGCTATTACGCACACCGTGCGCGACATCTTCCACGACGCCCGTTTTTGGATCAACCCGCAGGATTGCTGCCTGTATATAACTCGGCATAGTAATATTCTGCGGCGAACCAATATTGAAATATATTTTACCGTCCGGGCCTGTCGTCAGAACTTTCCAGAAGTGCCCTGGTTGCTCCGGCAGGCCATCGACGATTACCCGAGGCGCCGGAGGATTATCGAGATTGTCCTCGATCCCAGCATAGGCAACGATGCGTTCGCGTTCAGCTACGTACAGAGTGCCGTCGGCAAACGCCAGTCCATTCGGTGAGTTCAGTCCTTTAAGGATGGTTTTTACTTCACGCTTTCCGTCATGGTCGATTACGGCGTACACATTGCTTAGCCCGCGATTGCTGACGAAAACGGTCCCTTTACTACCAAGCGCAAGCGAACGTGCGTCCGGAATTCCATCCGCCCAAACCTCAACTTTGAAGCCGGGTGGCACTTTTAGTTTTTCGATCGGAAGCTCGCTGGCACTGCGTCCGATCAAGATTGTCGCGATCGGATGTAAAGTTGAATTTGCTAGATCCGCTGACATACCTTGTGTCCATGCAGGCGCTACTGCCGGAGCAGGCGATGTCTGCGCAAAGACGGCAGTCCCGACACTTGTGAGTAACGAGACTAATAATAATTTATTACGAATTTTCATGTCTTCCTCCTGGGTAATGCTGGTTTTTTATAAGTACTTTTATTCTTTGCACACGGACAACCATTGCTATGGTGGGAACGACATCCATTATTATTCATTACATAACAATACCTTGCGGCACTATTATTAAGATAATACCATGTCAGTATACTGATAAGTACCGATAATTACTGACGAAAATAGGAGTTTAAAAAGTCGGTTTGACTGGGATTTGGAATTAATGAACTTGACGCTCTGTTGTCACCGCGGGTGAGTAAAGCGCCAAAGAGATCGTGTGTCATGCACATGATTCGAAAAGGATAGATGATCGTCACAGCAGAAAATATGATGTCGTTTACCCACCAGTCTTATGCTTTGGCGGGATAAATCCATTCGGTTTGAAGCTGGATCAAAAAACTGTCGGCAGTCCGATTTGTCTCTGGTAATGTGACCGAACCATTGCTCACGAAGGGTGGGATGATCGATCCCCTCCTCCTCCTGTTGAACGTGAATGTTTTAAGGCCCTCAAACGATCGGGGTCATCCATCAATATGATCCTGTCGTCATAGCGTGCGGGGTGGTCGACTGATTGTGCACTTGACTTCTACTCGCCTCCGTCGTCGTCCGCAGGCAAGCTCATACTGCGGCACCCTCGCCAGCCAGGCGCAGGATCTGCACGTGCAAGGCATCGGCAATGGTGATGCCGTTCCGAACGGCTGCGTTGGCCAGGTCACGGCGCCGCTCGCCTGGGATACGTACGCCTTCGTCTTCCAACATCATGTCGATCAGGCGTTCGGTGCGACTAAAATATGTGTCTGAGCCAGCCAGTGTACCGGGGTCAATCGCCAAAAATAATTGACCCAGGCGCGGTTGATTGCCTGTATCAACGAAGAAAGAATCAGCTTCGAAACCAAAGGCAGCGCCGGTCAGTGCGCAGGCCAGCAATTCTACTGTGAGTGCCAGCATCGCTCCCTTAACGCCTCCCACCGGCAGCATGCTGCCTTCCAGCGCTGCCCTGGCGTCGGTGGTCGGCTGCCCTGCTTTGTTGAGCGCCCAGCCCAGCGGGATTGGCTTGCCCTCTTTTGCCGCCAGCATGATCTTGCCACGCGCCGCCTCGCTCAGCGCCAGATCGATGACTAAGGGTGCTTTGTCGCGACGCGGAAACACTGCCGCAATCGGATTGGTACCGAACAGCGGCGTCTTGCCGCCCCAGGCTGGCATCGCGGCAGGCGAATTGCTGAAGGCAAGTCCAACCAGCCCAGCCTTGCCGAGTGGCTCCAGATGCACCGCAGCGGCACCGAAGTGATTGCTATTGGTGACGCCGACACAGCCGATACCGAATTCGCCGGCGCGGGCGATGACGGTGTTGATGGCCATAGCGCAAGCTTCGTATGCCATCCCGCTGTGCGCGTCGATGAGGCAACTGCCACCCTTAGAGCGCACAATTTCCGGCACTGCATCACGGTTGGTCCTGCCATTGCCGAGGAAAGTCGCATATTGCGGCACGCGCGAGACACCGTGCGAACCCAGACCCTGGGCTTCGGCCGATACCAATGCCCGTGCGGCGGCGCCAGCTGCAGTCGGGGTGGCACCAGAGCATTCGAGAGCGCGTGTCACAAGGCAGTTTAGTTCAGAAATCGAAAGCGTCGCCATGATAATAGATCCTTTTAGCGAAAAAGTGCACGGCACGACAGACGCATAGTGTCGATTGGCCGCACTAAATTTGTTTCAGAGTGACTGCTTCTGGCGCAAGTAATTGCCCACCAGTGTAGCGATTACTGCGCTGACCCGGGTATTCGATTCCTCCGTGACGCCGGCAATATGCGGCGTGAGGATCAGGTTCGGCGCATCGGCTAGCGGCGTGTCGGCGGCCAGTGGTTCCTGCATAAACACGTCGATCGCCGCACCACCCAGGTTGCTGGCGTGCAATGCCTGTGCCAGCGCCGACTCGTCAACGATACCGCCGCGCGAGGTGTTGATCAGGATCGATGTTTTTTTCATCTTCGCCAATGCCGTAGCGTTGATCAGATTACGGGTCTGGTCCACCAGTGGTACGTGCAACGAGACAATGTCGGCAACCCGCAGCAGGTCGTCTATGCGGGTGCAGGCAACGCCTGTTGCAGCCCATACTGGCGCCTTTGGGCCAAACATCGGGTCGTACGCAATTACATGCACGCCCAGCGCCTGCGCCAACCGTGCGGTCAATTGACCGATGCCGCCAAAACCAATCAGACCGAGGGTCTTGCCGGACAGCTCGCGACCATTCGACAAGGCTGCGCGCGGCCACTTGCCAGCAGCGGTTTCGGCGCTGCGGGTATAGGCCTGGCGCAGCAAGGCCATGGCCGTTCCGATCACATATTCGGCGACTGCGCGGGCATTTGCGCCAGTTGCAGGAATGACTTCGATGCCACGTGCTGCACATGCTGCGACATCGATATTGTCAAGCCCCACACCCAACCGACCCACTACTTTTAGGTTCGGTGCTGCGGCGAGTAACGCCGCATCGACCTTGGTTCTGTTGCGTACGATTAAGGCATCCACCTGTTCCAGCTGCGCCAGCAGATCGGCGCGCTGGTCGACCAGCGTCGGTAAGTAGCACGTATCAAAGGCAGCGCGCAGGACGTCGACGGCCGCATCATCCATGAATTCAGTAATGACGATTTTCATAAGCTCTCCTGCCGTCGCGTTACTATTCTGAGTGTTCAATTCTGCATCCCCCACTTTTCGACGGTGCGCTGCTCAATGATACGGAAAATGAAGTTTTCCACGAACAGGCCGATCAGGATCACCGTCAACAGCCCGGCGAAAACACTGGGGATTTCCAGCTGATTCTTGTTTTCGTAAATAAACCAGCCAAGCCCACCGCTACCGGAACTCACACCAAACACCAGCTCGGCGGCAATCAGCGTACGCCAGGCAAACGCCCAGCCGATTTTCAGCCCGGTCAAGATGCTGGGGAACGCAGCCGGAATCAGGATTGCAAAGACGTACGGCAAGCCGCGCAGGCCATAATTTTTGCCGACCATGCGCAGGGTCTGACTTACCGACTGGAAACCCGAATGGGTGTTCAATGCCACCGCCCACAGGACTGAGTGGATTAATACGAACACCAGACTGCCGGTACCCAGGCCGAACCACAGCAACGATAACGGCAGCAAGGCAATGGCCGGCAGCGGGTTGAACATCGAGGTAAGCGTCTCGAGAACATCGCGGCCTATGCGGGAGGTAATGGCAAACACCGTTAGCAGGGCCGCTAGTGCAAGACCGGCGGCATAACCGATCAACAACACCTTGATTGAAAACAGGCACTTGCCGATCAAGCCACCACTAACGATGCCGGCCACCAGGGCCACGATCACCGAGGAAAACGTCGGGAACAGCAACGGGTTGTTCAGCCAGCGCCCATAGATTTCCCAGATCACCGCCAACAAGACCAGGATTGCAATCTTGCGCAGGCTACCTTTGTTATAAAGTTTCTCCCAGGATGTCAGCGGTTTTTGCACCACTCCGAATTCGGTGCTCGGCGCCTTTACCGCAAAATATTCGGCACGCTCGATGTTCGGGCGCAGCGAAACCTCGGCACGATGGATGTCGGACACGTCAGACATGGGACACCTCTTCTGGCTCGACCGGCTCAGAGAACAGCATGCCGTTGATACGGTCGGTCAGGCGCTCACCGTTGGCATCGATAGTATCTTCCCCTGTACTATTGAGTTCAGCCGTCACCTGACCGGGGTGTGGCGACAGCAACAGAATGCGATTGCCGATCTTGACCGCCTCGGCAATAGAATGTGTCACGAACAGCACCGTGAACCTTGTATCGTCCCACAGATGTAACAATTCATCCTGCATTTTTTTGCGCGTCAATGCGTCCAGCGCGGCGTACGGCTCATCCATCAACAGAATGTCAGGTTCCATCGCCATGCCGCGTGCAATCGCCACCCGCTGCTTCATGCCGCCCGAGAGCATGTGTGGGTAGTGATCACAGAATTTGGTGAGATTGACTTTCTCGATATATTGCATGGCCTTTTCTGCGGCCGCCTTGCCTTTCAGTTTGCCACTGGCCAGCAACGGAAACATGACATTCTGCTTGACCGTTTTCCAGGGCGGTAACTGATCGAACTCCTGGAATACCATCATACGGTCCGGCCCCGGCCTGGTGATGATCTTGTCATGCAGACGCATCTCGCCTTCGGTCGGCGTCATATACCCACCGACCGCCTTGAGCAACGTCGACTTGCCGCACCCGGATGGGCCCAGCAGGACGAAACGATCGGATTGATAGACCTTGAAGTCGACACGATAGGTAGCAGTGACCAGATGTTCTTTGGTCTTGTATTGCAAGGTTACCCCGCGGACGTCGAGCAAGGGTTGCGGCAAAGTGTTCATTGTCATTCCTCTTTATAACCAACCTGACGGCATGGTGCGCACATCTGCGTGCGCCTGATGCCGATCTGTGCCGGCTATCCTGTCAATTCTCCGTATTGGGTTCGACTTCATTGAAGCCGGGCCTGCCTTGCCTGTCGCACATGGCAGCCCATTTGTATCCCGCTGTCTGCGCAGCTTTACGAAGATCCCGCGGCGCCAGATCAGGCGCTTTCGTATAGCCGGGTCAGAACGAATTCGCGATGGCCAAGTGCCTCGGCATCGGTCAAACGACCATTCGAGGTCGCCAGCATCATTTCCAGCAGCTTGTCTCCAGTCTGGTCGAGCGTCTGTTCGCGTTGCAGCAGCCCCGAGCAATCAACGTCAATATGCTCGCCCATCAGCCGTACGGTTCGTGGATTGGCACAAATCTTGATCACTGGCAGGATCGGATTGCCGATCACGTTGCCCTGGCCCGTAGGAAACAGGTGCACCACAAAACCGGAAGCGGCGCATAGAGTCACCATCTCGGCTGCAGCCGACGAGGAATCCATGAACCAGAGTCCGGAATGGGTCGGCATTTCCGCCTTGTCGAGGACGCCATCGACCGTACAATGCTTGCCGATCTTCTGAATATTGCCCATCGCTTTTTCTTCGATAGTCGTCAGGCCGCCGGCGATGTTGCCTTTGGTCGGCTGCGAGTCCGACAGGTCGGAGGTCTTGTGGCGGTTGATCATGTCTTGGTAGCGGTCAAACATAAACATGAATTGCTTGCGCACCGCGTCATTGGCGCAGCGCGCCGCCAGGACGGTTTCGCCACCGGTGATTTCCGAGGTTTCGCCGAACACCAGCGTTGAGCCGAGAGCATGCAATTTATCGAAAGCATTGCCGACTGTCGGGTTGGCACCGCAACCAGAAGTGGTATCACTCTCGCCGCACTTGGTCGATACCCACAGCTCGCTGATGGGACACACCTCACGCTGTTTTTCGGATGCCCACTGGACGAACTCACGCGCTTTTTTTGAAGCATTCATGATCGTTTCATGATCGCCATGCCCTTCGATGCCGAAGCCGATCACCGGCTTACCGGTCGCTGCAATACCATCCACTACTTTCTTGGTCCAACTGTCTTCAATACCAATCACGACCACGGCAGCGACGTTCGGATTGGACCCGGTGCCAATCAGGGTACGAAAATGTAGATCCAGGTCCGCGCCAAATTGGAGCCTGCCATACGGATGAGGAATCGCCATCGTGCCCTTGATGTTGTGAGCCACGGCTTCACAAGCAGCATTCGACAGATCGTCGAGCGGCAGGATGATGACGTGATTACGGACGCCGACGCGGCCGTTTTCGCGGCGAAAGCCAAGGAATGTGCTGTCTTTGCTGATCATGATCTGAACCTCAGGAATTGAATGGAAGAAAAGGAATAAGGCTGAGGGGCACAAGCCCTGTTTGCAGCCTGCGAGACGGCTGCCTCGCGAAGATTTACCAGCGCTTGGTCTTGATGTTATGCACGTGGGCGTGCTCGCCGACCTTGGCGGCGACTATCACTTTGCCGATATCGACGCCATACTTGAAAACCGTATCGCCCACTTCCATCGGCTTCATCGCTACCTTATGACCCATCGGTATATCTTGTAGCGCCTTGACGGTGATGGTACGGTCGTCATCCATGATCCAGGCGGTTAGTTCGGTACCAGCCTTAATGCCCTCCACCACTGCTACAGCAACGGAGTCCTTTGCATCGTGCAAAACAACGTGAATCATTTTTAGCTCCTCGGTTTGGAAAATACGTGTTCGCATCACTGGCGAATTCAGAAAGCTTAGGCGCTAATTTCTGCGAGGTCAACTATATGACCTATATGATTTAATATTTATTTCAAAAAAATAGTGTTCGGGTTCGCTTGATCCTGCAAGTGCGACGAATCAGTACTTACAGCGCACCATCGGGGCCGGAGTCGACTGCAGCATGACGTTAAGGCAGGCCGGCTTGCCAGACGCCGCGGCACGTTCCAGCGCCGGCACCAGAGCGGCCAGCGTGGCCACGTATTCGCCATGCCCGCCCAGTGCCTGCGCGACCTTTTCGTAACGCGTTGGCAGCAGATCGCAACCCAGAGTGCGGGCAGCGCCGTAATTACGTACCTGAATCTGGTACTCCGCATTCCAGC
Source organism: Glaciimonas sp. GNP009 (assembly GCF_054343755.1). Taxonomy (NCBI): domain Bacteria; kingdom Pseudomonadati; phylum Pseudomonadota; class Betaproteobacteria; order Burkholderiales; family Oxalobacteraceae; genus Glaciimonas; species Glaciimonas sp. GNP009. The sequence continues at coordinate 4,981,021 of NZ_JBTGUV010000004.1, forward strand.
GCGCATCGTTGCCGACCACAACGATCACCGACAATCCATGGCGCACGGCAGTGTCGAATTCGGCCATGTGAAAACCGAAGGTACCGTCCCCCATTACCGCCAGCACCGGTTGCTCCGGATTAGCAGCCTTGGCCGCCAGTGCAAACGGTAGCGATGGCCCGATTGCACCGGCTACGCCGTTGATCAAACGTCGCTCTACCTGCACGGTCGCTTGCGGCCACTGACCAATTTCACCACCATCGCAGACCAGTGTGGTGCGCGGATGGCGGTCAATGAAGGCCTGCAGCGCACGCCCAAGCGCCACCGGATGCACCGGTTGATCGTCAGCAAATTGCATAGCGCGCCATTGCGGTGGCCGGTATGCGATCAGAGCACTGGCATCAACCAGCCAGTCATTGTCAGGCGCTGCGGCCACGCCGCATGCATGGGCCGACCGACCAGAATGCACAGCCCGCTTGAGCAGCGCGAGCATGGCATCGGCTGGCGCTGCCAGGGTAGCGAGCAACATACGCTTCTGGAGCAAGCCAGCAGCGCGGTCGAGCAGCGCCCTCTCGGGATCGATCACGATCCAGTGACAAAGCGCATCAATAGCTGGCGCCTGACCGAAGCACAACGTAAAGTCGAGCGGCTTGCCTAGCAAGACAATCAGGCTGGCCTGGGCGACTACCTGGGCATACGCACCGAGGCCAGGATCGTTTATGCCGCGCGGACTTTCCATGCCCACCACGGGTGCGCCCGTGCGCCGCGACAGTTCCTGCATCGACGTCCGACCCGCCACACTGCAGAAGGTCGGTCCGCATACAATCAGCGGACCGGCTGCCGCTGCGACATGCATCAGTACCAGATCGGCGACTGCGTCTGACAGTGGGGTAACCAGACGCTCCGCATCGTCCATGCCAGGCCACAGATTGTCGGCAAGCGGCACTGCCTGTTCCAGCAGGTCGACCGGCAGGCTCAGATGTACCGGGCCCGGCCGTCCACTGCGTGCAATTTGCATGGCGCGCGCCAGATCGTGACCGAACGCCGCTGCACTCTGCACGGTCCACGACGCTTTGGTGAGCTCCCTGCAAAATTCAGCCTGGCGCATTTCCTGGAACGCGCCCTTGCCAAGTTCGTTCAGACCTGCGTGGCCGGACAGCAGGATCACAGGTGACTCTGCGGCCAGCGCGGTGGCCAGGGCGGCAGTCCCATTGGCATGACCCTGGCCGCCGGTGACAAGTGCAATACCGACTTCCCCGGTCAGTCGCGCGTAGGCGTCTGCCATGTGAACGCAGGCCGCCTCATGGCGAACATGGATCAGGTCGATTGCCGTATCAACGAGGGCATCATAGACCGGCATGATGTGATTGCCCGATAGGGAAAATATTTTCTCGACGCCAAAACGCTCTAACGTACGTACCAGAAGATCGGCACCGCGAATCGTCTCATTTGGCATGGCTGCAGGCTTTCCGTTAAACGTGTCCAGATCTGGGCGCTAGGTGATCGCGTGGCTGTCGTCAAGTATGGTTTCGCCCGGCCTGACTCGCACGAACTCGACCGGCGTGCGCGACACGATGAGTTGGCCATCAATCTGGCGCACCACGGTGAAGGTAGAACCAGGCAAGTCTTTGGTTTCCGGATAGTCTTCCCGAAAGTGCGCGCCGCGCGAATCCTCCCGCGCCAGCGCCGCCGTCACCACCACCTTGCTCACGGCAATCAGGCTTTTCAGATTTAACCAGTCATGCCAGGTCATGTTAAAGGCAAGGTCATCGTCGTCAACGCCGATCTGCGACAGTTCGATATCGAGTCGCTCGAGCGTTTGCATGCCGTGCTCCAGACCTGCCGCAGTGCGCAGGATACCGGCGTCTTCCCACATGCAGTCGTAAAGCGCTTCGCGGATCGCTTCCAGATTCCCGGCCGGGAGTCCGAGCGGCAGGCGATGCATTGCCATTGCCTGCTCCAGTGCAACTTCGTCAGCGGGCCGCAGACTATCGTTAGTCTGCACCCAGGCCGCCATGGTGTCGCCAGCAATGCCGCCGAAGACGGTCGAATTAGCCACTCCGTTGCCGCCCAGCCGATTGGCGCCATGCACGCCGCCAGTATCTTCGCCGGCTGCGAACAGACCCGTCAGCGAAGTGCTGCAATCGGGCCGGAAGATCACACCGCCCATCATGTAATGAGCGGTCGGCACCACTTCTACCAAACCGCCGGCCAGATCAAAGCCGCAATCACTGCAACGCTCGACCATGCCCTTGAACTGCTTGCGCACCTTGTCTGGTCCCAGGTGCGCCATCTGGATATAGACGCCGCCATTGGGCGAGGTACGCCCTGCCCGCATTTCGGCATAAATCGCGCGCGAGACGATGTCCCGGGTTGCGCGCTCGCCGCGCGAATCATAGGCGTGCATGAATCGCTGTTGTTCGCCGTTGAGCAGATAACCGCCAGCGCCGCGCAGACCTTCTTCCAGAACCGTGCCCGTCATCCGGGTGTGGGTACCGGCCAGCAGTCCGGTAGGATGGAATTGCACCATCTCCATGTCGCGTAAGGCCAAGCCGGCGCGCAAGGCCATGGCCAGCCCATCGCAGCTCTTTTCACCGGATGGGGTGTGGAATTTGTACATCGTCGGGCCACCACCGGTGGCCAGCAAAACGGCCTTGGATTGCACGAACACGAACTCGCCATCACGCATGTCGATCATCAATACACCTGCCAAAGCACTCCCATCGGGTGTCCTGATGAACTCAACGGCGCGGTGTTCTTCCAGGCGATTGATGCCACGCGCCCAGACCTGCTCGGCCAGACGGTTGATGATCTCGATGCCGGTCAGGTCACCCTTGTGTACGGTGCGGTCAAAAGTCTGGCCGGCAAATGCCTTTTGATGCACAGTACCGTCGGGATTACGGTCAAAGAAGCACCCCAGTTCATTTTCCAGCTCATGAATCCGCTCGACCGCTTTGGTTACCAGAGTCCAGGCCAGTTCCTGGTCAGACAGCCACTTGCTGCCTTCGACGGTGTCCATGAAATGCCGCTCGACCGAATCGCCCTTCGCCAGCGCCACGTTGTAGCCGCCCTGGACCATGCGGGTACATCCCGATTTGCCGAGCAAGCCTTTGACCGCCACTGTGATATGCAAATCTGGATCGGCCTGATGCGCGTGCAGAGCTGCAAAGAGGCCAGCACCGCCGGTGCCAAGGATGAGGATATCGGTTTCCAGTCGCCTGATGTTCATGACGTTTGCACGCCAAGGCTTGCCAGCACCGCTGCACGACGGGATTGGGCCTCATGGTTGACGGCGTCATACAGACTGCCGCCATGACTGTCCATCGCCACCAGCAGCGGGCCGAAATTTTTGATTTGAAATTTCCAGAGAGACTCAGGATTCAGGTCGTCCATGTCCACTTCCTCAATCTGGGTAATCCAGGTGGTTTCCAATGCCGCCGTGCCACCAATGATGGCCAGATAGGCACCGCCGATTTCCTTGAATGCCGCCAATGAGCCAGCGCGCATGCCGCCCTTGCCAATGATGATGCGCACGCCGTTCTGTCGCATCAAGGGCTCGGTAAAGCGCTCCATGCGGTCCGAGGTAGTTGTGCCAATACAGATCGGCATGTAGCCAGCAGGGTAATCGGCGCTTGGCTCGACTTTTTTGACGTTCGGTGCAGTGTGGATCACGGCATGGCCGTTCAAATTGAAGCGGGTGGCGCGGCCATGGTCGAACATCTGGATCTGGGTTGCGTCGCGAATCCCGTAAAGCGTCTGGTGCAGCGTCACGGTATCGTTGATGCGTAATTGCCGGGCCTGCGCTTCGCTAACCGGCATGGTGAGTTCATAATGGGCCATGATCAGAATCCGTAGCTAAGGTTAGTCGGCGTGAAGGTCGCAGATGCACGGCGCGCCGAGTGGCACTGCATGTTAACGGCGACCGGGTTCATCGTGATGTGGGTCGCTGCCAATTCGATATGGACCGCGAATGCGGTGGCGTCGCCCCCAAGTCCTTGCGGTCCGACACCGAGGGCATTGACCGCCGCCGACAATTGACGCTCAAGCAGCGCGCCATCGGGGTCGGCGCAGGATGTCCCCAGTTCCCGGGTCGAAGCACGTTTTGCGAGCGCCATGCACAACTCTGATGTGCCACCGATACCGACACCCACTATCGTCGGCGGACAGGTCTTGCCACCGGCAGCGAGCACGCAATCGATGGTAAATTGCTTGATGGCATTAATCCCCTCGGCCGGGATCGCCATTTTCAGAAACGAATTGTTTTCCGAGCCGCTGCCCTTGGGGATCATCAGGATTTTTAATACATCCGGCGTATTGGTGAAATCGATGCTGATTGCCGGGATTTCGATACCGCAGGACGTGTGTTCGTTCTTGCGCGTCAGCGGATGCACTACCGAAGAACGCAACGGGTGTTCGCGGGTTGCCCGTTCGCAGCCACGGCGGATAGCCTGTTTCAGGGCGAAGCCATCGACCTCGACGCCGCTGCCGATGATGACCTTGTAGATCGGCACGCCAGTGTCCTGGCACAGCAAGTTATTATTGTCTTCGGCGACCCGGATGTTGGTCACCATGGTGCCGAGAATGCGTTGGGCCACTGGCGCTGTCTCGCGCCGGACCAGTTGGGCCAGGCCTTCTTTGATATCAGGTGGCAGGATCTTCAGCGCCCGGATATAGAGTTCCTTGGCGGCATCTTCCACCAGCTGCAAGTCGATTTTCATGATGCGATTTCCTTGTTCGTTGATTTAAGGTGGTCGCCGGCTGCGACTGTTACCAAAGCAGCGCCATTGCAAAGGCAAGGCCGGTGGCGATAGCAACACCGACGGCGCCAGCGATCCAGTTCTTGCGCGGACCCGACCACGTGCCGAATTCGATCAGCAGCAAGCGCACGCCACCCATCATATGCAGCGACAGCAGTACCACCAATCCCCACTCTCCGAGCTTGAACAGCGGCCGGTCGGCAAAGCGAAGAAAGCCTTCCAGCGCCACTTCACCGTGAATTGCCTGGCCCAGCGCCCAGAAATGCAGCGGCAAGAACAACGCCAGCGCCAGACCCGAAATCCGGTGTACGAGGAAGGCCCAATAGCCAGGATGGGCACGCGCCCGATAATCGTTGCGGCGGCTCATGGAAAGGTAACTCCCGCGACCGCGCGCAGGCCCAACAACAGTATCAACAGCCCGGCTACAAAAAACAGGATGCGGGCGCCGCGATTACTCCAGCCCCACCACTCTTCGGCAATGTTGGCCACACCGATCGGCACATGCACGGCACAAGCCAGCACGAAGGTGGCATAAAAGATACCGAAGCCCCAGTTGCCACGCGTGCGTGCCAGGATCTCGATAGCGCTCAGGCCACCGCGCACCGCATAGATGATCACGCCGATATGCACCACCACGCACAGTGCCAGCACCATCGCGCTGATGCGCTGAAAGTACCAGCCCCGGGCTTGGCGCACGACGTTACTGGTCATAGCTTGCCGCGCAAAGCGGCCCTCGCTGTTAACAGCTTCAGGCCGGAGATACCGGCGGTCGGCGCAATCTGTTTCGGACAGCGCTGGGTACAAGACCCCTGGGTATGGCAGGAATGACAGCCGCCATCTCCGGCAACGGCCTGCAAACGCGCATCCTGCTGCGTGTCACGCACGTCGTTGGCCAAAGTCCAGGCGCGGTTCAGTGCGGCGGGGCCAAGAAAGGCCGGGCGCCAGGTCACCACGTCGCAAGAGGCGTAGCAAACACCACAACCGATGCATTCGATGCCGGCATTGGCGGCCAGGCGCGCCTTGGACGCCGGGTCAACGTTGGCGAATGGATCATGGCGAGTGGTTGAACCCTTGAACTGGCCTCTGGCACTGGCCCACTTATCAAAAAATTGCGTCATGTCCGTGGCCAGATCCTTGATCACCGGCAGGTTCGACAGCGGCGCGATTTCCAGCACATCGTCGACGGCTACCTTGGACACGTGGGTGCGGCAAGTCCAACGCGCCACACCGTTGACTGTCATAGCGCACGAGCCGCACATGCCAACCCGGCAAGAGAAGCGGTAACTGAGGGTATGGTCAAGCTGGCGCTGGATGAACGTCACCACATCCAGCACGGTCTGGCTCTCGCGCCGCGGTACATCATAGGTCTTGAAACTACCCTTTTCCTTGCCGCGCCAGACTTTTACTTTCAAGCTGTTTGTCATGATGTCACCTGGTTTCTGCCTGCAATTGATATGCGGCGACCGGCCAGCCCATTCCTTCACGTGGCAACCGGATCATTGTATGAAATTTGGTCAGGCCCACGCCGCGTACGCCAACGGCGGCCAGCGTGCGCTTTGCGCTTCAGCTTCCTGGCAAATTGTGCACATTCGGGAAGAACATTTCTTTCCACGACGATGGCTTGACCTTGATCATGCCAATGCGCTGCATGAACTCGGCATATTTCATCGAATTCTTTGGTGTCGTGGTGAATTCGATGTTCGGATCGTTCAACATTTTTTCAATGAAAGCGACCGATTCCTTCGTCTTGGCAGCCTTGACGTAGAACTCGGCAGCGGCCTGCTTGTCCTTGTTGATCAGCGCAATCGCGGAGTCGAAAGCACGCAGAAAGGCGGCATAGGTTTTCGGATTAGCGGTGACGAACCTGGTGCTGGCCCAGACCACGTTGAACGTATGCGGCCCGCCTGTCACGTCGTAAGAGTTGAGGACGGTATGCATCCCTGGCTTTTCCAGCTCGACGTACTGGAACGGCGGTGCCGTGAAGTGACTATTGATCGGGCTACCACCGCCTAGCATGGCCAGCATCCCGTCCGGGTGCGATTGCGTGACGGTGAGGGCATCCAGACGATTGGCCTGTCCGACTCCAAATTCTTTTTCCGCTGCCATCTGTAGCGTAATCGCCTGTATCGACACTTTTACGGCTGGCAACGCGATCTTGTCCTTCTCAGTGAAATCCTTCAGGCTCTTGATGTCGGGATTGTTTGTGTTTAGCAGCAATGGCATCGAATTCATCGCGCCGATGGCCTTGACGCCAATGTTGTTTCTGGTTTTGGCCCATAGCGTGATGAACGGTCCAAGGCCCCCGGAAGCAAACTGCAAGTCACCCGACAGCAATGCATCGTTCATCACGTTACCGCCAGCAAACTTGGCCCAGGTGACCTTGACGTCGCCAAGGCCCGCCGCTTTGGTTTCCTTCTCGAGCAGCTTGTTTTCCTGCATGATCATCAGCGGCAGGTAACTGATGCCGTATTGCTGGGCGATGGCGACTTCACTGACTTCTGCCAGCGCGCTGGTGAGTGAACCCAACGTAAGTACCGTGCCTAGTAAGACCGGCAAGCCGAATTTTTGTCGAAATTTCAAGATGTCTCCTCTTTTTATGGAAGGGGACCGCGCACTTTGTGCGTCGGGGTCGTACAGTGCGCGCAATAACAGATATCACCGCCCAGATATCACTGCGCCAATTCGTCTAGTTGGATGCTAAAGCAGCAGCGCCAGCCCGGACAATAGAAATAGCAGCAATATCAACTTTCTAAATCCATTTTCGCTCACATGATGAAACAGCCGCAGTCCCAGCCAGGTGCCGACCATCAGCGCAGGCAGGCACAATAGAACGTTGCGTGCAGTGCTGGCATTCAATTCACCTGCCGAGCCCATCCATGCCAGCGTCATGAGATGCACGATCAGAACGTATGACTGGAACACGCCGCGCTGATCGCCCTTGCTCCAGCCACGCAAGCCGCACCACAAGGTCGGAAAAATGCCGTTCAGGCTGGTTGCGCCACCCATGAAGCCACCCAGCATGCCGATCGCACCGTCAGCCACCTGTCCACTATATGCACCGAGCCGCACCACCGGCATGACAGGCCTGGAAAACATGTATAGGCTGTACGCCACCAATACCACGCCCACCGCCTGCCGCACAACATGGCCATCGAGTCGGTGCAATGCCGCCACGCCGATCGGCACACCAATCATGGCCCCGGCCAGAAACGGCCAGAGCAACCGGAGCCGCACCATGCCGCGCAGACGCCACACCAACGCCGCATTGACCAGCATCGAACAGATAACTACCAGTGGCACCACCTGGGACGGTGCCAGCACATGCAGCCAGATCGCCGATGCAATCAATCCGAACGCAAAGCCACTGCTTCCCGACACCATTGCAGCGAGAACTGCACCAGAGAGGATCACACCAACTTCATACGCCATCTGGCCCGCTCCGCATTAACATTGAGATCTAATGTAGGACCATTATTCATCAATGTCAACTATATGACATGTATCATTTAAAATAAAATGGTATCATTCGGCGACGAGATACGGCCTCGTCAGAATGGCATTGCCTTCCATGGAACCGTCCGCCGTTCATTCACACATCAGAACTGACCATCCCACCATGCTCGAACTCGATCCCTCATCCACGCTCGGCACCACACTTTACGAAGAGGTCAAGCGGCAGATGCTGCACGCCTTATGTGCTGGCGAATGGAAACCAGGGGAAGTGATCCCTGCCGAAAAACGCCTGTGCGAGCGCTTCCGCGTATCAATCGGCACCCTGCGCAAGGCAATCGACGATCTTGTCGCAGACAATATTCTGGTACGACATCAGGGACGCGGCACATTCGTGGCGTTGCACAATCGCGAGCAACAATCGTTCCGGTTTTTTAATTTTGTCGCTCATGACGGCCACAAGACTTCTCCGAAAGTGGAGCTATTGTCCTTCACCAGAAAAAAAGTAAGTAAGATCGCCGCCGATATGCTCGGCTTGCCCGGTACGTCAAAGGTTATTGCATTCACGAATTTGCTGAGCCTCGATGGTCGACCGGTGGTCATCGACGACATCATCCTGCCCGAAGTTCTTTTCGTACGCATGAGCGAAGATCAGGTGCGCAACCGGGCCAACACCCTGTACCACCTGTATCAGGCCAGCTTTGGTCTGAACGTGATCCGAACTGAAGAACGCTTGCGTGCAGCCAGCGCCACCGAAGCACAGGCCCGTATACTCGGCATTTCTACGGGCGCTCCGTTGCTGGAATTGCGGCGCGTTGCTTATTCTTATAACGATCAGCCCATCGAATGGCGAGTGTCACATGTTAACTCCGAACGGCACGAATATTTGGTGCCAAAAAGTCGCTAAATCCGCCTGCCAGGGATTTTTAAAATGGCACGGACTCTTGCTCAGCACCATGATGTAAAAGTTCAGGGAATCGTAGACCTCGGCAAATTCATCTATAGTTTTCTACCCCTACTCATCGGTAGTAGTAGCATTTTGTAGACCAATTTACCCTTACAATAAAGAGTCCAGTTAACACCGGAGGCAGCCTAAGCAAGATGTTAAAACGCGTTGTCAGTGATGACAAGATCGATTTTCGGCTGAGTTGGGAGATCGACATTTTGCTTAGAAGTTGTTTAGAGTCATTCAATAAACCAAGTTCGCTCCGAAATCGGGCGTCTGCCCTGCCTGAACTGCACTCTTCCACTTGTCGAGACGCCCGTCTTCCAACTTCCAGAATTTGCGGCAGAGTTCGAAGTATTTAAGCACAACCTCACGCTCACCTTTTTTTATCAAATCTGAAGCAAGACTAACGTTGGGACCAAAAGTGTCGAGTTGAGGAGAGCCTGGCGTCTGTCCGGCCAACAAAAGGTAGCGTTTAGCATCAGCAATTCGATCTTGTTTGACTGCAATTCTACCCAGCACCAGGTTTATATCCTGAACCGCATTTCCATAGTTCCAATTGTTCTTAAGTTGTGGAAGTAACGTGTTCTGTTCCTCGGCAGATTGCTTTGCCTCATCAAGGCGTCCTTTTTTAAAGTATTTTTTAGCGTCGTCACCGAGCTTATAAAAGCGCTCTTCCGTAATCGGCGACAATTCCGGAAGACCCTCCCGAGAAGGCAGAAAAGGTATCGCGTCAGGCTTGTCTAAGAGCTTTGAAATCTTGCCACTATCATCGGTTATAAATCCGGCTTTAACTAAGAACCGGAGGTTCTTCGCGGCTTGATCGAGATCGCCAGTTTCAATGACTTTTAGTATAAGGTTGCCTTCGAACTTTGATCTCTCCAATTCTCGCGTTGATTGCACCTGTAAGAGTGCACCGATCGCAGACGCAACCATGCCTGCCACCGCAACTAAGATAGTTGTCGCACTAGGCGACCACTTTGTCTTCATGTCAGGTGCCTTCTGAGTGGCGAGCTGATCTCGCTTGAGCGCTATCTCAATTTCTCGAATCCTCATGTCTGCTTCCAACTTACGCTCTTCTAATAAAGGCGAAGATTCTTGGATATTCTCAAGTTGAGTGGACATATTTGCTCTCTTCAAGGAGGCGAGGTGCAATGCAGATCATGTAGAAGTCACTTTTAGAGTTAGATGTGTACTCTTCTACTGTACTTCGGATCATTAGGTAAGTATCGTTACGGTAACAATTAGGATGCTTGCATTAAAGAGCCGTCACGGCGCTTCCAACCGACACTGTAAAACCACTCGGCCAGATGCCGGTAGTTGTTGTCGTCCCTGATAGACAAGTGTTCTATTGTTGAAATAACGCCAAAAACCGGAAGCATTTATTGAGCGACGCACTGCGCCTGAATGGATTATTCTGCCGGGCTCACATTGTGGCTTGGGCGGCAACCCAGCTTGTCAATCCGCAGTTCCGCAAAGCGCGCCAGCATGTGGGATGACGTCAATGCAAACCGCAGCAAGGTTTCTGTATCAGCAATATTCAGCATGGGTGTCGTATCAGTATCTCTGTCCATATTGCTGAAATGGGCCAGATCAATGCAGGTTTGTATGCCTTGGCAGACATCCTTGGTCAATGCATAAAATTCTGCGGCTTCTTCATTTTTGTGATGTTCAGGCAGCCATGAAAACGGCTGATGGAGAGATTCTGGTGATGTTGGCGATGTGTATCTGGTTCTGGTCGGCTTGCTCATGATTGACCTACCAGTTTGATGGAAATAATGCGGGACTTAATGATGGTAAAACGAGGTGGGATAGGCAGGATGGTACTCAGCATTGTTGGTTCCTTTTTTGCGGTTGAACCGCGCACCGCTACTAAGTAGGGTGGGCAGCAAATAGCAGGGTTAGCAGACTGGTAAAGCAAGCAAAAATCCAGCAAGCCCGAAGGCTTCCCCGCCACCGCCGCCCAGAGAGGACGTACGACGACAGAAGCACATAAAAATACGGCATGACGCCGTTTGTGCGCTTAACTTTAATCAGGCTGCTAAACCAGTTCCTCTTTTTCTCGAGGGCGAACTGAGTATAGAACATTATTGCAATTCCTGGAAACCCTTAAACAAGCGATCGCTATCGAAGCCTGTCGGTATTGATCGCGCGCCAACACTCAAGACCGAACACCGCCGCTGGTTTTATCAGCCAGCAGCGCAATGAAAAGGATCGCCATCCGCACCAGCAACACCACGCCCAGCCCGATTAGCCCATACGATGTGCTCAAATGCCGTCCGGGCTTGGGAATGGACAGTCTGCTCAAATTCGTTGCTCTGCTCGTCGTCCAGTTTAAACACGCTGACTACTTGCGCCAGATTGCCCGCCTGGTCTTGCAGCGATTCGGCCTCAGCCGCCGCTTTTTCTACCAATGCTGCATTGCGCTGCGTCACTGTGTCCATCTCAGCGATGGCTTGGTTGATCTGTCCGATTCCGACTTCCTGATCCCGGGTGGCGACATCAATCTCTGCCATCACCTCGGACACGCGCTGAACGCTGGCCACGATTTCGTCCATGGTGGCGCCGGCCTGATTGACCAGCTTGCTGCCCGCCTCCACCCTTCCTACCGAATCCTCGATCAGGGACTTGATTTCCTTTGCAGCGATGGTGGAACGCTGGGCGAGAATACGCACCTCGGCAGCGACGACGGCAAATCCGCGACCATGATCACCGGCACGCGCCGCTTCCACGGCAGCATTCAGCGCCAAGATATTTGTTTGGAATGCGATTGCTTCGATAACGCCGGTGATGTCGCCAATCTTCCTGGCCGACTCATTAATCGACGCCATCGTCACAACCGTTTGCGATACCACTTGGCCACCCTTGACCGCAACATCCGAAGCAAACGCAGCCAGGCGATTGGCCTGCCGTGCGTGATTGCCGTTTTGCTTGACGGTGGAAGTCAGTTCCTCCATGGAGGCTGCAGTTTGTTCCAGTGCACTGGCCTGCCGCTCGGTACGGGATGACAGATCACGATTGCCGACGGCGATTTCCCGTGACGCGACATCAATGGCCTCCGCGCCCGCCCGCACTTTGGCGACCTTACCAGCGAGCACTTGATTCATCTCGCGTAGCGCGGACAACAGCTGCCCGATTTCATCCTTGCGATCAAAATCAATGGTTGCACGCAAATCGCCTTGCGCCACTTTTGTCGCGAGCTGAACCGCTTGCTTGAGCGGCTCCACAATACTGCGGGTCAGCAGCCAAGCCAGCAATACACCCGAGGCAAGTGCCAGAGCGCCCAGCCCGGCCAGCAATGCGCGATTGATCTGGAATTGGCGAGCCGATTCCAGGGCCAGCGATTCCGCCTGCTTTTTCTGATGCGCGACAAGTGCATGAACCGCGTCGATATAAGCCTTAAAGGTAGATGCCATTTTCGAATCAACCAATTGCTCTACCTCCATCGTCCTGCCCCCCGCTTTCAATTTAAATACTTCGTCGCGCACAAGCTGGTACGTTTTGCGTTGCTTACCCATCGATGCCAACAATGCCTGCTCTGGCGCATCATGCGGTACCGCTCGCAGCTTGTACTCAACATCGGCGACCAATTTCTCGCCCATGGTCGTGCGATTTTGAAAGTATTCAGCAACTTCGAGGCTATCACTTTTGGCAATCAGCACCGCCCGCTCGCCATTGAGCTGAACGGCAGCGAGCAAGTCAGCCGCCAGTTGCTGTTTGGCCAGCTTGTCGTGCACGAGGTATTCAGTCATGTCGTTGGCTGACTGCAAACGCCAAAGCGCAATCGTCGTCATCGACGCCATCACCGCCAACACAAGTACAAAAGAGAAAATGACCCGAGAGCCGGTAGACAGGTTGGAAAATTTGGGAAATCTCATTTTGTAGGGGACTTTGCGTGAAATGCCGAAAGAAATAACTCGGGCATTATATAAAGCCATTGTTACTGCACTATTACCTATTGCAGACTTACGGAAAAATATTTCCTAGGCGGCAAAAAAAGCTAGCTACAAAACGTATGTTAAATCAGTACATTGTCGCGCATGACATCGAAGTCCCCGACCCGACTGAATTACTGCCAGGACCTGCCGGTAAGCCAGCTCAAACATACTATCGCGGACTACACGGACCACACGCGTAACGATCCAGCGTCTTTTGAGATCGCCAAAGACAGCTGGACGCATCCAACTTATCTGCCTTTAGAGTCGGCAGATATACAGGAAGGCCGCGGCGCGTGGTTGCGATACAAGAAGCAGTGAAGTCCTGAAATAGCGCGCTTGAAGTAGCGGTTCCTTCCGCTCAGAAAACCAATTAATTTCGAACTGAAATCAATGGTTCATGCGGGGTGAATGGGATAACTTACCTGCTTGGTAATCACAACTGCGACATCTTTTGAGATATCGCAGTTGTCTTGATGTCAAACATTCTTATTGATGAGAATGTGGAATCAACGCACTCGGTATCTCGCGACTATCCAGTCCGCCAGATGCCAGCCAAAGCCGCGTTGCATTGGCCGCCCTATCGATCAATGCGCCTGACTGGCTGTAATCATAAGGTGACACGTCTAGTGGGCATAGCGGAGCGACCACTGCAATGGCTGCGTGCGATGACCAACGCTCCAAATCGACCAACAGTTGCCGCGCGACAAGCAGGTTGAGGGCACGCATGGCGTGCTCAAGCGCTCCTCTGGGCGGACGCCGTTCGGCACAGGTAAAGCCGGTGGATAACACAATCACGCGGGTCGCGCCCAAGCGAATCGCGGTAGAAATAGGTGTATTGTTAGCAACACCGCCGTCAATTAGTAACTGTCCCGCCACCAATACAGGTGGGAATACGCCCGGGATAGCTGTACTTGCCAATACCGCATCGACCACAGAGCCGGAGGAAAGTACAACCTCGCTACCGGTCGTCATATCGGTGGCCACCACATAGACCGGCAAACCGCTATTCTCAAGACGTGTTTCACCGAATTGAAGATGCAAAAACGCGCGCAGTTTTGCAGAACTGATCAGATGCGACCCTTTTGTGCCGAATATACCTAATGCGCCAAGTATTGAGAGAATCGACCACGGCATAATATGCTCTCGACGCGTACCGCGCCACAACAACTCCAGCGCCAGCGCCCCAGCCATATGTGGCTGAAAAGCAAAAAAAACGCTATTAATCGCACCCGCCGAAGCACCTACCAACAAATCCGGAGCGACGCCTGAAGCGATCAGTTCGCGCAGCATGCCTGCCTCGATAGCACCGAGACTTCCTCCACCGGCGAATACAAATGCGGTCTTTTCCATCGCAGCAACCTTCGCGTCTTTATGTTGAGCGAGCCAGTCATTAAATCTGCAAATTGGTGGAAAACTTCGCTAGAACATATTAATGATCCTAGCATTCACCACAGCGTACCCTAGCCTTTGATCGAAGTAAATCTGCAAACAAAACAGCATAGAAAAATCAATGGACTATCGTAATGGCCTTCTTACAGCAGAAATACGGAGCATTTTCTTTTGTTTCAATTTAAATTCAGGCCGGGTCTCAATTTCATGGTGTTAAAGAGCCTTCACGGCGCTTCGAACCGACACTGTAAAACCACTCGGCAAGATACCGGTAGTTGTCGTCGTCCCTGAGGGACAAGTGTTCTATGTTTCATATGGTAACTTTTCAGTAACAAAGTTCAGGTCTCACATGGCCAGCATTTTATGTGCCATTAATGTGAAGTTGCCCTTTAATGGCCACTCCTGCATGGCAAGCCCAAAATAGGATATCGTAGCGCCTCATTTAACAAAGTATCATCGAAGGAGTTGCAATTGGATCTGTCGCACGCAGTGTGGATCGCTCACGATACCCGCCTTATCATCTGTTGCGTTGTGGCGATAGGTGCCATTATTCTACTCATCAGCGCGACCAAATTACCGCCTTTTTTGTCGATCCTTGTCGGCACTTTTATTGCTGGACTTGGGGCGGGCTTGCCGCCTGAAATGGTAGCCAAAGCGTTTAGCAAAGGCGCAGGTGGCATTTTGGGTGAGGCCGGCATTATCATTGCGCTTGGCGCCATGCTTGGTGCTTTGATGGCTGTTTCGGGTGCTGCGGATCGCATCGCTACGACGCTGTTAAGCAAGGCCAGCGGGCGCGCCCTTCCCTGGGTTATGGCGGCGGTTGCCATGGTTATCGGTCTGCCGTTATTTTTTGAGGTTGGCCTTGTGATGATGGTGCCGATCATTTTTGTAATTGCGCGCCGCTCCGGTCAACCATTGCTGAAAATTGCTATCCCGGCATTAGCCGGTATGACGACGCTGCATGCACTCATGCCGCCACACCCCGGTCCACTTATTGCCGTTAGCGCTCTGCATGCCGATCTCGGTCTGACGATGATGCTAGGGTTTATTATTGCTGTACCTGCGGTGATTTTGGCTGGGCCGCTGTATGGAATCTGGCTATCGCGCCGTATGCCGATTGAACTGCCTGCTACCGTAGGGGCCGTGTACAGCGCAAAAGAAACGCAAAACAAGCAACCAAGTTTTGCGCTGTCACTGCTGATCATTTTGTTACCTGTGATTCTGATGCTTGGAAGCACGCTGGCAAAAGTGGCGATGTCACCGGAAAGCCAACTGGCTTTGCTGCTGAAGTTTCTGGGTGAACCGCTGGTCGCGCTTGGATTAGCCGTATTGGCGGCTGTGATTTTTCTGGGTTGGGGAAGCGGCTTGCCGCGTGAGCGGGTCGGTGACTTGTTACGTAAAAGCCTTGCCCCGATTGCCGTGCTGTTGCTGACTATCGGTGCTGGTGGCGGACTTAAACAGACCTTGCTGGATGCGGGCATGAGCACGACGATCAGCAAAGCGGCTGAGGTCGCGCATCTGCCTTATATTCTTCTCGCATGGCTGATTGCCGTGGCACTGCGGCAGGCGACTGGCTCCGCAACTGTGGCGACCACCACCACCGCCGGTATTTTAGCCCCGCTGGCCATGGGCATGTCGGCGACGGAAGGTTCTTTGATCGCGCTTTCTATTGGTGCTGGTTCGGTATTTTTCTGCCACGTTAATGATGCCGGATTCTGGATGGTGAAAGAATTTTTTGGCCTGGAACTCAAGCAGACACTGTGGGTCTGGTCGGTGTTGCAGACGATTGTGTCGGTAGTTGGATTAGCTGGAACACTATTGCTTTGGCAGCTTTTGCATTGAGTATTGCTATAGCGCTGAACCTGGCGCTGATTCATTACATTGGTTCGGCATCGCGAAGGTGGTTCTTTCGAGAAATACTGAAGAGTTAGCCGAATTCATGTATCTAAAATATCCACCCAAATAACCACCCAAATCCCCGATCAGCAACGTTGATTGGGGATCTAAAAAGATCCAATGCTGCCACGCTCTTACGATTGTGCACGCACTAGCAGATTGATTTTGGCCGCCGCCGCCAGCAATGCGGGAAGGCAGTTCTCTAATAACTGGGTCGGACTTGGATTGTTTGCCTGTCCACTGATATTAATCGCAGCCACGACGCGCCCGTTACGATCAACAATCGGTGCCGCCATTGACACCAGGCCGGGCTCCAATTCCTCCCTGACCAGACTCCATCCCTGAATGCGAACCTGCTCGATCGTCTCCTCCAGACGCTTTGGTTCGATAATGGTGTTTGGGGTATGCTGCGCCAGTATCATTCTGTGCAAGCGATCACGCAATGTCGCTGGTGGCAAGCCAGCCAATAAGACCCGCCCCAACGACGTGCAGTAAGCTGGCAACCGACTGCCAACGCCAAGGTGAATCGACATGATTTTGTGGGCAGGTACTCGCAAAATATAGACAATTTCGTCGCCATCCAACACGGCGGCTGAACAGGATTGTCGCAGGCTTTCTACGAGGTCTTCCATCACCGGTTGGGCCTGCGTCCATACCGGTAATGATGATAAATAAGCAAACCCGAGTTCTAATACTTTAGGTGTTAAACGGAACAAGCGCCCTTCTGCGGCGACGTAACCGAGATGCAATAAAGTCAGCAAAATTCGACGCGCTCCCGCACGCGTCAGGTCAGCGCGTTCGGCGACTTCCGTTAGCGTTTGAGAAGGCGCATCTGCGCCAAAACTTCGTAACACAGACAGGCCACGGGCAAATGACTGCACATAACTATCGCCGGGCTTTGGAATGGCAGACGACGGATGATGGGAGTCCGGTAACTCTGGTTCTTCTTGAAGAGGGAATGGCACACTATCCGACATGTTTATGCTCTTTCAAATTTCTTAATAACAATTGGATAACTTCTACCCGCTTCCCAAACGCTGAAAGTGTAAATGGATGGCGCCGAATTAATTAACAAAAAACAATTAAATAATGCGCTAACAAATATTGACAACGCAGCGGTCCCTGTCTATTCTTATCCCATAAGTTCTAAATGCGAATATTTGTTCATTATAAGAACTTTAAACGATATTTCAACCTAATGTTCGTATAAAAACCATGATTAACAAAATAATTCCTTCTGTGACAGAAGCGCTGGCAAATATTCATGATGGTGCAACGATCATGATCGGTGGCTTTGGCGGTGCTGGACAACCTGCTGAATTGATCGATGGTCTGATTGCGCACGGCGCAAAAGATTTAGTGATCGTCAATAACAATGCCGGTAACGGTGAAACTGGTTTGGCCGCCCTGCTCAAGGCTGGTCAGGTGCGCAAAATCATTTGCTCTTTCCCGCGACAAGCGGACTCGCATATCTTCGACGGTCTATATCGCTCCGGGAAGTTGGAGCTCGAACTTGTCCCGCAAGGTAATCTTGCCGAGCGCATTCGTGCTGCCGGTGCTGGTATCGGCGCGTTCTTTACACCAACCGGTTTTGGCACGCAATTGGCGGAGGGCAAAGAAACCCGGGAAATCGACGGTCGCATGTATGTGCTGGAAAGCCCGATTCATGCCGATTTTGCGTTGATCAAAGCCGAATCTGGTGACCGTTGGGGCAATCTGACGTATCGCAAAACAGCCCGTAATTTTGGCCCGATCATGGCAAGCGCAGCCAAGGTGACGATTGCATCGGTACATCAAATTGTCGATTTGGGCAGTCTTGATCCAGAAGCAGTCATCACGCCCGGCCTCTACGTGCAACGCATCGTTTTAGTGCCGCGTACCGCTACGGGACCGGCTGGTCTTAAAGCTGCATAGTGGACATGTGATAAAGACGCTGACGTATGCGAACGATTGGGCAACGCGGTCAACTTGGCGATTATGCCGTTAACCGCTTCCTGGTTGCAGATCAATATGCTTACCAAGCGCCATAAATGATAAGAGTACAAGTCAGCCTTAGTACAAAATAAGCGAGAAAAATATGAGCAAGTGGACAAGAGAACAAATGGCGCGACGCGTTGCGCAGGATATCCCGGATGGCGCTGTGGTCAATCTTGGTATCGGATTGCCGACCATGGTGGCGAATCATTTGCCGAGTGATCGGGAAGTGATTCTGCATAGTGAAAATGGCGTGATTGGCATGGGCCCTGCGCCCGCGGAGGGTGAAGAGGACTACGATCTTATCAATGCGGGTAAACAGCCTGTGACATTGTTGGCGGGCGGATGTTATTTTCACCACGCCGATAGTTTTGCGATGATGCGGGGCGGCCATTTGGATGTCTGTGTATTGGGTGCGTTTCAGGTATCTGTCGGTGGTGATCTGGCAAATTGGCATACCGGCGCACCGGACGCCATTCCGGCAGTCGGCGGCGCGATGGATCTTGCGATTGGTGCAAAGAAAACTTACGTCATGATGGAACATATGACGAAATCAGGCGAAAGCAAACTGGTATCAGCTTGCACGTATCCGTTAACCGGCGTCGCTTGTGTCAGCCGCATCTACACCGATCTGGCCGTCATCAATCTGGATGCAGATGGTGCCAAAGTGATCGAAATCGTTGAAGGAATGACGTTCGATGCGTTGCAAAAGGTGACGGCTGTTCCACTGATTAACTTGGCTGGCTGAGTCATCGAATAAAGCTAATCTGCATATCTGCTGTGCTTACCAAAGGTGGCACAGAGCTCAAAATAATAATCATTAATCAACGGAGAGTGTCATGTCCCATGCTTTTATTTGCGATGCCCAACGCACGCCCTTTGGCCGTTACGGCGGTGCTTTGTCTGGTATCCGCGCTGATGATCTAGGCGCAATTCCTATCCGCGCCTTGATAGCCCGCAATCCGCAAGTTGACTGGCACGCCGTGGCTGATGTGATCTACGGTTGCGCCAATCAGGCTGGTGAAGACAACCGCAATGTTGCGCGCATGTCGGCATTGCTGGCTGGCTTGCCGGTTGATGTACCGGGCGCTACCATCAACCGTTTGTGCGGTTCAGGTATTGATGCTATCGGCACTGCAGCGCGTGCAATTAAGAGCGGTGAAGCGGGATTGATGATTGCCGGTGGCGTGGAAAGTATGAGTCGTGCGCCGTTTGTCATGGGCAAGGCTGAAAGCGCATTTTCCCGTGCTGCAAAGATTGAGGATACGACGATCGGCTGGCGCTTTATCAATGCACTGATGAAAGCCCAATACGGCGTCGATACCATGCCAGAGACGGCTGAAAATGTGGCGGCGGAATACGGTATCAGTCGCGCTGACCAGGACAAAATGGCCCTCTCAAGCCAGATGAAAGCAATCGCCGCGCAACAAGCAGGCGTTTTCGATAGTGAGATTGCACCGGTGACGATCACGCCAAAAAAAGGCGAACCCATCGTCATTAGCAAGGATGAACATCCGCGTGCTACGTCACTTGAGGCATTGGCAAAACTCAAACCCATCGTCAAGGCTGACGGTACAGTAACAGCGGGGAATGCATCCGGCGTGAACGACGGTGCGTGCGCCTTGCTGTTGGCTAATGAGAGCGCAGCGTCACAGTACGGATTAGTGCCTAAAGCGCGTATTGTTGGTATGGCGACCGCAGGCGTGACGCCACGGGTAATGGGTATTGGACCATTTCCTGCCACGTTAAAAGTATTGGAGTTGACCGGTCTGCGCCTGGATCAGTTTGATGTCATCGAACTCAACGAAGCGTTTGCAGCACAAGGGTTGGCCGTGCTCAGACAGTTGGGCTTGCAGGATGACGACCCGCGTGTGAATCCAAACGGTGGCGCTATAGCACTCGGTCATCCATTGGGGGCGTCCGGCGCACGTCTGGTAATGACTGCGGTAAATCAGTTGCAACGTACTGGCGGACGATATGCACTGTGTACGATGTGTATCGGAGTCGGACAAGGGATTGCGATTGTGCTTGAGCGGGTATAATTTTTTCTGGTGTCGTTTTAAACTACTTTTGAAAGTAATTTAAAACAGGCTTTGGAACGCCTAAAAAAGTGCCAGATCGGCGTATGAGACAAGTTCAAATCTTGATTGGTATATTAAGGAGGCGGTTTGATTTCTCATGTTTTTGTTGGGGTGAATGACTTTCCCGCTGCGCTGGTTTTTTATTCAGCGGTCACGCGCGAGCTTGGACTGATTTTGAAGTTCAGCGAGCCCGACAAATCATGGGCTGGTTGGGTTGCGCCAGATGCGCCTCGTCCCATTTTTGTCATCGGCAAACCCTATGATGGCAATACCGCGACCGCTGGAAACGGGCAGATGATCGCCCTCCTCGCTCCTACGCGTGCGGCTGTGGATCGCACCTACGCCAAGGCGTTATCCCTTGGTGGACGCTGTGATGGACCGCCCGGTTTGCGGCCGCATTATCACCCTGATTATTACGGCGCTTATTTTTCTGATATCGATGGAAATAAGTTGTGTGTTTGCTGTCACGACCCTATTCCGGCATAGCAATCATTAGAACAATTGCAGACACTGTATAAATAAGCGCAAGTAAAATTACAACAATAATTGCGATAAATTATCTATTCATTAGATATTCAATTAAACTATAAAAAATGACATTTTCATTCTTATAATTTTTATTAAATATCTATTCATATGTTATTCAATAACAAAAAAGAACAGATAACGGCGCTGCGCCAACTTCTTGCTAAGGAACCGACTGATGCGAAGACGCTTTCTTCCGCACTTGGTATCAGCCAGCCGACGTTTTCACGGTTGTGGCCGACCGCTGGCAACGACATTCTTGCAATCGGCGCTGCACGGGCGACCATGTACGGGCTGGCACGTACCATTCGTGATGTTGGCCCGTCGCTGCCTATTTTTCGTATCGATGCCGATGGACATCCTGAAGACTTCGCGCAACTCACCGTTTTATCAGGTCATTGGTACGCGTACCAATTTACAGGCAACAAAAGCGTCTTTACCTGCGAAGGATTGCCGTATTTCCTACAGGATAGTCGGCCACAAGGTTTTTTGGGGCGCATGGCACCGCGCGAAAACGCTGACTTGCATCTGCCAGAAGACATTCTGGAATGGACGGATGACGACGCACTGTATTATTTAGCCCGACGCGGCGAAGATAATATGGGCGATCTTGTCGTTGGTAATGAATCCTACCGCCGCTTCCTGGGGGACAATTCGGATACGCAAAGCAATCTGCTTGCAGAGGCTGACCGCGACACGCGCTATCCTGAATTAGCAGAACGTGCATTAAAAGGTGAGGCTGTTGGCTCATCTGCGGGAGGCGAGCAACCCAAATTCACTACCGCTATTGTACGCGGCACGGATGATTCACCGTCGGCGGTGATCGTCAAATTTTCTCCCGACATTCGCACGGCCGGTGGTCGACGTTGGGGCGATCTGCTGATTGCCGAACATCTGGCGATCGCGATGTTGCGCGAAAATGGCATACCGGCTGCCGCTTCCAGCATTTTAGTTGCTGGCAATCGCGTGTTTCTGGAGTCTGTCCGCTTTGATCGTATCGGCACGGCTGGACGAACGCCGATGATATCGTTGTCGGGGTTGATCGGTGAAACGGGAGCCGCTGAAAAAACCTGGTCATTTGTCGCGACGATGCTCGCTAATCGGAAAAAGTTATCTCAGGCTGACTTGATCGTGATCCAGTTACTGGACGTCTACGGCGCGTTAATTGGTAATACTGATCGTCATCCGGGTAATCTCTCTTTGTCCTGGACGGTGGAGGGATTTTTTGCCTTGAGGCCATGTTACGACATGCTGCCGATGATGTATCGGCCAAATGCACAAGGCGAAGTGATAGAACGCACATTCACTTTATCCGGTTTGGATCGCCTCGACTTACGTCAGTTGCCGGTTGCGGCGAACCTTGCTAATCAATTTTGGAATAAGGTGTGCAACGATCACCGTATCTCAGATGACTTCAAACGCATCGCTGGTCTGCATATGGCGGCTATGGCGATTGCCGCTCCCGAAACAAGGATGTGACTTTGGTGGAGTGTTGAGATGAGTTGCTAAGAATATTGCGCCAAAGATTGATCGAAATGATCAACCAGGTCGGAAGCCACCGTGTTCATCGCGCACCGCACCACATCTCCGATGACAATAATACTGGGACTGCCGAGTTGCGCGGCTGCCAATGCAGCCGGTAACTCGCCCAACGTGGTAATGAGTTGCGATTGCGCGTCCATGGTAGCCGACTGAATCACCGCTACCGGAGTCGATGCGGCCTTGCCACCAGCCATCAGCGCAGCTTGTATTTCATTGCAGCGGGCCACGCCCATGTATATCACCAGCGTCAGGCTGGTTTGGGCCAGTAACGCCCAATCCGGATTGGATTCGGGCGTTTTGCCGTGACCGGTTATGAAGATCGCGCCTTGGCTCCAGTCACGATGGGTGAGTGGTACGCCAATTGAGGACGGCGCTGCCAAACCGCTACTAATGCCATTGATTACATCGACAGCAATCCCAGCCGCCATGAGATGGTCACGCTCCTCTCCGCCGCGGCCAAACATAAAGGGATCGCCACCTTTTAGCCTGACGACGCATTGCCCGGCTTGTGCCTCGGCAATCATCAAGCGCTCGATAAAAGCTTGCGGCGTGGATTTGCACCCACCACGCTTGCCGACATGCACGATCCTGGCATCAGACTTAGCATGCTCGAGTATGGCGGGATTGACCAGATCATCGACCAAAATCACATCGGCGCTGGCAATTGCTTTGACTGCTTTTAAAGTCAGCAAATCAGGATCGCCGGGACCGGCACCGACCAAAAAGACTTTTGCGAGGTTCATCATGGGGCAGTTATATCGAATGGGTAAACTTAACACTAAGCAAGCATTGTTCCAGCAAAATCGATGTAGTGGTTATTTGTATTGATTTTTGATGATGTATCACACTCATCGACGGACTTTAGCCAACTCACGATCATTGCATTGGTCGATTAGTTGATTAGTGGCCTTAAGCAAACCCCTTAGGTGCGACTTTAGCTGAGTAGATAGCTGTAATACGCCCCATTCTAGCTTTATGAATGCACTATTTGAGTGAAAATTTGCGCCGTAGTGGGGAGGCACGTTAGTTCATCAATCCCACGCCCCATGCTTGTATTGCGCGAGGAGGTGCGAATGTCACACTTCCCAAGCATCACATTTCATGCCAATAAAACGCTCGCAATAGGTCTATTGCGTTAAATCAACATGTTGGAATTCATATTCACTGAACACAGACATTTTGAATCCGATCACGTTTTTACGGATGGCTGCATAACGTACTGCATGTGCGATGGAAATCCAGGGCGCTTCTTCATGCACAATAAGTTGCGCTTTCTCATAAAGTATTGCGCGCTCGGCCTGATGTGGTGTGCGCTTGGCGCTTTGTATCAGCGTCTCAAAGGCAGGATTACACCAGCGCGCTTTGTTGCCGCCGCCTTTAATACTGTCACAACCCAACAATGTAGCAAAAAAATTATCCGGGTCGCCATTGTCGCCATTCCAGCCGTACATCATGACCTGTTGCTCACCTTGATTGCTGCGCTTAACATATTCCGCCCAATCGTAAGTAGCAAGCTTGGTTTTGATCCCGATTTTTGCCCAATCCGACTGGATTAATTCTGCCATACGTTTGCCATCGGGATTGTACGGACGGGTAACGGGGAGATACCATAATTCTACCTCGGCACCATTCGGATAACCTGCCTTGGTTAATAGCGCTTTGGCCTTAATCGGGTCATAAACAACGTCGACAACCTTATCGTTGTAGGACCAGAGCGTCGGTGGGATCGGATTTTTTGCCGATTGTCCTGCGCCTTGATAGACAATATTAACTATGGCGGTCTTATCAATCGCCATAGTCAAGGCCTGGCGGACCAACTTGTTATCGAATGGCTTTTTTTCCACATTAAAGGCGATGTAGCCAACGTTTAAGCCTTCTTTGCTCAGTACCGTGACGTCTGGATTAGCCTTCATCAAAGGGACATCCGCTGGTTTTGGCAAGGTCATGACCTGACACTCGTTAGCTTTTAGTTTAGCGTACCGGACCGATGCATCCGGTGTGATGGCGTAGATCAGGTTATCGAGTTTGGGACGTCCACCCCAATAGCCGTCAAAAGCCTTGTAACGGATCACGGCGTCCTTTTGATATGACACAAACTGAAACGGGCCGGTACCGAGTGGTTCGCGATTAATGATTTCCGGCATGCCGAGTGCCTTCATTTTTTCGGCGTACTCGGCCGACATAATTGCGGCAAAATCCATCCCTAAATTGGCAATGAACGGTGCTTCTGGATGCTTTAGCGTAAACACAATGGTGTAGTCATCTCGCTTCTCCACCTTATCGATGATTTTATCCATCGCCATATCCAGGTAATAGGCAAAGCTCTGCCCTGCCGGGAGTTGGTGGAACGGATGATTGGGATCGCCCATACGGTTGAAGGAAAACACGACGTCATCGGCATTAAAATCACGCGTCGGGGTAAATCGGGCATTACCCTGAAACTTGACACCTCGACGCAATTGAAAAGTGTAAGTCAGACCGTCAGCAGATGTTTTCCAGGATTCTGCCAATGCAGGTTGAATTTTAGTGGTCCCTATTTCAAAGGCCACCAATCGATCGAACACTGGCACTGATGAAGCCTGAAATGAAATAGCCGTTGTATAAAGCTGCGGATCAAACCCTTCAGGGCTGCCTTCCGAGCAGAAAACGAGTGTCTTAGGTGTCTTAGCGGCAGCAATGGCAAACCCGCCATGGAGAGTTAACATTGTCAGCAAACTGGCGGCTACAACGACATTCGATTTCGTTCGCATGCGGCTCTTTCTATTGTTTTCTTGTGACAATAAATATACCGTGGGACCTATTATTTTGACAGGGTAATTTGATGAGATGCATCATCACCGTCGTTATACAGTTGCCCTACAGTTGCAAGATCGGTAAGCGATACATAGACCTGTCCGATAATGTGGCATGCAAGCGTAAAAAATTAGTGAGTTGGCATTGCGGAGAAGTGATCATCAAGATCATGACGGCGCTTAAACATAAAACGGACGCCAATAGCGTCCGCTGTGTTCGCAATTTCAGACCCCACGTTTTTAGCGCGTGTCAGTGGGTTCGGTAGCCGGGCCGCCAGCATTCACGCCGCCTGATTTTCCCATAATGTCGTCATAGGGCGTTTGTACCAGCTGGAACGGGTATGCACGTGACGGAAAGCTTTCCGCCTCTTCTGTTTTTTCGGACTGTTGCGCAATGTCGGGGTTGTCCTCCAGCGCAGGCCTGATTTTGGCTCTGTCTGCGAGCACTTCCTCAGGCGTATAAGGCCGTGCCGCCGCATCGAAGCCGCTATACCCATCTTGACGCCACCCTTCAACTTGTTTTTCGATATCTAACGCACCCGCATTGCGCAAGGCTGATTGCGCTATCGGCACCAGCGCATCATCGTCTACCGTAATCGCCACCACCGCGTGGCCGCGCCGAACCGCCTCAGAATAATGGTCAATGTCTTCATGATGGCTACCAAATAGGTGAACAAGAAGATCTCGAAGGTTATCTGCGACACCAACAACAGCGCGGCGCTTCTTATCGGATGCGGGAACATCTGATTCATGCGATCGATACGACATATGCGCTTCGTGCATGCGAACATGTACGTTGGAAGCCTCGAAACCAGATGATATCAGCGCCCGCTGAGCGTCTTGAGCGATTTCATAATTATCGAAAACACCAACCACTGTTTGTGACATATAGCCTCCTCAATTTTTGGGATACCAGCTTATATCTCTGACCCTAGTCCAAGGTTTGATTTTCAGCTAAGACTGCTGGCAGAAAATGTTTTCGTTCGTAGTCTACTCAATCGCTGGCCCAAGTCAGATGCCTCATTCTCATTCTACGCGCTTTGCTTATATTGAATTTTCGTAAGACGAATGAAAGTTTTACGCAGTTCAAAACTCCCTCTTGAACACATTTTCTGTCCCATTTTTCGCGCATCATTTATGTGGATATTCTCAGATAAAATCTAGTCTAGACAAAGTAGTGTTTTTATAATATCTTATTAAGAAGATAACCTTATTTGGGTTTAGTAGCGTTAATCTTTAGTAGATTCAATCAATGGTTGCTATCTGGAGTATTTCGTCGGGCGGATCATAGGGAGATCAGAACGATGAAAGTAAGTTAGCAGTTTCGGTAGTCTTGGTTTTCATAAAAACTAAAAAGGAAAAGCAATGTTTTCCTCCCAAGAACCAATCTTTCTGTGTTTTTTCTCAGCCATTTTGTTACTCGTGGCTTATCAACTCTACCGATTCCGTTTGGAGTTGTCAGGGTTGCGTCCCCCGGCGCGGCGCGTGATGGGTACGTTGCCTATTCTTGCTGTATTGCTGCCAACCAATAGCGTGTTTGAGTTTGCCAAACTAACGTCGAGTGGATCAGAAGTGCTGTATGCACTTGAACTGATCGGGTTCATCATTTTGGCGTTCGTCATTTTCAACCTGATCTGGTTGATTCGGTGCATCACGAAGTCCAACAAAAAATTGATCATTCTTGCCATTGGTGCGCATCCCGACGACATCGAGTTAGGTTGCGGCGCGGCGTTGCTACGCTACAAGGTCGAAGGGCATGAAACACATGGCATTGTATTTTCGGTCGGCGAAGGTGGCGTCTACGGTGTCGCTGCAAAAAATGGTAATCCACGAAGAAAAGAAGCCGAAAAAGGTGGTCGTGTGCTGCAACTTGATAGTTTGACTGTGCTGGAATTTCCTGACACCAAATTAGGCACCCGCCAGGATGACCTTAAACGCGTGATTGAAGAAGTCACTCGCCAACTTCATCCTGATTTGATATTTACCCATAATCGCCATGATCTGCATGCTGATCATCATGCTGTTTATCTGGCATCGCTGGAGGCAGCGCGTCGTGTGCCGACCATGCTTTGCTACGAAAACCCCAATACGCCACCCGATTTCCGGCCTAATTATTTTATCGACGTTTCTCTGTATCTCGAACAAAAAATTAAAGCGTTGAAGTGTCACGCAAGTCAAACGCTATCCCGCCCATATATGGAAGAGGATATCGTACAAAGCTTAGCGAGAGTGCGCGGAAGTCAGGCACGTCTGCGCGCAGCTGAAGCATTCGAAGCCATCAGATTTACGGCTTGACGATATAAATCAGGTCCTTCAGAGGCAAAGATGAGACAAACAAAAAACGTTTTGGTCACCGGCGTCGGCGGCCTTTCCGGTAAAGCTGCGATGCACGTGCTCAAGAACAAGGGATTTCGCGTGATCGCCGTCGATATGGTTCCAGTCGAGCACTGTGCTGATGCTTTCTTCTTAGTCCCGCCAGTCCGCGACCCTCGCTATATCGATGAGTTGGATGCATTATTGGCTGCTCACGATATAGGCTGGCTTTTTCCGACAGTACAGGAGGAACTCGTTCTCATTGCCGAGCGCGCGGCCTTGTATCGGCGTCGCGGAATAGCGGTTTTTGTAGGAAATCCTGAGGCAGTCGCCATTTGCGACGACAAATGGCGCACGGCGCAAACGTTGGGTGCTGCAGGTGTCGCTGTACCGAAGAGTGCTATCGGCAAATCTGGTTCGGCAGAAGTGATGCGATTGGGCTTCCCGTGCGTATCCAAACCCAGGGTTGGTCGGGGAGGTCGTGATGTTGCGGTACATGATGGACCAATCGCACCCTTGGCTGAATCCGGTGACAACAATCTTGTATGGCAAGAATTTATGCCCGGCACTGAATATGATGTGTTGATGATGCTTCCGCCAGAACAACCGCTGGAAGTGACAACCGTCATCTTCGAAAAAACACTCCTGCGGGAAGGACGTACCGGTAACGCACTGGAAGTAACACGCGTCAATGCACCGGATGTGCGCAATCTCGCCCTCTCCGCTGCTAGAACTCTGAAGTTAGTCGGTCCACTTGATATGGATATTCGGCGCGATATCAATGGCGTTGCGCATGTTCTTGAGATCAACGCGCGAATAGGCGCCCATACCCAAAAAGCACCGGAGATTTTCGATGCCATGGTAGATCTTTATGCATTGGGATATCTGGGCGGATGACCGATTTCCTGCTTACTCCGATATTGCTATTTGGTGCCGTTACATTTTATTTCGGTGTCATTTCGCTCGTTTATTTTCCCCTGGCGTTCGCCTATCTTTTTTGGGAGTGGCGGCTTTTCGCAAGGGCAAAAACTGCCCATTACACGCCGCGGGTAAGCGTTCTTGTACCTGCTTTTAACGAGGAGCGCACAATTTATCCCAGTATCCAGTCAATCCTTGATTCCGACTATCCCGATTTTGAAGTGATCGTCATCAATGACGGATCGACAGACGGGACAGCGCACGAACTTCAGCCTTTTATTGCCCATCGGCAGATTAGTTATGTGGAGAAAAAAAACGGTGGAAAGGCGTCTGCCCTGAACGCTGGCATTGCCCGCGCCACCGGTGAGATTATCTTGTTTACTGACGCCGACTCTTTATTTGAAAAAAATACTATTGGTAACGGAGTTGCGTATTTTACCGATCCTACAATTGGTGCATTGAGTGGCAATGACACGCCGCTTAATCCTAAAGGGTGGCTTCAGAAGATGCTGGTGGTGACTTCACATATAGGCACAGGCCTGGTACGCCGTGCTCTTTCAATGGCAAGAATTTTACCCATAATCCCTGGTAATCTTGGTATGGTGCGCAGTGACATTCTTCGCTCCATCGGAGGATTTCGTGAGATATGGGGCGAGGATCTGGAAATCACTTTTCGCCTGCATCGCTGCGGTGTGCGGGTGGTGTATGGCGCACGTACCAAGGTGATCGCAGAGTGCCCTCACTCTTTGCGTGGTCTGTGGAAACAAAGAGTACGGTGGGTCAGAAGTTATATCACTATCATTTTTTTGCATCGGGACATGATTGCCCGTCCGACATTCGGTGTATTCGGCGGCTACTTGCTACTGAACTTGTTCAACATGATCATTGTTCCGATTGTGCAAATGCTGAGTTTATTGCTGCTTCCCGTCGCTATGCATGCCGGTATCATCAAACTGCAGAACATGGAATGGGTTGCATACATGGGATTTGGGTCGCTATTGATCGCCGCAGTGACGGCGATCCTATTAGATAAATCTCCGCGGGACTTGCTGTATTTGCCCTACACCATGGTTCTGCTTCCGTTGAGTTACTTTTACACCGCGGTGGTGATTTACGCGATCTGGGCCGAATTACGCGCCCATAACGAAGACTGGAACAAACTTGAGCGCAGAAATCCTCTCGCCATTGCTGCGCCCGAAGATCCCTGGCGACGCCGGTTGGTATTGGGTGGGGCCACGGTGGCCAGCTTGGCGGTTGTAAGCTCGGTGATACAGCTTGATGGTGACGATTTTAGTGAGGTCGCTGAATTGTTCGAGCCAGAAAAACCGATTGGGGGCAGTCTGACGGTATCTATCCACTTTTCGGATTGGAACAACTGGCGCCGGGCTTTGGAATCGTTGCTGGTATCGCCCGGAGCAAAGCACGTTGATCGGGTTGCCGTTTCTGCAGGGCGACCTGACTGGACCTATTACAAATGGGATAGAAATACGGAGTGGTGGAGTCCAGAACAAAAAGAATCGCACGTCGATATGTTAGCCGAGACGATCACCTCGCTTGCTGCAAAGGGCTACGCCACAACGGTGACGCTGGACGTGCTTGCGCCGCGTTATCTACAACTCAATCCGCATTGTGCCGCCGTCGATATCAATGGAAAAGCAAGCCGCGACATAGTCTGCTCCACGTGCCTTGCGAACGAAGAGTATGGAGAATTACTTGATGGTGCATTTCGGGCGCTTGCCACTAAGCCAGAAGTTGAATCGATTTGTATCACCGAATTGTTTTACGACGTTCATTGCTATGACGAACGATGCCGCAAGGCATTCACGAGTGCGTCTGGACAGAGTGACTGGCCACGGCAAGGTAATGGATTAATAGACCGACTGCATCCGGCAATCGGAAAATGGCGCTCAGAACAGGTGAGTAAATCTGTTACCCGACTGTCCAGAATTGCGCGCACTTACGGCAAACAGCTGTTAGTTGATGTCCGTGTGAGTCGTGACGATCTCTCTCGCAACAGTACTGAAAACGGTCAGGATTATCGTTTGCTGTTGCCTTTAGTCGATCAGTTGGTGGTGTGGGATTACTTTGCGCTGGATGGCTTGCCACCTAAAGTCACAGGGACAGTAGCCAAATATCTTAGTCGTCATTTTGGTGCAAAACGTTATTGGCATTCAATCGGATTATGGAATGACAAGGAGGGCGCTATAGATGCAGATCAGCTTACCCGTTCTATACGTGCAGCCCGACGAGGCGGTAGTACTAATATCTGGATTACGCCAGGAAAGTATCTGACCGATGCGCACTGGGACGCATTGGCAAAACTCAAGCTTGGAAAGGATTACACGAATCAAGTCTGACTCGGAAATCGGGTGACGAATGGTGAGTCAGGCGCTAAGTCGCGTGTGTATTACACATTAACAAACGACATACAACACCGGCGCACGCTGAAGATTTCAGCTACAAAAGCTTCTAAAAAATACGATAAAAATACTTTGACAAGGGATATAGCAATGAAGCTCAAACCGAAGGGGAATACGTTGTCTTGGGGTGCACTATTGGCTTGTCTGTCAATGGTCGCATCAGCTGCCGAAACTGACGTCGTGCCGCAGCAAAAAGAAAAAAACTATGCAGAAAAGGCGGATCAGGAGATTCAGGAATTCCATTGGAATCAAGCCATTCAGACGTATCGCGACGAACTCGCCAAAAACAATAAAAACGCGGACGCATGGCGGGGCATTGGCCGGATACTTCGCTTCGAGGGACATCTGGAAGAATCGCGGCAAGCTTACGAGAAAGCCGCAGCCCTTGAACCGGAGGATCCAAATGCTGCGCTGGGAATCGCTAATACCTACCGATTAAATCATGACTTCGACCAGGCAAAAATAAATTATGCCGCCGCGCAACAACACTGGCCGAAAGATGACGAAGTAAAACAGGCTGCCTACGATTTTGCACGCGACACCAATCCACGCATATTTGGTAGTTACGAAAGGGATCTTGCGTTTCGGACCACCACTTATGGCGCCGGAACACCGTTATTTTCGCGCGAGGATCTTCAGTTTGAACACGTCAATGATGAGAGTCTTGGCGTCTATGTACGAAAAGATGAAAAGGCTACTTACAGACACTATTTCGCGTTAAATAATTTTCTGGAATTCAGATATCGGCGATCTAATTATTCTTATTCAATCCCTATAACGGACTTTTCAGCTGTCGACTGGTTCGATGAATACCGCATTCGATATAGTTATCCGATCACCCCTGAGCAAGTCGGTTCGCTGACATTCACGTACCGGCCGACCACGTTAAAAACCACGCAGCAGACATATAACTCAACCAAACTTGAGATGGAACTTCACTCTCAATGGACGCCCCGTTTTGCCACATTAGTTGGTGCAGGGGCGCTGCGCGATCTTAATGACAATCCGATTACGACTAGCGATCTGCGCACGACCAGTTTGGTAAAGGCGGGAGTGGAATATATGCTGACGCAAAAAATGCAAGTCGCGGCTACGTATATAACAAACCCGGATCTGGACAACTCGATCCACAGCAAAAGTTTGATTTTCCTGAACTATCAATGGCGCGGCGATTTATCGACAATTTTCCGCTATCGCTATGATGATTATAAAAGTGGCATCAATCAACGGATCGCCTCTCTTCTATTCCGATACACACCAAACTCCCATATTTTTTCTGAGTTTGGCGTACTGACGGCCAGTCGCGGTGGCCGCAGCGGCGTTTATCCAGAGTTGACGTTAGTTTATAAATTTTAAGAAAAATGTTTTTTTGAAAATTGCGGTAGAAAGTGGCACGTTGAAAAATGCAACAAACAACTTGACCGGCTCAGCGGACGCAACCGCGTCCGCCAGATCAGCGAGAAATGCCACTTTCGCCAGCAACCCAATTGAACACCCTGTCGGCGCGCCCTTGTGTCGATTCAATTAAAACAGCATTCGGTTCATCCGTCCGTTGTACCCACTCTTGCGCGGCCTGCTTATTACGCCCAAATTGCATATGGCGCGCAATCAGTCGTTGTTGCCGCAAATCGGTCTCTATCGCTAAATACCAGGTTTCGTCTAGTAAGCCGGGAACCTTGCTCCAGTGGCCTCGGTCCAGTAAAAGGTAGTTTCCTTCCGTTATCACCAGTTGTATGTCTGCGGATATGGCAATCGCGCTCGCAATCGGCTCCTCTATCTCACGGCGGAATTCTGGGGCATAGATCACCTCATCCTGGGCTTGATGACGCAGCCTGTTGAGTAGTGCGGCATAACCGGCGCTATCAAAGGTGTCTTCGGCACCTTTACGACTCTGCCGGTTTAAACGGACTAATTCCTTGTTTGCCAGATGGAATCCGTCCATCGGCACCACTATCGCTCGTCCATGCAAACCCGCCACGAGCGCTTGTGCGAATGTCGATTTACCAGAGCCTGGCTGACCAACAATGCCAAGAATAAAGCGTTGACCGTTAGCTAAACGTACCCTTAACTTTTCCAGGCAGGTTTCAATGGTGCATGCGTCAGTTGTGCATGATTCGATCGTCATGGCCTTGATCACATTTGTCGTTGAATTGGTCACTACGGATTACCTTAAGTTCGTTTTTTGTAATGCCGAATTGATCGTCGCTAAAAACCGGCATCCAAGACTTGGCAACGCCGACAGAGATCGGGACCGAGAATGTTTTGTCAGTCGTTAATCCTTAGCTTGTTTGCTCCATACCATCAGCTTTGCGACCAATAATTGCACAACATCTCCGCTTTGATTTATTGTCTGGGATCTAACTTGTATCATGCCGCGGTCAGGACGGGATCTCGATGGCGTAAGAGATATTACTTCACTCTCTACATGCAGCACATCGCCGGGTCGGGTTGCCTTGGGCCAGGTAATTTCTCCGCCCGCACCGATAATGCCACCAGCCAGCGGCATTCCGCTTTCTACCAGTAAGCGCATTGTGATCGCCGCAGTGTGCCAACCGCTTGCCGCCAAGCCGCCAAAGAACGTATCTTGGGCGGCAACCTCGTCCAAATGAAACGGCTGAGGATCGAATTGATGTGCAAAGCGTTTGATTTCCTCCGCAGTCATTTGATGCGAGGCGGATATAAATTGTTGACCGAGAAAAATATCTTCCAGATACAAGTGCATCTCTTTGATGATTTCAGCGGGATCGCTACCATCAACACCAGAATGCGTATTCGTCATTGGTATATCTTTCTTTAGCAAAGTATTGTTCTAGCAACCCATCTACATACTTGTCGTCAAGACGGTTAGCCAATCCGGGCTGATAGATAGCAACCAACTTTCAAGAGCGCGATCCAGACCGCTCAGCATTAATCCACCCACGATCATCATCATGACGCCGAGTAAAGTTTTACCATATTGACCGAAGGTGAGTAATTTTCCGCGGAAGCGTCCAAATCCAGCACGTGACGCCATGCCGAGTACTATCAAAGGCAATCCGGCACCGATCCCGAAAATGATCATTAGCAATGCAATCTGCGGCAGACTCTTACCTTGCGAAGCCAGCGTTGTTGCGGCTCCTAAAGTTGGTCCAACACAGGGAGTCCATATCACGCCAAGCAGTAATCCTATAACAAATTGGCCTGGAATACCGTCCAGTTGCACGCGGGACAATACATCACTGGCCAACCCTCCGATACCAGCCAACGCCGCAGACCAACGTTGCTGCAAGCTCGCTGACACCATCAATAGCCCAAACAAAATAAACAAGATTGCGGCAACCAGGCGAAATGTATCTTGACCTAAGCCAATTGATGCGCCAATGGCGGCTATGAATACGCCTAATAGGGAAAACGAGAGTGCCAGTCCAGCAGCAAGTGCCAACACGCCAAATCGATGTGCGGTGATTGCTGAAGTAAGCAGGATGGGGACGAGTGGCAAAACGCAGGGTGACAGAATGGACAAAACACCCGCCACAAAACTCAGACCGTAACTAGCAAGTCCAAAATCCATTAAAGTGCTTGCGCAAACGTCGCCTGGATTGCTGCTTTGGTGGTCTGCCCGGTCGCGCGCGTCACTTCTTTGCCACCCTTGAAGACAACAAAGGTCGATTGCTGACTGATATGCATGACTTTTTTGAGCGCTATTTCTTTATCGTAATCCGCCACAAGCAGAGTGATACTTTGCATATCCGGCTGCTTTAACAGACTATCAACGATAGGTTTTTGTACCTTGCAAGTCGGACACCAGTCCGCATGAAAATAAACAATTGCGGGCTTGCCTTCAGCTTGTAATTTTTCGAATGCAGTTTGACTAAAAGCTATTTCACCGGCATTAGCGGCAAACGATGTTATTAGCATCGCACTCCCTAATAAGGCTGTTGAAAGAAATTTGCGCATGGCACTCTCCAATAAGAATTAGATGGATTGATAGAAGACCTAGATTGCCGCATAGAAAATATCGGCTAAGTTTAGTCTTTAGCTTTAACCTTTGACCACTAACAACGCGCAACGCCCAACGCGGGTATTAAACAATCAGTGCGCCGTTCTAAATATCGCTGCATAAACTATCTTATAAATGTGCACTCAAGGTGCGTTCTCAGACACTTTCATCTTGATGTTCAGCGCCCTCATTTGGCAAAAAATGCCCTAATTTAGCCGACTTGGTATCCAGATAACGGGTATTAAACGGATTTCTGTTCAAAATCAACGGTATGCGCTCAACTACCGGCACGCCCATCTTTTTAAGTGCGTCCATCTTGCGCGGATTATTAGTCATCAGACGCAATGTCTTGATTCCCAAATGCTGCAGCATTGGCTCGCACATACCGTAGTGGCGCAAATCATCGGCAAAACCCAATTGCTGATTCGCTTCGACGGTATCGGCACCAGAATCCTGAATGCGGTAAGCACGAATTTTATTAATTAATCCGATTCCACGTCCTTCCTGACGTAAATACAATATGGCGCCGCGCCCTTCTGCCGCAATTTGCTGGAGCGATCCTTCTAATTGGGCGCCACAATCACAACGTTGGCTAAAGAGCGCATCGCCAGTCAGGCATTCCGAGTGGATACGGGCTAAAACCGGCAAACCGTCTGTTACATCGCCTAAGACGAGTGCCAGATGTTCTTTACCAGAAGGATGATCGATAAAAGCGTGGAGCTGAAATGTAGCCCAAGGAGTCGGCAGTTCGCAAGAGGTGACGTATTCCAGTGATTCGTGGATTTGGGCTGCTGCGGCGTTACAAGGTGTAATGTGGGTGCTCATAGATCGATGCGTTACTTCAATATAAAAAGCACGCCATTAGGTGCATGACGTGCCTTGCCAACAGATTAAATAACTCAGGCTGGAATTAATTCAGTCATCGTACACCGAGAATAGGAAAGCGCGCTGACCATTGCCTTTTCGCCTAACGTCATCTCTTCGGTAGCAATGAGGTCAATACTGCTGAAGCCGGTAAATTGCCATACTGAACGCTAATAGGTTTCATAAAAACCATTGGTCATTGCGCCTGCGTAGCTAAAAGCGCTTCCAGATTACCTTGATATAATGACCTTTTCCCCCAAAACAAGCCCAACGATATTATTTTGGGGTATTTAAAACGCGGACTGCTGGACCTCATGCCGTCGATTCGCGCTTTAAAGTCTCATTAATAATTGTACATCGGGCCGCCGCTCAAGATGACATTCACTTCAGGCATTACTTTTATCACGCATCTGATGAAGTAAAGAGTTAATACGGCAAATCGAATACCAATATTTCAGCCGCCTCTGCATCGCTTAAAGAGATTAACGATTCATCTGAAATTTTCAGTGCATCACCTGTGAATAACGCGATCCCGTTCACCGTAACCGCACCGCGTATCACGTGTATATACCCAGTACGTCCTGCCGCTAAAGCATGTGAAATTGCATCTTTTGGACCCAAAAGGCCGGCGTAAATGCAAGCGTCCTGATGTATCAATACCGTCCCGTCGCGCCCGTCAGATGACGCTATAAGGCGTAACTGACCTTGTTTGGACGCTGGAGTGAAATGCTTCTCCTCATACCCAGGTGGAATGCCTTTGACGTCTGGCTCTATCCAAATTTGCAAAAAATGTAGTGCTTCAGAAGGTGAGCTATTAAATTCGCTATGCCTTACGCCTGTTCCTGCGCTCATCCGTTGTACATCGCCATAGTGCAATACAGAGCCCGTCCCCATACTGTCTTTGTGCTCCAATGCACCATCGAGCACGTAGGAAATAATTTCCATATCACGATGACCATGCGTCCCGAAGCCCTGCCCTGGCGCAACTCTGTCTTCGTTGATCACCAATAGCGGGCCGAAACCGGTGTGCTGCGCATCTTGATAGTGACCAAATGAAAATGTATGTCTGGATTGCAGCCATCCGTGGTCGGCTACACCGCGATCACCGCTTTTACGCACTTGTAACATGATGCTCTCCGTTTCTGAATTGACGATTATTTCGATAATGTCGATAGCTTCGCAATGATGGTCACCACTTACCTAAGTAACGCCTATTGATGCATCGATAGGTCTAATTATGATCGACAACAAATCAAAAGAAAAACGGAAAGTTTTCATATCTATTATCGAAAAAATCGAACATATAAATAAAAACGCCTATTTTGTGCTTGCATTTTTCGATTTGGATGCGATAAACGTCACTTAAGTGCTTTTTAGATATTAAAATACATCAAAAAAGCCATCATATCTGGCCCTAAACCGGTGCGCCTGTTAGACTTCCCTCCCCCTTTCTGTCGACTAACGCCACCGTGACTACTTCCTCCTTCTCCAATCTCCCCTTGTCACCAGCGCTTTTGCGTAACCTCGACAGTCTCGGTTATCACGAAATGACGACCATTCAGGCACAAAGCCTGCCTGTGATTCTGGAGCGACGCGATTTGATAGCGCAGGCTAAAACGGGTAGCGGCAAAACCGCCGCGTTTGGTATCGGGATTCTGCATAAACTCAATCCAACCTATTTCGCCATTCAGGCACTGGTTCTATGCCCAACCCGTGAACTCGCCGATCAGGTAGCAAAAGAATTGCGAAGATTGGCACGCCTGGAAGATAACGTCAAAATATTGACCCTCTGCGGCGGCTCGCCGATGGGACCACAAATTGGGTCGTTGGAACACGGCGCGCACATCATTGTCGGCACACCTGGACGGATACGCGACCATATCGGGCGCGGCACCATCAATTTGTCGACAGTGCAAACCCTGGTTCTGGATGAAGCTGATCGCATGGTTGATATGGGCTTTTACGAAGAAATTTCAGGAATCGTCAGTGCTTGTCCGAAGCGCCGTCAGACGCTGCTGTTCTCGGCCACGTATCCCGATGATATACGCAAAGCGAGTGCTGAATTTCTACGCCAACCGGTTGAGGTAAAAGTCGAGGCCCAACATGATTCGGGCCAGATTGAACAGCGCTTTTATGAGGTCTCTTACGATGGCCGTAACGCAGCGGTCGCACAGTTGCTGAATCATTACAAACCAGTGTCAACAATTGCCTTTTGCAACACCAAAATTCATTGCCGCGAATTAGCCGCGGAATTGCGCGATCAGGGTTTTAGTGCGCTGGCGTTATACGGTGAGCTTGAACAGCGCGAACGCGATGAGATTTTGGTGCAGTTTGCTAATCAAAGTTGTTCGGTATTGGTTGCTACCGATGTCGCCGCACGTGGCTTGGATATTCAGACTTTGGGAGCGGTAATCAACGTTGATGTGTCGAAGGATACTGAAGTGCATATTCATCGCATCGGCCGCACTGGTCGCGGTCATGACAAAGGCCTTGCGCTGAGTCTGTGTGCGCCAAATGAAAAAAAATGGGTCAAGCTGATTGAAGACTATCAAAAAGGACCGGTCACCTGGTTTGATCTGGCTACGCTAGAGCCTGCCGAAGGCGGACCACTACAAGCGCCAATGGTGACGCTATGCATCATGGGCGGCAAAAAAGACAAGCTACGTCCGGGTGATCTCTTGGGCGCACTGACCGGCGATGTTGGCCT
Organism: Glaciimonas sp. GNP009; assembly: GCF_054343755.1. Lineage (NCBI taxonomy): Bacteria > Pseudomonadati > Pseudomonadota > Betaproteobacteria > Burkholderiales > Oxalobacteraceae > Glaciimonas > Glaciimonas sp. GNP009. Next base: position 5,019,491 of record NZ_JBTGUV010000004.1, read on the forward strand.
GACCAAAGATCAAGTAGGAAAAATCAGCGTATTTGAATTCATGACGTATGTCGCACTCGAGCGTCGCATGGCAAAACACGCTTTTTCTAGCTTGAGTAATGGCAATATTAAAGGTCGCAGTTTTAAGATGCGCTTTATTTCCGAGTTGTAAAAGGAAATAGGACAAAAACAAAAAACGCCACACATCCGCTCGCTACAGATAGTTCAATGTAAGTGTGGATGGTGGCGCACGATGGTGGAATGCCACCGTTTCGCAGTTTATGAAGCGGCAATACTCGCCAGAGCTTAGTTCTTACACTCAAGACTCATCAATACTGAATACTCAACACTCAAGCGCGTCCTGATAATTGTCGGGCCAGAAAATCTGGCACCTTTACAGCGGTTAACTTATTCACCGATACCAGCAAATCCGGATCTATCGATGACACACGATAGGTTTGCGACAAGCTTTTAGCAACATGAAGCAGTAAATTTGCGGATACTTCAGCATCGGCTTCTGCTCTATGCGCTGTGCCGTGAAATGGAATCCGCAGCGCAGACGCAAGCGATCCAAGTTTGTAGCTCGTCATCCCCGGAAACACGCGGCGCGACAATTTTAACGAGCAAATCAATGCGTTATAACGTGGCTGCAAATCCAGCGCAGCGCTCTCCGCCAAGAGAAACTTTGCGTCAAAACTAGCATTGTGTGCCGCCAACGCATCGCAACCAATAAACTTTAAGAGTTCCGGGATCACCTTAGAGACCGGCGGTGCGCTATTGACCATTGTTTGAGAGATACCTGTCAGTTGCGAAATAAACGACGGAATCACTACACCGCAATTAACCAGCGACACGAAGCGCTCGACTATTTTGCCCTCCACTATTCGTAACGCTGCGACTTCGGTGATACGGTCGCCCATTGCAGGACTCAACCCGGTGGTCTCGAAATCGAGCATGACGATCGGTTTTTGAAATACGGACATGAATCCTCAGAAAGCAAATTTTTTGATGAGCGAATATTACAGCATGGGGTCGCGCGCAAGCGAAAGTTTGCGTCGAGAACCCTGACGAATCAATACGAGCAGTTTTATAACAGAACAAAAAAGCGGCAAAACCCATACTTTTCAACATGAAAGCGAAAGCAAGATTACAATCCATCAACATCTATGCCAGGGACTGGCTGGGTCATGACCACCTCCATCATTAGGCAAACATCTCAAGTTGGAAAACAAAATGACAACATTAAATATAAATGGCAAGCAACATACTGTTGACTTACCAGAAGACACGCCGATCTTATGGACACTGCGCGACAATGTCGGTTTAACGGGGACAAAATTTGGTTGCGGAATGGCGCTATGTGGTGCGTGCACCGTCCATCTTGATGGTGCACCGATACGCTCATGCGTGACACCAATCAGTGCAGCGGTAGGAAAAAAAATTACCACTATCGAAATGATCGCCAACGATGGTTTGGGCAAAGCGATTCAACAAGCCTGGGTTGCACTCGGCGTACCGCAATGCGGTTATTGTCAGGCCGGACAAATAATGTCAGCTAGCGCTTTGCTGAAAACCATACCGAAACCGACAGACGAAGAAATCGACAACGCAATGAGTGGCAATATTTGCCGCTGCGGTACCTACACCCGTATCAAAGCTGCCATCAAGCAAGTCGCCGCCAATAATCGAGTCGCAAAATGAGCGCAACCTTTGATAATGAAGAAACGCATTTTGAGTCAACATCAGCCATTGAAATTAGCGGTGCGCAGACTGGTGCACACACCATCTCGCGTCGATCGTGGCTGAAAGGCGCCGGTGCGTTCACTGGTCTTGCGCTGACCGTGGGTGTTCACGGCCTTGTCAGCGCTGCTGATGTACCGGTCCCAGAAAAAAAATACGGTGGCGCGGCAATGTCGGGCGGCACAGTCGACAATCCACTCGTTTTTGTTTCAATCGGAACCAATGGCATCGTAACGATCGTTGCCCATCGCTCGGAAATGGGCCAAGGCATCCGTAGTAGTCTGCCGCTCGTCGTTGCTGAAGAGCTTGAGGCTGACTGGAGTCGCGTCCGTGTGGTCCAGGCAAATGCTGACGAAAGTCGTTTCGGTAATCAAAACACCGATGGTTCCCGTAGCATGCGCCACTTTTTCACGCCAATGCGTCAGGTGGGCGCCACTGCGCGTCTGATGCTGGAAACCGCAGCAGCGAATCGTTGGGAAGTGCCAGTCTCAGAAGTCAGCGCCAAAAATCATGAGATTCATCATGCGAAATCCGGTCGCAAACTCAGTTATGGTTCATTGGCTGCCGATGCAGCTAAGTTGCCTTTACCAGCACCCGCGCTGATTCGCCTGAAAGATTCGGCGCAGTTTCGGTACATCGGCAAAGACAAATTCTCTAGCGTCGACTTTCAAAATATCGTTACGGGGAATACCCAATACGGTATCGATACCCGGATAGATGGAATGGTGTATGCGGTTATCGCGCGTCCTCCAGTATTTGGTGGCAAAGTCGCCAGCTTTGACTCGGCTGATGCGATGAAGGTACCGGGCGTCATCCGAATCGTCGAATTGCAAGGCAGTCCGCCACCGGCCTTATTTAATCCCCTAGGCGGCATTGCCGTCATCGCCAGTAATACGTGGGCAGCGATCAAGGGCCGCGAGGCATTGAAGATCAAATGGGATGACGGCCCAAATGCTGTTTATGACTCAACCACCTTCAAGGTAACGCTGCAAGAAGCCGCACGCAAACCAGCCAAAGTCATGCGTAATGACGGCGACACCATGGTTGTGCTGGAAAAGTCTGGAAAACAGATAGTAGCCGAATATTATATTCCGCATCTGGCCCATGCAAGCATGGAACCGCCAGCGGCAACTGCACGCATTGTTGACGGCAAATGTGAAATCTGGGCCTGTGTTCAAAATCCGCAGGCAACGCTTAAGACGGTTGCCGGAACCCTTGGTTTGAAACCCGAGGATGTAAAAATCAATGTTACGTTGCTCGGTGGTGGATTCGGTCGTAAATCGAAGCCAGACTTCGCAGCAGAGGCCGCGCTGCTGTCGAAAGCAATGGATGGCAAGCCCGTAAAACTGACGTGGACCCGCGAAGATGATCTGCGTCATGACTATTTGCATACTGTATCGCTGGAACATCTTGAAACTACGCTTGACGATAAAGGCATGCCACTAGCCTGGTTGCATCGTAGCGCTGCGCCGACTATTTCATCTACTTTCGTCCTGGGCGCGATGGGTGAATCGGCTGGCGAACTGGGAATGAGTGCAATCAATATTCCTTTCGTGATTCCAAACATTCGGGTAGAAGCACCGCCAGTACCGGCGCATACCCGTATTGGCTGGTTCCGCTCCGTCTACAACATTCCTCACGCGTTTGCAGTGCAATCGTTCGTTGCTGAACTGGCTGCTGCGGCTAAGCGTGATCATCGCGAATATTTGCTGGAACTGATTGGACCAGCACGCAAAATCGCTCCGAAAGACATGTCCGACACCACCAACTATGGGGAATCGCCGACGCTTTATCCGCTCGACGCCGGTCGCATGCGTAATGTGGTGGAACTCGCTACGCGTGAAGCTGGTTGGGGACGTAAAGTTGCCAAGGGACACGGATTGGGTCTGGCGGTCGCGTATAGCTTTATGAGCTATGTGGCGGCTGTGATCGAGGTTGCTGTCAGCGATGATGGTACGATCAGTATTCCTCGGGTTGACGTGGCTATCGATTGCGGGCCAGCTATCACACCTGATCGTATCCGCTCGCAAGTTGAAGGCGCCTGCATCATGGGCCTGAGTCTGGCGATGAGCGGTGAGATTACCTTCAAAAACGGTGCGGTAGTGCAAGGTAACTTTCATGAGTATGAAGTCATGCGTTCACTCGCTGCGCCGAAGGATATCCACGTGCATATCGTCCAACACGCCTATGACATGCCGTTAGGTGGCGTGGGAGAGCCCGGAACGCCGCCGATTGCACCTGCGTTATGCAATGCGATCTTTGCCGCAACTGGCAAGCGGATCCGCGATTTGCCGATTCGGGAGCAATTGAAAAAGGCTTAAAAACTGTCTTTGTCGTTTTAGCAGGCTTGCTTGCTGCCTTGATCTTGAATGAAAAAATCCCGATAGTGATATCGGGATTTTTTTGTATGATGGCTATGCTATATCTGCAGTGTGGTTTATAGCTAATCGTAATGCTTCACATTACTGCGGCAATCAACGCTAAGCGGACCACTTAGCCCAACCCCGGGTTATTTCTCTTTTTTTGGACGTCCGGCTTTCACCAACGGCAAGCTGGCAATCGCGGCTTTCAACTTAGCATTGTCCAGGTTTTTGATCAGCGCAACGCCGATTCTCAACAGTTCGCTTTTCTTTACTGCCAAGCCAGCCTTGAGGCAGGCCTTCTTGACGTCGCTCAGAACTTGATATTCATCTTCCGGCATGGTGAAGCTATCGCGGACCAGTTTGGCTTTCTTTGCTTTTACTTTTGGTTCAGTGACTGGTTTAACCGGGCTCATTGGCGTTGCAACAGTCTTCGGTACTTGCAGAACTGGTGCGCTTATGGCGGTCTTTTTAGCTGGCGCTGCAACTGTTTTTGCTGGTGCTACTTTTTTTGGTGCTACTTTTTTTGGTGTCACGGTTTTTTTTGCTGTGATGGGTGCTTTTGGGGCCTTTAGCGTTTTCGCAGGGGCTTTCGCTACCAATTTCACGGGTGCAGTTTTTTTTACGACGGCTTTAGCTACCGGTTTTTTTGTCACTGCAATAGCTGGCTTGGTGGGTGCTCGGGTAACCATAAATACTCCAAAAATTAAATAGTATAAATAATATATGCAATTTAATTGAAATTAGCAAGCCTATGTTTCCAAAAGACATCATTATTATTGCTATCTGACTGTAACAGCAGAGAAATTGATGCTAAATCGCACCGAAAGTTGAAATCAAACAGCGAGGCAACTCCGAGAAGCTTTACAGTCTCGGAGATTGGTCTGGTTTATCAATTGAAATAGGGGTAGTAAAGAAGATAATGATCGCAGTCATTAATAACCAATATTCAGACATTAAATCGATGAATATCGGTATTTACCGCAGGGTAATTAGGCGGCCTTCCCGACTGTTAAGGAATGGCAGCTCAAATGCGCTTGATAGCAAATTCAACGCCAATTTCACGCCACCATTCCCGTTCTTTTTCCATCCAATAAGTTGCAGTCGGATGGTCTGCGACCCATTCGCGCTTAATGTCGAGTTCAATTTTACTTTTCATCTTAACGCGTAGTTCGTCGAGGTCAACCTCAATCCGTGAGTGCAGAAACATGACCGCCAGTCGCAATGCAAGAACTGCTTTGGAGAAATCAGCGTCAAGCAAACTCTCACTAATTTTCCGTAAGTTGCCCTTCTGTCCCAGAATCAAATGACTCATCGTCTTTTGTTCCCTTGTGGTAAACCCTGACAAATCAGCGTTGGCAATCAGATAGGAAGCATGTTTGTGATAACCACTTTGCGATACAACCAGGCCGACTTCGTGCAACAAACCACTCCAATGCAGATACTTTTCAAGCACGTCATTGCTGGGCTTAAGTAAGCTAAACAACGTGCTGGCAGTCTCCGCAACGCGATTGGCGCGCAATTGATCTACGTGGAAGCGCTGCGCAAAATCACGCACGGATTGCTCGCGCCGATCCAGACGCGTGCCGCGTAGTTGCAGATCCCACATGACACCCATGCGTAACCCGGCTTCAATCGGGGTCAATACTTCAATTCCCAGTTCTTGCATCAAACCGCTCAATACAGCCACGCCGCCAACAATGACAGTCGCCCTGTCCGGCTTCATACCAACCATATCAATCCGGCTGACATGCCCCATTTCAATAAACCGCTCTTTCAGCGCTTCCAGACTTTTGTAAGATAAGCGTCGATCACCGAGGTTATTTTTTTCTATCGTTTCTGCGATTGCGCGAATCGTGCCCGATGAACCGTAAGCGTTTGTCCAGTTTTGTGGACGATAAGGCGGTGCTGCATCTTCAAAATGACTGCGCGCAGAGAGAATTGCTGCGGCATAAGCCGCACTGGTGATGCTTCCGCTGGGGAAAAACGCCAAGCTTTGATTCACTGTCCCGATGCCAAACGATTCGACCCGTTCAATTTGCTGGCCGCGACCCAAAATCAATTCGGTAGAACCACCGCCAATATCCAATACCAGCCGTTTTTCATTCGGCAAACGCAGCATGCTGGCGACGCCCATATAAATCAGACGACCTTCTTCCTCACCAGAAATAATTTCGATCGGATAACCAATGACTGCCTCTAACGCGGGTAAAAATGCAGCAGCATTTTTTGCTATGCGTAACGTGTTGGTCGCAACCACACGCACCGCCTCGAGTTGATAGTCTTCTAAAATAGTACGGAAGCGCCCGAGAGAATCAAGTGCAGTCTGCATTGCTACTTCGGTCAAATTGCCTTTGCTATCGAGACCTCCAGCCAGACGAATGGGATCTCGCGCACTCTTAATGACGCGAATGGCATCACCATTGTATTTGCCAATATGTAACCGAAAACTATTCGAACCCAGATCGACCGCTGCAAACATGACATCCTCACAATCTATACAACACTGCACTACATTTAACGATTACAAACTTGAAACTTGACTGGTTTTCAGGGATATAAGATGAAAGAGAAAGCCCTGATCAAAGGCTTTCGACTGCTAGAACAATAAATCCGGATTGTTACCAGTGCATGACATACATACAAACTACTGGAATGGCTATTGTGTGGAAACCAACCGTTGAGCCTTAATTGCAGGGCCGACCAATCGCTTCCACGCTTTGATTTGGACATATTACGTCAGGTGCTTTCGCCATGACTTTAACATCATCCAACACATTTACTCGATGGGTGAATCGTGACGGTGCGGTTCAATGGTCAAACAGCTAGTGGGACAGTGTTAAAAAATTCAGTCGCCACACTAAGATCACGAGTGCGCTTGAACGGTGGCAAACTTTGCCAGATCCGCTTGCCGTAACCTTTTGAAATAAGGCGGGGATCGCAAATCATCAATACACCGCGATCAGTTTCATCACGAATCAAGCGGCCTGCACCCTGCTTCAAATTGATAATCGCTGCTGGCAGTTGATGATGCATAAAACCGTTCATTCCCTTTTTTTCCAAAGCCTCGATACGCGCGGCCAGCACCGGATCGTCCGGTGGAGAAAATGGCAATTTGTCGATAATGACCAGCGATAATGCTTCGCCACGCACGTCAACACCCTCCCAAAAGCTTTGGCTACCGATCAATACGGCGTTACCGGCAGCCCGAAAACGATCGAGCAACTCTGTCCGCCCTGCTTCGCCCTGCACTAACAATGGAAACGGCAGATTCCGCTCTTCGAATTCTGCCCGCAACCTTTCAGCCGCCCGATTGACCGCACGGATGGTCGTGCAAAGCAGGAATGTCCTACCGCCAGCTGCCTCAATGACGGGTAAAGCAGCGTCGATCACAGCGTCTGTATATTCCGGCGAGTTTGGCTGTGGCAAATTTTGCGGCACGTATAACAGGCCTTGCTCACCATACTCAAAGGGACTCGGCCAGGATTGCGCCGGTTCACCAGCAAGACCCATTTGTGACGCGTAATGCTGAAAATCGTTTTTTACCGCCAGCGTAGCTGAGGTAAAAATCCAGGTGCGTGGAACACCTTCACGCTGTTTATTAAAAATCGGCGCAATGGAAAGCGGGGTCTGATGCAATTGTAATGACGTAGAAAATGCCTCCACCCATAACACGCGGCCTTCAGCGTCGCCGTGTACCGCATCTTTAATACTGCTGGTCTTGGCTTTGGATTTAACCGACTCCGGCTTATTCCAGGCATCAATCCGCATCCCAAGTTCAATCGCCCGAGTGCGGCATTGCTCGATAGTTTCAGCACGTTCCGCCTGTTTTTCCAGCGTCGCGATCATTCCGTCAAACTCTTGGCGCAAAGTCTCCAGAGCAGAAAAAAACACGCTAGAAGGCGCAATCTGGTTGACCGCCAGGCGCACCACATCTTGCGGGAACGCCAGCCGCAAATCACGGGCGGCTTTCTCGACCGGCATCACTACTTTGGCCCAGTCAGCGCCATCGCGGGCATGCGACAGACCTTCTGCCAACACGTCGCGGCATAGTTCGAGAATATGCGAGGTGGAAACTGTATCGCCAAAAAATAATGTGGCGACTTCAGGTAATTGATGGGCTTCATCGAAAATGATCGTATTGGCGGAGGGCAGTAGCTCAGCTACGCCGGTATCCTTTAAGGCCACGTCAGCAAAGAACAGATGATGATTGACCACCACGATATCTGCTTGCTGCGCCTCTTTACGCGCCTTCATGACAAAACAATCCTGATAGTACTGACACTCTGCGCCAAGACACGTGTCGCGCGTCGACGTAACCAGATTCCAGATGAGCGCAGTTTCGGGGACTTTTGACAATTCGGCCTTGTCACCGGAACTGGTGGTCTTCATAAAGCGTGAAATCTCGCGTAAATGACCGGTGTCCTCGCGAGAAGTCATGCGTCCATTCTGAAGCGTTCGCTCCAAATGAAAATGGCATACATAATTGGCGCGCCCCTTTAGTAGCGCTATCGACACCGGGGCGCTGAGAGCTTTGCGTACTGTGGGAATATCACGTAAAAATAATTGATCCTGCAAGTTCTTCGTGCCAGTCGAGACGATAACTTTACCACCCCATAATAGGGCTGGAACCAGATAGGCGAACGTCTTTCCCGTGCCGGTACCTGCCTCTGCAATAAGTGTTGTCTGCTGCGCGATAGCTTCCGCAATCGCTTTCGCCATTTCGGTCTGGGCCATTCGCGGGCGAAATCCACCGACAATCTGTCCTAACGGGCCACCAGGACCAAATAGTTGATCGATATCGGCGTCGTGTGTGCCAGCAATTTTGGCGCTTTCGGCAATGGTAATGGATGTATCTTCGGTCAAAGTAACTGTCAGTAATAGGCTTGAAGGATAGGTTTTAAGGCCTTAGGAGCTTGGCACCTGAGATAAAACGAAAAGGTATCGCTAGGATAAAGGAGCCTAGCGGTCATCCTCACCTGAGGGAACTGCGACTACGCTATCTCATTCACTTAGGTTTATCTATGCTGGAATATCCGGAATTAATTGCATTTTTAAGAGCGTAATGTGATCTTTTAGTTGCAGTTTGCGTTTCTTCAGGCGTCGCAATTGTAACTCTTCGCGCCTTACCTCGTTAGCCATCACCTCAATCACAGCATCGAGATCACGATGTTCGACTTCAAGCTCGATGATTCGGCGGTGAATATCTTCACGATCTAACATAGTCACGTTCCCGCATTAAAATTCTATAAATGTTAGGAAAATATCTTATCTTTGATACAAGATATTCCTGCGTATAATAATTTTTTAGATAATCCCAGAAAGCTAGCGACTTGTCGCCCTTGCTTTTAATTGCATGTATCTGCAAACAAGGACGCATCTTTGGGTCAACAGCTTTTTAAATTACATTTCTAAAACACACATCAACAGCGCAGTTTAATCTACCCGAACGAATGAGCCAATATAAAGTCGATGCAGGGACCGGTCAGCACATAGGTGACCGCACTGAACAACAGGACCGGGTCGCCCTTTTAAGTGCGGGCAAGGCGCCTGGATACATGATGGCAATATTAGCGGATGGAATGGGCGGGCGCACAGGCGGCGATCTTGCCGCTGAACAACTCATTATCACTGCGAAACAGCTCTTCAATGAGTTTTCGCCATTGACCGATACGGTGGAGCAACTACTTCTTAATATCGCTCTCGAAACCCGCGCCATCATCAAACTTTCGGCCGCTACTAGTGATACGGATCCCCACAGTACCATGGTTGCCCTGGTGTTATCACCGGATGGATTGGCAACTTGGGGTCATGTAGGGGATTCACGACTGTATCGCTTTGAGGGGGCAAAATGTATCGAACATACGATTGACCATTCGTACGTAGAAAAAATGACCAGCGAGGGCAAGATATCGCCCGCCGAGGCGCCATCCCATCCGATGTCAAACGTATTAATAAACGCGATCGGCTCAACTACCGAAATTCCATTCGTATCAATAGGCCGTCATACCGGATTAAAAACCGGGGATGCGTTTTTATTGTGCTCAGATGGATTTTGGCCATACTTTACAGAGACGGAAATGGGTCTGGCAATTGACAGAGCCACAGTGCGCGAGGCGGCCGAAATGTTTATTGCCAGAGTGCGTGTGCGTACGGTCAACATAGCTGCCGATAATTGTACTTTGGCGATCATCAAACTGGTTACACCATCAAAATAGAGAAAAAACGCAGACCTGCTCGTATAATACAGTCTGCGTGTTTAACGTACGTTCGGGGTATCTGGAGCATTAAAAGATGCAATGGGGCACCAGATATATTGGAAGTACCACACAATTTTGAAAGCCACCGGTTCACGCTCTCTCTTTTACGCCCTCTATTGCGTCAAAAAAAAATCAACCTGGGATAACTTTGATTTGGTTGACTTCCAGTTTAGAGGGACCAAAACGGTTCTTGTCGAATTCTCCAGTGATTTCAACAACGGTATTTTCGTTAATTGTCTGATTCGCAGGAAAGTATTTTGGCGAAATTTTTGTCTTGATTTCACCAGTGGCATCAGCAAAGACATAGTTTTTACTTCCACCGTGGCTAATTAATTTGCCGGTTAAAGTGACGTACTGATCGTCTTTTCCATCGTCCAGTAATTGTTTCACAGTCATCTTTGAAATACTGGACGGGCCAGTATATTGGGTATTAGCGCCAGCTGCACTGGCAGTCGGTCCCGTATAGCTTTGCGAAATCGCAGCTGCGCAGGAAACTGTTAACACGGTGATGGCGATTACTTTGGCGATGCGATTCATGAGATATCCCTTTTGACAACGGTGTGTGTAATAGTTGATTCAGCGCGTTCGGAGACTGCGCTGGACTGTTGCTATTAAACTCCCTCAACATTAACGTTATCTTAAGAAACAAAAATCTTACGTTCGCCACTTAAACTCGGTAATGCTTCTGCACAGGTGATCGCTTCACGCTGGAAAATCCAGGAAAACACCGAGGCCACGTGTATGCAAACCGCGCCCAAACGATAGTTTTGCACCATGTAACTCAGCGATGCGACGTACGATAGAAAGCCCCAGTCCATTGCCAGCCTCGCCACTACCAAGTACACGAAAAAAACGTTCGCTCAATCGACTGTGTTGCTCTTCATTAACACCCGGACCATCGTCGCAAATAGCAATACGCACCACACCGGACGCGGTCCTGGTTTTAATCTGTATCGTGCTTTTCGCTGGACAATAACGCAATGCATTATCAAGAAGATTGCGCAAAGCGATATACATTAATTCCGGATTTATATTTAACGACTCAACCTGGTTTTGTAATTCGACGCTTATATCGCGGCGGCCAGCATTAACGGCATGGGCATCAATCAACCCCTGAAGAAACGGGGTTAGCGCAACCGACTGTCGCTTCAAGCCATCTTGATTGATGGGGTCCAGCCGCGCCAGTGCCAATAGGTTCTCGACCAAAGCCGTCGTGCGATCAACATCGTTACGCAGTTTTTGAAAGGGGATAGCCAACTCAGCATGTTGACGTTGTAACAACTGAACGTGCATGCCTATTGCCGCAAGCGGTGTGCGGAGCTCATGCGCTGCATCGGCAGTAAATCGACGCTCTGCTTGCAGCGCCGAATCCAAACGCAACAGCATGCCATTTAACGCGTTGACGATAGGTTTTAATTCAGTGGGCTGTCCCTCTAACAACACTGGTGTCAAATCATCGCGTGATTTTTGGGTCAGTGCATGGGCTGTGAGGTTAATCGGTTTCATTACCCGATTAACGCAATACCAACTCACTGCACCCACCATAGCAAGCAATAACAAAGCCGGAATCGTGAGGCTTTCCGCCAGCTCATCAAGTATATCCAGACGTTTTTTAAACTTCTGCCCGACTTGCACTTCAAAATGCGCATCACTGCTGCGAACCACAAAAATACGCCAGCTTTTGCCATCAATATCGATATTCTTAAAACCTTTGCGCTGGTCGAAATGTGGAATAAAAGGACTATCCGGTGCTTTGGTTGTGCGTTGGATCACCTTGTTATCCACCACGATCTGATACTGAATATCAACCTTACGGGTTTCACTCGTGCCGCTATCGGTTTCGGCCAATAAGCCTCGCGCATTCAAGTCAGTGGTCGCGGCCATGATCAAATAACTGGACTCTTTCAAGGCGTCATCAAACACGTCGTTAGTTTCGTGCCATGCAATAAACACCATAATGGTGATACTGGCGATCCACATTAAGGTACTAGTACCCAGAATCGTCCATAACAAACGCAGGCGCAGAGAATAGGAGCACTGCTTGGCAGAGTTGATATCAACGTTGTCGGCTAAAGACTTAGGCATTCTCTTCTTTTAAACGATAGCCAAGATTACGTACGGTAACGATAAAAGACGCCCCTAGTTTTTTGCGAAGATGGTGAATATGCACTTCAATTGCGTTGCTTTCCACTTCCTCGCCCCAACCATATAAGCCTTCCTCAATCTGAGCACGCGTAACAATTTGCCTGCGATGCAGCATCAATGCATGTAGCACGGCAAATTCACGGGCGGTCAGTTCTACCAGTTCGTCATTACATGTCACTCGTTTGCTGGCGATATCTAAGCCGATATTGTCATGTTTGATAATATTATCAGCGCGATGGGCATAACGCCGCATAGCGGCCCGAATCCGAGCTGACATTTCTTCCATATCTACTGGCTTGATCAAGTAATCATCAGCGCCCAGATCAAGTCCTTTGATGCGGTCTGCTAACGTATCTCTTGCAGTAAAAATGAGTACCGGCACGAGGTCTTTGTTAGCGCGCAATTGCATAAGAAGCTGATCACCGGACGCGCCAGGTAAGCCGCGATCTAACAATACGCAATCATAACTGTGGGTTTGGAGGGCAATCGCGGCGGAATCCCCACGTTGCACCCAGTCGACGGCATAGCCGTCAAGCTGAAGCCACGATTGAACGGTCGCACCCAGCGAGGGGTCGTCTTCTGCAAGGAGGATACGCATGAGATTGATCTTAACTCGGTTAAATTAAGGCAGTCTTAACACCGCAATAGTTACTCGGCATTTGGTAGTTTGGGTGCCTTAAACATTTTTAAGACCGTCATGCTTAGGAAAGTTGAACGTCGACCAGCTATATCGATGCACGCAAAAGACGCTACCCGACGTGGCGCTACGTTCTGATGCGGCAGATTACGTAGTTAACAACAACACAGTCCAATACACAACCATTTCTGAAAAATGACGAGAAATGGTTTTCCCCCTTGCGTTCGAAATTTTACCTGCGCTCAACCACTTTACATTGAACCAGTTCCGAAGTTTTTAAGCTCAAAGTGCCACTTTAGGGCTGGGCTGGCGCTGGTGCACCGGAAGGTGAAGTGACTGCCGGCGGACTCACTGCTGGAACTGCAGATGCCTTTTTCTCCGCAAGATCGCGCGCTTTTTCTGCTTTTTTGTCAGCTACTTCACGCTGACGTGCAGCCGCATCCTGGCCTTTTTTGATAAATGCAGCTCTGTTAGCAGCGCGTTCTGATGCTTTAGCAGTTTCATTTTGCTGTATTTTATTTAATTTATTGGCATTGTCTGAGATGCGTTTCTCAGCCTCGCCTGCATGGAGCTTGGTATTCGCCGTAACAGCGGCATCTTTCTCCCCGCTTTCTTTTACCTTATTTGCAATTGAACTCTCTTTTTCCTTTTGGTCTTGCTGCAACTTAGGCGCAGAAATATCATTTTTGGTTTGCTGTTCTGCCAGCGCTTTATCGCGATCATCCACTGTAGCACGTCGCTTATAGGCGTTTGCCTCAACCTCCAGAGGGCGAATTTGCTTTAACGCCAAGCGGCGTTGCTCTTTCGCGGCATTTAAACAAGGATTAGTAAAAAACTTTTTGTAACAAACGCGCTGCTCGTTCAGAGTGCGTAACTCGACCTCGGCACGTGCCTTTGTCACATCGGTCAACACATTGTCTGCACCGGCCACCGAACTGACAGAACCGAGCGGATGACGCGTTGCAAATTCTGCGGCAGGAATAGAAGAATCGAATACTTTATTAATATCCCTAGACTGAATCGGATTATCTGTAGGGTTGGCAGATTGCTTAGCGTCTTTATTGACGTTGGACACATCACTTTGAGATGCGTCTTGGTTGACGCCTGCTGTATTTTGCTCAGAGCCAGGTTTTGCGTCGACATTTGCTGTGGATTTGCTGTTGGATGTAATGCCGTTATATTGATCCGATTTCGTATCGTCCTGCGCATGCGCCCTGCCAGCCATCCCACCCAGAAATAGCAAGGTAGTCAGGAGCGCAAACGTTGATATCACGGGCAGAGAGAGACCGTTGGTTTTGATCGCTGAAGACTGCATTTTAATAACAAAAGAAGCGAATCTCACGTGTTTCCATCCATTCTTTACATTGCATTGTTCGGTTAATCAACATCGCATAACGTCGGGGCCGTGTAGCGTCGGAACAAGTGGGCCGGTCCTTCGCGGCCTATTTGCCGCGTTACATCAACATTAAGCACAATCCCGTTTCGGCGTCCGGCATATTAGTGATTATGCAATCGCGTCTGCCGTACCCCGTTGCTCGGAATCCATATATTCCTTAGACTGCATCTCACTGATACGTGATGCCGTACGATGAAATTCGTTTGCCAGCATGCCTTGGGTATACAACTCTTCTGGCGCAACCGCTGCCGACATAATTAATTTTATTTTGTGATCATAAAACACATCGATCAACCAGGTAAATCGGCGTGCTTCCGACGACATTGCTGCCGACATTTGCGGAATACCGGACAATATCACTGTATGGAACCGACTGGCAATTTCGAGATAGTCATTCTGCGAACGTGGCCCCCCACACAACGTCGCGAAATCGAACCAGATAACCCCACCAGCGCGCCGTAACGACTTAATTTTACGCGCTTCAATATCCACGACCGGGTCCTGATCTGCCATTTCGGCAATCCCAGCAAAAGCGTGACGCAAGGCGCGGTCACTGTCGCCATTAAGTGGCGTGTAGTAACTATCCACTAAATCCATCGCAAGTCGACGGTAGTCTATTCCCGCATCGATATTAATAACATCGAGCTTATCCCGCAATAGCTTAATGGTCGGCAACATGCGATCACGGTGTAAGCCATCCGGATACAGTGTACCCGGCTCGTAATTGGACGTCATCACGAATGAAACGCCGTTATCAAACAAAGCTCTGAGTAAGTTGTACAAAATCATCGCATCAGCAATATCGGATACATGAAATTCGTCGAAACAGATCAAACGATATTTTTTTGCGATCCGCTTAGCCACTTCATCAAGAGGATCCTCTACGCCTTTCAATTCATCCAACTGGCGATGTACTGCGCGCATAAACTCATGAAAATGCAGACGTACCTTACGAACCACGGGCACAACGGAATAAAAACTATCCATGAGAAACGATTTGCCGCGCCCGACACCACCCCACATGTATACACCACGCGGCACGTCAGGACGATTGATTAGTCGCTTCAAAGAATTCGAGCGTTGCGCTTTGAAGGCCACCCATTCATCATAAGCTTGCTGAAGCCGCTCGACCGCCAGCAACTGTGCAGGATCAGAGGTAAATCCACGCTGCCTCAACGTCTGCTCATAAAACTCTAGGACGTTCATGATTGTCAACCTCACATGCTCAACTCCCCCGTCCATACTTAGCTATCAGAACGACCGGGTAAAACAAAAATGGGCGAGCCATTGCTCACCCACACTTAGATGTTGCGATTCTTGCAACTATAGTCGGTCCATTTCAACCGATATCTGGCTTGGATAGGCCCCATTTTTATTGTCAACACTGGTCGGAAAACTGGTCCCCTGACCTAAGCCTATGCCACCACCACCCGCAGCACTACCTCCCATACTTGGTAAGCCAGCCCCCGGTGGCGCTTTAAAGATGATGACCCCACTCCGATAACCTCTTTTACTACAGTCAACATGTAAATCACCGTCTGCAGCCGATATCACTACTTCGGCTGGGGTCGTCAGGTTCCAGGTTCCACCATCCGTTTTGACTACGCAACGAGCGGCGGTCAAAGGCTGCCCATCCGATTTGGTTTGGATCTGGATTCGACCATTATCTGACCCAGTTGTCGCGCAGCCAGCAAGTAAAACTATCGATAACAGGGTCAGATGACGCATCGTCATTTCCTTTAGAAGTTGAGCGAGCGCTTATCAACTGCCAGAGCAGCTTCTTTGGTCGCCTCAGACAACGACGGATGTGCGTGGCAAATACGTGCAATATCTTCGGCAGAAGCACGGAATTCCATTGCTACGACTGCTTCAGAAATGAGTTCCGAAGCCATCGGTCCAATGATATGGACACCAAGAATTTCATCGCTTTTTGCATCAGCTAAAAACTTCACCATACCGGCAGTATCGCCCAGCGCGCGCGCCCTGCCATTCGCCAGGAACGGGAATGTGCCCGCTTTATAAGCAACGCCTTCCGCTTTCAATTGCTGCTCGGTTTTTCCAACCCATGCGATTTCTGGTGACGTGTAAATAACCCATGGAATCGTATTGAAGTTGACATGACCGTGTTGGCCCGCGATCCGTTCCGCGACAGCAACACCTTCTTCCTCGGCCTTGTGTGCGAGCATTGGGCCGCGTACCACGTC
The DNA here is from genome assembly GCF_054343755.1 of Glaciimonas sp. GNP009. NCBI lineage: Bacteria > Pseudomonadati > Pseudomonadota > Betaproteobacteria > Burkholderiales > Oxalobacteraceae > Glaciimonas > Glaciimonas sp. GNP009. The sequence continues at coordinate 5,036,212 of NZ_JBTGUV010000004.1, forward strand.
ACCGACCGCCCAAACATTTGCCAGGTTAGTTTTGCAATCACCGTCAACATTGATGAAGCCGCGCTCATCCAGTTGCAAGCCAACGCCTTCAGCGTTAAGTCCAATGGTATTAGGTGTGCGGCCGATTGAAATGATCAATTTGTCGAACACGGCTTTTTGGGCTTCGCCTTTGGCATCGGTATACTCAACCGTGACCTCTTTTTTGCCCGCAGTGATAGCGCCAATCTTGACACCCAGACTGATATTCAACCCTTGTTTGGCGAACAGTTTGGCTGCTTCTTTAGCGATTTGATCATCTACTGCGCCAAGAAAAGCTGGTAACGCTTCCAGGACGGTGACTTCTGCACCCAGACGACGCCAGACGCTTCCCATTTCAAGACCGATGACGCCAGCGCCAATAACACCGAGTTTCTTCGGTACAGCGCCAATTGTCAGCGCGCCAGTGTTGGACAAAATCAATTTCTCGTCAAAATCAGCGCCCGGCAATGCACGCGCATTGGATCCCGTTGCCAGAATGATGTGCTTACCGCTAATCGACTCTTCGGTCTTGCCAGCAACCTTAATTTCGTAACCGTTAGCGTCGCCTTTAACAAAAGAGCCCCGTCCGTGGAAAAAGGTCACTTTATTTTTTTTCAACAAATACAAAATGCCATCATTGTTCTGTTTAATGACCGTATCTTTACGCGCCAACATCTGTGGCAAATTCAAGGTTAGTTCCTTGATATCGATACCATGATCTGCGAAGCTGTGGCCAGCATGTTCGAAATGTTCAGAAGATTGCAGCAACGCTTTTGATGGGATACAACCAACGTTGGTACAGGTTCCGCCTGGTGCCGGACCGCCACTGGCGTTTTTCCACTCATCAATACAAGCGGTATTGAATCCAAGTTGAGCAGCACGAATTGCTGCGATATAACCACCAGGACCGCCACCGATAACGATAACGTCAAATTGCTTACTCATAGTTTTTCCTTCGTTCTTTTACGGCGCTCTTGGCAACAAGGCATCACGCACTACTTCAGGTAAATTCGGTATTTTTCGACTTCTTACGACAAAGCCAAGGCTAACTTAGCGGCAACGCATTGCGTAACTGCCGCTCACTTCTTTGGTGCTTACTTTGATGCTTACTTCTTTAATAATCACGTCTTTTAATCACGTCTTTGATGCAGACTTTTTACATCGCAATAAATCGTCATTCCGTTGTTTACCCCACTTGTACGCTAATTTATTTAATTCAACCAACATGACGTAAAGCAGTCCACTTCATGCCTTCCGGTCAATTCCAATGAGGTATTGACCGAAAGGCAGTAAAGCGCAATTACTTTTAGAAATTACAAGTCCAGCAACATGCGTGCAGGATCTTCCAGCGCATCCTTGATAGCGACTAATGCCAATACTGCTTCACGACCGTCGATGATACGGTGATCGTAAGACATTGCCAGATAGTTCATCGGACGAATAACGATTTGGCCATTTTCAACGACAGCACGGTCCTTAGTGGCATGAACGCCCAAGATCGCAGACTGTGGAGGATTGATAATCGGCGTCGACAGCATCGATCCGAATGTTCCACCGTTTGAGATTGAGAAAGTACCGCCGGTCAGATCTTCCATTGTCAGCTTGCCGTCACGTGCTTTAGCACCGAACTCGCCAATTTTCTTTTCGATCTGCGCGATCGACATTTGATCAGCATCACGCAACACAGGGACGACCAAACCACGTGGCGAACCAACGGCGATACCAATATCAAAATAGCCATGGTACAAAATATCGTTACCGTCAACGGAAGCATTAACGACAGGGTATTTCTTCAACGCTGCGACAGCTGCTTTGACAAAGAAGGACATGAACCCAAGCTTAACGCCGTGCTCTTTTTCAAATTTATCTTTGTACTTGGTCCGTAAATCGATAACAGGTTGCATGTTGACTTCATTGAATGTAGTCAAGATTGCGTTAGTCGCTTGCGATTGCAGTAAACGTTCAGCGATACGCGCGCGCAAGCGGCTCATCGGCACGCGCTCTTCCGGACGCTCTTCTTTGCTAGCTTTGTTTGGCGCAGCAACTTGTTGCAAGGCTGGTTTAGCAGCCGGAGCTGCAACCGCTGGTGCTGGCGTGGCTGGCTTCGCTGCCAACGTTGTCAGCACATCACCTTTAGTTACGCGACCATCTTTGCCGCTACCTGCGACCTGCGTTGCTGAAAGGTTATTTTCCGAAAGTAACTTGGCTGCTGCCGGCATAGCAATACCCGCTGCGGAGGTGCTTGCAAGTTCTGGGGCGGCAACAGGTGTCGTTGCATGGCCAGGTTGCGGCACCGGTATCGGCGTTACTTCCATCGGGCTTACTTTAGCTGCTGCATCAGTATCGATAATCGCGATGATCTGACCTGCAACAACAGTAGCGCCATCCGGCTCCACAATTTGTACGACTACACCATCATTTGGCGCTGGCAATTCCAGCACCACTTTATCTGTTTCAATATCGATTAGGTTCTCATCGCGTGCGACTGGATCGCCTACTTTTTTATGCCATTGCAACAGGGTTGCTTCAGCGACAGATTCTGAAAGTTGGGGGACTTTAACTTCTATAAGTGCCATGGAATTCTCCGTATGGGTTTTGCATCCGGCACGCCTTGTTTGTGGCGTGCCTTTGCTTCAGTTATTTGGTAAGAACAAAGCCCTTAAGCTTTGAAAATGCAGTATCAAGCAATGTTTTTAGTTGCGCGTAATGCTTGTCGTAGTAACCCACGGCAGGCGATGCACTGGCTGGACGACCTGCATAAGCAAGCTTTTGACCATCACCCAGATTTTCAAAAATATTATGTTGAATCTGCAACCACGCACCTTGGTTTTGCGGCTCGTCTTGCGCCCAAACCAATTCATTAAAGTTTGGAAATTGCTTCAATTCAGCTGCAAATGCCTTGTGCGGGAACGGATACAGTTGTTCCAGACGAATAATAGCGACGTCGGCTTGACCGCGTTCTTTACGCGCATTTACCAGATCGTAATAAATCTTGCCAGAACAAGCGATGATACGCTTCACCTTTTTAGCATCGATCTTGTCATCAACTTCACCGATGACGGTCTGGAATGAACCCTTTGCCAAATCAGACAAAGGCGAACCGGCATCCTTATTACGCAGCAATGATTTCGGCGTCATGATAATGAGCGGCTTGCGGAACAGACGAATCATCTGACGGCGCAGCAAATGGAAAATCTGCGCTGAAGTAGTCGGCTGAACAACCTGCATGTTGTTATCTGCACATAATTGCAAGAAGCGCTCGAGACGTGCCGACGAGTGTTCCGGTCCCTGGCCTTCATAGCCATGTGGCAGCATCATTACTAACCCTGACGCACGCCCCCATTTCACTTCGCCGGAGCTGATGAATTGGTCAATAACAACTTGTGCACCGTTGGCAAAATCGCCGAATTGCGCTTCCCAAATCGTTAAAGTATTCGGTTCTGCTGTCGAATAACCGTACTCAAATCCCAGAACCGCTTCTTCAGATAATACAGAGTCAATAACATTGAAAGGCGCTTGCTGATCAGAGACATTTTGCAGCGGAATATAACTACCGGCATCCCAACGCTCACGATTTTGATCATGCAATACTGCGTGACGATGTACGAAAGTACCGCGACCGGCATCTTGCCCGGTTAAGCGAATCGTATAACCGGAAGACACCAGAGACGCATAGGCCAGATGCTCGCCCATACCCCAGTCAAGGTTGAGTTCGCCGCGGCCCATAGTCGCACGATCATTGAGCACTTTTTCGACCAGCGCGTGGACTTTAAAATCATCCGGCACCTTTGTAATGCGCGCAGCTAAACGTTTCAGTTCAGTCATTGGCACAGCAGTATCGGCAGCGTCGGTCCATTTGCGATTTAAGAACGGCAACCAATCAACGGCATACTTGCTCTTAAAATTGGTAATGACAGGGTCGATTGTGTGCTTACCTGCATCCATCGCATCGCGATAGGCCTTGACCATAGCATCGCCCTCACCGGCTTCAATTGTGCCTTGTGCGGTCAATTTGTCGGCATACACTTTACGCGTACCCGGATGCTGTGCAATCTTTTTGTACATCAGCGGTTGTGTCAATGCTGGTGTATCTTGTTCGTTATGGCCAAGTTTGCGGAAGCAGATGATGTCCACAACAATGTCTTTTTTAAACTCAACGCGATAGTCAAGGGCGATCTGAGTTGCGAAAACAACTGCTTCTGGATCATCCGCATTGACGTGAAGAACAGGTGCTTCAATCATCTTGACCACGTCTGAGCAATACAGCGTCGAACGTGAGTCGCGTGGATCGGAAGTAGTAAAGCCAATCTGATTGTTAATGACGATGTGAACAGTACCACCGGTGCCGTAACCGCGAGTTTGCGCCAGGTTTAACGTTTCCATTACAACGCCTTGCCCTGCAAATGCGGCATCGCCATGCACCAGGATTGGCAAAACTTGCGCGCCGTCTTTGTCGCCACGACGTTCCATACGTGCCTTGACCGATCCCTCGACCACTGGGTTGACGATCTCAAGATGCGATGGATTAAACGCCAGCGACAGATGGACAGGGCCGCCTGGGCTAGTGATGTCCGATGAAAAACCTTGATGGTACTTTACGTCACCGGCAGGCAAATCATCGCCGTGCTTACCTTCAAACTCGGCAAACAATTCTTGCGGCATTTTGCCCAAAGTATTGACCAGAACGTTAAGGCGGCCACGATGGGCCATACCGATAACGATTTCCTGGATACCTTTTTCGCCGCCGCGTTGAATCGTTTCATCGAGTGAAACGATAAAACTTTCGCCGCCCTCTAGTGAGAAACGCTTTTGTCCGACATAACGTGTGTGTAGATAGCGCTCCAAACCTTCAGCAGCTGTCAAACGTTCAAGAATGTGTTTTTTCTTTTCAATCGTCAGCGTCGGTGCAGAGCGAGTCGACTCGAGACGTTCTTGTATCCAGCGCTTTTCAGTTGGGTCACTAACGTACATATACTCAGCGCCAATCGAACGGCAATAAGTATCGCGCAATGAATTCAACAGATCGCGAAGCGTAGAGGTCTCTGTGCCGAAATAGGTATTGCTGATGTTGAACACAATGTCCATGTCCGCATCAGTAAATCCATAGAACGTCGGATCCAGCTCAGGAATAGCCAAACGTTCTTGGCGCTGCAGCGGATCTAGATTGGCCCAGCGCGAACCGAGGTAACGATATGCAGCGATTAGCTGAGTTGCGGCTACGCGTTTACGTCCCATTTCAGCATCAGCTGAAGCGGAAATTGTCCGAATTGGACCTTGCTTTGCGCGTTCGGCAAATGATGCTACGACCGTTGCATGCGCTACATCGGGCTTATCTGTGCCATCGACGGCAGGCACATGTTGCATGGCGTCAAAGTACGCACGCCAGTTATCTGAAACAGATCCGGGATTATCAAGGTACGACTCGTACAGTTCTTCAATGTACGGTGCGTTACCTCCGAAGAGATACGAATTGGAGCCATATTGCTGCATCATATTGCTCACCTTTCTTCGCGTTTCGCGAGATTAGCGGGTTAACAAAACCTTCCGCGACACGGCCTGACCGGTTAGCGGATTGCACATCAAGTTGTGGGGAAGGGATCAAATTACAACTTCTTATTACTGTATTCTTTTCAACTAACGCAATTAGTTCTAAACGTGTGCTCACACTTTGCAATTTTGTCATCTTTGCCACTTCAATTAAGGACGCAATACAAAACCTGAAGCTATCCGTTGCAAACGCGATCAAAACTATTGATGCAGTAGAATAGCATAACTCCTATTCAACAATACAAAAAAAGCGAATCATTCGATTCGCTTTTTTGATATTTACATTACTTACTTGCAGTACGACTTTCGATTGACACGACATCGCGAGTCGGAGAACCGATAAATAATTGGCGCGGACGACCAATTTTTTGCTCAGGGTCCGAGATCATTTCGTTCCATTGCGCGATCCAACCTACAGTACGCGCCATTGCGAAGATTCCGGTAAATAGAGAAACTGGAATGCCCAATGCTGATTGAACGATACCTGAATAGAAGTCAACATTCGGATAAAGTTTGCGAGAGACAAAATATTCGTCTTCTAGCGCGACTTTTTCTAGCGCCATGGCTAGCTTGAATAAAGGATCGTTTTCCAATCCCAACTCTGCCAACACTTCGTAGCAAGTTTCACGCATCAACTTGGCACGTGGATCGTAGTTTTTGTAGACACGATGACCAAAGCCCATCAGCTTAACAGTCGAGTTTTTGTCCTTAACTTGTCTTACGAATTCAGGAATATTATCGACGGTACCGATTTCTTTCAGCATATTGAGTGCAGCTTCGTTCGCGCCGCCGTGTGCTGGGCCCCACAAACAAGCAATACCAGCAGCGATACAGGCAAACGGATTTGCGCCGCTTGAACCAGCCAGACGCACTGTTGATGTCGAAGCATTTTGCTCGTGATCAGCGTGCAAGATCAAAATACGATCGAGGGCACGAACCAGAACGTCGCTGACTTTGTACTCTGCGCATGGCGTTGAGAACATCATGTGCATGAAGTTTGCGCTGTACGACAAATCGTTACGTGGATATACAAACGGTTGTCCGACGTTATATTTGTAGGCCATTGCGACTAGCGTTGGCAACTTGGCGATCAAACGAATAGCCGAAACTTCACGGTGACGCGGGTCAGTAATGTCTAGCGAATCATGATAAAACGAAGACAACGCGCCCACTGTGCCAACCAATACAGCCATAGGATGCGCATCGCGACGGAAACCACGGAAGAAAAATTGCATTTGTTCGTGGACCATGGTGTGTGTCGTCACGGTTGCGTCAAAGGTTTCTTTTTCTTCTGCTGTTGGCAATTCACCATTCAGAAGCAAATAACACGTTTCCAGAAAATCGCAATTTACAGCTAATTGCTCAATCGGGTAACCGCGATAAAGTAGTTCGCCCTTGTCGCCATCGATATAGGTAATCGATGAATTACATGCAGCGGTCGACATAAAACCCGGGTCATAAGTAAACTTGCCGGTCGCACCATATAACTTACGGATATCGATAACTTCAGGACCCACGGTCCCTTTGTAGATTGGAAAATCGATCGATGGGCTACCATCAGAAAATGATAGTGTGGCTTTCGTTTCAGCGTTGGTCATGGCTCTTCCCTCTTTAGCAGGTAATGCTTGAATCAAAAATAAAATACGTTTATACGCACTGCTTCGCCGCATGCTGGCTTATGCATCACACTGACAATATGGTCAATGGCGGGTTTATCTTTGCTCAGATTACGCGTAATCGCGCTACCAAAGCATGAACCTGAGGCAAATCCACTTCGCCCTCGGCCTCGTTGCGTCCCATCAGCAAATTCATCAGATCACCGTCGGATAAGTCCATCAATCGCGTGAAGGCATCGACATCAACGTCCGTCATGGTTGACTCATTTGCATCCAAAAATCTGGTGAGAATTAAATCATTTTCCAAAAGACCGCGCCGCGCGCGCCAGCGCAATCTTGCGCGCTTTGCTGGGTCGTCCTGGTGGGTGATGGTCATGATTTACTTGATTCCAATTAGTGCAATGGCAATGTTAAACCACTGTCGATGTAAACTTTATCCCGCAGCAGTTACTGCGAACCAGACAAGTGACAATATGAAGTTGTTTTTGAAACCTTGTGTCAGGCACACATAGTGTGTTCTGTGACTGAGCAGCCCAAATGGTCTTCTCGTAAAAAATACAAAAAAACTTTGCGTGAATAACCTGCAGCATCCTCACTTTGTGTCTGATCGGCTTTGCTTAGACTGCAATTCAAAACAATGTTGTTTCTTAATTGTCGACTCACCTTCCAGTTACGATGATCCGTCATAGACGAATCATCGACTGATAGTGCTTATACTATTTATACCGCGCGACGAACCATCAGTTCTTTAATCTTGCCGATTGCTGCATTAGGGTTCAATCCCTTAGGGCAAACATCAACGCAATTCATGATTGAACGACACCGGAATAAACGATACGGATCTTCCAGGTTATCCAAGCGCTCACCAGTAGCCTCATCGCGACTATCAGCGATAAAACGGTAAGCTTGTAACAAACCAGCCGGACCGACAAACTTGTCTGGATTCCACCAAAATGACGGACAAGACGTAGAACAGCAAGCACAAAGAATACACTCGTACAAGCCATCTAGCTCTTCACGCTGCTCTGGGGTCTGCAAACGTTCTTTTTCCGGCGGAATACTGTTGTTGATCAGGTATGGCTTAACTGAATCGTATTGTTTGAAGAACTGCGTCATATCAACGATCAGATCGCGAATCACCGGCAAGCCTGGTAACGGCCTTAGGATGATCGGCTCAGACAATTCATTCAAATTAGTTGTACACGCCAAACCATTTTTGCCGTTGATATTCATGGCATCAGAACCACAAACGCCTTCACGACATGAGCGACGGAGTGACAACGAATCATCAACATCTGCCTTGATACGTTGCAATGCATCAAGTAACATCTTATCCGTCGGCAATAGTTCAACCGTCAGGTCTTGCATGTAAGGCTTTGTATCCTTGTCCGGATCGTAGCGATAGATTTTAAATTTAACTGTACGTGACATGGCTAGACCTTATTAGAAAGTACGTGGTTTTGGCTTGAACGTATCAACCGTCAGGGGCTTGGTAATCACCGGTTTGTAATCGAGACGATTACCTTCGGAGTACCACAACGAGTGCTTCATCCAGTTCTCATCGTCGCGCTTTTCGTAATCTCGATGCGCGTGAGCGCCGCGTGACTCCTTACGGGCAGCGGCGGCCGTAATAGTTGCCTTGGCTACTTCGATCATGTTATCGAGTTCAAGTGCTTCAACCCGCGCAGTGTTGAAAACCATCGACTTATCTTTGAACGAGACATTCTTGCGACGCTCATCAAGGATCATAATTTCTTTGTAACCTTGCTGGAGCAATTCATCCGTCCGAAACACGCCACAATAGTGCTGCATCGTCTTACGGATATCATTGGCAACATCTTGTACGCGCTCAGTACCTGTGCTTGTTTCCAGTTTTGCGACACGCGCCATAGAAGCGTCGGTTGCATCAGCAGGAAGAGGTTTATTGCTGCGCTCTTTTAGCTTGCTGTCAACAATATGGTTACCGGCTGCGCGACCAAATACAACCAGATCCAGCAGTGAGTTAGTACCCAGTCGATTAGCACCGTGCACCGATACGCAGGCACATTCGCCAATCGCATACAAGCCATTTACAATCGCGTTAGGAATGCCATCTTTCGGCACTACTACCTGACCATAAACGTTAGTCGGAATACCACCCATTTGATAATGGATCGTTGGTACGACCGGGATAGGCTCTTTAAGCGCATCGACGTTGGCAAACTTGTGACCGATTTCAAGGATGGATGGAAGGCGCTTTTTGATGGTCTCAGCGCCAATGTGGCGAAGATCCAGCATCAGGTGATCTTTATTAGGACCGCAACCGCGACCTTCTTTAATTTCCTGGTCCATTGACCGCGACACGAAGTCACGTGGTGCCAGATCCTTCAATGTTGGAGCATAACGCTCCATGAAACGCTCACCTTCGGAATTGATGAGAATACCACCTTCACCCCGAACGCCTTCAGTAATCAACACACCAGCACCGGCAACACCGGTTGGGTGAAACTGCCAAAACTCCATATCTTCCAACGGAATGCCAGCACGCGCCACCATACCCATACCATCACCGGTATTGATAAATGCATTAGTTGACGCCGCCCAGATACGGCCAGCACCACCAGTTGCCATGACAGTTGTCTTGGCTTCCAACATCATGATCTCGCCAGTCTCCATCTCAAGAGCAAGTACTCCGAGTACGTCGCCGTCAGCGTCTTTCACCAAATCAATCGCCATCCACTCAACGAAGAAGTGGGTCTTGGCGCGAACATTACGCTGATATAACGTATGCAACAATGCATGACCGGTACGGTCAGCTGCAGCACAGGCACGGGCGACCGGTTTTTCACCGAAGTGAGCCGAATGACCACCGAACGGACGCTGATAAATCGTACCGTCAGCGTTACGGTCGAATGGCATACCCAAATGCTCTAGTTCGTACACGGCTTTCGCCGCTTCGCGACACATAAACTCAATAGCGTCCTGATCACCTAAGTAATCAGAACCCTTGACTGTGTCAAACATGTGCCAGTACCAATTGTCCTCTGACATGTTCCCCAGAGAGGCACCGATACCGCCCTGCGCTGCAACTGTATGCGAGCGCGTAGGGAAAACTTTAGACAAAACGGCGACATTTAAACCAGCTTCCGCCAACTGTAGCGAAGCACGCATACCGGAACCACCGGCACCAACGATTACCGCATCAAAGCGGCGTGTAGGAATTGTGGGTTTAATAGCTGCCACGATTACACTCTCCACAAAATCTGCGCCGCCCATCCGGCACAACCGACTAGCCACAAAATTGTGGCAACTTGCAATACCAGTCGCAGAGCAACCGGCTTAACGTAATCCATCCAGATATCACGCACGCCAATCCATGCGTGAAAAAACAGTGCTGCCAGCGCGACGAAAGTCGCCAGCTTAAACCACTGGTGCGAGAACAATCCCGCCCAACCTTGATAACTAAAATCGCTTGCGGTCAAAAAGGAGATCAACAGAATAACGGTATAAATCGCCATTACAACTGCGGTAGCGCGTTGCGCAAGCCAGTCACGCAAACCGTAATGTGCACCAACGACTAAGCGCTTAGACCCAATATTATTATTCGCCATTTTTAGAATGCTCCGAACAGTTTTAACGCGACCACTAGCGCCAGCGGCAAGCTAATTGCAAATACGCCGACTGCGGATTTGCGGGCGCTATCCTTGTCGAGGCCGACATGGTTATCCATAACCAGATGACGAATACCAGCGCAGAAGTGATGCAGATATGCCCATGACAGCGCCAGGATAATCAATTTGACGAACCAGTTGGATGTAATGCCCTTGAAGTATTCAAATGAACCTTCAGACACCAGACTTGTGTCAAGCAGGAACAGAATGAAAGGCAATAACAAAAACATCAACAAGCCGCTAATACGGTGCAAAATCGAAATAAAACCTGCCAAAGGCAAGCGATATCCAATAATTTGACTTATGTGAATGTTACGAAATTGTGGCCGCTGATTTTTTTCGGCTTCGGCATCAGACATAACGGGGGTTCTCCTCAGTTTTAAAACAATTGCGTGATTTTCGCTTATTTTGGTGCAGCACACCATTAGTTCTTAAGTATTCAGCAAAATTACCTCAGAAAAATCCAATTATCATCTAATTGGCAGAGTTAATTTAGTCATAAAGCCTTTAAATATCATTCCAATCTAGCATCTTACGACAACCTGCTATTCGGTGAAATTGCGCCCCTATTTATTGTATTGCTCGCTTTTTCCACACCGATTTAGTCGGTATTACACTGCGCCGACTTCCCTAAAACACACTTAACTCAATTCATTCTGATAGTGATGGCGATCAGTCACATACAGCCCACGCCTAACTTCCACCGGTTTGTCGCCATACGTGAACGACACGCGCTCGACACTTAATAACGGTGACATCGGCGGCACAGACAGTAATTGTGCCACTTCCGTATCCGCGCTCGCAGCACGTATTTGCTCAGTGGCGCGAATCATTCGTGTAGCAAATTCAGTCTCAAACAAGCCATACATGGGCCCACGATATTCAACTAGCCGCTCCAGGGTTAAGCTCTTGAATATCGCGCCAGGCAACCATAACTCCTCAAGTATTGTCGGCGCACCCTCAAATGACATAACGCGCTTGACGAATACTACCGAATCTCCGGATTTCATGTTTAGGAGGCGTGCAATTTCCGCCGGAGCGCGTAAACGCTTAAGCTCAATAACTCTTTTATCGGCCGGCTTAGGCTGTCCATCGTCAGGCATTAAACGCAAAAATCTAAATTGCGCCTTGTCTTCGTGGTGCGTCGCAACAAAAGTACCTTTTCCCTGACGTCTCACCACTAAGTTTTCTGCGGCTAATTCGTCGATCGCTTTACGGACAGTTCCTTGACTTACCTTGAATCTGTTCCCTAGCTCTACCTCGCTGGGAATAAGTTCGCCCGGCTTCCACTCTCCCGACTGTAAGCGCAGCATAATAAGTGCTTTAATTTGCTGATAGAGCGGACTAAAGGTTGGGGATGCTGCAGGGACGACAGCACTGCCGACGTTGACTGGATCAGTGCTAATCATATTGGATGGGATGGAACTCATAACTTACGATTTCAACACATAAACACCCATATAGTCCAGCACAAAATCTCTTGGTAAGATGTCTTATATAAGATATAAGATAGTCATTGACAGACCAACTTCACGCGCCTACACTCGCGGGAAACCGTTATTAGATTGAGGTTATTTGTTTATTGGCTGCTTTTGGTCACAGGAAACATCTGACCAATAAAATATCTGATAAACGTTGCTGCTTCTGATTTTTTTGCTTATCACTGCTTTCGTCGTCCGTCAGCATTGATATTGGCTATAAGCTGTTCGCTAAAACAAACTGACGCACGCTGTTTTCGACGGTATCATAGTAGATCAGGTATACAGATTACGCTTTTCATCACCACTCTGGAGATTCAACATGGCTAAAACCCCAATGCGTGTTGCCGTAACCGGCGCAGCTGGTCAAATCGGTTATTCCCTTTTATTTCGCATCGCCAACGGCGACTTGCTCGGCAAAGACCAACCGGTCATTTTGCAATTGCTAGAAATTCCTGACGAAAAAGCCCAAAAAGCACTAAAGGGCGTCATTATGGAAATCGACGATTGCGCATTCCCGTTACTGGCTGGCGTTACTGCACATAGTGATCCGCTAACCGCGTTTAAGGATATCGACGTCGCCCTACTAGTCGGCGCACGTCCTCGCGGCCCTGGCATGGAGCGTAAGGATCTGCTCGAAGCCAATGCGCAAATTTTTACCGTTCAAGGTAAAGCTCTGGATGCAGTCGCCTCACGCAATGTGAAAGTATTGGTCGTTGGCAATCCAGCTAACACTAACGCTTACATCGCGATGAAATCGGCACCTAACCTGCCAGCGAAAAACTTCACTGCAATGCTGCGTCTAGATCATAACCGTGCATTGTCGCAAGTCGCGGCTAAGTCCGGCAAGCCAGTCGCCTCTATTGAAAAAATGTTCGTTTGGGGTAATCACTCACCAACGATGTACGCTGACTATCGCTACGCGACAGTTGACGGCCAGTCGGTAAAAGATTTGATCAATGATCATGAGTGGAATAAAGACGTTTTCTTGCCAACAGTTGGTAAGCGCGGCGCCGCCATTATTGAAGCGCGTGGTTTATCGTCGGCAGCATCGGCAGCCAACGCAGCAATTGATCATGTGCGTGACTGGGTCCTTGGCACCAACGGCAAATGGACTACCATGGGTGTCCCATCGGACGGTTCATATGGCATTCCGGAAGGCACTATTTTCGGCTTCCCAGTGACGACCGAAAACGGCGAATACACCATCGTTCAAGGCTTGGAAATCGACGCATTCTCTCAAGAGCGTATCAACGTCACGTTGAACGAACTGTTGGAAGAGCGTGAAGGCGTTAAACATTTGGTTGGCTAATCTGGTGCATTAAAACGTGCGATCTTTAACCGGTCGCATGCTGCAAAACTGATGCGGGCAACATTTTTCAGATTTGCCTTCGTCAGTTGTTTCAAGCGCATTGATACACATAGTTTGATACACAGAAATTGTTTACTGTAATAAGAATAAAAGAACCAAGAACCAAGAACCAAGAATTAACTTGAGAAATAAGAACCATCTGTAGTAATTATCATAAATAGTTAGTTATATTTAGTTGTTAGTAGCCGTATGATGTTTTAAATAAATAGCAATTTGATCGCTGTTAAAAATTATCGCATCGTTATTGCAACTCGCTGGCAATACCCCTAATTGAGTTCATTTAAGTCAAGCTAAGTCGTATGAATCCTACCGAGGTTTTATTCCTAGGCAAACATCCACCGGTCTTATTGCCGGCGTGTGACCATTACGCCGGTTCAGAAAAGCTCATGCGCAAATCGGTCTCGCTTCAACACGACCTAGGCCCGGTATTTGATATTACGTTCGATTGCGAAGATGGTGCGGCTGCCGGTAATGAGGCTGCTCATGCACGATTGGTATCAGAGGTTATTGCGAGTGCCGACAATCGGTTTAACCGTATCGGTGCGCGCGTCCATGACATCAGCAGTAGTTTTTTCGAGCAAGATGTAGAGATTATTTGCCGGAAAGCGGCGACTCTTGCCTACCTGATGGTCCCCAAGGTGGAAAGCCTTGCCGATGTCAGCACCGCTATCGATCTGATCAATCACCATAGTCAACGCGCTGGCCGCGAGACTTTACCAGTCCATGTTCTGATTGAAACTCACGGCGCGCTTGCCGATGTCGCAGCGATCGCTGCCCTTCCCCAGGTTGAGTCGCTGTCGTTTGGAATTATGGATTTTGTTTCATCCCATTACGGCGCAATTCCCGGCGCTGCTATGCGTTCACCGGGTCAGTTCACCCACGCTTTGGTGACGCGCGCCAAGCTTGAGATATCTGCCGCCTGTCATGCACACGGCAAAACCCCTTCGCATAACGTCACGACAGAGATACACGACAGCGCAGTCGTCGCAGACGATGCCCATCGCGCCAGAATGGCATTCGGTTACACGCGGATGTGGAGTATCCATCCGCAGCAAATACGCTTCATTTTGGGCGCATTTTCTCCAACCGAGTCAGAAGTGAGCGACGCGACTCACATTTTACTTGCCGCCCAAAAGGCGGATTGGGGTCCAATCCAGCATCTCTGCACATTGCATGATCGTGCCAGCTATCGGTATTATTGGACCGTTTTACAGCGAGCGAAAAACAATGGCGTAGTACTGCCGCCGCTTGCTAATAGTTTATTTACGAATTAAACATTGCACTTTTTTTAGCTTACTAATATTGTAGCGCGCCCATTGATGTAATTAATAACTGCCCAACCAACAGTTCAGACAATATGAAAAAAACTCTCTCTATTCTTAGCTTGCTGTGCGCTAGCTTGATGATAACGGCACCATTAACATCCATCGCACAAACCACTACAGGTCAACCAGCAGCAACGAAAAAAGTAGTGAAGAAAAAAGTTGCCAAGAAAAATACCGGCAAGAAAGCCATCCCTGCAGCAGAAGTGGACGACGGTGAAGATGAAGGCACTCCCGATATCAAAGTCGCCGTGGCGGTCGAATACAACTGCGAACTGGGAAATAAATTAACCATTTATCGCAACGCCGCAGACCCCAAACACATTGCATTACGTTGGGGAAAAACCCTGCATCGTCTAACCAATGTAGCGACGACGACTGGTGCAGACCGATTTGAAAATCACAAATATGGCTTGGTATGGATCGGCATTCCGGCAAAAGGCATGCTGCTCGATTCTAAAAAAGGACAGCAATTGGCCAACGAATGTAAATCGCCGGAGCAAAATGTGGCTCCTGCGGCAGCACCGGCGGCTAACCTCATAGCTGAGCCAGTGCACGGTTAATAGAATTAAAATGCAGTAATACACCCGCATACCGGGCTACGACGATCATCATGGCTAACTCACGAAGAGCAGCCATGGTTGTGTCGCGCTCTTGTCCTATTACATTGTCCTATTATTTTGTAAGTGGTACAGCAGCGTTCAAAGTATCTTTTTGGTATTTTTGAAAGTGAAAAAATATGTGTGTAAGAAGTTGACGTTTTTGACGCGCAGTGCAATAAATTTTGCGTTAAAAATCGATGTCGATTACCTATTCAAACCGTCCCAAAAAGCAACTTAAGCTAAGTACCAAGTACCGTTTTACTCAGATTGTAAATCAAGGAGAAACCATGTCACGCAACACGTTGAACACCCTCAAGGAATTTAAAATTTCCGATACCAAGAAAGGCAAATTTTATTCCTTGCCTGCACTTGAAAAGAAACTTGGCATCAACATTTCACGCCTTCCGGTCTCCATCCGTATCGTGCTGGAATCAGTGCTGCGTAATTGCGACGGCAAGAAAGTAACGGAAGAACATGTCCGCCAATTAGCTGCGTGGAACGCAACTGGCGCGCGTACAGAAGAAATTCCGTTCGTCGTCTCTCGTGTTGTACTGCAAGATTTCACCGGCGTCCCGCTGCTGGCTGACTTGGCTGCTATGCGTAACGTTGCCGCACAACTCGGTAAAGACCCGAAGAATATTGAGCCGTTGGTGCCGGTTGATCTGGTCGTTGACCATTCCGTACAGATCGATCATTTCCGCGAAAAGAAAGCACTAGACCTCAATATGAAACTGGAATTCCAGCGCAATAATGAGCGCTACCAGTTCATGAAATGGGGCATGCAAGCCTTTGATACGTTCGGCGTCGTTCCTCCAGGTTTTGGTATCGTCCACCAGGTTAACCTGGAATATCTAGCACGCGGTGTGCATAAAAAGGGTGACGTATTTTATCCAGATACATTAGTCGGTACTGATTCCCACACCACCATGATTAACGGTATCGGCGTAGTCGGCTGGGGCGTTGGCGGTATTGAAGCAGAAGCCGGTATGCTCGGTCAGCCAGTATATTTCCTGACACCAGATGTCGTCGGCGTCAATCTGGTCGGCCAATTGCGCGAAGGTTGTACTGCGACTGACTTGGTCCTGACCATCACAGAACTACTGCGTAAAGCAAAAGTTGTTGGCAAATTTGTTGAGTTCTTCGGCGAAGGCACAGCGTCCCTCAGCCTGACTGATCGCGCAACTATCGCCAACATGGCACCAGAATATGGCGCAACGATGGGTTTCTTCCCAGTCGACGAAGCAACGCTTGACTACTTCAAGGGCACTGGCCGCAGCAAGGCAGAAATCTCAGCTTTCGAAGGCTATTTCCGCGCGCAAAAATTGTTCGGCATTCCAAAAGAAGGCGACATCGATTACACCACTGTCATCGAACTTGATTTGAGAACAGTTGCACCATCATTGGCGGGTCCGAAACGTCCACAAGATCGTATCGAAATTGGCAATGTAAAAAATAACTTCGCTGAACTATTCAGTAAGTCTGCTGCAGAAAGTGGATTCAACAAAAAAGCAGAAGATCTTGACGCTAAATACGTCAACACCGACGGCGTCGGCCTGATGAACGGCGATGTATTGATCGCCGCGATTACTTCATGTACTAACACATCTAACCCAAGCGTCATGCTGGCGGCTGGTCTGCTGGCTAAAAAAGCAGTTGAAGCGGGTCTCAAAGTCTCACCACACATCAAGACCTCGCTAGCACCTGGTTCACGTGTTGTGACTGAATACCTGACCGCTGCCGGTCTGCTTCCGTACCTGGAAAAGCTGGGCTTTGGTGTCACCGCATACGGTTGCACCACTTGTATAGGTAACGCAGGTGATTTGACGCCGGCGATGAACGAAGCGATTGTCAAAAACGACGTCGTTGCGTCAGCAATTTTGTCCGGCAACCGTAACTTCGAAGCACGGATTCACCCGAACATTCGCTCCAACTTTCTGGCATCGCCACCGTTGGTCGTGGCATACGCCATTGCCGGTAACATGACACGCGATCTGATGACTGAGCCAGTTGGCCGTGGCAAAGGCAAAGATGGTAAAGCCAAAGACATCTATCTTGGCGATATCTGGCCGACTTCGCAAGAAGTTGCCAAGCTCATGAAATTTGCGATGAATGCCAAGACTTTCAAGGCAAACTACGCAGACGTCAAAGGCGCACCTGGCAAGTTGTGGGAAGGCATCAAGGGCGTAGCCCAAGGGGAAGTCTATAACTGGCCAACTTCGACGTACATTGCCGAGCCTCCATTCTTCCAAGATTTCACTATGGAACCAAAGCCAGCTGCTACTGGCATCACTGGCGCGCGGGCATTGGGCGTATTCGGCGACTCCATCACAACCGACCACATCTCACCAGCCGGTGCGATCAAAGAATCCAGCCCAGCTGGTAAATGGTTAGCTGAAAACGGTGTCTTGAAAGCCGACTTCAACTCCTACGGTTCACGTCGTGGAAACCATGAAATCATGATGCGCGGCACTTTTGCCAACGTGCGTATCAAAAATTTGATGATTCCGGCAACGCCAGACGGTTCACGTGTTGAAGGCGGTATTACACTGCATCAACCAGCCGCTGTAGAGATGTCAATTTACGATGCTGCGATGCAATACGTCCATGATGGCGTTCCGACCATGGTCTTCGCTGGCGAAGAATACGGTACAGGTTCGTCGCGTGACTGGGCAGCTAAAGGTACACAACTACTAGGCGTAAAAGCAGTTTTCGCGCGTTCGTTTGAGCGTATTCACCGTTCGAATCTGGTCGGCATGGGCGTGTTGCCATTGCAGTTCCTAGGTACCGACAGCGTTGATACACTTGGCATTACAGGCGATGAGACTTTCGACCTTAAGGGTATCGATGGAGAAATCAAGCCACAACAAGATGCAACACTTGTGATACATCGTGCAAATGGCGACATCCAGGAAGTCACGGTTCTGTTACGCATCGATACACCAATCGAAGTTGACTACTACAAGCATGGCGGTATTCTGCCATTCGTGTTGCGTCAGTTATTGGCTGCCTAAAATAATCTAAATTAGATTATCTGAAATTAGCCGGGTTACTTGTGACTCTAAAGAACCCTGCTTCGGTATAGTAGGCTGGATTTAAAGCGTACTGACAGCAAAAAACGCCGGACTATTTACTTGGTCCGGCGTTTTTTTTCGTCCCTGCATGCATACTCCACTACAATAGAAGTATTCAATTCGGCAGTCTGCTGCCTCATTCAACACGCTAAGTATCAAACACCTCTATGCGCCGTCCGTCTAAATCACCTCGTAAGTTCTCCGCTGACAGCCACCGACTGACTGAACTCGCACAAGCCCTTGTACTTGCCTCTAGTCGTATGGAACAACGTGCTTGGGAACACGATATCGATACTCATCTGAATAAACTCTTGAAGGGCCATCATCAAGAACCAATCGACAGCGCACTAGAACAATTATTCCCGGACCAGGCCGACGCTTATGATGCTTTGATGGATGCAGTGGAAGCCTGTAGCGAATCGTCCGTGATTGAGCAAAATGGGATTCAATACGATACCCTTTTAGTCGCAATGCCAATATTGGCATGGACCCGATTTTCCATTGCATCCGGAAACGTGCCACCCGACATGGTCACCACACTGACTAGCCATTTGCACGCGCACATACTGGCCCCTGGCGTCCTCGTCGCACTCATGCCTACCTTGTACGCCATAGATCAGTTGCCGCGCTCCCACGCTGACACCTACACATTGATGCAGCGTATGACGCAGGCGGCGCTCACAGGAACAATCGTTACCAATCCACCTAATGCACCTGAAACTGCGCCATT
Source organism: Glaciimonas sp. GNP009 (assembly GCF_054343755.1). NCBI lineage: Bacteria > Pseudomonadati > Pseudomonadota > Betaproteobacteria > Burkholderiales > Oxalobacteraceae > Glaciimonas > Glaciimonas sp. GNP009. Next base: position 5,055,618 of record NZ_JBTGUV010000004.1, read on the forward strand.
TTTAGCCGACACCCGCTATTTACTAGCCACGCTGGTAGTCCCGACCGGGCATGCGTTCTTTTGCTGGCAACCGGGCGCTGCCAGCGTTACCACCATCGGCACAGCCAGCACCGCGATGAAAAAGGCCGTCGCACTCGAACATTGGCAGGCGCAGGTAACGCCGAATATCAGTCGCCTTTTACCTGGATGCGGTATCGATTTATTGTTGCCCGAAGCGTATTTTGTCGCTTGCCGTGAAGGCGATAAACAGATCCGTCCGGTCTCTTTACGGGCTGCAAGTTATTACCTTGCCACTACGCTAGAAATCGAAAGCAAGGATCTGCATGTGACAATCGGACGATTTAGCGAAGAACCTGAAAGCAACCGAGTTGATGAATATAGGATCGGTTTTTCTATCGGGCAAACTAGCGAAATCATCTACGGCGTCGTCTGGCCACTGTACGGCCAGGAAGAGGCCATTGAAGAACCAACCGATCAGGCTGAATCCGACGCAGAAAGCCAAACGCCGTTGGAGCAAATTTTGTCGTTATTGCGCGAGTGCGGCATCAATGACATACAACGCCACGATGAGTTATTTGCGATGGAATTCTGTGACGATTGCGGATCACCATTTTATGCTGACCCAGAAGGCGAATTAGTACACCCTGAAATGCCAGAGGACGCACCGCCCAGCGGATCGACACATTTTCACTAAGATAAACGCGTGTAGTCGACACAAGATCGATTGCAAAAAAAATGCCGCGACGATAAAACGTACGCGGCATTTTTTACATCTGCCGACAATTTTTTTAAGCAAACGCCTTCAAAATCGGTTGTAAACTTGCGGCGCCAAGTCGTGCACTCCGCGCACCGTTCCAACCATTTGTAACGTCGGGCAAATTCGCATTATCCTTAAATGGCAACTCCAGCGTCAACGACAAACATTTAAATGTATGGCCAACATATTTTGAAGCAAGCGCCAACATCTCGGCATTGTACTTACCCGCACCATAGCCATATTTGCTCTGAAAATCCGGGCTAGCACTTTCAAAGTTCGCGATGAATTTAATTTGCTCCATCGCCTGTTCTGCCGTAAATCCTTCCAGCATCTCAGAACCCGCAACAAAGATGTACGGCAATGCCTCATCACCATGAACATCTAAAAACAAATCACAACCAATTTCGTGAATCTTATTTTTGACTAAAAACACTTCCGGACTATTCTCAATAGAAGGTGTCATCCATTCACGATTCAAGTTAGCGCCAGCGGCATTAGTCCGCAAATTACCACGTACCGAACCATCCGGATTCATATTCGGGACGATGTAAAATACCGCCTCCTGCAAAACCCGTGTAGCGATGGGATTAGCGCCATCCAGCAACGCATCAACCAGCCCTTCAACAAACCATTCAGCCATCGTTTCACCTGGATGCTGACGCGCAATCACCCATACTTTTTTCGCCGCAGATGGATTCCCGATCACTAGCATATTCAAATCGCGACCGTCTACCGTAGAACCTAAATCTTCAACCGTTACCAAGGATGAGCGCCCTGCCCGCCCCAACAATCCCAAATGACGTTCCCATGTATAAGGCTCAAAATAAGCGTAATACACGCTATCGTGCTCAGGCGTATGCGATATGTTAAGAACCTGTCCATCAAAAGTGGTCGGCACACGAAACCAGGCCTCACGATCGTAACTGGCAACCGCCTGATAATCCTTCCAGCCGTTAGTATAAGTAGCCTGTCCAGCATTCATCAGGCTAATATCACAAGCCTCACCACGCGCCCCTTGCAATCGAAAATAAAACCACTGACAAAAATCCGCATGCGAGTCACTGCGAATATTCAACTCAATATGTTGAGGCTGTTCCGCCCGCAAAACTACGATGGCGCCACCATCAAAATGCTGGCTGATTTTTATTGGCATAAGATAATTAGGTTAACTTGACGACGGCAACTTCATTCGATGATTGAAGACAACGCTACGTCGCAATTTAGTTGAGACTTTAATAATCCACGTGGATTAAATTGCCCCTGCCCTGATATAATAACAGGCTAGTCGGGGCGTAGCGCAGCCTGGTAGCGTACTTGGATGGGGTCCAAGGGGTCGAGTGTTCGAATCACTCCGTCCCGACCAATAGAATCAAAGGGTTAGGCCAATCTTGCGATTGGCCTTTTCGTCTTTTAGGGCTCTAGAATAAAAATTAGGGTACAAAATGGCGACCGTGTATCGATGCCTTGAAATTCTTCTGTCAGCAAAATCTGGGTACAACTTTGTTTCAGATATTTTTACTGGGCAGCGAAGCTATGATCAACGCCTGTAATGCACAAAAGTATCCCCAAGAATCAATAAAACCACGTCTAATTTAATTTTCGTGCCCAATTCTTGCCAGCTTGTGCTTCCCAAACCACCAATTCACGGCGACTGCTAAGGAACCACAAGTCTGTCCCTGGTCAGGGAGCGTGGTAACGCACAGCTTGTGGTTGCACACGACCGCTTTGCACCCATTGCGTCAATTCACGTTTGAGGATTTTCCCGCTTGGGGTCATTGGAAACTCTTCCACCACCATGAAGTATTCCGGCATTTCATACTTGGATAAACCTTGTTGTGCGAGGTGCAGCAGTATCTCCTCGGCCGCAGGAGCTCTTTCATTAGCGATGATGGCGAGGCAGACCTTTTCGCCTAGTCGGGAATCTGCTACGCCGAATGCGACAGCCTTCTTCACGCTCTCGTGCCGAAGCGCAAAATCCTCAATGTGGGATGGATAAATATTGTAGCCGCCGCGTATGATGATGTCTTTTTTGCGCCCGATGATTTCCAGATTGCCCTCGTTGTCGAAGCGTCCGAGGTCTCCGCTCATGAACCAGCCGCTGCTATTGAAGGAGGATTCGGTTGCCGACTGATTGCTGAAGTAGCCTAACATCAGAACGCCTCCGCGGCCGCCAATTTCACCGATATCACCGGGTACTGCTTCTAAATCCGGATCGTCAGGTTGCCATAATCGAATTTCGTAGCCGGAACACGCTTTGCCGCAAGTACCGGTTATTACGCCAAAAGAGTCGGTCGGTTTGGTGTACTGATGCGAGCCGTTTTCAGTCATGCCATAGACGTTTTGAGGCTTAGCGCCGAGCGATAGTAGCCGGCTTGCGGTTTTATTCGGGATGTTTGATCCTGCCATGTAAAACACCTCGACGTCGCCAATGCGGGTAACGCCGCGCCGCTCAACTTCCTGCAACAAATCGATCGCGTGGGTCGGTACTCCCATTACATAGGTAGTCCGGGTGAGTTCGATCCAGTCGAGTGGCGCGATCCCGGCTAGGGGATCGTACATGACCAGCTCACATCCCGTCACCAGCGCTTGCTCCAGTGCAACGATGGCGACGTGGTGACTCATCGGACTTAAGGTCAGCACAATGGTCTTATGAGTCGGTCCCCAGTCAGCCACCAATGCACGACCGTTAGCCAACAGAGTGTTGTCGCTGTGCATGACCGCCTTCGGCATTCCGGTGGTGCCACTGGTAAATGCGAGGTACACAATCTGATCAGGGTGGGTACTCGGTAGCGGCAGCGGAATACGAGACGGTTGTCCAGTTAAGGGCATGTGGTACGCGCCAGGTGGCATATCGGTATCGGGTGCAAGTAGCGGCGGTAATGCATAGACCCGTTTCATCCCGCTTAGCGCGATGGCCTGCGCGAAAATATCCGAGGTTGCAGCGTCTGCTCCCCATCCGGGTTGCGCGAAAAGGGCCCGGCTTTCGATTCTTGTCAGCAACGTGACGATCTCTGCCACGGTGTAGTTCTGGTGTAATGAGGGATTGCAAATATACCCGTTGCGCGAACAGGCCAGCAGCACGACTACTGTTTCCACCCGGTTTGGTAGCCAGATCGAGACTCGATCACCGCGTCGCAATCCACTGTCATACAAATTAGCTGCCACGGCATCCACCCAGGCGACCAGCACGCGCCAGGTCAACCGGCGCGTGCTGTCACGCAGCGCGTAAGCGTTGCCACACTCCGTCGCATTGCGGCTCGCCAGAGAATACAAGGTATCCGTCTGCCATACGCCTGCGAGGTAGTTCTCCCTGGCAGCGGCCGGATCATGCAAGGTAAGAAGATGTGACATGCTGGTATTCTCCGAAAATGTCGTTCTTCAGTATCTGAAATGCGTTGGATCAGGCGTACCGTGCCTGATAAATAGAGGAGCCGACTAGAGAGGCCGGTCCATGTCACTGGTCCTTATTGCGCCGCCTGAAAACAAGTCTAACGCTGATCTAACCGACGGCTTTTTAAGCATGCGTGGGCGGATCGGCGTCTCCTGGATAAAGCTGGCGCCCTCGAGCGACATAAAATCACCCCCTCAGATAATGCCTTTTGTACGCAGGTGTTCCAGCTCTGTACTATCGCTATTGAGCCAGGAACGCAGGATTAGGTCAGTATGCGCCCCAAGTCTGGGCGGCGGCATCTGCGTGCCTTCCGAATGTCCGTCAAATCGGATTCCCAGACCCACTTGAGGAATGGGGCCGTCTTCTCCTTCAGTTTGGTAGATGAAACCCGACTCGCGTAGCGCGGGATCGCTGGCAACGTCGCCTACCGTATTGAGTGGTCCGGCCGGAACGCGGGCACGCGTGAGCAAATCTAACCATTGCGCACGAGGCTTGCTTAGCAGTATCCCTGCTATCAGTTCGACGATTTCTCCGCGCCGCGCACAACGCATTGCATTGCTTGCAAACTCCGGAAGGAGGGCCACCTCGGGCCTCTCCACCGCTTCCCAGAAACGCTTCCAGATCGCGTCGTTGCCTAAGCCTAGCGTGATGGGTTCATCGGCCGTATCGAACACCTGATAGATCGCGATGACACTATCGCGGCCGCCAGATCTGCGGGTAAGTTTGCCGGATCCGAGGTAAGGCATCAGCCTCGGCGCTATGAAGCGTGACATGCTTTCCACCATCGATATGTCAATTTCGCAACCTGCACCATTCCGCTCGCGACGCAGCAATGCGGCCAGTACGGCCATTGCAGCATCATGCCCTGCTAGCAAATCCGCTGCGGGAGTACCCACCTTTTGCGGGGCACTATCCGGCTCGCCGGTGAGATCCATGACGCCGGAATATCCTTCCGCGATCAGGTCATAACAAGGCATATCCGCACGTGCTCCGTGGAGACCAAAACCTGTCACTGAAACATGGATCAGGCCCGGGTTCAACAAGCGTAGCGATACTGCATCCACACCTAGTTTGTGCTGTACCCGCGCGACCAGATTAATTAGAATGACGTCGCATTCGGCCACCAGTTTGCGCAGAATGTCCCGTCCTTCCGGTACGCTGAAATCCAGGGTAATGCTATGTTTGCCCCGATTAACGCTCATAAACCAGAGTGATTCCCCATGTAGAAAAGGAGGTCCCCAGGCGCGTGCATCATCACCTTTCCCTGGCTTTTCCACCTTGACGACGGTAGCGCCCATATCGGCAAGCAACTGGCCAGCATAAGGGCCGGCAACCGATGAGGTGAGGTCGAGAACTTTCACTCCGGCCAGCAGATCAAGCGCTGGTGTCGACTTCAAAGGCAGATCATTCATGGGTAATTGTTTTTGTAGTGTGGACATTATGTTGCTCACTCAGGCATGGATACTTAAATTCCTTGAGCAAACTCTGTGCCATACCATGGTTAGTGTCTCACGCTAAGGGAGACTGGCGATAGCCGGTCCTGAGTGGGCCGGACCTGATCGCAAAATAAGCGTTTGGGTGTCTTTACCGAAGACAAACGAAGGACTATTGCCCTCGTTGCAGACATAAGAAATTGCGTTGTGGAGACACGTTTTATATCTTTGGGTTGTGTCACTGGCATGTATCACCTTCGGGCGATCCCAACGTTTCTGACAGATGGGCTGGTCGACCGTGCCTACGGAATCCACGACGGCGAAGTTCGCGCAGCGGGACCGTTGATCAAATTGGGGAACTGGCTTTGGCTAAGGAATACTTATAGGCGGTATTACGAAGCATTATTATAAAGCGGCGTAAAGCAGATTCCGGGTCGATCACAACCGTGTGATAGAGGGTGATCGCTACCCGGGATAAGTTTAGCCTTCCGACTCCGGGACATGCATTTGCGCCAGGCGCTTGTAAAGATAGGAGCGTGAGATGCCGAGTTCAGTAGCAACCTGTTTTTTGTTACCACGGCAGCGCGCCAATGCCTGACGAATGAGTTGTTCTTCCACTTGTTCGACAGCGCGGCTGACGCGCATGGGCTCTGCCGGGTCTGCCTTTGGTTCGCGCGCAATTTTATCCTCGAACGTATCTGAAGGTGCTGCCTGCGACACTTCGGAAGCATCTGAATCAATGTGACCGAAATCGGCAGGCTCGATCACATCGGACTCGGTAAATATTGCCGCACGCTCTACCATATGTATCAGCTGGCGTACGTTACCAGGCCAGCGCTGACCTTTCAAAAATACCAGTGCCTGATCTGAGAGTGTCTTCGGACGTTGTCCGTGCCGCTCGGTAAACTGGTTAAGCGCCATTTCAGCCAGCAAAGGAATGTCTTCAAGTCTCTCCCGTAATGACGGAAGCCGAATCGTGACAGCACCGATACGGTAAAAAAGATCCAACCGGAAAGTACCATCGGCGATCATCGCCTCGAAGTTACGATTGCTGGCCGTGACCAGCCGAAAATTCGAGTGATGCGACTCGTTCCCACCGACCCGTTGAAACGAACCGTCCTGCAAAACGCGTAGCAACTTTACCTGAACTTCGGAAGGCATATCGCCCACCTCGTCGAAAAATAAGGTGCCGTTATCAGCTTGCTCGATCTTACCTTTTCTGCCTTTGCGCTCTGCACCCGTAAACGAGCCCGCCTCATAGCCGAACAGTTCGCTCTCGACCAGTGTGGCTGGCAGCGCGGCTGCGTTGACCATCACCATCGTGGCATCGCGTCGGGAGCTCAGCTTGTGGATGGCATGCGCAGCGAGTTCCTTGCCGGTGCCGCTTTCCCCGGTAAAAAGGATAGCGACATCCATCGGTGCGACTTTCACGATCTGCTGCTTGAGGCGCTGCATAGCCGGGCTTTCGCCGACCATCTGATCCAGCCCGTAGCTGCGGTTCTTCAGATCGCTTAACTCACGACGGTAAAAGGCTGCTTCAGACTTGACCTTTGCCAGTTCACCCGATAATGCCCGCAGTTGTTCCGGGCCCTTAAACATGATCTGTCCGATAGCCCCGACCATTTCTCCCCGGCTGTTGCGTATCGGATTGCGCGTCACCACACGGGCCACGCCACGCATTTCCTGAATTAACCCGATTTCGGCCTTGCCTGTTGCGGCGACGTGATGCAGCCTTGTATTCTCAATAACATCGGTCACGTGACGCCCTGCAGCGCTGCCCGCCTTAAGACCAAAAAACCGCTCATGCACCGGGTTCATGTAGCGCAGCACACCTTCCCGGTCGACCACGGTAAGGGCTTCAAACGGATTCGTAAGCAGATGGGCGAGGATGTCGCCTCCAAAGTCGATGGAGGCGACCAGTTCAAACAATGCGTCACGACCCTCGCGCTGCATCGCTACCAGCACCGTCGCGTCAGGAGTCGGAAGAACGATCACCACGACATCAGTATCATCCGGGCCCTCTATAGAAAACAGGTGTTGCTGATTGCGACGTGCATCATGCCATCCACGGACGATACGAGCGGCCATTTCGCCCTCGGCGGCGATACCGCCTGCAGCCAGTTCTTTTCCATCAGCACCCAAAATTAGTACGCCGCGCAGGGAACTCGGCGTCACGCCTGCGGGGCTTATGTCTGGTATTTTCATTTCAAATATTATACTTCTATTTTAGTTGCCCTTGCCGCCGGGAGCGACCGCCTTTCACTGAACAAATGTAATTACTACGAACACTAAGCAGATTAACGTGACCGGTGACGAAATCGTCGCGTTTGTGGTGGGTGACAAAAATCTGCCTAGAATTTTGACGGCGCAATGGTCATTTCCTCATTCGATGTATCCCGCACTGCATCATCCAATGTGCGACATCACAAAGTGATTGTTTACGTCGCGTTCACTCCCTTATAAACACTGAAATAATTCGATGCGCTATTCAACAGTCAGGCAAGTTGATTTGGATAAATTTTGGCTAAATTGCGTCAGGTAAATCCGTAGAAGCTGTTTTACATTTACCTGACGAATGTAGTCCGCTCGGGCGACTTATACGGAGGTGTTAGTGCAACTGAGTTATTAAGGCGAAAATCATTACCCACTGCGCACCCATTCGACTGGCCGCTTACGCTTAACACGCGCTCTCAAAATATAATGATGACGACCGCTTTATTATTAAAGCTCTCCGATTAACGCTGTATTACTCTGTCCCAGCTCAGGTGCACCCGCCGCCTGGGTTTGTCGAAATACATTGCATATCGGTACTGGCAGCGCTGGGATTGAATCGCCCTTGCCGCTATCCAGCGTCTGCGTGAATAGCCCGCGTCCGATAAAATGTGGATCGGCGACCGCATCCTCCAGATCGGCTACTAATCCCACACATACTTCCCTGCCCTTAAATTTCTCTAACCAGTAATCTGCTGAATGTTGGGCGATGGCAGCGGCCACCCTTGCTATAGCTTGCTGATCATCGGCGGCAAGTTCCTCCTGTGGTATCCCGATGATTTCAGTAAAATTAGTCCAAAATTTATCCTCAAGCGGTGCCGCCGCAAGATAACGATTGTCGCTGGTCCGGTAGACCTGATAACGCGCCGAGCCACCTGTCACCAGTTCCTTGCCGCGCTTCGGCCATTCACCAGCGCTGAAGCCGTTACCAAGTCCCCAGTACATAAAGGTAAATAAATTGTCGGCCATGGCAATATCGAGATGACATCCGAGACCGCTCTGCGCGCGCGCTTGCAACGCCAGCAAAATATTCATCACTGCCGGATAAGCTCCACCGGCAATGTCAGCCACTAGCGCTGCCGGCAATACCGGCGCGCCGTCCGCACCGGTCGACAGCGCCAGCATGCCGCTATCGGCAACGTAGTTCAGATCATGTGCGGCGATCTGTGCTTTAGGACCGGACTGGCCGTAACCAGTGATAGAGCAATAGATAATCTTCGGATTGATGCGCGAAACAGTTTCATAATCGAGGCCCAGACGTTGCATGACACCTGGACGAAACTGCTCAACGATGATGTCGGCGCTGCGCACCAGTTCTTCCAGACGTGCGCGTTCCGTCACTGATTTGAGGTCAATCGCAATCGATTTCTTCGCTCGGTTAAGGAGAGCAAAATTGACGCTATCATTCCCAAATTTGGGTGTGTAACTGCGCATCTCATCGCCGTTGCCAGGGCGCTCGATCTTGATGACTTCAGCACCCGCCTCAGCTAGCAGCAGCGTCGCCATAGGACCAGGTAACAGAGTGCTGAAATCGAGGACGGTGATACCATGCAGGGGCTGGTGGTGAGGCTGTCCCATATTCAGTCTCCCTGACTATGCGCCATTGCCATCTGTGCTGCACGCGCCGGTGCATAGGGTTCCTGGCGCAATGCCTGGTAAAGCTGCTCGCTGACCCGGCAATGATCGGCCAGACCAGTACGCTTGAGTAGCGCAATCGGACCCTCCGGATAACCGAGACCCAACCTTAGCGTCATATCCATGTCCTCGGCGCTTGCCAATTGCTCATCAAGTCGACGCAGCGCCGCGTTGTAATAAGGCCGCACAAGACGGTTGACGATTCTGCCGGGAAAGTCCCCACACACTGCGACGACCAATCCGGCTGCTTCGAATGCCCCCTTTGCGGCCGCCAGTGCGACCGGCGATGTTTGTGGCAGACGCACCAGTTCAATCAGATTACTAGGTTCAGCATCGCCCAGACGAAAACGCGCAATACCAACCACGTTAGTCCGAACGGCAGGAGCATTTGTATCGACATGCACACCGAGACATTCGATATCGAGTTCAATAGCGATAAATACAGCGTCAGTTACTGTTGGCGAAGACCGGTAGGCGGCCCCGGCCTGAGCGCCCAGATAGACTGTCGCGATAGCATCGCTATCAGCTTGCGCAATGAATGAATGGTCGACCGGAAACGAGCGGCTGATGCCGGATGAAATAATACAATAAGGTGTCTGCATAGGTGTTTCCATCTCAAGCTCCGAACATTTTAGTATTGGTATAGTTGAGGAAGCCCTTACCGGATTTTTTGCCAAGTCGGCCAGCAGCGATCATGCGTTTGACCAGCGGCGGACAGGCTGCCCGCGGTTCGTTGGTCAACCCGTACATCGCCTCACATAACAGCCGTTGCGTATCAAGACCCACTAGATCAAGCAACTCCATTGGTCCCATCGGATAGCCCAGCGCGGTCTTGATAGCCAGATCAATATCGGCCGCCTCGGCCACGCCCTGCTCAACTAAACGGATAGCATCGTTGTGATATGGAATTAAAAAATAATTCAGGATGAAGCCGGGCGTGTCCTGAGTCCGTACAGGCTTTTGCCCCATGGCCTTACTAAACTCCCAGGCTGCAGCAAATGTCTCTTCGCTGGTGTTCATGCCAGCTGACATCTCCACCAGCTTCATCAATTGTGCAGGAAGGCAAAAATGCATCCCTACAAAGCGATCATCACGGCCACAACCGCCTGCGATCTCGGTAATCGAGATGGTCGACGTATTCGAAGCAAAGATGGTGTGCGGCGGGCAAACCGCATGCAATCGCTGAAACAATTGATGCTTGACAGCCAGGTCCTCAAATACTGCTTCGATAATAATATCGCAATCCGCCATACCTGCTGCATCAGTGCTGCCAGACCAGTTCTGCATGATCTGTTCCAGTTGAACCGGTTCCAGCTTCTTGCGTTGCACTGATTTTTCTAGAAAGGCGAGCGTCTGCTGACGCGACTGCTCCAATGCTTCCTGTCTGGTATCGAGCACCTTGACACGAAAGCCTGCGCGAGCGGCTACAATCGCGATGCCGGTTCCCATGGTGCCGCTGCCGACTACGCCGACGGTTTTAATTACTGTCATGTTTGTTCCTATTTCAAAAGAAAGCTACGGCCAATGAGTTGACGGTGTACCTGATTGGTACCTTCCCAAATCTGGGTGATTTTAGCGTCACGCATGAGCCGCTCAACGCGATAATCCTTGCAATAACCATAGCCGCCCAATAGCTGTACGGCCTCGGTGGCGATGCGCATCGCTGCATCGCTGGCGCGCATCTTTAATATCGATGCCTCGGTACCAAAATCTTTTTCTCCGGAATCGACCATTGCTGCTACACGCCACAACCAGGATTCACACATCACCAGCTCTGCAGCGAGGTCGGCAAGTAAAAATTGAATCCCCTGAAACTCGATAATTTTTTTGCCGGACTGCTTGCGCTCGTTGATGTAAGCCACCGCATCCTCGAAAGCCGCGCGCGCGATACCCAGCGCATGCGCCGCAACACTAGGGCGAGAACGATTTAGCGAGCCAAATAGTATTTTCAGACCATCGCCAGGATTTTGAAGAAGATTGGCGCGCGGCACACGGCAGTTATCAAAAGCCAGCGAAGCAGTACTGGAGCCACGTGTGCCCATCTTATTCTCTGTACCGGTCACGCTTAACCCTGGCGTGCCCTTTTCAAGGATCAACACTGAGATCGCTGCCTTTGGATCGTCAATTTCGCTCCATTTTCCGAACAGCAGATACTGGTCAGCAACGTCACCATTAGTAATGAAAATTTTGCTACCGTTGATGACGATGTTGTCGCCATCCGGACGGAACGAGGTTTTCATACCAGTCGCGTCCGAGCCCGCCGATGATTCGGTGATGGCAAGAGCGGCCAGCGCTCCTTCTGCAATCTTTGGCAGAAACTGCGATTTCTGTTCGTGATTGCCGAACTCGATTAATGGCTTGATCGCATGAAAATTAGTGGCCCAGATGATGCCAGTGGAAGCACACGCCTTGGAAATTTCCCGTACGCATGCCAGATAGCAGGTGAACGACAGCGGTGCGCCACCATATTCTTCCGGAACGAACATCGCGTTGAGACCAAGCTGGTTGATGGCGTGGACATTATCCCAAGGAAACTCTCCACTTTCATCGACTTCCGCTGCTCTTGAAGCAATCTCCTTACGTGCCAGTGCTTGCACGCTATCGAGAATCATTTTTTCATCTTCGCTCAGAGGTAAGCGATTATCTAATCTTTCCAGCACATTCATAGCGCGTCCTTCTTTTAGTGTGCGACGCCTTGCGCGCCGTCAATATAAATTGTCTCACCGGACATAAATCCGCCAGGCATGGCAAACAAGAGGGCGACCAGTGCGCCTACGTCATCAGCTGTGCCGGGCGCCCCGTTTGGAATGCGTTTTTCAAGAAATGTGCGCAGCGGACCTTCCGACATAGATGCGCGGTTAAGGTCGGTAACGATATAGCCGGGGGCGACGTTTAGTACCCGCACACCAACGGAGGCCCATTCGACTGCCAGGCAGCGCGTGATCGCGCCGACTGCGGCCTTGGAGGCGCAATAAGCGAGGTTGCGCTTAACGCCCATTTTGTCAAAAAATGAACCTATATTGACAATCAGTCCGCCCTGCTCGCGCAAATACGGAAACACACTCTGACTGCCTATCACTACCGAGTTGGCATTGGTTTGCATTACTTTGTCAAATTCCTCCAATGGAAGCGACGCTGACTTGCCTTCCATATGGATGCCGGCATTATTCACGAGCCCGGCTATCGGGACGCTGCACCGAGACTGAATGTCTGCGATGGCCGCTCGCACCTGGCTAGCATTGGTCACATCGCAAGCGGCACTCAACCAACGTTGGCGTGCTTGCTCCGAAGCATCGGGCCGATGCGGAAGGTCGCCTGAGCGTGAGAGGCAACCAACCATGAAGCCAGCCTCCGCCAGACTTTCGGCAATTGCCGCACCGATTCCACGACTGGCACCGGTTACGATAATACAAGACTGTTTCATGGCTTATTCATCCTTGAAATGAGGAGTCCGCTTTTCAACGAAGGCCTGCATGCCTTCACGTGCGTCGGCGGTTTGAAAGGCCAGCGTTGATAAGTCCGATTCGATGCGCAAACCGTCGATCAGCGGCAACGCTAATGCGCGCTGAATAGCCTCCCGGGCAAACAACAGCGCACAGCGGCTAAAGCCGATAAATTGCTGCGCGTAAGTACAACCGATCGTAATCGGGTCAGCCGCTTCAACCACCAGATTGACTAAGCCAATGCGCTCTGCTTCGACCGCGTCTATGGTCTTGCCAGACAGGATGATTTCAAGCGCTTTGGCTTCGCCGACTAAACGTGGAAGGCGCTGAGTGCCGCCATAACCCGGGATCAGCCCGAGCTTAATTTCCGGCAATCCCATCTTTGCCTTTGGCGTTGCAACCCGAAAAGTACACGCCATTGCCAACTCCAATCCACCACCAAACGCATAGCCATGAATAACGGCAATCGATGGAATCGGCAGCCGGTCCAGTTTGGCCATCACGCTTTGGCCTAGCTCTGCACCTTGCTTTTGCGCCAGCAGGCCGCGACCTTGCAATTCTTTAATATCGGCGCCAGCGCAAAAGGCTTTTTCACCGCTACCGACAATCACTAATGCACGCGCATCGGATGCCGCGACCTGATCGATCGCCGCGCTAATCTGGCGCAGCACGTCGAAACTCAGTGCGTTCAAGACTTGCGGCCGATCTATCTGCAAAATCGCACATGATTCCTGATAGATTAATTGAATAGTCATGCCGTTTTTCCTTCACTGATTAAAGACTTACCGGCTAAAGGCTGACCGGCGCTTGCAATTTCTCTCACTGCTTGCGGGACCAATTTACCGGCACGCGTCAGTTCGATTAGTTCACGCTTGAGTACCTTACCGCTCGTCGTCATCGGAAAGGCGTCCATTTCAATGAAATGCTCAGGCAAGTCATACTTGGAAAGCCCTGAATCGAGGAGATATTTCAAGACCTCATCGGCACGCAGTGCGACACCATCACGCGGGATAACGGCAAGACAAACCTGCTCGCCCAAACGTTCGTGCGACACCGGATACACCGCTACCTTCAGAACGCCCGGATGCCGCTGCGCCAACTCTTCGATATTGACCGGATAAATATTGTGACCACCGCGTATGATCAAATCCTTCTTCCGACCGACTAGACGCAAGCCGCCGTTTTTTTCGAATTGACCGAGGTCACCGCTGAGAAACCATCCACTGGCATTAAATGAATTTTCGGTCGCTTCTTGATTATTGAAATAACCGAGCATCAGCAAGCCACCGCGTCCGCCGATTTCGCCGATCTGTCCTGGCTCAGCTTCGATATCCGGATTTTCCTGATTCCACAGACGCACCTCATAGCCACGGCAGGCGCGACCGCAGGAAGCCACCAGCGTATCAATTTCATCCGCAGGCAATGGATATTGATGCGATCCATTTTCTGTCATTCCGTAAATATTCTGTGGCACCACCCCAAGCGTCAAAAATTGCTCGGCAATTTTGCGCGGGATCAAGGTCCCCGCCATATAAAAGGTCTTTACTTTTCCCAGATGCTGTAAGCCTTGCTGCTGCAGCGCAGCCAGCAAATCGATCGCATGCGTCGGGACGCCCATCACGTAAGTGGCACCGGTCTCAATAATCCAGTCCAATACCGACTTACCCGTTCCCGCATAATGCAGCACCAATTCGCAACCGGTCACCAGCATCTGCTCGCACGCAACCGTAGCGATATGGTGACTGACCGGACTGAGCGACAAGATGACTGTGTCCGGTCCCTGATGCCAGTCACTGGCAAGCGCTCGACCATTAGCAAGCAGCGTATTATCGCTGTGCATTACGCCCTTCGGCATGCCGGTAGTACCTGACGTAAATGCCAGATACGCGACCTTGTCGGGATTCAAGTCGGGAGGTGATGAAACCGATGCCGCATTAGGCTTCGGAAAGGACCGGCTTTTCTCAGGCAGCATCCATTTCACGCCATGAGATGGTAATACCGAGAAGACAGTTTTTATCGACGGCATCGTTAATGCACGCGTAAAAATTGAATTCTCCGATGCATCAGCACCATAACCTGGCATCGCGAACAATGCCCGACATTGCACCCGCTCAAGCAGGACCGCGATCTCCTCCACGGTATGATTCTGATGCAGCGACGGCACGCACACATAACCGTTGCGTGAACAGGCAAGAAAGACGACGACTGACTCGACCCGGCTGGGCAGCCAGACCGCGACCCGGTCGCCGCCGTGCAAACCGGCCTCAGCCAGACCTTGCGCCACGCTGTCGGCCCAATCCACCAGTTCACGCCAGGTCAGACGGATCTCGGTATCACGCAGCGCCCATGAACCCGGACGCGTACTTGCATGGTTTTCGGCCAGGCTGTACAGAGTGTCACCCTGCCAGATCCCTGCCATGTAATACTCGCGCGCCTGCTGCGGATTATGTAATGTTAAAACATTCTGCATGACAGCTTTCTTTGCAAGGAATCATTGGCCAAATTTGGACGCGTCAGGGCTGCGCCGCTCCGCAAATGCAGACGCCAGTTCGGCATGTTCTTCGCTGTCCAGATAGCCTGGGAGCAACAAGTCATGCGCCATGCGCGCAAGACCGCTCACGCCACCATGGCGGGCATTGAACGCAGCCTTGATAGAAGCCAGTGCAAATGCGCCGCGATCGGCGATTTCCAGCGCCATCTTGCGGGTCTCTTTCTTTAGCATCGCATCCGGGACTACTTTATTGATCAGTCCGATCGACAGCGCTTCCTGCGCTGTCATCTTCGGATTACGAAACCAGATTTCTTTAGCCCGCTTCTTACCGACCAGATCTTCAAGATACCAGGTGCCATAACCGGCATCAAAACTGCCGACCATCGGCCCCACCTGGCGGAACACGGCGCTTTCCTTAGCAATCGTCATGTCACATACCATCTGCAGCACGTTACCGCCGCCGACCGCATAGCCGTTGACACAAGCGATCACCGGTTTTTGCAGCCGGTCAATACTTTCATACATATCCAATGTGGGTAACATACCGGCATACAGCTGGGTGTCTTCCATACCTTCCTTCTTACCGCCGGTGCAAAAAAATTTATCTCCGGCGCCCGTCAGCACGATGACCCGGGTCCGGGTCTCGCGCCGGATGGCGTTGATACAATCACGAATTTCATCGCACATCAGCGGCGTAAACATATTGCCGTCATGGGGGCGGTTCAGGGTAATGGTTCCGACTGGACCGTCTTCTTCGTAAGTAATTTCCTGAAATTCCACGTTATTTCCTTTTATTTAAGACTTGAATTGAATGGTCAGATGTCACCTGCACTGCGCAACGCATTGATTTTCGCTAAGTTTATTTCGCTATGCTCATTCCCACTTGCGCCGGCACTTCTGATTCAGGCTGTTCCGGCGGCAGTGCTGGCATGCGGTGGATCGTTTTTACGTTGTCATGCTTAGGCTAACAGCAAATTGCATGCCCGACTATTCGTCAAACGGTCGTCAGGCTACGCGTAGCAAATCCATTTTTGAAAGCTGCGGACAAATCGCAAACATGTGTTTTTCCGCTTTACTGTCCGCGCCAAATACTCGTCATACAGTCGACTGTCCGCAAGACGCACAAACCCCGGTCCATGCGGCTTGAGTTCGAAATGGATCTGGACGATCATGCCGAACCGACCACCCCACAACTCAGCCAGGTAATGAAATCCACTATTTAGCTTTATTGGCCTAAAAAAAGGGTTTTCTGCAAGCATGAATGATTAAGTGCATGTCATGCGGACACCGCGATGCCGTCGTGTCCTTTCAATGGACAATCTGAGTGAGAGATATAGCGGCTAATTACACCAGACTCATGGTACATAGTTTGCAATTTACAACTGCTCAAGCCTGTCTCTGCGTTAATGTCTGTCCCTGCGTTAATAATCAAACTCAAACATTACTTCCAATTTAACTTCACACCCATTCCAGCATCTTGCGCCCAAAATGCGACTATTCTGCGGTAAGGACAGCCTGTCTTCGCCGGCGCATGAACTAAAGCACAAAGGATGCGATGTCAGGGAGCGAGATGTTCAGCCCACGCGGTCTGGCGCGGTCAGCGACAGTGATAAGCGCGCACGCCGCACGAGCCATGGTGATGGGCGGTAGCGCTGATCGCCGAATGTGGCATGCAATCCCTGAAGGATTTCCAGTATGTGTTTTGCACCCAAGCGATCACCCCACTCGAATGGCCCGGCCGGATAGCCCAGACCGAGGCGCACAGCGACGTCAATATCAGCAGGCGATGCAACCCCTTGCTGCGCCATCTCGCACGCAAGATTGACGATACAGGCGATAACGCGCGGCGCAACATAACCTGGTGAATCTGCAATTACAAACGTCGGAATCAATTGTGCGGCGAAAATGGTACGGGCCGCGTCGACAGTAGCCGCAGCGGTACCCGGGCTAACCATCAGTGTGACCCCGGTTTTTCCACTAAAAAGCGGATCGATTGCGACTGCTTTAGACGGATCAAGCTGCAAGTCCGCAACGGTTGTAGAAAGATCGCGGCCTAATGGTGCCAGCAGAATGACGTCGGCCTCGCTCGCATCGTGCACTCGACTAACAGATTGAAGCAATGCAAGAAGCGAATCCGGTGGCGTGACAGGACTGTTCTCCGGCCACCAGACAGCGACTGTGGCCGCCGCCGCGGTTTGTTGCGATACTAATTGCGGTGTGATATTTTTTTCTTGATAACTATAGAAACCCTGACCGCTTTTTCGACCTAAGAGACCGGCCAGCAACCGGGTGCGAGCGAGTGTCACCGGACGGTACCGGTCATCGCCATAGTATTGGCTATGGATAGACTCCATCACGGGAACCGAAACGTCCAGACCGGTGAGATCCAGCAACTCGAACGGTCCCATTCGAAAACCCGCGCACATGCGCAAGATGGTATCGATAACCGGATGTTCGGCGGCGCGCTCAGCTAACAGTTTCAGTCCTTCCGTGACAAACGCGCGCCCCGCATGATTGACTACGAATCCGGGTGAATCAGAGGTAACAATAGCGCGATGGCCCACGCGCAGCGAAAGCGTTACCAACGCTTGCACCGCTTCAGGCTTAGTACGCGGCGCTTGTATCACCTCTACCAACTTCATGCGGGTCACGGGATTGAAAAAATGCCAACCGACAACCCTCTGGGGCAACGCACAAGCTGCCGCGATCGCCGTCACGCTAAGTGAAGACGTATTGGTAGCAAGGATGCACTCCGGCCTGACCACCGCTTCCAGCTCCCGCATCAAGCTCTGCTTAGCGTCAAGATTCTCTAGGATAGCTTCCACTATCAGCTCGCAATCGCCCAGTTCCTTCACATCATGGGCGGGCAAAATACGACTAAGTGCGGCAGCCGCATCGGATTCGGAAATTTTACCTTTCGCTACTGCCTGTCCCAGGTCTTCGCGCACAAACGCGATGGCACGCGCTACGGCTTCCTCCACACTGTCAAATAACCTGACCTGGCAACCAGCCGATGCGCATACCTGTGCGATGCCACGCCCCATGGCACCGGCACCGATGATCCCGATATGTTGAATTTCTTTTACGGCTTCTTTTGCCGCTTGATTTGGTGCTTGTTTAACTACTGCATTGACCACATTAAGCTCCAGTTTCAAATCTCGTCTTGACTGTAGTGAGGCTTCGGCCGTTCAGCCACTCGTGTCTGTATCGGCACCGAACCTTCCATTGTCGTGCTCACCAGCGACTTATTACGGGTATTCATTGCTGGGATCCTTGCATGGCACTTAATTGTGCCATATGACCTTTATGCAAACCACGTGCCAGGGAAAACGGATAACCCCGCTCCCTGTCATTGTTTATCCGATGTTCTTTAATCTGACTTCCCCCCGCATGCCACCGCGCAATTTTGTTCATTTGGAAAACACAGCAGTGCGTACTGAAGACACTTCGATATCGGCACCGTGTAAAAAAGCATCTATCAAATTGAGTCGCACTCCTTGCGACTGTTCTCAGAACATATCTACACTGCGTAATAAAAGACAGTGTCGAGCAAAGCCGACGTGCGCCATTACGACGAAGTGGCGCAGGCCATAAAAGTCACCGTTGACCGCTTTGTCTCGCTTGACATTTTGGTCAACAACGCTGTTCCGAAAGTTTGTTGTCCATCGGTTCAAATGAGCGCTTCGCGGTATGGCTGGCAGGGCCTGGCGAATAAGGCCCGGGTGCAATGTCCATCGTGAGGTCGCAGCCAAGTGAACGAAGGGAATCTTAGCGGGGGAGGAATTGCGTGGAGGGAGGAATTGCGTGGAGCGACGCATTGCACCAGGGTTGCGCCAGGCTATTTTTACCAGTCTGCGAGGTGTTTAATTGTTCACGATGGATAGCTGAGGATGCTAAGCAGCAAACAGGCAGCGCATAGTGGTGGCAGTGACGTTGCATTTTCTTACCACGGAGGCGAACAAAGAATTGAAGCCGAAGGTCAGGACAGCAGTTTTAAGCTAACTCGATGCAAAGTATGAAACGTGATTTTAGCGAACGCGAAAATGGTCAGAGCTGCTGGAGCTTACTTGAATTTAACAAACGGTGCAGCTAATGACTTACCCAACCTAACCTGGCCGATCAATCCGACACGCACCTCAGGTCGGTCACGTTTATCCCGGATCAGCAGTCATGCTGATCCGGGACATTCATTTAGCCAGCCCTCCTTGGGAGGACCTCATCCAAAACCTGGCAATTATTTTTCCAGGGCTACAACAATTACTTTTTCACCAGTGCGCAAGATCCTTCACTCATCGGCTGATATGCCTGATCGCCTGGAATAGTTTTTACTATTTTCATCAGATCCCAGTCAGACTTGGATTCCGACGGTTTTTTGGCTTCTGCCAGATACATGTCATGCACCATCAGACCATCTTCGCGAATCCGGCCTTTCTTCGCAAAAAAATCATTGATTTCGGTGGCCTTCATTTTTTTCATCACTACTTCCGCATTGTCAGTACCTGCCGCCTGAACCGCGTTCAAATAATGCATCGTCGCGGAATACATACCGGCTTGAACCATCGTCGGCATCTTTTGTTGCAGTGCGTAAAAACGCTTAGACCATGCACGGGTTTCATTATTCATATCCCAGTAGAAACCCGTGGTAAACAACAGTCCTTGCGCGAGAGGCAGGCCCATGCCTTTCAGGTCTGTGTCAAAAATTAACAGGGTTGCCAGCTTTTGGCCACCCTTAGTCAAGCCAAATTCAACGGCACCACGTACCGCGTTCTGCGTATCTCTGCCAGCATTAGCAAAACCGATAATCTTGGCTTTCGAAGCCTGAGCTTGTAGCAAGAACGAAGAAAAATCTGAGGCGTTAAGTGGATGCTTAATCGAGCCTAAGACTCTCCCTCCCATTTCATTAACGACCTGACTCGTATCTTTTTCCATCGATTTTCCGAACGCGTAATCAGCAGTCAGGAAAAACCAGGTATCGCCGCCTGACTCTACGATAGCGCGGCCCGTACCGGTTGCCAGCGCGTATGTGTCATATACATAGTGGACGCCATATGGGGAACACTCCTGATTGGTCAGCACAGTTGACGCCGATCCGGCAAATAACATCACTTTCTTTTTAATTGCCCCCAATTTTTGCAATGCAATAGCGGCAGAAGAGTCGGTCGACTCGATGATCATATCAACATGATCGCGATCGACCCATTCCGATGCGCGTGCAACGGCGATGTCTACTTTATTCTGGTAGTCCGCTGAAACCATTTCAATCGGTTTGCCGGATACCTTGCCGCCGAAATCATCAATTGCCATTTTTACCGCGGCGACCCCTCCTGGGCCTCCAATCCCGGAGTAGACACCGGTTTTATCAACAATGACACCTATTTTGACGCTGTCACCCGTAAATTGCGCCATGGCACTGCCGGGATTTAAACCAATGATGGACGCACTAAGAACGGCAAGGGCGATTGTGGACAAATGCATGGTGTCTCCTATTATAGATTTAGGTAAATCAGGTTGAGTCATCGAAATGGCGGGTCCAACAGGAAAAGCAATTAATAAAGCTTCCTTGTTGCGAACGCGATGCCGTGTACTTCGATAACAACTAGCAAACATCGCGCCATGCTGAATTACGGCAATTTAATGTCAGCAATCTTATTTGCTTAGCTATCGAAGACGGCCGCTCTCACATGCGTCAGCCATGGTGTCGTCACGACGCACACAAGATGGCCGTGACAAACACAAAGAACAGATTGGAATGACCATTTCACGCGGTTGAACCGGGAGACGATTCTGGTACCCTTAATTTCTAAAGTCTTACAAAAGTAGGCGTTTAAATGATGCAAACCGCTAAATTGGGCTATCCGGGTGCACTCCAGAAAGTATCGACAGGTCAGCTCGCTGCCTAATCAATCCAAGCAAACGACGAGATATCAATTGCAATGAGACGTCGACGTAAAACGAAATCCCCATAACCCCATCCATACCGGCGCACTATATATATGCTGACTGGTATTTATATTTTTCCAAATGTCATGACACACATAAATACGTTCATTATTTCCCGCTACTTTCACTGACAAAGCGTACCAATGCTGCGTCGCTCCTTTGCCGTCTTGCTTACTTAACACGGGCATTTGCTCAAGTCGAACCGGTTCGTCGGCCATGAGATAGTTTGAATAAAAAGCGAAAGCACAGGTGACCAGCACAACTCCTTGCCACATCAAACCAATAATCGCTAACCTTGTACCATTGCCAAGAATATGAAAAAAAGTCCTCTTGAGAGTCAGACATATTGCAGTGGCTAGTACGGCACCGATACCGAGTCCAAAAATTGCCAAGCGCCCGGCATCGAATGTAGCCTCAACCTGATCGCCAACTAGAACAAGCGCTAATAAGCCGGTGAAGAAGGTCCCTAAAGCTGTATAGACCATCGGCTCCGGATTGCGGGATTGATGTAACACCATCATATTCCTTAATATGGTTACGTCATTTTTTGGTGTGTCATACGTATAAACATTCACGTTGAAATTCAACCTATAAGCTATTTAAGTAATTGGAGCGCTTTTCTCGTCAGAAGGTTGCGTGGCATGAAAACTATTCCCCATTTCTTGAGCTTATTGTTGCATTAACTGCAATTAATGCAGCTTACACAGGCCTTGTGTATTTGTCATAATTGTTTGTATATTGCGAGGTATAGATTGTGTATTGACTTTGCGTTATCAAATGCACAAATGTGACTTGGGAGAGAACTAGCTGCCCGGGGGGGGGAAGTCCGTTACTTGCCCGGCTACAACTTGTTGACTAGCTTCTACCGCGTCCGTCTCACCAAGCGCAACGAACCGATTGTCACCCGCCCTTCGCCAAACCCGAAGTCGTCAGATACCTGACTAGCTCACGGTCGGGACATGCATATTCGATTCGGCGGCCAACAGCGCTTAAGCTGATCGAGGGACATTAACGCCAAGCAAGGGTTATTGCCTCATAAAAACTGATTTCTCAGGTATTGATTTATCTCATAAAAAGTTTTAAAAAAAAGCTGGACATCCTTTATTCTTCGGGTAAAATATGAATTGTTGCAGTGCACCATTTACTCGGATACCTGCATAACCTCATTATTGACCCATCAGGAGCTTCTTATGTTTTCGAATCTAGATAAATTCTCATCTGCAACCAAAGCCGCCTTTGAATCCCAGTTTGCCACTTCTAGTGCACTCGTAAGCAAGATCATGGAAAGCAGCGAAAAAGCAATTGCACTGAATATCGCAGCTGCTAAAGCGTATGCAGAAGAATCAAGCATTGCGACAAAACAATTATTGTCAGCAAAAGATCCACAAGCATTTTTCGCTTTGATCGCTTCACAAGCTAAACTGAACGCTGAAAAAGCCGCGTCATACAGCAGCCATTTGACCGAAATCGCTTCAAGCGTCAAAGCTGACCTCACGCAAGCTGCTGAAGCGCAAATTGCTGAATCAAAAAGCAAAGTGACTGCATTGGTTGAAGAAGTCGCCAAAAGCGCACCAGCCGGTTCTGAAAATGCTGTCGCCATGTTGAAATCGGTCGTCAGCAATGCAAATGCTGGTTACGAACAACTCTCTAAAACCACTAAGCAAGCAGTGGAAACAGTTGAAGCGAATGTTGCCAAAGCAACGACCCAGTTGTCCCAAGCTGCAAAAAAAACTGCTTAATATTGCATCACGGTTAACGACCGATCAGTAACTGAGTAACTGAAACAAGTAATATCTCGGCCGCCAACGCGGCCGATTTCGATTTTAGCGATGATGCCGAAACCACGCAGATAATTCAATTACGTACTTTGGCGCACGTTCCTTAACGTACGCACCGCATACAATATTTATGCCCCGGATTAAACATCCCACAGCATCGGGGCTTTCGTCAACGTCATGCTTCAACGATTGACGCACGCTGCGCTCCTCCCTTCCTCCAAATGACTTATCGCGCTCTATTGTCGTTTTAGTTGCTGATTTCAGGCCAGCTAATCGTTTCTCCATTTTGGCAGTGAAGTAAAGGCCTGGATGTTCCTGTTAAATCGAGGCCGAACTAATCCAAAAAACGTGCATAGATTAAATAAAATTATGCTTAAGGATGCGCCTTTAACTTGACAAACATCGTTTACGACCTAAAATACCATCCATATAGATGGCATATGGATGTCATGCGGAGGTATTATGAGCGTATTAGTGTTAAAGCCGAAAATCAGTGAAAGTGAAAAAATTACTATTAATCTTGGATTAATCGATTTAGGACAAATCGACTTATTAGTCCAGGAAGGGTTTTATTCAAACCGAACTGATTTGATCCGTACCGCGATCCGCAATCAACTAGCAGTCCATGCCGATACAGTCAAACAAACTGTCGCTCGCAAGAGCTTGGTTCTTGGCTTGCAAACGTATTCCCGCGCGGATCTTGAAGCATTACGAGACGCGGGGCAAACACTGCACATTCAAGTACTCGGGCTAGCTACTATTGCTGCCGACGTCTCCGCAGAATTAGCCTTGGCAACTATCGCATCCATTTCTGTTTTGGGTGCATTCCATGCAAGCCCTGCCGTAAAAGCAGCGCTCGCCCAACGTATCCATTAAAGTCAATTAATTATCTGTTAATTATGTCGATCTGAAAGGCTCCCATGAATCTGACTGAATATTTACGCGCTCAACTGCGCCAGGCAACCCGTAAGCTAATGTCCGACGGAGCCTCAGAGGCAACCGCTGCAATTCAAAAAGCGCTCCAGACCTTACCTGGTCAGCCCCACGGTGCAACACCGCCTGTGTCAAACGCCATGCCTAACAAAAATGCCACATCAGACATTGGTGATGCATCAGTTACGGTACCAAATTTTGTGTCTGACCTATTGAATCGGTTAGGTATTCCGGCCGCGTACGGGAATATAAATACTGGCAAAAAAGACGCCGAAGGAGACTTGCTTAGCCCTGAAGAGCTGGAATCCGGTAAGGCCACCGCAAATGGCCAGTTTTTAACCAAGTCGTTCACCAATCACGCCGGGACACGCAATTACAAACTGTACATTCCATCTTCTTATCACGGTCAAGCCATGCCGCTCATGGTCATGTTGCATGGCTGCACCCAAAATCCGGACGACTTTGCAAGCGGCACCAGGATGAATATTGTGGCTGAAGAGTCACCATGCTTTGTGGTCTATCCAACGCAGACCCAGGCAGCAAATACTGCAAAGTGCTGGAACTGGTTCAAGGCCCTAGACCAGCAACGCGATCAAGGTGAGCCATCCATCATTGCAGGCATCACTCAAACGGTCATTAATGACTATAAACTCGACGCTGGCAAAGTGTACATAGCCGGACTTTCAGCGGGCGGCGCAATGGCGATTATCATGGGAACCACTTATCCCGATTTATATGCCGCTGTCGGCGTGCATTCAGGTTTACCGTACGCAGCCGCACATGACTTGCCGTCCGCGCTTGCGGCAATGAGGGGCAACGTGCCGATCTCGGGTTCAAAACATAAGCACGATGCTGATGCACGCTTGCAATCGATTCCCATCATTGTTTTTCATGGCGATAAAGATGCGACGGTCAGTCCTCAAAATAGCGAGCAACTGATGGCGCAGAGCGTACCTGAAGTGATCTTTAACCAGCGTAATAACAAATACGATGCATCCAAACCGATTAAGCCAGTGGTAATCGTTCAAGAAGATCAAGTGCCGAATGGACATCGTTACACGCGAACGTCGCATCACGACGCTCGAGGACGGTCGATCGCTGAGCACTGGATGATCCATGGTGCAGGACACGCCTGGGCCGGTGGCAATAAGAGTGGCACATATACCGATGGCAAAGGTCCTGATGCTTCGCGAGAAATGATGCGATTCTTTTCAACCCAATCGCATGATTAAGAGCCGGCGTTACGCTGCGATTTAAGAGGTTCAGCGGCAAGCGACTGCCTTGATTATGCACGAAAATACTGAAATCACTTCGTGAGGTGAGCGGTGGGTTTCTGGGGCAACACTCACCTCCACGCGGGTAATCCAAGTATTACCAGCGCCTCTGCTGGAGACGCTGCGCGAGCGTTATGTTGCGCACAGCGCTCAACGTCAATACTAACCAGCTAGAAAATGTGGCAGCGTACTTATAAATAGTTTTTAAACAAATGACGACATCTGCGTATCCAATAATGGTCGTTATATCACGCACTCTTCCGCGTCGCAAAGCACGCGGAAGAGCCAGCGCAGCAGATATTTAGACCTTGCCCAACTCACTCATCGGCGTGCGGAAGGTCTCGCGTGAGGTCGCAACGGAGATTGCCGAAATCACCGAGGTGATCGTTACAAACACCGCGACAGGAATCCAGCCATCCACACCCGGCCGAAGAATAGCTGCGCTGATGGTTGGTGCGAAGCCACCTAATGCGAAGCCGATCTGGGTACCGATTGCCATGCCTGACAGACGAACACGGGTGTTAAACATTTCACCGTATAACGATGGCCATACGCCATTGGCAGCACTGTACACAACACCCGACAAGAGCAAGCCGATCACAAAAATCAACGGGATATTGGCATGACTAAGTGCCCACATGTAGGGCCAAATCAGGAGGGCTGAGCCTAGCGCACCGAACAGAAACACTGGCTTACGGCCAATACGATCAGACAGCATCGCGAAGGCTGGAATTGCCGCAAGCGCTAACACATTCGCCAGAACGAGAACCGTCAACATCGTCGCACGCGGGATGTGAACAGTGTTGACCGCGTATGACAAGGTAAAGACGCTAAAAATAGTGCTGACCACCGATATCAACGCTGCAAAAATCACCCGAATCAGGTTTGCCTTATGGTCACGTAAAAGCACTGCAACCGGCAACTTAGCCTGCGTATGCGATTTCTCTTCCTCGTTAAATGCCGGTGTCTCGGGTAAAGTTCGACGTACCCACATACCCACCGCTACCACAATCGCGCTTAGGAAAAAGGGAATACGCCATCCCCAGGACAACAACTGGTCTTCTGGCAATGCCGAAATCGGCAGGAAGATCAGTGTCGCCAGAATCAGACCCGCCTGCGTTCCACTCAGGGTAAAACTGGTAAAAAATGCGCGTCGATGCGCCGGAGCATGCTCAAGCGTCATTGAATTGGCACCCGCCTGTTCCCCGGCCGCAGACAATCCCTGCAACATACGCAGAACCACCAACATGATCGGTGCCGCGATACCGACTTGTCCATAGGTCGGCAGCAAACCCACCATAAAGGTCGACACGCCCATTAACAACAAGGTAAAGGTAAGCACTTTTTTGCGACCATATTTGTCGCCAATATGCCCCAATAAAACAGCACCGATTGGCCGTGTCACATAACCAACCCCAAAAGTCGCAAACGCTGCAACAGTGGCCGTCACAGGGTCAAATGAAGGAAAAAATATTTTTCCGAACACCAGCGCTGCGGCAGTGCCGTAGATGAAAAAATCGTAATACTCAACCGCGCTGCCGATCCAGCTGGCGAACGCCGCTTTACGCGGTGAGCGCGTGGTTGATTTCTGTTCTTCGCCAGCGCTGCTTTTAGCGCTGGCTTGTTGCGAAAGCGTAGATGTAGACATGTCGTCCTCCATGATCTGTAGATAATGTTCACATTAAAAGAACGAATTCTTTTAATGCGTCCTCAAAGTGAAAACCTTAGAACCGATGCAGAATGCCAGCTTGCAGGCCCACCAAACTCCTGCCATTGATATCGGTACCGGCCAAGTTCGCCGTTGGACCAGCAGAACTACTAAACCGGAAACCGGCGTTAGTATCGTTCTTCATGTAATTAGCAAAACTATAGAGCGTAGTTCGCTTGGACATGTCGTAATAAACACCGACATTACCACCCTGCGCGCCCGAATTTCCGTTCGAGGTATCTTTCATGACGCCATACAAAGCGCCGATACGTAACTGTGGAGTCAGACGATAATCAGCCGAAACCTGGTAAATGTTATACATCCGCAATACGCTTGAATTATTACCCGCAAACGCGTTAGTCGGGATGCTGACATTGCTCAAGATAGCGGTTGCATTATTACCGTTTGCATTCGCCGTCACGTTGTTACTGCGCACGTAAGCAAGATAAATCTTACCTTTGCCGTAGTCGTAATCGGCATAGACATTGTGATAGACCACCGCGTCTGCGAACGCTGCATTCGCTAGCGGCTTGGCCCACAACCCAGCGTAACCGGCACGGTAAGGGCCATTGGTGTAATCAACACCGGCTTGATAAACGCCGCGCGTACCAATACTTTCGCCTGCGGTTTCGGTCAATGCGTAATGCAAATCGAACTGAAAATTAGCAAGACGCGGAGATTTGTACGAGATGTCATTATCGAAGCGCGATGGAACGCCAAATGTATTGATGATTGAGCCGAAAGTGGTCCGCTCGGTGTAATCAATAGCACCACCTATGAAAAATATGATGGTGTTCTGACGACCAATACGAAATTCACCCGCTGGTGTATTGATACCGACCCATGCCTGACGATCAAAAAGACGCGGCGCATCGGCCAATGCACCGGTATTGGCACCGAACCCTTGCTCTAGCGTGAACTTAGCCTGATAGCCGTTACCAAGATCCTCGACACCACGAAAGCCGAGACGGCTTCGCAAAATAGCGCCGTCATTCAGACCGATGACACTCTTTCCACTGCTGCTATGGATGTAACCGATGTATTGGTCAACATCTCCATAGATTGTTACATTTGATTGTGCTTGTGCGAAGGTTGAGCACGCTGCGAAACAGCAAGCGACAGCAATTTTTTTCCTCATTACATCTCCCAAATAGTTCATTTTTATATTGTGTAGGTGACGCCCAAAAGGGCGTTACACCAGTTCTCCCCTCAAGGATTTTCCGAAGCGAGGGGCCTCCGTAGTTCAATGCATTAAATCAATGGCGGCACTCTAATTTTCAAGCGACAGCACCCAGCCATACCGACAGCTAAACGACTGCGCCAGCGGTCAATGCTTTACTTCAGCGTTTAAATTCTGCGGCAGGCTGCATGGCAAGCGCCGCAATCGCCAACGCATAACCTTGAATACCAAAGCCCAGAATCACTCCGTGCGCAACTGCCGATAACCACGAGTGATGCCGAAACGTTTCGCGCGCATGGACGTTCGAGATGTGTAATTCGATCAGATGCACCGAGGCGCCCTTGATCGCATCGTGCAACGCTACAGAGGTATGGGTATAAGCGCCGGCGTTAAATATCACGCCGGCGAGATCGCCATTCGCCTGTGCAATACCTGCTTCGTGGATCCAGTCGATCAATACGCCTTCGTGATTGGACTGGCGAAAATCGAGCGCAAAGCCATGCTCTTCGCAGGCGTTGCGGCAAAGAATTTCGACGTCGGCTAAGGTCTGGCCGCCATAGACTGACGGCTCACGACTACCTAGAAGGTTGAGGTTCGGTCCATTGAGGACGAGAACGGATTTTGGACCTGCTGTCATACTGTCTCCTTTAAAGCTGCATTATTTTTTTGTTCAGCTATTTTGTACTGCGATATAACTAAGCCATGGTTGGATGGCCAGCCGTTGGCTGTCGGACCTGAAGGCTGCGGCGAAGCACTTGATCAGTCACCCACTTGGTAGCACGATGCGCGCGGCGAGCGACGATATCCGGTGATAGTTGCAAATAATCGTCGTTAAAGACTTCAAAACTATAGTCGCCACGATAGCCGCCTCGGTCCAGTCGACGCAGCAGATCGGACAACTCTTGGGAATGCGCGCCCTCACCCGGGAATACGCGCAAATGGCGGGCTGTTTCCAGGCGTTCTTCTGCGCTGCGAATATCACGCCACATAAAATCCGATAGTTGCACCATCGCGATTTTGTCGCTTGGAATATCTTCAAGTCCATCAAAGTCAGCTTGATTTGCCAGCATGTGGAACGAATCAATCACCACGCCCAGATTGGCATGATCAGCCATTTCAACCGCTTCCCACGACTGTGTATATTGATTAACGTGACGGCCCCACGACAATGCTTCATAACCAATCTTGACGCCCAACGGCACTGCAAGGGTTGCCAGCTTAGCCAGATGGCGGGCAATCAGGGACATGTCTCCCGAGGCATGCGAAGAAGTACTCGAACACACCATCAACAAGGGGGCGCCGACCGCTTTGCACATTTGTAATAAATTTTTGGCGATGTCGAGTTTGTATTCATGCAGTGTGCCAGATAACCCTTCAAAATCACGCATGACCTGAATGCCGGTGACACGAACGCCACTCGCCTTCACCAGACGCACAGCTTCGTTGACGCCACCCGGATGGCTGGCCAAATCTTTAGCCCACAGCATGATCTGCGAAAATCCGGCGACCTTGGACGCCATCAATTTCGATTCCAACGGACCAGCCAGCGTGATGCTGTCCATCCCGAAATTGCTGAGATTCATATTGCCTCCAACGCGCGGAAAGCGTCCGAAGATACGCCAGGCCAGCCGAATAACTCCAGATATAAAGGTGCTTGTTCAATCATCATTTCACGGCCTTTCTGGATACGGCAGCCACGTTGCTGCGCCTCGATCAATAAGCGCGTCATTTCGGTCTTCATGCCGCAATCAGCGACGATGCAGGATGCCGAAACCTGACTTAAATCGACTGGCAACGGATCGTCAGGGCTCATCCCTAATGGCGTTGAATTGACCACCAGATCATATCCCTCGGCATTCGGCGTGCCGATTACCACCTCCGTTGCGGGGAATGCTTGCTGCAAGCGCTCTCGCAGTGCCTCGGCCTGCGGCAAACGCGTATCGTAAATTGCAACGTGACCAATGCCACGTGTTGCCAAAGATGCCGCGACGGCACAGCCGACACCGCCGCTTCCGACAACTAGCGCTTTAGCCCTTGCCCAATCAAAGGCTGCACCGTTTAAAGTGCGGTCAAAAGCACGGACAAAACCTTCGCCATCGATCAAATCACCAACTAACGTTTTACCATCGTCCGCTTTGAAAATCGCGTTGCAAGCGCCAGCCAGCAAGGCGCGAGAGGTGGGCTTATCCACTGCATCGACACTCATCGGCTTATGCGGAATCGACACAAAAATGCCACCCACGTTTTCAATCGACATCAGCGTACGAACTGCCGACATGTACGAATCAGGTGCAATTTTAAGGGGAATAACGCGCGCATCTATGCCGTGTTTCTCAAAATAGGCGTTGAATAGCGCGGGCGCTTTGACCTGCTCTACCGGCCAGCCAATGACAGGAAAAATACGCGTAGTACCGGAAATATTAAGCATGGTCGTTCTCCAGATTGCTGACAACGAGTTCAAAACTGATGCCGCTCTTGTATAACTGTGTCAACGCACCCTTTTCGCTCGACTGCGTCGATTCGCGATCGATGAAAATAATTCCACGTTGTTTCAGTTCTCTCACCGCAGCGAGTACATCTGCCGCACCTAAACCAACCCGAATCAATTGTTCATCCCATTGCAATCCGGCAGCGCCTTCTGGCGGCTCTACCAACTGCAAGTAAAATTGATGGCACGGACTTTCCAGCAAGGTTCCTTTAGGCAAGACCCCAAAATAGTGACCTTGCGGCAGCGGCCTGAAATCCATTAATTGCTGATAAAAATCAATCCATTCAGGCGACCGGTCGCGGCCAATTGCCTGGACAACACCGAAGAAATGCAGCCCAGCTATCGCGGGCGGATTAACCGGCGCATTCGGAATTGGTTTGAAATCGACGTCATAGATAGAAAAATCACGAAAGCGGTCCACGAAATACAAAATTGAGTCGCCAGCGCCATGCACTCCGGGAATATTCAGTTCCATGACGCCAGCTCGGGTTTCAATTGCCCATGCACCCATTGAGATCGCATGACGATACGCGAGGTCAGCATCGCGCACACGTAGTCCAATGGCGCTGATTACTGTGGTTTGCAAATCAGTGTCGGATTGCGGCAAAGCACGCGGATCGGCATTGACGATCACATTCATGCTGCCTTGTCGATATAAGGTAACTTCACGTGAGCGGTGACGTGCGGTTGATACGAACCCCATTTTTTCGAGCAGCGCACCGAGCGCCAACGGCTGCGCAGTTGCATACTCAACAAATTCGATACCATCGATACCGAGTGGATTATTCGGTTCGGCGTTGTGCTCTTGCGCAATCATGATGATCTTTCGCTAAATTGATGTGCGAAGTATAGGAACGGGTTGACAAAAAAAACAGTGGCAAAAAACGGCTATACTGCGCTTATCGCTCAACCGGCGCGAT
This sequence comes from Glaciimonas sp. GNP009, assembly GCF_054343755.1. Taxonomy (NCBI): domain Bacteria; kingdom Pseudomonadati; phylum Pseudomonadota; class Betaproteobacteria; order Burkholderiales; family Oxalobacteraceae; genus Glaciimonas; species Glaciimonas sp. GNP009. The sequence continues at coordinate 5,087,260 of NZ_JBTGUV010000004.1, forward strand.
TAGCGCACAAGATCAGGATTATTTTCAAATGAAAAACCAGAGCTACAAAATGTCGCAGTCGCCAAACGTGACCTGATTGATGGCTTGATCAAAGGCATTGATGTCATCACCGCTTTCAACGATGATTCGGCGCGTCTGACCGCGACCGATCTGGCAGAAAAAGTGGCAATTAGTCGCAGTGCTGCGCGCCGTTACTTGTTAACGCTAGTGCATATTGGATTGGCTTCGACGGATGGGCGTAGCTTTTGGCTGACACCTAAAGTACTGAACTTGGGGCGTTCCTACCTTGATTCTGCACGGCTGCCGCGCGCCATCGTGCCGTTTCTTCAGCGCTTGACGCTACAGCTACAAGAATCAACTAACTATTCCGTGCTGGAGGGCGACGACGTGGTGTATGTCAGTCGGGTAAATGCGCCAAAACTGCTCACTACTGGCTTCGAACCCGGCACGCGCTTGCCTGCCTACACTGCCACCGCTGGCAGAGTACTCCTTTCAGCGCTGCCGGACACCGAGTTACGCGCCTATCTTGAACGGGTCGAACTGATCGCTTTTACCCATCTAACTACGCTCGACAAAGAGCAGTTATTCAAAGAGCTGATCGCGATCCGTGAGGACGGTTTCGGATTAACTGAAAATCAATATGAGATAGGTTTTCGTGGCATTTCCGTGCCAATCAAAAGCCGCCGTGGTGCACTGATTGGTGCGTTAAGCGTATCGATGATGATTTCGAGTTGCTCAAAAGCCGAGGCCGTCGCACGCTGCGTGCCAGCATTGCAAGCGACCGCAAATACCTTGATGTTATGGGTGTGATGGTGTGGTTGCTTAATGGTGGGTCTAATTATTATTGATTGCTTTTTTGCGGCAATGTTTTTGAAGGTGAATGAATTTAGACAATTCAAAGCACAAACTTCTCACCGAAATTACGTCGCTCAAGTTTCACAACAATGCCGCCAGTTCCACCTGCACCTTTAACAATGCAGGCAAGCAACGTTCGACGATATCCTCAATTGGAATACGCGCCGCGTGCACGCTGACATTCACCGCGGCGACCGTTTCTCCGCGAAAATTCTTCAGCGGAACCGCAATCGTCCGCAGTCCCAATTCAAGTTCCTGGTCCACCACTGCATAACCTTGTGCACGGGTACGTGTGATTTCCAGCAAGAGCCGCTCTTTGTTGATGATCGTGTGTGCGGTAATTGGCTCAAGCTGCACGCGTGCCAATAGCGCCTCAATCTGCGGTTGCGACAAACTTGCTAACAAAACGCGACCGTTCGCGGTGCAAAATGCGGGAACCCGCGTACCCGGTTGTAGTGTGGCAGACACCAATTGACCTGCGCTGACCGCAGCTACACAAACCAATTCATCATGGTCCAAAACGCCAGCCGAAGCTGCCTCTTGCAGCGAATAAGCCAAGCGATAAAGTAACGGCTGGACAATCCGCGGCAGTCTGGCGGAATGCAAATACGATTGGCCCAGCCGCAACACCTTGGGCGTCAATGAAAATACTTTTTGCTCATGTCTGACATATCCCAGATGCGTCAACGTAATCAAATAACGTCGCGCCGCGGCGCGTGTCAGCCCGACACGTTGCGCGACTTCGCTGATCGTTAGCCGGGATCGCTCCTGATCGAATGCTTCAATCACCTGTAGACCTTTTTCAAGTCCCGCAATCAAGTCGCGTTTTAGCGGTCCTTCTTCTAGTTCTCCATTTGGCGCATCTATTATTGCCAAAGACGGTCGTATCTTGACGCTTTCCCCTTCAATCATAAATCCTCCTATTTGTGCGATTATCGCACGAAACGGGCGATAGCCGGTCGTCACGTCACATCCGGACCTTGTTGACCGGCTATTGATCACCTATGATCCAATTCATTCATGACAAGATTCATCTAATGCGCTCGTTACGCCGCGCAAGTCATTTAGGCAAACTGACCAGCTTAAGCGACCTGAATTGCGTTAAACCCCAAAAATATAAAGGAGAACTGAGTGAAATTTCAACCCACAGAAACCGGGGTCTATCCAACCCTCGTCTATTTACCTTACGCTTCAACGCTAAAACGTGGCCCGACCCAAGAACCTTTGCGGATTCGCGCCGCAGATCCAGTCAACACCAATATTGCAGCGTCCCGCAGCTTGATCCTTCCACACGACACTGATCTCACCGCGCAAGGTCAAGCTGCGCCATTGGGCGAAAAAATCGTGGTCACCGGACGCGTACTGGATGAGGATGGCAAACCCATCCGCAACTCGCTGCTGGAAGTGTGGCAATGTAACTCGGCTGGTCGCTATTGGCACAAACGCGATCAACACGACGCGCCACTCGATCCCAATTTTTTCGGCTTTGGCAAGATGCTGACAGATGACGAAGGCGGCTATCGTTTTGTCACGATTAAGCCCGGTCCTTATCCCTGGGGTAACCACCATAAAGCATGGCGTCCTGCCCACATTCACTTCTCCTTATTTGGCAGCGTGTACGCGCAACGCCTTGTGACACAGATGTATTTTCCCAGCGATCCATTGTTCGACTTTGACCCGATCTTTCAAAGTATCTCGGATGTTGCCGCCCGCCAGCGATTAATTGCTCGCTTCAGTATGGACGAAACGGTCGATGACAAAATGCTTGGCTATGAATTCGATATTGTGTTGCGCGGCCGTGATGCTACGCCAATGGATCTTTAAAAAGGAAAAAATAATATGGATTTCAAAATTACCACCTCACAAACCATCGGTCCTTTTCCGCATGAGGCCTGGCGTTGGGGCGTCGATGCGACCAGCACACTGCTCAGTAACGTCCCAACAATTACCATCAGCGGCACGCTCCGTGACGGAGACGGCAATCCGATTAATGATGGATGGATTGAAGTTTGGTTACCGGATGCAGTGACCGCCGAATCCGAGCAAGCAATACCGGGTTTTCGCCGCATTCCTAGCGATGATCAAGGTGGATTTCGCATTGAAGTATCGCTGCCGACAGCAGCGACCAAAGGCAAGCCCGTCCTGTATGCAACGATCTTTGCACGCGGTCTGGTCAAGCATCAGTTTACTGCCGTTTTTCTGGAAGATGATACGGGTCTGGCGCAATCCGATATTCTCAATCAGGTTCCTCTCAATCGACGTAATACACTGATTGCACGCAAGCAATCCGAGACCGAATATCAGTGGGATATCTGGATGCAGACCGACAAGGAAACGGTATTTTTCGATTACTGTTAATGACGTTAATCGTGTTAATAGCCGCAATGATTATTGCCAACAGACGAACGGAGCTCATGTGAGCGTTTCAATATTTGATAGTTTTCTCACCACTCCGGACATGATCGCGGTATTTGACGATGCCGCTGTGGTGCAGGCCATGTTTAGTTTCGAGGCCGCTCTGGCAGGCGCGCAAGCAGCCGAAGGGATTATCCCGGACACGGCTGCGCGGGCTATCGCCAGTGTCTGCAAGGCGCAGTTATATGATATTCCGGCGATAGTGCATGCCAGTCGGCGCGCCGGCAGTCTGGCGATTCCATTGGTCAAAGAATTAACCAAAACGGTCGCACTTTTTAATCAGGAGTCCGCCACATTTGTGCATTGGGGCAGTACTAGTCAGGATGTGATCGATACCGCGATGGTGTTAGTCACCCGCGAGGCGTTATCGTTACTTGATGATAGGTTGCAAACTCTCACAGAGAGTTTATTGACGTTGGCGGAACGTCATCTGTCCACGCCAATACTGGCGCGCACATTGATGCAACCTGCACAAGTCACTAGCTTCGGTTTCAAATTGGCAGGTTGGGCTGCGCCACTTGTACGCGCCCGTGTACAACTGCGCTCAACCGCACAGCGCGCGCTGCAATTACAACTCGGCGGTGCAGTGGGGACGCTCGCCGTCATGGGCGCAAAAGGTCCGGCAGTAGTGCAAAGGGTCGCAGACGATCTGGGATTGGTCGCCGCCGATGCAGCTTGGCATACGCAACGCGATGAGTGGGTGCGGCTAGGATTAGAAGTCGCCGTGCTGGTGGGCAGTCTCGGCAAAATTGCTACTGATCTGAGCCTGATGACGCAGGGCGAAATTGCGGAGTTGGCAGAACCATCTGGTAATGGCCGGGGCGGTTCATCGGCGATGCCGCACAAACGTAATCCTGTGTCCTCGATGATCGCCCTGGCAGCGGCAACACGGACACCACAACACGCTGCAGCGCTGCTGGCAAGTATGGGCCAGCAACACGAGCGTGGGCTAGGTAACTGGCAAGCCGAATTGGCGGAATGGCCCGGCCTGTTTCTCAGCGCCCACGGTGCGTTGAATGCATTAACTGAAGCAATGGCAGGATTGAACGTCGACACCGCGCGCATGCGCCAGAACATTGACGGTCTGCAAGGATTGGTGTTTGCAGAAGCCGTGTCGATTTATCTGGCGGGTGCAATTGGTCGGCCACAGGCACATAGCCTGATGGAACAATTGACGCAGTTAGCTGCTAGCAGTAGCACCAGTTTGAATATTGTGGTGATCGATGCGGTAAAAAAAGATGTCCGGTTACGCGATTTCATTGACCTCGATAGTCTTCAAAATTTGTTTGATCCAGTCTCTGCAACGGCCCCAGCCGAAGTGTTGGCTCGCGGTCAGTTAAAAACGTTAAGAACTGCGGTAGCGGCCTTGACTGCCCTTCCCTCATCAACCTTTTCTAAAAGTGAATAAACCATGAGCTACGACCCGATCGACCATGATTTTGAACGTGGTATGGAAAACCGTCGGCGCATCCTCGGTGATGAATGGGTCAACCGTTCCGTTGCCAACGCGACCGAATTCAATGCCGAATTTCAACATTTGATCACGCGATTTGCCTGGAATGATATTTGGGGACGCCCCGGATTAGAGAAAAAAACCCGCCGCGTGATTGTTCTGGCTATCACCATGGCACTCAGCCGTTGGGAAGAATTCGAACTGCATGCGCGCGCAGCCCTGTTGGGTGATCCAGAAACGCGCCTGACGCCGGATGAAATGAAAGAAGTGTTGATGCAGGCTGCGATTTATGCAGGCGTACCAGCGGCCAACACGGCTTTCACGCATGCGCAACACATCTTGCGTGAGATCGGCGCACAAATTGGTTATCCTCTATTACCGTTGCTACCAGCAAATACTTGTCATCCAGGAATTGGTCAGGAGGGTCTCACAACTAGCAAACCTGCATTGCATTACAGCGTGCGCGCACCGCGTAGCGGTAAAGCACCACGCCATACCGTCATGCTCAGTCATGCGCTGGGCTGCGACCTGACCATGTGGGACGGTTTGGCAAACTTGCTGGCAGCCGATTGCCGAGTCATCACTTATGACCAGCGCGGGCATGGCAGTTCCGATGCACCGACCGGTTTAACGACAATCACCGAACTTGCCGACGATGCGGCACGGCTATTGCGCGAGCTCGATTCTGGCCCGGTCGTGTGGATCGGTCTGTCGATGGGGGGCATGGTCGGTCAGGAGCTGGCAATCAATCATCCATCGCTCATTGCAGCGTTGGTCATCGCCAATTCAACTTCTTGCTATCCTGATGCAGCGCGAGAAATGTGGCAGCAACGGATAGAGACCGTTCGCAGCAAAGGTCTGGAAGCCATTGCTGAAGCCGTCATGGGACGGTATTTTAACGACCGGTTCCGTACTGAGCACAGCGCCACCGTAACACGCTTTCGCCAGCGTCTGATCAGCACTGATGTTGACGGCTATATAGCTTGCTGTCATGCGGTTGGAAACGTGGATACCACTGCACAACTAGCGCAGATTGCGGTACAGACTTTGGTGATTGCCGGTGCACAAGATCAAGGAACGCCATTAGCCATGTCGCAAACGCTATGTGAAAAAATCTCCAACGCACAACTGATTGTGCTGGAGGATGCCTCGCATCTGAGTGCAATCGAACAACCGGAGGCGTTTGCAAAAGCAGCTCTGCAATTTATAGCGGATTTGTAGCCAATTCTGAGTAACCTAAAGCGCGGCCTTGGTTGTGGCAAGGCGCTAAAATCAGGGCGGCAATCTCAATAGAGGGCAGGCAAAATTTGCCCATTATTCTCATTATTTACTCTTGGTTCACCTATTCTTGACCATTTCTTCGACCCCGCGTTAACCGTGCATATCGGTTAAGCCTGATGCACGACCATCATTTCAATTCAGTATTTCCCGCCACTCCAATCAAAAATCGCACGATTTACTTCTGATAAACCATGGGGATCGCATCTACATGGCGCTGCACGAGACTCCCGCTATTTATTGCTACCTCAACAAGTCTTACAACGGAGAGAGGCTTTGTCTGATGTTAATGGCGGTATTTGGAAGATAAGGTGTCGCTTAATCAAACGAATTCAGGAGAAATCATGACTACGATATCCCGCTTACAGGCACCCGTCTTTACCGCAAAAGCATCTCATAAAATGTTGCAGTTGCTGGGCATAACTGTGCTGGGAGTCGCTGCAATGGCGGTGACCGCACATCACGCACACGCCGCTGATAGTTTGGCGCGGCAGGATAAAAGCTTTCTGACCAATGCCGCTGAATCCGGGAATGCTGAAGTTAAGGCTAGTCAATTGGCGCTGCAAAAAAGCAGCGATCCTGATGTTAAATCCTTCGCCCAAAAAATGATTGATGACCATACGAAAGTTGGCGACGATCTGAAAACGCTCGCAGCATCGAAAAGCGTGACCGTACCGGATGATCCCAGCATAGCGCAAAAGGCCAAAATTCTGGTTCTAAGCAAACTGGATGGGCACACGTTTGACAAGCAATATGCTGGAATGATTGGCGTCTCGGCGCATAAAGATGCAGTCAGTTTATTTAAAAAAACCGCTGCCAGCGCCAAAGATGCAGACATCAAACAATTTGCTGCAAACAATTTGCCCGCCCTGCAAGAGCATCTGCAAATGGCAACGCAACTAAAGTCGACAGTTGACGCTAAGAAATAAGTAGCCTCTCAATCTAAACGAAGTTCACCATGCCCCGTGGTGATAAGTTCGCATACCGATAGGAAAAAATGCCAGATCGGTGTTATCAGTTCTTAAAATTGAACTGTGAAGCGGTTGAGCGCTCCTTGACCGCCCATGCTGTTCACAATCAAAAAAAGGGATAAGCGAAATACCTCCTGCAACATAAATTATGAGGAAGTGCTTAAGGTTATATGAAAGTCCGGCTATTGCGGAAATGCCGTTCAGCTAAAAACTGAGCGGCATTTTTTTGTGAGTGCTATTGTTACCACTGACCTGAGACCAACCCAGTAATGGAAGCCCGCTGCGTTCAGCCAGAATCTATTGACAATCACCTTTAATAAAAAAATGGCATGAATCACTCCACCACAATCTCTACTCAAACACTGTCCAGCCGCGATCTGGCGCTATTGCGCCAGTCAATCACCTTGTCCGACGAGTCGAAGCAACGTGGGCGTCATCCATTTGCAGCATTGGTGGCCGATGAGGACGGCAACGTGGTTGTCACAGCGGGTAACAATTCAATGCCACCAGAAGGTGATCCAACCCAGCATGCGGAACTGATCGCCGCGGCCCAAGCGGCGCAGAAACTAAGCCCGGAACAACTTGCGAAGAGTACGCTTTATACCAGCGCTGAACCCTGTTGCATGTGCGCTGGCGCCATCTACTGGACTGGTATTGGCCGCGTAGTGTATGCCTTGTCCGAGCATACTTTGTTAGGACTGACGGGAGATCATCCAGAAAACCCTACCTTTTCATTACCTTGTCGGGAAGTATTTGCGCGCGGTCAACGCAAAGTCACGGTGGTTGGGCCGCTGCTGGAGGACGAGGCCGCGAAACCGCACGAGGGCTTTTGGAAATAGGCATCACAAAAACCGACTTAACACCATTTTTTCTTGGTTTGGCAGATACTCAGACCAGCCTACAAGGTGGCTGGTAACTGCTGTCACTCGATAAATGTTACGAATTCTGTGACCGGCACGCGTTCAGTCACCAGCGTATTTTCGATCTTACTCATATCGGCGAATCCCAGGGACATGCCGCACACAAAGGTTTCGCTCTCAGGCAATTTCAAGACGTCACTGATGACGCGATGGAATTGCGTGAAGGCTGCTTGAGGACAGGTATCAAGCCCGCGTCCGCGGGCCGCGATCATAATGTTTTGCAGAAACATTCCATAATCCAGCCATGAACCTTGCTCCATTGATCGGTCTATTGTAAAAATAAGCCCGACCGGTGCGTCGAAGAACGTATAGTTACGACCGTGTTGCGTATGCATTCCTGACTTGTTCTCACGTGTCAGGCCTAATAATGCATACAAGTCCCAACCGACTTTACGTCGTCGCTCAATGTAAGGCGACACCCATTCAAGTGGATAGTAACGATATGCCTGTTTATGCTGACTCGCTTCCTCAGGGTTATCATGGATTTTTAGTATTTCGGCACACAGTCGCTCCTTCGGCGCGTCGGTCAATACATAGACTTTCCATGGTTGAATATTGGTACCGGACGGTGCACGTGCTGCCACTTCAAGGATTTTCTCGATATCCTCGCGCGCAACTGGCGTCGGTAGAAAGGCGCGGATCGAACGGCGGGAAGTGATCGCCGCGTCGACAATTTTTTGTTCGGTAGTTTCTATCATGATCGTTTTCAGGCAATTTTCAGGCAAAGTAGCCAATTCGTCCGGATTGCAGCAGATCAGTGACGATGCGAGTCAGTAACGATGCAAGTCAGGACATTGGAAAGACTTTATAAATCCGCAGAAGACGACCAATAAAATTTCGAACCATGAACATCTTCCTGTCGACAAGATACACCAACAAGGCGAAGCCGTAAAATACCCTCCAACCCTGATCACGCTATGCGGCCCATAGCGGCACACAGTAAATCATCTATTTTATATCGATCAATTCGACTGCGCGAAGTCATCTGGTCCTTTAGATCAGCATATCCTTAAACAGCATTCGTCCCGTGATCTGGTCCATAGAGCGGGCTCCACATAGCTGCATCGTCCTGACCAATTCGTCTTTCAAGATCGACAAAGCACGGCTGGCACCCGGCTCCCCCGCACACGCTGCACCAAATAAGGTGGCGCGGCCAAGCATAACGCCTTGAGCGCCCATTGCCAGCGCTTTGACGATATCACTGCCGCGCCGCACACCGCCATCGAGTAAAACAGGGATTCGCCCATTGACTGCCTTGACCACCGCCGGCAGCGCATCAAAGGTAGCGACTGCGCCATCTAACTGCCGCCCACCATGATTGGAAACGACCATCGCGTCACATCCCATCAACGCAATACGGTTAGCATCCTGAGGATTAAGAATGCCTTTGACAATCAACTTACGCGGCCAGGTATCGCGAATTTTTTTAAGGCTGTCCCAATTGAAGGATGGGTCATAATTACGACCCACCGACGAAGCAATCGCGGTCGAATTGGTCGCCTTCGCATCAAGCCCGATCAAGTTCTCCATGACGGGCATACCATATCTGATGATGCCCGAAAGCCACGCCGGGTGTAGTCCAAAATCCAGCATATTCTTGATCGTAAAACCGAATGGGATCGAAAAATCATTACGGTAATCGCGCTCGCGTTTACCGCCAACCGGCAAGTCAACGGTGATCACCAATGCCTCGTAATCTGCTGCCAAGGCCCGCGCGATCAACTTCTCCAAAAATGGTTTATTACGTAATATGTAGGCTTGAAACCATAGTCGGCCTGGCGCTGCTTTGGCAATCTGCTCAATCGAGGCAGTCGCCGTACTGGATAATGTGTACGGAATACCGGCGGCAATGGCCGCACGGGCGATGGCAATATCACCACCACGCCAACCAAAACCGACCGCACCGGTCGGCGCTATCGCCATTGGCAATGCTGCCGGCGCACCCAAAATGAGAGTATTGGTATCGATACGCGATACATCATGTAATATTTCAGGCATTAACCGTGTGCGTCTGAATGCTGCTGTGTTATCACGCAGCGTGACCTCATCTTCGGCCCCACCGTCAAAGAAATCAAAGACTGCACGGGGCAACCGTCGCTGCGCCGCGGCTCGCAGATCTTCTATTGAATACGCTTTGGCTACGTTATAAGACATACCTGAACCTGGTTAATAAGTGGCAAAATGAGCGGTGATGACATGCTAGCTTCATGCCCCGGCAACGCAAGCACCAAAGAAAGAATAGCTGAATGAAGGAGTGCAACGACTCGGTCAATCGACCAGACTTTATTCCGCCTTAATCTGCGCCGCTTTAATCAGATCAGCCCAGCGCGTGTAGTCACGCTTTAGGTAGATACTAAATTCCGTAGGAGAATCGCCGACAATCACCGCGCCGAGTTTTTCCAGTTGCGCTTTGACTTCCGGTTTGGCAAGCGCCTTGACCATGGCGTCATTGAGCCGCTTGATCACTGCGGGAGGTGTTTTGGCCGGTGCCAACATGCCTACCCAAGGTGCTGTCTCTTCAAATCGAGGAAAGCCAACTTCCGACATAGTCGGCGAATCAGAAAATCGCGGCATTCTTTTTGCCGTGCCAACTGCCAAAATTTTCACGCGCTTGGCTGCGACATTTTCTGCCAGTCCGATGATCGGGTAAAACATAAAATCAACTCGACCCGCCATGACTTCCATCAGCGCTGGTGCATTGCCTCTGAACGGCACGTGGACCATTTTAGTTTTGGCTTGAGCGGCCAGTAGTTCACCAGCAAGATGGCCAGAACCACCGTTTCCGGAGGATGCGAACGTTACTGCATCAGGATGCGATTGCGCTTTTTTAATCAGATCCTGCATCGACTTGAGTGGCGAATCGTAAGCGGTTACCGCCACCAAAGGCAGCGTTGCTGCATTCGAAATTGGCACGAAGTCAGTCTTGGGATTATAGCCAGCCTGTTCACCCAGCAGAATGGGATTAACATTCAGTCCCAGTGAAGTGAACAAAATACTATAGCCATCCGGTGCAGCGGCTTTGATTTCTCGCGTGGCAATCATCGAACTCGCGCCGGGCTTGTTTTCAACAATAATTGATTGCCCCAGCACAGCTGACATATCCTTGGCCAAGACACGCGCAATGATATCGGTTGGTCCGCCAGCAGCAAACCCGACCAGCAAATGGATAGGTCTGTTTGGATAATCAGAAGCCGCAAATGCTGGCGACACTGCGCTACACAATAAGAGCCCACCGGCAATCAAACCAACCAACGTATTTTTCATCAAAAGTCCCCTAATTTTTCTATTTTTTTGTTGCAGTAACTGCTGGTCGTCAAACGATCCGGTGCGCCATCGTGCCCACGCTAGTCACCTCAAAGCGCAGCTGATCGCCCGGCTGCAGATACTGCGGCGGTTGACGGAAAGCGCCAATTCCGGCGGGTGTGCCGGTACTGATAATGTCGCCCGGCTCTAACGTCATATATTGAGAAATATAGGCAATGAGCGTTGCCACCGGAAACAGCATATCTGCGGTATGACCGTGCTGCATGCGATGATCATTTAACCAGGTCGATACTTCCAGTGTCTGCGGATCGGGAATTTCATCGCGAGTAACAATCCAAGGCCCCATTGGAGCAAAGCCGTCCATACTTTTGGCAAACGTCGTCTGAGGTGGCGTAGTATCGAGCTGAAATTCCCGCGCACTCAAGTCGTTCAGAATGGTGTAGCCAGCGACCAACGAAAGCGCATCCTCTTCCAACACATTTTTTCCATAGCCACCAATCACAACAGCCAACTCGACCTCGAAATCCAGCTTAGTCACAAGAGTCGGTCGGGGAACTGGCGCACCCGGCGCTGTCACCGACGACGCTGCTTTAAAAATAATACGCGGATGCTCAAATGGGGCCACGCCTGTTTCTTTTGCATGGTCGGCGTAGTTGCGTCCTACCCCAATAATTTTTCCCGGGCGTGGGACCGGAGCGTATAGCTGGACATCTTTGAGCAAATCCCATTGCACCGCTGGATTTTCAAGCGCAGACTGAACATGGCGCTGTAAAGCGGCAATCGCTTCCGAGCCAGACTGTAACCAACGCAGTATGCCGCATGCTGCTGGCCTGATACCGGCCGCCGCAGTATGACGATGCGTATCCACCGACACTGGCAAAGCAGCTATCCAAGCGCTGATGTCTAGTATCCGTTCCTGAACTACCACGCCGGTAAGAATGGCGCTATTGGGCTTGCGATAGGTAATCAGTTTCATGCCTGGACATTCCCAAAGTAACGCGTCGCTGCCACCTGGCAGCGCTTAATGTAACGGTGTTCATCACGGCCGTAATCGGCCACAGCGTTGTGTAATGTTCCCATGTTGTCCCACATGAGAACGTCGCCCACACTCCAACGATGCCGATATTGATATTTTGGTTGTAATTGGTGCTCAAACAAAAATGCCAAAATACGATCGCTTTCATCTTCCGGTAGTTCGTTGATACGCATGGAATAGCCCGGATTTGCATACAGTACCTTTTTGCCGGTAATCGGGTGTTGTAAAAACACCGGATGCGAAACTGGCGGCTTGGCTTGCCGCTGCGCAGCGGTGAGCGCTGGCCGGGAACTGCCTTTTTCCAAGCGCATCTTATCCCAAAATTTGGCAAAATCGTGCGTGACGGTCATGCCATCAAGTTTGACTTTCAATTCTTCAGGCAGGTCTTCATAGGCGGCATGCATATTGCAAAATTCGGTATTGCCCAGTGGTTCACCGTCGCGATGCGGAACCTCAAGGGCGTATAAAACATTAGTAAATGCGATCATATTGCTATAAGACATGTCGGTATGCCAGTCCTGACCAGCATCACTTAGGCCAAGCGGTTTGCCATCTTGATCAACTTTATTGGAAAGAATCATCAACTGCGGCAAGCCAGGCTCTTGATACGCGTTGGCGACGTTGACTTCAAGCCGACCAAAGCGCGCGGCGAACTCACACAGTTGTGCCGAGGTCAATTCCTGCTTTGGATAGCTGAGAACGCCATATTTGCCTAGCCCTTGCTCCAGCGCAGTAAACTGTTCATCCGACAATGGTTGAGACAGATCGATACCTTCGACCCGCGCACCAAGCGTTTTTCCACTTTCCACGAAATTCATAGTTGTTTCTCCATTTTTTTAGGCTGGTTGGGCGTCTCGGGAAGGACGAATTCAAATTCAGGCGTCAGTGTCAGTTCAGCTATTTTCCAGACGCCGTCAGTCGGTCGCAGCGTGGCGTTCATGATGGACAGTCGCAACGGCTGGCTTATTTCTACCGCACCGGTATGGTATGCGCCGTCATCAAACCGATAGGCGGTCATATACGCGACCAGTTGCACCGCTGTTTGCGAAGCTGATGCGATAAAACTGTTCGTGATGACATGGCGAATTCTCTGCGTGAGTGATCGTTGCAGCATTGCTTGCATCATTTGGGTGCGACCTTCGAGGATTTTTCCCTGCCGATGCCACTTTCCATCGGGTTCAAAAAGGGCAATGAGTTCGTCGTTTTTAGATTCATCCAGGAAATAAAATAGCTGATGAATCAGCTGCGTACATCCGGGCAAATCGTTAAGCGAATCCGTCGTCATGCATTTATCCCGGTTGAGCTACTTTTTATTTTTTATCTCAGATTATTCTACCTTCTCCTATTTGATCCAGATAGAATCCAATAGTAAATATATTGTTCTCATTTTGGAAACAGAGAAACACTCATGGATCGACTGCGATGTGTTGAAGTATTTAATGAAGTAGCGCGTAGCCGCAGTTTCTCGGCAGCAGCGCTGAGGCTGGGCATGGCCAAAGGTAACGTCAGCAAGCACGTGGCGTGGCTGGAAGAGTTGTTAGGTGCGCAACTACTCACTCGGACTACCAAAAGTGTCAATCTTACCGATGCAGGCATTTCCCTGCTGGAGCACGGCCAAGACCTGATTGACCGCTTCGACTTGGTGCAGGAGGTCGTTCGTGGTGCAGCTATGTCAGCCCGAGGTACGATTCGGATAGGCACACCACCGTCGTTTGGGGCAGTTCAACTGGTGCCGCTGATCACGGAATTCTCGACGCTGCATCGAAATATCCAGTTTGCGATACATTTGGACGATGGCAAACTGGATCTCGTCAGCGAGGGCCTCGATCTTTCAGTGCGTATCGCCCCGTGGCTAAAAGATACTAGTCTGGTGGCAAAGAAGCTTGGCAACGCGCCGCAAGTGCTGGTGGCCTCGCCCTCCTATCTGGCTACCAAAGGACAGCCCCAGAAACCGCAGGATTTGCTATCCCATGATTGTCTGGTGAATGCATTGAAATCACCAACAAATTTTTGGATACTTACGGGACCGCAAGGCAAAGCTTCTATAAGGGTTTCCGGCAGCATGCGGTCGGACTTTGGGGATGCCTTACGCCACGCTGCAATTCTAGGGCATGGCATTGCAATGCATCCGACATACATGGTGGCGCAGGATATCCAGGCACAAAGACTAAGCCTCGTGCTGCCGGAATACACACCGACCGGGCTTGACATTTACGCCGTGTATCCTAGTCGAAGAAATATGCCAGGGCGCGTCCGACTATTTTTGGAATTTTTGCAAGAGCGATTCGAAACTGCGGCGATGGAGCAACTACAATAGTCGACAGGATGACCTTACTTAAAAAATTAATGTGATTTATTTTGGCCGAAATCGGGCCAACAACGGGCTGACCAACTTATAAGGAAAACTCACATTGACTGATCAATACTCATCGGCGCTCACCGGTCGCTACAGCGCGTTCCTTTTCGATATGGATGGAACGCTCCTTAACTCTATCGCTGCGGCAGAGCGCATTTGGCGCGCCTGGGCGATCCGTCACGGTCTCGATGTTGATGCCTTTCTGCCGACCATTCACGGTGCGCGCGCCATTGACACCATTACGCGGCTGTCGATACCGGGCATGAATTCGGAACGCGAAGCCTTCGGCATTACCCAAGCGGAAATCGCCGACGTAGAAGGCATTATCGAAATTTCCGGTGCGGTAAAATTTTTACGGTCCTTACCATCCGAGAAATGGGCAATCGTCACTTCGGCTCCACTCGCGCTGGCAATACAACGCCTGAAGGCCGCGGGCGTTCCTGTTCCCGCTGTGATGGTGACGGCTGATGATGTTGCTAACGGCAAGCCAAACCCTGCTTGCTATCTTCTTGCCGCCGCCAAACTGGGTGTGGATGTTGCGGATTGTCTTATATTCGAAGACGCCGATGTCGGCATTCTCGCGGGCGAGGCCTCTGGCGCGCGGGTGATAGTTGTTACATCAACCCATGTTCATCCCATGGACACGCCGCATGCATCGATTGGCAATTACGACACGATCATAGCAAAAGTCGATGACGAAGGATTCATTGTGTTTGAAGAACGAACATTCTGATTAAATGCTCGCCGCAGCGCCAGCGCCCAACGCGACTGTGTCGACGCATTTTGCATCAACCACCAGCGCCGTATAAGGCGGCGGTGGCTACCATACGAATAGCGCCACTCTCAATATCAAACCCAATCAATGTTCTTGGTTATATCAGGCAAAGACCACTGTCGAGAACTAGAAATACGCAATTAAAACGGTTTATTCGGCAAGAATTTTCCATCCAGCGTAATCAGCGCACGTGAGCCACCATCCGGATCGTCGACTTTTTTAATATTCAGTTTAAAATTAATAGCGCTAATAATCCCATCACCAAACTGCTCATGCACCAACGCTTTCAATGTCGTGCCGTAAATCTGGACCATTTCGTAAAAACGATAAATGGTCGGATCGGTTGGGATACCACCGGCAATACTGCCTCGCAACGGGATGGACTGTAATTCAGCTGCGTCCTGCGCATCAAGACCTAAGCGTTGGCAAACGATTTCGGCGACGTTTTTTGGCAATGCATGTTGGCCTAATAACGCTGCCGTGATATAGACGATACTCAGTCCGGTGTCGGCGGCTATTTGCTCCCACGAGAGATCCTTCAACGCCTTAGCCACAATAACGCGCGACGTGAGCGCGTGGCGGGAATCTTGATAAACGCTAGACTGTTGCATGGTGTTTTCCTTTAAATCGACGAAATGGGAACGTGAGCAAAATCAGGCGAGCGGTAAGCGATACCTAACGAACGTATTTTTTGAGACGTGACATACGCCTACATCAACGCTGTAACTTACCAATACTCCATAAACTCACACCGACAATCAGCTAGTTGACCGGGCAACTATTAGGCAATCCGTTCAACCCTTGCTTATCCAGACTAAAAGTCACTCGTCTATCGGCCGCTTCACCTGTAATACGCACCACATAGATACTATCAAAATCTCCCCGATCCCATAGCGGAACTTTTGCGGCTTCATTTTTATCCATGCTTTCTACCAGACTTTGAACAATTTTCTGTGCCCAAGTGTGCTCCCAAGCCACGAATATCACCGCATTTTTATAATTCGGCGACAACAGCGCCGCTTGAAGGTCGGCACTATCTTTAATTCCAAATTGTAAATTGATTGGCAAACCAAGGCGAACAGCTGTTGGCTCAATCGTTGCTAATGGTCGAACATAAAAGAAAATTTTGCCACTTTCCTTTTGAAGCGCAGTAGGATTAGGATTAGGGGCAAAAATTGCGTCAGGCTTGCCAAATTTATTAATCAAATTCGCTGGCAACGCAAGTGAGCGATTCAATCCCTGGCAGTTTAATTGGCCGAATTCACTTTCTGGCTTTTCACCGTGTCGGATGAAAACAATAGTTTCATCTGCGAGGACATTGGTACAGAAAAATAGAAATAATAATGTGGCGGCAATTTTCGTCATTCTTGGCTCCCATTTTTTATGTCGGTTTTCATATGACACGATTGTTTCTAGCGCCCCGATTGTATCTCCCGAGAAACAAAAATAGGATTAATTTCTTGACTGCGTAAAAGAGGCCGTTAGCGTCGACCACCAGATACACGCCAAAAGACCTAACTGCAAAACCAGTCTAAATGCTAGTAAACTTTCTGGAACGCTGGGAAACAGCTTAGCATTGCACCACATATAAACATTAGCGGGCGTCACCACAATAGTGAGGATGAATAGCCCAATCCCAGCCGCCCTCCTACATCCCAAAAATAGAAGCCCTATCGCACCGGCCAATTCGAAAAATCCACTGATGTAGACGGCCTGCATCTTAAACGGCAAGGTCGGTGGGATAATCTGCAAGAAAAAATCAGGAGCAATAAAATGCGCCACACCACCCACCAGAAACCATGTGAACACGATGGCTAAACCAACTTTTTTGAATAACATATTTACCCGTTTTTAACTTTAAAGCGCGCGATCAGTAACTCATATCAGCGCCATGCTCACCATTTAGCTCAGTTAACTACGTTCTCAAATGCGGTTTGGATGCAGTGCGAATGGTTTTTTACTTATATTCGTTATATTTCCTCGCGTCGCCTCGTACACGTTCGGCAGGATACTTGATCTCGTTAAGCGTAATTTTTTCTTTTGCAGCTTCGATCAAATCGACTTCCATTTTATCCGCAAGCATTACCAGATACAAAAATACATCTGCAATCTCATGACGAATTTCGACGCGCTTTTTAGTGCTAAGCTCATCCATAGTGCCGGTTTTGAGCCATTGAAACGGTTCCAGCAATTCTGCCGTCTCGACACACAAAGCGGTGGCCAGATTCTTCGGTGTATGAAACTGGTCCCAATCGCGCGCTGAAACGAAAGCACGCACCAAACTACGTATGTCAGTCAATGGATTCTCGGAAGACAATAAGGGCATTGGTGCTGGAGTCGTCATTTTTTCTGCCTTTGTATGAATCAATACCAGCGATTTTACAAGAGCAGGCACATCGTTGGCGTTACCTTTCGGTTGGGTGATGGATTGCTCTACGCCACTTTACGTCTTTGCATGCCAAATTAGAGTGCATTATGCGGTATAAAAAAAAGCCTGACGGAAGTGATGGACGATAAGGCAATCGCACGCAGATAATCTACATGTTGTTATTGGGTGCTTGAGCGATTATTAATGTTCTTTTTTTCGCCATAGTGCATGCAAGCGCTGTGCGATACCGGTAAAAATAATATCAACCTTAATTTTAGATTGGAGTGCGATTGATGAAAATTCCAGCCCCACATGGACGACAACCGCTATTAATCGCTCGCCGCAATCAAAAAATGGCACGTTCCCCGCACGCCTATGTACGCGGAAATACCGCGCAGTATTATGAGTGGTTGCATCACTTACATGGTCATACGCTGCCGCATGGCCCTCCGATCTGGATTTGTGGAGATTGCCACCTCGGCAATCTCGGTCCTCTAGCTGCGGCCGATGGCCATGTCGATGTACAGATACGCGATTTTGATCAGACGATTATCGGCAATCCTGCGCACGATCTTATCCGGCTTGGCCTTTCACTCGCCGCCGTCGCACGGGGTTCGCGCTTGCCAGGAATGGTGACCGCACAGATGCTTGAACATTTGGTGCTGGGTTATGAACAAGCCCTTGAAGCTGGCGATGAACGCGTCTCCATACAAAAACCGGAAGTCGTAAAGGTGGTGTTGCGTAGCGCAGTCAAGCGCTCATGGAAAGAACTCGCACGCGAACGGATCGACGACACCCGCCCCAATATTCCACTGGGGAAAAATTTTTGGCCGCTGTCAAAATCGGAGAAAAAAGGCATCGCGAGCATGTTTAAAACAAAAGAAATGATAAAACTTGTGACCACGTTGAAATCGCGTGACAGGGATGCAAAAATCGAAGTAATCGACGCTGCTTATTGGGTGAAAGGTTGCAGTTCATTAGGCCGATTGCGCTACGCAGTTCTAGTATGCGTCGGGGGGGATGATTTCTGCCTCATAGATATCAAAGAAGCCGTTATCGCTGCCGCGCCACGTTATCCGCACGTTAGTATGCCGCGTGATAACGCACGCCGTGTGCTGGAGGGCGCACGCCACATGTCGCCGGCATTAGGTGAACGGATGGTCGCACAGCGTTTTTTGGACCACGGCGTATTTATCCGCGAATTATTGCCGCAAGATCTGAAGTTGGAGATCGAGGAGCTTAAAGCTGATCAGGCAACCCACATGGCGCGTTATCTTGGATACGCCGTTGGTCGCGCCCATTCCCGACAAATGGATGATGATTCCCGCAGCAGCTGGCTTGGAGAACTGAAACTTAATCGGACTAAGACGCTGGCGACACCGGCGTGGCTATGGAGCAGTGTTGTGCACCTGGTCGCTAGTCACGAGGCTGGCTATTTAGAACATTGCCGTAAATATGCAATGTAAGCGATTTGCCTCCACTCTATCAGGAAGAGGCGATCAATTAATATTGGACATGTCTTTAACAAATGATTGGCAATAACGACAATTAAGTTGTAAATGATTTACAACTAAGCGCCAACAAAAATCTTTATTGATTAGGTGAAAAATGACACAAATAAAAATCTTGGCATTCGATATATTTGGCACAGTCGTTGACTGGCACGGCAGCATCTCACGAGAAATTGACGGATTGCAACTTGGCATCGACGGTGCAGAATTTGCTCTGGCATGGCGGGAAGGTTATAAGCCCGCCATGCAAAGAGTGATGTCCGGTGAGTTGGGATGGACGCTGATTGATGACTTACATCGCATTATTTTAGACGACATCCTTGAACGATTCGGTATCAATGGATTAAGCGAATCACAAAAACGTCACCTCAATAAAATCTGGCATCGCTTAGACACATGGCCGGATTCTGTCGAAGGACTTACGCGATTAAAATCAAAGTACACTATTTGTACCTTATCCAATGGCAATATCGGATTACTCACCAACATGGCAAAACGCGCAGGATTGCCATGGGATTGTATCCTGTCTGCCGAAGTATTTAAAAGATACAAGCCTGATCCTGCAACTTACCTTGGCGTAGCGAAAATATTTGACGTTGCACCAGACGAAGTCATGCTGGTCGCAGCGCATCAAGATGATTTGGATGCGGCGCACAATGTTGGCTTAAAAACTGCCTATATTGAGCGACCATTTGAGTTTGGTATCGCACAGATAAAGGACGTTTCTCCCCATCCTGAAAATGCGTTTCATGCTCCTAATCTTTTGGCGTTAGCAACAATCCTGGGATGTTAGACACTTACTCTTAAAGCGACTTACATATTTTTCAGGCTTCTACTATTTCAAATCAACCAAGACCAACGTCGTAGTCGCCATTTTCCAATGTATTTCCATTGTTTCGATAGATGACGTTATAACTTTCCTCTCAGAAAACAATCAATTCATCTGCTAAGACGAATGAATTGATTACTCGATGGCAGCAAGGAATCGTCTTACAACCTCGCCTACTTGTGAAACCGCGACAGGTGCATCCGCAAACCGCTGACGCGTGCGCTTGCCATTTTTTTCAACATCAAAACCGTAACAATCAATTCCCAGGATGCGTAACGGATTTGGATAGGTATTAGCGATGCCGTGAATCAACATTCTTTCATCCGCCACTGGCAATACTTCGAGGCTTGCCCACTCTTCGTTTTCGATCCATCCCATTTGTCCAAATCCACCGACATAACGGGATCGTTGAGGTGTTAATTGATGGAATGAAAAACCTCCCAGCGCCAAATAGTCCTTTGCATCCGGATGATAACGAAGATACCGTGCAATAAGATCTCCCGAGGGAATAATCGGCATGACGTCCCCGATGATCGAAATCCGCTCGGCCGTCAAGACATTCTGCCCGATTGAACTGTGAATTAAAAGGCTAGATCGAGAGTCAGTGAAGAGATTCTTCGTATGCTCAGCAAGGTCACTGAGCAGAAAGATCGGACAGTGTTGCTCGTCTAACGTGAATGGCAAGATGGTCGCAAAAGGATATCCAGCCACCTGCGTTGAGTGCGTCGCCAAGCTTCCCCAAGCGCCTTCGTGCATTAACTGAATGGCAGAAGCTAAAGTGATTTTCATATGCGCTTTTTATCGCTTGAATGCAAAAATTGAAGATTAAATTACGCCACTGAAACTATTGTTCTGCAGAAATTCCGACAACGATATAACCTATAAATGCCACGTCATGAATTATTATATGCGCTGATCATGCATAAAGTCTCTGATCAAATTATCTCTTAATATCTAGCGTCTGGTGATAGCAAATTGCTGCCATCTCATTGTAAAATTGACGGCAAACCACATTTATCCATTGTTTACTTTTAAACCGTGACGCATGCATGGCAAATATACCTTCGTGAAGTTTTCATCATCCTTGTTCGTGTCGTGGACACTTTTACTAGCGTTGGTGTTGACTCTCGCCAGCGCAAAGAGTTATGCGATGGATACAGTTATCGGCGCGGCGGTATCTGAAACCAGCGGTGCGACGCGGACAGCATCCAATCCACATCAAAGTAAGCAAAACCATAATTGTTCTTTACAAGCCATCGCAGAATGTTTTTTTAGAGTTAGCCTGGACGCCACGCATCCTGATGGCACTTTCGGATTTTATGCATCAACTCCAATCAATACTAACAATGTGCGCTTCAACGCCGCGTTGATTGTGATTCACGGTCACTCGCATGATGCAGCCAAGACATTCGATGCCGCCATTGCAGCGGCTACAACCGAACGTCTAAGCACCACATTAGTAATTGCTCCGTTGTTTCAGGTCAACGATACGAATGCAAAAAAATGCCGTTCTGAAGAGCAACAAACTGCACAGGCTAATGATTTTGTGTGGACGTGTGCCAGTTGGATGGAAGGTGGTTCGTCTCAGAATGACCCCAACCTGACATCCTTTAAAGCAATAGATAAGTTAGTCGAAAAAATAATCCAGCGCTATCCCACCATTCGTACCGTTACGATCGCCGGATTTTCGGCTGGGGCTCAGACAATACAACATTACATCGGTTTTTCCACGCTAGATGCTCAATCGTATTCAGTCCGCTACGTGATAGCAGATCCCGGCACCTGGCTATATTTTGACAACGACCGCCCGCAACCAATGATTGCCGATCGCCGAGTAACATGGCCTGAATGCGACGCAGACGGTCAGAGTGATTTTGCTAAATGTACTGTTAAGATTGTTTCCTCCTCAGAAATGATGAGTAGCTGCCCAACTTATAACAATTGGAAATACGGCATCGAGAATCTACCTAAGGTCCTGATGCAGAAACACACCGCGAATGCCGTACGTATCGCTTATCAAAGCGCCGACATAACCTACCTGGAAGCGGCCCTCGATAGCGATAACAGTAAAAAAGCGTCGTACAAGGTTCTCGATAAATCATGCGGCGCCGCCTTGCAAGGACCTTTTCGACTGCAACGCGGGCTGGCTTATGCGCTTTACGATCAACAAAAGCTGCGCTCACCACATCACAAGATGATGAAAATCGTACCTGATTGCGGCCATGATGTCAGCTGTGTATTTCCGTCCGAGAGTGGTCGACAAGCCCTTTTCCACTAACAAGTTCGAGCACAAATTAAGCGTTAATATGGACAAAATAGATAAACAAATTTTGGCAATCCTCCAAGAGGATGCGACGATTTCAGTGGCCGAAATTGCCGAGAAAGTAAGCCTGTCATCAACACCATGTTGGCGTCGGATTCAGAAATTGGAGGAAGAAGGTTATTTGCTTAGGCGCGTTGCACTGTTAGATGCCACCAAGCTCAATGTTGGCGTGACCGTATTCGTGTCGATCAAAACGAATCAACATAATGCTGCCTGGTTTGCGCAGTTCAGTACTAACATCAAGCTGATTCCGGAAGTAGTCGAGTTTTATCGCATGAGCGGAAATATCGATTATCTTCTGCGCATAGTAGTGCCCAATATCGCCGCATATGACAAGGTGTATCAGAAACTAACGCAATCAAATGCGCTGTTCGACGTCAACGCCAGCTTCGCGATGGAGAAGATTAAACACACTACCGCCCTGCCGTTAGGATATATAGACCCGGAATAGTTGCATCCTGACTAAAGTAGCGCGTTTAAAGGCTAACGTACTAATCGTTGGCCCGAAAAAATACCACCTAGAGTGCAAGTGCCATACATTTGAACGCACGGTCCATATCACGCTTGAGATCGTCAATATTTTCCAGTCCAACGTGAATCCGGACCAAAGGATTTTGATACGTCTTGCGTGATGCCACCCGTGTTGGCGGTTTGTCGATAGGCAGTGCCAAACTCTCATAGCCACCCCACGACAAACCGATACCAAACAACTTCAGACTTTCAAAAAAACTGGCAAATGCGGGACGACCAACCGGTTTCAACTCTATTGTAAATAGCCCGCTGGCGCCCAGAAAATCACGCTTCCAAAGCTGATGACCTGGATCGGATGGCAAAGCAGGATGTAAAACACGTTCCACTAACGATTGTGTCACAAGATGTTCGGCCAACTGCATGCCGCTATCCCAATGCTGGCGCAAACGCACTGCCATGCTACGCATGCCCCGTAGCGCCAGATAGATATCGTCAGGTCCCGCAGTTTGACCGAAGTCGTGCGCACCCTGCTTTAAAATTGGCCACGCGCGCTGGTTCGCGCTTGCGACTCCAAGTAAGGCGTCAGAATGACCCACGATATATTTGGTAGCAGCATGAATGGAAACATCCACGCCGTGTTCGAACGGCTTAAAATATAATGGCGTAGCCCAAGTATTGTCCATCAGCACGTACGCGCCAACCTTGTGGGCTTCTTCTGCGATTGCCGGAATATCTTGCACCTCAAAGGTCCAGGAACCAGGTGACTCAACGAATACGACGCGTGTATTTGACCGTATCAATTGTCGGATTTCGCCACCGATCAATGGATCAAAGAACTCCACTTCCACACCCATGCGACGCAATACGCGCTCGGCAAATGTGCGGGTCGGTCCATAAGCGCTATCCGTAATCAATACATGATCGCCAACCTCAACAAAAGCCATGATGCTATGGGTGCAGGCAGATAATCCCGACGGAAATACTAATGCGTGATCACCACCTTCTAATGCCGTGATCGCTTGCTCAAACGAACGTGTGGTTGGCGTACCAAAGCGACCGTATTTTGCCATCGGATTGTCAGTCTGTCGGCCGGCCTCCCAATCATCAAGGTTATCGGCCATGATGGTCGATCCACGAAACACAGGCGTATTGACCATGCCACCATAAAGCGATGGATCACGACCGGCGTGAATCAGTTGCGTATCGACATGTCGCATCACTCGCTGGTCCAGGGGCACTTGAGGAGCTTGTTCGGGCTGATGACTCAAGTCCTGCTGCGTTGTGGAATCAATCGCTAAATCAGCGGGCACATCGCTGGGAGTATCCGAATGGTTGCTTGAAGATGTGCCTGGTAAGGAAGCTGAAGACATATTATTTTCCATCATTGACCTGCTGGCGAGATTGCCAGCCATAAGTTTAAATGAGCTAACTAGAAAAATAGTTTCGAAATTACTCTAAAAAAAACCACTAATTAGAATAATTAACCAATATTAATATAATTAAGAGTAATTTATTTTTATCAACTTTGGAATAGTTATGTATCAGACAATTTTTTATAGATTAGGTGCGATCAAAGCTCAGTAATATGCAAAAGGTCTTAATGATCTATAAATCATATATTTGACAACACGATAGGGTCAAGGCACTCTAGGCGCAGATTTGTAGCTAATTATGGGCGTTTTTAACCCAATATAGTTACGCCCGATTGAATTATTGGAGATTGAAGTCATGCCAGAATATCGCTCACGCACCACCACACACGGCCGCAACATGGCCGGCGCCCGCGCTCTTTGGCGCGCAACCGGCATGAAAGATGGGGACTTTGACAAACCTATCGTTGCCGTGGTTAACTCATTCACCCAGTTTGTTCCCGGTCACGTCCACCTGAAAGACCTCGGTCAAATGGTCGCCCGGGAGATCGAAGCAGCGGGCGGTGTTGCGAAAGAATTCAACACTATTGCAGTCGATGATGGCATTGCAATGGGTCATGGCGGTATGTTGTACTCATTACCATCCCGCGAGTTGATTGCTGATTCTGTCGAATACATGGTCAACGCCCATTGTGCCGATGCGATGGTATGTATTTCGAACTGCGACAAAATCACGCCCGGTATGTTAATGGCAGCGATGCGCCTGAACATTCCGGTAGTTTTTGTTTCTGGCGGTCCAATGGAAGCCGGAAAAATAGTCGAGGCAGTGTTGCCAGGTAAAGCGCCAGGAACCCAGCGCATCATTAAAATTGATCTGGTTGATGCAATGGTCAAGGCTGCCGATTCGTCTGTCAGTGATGCGGAGATCGCCGAAATCGAACGCTCAGCTTGTCCAACGTGCGGCTCTTGTTCCGGGATGTTCACAGCAAATTCAATGAATTGCCTGACCGAGGCACTCGGCCTGGCATTGCCGGGTAATGGCACGATTCTGGCGACGCATGCGGATCGCAAGGAATTATTCCTGCGCGCTGGACGACTAATCGTGGAATTGGCGAAACGTCATTACGAACAAGATGATTACTCGGTCCTGCCGCGCACGATTGCCAATAAGGCTGCGTTTGAGAATGCAATGACACTAGACGTGTCGATGGGCGGCTCCACGAATACCGTACTGCATTTACTGGCGGCAGCGCAAGAAGCCGAAGTTGAATTCAAAATGGCCGACATAGACCGTATTTCACGCAATGTGCCTTGCTTATGTAAAGTGGCACCCGCGACCGACAAATACCATATCGAAGACGTCCACCGTGCTGGCGGTATTATCAGCATCTTGGGCGAACTGGCGCGCGCCGGCTTGCTGGACACGACACGTCCAACAATCCATAGTAAGGATTTGGCAGAAGCGATTGCCAATAACGACATTACACAAACGCAAGATCCTGCGGTACACAAACTATTCAGTGCGGCGCCAGGCGGCGTGGCGACACAAACAGCATTCTCGCAAGAGAAACGCTTTGACAGCCTGGATATGGATCGTAGTACCGGTTGCATCCGCGATAAAGCGCACGCTTATTCGCTAGACGGTGGCTTAGCCGTGTTGTACGGCAATCTGGCCGTTAACGGTTGCATCGTTAAAACCGCTGGTGTGGACGAAAGCATCCTCAAATTCACGGGCAAAGCGCGTGTGTTCGAAAGCCAGGATGCCGCGGTGGAAGCTATTCTGGGCGATGTAGTACAAGCAGGTGACACCATCATTATTCGCTACGAAGGGCCAAAAGGCGGTCCTGGTATGCAAGAAATGCTGTATCCAACTTCGTATATCAAATCGAAAGGTTTGGGCAAATCATGCGCTCTGTTCACTGATGGTCGCTTTTCAGGCGGCTCATCCGGCCTGGTAATCGGTCATGCATCGCCAGAAGCTGCAGAAGGCGGCGCAATTGGACTGGTTGAAGATGGTGACACCATCGAAATCGACATTCCAAATCGTCGTATTCACCTGGCTATCAGCGATGAGCTATTAGCGCAGCGCCGCATTGCCATGGACGCTAGGGGAAAAGATGCATGGAAACCGGTTAACCGTCAGCGTTACGTTTCCCAGGCATTGCAAGCTTATGCTGCAATGGCCACATCGGCGGATCGCGGTGCGGTGCGTGATATCAGTCAGTTGAAGCGCTAAGCCAAGGCAGAATTGATTGGCTTGCGAATAATCTCGTGAGCGAGTAAGCAATATATTAAAAAACGCGCCGACTGGCGCGTTTTTTAATGCTTGAACAGAGTATCGAACAAAACAAAACTCTACCAAATCCGGTTCAATCGGTAAGCACAAATATCGCTCAGGCCAACTGAAATCTATACAAACCCAGCGAAAATTTGTGAAGATCCCAATCAGTCAAACCTCATCTTTCGTCAGCACTATTTTAGGCTCAGCATAATTTATTATAAATTTTCATAGTAAGTAGTGCGTAATGCTGTATGGTTCTATTTTTAGATTACGAATTAATTTTCTAAATTTCGAAAATTGACATTAGGTTTAACCTCCATATAAGCAGGCTCCATAATGAATCGTTGTAGACATATAGCAGTTTTTTTATTGTGCATCGGGTTAGCTACTGCAGCACAAGCGTTTCCTGATCATCCGGTCCATATCGTCGTCGGTTTTGCACCAGGTGGCGCGGATATTTCTGCCCGACTGGTCGCTCAAAAGCTCTCGGTCCTTTGGGATCAACCAGTCATTATTGAGAACCGAGCAGGCGCGGCTGGCAATATCGCCGCCGCCCTAGTCGCTAAAGCCGCACCTGATGGCTACACGATTCTGCTACTGGTGAATTCCTACACTATCAATACAACGGTTTACCGCAACCTGACATGGGACTTGCTCCGTGATTTTGCCCCCATAGGCAGGTATGCGAGCACGCCAATGGTTGTACTGGTCAATGACCAGTTACCGGTCAAAACTTTCGCTGACTTTTTAGCCTATGCCAAAGCCAACCCGGGCAAGATTAATTATGGATCGGCAGGTTCTGGCACAACAACGCATCTGGCCGGCGAAATGTTTGACATGCGCTCTGGCGTCCAGATGACACACGTACCTTATAAGGGCTCGGGTCCTTCAGTGGTGGCCCTATTGTCGAATGAGGTGCAATTGTCATTCGGGTCAATGGCTGCGTTTGATGGCCTGATCAAGCAAGGCCGGATACGTCCGTTAGCCGTGACTACGGCGACGCGTTTTTCTGGGCTTCCCGATGTACCAACACTGGCCGAAAGCGGGATGCCAGGTTTTGATGTGAACGTCTGGTACGGCTTGGTTGCGCCCTTAAAAACACCTCCGGCGATCATAAAAAAAATTAGCGACGATTTAGCGAAAGTGATGGCGGACCCCGACCTCGCAGTCAAGCTACGCGCAACAGGACTAGAACCGTCGTATCTGGATAGTAAAAAAACAGGTGAATTGATGAAGCAAGATGTGAGTCGTTGGCGCGAAGTCATCAACAAACTCAAGTTTTCTCTCGAATAGAATAATCTTATAACGCTTTAAATGGCGTTAGCCAATTCTCTAAAGTGGAACACCGCCAGTTCTTATCTTTATATGACTAACGCAATACTCTGTCCTGCTCCATGATAGTTATGCTGGGTAAAAAAGTATCACATCTTTTTTACAAGAACGCCCTATTTTCTTGTGTGCACAATCGGTTTTATAACTTTACTAGCGGGACGAATAGCCGATTCCGCGCTTGATCTAAAACGAGGAATTACCTCCCATCGATGCACGAGCTACAAAGCGCACCACCACTCTAGAGGTGCGTATCCCTACAATGTCCAAAAACTTGTGGATCAGCCGCGATGCTTAAACCATCAACAAGATAAGCCAATGTCAGCACTTTCAATACTGCGTGCAGATGATCTGGCGATCTGATCAGCAAGTTACCCGCCCCCTTTTTTAGCCCTCACCAAAAAACCTTGAATTGTGGTTTTGCACGTGGTATACGCTGACACGACAATTTTTATATTTTTTGCCAATTACAGCAAAAATGTGCCGCCTCGATTCCCTGTTTTGAATCAATTTTTTTACGCTAGAGAAGGTATGGCAGAAATAAGCTCTTTGATTCATTTGTTTGATCAGATACTCGAAGAAAACAATCATGCGAACTTACATTAGGATCAACTTAGTGCCGATTACATCCGCTTCCTCATTGAGCAATATCTCGCTTCAACAATTTTCCGCTAATACCCCAGTTAGCGAAGGACGTTCAAACGCCCTGTTTATAAAAGCACTGGTTTCAGTCACGAATTCCCCAGTGATTCTTAATGCATATCAAACGCCCTCAGACGGAACGCAGGTAGATTGTCCAAGGATCGCAAACTATCCAGATTCTAGTATGGCCCGCTACGTTTGGGAGGTCGAAGTGAGTAACAGCGCACCACGCATCGTCACAAAAAAATACTTAGTGAACTTTTGATGGCCGACAAAGCGATTCGGTTGACCCAGGTAGCCTTACCTTTTGGATCAACAAACCAAGTTGCCGACGTATGGCGAACGAATGCAGAGAATATTCTGAGGCGACGTATCAGGTTGTTAGCGGAAGATGGACAATCACTAAAAGCTATCGTCACATCGGGCGTAGGCAATTGTTCAGAGCACTCAAAGGTAACCGCCGCGTTATTACTATCGGAGCCCACGAAAAGTCCCCTATTTCGAGTCGCCGCTGAAGGGATGGATCATAATTTTGTGCTCATAGGAGACCAGCGTGAAATTGATTCCAGTGAGGTGGTCGTCGCGGATTCGTGGGTCAAATTCCCTATCGCCCATACCCTTGATGAGGGGAAATTTTCTCCAGGGAATGTACTTGAGCAATTCGCTCCGACCTCCAAACCGGATCCGCGTTTCACCATTGACCAATCCTGTTTTACTAAGCTACCCGCAGACTCTGGCGGCGACAAAAAAGCCAAGGAATATCTTACGGAAAAAAGGGAATCAGGTGGTGTTATGTATCAATATTGGACATCATCTGCATCGGTCGGCAGAAATGTTCGTACTGAGGGATCCCCAAAAACCTATTCGTTCGATAGATTTCCTCGGCAGCAAATAGACGAAATGACGGAAACTTTCAACGCCTACTATGAATGGTATCCCAAGGAGGAGGATGATTCTGAATAGCGATCACAACATAATATAATAAGGCAGAACGCGCCCTGCACAGCATAAAAGATATGAACCTGATTGAAAAAATTGATCTAATACGAATAAAAAAGAATTTCAACAACATTCTCCGTATTGACAAACAAATCAACTGCCAATCAGCTACCGACGGTTACTGATTGGCAGTTGACTCGCTGCAGCGTAGACTACGCCCTCTGTCTGCTTTAAGACATCCGTCGCTTAAGCCCCACAATTACCATGATTTCTTCCCCACATTCAAGCATCCCAGCAGTCGTCATTATTGGCGGTGGCCCGGCCGGGCTGATGGCGGCGGAAACATTGTCTTCCAACGGTGTTCCGGTAGCCGTTTATGATGCGATGCCATCAGTCGGTCGCAAATTTTTGCTAGCTGGCAAAGGCGGTATGAACATTACGCACTCCGAGCCTTACACGGATTTTTTATTACGTTACGGCTCCCATGCGAACGACATGGGGCCGCTGCTTCAGGAATTTGGCCCCGATGCCGTACGCAAATGGGTGAAGAATTTAGGCATTGAGACCTTTATCGGATCGTCCGGACGCGTGTTCCCTTCCGACATGAAAGCTGCGCCGCTGCTACGCGCCTGGTTACATCGTCTGCGTTTAGCGGGTGTGCGATTTCACATGCGGCATCGTTGGACAGGCTGGAATGCTGAAGGTGATTGTTCGTTTTCAACACCAGATGGTGTCCTGACGGTCAGAGCCAATGTAATATTATTGGCACTTGGCGGAGGAAGTTGGGCACGCCTGGGTTCTGACGGTGCGTGGGTTCCATTATTGGCTAGCCGAAAAATCTCCGTTTCGCCGTTATTGCCGTCGAACTGCGGCTTCAATGTTGAGTGGAGTGATTATTTTAAAGAGCGATTTGCTGGTCACCATTTAAAATCGGTCGCTATCGCGCTACCGGATTTGAACGACGACGTACATCAAACACCTCCTTCGAACAATCAAAATATACCTTTCTATAAACAAGGGGAGTTCGTGATCAGTGCTGACGGCGTCGAAGGTAGCCTGATCTACGCCATTTCTGCACGTTTGCGCGATCACATTGGACGCCACGGCAGCGTCAGGTTCCATCTGGATTTATTGCCAGACTGGTCCCATGAGCGCGTCCTTACAGAAGTGACACACCCTCGCGGTTCCCGATCATGGTCAAGTCATTTACAAAGTCGACTTGGACTCAAAGGGGTAAAAGTCGGCTTACTAAGAGAGTGCGCATCAACGGCATTTGCTGATGCAACCAAACTCGCGCTTGCCATTAAAGCACTCCCCATATCGTTGGTATCAGCAAGGCCGATTGATGAGGCAATCAGCAGTGCCGGCGGCGTTATGTTTAATGAAGTTGATAAGAACATGATGTTACGAGCTATTCCAGGCGTATTTTGCGCTGGTGAAATGCTTGACTGGGAAGCGCCTACTGGTGGTTATTTGTTAACCGCATGTTTTGCATCCGGTCGAAAAGCAGGCCTCGGTGTGCTGGACTGGCTAAAAAAGTAGCGTCGTAAATGATGCGCGAGAGAAGACAATACTCGCAGAAGGTTTGTTCGGACCGGTCTTGCTGATTGCGCGGCTTACGCTTTTTCTCAATTAAATATGTTGTATCTGAATCAGAATCGTAGTCAGAGCCAATCGTCAACGGCATACCCATTTGCGCTTGAAAACGTTTAAAATTCAATAGATTGCAAACAACGTTTCGCATAATTGAAATAAATAAATTGCAACAATCCTATCAAGCCGCGATGGCAAGAGTAAAAGTAAAAGCGCTTTGTATTGAAAGAGAAAAATGTTTAACGCAGTAAACAATAGATTAATTGATGTGCGAGTGATAACCGGATGACTGTAGAAAAGTTAAAAATTTCCCCCGGCACTGCCCAGTATCTCAGCATAAAAGCAGATTATCCGACCACGCTCGTTTTCTTCCGCATGGGCGATTTTTACGAGCTGTTCTTTGAAGACGCAGAAAAAGCCTCGCGCTTACTTGGTATCACGCTGACCTCTCGCGGTACTTACAATGGCGCACCGATCAAGATGTGTGGCATCCCCTTTCACGCCGCCGACCAATATCTGGCCAAGCTGGTCAAAGTCGGTGAATCAGTCGCACTTGCCGAACAAATCGGTGATCCAGCGACGAGCAAAGGGATCGTCGAGCGTAAAGTATTACGCGTCGTAACGCCTGGCACACTCACAGACTCAAACCTGCTGCCAGAAAAATTGGAACAACCGTTATTGGCCCTTTCCTTTACCCAACACAAGCAACGTAAGACCGCAACAGTTGGATTAGCCTGGCTTACCATGGCTAGTGGCGCGCTAAAAATGATGGAATTCAGCGGCGATATTAAAGCGCTGGACATACGCCTTAAACAAGAACTGGAACGCATCGCAGCGGCAGAGATTTTGATGGGCGAACTTGTCAGCCCTTTATTAAGCACTTTGCACGGCCAGACGTTGATTAATAAAGCGACGACTGTGCCGGACTGGCACTTCGATATTCCAAATGGTGAAAAAGCGTTGCTTGACCAACTGGCTGTCAGCACATTAAGCGGCTTTGGCGCCGAAGGTCTAAGCACCGCTGTCGGCGCCGCTGGCGCACTACTACGCTACGCACAGTCAACACAGGGAAAAGGCTTGCAGCACGTCCGCGCCTTGACCGTAGAAACTGAAAATGAATTCATTGGTCTGGATGCTGCCACCCGCCGTAATCTGGAGCTCACTGAAACCATCCGTGGCGAGGATTCTGCGTCCGGTGCACCAACCCTATTTTCATTATTGGATCATTGCCGCACCGCAATGGGATCCCGACTGTTGCGTCATTGGCTACACCATGCCAAACGTGCGCAATCCGTAGCGCAAGGACGGCACGTGGCGATTGGCGCGCTGCTCGCCGCCGAGACCGGAAAAGACTTGTCAACCACACTCGCTGAAGTCCCTGATATCGAGCGCATTACCACACGCATCGCACTGCTTTCTGCGCGACCACGTGACCTAGCCGGGCTGCGGGATGGTTTGCAGCAATTGGAAGCGATCCGCGCCAATGTCGCGCTTTGTGACGGTGTTAGCGAAGGTGATGTTAGTAAAAATGGGGCGCACGCAGTCGAGCAGACCGAATATCCAATACCGTTGTTACGCACGCTATATCAGGCATTAGCAACCCCGGTGGCATGCCTCACATTGATGCAGCGTGCAGTGGCCGCCGAACCAGCAACCATGGTCCGCGATGGCGGCGTCATTGCCGCCGGATTTGATGCAGAGCTAGATGAGTTGCGAGGATTATCCGAAAATGCCGGACAGTTTTTGATCGATCTGGAAACCCGTGAACGCGCACGTACCGGCATTGCCAACCTACGTGTTGAATATAACAAAGTACATGGTTTTTATATCGAAGTGACACATGGTCAAACCGACAAAGTGCCAGATGACTATCGCCGCCGTCAAACACTGAAAAACGCAGAGCGTTACATTACTCCCGAATTGAAAGCGTTTGAAGATAAGGCATTGTCTGCTCAAGAGCGCGCACTCATTCGAGAAAAAGTATTATATGAACAATTATTACTCGATCTGGCACCACACATAGCAACATTACAAACGATCGCTCAAGCGCTGGCCCAAATCGACACCTTGGTAGCATTAGCGTCGCATGCAGCACGTCACGATTGGTGCGCGCCACAATTGACTACCGAACCTGCGATCCAGATCGAGCAAGGCCGGCATCCGGTAGTTGAAAAGCAAATTGAACACTTTATTGCCAACGATTGCATGCTGTCTGCAGAGCATAAATTGCTATTGATTACTGGCCCTAATATGGGCGGCAAATCAACCTTTATGCGGCAAGTCGCGCTCATTACTTTGCTGGCCTATGTCGGCAGTTATGTCCCTGCCACCAACGCAATAATAGGTCCGATAGATCGCATATTCACGCGTATTGGTGCAGCTGATGATTTAGCAGGCGGCCGCTCTACCTTTATGGTCGAAATGACCGAATCCGCAGCCATCCTTAATGGCGCAAGTGAAAGTTCACTGGTTTTGATGGATGAGGTCGGACGCGGCACATCGACGTTTGATGGACTGGCGCTGGCTTGGGCGATCGCCAAACAATTAATTGACGTAACCCGCTGTTTTACGCTCTTCGCCACCCATTACTTTGAACTAACCCAATTGCCCGATATCCACGCTACAGCAGCGAACGTGCATCTGTCTGCGGTTGAGCATAAAGACAGCATTGTATTTTTACACGCTGTCCAGCCCGGCCCTGCATCGCAGAGTTACGGCTTGCAAGTGGCGCAACTGGCGGGCGTGCCAACGGCAGTCATCAAAGCCGCCCGCAAGCATCTGGCACTTCTGGAATCGCAGTCGGTCCAGGCCACGCCGCAATTCGACTTGTTTTCAAATGCGCCAGCGAATTATCAGGATAGTGGCGACGAAGCGCTTGATTCAATTCAGGTTCAGGATCAATCACTGGAAAGTGAATTGCTTGATGCGCTAGCGGTCATTGACCCAGACACCTTAACCCCGCGCGAAGCATTGGATCACTTATATCACCTGAAGCATTTGAGCAAAGCAGGGCCCAATGCTGCGTCATCCGAGAAAACACCACCAACTGCCCAAGCGGTCAGAGTCGCATGAACGAGGTGTGCTTGTGGGCTAGAACAATGTCCGGTCCTGTGCCAGTAGCACGATCCCAAAGCATGGCCAGTACGGGGATCGTCGCGGCGTTTATACTTACTATCGGCTGGTTATCTGGCGCTGCTCTTGCTACCGACCAGGGAGAAACCAGCAGCTTTAGTTTTGGCGTTATTGGCCATCCATTCCGAAGCACTTCTGATGAAGTCGCAGTGCGCACGGCTATTAGCCAGACTGATGACGAAAATCTGGCATTCGTTGTCACCAATGGCATAAAATCGGAAAAAGAGCCTTGCTCAGATAAACTGTACCAAGAACGTAAGGCGCTCTTGAATAGCGCAAAAAATGGCATGATCGTTTCACCCTCCGCTAGCGATTGGGTCGCATGCAAAAATGAAATCGGACGCTCTACTTCGTTTGAACGTCTCAACCGACTCCGTGAATTATTTTTTTCGGATGATTTTTCGTTAGGTGAAACCAGAATCCCGCTGAACCGCCAATCCACGTCACCAAAGTTTCGCACATACGTTGAAAATGCACGTTGGGAGATTGGTAATGTAACGTTTGCCACCGTCAATTTGCCTGCACGAAATAACCACTATACGTCTGAAGGCGGCCGCAACAGCGAATTTGAAGATCGTTTAATTGCTAACAAGGAATGGTTGCAACGAATCTTGAACATTGCTGAGCAAAATAAATCAGATGGTATAGTTTTATTTTGTGACGGTGATCCACTCGCCGTGCAGCGAAGACGCGTATTTGATTTTAATGTAAAGCGCGATGGCTTTGTTGAGATGCGTCACGCCATTACCGCACTGGCAACTAAATTTTCGGGTAAGGTCTTAATTATTCACGGACCACCTTCCAACAGCGCGCCATCCACTACTGACGTTGTCTGGAAAAAGAATCTTGGCGATATGGAAATAGCATCCTCGTGGGCGAAAGTAACGGTAGACACGCGCAATCCGCACTATTTTGCCATCGACAAAACCCGCAACTAACGATAAAAAATGGGTATTTAAATCATTTTTTCATTTTTCTTGCAACGCAGTAACAATTGCAAGAGGAATAGTAATAATTGATATTGAATAAATAATATTTAATAAATAATATTAAAATTTTATGTTATTTAATTGACATAACATAATCAATATCAAAAAATAAATATCAAAAACCGTAAGCGCTGAATGATTCAACGCTTACGGCTTTTTTATTGATGGCTGCCAATAGCAATCGCCAAATGCGTACTATCTTAATGAATCGGGTGGCTACGGAATTCGTCCGCAGACTCATCATCCAAATCATCATGATGACCATGACCGTGTGCGCCATGGACGTGTTGATGAACAATTTCCTCGTCCGTTGCTTCGCGCACTTCTCCTACTGTCAGATCGAAACGCAGCGCGATGCCAGCTAGTGGATGGTTACCATCCAGCACAACTTTATCATCGGCAATATCAGTCACTGTGAAAACTAACGCTTGCTCATCGTCATCTTCGCCGTCTGGCGTTCCTTCAAACTGCATGCCCACTTCTAGTGGTGTTGGTAGACGGTTGCGTGCTTCGATCTTTACCAGATTCGAATCATATTCACCAAAGGCATCATCCGGCTCCACCTGCAATTCAACATTGTAGCCAACTTCCTTGCCATCCAGCGCTTCCTCAATCTTCGGCAGTGTGCCTTCGTAACCACCATGCAAATAGATCATCGGCTGGCTACTCTCTTCGATCAAGTTGCCTTGAGCATCTGACAATTTGTAGTGGACCGTCACTACGGTATTCTTGGCAATCTTCATGATCATTCCTTTCATATAATATGCGCTCAGATTATACCCGCCGAATTCATCAGGTCTGCGTAACGAGAAAAATTTATCCGAAGGGCTTGATATTGATAAAGCCACCCTCCAAGTCGTTAAGGCAATTTACTGAGTATTGATTAACAAAAATAATGCAAATAACAGAAAATTGTCGAAGTCTGCGACCAAGTGTTCTTTAAGAAACATTTTTCACCGTGCCAAATCAGTTAATCGATAAACTTGGAAGTATTTGTGTAAGGTGTAGCAGGTGGAGTATGGAACCCTATCCAACCCGATATAATGCAGCCTATGAAAAATTTTACGTTGTTGGGCGGCCTTTCGCCTGCGCAATTTTTGCGCGATTACTGGCACAAAAAACCTTTATTGATTCGCCAGGCTTTGCCGGACTTCAAACCACTGCTGTCCTCAGCAACATTATTTGAAATGGCATCGCGAGATGACGTCGAATCGCGTCTAATCAGCCATTTTAAGCAAGAGTGGAAAGTTGAAAATGGGCCGTTTAGCACCTTGCCGGAGGCCGATAAAAAGGATTGGACTCTCCTTGTTCAAGGCGTCAATTTGCACGACGATACAGTCGATGCCTTACTCCGACAGTTTCGCTTCATTCCCGATACACGCCTTGATGATCTGATGATCAGCTATGCAACTGATACGGGCGGTGTCGGGCCACATTTTGATTCTTACGATGTCTTTTTACTGCAAGCGCATGGACAACGTCGCTGGAAAATCGGCGCAGCACAAGATTTGACACTGGTCGAAGGAAGTCCACTAAAAATTCTTAAAAACTTCGCACCAGAACAAGAATTTGTACTTGAACCTGGCGACATGCTCTATTTGCCACCGCAATATGCCCACGAAGGCAATGCAATCGGCGAATGCATGACTTATTCAATAGGATTTCGTGCACCAGCGTTTCAAGAGCTTGGGGAAGCCTTTTTGCAGTTCATGGCTGAATCTATCGACCTACCCGGCCGATACGCCGACGCCGACCTGGCTCCCACCAAACATCCAGCAGAAATTAGCCGCAACATGCTATCGCAGGTTTCGGAGGCACTTAATAAAGTGCGCTTTACCGACGATGACATCGCGATTTTTATGGGCGAGTATTTGTCGGATCCAAAAGCGACCGTATTTTTTGAATCTCCAAAACGCCCTTTGACACTATCGCGG
Organism: Glaciimonas sp. GNP009; assembly: GCF_054343755.1. Classification (NCBI taxonomy): domain Bacteria; kingdom Pseudomonadati; phylum Pseudomonadota; class Betaproteobacteria; order Burkholderiales; family Oxalobacteraceae; genus Glaciimonas; species Glaciimonas sp. GNP009. Next base: position 5,124,294 of record NZ_JBTGUV010000004.1, read on the forward strand.
TTCACGGCATCGATCGCCAAACGGGGCGTAAGCCTGTCGCGCAAGACACAAATGCTTTATCGTGGCAAACATGTGTTTATTAATGGCGAGTCGTTCGCTGCCGGTCGCGAAGATAAAGGCTCTTTATGTGCGTTGGCTGATCAGCGTAAATTGGATGGCGATGCGGCTAGTATGGTTTCAACCGACGTACTTGAGGCGCTATATACTTGGTACGAGGACGGCTGGATTACATTGGGCTAGTTTGAAAATAACAATTCCAATAATGAATTATTATTTAAACAATGCCGTATAACAAAATTTTCAGAGAAACCACTAGTTTCCCTATGGAAATCTAATAAACGTTAATTAAAGGGCAAAAGGAGTGAATTAAAGGATGTTAGTTTGATACAAATGCTTACTAAAAAGAAAACCTACAGTATCATATTTGACAAAATCCGCTATAATTCGCAGCTGGAAAGTTTTTATTGTTGTAATGCACGTATTTAGTGCAAAGCACTGCAAAAGCATCCTTAGAGCGATAATTACCGGTAATTATTCATCGCACAAAATTTTGATTACTACTGAAGGAATATCCATGAAAAAAACACTATTGATCGCTTCCCTGTTGGCTTTGGCTTTGGCTGCTTGCGGTAAAAAAGACGAAGCGCCTGCTGTTGATACAGCTGCTTCGATGACTGCTCCTGCTGCTTCGACACCTGACGCTGCTGCTGCTCCTGCTGCTTCGACACCTGACGCTGCTGCTCCTGCTGCTTCGACACCTGACGCTGCTGCTCCTGCTGCTTCGACACCTGACGCTGCTGCCGCTCCTGCTGCATCCAAGTAATATTTGGTTGCTTTAAAAAAAGCCGACCTTAGGGTCGGCTTTTTTGTTGTAATAATACAAAAATATGCTGCATTCAACATCACTGGATTCAATTTTCTTATCCTATTTGTAACCATATGTAATAGGGCTTAGTAAGACTTAAGTCAAAACCTGCTCGGCTACAAACCTCTATGGATACTCTTCATTTTTAACAAATGTCGATCCAATCGAATCCGTCTTCCTGACAGGCAATCGTTAATTCAATATCTTGATTTTTTCTGCCGCGATTAAGCGCTGCCAGTGCGAGTTCGCGAGTGTTATTACGCAGACTTAAATGCGCGCCGATTACTTTACGCAAAACCGACTGATCTAACGCAGCCAAGATGTCTGCAGCAACATCATTTGAAAGATGCCCATACTCACCGCCGATACGACGCTTAAGTGAAGGTGGGTAAGCTGAATCGAGAAGCATCTGACTATCATGATTGCACTCTAAAACAAGTGCGTGACAACCGTTTAGAGCGCGAATCAAGTGATTTGTGGATTTTCCAGCATCGGTTAACACGCCAAGCCGTAACGTGCCATCACTAGCAACGTATTGCACCGGCTCTCTGGCGTCATGAGGAACGGTATAGGGCGTCAATTCCAAATCTCCGATAGTCAGAACTTCACCATCGCGACAAAAATGCATCTCAACCGCACTACGCGTTTTAAGTGATTTTGAGATGGCAGCAAAGGTGCCATGCGTCAGCCATACGGGTAATGCATAACGGCGAGCTAGTTTGAAGACACCACCAATATGATCCTGATGCTCATGTGTGACAACAATAGCAGATAAATCAGTGGGATCGAGACCTAACCTAGCCAAACGACGTTCGGTCTCTTTAATGCCAAAGCCACAATCCAACATAACGTTGGTTGTGGCTTTGGTTTCAGTAGAAGGGGTAGCAGAAGCGCTGGAAATCAATAAGGCATTACCTTCGCTACCGCTTCCGAGGCTGGCAAATTTCAACGACTAATCCTAAGATGCAATTGCCTCGCAGCACTAACTGCGACACAATTGCAAAAACAACACTACAAACAATTACTTAAGTTGCTCGTTCAACAAAGTCAGGATTTTGTCTCCCGCTGGCGACGTTTCTGGTTGACCTGCGTTATTCTGCACTGCAACCTGACTCGCCGAACCGGAAGCCTTTACAACGACCCGATAGCGGGCAGCCTTTTTATCGTCCTTCTTAGAACTTGTGAACATTTTTGAGAAGAAACCAGCTGATTTCTTGTCTTTAGCCTCTTCATCTTGATCGACGTATCGGACAAAATAGACACCTTGCGTGCGATCACGATCTTCTACTGTGAAGCCGACGCGATCAAGCGCCAAACCAACACGTCGCCAAGCGCGATCAGAACTTTCGTCTACTTCAACGTAACTCGTCCCGAGAGCACCCTTTACAAGCTTAGAACGCGCTTGTAACGACGGTGAATTAGCCACCGCCGCTTTTGCCTTCACCTGATCCGCACCGAGGCGAGACATCAAACGCGACAAAAACTCAGCTTCTAACTGTGGATCTTCTGGGCGCGAAGTCCAGATACTCGTTTCTTTTGAAGCGCCAGTAAGCACCTCTTCCGCGCCGCGATGACTGATATAAACTTCGGTCGTACCGTTTGGCCCACGTTCAAGGCGCGTACGGAACTTGTCACGTTCCCCCGTCGAATAGATTGAATCGAATACTTTACCCAGCGTATTACGCAGAAAATCTTGTGGTATCTTGGCCCGATTTTCGGCCCAATCGGTTTCCATTACGCCAGTATCAGGATTTTCGGTATTGATCAAAAATCCTGAATCTTGCCAAAAGTCTTTAATCTTTGGCCACAACTTCTCTGGAGTAGTTTGCACCACTAACCAGCGCTGCGAGCCATCACGTTCGATATGCATATCCGGCGCACCGTTAGGCGCAATCACGGCAACATCAGCTGCGGATTTAATACCTTGTTGAAGGTTATAACCTGAAGCAGTGGCTGTTCCTTGATTTGAATCTGGAATAGCATAGCGATTTTCCCGCTGCAATTGCGTCAAATCAGGTGGAATATCAAGCTTTGGCGTTTTTACTTTATCAGCGCTTTTGTAATCGATACGATCCGGCTCCATCATTGAATTGATAGAGGAGCAACCTGCCAAGCTGGTTAATGCCAGAGTGAAAACAAGATTACGTTGAATAGCACTGCGTGATGTCGAAGGAATGTTCTTGCGAATAGTCATGTGAATACAGAATGAATGGAACGAGAAAAATTCTAGAGAAAACGCCTGTCAGCGCAGCTTATTTTAATACACCTGATTCGCGCAATGCTGCTCGGACAGGTGCGTGAAATTCCGGTGACAACGGCACCAGAGGCAAACGTATTCCTGAAGGGATCATTCCCATTTCGCACAATGCCCATTTAGCCGCAATCGGATTTGGCTCAATAAATAATTGAACGTGCAACGGCAGCAACTTATTATTTATCCGAATGGCTTCAGCTACGTCACCTTTGATCGCTGCGACACACAACAAATGCATATCCCGAGGCGCGACGTTAGCAGTGACTGAAATATTACCTTTGCCACCGCAGAACATAAGTGCCATCGCGGTCGCATCATCGCCGGAATATACGGCAAAATCTGCCGGTGCCAAACGCAGTAAATCAGTAACACGTGCAATATTACCAGTCGCATCTTTAACCCCGATGATGCCGGGAATTTGCGCCAGACGCAAAATCGTTTCATTGCTCATATCCGCTACCGTACGGCCTGGTACGTTATACAGAATGACCGGCAGATCAACAGATTCCGCAATTTTCTTAAAATGCTGATACATGCCTTCTTGCGTCGGCTTATTGTAATAAGGCACAACTTGCAAAGAGGCATCTGCACCAACCTCTTTGGCATAGCGCGTCAAATTGATAGCCTCAGCGGTAGAGTTGCCACCAGTGCCAGCAATGATCGGAATACGTTTTGCAGCATGTTCCACTGCAACTTTGATTAATTCACAATGCTCTGCTTCCGGGAGCGTTGGCGATTCACCTGAAGTGCCGACGATAACAATGGCGTCAGTACCTTCGGCGATGTGCCAATCTATCAGATTACGTAAACCTGGCAAATCAAGGCTGCCGTCCGAATGCATGGGAGTGATGATTGCAACAATGCTACCTTGGATCATGATAGTCAATACGAAAGAGATAAAAACCTGATTGTAGCGGATCGCCGCCAATATGGGGAAATTCCACCTGCAATTCAAATCAAATAACAAATTAAATTACTAAATTGATACCTAAGTAATTTAACGCTTAAAATCTATCTTTGAAATTATTGAAAATACAGAATCAAAAAAACAAGCTTGGCTCAGATAATATTTTAATCTAGGCGTAGACCGCTAACGGAACTAGCAGTTCCTTTTATCGCGAAAATCCGCTGAATCATGGCTGGCTTAGGTCGCTCAACAAAACCTTCCTCAAACGCGACAACATGCCAGACATTCTCGCTATCAGCCTCCAACCACCGCAACAATTCTCCATGTTCCAGCAAAAAATCGGGGTTACTGGGTCTGCCAAACTGTTGATTACCTTCAGCAAAGGTCTCGTATAACAAGATGCCTTGATTGGCAATGCTATCAAGCATTAAGGCAACTAGCGGTCGATATAAATAGTTCGTCACCACCACACCAGAGAACCGCGCCGGTTGAAACAATTCGGCAAGCGCATCGTCGTCGCCAGTTTCTAAATCAATCTGGTATGTGGCAATTTGTGTTGCCGCAATACCGGCGAGCAGGTTCGGATTACGATCCACCGCCAACATATCCTTGCCCGACGTCGCCAAAAATAGACTGTGGCGCCCTTCACCGCAAGCCAAATCGAGAACCTGTCCGGCTGGAATGGCTGACGCAAAACGACTAACCCAGCTGGATACAGGCAACGCTGTGGTCGTCATCGGTTTAACAATCATCGTGTCAGGCACCCATACATGATTAGACAAATAAGGAGACTATCAATCAACTGTAGCTCAAACCCATCGCCTCACGCACGTCGCGCATCGTATCTTGCGCCAATTTGCGGGCATGATCTGCGCCATCGGCAACAATGGCGCGCACCAGCGAAGGATCATCCAGATACTGTTGCGCTCGCTCGTGCATAGGCTCTTGCTCGCGGACGATGGCATCAATCACCGGTTGCTTGCACTCCAGACAACCAATGCCAGCCGAGCGACAGCCTTTTGCCGCCCACTCCTGCGTGGCAGTATCGGAATACACCAAATGAAACTGCCAAACAGGGCACTTGGCCGGCTCACCCGGATCAGTGCGTCGCACGCGTGCCGGATCAGTTGGCATCGTGCGCACCTTCTTGGTAACGACGTCTTTGTCATCGCGCAAGGCGATCGAGTTGCCATAGCTTTTCGACATTTTTTGGCCATCCAGGCCTGGCAAGCGAGACGCATCCGTCAACAGCGCTTGAGGCTCGGAAAGAATCAATTTGCGACTTCCTTCCAGAAATCCAAATAGACGTTCACGATCAATCATTGACAGATTTTGCGCATCGTCCAGCATCGCTTTGGCTTGCTCGAGAGCCTCTTCGCTCCCCTTCTGCTGAAAATCAACGCGCAGTTCGTTGTATAACTTGGCGCGTTTGCTACCTAATTTTTTGACGGCATCTTGCGCTTTTTCTTCAAAGCCTTTTTCTTTGCCATATAGATGATTGAAGCGACGGGCGATCTCTCGCATCATTTCGATGTGGGGGACCTGATCGTCACCGACCGGCACTTGCGTGGCACGATAAATCAGCACGTCAGCTGCTTGCAACAACGGGTAACCAAGAAAACCGTAGGTAGCCAGATCGCGATCAGCGAGCTTTTCTTGCTGATCCTTATAAGTCGGAACACGTTCCAACCACCCAAGTGGCGTCGCCATTGATAGCAGTAAATGCAACTCGGCGTGCTCCGGCACTTTCGACTGAATAAACAATGTCGATTGTGAGGGATCAACACCCGCAGCAAGCCAATCAATCAACATATCCCACGTGCTTGTTTCGATCTGGCTTGGATCGTCATAGTGAGTGGTCAGCGCGTGCCAGTCAGCGACAAAAAACAAACAAGGCAGTTCGGATTGCAACCGAACCCAGTTTTTCAAAGCGCCGTGATAATGGCCAAGATGCAATGCGCCAGTGGGGCGCATGCCAGATACAACGCGATCAGGATACATAGTTAATTGTGAGATGTCAGAGTAGCAAGATGAAAGGGGAATGCTGTGTCAACGCAACAGCATCAGTAGCGGTGTCACGATCCATTGTAGAACAGTCGACGCGATATGCATCAATGGCGTAATCCACACGACGTACAAAGTAGGTTGATCGCCAAATTGCGGTAACTTGATCAATAACAAAGCTAATACGATAAAGAAACCATATGGCTCAATCTTGGCAAGTTTAAACGCGTATGTATGCGGCAACAAACTAAACAGAATACGACCGCCATCCAACGGCGGCAGCGGAAACAAATTAAGCGCAAATAACACCAGATTTATCCGGATACCGGCTTGTGCCATCATTACAAAGAAATCCTTGGCTTCCGATCCAGAGGCAGCCAACCCGATCCATAACAACATCCAACCGAGTGCCATTACCAAATTTGCGGCTGGCCCGGCCAAGGCCACCCATGCCATGTCACGTTTAGGTTTGCGCAACTGACCAAAATTGACCGGTACAGGTTTTGCATAGCCAAAGAGGAATGCGCCACCAGTGGAAAAATACATTAACAACGGAATCAGTACAGTGCCAAAAGGATCAATGTGCTTGACAGGATTGAGACTCATGCGACCCAACATGTAAGCTGTGGAATCACCAAAATACTTCGCTGCATAAGCATGTGCCGCTTCGTGCAAGGTAATGGCGAAAAGCATGGGTAACGCTAGTACGGCAATAGTTTGAATTAGTTCATTCATTAGCAGAAGTTTAACAGAGAGGCCCAAAAGCCCGGCAAATTCGGAACAAATGACCAGTTAAAATCATTCGCTAAAAAAGAGTAACACGAATTAATTGTATTTTGGCATGACTATAAGCCAAACATCTGGATATCGCCGCGTCCCTGACGAATTAGCATTGGCTCATCTGCGGTCAAATCAATCACCGTAGTTGGCTCAAAACTACACGCGCCACTATCGATAACCAATTCCACCTGCTTCTCCAGTTGATCGCGAATCTCATCGGCTTCAGTCAACGGCAATCCGCTACCCGGCAGAATCAGCGTAGTACCAATTAATGGCTGACCTAACTCTTCCAATAAAGCTTGCACGACCACATTTTCAGGCACGCGCAAGCCGATCGTTTTGCGTGATGGATGGCTCAACCGGCGTGGCACTTCCTTTGATGCGCCCAAAATAAAAGTATAAGGCCCGGGCGTGCCACTTTTTAAAAGACGAAATTGCCGATTATCAATCTTGGCATATTCCGAAATTTCGCTCAGATCTTTACATAACAGCGTCAAGTGGTGTTTGTCATCCACGCCGCGAATCCGGCGCAATCGCTCGACCGCATCTTTATTATCCAACTGACACACCAAGGCATAACAGCAGTCGGTTGGCAACGCAACGATTCCGCCGGATTGAATAATTTGGACCGCTTGTTTAATCAACCGAAGTTGGGGGTTATCGGGATGAATGTGAAAAAACTGGCTCATAGTTCTAACTCTCTAAATATAAAAACGGCGATAGTCAATAGACTACCGCCGCCCTGCTACATTCCTTCAACGGTGGTTTTACACCCTATTTTGAATGATTACAGTGCTGTAACGTGAGGATTACGTAACGCTGCAATCCGTTGTTCGATCGGTGGATGGCTTGAAAATAGCGCCATAAATCCAGGCTTGTCGTTAATACCCATCGCTGCCATCGATTCCGGCAACGAAGCTGCCTGGCCGCCACCGAGACGAGCCAGTGCGTGTTGCATTGGCAGACTACTGCCCATTAATTTAGCCGCACCGGCATCAGCCCGAAACTCCCTGTGGCGCGAGAACCAGGCTACGATCATTGAAGCACCAATTCCCAACACCACTTGCGTAACGATCACGGAGATCATGTAACCAATACCGGGACCATCATTGTTACCACGTGACATGGCGCGATCAACCGCGTAACCAATGACACGGGACAAAAACACGACGAAAGTGTTCAAAACGCCTTGGATGAGTGTCATCGTCACCATGTCACCGTTCGCAATGTGCGCGATTTCATGCCCAAGCACCGCCTCAACTTCTTCTTTCGTCATGCTTTCAAGCAGGCCGGTCGAAACCGCCACCAATGCAGAGTTTTTAAAAGCCCCAGTCGCAAATGCGTTAGGCTCGCCTTGGAATACTGCGACCTCCGGCATACCGATCCCTGCGCGTTGTGCCAACTTGCCGACCGTGTCGACCAACCAGACCTCGGTAGAGTTGGACGGCGAAACAATCACGTGCGCACCGGTAGAGCGTTTCGCCATCCACTTGCTGATCAATAGCGAAAAAATTGAACCTGCGAAGCCAACTATCAGCGAAAATACCATTAATTTTGGTATATCGAGGCCACTGCGCGTCAGAAAACGGTCCACGCCCAGCAACGATAGGACGACGCTCAACACCAGCATTACTGCAATATTTGTGGCGAGGAACAGGAAAATACGTTTCATGCGCAGGACTCCTAAGTGATGGATGTAACATAAATGAGACTGTTATTACTAATTTCAAGGTACGGCGCTTTGACAACGACCTTATAACAACGTTCTCTATTTTTAACACTCCAGCCTTAGTTTTCCCCAAATACGCGATTTTGCCAGAAAATTTTATGGGGAATCGGCCTAAACGCGGCCGAAACATGTTTTCACTCTCGCAGAAATATCGGTTCTTGTCTGACGAATTGAATGGGTAATCCGTTAGGCAAGACGCGGGCCCGTTTAATTTTGTTCTTGTAAAGCCCAATCGTGCCAGACCGGTATCACATTATCAGGCAATGGCGGCAAGGCGCCAAGATCGACACGGGATTCGCCAGGACTATGAAAATCTGACCCGCGTGATGCTAGAAAACCGTAGGTCGCGGCCACTTTTGCATATTCAACATATTGATCTGGCGAGTGACTTCCGGTGTTAACCTCTATCGCCGTACCACCCAATTGCTTAAATTCATCGAAGAACGCACCAAATGCGACATCACTCAGATGATAGCGCCCCGGATGGGCGACGATTGCAATGCCGCCAGCACCGCGAATCCAGTTAACCGCCTGCGCCAGACTAGCCCAACGATGCGGCACGTAACCTGGTTTACCTTCAGTCAAATAATTGCGAAAGACTTCGTGGGTATCGGCGCAACGTCCAATTTCCACCAGATAGCGCGCAAAATGGGTCCGGGAAATCAAATCCGGATTGCCCACATGCTTCAGTGCTCCCTCAAATGCATACGGAATACCGATTGCCGCTAATTGAGCAGCCATGTCACGCGCACGCCGCTCACGTCCACCACGCGTTGCGGCCAGACCGTCGAGCAGCGCCTGATTGGTTTCGTCGATTTTTAGCCCAACGATATGAATCGTGTGACCGGCCCACGTAATCGAAATTTCGACGCCTGTCACAAACTGCAGATTGAGCACGCGCGCGGCGGCCCGCGCTTCGGCTATCCCACTCACCTCATCGTGATCGGTTAAGGCCCAGACGTCAACGCCGTTAGCTTTGGCACGCGCAGCCACCGCCGTCGGCGTTAACATTCCGTCGGAAATATTCGAGTGACAATGGAGATCTACATTCAGCATTAAGAAACAGTTCAAAAGTCGCTATCAATCTATGATTGTACGCGCGATACGCCCCCTTTGCTGCGGCTGCACAATAATATGACTTACGCAAACTGTTCCAAGCAAGGCGTACCGACGAAGACAGTACGCGCCAACACGGCTAGGAAAGCACAACCCCGCTGGGAACAGTTTGCGTAAGTCCTATTTGGGACATATTGATGTCGGCGTTTATCGATTTGGCGATCAAATCTTCACAAACCGGACTAGCTTGATTTATACTCTTCCCGTCCCCAATAAAAAGGGGAACGGGTTTAGTCGCTCGACATGTACAAGGCGCACGAACGGCTCAATGCCGCTTCTTAAGTGTGGCTCTTCCTTCGCTTGTCCTCAATGGGCGGTGGTGGTGGGGATACCTTCGGGTATGCCGGTAACCTTGTACGCTGGTCGACTAACCCCGCCATTTGCCGCCCACCCGTTTAGTCGCGGGCGCGGTGTAACCGTACAAGGAAAAAATAATGCGAAGCACGATCACGTCCAAACCTCCCCGCTTCCAAACCTTCGAAGGCCAAACTAATCTGTCTAACGCCTTAGTAGCGTTCGTTGGTGTATTCGAGCCAAAATCATGAACAAGCAAACCAATCCTCCACAATCGCCGACTTCTGAAATCGAAGCATTTCATAAATCATTTTCCTGGTTGCTTCCTCAACATCGCGGTGATCGACATGCACAATTTTATGCCCTGACGGTCGATGTTTGCCAAGGTATAAAAACATGTATTGATCTGGCCCACTTCAGTAACACTGATCGAGACAACGGGACGATGCCAACGCTGGATATTATGGACACCGAACACTTGTTGCGCCTCGCTATTTCGTCATCTCATATGCTGGCGGAAATGGCAGCGGGTCGGATTGATCGGATCAATGACACCACGGTTTTTTTGCGTGGCGACGACAAACCTTCATGATGGATGATCTTTAGCATTCGCGTGATTTTGTGAGGGATAGACATTCCGATACTTATCACGCGCTCTCGATGCATCCGAGCGATCAGGATTCATTCAGATGCAACGAGCATAGGAAGCGCTATTGGCTCAGCCAAAAATTCCTCGATCGTCGCGGCCAGCAATTGGGGCTGATCGTGATGCATCATATGTCCCGCATCGGCGATTGAGACAAAGCGAACGTCATTAATGCACGCCATGCGCCGGTCAATTTCTGCGCGTATCGCTTCCTTGCCACCCCAAGACTGCCAAATAGCCGTCTCTGCGGCCTCCACACACAACACCGGTGCGGTGATGCGCCGCCAACAAGCCAGTAACTCTTCGACTTTCGGTAATACTGGATTCACAAGCCTGTGAGCCGGATCGCCTGCAATTTCCCATTTCCCAGGACTGGTCTCAGAGGCCCAATAACCAGAAAGAAAATCGGCACGCGCATTCGTTAGCCGTGGATTATTCTTTTTTAAACGCGCAGCAACTGCCGCCTGCGTGGGGTAAGTCTGCATGGTGGGCTTGAGCTGTAACGCATCAAGCCAGTTAGCGTAACGCAGAGGTGCCTGTTCTGGCTGCGTTACGCCAAGACCGAATCCCTCCAGATTAATTAATTTACGAATCCGCTGTGGTCGCACGCCAGCATATAGTCCTGCGACGTTTCCACCCATGCTATGACCGAGCAAGTTGACCGGTTCATCTCCCGCATAATGCAGCAAAATAGCGTCAAGGTCCGCCAGATAATCTGGAAACCAATACACATCGGCCGGCCCGTATTGGGTTAGACCAAAGCCGCGCCAGTCGGGTGCGATGACTTGCCAATCTTGCGCAAGTTGATCAACGACAAATTGAAAAGATGCTGAGACATCCATCCAGCCATGCAACATAAATAACAACGGTGCATCGGGTGATCCCCATCGCCGAATGTGATAACGAAGGCCGCGAATGTGAATGAAATCCGATTGGGAAGTCTTCATGGTTGAGTCATTGTTTGATTCCTGCTACTTTAATCGTATGTTTGATGGATGGATGTGCTGTTGAATTATAGACTTATTCACAACTACTTAAACTGAGCTAGTAATAATGGCTACTTCGATTGGTGCTCATGGAAGAAATTGATCAATATCAAAGGAAGAACGTCGACCCAGATCATCAAATTTTCCCGCCAGCCAGATACCTGCTTGTTGACGACCAGCATCGCGCAATGCGTTGATAAAAGATGCCTTTATGTTGAGTTTGCTGGAGACACTTAAATGGCTCATCAAATCGTCTGCATCGATTAAATGCATATTGAGATTTTTGAGACGCTGCTCAAGTTTACCGCTGGCCTCCGGATCATCCTCAATATTGCGTCTGGCAAGCGCAATACCACCTAATTCAGTAAAAAAGGCGGAACTAAAACTGATTTCCGTCAGCCGCTGCCCGATTTCATCGGAGGTGGTTGGCGTTTTGGGACGTCGGAAAGGATGCAACAAAACGACCATAATATCTGGCGAGGTGCATAGATGCAGTAACGGAAAAATAGGCGGATTAGCGGTAAGCCCACCATCCCAATATGCTTCACCATCGATCTTTATCGCATGATGCATGGACGGCAGGCAAGCAGACGCCAACAATGCGTCCAGACTGAGGTCGTGATTGCGAAATATTTTTAATGTGCCGGAGCTGACTTGTGTCGCGGCTACAAACAGTTTGATCGTTCCATGCGAACGCAGTCGATCAAAATCAATCTGCTTTACCAGAATGTCGCGAAGTGGATTAAGGTCAAAAGGATTAAATTGATACGGGGAAAATAACCGCATCATTGAAAAAAAGCCCTTCATGACGGCAGTCGAGGACGCTTGTCGGGCAATTGCTCTGTCGCTTAACGCATGATGCGGCATGAAGGTGAAAAGGTCGTTAGTGCTGACACTATCCCAAAAGTCGGATAAAGCCTGACGCGCACCATCCCGACCTCCAACAGCGAAACCATGACTCATCACGACCGCATTCATCGCCCCCGCACTGGCACCGCTGACGCCCTCAATTTCGACCCTTCCATCTTCAAGCAGTCGATCCAATACTCCCCATGTGAAGGCCCCGTGCGATCCTCCTCCCTGCAATGCCAATGTGACAGTTTTGTTTTGCATGATTTAAGGATCCTTGAGTAGTCTTATTAGGTAAACTATTGGTTAATAGCGATTATTGCAAGGCACTATTCTGAGTTCGTCCATATCCAATCGCACCAATCGCTCGCCATGTTTATCAGCGGCACGCAGTATACTAAGATCCTTTTATATCTATAGCCGTTTCCGGACAGACAAGATCATGATGACTTTACCAGTATGCCCAAAATGCAATTCCGAATTTACCTACGAGGATGGTGCGCTTTACATCTGTCCGGAATGTGCACATGAATGGCCGGCAAATGCCAACGCGGAGTCGATAGAAGAGAATGACAAAGTCTACCGTGACTCGGCAGGAAATATTTTACAAGACGGTGACACGGTGAGCATCATCAAGGATTTAAAACTAAAAGGCTCCGGTGGAACACTCAAGATGGGAACCAAAGTAAAGAATATTCGCCTGGTCGATAGCGACCATGACATCGACTGCAAAATTGATGGTTTTGGTGCCATGAGTCTAAAATCGGAGTTTGTTAAAAAGGTGTAAGTTTGTGACGCGTGGACGAACTAATCGTCAGCAAGTTTGGCCCATGATTAACGCTCAAATTATCATAAGCAGGATTTTTAATATAGCTCTTACGAACTGACCCGTTGAAGATCATGGTCAATTGACGCCTGATTAAAGCCAAATGATCTATAACAAGGTCAATCAATCAAAGCCTTTAGAATCCGATAGAGCATTTATATTACACATCTACCGGGGCGTCTGCCGCTTTTCTGATTAACATAAAATATGTCGTCAAACGTGTCCTAAAATGCATCAAATGTAGACTTTCTGACTTACTGGATAATTTAGGAAAATAGGCTATGTCGGGAATCATTGTTTCACAACAACGAAACATCACATAAATAGCTAAAAGAACACAAAAAAAGCCTATATAAACATGATTTTACTTTCTGTTTAAGTAGCTTAACGGAAACACTATACAATCTTTAACAGCTTATATGCAGAGTTGTGTTGTTCACCTGGTATAGAAATTTTCGGAAAGAAAAATCATGGAACAAAAGGTGCCACGCCGTACAAGGGAAAAAATTCTGGAACTGTCGTTACGGCTTTTCAACGAATTCGGTGAACCCAATATCACGACCACTATCATTGCCGACGAGATGAAAATTTCGCCAGGAAATTTGTACTATCACTTCCGCAATAAAGACGACATCGTCAATTCGATTTTCGTGACGTTCGAGGAAGAAATGAGTCGTATGCTGACCGTACCGCCAGGCGGTAGGCCGACCATGCAGAACGTCTGGAAGTATCTCCATTTAATGTTCGAACTGATTTGGCGCTATCGATTTTTTTATCGTGATCTAAGCGATTTATTGTCACGTAACCGCACTTTAGAACTCCAGTTCAAAGTGATCTTCGGCCATAAAATTAAGGTAGTAAAACAACTTTGCCAAGGCTTACAGCAAGAGAACACCCTCGCAGTCAACGCTATTGAAATCGATACTCTCTCGACCAACATGGTCGTCACCGCCAGTTACTGGTTGTCCTATCAATATGTATTGAATCCACGTAAATATACCGAGCAAGCGGTTGTCGAAAAAGCACTCGCCAGCGGTTGTTATCAGGTTCTGTCTTTAATGCATCCGTATTTGCGTGGTGAAACCCTTCAGCAATTTGAAGAGCTCACCGCGAAATATTTGAAGGAAAATGGTGACGTTCCCCCACCTTCTTAATAAAAAAATAGTCTCTCTTTTACTAACAATCAAAAAATGACATCACTTCGGATTAAATCACTTTGCATTTATTGCGGCTCTTCACCGGGATCATCTCCTCTTTACGCACAAGCAGCGCGTTCGCTTGCGCAACAAATGGTCGATGACAATATTGCGTTGGTATATGGCGGTGGCAACGTGGGATTGATGGGCGTCATCGCTGACGAAGTAATACGGCTTGGAGGCGTTGCCACCGGCGTCATTCCAATGGCCTTGATGGAGAAAGAACTTGGACACACAGGCCTGACAAAACTACACATTGTCAAAGACATGCACGAACGCAAGGCGATGATGGCAGAGTTATCCGATGGTTTTATCGCGATGCCGGGCGGAATTGGTACGCTGGAAGAATTATTTGAGGTCTTTACTTGGGCGCAACTAGGCTTTCATCAAAAACCGATCGGTCTGTTAAATGTAACCGGCTTTTACGATGGCCTCATCGCATTTATTCAGCATATGGTATCCCAACGCTTTCTTAAAGCAGAACAGGCAGACATGCTCATCAATGCACCTGATGGCGCTGCATTGTTGGCGCGTTTTAAGGCATTTGTTCCAACCAATGTGCCAAAGTGGTTGGACCGCACGACGATTTAGTCACCGCTTCCAATGATCAAAAAGAGTGCACGCTGATTGCGAAAATTATCAAGGCAAACGGCAAAGATTCATCCATAAAAAAAGCCACGAAACCTTATTGGTCTTGTGGCTTTCAGCCTCATAGCATGAAGACAGTTTTCAGCATAAATAGTGAAAAGACGATTAGTGATCCAATGCCTGCTTAAAATCAGCCACTAAATCTTCCGTATCTTCAATCCCAATCGATACCCGAATCAACGACTCTGAAATTCCCATCCGCGCACGTGCTTCAGGGCCCATTTCATAAAAAATTGTATGCGCAACAGGCAACACCAAGGTGCGATTATCACCTAAATGTGTCGCAGAAATACCCAATTTCATACGATTCAGATATTCAAAACAATCAATCTCAGGCTTCAACTCAAAGCTAAGCAAGTAACCAAAGGAGCGAAACAATTCACTTGCAAGGGCATGTTGCGGGTGAGATTTCAAGCCTGGATAATGCACCACTGCAACCCGTGGATCGGCCTCCAACATTTGGGCCACGGCTAGTGCGTTCGCGCTACTGCGGTCCATTCGCAGTGCCATGGTTTCCGCACCGACGGCGATGTGATGGGCTGCTTCCGGACCAATTGCAGCACCGAAATCACGTAAACTCTTTGCCCTGACTTGCGCCATTCCCCACTGCGCCGGGGGGAGTTTTTTATAGCTGGCCAGTATGTTCGGATATTGACTCCAGTCGAATAAACCAGTGTCAGTTAATGCGCCACCTAAAGCGTTACCATGACCACCGATCGATTTGGTCAACGAGTTAACCACCAGACTCGCTCCAACGATCTTTGGCTGAAACAGGTACGGCGAAGTCATCGTGTTATCAACGACAAACAGAATCCCCCGAGCACGGCATAGCTCGCCGATGAGCTTTAAATCTGCAATCTGGGTACGTGGATTGGCGACTGTTTCAACGAACACCAGGCGCGTATTAGCGGTCAGCGCGGCTTCAACCTGCGCAACAGCGGTGACGTCAACCATCGAAACATCAATGCCCTGCCCTTGAATCGTTTGCCATACGCTAGCAGTATTGCCGAACAAAAATGCCGTCGATACCACATGATCACCCGCACGCAGCAAGCTTTGCGCAACAGCGCCAATCGCCGCCATGCCAGTGGCGAAACAGATGGTGGCGAAACCACCTTCCATTAAGTTGACTTTATCTTCCAACGCAGCGACGGTAGGATTGCCCTGCCGACCATAGCGATAACCTTGTGCTCTGCCTTGAAAAACTTCGGCTAACTGACGCGCATCCTGGTAACCGTAGGTCACTGAAGTATGTACCGGCTTATGTAAAGAACCATGCTCTATGGTTTTTTGCCGATCCCCATGAACCACCGTAGTGGTAAACCCATAGGCATTTTTTTGCTCTGTTTTAGTCATGATCTACAACCATTTCCAGTTTATTCTCGTCACCAACATGGACAAACAACATCTGTCCGCCCATTGCGAACAGATTTTTTGTCTGTATTAGTCGAAATTGGCAAGA
This sequence comes from Glaciimonas sp. GNP009, assembly GCF_054343755.1. Taxonomy (NCBI): domain Bacteria; kingdom Pseudomonadati; phylum Pseudomonadota; class Betaproteobacteria; order Burkholderiales; family Oxalobacteraceae; genus Glaciimonas; species Glaciimonas sp. GNP009. The sequence goes on from NZ_JBTGUV010000004.1 coordinate 5,140,856, forward strand.
TTCAGTTGGGAACGCACACCATCTTCGATTTCCGCTTTTGGATTGTTACGCACAAATTCAATATGATCCAAATAGTCACGAGAGATATCGCCAGTAATGTAGTGACCGTCGAAACAGGAAGCCTCGAAATTTTTCAGCGCTGGATTGACATCTGAAATTGACCGCTTGAGTGCGTCAATATCCTGATACACCAAAGCATCCGCAGTAATTTCGCGACAAACTTCTTCGTCTGTACGACCATAAGCGATCAACTCGCCACGGGTCGGCATATCAATGCCATACACGTTTGGAAACTTTACCGGTGGCGCTGCTGAAGCAAAAATGACGCGCTTTGCACCAGAATCACGTGCCATTTGTACGATTTCGCGACTAGTAGTACCGCGCACAATAGAGTCATCGACCAACAGCACAGTTTTGCCTTTAAATTCAGACCCGATGGCATTGAGCTTTTGGCGCACCGACTTCTTGCGAATCGCTTGTCCGGGCATCAAAAAGGTACGTCCAATGTATCTATTTTTGATGAAACCTTCACGGTATTCAATGTTCAGTTTGAGTGCCAGTTGAATCGCCGCAGGGCGCGATGAATCAGGAATCGGCATAACCACATCAATATCACCGCTGGAAAATTCGCGTTTGATCTTGTCGGCCAGGTATTCGCCCATTTTCAGACGGGTCGCATAAACTGATGCACCATCAATGATCGAATCGGGACGTGCGAGATAGACGAACTCAAAGGCGCATGGATTTAAGGTTGGATTGTCTGCACATTGTTGATTGTACAAGTTTCCTTCTATATCGATAAATATCGCCTCACCCGGCACGACGTCACGCAAGAAGCGGAACCCCAAGCCTTCCAGCGCGACTGATTCGCTGGCGATGACGTATTCAGTGCCTTTTTCTGTCTCATTGATCCCTATACATAATGGACGAATGCCATAAGGATCGCGGAATGCCAACAGGCCATGCCCGGCAATTTGGGCTACTACCGCATAAGAACCACGAACCCGTTGATGAACAATAGCAACGGCTTTAAACAGCGCGTCTGGGTCAAGAGAGTATCCGATAGTCGCTTGCTGTATTTCATGCGCAAGCACGTTCAGCAAAACTTCAGTGTCAGAATCGGTGTTGATATGACGACGGTCATTTTTGAACATCTCAATTTTGAGTTGTTCAGCGTTAGTCAAATTGCCGTTATGGGCCAAAATGATACCAAACGGCGCATTGACGTAAAACGGTTGCGCTTCTTCCGCGCTGGCGCTGCCAGCAGTTGGATAGCGCACTTGACCGATGCCGAAATTACCTGGCAAAGACCGCATGTTTCTGGTCCGGAAAACATCCCGCACGAGGCCGTTGGCCTTGTGCATAAAAAATCCGTTACCGTGATTAGTTGCGATTCCCGCTGCATCCTGACCACGATGCTGCAACAGCAGCAATGCATCGTAAATCAATTGATTGGCGGGGTTGTGAGAGGCGATGCCGACTATGCCACACATGGTGGACTCCTAAACAAAACATTTCGAGGAAGCAATACAAGCTATGCAAATAATACAAATAATACAAATTACAAATTCAAAATTGGTGTTTAAAATTTTACGTGCTGCGCAAATGCGACAGGCAAAAACGGTAAAGCAGTCATCGCAGTCTTTTCGGCATACGGGCTAAATATAGCGTCCCGCCAAAATAATTGTTTCGGAATCGCCGTGGTGCCGCAGACCAATACTACTGCCAATATGATTACCAAACCTTTGACCAGGCCAAACAGGCCACCTAAACTGCGATCTGCAATGCTAAGACCACTCGCATGGATCACGCCATCCAATGCCATGCTTAAGAGCATCATGAGAAATCTGACGCCTATAAACAAGGCTATAAAGGCAACAATCAAGCGCGTCACCGTACCAGGAATGACCTCGGGTAGTAATGCTGCCAGACTTTCGCCATATGCGTTGGCAACGAAGAGGGCAATTGCCCAACTTGCAAGAGACAGGATTTCTTTAACCAATCCACGTAAAGTGCTAATGAGTACTGAACAAATCAGGACGAACAATACCAGATAATCAAAAATCGTCACGCTGCCTCTAAACCGGTTCAAAGATCGTTAGCCCGTAAATATATCGGGCATTTTGCGGTACCTTTCTGGTCAATCAATTGCAACCCTCATCTGTGTCGATCAACGGGGCGATCAATCGCACCAACATGATTCTCGCAAACGGATTTCAGGTCACTCTCACAGAGCAGCCTATATGAGGTTGCTTTGCATCAAATTCAAGCTGGTACCAAGCTGCCTGACAATCCCAACGGCACTAACTTTGCACGCGCCTTTTCGGCCTCTTCTTTGCTGGAAAATGGCCCAACCCGGATCCTGATTCGCTCTCCGGCAGAGGTCTTGACCTTTTGCGTGTAAGACCGAATGCCTGCATCGGTTAACTTTCCTTGCAACTCATCTACTTTTTCTTGCGACGCTAAGGCCGCTACTTGAATCACAAATTTGCCCTGTTTCTTTTCGGCTGAAGGAGCCGCGTTGCCGCCGTTTAAAATCGCTGCCGCACGCGCAGAATCGTCCTGTGATTCGTTTATTGTAGGGTGATCCTCTGCCCTTGCGTCTAGTTTAGGTTCCGGACGTGACTTTCGCTCATCCTTTGCTTCAACTTTTGGCTTGGTTTCTACTTTAGGCTTGGCGACAATTTTTGCTTCAGGCTTAGCCTCTGAAGTTACTGGCGCTACTGGCGCGACGTCAGCGTTATCGGCTGAAGGCAAAGACGGCATCACAGGCGATACACTCGTAATGGCACCCTTGTCCGAAACTTGCGGTTGACTTAAAGCAGAAATCGGCGCGCTTGCAGGTGTACTCGCTGGATCAATAATTTCCTCCTGCTTATCCAGCCCGCCGATCGTACCGGTCATATCAGACGAAGCAGATGATTTGGATGAAGTCGTAGCACGATTTGCCGGAGCATCCGCTGCGACTACTGCCGCAGGTTTGTCGCGTGAAGGAATCTGGATCGAAATATCGTCGGCTAGCGGTTTCGGTTCGGAATCCAATACCATCGGCAACACAATGACTACCGCCAACACTAAAGCTACTGCACCAACTAAACGACGTCGCGCACGTTTTTTTTCCGGCAGAACCGGATCGGCCGGATCATTGCTCTGATTACTGGAAATTTTGCGTTTCCTACTTGCACGGATGGCACTGGTGTCATCTTCAGCGCGCGAATGATAGGCGCTCTGCTCAGAGCTAGGCTGTTGTTTATTTTTACGGAAGAAAGAGAACAAACCCATGCGATATCTATTTAATTTTAAAAAGCAATACTAAAATATGGACTGAGTTTGCACCACACGTTGCAGCGCATATTGTCAGTGAAATCCGGATTTCCTTGCCTTCATTACATCAGCAACTGTCAGGAAAGATCCGAAAACCACAATTCTATCATTCTCGCCTGCTCTACTCAGTGCATTTGCATAGGCTTCTGCGGGAGTACTGAAATTTTGAATGGTAGATTCTGCTTTTGGCCCTTCTTGCGCTTCGACTCCAGCATCTTGCAAGCATTGCCGAATTTGCTCTGCTGTCGCGGCACGCGGTAACGGCAAATCAGTGACACACCAATGATCAATTCTGCTTTTTAACTGGGAAACGATACCTTGGATATCCTTATCGAGCATCACACCAAATATGCCAAAGGTGTAAGGATGAAAGCCCATGTTCTCTAGATTCTGACCCAATGTAGCGGCTGCGTGAGGATTGTGTGCCACGTCTAATACCACGAGTGGTTGTCCTGGCATCACTTGAAAACGCGCCGGCAACTCCACAGTCACAAGTCCGGTTCGCACCTCTTGGGCACTAACTGGTAATTGGTAACGTAAAGCCTCCAATGCTGCTAATGCTGCGGATGCATTCAACAATTGATTGGCACCGCGAAGGCTTGGATAGCCTAGAGAGTTGCGACGCTGGGTGCGTCCACCATAGTTCCACTGCTGCTTATCCCCAGTGTAGTTAAAATCACGACCCAGTAACCAAAGATCAGCGCCGATTGCAATGGCATGGTCAATAAGTGATTGAGGCGGCACTGGATCACTACAAATAGCGGTTTTTCCAGCCCGGAAAATACCCGCCTTCTCAAAACCTATTTTTTCCCGGGTATCACCAAGGTAATCAGTGTGATCGATATCAATGCTGGTCACAATGGCGATATCTGCATCAATCACATTGACAGCATCCAGACGCCCGCCCAGACCAACTTCCAATATCACCACCTCTAGATCGGCAGAGGCAAGCAAATGCATAATGGCAAGGGTCGTAAATTCAAAATACGTTAGCGAAACATCTCCACGTTGCGCTTCAACAGCTTCAAAACTGGCAATCAGCACATCGTCAGAGGCTGACTCGCCGTTTAACTGCGCGCGTTCATTGAATTTCAAGAAATGTGGCTTGATGTACAGCCCTACTTTGTAGCCAGCGCGTAATAGCATTGACTCCAACATCGCACATGTTGAGCCTTTTCCGTTGGTTCCAGCGACCATGATGACAGGACAAGAAAACCTGAGGTTGAGTCGTTCTTTTACGAGCTTGACACGATCCAAGCCCATATCAATGGTTTTAAAGTGGCGCGACTCGAGCAGTTCAAGCCAATCGTCTAACGTGGTGGGATGGCTTGCTGCGAGTGGAGAAGTTAACGATGTAGGCATAAATTAGTCATTTAACAAAACAATAGCCCGAACAGAAAGCGATTCGGGCTATCAGATTTTGAGTAATATCAATCAGGCAATTTCTGTAACCAAATGTCGATCATCAGCTCAGATCAAAAAAAACACATCAAGCGAGCGTTTCGGCTGGTTGATTCTGCAATAAGGCTAGCAAACGCGCGATCTCTTCGCGCATCTTGCGTCGATCGACGATCATATCGACTGCGCCTTTAGTGACTAGAAACTCAGACCGCTGAAATCCTTCAGGCAGTTTTTCGCGCACAGTATTTTCGATCACGCGTGGACCCGCAAAACCAATTAACGCTTTCGGCTCCGCGATCACAACATCACCCATAAATGCAAATGACGCAGATACCCCACCCATGGTCGGATCAGTTAGGACGCTTATATACGGCAATTTCTTTTCCGACAATTTAGTTAGCATTGCTGTCGTTTTTGCCATTTGCAATAACGACAATAAACCCTCTTGCATACGCGCTCCACCGGTCGCTGTAATGCAGATAAACGGTACTTTTTGCTCAAGCGCAGCTTGTGCACCGCGAACAAACCGCTCACCGACAACAGAGCCCATTGAGCCACCCATAAACTCAAACTCAAAACAGGCGACCACAACAGGCAACGTCATAATAGCGCCACCCAACACGATAAGTGCGTCGGTTTCACCGGTAGCTTCCATCGCCGCTTTGAGGCGATCCGGATATTTTTTACTATCTTTAAATTTAAGCGTATCAATAGGCAATGTTTCCTGGCCAATTTCATAGCGTCCACCAGCATCCAGAAGCGCATCCAGACGGTCACGCGCGCGAATACGCAAATGATGGCTGCACTTTGGGCAGACATGAATGTTGGATTCCAGGTCAGTCCGGTATAACACCGCTTCACAGGAAGGGCATTTAACCCACAGTCCTTCCGGGATCGATTTGCGGGTTGCCGAGTCACTGCGCTGGATACGGGGCGGGAGTAGTTTTTCAAGCCAACTCATAGAGCGACCTCCTTCATATTTTTTACTTGCCGAATTGTACCTTCAACCAAAAAACAGCGATAGTAAATCGCTGTTTCTACACAAACTTAGTGATTGAAGATTAAATGCCAATTTAGCAAATTTTTGTTAACGCCATTAACCAGGCCTGCGCGAGTACGACGGAAATTATTCGTCCAAAGCTTTCCGAATACCGCTGATAAATGTTTGCACCGCTGCAACAGCATGCTCACGCGGGGTATTTTCAAGTTCCTGAATAATGCGACTTCCGATGACAACTGCATCCGCTACTTGCGCCACTGCTTTAGCGGTAGCTGCATCGCGAATACCAAAACCGACACCAATAGGCAACTTAACGTGCTTGCGAATTGCTTCGATGCGCTTCGTGACTTCAGCGATATCGATATTAGCCGAACCCGTCACGCCCTTAAGCGATACGCAATACGCGAAACCACCGCCAACTTCGGCAACCTGCTTGATCCGCTCTTCAGTAGAAGTCGGCGCGAGCAGGAAGATAGGATCCATGCCATTGAGGCGCATCTTATGCGCAAACTCTTCACACTCCTCGGGTGGATAATCGACAACGATGGTGCCATCAATGCCCGCTTCTTTTGCAGCACTAATAAAAACATCCACGCCCATCCGTTCGAGGGGATTAGCGTATCCCATCAACACGACTGGCGTATGGGTATTGGTCTGCCGAAAAACCCGTACATACCCTAACACGTCATGCAGGCTGACATTGAATTTAAGCGCGCGTTCGCATGCCCGCTGGATAACAGGGCCTTCGGCCATTGGATCAGAAAATGGGACACCCAACTCAAGAATGTCGGCACCGCCAGCGACCAGAGCGTGCATCAATGGTACGGTCAACTCTGGATCTGGATCACCAGCGGTGATAAACGGGATCAGACCCTTTTTGTTATTTGCGGCCAGTGCGGCCAACGTAGTCTGGATTCGTGACATGGTTGTCTTAGAAAAATTTTCGTGAGCTATTGATTAAATTAAGCAGAACAAGCTCGGCCTAACAAGTTGTTTGAGATAAATCGCTTAAAATCTATCCATCGAAATACATTCAGTCTGCGTTCGGCAAATCATGATCATGTAGATCAGAGCGTATCGCCACCAACGGGTTTCCCCATGGTGGCGATTTTGTATTAACGCTATGCCGACTTCAACCGCTCAGCCACAGTATGCATATCCTTGTCACCACGACCAGACAAGTTTGCCAAAATAATTTTATCTCTCGGCAAAGTCGCTGCAAGTTTGGCAGCGTAGGCTAACGCATGACTGGATTCCAGAGCGGGAATAATTCCCTCAATAAGGCAACAGGTGTGAAATGCATCAAGCGCCTCATCGTCAGTGATCGTCTCATAGGTCGCACGACCACAGTCCTTCAACCATGCGTGCTCAGGACCAACGCCCGGATAGTCCAGGCCGGCAGAAACCGAATGCGTTTCAATGACTTGACCGTTCGCATCTTGGAGCAAATATGTTCGGTTGCCATGCAAAACACCGGGTGAACCAGCAGTCAATGAGGCTGAGTGCTTGCCGCTTGCCAATCCTTCACCCGCCGCTTCAACACCGATCAAACGGACGTCATGATGGTCTATATAAGGATAGAAAATACCCATTGCATTTGAACCGCCGCCGACGCACGCGACCACATAATCCGGTTGGCGACCGATCATTTCCGGCATCTGTATCAGGCACTCTTCACCAATGACAGACTGAAAATCACGAACCATCATCGGATAAGGATGTGGTCCTGCAACAGTGCCGATGATATAGAACGTATCCTCAACATTCGTCACCCAATCTCGCATCGCTTCATTGAGCGCATCTTTCAATGTCTTTGATCCTGATTCAACAGGCACGACTGTGGCACCTAGCAGATTCATTCGGTAGACATTTTGTTTTTGACGCTTGATGTCTTCACTACCCATATAAACCACACATTCCAAGCCAAAACGGGCACAGATCGTAGCTGTTGCGACACCATGCTGTCCCGCACCGGTTTCCGCGATCACGCGAGGTTTACCCATGCGCTTGGCCAGCAATGCTTGTCCGATCACATTGTTAATTTTGTGGGCGCCTGTATGGTTCAAGTCTTCGCGCTTGAAATAAATTTGTGCACCGCCCATTTGCTCAGACCAGCGTTTAGCGTGATATATCGGACTTGGGCGACCAACGAAATGTTTCAGTTCACTTTCATATTCAGCAACAAATTCCGGTTGATACTGGTAGTGCGCATAAGCTTCCGTCAATTCTTTGAGGGCAAGTGTCAAGGTTTCTGACACAAAGCTGCCGCCATACATACCAAAGTGACCCCTTGCATCAGGCAAATTGTAATGTGCAGCTTGTTGTAAGGTCGCGGTGGCGGGTGGTTGGCGCTCAGCAAAGTGCTCAAGCGGATTTAATTCTTTCATCTTTTTCTTTCTGAAAATGGCTGATTGACTGCTCATTGACTTTTATTGAGGGCATTTAGTCACCTCAAAGTGCGCAAAAAATACTGAGCACTATCAATAGATCTCGTCTTAAACCGTAGCCAACAATCTGCAGTTAATACTGCTGGCGAATATAGCACCCACAATGCACTAAAGATAATAGGACTCGCCGCACATGCACCGCAGAATTCGCGCGGTTCAGTGGATTGCGAACAAAACTTACTCAGGCACTGTATCTGCTTGACGTACGGCTTCGATAAAAGCACGGATCTTTGCGGGATCCTTTACGCCCTTTTCTTGTTCGACACCACTGCTGATATCGACCGCAAAAGGACGAACACGTACCACCGCGTCAGTCGCGTTTTGTACGCTCAAGCCACCACTTAAAACGACCTGAGGCGCGAGTTCTTTTGGGATGAGAGACCAATCAAAAACCTTTCCGCTACCACCATAACCATCTACCAAGGTATCGAGCAACAAACCGGCAAATAGCCGACCATCAGATCGATATGTACGATTGTACTCTATCAAATCGCTGGCGACTGTTGCAACACCTACACGCATTGCGCGCAAAAAAGGGCGATTGACACGTTTAGCTGCTTCATTGCATTGCAAAACCGATTCGTCACCATGAAATTGCAACAAAGACAACGGGGCCACATCAACTGTCGCAGCGACCTCATCGGCCGTCGCATTGACGAATAATCCTACCGCAGTAACGAACGGTGGCAATGTAGCAATTAGTTGCGCTGCTCGTTGAGGCGAAACAAAACGTGGACTTTTTGCATAAAAAACAAAGCCTATAGCATCCGCGCCAGCAGAAACCGCTGCCGCAACATCTTGCTCACGTGTCAAACCGCAAATTTTGATTCGGGTACGCTGGATCATGTTTATAGAGGTAATAATATGAGTAAAAATAGATACGAATCATCTATTTCGCAGAGATTCACACAAAACTTAGCAAAGGAGTGCTTTAGGCATCCACTTTATTCACTCTGAGCTCCAATGACGAACCTCCACAAATAACGTCAATATTGGCCATAAATATTGATCTGTTTTGACTATATACGGATTATAACCAAGGTAATATTTTACTTTGTTGCTGCGGTAGTTTCCATTTTTGGTCGTATTCAACTTTCGCCAAATATAAGCCGTCCGGCATAAACGTTGGCGCGGCCCGACTCCGATCTTGCTGTAAAAGTAAGTCCGCTATCCATTCAGGGGACTGTTTTCCGATGCCAACGAAAATTAACGAGCCGATCATATTACGCACCATATGATGCAAAAATGCATTTGCGCGTAGGGTGAAGACAACCAGATCACCACTGCGGGCAATATTTACCTCATGCACAGTACGAACAGGAGAACGTGCCTGGCATTCGATTGCTCGAAAAGCTGAAAAGTCGTGCGTGCCAACAAAGTGCTCTGCGGCCGCCTGCATTAACGCCAGATCAAGTGGGCGAAAAGCCCACCCCACCTTATTCACCAACAAGGGCGATCGAATTGGATGGTTGTAAAGTAAGTAATGATAAGTACGCGCAGTTGCGCTAAAGCGTGCATGAAATTGTTGGTCACCATCAACGTGGTCGGTTACTTCAGCATGCGGTACTTCGCAAGCCCAACGTACCGCGATGGATGGCGGTAAAAAAGCATTCAATCCACGTACCCAAGACGATGCGTCTCGCGCCAATGGGGTATCAAAATGCACCACCTGTTCAAGCGCATGAACACCTGAATCAGTACGCCCAGCGCAAATGGTCGAAACTTTACCCTGCGTGAATTTTTGCAAGGCAAGCTCTAACCGATCCTGAACGGTCTTGCCGCTAGGTTGCGTTTGCCACCCCTGCCAAGGAGTGCCATCATATTGCACGCCGAGAACGATTCGCCTCACACCAACTCCACTTAAAAAATATCGCCATTAAAAGACAAAAAAGGCCATAACAATTTGGACTAGGAACCCATCGCAAAAAAAAACACTGCGTTTAAACACAAACGGGCGCCAGCATAACGCTGCGCCCGTTAATTGCCAAATATTATTAGCACTTCAAATTAAAAAATGCTCACCAACATTTTTACGTAAGCTTTACCAATAACGCTTTCGCCGTTGCTATCTGCCCCACATCACCGCCCTTTAATACCTCTTCTAGTAATTCGCGCGCGCCTTCACTATCACCAATTTCCTGATAAGCAGCAGCAAGATCAAGCTTAGTCGCCATTTCCGTGTTGTTCATAACAAGAGGAGCCTTCAATATTTCCTCTGACAAACTATGCTTATCAGCCACATTGACAAGATCAAGATCCATAGCTGAAAACTCGAACTCCAGGGGAGCAGCCATCACGAAGGTTGATGCTACATTCGATAGTGGAATAACAGGCTCCAGAAGAGTTGGAACCCCACCTGATACCTCTACAGTCGGGTCTGATGGAATATGTTTATACTGTACGCCAGTTTCAGCAGACGAACCCGTGACGCTAAAATCAGAGCCTGTCAACGCTTTGTTTTCAAGATCAAAATCCAGAGATTCCAGAATCGCCTTAGCGGATTCAGGTGTCGTCATCGTGATCGCCGAATGATGGCTCTTATCGACAGGGTCATCTAGGGGCGCAAAGTCAAAATCCAGATCTGGCTTGTCGTCTGGTTCCAATATATCTTTAAGTGGATCAGCATCTACATGCGACGGAGTGAGTAATATCGGAACTGCCACCTCCTCGACATCCAGTATTCGACTTTGTGTATTCAAAGGTCCAGGAATAACTCGCGGCGCATTAAATTCAAGTCCTTCCATTGGTTGCGTAGGAGCAGTTATCGATGCTGCTTTACTAACTACTTGCTCTGGCAAATCTCCTCGCCCATACAATGGATTAGTAGGGTCTATCGTCACTCCTAACGCCGCCGCTTGCTGCCAATCCTCCCCCTTCCCGACTGTTAGACTGTAGAGTTCGCTAGCTAGTATTTCGAAGGCCCGCACATCCTTACGCGCCGCATAAATTTCTAATAATTTAACGCGAATCGCATCACGCGTTGGCTGTCCGCGTAACGCTTCTTTTAAAATTTCTTCTGCCTGCAAGTCACGTCCATAAGCGATATAAACGTCCGCTTCAGCTACAGGATCGACATTCGTATCAAGATCGCTAACCGAAGGTACGAAATTAGAATTAAATACGCTATTTTTAGTATCAGTGCTCTGCCCTCCAGCCGCACCAAATAATGTGCTCGACTTGATCCCCGAGGTGCCCTGCGACCTTCCACCATTAGCTAAAAACACCTGCTGCTTGTTGCGACGCAGTCTGCTGATACCAAGGGCTGCTAATAGCAATGCCAACACGCCGACACCAGGTAATAGCAAAGGATTATCCGCTAAACCGCTTAAGGTGCTGGACTCAGGAGAGGGTGTTGCCAACTTCGGAATCTGCTTGGGCTGAGTAGGCTTGGGTGGCGAAGCGTCAGCTACCGCCGCAACTGATAACACAGGAGTAATAGAAGGTGCATTAGGGGCGACACCTGCCACAGTGGGCATCATCGAAGACGGTGTTGACCCAACTACGAGGGCAGCTTGAGGAGATGCACCAACAGATGGGGCAGCCGAAGCTTTTCCAGAGCTATCCGCTTGCTTTTGCAACTCCTCTAAATTCTTATTTTTTTGATCTATGACTTTTTGTAAGTCGTTAATATTTTTTTCTAGTTCCTTGACCCGAGTATTTGCTTCAACGTTTGTTTTTTCATGGGCAACTTGCTCTTCAGTCGCTGCAACCAATTTCGCATCCGCTTTAGAGGTGCCGCCAGCGCGTGATAGTTTCAGTTTGTCTTTGGCGTCGTTCGTAGGATTTGCCGGCTCTTCCACTTTCGCAGTGATTTTACCGCCACCACTCTGTTTTGCCTCATCGCCAGCACGCGGCGTTGCCGTGAGCAACTGACCAGCCAGCGTATTGCGATATCCGTTAAAGTCTTTCGACATTGCCAGAATTACACTTCTAGCTTCTGCTGAAGAAACGGTACGTGCGTTGTCCGCATCGGGAATTGAGAGAATCTGACCGCTACGCAAACGATTAATATTTTTATTGATAAATGCATTTTGATTGCCGCGATACAGGGCGACCAACATTTGATCAATTGACACGCCGTCCGGCAAGTTGGTATCCGCAATTTGATAAAGCGTATCGCCTTTCTTTACCCGGTAATCTCCAGCGCGTTTTTTATCACCCGTAGCAGCGGGAGCTGATGTTTTGGCTGTGCGAGATTCAGTGTGATCAGGTTGAGCTATTTTTTTTTCACTATAACGTGGAAACGAGCGATCATTTCTCGCGCCGGGCAAAAACGCGGCAGCGTCCGCACCAGATGGCGCAGACGCTATTGTGGGACCCACTGCTGATGGGCGAACTGGTACAGTAATTTGTGCACTTTGCGCCACGTGAGAACTGGCGGGATCGAGCAAGACGTTATATTCCCGCACAACGCGCGTATTCGTGCCGCCCAACTCCATTAACACTGCAACAAATGGCTCGTTAATTGGTTGCGTAGAAGTTACGCGTACGAATTTACGCACTCCACGCTGATCTATCGAAAATTGGAGAGATAATAATGCGGGATTAAAATCGATATTGGCCTGTTTGTATGCATCAGCAGACGCTAATTTTGCAACTAATTGCGACTCCTCATCCTTGGCCACGGAAGTTAATTCAATCTCAGCACGCAGTGGTTGGCCTAGCGACGACAAGATCGTTAACTTACCAAACCCAGCGGCATGTGCTCCGGCCATCATTACCATGGAAGAAATGACTGCTGATGTAATTGTCTTTAAACCAACGGACATTAATTTGCTCGATGAATGTAAACTCTTGTTTAGTGGCATTGAAGACATTCCGTTGGCGTAAGTTAGAAGACAAATCTTGCGTTTTATCAATGTTATTTCCTGAGTTTTAAAACATTAATATTGCCCAAAAAGTCGAGCTAGGCCGATTCATTAGATATTTAGTAGATTACCAGTCTGGCAACAAATCACGAATAGTATTGGTCGCATTAAAATTACCAATAAAACAATGCCATGAAAATCTATCGTTGGACAGGGATGAACATCAACAATTGTATTATTCCGTCCTTAAGCCGCCTCTTGTAGACAACAAAAAGACGGAAGTCGCAATTGAACTAGTTCGCTTTTTTATTTATCCAACACAATTCGCAGCATGCGGCGCAGAGGCTCTGCAGCTCCCCACAGTAATTGATCACCAACAGTAAATGCCGAAAGATAATCACCACCCATTTCCAGTTTGCGTAAGCGGCCAACTGGAATCGTTAAGCTACCGGTGACTGCAGCTGGCGTCAGGTCACGCATTGAGGCCTCACGACTATTCTCGACAACCTTTACCCATTGATTGTTACTAGCGATGATGTCGTTAATTTCGTCAAGCGGCACATCTTTCTTCAATTTGATGGTGAGAGCTTGCGAGTGGCAACGCATGGCACCGACACGGATACATAACCCATCAACCGGAATAGGTTTTTTCCCACTGCTAAATCCTTCACCACGGCCGAGAATTTTATTCGTTTCTGCGCCGGCTTTCCACTCTTCTTTAGACATTCCGTTACCGAGATCCTTATCGATCCATGGAATTAGATTTCCGGCAAGGGGTACGCCGAACTGCTTGGTTTCGTCTGCAGAAAAACTATGCTGCTTAGCCAATACTTTACGGTCAATTTCAAGAATCGCTGCCGCAGGATTGTCGAGCAATGATTTGACTTCTGCATTGATTGCACCAAATTGGGTCAACAATTCACGCATATGTTGCGCGCCACCACCAGATGCTGCCTGATAAGTCATCGAGGTCATCCAGTCAATCAAATCATGCTGAAACAATCCACCCAGGCCCATCATCATGCAGGAGACTGTACAGTTGCCGCCTACGTAGTTTTTAATACCCCGCGTCAGTCCATCTTTAATGACATTCAAATTGACAGGATCCAACACGATGATGGCATCGTCTTTCATCCGCAAAGTTGATGCTGCATCAATCCAGTAACCGCTCCATCCGGACGCACGAAGTTTTGGGAAAATATCACTAGTGTAGTCACCGCCTTGACACGTAATAATGATCTCGCATTTTTTTAACGCCTCAATGTCATTAGCATCTTTTAATGTTGTTTCATTTTTTGCCAATGCAGGCGCAGGTCCGCCTGAATTTGAAGTTGAAAAAAATACCGGTTCAATATGGGCGAAATCGCCCTCTTCCTGCATTCGCTGCATCAGGACCGAACCAACCATGCCACGCCAACCGACTAAACCAACCAGCTTCATCATCATTCCCTAAAACATGAACGGGGAAACGCCCGTAACGTCAATAAATACTGAGAAAACATAAAATACAATGAAAACACAAAAGAAGGGTTCTACACCTTCTTAGTCGCGTAACTTAAGCCAAAGCCTTACATACGGCTTGACCCATTTCAGTTGTACTGACTTTTGTTGTCCCCGCTTCGTAAATATCACTCGTCCTCAAACCTTGCGCCAGGACCTTCTTTACTGCCGCCTCAACGCGATCAGCCTGTTCTGCCTTATTCAAGGAAAACCGCAGCATCATCGCAGCCGATAAAATGGTAGCTAATGGATTAGCAATGCCCTTACCTGCAATATCAGGCGCTGAGCCGTGTGAAGGCTCGTATAAACCTTTGTTATTGGCATCCAATGAAGCGGATGGCAACATGCCAATTGAACCGGTCAGCATCGCCGCTGCGTCCGACAGAATGTCTCCGAACATGTTGCCCGTGACAATGACATCGAATTTTTTTGGTGCGCGGACCAATTGCATCGCTGCATTGTCCACATACATATGCTCAAGCGCGACGTCCGGATATTCTTTATGGACGTCCGTTACAATGTCACGCCAAAACTGAAAGGTTTCAAGAACGTTCGCTTTATCGACACTTGTTAAACGCTTATCGCGTTTTTGTGCCGTCTGAAAGGCAACGTGCGCAATCCGACGAATTTCTGTCTCAGCATAGCGCATCGTATCAAAACCTTCGCGCTCGCCTTTGAATGCACCATCAGGGGCCGTACGTACGCCGCGCGGTTGACCAAAATAAATATCGCCGGTCAATTCACGAATGATCAAGATATTTAAACCTGATACGACTTCGGGCTTCAGCGTTGAAGCACCGGCTAATTCTGGGTATAAAATCGCAGGACGAAGATTGGCAAACAACCCTAAGTTCTTACGCAAACCAAGAATTGCCTGCTCAGGACGCAACGAACGTTCTAGTGAGTCGTACTGATAATCACCCACTGCGCCGAATAAAATGGCATCCGCCTCTTTTGCTAATTTAAGTGTGCCTTCTGGAAGAGGATGGCCGTGTGCGGCATAACCAGCTCCGCCAACAGAGGCTGTTTCCATTTCGAAACTTTCACCAAGTACCTTAAGAACATTCACCGCTTGCTCTATGATTTCAGGACCAATACCATCGCCCGGTAAAATTGCAATTTTCATGTTTTGTATTTAAATAAGTTCAAAGAAACGTTGAAATAATAACGCGCAGTCGATGGATATATTTTTATCGCCCTAGCCATTCAGGATAGTCGCCAAGCGCAAGCCAAAAAAACCATCTACATAAGATACTACTGTGCATATTTAGAATCATTGCATAAACGCAACTGCATCAAATCGTATTGGCTAACCATGGTTGCTCAAACAAATGACGATCTTCAAATTCGTGAATTTTGTCGGCCTGACGCAGTGTCAGTCCAATGTCATCCAGACCATTTAGTAGACAATACTTACGAAACTCGCCCACTTCAAACGGATAGCTCACGCTACCGTTCGAGGTCGTCACTAATTGTTTTTCGAGATCGATAATCAGGCGGTAACCAGGAAACGCCTTCACTTCATCAAACAGGCCGTCAATCTGCGTTTCCGGCAAAACAATTGGTAGCAAACCGTTTTTGTAGCAATTATTGAAGAAAATATCGGCAAAACTTGGTGCGATTACAACGCGGAAACCATATTGATCCAGCGCCCACGGCGCATGTTCACGCGACGACCCACAGCCGAAGTTCTTGCGCGTTAAGAGAATCGAAGCGCCTTGATAGCGCTCCTGGTTCAGTACGAAGTCCGGATTAAGCGGTCGTTTTGAATTATCCACTCCTGGCTCGCCATGATTCAGATAGCGCCATTCATCGAACAAGTTCGGCCCAAATCCGGTACGCAAAATAGATTTCAAAAATTGCTTCGGTATGATGGCATCGGTATCGACATTAGCACGGTCCAACGGTGCCACCAAACCATCCAGTACAGTAAATTTATTCATCACATTTATTCCAAATAAAGCGCTTCAAGCTAGCGACAAAGAGACAATAACAACGTAAAACACAGTGCAATTAAACACATAATCGCTACTGAAAATTACTTGCCTTGCATTTTTTCGCCCACATGTTCGACATCTTGGCCGAAACCGTGAAATGTATTACAACCAGCCATTGAAGTGGAAATAGCAGCAAGAAGACATAAAGCAATAATTTTTTTCATATTTACGAAATCAAAGGTACAAATAAACGTTCTATAGGGATCGTACATCAACAAAATGACCTGCGATTCCCGCTGCAGCGGCCATTGCCGGACTTACCAGATGTGTACGCCCACCATTACCCTGGCGACCTTCAAAATTGCGGTTTGAAGTTGATGCACATCGCTCACCTGGCTCAAGGCGATCGGCGTTCATGGCCAGACACATTGAACATCCTGGCTCGCGCCACTCAAAACCAGCATCTTTAAAAATTTTATCCAGGCCTTCGCGCTCAGCCTGTTCCTTAACCAGACCAGAGCCGGGAACAACCATCGCCAGCTTCACATTTGATGCACGGAATTTGCCGCGAACCACTACCGCTGCTGCACGCAAATCTTCAATACGAGAATTAGTACATGAGCCAATAAACACTTTGTCGATGCGAATATCTTCCATCGCGGTATTTGGCTTCAGCGCCATGTAAGCCAACGCCTTTTCCATGCCATCGCGTTTGGTCGGATCTTTTTCTTTATCGGGATCCGGCACGCGGCCATCAATCGGCACCACCATCTCTGGTGAAGTGCCCCAAGTCACTTGCGGCTTAATTTCGGCAGCATTCAGTGTAACCACCATGTCAAATTTGGCGCCGACATCAGAGTGCAGCGTACGCCAGTAACTAATAGCCCGCTCCCAATGTGGTCCAACTGGTGACAATGGTCGCCCTTTGACATAGTTGATAGTGGTGTCGTCCACGGCAATCATGCCAGCACGCGCACCTGCCTCAATCGCCATATTACAAACTGTCATTCGGCCTTCCATCGACAAAGAACGAATTGCTGAACCACCAAATTCAATCGCATAACCAGTTCCACCAGCAGTACCGATCTGGCCAATTACCGCTAGTACCAGATCTTTAGCAGTGACGCCGTTCGGTATCACACCGTCGATTTGTATAAGCATCGATTTGGATTTTTTGGTCAATAGCGTCTGAGTTGCCAATACGTGCTCTACTTCAGACGTCCCAATACCTTGGGCCAGACAGCCAAATGCGCCATGCGTTGATGTATGCGAATCGCCGCAGACAACTGTCATCCCCGGCAAGGTGGCACCTTGCTCAGGTCCAATCACATGGACGATACCTTGACGTAAATCGTTCATGGCAAAATAAGTCAGGCCATATTTTTTGGCATTGGCATCCAAAGTCTCGACCTGAAGACGCGAAACTGGATCAACGATCCCATGGGCGCGATCAGTAGTGGGAACATTGTGATCGGCCACAACTAGATTAGCAGGAACTCGCCAAGGCGTGCGCCCGGCTAGCTTAAGTCCGTCAAAAGCTTGAGGACTCGTCACCTCATGCAGTAAGTGACGATCGATGTAAAGAATTACCGTGCCATCTTGTTCAGCATGGACCACGTGAGATTCCCATAATTTGTCGTAGAGCGTTTTTAGCATGATCAATCGCGTATCTGGACGCGCTAAACAGTGAAATTAGCCTGTGATTATGCCATAGTTGGGGAGTTCAAATTTAGCTGAAAAGCGCCACGGTGTCATAAAAACATCACTCATGTGCGGAAACCGTTTGTAAATAGAAAATTCTGCGGGTGATGTTTGAAATTTTTAAATTTTTTCAAACCATCCGGCAAAATTTTATTTATTGACTATTTTATAATTATTTTTTTGATATTAAATACCGTAACTACCGATCTCATCACTCGATAAATACAAATAATTCGTTCCTTTTGCATTATCACGACTGAAACATCATTATTGAACACCCTTCCTCACTCAAGAGGAGGAGTTTATTGAAAAAGTTCAAAGCGATTCGAGAGAAAATACAAATAAGCTCAAGCGCAGCTTCCTTCTAGGTCGACAGGAAGCTGCGTCAAAAACGAACTGTTAGCTTACGAAAGTCAATTCGGCGTGATAGCCGGGCTGAACCCACAATGTGTTGCGGTACTGACTTTTGAGCGTCGTAAAGGCATCTTTGCCGATCATCTCACCTGCGCGCACCGCGTCAAATGTTCCGTTGATGAAGTCTGCCAGATGTTTAGGCCATTCATAATGCCCGTTCGCACCCGCTGTCACTGCAAATGATTTTTGCGAGTGATGTCCTTCGGGATCGGTAAGCGAAATAAGAATATGGCTACCTACCGCCAAGTCACCGGTTGAGATAATCGCGCTAACCGTTTTCCAGGTTGGAGCGTCCCCCGTAGCCGGCTTAATTGTCACCGTTATTTTCGCATCTTTGGATTGCGACCAAATCATGTTGAGGTACTGGCTATATTGCGGTGCAAACGAACCATCTTTTTGTTCGACACCAGCGCGGAACAACGTGGTGTTATTGAGTTGATCAGCCACGTACTTAGGCCAGCGATAATGGGTATTACTACCGCTCGGCAAAGTGATGTCGATGCTCGTTGGTTTAACGTTCGGCTTAGTCGCAGTAACGGTCACCGTGCTGCCGACAGGCAAATCGCCGGTTGCATTGATCTGGCCAGCTTTAATCCAGGAAAGACTAGCCGCCGGTTCCCCGATATTTTTTGAGACCCGTCCTGTATTAGCAGCGTCGCCCCGTGCCTTTGGCCATGGACCTTTAGCCAGCGATGTACCATCACCTTCAATTGCCAAAATGGCTTGGCTATAATATCCAACCGCATAGAGCGTACCATCCAAGCCTAACGTCAATTGTTTAATGCCTGAATAATCGCCATGTAATTTGCACCAGATCAACTCGCCAGTATTAGCGTTCAGCGCGTACAGACCCTGGTCTGTGGGCACATAAATCGTACCTGGGATGCCCTCCTCCGGTTTACCCTGACTGACGACAGGTGTTGCATTGACGTAAGCATTGCCGACACCATCATTATCCCTGAATAGATAAGTCCATATCTTGTCGCCACCCCCTCCATGCGCATTCAGTTTCAGCCCGGAAATAGCCCCGTAATATTCTTTCTTCTCCTGCAAACCTGAAGGAAAGTAAATCCACGATCCAGCGATAACCGGTTCGGTTGCACCGACAATGCCGTTATATATTCGTTCTTGCTTAAAACTATGTAAAGTCTCAACCGATTGATCGGGATAAACGGCGTAAAGCTGATAATCAACTCCGATTTGATGAGGAGATGGCGGAAGTCCCGGATTCTCAGGATTTACCTGTTTATAACCTAAGGTATACATAATGTTGTGTTCACCCATCACCGGCTGAAGCAAACGAACTGGAAACTCTTTGCCGACCTCTACGCTTTGACCACGATCAGGGTGAACAGTGTGCAAGTGCCCCTTGAACACGATACCCTCGCCAAAGTTTGTCAAAGGCGAATCAGTAACTTGGGTAGAAATATGAACAGCACCATCCACCCCGACAACCGGGGAAAATGGAACGTAACCCAACTCATGAAAATCATAAGCAAAAGTACAAGCCACTTCATCAAGTTGCTGTTGCCACTTCACATGTCCATCAAATCCAACACTGTACAGTTTGTGAAATGCTAGTTCCTTCGTTATGGCCTGACAGCCATTGAAATACAGTCGCCCATCCTCACCCAGTGCTCCAGCGTTTGGCCTCATGCTTTTTACGCCGACATTCTCGATAGTGTCTTGCGGCAATTCTGTTCTTTCAATAACCTTACCGGATTCTCGGTCAATGAAAAGCAACTCACTATGGTCTGCTTTTTTTGCGACGATAACGTCATCTTTAAGCAATAAATTATCAAAGGACTGCTTGTATTTACTTTGTCCTGGTTTTTGGATGTCATAAATATGTGACCATTTTTGTGTAAATTCGCTACTCGCTCCTTTAAACGAAATCAGCCCATTTTCTGCAGCTGCTGACGTACCAGGTTGAGGCGACTTACTTATACCAGTGTATAGATCACCATCCGCATCTACCACTAGGTCGTAAAAGGAAATCCTAGTAGTATCAGTACTAACCTTATGCGACCATTTCAGGTCACCTGCATCGGCATACGCCGCGTTTGACATGAATGTCATCATGATCGCTAATGGGAGAATGCGTAAAGCTGGGCGCTTCAGTGTAGATGTCAATTTCATTGAATTATGTTGATTCTTAAGTTGAGTGTTAAGTTGCGTGCTTCGGTTTTCGTATCGTTGTGGGTAAAGATCACAGTACAAACACTACTTGCGATACTTGGCAGAAAAGTCGGGATGTTTGTCAGCTTCGCCCTATTCAAATCGGTACAACGTCAGGCTAAAATTAGCCCGACTTATCGCGACGTAAAATGAGAAATAGTTTCTGTTTTTTCTGGCATCTAAAACGTGCCGGCATAACTATCGCTACAAAGACGAGACTTAACATGAGTAAAAAAAGTAATTGGCAAAATTTGGTTTGCCGCTGAAACGCGATTATTCAGCACCCTTCCTCACTCAAGAGTGAGGAGTTTATTGAAAAAGTTCAAAGCGATTCGAGAGAAAATACAAATAAGCTCAAGCGCAGCTTCCTTCTAGGTCGACAGGAAGCTGCGTCAAAAACGAACTGTTAGCTTACGAAAGTCAATTCGGCGTGATAGCCGGGCTGAACCCACAATGTGTTGCGGTACTGACTTTTGAGCGTCGTAAAGGCATCTTTGCCGATCATCTCACCTGCGCGCACCGCGTCAAATGTTCCGTTGATGAAGTCTGCCAGATGTTTAGGCCATTCATAATGCCCGTTCGCACCCGCTGTCACTGCAAATGATTTTTGCGAGTGATGTCCTTCGGGATCGGTAAGCGAAATAAGAATATGGCTACCTACCGCCAAGTCACCGGTTGAGATAATCGCGCTAACCGTTTTCCAGGTTGGAGCGTCCCCCGTAGCCGGCTTAATTGTCACCGTTATTTTCGCATCTTTGGATTGCGACCAAATCATGTTGAGGTACTGGCTATATTGCGGTGCAAACGAACCATCTTTTTGTTCGACACCAGCGCGGAACAACGTGGTGTTATTGAGTTGATCAGCCACGTACTTAGGCCAGCGATAATGGGTATTACTACCGCTCGGCAAAGTGATGTCGATGCTCGTTGGTTTAACGTTCGGCTTAGTCGCAGTAACGGTCACCGTGCTGCCGACAGGCAAATCGCCGGTTGCATTGATCTGGCCAGCTTTAATCCAGGAAAGACTAGCCGCCGGTTCCCCGATATTTTTTGAGACCCGTCCTGTATTAGCAGCGTCGCCTCGTGCCTTTGGCCATGGACCTTTAGCCAGAGATGTGCCATCGCCCTTGATCGCCACAATGCAAGTATCATCGCAGGCAATCGCGTAAAGAGTGCCGTCTTTGCCTATCGTTAATTGAGAGGCGTTACGATTTTCAGATGATTTCCATTTTTGCTCGCCCGTTGCAGCGTCAATCGCATACAGCGCTTCTGTTGTGCCAACGTAGAGAAGTCCCCCAGCGCTAACTGCAGGCGTTGCGGTAACGCGTTCTTTATAATGATAGGTTGTACTTTCTCCAAATGGAAAAGTCCAGCGCGGGACGTGGGAATTATCGTCCAATGTGAGTGCAGAAAGCGCGTAACGTGTTCCGTTGACTGCGGAGTCGGCGAAATAAATCGAGGAGCCAGCGATCACCGGCTCCGTTAACAAGCCCCCCATATATCGTCTATCGGACTTAAAGCTATAAAGTAAATGAGCCGGTTGATCAGGATACTCTGCATTAAGAGAGTAAAGACCATATTCTGTTTGCGTAGAGTTATAGTTGGCCTGCTTGTATCCAAGTGTATAAATTACACCGTTGTCACCCACTGCCGACTGCAGCGAGCGCATAGGTAATCTGACTCCCTTAGATGCATCACCATTTTCTGCGACGGTAAAGTTGGCGCCGTTGAAATGCCCTTGTTCCTGAGTAGAAATATGCGCTACACCGGCTGCATCAATGACAGGAGAAAAAACCTCAAAATATTCGTTAAACTGCGGTTTAGTACAACCGACACCTTTTAATTGTTTTTGCCATTTTATCAAACCATCGTTAAAACCAACGCCTAAAAATTCATGTTCAGATACGGAACTTGATACCGCATTGCATCGATTGAAATAAAGCGTCCCATCCTCTCCCAATGCCGCTGTGTCTACATGCTGGGTTGACATCTTGGACAAAGGCTCAAGTGGGGTCGTCCTTAATACATTTCCAGTACGCGTGTCCACAAATATCAGCAAACTACTATCAAATAGTCTTGCTACGACCGTGTTATCTTTAACAATTAACCCTGTAAAGCTTCTGTACCGATTGTGATAATAAGGGACTTCCAAATTGTGGCCGGTAGGATATTCGGTCAAATAATCTAGACTCCACTTAAGCTTAAATTGATCTTCTACATCGCTGAACCCGAGCATACCGATGTGTCTTGCTTCAGCGCTATGATTGGTTCGGCCAGCATATACATCGCCCCCTGCATCTAATGCCAAGTCAAAGAACTTATCTCCCGGTGGCTGGTATTTCCATTTAAGTTGTGCCACATCAGACCCCGCTGTTTCGGCGGAGATAGCTGCTTGTGCAGAGGTGAAAAATAGCGCGCTAACGGCTGCACATATTATTAATTTTGGCAATACTTGTTTCATTGGATTCTTCTTTTCTATTATTAACTCAGCGAATCAGATGAAAGCGATACCAATTCATCCGGCTAGCCAAACCGATACAACGTGGGGCAAAAAAAAATTAATATTATTAAATGTTAATTAATTAAATATTAAATATATGTATTATTACAACAATCAATCGATACTTTATAAAATTGATTTATTCATTATTGGTAAAATTAATTATTTTAAAAATTGTAGAAGTGATATGAATACTATTGTTACCTTTTATAAAGATAGATTTTAATTTATTTCTATATTGATCGCAAACACCATTAATCTTTACATCAATGAAAAAATGTAATGAAGAAAATAATTATTTATTTATTACATAACTATTAATAAAATTACAAAGATAATTCTTAGCTCTAAAGGGTTGCATCGATAAGAAAAATCTGTATTAAATATTTGTACTTAATTCTAATTAAGGTCATGCCTAGTTTGATTAAAATAATATCTAGCCCTTACTAATAAAAATTAATGACAGTGATCTTTATGTCCCCATAATAATCATAAAAATATAAGATGTCGGATAGAGTATCCATCTGAGATATATCTTGGAATTGTTATTTTCAGCGCCTAAGAAAAATCTAATATTTATATAGATTTTTCTATTTTTCTAAAGTGTTAAGGTGCAGAACCTCAACAACTTAATTGACGAGCGTTTTGAGGGAAATTTATCGCATACGCGACTTGGCTACCATCTAAAAATTGCCAAATGGTATTGATGCGCCTGCACATCGTTTGCGTAGGCATGGTCACGGCTTACTTGTTAGGCGTTCAAGCGCACAAGGCCAACGTCGCAAAATATGTCAATAGACTTCGAAGACGCCGCACCACGGTGACTTAACAGCAATGATTGCTTGTCCTAAGCCCCTCGCATTGCAGTCGCGATAATTTATTTTGGATTCTCTTGTTCAGGAGGTGAGATATTTGTCAGTCCAACTTGAGAATTGAGCTGAAAAAGTTCAGCGTCGTTAGCGCAGGCCAGCTTCTGCATACCCGTTCGTTTCTGATTGCTGATGGTTTTGCTGCTGCGTCGAAAATGATCGGCAATTGCCTGGACCGACATACCGCCCAAAAACATGCGGAGAACTTCCAGTTCTTTTTTTGAGAGCAAGGCGATTTTATCAACTTCGGGACGAGTGCTTTGTTCGGCAAGACTCGCAGTGAGACTGCGGCTTAAATATTTATAGCCGTTGCCCACACGTTTAATCGCTAACGGTATTTCGTTCAGATCGCTACTTTTGTTGAGCAGACCGTGCACGCCAAGCTGCACAATCTTGCTCAGCAACGCTGGATTGGTCAACACCGTCAAGACGATTAAGGTAACCTTGGGAAAGCGACTTTTTAGACGACTCAGCATTTCCATACCGTCACCGAAAGCGCCGCCAGGCATCGCGTAATCAGTCAATACCATATCGACTTGTTGGCTGTTGAGTATCGCAAATAATTCAGTCGAATTAGCGGCGGTACCAACCAGATTCACGTTTGAGAGACCTTGCAAAAGTGACTGCACTCCCAACAAAACGACTGGGTGATCGTCTGCTAACACCAATTTTACTTGTCGAACATGCATGCGCTTATCCCGTGAAATGTGTCACTTTCGCACTTCATCATATCGGCAATAATGTCGCCAACTATCCAAGCAGATTATAGCGCGTAGTTACACAAGAGAAACAAAACGCATAACACATACAAAAAAATTAATTAAACATGCAAATACTAATGAATATTCTCCTCAAAAAGCCGGACTTGCGATCTACATTACGTCTAGACTAATTCCACTCATTTGTCCCATCTATTGCTTGCAAACCGCCGGTGACGCTGGCGCTACAGCGCTTCCCCTTGCAGTAAACTTCCAATCGGAATACTGAGATTTTCCATCAAAATCCTTACGACCTTTAGAAAAACCATTTTGTTTGAACGGCTCCATTTGGCTTTTACTAAAGACGCCCATGATATGGTCGCTTTCGTTCATGATTAAACCCCATCCACCATTGCCAATTGTTTCAATATCATCCTGGCTACTGGATTGTCCCTCTGTGCGCATGTGCATCGGATCAGGAAACATTTTCCGCAAATGTCGCATTACCCGCAAATCCCGACGATCTTCAAGCAATACATCCAGATTTGGCGGATAGCAACCACGCACTGGTCCACTTTCGTAGTAACTCTTAATCGCTTGGGCGATCTGATCTCCGTTGAATAGCAAATCTGCCTCTTTCTCTCTCATCAAACGCACTGACAAATCACCCGACAGTTTTAGTGCCATGATGCTCATAACGGCCACAATGATGAGCACCGAGAGATAGGCAAATCCCGGTTGTTTACCATTCCGCATAGGCCCCTCCTCCGAGGGAGGTACCTGGCGCACCACTACGAACCTCCTGAATTTCTGAGTCTTCGTTCAGTTCAGTCAACCAGGTATCACGGCGTCCTGTAACAGGGTCAAGCGGGACCTCTTTTAAATAACGCCGACTGACCAGATCTTCGAGCGCCTGAGGCCCTGCAGTGAGATCTTGACGATAGTTGTCAATTGCTTCGCGCAGACCGCGAATGTTATGTTGCAGTACCACCTCTTTGGCACGCTCAGTTTGTTTGAAATATTTCGGCGCTACTAACGTCATCAGCGTGGCAATAATCGCCATCACCACTAATAACTCTATTAAGGTAAATCCTTTTTTACCATTGGTTATACGGAATGCCATTGAGACCCTCTTTTGTATTCATTGACGACACATCGAAGACATCGGCGCCGGCTTGCGGCGCATCGAAAGCACTATCGTAACTACGTAGTTGCCAGGTTTCAGCTGCCGACGTATCAGGACAATTGCAGGTAGGATCACGTGGCAATCTTCGCAAAAAATATCGCTTTCCACCGTTAATATTTTTTTTATCTGCGACTCCGGTCTGGAGCACTTCCAAATCTGGTGGGTAACCGGTAGCACCTACTACTTTTGCTATATCACCGTCATCTGATGCCTGTTTGTAGGCGTCGATAGCACTGCGAATTTTACGTAATCCGTCCTTGAGAGTTTGCTCTTGGCTACGCCGCGCCATTAGCTCTGTCATTGGCAATAACGCTGCTGCTAGAGATGCGAGTATTGCGAGCGACACCATGAGTTCTATCAATGTGAAGCCGTTCGATTTAGTAATTTCTACGGTAGCGCCAGCACCATTCTTCACACGCCTTAACCTAACCGTCATGTTAAATCCGGCTTCAATTCTCTATTCGCCAAGTAGGAAGACATGCCTGCCACAGTCGCTTTAGCTAAGGATTGAGGATTTGCAGCTGGCTGGGAATACCCGACTGTATTTGGCCTCAAAGGCGGCGGCACTGAAGCGGGCACTCCCTTATCAACCGGAACTCCTTGATCAATTGGCAACTCAAGATCGGGTAGCTCCTCAGTCTCTTTTTCCTCTCGGCGAGTCTGCTCCTCGACCTGTGGTGTTGAAACCGAAGCGGTACCACCACCAGCCGTCAAACGCGCGCCTTCCGTATTGCGCAATATCAGACTATCCTGGCTTACACGTGATTCAGTACCAGAAATGAAGGTAGTTACATGTGCTCCTGGCAATTCAAGTTTACGTTCGATGCGTGGCGTAATGACCAACACCAGTTCTGATTTTGAATTATTACCTTCACGGCTGCCAAACAGACGGTCAAGTAACGGGAGTTGACTAAGGCCGGGCAAACCGGATTTATTATCTTCGCCTATACGATTTATTAACCCGGCCAGAATTTGTGTTTCATTATCTTTGGCGGTTAACGTCGTCTTTGTCTTACGCTGATTTATTCGATAATACTTTGCGCCTTTTGGGGAGACTTCTGAAGCGCCCAGGCTTGATACCGTCAAGTCAATATCGACACTAATCTCGCCATCAAGACTGATCGTCGGCAAGACGTCAAATTTAAGACCGACATCCAACATTTCGACTTTTTCTGAGGTCGCGCCAGAGTCTGTCATCAGGTTGGTGATGACTGGGATTTTCTGACCAATCTCAATTTGTGCTTTCTTACCATTTTTGACCCGAATTTTAGGATTCGCTAACACTTGCATATGTGTCGCTTTCTGCAACATGTTTAGTGTCAAGCCCTTTTTTCCACCTAGATCGACAAACAGATTATTTTTGGTCAAGCTCGACAACACATTCAATGGAATATTGGTACTTCCATCAACACCGCCGTTAATTCCGACACCAATCGACCCTGGATATTGAACACCCAGATTGAGCAAATCATTGCTGCTAATTTCAAGTACCTGCACATCTAAGGTGACTTCAGCCTCTGGGCGATCAAGCGCCTGCACTAAGCGACTCGCGAGTTCCAGGGTTTCTGGAGCGTCACGAACAACAATGGCGTTGATCCGCTCATCGATATAAATGTCTCTGGTTTTTAAGGTCATTTTCAACGCGCTACTAACCGATTTTGCATTCGCATGACTCAGAAAGAAGGTCTTTACTGCCATGTCCCTATATTCCTTGTCCTTGCTGGCGCTAGCTGGATAAATCAGTAACGTGTTGTGATTCAACACCTTTTTCCGCAATCGATTGGTCGCAAGTAATAAATTGATAGCATCTTCCGCTGTCGTTTTCT
The DNA here is from genome assembly GCF_054343755.1 of Glaciimonas sp. GNP009. Classification (NCBI taxonomy): domain Bacteria; kingdom Pseudomonadati; phylum Pseudomonadota; class Betaproteobacteria; order Burkholderiales; family Oxalobacteraceae; genus Glaciimonas; species Glaciimonas sp. GNP009. Next base: position 5,168,645 of record NZ_JBTGUV010000004.1, read on the forward strand.
TAGCCGAAATGCTGGCGGTTGCAGACTTCGATACGTCGGCGTCAAAGATAAAGTTAACCCCGGCAAGCTTAGAAATAGTATCGAAAATACTAATTAGGTTATGCGAACGGAATGTCAACGATATAGGCTTCTGTAGCGAAGTACCTAGCGCTGGGGATAGCGTTTTAGATTCTGCAACACGGCGCATCAAAGTATCGCGTAATTTGATTGCATCGGGCAATGCAGGATTCTCTTCCAATACTTTCCAGATTAGCTGAAGTGCATCATCTGGGCGGCTTTCTGCAATAAGGCGCGCTTCAATCAGAGATTCTTTTAAATGTTTACGGCTGCCAATCTGGTCGATAGCCTGACGTGCCCGCATATTTCCGGTATCGTATTTCAGGACTGTCTCAAAGCGCTCAAGCGCGGTCTTTTCATCATCCGCTGCAAGTGCGCGCTCTCCTTCTTGATAATAACGTCCGACTAGTTTATCGACCTGTTTAAACATGGCACTATCAAGACGCATGTCCTCAGGATTTTCTTTTTTTGCCTTTTGCAAAACATCGATTGCTTCTTCCAAATGACCTTGATTTGACAGCTCTTGGGTCGTTTGAACGGCGCGAGGCACAGCACATCCCGTTACTATCGACGCAACCGCCACCATCAAAAAACTTTTTGCCATACGGCATTTTAAATTTGACATAATTAATTTCCTGTTCCGCTTAGGGCTTTGTCGAGATCGACTATTTGTTCAAGCTTCAACGGTAAATAAGTAAAAGTGATGCGTTCGTTTTCAATTTTTTCGAGGCGGTAATTACCGTCAATTACATCGCCAATAGCCGGACTTGCCAACTTATCGCAACCACGACAAAGAATGATGGTTTGATCGCCTTTGGTAAGAATGATCTTGCGTTGGGGGCCGTCGACCCATATGCCGCTAACTCGAAATGGAAAAGGAGGAGCGCGTACCGGTACCGGCGCCAGCGCCTCGTTTTTTGTACCCAAGCTTGCCGCTTTATCCGAAACGGGCGAGATGGCAGGGGCGATTAAAGGTCTACCTTGATAAGGAAACAAATTCCGCTTCGCTACCACGGCCAGTTGTGGTGCTGTTTGCTTCTTTTCGACCGAATGCACTTGGCTAACTTTGACGGAATGAGCGCGAACAGCTGTGGATTCGTCTGTTGTCGAATCAGTCCACATCGCGTAACCACAAGCGGCGATAGTAAGCGGCAGAACTATGCGTAAATAGAAGGGAATCTTCATTTGGGCCTCCCTGAAAGGGCGTTCTTTGCCACTTCCTTAGATTTACTTGCTTCCAGAGCGACATCCTTAGCGACAGACAATCGCATGTCGATTGCAAGCATCTCGTCCGACGGCATTTTTCTGGTCAAAGAAAATGTTTCAACTCGGCCACTTGGCATCGTAGATAACTCTTCCATCATTTCTCTGAATTGCGGGTAACTCCCGACTGTCGGCAGGTTGATCAAAATACGCCCTTCTCGCTGGACATCTTTTCCGCGCTGCATCTGCTGATACTTCACCTCCGGCGCATCCAATTTAAATTTTCTCGCGAGTTCCAAAATATCTTCTTCTCTGACTAAAAAATTGGTTGTTGGCTGTGAAGTAACGAGCAAATTACTTTTTATTTCTTTTGCACGGGCCGCCTGAAGCGCAGTATTTTTGGTCAATGCATCATTTACACGACTGATCGATGGCAACAGGAAGGCCGCATGCATAACAAGCCAGACGACCAATAATGCACAAGCAATCAAACCAGGCAATCCAATGGCCCCAGCGATGCGATACCACTCCCATTGAAAGCGCATCAACATTTTATTTATCCGTATTGTTTGGATATTCATTTCCACCCCAATGCCACACTTGCATCCAATAGCCAATCCTGATCATTCGACGCATTTTGTCCGTGTCGCTGTAAAAAAACGTTATTCCCAAATTGTTGCTTGAGACGCTCCACAAAACTGAATAACCCCTCGCGTGACTTAGCATTAATATGCAATTGCATACTGCCTTTGGTCAGATCCGTTTCCACACGTAACAGACTGATATCATCTGTCCATGCTGCCTCGAGTCGTGTAAGCACAGCGATCGCAGGTTCAGGTGGCGAGGCGCCCTGTGGCATTTTTTTTGCCAACTCTAATTTGATGGCTTTTTTTTCCTTATCAGCGCTGCGCTGCAAAGCCGCCAGACGTGTATCTTCAATATTTAGCTTCGCGGTTTGTAGTCTCAACTCCCCAACGTCTTGCAGCAGCAGATATCCAGCCGTAAAGGCAATAATCAAGGCGACAACGATGAATACAGGACGGAAGCGATCAGTGGCGATGACAGGAACCGCATTTCGTTTAAATAGACGCATGCGTGCTCTCCTGCGATACGATTACTTCAATTTGAGATGAGTGCGTAACTGCACGTGTGGGTGCAATCACTGGCAATTCTGAAGTCACCGTATAATCACTTGAGTAGACATTCTCAGGAAAAAAGTTTGCCAATATGGAAGCCGACAAGATGCAAAGTGCAGGTTCCTGGCCTACTCCCGGCAAAGTGAAGGCATTGCGCCAAATGCCATCTTGCCTGAACGCAAATTCATAGCTCTCCGATTGACGCACAACAAATACTGCGTCTGTATGCAACACGCCAGGATGACGGTTGATAGTGTCGGACAACAATGTTTGTATACGCTGTAGCCTTATTTTTTGCTGTTTACAAACGACGATAATTTCGTCCACGATGTCGCGACGAATAGCGCTGGCAATTGCAGGACAGCCGAACTTTTCCTGTGATATCTCGCAATACCAATCGGAGCGAATGATGCCGTAATGTTGCTCTAACATTGACTCCGCATATGCGAGACGATCTGCAGGAGAGATAATTTCATCTTGCCATGGCAAAATCATATGGTTCACATAAGGATAACTAAGCGCTATCTCGATCACGTCGAGCATTGGTAATTTACTACGTGGTAAAGTAGCAATCAACGTATCAAAGGTCGCACAACACTCTTCAGAATTGCTGGAAGACGACAACGCAAGTTTATGCGTTTGCGCTATTGGATTATCTGATAGACGTATAGCGACTTCTGCGCCGATTACGGCAATATATTTATTCCATCGCAATGACACGTTGCACCTCCGATAATGTCGTTTTTCCTTCGATTACAGCGGCTATCGCCACGTCGCTCATTGAAACAAATCCCTCTGATTTGGCGATAGCCTTCAGTGCTCGCATCGGGACTTTTTGCATCACGGCATCCTTAAAACTCTCGCTGCAACGTAGAATTTCCGCCAATGCGATACGGCCATGAAAGCCGGTAAAACGACATGCATCACATCCCGCACCAGCCATAAAATGTGCGGTATCAGTTCCATTTGGAAAGCGATCCGGATTCAATTTTTCTATCTCCTGACGCTCAGTGTCGGAAACCGGATGAGAACATGTCGGGCAATTACGTCGGACCAAGCGCTGCGCTACGACACCGTTCAACGCCTCAAGCAAGCTCGCTGGCTCAACGCCCATATAAAGAAAACGTTCAAGCACACTAAAAACACCATTGGCGTGGACTGAAGACAGCACTAAATGTCCTGTTAGTGCTGCCTGTACAGCGATACCCGCAGTTTCCGTATCGCGTATTTCACCGACTAAAATAATGTCGGGATCATGCCGCAAGATTGAACGAAGACCTTTCGCAAACGTTAGTCCCTTCTTGTCGTTCACAGGAATTTGCAACACGCCTTGTAATTGGTACTCAACCGGATCCTCAATCGTAATGAGCTTCTCTTCGCCGCTATTGAGTTCCGAAAGCGTGGCATACAATGTAGTCGATTTTCCGCTACCGGTAGGACCGGTTACTAACACCATACCGTGTGGAATTTTCACCAGACTACGAATGCGATCCAAGGTATGGATATCAAAGCCAAGCGTCTCAAGTTTGATGGCCTGATTCTGACTGGATTTATCCAATACGCGTAATACGGCATCTTCGCCATGAATACTTGGCATCACCGATACACGGAAATCAATATTCCGAGACTGTATGCATACCTTGAAACGACCGTCCTGAGGAATTCTACGTTCGCCGATATCCATCCCACCCAGCACCTTGATACGCGAAATCGTCTGTTCTGCAAAATCGCTTCCCTGCACTTGCGTAATCGCTTGCAATACACCATCAATACGATATTTCACCACAAGGCCATCATCAATACTTTCCAGGTGAATATCACTTGCGCGTGATTGCAGCGCGTCGAAAAGTGTTGAGTTGAGTAGCTTTACGACCGGGCTTTGGTCCTGTGAAATAGTGCTTAATGAAATTTCGGTTACGTCATCAGTCTGACGCTCAGATTGCTCCTGTTGAAACTGGTCTATCGCGCGTTCCTGCGCCTCTACCATCTTTAGCCGTTGTTTTACTGCATCTGGTATGGTGACCGCTAACACAGCAGTGTGTTGTTGACCCAAGAGTTGGATCCAGTGCTGTCCCCAATTTCGAGCGGAGATGGAACCAGGGCGTCCCATCACCAGATACAAAAGTCCATCGACACGAATAGGCAAAATCTGCTTATCCAATACAACCGCCAATGGCATGATATCGAAATCACAATCAGCAGCCAGCACGATATCGCTCGAGATTGAGCGCAACCCAATAAGAGCGGCGATCTCGTCGATTCGCTCTGGCTGTGTATTTAGCATGTGTTCGATGGCGGCGTCACCATGTTCTGCCATAGAAGCAGATAGCCAGGCCGGCATATCGATATCCTTGCCAAGGTTATTGGTCATGTTATCGATAATGTTATCGATCATATTCTCAGTCATATTGTTGGTCATGAAACGCTTCCCGCCAACTCAAAGATCGGCATATACAATAAAAAGACGATGGTCCCGATCAAGCCGCCCACAATGAGCATCAAAATCGGTTCAAATACTTTGCTAAACAACTCTATGGCGCGGGCCAGCGCTTCGTCGTGGAACTGTGCAATACGTTCACACATACCAGCCAGGTCGCCACTTTTTTCGCCGACGCGTAGCAAACGGGCCGCAACAGGAGTCGTCAAATTGGCGTCTACCAATGCACCGGCAACTCCGCGCCCTTCTTGAACGTGTTGAAGAACTTGTTGCAAATCAGACTGACGGTCTGCAGGAAGTAACTTTCCGGTCAACGTCAATGCATCAACTACTTGCATGCCACCGAGTAATAACAAACCGAATGTCCGATAGAAACGCGCCAGAACAAACAACACACGTTGTTCGTTAAGACGATTAACGCTCCAGACCATTTTCCATAGTCCAGCCTTCACTGTTTTCGTGCGCAAAGCTAATACGCCGGCGATAACGCTGGCAACAAGGGTGAGAAGAAGTTCTCCCCCGTGCTCGGTGACCATTCCAGCCCACCACACCATCAATTGTGCCGTGCCATTGAGATCCTTCATGCCACTGAAGACGGTGGCAAATCTCGGTATGACGAACACGACCAAAAATCCTAAAATCAATGCACCGACCGATACCACGATGAGCGGATACATCAGCGCGCTCCAGACTTTCTTTTTCAAAGCAGCAATCTGTACTTCGTAATGATGAAATCGACGCAACGCCTGTGGTAATTGACCGCTATGCTCGGACGACGCAACACTGGCAATTAGTAATGTTGGGAAAATCTCGCTCTGTTGCTCCATCGCCTGTGAAAGTGGCTGCCCCCGATATAAATACGTTAACAGTCCATCTAGTACTTCCTTATGCTCTTCATTTGCCGACTTCTCTGCCAAAGCTTCGATTGCTTCAACTAATGCCAGGCCCGCGTCAAGAAGCGCGATCAGTTCCTGAATAAACAGACCAAGTAGAAATTTAGTGCGACGTTTTGCGCGTAGTCGGACTTCCTTAACGCGCAAGACATGTCCCTGTTTTGCACATTGATTGCTGGCATCATTGGCATCTTTGGCCTGTATTAATTGATGCTCTGCATTGCCGCCACGCATGACGAGTACGTCGAACTGCTTCATTGCGTAGCCGTATTAAGCTGCACAAACGAGCGGGTGGATTTTCCTGAAAGAACCTTGGCAACGTGAGTTCGTTTTTTTGTCTGCATTTTTAACGCTCGATATTGTCCAGCTACTTTCTTGATATATCGGTTGCGCGCATGTTTTCGATGTATGCTTGTTCCAGCGTTATAAGCCCCAACTGCAGTCCAGTTATAGCCAACGCGTTGAACAAATTCTGCCAAAATCCACGCACCCACCATCACCGAAGTACAAGGCTCCGCGATCAAACGTTTTTCGGTAATACCGAATGTAGCAAGTCGCGGGAAATGCAACTTATTAATTTGCATTAAGCCTACGTCATAGGAGCCATCATTGTTATAGTTACGAGCAGCAGCATTCATACCCGACTCCACATGCGCCATAGCCTGAAGCAATATTGGGTCAATGTTGTAGCGAGCGCCAGCTTCGTCCCAACATGCAGCTTGCGACGAAGTTGAAACCGCCAGACACATAGTGACCGCAATCAAAGATATTTTCATAACTCAAAATCCCCTCGTAATATCTTTATTTTTTCCTGAGCCACCCAGCTGTCCATCAGCGCCCAAAGACAAAATTTCAACTTCATGCGTAGCATCGGCATCACGCGCTGGGTTATGCCAGACGTATGCGTTTTCCCATGGATCCTTCGGCAAACCACTATTTAAATACGGCCACTTCCAATTATTTTCACCAGCTGGCTGTTCTATCAAGGCTTCTAATCCTTGCTCTTCAGTTGGGTAGATGCCCGTATCAAGCCGGTACTGACCAAGTACATCGGCAAGCGTTTTCATTTGTGCCGCTGCTGCACTTTCTTTAGCTTGTTCGATTTTTCCAAATAACTTTGGCCCGACATACCCAGCTAACAACGCGGTAATCAATAGAACCACCAGTAATTCGAGTAACGTAAAGCCACGTTCAGATTGGGATTTTGGGTTCATCATTTGTATTTCCTTGGTTAGAGTTGGGGCTGTTGCGCCGCTACGGACTTCATTACTGATTTATATAGTTACTTAGCTGACCGCTGACTTCGTTACTGAAATCGACGAATACGCCACAACTTACGTCTGATTTTGAGGTGATTTGATAACATCTATATTTTTTTCATTACTTGCTCTAATTTTTTTTCAATCGTTTCGGCAGAAATAAAACCACTAATGCGGGAGCCATCGGGGAAAATCAGAACTGGCGTTCCACGAATATCGAAACGCCGCCCGACATCGAGAAGTTCTTGTAATGTTGAAGCGCAAAGGGGATTTTTTACAGGCGCCTTGCCATGCAACATCCATTCCCCCCAAACGGCAGAAGGATTTTTTGCGCATAAAATATTGTTTCCCTTTTCTCTTGAATTTTCAGACAAAAAAGGAAAAATAAATGTATGTACGGTCACGTTGTGGAGCTTTGCCAGTTCTGCTTCCAAACGTTTGCAATAGCTGCAGTTAGGATCTGAAAAAACCGTAACATGACGCTCACCCAAACCTTCAACTCGCTTAAATGATTTTTCCATTGGTAAGCTATTCCATAGATTATTATTTATAGCTTGATCACCAACGGATGGGATCGATTGAACCGACAATCTATTCCGACTTTTTTCAAGTAGTCCATACTGGGCTGAAGCCTGCAAACCGATTGCGCGCTTGCTATCGCTTTTTTTCAGTGCTCCAAAATTCCCCAGCTGTTTTGTATCATCATGCTGCAAGCCAACAGCGACGTTCGATCCCATTGCATACGGCATCACGCTAAACAGAAAAATTGCTGACACGGTGATAAGTCGATTGATGCGCATTTTGTAAGGCTCCTGTTGAGGTGAGCGATGATGAGGATGAGTGCTTCTACATCAAACTCGTTTTGCTCTGATTAAGTTGATGAGATGCAGTTTTACAGAGAAGCGATATTGGGAACATGGGATTTATCCCAAATGTGGATAGTATTTATAAAGTTGATTGCCTGTTCGCTGCATAGAATAGATACCATTTCCATATCCCAGCCAAAAACCACGCTTCCTTTATGAGCGCCATTTACTTCAAAAAAAAGCCAGAAAATACCTTCGAATATTCAACGCTTATTTTTTGTGAAAATCAGGTGTACAAGGGAGGATAAAAATTTGCGAATGGTTCTTGATTCGTCACTACTTAAACAACCTTAAGCACTAACAAGCAGCACCAAGCAACAGACAGAAAGTGGTTTTTGTATTGACGAGAAGAAAAAAATGTATCGTCATCTATAGATGGCCAACTCTAGAAAATTGATGCTATTTTTTTCGTTTAAACTTTTCATTACAAGCTCTTCATCCTGTCTTCAAAAACAGTTAAGAGGATAGTAAATTGCGCGACAAAAAACAATGCGAATACTCTGGAATCTATCTAAGAATATTCTATAAAATCGACATTCAATTTTCAAAATAATTAAATTAACTTTTACTTTGTGATATCAGAGGGCGATTGAAAATTTGTATTTCGTTCTCATCCATTCCTATTTTCATCTCTAAAAGTTGTGTTCTTATCGAGGTTTCCACCATCTTCCTCAATAAGATTTTTCTGCTAAAGAATTAGAAAAGTCTTAACCATATCTAGTACTTATCCCGTGTTTTAAATTGGTAAAAGTGTCCACACTGTGTAGTACCAAATCTATAAAACGGATAGGAACCTCTCAGCGTTGTCAGCGGGCGGTTTTGATAAATGCTATTTAAACCAGAGTAACTGTGCGCAATACTTGTCTTGACGGTTCGGCGTCTTCGCTAATGCCGGCAGACATCGTCGCGAGTCACTTATCAACCATTCATCCCAATATGACGAATTGTTTCAAACTCACGCCGATTGCCTTAGTTTTGGGCGCTCTCTTTATGGCTAACGTTCACGCCCAATCGATAGATCATGCAATCATTGCAAACCTGACTATCCCCCTTCCAGAAGTCGTTGTAACCGCACCGCAAATGTCGGCACCGCTCATCGTCGTTACCGATCCAAAAGCACCGCGCCAACCCGTTCCCGCACATGATGGAGCTGATTACCTAAAAACGATTCCGGGATTTTCTGTAGTGCGCAAAGGTGGCACTGATGGTGATCCTGTCTTCCGTGGTATGGCGGGATCACGGCTGAATATTGCAATGGATGGACAGCAAATTTTAGGTGGTTGCGGTGGTCGCATGGATCCACCGACCGCCTATATATTTCCAGCGGAATATGACCGCATTACCTTGATTAAAGGACCGCAAACGGTTCTTTATGGCCCCACTAGTTCTGCAGGAACTGTATTGTTCGAACGTAGTACCGAGCGTGTAGCGCCAGGATTGAAACTCAACTCCAGTATTATGGTGGGTAGTTTTGGGCGTCATGACGAGGTCTCTTCCGCCCGTTATAGCCTGTCCGGATTTTATGCTGAAGCAGGCGCGACCCGATCACATTCCGATGACTATCGCGATGGCGAAGGACATCCTGTACATTCGTCTTATACCCGCTGGAGTAGTCGTGCAGCGTTTGGGTGGACGCCCGATGACAATACCTTGCTGGAGCTATCTATTGCCAAAAGTGACGGTCAGGCCGCCTACGCTGACCGTGGGATGGATGGTGCGCGATTCGCTCGCTCGACTATAGGACTCAAGTTCCAAAAGCGTAACTTGTCACCAATGGTCAAAAAAGTGGAAGCCCAAATTTACCGAAATTACATTGACCACGTAATGGATAACTACAGTCTTCGCTCCCCTACAGCGGGTAGTATGTTGAAGGCAATGAATCCGGACCGCACCACACAAGGCGGCCGCGTCGCCATCACGCTCAATCTGAGTGATACGACGCAACTAGTAACCGGTTTTGATATGCAAGGCAATGTGCATACATCACGCATGGGGATGGGAATGAATCCTGGGAGCGTGTCGTATCAGGACAGTCCACGGGTGCCCGATGCACGTTTTCAGAATATTGGTTTGTTTGGCGAGCTAACGCAACATCTCGGAAAAAGCGAAAATAGCCGCATTATTACCGGGTTGCGCACAGATTTTTGGCAGGCCAGAGATGAACGAAAATCGACCACCAGTTCGGGTAATCTCACACGCCGAAATGACACGTTACGCAGTGGTTTTACACGCTATGAGCACGACCTTACGGGAAGTCCAACGACGCTTTATGCGGGTGTTGGAATCGCAGAGCGATTTCCTGACTATTGGGAGTTGATTTCAAAGCAAAGTGTGGATAGTGTGAGCGCTTTTGGTACCAGGCCAGAAAAAACGACTCAACTTGATATTGGTGTCCTATATCATTCAGGCCCATGGAATCTAACCGCTTCAGCCTTTTATAGCCATGTAAATGATTTTATCCTGATTGAGTCAAACGTGAATAAGGGAGCAAAGACCGGCATCTCCATTACACGTAATATAAAGGCGTCGACGTGGGGCGGTGAAATCGGCGCAACGTATGCGATCAATCAATTATGGAAACTCGATGGTTCGATTAACGGGGTTCGCGGTAATAACCTGACCGACAAGACACCCTTGGCACAAATGCCACCATTGGAAAGTAAATTTGGTCTTACCTTTGACAATCACACCTGGTCTCTAGCTTCTATGGTGCGCTCAGTCGCCTCCCAGAAACGTTTTGATCTTCATAAAGGTAACATCGCGGGACAAGATTTGGGGGCTAGTTCTGGGTTCACCATATTTTCGATTAATGCTGGCTGGAAGCCTCGCAAAGATGTATTGATTACATCCGGCGTCGATAATATAACCAACAAAGTGTACGCCGAACATCTTAGTCGCAGTGGCACGCCATTGCCCGGTTATGACCAAACCACACGCATCAACGAACCCGGTCGAATGATTTGGGTGAAGGCGCAATTTGAAATAAAATAAACTTGCCAATGACGCCATATAAGCGGCGTTAAGCGGGAGAACATATTTCCCACAAAAGGTGCCGACATTGTCCGCACCTTTTTTGTATCATCACTTCCTTTGGTGTAGAGCAGTAACGCTAAAACGTACGGCTTGAATCATCAAGCCCAACTCAAATACAGACAATTCTTAACCGGTTAAGCGTTTTTCTTATTTAATCCCCGCATTTATCAGGTGTTGTGCGTTAGTTAAAAACTGGAAAATGAATCCCATCAACAGTAGGAATGCAGTGCCACTGAGCACGCAGCATCAACTCACTATTGAGATTCAGAATTCATGCAGTACTAACGATTTTTTACATACACTAACAAAGGGTATTAACCTATATGTCTACATCCACATCAACAAAAACAATCGGTAAACTATCGCTCGGTTTAACACTGGTACTTGGTTCGCTAGTCGCTCAGCAAGCATCAGCACATGGTTACATCGAATCGCCAATGAGCCGGTCGCTGTCTTGCTACCAAGGCGTCAACGCCAACTGCATCGCTCCCTACGAACCACAAGGTGTTGAATTCGGCGGTGGCGGCGGTGCTTTCGGCGTTCTGCCACCCGGCAACGAGGCTTTCCCGTTCAACGCTCCCGCTGACGGCGATATTGCAGCAGGCGGCCTCACCAGCAAATACGGTAACCTGAACGAACAGACAGCAACGCGCTGGCATAAAACCAAGGTCAAAGCGGGTAAAAATACGTTCAAGTGGAAATATACGGCAGATCATATTACCGCTTACTGGCAGTTCTTTATCACTAAAAAAGATTGGAACCCCAATATGCCTTTGTCACGCAGTTCGTTTGAAGCAACGCCAATCGGCCAACAAATACATAACGGCACCAAACCGAATAATGGCATCATGAATTCTTCGCATAGTGTTGATATTCCGACCGATCATAGCGGCTATCATGTGGTGCTGGCTACATGGAAGACATCAGATACTTCCGCTACGTTCTATCAAGTAGTCGATGTCGATATTCAGAATGATATGATCGCACCATCAAAGTGGTCAGAAATTGGATCAATTCAACCGAGTCAAACCGATTTAAAAACGGACACGGTCATCACCGCTCGCGTGATGGTTGCTGGTCAGGAGGATGTTTCAAAACAAACCGTACTCACCATTCAGAGCGACGAAGAAGGTAAGAGTACCCAATGGCCACATCAATTAGCCACCAAAATCAACGCCGACAATCTGGGTTACAAAGCAGGCCAATTGAATAAAGATGATGAAGTGAAACCAGCCTATGGCCCAAACACTGCTTACGTCCAAAAAGACAGCAATGTTTCAGGTCTGATCATTGATATTCAGCGCGCAAATCCTATTTTCTCGATGGAAGTCAGCGGCGTAAAATCGACGTACAAAATCGAAAACGGCAAAGTCACACTCCATTTTGACGTGAAAGCTCTGGGCGATTCCAGTAAGGTGCAAAGCATTGTCTACAACGCGCAAAAAGAAGAAGTCGCTCGTGGCGAAGCAGATATAAACGACGGCTCAGAACACTTTACGATAGATATCGATAAAGCTGTAGCCGGTAGCTACGATCTGGTGACTATTGGTAAAGCAAAATCGGGCGCGCTGGTGCAAAAAACATCGAACTTCAAAATGGTAGGAGGCGATGTAGCTGACCCGACTCCACCGGTTGTTGATCCAATTCCGCCAGTCGTTGATCCGATTCCTCCTGTAAATGTCGACTATGACTTTACGTACCCGAATGATCGCACAGCGTATAAACCAGGTAACAAGGTATTACAACCGAAGGATGGCAATGTTTATGCATGTAAGCCGGTTCCTCATGGTCTGTGGTGCAAACAGTCTCCACAGCATTATGCTCCGGGAACTGGTAGTGACTGGTCGGATGCGTGGACGAAGGTTAGCAAGTAAATCATTATCTACAAACGAATTTTAGCTATCCGGTGCCAACGAACAAAATAGGTACCGGACCAGATACTAATAAAAACGCCTCGGATTACGGGGCGTTTTTTTGAGTAGTCAGGAAAAATTAATTCGACTTTACAAGGGATTTTATAGTTCTGGCGATACTTTCTTAATTATCCATAGCAGCGTTACTCAGTGATTTTGTACCGGTATGTTTGTTGAGTTTTTTTTCAGTGCAATCGATATCGCGATTTTTGGGATAAACCCTATTTTCAATGAGAGTCGATAAGAATATTCTTTGTTTCAACAAGTCAGGACCAATCCTTATCGCATGGCAAACTACTCTCCGTTAAATATCGACGTTGAGGAACGGTGAAGATGTTCTGTGGACAATCTGAATAAACGGAGCTTTTTTCATGCCTATCAACATTATTATCGTCGAAGATTCCACTTTAGTCCGCAAGGGGTTGGTCTCCATAATCAGCAATTTTTCAGCTCCAAATGCATCGCCTCAGACATCTACTGAACAAACATCCTATAACGTGGTCGCAGATGTGGCATCGCCTAAGGAGTTATTGGAGGCGCTGAAGACGCATAACCCGGATCTGCTCCTACTAGATTATTCATTACAGACTGACAGTACCGATCCGCATCCGCTCCACGCACTCGACGGTCATAACTTGATCAAGCATATCCGCAAGAATTACAGCACCAACATACTTGTGGTGTCGCATCATCATTCGCCAATTATCATCCGCGCGGCATTGGAAGCAGGCGCGAATGGCTACATCAGTAAAAGCGCCAACGAAGAAGTACTGTGGCAAGCAATTCAGGCTGTTATCAAAGGCGATACGTTTGTTGAGCATCACTTGTTGAAAGCGATGCTGTATCGCAATCCTGAAACTGCTGTTATTAGTCCTAAAGAAATAGAAGTACTGCGCTTGATGGGCAAAGGTAGTCGTCTCACTGATATTGCTCAATGCATGAGTCTCAGCATCAAAACGGTGAGTGCGCACAAACTGCGTGCAATGGAAAAATTAAGTATACGCAATGATTCTGAGCTATACCGAGTGATTGCCGGGATGGCGCTTTGAGTGACCCGGTTTTTATCGAGAGCATGCGAATTTATTTTTGGTAAAAGAGATTTTTTACCGTGACAAGATGCACCTCCGATTCGACGTTTTTGTACGAATCAATCACATTTCCCCATTTTAAAAAATAATTTTTTAGGTGAGCGTGAAACGGCGTTTTAGTCACTTTGCGTTTTTAACTCTTCTTTACACCTGACAACACTATTTATAAGGTTATTTATGGCAACGATTATTAATCATTTTTCACAGAGAAATCAGCAGCACAATCGTTATGACGTCTTTACGCGACGGGTACATTGGATTGCTGCGGGCTTGATCATTTATACAATGATTGCTGGTTACTCGCTACATTTTTTGATCGACACACCGTATTTTTCATTTTTTTCGGTATTGAATATGTCTATTGGAACTGTCGTGATACCGCTTACGGTTGTAAGGTATTTATGGAAATTCTTTAGACCGTCAGTTCCCTACCCGGCCGACCTTTCACGTCCCAAGAAAAATATTGCACATCTGGCGCATGAAATGTTTTACCTGGTAATTTTTGTCATGTTATTAAGCGGCGTTTTAATGCTGACACATAGTTACAGATTTTTTTGGTTAATCGACATTCCCAACCCTATCAACGACGCATCGATTAACGGATTCTTTTTTGACGTACATCGTGCTTCCTGCGCTGGCGTAGCAGTAATGTTAATTCTGCACCTTGCGGCAGTAGCGAAACATCAACTCATCGACAAACGTAACATTATTAGCCGGATGCTTTGATTGCCTGTAGATTTAGGTCAATGAATGATGGGACGGCTTTAGTACTTAATCCTCATCCGGATTGATATCTTCTCGAATTTGTTCAAGCATTTCCAACAGGATAGGTGCAAGTCGGAACGCCTCTTCTTGCCACTCGTACTCTGCACTTTCTTCGATCGCGCGGCACAGCGAGATGGCAGGTCGCATATCGAGGGCCGCCATACCGCCGTGAATCCGATGCGCGATTGCCCCAAGGTGATCAAGGTCAGCTAAGGCAATAGCGACAGCCAACAGTGCCATATCCTCCGTCATACTATTGACCGCAGCTTTTAACATTTCCGGCTGCCACATCTGTGATGCGACCACAGACGCTTCCGCGATCGCTTTATCACGATCGGATTCGTCGATCACCATAGCGTTAGACACGATATGTGGCAGTGCCTTGCCCAAGCCAATAAATCGCTCCAACAGCTTTTCCAAATCATCCATCGCAAACGGTTTAATCATATAGCCGTTCATCCCGGCGGCCTGCCCGCGTTCGCGTTCGCCCGCTAACAGGCTTGCAGTGACGGCAATGATTGGGCAAAGCACTTCATGCGCACGCAAAGCCAGTGCCAACTCATAACCGTTCATTTCTGGCATATTCAGATCAGTCAAAATCAGATCAAAATGTTGACCGTCCTGAATCTGTCGTAATGCTTCCCGGCCACTCTCGGCTGCGCTGATACGGCAACCAAAAAAAGTTAATTGTTTTTCCAAAAGAAGTCTGTTAATTGCCTGATCATCAACAATCAACACCTGCGCATCAGTTTTACGAGGGCTTCCCATCATTGCTGGCTGGATTGCTTCTTCCGCGGCTTTGCGCCCAGCCACCATCAACAAAGCATTTATTACGGCTGATCCTGAAAGAGGATTGGCATAACCTTGATTACCCTTCAAAAAGGGCTGATAGGGCAAAGATAAGTCTAGAAACACAACCCCCTGGTGCGCCGCTTCTTCAAATTCACCGGTTTCGCTATGCCCTTCAACGCCATGCCCTGCCGTATCGACAGTCACATCAATTCGCGCTGAATACGGCTCTCTATTGTCAGGATCATCACGCAGTTCAAGGATTACACCGGATTTCGACGTTATTACCGAGGATAAATGTGTTCCGTGTTCCAGGCTGGTATTAATTGCGAATGTAAGACCGCTCAAACTCTCATCAACCGCTATTCGTTTAGCTTGGCTTAATGTAATCGTCACAACGAAAGTCGCACCTTGACCAGGCTCAGAATCTAAAGCAATCGTACCGCCCATCGCAGCGACGAATTTTTTACAGATAAAAAGGCCCAAACCCGTACCAGAAAACTGCTGTCTCGCCACCGGTCCGCTAGCCTGACCAAATGGTTGAAAAATACGTTCCGCATCTTCTTCGTCAATACCCGGTCCGGTATCACGGACAGAAAGGCCTATGCGTGATCCATTCGGTCCCGTCGTAAGTAATTGCCCTATTACCGTGACATTTCCGTGCATCGTAAATTTCACCGCATTATTGATCAAGTTATTAAGCACTTGTGTCAACTTAAGGGAATCACCCCACCACAAGCCCTCGAGTGCAGGATCAATGAAGCAATTCAGTTGCAAATTCTTTAACGATGCTCGCGACCAAAATCCCTGCACCACTGTCTCCAACTCTTTCGCTAAGTCGAACTCTTGACGATCTAGCTCATCGGCTTCCGTTTCACCCTTGGTGAAATCTAAGGCGTCATTTAATACGTCTTTGAGCGTTCTGGCAGAACCATCCATTGTGTGGGACAACTGGCGTTGTTCATCATCGAGTCGAGTTTTGGCCATTAGCTCGATTGAAGCCAGCATTCCATATAAAGGCGTGCGGATTTCATGACTGATTGTTGCCAGAAAAAGGCTTTTCGAAGCGCTAACCGATTCGGCAACAAGCTTGGCTTCTGCCAGCGTTTGCTCCGTACGTTTGCGATCAGTCATATCGCTCAGCACACAAATATATACTGGCTCATCCTCGTGCATTGCTGAAGCAATGCCGATTTGGTAAAAATGTCCGTGCTGTGCATCCTCTAAAAGTAACGTGCTGTGCTGCTCTTGTTTTCCTAGTTGCTCCAGAGACGCTAAGATCGGCAACACATCGCCAGATATTAATTGATCAGTCGCATCAAATAACCGCCACCGCTCAAGCGGAACAAACTGCCCGTTACGCAATACGACACTGCCGTCACGCACCCTTAAAACTGCCAATCCCACAGGCGATGTTTCAATGATAGTCCGATTAAAATTTTCACTGTCAGCCAGTCGTTTTGCCTGCCTTTCTGCAGGACCTATTACTGCACGTTTGATGCGCTGCGTGCCAAGCAGAACTCCGGTAACGGCCAATAAAAACAATAAAATTCCGACCACGATCAGCATCATTTTTTCACGCAGCATCGTCCACAAACTGACTGCATACACCACACGCCATTCGATATTTGGTACCGCGTAGCTCACTTGGAGCATGGCATCTTTCATCCGAAACTGTAAAGAGCTACGGTGAATTTTGTAATCTTGCTCGCTATCCAGATTTCGATAAAATGCGACTTCCTCGGTAGTCGGTTTACGGCCATCAATCAACATCAATCGACCTGTGTAGGCATAAATCAATACGAGTCCAGATCTTTTTTGGAAAGCAGTCCCAGTGACCTTCGTGCGGATTAATACAGTATCCGGTGAAACGTCGGTCGAAGCGTAACCAAGAACAGTGCCATGACTATCTCGATACGGCATGAAGCAGGTAAATACCGTACGCCCAGAAAAAGGGTCGGTCATCGATTTCGTCCAATAAATACCATCCGCATTGTGCGAATCTGGATAATCGCGCAATATGCGCTCAAACTCCTCGCGCTTCTGAAGCAAAAATAACGCAATTTTTTGGGTATCTGGCTGCGACTTCAATCCTGACCGGGTGAACATTGCAAGAGAGCCATCAGCATTCATTAAGACTGATTGGTCACTACTTACCCGATAACCCCAAAAGACCTTATGAAAATCCGCGAGACGCCATCCAAGCGCCTGCCATTCTCTCAGTTGCAATTCGTGCTGTGGCTCAAGGAAAGTTGATGGACCCGCCCCGATAGGACGGCGAAGTATCCAAAATTCCTCAACCAGTGGAGAGGTCTGACCGGGAACCGATAAGCGTGCAGTCGGGTCAACCGGCTTTTTACAAGGCGACGTCATGCCACAAATATAATCTGGCACCACCTCCGAAAACTTACCAATGAAATATTCCTGTCGCGATATTTGCCGCAACAGATCTGCATAATTTTCATGCGCCCATTCACTCCGGTCCCATAGCATAAACAGAAGCAAAAAACCGATAAAAAGGGCAAGCAAAAGCGACAATAAAGCGATGATCAAATAGGTTCGCGCTTGCAAAAATCTGCGCGAAATCGTCGTTATGCGGTCTGATAAAGCAGAGTAAGCCATAAGCGCCTGTCGAGGTATTCCATCGCAGCATAGCATCGCCCACTAAGAATAATCTTTTTATCTCGGAATATTCTCAGACGTTTACAGTTATTTCCACATCAAAAAGAGATGTCTCTTAATTCAATTGCCACCAATTATTGAGATAATTCTATCTGTGTCGCGGGATTTCAAGGCTCTCAAAAATATGTTCACGCGATCGCCGCCATTTTTGTGTGGAATAGAAAGATAAGGGAAATATTATGTTTGAAACCCAGCAGCAATTTGAAAATATCCACACCAACGAGACATGCGACATCATAGTCGCAGACGATCATCCCATTTTGTTACATGGGGTTGAAAAAATATTGGCAACAACCAAAAACGTCCGTATTGTAGCAACCGCGCAAACGGTGTCAGACACGTTCAAAGTGCTTGAGATTTATCCATGTGACATTCTGATATGCGATTATTCTTTCTATGGCGATGAGTTCCCTGATGGCTTACCAATGATTAAAAAGATCCGACAGATATACCCTGATCTTAAAATTATCATCCTTTCTGCTCGGGATGATCTGGGAACAGCCCGTAATACGCTGGAATGTGGCGTATATGGATTCGTCCGTAAAAATAGTGACATGCGTAACGTGATCAACGCTGTGCATGAAGTCAGATCCGGCAATAAATTTACTGACTCTGCCACCACGCAGGACATGTTAAAAAATCTCTTATCTTTAGGAAGAAACGAACGCTCACCAGCAGTCGGACGTGTCTCATACACACCTAAAGAAATTGAAACTATACGTCTACTCCAACGCGGGTTGACTCTTACGGAGATCGCGGAGTTGACGAGTCGCAGCGTCAAAACAGTCAGTGCACATAAACAGTTGTTGATGAAAAAGCTCGGCACCAAAAGTAACATTGAGTTTTTCCATACGCTCAGTAATGAACAACTGATGTCCTCCATCACCTCGCAATGATCAAACATGACGAGAACAAACCGTTCTCGACACATTGTTCACAACCAGGCTCACCCAATGGAACCAGCTCCGTTCAACTTTTAGGTCAATACTATCAATGGATACTCTACGGCGGTGCCACGCTGTTTACCTTTGTCGCGCTAGTGGCAGGGTTAATCGCAGTGGCAATGTACACAGAAAATTTTGTCCACGCGCAACGACTTCTATTCGATGACGAACAGCGTCAGGTAGAAATCAGGGTCATTACAGCAAATGCAAAAATGCGCCAAGCTATTGTAAGGCAAGAGTTTTTGCATAAGCAACGGCAATCGGACGTGGCGGGAAAAGCAACAGCTAATTTAATTCCGCTCGAACGATTTAGTTTTATTCAACATACGGCGCGCAACATAGCCATCAATGCAGCGATTGATGCCGCCGTTGACACCGCGGTCAGCAAGTCGGACATCACATCGGGCACGCAACCTGCCGTGACTTCCGAAATTGCGGCTAATGCCGTTAACAACGGCCCCGCCAAAGCATCAACAGAAATGCTGGTGCTAACCGCGTTGAACGTTGCCAAACCGTCTGCAAAACTGGCAACGCTTCTGACACAATTTTACGATGTCTCACCTAATGTCGTCATGAATACCTTACCGGCGGTTGAGGGTTCGTACGTCATGCTTTATGATAAAAAGAAAACTTTTTTGGGCTTGCATGCACCGCAGACGGAGATGTCGGCTAAATCGCTTCAATCTTCACATCGAAATCCAATGGAGATTCGCGCCGCAATTGTTAAGGCCGTCGCACCTGTTGAGGCCGCACTGCAGACAATACCAGCCGCAAAACTACGCGCAGGTAAGACCATCTGGATCGCGCCCTATAAAGACCCTTTAAGCGGAAAACTGATCATCAGCCGGGCGGCCGTGACCTTTCATGGCGATAGCGCTTTTTCAGTGCTGGTCATTAGCACGCCGGTTGATCTGTTCGACCAACACTTCCTATTGCAACCGCTACCAGCAGGTTTTGGCGTAATTGCGTCAAACGGAATCGTACTTTCAGGGGCGGTCAGCGATGATGCTGGCAAACAGTCGCCCTATCAACAAAAGACATCATCATCCAGAATTAAAAAATATAGCGATACTTTGAAAGCTTTTTTCGACGGACGCGCCACGCTTGTCACCTTAAGCCACCCTATCAGAGACACTGGCTGGACTATGGTATACACATTCAACTGGCGTATGTTGTGGGACGTACTTCACCACAAAATTTATTTTGCGCTCGGCGTCGCCTTAATGCTCAGTATCATTTTATGGACTGCCGTCTTTTTCTTCAATCGCCTGGCATTCATTCCCGTCATTCGAGAAGCGCTACGAGTGCATGACAGCGAAGCGTTTAACCGCGCTATGATGGGCGTGGCGCCATTGGGATTTTTTGTACTAAATTATCCGACAGGAGAACTCATACTGGCCAATGAACAAGCACGACATATCGCCAGTCAAAGTCACGCCTTCGATGAGATAACGTCGTTCCATCAACGCCTGATGGCATGCTATAAAAATCAAGGTCAGTCAGGTGCAGGCGATCAGACACTTGCCCATGATGTATTAGAGTTGTCCGCAGCGGACGGAACATGCACCTTTGCGCTGGCGGCTTTTACCCGCACACGTTACTTGCGCAATGACGTGCTGTTATGCTGTCTTAGCGACATCACCTCCCAGAAATGTGCGGAACGTGCTCTGCAGCGTGCAAAGATAGAAGCCGACCAAGCAAATAAGGCCAAATCCATGTTTTTGGCATTAATAAGCCATGAGATAAGGACGCCTTTGCATGGCGCCACTGGCCATTTGGAGTTGCTGGAAATGGCGCCTTTAGCATCATCAGAAAGAGAACTCGTGCAAACGATCCGTGGTTCGTTTGAATCGCTCCTGCGCATCATTAATGACATATTGGATATCTCAAGAATTGAGGCTGGCAAATTATCTCTGGAAATTGCGCCTTTCAATCTACGTGACGCAGTGGCGTCATGTACGCACTTGTGGACACCTGCCCTCGAATCCAAATCTGTTGACTTTCAATGTCGAATCACATCTACGGTTCCGGAGAATCTGGTCGGTGATGCTGGGCGAATCGCGCAAATTTTAAATAATTTACTATCAAATGCAGTGAAATTCACACATGTTGGTAACATTATTCTCGACATTTCCGGCTCATCGCATCCGGATGGATATACGTTGCAGATCGGTATTCGAGATTCTGGCATCGGCATTGCGACTGAGGATCAAAAACGGCTATTTACACCCTTCAGCCAGGCGAACTCTAGTATCGCACGCGAGTTCGGTGGCACCGGTCTGGGTTTATCATTGTGTAAGCAGTTAATCGATGCGATGCAGGGAAAAATCACCATTCAGAGCGAATACGGTGCGGGGACCATTGTTCTGGTGACGCTAGTGCTGGGCCATGCGGCCGTTAATGCTATCTCACAACCAATCGATCTCAGCGCCCTTAAACATTGGCGCATAGGTAATGCTATACCCATTACCGCGATTCGCTATATGCCGTCGATCTCGCTGTCCCAAATCCATGCACAGCCTCAGGAGCCGATCCCATCGACTGTGTTACGGGTACTCGTGGTAGAAGATGATCCTGTCAGTAAAAAATTGCTGGAGAGGCAACTATACTCATTGGGACAGAGTAATGTCGATTTTGTCGATAATGGGAAACTGGCATTAGCGCTGGCAACCTCAGCGCCGAGCGACTATCCGTATGACTTGATATTGACCGATATGAACTTACCGCACATGAGCGGGTACGAACTCATTTCATCTTTACGGCAGCATGGATTGGATACGCCAATTATTGTCACCAGCGCAAGTGGTGAAAATGATCAGACAGTGGTTATTCGGCCTCAAATTGACGCTTATCTGACCAAGCCGATTTCTTTGGTTGATTTAAAAAATGCTCTGGCACGCTATTTTTTTATTAATAGTTCATACGCCCCACAATCTACTGGGACGAAAAGAGGCACTTCTGCTTTCGAGGCATCTATTAATCAAGCCGAGACTTTGGCAGCCACCTTCAACGACAACCTTGGTTCATCTATAGTCGATGATGACATTGCTAAGATTTTTTTGGACACGTACCGACAAGATTTACGTTCACTACTACTTGCCTTCCAGAATAGGGAGTTTGGAGCCCTCGATGGGGCTTTGCATCGGCTCAAAGGCGCACTATTGGCAATACAAGAAGATGGCCTAGCCCAACTATCGGAACAAATATGCCATGACAGTCATCGCAATCCTTGTGTCCCAACGGTAATTGGTTTGCGAAAATTCGTGAAAAATCTGCTGAAAGTCGTCCGCAATCTTCGTACGTCCCTAAACGCGAATGATCTGAAAAATGAATGAGTTACACCAACCGTCCTGGGCATTACTGAACATTAATGAGGCCCAATCAGACTTAGTCAGCCTCGTATCCATCTGAGAGCAGGCCATAGGGCGGAAGGCAGCAAGAGTCGAACTTACGAGGGAACGGCTGACGCCCCCTACCGGGTTTGAAGCCCGGCCGCACCACCGGATGCGGTTGCCTTCCAAGAAAACTGTACGCTGCGGAATGGATTATTTCCCATTGCCGCTTGTTCCGTATTGCTCAATAGGTACAGCTCATTAAGCACTACTTAACAGGTATCGCTGGATACCAATACTCTTTAATACTATTCAAAGATACTATTCAAAAATACCACCTGAAGAATCCAAAAACCGTTACAACATAACGTCGCTTCCCCACAAAGCGTTTGGCCGCAGGATGTGCGTGTCTTTCAAGCGCCGAGTATAGCCGACCCGATCAAAAAATTCCAATAATTGAATGGCCCGTTTTCGCCCGATACCGGTCGCATCCCGAAACGCGGCAGCGCTGACTAGCCGTGCTTTTGCACCGGTTGAAG
This sequence comes from Glaciimonas sp. GNP009, assembly GCF_054343755.1. NCBI lineage: Bacteria > Pseudomonadati > Pseudomonadota > Betaproteobacteria > Burkholderiales > Oxalobacteraceae > Glaciimonas > Glaciimonas sp. GNP009. Next base: position 5,191,581 of record NZ_JBTGUV010000004.1, read on the forward strand.
CGACGCAGCCTGCTTCATCGATATCGTTTGCAAGCACTGCGACTATCCTCGCCAGGTCATCAATCTTTGAGGGATGATAAAACAGATCCTTCACAATTTGACTTACTTCAGCCCGCTTTGCTAGCTTACATAAAAGATCGCGGACCTCCGCTTCGCCAGCGCCATGCTCACGCGCCAGATCGCGCACCCAAGGCGGACTAAATCCTGCGGCCTCAAGTGAGGCTAGCAACTGAATCGCTAACGCTAGCTCATCTGCGCGCAGTTCCACGGTATGCTCAGGCAAATGCAACCATGGACCTTGTTGTACCAACATTCCGGTCGCACATAACGATGCCACCAGCGCACGCCAAAGCGACTCATCCATATCTGGTTCAACGATACGTCTTAAACGGCCAATTTGCGGACCAATATCATCGGGTGTACTCGCGTGAAAAGTCCGCAATCCTTCGATCGTGCGCGCAGCAAGTGCATCCCAGGCAGCCCGTGAAATAAGTACTGCATCACCATCCCTGATCGAAATCGATCGCGTATCGATGGGAAGAACTAGCCGCTCGGGTGGCAACTGTGATAACCGCACCAGCCCAGAACGATAAAGACCAAGCGGATTGCAGTCAAGAAGCGCGGCGCTATCGCCAGAGTCCACAAAAGCAGCAAGTGCATCGCGCCATGCATGACGTGCAGCACTGCGCCGCTTGGTCGCAGGTCCGAATGGATCAAGTACACGACCGCCGCCAATGGTGCGGGATGCTTGTGCGTTACGGATCACAAAGCGATCGCCCGGCACCGCGTGGAGAGGCGCATCAAACACAAGCTGCACCCTACTCTCCTGCCCCGGCACTATCACATCGCCATCAAGCAGCACCACGTGCGCGGTGCGATGTGCGGCACCGAGGTGGACATGCACGGGAGACCAGGACTTAAGAGAAAGTCCGGCATCGGACAATAAGCGCAGCGCACCATCAATACGCTCGGAACACTCAGCCAGTGCTGGTGACAAAATCCAGTCGCCACGACTGATCTGCTCACGTGGAACACCCACTAGATTCAACGCTAATCGCTGACCGGCATGACCGCTTGCTGATGGACGATTTTGCGCGTGAATACTGCGCACCCGCACACGTTCGCCGCTCGGCGCCAGTATCAAAGTATCGTCAACAGCCACGTGTCCAGCCAAGGCGGTTCCAGCGATGATTGTTCCGTGTCCAGCCAACGTAAAGACACGATCTATCGCTAATCGGAACAAGCGCTCGTCCGGCATGGAGGAAGTCGCGAGCGTGGCATCGGCAATTTGCGAAATATTTGCGTTAGTTTGGTTAGTTGCAAGGTTAACAGCTGTACCGTTCACATTATTTGCACTGAGCGTCAAGTAGGCAAGTAGCGCCGCTACGCCTGGATCGCCAGCAATATGTGCCTGAGTGCGAAAAATCTGCGCACCAGAAAATGGCGTTGATGCAAGAAGCACGTTGATATCCTGCTCGACAGCAGCCATGCGATCGCTATCGACACGATCAATTTTGGTCAGCGCTACCGCACCCCGCTTAACGCCCAGCATGGCCAATATCGCCAGATGTTCACGTGTTTGCGGCATGATGCCATCGTCGGCGGCGATCACCAACAAAGCAAAATCAATTCCACTAGCGCCTGCGGCCATGGTGTGAATCAATTTTTCATGACCAGGAACATCAATCAGGCCCAGAACCTCACCATTGGGCAAAGGCAAATAAGCATACCCAAGCTCAATCGAGATCCCGCGTTCTTTTTCCTCTTTCAGGCGGTCAGTATCCACACCCGTCAAAGCACGCGTCAAGGTCGTCTTACCGTGATCGATATGTCCTGCGGTACCAACAATCATGATGCTAGTACTAGCGTGGATAGTTGCGCAATGAACTGTGCTTCGTCCGCAGTTTCAAGACAACGCAGGTCCAACCACAACGTATCATTGGCGATGCGCCCAATCACTGGACGCGGCAAGTTACGCAGCATCTTTTCAATTTTTCCTAGCCCGCGGCCACGCCGCTGCGGCGCATTAATACGTAGCGAGAGGCCATAACTTGGCAGCAAATCAACCGGTAACGCACCGCTTCCGATCTGGCTAAATAATGGTTCGGAGGTCACGACAACTGTCGGTCCCAATGCCTGCTGAACTATCGGCATGAGATTTTCAGCTTGTAACCGCATCGCTGACTGCTGACGCGTCAACAAACGCAAGGTTGTCAGTCGCTCAGGCAGAAGCTCAGGGTTACGATATAGAGCAAGCACGGGCTCCAGCGCAGCTAATGTCAGTTTTCCAACCCGTAGCGCACGCTTGAGAGGATGACGTTTGATTTTTTTGATGAGGTCGGCGCGCCCCACAATCAAGCCAGCCTGTGGACCACCAAGCAATTTGTCGCCACTAAAGGTCACCAGATCGGCACCGGCTTCAATGGTCTCGCGTACCGTTGTCTCGTGCGGCAATCCATATTGAGAAAGATCAACTAGCGTACCGCTTCCCAAGTCGACCACGGTCGGTACACCATGCGTTTTGGTCAGTTCGGCGAGTTGCGCTACTTCGACACTTTTAGTAAATCCCTGAATTGCATAGTTGCTGCAATGGACCTTCATCAGTAACGCGCTACGCGGGCCAATCGCATCCGAATAGTCAGATACATGGGTGCGATTAGTGGTTCCGACTTCGTGCAGTTTTGCGCCCGCACGCATCATGATGTCCGGAATACGGAACGAACCACCAATTTCGACCAATTCCCCGCGCGAAACAATGACCTCGCGGCGAGGAGCCAGCGCACTCAACATCAGCAAAACGGCGGCGGCATTGTTATTAACAACCGTAGCCGCTTCAGCCCCGGTTAACTCACAGAGCAAGTCTTCGACCAAATCATCGCGGTCGCCGCGCTTTCCGGTCGCCAGATCAAACTCCAGATTCATCGGAGAACTTAATGCTGCAACCACCGCATCAATCGCCACATCTGGTAACAATGCTCGGCCCATATTGGTATGCAATACCGTGCCAGTAAGATTGAATAGCTGTTTCATTGACGGAATCGCAGCCGTCGCCAAACGCTCAGCAAGTACCGAGGTGAGGCCAGCGAATGGGTTTTCTCTATCTTGCAGCTTTGGCCGATTAACCGCGGTACTAGCATCCGCAGCAACGCTCGCCACGCCGCGCACGATTTCCGCCCGCAACTCGGCAAGCAACGCGCGCAGCGCCGCCAGAGTTTGCGTGCGACCATATTTTTCGATCAACGGAACACTGGATGCATCCGCAAGAACACTTTCGACGGAAGGCAAGCGAGCTGCAAAAACGACCTCGCCACCGGCAACCGATGTGGCCGCTGAAGTTGCTAGTAATCCCGCCGCCGATCGCAGGTCTGTCATGCGGGGCCGCTAAACCACAGTAACGGATTCATGCTTGCCCGCGTATAGCCGGCTTCGGTGACCAACACATCCAGCGTCAAACTGGCCAGATCGTCTGCCAAAGGCTCAACTTCGTAGTCGTGCTCCTGATTGACGATTTTGCGATAGGTGTGACAATCGTCGCAGGTCTCGGCCCGAATAACCTTTTGAGGATTGTTCGCCTTATTAGCCTTGATCGACGTTGAGATATTCTTCGACCCGGTAGCAGTGTTTGAAGTATCAATGTCCGCATCGCCAAGTGCGTCCAGGCCTTGATAGGCGATGTGAGCATTTTTTTCGCAATGGGAACACTTCACACGCACCATGTGCCATTCACTCGCACAAAGCTCACAATGCAGATAACGGTAACCCTGCGATTGACCGCCGATACGCACCACGCTGGCTACTGGATGCGAACCGCAAACAGGACATAACGCAGCCGTTTCCAACGTCGGCACGTCCTTCAGCGATAACTTGCTGGCACTATGGCTCCACAACACTTGTAACGCGGCAGCAATAAATGGTGCTTGGGCTGGATCGACATCTTCCGTACGTTGGGCTAAGACAGCATCCGCCAATGTATCCAGTGATGTCTGATCAAGCGCCTGCAAAGCTGCCAATACAGGACCCAATTGAGGCCGCGTCGATACGACTGGCGCCAAAAAGGCCAGCAATCGCTGGAAAATCAACTGCCATACAACAGGTCTTGGACCAGACGCTGGCAATGGTGGCATCGCGTGCTGAAGCCCGATATCGAGTACCTCCCGATCAGGCAATGCTGCATCCGCATCGGTCAGCGATACAAATACCGCGTTCTGCGCTTCGACCAACTCTGCCATCAACAGTAAATAGCCACTTAACTCTGCACTAACCGGCGTGCCTGTTATTTCATTCGCTGCCAACTTGCGCAAACGTGCCGCGCGCGCTTTAAACACGCCTTCCGCGGACGGCAAGCATAAGCGTGGGATCGTAATGTGATCGAGGGATTCAATTTCCCCGCGTTCAAGAATTCGCTGCACTGAAACTCCCTGTAAATAATACTGTAGAACCTGATCACGATATTACCGCGCAGGCGGGATTGATGTCAGCATACCACTCAACATCACCCTTTGATCTCATGCAAGCTTATCGGCGGCAGACGCACCCAACTGACGCCACGTCGGCGTAGTTGAGCGCAATGTCCATTTGCACATACTGAGGACACATTAACAGTTCAAATTGAAAAATCAACGTAAGTCGATATCAATCACCATAACACCTCACATCATGGTTGCTTTTTGACGCTTTCCTTAAACCAACGCGGGTGATGTTTTTTTGCCCAGCCGTAGGTGACCGTACCACGCACCATTGCACCCATCGAACCCTTGATCCAGAAACCTGCATAGATGTGAATGATGATACCAATGATCAGAACAAACGCACAAACAGCGTGCAATAACGCTGCTGCACGAATGACTGGGATCGGAAAGTAAAATGCAAAATACGCGCGCCAAATCACGATTCCGGATGCCAGCAAGCCTAGCATGCACACCACCAGTGTGAAGAATAACAACTTCTGCCCAGCGTTATAGCGACCGATTTCGGGCAGCTTGTCCTCGCGATTGGCGAGGACATCGTCAATTTGCTTCAACCACTGCACATCACCCTCTTCAAAGAAGTTGTGATGCCAAAAGCGCAATACAAGGAAGGCGAATGATACAAACATGACAACGCCAACAAAGGGATGCAGAATCCGCGTCCACTGCCCGCCTCCGAACAGTTCAGTCAGCCAAAACATGGCTGGATGAAACAGGGCCAATCCGGAAAGAGCCAGCAAAACGAACGTAATCGCTGTGATCCAGTGATTACTGCGTTCGTTGGGTGTGTAACGAAGGATCAGAGGCGTGGGCGTCTTGTGCTCTTTCAACTCGTTCAACTCGGGATTCATCTTGGCTCTCCTTGCTGCTGCTCTTCCTGTATTTTACGAGCGGCTTCCTGGGCCTCGCGCTCTTCTTCCTCAGTCACTTCGGCAGGGCCGACGCGCGTGTAGTGGAAGAAACCTGACAACGCAGCCAGTGCGAGACCGGCAACAGCCAACGGTTTGGCGATACCCTTCCATAACGACACCATCGGACTAATGCGCGGATTGTTGGGCAGACCATGATAAAGAGACGGTTGATCCGCATGATGCAATACATACATCACATGCGTACCACCGACGCCAGCAGGATCGTACAAACCGGCCTTGTCGAAACCACGCGACTTCAGATCTTCAATGCGCTCTTCCGCATGCTGCTTCATGTCTTCTTTTGTACCGAACACAATGGCACCAGTCGGACAGGTTTTGACGCATGCAGGCTCTTGACCGACCGCAACACGGTCAGAACATAAAGTGCATTTATAAGCACGATGGTCCTGCTTCGAAATGCGCGGCACATCAAACGGACATCCCGCAATACAGTAGCCGCAACCGATACAATTTTCCTGATGAAAATCGACGATACCGTTGGTGTATTGCACGATGGCGCCAGGTGCCGGGCAAGCTTTCAGACAGCCCGGATCCTCGCAGTGCATACAGCCATCTTTACGAATTAGCCACTCAAGATTTGCATCCTGATTTTCATATTCCGAAAACCGCATCACGGTCCACGATTTATCGGTCAGATCACGCGGATTATCGTAAGTACCGCTCGTATCGCCAATTTCATCGCGCAGATCATTCCATTCCATACATGCGGTCTGACATGCTTTGCAACCGATGCATTTAGAGACATCGATCAGCTTTGCGACAGTTCCTGTGACGGGTTCCCGCACCGACGGCGGCTGTACCGTCGTCGCCGACAAGCGCCGGATATCAAGTGATTGCATTGACATCTTTAGTCTCCTCTTTCAGCACACGCTAGTAGTTTGCTCATGCTTTTTCCACCTTCACCAGGAAAGATTTGAATTCCGGCGTCTGGGAATTCGCATCACCGACTGACGGTGTCAGGGTATTGATCAGATATCCGGGCTTTGCAAGACCCGTAAATCCCCAGTGAATCGGGAGTCCGACTGTGTGCATCTTTTTGCCTTCAATCATCAAGGATTTGATCCGTTTGGTCACTACAGCTTTGGCAATAATGTGTCCTCGCTTCGAACTGACGCGCACGCGCTCGCCTGCTACGACGCCTACTTCTTTCGCCAGGTCTTCACCAATTTCGACAAATTGCTCGGGCTGAATAATCGCATTCAGCTTGGCATGCTTAGTCCAGTAATGGAAATGCTCGGTCAATCGGTAACTGGTTGCAATATGCGGATAATCCTCATGTTTTCCCAATTGCGCACGGTCCTGTGGAAAGACCCGTGCAGCCGGATTGCTGGTCGCCAACGGATTTTTCGGGTGCATCGGGTTATAGCCGAGCGGATTTTCAAATGGCTCGTAATGTTCTGGGAAAGGACCTTCCGCCATCGCACCTCGGGCAAAGAACCGCGCCACGCCCTCACCTAACATAATAAACGGACCCATCCCGTTTTCCGGTGGTTCGTCAGCCTTGAAGTCAGGGATATCAGGACCATTCCAAGCGGTGCCATTCCAGCCAATAAGTTTACGTTTGGCGTCAAATGGCTTGCCCTTCACATCGCAAGAAGCACGGTTGTACAACACCCGACGATTGAGCGGCCAAGCCCAAGCCCAGTTAAGGGTCTGGCCAATCCCGGTAGGATCGGTGTTATCACGGCGCGCCATCTGATTGCCCGCCTGCGTCCACGCACCGCAGAATATCCAGCAACCGCTAGTCGTCGAGCCATCGTCACGCAACATGGCGAACGACGGCAATTGCTCGCCTTTCTTCGCCAGTAGCTTGGTCGGATCTTTTAGATCATACAAATCGACCAGCGCTTTACCGTTAAATTCCTTGGCCAGTTCTTCCGGCGTCGGACTTTCAGGATTAGCATAATTCCATGTCAGATTCACAATCGGGTCAGGAAACTTGCCGCCATCGCGTTTATACATCGTGCGCATGCGCAAAAATATGCCGGACATAATGTCCAGATCGCTGCGGGCTAAACCCGGTGGTTCCGATCCCTGCCAATGCCATTGCAACCAGCGCGCTGAACTGACCAGCGATCCACGCTCTTCCGCGAAACAGGTAGTTGGCAAACGGAACACTTCAGTTTGGATTTTAGCCGGATCGACGTCATGGAATTCGCCGTGTGGTTTCCAGAACTCAGCCGTTTCCACCGCAAGCGGATCCATCACCACTAGCCATTTCAGTTTAGACAGGGCTTCAGTAACTTTTTGCTTGCTCGGCGCAGAAGCAAGCATGTTAAAGCCCTGCGCGATGTAGCCGTTCATCTTGCCCTGATGCATCAACTCAATGGCCTGCAATAAGTCGTACGGCTTATCAAGCTTAGGCAAGTAATCGTAAGCCCAGTTATTTTCCGCAGTAGCGGCGTCGCCCCACCAGGTCTTCATAAAACTGACATGAAAACTGCGGTAGTTTTTCCAATAACTTAACTGATTAGGACGCAACGGTTTCGTCGCACGGGCAGCAATATAAGCGTCAAAATCCTGTTCTTTCTCGCCGGGCAACGTCATGTAGCCTGGCAAAAGGTTCGACATTAACCCCAAATCGGTCAGACCCTGGATGTTAGAGTGACCACGTAACGCATTCATTCCGCCGCCAGCGATACCGATATTTCCCAGTAATAGCTGGACCATTGCACCGGTACGAATAATTTGTGCGCCGGTGGAGTGATGCGTCCATCCCAAAGCGTACAAAATAGTACCTGCGCGATCCGGGGTGGCGGTCGAAGCCAATGCTTCGGCTACTTTATGAAATTTATCCGATGGCACACCGCAAATACGCTCCACCATTTCTGGTGTATAGCGCGAGTAGTGCGTTTTCATCAATTGATAAACGCAACGTGGATGCTGCAAGGTGGTATCGATTTTGGCAAAGCCATCGCTACCCATCTCGTAATCCCACGTGCTTTTGTCCGGATACCCGCCAGCCTTTTCGCTGTAACCGGAATACAAACCATCTTTGAACGCAAAATCATCACGCACAATGAACGGCATGTCGGTGTAATTGCGAACGTACTCGTGCTGAATCTTATCGTTCACCAACAAATAGTTGATGATTGCGCCAAGGAACACAATATCCGTACCGGTCCGGGTCGGGACGTGATAGTCCGCCACTGACGCGGTGCGGGTGAAACGCGGGTCAACCACGATCAATCGCGCCTTGTTATGCGCTTTCGCTTCTGTTACCCATTTGAATCCGCAAGGGTGTGCTTCAGCGGCATTGCCGCCCATTACCAGGATCACATCGGCATTCTTGATGTCGACCCAATGATTCGTCATCGCACCACGGCCAAACGTCGGGGCAAGACCTGCCACCGTCGGTCCGTGTCAAACGCGTGCTTGATTGTCGAACGTTAACATTCCCAAACTACGAATTGTCTTGTGCGTCAAATAACCAACTTCGTTACTTCCCGCTGATGCAGCCAACATACCGGTGGTCAACCAACGATTGACGGTCGCACCTGCGGCATTTTTTTCAATAAAGTTTTCATCGCGATCTTTCTTCATCAGACCAGCGATTTTATCTAGCGCGTCGTTCCATGATATTTTCTGCCATTTGTCGTCGCCAGGAGCGCGATACTCTGGTGCAAGCAACCGACTCGGGCTATGAATAAAGTCAATCAGGCTTGCGCCCTTTGGGCATAACGTGCCGCGATTGACCGGATGATCCGGATCGCCTTCAATATGCAGAATGCTCGAGGAGACATTTTTTGCTCCGTCGCCCAGACCGTACATCAGAATGCCGCAGCCAACCGAACAGTACGGACATGTATTACGCGTTTCCGTTGTGCGAGAAAGCTTATATTGTCGAACTTCCGCCAACGCCGCAATTGGCGCAAAGCCAAGCAAAGCGAGACTGGAACCCGCCAGCGTCGAGCCAGTAACTTTAAGAAACTGGCGCCTTGATAGTTGAACCATGGTGAATGCCTCTAAATGGTTTCAAAAAAAAAATATGTACACAGGAAATATAAAAAAATATATCACGCTTTCACGGAACAGCGCGGGTCTTACGATAAATTGAAAAAGTGCGCTTTTATCCACGCGACAACGTAGGAAAAAATGCTATAAAGCAATGTTTTCCAAGAAAAATGTTTTCTTTTATGGAACAAACTGACAACAGAAAAGATTGCAAAAAGGTTGTCTGGAGGAATAACGTCACGCAGTACTGCACATTCCCCATTGATCTCTCAAATTGGGTGGAGCGCATTATATCCCTACAAGCCAAAGTAAGTATTTTTTCAACGTAAACGCCGAATTCGTTTGTTAGTTGCAGAGTACAACGCCTAAATTGCGGCTATCGCCCCGCTGTTTGTCGTTTTTTTAAACTATTTAATTAAACCCCTGTCTATTTTAACAATTCCCAACAAATTCACGACGGTTACGCCAATGTGCGTCCGTCGAGCTCTGTTAGTCACTCTTCGTTTTTAAATCTTCGCCTATTAGCGCCATTCAACCCATCAAGGAGCAGCTAAATGTCCTCAACATTTTCAGAAGTCGACGAGGCGTGTGTTAATACAATCCGTTTCCTGGCGGTCGATGCCGTGCAACTTGCCAATAGCGGTCATCCCGGCTTGCCACTCGATGCGGCACCGATGGCGTATGTTCTCTGGTCACAATTTCTCAAGCATCATCCAGCCAATCCCGATTGGTTCGACCGGGATCGTTTTGTCCTTTCGGCAGGGCATGGATCGGCACTCCTGTATAGCCTGATTCATTTGACCGGCTACGATCTACCGCTTGAACAAATGAAAAGGTTTCGCCAATGGGCCAGTTCCACGCCCGGCCACCCTGAACGCGGCGTCACGCCAGGCGTCGAGATGACAACCGGACCCCTCGGTCAGGGCTTTGGCAATGGCGTCGGCATGGCAATGGCCGAAGCACATTTCGCAGCTCACTATAACCGCGACGGCTATGAAGTCATCAACCACTACACCTATGGAATTGTGAGTGACGGCGACCTGATGGAAGGCGTGACATCCGAGGCTGCCTCTTTGGCTGGTCATCTGCAATTAGGCAAATTAATCTATTTGTATGATGACAACAACATGACGCTGTCCGCCAGCACCGAGATGACCTTCAGCGAGGATCGGACGCAGCGCTTTGAGGCCTATGGCTGGCATACGCAGATCATTGCGGACGGCAACGACCTTTCAGCTATCGCGCAAGCACTCGCTAACGCTCGCTCAGAAACCCATCGTCCCTCCTTGATACTGGTGCGCACTCACCTTGGTTATGGCTCGCCCAACAAACAAGACACCTTTGAGGCGCATGGTTCTCCACTCGGCACCGAAGAAGTCCGCCTGACCAAACGTAATCTGGGCTGGCCCGAGGAACCAGCGTTCTACGTTCCCGATGCCGCCCGCGCACACTTTAAAGAAATAAATGATCGCGGCGAAAAGCGTGAAGCTGATTGGAACGCGACAATATCAGCCTATACAAAACAGTTTCCCGACCTAGCACAAGAATTACACCAACGTATGTCGGGCGGCGCAGGACAGCTTCCCGACGGCTGGGATGCCGCTATTCCACAGTTCCCCGCAGATGAGAAAGGAATGGCCACCCGGATCGCATCGGGCCAGGTAATGAACGCGATTGCTACACACTTTCCGGCATTGATTGGCGGCTCGGCAGATTTGGATCCATCGACCATGACGGCATTAAAAGGCTTCGGAGATTTTCAACCAGGTGGCGTCAGCGCTCGCGACCGACAGGGTTCGAACGGCGGGGGTTGGAGTCCTGATGGTCGCAATCTGCACTTTGGTGTGCGCGAACATGCCATGGGCGCGATCATGAATGGTATGGCAGGACATGGCGGCACAGTGCCATTTGGTGCGACATTTCTAGTTTTCTCCGATTACATGCGGCCATCGATACGCCTTGCCGCGCTATCAGAGTTGCAGGTAGTTTTCGTCTTTACCCACGATAGCATCGCGCTAGGCGAAGATGGGCCGACCCATCAGCCGGTGGAACAGCTTGCCAGCTTGCGTGCCATACCGCGGCTAATCGTGATTCGTCCAGCCGACGCGAACGAAACGGCTCACGCATGGCGCGTTGCAATCCGGTCAACTGATCGGCCCGTGGCACTCGTATTAACCAGACAGAATTTGCCAACACTCGACCGGATCCGGTTTGCTGCTGCCGAAGGCCTGCAACGCGGCGCTTACATTCTGGCCGATGCGCCTGACGGCCATCCCGACTTAATCCTGATCGCTAGCGGTTCGGAAGTAAAACTGATCATTGCCGCGCGGGAAGAATTGATGAAACAAAACATTCAGGCACGCGTGGTGTCGATGCCCAGTTGGGAGTTATTCGACGCCCAACCGCAGGAATACCGCGATACCGTCTTCCCGCCATCAAAGCCAAGACAACCAAGACTCGCGGTGGAGGCTGGCGTGGCACAGGGTTGGCATCGCTACATCGGTGATGACGGCGATATCATCTCGGTAGACAAGTTTGGTGCATCCGCAGCCGGAGACGTGGTGCTGCGAGAGTATGGTTTTACCGTCGAAAACGTCTGCCAGCGGGCCTTGGCTCTACTTCAACGTTAAGCCGGATTGCAATCTGTATGACCAGGATGGAAATGTGAAGCTAATCTCGCAAAGACGGGAAGCGTCAATTCACTTGTCCGAAAAAATCAATTCCCCATGTTGATAATCCAGCGCATTGATCAGATCACCAATACACTCAACCGTCAAATTCGCCGCCGGATAATTGACGATGTTTTCGGGGTCCAGAGCGTAATGACCTTGCCGCGGAAAGATAGTCGTTAATTGATTTTTCATGACGTTTTTCATGGCTGCCAGAATTCGTAATTTATCATCGATCATGACATAGTGCTGGGCCGGATAACGTCGTTGAAGGTCTTCCAGCATTTCCTCTTTATGAATATAGATCAGCACGCGACCATCGACAGCATCCCATAATCCTGAGCGTTGAATTTTGCGCGGCTGAAAAACCACGTCGCCATCCGAAAGAATGACAGTCGGTCCCCATTGCCCAACGTGGGCGATAGTCTCCAGCGCATTCGGATATAGGCGCGTGGCAAATGGATAGTCCACCAGAAATGCCGACATTTGTAAAAGACGCGGGTCATTCATACCGCCTGTTCGATAGCGTTGCAATGCCCCCAAATAGTCTGCGTATCCCAACTCGGTTCGCAACTCTTCAAAGATTTGCCAATAGCGGATACGGTTTGCTGCACCGAACTCTGCCTCCAGATGCGTTTGGAGATCAAACTGCACGCGGTCATTATCGAGCAACGTATTGTCGCAATCGAACAGGAAAACAATCTCACTTGGCGTTGTCATGGCAGCATGTCCTTAGATGTTGGGTTATGCCATTGATCGCTACCGGTCATCATTTTTTGCGCTGCATCCGGCCCCCATGTGTTCGACTCATAGACATCTATTGGTGCGGCATTGTGACTATTTTGTTCCGTCGCACTCTCCAAAACAGGATCAACGACGCGCCAGGCGGCCTCGACCATATCACCCCGTGTGAACAAGCCCGCATTGCCTTGAAGCGCATCGCCCAGTAGCCTTTCATACGGCGTCATTTCATCACCTGGATGGTGATGCGCGACCAATGCTGTCGCTGTGCCAATCATCGCTTCGCCGGGTAGTTTGGTCCTCGCTCCTAATGCGATCTTCATATCCGGGCCGAGTCGAAAAATGAAATAATTTGGGTGATTTGACCCAGTTTTGTCGAAGACAGTTTTCGCCGGTGATTTAAGTTCGATCATCACTTCAGTGCACGTCACCGGCAATTCCTTACCAGCGCGAATATAAAACGGCACGCCCGCCCAGCGCGGATTATCGATATGCAAACGCAGGGCTGCAAACGTCTCAACCTGAGAGTTCGGCGCCACGCCTGGCTCATCAAGGTATCCGCGGAACTGCCCTTTTATTACTTCCGACGGTTCTAATGGACGCATCGCGCATAATACCCGCAGCTTTTCATCGCGGATGGCATCCTGCGCAGAATCGGCGCTGACGTCTTTCACTTCAATTAGGTCGTTTTCCGGCACTTCCATCGTCAACAACGCCAACACTTGAAGCATGTGATTTTGCACCACGTCGCGGATGGCTCCTACTTCTTCGTAAAAAGCACCACGACACTGGACGCCGAATTGTTCGGCCATCGTGATTTGGACGCTGGCCACATAATCGCCATGCCAGATCGGCTCAACAAATGTATTAGAAAATCTAAAATACAGCAGATTTTCGACCGGCTCTTTACCCAGATAATGATCAATTCGGAAAATGGCCTCCTCAGCAAAGGAAGCCAGTAATGTCCGGTTGAGTGCTTGCGCTGACGCAAGATCGCGTCCAAATGGTTTTTCGATGATCACACGCGCATTATTAGCGCCGCCCGATTTGGCAAGCCCTTCAGTAACCGGCCCGAACATACTTGGCGGCACCGCAAGATAGTAGAGCGGCCGCACCGCTTTACCCAACACCTTACGTAGTTGAGTGTACGTCGCGTCGTCTTGGTAATCGCCGCTGATATACTGAAGGCGGGCCGATAGTTTTGCGAAGGCATCGGCATCGAAACTGCCATTTTTTTCTATACTGTCACGCGCGCGTTCACGTAATTGATCGTCAGTCCAGTCGGACTTAGCTACGCCGATAATCGGAAGGTCGAGATGACCATGCTTAATCATCGCTTGCAAGGCAGGAAAAATCTGCTTGTAGGCAAGATCACCAGTAGCACCGAAAAAAACAAACGCGTCAGAATGCGATACTGTCATCATTCCTCCTGCCGCTTATTCGACACGATTTTTGTGATGCCACGCTTGGCGGCGGATGTCTCTGCGGCGGTCGATGGCTTTTCAATATGGCCGCCGAACCCCTGTCGCATCGCCGACAACACCTTATCGGCAAAATCGGCTTCGCCACGCGAACTGAAGCGCTCAAAAAGAGCGGCACTCAGTATCGGGGCCGGCACGGCTTCATCAACCGCTGCAGTAATCGTCCATCGCCCTTCCCCAGAATCAGAGACCCGACCGGCATAATTTTCTAGTGCAGGATCAGCGACGAGTGCACTTGCCGTCAGATCCAATAACCACGAGCCGATAACGCTTCCACGACGCCATAATTCGGCGATCTCAGGAAGATCTATCTCATATTGATAATATTCGGGATTGCGTAGCGGTGTAGTCTCGGCGTCGACATCGCCCTTTTGCAGCCCAACGTTCGCGTGCCGCAGAATATTCAAGCCTTCTGCGTACGCGCCCATGATGCCGTACTCGACACCGTTGTGGACCATCTTGACGAAGTGGCCCGCGCCTTGCGGCCCGCAGTGCAAATAACCTTGTGCCGCAGTGCTGTTTGCATTGTCGCGCCCAGGTGTGGGAGAGGCAGCAGCCGAACCCGGCGCGAGCGTCGCAAAGATCGGATCAAGATGGATGACGATTTCTTTTTCGCCACCAATCATCAAACAATAGCCACGATCTAAACCGGCCACACCACCGCTGGTCCCAACATCCACATAATGAATCTGTTGTGATGTCAACTCTTTCCCGCGTCGGATATCGTCATGGTAGTAGGAATTGCCGCCATCAATGATAATGTCACCGGCATCGAGTAAAGGCGCTAATAACGCAAGATCCTGATCGACCAAAGCCGCCGGAACCATCAACCAGATAACCCTTGGCTTCTGTAATTTGGCGACCAGATCGTCAAGCGACGATGCCCCGCTGATGCCAGGGCTTAAAAGATTGTTGATCGCCTCTTCCCTGACATCGTATACCACGCATTCGTGATCACCTTTTTGCAGCCGCCGCACCATATTGGCGCCCATGCGTCCCAACCCAATCATGCCAAGTTGCATTGTGAACCTCCTTATTTAAAGGACCGTTCAGCGGAATCTGCAGGTATTTTATGATCGATGGGCGATGGTTGATGTCCACTCTTCAACCAACCTGCCTAATCGGCTACCGATTGCCCCGCTGGCAAATCCAAATTGGCTAATGTTTCAAGAAAAGTATTGCACCACCAATGTACGTCCTGTTCTTTGATGCGACGTAGCAATACTTCGTGTCGATTCTGACGTTCCTCCAGAGGCATTTGCAAGGCTTGTTGAATGACTTGCGCAGTGTGCTCAATATCATAGGGATTGACCATCAAGGCTTCTTTAAGTTGCTCTGCCGCTCCGGCAAATCGCGACAAAACCAATACCCCCGGATCTGAGGGATCCTGGGCGGCAATAAATTCCTTTGCGACCAGATTCATGCCGTCGCGCAACGGTGTGACCAGGCCAACACGACTGGCGCGATATAAGCCAGGCAACCGTTTGCGCGCAACCGTACGATGGATGTAACGAATCGGCATCCAGTCCAACTCACCAAAATCACCGTTAATGGAACCGCACAAATTTTCCATTTCCGTGCGAATATTGGCATAAGCATCAACATCCTCCCGACTTGGCGACGCAATTTGAATCAACGTCGCGCTGTTCTTATTCTCAGGAAATCGTGTAAGTAGTTCGCGGAATGCGCGAATACGTTGTGGCAGTCCCTTGGAATAATCCAGTCGATCAACGCCGACCAATAATTGGCGGCGAGAATATTCCTCTCGCAATCCGCGGAACATTTGATTACCTTCTTTGGTTTCCGCCATACGAGTCAGCTCACCGACATCGATACCAATCGGAAATGAGCCCGCTTGTACCGTACGATCAAAGGCGCGGTAACGTCCATCGGACAACACTTCTGCGTGTGCTTCACTTTGCACATAGTGGGAAAAATTTAAAAGATCGGCGTCACTTTGGAAACCCAACAGATCATAAGCAAAGAGCGTACGCATCAACCATTCCTGATGCGGAATTGCCGCCGTAATAAGTGGTGGTGGCATGGGAATATGCAGAAAAAATCCCATACGATTGCGGCATCCCATAGCGCGTAAATTTGCCGCTAGAGGAATAAGATGATAATCGTGTACCCAGATTTGATCGTCCGGTTTCAGCAATGGCAGCAACTTGCGCGCAAACAATTCGTTTACCCGACGATAGCCCTCTGCGAAACCCGGTTCATAATTCCCCAGATCCAGCCGATAATGAAACACTGGCCACAACACACCGTTAGCGTATCCAAGATAATACGCATCGTGATCCTTACGACTCAAATCAACCGTCACCAGCGTGATATTGCCTGCTTCCTCTGTATGGAGCTTACCTTCCCCCTGAACTCCGCCCTCAGCTTCTTCGATTATTTTTCCGCTCCAGCCAAACCAGAGAGCGCCAGTTTGTTTCATACTTTCCCCGAGCGCTACCGCTAGGCCCCCAGCAGCAGGCTTACGCGGATCGGCAACCCGATTTGAAACAATAACGAGACGTGACATAGTTTTCCTTAGAGGCTTAAATTGCAGTATCCCATGGAGCAGAAAGCCGCACAGCACAGTTAATCAGTCCTACCATTGAGTAGGTCTGAGGAAAATTTCCCCACATTTCACCAGTAACCGGATGCGTATCTTCAGACAGCAATCCCAAATGATTGCGCGCCTTCAGCATCGTTTCAAAAATTTCACGCGCCCGCTCTTTACGGCCAATCCGCGCCAACGCGTCAATCCTCCAAAACGTGCAAATATTGAATGCAGTTTCAGGTTTCCCAAAATCGTCCGGTGCCTCGTAACGGCGCATATAAGGACCATCGCACAAAGAGCGCTCCAAAGCGTCAACGGTAGCGATAAATCGCGGATCCATCGGATCGATAAAATTCACTTCGGCCATCAGCAAAACGCTGGCATCCAAATCACGTCCGCCCAGACTTTCGGCAAAAGCCTGCCGTTCTTCGCTCCACGCATCGCGCAATAGGTGTTCACGAATAATCGTGGCACGCGCCTCCCAATGTGCAGCGCGCTCGGTCAAACCAAGCGCATGCGCGATTTTGGACAGTCGGTCGCAGGCGGCCCAACTCATCAATACCGACGAGGTATGTACCCGCGCACGGGAGCGTAATTCCCACATGCCGGCGTCAGGCTCGGCATAGACTTTAAAGGCTTGTTCGCCAACTGCCTCAAGATTGATAAACTCGGCAATACCTGCGCGATTGAACAGGCGCTGATCGAGAAATGCCTGAGTCGCCCCCAAAATGATATTGCCGTAAACATCGTGTTGATAATGTTCCTGCGCCTGATTGCCAACACGAACGGGTGTATGACCACGATATCCTGGCAAATGATCGACGATCAACTCTGGCAGCATCTCTTCCAGCCCGATTCCGTACAACGGCTGAATGTGACCACCTTTAGAACGCGCCACAACGTTGGTCAGCCAGCGCATGTAATCTTCCATGGTGCCAACTTCGGACAAACTGTTTAGGGCGCGCACGACAAAAAATGCATCGCGCAGCCAGCAATACCGATAATCCCAGTTACGACTGCTTCCTGGTGCCTCGGGAACGCTGGTCGTCATGGCTGCGATGATCGCACCAGTATCCTCATATAACGACATTTTGAGCGTGATCGCCGCCCGAATAACAACGTCCTGCCATTCCAATGGCACAGCAAGGCGTCGGCTCCATGTACGCCAATAACGAATCGTTTCTTTTTCGAACATGCGCGCAGTATCTTCGATCCCTTCCGCCAATGTCTCGTCAGGGCCAAGCAGGAAGTTTGCGGTTTGATCCAGTACAAAAAACGATTCTGTCAGGATGTAACTGAGTGAAGTGTCGGTATTGAGGCGCAGTGTGGTTGCGGCCCCGACATAACGTATGTGATGACTACCTTGCGTGACGGTGGGTATCTGCCTTCCCCAGTCAAAACGTGGTCGGAGCCTCACTCTAATGCGTACTGCGCTATCTAACGGACGCACGCGACGAACTAACATGAGTGGTCGATACATGCGATCCCGACTCATAAAACGCGGCGCTACGTCCGTGATTTCGATGCCGCGCCCGTCAGTATCGAATAATCGGGTGTGCAACACAGCGGTATTTGGTTCGTAGAATTGCTCGGATCGGGCAAAATTCTCGATTTCAATACTCCACAAACTGCCATTCTCCGATTCATCAAGCAAAGCGTTAAACACCGGGTCACCGTCAAAGCGTGGGAGACAACACCACACCATGCGCCCCATCTCATCTACCAATGCGCTTAACGCGCAATTTCCAACAACCCCGCAAGCAAGCGTCGATGTACTGCGTTTTGGATCATTGATGGGCGCTGATGATTCAGCATAATTTTTTGTCATATCAACATCCTTTGGATAATATCTGAGCCAATTGCGCAACACTGGCCAGCTCGGCACGCAATGCGCGGGGTGACGCGATGCGATAACGTGCGACGCTGGCGCCTTCGCCTATTTTGATTCCTATCCCGCCCACTTGTTGTACATAGGCAAAGCCAATCTCGTCAGTTGTATCATCGCCGGCAAACACCGGACGCGTGCCAGCAAAAGGCGACTCGGTCAAAAAATCGCGAATGGCAGTGCCTTTGGTGATGGTTGCAGGTTTCACCTCAAACACCATTTTTCCATGCAACAAAACCATGCCAGGACAATCGCGAAGCGCAAAGAGCAGTTCTGATTCACAGAGCGCCTCAAGCTCGGGGGCTTGACGATAATGCAATGCAAGAGTCCCGCGTTTTTGCTCCACACGCAACCCTGAATAACTCGCGGCGAGACGCACAGCGCAGGCCTGAATGGCAGAAAATGTGGGAGTAGTCGCGTAATGTAAAACGCCGTCAGCATCGCGACGTTCTATGCCGTGTACACCTGCGACTGGTAATATTAACGGTGCGAGCATCGCATCAATCTGCGAAATAGGACGGCCTGACACAATCGCCAAGCGTCCATCGAGATGATCACGGATATGCTGTATGGAATCAATTAATTCTGGTATGACGACGACTTCTTCTGGCGTGGGCGCCAGATCGACAAGGGTGCCGTCGAAGTCGAGAAAAAGAGCGCATGCGCCCAGATTGCCTAAGTTAAATGTTGATTGCGTATCTATAAGTTCCGTAGGATCTGCGTTTTTCATTTCTGGATGATCCCAGTGAATAGAGCGAAAATGGTAACCCTTGTAACGTGGTTGCGGTTAAATGGAATTGCCTGAAGCTGCGCTGAACTGCGCGAAGCAAATTGCTATTTTCGTTAAAAAACCACATCGGCGATGCTTGTTCGCTAAAAAAATATGCAAATTACATCACTTCAGTTCGAGCAGCTTTTTGATAGTTTAGTTCACAATTATTTTGGAACGGCTGCTAACAGCGGATAAAAAGAGAAAGACAAAGAGAAAAAACATGGCTGGCCCTTGGTCTAGCCAGACACTTGCCGATTGAGAAGCTACTTCATTAAATAGAGTGCCAGCGAACAGAAAGCGCTAACCACATTTGCGAACTACGATGCCATAAGGATACCGCAGGAAGCAACAAAGTGCTGGCCACTCACTATTTAAGATAAATCGATTAGGCGTGCGGCAGAAGTGCGCGCCAACAATCTCGGTAGTCTGCCAATCCAGTCAGTTCCGTCGAAAGCGGCGTCGACTTGGTTACCGTTCCGTCAACAATATCCAGCGTAGAAGGCCAATGTTGCAACATCCATCCCCCGCACGTCGTACCGCTGGAATCCTCTGAAAAAGACACTGCTTGTTGTGGGCGTAATATCCCAAGCAAGGCCGAGAAGAAGGGGTTATCAGTAAAACTGCCCTCCACCACTATCGGCCCCGCAGATTTCAGCGCGTCCAAACAATAATCCGTCATCAGCACGCAATACAGCGTAGCAAGCGCATAGCGCTCTTCATCTGACTGTGGCAAGGTTCCGCAGATGGTGCCGTTCTGCCCCGAAAAAGGGCCGCCGGACTCCGCAAAACAAGGCAGCGCCAACGTATTTTGGTTGAGCAGATGCTGCAAGTCATGGAGGCTGCATAATGTCGGTTCTGAACCAGCAATTGCAGAAAATTCGCGGCCGCCCATAAAGCGCATACAGGCCACGGGATCGCCTAACGCGTTGACATTGGCCAGCATGTCGGATCGCTCATTCAAACCATCGAGCGACGCACCCAAGGCGGCAACAATAACCCACGTGCCAGTTGATAACACCGATCGTTGCGTTGTATCCCCCACTCCTCCAAAATACCGCAACAGCGATGCATTGCTATCATGGATGCCACACAGAATCTTGCAATCGGTCGGCAAGCCAGTCCGCGATGCCAAATCGCCATGCAATGGGCCGAGTGCGGCCCATGCATCACGCATCGGCGGAAAGCATTTTTCCCAACCTAACCGCCTAACCAGCGAGGAATAACCACCCGCTAACGGTTGCCACAAATCAGTGTGACATCCAAGCGACGTTATTTCGCTTGCTGCGATACCAGACAATCGCCACGCCCAATATTGCGGATAATTCAGGATGTAGCGTGCGCGAGCAAACTCAGCCGGATAGCGACGTGATAACCAAAATAGTTGACGCCCCAGATTTAATCCTGCGCCCAGATTAGGTGAAAACGTTTCGGAAAAAGGCGGTCGCACGCTCTCGTAGTGCCAATCACATTCCTGCGGCAACACAGACTCATAATCCAGCACCGGCAACACCAATCCAACGGCGTCGACCAGCGCAGCGGTAGCACCATGGGTAACGGGGACGATAGCGAGAATATGTGCGGTGTGGGAAAATACTTGCAACGTATTGAGCAACCAATCCCAGATGCGCTCAGTGTCATGATGCGGATAAGGCCCACTATGGACGATGGCATTGGCACAACGTTGCTCAGCGAGTGTCTTGCCGCTGGCATCCAGCAACGTCAATTTGACATTGGTTTTGCCAATGTCTAAAACAACTGTTGCGTTGTTGATGCCCTTAGGAGGCTTGATGAGATCGTTGGAAGGCATAGTTCAGGCCCAAAAAGATGCTGTAATCGCGCATACAAACATTGGCTAACAATACTACCAACTCAGGCCAGATCAAGTCATAACGGAGTTTGTATTCGCTGACATTTCCAGCCTTGAGTTGGGTTTTGAAGACAATTGGTTCCATCGATTGTCAGTAATTTTATTTGCGTAGCAAGCGCGGCAATGCAATGGTGATCAACAGCAGCAGGCCGACAACGATTGTCATAATAATCCCAGGAATATTGGCTAATGCCAGTCCATACGTCACCATCCCAAGTGTCAATACGGCTAGTAACACCCCGCCAATGCTACCCGCGCCGCCAGCGATACTCACGCCACCCAAGATCACCATAGTAATGATTTCAAGCTCCCATCCAAGCGCGATGTTGGGGCGCGTGCTGCCGATCCGTCCAGTCAGCAAAAAACCAGCCAGACCGGCCATTGCGCCCGTCAACATAAACAACGCCAAACGGTAACGATTCACAGCGATCCCGGAAAATCGTGCGGCTATCGGATTATTACCGATAGCGTACATTTTCCGTCCCCAACTGGTGGCATGTAACAGGACCGCAAACACTATCGCGAAAACAAGTAATACCACAAACTCACGCGGGATCACCTCGAAGAAATATCCTTGCCCCCAATCCACCAACAATTGCGGATAACCGGTAAATGCCTGATCACCCAAAATTACACTCGACAAACCGCGGAACAGGGATACAGTCCCGATCGTGACCACAATGGAGGGCAACGCAAAGCGGGTAACTAAAAATCCATTTAACAATCCACACGCTGTGCCAGTCGCAATAGCGACAAACAGCAATCCCGGCGCTGGCATGCCATAGTGATGCGCAAGACCCATTGCCACCGACGACAAGGCGAGTATGCCCGAGACTGAAATATCAATCTCCCGACAGATGATGAGCAACGCCATCGGCAATGCAATCAACGCCTTCTCACTAAAATTAAACGTACTATCTGCGAGGTTATAAAAATCAAAGAAGTGCGGCAACAGAAAGCTATTCGCAACAAATACCACAACAAACAGGATCGCTAACAGCGTTTCCCAGCGCGCCATTAGGCCGCCGATTCTAAAGCCTTGTCGGTCCTGGATGGTGTAACGGGATGTCGCTGTCGAAGGCAATGGCGCCGTGTTCATCGTACTCACACTGTTTCCCTTACTGTCGATTGGCCGGATTGAACGGATGGAGGCGGTTGCCGGGAAGGATCAAGCGACTGCAGCGACAATATCTGTCTACCGTTTTTGGTATTGCCACGGGCATTGATCACCACGGCGGTCAGAATCACGATACCGGTCAATGCGCTCTGCCAGAACGGCGATATCTTTACAATCGGCAAAGCGTTATTGATCACCGATAGAAATAAGGCACCCAAAACCGCACCGGCGACACTGCCAACACCGCCCGCAATACTGATACCACCAATCACACAAGCTGCAATAACGGTGAACTCAAACCCATAAGCGATTTCGGTATACGCTACGGCATAGCGCGCAACCCACAAATATCCGCACAGACCGGCCATCATGCCCGAGAGTCCGTACGTCCAAAGTAAGCGTTGAGAAATCGCAATACCGACGTAGCGCGCAGCCACCGGTTGATTGCCGATGGCATATAAGTCTCTTCCAAAATGTGTGTAGCGGGCAATAAACCACATGACGATAATCGCAATCGCTGCCAACCAAACCAGATGCGAGACACCAAGAAAATGGGTCAGTGGAAACGCGATAAACGCTGCGGGCATTTGCCGCGACGACACCCATGCACCGCCGGAAAGCACGAATACCAGGCCACGATAGACGCTCATCGTGCCTAAAGTAACGACAATCGGCGGTAGATTCAGATAACCAATCAGCCAACCGTTAATCAAGCCCAGAAACAGACCAATACCAAGTGCCACCAGAATGATCACTGCCACCGACAAATCAGGGAATTTGGACGCCAACAGTGCCGTCATCATTCCCGATAGCGCAAGATTTGACGCAATCGACAAATCAATACCACGCGTGACAATGACGAACATCTGGGTCAACGCCAGCATCACCAATAACGTGCTATCGGTCAGCAGATTAGACATGCTCGAGGCACTCAGGAATATCGGCGCACGCAACCCGACCACACCAATCAGTAACAAGATCAGCAACGCCAGCAGCGCTTCACGATTTTTTAGTAAGCGCATACAGTTTCCTCTGCGGAATACGCACTACCGGATGCAGTGGCAACCACGTTTTCGGGTGTCGCTTGGGCCCTCGTAAATATTTTTTTGATGTGACCTTGGTGCATGACCACAATTCGATCAGCCATACCCAGTACTTCCGGCAATTCAGACGAGACCAGAATCACCGATAATCCCTTCGACACCAGTTCACTGATAAAAGTATGGACCGCTGCTTTAGAACCAATATCAATCCCCTTGGTCGGCTCATCCAGAATAATCACCTTTGGATCGGTCGCGAGCCATTTTGCCAGCACCACTTTTTGTTGATTGCCACCGGATAGTTCCGATACCATTTGGGTAAAATGCCCCGCCTTCAATTCCAGCTGTTCGCTAAAATGACGTGCAATAGCCGTTTCTTTGGCACGTCGACCCGACAGAAAAAAACCAATTTTGGATAGGATCGGCAATGTGATGTTGTGGACAATTGGAAGCGATAAATGTGCACCCTGATGCTGCCGATCCTCCGGTACATAGGCGATTCCATGGGCAATAGCGTCGCTGGTGGAATGGATAGTAATCGCCTTTCCGTGCAGCTTCACCGTACCGGTAACCTCAGGCGTCAGTCCAAATAGCGCCTGCATGACTTCAGAGCGCCCGGCACCCACCAGACCATAAAAACCGACAATTTCACCTTGTTGCACCGAAAAGTTCACTCCGTTAAATTCGGTCGGATGACAAAAATTTTCCACCTCAAGTATTGTCGGACCTAGTGCAACTTCAACCTTTGGAAAGACCTGATGAATCTCACGGCCGACCATCAACGCCACCAATTCCGGCTCGGCAATATCGGCAAGCGCGCCCGCAGCCACAAAATGGCCGTCACGTAATACCGTGTAACGATCAGCCACTGCGAAAATCTCATCAAACTTATGGGAGATAAAAATAACCGCCGTTCCGGCATCGCGCAATTGCCGGATGATCCGATACAGTTCGTGAATTTCGCGTTGCGACAATGACGCAGTGGGCTCATCCATGATGACTACACGCGCGTTTTGCGAGAGTGCACGGGCGATTTCAACGAAATGGCGTTGTGCAACGCTCAAATCTTTAACGCGAGCGCGCACCGGCAAAGTGACTTCCAGACGTGCGAATAATTTTTCCGCTTCTGCCTCAATGAAAGCCCAATTAATCCGGGGTGGGAATCCATGTTGCGGCTGACGACCAATAAAGATATTTTCCGCCACAGTGAGTTCATCGAACATGACGGTTTCCTGATGAACCGCTGTGATACCTGCATGCATCGCCGCCTGGGGATTGGCAAACGAAACCAGTTTTCCAGACAGATGGATCGTGCCGCCATCGGCTTGGTAAATCCCGGTCAACGTCTTCACCAGCGTCGATTTTCCAGCACCATTTTCACCAATCAGCGCCATCACTTCTCCGGCGCGAACGGTCAGTCCCACATCATCCAGCGCAACAACGCCATGAAAACGCTTACAGATGTCGGATAACGTCAGCACCGGCGGCGTATCGGACATCGTCAGATCGGATCGCGTCAGATCGGATGGGGCGGAATAAGTGTTTGGCGCAGCGTTCAAGGGCATATTCATTTCATAAATGATAGGGAACAAGCGCCGCGCCTGATGCAACTATCTGAGCGTTTCGACCAGCGCAAGACAATCAAACCTCATCCTGTGAACGTAGTTGCAGCTAATACTGCAACCACTGTTCAGAAACCCCTACACTACGACGTTATTGCATAATATTGATGCGCACGGCAAAATCGATAAGCCCGATTTGATTGTCAAAATATTTTGGCAAACTTGTCGACGTTATCTTTATCGTAGGTAAATGGCGGCGCTAACGCAGCTTCATTGTTAACATCAAGCGTAATCTTACCCATCCGTCCGACCGCGATACTCGCACCCGGTTTAGAAACGGCTTTTCCCTTGACGAAATCGTAAGCAGCATAGGTCGCCGCATAACCGAGATCAATTGGGTTCCAGATCGCAAAGCTTTTCACCGCCCCACTCTTCACATGACCAGCCATTTCAGACGGCAAACCGAGTCCTGTGACAAATACCTTGCCAACCAAATGTTCATCCACCACGGCTTTACTGGCTGCATTGATACCAACGGTAGTCGGGGCAATAATCGCCTTCAGATTTGGATTGCTACGCAACAAGCCAATTGCTTCTCGATAGCTCTTGTCTGATTGGTCATCGCCATAGACGGTCGCAACCAGCTTTATCTTTGCGTACTCGGGTTTCGCCAAGACCTTTTTCATTTCGCCAATCCAAATATTCTGGTTGGTTGCCTGAGCGGTGGCCGACAGAATTGCCACTTCACCGGCTCCGCCAATCGCGTCAGACGCCATCTGAATTTGTTTCAAACCGATCAATTGCGCATTGGATGGATTGAGTTGCATCAACCGCCCATCTTTTGCGATACCGCTATCAAAAGAAACCACTTTGATACCGCGTTGCATCGCTTTTTTAGTAATCGGCACCAGCGCGTTGGCATCATTGGCTGAGATCACGATAGCGCTTACTTTTTGGCTGATCAGAGAGTTGATGATCTCAATCTGGCCTTCCGCTGTTGGCGTGGTTGGGCCGGTATAAATAATCTCAACATCCCCAAGTTCTTTCGCGGCCTCTTTTGCGCCCTCATGGGCAGCGTCAAAAAAACCATTGCCGAGGCTCTTTACCACCATCGCGATCTTTATTTTTTCGGCCGCCTGGGCGCTGTTCACCAAGCCGCCGATCATGCCGACGGTCAACGCGGCGAGCAATATTTTTTTTAGTTTCATTGCGATGTCTCCTGTGATAAATACGACTGTGGACCGAATGTCTTCCAGCCTTGTTAAATCAATGTTTTTTGGGGCAATTTTGTTGAATCAATCTTGCATTGCATTCATCGGTACTTTTTCCGGCGTCACGGTAATCACCTTCACACCCGCCTGTTCCAGCATCTGGATCGCGGCATCTGACGCGCCCGTATCGGTGATGACGCAAGCGACACGGTTAAGACCGCATAAGATCAATCCTGCTTTGCGTGCAAACTTTGAACTGTCGGCCAGTACAATCAATTCTTCGGTCTGACTGATCAGGCGCTTTTCGGCCTGAATCAAAAGGGGATCGACCTCCATCAAACCCAGCATCGACAATCCGTAGACGCCCATGAACATTTTTGCCGCGTAGTGATGTTGGGTAATATCGTTATCGAATGGACTAAGGATGACGTTTTGCTCACGGTAGACCTTGCCGCCCGGCAGAATGATTTCATTTTCGCTCGACATTAATAGGCGCTCTGCCATCAAAAACGAATTAGTCAAAATTTTCAGGCGTTTTTCGGCAAGAAATTCCACCATCATGTAAGTCGTTGTGCCGCCATTGATAATGATGGTTTCGCCATCGGCGCACATGTTTGTGGCATATCTGGCGATAGCGCGTTTTTCTGCGGAAAAACGTTCTATATTGTTTTGAAAGGTTTCGCCAGACAAGGCAAATGCACGTTTTTTTTGCGGCAGATTCTCTGCCCCGCCACGGGTTCGGGTCAACAGATTACGTTCAGCAAGCCAGGCGATATCGCGCCGCACGGTCGCTGGCGACGAATTCAGCCAATCAACCAATTGCTCTACGCTGACCGTGTTGTGCTCGGCGAGTAACTTCAGCAAGCCTTTACGGCGTTTATGATTCACCATTCACACACCATCGCTGATCCACCACAGCGCGTCAGCGCTTGTTGACATCGCCAATTTATTCACCACTTTGTCTCCTGTTTGGATTCATCTCTTTTGATTGCTACAGCAAGTTGCAATCAACAGGACGATCTCTTTCTCGGTAAAACAGACTAAGCATTTGAGAAATGCCTGTCAATCACCAATCAATCAACTCGATGATTATTTGCATTTCAGTCAAACCATTGATTATATTGCCGACAACTTAATGCGAACATCAATCAACATCGTGATTAATTCAACTTCAATCACCATTTTGAGCGCCAAAAGATTGACAGTGATTAGTGCCTGCTTTCTACTAGTCGTCATTGCTCATCCCCTTTGCATTTTTAAAAAATCGATGTGATCAGAGCCTAATACATTAATAAATAGGCGTTACGCAGAACAGTCCCTTCAACGAGCTTGCGAACGCTGCCGACGCAGACAGTACGCGAGTACCAAGCCACGTTGGCGGCCAGGAAAGCACAACGTTGCTGGGGCGACTTTGCGTAACGCCTAAAGTAATAACAATAGATGATGGAGACTGTATGACTGAATTGATTGCCACCACGCCGCAAGGCCCGATCACCCCGATGTGGGATGATGCCACCGCTGCGATGCTCAGCGCGCCCGAACTCCTGTTATACCGCTCAAACCTGCTTGGTTCTGACATGCGCATTACCAACTTTGGCGGTGGCAATACCTCCGCCAAGATTGATATGACTGACCACCTTACCGGCGAGCAAGCCGAGGTTTTGTGGGTCAAAGGATCGGGCGGCGATTTGGGAAGTATCAAGCTGGACGGATTTTCCACACTCTATATGGACAAACTGCGTTCTCTCAAAAATCGTTATCGTGGCTTGGCGCTGGAAGATGAGATGGTCGCCTATTTGCCGCATTGCACCTTTAACCTGAATCCACGTGCGGCCAGTATCGATACGCCATTACATGCCTACATCGACAAAAAACATGTTGATCATATGCATCCGGATTCTGTGATTGCGATTGCCGCCTGTGCCAATAGCCGAGCACTGACTCTCAAAGTCTTCGAGGGTGATTTGGGTTGGTTGCCATGGCAGCGGCCCGGTTATGATCTCGGGTTAAAGCTAGAGGTGTTATCAAAAGAACAGCCGCACCTAAAAGGCATCGTTCTGGAAGGACATGGTTTATTTACGTGGGGCGATACATCTAAATCCTGCTACGAGATTACCTTAGCAATCATCAAACGCGCAGAAGACTGGTTGGCAGCCAACAGCAAACAACCGGCTTTTGGCGGTAGTAAGTTCACGCCACTTGTGGCCTCCGAACGTGCCGATCTGGCAGCGCGTCTGATGCCGCTTTTGCGCGGCAAGATTAGTCAGGATGAATATAAATTAGGCCATTTTGACGATAGCCAGACTGTGCTCGATTTTGTGTGTAGCACTGATTTGTTGCCGTTAGCAGCGCTCGGAACGTCATGCCCGGATCATTTTTTGCGCACCAAAATCCGCCCGTTCGTGGTCGATTTTGACCCAGTCAATCCCAATTTTGAGCGATTATTGGCTGGTCTGGACGATGCATTGCGCGCCTATCGTGCCGAATACCTCGCCTATTACGCCCGCTGCAAACGCGATAATAGTCCGGCAATACGCGATGCCAACCCAATCATTTATTTGATTCCTGGGGTTGGTATGCTGTCCTTCGCCAAAGACAAAGCCACAGCCCGCATCGCTGGGGAATTTTATGTCAATGCCATCAACGTCATGCGCGGCGCAAATGGGGTCGACACTTATGTCGGCTTGCCAGAGCAGGAAGCCTTCGATATCGAGTATTGGTTACTGGAAGAAGCCAAGCTGCAACGCATGCCCAAACCAAAAAGTCTCGCGGGACGCATTGCACTGGTCACGGGTGGTGGCGGCGGAATCGGTCAGGCGGTTGCGCGCCAGCTGTTACAAGAAGGCGCTTGCGTCATGCTGACCGATATCGATGCCGAGGCGCTGATACAAGCCGAACAAACACTGATCAAGGTCGCCGGACGCGATTACGTCGCTAGTATCTGCGCGAATATCACTAGCGAGCAAGATATTGATATCATCCTCAGCAGCACGGCGCTCCGCTTTGGCGGCATTGATCTGCTGATCTCTAACGCGGGAATCGCTTCATCCGCGCCGCTAGAAGACACTACGCTGGAAATGTGGGAGCGCAATCAATCGATTCTGGTGACAGGCTACTTTCTGGTTAGTCGCAGCGCTTTCCGCATGATGAAAGAACAAAAATTAGGCGGCAGCATGGTATTTGTCGCCAGCAAAAACGGCTTAGTGGCATCCGCTGGCGCATCGGCATATTGCACCGCCAAAGCAGGTGAAATCCATCTGGCGCGTTGTATTGCACTGGAAGGCGCTGCGCATGGTATCCGTGTCAATGTCGTCAATCCTGACGCCGTGATCCGTGGCTCGCGGATCTGGGATGGAAAATGGAAAGAAGAGCGTGCCGCCTCGAACAAAATTGAATCAGGCGATGTGGAAGAATTCTATCGCCAACGCAGTATGCTTAAACGCAGCGTCCTACCCGAAGATATCGCCGAAGCAGTGTATTTTTTGGCCAGCGATAAATCGGCCAAGAGTACCGGCAACATCATTAACGTTGACGCGGGAAATGCGGCGGCGTTTACACGATAAGGCAATAAGGCGAATGCGCCCGAATCGCCAGCATATTAAATATACATAACCAGCAGCAGGCGCTAATAATTGTTGCCTCGGTGCTGAAAATCAGGAGACATGATGAATGCAATGATCGATACCGGCCGGATTGCCGAACACAATACCAACATACAAAATAATCTTCAAGCTGACTATGAAGCACTCGGTGGCATGCTGGCACGGCGCGGACAAGACATTGAAAAATTGACCGCATTAGCCCAAACTTTTGCAGTCGCGTTACCGAGTTGGGGCGTAGGCACCGGCGGTACGCGTTTCGCACGTTTTCCAGGAATTGGCGAGCCGCGAAACGTGTTCGAAAAGATGGAAGACTGCGCGGTGATCCATCAATTAACGCACGCTACACCGACTGTATCACTGCATTTTCCCTGGGATAAAACGACTGATCCTGCGGCTCTGCGAGAAATCGCAAGCGGATATGGCTTAGGTTTTGACACCGTTAATTCGAATACATTTCAGGATCAGGCCGGGCAAGCGCATTCGTACAAAAATGGCAGTCTGACAGCAAACAATCCTGCCGCACGCGCTCAAGCGATTGCACACAATATCGACTGCATTACGTTAGGGCGGGCCCTCGGTTCTAACGCGCTTACAGTCTGGATCGGTGATGGCGCAAACTTTCCCGGCCAGCACAATCTACGCGGCGCGCTCGAACGCTATCTGGATAGCATGCGCGAAATCTACAGCGCATTGCCATCCGACTGGCTGGTCTATATTGAGCACAAATTATTTGAACCGGCTTTCTACGCCACCACTATCGCCGATTGGGGTACTAGTTTTGCATGCGCGACCGAACTGGGACCGAAGGCAAAATGCCTTGTCGATCTGGGTCACCACGCGCCCAATACCAATATCGAAATGATCGTTGCCCGCCTGGCACAGTTTGGCAAATTGGGTGGTTTCCATTTTAACGATAGCAAATACGGCGATGACGATCTGGACTCGGGCAGCATCAATCCCTTCCAATTATTTTTGATCTTCAACGAGTTGGCGGATGTTGCGCAACGCGAGGGGGCATCGTTTAAACCATCGTATATGCTCGACCAGTCACACAACGTAACCGATCCGATTGAAAGTTTGATGAGCAGCGCCATTGAAGTACAGCGGGCGTTTATTCAATCTGCCATCGTTGACCGCACGGCGTTGCAGCATTATCAGGAGCAAAACGACGTACTCCAATCGGCACAAACCTTGAAACATGCATTCCGTACCGACGTCAGTCCTATTCTGGCAATGGCACGGTTCCGCTCGGGCGCGACAATCGACCCCATCGGCTGCTACCGTTCAACCGGATATCGCGCTCAAAAAGGCCAACAACGACCACCGAAGGCAGGGATCAGTAGTAGCGGTATTATTTGAGGCTCTAGAATTCAATCCCGGCATCAGGTTCCCAGGTTCGCAACCCCGCAGCGCCTCTAATGTCCTGCCTCAGCGTATAAAACCAGGCGCGCGGAACGTCCACGAGGAAAGCTAAAGGTCGGTCAACGGTTTGTTACTCTAACCTGAAGCCAACTTTGATCGTTACCTGATAATGAGAAATCTTGCCATCCACAATATGACCTCGGGTTTCAACGACTTCGAACCAGTCCATATGTTTAACCGTCAGCGCCGCCTTGGTAATCGCATCACGTATTGCATCATCGCTACCAGTTTTTGAGGTCCCGACCAACTCGACCAGTTTGTACGTATGGGTAGACATGGTAATTTCCTGTATTGGCTATGGTTGAGTTGATATCTGACATTCGCTCGCATATCGCTTTAGCTTCCATCATAGTAGTCAAATGATTCATTTTCCATAAAAATCATAAAACTTAATAGTTCCTCAAACTTTCGCCGCGCCGATACTTCACCAGCCTTGCTAGCAGACAGGCCTAACCATTTCCTTCGCGCTCTTTATCCCATCCCTCTATTCGCTGAACAGCGTTCGCATCGCCACCTCTCAAACCAACCGGTCGGCTAACGACTGGGGGTAACCCGCCATACGACATTGCCAACGTCATCAGCGACCAAAAGCGCGCCCGTGCGGTCGACCGCCACGCCAACCGGGCGGCCCATCGCATCACCCTGCGCAGTTACAAAACCGGTAAGAACGTCTTCAGGTGGACCAGCAGGATTTCCGTCAATAAAGGGGACAAAAATCACTTTGTAACCGCTCCTGGGCTTGCGATTCCAAGAGCCGTGCTGGCCGATAAACGCTCCGCCAAAAAAATGCTTCGGCAATAAATTACCTTCATAGAAAGCAAGCCCAAGGCTGGCCGTATGCGCACCTAGCGCATAATCTGGCGCAATCGCTTTATCCACCATATCAGGCCGCGGCGGCTTCACTCTCGTATCCACATGCTGGCCATAATAACTATAAGGCCATCCATAAAAACCGCCGTCCTTCACCGAAGTCATATAGTCCGGCACCAGATCGCTGCCAAGTTCATCGCGTTCGTTGACCGCCGTCCACAGAGCACCACTGTGTGGTTGCCAAGCTAGACCATTCGGATTGCGTAAGCCCGAGGCGAAGATGCGCGAGCGACCTGTTTTGGCATCAACTTCCAGGATGGCGGCGCGGTTGACCTCGTTTTCAAGTCCGTTTTCGGCAACATTGCTATTCGAGCCAACCGTTACATATAGATGCGCACCATCCCGACTTGCGATCACGTTTTTTGTCCAGTGATGATTGATCGGCCCTCCGGGTAAATCAATCACTTTTACACCTGGCACCGTAATTTGTGTTTCGCCAGTGCGATAGGGAAAGCGCCATAAGGCATCAGTCGTAGCAACATACAAATCGGTGCCAACCAATGTCATACCAAAGGGAGAATTCAATCCTTGCAGGAACACCGTTTTTGTGGCGACCACGCCGTCGCCATTTGTATCGCGCAACAGGGTGATGCGATTAGCGCTCGGTACGCCAGCACCTGCCCGTTTCATGACAAGCCTCATGATCCAACCCTTAATACCTTTGCTATCGTCGGGCTTGGGCGGAGCGTTGGTTTCTGCCACCAGCACATCACCATTGGGGAGTACATACAACCAACGCGGATGATCAAGGCCGGTGGCAAGTGCTTTCACTGCAAGGCCAGCGCCGGCCTGCGGTACTACGCCAGCAGGCCAACCCGTAGCTGGCGCTATATTGACGGTGGGCAATAGCGTCACATGCGGTGCCGGGATTGTCGGATGTGGCCCCATATCCGCCTGTTCCGGCAATGTCGCCACCTCGCCACAAGCGCTAAGATGCATGACTAAAACACAAATGGTCGAGGGTGCAATAAAAGGATAGCGCATGTAAAGTCTCCAGGTATCTGTAGATTCTATCAAAAAATATTTTACTGCAAGGTTTGCATGTATGCGGTCAGTATTTCGATGAACAACGCGATAAACCTGTAAGACAGGACCTGATGTACAAGGAGAGCGAGGAGGTCTATATCGATCCGGCTCTTTGTTCCGCCTGCATTACTACGCCAAACGGTCATAAAAACGTTATAACCTGGACCCGATAAAGAGCGCACAATAAGGACCATGACTTAGTTGCAATAATGCTGAAATCTCATCTGTTGGAGGCGTTTATGTTCAATAAAATCCTGGTCGCTTACAACGGCACGCCAGACAGTCGCTCGGCCTTATACGAATGTATTCAACTCCATCCGCCTGCTTCGACTGAAGTCCATTTGCTGGCCGTCATCGAACTGTCGGCGCATGGAATGGCCGGAGGTTATTGCCCGGAAGTGGCTTTTGCAAACAGGACTCAGGTCATTAAAGAAGAATTGGAAGCGGGTAAAGCATTAATGGTCGCCGCTGGACTGCGTGTGGCAACTCACCTTCAGACTGGCGAACCGATTGATGTGATCGGCTCAATGGCAGAAGCGTTAAAAGTCGATCTTGTGATCGTCGGGCACTCTCGCCGCAAAGCGTTTTCCGCCCGTTGGTGGCGCGGATCGACGGATGCTTTGCTCGTCGAACGGGTCAAATGCAACGTGTTAGTGGCTGTTCAAAGCGCCCTATAAAACCCTAAAGCACATTTTTATTTTTATTTTAAAATTAGGTTGTGACGCTCGAATGACTTAGCTTTAAGTTAGAGCAATAAACCCGAAACACTAAAGCCAAATCATAAGGCTTATTTTTTCTTTCAGCGATACCATCATGGACCATCGCTGTGCGTCTCAAACGTCGGTTAACGTCCACTTCAACCCACTAGGTGAATGAACTTATCCTTTGCCTTAACTTTAGGCGCCGCGCGCTATATCTGCAATGATTTCATATGACCGAAGCCGTGCGGCATGATCGAAAACGTCCGAGACGATCATCAATTCGTCCGCACCAGTCATTGAAATTAACCTTTCCAACCCTTCGCGTACAGTCTGTTTCGAGCCGACAACCGAAAAAGCCAGCATATGCGATGCTTGCGCTTTCTCTGCACCTGACCAATAAGTCTCAATATCATCGATTGGTGGCTTGCTCAAACCTCGGGCACCGCGAAACATGTCGGTAAAAGACATTTGTTGCGTCGTCGCCAGACGCTGCGCTTCGGCGTCGGTCTCGGCGGCAATAATATTGATACCCACCATCGCATGCGGCGATGCCTGTTGAGCAGACGCATGAAATTGCGCCCGATAAGCTTGGAGCGCGGCCTCAAGTGAATCCGGCGCAAAATGCGATGCGAATGCATATGGCAAACCCAGTTTGGCAGCAAGTCTGGCACCAAATGTGCTCGATCCCAAAATCCAGAGAGGCACTTCTGTGCCTACGCCTGGTACCGCGACAATGCGTTGGCCCGGTTCAGCTGGCGCGAGAAAAGCCTGAAGTTCGAGTACATCCTGCGGGAATTCTTCAGCGCTCGCAGAATCGCGGCGCAGCGCACGCGTAGTAATCTGATCAGTGCCCGGCGCCCTTCCCAGTCCCAGATCAATGCGCCCCGGAAATAATGATGCAAGCGTTCCAAACTGTTCGGCAATAAGGAGTGGAGCGTGGTTTGGTAGCATGACGCCACCAGCGCCCACGCGAATCGTGCTGGTTCCAGCGGCAACGTGCGCAATCGCGACAG
Source organism: Glaciimonas sp. GNP009 (assembly GCF_054343755.1). Taxonomy (NCBI): domain Bacteria; kingdom Pseudomonadati; phylum Pseudomonadota; class Betaproteobacteria; order Burkholderiales; family Oxalobacteraceae; genus Glaciimonas; species Glaciimonas sp. GNP009. The sequence continues at coordinate 5,226,463 of NZ_JBTGUV010000004.1, forward strand.
CTGTTGCAGCACTGGCAATACCAATCATATTGTGATGTTCGGCCATCCAAAATCGGCGGTAGCCCCAACCTTCAGCGTGGCGTGCGAGATCTCGCGCATTGTCGAGCGCGGTGCGGGCGGTGCTACCTTGCGTAATACGGACCAAATCGAGGATCGAAATGGGGATCATGGGTGTGTCCTTATCTAACTGCTTATGCGGTCTTTGAGTATAACCTTTCTGCCGATTTTGATTTGGCGGAGGCCAGTCTTATGGGCTGATAGCGCGGCAGATCAAGTCAGCGCTTACACTTAAAAAAGAGGTTGGTTCAAAACACTTACAACAGTGTCATGCGACATCGCTCGAGTAATGGAATTGGGTAAAGAATGACGTCCACGCCGCTTTCAACCTGTGATATCCGCGCTATTTGCGTCTGATGTTCTAGCGCGAGGACATCCATTGAGGATTAGGCTGAAGTTGCGCTCCTCCCTTAAAAACTCGATGCCGTCAAAATTACTTCATCGACGCCCATTTCAAGCTCTTTAAGGGCTACCGCTCGAATTAAGGGTTTGTTATCCAAAAAGGCGCTGACCAATTGGTCTCGAGTGAGACTACTTGCCGGATTTTTTGTTAAATGCCGTAACGCCTCGGCTAGCACCGTACATGTCACTGTTCCTCCCTCAAATGGCACAGCGAACGTAATCTCGGTATTTTTTCCATTAACTAGCATATAGCCCGCTTCTTGAAAAATTTCTATTCACTCATCAAAAGCAACCTGAATTATGGATTCGATCGCCTGAACGCATACAAGACAAATACAACTATCGTATTTAAATATTAAGTGAACGTAGAGAGGTTAAGTTGGATGTCCGCTTTAGCGTTTTCGAGGGCTGCATGGTTTGCAGTGCCGTGAGTGGGCAGTCCTTCCGCAATATTTGCCCGAGTCCACGATATTTTTGTTTCACCATCTTCACTGATTGAATATTCAGCTGCCCAAACGTCACCAATAGGCACAGCACGCGTATGTATCTCATAACCTTCGTAGTTAGTGGTTGTAATGGCGCTCATATCGCTCTCCTTAAAAGAAAAATACACTCGTTTGTATTTTTTTAGATAACGTAGTTATCAAACAATTATTTTCAACAGTATTTACTATTACCATAAGGAGAATACTCGCAATACGCAAAGCCTCTCAAACTAGTGTCAATTATGGATTCCCTTAGAATAAGGCCTGCCAAAAGAAAACATCTTTCAATAAATTTTAATTGGGACTTGCCCAAATCCATTCCGAATATTCAACAATAAAGAGAATCAAACCTAGTCTAAACACGTTTGAGATGTAACAATATAGGGCTGTTTTATTTCATTTTGAAGAGGGCTGGATCCGCTTTTTTATGAATCTAGCTCATTGGCAGAGACAGGATTACCGGCGCACTGTGAACGGCTGGCGCCAGGCAAAATGCGGGTTTCATCGTCAAGCATGACTAAACTACGGAAAAGTATGAAAGAAAACGGCCAGAGCAAAGCCATACTGGGCGCCATCCTAGGAGGAATAACAGGATTGGTTTTAATTTCAAGCGCGGTTGCACAAGACTCGACCACGTCTGATGTTGATGAGTTTCCTCAGCGCATAATGGGTGATTTAGGCGTAGGTGTGTACGAGGCACCCAGCGAAATACACGGAGAAATACGTGGTAAACGTAGTTCAACCCTGATATTGCCGTACGCCTATCTTGACTATGGCCGGTTATTTGCGCGGGTCGATACCTTCGGCATAAAAACGGTCAAAATGGGCTATGGCTATCTGGAACTCACTGGTCGTGTCAGTTTTGATGGTTTTAAAACTTCCAACTCAACGCTAAGAGGTTTGACCGAACGCAAAAATGGGATTCCCTTAGGTATTGGCACTTTTCAGGAAACTCCGGTTGGTGCGTTCTTTCTGAACGCTTTTTACGACGTCAACAAATCGCATGGCACGTTGCTGGAAGCCATCTATGCAGGTGAAATAAAGGCTGGCCCGGTTAACTTTTACCCACAAATCGGTGCTGAATATCGCAATGCAAATTTCGTTAATTATTACTACGGCATTACACCAGCCGAATCTGCCGCTAATAAACGTTACGCTGCCTATCAAGGCAAAGGCACAACAAATCCACTCGTGGCACTACAGGTCGAAATTCCTATTAATGCAACCTGGGTTGTCAACGTATACGGGCGCTATAAGTGGCTCGGCAATGGCATCACCAACAGTCCCATCGTCGACAAGAGGACGGCTCAAAGTTACTTTGTATCACTAGCTTATCGATTTAAGTAATTGCAAAATATAAGGGCAACTTAATCGCGTAGTTTTAAAACGCACAAGGCGGTTTATCAGATCGCATTCCTTTAGATAGGTCGACGAAAGCGGCACTCCGCTTAAGTCAGCTATCATCAATAGTAGAAAGTAAGCCTCTATTTTTAAAGCTCCCTTTCAACATTAGCAGTCTTTTTTTGGAGAACGATCATGACTAAGCAAATAATTGGTGTAATTGGATTGGCCGTAATGGGTCGTAATCTTGCACTAAATATTGAAAGCCGAGGCCATTCGGTCTCCGTCTATAACCGTAGTGCTGAGAAAACTGATTCGCTGGTCGCAGAATTTCCAGACCGCAATCTTGTTGCAACGTATTCTCTCAAAGAGTTCATCGATTCGCTCGAGAAGCCGCGCCGCGTCCTGTTAATGGTCAAAGCCGGTTCGGCGACTGATGAGACGATTGCTGCCGTCAAGCCGTTATTGGATAACGGCGACATCCTGATCGATGGTGGGAACACGCATTTTACCGATACCATTCGGCGCAACGACGATCTGGCCAAATCGGGTATTCACTTTATTGGCACCGGCGTATCCGGTGGCGAGGAAGGTGCGCTTAAAGGCCCCGCCATTATGCCGGGCGGGCAGCGCGAAGCTTACGATCTGGTCGCACCGATACTGACCGAAATCGCTGCCAAAGCGGCGGACGGCGTGCCCTGCGTAGGCTATATCGGCCCCAATGGCGCCGGACATTTTGTGAAGATGGTCCACAATGGGATTGAGTATGGCGACATGCAACTCATCGCAGAAAGTTACGCGGTCTTAAAAAACGTCATTTGCCTATCGAATCAAGAGCTAAGCCAGGTATATTCAGACTGGAACAAGGGTGAACTCAATAGTTACCTGATAGAAATCACTTCCCAGATTTTTGCAAAAAAAGACACCGATACCGATAAAGATTTGGTAGACGTCATCCTGGATCGGGCTGCACAAAAAGGCACCGGAAAATGGACCAGCCAAAATGCGCTGGATTTAGGCGCGCCGCTACCTCTTATCACTGAAGCAGTTTTTGCGCGCGTCTTATCGTCGCTCAAAGACGAACGTGTAGCAGCAAGCAAAAAACTGTCAGGACCGCTGCAACAAACCTATAACGGTGATCGCAAAGCACTGATTGACGCTGTGCAACGTGCGCTGTATTTCAGCAAAATCATTTCATACGCACAGGGCTTTGCACAGTTGCGTGCAGCATCGAATGAATACAAATGGGATCTGGACTACGGGAACATCGCTAAAATTTTCCGTGCCGGTTGCATCATCCGCGCCAGTTTTTTGCAAAAAATTATGGAGGCGTACGCTACTAACAAACAGTTGGCTAATCTGCTGCTGGATGACTACTTTTCCGAGATCGCAGAAAAATACCAATCCGCACTGCGCGAGGTTGTGATCGCTGCACTCAACGCTGGTGTGCCGGTCCCCGCGTTCTCGTCCGCGATTGCTTATTTTGATGCGTATCGAACCGAACGGCTTCCGGCCAATCTAATTCAGGCACAACGCGACTTTTTTGGCGCGCACACGTTCGAGCGGATTGATAAAAAGGGCAGCTTTCACGCTAGTTGGCCTTAATACACAAGAACGCACCAACGGTGATCTGTCGTCTCTTTATTTTTATTTGGTTTGTTTGCAATCGGCACAACTATGATTTAACTCATCGAACAAAACCTGTTTTGGGCCCATTAATCTGGCGCATTAATGTGCACCTTAATGCGCCTGTACAGGTTAAATAACGAAAGAAATGTATGCCAGTGATAAAAAAAGCAGCGGAAGAAAAAAAACAGCAACAATTAACAGAAATGGTGAAGTTCGCACACGACAGACTTCCACCCGACGTTTTTGCTACGATGCAGCCCTTTATGGCAAATTACTATTCTCAAGTTGGTGAGGAACAGGTACAAAGTCGCAATATCAGTGATCTGTATGGTGCTGTAATGTCCCACTGGCAATTTGCACGACATTTTAAAACAGGCGCGCCCCGCGTGCGTATTTATAATCCCCAAATCGATGAGCACGGCTGGGAATCAGCCCATAGCGTCATCGAAATCGTCAACGACGACATGCCCTTTCTGGTGGACTCGGTAACCACCGAAATTAATCGCCTTGGACTCACGTTGCACGCTGCCATCCATCCGGTATTCCGTGTCTGGCGTGATGCTTCCGGCCAAGTCGAAAGAATTCAGGCTGCTACTGACATCAGCGCAAAAATCGATGAGCAACACAACGCACCAAAGCTGGAATCCTACATACATTTTGAGATTGACCGGTGTACCGAGCCTCAGAAGCTTGAAGAAATTTTAACTGGCGTCAAAAAGGTACTAAGTGATGTACGGGCAGCAGTTGAAGATTGGCACGGCATGATGACCAGCGCCACGGCCGCAGTCACTGAACTAAATGATCAGCCCGGCAAGGATGACACGCAACAGGCCGAAATCGACGAAGGCCGCGCTTTTCTGGAATGGATGATCAATGATCACTTCACGTTTCTAGGCTGCCGCGATTATGAGCTAGTCATCAACGCTGGTGAAAATTATTTGCAGGCAGTTGCGGGCTCAGGTCTCGGAATATTGCGCGATTCACTGCGGGATACCACGCGGTCGTCGGATAGCGCTGACATGACTAAATTACCAAGCGGCGCGCAAGCGATTATCGACTCTCCTTCCCCTGTTTTTATCACCAAAGCTGATTCTCGCGCTACCGTGCATCGCCCCGGCTATCTGGATTACGTCGGTGTCAAACGGTACGATACTGGAGGCAAAGTGATCGGCGAACGGCGCTTTGTCGGCCTTTATACCTCAACCGCGTACATGGTTACTACTAGCGATATCCCGATCATACGGCGCAAGGTGGCGAAGGTGCGGGAGCGTGCAAGCTTTGTACCAAAGGGGCATCTGGCAAAAACGCTTACGACTATACTTGAACAATATCCACGCGACGAATTGTTTCAAGTTGATGAAGACAATTTGTACGATACCGCCATAGGTATTCTCCGGCTTGAAGAGCGCCAGCGCACACGCCTATTTGTACGCCGCGACGCATTCGGCCGTTACGTATCCTGCCTGGTGTACGTGCCGCGTGACAAATTCAATACAGAACTACGCGTCCGTATCCAAACTTTATTGCTCGACGCATTCAATGGCTTGAGTATCGAATTCACTCCATTGTTGTCCGATTCCGTATTGGCACGTATCCAGTTCACAGTGCGTACCGAAGCTGGTACAGTAACTAATACTGATATTAGCGAACTTGAAACCAAGATTGTGCAAGCCACACGCCGCTGGCAGGACGATCTAGCCGATGCATTGCTGGAAAATCGTGGTGAGGAACATGGCAACCGATTATTGCGCCGTTATGCGGCTTCATTTCCGGCTGGCTTCCGTGAGGATTATGCAGCGCGTGCCACAGTGCGAGATATCGAATTAATGGAACTGGCACAACAGCGGGCCGGACTGGCGATGAATCTATATCGCCCTATCGAAGCTGCTGCTTCGTCCTTACGCCTGAAGATATACCACTCCGGCAAACCAATCGCCCTCTCGCAGAGCTTACCGATGCTGGAACATATGGGTGTTAAGGTGCAGGAAGAACGCCCTTATCGGATTGAAGTGCAAGATGCGGCTCCCGTATGGATTCATGATTTTGGTATGCAAACTGCAGATGGCGGGGAGGTCGAGATCGACCGCATCAAAGACATATTTGAAGATGCATTCGCCCATGTATGGAATGGCGAAGCCGATAATGACGACCTGAACCGACTGGTATTCGGCGCCCAACTCAATTGGCGCGAAGTGACGATATTACGTGCTTACGCACGCTATTTACGTCAGGTCGGCTCAACCTTTAGCAATGCGTACATCGAACAAGCTTTGACCGGCAATCCGTCGATTGCCCGCAAATTGGTAGAGCTGTTTATCGCGCGCTTCGATCCCGCAGCTAACATTAAGGGTGGTCGCCCTGACCAAGTCCGCATAGATACCCTTTTGCAGCAGACCGAAGAGGCGATGGATCAGGTTCCTAACCTGGATGAAGACCGCATTCTAAGACAATTTTTAGGGGTCATTCAAGCGACGTTACGCACCAATTATTTTCAGCGCGACGTCAATGGTAAACCGAAACCATACTTATCATTCAAGTTCGACCCAGCCAAGGTCCCGGGACTACCGGCTCCGAAGCCGATGTTCGAAATTTGGGTCTATTCGCCGCGTTTCGAGGGCGTCCATTTAAGAGGTGGCAAAGTGGCCCGCGGTGGATTGCGCTGGTCGGATCGACGCGAAGACTTCAGGACCGAAGTATTGGGACTGGTGAAAGCGCAAATGGTGAAGAACGCGGTCATTGTGCCAGTTGGATCAAAAGGTGGGTTCGTACTGAAAAATGCGCCGCCAGCCTCGGACCGCGAAGCCTATTTAAAAGAAGGTATCGCCTGCTATCAGAATTTTTTACGCGGCTTGCTTGATCTGACCGATAATTTAGTTGGTGGCAAAGTCGTACCACCCACGGACGTCGTACGGTATGACGCGGATGATCCTTATCTGGTCGTTGCCGCAGATAAAGGCACGGCGACTTTTTCCGATTTCGCCAATGCTATTTCTGCCGAATATGGATTCTGGCTCACTGACGCGTTTGCCTCCGGCGGCTCCGTGGGTTACGACCATAAAAAAATGGGCATTACGGCCCGCGGTGCGTGGGAAGCGGTCAAACGCCACTTCCGCGAAATTGGTGTCAACACGCAAGAACAGGATTTTACTGTTGCCGGGATCGGGGATATGTCGGGGGATGTGTTTGGTAACGGAATGCTGTTATCCAATCACATTAAACTCGTGGCTGCTTTCGATCATCGTCATATATTTCTCGACCCTAACCCGGATACTGCTGCAAGCTTTGCCGAACGCGCACGCTTATTCGTCTTGCCGCGCTCCAGTTGGGCAGACTATGATGCCAAATTGCTGTCCGTCGGCGGGGGCATTTATCCCCGGTCGTTGAAGACCGTTCCGCTCTCGCCGGAAGTCCGCGCTGCACTTGGGGTTACCGCTACCGAGTTGGCACCAACCGATTTAATACATGCCATTCTGGTCGCTCCGGTAGACATGCTGTACAACGGCGGTATCGGCACTTATGTCAAAGCCGGTTACGAATCCCACGCACAGGTCGGTGATCGTGCCAATGACGCCATCAGGGTTAACGGCGCGCAACTACAATGCAAAGTGGTGGCTGAGGGCGGCAACTTGGGACTAACCCAATTCGGGCGCATCGAATTCGCCCAAAAAGGTGGACGGATCTGCACCGATGCCATCGACAATTCCGCTGGTGTTGATTGCTCAGACCATGAAGTCAATATCAAGATTTTGCTGGGACTAGTGGTGACCGAAGGCGAGATGACCGAGAAGCAACGCAACAAATTGCTCGCCGAGATGACCGACGAGGTGGGCAAACAGGTGTTGACCGACAACTACTACCAAACCCAGGCCCTGTCTGTCGCCGGTCGTTGCGCCGCATCACTACTTGAACCGGAAGCACGTCTGATCCGTTATCTTGAGCGCGCAGGACGACTTGACCGTACGGTCGAATTTTTACCCTCGGAGGAGGCTATCGCCGAGCGCAAGACTGCCAAGCAAGGACTAACCACGCCTGAACGTGCTGTGCTGATGGCCTACAACAAAATGTGGTTGTACGAAACCACGCTGGCCTCGGATTTACTGGATGATCAGTTTATTAGTCGCGCACTGGCACAATACTTTCCGCAACCATTGCGCGAACGTTATCCTGACGTGATGTCGCGTCATCCGCTGGCACGCGAAATCATTGCGACTTACGTGGTGAATACGTTCACCAACCGGGTCGGGACCACTTTTGTGCATCAACTTAGCGAGGAAAGCGGAGCCAGTCCGACCGATGTGATCAGAGCCTCCATCATCGCGCGCGACGTTTTTGGTTTCGAGGACATCTGGAGCGATATCGACGCACTGGACAATGTCGTACCCGACGCGCTGCAAGCTCAAATGTTTATTGCGGTCGGCCGCCTTATCGAGCAAGCCAGCTTCTGGTTCTTGCATCGTCATGCCACCGCAGAGACGATTGAAGCCATGGTCGCCCGTTTCCGCCCTGCCGCGGATCAGCTTGGCCCTATATTGGTTTCATTGCTGACAGCCACAGATGCAGAAGCGCTAAAAGCGAAACAAGCGGCATTGATGCAAGCAGGCGTATCGGAAACGCTGGCGCGGCGCGTAGCAAGTGCTGAGCTGATCGGTGCCGTACTCGATATAGCAGAAGTGGCTACCGTGACGGGTCGTAGTCTGGAGCTTGTGGCGCAAGTTTATTTCGCCCTCGACCTCAATCTTAACTTCGGATGGATGCGAGAGCGTGCGGCCACACTACCGGTCGATACGCATTGGCAGACACTTGCCCGCACCGCTTTGCAAAGTGATTTAACCACGCTGCAACGCGCCCTGACGGCAAATGTTATCCAACTCTCGCCTACTCTCGACCAATCCCCGGAAATGGTCGAAGTCTGGCAATCTGCCAATCGTCCACAATTAGAGCGCTACCGTCGCCTGTTGATCGATTTTCAGTTGGGGGGAAATGTCGATTTGGCGATGCTTTCTGTAGCAGCGCGCGAGATGCGAGCGATAGAAACGAAATAAGGCTGTCCACAAAAAAACAAAGACTGCCAAAAGCAGTCTTTGTTGAATGTTCCCCATCATCAGGATATCTTCTTCACCCTTTCACACTTTCACGCTAAATAGCTCCCGGCGATCAACCTTTTTCAGCGCCAGAATGAGGATGTATAAAAGATCGCCTTCGATCTCACACTAATCTTCTTCCATTGCCGCCGAGTAAGTCCCCAAAACTGCTGCACTATTCAAGCGGGCGCGTCGGTACAGCGCCTGTTGCGCGACCTCCTTATTCGCAAGTTCGCCTGCCCACGCCTGAATCGCCGTCGATTGCAGCGCTCGACCGTAAGAAAAGCTGACATTCCAAGGGTGCTTTATCTGAGCATTCATCGCATTAAGATTCGCTGTCGCGGCTGCGTCCGTTTGGCCGCCTGAAAGAAAGTTAATACCCGGCACTGCTGCCGGGACGGTACGGCGAAAACAGGTCAGCGTTGCCTGAGCAATTTGCTGTGGCGACGCTTGCACTTTACAGAGTGAACCCGGCACCACCATATTCGGCTTCAAAATCATCAATTCAAGCATGACCCGCTGGGCATGCAGAGCGTGAAATACGGTGTGTAAAACACGTTCAGTAATACTGCCACATGTCTCCAGCGTATGATCGCCGTCCATCAATATTTCTGGCTCAACAATCGGTACCAAACCGGCTGACTGGCAAATGGCCGCATACCGCGCCAAAACATAGGCGTTGGCGGCAATCCCTTGCGCCGACGGAAGCCCTTCATCGATCGTTAATACGGCCCGCCATTTAGCAAATCGCGCACCTAAATGCTTGTAGTCATTTAGGCGCTTCGCCAAGCCATCCAAACCTTCCGTGATTTTTTCTTCGGGAAACCCGGGTAATGAAACCGTACCGATGTCGACCTTAATACCGGGTATCATGCCCTGTGTTTTTAATAAGTCCGGCAGTGGAACGCCGACGGTATTTTTTTGCTTCAGCGTCTCGTCGAAAAGAATCACGCCACTGATGAACTCACTTAACCCAGGCGTAGAAAACAATAGCTCCCGATAATCGCGTCGACTTTCTTGCGTGGAAACCACGTTCACGGCTTTAAAACGCTTCTCGATAGTACCAACACTCTCATCAGCGGCGAGAATCCCTTTACCCGGCGCGATGAGTGCTGCGACCGTGCTTTCAAGATCGTGTTCAAGAATCGACATACTGCCTCCAGTAATTTTATCAGCCGTGTTCTTCACTTATAAAATACGTTAACGTTGCAATGTAATCTGAGTGTGGCCTGAAATTAAAATCAATTTATCGCATCGACCAATGTAAGCTTGCTTACGGTTACTCTCCGGGCGCGACACCTTTTATATTGGCCAAAATAGTAAAGATATCCATCGGCACCGGGAAAATAATAGTCGAACTTTTATCTCCGGCAATAGCAGTTAATGTTTGCAGATAACGCAACTGCATGGCTTGTGGCTGTTGCGCCAGCATTTGCGCCGCTTGCAGGAGTTTTTCCGAGGCTTGTAACTCGCCTTCCGCATGGATAATTTTAGCTCGCCGTTCGCGTTCGGCCTCAGCTTGGCGTGCAATGGCGCGAATCATCGTTTCATTGATATCTACGTGCTTTATCTCGACAGTTGACACCTTGATGCCCCATGCATCGGTTTGCGTGTCCAGCACTTTCTGGATGTCGAGGTTGAGCCTTTCGCGTTCGGATAACAGTTCATCCAATTCGTGCTTACCAAGCACCGAACGTAACGTTGTCTGCGCTAATTGACTAGTGGCGTCGAGAAACTTGACCACCTGAATTACCGACTTCTCTGGATCAACGATACGAAAATACACCACCGCATTAACCTTTACGGAAACGTTATCACGCGTGATGACATCCTGCGGTGGCACATCAAACACCACCGTGCGTAAATCTACCCTCACCATTTGCTGGACTACCGGAATCAGTAATACTAACCCTGGCCCCTTCACTTTCCAAAACCGTCCCAACATAAAAATCACACCGCGTTCGTACTCACGCATGATGCGCACTGACGTAACGAGCAATACCGCGACGATCAGAAATACAATGCCACCGAATCCAAATCCGAGTGTCATATCAACTCTCCTGGTTCCACCTCATTGATCGGCACCACCGCCAATATCAGGCCAGTGCGGGAAACCACCCGCACCCGCTGCCCTTTCGCCAGTGTCACCATGCTTTGCGCCCGCCATTGCTCGCTGCGAACCCGCGCCCAACCTTCACTAATGACGCCATCAGATTGCATATCATTGAGCATGATTCCGGTACTGCCCAGCAATTGTTCCGCTCCGCTGACCACCGGCCGTCGTCGTGATTTCAGCACCGCGTTAGAGACGAAATAGACAAATAACGTGGCGACAATGGCCAACGCGACAATCAAAGACAACGGAATGCCAAAACCTGGTTGATCCGTGTCGATCAACATCGTAGCGCCGAATCCGAACGCAATCAGGCCACCGATTCCGACGACGCCAAACGTAGGAAGGAATACTTCCGCCACCAAAAATCCCAGGCCAAGCAGAATGAGTCCCAACCCGGCGTAATTTACCGGCAACATTTGTAAGGCGAATAAACCAAGCAATAAACAAATGGCACCGATCACACCCGGCAGTACGATTCCTGGATTAGTGAACTCAAAAATCAACCCGAAAATTCCCACCATCAATAACATGAGCGCTGTTCCTGGATCGGTGAGAACAGCCAGAAATCGCGTTCTGTCATCCAGCTTTATCGTCTTAATGTCCGCACCGACGGTATGCAAAACGTGATTACCATCAGCAGTACTGACCTGGCGCCCATCCAACTTGTGTAACAGATCCGGCACATCCTGAGCGATGAGGTCGATCACTTTTTGCGTCAGTGCTTCATTCGAGGACAGACTGACCGCCTCGCGCACCGCACGCTCCGCCCATACCGCATTGCGACCACGCAGTTGCGCCAGACCGCGGATATACGCTGCTGCATCATGCATTTGCTTTCGATGCAACGTACTTTCATTATCGGACGGCAACTCCGTCTTAGCCGTACCGGCCCCTAAATTACCAGCGTCTTGTTTGGATTTTTGCTGTTGCGGTGGTCGCGTACGGTCCGGTATACCAACCTGAATCGGGCTGGCTGCACCAAGATTTGTACCGGGTGCCATCGCTGCAATATGACTGGCATAGAGAATAAAAGTCCCTGCACTTGCCGCACGTGCCCCGCCGGGCGCAACAAAACTCGCAACTGGCACTGGCGAAGCCAGTATCGTCTGAATAATCTGCCGCATCGATATATCAAGGCCGCCGGGCGTATCCATTTGCAGGACAATTAATTGCGCACCGGATTTTTGTGCAAGCAGAATATGTCGATTAATAAAATCCGCGCTTGCCGGTCCGATCGCTCCTGTCACCGGTATCACCACAACAATAGGCGTCGCGGCAATGCCGCAATGAAGGGCAAAACCGAAACCAATAACGAAAATCGTTTTCAGAAACCTCAGCATGATGACGCGAAGTATTAGTGATAAAGTGTTGGAGGATGGATTTGTTAGTTATACGACCATTCAAAATAAGAAAATATCCCCAAACCCAAGGATTAATGTCAAAAAAACAAATATTATGAATTAAATTGCGCTTCTGCTACCTTTTTAGTTGGTAATATCGCATCGCATCCACAAATATCAGCCTTGCATCAAGCACATCCACCTACAGCGATGACAACTTATTTGATGCGCTATAAAAGTGGATGTCACTTCATAGGGTTGCAATTCTAATAACGCATAGCATGCAGTCCAGATTAAACGTTACAACGCGTCTTGTGGGATTGAAGAAAATATCCCTTCCGATTGTGCATCCGCATGATAAGACGAGCGCACCATCGGCCCCGAGGCCACGCGTGAGTAACCTAACTTTAGCGCTACGACTCGCAAAGCCTCGAACTCTGCCGGAGTGACATACCTTGCGACCGGCAAGTGATGCGGGCTGGGTTGTAGATATTGTCCGAGGGTTAGCATATCGACCTGATGATCTCGCAAATCCTGCATCACGACTTCGATCTCTTCAATCGTCTCACCCAAGCCTAGCATTAGCCCTGATTTCGTTGCAACATGCGGATGACGCTGCTTAAAACGCTGCAGTAATTCGAGCGAATTGCGATAGTCGGCACCGGGACGTGCTTCACGGTAAAGGCGTGGGATGGTCTCGAGGTTATGATTAAAAACGTCGGGCGTGGCTTGACTAAGGATTTCGAGCGCTACATCAACTCGCCCACGAAAATCGGGCGCCAGAATTTCGATCTTTATGCCCGGACTGAACGCTCTGGTCTGTTGGATGCAATCAACAAAATGCGCTGCACCGCCATCACGTAAGTCATCCCGGTCAACCGACGTAATGACGACGTAAGACAATTCCATTGCCTTGATGGTTTGCGCCAGATTTTTCGGTTCTTCGGTATCCAGCGGATTAGGACGACCGTGACCAACATCACAAAATGGACAGCGTCGGGTACAGATGTCGCCCATGATCATAAAAGTCGCCGTACCGCTCTTGAAACATTCACCAATATTCGGACAATTCGCTTCTTCGCAGACTGTGTGCAGATGATTTTCGCGGAGTATTTCTTTTAAGCGCAACACTTCACGAGTACCCGTAAATTGCGCACGAATCCATGCTGGTTTGCGCAAATATTGCCCCGCTTCAGTCGGGACAATCTTGATTGGAATGCGCGCCATTTTTTCCGCACCACGAAGTTTTTCGCCGACCTCTACCGGCCGCCGTGCTTCATTGGATTCCCTGATTATGGTGGGGTCACGCATTGCTTCTCCTAATTTTGATTTGCCCGGCTTATGCTTTGTCTTTCATTTACCTTTGCCGGACCAAAAAACTTGTTCGTCCGCTTTACTTAAATCTCTGCAGATTTAAACCGTCAACCACGGAAGTAACGTTGCGGAATAAAAGGTGTTTTCGCAACCATAACCGCTATCGGTTTGCCGCGCACGATGGCATGTAACGTCGTGCCGACCGTCGCATGCGCCGACTCAACATAGCCCATTGCGACCGGACCGCCTAATGTCGGTCCAAATCCGCCGCTGGTCACTTTGCCGACAATCTCGCCGTTTGCATTGATAACCTCGGCCCCTTCACGTACTGGCATCCGGTCTTGCGGCAACAGCCCAACGCGTTTCCGCGCAACGCCTTCTGCAAGCTGACGCAGGATGATCTCGGCGCCAGGATAACCACCTGCGCGTGGTTGGTCAGCGCGACGTACTTTCGAGAGCGCCCATGCCAGACTCGCTTCCACCGGCGTAATATTGGCATCCATATCGTGGCCATACAAGCAAAGCCCTGCTTCTAATCGCAAAGAATCGCGTGCGCCCAGACCAATAGGCGCGACCTCCGGTTGCGATAACAAAACACGTGCGAGCGCTTCTGCGTGATGGTTTGGTACCGATATTTCAAATCCATCCTCACCCGTGTAACCGGAACGACTAACAAAGCAATTCACGCCCGCCAGCATCACAGTGGCGGTCTGCATAAATATCATTTGGGCAGTGTTGGGAGCAAGCCGGGCCAAGACCTTTGCTGCTAGCGGTCCTTGCAACGCGAGCAATGCTCTGTCATTCAATTCTTCAACGCTGCAATGTTCGGATAGGTGTTTTTGCAGATGCGCCAAATCTTGTTGTTTGCAGGCAGCATTGACGACCAACAGTAAATGATCCCCCGAATTCGCCACCATCAGATCGTCGAGAATGCCGCCGCTGGCGTTGGTAAACACGGCGTAGCGCTGCGTATTGACAGCAAGATCAATGATATCAACCGGCACCAGAGTTTCCAGCGCCGCCGCCGCATGTGCGCCACTCAGTCGCACTTGCCCCATATGCGAAACATCAAACAAACCTGCTTGCGTGCGAGTATGGGTATGTTCTTTCAAAACACCAGTTGGATACTGCACCGGCATTTGATAGCCAGCAAACGGCACCATCTTCGCGCCCAACTCAAGATGCAGGTCATACAACGGCGTACGTGCCAGAGATTGTGAATTGGACTCCATAAGATTTTCCTTTTTTTAGAAAAGAGCGTATCGCCTTGTTAACGACGTACCGCGAAAGCGGATCAATATGGTCAGAAGTGGCCCTTGAACAGCGCGCAATTTAAGGACCGTGAACACCAAAGTGCAAGCAACGTTCAATCATTTGGTCAACAGTTAATCTGCACTTTCAGCACTCAATAACATTCACGGCAAGCCCGCCACGTGATGTTTCCTTGTATTTTGTTTTCATATCCGCGCCGGTATCGCGCATGGTCTTGATCACATTATCGAGCGAAACATGGTGTCGTCCATCGCCTCGCAAAGCCATCCGCGCTGCATTAATTGCCTTGACGGAACCCATCGCATTACGCTCGATACAAGGGACCTGGACCAGTCCACCAATTGGATCGCAGGTCAACCCGAGATTGTGTTCCATCCCAATTTCTGCCGCGTTTTCAACTTGTGCAGGGCTACCGCCCATCACTTCCGCCAACGCGCCCGCAGCCATCGAACAAGCGACGCCGACTTCGCCCTGACAACCGACTTCAGCCCCGGAGATGGATGCGTTTTCTTTGTACAGAATACCAATCGCGGCAGCTGTCAGCAAAAAACGCACAACACCGTCGTCATTTGCACCGGGTACAAAGCGCGTGTAGTAATGCAGCACCGCTGGAATAATGCCCGCCGCGCCGTTGGTCGGTGCCGTGACTACACGTCCACCGGCAGCGTTTTCTTCATTGACCGCCAACGCGTAAAGATTAACCCAGTCGAGTGTCGTTAATGGATCGCGCAGACTACGTTCTCCTTGCGTCGACAACGTGCGGAACAACTCGGCGGCCCGGCGTCGTACTTGCATCGGGCCGGGCAGAACGCCTTCTTCCTGACAGCCACGTTTGACACAATCCTGCATCACCTGCCAAATATTCATCAAGCCAGCACGGATTTGTTGCTCGGAGCGCCATACTTTTTCGTTTTCCAGCATTAGCTGACTAACCGATAGTTGATTACGCTGGCAGTGATCAAGCAATTCTGCGCCGCTATGGAACGCATAAGGCTGAACCGTAGTGTCGGACACAATCCGATCCTCGCCGGCGGCGTTTTCATTGACCACAAAGCCGCCACCGACGGAGTAATACACCTTGTTGACTATTTCGCTACCATCGCTATCCAATGCTGTAAAGCGCATACCATTTGGGTGATACGGCAAGGTGCGCTGCCGATACATTAAAAGATGCTCTTTTTCAACGAAAGCAACTTGCTTGATACCGAGTAAATCAATACTTGCCGCGCTGCGAATGTGCGCAAGCTTAGCGGCGATGGTATTAATATCGACCAGATCGGGCGTTTCTCCCAGCAAGCCTAACAGTACCGCCTTGTCGCTGCCGTGGCCCTTACCTGTCGCACCGAGCGAGCCGTATAGCTCAGCTTTGACCGTGGCGGTGCGATTCAGCAAACCGTTGGCTTGCAGCCCGGTGACGAACAACGCAGCCGCACGCATCGGTCCCACTGTATGCGAGCTTGAAGGACCGATGCCGATTTTAAATAGTTCAAATATGCTGATAGCCATCTTGATTTACTCGTAATCCGACAGCGGCGGGCAAGAACACACGAGATTACGATCACCGTATACATTATCAACTCGGCCAACCGGCGGCCAATACTTGCTGGTCTTTTTCAGTGATGCTATTGGGAATACGGCCTGTTCACGTGTGTACGCACGATCCCAGTCTTCTGTCAGATCCAAGGCAGTGTGCGGTGCATGCCTGAGTGGGCTACTTTCAGCAGTCATGCGTTCATCCTCAATCTCCTTAATTTCATGCCGAATCGCAATCATTGCCGCACAAAAACGATCCAGTTCTCCCTTTGATTCACTTTCGGTGGGCTCAATCATCAACGTTCCTGCTACGGGAAACGACATCGTTGGCGCATGGAAGCCAAAATCGATAAGACGTTTCGCCACATCGTCGACGGTCACCCCCGTTTTATCTTTCAATGGCCGCAAATCGATGATGCACTCATGCGCCACGATACCGTCTCTGCCAGCATACAAAATCGGATAATGCGGCGCGAGACAATGGGCGATATAGTTGGCATTCAGAATCGCGATTTGACTGGCTTGTTTAAGACCGCGACTTCCCATCATCGTGATGTAGGCCCAACTGATCGGCAGAATATTGGCACTGCCCCATGGCGCAGCGGCGACCGGCGCAATACCTGTTTCGAGCAGTCCATGCCCAGGCAAAAATGGCGCAAGATGGGCCTTCACGCCGATGGGACCAACGCCCGGGCCACCACCGCCGTGCGGAATACAAAATGTTTTGTGTAGATTCAAATGCGATACATCACCACCAAAATGGCCCGGTGCACACAAACCGACCATAGCATTCATGTTCGCACCGTCAATATAGACCTGACCGCCATGTGTATGAATAATGTCGCAGATTTCGCGGATAGCTTGTTCGAAAACACCGTGCGTCGATGGATACGTAATCATTAACGCAGCCAGCTCAGCCGCATGCAAATCGGCCTTGGCCTTTAAATCAACGACATCAACGTTGCCATTATCGTCGCAACGCACGACGACCACTTTCATACCCGCCATGTGTGCCGTGGCAGGATTAGTACCGTGTGCAGAACTTGGGATAAGGCAAACATTACGTTCGCCTTCACCGCGACTTTGGTGATAAGCGCGGATTGCCAGCAAGCCCGCATATTCACCTTGCGAACCGGCATTTGGCTGTAACGACACTGCGTCGTAACCAGTACAAACGCATAGCATTTGTTCCAGCTCCGTCACCAGTTGCTGATATCCCTGCGCCTGTTCGAGCGGCGCGAAGGGATGAATGGCACTGAACTCTTTCCATGTGATCGGAATCATTTCCGTGGTGGCATTCAGTTTCATCGTGCATGAGCCAAGCGGGATCATAGTGCGGTCAAGCGCCAGATCCTTGTCAGCCAGTGTGCGCAGATAGCGCATCATCTGGGTTTCAGAGTGGTGGCTATTGAATACCGGATGCGTCAAGAAATCACTGGTTCGAGTGTGCTCTGACGGAAGTCGATCATCAACCTCAGCTTCAACTTTTGCAAAGGAAAGCGTTGGATGGTCCTTGCGCGAAAAAATCCGCCACAACGTCTCGACATCCTCAGCCGTTGTCGTTTCATCAAATGAAAGGCCAATCTGATCAATCGTAGCTATCCGCAAGTTGATAGACTGCGCGCGCGCCGCTGCGTGGATCGCCTGGGTATGTCCGATAGTGCGCACGGTGAGTGTGTCGAAAAAATGAGGCGTCACCACCGCATAATCCAGCTGATTTAATCCCGCCGCACAGGTCGCTGCAAGACGATGGACCCGTTGCGCGATGGTCTTCAATCCGTGCGGCCCGTGATAGACCGCGTACATGCTGGCAATATTCGCTAACAACACCTGCGCAGTACAAATATTGCTGGTCGCTTTTTCACGCCGGATGTGCTGCTCCCGCGTTTGCATCGCCAGACGATACGCTTGGTCGCCACGGCTATCGATGGAAACACCGACAACGCGCCCCGGCATCATGCGTTTGTGTGTGTCCTTAGTTGCGAAGTACGCTGCATGTGGGCCGCCATAACCTAACGGCACGCCGAAGCGCTGGGACGAGCCAATGGCTACATCGGCACCAAATTCACCGGGCGGCGTCAATAAAGTTAACGCCAGCAAATCGGCGGCAACGATCACTAACGCGTCCTTACTGTGCGCGATGTCAACAGTTTTTGCGTAGTCGTGTATCTCACCGCTGAGGCTTGGATATTGCAATAGCAGGCCGAAACAATCGAGATCATTTAACGCCGTCAGATGATCACCTATCACGACATCAATATCTAGCGGCGCGGCGCGGGTTCTGATTACATCGATGGTTTGCGGGAAGCAGTCCTGGGATACAAAAAACGTATTGCTTTTGCTTTTCGATACGCGCTGGCAAAAGGTCATGGCCTCCGCCGCTGCCGTGGCCTCATCAAGTAATGACGCATTGGCAATCTCTAGCCCAGTCAAATCGGATACCATCGTTTGAAAGTTTAGTAACGCCTCCAAACGGCCTTGCGATATCTCTGGTTGATACGGCGTGTAAGCCGTGTACCAACCCGGATTTTCAAGTAAATTGCGTAGAATAACCGTAGGCGTATGGCAGTTGTAATAGCCCATCCCAATATAGGTTTTAAATACATGATTTTTAACTGCAATACTGCGTAGCGCCTCTAACGTCTCGACTTCATTGAGCGCACTGCGCAGATTTAATGGCGCGTCAGACAAAATAGCCGCTGGCACGACATTCTTTATCAACGCGTCGATCGACGTGTAACCCAGCGTCGCCAACATCCGTTGTTGGTCAGTCTCATCGGGGCCGATGTGCCGACCAACAAAATCCGTATGCTGCAATAAATCTTCAAACGTCGGCCGTATCTGAGTCATTGTATTCTCTCGCAATAGTTACTGTTCCATACATGCGCTTGCATCGTCCCAACCGATACAACTTGCGTGACGATACTCAACCCAATCCTGCTACAAATGCTTTATAACCATCCTCATCCATCAGTCCAGTTATACCGGCAACATCATCATTTGCCTGAAACCTGAAAAACCATCCATCACCCAATGGGTCTTCATTCACCTTGCCGGGTTCGTCGGCCAACAATGCGTTGATTTCAGTGATTACGCCCGCCATTGGCATCATGATTTCGCTCGCGGTTTTGACTGATTCAATCACGGCAGCTTCTGCGCCTTTGTCTATTTGCTTGCCGACTTCCGGTAACTGGACGTAGACCAGATCACCCAAATGATCTTGCGCAAAATCAGTAATGCCGACCGTCACCAAACCGTTGTCGTCGATTTTTAGCCACTCGTGCTCTTCCGTATATTTCGTCGTACTCATTGTGCGTCTCCCTTTAACAAGTTGGTATTACGCGCCAACTACAATCCCGGCGATTGTGCGCATACAGTCATTTTCCCTGTACAAAATTGTAGAGTTTTCAAGAATGCTTTTGCAATCAATTTCTCAGTTAAACAAGCTAAAAAAATCAATAGAAGACTACTTTGCATTCAAAAAATTAAATTTAATTTCATAATATTCGAAAAAACAAAATTGTAGGAGGCGCAGTCCTGAATAACCACAGAACAAGCCATTACAAAAAAACAATCGCGCGTTTTAGTCGCTATTGCCGATCAAGTCAATTACTACCGCACGTCGTCCCGCGATCAATACTAACGCTTAAAAAAAACGCCGTGATGCATAAAATAGATATTAAAAAAACAGATTTCATAAAAAATGCGCTCCCTTACAACGACGTTTCCTCATGGGAAAAAGTACGCTTAGCACTACATCAATGAAGTAAAAAAACACCCGAAACCGCGCATCATTCGCAATATGTCCCGTCAAAATTATCATTTTAAGTAACGCAATTCAACGTAGACTTTGTGTGTAATCACCTAAAAAGGATGCATTTCATGAACATTCATGGATTAATGGAGCGACTCGGTGTGCCACAGACGGCATTGGAAAATGGCGATCTTGAAGTGCGTAGCCCAATTGATGGCGCGTTGCTGGCAATCATCAAGACCCACAGTCCTGTACAGACAACCGAAACGATAGATCGTGCACACCAGGCATTTCTGACATGGAGGTCAGTTCCTGCGCCACGTCGCGGGGAGTTGGTTCGCTTGTTAGGCAACATTTTGCGAGAACATAAACACGATCTGGGCGCACTCATTACCATGGAGACGGGGAAAATCCTTCAGGAAGGCCTGGGTGAAGTGCAGGAAATGATCGATATTTGCGACTTTGCAGTGGGCTTGTCGCGCCAACTATATGGGCTGACCATTGCATCCGAGCGCCCCGGTCATCGCATGATGGAGAGCTGGCATCCTCTGGGTGTGTGCGGCGTCATTTCCGCCTTTAACTTCCCTGCTGCGGTATGGGCCTGGAATGCAGCATTGGCCTTTGTATGCGGTAACAGCGTGGTCTGGAAACCGTCAGAAAAAGCACCTTTGACGGGCCTCGCCTGCGCTGCCTTGTTTAATCGGGCCAGCCGTGCATTTGGAGATGCGCCGGATGGATTGTTGGAAGTGCTTCAGGGTAATCGGACGGTCGGCGATGCGCTGGTCAAAGATGCGCGCGTTCCGTTAATTTCAGCGACCGGATCAACCCGGATGGGACGCAAAATAGGTCCCCGTGTCGCCGAAAGGTTTGGTCGCAGTATTCTTGAGCTTGGCGGCAATAACGCCGCTATCGTAGCGCCCAGCGCTGACTTGTCATTGGTTGTGCGCGGCGTCTTATTCTCAGCCGTAGGAACCGCAGGGCAACGCTGCACAACGCTACGCCGACTGATTGTGCATAAAGACATATATGACCAATTGATGCCGCAAATACGCAATGCTTACAACAACATCAAAGTTGGCAATCCGTTAGAAAGCGAAACTTTGGTCGGCCCGCTGATAGACGTACGTTCTTTTGACGCAATGCAACAGACATTGGTGGCCGCGCGTGCCCAGGGTGGTCTGGTGGTCGGCGGTGAAAGGGTTGCGGTAAGCGGCTGTGCAGATGGCTTTTACGTCCGTCCAGCGCTGGTTGAAATGCCAGAACAAACGGACATCGTCTGCCTTGAAACATTTGCACCGATTTTATACGTCATGCGCTACGACGATTTCGCCGACGCCATCGCCCTGCAAAATGGTGTCCCGCAAGGGCTTTCGTCGTCGATATTCACGCTAAACATGCGTGAAGCAGAACTGTTCGTCTCTACCGTTGGCAGCGATTGCGGTATCGCGAATGTCAACATTGGTCCATCTGGCGCTGAAATCGGTGGCGCGTTTGGCGGCGAAAAGGATACCGGCGGCGGACGAGAATCCGGCTCCGACTCGTGGCGAGCGTATATGCGTCGGGCCACCAATACCATTAATTATTCCAATGCGTTACCGCTAGCGCAAGGAATCCAGTTTGACGTATGAATTGCAATCATTCCGGGCGGATGGCTAACGACGGCAAGCAACCTCGTCGTCAGCCATCCTTTTTGAGTGCTTTCTGCTTGCGCAGCGCCTGTTCTCTGATGCTGGATAAACTGTTGGTTGGTGTGATCACTTCAGGTGACAACCGAATTTCAATCACGGCCGGAAGCCCGGAAGCGCACGCCTGCTCAAACGCTAATGCAAAATCTTCCGTCTTAACAACTACCGCGCCAGAAGCGCCAAACGAACGGGCGTAAGCAGCAAAGTCGGGATTGGTCAACGTGGTGCCATGCACGCGAGACGGATATTCACGTTCTTGATGCATCCGTATGGTGCCGTAAATCCCGTTATTAACAATGATAAAAATCACTGGCAACGCATATTGCATTGCCGTCGCCAGTTCCTGACTGCTCATCATAAAACAGCCATCACCTGCGAAAGCCACCACCATCCGCTCTGGATACAGGGACTTCGCGGCAATTGCAGCCGGCACGCCATAACCCATAGCGCCACTCGTCGGCGCTAGTTGGGACTTAAAATGCCGATAGCGATAAAAGCGGTGAACCCAGGTGGCGTAGTTGCCAGCGCCGTTACAAACAATCGCGTCAGCAGGAAGTCGCTCGCGAAGTGTCTGCATGATCTCCCCCATCTGAACTGGCCCCTCCACTTGAGGTGGCGTGCTCCATGCAAGATATTGCGTGTGTGCGGCCTCCCCTTTACCAGACCACGCAATCCCGGTCTGCGGGACCAATTCCGCAAGCGCAGCGGCACATTCCGGCATGCTGGCGTTAATCAATAGTTCAGCGGCATAGACGGACCCTAATTCCTCCGCACCGGCGTGGATATGGATCAGGCGCTGTTGCGGTGTAGGAATAGCGAATAAGCTGTATCCGCTGGTCGTCATCTCACCCAGCCGCGGGCCAATTGCCAAAACCACATCCGCGTCCTTAATACGCTGTGCCAATGCAGGATTGATACCGATGCCAACATCGCCAGCATACAAAGGATGGGTATTATTAAACAGGTCCTGAAATCGAAACGCACACGCCATTGGCAATTGCCAAGCCTCTCCAAATTGACGTATATCCTCACATGCTTGCGGGGTCCAGCCACTGCCGCCGAGTATCGCAATCGGCTTTTTTGCAGCACCAAGCAAAACAGCTAATTGCTGTAATGATGTGGGCGTCGGTGCGCAAGCCACGCGCTTGTATGGAGGCGCGGAAAAAGCCTCCGCTATATCGGTCAGCATGTCTTCCGGCAACGCTAATACCACCGGGCCAGGCCTTCCGCTCACAGCGGTATGAAATGCCCTGCTAATATATTCAGGGATGCGTTTAGCGTCGTCGATT
Source organism: Glaciimonas sp. GNP009 (assembly GCF_054343755.1). Taxonomy (NCBI): domain Bacteria; kingdom Pseudomonadati; phylum Pseudomonadota; class Betaproteobacteria; order Burkholderiales; family Oxalobacteraceae; genus Glaciimonas; species Glaciimonas sp. GNP009. The sequence goes on from NZ_JBTGUV010000004.1 coordinate 5,249,761, forward strand.
TGGGCAACCCATTTCGCCATATGTCCAAACACGCGTCGGTAGTCAAGCTCCTGAAATGCCTCACGATCCATACAGTCACGAGCAACTTGTCCGATGAACATAATTAACGGAGTCGAGTCCTGATGTGCCGTATGCAACCCAATCGCCGCATTCATCGCACCCGGACCACGTGTAACCATCACAATTCCAGGCTTTCCAGTTAGCTTGCCGTACGCCTCGGCCATATTCGCAGCGCCACTTTCATGGCGACATACACGCAAGGCAACCTTCTCTCTGACATCATAAAGTGCATCGAGTACGTTCAGATAACTCTCGCCGGGTACGCAAAAAACATGATCCACGCCATGTGTCACCAGACAACTCACCACAATCTGACCTCCGCTTCCAGAAATAATCGCAGTGGTTTCCATTTTTTCTCCAGATGATTTAGTGGCGTTGATAACTGCTTTAGTGGCGTTGATAACTGCATTAGGGATTTTTTGTATTGACGAGTGACCAATAACCAACGCGCTACTATTGATACTAATACCGAGCCATTGATTGCCTATTTTATAATTTGTAATACGCTATGTAGTGAAACATAAAAATGAGCAGTTCGCTATTTTCAGTTCAGACCGACGGAATCAGATCGCACGGTGAGCGAGGTGTTTGTAATTCACGTTCATAGCAAAAAATACGGACAGGAAGAATTGTCTTTCGGCATCATTGTTTCGACGCGTGACATTCATTTGAAATAAAAAATAGGTACTTGTTTGTTCATGATGGAGTTGTGCAATGGCATCCCCGACAAAGCGTGATCGGATCGAATCAGTGATGAGGCGAACGATAGCCGCTCTCCCCTTCGCTGATGGCTGTCAAGCGGCAATCGTCTTGTTGCTGATGCTTTGTATCAGCGTACTCATTTTTAGCGCTGCACCAAGTTTGCTTTTACACTTATTACAGTGGTTAGGGAAAGATTGTATTTGGTGTACGGTCGCCCCGATATGAATTTCATCAAGGCGAGTCATGATACAAAAATTGAATCTTTATACAGGTTTGATGTCCATTCTTATTAGATAACTGTTAATGAGGAAAGCAAAAAATCCCTCTGCCTCTTCCTTTTATTGACTTCACAATCAGACAATTTCTGTTTTGCAATTAAAGTATTGCAGAGCTATCGGATAAGGCCAATTAGTCATCATAATGTCGTAAAAAAGCATCAAGTTTATTTGCAAAAGAGATTCACTTTCACGTAGCTTAATCTCGCTGTTACCATATAAATGTCGACATCATAAGCAACCTAAAATAGTGACAAGGAACGGAGAAAAAGAGACTAAAACAGAGACAAAATTTAGGCACCTTCAAATGTTACGTCATGAATATTTTGAAGTAATACCTGAAACTCATTACCCGAAATGAAGTACTGATTCTTTAATTGTCTTTGTACACGTAAAGGAGAAATCATGAACATACTGAAACGTTTGTTTACTCCCACACATCTCTCTATCGTCACTGATGAACTAGTGGCGGCCAGGCTGCAATTATTATCAGCAGAAAACGACCTTGAGCACGTTCAGGCGCAAGTAAACTTGCTCAATACCCGCATAGCAAGACTAGAGGGGAAAATGAAAAGCATTGCCGCTTATACGTCGACGCTTGATGCGCAAATTTATGCAACCCGATTACGCAGTACGATGTTCGCTGATCCTGCCGCTCGTACACAGCAAACTGAGCACGACATCTCAGAGTTACGGCCGAAGATCGCTGGAAAGTGAAATCTATGTCAATTTATTAGATTTCTAATCTTTTGGCAGCTAAACGATATGTCATCGCATCAAGCGATGACATATTTTGAATACTCAATGACATAATCATGGATGCGGCAGCGTGTTCAGACTGCGCTAATTTAAAAAATGAATTACCGATAAAAGCAGAGGTTGTTGTCACCAATAAATGCGATTGGTGCACTGGCTAATCAGCTATCGGAATTTTCTGAATTCCAGAAAAGGAATTTTTCCGCAAATGGTTAGAACAAGGTATTTAGACGGCTATTTTAGCTATGCTCGCTTCATCCTTCCGCCGATACCGAATACATCAAGTCTTTTTACAAAGCAGCGAGAATATGACGGACTGCCTCTTGCGCGACCGGATCACTCAACCCGAGATGACTTTTCGTTTCAACCAATCGATCCAGACACCATCCGGGCCAGCCGAATGCATCGTCGTCAATGGCGAACCAACTATCTGGTTTGCGTTGCTCGACATCATTCCAAATTTGCATCCCGCGCGGCATAATATCAAATTCACTTTGCAGCAATTTCGGGTGATGGAATGTCGAGCCAAGAACTCGTGCACGCAACTCTTCGCTCAATTCCTGGCGAGTAGCATCGAATCCTAGTGCCCGCACCCAACTTGTGGACAACACAATTTTTACATCCGGGTGCGGTGCAAGCAATTCTTCCAAAATTGGCATCCACTCAAAAAAAGAACGTTCTGGATTCGTAATGTACATGCCACGCTTGCGATTACGCATCACCATGCCATCGTGCAAAACACCGTTAAAGTCTAAGTATAAAATTTTCATTAAGTTTAATTATCAATGCTGAAATAAAATGTTGCGTGGCACTGATGTGATCGCCAATTCTAGCTATCCGACTCTTTTTATGCTCTTTTGAAAACAGCCAAAAATATCAGTTGCTCTTCACGTCCACCCATCAAGAATTGTTTTGGTTATCGTGTCATCACTCTGTTTTCCAAGATCGGGAAATTTTCATAAACTATCGTTTCCCCGCTTTACAAAAAGCAAGCCCGTTCCAATTGCCATCAACAGACCACCAAAAATCCTGTTTTGAATCTTGAACGCTCGCGCGTTTCGAAACAGATTTTGCATTGACCTTCCGGCTAATGCATAACCGTGCATAACAACTACATCGACTGTCACCGTGGTGAGCGCCATCACCAGCAGCTGCAATCCCAAAGGTCGATTCTGTATAACAAATTGCGGCAAAACAGCGACCATAAAAACGATGCCCTTAGGATTTGTCATGTTGGTAAAAAGTCCCGCTGCGTAACGACGTCGCCATGTAAACACCTCAGGCAGGCCTTTCTTCGGCGACATAAATCCAGTCGATTCAGCATTTGGTACCGCACTGCGCCACTGCGAAAAGCCTAGATACACAAGATAGCCAGCACCTAGAAATTTTACAATATTGAATGCCACCTCAGATGCGACAAGCAACGAGCCCACACCGGCACCAGCAATCAGCAGGATTACCACTAAACCGCACTCAAGGCCAAGAATCGTTGCGCCAGTGCGCCTTACTCCAAACCGTACTCCATGACTCATTGATAGAATCGCACCCGAACCAGGTGAAACGGCGATAAGAACCGACGCAAATAAATACGTTGTCCAGAGATTAATATCCATACTAAGGTTAAATTTATTTGATAGTCCGCTATTTTAACGGCGTACGCGGAATGGGTGTCGGTGAAAGTTGTCCGCTCTTTAAAATGCTGCTTCAAAGACACGTTATTAAGCAACGCGTTGACGCTAATCAATCACTTCCGCAAAATACTGAACTTGCGATATTGCTGATTTAACGCTGAATACGCCTGATTTTGAGTCTGACTTGGCGATCACAAGACATCAAAAGGAGTAAGCAGATCACAACTTAACGACGTTGTATATTTCCCTCAAATAACTCTGCAGTTGAAAAATCCGCGTTCAGGGCATCGTTTTAAACTAACCGACCGGTCTGGTCACACATCTAGCACCGATAGTTAGTATTATATTAATTTTTACTACTCAGCGGCATTTCTTGCATACTCAATGCGTCGTGCCTGGTCTGACTCTATTAATAATTGATACCGTGTTTCCGATACTCGTTGCAATAAAACCGCAGCATATCGCTCACGCTGCAACCATTCGATGATCCAAGAAGAAAGCAAAATAATAGTTGCATAAATAATAATTATATACAAATCTTTTACAGCTATCGCCTCAAACGAATAATAGGGTTTTCTAAAGAAGAAAAATGCTGTCGGAAAACTAATTATAAGAAGACCTGTTGAATGCCAGAACCCAAAAAAACATGCCATAACAATACAGTTTATGGCAAAAAACAACATAGACATTGATTCATCCAATATTGAATTCAGCACATATCGCAAACAAAATGTTAAAGCGAATCCTAATAAACAGATTCCTATCGAATTAAGACCACTTTGCTTCCAGGTTCTACTATTTTTTAATTTCATTGCAGTTTTCAGATAAAGAATAACAGGTCAGTAATAGCGAGAAATCGGCCAACGATCTCAGCCTTTATCCACGACGATCTTTTAACGGTGATTTATGCTGCAATTCCCTATAAGAAATATCTTTTAAGTGCATTTCTATATTTTTTTGTATGAACTGAACTGTTTCATTCGTCACAATTTCTCGCTCGTTATCGACAGTAATAATATGATAACAATCGCCTAACCAAATGACTTTTCGCATCTCGGAACTGACATGCTCCAAAATTAACTCGGGATTTTTAGGTGATGCGGTTTCATCATCGATTGCATGAATAACTAAAATATTCGTTTTAACTTGTTTGAGCGAAGAACGCACATATGCCATCATTTGATGCGCCCCACGAAGTTGTCGCGCCGGAATTGCAGCCGCTCCCACTGCAGCGACCCCATCTTTTTTGAGAGCATTAGCAACTCTTCTGCGCATATCAAAGTTCTTTATTCCAAATGGCTCGCCCTCTTTATGAGACCAATTTTTATAGCCCAAAAAGAAAGGTATCTGCATTAAATGTTGATACCAGGGTATTGACCATCCGTCATATCGCAAAACAGGAGACAACGCTACTATAGCAATCGCCTCACTGCTGCGAGACGCAACTGCCAAAGCCAATGTTGCCCCCATACTCAAGCCGCAGATAGACACTGTTTTAAAATTCATTTTCAAACGAGAAATCTCGCTATCCACCACTGCACACCAATCTTCCCAGTGCGGGGTCATTGTTGAATCAACGTGTCCTGCGGAATAATTAGGTATCAACAACTCAATGACTGCGCAGCCACTTTTTCGTAATGCCTTAGGTATAGACCCCATTTCAAGCGACGAACCGCATAATCCGTGCAATAAAATGACTGCATGGGTGATGGGTTGTTCATTGTGCATTTTTGAATCCATAGGAGATATTAAGCATTGCATTAGAGTAACTCAAAACGACAACTTGTGAAGTTCACTTTGGGAAAACGCATCCCAATCAAGCTTTTAAAGAGGCAAATAGATCAATTGGTCATTTACAAATCGTTTCACACACTAGCATCAGCCAAGATTGTAGTCGATGCTCGTCTTATTGAAGCAAATACCGCTTAACAAATTATATTTTTAACAATTATGCCAGTAACTATCAGGACTGGCTTAACGGACACCACTGATAAGGATATTCGGCATCGCCAATGTATGCCCGATATGGCTTGCACAAGGATGCATTGATAAAGAAGCCATTTTGGGTTAGCCCTTTTTCTACGCTGGCAATGAACACCTTATTCTTGCCTTCAACATCCACAATATCGGAAGCTAGTACCTGGATCGCGCATTGTGCATTGTCAACGGGAGCATCCAACATGCTGACGCTAGCATGAAGCTTTAGACGCGTGATTATCCAGCGTAATCCCTCGCAACCACTTTTGGTTGATGTAACTCCTAAGCCAGACGCGATTTCACGGATTTTGGTGATCTGCGCTATCCGACTGGATTGTTTTTCGCCTTGGACAATGGCGAAAATAGGACCACCGCGTTTATTTACAATCTCATGAATACGGTTAACATAAGCCGGCATTGCTCCAGGAAAATTACCTTCTATCTGCGTAAAAGCAATATTGGGTGGAAACTGCGCGGCCAGCCATCCATAAGCCGGGTCACCATTCGCCAAAATGACGGTAGTTTTCTCCGGAGCAGCTATCGGCGGCAAATCGATACGGAACATTTTTTTCGCCCATGACGCATGCCCCCAAGTGGTCAGCCCCCCTAGAAGCACTACAGCCGTTGTTACCGCAAAAATAGTCATCGCGATTTTACGGGCTTTTTGATAGCTTTTTAGCTGCATGAGTAAAATGAATACGACTAACGGCGCGCACATCTCAATCGGTATCAGATAACGCTGAATACTAAATAATTCCATCCAGATGAGATATCCAATGGCAACCACTGCAACGATATATTTCGCCTCCGGCAACATGCTACTTATCGTAGTGCGCGTCTTCCTTTTCAAGAATATTGCAGCAAGCCAGCACCAGAAAAGAACGTACACCACAGGCCAGATAATTTGATGGAGCGGAAGCTGCCCAACTCTTTTAGGATTCAATGAAAATAAGAATGGCCAAAATAGCGTTTCAAAATGATTTTTTGGTCGCCAAATCACATCGGCAACACTCACCGATCGCGTCAACGGATTTGGGAAATATGTACTGAATTGGGGGAAAAAAGGATTGCCGAAGGTGCGCCACATCTCAAAAAACCAATATCCCGAAGTGGCTGCTATACCAATTAACACGCCAACACCGAAAAAGAATGCCAGACGAAATCGCGTTATCCAATTAACCTGCACCGCGCAAAAGCTGAGACACAGAGCCATTGCAAATACAACATTGGTCAACTTTAAACCTGTTCCAAGACCAGCTACCGAACCAGCAAGTATTACGATAAGAATCGGCCGCACACCATTTTCAGAAAATTTTTCCCACCCATACAAAACGATGAGTAAAGAGCCAAGGATAAAAATGGAAGTCGAGGCATCCCCCATTGTATTTCCTATACTTGAGAGGAAATTCGCTGTGAGACAACCAACTATTGCCAGTAAAAGTGGTATGCGAAAACGATCTTCTGACGGAAGGTCGGGCAAAGTCTTGCGGCATATACCTGCCAGAAGAATAAAATTGATGCCATGTACTGCGCCCATCATGAAACCAACAAGCGGCGCAGGTAGATGCAAAGACAACCAATAATACGGCACATCCAAAATCGGATTAAAGTACGTTTGCATTCCAGCCGGACCCAAATCCGTATGTAACTTGCCGTTTAATAGCGCAAACGCGTTATAGACATGATAGTTTTGCAAGTCCCAGTTAAGGTCAGTTCCAAGCCATAAAGAAACCAGACCAAAAAATAATGGTGCAAGAAGACAAGCAATCAATAATGTCTTAGGCTTGTTCAGGTCGCAATGATTAAAGCTCGTTCGATTTAACGCGCACTGCAAAATATTCATTTCTTACATTTTTCCGAAAGTTTAAATACCCACAACCTTGCACTGAAATAGTTAATCACCATTCCTGCAAGCGAACCAACGGCGACAGCAAAAAAGGGAAGAAAAGGAATGTTTTGGCCCTGGACTATCACAAGACTATATGCCGCATAGTTAATCAGACCACCTAAAGACATCGCAGCGAGATAACGGATTGCTTCATTCAAAACCGCACTATTCGGCCTCGTAGAAAATGTAAAACGACGGTTGACCATCCAAGTAACCCACACAGCACAAAGAAATGATATTACGCGACCAAAAAAATATCCAAAACCGATATGAAGCGTCAAATATAAAATACCAACGTCGACCCCAAACCCGAGCGCCCCGACCATAGCAAAACGAATAAATTGTCGACAACTGTCCATTAGTTAGGATTCTTTGTGGCAGGCGCAGGATGGACTAGATAAGCAAATCGTTTTGCTTCAGTTCGACCCTTCGTAACGGTATTAAGCACAATCCCACAGGTCAGTAAAATGACGCCAAACAACATTAATGCAGAACATAAAACGGCAGTAGGATAACGGGGCACGAGACCAGTCTCGTAATAAGTCTCAAACAAAGGCAGCGCCAAAAGAATGGCAATTAAGGAGCAAAAGAAAAAACCAAAAGAAAAAAACGTCAACGGCTTTTCGGATTTAAATAATCTAACGATCGTGACGAGTATCCGAAAGCCATCACGATAAGTATTTAACTTACTTGAAGATCCCTGTACCCTTGATCCATAGGTCGTATTCAACTCTGCGACAGGCATCCTTAGCTGTAATGCATGGATCGCAAGCTCAGTTTCGGTCTCAAAACCCCGGGATTGCGCGGGAAATGACTTGACATACCGACGTGAAAAAACGCGATAACCCGATAACATATCGGTAAAAGTTCTTCCAAAAAGGAAGGCAACAAAACGAGTCAATACCGCATTACCAAGGCGATGCCCAAACCGATAGGCTTTTTGCTCCTTTGTAACCCGGACACCAACCACCATATCCAGGCCTTCGGTTAATAGCTTATTAATCAGCCGCGGTGCCACCGTTGCATCATAGGTATTATCGCCATCGACCATAACATAGACATCTGCATCTACATCTGCAAACATCCGTCGGACCACGTTTCCCTTTCCTTGCAGCGGAACTGAGCGCACTGTCGCTCCAGAGAGCTTAGCAACGTCCATAGTCCGGTCTGTCGAGTTATTATCGAAGACGAAAATTTCTGCAGTCGGAAGAGCGAGCCTAAAATCCTGTACAACTGATGCCACTGCAACTTCTTCGTTATAGCAAGGAATGAGAACGGCTATCCGTTGCAGGGTGAATATTGATTCATTAAGATGCTCATTAAATTCACACGCAGTTTCATTCATACTTTTCCAGTTAAAGTTACTCCCTGCACCCATAAACTGATCCCAGGCACTGATCTATTTTTCGTTATTATACGGCGTCATTTTATGTGGACTTTTATTGTTTTAAAAAAATCCAGACGCTTAGATAGATTCGGGCAAGTCAATCATAAGTGCCACGGAACCCAAATAACGCGAAAGCTTACAATCTACCAAAGTATTTAACAGTCTGATGCAACTTAGTTTAAGGCGGCATAAAGTAAGCCCAAGCAGTCGTCATTTGGAAAAAATATCCGGTTAGCAGAAACCCGGGGCTGACCAATATTCAGGCCCGACCTCCTATCAAACAATAGGACAACTCCCTATTTAAAAACAAATATGACAGATGTCCTGGAAAAATGCGCGCTGGAAAAAAGTAATATGCGCCACTTTTTTACCAGAACACGACTTCGCGCTACTAAGTAGCTAATATCCAGTCATAATTGACAGGATGAACGCACGTCTCGTTAAACTTTCTAGGTACTGATAGCTTTTTTGATGTAATTTGCACAGATTCCAGCCGATACGATCATTTCGTATGTGTGCTCCACTAATACTTTTAAGATGAACCGTTTTGTCTATTTCAACTAAACCAAATAGTCCTAATCGATTTTTGCAACTCGATTCAGACTTCGACCCTAAGGTGAGTTTGAAGTTTGAGTTGCAACCGATCATCCAATTTCAACGCAGCGCGACGATAGAATGTGAGTTGCTTTACCGCGGGCCAATCCCGGCGCAATGGTTAGACATTGATCGCAGTGTATTGAAGCACCTGGGTTCTACGCGGCTGGCAGAAGCCATTTTGTTCGTCAATATCGCCAATGAATCACTACTTGCGTTACCTAGCGAACTGTTCACTCTCGCTGCACAAAAAAATAACGTGGTATTTGAAGTCAGCGAATCCTATTCAGACCCAAAGACATTTGACCTGATCACGGCCAAGATCAATAGCCTGTCATTACTCGGGTTAAAATTTGCCATTGACGATTTCGGTAATGGACAAGATGGATTCAAACGTCTTTACGCCATTCATCATTGCACGCACATCAAAATTGACGGTATTTTTTTCAAGACGGCTATGACGCGAGATGACGCAGCAACGATGCTGAAGATACTCATTCAGCAATGGCAATCCCGTGGCATTCGCGTGATTGTCGAATGCGTCGAGACCGTGGCACATTTCATATTTGCTAAAGAGTTAGGATTTGACAAGGCGCAAGGCTGGTTTGTCGATAAGTTGGTGAACGACGTGCCGGAGGGAGTTGTAACGGTCAGTATGTAAATTTATCTGAATGGTCGATTCACACACTGACGATATGAACTGTAGCAATTCCGGTTAGCATCTCGGCAAATAACAATTCTCTGAGCAACTCTCAAAAAATAGAAACGCCCCCAATCCATTTGATTGAGGTTAAATTTTATTAGACGCCTTGCCGCTTTTATCGTTTAGATCATCAAAGTGTCTCGCTGCAATTTCCGCAAGCATCTGAGATGATGACGACGCCAGGCGCATCAGGCGCTCAGTGTGAATAGTACTCAACGTTGGCATCGCATCGCTGCTTCTGTTCAGGGTCCTGAAGTGAGTAACCTCTAGGCATGTTTGAATACCACGACAGACATCTACCGCCAGTGCACGAAACTGCGTGTGTTTATCAGTTTGATGATCTACAGGCAGCCACGAAAACGCCTTATGAAATGCCTCTTGTTCTGGCATCGGCAGGATTGGCTCGCTCATGAGAGCGCCCTCCCAACGACATCGTCGAAGACTATCGGCGCACCGTAGATAAATAACGACGGATTTTGGCTCGTATAGTGAGCGGTAGTTGAAGTAAGAACATTAAACATCAATTGATTCCTTGTACGATTAGGCCGCGCCCCGATTCCAAGCGGGCTCGGCGGGAAATGGCAGGTCGGAAAACCGATTTACGAGGCGCTACCGGCAAGCCGAAGCTTTCCCATCATTGCCAAGCCGCGAAGGCTTAACAAAATAAACGCACATTAAAAACCGCATTGCGATTTTTGTGAACCTTGTACGTTGCGTGCTTCTAAGCACGGTTCCTTTTTTTCCGGCATACATTTAGTATAAAGCATCAGCGTAAATTTTATAAAGCCCGGATTTCCGCCCGTTAGAACGTTAATTCCGTGCAATCTGTTCCTATGGCTTACTCGCCTGGATGACAGTGAATATTAGGAACATTTTCTTGTGACACGCTGCGCGAGTGGACCAGATAGTGATGGACGTCATGAACGCCATCGAGACGGCGTCTGGCGATGAATGGGACGGCAACAAACATATCGAGGCGATGATGCGCCGAAAGTCAGCCTGGTATTTTTGCCATTCGGCTGACGGTAAGCCATCCGCCATATCTTGGAGCCCACCGGCGAGACTTCCAAATACATGCCCCCGTCTGCTAAAGTGTAGGCCTTGTCCTTTGGTTTGGCGCTTTTGACTTGAATATCCGTGAGGGGGGTGGCGAGTTTGGGCATTTTTTCATCCAAGTCAGTTTTAAAGTGCATCCATGTGCCCAAATATGGATGCAAAAACCGTGAATGTAAATGGACAACGCTGGACGACAGGCCACAAAAAACCGACGTCTGCACTATGGCGGAGGCCGGTTATTGAACTTCTACGAACATTATAAACGCTGTCTTGGAGGAGAAGGTGGGAGCAATAAACAATTAAAAATCAATGGCTTACAGTTAAATACCACAAAAAGTACCACAAAAACTCGGAATCTCTATTCAGGAATCGTATTAGGATTTCATGACGAGCAAAAAGTGCACTCCAGCAAGGTTGCCCGGCCTGCCGAATATTTTAAAACATTCCCTTATACTATCAGGATGTGCGGACGAATCACTCAAACTAGAGCAGCGATTGCCTATGCAAAAGAAATGGGCTGGGTCGATGCGGACTATCGCAAGTACGACTGGTCACCGAACTGGAATATCCCACCAGGAAGCCGCCCGCTATTGATGCACCAGCTTGACGGCAAAAATCATATCGACGAGGTACCTTGGGGATATCGCCCACAATGGGCCGTCGATAGAAAAATTCCTTTGATGATCAACTCCCGACTTGAAAAGGCCGCGACCGGGCCGATGTTCCGCGGCATGTTCCGATCCGGTCGGTCAATTGTTCCGGCCGACGGATGGTACGAGTGGACCGGTGAAAAGGGACACAAGCAGCCTTGGTATATCAAACTGAAGTCCGATCAGCCGGTTTTCATGGCCGCGATGACGGACATCCGGCCAGATAAAGAAGTACTCGCCGGCTCTGGCTTCGTCATCGTGACTGCTGCAGCCGAGGGCGGAATGGTAGATGTTCACGACCGCAGGCCGGTGGTACTTACAGCTAGCGACGCGGCGCTCTGGATGGATAACAGCCTGTCACCAGAACAGGCCGAAGAAATAGCGCGTCAGCTGGCGCTGGGGCCGGAACATTTCGAATGGTTCAAAGTGTCGACTGATGTGAATAAAGCAGGCCACAGCGCTTCATACATGATCGATCCAGTCGATAGCTAATTACTTTGCGGCTGGCGGGCGCATTCCGATGATCGTTATAACCCAATTTTGTAGGTAGGTCGGTGCTGTTTTGTTCTCGCGCTGATACCCGCGAAATCGCATAACGTCTCCGTTCATCGCTACCAAGACCGGTGCGTTCAACGTGGCGACGAGATTTGTGCGCAACGCATCGTCACCCCAGGCAATCACATCCATCTGTACCGTGCCCGCAATATCGCATGTAGTTATGCAGCCAAATATCCCTTCATCGCGGTTGAGATCATAGTCCGACCGACGCACTCCGCATTTCCGCAATTGAAGAATTTTGCTGTACATAAACAGTACATCAAAACATTTTAAGAATTGGTGACATCACGTTCGGTAAGCGTGCGAAAAGTCGGTTTTCGTTGGTTTACATTAATTTCGGTTCGCGGTATTTTCATAATTGTCACAGCTCGGATCGAATGCTATGTAACTGAAGGAACATGTCCAGAAGCGGTCGTTGAAGCCTTCGGCCTTTACAGCTCATCGTAACTACAATTGTGGAGAATTTAATGAAGTACATGGCTATTAAGTACCGAGTTCTGAATGAAGTCACAAATCAATTTTGTTGCGTAATAGCGGTCAGGAAGGAGGGCACGATTAGCCTAAATTCATTAGATATAGCGCAGAAATTTGCAGACTTACATGAACATCCAAATCATAAAACCGCACACGTCCAGTTGTGGGAGGAGGAAGAGATTGAGTTTGACACGAACGAGACTGTTCGCTTAGTACAATATCCCGCTGCCCGATAAGATTTTAATGGCAGCTTCGCGTCGAAACCGGTCTTTTCTGATTTGATATGGCTCAAAGGAATTCACGACAGAAAACTCATTGCTTAGATTAATTTTATTTTAACCAGCCATGCTGGAAGCTAGATCCCCTAGCCGTCTCATCCAGATGGCCGCTTCGGGCCTAATTCTATCAATTACGAATGGTTCTGACCGGCCGAAAGCGGAGCTTGCGACACCATCAGATGGCCAATATATCGGAGAAAATAAGAATATGGATAGCGTGTGGGATCGGGGAGCTACGAAACAACTTATTTTCGACATTTATGGAAAAAACCAAATGCTGTTGGCAAGGGATAGCCTCCTATCGATGGTAGAAAGAGCAGGATTTGCGTCGTTTCATATACTCGAAGCGACGCGCCGTTGGAATCAACATTGTAGTGAAGTGAAGGAACTGCCAATGGGCGAAATACTCGCACCTATGTGCGAAGACCGCAAGAAGAGACATGGTGATCGACTTCACGAGATCGGTGCACATGTGCAAGCTTGTGTGCAGTCCATTCACTCGATCGCAGACATACTCAGCCACGCTTTGTATTACGGACTGGCCATGGATCGGGAATGCCCTTTGAATGAAAGAAATATTGATTATCGAACCGTCGCAGAAAAACTCGCCGGAGATCAATCGCTATTAACACTCCGGAAGCTTTTTGAATCAATTGCCAAAGAAGGAGAGTTCAAGTATCTTGAAGCGCTTAATAATCATGGGAAACACCGTAGTATAGTTACCAGCGCAGTATGGTTTCATGTTGGCGCTGGTCCGAAGACAATTTCTTTGGAATTTCTTGGTTTTAAATATTCTAAGACACAATATGAAGGCCGTCCTGTTCTTCCTTTTCTTGTCGGAGAATATGAACGCATCCATATACGCATGAATGAGTGCGGGAATGAACTTCACAATATTCTTCTTCTAAGAAGATAGTCGGCCGCAGATAGTGCTGCCGGCATCTTCGATACAATTTTACAGCCCCTTCATTCGAGCCGCTGTGATCTACGTGCCAATGACCGTCCGCGTTGGATCGAATTCTGTCATTAACGAATGGCTCTGTTCGACCATCTAGAGACGTTGGGCATCCCACGCTCTAAGCTAGTTAAGAGTGAAAGTAGTCGATCAGTTCTTTTTGGCGACTCATAGGAGTCAAACCTAATATGTAGCCGCTCAGACTTGACCTGACAACGTGTGTCAAATAAGTTAGAAACTTCGTAGGCCGTTGCCGGCCAGCAACAGAGATTAGAGGGGATTTACTCTTGGCATTAGAAAATTACTGTGAGATTCACCACGTTGAAACTTTAAATAAACCGTGCGCCTGGCCTAACTGTCCGAATGGGCACAATGGAGATGAGTTCATTAATAACTTCAGTCCTCGGCCCAAAAAGTACACACGAGACTGCCTTCCTGCGGAAGACGGTGAGCCGAGATATTTCTGGATTTCCGACTCAGAAAGCTATGGGTGGCTTGTCCGGCAATTACTGCGAAGTGAGCTATCGCGACTAGCGCCACTTTCTAATCCCAATATTTATCACTACACATCTTTAGATGGCTTCCGAGGTATCATCGAATCGGAGGATATGTGGCTTACTGAATCTGATTTCCTAAATGACGCTAGCGAAATTATTCATGGAATGCAACTATCTCAAGAAATTTTTGAAAGCCTTCAGATCGATTCTGAGCCAATTAGAAGTCTTCTTAATGACGTCATTCGTGCTCCTATCGACCAGCGACCAAGAATTAATATTGGATGCTTCTCTAATGCTCGCAACAATCTTGGTCAATGGCGAGGCTACGGAGGGGATGTTGGCATTTCTATAGGTTTCAAAGCAAAGGATTTAATGAAGGGATTCGGTTATCCCGACTGCACACTAGGAAACGTCCTCTACGACGAAGCGAAAAAACGATCCTTAATAAAAACATTTTTCCTTTTTTATGTCGAAGCCTATCGGAGAGATTCAAAACGGAAAGTTAAAATTATTCGAAGAGATCTTACGCATATAGATCATCTTCCAATTACGGGCTGGGAGGGAGGGATAAACAGCATCTATTTCGAATTGATTACTTTGTGCAAGCATTCCGATTTTGTCGATGAACACGAGGTGAGGCTGTTTTACGCCGAGCACCCAGACACGCTAGAGGCGGCAAATCTCAGCCCCGCAAAAACTCGTTTTCGCAAGACTAATGGGTTCCTGGCACCATATACTACTATCGAAGATATTCGGAATTCCGGAGAATCTGCCATCGAAAAAGAGCGTCTACCAATTTATGAGGTTATGGTCGGACCTGGCCCCCGTGCAGACCTCGCGGCAATCAGCGTTCGGCGGTTCCTCGATAATCAAGGGTATAGAGAAATTCCTGTGACGACGTCAACATCCTCATACCGTTGAGGACAATGAAAAGGTGAAGGGCAGCTTAACTTTGGGCGAGTAAATGGGAACGACCTTAAAAATTGAAAATACGATACATGAAGATCTGAAAGTATGGCGGTATATGCATCTGGCCAAATTTATCTCCATGCTCGAGCGGAAAGCATTGTGGCTCGCAAGAGCTGATTCCTTTAGAGACAGTCAGGAGGGGCGATTTCCCGACGATATGAGAACGCGCGTGCACCAAGCGTATAAAGGGTTTTCTGATAGTGACCCCTCTCCCGTCAAAGACGCGGACGATTTTCAAGACTACCTTGTCAAGAATACATTCATAAGCTGTTGGCACAAAAATCTCGAAGAGAATATGGTTATGTGGGAAATCTATGGGCAAGCAAACAATGCTGTCGCCGTCCAAAGTTCGATTGGACACATGAAGCGCAGCCTTGACCCCTCAAGCATAAATGGATATTCCCTATTATTAAGAAACGTCATCTACCGAAATGCGGATGAAGAGACCGGGGATCTTCAGTATGAGGAATGTTTCTTTAGAAAGCGCCGGCACTTTTCTTTTGAAGAAGAGGTGAGAATTAGCTTGGATACGTATTCACGGACCAGTCCGACAAAGAAAACGCCGCAGGGGGTTGACCTTCCCTTCTTCGATGTCAACGAGTTGGTAGTGTCTGTTATCGTGCACCCGGACAGTAAAAAGTGGTTTGTTGACGTTGTCAAATCCATCGCGGCCAAGTACGGCGTTCACGCACCAGTGAAGCCGGGGCTGTATGGCATGGAGTAATTCTAACCAATTGGCCTAAGCCCTCTAGCATCGGACCAAATACTGCCCAGAGTGGGTGGCCGCACCTGTCGATACAACGGCAAATCGTGTAAGGTATAAGAACGTCTAGTTTGGAAAAAGTGGGCGACTGAAAAGGTCGAAATCCGTCATTCAGGAATGAATTTGTCCGACAAAGAAACGACTTCTATAAGCCGACCTTACGCTGAAATAGCCCGACTTCTGCTTTGCATTTTTTATAAAATATCCGTATCGCTGACTCCGAAATTTTTTCGATGATCTCCCATAAGCGCTCGTAGTTCACCGACTGTCAGACCACTTTCTTCATGCATGCGAACTAACAATGCCGCGCTGATTGGCAAAATTCTATTGCGAACTTTACTAATCAACGGCGGAGCGACCCTCATTCTGCGACATAGCGCGGCGTCGTTTTTTAAATGAAGTTTTTCAACCAACGCATTGAGAAGCCTTGCGGGATTAAACGATGCTTGATCGTCGACGCTGTCTCCAGAATTTGATCCCGATCCCATATTATTAATTTCCATAAAATGAAGCGTTTAACGGTCGGTGCTTTAAAAGATAGTTTCCTACAGGACATTTTACACTGAGCACCAATAAAACTTGATGCTAATCATATTTATGCTCTGCGATGGAATCTACCGTTGCCGATCAGGATGCAGTACCCAATGATGGTTTATCATCAATCATTGGGTACTGCAACTTCCACCTAACTAAAATAATCCAGCTGGCTCACTCTCCCGATCCCAGCTATAAATAATTAGTTCCGTTCTAGCCGCAGCCTTCCCTCCTCCGCCGACCGTATAGTCAATACCGACTTGCTCCATCTGAAATTCAGCAAAGATGGTGCGAATACCAGGATGGTCATTGATACTCAAAATTGCCTTACCTTTCATCGCCCGCATCAATTCGGCCATGCGCTGGTACTGCTCGATGCCAAAACTAACCCCGTAACCTGCAGTCTGCCAATACGGCGGGTCCATGTAGAAAAAAGTATGTGGCCGGTCATACTTGGTAACACAAGCCGCCCAGTCAATGTTTTCTATGTAGGTGCCTGATAACCGCAAATGGGCAGCCGAAAGGTTTTCTTCAATGCGCAAAAGATTGAGCGGTGGTGCCGTGGTTGCTGTTCCCCAGGACTGGCCGTCGACCTTCCCGCCGAAACAGTGCTGCTGCAGGTAAAAGAATCGGGCAGCACGCTGAATATCCGTGAGCGTTTCGGGCGGCGTGTCCTGCAGCCATTTAAAAACGTCCCTGCTCGATAAGGCATATTTAAACTGACGGACGAACTCTTCCAGGTGATTTTTGACGACCCGATAGAGATTGATCAGTTCGCCGTTGACGTCATTAATGACCTCGACATCGGCGGGCGGGCGCAAAAAATAGAGGGCCGCACCTCCTGCAAAAACCTCAACGTAACAGGTATGTGCAGGAAAGCGCGGAATGAGAATATCGGCAAGGCGACGTTTGCCGCCAAGCCAAGGAATGATAGGAATTGCCATGAGGAACCTTTTGTTATGCTAAGATGCGCACGCCTCGCGAGGTCGTAGAGCCTTAGCTTGGTTCACTGGCCCGTTCAGTGGATTGAGGCTAGATTAGTTGTTAGCGCAGCTAATCTAGCGCTCTATGTTTTATTGCTGGGCGGCGTTAGCCACCGATTGCAGACGTCTGCACACCGCCATAAGCATGTTATTGCTCAGGGTCAGAGTTAGAACCTGACGTCGATCTCAGATTATTTACCCCATCAGCGACCGCGTCATACTCTTTATGGCACCCGTTTAATTCGATGACGTATTGATCGGCTCTGGCAGCTTCCCCTTCAAGAAATCCTGCATCCGGCCTTGAAAGTTCGGCACCGCTGGCTCCCGCGCACTGGCCGGTCGTTCCGGCACCTTCGGAATCGGCGTTTCCACGACGCGCAGGTCGTGCGCGCAGCTCGTACAAAGCAGCGCTAAGCCGGTCGTTAATAGCAGCGATTTTTTTATTACGATCATCATTGACCTCTTTGATTTTAGATTTCATTGATAACTCTGCCGCGTTGGCACGGTTGGTCGCGACGGCAAGTTTTTCTTTTGCTAGGGAATTTTCAATGGCGGCAGCAGCGTCCCACTTCACTTGCACCGCATGCCGTCCATGCAACTCACAGCCCAGACACAACGCCATCAGAGCTAACAACCAATAGCACCAGACGGGCAACCTGCTGAGCGTTGCGAGCAATGCGTTGGCGTTCATAGCGCCCCCACACATTGCGCATGGACGCGTACCCGGTCTTTCCAAAGCCCGTAACATAATTTGTTACCCGGTATTGAGCAGTCGAAGCCCTTGAACATTTTGAACATCAGAATCGCCTCGCATGCGCCAAGGTAGTCACTCGCGTTTAATCGCCTCACGGCGGTTGAATTACAAAACGCGGTCGAACCGATGTTGTATGAAAGATTGACGTAAGCGTCATATTCATATTGATGCAGAGGTACTTTTACGCACCGCTTGATAGCGGACTGGTCATTGGTAGATTCGATCAGGGCGCGCTGAACTGCTTTCAGCGGCGTCGTGGTGTCGCCCATCCTGACGCCGCCGGTCGAGCCAAAACCCACCGTCGGCACATCTCCAGGGACAGGGATAATGGCTTTGTCGCTAAATCCCTCTCTGGTCAGAATGCCGACAAACGCGGCTGCTGACAGCGACAGCGCTGCTATGGGTATGCGCAAATTATCAGGTAGCTTCATCACTTCCTCCCCGCGATTTGATCCACCCCCGTAAAAACTTCTTCCACGACCACTCGCCGATAAGAAGCAACGTATAAACAAGCGCGGCGATGCTGGCCGCGTCGGACCAGCTTGAGATGCCAGCCGCAGCTAAAACAGAAATAGCCTTTGTGACGGGTGCTGCGATGGTGGTGGACTCTTCCATTATTTCGCCCTCATTGCAGCGGTAATGCTTGTTAGTTCTGGCATATCTGTCCCTGACGTAAAAAGCCACCCGAAGGTGGCTTAATTGGTTATTGTGAGTCTTAATGGTGGTGCTAGGTCAGTCCGGTGCCGCTAATAATCCATTCATTCGTCGTAATTTTGAGCGCCTTGGCAACACCGTTGGCGGCCAACGTTCGGCTGCCAGTCGTTCCAACGCCAGCCAAGCGCATAACATCGGTCGTGATGGCAATCGTCAGTACACCCGCACCGTTCTGATTGATCAGCGTGAGTTCAGTACCAATCGCAAAGGCGACCGATGCATTTGCCGGTATCGTAAATGTGCGCGCTGTAATATCCGCAGCGGGATGCAGGATAAAGTTACTGGCGTCGGTTGCCACGAGCGTGTAGTCGGCGTTTTTTGACGTCTGCGGCATCGTTGCGTAAGCCCAAATAGGTGCTGAATTGACGCCCGCCCCACTCAGTATCTGCCCCGCAAGACCGCCAATCACTGGGTTGATCGCCTGACGATGATCCTGAAAACTGACTATCGACGATGCATCAGTCACCACCAGGTATAGTCGAATATAAAGAGTCTGGTTATTCCAGTTGGTCGTCGTCGTTGCGCGACTCACCACGCCGTTCGTTCTGAGCGCGACTATATAATTGGTCGTATTCGCCGTGAGCAAGAACGTCCCATTGGCAATCAAGGTGCTGTTGTAGCGCCCGCCGTAATAACCAAATGTCAAACCGCTGGTCATGGATTGCTGTCGGCCGTACAAGGTTCCAGGACTAGCGGCATCAAATCCGGCGTTGATGGTAATTTCTTTCGATGCTTGTGATTGGATAACCAGATCGAGATTGCTGGTGCTGTCTGACACGTTATGCTCCTGTAGTGTTTAGCGCGTGATGGTGGCAGTGAGGGGCGATCCGCGTCCTGTCGTAGCCGATAGTTGGTAGATCTTGATGTACAGCGTTGCCTGAATAATGCCGAAGTCGGTCACCTGAGAGGCGTTGTCATAAATGACGGTTGGCAACAGAGCGGTAAGCTTGCGAATCACCGTGCCATAAGAACTATCGGCAAAGATATCAATGGCATACGATTCCGACGCCTCACTCAATGGTGCATCGATAAAATCCCGCAGCTCTCCTCCCTTTCGGGTGCGACGGATCCAGGTGAGTGTCCAGTCCCGGCTAGCTGGATCGCGACTCCCATTCAAATACACCGGCGAGAGGCATTTCAGATTGACACCTTTGTAGGTCATCGTACGGTTGCCATCTGAATCAATCGTCTTGCCGTTGGTAATGGCGCGATAGGTCCGCGCCATGCCTATCGTATTCAGGCTGCTGGTCACAAACTGCAGGTTCGCACTATCTAATAGCACGAGACGGTCGTTGATCGCATGCAGCCCTGTCGCCCACTCGCTGCCAAAGCGCCCGCGCAATAGGTCTGTCAATGAATAGGTGCCGTCAGCCTGCAAAATACAGTTTTGTGCCGCAATGATTTCCCAACGGCCATCGACGCCATAGGCAAAATGATTTGCGCCATTGAGCATTTGCAATTCCGTCACGCTAAATAAGGATGGCCTGATCACCGCCCGCAATGTGCTCCACTTATCTATGAGGAGACCATTGTGGGCACTTAAACTATTGGATGCATAACCGATAGTCCCGCCCGGCTTGGAAAATCCCTGCACTTGCGTCCAGGTCTGGCCGCTATCATCGGAGCGCATAAGAATACCGCCGACCCAACCTGGCAGATAACCAGACATCGCGACCGGAAATCCAGCCGTATCAAAAACGTCCTTCACTAGAGGGATATCGAGCAGGTCATATTGCGATGGTCCGGCAAGGGTCAATGCTTGGCCGGTGGACGCCCCAACGCCACCCGACGCCGTTGACGTGTAGACAGCCGCGCTATGAAATTTAGCCAGACATTCCAAGCGACCATCCGAGGTGTAGTTGATCTGCGTCAGACGTAATTCATAACTCGCATCCGCTGCGGCGATGGTAATGATGTCGGATGGTTCAAGGTAAGCATAGGCAGGTGGGAGACTAAATGACACGTCATAACGCTCCAACCAATACATATACAACAATATTTCAGCTTTCTGCGCAGCCTCGTCAGCGCTGAGCACGATAGGCAAATCCATCGCAGCGACGTTGACCGATTGCGTATTCAAACGCTCAGCATATTGCTCGCCCGTGTTGTACTCGCGGTCACTATCAAAATATTTCAGCGCTACCTTGCTCGGCAATACCGAATCCATTTCGCGCGAGTTGGTAATTTGGACGCCCGGTGCCCCACTCACTGAGCGCGCATCCAGTCTCGCCACTGGAATCGTGACCACGGAAGCACCACCACGCGGCTTACAAACAACCTGATAGCCGGATTGAACGACATCAAACGGCCACGCGCCAATCAATGGATCAAATCCGCTACGAATAGCCGCGGCGGAACTAATGGTGTAGCCACGGACCTCCTGCGTGAGCGCAGTCACATCCACATCCGCAGAGGTAAGCAGGTTACTTTTGAGCGCTTCCTCAAGGATGATGGTCGATAGCAACTCGTTCTGCGCGGACGTATGCCCGAGGCTGACATAGTAGACAGTGTTGTCCTGCGCATTGTAGGTCGCCCACAAATCGCCGATGACCGCGTTCCCACCGAGTTCACTGTACGGCCCTGGAAAGGTAACCTGCCCGAGAAAAACATAACCACTTTGCGTTACGCGGTAAAAATAGTTGGAAAACTTGAGGTAAATCACCCCGTCGGCTGAGGATCGCAAAATAATCGGCGTACCCCCAGAATGACCAAATCCCGCTAAAACATTTGACTCGACAGACAGGTTGACGACCCACTTCACCGACCAGGTGGTATCGAAGCAGATGAACTGCAGCGTCTCGGTGATGGCGTAATACTCTCCGGTCCCGATAAAAATGTCATGTACTTTTCCATATGTCGACGAGGAATTGGTGCTATTGACGAGGGTCAAACCGTTAGACACGTCGTACACATTACAATAATTGGACGTACCCGCTACCCCCCAGTCGATAACAAACTGTTTCCTCAGGCGTCGGTGATAGCCCCCCGTAAGAGACGTAAGAGCAGTCGGGAGCGGGATGGTACTCAAGAGCGCGCCGTTGACGTCCTGTACGTACACGATTAATGCGCTACCATCGGTTGCTGCCACGCACGCAATATCAGACGACCCTGGCAAGTGGTAATCTCCCAGCCCTACGAAGCTTCCATTTCTCGCTATTTGGCCGGTGGGAAATGCGCCCACTAGCTCAACGATACCGCCCGCGCCCGCAGCGGTTTGGCTGAGAAACACGTTCATGCGCCCGTCCCGGTCCATGCACAACGCCGAGGTACTATAAAGAAGAGACGTTCCTGGCACGATGACCGTCTCTGCGAGTGTGGGACCTGACGTCACCTGTACGCGTGCGACTTCCACTTTTACTTGCGCGCCCATCAACGAGTTTTGATACTTCGTTAGCGGCAAATCATAAAAGACAATATAGGCCAATCCCCGATAGGCAGGCGTATTCGCCACGCCCAACGTGGATTGCATACGCGGATCTGGCAACTGCGTTTCGGTACCGGTATAGATGTTAAAAAACGGCGCTGCGTCGCCACTGGCGATGATGGCACCGATATCCGTGGCGCCCGCATCATAAATCAAATTCGCGCCGATCCAGATGCGATTCACGCCCGCAATCGGCCCTTCGCACAGACCGACCGCAAAGGTCGCGCTATAGGTGAATGTCGTCGATTCGGCACCGCCGCCGCCCTTCCCTTGCTTTTGGGTGTTTTCAGTTTCCTTGAGCCGGTTGTTTTCCAGCCAGAACACATTACCGATGATTGGCACCGTGCCATACACACGCGGAATAACAGCGCCATAGGTGCTGGTCTGAGTCGACATATCTGTTAATTTCGGGCCATAGATATGTGGCCCCTTTGGTGGGTCGACCATGCCGCCCACGCCCATACCAAGCTGCGCACCAACAATCGCACCTTGTGGACCGCCGCCAGCGAAAAACCCGATTACCGCACCGGCGATACCGCCGACTACCTGACCAGCGCTCATTCCAACTCCTTAAATCGATACACCGCGACGATGCGTGCGGCCCACATGGATGACAGGCGATGTTCGCAGACCATACCGACATTCAAATAACTGTGAATGATCGTCTCGCCAGCACAGATCGCCAGATGCTGAGGTTCACTGTCGAAGCGCATCAGCAGAATGTCACCAGGTTGCCGGTCTGCTACGCATCGGATGCAGTCGTTATTGTCGAGCGTTGCCTGTAACAAGCCTTCGTGCGGCGAACGGCCATAGGCTGGTACGTCCTTATAGGGTGCGCCGATAGACCGCGCCACATGCACGATCAAGCCCGCACAATCCAACGCTAATCCGACGACGCGCCCTTGATGCTGAAAAGGGGTATCGAGAGCTGCGCGCGCAGCGTCGATGACGTCATCGGCGGTCATCCGGCTTGTCCAATCTGGGCGTACTGAGAGCCGGTCGGGATATTCCCAAAACCGCCATTGTTGATGATGTTGTGCCACTTATCAGTGCAATCCTCCAATGCACGTTTTCGGCAACCGGGAATCATGCGGTAAGTGTCACCCACAGCAGGTGCGTAATAGAACGCCTCAAACGTCACAATGCCGCCGCCCACAGTAAATGTTTTAATTTCCTGTGGCTTCAATCCGGCATTGCGTCCGCTCGAAAATTGAATGGTACCCAGTCCGAAATAATCGCTGACTTCGATGCGACTGGCATCGCGGAACTGCGTATTGCTGGTGACGGAAGTAATCGCCCCGGTGACCGTCAGCGGTCCGAGCGCTACCTTACAGCCGCCATATTCCTGCCCACCGAATCTTTTCTGGCACGTCACGGTGTACGACCTGCCCACTGACTGGTTCAGCGCATCGATGAGCGCCATCTCCTGAATCTGATATTTATCGTCGGTGAGCGTGGTCTTGCCAAAAATGGATGCCACTATCGGTTCATAGTCCTCAATGGGATTGTCCCAGTTGGTGGCAAACAGATAGCAACGCGCATTATCGAACACCCCGGACGCAATCGCAGCCTTGCTGATGCCTGCGATACCGGCAATACCTTGAACGTCAACCATGGCGGGGGATGTGCCCGAAGCTGCGGTATAACCGGTGAACTCATAGCCGGAATTGGTCAGATACACCGCACCGTTCGTCATGGTCAGATTGCGCGGGTAATGCGTGAGGCATACGCTCGCGCCGACCACCGGCACGATGCGCAAGCACAGCACCCTGGTGGCGTAATTGGCTATTTGAGTCTTCATAGGGAAATTAACTCCACAATATCGATACTGGATGTGTCACGCACATCGACCGCAACGTGCGAGAGATCAACGCGTGAATTGAAGCGAAAAGGAATATCGAACTGACAACCAGCGGTGACTGGCTCACCGGCTTGCGGGCGACTATTGACCGTGCCGCCGCCCGTATAAGCGCTAAAAACGGTCGAATTGATCGCCACCGTAATAGTGGTTGCGCTCACGGCAGTGATTAAGCCGCGCCGCGTATTGACCTCCGCCATACCGGCCACATTGTTGAAGTAGACTGACTCGCCGACGACAAGGTTATGTGCGCCGATGCTGGCAATGGTGGAGGCGGCCCGAGTGATACCGGTGATATTTCGCGTTTTATTTTCCTCAAAGGTCACCAGGCCGGTGGTCGTATCGACTAGCCACCCGTTGGATGTACCCACATTACTGATTCCAATAACAGTCGTGCCCAATACTGGTTTAAAGATCGTGCGTGTTGGAAACCCAACCGATAGAGGTGCAGCGCCCCGACCATATTGCTTCTGCAGTTGGTAGACCCCGCTCGATACGAGTAATAACGGCTGATCAATCGCCGTTGGCGTCCCCGTATCACCATTCGTTGAGAAATCATCCATGGCCCGCACCCGAAACCCCGCATACATGCCGTAGGCGCGGTGATACAAGGCCAGAATGCGACTCCACAATTCCGTGGTCTTGCCGATGTAACTGATGCTGTAGTGCCGCACTGCGTAGGGATGAACCAGACGGCGGTACTCCTGACCACCGCTGGTCGTGGTGATTTCTACGTTGTAATCGTCGCCATAAGTTGCACCCATCTTGATACCAATGGGTATGCGTTCTTCGAGAAATGGATTCGTCATTTAGGTATATCGCTGGGCTTGTTGAAATGCGGCCAAGGCTTCACGCGCCCCTTGACCAGCTGCTCGGCGCACGTCTGGAGCGGAACCTCCACCGTGCATATTCACAATAATTGTGGGACTCGGACCGCCGCCGCCAACATTACCGACTTCGCTATTCGGTGTGACGCTTCCGTTCTGGCTTCCCATCATCAGGTACTGTCGGCCCGCAACATTAAGAAGTTCAGGCCCCTTTTCATTGACTTCGTACATGCCGTTGGACGACACCGTACCGCCGCCTGCCCGACGCCCTCGGACCATCTCGCCCGTTGCAGACAACAAAGATCCTGAACTGTCGCCAGATAGCGAAGCACCGGACCCGCCGCCACTAAGCGCGCCAATCCATCCTAAAGCGGAGCCGAGAAGACCGGCACCATCACTGCCCCCCGTCAAACTGGCAATCAATTTTTTGGCCTCAATCCGTGCAAGATCGGCAAGGATGCTGTTCGCCAGTCCGCTGAAGGAAATTTTGCCGGTGGTGATAAAGGTCGTGAGCGCGTCCTCCATGCCCTTGAACGCATTAGCAAACAGATCTTCGGTTTGCCTGGCGATATTGCACGATTCATCATAATAATTTTGCATCGCCTCACTAGCGCCGACTGACCAATCATTTTCTTTTTTCAGTCGCTCTGTGAAATAGGAATCGTATTCACCGAGCGCGACAGATTGGAAGCGCCGTATCCGACTCAATTCGTCATCGTATTTATTTTTTGCTTCAGGCCCGAACGTACCCGCGAACTCGGCGTCAGTGCGGCTCTTATTGAGGCTTTGTTCCTGCTGACTGTACTTATCCTCAATTTGTGCCCGACCGTCAGTGCGACCCCGCTCCAACGTGCCAGCGCCCATCCCGGCCAGTTCGCGCGCTTGCGTTTTGCGAATGGTGTCGAGATAGTCTTGCGCTGCCGCCTCTGCGTCACGATAACCTTGCTCAATTTTTTGAAGTGCGGCCTCTTGCTGGATCGCGAGTATTTGCACATTCGCCGTCGCCCCTTCCCGCACCTTGGCAAGCTTCGCCTCGGCATCAACGACTTTTCGCGCATTGTCGATCTTATCTTTGCCCGCTAACTTTTCTTGTTGCAGCCTGGCGATTTCCTTCTGCAGCGCAGACTCTTGCTCCTGCGCGTTGAGAGCCAGGAAGCCAAGTTTGGCGTCGTAATACTCTCGTTCATCAATCAGACCGGCCGAACGACGCGCCGACATGATTTTCTCCGCATTCGCAAAGGTGTCAGTGATGGCGGCGGATTGCTTGCGGATTTGATCGAGGTCGTAATTAACTTGCGCTTTAGCCTCTTGTGCAGCCGTATTTTTTCCACCCGCAGCAGCCTTGTTTGCGCCATTAAACTGAAGTTGTGGTCGCGCTGGCGGACGATGGGTACGTCCCTCATTCGAGTAATCCGCTGGTGCTTCCGGAGCAGAGGGCTGCCCCACCGACATGATCTTGGCTTGAAACTTCTCCAGCTCAGCACGCGCCCGCTCACCGTCTTCTTTTACTGCATTGCTAATGGCACGAAATCCTGAAAAATCAAGATGGGCTAACGATACAAGCTGCGCGGAAACCGCGCCAATTTCCCGACCCGTCGCCAAAAATGCATACCCAATTTCGGATGCGAGCACGGCAACCGTTTGAAATACAACGATCCCACCATTCATTGCGCCTTTCAGAATTTCGGTAGCGGTCGCAGCGAATCCTTGATCTTTTATCAAGTCACGAATCGTCGTGCTGAGTTCGTTATAGGCCGGTAGCAAGTTCGTCGCAATGCCTTGTGCATGCAAACTGATTTCCGTACGTAACCTTGCCTGTTTATCAGAATAGTCATCCGCTAGTTGGATCTGCTCCTCGGTGAGAATGACCTGACGACCGCCCTGCGCACCCAACTCTTTCAAAAATGGCAATAGCTCAGCGCCCGCCTTGCCAAATAACGCCATTGCCACAGCCGTTTTTGTGGCACCGTCTTCGAATCCATTTAAGGCTTTACCCACTGCCTCAATCTGGTCAGCGGGAGCAAAATTCTTAAACTCCTTTAAATTCAGGCCAAGCGCCACGATTGCAGCACCCGCCGCTTTGGAGTCATCATCAACGCCTGTGAGCGCCTTCGTTAGCTTTTCAGATGCGCCGACGACGGTATCCATCTCCACACCAGCAGTGCCTGCAGCAACCGCCAGCGACGCGATATTTTCCGCTGTATCGCCGGTTTTCTCGGCCATATCCTGAAAATCACCCGCTTTTTTTACGAGCTGATCGAACGCAACATAGGCCGCCACCAAGCCCGTTGCTGCTGCCGCACCCAGCGCCAGAAAACCGGTGCGTATCCGGTCGCCGATGCGTTCACCCTTTTCATATGCCTCTTTGAGGCGGATAGCAGAATCTGCAGCTTTCAACTGCTCTTCGGATGCGCCGCGCAGCGTCAGTTTATATCGCTCGGTTTCGCGCGCAGACATGCCCAGTGTGGCATTCTGCCCTTCCAGTTTCTTCACATAACGGTCGATGGACGCTGAGGATTTCGCATTAGCGGTGGTCGATGTTTCGCCCAAGCTGAGGATTGAGCGCTTCGACTCTTCTACGGTTGTCTTTAACCCAGTATTACTGGCGGTGATTTCAAGAGCAGCAGTGCCTACGGTCCCAGTCATTTTTTCCTCATTGTTTCAAGCGCCACATCTTCCATTGTGCGGATGCCGTTAAAGACATCAGCACGCTCTTTTGGCAATACGCCGACCAATCGCATCACATGCGGCAACGCGGTATAGTCAAGCCCGGTAGCACCCGCCATGCCTACGCGCCACTGGGTGGACATAGCGACAAAAACATTGATGACCGTCAGATTGTCCGGCCAGATGTCAACCGGTGGCCCGCTAGCCTCCTCCAATGTCAGGCCAAACGCCGCTGCTTCGGATGCGCTCGGCCCTTGCGAGTAAAGCGCCCTGGCAGCGGCTTTCAGTTTTTTACTTTAGCCTGTACTAATTCATCGACGTACACCCGATAGGCAGCAAGCGCGGTACCGATATAGTTCTCCAGTAGCAGTTCCGCCGACTCCTCATTAAAGGGGTCATCCAGGTCCCATCCTTCGACCATATCGAGGAACGTGTCGCTATCGGACTTCTCCTTGCGCGACTGCACAAAGACGTCGAGCGCGGTTTTGGTCCGATGCTTGAATGTGAACTCAACACTCACAGATTCACCGCCTGCGACAGGAATTCCCACCATCGCTTTAAAGGTCGGATTTGCCACCAGTTTTAATTTAGCCATTAGTAGCGCACCACTTCTGCTAGCAACGACAGTGTCACTTCGCACGCCATGATTTCATTTACCGTCAGCGATGGCGTTTTATTGAGCGAGATATACGCGTTGTAGTAAATCGTAGATCCGCTTGGAAGCGACACGCGCACAGCGCGCGGCAAGCGGTCATCGTTTGCCGCAGAGGCGAGGATGTATCCCGGCAGCGTTGGATCATCCGCCACGCTAAACGACAGTCCTGCGGCGTTTTTGAACGTGGGAATCCGCTTCTGCGCGTCACCTTCCAGAAACTGGTAATCGAGGAATTGCTGTTCACCACCTGACGAGCTGGACGATAGAATTTGTGAGAGTTGCGTCCAGCCACTAATTTTGCGGATGGTGCCGACACCCCCAGCGGCGGGATAGATGCTCGTCAGGGAAGTATCCTGCCCGCCCAAGCTCACGTCATTGGTGGCGACTAAACTAGCGCGCACAATTTTGTTCGTCAGTCGCGACCAGCCTGACGTGACTTCGATAATGTCGCCAACGATGACGCCATGCGCTGCTTCCAGCGTGGCAACACCTGTAGAGGCATTGGTGATTGCGGTCAGGGCTTTGACGGGGCCATAGCCAGAGGCGATGGCAACTAAAGCGCCATTCGGGAGGGAGATCGACATAATGTACCTTTCAATCAGACATAAAAAAACCGCTCGAAAGCGGTGGTTTGGCGGTGCCCGAAGGCGGTTTAACGAACGACTTAATACCAAAAACTAAAATCTTGCCGCCGCCCATGTAAGGGTGGATCGACATCGGGTTCATACGAACCTACGGCTGCGCCCAGCACGGTCGTTCGCAGCTCGGGGGCCACACGCAGCAAATCTTCGGCCTGCTGCGACAGCAGCGCAACTTCGGCGGGCGACGTTGACCAGATGTCGATCTGCCACCGACTATTTTTTTTCGATGGGATGGTCGGGTCAAGAAAATTGACTGCTGCACCGCCCACCAGCTGGTATGTCATGTACGGAAGCGCGACCTTTTCATCTGCCACGTTCTGCCACACACGATCAGAAACCAGCGCCCGCAAAGTATGAAAGATCGTTGATTCGACGGTCATGGTTTCTCCAGGAATTCTTTGATTTTTTCTGCCATCCTCTGACGCATGACCGCAATCACCTGGTCTTTTTTCGCTTCGAATGCGGGGCGAAGGAAAGGCTTAGCGCCCATTCTAGAGCTACCAAATTCGAGTTTTTCGGCAGCAGCTCGATGTGCCTTCCATGAAACATTTTTGGCTTTCCGACCCACAAATTTATGGCCGTTCTCGACCCACTTCCAGTAGAAAGCATCACCGTCCGATCCAAATTTTCCAGTACGCACGGTCACAATATAGGTCTGCGTTTCATCACCCTTAGATTTCTCTTCCCTCCGCTTGATGATAATGTTGGCTCGAATGGTGCCGGTCTTCACCGGAACGCGTAACACCGCCTCGTCCATCAGCACCTTCGCTCCGGCATAGCCAGTCGCACGCAACGTTGCCTCGCCGCAAGCCTCAGTCAGGTTGTCCAGATCGGCCATGAAGCTGCCAGACAACTTGGTTTTTATATTAATCATCAGACCGCCCTCGAACACATCAGTAATAACGCCCGTTGGTCCTGACCGAGCACCGCCTCGATGTTGTAACGATCAGAACCGAATAAGACCCGCATTGCGGGCACAACACCTAACCGGTACCGAATCACAATTTTGGTTTGCACGGCATTCTGGACAGCGGCAGCACGCACATATTCATGACCCGAGATGTCGACTATCGAGGCCCATACCGTAGCGACATTCGACCAACCGCCGAGCGGCTCCCCATCATCGTCTAACCCGGTGGCGCGCGCCTGAATCTGAACGCGCTTATCAAGTTGCGTAGAGAGCGTGCTCATGTGTAGGTCCGGCAAGCGTCTAGCAAGCGACCAACGAAGTCGGACTGGACCGTATCCCGTTCCAACCGCGTGGCTGGATCGAATTGTTCGACCAGTTTCGCCAAAATGTACAGACGCACGTTTGCCGGTGTGTCGTCTGGGGTGGCACCACAGCCGCAGATAAGCGTTACCGTGACGACATTCGCATCTTGAAACGTGCCCGGCCATAGTGTGCCAGATGCCGGTACGAGCGATGACGCGTAGGCCGAACGTACCAGCTTGTAGTCATCCGCGGATAGCGTTTGAGCGAGTCCGCCTGTATCAACATAATTCACCGATGACACGCCGATCACCGGATGCGGCAGACTGATCGCAATTGGAAAGGCGTCCAGCGTCACCTCCCAAA
The DNA here is from genome assembly GCF_054343755.1 of Glaciimonas sp. GNP009. NCBI lineage: Bacteria > Pseudomonadati > Pseudomonadota > Betaproteobacteria > Burkholderiales > Oxalobacteraceae > Glaciimonas > Glaciimonas sp. GNP009. The sequence continues at coordinate 5,280,567 of NZ_JBTGUV010000004.1, forward strand.
CCTGCGACATTAGACACTGCCCGATCTCGTGCTCGAGTGAAGCGATGATGCCCTGCGTCCACATGGTGATCAAGGCGTCCATGTCCGAACCATCGACACGTAGGTTCGCCTTCGCCTGATCGAGCGTTACCGCCAGTTCAGTAGGTGGCGTGATTAATCGTTGGGCCATGACTGTCCTAGGGTTATTGAGCTGCAATTATTTGATCTTTTTTGGCTTCGACTCTTTGATGCGCTCATCCGACAACAAAGGAAGTGTGGCCGTAGTGTTATTTTTTGCATTCTCATATTCCGCCGCGCAACAATCGACCACCAAGTGGCGCGCAAACTCTGCATCCGTGCGCAACACATCGCCAGAATTTAACGTGCCATAGCGTGCCGTAATCGCCTGACCAGTAATATTGACTGTGACTAATTCCATTTTTAGATCTCCTTATAAGGCCGTCTTACTGACCGGCCCCGTTAGATTACGCGGGCGTCAAATCACCATAACGCGCAGCACCTGGCTTCTCGACCGTTAATGCGAGGCGACGTTCAGCACGAATGGTGATGAGATTGGTCGTAAAGTTGTCACCGTCGGATTCGGACAGGTCCACGGCGATGCCTTCGCGATTGTGCAAGGTCGCGGCCTGGGACAAACTGCCGACCCAAACCTTACCGGCGACCATCGCGTTGCTGGCAACGACCGGGCGACCAAATAACGTCGGCACAACGGTCGAGCCGGGGTCACCCAATAAGTAGCGACCCTGTCCATCTTTGGTCAAGCGTATCGTCCACCAGTCGGACGTATTCATGATCACGACGTCGGCCGGATAGTCGGCCACCGCGCAATCACCGATCATCTTTCCGATCAGGTCAAAACGATTGGTTGGCGACAGGCCCAGTGCGGTCAACGATGCGGCGGTGTAACCGTGTGCCGTAAAATTGCCGACATTGGTCAGACCAGTCAAATTGGGTGCAGTCCCGTTACCCGCGACCAATTGATTCTCAACGCGCAGATTGACGCCGTAAACCATCCGACGATTGATGTACGCCCCCAAGGCCGCGTTATCCATCGCTAACTGACGGGTAATCTTGATCCAATGGGCAACGGTGCTGACCGGCATCGTGCCGGGTGTAAAGGTAAGCGAACTTTGCGGCTTGGCGGCCCCTTCGGCGGTCTCCGCAGCGGCGTTGGTGAACACGTTTTCACGAATCCAGTCAATCGCGTTCGCTGAGGTCGGGATACTGGTTAGCAAATCCTCAATCGTGAACACCCGAAAAGCACCCTCAACGATACCAGGGCGACGCTCGCTAAAGGTATTGGCAATCGCGTTCGTGACCGTATTTTTGACTTCAATGCGGGTTTTATGACGTCCGTCAGACTTGACGAACGCGTCGTAGGCAGCGTGTTTTGTGAACTGCACGCCGACACTTTCATCTGCGGGGGCTTCCTCCGGGGCAGTCGACTTTTGCTCGATCTGCAACAGCCGGTCAGCCAATGTCCGTTGCTCGATGCCGATGGTTTCAATCGCTGTTTTCGTTTCATCTGAGACTTTGCCTAACGCCTTCATTTCCTCGCTGGCCTTTTCAGAGATGGTATTCATCTTTTGTTCGACCGAATCCAGGGCCTTCAGAATAGAGGCACCATCAATCTCACCAATGAAGCCGAGCGCGGCCACGCCAGCAAATGCGCCGACGTGTTGCAACATAAAGCCATGGACATCGATTCCTGCGGCTTGCGCCATGCCTGCTGTAACGGCTAGCGCCAAAAATACAGCAGCGCGCAAAGGGATACCAAACAATGTAGTACGTTTCATAACTATCCTTTAAAAGAAAAAAGCCACCAAATGTGGTGACCCGTAGGGGCGGAATGCACGTCTATGCGGCTATTTTTCGAAGACGTTCCAGAATTTCAGCCGCATGCTTCGCATCCACCTGGTCGACTGCATCCCGCGAGCCGAACAACGTTTTTGCGCGGGCGGTCAACGCTTGTGCCGCCCCTTTACTGAACCCGCCTGCGTCCCGCAAGAGGTATTCAAAATCTCTGATGGTGTCGACCTGGTTGATTTCCTCAACAAAGGACTTCACGCTGGTTAAGTCGACACGCGCGAATTTATCGGCCGGGAATGTCACAATCGACGTTTCTGCCAAGCGCGCGACCTTTTTAATCGTGCGACCACTCGGGGTATCTTCGTAATCCCCTTTTTTGAGACGGTAACCAATCGACATCGAGTCAACCGTGCCGTGCTTGAGTGCCGCCCTCACCTCTTGCGCGAGGGTATTACCGGGGGTAAATTCACCAGTTAGCAACAAACCGTAATCATCTTCGGATGCCTTGACCCACTTCCCGATGGGAACGGCGTAACTATCATGGTTAAAAAACATTTTTGGGAGGCCATGTTCCTGCAACGTCGCGGCATACGCACCTTTGATGATCGTGTCGCCGTAGGAATCGACATTGCCGAACGTTGAGGCGTAACCAACAAAGGTGTTATCGTCGTCCAGCTTGAATTGTGCATTGGCAAGCGCCAGTGATTTGCGTTCCATATCTTTCCTCGTTTATTGAGCGATTGCACTGCCATTGCCACCCGATGCGACAGTCTTGCCAAGCATGGATAAGGGGACCAAATTCGATTGCGCGGTCAGTTCGTCCGTACCCGGTATATACGGCCAGCCCTCCAGCTGCCGGATTTCGGCCCGCGAAACGAGTCCGTTTTGCACGTTTTTGGCGTTGATGTCGGCCCGGTCCTTCGGATTTCCACGCAGCAACGCGTCGAGACTGAATTCGATAGACATCGTCACGCGCTGGCGAGGCGTCATTACACGCTTACGCACAGCCTGTTCTATGTTGATCAGCATTGGGCGCACCGTAAGTGTATAAAAACCCTGCACTAACTGTTCAATACCAGACCCCCAAGCGGTGACGTTCGAGTGATGGACCAAGACCGGAGGCACATCAAACCAGCGACAAAGCTCCTCAACACTGAATTTACGTGTTTCCAGCAATTGCTGGTCGGCCGGAGTGAGGGAAAGCTGCTGGTATTTCATATGCGCTTCCAGTAAGTGCAGCCGCGTTATGCTGCCCTCACCCATGTCGGCAAAATTAGCGCGAATCTTCTTGCGCTGTTCATCGTTAAGAATCCTGTCGATCATCAATACGCCGGAGGCTTTGCCGCCGTTTCCAAATATCTTACTTGCCGACGATTGCGCTTTGGTTGCCTCGTCGGTCGCTGAGCGCATGAATTCAAGCTTCGCCAATCCAGTCGTGCCGTTTCCCAAGTTTTTTAGATGTAGAACGTTGGAAGCATCTAACACGGCAATATCGTTTCCGAATGAATACACGTAGACCATTGATCCGTCGTCCAAAACGCGTACTTCGACCTGATCTGAAGGCATAGGCCACATTGCGACCGCCTCGCCATTACTGTCCCGGTCTATGCGGGCGTAGGCATTACCCCGTAAATCGTGATTCATCATCATGGCGCGCCAAAATTCGAATGGCGTCATGCGACTATTCGGTGAATCGTGCAGGATCGCGTAAAGGCGCGATGTACGCGCCATCTGCTTCTCGCCTCCTTTCACTTCATAAGCGAAGAAAGGCAAACTGGCGACCGTGGTCGCACGACGATCAATACAGGACCATACGGTACTGATCTGCAACGCACCATCAGCACCAACGTAGGCGGTATCGGGGATCAGCGCCGCCCCTGGTACAGCGTTTTGGGTACCGGGCTTTTCACCGATAGCACCGCCCCGACCGAACCATCCGCGCAATGAGCTATAGAGACTCATGTCTTAACCGGTGTGTTAATGAAGTCATCAATATCTCCTTTGTCTTCGTAGCAAACGGATCGGCTCAGCGCCATGACAGTCGCCACGACGCCATCGATCCGACCGTTATCATTTGATCGCTTTTTATCAGGCCGAAAATTGCCGTTGGAGTCGAACAGCAACGCGGTATTGGCAGCGCACCAGCGTAGAACAGGATTGCCGCCATGCTGGAATTGAAAACCATAGACCAGCTCTTCAAGCCGCTTACTGCCCGGATACATTCCACCCGTGTTTTGTGGCACCTCTACGAGGGGGACATTCAAGTCAAGTAACTCGTTGGCCAGTTGCAAAGCATTCCACCGGTCAAAACCGATCTCGCGGATTTGATATTCCTGCATCGCCTGGAGTATTTTTTTCTTTACCTGCGTGTAGTCCGTGACGTTGCCAGCGGTGCCAGTGATATAGCCTTCTTCAGCCCATTTTTTATAAGGTGCAGCGTCATCATGCTCTTGCGTTTCGATCTTTTCCTGCGGGCACCAAAACCAGATCAGGACGTACCACGCGTCTCCGTCTTCCTGCGGAGGAAACACCAACGAAAACGCGGTAAGGTCGCGGGTCGATCCCAGGTCAAGCCCACCATAGCAAGGACGCCCCTTAAGCATCTCTGGATTAAATTTTTTATTGCCTTTATCCCAGACGCCAATGTCAAACCAACCCTCTGCGCTGTTACACCAAATGTTCAAATCCTTGGTGAGGAAATTGGTCCGCGCACCAGGTAGTGCGGCGGCTTTTCTCGCCATACCACGCATATATTCGAGCGTTTTAGACTTGCCTAGACCCGGATTTGCCTTGATCCACAGCTCTTCCTTGAACGGATCATCCCCCTCATCCAACGTATAGATGTAACCAAAGAAGGAATCATCGACACGTTTGCCCTCCAACACGGAGATCAGATAGCCTCGGATCTCGGTACATATGCCGTCCAGGATAAAACCGGCCGTGGTAATAGCGGACAACAACGGATTGAATCGCGCGCCGAGCGCCGACTCCATCACGTCCCACACGTCCCGCGTTTTTTGGGCGTGCAACTCATCGAACAAAATGGCCGAAGGGTTAAGGCCGTCGAGGTTTTCTGCGTTGGCCGGGAGCGGCGCAAACACGGACGTATCCAGCTCAATCTTTTCCTGATTAATTCCGGCAAAGACTTTAAATGATCTCGCAACGCCAGACGAACGCCGCATCCAGCGTTTGATGTTATCGAATGCGGGTTTAAACACGGTCATCGCCTGCGCGCGCGTAGTAGCGACGGCATACACTTCCGCACCGATCTCGCCGTCCATGGCAAACAGGTAAGCGCCCTGCGGCCCCTTCCAGGTACTTTTACCGTTCTTGCGTGCGACCTCTTCATACCCGCGAGAAAACCGCCTACCGCCGTCGTTGGCGCGTCTCCAGCCATACAACACAGCGGTCCAGAACTTCTGCCATGGATCAAGGAGGATCGGCTTACCGGCCAATGGTCCCTTTATATGGACAAAGAAGCGTTCGATAAACCGAATGATGTGCCAACCATGATCCGCTGAAAACACCAGACCGCGTTTAGCGCCCGACCGCAAATCTTCGTAGTGCCGCTTTACCGCAAGATAGGTATATTTTCCTGTAAGGATTTCACCGTTCAGCACCCGCAGACCGTAATGCGTATCCCACTCATGCAGGGAAGCAGGCGTTAGTTCGGCAATCCGTTTGCGGGGGAGCTGATAGCGTGGCTTACGAGATCGCTGAATAGGTCGTCCTGCCCTGACCTCTCCCCGGTGTCCTTTCTGACCCTTGCCAAAGATGGAATCGTCAGGCATGCCTTTGGTAGCCATTGGCCCAACTCCATTTTTAAGCGTTTCTCATCATCAGCCCAAGGTAACGGCGTTACCCATCCTGTTTTTGATTGCTGCGTCCTACCCTTTTCTTCACACTGCTTCGCCGCTGCGATCCAATCCACAAAAGTGCGCACAATTACCGCGATTGGCATTCCAGCGGTCAAATGCTCGACGCCCGCCTCGCGCAGTGATGCACACAAATAGTTGTAGACTTGCATTTCGTCGGCCCTAAGATCCATCACTGGTGGCGGCTCTGGAGATACAGCGGATTCGGCACTACCCTGAACGGATGCGCCACCAACCGCTGGTAACGCCACAGCAAATTGGTTGGTTTTAGTCATTTTGTTTGGTGAATTACTAGATTGGCCGTCAGGCGATACGCGATGCCTTGGCGTGAAATTAGCTGGATGAGATAACCCCTAGGGGGTAGTTTCTCTTCCCCATAAAAGTCCAGTTTAACTATCGGTTTCCGGTGGGGAAAATACAGACTTTTCAGCCCCCCTACCATGAGAACGATTCGCATTCATAGAAAAATAGCAAAAATTACATTTTCCGCAAACGACCCCGCAATGCCTCTGACTTACTCTTCGTGTCATGACAAGCTTCACACAACCCTTGTTCGTTCGAATCGTCGTCGCGTCCACCTTCTTCTAGCGGGACAATATGATCGCGCTGAGTCGCCGCGACTGCCCACCCTTCTAACAGGCACGCAGCACACAACGGATTCGATGCGAACAACCTGGCACGCATAGCCTGAAGGCGGCGTCCGGTAATGCGTTTAACTGGTGTGGTCTTGATCCAAACTGGTCGGGGGTGTTTGATACATCGACCACTGCCATCGGACACTAACGTCCTGCAGCATTGATAGCTACATGGCCGTGGCGCAGACTTAGGCATACAGCCACCTTAAATAAGAAAGCCGCTGCCGCAATCAAATGCAGGTCAGCGGCGAATGTATCAGCAGGCTAAAGAGGAAAACTTGTTATCGTGGTAGATGGATCCCCCCCCCATTCGACATTACAAAATTGTGCTGGTTACAGCGTCCATCGCCGTTTGGCGTTATCGACTGCCCGACATATTCTCTAAGTGGTTTAAGGCTATTTGACCCGATTAAGACCTTGCCAGTGTCAGCTACTCGCTCCCTCATGGGTGCATCCGCGATAAGCCCGGCCTTCAGATGTACTTAGCAATACAGACGTATGCACAGTAAGAATTACATTAATGTGGTTCGGCCATTCAGTTCGCTGGCCGCTTGCGAATTACATCAAAATATTAGTTACCCATCATACCCATAACACTACCCATCACACCGGAGGGCCTTACTGGGACTCACTTGTTAGGGGTGTGATGAGTATTACCGGTTATTTCTAGTTTTCTATAAAAAAATATACATCATCATTTATAGCTAACTTCATGACTTTCTTCGCGCACACATGTACGGGGAAAATAGTCGTCATACCCGTCACACCCCTAACATCCTATATCCCATGCGGCTCTGCGATGTGACGGGTTGATTTCGATGTTGGGGGTTACTCGTAACATGTACCAAACCGGCGCAAGAAACAAAAAACCCCGAGCAACGTTAGCTGATCAGGGCCTTATCAATCTCTGAGGCACGACCGTCCCCCAGGGACGGCTTATAGCCTCAGGCGCGGAACTCACCGTGCGTGCAATTTGTAGATCGGATATTATCAGGCGCATCAAACTTATCAAGTATTTTTTGCAAATTGTCTAAAGCCATTTTCGAAAGCGTGCACATGGTCGAGTCGTTAATGTGTAATTTGTTTTTTATAAAATGATTTGGATACCGCCAAACGTATTTATATTTCAGTACATGGCGTTGATCTAAATAACGCAATTCACGCACCGCTAGTTCAATTAACCAACCATCTAATTCATTGACATCGCCCCGAGTCATTTGCGCATTCGGCCGAGCGATCTTCAGTGCGATGGCAAGCATGGCTTCTTGCTTACCCCTCACCCGAACGTATTCTTTGGCCCATGCCGCGCAGACGCCTCCGCTTGTGCTACCGCGATAACTTACAGTCTCGCCCCAGTTATATAAACGGTTTTCTAAAACGTTGCGATCAATCTTTTCCGGTGCGGAAACACCGTTAATATTTGGTTTCGCTGGGGGTGAATAAAATCCTGCCAACGTAACATCCTCAATCGGGGTTCGCACCCTATGTTTGCGATTAACAGTCATTGTTCATTCCTATGGTCGGCTAATATCTTACGTAACGTCACTGCAATTCTTTCCGCTGCTTCATGGTCGCTCATGTCCCTTGGTGGTAAAACGATTCCGCGCTGCTCGGCTACCGCCATTGCATCCACCATCCAAGGAGGATCGGAGCGGTAAGCAACTCCCCGTTTATCCCAGCCGATAGCGCTTGTCGATCCGGTATCCCTTGTCCCAAATGTCATACCATTTTCTTCCGCGTAAAAGTAGCCAGGTATTCCCGCCATGGCTTTCCTGATCAAAGCATCTGCCTCTGATGCGCCCATAACTTCCCTCATCCAATCGATCCGTTTTGCAGTCAATGGCATAGATTCTCGTAAGCTCGGTTTTTTCATACCCCTAACACCCCCAACATAACCCCTCACACCGTAGAGCCTTATAAACACTCACTTTGTTGGGAGTGTTAGGAGTATTGATACTTAAATTAAGATTTATATAAAAAAATACAATCGGTTTATTAATAGTGTTAAGCATCGTGCCCCTTACGCGCACATGTGCGTGAGAAAAAACTGCTCATACCCCTCATACTCCCAACAACCTATATCCCGTGCGGCTTTACGGTGTGAGGGGTTCACCGGGATGTGAGGGGTTAAGTGTCAACATTTGATACTGTCCGACTACGATAGCTTTTAAAATGCTCTTCGAATAAAGCAGACGCGTCGGCGATCCAATCGCTCAAGCTTTTTCCTTCCGGCTGATTACCCGTCAAAAACACGTAGCGCTGCTTTACTACATTGCCGTATTCATATTTGATCACTCGTCTTTGCAGGAGATCACCGGCATAACGAGCCACTGTCGGGCTAAACAGCGTAAGAGAGATATATTTTGGTTCCCCTGACTTTTCACACCAAACTTTATAAGCGTCGTACAGCTGGCCCACACCACAGCTGATAAATGGAATGGGCAGAAAGCCAGCCGACCAATCTCGATAGAACCGTTCGGGCGGGGAAAGGCTCTTTTCAATCAAAGAGTCCTTAGCGTCTGTGTAGAGCGGTTTAGTATGTTTATCGAAGTTTTCCATATCTAAGTCATACATAAGGTAGTGATAAAACGCCTCAATGCCACCAGCCTCGATCTCTCTGGCCACGTCCGCGTAGAATTCCTTTGGCAGTGCTGGAGGCGTCCATATGACCAAATAACGACGATCCGTTTTATCGAGCGCAAGTGGTTGCAGCTCATTGGATAAGAAAACGAAATTCATGTGATTCGCTTCGCTATGCTCAGGCAAGCCCTTCGGGTTGATAATCACCGTGTCACCGGTAACCAAACCTTTTAACTTGCCTTTCATATGTTTGAGTTCGCTTCGCGTTACCACTTCGTCGCACACCATAAAAAGCTTCATGCCCGCCCAGTCGTTAAACTGTGACTCTAGCTGTGCATTTCCGATGACATACCCGTATTCACCGTATATTTCTTTAACCACCTTTTCGAAGAAGAAATTTTTTCCTGAACCCTCGTCGCCGTGCATGATGATTGACGTCTCCATTTTTGCACCACGATTTCGCAAGGGATACGCAAGCCACCGCATTACCCACATCATCAAAGTCTCATCGCCGTTACATAGATGTAAAAGCAGGACTTCAATCTGTAAGTACGCGCCTTTCTTCGGCTTCATTTTCCAACCGCTAAACAGATTTACAGTTGCGGTAGAGCCGCTTAGAGCGGGGCTAGGCCGCTCCAGTGGATCAAATACGATATTTTTTTTCAATACCCATTTGCGTGCATCACCGCCCCAAAATTTCATAACGTCCGAGTTCTGGACGATGGTGCGCATTGACGATATTTTCATCAACATGCGCTGGCTTTCATCCCACACCAAATCTTCGCCATAGATCAAGATGAAATTATCTAGCACATAGGCGACCTGGTCCCAGTGGTCGGGATCGTATATTTTTTTTGACTTCTCTCTTTTCTTATGGCTCTCTCCCTCACCCTCTGGTGAAAGGCCAGCGGCCGCCGCTTTCGCATCCGGGGGCGGGGGGGATTCGGGCAAAGGGATGTCAAAAGCAGCATGCGCAAAATCAGTGGTCTCCGCACCTTCACCAGAGGGAGCGGGAGACTCAAAAGGCTGCTGCGCAGAAAAACTGGAAACACCAAACTGGTCATCAACCACCGCGCGCTCGTCTGAAAGTGCAGGAGTCTTTATAGGCTGCTGCGCAGCAGTAATGGAAAGACCAATCTGTAACGCGACCGCTGTTAGCGATTCTTCGATATGCAGATCATTAAAGTCGGTCCATTTGTTATCTCCTCGGTTGCTAAACGACGGTGCCACAACAGAGGCGTTGCAAACGGATTTAGCTGCTGCATGACAGCGTGATACGCCGGCGTTCTCATATTTATAGTTGCGGAAAGTTCTGCCTAAGCGCGCATCGGCCTCGATGTACTCGATGCCTTGAGGATCAGTTCTCCAGACCGCAAAAACTTGTACGGTGTCGCCGTTGTCCGTCAAGACATCATGCGTCTGGCCGTCAATAGCAACCGGTAGAGTGATCTTGAAATCGCGGCTCAACCCCTCAGTAAAGCGTTTCTCAAGCTGATAGTCGTCATCCGCAAGAAAGAGCAAATGAGCCAAAGGAAAATCTCGGCGCAAACCTAACGCAACCGGCAGGATGTTTCCAGCATCAAATGCCACCATGACCGGAATATCTGCTGGTCCGAGCGCCATACGTACCGAGCGGCATGTTGCATATCCTTCACCAATGCCGATGATCGGCGCGCCAACAATGGACCCAAGCAAGCAGGCCGCGCCGACCTTCTCCATACCCTTGTTATAAAGCTTGGTGCCGTCCGAAGCGATCTTCTGTAGACCGACTAGGCGCGCACCGGCCAGGCTGTAATGCTTCATTGGGACAAGCAAAACACCATGATCGCTTACCCGTACGTTTTCGGCTGTAGTGCCCTTGCGCAGTAAATAGGGATGCAGATCAGGATTACCGTTTTCTGCCCGACTCCATTGGTCCTTTGCGCGATTGCTAGCGAGATCCGCGGCCATTTGGATACGCTGCGCTTCCTTTTCCTCAACGTGCTTTTGCTTACGCGAAAATTCTGCGCGATCCTCGTCAGAGAGATTTTCAAAATCTAGTGACACAGAAACGGTATTTCTGTTTTCACCTTGGAATATGCCAAACGCGCCGGTGACGATATTCTTTCCAGACTTGAGCGTCATCTCACGCAAGATGTACCACGCTTTTTTCTCCGGGCCGAAGCGCTTATATTTGCCGTCAAGAACGGGGTGGTTCGCGGGCAACTGCGGCATGCCATGCGCTACCATCTGGTCGACGACCTGAGATACTGTTGTCACTCGACCACCTCCCCGTTAGGCAATATCCTCTTGCCACCCATTAGCGATGGAATATTTCTATAATCGAACGCACCCTCGCGCATAGGTATAACCAGACCATATTTTTTGGTATTCAATACCGTCCTTACCGGAGCAGCGCGAGGCGGAACGATCTTTCCAACGTATTTTTCTATCAGGGGAATTACTTCGAACTGAGCAACATATGCTTTTCCAAGCGGTGTGAGCTTCAACCCCTTACGAGAAACCGTGACGAACCCGTAACGCTCCAACACCTCTGTCACCTTAATATTGAAATGCGCATCGCTCTGGCACTCGTCGCCAAGCAAATGCATCAATGCGTCTTTGGTCGCAATGCCGCCGAGATCGACTATTCGGAAAATCACTTTATAAGGTGCAGATCCCGCGCGCGGTCCAATGTGCCTAGCCATTGTGGCTCCCTGGACGAGTCATCATCACGGCCTTAGTTTTTCTACAGTAGACGCTGAAAATCAAGCCCAATAGCTGCTCAGTCTTCCGATGCAGATCTTCGCCTAAGCCCTCTAGTTGACGCCGTTCTTTTGCATCAATTTCGCCATCCGCAGCTGCAGCGGTAAAAGCCGTGAACAACGCGCCCAGTTCAGCATATGTCTCGTTGAACTTGGACTGAATGAAATCGTTGTCAACGTTATCTACAGTCGGCAAAACCACAAATGTCCCGCCGCTGATTACGGCAATGGCTTCCGCGAAGAGCTTGGTGCCAGAAAATTCCTGCATCTGGATCGCCGTCTCAACCATCAGCGACTGGCCTTTGCGCTCATAGATCCGATTTTCCAGCGCGTCACGCGACATCCCAAGCGCTGGGGCCATAGCATCCCAGCCACCGCCGAACGCCTTAATCATCGATAAATAGGCTTTTCTGATTTCCACTACTTGCCCCTTTTTGTGGTGGTTTAAATATTCGAAGCTGGCAGCTACACTGCCAACATCAGTGAATTAGGCGGAAGTCCCAATGTGTTAAATTTCAGCTCTCACACATCAACCAACAACATAGGAACTTCCATGGACAAACAGGCCGACGAACTTAAGAGGCGGATTAATAGCTACCTCAAAGATTCCGACTTTCTAAATGACGTTATAAACACCCACCGGCTAGGCACCCAGCGCATCATCCTGGCGCTTATCAATGCGCTTACTAAGCAGGATCCTGACAATTTGAAGATAATCAAAACTGCGCTGGATGCCGCGGATGTGAATTCAACTAGTCCTAGCATTGACTCTGAGGTTCGCCGAATGACGAGATCAATTAGGGGCGAGATTCAACCCTAACCAACAAGTTAAGCCCCTCCATGAATCCGTTGGCATTCGCTATCTGTCCGTCCTCCCGAACGAATGCCGCTTGTACGGTGTGCCCCGCGGCCAGCAACGCATCAGAAAGGTCGTTTTGGGCATCGACGTATGCGTGAATGACCTCTGATTTTTGACACCAAATTTTGAGTAACCGGTGCGCCTCAAGCCTGTCGCGTAACTGGGCTAGGCCGATAAGGTTTTTTATTTGGCTCCGGCGGTGTGATCGCATCTGTTTCGATCTATTGATATTTTTTATTTGCCCCATAACGTTTTCCCTACACTGTTTTTTTGATCAATCACTCGCCAAGTAAACTTTGCTAATAATTGCGATATGGAAATAAAAATGGAAGCGGGCACAAAAAAACTCCCTTTGGTCTCTACAAAACGCAATGCGTATTTCTTTCTGTTTTTGCCTCACGCTGGGATAGATTCATGCATCCGGCATCTGATGTCGCACGGCGTGATCGGGCAAAAAAAGATCCGGCCTCGCCAGCTTTTCTTTCGGCGGAATGCCTCGAGTTGTCCAGTTCTGAACACGCTGAACGCCCCCCCTCGTTTTGTCGAGGCCAAGTAATTCTGCGACTTTCGCAGGTCCGCCAAGTTTCATGATTAGTTTTCTGTCATCCATAGCCACCATTAAACACTATGTTTAAATTAAATGCAAACACCATGTTTAACATTAATATGTTTAATTGGATGATCATCTCGGGTATGAATGAACAAATGGTCCGCCTTTATCATGCAGCGAATGCCCTTCGAGGACTTAACGGGCAGAGTGCGCTCGCAAAGTTACTGAACGTCTCGCCTCAAACTGTTAATAATTGGGAAGACCGTGGAATATCAAATGATGGCCTATTGAAGGCGCAGGAGGCCGTCGGATGCGATGCCATATGGCTTCGAGACGGCATAGGGAAAATGCAGCCCGGGAATAGTGAGATTGAAGCAGACGAAATGATTGAATTAATCGCCCTATACCAGCAGTCAACTAGTAGAGGGCGTGAGATGATCCTCGACTTAGCCAGAAGTGCCGCTAAGCATGGCACTATTCGCTGGGTCAGAAGCACCAGCAACTAAACGCAATTTAGGACGGGTGCTCACCTGCTTGAGCGCTCTAGTTTCGGCAAGATCCAGTAATATGCTCCTCTCCTCCTGGTGCAGCAATTTAAATGCCGCAATCAATCTTATCTCCTGTTGCTGATACATTACCTCTCCATTTTATCTACTAATGTCGCTTATATTGGTAACATGATTGCCTTGGCGGAACACCACACATACGACAACGAGTGGAATCACTGCATCATGCCATCCCCCCAATATTCGCTAGAAATCGAGCCAAAAGAATGCTCGTGAGAAACTATTTTAACGGATTAGTTGCACGCTGTTACTACTGGAGAATACTTGTATCGCTGTGTATTATGTCCGAGATCAAAGATAGAAGCCGCTAGCTCCCATCCGGGTTGTGTATCCCGGAAGACCTGAAAGCCCTTTGGCTGGCCGCAGAGAAAAATCTCACACCCTTAAGTAGCGAAATGATCAATCGACTAAAGAACAGCTACAAAAGATCGCTAAAAGGAGTCTTCCGACGGACATTTAATCGTCGAACTAGTCAACAGACATGAACCCGGCTCGACTCAAATTCGGGTGGAGCAACAAACCGAAGTTGATTTGGAAAAACGAAAAAACTAAAAAGACTAAAATTTTCCGAGAAGGACAACCCGCTTATGCGGGTTTTTTTTCGTCCAGATTGCGCAAGACACCCTCAAACAATCATCGTAATGCAAACACCATGTGCAATGACCGATATAAAAACTAAACATAGTGTTTGCAATTTGTTTAAACGTGGTGTTTAATCTGCTCTGTCGAAACCTTATTTACGGACCGCAATATGAAAAATATCATCGCGACTAATCTCGCACGACTTCGCCGACGACCCATCGCGCACGGAGAAGTGCATACGTTTGTACAGGCGCAAGCAGCGCTGGAGGTATGACCATGCAAATCAAAAAGTTCGACTTTTTGCGTGTACGTGTGGCAATCGAAGCCGAGCTGCAAACCAAACAAGAAGCCGTTGTCCGGGTCCGCGCCACTGGCCGTGACAAATTTGCCGGACTGCGGGGGCACGAGTACATCGCAGCACGTCAATTGAATGTAAAGGTCAAACGTATATGAACGTCTACTCCCTCATCGTTCGAACCGATACAACACGAATCCGTTACACAGCGCTTGCAGCCACCAGTTCAGATGCGCTCGATGATGCACTTACTTTGTTTGGCGTGGTGGGCGTAACCGTCACTCCTATCAAATGCTCGACACCGCCATGATTACGACCGACATCACACCAGGAGCACCCGTTGAATTCGATAGTGAACACGGCCTTCAAACCGGTACCGTAACCGGCTTTATTTCCTGTCTCACTAATGGCAGAAAACACGCTGTAGTAGCGATAGACCACCGTCTGGACGGCATCTACTGGAACGTGCCGCTTAATGCCCTGAAAAAAATTAATTCGATTAACTCCACTTCAATACCAGGAGCACCGCATGATTGATACAGAAATCAGCATTACCGAAAATGATTCGGCCGCGATCACAGATGCTCAACTCGAAGCCAGCACGTTTGCGATTTACCCATTAAGCAATATTCGCATTTCGCGCACTAACCGAAAACGCTTCAACCCCGAAGCGCTGGAAAAGTTGAGTGAAAATATTAAAAAAGTTGGTGTAATCCAACCAATTTTAATACGTCCGGTATCCCCGACAGAAGATGAGCCAGAATTCTACGAGATCGTGGCTGGTGAACGCCGATACCGTGCGTCAGTGGTGGCCGGTGCGGGCACTATTCCAGCAATGTGTCGCGCCTTGGGTGATATGGAAGCAATGGAGATTCAAATCATTGAAAATCTGCAGCGCGAAGATCCGCATCCGATGGAAGAAGCAGAAGGTTATCAGCAGTTAATGATCAAACACGGCTATACCGCCGACCAGCTGGCTGAAAAGATAGATAAAAGCCGGTCCTATATCTATGGACGCCTGAAACTTTGTGCACTTACGCTGACCGCACGGGAAAAATTCCTGGACGATAAAATATCCGCCTCTATCGCCCTGCTTCTCGCTCGTATTCCAGTGCCAGCACTCCAAACCAAAGCCATGAGCGAAGTTACAGCGCCAAGTGGATGGCCCGCCGAGCCAATGTCCTATCGCCGTGCAGCCGAACATATACAAAAGCGCTATATGCTTGATCTCAATGCGGCCACGTTCATGTTAAATGATGCAAAGTTACTGGCCACCGCTGGCTCTTGTGTGTCATGCCCTAAGCGCGCTGGCAATCAACCGGAGTTGTATCCTACGGAGGACGTCAATCTTTGCACCGATCCAGACTGCTTTACTGAAAAACGTGCCGCACACGATGCGCGAAAGATTGTTTTGGCAAACAAGAGAGGAATTCCGATTCTTGAAGGCACTGCAGCAACCGCAATATTTGGAGACTTAACCAAAATATTTGATGATGGCTGCCTTTGGAAGCTGGACCGCCTTGCAGATGGACAATCAAACAGCGCAATTCTTAATACTGTTCTGAAAGAGGGCCAGCTACCGCAGCCTATTGCCCTATTAAAAATGGATAGCGGCATCGTGCGGGCGGTCTACGATAAAGCTGCTGTACAAGCTGCAGCAGAGGCCGCTGGATTATGCGAGACACACGCTGTCTACGCCGATCGAATGGCGCTGGAAAATAAAGCGCCGAATAGGCAAGGACTCTTATTAGCTCAAAAGAAAAGGGAAGAAGAAGCTACCGAATGTGACCGGCTGGCCGAAGCAGAAACCAACCGCCGCGTCACGCTCTACAAAAAATTACGACAACGTGGTGCCAGTGGTTTCAGCGTTTCATCCTTGCGCGAACTAGTCAAATCGATGGTCAACACGCATTCATTACCGGACGATCTCCTTGGAGATTTATACTGCTTTCCCGACCGCAGCGACGACGGTATCTGCGCCTATATTGACCAGGCACCACAATCAGAAGTTCAGCTCCTCCTGGTGGATCTCATCCTCGGTGAATGCCTTGGCGTAGCGAGTTGGCAGCTTGGTCGAGCCGACGACGACGAGCAGTTCGCAACAATAATTGCGATGGCAAAACACGAAGGTATCGACCCTGACCATATGGACGATCACCTTCTCGAGCCATTAGATCCAATGGTAATAGCTAAGCCGCCCAAAGTGCCTAAAACCAAAAAGGCAACCATTGCGACATTAGCAGAGTGGCCTTTTCCGAAGTCGGAAAAATCTAACGTAACCGTTAAAGGTGATGTTGCCTTTGCCAAAGAATCAAGCAAGGCGCAATCGTGAATAATCAACAGGACAACTCCATGCAAAAATCATTACTGACGGCATTAGAATCTGCCAATTATCTTTCTATCGGCGTATCAACGCTCTGGCGCTACGCAAAAGACAAACGGGCACCCTCGCCGGTGAAGATAGGAGGTGCTACGCGCTGGCGGCGCTCTGATCTTGATGTATATATTGCGAATCTATCCAATCAGACCACCACTGCATCATGACACGTCGCACAGGCAAGTATTCCGCCCGATTATACGCAGCACGGACGGCATCACTTTCTTTGTGCGACAGTTGCCTCTCGATCGCGTCACGATCAAATTCAGACTGCTCATTGAGTACCGTACTTGCTAACGCACGGAAACCGTGGACCGTCATAAGTCCACGATAACCGAGCCGATACAAAGCAAACAGTAATGTGTTTTCACTTATTGGCTTTCCCTGCCGAAGTGGCGAACTAACAACATATCGAGAATCACCCGCTAGTATTTGCAACTCGCGCAATAAGTCCATTGACTGTTTGCTCAATGGCACAACGTGTGGCTTGCGTAGTTTCATACGCTCTTCTGGTATCACCCACACGGAATCAGAATAATTTATTTCATCCCAGTGGGCACCTATTAGCTCATTAACCCGCACAAACGTATGTGCTACCAACATCAACCCGAGCCTAGAAACCTTTTCATCATAGGTATTTATTATTTCAAATAGCCTTCCTGCCTGCTCCGGCGGGATCGATGGCATAGGCTGCTTACGCTTTTTCTGCTCAATTACGCGTGATAGCCCAGTTGCTGGTTGTGACTCAAGAATTCCCGCATCCTGTGCATAATCAAATACCATCCTGATCCTTCCAGCAATTCTGTGCGCCGTCTCTACAAGACCTTGATCAGCAACTTTACGCACGATATCAACCAACTGAGCGCGCTTGATTTGATCTATTGGTGTTTTCCCTACATACGGGAGCACATGTGTATTAATTGTTTCGACCACCTGTATCTGGTGTTTTGCATTAGATAGCTTTGGCAATTTTATTTTCAGCCAAGCCGCGACCACGCTTTCAAACAATGGAGAGCAAACAACATCAGGAATGGATTGCTCATCAAGGAATTTAACATGCTCCTTCCGTACATCAGCAAGCGACATTTCAGGATAGCGACCAAAAGTTTTAGTTTTATCTTTACCCCCATCCTTGTAATTACAGCGCCAAGATTTCGTACCTGTAATTGGGACGTACAGATAGAGCCTATTCGAATCCGTGAGCTTGTAGGGTTTTTCTTTAGGTTGTGCTGCAGCGACTTGTTTGGCGGTGAGTGGCATTGTCCGTGTGGTATACGTTAAAAATACCACACGACGATACCACAAAAGCCGTGAGTTAGAGGAAATATGGGATGGATGATGCGAGACTAGAAAAGACGCTAGAGCCTTATAAACAAAAGCCCCGCAGAGATTTTGCGGGGCTTTTGGGTACTTATCGAGCGTGTTCTTGGAGGAGAAGGTGGGATTCGAACCCACGTTACAGCGAAACTGTAAACCAGATTTCGAGTCTGGCGCATTCGACCACTCTGCCACTTCTCCTAATTGGTCATTTTGCTGCGTGGTCTGCAGCAAAGCACAAGATTATAGCAGAATATTTTAGCTGCCAGACACCTTTTTAACTCGTGTATTACAAATACCAATCTAACATATTTGGAATACTGACCAATCATAACGACGCACACTCCGCGTCGCCAATTCCGCGCTTAAATTATCACGTCTAAACCGTCGGTGTTAGCCGCGTAATACCGCCCATGTATGGATGTAATACGGCTGGTATTTCAACGCTTCCATCGGCTTGCTGAAAATTTTCCAGCACTGCTACCAGTGTTCGTCCGACCGCTAAACCTGAACCGTTGAGCGTGTGCAGCAGCTCGGTTTTGCCTTGGGCATTGCGGAAACGTGCTTGCATGCGACGTGCCTGGAATGCTTCCATATTGGAGACTGACGAAATCTCGCGGTAGGTATTTTGTGCTGGCAACCATACTTCGAGATCATAGGTTTTGGCCGCACCGAAGCCCATGTCGCCGGTACAGAGCGAGACGACGCGGTATGGCAAGCCGAGTTTTTGTAGAATCACTTCGGCATGACCGACCATCTCTTCGAGTGCTTCGTAAGATTTTTCAGGGTGCACAATCTGTACCATTTCCACCTTGTCAAACTGGTGTTGGCGGATCATTCCACGCGTGTCACGTCCGTAGCTTCCAGCTTCTGAGCGGAAACATGGTGAGTGCGCAGTCATTTTGAGTGGTAGCTTTTCACCGGCAATGATTTCGTCGCGTACCAAGTTGGTCAAAGGTACTTCGGCAGTTGGAATCAGATAGAGCGCTGCGCTATCCGCGCCCTGCTCACCTTCTTGTCCACCCTTTTTGACGGCAAACAAATCCTCTTCGAATTTCGGCAACTGACCAGTGCCGCGCAATGAATCCGCATTGACGATGTACGGCGTATAGCATTCAGTGTAGCCATGCTCTGCGGTGTGCGTATCGAGCATGAACTGCGCCAACGCGCGATGCAAACGCGCGATGCCGCCCTTCATCACAGAAAAGCGTGATCCGGTGAGTTTGGCGGCAACATCAAAATCCAGACCGACGCCAGCGCCCACGTCGACGTGGTCGCGCACTTCAAAATCAAACACCGGCAACGTGCCTGATTTGCGGACTTCAATATTACCCGACTCATCAATACCGCTAGGCACAGATTCATGCGGTAAATTGGGGATGACTTCCAAAAATTTGCTGAACTGGTCTTGCACCTGATCGAGGCGAGTCGCGGAAGTTTTTAGTTCTTCGCCGATACCGTTCACCGCTTCCAGGACGGCCGTTGCATCTTCCCCTTTGCTTTTGAGCATGCCGATTTGCTTTGACAGCGTATTGCGCTGGCTTTGCAGCTCTTCAGTGCGGGTCTGAATTTGCTTGCGCTCTGCTTCCAACGAATTGAAGGCGTCGACGTCAAGCTGATATTTGCGCGCAGCTAAACGGCTGGCGACGGTGGCGATGTCTTTGCGGAGAAGTTGGATGTCGATCATGGAATGTGCGGACCTATAGTTAAGTCACCAATAAATAAGCTGCCATTGTACCAAGGTCAACGGAATTTCGATAATTGTCGAAACGGGTAATTGGGGAATCACTTATCGACTTTTTGGGTAAAACTTAGTGAGTCCATGCGTAATTTGCTGGATAAGTTGATCAATATGTTGCTAAATCTAATTAAGGACGAAACAACTGCTCAATAGAGAGACTGAATTGGTGATTCTGGCAAGTTGTAAAAAATCTGCTAAACCGCCAAAACCCAACAAATTGCGCTTTAACTATGCGTCCGGTATGAGTGTGCTCATCACACCGAACGACTTTTTGAAACCCAAGATGACGCCAGCAATGACGATTAGTTAATTTCTGCAACCCGATGGCATGCGACCAGACGACCTTCAAATTCAGCCAGTTCAGGTACTTCTTGCCGACACCGTTCAATTGCGTGCGGGCAACGATTATTGAAACTACAACCTGGCGGCGGCGCAAGTGGCGATGGCAATTCGCCCGGCAACATCAATTTTTCTTGACGCTGATTGGGATCAAGCCGTGGCGTGCTGGCGAGCAATGCTTTGGTGTAAGGATGTAATGGTCGACTAAAGATATCTTTTTTGTCGCCATGCTCAACCGCTTTACCCAAATACATCACCAAAACTTCATCAGCAATATGTTCTACCACCGATAGATTATGCGAGATAAACAGGTACGCGACACCACTTGCATCCTGCAAATCCATGAGCAAATTCAGCACTTGCGCCTGGATCGACACGTCTAGCGCCGATACCGGTTCGTCGGCAACGATCACTTTTGGATCGAGCATTAAAGCGCGGGCAATTGCCACGCGTTGGCGCTGACCACCGGAGAACATGTGCGGAAAGCGGTTGTAATGTTCTGGACGTAGTCCGACCTTGGCCATCATCGCCTGGGCTTTTTCTGCACGCTGCGATTTGCTGAAGTTTGTATTGATGATCAGCGGCTCTTCAAGCATGCTGCTGACCTTCTTACGCGGATTAAGGCTGGCGTAGGGGTTCTGAAATACCATTTGGACCAAGGGACGCACGCGCTTGAGAGTCGCACGATCAGCGTCGGCGATGTTGGCCCCGTCCATCCATAATTCGCCACCGGTCGGCGGTTCAATCATGGTGATCTGCCTTGCAAGTGTCGATTTTCCACACCCGGATTCGCCGACCACGGCCAGCGTCTTACCAGGAATGAGTGTGAACGAGACACCGTCAAGTGCTTTGGCGGTCGCTTTAGGCTTTAGCCAGCCTTGAGAAACGTTGTAATGTTTGCGGAGATTTTTGGCTTCCAACAAAATAGTGGGTTGGGTGATCGTTGGCGTAGTGCTCGTCATGGTGCCGTCCTGCTGGCTGTATTACTTTCTGGATTACTTACTGACTTATTGGCGGTCATATTATTCACTAATACTTGCGACTGAACCGGCGGTGTCCAGCCATTGGTCGGCTGACCGGTACTATCGAGCGGAAAATGGCAGCGCACCTGCAATTCGGCTGCGCCCTTGAGAAGCGGACGCTCCTCAATACAGCGCGCGACGGCATAACGGCAGCGTGGACTCAACAGACAACCGGTCGGCCGATCGTAAAGACCGGGGACGACGCCAGGAATAGTCTGCAAGCGATCACGACCGATATTGTGTTCGGGCAGCGCGGCGAGTAGTGCTTGCGTATAAGGATGTTGCGGCGCCTGAAAAATCGTTGGAACCAATCCAGTTTCCAGCACTTGTCCGGCGTACATCACAACAACACGTTGCGCAGTTTGTGCCACCACGCTGAGATCATGGGTGATCAACATTAAAGCCATGCCACGATCACGCTGCAACTGAAGCAACAATTCCAACATTTGTGCCTGAACGGTGACGTCCAACGCGGTGGTCGGCTCATCGGCAATCAATAGGCGCGGATTACAAGCAATGGCAATCGCGACCATGACACGCTGACTCATACCACCGGATAGTTGATGCGGATAGGCGTCAAGGCGGCGTTCAGGATCAGGAATATCAACCTGCTTGAGCAACGCTAATGCGCGTTCACGCAGTTCTTTTTGCGAGCCGCCTTGATGCACGCGTAACGTTTCGATCAGTTGATAGGCGACGGTAAAGGATGGATTCAGGCTTGTCATCGGGTCCTGAAAAATCATTGCGATGTCTTTGCCTAACAGCTTCCGGCGCTCCTTTTGCGCCATCTTCAACAGATCACGGCCATCAAAAGCCATCTGCTCGGCATTTACACGCCCTGGATAATCGATCAGGCCCATCAATGCTAACGAAGTGACACTTTTGCCGGAACCGGACTCGCCGACGATACCGACGACTTCGCCGGCTTCAATCGTCAGATCAAGCCCATCGACGGCGGTGAATGGTGAACTGGTTGATCCGAACTGAACACTAAGATTTTTAATTTCTAGCAATGCCATGGCTACTCGCTTTGTTTGGTTTGTCATCAACGCTTCAATTTTGGATCGAGCGCATCGCGCAACCCGTCACCCATCAAATTGAACGCAAGCACCGAGACCAGAATGGCTAATCCGGGGAAGGTCACAACCCACCATGCGCTTTGAATAAACTCCAGCGCACTAGCAAGCATCGATCCCCATTCCGGGGTCGGTGGTTGCGCACCGAGCCCGAGAAAGCCCAGTGCCGCAGCATCAAGAATAGCCGTAGAAAATCCTAAAGTAGCTTGTACGATGAGTGGCGCAGCACAATTCGGCAACACGCAATTGAACATGATGCGCGCGGTTCCTGCACCAGCAATACGCGATGCGCTGACATAATCTTTAGATAGTTCACCAATGACAGCGGCCCGCGTTTGGCGCGCATAGTGCGGCAACATGACGATCGCGATCGCATACATGGCGTTCATCAATCCGGGCCCAAGAATGGCGACCACCGCGACCGCCAGCAGCAAACTGGGTAACGCGAGCATGATGTCCATCAAACGCATAATCGCCACTTCGACTACACCACGGAAGTAACCCGCCATCAGGCCGAGAACAATGCCGAGCACCAATGACAATGAGACCGAGACCAGTCCAATCACCAACGACAAACGCGCACCGTGAATCAAACGCGACAACATATCGCGGCCTACCGGATCGGTGCCGAGCAAAAACTTGGCAGACCCACCGGCTTGCCACACAGGCGGTACCAAAGTCGCGTCACGAAATTGTTCGATGGGAGAATGCGGTGCGATCACGTCGGCAAACAGGGCCGCCAGTATGATAATGAACACAACAGCCAAGCCGATGACTGCGCCGCGATTTTGGCTGAAGTAACCCCAAAATTCTCGCAACGCATGAGGAGGCGCGGTGATTGTCTCTTTTTTTGGCGCTTGCGCCGGAAGAGTGATCGAATTAGTGGTCGTCTCGTTCATGAGTTGTGCCGTATACGAGGGTTGATCACGCCGTACAACAGGTCGACGACCAGATTGACGATGATAATAATGGTAGCGGAAAGCAAAATCCCGCCTTGGACTACCGGATAATCACGACGCTGAATAGCGCCGACCAGCCACTTACCAATACCTGGCCAAGAGAAAATAGTCTCCGTCAAAATGGCACCGGCCAGCAGCGTTCCGACTTGCAGGCCAATCACGGTCACAACCGGAATCAATGCGTTTCGCAACGCATGAATGCCAATCACGCGCCAAGGTGACAACCCTTTTGCGCGTGCGGTGCGAACATAATCCTCACGCAAAACTTCCAGCATCGCTGAGCGCGTCATACGCGCAATCACTGCAAGCGGAATAGTACCGAGAGCAATCGTCGGCAATATCAGATGCGACACCGCTGATTTAAACGCACCGGGATCACCCGCCAACAAACTATCGATCAGCATGAATCCGGTCACCTGCGGAATATCGAACAACAGATCGATCCGCCCAGAAACCGGCGTCCAGCCTAACGTGACAGAAAACAGCAAAATTAATAGTAACGCCCACCAAAATACGGGCATTGAATAACCGGTGAGCGACGCGCCCATGACGGAGTAATCAAGCACGGTATTGCGTTTGACTGCGGCAAGAATGCCAGCCGGAACGCCAATCACAAGGGCTAACAACATCGCGCAAGTGGAGAGTTCCAGCGTTGCAGGAAATAAGGTCAAAAATTCGGTGAGTACAGATTCATGTGTCGTGACCGATATGCCGAGATTGCCATGAAACACCTGTCCCAGATAAGAAAAATATTGCACATACAATGGCTGATCGAGACCGAACTCTTTCATCATCTGTGCGTATCGAACGGGGTCCATCCCACGCTCACCCGATATCGCTTCGACGACGTTACCGGGGATCATGTGAATCAATAAAAACACAAGCAGCGTGATGCCAAGAAAGGTCGGAATGACCAAACCTGCGCGCCGCAAGAGAAATCCAAACATAGGAAATACCTATTCAATAAAAAGACAACCGCTTAAAAGTGCGTTAAGACTTGTGGGTTTATGCCACCTTTTTCTGGCCTATGCAGCCTCTTTGGCCTAAGTGCCCTATTGTGACCACCCAGAAAAATATGTAAAGAAATACTAACCGGTTAAAAACAGATTGGAAACAATAAAAGAATCAGACAATGAATAAAAAAAGGTAGGCTCAATCTTGTCTGGTTCGGGCGCGGATCAACACGTAGACGTTTTTTGTGAAACGACCAAATGGAAATCCGCGCACATTGACGCTACAGTTTTTTTAAATCGCTTTAAATCGTTTTAATCGCTTTAATGGTCTTACTTGACGATATCAACTTTATCAAAAAAGAAACTATATGGCGTTGCCGGAATCTTAAAACCAACAACATTCTTGCGAACGGGTACAAATCCAACCGAGTGAGCGATGTCGATCCAAGGTGCCTCTTCGTGCGCAATCACCTGGGCTTTTTCATATAAAGTAGCACGATCGCTCTGCTTTGAAACCAGCTTGGCCTTTTGAATCAACGCATCAAAATCTTTATCGCACCAGCGTGACGCGTTGCCGCCACCTTTGACGCCATCGCAACTCAACAAATTGCCGAAGAAGTTATCCGGATCGCCGTTATCACCCGACCAGCCAAACATCATCGATTGTTGATCGCCCTGCTTGCTGCGCTTTAGATATTCGCCCCATTCATAAGTCGTCAGTTTGACTTTGACGCCGATTTTTGCCCAATCTGCCTGGATCAATTCACCGATACGTTTGCCATCCGGATTATAAGGACGCTGGACCGGCAAATACCACATCTCGATTTCTGCACCATTTGGATAGCCTGCCTTTGTCAGCAGCTCTTTAGCTTTTTTCAAATCGTACGGGTAATCTTTAACCTTGTCGTTGTAAGACCACAGGGTTGGCGGAATCGGATTTTTTGCTACCTGACCAGCACCTTGGTAGACCGTTTTAAGGATTGTTTCCTTGTCGATTGCCATGCTCAAGGCTTGCCGCACGAGCTTGTTATCGAAAGGTTTTTTCTCAACATTAAAAGCAATATAACCAATGTTCATGCCTGGTTTTGAAATCAGATTGATATTTTTATCTGCTTTCATTGAAGCCAAATCTGCCGGTTTTGGGTAAGACATTACCTGACATTCATTGGCCTTCAGCTTGGCATAACGTACCGATGCATCAGGCGTGATCGCATAAATCAGATTGTCAATTTTTGGACGTCCGCCCCAATAAGAATCGAAGGCTTTGTAGCGAATAACGGCATCTTTTTGATATGACACAAATTCAAATGGTCCGGTCCCAATCGGCTCGCGATCAAGAATTTCACGGGTACCGGCTTTTTGCAATTGCGCAGCATATTCTTCTGAATAGATTGAGGCGAAATACATGACCAGATCGGCGAGGAATGGCGATTCAGGATGCTTGAGTTTGAAGCGGACGGTGCTGTCATCAACCTTTTCAACTTTGTCGATGATGTTGTTGAGGCCCATGTCGAGGTAATAACCAAAAGTCTGACCGCGCTCCAATGTGTGAAATGGATTTGCAGGATTGCCCATGCGATCAAAAGTGAACACGACGTCGTCAGCATTGAAGTCGCGCGTTGGTTTAAATTTAGCGCTGCTGTGAAACTTCACGCCTTTACGTAGTTTAAAGGTGTAAATAGTACCGTCATCCGAGATGGTCCAGGACTCTGCCAATGCTGGTTTAATGGTGGTCGTTCCCATTTCAAATTCAACCAGGCGATTAAACATGGGGCTAGCAGAAGCGTCAAAAGTGGTGCCGGTGGTATACAACTGCGGACTAAAACCTTCTGGGCTAGCTTCAGAGCAAAAGACCAGTGTTTTTTTGGCTTGCGCTGAAGCCAATCCCGCACAAACGCTTAGCACAGCGACTAAGCCGAGTTTGGCAACAAATTTTCCATTTTTCATTATTCATCTCTTCCAAGGTTAATAGTGCAATGTCGTAACATTGACAGGATGCTGCTCGACAAATAACAGGTGTTCAACGCCTATTGTTTTTTATTTACATCGCCATCATGGCTTCCACTTCTTCGCAAGTTTTAGGAATTGCCGGGCCCAATACACGCGAACCAGTTGGCGTCACCAAAACATTATCTTCAATTCGGATACCACCAAAATCCATGTATTCGACAAAACGATCATAATTAATCAGATCAGCATAACGTCCGTCAAGGCCTTCTGCCCTCCACTGTTTGATGAGCTCTGGAATAAAATATATCCCAGGTTCAACCGTGACGACCATGCCAGCGACCAACGGTTTTGCCATACGCAAATTGCGCATGCCAAACAACTCGCTGCGGATCACACTGGCATCGTAACCGACTGCCGTCTCACCCAGCCCTTCCATATCGTGTACGTCCAATCCGATTTGATGACCAAGGCCATGCGGGAAGCAAATCGCATAAGCGCCAGAATCCACGATTTGATGCGGATCACCTTTAAAAAATCCAAGTGTCGACAAACCCGTGACGATCTCCGTTGCCGCTAATTTGTGAAGCGCAAGATACGGCACACCGGGTCTGATCGCTTTGATGGCACTTACCTGAGCGGACAAAACGATCTCATAGACGGCCCGCTGACGTGGGCTAAACTTTCCGCCTACGGGGATAGTTCGGGTGATATCCGAGGCGTAACCCAATGCGCTGGAGACACCTGAGTCGTTCACGACTAAATCACCTGCCGCTAGTTTTTGCGCATGATCGCGACTGTGCAGTATCTCGCCATGTCGCGTAAAAATAACGGGATAAGCGCCGAGCAAATCAACTCCGCGCATGATGCCTTCGATCGTGCCGACCACCTGATATTCAAATATGCCCGGCTTGGATTGCTGCATCGCGGCGATGTGCATTTCTTTGGTAATGACTAATGCACGCTCCATTTCGGCAATTTCTTCTTCTTCTTTTATTTCGCGCAAACCAATAATCGCAGCGATCAGACTTGATGATACACCGGCACAAATCTGGTCAGGCGTAAGGTCGAGCAGACGCGACATCATCAACGTGGACTCGCCGCGATACGGCGGCAAATAATGAATGGTTTGCCCCTTGCTGCGTGCCTCGGCAACCATGGCATGCAGCGCATTGGCTGGTCTTACGGCCTTAATAGCGTCGGTGGCGTTGCTGAAGATAATGCCGACGGTGGCGGCGAGCGCGACCAACGAAGGCTGCTGGCCTGTCCACACGACTTCTTCGATATCGGGGTCATCACCGAACAAAAAGTCCACGCCGGAATCGATATCAATCACGCCGACCAGATCAGGCTGATCCAATCCAAAAAAATAAGAGAACGAAGAGTCCTGCCGAAACGCGTAATGATTATGCGGATAATTCATGGACGCATTGGCATTTCCCGGCAGCAAAAGCAAACCAGACGAAAATTGTTGCCGTAACTTTTGTCGCCGCGTAGCGTATTGGGTACTTTCGAACATGCTCATCCTTGATTTTTTTAAATAATGCCACCGGTAACGGAGCAAAATCTATACCTGGCTAAGAAAATTCTGTGCCTTTGAGAAACCTTTCGTGATTTCCCTGTTTTTCTTCTACGACATTGTCGCTTTCGTCATCAAAGAGTTGTGCGGTGCCAACCCATAACAATTCAGCTTGCTTACTTTTGTGCATGAGCGCCTCGATAGTGTGCGGAATGTTGCCGTCGAAGTGAAGGCTGTCTCCGGCGCACAGCACAAAATGCTGCAACCCAACCGTATATTCCACCTGACCGCTCAGCACAAAAACCATCTCATCGCCTTCGTGCGAGACCATTTCTGACTTGTATCCTGAAGGCATGGTGAACTTGACCGAATGCACGCGACTGCCGGGAAAAACAGTCGATAGCCGCTCATACTTTACCGGCCCACTAGCAACTCTGTAGGTCTGCCGTCGATCTTGATAGGAGTCCGGCTGTATTTGTTCTGGCTGCTTAATCAGGTCGCCAATCAGTACGCCGAGCGCTTTTGCGATAACAACTAATGAGGTGATTGATGGTGTGGTCAGGTTACGCTCAACCTGCGAGATAAAGCCTGCAGTCAAACCGGTCTCGACCGCGATTTGCATGAGTGTTTTTTTCACCGCATGACGCCGCGTTCGAATGGTCTTTCCTAATTGTGGCATTGTCATGGAGGTCCCCGCTGATTTATCTTTTCATTGTTAGCGCGTATTTTTTTGGTATTTGCTCGTCGGCAAAGTGAAAGAAATTATAGCTATACTACAATTTCAGTCAAGCGCAAATTGTAGTCAGACTATAATTTTTACTTCTTAGCATGGATGAAAAACGACTATTCGTACACTATTAAGCAGATTTTTCGGATGATGTTTCCTGATACCGGCGACTTCCTGATACCGATCAGCTGGCAAAGTAAAGAGTGAAGCGGTAAAAGAAGAGTTTGTGGCTTCGTGTCACAATAGAGGAGTCACTTTTACCCAACGCACCCTCAATAACCGCCTATCACTCTTCCCGCGCCTTCTTGTCAAGATCGCGTAGCCACGTCAGTTTGTCACCAATTTTTGCCTCCATGCCCCGCGGAACCGGTGCATACCAACCTGGCTCTGGCATATCGTCGGGCAAGTACGTCTCGCCCGCTGCGTAAGCGTGAGGTTCATCATGCGCATAGCGGTAAGCATGACCGTAGCCGAGTTCTTTCATCAGTTTTGTTGGCGCGTTACGCAAATGGACTGGGACTTCTCGTGATTTATCTTGCTTCACGAATGCCATTGCCTGATTGAATGCGTTGTAACCGGCGTTGCTTTTGGCTGCAATTGCTAGATAAATAACCGCCTGACCGAGCGCTAACTCCCCTTCCGGCGAGCCTAATCGCTCATAGGTATTGGCGGCATCGTTTGCAATCTGGATCGCCCGGGGATCGGCTAAACCAATGTCTTCCCATGCCATTCGAACGATACGACGCGAAAGATATTTAGCATCCGCCCCGCCATCCAGCATGCGACATAACCAATACAACGCAGCATCCGGATTCGAACCGCGAACCGATTTGTGCAATGCGGATATCTGATCATAAAAATTGTCCCCGCCTTTGTCGAACCTGCGGGCGTTGAGAGTAAGTGCGTTTTGAATGAACTCTGCCGTGATTCTATTAGTCTGTGCTGCACTCGACGCAGTATTAGTCTGCTCCAGCAAATTGAGTAACCGACGCGCATCACCATCGGCATATCCGACCAAGGTATTGATCGCGGCTTCATCGAAAAGCAGATGCGGCAAAACAGAGGTTTGCGCTCTGGCTAACAACTGCTTAAGCTCCTCGTCCGTGAGCGACTTCAGTACATAGACTTGTGCCCGTGATAGCAGTGCCGAATTGACTTCGAAAGACGGATTCTCTGTCGTGGCACCAATGAGTGTCACAAGTCCAGATTCTGCATAGGGCAATAGTGCGTCTTGTTGCGACTTATTGAATCGATGTATCTCATCGACAAACAGAATGGTATGTTTGCCCATTGCTAGATTTTGCTCTGCCCTTTCCATCGCAGCGCGAATGTCTTTCACGCCGGAGAAAACCGCGGACAGCGCGATGAATTCACAGGCAAAAGCATTCGCAGTCAGACGGGCCAATGTCGTTTTACCGACTCCTGGCGGCCCCCATAAAATCATGGAATGCGGTTTGCCCGAGTCAAAGGCCAGACGCAGCGGCTTCCCTGGGCCGAGCAAATGGCTTTGCCCAATCACGTCATCGAGTTTGGCTGGACGAAGGGCTTCGGCTAGCGGGGGCGTGGGCTCGACCTTAAAGAGATCAGACATGGGAGAAAATACTCTGCAAAAAAGATAGACTTGTTAAAAATGTTGACCGGTAAATACATACTGCGCCTCAGTCTAACGCATGCTGCGCAAATTGCAGTGATGATGCAATCTGATGCTGAAATGCTGCTGCTGCTGTAATAATGCTGCTGAAATACGCTGATTTCACACTACTTATGTGACATTGCATATCTAACTCCGGCACCGTAATACGCATGTTGGAAAGACTGCCGATACCAGTCCCGCTAACGATTCATCTAAGCGTTCGTTATCAGGATGGGAGCTAAAAGTTTTCAAAACCTGTCAAGGACAGACAGAAAAGGGATGATTGTGAGAAAATCCGGCTGGAACCAAATAGTAACTGGCGAATGAGTAGCAACTCAGCAATGAATAACCGCCCAATAACTACCCATAACCGCCGACCGCCGCACGCTTGCGTACATCGTCTACATTCAATAAAAACACGCCAATTCTTTACTATGCCCTTCGTCGTCACTGATTCCTGCATCCTCTGCAAATACACAACCTGCGTCGACGTTTGTCCGATGAACTGTTTCCGGGAAGGTCCGCAATTTCTTGTAATTGCGCCCGACGAATGCATCGATTGCTCGTTGTGCGTGTCAGAATGCCCAGTGGGAGCGATTTACTCCGACAGCGATTTGCCAGCGCATCAACGCCACTTCACAAAGCTTAATGCAGAACTGGCGGCGCACGCCGACTGGAAGCGCATCACGCGGTCAAAAGCCCCGCTACCAGATCATGACGCGTGGCGCACTGCATCCAAAAAATTAGATTTATTGGATGACAATTTACTTGCGCCCCGCAAGGAAACTACAATCAAATAAAACAGCGAGGTCTGCGCTCCTCACTGTCGCATCATGATGCTGACATAGAAGCGCGCCGAAATTAATCAGCGCCTCCTCGCGCCACATTAATTATTAAAAACGTCAGCACCTTTTGGCACGACAAACTTAAAGCCGCCGCTAGGTGGCGCTGGATTTTTAACGAAATTCTTGAACGACAACATCGAAGTCTGCCCAAACGAATCTCTCAATTCCATCGCCTCAGGCAAACCATTCCGTAAGCCAACGCCGATGTGATCGAACGTTGTATCCTTGGCTTTTGGCGTCACTTCCAGCCATTCCAAACCATCCTTAGGCGTCCCCTCTTTGAGGGTAAAATTCTTTTCCAAATCGTTGCTGCCAAACAGGATCGCTGCCGGCGACGAGCCTAGCGCATTGCCAAGTTTTTTGGTCGTTACCTGATTCAAATCTTTGTCATAAATGAATAGTTTGTCGCCATCCGCTTGCAACACTTGCTCGTATGGCTTGGTATAGGTCCAAATAAATTTACCAGGACGCGCAAAAATAAAAGTGCCAGAAGAGGTCGTCGACACCTTTGGTTTATTTGTCCCGCTATCGGTTGTCACCAAACGTTGCGTGAACTCGCCCTTGGCAGATTGCGTACTGCTAACAAAGGACTTAAATTGTTCGAGCGCAGTTGCACTTGCCATGCCCGGCAGCAAAGCCGCGGACAGGGCTAGTATGCACATGACTTTGCGTACCTTGCACGGCGCTCCAAACCCACTACTTGCCGATTCTTTTGATTTATTCATCACAATGTTGTTACCTTCGATTGCTTGCCGGTTTTGAATCACAATAACTTTCATTTCAGAGTCACTATGGCAAAGACAATCACCACCGATCATCGTTGCAGAAGTTTGTTTGAGATAGCCACTTATCCATAAAGGCCCTGAACATTTTACGGCGTTCTATCTGTCCATCTTCAGCTATCAATATTTCCAATTTGAATGGTTTTGGGATAATCGCATTATTGGACAACCTTTTAACAACCCACCTAGGCCGCATCAACCGCTTTTACCCTACCATTCGAATTTACTCCGGATTGCCAACCGGCACCAAAATCTCACGATTTCCGTTTGATTGCATGGTCGAGACCAATCCACTTGTTTCCATTTGTTCAAGCAAGCGGGCCGCGCGGTTATAACCGATGCGCAAGTGTCGTTGAACCAGCGAAATCGAGGCACGACGATTCTTGAGCACAATAGCAACTGCCTGATCGTATAACTCGTCGCCTTCAGAACCACCGGCTGCCACGCCACTACTACCGTCGACACCATCCTCCATAACGCCGCCTTCCAGAATACCTTCGACGTAATTCGGCTCGCCTTGTTCCTTCAAATAATCGACCACCCGATGCACTTCTTCATCTGACACAAAAGCACCATGGACCCGAATCGGCAAACCCGTACCGGGCGGCATGTACAACATATCGCCCATCCCGAGCAATGCTTCTGCGCCCATTTGATCAAGGATGGTACGAGAATCAATCTTGCTGCTGACCTGAAACGCGATCCGGGTAGGAACGTTGGCCTTGATCAAACCTGTTATGACATCTACAGATGGACGCTGTGTCGCTAAAATCAAGTGAATACCGGCCGCGCGCGCCTTTTGTGCAATCCGGGCAATCAACTCTTCGACCTTTTTACCCACAACCATCATCAAATCAGCCAACTCATCGATAATCACAACGATGGTGGGCAATTTTTCAAGCGGTTCTGGGGCGTCTGGTGTCAGGCTAAACGGATTTGGAATCTTGTCTTCGCGTTTGTCAGCATCGATGATCTTCTGGTTATAGCCAGCAAGGTTTCGTACACCCATCTTAGACATCAACTTGTAGCGCCGCTCCATCTCATTGACGGCCCAGTTCAACGCATGACCGGCCTGCCGCATATCGGTCACGACTGGCGCGAGCAAATGTGGAATGCCCTCGTAAATGGATAATTCCAGCATTTTTGGATCGATTAAAATCAATCTGACCTGCTTGGGATCGGACTTGTAAAGCAACGATAAAATGGTGGCATTAATACCCACCGATTTACCTGATCCGGTTGTTCCCGCCACCAGCAAATGGGGCATTTTGGCCAAATCAGCGACTACCGGATGACCGCCAATATCCTTACCCAAGGCAATCGTCAGACTAGAGACGCCATCGTTATAGACTTTGGAGCTCAGAATTTCAGTCAAACGCACAATTTGGCGCTTTGGATTTGGCAACTCCAGACCCATGAACATTTTGCCGGGGATCACTTCCACTACGCGTATTGATGTCAGCGACAACGAGCGTGCAAGGTCGCGCGCCAGGCCGACAATCTGGCTACCTTTGACGCCGGTTGCCGGTTCGATTTCATAGCGCGTAATAACGGGACCGGGATAGGCCGCGACTACTTTTACCTGTACGCCAAAATCCGAGAGCTTTTTTTCAATCAGGCGGCTTGTAAATTCCAGGGTTTCAACGCTGACCGTCTCCTGCACCGGTGGTGCTTCATCAAGCAAAGACAAGGGCGGCAAGTTGGTATCTGGGAGGTCCTGAAATAGCGTCGTTTGCCGCTCTTTCTCGACCCGCTCGGATTTTTGTACAGTCACAATTTGCGGCTCAATCCGGATCGGTGCTGCCTCAACGGTTTTGGCGCGCTCCTGCACGACTACTTCTTCTCGCTTGACGGCGGCGACATGGCCGACCTTGCGATCTTCACGGGCGGCGATCAAATTTCTAAGCCAGAGAATGGCGCCTTCAACCCCGTGGCCGATACGTTCCGCGACAGTTAGCCACGAAACATGAAAAAACAGACTGACGCCGAGTGCAAACAGCAATAGCAACAATAACGTAGCACCGGTAAATCCCAGCGCGCTTTGTGCATTACCGCCTATTAAACGGCCTAATACACCTCCCGGCGCACGTGGCAGCTGCATGTGCAACGAATACATCCGCATATATTCGATACCCATACTTCCGACCAGTATCAATACGAAACCAACGCCACGCAAAATACCTTCGTATGGATGTTCTTCTTCGCTATCAACGTCTACCTCAAAACGATGTGATATGCGCTGATAACCACCCCACAACGAACGTAATAACAAGACACACCACCACCACGCCGACGCGCCGAAGACAAACAGCATCAAGTCTGCCAGCCATGCACCTAAGTGTCCGCCCCAATTATCGAGATGCGGCACGACTCGCGCCTGCGACCATCCCGGATCTGCTT
Source organism: Glaciimonas sp. GNP009 (assembly GCF_054343755.1). Classification (NCBI taxonomy): domain Bacteria; kingdom Pseudomonadati; phylum Pseudomonadota; class Betaproteobacteria; order Burkholderiales; family Oxalobacteraceae; genus Glaciimonas; species Glaciimonas sp. GNP009. Next base: position 5,314,699 of record NZ_JBTGUV010000004.1, read on the forward strand.
TGGAATACGTTACAAAAATGATCACCAAATAGGCGGTCAGGACCGCAAAGATGATCCAGCGTGCCTCAGATAGCAGGCGAACCAGCCGATTCTGTGTTGGAGGCGCTGGTTTCGGTTTAGCGCTGCGGGTATAAGCTTGCGTTGTTCTAGTCATAAATCCAATTGGCAATACTAATACTGGTTAATACTGAAAATACTGATTGAAACGCTTCGACCAAACGCTGATCGTCCATCATTCATTGCTTACTTCCACTTTGACGGTCAGTAAGAACCAAACTGATCTCTAACTTGCTCATTTTTGCACCGTCAGACGCTTGCAAGTCTATGAAAAAGCAGGTAATAGACCTCCGTACCTTTTCAACAATTGCCCTACCACTACATTAACAATGTGAAATTATGCACTGTAATGGGCCTCGAATGATGGAATGGTATGCATCCTTTGATGCAGCGCGGCAAATTGGTTCTCGCTATCAATACAATTAGTTTGTTCCACACGTCAAAGTCGCTGCTTCGACTATAATCTTAACCAGTTTTGAGGCAACATTTGGATACGTCGAGAGAATATTTACGTTTTATCAGGGATTGCCAACTTTATACCAGTCCCTGTGTAGCCTGTTGAGGTAGCTTGAAATCCACACCCAACCTCCCCATGTTAGAAAATATGAAAGAACGACGGTCTTTTTGCAGCGCTTTTGCCCGTTATTTACCCCGCTGAGACATCGGGAGGCTTGATTTGTTAGCAAGATAGCCGCTTGCATCCGATGCCCACGACATTTCACTGAGATTATTTTATGACCACCGAAAAAACCATTAAGCACGCCAAAGTATTGATTCTTGGCTCTGGCCCCGCCGGTTATAGTGCTGCGGTCTACGCAGCACGCGCCAATTTGAATCCCGTGTTGATTACCGGCATCGAACAAGGCGGACAGTTAATGACCACGACCGACGTCGAAAACTGGCCGGGCGACCACGGCGGCGTCCAAGGTCCTGATTTAATGCAACGTCTGTTAAAGCATGCAGAAGAATTTAAAACGGAAATCATTTTTGATCATATCCACACCACTAAATTATCAGAAAAACCGTTTCGCCTGATCGGTGACTCTGGAGAGTACACCTGTGATGCGCTGATCATCGCCACCGGCGCATCAGCGCAATATCTGGGCTTGCCTTCGGAAGAAGCCTTCATGGGTAAAGGCGTATCAGCCTGCGCCACATGCGACGGTTTCTTTTACAAAGGTCAGGAAGTGGCAGTGGTCGGCGGCGGCAATACCGCAGTTGAAGAGGCACTATATCTCTCCAATATCGCCACTAAAGTCACCCTGGTCCACCGCCGTGAAAAATTCCGCGCCGAGCCTATTTTGATCGACCGCCTGATGGCGAAAGTTGCCGAAGGTAAAATTGCCATCGAATACAACCATACATTGGAAGAAGTCACTGGCGACACCAGCGGTGTTACCGGCATGAACATTAAATCAACCGTTGACGGTACGGTCAAGCCAGTAACCTTACACGGTGTATTTATCGCTATCGGTCACAAACCGAACACGAGTATTTTTGAAGGCCAACTGACTATGCACAACGGCTACATCAAAACCAAAACCGGCCTTGAGGGCATGGCGACGGCAACAAGTGTACCGGGCGTATTTGCCGCTGGCGACGTGCAGGATCACATTTATCGTCAAGCGATTACCAGCGCCGGAACCGGCTGCATGGCTGCGCTGGACGCTCAGCGCTTTTTGGAAGAATAAAGACCATGCCGTTGCCATCTCTGGTCGGCAACGGCGTTATTATGAGTACGTTGAGAACCACGCATTAAGCACGTTCGTTTGCGACCCCGTTTGTAGTCCATCTGATGTTTGCCATTGCCTACAGACGCAGCGGATGGGCTTAGCAGAACACCCTCCCGAAGGAAGCCTCATGCCCGCCCCAATCAAAGACTTTAACGATCTTAAGTTTCTTCAACAAAAATTGAAGGCGGAAGAAGAAGTTCGTCTGGCCGAAGCAGCCGAACGCAAGCAACTTGCCGAGCAAGCTGATCGCGACGCCAATGTTTTTCGAAAGAGTGTTGGCAACATCCAGCCACTCGTATCGCCGTCAAAGAAAAAATAATCCGAATTTGAGACCACGTACATTTAAACCACGCTATGTCTGGCCCAATCAAAGATTTTCGCGCACTCAAACCGCTACGCAAAGAACTGACAGCGCAGCACCAGGCCCGACAAGAAGCTGCCGCTGAAGAACTGCGCCAAAAACAACAACTAGAGCGTGAGAGCGAACAGTTTAGTCAAAAAGTAGGACCGGTCTTCCCACTGAAATCATCCAGCAACGCCCCACCGCATCAGCACCATCCAAAGCCCTTCCCCCGCACTAGCCAACACTTTACGCATCTGGACGCATCGTCACAGAACTCAGCTATTCTGGAAGCTTCGCTTTCAGATCAATTTAGTATAGAAAACCTGCTCGACTCGGACGATCATCTGCGCTTCGCCCGCGATGGCGTCGGGGCCGACGTGCTGACAAAACTCCATCGGGGACATTGGGCTATACGGCAACAGCTTGATTTGCATGGCCTGCGTACCGATCAGGCCCGCGACACACTGGCCGAATTTCTACAACTAGCCATTAAACGGCGTTGGCGCTGTGTGGCGGTCATTCATGGCAAGGGGTTCGGTTCTGTGAATCAAGTCCCCGTTCTCAAGGGCAAAGTGCGTGACTGGTTGGTGCAAATCAATAGCGTGGTAGCGTTCTGTCAAGCCAGCGATGCCAACGGTGGCTCAGGTGCAATAGTGATTTTGCTCAAAGCGCAATTGCGCGATTAAGCCGATCCGCCCAAGACCGGAATTCACCATGTCTTAGCGCTTATCCGGGTCACAATTAGACCTACAAGCTGACCGATGAATGCAGATCAGATTCGCGTCAATCATCAATCGTATCCCTCGACAGTAAGCGGTACGTTCCCCGCATCCCGCTAAAAGAAAGTTGGTAGAAGAACGTAACGGCTACGCGGCGCAAGTTCACCCGTCATACGAATCGTGCGTTGCCATGCTTCCTTTGCGCCAGTAGCCTGAAGCGCGGATCATTTTAGGATTAGCGGCGCACTCCGTCACCAGATACGCGCGCAAGGCTTTCGCCTGGGCTGACTCACAGCCGATCCATGTATGGAAAATACCGGGCGATATCTGCACATCATGCAATGCATCCAGTAGCGGCGCATCACCTTGGGCGGCATCACTACGATGTACCCACACAATGTCAAACTCGGCGGCACTTTCAAACGTGATGTGATCGGCGGGTCCGTCCACCTCAAGTAAAACCGTAGCCTTGGCGTTTGGCGGCAGTTCAGCAAGTCGCCTCGAAATGGCAGGCAAAGCCGTATCGTCGCCAATTAAAAGATGCCAATCAAAACCTGTTGGCACGATGAACGAACCTTTGGGTCCGCCAACGCCTAATTGTTGACCCGGACGCGCTTGCTCAGCCCACAACGTAGCTGGTCCAGCGGTATGCAAGGCGAAATCGATGTCCAGAGTACGAGCAGCGGCGTCAAATCGGCGTGGAGTGTAATCGCGCATAATCGGTTTTATACCTTCAGGCCAAATAAGACCGTCTGGGCCCATCGTCGGGATCACTAGTTTGCCGGTCAATGGATCCGGGAAAAACAACTTAACGTGATCGTCAAATCCCAGGCTAGAAAATCCTTCCAACGCGTCGCCTTCGAGCTTTACGCGCACCAGATGTGGCGTAATTCGCTGCACTTCACGCACCTCGAGCACGCGAAAACGCATTGGATAACGCACACGCTGCGGGGCAAGTGCAGACGCCCGATCAGACGCATGCTGCGTTATTGAGTCGGCCTGTTCGCAAAGGCCATTGGAAAATGTGTTATTAGTCGAGGTATTCATTAAATTTGCTCCAGTTGTTGCGCCGCATGATCAAGCACAGCAGCGAAAGCGTTGGCTTGCTCCGATGTTAGCGCCTCACGCGAGAGCCGCATACGCATCGCCAGCTTAAGATTTTCAATCGCCCGCATTACCTGATGCGGGCGACCACCACGCGGACCAGCGCCATCAACGCCACCTTGCATACGCGCCAGCATCGCGTCCACGGTTACGCGGTTTTCCGCAAGAAAAGCCCGGCCGGCATCGGTGATGCAATAGCGCTTACGTCCTCCTGCATCGGCTTCTTCAACCTGAAGATAATCTTGCTCTTCCAGCAATGTCAGCGTGGGATAGACGGTACCCGGACTTGGGCTGTAACTTCCACCGACGCGATCCTCGATCAGTTTGATCAATTCATAACCATGGCTGGGCTTGTCACTGATCAGTTGCAGCAGTACGAAGCGCAAGCTGCCGTGACTAAAAATCCGGCCTCCTCTTGGACTGTGGACACCCCTTCCGCGATGCTCGCCAGCCGATCCCTCGCTATGACCGCCATGACCGCCATGACCGCCATGATCATCGTGACCGTCGCGGCTTATGTTGCATTGAAAATCTCTGAAATGTCGCATGACTATCTCTCTTTAACTTATTTAGATTTAATTAAGATATATCTAAATAGGGTCTAAGTCAAGATTCTGTTTTATTGATATGCACTTGGCAACTGCCGACATTTCCCCAAGTTGGCATTCATGTCTTCCAAGTCAGCTAACGTATGACGTTGGCTTTAAGATTAAGACTGACGCCACTTTTTCTGAGTTCTCCGCAAAATAAGCGTCATGGTCTATTTTAAAAAAAGGGCTTTTGTAGCTATCAATCGACGCTACCAATACAAACCGCAGTCCCGACAAACCAAACAGCGTATTGCCTATTGAACTATTGTTTAGTGGGAGACCGTCCCCCATATTGCTCACCAGGGCACCCACTTATTAAAAAAATGATAATCTACTTTTAGGAGTAGCCCTGCAAACTGCACAATCGTGCTCGCTTTCAAGGAATTGGTATGCGTACGTATGACAAGTTGATTGCTGTAATTCGTGTTGGTCAAAGGAGCGGCAGCTTGCGCTCATCCTTTGGCCGTGACATTGAAGATAGTGCGAATGCACCGTCCGGCAAGTTCAACGCATCACACTGCTACGAACACCCCCAGATATATTGGGAAAATACAACTTGAAAAGGCACTATCATGACCCGCAAGACCCCTATTGAGCGGTATCGGAATATCGGCATTAGCGCGCATATCGACGCTGGCAAAACCACCACCACAGAACGCATTCTTTTCTACACCGGCGTCAAACATAAAATTGGCGAAGTCCACGATGGCGCAGCCACCATGGACTGGATGGAGCAAGAGCAAGAACGCGGCATCACCATAACATCAGCCGCCACGACTGCTTTCTGGAAAGGCATGGGCGGCAATTTCGCCGAACACCGCATAAACATTATCGATACGCCCGGACATGTCGACTTCACCATTGAAGTCGAACGCTCCATGCGCGTGCTCGACGGCGTCGTCATGGTCTACGACGCTGTTGGCGGTGTGCAACCGCAATCCGAAACCGTATGGCGACAGGCCAATAAATATGGCGTGCCGCGCGTCGCGTTTATCAACAAGATGGATCGGGTCGGCGCAGATTTTTTCCGCGTTTATCAACAGATACAGGATCGCCTTAAAGGCCATCCAGTGCCGATACAGATTCCTGTCGGTGCAGAAGATCACTTTCAAGGTGTGATTGATCTCGTCAAGATGAAAGCCATTATTTGGGATGAAGAAAGTCAAGGCGTCGTATTTGAATATCGCCAGATTCCGGATGACCTGCTTGGGTTGGCGCAAGAATGGCGCGACAAGATGATCGAGCAAGCCGCCGAAGCGACGGACGAACTCATGGAGAAATATCTCAGCGGCGAACAACTATCCGAAGCCGAGATCATCCATGGCCTACGTTTGCGCACGGTTGCCAATCAGATCGTGCCGATGCTGTGTGGCAGCGCTTTCAAAAACAAAGGTGTGCAGGCGCTGCTTGATGCAGTGGTTGAATACTTGCCATCGCCGCTAGACGTTCCGGCGATTCTTGGTCATGACGAAAACGATCAGGAAATAGAACGTCATCCTGCCGACGCCGAGCCTTTTTCTGCACTTGCCTTCAAGATCATGACCGATCCATTTGTCGGGCAACTGACTTTTTTCCGCGTCTATTCCGGCGTAATTAATTCAGGCGACTCGGTATACATCCCAGTCAAAGGTAAAAAAGAAAGACTGGGTCGCATCTTGCAGATGCACGCTAACGAACGCAAAGAAATCAAGGAAGTCTATGCAGGCGATATTGCCGCGGCTGTTGGATTGAAAGACGTGACGACCGGCGACACATTATCTGATCCCGACCACGTGATTATCCTTGAGCGGATGATTTTTCCGGAACCGGTTATTTCGCAGGCGGTGGAACCAAAGACCAAGCCCGATCAGGAAAAAATGGGCCTTGCCTTAAATCGACTGGCGCAGGAAGACCCGTCGTTCAGAGTGCACACCGATGAAGAATCCGGCCAGACGATTATCTCCGGCATGGGAGAACTGCATCTCGAAATTCTGGTCGACCGGATGCGCCGCGAATTTGGCGTAGAAGCCACGGTTGGCAAACCGCAGGTGGCATATCGCGAGACGATTCATAAAGCCGTTGAAGATGTCGAAGGCAAGTTCGTTAAACAATCCGGTGGACGTGGTCAGTATGGTCACGTCGTGCTGAAGCTAGAACCGCTTGCACCGGGTAAAGGCTATGAATTCGTCGATGCCATCAAAGGCGGCGTGGTTCCGCGTGAATATATTCCCGCAGTCGATAAAGGGATTCAGGAAACCCTCAAGAGCGGCGTGTTGGCAGGTTATCCCGTGGTTGATGTCAGGGCTACACTGACATTTGGGTCTTACCATGACGTCGATTCAAACGAAAACGCCTTCCGCATGGCAGGCTCCATCGCATTCAAAGAAGGCATGCGTCGCGCCAACCCGGTCCTGCTGGAACCGATGATGATGGTCGAGGTCGAAACGCCGGAAGACTTCATGGGCAACGTCATGGACGATCTATCATCGCGCCGCGGGATGGTACAGGGCACCGACGATATCGCTGGCGGCGGTGGCAAAACTATCCGTGCAGAAGTGCCGCTGGCAGAGATGTTCGGCTACTCTACAACCCTGCGCTCATTGAGTCAGGGACGCGCCACCTACACGATGGAGTTCAAGCATTATGCGGCCGTACCGAAGCATATTTTGGATCATATCAAAGTCGCAAAATGAGAGGGATTTAATTGATGGTATGAAGCGCTACCGACCTCAAACATTCAGGGCTTGAACCCGCGCCGGCCATTTGACTTTAGGAAGTTCAAAGTTGAAGGTTATCAAAACACCGTAAGACATTTTTAGATGTCTTGCGGTGTTTTTTTGTCAGCTTGAATAATTGATTCGCACCGTAACCCCAATCACGCAATGCGCGGTTGGCTAACTGGTGCGTCCCCCGGCATTCTACAAGACGATTAAACGCTGGTTTCTATAACGATGACCAATGGCTTCAGACAGCTAAACCGATAGTGAATATAAATTGTTTTTTAAAATTCAATTAAAAACTCACATCAATTACTAGAATCTTCTTAGAACTATTCGTGGCAATTAGCGCTTAGTATGTCGGCAGAGTTTCTCACCTCTGCGATTTTATTAATCGTCCTCACAGTCGTTACGGAAGGCCTCCCCCCGTTTTAAGAAGTCGCCATTTAAGCGCATATTCGAGCGCTATTCCAACACGCCTGAAGCGATCTGCTTCGTTCGCAATATTCCCCTTTAGCCATATCGACCGGGATCCAAACGGCAACCGGGAAATCGATAAGAAAACGGCGGCTCCACATGGCACGGTCCCCATTCCAACCAATCTGAAAAAAATATATGATCTATTACGGCCTTGACCCACAGCATCCCGCATTATGCAGTCAGATCGAAGCAACCTTGGCTGAAGTTCATAATAAACATAGACGCCTTTCAACCTACCTGTTGATCAATGGCACATTTGATGATGACTTCGGTATCGAAATGTGGAAAAAAAGTCGAAGCGAAAACAGTGATGTTGTCTCGCTGTACGACAAGACGGTGTTAAGCGAGCTGGAAGAATGTGCACCCTTCCTGATCGCCATCACCGCAATGAATTTATCCGGTGTACTAAAAAATTGTGAGGGCAAGCCGATGCTCAGCATTATGCAAAGCCCGCTCACCATCCATGCGCTACAACGTCACTTCGCGCCATTCCTACAAATCCGCACACCATCTGACGGATTGTGTTTTTCGCTGCCATTTTCGGACACTATCTGCAGTGAAGATATTCTGTACAGCTTCGATGCCGCACAACGTAAAGCATTTTGTTCCGGCTTTGCCAAATGGCACTTAATCAACCGCAAAGGCACGCTGACGACCATCGACGGAACATGCATTGATACAGCATCCTACGTACCTTCAGCAGTGGGCGAATCAAACGCCTTCGATATTACCGACAAGCAATACGCATGGTTAATCGATAGCGGCGAGGCAGATTATATTTTGCGCCATTTCGCCCAAAACATACCTGCGATCACCGCACAGCGAAAGCCATCACAACTGTACGCGATGATCACTGATCTCATCACGGGCTTGAACAGGCGTGAAATTCTGAACGATCCAGAGCGCAGAAAGTTGATCGCTCACGCATTGGCGATGCCAGATCGGGAGCAAGCCATGGCGTTATTGGACGAAGCCCAAAAACACGGAACCGAGATTGCCCTTTTACGTTTCGCTTGATCTCTCCCCCGAATTTCCTACCTAATCTCAAGGATCAACCAATGCGTCTAAAAAGCACCTTATTCATTGCAATAACAATTTTACTCACTGCCTGTTCAACAGCGCCAACAGAACCCGCTCGACCGTCTAAGGCTATTCCTTATGTTGATATACCGATGACCCCCGTATCACTGGGCTGTTTGAGTCATGACGGTGCGCCCTCCATTTCTTCATTCAGGGTGCAGGAATTTTATAGCAAGCGCATGGTAGGCGGACTCAGTTGCGGTGGAATTGCTGCCTTCGGCTACATGCTGCCTCTGCAGTGGCAACCAGGTATGAAAGTTAAAGTGCGCTGGAAACCGAATGCACGTGACTGGATGGAAAAAATTACCACGATTAAACGGTATAAAAAACCAGGAACGCTCTATGTACATTTTTTTCAGAACGATGAAGTCCGGGTGGTTTCCTCTCCGTTAGCTGCGCCAGAAAGCCCTTATCATCCCATTTTGAACAACGCAACAATCGCCCCGCCAGAGGAAGAGTAATGGACGCCCTCATCCAATCCGCGCCGCTGATTATTTCTGACCGCATCGAAAATGAAATGGCGATGTCAATCACCGAATTATGCGCGGTCCAGGCTGTCGATACACGTCTTGCAAAAATTGCCAATCCTTAACGGCACGTCACCACACAACCGCTTTAACTATCGATCCAAAGGTTCAATCAATGCGACTAAAAAGCACCTTATTTATTGCAATAACAATTTTACTCACCGCCTGTTCGACAGCGCCAACAAAACCCGCTCGCCCGTCAAAAGCTATTCCTTATGTTGATATACCGATGACCCCCGTATCGTTGGGCTGTTTAAGTCATGACGGTGCACCGTATATTTACGCATTCAGGGTGCAGGAATTTTATAGCAAACGTATGGTGGGCGGCCTTAGTTGCGGCGGAATCGGCGCCCTCGGCTATATGCTGCCCTCGAAATGGCAGCCAGGAATGAAAGTCAAGGTCCGCTGGAATCGGCCAATCAAAGGTGAAGATTTTTGGATAGAAAAGTTTACCACGATTAAACGGTACGAAAAAGCAGGAACACTGTATGTACATTTTTTTCAGAACGATGAAGTCCGGGTGCTTTCTTCTGCTTGGACTGCACCAGAAAGCCCTCATCATCCCATTTTGAACAGCGCCACAATCGCTCCGCCAGAGGAAGAGTAATGGACGCCACCATCCAATCCGCACCACTGATTATTTCTGACCGTATCGAAAATGAAATGGCGATGTCAATCACCGAATTATGCGCGGTCCAGGCTATCGGTACACGTCTTGAAAAAATTGCCAATCCTTAACGGCACGTCACTACACAACCGCTTCAACTATCGATCCAAAGGTTCAATCAATGCGACTAAAAAGCACCTTATTTATTGCAATAACAATTTTACTCACTGCCTGTTCAACAGCGCCAACAAAACCCGCTCGCCCGTCAAAAGCTATTCCTTATGTTGATATACCGATGCGGGCGGTAGATATGGGATGCTTAAGTCATGACGGTGCGCCCTCCATTTCCTCATTTAGGGTGCAAGAATTCTATAGCAAACGCATGGTGGGCGGACTGAGTTGCGGCGGCTCAGGTGCTTTAGGCTACATGCTGCCGTTGCAGTGGCAACCAGGTATGAAGGTCAAGGTGCGCTGGAAACCAAACGCACGTGACTGGCTAGAAAAGATTACCACGATTAAACGGTACGAAAAAGCAGGAACACTGTATGTACATTTTTTTCAGAACGATGAAGTCCGGGTGGTTTCTTCTCCGTTGGCCGGGGCGCAAAGCCCTCATCATCCTATTTTGAACAACGCAACAATCGCCCCGCCGGAGGAAGAATAATGGACGCCCTCATCCAATCCGCGCCGCTGATTATTTCCGATCAAATCGAAAATGAAATGGCGATGTCAATCACCGAATTATGCGCGGTCCAGGCTATCGATACACCTCTTGCAAAAATTGCCAATCCTTAACGGCACGTCACCACACAACCGCTTTAACTATCGATCCAAAGGTTCAATCAATGCGACTAAAAAGCACCTTATTTATTGCAATAACAATTTTACTCACCGCCTGTTCAACAGCGCCAACAAAACCCGCTCGCCCGTCAAAAGCTATTCCTTATGTTGATATACCGATGGCACCCGTATCGTTAGGATGTCTAAGTCATGACGGTGCGCCCTCCATTTCTTCATTCAGGGTGCAGGAATTTTATAGCAAGCGCATGGTAGGCGGACTGAGTTGCGGCGGAATCGGTGCATTCGGCTACATGCTACCTTTGCAGTGGCAACCAGGCATGAAAGTTAAAGTACGCTGGAAACCAAATGCACGGGACTGGTTGGAAAAGACCACCACGATTCAACGATATGAAAGAGTAGGAACTCTCTTTGTACATTTTTTTGCGAATGACGAGGTACGCGTCCTTTCAGCCAATAACTATCCTGAAAGTACCCATCATCCCATTTTAAAAAGTGTAACAATCGCTCCGCCGGAGGAAGAATAATGGACGCCCTCATCCAATCCGCGCCGCTGATTATTTCTGACCGCATCGAAAATGAAATGGCGATGTCAATCACCGAATTATGCGCGGTCCAGGCTATCGATACACGTCCGGCCAAAAACGGACCTCCGTGCCAAGTTGTAGTCAAGATTGGTTTATTCTTCGACGGAAGTAACAATAATAAGGAGCGGGACGAACCCCTGAATGGTCATACCAATATCGTGAAATTATTCAATGCCCATAAGGACGTCAATGAAAAAGGAGTGCTAAAGGTTCCTTATCACTATAAGTTTTACGTGCCCGGTGTGGGAACCCGCTTTCCAGAGAACGCCGAATGGCGCGAATTGCAAGGCGGTAAGGCATTCGGCGATGGTAGTAAGGCTAGAATTTTGTTTGGATTGTTACAGGTTTATAACGCCGTATATCGTACCTTTAACGAGGGTAACAAAATGCTTGATCTTGAGGAAATTACAACCAAACTGAAGCAATACGGTGCAGATAAAGATCCCAACGATCCATTAGCGGACAGATATGACTCCCGTCCTGACCGACACAGCTGGTTGGCCGAACTCACTGAAGAGCTACGTGCAGCGCGCAAATCGCGTTGGTCTCCGGGAATTGACCATATCAGAATTTCCGTATTCGGCTTTTCACGCGGGGCGGTAATAGCGCGCGCTTTTTGCTATTGGTTTAACGACGTATTGGATGCAGATGGCACGTTTGCAGGGATGCGAGTCAGTATCGATTTTTTGGGATTGTTCGATAGCGTAGCAAGTATCGGGTTACCAAACTCTGCGAAGGAAACCATACCCGTGGTGTGGTCTGACGGTCATAAGGATTGGGCAGGAGAAGTCCTCAAACCGCTCCCGGACTGTGTCAGGCAGACCGTTCATTACATCGCCGCGCATGAGCAACGGCGCAGCTTTCCCCTTACCCGTGTGAAGGGAAAGAATGTGTCCGAAGTGATTTATCCCGGTGTTCACTCTGATGTCGGTGGCGCTTACAAACCCGGTGATCAGGGGCGCGGCATCTGGAATGGGAAGGGTGAGATGGGCATGTTGGCATCGCAAATCCCTTTGGCACACATGCATCGGGCCGCCAGCAAAGCGGGTGTGCCGCTCGCGGCTTACTGCGTGATGGATGAGCGCCTGAAGAAAGACTACATCATCAGTCCCAAATTAGCGCTGGCCTGGAATGATTATATGGCGGCCGGTAAAGCCGAGTTTGTTGGTGTGCCGGGCGACAAGATTGAGCGCAACTATCACAGTATTGTGCGCAAACACATGGCGTTGTATTACGCTTTTCGGCGGCTACGGCTGAGTGGTTTGGAGGAATCTTTCGGCTATAGTCGCGCCAATCCGCAAGATCAGGAGGATTTGCAAAGCTATAACGATCTGCTCAGAGGCGACGTGGCGGTGCTCAAAGAGCGTGCACATTTAGCGAGAACGTCGGTTAGTCGCGACACTGCTGTCAGAGCGTTTGTCAGATTTTCAGATATGGTGGATGGCAGCGCCAATGCATGGCAACTCCGATTAGCGATCCAGGGTTCCCCTCCGGGACCAGATGAGTTATGGGCCCTGGAAGAGATGACCAAAGTCGCGGTATCACAAAAGACCCCATTTTTAGTCCTGCTGGAAGGCTATCTGCACGATTCCTTAGCGAGCTTTTCTATCGCAGGATACGGCTCTGATGAAGATAAAGCGGAGGCATTACTTGAGATGGCGACAGCGTATGATAAAACCGGAAAATCGCCATCAACATCGTATAACGGTCGGGTATGGAGAAATTATCAACGTGCTATCGCGGTCAGCCCAGAGTTGAGCGACATACTGCAAAGCCGTATCGATACGATGAAGCAGGCCGATAAGGCACCCGGCTATCGGGCAGACCAAATCAGGGTTATGGAGAGCGCAAAAAAACAAACGGTTTTTGCTCCCGATGAACAGGCTGCACTCGCTAAGTTTTTTCCCATACAGACCGATGCTGATGCACCTGAGTTGCGCTCCGTCTTTATTCGCACGCAAACCAAAACGCGGCGTGAAGGCAGTGGATACTTGCGACAGCGCCATGTGTTTGAATAAGAAATAATCGAATAATCGATAACGATCTACTCGCGTAGATAAAATCAAATAAAGATAAATTTGTACGCATCACAACGACTATTTTGTCACTGCGATGCGTACTTTTTTAGCGCCACCTTAAGTTTTAAGCGCGTGACTTACATTCCAAAGCGGCATTACGTAGCGATCGGGAGGCAACCCACACACCGATTATATCGCTGACTTTCTATCGCCGGATTCAGACCTCAGGATCAGGACTCAATCAATACTATTTAAGCTTCAAAGTCCAATCCTGTAACGCCACCAGCATTGTTGCCATAAATTCACGCGTTGGCTCGTGTGTTAGTTTGCCTGCGCTATCAAAACGATCGCCAGCCCCGCCAATCATCACCTCCGGCTTATTCAACACTTTCAAGTCAAGAAATACCGCAATCTGACGCAAATGATATTGTGCACGCGCCGTACCGATTACACCGGGACTAGCGCCCATGATTGCCGCCGGTTTACCCGCGAATGGTTGCTCCGGTGGACGCGAGGCCCAATCAATGGCGTTTTTTAATACGCCGGGAACCGAATAATTATATTCTGGCGTCACAAATAGAAGCGCATCGGCGTCGCGAATTTGTTGCCGAAATCGTTCCACTGAAGGTGGTCGGCCTTGGGCATTAACGTCTTCGTTGTAGAGCGGAATATCCGAGATATCGGCTTCGATGATGGTGACGCCTTCCGGTGCCAATTCGATAGCGGCGCGTAACGCTGCTGTATTAAACGAGCCCTTTCGTAAGCTGCCCGAAATGCCCAGTATTTTGATAGGTGGTTTAGCCATTTGAAATTCCTTTTAAATTACATCATCGACCTCAAAATAGTTCGCGCTAATGCTCAAATAACGTGCTTACTCGCCTAACAATTCTGCAATCGGCGACATTCCTTCTACATGTTCTGCGATAACTTTAATGATCACCACAATCGGAATGCCAACCAGCAGTCCGGCAATTCCCCACAGCCAGCCCCAAAATAATAAAGCCACAAAAACAGCCGAAGGATTCATTTTAGCTATTTTTCCAGTCATCCACGTAGTGACAAACGTGCCGACAATCGCCGCGATCCCGAGAGAAATACCAGCCAACAAAAACATCATCGAAAAGGTTCCAAACTGCATAAACGCCGCCACGCTAGTTGCAATGGCGATTAACAGCGAGCCGAAATAGGGAATAATATGCAGAAAACCACCCGCGACCGCCCAAGCCCCGGCATTTTGTAGGCCAATCAGACGAAATGCTATCCACATCAATAACGCCAGCAAAATATTGGTGACCAGCAACATAAACATGTAATTCTGTATCGACGTATTAATCTGATCCAGAATCTGCACGGTGACCTTTTTGCGACTCAATGAAGGACCGGTCAACTTCACCAATTTTCGCTTAAATGTATCTCCCGACTGCAAAAGGAAAAATACCAGGAATAGAACGACCAGCGCCTGTCCTAACAAACCAATCGCACCTAGCGATCCGGCCAGCAACCAGTCACTCAATCTGGAAGCCGACGATGATTCGCGTGCGGAGGGTTGCCCACCCGTAGCTTTTGCAATTTCATTAGCCGCGGCTTGCATTTGCTGCATGGTCGTTGGCTGACCGTCACGCAACTTCGCTAGTCCTCGCGATAACTTATGCGAAGCCTGTGGCAATTGTTCCAAAATAGACTGAAATTCTCCCCGCAAAGCATCTGTCACCACTGCGCCACCACCCAAAATGGCTAGCAGGACGATGCTGGTAGCGACGACGCGGGGTAGCTTTAATCGCTGCAACCATACGACGACAGGATTGAGGGTGTAGGCAATGAAAATTCCAAACACCACGGGTGCCAGAAATTTTTGCGCCCATTGCAGCGCAAAAATAAAAACCACCGTGGCGATAATTGCCAATGCCGCGCCACGAGCGTCAACATGCAGCCGGCTGGCAAGCGGTTCGCGCGCCTGCGTCGAAGTCAGAGCGGAAATCGGATCGCCAAAATGTGCAGGTTCGGGATTGGCTTTGGCGCCAGCGGTCCCCAATCCGCTTTCCGCTGAGGGTGGCATCGCGTCAAGGGCCATATCGGTTTTTGATTCAAGTCGCTGGCTATTTTTGGGTTGCATAATATTGCCTATCGGTTGCCTATCTTAAATCGTCACTCAACTATGGCGATAGTATATTTGTCCAATTCGCATCTATCGTGCACAAATATATCTTATCCTTCCTCGACCATAAATGGTTAAGGTTTAGCTTCAAGAAGGCGATTTTTAGACAATGCAATGCTAACTTTTAAGGGAATGTTACTCGTGACGCAAGGACTGCGATCAATTCAAGGTATGATTCTGGTCGCTCCTTTGGAGGTGCGCTGACCACGTTGCAGGTTAAACAAGATGTAATGTTCATCGGGTTATTGTTAAAAGCAGTTGGATTTAATTGAGTAAAATAGTGATACCACAAGAATTACTGAAACCAGCAACAAGACAAATAGTCGTCATTGGCGGCGGTATTATTGGCATGTCGACCGCTTACTTTTTGGCGCAAGCAGGACATCAGGTGGCGCTGATCGAGCAACACCGCAATGTCGCCGAAGTGTCCACACTGGGAAATTCGGGGATGCTGGCAACGGCCTCAACCACGCCGTGGGCAGTCAACGGGATGCGAAAGCGTATCTTTTCTGGCCTGTTCAGCCAGGAGGCCTCCACTATCTTAAACGCGCGTCTTAGCCCATCGTTATGGCGCTGGTTAATGCGCTGGACCTCAAAACCCGAGTTACAACGCTATCAATTACACAGCGAACGCATGCACCGCTTAGCCCGTTATAGTCAGCAAATTTTGCTTCAGCTTCAGCTGGACTATCAACTTGATTTCGAACAAAGTAGCGGCTTGCTACAACTATTTCGTACAGAAAAAGAATTAGCCGCAACCGCCCCGCTTCAAGCTTTGCTGACGGAACGAAATGTTGCCCATCGATTGTTGGATGGAGCGGGTGCACAAGCGCTGGAACCAGCCTTACAGACCGCCCGCAGCGTTGCTGGAGGATTATACTTTCCAGAATTGTCGTCAGGCAATTGCACCTTATTTACCAAACAGCTAAAAGCCATTGCGCAGGCGAGCGGCGTACAATTTCACTTTGATGTTCGCGTCGATGCCATTGATCCACATGATGGACGGGTGGCACTAAAAATTGGTGATGATGTGCTGCAAGCCGACGCTGTGGTCGTTGCTGCAGGAACAGGAAGCGCCCGCCTTCTGAGGAAAATTGGCTTAAAAGTGCCCTTGCAGGCCGTCAAAACCTACACTATAACGGCAGCAATTAAAAATTATGAAGTTGCGCCTAAACTGGCGCTGCAAGATGATGCCTATAAGGTCACCATGGCGCGCCTCGGCGAGCGCATACGCGTAGCCGGAATTGCGGAACTGGGCGCGCGCGACACTGGCATCGACGACAAAGCACTGCGCACACTATTAAAGGTCACGCAGGACTGGTATCCCGATGCCGCCAATTATCACAATGCACAAATGTGGACCGGCAACATTCCTATGTTAGCCGACGAAGTACCACTCATTGGCGCTACCAGCAGCAGCAATGTATACATCAATGTCGGTCATGGCGGCAGCGGTTGGAGCATGGCATTGGGTGCCGCTAAAATTGTAGCAGACCAACTATCAGGTCGTCTGCCCGAGATTGATATTGACGGACTGACATTGGCGCGCTATCGACGCTAACAGCACGTCATCTATTGGGCGGCTTTTTTTACCCCAACATAGAATGAGGCAAAATTACCATGACGGCACTTTACGCAAGCGCAGAAATTCGCCGTATCGAACAAGCGGCTCAAACTGCGTTACCGGCCTATACGTTGATGCAGCGCGCCGGTCAGTCCGCTGCGGATGTTGCGCTGCGCTTATTAACGGGAAGTCCGCATAAAGCACGTATT
This sequence comes from Glaciimonas sp. GNP009, assembly GCF_054343755.1. Classification (NCBI taxonomy): domain Bacteria; kingdom Pseudomonadati; phylum Pseudomonadota; class Betaproteobacteria; order Burkholderiales; family Oxalobacteraceae; genus Glaciimonas; species Glaciimonas sp. GNP009. The sequence goes on from NZ_JBTGUV010000004.1 coordinate 5,331,966, forward strand.
CTCGTGCTGGTCGGCCCCGGTAATAACGGTGGCGACGCACTCGAGGCGGCGACGATCCTCACGCAGGCTGGTGCGGACGTTGTTGCGTTGTTGCAAGCTGAAGTCAACAAGTTACCGCCCGATGCGGCCAACGCCCTTGCCCGCGCCAATCGTGCCGGTGTCCACATGATGCCACCTGAACAGTTTGCCATTATCGACAGCATCGCCTGGACGCTGGTGATAGACGGATTGCTGGGAATCGGCCTGACCCGTCCGCTGGACGGCCCTTTACGCAGCTTAGTCGCGACCGTTAATACGCTGTCTTGTTTAGTCCTGGCACTCGACGTACCAAGTGGACTCAATGCAGATACCGGTATGGTGGTCGGTCCCGATGGGATCGCCATAGTTGCCGACCATACCGTCACCTTTATCGGCGATAAAACCGGATTACATACTGGCGATGGCCCTGACTACGCCGGTCAGGTCACCGTTGCCGGACTCGGCCTGCCAGAAAACTCTTCGGTTCCGGCAAGATCATGGTTGAATTCAAGCGATCTATTCGCGCGTAACCTGCAACCACGCGCACGGAACTCGCATAAAGGCAGCTTCGGTAGCGTCGCGGTAATTGGTGGTGCGGAAGGCATGGCTGGTGCGCCAATCCTTGCGGGACGCGCTGCTGCCAAATCTGGCGCGGGTAAAGTATTTATCGGCTTTCTCGATGCTGCACCTGCCTACGATAGCGGTCAGCCAGAGTTAATGTGTCGCCGTGCGGCTGACCTTGACCTGACATCGGTGACATTAGTGGTCGGTACCGGACTTGGCGCATCCCAAACAGCACACGACTTGTTGGTAAAAACGTTAATGGCACCCGGCCACTTGCTGCTGGATGCGGATGCGTTGAATTTGATTGCCGTTGAGCCCGCATTACAGCAACTCGTGGCGCAACGGCGTCATTCAGGCCTTGCTACCGTCATGACACCTCATCCGTTGGAAGCAGCGCGACTACTTGGCATCAGTACCATTGAAATCCAATCCGACCGTTTGGCAGCAGCACGCAGATTGGCGCAGCACTTCAATGCGGTAGTGGTGCTTAAAGGCGCAAGCAGCATCATTGCTCGGCCTGATGGTTCTGCTGTGATCAATCCGACTGGAAATCCGGCGTTAGCGACGGGCGGCAGCGGCGACGTATTATCTGGTATTTGCGGGGCTTTATTGGCGCAAGGTTGGTCTGACTGGTATGCAGCGCTCGGTGCTGTCTGGTTACATGGCAGCGCAGCGGATTTGCTGGTATCGCAAGGATGTGGGCCAGTTGGCATGACTGCGGGGGAATTAATTCCTGCCGTGCGGAGCTTATTGAATGAACTGGTCGATAGTCAGTCGGCCAGTTAAGAAAATCGCAGAATCGCATGCATATGTCCATGCATCTCAACGATGCAAAACGCAATGTCAAAAAAAATCGCAAACAGACTTAATAAGTCGGTTTGCGAAATACATATCATGAACGTTTTTACTAAAACCAACTACCTCAATTCACCCGTCGCAGCACGGCCGAAAGCGCGGATCACGCCGATCACGCAGCGTAGAGTGAATAGGCAGGTTAACTTACGCTGCCAGCGCAGGATAGTCGGTATAACCTTCCAACGTTGCGGCATAGAAAGTTTCTGATTTTGGTGCATTCAATGGTGCGTCAAGTTTCAAACGACGCGGCAAGTCTGGGTTAGCGATAAACAACTGACCAAATGCAACAGCATCTGCCTCACCTTTTGTCAGTAGTTCTTCTGCCGCGGCTTTTGTAAGCTGTTGGTTGGCGATATATGTTCCACCGAAAGCTTGTTTAAGTTGCGGCCCCAGACGATTTGGCGTTTGCGGTTCACGTGCGCAGATAAACGCGATGCCACGTGCGCCTAATTCGCGCGCCACATAGCTAAACGTTTCCAGCGGATTAGCATCGCCCATCGAATGGGTGTCGCAAGCTGGTGCCAAATGCATGCCAACGCGTGCAGCACCCCAGACGCTGATACAAGCATCCGTAATTTCCAGCATCAAGCGTGCGCGATTTTCTAACGAACCGCCATACATATCGGTACGTTGATTGCTACCGCTTTGTAAAAATTGATCCAGAAGATAACCGTTCGCACCGTGAATTTCAACGCCGTCAAAGTTGGCAGCTTTAGCATTTTCAGCGCCCTTGCGGAAGGCTGCAACTACACCTGGGATTTCAGCAAGATCCAAAGCGCGCGGCGTGACAAAGTCACGTAACGGACGTAGCAGACTGACGTGGCCTTCGGCTGCAATCGCACTTGGCCCAACCGGCAATTCACCATTCAACAAGCTTGGGTCCGAGATACGACCAACATGCCACAATTGCAGGATGATACGACCACCAGCAGCGTGCACGGCCGAAGTTACGTTTTTCCATCCGGCGACTTGCTCTTCAGACCAAATACCTGGCGTATCAACATAGCCGACACCCTGTGGTGTCACGGCAGTCGCTTCACTGATGATCAGTCCTGCTGAAGCGCGCTGAACGTAATACTCAGTCATCAAAGCGTTCGGTACGCGACCTTCGCCGATGGCACGCGAGCGCGTCAGTGGTGCCATGATGATACGGTTAGAAAGTTGGATATCGCCAATTTTGATAGGATCAAATAATGTAGTCATGGTATGCGTAGTCATTTCAATAAAAAAGTAAATAGAAAAATCAAAGTGGTAAAAGTCAAAATTTAAAAAGCCAAAAGTAAATTTTTAAGCGCAGAACTCCTATGCGCAAAACATAAAGCGCAAATAACCTCCTGATACTTAAGGAAAAAAATACTTCAAAAAAATGGGGTCAGCCCATCGCTGGAGAAACTATTTTGGTCGTTGTGACCGATTTTTCTGTTTTAGCTAAACGAATTGATAACTGCATCGCCAATACTGCGACCAAGGCAAGTGCACCCGCCGCGATCGGTATTGCTTGCAATCCAAGGCCATGCGCGATCACCATTCCGCCAACCCACGCACCGAGTGCGTTACCAACGTTAAAAGCGCCAATGTTCAGTGTGGCCACCAAATTTGGCGCAGCCTTACCAAAAATCATGACATTGATCTGAAGCCCAGGAACCGCTGCAAAAGCGACCATTGCCCATATGAACAAATTCACTTCTGCCGGTATCAGCGCCACGCTAGTCCACCTGATCGTCGCAGTCGCCAAAGCCAACAGCATAAAAATAGCGGTCAACGATGCGCCCAAACGCCAATCAGCCAATCGACCGCCGAGGTAATTGCCCAGCGTCAAACCGAGACCGATCAAAAACAACGTCCAGGTCACGCCACGTGGCGTCACTTGCGTTACCTGCTCAAGTAATGGTGCGACGTAGGTAAATAACGCAAACATCGCTGCCGAAAAAAACGTCGTTGTCGCCAGCGCTGCCCAAATACCGGCGCTGCCCAATTGTTTGAATTCGCTACGCAGATCAGTTTTTTTCTCATCTTTTTGCGAAGGCAGGATGCGCGCCAAACCAACGAACGCCAGCACGCCCAATACTGCCACAGCCCAAAATGGTGTGCGCCAACCGGCAAACTGACCGAGTGCGGTACCCAACGGCACACCCAACACATTGGCCAGGGTCAATCCGGTAAACATCAATGCCACGGCAGATGCTTTACGATTTTCTGGCACCAGACTGGCGGCAACGACTGAGCCAATACCGAAGAAAGCACCATGACAAAGCGCCGTCACCACCCGTGCAAACATCAAAAAGCCGTAATCGGCAGCCACCGCACACATCAGATTGCCAACAATAAATACGCCCATCAATATCAGCAATGCGCGTTTACGTGGCAACGCGGCAGTCGCCACGGCCATAATCGGTGCGCCGATCGCGACGCCCAGCGCATATCCACTAATTAACCAACCCGCGCTTGGAAGCGATACAGCAAGGCTACGCGCGACGTCCGGTAACAAACCCATGATGACAAATTCAGTGGTTCCGATGGCAAAAGCGCTAAGCGCCAACACAAGTAGAGCTAAAGGCATGACAAATCTTTACAAAAATGGATAGAACGATTCAACAGCATTTTGGGCGGAAGCCAAGTTACGGCATCTGTATCGATATCCACTAATGTGGTCCCGATACCAAACCCTGACAAAGGTACTTAACCCTGGTTGTTACGGGAAATACCTATCAGAGATCGCCATTCATATGTGCAAGAAAACCTTGAATGGTGTCTTCGTTGCGTCGATAAAAAACCCATTGCCCGACCCGCTTTGTGGTCACCAGTTCGGCCCGCTGCAAGGTGGCTAAATGCGCTGAAACGGTTGATTGCGACAATCCTGTGCGCTTATCAATCAAACCGCAGCACACGCCGATATCGAGCGGATATTCCTGCTCAGAAAAATACTCTCCGGGCGTTTTAAGCCACTGCAGTATTTGGCGTCTAACTGGATTAGCCAGCGCTTTATGTATAAGGTCGAAGTTCATCTTTTTGGCCGAGACACGTATTTCGTTTTTAATAGAATTAAATATTGGGATTTTCAGAACTTAATATCGCTATATTACGATACATTCAAAAAGTCCGCTCGGCGTCTGCCAAAATGCTTGTTTAAATTATTGAAAAGAAAAGAGTCCAAGCCACGTGCAGGCACGAGAAATTAAGACGTAAGCAGCCTTACAGCAAGAAACTAACCGCAGCTACCACTTCATGAGCCGAACCATATCGCCTCATAGAGGTAGCTTGCAGTCAAATGGGATCAATACAGTACGGGACAACCATTTACTCGGTTACTTTTACCCCCTTCCAAAACGCTACGCGTCCGCGAATTTCCTTTGCGGCATCCTTCGGTTCTGGGTAGTACCACACTGCATCAGGATTCATTTTTCCGCCTACTTCCAGAGTGTAATAATTCGCAGTGCCCTTCCAGTGGCAATTTGAGGTTGTTTCGCTGGGTTTCAACAAGTCGGAATCAATCGACGTGCGTGGAAAATAATGATTCCCTTCAACAACAACGGTATCGTCAGACTCCGCAATAACCATGTCATTCCAAATAGCTTTCATTTTTTCTCCTTGATGTGGTTGGCGCTAAGAGAGACTAGCGTTCTCGCCAGATTGGCGAGCGTAAAAAAGATCGCGTTGATAGATCACAATAAACTATCAATACGGTGATTAATAAATTGACTGATGTGCGCGTTAATACTATTGCAATAAAAAAACCGTTTTAATCAAGCATTAGCAAGCTATCGCTCTATTGCTTTATCGCACCATATCGCGACATGTCGCCCTGTAGAGTCATCCACACTTAAGGGTGATTGTTCGTCAAACTGAACTGCTCTGGTCCAGGCAAGTTTGTAAAGTGAAGCAGAAATGCGTAACTTAAACGAGGCGTCAACATGTGTGGCTTAACATTTGTATGAGTTCGCCTCCCATTTTGCAGATTTTTTTAGCATTTTCACCACCATGTCATCAGAATGCCATATTCGGTTGGTAACGTGCCGGGGTGCGTAAAAAAATATATCATATCGATCTAAAACAGCTTTGAAAACTATGTCAAACGTATACCTAACATTGCCTGAGCATTGCTTGAACTTTATAGTCATCTCCCGACAAATTTAACATAGTCACCGGGCCATTTGCCCTTGAGGAAGGAAAAGGTATTAGACAGAACGCGAAATATCACCGCCGCGCTCAACCTTTACGACATTTATCACTTAGGTAATCAGGAATTCCAGGTATGACTTCAAACGTTCACGCATTACCTTTGTCAAAAAGACTCACCCCTAATCGTTGGGACTTTCTGGTTTTTCCGTTGGTTATAGGCATCATTGCCTTTAGCGGTATCGGCGTCAAAGATACCCTCGCCCCGCTCTCAAGTCTAACTGCAAACGTCGTCACGCTAGACCCGCACAATTTGCCTGAATATGCCTTGCGCACAACTTTGCGTATGTTGGCCGCGATGGTTGCATCGCTGATTTTCACCCTTGTTTATGCGACTGTTGCCGCCAAGAGCAAGCGTGCCGAGAAAATTTTGATTCCGGCACTAGATGTATTGCAATCCGTACCGGTGCTTGGCTATATCTCGTTCACCGTGACATTTTTCATTGCACTTTTCCCTGGGCGCGTTATTGGTGCCGAACTGGCGGCGATTTTTGCCATTTTCACCAGTCAGGCATGGAACATGACATTCAGCTTTTATCAGTCATTGACTACCGTTCCTGATGATTTACAGGAAGTTTCGCGAAGCTTTCATCTTTCTGGCTGGCAACGTTTTTGGAAACTGGAAGTCCCCTTCGCGATCCCGGGCCTGATCTGGAACATGATGATGAGTATGTCCGGCGGCTGGTTTTTCGTCGTGGCAGCTGAGGCGATTACGGTCGGGAATAAAAGCATTACGTTACCCGGGGTCGGTTCATATCTGGCGCTGGCGATCAGCGAGCACAATCTAGGTGCGGTCGGATGGGTCATCGTCGTCATGACCGCCGTCATTATTTGTTATGACCAGTTACTCTTCAGACCACTCGTGGCATGGGCGGACAAATTTCGTATGGAAAATACGACAGCGCAATTTTCGCCCTCGTCATGGCTTCTTAATCTGATCCAGCGGACGCGTCTGATTCAAGCGATATTATCGCCATTCAGCATGCTGTTTCGCCGCATTATCACGGCACCTTTACGCTTCAACCAAAGCAAAACGAAGCCAAAGAAAACCAACGATGTATCAAATAAGCTAGTCGATTTTGCATGGAACGCGACGCTCTTGGTATTGGGTTGCTGGGTAATGTGGCGCGTAATCGCCTTTATCGGATCAGAAGTAAGTATCGGCGAAGTCGGTACCGTCCTTTTACTGGGCTTCTACACGTTACTGCGCGTGATGCTGCTGATTGCTATTGCCTCCGTGATATGGGTACCGCTCGGCGTGCTGATTGGCTTACGTCCGCGTCTGGCTGAAAAAATTCAGCCCTTGGCGCAGTTTTTGGCGGCTTTTCCAGCCAATCTGTTATTTCCCGTATTTGTCATTCTGATTGTTCGCTTCAATGGCAATCCCGACATTTGGTTAAGTCCCTTAATCGTGCTGGGTACGCAGTGGTACATCTTGTTTAATGTAATTGCTGGCGCAATGGCGTATCCCAACGATTATCGTGAGGTCTCGGCGAATTTCAAAATCCGCGGTTGGCAATGGTGGCGTAAAGCGATGTTGCCAGGTATTTTCCCTTACTACGTGACGGGCGCCATTACAGCGTCTGGTGGTGCATGGAACGCCAGTATTGTGTCTGAATCAGTATCTTGGGGCGATACCAAACTCAACGCCCACGGCCTTGGCTCTTATATTGCGCAGTACACCGCTGCTGGTGATTTTCCCCGCATCATCCTGGGAATTGTTGTGATGTCGTTATTTGTGGTGTTATTCAATCGCCTGCTTTGGCGACCGATGTATCACTATGCAAATAACAAACTGAACGCCACTTAGGACTTCATAGAATTCAAAGATTGATCAAGGATTACGATGCAAAAAATAACTGAAAACGAAATACTTAACGTCAATCATGTGCGCCGTGGTTTTGCCAAGGCGCAAGGCGAGCTCTTAGTTCTTGATGATGTCAGTTTGACGTTGCATGAAGGCGAAATCGTTGGCCTGCTAGGGCGTTCAGGCTGCGGAAAATCATCTTTGTTGCGCATCATCGCCGGATTGATTCAACCCACTGGCGGCGACGTCAGCTACCGTGGCCATCCAGTAAATGGACCTGCCGATGGTGTCGCAATGGTATTTCAGACTTTCGCGCTCTTTCCGTGGTTGACCGTTTTAGACAACGTTGAAGCAGGTCTCGAGGCGCTTGGCACACCGCCTGCCGAACGCCGGAAACGTGCGTTGGCAGCGATTGACCTGATCGGTCTCGATGGTTTTGAAAATGCCTATCCGCGTGAGCTTTCCGGCGGGATGCGGCAGCGAGTTGGTTTTGCCAGAGCGCTAGTGGTTGACCCGACTTTATTATTGATGGATGAGCCTTTTTCTGCACTCGATGTATTGACCGCCGAGACGTTGCGCACCGACCTGCTCGATCTATGGAACGACGGCAGATTGCCGATCAAATCCATCTTGATCGTCACCCACAACATCGAAGAAGCGGTGTTCATGTGTGATCGCATTCTGGTTCTCTCGTCCAATCCCGGTCGTATCATTGCAGAGATCAAGGTCCCCTTCCCGCATCCGCGCAACCGATTAGATCCTGCGTTCCGGCAACTGGTGGATGATATCTACGCCAAGATGACAGCCAGATTGCAGCCAGTGTCGAACCGCAGCAATCCCGGTCTGGAACTCGCCAGCCGCCTTAATCCGGTATCGACCAACTCAATGGCAGGTTTGTTAGAAACCGTGGCTGCCGCGCCGTATAACGGACGCGCAGATATGCCGGATATTTCCGCACGTCTTCACCTGGAGATCGACGATCTTTTCCCCGTCGCCGAAGTCCTGCACTATTTGGGGTTCGCGGAAATGACGGAAGGTGACATCACACTCACGACGTTAGGTCTGGAGTTTGCCGATCATGGCGTGCAACAACGTAAACAAGTCTTCGCACAGCAACTGCTGCGCCAGGTACCATTGGCAGCCCGAATCAAGGCAATATTGCAGGAAAGGCCAAACCAACGCGCCCCGCGTGCCCGCTTCCAGCAAGAATTGGAAGACCATTTAAGCGACGATGCTGCAGAAGAAACAATCGACGCGATTATTCGTTGGGGTCGTTACGCTGAAATTTTTTCATACGACGATAAAAGAGAAATCTTCAGCCTGGAAGACATCGCAAGTTAGCCAAACCACGAGCGATCAGCTTCAATGGAATTTCCAAAAGCCCGAATCTCGGGCTTTTTTTCACGTCAGCCCCGCGGGTATTTACGAGGCTTTACCCCTTGCCATCATCTTGAGTAAGAACCTGGCTTAATAGAAGAAGTTACTCCCAACATGCGCCTTGATATTGCAGATAACGTTGTCCAAAAACGCAAAACTAGGGAAGATGGCTTGGTGACGTATAGCAAGGCGGGTTGGCGGGCATGTATAGAATACCAACCAGAGCGCGGCGCAATCCACTCACCGCTTCCGTCCAGCCCCATTTCTTCTTTCCATCCATAGCAATCCATTTGCATATTATTGACCGTCACGCATACATTCCCCTCCCGTAAAATCACGCCAGTGCCGGAGCTGGCGTAAAAAGTGGTTGTTTGTCCTGTCATCAATTTGCAAGTTTCCATGGCGGTGGCGCATAAGCAGCGCAGACGTTGTTGAGTGATATTGCAGAATAAGCCGCCAGCAACGGTAGCGAAATAGACAGCCCCACACAATCTGTATCGCATCACATGCAAATTGAATCATCTGTTATGGTTTGGTTTCATCCCTTCTGTCTATATACGCCCACGAACATCCGTAGGATCATCACGCATGGATAACAAAATGCTTCAACCGCCCGTACCTCAACAGTCGCTCTATCGCCAACTCGCCACGCATTATCTGGAGGCGATGAAAACGCGGGTTTTGCATCCTGGTGACAAAATGCCATCCGTTCGGGCGCTGGCGCGGCAACACGCGCTCAGTCTCTCCACCGCTTTGCAAGCCTGCCGCTTTCTGGAAAGCGAAGGCTGGTTAGAGGCACGACCTCGTTCGGGGTATTTCGTCAAATCGCAGAAGCGAACCGAGATAATGGCGGTCACCGAGCCGGATATGAGCCGACCACACGATACCGCCCAGTTCATAGGTATTCACGAAAAAGTATCCGAAATCATCTCTATGGGACAGCGGAAGGTACGTATTAATTTAGGGCGAGCCGCAGGAGCGCCCGAACTCTATCCGGGCAAGCAACTGAATGTGCTCGCCACCAGAGAATTGCGCTGCCATACGGATATGTTTTCGAAACAAAGCCGCCCTACCGGAAATGTCATCTTCAAGGATGTACTCGCAAGGCGCGCGCTGGCTAGTGGCATGATGCTCAATCCGGATGACATTTTGGTCACCAATGGCTGCATCGAAGCGCTCAATCTTGCGTTGCGCGCTGTGGCGCAGTCGGGCGATGTCATTGCGGTCGAGTCACCCACTTTTTATGGTTTGCTTCAGGTGATGGAAAGTCTGGGTATGCGTGCGCTTGAAATTCCCACCAGTGCGCAAACTGGTATCTCGCTTGAGGCGCTGGAACTCGCGATCCAGACTTACGACAATATCAAGGCGGTCGTTGTCGTTCCGCATCTACAAAATCCACTAGGTAGCATCATGCCGGAAGCACACAAAAAACGTTTGGTGCAGCTATGTGAAACGTCGCACATCGCCTTAATCGAGGATGATTCGTATAGCGCTTTGGTGCATGATGGGCCGCCTTTGACATCGCTAAAAGCCCACGATATGACCGGCAATGTCATCCACTGTGCATCGTTGCACAAGATCCTCGCTCCCGGACTTCGGCTCGGATGGATGGTGGCTGGCCGCTGGCAAGCCCGTGTCAATATGTTGAAGTATGCACAGACACGTTACAACGATGAATGGTCGCAAACAGTTGCAGGGAAATTTATGGGTTCGCCAGCTTACGACAGGCATCTGCGTAAGATACGCAGTGCGCTGCGCGTTCAACGTGATCTGACAGCCGAAGCCATCTCCAGACACTTTCCGATCGGTACGCGTTGTAGTCTGCCAAACGGTGGCGTCTCGATATGGGTCGAGTTGCCCGCTGGCCTCTCATCCAGGAAAATCTTCGAAGCAGCGCTAGTGCGCGAAATACTGATCTCACCCGGTATGCTCTTTTCTAACTCACAACGTTTTGATCATTTTATTCGTCTCAATTGTGGGATGCCGTTCTCAGATGAAGTGAAGCAAGCCTACGCTGAATTGGGCGCGATCATTCATACACAACAAACATAGAATTCGACAAGCGAGGAACCGGCCTCGTTTAGATAAATATCTGAACGGTCAATTTTTACAGAGCGTTCAGTTTTACATTCCCCATACTTCTGGTGCGGAGATGCTGCTGTAAAAAAACCTCGAACTGTTCAATCAGCAAAGGCCGGCTAAACAGGAAACCTTGATAAAAATGACAGCCGTGGCGGGCCAAAAATTCACGCTGTGCTTCGGTCTCCACGCCCTCGGCAATCACCATCAGGCCAAGGCTTTCCGCCAACGCGACGATGGTGCGCGCAATGGCTGCATCATTTGGATTAGTCATAATGTCCCGGACGAAAGACTGATCAATCTTTAGTTGATCAAGCGGCAAGCGCTTGAGATAATAAAGTGACGAATAACCGGTCCCAAAATCGTCTAGCGAGAAGCGTACGCCCCGATTTTTTAGTGCGGTCATTTTAGCAATGGTCGAGTCCATATTATCGACCATCAGACTTTCGGTAATTTCCAGCTTGAGTCTTTCCGGATTCGCACCGCTCCGATCTAACACTTCATTCATCAACTCCACGAAGTTAGCATGACGGAACTGACGAATACTCACGTTAACAGCGATCGTTAGTTGTGCCGTTTCTGGACGCTCTGCCCATACCACCAACTGCATGCACGCAGCCTCCAAAATCCATTGGCCCAATGGCAAAATCAGCCCTGTCTCTTCCGCCATCGATATAAAATCGACAGGCAGAACCAATCCGCGCCGCGGATGCACCCATCGCAACAAGCCTTCTGCGCCAGTCACGCGGCCTTCGCCGTCCATCTGTGGTTGGTAATAAAGAAGAAACTCTCCGTGCAGCAAAGCTTGCCGCAAATCGACCTCCAAAGCAGCGCGACTCGTCACCGCCGCCTGCATTTCCACGTCAAAAAATCGCATCGCGTTACGACCCGCCGCCTTACCTTGATACATCGCCAGATCGGCTTGCTGCAATAACTCCCCAACAGTATCTCGCTGATCTCGGAATTGCGTAATCCCGATGCTAGCGGTGCCGTGATGTTCTATGCCGGCAATTTGATAGGGCTTGCTGAGTACCGCCAGAATTTTTTCTCCAACAAGCTTGGCTTGTGCAACAGCCGAATCAGGCTCAGCTTCAAGTCCGAGCAGCATCACCACAAATTCATCACCGCCAAGGCGAGCCACTGTATCACTCGCACGCACGCATGTTGCGAGTCTTAACGCAGCTTGCTGCAACAGAAGATCACCTTTGTCGTGACCTAACGTGTCGTTGATCGTTTTAAAGTTATCCAGATCGATGAACAACAACGCGCCCGAATGTCGCCCACGAACATTCGCCGCCAACGCTTGCTGGAGACGATTAATTAATAGCAAGCGGTTCGGCAGCAAGGTGAGTTGATCGTAAAAAGCCAGGTGTTGTATCTCAAGCTCAGAGGCCTTGCGTTGGGTAATATCCGTATCAATCGCCAGAATGGACTGTGGTTGCCCATGGTCATCCCGGACCAATGTCCACCGACTTTCTACAGTCAGCGTGGCACCGCTCTTGCACCGTTTTGCAATTTCCCCACTCCACTCCCCGCTATGCATTATTTTCTTTTTTGCATCCTCAAAGATAACGGAATAATCAAATGGAAGGTCTTCAATCGGAATACCGAGTACTTCGTCCTGAGTCCAGCCATAAAGCCGTTCTGCACTTTTATTCCAAAACATGATGCGATGATCCATACCGCGCACAATGATCGCGTCCTGCGCTTTATCGAGCAACGATGCCTGATCTCGAATGCGTACATCGGTTTCCTGTCGCTCCATTTCGGAGGCCACCCGCGCAGCAAATATCTGTAATGTAGATGTAATGAAATCGAGGTTTTTTAGAGGCTTGCGAAACAAAATAAAGAGAAGACCGACAGGCTGATTAGCCGCGTTATCGAGTCGCCAGCCTATTGATGCTTGCGTCCCCAGCGACTTTAATGCCGGTGAACGGGAAAAGTCCATTGACACTTTATTTGATATTAAAAATTTATCCGCATTAAACACTTCTTCGTAGCTGTCCCATGCAACGACATAGTCAAAATTTTCCGTCACCTTCCCATCAATCACGGCCGCTAGGACGCGACTGGTCACTGGTTCACCGGGTAACAAGCGTGTAACAAAGCCCGCACTCGCCCCTAAAGCTTCCGCCATATTACGGGCTACTTGCTCAAAAAATACCGTGCCAGTACTCGCCGAAACGCCTACGGCAATCTTTAAGACTGCTGCCTGAATTTGGCGTTGTTGTTGTTGAGCCCGAATGCTTCTTATGCCAAATGTCAGATCACCAGCCAATTCCGTCAGGAGATTAATTTCATCGACAGCCACTACCATCATCTCTTCAGAATATAACGTCAACAATCCTAAGGTTCCGTCCTTGTCATGCAACGGTAGATAAATTCCACCCCGATAACCATGAAGCTGGATATCAATCAACCAAGGAAAAACACGCGGATCGTGCGCCATATCCTCAATCACGATAGGCTTCCCGCTACGAACCGAGCGCCCGGCAGGGCCGCGGCCGAAAGGGCTGTCCTCTGACCAACTAACCTGTAAATTATCGACAAAGGCCGCGTCGTTATCAATCCCCGCATGAGACTCAATCGTAATCGACCGGGCTTCGTCGCCCTGCGCATAACCCACCCATGCCATGCGGTATCCACCGATGTCTACCGCAACGCGACATACTTGAGAAAGCAAATCGCGTTCATTTTCAGCTCGGATAACAGCCTCACTACACCGGCTTAACATTTTCAATGCTCGATTAGTACGCGTCAATTCCAGTGCTGCTTTTTTTCCCTCTGTGATATCAACAATTGCACCGGTCATCCGTATCGCGACACCACGATCATTAAACTTAGAACGTGCACGCAGGCGTACCCATCGCAACTTGCCGGAGCGCGTAACGATACGAAACTCTATGTCATACGACGATCTATCGTCTAAATGCTTTTCTATTCCTGCCCGCACTAGCTCTTGATCCAGGGGATAGATGTATTTCAGAAAGTAGCGCGATGAATATGACAAACCATCGTCGGGCTGCTCCAACAACGCCAGCAAACGTGCTGAACAAAATACGCTATTTTTTTCGATATCCCAGTCCCACAACCCATCGCCGGTACTTTGTATCGCAAAGTAAAGACGCTCTTCACTGATGCCGAGGGCACGTTCCACGCGTTTGGTTTTGCTAAGTATTGAGCGTGAAATAAGTGTACCGATGGCGATCAACAGCGCACCGATTAAAAGGGTTCCCAGCAACAACAATCGTTGTAACTGGCGCGAAGTTTCCCCAAGGCTAAATGAAAAATCTGCCTCAAGGCGGTCAAGCGATAGGCTAATTGTCCTAATTCTTTCTTTCGCGGCTTGCGAGGAAACGCTGTCATAGACACCGGAAATCGTCTCCTTGTGCAGCTGTTGTGCCTCAGTATTCAATGCGGCTATCTGTCGATCCGCTTGCGCCCAAATGGAAATCACGGGACTCATCAAATAAGAGTGACTAAAATGAAGAAACAAGCCGACCATGTCGTTGAAATCATCTGGGTGATTCTTACCCTGCAAAAATCCTTGATGCACGATCGCCATATCAGGCGTGGCCTTCTCAAGCTCAAGCCGCGCCATCCGATCCCCCAACGGTATCGCAATGGCGTCCGAAAAGGCCTGATATTGCAAAGAATCGCGTGTATCAATATATGCAAACAACTGCATGACTGCAACACGCTGCGCTTTAGAGTAGCTGTTTTCACCCGCGACAAACCCGCGAACCGAGGACAAAATATTGATACTAAAAGTCCCAAGCGCCACCAAGAGTGCAGCCGAAATAATAAGCGGCCACATCACCTTTAGCCTATGCAAATTGAATTCAATTTTCAAAAGCGTTTTTAGTCTATACATAGAAAGACGTTGGCATAAAAAAGCGAATGAAGAAACTGGTCTTAATAACCTCTGGATGTAAAGGGATTAAGCAATACTGTGGCTTAACTGATCATAGTCTTAATGATTTTATAAGTGTAATTTTTATAATATCTCTGAAGCAATAAAAAAACTCAAGCCCGCACATGGTCAGCGTCGCTTCGGGTTTTAAAGTTTGATGGCTCACTATTTTTAAACTTTTTCCCTCTACACACATTAACAAAATCCAGGCGGTAAAAACAATCTGCACATTTTCCGCTGTATCCCATTCTCTGCGTTGTAAGTTTCTGTAAGTTTCAAGCAAGATTTGCGTAAGGTTGTGGTCGCACACTCCGTTGGTCTAAACGCTAATTAAAAGCGGACATACATACTATTTGGGTATCAATACCGACATGAGAACGCCGTCGGAAGCAGATCGCAAAGAGTGCATAACAATATTAATATTCAAGGAGACAGTCATGGCAACCAGTATTGCTGCAGGAAAAGTTGCTTCACGCGGCATCACGCCCGAAGAAAGAAAAGTCATATTTGCATCATCACTCGGTACCGTATTTGAGTGGTATGACTTTTATTTGTACGGCTCGTTGGCTGCGATTATCGCTAAACAATTCTTCGCTGGTACGGACCCAAATACGGCCTTCATTTTTGCGTTGCTGGCATTTGCTGCGGGCTTTATTGTGCGGCCATTTGGCGCTTTGGTATTTGGTCGTTTGGGTGACATGATTGGCCGCAAATACACCTTTTTGGTGACCATTCTTATTATGGGTGCGTCGACATTCATCGTTGGCATTTTGCCAAATTACAATTCCATCGGGATCGCTGCACCAATCATTTTGGTGGCGTTACGGATATTGCAAGGTCTGGCACTGGGCGGCGAGTATGGCGGTGCCGCCACTTATGTCGCTGAGCATGCGCCGAATGACAAACGCGGTTCGTTTACTGCATGGATTCAAACCACAGCAACGCTGGGCTTATTCCTATCATTGCTAGTGATTTTGGGCGTACGTACAGCCGTGGGTGAAGAAGCATTTGCTGACTGGGGCTGGCGCATTCCGTTCCTGGTGTCGATCGTTTTGCTTGGCGTCTCGGTCTGGATTCGTTTATCCATGAGTGAGTCCCCTGCTTTTGTAAAAATGAAAGCAGAAGGCAAAGTCTCTAAAGCACCGTTGACCGAAGCATTCGGCCAGTGGAAAAACATGAAGCTAGTCATTTTGGCTTTGTTTGGTTTGACTGCCGGTCAAGCTGTGGTCTGGTACACGGGTCAGTTTTATTCGCTATTTTTCCTGACACAAACCCTCAAGGTTGATGGGCCAACAGCCAACATTCTAATCGCACTGGCTTTGCTGATTGCTACGCCATTTTTCCTGATTTTTGGCTCGTTGTCGGACAAGATTGGTCGCAAGCCAATTATTATGGCGGGTTGCCTGATAGCGGCGCTCACGTACTTCCCCATCTTCTCGGGGCTGACGCATTATGCTAATCCAGCACTCGAAGCAGCACTCAAGAGCGCACCGGTCATCGTTACGGCAGATCCAGCGACTTGCCAGTTCCAGTTCAATCCGACTGGTACCAAAAAGTTCACTTCTTCCTGTGATATCGCGAAGGCAAAGCTGTCTGCGATGTCGGTTAACTATGAAAACGTCGCTGGTGCGCCGGGTTCAGTTGCAACCGTCAAGATCGGCGATAAAACGCTGACTTCGTACGATGCAAATGGTCTCTCGAAAGAAGATGCAACCGCCAAAGATAAGGCTTTCTCTACTGAGTTGACTGCTGACATTAAGGGTGCAGGCTATCCAAGCAAAGCGGATCCTGCTCAAATGAATAAGCCAATGGTCCTGTTATTGCTATTCATTCTGGTGCTGTATGTGACGATGGTGTACGGACCAATTGCGGCGATGCTGGTCGAAATGTTCCCGACCCGTATTCGTTATACCTCAATGTCATTGCCTTATCACATCGGTAACGGCTGGTTCGGCGGTCTATTGCCCACTACGGCGTTTGCACTGGTTGCCTACAAGGGCGATATTTATTATGGACTGTGGTACCCAATTGTGATTGCCATCGCGACCTTTGTCATCGGTATGCTGTTTGTCAAAGAAACGATCCACAACGATATCTACGCCGAAGAACGCTAGATTTAAAGGGAAGTCGGCTTCAAAGCTTAGCTTGATGTCGACAACCCAATTCCTTCAGCGATTTGAGCCGATCAGGTTACCGGACCTGATCGGCTTTTTTGTTTCTGGCACGCAATATTCAAGCCTTCCGGTCTAGTAATTCCTTTTTGTACGTGCATTTTTTCGTATATTTACCACCTTATTTGACCGCCTTTTTCATCGCAAAATGCTACCCTTTGGCAGTTCGCTTGACTAAATAAAACTGCGCAACTACGCCTCACTGTCGTTTCTGAGGCAATCTGGCCTCTTAATCTGCATCTTGCTTGCTATTGCTTAAATTTGCTTGCAAAATTTGACATTTATGGCTGTCCAAAACCCCCAAGATTTGCTATCGTCGTTAGCCATCTACCCACTTACGAGAATATGAAGCCACCTGTCAGAATTGGTACTCCGCTTTCCCCATCCGCAACTAAAGTCATGCTGCTGGGTTCGGGCGAACTTGGCAAAGAAGTCATCATTTCACTACAACGTCTTGGCGTTGAGGTCATCGCGGTTGATCGTTATCCGAATGCTCCCGGCCATCAGGTTGCGCATCGTTCGCATGTCATCAATATGACCGATGGTGCGGCATTGGAAGCGCTGATAGCGTTGGAAAAACCCGATCTGGTCGTGCCTGAAATTGAAGCCATTGCAACCGAGACGCTAGTTGCATTGGAAGCCGCTGGAAAAATTACCGTGATTCCGACTGCACGCGCGGTGTGGTTGACCATGAATCGCGAAGGGATTCGCCGCCTCGCCGCAGAAACGCTGAGTCTTGCGACATCTCCCTATCGGTTTGCCAACAATCTGGACGAACTTAAGGCAGCCTGTGATGCCATTGGATTCCCTTGCGTGATCAAGCCCGTCATGTCATCGTCCGGCAAAGGCCAATCCAAGATCGACAGCATCAATGAAGTAGAAGCTGCGTGGGCGCATGCCGCGGCTGGTGGTCGCGTAGATGCCGGGCGTGTCATCGTTGAGGGCTTCGTTGATTTCGACTATGAAATCACCCTCTTGACGGTACGTGCGCTTGAAGCAGATGGCAGCATCAGAACCCATTTCTGCGAGCCAATCGGCCACGTTCAGGTGCAAGGCGATTACGTCGAATCCTGGCAACCGCATCCGATGCATTCCGAAGCATTGGTCCGCGCTCGCGATATCGCAAAAAAAATCACTGATAATCTTGGCGGCCTTGGTGTCTTCGGCGTCGAACTGTTTGTCAAAAACGATATGGTCTGGTTTTCTGAAGTTAGCCCTAGACCACACGATACCGGCATGGTCACCATGGCCAGTCAACTACAAAGCGAGTTTGAGTTGCACGCAAAGGCGATATTAGGCTTGCCTGTCAATGTTGCACTCAACAGCCCGGCGGCATCGGCAGTGATTTATGGCAAGCACGACGCTAAGGGTATCGCCTTTGAAGGTGTCGCCGATGCGTTGCGGGAACCGGGCGTCGACATCCGTCTATTCGGAAAACCAGAGTCTTTTGAGCGCCGCCGTATGGGCGTGATACTCGCGATTGCGAACGACGTCGAAAGCGCCAGAGTTCGCGCCAAACAAGCCGCCGCCAAAATAAAACCTGTGATTGTCGCTTAACCTCGGCTCAACAGCTTTAGCAAGCGGTTTGGCAAATCGCTTGCTAAACCGCTTGCCAAATATTTGTAGCTGAGTCTGGCTCGGTCTGGCTGACTATTGGAGCGACTTTAGAAAGCCAGTGAGACAGCCAATTAGCGCAATTAGCCGAACCTATAGACGCGTAAGCGGATTAGTCGCTTTGCATCCAAAGGGGCGCGCATCACTCCTCGCCCACTCCTTTATGCATCCAACAACCCAGCAGTTAACTCCTACGCACACCGATGTGGGTATGGAGATCAAACCAAGTATGCGGTTCAAAACATGCTTACGCAGACCCGTTGCATAGTTGACCAACAGATGGCGTCGACTTCCCTCTTGCGAAAACCTACAGATAGTCGACAGCACGACGTGGCTGCTTGCGCTACACTATCCCACTTTGTTAGCCTTTTATTCTCTTTTAGAGCAATCAGCATTTCTACATTCACCTATTCACTATGAAATTCGATGTCGCTATTATCGGTAGTGGTTTGGCCGGCCTGTCAGTTGCCCTCCATCTTGCAGAACAAAGAAAGGTGGTTGTCATCTCCAAGCGTGCTCTGCTTGACGGGGCCAGTAACTGGGCACAAGGCGGCATCGCCGCGGTGCTTGATTCCGGTGATAGCTATGATGAACATATCTCCGACACGCTGATTGCCGGTAGCGGATTATGTGATGAGACGGCGACACGTTATATCGTCGAACATGGCCGCGAAGCAATCGAATGGCTGATCGAGCAAGGCGTACCATTTACGCCCGATGCCAGCGCCGAGTTGGGGTTTCACCTTACCCGAGAAGGCGGCCATAGCCAACGCCGCATCATTCACGCCGCTGATGCAACCGGGCATGCCGTACAAGTGACGCTGGAACAAAAGGTACGCTCACATCCGAATATTACGTTGCTTGAAGACCACTACGCCATTGATCTGATTACCTCTAAAAAAATTGACGGAAAAGGGGTTTCACCGCAGTGCCTCGGTCTATATGCCAAGAACGTAAAGACCGGTAAAGTCCTCACCATCAGCGCTGGTCATACTGTGATGGCGACCGGCGGCGCAGGTAAAGTCTATCTTTATACCACCAACCCTGATACCGCTACTGGTGACGGAATTGCGATGGCGTGGCGGGCCGGATGCCGCGTTGCCAATATGGAATTCATCCAGTTTCACCCGACCTGTCTATACCACCCGTACGCCAAATCTTTCCTCATCACCGAAGCGATTCGTGGCGAAGGTGGCTTATTAAAGCTTCCCGATACAGAAGGTCAAGATGCAGGTAGACGCTTTATGCCAGACCACGACGAACGTGCGGAATTAGCGCCACGCGATATCGTTGCGCGGGCAATTGACTTTGAAATGAAAAAACGTGGTTTGGATCATGTTGATCTCGATATCAGCCACAAATCATCCGATTTTTTAAAAGAGCACTTTCCGACTATTTATTCACGTTGCCTGGAACTTGGTATCGACATCACCAAACAACCGATCCCGGTCGTGCCTGCGGTCCATTTCACCTGCGGCGGTGTGGTCACCGATCTGAGCGGACGCACGGATCTGCCCGGTTTATACGCAGTCGGCGAAACAGCTTATACCGGTTTGCATGGTGCTAATCGCCTCGCTAGTAACTCACTCCTTGAATGCGTTGTGATTGGCCGTGCCACTGCCAAATACATCGAGCAACAAGCCAAACCAAAATCGAGACCGCTCCCGGCCTGGGATGAAAGTCGGGTTACCGACGCCGACGAAGAGGTCGTCATCGCCCACAACTGGGATGAGTTGCGCCGCTTTATGTGGAACTATGTTGGGATAGTTCGAACCAATAAACGGCTTGAGCGCGCCCAGCACCGCATCCGATTATTGAAGGAAGAAATCGATGAATATTACACACACTTCCGCATCAGCCGTGATTTGCTGGAACTGCGTAATTTGGTGCAAGTAGCGTCTTTGATTGTGGAAAGTGCGCTGTCAAGACGCGAAAGCCGCGGGCTGCATTACAGTCAGGATTATCCTGAAACATTGGCAAAGGCCTTGCCAACGGTATTGACGCCTGACAGGCATTAAGTTATCGGGTCTGACGGTGCCACAGAATGGCAATTTTTCAGATATTACCTCTAAAGACTGATTGTTTCTACGCCCTACTTCTGCGTCATCATCAATCCCAGGAAATCAAGATCACCATCCTGGTTCTTGATTTCCTGTTTTTTCGGGAAGCTTACCTTTAGCGACCCATCTTAATCGAGTACGCGCAGTGAATAATCTGCTGCGCGGATATCCTTGGTCAGACTGCCAATCGAAATCCGGTCAACGCCAGTCTCAGCAATCGCCCGAACGGTTTCCATATTAATGCCGCCAGACGCTTCCAATAGCGCCCTGCCCGCAGTTAACTTGACCGCATCCCGCATTGCATCAAGGGTAAAATTATCGAGTAGAACCGATGTTGCACCGGCATTCAGCGCTTCATCCAACTCCACCAAATTTTCCACCTCGACCTGAATCGTTACTCCAGCATTCAGGTTTTGAGCGGCACGCATTGCCGCGCTGATTCCACCAGCGGCGGCGATATGGTTTTCCTTGATCAAGATACCGTCATACAATGCCAGCCGTTGATTATGACCGCCACCCACACGAACCGCGTACTTTTGCGCTAAGCGTAAGCCCGGCAACGTTTTACGGGTATCGAGTATTTTCGCGTTAGTATCGGCAATCAGGTTGACGTAACTGCGGGTCGCGGTGGCAACACCGGACAGCAACTGCAGAAAATTGAGCGCACCGCGTTCAGCGGTCAGCAAACCGCGTGCTGGTGCAGCAATATCGCAGACTTTGCTGTCGGCGCGCATTACATCACCTTCGGCGTAATGCCATTCAATCTGAATGCGGCTGTCGAGCCGTTGCATGACCGCCTCAAACCAAGGCGCCCCACAAAGAACCGCTTCCTCGCGCACGATCACGCGCGCTTTTACCATGGCATCGGCCGGTACCAACATACCGGTGAAGTCTCCACTGCCGACATCTTCAGCAATACCAGTATTAATATTATTTTCAAATGCCGCTTGCAATGCCTGATCAAACGGTGCGAAACGGTTTTTCAATGAGCTATTTGCATTGTTTACATTACTGATAGGGAGACTCATGCGGGACCGATTCCTGAAAATAGTGTTTGTTCTTGTGCCAGATCGCTGGACGGACGGGTATTGGCTTTGCGCTCCGCTGCAAAGTCGAGCATGCGGTCAATACAGATCACTGCCTTGCGGCTGACTTCAGTATCAACGTGAATTTCGTTGCTACCAGACTCTAATACGTCGGCCAGATTCTGCAATCCGTTCATCGCCATCCAGGGACAATGCGCACAGCTTTTGCAAGTAGCGCTGTTACCGGCAGTGGGCGCGTCAATGAAGCGCTTGCCAGGTGCGGCCATACGCATTTTATGCAAAATACCGTTATCAGTCGCAACGATAAACTCATCCGCATCCAACATCTGCGCAGCAGCGATCAACTGAGAAGTGGAGCCAACAACATCGGCCTGATCCACCACATCTTGCGGTGACTCCGGATGCACCAACACTTTAGCTTTCGGATGCTGCTTGCGCAACAGTTCAAGTTCAATCCCCTTAAACTCATCATGCACCAGACAAGAACCTTGCCACAGCAACATGTCAGCGCCGGTTTTTTTCTGAATATATCCACCAAGATGCTTATCTGGTGCCCACAGGATTTTTTTCCCTTGTGCGTGCAAATGGGCGACGATATCCAAACCGATTGACGATGTCACCATCCAATCAGCACGCGCCTTCACAGCGGCGCTGGTATTGGCATACACGACCACAGTACGGTCTGGATGGGCGTCACAGAACGCACTGAACTCGTCAGCAGGACAACCTAAGTCCAACGAACAAGTAGCGTCAAGATCGGGCATCAAGACGCGTTTGTGGGGGCTAAGAATTTTAGACGTTTCGCCCATAAACTTCACACCAGCAACCACCAACGTCTGGGCTGGATGATCGCGACCAAAACGCGCCATTTCAAGCGAGTCCGAAACACAGCCACCTGTTTCTTCTGCCAGATCCTGCAAATCTGCATCGACGTAATAATGGGCGACCAATACTGCTTGCTTTTCTTTTAACAAGCGTTTGATACGCGCCTTTAATTCAGTTTTTTCCTGCTGTGTAGGGTTGGCAGCGACCCTAGCCCAAGCTTGCGCGGTACAACTGCTGCCTTGCGCCATTTGCGGGCGCTCGAATTCAATAGTTTTAATAAGTTGCGATGGCATAACGATAATGAACCTGAATCTAGTGAAACGCCAATAAGAACTGAAACCAAAAAAAATCTAGCCTCAGCCGGTAGGAGCCTAATTTTAACGCCAACGCCGATTCAATGCTGCGGTATAGTTTTATTGCTTCTGTTAAAAATTTCACTTACTATCAATTTAACAAGAATTAGAGGCCTGACAGGGATGACACTTTTTGACAAAACCACCCGTGGAAGAGCAGAAATCGCCATCCGTGGAAATAATTTATCACCACGCTTGCGTACCTTGTTATTGCTCGTCGATGGCAAAACGGACAGCGATAAGCTGCTGACCAAGGTCGCTGGCTTGGGGTTGTCAGCTTCGCATCTGGAAATACTATTAGAGTCGGGACTCATTGAAGCCCACGTTACTGTTATCGCGCCGCTGACAGTTGCCCCCTCAACTAAGCCAGCAATCAACACGGATACTTTCAATGCGTCGGTAGCGTCACCACCTTCCGCTGCCCCTGTCTTCGGAATACCACAAACGCAAACAATTCTACCAATAGGAAAAAGTCAGTTCGAATGCGTTTATCGGTTTTACAACGAAACGATCAAGAGCATGATCGGTTTGCGTGGATATAGTCTGCAACTGAGGGTCGAACGGGCTAGTTCGATTGATGATTTCAAAGAAATAAGACAGCTTTATCTCGAAGCCATATTTAAGTCCAAAGGCAAAGAAATCACCCGCAGCCTGCGCGATCGACTCGATCAGTTACTTTATCTTGGCGAACCGGGGCCAAATTCTATCAATTTGGAATAGCACTTTAAAGAACGCCACTAAAGCGCAAAAAAAAGTGCACCTAAAACGTAGGGTGCACTTTTTTGACATTCACGAAGACAACCTCTTCACCAGCCACCTAAACCACCAGTCAACACTCGCAATCTAGCATAGAGAAGCAACTCCGCACCCATGTTGACTGCACTAGAATAGCCAATAACTGATCGTCAAATCAGTTACTCAATACCTTGGCTAGTCAGATAATCTTCATAATTGCCGCGGAAATCAACTATTTCAGTCTCTTTGACTTCTAAAATACGTGTTGCCAGAGATGATACAAATTCCCGGTCATGAGAGACAAAAATCAACGTACCGGCATATTTATCAAGAGCAATATTGAGCGATTCAATAGACTCCATATCCATATGATTGGTTGGCTCGTCCATTAACAAAATGTTATGGCGGCCCAACATCAATTTGCCATAAGTCATTCGTCCCTTTTCACCACCCGATAATACTTTGACAGATTTCTTGACGTCATCGCCACTGAACAACAAGCGACCAAGAATCGAGCGAACCGCCTGATCGTCGTCACCTTCCTGTGTCCATGCGCCCATCCAGTCAGTCAGCGTAATATCCGCGGCAAAGTTTTCAGTTGGGTCTTGCGGCATGTAACCTGGATTAGCGTTTTCTGCCCATTTCACCAAACCCGTATCTGCTTCGAGCCCGCAAATATCTGTGCCGCCTATGCTACGAAGCAAAGTGGTTTTACCCGCGCCGTTGGCACCGATAATCGCGATACGCTCGCCAGCTTCAACCATGATGCCAAAATTCTTAAACAGCGTACGGTCGTAACTCTTGGTGATGCTTTGCACATCCACAGCCAGTCGATGCAATTTTTTCTCGCCATCAAAACGAATAAACGGATTGGCGCGGCTGGATGGCTTAAGGTCTTCAACCTTAATCTTTTCAATTTGCTTGGCACGGGATGTCGCCTGACGCGCTTTAGATTTATTCGCCGCAAAACGACGCACAAAGTCTTGCAATTCAGCGACTTTATCCTTAGCTTTTGCATTGACTGACAACTGCTGCGCACGCGCTTGTGTGGACGCCAGCATATAGTCATCGTAGTTTCCGGGATATACCTTCAATGTGCCGTAATCCATATCGGCCATGTGAGTACACACCTGATTCAAAAAGTGACGATCATGGGAAATAATGATCATGGTCGAATTGCGCTGATTTAATACATCTTCAAGCCAGCGAATGGTGTTGATATCCAGGTTATTCGTCGGCTCGTCGAGCAACAGAATGTCAGGATTAGAGAACAGCGCCTGCGCCAACAATACGCGCAATTTCCAACCCGGCGCGACATTGCTCATTGGACCTTTATGCTGGTCCATCGCCACGCCAACTCCCATCAACAGTTCGCCCGCGCGTGATTCAGCGGTATAACCATCGTATTCTGCGAATTTGGCCTCAAGGTCGGCGGCCTTCATATAATCGTCGTCGGTCGCCTCAGGATCGGCATAAATTGCATCGCGCTCGGCCATGGCAGCCCACATTTCAGTGTGGCCCATCATGACGACATCAAGCACGCGCATTTCTTCGAATGCAAATTGATCCTGACGCAGTTTACCTAAACGCTCGTTCGGGTCCAACATCACGTTTCCGCCAGACGGATCAAGATCACCGCCCAAAATTTTCATGAAGGTCGACTTGCCGCAGCCGTTGGCACCGATCAAACCATAGCGATTGCCATCGCCGAATTTGACCGAAATGTTTTCAAACAACGGCTTGGCGCCGAACTGCATTGTAATATTTGCTGTGGATAGCACGGAAAAAAGCCCTTAGAAACAATATGGAATAACCTTCTATTTTACCATTTTGCTGCGACGTGTTCAGTCACGACCAAAAATAGGGTCGTTTTGCTGCTTAAATATCATCAAAAAAGTACTAGCAACCAACATTTAATGCATCTAAACCAAACTCATTCCGCTTAGAGTGAACATCGACATAATTAGTCAAACAACATTGCGCGCACCCTAATTCGGCGAATGTCGTACCGATATTAATCTCACCAATCAAGGGAACCTTTTCTGGAGGAAGACTTTCCTATAAGCCTCAATTCTACGCAGCGCGTCGCCATGGGCCTCGCAAATAAGGCGATCCAGTAGTAACAATACTTAATTTTTTTACCCGCAAAACAGGAAACACGTATGCGAACTCAATCGCCACATAACAATCCCACCATCGCTGCCGCTTCAAACCAGGAAGCCGGTCATCATCTTGCAGTTGCGACAGCCGGTGAGGCTGGAAATTACGGCGTCAATTATGTCAAGGAACGGGTCAACGACAGCGTAGTGTTGGAAATTCTTCGAAACGGAGCATGCCCTGAGGACCTAAAGAAGCAGCAACGCATCATGCAGCAGTCAGCAGGAACTTTCGGAAAAGCGATGAATAGTTTCACTTCGGAAGATTTTATTGAACTTACTAACGCAGTCAAACTTTATGCAATTGGAAATTGTGCTGATCTATGCATGCTCGCGGCACGCGCAATCGTTGAAAATGGCTATCCCCATACTGTTGAACTTTGCGGAATATCAGGCGAATTAAATGATTATTTCTTAGACCATGCTTTTTTAAGCATCCATTGTGATCCACAAAACGAGAATGCACGCAGCCATGTTATCGATCCACTCGTAGAATTGCTGAGTCCATCCGATCAAAGTCATTTTCTTGGCGCCGTTCAGCCGAAGACGTTTGAACAGCAACATTCTTATCGACATTTATTCTGTTACGCTATCCATCAAATAACTGGTGCCGCACAATTTGTGTCATTAGCTGATATTTCCAATCTGGAGATACTTTCTATCGGGACATTTTCTTACACTCCCGATAGCCAGCTTCAATTCAATCCAAGCACAAGTTAGTCCTGATGTGAAAAGTTAACGCACAATTAACTCAGTAATGACGCGTGCCCAAAACTTTACAACATGTCCATCCGTATAAAAAGATAAATTAAGGCCGCGAGACCGTGTCGAGACCAAGAACGCTGGCATCCTCCGCGCCATGTCCTGCTGAAATGAGCTGGTCCATTCTCACGGCAATCGAAGGCAATGCCGCCATCGGCCGATCACCTGTTGTCTCCAACATCAATCGAACGTCCTTGCGCGCCATCGCCAGTTCAAAACTCGCAGTGAAGTGTCCCTTGGCCATGCTTAGCCCTCGCCCACCAACCATGCCGTTCAGATCAAGCAGACCAAGCAATTTGATAGCATCTTCACCGTCAACACCGCTGGCTTGCGCGAGTGTGAGAACGTCCGCCATCACCGCGGTGAGGCCAATAATCATGGCATTGCCAAACAATTTGTTCGCTGCGGCAAGATCGGCGCGCTCACCCATATATTGGAGACGCTTGGTCATTTTGGCGAGATCCGCCTCGACGGATTCGAAAAGCGCCCGTGGCCCCGCAACCATCATCGCCCCTTGAGCATTGCGCGCAGCAGGTGGCCCCATAAAGACCGGACAGTGTAAATATTTCACACCAGCCGCATGTAATCTTTCGGCCCGCTCAGCAGTCAGCGTCGGTAATGTTGTAGTGTGATCAATCAGGATCGCATCAGGCAATAATCCACTGCGCGCCGCCGCAATAACCTCTTCAACTACTGCGTCATCCTTCAACACAATGTGAACTCTTGAAGCACCTTGAACCGCTTCAGCAGGCGTCGTTGCTGCCTTCACGCCAAACTGCGCCAGAGCGACAACTTTATCCATGGAGCGATTCCATGCAGTAACAGAATCACCACGTTTTGTAGCCGCCTCAGCGAAGGCGGCTCCGAGTAAGCCAGTACCAAGAAAAGCGATGTTTGCCATGACGTATCCTTTTAAAATTTAAGCTGAACAACAGAATGCGTAAATATAACACCGGTGCAATTTGGCAGATTGCGACTGAGGGCTTTATGGCGGCTAATCAATACTCATCGACTTCACCACGATGCTCTACTTTCGCTCCACAAACGGCGCAATGCCGTTTTTTATGTTTATCTGCTTCGTACGATCTTCAATAGGCGACGGCAATAGATAAGTCTCGGGCTTGCTGGTTTTTGTATGCCAATCTATCAACACTGCTATTTACAGCCCACCCTCTTGTCCGCCGCGCTTCGCAAATCATCCAGCTTATTTACACAAAGCTGTCCGGTCTTTAGAAGAAATCAGAGGAGCTGTTTACACTTTATTCGCTATATTCTCTAGAATACAGCACTAATAGCAAAATAATTGCCGACAACAGATCCCCGTTTCATCGCGAGGTGATGCCTCCCCACTTACGAGCACCGACCGAATTGATGCGCGAGCGAATTAAGCAATGGCACGTTTCCGTTTGGCCCTCTACGAAAAGGGTTAAGACATCGCTGGGACTAAATTTTGATATTGATCAAGACAAGCTCTATAACGTCGCCATTGTTGCCAACATCGACAAATGTGAAGACGGGTGACGTAAAAACATTCTATGAAAAGACAAGCAAAATGAACCACCACAAAACATGTATCAAATACGTAATTTTTTCCTTCGCTTTAGGTACGGGCGCTGCAAATGCTGCATCGGATGCCCAGGCACCAGTCAGAGTATTTGCTGCTAGCAGCTTAACCGGTGCAATGACTGCCGTCGCCAAACTCTATTCTCAGCAGACCGGGCAGCAGATCGAAACGGTATTTGGTCCAGCCGGATTGTTGTTGGACCGTATCGAAAATCGCGAACCGGCTGATATCCTTGTGTCAGCTAATATGGAACATCCGCAGAAACTTGCGGACGATGGATTTGCCACGCAACCTGTTGTTTTGGTACGCAACAGATTGTGCGCGACAGCGCTGCCTAACTCCAACCTCACCACGGAAAATTTGCTGGACCGCTTGATGGATCCGCGCGTCAGGTTAGGCACCTCGACACCGAAGGCCGATCCCGGAGGCGACTACGTTTGGATGATGTTTGCGAAGGCGGAAAAAGTACGGCATGGCGCACAAGCCGTTCTGGAAAAGAAGGCACAGCAACTGGTGGGTGGCACGAACAATCCACCTGTTCCTCAAGCAAAGGATGCAGTGACATATTTCTTTGCACAAAAGAAAGTGAATATTTTCCTCGGTTATTGCAGCTCGCGTCAAACCACTCCTGACCCCGAGTTAACGTCTGTCGAACTGCCGGAAGCACTGTCAATCACCGCCGACTATGGTTTATCTGTCGTGACGCGGGAGCCGAAATCTCATATCGCTGCATACCGATTTGCGCTGTTTCTTTTAAGCCCGCAAGCGCAAAAAATAATGAGTCAGTATAAATTTACGGCGGTGGCGATCTCCTCAGCTAAATAGATAATCATGCTATCTGTATTTGGCCGAGACTATTTTAATGGTCGTGCGTTTGCTTTCTTATCGATAAATATCACAATGGCCTAGCCAAAACGAATGCCTTTTCAGGACAACACAGACGATTCAGTCACTTGTCGATGACGGAATAATTAAGCCCGTCGATGCAGAGGCTATGGCGCGACTTATCAATGGTACTGCCCATATTGGCGCTCTTTGAATTGCAGCTTCTGATGCGTCATCAACCATGTTAGTCAAAGCAGTCGACGCATTTCGCCAGCTTGCGTCGGAACTACTGAAGGCCAATGAAGGATAGCACTGGACGCTTACATGACGCGCTTGTCAACCTTTTGGATCTTGTGGCTTGGCCGTACCCAAATACGCCAAAAAGTAAGAGTATTCATGGACTTCTTTGTCGAAAGATTTAATGCGGAACTCAACGCTAGTCTCGATGGAAACGTACGCCGCGCAATTGACATACACGAAGGAGAGGACATGAACGAGTCCGCCTTTAGGGCGCTCGTTAACCAAGCGGTTGCTCTTAACGACTCTGGCAAGGCAAAAACTGCAAAAAAATAAAGTAGTGAAGAATTCCGCCATAGAAAATACCCGACAACGCGCGATTTTTACGAGCGCAGAACTGACCAGATTTCTCGTTAGAATTCTGCCGTGGTGATCGATAGCAGGCCATTGCAAAGGCGAGCCTTGGGATTGATGCTTCGGCGCACCTCTCCCTTCAATCTGATGGCCTACCTCTTGTACTTACCTCTTGTACTTGACGCAATCAGGCGAGAGACTATTATTGGGTGTGGCCTTGGCTTTTAACTTTTTCAATACCGGCCTTATTCAACTCAGTCAACTCAGTCAACTCAGTCACGCCAACTTACTTCCTGGAATCATTTAGTCGCCGATTTAAAATATGCCGCTTCCGCGACAACAAATCGAAAGGAAATGATCATGCAAACCAAAGGTATCATCCGACTTCATCGTGTGCTACGTGCAAATCCAGAACGCATCTATCGTGCATTTTTACACGCTGACGCAATGACCAAGTGGCTTCCGCCATACGGTTTCACCTGCAAGATTCATCACATGGATACAACAGCTGGCGGCACTTACAGGATGTCGTTCACAAACTTCGCAACCGGCCAGGAGCACTCCTTCAGCGGAGAATATCGTGAACTGGTACCGTTCGAAAAAATTCACTACACGGACAAGTTTGACGATCCGAACCTTCCAGGAGAAATGCAAACAGTGGTGAGCTTGAAGGAAGTGCTGTGCGGAACCGAAATCAGTATCGTGCAAGAGGGATTGCCGGAAGCCATTCCGCTGGAGATGTGTTATCTCGGTTGGCAAGAGTCGCTCGCGCAACTTGCCAAACTCGTCGAGCCAGAGATTTCGGGGTAGCCAGGCAAGGCACGTTCTGGTCTGGTGTTTTAATCTCTTCTTGGGAAAGCCTTATTTTCCATCGGACGGCGGATACTCGTCGCCTACGCAGGATGTTGAACCAGAATCCGAACGAAAGGCTTTCAAATGGCGCAGCATCGATGCTTGCGCCAACGCCCTGCTTTTCCCGTGGACGGCGCGATCCGTGACGCACTACTCAAATCCCTATTTTTGAGCGTCACTTACGTATTTGCTTCAAAACGAAGGTAACGATTAGGATTACGTCGCGGGTTTGATCCGCAAATCTATCACGCTCAAAAAATCATAGGCAGTGAAAATGCTTTTGTTTGCACAGGGCGGCTGTGCGTCTGAGCTAAGGCACACGGTATTTTTGGCAACTACATGGTTTCATGTTTAGTGTCGATGGGGCCGAATTATTTCCCACACACAAAGACAGGGTTCACGCTCGAATACGGCATATCCAATCGGGGGGATTTAGTAGAAAACAGAACGCAAGCACCTACGCTGGATACACAAATCGCATACCTACACAAATTGTGAGAGGCACTATAAAGATTATGTTTTTTAACGGTGAAGAAAACGATTAGACCACCGACTGCGATCACCAACTCTCGGTTTTATTTGTCGAAAAATCTTACACAATGCGAGATGCGATATGTCATATTTTAGCTAACCTATTGATTAGGTTGATATTATTAATATGGCATGTTTTATGCTTACCTTCTATTGCCTTATTTTCTCTCACAATAAAAAGAAATATATCCAATTGGAGTTCTTGATGAAACATAGCACTTTTCGCGGTTTAATGGTCACGGCAGCTTTAATTGGCGTCAGTTTTGTAGCTCAAGCCAATGTATTTACACAGCCAAGTTACACACAAAATACGACATTTACCGACGCAGATCCCGGGACGACCATGACGCTTGCCTGGGATGGGGTAAATTACTATACGGCATCAGGTGGCTCTCAATCTAGCCCCTATTCAAAGTACGCTGCTAATGGCACTTTAATCGCTTCGGCATCACCTTCGCCCGGAATTGACTTCCGCTCGGTGTTCACCAATTCTTCAAATAATTTGCTAGCGCGCGGCTATGGCAGCAATGTTATTTACCAACAAACCTCATTTGGTCATTTTACGAGTTTGGTAACGTTGAATGGCGGATCCTTGGATTCTCAGTCTGCCGTTGTAATGAATAGCGCGGGCACCGAATATTTGGCACAATCCGCGGGTCAAGTCCGCTCCTGGGATCTAACGGGTAACTATCTTGGAGCCATCACTTTAGCGGGTTTTAGTGGATCTCAGGCTAGCTATCCACAAGGCCGTGGATTGGCTATCGTTGGCAATGATTTATTGACCTACTACAATGGCACTGTGAATGCATGGAGTATGACTGGCCAAGATCTTGGCTCGGCAACTCTGATATCCGGCGGCACTAGCTTTGATTCTAACTTCAGTTATAGCTATGCGAACGATCAGTTCTGGGTAGTGGATCAAGCTAAAGGAACATGGCGTGGTTACGATATTGGTTTGACAGGTGGCCAAGCGGTGCCGGAGCCTGCAACCCTGGCATTGCTAGGTTTGGGACTGTTTGGTATCGCTGTAATGCGAAAAAAACGTTTAATGTGATTTTCAATTAACTGATCTGCGATGAGGTATTCCTCAGCTTTTTTGGCGCTATAAATGCCATTCAAGGCAAGGAATAACTCACCACCGAGGATGCTGCCGGCATGGCGCGTCCCCGATGTGACCAAGTGAATCTTTTCAATGGTAGCAAGAAACATCTGTTGGCATAGAGCTGATCAATGCAATCAAAGGCCGCAAACAATCGCGCCCGACAACTAAATTCGTACGGCAGACATTCCGTCGATATTTATCAGTCAAATAGGCCAGCCTAACCAATGATCATTTCAGGCGTCCAAGTCGTGCCGTAAGCAAATCAAAAAAACCCTGGGCGTCACCGTTTTCGATCCAGAATGCATTTTTGTTTTGGTCAAGCGTGCCATACCAATCGGCGACAGTCTGACCAAAACCTATTCCCTCTCGGCTATCGATGTCAACGTGGATCTGCTTGCCGCTGAACAGCTCTGGCTTCAGCAACCACGCTATAACGCTGGCGTCATGTACCGGACCGCCAGACAAACCGTAATGCAGCATGTCGGCGGGAACATAGGCGTTAAGTATGTCGCTGACCAGCGTACCCGCCTGATTGTGTAATCCGGCAATCTGATTGAGCCGCTGCGGACTGGTCAGAATCTTGTGGGTGACATCGAGCGGTATATAAGTCAGCTTGACACCGCTTGCCAACACCACCTGCGCGGCCTGGGGATCAGCGAAGATATTAAATTCTGCGACTGGTGTAATGTTGCCGCCGTTGAAATGCGCGCCACCCATCACCACGACTTCCTTAATGCCGTTGGTAATCTCCGGTGCCTGCATCAGTGCCAGCGCGAGATTGGTTTCCGGCCCGAGCATGGCGATGGTGATGCTATGTGGTTTGGCCTTGCTCAAGGTATTGATCAGATACTGGACCGCATTACCGGAAGCCAACCCTTGTTTCGGCTCATGCACGGTCACCCCCGGCAACCCTTCTTTACCGTGGATGTTCTCCGCATAGATTGGCGTCCGCATCAGTGGTTTTGGCGCTCCCGCATACACGGGCACGTCTTCACGCCCAGCCCATTCGCGCGCTAGCCGGGCATTACGTGAGGTTTTATCGAGACGGACATTGCCTGCTACGGTGGTGATGGCCAACACATTGAGCTCTTGGGGCGATGCCAGCGCCAGAAGTAACGCCACTACATCGTCGGCGCCCGGATCGGTATCGATGATGAGATCGCGCTTTTCGGCCGCGTGAGCGGATGTTATGCTCAATAGCGACAACAGTAATAAGCCTCGCAGAAGCTGCCTACAATAAAGATTGAAACGTTGCATAAGTAAATTCCTTGTCCTATGTGGAGGATATGTGTGGAGATGGCAGCGATAAGCCAGACAACAGTGGATATTACCGCAAGGTTGATAACGTCCTTTTAATTCGGCGAGGGACGGATAGCGGGATTTGCATATGCAACTTGTTTTGGACGGGACATAAAATGGGACCGGACAAATAAAAAAGTCTCGCCGAATGTCATCGTGGGAGACTTTTCTTGACCAGGTAGCGGAAATCACCTAATCAGCGGACCATGGAAAAAATGAGGAATCAGCCTCTGGTATGCTTAGTTGCTTTGCGTCGTGAAGCGACGAAGCCTAAGATTCCAAGACCCAACAAAGCCAGCGAAGTCGGTTCAGGAACGGCGGAGACACGGACATTATCAAAACCCTCGGTTGAAATGAACCCACCATCGGTGAATGTCTGGATTGATGCAGTGGTAAATGATTCGCCAGCGCTAGCAATAACACCAAAAAAGCCACTCGATTTGTAATTGAAAACTACCGTAGTCAAGGCATTGACTTTCAATGAATAGCTATCAGTAACATCCGTATCGAACCAATCGAAACCAAGCGCCTGAACCGCACGACCAAAACTAAAGGTGGTAGTAGGACCGACGTTACCTTGAGTTCCCTCCCCCCAACCATAGAAATTTTGGCCGGAAAAATTTGCCGGAATCGCCGTATTGTCACTGCCACTAATAGATCCGGTCGAAATGCCGCTCTTGTTACCGTTCGCTACGCTGGACAGCGAAAAACCGTTAAAGGTACCGGCAAAATTATTGCCAGATACGTTGGGGGTAGCAGTGCTAAAGGTTTCTAGAGAGGTTGCACCCGCAGCAGCCTCAAATAACGCCAGGTTAGTGTAAGTTGTGAGGGTTGCCTGTGCCGATACCGAAAATAATGTTGTGACGGTAACGGCAGCAACGAAAGCGATTTTTTTAATATTTTTCATAACTTCCCCGTTAAATAATTACCCTAAAGTCGCTGCCCTTGATTACATAGCTTTAGTTGCGCACCTTAGACATGAAATAGATTTTCCAATGACTAAATAGCAATAGTTATGCCACATATACTATTTGTTTTAAATCATGGACTTATGATTTTTTCAAACCTATCTCACGGCAAGAGTGTAAAAAATACTGACAATTTGATCTGCGTCGACCAGGAAAATACAATACGTGAGGCACCGGCTGCTCTCCCTATCGCCATTTTTTTAATTTGTAATTGGCTAAGGGGTCACCCAAACGCTTTGGATCATCCGCGAACGCATCGCGTCTAATCACTTTTTTATCAACTGAAAATCAAGACTTCACAGATTTTACCGTCTTGCTTTATGCTCTTTTCGTCCCTGATAAAAAGGAAACCAGGTTTGAAAGCCTGAAAACACAAAATCGCACAAAACGATCTAGTGCCTTTTTTTATGTGCAATCATCTCTCTTTGCCTCAAAGGGCGGCTGTGGCGGGCAAGTCTTCGTGCTTGCTGGTTTGCTTTTGTGCGCCAGTCTTCCAACTCTACCATTTGCCGCCCACCCGCTTGGAAGCGGGGCGCGGGTTTAACCACACACAAAAGAAAACATCATGCCTTATACCCTTTCGCTTTCAGCCTGCCCTTAACTAATCCACCGGCGTCTTGCTAGCCAAGTCAAAACACTCCAAAAATGACAGCCAGGTAAGCGAAACTGCCACTCGGCATTTGTAATATGATCAGAACACCTATTAAACTCGGGATTTTTACCGTCATTGCCCATGCCTTATGATTATCGCGATATCGGCGGTTTGCAAGGCTCTCTCAACACTCACTATGCGGAGTAAGCAATGAATTCAACATTGAAAGAACTTTTGGACGAGTTGGAAGAGTTCGGTCACGCGAATGACGATTTGATGAGGGATCGACCAGGCCGCATGTTGAACATTACGCGTGACACGGGCGATTTTTTGTCTGTACTGATAAAAATCATGAGCGCTAAACGCATTCTTGAAATCGGCACTTCTAACGGCTACTCAACCCTTTGGTTAGCTGATGCTTCACGGACTTTTGATGGCAAAGTGACGACTGTTGAGATGTCGGCATTTAAAATTGCAATGGCGGCAAAGAACTTCGTCCGAGCGGGCTTGGCCGACCATATCACCCAAATTGAGGGAGATGCTGGCGCCGTGTTGAGCGGTGCGGCAGATGCGGCCTTCGATATGATTTTTCTGGATTCAGACCGCTCTGAATATGGTGGATGGTGGCCGGATTTGAAGCGTGTGCTGCGTCGTGGTGGATTGCTGGTGGTGGATAACGCCACGTCTCACGCTAAAGAGATGGCGCTATTTATCAACATAATTCAAGCAGATGGCGATTTTGTGACGAGCCTGGTTCCCGTAGGGAAAGGCGAATTTCTTGCAACAAAGGAAAAATGAAGTCGCAATATTCCTACAATTATGCCGTCGCTTTCCCGCGCGCCTTTCCACCAATCGCCAGCAAACGTTGCGCCAGGCAAAATATAAACAGCAATGCGCCGATGACGATCTTGGTCCACCACGAGCTCAGTGTGCCGTCGAATGTAATCAGTGTTTGAATGACGCCGAGGATCAATACGCCCGATAGCGTGCCCGCAACATAGCCGTAACCACCGCTCAATAACGTGCCGCCGATGACAACTGCTGCAATGGCGTCGAGCTCTGCGCCTTGGGCGTGTAAGCCGTAGCCGGACAGCATGTAAAGTGAAAACAGAATCCCGGCCAGTGACGCGCAAAATCCGCTGAAGGAATAGATCAGTATTTTGGTACGGCCAACCGGCAAACCCATCAGCAATGCCGATTCTTCATCACCGCCAATGGCGTAGACGGCGCGACCAAAACGGGTGTAGTGCGCGAGATAGATCGCCACCCCCAGCATGACGAGGGCAATCATGACGCTGGGAGAAATGAACGCACCGAAAAACGTCAATCTGGCCTGCGATAGCGACACGTAGAGCGGGTTATCGATGGTGATGGAATTGATGCTGATGAGGTAGCATAAACCGCGCGCAAAAAACATTCCCGCGAGCGTGACGATGAAGGCCTGCAATTTAAAGAAATGAATCAATGCGCCCATGAATGCGCCAAATAGCGATCCGATCAGGAGTACGCAAATCATGACAAATAACGGCGGCCAATGCAGGCTTTCGAGCAAATAGGCCGAGATCATTGTGGTCAGCGCTAATACTGAACCGACCGACAGATCAATCCCGCCGGACAGAATCACAAAGGTCATGCCAAGACCGATGACCAGCAAATAGGCGTTATCAATCAGGAGATTGAAAAATACTTGCACTGAAAAAAATCCAGTATAAGAGAAGGAGCCAAGACCGAACATGATGGCAAATAACGCCACCGTAATCACGGAGGTGAAATAAGGTGAATTAAATAATGAGCGGGTCTGCGATGCAGCAGACTTGGGCAATGTCAGTGATTTGGGAAGGTTTTGTATGGCGTTCTTCATTATTTGGTCGCCGCAAAAAAATGTTTGAAACTGCGTATTCCGGCAGCAGAAAAATGCCAGCGAAATTGCGACGATTGTGACAAACAAACGATGAATACGACGATGGACTTGACCACCATGTTTACCTCAGGTGGAACGCCAATTGAATAGATGGTGTAGGTCAGTGTCTGAATAATTAATGCGCCGATGATGCTGCCAACCAAACTGAATTTACCACCGGCCAAGGATGTACCACCCAAGGTCACGGCCAGGATTGCGTCGAGTTCCATCAACAGACCGGCGTTGTTGGCGTCGGCACTTTTGATATTGGCGCTAATCATGAGACCCGCCATCCCTGCGCAGGCGCTGCAAAACATATACACGAAAAAAATCAGTGCCGAGGTTTTAATACCAGCGAGTCGGGATGCAACCGGATTAATACCGACAGCCTGAATAAAGAGACCAAGCGCCGTTTTACGCATCAGCAACAATAGTAAGCCACCGACCGCCAGCACAATAAATAACGAGAACGGCAGACCGAATAAATAGCCACTGCCGAGAAAGAAAAACGGTTTGTAATACACCGTGATGATTTGTCCGTCAGTGAGCAATTGCGCTAAACCGCGCCCCGCCACCATCAGGATTAAGGTGGCAATGATGGGCTGCAAACCCAAGGTGGAAACCAACAATCCGTTCCAGACGCCGCATAGCAACGCCGCGCCCATGGCGATCAAGAGCGCAAACACCATCGGCATTTTGCTGACGTATTCTGGTGCGCCGTTGATCATCACCATATCGCCGCCGATCAGTCCCGCAGCGACCGCGCCAGAGATCGCCACGACTGCACCGACCGAGATATCGATGCCACGTGTGGCGATGACTAATGTCATGCCAAGCGCTACCAGCATTAACGGCGCTGCACGATTGATGATGTCGATCACGCTGCCATAGAGATGTCCATCTTTGATTTCTAATCGAAAAAATCCGGGGATCATGATCAGGTCGATTAGCAGTAAAAGGGCTAACGCTGCCGTGGGCCAGAATAAGGGATGTTGCATCCAGCTGGATTGGCTTGCAGTTGGTAAGGCTAATGCAGTCGAGGCAGTCGAGGCATTAGCTGCGATTGCAGATTGTTCTGTTGGCATAGCCGCTGATGGTTTCAGTTGTTTATCGACACTCATGCTGCATCTCCGGCAATGACTTGCAGGACTGATGCGTCGTCCAGCTCACCGCGCAAATACTGGCCGCACGCTTTGCGGTCCCGTAACACCAGAATGCGGTCGCTGCAACGCAATACTTCGTCAATTTCAGATGAGATGAACAGAATTGCCATTCCTTTGCGACAGAGTGAAACGACATAATCCATGATTTCCTGCTTGGCACGCACATCAACGCCACGTGTCGGTTCGTCCAGAATGAGCATTTCGGGATCGGTCGCCAGCCAGCGCGCCAACAATGCTTTTTGCTGATTGCCACCGGATAGCTTGCCAATGGGGGTTTCTGCGCTGGGCGTTTTAATACCAAGCCATTTAATATAATTATTGGCGATTTCCTGCTGGCGCTTGCGACCGATGACATGCATCAGTCCTGCCCGCGCTTGCAAGGCTAGAATAATATTCTCTCGCACGCTGAGTTCAAGAATCGCGCCTTCTTCTTTGCGATTCTCTGACGAGAATCCAATACCGGCAGCAATCGCGTCACGTGGCGAATTAAATTTGTGAATCTTACCTTTGATGGCGATGGTTCCCGAGTCTGCTTTATCTGCGCCGAACAATAGACGTGCCGCTTCGGTCCGCCCTGAACCCAATAAGCCACATAAGCCAAGTACTTCCCCACTGCGACATGTAAGATCCAGTGGTGTCAACGCGCCTTTACGCCCAATTCCTGCTGCCTCCATGTAGGTGGCGCTGCTGGCTGAGTTTTGGTCCACCTCGGTTAATGGCAATGACTGCAAATTTTCTTCACGCGCGTTGCTGAGCGCAAGCGCTTCTTCAGCGCTGACGCCAACCATTTTGTTGACCAGGTCGTAGCGGGATAAGGCGTTGACGAGGTATTCGCCTTCACGGATGCCATTACGTAATACGGTGATACGATCAGAAATATCGAATGTCTGTTCGAGGAAATGGGTCACAAACAAAATGGCCAGCCCTTGTTCACGCAGGCGTCGCAATACAGTGAACAGCATTTGGACTTCATTGTCATCAAGACTTGAAGTTGGCTCGTCCAGAATTAATACTTTGGCTGAAATGCTGAGTGCGCGTGAAATGGCGACCATTTGCTGCACCGCCAGCGAATAGCGTGATAACGGCGCGGTCACATCGATGTCAACCTGTAATTCGGCCAATAATGTTTGGGCATTTTGTTTCATCATCGGCCAATCGATGAAACCATTTTTCATCGGATAACGGCCAATAAAGATATTTTCAGCAACCGATAGATTGAGACATAAATTGACCTCTTGATAAACCGTGCTGATTCCAAGATTTTGGGCTTCCAGAGTTGAACGCGGTTGCACCGGTCGACCGTTTAACAGGATACGTCCGCTATCGGGTTTATAAACACCGGTCAATATTTTGATGAGTGTTGATTTTCCAGCCCCATTTTGGCCCATCAACGTGTGCACTTCTCCCGGAAATAACAGGAGATCGACATCAGTTAATGCCTTGACGCCGGGGAATGCTTTATAGATGCCACTGAGTTCTAACACCGGCTTCGAGCGATGTTCAGGACTAGAAAATGGGGTCGATAATGGCGTAGTAATGGATGTCATCATGGGCAAAAGACTTCCCGAAGAATCCCATTACCGGCACAAAAAAGTTAAGATGCGCGCAGCAATAGGATGAGATGCATTAGCCATACAACAGAACAGTGAATGACTGAGCGTCAGAACCGTCGCCCTTTGCACACTTGCGTCTACTCCGATTCTGTTTTGCAAATCGGGAGCAAACGCTAAGGTCGTGCACTAAGTTTGCTCCGGTCCTGGACTAGGCGTCAATCATTGTCGCTCGTGGTTGCTCGTGATGTAGCGCCAACCGTTTAGTGTCAATACTTACGGTTTGGAAACTCTTTAGCAGCGATTTCGGCTGGGAACACGCCCTCCACCGTGGTGATCCGTTTTGGCACTGATTTACCAGCAACGATGTCTTTGGCAACTTGCATCAATTGTGGTCCCAGCAATGGACTGCATTCGACGGTGACGTTCAACTTACCCGCCATCATGGCTTCGAATGCGCCTTTCACACCATCCACCGAAATGATGAGGATGTCTTTACCTGGTTTAAGACCGGCTTCTTCGATTGCCTGAATTGCTCCAATCGCCATATCGTCGTTATGCGCGTACAAGACATTGATTTTCTTGCCTTCAGCTTTAAGGAAAGCTTCCATCACTTCCTTGCCTTTGGCACGCGTGAAATCACCTGTTTGCGAGCGGATAATTTTGAGACGTGGATTCGTGGCGATCTCTTGCTCGAAACCGGCTTTGCGGTCAATCGCCGGTGCAGACCCTACCGTGCCTTGCAATTCAACGATATTGATATCACCGGCTGGCATGGTCTTGGCGCGCTCTAGCAACCAGCGACCAGCACGGTGTCCTTCTTCAACAAAGTCAGAACCAATAAAGGTGACATAAAGCGATTTATCTGTGACGTTGACCGCGCGATCCGTGAGGATAACTGGAATTTTTGCGCTTTTGGCTTCTTTTAGGACAGTGTCCCATCCTGATTCCACTACTGGAGAAAATGCAATTACATCCACTTTTTGGGCGA
Organism: Glaciimonas sp. GNP009; assembly: GCF_054343755.1. NCBI lineage: Bacteria > Pseudomonadati > Pseudomonadota > Betaproteobacteria > Burkholderiales > Oxalobacteraceae > Glaciimonas > Glaciimonas sp. GNP009. The sequence continues at coordinate 5,372,405 of NZ_JBTGUV010000004.1, forward strand.
TGTAGGAGCGGATTGCTTTGATCTGGTTTTCTTGCTTTTGCTGTGCATCCGAGAATTTAAGCGTGACACCGGCTTTGCCCGCGGCGTCTTTGATCGACGCCGTATTGGCGGTGCGCCATTCACTTTCAGCGCCTACCTGCGCAAAACCCATTACTAGTGATTTGTCTGCGAATGCACTCGATGCAATCCCAAAACCTAGTCCTAAAAATAATGCGGACGCTAATATTTTTTTGCTGGTTAATTTCATTTGTCTTCTCCTTGGAGCTGGTTTAACACGCTGTTTGCGGATCATGCGACGCATAACGCGCCGATGTTTGTTTTACTGTTCTTTGATTCCGCAATGCTTCGCCTTGCAACAATTCGCTGTTCTGATTGTTCCAAACCACTTCATATCCTAGAAGAAAGATTGATATTTATCCAATGAATTTTTTGCTGTAAGCGATAACCATTTAGGTATTGAATCAAATTCAACATCGAATAGTTATTTTTTTAATATTTATTTAAGAGATTTGAGTATTGCTTATTCGAATTATTTCATCATTGAAAGCTTTATAGTCGATTAAGATCATTGCATAAACCTATCAGAATACTATTCCAATATTAAATATATGATAAACCCGAAACCATCAGGAACGACCTCTTCTGCCATCCGCGTAGTTGAACTCCAATCGGCGACACAACGGTTGCAAGTTCTACCGACCTTGGGTGGAAGTATTGCTGCATGGGATTGGAAGTTGAAAGAACAATGGAGTCCTCTTTTGCGGTCATGGGATGGAACCTCAAAGGATCGCTATGCCATGGCCTGTTTTCCGCTGGTTCCATGGTCGAATCGGATTACTGATGGCGGGTTCACCCATCAAGGACGGCACTATCCAGTTCTTGAAAACCGCGCGGGCGAGCCATATCCGATTCACGGGGATGCGTGGCTGCAAAAATGGCGGGTTGCCAACCGAACCCCAAACAGTATTCAATTGACGCTAAAATCGGATTGCTTTGATGGCAATCCACACAGTTATCGTTGCAGCCAGACTTTGACGTTAACGGACGATGGGCTATCGATAGCGTTATTAGTAACCCATTTGGGAGCCGAATCCTTACCTTACGGCCTCGGATTACATCCCTACTTTCCACGAAATGAGGCGACGCGATTTAGTTCGCGGGCCGATGGCGTGTGGCTTTCGGATAGCGATCAGATCCCGACTGCTCACACGAAGGCCTTTCCACAGACCTGGAATTATAATCATCCAGCCGCATTGGAAGGACCATTGATTGATAATTGCTTTACGGGATGGGATGGAAAGGCGCTGATTAGCTACCCTGACCGAGGGCTGGAACTGTCAGTGACAATGGATAACTGTAGTAGCTATAGTTTGATGTATCGGCCACCGAAGCATGACTATTTTTGCTTCGAACCAATTACGCATCCAATTAATGCATTCCACGTAACCGGAAAACCAGGTTTGGTCACGCTAGCACGTGGACAAACTCTCTCGATGAAGACCCATTTTCAGGTCAGCGTAATGTAAGCGTACTGTAGATCCTGAGCTGAAATCCGGCTGGTCCGGAAATCAGCCTTGCCTGACCGCCAATCGGCAGCGTGACTTTATCGCGCACATGACCGAATGGCAAGCCGGTCAAAATTGGAACAGATATGTTCGAACGCAAATAGGCCAACATGGCATCAAAATCGTAGCCGTTGTCGTGGGCCGCCAAGCGATAATGTGAAAAATCGCCCAGCACTATCGCCTGTTGGCGCTCTGCAATTCCGGCGTATTGAAGTTGTAAGATCATCCGTTCGATGCGATACGGATGCTCACCGATATCTTCAAGAAATAAAATGCCACCATCAACTTGCGGCAAATAGGCCGTTCCGATAAGGTGATTGATCATCGCCAGATTGCCACCCCACAAAGTGCCGGTGACATCAAGGTCTGGATTTCCGTTGGTCTCCACATCGAGCGTTTGCTCTGCTTGACGCAGGCTTTGCCAGAAATGAGACATGGTGAATTGACTCAGTTCCACGTCACCAAAGTCACTAAATAACATCGGTCCGGCAAAGCTTTGCAATCCGGTTTGCGCCAACAGGGCCAGACTGAAAGCAGTGAAATCGCTATGGCCGACGAAGAGCTTTTTACTTGCTGCGATCCGCTCAAAATCTAACAACGGTAACAAGCGCGACATGCCGTAACTGCCGCGTACTGCCATGACAATTTGCACTTGTGGATTATCAATCGCTGCGTATATTTGTGCCAACCGCCCTGCTTCGGTGCCGCCAAATCGCTGATATTTCTGCGTCCCGTCGTAGTAGTTATAAACGACGCAACCTTGTTGTTGCAGAGCCAGAATGCCACGCCCAAGCACCTGCTGATCCAGCGCATAACCGCTTGGCGCGATCAACGCAACGCCAACTTTTTTGGCAAATAGCGCAAGCTCTGGTGTTTGCAAATCGGCTGGCAAATCGGAATTTTCTAGATCCACTGATGCGTCCTGGAAACGTTTTACAATAATTCAGGTTGATTTTTTTGCGCCAGACGACGCTCGGAAAAAAACTGTTTAAGCAGTGTGCCACATTCGTCGGATAGGACACCACCGGTTAACGCGGTGTGATGGTTCAGCCTTTCTTGCTCAAAGACGTTGAGCACAGAACCGCCAGCGCCAGTCTTTGGATCGCTAGCGCCATAAATCACGCGTGAGAGGCGCGCGTGCATCATTGCGCCTGCGCACATCAGGCAGGGTTCCAGTGTGACATAGAGTTCACAACCGGGTAGACGATAATTGCCAAGTAACGTCGCGGCAGCCCGCAGCGCCATTATTTCGGCATGCGCAGTTGGGTCATGATTGCCTATCGGATGGTTAAATCCGGAGGCGATAATAACGCCATCTTTCACCACGACTGCGCCGACCGGCACTTCACCCAATGCCCAAGCGTTATGTGCTTGCGCTATTGCTTGCCGCATGAAAATGTCATCGGTTGAAGCGGCGTCTATTGGATGAGAAAGATTATCCATACGGTGAAATTTATCAGAACAACTAATAATGCATGGAAACGAAGAGAATTGCGCAACCGTTGCGCTGACCATTCACTCATATAAATGAACTTTGCGCGCTTGAGTTGAAGGTCCGGTAACTGACCTCAAGGCGTATTAATCAACGATCTTCAGAAATCTCAGCCCAGCAATTGGGTGTTTCGTGCAATACCAATTTTTGCAAATGCAAACCTGTACCGTAATGATCTTTATACGCAGCTTTGAGGATGTCATAGGCAGCGCGGGCAAGATTTTCGACAGTCGGAATACGATCAATGATCACTGTCTTGTGGTCTGGCAAAGTCGCCAAAAAAGCGCGCACGACGGTGTCTTTTTCATAGACCAGAAATGCATGGTCCCAGACATCAACCAGATGCTGTTTAGCCAGCGTCTTGATATCCGAAAAGTCCATAATCATGCCATTGTCGGAGCTTCCCTCGACTTCAATAATGGCACCGACCAACGTAATTTCAAGCGTATAACGATGGCCATGCAAGTTGCGGCATTGGCTTTTGTGATCGGGGATGCGATGACCGGCATCGAACTCTAATTTGCGAGTAATGGTTAACATAATTCATTTTCAATTAATACTGATCAACTATTTGATCTAAAACGAGTCCAAATCATCAAACCCGAAGCGCTTTAAGGACAGTATTGAATCACAGCTTAGCAATGGAACTTTGCAAGGCAGACTTCAGAAGCAGTACAAAGGCTTAAAGACGCCAATGGTATGAGTTTAGGGAATCTGTAAAAGTTTGTGCGTTTGCAAGCTCAATTTCCACTTCGGATTGCGCTTGCAGGTTTCAATTGCGCGTTGCAGATTATCCGCCAACAACGGACCATCCATCGCCTGCAAATAGAAATGATCGAAATCAAGCGTTTCATATGTCGCCAGCGCTTGTCCGAGTTGGGGAATGACGACTTTGAGCTCATTTCCTTTGTGGACTTTAAGCACCGATCCCATTTTTGGGCTGACGCAGATCCAGTCCACACCGGCTGGCACGTCGATTGTTCCGTTGGTTTCGATGGCGATTTCAAAACCGGCCGCGTGCATGCTGTCGATCAATGCAGCGTCCAGTTGTAAAAGAGGCTCGCCGCCGGTGAAGACGACAAATTTGCTGGCGGTATACGATTCCGGCCACAACGCGTTGATCGTACTGGCCAGTGCGTCAGCAGTCTTGAATTTGCCGCCGCCTTCCCCGTCCGTCCCGACAAAATCGGTGTCACAAAACTGGCAAATGGCTTTGCTGCGATCTTCCTCGCGTCCGGTCCACAAATTGCAACCGCTAAAGCGACAAAATACCGCGGGGCGTCCGGCGTGCGTGCCCTCGCCTTGCAGTGTATAAAAAATTTCTTTGATGCTGTATGTCACGGTGCTTCTCACAAATAACTGAAAATGAAATCAACCTAGCATTTTAACGTACAAAATGGTATTTCCTGCTGTGACCGACTTTAGTCAGAATGACGATATAAAACTGACACTCATTTATCGAATACGATTTCTATTATATCGAATCAATTAAGTGATCAATAAGGCAATCATTTCAACCAAATAAAGTCCTGATCGCAAAATGCGGAAAATCGCCTTAGAATGCAAGCCAGCCCGGCAAAACTTGAGGAGCCCCACTGAAAGCACGATAGGGAAAACCACGATTGAGCTCAGCAGTTAGGATGGGTTGATTAAGTGTGCAAAGCAAAATCCACAGCCCAGCCTATAATATTCCATGGCTACCCCATGCACCGCCACCGCTACCGTTAATATGTGGGAGGATTTTCATCCTGCTGTCTCGGCTTGGTTCCGCAGCACTTTTAAGAGTGCCACGGAAGCGCAGCAGCTCGCGTGGCCGTTAATTCGCAGCGGTCGTCCTACCTTGGTCGCGGCACCGACCGGATCCGGCAAAACCCTGACGGCTTTTTTGGCGGCGATAGACGCGCTGGTAAAAGAGAGTGTATTGCGCAATGGCATCCTGCCGGATGTGACTTCAGTGATTTATGTTTCTCCACTGAAAGCGTTGTCTAATGATATCCGTATTAATCTCGATGCACCGCTAGAAGGCATTGCGCGCGAACTGGCGCAGATGGGCTTGCCCGACCACGGCATACGAGCCGCTGTGCGCACTGGCGACACGACCACTGCCGAACGACTGGCAATGCGCAAACGCGCACCGCATATTCTCGTCACCACGCCGGAATCCTTATACGTCCTGTTATGTTCCGATAGTGGTCGGGCGATGTTGGCTGGCACACGGACGGTCATTGTTGATGAGATTCATGCAGTTGCTGGCAGCAAGCGCGGCAGTCATCTGGCGCTAAGTCTGGCGCGGCTTGATGCGCTTTGCGAACAGCGTCCCACCCGGATTGGCTTGTCCGCGACGCAAAAACCACTGGATGCAGTTGCGCGATTTCTGGTGGGACGTTACGACGATGGCACTGAAACAATGGTCAACGACTGCGCTATCGTCGATGTCGGCCACATCCGTCGACGCGATCTGGCGATTGAATTGCCACCCGTTCCGCTCGAAGCCGTCATGGCCAATGACGTATGGGAACGGGTTTATGACCGAATGGCAGAACTGGTCTCCATGCATCGCACGACGCTGGTATTCGTCAACACGCGGCGCATGGCTGAGCGTGCCGCCCGCCATTTGGCTGAACGTCTGGGAACCAGCGCGGTCGCCGCGCATCACGGAAGCCTTGCCAAGGAATATCGTTTAGATGCTGAACAACGGCTTAAACGCGGCGACCTGCGCGTGTTGATCGCCACCGCGTCGCTGGAGCTGGGTATCGATATCGGTGATGTTGATCTGGTTTGTCAGGTTGGTTCACCTCGCAGCATCGCGGCCGTTTTACAACGTGTCGGGCGTTCAGGGCATCAGGTTGGCGGCATGCCCAAAGGCCGCCTGTTTCCGACATCACGGGATGACTTGATTGAATGCGCGGCGCTGTTGGATTGCATACGGCGCGACGAACTCGATTTGCTCCACATTCCAAACGCCCCGCTAGATGTTCTGGCCCAGCAAATTGTTGCCGAGGTGGCTTGTCAGGAGTGGACCGAAGATGAATTGTTCGCGCTGGTTCGGCGTGCTGAACCTTATGCAGCACTGGCGCGCGGGCAATACGACGCGATCCTTCGCATGCTGACTGAAGGCTATACGGGGCGAAATGGTGTCCGTGGTGCCTATCTGCACCGCGACACCGTCGCTGGCACATTGCGGGGGCGAAGAGGCGCGAAGCTGACGGCTGTCACATCCGGCGGTACGATACCCGATAATGCAGATTACACTGTATTGCTGGAACCGCAGGGACATCCGATTGGGACGGTGCACGAAGATTTTGCGGTCGAAAGCATCGCGGGCGATATTTTCCAATTAGGCAATACGTCTTACCGGATTCTGAAGGTTGAAACCGGACGGGTTAGGGTTGAGGATGCGCATGGCATGCCGCCGAGCATCCCTTTCTGGCTCGGCGAAGCACCCGGACGAAGCGATGAACTGTCGGTCGGGGTCGCACGTTTGCGCGCCAGAGTTGATCAGCTTCTATCGAGCACAACTGGCATTCTGCGGCTACATAACGTCAAGGATGCCGATTCCGACAGTACGGTCACATTTAGCGGGGAGACGCCCACTCTGTCGGCGGCTATTGACTGGCTGGTTGAACAAGTCGGCCTTGACGATAGTTCGGCGCGCCAGATCGTCGATTATCTCGCGCCTGCCCGCGCTGCATTAGGCGCACTTCCAACGCAAGATACGCTGGTGATGGAGCGTTTCTTCGATGAATCGGGCGGTATGCAACTAGTGCTGCATTCACCGTTTGGCAGTCGCATTAACCGCGCTTGGGGGTTGGCGCTACGCAAGCGTTTCTGCCGCACCTTCAACTTCGAATTACAGGCCGCAGCCACCGAAGATGCCATCGTTTTATCACTTTCAACCAGCCAGAGCTTTGCCCTGGATGAAGTCTGGCGCTATTTAAAGTCCGGCAATGCCGAACACGTATTGATTCAGGCGCTGCTGGATGCACCGCTATTCAATGTGCGTTGGCGCTGGAACGCGACGGTTGCACTGGCGCTGCCACGCTATAGCGGCGGCCGTAAAGTCGCGCCACAATTGCAGCGGATGAAAAGCGACGATCTGTTAGCCGCCGTATTCCCTGATCAGGCAGCATGCCTTGAGAATGTGGTTGGCGAACGTGAACTACCCAATCATCCATTGGTGATGCAAACCATCGACGATTGTCTGCATGACGCGATGGACACCGTCGGCTGGATTGCACTGCTACGCCGTATTGAGCAAGGTGATGTGACGCTCATTGCCCGCGACTTGCCAACGCCATCGCCGCTGGCCATGGAGATACTGAATGCAAGGCCTTACGCTTTTCTTGATGATGCACCATTAGAAGAACGCCGCACTCAAGCCGTACAAAGTCGTCGATGGACCGATCCTACTTCGGTTGACGATATGAGCGCACTGGATGTTGACGCCATCGCAAGCGTCGTCGAAGAAGCATGGCCACGCGTACGAGATGGTGACGAAATGCACGAAGCACTGATGAGCCTCTCGTTCGTTACCAACACCGAGGCAAGGCGGTATGAAGGCTGGAGGGACTGGCTGCAATCGTTGGCGCTGAGCGGACGTGCAACACTTATGTCAATTTACCCGGACGCTACCGACGGTATTTGGATTCCACTGGAACGCATCGCTTGTTTTCAGGCGGCTTACCCGCAAGCAGTTTCCACCCCGCCCTTATTCAACCGGCAAAAAGCGCACAGTGATGGGGAGCGCAACTGGAACCGCGATGAGGCAATTGTTGAGATTCTGAGAGCGCGGCTTTCTGGTTTCGGGCCGCAATTGCTAGCGGAGCTAACGCAGACCGTCGGATTACCAGCGATGACCCTTACCTCCGGGCTGGTTCGGCTTGAGTCAGAAGGTTATGTCATGCGCGGGCGCTTTACACCCGGCATCGCCGAGGAAGAATGGTGTGAACGGCACCTGTTGGCGCGTATCCATCGGTACACAATCAAGCGTTTGCGACGGGAAATTGAACCGGTCGAACGCCAGGATTTCATGCGATTTCTGTTCGATTGGCAGCATTTAACACCAGATACACAATTAAAAGGACCAAATGCGTTGTCATCCGTTATCGCCCAATTGGAAGGATTTGAAGGGGCTGCGGCAGGCTGGGAAAGCGCGATCCTTCCAGCACGATTGAGCGACTATTCCCCGCAGTTGCTAGATGATTTATGTCGTAGTGGCAAGGTGGTGTGGACCCGTATTGCAGCGCCGTTACGCGCTGGGGCCGGTCCGCTGCGTAGTACCCCAATCGCACTTCTGCAACGTCGCCATTTGCGTATCTGGAATGCGCTTCAACCTACCAATGAGCAACCCGAAATATCACCGCGCTCAGAACGTGTCCACATGGCGTTGCTACGCCATGGCGCAATGTTCTTCGATGAACTACTCACTGATACACGTTTGCTGCCAACAGAGTTGGAAAATGCACTTGGTGAATTAGTTTCCGCTGGCCTGATCAATGCTGACAGTTTTGCAGGATTACGGGCATTGTTAGTGCCAACAGCGAAACGCGCCGAACATTCCCGCCGCCGTCATCGGGGCTGGCCTATGACAACTATGGACGAGGCTGGGCGTTGGGCTTTGGTGCGCCCTATTGCCTCAAATATCGACCCAGACCGCGATCCAGACCGAGACCCAAACCTTAATATGACACCAACAACCATTTCGGGCAGAAAACCACGAATCGATCCATTGGTGCTGGAACACATTGCTATGGTGTTATTGCGGCGCTATGGGGTTGTTTTCTGGCGGTTACTTGAACGCGAAGCCAATTGGTTGCCGCCATGGCGTGATTTGCTCCCCATCTTCCATCGTCTTGAAGCGCGGGGAGAACTACGGGGCGGCCGTTTTGTCGGCGGTTTATCGGGCGAACAATTCGCCTTACCGGAGGCCATTCCACTGCTCCGTGATGTGCGTCGGCGGCCTGGTTCCGGTGATCTGATTTGCATCTCTGGCGTCGACCCTCTTAACCTCTGCGGAGCCATGCTGCCCGGCGAAAAAGTCCCTGCATTGAGCGCTAACCGCGTGCTATTCCGGGACGGACTGCCTGTTGCAACGGTGATTGCGGGAAAAATAAGCTATCTCATTGCGCTTGAGTCAGGCGACCAGGAGCCTATCCGTAAAGCGTTAACAGGTCTTCATTAACCTTCGTCATTGCGCGTCATCTAAAGGCAAGTTCCTAGACGCTTCCCAAAAGAAATAACACCGCGTTGGCGTTGGCCTAAAAAAAGCCCGCATGACCTTTCGGCTGCGGGCTGAATCCAAACCTTAGGAGGTATTGGAGGAGACAGATTCAATATACCGTTTCACAAACAATCGATGATGCCTCTTTACAAACTATTACATTCATACAGAGTTGGCGCTCATCCACGTCGATGACATTGGAATATTTTATATTTCCCTAAAGAAATTAATATGGTGCAATAATTGCAGACTTATCCGCACCAGCATAGCAATTACGGGATGTGATTATTTGCCTGATCAGCATTTTCACATGGCAACTTGCGGTTAGGCCCGCGTGGTATTTCGCTGCGATATTGCGCGTCCCACTTTCACTCTGGACGAAACGATCACTGAGATCAGGCAGCCGCCAGCGACGCGACATGCCCAATTTTTAGTCGAATACGCAAGGCAACGGCGGTACCCGATGACAACCTTGCACCGCTGTTAAATTGCCCAGCCACCGCCATAAAATACTGCCAGAACGATCGCGATGGCGACTGTGCCGAATGTTAGCTTGCGGTACTCGCCTGAAACAATGCGGCCGATTACCAAGGTACAGAAGCCGAGCATAATGCCCGTTACGATATTGCATGTCAGGACAATGAATACGGCACAAACTAGTCCAGCCATCGCATCGACCGTATCCTCCATATGCATCTTGCTGACACTGCCAAGCATCAATAATCCGACGTACATCAATGCGGGCGCAGTGGCGTAGGAAGGCACCAGGCCAGCCAATGGCGAGAAGAAGATAACCCCGAGAAACAGCAAGCCGACCACCACTGCAGTAAGACCGGTTCTAGCGCCAGCGGCTGTGCCGACGGTGGATTCAATATACGCAGCAGCAGGTGCACCACCGACAAAGCCAGCAAATATTGAACTGAGTGAGTCTGCTGTCAGTGCACGACCACCGTTGAGAATGTAGCCGTTTTCACTGACTTGTCCAGCCTGTCCGGCCACCGCACGAATGGTACCCGTGGCATCGAACACTGCAGTCATGACCAACGCCAGCACGCTCGGCAATACTGTCATGCTCAGCGCGCCTTTGATATCCATCGCGCCGATCAATGAGGCGTGACCCGGAGAGCTAAGCGCTGGCCATGCAAACACACCCGCAAATTTAACGGCTGGATCAAATATTAATCCGATGATTGATATGACAATGACGACTAGTAAAATACCGCCTGGCACACGCCGACGTTCAAGACCGAAGATAGCCGCCAGTCCAACGATGCTCATCACGACTGGAAAAGAGGTGATGTGGCCAAGTGCCACTGGCAATCCAGGACCGGCATTTTTAACTACTAAACCTACGTCGTTTGACGCAATCAATAGCAAGAACAAACCGATACCGACACCCGTTCCGTGGGCGACACCGGCAGGCAAATTTTGCAGAATCCATGAACGCACGCCGGTCACTGAAATAGCCGTAAAGACCAAACCAGTCAGAAAGACTGCACCAAGAGCGACAGCTGGCGTTATGCCTTTGCCGAGCACCAAGCCAAACGCAGTGAATGCCGTCAACGAAATCGCACAACCAACCGCGATAGGCAAACGCGCCCAGAAACCCATTATTAGAGAACCAAAGGCGGTAGTCAGACATACGGCGACAAATACGGCGCTAACATCAAACCCGGCCTTGCCCAGCATATCCGGCACAACGAACACCGAGTAGACCATTGCTAAAAAGGTGGTGACCCCGGCAATAATTTCACGACGCTGCGTACTGCCGCGTGCAGTGATTTGAAAGTATTTGTCTATCCTGCCGGTTCCTGTTTCGGGTACAACCCCGATAGCTGGGTCAATGCCAGCGGCATCAAGACCGGAAGCTTTAAAACTACCTGTCGGCGGGGACTGAAGTTGTGGTTCCATCATGATCAAGCTACTCCTTTATTATCCTCTGAGGCAATATGCGTGCAATCGTCTTCAGGGTGTCTCGTGTTATGTTTTTGAACGCACCCGAATCGAGAAGCAATACCTCGGTCCTAGCCCGCTCTTAGTATGGAATGTGTGAATATTTCCCACAAATACAGCTTATGGTATGAAAAGTATCGGACCCATCATGATAGGTAAATAACCGCCATTTGCTTTTGGATATGCGGGAACGTTATAACGAGCAATAAATTATGCCCACGCCAGAACCAAAGCAGATCATTTATCAATGATAAATATTGGTTTTTAGCGCTAGAGCAAGGGAGAAAAAATTGGTAGAGAAAGCAAAATGACCCAATTAGCACTTCATTAATGCGTTATTTTTTCAACAAACGTCGATCACTTTTCTCGCTAATTAAGAGCTGCTGCCGGCTCCCGTGGCCGAATGCAACGGCGCTAACAAAAATTGCAGATCTTCCGTATTAAATTTCTGTGCCAATGCGCCGTCGCTGCCCAGCACTCCTTCGGCCAGCGCTGCTTTGCGAACTTGTAAATCTAAAATTCTTTCTTCGATACTGCCTTCGATCACCAGTTTGTAGACGAATACCACGTGCTCTTGCCCAATACGATGCGCGCGGGCCGTAGCCTGCTCTTCAACAGCCGGATTCCACCATGGGTCCATGTGAATAACGGTGTCTGCGGCGGTCAAGTTCAAACCGACGCCGCCAGCCTTTAGACTAATCAACAAAATCGGTACGGTTTTACTTTGAAATTGCGCGACTAATGCACCACGCTTTGCTGGCGGCGTCTTGCCGGTCAGGGCAAGCCAAGGGATTCCCAATAGCTTGAGCTCAGCTTCGAGCATGCCGAGTAATTCAGTAAATTGAGAAAATACCAGAATGCGACGACCTTCGGCGACCAGCGACGGCAGCATGTCGCGCAGCATTTCTAACTTGGCGCGTTCCATTGTTTTGGCGTGTTGTATTCCCTTTAGTAAATATGGATCACAACATACTTGTCGTAGTTTGAGTAATGCGTCGAGGATGGTGATTTGTCCTCCAGAAAATCCCTTGCGCTTTAATATACGCCGCACATGCTCGTCAGCGGCCACACGCACACTTTCATAAAGCGCGCGCTGCTGGCCTTGTAATTGCAAACGTTTGATCACTTCGATCTTGGCGGGTAACTCAGTGGCGACTTCATCCTTGCGTCGTCGCAGGATAAAAGGCCGTATCCGTTGCGCCAATAACTGTGCCCGCAACGTTTCACCGCTTACTTCAATTGGCTTGCGCCATAAGCGCATAAAACTGCGCGCATCTCCTAAAAAACCGGGCATCAAAAAATCGAATTGCGTCCATAACTCACCGAGATGGTTTTCCAACGGTGTGCCTGTAATGCAGAGACGATGACGCGCCTTTATCCGGCGCACGGCGTTCGCACTGCGGGCTGCGGCATTCTTAACGGTCTGTGCTTCATCCAAGATCAGCATGTAAAAATCTTGCGCTTCGAGGATGGTTCGGTCACGCCACAGCAAAGGATATGTCGTCAGGACGACATCATGATCTGCTATGCGAAAAAAATCCTGCTTTCTGTTTGGCCCTTGCAACGTCATAACACGCAGACTTGGTGCCATGCGTTTTGCTTCAGATTGCCAATTAAAGACGAGCGAGGTGGGCAGGACAATCAATACTGGACGATCCAGTCGACCAGATTGCTGTTCTATCAGTAGATGAGCAAGCGCCTGAGCGGTCTTCCCCAAGCCCATGTCATCCGCCAGGATGCCAGCCAAATTTTGCGCGCGCAGATATTGCAACCACGCCACACCATGTAACTGATACGGCCGCAAAGTGACACCCAAGCCGGATGGTGCCTCAATCGGTTGTGGGCCAGACGATTGTTGCAATCGTTGCGCCAACTCGCGTAATCCGACGTCTCCACGTAATTGCCAGGCGCCGTGCTTGCCTGCGCGTTGCGCCTGCGTATTCATCAGATGTAGACGCATCGCTTCGAGACGATAAGCATCCCAGGATGACAGTTGTAGCGGACCATCCTTACGATCCGGATCGGTCAGCAACTCCAGCATGCTTCCTACAATTACCTTAAGCGGCGCGGCCTCCGCCGCAATCCGCTTTCCGTTTGGCGTACGTAGCAGGATCACTGCATCGTCATCAATCAACGCCAGTCTTCTGGCGTCAAGCCAGCGTGCATCACGTTGCAATAAATTCGCTAGTAACGGTGTCAGGTCCAGTATTTCTCCGTCAATCTCTATACCTAGCGTCAACATCCACGATTCACCGGAAGGTTGACTTAATGCTGTTAAAGCCTGAGGCCGGTTCCGCATGCGCGAAATCACTTCCTTATTGCGTATTTCGCCGGTTTCCGTGCTGACAGTGAGATGCCACGCATCCACCGCCACGCTTTCGTGCGCAAAGCCTGGATGCACTACCACCGACCAACCTTCCGCTTGCAACATCGGCAACTGGTCGGCCCAGAAATCACCAAAAAAACCTTCTTGTACAAGCGTCCAAAGTGAGGCGAACTCTTGCCCGTCGCTAGCCGTGCGCCACTGCAAATTTTCGCTGGGGAGCGGGTGCAAACCGACATCCCACACGCGATCCAATGCGTCAGCTTCTGCATCAAAATTGCGTGTCAACACGCGTTGCCCTAATGCATCCTCGGCGTATTGCGATGATGAAGGGCGTCGATTTAATAGCGCGATTGGCGCAGGGGTTTCCCAATACAAGCCCTCATCATTGGTATAAGTCCACATGATACGCACGACCGTCACTAGCCCGCCACGGGGGCCAAATGGACCAGATGGTTTCATCCCTAAAAGACCGTCACCACGGCTTAAAGTTTGCAGCGTCAGTCGTGGGCGGAAATGACCCATCGATACGGGAGCATTATTCGGGAGCATGGATCATCTATCTGAGCAGAAGAAGAGGCAGTATGAACAATGTATCAAAGCGTTAAAGCTAGTGATAAAGGACCCCAATCACGCGTCGGATTGACAAATAACAATCTCGTGATCATTGATTAAACGATCACGAGATTCAGATAGCAGCCATCACTGTTGTACAGGCTTCACCAGCAAATGGCGACCAATTCACTCGGAGCACTTTCGCAAAAATGCCCATCACGCGCATTACGTTACCCGAACTAAATCAGTCTGGTTACATCAGGCCGGTTTAGGACCTTTGCGATGTGGCTTAGGTTTTGTTTTTGCAGCGTCAGAACGGTTGTTAAAATCGTTTTTATTTTTGAACGGTGGTTTATCGCTTTGTTTCTCACCCACGCGTCTGTCGCCTCCCATTTTTGGAGAAGCAAAAGATTTGCTGTTGCCCGCAAATTTTTCGGATGCTTGCGAACGCTCACCAGCGTGACTAATACGTAGTTGCTGCCCTGCCACCCAGACAGTTTTTAAATGTTCGAGCAGTTCTTTTGGCATACCTTCTGGCAAATCGAGCGTGCTGTGATCATCAAATATTTCGATGCGGCCAATATATTTGGAATCCAGACTAGCTTCGTTGGCGATAGCGCCCACAATATTGCCAGCCTTCACACCGTGTTCATTTCCGACCTCAATACGGAAGCGCTCCATACCGGCATCAGGTTTACGATCATTGCGTTCTTTTTTTGGAAACTCAGATCTCGCAGCATGGTCCGGTGATTCAGAACGTTCCTTACGTTCAAACTTATCGGACGGCGAGGCACTATTTTCTCTCGGATTGCTGGGGGAAAAAGCTGCCTTCGATGTCGCCGACGCTGGCGATGTAGCAGATTTATGTCCAGCACTGGCCGTCGCACCATCAGCACTTATACGTAATTGCTGACCTGCTACCCATACAGTTTTGAGATGTTCAAGCAGTTCAGCAGGCATGTCGTTCGGCAAATCCAGCACGCTATAGTTATCGAATATTTCGATGCGTCCAATATTTTTTGAATCGATCCCCGCTTCGTTAGCAATCGCGCCAACGATATTGCCAGGCTTGACGCCGTGCGTATGGCCGACTTCTATGCGGAAGGTTTGCATGCCGACATCTGCTGCGCGATCAACACGCTCTTTCCTTGGGGCTGCCGGACGCTCATTCCGATCCGAGCGATCATTGCGATCGAATCTTTCTGCACGCTCTGCTCTTTCACCACGTTCGGGACGATCAAATTTGCCTGCATGAGAAGACCGCTCGTCCGACCAGGACGAAGTAGGCGACGCTTCACGCTGATTTTTATCCAGCAATAGCGGTACATTGCCACGCGCCATTTTTGCGAGCGCGGCAGCGATTTCGATGGCAGGAACGTTGTTTTCACGTTCATATTCTTCGATGATGGCGCGGAATTGCTCCAAGTCACCAAGACTCAACATCTCGCCTATCTGACTTTTAAACTTCGCAATACGGACATCATTGACAGCTTGAATGCTTGGCAATATTAACGGCTCAATGGGTTGGCGTGTCGCCCGTTCGATCGCTTTTAGAAGACTTTTCTCACGTGGTGTAATAAATAAAATTGCCTCGCCGCTACGACCGGCGCGACCGGTGCGCCCCACCCGGTGGGTGTAGCTTTCCGGATCGTGCGGCACATCGTAGTTGACGACGTGACTGATACGCTCGACATCGAGACCACGCGCTGCGACATCGGTGGCGACCAGAATATCAATGCGCCCATCCTTTAGCTGTTGGATGGTGCGTTCGCGTTGTGCTTGTTGGATGTCGCCGTTAATTGCGGCCGCAGAAAATCCACGCGCTTGCAACTTGCTGGCCAATTCTTCGGTACCCAATTTTGTGCGCGAAAAAATGATCATGCCATCAAACGTTTCGGCCTCTAGAATGCGAGTGAGCGCTTCTAGTTTTTGCATGCCGCTTACCAACCAATAGCGTTGACGAATGTTGTCAGCAGTGCCAGTTTTTGCTGCAATTGCGATTTCAGATGGGTCGCGCAAATACGTTTTTGCGATACGTCGGATGACCGATGGCATCGTTGCGGAGAACAATGCTGTCTGACGTGTATCTGGCGTTTTCTGAAGAATATTCTCGACATCGTCGATAAATCCCATGCGCAGCATTTCATCGGCCTCATCCAGCACCAAGGTTTTCAGCTGCGACAAATCCAGCGTATTTTTATCCAAATGATCAATCACGCGACCTGGCGTACCGACCACCACGTGCACACCACGGCGTAAAGCTCTTAACTGCGGCTCATAACTTTGGCCACCATAAATAGGCAAAACGTGAAAACCGGGAATATGGGCGGCGTATCGTTGAAAGGCTTCTGCAACCTGAATTGCGAGTTCACGCGTCGGCGCTAAGACAAGCGCCTGCGGGGTTGTTTGTTTGATATCAATGCGGGACAGAATCGGAAGAGCGAAGGCGGCGGTCTTTCCCGTCCCGGTTTGTGCTTGACCCAACACGTCGCGATTCGCTAAAAGAATCGGGATGGTGGCTGCCTGAATCGGGGACGGAGACTCATATCCGACTTCTTTCAGTACGCGTAACAGCGGCTCACTGAGATTCAAATCGGCGAATAAGGGAATAGGTGTTTCTGACATGATAACTCGCAGGTTTGCTCGAATCGCACTATGCGAAACAATGTGATGCGTAGTTTACTCTGTTGTAGGGTCATCGGGGCTTATTGACGCTAGGTATCCTACTTGTACGTAAGATAACTTCAGCCGCTCTCGCCGATAAAATAGTAACGCAGGTCTGGAAAAAATGTTGATTGGTGTGAATGTGGCCCCACGCCTTGTCCATACACCAGCTTAATACAAAACGCATTTTATGTTTCCTGTGCTCCGGCAACTTGGAAACCTGCTCTGTTGCATCAACGATGTCAGCAATAATAACGTATGCGCTTCACGCATGAATCTCTGCGCAATAGCGAGGCCAATGCCGCGTTGTGCACCAGTGACGATGGCGACCTTATTATATAATTTCATCAAAACACCTGGCCCGTAACAAGGCTTCATCAATAAGTGGATGACCATTGCCGGGGGAATTCAGACCAAAAAGTCTGATCAAAAAATCTGAGTCATATTTGAGTAATACAGATAGCCCGAAAAAAAGGCCTCAGAAAAAGGCATGAGCGCCCGATAGGATGGTCAAAAGAATATTGTGGTAGCGTTAAATTCAATTGCATATTTATTCCCGACGTTAGATTCATTCAATAAAAAAGTGATGAATCAGTCGGAATCAAACAGTCGGGTTTAGATACATTATTTCGGTTATCCCGCTTTGTTAACTATAAGGGATTATTGCGCATCGTCGCAAGTTTAGTATGGTGCTTATTGCGACATGACCGAAATTATTCATTCTGTAAAATCGTACATCTAACCGATCCTTACACTCAAACTTGGAGTTGTACTGTTTAACCGTCTTATTGCCATATGAAAAGCGCAAAGCCGCGACGCATTTGAGATAGATACAATCGCCGAGGCTGAGCGCAATGGTTTTTCTATATGCCGATTATGCGATATCGCCGAGTAGTCGAATAACCCTTTCGCTGGACTGCTGAAATCCATTTGTGAGCAACTTCTGCGCCTCTTCTTTTTTCCCTGATTGATTCAGGCTGACGACATTGGACGCGTGATAATGGAAATTTTTATGTTCCGCAACAAGTTGCTGAAACGACGCGTATTTTCCTAGCTGCTCACGTGCAGATCCGTGTAACCACTTTCCCAAGTCGCAGCGATTATCGAAACAAATAACTTCCGGACGCAGATCCTCGCTAGATTTTCCCGCGAGATAAGTATCTAACCTAATTTTCCAGTTTTCATGCGCCGCAATCGCGGCGCTAACATTCAACTCACGAATAGTCTTAAGCTGAATTTCGGACACTTCATTTGGTCCGTTCTGCTTTGAGTTGCTATCCGCCCCAAAGATATTTTTAAAAAATTTCAACATGCATGACACTCCCTGTTTTTCGTTTATTGATAATCAAAGATATTGCAGCAATTCATTTGCCACATCGCCATAACCTGAAGTCTTCGGCTGCAACATCGCCACGCAGAATTTTTAGTCTCTGAAGTGCATCACCCAAAAGACGTGGGCCTCTGAAAGCTTTCCAACGACTGCCTGCAAATATGTCATGGTCGAATATCACCTGTTTAATTTGAACCGGATGGTAATGCTGGAACACAGTTTTGTAATGAATAACGTCGAATAAAAGAAGATTATCTAGTTAAGCGAGATATTAGAAATTGGTCAAACGAAATGGTTCGTCATTGATCACAATTATGGCTATTTACTTAAGTGAGAATGTTTGCATTGATGGGAATCAGATGTGAGATTTGATAGTTCGGTGACTACACACTGTGAAGTGTGGCCGACAATCTTGATCAGTGGGGCACATGCGACATATAAAATTAGGGGTGAATTGAAGGCCTCTTATTATCATCACTTACCTGAAGTACGGTTAGTAATCCCACATTTTTATTGTAAATATCATATTTTTTCGGATTTACATGACTATTCGAACTGTACCCATTGCTGCCGATTATCCTGCGTCGGTAGCAACGGAAGAGAAGTAGCGGAAATACGCTGATCAACGTCAAAAAAAAGAGCGTTAAGACAACAAAGAGGAGGTAATCGACTAGCGGCGTCTCTTGGTCGGGCACGGCGTCCGGAAATCTCAAGATTAAACGTTGAGAGGGTGTTGGGTGTTGGGTGTTGGGTGTTGGGTGTTGGGTGTTGGGTGTTGGGTGTTGGGTGTTGGGTGTTGGGTGTTGGGTGTTGGGTGTTGGGTGTTGGGTGTTGGGTGTT